>NC_011662.2:0-4496212 GCF_000021765.1 Thauera aminoaromatica | reverse complement strand
AATTCTTATTGACAAACATGGCATTATCCATTTAACTCTCGCGTTTGACCTAACACTGGCAGTCCGATCATGAAACGCACTTATCAGCCCTCCGTTGTCCGCCGCAAGCGCACCCATGGTTTCCTGGTCCGCATGAAGACCCGTGGCGGCCGTGCGGTCATCCGCGCACGCCGTGCCAAGGGTCGTCACCGCCTCGCCGTCTGAGGTGGTTTCGCCCACGGGCGCTGACCAGGGTTTCCGCAGCGCTCACAGATTGCACAAAACGGATGAGTATTCATCCGTTTTTGCTTTTCGGCGGGCGCTGCGCGGCCGGTTCTACATGCTGCACTACCGGCCCAATGGTCTGGACACCGCCCGCCTCGGCGTGGTGGTGGCGAAGAAGCTGGCCAAGCGCGCCAACGTGCGCAACCTGGTCAAGCGCATCGCGCGCGAGATCTTCCGGCGCCAGCGCATCGAGCTTCCGGCGATGGACTTGGTCGTGCGCCTGAACGCGCCGGTGGCCAAGGCCACGCGCGCCGAGATCAACCTCGACCTGCTCTCCCTTCTGCAAAGGCTGCCCCGGCAATGAAGACCGTGCTGATCGCCCTGCTGCGTTTCTACCGCTACGCGATCAGCCCGATGCTCGGCCGCAATTGCCGCTTCCACCCGACCTGCTCCGAGTACGCGATCGAGGCCGTGCAGCGCCACGGCGCGTTGCGTGGCGGCTGGATGGCCGCGAAACGGGTGGGGCGCTGTCATCCCTTCAATCCGGGCGGGTATGATCCCGTTCCCTGACCTGAGACAGAACGATTCCGATGGATCAACGCCGCCTCATCCTCTTTCTGATTTTCTCCTTCTCGCTCGTCATGCTGTGGGACGGCTGGATCAAGCAGAACCAGCCTCCCGTGGCCCAGCAGCAGGCCGCCGCCGGAAGCGCGGCGCCGGCCGACGGCGCGGTGCCCACGCCCACGTTGAGCGCCACGCCCGGCCAGCCGGTGGTGCCGGGCGAGCAGGCCGCCCAGGCTGCGGCCGCGCCGCGTGCCGTGGTCGAGACCGATCTGCTGCGTGCCGAGGTCTCGGCGCAGGGCGGTGACATCGTTCGCCTCGAGCTCAAGCAGCACAAGGCGAGCGGCGAGGCGGGCGGCAACTTCGTGCTGCTCGACGACGGCACCACGCGGCACCAGTACGCCGCGCAGTCGGGCCTGATCGGCGAGGGCCTGCCCACCCACAAGACCCTGTTCCAGCTGCCCGCTGGCGAGCTGCGCCTGAAGGACGGCGAGAACGGCGTGGAGCTGCGTCTGCAGGCGCCCGAGCAGAACGGCGTGCAGGTCACCAAGGTGATGCGCTTCGCGCGCGGCAGCTACCTGATCGACGTGTCCTACGAGATCCGCAACGGATCGGGCCAGGCGCTCGCGCCGCACGCCTACTTCCAGCTCACCCGCGACGGCAACCCGGCCGAGCAGGTCGAGGCCTTCGGCGTCACCACCTTCACCGGTCCGGCCTTCTACACCGACGCCAACAAGTTCCAGAAGGTGCAGTTCGCCGACATCACCGACGGCGACGCCAAGTTCCCCAAGACCGCGGCCGACGGCTGGGTGGCGATGGTGCAGCACTACTTCGTCGGCGCCTGGCTGCCGAAGGCAGGCGAGCAGCGCGAGTACTTCGCGCGCGCGCTCGGCAACAACCTGTTCTCGGCGGGCGTGATCCTGCCGGTGGCCTCGATCGCCACGGGCGCCGAGGGTGCGGTGTCTACCCGTCTGTACGCCGGTCCGCAGGAACAGGACAAGCTCGAGGGCATCGCCCCGGGCCTCGACCTCGTGGTCGACTATGGCTGGCTGACCGTGATCGCGGCGCCGCTGTTCTGGGTGCTGTCCTGGTTCCACAACCTGACTGGCAACTGGGGCTGGGCGATCATCCTGGTCACCGTCGCGATCAAGGCGATCTTCTTCCCGCTGTCGGCGGCGAGCTACAAGTCGATGGCCAAGATGCGCGTGCTCGGCCCCCGCCTGCAGCGCATGAAGGAGATGTACGGCAACGACAAGGCCAAGATGCAGCAGGAGATGATGAATCTCTACCGCACCGAGAAGATCAACCCGCTCGGCGGCTGCCTGCCGATCCTGGTGCAGATCCCGGTGTTCATCGCCCTGTACTGGGTGCTGCTCGGCAGCGTCGAGATGCGCCACGCGCCGTGGCTGGGCTGGATCCAGGACCTCTCGGCCAAGGACCCCTACTTCATCCTGCCGATCATCATGGGCGTGTCCATGCTCGTGCAGATGAAGCTCAACCCGACGCCGCCGGATCCGATCCAGGCCAAGGTCATGATGGCGATGCCGATCATCTTCACCTTCATGTTCCTGTGGTTCCCGTCCGGCCTGGTGCTGTACTGGGTGGTGAACAACTGCCTGTCGATCGCCCAGCAGTGGCAGATCACGCGGATGATCGAAAGTGGAAAGTCGGCCGGCAAGCCCGCCTGACACGATTGCCGCGATCGCGACGGCACCGGGCCGCGGCGGCATCGGTGTCGTCCGCGTCTCGGGTGCCGGTCTCGGCGCCTTCGCGCTCGCGCTGTGCGGCCGTACGCCGCAGCCGCGCATCGCGCACTTCACCCGCTTCCTCGACGAGCACGAGCGGCCGATCGACGAGGGGATCCTGCTCTACTTCGCCGCGCCGGCGTCCTTCACGGGCGAGGACGTGCTCGAGCTGCAGGGCCACGGCGGCCCGGTGGTCATGCAGATGCTGCTCGAGCGCTGCCTGCAACTCGGCGCCCGCCTGGCCGAGCCCGGCGAATTCACCCGTCGCGCCTTTCTCAACGGCAAGCTCGATCTCGCTCAGGCCGAGGGTGTCGCCGACCTGATCGAGGCCTCCACTGCGGCGGCTGCGCGCTCGGCGGTGCGCTCGCTGTCCGGGCAGTTCTCCGAGGAAGTCCATCGCATCGTCGACGCGCTCATCGACCTGCGCATGCTGGTCGAGGCGACGCTCGACTTTCCCGAGGAAGAGATCGACTTCCTCGAGCGCGCGCGCGCGATGCCGCGCCTCGAATCCATCCGCGAGGCGCTCGAGGGCGTACTCGACCGTGCGCGCCAGGGGGCGCTGCTGCGCAGCGGGCTCGACGTGGTTCTCGTGGGTGCGCCCAACGTCGGCAAGTCCAGCCTGCTCAACCAGCTCGCCGGCGAGGAGCGCGCGATCGTCACCGACATCGCCGGAACGACTCGCGACGCGCTGCGCGAGACGATCCAGGTCGAGGGTATCCCGCTCCACATCATCGACACCGCAGGGCTGCGCGAGACCGAGGACCGGGTCGAGCGCATCGGTATCGAGCGCACCTGGCGCGAGATCGCGCGCGCCGACGTGATCCTGCATCTGGTCGAGGCGGGCGTGGCGGCCGAGGGCGACCTCGACGAGCGCCTGCCGCAAGGTGTAGAGCGCATCATGGTGGCGAACAAGATCGACCTCGCAGGATTGCCCGCGGGCCGCGTGGAGGCGGGCGGACGGGTTCGCCTGCAGGTGTCGGCGCGAAGCGGGGAGGGTGTCGAGCTGGTGCGCCAGGAGCTGTTGCGGATCGCCGGCTGGCATGCGCACGGCGAGGATGTGATTCTTGCGCGCGAGCGTCATCTGCTCGCGCTGCGCGAAGCGCTCCGCCATGTGGAGGCTGCAGGCACGCAACTCGGTGCGCTCGAACTCTTTGCCGAGGAGCTGCGCCTCGCGCAGGAGGAACTCGGCACGATCACCGGCGAGTTCAGCGCCGACGACCTGCTCGGGGTGATCTTCGCCCGCTTCTGCATCGGAAAGTAAGTGGGCTGACCGTCGGTCGGTTGGCGCAGCGGAAGTCGCAAACAGAGGCGCGCGGACAGTCGACGGTCATGCCGGGATCCGGTGTCGCGTGCGCGCCGTCCCGCCGTCGCGTCAAACCGTCGCGATCCTCCTCGGCAGTCTCTCTGTTCCACGTGAAACACCCCTCCCATGGAAACCGAATTCCTCTTCCTCGTCCTCGGCGTCGCCGCGCTGTTTGCCGGCTTCGTGGACTCCATCGTGGGCGGTGGCGGCTTGATCCAGTTGCCCGCACTTTTTGCGGCCTTTCCGACGACCGCGCCTGCGACGCTCTTCGGCACCAACAAGCTCGCGAGCATCGTCGGCACGACCAGTGCCGCCGTCCAGTACAGCCGACGGGTCGAGATTCCGTGGCGCGTGGCGGCGCCGGGTGCCCTGGCTGCGCTTGTCGGGTCGTGGTACGGAGCCAAGGCGGTGGCCTACCTGGATCCCGCGATCCTGCGTCCGTTGATTCTGGCACTGTTGGTGTTGGTGGCCGTGTACACCTTCCTGCGCAAGGATCTCGGCGCGGTCTCGTCCGAGCCGGAGCACGGGGCGCGTTCGGTTGCGATCGGGCTCGGCGTGGGTGGAGTGATCGGGTTCTACGATGGCTTCTTCGGGCCTGGAACCGGGAGCTTCCTGATCTTCCTTTTCATCCGCTTGCTGGGGATGGACTTTCTCCGCGCATCGGTTTCGGCCAAGATCGTGAATGTGGCGACCAACCTCGCGGCGATCAGTTTCTTTGTCGGCAATGTGGAGCTGATGTGGAAGCTGGCGGCGCTCATGGCGGTGTGCAATCTGAGCGGCTCGATCCTCGGTTCCCGGATGGCGCTGAGGCACGGTACGGGTTTTGTGCGAAAGATGTTCCTTGCAGTGGTGGCGGTGCTGATCCTTCGCCTTGCCTACGATACCTTCCTGCGCTGACGGGCTGTTTCACGTGGAACAGCCGCGCGTGCGGATGCACCTCGTGTTTGGATGGAAGGATGGCTTGACGCCGCCGGGGTGTCGGCGGGCGGTGGTCGTGGCTGCCTGAAATCGAAAGCTGTGGAGTGCAGAAGATCATGAGCGGAGCGTCCTGGTTTGCCGATCTGCCGAAGGATGTCCTCGCCGAGCTTCTCGGCGAGGATGCCGGCTACTTTCTCCGTGGTGCGCGCCTGCTCGAGTCCGGCCGCTCCGAGTGGCAAGACTACGAGGTTTGGGAAACGCCGCGCTTCGGCAAGCTCTTTCGCCTCGATGGCTGTTTCATGACGTCGGAGCGCGACGAGTTCCACTACCATGAGAACCTGATCCACGTCCCCGGGGTTGCCCATCCCGGCCTGCGCCGGGCGCTGCTCATCGGGGGAGGGGATGGCGGTTCGGCCGAAGAGCTGCTCAAGTATCCGGGCATCGAGCGTATCGTGATCGCCGAGCTCGACGCGAAGGTGGTCGACATCGCCCGGCGCTACCTCGATGCCGTGCATCATGGCGCCCTCGACGATCCCCGCGTGGAGATCCGCATCGGGGACGGGATGGCCCATGTGTGCGAGCATGCTCCCGCCACGGGCGAGCGCTACGACCTGATCGTGCTCGATCTGACCGACCCGATCGGGCCGGCGGAAGCGCTCTACACCGCCGACTTCTTCGCAGCCTGCAAGGCCCTGCTGGCCGAGGGCGGGGCGCTGACGCTGCATATCGGTACGCCGGTATTCCAGCCCGAGCGTGTGCGAGAGTTGCTCGCCCGCCTGCGTCGGGTGTTTGCGCGGGTGCGGCCGTACTTCCTCTACATTCCGCTCTATGGGAGCCTCTGGGGCATGGCCTGCGCGTCCGATACGCTCGACCCGGCTGCGCTCGACGCGAACGAGGTGGACCGCCGTCTTGCCGAGCGCGCCATCCGCGAACTGCAGCACTTCAATGGTGCGGTACACTGTGCGCAGTTCGCCCTGCCCAATCATCTGCGTGCCTTGCTGGCCTGAGCCAGTGCCGCTTCTTCGGCCGTTCTCCAGACCTTGACCCCAGCCCACCCCAAAGACCGACGGTCCGCCCTGCCGGCCGCCGGCTCGCCCCGCTCCCGCACAGCCGGTGTGCGTGGTGCCCCACGCCGTGCTCCGGAACAGCCCATCGACAGCCTCGGCTACGCGCTCGCACGGGCAACCGAACTGGTCGCTGGCGTGATCGACGGCGCCAACCTGACCGATGTCTTCGAGCGCATGCAGGCCGGGCATCCGGAGTGGCCGGAAGGCACGCGCGGGGCCGTGCGCGACCTCGCCTGGTCGACCTTGCGCGAGTTCGGGCGCGGTGATGCGATCCTTTCCCGCCTGCTGCATAGTCCTCCTCCGGTGGAGATTCGGGCGCTTCTGCTGGTTGCCCTGCAGCGCCTGACGCAGCGCCCCGAGCAAGCCCACACGGTGGTCGATCAGGCTGTGGGCGCCACGGCCGTGGCGATGCCCGGCCTGCGCAACCTGGTCAACGGTGTGCTGCGCAATGCGCTGCGTCGGCAGCCGGAGTGGCAAGGCTGGATCGAGGCCGAGCCCGAGGCGCGTCATGCCTTTCCGGCCTGGTGGGTGGAGCGTGTGCGCAGCGCGCATCCTCAGGCCTGGCAGGATCTGCTCGCGGCCGGCAATACGCGTCCCCCCATGGCCTTGCGGGTCAATCCGCGCCGTGCCACGTTGGCCGAGGTCGAGGCGGAGCTTGCCGCAGCCGGGCTGGAGTTCCGGCGACTCGACAACGACGCGCTGGTGCTCGCGCGTCCGCTGGCGGTCGCACGCCTGCCCGGGTACGCCGAAGGGCGCTTGTCGGTGCAGGACGCGGGGGCACAGTGGGCGGCGCAACTGCTCGATGTTCGAGCCGGCGAGCGTGTGCTCGACGCCTGCGCAGCCCCCGGCGGCAAGACTGCACACATCCTCGAGAGGGCCGATGCGGACCTGCTCGCGCTGGAGCTTGATCCGCTGCGGGCGGGTCGGGTGGCGCGCAACCTCGACCGCCTCGGCCTGCGCGCGGAGCTGAAGGTCGCCGACTGCCGCCGCCTGGCAGCGTGGTGGGATGGTCGTCCCTTCGACCGCATCCTGGCCGATGTGCCGTGCTCGGCATCCGGCGTGGTGCGCCGACATCCGGACATCAAGTGGTTGCGCCGGGACAGCGATATCGCCAACTTTGCCGCACAGCAGGCGGAAATCCTGGAGGCACTTTGGCGCACGCTCGCCCCGGGTGGCACAATGCTCTACGTCACCTGCTCGGTGTTCGACGAGGAAAACGCCGGCCAGGTCGCCCGCTTCTGCGTCCGCCATGCCGACGCGGAGCGACTCCCGATTCGCGGATCTTCCGACCTGCAGCTGCTGCCTTGTGCCGACCATGACGGCTTCTATTACGCGCTCCTCCGCAAGCGGCCCTGAGCGCGCCGTTCGCTTCGCCGTGGCCGCGCTGCTCTTGTTGTGGGCGCTGAGCGTACGCGCGGAGAGCGTCATCCGCAGCGCCGAGATCGTGCCCGGTGACGGCGGTTATGTCCTCAACGCGGATATCGCGATCGATCTCAATCCCCGCCTGATCGACGTGGTCACGCGCGGCGTCTCGCTTTACTTCACCACCGAGGTGCTGATCGAGCGCCCGCGCTGGTACTGGCTCAACGAGACGGTGGCGCGTCGTAGCCTGGACTACCGGCTCTATTACCACGCGATCACGCGTAGCTTTCGGCTCTCGGTCGGCAATCTGCACCAGAACTTCGACGAACTCGACGAGGCGCTGCGCACCATGCAGCGCGTGCGCAACTGGCTTGTCGCGGAGACCGGCGTCCTCCAGTCCGGGGTCTCGCACGAGGTTTCCCTTCGCTTCCGGCTCGACACCAGCCAGCTTCCCAAGCCCTTTCAGGTCACCGCGATCGGCAGCAACGACTGGAACGTCGAGACCGAGTGGGTGCGCTGGACCTTCCTGCCGGGGGCGCCGGGGTTCCGATGAAGCGCGTCCTGCTCGCCGTCGCCGCAGCGCTGTCGGGGATCTCGTTGTTCCTGCTCACCTCGGCGAGTTCGAACACCACCCTGTTCGCGACCAGCTATCCTTGGTTGCTCGCGCTCAACGGCGGCATGGCCGTGGTCCTCGCCGCGCTCGTCGGCATGCAGCTGCATCGCCTGCTGCGCGAGCACCGCGAGGGGCAGTTCGGTTCCCGTCTCAAGATGCGCCTGGTGCTGATGTTCGCGCTGATGGGCGTGGTGCCGGGGCTGGTGATCTACGGCGTGTCCCTGCAGTTCGTGGTGCGCAGCATCGAATCCTGGTTCGACGTGCGGGTCGATTCGGCGCTCGAAGGCGGGATCGCGCTCGGCCAGAACGCGCTCGATTACCTGGTGAGCCAGGTGCGAGACAAGGCGGACGACATGGTGCTGGAGCTCGAGGGGGCCGGGCAGGGCGCGGGTACCCGGCTGAATCGGCTGCGCGAGCAGGCCGGGATCGCGAGCGCCACCATCCTTGCCCCCGCGGGCCAGGTGCTCGCCACCGCGGCCGAGTCGGGGCGGACGCTGCTTCCCGAGCTTCCGGGCACGGCCGAACTGCGACAGGCCCGTCAGAGCCGCCATTTTCATTCTGTGATCGCCGAACCCGACGGTCGCCTGGTGATCCGCGTGCTGACGCCGATCCCGGTGCGCACGCTGGCGGGCGAGTCCAATCTGCTGATGCTGCAGCAGCCGGTCCCCGAATCCTTCGGTCGCAATGCCGAGGCGGTCCAGGAGGCATACCGCGAGTACCAGCAGCTGACGCTCGGACGCAGCGGGCTCAAGCGCATCTACACGGTCACCTTGAGCCTGACCCTGCTGCTCGCGCTGCTTGGCGCGCTCGCGGTCGCGGTGCTGATCGCGCGTCGATTGGCGCAACCGCTGCTGATCCTGGCCGAGGGCACGCAGGCGGTGGCGCAGGGCGATTTCAGCCCGCGCCAGGCCTTGCCGGCGAACGACGAACTCGGCGTGCTGACGCAGTCCTTCAACCGCATGACGCGCCAGCTGCAGGAGGCGCGCGCGGCGGCCGACCGCAATCGCGCCGAGGTCGAGGCTGCGCGCGCCTACCTGGAGTCGGTGCTGGCGAATCTGTCCACCGGCGTCCTCGCCTTCTCGGCCGACGGTCACCTGCGCGCCGCCAACCATGGTGCGCTGCAAATCCTCGAGGATGATCTGGGCGGATTCGAGGACATCCCGCTCGAGGCCTGGCCACGCCAGGCCGAGCTCGGCCACATGCTGCGCGAGGGCTTCACCGCCAACACGGGAGACTGGCAGAAGCAGATGGAGTTGCCGGTCAGGGACCGCCCGCCGCGCACCCTGCTGATTCGCGGCTCGCGCCTGCCCGAGAGCACGGGGGGCGGCTTGGTGGTGGTGTTCGACGACATCTCCAGCCTGATCGCCGCGCAGCGTACGGCGGCGTGGGGCGAGGTCGCGCGCCGGCTCGCGCACGAGATCAAGAACCCGCTGACGCCGATCCAGCTTTCGGCCGAGCGTCTCTCCTTCAAGCTCGCCGATCGCCTCGACGACAACGGGCGTGAGATGCTCGAGCGCGCAACCACCACCATCGTGAATCAGGTCGAGGCGATGAAGAACCTGGTCAACGCCTTCAGGGACTATGCGCGGCTGCCGGCGCCGCAGCTCGCGCCGCTCGACCTCAACGCGCTGATCCGCGAGGTGCTCCACCTGTACGAGAGTGCCGCGGTGCAGATCCGCACCGAGCTGGGGGGAGCGCTGCCTCCGGTGCAGGGCGATCCGACGCAGATCCGGCAGGTGATCCACAACATGCTGCAAAATGCGCAGGACGCGCTTGGCGCGCAGGAGGACGCGGAGATCTCGGTGATCACCCGTCGTGACGGCGAGAGCGCGCTGCTGCTGTGTCGCGACAATGGCCCGGGTTTTCCGCCCGAAGTCCTGGCGCGCGCCTTCGAGCCCTATTTCACTACCAAGTCGCGCGGCACCGGCCTGGGCTTGGCGATGGTCAAGAAGATCGTCGACGAGCATGGCGGCGAGGTCCGCCTCAGCAACCGCGAGGGCGGTGGCGCCGAAGTGCGCATCCGCCTGCGGCTGGCCGAAAACAAGGAAGCATGACGAAGAAAAATGGCAAAGATTCTGATCGTTGACGACGAAATCGGCATCCGCGAACTGCTCTCGGAGATCCTCCGCGACGAGGGGCACGACATCCTGCTCGCCGAGAATGCCACCGCCGCGCGCGCAGCACGCAACGCAGTGCGTCCGGACATGGTGTTGCTCGACATCTGGATGCCCGACACCGACGGCATCACCCTGCTCAAGGAATGGGCGGCCAATGGCCAGCTCAACATGCCGGTGGTGATGATGTCGGGGCACGGCACCATCGACACCGCGGTCGAGGCCACCCGCATCGGCGCGATCGACTATCTGGAAAAGCCGATCGCGCTGCAGAAGCTGCTCGCCGCGGTCAAGCGCGGGCTGCAGCGTCCGCAGGCGCCCGGCGTGCAGTCGGCACCGACACTCGCCGCCTTTCATCGCTCCGTGCCCTTGCGCGAGCTGCGCCGCCGGCTCGAGCAGATCGTCGGCAGTTCTCGCGTGCTGCTGCTGCGCGTCGGCGCGGGGTCGCTCGCCGAACTGGTCGCACGCAGCGTGCAACCCGCCAACGCCCCCTGGCTCGACCTCGCCGCCGTCACCGCGCCGCTCGACATCACCCAGTTGCAGTCCACCCAGGGCGGCGTGGTGTTCGTCGGCGAGCTGGCCCGCCTGTCGCGCGCGCAGCAAAAGAACCTCGCCTTCGCGCTCGACCGCCTCGAGCGCTACGACTTGCGCCTCGTCGTCGCCACCGACCGCAGTCTCGAGGCCCTGGTCGGCGAGGGCTGGGAGGAGGGGCTGCTCGCCCGCCTGTTCGAGGTGAGCCTCGCGCCGCCCTCGATCGCCGACGTCCGCGAGGACCTGCCCGAGCTCGCCAGCCAGATGCTGCTGCATCTGGTGGAGGCGGGTGAAGTGCCGCTGCGGCGCTTTTCCACCGCCGCGCTCAACCAGCTGCGCAACCTGCCGTGGCCGGGGGGCTACCCCGAGTTGCGCGCCGCGGTGAAGTCGCTCGCGCTCGGCACGCTGGAGGAGGAGATCGGCGCCGGCGAAGTGCGTCGCCTGCTGCCACCGGATCTGGGCGCCGGCGCCTGCGGCGTGTCGCTCGACCAGCCGCTGCGAGAGGCGCGCGAGGCCTTCGAGCGCATGTACTTCGAACATCATCTGCGCCTCGAGGGCGGCAACATGACCCGCCTGGCGGAGAAGACCGGCCTGGAGCGCACCCACCTCTACCGCAAGCTCAAGCAACTCGGCCTGCAGGCCGGGCGCCGGCACGAGGAGTCCTGAACCCTGCGCGCTCTCCTGCCGCTGCGCCACGGCTCGGCAGGATCCGGCGGTTGCTGCGGCGCAACGTCTGCGTTTGCCGGGCCGGGTGGGGGGCGTAGAATCGGCGGCTTGGACACTTCCGGATACAACGTTGAAGATCATCATTCTGGGTGCAGGCCAGGTCGGCGCCTCGGTGGCCGAGAACCTCGTCTCCGAAGCGAACGACATCACCCTGGTCGACACCAGCGAGGAGTATCTCGGCGCGCTGCGCGAGCGCCTCGAGATCCGCACCGTGTGCGGCAACGGCGCCTCGCCGCGAGTGCTGCGCGAGGCCGGCGCGGACGATGCCGACCTGCTCATCGCGGTGACCCAGTCCGACCAGACCAACCTGTGCGCCTGCCGCATCGCCAAGGCGTTGTTCAACCTGCCGACGCGGATCGCGCGCTTGCGCTCGACCGACTACGTCGACCATCCCGAACTGCTCGACGACGACAACTTCGCGGTGGATTTCTCCATCTGTCCCGAGCAGGTCGTCACCGACTACATCAAGCGCCTGATCGCCTTCCCCGAGGCCCTGCAGGTGCTCGAGTTCGCCGACGGCGTGGTGAGCCTGATCGGCGTGCGCGCCTTCGAGGGTGGGCCGCTGGTCGGCCATCCGCTCAAGGCGCTGCGCTTCCACCTGCCCAACGTCGAGGTCCGCATCGCCGCGATCTATCGCAACGGCGAGCCGATCATGCCGGAGGGCGACACCATCATCCTGCCCGGCGACGAGGTGTTCTGCCTCGCCGCCACGGTGCACATCCGCCAGGTGATGCGCGAGCTGCGCCGCTCCGACCGGCCGATGCGGCGGATCATGATCGCCGGCGGCGGCAACATCGGCTTCCGGCTCGCGCAGTCGATCGAGGAGAACCACCACGTCAAGATCCTCGAGCTCAATCGCACCCGCGCCGAGATGCTCGCCTCGCATCTGTCGAATGCGCTCGTGCTGCGCGGCGACTCCACCGACGAGAAGCTGCTCGAGACCGAGGGCATCGACGAGACCGACCTATTCGTCGCGCTCACCAACGACGAGGAAGACAACATCATGTCCGCCTCGCTCGCCAAGCGCATGGGCGCGCGCCGCACGCTCGCGCTCATCAACCGCAAGAGCTATGTCGACCTGGTGCAGGGCGGACCGATCGACATTGCGATCTCGCCCGCGCACACCTCGATCGGGACGTTGCTTGCCCACGTGCGCCGCGGCGACGTGGTCGCGGTGCACAGCCTGCGCCGCGGCGCCGCCGAGGCCCTGGAGATCATCGCCCACGGCAGCAGCAAGGACTCCAAGGTGGTCGGGCGCCCGATCGAGCAGATCGCCCTGCCGCGTGGCGCGAGCATCGGCGCGGTGGTGCGCGACGAGAAGAACGAGGAGGGCAGGGTGGTCCGCCGCGAGGTGATCATCCCGCACCACGACACGGTGATCCGCGAGGATGACCACGTGATCGTGTTCTGCACCAACAAGAAGCTGGTGCAGAAGGTCGAGAAGCTGTTCCAGGTCGGCTTCCACTTCCTCTGACATGTCGTCCGATGCCCGCGCCCGCGCGTACTACCCCGCGCTCAACGCCCTCGGCCTGATCATCATGATCTTCGGGCTGCTGATGGGCTTCCCGCTCGTCGTGTCGGCCGTGCTGGGCGACGGCGCGACCCTGGCCTACGACCAGGGCCTGTTCGTCACCTTCGTCGCCGGCCTGCTGCTGTGGGCGGCGACGCGCAGCAAGCGGCGCGACCTGCGGGTGCATGACGGTTTCCTGCTGGTGGCGGCGACCTGGGTGGTGCTGCCGCTCTTCGGCGCGCTGCCGCTGTTGGCCTACATCCCCGATCTCGGCTTCACCGACGCCTACTTCGAGGCGGTCTCCGGACTCACCGCGACCGGCGCCACGGTGCTCACCGGGCTCGAGCACCTGCCGATCTCGATCAACCTGTGGCGCACCTTCATGCACTGGGTCGGCGGCATGGGGGTGATCGTGCTCGTGGTGGCGATATTGCCGCTGCTCGGCATCGGTGGTCGTCAGCTCTACAAGGCCGAGGTGCCGACGCCGATGAAGGACTCCAGCCTGACCCCACGCATCGCCGAGACGGCGAAGGGGCTGTGGCTGACTTACGTGTTGCTGACCATCGCCTGCGGATTCAGCCTGTGGTGGGCAGGGTTGGCGCCCTGGGATGCGGTGATCCACGCGTTCTCCGTCGCCGGCCTGGGCGGCTTCTCCAACCGCGACGCCTCGCTCGGGCATTTCGACAGCGTCGGGGTGGAGCTGGTCACCGCCGGCTTCGCGTTGCTCGCCGGACTCAACTACGCGACCCACTATCTCGCGCTGGTCCGGCGCTCGTCGGCGCCTTATCGGCGCGACCCCGAGATCCCCTTCTATTTCGGCGTCCTCGCGCTCTCCACGCTGATGCTCACCGCGTACCTCCTCGCCCAGGGCATCTTCACCGACTTCGGCGAGGCGCTGCGCTACGTCGCCTTCCACGTCGTCTCGATCTCGACCTCGCTCGGGCTCGCCACGCACGACTACACCTTGTGGCCGATGTTCGCGCAGATCTGGATCCTCTTCCTGGGCAGCTTCGTCGCCTGTTCGGGCTCGACCGGCGGCGGCATCAAGATGATGCGGGCGATGATCCTGTACAAGCAGGTCATCCGCGAGATCGTGCGCTCGCTGCATCCGAACGCGGTGCGCCCGGTGCGCATGGGCAGGAACCCGGTGCCCGAGCACATCCTGCACGCCGTGCTCGGCTTCAGCTTCATGTACATGGTCAGCATCGTCAGCCTGACCCTGGTGCTCTCCGCCGCCGGGCTGGAGCTGGTGACGGCGTTCTCGGCGGTCGTGGCCTGCCTCAACAACACCGGCCCGGGGCTCGGCCTCGTGGGGCCGGCGTCCAACTACCAGGGGCTCGACGACCTCCACAAGTGGGTGCTGTGTTTCGCGATGATCCTCGGCCGCCTGGAGATCTTCACCTTCCTGGTGGTGCTCACCCCCACGTTCTGGCGGCGCTGAGCGGCCCTGCCGCGACTGCTTGACCGACGACAAGCCCGTTCGGGGGCCGGACAGGCGATAATCCCGGCTTGTGCATGAACGCCCCGATAGAGGACTCGACGTGAGCCGCCTGAAGAACGACACCTTCCTGCGCGCCCTGCTGCGCCAGCCCACCGAATACACCCCCGTCTGGCTGATGCGCCAGGCCGGGCGCTACCTCCCCGAATATTGCGAGACGCGCAAGCGCGCGGGCAGCTTCCTGCAGCTGTGCAAGAGCCCGGCGATGGCCTGCGAGGTGACCCTGCAGCCGCTCGCGCGCTACGACCTCGACGCCGCGATCCTGTTCTCGGACATCCTCACCGTGCCCGACGCGATGGGCCTCGGCCTGTACTTCGCCGAGGGCGAGGGCCCGCGCTTCGAGCGCCCGCTCAAGGACGAGTGGGAGATCCGCAACCTCAGCGCGCCGGACCCCCACGCCGAGCTGCAGTACGTGATGGATGCGGTCGCCGAGATCCGCCGTGCGCTCGACGGCAGCGTGCCGCTGATCGGTTTCTCGGGCAGCCCGTGGACCCTGGCCTGCTACATGGTCGAGGGCGGCTCCTCCGACGACTACCGCAAGGTCAAGTCGCTGGCCTACAGCCGCCCCGACCTGATGCACCACATCCTCGACGTCACCGCGCAGGCGGTGGTGAAGTACCTCAACGCGCAGATCGAGGCCGGCGCGCAGGCGGTGATGGTGTTCGACTCCTGGGGCGGTGTGCTGTCCGAGGCCGCGTACAAGGAGTTCTCGCTGCCTTACCTGGAACAGGTCGTAGCAGGCCTGATCCGTGAGCGCGACGGCCAGCGCGTGCCCAGCATCGTGTTCACCAAGGGCGGCGGCCTGTGGCTGGAGTCGATCGCCGCGATCGGTTGCGACGCGGTCGGCCTCGACTGGACCATGGACATCGGCCGCGCGCGTCGCCTGGTGGGCGACAAGGTGGCGCTGCAGGGCAACCTCGACCCCAACGTGTTGTTCGCCCCGCCCGAGGCGGTCGCGACGGAGACGCGCCGGGTGCTCGACGCCTTCGGCAACCATCCGGGACACGTCTTCAATCTCGGCCATGGCATCTCGCAGTACACCCCTCCGGAGAGCGTGAGCGTGCTGGTAGACACCGTGCACGCGCACAGCCGGGCGATCCGCGCCGGGGCTTGAGGCGTGCGTGCGGCGGTGCGCTGCAGGACAGGCCTCCGCCGCCATCTGTCAAGCACGAATTCGTGTTTTCCGGGCTTGACTTATGCACATTTCACGGGTTCTGCCCGGGAATGCTGCCCATAACGGGCTTTGCCCGATAGATTTCATAAGTCATTGAAAATAAAATAGAAAAATTCGCGCAATGTTAAGGCATTGTGACGAAACCCCTTGTGCGGCGCAGGTTTGAGCCCGATTCACCCAGCTTTCCCACAAACTTATCCACAGGTTTTGTGGACAAGCTGGAAGCCTCATTTCCCGCCAGCCACTTGCCCGCCGTTTTCTCGGTCCGCTCTCAGCGAAGTGGTGCAAGTCGCTGAAGAAGAACAATTTTTTCTCCAGCCTCCGCCGCTCCATGGCCATCGTCCGCGTCGCCCTGCCGATCCCGCTGCCGCAAGCCTTCGATTACACGGCCGCGGATGCGGGCGTGGGAGACGTCGGGCGCTGCGTGAAGGTACCGTTCGGGCGCGGCGAACGCACCGGGTTGATCGTCGGTATCGGCGGCGAAGCGGGGGTGGAACTCGCACGGATCAAGCCCGTGCTGCACATCCAGCGCGGCGTGCCGGCCTTGCCTGCGGACTGGCTGGAGCTGGTGTCCTTCGTGGCGCGCTATTACCACGCGCCGCTCGGCGAGGTGGTGGCGCTCGCGCTGCCTCCTGGCCTGCGTCGCGCCGACGGCGTCAGTGACGAGGACGAGGATCCGCTGCTTGGCGTCGCCCCGAAGGGCGGCGAGGCGCTTTGCGCGGCGCGGCGGGCGAGCCGGGCGCTCGCGCTGCTGCAGGCGCTCGCTGCGGAGCCGGGGCCGTGGCGGCGCAGCGTGATCCGTGCCCGGGAGGGTGGCGAGGCGGTGGGCGAACTGCTGCGCCGTGGCTGGCTGGAGATCGTGGCCGACCCCGGCGCGCGTCACGAAGCCGGCGCGCAGCCGCTGGCGACGCCGGAGCAGGCCGCCGCGGTGGACGCGATCGTCGGTGCCGGGATGCGTTTCCGGCCCTGGCTGCTGCATGGCGTCACCGGTAGCGGCAAGACCGAGGTCTATCTGCGCCTCGCCGCGCACGCGCTCGCGCAGGGCCGTCAGGTGCTGATGCTGGTCCCGGAGATCGCGTTGACGCCGCAGCTCGAGCAGCGCGTGGCGCAGCGCTTTGCCGCCGCCAACGTGGTCAGCCTGCATTCCGCACTCGCCGACGGTGCGCGTTCGCGCGGCTTCGTGCAGGCACTCAGCGGTCGTGCCGACATCGTGCTCGGCACCCGCCTTGCGGTGTTCGCGCCGCTGCCGCGGCTAGGCCTGATCCTGGTCGACGAGGAGCACGATGCCTCGTACAAGCAGCAGGAAGGCGTGCGCTACTCGGCGCGCGACGTGGCGGTGTGGCGCGGCCGCCAGCGCGACGTGCCGGTGGTGCTCGGCTCGGCGACGCCCTCGCTGGAGAGCTGGTTCCACGCCCGCAGCGAGCGTTATGCGCTGCAGAGGCTGAGCCGGCGTGCGGTCGCCGCCACGCTGCCGGCGGTGCGCTGCATCGACACGCGCAGGACCAAGCTCGACGAAGGCCTGAGCCCGGCGCTGCATGTTGCGATCACGCAGCGCCTGGAGCGCGGCGAGCAGAGCCTGGTCTTCCTCAACCGCCGCGGCTACGCGCCGGTGCTGTCGTGTCCGTCCTGCGGCTGGGTCAGCCGCTGCCCGCATTGCTCGGCCAACCTCGTGGTGCACCTCGCCGATCGCCGCCTGCGCTGCCATCACTGCGGCTGCGACGGTCCGATCCCGCACGCCTGCCCGAGCTGCGGCGACCAGGACATCCAGCCCTTCGGCCGCGGCACCCAGCGTATCGAGGCGCGCCTGGCCGAACTCTTTCCGCAGGCGCGCGTGCTGCGCGTCGATCGTGACGCGGCGCGCACGCGCAGCCAGTGGGAGACGCTGCTCGACACCATCGCCGCCGGCGAGGCCGACATCCTGGTTGGCACCCAGATGATGGCGAAGGGCCACGACTTCCCCAAGCTCACCCTGGTCGGGGTGGTGGGGGCGGACGCCTCGCTGCATGCCGCGGACTTTCGCGCCCCCGAGCGCCTGTTCCAGCAGCTGATGCAGGTCGGCGGCCGTGCGGGTCGCGGCGCGTTGCCCGGAGAGGTGCTGATCCAGACCGAATACCCCATGCACCCGCTCTATCTGCACCTGGCGAAGCACGACTTCGACGCGTTCGCCCGCATGGCCCTGCAGGAGCGCCGTGCTGCGGGCTTCCCGCCTTTCACCCACCAGGCCATGCTGCGTGCCGATGCGCCGGCGCTGGAGGATGCCGTCGAGTTCCTGCGCCATGCGCGCCGGCTCGCCGAGGAGCGCGCGCCCGCGGGGCTGCGTCTGTACGACCCGGTGCCGATGCGCATGACCCGGCTCGCCCGCCGCGAACGCGCGCAGCTGCTCGTCGAGGCCGACCACCGCGGTCCGCTGCAGGCCTTCCTCGCGGAGTGGGTCGCGGTGCTCTACCGCCAGCGCACCGCGCGCGAGCTGCGCTGGCAGCTGGACGTGGATCCGCTGGAGGTCTGAGGCAGGGTGATGGTTCGTCAGGGCAGCCAGGCGGGAATGTTCGTCTCGGTCGCCGGCGTCGTGTGCCGACCAGCTGCGTGAGGATCCTGGCGGCTGAATCGCGACTTGCGTCGCTCCTACAGAAAACCGCCGCGCCCCCGCAGGCGCCTGTAGGAGCGACGCCAGTCGCGATTCGCACCGCCGCGCCTCCGCAGGCCCTTGTAGGAGCGACGCCAGTCGCGATTCACACCGTGCCGCGCTGCCCGGGAGAATTCCCGCTCGACGCGCTCAGTTCGACGGCCACAGCCAGGCCGCCCCGCGTACGCCCGAGGCGTCGCCGTGCCGTGCCGGCAGCAGGCGCGTGGACACGGTGTCGGAAAACACGTGCGCAGCCCACCGCCGCGGTACGTGCTCGTACAGGCGCGCGATCTGCGACAGGCCGCCGCCGAGCACGATGACCTCGGGGTCGAGCAGGTTGATCACGCCCGCGAGTGCGCGCGCGAGCCGCAGCTCGTAGCGTTCGAGACTGGCCTGAGAGGCGCGCTGGCCCTCGATGGCCTGGCGGGCGATGGCTGCAGCGTCGAGGGGCTCGCCCCCATGGCGCAGATGATCGGCGGCCAGGCCGGGACCGGACAGGTAGGTCTCGATACAGCCGGCGCGTCCGCAATAGCAGGCGGGCAGGGGGAGGTCGTCGGGCGCGGGCAGCGGCAGCGGGTTGTGGCCCCATTCGCCGGCCACCGCGTTGGCGCCCACCAGCAGTTTCTGGTCGACGACGATGCCGCCGCCCACCCCGGTGCCGAGTATGGCTGCGAACACGGTACGTGCACCCGCGCCGGCGCCGTCGGCGGCCTCCGACATGGCCAGGCAGTTGGCATCGTTGGCGAGGCGGAGCGGTCGGCGCAGCAGGGCTTCGAGGTCCTGCTGCAGCGGCTGGCCGTTCAGGCAGGTGGAGTTGGCGTTGCGGATGCGGCCGTCGCGCGGCGAAGGCGACCCCGGTGTGCCGACGCCGATGCGGGCGCCCGCGCCGGTGAGGCGCTCGGCCTCCTCGACCAGCGCGGCGATGGCTCGCAGCGTGCCGCCGTAGTCGCCCTGCGGGGTCGGCACCCGGCGGCGCCAGCGCTCGCGACCGTCGGCGTCGAGCACCACGAGCTCGATCTTGGTGCCGCCGAGGTCGATGCCGATGCGGGTCCCCATGCCGTGGCGGGCAGCGTCAGCCGATGCGCTTGACCGCGTCGCGATAACGCTCCACGGCCTCCTCGCGGGTGCCCGCGCTGACGCCGAGGTCGCGCACGAGGCCGTCCTGCAGGCTGTAGCACCAGCCGTGCACGGTGACGCCCTGGCCGCGCTGCCAGGCCTCGCGCAGCACCGAGGTCTGGCACACGTTCACCACCTGGTGCATGGCGTTGAGCTCGCACAGGCGGTCGGCGCGCTCGGCCGGGTCGGTGAAGCGCTCCAGGCGATCGATGTGGCGGTCGCGCACGTCCTGGATGTGGCGCAGCCAGTTGTCGGTGAGGCCGGTCTTGTTGTCGTTCATCGCCGCCTTCACGCCGCCGCAGCCGTAGTGGCCCACGACGAGGATGTGCTTCACGCGCAGGATCTCGACCGCGTAGTGGATGACCGAGAGTGCGTTGAGATCGGTATGCACGACGACGTTGGCGATGTTGCGATGCACGAAGACCTCGCCCGGCGCGAGCCCGATCACCTGGTTCGCCGGCACCCGGCTGTCGGAGCAGCCGATCCACAGGTATTCCGGCGACTGCTGCTTGACCAGGCGCGAGAAAAACTCGGGGTCCTCGGAGTGCATGCGTTCCGACCAGTTCTTGTTGTTGGCGAAGAGATGTTCGATCGACTGGGACATGGTGTGTGCGGGCCTGGAGTGCGGTAATGCGTAATTATGTCCGTGCCGGCCGGCGGCGGCCAGCATCGGCGCGCCGTGCTCGCAGCACGGGGGGATCGTCCCGCCGCCGCGCCGGTCGAATCGTTACAGCGTGTCATGCGCGCTTGAAGCGCCACCGCCCATCCCCAACCTGAATGTTTTCCACCGCGGAGTCCGTCCATGAACCTGAATCCACAGCAAGCCCGTTCCCTCGTCGCGATCTGCCTGCATGCGGCCTTCGCCGACGGTCACCAGGGGGCGGTAGAGCGCGACCATGTGCGCAAGGTCGCCGAATCGCTCGGGCGCGAGGCGGAGATCGACTTCATCGCGCTCTACCAGGACGTCCTGCTCGGCGGGCTCGGCCTGGAGGCGGCGGTGGCCGGGCTGGGCGAGGCGAACCTGCGCCAGCTCGCCTTCGAGCTGGCGGTCGGGGTGTGCGAGGCCGATGGTGGGCTGGATGCGCGCGAGAAGGACTTCCTCGAGCGCCTGTCCGGCTTGCTGGAACTCTCGCGGCCGGCTGCGGACGCCTTCGTGCGCGAGGCGGAAGCGCTCGGCCAGGCGCCGGCCGACGGGCCGCTCGCCAGCCTTCCCGGCCTGGGCGAGGACGAGCCGGCGGCTGCGCCGTCCGCCGCCGCCGCCCCCGATGCGGCAGCGCTCGACCGGACCATCCTGAATGCGTCGATCCTCAACGGCGCGCTCGAGCTGCTGCCGCAGTCGATGGCCTCGATGGCGATCATCCCGCTGCAGCTGCGCCTGGTGTATCGCATCGGCCAGGCGCATGGGTACGAGCTCGACCGCGGGCATATCAAGGACTTCCTCGCCGCAGCGGGCGTGGGCCTGACCGGTCAGTACGTCGAGCAGTTCGGCCGCCGGCTGATCGGCGGCCTGCTCGGCAAGGTGCTCGGCGGGGCGGGGCGCGCGGTGGGCAGCCAGGCGACCGGCTCGGCCTTCTCCTTCGCGACCACCTGGGCGATCGGCAAGGTCGCGGTGCAGTACTACGGTGGCGGCCGCACGGTCGATGGCGATGCACTGCGCCAGGCCTTCGCAGGCCTGTTCGAGCAGGCCAAGGCGATGCAGGAGCGCTACGCGCCCGAGATCGCGCAGCGTGCGCGCACGCTGGATCTGAAGCGGCTCACGGATGAATTGCGGCGCTGAGCAGGGGAGGGCCGCGCGAGGGCGGTTTCACGTGGAACCGCCCTCGGGAGTGATTGCAAGGCGGGAGATGGCACGCGGAGGCCGCCCCGCCGGCCTGCCCGTTTCGAGGCCATGCCTCGGTGCGCGCTGACCCTGTGACGGCGCCACGCCCGACGGATCTGCACTGGCGTGGTTCCCAGGGTCCTTACATAAGACGCCGGAATGTGGAATCCTGTAGTCCCTCTCTCTTTCTCGAGATTTTCATGAAAATCACGCCAGCTCCCCTGCTCACCTTGTCCAACGGTGTCGAGATGCCGCGGCTCGGCCTCGGCACCTGGCCGATGAACGACAGCGAGGCCGCCGAGACGGTCGCTCTCGCGCTCGACATGGGCTATCGACTGATCGACACCGCCGAGAACTACGAGAACGAGCGTGGCGTCGGCGAAGGTATCCGGCGCGCGGGTGTCGCGCGCGGCGAGCTCTTCGTCACCACCAAGTTCAACCGCAAATGGCACAGCGTCGAGGGCGCGCGCCAGGCCTGCGAGGCCAGCCTTGAGCGCCTCGGCCTGGACTACATCGACCTCTTCCTGGTGCATTGGCCCAATCCCGACCAGGGCCGCTACGTGGAGGCCTTCGAAGGCCTGGTGAAGCTGCAGGAGGCCGGCCTCGTGCGTGCGATCGGCACCTCGAACTTCAAGCCCGCCCACCTGCAGCAGCTGTTCGATCGCGGGTTGTGCCCGCAGGTGAACCAGATCCACCTCGACCCCTGGCATGCGCGCAGCGACCACATCGAGGTGCACGAGGCGCGCGGCATCGTCACCGAGTCGTGGAGCCCGCTCGGACGCGCCAACGCCATGCTGGCCGACCCGGTGATCCTGGACGTCGCGCGCCGCCACGGCCGCACGCCGGCGCAGGTGATCCTGCGCTGGCACACCCAGCTCGGCTACGTGCCGATCCCGAAGTCGTCCAACCCGACGCGTCTCGCCGAGAACCTCGACGTGTTCGGTTTCGAGCTCTCCGCCGAGGAGCTCGCCGCGATCGGTGCGCTCGACCGCCCCGATCCGGAGATGCTGGATTCGGACGTGTTCGGGCACTGAGGCCGCTGCCGCGGTCGGCGTTCGCGGCTTGCGCCGCTCCTACGAGAACCGGCGCGGCTCCCGCTTCCTGCAGGAGCGGCGCAAGCCGCGAACGCCACCCATCGACCGATCGGCGCCGGCTAGGAGTCTGCGCGGCAGAACTCCAGAGCGTGTTTTCTAGCAGAATGATTGGCGAACCGCGAGGTGCTGCACGAGACTGAGGCCGTGGTCAAGTTGCTTTGCGACGGCGCGGCGCGCATGCCGGACGGCAACGGGGACAGGTTTGCCCCCTTTTCCCGTCATGCCGTCCTCAATGTGCTCATCCTGCGCAGGTTCAGCGCCATACAGACGAGCTTCCACTCCGCTTTGACGCGCTCCAGGCCCCGCAGGCTGAACTGCCGGAATCCCAACACGTTCTTGATCCAGCCGTTGGGCGGTTCGGCGATCCATTTCCGTTTTCGGTAGGCGCTCTTGCCCGCCTCGCTCTCGAGCTTGTCGGCCATCTGCGCGGTGTGCGGATTGCGTTCGCGATCGAAGCCGAGTCGGCGCTTACCTTCCCGGCCCAGCGCCACCACCAGTTCGGTCCCGCACCCGTCGAGTTCCCGGAACGTTTGCTCCGAGCGGTAGCCGGTGTCGGCCAGCGCCTGGCGCGGTCGGTGTTCGACGTTGTCGCGCACGGCCTGCAGTACCCCCGCCAGTTGCCCGGCGTCGCTGGCGTTGTTGGTCAGCTCGGCCGCCACGATGATGTGGGCGGTCTCGTCGACCGCCGTCTGGGCGTTGTAGCTCGGATCGAAACCGCCGCCGGCGCGCTTCATGATGCGGCTGTCCGGATCGGTGAAGTTCTCCTGCGCCTTGTCCTCGGGCACTCCAAAGTCGCGCTTGTAGCGCCCGCCCTTCGGTTTGCCGTCACCGCCGCGCGGGCGACGCTCGTCATCGTCGCTGCGCCCGCGCGCCTGATCGGCCTCGCGCTGGCGCTGCTCGAGCCGCGCCCGGGCTTCAGCAATCGCCGTCAGCCGCGCCTCGCGCCGCGCGATCTCGGCCGGCACATCCCACTCGGGCTCGTTCCGCTCGGCGTCGTCGGCGGCCTTGGCCCGATTGAGCAGCGCCTCGATCTGCCGTTTCAACTCGGCCTCCGCCTTCACCATATGGCCGTAACTCATCGCCTTGTGGCGGCTGGCGTTTGCCTTGACCTTGGTGCCGTCGATGGCCACCGTCCCGAGCTTGACCAGCCCCATCTCGCGGGCCAGTCGCACCACCTGCACGAACAACTCGCTCAGCTCCTTCAAATGGACCGCGCGAAAGTCGCTCAGCGTGCGGTGGGCCGGGAAGTTGTCTGCCGCCAGGACCCGGAACGCCACATCCTCGTGCAGCTTGCGCGCGATCTTGCGCGAACTGAACACGCCCGTGGCGTACGCATACAGCAGCACCTTGACCATCATGGCCGGATGAAACGGCTGGTTGCGCGGTCCGCCACCGGCATACCGGGCGTGGAACGCGCTCAGATCCAACCCGTCGACCGCGTCGCTGATGAAGTACGCCAAGTGGCCTTCGGGTAGCCACTCCTGCAGCGCCTGGGGCAGCAGCATCTGCTGCTGCGGGCAATAGGGCAGATAGCTCGTCATCTCGACAGTCTACCGGCCCCGAAACGCCCGCGAGGACTTAACTCACCGACGCTTGGCTTCTGCCGCGCAGACTCCTAGCTGCGCCAGACCCCCCAGCTCCGTCAGCTGCCTCGTCGCCGCCTCGGCCCAGCCGCGGTTGGCGGCAGGGCTGGCGGGGCTGGGGTGCAGCACGCGGCCGAACTTCACCCCGGGCAGGCCGGCAAGCGCCTCGCTGGCGCGCTTTTCCGCCCAGTTGCCGATGCCGATCACCCACTCGGGCTGCAGCGCCCCGACCAGGATGCGCAGATGCGCGTCGCAGGCCGCCAGCAGCGGGCGCTGCTCGGCCACCGGCAGCTTGTCGGGGGTGAGGTTGCGGCCACCCTCGAAGAACACCAGCGGGCAGTAGTTGGCGACGAAGTGCTCGGCGAAGAAGGCCTCGGGTGCGCCATA
Organism: Thauera aminoaromatica; assembly: GCF_000021765.1. Classification (NCBI taxonomy): domain Bacteria; kingdom Pseudomonadati; phylum Pseudomonadota; class Betaproteobacteria; order Rhodocyclales; family Zoogloeaceae; genus Thauera; species Thauera aminoaromatica. The sequence continues at coordinate 4,472,264 of NC_011662.2, read as the reverse complement.
GCGGGCGCGGAACAGGCCCCACAGGCGCTGGCCGCTGACCTCCGAGCGCGCGCAGGCGAAGCCCTCCACCGGCCGTTTCGGGTTGACGATGAGCGGCTGCCCGACCGGGCCCTCCAGCCCCAGCCAGTCGCGCGCGCTGGCGATCTCGCCGAAGGGCACGCCGATTTGCGCCATGCCGAAGGGGCCGGGGTTCATGCCGACGAAGACCACCCGCCGGCGGCCGTCGCCATAGCGCTCGAGGTAGCGTCGGTGCACCTCCCAGGCGTAGTCGAGCGGGTTGTACACGTGGGTCACGGGCGGAGCGAAGGGGAGTGCGTCCACCGCCGCGGAGAGTTCGCGGGCGGCGTCGATCAGGATGCGGGCGGTCATGTCGGGAAGAGCAGCTTGAGCAGGTAGAGGGCGGCCATGCCGGCGCCGATGGTGGCGAGCACGTTGCGCGTGCGCCAGGCCACCAGCACCGCGACCAGCGCCGCCCAGGGGCGCGGGGTGTCGAAGGCGAAAACGACTTCGCCGCCGGCCACGAAGAGGGCACTCGCGGTCAGCGCGGCGAAGCTTGCCGGTGCGATGTGAAGGCACAAGGCATGCAGCCAGCGCGGCAGGCTGCGGCTGGCGAAGAGGCCGATCATCGCGTAGCGGTACAGGTAGGTCAGCAGGCCGACCAGCACCAGCAGCAGGAGCAGGGCTGTCGTGCTCATCGTGCCTGCTCCAGCCGGCGCACCGTCCACGCGCCAGCAGCGAGCCCGAGCACGATCGCCGCCACCAGGCCGAGCTTGTAGGGCAGGGCGGCAAAGGCGAGGGCGCCGAGGCCGGCCACCAGCGCTGCGGCCTGGCCTGCGCGCTCGCGCAGCAGCAGGGTGAGCAAGGCGATGAAGGTGAGCGGCACGGCGAAGTCGAGTTCCCATTCGGGCGGGATGGTGGTGCCGAACAGCAGGCCGGCGGCGGTGGACAACTGCCAGCCCGCCCACAGCGTGAAGCCGGCGCCGAGGAAGTACCAGTGGCGCAGGTCGGCGGTGGCGTTCGTGTGCTCGGCGTGGTCCGCCGCTGCCGCATGACGCTGCTGGTAGCGCAGCACCGCCACCGCATAGGCCTCGTCGGTGAGCACGTAGGCCAGCAGCAGGCGCCAGCGCCGCGGCAGGTGGCGCACGTATTCGGCCATCGAGGCGCTGTAGAGCACGTGGCGCAGGTTGAGCAGGCCGGAGGTGAGCGCGATGGGAATGAAGCCCGCGCCGGCGGCCAGCATCTGCACGATGACGAGCTGGGCGGCGCCGGCGAAGACGATGGCCGAGGCGAGCTGCGCTAGCCAGGCCGGCACCCCGGCGGCGAGCGCCGCGATGCCGTAGATCATGCCGAAGGGCGCCACGCCGAGCAGCAGCGGCGCCTCGTCGCGGCAGCCTGCGAGGAACTCGCGGCGTGCGCTCGTGCCGGTGTGCGCCATCAGTCGTCCACCATGCCGTCGGTCTGCGGGCGGCCGAGGCGCGCGAGCGCGTCGCGCAGCCACCACACCATCACCACGCCCGGTACGGCGACCACGATCGAGAAGAGGAAGAAGGCCGGCCAGCCGATGCTCTGCGACAGCACGCCCGACAGCGGGCTGACGTAGATCCGCCCCACTGCGGCGAAGGCCGACAGCATGGCGTAGTGGGTCGCCGTGAAGCGCTGGTTGCACAGCCCCATCAGCAGCGCGACGAAGGCCACCGTGCCCATGCCGCCGCTGATGTTCTCGCCGGCGATCACGGTCAGCAGCAGCCAGTCGAGCGCGGCCGGCGTGTCGATCGCCACGAAGCCCCAGTCGAAGGCCGGCACCATGACTGCGCCCCAGGCGCCCTTGCCGAGCTCTGCGAGCAGGTAGAAGCCGAAGTTGGACACCAGCTGCAGCACGCCGAACAGCAGCAGCGAGCGGTACAGCGCCAGCCGCGTCATGATCAGCCCGCCGATGAAGGCGCCGAGGATGGTCAGCCAGATGCCGATCACCTTGTTGGCGATGCCGACCTCTTCCTGCGAGAAGCCCATGCCCTTGATCAGGAAGGGCGTGGTCAGGCTGCCGGCGAAGGCGTCGCCGAGCTTGTAGAGGATGATCAGCGCCAGGAAGGCCGCCGCGCCCTGCTGCGCGAAGTAGCTCGACAGCGAGCGGTTGAGCGTCTCGAAGCCGGCACGACGCGCCGCCCAGCCCGCCAGCGGCAGCGCGAGCGCGATCTCCGCCATCACGAACAGGAGCTGGATCCAGCGGTTGGCGTCGTTCGGGTCGAGCCCGAGCAGGATCAGCGCCTGGCGGGCGCTCCAGTAGCCGGCGGCGACCCCGGCGAGCATCGCGGCGAAGCCGAGCAGCTCGCGCCTGGGGTCGGAATCGAGCGGCTTCAGCGCCGCCGACACGCGCGGCAGCGCCAGCAGCGACACCACCGCGCAGGCCGCCATGATCAGCGCCATGGTCTCGTATACCCGCGGCCACGACGCCCACTGCCCGGCCCAGATCAGCGCGATGCCGCCGGACAGGATCATCGCCAGGCGGTAGGCGAAGACGTGCACAGAGGCGCCCAGCCCGCGCTCGGCCTCGGGCAGCAGGTCGGTGCGGTAGGCGTCCACCACAACGTCCTGCGAGGCCGAGAGGAAGGCGATCGCCACCGCCGCGATGGCGAACAGGCCCGGCGTGGCCGTCGGCGACAGGCTCGCCATCCACCACAGCAGCGCCGCCAGCGCGAGCTGCGTCAGCGCCAGCCAGCCGCGCCGGCGCCCCAGCCAGGGCGGCTCGAAGCGGTCCATCAGCGGCGCCCACAGGAACTTGAAGGTATACGGGACGCCGACCAGGCCGAAAAAACCGATCGTGGCGAGGTCCACGCCGTCGACTGTCAGCCAGGCCTGCATGGCCTGGCCGGTCAGCGCCAACGGCAGGCCGGAGGCGAAGCCGAGCACCAGGATGGCGGACAGGCGCCAGGCACGCGCGAACGCAGGAGAGGGAGGTGCGGACAAGGAGGAGCGGCCGGGGTGTTGCAGGGCCGCGCATTATCGCAGATCATCCGCGACCCCCCGGTTTACACAATTCGATACTTTGCTTGCGTCTGAAACGTTCTGACTCAACAATGCCGGCAAAGCAAAATTCCCCGATTCGTGGAGGTCGTTTTTCATGTCCCACACCGTGACCGTGGTCTTCGGAGGCGAGCGCGAGTACGAGTTCCCGCTGCGCGATGCCGACGTCGCCTCGACCACCAAGGAGCAGGCCCGCAGCTGGCTCGCCAGGGAATTCGAGGATCTCGAGTGCACCCCGTCCAACCCGATGGGCAAGGTGCTCGTCCTCGATATGGTGCTCAACGTTGCCAAGTACGGCGGCGAGAGCCGTTTCGAGCAGGCTGGCGAATGGGCGCGCAAGTACGCGCTCCATACCGCGGTCGCGCTCGATCGTCCGACCGTGCGGGTGGACGTCTCGTCCTTCGTGGTCGGCTGATCCTTTCGTTCGTTCAAGCCACCGCCGCCTTCCGCGGCGGTGCTTCCAGCAAGGTCTCGACCAGGCGCGCGGCGGTCTCGTCCCCGCGCTCCTCCACCATGCGCAGCAGTGGGCCCGGGTTGTCGCGGTTGGGGGACTCTGCCCGGCTCGACTGCCATAGCGCGGCGAGCGTGCTTTCCAGAAAGCCGCGGTCCGTATCGCGCCCGACCAGCACCACCACGCGCTCCAGCGCCACGTGGTCGAGCAGCTGCTGCAGCTCGTAGCGGCAGCCCTCGTTCTGCGGCGAGAAGCCGCGCAGGTCCATCAGCACCGCATCCGCCGCCCGCGCCAGGCACAGCATGGTCGGGCGCCAGGTGTCGTCGTGGCAGAAGAACTCGTTGACGCGGTGGCGGCCGTCCGGGTCCGGCCCCAGCGCGCGTGCCGCATGGCGCCGCGCGAGGTCGGCCTCGTCGCGCACGAAGGCGCGCGACAGCCGTCCGCCGACGAAATCCAGGAACTCGTGCGGCTCCACCGCGGTGGTGGCGAGGTCGGGGCCGGCGATCATGTCGATGTTGCCGATGCGCAGCCAGCGCTTGCCGAAGGCGTCGAAGAGGCGCTCGCTGCGCGCCCCGAGCGCGAACACGCGCAGCAGCAGCAGCCCGGGTTCCGGGGCTTGCGCGTGCCCGAGCCCGGCGAGGCGGAAGCCGGCCACCGTCGTCAGCTTCCAGGCGAGGAAGGCGAGCGGGCCGGCCGCGAGCCAGGCGAGCCCCTCGAAGGCGAAGCCCACCGACTGCACGACCGCGAACAGCAGCCACATCGCCTCCAGGGTGAGGAGCTGGTCGCTGCTGCGGCGTGCGACGTGGCGCCTGCCCAGCCACTTCAGCACCCGCCGGCCGAGCAGTGCGGTGACGGCGGCCCCGACGAGCAGGAGTGCCCAGAAGGTCTGCGTGCCGTCGAGGCCGAGCGTGCCGCCGACGCCGATCGCCAGGCGCATCGTCGCCTCGCTCTGCCCCGCCAGCCGGACCGCCGCCTCTGCGCCGATCACCGCGACCAGCATGAAGGCGAGCACCAGCGGTCCTACCGCACGGATGCGCCGGTGCAGGAAGGCGAGCAGCAGCACGGTCGGCGGCAGGTTGGTGCTGGCCCAGAAACGCGCGAGATCGAGCGCGGAAAGCTCCGGGTTGCGCGCCAGCGCCCACGCGGCGAGGGCGAGCATGAGCAGGACGTAGGCCAGTCCCAGCGCCAGACGTTGTCGCGTCGTGCCCGCCGTCACCAGCCCGACCGCGAGCACGGCCGGCCACGCGTGACAGGCGAACACCAGCAGGAAGCGGACCAGCACGAAGCCGCCGTCCCCCCAGGTGAACTGCATCCAGGCGGCGGTGAGCACCAGGGCGCAGGCGAGCCCGGCGAGCAGATGGACGAGGCCGGCCGCGCGCAAAGATCGCCGCAGCGCCGCCAGCGTCGGGCTGTCGTGCGCGGCGTTTGCCCCGCACAACTCCAGGCGCAGCGCTGCCGCTGGTGGTGCGGCGGGGGCGGTCTGCGGCCGGCGCGAGCCGCCGAGCCCCGCGGCCGAGCTGGCGAGCGCCATCGAGCGCAGCACCGCCCGTCGGTACAAGGCGAGCAGCGTCAGGCACACCGGCAAGGTCAGCGCCGCGGCGATCAGGATCAACGCGGGAAGCGCGCCGGTGGCGACGAGGACGGCCTGGCTGTTCTCCTGCATCGCTGCGCGTCTCCTGTGCCCGTGACCGCAGCGCGGTCACGGTTCAGTCTGGGAGGCCCGCGGCAGCGGGCGCCTCAGCCGTTGCGTCCCAGGCGGTAAACCGCCACGCTGGCGAGGAAGTTGGCCTCGTCGAGTACCAGCTTGCCTTCGTCGAAGGCGAGGCGCTCGCGCACCGCGATGCCGTTCATCTCGCACAGCGCGTCGAAGTCGGCGATGGTGAAGAAGCGCACGTTGGGGGTGTTGAACCACTGGTGCGGGAGGCTCTCCGACACCGGCATGCGGCCGTTGAGGATGCTCTGGCGGTGGCGCCAGTAGCCGAAGTTGGGAAAGCTCACCACGGCCTCGCGGCCCACGCGCAGCATCTCGGCGAGAATGCCCAGCGTGTTGTGCATGGCCTGCAGCGACAGGCTCATGATCACATGGTCGAAGAAGCCGTCCTCCAGGCCGACGAGGCCCTTTTCGAGGTCCATCTGGATCACGTTGACGCCGTTATTGACGCTGGCGAGCAGCTTGTCGGGGTCGTTCTCGACGCCGTAGCCCTGCACCTGGCGCACGTCCATCAGGTGGCGCAGCAGTTCGCCGTCGCCGCAGCCCAGGTCGAGCACCTTCTCGCCGGGCTCGATCCACTGGGTGATCACGTCGTAGTCGTAGCGATAGGAAGTCATGTCAGTGTGCGCCGAGCCGTCTCAAGCGTACTGACGCCCCCTCGGGGGGCAGCGAACGCAGTGAGATTGGGGGTTGTATCAATTTAAACCTCGATGCGGTCGAACCATGCCGACAGCAGCTTGTGGTAGCGCGTCTCGTCGAGCAGGAAGGAGTCGTGGCCGGCCGGGCAGTCGATCTCGGCGTAGCTGACGTTGCGCTTGTTGTGCAGCAGCGCGTAGACGATCTCGCGCGAACGCTCGGGCGAGAAGCGCCAGTCGGTGGTGAAGGAAATCACCAGAAAGTCGGCGCTGGCGCGGGCAAGCGCCGCGGGTAGATGGCCGCCATACTCGAAGGCGGGGTCGAAGTAGTCGAGCGCCTTGGTGGTCAGCAGGTAGGTGTTGGCGTCGAAGTAGCCGGCGAACTTGTCGCCCTGGTAGCGCAGGTAGGACTCGATCTCGAATTCGACGTCGTAGCTGTAGGTGTTGCGGCCGTGGCGCAGGCTGCGGCCGAATTTTTCCGCCATCGAGTCGTCGGACAGGTAGGTGATGTGACCCACCATGCGCGCCAGCTTGAGGCCACGCGTCGGCACCACGCCGTGCGCATAGTAGTGGCCGCCGTGGAACTCGGGGTCGCTCAGGATGGCCTGGCGGGCGACCTCGTTGAAGGCGATGTTCTGCGCGGTGAGCTTGGGCGCGGCGGCGATCACCGCGACGTGGCCGACGCGGTCCGGGTACTGCAGCGCCCACGACATCGCCTGCATGCCGCCGAGCGAGCCGCCGACCACCGCGGCGAAGCGCTCGATGCCGAGCCGGTCGGCCAGGCGCGCCTGCGATTCGACCCAGTCTTCCACGGTGACGAAGGGGAAGTCCGCCCCCCACAGCTTGCCGGTGGCGGGGTTGATCTGGTTGGGGCCAGAGGAGCCGTAGCAGCCGCCGAGATTGTTCACCCCGATCACGAAGAACTTGCGCGTGTCGAGCGGCTTGCCCGGCCCGATCAGGTTGTCCCACCAGCCGACGTTGTGCGGCGCGTCGGCGTAGGTGCCGGCGACGTGGTGCGAGCCCGACAGCGCATGGCACACCAGCACCGCGTTGCTGCGGTCCGCATTGAGCGTGCCGTAGGTTTCGTAGACGAGGTGGTAGTTGTTCAGCGTGCCGCCGCTGCGCAGCGCGAGCGGCGTGGTGAACTCGGCACGCTGCGGCACGACCACGCCGACCGATTGGGGTGCGATCATTTTCGTCATCTGCAAAACAAAAAACCCAGCCGGCTGCAAACGCGGACTGGGTGCCCTCGCTTTAGCCGTATTTGTTGAGCGCCCGCAAGCTGTTGATCAAATCGGCGCTAGGTGGCTGGAACTTAGCGCCCGCGAAGGGAAAAGTCAAACGGCTGGCGTGATAAGATTTTCGGCTCCCGAACAGCCTCGAACGCCATGATCCAGGTCCTCCTCAACGGTCAGCCCGAATCGCTCCAGCCCGACCTCTCGGTGCTTGCCCTGCTCGAGGCGCGCGGCCTCGTCGGCAAGCGCCTCGCGGTCGAGCGCAACGGCGAGATCGTGCCCAAGGCCCGCCACGCCGAGGTGAAGCTCGCCGACGGCGACAAGCTCGAAATCGTCGTCGCGGTCGGCGGCGGCTGAAGCCCCCGACCTGCGTGTCCCGTAGGAGCGGCGCAAGCCGCGATTACGGCCGGGCGGCGGCGACCGCGCTCCCTCAGCACCGCGCCGAGGTCCGGCGCCCCGATCGCGGCTTGCGCCGCTCCTGCAGGGTCCTGCACCGTGCGGCGGTGCATCGACTGGCTCCCATTCCTCAGACAAACCCTTACAGGCTCCCAACATGAACGACCCCCTGGTCATCGCCGGCAAGGCCTACCACTCCCGCCTGCTTGTCGGCACCGGCAAGTACAAGGACTTCGCCGAGACGCGCGAGGCCATCGACGCCAGCGGCGCTGCCATCGTCACCGTGGCCATCCGCCGCACCAACATCGGCCAGAACCCGGGCGAACCCAACCTGCTCGACGTGCTGCCGCCGGAGAAATTCACCATCCTGCCCAACACCGCCGGCTGCTACACCGCCGACGACGCGGTGCGCACGCTGCGCCTTGCGCGTGAGCTGCTCGATGGCCACGCGCTGGTCAAGCTGGAGGTGCTCGGCGACCCCAAGAGCCTGTTCCCCAACATGCCCGAGACGCTCAAGGCCGCCGAGACCCTGGTCAAGGACGGCTTCGACGTCATGGTCTACTGCGCCGACGACCCCATCCAGGCGAAGATGCTGGAAGACATCGGCTGCGTCGCGATCATGCCGCTGGCCTCGCTGATCGGCTCCGGCATGGGCATCCTCAACCCGTGGAACCTGCGCCTGATCATCGACAACGCCAAGGTGCCGGTGCTGGTCGACGCCGGCGTCGGCACCGCATCGGATGCCGCGATCGCGATGGAGCTGGGCTGCGACGGCGTGCTGATGAACACCGCGATCGCCGCCGCCGGCAAGCCGGTGCTGATGGCGAGCGCGATGCGCAAGGCGGTCGAGGCCGGCCGCGAGGCCTTCCTCGCCGGGCGCATGCCGCGCAAGTTCTACACCGCCGACCCGAGCTCGCCGACCCAGGGGTTGATCGGTTCATGAGCGAAGTGCCTGACGAACCCGTCGCCGGTGTCGAGATCATCGGCCGCGACAGCCCCGAGCACCGCTTCTCCAGCCGCAGCATCCGCAGCTTCGTGCTGCGCCAGGGGCGCATGTCCGAGGCGCAGCAGCGCTATCTCGACGACATGCTGCCGAAGGTCGGCATCGACTACCGCGCCGCGCCGCTCGATCTGGACGAGGCCTTCGGCCGCAAGGCGCCGAAGATCCTCGAGATCGGCTTCGGCATGGGCGAGACCACGGCGAAGATCGCCGCGGCGATGCCGGATCGCGACTTCCTCGGCATCGAGGTGCATACGCCCGGCGTCGGCGCGCTGTGCAAGCTGATCGCGGAAGGCCATCTGGGCAACCTGCGCATCATGCAGCACGACGCGGTCGAGGTGATGCGCGACATGATCGGCGACGGCGCGCTCGCCGGCGTGCATCTGTTTTTCCCCGACCCCTGGCGCAAGAAGCGCCACTTCAAGCGCCGCATCGTGCAGCCCGACTTCGTCGCCCTGATCGCGCGCAAGCTCGCGCCCGGCGGCTACTTCCACTGCGCCACCGACTGGGAGGACTACGCGCACTGGATGCTCGGGATCCTCTCCGCCGAGCCGGCGCTGGAGAATACCGCCGACGGCTTCGCCCCGCGTCCCGAGCATCGTCCGCTGACGAAATTCGAAAACCGTGGTCTGAAGCTGGGACACGGGGTATGGGACCTCGTCTTCCGCCGCCGCGCGGGCTGAACCATCCGTCACGAGGACAAGCAGCATGATCCGGGGCCTGTTCCGCTTCCTATTGAACGTGCTGCGCATGTTCGTGCGCGCGCTCGACCTCGTCGTGCGCGGCGTCTTCTACGCCCTGCTGATCTTCGGCCTCGGTGTGCTGGTGTCCTTCTTCTTCCACCCCGAGCCCGAGGTGCAAGCCGGGTCCGCGCTGGTGCTGCGACCGGTGGGCACGATCGTCGAGCAGGCCGAGCTCGAGCCACCGCTGGCGCTGCTGCGCGCCGGGGGCGCACCGGCCGGCCAGCTGCGTCTGGCGGATCTGGTGGACGCGGTGCGCAAGGCGCGCGACGACGCGCGCATCGCCGCGCTGGTGATCGAGACCGACGAGCTGGTCGGCGGCGGCTTCTCCAAGCTTGCCGAGCTGCGCGCCGCGATCGCCGATTTCAAGGCCTCGGGCAAGCCGGTGCTGGCGCGCGGCGAGCGCTTCACCCAGTCGCAGTACTACCTCGCCTCGGTGGCCGACGAACTCCACCTGTCGCCGGACGGCTTCGTGCTGCTGCGCGGCCTGGCGCGCTACGGCACCTACTTCCGCGACGCGCTCGACAAGCTCGGGGTCAAGGTGCACGTGTTCCGCGTCGGCGAGTACAAGTCCTTCTCCGAGCCCTTCACCCGCAGCGACATGTCCGACGAGGACCGCGAGGCCACCCGCGACCTCCTCGACGGGCTGTGGCGCTTCATGCGCGACGACATCGCCGCCAGCCGCAAGCTCGCGCCCGCGGCGATCGACGCGCATGTGAACGACATCCGCGGCGCGCTCGCTGCAGCCGGGGGCGATGCCGCCAAGGCCGCGCTCGCCGCCGGCCTGGTGGACCGCTTCAGCACCCGCGATGAATGGCGCGCCCGCCTGATCGAGGCCGTCGGCACCGACCACGAGGGCAAGGACGTGCGCACCATCGAGGCCGAGGCCTACCTCGCGCTCGCTGCGGACGACACCCGTCACGCCGCCGGCAGCGTGGCGGTGATCGTCGCCCAGGGCACCATCGTCGATGGCGCCGAGCCGGCCGGCGTGGTCGCCGGCGACACCTTCGCCCGCCTGATCCGCGAGGCGCGCGAGGACGAGGACATCAAGGCGCTGGTGCTGCGCATCGACAGCCCGGGCGGCAGCGCCTGGGCCTCGGAGCTCATCCGTCGCGAACTCGAACTCACCCGCCAGGCCGGCAAGCCGGTGATCGCGTCGATGAGCTCGGTGGCGGCCTCGGGCGGCTACTGGATCGCCACCGGTGCCGACGAGATCTGGGCGGCGCCTTCCACGGTGACCGGCTCGATCGGCATCTTCGGCCTCTTCCCGGAGTTCTCCGAGCCGCTGCGCCGCCTCGGCATCGGCGTCGATGGCGTCGCCACCGCGCCGCTCGCCGGCGCGCTCGACCCGCGTCGCCCGCTCGACCCGGCCGCGGCCGAGGCCATGCAGCTCGGCATCGAGCACGGCTACCGGCGCTTCCTGGAGGTCGTCGCGCAGGCGCGCAAGCTGACGGTCGCGGAGGTCGACGCGGTCGCTCGCGGTCGCGTGTGGACCGGAGAGGCGGCGAGCGGCCTCGGCCTGGTCGACAAGCTCGGCAGCCTGGACGACGCGATCGCCGCCGCGGCCGCGCGCGCCGGCCTCGCCGAGCATCAGGTGGTGTGGCCGGCGGCGGGCGAGTCCCTCGAGCAGCGCGTGTTGCGCCGGCTGCTGCGCACTGGCGAGGAACTCGGCATCGACCTGGCCGGCCGCAGCGCGCCGGCCGCGCCGCTCGCCGCCGCGGCCGCGGACGTGGAGCGCGCCGCCCGCGCGCTGCTGCGCTGGAACGATCCGCGCCACCACTACCTGCACTGCCTGTGCGACGCGCCTTGAAAGCGCGCGTTCGCGTACCCACATCACACCGCAAGGAGGATGACTTGAAACTCACCAGCCAGAGCTTCACCGACGGCGCCCGCATCCCGGGCGAATTCGCCTTCTGCATCCGGGCCGACGAAGGGCACGTCTGCCTGGGCGGCAACCGCAACCCGCAGCTGTCGTGGGCCGACGTGCCCGCGGGGACGAAGTCCTTCGTGCTCGTCTGCCACGACCCCGACGTGCCGAGCCAGGGCGACGACGTCAACCAGGAAGGCCGCACCGTGCCGGCCAGCCTGCCGCGGGTGGACTTCTTCCACTGGGTGGTGGTCGACCTGCCCGCCGAGCTGCGCGCGATCGACGCCGGCCACTTCTCCGCCGAGGTCACGCCGGGCGGCAAGCCCGGGCCGGAGGCCGCGCTCGGCGCCCGCCACGGCGTCAACGATTACACCGCCTGGTTCGCCGGCGATGAAGCCATGAAGGGCGACTATCACGGCTACGACGGTCCCTGCCCGCCGTGGAACGACGAGATCGTGCACCACTACGTGTTCACGCTGTACGCGCTCGACGTGGCGCGCTGCGCGGTCGAGGGCCGCTTCACCGGCCCGGACGTGCGCGCGGCGATCGCCGGCCACGTGCTCGCCGAGGCCAAGCTCACCGGCACCTATTCGCTCAACCCTGCGCTCGCCGCGGCGTAAGGGAAATAGGGGACAGACCCCGGAAATTGGGGTCTGTCCCCTATTTTCGCGCTGACCCGGAGTCGTCTGGATGTTTGAATTCCTGCAGGGGATCGCCTTTGGGCTGCTGGTCTCCTTCGTGCCCTGGTTCATGGCCGGGATGTACGACCCGCGCCTGGTGGTGCCGGAGGAGCTCGCCTCGCGCTGGCAGGTCATCCTGCGCTACGCGGTGGCCATGCCCTCGATCGCGACCGTGCTGCTGCTGACCTCGCTGTGGGGTGGCTTCGGCGCCAGCCTGGGCGGCTGGCTCGCCGGCCTCGCCGCGGCTCCGGCCGCGCTCTTCCTGGAGCGGCGCTGGCGGCGCTGGCGGCAGGCGCGTGCCGGCAAGGAGCGCGCCGCCGCGCGCGAGCGTGCGCGCACCGAGCTCGCGCGTGAACGCCGCGAGCGCGACCTGCTCACGCTGGACCCCGATTTCGTTCCTGCCGACGCCGATGCGGTGGTGATGCAGCTATGGGAGGTCAAGCGCGAACTCGTCGGCCTGCGTCGGCCCGATCTCGCCGTGCAGGCCGATCGCCTGTTCACCCGCTACCACCGCGCGCTCGACGTGCTCGACGAGAAGTTCGACCGCCGCGAAGTCACCTACGAGCGCGCCCGCGGCCTGGTGGGCGAGGTCGGCAGCGGCGCTGCCGCCGGGCTGGGAGCGATGGTCGCGCTGGTGCAGGGCAGCGTCGGGCTGGACGCCGACTTCGTGCGCGAGCGCCTGGAGCGCGAGGCTGCCCGCATCGGCGGCACCGAGCGCGAGGCGCTGCAGCGCCGGCTCGCGCTTGCCGACGAGACCGAACGCCGCCTGGGCGAGATCGCCGCCGGCAACGAGGCGGCGCTGACCGCGCTCGACCACGTCGCGGTGGCGGTGTCGCGCATCGACACCGGCCGCGGCCAGCCCGCCGGCGCCACCGAACAGGCCCTGCAGGAGCTGCGCCGCTTCGCCGAGCGCGCCGGCCTCTACGGCCGCCAGCAATGAACCGAGGAACCTCCCGATGAGCCTGCCGCTGCGATCCCTTCTCCGTATCCTCCCGCACGCCCCCGAGGGCGACCCGGGCGGCGGCGGGCGCCCGCGCTCGGGCCTGTCGCTGCCGCCGATCGAGGACATCGCGCGCGAGACCCTGCCGCCGCAGGACGCCGAGCCGGCGGAGGACGCCGAGCTCGCCCCGCTCGCCGACGCCTTCGTGCGCGACGCGCTCGCCGCCGGCGAGGAGGCCCTGCAGCGCCAGCGCGAGGCGGTCGACACCATGGGCATCGAGCTGCAGCGCCAGGCCGCCTGGCGCAGCGAGATGCTGCAGGCGCCGATCCGCAAGCTCGCCCACCAGGGCGACGAAGGCGGCCCGGTCGCGCAGGCCCTGCTCGCGCTGCGCGACAAGATGCAGGACCTCGACCCTGCGCGCCAGAAGCTGAGCGGCGAGGGCCTGTCGCGCGCGCTGTCCTTCATCCCCGGCGTCGGCAAGCCGATGCAGCGCTACTTCCAGAAATACGAGAAGGCGCAGGACGCGCTCGACGCCATCATCCGCGACCTGCAGGGCGGCGCCGACATGCTGCGCCGCGACAACCTCACCCTGGCCGACGACCAGCAATCCCTGCGCGCCATCCTCGCCCAGCTCGAACGCCAGGTCGAACTCGGCCGCATGATCGACCGCCGCCTGGCCTGCGAGGCCGCCTCCGCCAGCCTGCCCGCGCCGCGGCGCGCCTTCGTCGAGGAAGAGCTGCTCTTCCCGCTACGCCAGCGCGTCATCGACCTGCAGCAGCAGGTGGCGGTGAGCCAGCAGGGCGTGCTCGCGCTCGAGGTGGTGATCCGCAACAACCGCGAGCTCATCCGCGGCGTGGACCGCGCGATCAACGTCACCGTCTCGGCGCTCAACGTCGCCGTCACCGTCGCGCTCGGGCTGGCCAACCAGCGCCTCGTGCTCGACCGCGTCGCCGCGCTCAACGAGACCACCTCCGCGCTCATCGCCGGCACTGCCCAGGCCCTGCGCACCCAGGGGGTGGACATCCAGACCCGCGCCTCTTCGTCCATGCTCGACATGGGCCGGCTCGAACAGGCCTTCGGCGATGTGCTCGGCGCCATCGACGATCTGTCGCGCTACCGCCGCGAGGCCCTGCCCAAGCTCGATGCCCAGATCGACCGCCTCGCCGCGCTGGCGCGCCAGGGCGCGCAGGCCATCCGGCGCATGGACGAAGGCAACCGCGCCGAGCCGCAGCCTTAAGCCGGCGCTCGTCTTGTCCCCGGGCATGAACACCACCGCCCGGCTTGCCGCTTCCGTCGCTCCGGTGCGCCGCGACGCTTCCTGTAGGAGCGCCGCAGGCTCGCACGCGGGCTGTTCCCTCCGCACGCCCGGTTCGCTACCGGGTGCCGCGCTTCCTGTGGGAGCGCCGCAAGGCGCGATTGCGGCGATCGCTTCTTCGGGCCGCGGTCGCCGCGGTGTTGCCGCCGGGGCGACAGGCAGGAAGAGCGCTACGCCGATGCGCCGCGCGGGGGCCAGCCGGGCAGGGCGGCGGGAAGCAGCGCACGGATGCCGTGCGCGAGCGTGCCGGCACGTTCGAGCGCGTCGGCCAGGTGCTCGACCGCCGCCCACACCTCCGCCCGACGCAAGGTGAGCGCGGTCAGTTCTGCTGCATGCTCGAAGTCGTCGCGCCCGGGCAGCAGCCAGGACAGGTCCTCCGCCTTGCGCACTTCATGCAGCGCGCTGCCCCTGCACAGGCGCGCCTCCCCATCCGTGAACCGCTGCTCGGCCGCCGGTCCGGCCATCAGGCCCACCATCTGCGCGCGGATCTCGCGCTGCTGCGAGGTGGTGAAGGCCTCGATCTGTGCCCGCCCCTCGGGATGCGCGAGCAGGTGCTCGTAGCCCGTGCCGTCGGGATGCAGGCCGCCCTCGTTCATCAGCCAGCGCAGGAATTGCCGCGGCAGCACCAGGTCCGCCTTCTCGCACAGGCCCCACAGGCCGGTGCACATGCGCCCGTTGCGGATGTCGGTGCGCCAGGCCTCGGCCCCTTCCGCCGCCACCGCCAGCCGGTAGACCGACACGCCGCCGAGCGCGAACACCACCGCATGGCCGGCCTCGTGGATGCAGGTGGCGCGCCGCTGCGCGGGGGTCAGTATGGTCATGTTCGTGTTCCATGCGGGATGCTGGAGGCCGCCGGAGGATCGCGGCGGCAGGTCGAAGCTTTGCCCATCATGTGGGTGCTCGGTAGCGGGGATGCGCGCTCCATGCCCGGCGCATGGTCCGGGTCCTTGGGTGATCCATGCAGCCGAACGCACTCGTCAGGGTCGAGGCCGACGAACCCGCCAGACGCCTCGCCGTTCCATCGAGGCGGATGACACCCAGGCCGGGGTCGTCGAAAGCCTGCTCGAGCGCGCGCTGCGGCGAAGCCACGGTCAGGCGGATCTGCGGCGCTTTCGGCTCGCCCGCCCGCGCATCGTGGAAAAAGGTCCTGAATCCCCACTCGATCAAGCCCGTCCGGCTGACTCCGGGGACTCGCAGAGAAGTCGTCGGCTGTCGTCCGCAGGGAGGGGCCCCTCGTTGCAGCCAGTCAGAACGCCCGAACCCGTGCCGAATTCGCTGGATCAAGAAGACGATGGCGCCCGGTGCCCGGGCAAGGTGATGGTGAAGCATGTGGCACCTTCAGCCGACTGTGCACTGATCTGACCCCCGTGGGCCTGGACGATGGAGCGTGTGATGGCAAGCCCGAGCCCTGCGCCTTCACCGCGGGACTCGCGCTGGGCACTGCCGCGATGGAAGCGCTCGAAGATCCGCTCGATCTGGTCGCCGGGGATCGGATCGCCGACATTACAGACGGCGAGGCGGATGTCGGTGGCGTCCGCGTCAATCCTGATCGTGATCTGCCCCTCGTCCGGCGTGTGGCGCAGGGCGTTCGAAATCAGGTTCGACAAGGCGCGCCGCAGCATCAGTCGATCACCCTGGACGCTCGCCTGCCCCTCCCGAACGATGCGGACCTGGCGCTCTTCGGCCAGGGCCTCGTAGAAATCGATGAGTGCATCCGCCTCGAGCGCCAGGTCCACGGGTTCGCTGGCATGCGCCAGTGTGTTCTCCTCGGCCTTGGCGAGAAACAGCATGTCGCTGACCATGCGCGCGATGCGCTCGTACTCCTCGAGGTTCGACGCCAGGATGTCCTGGTACTCGTCGATCGTCCGTGGCCGCGATAGCGCGACCTGAGTCTGGGTCATCAGGTTCGAGATCGGCGTGCGCAGTTCGTGCGCGATGTCGGCCGAATAGTCGCCGAGGCGCTGGAACGCGGCCTCGAGCCGGGCGAGCATGCCGTTGAACGCCTCGGCGTGGTCGCGCACCTCCAGCGGTGCATCGTCGATGGAGAGACGCTCGGCGAGTTGTCGTGCCGACAGCCGGCGGGCGGTTTCGGTGACCCGGCGCAGGGGAGCGAGGCCCCGGTGCGCCGCAAACCAGCCGAAGAGCGCGGCCGCCATGGCTGCCGCGACCACGCCCGCCCAGGTGGCGTTGCGCACCGATGCGAGGAAATGGACGTGGTGCGACAGATCGAGTGCGACCAGCGCTGCGATCGTTTGGTCCTTCGACCCGCTGCGCGGCAGCGCGATGCCGACCTCGATCCCTCGATGGGGGCGCCCATCGACCGTCCAGTCGGTCACCACGCCCGATGGGGGTTCTCCAGCCCGCTGGGCAGCGGTGAAGTGCTCGGGATGGATGACGTTCAGCACGCGCCCGTCCACGTCGCGTAGCAGCACCCCCACGCTTTCGTGTCCAACGAAGGAGCGCTCGAGCGCCTGGATGCGTTCCGCGCGTCCGCCACTCGCAGCCTCATCCTGCAGCGTGTTGCGGATCAGCGTGACCTTGCCTTGCAGCTCGTGCATGTCCAGCTCCTGGAAATGCGCGTCCAGCATGCGGCCGAAGAGCACCGCCACCAGCACGAGCAGGCTCGCGGCGAGGACGGCAAACAGCGTCGCCAGGCGCGCCGTCAGCGAGTGGATGCGGATCATCGTCAGCTCGGCTCCATCGCTTCGAGCACGTAGCCCATGCCGCGCACGGTGCGGATCAGCTTGGGCTCGAAGGGGTCGTCGACCTTCACCCTCAGCCTGCGTACAGCGACCTCGATCACATTGGTGTCGCTGTCGAAGTTCATGTCCCACACCTGGGAGGCGATCAAGGAGCGCGGCAACACTTCACCCTTGCGCCGCAGCAGCAGTTCGAGCAGGGCGAATTCCTTGGCGGTCAGGTCGATGCGCTGCCCGCAGCGCGTCACGCGGCGGCGAAGCAGATCCAGTTCGAGATTCGCCGAGCGCAGGGTGTCCGGTTCATGGCTCCGCCCCCTGCGCAGCAGGGTGCGGACCCGGGCGAGGAACTCGGAGAATGCGAAGGGCTTGACCAGGTAATCATCGGCGCCAAGCTCGAGGCCACGAACGCGGTCCTCGATCTGGTCACGGGCGGTCAGGAACAACACCGGGTTCTCGCGACCGCTGCGACGCAGTGTCTGCAGGATGGCCCAGCCGTCCAGCGACGGCAGCATCACGTCCAGCACGATGAGGTCGTAGTCGCCGCTGAGCGCGAGGTGAAGTCCATCGAGGCCGTCGCGCGCGAGATCGACGACGAATCCGGCCTCGGTCAGGCCCTGGCGCAGGTAGTCGCCGGTCTTCACTTCGTCTTCGACGATCAGGATCTTCATTGTTTCGCTCCTACTCGGTTCGTGCTGCCGGTGACCGATTCTGCCTCCGGGGTGCGGGAGAGCAGGCGGAATTACAGAAATGTAATGTCCAGGTCAGGCCGACGACAGGCGGGCGGGCGCAACATGCCCTGCGTGGCACATCGTTCCGTATCGCGACGGAACCCCGCAACCGATGGGAGATCGATCATGAAACTGCGTTTATTCCGTCTCGCCGGGCTCATGCCCGTTGCCGCTCTGGCCGCAGCCCTGCACGGCAGTCCGGTCCTCGCTCAGACGACCGAGCAGGCGCAGACCTGGCCGCCCGCCGCGAGTGGCCCCGCACTTCAGGCCCGCATGAAGTCGATCCGTGCCGAGACCGACCCCGAACGTCGCATGGCCCTGATGGAGGAGCAGATCAAGGCCCTGGAGGCGGCATCGCAGGGCACGCCCGCCGGGTGCCCGATGATGGGCGGCCAGATGCAGGGAGGACCGATGGGCGCCGGCCCGATGATGAAGGGCGCCGCGGCTGGACCCGGGGCTGGAGGGATGGGCGGCATGATGATGGACCCGAGGCTCGTGCAGGAGCACATGAAGATGATGCAAGAGCACATGGGCATGATGCAGAACATGATGAAGATGCATCCGGCGGTCAAGCCGGCGATGCCCAACTGAGCCTCGAGATGCGGGGCGCCGACCTCGTCGATCGCCCCGCGTCCGGCTCAGGAGAAGATCAGCAAACGGATTTCCCCATGCAGAGACAGGTCATCCACGATGGTGGGGGGGTGGGCGTGGCCGTGGTGCTGATTCACCTGCCAGGCAGATGGAGATCCCCATGAGAAGCCGTCGTCGATTCCTCGCCACCAGCCTTGCGGCCGGTGTGCTTGCCGCTCACCGCAGCGCGTTCGCCCATGGCAAGGCCGAGCATCCCCACAAGGCTGCGTCCGATGCCCCCAAGGAACAGCAGGAATGGGGAATCGCGGGCGATGAGAGATCCGTTGCGAGAACGATCCCCATCGTGATGACCGATGCAATGCGTTTCGTCCCCGACCGTATCGCGATACACATGGGCGAGACGATCCGCTTCACCCACGAGAATCGCGGCACGGTGATGCACGAGATGGTCGTCGGCACGCCCGCGACGCTCGCCGAGCACGCCGAACTGATGCGGCGCTTCCCCGGGATGGAGCATGACGAGCCGTGGATGGCACATGTCGGCCCGGGTGGACGCGGGCAAATGATCTGGCACTTCAACCGCGCGGGGGACTTCCAGTTCGCCTGCCTGATTCCCGGCCATTTTCAGGCCGGCATGATCGGCACGATCAAGGTTGGCTGACAGAAATGTAATCCGTGCGTCAGCGTCCTGTCGGTGGGCGCTTCGCATAATCGTGGGGACTTTCGAATTTGCACGGATTTTCAATCCTTGGAGAAGCCCATCATGAAGAAGACCCTCATCACCACTGCCCTCCTGGCCGTGCTGGGGGGCGCTGCCCCGGCGGCGTTTGCGCAGGCCGAACACAGTGCCCATCACGGCGGGGCGAGTGCCGCGAGCGAGGCCGACGCCAAGCTCGCCGAGGGCACGGTCAAGAAGATCGACCAGTCGGCCGGCAAGCTCACCATCGCCCACGGCCCGCTCGAATCGCTCGGCATGCCGGCGATGACCATGGTGTTCCGCGCGGCGCGGCCGAACCTCCTCGATCAGGTCAAGGTCGGCGACAGGATCCGCTTCGCAGTCGAGAAGGTCGGCGGTGCGCTGACCGTGACGTCTCTCGAAGCTGCTCAGTGACGCTTGCCTCGCAGGTGCGTCGCGTTCCACTCTGACCATCCGACCGGGGGGAACCCCTCGGTGGACGAACGATGAGGCGGGTGGCGGAGGGCCTGCGCGTGCACTTCACCGCCTGCCGGAATCGTTCCCCGATGAAACCCACATTCGCAGTATCCTCCTCCCGCCTGCCACGCCCCGCAGCGCTCGCGCTGGTGTTCGCGCTCACGTTGGGAAGCAGTCATGCCTGGACGCAAGGCGTGCCCGACACCCCGACGCTCGGCGCGAGCCCCCAGGCGCTGATCGAGTATGCGCGCCAGAGCAACCCCGGCTTTGCCGCGGCCCGTGCGGAAGCGTCCGCCGCCCAGGAGCGCGTCACCCCTGCCGGCGCACTGCCCGATCCCACCTTCGAGATCGAGCTCATGGATGCCACCAACACCATGAGCGGACGTTCGGCCTCGCTGTTGCCCGGCCAGGTGGGTGAAACGCGCTACCGCATCACCCAGCCCTTGCCGGGGTGGGGCAAGCGCGACCTCGCGGTGAAGGCCGCCGAGGCGCAGGCCACCCAGGCCGATGCGATGCGCGACGCCTCCTGGGCCGAGCTCGCGGCAAAGATCGAGACGCTGTGGTTGCGCTACTACGCGGCCGACCGGGAGCGCGTCCTCAACCGCGAGGGCCTGACCCTGCTGCAAAGCCTGGAGGAACTCAGCCTGGCTCGTTACGAGCTGGGTCTGCTGCCGCAGCAGGCGGTGTTGCGCATGCAGCGCGAAATCACTGCCCAGCGCCTCGCGCTCGTGGAGGTCGAACAGCGGCGCAAGGGCCTGGCAGCGGGGCTCAACGGCCTGCTCGGGCGGGCGCACGACGCTCCACTGGCCGCGCCTGCCAATCCCGCCCCCTTGCCCGAGCAGCTGGAAGCTGGCGCCCTTTTCAAGGCGGCGGCCAGCGCCAACCCGGACGTGAATGCGGCCGCCTACGGCATCGACGTGGCGCGTGCCGAGCGCGAACGGACCTATCAGGACCGCTTGCCGGACTTCGCCGTGGGCGTGCGCAACAACCGTCCCGATGAGGGCAAGGCCTCGTGGGACGTGATGTTCGAGGTCATGATCCCGCTGCAGCAGTCCAGCCGTCGCGCCCGGGAGCGCGAAGCCGAGTACATGCTGATCGCCGCCGAAGCGCGTCGCGAGGACGCCAGGGCGCGCGCTTCCGGAGAACTCGGCACTGCATGGTCCATGTATGCGCAGGGCCGCGAGACCTTGCGCCTGCTCGAACACACGCTGCTGCCGCAGGCCCGGGCCACGCGCGATGCCAGCCGGGCGGCACTCGCCAGCGGCACGGTCGATTTCGACAGCGTCATCGAAGCCGAGCGCCAGCTCATCGACATCCGCATGCGCCAACTCCAGACCGAGCTCGAGACCCGGCTGGCGCTGACCGAGATCAGGAAATTGACAGGGGAATTGAATTGAGCGCTGCTGTCCGGATGACGACGATTGCCATCGCTGTGGCGATCGCTGCGGGTGCGGGGTACTGGTTCGCACAGGTGCAACATGCGGCGACGCCCGCCGCGCCGCTCGGCGCCGCGAACGCCACCGCGGCCGCAGCGCCTGCCGCACCCGCGGCTGCGGCCGAAGGGGAGCGCAAGATCCTCTATTACCGCAACCCGATGGGTCTGCCCGACACCTCGCCGGTGCCGAAGAAGGACTCGATGGGCATGGACTACATCCCGGTCTATGCCGACGACAAGCCGGACGACAGCGGCACGGTGGTGGTGAGCCCGGCGCGCATCCAGACCCTGGGCGTGAAGACCGCCGCGGTGGAGCTGCGCGCGGTGGATTCGGCCGTGCGTGCCAGCGGCCGCATCGAGATCGACGAGCGCACCCAGGTCGTGGTGGCGCCGCGCTTCGAGGGCTGGATCGAGCGCCTGCATGTGAATGCGGTCGGCGACCCGGTGAAGAAGGGGCAGCCGCTCTTTACCGCCTACAGCCCGGAACTGCAATCGACTGGCGAGGAGTTGCGCATCGCCGAGCGTCTTGCCCGCCAGAGCGCCACTGAGGATCCGGTCGCGAGCGAATCCGCGCGGCGTCTGGCCGAGGCGACGCGTGCGCGCCTGCGCAATCTGGAGGTGGCGGGCCAGGCCGGCGCACGCCAGGTCTTCCACGCACCGGTGAGCGGCGTCGTGCTGGAGAAGGAAGCCATCCAGGGCGGCCGCTTCATGCCCGGCGAGGCGCTGTTCCGCATCGCCGACCTGTCGAAGGTGTGGATCATCGCCGACGTCTATGAACAGGATCTCGCCCGGGTGCAACCCGGCCAGCGTGCGCAGGTCACGCTCGAGGCGTACCCCGGCCGCAGCTTCGAGGCGCGGGTAGGCTATCTGTATCCGACGCTCGACGCCGCCACCCGCAGTACCCGGGTACGGCTCGAACTGGACAACGCGCAAGGCCTGCTGCGCCCCGGGATGTTTGCTCAGGTCTCGCTCGCGGCGGGCGACGCCAGCCCGAGGACGGTGGTGCCGAGCTCGGCGATCATCGACGATGGCGAACGGCGGGTCGTGCTGATTGCGCTCGGCGAAGGGCGCTTCAAGCCGCAGCCGGTGAAGCTGGGCGAGCGCGGCCGCGAGGTGGTCGAGGTGCTCGAAGGCGTGGCGACGGGCGATCGCGTCGTGGTGTCAGCCAACTTCCTGATCGACTCGGAAAGCCAGCTCAAGGCGGCACTCTCCAACCTGGTCGAGCCCGATGCCGGCGATCAGTCCCAAGCGAGCCCGACCCGTTACGAAGCGCAAGGGACGTTCGATGCACTCGACGCCGAAGGCGGCAGCGTGACGATGACGCATGGCGAGATCCCGGCCCTCCAGTGGCCGGCGATGACCATGGACTTCATGATTGCCGATCCGGCGCTGGTGAAGAGCATCGCCCCAGGCTCGCCGGTGCGGTTCGTCTTCGAGGCGGGTGAGCCAGGCGAGTACATCATCACCGGGATCGAGCCGGTTGCAGGCACTGCGCCTGCACCGAGCGCCGGCGGTCACGGGGGGCACTGAGATGCATGCCCCTGTGACAGACTCTTCGAACGTCGTGCCAACCGACGCGGCAGCCAGACCGGCAGCACCCGGCCTGCTCGACCGCGTCATCGACTGGTCGGCGCGCAACGTCTTCCTGGTACTGCTGGCCACGCTGTTCCTGATCGGGGGTGGCGTGTATGCGGTCAAGCACACGCCGCTCGACGCGCTGCCCGACCTGTCCGACGTGCAGGTGATCGTCTACACCGACTACCCCGGGCAGGCGCCGCAGGTGGTCGAGGACCAGGTCACCTATCCGCTCACCACCTCGATGCTGGCGGTGCCGCGCGCGAAGGTGGTGCGCGGCTTCTCGATGTTCGGCGCGTCCTATGTGTATGTGATCTTCGAGGACGGCACCGACATCTACTGGGCACGCTCGCGCGTGCTGGAGTACCTGAGTACCGCAGCGAGCCGCCTGCCGCAGGGCGTGGCGCCGCAGATCGGGCCGGACGCCACCGGCGTGGGCTGGGTCTATCAATATGCGGTTCTGGGCAAGGACATGAGCCTGGCCGACACGCGCAGCCTGCAGGACTGGTACGTGCGCTACCAGCTCACCAAGGCGCAGGGCGTGTCCGAGGTGGCGAGCCTGGGCGGCTTCGTGCGCGAGTACCAGGTCACCGTCGATCCGCTGCGCCTCGCCGGCTACGGCATCACGCTCGATGCGGTGACGCAGGCGATCCGCGCCTCCAACCGCGACGTCGGCGGCCGGGTGGTGGAGCTCGCCGAGAAGGAATACATGGTGCGCGGCCGGGGTTACCTGCAAAGCGTGCAGGACATCGCCGACATCGTGCTCAAGGCCGAGCGCGGCACGCCGGTGCGCGTAGGCGACGTGGCCCGCGTCGAGCTGGTGCCGGCCGAGCGGCGCGGCATTGCCGAGCTGAACGGCGAGGGCGAGGTGGCCTCGGGCATCGTGATGGCGCGCTTCGGCCAGAACGCACTCGACGTGATCGCCAACGTCAAGGCCAAGATCGCCGAGATCACGCCCGGCCTGCCGGCAGGCGCCGAGATCGTGCCGGTGTACGACCGCTCCGAACTGATCGAGCGCGCGATCGGCAACCTGAAATGGACGCTGCTCGAGGAGAGCCTGATCGTCGCCGCGGTGTGCGTGATCTTCCTGCTCCATGTGAGGAGCGCGCTGGTGGCCATCATCACGCTGCCGCTCGGCATCCTGTTCGCCTTCATCGCCATGCGCTCGCTCGGCCTGGGCTCGAACATCATGAGCCTGGGCGGCATCGCGATCGCGATCGGGGCGATGGTCGATGCCGCGATCGTGATGATCGAGAACGCGCACAAGCACATCGAGCGGCTGCCCGCAGGGGCGGACCAGAAGGCGCGCGGCGCCGCGATCGTGCTCGCGTGCAAGGAGGTCGGGCCGGCGCTGTTCTTCTCGCTGCTGATCATCACCGTGTCCTTCCTGCCGGTGTTCGCACTCGAAGGCCAGGAGGGCCGGCTGTTCTCGCCGCTCGCCTTCACCAAGACCTTCGCCATGGCCGGGGCCGCGCTGCTGTCGGTGACCCTGGTGCCGGTGCTGATGCTGTTCTTCGTGCGCGGGCGCATCCTGCCCGAGGCGAAGAACCCGGTGAACCGGCTGCTGATCTGGCTGTACCGCCCGATCATCCAGGGCGTGCTGCGTTTCAAGGTCCTCACGCTCGTGCTCGCCGTGCTGGCGATGGCCGCGACCGTCGTCCCCGCGCGCCAGATCGGCTCGGAGTTCATGCCGACCTTGAATGAAGGCACGCTGTTCTACATGCCGGCGGCGCTGCCGGGGATGTCGGTGACCGAGGCCGGGCGCCTGCTCGCCACGACGAACCGCATCATCAAGACCTTCCCCGAGGTGGAATCCGTCTACGGCAAGGCCGGCCGCGCCAACACCGCGACCGACCCGGCGCCGCTGGAGATGTTCGAGACGGTGATCAACCTGAAGCCGCAGGATCAGTGGCGGCCTGGGATGACCACCGACAAGCTGATCGCCGAGATGGACGCTGCGCTCAAGTTCCCGGGGCTGGCCAACTCATGGACCATGCCGATCAAGGCGCGCATCGACATGTTGAGCACCGGCATCCGCACCCCGGTGGGGGTGAAGGTCTTCGGCAAGGACCTGGAGACGCTGGAGAAGGTGGCGCAGGCGGTGGAGGCGGCCGTGCGCAAGTTGCCGGGCGCGAGCAGCGCCTACGCCGAGCGCGTGGCCGGTGGCTACTACGTGGACATCGTGCCGCGCCGCGACCAGCTCGCGCGCTACGGGCTCACCATCGACATGGTGCAGGACGTGATCGCCACCGCGCTCGGCGGCGAGATGGTGACGACCACGGTCGAGGGTCTGGAGCGCTACGGCGTGTCGGTACGCTATGCGCGCGGCTTGCGCGACGACCCGGCGCGGCTCGCGTCCGACGTCTTCGTGCCGACGATGAACGGCCCGATCCCGCTCGGCCAGGTGGCCGAGGTCAAGCTGACGCGTGGCGCCCCGGGCATCCGCACCGAGAACGCGCTGCTCGCGGCCTACGTGTATGTCGACACCCGCGAGGCCGACCTCGGCGCCTTCGTCAAGCGCGCGCAGCAGGCGGTGGCCGAGGAA
Organism: Thauera aminoaromatica; assembly: GCF_000021765.1. NCBI lineage: Bacteria > Pseudomonadati > Pseudomonadota > Betaproteobacteria > Rhodocyclales > Zoogloeaceae > Thauera > Thauera aminoaromatica. The sequence continues at coordinate 4,447,547 of NC_011662.2, read as the reverse complement.
GTCGCGTTCCCGCAGGGCTATTACGCCACCTGGAGCGGCCAGTTCGAGAACATGGAGCGCGCCAAGGAGAAGATGAAGATCGTCGTGCCGGTGACGCTGGCGCTGATCTTCGTGCTGCTCTACCTCAACTTCCGCCGGCTCACCGAGACCCTGATCGTGATGCTGTCGGTGCCCTTCGCGCTGGTGGGCGGGGTGTGGCTGATGTGGTGGCTGGGCTACCAGATGAGCGTGGCGGTGGCGGTGGGCTTCATCGCGCTCGCCGGGGTGGCGGCGGAGACCGGCGTGATCATGCTGATCTACCTGGACCACGCATGGAAGGCAGTCTGCGCGCGCAGGCAGGCCGAGGGCCGCGCGGCCGGCATCGCTGATCTCTACGCGGCGATCATGGAAGGCGCGGTCGAGCGCGTGCGGCCGAAGATGATGACCGTGGTGGCGATCATGGCCGGCCTGTTGCCCATCATGTGGAGTACCGGCACCGGCGCCGAGGTGATGAGCCGCATCGCCGCGCCGATGGTGGGCGGCATGGTGTCCTCGACCTTGCTGACGCTGGCGGTGATCCCGGCGCTGTATGCGCTGGTCAAGCAGTGGGAGCTGCGCCGAAGCGCCAAGACAGCACCCGCGCAGGCGCTGGCCACGGTGTCGGATCTGTAATGCAGCGGTCAGTGGTGCGACCGCATCATGGGCGCAGGCTGTTTCCAAGGCTCCATCGCCGGGTTACCGCTGAACATCATGAAGACCATGGCGATGCTTGCCCGGCGGAAATCCCTGCGAAGATCCTTCAGTACCCGGTGTCGCCGGACTGCTCGACGCCGCCCGGCCGTTTCAGTCCCGAGCCCGCTTCATAAGGATGCCGATCGACATGAAGACCCTGAAAATCCTCTGGCAGCGACTCGTCACGCCGGAAGGCGACACCTGCGAGCGCTGCGGCAGCACGCACGATGCCATCGTCCAGGTCATGCCCACGCTGCGGGACGTGCTGCGGCCGTTGGGCATCATGCCCGTCCTGGAGACGCGGGAGATCGCGCTCGACGCCTTCAAGGGCATGCCTTCGGAATCGAACCGGATCTGGATCGCCGGGCGCTCGATCGAGGACTGGCTCGACGCGAGCGTCGGCAAGAGCACCTGCTGCTCGGCCTGTGGCGGGGCGGAGTGCCGGACGCTGGAGATCGGCAGCGAGACCTTCGAGGCGATTCCCGAACAACTGATCCTGAAGGCCGCGCTGCTGGCCGCAGCCGCATCCCTCGGCGCTGGCGGCGACGAAGGGTCCGGCTGCTGTGTCCAGCAGCCAGGCTGCCGTCCCGGCGCTTGATCAGCGGACGCCCGAAATGCGGCGACCCGACCCGCTCGGCAGGTTTCTCTTTGCCCTCATCAGTCTCACGGCCGTGGCGGTGGTGGCGTTGGCGGTGATGTCGGAGTACGCGCCGGCGCGGTCGCCCCCGACTTTGACACCACCAAGTCACACGCCCCGCCACATGGCGCGCAGCGCAAGGCGTCCGACGAGGGGCCGGAAACGGGCGTGTATCTATGTGGGAGTCGCGCTCAATCGAGCTTGAGGATGGCCGGCGTCGGCATGATCTTCAATGCTTTCAGTCGGTTGGCTGCTTACGTCGTCGGCTCGGTGATCTGCCAGACGGTGCCGTTGGGGCTGGACAATTGCGCAAGCTGGATGCGCCTGAGATCGTCGCGGATGTTGCGCCAAGTGTCCTGGCAGGCGTGCTCGATCACGCGCTCCAGGAGCAATGCCAGCACCGTGATCGCTATATGGGCGTGGATGCGGTGCGGCGCCCAGTTGAACATGGGGCGCATGCGCAGGCCGCCCTTCATCGTGCGCCAGGCCTCTTCGACTCGCTGCTGCTGCTTGTAGCCGAGCGCCATGTCCTCGGCGGTGAGGGTGTCGTCGTTGCTGTGGACGACGAACTTGCCGTCGAAACGTTCGAGCTCGGCGATGCCCTGGCGGTCGATCGCCAGGCCGTGCTTGGTCTCTTTCAAGAAGCGCCTGTAGCGCGCATACGCGCTTGCTGTGTCCGCCCTCGTCCTGATCGGCCAGGCAGGCGAGTTCGGCCTCGAGCTCAAGGATGCGCTCGGCGCGATAGGTGCGCTGTCGATGGGCCTCCTGTGGGTTGAAGCACACTGCATAGCGCCGCCGCCTACGACGACCTCCTTGACTTCGAGGTTGTCGGCTATCTTGCGGTAGCGGCCCGGGCGCAATAGCACCGCTTCGGTGACCTCGTCGCCACGGCGCATCGGAATCGCCTCAGGTACTTGCCGCCGCCCTTCGCGAGCGCCTGGAAGTTCGCCTGCGAGACCATCCCGGCGTCACCGACGAACAGGCTGCAGGTGAGCTGCCAGCCCTTCAGATCTTCCTTGACCCGGGCCACCGTGGTGACATTGACGGTGTCGCCCTGAAACACCCAGTGGCGCACCGCAAAGCCGTCGCGCGTGACCGCCAAGCCGACCACGATCTGCGGCGCATCGCCCCGCCCGTTTGCTGTAACCGCGCTTGCGGGGCGCCACGTAGCGCTTGGCGCCGGCCGCGACGCTACCCTGCATCTGGCCATCAAGGTCGCCCGCATCCTCGTTGTCGATCTCGAAGTGCAATGAGGTGGTGTCGTAGAACACGATCTCCACGTCTAGGCTCAACAGGTCGGCGACCTGGAAGAAGATCGCCTGCTCGATGGCGGCCTTGTTCGCCTCGAGGAAGTCCATCGCGCGGTAGAGCTGGTGCAGCGCCAGGGCCTGCGTGCCTTCGATATGCACCTCCTCCTCGAGCTACTGTTCATGACAGTAGAGTTTGGAGCCCGGCGCACAGGCGCGATTGGCCACCAGCGCGAACAAGGCCCGCTCCAACTCGAAGCCGAAGCGCCGCCCCTCGGCCTGCGCACGTACGATGGCGTCGATCCCGAGCCGCCGCCAAACTGCCTCAAGCGCATGCACATCGCCATAGGGCCAGGCGCACACCAGCTGCCAGCCCGGATCGTCGGCAACGATGGTCTCGGGCGAGCATCGGCGCAGGATACTCTTGGCAAGACGGCGCAGCCGCTCAATGACCTCCGGATCGTCTGCACGGCCGCAGTTGAACACGATCCGGGCCTGTGAGCGCCCCTTCGAGGCATCCCACACGTTCTCAGCCAGTTGCAGGTAGGTGATCTCCCGTCCGTCGGCCCGCTTCTGTTTGCTCTGTCTCAGGTACATGTGCAGCACAGTAGCGGCTTCACGGCCGAAAAATCAACAATCCATGTATCTAGGATTTTGGCGCATCATCGCCCGGAAACCCGCGCCGTTGCTGGAGGTGGGGCGGAAATGTGCCTTGGAAGTGTCAAAGTCGGGTTCGATCCTGCGGGCGAAAGCGAGTCCACGCGCACTATCCCGTGTCCATACGGAGGAACCCAAGCCGTACTCGCTGTCATTGGCCCAAGCGAGTACCTGCTCCTCGGAATCGTAAGCAACGACCGGGATGATTGGGCCGAATTGCTCACGTGAGGTGGTCTGCGCTTCGTGCGCCACGTCGCTAACGACGTGGGGGAGGACGTAGTAGCCATTGTCCCACTGGTCAGGCTCGAGCCTGCGGCCGAGCTCCACCACCTTTGCGGGGCCGGACTTAGCCCCATCGATAAACTTGCACACACGCTCGTACTGAGCCTTGTTGTTCAAGGGGCCGAGCGTTGCCTCCGGGTTCAACCCATGTCCCACCTTGTACTCGGATACGCGTTGGCACAAAGCGTCTACAAACCTGCGGTAGGACGCACGTGGAACATAGATGCGCTTTACCGCGAAACAAATCTGGCCGCTGCGTGTGAAGATCCCCGGCAACATCCGGTCCAGCGTGGCGTCGAGGTCTGCATCGTCGAGGACGATTGCCGGATCGTTACCACCGAGTTCGAGGGTGATGTTTTTTATCGTGTTGGCTGCGCCGGTCATGATGTGACGTGCGGTCGCTGTTCCGCCGGTGAAGGCTACCTTGCGGACAAGGGGGTGGGTTGTCAGCGCTTGGCCCACTTCGACATCCCCTTGGACTACGTTGATTACGCCTTCGGGGAAAAACATGCTCAATCGCTCGATCAGCAGGGTCAGTGCTCCTGCTGCGAAGGGGGATGGCTTGAGGACCAGCGTGTTTCCTGTCGCAAGCGCAGGAGCGAGCTTCATCATCGTCAGCACCACCGGCATGTTCCAAGGCACGATGGCTGAGACTACGCCACGCGGATCCTTCTCTATGCTGATGAAGCTCTGTTCCTCGTCGTGCGTGACAGGGTTGAAGAAGCGCTCCGCGAGATCGGCGGTGTGACTCAGCACTCCGTATCCCAGCGCAAAATCGGCCTGAGCCTCCCATGACACGCCTCCGTGTTCGCGAACAAGGAGGGGGCCAAGTTCGGCCGAGTTGGCTTGGACAAGCGCAGCAGCCTTCGCAAGTGATGCCGCACGCTGAGCCACCGGCGTGTCTCGCCAGCCCGGGAAGGCTCGATAGGCCTGTTGGACTGCCAGGTCTACATCTGCCGCCGTACCGATAGCAATTCGCGACGCTACCGAGTCCAGGCGGCCCGGGTCATAGTGCGCGCGGTACTGATCTGCAGTGGCTCCACTAAACAGATGGCCTATGGCAGGCGGGGTGAAAGGCTGCATTTTTGTGTTCATCTCGTGTCTCTCCGTCGATGATTGGGGGCGCTGTTTTGCTGGCGGAGCGCTCCTCTTGCAGCCCGGGTGCGTCGAAGCGTGCGGCAGTGAGGTTGGACGGGTTCGGTCCCCGTCGCATCAGGGGGCAGAGGGCATGTTATTGGGGCCTAGGCCGGTCTGGACGCCGGCCTTCAGCTCGGCTTTCCGCCTGTCGCTGAACTCGGCCAAGGCACATGCGAATTCCGTCTGGGCTTCCGCGGAGATCGGTGCTCCACACTCGTAGCATGCGCTCTTGATGCGGTCGACCCAGCGGCAGCCACAGTTGTCGCAGGCGAGCTCTGGAGCGCCGCGGGGATTGGTGAAGATCATCGGCAGGCCCCCATGAATGCAAAGCCCAGCGCTTCAAGCAACTCCTCGTAGCCGAGGGCTTCTAGGTCGCAACGCCTGCGCAGCATGTAGCAAACGACCTCGCCGGAGCGAATTCCAGCACGCAGCACATCGAACAGCCCATTCCGGGCTACGGCAACGATGTCGCCCAAGGCCGAATCGTTGGCAGCCATTAGCAAGTCCACCCCTGCATTGGCGTACCCGGGAAACGTGGCTAGGCAAGCCCCAGGGCCGCCTGCAGCAGCCTCCCACACGAGCATCTGCGCCGGTGCCGAGCGCGCGATAAGGCCGATCCGGGCCCCCTCATCCAGGGCCTGGAACAGCTCTGGTCGAGCCGCTGCGGCAGCCCGCCAAGCCTGCGGATCGGGAAGCGCGGCGCTATTCATATCCGTACACCCAACCGGAATCCTTCCTGGATCGCCTGCTCAAGGCCGCGGGGGACTACTGCATCGCCGATACCGTGGAGTTCATCGACCATCCACTCGAACTCATGGAGTAGATCATGGGCCGGCTTGCGCGATGCGGCGAGTAGCACGGTATCGGCAGGGACAAAGCTTTCTTCGCCCTTGTCATTGAGGACGGTCACTCCATCGGTCGTAATCCGCGTCGGGCGGCTGCTCGTGAGGCAACGGATACCCAACTCGTCGACCCAGGAAGCGTGACGCCACTTGAACGACGGTTTGATATCGCCGGCGATACGTTTTTCGCGCTCGACCACGGTGACCTCTGCCCCGTTCTTGCGGAGGGATTCGCCTACGGTAAGACCTATCTTGCCTCCGCCGACAATCACCACCCTGCTACCGGTCTTTACCCGCCCGTGCGCGACATCGAGCGCATCGATCATCAACTCGTGCCCCTCGACCGTGCAATGGCTGTCGTGGTCGATAGTTGCGCCAGCCGCGACGACGCAAACGTCGTACTGATGCAGGACGCTGCGCATGAACTTTGCGTGGACCTCGGTGTTGAGCCGAATCTCAACCCCGACCCGCTTCGCGACCGCTTCGTAATGCCGGATGATCGAATGAAGATCGTCCGGGCGAGCGAGATCGTTGGCGGCATACGCATAGAGGTTGCCGCCGATGCGCCCAGTCTTCTCGAACACGGTGACTTCGTGCCCCCGCTTGGCTGCCGTGATCGCGCACTCCATGCCCGCCGGCCCCGAGCCGATCACCATGATCTTCTTCTTCACAGTGGTGGGCGTGACGTGATATTCGGGCTCCACTTCGTGCCCAAGAGCCGGATTCATCGTGCAGGTGTAGGGCAAGTCGCGGAACAGACGCGACAGGCAGTTGAGCGAACCGACACAGCGGCGAACCTCGTCCAAGCGATCCTCGGCGGCCTTGTGGATCAACTCCGGGTCGGCCAGCAGGGGCCGACAGACTTCCCAAAAGTCGAAAACGCCGTCACGAATGCAGTCGTTCGCCATGCGAGGATCGGGAAGGCGGTTGCCGAATGTGATCAAGGTATTTGGGAACGTCTTCTTTGCCCGCTCGGACAGATAGTTCCAGTAGCCGGGAGGGATGTCGCGACCGATGGATGACTCGGGCGCTTCCTGCCAGCCTACCGTGACGCTGATCATGTCGACGCCACAGTCCACGGCCTGCTGCATCAACTCGAAGCATTCGTCTTCAGTATTTCCACCCCATTTATCCATCAACTCGGCACCGTTGAGGCGCACGATCAGCGGATTGTCGGGAGTCGCCTGCTTGATGCCGTCGATCAACTCCCGCATGAAGCGGCCTCGATTCTGAATCGAGCCGCCATATTCGTCCGTTCGCTGGTTAGTGAAGCGAGAGTTGAAGTTGGCGAGTAGGTATCCCATGAAACTGGTGATCTCGGTACCGTCAAATCCGGCGCGGATACAGCGCTTCGCAGCGTCAGCGTGCTGGCGCACACAGTCTCGGATCTCCTCCGTCGTCATGATCTTCGGCGGCCTGAAGTGAGGAAGCGTCTGCGGCACGTCGGATGGCTGGACGCAGTAGCCGAGATCGATGCCGCCATAGCGGCCTGCGTGCAGGATCTGTTGAATGGCCATCGCACCCTGATCCTTGATCATGGCGGCGATCTTCTCGAACTGGGGTAAGAACTTATCGTCGTAGATCGCGACTTGGCGGAAATAAGCCTTACCTTCGCCCAGGGGGTCGGGATAGGCACCTTGATTGGTGATGATGCCGCAGCCTGTATCGGCGATTACCTTGACGCGCGCCAACTCACGCTCGGTGATGAAACCATCTCGCGTGTTGTAGTTCGATACGCAGCATGCACCATACTTGATGCGGTTCTTGATCTTGAAGCGCCCGAATTGTCCGGGCTGGAACAGATGGGGAAGTTTTTGTTCTCCGGAACGCATGTGTGCTCTCCTAGAAATCGGGGGTCAGGACTACACGCTTCTTCAGTTCGCCGTGATGCGCCAGTTCGAATACCTGAGCGATCTGGCTCATTGGCCGCTCCTCGACGAATGGAGCGAGTGCAATTCGTCCGTCGAGACACATGCCAAGCACTTCCGGATACTTTTCCGGAGTACAGCCCCATGTGCCAATGATTTCCGCATCGAAGGCCATCAGTCGCGACAACATGTAGGTGGTCTGATCGGTACCGTAGCCAACCACCACCAAGGTTCCGGTGTAGGAGAGGAGCGCCAAGGCAAGCTCTTGCCCCGCTTTCGTTCCCGTCACTTCGAATATTTTCCATCCATAACCCGAAGGAAGCCCGCGTTCGACACAATATTCAGTGATCAGCTTCTTCAAGTCCTTCGGGGAGCGCCCCTTGGGATTTATGGTGAGATCCGCACCATAATCCCTCATCATCTGAAGCTTCTCTTCGTTGATGTCGATCCCCACAACTGCCGCGCAGCCCATGCCTTTTGCCACCTGGGTCATGAACGAGCCCACTCCTCCTGCCGCGCCGATCACGATCGCCCGATCGCCCGGTTGCAGTCGCGCGCGAAGTCCAGCCTGGTAGGGCGTAGTTACAGCATCAGCGACGACCGCCAGATGTTCGAGCGGAACCCCCCCGCGATCAGGCACAACACAAAGGACGTTCGCTGGAACGACGATATGACTCGAGAACCCACCATAAATGCCCATCGAATATCCCGGCATGCGTTGTGACAAGCAGCGATTCCCCCGCCCACTCCGGCAGAGTTCGCATTCACCGCATGGAATGACGGCAGGGACGATGACTTCCTTGCCGATCACCGCCTCGTCGCCGGCAATCACGACACCGCTGATTTCATGCCCGAGCGACAGCGGAGGCTGCTGGATGGTGGGGACACCCATGTAGAAGTAAGACAGGTCGGTGTGACAGACGCCGCAACCCGCAATCTCCACGACTGCATCCCCCGGGCTGAGCTCAGGCATCGGGATCCGAGTGCGCTCCAGAACGCCAGGGGTAGTCATTTGCCATGTATCGATGTGCTTGGGCAGCATCGGAAATCTCCTCATACGAACCGGTGAATACGACTATTTCAGGGGCCTTCCGCATGCTACTCGCGGCAGACGCCTGCTCCAAAATATTGCGCAACGTATTGTTATTGTTGGATTTTTCTCTCAACAGGGGTGGACCTGACGGCCTCTGTAGCGCATCATTACACCTCTATAAAAATTACAAAACGGGCTATCAAAGATAGTATGTATTGCTGGAGACAATAATGCAGGAACTTGAACTGAAGGACCTCGACCTGAACCTGTTGGTGATATTTCTCCAGCTGTTCCGGGATCGACGCGTCACTACTGCCGCTGAGGCGCTTGATCTCTCGCAGCCCGGAGTCAGTAGTGCCCTCAACCGCTTACGTCGACTTCTGGGTGACGAACTGTTCTACCGCACGGGAAGGGGGATGCAACCAACGCCTTATGCAGAAGAGCTAGCTGAGCCCATCGAAGAGGCCTTGGCTCTGATCCGGCAGACCGTAAATCAGCGTTCCGCCTTCGACCCGCTCACGAGCTCCCGCCGGTTCGTGATCGGCATGACGGACGTCGGTGAAATTTACTTTGTTCCTTCCCTGATGCGGATCATCAGCAAGCTGGCTCCCGGGGTAACAATCAGCACCGTTCGGAACAGCAGGGTGAATCTGAAGGTGGAAATGGAGGATGGTCTGGTGGACTTGGCGATCGGTCTTCTGCCCGACTTGAAGAATGATTTTTACCAACGCAGGCTTTTCCGGCAGGGGTACGCATGTCTGTTCCGCGTCGGCCACCCTTTCGACGGTGTTCCTTTCGGCGTCGATGAATTCGCTGCTGCCGAACATGTGGTGGTGGTTTCATCCGGTACGGGACACGGGAAAACCGATGAGTGTTAACGGCGGTCGATTCCCGCACAAATCCGGCGTCCACCGCCGGCACGGCACAGCATGACCTTGATCTGGTGAGCGGATAGCGGCTGTTTGCTTGATGGGGTCAGGGGCGTTGGAAGGCGCCCGTAGGGCGACTGGAAACGCCCCTGACCCCGGCGCGCCGATGGCGGGCGGGGTGTTCGTGCAATCGGGAGGGAGGGCGTTTGGCACCCGAGTGGCCGATGCGCGCACAATCGGGCTCGGCCTGTGGCAACGCAGGCGCGACACCGGCTCAAACCGCCAAGTCATCCCCAGTGTCGCGCCCCGCACCCGCGCAAGGCTGCGCGGTCGTTGCGCCCGTAGTCTTTCACGAAGTGGGCGCTGGCGTCGAGTCTCCCACGGGCCTCAAGGCCCCATGGAGTCGACCGGACGACGCTATCTCTGTGCCGCGTGCCGCGCGGCAGTGCTGATCTGCAGCCACTGTGATCGGGGGCAGCGCTATTGCGCCGCCGGCTGCGCCCAGCGTGCCCGCGCGGCCTCGCTGCGGGCAGCCGGCACGCGCTACCAGGCGAGCTTTGCGGGGCGCCTGGCGCACGCGCAACGCCAGCGCCGCTACCGCGCGCGACGCCAGGAAGTGACGCATCAGGGTTCCCCGCCGCCGGCCCCGCCTGTTGAAGTAAGGACCGCGCCGACCGTGCCCGAGTCCGTACCGTCCGCGAGCGGGCAGTGCCACCTGTGCCACCGTGTGCTGTCCCCGTTCGTGCGTCAGGACTTCCTGCACTCCCCGGTTCGGCGCCCCTGTCCGCGATCCGAACGGAGTCCGCCCCGCCATGGCCCTGTCCCCTGAACACGAAGCGCAGATCCTGCGCTACTACCACGCCGAGCGCTGGCGCATCGGCACCATCGCCGTGCAGCTCGGGCTGCACCGCGACACCGTCGCGCGCGTGCTCGCCCAGGCCGGCCTGCCCCGGCACGGCCCCGTGCAGCGCGCCTCGGCGATCGACCCCTATCTGCCCTTCCTCCACGAGACGCTCGCGCAGTTTCCGCGCCTTACGGCCGCGCGGCTCTACGACATGGTGCGCGCACGCGGTTACCCCGGGCGCCCCGATCACTTCCGCCACCTCATCGCCCGCCACCGCCCGCGCCCGAGCGCCGAGGCCTACCTGCGGCTACGCACCCTGCCCGGCGAGCAGGCCCAGGTCGACTGGGGGCACTTCGGGCACCTGACGATCGGGCGCGCACGCCGTCCGCTGATGGCCTTCGTCATGGTGCTGTCGTGGTCGCGCCAGATCTATCTGCGCTTCTTCCTCGATGCGCGCATGGAGAACTTCCTGCGCGGCCATGTCGGCGCCTTCGAGTGCTGGGGCGCGGTGCCGCGCATCGCCCTCTACGACAATCTGAAGAGCGCGGTGCTCGAGCGTTGCGGCAACGCGATCCGCTTCCACCCGACCCTGCTCGCGCTCGCCGGCCACTACCGCTTCGAGCCGCGCCCGGTGGCGGTGGCGCGTGGCAACGAGAAGGGGCGCGTCGAGCGCGCGATCCGCTACGTGCGCGAGGCCTTCTTCGCCGGATGCGCCTTCGCCGATCTGGACGACCTCAACGCGCAGGCCCAGGCCTGGTGCGAGGGCGCCGCCGGCGCGCGGCGCTGCCCCGAGGACGCCTCGATGACGGTGACCGAGGCCTTCGCGGCCGAGCGCGAGCGCTTGCTCGCGCTGCCCGAGGCGCCGTTCCCGACCGATGAGCTGCGCGCGGTGTCGGCGGGCAAGACTCCGTACGTGCGCTTCGATCTGAACGACTACTCGATCCCCCACACCCATGTGCAGCGCCCCCTCACCGTGTGCGCCGACCCGCTGCGGGTGCGCATCCTCGACGGCGAGGACGTCATCGCCACCCACGCGCGCAGCTACGACCGCCGCCAGCAGATCGAGTGTGCCGCGCACCTCGAGGCGCTCGTCGCGCACAAGCACGCGGCCCGCGCCCACCGCGCCACCGACCGCCTGACGGCGGCCGTGCCGGCCTGCCAGGCGCTGCTCGCCCAGGCCGCCGAGCGCGGTGAGCCGCTCGGGCGCACCACGCGTGCGCTCACCGACCTGCTCGATCGCTACGGGGCGGGCGAACTGGCCGTCGCCGTCGACGAAGCACTCGCGCGCGGCGTGCCGCATCCCAACGCGGTACGCCTGGCGCTCGAGCGCCGGCGCGAGGCGCCCCCGCCGCTGGGCGTGCCGCTACCCGCGCATCTGAAGACGCGCGACGTCACCGTGCGCGCCCACCCCTTGGCCGGCTACGACCGCCTGCTGGAGGACGACCATGACGACGCCTGAACCGCTGCTCGCGCGCGCCCGCGCGCTGCAACTGCACGGCGTGGTGAGCCACTGGGCCGAGTGCGCCCAGGCCCCGTGGATCGCCCCGCTCATCGAGTGGGAGGAGACCGAGCGCGCCCGACGCTCACTCGAGCGCCGGGCTGCGCTGCGCGCACATCGGCCGCTTCAAGCCGCTGGCCGACTTCGACTGGCGCTGGCCCGAGCAGTGCGACCAGGCCGCCATCGCAGAGCTGATGACGCTCGGCTTCCTCGAGACCGCCACCAACGCCTTGCTGGTCGGCCCCTCCGGGCTCGGCAAGACCACCATCGCGCAGAACATCGCCCACCAGGCGGTGCTGCGCGGGCACACCGTGCTCTTCACCACCGCCGGCCAACTCCTGGGCGAGCTCGCCGCGCTCGACTCCGACTCGGCGCTGCGCCGCCGCCTGCGCCACTACGCCAGCCCCACGCTTCTGGTGATCGACGAGGTCGGCTACCTCTCCTACTCGAACCGCCACGCCGATCTGCTCTTCGAGCTCATCAGCCGTCGCCACGAGAAAAAGAGCACCCTCATCACCACCAACAAGTCCTTTGCCGAATGGTCCGAGGTGTTCCCCAACGCCGCCTGCGTGGTCGCGCTCATCGACCGCCTGGTCCATCACGCCGAGATCATCGCCCTCAAGGGCCCGTCCTGGCGCCACAAGGAAGCCCAGGAGCGCGCCGCCACCAACGCCCGCAAACGCAAATCCGCACGGAGTCCCGCATGAAGACCGACCACCCGCCGTCCGGGCTGCTGCGCGGTCTGGACCTGCTCATCGACGCCGACTGGACGCCCGAGCAGGCCCGGGCCGTGATCGAGCTGCTCGACGATCTGCGCGAGCGCATCTGGGCGCACTACGAGCTCGCCCTGTTCGAGCACTACCGCCAGGACCGCCTCACGCAGGCCGAGCTGCCGTTCGACGATCCGTCGTTCTGATCGAGCCCCGCCCCCCAGCACAACGAGGGCCGACGCGCGCGGCCCTCGTGCCGTTTACGGCGCCGCCGGCGCCCACTCGACGACGCCGTTTAACGACGCCAGATTTGTGCGGAATCAGGGAGCCGGCAACAATGAGCTCATCGAACGCTCCGCCGTTCGGCGCAACGTACGACTACGAGTACCCCACTTCGTCGCGCTACCTTACATCCTTGAAGAAACCGATCTCGTTGCCACTGTCCCCGAGAGAATTGCAATGCGTTTGGCGTCATCCTTCCCGCTGCGCTTCGTACCCCATCCGTTGGACCTTCCGGATATCCAGATTAACCTCTTCTGGCACGCCAAATACCATCGTGACGCAGGGAGCCAGTGGCTACGCACCTTGATTTGCGAAACATTTGGCAATTGAGTCTTGGCTAGGAGCTAATCGGCCTTCCGGGGGTATAAATATGACTAGCTTGTTGATACAAGCCCAGCTACCTTGAAGAGCCCTTTAGCCTGTCATAGGCAGAATACATTATCCTTCGCCAGGCTACGGCTTGGCCGGATGAAACGGGTGGCGCCATCAAGGCCGTCTTGCTCGCGGGCGACCACCCCGCAAGAAGGCGACTCGTGTTTAGCCCGTTTCCCAGATCGAGTTCCAATCCGCCTTTGCGGCGGTGGCGGCCGATGAAGTGCAGGTCGCGCATCTGTTGGCAGACATTCCCCAAACAGACGGCAAGCTGATTCGCATCATCGGGCAGGTGCTGGCGAGCTCCACGAAGACACTGATGGGGCCCTGCTACAAGCTGTGGCAGTTGACCTGCTTCCAGAATATCGGGATCGCAGCCTTCCGGCGCCCAACATGGGCTGAATCTTCGTCATGCGAAGCGATTCAAGGCGAAAGCGAGGCCCCAATGTGCCGGTCGGTGACAGCATCTCGCGGTGAAATGCAGAAACTTCGTGAAGAGGCTGAACCAGGTTCGGCGACCGTCATCACCGTGGGATTCACTGATAACCGCAGGTTATTCGAGGCGCCCGCCTGTCCTTGCAGTTTGTTCGAAGCCCCCCGGGGCCCCCGCGCCACGAGCAGTGCCGTGGCGCGCGGAAGCTCTTCTTGGCGAAATCAATTCATGCGGCAACCGCGCGCAGGGTCGGCAAGCTTGGGAACCGCAATCTCCACGATCGTGTTCTGTTTACCTTCGGCCCTGCGTAGGTAAATATCCTGCACCGGGTTGTTGGCTGCCGACAAATTAAAGCTGCCGCGTGGACTTTCAATCTTCGCCGCGCTCATCGCCTTCATAACGGCCTCTTTGTCAAACTTGCCTGAAGGAGAGCCCGCCAGACCCGCCGCCAACAACTGGGCTGCATCATATCCCTGCACGGCGTAGACGTCAGGCTGCACCTTGTGGGCTGAGACGTACCCGGCTCGGAACGCCTTGTCTACCGGATTTTCGAGGCCGTCAGCGTAGTGCAGCGTGGTCAGTAGTCCTTCACCCGCGCCACCCATTGCCTCCAGCGTCCCGTCAGTCAGGAAGCCCGTTCCGTAAAGCGGAAGATTTGCCTTGAGTCCTGCGGCTTCATAGTCCTTAACAAACTTGGCAGCTCCGCTGCCGGCAAAAAAAACGTACACCGCGTCTGCGCCGAGGCTGCTGATCTGCGTCAGGAAGGGCTGAAACTCCACGCCGGGGAAAGGCAGGTACAACTCGCTAATCACTTGGCCACCTTCCTTTTCGAAAGCTTCCTTGAAGCCCCGCACATATTGCTCGCCAGCCGCGTATTTCCAGGTCAGGGTGACCACCTTTTTGTGCCCTCTTGCAGCCATGACTTTGCCCATGGCAAACGCCGGCTGCCAATTTGAAAACGAAGTTCGGAAAACGTTCGGGGCGCACAGCTGGCCAGTGAGTTCGTCGGCGCCCGCATTCGGGATGATGGTCAAGGTCTTGTTGTCGCGGGCTACCTTTGCCATCGCTAGTGCAACACCGGAATGGACTGTTCCTACCAAGACATCGACTTCGTCCCGCTTGACAAGACGATTAGCATTTTCGGTTGCTTTGGCTGGATCGGACTCGTCATCGACCACGAAATACGTTACCTCGCGTCCAGCGAGCTTACCACCATGTTCGTTCACATACTGTCTAAAACCGTTGGTGATTGCGGTGCCGAGTGCGGCATAAGTGCCCGTATACGGAAGCATCAAGCCAACTTTGACTTTGTCTTCAGCGTTAGCGCTGCTCAAGGACATTAGCGCCGTCAAGCCAAGACCCAGTGCTGTGGCAGAAAGACGTACCCGTTTGCGATTGTTCTTTTTTGTCTCCTCTTGTGCGTGCGAGCGGCTGTTAAGCAAAAGGCGTGAGTGCTTGCAAACTTCACCTGAAAAAATTCGCCGAACTTCTTCAGGCTCATTAAAATAATCTCATCGTGACAATCGGCCTTCTTGAATTCAATCTCCTTGGCTTTTCTGCGGCGACACTGGATGCTTTAATTCTTGGCGGCGATTTTTTCTGTTGTAATTCTTGCGGCGATAATCTCGCGCAACTGTCGCTTTAGAATTTTACCCACGGGGCTTACAGGAAAAGCTTCAATAATCTCGAGGCGCTCGGGAAGCTTGAAGCTTGCAATTTTTTTTGATCGAAGAAAATGGATAAGCTCCTCGAATCCAAGGGTCTCATCGGCTCGCGGGCGAACGAATGCGCAAGCCTTCTCACCGAAAGTGTCGTCCGGCATGGCCACCAGCGAAACCTGAAATACCTTTGGGTGCTGCAGAATCAAATTCTCGACTTCCTCGCAACTTATTTTTTCGCCGCCGCGGTTGATAAAATCCTTTTTCCGGCCTTCGGCAAAAACAAAACGGCCCTCTTTGCGAACGATATCGCCCATCAGGTAAAAGCCATCCTTTGTAAAAGCGGCGCTGTTTATTTCCGGTGCATTGAAGTAGCCGCGGATCGTGTAGGGACCACGAGTGGCAAGTTCACCGGCTTCGCCGTCAGGAACTTCGTCTCCGAATTCGTCAACGACCTTGATCTCGTCGTCCTCGCACACCGGAGAGCCTGAGCTTTCGATAACCGCCCGCTCCGCGTCTCCAAGGCGCGTCATGTTGATCAACCCCTCAGCAGTACCGTAGATCTCCTGTGGGAAACAGCCAAGTTGTTGCAAGATTCGCTTACGCAGTTCTGGCGCAAGTCGTGCGCCGCCATTCTGAATGATTCGGAGCGAGGACAGGTCATAGCGTTCGTATGTATTCGAGTTCAGCCAAGTTGTAATTAGCGGAACCGCCGCCGCGATGACCGTGACCTTTTCCCTTTCGACCAAGGAGAACACTTCATTGGCGTCACCGGAGGGAGCAAGCACCACCGTGCCGCCGTAATAGAACGTACCAAGAAAGCCAGGGCAGGCTAGATTGTAGTTATGGCCCAATGGCAGGATTGCCATGAAAACAGTCTGTTCGTCGAGGCTTGCGGCTTCTCCGCAGAGGCGGGCATTTAGCACGTAGTCGTTATGCGTGCGTGGGATCAACTTGGAGATTGAGGTGGTGCCGCCCGACAGGAGCATAGTCGCGACGTCGGTCGGATCGACCCTGATTGAACCCAGTGCAGCCGCGATTTGAGGCGCGGTTCGTTCCTCATTGATCATTTCACTGAGTGAGGCTTGCCCATCTCTCGGGGTGCCAGCGACGAAGATGTACCGAAGGCTAGAGCACTCTTCGCGTAATGTATCGGCCATCACGCGATAGTCGAAATGATTGACCTGATCGGGGATCACATACGCCACTGCCCCGGAAGCATTTATGAAATGCCTGATTTCGGTTTCGCGATGTGCCCGCAACGCCATGACGGGAATCGCGCCGATGCGCGTGAGTGCAAGATATGCATAGATGAGTTCAGGCGTATTGGGTAACTGGAGGATAACCCGATCAAGCGGGCGCAAACCTGCTTCAGTAAATCTACAGGCCAGACGCTCAATGGCCTGATACAAGAATTGGTAGGTAATGCGATTTATCCCCGCCACTAGGGCCACTTTATTTGAATGCCGCTCGACCGTGCGCTTGACCATCTCCGTGACGCCGATGTTTTCCCAGTAGCCTTTCTTGCGATAAAGCTCTGCAAAATCCTGCGGTAGAGGCACATGTCCCGAAAGCATATTTTTTGTCTCCTTCAGTGGCGGCGAAACCGATGGGCTTCGACTAGTGCGCACGGTAAGAGGCTATGGGAGCTACTTCAACGCGTTGGCTGCATTGTGCGTATTGCGCGCATCAATATCTCGCGTAATTTCTGAGGAACTTGGCAAGCGCTACCCCAACCCCATCCTCACGTAGCCACAGGGGAGCCCCCATGCTTCGGCTTTCGTTTTTCAGGGCGCGCGAGCATGTCGGAGCGCAGCAGGTGCTGGTTGTCGCACCTGTCGGCGATCGAAGCCGAGGGCATCACCACAAAGACGTACTCCGAGCGTGATGGGCTGTCGCCGCAAGCACGCAACCGGTGGCGCAAGCGCCTATTGGCCGACGGCAGTCGCAGTCGCGCCAAGCTTGCCCTTGGCGGGTTCCTTCTGATCCAGATCGAGCAGGAAGCACGGCATCGGCGCGGGGCATCTGGGACAGTTCACGCTGAAATTGCACACGGTTGATGGCCATGGCACACCTTCCAGCAAGAGCATATATATGCACAGCAGATGCCTGTGGCAGCCGCCCGTGACCTTGGCTGAACATCATTTCTAATTAGGTTTCGCCTTGGGTCGCCGACTGGCCGGGTGGGCGATGTCGCTCGAGGACAGCCTCCAGGCGGAGCACGCCGTCGTCAGCACCGAGGGGGGAGCACGCGCGTATCGATAAGATCATCGAAGAGCGGGGCTGGAGGTGGAAGGTGATGCTCAGGGTGCTCAGTCATACGAGCCTGGAGCACTTGCTGCAGCGCACCAATCTTGTCGCGACCGTCCCTGAAGTGCTTGTTCACCCCAAGGTCCATCCCTTGAACCTCGCATATTCGAAGCATCCAGTCTGGCGACCGCGGCTGTCGATCAACGAGTTCTGACATGCCTGCTTTCATCGCGATCGGGCGCAACTAGTGGTTGCGCAACCTGATCGCCGACCAGTGCGAGCCTCCCGAAATCGACAGCATCACGTGAGCACTCCGCTCGGCCATCGGCGGGATGATCAGTCCGCGCTGGCGGCGCGGGCTGTTCGCCATGTGCACCGGCCGCTAGCCAGCAGGCGAAATCGTCGCGTCTCGGGCCGTATTATTACTTTCAGTCATACCAAGTATCTCAAATAGTCCATTGAGTCCTGGTAATCACCTCCCTAAGCTGTGTTTGTTGGTTTTACGCAGGAATCTCGAGACCAAGGCCGCCTGAGGGCTCATTGACCCTGGCGGTGAAAGTGTCGAGTTCGACTCAATTCTTGCGATGACGAACTGCTGTGCGCAACGGGCGCTGAATTTCGGATGCCCGTTGCGCACGGTGACCCACGACTGGAAGGAGAACTGGAATGACAACGAGTGACTGGAAGATTGCCGTCGTCGGTGCAGGTATCGGTGGCCTGACCCTCGCCCTTGCCCTGCGCCAGCATGGCATCGAAGTTGAACTCTATGAGCAGACGCCGGAGTTGAGGGAGGTCGGTGCGGCCGTGGCGCTGTCGGCTAATGCGACACGCTTTTATGACCGGATCGGCTTGCGGAGCCAGTTCGACGAGGTCTGCTACTCCATCTCGACCCTGATCTACCGCGATGGACGCGACGGCCGTGTCATCGGCCGCCACAGTGGTGAGCCGGACTACGAGGGCCAGTTCGGCGCCCGCTACTGGGGCATTCACCGCGCCGACCTGCAAGCCATCCTGTCGCGCGCCGTCGGCATAGAGCACATTCACCTTGGCAAGCGCGTCAGCAACCTCAAGGATGACGGCAACGAGGTCGTGCTCGAGTTCGAGGACGGCAGCTCCGTGCGTGCTGACCTGGTAATTGGCGGCGACGGCGCGCGTTCCGTCGTGCGCCGCTGGATGCTCGGGTATGACGATGCGCTGTATTCCGGGTGCTCGGGCTTTCGCGGCATTGTCCCGCCGGCGATGCTCGACCTGTTGCCCGATCCCGAGGCCATCCAGTTCTGGATCG
Source organism: Thauera aminoaromatica (assembly GCF_000021765.1). Taxonomy (NCBI): domain Bacteria; kingdom Pseudomonadati; phylum Pseudomonadota; class Betaproteobacteria; order Rhodocyclales; family Zoogloeaceae; genus Thauera; species Thauera aminoaromatica. The sequence continues at coordinate 4,428,932 of NC_011662.2, read as the reverse complement.
GCCCGGGCGCCCATCTGCTGCATTACCCGATCGGCAACGGCGACCAGAACTTCCTGCTGGTCGAGCGCAGCCCCTCGCCGTGGCCGGTGCGCGAGTGGGTGACCGGCGCCGAGCAGGGCGAACAGCTGCAGCGCTTCGCCGACTGGCACCCGGCGGTAGTACAGATGATCAGCGCCGTACCCACCAGCCAGCGCTGGGCCTTGTTCCACCGGCCGCCGCTGGGGCGCTGGACGCGCGGCCGGGTGACCCTGCTCGGCGATGCCGCGCATGCACTGGTGCCGCACCATGGCCAGGGCGCCAACCAGTCCATCGAGGACTCGGTGGTGCTGGCGGCGCAACTCGCCGAAAAGGGCCCGGCACGCTTCGAGCAGGCGCTGGAGGATTACGAGCACCTGCGCCGCGGCCGTACCCGCAAGGTGCAGTTCGCCTCGATCTCGACCGCCGATGTCCTGCACCTGCCCGACGGCCCCGCCGCCGACCTGCGCAATGCCCGCTTCGCGGATCGCGAGGAGATGATGAATCACCTCGGCTGGATCCATGACTTCGATCCGGCCACCCAGATTCCGAGCGAGCGGCAAGGCGGCACCTGGCTGTAAGCGAAGTGCTGTGTTCGCGCGCTCACCCTCGGGTCGGCGCGCGAACGCGGCCCTTGCCGCGCCAGGCGCGCGCTTCAAACCAACAAGAAGAAGAGAGAGGAGACAGGCTGGTTGCTTGCGCAACCGAGCTCTCGACCGCTGCTGCGCTGTCGGCGCGCGGGTCCGTCGCCAGCCGCTCGCTGCGGCGCCGCGAATTGCGGGCCGCACACTCATTCGAGGCGCGTGCAACGGCAGCGAGCCTCTCCGGGCAGCAAGACTTGCCGGCATTCGCGGCCACGGGCGTCGTCCTCCGAGGCGTCGCACCGCCGCGTCCGGCCCGACAGACGAATGGCTCACGAGAGATCGATAAAATGCGTCAGTTAGATGTTCACAAGATCGCCGACGAGGCGAAGTTCAATGGTTTTCATGGCGTCATCCTGGCATGGTGCGCCCTGATCATCATTTTTGACGGCTACGACCTTGCCGTCGCAGGCATTGCGATGCCGGCAATCATGCAGGAGATGGGCGTCAGCGCCACCCAGGCCGGATTCATGGCGAGCTCGGCGTTGTTCGGCATGATGTTCGGCGCCATCTTCCTGGGCACGCTTGCCGACCGCATCGGCCGGCGCCGGGTGATCGCGATCTGCATCGTGCTGTTCAGTGTCTTTACCGCCGCCGCGGGGCTGACCACCGATCCCGTCACATTCGGAGTGCTGCGCTTCATCGCCGGACTCGGCATCGGTGGGGTCATGCCGAACGTGGTTGCAGAGATGAGCGAATACGCCCCGCGCCGCATGCGGGCCACGCTCGTGGCGCTGATGTTCAGCGGCTACGCGGTGGGCGGCATGCTGGCGGCCCTGCTGGGCAAGGCCATGATCGCCAGTTACGGCTGGCAGTCGGTCTTCTACGCGGCGCTGGCGCCGGTCGTCCTCATCCCCTTCATCCTGCGCTCGCTGCCGGAGTCCATGCCCTTCCTGCTGCGCGTCGGTCGCTTCGAGGAACTGAAGGCGATCGTCGCTCGCATCGATCCGAGCTATCGACCGCTCGCGACCGACCGCTTCGCGCTCCCGGCCGAGGATCGCTCGGACAAGGCGCCCGTCCATCATCTGTTCTCCGAGGGCCGTGGCTTCAGCACCGTGATGCTTTGGCTGGCCTTCTTCATGTGCCTGTTCATGATCTACGCCCTGAGTACCTGGCTCACCAAGCTGATGGCCACGGCTGGCTACAGCCTGGGGTCGGCGATGAGCTTCGTCTTGGTACTCAATTTCGGCGCGATCGTCGGCGCCCTGGGTGGAGGCTGGCTTGCCGACCGGTTCAGGATCAAGCGGGTGCTGATCGGCATGTATCTGCTCGCCGCAGCCTCGATCAGCCTGCTCGGCCAGCCGATGCCTGCGCTGTTGCTGTTCATCGTCGTCGGCCTGGCCGGGGCTAGCACCATCGGCACGCAAATCGTGACCAATGCCTTCACGGCACAGTTCTATCCGCTCGCGATCCGCTCCACCGGCTTGGGTTGGGCGCTCGGCATCGGGCGCACCGGTGCCATCCTCGCGCCGATCCTGCTTGGCGTCCTCGTCGGCATGGCCCTGCCCCTGGAACTGAACTTCGTGGCGATCGCGCTACCTGCCCTGTTTGCGGCACTGGCCATCGCACTGGTCGATAATAAGGTGTCCGCATACGAGCACCACGAAGACGTCTCAGCTATTCTTCCGGATAACGCGGAAGCGCTCAGGAAGGCTTGAGGGCGATCTTTACCTGTTGTGGTCGGTTATTGCCCTTCCTGCCAGCATATTCCCCAGTCAACCCTTCATCGCAAAAGGTCTGATCGTCGAGACGCGCTCCGGAGCCCGCTTTTTAAGTATGCCGATCGACATGAAGACCCTGAAAATCCTCTGGCAGCGACTCGTCACGCCGGAAGGCGACACCTGCGAGCGCTGCGGCAGCGCGCACGATGCCATCGTCCAGGTCATGCCCACGCTGCGGGACGTGCTGCGGCCGCTGGGCATCATGCCCGTCCTGGAGACGCGGGAGATCGCGCTCGACGCCTTCAAGGGCATGCCTTCGGAATCGAACCGGATCTGGATCGCCGGGCGCTCGATCGAGGACTGGCTCGACGCGAGCGTCGGCAAGAGCACCTGCTGCTCGGTCTGTGGCGGGGCGGAGTGCCGGACGCTGGAGATCGGCAGCGAGACCTTCGAGGCGATTCCCGAACAACTGATCCTGAAGGCTGCACTGCTGGCCGCGGCCGCATCCCTCGGCGCTGGCGGCGACGAAGGGTCCGGCTGCTGTGTCCAGCAGCCAGGGTGCCGTCCCGGCGCTTGATCAGCGGACGCCCGAAATGCGGCGACCCGACCCGCTCGGCAGGTTTCTCTTTGCCCTCATCAGTCTCCCGTGGCAGCAACGTCTCTTCGTCCTCTGTCCGCGGGGCCACCGGTCTCAATCCGCTCGCCAGGGGTCGATCACGGCCAAGCCCTCGATCTCGGCAAAATCCAGGGTGTTGCGGGTGGCAAGCGCCATCGCGTGCGTCAACGCGATCGCGGCGATCTGGGCATCCTCGACACTGATTGGCTGGCCGCGCCGGGTGCGGCCAGACACGATCCGTGCGTAGTGGCTGGCAGAGACTTCGTCGAACGGAAGGCAACGGCCAGCGAAGTCCTCCTCGAACATGGCCTGTGCTGCCATGCTCAGCCCGGCCTGCCGCTTGCCGGGTGGCATCAGGGCCAGACCCAGCTCGATCTCGGCACGGCTGATGGCGCTGGTATGCAGCTCGTGGGCGGATTGCTGGTCGAGCCAGGCAACGACTTGACCCGATGGCTGTGGGCGCATGAACTCGGAGAGGACATTGGTGTCGAGCAGGATCATGCCCCTGCATCCCAGTCGGGTGGCGTGCGTGGCCGCTGGCGATGCGGTAGCTCGAATTCCGCGCCGGCCACGCCGGCGAAGCGCTCGAGCAAGCGCTGCCCGAGTGGCGAGGGTGTGCTGGTGCGCGAGAGGGCCTCGCGCAGGATGCGCCGTGCCTCTTCTTCCATCGACACCCCATGCTGGGCTGCACGGATGCGCAGCGCCGCTTTGGTGGCATCGTCGACATTACGAATCGTCAGTGCGGCCACGTCGGACTCCGTTTGCATGCAATGAATGCAGTGTCAGCAGTGCGTGCAGCCCTGTCAATCCAGTGCGCTCGGCATGGCGGGGTTCGTTCAGTCCTTTAGAAACCCCTGCAGCAACTCGTTCAGAAACCGCCGACCCTGCAGCGTCGGCCGCAGTTTTCCGTCCGCAGTGTCCAGCAGCCCGCGTTCGCGCGCCCGCGCCAGTTCGTCGGTGATGGCCTCGATCGGCACCCCCGTGCGCGCCGCGAACAGCTTCGCCGGAACGCCCTCGGTGAGCCGCAGCGCGTTCATCATGAACTCGAAGGGCAACTCGGCCACCGACACCTCGCGCGCTTCCTGGATGAAGTCGCTGCGCGCCGCGCCTTCGAGGTAACGCCCCGGGTGCTTGTGGCGCATCTCGCGGCGGATGCCCTCGTGGCTGGAGAGCTTGCCGTGCGCGCCCGGGCCGAGGCCGAGATAGTCGCCGAAGGTCCAGTAGTTGAGGTTGTGCCGGCTCTGCTCGTGCGGGCGGGCGAAGGCGGAGGTCTCGTAGTGCGTGAAGCCGGCGGCGGCGAGGCGGGCCTCGATGGCCTCCTGCATGTCGGCGGCGGTGTCGTCGTCGGGCAGCGGCGGCGGGTCGTGGGCGAAGGGGGTGTTGGGTTCGAGGGTGAGGTGGTAGCACGACAGGTGCTGCACGCCGAAGCCGATCGCGGTCTCCAGGTCGGCGAGCGCCATGTCGAGGGTCTGGCCGGGCAGGGCATACATGAGATCGAGGTTGACGCGCTCGAAGTGGGTGCGCGCGGCCTCGATCGCGCGCCGCGCCTCCTCGCCGCCGTGGATGCGGCCGATCTTCGCCAGCATGGCGTCGTCGAAGCTCTGGATGCCGAGCGACAGGCGATTGACGCCGGCGGCGCGGTAGTCGCGGAAGCGTCCGGCCTCGACCGTGCCCGGGTTGGCCTCGAGCGTGATCTCGGCGAGCGGGTCGAGCGGCAGCAGCATGCGGATGCCGGTGAGCAGGCCGTCGAGCGTGGTCGCGGACATCAGGCTGGGCGTGCCGCCGCCGATGAAGACGCTATGCACCCGCCGGCCCCAGACCTGGGGCAGGGCGTGCTGCAGGTCGGCGAGCACCGCGCCTAGCCAGGCCTGCTCGGGGATGCCGCCCTCGCGTGGGGCGTGGGAGTTGAAGTCGCAGTAGGGGCACTTCTTCACGCACCACGGGAAATGCACGTACAGGGAGAGCGGCGGCGGGGCCTCGAGCTGCGGGCGTTCGGGCAGGGGCAGGGCGCGCGCGGCCCCGGTGGCCGGCGTCAGCGGGATGATGCGGCGGGTGGTCACGGCGGAATCCGTTCCGTTGCGGCTGCGCTGCAGCTCAAAGAGGGTGCTCGGCGAGGCGGTCGAGCAGGTGGCGCATCGCGGCGCCGCGGTGGCTGAGCGTGTTCTTGAGCGCCGAATCCAGCTCGGCGGCGGTCTGCTCCAGTTCGGGAACCCAGAACAGCGGGTCGTAGCCGAAGCCGCCTTCGCCGCGCGCGGCGGGGAGGATCTCGCCGTGCCATTCGCCGTCGGCGATCAGCGGGCGCGGGTCGTCGGCGTGGCGCACCAGCACCACGGCCGAATAGAAATAGGCGCGGCGCTGCGCGGGCTCTGGGAGGTGGGCGAGCCTTTCCAGCAGCAGGGCGTTGTTGCGCGCGTCGGATCTGGGTTCGCCGGCGAAGCGGGCGGAGATGACCCCCGGCGCGCCGCCGAGCGCCTCGACGCACAGGCCGGAGTCGTCGGCGACCGCCGGAAGGCCGGTGGCGGCGGAGGCGTGGCGGGCCTTGGCGAGGGCGTTCTCGACGAAGCTCGGGTGGGGCTCCTCGGCTTCGCCGACGCCGAACACGGACTGCGGGATCACCTCGATGCCGAGCGGGGCGAGCAGGGCCTGCATCTCGGCGGCCTTCTTGGCGTTGTTGCTGGCGAGGACGAGTCGTTTGCTCATGCTTGTTCTCCTGGCGAAGCCTGGCGCGGGCCGGGCTCAGGCCGTGAAGATGGCCGAGCGCACCGCGCCACGCTGCAATTCGAACAGCTGCCGGCCCCCGAGTTCGGCGAGGTCGAGCAGGGCGTCCAGCTCGGCGCGCGAGAACGGGGTGCCCTCGGCCGTGCCCTGGACCTCGATCAGGCCGCCGCCCTCGGTCATCACCACGTTCATGTCGGTGTCGCAGTCGGAGTCCTCGGCGTAGTCGAGGTCGAGCACCGGCACGCCCTGGTGGATGCCGACCGACACCGCGGCGACGAACTCGCGCATCGGATTGTGGGCGAGCTTGCCCGCGGCGACCAGGCCGACCAGCGCGTCATGCACGGCGACGCAGGCGCCGGTGATGGCGGCGGTGCGCGTGCCGCCGTCGGCCTGCAGCACGTCGCAGTCGACGACGATCTGGCGCTCACCGAGCGCGCCGAGGTCGACCACCGCGCGCAGGCTGCGCCCGATCAGGCGCTGGATCTCCTGGGTGCGCCCGCTCTGCTTGCCCTTGGCAGCCTCGCGCGCGCTGCGCGTGTGAGTGGCGCGCGGCAGCATGCCATATTCGGCGGTCACCCAGCCCTGGCCCTTGCCGCGCAGGAAGCCGGGTACCGTCTCCTCGACACTGGCGGTGCACAGCACGCGGGTGGCGCCGAATTCGACCAGCACCGAGCCTTCGGCGTGGCAGGTGAAGCCGCGGGTGAGGCGGACGGCGCGGAGTTGGTCGGGCTGGCGCAGGCTGGGTCGCATCGTGAGGTCCTAGGAGCGGGAGTCGAATTTGTGGATGGCGGCGTTGATCTCGCGGATGGCGCGCTCGATCTCGTCCTCGTCGAGTTCGGCGACGGCCGTCGGACCCGGGCCGGAGAGGTCCAGGCGGGACTCGAAGCCGTCCAGTTCCATGGTGCGGGTGGAGATCGATTCGACGGTCGCGGCGCCGACGGCGTTCTCGTCGTGCCAGCACATCGCCACCATCGACAGGTTGTCGGCGCTGGCGCCGGCCTTGCGCTCGGCGATGTCCATCAGCCGCGGCACCGCCCGGCTGAGCACGCCGGCGGTGAGGTTCACCACCAGGCCGTCGTCGTCGATCGGGCCCCACACGCCGTCCGTGCAGAGCGCGAGCAGGTCGCCGTCGCGCAGCGGGGTGCGCGGAGAATACTCCACCTGCGGGTTGTAATTGCCGCCGAGGCAGGAATAGATGCGGTTGCGCCCGGGGTGGAGGTGGGCCTCCTCCGGCTTGATCACGCCTTGGTCGATCATCAGCTGGGTGCGCGAATGGTCGCGCGTGCGCGTGACCAGGTGGCCGCGACGCAGCAGGTAGAGTCGCGAATCGCCGGCGTGCGCCCAGTACGCCGCGCCGCGCTGGATCACGCACGCGACCAGGGTGGTGCGCGGCGCCTCCGGCAGCTGGCGGTCGAGCGCATGGTCGAGGATGGCGTGGTGGGCGCGTTCGATCGCGCGCGCGAGGAACAGCTGGGGGTCGGGCAGCAGCGGCCGCGCCTCCGCCTGGAAGCGCTCGGCGATGCACTGCACCGCGATCTGCGCCGCCACCTCGCCGTGCAGGTGGCCGCCCATGCCGTCGGCGACCAGCATCAGCAGGGCGTCGCGCGAGTAGCAGTGGGCGATGCGGTCCTGGTTGTCGCGTCGTTTGCCGGGGCGGCTTTCCTGGTAGATGGTGAAGCGCATGGCGGGTCCTCAGCTGCGGCCGATGAAGGAGCGCAGCCGGCTGCCCAAGTCCGAGAACCAGTGTTCCGGACGCTCGGGGGCGTTTTCTTGATGGATCAGCGCCTTCTGCAGCGCATACACGCTGGGCGGGCGCTGCTGCGGGTCGAGGTGAAGGCACCAGTCGACGAGCTCGAGCAGCTGCCGGCTGTAGCGCCCGGCCTGGGTCCTCGCCAGGGGCTGGAGCGTGTCTTCCCGCGCGCGTTCGTCCGCGCGCGGCGGCGGGCTGCCGACGAAGCAGGCGTGCAGGCTCGCACCCACGCTGTAGATGTCGGTCCACGGACCGAGCTGGGCGCCCTTCTCGTATTGTTCCGGCGCGGCGTATCCGGGCGTGTACATCGGCTTGAGCACCGGCTGGTCGCTCATCAGGGTCTGGCGCGCGGCGCCGAAGTCGAGCAGCACCGGGGTGCCGTCGTTGCGCAGGTAGATGTTGGACGGCTTGATGTCGAGGTGCATGAGCTTGTGCGCGTGCACCTCGCGCAGGCCATTGAGCATGCGCGCGAACACCGCGCGGATCAGCATCTCCTTGACCTCGCCGCGGTGCTTGCGGATGTAGTCGTGCAGGGTGCGGCCGCGCTCGAACTGCATGACCATGTACACCGTGCCGTTGGCGCGGAAGAAGTTGAGCACCCGCACCACGTTCGGATGCATCAGCTTGGCGAGCGAGCGGCCTTCCTCGAAGAAGCACTTCATGCCGTAGCGGAAGGCGAGGCGATGCTCCTCGCTGACCTGCGGTTCGGTCTCGCCTTCCTTGCGCAGGGCGAGCGAGTTGGGCAGGTATTCCTTGATCGCCACGGCCATGCCATGCGCGTCGCGCGCGAGATAGACGATCGAGAAGCCGCCCAGCGACAGTTGCCGCTCGATGCGGTACTGGTCGAGCTGAAACCCCGGTGGCAGCGCGCAGTTGGCTTGAGACGGCATCTTCGAGAGCGCTAGAATCGCTGTTTTCGCGGTTTCATTCCTGATCCAGGCGCCCAGTTTATCCGATCGGGCGCGGTCCCCGGAGCGCCCCATGGTCCAGAGCATGACAGGTTTCGCGGTTCAGACGCGAGACCTGGGTAGTGTCAGCCTTCATCTCGAGCTGCGCAGCGTCAACTCGCGCTATCTCGATCTCGGCTTCCGCATCGTCGACGACCTGCGCGCCGCGGAGCCCGCGATCCGCGAGCGCATCTCCGCGCGCCTCGGCCGCGGCAAGGTCGAATGTCGCCTCAACCTGCAGGCCGGCCACGCCGCGCCGCGCAGCATGGCGCTCAACGGCGCGCTGCTCGACCAGCTCGCCGCTGCGCAGGACGGCTTGCGTGCGCGCTTCCCCGACGCCGCGCCGCTGTCGGTCAACGAGCTGCTGCGTTGGCCGGGCATGCTTGCCGACGACAGCCTCGGCTTCGACGAGATGCTGCCGGCGATCGTCGAGCTGACCAACACCGCGCTCGACGAGCTCGTCGCCACCCGCCAGCGCGAGGGCGACAAGCTCGCCGACATGATCCGCGAGCGCGTCGCACGCATGCGCGAGCTCGTCGCCCAGGCGGCCCCGCGCATGCCGGCGGTGGTGCTCGAGTACCAGGAGCGCCTGACCGCCAAGCTGCGCGACGCCGTCGCCAGCCTGGACGAGGACCGCGTCCGCCAGGAGGTCGCGCTCTACGCCCAGCGCATCGACGTGGACGAGGAGCTCACCCGCCTGTCCACCCACCTCGACGAGGTCGAGCGCATCCTGAAGAGCGCCGGCGCCGCCGGCAAGCGGCTCGACTTCCTCATGCAGGAGCTCAACCGCGAGGCCAACACCCTGGCCTCCAAGTCGCCCGCCACCGACATCACCGCGATCGCGATGGAGATGAAGGTGCTGATCGAGCAGATGCGCGAGCAGGTGCAGAACCTCGAGTGAGGAATGACCGCCCCCGGGGAGCGGGGAGGTGGAAGGGCCGGGTGTCGGTCTATCGAGCACGTGCCGTTCGTGGTAACAAGAGGGCCTCCACCCGGCCGCTTCAGGTTTTTTCCGGCTGGCATGGAGATCCTTGTGCGGGCGGGCACGGCAGCGCTGCAATCGCCAGCGCCCGGCAGCCTCCGCGCATGTTTGTCCCCGGATCAGACGGAGAGAAATGATGACTACATCGACATGGAGTGCTTCCGGCGCCGCAGCATTCGCCGCTTGTGTGGCTGCTGCAGCGACACCGGCCTTCGCCGCGGCTCCCGCTGACTGGGCAGCCATCCCGGTGCAGACGGTGACGCTGTTCTATCCCGGGCAGGTCGATTACGGCTGGCTGCGCAGCGCGGAGCACAAGCGTGCCAATGCCAAGGTCAGGGAGGGCGAAGCCTGTCTGTCCTGCCACGAGGGCGAGGAGGCCGAACTCGGCGCCACCCTCGTCAAGGGCGGGCGGCACGAACCGGTCCCGATCGCCGGCAAGCTCGGCGCGGTCGCGCTCCAGGTCCAGGCCGCCCATGACGACGCCAACCTGTACCTGCGCTTCCAGTGGAAGACGCAGATGGCGCGGGCCGGGCAGATGCACGACTACATGATGTACGACGGCGAGAAGTGGGCCTTCATCGGCGGGCCGCGCTCGAAGGAAGCCGTGCGCAGCGGCGCCCAGCCGCCGCTCTACGAGGATCGCCTGTCGGTGATGATCGACGACGGCAAGGTGCCGATGTTCGCCAACCAGGGCTGCTGGCTGACCTGCCACACCGGCATGCGCGACATGCCCGGAGAGCCGACCAAGGAACAGGTCCAGGCCCATCCGCTGATCGGTCAGACGCACAAGGAAAGCGACGTGCGCAAGTATCTGCCGGCCACGCGCACGGACGAGGCGGCGAGCTGGGACAAGACCCGCGCGCCGGAGGAGATCGCCCGCCTCAAGGAGGCGGGCGCCTTCGTCGAGCTGATGCAGTGGCGCGGTCATCGCAGCAATCCGGTGGGCATGGCCGACGATGGCTACGTGCTCGACTATCGCCTCGTCGACGCCGGCAAGGGCCCGTTCGGCTGGAACGTCGACCGCAAGACCATGACGCCGAAGTTCATGTTCGACCCTGCGAAAGTCGGTGTGAAGGCGCTTGCGCTCGCGGATGTCGGCAACGCGTCGAAGCCGCACGCGCTGATCCGGGAAGACAACGCCGTGGCCTACGATCCGGCCGCGGGCTGGAAGAAGGGCGACGTCCTTCCCGGGCGCCTGCTCTCACGCGCCGACGCAAGCGGTTCGGCGGCGGACAATGCCGACGTCCGCGGCGAGTGGGCGGATGGCCAGTGGACGGTGCTGTGGACGCGCAAGCTCGACACCGGGCATGCCGACGACGACAAGGCCCTGAAGCCGGGCGGCGTCGTCAACGTGGGCTTTGCCGTTCATGACGACAACGTCACAACGCGTTTCCATCATGTGTCCTTCCCGCTGACCCTGGGGATCGGCACGAAAGCCACCATCTCCTCGGTCGCGCTCGAGTGAGCGCCTTCCGGCAACGCTTGCGGTTGCAGCACGCTGCCGCCCGCCCGGCGGCTCCCCTCGGCGGCCGTTCTGCTGCGTCGGCCGCCTCCCATCCCTCTGCCGGTGCGCTGCACCGGCCCTGAGACAACGACCATGGCCGGAACCCTTTTCATCGTCACCGCGCCCTCGGGCGCCGGCAAGACCACCCTGGTGCGCGGGCTGCTGCAGCGCGACGCGCGCGTGCAGCTGTCGATCTCCTACACCACGCGCGCGCCGCGCCCCGGCGAGCAGGACGGGCGCGAGTACAACTTCGTCGACGTGCCCACCTTCCGTGCCTTGCGCGACCGCGGCGAGTTCCTCGAATGGGCCGAGGTGCACGGCAACTACTACGCCACCTCGCGCGTGTGGCTCAAGCAGCAGGTCGAGGCCGGGCGCGATACCCTGCTCGAGATCGACTGGCAGGGCGCGCAGCAGGTGCGCAAGCACTTCCCGGACGCGGTCGGGGTCTTCATCCTGCCGCCCTCGATGGATGAACTCGAGGCCCGCCTGCGCGGTCGCAATACCGACAGCGACGAGGTCATCAGCCGCAGGTTGCTCGGCGCGCGCGGGGAAATGCGCCATGTCGCGGAATTCGACTACGTTATAATCAACGACGAAATCGATGCCGCACTCGACGACCTCGTCGCCGTGGTGCGCGCCGCGCGTTTGCGCTGCGCCAAGCAGCACCAGCGGCATCCCGAGTACTTCGCCTTTCTCGAACAGGATTGAACATGGCCCGCATCACCGTAGAAGACTGCCTCAAGAGGATCCCGAACCGCTTCCAGCTCACCCTGGCGGCGACCTATCGTGCCCGCCAGCTCACCGCTGGCGGCACGCCGCAGATCGACGTCGATCCGCTCGACCGGGACAAGCCGACCGTGATCGCGCTGCGCGAGATCGAAGCGGGCAAGGTCGGCCTCGAGATGCTCAACCGCGGCCAGGCCTGAAATCGCCCGGGGGTTGCATGAAAGCCGCCGAAGCAGGCCCAGCCCCCGAAGTCTTCCGCCCGCCGGTGTCGAGCGTGCTCGCGCTCGACTTCCAGCAGCTCAAGACCAAGCTGCAGACCTACCTCCGGCCCGAGGACGTGGGCCGCGTCGAGGCGGCCTACCACTTCTCCGCCGATGCCCACGCCGGCCAGTTCCGCGTCAGCGGCGAGCCCTATGTCAGCCACCCGGTGGCGGTGTGTTCGCTGGTCGCCGACTGGCACCTCGACCCGCAGGCGCTGATCGCCGCGCTCCTCCACGACGTGATGGAGGACACCCACATCACAAAGGCGGAGATCGCCGAGCGCTTCGGCAAGGTCTCCGCCGAACTCGTCGACGGCCTCTCCAAGCTCGACAAGATCGAGTTCCGCTCGCAGGAAGAGGCGCAGGCGGAGAACTTCCGCAAGATGCTGCTGGCGATGGCGAGCGACCTGCGCGTCATCCTCATCAAGCTCGCCGACCGTCTGCACAACATGCGCACGCTGGACCACATGCGTCCGGCCAAGCGCCGCCGCATCGCCAACGAGACGCTCGAGATCTACGCGCCGATCGCCAACCGGCTCGGGCTCAACGACCTCTTCCGCGAGCTGCAGGAGCTGTCCTTCCGCAACAAGTACCCGCTGCGCTTCGAGGTGCTCGCCAAGGCGATCCGCTCGGCGCGCGGCAACCGCCGCGAGGTGGTCGGCAAGATCCTCGCCAGCATCGAGGAGCGCCTGCCGCAGTGGGGCATCGCCGCCGAGGTGCAGGGGCGCGAGAAGCACCTCTACGGCATCTACCGCAAGATGGTCGAGAAGCACCTGTCCTTCTCGCAGGTGCTCGACATCTACGGCTTCCGCGTCATCGTCAAGGACGTGCCGAGCTGCTACCTCGCGCTCGGTGCGTTGCACTCGATGTACAAGCCGGTGCCGGGCAAGTTCAAGGACTATCTGGCCATCCCCAAGGCCAACGGCTACCAGAGCCTGCACACCACCCTGATCGGTCCCTTCGGCATGCCGGTCGAGGTGCAGATCCGCACCCGCGAGATGCACCACATCGCCGAGACCGGCGTGGCCTCGCACTGGCTGTACAAGGAAGACGAGAAGACCCTCACCGAGCTGCAGCAGAAGACGCACTCCTGGCTGCAGTCCCTGCTCGAGCTGCAGTCGGCCTCGGGCGAGGCCACCGAGTTCCTCGAGCACGTCAAGATCGACCTCTTCCCCGGCGAGGTCTACGTGTTCTCGCCCAAGGGCAAGATCTTCTCGATGCCCAAGGGCTCGACCCCGGTCGACTTCGCCTACGCGGTGCATACCGACGTCGGCAATCGCTGCGTTGCCTGCCGCATCAACGGCGACCTGATGCCGCTGCGCAGCGAGCTGCGCAATGGCGACCAGGTCGAGATCATCACCGCGGCCCACGCCAACCCCAACCCGGCCTGGCTGTCCTACGCGCGCACCGGCAAGGCGCGCGCGCAGATCCGCCACTTCATGAAGAACGCGCAGCAGGACGAGTCGGTCACGCTCGGCGAGCGCCTGCTCAACCAGGCGCTGCGCCCGCACGGGCTCACCCTCGGGCAGATCTCCAGCTTCGCCTGGGACCGCTTCCTGCGCGACCGCGGCGTGCGCCACAAGAAGGAGGTCTTCTCCGACCTCGGGCTCGGCAAGCGCCTGCCGGTCATCGTCGCGCGCCGCCTCGCCGAGGCGCAGGACCTCGAGTCCGGTCGCCCGGACGTGGTCAAGCCCAAGCCGGCGGGGGCGATCAGCATCCGCGGCTCGGAAGGTGTGGCGGTGCAGCTCGCGCGCTGCTGCCATCCCATCCCGGGGGACCCGATCATCGGCACCCTGCGCAAGGGCCAGGGCCTCGAAGTCCACACCCACGACTGCCCCAACGTGGCCAAGCTGCGCGGCGACCGCGGGCGCTGGGTGGATGTCGAGTGGGAGCACATGGTCGACGACCGCCTGTTCGACGTCGGCATCCGCGTGCTCAGCCACAACGCCTGCGGCGTGCTGGCGCGGGTGGCGAGTGCGATCGCCGAGGAGGACAGCAACATCCAGAGCGTCAGCATGGATGGCGGACAGGGCGAATACACCGCGCTCAACTTCACCGTGCAGGTGCACGACCGCATGCACCTGGCGCGCGTGATGCGCGGCGTGCGCAGGGTGCAGGAAGTGGTGCGCATCGGACGCGTCAAGGCCGACGGCCGCGTCGGCTGAGGACCCCGCCGTCCGCCGACGCTGCTAGAATGCGCGCCGACCGCGACGCCTCTGTGGCGCCGCACGTGAACCCACGGGGGACCCGACATGGCGATGTACGAATCCGATCACACCAAGTTCATGCGCGAGTGGATGGAGAAGCACCCGGAGCAGCGCGACGAGCAGAAAGAGGGCCGTGCCCTGTGGTGGGACAAGCCGCAGAGCGTCGAGGAGCAGAAGCGCGTCGCCGCCGCCCGCGTGCCGGTCAAGCCCTACTACTACGACATCAACAACTGATCCGGCATGACGCGCCGGGGGTGACGCGGCTGTGCTCGCGCCGCCGCCCGCTCCGGCCGCGGCGCCTCGTCCCTCCGTTGCAAGCTCGCCTCCGGCATCGCGTCAGGCCGACATGAGCCTGCCGAGTCGTCTCGCCTTCATCGATGTCGAGAGCACCGGCGCGCACCCGGTGCGCGACCGCATCACCGAGATCGCCATCCTGCGCGTCGAGGACGGCGAGGTCGTCGCGCGCTGGGAGAGTCTGGTCGCGCCCGGCCAGCCCATCCCGCCGCTGATCGAGGAGGTCACCGGCATCTCCGACGCCATGGTGGCCGAGGCGCCCGCCTTCGAGGTGTTGGCCGATACGGTCGCCGCGCTGCTCGAGGGCTGCGTCTTCGTCGCCCACAGCGCGCGCTTCGACTACGGCTTCATCCGCAACGCCTTCACCCGCATCGGTCGCGAGTTCGAGGCGCCGGTGCTGTGCACCGTCAAGCTGTCGCGCGCCCTCTACCCCGAACACCACCGCCATGGACTGGATGCGCTGATCGAGCGCCACGGCCTCGTCTGCGCCGCGCGCCACCGCGCGATGGGCGACGTCGAGGTGTTGTGGCAGTTCGTGCGCGGGCTGGAGGCCGGCTTCGCGCCCGAGGTGCTGGCGCGCGCAGCCGCACGCGCGATGAAGGCGCCGACGCAGCCGCCCGGCTTGCCCGAAGGCATGCTCGAGGCCCTGCCCGACGCCCCCGGGCTCTATCTTTTCCACGCCCAGCCCGAGCCACCGCCTGCGGGCGCGCGCGACCCGGCACTCTTCGTCGGGCGCGCGCAGAGTCTGCGCGCGCGGGTGCGCGAGCATTTCGGCGCGGGTGCGCGCAAGGGGCGCGACGCCGAGCTGGCGGCGCGGGTGAAGCGGGTGGAGTGGATCGAGACCGCCGGCGAGCTCGACACCTCGCTGCGCGAGAACGCCCTGCTGCGTGCGCTGGCACCGCCGTACAACCGTCCGCAGGAGCCCGCCGAGGCCGCCTTCGCGCTGCGCCTGCTGCCCAGGCGGCGGCGCGCGCCGATCTACGAGACGGTGGCGATCGCCGGCACCGACCCGGCGGACTGGCACGACCTCCATGGCGTGTTCCGCAACCGCCGCGAGGCGGACAACCTGCTGCGCGAGCTGGCGCTGTTGTACCGGCTGTGCCCGCGCCGGCTCGGCCTCGAGGGCGGCAGCGGCCCCTGCACCGCGCACGCCGCACGGCGCTGCGCGGGCGTGTGCGCGCGGCGCGAGACCCCCGAGGAGCACGACGCCCGCCTCGCCGGCGCGCTCGCCGGGGTGGGCGTCAAGCCCTGGCCGTGGGCGGGGCCGGTGGCGGTGGAAGAGGTGCGCGCGCACGGCCCGCACCGGCTGCAGGTGTTCGACCGCTGGTGCCACCTGGGCAGCGCGCAGGACGAGGCCGGCGCGCTCGCCCTCGCCGCGGCGCCGCGCGCCTTCGACGCCGACGTCTGGCGCATCCTCGCGCGCTGGCTGGCGGTGCCGGCCCATCTCGCGCAGGTGCGCGTGCTCGCCGCGCAGGCGGGCGAAGGGGAGCGGGGCGGTTAAGCGGCGCAGGCTGCCGCGGTGGTGCCGGCCACGAACGATGCGCCGGACGCGGCCTAGTGCGCCGCGCAGTCGCGCAGCTGCGACAGCTTGCTGAGCACCATGCCGCGGCGGCCGCGCGGCTGGATCATGCCGTCGCGGGTGAGCTGCGAGAGGATGCGCGACAGCGTTTCCGGGGTCAGGTTGAGCTGCGCGGCGATGGTCTGCTTGTCGATGTCGAGGCGGATCTCGCAGCGCTCGGCATCTTCCGGCGCGAGCCGGGTCAGGTAGTGGGCGACGCGCTGCGTGCCGCTGAGCTGGAACTGAACCTGCATGGTCGACATCAGATCGTAGCTGGCTTCCGCGAGCCGGTTGCTCATCGACACCGAAAAGGCGGTCGAGCTCACCATCGCGGTGCGCAGCGCGGCGGTCGGCACCAGCAGCAGCTCGCTCGTTCCGATCGCCTGGGCGTTGGCCACGTGTGGGCGGTTGATCAGCGCGGCCTCCTCGCCGAAGAAGCTGCCGGGCTCGGCGAGGCGGACGATCTTCTCGCCGCCCGAGGGCGAGAGGACGAAGCATTTGACTCTTCCGTCGAGCACCAGGTAGATACCGCGCGGACAGTCCTCCTGCTGCACGAGGAGTTCGCCGCGGACGGCGTGGATCGGCCGCGCGGCGGCGAGCACGCGCTCGCGGGCGCAAGGGTCGAGCATGTCGAAGGGAGCGAAGCGGGCGAGCAGGTCGCTGGCGTCGGGGGCGAGGGAGGGGGGCCTGCAGCTCATGCGGATCTCCTGCGGACGTCGGCGTGGTTTTCCAGTCGGTAGACTAGCCGCTGGTTTCCACCCTGCATGGCGTCGCGACCTGCAGCGGGGCGCGCGCGTGTTTTTGGCATACCTCCGAAGAGGTATCCGCGGATTTTGGCAAGTCACTGAAAAGTAGACGCAAAGGTCGAGGCTTGCAGGCGTTGCAGCCGAGGATCGAAGTGGAAGGGGTATGTCCACGTTGTTGTCCCGGATCGCGTCCGGATGGAGATTTCACATGTATCTGGCGGTCCCCCGCCTGCTCGTGAGGCGCTCGATCATGCTGCTGGTGTCGGTCGCCCTCGTGGCGATGACGCTGATCGGGCTGGCGGGCATGAGCGCATCCTTCGTCGTGGTGGATCGCAGCCGCGACAGCGTGCAGGCGATCGCCGTGGCCAGCACCCTGCGCGGCCATACCCAGCGGATCGCCAACCTGATCGCGATCGATGCGCTCAAGGGCCGCATCGGTGTGTCCGAGCGCACGCGCGCGGCGATGGCCGACATCGAGCGCGAGCTGCAGCAGGCCGCGCTGCGCCGCTTCGTGGACGAGGCCCCGGGAGAGCTCTTCGCGGCGACCTACCGCGGCGTGCAGGCGGGTTGGGAGCGCTCGGTGCGGCCGCGGATCGAGGCGCTCGCCGGGCCTGTGCCGCCGGATGCGCGCGAGGTCGAGACGCTGCTCGCCGGGGTCGACGACTTCGTCGGTCAGGTCGATAGCCTGGTCGCGGTGCTCGGCCAGGAGAACGAGCGCCGTATCGACGAGCTGCGCCGCATCCTCGCGCTCGCCGCGGCGGTGACGCTGGGGGTGGTGCTGGTGGTGATCGTCTTGCTGCAGCGGGCGCTGCTGCGCCCGCTCGGTGGCCTGCTCGACGCCGCACGCCGCATCGCCGGCGGTGATTTCGGCGTGCGCGTGCGCTACACCGGGGAGGACGAACTCGGCCAGGTCGGCAGCGCCTTCAACCTGATGGCCGACGAACTCGCCCGCCACTATCACCTGCTCGAGCTGCGCGTCACCGAGAAGACCGCCGAGCTGCAGCGCAGCAACCGTTCGCTCGAGCTGCTCTACCACGCCATCGCCCGGCTCTACCAGGCGCCGAGCGCGCCCGACGCCTACGAGGCGACCCTGCGCGACATCGACCGCGTCGCCGGGCTGGAGGGCTCCTTCGTCTGCATCGAGCCGCGCCCCGGCGCCCCCGCGGCGGTGATCGCCTCGTCCATGGGGCCCTGTCCGGATCGCGCCGAGCGCGGCGAGGACGCCTGCGCGGCCTGCCGGGCCGGCTCGGAGGGGCAGGCGCTGGCGCTGCTGTCGCCGACCCTGCTGCGCTTTCCGCTGCGCGACCGCGAGCACCATCACGGCATGCTGCGCCTGTCGCTGTCCGACGGCGCGCGCCTCGAGGACTGGCAGCGCCAGCTCGTCGAGGCGCTGTCGCGCCACATCGGCATGGCGCTCGGCGCGGCACGGCGCACCGAGCAGGAGCGCCTGCTCGCACTGCAGGAGGAGCGCTCGGTGATCGCGCGCGAGCTGCACGATTCGCTCGCGCAGGCGCTGTCCTACATGAAGATCCAGGTCAGCCTGTTGCAGCGCGCACTCGCCGATCCGGCGCGCACGGCGGAGGCGGAGCCGATCCTGGCCGACCTGCGCGAGGGCATCAGCGCCGCCTACCGTCAGCTGCGCGAGCTGCTGGTGTCCTTCCGCCTCGGCCTGTCGGCCGACCTCGCCACCCTGATGGAAGATGCGGCGCGCGAATACGGCACGCGCGGCGGTCTGGAGGTCGAGCTCGCCGTGGAGCTCGGCGCCTGCCAGCTCAGCCCGAACCAGGAGGTGCATGTGCTGCAGATCGTGCGCGAGGCCTTGTCGAACATGGTGCGCCACGCTTCGGCACGCCATGCCTGGGTGGCGCTGCGTGGCGGCGCGGATGGCGAGGTGCTGCTGGAGGTGCGCGACGACGGCTGCGGCATCGGCGCGCCGCCGGCGGATGCCCGCAACCACCACGGGCTGGCGATCATGCGCGAGCGCGCGCGCAGCATGGGCGGGGAAATCGACATCGGGCCGGCGCTGCCGAGCGGTACCCGGGTGTGCGTGCGCTTCCGATCCGCCAACGCGAGCATGGCGGCGATGGCGCAGGGTGATGCGAAGAAGGAAACGGAGACATGAACGAGAGCTGTCGCGTGCTGATCGTGGACGACCACCCGCTGTTCCGACGCGGACTGGTGCAGCTGCTGCGCACGATTCCAGCCTTCGTCCTCGTCGGCGAGGCCGCCAGTGGCGCAGAAGGGCTCGTGCTCGCGCGCGAGCTGCGCCCCGACCTGGTCCTGCTCGACCTCAACATGCGCGACGGCGACGGGCTCGACATGCTGCGCGGCCTGCGCGCGGCGCGCAGCGAGGCGCGCGTGGTGATGGTCACCGTGTCGGACTCCGGCGAGGATGTGGTGGCCGCCTTGCGCGGCGGCGCCGAGGGCTACCTGCTCAAGGACATGGAGCCCGAGGCCATGCTCGAGGCGCTGCAGGCCGTGGCCGCCGGGCGGGTGGTGATCCCCCCGCAGCTCAACCACCTCCTCGCCGCCGCGTTGCGCGGCGAGTCGCGGCCACAATCGGCGGGCGCCGCCGGGCTCACCGAGCAGGAGCTGCGCATCCTCGAGAAGATCGCCGCCGGGCTCCCCAACAAGCAGATCGGGCGCGAGCTCGACATCGCGGAGGGTACGGTGAAGGTCCACGTCAAGCACATCCTGCGCAAGCTCGAGCTGCGCTCGCGCGTCGAGGCCGCGGTGTGGGCGGTGGAGCATCTGCGGGCCTGAGCGGCGGGGAAGGGGGCGCGCGGCAAGCCCGGCTGTATTGAGATGAGTTCGCAGGTTGACTCAGGTCAATAATTGACTGCTGCTACTGGGCTGTAATGGCGGCTGCGAAATTTGCTGGATCGTCCTTGGCTTCCTCCGCATCTCCGCGCGCGGCGAGTTCCCGCCGGAACTTCCTCTTCGGACGCACGCGCGCAGTCGAGCCCGCACTCCGCCCGCCCTGGGCGCTGGAGGAGGACGACTTCGTCGCGCGTTGCACGCGCTGCGAGCGTTGTATCGAGGCCTGTCCCACCACCATCCTGGTGCGCATGGACGGCGGCTTCCCCGGGGTCGATTTCAGCCGCGGCGAATGCAGCTTCTGCGGCGATTGCGTCGCCGCCTGCGAACCTCGCGCGCTTTGGCGCGAGGACGCGTCCGCTGCGCCCTGGGATCGTGTCGCCGTGATCGGCGCAGCCTGCCTGGCGGCGCGCGGCGTCGAATGCCGCGTGTGCGGCGAGGCCTGCCCCGAGGGCGCCATCCGCTTCCGTCCCCGCCTCGGGGGCGTCGCCCATCCCGAACTCGACGCCGCCGCGTGCACCGCCTGCGGCGCCTGCATCGGCCCGTGCCCGACGCGTGCGATCGACACGCGCGTGCGCAATCCCCTCCCTACGGAGAGCGCAACATGAATATTGCAAGTCTGGTCGTGCGGGCCTTTCCCGCGGATTTCCCCGAGATCGTCGAGGGCCTGAAGAAGGTGCCCGGGGTCGAGTTGCACGGGCAGTCCGCCGAGAAGGGCAACATCGTCATCACCATCGAGGACGGCGCGGGCTGGTCGGTGACCGACTCGATCCTGGCGGTGAACCTGCTGCCCAAGGTGCAGGGGCTGACGATCGCCTACGAATACACCGATGAAGGTCTGGAATTGACGGAGGTCTGACATGAGCATGAATCGACGCGAATTCATCAAGAACAACGCGATCGCCGCGGCGGCCGCCACCGCCGGCATCGGGATCCCGGTCGTCGCCGAGGCGCAGCAGCCCGGCGCGGGCGGCACCAAGGTGCGCTGGGACAAGGCGGCCTGCCGCTTCTGCGGCACCGGCTGCTCGGTGCTGGTGGGCGTGCAGGACGGGCGCGTGGTCGCCACCCAGGGTGATCCGGACTCGCCGGTCAACCGCGGCCTGAACTGCATCAAGGGCTACTTCCTGTCCAAGATCATGTACGGCGAGGACCGCCTTACCAAGCCGCTGCTGCGCATGAAGAACGGCCAGTTCGACAAGAACGGCGAGTTCACGCCGATCTCGTGGGAGCAGGCCTTCGACATCATGGAGCAGAAGTGGAAGAAGGCGATCAAGGAGCACGGCCCCGACTCCGTCGCCATGTTCGGCTCGGGCCAGTGGACGGTGTGGGAGGGCTATGCCGCCTCGAAGCTGATGAAGGCCGGCTTCCGCACCAACAACCTCGATCCCAACGCGCGCCACTGCATGGCGTCGGCGGTGGCCGGCTTCATGCGCACCTTCGGCATCGACGAGCCGATGGGCTGTTACGACGACATCGAGAACGCCGACACCTTCGTGCTGTGGGGCTCGAACATGGCGGAGATGCACCCCATCCTGTGGAGCCGCATCACCGACCGCCGCCTGTCCAAGCAAGGCTGCCAGGTGCACGTGCTGTCGACCTTCGAGCATCGTTCCTACGAGCTCGCCGACAACCCGATGATCTTCGTGCCGCAGACCGACCTGGCGATCCTCAACTACATCTGCAACTACATCATCCAGAACGGCAAGGTGAACAAGGCCTTCGTCGAGCGCAACGTCAAGTTCAAGATCGGCGAGACCGACATCGGTTTCGGCCTGCGCCCGAACCATGTGCTGGAAGCCAAGGCCACGAGCAACGGCTACCCGGGTGCCGAGGGCAAGCCCAAGGGCGACACCGGCGCGGCCAAGGACATCAGCTTCGACGAGTTCGCCAGGTTCGTCTCGGAGTACACCGCCGAGAAGGTGTCGAAGCTTTCGGGCGTGCCGGAGGATCGCCTGGTCAAGATGGCCGAGCAGTATGCCGACCCGAACCGCAAGGTGGTGTCGTTCTGGACCATGGGCTTCAACCAGCACACCCGCGGCACCTGGGTGAACAACATGATCTACAACGTCCACCTGCTCGTGGGCAAGATCTCGGAGCCCGGCAACAGCCCGTTCTCGCTCACCGGTCAGCCCTCGGCCTGCGGCACCGCGCGCGAGGTCGGCACCTTCGCCCACCGCCTGCCGGCCGACATGGTGGTCACCAACCCGATGCACCGCGCGCTCACCGAGGAATTGTGGAAGCTGCCCGAGGGCACGATCCCGCCCAAGATCGGTCTGCATGCGGTGGCGCAGAGCCGCGCGCTCAAGGACGGCAAGCTCAAGTGCTACTGGACCACGACCACCAACAACATGCAGGCGGGCCCCAACGTCAATGACGAGATCTACCCGGGCTGGCGCAACCCGGAGGCCTTCGTGGTGGTGTCCGACGTCTATCCGACCGTCTCCGCGCTGTCGGCCGACCTGATCCTGCCGTGCGCGATGTGGGCCGAGAAGGAAGGCGCCTTCGGCAACGCCGAGCGCCGCACCCAGTTCTGGCGCCAGCAGGTGTCGGCGCCGGGCGAGGCCAAGTCCGACCTGTGGCAGTACATCCAGTTCGCCAAGCGCTTCAAGGTCGAGGAAGTGTGGCCGGAGGAGCTCGTCGCCAAGAAGCCCGAGTACCGCGGCAAGACCCTGTACGACGTGCTCTACGCCAACGGCCAGGTGAACAAGTTCCCGCTCGCCGACGTCGAGAAGGCCAACGGGCATGCGATTCCGGGCTACATGAACGACGAGTCGAAGGAGCTCGGCTTCTACCTGCAGAAGGGCTTGTTCGAGGAGTACGCCGCCTTCGGTCGCGGCCACGCCCACGACCTCGCCGACTTCGACGTCTACCACAAGGCGCGCGGCCTGCGCTGGCCGGTGGTGGACAACAAGGAGACCCTGTGGCGCTTCCGCGAGGGCTATGACCCGTACGTGAAGGCGGGCGAGGGCGTGAAGTTCTACGGCCACAAGGACAACAAGGCGGTCGTGTTCGCGCTGCCCTACCAGGATCCGCCCGAGATGCCCGACGCCGAGTTCGACATGTGGCTGTGTACCGGCCGCGTGCTGGAGCACTGGCACACCGGCTCGATGACCCGGCGCGTGCCCGAGCTGCACCGCTCGGTGCCCGAGGCACAGATCTTCATGCACCCCGAGGACGCGCAGAAGCGCGGCCTGCAGCGCGGAATGGCGGTCAAGGTGGTGTCGCGGCGCGGCGAGATCGTCGCCCGCCTGGAGACCCGCGGCCGCAACAAGCCGCCGGTCGGGCTCATCTTCGTGCCCTTCTTCGACGAAGGCCGGCTGGTGAACAAGCTCACGCTCGACGCCACCTGCCCGATCTCGAAGGAGACCGACTACAAGAAATGCGCGGTGAAGGTCCTTAAGGTCTGATGAGAGGAGGCGCGAGTCCGGCCCCCGCCGACCGGGGGGACGCGCGGAGGGCGGGGCTCGCGATGCTGATGAACGACAAGGTGCAATCGACCGGACGCGTTGAACCCGTCGCTCCGGCTTCGCGCCGCCGCTTCCTAAAGGATGCGGCGGGCGTCGCCGGCGGTGCGGGTCTGCTCGCGCTCGGTGCCGGGATGTACGCGAAGCAGGCGTCGGCGTTGCCGGCGACGGCCATCCGTCCGCCCGGCGCTCTCCCCGAAGACGCTTTTCTCGCGGCCTGCGTGCGCTGCGGCCTGTGCGTGCGCGACTGTCCCTACAAGACCCTGAAGCTGGCCGAGTTCGGCGACGGGGTGGCGACGGGCACGCCGTACTTCGAGGCGCGCGACATTCCCTGCGAGATGTGCGAGGACATCCCCTGCGTGGTGGCCTGTCCGACCGGCGCGCTCGACCGTGCGCTGGTCGATATCACCAAGGCGAAGATGGGGCTGGCGGTCCTGATCGACCAGGAGAACTGCCTCAACTTCCTCGGCCTGCGCTGTGACGTGTGCTACCGGGTGTGCCCGGTCATCGACCAGGCGATCACTCTCGAGCGCATGCACAACCCGCGCTCCGACCGTCACGCGATGCTGCTGCCGACCGTGCATTCCGAGCACTGCACCGGCTGCGGCAAGTGCGAGAAGGCCTGCGTGCTGCCCGGCGAGGCGGCGATCAAGGTGTTGCCGATCAAGCTGGCGCAAGGCTCGAAGGCCGAACACTACCTGCGTGGCTGGGAAGAGAAGGAGGCCGCCGGCAAGTCGCTCATCGGCGACCAGGTCGAGCTGCCGGTGCGCGGCCTCGAAGGCAAGGCCTACGGTGACACTCGGGTCGAACCCGGGCAAGGGCCGGTCCAGGCGCCCGCGCAGGTGCCGGATTACGTTCCCGCGAAGCCGGCGGGCGGTGGTCTCGACTCGGGGTGGAAGCCATGAGCGCGCGACTCGGCGCCGGCGGCGTGCCGGAACGCAAGGTCCCGCCCACCAGCGTGCGCGGCGCCGCGATGCGCGGCGTGGTCGCACGTCCCGGGCGCGAGGCGGTGGAGGCGAAGGGCTGGCTGCGCGCGCACAAGTGGCTGCTGCTGCGGCGCGCGTCGCAGCTCGGCATCCTCGCACTCTTCCTCGTCGGGCCATGGCTGGGGTGGTGGATCGTCAAGGGCAACCTGTCGTCCAGCCTCACCCTCGGCGTGCTGCCGCTCACCGACCCCTTCCTGGTCGTGCAGCAGCTCGCCGCCGGGCACTGGCCCTACCGGGAGGCGCTGCTCGGCGCCGGCATCGTGCTCGCCTTCTATCTGCTCTTCGGTGGGCGGCTGTTCTGCTCGTGGGTGTGTCCGGTCAACCTCGTCACCGACGCCGCCGCCTGGTTGCGCCGGCGGCTGGGCCTCAAGGGTGGCAAGGTGCCGTCGGGCAGCACGCGCTACTGGCTGCTCGGCTTCGTGCTGGTCATCGCGGCGGCGACCGGCTCGCTGGCGTGGGAGTGGGTGAATCCGGTGTCGATGTTCCACCGCGGCCTGATCTTCGGTTTCGGACTGGCCTGGGGCATCGTCGGCGGCATCTTCTTCTACGACCTGCTCATCGCCCCGCGCGGCTGGTGTGGCCACCTGTGCCCGCAAGGCGCCTTCTACGCCCTGCTCGGACGCGCCGCCGTCGTCAAGGTCTCGGCCGCCAAGCGCAGCGCGTGCAACGACTGCATGGACTGCTTCGCCGTCTGCCCCGAGCCCCAGGTCATCCGGCCCGCGCTCAAGGGCGTAGGCCAGGACCACCCCCTCATTCTGGATGCCGACTGCACCACCTGCGGACGCTGCGTGGATGTGTGCGGCAAGGACGTTTTCCGCATTACGACCCGATTCAACAGGAGCGAGTCATGAACAAACAAACCCGAAATCTGGTGCTCGCGCTCGTCGCCGCTGTCGGCTTCGGTGCCATGGTGCCGCCCGCGGCGATGGCGCAGGCGGTGAAGAGCATTCGCGGCGCCGACGTGGCCGAGCAGGAGCTGCAGGTCGGCAACTACAAGCCGATTCCCGACCAGGCGCCGATCGAGCGCGACTACGTGCAGCAACCGCCGCTGATCCCGCACAAGGTGGAGGGCTACGAGGTCACGATCAACTTCAACAAGTGCATGGACTGCCACGCCTGGAGCCGCTACAAGGAGTCGGGCGCCACCAAGGTCAGCCTGACCCACTTCAAGGATCGTGACGGCGGCGAACTGTCGAACATCTCGCCGCGCCGCTATTTCTGCATGCAGTGCCATGTGCCCCAGACCGACGCCAAGCCGCTGGTCGGCAACAAGTTCCAGCGCGCGGAAGGCCTGCGCTGAAGAATCGACACACGGGGATCGACATGACCGACAACAACAAGAGCCTGATGCAGCGCATCCGCGGTGCGGGCTGGGGCGCCATCGTCCTGCTCGTCGCCGCGGGCGTGGTGTTCTGGGGGGGCTTCAACTGGGCCCTGGAGATGACCAACACGGAGAAGTTCTGCATTTCCTGTCATGAGATGGAGCAGAACGTCTTCAAGGAGTATCGCAACACCATCCACTACCAGAACCGCACCGGGGTGCGCGCGACCTGCCCGGACTGCCACGTGCCCAAGGAGTGGGGCCCGAAGATGATCCGCAAGATCAAGGCCTCGCGCGAGCTCTACGGCAAGGTGATGGGCACCATCGACACGCCGGAGAAGTTCGCCGCCGAGCGCCTGCGCCTGGCGCAGAACGAGTGGAACCGCATGAAGGCGAACAACTCGCAGGAGTGCCGCAACTGCCACAACTACGAGTATTTCGACTACTCGGTGCAGGGCCGTCGCTCCAACCAGATGCACCAGGCCGGCTTCGCCGAGGGCAAGACCTGCATCGACTGCCACAAGGGCATCGCGCACTCGCTGCCGCCGGTCGACCAGCACATCGGCGCGCCGCGCGAAGGCGTCGCTCCCGAGGTGATGCACCCGCCCGCGAAGAAGGACTGAGCTGCGCCGCAGCCCCCGCCCCGCGCTGCGCCGCATCGAGCGGTGCGCCGCGGGGCGCGCCTTTCCGGTGTGTGCCGGGATGGCGCATCCCGGGCCGCCTGTGTTCCAATCCGTCCCCATGCTCGAAGTCGAAAGTCTCGCCTGCCTGAAAGGCGATCGCCTGCTGTTCCGCGACCTCGCCTTCCGCCTCCAGGCGGGTGGCCTGCTGCGCGTCGCCGGGCCCAACGGGGTCGGCAAGACCAGCCTGCTGCGCCTGGTCACCGGGCTGGCGCTGCCCGAGGCCGGCGAGATCCGCTGGCGCGGCGAGTCGATCCGGCGCGCGCGCGAGGCCTTCCACGGCGACCTGCTCTACCTCGGCCACGCCGCCGCGCTCAATGACCTCCTCAGCCCGCTGGAGAACCTGCGTTTCGCCTGCGCTGCCGCCGGCGACGCGGTCGACGCGGAGGACTGCGTGCAGGCCCTGCAGCGCATCGGCCTCGCCGACCAGCTCGACCTGCCGGCGCGCGTGCTGTCGCAGGGCCAGCGCCGCCGCGTCGGCCTGGCGCGGCTGTTCCTGTCGAACGCGCGCCCGCTGTGGGTGCTCGACGAGCCCTTCACCGCGCTCGACGTGCGTGCGGTCGCCGATCTCGCCGCCACGCTCTCGCAGCACTGCGAAGCGGGCGGCATGGTGATGCTCACCACCCACCAGGACGCGCCCTTCGCGCGCCCGCCCGAGGTGCTCGACGTCGGAGTCTTCGCATGCTGAGCACCTTCCTCGCCGTGCTGCGGCGCGACCTGCTGCTGGCCTGGCGCGGGCGCGCCGACGTGCTCGTCACGCTCGCCTTCTTCATCATCGTGGTGTGCCTGTTCCCCTTCGGCGTCGGCGCCGAGCCCAACCAGCTGCGCGCGATCGCGCCCGGCGTGCTGTGGGTCGCGGCGCTGCTCGCCTGCCTGCTTTCGCTGCATCGCCTGTTCGCGCAGGACTACAGCGACGGAACTCTCGAGCAGCTTCTCCTGTCTAGCGAGCCGGCTGCGCTGTGGGTGATGGCCAAGGTGCTGGCGTTCTGGCTCAGCACCGGCCTGCCGGTGGTGGCGGTGGCGCCGGCCATGGGGCTGCTGCTTGACCTCGAACAAGGCGGGCTGCCGGTGCTGATACTAAGTTTGCTGCTCGGCACGCCCATCCTCGCGCTGCTCGGTGGGGTCGGCGCGGCGCTGACCCTCGGGCTGCGCGGCGGTGGCATGCTGCTGGCCCTGCTGGTGCTGCCGCTGTTCGTCCCGGTGCTGATCTTCGGTGCCGGCGCGGTCGAGGCCGAGCTGTCGGGTAGCGGTGCCGCCGCCCATCTGCTGCTGCTCGGCGGTGGTCTGGCGGGGGCGCTCGCGCTGGCGCCGGTGGCGTGCGCGGCAGCGCTCAGAATTTCAACCGATTGACGACGCAGCCGCGCCCCCAGGCGGGCGCGGCGGGCCGAGAAAGCGAAGCCTCGAAGCATGACGAATCCCGAACGCGGTCGCAGCCTGCTGCGGTTTGCTGCACCGCAGAATTTCTATCCCCTCGCCGGTCGTCTCGCGCCCTGGTTCGCCGCGAGCGCCGTCGTCCTCACCGCGGTCGGGCTGTGGCTCGGCTTCTTCGTCGCCCCCACCGACGCCACCCAGGGGCAGGTCTATCGGGTGATCTTCATCCACGTGCCGGCGGCCTGGATGTCGATGTTCATCTACCTCGTCATGGCCTTCTGGTCGGCGGTCGGGCTGGTCATGAACACCCGCCTGTCCTTCGTGATGAGCCAGGCGCTCGCCCCCACCGGGGCGATGTTCTGCTTCGTCGCGCTGTGGACCGGCGCGCTGTGGGGCAAGCCCACCTGGGGCGCCTACTGGGTGTGGGATGCGCGCCTGACCTCGCAGCTGCTGCTGCTCTTCCTCTACTTCGGCTTCATCGCGCTCACGCGCGCGATCGAGGATCCGCGCCGCGCCGACCGCGCCGGCGCAATCATCGCGCTGGTGGGCGCGGTCAACGTGCCGATCATCTACTTCTCGGTGCAGTGGTGGAACACCTTGCACCAGGGCGCCTCGGTGAGCCTCACCAAGGCGCCGTCGATGGCGACCACCATGCTCACCGGCATGCTGGTGATGGCGCTGGCGTCGTGGGCCTACACCCTCGCCGTGGTGCTGTGGCGGGTGCGGCCGATGATCCTCGAGCGCGAGCGCCACACCGAGTGGGTCGGCGCCGAGCTCGAGCGCGCCGCGAAGCTTTCGCAAACCGCCGGAGGGCGTGCCTGATGCAGCAGTGGGAGAGCTGGTCCGCGTTCTGGGACATGGGCGGTGCCGCCTTTTACGTGTGGGGCAGCTACGGCCTCGCGTTCGCGTTGATCGCGCTGGAACTCGTGCTCGTGTTCCAGCGTCGGAAGGACACCACCCGTCGCCTGCTGCGCTGGCGCCGCGCGGTGGGCAAGGATGCAGGCAAGCGTAACGGCGAAGGCACGATGCCCGCCATGGAGTCGGAAACATGAAAGCCCGTAGCAAACGTCTGATGCTGGTCGGCGGCGGGGTGGCCCTGCTGTTCGCCGCGGTCGCCCTGGTGCTGAGCGCCTTCCAGCAAAACCTGGTGTTCTTCCATACGCCGACCGAGGTCTCCGAGGGCAAGGCGCCCACCGGCAAGACCTTCCGTATCGGCGGCATGGTCGAGGACGGCTCGATCCAGCGCGAGGCCGACGGTGTAACGGTGCGCTTCGCGATCACCGACACCGCCAGGGTCATCCCGGTGACCTACAAGGGCACGCTGCCCGACCTCTTCAAGGAGGGCAAGGGCGCGGTGGTGCAGGGCAAGCTCGAGGGCGGCGTGTTCCGCGCCACCGAAGTGCTCGCCAAGCACGACGAGAACTACATGCCGCCGGAGGCCGCCCACGCCGTGGAACAGGCCCAGAAGGCCGCCCAGACCTTGAGCCAGTGACATGATTCCCGAACTCGGACACTTCGCCCTCATTCTTGCCCTGGTGCTGTCGCTGGTGCAGGCGGTCGTGCCGCTGGTCGGCGCGCAGCGCAACAGCTCGGCGCTGATGGCGGTCGGCCGCCCCGCGGCGCAGGGGCAGTTCTTCTTCATCCTGTTCAGCTACTTCTGCCTGACCTGGGCCTTCATCCAGAGCGACTTCTCCGTCCAGCTCGCGGCCACCAACTCGCACAGCGCCACCCCGCTGATGTACAAGATCACCGGCGTGTGGGGCAACCACGAGGGCTCGCTGCTGCTGTGGGCGATGTCGCTGTCGCTGTGGACGGTCGCGGTGACGGTGTTCTCGCGCCACCTGCCCGACGCCTTCCTCGCCCGCGTGCTGGGCGTGCTCGGTCTGGTCAGCGCCGGCTTCATCTCCTTCACCCTGGTCACCTCCAACCCCTTCGACCGCCTGCTGCCGGCCGTCGCCGAGGGCCGCGACCTCAACCCGCTGCTGCAGGACCCGGGGATGATCATCCATCCGCCGCTGCTCTACATGGGCTACGTCGGCTTCTCGGTGGCCTTCGCGTTCGCGATCGCGGCGCTGCTGTCGGGACGGATGGATGCCGCGTGGGCACGCTGGTCGCGGCCGTGGACCACGATCGCCTGGGTCTTCCTCACCGCCGGCATCGCGGTCGGCTCGGGATGGGCCTACTACGAGCTCGGCTGGGGGGGCTGGTGGTTCTGGGATCCGGTCGAGAACGCCTCCTTCATGCCCTGGCTGCTCGGCACCGCGCTGATGCACTCGCTCGCCGTCACCGAGAAGCGCGGCGCCTTCCGCAGCTGGACGGTGCTGCTGGCGATCGGCGCCTTCTCGCTGTCGCTGCTCGGCACCTTCCTGGTGCGCTCGGGCGTCATCACCAGCGTGCACGCCTTCGCCACCGACCCCAGGCGCGGCCTCTACATCCTCGCCCTGCTCGTGATCGTGATCGGCTTCTCGCTGCTGCTGTACGCGATGCGTGCGAACAAGCTCATGGGCGGCGGCAGCTTCGGCCTGGTGTCGCGCGAGACCGCCCTGCTCGCCAATAACGTCCTGCTCACCGTGGCCTCGGCCTCGGTGCTGCTCGGCACGCTGTATCCGCTCTTCCTCGACGCCCTCGGCCTCGGCAAGATCTCGGTCGGGCCGCCCTACTTCGAGGCGGTGTTCGTGCCGCTGATGACCCCGGTCGTGGTGCTGATGGTGTTCGGCCCCTTCCTGCGCTGGAAGGACGACGAGCTCCTCGCCGAGGTGCGCCGCGTGGCGCCCGCCTTCGTCGCCAGCGTGGCGATCGGCGTCGGCAGCGCGTGGGCGGTGGATCACCTCACCTGGCGCACCGCGCTTGGCCTCTCGCTCGCGGCCTGGGTGGTGCTCGCCAGCCTGCAACTGCTCGTCCGCCGCCTCGGCGAGCGCGCCGGGGCCTCGGCCGGTTCGCGCCTGCGTTCGATAACCGCGTCGTGGTGGGGAATGTGGCTCGCCCACTTCGGCATCGGCATCTTCATCATCGGCGTCACCATGGTGGGCAGCCTGGACCGCCACCTCGACGTCAAGATGAAGGAAGGCCAGCACGCCGAGCTCGCCGGCTACACTTTCGTCTTCCGTGGCGCGGTGGATGCCGACGGCCCCAACTACGACGCCGCGCGCGGCAGGATCGAACTGCTGCGCGACGGCCGCTCGCTCGACATGCTCACTCCCGAGAAGCGCGTCTATCTCGCCCAGGGCATGCCGATGACCGAGGCCTCGCTCGACATCGGCGTGTTCCGCGACGTGTACGTCTCGCTCGGCGAACAGCTCGAGGACGGCGCCTGGATCGTCAGCCTCTACTACAAGCCCTTCATCAGCTGGATCTGGGCAGGTTGCGTGTTGATGGGCCTCGGAGGCGTGTTCGCCGCCGCCGACCGCCGCTATCGCCGCCTGGCCGCGCGCGACGCCGCCGCGGCGGTGGGCAGTCGCGTCGCCGCCTGAGTTCGACCTGGGAAAACCATGAAAGCCAAGTTTCTCGTACCGCTGCTGCTGTTCTTCGGCCTCGCCGGCTTCCTCGCCTTCGGCCTCACCCTCAACCCGCGCGAGGTGCCCTCGCCGCTGATCGACAAGCCGGCGCCGAACTTCCGCCTCGCCCGTCTCGACCAGCCCGAGCAGACCTTCGCGCTCGAGGAGATGCGCGGCCAGGTCTGGCTGCTCAACGTGTGGGCCTCGTGGTGCGTGGCCTGCCGCCAGGAGCACCCGGTGCTGGTACGCATGGCCGCGCAGAAGCTGGTGCCGGTGGTCGGCCTCAACTACAAGGAAGTGCGCGGCGACGGCGCGATCAGCACCCGCGGCATGGCGCTCGAGGCCGAGGCCACGATGGCGATCGAGCGCGCACGGCGCTGGCTCGCCGATCACGGCAACCCCTACCTGCTCTCGGTGCTCGACATCGACGGCCGCGTCGGCATCGACTTCGGCGTGTATGGCGTGCCCGAGACCTTCCTGATCGACCGCGAAGGCCGCATCCGCTACAAGCACATCGGCCCGATCACTCCCGAGTCGCTGCAGACCCAGATCATGCCCAAGGTCGAGGAGCTGCGTCGTGCCGGCTGATCCCAAGCTCGTCCCGTCCGGGCTCCACGGCCTGCGTCGCGTGCTCGGCGTCGGCGCGCTCGCCGCGCTGATCGCCGCGCCGCTCCATGCCGCCACGGCCGAAGGCGGCCCGGCCATCACCCCCGCCGGCATCGCCACCGCGAGCGACCCGGGCGTCGCCCCGGCGGTCGCCGCCGATCCCAAGCTCGAAGCCGACATGATGGAGCTGTCGCACAAGCTGCGCTGCCTGGTCTGCCAGAACCAGTCGATCGCCGAATCCAACGCGCCGCTCGCGGTGGACCTGCGCAACCAGGTGCGCGAACAGCTCGCCGCGGGCAAGGACAAGGACGACGTGATCGACTACCTCGTGGAGCGCTACGGCGACTTCGTGCTCTACGAGCCGCCCTTCAAGGCTGTGACCGGGCTGCTCTGGGTCGGGCCGTTCGCCCTGCTGCTGGGGGGCGCCGGCTGGCTGGCCTGGCGCCTGCGCCGGCGCCGCAGCGAGATCGCCGCCGAGGGCGCGCTCAGCGCCGCAGACCGCGAGCGCGCGCGTGCGCTGCTCGCCGGCGGCGGGGACGCCGCCTCGAATCCCGCATCCCCGGAGTCCCGCAAGTGACCGCCTTCCTCGTTTTCGCCGGCCTGCTCGTGGCCGGCGCGTTGCTATTGATCCTGCCGCCGCTGCTCGGCTACGGCCGCCGCAGCCAGGCGCAGATGCGCCAGAGCGCGATGGTGCTGACCGTGCTGCGCGAGCAACTCGCCGATCTCGACGCCGAACTCGCCGAGGGCCGCATCGACGCCGCGACCCATGCGAAGAGCCGCGAGGAGCTCGAGCGCCGTGCCCTCGAGGAGGCCGAGGTGGCCGCCGAGACGGCCGACAGCGCCGACCGCCGGCCGAGCAAGGCGTGGGCGCTCGCCACCGGCCTCGCCATCCCCGCGCTTGCCGTCGGCACCTACCTGATGATCGGCGAGCCCGCCGCGCTCGACCCGAAGAACGTCGAGGGCCAGCAGGGCTTCACGCAGGAGCAGGTCACCGAGATGGTGGGCAGCCTGGAGAAGCACCTCGCCGCCAACCCCGACAACGCCGAGGGCTGGGCGATGCTGGCGCGCACCTACCTGGTGCTGAAGGACTTCCCCAAGGCTGCCGCCGCCTACGAACGCCTCGACAAGCTGTTGCCCAACGACCCCGACGTGCTCTCCGACTGGGCCGACGTGGTCGCCGCGCAGACCGGCAAGGTCGGGAGCGATGCCGAGGCGCTGGTGCTGCGTGCGCTCGAGGCGGAACCGAAGCATCCCAAGGCGCTGGCGCTGGCTGGCACCGCCGCCTACCAGCGCGACGACTTCGCCGCCGCCGCCGGCTACTGGGAGCGCATCCTCGCCCTGATCCCCCCGGGCGACGACGTCGCGCGCGGCGTGCGCGCGAGCATCAACGAGGCGCGCGCGAAGGCCGGCATGGCGCCGCTCGCCACCAACGAAGGCAATGCCGCGCCGCCGCCGGCCTCGCCGCTCAAGGTCGCCGGCCGCCTGCAGGTCGAGGGCGCGCTCGCCGGCCAGGTCGCGGCCGAGGACGCGGTGTTCGTGTTCGTGCGTGGCCCGGCCGGCGGCCCCCCGCTGGCGGCGCTGCGCTTCAAGGGCAGCGAGCTGCCGGTGAATTTCGACTTCGACGGCGCGAGGCTGATGATGGGCGACGCCGCGGTGCCCGAGCGCGTCGTGATCGCGGCGCGCGTCTCCAAGGGTGGCGATGCCACCGCACGCCCCGGCGACCTCGAGGGCGTCAGCGCTCCGGTGGCGCCGGATGCCGAAGGCGTGACGGTGACGATCGATCGGGTACGGGAGTGAGGCGTCGGGTGCGAGGCGTCGGGGGCAAGGAGCAAAACCTCCGCAAGCTGCGCTGAGAGGCTTCAGGAAGCCGGTGGACGCTCGATCGCCCGCCGCAGCTGACGCCTCGCTCCCTACGCCTTGCCTCCCACGCCTCGCGCGTCCGCATACTCCAGCCGCACCCGCTTCACGTTGCACAGCAGCTCGTAGCTGATCGTGCCCGCGGCCTGGGCGATGTGGTTGATCGGCACCTGCTTGCCCCATAGCTCGACCTGGCTGCCCAGGCAGGCCTCGGGCAGCGCGGTGAGGTCGATCGTCAGCATGTCCATCGACACCCGGCCGATGATCCGGCTCGCGCGGCCCTCCACCGCCACCGGGGTGCCGTCGGGCACCACGCGCGGGTAGCCGTCGGCGTAGCCCATCGCCACCAGGCCGACCCGCGTCGGGCGTTCGGCGACGAAGCGGCCGCCGTAGCCGAGCGCCTCGCCGGACGCGATCTCGCGCACCGCCATCACCGCGCTCTCCAGCGTCATCACCGCACGCAGGCCGTTGCCCTCGGCGGGCATGGGATCCGCCCCGTAGAGCAGGATGCCCGGGCGTGCCCAGTCGCGGCGCGCCTGCGGCCAGGCCAGGATCGCTGCCGAGTTGGCCACGCTGCGCGCGCCGGGCAGGCCGGCGGTGGCGGCCTCGAAGCGCTGCAACTGTTCCAGCGTGGTTCCGAGCTCGGGCTCGTCGGCGCGCGCGAAGTGCGTCATCAGCACGATGCGTCCGACCTTGCCGCTCGCCTGCAGGCGCCGCCAGGTCCGCGCCACCGCGTCGCCGACGAAACCGGCGCGGTTCATGCCGCTATTGACCTTCAGCCACACATCCACCGGTGCGGCGAGCGGCGTGCGCTCCAGCATGCACAGCTGCTCCTCGTGGTGAACGACCATCCACAGCCGCTGGCGCGCCGCCTCGGCGAGCTCGTCGGCGGCGAACACGCCCTCGAGCAGCAGGATGGGGGCATCGATGCCGCCCGCGCGCAGCTCCAGCGCCTCGCCGAGGAAGGCTACCGCGAAGCCGTCGGCCTCGTCGCGCAAGGCCTGCGCGCAGCGCAGCGCGCCGTGGCCATAGGCGTTGGCCTTGACCACCGCGAGCGCCCGCCCGCCGTGGCGCTCGCGAGCGAGAAGATAGTTGTGGCGCAGGGCGGAGAGGTCGATGAGGGCGCGGGCGGGACGCATGGCGGGGATCGGAAGGGGTGGAAAGGCAAAATGGTGCGGGGAATTCGCCAGCGCCGCAATGCGCGGCCCGATCGCGACTCGCGTCGCTCCCACAGAGGCTCCCGCGCCGTGGAATCGCGACTCGTGTCGCTCCCACGAGGGCCCGCCACGCTGCCGGAGCCGCGCCGTAGGAGCGACGCAAGTCGCGATCGGGCGCGCGGATCACCGCCGCAGCACATGGAGCCGTGGAATCGCGACTTGCGTCGCTCCTACAGGGGCCGCCCACGCTGCCGGGGCACTGTAGGAGCGACGCGAGTCGCGATGCAGCCCCCCGGGTACGCGCCGTGGCTCACGAAGCCGCGCAAGCGCGCTTCAGACGGTGCCGAGCGGACGCTGGCGGGCGCCGGCCACCGGTATGCTGCGGTGCTCGGCGCCGTAGCGCGCGAGGCCGAGGTCGTCGTGGCGGATCGCCGGCTGGCGGCCGACGACCAGGTCGGCGACCAGCGCGCCGGCGCCGCAGGACATCGTCCACCCCAGGGTGCCGTGGCCGGTGTTGAGGAAGAGCTCGGGGAAGGGCGTGGCGCCGATGATCGGGGTGGAATCCGGCGTCATCGGGCGCAGGCCGGTCCAGAACTCCGCCGCCTTGACGTCGCCGCCACCGGGGAAGAGGTCGTTCACCACCAGCTCCAGGGTCTCGCGCCGGCGCGGGTTGAGGCGCAGGTCGAAGCCGCCGAGCTCGGCCATGCCGCCGACGCGGATGCGCTCGTCGAAGCGCGTCACCGCGACCTTGTAGGTCTCGTCGAGCACGGTGGACACCGGCGCGCGCGCGGCGTCGACCAGCGGCACGGTCAGCGAGTAGCCCTTCACCGGATACACCGGCAGGTCCAGTCCGAGGCTGGCGGCGAGCGCGCGCGAGTAGCTGCCGAAGGCGAGCACGTAGCGGTCGGCGACCAGCGTGTGCTCGACGCCGTCGGCACCGGCGATGCGCACGCCCTCGATATGGCCGCCGCGGCGCACCAGCTCGCGCACCTCGGTGCCGAAGCGGAACGTCACGCCGGCCGCCTCCGCCATCGCCGCCAGGCGGGTGGTGAAGAGCTGGCAGTCGCCGGTCTCGTCGTTGGGCAGGCGCAGGCCGCCGGCGAGCTTGCCGGGGCGACGGGCCAGCGCCGGCTCGGCGCCGGCGAGCGCGTCGCCGTCGAGCAGCTCGTAGGGTACGCCGCACTCCTCCAGCACCGCGATGTCGCGCGCGGCGGCGTCGAGCTGGGCCTGGGTGCGGAACAGCTGCAGCGTGCCGCGGCTGCGCTCCTCGTAGGCGATGCCGGTGTCGGCGCGCAGCGTGCGCAGGCAGTCGCGGGCGTACTCGGAGACGCGCATCATGCGTTCCTTGTTCACCGCGTAGCGCGCGCTCGAGCAGTTGGCGAGCATCTGCGCCATCCAGCGCAGCTGGAACAGGCTGCCGTCGGCGCGGATCGCGAGCGGGGCGTGGCGCTGGAACAGCCACTTCAGCGCCTTCAGCGGAATGCCGGGCGCGGCCCAGGGCGTGGAGTAGCCGGGCGAGACCTGGCCGGCGTTGGCGTAGCTGGTCTCGAGCGCGGCGCCGGGCTGGCGGTCGATCACGGTGACGCGCGCGCCGCGTTGGGCCAGATACCACGCGGTGGTGGTGCCGATCACGCCGCTGCCGAGTACGATCACGTTCATTTCGCGTCTCCTGCCTGTATTCGATGGAATTGCGGCAGTCTAATGAGGCCTTGCTAGCGAAAGTCACTAAACTGATATCGCCAATCAGTGAAGATCACCAATCCGGAGGCCGCCTTGCCGGCGGCGCAGTGAAATGCGCGACCTCGACCGTACAGACCTGAAAATACTGGATTTGTTGCAGAAGAACGGGCGCCTGACGATGACCGAGCTCGCCCACCAGGTGGGCCTGTCGGCGACCCCGTGCACCGAGCGCGTGCGCCGCCTGGAGCGCGAGGGCGCGATTACCGGCTACCACGCCCGCGTCGACCCGCGCGCGCTCGGCCGCCCGCTGCTGGTCTTCGTCGAGCTCAAGCTCGCCGCCAAGTCGAACGACGCCTTCGAGCGCGTGAAGAAGGAGCTCGCCTTCGTCCCCGAGGTCATGGAGTGCCACCTCGTGTCGGGCGACTTCGACTACCTGATCAAGGCGCGCATTTCGGAGATGAGCGACTACCGTCGCCTGCTCGGCAACATCCTGCTCAAGCTGCCCTCGGCGACCGAGTCGCGCAGCTACGTGGTGATGGAGGAGGTGAAGGAGAGCCTCTATATTCCTCCCATGTCATGAGCCGCGGGAGGTCCCGGATGGACGACAGGAGCCGCCACGCATGAGTTCGGAACGTGGCACCTCGATCCGTGCCCTCGAACGCGGCATCGAGGTGCTGCGCCTGCTCGGCCCCCAGGAGGGCAGCTCGCTGCGCGCGCTCCACGCCGCCAGCGCGCTCCCCAAGCCGACCCTGCTGCGCATCCTGCTCACCCTGGAGCGGGGCGGGCTGGCGTGGCGATCGATCGACGACGGGCTGTGGCGGCGCTCGCTGGCGTGGACCGCGGCGCCGAGCGGGCACGCGATCGATCCGCGCCTGGTCGAGGCCGCGGCGCCGCACCTGGTGGCGCTGCAGCGCACGGTGCTGTGGCCGTCCGACCTGCTGGTGTACCGCGACTTCGCGATGGAGGTCGCGGAGAGCTCCCGCCGCCTCTCCGGGCTGGCGCTCAATCCGCGCTACCGCATCGGCTACCGGGTGGACATCCTGCTCTCCGCGCCCGGGCGGGCCTGGCTTGCCTTCTGCGCTGCGGCCGAACGCGAAGCGGTGCTCGCCCACTGGCGCGCCGCCTCGCCGTCGAATCCGCGCACGGCGGCGGTCCTCGAGGGCGAGATCGACGCCCTCCTGGAGGAGACGCGACAGCGCGGCTATGCGGTGCGCGACGCGCTCTTCGGCGGCTCGTTCGAGGACATGGCGGGCTTCGACGACGGCTTCGACGCCATCGCCGTGCCGATCCTCGCCGATGGCGGGGTGCGCGGGGCGATCAACCTGGTGTGGCCGCGGCGCTACGACCTGCGCGCGAAGGTGGTGGAGGCGCATCTGGCCGACCTGCAGGCCTGCGCCGCAGCGATCGCGGCCGCGCTCGCGTCGCCGCGCCAGCCCTGAGCACCGCCGCGCCGTCGCGGAGCCCTTCAGCGCGGGCGGGTGCGCTCCAGGTAGCGTTCCACGGCGTCGAGGTTGC
The DNA here is from genome assembly GCF_000021765.1 of Thauera aminoaromatica. NCBI lineage: Bacteria > Pseudomonadati > Pseudomonadota > Betaproteobacteria > Rhodocyclales > Zoogloeaceae > Thauera > Thauera aminoaromatica. The sequence goes on along the minus strand of NC_011662.2, from coordinate 4,391,359 downwards.
GGCGCACGCGCGCATGGCCCGGCAGCAGGGCGTCGGCGGTGCGCAGCTCGCGCGCGGCCTCCTCCCAGCGCTGGCGCTGGCCGGCGAGCAGGCCGAGGGCGAGGTGGAGCTCGCCGGGACTGGTGGCGCGGGCGAGCCCGTCGCGCAGCACGCGCTCGGCCTCGTCCTCGCGGCGGGTCTGCGCGAGCAGCGTGGCCAGGCCGAGGCGTGCGCTGTCGAGCGCGGGTTCGCGCTGCAGCGCGCGGCGCAGGCGCTGCTCCGCCACGAGCGGATCGCGTTGCGCGAGCGCCAGCCCGGCGAGGTTGAGCTGGGCGTTCGGCATGTCTGCCATCGCCTGCTGTGCCGCGACGAACTCGGCCAGCGCGGCGCGCTGGCGGTCCTGTAGCTCGGGCGCGAGCGCGGTTGCGGGCAGGTCGGCGAGCGCGCGCGCGGCGGTGATGCGCACCGCGCGCACGGGGTCGGCGAGCAGGGGGGCGAGCTGCGCGAGGCGCTCTTCGGCGGGGCGCAGCGCGAAGGCGGCCGCGGCGCTGGTGCGCAGCGCGGGGTCGGGGTCGCGCAGCGCGGCGGCGGGCACGGCCTGGGGGTCGAGCTGGGCGAGCTGCTCGATCGCGCTCGCGCGCACGATCGCGGCCACGGCGGCGTCGCGGGCGAGCGCGGCCAGGCCCGCGGCCGCGCCGGGGGCGCCCGCGCGTGCGGCGGCGAGGATCTCGCCGTAGTGGGGTGGATGCGTGCGCTTGCCGTGGTGGCGCTCGATCGCCGCCGCGGCCCACTCCGCGCCGCGGTCGGCGTGGCAGCCGGTGCAGGCGTCGGGCGCGCCGGTGCGCGCGCCCAGGTCGGGGCGCGGCACCCGGATGGCGTGGTCGCGGCGCGGATGCACGACCATGTAGTTGCGGCTCGGCATGTGGCAGTCCACACACTGGCTGCCGGCGCCGCCGCCGCGGTGGAAGTGATGCGAGGGCGCGTCGTAGTCCTTCGCCTGCAGGCCGGGGAAGCGACCGCGGTCGGGCGCGGGATTGTGGCAGGCGGTGCACAGCGCGTTGCCTTCGGCGCGCAGGCGACCGCGGTGAGGGTCGTGGCAGTCGGTGCAGGCCACGCCCGCCTGGTACATGCGGCTCTGGCGGTAGGAGCCGTACTCGAAGACCTCGTCGAGCTGCTGGCCGTCGGCGTGGTAGAGGCCGGGGCGCAGGTTGTCGGGGATGAACTGGTCGAACAGGGGCGCGCCGGCCACGGCGTCCTCGACCAGCCGGGTGCGGCGCGCGTGGCAGGTGGCGCACTGGTCGACCTGGGCGTGCGCGCCGGCGAGCGCCCGGTTCGGGGTGGGCAGCGGCGCCTGGCCGCGCTCGCCCGCGGCGGCGCGCCTGCGTGCGCTCTCGGCGTGCGCGCGGCCGGCGCCGTGGCAGGCCTGGCAGCCCACGTTCGCCTCGGCCCAGGTGGTGGCGTAGCGGTCGTGCTCGTCGTCGTAGCCCTTGCGGTAGGCGGTGGTGTGGCACTCGCCGCACATCAGGTTCCAGTTCTGGTAGCGCCCGCTCCAGTGCAGGTTGTCGCCCGGGGCGACCGGGCCGTCGGCGTGCAGCGAGAACCAGGCCTTGCGCGTGGTATCCCAGGCGATCGTGAAGGCCTGCAGGCGTCCGCCCTGCTGCGGCAGCAGCACCTGCTGCAGCGGCCGGATGCCGAAGACGTGGCTGACCGCGAGCGCCTGCGTGCGGCCGTCGGGCCCTTGCGCGGCGACCATGAAGTCGCCGCCGCGGCGGTAGAAGCGCGCCGCCGCCGCACCCTCGCCGAAGTGGACTTCGCCGGAGCCGGCCTCGCCGAAGTCGCCGAGCACGGTCTGCGCCGTCGCCGGCTGCATCGCATGGCGGTGCTTCGATTCGGCCCAGGCGTCCGCCTGGTCGGGGTGGCAGGCGAGGCAGTCGCGGTCGGCGACGTGGTCGGGCCGCGCCCCCGCTTGCGGGGCGGCCGCGAACGCGGCCGGCGCCATCAGGATGCAGGCGAGGAGCAGGGCGGGCAGGCGCATGCGCTCAGGGCTTGGCCGTGCGCGGGACGAGGGTGGCCTCGTACTTCAGGTCCTCGTAGTACTTCGCGCCGTTGCTGTAGCCGGGGCGGTTGGCGAGGTTGGGGATCTCCAGCGTGCCGGTCTCGCGCACGTAGTCGCGCCAGGCCACCAGCATCTCGCCCAGCTTCTGCGGGTTGGCGGCGGCGAGGTTGCGGCTCTCGCTGCGGTCCTGCGCGACGTTGAAGAGCTCCCAGTCGCCGGTGCCCCAGGGCTGGTTCGCCGACACGATCTTCCAGTCGCCCTTGCGCAGCGCCTTGCGCCCGCCCAGCTCCCAGCCGATCGCCTTGTCCGCGCCATGCACGGCCTGCCCGCGCCCCTGCAGCAGCGGCAGCATCGAGGCGCCGCGCAGCGGCAGCACGGGCCTGCCCTGGTACTCGGTGCCGGGGTGCTTCGCGCCGGCGAGCTCGAACAGCGTGGGCGCGATGTCGGTCACGTGGGCCATCGCCGACTCGAGCTTGCCGCCCTTGACGCCCGGGCCCCAGGCGATCGCCGGCACGGCGATGCCGCCCTCGTACATGAAGGACTTGAACATGCGGAACGGCGTCGAACCCACCTGCGCCCAGCCCGGCCCGTACTCGGCGTAGGAGCCGGACTTGCCGATGTGCGCGATGCTGTTGTCCATGTCCTTGTGGATCCACTCGCGGGTGCGCGCCACGTCGTACACCGAGTTGCCGTCGGCGCCGTTGTCGGACAGGAAGAAGATGAAGGTGTTGTCGAGCTGCCCGGTCTTCTTCAGGTAGTCGAGCATGCGGCCGATGTTCTGGTCCATGTTGTCGACCATCGCGGCGTACACCGCCATGCGCCTGGCCTCGGATTCCTTCTCCGCCGCGCTCAGGCTGTCCCACTTCGGCCACAGCGGATGGCCTTCGAACACCGGCGTGTCGGCGGCCACCAGGCCGAGCTTCTTCATGCGCTCGAGGCGCTCGCGGCGCAGCTTGTCGTAGCCGTCCTTGTAGCGCTGCTCGTACCTGGCGATGTCGGCGTCGTGCGCGTGCAGCGGCCAGTGCGGCGCGGTGAAGGCGAGGTAGGCGAAGAAGGGCTTGCCCGAACCCTTGCCGGCGTCGATGTACTCGATCAGCCGCGAGGTGAAGAAGTCGGACGAGAAGAAGTCCTTCGGCAGCGTCGTCTCCTTGCCGTTCTCGCGGTAGATGGCCTTCGGCGGCTTGGCCGGATCGGCGGCGACGATGCCCGCGCCGTCGCTCCAGTGGCTGGAGCCGCCATGCACCAGCGCATACGACTGGTCGAAGCCGCGCGCGGCCGGGCTGTACTGCTCGGGCACGCCGAGGTGCCACTTGCCGGTCATCAGCGTGCGATAGCCGGCATCGCGCAGCACCTGCGCCATCGGCACCACGCGCTCGTTGAGGTAGCCCTCGTAGCCCGGCTTGCCGCGCTGCTCGGGCAGCATCAGCTCGGCCATGTCGCCGAAGCCGGCGAGGTGGTTGTCGGTGCCGGACATCAGCATCGCGCGCGTCGGCGAGCAGAACGGCGAGGCGTAGAACTGGGTCATCTTGACCCCGGTGTCGGCCAGGGTGTCGAGGTTGGGAGTGGCGATTTCGCTGCCGTAGCTGCCGAGGTCGGTGTAGCCGAGGTCGTCGGCCATGATCAGCAGGATGTTGGGGCGGTCGTGCTGGACCGGCGAGGCGGCGTGGCCGGCCTGGACGCCGATGGCGAGCGTTGCCACCGGGATCAGCAGGGTCGCGAGCGCTGCTTTCATTGTCTGTCTCCTGGAATAAGCCCGGCTTCTGGCCGGTTCCATAAATTTAATTCAATTCTCGAGAAAAGCTGCGCGATCTGAGAATGTTCCGCAGGGTGGAACGTCGGGCCAAGACTGGACGGCAGTTCTGCCGCCCGCCGGATGTCCGGCCCGGCGTCCCGTGCGAGGCAGTCGAGCGTGGGCCGGCCAATCGTCCTGCCCATAATCGCAGGCGATCCCCGCCCGACGACCCCGACCCCATGAACCAGCAAGCCCTCTCCGCCCTCATCTGGTCGGTCGCCGACCTCTTGCGCGGCGACTTCAAGCAGTCCGAATACGGCCGCGTGATCCTGCCCTTCACCGTGCTGCGCCGGCTCGACTGCGTGCTGGCGCCGACCAAGGCCGCGGTGCTCGTCGAACACCGCGACAAGGAGCAGGCCGGGCTGCTCTACCTGGTGGTGGAAAAGTTCGCCCACATCGAGCCCCACCCCAGGCGCGTCGACAACGTGCACATGGGCCTGGTCTTCGAGGAGCTGATCCGCAAGTTCGCCGAGATCTCCAACGAGACCGCCGGCGAGCACTTCACCCCGCGCGAGCTCATCCGCCTGATGGTGAGCCCGCTCTTCATCGAGGACGACGAGGCGCTGTCCAAGCCCGGCATCGTGCGCACCATCTACGACCCCACCGCCGGCACCGGCACCGGCCGCATGCTGTCGGTGGCGGGCGAGCACCTGCACGAGATCAAGCCCGGCGCGCGCCTCACCATGTTCGGCCAGGAGCTCAACCCCGAGTCCTACGCCATCTGCAAGGCCGACATGCTGATCAAGGGCCAGGACGTGCGCAGCATCGTGCTCGGCAACACGCTGTCCGAGACCCACATCGGCGAGATCACCCGCCTGCTCGGCGAATTCCTCGAAGCCGAGCAGGCGGTGGTGAGCGACGCCCAGGGCAAGGAGCTCGCGCGCGTGACCCTCTTCCCCGAGGTGCGCTGCCCGGCCGCGCCCGCGGGCGGCAAGGTCAAGCGTGTGCCCATCGCCCGCGTCTTCCGCAACCAGGACTTCGGCTACCGCACGATCACCATCGAGCGCCCGCTGCGCGACGCCGAGAACGTGCCGCTGTTCGAGGACGTGCAGGCCTGGTTCGAGCGCGAGGTGCTGTCCCACGCCCCCGACGCCTGGATCGACCACGACAAGACCCGGATCGGCTATGAGATCCCCTTGAACCGCCACTTCTACGTTTTCGAGCCGCCGCGGCCGCTGGCGGAGATCGACGCCGACCTGAAGCGCTCGATGGACCGGATCAAGCAGATGATCGAGGGGCTGGCGGGATGAGCGAACTCGTCATCTACCGCGGCGATGCCGGCACGGTCGAGGTCAGGCTGGAAGGCGATACCGTCTGGCTGCGCCAGGAGCAGTTGAGCCAGTTGTTCGGCCGGGACCGGACGGTGATCCGGCGGCACCTGCGCAACGTCTTCGCGGAAGGCGAACTCGATTGAGTCAAGGCTCCGTTGCAGCGGGAGGGTGTCTCAGTTCGGCCATTTGCTGCCACACATGGTAGTAGCAGAGTCGTCATTCGAGCGACCGGTGAGATCCGAAACCAGCCCTAGAGCGAGCTGAGGCCAGCGTGGTTCGTAAATCGGCCGGCACTGCGCTCATAAAGTCGATACTCACCAGCTCTGCCGTCAGTGTCGGGCAAAAACCCTCGCGCTTCCGTCAAGCCCGACCAGAAGCGTCTCATAGGGTTGCGGGGTCGAGGTCTCCATGCCGGGCGACCCCTGCGGCATGCCTGGCGTAGCCAGTCCGATTGCCTTTGGGGACTCGGCGAGAAGCCGGCGGATGTCGTCCGCAGGGACGTGCCCCTCGACGGAGTAGGAACCTACCTTGGCCGTGTGACACGAGCCGTATTGGTCCGGCATGCCCAGTGCCTTGCGGGCTGCGGGGACATCATCGACGTCTTTCGTCACGACATCGAAGCCGTTCTTTCTCAGGTGCTCGACCCATTTCCCGCAGCACCCGCAATAAGCGCTCTTGTAGACCTCTACGCGTACGGGCCCCTGCGCAAACGCTGCGCCGCTCACGATCATCAGGCTTGCCACGAGCCCGCCGAGCAAAGTTTTCGTCTTCATGTTCGTCTTCCGGTTGATGGCGTCGAGGCATAGTTTGGCACTTTGAGCCCAACGGGAAGCTGACCTCAAAATTACATTTCCGTCAGACAGCCGGGACCCCGGTCGACTTTGCAGGATCAGGAAGGCGATGAGGCTTCATTGCGAGGCAAGGTTATCGTGAAGCAGGTGACACCTTCAGCGGAGCGCGCAGTGATGTGACCCCCGTGGGCCTGGACGATGGAACGCGTGATCGCGAGTCCGAGCCCTGCGCCTTCACCGCGAGATTCGCGCTGGGCGCTACCGCGATGGAAGCGTTCGAAGATCCGTTCGATCTGATCGGCGGGTATCGGGTCGCCGACATTAGAGACGGCGAGACGGACGCCGGCTGCGTCCGCGTCAATCCTGATCGTGATCTGCCCCTCTTTCGGTGTGTGACGAAGCGCATTCGAGATCAGGTTCGACAGCGCGCGCCGCAGCATCAGGCGATCACCCTGAACGCTCGCTTGGCCCTGGCGCACGATGCGGACCTGGCGCTCGTCGGCCAGCGCCTCGTAGAAGTCGATCAGTGCGTCTGCCTCGCGGGCCAGGTCGATCGCCTCGCCCGCGTGCGCGAGGGTGTTCTCGTCGGCCTTGGCGAGGAACAGCATGTCGCTGACCATGCGCGCGATGCGCTCGTATTCCTCGAGGTTCGAGGCCAGGATGTCCTGGTATTCGTCGAGCGTGCGCGGCCGCGACAGCGCGACCTGGGTCTGGGTCATCAGGTTCGAGATCGGCGTACGCAGTTCGTGGGCTATATCCGCCGAATAATCGCCGAGCCGCTGGAAAGCGGCTTCGAGCCGAGCGAGCATGCCATTGAAGGCTTCGACGTGGTCGCGCACTTCCAGCGGCGCATCATCGATGGCGAGACGCTGGCCGAGTTGCCTTGCCGACAGCCGACGGGCAGTTTCGGTGACCCGACGCAGGGGGGCGAGGCCCCGGTGCGCAGCAAACCAGCCGAATAGCGCCGCCGCCAAGGCAGCGACGAAGACGCCCGCCCAAGTTGCATGACGTACCGACGCGAGGAAGTGGACGTGATGCGACAGATCCACTGCGACCAGCGCCTCGATCGTCTGCTCCTTCGCCCCAAGGCTCGGTAGCGCGATGCTGACCTCGAGCCCTCGATGGGGGCGCTCATCCACGGTCCAGTCGGTTAACGCGCGTGAAAGGGGTTCGCCTGCCCGCTGGGAGGCGGTGAAATGCTCGGGATGGATGATGTACAGGACGCGTCCCTCGACGTCGCGAACCAGGACACCGACACTTTCATGTCCAACGAAGGAGCGTTCGAGCGCCTCAATGCGTTCCGATCGCCCCCCAGTCGCATCAACACTTTGCAGCGCGTTGCGGATGAGCGTGACCTTGCCCTGCAACTCGTGCATGTCCAGCTCCTGGAAATGCATGTCCAACATGCGCCCAAAGAGCATCGCTGCCAGCACAAGCAGGCTCGCAGCGAGGACGGCAAATAGTGTTGCCAGTCTCGCCGTCAGCGAGTGAATGCGGATCATCGTCAGATCGGCTCCATCGCCTCAAGCACGTAGCCCATACCCCGCACGGTGTGGATCAGCTTCGGCTCAAAGGGGTCGTCGACCTTTACGCGCAACCTGCGCACGGCAACTTCGATCACGTTCGTGTCGCTGTCGAAGTTCATGTCCCACACCTGCGAAGCGATGAGTGAGCGGGGCAATACTTCACCCTTGCGTCGCAGCAGCAGTTCCAGCAAGGCAAACTCCTTGGCGGTCAGATCGATGCGCTGCCCGCATCGGTTCACCCGGCGGCGAAGCAAATCGAGCTCCAGGTTCGCTGAGCGCAGGGTCTCCGGTTCGTGGTTTCTTCCCCTGCGCAGCAGCGTGCGAACGCGCGCGAGCAACTCGGAAAACGCGAAGGGCTTGACCAGGTAATCATCGGCGCCGAGCTCAAGGCCACGAACGCGATCCTCAATTTGGTCGCGGGCAGTGAGGAACAGCACAGGCGTCTCACGGCCGCCGCGCCGCAGTGTTTGCAGGATGCCCCAGCCGTCCAGCGACGGAAGCATCACATCCAGCACGATGAGGTCGTAATCGCCATTGAGTGCGAGGTGGAGCCCATCGAGGCCATCTCTTGCAAGGTCGACGACGAACCCGGCTTCGGTGAGCCCCTGGCGGAGGTAGTCGCCGGTCTTCACTTCGTCTTCGACGATCAGAATTTTCATTGTTTCGCTCCTACGCGCTTCGTGCTGCCTGTGCCCGATTTTGCGCCCGGGGTGCTGGATAACCCCCGGGCTTACAGAAATGTAATTTCCAGGTCAGGCCAACGACAGGCAGGCGGGCGCAAGATGCTCTGCGTGGCACAGCGTTCCGTACCGCGACGGAACCCCGCGACCAATGGGAGATCGATCATGAAACTGCGTTTGTACCGTCTCGCCGGGCTCATGCCCGTCGTCGCTCTGGCTGCAGCCTTGCATGGCAGTCCGGTCGTCGCGCAGACGACCGATCCGGTGCAGGCCTGGCCGCCCGCAGCGAGTGTCCCCGCGCTTCAGGAACGTATGAAGTCGATCCGTGCCGAGACCAACCCGGAACGTCGCATGGCCCTGATGGAAGAGCAGGTCAAGGCCCTGGAGGCTGCATCGCAGGGCACGCCCACTGGTTGCCCGATGATGGGGGGGCAGATGGGGGCTGGTCCGATGATGAAGGGTGGTGGTCCTGGACCCGGGGCTGGACCCATGGGCGGCATGATGATGGATCCCAAGCTCATGCAGGAGCACATGAAGATGATGCAAGAGCACATGGGCATGATGCAGAACATGATGAAGATGCATCCGGCCGCCAAGCCGGCGATGCCCAACTGAGCATCGGGACGCGGAGCGGCGACCTCGTCGATCGCCCCGCGTCCGATTCATCACAAGACCAACAAAGAGACATTCCCCATGCAGAGACGAATCATCCACCTCGGTGGAGGATTGGCCGTCGCCGTGGCGCTCGTGTCGGGCGCGCAGGCCGAGTCCTCCTCGCCATCAAGCCCCGCTGACCCCGCGCTCGGCGCGACCCAGACTGCCCCAGCGAGTGAGCAACCCAAGCCTCAGCCCCTTCCGGTCTATCGCTCGCCCCTGAACGAATATCGGCCCTACCGTGTCGATGAGCCCCTGCGGTCGTGGAAGGATGCCAACGACGAGGCCAGACGCCTGGGCGGGCACATGGGCCACCTCGCGCCGTCGTCGAAAGGGGGCGAGCGATGAGAGGCAGTCTCCCCATATCCTTGCTGGCTGCTACCGTGCTGACCGGGTGTGCCAGCGTTGCGATCGATGAGAACTTCGCCGAGGTTGAGCGCTTTGCGCGCGAGCAGACGGGCAGCGAGGTGCGCTGGCTGCGCTCGGACCCCGAGCGCGAGGCGATGCGCACCGAGGTCGATCGGCTGCTGGCCCAGCCGCTCGCAATTGACGACGCGGTGCGCATCGCGCTCGGCTACAGCCCGGCCTTCCAGTCCCTGCTGGCGGAAGCCGCCGTGGCCTCGGCGGATGCGACCGGTTCCGCTCGCATCGGCAATCCGGTGTTCACCTTCGAGCGGTTGTTTCGCTCGGGCGCCGAGGGCCGCGAACTCGACATCGGCCGTTCGCTCGGCATCTCGCTGTTCGACCTGCTGTTCCTGCCTGCACGGCTGGAGCAGGCCGAGTTCCGCCAGCAGCAGACCCGGCTGCAGTCTTCGATTGCGCTGTTGAGCACCGTCACGGAGGTGCGCCAGGCCTGGGTCGATGCGGTCGCGGCGCGACAGGTCGCGCACTACCGGGAGGAAGTGGCCACGGCCGCTGGTACCGCTGCCGAACTCGCGCGTCGGATGCAGGCCACGGGCAACTTCAGCCGCCTGCAGCGCGCCCGCGAGCAGGCGCTGGCCGCCGAGGAGACGGCCAACCTGATCCGCGCCCGTCAGAACGCCACCGCCGCGCGCGAGGCGCTGATCCAGCGCTTGGGGCTGACCCCGAGCCAGGCGCAGGCGCTACGCCTACCGGATCAGTTGCCGGCCTTGCCCGAGGCGCCGATCGATGAAGCGACCGCCGGCGCGGCGCTGCTCGACAACCGGCTCGATGTGCGCATCGCCCGCACCGACCTCGAGCGTACGGCGAAGAGCCTGGGCCTCACGCAGGTGACCAGCGTGGTCAACGGCCTGCATGTGGCCGGCGTGCGCAACAGCGAGACCGGCGAGTCGTCGCAGCGCGGCTTCGAAGTCGAACTGCCGCTGCCCCTGTTCGACTTCGGCGATGCGGCCCGCGCCAGCAGTGAGGCCCGCTATCTCTCGGCCTTCAACCGCACCCTCGAGGTTGCCAATAACGCCAGCTCCCAGGTCCGCGTGGCCTACGAGGGCTACCGCAGTGCATACGACCTCGCGCGCCACTACCGCAGCGAGGTGGTTCCACTGCGTCAGAACATTACCGAAGAGTCGGTGCTCCAGTACAACGGGATGCTGATCGGTGTGTTCGAGCTGCTTGCCGCTGCCCGCGCTCAGTCGGCCAGCGTGGTGCAGGCGATCGAAGCCGAACGCGACTTCTGGCGCGCCGAGGCCGCGCTCAAGGCCAGCCTGCTCGGCCAGCCGATCGCACCGATCAGCCTTCAATCAAGCGCATCGCCGGCAGAAGCCGGCGCTGGCCACTGACCTGTCCGGAGACGATCATGACCACCCGACGCAGCTTTCTCGCCGGGGCAGGCCTGCTGGCCGCTGCCGGAACCGTCAACCGCGCCGCGCTCGCTGCGCTGCCCGAGCCCGTAATTCAGACCAGCGCAGCCACGGCGGCCCCGCTGACCCCGCCCACAGGCCGCCCGTACGACCCGGTCGTCACGCTCAACGGCTGGACGGCGCCCTGGCGCATGAACGCTGGGGTGAAGGAGTTCCACCTCGTCGCCGAACCCGTCGAGCGCGAGATCGCCCCCGGCATGGTGGCGCGGCTCTGGGGCTATAACGGCCAGTCGCCCGGGCCGACGATCGAGGTCGTCGAGGGCGACCGCGTGCGCATCTTCGTCACCAACCGTCTGCCCGAGCACACCACCATCCACTGGCATGGCCAGCGCCTGCCCAACGGCATGGACGGGGTCGGCGGCCTCAACCAGCCGCAGATCCCGCCGGGCAAGACCTTCGTCTATGAGTTCGTCGCCCGCCGCCCCGGCACCTTCATGTACCACCCGCACGCCGACGAGATGGTGCAGATGGCGATGGGCATGATGGGCATGTGGGTCACGCATCCGCGCGCGCCGCACCCGCACATCGCGGGCGTGGACCGCGACTTCTGCTTCCTGCTCAACGCCTACGACATCGAGCCCGGCAGCTACGTGCCCAAGATCAACACGATGCTCGACTTCAACCTGTGGACCTGGAACAGCCGCGCCTTTCCGGGCATCGACTCGCTCAATGTCAGGAAGGGCGACCGGGTGCGGGTGCGCATCGGCAACCTGACCATGACCAACCACCCGATCCACATCCACGGCCACGAGTTCGAGGTGACCGGCACCGACGGCGGGCCGACGCGCCCCGAGTCGCGCTGGCCCGAGGTCACCACCGACGTCGCGGTCGGCCAGATGCGCCAGATCGAGTTCATCGCCGACGAGGAGGGCGACTGGGCGATGCACTGCCACAAGTCGCACCACACCATGAACGCGATGGGGCACGACGTGCCGACCATGATCGGCGTCGACCATCGCGGCCTGGTCGAGGACATCCAGAAGCTGGTGCCCGACTACATGCTGATGGGCGAGCGTGGCATGGCCGACATGGGCGAGATGGAGATGGCGCTGCCCGACAACACCCTGCCGATGATGACCGGGCAGGGGCCCTTCGGCGCGGTCGAGATGGGCGGCATGTTCACCGTGCTCAAGGTGCGCCGCGAGCAGAAGCCGGGGGACTACCGCGACCCGGGCTGGTTCAGGCATCCCAAGGGGGCGGTGGCCTACGAGTGGACGGGCGCGGCGCTGCCTGAACCCGCTCGCGGCGACGCGGCGGGCGCCTCGAGCATGCCGCGTACAGCGGGCGGACCGCCTGTCGAGATGGCCGTACGCAAACCCACTGGCCATCAAGGTCATTGAGGTCGAACGCCGTGCAATCGGCGCAAACCCCGGCACAAATGAAGCCTCACCCAACAGAGAGATGGAGATCCCCATGAAAAGTCGTCGTCGATTTCTGGCCACCAGCCTTGCCGCCGGTGTGCTTGCCGTTCACCGCAGCACGTTCGCCCATGGCAATGCCGAACATGCCGACAAAGCAGCGTCCGATACCCCCAAGGAGCAGCAGGAATGGGGGATTGCGGGGGACGCGAAAGCCGTCTCGCGCGCGATCGCCATCGTGATGACCGATGAGATGCGCTTCGTTCCGGACCGCATCGAGGTGCGTCTGGGCGAGACGATCCGATTCACCCACGAAAATCGAGGCGCGGTGATGCACGAGATGGTGGTCGGTACGCCCAAGACGCTTGCCGAGCACGCGGAGATGATGCAGCGCTTCCCGGAGATGGAACATGACGAACCGTGGATGTCGCATGTCGCGCCAGGTGGGCGCGGAGAAATGATCTGGCACTTCAACCGTGCGGGCGAATTCCAGTTCGCCTGCCTGATTCCCGGCCACTTCCAGGCCGGCATGATCGGCACGATCAAGGTCGGCTGACAGAAATGTAATCCGTGCGTCAGCGTCCCGTTGGTGAGCGCTTCGCATAATCGTGCTCATGCTCGAATTCACACAGAATTTCAACCCTTGGAGAAACCCATCATGAAAAAGACCCTCATCACCACTGCGCTCCTGGCCTTGCTCGGCGGCGGCGCCCCGCTTGCGTTCGCACAGGCCGATCACGATGCACATCACGGCGGGGCGAGTGCCCCGGCCGAAGCCAACGCCAAGCTGGCCGAGGGCACGGTCAAGAAGATCGACAAGTCGGCTGGCAAGCTGACCATTGCCCATGGCCCCCTGGAGTCGCTCGGCATGCCGGCGATGACCATGGTGTTCCGCGCGGCCGAGCCGGGCATGCTTGATCAGGTCAAGGCGGGCGACAAGATCCGGTTCGCGGTCGAGAAGGTCGGCGGTGCGCTGACCGTGACGTCTCTCGAGCCCGCCCAGTGACGCCTATCCCGCAGGTGCGTCGCGTTCCACTCTGACCGGCCAGCCGTGGGGATGCCCCACTGAGTGGCTGAACGACGAGGCGGGTGGCGAAGGGCCTGCGCATGCACTTCACCGCCTGCCGGAATCGTTTCTCGATGAAATCCCCGTTCGCAGTACCCTCATCTCACCTGCTACGTCCTGCAGCGCTTGCACTGGTGGTCGCGCTCACGCTGGGAAGTGGCAGTGCCTGGACACAGGGTTCGCCCGACACTCCAACGCTCGGCTCGAGCCCCCAGGCGCTGATTGAATATGCGCGCCACAGCAACCCCGGCTTTGCCGCTGCCCGCGCGGAAGCGTCCGCAGCGCAGGAGCGCGTGACGCCCGCCGGTGCGCTGCCCGACCCGACGTTCGAGGTCGAGCTGATGGACGCCACCAACACCATGAGCGGGCGCTCGGCGTCGTTGCTGCCCGGCCAGGTGGGCGAGACCCGCTACCGCATCACCCAGCCGCTACCCGGGTGGGGCAAGCGCGAGCTGGCGGTGAAGGCCGCCGAAGCCCAGGCGACCCAGGCTGATGCGATGCGCGATACCTCCTGGGCTGAGCTCGCGGCAAAGATCGAGACGCTGTGGTTGCGCTACTACGCCGCCGACCGCGAACTCGTCCTCAACCGCGAGGGCTTGACCTTGCTGAAAAGCCTGGAGGAACTCAGCCTGGCCCGTTACGAGTTGGGTCTGCTGCCGCAGCAGGCGGTGCTGCGCATGCAGCGCGAAATCACTGCCCAGCGCCTCGCGCTCGTGGAGGTCGAACAGCGGCGCAAGGGGCTGGCAGCGGGGCTCAACGGCCTGCTCGGCCGGGCGCATGATGCGCCGCTCGCCACACCCGCAGATCCAGCCCCCTTGCCCGAGCAGCTGGAGGCGGGCGCCCTTTTTGAGTCGGCGGCCAGTGCCAACCCGGACGTGAATGCCGCCGCCTACGGCATCGACGTGGCACGTGCCGAGCGCGAACGAACGTATCAGGACCGCTTGCCGGACTTCGCCGTTGGCGTGCGCAACAACCGCCCGGATGAAGGCAAGGCGTCGTGGGACGTGATGTTCGAGGTGATGATCCCGCTGCAGCAGTCCAGCCGTCGCGCCAGGGAGCGCGAAGCCGAGTACATGCTGATGGCGGCCGAGGCGCGGCGGGAGGACGCCCGCGCGCGCGCGACCGGCGAGCTCGGTATTGCCTGGTCGATGTATGCGCAAGGCCGCGAGACCTTGCGCCTGCTCGAACATACGTTGCTGCCGCAGGCCCAGGCCACCCGGGATGCAAGTCAGGCCGCGCTCAGCAGCGGCAAGGTCGACTTCGACAGCGTGATCGAAGCCGAGCGCCAGCTCATCGACATCCGGACTCAACGCTTGAAGGCCGAGCTCGACACGCGCCTGGCGCTGACAGAAATCAAGAAACTGACAGGGGATCTGAAGTGAGCTCAGCCGTTCGAATGACGGCGATCGCTGTGGGCGTGGCGATTGCCATAGGTGCGGGGTACTGGATTGCGCACCTGCAAAATGCTGGAAATCCAGTTCCGCTGATCACCGAAAGCCAGGCGCAAAGCGATAGCGCAGCCCCGGCCGACGGCGAACGCAAGATCCTCTACTACCGCAACCCGATGGGCCTGCCCGACACCTCGCCCGTGCCGAAGAAGGATTCGATGGGCATGGACTACATCCCCGTCTACGCCGACGACCAGCCCGACGACAGCGGCGCGGTGGTGGTCAGCCCTGCGCGCATCCAGACCCTGGGGGTGAAGACCGCAGAGGTTGAGCTGCGCACCGTGGATGCGGCGGTGCGCGCGAGCGGCCGTATCGAGTTCGACGAGCGCAGGCAGGTGGTGGTGGCGCCGCGCTTCGAGGGCTGGATCGAGCGCCTGCATGTGAATGCGGTCGGCGACCCGGTGAGGAAGGGCCAGCCGCTGTTCACCGCCTACAGTCCAGAGCTGCAATCCACTGGCGAGGAGTTGCGCATTGCCGAGCGTCTGGCCAGCCAGAGCGCGGCGCAGGATCCGATCGCAAGCGAATCCGCCCGCCGCCTGGCGGAGGCGACGCGTGCGCGCCTGCGCAACCTGCAGGTGGCCGGCCAGGCCGGTGCGCGCCAGGTCTTCCACGCCCCGGCGAGCGGCGTGGTGCTGGAGAAGGAGGCCATCGAAGGCGGACGCTTTATGCCGGGAGACGCACTGTTCCGCATCGCCGACCTGTCGAAGGTGTGGATCATTGCTGATGTGTATGAACAGGATCTCGCTCGCGTGCAGGTCGGTCAGAGCGCGCAGGTGGCGCTCGAGGCCTATCCCGGTCGCAGCTTCGCGGCGCGAGTCGATTATCTCTATCCGACGTTGGACGCCGCGACGCGCAGCACCCGCGTGCGCCTGGAACTGGACAACCCGGAGGGCCTGTTGCGCCCAGGCATGTTCGCCCAGATCGCGCTGGCGGCAGGTGATGCCACCCCGAGGGTCGCCGTGCCGAGCTCGGCGATCATCGACGATGGCGAACGGCGGGTCGTGCTGATTGCGCTCGGCGAAGGGCGCTTCAAGCCGCAGCCGGTGAAGCTCGGCCAGCGCGGTCGGGATGTGGTCGAGGTGCTCGACGGCGTGGCGGCGGGCGATCGCGTGGTGGTTTCGGCCAACTTCCTGATCGACTCGGAAAGCCAGCTCAAGGCGGCACTCTCCAACCTTGTCGAGCCCGATGCCGGCGATCAGCCCCAAGCGAGCCCTACCCGTTACGAAGCGCAAGGGACGTTCGATGCACTCGACGCCGAAGGCGGCAGCGTGACGATGACGCATGGCGAGATCCCGGCCCTCCAGTGGCCGGCGATGACCATGGACTTCAAGATTGCCGATCCGGCGCTGGTGAAGAGCATCGCCCCAGGCTCGCCGGTGCGGTTCGTCTTCGAGGCGGGTGAGCCAGGCGAGTACATCATCACAGGCATCGAGCCGGTTGCAGGCACTGCGCCTGCACCGAGCGCCGGCGGTCACGGGGGGCACTGAGATGCATGCCCCTGTGACAGACTCTTCGAACGTCGTGCCAACCGACGCGGCAGCCAGACCGGCAGCACCCGGCCTGCTCGACCGCGTCATCGACTGGTCGGCACGCAACGTCTTCCTCGTCCTGCTGGCCACGCTGTTCCTGATTGGCGGTGGCCTCTACGCGGTCAAGCACACGCCGCTCGACGCGCTGCCCGACCTCTCGGACGTGCAGGTCATCGTCTACACCGACTACCCCGGCCAGGCGCCGCAGGTGGTCGAGGACCAGGTCACCTATCCGCTCACCACCTCGATGCTGGCGGTGCCGCGCGCCAAGGTGGTGCGCGGCTTCTCGATGTTCGGCGCGTCCTATGTGTATGTGATCTTCGAGGACGGCACCGACATCTACTGGGCGCGTTCGCGCGTGCTCGAATATCTGAGCACCGCCGCCAGCCGCCTGCCGCAGGGCGTGGCGCCGCAGATCGGGCCGGACGCGACCGGCGTGGGCTGGGTGTACCAGTACGCGGTGGTGGGCCGCGACATGAGCCTGGCCGACACGCGCAGCCTGCAGGACTGGTATGTGCGCTACCAGCTCACCAAGGCGCAGGGCGTGTCCGAGGTCGCCAGCATCGGCGGCTTCGTGCGCGAGTACCAGGTCACCGTCGATCCGCTGCGCCTCGCCGGCTACGGCATCACGCTCGATGCGGTGACGCAGGCGATCCGCGCCTCCAACCGCGACGTCGGCGGCCGCGTCGTGGAACTCGCCGAGAAGGAATACATGGTTCGCGGCCGGGGCTACCTGCAAAGCGTGGACGATATCGCCGGCATCGTGCTCAAGGCCGAGCGCGGCACGCCGGTGCGGGTTGGCGACGTCGCCCGAATAGAGCTGGTGCCGGCCGAGCGGCGCGGCATTGCCGAGCTGAACGGCGAGGGCGAGGTGGCGTCCGGCATCGTCATGGCGCGCTTCGGCCAGAACGCACTCGACGTGATCGCCAACGTCAAGGCCAAGATCGCCGAGATCGCCCCCGGCCTGCCGACGGGCGCGGAGATCGTGCCGGTCTATGACCGCTCGGAACTGATCGAGCGCGCGATCGGCAACCTCAAATGGACGCTGCTCGAGGAGAGCCTGATCGTCGCCGCCGTGTGCATCGTCTTTCTGCTCCATGTGCGCAGCGCGCTGGTGGCGATCATTACGCTGCCACTGGGCATCCTGTTCGCCTTCATCGCCATGCGTTCGCTCGGCCTCGGCTCCAACATCATGAGCCTGGGCGGCATCGCGATTGCGATCGGGGCGATGGTCGATGCCGCGATCGTGATGATCGAGAACGCGCACAAGCACATCGAGCGCCTGCCCGCAGGGGCGGACCAGAAGGCGCGCGGCGCCGCGATCGTGCTCGCGTGCAAGGAGGTGGGGCCGGCGCTGTTCTTCTCGCTGCTGATCATCACCGTGTCCTTCCTGCCGGTGTTCGCGCTCGAAGGCCAGGAGGGGCGGCTGTTCTCGCCGCTCGCCTTCACCAAGACCTTCGCCATGGCCGGCGCCGCGCTGCTGTCGGTGACCCTGGTGCCGGTGCTGATGCTGTTCTTCGTGCGCGGGCGCATCCTGCCCGAGGCGAAGAACCCGGTTAACCGGCTGCTGATCTGGCTGTACCGGCCGATCATCCAGGGCGTGCTGCGCTTCAAGGTCCTCACGCTCGTGCTCGCCGTGCTGGCGATGGCCGCGACCCTCGTCCCCGCGCGCCAGATCGGCTCGGAGTTCATGCCGACTCTGAACGAAGGCACGCTGTTCTACATGCCGGCGGCGCTGCCGGGCATGTCGGTGACCGAGGCCGGGCGCCTGCTCGCCACCACCAACCGCATCATCAAGACCTTCCCCGAGGTCGAATCCGTCTATGGCAAGGCCGGCCGCGCCAACACCGCCACCGACCCGGCGCCGCTGGAGATGTTCGAGACCGTCATCAACCTCAAGCCGCAGGACGAGTGGCGGCCGGGCATGACCACCGACAAGCTGATCGCCGAGATGGATGCCGCGCTCAAGTTCCCCGGCCTGGCCAACTCGTGGACCATGCCGATCAAGGCCCGCATCGACATGCTCAGCACCGGCATCCGCACGCCGGTGGGGGTGAAGGTGTTCGGCAAGGATCTGGAAACCCTGGAGAAGGTAGCGCAGGCGGTGGAAGCCGCCGTACGCAAGGTGCCGGGCGCAAGCAGCGCCTACGCCGAGCGCGTGGCGGGCGGCTACTACGTGGACATCGTGCCGCGCCGCGACCAGCTCGCGCGCTACGGGCTCACCATCGACAGCGTGCAGGACGTGATCGCCACCGGGCTCGGCGGCGAGATGGTGACGACCACGGTCGAGGGCCTGGAGCGCTACGGCGTGTCGGTGCGTTACGCGCGTGGCCTGCGCGACGACCCGGTGCGGCTCGCGTCCGACGTCTATGTGCCGACGATGAACGGCCCGATCCCGCTCGGCCAGGTGGCCGAGGTCAAACTGACGCGCGGCGCACCCGCCATCCGCACCGAGAACGCGCTGCTGGCGGCCTATGTGTATGTCGACACGCGCGAGGCCGACCTCGGCGCCTTCGTCAAGCGCGCGCAGCAGGCGGTGGCCGAGGAGGTCGAGTTCCCGCAGGGCTATTACGCCACCTGGAGCGGCCAGTTCGAGAACATGGAGCGTGCCAAGGAGAAGATGAAGATCGTGGTGCCGGTGACGCTGGCGCTGATCTTCGTGCTGCTCTACCTCAACTTCCGGCGCCTGACCGAGACCCTGATCGTGATGCTGTCGGTGCCCTTCGCGCTGGTCGGCGGGGTGTGGCTGATGTGGTGGCTGGGCTACCAGATGAGCGTGGCGGTGGCGGTGGGCTTCATCGCGTTGGCGGGTGTTGCGGCGGAGACCGGGGTGATCATGCTGATCTACCTCGACCATGCCTGGCGCGAGGTGCGGGCGCGCTGCCAAGCCGAGGGCCGCGAGGCCGGCGTCACCGACCTGTACGAGGCGATCATGGAAGGCGCGGTCGAGCGTGTGCGCCCGAAGATGATGACCGTGGTGGCGATCATGGCCGGCCTGCTGCCGATCATGTGGAGCACCGGCACCGGCAGCGAGGTCATGAGCCGCATCGCCGCGCCGATGGTGGGCGGCATGGTGTCGTCGACCGTGCTGACGCTGGCGGTGATTCCGGCGCTGTATGCGCTGGTGAAGCAGTGGGAGCTGCGCCGCAGCGCCCGGCCAGCGCCGGCGCAGGTTCCAGTGACGGTGTCTAACTTGTAATGCAGCGGTCAGCGGCGCGACAGCATCGGGGGCGTAGCCTGTTTCCAAGGCCCCGTTCCCGAGGCTGCCGCTGAACGTGACGAGGAGCATTGCGATGCTTACCTGGATCAAATCCCTCTGGCAATCCTTCAAGAACTGGTGTCGCGAGAACGAGCGGGCCCACCGGGATGCCCCGCTCTCGCCGTGCTGCTCGAAGCCGCCCGCAGCCGTTCGCCATTCGCCGACCCGCAAGGTATGAAGCCATGAACACAAAGCCTGCTCATGATCCTGGACTCCCTCGATCTGTCGCCTGGTATCGCTCCCCCGGCGTCATCGCCGGCCTGATGCTGGCGGCGATCGCACTGTTCTTCCTGTTGCGCGAACACTGGGCGCATGTGTCGGGCAACTGGGTGTATCTGATCCTGTTGCTGTGTCCCCTGATGCACCTGTTTGGCCATGGAGGACATCACGGCGGGCACCGCAGCAACGACACCGATTCGGAGAAGCGCTGAGATGTCGATGACAGGGGCACGCCTTGGCCGTGGCGTCGTCATCGCGGCGCTTTCGGGCGTCTTGATTTCGAGCGCAGCGGCGCAAGGCTGGACGATCCCGCAGCCCTCTCCGGGGCTGATGCCCAATCCTGGGCAAGGAAAGGGGCTCTACACACAGCACTGTGCCGCTTGCCATGGGACCGACCTCAAGGGCTCGGACAAGGGGCCGCCCATGCTCCATAAGGTCTACGAACCCAGTCATCACGCGGATATCGCCTTTCAGTTGTCGGTAGCGAACGGTGTGCGCGCTCACCACTGGCAGTTCGGCGACATGGCACCTGTTCCCGGCCTGACGCCGGACGAGGTCGCTCATGTCACGGCATTCATCCGTGGTGAACAGCGCAAGGTCGGCATTCGATAACAACAATCGCCGGGGAGAGGCATCATGACCCACGAGCATTCGCAGGGCGGCCATTCTGGCCACATTCATCGCCACGATCATGCATCACCAGGCCAGGATACCGATCCGGTCTGCGGCATGACCGTCAAGCCCGACTCTCCGTATCGGGTCATTCACGCCGGACACGAATACCGGTTCTGCAGTGCGAAGTGCCAAGGCAAGTTCGAGACCGATCCGGCGCGGTATCTGGCACCGGAGACAAGTCAGCCGTCAACGGAGCCCGCACCGGTGGCCGGCACTGAGTACACCTGCCCGATGCATCCGGAGATCCGCCAGATTGGGCCCGGTACCTGCCCGAAATGCGGCATGACGCTCGAGCCGGTGATGCCGGGCCTCGACGAGGAGGACAATCCCGAGCTCGCCGACTTGCGCCGCCGCTTCTGGTGGACGCTGCCGCTGACGGTGATCGTCACCGCGATCGCCATGTCCGGTGGCGTCTTCGATCCGATGCTGGGTGCGGCGCGCCCCTGGGTCGAGCTGGCCCTGGCGACACCGGTCGTGCTCTGGTCCGGTTGGCCGTTCTTCGTGCGCTGCGCGCAGTCGATCGGCAACCGCAGCCCGAACATGTGGACGCTGATTGGACTGGGAGTTGGGGCGGCCTATCTATATAGCGTCGTCGCTACGGTTGCGCCCGAAGTGTTTCCGGCCTCTTTCCGCATGGGCGAACACGTGGCGGTGTATTTCGAGGCAGCAGCGGTGATCATCTCGCTGACGCTGCTCGGCCAGGTGCTGGAGCTGAAGGCGCGCTCGGAGACCGGCGCCGCGATCAAGGCGCTGCTCGGCCTCGCGCCCAAGACCGCGCGGCGCATTCGCGCGGATGGCACCGAAGAGGATATCCCGCTGACCCACGTCCATCCTGGCGACCGGTTGCGCATTCGTCCGGGCGAAAAGGTGCCCGTCGATGGTTCCGTTGACGAAGGCGAAAGCGCGGTCGATGAATCGATGCTGACCGGCGAGCCGATCCCGGTGACCAAGCGCCCCGGGGACAAGGTGATCGGCGCCACGCTCAACACCAGTGGAGCGCTGGTCATGGTCGCCGAGAAGATCGGCGCACAGACCATGCTGTCGCAGATCGTGCAGATGGTCGCGCAGGCTCAGCGTTCGCGCGCGCCGATGCAACGCCTGGCGGATGTCGTCGCGGGCTGGTTCGTCATCGTCGTCGTGCTCATCGCCCTCACCACGTTCGTGGTGTGGGGACTCTTCGGACCCCAGCCGAGCTGGGCCTACGGCCTCATCAACGCGGTGGCGGTGCTGATCATCGCCTGCCCCTGCGCATTGGGCCTGGCCACGCCGATGTCGGTGATGGTCGCGACCGGCAAGGCAGCCACCCAGGGCGTGCTGTTTCGCGATGCGGCGGCGATCGAGTCGCTGCGCAAGGTCGACACCCTGATCGTGGACAAGACCGGCACCCTGACCGAAGGGCGCCCCGCCTTCCATAGTGTGGTGGCGGCGCCGGGCGGGACGGAGGCCGACGTGCTTCGCATCGCAGCCAGCCTCGATCAGGGCAGCGAGCACCCACTCGCCCAGGCCATCGTGACCGAGGCCCGCGCGCGCGGTCTGGCGCTCAGCACACCGGACACCTTCGAATCCTCTTCCGGCATCGGCGTGCGCGGTACAGTCGATGGCCAACGTGTGGTTCTGGGGAACACCGCCCTGATGGACGATGAGCGCATCGATTGGCGCGGGCTCGCGGAACGCGCCGAGGCTCTGCGCCTTGAGGGCGCAAGCGTGATGTACCTCGCCGCAGAGGGCGTGCTCGTCGGCCTCATCGCCGTTGCCGACCCGATCAAGGCTTCGACCCCGGAAGCGCTCGATGCGCTGCGGGCGAGCGGGCTCAGGATCATCATGGCCACGGGCGATGGCCTCACCACGGCGCGCGCGGTCGGTGCCCGCCTGGGCATCGACGAGGTGTATGGCGAAGTGAAGCCCGCCGACAAGAACGATCTGGTCGGAAGACTGCAGGCCGAGGGGCACATCGTCGCCATGGCCGGCGACGGCATCAACGACGCGCCGGCGCTCGCGCGCGCGAATGTGGGTATCGCGATGGGCACGGGGACCGACGTCGCGATGAACAGTGCCCATCTGACTTTGGTCAAGGGTGATCTCCGGGGCATCGCCACCGCACGCAGCATCTCCGTCGCCACCGTGCGCAACATGCACCAGAACCTCGTGTTCGCCTTCCTGTACAACGCAGCGGGTGTGCCGATCGCAGCCGGGGTGCTCTATCCAGCGTTCGGGCTGCTTCTTTCACCGCTGATTGCCGCCCTGGCGATGAGCTTCAGTTCGGCGTCCGTGGTCGGCAACGCGTTGCGCCTCGGACGGAAAAGGATCTGATCGACCTCAATCCGCCCGCACGGAAAGCTGGGCAGACGAACTGCGTGACGGGTACTTCGTTCGTTGGGAGGCATGCCGGCGTCAGCGTGTCGATGTTTGCGCACAAGGAGCTGTCTCATGAAAGCCGAGACGGAAGCCGAGCCCCGTCCATCCGGTCGGGCTGAATCGAACTTAAGGGTTCGCCGCGTATTTCCGGTCTTCGTCGTACTGGCGGCCGTTCTCCTTATCGCCGAGCACCGGCTCCATGTGCTCGGCTACCTACCGTGGCTCATCTTGCTTGCGTGCCCCCTGATGCACGTCTTCATGCATCGCGGTCACGGCCACAAGAGAAAACGAACGCCGGCTGAAGACCAAGGTAACCATGATGCGTGATGCCACGGGAGATCGAGATGAGTGAGACGTCGAGTTACGGCTTGTGGTCACTGGTTATCATCAACTCGCTGTTCTTCATCGCCTTCGCATTCAGCTTCACGCGTCCCCGCACAAGCCAGGACTGGCGATCCTTGGGCGCTTACTCGGCCTTCATCCTCGCGCTCTTCACCGAGATGTACGGCTTTCCGTTGACGATCTACCTGCTCTCTGGGTGGCTGTCTTCGAAATTTCCGGGAATCGATTTTTTTGCCCACGACTCGGGGCACCTCTTGGAGGTGATGTTCGGATGGAGCAGTAACCCGCACTTCGGCCCGTTTCACCTCTTGAGCACGGTGTTCATCGTCGGTGGCTTCTGGCTCTTGGCAAAGGCCTGGCCCGTACTCCTCGAGGCTCAGCGCACCCGCCGCGTCGCCGACAGTGGCCCGTACGCACGCATTCGACACCCGCAATACGTCGCTTTCGTTCTGGTCATGTTCGGCTTTTTGCTGCAATGGCCGACCTTGATCACGCTGATCATGTTCCCGGTTCTGTTGATCGTGTACGCCAGGCTCGCCCGCCGGGAAGAACTCGATGCGATCGAGGCATTCGGTGATGCCTATCGCTCATACCGCGACCGCACGCCGGCGTTCATTCCTCGCCTGCGGTAGTTCGACGGATCGTTTGGTCCAGAGCGCCGCTTGCGAAGTAGAGGGAGATGCCGACGCGCAGATTCCTCATTGCCTGCAAGCAAGGCGCCTTTGAGTTTGGGGCACCATGCATGCGCGCGGGGCAGAGTGAGTTTGATCAATCAAACCCGCCGATCCTGAAAAAGGTCGACAGAAAAGCCCCCGGGATCGACACCGGGGGCAAGTTCATCCTGAAACGTGCGAATCAGTTACGGGTGTCGTGGCGAAGGATGCTGTCGAGACGCATGACCTCGTCGCCGTGCATCATGATCTTCTGTCCATCCTTGGTCTCCATCACTTCGCCGTGTTTCATCCTCACCGCACGGCCCATCTTGTCCTCCATGCCCATTTTCCCATCCTTGAAGATGTAGACCGTCGAGCCATCCTTCATGGGGATGGACTTTTCGACCCGCTCGACATCGACCGCGAAGGCCGATGTGGTGGCAATCCCAAGTGCCGCGACCATTAGTGCCTTCTTCAACATTTTCGCTCCTTGAATGAACCGCTGAAAATCCCATCGGGCGTCGCCGTTAGAAGTTTGCCCGATGCCTTACCCGCCTCGGTTCCTGGGGAACCTTGGTCCTATCAGGAGCCGCTGCGGTAAAGCGGGCTTTCTTCGAGATAGACAGTCACCTTGTCGCCGCCTTGGATCACCTTCGAAAGCGGAAAGCTGTTCGTGCCGATGGTGTCGAAGGTCCAGTTGACCGTCTTGTCACCGACCTTCAGGGCAACCGTCTCAAGCCGCGTGACGTTGATGTAGCGCGTGTCCGCATTGACGATCACGGTGCGGGAGGGTGTGGCGTTGCTCGCGTAGCCATACGTGGCCAGCTCTCGCTCGGTCGGGCTTGAAGCGCGTGCCTGGACATGCTCGAGCCAGTGCAACGTACCGCGTTTGGAATAGTCTTCGTGTGCGAACGCAGCGGAAGATCCAAGGCTGCTGATGGCCGAGACGGCGAGGACGGCGATGATCGACTTTTTCATGATGGCTCCTTGTCCGGTTGTCCAGATTGGCTGCTCGTGCTTGAGTAACCATGGACTCGATCATATGAGCCGACCACTGACAGGGCAGTGACCCGGCAATTACGTTTAAGTCATGAGAATGAAAGGGTACGGTCAGGGTTGGCGAGCCGGGTTTCGTCAGCCCCATGCCTTGACCGAACGGCAGACGCGCCTGCACCCAGTTGATGACTTGGGAAGGCTCACAAGACGGACGAGATAGCTCAAAACCAAACTTCCCAAGGTGATGAGTGTTGTTTGATGTTTGAACCACAACGTTCTGTTCAACCTATTACCCATCTCTGCGGCTCATCCCTCCTCGGCGACCGCGCAAACCGCATCGGGATAACGGCCATCCAGACCACACTCCCGCCCGCTGCACTCGTTGCGTCATCCCCAACCTTGGTGCCGGCAACGGAGTTGCGTCCACACGTGGGCGGGTCGATTCTCGCCAAGGCCCTGACGTTTCCGTTTGTTGCGAATTTCCCGCAACAATCCGGACTCCTGTATAAAACGGCCAACGGATCGCCGAAGGCGCCCGGCCCTCGCGAAACCGACCCGACATGACCGTGTTTGCCGCCCCCTCTCTCTTCTCGCAAAAGATCGCCCGCGTTCTGGCGAGGGGGGTGATCGGGCTGCTGATGCTCTCGCATGCGCTGATCGCGTTCTCGAGCGCGATCTCCCTGTCTCACGACCCCTTGCATGCAAGCACGCACGCGCATGCGTTTGCCGATGCAGACACAGGTCAGGACGATCATGGCCATCGCCATGATGACTTCGAGGACGAGGGCGGGCCCCACCAGCATGGGCACAATCCGGCCGATCACAGTCACGACAAGCCGAACGTGCCGCCCACGCACGCGATGGGTGTCGCACCGTTGTCCGATCAGTGGATCGCCGACGAGCGTCGACCCGCCTATCCCGCGCCCTGCGCCCTGCTCGAGCGCCCGCCAAAACGTCTCCTGATCGTTTGACCTGTCGAGTCCCGCGCGCGTGAAGCGCCGGGCTCACCCAACAAACTTCATCGGAAGACTTTCATGACCCATACCTTCCCCAGCCGGGGGCGGGCAGCCGTGCTGCCACGCTCCGGACCGCTGCTGCACGCTTTCATCGGCGTGCTGCTCTACCTGTTCCTGAGCGCTTTCGCGCACGCCCATGGCGTGACCGAGGGCGACAAGGGCTACATCCAGGAGATCTCGGGCACGCACCTGCTGCCCTTCACCTACCTTGGCGCCAAGCACATGGTCACCGGTTACGACCATCTGCTGTTCCTCGCCGGGGTGATCTTCTTCCTCTACAAGCTCAAGGACATCGCGCTCTACGTCAGCCTGTTCGCGATCGGGCACTCGGTCACCATGCTGTACGGCGTCTACGCCGGGGTGAACGTCAATGCCTACCTGATCGACGCGATCATCGGCCTGTCGGTCGTCTACAAGGCGCTCGACAACCTCGGCGCCTTCCAGCGCTGGTTCGGCGTGCAGCCGAACACAAAGGTGGCGACCCTGGTCTTCGGCCTGTTCCATGGCTTTGGCCTGGCGGCCAAGATCCAGGAGTTCGAGATCGCCCGCGATGGCCTGCTGCCCAACCTGCTGGCGTTCAATGTCGGCGTGGAGATCGGCCAGTTGCTCGCGCTCGGCGCAATCCTGATCGCGATGGGCTTCTGGCGCCGCACCGCCGGCTTCTTCCAGCACGCCTATACCGCCAACGTCGCCATGATGTGCGCCGGGTTCATGCTGATCGGCTATCAGCTCACCGGCCTGTTCGTATCCTGAGATTCCTGGAGTCATCCACCATGTACAACACCGACCTTCCCAAACGCGCCGACCTGCCGACCACCGGCAAGCTGCTGCGCTCGACCGCCCTCGCTGCCCTGATCGCCGGTGGGCTCCTCGTCACCACCGTACTGCCGGCCGAGTACGGCATCGACCCCACCGGGATCGGCCGCGCCCTGGGCCTCACGCCGATGGGCGAGATCAAGATCTCGCTCGCGGCCGAGGCCCGCGCCGACGAGCGCGTTGCCACGGAAACGGCGCCCGCACAGCCCGTAGCCGTCGCGCCTGCGGTTCGTGCCGAAGCGGCGCCTGTCCCGGCACCGGCACCTGCGCCGTTCGCGGTCGCCGCACTGCCGCCCGCAGCGGTCGCGCCCGCGCCCGCCGCCGCACGACAGGACACGGTGACCGTGACGCTCAAGCCCGGTCAGGGCGCCGAAGTCAAACTGACGATGAACAAGGACCACCGCGTTCGTTATGAGTGGGCGAGCGCCGGCGGCCCAGTGAATTTCGACACACATGGCGACCCCTACGACGCGCCGAAGGACTTCTATCACGGCTACGGCAAGGGGCGTAACGAGCTCGGCAGCAAGGGCGAACTGGTCGCGGCGTTCGACGGCAAGCATGGCTGGTTCTGGCGCAACCGCTCCGGCTACGACGTCACGGTCACGCTCAAGACCCAGGGCGAGTACGCCAGGATCGAGCGCGTGCTGTAAACGTGGTGCCCTCGCCCTGTCCGGGGCGGGGGCGTTTCCGGCTATCGTTTCCATCGGATGGCTGCCACGCCGTCCGGGCCAGGGCAATGAACAACATCCACGTGATCCATGCACTGCTCGCGGCGGCCTTGTTCGGCGCGAGCACCCCGTTTGCCAAATTGCTGGTCGGCGAGATGTCGCCCTGGCTGCTGGCCGGGCTGCTCTACCTTGGAAGCGGGCTCGGGCTGGCTGTGGCGCGCTTAATCCGCGATCGCAGCTGGACGCCCTCCGGCCTGGGCAAGCGGGAATGGCCGTGGCTGCTGGGGGCGATCTTCTTCGGCGGCGTGCTCGGCCCGCTCGCACTGATGTTCGGCCTCACGCGCACCAGCGGCTCGACCGCGTCGCTGCTGCTCAACCTCGAGGCGGTACTGACCGCCGTGATCGCGTGGGTCGTATTCAGGGAGAACGCCGACCGCCGTATCGTGCTCGGCATGCTCGCGATCGTCGCTGGCGGGGTCGTGCTGTCCTGGTCGGGTAGTGAAGAGAGCACGAACGATTGGATCGGCCCGCTCGCCATCGCCGCCGGCTGTATGTGCTGGGCAATCGACAACAACCTGACGCGGCGCGTGTCGGCCTCGGATGCGCTCTTCATCGCGGCCACGAAAGGTGCGGTGGCGGGCACGGTCAACGTCGGACTGGCGTTTGCGCTCGGCGCGAGCCTGCCGGACGGTGCGGTTCTGCTCGGCACCCTGGTCGTCGGGTTGTTCGGCTATGGCATCAGCCTGGTCCTCTTCGTGCTTGCGCTGCGCGGACTGGGGACGGCGCGCACCGGCGCCTACTTCTCGACTGCGCCGTTCATCGGCGCGGCAGTGTCGCTGGCCCTGCTGGGGGAGTCGACCTCGATCTCATTCTGGATTGCGGCAGCCCTGATGGGCTGGGGGGTGTGGTTACACCTCACCGAGCATCACGAGCACGAGCACGTGCATGAGCCGATGGAGCATGGCCATCGGCACACCCATGACGAACACCACCAGCACGAACACGACTTCGCCTGGAACAGTGACGAGTCACATGAACATTGGCACCGTCACGAGGCGCTGGTTCACAAGCACCCGCACTTTCCAGACATCCACCATCGGCACTCACATTGATTGAACGAAGCACCAACTTCGCGTCCCCAATATCTCATGCGAGGTGGCGGCTTCACTCGGTTACTTGCCGTTCGAGCCACGAAGTGCCCGACGGCTGGATTGGGTCGACTGCAGTCATTCCAAGCGGACAACGAAATTCTTGAATCTGCATACAGCGGAGACAACGACAATGACCTCGGTTGCCGTCGAATGCGCTGATGGCGTCGGCCATCTTGAGCTGAATCGCGCCGATGCGCTGAATGCGCTGGACCTGCAGTTCTGCAAGGAAATCGACGATGCGCTCCTGGCCTTGGACGCGCGCGAAGACGTGCGGGCGATCCTCATCTCCACGTCGCTGAGGCACTTCTGTGCCGGGGCGGACATCCGGGAGATGCTGGACATGAGCGCCGAACAGGCCAGGGCGACGGGGTTTGTTGGCTGCGTTTCCGCGCCACCCCGGCTCCGGAAGCCCTTGATCGTTGCCGTGAGGGGACTGGCGGCGGGTGGCGGGTGCGAGCTGGTGGAGATGTGCGACATCGTCGTGGCCGCCGCTTCGGCGCGCTTCTGCCACCCCGAGATCACGCTGGCCGCCATGCCGGGCGCGGGCGGTACGCAGCGGCTGGCGCGGGTCGTGGGCAAGCATGTCGCGATGGATCTGCTGCTCACCGGGCGCGCGCTGAGCGCGGACGAGGCGCTTGTCGCCGGCCTGGTGTCGCGCGTGGTTCCGGATGAGGCGCTCGAAGCCGCTGCCATGTCCGTCGCCCGGCTGGTGGCGTCGTACTCGAGCCCGGTCGCCTGCAGGATCAAGGCCGCGGTCAATGGGGCGCAGGTGGGGCTCGATGCCGGCCTTGCCCTGGAGCGCGAGCTGTTCCACGCGTGTTTCTCCGAGCATGACTTTCGCGAGGGGCTTGCCGCGTTCACGGAAAAGCGGAAGCCGAGATTCGAGCATCGTTGAGGGCTTGAATGCCGGCCGCCGCAGCCGGGTGACGTGGCGGAGGTGCGGCAGATCGATCATCGCAGCAAGAATCCACCGCCGGCGCCCCCCGCCCGCGCAGGTAAAATGCGCTTTTGCCCGCCCGCCCCCGATGCCCGCCTCCCCCCCGGCCCCGCGCCGCCCCGAACTGCTCGCCCCCGCCGGCACCCTCGACATGATGCGCACCGCCTTCGCCTATGGCGCGGACGCGGTCTACGCCGGCCAGCCGCGCTATTCGCTGCGCGTGCGCAACAACCACTTCGGCCAGCTCGACACGCTCGCCGCCGGCATGGCCGAGGCCCGCGCCGCCGGCAAGCTGTTCTATCTCGTCGCCAACATCTATCCGCACAACGCCAAGCTGCGCACCTTCGAGGACGACATGGCGCCGGTGATCGCGCTGCAGCCCGACGCGCTGATCATGGCCGACCCCGGGCTGATCCTGATGGTGCGCGAGCGCTGGCCCGAGCTGCCGATCCACCTCTCGGTGCAGGCCAACACTACCAACTACGCCTCGGTGCGCTTCTGGCAGTCGGTGGGGGTCAAGCGCATCATCCTGTCGCGCGAGCTGTCGCTGGACGAGGTCGCCGAGATCCGCGACGCCTGCCCGGACATGGAGCTGGAAGTCTTCGTGCACGGTGCGCTGTGCATCGCCTACTCCGGGCGCTGCCTGCTGTCGGGCTACTTCAACCACCGCGACCCCAACCAGGGCAGCTGCACCAACTCCTGCCGCTGGGACTACAAGCTGCACGAGGCCGCCGAGGACGCCGCCGGCGACGTGCAGGCCTGCGGCGGCGCGCCGATCGGCAACCCCAAGGACGCCGGCGCGGTCGGCACCGCCACCCGCAGCGCGCTCGACACCGCGCAGGGCCTCGCACTCGGCGGCGGCCCGCGCCACCTCGGCGGCAGCAAGCTGTGGCTGCTGGAAGAAGGCACCCGCCCGGGCGAGCGGATGCCGATCGAGGAAGACGAGCACGGCACCTACATCCTCAACTCGAAGGATCTGCGCGCGATCGAGCACGTGCAGCGCCTGGTCGAGATCGGCGTCGATTCGCTCAAGATCGAAGGCCGCACCAAGAGCCCCTACTACGTCGCCCGCGCCGCCCAGGGCTACCGGCGCGCGATCGACGATGCGGTGGCCGGGCGGCCCTTCGATGTACGCCTGCTCGGCGAACTCGAGGGCCTGGCCAGCCGCGGCTACACCGACGGCTTCTATCAGCGCCACTCCACCCCCGAGCAGCAGAACTACCTGCGCGGCCATTCCGAATCCGGGCGCAGCCTGCTGGTGGGCGAGGTGGTCGGCTGGGATGCCGCGCGCGGCCTGGCCGAGGTCGAGGTCAAGAACGGCTTCGGCGTCGGCGACCGGCTGGAGTTCGTACAGCCGGGCGGCAACACCGAGGCGGTGCTGGAGCGGCTGTTCGGCGCCGATGGCGAGGCGATCCAGCGTGTGCCGGGCAGCGGCCGGCGCGTCTGGCTGGCGCTGCCGGCGGATGCGGACCCGGCGCGACCCTGCTTCATCGCGCGCTTTCTGTGAAGTGCGACCACCGCCGGCCGGGCGCGGTCGTGTGTCGCCATCAAGGCGGGCTTCAACGTGGACGCGCGGTGTTCAGGAATCCTTTAACCTGAGCCCCGCCGCGGACGACGTGCCCGCATCCCCGCTTCCCCAGCCGTACATCGAAACTCACCCCCTCCCCATGATCCTGAACATCGACCTCGTTTCCGACTTCGTCTGCCCGTGGTGCTTCCTCGGCGCCGTCCGTCTCGACCGCGCGCTCGCCGAGCTGCGCGCGACGCGCCCCGACATCGAGCCGCGCATCAACTGGCTGCCCTTCTTCCTCAACCCGGACACTCCGCCCGCGGGCGAGCCCTACCGCGCCTTCCTGGAGGGCAAGTTCGGCGGCCCGGTGAAGGCCGAGGCGGTGCTGGACCAGGTGCGCGAGGCCGCCGCCGGCGACGGGCTGCAGTACGCCTTCGAGCGCATCGCCACGCGCCCGAACACGCTCGCCGCGCACCGCCTGCTCTACCGTGCCCAGGCCCACGGCCACAAGCCGGAGCGCGTGCGCGCGCTCGCCCACGCGCTGTTCGCCGCGCACTTCCAGGAGGGGCGCGACATCGGCGACCTCGACACCCTGGCCGATCTCGCCGCCGCCTGCGGCGACCGCCGCGAACTGGTGCGCGAGTGGCTGGAGCGCGGTACCGATGCCGACAAGGTGCAGCGCATGGCCGCCGGGCTGCGTCGCCAGGGCATCGAGGGCGTGCCCTTCTTCATCCTCGACCGCCGCCTCAGCCTGTCGGGCGCACAGTCCGCCGCGGTGATCGGCGCCGCGCTGCTGCAGGCGCTGGAAACCGGCAAACCGTCCTGAGGGCGGGAACGCCCGCCGCCACCGACGCGTCTGAGCAGGGACACCCTCACCGGACCCGATCGCGATGAACGCAAGCCACGAAACCCGCCACATGCTCGACGCCGCCGACCTGCGCGCGCTCGCCGAGGCGCGCGTGCTGCTCGAGCGGCCCAGCCTGGCCGCGCGCCTGAGCAGCTTCGTCGGCAGCCCGCTGGAGAAGGGCATGGCGCGCCTGCCGGCGAGCTGGCGCGAGCGCATCGGCGGGCTCGCCCACGACGCGCTGATGAAGGCGATGGACACCGCCGCGAAGACCCTGCAGCCCGCCGCCCAGCCAGCCTCTCCGCGCCTGCACAAGCTGCTCGGCTCGGTGAGCGGCGCGGGCGGCGGCGCCTTCGGGGTCGCCGGGCTGACGGTGGAGATCCCGCTGTCGACCGTGCTGATCATGCGCTCAATCCTCGACATCGCGCGCGGCGAGGGCGAGGACATCGGCAGCGCGCAGGCGAGGCTGGCCGCGCTCGAGGTGTTCGCCCTCGGCGGCAACGCGAGCAGCGACGACGCGGCCGAGGCGGGTTACTACGCCGTGCGTGCGGCCCTCGCCACCACGGTGTCGGAGGCCGCGCGCCACTTCGCGCAGAAGGGGCTGTCGAGCGAGGGCGCGCCGGCGCTGGCACGGCTGATCACGATGGTGGCGGCGCGCTACAAGGTGCAGCTCACCCAGAAGGCCGCCGGCATGCTGGTGCCCGGCATCGGCGCCGCCGCGGGGGCGACGATCAACCTGATGTTCATGGACCACTTCCAGGCCGTCAGCCGCGGCCACTTCACCGTGCGGCGGCTGGAACGCCGTTACGGCGAGGAGGCGGTGCGCGCGGCGTGGCAGGCGGTCGGACGCCCCCATCCCGGAAACCGTAGCGGTTTCCTGTAGGAGCGACGCCAGTCGCGATTCGGCCGTACGAAGACCGCGGCGCGTGGATTGCCGCCGATCGCGACTGGCGTCGCTCCTACGAAAACCGCGGCGCCGCGCTCCGGACGACCGCCCCCGGCGCAGCCCCGGTAGGAGCGACGCAAGTCGCGATTTGGCCGTGCGAGGACCGCGGCGCGTGGATTGCGGCCGATCGCGACTGGCGTCGCTCCTACGAAAACCGCAGCGCCGCGCTCCGGGACGACCGCCGCCGGCGCAGCCCCGGTAGGAGCGACGCAAGTCGCGATTTGGCCGGGCGAGGACCGCGGCGCGTGGATTGCGGCCGATCGCGACTGGCGTCGCTCCTACGAAAACCGCGGCACCGCGCTCCGGGACGACCGCCCCCGGCGCAGCCCCGGTAGGAGCGACGCCAGTCGCGATTTTGGCCGTACGAGGACCGCGGCGCGTGGATTGCGGCCGATCGCGACTGGCGTCGCTCCTACGAGAACCGCGGCACCGCGCTCCGGACGACCGCCGCCGGTGCAGCCCCGGTAGGAGCGACGCAAGTCGCGATTTGGCCGTACGAGGACCGCGGCGCTCAGCCCGCCGGCGGGTAGGCTTTGACGAACTCTTCCCAGGGCAAGGGCGGGCTGAAGTGGAAGCCTTGCGCCAGGTCGCAGCCCTGGCGGCGCAGCACGTCGAGGTGGGCGGCGGTCTCGACGCCCTCGGCGACCACGCGCAGGCCCAGGCTGTGGCCGAGCGAGACGATCGCCGAAACCAGCGCCGCGTCGCGCGTATTGCGGTCGATGCCGCGCACGAACAGGCGGTCGATCTTGAGTTCGTCGATCGGGAAGCGCTTGAGATAGGCGAGCGACGAATACCCCGTGCCGAAATCGTCGATCGCCAGGCACACGCCGAGCGCGCGCAGATGGTCGAGGCGCGCGAGCGCGCGGTCGGTGTCGTCCATCAGCATGCTTTCGGTGAGCTCCAGCGTCAGGTCGCCCGGCGTCATGCCGGTCTCGGCGAGCACGCTGCCGACCATCGCGGCGAAGCCTTCCTCGCGGAACTGGCGCGCCGAGATGTTCACCATCATGTGCAGCGGTGCGCCGCCCGCCTCGCACCAGCGCCGGTGATGCTCGCAGGCGCTGCGCAGCACCCATTCGCCGATCGGCACGATCAGGCCGGTGTCTTCGGCGAGCGGGATGAAGTCGGCCGGCGACACCAGGCCGAGGTCGGGGTGGCGCCAGCGCAGCAAGGCCTCGACCGCGACCAGTTCGCCTCCCTCGGCCTTCATCACCGGCTGGAAGTAGAGCTGCAGCTCGTCGCGCGGCAGGGCTCGGTGCAGCGCGGTCTCGAGCGCGAGGCGCTCGAGCGAGCGCGCGTTCATCGCCGGCTCGAAGAGCTGGAAGCTGTTGCGCCCCTCGTCCTTGGCGCGGTACATCGCCACGTCCGCGTGCTTGACCAGGGTGTCGGCGTCGCGCGAGTCGTCCGGGTACACGGCGACGCCCACGCTGGTCGTCACCACCAGCTCGCGGCCCTCGACATTCACCGGGCGGCGCAGCTCCGCGACCATCCTGCGCGCCATCGTCGCCGCCTCGTCGGGGCCGGACAGGTTGTTGAGCACGACGAGGAACTCGTCGCCACCCATGCGGGCGACGGTGTCGTCGTCGCGCAGGCTGGCGCGCAGGCGGGCGGCGATCTCGACCAGCAGCTTGTCGCCCACCGCGTGGCCGAGGCTGTCGTTGATGCGCTTGAAGCGGTCGAGGTCGACGAACATCACCGCCAGCCGGCAGCGCAGGCGTGCGGCGTGGGCGAGCTCGACCTGCAGGCGGTCGTCGAGCAGGCGGCGGTTGGGCAGGCCGGTGAGCGGGTCGTAATAGGCGAGGTCGCGGATGCGCGCCTCGGTCTCCTTGAGCCGGCTGATGTCGGTGAACAGCGCCGCGTAATGGGTGAGCACGCCCTCGCGGTCGCGGATCGCGGTGATGTGCAGCAGCTGCGGATACACCTCGCCGGTCTTGCGCCGGTTCCACACCTCGCCTTGCCACTGGCCGTCGCCCAGCAGGCCGTCCCACATGCGGGCGTAGAAGGCGGGGCTCTGGCGGCCGGAGTTGAGTACCGAGGGATTGAGCCCGACGACCTCTTCCGGCGCATATCCGGTCATGCGCGTGAAGGCGGGGTTCACCGAGAGGATGCGCGCGTGCGCGTCGGTGACCATCACCCCTTCGAGCGAGCTCTCGATCACCTTCTCGGCCAGGTAGAGGTCGCGCTGCGAGGCGCTCAGCGCGAGGTCGCGCGCGCGCAGGGCGTCGTGCAGCTCATGCACGTACGCCAGCTCCATGCCGCTGAGGATGTCCTTGAAGCTGACCAGGTCGACCAGTTCGCCTTCGCCGTCGAGCACGCCGATGTGGCGGATGTGGCGCTCGGCGAGCAGCATGCGCACGCGGTACAGGCTGTCGTCGGCGCGGCAGGTGACGAGCGGCCGGCTGGCGAGCTCGCCGAGCGCGCGGTCGGCCGTGCGCTGCGCCACCAGCCGGGTGACGTCGCGCTCGGTGAGGATGCCGTAGCGCCCCGCGGGCGCGGAGGCGTCCGCCGCGCCGTAATCCACCACGACCGCGTCCACCCCGCCCTCGCGCATGCGCCGCGTCGCCTCGCCCAGCCCCGCCGCCGCGGGCAGCGCGTGCAGGCCGCCCTTGACCAGCGCATCCACCCGACGCAGCTTGAGGTAGTGCTTGATGCCCTGGTTCAGCACCACGTCGGTCTGCGACACGATGCCCACGCGCCGGCCGGTCTCGTCCTCGACCACGTAGTGGCGCACGTGCTCCTCGCGGAAGCGCACGGTCAGCTCGTGCAGCGGCGTCGCCGTCGACACCACGCGCACCGGCGAGCTCATCACGGCGCGTACCGGCAGGGCGAAGGTCGTGGGGTCGTCGAAATCCACCCGCAATGCGTCGCGCTCGGTCCAGATGCCCACCACACGGTCGTCCTCGACCACCAGGATCGAGCTCACCCGGCGCTCGCTCATGCGCCGCGCGGCCTCGTGCAGGGGCTCGTCCGGGGCGCACTCGAGCAGGTTGCGGCCGATGATCTCGCCGACGCGGGTCTCGTCGTTGCCGGGCATGGAGAAGGCCTCCTCGCTCAGGAGGCGGTCGGATTCAGGACGGTTCATGGGGGACTCGGCACAGGCTTTAGATTCTGTATAACGGCTCCAGCCGACTGAAACCTGAGGCGGCTGCGCACATTGTCGCACCCGTGGCCCGGCAGGCGGACCTCGGCTAACCCGCAGGGAGGCCTTCACCCTGCGGTAACACGCCCGGCGCATGCTGGCCGAATGATCCGCGTGCTGATGGTCTCCGACGTCTTCTTTCCGCGTGTGAACGGCGTGTCCACGTCGATCGCGACCTTTCGCCGCGCGCTTGCCGCGCAGGGTGTCGAGGTGCGCCTGATCGCGCCGCGCTACGCCGGCGAGGCCGAGGAGCCCGGCATCGTGCGCGTCGCGGGGCGCCGCCTGCCGCTCGACCCCGAGGACCGCCTGGTCGATGCGCGCGCGATGCATGCCGCCGCCCTGCGCGAGGCCGCCGTCTGCGACCTGGTGCACATCCAGACCCCCTTCCTCGCCCATCGTGCCGGACTGCGCGCCGCGCGCGCCCAGGACAGGCCGGTACTGCTGACCTATCACACCTTCTTCGAGGAATACCTCCACCACTACCTGCCCTTCCTGCCCGCGGGCGTGCTGCGCGGGCTGGCGCGGCGGGTGTCGCGCACGCAGTGCAATGCGGTGGATGCGGTGGTGGTGCCCTCGACCGCGATGCACGAGCGCCTCGCCGGCTACGGCGTGCGCAGCCCGATGGAGGTCCTGCCCACCGGCATCCCGCTGCAGGACTTCGCCGCCGGCGACGGTCCGCACTTCCGCCGCCTCTACGACATCCCGGAAGATGCGCCGATGGCGCTCTACATCGGCCGCGTCGCGCACGAGAAGAACATCGGCTTCCTGCTCGAGGTCGCCACCCGGCTGAAGGCGCGCCGCCCCGACTTCGTCCTCGTGGTCGCCGGCGAGGGCCCGGCGAACGCCCGCCTGCAGCGCCAGGCGCTCGCCGCCGGGTTGGGCAGCACCGTGCGCTTCGTCGGTTATCTCGAGCGCCGTCGCCGCCTGCCCGACTGCTACGCCGCCGCCGACGTGTTCGTGTTCGCCTCGCGCACCGAGACGCAGGGCCTGGTGCTGCTCGAGGCGATGGCCGCCGGGCTGCCGGTGGTCGCGCTGTCCGCGATGGGCACCACCGACATCCTGCGCCCCGAGCGCGGCGCACGCATCGCGCCCGACCATCCCGACGGCTTCGCCGCCGTGGTCGACGTCGTGCTCGCCGACCCCCGCCTGCGTCGGCGCCTCGCCGCCGAGGCGCGGGGCTACGCCGCGGAGTGGGCCGACGGCGTGATGGCCGGGCGGCTCGCCGCGCTCTACCGCAGGCTGCTCGCCGCGCCGCAGTCTGTGCCGCCGGTGCACGCGTCGCAGGTCGTCTCCACCCGCTGAGACGCTCGGCAGGCGGCCCGGGCTTGCGCGCGCCCGTGCCTGCGCACAAGATGCGCCGATCGGACACGGAGCTGCCCATGAACACCACCACGCTCACGATCACCGGCATGCGCGACGAGGAGTGCCTGCGCCTGGTGACCAATGCCATCCAGGACCTGCCCGGCATCGGCTGGCTGGAGATCTCGCTCGCGACCGGCGCGGCCACCATCGAGCACGGCGCCTTCGTCGCCGAGGCCGACATCCACCAGGCCATCGAGGACGCCGGCTTCGGCGTGCGCTGAACACGGCGGGCACGGGAACCCGCGCGCCCGCGCACGCTCGAAGAGCGACCCCATCCGCCGGTTCGCCCCCTCTTGACGCCCACCCTCCGCAGCTTTCCCGGCGGCCTCGCCTTTGTCGACATCGAGACCACCGGCGGCCCCGCCCAACGCGAATCCATCACCGAGATCGGCATCGTCCAGGTGGATGAGGACGGCGTGCGCGAGTGGTCGACGCTGGTGCGTCCCGCGTCGCGCATCCCAGAGACCATCCAGCGCCTCACCGGCATCGACGACGACATGGTCGCCGACGCACCGCGCTTCGAGGACATCGCCGACGAGGTCTTCGACCGTCTCGACGGCCGCCTCTTCGTCGCCCACAACGCACGCTTCGACCACGGCCACCTGCGCGCCGCCTTCCGCCGCGCCGGGCTCGACATGCGGCCGCAGGTGCTGTGCACCGTCAAGCTGTCGCGCCGGCTGTTCCCCGACCACCGCCGCCACGGTCTCGACCACCTCATCGAGCGCCACGGCCTGGCGGTGGCCGACCGCCACCGTGCGCTCGGCGACGCCCGGCTGCTGTGGCAGTTCTGGCAGAAGATCCACGAACGCTTTCCGCCCGGTCACATCGATGCCGCGGTGCGCGAACTCATCGGCCACCCCAGCCTGCCCCCCCACCTCGACCCCGAGCAAATCGCCGACCTGCCCGACACGCCGGGGGTGTATCTGTTCTACGGCGAGCGCGGGGGCGAGAGCAGCCAGCTTGGGGGCAACGATGAAGCCGACGCCGAAGCCGAGGCCGATCCGCTCGGACCCGGCAGGGCGCGCACCGGCGCGCGCGACCGCAAGCGCCACGCGCCGCTGCAGGACTTGCCGCTCTACATCGGCAAGAGCACGCGGCTGCGCAGCCGGGTGTTGTCGCACTTCGCCGCCGACCACAGCAGCGACCGCGAGCTCAGCCTCTCCCAGCAGGTGCGCCGCATCGAATGGATCGCGACCGCCGGCGAGATCGGCGCGCTGCTGAAGGAAGCCGAACTGGTCAAGCGCCTGCAGCCCACCCACAACCGCCAGCTGCGCCGCAACCGCGAGCTGTGCACCTGGCGGCTCGCCACCGACATCGTCGGCGACTGGCGGCTGGAGCTGGTGCATGCGGCCGACCTCGACTTCGGCCGCCGCGACGACCTCTACGGTTTCTTCCGCACCCGCCGCGAGGCCACCAACCGGTTGCGCGCGCTCGCCCGCGACCACGCCCTGTGCCCGCCGCTGCTCGGCCTGGAGAAACCCCCGCAAGGTGCGCGCTGCTTCGACTTCCAGTTGAAGCGCTGCCGTGGCGCCTGCCACGGCGGCGAATCCCCCCAGGCCCACGCCCTGCGCCTGATCGAGGCCCTGCACGCGCTGAAGGTCGAGCACTGGACCTGGCCCGGCCCGGTCGGCCTGCGCGAGGGCGAGGCCATCCACGTCGTCGACGGCTGGCGCTGGCTCGGCACCGCCACCGACGAAGCCATGCTCGCCGACCTGCTGGAGGCCGGCCGCCCGGCCTTCGACCACGACATCTACAAGATCCTGGTCAAGGCGGTGAGGCGGCTGCCGGTGGTGCAGCTCTAAGGCGCAGCCACGCCCCCCGGGGGGCGGGGCACGAGTCGGGCGCAGCCGGCGCAGCATCCGGGATGCAAGGCGGATTCTGCAGGAGCGACGCAAGTCGCGATGGCAACGTCTGATCACCCGCCGAGACTCGTCGCAGCCGGGTGGCCGTCATCGCGACTCGCGTCGCTCCCACGGAAAACCGGCGCAGCCGGCGACGAGTGCGGTTTCGGATACGCCAGCCAGCCCGCTCCCGCGGCTGCAATCCGGCCGCGCCGGAGGTGGATGCCTCGCCGCGCGTACCGCCGGGCGCCGAACCGCGCAAGCGCTGCCCGAGTCTGCGACAATCCTGGTCGGTGCGCCTGGTTCGAGGTGCCGCAACCCCCCCCACAGCCCCCGTGGACCACGATGGACCCGACCACCCCCTACGACACGATCGGCGGCGAACCCGTACTCGCCCGCCTGTGCGACCGCTTCTACGGCCTCATGGCCGAAACCCCGCAGTTCGCCGAACTGCGCGCGCTGCACCCCGAAGACCTGCAGGGCTCCCGGGACAAGCTCTTCATGTTCCTCTCCGGCTGGCTGGGCGGGCCGGACCTCTTCGTGCAGCAGTTCGGCCACCCGCGCCTGCGCGCCCGCCACATGCCGTTCGCGATCGGCACCCGCGAGCGCGACCAGTGGGTCGCCTGCATGCTGCTGGCGATGGAGGAGGCGGGAATCGCCGAGCCGATGCGCGAGCGCCTGCTGCAGAGCTTCTTCAAGACCGCCGACTTCATGCGCAACCAGCCGGGCTGAAGCCGCCCGCGGCCGCCCGGCGCGCCCGGCCGCTCCCGGTCCTGGCGCGCCGACGATCACCGCCGCCCACCCGTACCTTATCCGGAGCCGAATTGACCACGCCCCACCCCTCCCACTCCGACGCCGTCCGGGGCCTGCTCGCCGCACTCGCCGTGGTGGTGTTCTGGTCCGGCTTCAACCTCGTGTCGCGCTTCGGCGCCACCACCAGCTTCAGCCCCTTCGACCTCGCCGCGATGCGCTACGGCGTCTCCGGCATGATCGCGCTGCCCTTCTTCCTGCGCTTCGTGCCGATGCGCGACTGGCCGCGCCATGCCGTGCTCGCCTGCGTCGGCGGGCTGGCCTACGGGCTGTGCGTGTATTGGGGCTTCGCCTTCGCGCCGAGCGCGCACGCGGGGGTTTTCGTGAACGGCGGCATCCCGTTCTGGACCATCGTGATCATGGCGGTGACGAGCGGCTTCCGCATCGCCCGCCCGACCGTGGTCGCCCTGCTGCTCTCGACCGCCGGCCTGCTGCTGATCGGCTTCGAGAGCCTGCTCGCCCCGGCGCAGGGGAGCGCCTGGATCGGCGACCTGCTCTTCCTCGCCGCCGCACTGGCGTGGGCGATCTTCGGCCTGCTGATGCGGCGCTGGCAGGTCAAGCCGCAGTTCGGCATCCTCGGCATCGCGAGCTTCTCGGCGCTGGTCTTCATGCCGATCTACCTGCTCTGGCTGCCATCCGGCATCGGCGCCGCAAGCTGGGGCGAGATCGCGCTGCAGTGCGTGTACCAGGGCGTGATCGCCTCCATGCTCGCCGCCGGCTTCTACAGCTACGCGGTGCAGAAGGTCGGCGCCGGCGAAGCCTCGATGATGCTGGCGCTGGTGCCCGCGTTTACCGCGATCGGCGCCTATCTGATCCTGGACGAGGCCCTCGGCACGACCACCATCGTCGGCATCGTGGTGGTGTCGGCCGGGGCCCTGCTCGGCGCGCTGCCGCCAGCGGCGCTGGCCCGCGTGCGCGGCTCGGGCTCGGCCCACAGCGCCCGATAGGCGCCGTCCGCGTCGTACATCGCCGCCTGCCGGTCCGGATCGAAGCGCCGCCCGCCACGCGGATCGGTGCCGCGGCCGGCGATGTAGAGCCAGTTGCCCTGGTTGCTATACACGTCGTAATCGACCAGCTGCGCCTCGAACCACGCCGCGCCGGCACGCCAGTCACAGCCGAGGTCGTGGATCAGGTAGCTGGCGACGATCTGGCGCATGCGGTTCGACAGCCAGCCGGTGGCCGCGAGCTCGCGCATGCCGGCGTCGATGAAGGGATGGCCGGTGCCGCCCACGCGCCAGGCCGCGAACGCAGCGGCGTCGTGCGCGGGCTGCGCTGCGCCTTCGTTCAGCCCGCGCGCCCGGTACAGACGGCGGCCTTGCTGCAGATGCAGGAGGCGGAAGTAGTCGCGCCACAGCAGCTCGAACCACAGCCAGTAGCTTCCGTCGCTCGGCCCCTGCTCGATCTCGTGGCGGCGCAGCGCGGCCAAGGCCACCCGCGCCGACAAGGCGCCCTGCGCCAGCCAGGGCGAGAACTTGCTGGAGAAGTCGACGCCGCTCAGCCCGTTGCGCGTCGCCTTGTAGTGCCGCGGCCGATCGCCGGCGAAATAGCGTGCCAGATGCGCGAGCGCCGCACGCTCGCCCCCGGCGAATGCCGGCTGCCACCACGGAAACGAGGCCTGTTCGCCGATTTCCACGGTGAGCGCATCGGCGGCCCCGCAGGAGCCCCCGTAGGAGCGACGCAAGTCGCGATTCCCCGGTTCCGCACGCTCCACCCCCGGCGAGCGCCCGGCGCAAGGATCGCGACCGGCCACCCCCGGCGAGCGCCCGGCGCGGAGATCGCGACTTGCGTCGCTCCTGCGGGTCGGTCGATCGAGCGGTGGCCACGGCGGCAGGGTCCGCGGCGCCGGCAGGGGCGCGGGCGGCTGCAGGCCGGCGGACTCCACTGCCTGGCGAAAGGCGGTGAACACCTTGGGCAGGCGCGCCGCCGCGAAAGGCAGCGCCGCGGGGTCGAGCAGGGTGGACTGCCATATCGCCTTCACCTTCAGCCCGGCGGCGCGTAGCGCGGCGAGCTCGTCCTCCTCCTCGGGTGCCGCGATCGCCTCGCACACCACCACGGCCGCCCCCACGGCTTCCGCGAGCGCCGGCAGCACCGCACGCGGCGCGCCGTTCAGCTGCAGCAGCGCGCTGCCGCGCGCCCGCAGGGCCGCATCCAGGTCGCCCAGCGCCGCCTCCAGGAAGGCGCGCCGATGCGGCCCGCGGCGCACGAAGCCCCAGCGCGTCGGTGCATCGGCGGAGGGGTCGTGGCAGTAAACCGGAAGCAGGCGCCCGGCGGACGCACAGGCCTCCACCAGCGCGAGGTTGTCACCCACGCGCAGATCGTTGCGAAACCAGAAGATCACCACGTCCGAAAGCATCGACACCCACCCGCAAAGCCCTCGAGGCCCGCCTGTTCTCCGCGGCCCGCCGCAAAAAGTCGTCGTTCAGCGCCCCGGCTTGCCATGCTCCCGCCGGCAGCGCTCCGAGCAAAAGCGCACCTCGTCCCACACGCGCTCCCACTTCTTCCGCCACGCGAACGGCCGCCCACACCCCGCGCATGGCTTCGTCGGCAGATCCCCCTTGCGCCGCATCCGCATCGCCTTGCCCCCTCAAAACCCCAGGTCCAGCTGTCCCGACGCCGACCCCGCCGCCGTCTTGCGCCGCCCCTGCGGCGGCTTGCGCGAGCCGTGGCGCTCGACGATGGCCGCCTTCGCCGCGCGCACCTCGGGCTGGGCGCGCAGTGCGTGGATGCGCGTCTTGGCGGCGCGCGTGGCGCTCTCCAGATCGACCACCGGCAACGCGATGTCCTCGCCGACGCGCACGCCGCAGCGCGCCTGTACCGACTCCGGCATGCGCCAGGGCTCGAACAGCCAGGTGTCCGGCACCCGCCGCAGTGCCGGCAGCCAGCGCCGCACGAACACGCCCTGCGGGTCGTGGTCGCGCGCCTGCTTGATCGGGTTGTACACCCGGGTGGTGTTGATGCCGGTGGTGCCGGACTGCATCTGCAGCTGGCTCCAGTGGATGCCGGGCTCGTAGTCGAGGAAGGCGCGCGCCAGCCACAGGCCGACCTCGCGCCAGTGCAGCCAGAGCGGGTAGGCCGCCACCGACACCAGCATCGCGCGCATGCGGAAGTTGAGCCAGCCGGTCGCGCGCAGCATCGCCACGCAGGCGTCGACCAGTGGCCAGCCGGTGCGCCCGCCCACCAGCGCGTCGAAATGCGCCTGGTTCCATTCCGGCTCGCGCAGGCCGTCGTAGCCGCGGTGCAGGTTGCGGAACTCCAGCGTCGGCTCGCTCTCCAGCTTCTGGATGAAGTGGCAGTGCCAGTACAGGCGGCTGAGGAAGGCCGCCAGGCCGGCGCGGCGGCGGTCGCCCTCGGGCAGCGCGGCGACGCGCGCGCGGGTGGCCTGCACCAGTTCGCGCAGGCTCAGGCAGCCCCAGGCCAGGTAGGGCGACAGCCGCGAGCACGCGGTGGGTGCCTTCAGCGGCGAGGAGATGCCGCCGCGGTATTGCCCGCTGCGCGCGTCGAGGAAGTCGTGCAGCACCTCCAGCGCCGCGTGCCGCCCGCCACGCTGGCGCCGGGGCGGCTCGAAGGCGTCGAGCCCGAGGGCCACGGCCGCCGGCGCACGCACGGCGGCGATCGCGCCGCGATCCGGCCAGGTCGCGCCGGCGCCCGGCTGCAGGGCAGCGGGCAACGCAACGAAGCGCAGCCGCGAGGGCTCGGGCAGCTCGACCTGCGGCGCGGCGACCTGCGCCTCCCACGCTGCCTGCCAGCGGTCGCGGTCGTCGAGCCGGCGCACCACGCCGAACTGCGCCGGCTCGTGCCAGCGCACGCCGCGCGCCCGGCACCAGCGCGCCACCGCGCGGTCGCGCGCGTAGCTCGCGGCGTTGCCGGTCTCCTCGTGCGAATGCAGGGTGTCGAAGGGCGCTGCGGCGTGCAGGCGATCGAGCACCGCGACGGCCTCGCCCACCAGCAGGTGCAGGCGACCGCCGACGCGGGCCAGCCCGGCGTGCAGCTCGCGTGCGCTTTCGAGCATGAACTCGTAGTGCTGGCGCGCGGCGTCGGGCTGCGCCCACAGCGACGGCTCGACGATCAGCACGCACAGCACCGGCCCGCGCCGCGCGGCCGTGGCCAAGGCGGCGTGATCGGCGAGGCGCAGGTCGCGCTTGAACCAGACCAGGCCGTAGCTCACGGCGCGCTCCTGCGCGTGCGTGCGCGAGCGGGACGCGTCGCGGGCGCGGTCATGCTCGACCCCGGCAGCGCATTCATGCGCGCACGCTCAGCCCGCCGCGAGGCCGTCGAGCACCCGGCGCGCGAGCGCGCGCCCGCTCAGCCAGGCGCCCTCCACGCGGCCGCCGTTGGCCCAGTCGCCGCACAGCCCCAAGGCCTGCGCGGCATCCCAGGCGCAGCCGCCGTCGAGCGCGGATTCGGTGATCGCGTAGCGCCAGCGGTGCGCCGCCCAGCCCAGCGGCATGCGCCCGCCGAGTTCCTCGAAGGCGCCGACCAGCGCCACGGCGACGCGCTCGGGCGCATCCTCGATGTGCGCCTCGCTCCACTCCGCGCTCGCGTGCAGCGACCAGGTCTCCAGCCCGTCCCGCCCCGGCTTGGAGCGGTCGCGCGCGACCCAGCGCAGCGGCCCGCGATTGACGAAGGCGGCGTCGAAATCCACCGCCAGGGGGG
This sequence comes from Thauera aminoaromatica, assembly GCF_000021765.1. Lineage (NCBI taxonomy): Bacteria > Pseudomonadati > Pseudomonadota > Betaproteobacteria > Rhodocyclales > Zoogloeaceae > Thauera > Thauera aminoaromatica. Next base: position 4,347,182 of record NC_011662.2, on the reverse strand, counting down.
CATCGAAGCGCGCCATCAGCGCCCAGCAGGCCTGCATCCGCGCCGCCTGCGCCGTCGCGGCGAGCGCCGGCGACAAGGGCAGCAGCAGCGGCACCGCCTGCGGCGAGGGCACCGCGAGCAGCACGCCGTCGAAGGCCTCGGGCAGCATCCCGCGCTCGGCGGTGGCGATCTCCCAGCCGTGCGGGTAGCGCTGCAGCGCACTCACCGTCAGCTGCACGCGCAGGTCCAGGCCTCGCGCCAGGTGGCGGGCGGGCGCGGTCATGCGCGGCGTGCCGACGAAGCGCGCCTCCTCGCCGTGCACGCCGCGGCGGCCGTCGCTGTCGAACACGGTGAGGCGCGCCGGCCACGGCGCCGCCACCCCCGCCGCCTGCCAGGCTGCGAGTTCCTCGATGAAGTCCGGGTGGCGCGCGGTGAAGTATTGCGCGCCGTGGTCGCAGGCCCAGCCCTCGCCGCGGCGGGTGCTGGTGCGCCCGCCCGGGCCGCGACTCTTGTCGAGGACAGTGACGCGGACTCCGGAGTCGGCGAGGCTGCGCGCGCAGGCCAGGCCGGCAATCCCGGCGCCGATGATTGCAAGGTGTGGATTGGCGTTCATGGGCGATCCGGGAGGAAGGGGGGAGTTGGACACGAGCTTGAATATACTCTTTTTGTCCTGGACAAAATAGGATTGGCTTCATAAGATGAACTCAAGCGCGGGGCGTGCATGGCCAAGGCGCGCAATCCGACTCCGAGCCTCCGTTGGCGGCGCAGGGCCGGCCACGGCGCCCACCCCGGACTCCGCTCTGTCCCTCCGCCCCCAAGCCTGCCCTTCTTCCTCCCCCGCGAGCCGCGATCATGAACGTCCTGCTTCCCGACTCCGTCCGCCGCACCGCCAACCGGCTCGGCTACGCCGGCCTGATCCCCTTCGTGGTGCTCGCCCCCGCCAGCCTGCTCGACGCCCACCATGGCATCACCTGGAGCGACGCGCTGTTCGCCTACGGGGCCGTGATCCTCAGTTTCGTGTGCGCGCTGCACTGGGGCTTCGCGATGGCGCTGCCCGGGTTGGACGAACGTACTCGCGTGCGCAGCCTGCTGTGGAGCGTGGTGCCTTCGCTGATTGCCTGGCCGGCGCTGCTGCTGGTGCCGTCGGACGCCGCGGTGCTGCTGGTGCTCGGCTTCGTGTTGCACTACGTGCAGGACCGCCGTCTGGCCCGCGTGGCCGGTCTGCCCGAGTGGTATCTGCCGCTGCGCCTGCGCCTCACCACCGTCGCCTGCATCGCGCTGATCAGCGGCGCCTTCGTGCAATGGCCGTACTGAAGTCTGCACCTGCCCACCCGAGCCCGGCCCGAATCTCCACCGAGGAGCACGCCATGAACACCGCCGCCAGCGCCATCGACCCGAGCATTCCCGTCGCGGATGCCGCGCGCAGCGCCGTGGTACCGGGCGGCCGCCTGTCCCGTCTTGCCCGCCTGGGCAGTCTCGCCACCGGGGTGGCGGGCGGCATGCTCGCCGAGGGTGCGCGCCAGCTCGCCGCCGGCAAACGACCCAAGGTGAGCGAGCTGGTGCTCACCCCGGCCAACGCCCGCCGCGTCGCCGAACAGCTCGCGCAGCTGCGCGGTGCGGCGATGAAGGTCGGCCAGCTGATGTCGATGGACGCCGGCAGCCTGCTGCCGCCCGAACTCGCCGACATCCTCGCCCGCCTGCGCGAGGACGCGCGCACGATGCCGATGAGCCAGGTGGTCGAGGTGCTGGAGACGCACTGGGGCAAGGGCTGGGAGCAGGGCTTCGAGCGCTTTTCCTTCACCCCGTGCGCGGCGGCCTCGATCGGCCAGGTGCATCGCGCGCGCACCCGCGATGGCGAGGAACTGGCGATCAAGCTGCAATATCCCGGCGTGCGGCGCAGCATCGACAGCGACGTGGACAACGTCGCCACCCTGCTGCGCGTCTCCGGGCTGCTGCCCAAGGCGCTCGATCTCGCGCCGCTGCTCGCCGAGGCCAAGCGCCAGCTCCACGAGGAGGCCGACTACCGTCGCGAGGCCGAGAGCCTGCACCGCTTCGGCGGCCTGCTCGGCGATGCGGAACACTTCGTGCTGCCGCGCGCGGTCGATGCGCTCACCCGCAGCGACATCCTGGCGATGAGCTGGGTGGAGGGCGTGGCGGTGGAGACGCTCGCCGACCCGCAGGCGGCCGACCAGGCGCTGCGCGACCGCGTGGCGAGCCTCTTGATCGGCCTGCTGTTCCGCGAGCTGTTCGAGTTCCGCCTCATCCAGACCGACCCCAACTTCGCCAACTACCGCTTCGACGCCGCCAGCGGCCGTGTGGTCCTGCTCGACTTCGGCGCCACCCGGCCCTACGCCGAGCCGGTGGTCGAGGCCTACCGCCGCCTGATGGCGGGCTCGGTGCGTGGCGACCGCGTCACGATGGGCGAGGCGGCGCAGGCGATCGGCTACTTCCAGGACAATATCCATGCCCATCAGCGCGATGCGGTGATCGACCTCTTCGAGATCGCTTGCGAGCCGGTGCGCCACCCCGGCGCCTACGATTTCGGTACCAGCGACCTGCCGCTGCGCCTGCGCGATGCCGGGCTGAAGCTGAGCATGGAGCGCGACTTCTGGCACACCCCGCCCGCCGATGCGCTCTTCCTGCACCGCAAGCTCGGCGGCCTGTACCTGCTCGCGGCGCGGCTGCGCGCGCGCGTGGACGTGGCGGCGCTGGCGGCGCCCTGGCTGGGCTGAAGAGGCGCCGGCGCCCCGCGGCCCGCGCCGCGCAACCATTTCCCCGCGCGCAGGGTCTCAAGGCCTGAAACCAGCCAATCCGCGCGGGGAGGGCGTCATGAGGGACATCCTGATCGTCGGCGCGGGCAAGATCGGCACGGTGATCGCCGATCTGCTCGCCGGGAGCGGAGACTATGCGGTGACGGTCGCGGATCGCGACCCCGCCGCGGTCGAGCGCGTGGGGGCAGAGCTCGCGCACGTGCAGGCCTGCGCGCTGGACGTCGCCGACGCCGATGCGCTCGCCGCGGAGCTGGAAGGGCGCTGGGCGGTGATCGACGCCGGGCCCTTCGACATCGGCATGCGCATCGCCGCGGCCGCGGTGGCGCAGCGGGTGCATTACCTCAACCTCACCGAGGACGTCGCCAGCACGCGCCGGGTACGCGAGCTCGCCCGCGGCGCGCACAGCGCGCTGATCCCGCAATGCGGGCTGGCGCCCGGCTTCATCTCCATCGTCGCCCACGACCTCGCCGCGCGCTTCGACGAACTGCGCGACGTGCGCATGCGCGTCGGCGCACTGCCCAAGTACCCCTCCAACGGCCTCAAGTACAACCTGACCTGGAGCACCGACGGCCTCATCAACGAGTACCTCAACCCCTGCGAGGCGATCGTCGACGGGGTGCGCCGCGAGATGCCGGCGCTCGAGGAGCTCGAGCACTTCTCGCTCGACGGCGACGACTACGAGGCCTTCAACACCTCGGGTGGGCTGGGTACGCTGTGCGACACGCTCGAGGGCCGGGTGCGCAACCTCAACTACCGCACCGTGCGCTACCGCGGCCACCGCGACGTGATGAAGCTGCTGCTGCACGACCTGCGCCTGGGCGAGCGGCGCGCGCTGCTCAAGGACATCCTGGAGTCGGCGATCCCGGTGACCATGCAGGACGTGGTGCTGGTCTTCGTCACCGTCAGCGGCCGGCGCGAGGGCCTGCTGATGCAGGAGACCTTCGCGCGCAAGCTCTATGCGGCCGAGGTCAACGGCCGCCTGCGCAGCGCGATCCAGCTCACCACCGCGAGCGCGCTGTGCGCGGTGCTCGACCTGCTCGCGGCGGGCCGCCTGCCGCAGGCGGGCTTCGTGCGCCAGGAGGACGTCGATTTCTGCGACTTCGTCACCAACCGCTTCGGCCGCCACTTCCTGACCGACAGCGAGGAGGTGCGCTGCGCCGCCAGCGGCGTCCTCGCCGGGCCGGCCTCCGGCATGTGACTCCGAGGAGGACCCCAGCATGTTGAGCAACGCCCGCTTCCTTCCCCTCGGCCTCGACGCCCCCCGCCTGCGCGAGGGCGCGCTGGCGGTGCATAGCCCGATCGACGGCAGCCTGCTCGCGCGCCTCGCGCCGCAGGATGGCGCCACCACCGATGCCGCGATCGCGCGCAGCGTGGCGGCCTTCGAGGCCTGGCGCCGCGTGCCGGCGCCGCGCCGTGGCGAGCTGGTGCGCCGCTTCGCGCAGGCGCTGCGCGAGCACAAGGCCCTCCTCGCCGAACTGGTCACCCTCGAGTGCGGCAAGATCCGCAGCGAGGGCGAAGGCGAGGTGCAGGAGATGATCGACATCTGCGACTTCGCGGTCGGCCTGTCGCGCCAGCTGCACGGCCTGACCATCGCCTCCGAGCGGCCCGGCCATGCCTTGCGCGAGAGCTGGCACCCGCTCGGCCCGGTGGCGATCGTCACCGCCTTCAACTTCCCGGTCGCGGTGTGGGCGTGGAACGCAGCGATCGCGCTGGTGTGCGGCGACAGCCTGCTGTGGAAGCCCTCCGAGCGCACCCCGCTGTGCGCGCTCGCCTGCCAGCGCCTGCTCGAACAGGCGGCGGCGGGCATGGAGGAGGTGCCGCGCGGGCTGTCGGCGGTGATCGTGGGCGGCGCCGAGCGCGCCGTGCAGCTCGCCGACGACCGCCGCGTGGCGCTGCTCTCGGCCACCGGCAGCTGCGCGATGGGGCGGGCGCTCGCGCCGCGGGTGGCGCAGCGGCTCGGGCGCAGCCTGCTCGAGCTCGGCGGCAACAACGCGGTGATCGTGGCGCCGAGCGCCGACCTCGAGCTCGCGCTGCGCGCCATCGTGTTCGGCGCGGTCGGCACCGCCGGCCAGCGCTGCACCGGCACCCGCCGGCTGTTCGTGCACGCGGCCGTGCGCGAGCAACTGCTCGAACGCCTGCGCGCGGTGTTTGCCGGCTTGGTGGTGGGCGATCCGCGTGCGGCCGACACCCTGGTCGGGCCGCTGATCGGGGGCGAGGCCTTCACCCGCATGCAGGCAGCGCTCGCCGCGGCGCGCGCGGCGGGGGCGCGCATCGATGGTGGCGAGCGCGTGCTCGCCGAGCGTTTCCCCGCGGCCTGGTACGTGCGTCCGGCCCTGGTCGAGCATCCGCCCTCCGTGACGAACAGCATGGAGGAGGTCTTCGCGCCGCTGCTGAACTGCTTCGAGTACGCGGAGCTGGAGGATGCGATCGCGCGCCAGAACGCGGTGCCGCAGGGCCTGTCGTCGGCGATCTTCACCACCGACCTGCGCGAGGCCGAGCGCTTCCTCTCCACCACCGGCAGCGACTGCGGCATCGCCAACGTCAATGCGGGCACCAGTGGCGCCGAGATCGGCGGCGCCTTCGGCGGCGAGAAGGACAGCGGCGGCGGGCGCGAGGCGGGTGCCGATGCCTGGCGCGCCTACATGCGCAGGATGACCGCGACGATCAACTACTCCGACGCGCTGCCGCTGGCGCAGGGGGTGCGTTTCGAGCCGGCCGGCTGACGTCCGGCCGCGCGTGGAAGAAGCGGTGATCGCGACTTGCGTCGCTCCTACAGGAGGGCGGCACGGTTTCCCGCCGGGGCTCGGGGGCGGGCGTGGGAGCGACGCGAGTCGCGATCGGGCCGTGCCGGTACGGCGGCGCGGATTTGGGGCGCCGTGATCGCGACTTGCGTCGCTCCTACCGGAGGGCGGCACGGTATCCCGCCGGGGCTCGGGGGCGGGTGTGGGAGCGACGCAAGTCGCGATCGGGCGGTGCCGTTACGGCGGCGCGGATTTGGGGCGCCGTGATCGCGACTTGCGTCGCTCCTACAGGAGGGCGGCACGGTATCCCGCCGGGGCTCGGGGGCGGGTGTGGGAGCGACGCAAGTCGCGATCGGGCGGTGCCGTTACGGCGGCGCGGATTTGGGGCGCCGTGGTCGCGACTTGCGTCGCGCCTACAGGAGGGCGGCACGGTTCCCGCCGGGGCTCGGGGGCGGGCGTGGGAGCGACGCAAGTCGCGATCGGGCGGTGCCGGACGGCGGCACGGATTTGGGGCGCCGTGATCGCGACGCGCGTCGCTCCCGTATGGCGATGGGGGGTCTCTCGGGTGTTCCCCGCGTCGGCGCTCAGTCCGGGATGGCCGCGCCGTCGGCGACCACGACCGCGAACAGGTCCGCGAGCGCGGTGAGCGCGGCGACCTGCAGGGCGGCGGCCGCGAGCACGCTGCCGTCGGGCGCGGGCAGGGCGCGGGTGGCCGTGGCCGCGGCGGGCACGGCGACCGCGTAGCCGAGGTTGAAGGCGCCGCGCGCGGTGGAGTTGATGCACATGTGGGTCATGAAGCCGACCACGACCAGGTTCTTGACCCCCGCGGCCTTCAGGTGCGCGTCGAGCTCGGTGCCGACGAAGGAGTTCGGGTAGTGCTTGACCACCACCGCCTCGCCGGCCACCGGCGCCACCTTGTCGGCGATCGCGCCGCATTCGGCGCTCGGGTCGAAGGGCGAGCCGGGGCCCGAGTCGTGCTGGATGTGCACCACCGGGATCTTCAGCGCGCGCGCGCGCGCCAGCAGGCGAGCGCATTCGTCCAGGGCCGGCTCCACGCCTTCGAGCTGCATCACGCCGCCGCGGTAGGCGTTCTGGGCGTCGACGATGACGAGCGCCGACTCGGACAGGCGGGCCGGGGTAGCGGGCAGACCGGAAAGCTGACGAAGGGGAATGGATGCGGTGCTCATGGGGGGCTCCTTGTGGGGTCGAGAAACGATGGTGGCAGCGTACAGGCGGCCGACGGCCTGCGTAAATGCACATTCCTGCTCTACACTGCTGCAGATTTGCATGGATTCCGGCACATGAACTGGGACGATCTGCGTTTCCTCGTCACCCTCGGCCGCGAGGGCACGCTCGCCGCCACGGCGCGCAGGCTGGCGGTCGATCAGACCACGGTGGCGCGCCGCCTGCGCGCGCTGGAGGAGGGCCTGGGCACGGCGCTGTTCGAGCGCGACGAGGGTTTGTGGCGGCCGACCGCGGTGGGCGCCCGCGTGCTGGAGCGGGCTGCGCGCATCGAAGAGGACGTGGCCGGCATCACGCGCCTGGCCGAGGCGGGTGCCGGCGCGGTCGGCGGCGTGGTGCGGATCACCGCGGTGAGCGCCCTGATCGGCGAGTGGCTGGTGCCGCGGCTGCCCGGCCTGTACGCCCGCCATCCGGAGCTGCGCGTCGACCTCGTCGCCAGCAACGACAACCTCAACGTCGCGCGCCGCGAGGCCGACATTGCCATCCGCCTCGCGCGTCCGGCGAGCGGGGACTTCCTCATCCGCAAGCTCGCCGGGGTCGGCTTCGCGCTCTACGGCGCGGCGCGCGGCGACCTGGCGGTGAGCGCCGGCGACTGGGTGGCCTACAACGAGGACCTCGACCACACCCCGGAGATGCGCCGCCTGCACGCCATGTTGGGCGAGGGCCGCATCCGCCTGCGCTCGAACAGCCTGCGCGGCCTCGTGCGAGCGGTGGCCGGCGGCATCGGCCACGGCCTGCTACCCTGCTTCGTCGCCGATGCGGACCCCGGCCTGGTCCGCCTGTCCGGCGCGGAGCCGATCCTGTACCGCGAGCTGTGGATGCTGATCCACCCCGACGCCCGTCCGCTCGCTCGCGTCGCCGCGACCGCGGACTGGCTGGTGGAGCGCTTCGACGAGGCGGCGGCGGGTTTCGCCGGCAGGGTGCCGTCTCCCCGGAGCGCGCCGCCCTAGCACCGGCGCGGCGGTCTTGCCGCGGAGGCTTCAGCCGCCGAGCAGGGCGACGCCCACGCCGGCGATTCCCCCGCCGCCCAGGCGCAGCGCAAGGCGTCCGCCGCGGCTGTCGGGGAAGGCGCGTGCGAGCGTCAGGCCGGCCGCGTGCAGGGCCGCGGTCGCGAGTGCGAAGCCGAGGCTGTAGCCGAGCAGGGTGGCGTCGCCCATCTCGGCGTGGTGGGCATGGCCGTGGAAGAGCGCGAAGGCGGCGACCAGGGGCAGGCTCGCCGCCAGCGGCAGGCGGGCGGCGAATGCGATCAGCAGGCCCAGCACCAGCACCGAGGCGGAAATGCCGGCCTCGACCGCGGGCAGGGCGAGGCCGAGCGCGCCGAGGCCGGCGCCGGCGAGCATCGCCAGCACGAAGCCGGTGGGCAGCAGCAGGCGTGCAGCGCCCGGCTGGCGTGCGGCGTAGAGGCCGACCGCGAGCATGGCGAGCAGGTGGTCGAGCCCGCCGAGCGGATGGGCGAAGCCGCTGGCGAAGCTGGCGGGTGCGTGCCCGGGGTGGGCGAGCGCGGCGCCCGAGAGGCTTGCGAGCGCACTGGCGGCGAGCACGGAGCGGAAGCGGATCGTCATGGTGGATTCTCCAGGAGTGCGGGAAGGTCTTGCGGTGTTCAGGCGGCGGCCAGCATGCCCTGGCGCTCGATGAAGTCGATGATCTCACGCAGGCCCTGTCCGGTCTTCTGGTTCGAGAACAGGAAGGGGCGATCTCCCCGCATCCTGCGCGCGTCGCGGTCCATGACCTCGAGCGAGGCGCCTACCAGCGGCGCGAGGTCGATCTTGTTGATCACCAGCAGGTCGCTGCGGGTGATGCCCGGCCCGCCCTTGCGCGGGATCTTGTCGCCGGCGGAGACGTCGATCACGTAGATCGTCAGGTCGGAGAGCTCGGGCGAGAAGGTGGCGGCGAGGTTGTCGCCGCCGGATTCGACGAAGACGATGTCCAGCCCGGGGAAGCGCGCGTTCAGGCGCTCGACCGCCTCGAGGTTGATCGAGGCGTCCTCGCGGATCGCGGTGTGCGGGCAGCCGCCGGTCTCCACGCCGATGATGCGCTCGGGCGCGAGCGCCTCGTTGCGCACGAGGAACTGGGCGTCCTCGGCGGTGTAGATGTCGTTGGTGACCACGGCGATGTCGTACTTGTCGCGCAGGGCCAGGCACATCGCCAGGGTCAGCGCGGTCTTGCCCGAACCGACCGGGCCGCCGATGCCGACGCGCAGGGGGCCGCGCTGCGGTCCGGCGTGTGCACGGGCGGTCGTGGGGGCATGCGCGGCGTGGAGGGCAGAAATCGGGGTCATGATCGGAACAGCCTCGTGTATTGGGTCTCGTGCCGGCTGCTGGCGATCGCCAGGCCGGGGGTGTAGTTGCTCCAGGCCGTCTCGGGCAGCACGAGCGCCGCCGCCGCCAGCGCCGGGATGCGGTCGCCGAGCGTCGCGAGCAGGCGCTGCCCGGCACTCTGGCCGAGCGGCACGGCCTTCACCGCGGCCATCACCTGGTTCTCCAGCCAGGCCCACAGGTAGGCGACGAGCGCCTCGCCGGGCGCTACCTGCCAGGCCGCGGCGGCGGCCGACCACGCGGTGGGAAAGGCGGGGGCCTCGATCGCCAGCAGGCGCGCGCGCCAGCCGGGAATCGACGCAAACGCATCCAGCTCGGCCAGCAGCCTCACCAGCGACCAGCCCATCTGCACCGTCTCGGCGCGCAGCTCGGCAGTCTCGCGGCTGGCGAGAAAGTCGTCATTGAGCCGCGCGAGCTCGGCGTCTTCGTTTCGCGACCACGCCGCGAGCTGGCAACCGAGCAGCGGCACCTCGAAGCGTGCCAGGCTCCATTCCAGCAGCTCGCCGATCCACGCCGCGGCCTCCGCCTCGCTGCGCACGAGGCCGCTCTCCACCGCCCACTCCAGGCCTTGCGAGTAGGTGTAGGCGCCGACGGGCAGTGCCGGGCTGGCGAGCTGCAGCAGGCGCACCAGCGGCAACAGGCCGCGACCCGCTCCCGCGGCGTTGCATTCGATGACAGCGGCTGCGGCGGCGCATGGCCTTGCCGGCGCCGGCCTCGGGCGATGGGTGGCGGCGCTCATTGCCCGCTCATGAGGTGGATGCGCGCGCCGCTGCCGTCGCCCGGGTGCTGGTGGCCGGGCGCGTAGGCGCCGGCCTCGGGCTCGAAGGGCGCGCGCAGCGTGCTGACCAGTGCGCCCAGCCCCACCAGCATGCCTTCGAGCACGTGATCGGCCTGGAGGCGCAGCCAGTCGCCGGCCTCGTCGTGCCCGACCTCGACCGCGACGTGGCGGTTGCCGAGGTGGAAGGCGGCGCGCGCCAGCGCTACCGCCGAGGCGCAGCGCGCCTCGAGCAGGTCCTCGGCGGCGGCGCGCACCTCGACGATGCGGCCGTCGCGTGCGCGCAGCTTCTGTCCGCCGCGCAGGATGGTGCCGCGCGGCAGGAAGAGGCCCACCTCGGCGCCGGAGGCGAGCCGGGTGCGCAGGCGGCTCTTGGTGCGGGCGCCGAAGTCGAGCTCGAGCACCTCGCTCGCTGGCTCGTCGCCCTCGTGGAACTGCTCGATCAGCAGCACGTCGGTGGCGGGAGCGGGCATCACGAAGTCGGCCAGGGTTTCTGCGGTCATCGGCATGGCGGGAGGTCTCCAGTGCGGTTCCGGTGCGCTGCGCTCAGAACAGGAAATAGCGTTGCGCCAGCGGCAGCTCGGTGGCGGGTTCGCAGGCGAGGTGCTCGCCGTCGGCGCGCACGACATAGGTCTCGGGATCGACCTCGATCTGCGGCGTGGCGTCGTTGAGCACCATGTCGGCCTTCGTCAGCGTGCGGCAGCCCTTCACCGCCACAAGCGGCTTCTGCAGCCCGAGCGCGGCCACCGCGGCGTTGTGCAGCGCGGCCTGCGACACGAAGGTCACCGCGCATTTCAGCGCGCGTCCGAAGCTGCCGAACATCGGCCGCCAATGCACCGGCTGCGGGGTCGGGATCGAGGCGTTGGGGTCGCCCATCGCGGCCGCGGCGATCATGCCGCCCTTGATCACCAGGCTCGGCTTGACGCCGAAGAAGGCCGGGCGCCACAGCACCAGGTCGGCGAGCTTGCCCGGCTCGATCGAGCCCACCTCGTGGGCGATGCCGTGGGTCAGCGCGGGATTGATGGTGTACTTGGCGATGTAGCGCTTGACGCGGAAGTTGTCGTTGGCGGTGCTGCCCTCGACCACGGCCACCGCGTCCGGCACCGCCGCCGCCGCGCTGCGCCGCGGCGCCAGCCAGCCGCGCTGCAGCTTCATCTTGTGCGCGGTCTGCCAGGTGCGGATCACCACCTCGCCCACCCGGCCCATGGCCTGCGAGTCGGACGACATCATCGAGAACGCGCCGGTGTCGTGCAGGATGTCCTCGGCGGCGATGGTCTCGCGGCGGATGCGCGATTCGGCGAAGGCCACGTCCTCGGCGATGCTCGGATCGAGGTGGTGGCACACCATCAGCATGTCGAGGTGCTCGTCGATGGTGTTGACCGTGTAGGGCCGCGTCGGGTTGGTCGAGGACGGCAGCACGTTGGGGCGGCTGATCGCGCGGATGATGTCCGGCGCGTGGCCGCCGCCCGCGCCCTCGGTGTGGAAGGTGTGGATGGTGCGATCCTTGAACGCCGCCAGCGTGGTCTCGACGAAGCCCGACTCGTTGAGCGTGTCGGTGTGGATGGCGACCTGGATGTCCATCTGCTCGGCCACCGTCAGGCAGTTGTCGATCGCCGCCGGCGTCGTGCCCCAGTCCTCGTGCAGCTTCAGCCCGATCACGCCGGCCTGCACCTGCTCCTTCAGCGGCGCCGGCAGGCTGGCGTTGCCCTTGCCGAAGAAGCCGAGGTTCATCGGGAAGGCCTCGGCAGCCTCCAGCATGCGGTGGATGTGCCAGGGGCCCGGCGTGCAGGTGGTGGCGAAGGTGCCGGTCGCCGGCCCGGTGCCGCCGCCCAGCATGGTGGTGACGCCCGAGCTCAGCGCCTCCTCGATCTGCTGCGGGCAGATCCAGTGGATGTGGCTGTCGATGCCGCCCGCGGTGAGGATCATGCCCTCGCCGGCGATCACCTCGGTGCCGGCGCCGATCGGGATCGTCACCCCGGGCTGGATGTCGGGGTTGCCGCCCTTGCCGATCCTCCAGATGCGGCCGTCCTTGAGACCCACGTCGGCCTTCACGATGCCCGCCACCGCGTCGATGACCAGCGCGTTGGTGACGATGGTGTCCGCCACGTCGGCGGCCACGCCCTGGCCCTGGCCCATGCCGTCGCGGATCACCTTGCCGCCGCCGAACTTCACCTCTTCGCCGTAGATGGTGAAGTCCTTCTCCACCTCGATCACGAGCTCGGTGTCGGCCAGGCGGAGCCGGTCGCCCACCGTGGGGCCGAACATCTCCGCGTACGCGCGGCGCGAGATCGTCGCCATCACAGGCTCCCTTGCGTCCGGTGCGCGGCGGGCGCGGTCGCGGGCTCGTCCAGCCGTCCCATGACGAGGCCGTTGAAGCCGTACACCTCGCGCTCGCCATCGAGCGCCACCAGCTCGACGGTGCGCCACTGCCCGGGCTCGAAGCGCACCGCCGTGCCGGCGGCGATGTTCAGGCGGAAGCCGCGCGCCGCCGCGCGGTCGAAGTCGAGCGCGCTGTTGGTCTCGGCGAAGTGGTAGTGCGAGCCGACCTGGATCGGGCGGTCGCCGGTGTTGCTCACCACCAGCGTGCGCGTGGCACGGCCGGCGGCGAGTTCGATGTCGCCGTCGGCGACGAAGAGTTCTCCGGGGATCATCGGCCTGCTCCTCACACGATCGGGTTGTGCACGGTCACCAGCTTGGTGCCATCGGGAAACGTCGCCTCCACCTGGATGTCGGGGATCATCTCCGCGACGCCCGCCATCACGTCCGCGCGCGTCAGCAGGGTCGCGCCGTAGCCCATCAGCTCCGCCACCGTGCGGCCGTCGCGCGCGCCCTCGAGGATCGCGCAGGTGATCAGCGCCACCGCCTCCGGGTAGTTCAGCTTCAGGCCGCGCGCGCGCCGGCGTTCGGCGAGCAGGCCGGCGGTGAACACCAGCAGCTTGTCCTTCTCGCGTGGGCTCAGTTCCATCGTCTTCCTCCGCGGCGGCGCGCTGCCGCCCATGGGTTTCAGGTGTTCCAGATCCGCGGCGTGTGCGCCGCCCGTCCCGCGACTGCCGGGCGCGCCGTCGCCCACAGGCGGGTGAACCACTGCCGGCCGGGCTCGCAGGCCGGCCCCAGCCAGCGCGCCACCAGCACGCCCGGCAGCAGGCTCACCGCGCCTTCGCCGGCCGCGGGCGAGAGCGCGCGCCAGGCATCGCGCAAGGCCTCGTCGCAGCGCGGCGAGGCGATCAGCAGGCTCGCGCTCACCGGCTGGCCGTGCAGGCCGGGCGCGGCGGCGAGCAGCCCGCCACCGCCATGCACGACGCCGCGCTCCAGCCAGACCGGCCGGCCGTCGCGCTCGATGCGGGTGCGCATCGCCAGCTCGCCGCGGGCGAAGCGTTCGCCGGAGGCCGTGCGGCCGAAGCACAGCATCTCGCTGCCGATGAAGCAGGCATCGCCTTCCAGGCGCACCTCGGTGGCGAGCCCGGCGAGCGCGCCTTCATGGACGATGCTCTCCTGCGGCAGCCACTCGCACACCGCGCCCGTCGCCACCGCGATGTGCTGCGCGAGCACGCCGCGCGCGCCGGCACTGCGATACCACTTGCCGGCACCCGGGGTGGTCAGCAGCACGTGCGCGCCCGCGCCGATGCGCAGGTCCACCCGCAGCTCGTCGCCGCCAACGATGCCGGCGGGCGGGTGCACCAGCAGGGTGTGGCAGACGGCCTCGCCTTCCGGGTAGAGCGCGCGCTGCACGCGCAGCGGGCCGAAGTGCTCACGGCGTGCGAGCACGCTGCGTGCGCCGCGCTTCTCGTATTCCAGGCTCAGCCCGGCGCGCCAGGGCGTGGATACCGCGGCGCCGGCGGGGGGCAATAGCGAAGAGGCGAGGGGAGGCAGCGGCGGGTACATGGGGGAGGTTTAGCAAGACCCGGGCCAGCTCTCTGAACGCCCGATGGCTGCGCCTGACAGGGGTGTTGCGGGTGCGACGGTGGGGCTGCGCGGCGCGGCGGAGATCCGTCGATGCCCTGTCCTGGTGCGTTCGCCTGCGGGCGCACCAGCGCGGTGCGGCGGCGCAGCGCGACCGCGCAGACCCGCCGGACCCGCCGCGCCCCGCGACGCGGCGACCCTCACACCGCGAGCGCCTCGCGCACCCCGTCGCGGTCCATGTCCGCCCCTGCGCCGCGCATGACGATCTCGCCGCGCTCCATTACCAGGTACTGGTCGGCGAGCGCGCGCGCGAAGTCGTAGTACTGCTCGACGAGCAGGATGGCCATCTCGCCGGTCTCGGCGAGGCTGCGGATGGCGCGCTCGATGTCCTTGATGATGGAGGGCTGGATGCCCTCGGTGGGCTCGTCGAGGATCAGCAGCCGGGGGCCGAAGGCGAGCGCGCGGCCGATGGCGAGCTGTTGCTGCTGGCCGCCGGAGAGGTCGCCGCCGCGCCGGCCCATCATCTGCCTCAGCACCGGGAACATGTCGAAGATGCGCGGCGGGATGGCGCTGCCGCGTGGCCGGGTGGCCAGGCCCATGAGCAGGTTCTCCTCGACGGTGAGGCGCGGGAAGATCTCGCGCCCCTGCGGGACGAAGCCGATGCCGGCGGCGACGCGCTTCCAGGACGGCGCGCGGGTGATGTCCTGGTCGTGGAAGGAAATGCTGCCGCTGGCGGCGGGCACCAGGCCCATCAGGGTCTTCAGCAGCGTGGTCTTGCCCACGCCGTTGCGCCCGAGCAGCGTCGTCACCTTGCCGACGGGCACGTCGAAGGACAGGCCGCGCAGGATGTGGCTGCCGCCGTAGTACTGGTTCAGGTTGTCGACTTTGAGCATGTTCGTTCAGCGCCCCAGGTAGACCTCGATCACGCGCGGATCCGCCTGCACCGTGGCGAGATCCCCCTCGGCCAGCACCGAACCCTCGCACAGCACCGTGACCTTGCCGCCGAGCGCCTCGACGAAGGCCATGTCGTGCTCGACCACCACCAGCGAGTGCTTGCCGGCGAGGCTCGTGAACAGCTCGGCGGTGCGCTCGGTCTCGTCGTCGGTCATGCCGGCGACCGGCTCGTCGAGCAGCAGCAGGCGTGGCTCCTGCATCAGCAGCATGCCGATCTCCAGCCACTGCTTCTGGCCGTGCGAGAGCAGCCCGGCGGGGCGGTCGGCGGCCTGGTCGAGGCGGATCTGGCGCAGCACCGCGGCGACGCGGTCGCGCTCGTCGTCGATGAGGCTGGCGAACAGGGTGCGGCGCACGCGCTTGTCGGCCTTCATGGCCAGCTCGAGGTTCTCGAAGGCCGTGTGCTGCTCGAAGATGGTCGGCTTCTGGAACTTGCGGCCGATGCCGGCGTGGGCGATCTCGGGTTCGGTCAGGCGGGTGAGGTCGATGGTCTGGCCGAAGAAGGCGGTGCCCGAGTCGGGCCGCGTCTTGCCGGTGATCACGTCCATCATGGTGGTCTTGCCGGCGCCGTTGGGGCCGATGATGCAGCGCAGCTCGCCGGCGTCGATGGTCAGGCTGAGCTTGTTGAGCGCGCGGAAGCCGTCGAAGCTCACGGTGATGTCGTCGAGGTAGAGGATGACCTTGTGCGACAGGTCGAGCTCTCCGGGCCGGAGCACCCGCCCGTCCGCGGCCGAGCCGTCCCAGTGCTCGCGCTCGTTCTCGCGCTCGGCGTCGAGGCGGGTGCGCTCGCGTTCGATCTCGAGGGTGGGGATCATGCGTTCGCTCCCTTGGCGGTGTCGGTGGGGGGGGCGGCGAAGCCGTGCGCGCCGCTCGTGACGGGGGGCGTGCCCGGGGCCGCCGCGGCTGCGCCCGGCGCAGGCGTGGCGGCGCTGCGGGTGTCGTCCAGGCGCGCGGCGGCGCGGCGCGCGCGCAGCTTGCGCCACAGGCCGACCACGCCGTCGGGCAGGTAGAGGGTGACGACGATGAACAGGAAGCCGAGCACGAAGGGCCAGTATTCCGGCAGGTAGACGGTGAACACGCTCTTGGCGAGGTTCACGATGCCGGCGCCGAGCACTGCGCCCACCAGCGTGCCGCGTCCGCCCACCGCCACCCACACCGCGATCTCGATCGAGTTCGCCGGCGACATCTCCGAGGGGTTGATGATGCCGACCTGGGGCACGTACAAGGCGCCCGCCAGCCCGCACAGCATCGCCGACAGCGTCCAGATGAAGAGCTTGTAGTGCAGCGGGTTGTAGCCGATGAACATGACCCGGCTCTCGGCGTCGCGGATCGCCGCCAGCACGCGGCCGAAGCGCGAGCTCACCAGGTAGCGGCCGAGCACCAGGCAGGCGATCAGCAGCGCCGCCGAGAGCGCGAACAGCGTCACCCGCATGCCGGGCGAGGTGATGTCGTGGCCGAGGATGCGCTTGAAGTCGGTGAAGCCGTTGTTGCCGCCGAAGCCGGTCTCGTTGCGGAAGAACAGCAGCATCGCGGCGTAGGTCAGCGCCTGGGTGATGATGGAAAAGTACACCCCCTTGATGCGCGAGCGGAAGGCGAACCAGCCGAACACGAAGGCCACCAGCCCGGGCAGCGCGACCACCAGGAACAGCGCCCACAGCAGGGAATCCGAGCCCGCCCAGTACCAGGGCAACTCCTTCCAGTCGAGGAAGACCATGAAGTCGGGCAGCTCGGCGCCGTAGCTGCCGTCGCGGCCGATCTGGCGCATCAGATACATGCCGAAGGCGTAGCCGCCGAGGGCGAAGAAGAGGCCGTGGCCGAGCGACAGGATGCCGGCGTAGCCCCAGATCAGGTCCATGGCGACGGCGACCACCATGTAGCACAGGATCTTGCCGAGCAGGCTGACGGTGTAGGCGGAGACGTGCAGCGGATGGCTCTCGGGCAGCGCGAGGTGCGCGACCGGCACGCCGATCCAGGCCACGGCGGCGAAGATCGCCAGCGCGATCCAGCCGCCGCGCGGCATGCTGTGGAACAGTCTCAGGATGAAGGGCGTGCGCATGGCGGCGGCCTCAGCTGTCGGCGAAGCGGCCCTTGAGGGCGAAGATGCCCTGC
The DNA here is from genome assembly GCF_000021765.1 of Thauera aminoaromatica. NCBI lineage: Bacteria > Pseudomonadati > Pseudomonadota > Betaproteobacteria > Rhodocyclales > Zoogloeaceae > Thauera > Thauera aminoaromatica. The sequence continues at coordinate 4,330,399 of NC_011662.2, read as the reverse complement.
GGACGCTTCTGGATGAAGGCGATGATGAAGACCAGCACCAGGATCTTGGCCACGACCGCGCCCGCCCAGCCTTCGAGGAACTTGGCGACGATGCCGAGGCCGAGCGCCGCCCATACCGCGCCGGCGAGCTGGCCGACGCCGCCGAGCACCACCACCATGAAGGCGTCGACGATGTAGCCGGTGCCCATGGCCGGGCCGACGTTGGCGATCTGCGACAGCGCCAGCCCGCCCAGCCCGGCGACGCCGGAGCCGATCGCGAACGCCAGCGTGTCCACCCGCGCGGTGGGCACGCCCACGCAGCCCGCCATCGGCCGGTTCTGGGTGACGGCGCGCACGAACATGCCCAGCCGCGTCTTCTGCATCATCAGCCAGATCAGCACCAGCACGAAGGCGGCGAAGCCGAGGATGACGATGCGGTTGTAGGGCAGCACCACGCCGCCGGCGAGCTCGACGCCGCCCGACATCCATGACGGGTTGGCGAGCTCCAGGTTCTGCGGGCCGAAGAGCACGCGCGCGGCCTGGATCAGCACCAGCGACAGGCCCCAGGTGGCGAGCAGGCTCTCCAGCGGGCGGCCGTAGAGGTGGCGCAGCACCAGGCGCTCCATGGCGATGCCGACCAAGGCCGCAGCGAGGAAGGCCGCCGGGATCGCGGCGAGCACGTAGAAGTCCAGATATTCGGGGAAATGGGCGCGGAACACGCCCTGCACCAGGAAGGTGGCGTAGGCGCCCACCATCAGCAGCTCGCCGTGCGCCATGTTGATGACGCCCATCACGCCATAGGTGATCGCCAGGCCGAGCGCGGCGAGCAGCAGGATGGAGCCGAGCGACAGGCCGGAGAACAGCGTGCCGGCGGTCTGCGCCAGGCCGATGCGGCGATCGATCGCGCGCATCGAGGCCGCGGCCGCGGCGCGCACTTCAGCGTCCGGTTCGACCCAGCTCGCCGCTGCACCTTCGCCGCGCTTCTCCAGCAGCGCGGCGAGCAGGTTCTTGACCGCGGCATCGGACGAGGCGCCGAGCGCCTGCGCCGCCTTCAGGCGCAGGGCGGGGTCGGGCGAGGCCAGCTCCAGCTTGGCGCTGGCGTAGAGCAGCACCTCGCGCACCGCGGCGTCCGGCTCGGCCTCGAGCGCGCGCGCCAGCACCGGCAGCAGGGCCGGGCCGGCGTTCTCGCGCAGGGTGTTGGCCGCTGCGAGGCGCTGCGCGGGCTGCGGCGCGGACAGCGCGAGCGCGGCCTGCGCGGTGCCGATCGCACGGCGCAGGCGGTTGTTCACCGTGATGCGGGTCGCGGCCCCGGCCTCGGCGGAGAGCGCCTCGCCGCTGGCGGCGTCGCGCAGCCCGTCGGGCGCGACGATCACCACCCGGCCGTCGAGCGTGCCGAGTCGCCCGCTTTCGAGCGCGTCCAGCAGCGCCGCGGCTTCGTCGCCGCCGGAAACGCCGAGCGCGTCGATCGCGGCGACGCGGGCGTTGAAGTCACCGCCCAGTCCGCGCACCAGCGCGGGGTCGAGCGCCGCCCGCGCCGGCAGCGCGGCGAGCGCCGTCAGCACGCACAGCACGGCGGCGAGAAGCCATGGTCGTCTTGTCGGTCCGAACATCGTCGGCTCCATCTTCAGTTGCGGGGAAACGGCTGGGGCGGCGGGCGGTTCGGCAGGCGTGGGGCCAAGGGGGCGTGCGGGATCTCGCCGCAAGAGGCTCGCGGCTTGCGCCGCTCCTGCAGGAGAACCGCCGCGCTCCGGACCGGCGGCGAAAATCGGGGTCGGACCCCGATCTTCTGGACGATCACAGCCCCTGCTTGCCCTCGTTGCCCTCGATGAACGGGCTCCACGGCTGGGCGCGGATCGGCCCCTTGGTCTGCCATACCACGTCGAACTGGCCGTCCGCGCGCACCTCGCCGATCAGCACCGGCTTGTGCAGGTGGTGATTGGTCGCGTCCATGGTCAGCGTGAAGCCCGACGGCGCCTTGAAGCTCTGCCCGCCCATCGCCGCGATGACCTTGTCGACGTCCGTGCTGGCGGCCTTCTCGACCGCCTGCTTCCACATGTGCAGGCCGACGTAGGTGGCCTCCATCGGGTCGTTGGTGACCACGGTGTCGGCGTTGGGCACGCCGTTCTTCTTCGCCCACGCGCGGTACTTGTCGATGAAGGCCTTGTTCTGCGGGTTGTCGACCGACATGAAGTAGTTCCACGCCGCGAGGTGGCCGAGCAGGGGCTTGGTGTCGACGCCGCGCAGCTCCTCCTCACCGACGGAGAAGGCCACCACCGGCACGTCCGTCGCCTTCAGTCCGGCGTTGCCCAGTTCCTTGTAGAAGGGCACGTTGGAGTCGCCGTTGATGGTCGACACCACGGCCGTCTTCTTGCCCTCGGAGGCGAACTGCTTGATGCGCGCGATGATGGTCTGGTAGTCGGCGTGGCCGAAGGGCGTGTAGTCCTCCAGGATGTCCGCATCGCTCACCCCCTTGCTCTTCAGGAAGGCGCGCAGGATCTTGTTGGTCGTGCGCGGATACACGTAGTCGGTGCCGAGCAGCACGAAGCGCTTCGCGCCGCCGCCTTCCTCGCTCATCAGGTACTCGACCGCGGGAATCGCCTGCTGGTTGGGCGCGGCGCCGGTGTAGAAGACGTTCTTCTCGAGCTCCTCGCCCTCGTACTGCACCGGGTAGAAGAGCAGGCCGTTCAACTCCTTGAACACCGGCAGCACCGACTTGCGCGACACCGAGGTCCAGCAGCCGAACACCGCCGCGACCTTGTCCTGCGCCAGCAGCTGGCGCGCGCGCTCGGCGAACAGCGGCCAGTTCGAGGCCGGGTCGACCACCACCGGCTCGAGCTTCCTGCCGAGCACGCCGCCGCCGGCGTTGATCTCCTCGATGGTCATCAGCGCCACGTTCTTGAGCGCGGTCTCGGAGATCGCCATCGTGCCCGACAGCGAATGCAGGATGCCGACCTTGATGGTGTCGGCGGCGTGCGCGCCGGCGGGCAGGCCGATCGCGGCGATGGAAGCCGAAAGCGTGAGGGCTTTGACGAAGTTGCGACGGTTCATGGACGGACCTCTTGCAGTGGGTGGAAGTCGAGCGCAGCGCAGGCTGCGTCGATGAACCCTCTGCAAGGGGCGTGCCAAGTTGTCGGAAAATCGCTGGACGGAGTGTGGGACGCGGCCTAAATCCGCGCCGTTGATGCGCTCGTGGCACGCCGACGGATCTTGTACCCGCTCTCCTGGCGTCCCTGCAGCGCGCCTTTGTCGGCGATGCCGCGCCCCGCGCCGATGCAGTACCCGGAAGACGGGCACCATCGCAGTGCAGCAAACTCCCGGCCGCGTGCACGCGGCGTGCCTCGTCGAGGTACCCGGTGCCCTGGCCGATCGCGACTTGCGTCGCTCCCACGCAAACCGCCCCGACGCGATCCGGGACCTGTAGGAGCGGCGCAAGCCGCGATCGGGTCGTCCGACTGCGACGGGCGTTGGCGGGGGAAGGAGGCTGCAATCGCGACTCGCGCCGCTCCCACGAAAACCGCCCCGACGCGATCCGGGGCCTGTAGGAGCGACGCGAGTCGCGATCGGGTCGTCCGACTGCGACGGGCGTTGGCGGGGGAAGGAGGCTGCAATCGCGACTCGCGTCGCTCCCACGAAAATTACCCCGACGCGATCCGGGGCCTGTAGGAGCGGCGCAAGCCGCGATCGGATGGTCCTGCTGCGACGGGCGTTGGCGGGGGAAGCGGGTTGCAATCGCGACTCGCGTCGCTCCTACGGTCGTGTTCCCAAGCGCATCGCCCGGTTTTCGGTGGGAGCGACGCGAGTCGCGATTCCCCGTTCCAGCCGCGCCGTGTCGGCCGACGCCCGCCTGCTACAGCATGCTGTCGAGGAAGGCGCGTGTGCGTGGATGCTGCGGGTTGGCGAAGAACTCGGCCGCGGGGCGCGACTCGATGAGCTCGCCGCCGTCCATGAACACCACCCGGCTGGCGACCTCGCGGGCGAAGCCCATCTCGTGCGTCACCACCAGCATGGTCATGTGCTCGTCGGCGAGCTGGCGCATGGTGCGCAGCACCTCGCCGGTGAGCTCGGGGTCGAGCGCCGAGGTGGGCTCGTCGAAGAGCATGATGTCGGGCTCCATTGCCAGCGCACGCGCGATCGCCACGCGCTGCTTCTGTCCGCCGGACAGGCGCGAGGGGTAGGCGTCGCGCTTGTCGAAGAGGCCGACCTTGCGCAGCAGCGCTTCGGCCTTGGGCAGGATGGCCTCGCGCTTCAGGCCCTTCACCGTGATCGGGGCCTCGATCACGTTCTCCAGCACGGTGAGGTGGGGGAACAGGTTGAAGTGCTGGAACACCATGCCCATGCGCGCACAGATCCGGCGCACCTCGGCGTCGGCGACGTAGCGGGCGCGGCCGCCGGTGTCGTTGTCGGCGAGGACGTCGCCCTCGATGACGATGCGCCCGGCGTCGATCGTTTCCAGATGGTTGAGGCAGCGCAGGAAGGTGCTCTTGCCCGAGCCCGAGGGCCCGATCACCGCCACCACCTCGCCCTTGGCGAGCGTCAGCGACACGCCCTTGAGCACCTCGTTGGCGCCGAAGCGCTTGCGGATGCCGTCGGCGAGGATCATCGGGCTCGTCATCGGCCCCGTCATCGCGGCGGCCTCAGTCATAGACGGCATGGCGTTTCTCCAGGCGCTGGAAGAGCCAGGTCAGCACCAGCGTCATGATCAGGTAGAAGGCGGCGGCGACGATGAAGGGGGTGATCGTGAAGTCGCGCTGCACGATGCCGCGCGCGGCGCGCAGCAGGTCGTTGAGCGCGAGCACGTAGATCAGCGAGGTGTCCTTGACCAGGGTGATGGTCTCGTTGCTCATCGGCGGCAGGATGCGCTTGACCACCTGCGGCAGCACGATGCGGCGCATGGTCTGGCCGTAGGAGAAGCCGAGCACCTTGGCGCCCTCGTACTGGCCGCGGTCGATCGACTGGATGCCGGCGCGGAAGATCTCGGCGAAGTAGGCCGCGTAGTTGAGCGCGAAGGCCACGATCGCCGCCGGGAAGTCGGGCAGGCGGATGCCGATCCCCGGCACGAAGGGCAGCGCATAGTAGATGAACAGCATCTGCAGCATCAGCGGCGTGCCGCGCATCAGCCAGATGTAGGCGTTGACCGCCTGGCTGGCGACGCGGAAGCGCGAGATGCGCACCAGCGCCAGCGCCAGGCCGAGCGGCACGGCCAGCAGCAGGGTGATCAGGAAGAGCTGCAGCGTGACCAGCGAGCCCTCGGCGAGCGGGCCGAGGATGCTGAGGATGTAGTCCATGGCGGGACGCCGGGCGAGCGGCGGGCAGGTAGGAGGCGCGCGGGAGCGTCGGCGCGGGCGGCGTTGGCGCCCGAGTGGGGGGAGCGGAGGAATTCGCGGCTTGCGCCGCTCCTACACGGGGCCGACGTAGGAGCGGCGCAAGCCGCGATCTCCGCAGCCGGCTTACTTGATGATGTTCTTGCCGAACCACTCGGTGGAGATGCGGGCGGCGCTGCCGTCGGCCTTCATCTCGTCCATCGCCTTCTGCAGCTTGGCCAGCAGCGCGGTGTCGTCCTTGCGGGTGCCGACGCCGTATTCCTCGGTGCCGAAGTGGTCGTCGAGCACCACGTAGTCGTTCGGCTTCTTGGCGGTGTAGTAGCGGCCCACGACCTCGTCGAGCACCACAGCGTCGAGGCGGCCGGTGGTGAGGTCCATCAGCGCGGTGACGTTGTCGCCGAACTTCTTCAGCTCCTTGAAGGAGGCGGCCACCGGGTCCTTCTGCACCGCGTCGACCGCGCTGCTGCCGTCCTGGATGCCGATCACCTTGCCGGCGAGCTCGGCCTTGGTCTTGATCGCCGACGCGGCGGGCACCACGATGATCTGGTGGTTCTCCATGTAGGCGCTGGTGAAGCCGATGTTCTTGCGGCGCTCCTCGGTGATGGTGAGGCCGTTCCACAGCGCATCGACGCGCTTGCCGTTGAGCTCGGCTTCCTTGGCGCTCCAGTCGATCGGCTTGAACTCGACGGCGATGCCGAGGCGCTTGGCCGCTTCCTTGGCGAGGTCGATGTCGAAGCCGACCAGTTCGTTCTTCTCGTTGCGGAAGCCCATGGGCGGGAAGTTGTCGTCGAGGCCGATGACGATCTTCGCCGGGGCGGCGGGGGCTGCTGCGGATTGGGCGGCCGGCGCGGTTTCGTTCTTGCCGCAGCCGGCGAGCAGCGCACCGGCGGTGAGGGAGAGCATCAGCAGCGAGGAGAGTTTCATCTTGGTCTTGCCCGGGAGGGTGGTCGGGGACGGACCGGGTGGGCCCGCCACGGAGAGGGCGCCGGGGTGCCGGCGCCAAAACCGTGATTCTCGCTGCACTGCGTCAGGCGAGCAACCTTGCCGCTGCCCGCAGAGCTCGCGCGCGTGGCCGCTCAGTTGCCCGCCGGCTCGCGTCCGCGTGCCTCGGGGGCGTTGCCGCCGTCCCTGGCTTCGCGCCGGAAGCTGCGTCGCGCCTCGCCGTCGTCGTCGCGGCGAAACCCCCGGAAACCCTCGGGCGGTCGCCCGCCAGCCTCGCTGCGGCGGGGCTCGCGCGCCTCGCCTGCGGCACCTGCGGGGCGCAGCTCGGGGCGCGCAGCGCGATCGCGCGGCGGTTCGGCGCGCAGCAGTCCTTCACGTCCACCGGGCGGGCGTTCCTGGAAGATCCTCGGGGGGCGGGCCTCGTCGCGCAGGTCGCGGCGATCGCGCAGCTGCGGGCCATCGGGAGAACCAGCGCCGTCGCCACGGGGGGAGAAGCCGGGCCAGGGCCGGCTGTCGCGGTCGCGGCGGACATCGTCGCGGCTGCGGTCGTTCCAGCGCCGGTCGTCCCGTCGCGCGTCGTCGCTCCGCCAGCGGTTGCGGTCGTGTTCGTCGCGACGGTCGCCGCGCCCGTCCGGGCGCACATCGATGCGCGGCGGCTGCGCGAGCGGTCGCGAATGCATGCGCGGTGGGCTCCAGTAGCCCGGGACCCAGTGCGGGCGCGGTCCGACCCGGTTCCAGTAGCCATCGATCCAGATGTAGCCGGCGGCCGGTGGCAGGCCGCGGTACTCGATGCGGGGGGGCGGCGTGACGATCACCGTCTCGCGCTCGTAGTAGCGGTCGTCCTCGTAGTAGCCGTAGTCGTCGACCGGGACCACCGCGCATCCGCCGAGTGCCAGCGCGGCTGCGAGCAGCATGGGCGAAAGGGGCGAGCGGATGGTCATGGTTGCGTCCTGCCACGGAGAAGGGTGCGACATGCGGGGCGGCCGGGGGCGGGGGCGCTGCCGCCCGCCGCCCCCTTCCGCGTCTCTGCTGTCTCCACGCGCACGATAGGCGAAAGGGGGCGCGCCGGGTGGGCGGCGAGGTAATCAGTTGTGACGACGCGATCTCTCAACAGATCCGCGGCAGCTGCTCGCCGGCGATCCAGTCCACCATGCGCCGCCCGCCCAGGCCGGTGCGCAGCTGCACGAAGTGCTGCGGGTCGGCGGTGGCGCATCCGATCCGCGCCGCCTCGGTGCCGAGCGGATGCGCGCGCAGCGCGGCGAGCGCCGCGCCGGCGTGCTCCGGAGCGCACAGCACCACCAGCTTGCCCTCGTTGGCGACGTAGAGCGGGTCGAGCCCGAGCAGCTCGCAGGCAGCCTGCACCTGCGCCGACACCGGGATCTCCGCCTCGTCGAGCTCCATGCCCACGCCCGACTGCGCGGCGATCTCGTTCAAGGTGGTCGCCAGTCCGCCGCGCGTGGGGTCGCGCAGCACGCGGACCGCCTCGGCCGGCACCGCGGCGTAGAGCGCCTCGACCAGGCCGTGCAGCGCCGCGCTGTCGGAGACGATCTCGGAGTCGAAGGCGAGCGACTCGCGCTGCGCCATGATTGCCATGCCATGGTCGCCGATGCGCCCCGACACCAGCACCACGTCGCCCGGCCGCGCCCGTGCGCCGCCCGGATCGCGCCCGGCCGGCAGCGCCCCCACCCCGGTGGTGGTGATGAACACGCCGTCGCCCTTGCCCTGTTCGACCACCTTGGTGTCGCCGGTCACCACCGCCACCCCGGCCGCGCGCGCCGCGGAGGCCATCGATTCGACGATGCGGGCGAGGTCGGCGAGCGCATAGCCTTCTTCCAGGATGAAGCTGGCGGCGAGGTACAGCGGGCGTGCGCCCATCACCGCGAGGTCGTTCACCGTCCCATGCACCGACAGGCTGCCGATGTCGCCGCCGGGGAAGAACAGCGGGCTCACCACGTGGGCGTCGGTCGCCATCACCAGGCGCTCGCCTGCTGCGGGAGCGGGCAGCACCGCGCCGTCGTCGCCGCGGGCGAGCCAGTCGTTGGCGAACGCGCGCAGGAAAAGTTCGGAGATCAATTGCGCCATCGCCCGCCCGCCGGCGCCGAAGCCGAGGTCGACGCGGCCCTTGCGCAGGTCCAGGGGGCGGACGTAGCCGGTTTTGACGGTGTTCATGCGGTTTCCTGGTCCGGATTCGGGGGTGCGGAGGTGCCGACGACATGTACCGGAACGTCGCGGAAGCGCCCGTAGTTGTAGTGCGCGGCGCAGGCGCCCTCGGAGGACACCATGCACGAGCCCATCGGCGTTTCCGGGGTGCACACGGTGCCGAAGAGCTTGCAGTCGGTCGGCTTCTTCACGCCGCGCAGGATGGCGCCGCATTCGCAGGCGCGGTGGTCGGGCACGGGGCGGTAGTCGAGACCGAACTTCGCCTCGGCGTCCCAGGGCGCGAAGGCGGGGCGGATGCGCAGCGCGGAGCGCGCCAGCACACCGAGGCCGCGCCACTCGAACTCGTCGCGCAACGCCAGCACCTCCGACACGATCGCCTGCGCTTTCGGGTTGCCGTCGCGCACCACCGCGCGGGTGAACTCGTTTTCGACCTCGGCACGGCCCGTGTCGACCTGGCGCACCAGCATGCGGATCGCCTGCATCACATCGAGCGGTTCGAAGCCGGCGATGACCACGGGCTTGCGGTAGCGGGCGGCGAAGGCTTCGTAGGGGCGGCTGCCGATCAGGGTGGACACGTGGGCGGGGCCGATGAACCCGTCCAGGTGCAGCGCCCCGAGCCGGCTGGCTGCGGGCGAGTCGAGGATCGCGGTGATCGCCGGCGGCGTCAGCACGTGGTTGCAGATCACGCTGAAGTTGGCGAGCCTGCGCGTGGCGGCCTCGCGCAGCACGAGCGCGGTGGGGGGCGTGGTGGTCTCGAAGCCGATCGCGAAGAAGACCACCTCGCGTGCGGGTTCGCGCACGGCGAGCGCGAGCGCGTCGGCGGCGGAGTACACCATGCGCACGTCGGCGCCGCGTGCCTTGGCCTTCAGCAGCGAAAGGCCGTCGGAGGCGGGCACGCGCAGGCAGTCGCCGTAGCTGCACAGGATCACCTCGGGGCGCGCCAGCGCGAGGCCGATCGCCATGTCCACGCGACCGATCGGCAGCACGCACACCGGACAGCCGGGGCCGTGGATCATGCGCACGTTGGGTGGCAGCAGGTCGGCCACGCCGTAGCGCGAGATGGCGTGGGTGTGGCCGCCGCAGAACTCCATGAAGGCGTAGTCGCGGCCGGGGTCGACCTCGCGCGCGAGCGCGCGCGCCAGCCCGGCGGCGAGGGCGCCGTCGCGGAACTCGTCCACGTATTTCATCGCGCAGCCTCGTATTCCATTACTCGATGGCGCACTTCAGCGCGCCGCACCGGGTGCGGGGTGCTCGCCGCCGAGCGCGCGCGCGGGGTCGATGCCGGCGTCGGCGATCAGCGCCAGGGTCTGTGCGGCCTCTTCGGGGTCGAGCCGGGTCAGCGCATAGCCGACGTGCACGATCACGTAGTCGCCGACGGCGGCGCCGTCGACCAGGGCGAGCGAGATCTCCTTGCGCACGCCGCCGAGCTCGACGCGGCATTGGTCGCCGGCGAGCAGTTCGACGATGCGGGCGGGGATGGCGAGGCACATGTTCAGTCTTCCTTGGTTGCAGCGAGCCGGTGCATGGCGACCCAGGCCTGGCCGAGCGCGAGGCCGGCGTCGCCCGGAGAGAGGCGGCGCGCGCCGAGCACCTCGAAACCGCGCGCCGGCAGGGCGGCGTGGAGCGCGTCGGCGAGCAGGCGATTGTGCAGGCAGCCGCCCGACAGCACCACCGTGGCGCAGCCGGTGCGCTGCCGTGCCTCCTCGACCCAGGCGACGAGCGCGGCGGCCAGGGTGGCCTGGAAGCGTGCCGCGCCGCGCGCGGGCTCGGGTTCGTCGGCGAGGCGCAGCAGCAGGGGGTGGAGATCGAGTTCGAGCGTCCCTCCGGGCGGCTGCGCGCCGGCGTAGGGATGCGCGCGGTCGTCCGGCTGCGGGACGGAGCCTGCTGCGGGCGCCCCGCGGTCGGTGCGCGAGCGCGCTCCATCGGCCTGTCCGCGCAGCGCACCGCCTGCGTCGCAAATCCGCCAGTCGCCGGGAGTCACCTCCGGCGCGGCCGTGCCGGAGGCCAGGCGCTCGAGCGCGATCGCCGCCTCGGCCTCGTTGTGCATGACCTCGCACAGGCCGAGCAGGCCGGCGGCGGCGTCGAAGTGGCGGCCGAGGCTGGAACTCGGCGGGCTCAGCGCCGGGCGGGCGAGCACCTGGGCGAGCAGCGCCGCCGCCGGCTGCCCGGGGAAGCGGCGCGCGATCTCGTCGCCACGGCCGCTGGCGTGCAGCAGCGCGGCGGCCATGCGCCAGGGCTCGCGCGCGGCGCGGTCGCCGCCGGGCAGGCGCAGCGGGCGCAGGTGGCCGAGGCGGACGAACTCGCCGCCCGCCACCCACAGCAGTTCGCCACCCCAGGCCTCGCCGTCGGTGCCGAGGCCGACGCCGTCGAGCGCCAGTCCGAGCACCGGGCGTGCGTCGAAGCGGCCGTGCTCGGCGAGCACCGCACCGACGTGGGCGTGGTGGTGCTGCACGCCGATCGCAGGCACGCCCAGGCGCGCCGCGAGCGCGCAGGCGACGCGGGTGGAGTGGAAATCGGGGTGGAGGTCGTGGGCGATCGCGCGTACCGGGGTCGCCGCCCGCGCGAGCAGGGCCAGCGCGGCCGGCTCCACCGCACGGCAGGCGTCGGCGTTGTCGAGGTCTCCGAGGTTGGGGCCGAACTGTGCGCGACCGTCCTCTAGCAGGCAGGCGGCGTGCTTGAACCAGGCGCCGAGGGCGAGGATGGGCAGCGCCTCCGGGAGACCGCCGGCGCCGACGGAGGGCAGCCCCAGCGCCACGCCGATCGGGGTGGATGCGGCTGGGCTCGACAGGGACGCCCCCTTCGTTTCCATGCCGGTGGCCGGGCTGGCGATGTTCATGCCCGCAGGCCTGCGGCACGCCGTGCACGCGCGGCGGCGAGTCCGGCCTCGATCCAGGCGATCCATTCGTCCAGGCCCTCGCCGTTGGTGGCTGAAGTCCGGACCACGCGCAGGCGCGGATTCACCCGCAGCGCGAAGTCGATCGCGCGTTCGGTGTCGAAGGCGAGGTAGGGCAGCAGGTCGGTCTTGTTGAGCAGCATCAGGTCGGCGGCGGCGAACATGTCGGGATACTTGAGCGGCTTGTCCTCGCCCTCGGTGACCGAGAAGATCGCCACCTTGTGCGCCTCGCCGAGGTCGAACGCGGCCGGACACACCAGGTTGCCGACGTTCTCGATCAGCAGCAGGCTGTCCGCGGCGAGCTCCATGCGCGGCAGCGCGCGCGCGACCATGTCGGCGTCGAGGTGGCAGCCCTTGCCGGTGTTGATCTGCAGCGCCGGCACGCCGGTGGCGCGTATGCGCTCGGCGTCGAATTCGGTCTGCTGGTCGCCCTCGATCACCGCGGCGGGCACGCGCCCGCCGAGCAGCTGCAGGGTTCGCACCAGCAGCGAGGTCTTGCCCGAACCCGGGCTGGACACGAGGTTGAGCGCGAAGATGCCGCGCTCGGCCAGCCAGGCGCGGTTCTCCGCGGCGCGCGCGTCGTTCTTGCCGAGGATGTCGCGCTCGATCTTCACCATCTGCGCCTGGCTGAGGCCGGGCGCGTGGGCGTGCGCCGGACCGCTGCCGAAGTCGAGATGGTGGTGGCCGGGCGCGGCGGGGTGCGAGGTGGGCGTCGTGTCCGCGGCGGTAACGGGCGAGAATGACGACGTGTCGGGCGACAAGCCGCGGGGCGGGGTGGCAGCGTGCCCGCCGACGGCACGCCATGTGCGCGTCGCGCCGGGCCGCGGGTGTGCGCCACCCGCGGGGCGCCCGCCACCGAGCGCGCCGATCCGGGTTTCACCGCTGCCGCAACCACATGTCGTGCACATCTCTCGTTTCTCCTTGCTGCCGGTAAGGATCACGCCCCTGACCCGACCGCGGCCGTTCAGGTGGACGCAGGAGCGACGCAAGTCGCGATTGCGGCGAGGGGGCGGGCGCAGGCGCTTGCCCGTGCGGCTGGATCGCGACTTGCGTCGCTCCTACAAAAAAACCATCGCGCACCGGAGCCCGGTGCAACCATCGCGTACTGGAGCCCCGTGTAAACATCGGGGGTCCGGGCGGGGCGCCGCCTTGCGTGACCGGAGCCGCGTCTGGCCTTCGAGCGCCGGCCCATCTTCAGTCCACCTCCAGCGCCTTCACGCGCATCTCCCGGCCGGCAGTGGTCTGCACGCGGTAGCCGCCGCAGTGCGGGCAGGGGTCGTAGAGCTGGTGGATCGGCACCTCTTGCGCGCAAGCGGGGCACCAGCCGGCGCCGGGCAGGGTTTCGACCTCGATTGCGGCGCCGGCGGCGATGGTGTCGGCCAGCACCACGTCCAGGCAGAAACGCAGCGCCTCGACCTCGACCGCGGCGAGTTCCCCGATCTCCAGCACGACCGCGCGCACGTGGCCAAAGCCGTCGGCCGCCGCGGCGTCCTCGATGAGGGTGCGCACACCCTCGGCCAGGGACATCTCATGCATCGTGACTCTCCTCGGTCTTCGAGCTTACCCCAGGCGGCGGAGAGAAGCGAAACGCGAAGGCGGACTGCGCAAAGCGCCGGGGGCAGCCGGCGGGCGGCGCGGGGCGGCGAGTGCTTGGGCGGATGGGCGAGGGAAGGCGAGGGAAGGCGAGGGAAGGCGAGGGAAGGCACAGGGGGCGGCGGACCCCTAGAATGACGGACCGTCTTTCCCTGTCCTCGAGTCTCGCGATGAAAATCTCTTCCCTGTTGGGCCTCGGTCTCCTCGCCGGCCTGGTCGGCGGCTGCAGCCTGTTCCGCCCTGCCGCGCCTGCGCTGGCCGCCGAAGCATCCCCCCAGGCCGTGGCCGAGCGCCCGGCCGACCCCACGCCGGCGCTCGATCCCCAGCCGCCGCTCGAGTTCCGCTGCGGCGAGCGCAGGGTCGAGCTGCGCCACTTCGGCGAGCTCGCCACCCTCGGCGTCGACGGGAAGGTGTTCACGCTGCGGCCCGAGCGCAGCGCCTCGGGCATGCGGATGGTGTCGGTCGACGACGAGCGTACCGGCATCTGGGTCAAGGGCAACTCCGCGCGGCTGAGCCTCGCCGGCGTCGAGCAGCCGGAGTGCCGGCGGGTGGCGGAGAAGCCGCTGTTCCGCGCGGTGGGGAACGAGCCGGCTTGGCGGCTCGACATCGGCGCGCACGGCCTGGAGCTGATCGCCGACGGCGGCGCCTCGCGTGCGTTCGCCGCTGCGCCGCTGATCGTGGAGGCGGCGGGCATGCGCAGCTACCAGGGCACGAGCGTCGGCGGCGAGCTGGAGGCGCTGGTGTTCGAGCGCCTGTGTGTCGACACGATGAGCGGGATGACGCACCCGAACAGCGTCGAGGTGCGCTGGCAGGACCACGTGCTGCGCGGCTGCGGTGGCGATCCCGCGCAACTGCTGCAGGGTGAGCCCTGGGCGGTGGTGGAGCTCGACGGCCGCGCGGTGGCCGATCCGGCGCGCGTGACGCTCGCCTTCGCGGCCGACGGCAGGCTTGCCGGCCTGGCCGCATGCAACCGCTACTTCGGCAGCTATGTGCTGTCGGGCGAGGGCCTGCGGCTGTCGCCGCTGGGGGCGACCAGGATGGCCTGCGAGCCGCGTGCGATGGAAGACGAGCAGCGCTTCATGGCGGCCGCCGCGCGGGTGACGGGCTTTGCGATCGCAGGTGACGGCGGGCTGGAGCTGCGTGCGGGCGATCGGGTGGTGATGCGCGCGCGGCGCATGGGCGAGCGGTGAGGGCGGGAGACGAAGCCGCGGTCGATCACATGTTCACCGGTGCGGCGCTTGCTGCAGCGCCGTGATCGCGACTTGCGTCGCTCCCACGGGGGCGTCGGGGGTGTCGGAGGCGTCGGGGGTGTCGGGGGTGTCGGGGGTGTCGGGGGTGTCGGGGGTGTCGGGGGTGTCGGGGGTGTCGGGGGTGTCGGGGGTGTCGGAGGCGTTGGGGGTGGGTCGGGCTCGCGCCGCGATCCGCGGCTACTGTCGATGCGGCGGTCGGTGGGGCGCCGTGATCGCGACTTGCGTCGCTCCTACGGGGGCTTCAGGTGCTGTGCCGGTTTTCCGTAGGAGCGACGCAAGTCGCGATCTTTGGCGCCGGGGCCGTGAGCGGGCCATGCACGTGCCGTGCGGCCCTGCTCGCGCGCGAATGCGAACGCGTTCAGCCGCGCTTGGCGCGCGCCGCCTCGACCTCTTCCGGGCGCAGACGGGTGGAGAGCTTGTCGAGCACGCCGTTCACGAACTTGTGGCCGTCGGTGCCGCCGTAGCCCTTGGCGAGCTCGATGGCCTCGTTGATCACCACGCGGTAGGGCGTATCGAGGTTGTGGCGCAGCTCGTGGGTGCCGAGCAGCAGGATCGCGTGCTCGATCGGCGACAGCTCGGCGACCGGGCGCGACAGCAGCGGCTCGAAGCAGCCGCGCAGCTCGTCGGCCGCGCCGGTGGCGCCGCGCAGCAGGCTCACGAACAGCTCGCGGTCGATCTTGTCGAGGTTCTCGGTCTCGGACTCGAGGTGGCGCTGCACGGTGGTGGCGTTGTTGCCCGACAGCAGCCACTGGTACACCCCCTGCAGCGCCAGCTCGCGCGCGCGGCGGCGGGCCATCTTGCTGGTGGGGTTGGGCGCGCCGGCGGCGCCTTCGGCTTGCGTGTTGTCGATGTCGCTCATCGCACCACCTTCAGCAGGTTGGCCATCTCGACCGCGGCGCGGGCGCAGTCGGCGCCCTTCTCGTGCATGCGCGCGACCGCCTGGTCGTCGTCCTCGGTGGTGAGCACGCCGTTGGCGATCGGCAGCCCGGTGTCGAGGCCGACGCGGGTGACGCCCGCGCCCATCTCGTTGGAGACGAGCTCGAAGTGGTAGGTCTCGCCGCGGACCACCGCGCCGAGCGCGACCAGCGCGTCGTGGCGGCCGCTCCTGGCCATGGTCTGCAGCACGAGCGGGATCTCCAAGGCGCCGGGCACGGTGACGATGCGGATGTCCTCGCGCGCGACGCCGAGGGCGAGCAGCTCGTCGGTGCAGGCCGACAGCAGGCCCTCGCAGATGTCGAGGTTGAAGCGCGCCATCACGATGCCGACGCGCACGCCGGCGCCGGCGAAGTTGGGCTCGATCTCGTCGATGCCGTCGTAACGGGCGCCCTGGCGGGTGTTCTCGGATTGGTTGCGTTGCATGCTGGGGGATCTCGTGGTCAGTTCTTGTCGACGAAGCCGGTGATCTCGAGACCGAAGCCGGTCATGCTCGGGATCTTGCGCGGGCTGGCGAGCAGGCGCATCTTGCCGACGCGCAGCGCGCGCAGGATCTGCGCGCCGACGCCGAACAGGCGCGCGTCCCACTTCGCGGTAGGGCGGTCGTGGCCGCCGTCGAGGCCGGCGAGCAGCTCGCGGCCGGACATCGGGCGGTAGAGCAGCACGATCACGCCGGCCTCGGCCGCGGCCAGGGTCGCGAGCGCCTGATTGACCGGGAAGGTATGGTGGCCGCTGCCGGCGTCGAGGAAGTCGAGCACCGAGATCGGCTCGTGCACCCGCACGAGGGTCTCGCGCTCGGGGCGGATGTCGCCGTGCGACAGGGCGAAATGCACGTCGCCCGAGGTCTTGTCCTCGAAGGCGGTGAGGCGGAAGCGGCCGTGGGCGGTGTCCACATCCTTCTCGGCGACCTTGTCGACCAGGTTGTCGTTGGCGGCGCGGTACTCGATGAGGTCGCGGATGGCGCCGATCCTGAGCCCGTGCGCCTGGCCGAACTCGACGAGGTCGGGCAGGCGCGCCATGGTGCCGTCGTCCTTGAGGATCTCGCAGATCACCGCGGCGGGCTCGAGCCCGGCGAGCTGGGCGAGGTCGCAGCCGGCCTCGGTGTGACCGGCGCGGATCAGCACGCCGCCCTTCTGCGCGGTGAGCGGGAAGATGTGGCCCGGGGTGACGATGTCTTCCGGCCTGGCGTGGCGGGCGACCGCGACCTGCACGGTGCGCGCGCGGTCGTGCGCCGAGATGCCGGTGGTGACGCCGGTGGCGGCCTCGATCGACACGGTGAAGGCGGTGCCGTGCGGGGTGCGGTTGTCGCGCACCATCTGCTGCAGGCCGAGCTGGCGGCAGCGCTCGTCGGTGAGCGTCAGGCAGATCAGTCCGCGGCCGTGCTTGGCCATGAAGTTGATCGCCTCGGGGGTGACGAATTCGGCCGCCATGACGAGGTCGCCCTCGTTCTCGCGGTCTTCCTCGTCGACCAGGATGACCATTTTCCCGGCCTTGATGTCGGCGATGATGTCGGTGATCGGCGCGAGTGCGCTCATGCTGCTTCCTTTGTGTTGCGTTGGGGCGCGCGGGTCAGGCCTGCGCGGCGTCGTTCTTCCACTCGAGCATGCGCTCGACGTAGCGTGCGATGAGGTCGATCTCGAGATTGACCTTGCTGCCCGGCGCGAGGTGCTTGAGGTTGGTGACCGCGACCGTGTGCGGGATCAGGTTGATCCAGAAGTCGCGGCCCTCGACGCGATTGACCGTGAGGCTGACGCCATTGACGGTGACCGAGCCCTTCTTCGCGATGTAGCCGGCGATCGCCGCCGGGGCGCGGATCACCAGCTCGTGGCTCTCGCCGATCGGCGCGAACTTCACCACCTCGCCGACGCTATCCACATGGCCGGTGACGAGATGGCCGCCGAGGCGGTCGGCCAGGCGCAGCGACTTCTCGAGGTTGACCTCGCCGCCGACGGCGTCCAGCCCCACGGTGCAGTTGAGCGTCTCGCGCGAGACGTCGTAGCGCAGCCGCGGGCCGTCCATCTCGACCACGGTGAGGCACACGCCGCTGTGCGCCACGCTGTCGCCGACGATCACGTCGGAGAGGTCGAGGCCGTTGGTGTCCACGGTGATGCGCACGCCGTCCGCGAGCGCCTCGACGTGTTCGATGCGGCCGACGGCCGCGACGATGCCGGAGAACATGAAGGGTTTGAACCGTAAGGGGAAAGGCGGGATTGTAGGGGAAAAAGCCGGGCCTCGCTCAGAGCGCCCGGTCCAGCACCGTCGCGAACGGCGCCGCCTTCATGAAGCCCACCACGCGCAGGCCCTCGCGTTCCTTGCCCGCAGCGTCGAAGAAGAGGATGCCCGGCGGCCCGAAGAGGCCGAAGCGCTTGAGCAGCGCCTTGTGCTCGTCGGTGTTGGCGGTGACGTCGGCCTTCAGCAGCAGCATGCGGCTCATGCGCGCGGCGACCGCGGCGTCGCTGAAGGTGAAGCGCTCCATCTCCTTGCACGACACGCACCAGTCGGCATAGAAGTCGAGCAGCACCGGGCGATCGGTGGTGGCGAGCCGGGCCTCGAGTTCGGCGATGGAGTCCACCTTCTCGAACTGCGGCACATCGACCGGCGCCGCGGCCTGCGCGCGCAGCACCGACAAGGGCTGCAGCGGGTCGCGCGAGCCGGCGAGCGCGCCCACCAGGATCGCCGCGCCGGCCAACAACAGCACCACGCCCACGCCCTTCCAGAAGCGCTGCCAGCCCCTGGCCTGCGGCGGCAGCGGGTCGATCGCGTGCAGGAAGATCGCCGAGAACAGCAGCAGCGCGGCCCAGCCCAGCATGGTGGCCAGGGGCGGGATCACCGGGGTGATCATCCACAGCGCAACCGCGAGCAGCATCACGCCGAAGGCCTTCTTGACGCCTTCCATCCACGGCCCGACCTTGGGCAGCAGGCTGCGCGAGGCCACGCCCACCGCCAGCAGCGGCGCGCCCATGCCCAAGCCCATCGCGAACAGCGCCCAGCCGCCGAGCACGGCGTCGCCGGTCTGCGCGATGTAGAGCAGGGCGCCGGCGAGCGGGGCCGCCACGCAGGGGCCGACGATGAGGGCCGACAGCACGCCCATCAGGGTGACGCCGCCGAGGTGGCCGCCCTTGCCATGACTGGCGGTGTCGGCCAGCTTGCTCTGCAGCGTGCTGGGCAGCTGCAGCTCGTAGAAGCCGAACATCGACAGCGACAGCAGCACGAACATCAGCGCGAAGGCCGACAGCACCCACACGTTCTGCAGCGCTGCCGACAGCATGGTGCCGGTCATGCCGGCGGCGACCCCGGCGAGCGCGTAGGTCACCGCCATGCCCAGCACGTAGGCGAGCGAGAGCACGAAGGCGCGCGTGTGCGAGACCTTGTTGCCCTGGCCGACGATGATGCCCGACAGGATCGGGATCATCGGGAAGGTGCAGGGCGTGAAGGCGAGCAGCAGGCCAAAGCCGAAGAAGCTCAGCAGGATGATCGGCACGCTGGCGCCGGAAAGCAGGCGGGCGATGTCGCCGCTCTCGTCGCTGGAGACGGCGCCGCCGCCGCTGCCGTCCTCCGGCGCGGCAAGCGCGACCGGGGTGGGCGAAGCGGCGCTGCCGGTGCCCGCGCGGCCGCCGAGCACGCTGTCGAGGAAGCCGCCCGCCTTCTTCGGCGGCGCGGCGAGGTCGATCGAGGCCTGCTGCGTGGTGGGCGGATAGCAGATGCCGCCATCCCAGCAGCCCTGGCTGGTGGCGAAGAGCTCGAAGCGGGTGGTGCCGGCGGGCGCCTGTACCGGGACCAGGATGCGCAGCTCGCCGCGGTGGGTCTCGACCTCGCCGAAGAAGTCGTCCTTGTGCTTCTTGCCCGCGGGCTTTTCCATCGCGCCGAAGCCCACGCCGGCGGGCTCGGCCTCGAAGCGGAACTTGTCGCCGTAGAGGTAGTAGTCCTTGGCGATCTCGAACACCACCTCGATGGTCTGCGCGTCGAGCGCCTGCGCGCGCATCGCGAAGGCCTTCTCGGGCTCGATCGGGTTGGCGCGCGCGGCGGCGGGCAGGAGCAGGCTCGCGATCAGGGCGAGCAGGAGGAAAAGGCGGTGCATCGTGGTCTTCTAGGCGGCGGTGGGCGGGCGCACTGCGGCTCCCGCGGACGGGTCGATCGGGCGGGGCGATGCCGGGGACGCGCCGGCGGGCGATCAGTCGTCGTCCCTCGTTCCGGCGGCGACCCAGTCGAGATAGCCGGGCAAGCCCTGCGTCACAGGGACCGCGACGATCTCCGGAAGTTCGTAGGGGTGGTGGGCCCGGATCGCCGCCTCCAGCGCGGCGTAGCGCGCCGGCGTGGTCTTGATCAGCAGCGGTACCTCGGTCGCGGTCTCGGTCGCGCCCTGCCAGCGATACACCGAGGTGCAGGGCGCGAGCATGTTCACGCAGGCGGCGAGCTGCCGGTCGATCAGCGCGTTCGCCAGGGCCTCGGCGCTGGCGGCGTCGGGCAGGTTCGTGAAGACGAGCAGGGCGCGTGGCCTGGTGGCTGAGCTGGCGGGCATGGTGGCGGATCCGTCGTGGAACGACCGCGATTATCCCGCAGCGCGGGCGCGGACGCCCTGCGCGGGATCAAGCACAAAATTCCGGGTGACGCCGGTGTCGCGGATGGATCCGGCGCGGATTTGATCTGTGCCATGGAAGTCCATCATGCACCTGTATTAGCGTCGGAATCCTTCACGCATCGGCCGCCCTCCGCGGCTCCATCCGGAGCACATCATGTTCCTGCTCGACTGGCTGTTCGGCAAGCACCAGGCCAAGGCGGAGGCCGCGCCCTCGTCCGCCACGGTTCCTGCCCCCGAACCCGCGCATTCCATGGAGGACTCCGAGAGCTTCGCTCCCGGCACCACCATCCGCTACAGCCCCGAACTGGTCGAGCGCCTGGTGCGCGATCATCGTCTGATGCTCGAACGCTTCGGCGCCATCCGCGAGGCCGCGCATGCGGGGCGCTTCGACGAGGTCGTGCCCCTGCTCGAGCGCTTCCGCGTCGACCTGCACGCCCATCTGCTGGTCGAGAACGTGCGCCTGTACGTGTATCTCGAGCACACCCTCGCCGACGATCCGGTGAGCCACGCGCTGATGCACGAGTTCCGCCACGACATGGACGAGATCGGCAAGAAGGTGATCGCCTTCCTCGCCCGCTACGTCCGCCTCGGCGAAGACCCGGCGCTCGCCGCGAGCTTCGCCGCCGACCTCGAGCGCGTCGGAGCCGTGCTGGTCGATCGCATCCAGCGCGAGGAGGACACCTTGTATCCGCTCTATGCGCCGGTGAGCTGAGCCGCTGCACTCGTCGTCCGACGACCCGGAAGACGGGCCTCTCGATTGCCTGTCCCGTCCCTCGCCGCTATGCTCGAAGCGCAAACCGCAACGAATTGCAGCGAGGACGCCCGATGAGCCTGCCCCAGCCCAAGATCCCGTTCGGCCCCGACGACTACCTGGCCTGGGAACAGGATCAGCCCATCCGCAGCGAATACGTCGATGGCGAGGTCTTCGCCATGAGCGGCGCGTCGGACGCGCACGGTACGGCAGCCGGCAACCTTTTCGCCGGCCTGCATGCGCATCTGCGCGGTACCCCCTGCAAGCCCTTCATCGCCGACATGAAGGTCCACGTCGAGGCGGCCAACAGCTTCTTCTACCCCGACATCCTCGTGACCTGCGACCCGCGCGACCGCAGCGCCGAGGCCAGCCACGTCAAGCGTCACCCGCTGCTGATCGTCGAGCTGCTCTCGCCGTCCACCGAGGCCTACGACCGCGGCAACAAGTTCGCCGCCTACCGCACGCTGGCTGCGCTGCAGGAATATGTACTCGTCTCGCTCGAAGAGCGTCGTATCGAGGTCTTCCGGCGCGACGACAGTGGGCACTGGGTGCTCTACCCCTTCGCCCTCGACGAGCAACTGGAACTCGCGAGCGTCGGCCTGCGCTGCCCGGTGGCCGAGGTCTTCGAAGGGGTGGAGGGCGAGTAGCGCGGGTGGGCGTTTTCGCCGTCCCCGCGATGCACGGCAGGAAAAGGCGAGCCGGCTGTCTCAATCGGTCCGGATGCGGCCGGCCACGCTCGGCGTGTCGCCGTCGACCCGCAGCACGATGATCTCGCCCGAGGCCGGAAACACCCCCGTCAGCGCGGTGATGTTCACCTGATGCGTCACCAGCACCAGCGGCAAGGGACTGCGCGCGCGTTCCCCGATCAGCGCGCGGACCGCAGCGGTGTGCCGCGCCTCCTCGCCGCGGTCGGCGAAGAACGAGTTCAGCCCCGGGAACGCCACCACCTCGCCCAGCGCCAGTTCGCGCGCCGTATCGAGGCAGCGACACCACTGGCTGGAGAACACCGCCGCGGTGGCGATGCCGTTGGCGCGGAAGCGCTCGCCGATCGCGCGCGCCTGCGCCCGACCCTGCGCCGACAGCTTGCGCTGGGTGGTGCAGTCGTCCAGCCGAAAGCCCGCCGGGTCACCGACGCCGGGTGCGATCGCATGGCGCATCAGCGCGACATGCCCGCCGTCGCGCAAGGCCGCCCACAAGGCTGCCTCGTCCGTCTCGGCGCAGGCTGCGGCAATCGGCAGCAACAGGCCCAGGCAGGCAAGCAGGAGGCGCATGGCCGCCCGGTCACAGCTTCGTGTGCGTTCCGTCGCAATACGGCGCGTTGGCGGTGTGCTTGCAGCCGCACAGATGGACCGTGCCCGATTTCTCGGGGGTGAAGGCGGTGGGAGCAAACCCGCTGCCCTTGTGGGACCCATCGCAGAACGGCTGCTTCTTGCTCAGGCCACAGGCGCACCAGAAATACTTCTTGCCCGCCTCGACCTCGACGGCATAGGGCGCTTTCTGCGCGACATGGGGTTCGCGTTGTTCGGACATCGCCTTGTCTCCTTTGAGTTTGTGGTCTTGCCGGTCGGCTGCGGCGCAGCCTCTGAGAAACCTTGCGCCGGACCGCAGGGCGTGTCAATCGTGCCTACGCGCGCAGCGGCACGCTGTGGGAGGGGCAGTATCGCTCGTGCCTCGTGCAGCACGCGCTCCATCTCTTGAGTTGCATGCGCTACATCGAACTCAACCCGGTGCGGGCCGGTATGGTGGATCACCCGGGCGCCTACCGCTGGTCGAGCTACCGCTGCAACGCGCAGGGTGAAGCGGACGAGCTGATCCGGCCGCATGCCGTCTTCACGGCCCTCGACGCCGATCATCGGATTCGTGCCGAGCATTACCACGGGCTCTTTCAGAACGCCCTGGCGCCCAGCGAAGTGGACCCGATCCGCGCGGCGACCAAGGGCAACGACGCGCTCGGCAACGATCGTCTTGCCGTCCAGCTTGCGGGCGCGCTCAGCCGCCGCGTTACGCCGGGCAGGGCGGGGCGCCCGCCGAAACCTCCGGAAGTGCCGGCGAGCAGGGACTTGTTCGAGTCGGAGTAGAGAAAGCGCAGCAAGGAAAAGCCCGCCATGGGAACACGGCCGGCTTTTGGGAAAAATTGGGGTCTGTCCCCTATTCCCCCTATTCCCCCGTCGCGGTCGGTCAGTTGAAGCGAACGTACTCGAATTCGACCGGCTGGTCGTTGACGCCGCGCGCCGGTGGTGCGATCCAGTTGGCGAACTTGCCCGGCTCGAGGCAGCGGCCCATCAGCGAATGCACGAACAGCCGATCGGCCGCGGTGGGCAGCCACTCCCGGTGGCGGTGTGTCCATTCGGCCTCGCTCATCAGCTCGCCTTCCGGGCTCACGTGTACGCCGGCAAACACACCGATCCTGCGGTGGAAGCCCTTGTGCGGCAGCTTGAAAGCGAGGCCGAAGCCGAACCTGGCCGGGATGCGGTTCCAGCGCTCGATGCCGGCCTGCAAGTCGCGGATCCAGTCGTCGCGGAGGCGTTCGTTCAGTGCCGACAGTGCCGGCACGTGGCGCTCGACGATACGGTCGTCGGCGACGTCGGGAATCCCGTACTCGTCCTCGTCCTCGTGCAGCCTGTGGTCGTCGTCGAGCCTGTCTTCCCCGAAGCGGCCCTTCAGACCGTTGGTGTAATAGGTCGCGGCGTTCGACGACAGCTCGGCGCCGAACAGATCGCCGGTGATGCTGTAGTGGAAGTTCAGGTACTTCTGCAGCGTCGGCAGGTCGATCACGCCGGCCGCACGCAGCCTGGCCGGGTCCGTCGTCTCGAGCTCGCGCATGACTTCGCAGGTGCGCTGGATGATGCGGGCGACCCCGGACTCGCCGACGAACATATGGTGCGCCTCCTCGGCCAGCATGAACCTGCAGGTGCGCGCGAGCGGGTCGAAGGCCGACTCGGTGAGCGAGGCGAGCTGGAACTTGCCGTCACGATCGGTGATGAACGTGAACATGAAGAACGACAGCCAGTCTGGCGTCTTCTCGTTGAAGGCGGTGAGGATGCGCGGCTTGTCGGCATCGCCCGAGCGGCGCTCGAGCAGCGCCTCGGCTTCCTCGCGGCCGTCGCGGCCGAAGTGTGCGTGCAGCAGATAGACCATCGCCCACAGGTGGCGGCCTTCCTCGACATTGACCTGGAAGAGGTTGCGCAGATCGTAGAGCGAGGGTGCGGTCAGGCCGAGGTGGCGCTGCTGCTCGACCGAGGCTGGCTCGGTGTCGCCCTGGGTCACGATGATGCGGCGCAGCGTGGAGCGGTACTCGCCCGGAACTTCCTGCCACACCGGCTCGCCCTTGTGCTCGCCGAAGCCGATCTTCCTGTCGCCCTCGGACGGTGCGAGAAAAATGCCCCAGCGGTAGTCGGGCATCTTCACGTAGTCGAAATGCGCCCGGCCCTTGGGATCGACGCCGACTGCGGTGCGCAGATAGACGTCGTAGTTCGACGAGCCGTCCGGACCCATGTCGTCCCACCACTGCAGGAAGGACGGCTGCCATCGCTCGAGTGCGCGTTGCAGTGCGCGATTGCCCGATAGATCGACGTTGTTCGGGATGCGTTCGCTGTAGTTGATCATCGCCGTGCTCCTCACGCTCGTTCGTACGATCGACCACCCATCGACGGTTGTCGTAAACCTTATACGCGCTTCCAGTCGAACTGCGCCTTCTTGCCGGAGCCGAAGCGTTTCAGTGCGCCGGTCTCCCCGACGGCGTTCGGTCGGTTGTAGATCCAGTTCTCCCACGCCGAAAGGCGGCCGAAGATGCGCGTGTTCATGGTCTCGAAGACGCCAAAGCGCAGGTTCGCCTCGAGGCCGGTAAGCGCATCAGGCGAGAGCGCGGCGCGCTCCTCGAGCGCGATGCGCACCTCGTCGCGCCAGTCCAGGTCGTCCGGGGCCGCGGTCACCAACCCGAGCGCGAGCGCGTCGCCCGGCGCGAGCTTTTCTCCGATGCGCGTCCTGGCCGTGGCGATCGGCTCGGCCTCCTCGTAAAAGCGTGCGGCGATGCGCGAGCGGCCATTGATCATCGGCAAGGCGCCGAAATTCATCGTGGAGAGCGCGATCGCGTTGGGCTGCCCGGGGGCGTCGAGCATGTAGCTGCGATCGGCCGCGAGCGCGATCTCGAGCAGCGTGCCTGCAAAGCACGAGCCCGGCTCGACGAGCGCATACAGGCTGCGCGAGGACACGTCCAGGCGCGCCAGCGTGCGTCGCAGCATGCCGATCGTCTCGCGCACGAACCAGTCGTCCCGGTTGGCCTCGAGCGTCGCGTCGATGTCGAGCACGACGTCTCCATCGCCCTCGGTGGCGAGCACCCATAGGCCGAGCTCGAGGTGCTTGGTGCGCAGCATCAGGATCGCGTCGTCGAGTTCGCGCGCCATCCTCAATGGCCACCAGTTCGCCCCTTCGGCGGCGATCTCCGCAGCACTCCGCGCGGAGACCGTCGCCGGTGCGCGCACCGTGATCCTGGCGGTGCGTGCGGATTCGTCGAGCGCGACATCGACGAACCCGTAGCGATAGCCGGTCGCGTCATCCGTGCGCCCGAGGCGCGGCAGCGCCACGCCTTCGGCGCCGGCCGGCCGATCCGAACCCCTGGCGAGCACGGCCGCGCGCTCGCTGATGTGGGCGTCGAAGGCCTGCGCGCGCACCACCTCATCGACCAGGCGCCACGCCTTCGCGCGCGCGCCGCGCACCCCTTCGGCGAGGGTGCAGAAGATGTCGGCGTGATCGCGGCGTACGCGGCGCTTGTCGGTCATGCGCGTCAGGCCGCCGCTGCCGGGCAGCACACCCAGCAGCGGCACCTCAGGCAGCGAGACGGCCGAGTTGCCGTCATCGACGAGCACGATCTCGTCACACGCGAGCGCGAGCTCGTAGCCGCCACCGGCGGCCGTGCCTTGGCACGCGGCGATGAACTTCAGGCCGGAGTGCGCGCTCGCGTCCTCGATGGCGTTGCGCGTCTCGTTGGAGAACTTGCAGAAGTTCACCAGCCACGCGTGCGTCGACAGGCCGAGCATGGGGATGTTCGCGCCCGAGCAGAAGATCTTCGGCTTGCCCGACCGCAACACCACGATGCGCACCTCCGGGTGCTCGAAGCGGATCCTCTGCAGCGCGTCGTGCAGCTCGATGTCGACGCCCAGATCGTAGGAGTTGAGCTTCAGCTTGTAGCCCGGGCGGATGCCGCCGTCCGCGTCGATGTCGAGCGTGAGCGTGGCCACCTCGCCCGCACAGGCGAGTTGCCAGTGGCGGTACTGCGATGGCTCGGTGCGGTAGTCGATGCGGGCGTCCTGCGGCTCGGCAGCCTTGGTGTCGATCGTGTTCACGGCAGGCTTCCTCCTTGTTGCCGCGGATCCGCTCGCGACGAGTTGCCGGCTTCGGGTGAAACGCTGCACGCCCATCCGGCCCGGCGTGTCGAGTACGGTATCGGCCTTCGCGGACGAGGGCTCACGCGCCTCCAGGATGCGAGACCCTCCGATCAGGCGCACGCGCGAGCGTACTTGAGCGGCGGTGCGGCGGTGAATCGGTACCTGCCTTGGCGAGACTACGGCGACGGATAAAGGTTCACTCGGCGATCTCCCGAGTTGCCTGCGCTACAGAGCGAGAAATTGGGGTCTGTCCCCTATCGCCAACTGGCGAACGCCAACAGACATCGAGGCCGTGCATCGGAGTGCCGGCTTTCTGGCGAACAACCGGGTGGTGTTCAATATCAAGGGCAACGACTACCGCTTGGTGGTGGCCGTGCGATACACGTCGACCACGATGTTCATCCGGTTCGTCGGCACCCATGCCGAGTACGACCAGGTCGACGCTGAAACCATCCAGGAGAATGCCTGCCGTGGAACTGAAGCCCATCCGCACCGATTCCGAGCACGCCGAAGCACTGGCTGAGGTCGAGCGCCTGTGGGACGTGCCCACAGGCAGCGCCGAGTCCGATCGGCTGGAAGTGCTCGCCATGCTGGTGGAAGCGTACGAGACTGCGCGCTTTCCCATCGAAGCGCCCGACCCGATCGAATTCCTCGAGTACGTCATGGATTCACGCGGGCTGACCCGGAAAGACCTGGAACCGTATATCGGTCCGCGCGGCCGCGTGGCCGACATCATGAACAGGGCGCGCCCCTTGTCCATCGGGATGATCCGCCGCCTGTCCTCCGGCCTCGGCCTGCCTGCCGACGTACTGATCCAGCCCTACCCGCTGCGCGAAGTCGCCGCAGCCTGAGCGGGAGATCGGGGTCTGTACCCGATTCACTTCCTGGTGTTCGGCAAGCAGCTCACCGCCGACTGCCCGAAGACCGAGTGCTGCGAGCGCGCGGTGTGCAGGATTGCGGTCGGCGGGATCGACGCCAGGCTCAATTATCCCCCTGCTGCCGCTCCTGACTGCCTCTTCAGCACGGGTTCGATGCTGCCAATCAGCGTCTTCCAGTCGGCGATGGGCACGGCTGGCGTGGAACCCGACTGCAATTGCCACAGCACGGCGCGGGTGAGTGCCGTCGAATCGCCTGGGGCAAAAAGCGCCTGCGGCGTGCTGGCGCACACTTCGCGCATCTGCCCGATGGCGGTGGCCACGACCGGTAGCTTGCAGGCAAGCATTTCGTACGCCTTCTGCGGGAAGCAGTAGCGGCCGAAGGGGGTGTCGAGGATGGAGATGATGCCCACATCCAGCGCACGAAACAGGTTGGCGATCTGGCCGTGTGCGAGGTGACCGAGGTAGTGCACGCGCTCGCCCTGTGGAGGCGCGAAGCCGTTTTCCAGTGGGCCGGCCAGCACCAGATGCACGTCGGGGCGGCTGGCTGCGAGCGCTGGCCAGGCGGCGTACAGTGGCTCGATGCCTTTTTCCCGGTACAGGCCACCGGCCGTGCCGACCAGTTTGCCGTCCTGCGGCAGGCTCAGGGCCTGGCGGGCCTGCGCCTTGTCGCCGGGGTGAAAGACCGCAAGGTCCACGCTGCTGGGCATGGCGATGACGGTGCCCCGGGCGCCGTCGGCCAGCACCTTCTGGCGAAGCGGTTCGCTGGTCGTGGTTACGACAGTTGCGTCGCGCACGGCGCGGCGCAGTGCCGGCACGAAGCCGGGAATACGGGCCTGGCCGAAGCCTTCGAAATTGTCATAGAGGTCTATTGCGTAGGGAACTTGCAAGCGCCTGGCCAGCCACCGTGCCAGCACCACGTGGGGAATATCGGAGGCACCCACCAGGATGTCGGGCTTGAAGGCGCGCAGTTGCCGCAGCAAATGCCAAGGGTAGGCCGCCAGCCTGGGCAGACGGGTTCTTCCGACCGAAAGCGAATGCCATCTCAGCCTGCCCGGCGCTGCCTCATGTTCCCAGCAACCGTCGGTGTCCGCTGCGTGGTAGTCCAAGCAGAAAGCGCCCACTTCGTTGTCCAGATGGGCAAGCTGGCGAGGAATCTCATAGAGCCGGGCGTAACGGTCGAGGATCACGTCCTTGCCCATGTAGCGGCGTTTGCAGAGGAAGGCGATGCGCATGGCTAGGTTTGCATCTCACTGTCGCAGGCGTTCGCAGATCCGCTGTGCCGCCACCAGCGCCGCCGCCACCACCTGGTCCATGTTGTAGTAACGGTACTGCGCCAGACGTCCGACGAAGGTAACGTTTTCCTCACGGGCGGCTAGCGCCTCGTATTGCTTGAGCAGGACTTCGTTTTCGTCGCGGGGGATCGGGTAATAAGGGTCGCCCTCGCCCGTCGGGTATTCGCGCACGATGGATGTGCCGCTGTGCATCTGCCCGGTCAGGTGTCGGAATTCAGTGATGCGCGTGTAGGCGTGGTCGTTCGGGTAGTTGACGGTGCCCACTGGCTGGTATTGCGCAACGTTCGGCACATGCTCATGTTCGAAGCGCAGGCTGCGGTAGGGCAGTGCGCCGTAGCACTGGCCGTAGAAGGCATCGATGGGGCCGGTATAGACGATGTGGCTGAAAGCGGAACGGTCCAGGTCGGCAAAGTCCGTTCCCGTTCGTACCGTAAGGTTGGGATGGTCCAGCATGTTCTGGAACATGCGCGTGTAGCCGCCGAGCGGCATGGCCTGGAAGCGGTCGGTGAAGTAGCGGTCGTCCGTATTGGTGCGGGTGGGGATGCGCGCCGCCACGCCGGCCTTGAGCTGCGAGGGCTCCATGCCCCATTGCTTGCGCGTGTAGTGGAGAAAGAATTTCTCGTACAGGTCGCGTCCGACGCTGTTCAGCACCACGTCCTCGCTGGTACGCACCGGGTCGCGCGCCTCACGAACCCGTTCGAAGAACGCGGCGGCCCCGGCCTCGTCCAGATTCAGCCCATAGAGCTGATTGAGCGTGTTGCGGTTGATTGGGAAGGGATAGCGCTGCCCAGCCACCACGCACTGCACGCGGTGTTCATAAGGACGCCACTCCGTGAAACGGGAAAGGAATTCCCACACCTTCTCGCTGTTGGTGTGGAAGATGTGCGGCCCGTAGCGATGTACCAGGACGCCATGCGCGTCGGCTTCGTCAAAGGCGTTGCCGCCGACGTGCGCGCGGCGGTCGATGACCTGCACAGTGTGGCTCGCCTCAGCCAGTGCGCGGGCGACGGTGCTGCCGGCAAAGCCGGCACCGACGATGAGGATTCTGCCATGCAACATTGACATTCGATTCTCAGGTCTTGCCTTGATCGATCCGCGATGAAGATTTGCACCGTGGGAAACGCAGTGACTTGATTCTGTTCAGAAAGTCATCGATCCGAAGCATGAACCTCAGGGGAAAGGCGACGTATGAAGGTGAAAGGGCGATCGATCCCTCCAGCCACATCCAGGCAGGCGATTTAAAGGCCATCCTCCTTGAAAAAGCCATGCCCATCGTCGTCCACACATCGGCCAAAGACAGCGGTCGGCACAACCTCCGGGAAAACTCGCGTTCCTGTCGCATGTCGGCTACCGCAGTAAGCATAGAATAGGCAATTGCATCTTGCACGCCAGGGGCGCAGATGAATCCGGCGGCCGAATTCGTCAGTTGAGTACGGAACCTTCGCATCAAGTCGCCGATTGCCGGCTGTTGCTTCAGCAATCTTGCTGACGCTAAAGCTACGGTATGAAGTCGAAGAGCGTATTCGAGTTCTTCGTTGTTCCGGGAGTCAGCGCTGAAATCAGGAGTTGCGTGGCCTCCCTTGAGAAAATAGCTGCGCGTACTTGCGTGACTGGCTGGCAGAAAACAGTGCTCGAGCACTACGCGACGGCGAGAAAAAATGCTGCCAGGGGGAGGGCAGAAGGCATAGGCCCTGCCTGCGCGAGCTTCGGGCAAGCAATCACGAGCAAGGCCGATGTAATAGCCTTGAATTTGGTGACTGGATGGCGAAACGGTTGAGAGCATGCGTTTCAGCGCGGCTTGTCCGTTCAGCGACCAGCCCGCATCCACCAAGGCCCAGTTGACCCCGTCCATAAGGCCTTCCTGGCGTAAATAGTGCAGTGCGGCTTCTCGCTTGGCAGCTACCGAATCCAATAGAACTTTTCTGGATCGCGGGTTTGCTGTCAGTGTGTCGATGAATGTGCATGCATCTTCAAATGCCAGCGCCGTGCGCCAGGTATTTTCGTCCAGACTCAGAATGACCCGGACACTGGCTTGTTCGACCTCACTCAATCCAGCGCGCGCCGTGATGTCGACAGGTGCATTTGCGTTCCCTGCTACTGCAAGCAAACGCTTCCAATCGACATCGTCAGTTGAAATGGACGGAGGCAGCCAGGCACGCCTTGATCCATACAGATAGCGTAGCTCGATACCATCGGGTTTCAGTTCGCGGGCGATCTTGAGCAACACCTCACCATCGCGGGCGACAAAATACAGTCGTTGTATGCCGCGCTTTCGCGCGTCATCCAGTATCCATAGGACATAGGCCAGCAGAAACGGTACGATTACACTGAAGATCACGTCATCCAGCACATGAGTTGGATTGCCGTGGATCAAATGCATGGCCAGCCTGCAGCGCCGGCTGAAACCGGCCTGCCGCGACGCGCCAGGATGACGGGGCAGCCGGGAACCCGCGATCCGCGTCTCGTGTTCAGTCAAATGGGCTGCGGTGAAATGCCGGGTCAGGATGCCCAGTTTTTCGGCCATTCGAATGTCTGCATGAGCGTTGTCGCCGGTGTGCTGCAGTTGCTCTCCCCTCAGCCCCTCGGCTTGCAGGACATGTTGGAACAGCTTTCCATTGTGCTTCGAGACGCCAATATCACATGACACATACAACCGGTCGCCTTCCTCCATTACGCCCATGCGCTCAAGCATGGGGCGCAGCATTGACGCAGGAATGTACATGTCGGAAATGAACAGGATGCGATGCCCAGCTGCACGTAAGGCATTCAGCTGAAGCATGGTTTCTTCGATAGGGTAAAGGCTTTCCTCCTCCAGCGTCAGTTCAGCCTCGATCAGTTCGGCGGCTGGTCGATCCAGACGTATAAACCAGTTAACCTTCTGGTAGATGGCGTCGATCGATGCGTGCGCGTGCCCCCTGCGGCGCGCACTCCAGTTGGCAAGTTTTTCTGCCCGAATGCGAGCGCGCTGGAAACGCCGCGCAAAGCGTTCGCGCGCCGACTCTCCGCTGGACGCAGGGGCGACACGCAGACCCAATTCATAAAACAGGTCGCGTGGGTGCGCATACATCCGAGTGACGCAAGTGTCGAATACGTCGAATGAATTTAGAATGCGCACGACAGGCTGCTTGGAATTCTAGTCCAATTTCTCATAATAGTTTGGTCGTAATATCTTTTTCAGTTTGTGGCCGATTATATATTTAAGTGCGGGGTGTCTTGCGGAGTGAAATTTGTGAGTTATTCTTCCGTGTTTTAAGATGAATATCAGCATAGATAGGTTTAGATAGCTCTTGTGCCATGCATTCCATGCTCTTTTTGTGGCTAGAGAAAAGGTTTGGTTTTGTCCTTTGATGGAAGAGAAGGTGTTTAAGTTGGCTTCTTCGATTCTTAGCCGATTTTCTCTTTGAAGAGGTGTATTGTCTCGGTTGTATGCTGTAAATGAGCGTCTGTGTTGACGCCAGTCAACCAATACTTCGTCTAGATATTTTATATGGCCTTTGTCGGCGGCTAGAAAGGCGATTGTCCAGTCAATGTATAAGGTGGTATCCAGTTTTTCTGAAGTGGATAGCAAATCTTTGCGAAATAACATCGCGTGGCCGCATATAGAGTTGCAAAAAAGCAGATTTCTTGAGTCGTTTCCTTGAATCATTTTGCCTTTCAGAGAATCAGACAAGGTCTTGCCTAGCGGTTTGTCATTCTCGTCGATAAGACGATTGTTGCTATATATCAACGTGGCTTCGCCCATATTCTCGACAAGGCGGCGCGTTTTCTCTGGATGCCAGATATCGTCTTGATCGCTGGGCGAGATTAGTTGCCCCCTGCACTCTCCAAACGCTCGAATAAAGTTCTTTACATATCCACGATTGAAGTCGCGTGGCAAAAGACGGATGCGTAGATCCTGCCTTGCATAGCTTTCCAGAATGCTCCAGGTGTTGTCGCTGGAGCAGTCGTCGGAAATGACGATCTCAAAGTTTGGATAGTCCTGATTGATCAGGGAAATCAATTGCTTTTCCAAGTATTGCTGGCCGTTATATGTGGCCAAGGCAATGGATACAAGTGGATAAATTTTTTCCTGCATTTTTTCGGATCTTTTCGGCACAAGATCCGATTCTATGTCGCGAAACTCTGAATCTGGGCTGCGGCTTGTGGTTGCCATGAAATCAAGTCGTCGAAATTGGATTTAAGAGTCGAGGGTGATGGTGGCGCTCAGGCGTTGGCATTCACGTGTCAGGCCTATATGTTGAATAATTCGTCGCAAGCTAAGAGAGAGGCCGCTCGATGGGCTATCACCACAATGGTTTTTCTGCCTGACAATCTACGGATAGCCTCGTTCACCGCCGCCTCGGTCGCGCCATCCAGCGCGCTGGTCGCCTCGTCCATCAGCAGCACGGGAGGGTCGCGGTACAAGGCGCGGGCGATGCCGATGCGTTGGCGCTGCCCGCCCGACAGGCGGATGCCACGGTCGCCCACGGGGGTGTCGTAGCCTTGGGGCAGTTCCCGGGTGACGAAGTCATGGATCTGCGCGGCGCGGGCAGCGCGCTCGACCGCCCGCATGTCGATCTTGTCCCGGGGGATGCCAAAGGCGATGTTGGCGGCGACGCTCGCGTCAGCGATGTAGATGTGCTGCGGCACGTAACCAATGGCGGCCTGCCAGGCCGGCAAGCTGTGCGCGGTGATGGTTTTGCCATCCACGCTCAGTGTGCCCGCCTGCGGACCGAGCAGGCCGAGCAGGATGTCCATGACGGTGCTCTTGCCGGCACCGCTGGGACCCTTGATGCCGATGCTGGTGTTGACCGGGATGGTGAGGTCGAAGGCGTCCAGCACGGGTCTGTCGGGTGTCGAGGGGTAGGCGTAGCGGATGCCCTGCAGGCGGATTTCCCGCCTGGGCACGATCGCCGGCTGGGTAGCGGGCGCAGCGGCGGGCAATGGCAGCGACATGTCGCGGTGCAGGCTGTCGAGGGTGGCGCTGGCAAAATTCAGGCGGGCAAAGCCGCGATACATGATCTGCGCGGCGGGCAGCATGCGGTAGGCAGCGAAGCCGTAGAGGCCGAGCGCGGGCAGTACGTGGGCCACATCGTCGCTCTTGAGCAGCAGCGCCAGCGCGATGAGGATCAGGCCGGTGTAGCCGGTCGCTTCCACCAGGTAGAGCGGAGTCTGGCTGAGCGTCTCGCTGGCGGCCATGTGGCGCGCCTGGGTGCGCGAGGCGTGCTGGTATTGCTGCAGGTATGCGGCTTCTGCGCGGGTGATCTTGATGTCGCGGATGCCTTGCAGGGCTTCGTTGCAGGTCTGATAGCGCTGGCGGTTGGCCTCCACCATTTCGGTGCCGATATGCCTGAGGTGACGGCGCACCAGCAGATAGATCAGCCCGTACAGCGTGCCGACCACCAGCACGATGGCGAGCGCGGTGAATGGATTGTAGGCGAACACCAGCGCCAGCATGGCGAGCACCACGATGCCCTGCACGATGACCTGTGAGAGCGGCTGGATGAGGTTGGCCATGACCAGGTCGACCTCCGCCAGGATGGTCTTGGACAGTTCCGCGCTGTTGCGGCTGATGAAGAATTCGTAGGGCTGGGCCAGGTAGCGGGTCATCAGCCGGCTGCTGATGGAGTGGCGAAGCAGGTGCACGAAGCGGTTGAGCAGGTGCTGGGTGATGGTCTTGAAAGCGGACGATGCGATGACCAGCACGATGGAGGCCAAGCCCAGGGCCATGATGAAGCTTCGCGGCTGGGCAAGGTCCAGCTGGGTGTAGAGCTCGTGCAGCCAGGGTGTCTCCTGGATCACGCCCGGCCGGGCCAGCACGGAAAGAAAAGGCATGATCGAGAGCACGCCCAGCGTTTCGGCCAGCGCCATGAGCAGGGCCAGCATCAGCATCCCCAGCGCCTTGCGCTGCTCGGCAGCGGTGAAGAGTTGCCAGACTTTCTGCAGGGTGTTGCGCATGGTGTCCTACGGTGCCCTCAGCCAGTCAATTATTGCTTTTCTCGTGAGCGCCTTGCAGCAGTTCCATATAGCGCGCACTCACATGTTCCCAGCTCAGATGCGCCCGCAAGGCCGTGCGCATGGCCAGACTCCGCTGTGCAGCCTCTTCGGGCTGCCGCAATTGGCGGAGAATGGCTTCGGCCAGCTGGTCGATGTCCTGCGGGGTGACCAGGCAGGTGTCAGCCTGCGCGCCAAAAATATCCCGCAACCCTGCCACATCGCCGGCAATGGCGGGACAGCCGCAAGCCACGGCTTCCATCAAAGCCACGGGAAGCCCCTCCTGATCGCCAGACTTCGCCCTGACGAAGGGCGCCACAAAGAGTGCCGCACGCCGATACAGGTCGGGTAGGTCCTTCTGCGCCACCGCCCCCAGGAAGCGCACTGCGTCCTGCAAGCCCAATTCGCGAACCTGAGCCTCGAGTGGGTCCTTGTCCGGGCCGAAGCCAGCGATGGTCAAGGTGACGTCGGGGCGCTCGCGCAGCACGGAGGGCAAAGCAAGCAGCAGATAGCGCAGCCCCTTCTTTTCCACCAGACGGCCCACGAAAAGCAACTCGCCGCGGGAACGCTGCGTCGCGTCACCCGGCACAAACAGCCGGGTCATCTCCACGCCCATCGGGACGACCGCGACTTGCGCGACATCCACGTCCAACTCGCCTACCGCATCACGCATGGCGCTACTGACAACGGTCGTTGCTCGTGCCTTGCGCAACACGAAGCGCTTGAGCGCCCGGAACGGCCTGCTGCGCAGTGCGTACAGATCGGCTCCATGGGAAGTCACAAGAAACGGCTTGCCCAGCAGCGTGGCAATCAGCCCCTGAGGAATCAGCCAGTGTGCATGCACCAGATCAATCCCGCGCTGCCGGCACAAGCGCAGGGCATACCACGCCTGCATCAAGACGAATCCTGGCACCAGGAAGAGCTTCCACGGCTTGTTGCGCAGATTGGTGACAATGCCGCCATTGTTGACCAGCGTTTCCAATGCTGCCGGTGCGTAGCGGTAGCGAATGACCTCGACGCCATCCATCGTCTCCACCGGGGCCGCGCCGTCAGCATGCGGACACAGCACAAGAACGCGGAATCGATCGGTCAATCGTCTTGCCCCGCCGCGGCAACAAGACCAACGGCCTTGCCACAAGAACGCGGAATCGATCGGTCAATCGTCTTGCCAGCTCATGTACAAAACCGGGTTCCGGATCTCCCACCCAGCGCGGATAGGTGGATGCCAGAACAAGCAGCGCCGGCAATCGGGCTTCTGCCATGCCTATTCCCGCTCCTTGTACATCAGGGCCGTGATCTGCTCCGAGATCAGCCCCATCATGAAGGTGACCACGCTGCCGGTGTACAGCAAGGCGCTCATGTTCGTGAACCGTCCATACTCCAGCAAGGTATGTCCGTACCAACCCGTTGCCAGCAGAAACATCGTCAGTGCCAAAGGCGCGAACAGTTTCAATGGCGAATACAGCGTGCCGATCTTGAAGATGATCAGCAGGAAGCGCAGGCCGTCGTGCAGGGGACGGATATGGCTCTTGCCGACTCGTCTTGCGGCGTGGATCGGCTCGTAGGCGACCGAGTAGCCCGCGCGGAAGAAGGCCATGGTGCTGGTCGTCGGGTAAGAGAAGCCGTTCGGCAGCAAGTAGAGGAATTCGCGGAACTTGTCGGCGCGCACTGCGCGGAATCCGGAGGTGAGGTCCTCCACCTTGTGGCCCGTCATGTAGCTCGCGAGCCGGTTGTAGAAGCGGTTCGCGATGCCGCGACCAAGGCTTGCCTGCGAGCCTGCCTGGCGCGCGCCGACGACGATGTCGTAGCCTTCGTCGAGGCGGGCCAGCAAGGCCGGGATGTCGGCGGGGTCGTGCTGGCCGTCGGCGTCCATGAAGACGAT
Organism: Thauera aminoaromatica; assembly: GCF_000021765.1. Taxonomy (NCBI): domain Bacteria; kingdom Pseudomonadati; phylum Pseudomonadota; class Betaproteobacteria; order Rhodocyclales; family Zoogloeaceae; genus Thauera; species Thauera aminoaromatica. The sequence continues at coordinate 4,294,589 of NC_011662.2, read as the reverse complement.
CACGTCGCCACTCGCCGCGCGTGCGCCAGTCTTGATCGCGGCGCCGTTGCCTTTGGAGTAGGGGTGGCGAACCACGCGTGCGCCCGCCTTGGTGGCGGCTTCGCCTGTCCCGTCGTTCGAACCATCATCGACGACGACGACCTCGGCCTCGGGAAGCAGCGCCTGAATCCGCATCACGACATTGCCGATGGGAGTCGATTCGTTATGTGCAGGAAGTACGATCGATACCTGTGGTTTCATGGTGTTGCGGCGGTTTTTGCGTCACCCGTGCGTTGCGGATGACTGCTTGCCGCCTCGAGTATGGCCTGCATCGATTCATCGCATTGCTTGCGTGCGACGTTGGCGAGCACCGGGTGCTTGGGAAACTCGCGGCAAAGTACTTTGCGGTGGAATACCTCCGCGTTCTCGATTTCATGCCGTTCGAGTAGTGCGTCAATGATCGCATGTCCGAGCGCGCGGTCCCGGTCTACCGCCCAGGCCTGTTTCAGGTGGTCCAGTGCGGAATTCGCGTCACCCTTGGCCAGTGCGATCCGTTCCAGGTTCATGTGAATCGCCTTGCGGCTGAGTGTCCCGAGCCCCCCCGTTTGGTGGCGCAGGAGGCTGCGGTTGAGTGTTTCGAGTTGATCGTAGTCGACCAGGGAGCATTTTCCGTCTTCGATTGCGTTGTGCATTGCAGTCAGCGTCGTCGCCGCTCCGCTGACGTTGCGGGCCTCGATGGCAAGCGCTTCCGCTTGAGCGAAGTAGTCTCGGGTGCGCTGAGCCTCTCCCGCTGCGCAGGCGAGCAGCGCGGCCTGGGTCACCGAGGCGAGGCACTGAGGGCAATCATCCACCTGGATCCGTATGACCTGGTAGGCCTCGTTGAAGCGGCCCTGCTCGAGGTACAGGAGTGCGAGGTGCTCCGCAGCTCGCGGCGACTTGTAGGCGTGAACGAACCAGGTCTCCGCTGCGTCGAGCTTGTCGCCCCAGAGGCTGGTCACGTGGAACAGGATCGCCCCGAGCGTTGCGAGATAGGCCGCGAAGCCCGCGACGGCGAGTCGGCGGTACGGAACTGGTGTCCGCCCCACCGCCCAGGCGATTGCAAGGCAGGGTCCGAACAGCGCGAGGTAGTTGCGATGCTCGAAGTACAGCTCAAGCCCGAGGACGGTGGATTCGAGCAGGTGGGCAGCAAGAAACCACAGCACGGCGAAGGCCGCGACCGGATAGCGGCGGCGGAAGCGGACCGCGAGCACCGCGAGCGTCGGCCACAGGATGGCGGCGAAGAGCGCCACGGGGTGCTCTGCGAGCGCGCTGACCTTGGGGTAGCCGTCATGGAAGGGGTGCAAGCCATAGGGACGGGGTGCGAAGGCTTCGCGGAGGTATTCGAGCAGGATCAGCGGCTGGGTCTGGATGCGTTCGAGCAGATCGAACTCACGCCCCCCGAACACGCCACCGGAACGGAATGCGCTGTATGCGAGGTAGGCCAGGATGATCGCGAGCGCCCCGCCGCCGGCGACGGTGCGCAGGAGTCGAAGGCGGCCCGGGGAAGTGTGGTCCGCGAGCAGCGTCGCCTGGATCACGAGCGCGAAAACGGGCAGCAGGATGCCGTTTTCCTTGGTGAACATCGCGAGCAGGGTGAACCCCACGAGGCCGAGCGCCTGCAGAGCGGCGCCGAGTGCACGACGCCGGTCCTCGATCGCGATGCCCTGAACATGGATCAACAGGCCCGCGAGCACGAAGAAGGCGGACAGCGTCGCCATGCGCTGCACCGCGATCAGCGAGGAGGAGACCTGCAGCGGCATCAGCATCCAGATTGCAGCTGTGCTGGCTGCAATCCAGGCGGGCGCACTGCCTGCGACCCCCCTCAGACTGAGCAGCCGATGGACGAGCAGGGCGACCAGCGTGCCGTTGGTCAGGTGCAGCAGTACGTTGAAAAGGAAGATGTTCTCGACGGCTCCGGGCCAGTCCTCGACGTGCACCAGGAAGCTGAGCATGGCGACCGGACGGCCGAGTGGACCGGAGATCTCGGAGGAGAGGTAGTAGAGCGCGGAGTCGAGGTTGACGACGCTGGCGAGGCCGGAGAGAGGGCGGATGTCGTCGTAGTAGAGGGCGCCTGTCAGGCCGGGGATGTACAGCAATCCGCAGGCGATGGCGAGCAGTCCGAGGAAAAGCCATGCTGAGCGCGTTATCGTTGTGGAAGTGGACATTTCCGCGACTAGCCTTTGCCAGCGAATGATTGTCTAAAACAAGCAAAAGGGGGCAGCACGCTGCCCCCTTACGTTCAGCTGGAGACTATTACGTTTAGACGCCCGGGCAGGTCTTCGGCGCGTACTTGGCCGGGGCGCTGGTTGCGCAACTCCACGCGCCAGTGCTTGCGGTTCGAGTCCAGGTGATCGTCTTGCCATTGACCTGCGAAGGCGCATTCGCCAGAGTGCAAACGATGGTTGTGGCGGTCGCAGTAATGGCGCAGTTCCCGGTCGTGGCTTGGAGGCCAATATCGGCCGCGGCGGTAACCGCAACGTTGTTGTTACGGAGTTCCTCAAATGCAGTCTTACCTGCCGAGATCTCCGCAAGGCCTGCGGTAAGTTTCGCCTTGGCCTGGTAATCCGAATACGCCGGCAGCGCCACCGCAGCCAGGATGCCGATGATCGCCACGACGATCATCAGTTCGATCAGGGTGAAGCCTTGTTGCATCTTTTTCATTTCAGTTCTCCTTGATGGGAAACCACGGAAAGTCCGCTTGTCCACGTATGAGCAATACCCATGCCCAGCCCCGCAACCGTGGTTTTCCGTGACGGAGTGCCGCTGCCTTGACACGATTCCACGGCCAGAAGTGACAGCCGCCCCGGAGCGGGTGGTCAACATGTGACAAAGGAGAGCGCTGGCCGGCGCGCGAGGCATGGGGGCGGAAACCCGGGGCCTTTCACCGACTCAGCGGCTTTTCCAGCCGGCGGTCAGTCCCGAGGTGGGTCGTCCAGGCGGGCTTGCGCCCGGGTGTAGGCCTGGAGCTTTTCCCGCAGGCCGATCGAGAGATGACCGTCACCCGGACCTCACCGTCGTCGACCCGATGCACCAATCGATGCCCTGCAGCGCGGGGCTTGATCTTGTCGCAGTCCGGCATGCCCGACCGCGCGGCGGCGGGTACCCTGGGTGTGATCAGGTGCGCCTCCAGCTTCTTCTTGAACTGTGCTCGTACGCTGCCATCGAGCTTTTTCCACTCGGCGAGGGCCAGGGTGTGGAAGCGCAGCTTACAGGTCGTTTAGGTTCGCCTCGACGAACGGGCCTGCGCTGCGCTCGTGCACGCGGGCGGCGTCTTCGAGGTCTTCGAGGTGGGTAAGCAGGCGTTCGTAGTGTGCGGCAGAGATCAGATGGGCCTCGGGCCGCTTGTGATTGAAGACGGCCACGGGCTCATCGTCGGCCTTGGCTCGTCTGCTCTTTCATTTGCCCACGCCTGCGTCGCGCGGTCGGCGTGAGCAATCAGGGTTGTGCTAAACTTTGTACAAAGTTTGCGCCCGGAGCCCACGATGGAAGCCCTGACCTACAGCTACACCCGCACGCACCTTGCGCAGGTGATGCGCAGCGTCAATGAAGACCGCGCGCCGGTGCTGGTGACGACCCAGCGCGGCAAGCCGGTGGTGATCATGTCGCTGGACGACTACAACGCACTCGAAGAGACGGCCTATCTGCTGCGCTCGCCGAAGGGTGCGAAGCGCCTGATGGAGTCGGTGGAGCAGTTGCGCGCAGGCGGTGGCGAGCCGCGTGCCCTGATCGAGACGGACGATGCAGCCTAGGTTTTCGGATCACGCCTGGGAGGACTATCTCTACTGGCAAGAGACCGACCGCAAGCAGCTAAAGCGCATCAATGCGCTGATCGAGGACATCCGCCGCCATCCCTTTGCCGGCATCGGCAAGCCCGAGCCGCTCAAGCACCAGCTGGCGGGGTTCTGGTCGCGACGCATCGATGACCGGCACCGGCTGGTGTATGCGGTCGAGAGTGAGGTGCTGCTGATCGCGCAGTGCCGCGACCATTATTGATAGAGCCCCTGGGGTCAGGTCTTTCATCTGCTCATGCCACCGCCCGACGTCATGCCAGCCGGTGCGCGTGCTACACCCCGCCGTGACGAGTCCAGAACGCGGCCGGCGTGAGGATGGGGTCGGTGCGGGCCAGGGCGAGCAGGTCCTTGTCCCCGGTGATCAGGTAGTCGAGGCTTCCCGTACGCATGCCCGCCAGCAGGGTGCCGAGCACGGGCTGGTCGTTGTCGTCGCGCACGGCGTCGTCCGACCCGACTTTGACAGTTCCAAGGCACATTTTCGCCTCACCCCCAGCAACGGCGGGGGTTGCGGGGCGATGAGGCGCCAAAATCCTAGATACATGGATTGTTGATTTTTCGGCCATAAAGCCGCTACTGTGCTGCACATGTACCTGAGGCAGAGCAAACAGAAGCGGGCAGACGGGCGGGCCATCACCTACCTGCAACTGGCCGAGAACGTGTGGGATGCCTCGAAGGGGCGCTCACAGGCCCAGATCGTGTTCAACTGCGGCCGTGCCGACGACCCGGAGGTGATCGAGCGGCTGCGCCGTCTGGCCAAGAGCATCCTGCGCCGATGCTCGCCCGAGGCCATCGTCGCGGACGATCCAGGCTGGCGGTTGGTGTGCGCCTGGCCCTACGGCGATGTGTACGCGCTTCAGGCGGTGTGGCGGCGGCTCGGGATCGACGCCATCGTGCGTGCGCAGGCCAAGGGGCGGCGCTTTGGCTTCGAGATGGAGCGGGCCTTGTTCGCGCTGGTGGCCAATCGCGCTTGTGCGCCGGCCTCTAAACTCTACTGTCACGAGCAGTGGCTCAAGGAAGACGTGCATATCGAAGGCACGCAGGCCCTGGCGCTGCACCAGCTCTACCGCGCGATGGACTTCCTCGAGGCGAACAAGGCTGCCATCGAGCAGGCGATCTTCTTCCAGGTCGCCGACCTGTTGAGTCTGGACGTGGAGATCGTCTTCTACGACACCACCTCATTGCACTTCGAGATCGACAACGAGGATGAGGGCGAGCCCGATGGCCAGATGCGCGGCAGCGTTGCGGCCGGCGCCAAGCGCTACGTGGCGCCCAGAAAGCGCGGCTACAGCAAGAACGGCCGGGGTGATGCGCCGCAGATCGTCGTCGGGCTGGCGGTCACCCGCGACGGCTTCCCGGTGCGCCACTGGGTGTTTCCGGGCAACACCGTCGATGTCACCACGGTGGCCCAGGTCAAGGAAGATCTGAAGGGCTGGCAGCTCACCCGCTGCCTGTTCGTCGGGGATGCCGGGATGGTCTCGCAGGCGAACTTCCAGGCGCTCGCCAAGGGCGGTGGCAAGTACCTGATGGCGATGCCGATGCGCCGTGGCGACGAGGTCACCGAAACGGTGCTCTCGCGCCCGGGCCGCTACCGCAAGATCGCCGACAACCTCGAAGTCAAGGAAGTCATCGTCGGCGACGGCGAGCGCCGCCGCCGCTACGCGGTGTGCTTCAACCCGCAGGAGGCACATCGCCAGCGCACCTATCGCGCCGAGCGCATCCGTGAGCTCGAGGCCGAACTCGCCTGCCTGGCCGATCAGGACGAGGGCGGGCACAGCAAGCGCGTGTGTGCGCTACGTAGCAGCGCCCGCTACGGGCGGTTCTTGAAAGAGACCAAGCGCGGCCTGGCGATCGACCGCCAGGCCATCGCCGAACTCGAACGCTTCGACGGCAAGTTCGTCGTCCACAGCAACGACGACACCCTCACGGCCGAGGACATGGCGCTCGGCTACAAGCAGCAGCAGCGCGTCGAAGAGGCCTGGCGCACGATGAAGGGCGGCCTGCGCATGCGCCCAGTGTTCCACTGGGCACCGCACCGCATCCACGCCCACATTGCGATCACGGTGCTCGCCTTGCTGCTGGAGCGCGTGATCGAGCATGCCTGCCAGGACACCTGGCGCAACATCCGCGACGACCTCAAGCGCATTCAGCTTGCGCAATTGTCCAGCCCCAACGGCACCGCCTGGCAGGTCACCGAGCCTACGACGGAAGCGGCCAACCGACTGAAAGCATTGAAGATCAAGCCGCCGCCGGCCATCCTCAAGCTCGACTGAGCGCGACTCCCACATAGATACACGGCTGTTTCCGGCCACTCGTCGGATGCCTTGCGCTGCGCGCCTCGTGGCGGGGCGTGTGACTTGGTGGTGTCAAAGTCGGGTCCGAGACCGCTTCCGGTTCGACGAGCTCGGCCTGGATCGACAGGATATCGACGAGGTCGTCGATTTCGCGGCTGGACAGGCCGTGGCGGGCGGACAGCCGTGGCAGCACGCGCCGCAGTTCGTCGAGGATGAAGGTCGATAACACCACGTCGACCGAGCCGTGCCGCCACGCGGCCACGATCCGGCCAGGCAGGCTCCCCGGGTAGGCCAGGCCGGACAACAGGACCTTGGTGTCGAGGACGACGCGCAGGGCGGACGGCACGCTCAGCCTGCTGTCGGGTGCGCGTGCGCGCGCCGCTCGGCGGCAACCGCGGCCTCGATTTCGGCGATGCCTGCTTCTTCAGGGACGCCGTCGTATCCTGCCTCGATCCGCTGGCAAAGCGCGTCGAAACGCGCCTGCATGCGACGAATGCGCTCGAACAGGCGCGCATCGACGAGCGCGGCGACAGGCTTGCCTTGAGGCGAAATCGGCATCTGTCCCCTGTGTGCATTTCCTTGCGGGCGCTTCGCAACAAGCAGCTAAAATCAGATTCCTTACTTCATTACTTTTCGAGGCCGATCATGCTGGCCAAACGTACGAGCAAGAACCAGGTCACCTTGCCCAAGGCCATCGTCCAGCGCGTGGGCGAAACCGACTACTACGACGTCACGGTCCAGGACGGCAAGATCGTGCTGACGCCGGTTCGGCTGCAGCAGGGGGATGCCGTGCGGGCAAAGCTCGAGGCGCTCGGCATCACGCAGGATGACGTCGAGGATGCGATTGCCTGGGCGAGAAAGCACGCATGACGCTGCCGCGCGTCGTGCTCGACACCCACTGCCTGGTGTCGGCGCTGATCTTTTCTCGCAGCCGGTTTGCATGGCTGCGTGAGGCCTGGCAGGGCGGGCGCTGTGTCCCCCTGGCCAGTCATGACACGGTCAGCGAGCTCTTGCGGGTGCTGAATTACCCGAAGTTCAAGCTCGGGCGTGATGAGCAGGAGGCGCTGCTGGCGGAGTTCCTGCCGTATGTCGAGACCGTCCGGATCGAGGCCCCGCCCGATGGGCTGCCGGGCATTCGGGATCCCGACGACCTCATCTTTCTGGTGCTCGCGGTCGTCGCCGAGGCCGATGTCCTTGTCAGTGGCGATGGCGACCTGCATGCGGTCAAAGCGGAATTCAAGGTTCCGATCCTGACGGTGGCGGAGTTTTCGGAGTGGTTGCAGGGGCGGGGTTAGGGTGAGCCTGGGCTCAAATCGTGCAGTTGCTCACGCCACCCGCTGCACCGCCACCCCGACCTCGGACGCCGCCCGTGCCAGGGCTGCCTCCGCAGTGCACAGCCTCGCATTCAGCCGCGCACATACGGCCAGATGCAGCGCATCGCCTGCACGGAGTCCGCTGCGGTAGTCGGCGATCCAGTTCCTTGCGCGCTCGAAATCCGTGCTGTCGATCGGTTCGACGGCGAGTCGCGCATCGGCCAGGCGGTCGAAGCGGGCGAGTCCTTGCTGGTGGAGCGCCGCAGAAACGTCGCCCCTGCGCGCCATGATTCCGGCTGCGCTGGCGAACTCGGTGCGCGTCCATGGGCTGATCAGGATCGTCTCGTTGCCCGCCTCCTCGAGCCACGCGAGCGCCGCTTCGGTGCTGGCGTCGCGAAAGAACAGGGGTAGCAGGATGCAGGTGTCCGCGTACAGCGCCATCAGTAGCGCGCCCCATCGCGGGCTTCGCGCACGACCTCGGCTGCCGTGCGGGCTTGCGGAGCTTGAGCGAGCACGAAGTCGCGCAGCTCGGCGGTGAGGGCTGCGGCGTCGGCGGCGGGTCGCGTGCGTTCGGGCACGATGCGGGCAACGGGCTGACCGCGGCGGGTGATCACGATCTCTTCGCCGGCGATGACCTGATCGACGACGGCGGACAGGTGTGACTTGGTTTCGGCAAGGGTGAGCGTACGCATGATGGCGCCTTGGTGACTATCTGACCAAATGAGTGTACTCGCGTCGGATGAGGGTGTCACGCTCGGGGGCGCGCGCAACTGCGGGGGAGGTCCTGGGGTCTTTCATTTGCTCACGCGTCGTCCAGCCCTGTGGCGGCCGATGCGCAGCGCACGGCTGCGGGTTGTACGGTTTATCTGTACAGATAAAGGAGGCCGCGATGACCATCGAAACCACTTACAGTCAAGCCCGTGAGCAGTTCAAGACCTTGATGGACCGTGCCGTCGATGACCGCGAAGTGGTTGTGGTCCGCCGCCGCTCTGGGGGGGCGGTCGCAATGATTGCTGCCGATGAATTGCAGAGCCTGATGGAAACGGCCCATCTGCTGCGCTCGCCCAGGAATGCCGAGCGTCTGCTGGCGGCCTTGGCGCGCGCCCGATCCGGCGAGGTGGTCCCGACTGCCGTCGATGCCCTCGAGGAGCACTATGGTCTCGAAGCCTGATGCCAGACATGTCGCGGTCTTCCAGCCCGAGTTCCTGGAAGACCTGAGCGACTGGGTGGAGACGGAGCGTCGCACGGCCAAACGGCTGCTGGAGCTGGTCAAGGCGGTGCCGCGCGATCCCTTCAAGGGTATCGGCAGCCCGGAGCCATTGAAGTGTCTGGGCTCGGATGTCTGGTCACGTCGCATCACGCAGGAGCACCGCTGCGTGTACTTGGTGAAGGCTGATCGGATCGAGTTTCTGCAGGGGCGCTATCATTATCGATTTTTGGGGGCTGGGGCCAGGTCTTTCCCCCTCAAGGAAAACCCCTCAGGCTTCGGGTCGCGCCGCATCGATGACACCCACCGGCTGGCCTGCTGCGTCGAAGGCCAGGCGCTGGTGGTGAGCGCCTGCCGCTATCACGACCAGTGAACACTTGGGCTCGGGTCTTACATTTGCTCATCCCCACGTCGATCCGGCGCCCCCGCTGGCCCCCGATCCGCCTAGCCCGCCGGCGGCTGGGTGTCGCGCAGGCTGCTGCGGGCGAACATGCGCTCGGCGAAGGGCACCAGGCCCGGATGGCGGCTGCGCCAATCGATATCCGGGAAGCGCAGGTCGAGGTAGCCGAGCGCGACCGCGACCGCGATGTCGCCGAGCTGCATCGGGCTGCCGTTGAAGGCGTGGCGGCCGTCGAGGCGGCGCTCGAGCTCGGCGAGGCCGCGGTCGATCTTGTCCTTCTGGCGGGCGATCTCGCGTTCGCTGCGCTCGCCGTCGGGGCGGCGCGATTCGAGCAGGGCGGTGACCGCCGCGTCGGTGACGCCGTCGGCGAGCGCCTCGGTCTGCCGCACGCGCACGGCGTCGAGCCCGGCGGGGGGGAGCAGCGCGGGCGAGGCGCCGAGGGTCTCGAGGTAGCCGGCGATGACCGGCGAGTCGAAGAAGGTCTCGCCTTCGTCGGTGATCAGCACCGGCACCTTGCCGAGCGGGTTGAGCTCGGGAATCCGGGTGTTGGCCTCCCAGGGCGAGTCGACCACGAGCTCGAAGGGCAGCGCCTTCTCGGCGAGGATGACGCGGATCTTGCGCGCGTAGGGGCTGGTCAGCGAGGCGAGCAGTTTCATGATGGTGGGTCTCCGGTGGTGGCCGAGCCAGCGTACGCCGCAGGCGGGCGGGGGGAAATCAGGGAAACCGGAAGGATCGCGGCCCGCGTCGCGAGAAGGCCGGCGGGGCGCGGAGGCGGGCGCGGCGCGGATTCGGGGGAGGCGCGGAGTCCGGTGCTGGAATCGCGACTTGCGTCGCTCCTACGGCAATTCTGTAAGCGCCTGGGTTTCGTAGGAGCGACGCAAGTCGCGATTGCCGGCGGCAGTGTTCAGGCGTGCGCGACGTTGCGCGCGATGAGCTCGCGGATCAGGTGCAGCTTGCCGTGGAAGAAGTGGTCGGCGCCGGGGATCACGATGATCGGCTGTTCCTGCGGCCGCGCCCAGTCGAGCACGTTGGCGAGCGCGACGGTGTCGTCGTTCTCGCCGTGGATGACCAGCGCGGGGATGTTCGTCGGCAGCGCCGGGGTGTCGTAGCTGCGGCCGCTGCCGGTGGTCTCGCCCGCGGCCATGCCCACGAGCACGAGCTGGCGCGGCGGCGCGATGCCCTCGGCCAGGCGCTTGGCGACGCGCACCTGTACGTAGCCGCCGAAGGAGAAGCCGCCGAGCGCCAGCGGCAGCGCGCCCCAGCGCGACTCCGCCCAGCTGATCACCGAGAGCATGTCCTCGGTCTCGCCTTCGCCGTGGTCGTGCGTGCCCTCGCTCTGGCCCACGCCGCGGAAGTTGGGGCGGATCACCGCGTAGCCGAGATCGCGGAAGGCGCGCGCGAGCGTGTGCGCGACCTTGTTGGTGTTGGCGCCGCCGAAGAGCGGGTGGGGATGGCACACGAGCGCGATGCCCTTGACCGTGGCGGGGGCGTCGATCAGCGCCTCGATGTTGCCGGCGGGGCCGCGCAGCAGGGCGGACTCGGTGGGCAGCGGGCGGCTCATGCGGCGTCCTCGGGCAGGCGCAGGCGCTGGACCACGCGGCCCTGCATCAGGTGCGAGTCGATGATCTCGTCGATGTCTTCCTTGTCGACGTAGGTGTACCAGACGTTGTCGGGGTAGACGACGATCACCGGACCGTCGTCGCAGCGGCCGAGGCAGCCCGCCTTGTTCACGCGTACGCTGCCCTTGCCCTTGAGGCCGAGCGCGGCGGTGCGTTCCTTGGCGTAGGTCTGCAGCTCGCTCGCCTTGTGGTCGTTGCAACAGGACTCGCCCGGCTGGCGCTGGTTGCAGCAGAAGAAGACGTGGTGTTTGAAGTAGCTCATGGTGGCTCTCTGGGTATCGGGTCGAACGCCGTGCCGGCGCCGATCCGCGGGAACGTCGCGAGATTATAGGCGGCGCTTGCCGCGTGTGCGGCTTGCGGCGGGGTTGTGGCCGCGGGACCTGGCCGCGGGGCCTGGCTGCGGCCGCCGCCCCGATGCCTAGCGGCGGGCTCGGCGGCGCGGAGCCGGCTGCGCGCTCGCAGGGGCGGCCGCGAGGTGCTCGCCCCGCCAGAGCCCGAGCGCCGAGAGGTAGGCCAGCGCGGCGTAGGGCCACAGGCTGTCGACCAGCCCGGTGAGTCCGTGGAAGCTGAACACGTTGCTGAACCCGGCCAGGCGCCGGTCGAAGGGCAGGTAGGGGTTCTCCGGGATCAGGTTCACCAGCGCGGTGGCGAGCAGCAGACTGGTGCCGGCGATCGCGTGCTGGGCCAGGCGCGGCAGCAGCAGCGCGGGCAGCAGCAGCGCGCCGCCGATCACCAGGCCGCGCTCTGCGCCCGGGGTGAGCCAGGCGAGCGGCGCCCCCGGCTCGAAGAAGATCCACGTCGCCAGCGACTTCGCGCCGATGCCGAGGGCGATCACCGCCAACACCGGCAGCGGGCTGGCCCCGCGCGTCATGCAGCGCACGAACAGTCCGATCGCGAGCAGCCCGCTTGCGGTGAGCGCGGTGTCGAAGGCGATGAAGCGCTCGGGGCGGAAGGGCAGCGGCGCAGGGATGCCGAGCAGGCTGCGCAGGTCGCCGCTGGCGAAGACGAGGTCGGTGGCGCCGAGCTGGCCGAGCAGCCACAGCCCGATCAGCACCAGTCCGGCCTCGCCGCTGCGCCCGCCGATCACGCTGCGCGCGCGCCAGCGCTGCAGCCTCCCCTGCGGCCCGAGCAGCGCACTGCCCCAGCGCGCGCCGGCGAGTGCGCCGAGCAGGCCGCCGGCCGCGTTGCCGCCGAGGTCGAGATTGCTCGCCACCCGGCTGGGCAGGTAGTTCTGCAGCGCCTCCAGGCCGAAGCTGAACAGCCCGGCGAGCAGCGCGGCGACGAGCGCCTTGCGCGCGAAGCGCCACTGCGCCGGCAGCGCCGCCGCCAGCAGCAGCCCGAGCGGCAGGTAGCCGAGGATGTTGAAGAGGAGATCTTCGAGGATGAAGTACTTCGGCCATGGCGCCCACAGCCAGTCGAACGCCGGCAAGCCGCTGTTGCGCCAGCCGGTCAGCGGATGCAGGCAGGCATAGGCGACCAGCAGCGCATAGGCGAGCGCGAACGCGGGAGCGAGGGAGGAGGGCGACCGTGCGGCCATGCGCCGCATTGTGCCAGCTGGGCCGGATCGCAGCACCCCGGGACGGGGTGTCCATGCGCTCGAGCTCCGGTGCCACGCTACAGGGTCCTCCGCAGGGGCGATGCAAGTCGCGACTCCGGCGGCGGCACTGCGACTAGCGTCCTTGCCTGCTGCACGCCTGCGATCGCGGCTTGCGCCGCTCCCACGAGAATGCGCCACGCCTCCGATGCCTCTTCGCCGTAGCGATGCAAGTCGCGACTCCGGCGGCGGCGCGCTGGTGCCGCACCGCGCTGGTGCGCTCCGGGCGCAAATGGTGCGCGATTGCGCCTGCACGGAGGGGGCAGTGCCAGCGGAAACGGCGGAAGCCAGGCGTCGCGCGGGCTTGCACGCTTCTTGCTGACACCCGGTGTCGCCCCACTACGCTCCCTGCGAGGCCGCCGTGTCCATCCACGTCAAGCTCAACCACGTCACCCGTTACCGCTACGACCGCCCGGTCGCGCTGTCGCCGCAGGTCGTGCGCCTGCGCCCGGCGCCGCACTGCCGCACGCCCATCCATGCCTACGCGCTGAAGGTCGACCCCGCCGGCCACTTCATCAACTGGCAGCAGGACCCGCAGTCGAACTATCTCGCCCGCCTCGTCTTCCCCGACAAGGCTACCGAACTGCGCATCGAGGTCGACCTGGTGGCCGAGCTGTCGGTCATCAACCCCTTCGATTTCTTCCTCGAACCCGCGGCGGAGAAGATCCCCTTCGCCTACGAGGACGCCCTGCGCGTCGAGCTCGCGCCCTACCTGGCGAAGGCGCCGGCTGCCGCGCTGGGGCCGAAGTTCATCGACTGCCTCGAATCCATCCCGCGCGCGCCGCGGGCCAGCGTGGATTTCCTGGTCGCGCTCAACCAGCGCCTGCAGCAGGACATCCGCTACCTGGTGCGCCTGGAGCCGGGCGTGCAGACGCCGGAAGAGACGCTGACGCTGGCGAGCGGCTCGTGCCGCGACTCGGCCTGGCTGCTGGTGCAGTTGCTGCGCCACCTCGGCCTGGCGGCGCGCTTCGTGTCCGGCTACCTGATCCAGCTCGTGCCGGACGTGAAGTCGCTCGACGGCCCCTCGGGCACCGCGGTGGACTTCACCGACCTGCACGCCTGGTGCGAGGTCTATCTGCCCGGTGCCGGCTGGGTGGGCCTGGATCCGACCTCCGGCTTGTTCGCCGGCGAGGGCCACATCCCGCTCGCCTGCTCGCCCGAGCCCTCGTCGGCGGCGCCGATCACCGGCTTCACCGATGAATGCGAATGCGAGTTCGAGCACCACATGAAGGTCGAGCGCGTGTGGGAGGCGCCGCGCGTCACCAAGCCCTATACCGACGAACAGTGGGCGGCGATCGAGGTGCTGGGCCAGCGCATCGACGCCGACCTGAAGGCCCGCGACGTGCGCCTCACGCAAGGCGGCGAGCCCACCTTCGTGGCACTCGACGACCGCGACGGCGCGGCCTGGAACAGCGACGCGCTCGATCCGCAGAACCGTGATGCCAGCAAGCCGAGCAAGCGCACCCTGGCCGAAAACCTGATGTTCCGCCTCAAGGACCACTATGCGCCGCACGGCCTGCTGCACTTCGGCCAGGGCAAGTGGTATCCGGGCGAGCAGTTGCCGCGCTGGTCGCTCAATTGCTACTGGCGGCGCGACGGCGAGCCGATCTGGCGCAAGCCCGAGCTGTTCGCGCGCGAGCTCTCGGGCACTGCGGTGGACGAGGCCGTGGCGGCGCGCTTCCTCACGCGCGTCGGCGAGCGCCTCGGCGTGGATACGCAGTGGATGATGGCGGCCTTCGAGGACGCCTGGTACTACCTGTGGCGCGAGCGCCGGCTGCCGGCCAACGTCGATCCGCACGATGCGCGCGTCGACGACCCGCTCGAACGCGCGCGGCTCGCCAAGGTCTTCGACCAGGGGCTGAGGCAGGTCGTCGGGCACGTGCTGCCGCTGGTGCGCGATCACGTCGGCGCCGATCGCTGGCAGAGCGGGCCGTGGTTCCTGCGTGCCGAGCGCCTGTACCTGATCCCCGGCGATTCGCCGATCGGCTACCGCCTGCCGCTCGATTCCCAGCCCTGGGCGGGCAAGGGCGACCTGCCCTTGATCCACCCCGCCGACCCCAACCAGCCCTTCCCGACGCTGCCCGCGCACGCCGAGCTGCGCCAGCAGCTGCGGCCGACGGGCACGACGCTCGGCGCCGACAGCGGCCTCGGCTTCCCCTTCGCCGCCCACGGCGGCGGGTGGACGCCGAGCCGTGTCGAACATGCCGGCTTCCATGGGGCGCAGGGCGAGGCCGCGGTGCCGCGGCCCGGCGCGTCCGCGCTGGATCGCCGCGACGAGCGCACCGACCCCGCTCGCCGTCCGGCACCCTTCGAGTCCGCGGCCTGGATCACTCGCAGCGCGCTGTGCGCCGAGCCGCGCGGCGGCCTGCTCCATCTCTTCATGCCCCCGACTGCCGCGCTGGAGGACTACCTCGAGATCGTCACCGCCATCGAGGACACCGCCGCCGAATTCAAGCTGCCGGTGGTGCTCGAAGGCTACGAGCCGCCGTCCGACCCGCGCCTGGCTCACTTCCGCATCACCCCCGACCCGGGCGTCATCGAGGTCAACATCCACCCCGCGGCGAGCTGGGACGAACTCGTCGAGCGCACCGGCACGCTCTACGAGGAGGCTCGGCAGGCGCGCCTGTCGACCGAGAAGTTCATGCTCGACGGCCGTCATACCGGCACCGGCGGTGGCAACCACTTCGTGCTCGGCGGTGCCACGCCGGGCGACTCGCCCTTCCTGCGGCGGCCCGACCTGGTGCGCAGCCTGTTGAGCTACTGGCACAACCACCCCAGCCTGTCCTACCTGTTCTCGGGGCTCTTCATCGGCCCGACCTCGCAGGCGCCGCGGGTGGACGAAGCGCGCCACGACTCGGTGCACGAGCTCGAAGTCGCCTTCCAGCAGATGCCGGAGCCGGGCATCCAGGTGCCGCCGTGGCTCATCGACCGCCTGCTGCGCAACCTGCTGATCGACGCCAGCGGCAACACCCACCGAGCCGAGTTCTGCATCGACAAGCTCTACAGCCCCGACAGCGCCACCGGGCGGCTGGGCCTGCTCGAGCTGCGCGCCTTCGAGATGCCGCCGCACGCGCGCATGAGCCTGGCCCAGCAGCTGCTGCTGCGCGCGCTGATCGCGCGCTTCTGGCAGCAGCCTTATGCCCCGGGTCGGCTGCGGCGCTGGGGTACCGAGCTGCACGACCGCTTCCTGCTGCCGCACTGGGTGGCGGAGGATTTCCGCGACGTCGTCGGCGAGCTGCGCGAATTCGGCTACCCGCTCGAGTTCGACTGGTTCGCGCCGCACTTCGAGTTCCGCTTCCCCAGGTACGGCGAGTTCGCCGCGCGCGGCGTGCGGGTCGAGCTGCGCATGGCGCTCGAGCCCTGGCACGTGATGGGGGAGGAGGGGGCGCCCGGTGGCACGGTGCGCTACGTCGATTCCTCGGTGGAGCGCCTGCAGGTCAAGGTGTCCGGGCTCAACGACGACCGCCACGTGCTGACCTGCAACGGCCGCGCCGTGCCGCTGCAGCCCACCGGCACGGTGGGCGAGTTCGTCGCCGGGGTGCGCTACCGCGCCTGGCAGCCGCCGTCCTGCCTGCACCCGACCATCGGCGTGCACGCGCCGCTGGTGTTCGACCTGGTCGATGGCTGGATGCAGCGCTCGATGGGCGGCTGCGTGTATCACGTGGCGCATCCGGGCGGGCGCAACCACGAGAGCTACCCGGTGAACCCCTACGAGGCCGAAGGCCGCCGCCTGGCCCGCTTCACCACCACCGGTCACACGCCGGGCCGCGTCGCACCCGCGCCCGCCACGCGCAACGCCGATTTCCCCTTCACCCTCGACCTGCGCCGCCAGGGCTGACCCGCCATGCAGGTGCAGCCGCACAGCCCGCCCGCGCTGCTCGCCCGCTACGTCGCGCGGCCCGACCGCTACGACGAGCTCTGCCAACGCATCGGCAGCGTCGTGGTGCTGCGGCCGCACTGGCGGGACTTCTTCCACGGCCTCGCCGCCATGCCCGCCGACGAGCTGTCGGCACGGCGGGCCGCGCTCGGCCGGCAGATCCACGAGAACGGCATCACCTACAACGTGTATGCCGATCCGCGCGGCTTCGCGCGCCCGTGGGAGCTCGACCTGCTGCCCTACATGCTGCCCGCGGCGGAGTGGGCGCAGATCGAGGCCGCGGTGATCCAGCGCGCCACCCTGTTCGACCGCATCCTCGCCGACCTCTACGGCGAGCAGACCCTGCTCGAGCAGGGCCTGGTGCCGCCCGCGCTCATCTATGGCCATAGCGGCTTTCTGCGCCCGCTCGTGGGCGCGCGGCCGGCGGGCGGGCGCTTCCTGCACCTGTACGCGGTGGACCTGGCGCGCTCGCCCGACGGGCGCTGGTGGGTGGTGGCCGACCGCACCCAGGCGCCCTCGGGTGCGGGCTACGCGCTGGAGAACCGCAGCGTGGTCGCGCGCGTGCTGCCCGAGCTCTACCGCGCCGCCGGCGTCGAGCCGCTGGTGCCCTTCTTCGAGGGCTTCCGCGACGGCCTCGTCGAGCTCGCGCCGGCCGACGGTGCGGCGGCCGGGGAAGATCCCCTGATCGTGGTGCTCACGCCCGGGCCCTACAACGAGACCTACTTCGAGCACGCCTTCCTCGCCCGCGAGATGGGTTTCCCGCTCGTCGAGGGCCAGGACCTCACCGTGCGCGACGACAAGGTCTGGTTGCGCACGCTCGAGGGCCTGCGCCGGGTGCATGTGATCCTGCGCCGGGTGGACGACCTGTGGTGCGATCCGCTCGAACTGCGCGAAGACTCCGCGCTCGGCGTCGCCGGCCTGGTGGCGGCGGTGCGTGCCGGCATGGTGACGGTGGCCAACGCGCTCGGCAGCGGCATCCTCGAGACCGGGGCGTTGCTCGGCTACCTGCCGCGGCTGTGCGAGCACCTGCTCGGCAGCAAGCTGCGCATGCCCTCGGTGGCGACCTGGTGGTGCGGCGAGCCGGCGGCCTGCGAATACGCGCTGAAGCACCTGCGCGAGCTGGTGATCAAGCCGGCCTACCCCACCCTGGGTGCGCGGCCGGTGTTCTGCGGCGACCTGCCGGTGGCAGAGCTCGACGCGCTGGCGGCACGGATCGCGCTGCGGCCCTTCGACTTCGTCGCGCAGGAGATGGTCAACCTCTCGCAGGCCCCGGTGCTGGCGGACGAGGCGGGCGGCGCCGGGAACAAGGCGCCCGCGCGCGACGCGCGCGCGCTGGTCGCGCGCAACATCGGGCTGCGCGTGTTCGCGGCGGCGGGGGCGGAGGGGTTTCGCGTGCTGCCGGGCGGGCTCGTCCGGGTGGCCTCGGAGGCCGACATGCGCATCGTGTCGATGCAGCACGGCGGCGGCAGCAAGGACGCCTGGGTGCTCGGCTCGCCGGCGCGGCCGCGTCCGGTGCCGCGCATCGTGCCCGGCCAGCTCGCGCCCTTTGCCGGGGGGGCGCGCGTGCTCGGCCTGTCGAGCCGGGTGGCGGAGAACTTCTTCTGGCTCGGACGCTACAGCGAGCGCGCCGACGCTGCCGCCCGCCTCGGCCGCGAGACGCTGGCGCGCCTGGGCGAGGCCGGCGAGGCCTCGTGGCTGGGCGAGGATGGCAAGGTGACCGCGGCCCTGCAGGCGCTGTGCCGGCAGCGCGGCCTGCTCGCCACCGTGGCGGGGGAGGCCGACGCGGCACCCACACCCCCCGCGCCGCTCGCTCAGGCGCTCTTCGATCCCGCCCAGCCCGGCAGCGTGGTGGCCAACCTGCGCCAGGTGCTGCGCGTCGCAGCCCTGGTGCGCGACCGCCTGTCGCCGGACAGCTGGCGCATCTACAACCGCCTGTCGGAGTTTGCCGCGGCGCCGGCTCAGGCCCCGCGCCTCGGCGAGGCGCTGCAGCGCCTGGACGAGTCGTTGCTGTCGCTGGTGACGCTGTCGGGTTTCGTCATCGAGAGCATGCCGCGCGACGCCGGCTGGCGCTTCCTGTCGATCGGGCGGCGCATCGAGCGCCTGCAGTTTCTCGCCGCCGCGCTGTCGGCGCTGCTGCTCGAGCCCTCGCAAGGCGGGCTCAAGGTGCTGCTCGCGATCACCGACGCCGAGCTGCGCTACCGCAGCCGCCACGCGCGCGGCCTGGCCCCGCAGCCGGTGGCCGAGCTGGTCATGCTCGACGGCGACAACCCGCGCGCGCTGCGCTACCAGCTCGATTCGCTCGCCGAGCACGTCGCCCTGCTGCCCGACGGCGCCGCGCTCGCCGCGCCGCTGCGCGAACGCCTGGCCGCGCTCGACGCGCTCGCGCTGTGCGACTGCTTCGTGCACGAGCTGGCCGGCGCGCGTAGCCGCGCGGCCGCACAGGCGCGCCACTGCGAGCCCCTGCGGCAGGTGCTGGACGACATCTGGCGCGGCGGCAACGAGCTCGCCGATGCGCTGGCGCGGCGCTACTTCACCCACCTCGACGCCCGCAGCCGGGCGACCGTGTCGCTGTAGGGCGGCGGCGATGGCGCTCTACGAGATCCTCCACGACACCACCTACCGCTACGACAGTGCGGTGGCGCTGTCGCAGCAGGTGGCTCACCTGCGCCCGCGCGAATGCGCCGGCCAGCGCACCCTCGCGCACCACCTGGAGATCGCGCCGGCGCCGGCCCGGCGTAGCGAGCGCAGCGACTTCTTCGGCAACCCGGTGACCGCGTTCGCGCTGCACGCGCCGCACACGGAACTCGTCGTGCGCGCACGCAGCCGCATCCGCGTCGACCCGCCGGCCTGGCCCGAGCCGGCGGCGAGTCCGCCCTGGGAGACCGCGCGCGACCACCTGCGCGACGGCCTCTCCGGCCACGCGCCGCTGCGCGCCGACGCGCGCGACGCCGGGCAGTACCGCTTCGCTTCGCCCTTCGTGGCGCTCGGCGACGAGGCGGCGCAGTACGCCGACTATGCGCTGGCGAGCTTCACCCCGGGGCGGCCGGTGCTCGACGCCTTGCTCGCGCTGTCGGCGCGCATCCACGCCGATTTTCGCTTCGACCCCGCGGCGACCAGCGTCGCCACCCCGGTGGCGGAGGTCTTCGCGGCGCGCCGTGGGGTGTGCCAGGACTTCTCCCACCTGATGATCGCCTGTCTGCGCGCGCTCGGCCTGGCCGCGCGCTACGTCTCCGGCTACCTGCTCACCGAGCCTCCGCCGGGCCAGCTGCGCCTGATCGGCGCCGACGCCTCGCACGCCTGGGTGGCGCTGTGGTGCCCGGGCGCGGGCTGGATCGACATCGATCCGACCAACGACCTGCAGCCTGGCAGCGGTCACATCACGCTGGCCTGGGGGCGGGACTACGGCGACGTGTGTCCGCTGCGCGGCGTCATTCTCGGCGGGGGCGGGCACGGCGTCGAGGTCGCGGTGACGGTGATGCCGGTGGAGGAGGGCCCGCCCCCGCGGCGGGGCGGGCGCCCGGCGCGTGCCGCCGACGCACCAGATTGATGCGTCGGCGGCCACCATGGTGCGCACCAGCGCGGTGCCCGCGGGCGTCGACGTGCCCGACCCCGTTGCCGGCGCGGCTTTGCATGTTTCATGGGCTTGGCACGTTTTCTGCTGTAGGCCCTGCGAGGGAGTCGATAAACCATCCGCGCAGAGCACGCCATGAACGCCGCCAAGCCTTTCGATGAGATGCACGCCGCCGACGGCACGATCCGGACGCACTACCAGCCCTACAGCGAGTGGCTCGGGCACACCCCGCGCGAGCTGATCGCGCGCAAGCGCAAGGAGGCCGATCTCGCCTTCCACCGCGTCGGCATCACCTTCAACGTCTATGGCGCCGACGGCGGCAAGGAGCGCCTGATCCCCTTCGACCTGCTGCCGCGCATCATCCCCGGCGACGAATGGCGCACGCTCGAGGCCGGCCTGCGCCAGCGCGTGCGCGCGCTCAACGCCTTCCTCGCCGACATCTACCACGGCCAGGAGATCCTGCGCGCCGGACGCATCCCCGCCGACCAGGTGCTGGACAACGCCCAGTTCCGCCCCGAGATGAAGGGTGTGCACGTGCCCGGCGGGCTGTACGCGATGATCGCCGGCATCGACCTGGTGCGTGCCGCGGGTGCCGACGGCAAGGGCGACTACTACGTGCTGGAGGACAACCTGCGCGTGCCCTCGGGGGTGAGCTACCTGCTGGAGAACCGCAAGATGATGATGCGGCTCTTCCCCGACCTGTTCTCGCGCTACGACGTGCAGCCGGTCGAGCACTACCCCGACCTGCTGCTCGAGACCCTGCGCGCGGTGGCGCCGGCCGGCGTACTCGACCCCACCGCGGTGCTGCTCACCCCGGGCGCCTTCAACAGCGCCTACTTCGAGCACAGCTTCCTCGCCCAGCAGATGGGCATCGAGCTCGTCGAGGGCCAGGACCTCTTCGTCGAGGACGACACCGTGTTCATGCGCACCACCCAGGGGCCGCGGCGGGTGGATGTGATCTACCGGCGGCTGGACGACGACTTCCTCGACCCCGAGGTCTTCCGCGCCGACTCGATGCTCGGTGTGCCGGGCCTGATGTCGGCCTACCGCGCCGGCCGGGTGACGCTGGCCAATGCGGTCGGCACGGGGGTGGCGGACGACAAGTCGATCTACCCCTACGTGCCCGAGATGGTGCGCTTCTACCTCGGCGAGGAGCCGATCCTCAACAACGTCCCGACCTGGATGCTGCGCGAACCCGACGACCTCGCCTACACGCTCGCCCACCTGCCCGAGCTGGTGGTCAAGGAGGTCCATGGCGCCGGCGGCTACGGCATGCTGGTGGGGCCGGCGGCCACCAAGGCCGAGATCGAGGAGTTCCGCCAGCGCATCCTCGCCGCGCCGGAGAAGTACATCGCCCAGCCGACCTTGTCCTTGTCCACCTGCCCGACCTTCGTCGACGCCGGCATCGCGCCGCGCCACATCGACCTGCGACCCTTCGTGCTCTCGGGCGGACGCGAGATCCGCATGGTGCCGGGCGGCCTCACCCGCGTCGCGCTCAAGGCCGGCTCGCTGGTGGTCAACTCCTCGCAGGGCGGGGGCACCAAGGACACCTGGGTGGTGGGCTGAGCCGCCCGCCGCCGCGCAATTGCCAAGGAGAACCCCCATGCTGAGCCGAACCGCAGACCACCTGTACTGGATGGCGCGCTACACCGAGCGCGCCGAGAACACCGTGCGTATGCTCGACGTGTCCTACCGCATGTCGCTGCTGCCCGGGGCCAACGGCGGCGACACCGAGAGCTGGTCCGCCATCCTCGACATCAGCGAACTGTCGGAGGCCTTCGCCCGCACCGGCAGGCCGCTCTCCGCCTGCGACGTGATCGAGTTCGTCGTGCTCGACCGCGACAACCCCTCGAGCGTGTGGAACTGCCTGCGCGCCGCGCGCGAGAATGCGCACGCGGTGCGCGGCACGCTGACCGCCGAGATGTGGGAGACCACCAACGCGACCTGGCTCGAGATCCGCGAGATGACGCCGCAGAAGCTGCGCGCCACCGACCTCGGCGAGTTCTTCGAGTGGGTGAAGTTCCGCTCCCACCTGCTGCGCGGGGTGACCTTCGGCACCATGCTGCACGACGAGGCCTTCAAGTTCGTGCGCCTGGGCACCTTCCTCGAGCGCGCCGACAACACCGCGCGCCTGCTCGACGTGAAGTACCACAGCCTGCTGCCCAAGGCCGAGGGACTCACCAGCTCGACCGACTTCTACCAGTGGGGGGCGCTGCTGCGCTCGGTGTCGGCCTTCGAGACCTACCGCCACGTGTATCGCGACGTGATCACACCCTACAAGGTGGCCGAGCTGCTGATCCTCAACGCCGACATGCCGCGCTCGCTGCACGCCTGCCTGGACGAGATCAACGGCATCCTCGGCGAGATCGCCAGCATCCACTCGGCCGAGGCCGCACGCCAGGCCGGCGAGCTGCACGCGACGCTGCACTACGGGCGCATGGACGACATCTTCGATGCCGGCCTGCATCCCTGGCTGGAGCGCTTCCTGGTGCGCATCAACCGCCTCGGCGACAGCATCGGCGAGAACTTTCTGGTTCCGGTCGCGGCATGACCGGTACGCGGCGTCTTCCGGCCCGGACCCGGGGCCGGGCCAATGAACCGACGGGATCGAACCCATGACCTACTGCGTCGCCATGTGCCTCGACGAGGGGCTGGTCTGCCTGTCCGACTCGCGCACCAACGCGGGCGTGGACCACATCAACACCTTCCGCAAGATGACCGTGTTCGAGCGTGCCGGCGACCGCGTGCTGGTGCTGATGAGCGCCGGCAACCTCGCCATCACCCAGGCGGTGATCAGCCTGCTGCGCGAGCACGCCGCGGTGCAGGACCGCGACAGCCTGTGGAACGCGCCGACCCTGTTCGAGTGCGCCCGCCTGGTCGGCGAGACCATCCGCGGCGTGCATCGCCAGGACGCCGAGGCGCTCAAGCAGTTCGGCGTGGAGTTCAACGCCAGCTTCATCCTCGCCGGGCAGATCGGCGACGAGTCGCCGCGCCTGTTCAACATCTACTCGGCCGGCAACTTCATCGAGGCCTCGATCGACACGCCGTACTTCCAGATCGGCGAGTCGAAATACGGCAAGCCGATCATCGACCGCATCGTCACCAGCAAGACCTCGCTCGACGAGGCCGCCAAGTGCGCGCTGATCTCGATGGACTCGACCATCCGCTCCAACCTGTCGGTGGGCTTGCCGCTCGACCTGCTGATCTACCGCCGCGACGAACTGCGCGTCGCCCGCCACGTCAGCGTGGATTGGGACAACCCTTATTTCGACATGATCCACAAGGAGTGGGGCGCCAGCCTGCGCCAGGTCTTCAACGCGCTGCCCGACCCCGACTGGTCGCGCTGGCCGGGGGAGGATCAGCTGCCGCCGTGCATCGGGGTGGTGTCGTCCTGATCGAAGCAGGCCTGCCAACGGCGCAGCCCTTCTGCCCTGGAATCTCAAGGCGGATGCATGAGGGGCTTTCACCACGTCGAGGGTGATCGGCCCGAGGGGGCGCGCGAGGCGATCTTCAGCCTGGCTGTAAGACCAAAGCCCGATAGTCGGCGAACGGTCGGCAGCTTACGATCAGGACACCTCCCCCCTTCATGTGCCTTCAGGAGCAATGCGATGCGTTTCCCTGCCTATTTGACGGGCATGGCCCTGGCGGCCAGTGTCCTTGCCAATCAAGCGCTGGCCGACGACAAGAAAGATCTGGGCGCCCCGTCCGGTTTCCTCAAGGACACCACCTACGCCAGTATGGAGGAGGTCCGTTCGCCGTCGGGCGAACGCGCCAGGCGCTGGGTCGCCCCGGGGATCTCGTTCGCTCAGTACGACGCCGTGATGGTGGACAAGACGGTCTTCCATCCGGCGCCGCAGCCGACGGAACAGCTGGGCATGGCCACGCTGAACCAGATCGCTGCCGCCCTCGACGAGGCCTTTCGCCGCGAATTGCAGACGGTGGTGCGCGTAGTCGACAAGCCTGGGCCCAATGTCCTGCGAATGCGTCCGGCGGTCACCGCAGCAGCGGCCAAGGACGAGGGTCTGAAGCCTTACCAGCTGCTGCCCGTCGCCTTCGTGCTGACCATGGGCCAGACCACCAAACGCGCTGTTCTGGCTCTCGAATACGAGGTGACCGACACCGCGACCGGCCAGCTCGTTGCCGCTGGCATGCGTGAAGGTGAAGGCGCCAAGCTGAAGACCGTCAAGGACACGCTGACCCTCGAGCAGATGCAACCGGCCATCGACGCCTGGGCCAAGGATGCCGCCGCCTTCATGCAGGCCGCCAAGGCTGCCAACTAGAGGGGGCGACGTGGGCGACCCGGTCGCTGCCGGCATGGCATGCGACCGGGTGGTGACGACGCAGGAGCGGACTTGACATGAGGCAACTCGCCGTCTTCATTCTTGCCCTGCTGTTGGCCCCCTGGTCGGTGGCTGGCTCCGGGTATGTCGGCAGTACCCGCTGCGTCGCCTGCCATCAGGCGGAGGCCGAGGCC
Organism: Thauera aminoaromatica; assembly: GCF_000021765.1. Lineage (NCBI taxonomy): Bacteria > Pseudomonadati > Pseudomonadota > Betaproteobacteria > Rhodocyclales > Zoogloeaceae > Thauera > Thauera aminoaromatica. The sequence goes on along the minus strand of NC_011662.2, from coordinate 4,270,434 downwards.
TGGCGCGGCTCGCATCACGAGTTGGCGATGGCCGTGGCGGCAACCGACAAGGTCCTGGGCGACTTCAACGACGCCACCTTCACCGCGCATGGCGTGACCTCGCGCTTCTATCGCAAGGACGGCAGCTATTTCGTGCGCACCGATGGCCCGGATGGCAAGTTGCAGGACTACCGGATCAAATACACCTTCGGCTGGACGCCGTTGCAGCAGTACCTGATCGAGTTGCCCAATGGCCATGTCCAGGCGCTGGGCATCGCCTGGGATAGCCGGCCGGCGGCCGTCGGCGGCCAGCGCTGGTTCCATCTTTACCCCAATGAGCCGATGGATCACCGCCATCCGCAGCACTGGACGGCGCGCAGCCAGACCTGGAACCATCAATGTGCCGAGTGTCACTCGACCAATCTGCAGAAGAACTACGACCTGGCGGCCGATCGTTACCGGACGACCTGGAGCGAGATCAACGTCGCCTGCGAGGCCTGTCACGGTGCCGGCGGCAAGCATGCCGACTGGGCCGCACTGCCGGCGGCAAGGCGTCCGGCGGGCGACAAGGGACTGACGGTTTCGCTGGCTGCCGCGGCCACCACCACCTGGGCCTTCGATCCGGCCAGCGCTGCAGCGCAGGTCGAGGCCTGTGCCCGCTGCCATTCGCGGCGCGGGCCGATCTGGTCCGATGACGGCGGTGGCCGCCCGCTGGGCAACAGCCATCGCCTGGCCCTGCTCGAGGAGCGGCTGTACTTTGCCGACGGCCAGATCAAGGACGAGGTCTTCGAGTACGCCTCCTACACGCAGAGCCGGATGCATGCGGCCGGCGTCGCCTGCACCAACTGCCACGAGCCGCACAGCCTGAAGCTGCGGGCCGAGGGCAATGCCCTGTGCGCCAGCTGCCATCCGGCGGCACGCTACGACACCCCGGCGCACCACCATCACCCGGCGGGCAGCCCGGGGGCCAGTTGCACCAGCTGCCATATGCCGCAGCGGGCGTACATGGTCCATGACTGGCGCGCCGACCACAGCATCCGTGTGCCGCGTCCCGATCTCTCCGTCAGGCTGGGCACGCCGAACGCCTGTGCCGGATGCCATGCGCAGCAGGGCCACGAATGGGCGGCCCGTGCCCTTTCCCGGTGGTATCCCGAGAGCCGGATGCGCGGGCCGCATTTTGCCGAAGCCTTCCATGCGGCCGCCACCGGTGCGGCCGACGGGGCTGCCCGCTTGCTGGCGGTGGCGAGCGATCCGCAGCAGCCGGCGATTGTCCGCGGCAGCGCCGCCAGCCGCCTGGCCGGCCTGGGGGCGGTGCCGCCGACGCCCGAGCTGCAGGCCTTGCTGGCGGATCGGCAGCCGCTGGTGCGCGCCGCCTCGTTGCGCTTCCTCGAGGTGGCGGATGCGCGCACCCGCTTCGAGCAGGGCTGGAGCAGCCTGCGCGACAGCGAGCGGACGGTACGCCTCGAGGCTGTCCGGGTTCTTGCCCCGCTGCTGCGCGAGCGACTGCCGGCGGCCCAGCGGGAGGAACTGCTGCGCGGCGTGGCCGAGTACGAAGCTTCGCTTCAGGTCAACGCCGATCTGCCCGAGAGTCATGTCAGCCAGGGGCTGCTCGCCCTGTCGATGGGCGACGGCGAGCAGGCGGAACAGGCCTACCGGACGGCACTGCGGCTGGATGCTCGTTTCGTCCCGGCCTATGTCAACCTGGCCGACCTTTACCGCCTGCAGCAGCGCGAAGGCGAGGGCGAGCACCTGCTGCGCGAGGGCATCGACAGGATCACCTTCGATGCCGACCTGCGCCATACCCTCGGCCTCAATCTGATCCGCCAGCAACGCCGCGGCGAAGCCCTGCAGTGGCTGCGCGAGGCTGCCGAAGCGGAAAGCGCCAATGCCCGCTACAGCTATGTCTATGCCCTGGCCCTGCAGGGCAGTGGCGACGGGGTAGGCGCCCTGCGCATCCTGCGTCAGGCGCAATCGCAGCATCCGGGCAATCGCGATGTCCTTTTCGCCCTGGCGACGATCAGTCGCGACCAGAAGGACATGGTCAGGGCGCGCGCCTATGCCGAGGAATTGCTCGAGCGCTTCCCGGGGGACCGGCAAGCCAAGGCTTTGTGCGAGACCTTGCGGGAGCGATGAGTCTCTCGCCGCGGGCAATCGCTGCCCGCATGCCGCGCGCTACGGCGTTCTGCTGCATCAGGAAGGGAAGGGGTGATACCGATCGGCGCAAGGTTCGTGCTTGGCGCGGCTCGATTCAGGTGTGGAAGCCGGGACGGCCTGAACCGTCCCGGGGGGCTGCGTCAGAAGCGGAAGCTCACGCCCAGGTACAGGCCTTCGTTCTCCATGTCGTAGAGAAAGCCGTCGTCGTCGTAGTCGACGCTGAAATAGCGGTAACCGAAGCTGGCCGAGGTGGTTCTGGACAGATCGTAGTTGGCGCCCAGCGAGGCCTGCCAGGTGAAGTCGGCGCCTACACCGAAGCCGCCGACGTCGCCATAGCCGACCAGCGTCCATTTGTCGTTCAGCCTGTGCTGGGCACGTACACCGATGTAGGGGTCGACCCAGTCCTTGGTGGCGTCGCGCTTCACCTGCACGCCGACCGCGCCGCCGAAGACGCTGGCGTCGACATCGACATCGACGTCGAGCCTGGTGTAGCGGAGCCCGCCGAACAGGTCGACCGGTGACGGGCCCTCGAGCGCCCGGTAGGTCAGCGCGGCGGCCAGCGTGCTTTGCTTGATCCTCGCCTTGGCGTGCAGGTCCGGGGAGCCGCCGAGAACCGCCGGCGAGGCTTCGGCGCTATCCGACAGCTTCATGTAGATGGCGTCGACAAAGACGCCCCAGCGGTTCTTGCGCGCCTCCAGCTGGCCCATCAGGCCGAAGTCCAGGGTGTCCATGATGTCCGAGAACTTCATGTCGACGCTCGTCTTCGGCAGCCTGCCGGCTTGCGTGTCGCCCTTCATGCCGGTGGCCCAGAGATAGGGGGTGACGGCGACGTCCCATTCATCTGCGGCCTGGGCCGCGCCCAGCGGGCCGAGGCCCGCGAGCAGACCGGCCAGGGTCAGCGGCAGTCGGTAAGCGATCTTCCTCATCGTGTTGCTCCTGGTTTCATCATCGACCGACTGATCCGGCGCTTATTTCCTGCCCTTGAACGGACCGTCACCGGTGAGAATGACGCCGTTCTGGCTGGCATAGAGGTCCCACAGCCGGGTCAGCTCCGCGAGCTTGGCCGGCTGGCTGGACGCCAGGTCGCGTGACTCCGTCGGGTCGTCCTTCAGGTTGTACAGCTGCCATTCGCCGGTGCCGCCGGCTGCCTTCAGCAGGGACAGGGCCTTCCAGTCGCCCTGGCGCAGGGCGCGGTTGCCGAACAGCTCCCAGCCGATCCATTCGTCGGCGCTGCGGATGTCCTGCGCCTTGCCGACGAGGACAGGCTGCATCGACTTGCCGGTCAGCGGTGCCTGATCGCTTCCTCCGCGCTGCGACGGGTGGCTGACGCCGGCAAGTTCGAGGAGTGTCGGTACGACATCGGTCACGTGCAGGACGGCCCGGGTGGTCTGGCCGTCGGAGACGACGCCGGGACCGGCGGCGATCAGCGGCGAGCGGATGCCGCCCTCGGCGGTGTAGTGCTTGAAGTAGTTGAAGGGGGTCGAGCCGACCTGGGCCCAGGCGGCGCCGTAGTCACAGACGGACATCTTGCGGCCGCAGTTTTCCGGCCTGGTGTCCCAGTTCTTCTCCAGCCAGACCTTCATCGCCGGATCGACCGAGGCCGCGAGCTCGAGCAGTTCGACCGGTTCGGCGCCGTTGTCGGAGAAGAACAGCACCAGCGTGTTGTCGAGCTGGCCGTTGGCCTTCAGGTGGCCGAGGACGCGGCCGATGTGGTGGTCCATGTTGGCCACCATCGCCGCATAGACTTCCATCTTGCGGGCGGAAATCTTCTTCTGCTCGGGCGTCAGGCTGTCCCACGCGGGCACGTTGGGCATGCGCGGTGCCAGGCTGACGTCGGCGCCGACCAGTCCCATCGCCTTCATCCGCGCCAGGCGCTCGGCGCGCAGTGCATCGTAGCCCTGGTCGTAGCGTCCCTTGTACTTGTCGATCCAGTCGTCCGGCAGGGCGAAGGGGCTATGCACCGCCTGGTAGGAGAGATAGGCGAAGAAGGGCTTGCCGTCGGCCTTGTTCTCGTCGATCGACTGCGTGATGAAATCGCTGAAGGCCGCCGTCGAGAAGTGGTCGTCGGGCAGCTTGTCGAGCAGCTTGCCGTTGCGCGTGAAGGTCAGGTTCGGATGCTGGGGGTTGGGATAACCCATATCCGACCAGTGGCTGCCGCCACCCTGCATCAGGGTGAAGTCGCGCTCGAAGCCCTGGTCGGCCGGCCACTGTCCCTTCTCCTCGCCGAGGTGCCATTTGCCGGCCATGTAGGTGTGGTAGCCGGAATCGCGCAACAGGGTGGCGATGCTGGTCATGCGCTGGTTCAGATGGCCTTCGTAGCCGGGCTTGCCCTTCTGCTGCGGCCCCGTGTACTCGGACATGACGCCAAAGCCGGCGACGTGGTTGTCGGTGCCGGTGAGCAGCATCGAGCGGGTCGGCGAGCAGGTCGGGGCGACGTAGAAATTGGTCGCGCTCAGGCCGCGCTGGGCCAGCGCGTCGATGTTCGGGGTCTCGATCTCGCCGCCGAAGGCGCCGACATCGGAATAGCCCATGTCGTCGGCAACGATCAGCAGGATATTGGGTTTCTTGGCCGGCTCGGCAGCACTGGCCTGGGGGGCGCCATGCAACAAGCCGAGGCCGGCTGCCATCAGCATCCCGGCGCAGGCGGCGAGTTTCCGCCAGCGACTGCCCGGGGACGGGTTGGGGGTGTTGCGGGGAATGGTCATTGTTTTCTCCTTCCGTCGAAGACGGTCCGGGGTGGACCGATGCGCCGGAGAGCGCACACGCGCTCCACCCGGCATGGAGGAGAAGGTTATGCGCCGGGGCTGGGGCGAGAAATCAGACCTTGGTCTTACCGCCGGACGAGCCGGCGATCCGTCCGCCAGCAGCCCGGGCGGCGATTGGCAGGGTTCACGCGACAGGCACCACGAAGTGGAAGACCGCGCCGCCGTCCTGCCGGTTTTCAGCCCAGAGCCGGCCGCCGTGAGCCTGGATGATGGTCCGGCAGATCGACAGGCCCAAGCCCAGGCCCTTGGCCTTGGTGGTGACGAAGGGCTCGAAGATGCGCTCCATGTCCTCGGCGCCGATGCCGCTGCCGCGGTCGGCCACGGAGACGATGACGTTGCCGGCCTCGCATACGGTGCGGACGGTCAGCGCCGGCAGCGCGTCGACGGCCTCGATGGCATCGCAGGCGTTGTTCAGCAGGTTCAGGAGGACCTGCTGCAATTGCACCTCGTCGCCATAGACAGGAGGCAGGTCCGGCGACAACTCGAGCTTGATGGTGATCCCGCGGGAAACGCGGTCGCTGTTGGTCAGCCGCAGGACCTCGCTGACCACCTCGTTGAGGTCGAGCCACTGCCGCGTCGAGTCGTCCTTCTTTAGCAACCGCCGCAGGCGCCGGATGATGTCGCCGGCACGGCGGTCGGCCTTGACGATGTCGTCGAGGATGGGGCCGATCTCGTCGGCGCTCACCACGCCGCGGGCGATGAACAGCTGGGCCGCCTGGGCATTGCTGAGGATCGAGGTCAGCGGCTGGTTCAGCTCATGGGCGAGAGCGCCGGAAAGCTCGCCCAGCATGGCGACGCGCGACAGGTGCGCGAGTTCGTCGCGCTGGCGGTTGGCCAGTCTCTCGATCTCGTCCTGGCGCTGCTCCGCCAGCTTGCGCTCGGTGGCATCGAGGACGACGCCGAGCAGCTTGGTCGGCTTGCCGCTGGCGCTGTATTCGGCCTGCCCCCAGGCGTGCATCCAGCGGGTGTCGCCGGAGGGCAGGACGATGCGGTATTCCTTCTCGTAGCGGCGATGGTTGGCGAGGGCATCGTGGACGGCGGTGACGACTGCGGCTCTCTCCTCGGGATGGATGCGCTGGCTGAACCTGTCGAAGTCCACGCGCTCGCCGGGCAGAAAGGAAAACATCGCATAGCCGGTGTCGTTGGCCCAGAAGACGTCGCGCTCGATGTCCCATTCCCAGAGCCCGAGGCGCGCGGCATGGACGGCCAGCTCCATCCGCTGTTCGCTCTCGCGCAGCTGGATGGCCAGGTGCACCGAGCGGAAGACATCGAAGCCCAGCTGATAGGACATGACCAGGACGATGCCGAGAAAGCTGATGCTGATCAGATATGGCGAGGATGCCAGTCCGGCGTGCAGCAGCGTGGCATGGCCCGCGGCGATGAGGAAGAACAGGATGGTGCCGCCACCGACCAAAAGGGCGCGCCGCCGGGTCAGAGCGTCGCCGCGGCGCCAGGCGGAATGGGTTGCGTCGGCGAGAAAGAGGACCAGCAGGATGTCGGCGAGGTTGTTGACCAGCCAGTGGAAGGGCCCCGGGACGCCGACCGGCATGGCGATGCTGTCGCCGAACATGGTCGCCTGTTGCTGGAGCTCGGTGATCTCCGAATAGACGACATTGGCCCCGAACAGGAAGTTGAGCGGGATGCCGAGCAGCCGCAGGCCGCAGACGCTCCAGAACAGCCAGTCGCGGCCTGCGCGCAGGTGCCAGCGGATGAACGCGGCCAGGAGGATGACCCCGATCGGGACCACGACCATCATCCAGCGCAGGGTGTCGCCGTAGGCCTCGGGCGTCGTCGCCCGCATCAGCGACCACTCGCCGAACGTGTAAAACCAGACGCAGACGGCGAACAGGGCGAAAGCCAGGTAATCGCGCTGGGCCCGAAGGTGAATCCAGATGAAGAAAAAGATGACCGCCAGCGTCAAGCTGGTGGCGGCCATCATCGGCCAGATTACGTCGATCAGGTTCAAGCCCGGCATGTCCCGGAATGTAACGCCAAGCGGGTGGCCTACCAAGCCTGTTCCGGACTATCGGCGGGCCGCCGGGTCTCCCGTCACCCACTTGATGGCATCGAGCAGTGCCAGGCCATCTACCGGCTTGTGAAAGAAGAAGCGGGCGCCCAGCTGGCGGGCCAGGCGAACGGTCTCCTCGTCGTCGCGGGCAGAGATGGCGATCAAGGGAATATCGGCAAGTCGCGCCCGCAGTCTTTCCTGCGGCTTGATGCCGAGTCTGCCGGTGGGCGTGATGTCGATCAGGACGCAGTCGGGAACGGCCTGATGCAGGTGGGTCAGCAGGGACTCGCCGTCGGCAAAGCTCAGCGGCGAGTGGCCGGCGGAACGCATCAGCCGTGCCAGCCCGCATCTGACCATCTCGTCGTCATCGACGATGTGAATGCTCAGGGCGTTCGAACCATCGCGCATGCATGAGCTCCTGCCGGCCCGGTGATCGATCCTCCGCAGTCAACGCCACCCGATGTAGGCCACACCAATGCCGCCGATGACCTGGTTCTCGCTGCCGCGCTGGTCGACCAGGGGGCTGTCGGCGGCATCGCCGGTGATCCGACCGTAGCGCAGGCCGGCGCCGAGCACCCATTCCTTGCTCAGGTAAAGGGCTGTTCCCAGGTTTATGTAGGCCTCGTGTACGCCGCTGTCTGCCTTGTAGGCCGGGAGGGGCGCGCTGCCCACGTTGTCCGCATTGATGCCGAAGTAGTGATCGTTGTACTTGCGGTTGCCGTACATGAAGCCGGCGCCGACATGCACGTCCACGGCGCGGTGCACCTGGCGCCAGTAGCGGGCCGAGAGCCTTGCGCGCAGGCCGTCGCTTTCGCCGCCGGCATCCTGCAGCAGCATGCCGCCGACGATCAGGCGATTGCGCGGGTTGGCGGCATCGACCCAGGCGATGTCGCCGAAGACGCCGAGTTCGACGGTGCCGTCGATGTCCCTCATCTGGCGGACCACGTCGTCCTCGACGTCGCTGTCCCGGCCGAAGTGGTAGTTGATCACCGGCCCGAAGCGATATTTCTGGCTGTCGACCAGGTTGAGGCTCAATTCGTTGGCGAACAGTTGCACGTAGCGCTGCTGGCCGGCGAAGGTGTAGCGGGCGTAGGGGGCGACGCCGCCGCTGCGATCGTCCGAGCCCTTGTAATCCGGGACGCTGCCGGCGCCCAAGCCAATGAAGGCAGGCGTTTGCTCGAGTTCGAGAAAGCCTTGCGCCCCGTGCTGCGGTGATGTTGCCGGTAACCATCGTCACGAACGCGGCCAGGCCAACAAGCAGCTTGCCGGAATGTCGCATCATGTCTCTCCAGGAGGTCAGGGAGAACCGATGGTAGGCGGGCCGCCGCCCGACCGTAATCGCCTCTTGGTCTTATTGGCTTTGGCGCAGTTCGGGTAACCGGGGGGCGGTTCCCGCCTGCGCCAGGGGTGAAACAAACGGGGCTAGCGCTGGAGGGGCGGGTCGCCGCCACCGGCTGGCGCTCTGTCGTCGGCGCGGTCCAACAGGTGGACCAGTGCAGCCACGGATTGGACCTCCATTTTTTCCATGACTCGCCCGCGGTGAATCTTGACGGTCTTTTCGGCGATGCCCAGTTCCGCTGCAATCTGCTTGTTGAGGCGGCCCAGAACGACCAGTTCCATGACTTCGCGCTCGCGGGCCGAGAGGCGATCCAGGCGCATGGCGATGCCGAGTTGTTCCCGTCGGCGCGCCTGATCGCTGTCGTGACGTCGCAGGGCGATCTCGATGGCGGCAAAGAGCGTATCGTTTTCCACCGGCTTGAGCAGGAAATCGACGGCGCCGCGCTTCATTGCCTGGACGGTCGTGGGCACGTCTCCCTTTCCGGTGAGGAAGATGACCGGCATGTCGATGCCGCGTGCGAGCATCGTTTCGTGCAAGCGCGGACCTGTCATTTCCGGCATGTCGACATCGAGCAATACACAAGCTGTACCGGCGCAGGCGGGGCGCTCGAGGAAGTCGCCTGCCGAAGCGAAGGTCTCGACTTGCCAGCCGGCGGCGCGCAGCAGCCGTGACAGACTGGTACGGACGTCCTCATCGTCATCGATGACGAATATCGTGGGTGCTGCGGACATGTCCGGTTTCTCTGCTTCCATGATCATTAAACCGGCCCTCGAATATCTTTGCCGTGCAGCGTAGGCTGCGGCCGAATGTTTGGAGCAGGAGCGAGTTTCCTCTCGCAGGCCGGTGACGCGCTCCATGATGATTCCGACTTCTGCAATAGCGTGTTGTGATCGCGGATGGGCGGCTCCAAGCGTGATGTGGTCTTGAAGTCGTGGTTCAGGCACGCGGCCGGGTTGGGCGCGGGCGCGTAAGGAGGCAAAGGGAAAGGCCCGCTCCGATCTGCGCCAACCCGACTGCGTCGAGTCTGGAGGGGGGCATCCGCAGCACCCTCCTGCGTAGCGTCTACCGGTCCTCACACCCCAATTTTCGCGCATCGACATTTTCTATGCGAACAATCTATCAGATCCAGTCCAAACGGGTGTTCAACGGGGCGGCAGCGTCTGTTGCCCAGGCCTGGGGCTGGCCGTAGAGGCAAAGGACCACCTGCCGGGCCTTGTCTGCGCAGGCATCCTGGCCTGTGAGCGTGAGGCTGGTCCGACCCGCGTGCTCGGTGCGCTGGCCGGCCGAGGATATCGACGAGGGCCGGCGGGTGATGGCCTCGGGCCGCGCCTATGGGCTTGCCGGGCGAGGATCAGGCGTCGTCGTGCATCGGAGTGGCGTCCCGAGCCTGTCGTCGAGTACACAGCGCATGCGCCTCGTCCGCGCTCAGGCTGCGGCCGGGCCAGGGCACGAGCCCGGGCACGCGCTCGCGGTAGCGCGCGTAGGCTTTGCCGTGGAAGGCAAGCAGCTTGCGCTCTTCGAGCAGCGAGCCCAGCCACAGGTAGAGCGTGATGCACAGCGCGCTCGTCAGCCGCGCCTCGTCCATGTCGCGCGTCCACAGGATCAGCAGGCCGAGGCTGTACCAGGGATGACGGACGTGGCGGTGCAGCGGCGACAGCGTCAGGCCCCCGGGATCCTCGGCGGCGTGCTCGCGTGTGCGCCACTGCGTGCTGCCGTAGAACACGCCCATGTCGTAGTAGCGCGTCGACCACAGGAAGCCGGCCGCCGCCGCCACCGCCAACCCGTTCGCCAGCCAGGCCCAGCCGCCCTGCCAGGACCACAGCAGCGGCCCGCGCCAGGCGAAGGTGAGCCACAGCGGCGGCAGCAGCAGGACCACCGCGAGCAGGTTGAAGGCTAGGAGTCTGCGCGGCAGAAGCCAAGCGTCGGTGAGTTAAGTCCTCGCGGGCGTTTCGGGGCCGGTAGACTGTCGAGATGACGAGCTATCTGCCCTATTGCCCGCAGCAGCAGATGCTGCTGCCCCAGGCGCTGCAGGAGTGGCTACCCGAAGGCCACTTGGCGTACTTCATCAGCGACGCGGTCGACGGGTTGGATCTGAGCGCGTTCCACGCCCGGTATGCCGGTGGCGGACCGCGCAACCAGCCGTTTCATCCGGCCATGATGGTCAAGGTGCTGCTGTATGCGTACGCCACGGGCGTGTTCAGTTCGCGCAAGATCGCGCGCAAGCTGCACGAGGATGTGGCGTTCCGGGTCCTGGCGGCAGACAACTTCCCGGCCCACCGCACGCTGAGCGACTTTCGCGCTGTCCATTTGAAGGAGCTGAGCGAGTTGTTCGTGCAGGTGGTACGACTGGCCCGCGAGATGGGGCTGGTCAAGCTCGGGACGGTGGCCATCGACGGCACCAAGGTCAAGGCAAACGCCAGCCGCCACAAGGCGATGAGTTACGGCCATATGGTGAAGGCGGAGGCCGAGTTGAAACGGCAGATCGAGGCGCTGCTCAATCGGGCCAAGGCCGCCGACGACGCCGAGCGGAACGAGCCCGAGCTGGATGTGCCGGCCGAGATCGCGCGGCGCGAGGCGCGGCTGACGGCGATTGCTGAAGCCCGGGCGCGGCTCGAGCAGCGCCAGCGCGAGGCCGATCAGGCGCGCGGGCGCAGCGACGATGACGACCGTCGCCCGCGCGGCGGTGACGGCAAACCGAAGGGCGGGCGCTACAAGCGCGACTTTGGAGTGCCCGAGGACAAGGCGCAGGAGAACTTCACGGATCCGGACAGCCGCATCATGAAGCGCGCCGGCGGCGGGTTCGATCCGAGCTACAACGCCCAGACGGCGGTCGACGAGACCGCCCACATCATCGTGGCGGCCGAACTGACCAACAACGCCAGCGACGCCGGGCAACTGGCGGGGGTACTGCAGGCCGTGCGCGACAACGTCGAACACCGACCGCGCCAGGCGCTGGCCGACACCGGCTACCGCTCGGAGCAAACGTTCCGGGAACTCGACGGGTGCGGGACCGAACTGGTGGTGGCGCTGGGCCGGGAAGGTAAGCGCCGACTCGGCTTCGATCGCGAACGCAATCCGCACACCGCGCAGATGGCCGACAAGCTCGAGAGCGAGGCGGGCAAGAGCGCCTACCGAAAACGGAAATGGATCGCCGAACCGCCCAACGGCTGGATCAAGAACGTGTTGGGATTCCGGCAGTTCAGCCTGCGGGGCCTGGAGCGCGTCAAAGCGGAGTGGAAGCTCGTCTGTATGGCGCTGAACCTGCGCAGGATGAGCACATTGAGGACGGCATGACGGGAAAAGGGGGCAAACCTGTCCCCGTTGCCGTCCGGCATGCGCGCCGCGCCGTCGCAAAGCAACTTGACCACGGCCTCAGTCTCGTGCCGCACCTCGCGGTTCGCCAATCATTCTGCTAGAAAACACGCTCTGGAGTTCTGCCGCGCAGACTCCTAGCCGGTAGGCCGGCGCCAGCCGCGGCCAGTGCGCCGCCACCACGCGCTTGAGCCGCAGCGAGGCGAGCAGGGAGTGCAGCGCGGCGTAAGCCAGCCAGCACAGTACGAGGCTGGCGATCTGGGTGCCGGAAAGGCTCATCGACGGGGCTCCCCGAAGGAAGGCAAGTGCATGATTCTGGAACGTTTCCAAAAGGACTTGCATTGTCTTTTGTTGCAGTGCACCATAATGCCGCAAGGTCCATCACGCCGAGTCGGCACCCAGGTGTCGTCCACCGCAAGGAGTACACCATGAACGTCTCGCCCGAGAAAATGCTTTCCGCCTTCCGCAACACCGCGGAGGTCCGTATCCACGAACTCGCCACCGCGAGCGACGGCCTGCTCTCCGGGGTCGAGCACCTGACCGCGCTCAACCTCAACACCGGCCGCGCGCTGCTCGACGAAACCATCGCCTTCACCCAGGCGGCCGCCGCGGCGCGCGAGCCGCGCACCCTGGTCGAACTCCAGATCGGCTCGATCACCCCGGTGCTGCGTCACGGCCACGCCTGGTTTACCACCGCGGGCACGGTCGCCGCCCAGGCCCAGGCCGACGCGCTGCGCCTGTTCGAGGCCGGCATGTCGCAATGGCTGCAGGGTGTGATCCTCACCCTCGAACTGCTCAACCGCAGCGCCCCCGCAGGCTCCGCGCTCGCGGTGCACGCCCTGCGCTCCGTGGTCGCCAATGCCTCGACCGCCTACGACGGCGTCACCCGTGCTGCCGCCCACGCCAGCTCCACCGCGCGCACCCACGTCGACCAGGCCGCCAGCGCCGCGCTCGAAGCCCTCGACCGCGGCACCAGCGCCACGGTCTCGCTCATCCGCAGCGCGGCCTGAGCGAGGTGGACCCGCCGGAGCGGGGACCTGCAGTGGAGGCGGGGGAATCCACCCGCCGTGGAACGCAGGAAGGCCGGCTCGGAAGAGCTGGCCTTTTTGGTGAGCAACCGCACCGCCGAAGGGTGCGCCGGCATCGGTGGCGAGTCCTTCGAGATGCGCGACATCCGCCGCACGGTGGAGACCATGCTTGCCGGCCTGGGTATCCGCAAGGGCACCCGCGCGCAACCGCTATCCCACGGCATTCGCGGAGTGCAGGCCGCGCACTACGATCGGCACGCCTGCACCGACGAGAAGTGCGCCGCATTGGTGGCCTGGGAGGCACGGCTAGAGGCCATCCGCCAAGCGGAGCGCGCGCCCTCGAACGTGGTCCGCCCTGGGGCAGCGCGCCGCCTGACGACATGCGCGGGAACATATCAGAAATGCGATACTCTATGCACTGGACCGTTACCGTTATCCCGGAGGCCGAGGCCGAATTGCTGGCGCTGCCCGCCGACATGCAAGCCCGCTTCCTGCACATTGCCGAGTTGCTGGAATCCTTCGGCCCGCAGAAGGTGGGCATGCCGCATATTCGGCCGCTGGAAGGGAAACTGTGGGAAATGCGCATGACCGGCCGCGACGGCATCGCCCGCGCCGTCTATGTGGCCCGCACCGGGCAGCGCCTGACGGTCCTGCACGTCTTCACCAAGAAGACCCAGAAAACTCCGCGCAAGGCCATCGAAACGGCCCAAGCGCGACTGAGGAGCCTGACCAATGACTGAGCTTGCCGCCCTGAAGGCCCGCATTCTGGCGAACCCCGAGGCCCGCGCCGAGTACGACGCGCAAGCGCCGGAGTTCGAGCTTGCCCGCGAACTCATCACCGCCCGCACCCGCGCCGGCCTGACTCAATCCGAGCTTGCCGAGCGCATGCACACGACGCAGTCGACCATCGCCCGCCTGGAGAGTGGCCGCACCATGCCGAGCATGCGCACGCTGGCCCGCTATGCCGAGGCGACCGGAAGCCGCGCGGTGGTGCGCCTGGAGCGCAGCGCCTGACCGAATGCTGAGGGCAGCACCATGACGAGGATGCACAACCCGCCGCACCCTGGCGAAGCGCTCCGGGAGGATGTTCTTCCTGCTCTGGGCCTGACCGTGACCGACGCCGCCGCGCAACTTGGCGTGACCCGCGCCGCCTTGTCTCACGTGCTGAACGGCCGCGCTGCAATATCGCCGGAAATGGCCTTGCGCCTCGAAGGTTGGCTTGGCGTGGAGAACGGAGGCAGTGCAGACGCCTGGATTGCGCAGCAAGACGCCTATGGCTTGTGGAAGGCTCGCGCCGCTGGTGCGCCTGTGGTGCAGCGAGCGCCAGAAGTGGCGGCAGTCAGACTGCCATGAAAGCCGCATTCGAGAGCATCAAGCTCGGTCTGCAAGAGGCCATCGAACACGCCGAAGGGCATCCCGGGCCGGGCACCCGCATTCACCGCCCGCGCCCGGCAACCCGGAATCAACCGATTACCTGATCAACCCTTTTGCACAACTTGACGCACACAACTGACCCGACAGGCCGCGCACGCTTGACCAGCGCCAGCATCACCACCAAGACGGGCCCCGCGCCGGGTTTCTTTTCTGGCACGCCGCCAGGGCAAGAGGGTAGCGAAACGCGCCCCAGACCGAGGCCGGACATTTTCGCGGACATGCTGGCGCTGCTGCTAGGCGGAGGTGGCCGAGCGCGTGGCATCGGGAAGGGCCGACGTTTTCCATTCCTACCCAAACGCCAAAAAGCAAAAAGGCCAACCTCGAAAGATTGGCCTAAGTGCTTGAATTTGTTGGTGGGGGCACTAGGACTCGAACCTAGGACCAATTGATTAAGAGTCAACTGCTCTACCAACTGAGCTATACCCCCGTGCCTTGCGGCGGATCGGATTGGCGCCCGATCGAAGAGCGCGCATCATACGTGCAGGTTTGGCGCAGTGCAACAGATTTTTCGTCTCGCGCAGGCGCGGAACCCGGCCACCGCGCTTGCGCCTTCTGGCACTCCGCTGGAAATGCCACGCTTCCGGAGGCCCGGCCGCGCTCAGCCCAGGATGCGGCCGGCGCGGCGACGCGTGCCGACGCCGGGGAGGGCGCCGAGGCCGCGCGAGCCGTGGGCGTGGCAGATCGCGCAGGCGAGCGCGTCGGCGGCGTCGGGGCCGGGGCTGGCGTCGAGCGCGAGCAGGCGCTGCACCATGTGCTGCACCTGTTCCTTGTGCGCCTTGCCGTAGCCGACCACCGACTGCTTGACCTGCAGTGCGGTGTATTCGGCCACCGGCAGGTCGCAGGCCACCGCGCCGCAGATCACCGCGCCGCGGGCCTGGCCGAGCAGCAGGGTGGATTGCGGATTCACGTTGACGAAGACCTTCTCGACCGCGACCACATCCGGCCGGTAGGTGTCGACGATCTCGCGCACGCCGTCGAGCAGGGTCTTGAGGCGGGCGGGGAGTTCTCCGTCCCGGGTCCTGATGCAGCCGCTGGCGACGTAGCGCAGCTGGGTGCCGAGCTGGTCCACCAGGCCGAAGCCGGTGATGCGCAGCCCGGGGTCGAGGCCGAGGATGCGGGTGGCGACGTGCGTGCTTGCGGCAGCGCTCAAATCTTCACCGCGGTGCCGCTCACGCACACCATCAGCATGCCGTTGTCCTGGCCGAGGACCTCGTAGTCGACGTCGATGCCGATCACCGCGTTGGCGCCGAGCTTCTGCGCGGCTTCCTCCATCTCTTCCATGGCGATGCGGCGGGCGTCGGCCAGCGTGCGCTCGTAGCTGCCCGCGCGGCCGCCGACCACGTTGCGGATCGAGGCGAACATGTCCTTGAACAGGTTGGCACCGATGATGGCCTCGCCATTGACCACGCCGAGGTACTGGCGGATCGGCTGGCCGTCGAGGCTCGAGGTGGTGGTCATCAGCATGGCATGCTCCTGCGGAGTGGGAGGAGCCCCGATTCTAGCCCTTGCGCGCCAGCCATACACCCGAGACGGCGATGGCCATGCCGGCGATGGCGAGTGCGGATAGCTTCTCGTCGAACATCGCCCAGGCGATCAGCGCCGTGGTCGGCGGCGTCAGGTAGAACAGGCTCGCCACGTTCACCGCGCTGCCGCTGCGGATCAGCAGGTTGAGCAGGCTGATCGCGCCGATCGACAGCACCAGCACCAGCCAGCCGAGCGCGAAGACGAAGTCGCCGGTCCACTCGATCCGCATCGTCTCGGTCTGGCTGGCGATCAGTGCGGTGATCGCCAGACTGGGCAGGAACTGCATCACCGAACCGGTGCGCAGGTCGAAGCGCGGGCAGAAGCGCTTCTGGTACAGGGTGCCGGCGGTGATGCCGAGCAGCGCGGCCAGCGCGGGGACGAGCATGTGGATCAGCGCGCCGCCATCGACGCCATCCACGTTCGCCTTGCTGCCCACCACCAGCGCGACGCCGCCGAAGCCGAGCGCGAGCCCGGCCCACTGCCGCGCCGATACCCGCTCGCCGAGCAGCGCGCCGGCGAGCGCGGCGGTGAGCAGCGGCTGCATGCCCACCACCAGCGCCGATATGCCCGCCGGCAGCCCGCGGTGGATCGACATGAACACGCCACCCAGGTACAGCGCCTGCACCAGCACGCCGGTGACGCCGATGTGCAGCGCCTCGCGCGGGCTGGCCGGCCAGGGCGCGCGCATCGCCAGCGCGAGCAGGCTCATCAGAGCGATCACCAGCACGTAGCGGCTGCTCAGGAAGGTGAGTGGCTCGGCGTAGGGCAGGCCGAACTTGGCGCCGATGAAGCCGGTGCTCCACAGCAGCACGAACAGCAGCGGCGTCAGGCGGGTGAGCAGGGGCGGAGTCGGCATCGCGGTGGGTCCGTGAAAAACAAAAAGCGGCGCCGGGCGCCGCTTTCCTGGGGGCAGTCGGGAGAGCTTACTCGTCGAATTCGGCGGAGGTGTACACCTCCTGCACGTCGTCCAGGCCTTCGAGCGCGTCGAGCAGCTTCTGCATGCGCGCGGCCTCGTCGCCGGCGAGCTCGATGACGTTCTCGGGCTTCATCGTGACCTCGCCGAACTCGGCGGTGAAGCCGGCCTTCTCGAGCGCTTCCTTGATGGTGGTGAACTCCCACGGGCCCGTGATGACCTCGATCGAGCCGTCGTCGTTGGTGACGACGTCTTCGGCGCCGGCTTCGAGCGCGGCTTCCATCAGCGCGTCCTCGCTGGTGCCGGGGGCGAACAGGAGCTGGCCGCAGTGCTTGAACTGGAAGGACACGCAGCCGTCGGTGCCCATGTTGCCGCCGTACTTGGAGAAGGCGTGGCGCACGTCGGCCACGGTGCGGGTCTTGTTGTCGGTGAGGCAGTCGACCATCACCGCCGAGCCGCCGATGCCGTAGCCCTCGTAGCGGATCTCCTCGTAGCTCACGCCCTCGAGCTCGCCGGTGCCCTTCTTGATCGCGTTGTCGATCTTGTCCTTGGGCATGTTGACGCCCTTGGCCTTGTCGACCGCCAGGCGCAGGCGCGGGTTGAAGCCGGGATCACCTCCGCCCATCTTGGCGGCGACGGTGATCTCCTTCGCCAGCTTGGAGAATGCCGCACCGCGCTTTTCGTCCTGACGACCCTTGCGGTGCTGGATGTTGGCCCATTTCGAGTGACCCGCCATATTGGAACCTCTGTGCTGCCCGAGCGATTGAAGAGGCGCGCATTATAGCGCCCGCTCCGTGTGTGCGCCTCGGGTGCAGCGGGCGCCACCGCGACGTAGGAGCGACGCAAGTCGCGATCGGAGGTTTCTGCGGCGCTGGCGCGGATTTCATGCGCTGCAATCGCGACTTGCGTCGCTCCCACGAAGAACCACCGCGCCTGCGGGGGCCATGGGAGGCCGCGGGCGGGGCTGCTAAACTCGGTGCATTCCGAATCGATTCCCGAGGAGCATGAAATGGCCGACCCGATGCTGATCGCGCGCGCGCACGACAAGGACCAGTTCAAGGACATCTGCCTGCTGCCGCGCCTGTCCAACCGCCACGGCCTCATCACCGGCGCCACCGGCACCGGCAAGACGGTGACCCTGCAGAAGCTCGCCGAATCCTTCGCCCATATCGGCGTGCCGGTGTTCGTCGCCGACATCAAGGGTGACCTCTCCGGCATCGGCGCCGCGGGCGTCAGGTCCGACAAGCTGATGCAGCGCCTGGCCGCAATCGGCATCGACGACTACACGCCGCGTGCCAACACGGTGGTGTTCTGGGACGTGTTCGGCGAGCAGGGCCATCCGGTGCGCGCCACCATCTCCGACATGGGCCCGCTCTTGATCGCGCGCCTGCTCAACCTCAACGACACCCAGACCGGCGTGCTCACGCTGGTGTTCAAGATCGCCGACGACAACGGCATGCTGCTGCTCGACCTCAAGGACCTGCGCGCGATGGTCCAGTACGTGGGCGAGAACGCGAAGAGCTTCACCACCGAGTACGGCAACATCTCCAGCGCCTCGATCGGTGCCATCCAGCGCAACCTGCTGGCGCTGGAAGAGCAGGGCGGCGACGTGTTCTTCGGCGAGCCGATGCTCGACATCGCCGACCTGATGCAGACCGACGCCGATGGCCGCGGCGTGATCAACGTGCTCGCCGCGGACAAGCTCTACCACTCGCCCAAGCTCTATTCCACCTTCCTGCTGTGGATGCTGTCCGAGCTCTTCGAGCAGCTGCCCGAGGTCGGCGACCCCGACAAGCCGAAGATGGTGTTCTTCTTCGACGAGGCCCACCTGCTGTTCAACGACGCGCCCAAGGCGCTGATCGAGAAGATCGAGCAGGTGGTGCGCCTGATCCGCTCCAAGGGCGTGGGCGTGTATTTCGTCACCCAGAACCCGCTCGACGTGCCCGACACCGTGCTCGGCCAGCTCGGCAACCGCGTCCAGCACGCGCTGCGCGCCTTCACCCCGCGCGACCAGAAGGCGGTGAAGACCGCCGCCGACACCATGCGCCCCAACCCGACCTTCGACGCCGTGGCGGCGATCACCGAGCTCGGCGTGGGCGAGGCGCTGATCTCCTTCCTCGACGAAAAAGGCCGGCCGCAGATCACCGAGCGCTGCAACGTCATCGCGCCCGATTCGCGCCTCGGTCCGCTCGAGCCCGGCGAGCGCCGGGCGGCGATCGCCGGCTCGGTGATCTACGGCCACTACGAGAAGGCGGTCGACCGCGAATCCGCCTACGAGCTGCTCAAGGCCAGCGCCGCGACCAAGGCCGCGGTCGAGGCAGGCCGCGCGGCGGCGAAGGAGGTCGGCGGCGAGGATACCGGCAGTGTGGTCAGCGACATCCTCTTCGGCGCCACCGGCCCGCGTGGCGGCAAGCGCGACGGACTGGTGCAGATCGCCGCCAAGACGGTCACGCGCACCATCGGCAGCAGCCTGGGGCGGCAGATCGTGCGCGGGATATTGGGCTCGCTGCTGGGCGGCAAGCGCTGAAGGGGATAGGAGGGAGACTGCATCCCTTCCGGCGGCCGCGCGGGCAAGCGCCGCGCGCCGCGGTGTCCATTACCGGATCGCGACTTGCGTCGCTCCTACAGGCGCCTTCGGGAGCGCGGCGGTCTCGTAGGAGCGACGCAAGTCGCGATCCCGCGCTTCAGCGCTGCCGCGGCCGATTCGCGCCGCGCGCAGGCCGGTTCCCGACGCCTCACGGAAAGCACCGCATCTGCCCCTGCACCACCACGCAGCTGCGGTTGCGGCCGGCTTGCTTGGCGCGGTAGAGCGCGCGATCGGCGGCATTGACGAGGGCGTCGGTCTCGGTCATGCCGACCTCGCGGGTGGCCACGCCGATGCTCACCGAGGTCTGTATTTCCGTTTCGCCGGCCTGGATGCGCAGGCGCTCGACCATGCGGCGCAGGCGCTCGGCGGCCTGGACCGCCGCCTTGAGGTCGGTGTTCGGGCAGATCACGAGGAATTCCTCGCCACCCATGCGGCACATGCTGTCGTCCTTGCGCGCCGACTGCTGGATGGCCTGGGCGACGTCGCGCAGCACGGTGTCGCCCACCGCGTGGCCGTGGCTGTCGTTGATGCGCTTGAAGTGGTCGATGTCGAGCATCATCACCGACAGCGGCTGTTCGAAGCGGCTGGAGGCGGCCCAGGCCTTGGCGAGCGCGTTCATGCCCGAGCGGCGGTTGGGCAGGTTGGTGAGCAGGTCGGTCATCGCCGCGTGGGCGAGGCGGCGGTTGCTGATCGCCAGCTCGGCCGCGAACTGCTTGAGCTGGGCACGGTCGCGCTCCCACGCCTCGAGCAGCTGCACGTAGTGCCGGGCGGCGCGCAGACGCGCGCGCAGGGTGCGCACGTTGACCGGCTTCACCAGGAAATCGTCCACCCCGGCCTCGAAGGCCTCGCTCACCTCGTCCTCGTTTTCATGCCCGGTGAGCATGATCAGGTACATGGTCTGCCCCCACTCGGTCGCGCGCAGCGCACGCGCGAGGTCCAGCCCGTCCATGCCCGGCATCATCCAGTCGGTGACGACGATCTGCGGCTGGGTCTCGACCGCCAGCGCAAGCGCCTCGCGACCGTTGTTGGCGCACACCACCGCGTGGCCGAGCGCCCCGGACAGCACGCCCTCCATCATGCAGCGCGTGGTGGGGTCGTCGTCGACCAGCAGCACGCGCAGCGCCGCCGCGCCATCGCTCTTCTCGTCGCGCATCGCGTGCGCCGCCGACATGTGCGCGAACGAGGGCAGCGCCGAGGCCGGCACGCGCAGCAGCTCGCCCCAAGTGCGCCACTGCTGCACCAGGTCGTCCACCGTGGCGCCGAGCTGCTCGGCGTCGAGGCCGATCCTGCCCCCGAGCAGCAGCAATTCGGCGGTGCAGGCGTTGCGCTCGTTCTCGCCGGCCAGCCCGAGGTCGGCGACGCGGCGGGCGAGGTAGAACAGGTGCACGAGCTGGTAGGGGCGCGAGCCGGTGGAGAAGCCGGAGTGCTCCGGCTCCTCGTGGTGGTAGATCGGCTCGATCAGCGCGCCGGGGATGCCCCACTCGCCGAGCAGCGCGGCGGTGAGCTCGTTGTGGTCGGTCTGCAGGTGCTCCTGCTCGAGCGCCACCAGGTTGCGCGCCACACCGTCCTGGCCGTCGAGCAGGCGGCCGTACTCGACGGGATAGACGGTGGCGAGCGAGAGCCGGCCCACCTGGGCGAGCAGGCCGCAGGCGAAGAGCTCCTCGCTCGCGCCGGCCCCCGTCATGTTGCTGAACTTCTGCATCGCCAGCCCCATCAGCAGCGAGTGCGACCAGAAGCCCTGGTAGTCGAATTGTCCGCAGGGCCCGTTCTGGTATTGGTCCACCAACGAGAAGCCGAGCGCGAGGT
Source organism: Thauera aminoaromatica (assembly GCF_000021765.1). Taxonomy (NCBI): domain Bacteria; kingdom Pseudomonadati; phylum Pseudomonadota; class Betaproteobacteria; order Rhodocyclales; family Zoogloeaceae; genus Thauera; species Thauera aminoaromatica. The sequence continues at coordinate 4,249,585 of NC_011662.2, read as the reverse complement.
TGCGCACCGTGCCCATACCCAGGCGCATGATTGCCTCGGTGACCGAGGCCACCGGTCGCCCGCCGCCGTGCGCCGCCGAGTTGGCCTGGCGAATCAGGCGGCTCGCCAGCGCCGGGTCGGTCTGCGCGATGCGCGCCACTTCGGCGATCGTGGCGTCGTCCTTGCGGCACAGTTCGAGGATCGCCAGCGCGACTCCTTTCGGACTGGGGAGTTCGCCGTTCAGGGGAATGTGTTCGAGGGTTTTCATCGGGGGTACGGCCGGGCGCGGGACCAGCCTGATAAGATACCCGATTCGGGCGTCAGCCAATATGCAGGAATGGAGTGGGGAGCTGAAAAGGTCGTGGATCCTCGTCGGTTGAAGCTGGCCGTGCTGGGCCTCGGCGTGCTGCTCGCGTTCCCGTCCGAGGCTGGCGCCGCACAGGACGACCTGACCGCGCTGCCCTTCGAGGAGTTGCTGCTGCGCGATTTCGTGTCCGCGTCGCGGCTCGCACGCCAGGTGAGCGACTCGCCTGCGGCGGTGGCGATCGTCACCGCCGACGACATCCGCGCCTACGGCTACCGCACGCTCGCCGACGTCATCAACGGCATGCGCGGCCTGTACACCACCGACGAGCGCACCTACCACTACATGGGCGGGCGCAGCTTCGGCGACGTCGAGGACTACGCCGGCCGCGTGATGCTGCTGATCGACGGCTACGCGGTGCAGGACAACCTCTTCGACCAGGCCTACATCGACGAATCCGGCCTGATCGACCTGGAACTGGTCGATCGCGTCGAGTACGTGCCGGGAACCGGCTCGGTGACCTACGGCAACAACGCGCTGCTCGGCATCCTCAATGTCGTCACCCGGCGCGGACGCGACTTCGACGGTGCGCGCGTGTCGGCGGAGATCTCCAGCCGCGGCGCCAGCCGCCAGCGCGCCACCTGGGGCAAGCATTTCAACAACGGCGCCGAGGTCCTGCTCTCGGCCTCGACGCTCGACGTCGATGGCCGCAACCTGTACTTCCCCGCCTACGACACGCCCGCGACCAACTTCGGCGTGGCCGAGGGGCTCGACGGCGAGCGTAACCAGCGCGTGTTCGGAAAGCTGTCGTGGTCGGGCTGGACCGTTCAGGCGGCGTGGGTGGAGCGCGAGAAGAGCGTACCCACGAACCCCTCCGCATACACCGCCTTCAACACGCCGTTCCCGACACGCGACGAGAGTGCCTTCCTCGGGGTGCGCCACGAGACCGACCTCGGTCTGCAGCTGTATTCCTCGTCCAGTCTGATGTTGGGACGCTACGCCTACTGGAACCAGCGCGAATACGCCCTCGACGAGGACGGCGAGTACGACGACGGCGAGAAGTACGGCGTGCGCGACTACCACGGCGCGTGGTGGCGCTTCGACCAGAAGTTCGTCGGGCGCTGGTTCGTCGACCACACGCTGGTATTCGGCGCGGAGCTGCGCGACGACCACCGCCAGTCCTTCCACCGCCGCTTCCTCTCGCCCGCTGGCGAAGTCACGGATCGTGACGACGGCGAGCTTTCGCGCCGCACCTTCAGTCTCTACGTCGCCGACGACTACCGGCTGAACCAGCAGTGGACGCTCAACCTGGGCGTGCGTCACGACGACGCCGACGATCTCGACGGCAACCTCAGCCCGCGTGCCGCGTTGATCTGGCAGCAGGATCCGGCGACGACCTGGAAGGCTTCGTACAGCGAGGCCTTCAAGATGCCCAACGCCAACGACCGCTGGACGTCCGACGACACGGCCGTCCCCGAGTACGTCGCCGCCACCGAGCTCGTGCTGCAGCGCCAGCTCGCGCCGCACACGCGCTTCACCGGCTCCCTGTACCGCTACCGGCGCAGCGACCTGCCGATCGAAAACGCGGACGGGGACGAGGTTCCCGAGGGAAGCAGCCGCGCGCGCGGCGTCGAGACCGAGATCGAGCATGTCTGGGAGCGCGGGGCGCGTGCGCGCGCCAGCGTGGCCTGGCAGCGCTCGCGCGATGTGTACGGGCGCGACGCGGTCAACTCGCCCGACCTGCTCGGCAAGCTCGCCTTCACCTTCCTGCTGCCGGGCGAGGCGCTGCGTGCCGGCCTCGAGACGCAATATCTCGGCCCGCGCCTGACCCGCGAGCGGCGCATGCTGGGCGGGGTGACGCTTTCCAATCTGACCCTGTCCACCGAGCGCGACTGGCATGGCCTGTCGGCCTCGCTGAGCGTGCGCAACCTGTTCGATCGTGACTACGAGACCGTGTCGGGCTTCGACTGGCGGCCCGGTGACGTGGCACAGGACGGCCTGCGCATGGACGGGCGCAGCGTCTGGCTGCAGGTCGGGTACGCGCTATGAGCGCACGCAACCTGTTTTTCGGGCTCGCGCTGGCGACTTCGCAGGGCGTGCTCGCACAGGCGTTGCCCGAGTTCGACCTCAAGGCCACCTACGCCTACAACTTCGCCGTGCTCACGCAGTGGCCGCCGGCGACGCGCGCGAGCTTCAACTTCTGCGTCTATGGGGACGACGGCGTGGCCGAGGCGATGCGCCGGCTGCAGGGCAAGTCCGTGCATGGGCGCAGCGTGGCGGTGGCGCGGCTTGGTGCGCTGACCGCGATCCGTGACTGCGACCTGCTTTACGTCGGCAGGGACGAGGCGCCCAGCCTGCCACACATCGCAGCCTTGCTCGGCGATGCGCCGGTGCTGACCGTGACCGACGCAACGCAGCCGCAACCGGTCGCGGTGGTGATCGTGCCCGAGGGCCGGCGCCTCGCCTTCGAGATCGATGTCGAGCGCAGCCGCCGTGCCGGGCTCAAGCCCAGCGCGGCGCTGCTCGGGCTCGCGCGCAACCTGCGCCAGCCGCTCAACTGAAGTCGATGCGGAACTGGGTGCCGCGCGCCGGCGGCCACCTGCGCGAGGCCAGCGCTTCGAGCTCCGCGGCCGGCACCGCGCGGCTGAACAGGTAGCCCTGCAGGCTGTCGGCCTCGAGCTCGCCGAGCAGCTCGGCCTGCGCCGCGGTCTCGACGCCCTCGGCCGCGATGCGGAAGCCCAGGTGACGTGCGAGCGCGACGATCGCGCGCACGATCGCGTGGTTGTCGACGTCGTCGGGCAGGCCGCTGACGAAGCTGCGGTCGATCTTCAGCTTGTCCAGCGGCAGGCGCTTGAGGCAGCTCAGTGACGAGTACCCGGTGCCGAAGTCGTCGAGTGCGATGCCGATCCCGAGCGTGCGCAGTGCGGCCAGCGTGGCATGGGTGTCGGCATCGTCGGCCATCAGCGCACTCTCGGTGATCTCGAGCTCCAGCCGTTCGGCGGGCAGGTCACTGTCGGCGAGGGCCTCGCGGATCCTGTCGAGCAGCCCGCTGGCGCGGAACTGCACCGGCGACAGATTGACCGCGACGCGCAGGTCGAGCCCGCGGCGCTGCCATTGTGCTGCGTCATGGCAGGCGCGACGCAGCACCCAGGAGCCGATGGCGTCGATCAGGCCGCATTCCTCGGCGAAGGGGATGAACTCGAGCGGCGGCACCAGCCTGCCGTCGGGCGTCTGCCAGCGCACCAGGGCCTCGACGGTGGCGATACTGCCGTCGCGCACCTCCACCTGCGGCTGGTACATCAGCACGAGCTCGTCGTGGGCGAGCGCGCGGCGAAGCCCGGCCTCGAGTTCCACGCGATGCACCGCCTCCGCGGTCAGCGCAGGGTTGTAGTAGCGGCAGCCGTTGCGTCCGTTGGCCTTGGCGTCGTACATCGCGATGTCGGCGTGCTTGATCAGCGTGGCGGCGTCCTCGCCGTCGTCCGGGAAGACGGCGATGCCGACGCTGGTGGTGACGCAGAGCTCCTGGCCCTCGATCGCGAATGGAGCGCATATGCTGGCGCGGATGCGCTCGGCGATCGCCAGCGCGTCGTCCGGTCGGGAGATCGTCGGCAGCAGCACGGTGAATTCGTCGCCGCCGAGGCGAGCGAATTCGGCCGTGCCCATGCGATCAGTGTCGTGCGCCACGATGTCGCCCGGGCGGGTGATCGCACGCAGGCGCTCGGCGGCCTGCTGCAGCAGGGCGTCCCCTGCAGCGTGGCCGAGGGTGTCGTTGATGCTCTTGAAACGGTCCAGATCAAGGAAGAGCACCGCCAGGCGCCACTTGTTCTGAAGGGCGCGGCGGATCTCGCGCTCGAGCCGCTCCAGGAAGCTGCGCCGGTTCGCCAGCCCGGTCAGGCTGTCGAAATAGGCGAGGTGGTGGATGCGGGTCTCATACTCCTTGCGCTCGGTGATGTCGCGCAGCAGGCAGAGGGCCTCGCCGTCGTCGATTGCGCTCACCCGTGCTTCCTGGTGGCAGGGGCGTCCGGTCCGACACGCGAGAGGAAAATCCACCGTGCTCGGCTGCCGGCTGCGGCGGGCCTCGTCGAGCGCTTGCGCGAGCAGCGTCGCCACCTCGTGCGGATAGGCTTCGGCCAGGGTCTGGCCGACCGCCGGCATGCAGCAGCTGGGCACGCCGGTCGGGGCTGCGCGCAGCTCGACGATGCGGTCGGCCGCGTCGAGGCGCAGCAGGGTGTCGGGGAAGGCGTCGAGCATGGCCGCGTTGCGCGCGTTGGCCATGCGCAGCGCGGTGGCGGCGCGGGTGGCGCGCAGCACGTAGCGGACGCGGTGGCCAAGAAGCGGCCAGCTGATCGGCTTGGCGACGAAGTCGGTCGCGCCGGCCTCGAAGGCGGCCTCGATCGATGCGGTGTCGTCCATGCCGGTGACCATCAGGATCGGCAGCGCGTCGCCACAGCGGCGGCGCAGCTCGCGGCAGACCGCGTAGCCGTCCAGGCGCGGCATTTCCACGTCGAGCAGCACCATGTCGAAGGTGGCGTGCGCGAAGGCCTGCAAGGCCTCCTCGCCATCCTCGGCGACGGCGACCTCGAAGCCGCTCTTGCCGAGCGCGGCTTGCATCAGCAGGCGTGCGGTCGGATCGTCGTCGGCGACCAGGATGCGAGTCGAGCTCATCGACCGAACTCCTCGATCAGGGCATGGATGGCGTCGAGCGTGCGCGCATGCTCGGTGCGCAGCGCGGCGAGGCCGGCGCGCGCGTCGTCGATCCGGCCGTCCTTGCCGAGGCTCTCGAAGTCCTTGAGGAGGGCCGCGAGGCGTCTGGCGCCGACGTTCCCCGCGCTCGACTTGAGGCTGTGCGCGGCGCGACGCAGTCCCGCGGCGTCGCCGGCGGCGGTGGCGCGCTCGATCTCGGCGAAGGGGGGGGCGCTGCTCTCGGCATAGACGCGGAGGATGCGCGCGGCGAGTGCCATGCCGCCGTCGGGGTCGAGCTCGCGGAACTGCTCGATGAAGGTCCGATCGATCGCCGCCTCTGTCACCTCGGTCGCCTCGGCTTCGGTCGCGGCGTCGCAAGGCGTCGCCGGCGCGCTCGCGGGCGTTGCCGCCATCCAGCGCTGCAGGGTGGATTGGAGCTGCTCGAGCGCGTAGGGCTTGGCGAGAAAATCGTCCATGCCCGCCGCCAGGCAGCGTTCGCGGTTGCCTTCCATGACGTTGGCGGTGAGCGCGACGATCGGTACGCGCGGTGCGTGCTCCGATGCGCGGATTGCCGCGCTCGCCTCGTAGCCGTCCAGCACCGGCATGTGGCAGTCCATCAGGATCAGGTCGAAGGCTTCGGTCGCAGCCAGCTTCACTGCCTCTTCGCCGTCGTTGGCGACACGAACCGCGATGCCGAGCTTGGCGAGCATTGCGAGGCCGACCTGCTGGTTCACCGGGTTGTCCTCGGCCAGCAGCACGCGCCCGCCGCGCGTCGGTCGCCACTCGTCCGCAACTGCGGTGGCCGCTGGCACTGCGTCCACAGCGCGCAATGCGCTGCATAGAACCTCGAACAGCTCGGCCTGGCGGATCGGCTTGTGCACGCAGCGCAGGATGCCGGCGCGTTCGCGCTCGCGCACGCTGGCGCTGGAGTAGCTCGATGTCAGCACCACCAGGCGCACGCCGGCGAGCGCCGGGTTGGCGCGGATCGCGGTGGCCAGCTGCAAGCCGTCCATGTGCGGCATGTGCATGTCGAGTACGGCGAGCTCGAAACCCTCGCCGGCCGTGGCGGCGCGTGCGAGCCGATCCAGCGCGCCCGCGCCGTCGGCAGAGCATTCCACCTGCATGCCCCAGCCGTGGAGCTGGCGCAGCAGGATCTCGCGGTTGGTGGCATTGTCATCCACGACGAGGGCGTGCACACGCTCGAGCGCGACGTCGCAGCGCAGGGCTTCGGCGGTGCTTTGCCCCGCCGGCAGGCACAGGTCGATATGGAAGCAGGCGCCCGCTCCGGGCCGGCTGTCGACACCGATCTCGCCGCCCATCAGGCCCACCAGGCGGCGGCAGATCGCCAGGCCGAGGCCGGTGCCGCCAAACTGGCGGGTGGTGGAGCCGTCGAGCTGGGAGAACTGCTCGAAGATCTTCTGCTGCGCATGGGGCGGGATGCCGATCCCGGTGTCCTCGACGCTGATGCGCAGGCGATAGCCGTCAGTGCCCTCGCCGAGCAGACGGGCACGCACCACGACCTCGCCACGCTCGGTGAACTTGATCGCATTGTTGGCCAGGTTGCCGACGATCTGGCGCAGGCGGAAGGGGTCGCCGCGCACGCAGCGCCGCACCTCGGGGGGCAGGTCGGCGATCAGCTCCAGGCGCTTCTTCTCGGCTGGCTGGGCGAACATCGCCAGCGTGTCCTCGAGCAGGTCGCCGAGCTCGAACTCCACCGCTTCGAGCTCGAGGTGGCCGGATTCGATCTTCGAGAAGTCGAGGATGTCGTTGATGATGCCCAGCAGGTGGCGACCGGAGTTCTCGACCGCCTCGGCGAAGTGGCGTTGCTCGTGGTTGAGGCCGCTGTCGAGGAGCAGCTCGGTCATGCCGAGCACCCCGTTCATCGGCGTGCGGATCTCGTGGCTCATGGTCGCGAGGAAGTCGCTCTTGGCCTGGCTGGCAGCCTCTGCGGCCTCCTTGGCGCGCAGGAGCTCCTCGGTGCGTGTGGCGACCTCGTCCTCGAGGTGGTCGCGATGGCTTGCCAGGCGTGCATCGCGCTCGGCGATCTGGCCGAGCATGCGGTTGAAGCCACTGGCGAGGGAATCGAGCTCGATGATACGGCTGGGTTCGGCGCGCGCGCTGTAGTCCTCGGTGTGGGCGACGCGCTCCATCAGCGCAGACAGGGTCGACAGTGGCTGCAACACCGCGCGGTTGAGCCGGCGCAGCGTGTGGGTGGCGAGCAGCAGCGCGATCGCCGCGGCGAGCACCGTAATCGAGCCGTGGGCGAGCACCTGGAGATAGAGCGGACGCAGATCGAGGTCGAGGTCGAGCACCCCGACCACGTTCCCGCCCTCGACGATCGGCTGGGTCAGGTGCAGTGTCTCGAAGCTGAAGTGCGCGTGCTCGGCCGAAAAGTCCACCGTCTCCCGGCCTTGTTCGATGAACTTGCCGTAACGCGCAAAAGGGGCTCCGGATACATCGAAGATCGCTGCGCCGCGTACGTCCGGCAGGCGCTCCAGGGTCGCGAGCACGCGCGTGGCGGCGTCGTGGTCGAGGAACATCAGGCCGGCGGCGGCATTGTCGGCAAGCACCCGCGCCATCACCCGAGTATTGCTCTCGAGCGCGAGCGTGCTGATCAAGAAGCTACCGAGGGTGATCGCCACCGCGAGCATCGCCACCGCGGCGCCGAGCGCGCGCTGGCTTACGCGGCGCAGCTTTTCGCCGAGGGTGATGCGGTTGTCGTCTTCGTCGTGGGACATCTTCATCGCTTGATTTCGGTGGCCAGATTGAGGAGCTTCGAGCTGAGCCCGAGCCCCTGGCGGCGGGCCGCCGCGAGGTTGACAGAAAAGCGGATCTGACCTGCGCTGCTGTCCATGTTCAACACCACGCCGCTCGCCAGGGCGCCCGGGCTGTCGGCCACGGTGAGGACGGGCTGGCCGTCCACGCCGTCGAGCACCCGGCCCAGGTTGCCGATCATCTGTCGGGGGACGAACACGAGCTGGCAGTCCACGAGGGCGTCGACGCTGCCCACACGCCGTACGCGCACGCTGCGTTCGCCCACCTTGCGGTCCATGAGCGCGTCGAGATGCGAGCCGAACGGGTCGCCACCATAGACGCAGATCGACAGGGTTTCACCTCCACCCTCCGGCCAGAAGGTGAAGGCGGCGAAGTTGAACAGGAAGGATGCCTTGACCCTGTACTCTTCGGCGGTGATGTCGCCCGCATGTGCGAGGTTCGCCACGCCAGCCAGCAGCGCCCCGAGGATGAACGCTCGCAGCCGGCGTCGTGGCGGGCGGATGGAAAGTGAGAGCATGCTGGGTCAGAAGCGGTAGTCGAACTTGACCCGCAGGCTGCGGCCGTCCTGGGCGATGCGGTCCATGGTGTGGATGGGCGCGCCGCCACTCGGATGGGCGTAGTCTTCGTCGAACAGGTTCATCACACTCAGTGACACCTCGGCGCCCTGGATCCAGCGCTCGGCCACCAGGTGCAGGTTCGAACGCCAGTACGCGTCGACCGTGTTGCCCGCCGGGCTGCGGCGCTTGCTGTCGTAGGCGAACTCCACGCCCATGCGCAGTGGCAGATTTGCCAGCGGAGTGGAGAAGTTCATCCGGCCGAGCATGCGCGGCGAGTTCTCCACGCGCTCGCCCGCCGCGCCGGTGGCGTGCTGGAAGGACAGGTTGCCGCGCAGGCGGGCGCCGTTGCGCCAGGTGTGGTCGGCGGAGAGCTCCAGGCCACGGCTCTCGACGCTGCCGACGGCCTGATATTGGCCGACGCTATCGGCGTCGGCGACAAGATTGATCAGGTCGTCGATCTTCCAGCGGTAGAGGGAGGCGCGCAGGTGCAGGTTGGCCGAGGCGATATGGTCGAGCACCAGCTCGGTGGTTTCGACCACTTCGCCACCCAGGCTCGGGTTGGCGCGTTGGCAGGCCCCGATCGTGCCATCCTCGATGAGGTAGGCATCGTCGTAGTACATCTGGTAGGCGTTGGGCGCGCGGTGGGCACGACCGTACAGCAGCTTGAGCGTGTTGTGCTTGCCGGCATTCCAGATCAGGCCAGCGCGCGGGCTGAACTCGGTGCCGGTGAGGTCATTGTGGTCGGCGCGCAGGCCGAGCGTGCTGGCGAAAGCGTCGGTGATCTGCCATTCGTCCTGCACGAAGAGTCCCGCGCGGTAACCGTCACGGCGGTCGCGCAGGAGGTAGCCGATGTCCGGATGGACGATGTTCTGGTCGATGCGCTGGTTGCGCTGGTATTCCGTACCCAACAGGAGCGTATGGCCGGCCACGGCGGTCGACACGAGCTGCAGCTCGGCACCGTGCCAGGCGGCGGAGGCGGGGTACTCGTAGCCCTCGCCGTCATACATCAGGGTGCTCTCGTAGCGGTAGTCGCCGGCGAAGGCGCGCGCCGACAGCGACAAGGTGTCGGTGAGCGTGGCACCGTAGCCGAGGTGGGCGACGGTGTAGCGGTCGCCCTGGAAGGTGCCCGAGGCGAAGGCGTCGGTGCCGAACACGCCGGTGGGGTCGTCCTTGCGGCGGTCGCCGTGCGCGAGCCCGAAGGACCACGGGCCGCGGCTCGCGCTGAGGTTGAACTCCTGGTCGCGCTCGCCGTCCTGGCCGCGCACCGTAGCGCTGTCGCCATTGCCGAAGTCCATCCACAGGTCGTCGCCGTCGCTGCGCAGGACGGTGGCCGAGACCAGCAGCTCGAGCTCGTTGTCGAGGCGCTTGCCCCAGCTCGCCCGCGCCTTGCGCGTCGCCTGCGGCCACTGCCACGAAGCCGAGAACTCTCCTCCGTCGAGTGCCGCACCCTTGCGGGTGATCACATTGACGACGCCGAACATGGCGTTCTGGCCATAGATCGCGCCGCCCGGGCCGGGGATGAATTCGATGCGCTCGACCAGGTCCATGTCGAGCGGCAGCATGCGACCGAAAGGGGCGCCGTCGTACATCGGCTCGTTGACGCGCACGCCGTCGATGGTGACCAGCACGCGCGTCATGTAGTCGCCGGCGAGACCGAAGCCGCGCACGCCGACGTAGGAATACTGGCGGTCGTAGGTGGTATGCACGCCGGGGAGGGTGGCGAGCGCCTCGTCGAGCGTGCGCCAGCCGAAGCTGCGGATCTCGTCGCGGGTGATCGCGGTGACGGCGGCGGCAACCCGGTCCTTCGTCTGCTCGTATTTTGAGGCGCCGACCACCGCTACCCGCTCGTACTCTGCCGCGCTCTCCACCGGAAGCGCAATCAACTGCTCCAGGCTCAGATCAGGGGGCGCCTCGGCCGCCGCGGCGAAGGGCAGCGCGAGGGCGCCGGTCAACAGCAGCCGGGCCAGTTGGCGCCGGGCAGATATGCAGAGGTCCGCGCCAGCCACGCACCGATCAATGCCTTGGGCAGGACCGGAGGAGAAAGGCGCGAAATACATGGTGGCGGATCCTGGCCGCCAGCACGAGGCGTGGGGCGGAAGAAGATGTGCTGATCGGAGGACTATACGGCATACGCCACAGGGGCTTGAGCCGCATACGTCACACCCACCTTACGATCCCGTCCAGGATTGCCGGGAGATCAGGCAGTCAGCCCCAGCCGCCGGCAGATCTCGGTGGTCGGGCCGGCCATGTTCATGCTGTAGAAATGCAGGCCGGGCGCGCCCGCGGCGAGCAGCTTCTCGCACAGCCGGGTGACCACGTCGAGGCCGAAGGCGCGGATCGCGTCGCTGTCGTCGCCGTAGCTCTCGAAGGTCTTGCGCATCCAGCGCGGGATCTCGGCGCCGCAGGCATCCGAGAAGCGCGCCAGCTTGCTGAAGCTGCCGATCGGCATGATGCCGGGCACGATCGGCACGTCGACGCCCATCCTGCGCACCGCGTCGACGAAGTTCAGGTAGGCGTCGAGGTTGTAGAAATACTGCGTGATCGCCGAGTCGGCGCCGGCCTCGACCTTGCGCTTGAAGGCGGCGAGGTCGTCCTTCGGGCTCTTCGCCTGCGGGTGCCACTCGGGGTAGGCTGCGACCTCGATGCGGAAGCGGTCGCCCGTCTCGCTGCGGATGAACTCGACGAGCTCGCTGGCGTAGCGGAACTCGCCCGCCGCGCCGGCGCCCGAGGGCAGATCGCCGCGCAGCGCGACGATGCGGCGGATGCCGGCGGCGGCGTATTCCTGCAGGATCTCGCGGATGCTGTCGCGCGACGAGCCCACGCAGGACAGGTGTGGCGCGGCCTCGTGGCCGGCGGCGGCGATCTCCTTCACGGTGGCGAAGGTGCGCTCGCGGGTGGAGCCGCCGGCGCCGTAGGTCACCGAGAAGAAGGCCGGCTCGAGCGCGGCGAGCTTCTCCCGGGTGGCATGCAGCTTCTCGGCGCCCTCGGCCGTGGTGGGCGGGAAGAACTCGATGGAGATTTCGGGTTTCATGGTTCGCTTCGGTGGGTGTCGCCGCCCGGCCTGCGGATGGCGTGGAAGAAGAATTCGCGGTTGCCGTCGCCGCCGGTGATCGGCGAGTCGAACCAGTCGAGGATGACGAGGCCGGCGGCGTCCGCGGCGGCGCGCAGGCGGGCCTCGACCTCGGTGTAGCGCGCGGGGTCGCGCACGATGCCGCCCTTGCCCAGGCCTTGCGGGCCGACCTCGAACTGCGGCTTGACCAGCGCCAGCACGTGGCCGGCGGGTGCGAGCAGCGCGGCCCACTGCGGCAGCAGCAGGGCGAGCGAGATGAAGCTGGCGTCGCACACCAGCAGGTCGAAGCCGTGCGGCGGGTAGTGTCCGCCGAGCGCGGCGGCGTCGAGCTGGCGGGCGTTGATGCCCTCCAGGGTGACGCAGCGCCTATCGGCGCGCAGGCGCGGATGGAGCTGGTCGTGGCCGACCTCCACCCCGACCACCCTCGCTGCGCCGGCCTGCAACAGGCAGTCGGTGAAGCCGCCGGTGGATTGGCCGATGTCGAGGCAGGTGGCGCCGCGTACGTCCAGCCCGCTGCGCGCGAGCGCGCCTTCGAGCTTGAGCGCGCCGCGCGAGACGAAGCGGTCGCTGTCGGCGGGGGTGACGGCGAGCCGTGCGTCGGGCGGCAATTCCAGCGCCGGCTTGGCGACCGGCTGGCCCTCGTGGCTCACCCGCCCGGCCTCGATCAGCGCGCGCGCCGCGGTGCGCGAGGCCGCCAGCCCCTGCGCCACCAGCAGCTGGTCGACGCGCAGCAGGCCGTGGCGGTCCGCCGGGCCCTTGCCCTGCGCGGCCGGCCGCGGCTTGCCCTGGCGGGCGTGGAAGGAGTTCATGCTCATGGGCGTGAGGAGTCAGGGGGTGAGGCGTGAAGAGCCTTTGTACAGGAGCGCCGGAAGGCGCTCCTGCCGGGGGCTGCGCCGCCCCCGGGGCTCAGTAGCGGTACGCGTCCGACTTGTACGGGCCTTGCTTGGGCACGCCGATGTAGGCGGCCTGCGCGTCGGTCAGCTCGGTGAGTTGCACGTTGAGCTTCTTCAGCTGCAGGCGGGCGACCTTCTCGTCGAGGTGCTTGGGCAGGGTGTACACGCCGATCGGGTAGTCGGCCGTGCGGGTGAACAGCTCGATCTGTGCGATCGTCTGGTTGGCGAAGGAGCTCGACATCACGTAGCTCGGGTGGCCGGTGGCGCAGCCGAGGTTCACCAGGCGGCCCTTGGCGAGCAGGATGATCCTCTTGCCGTCGGGGAAGATCACGTGATCGACCTGCGGCTTGATCTCCTCCCACTGGTACTGCTCGATGCTGGCGACGTCGATCTCGTTGTCGAAGTGGCCGATGTTGCAGACGATGGCCTGGTCCTTCATCTTCGCCATGTGGTCGTGGGTGATCACGTGGTAGTTGCCGGTCGCGGTGACGAAGATGTCGGCCTTGTCGGCGGCGTATTCCATCGTGACCACGCGGTAGCCTTCCATCGCCGCCTGCAGCGCGCAGATCGGGTCGACCTCGGTCACCCACACCTGGGCCGACAGCGCGCGCAGGGCCTGGGCCGAGCCCTTGCCCACGTCACCGTAGCCGGCCACCACCGCGACCTTGCCGGCGATCATCACGTCGGTGGCGCGCTTGATGCCGTCGACCAGCGATTCGCGGCAGCCGTAGAGGTTGTCGAACTTCGACTTGGTGACCGAATCGTTGACGTTGATCGCCGGGAACCTGAGCTCGCCGCGCGCGTGCATCTGGTACAGGCGATGCACGCCGGTGGTGGTCTCCTCGGTCACGCCCTTGATGTGCGCCAGCCGCGTCGAGTACCAGGTGGGGGCGGTAGCGAGCTTGGCCTTGATCGCGGCAAAGAGGATGGTCTCCTCTTCCGAGCCCGGCTTGGCCAGCACCGAGAGGTCCTGCTCCGCGCGCGCGCCCAGGTGCAGCAGCAGCGTGGCGTCGCCGCCGTCGTCGAGGATCATGTTGCTGTAACCCCCGTCCGACCATTCGAAGATGCGGTGGGTATAGTCCCAGTAGTCCTTCAGCGACTCGCCCTTGACCGCGAACACCGGGATGCCGTCGGCAGCGATGGCCGCGGCGGCGTGGTCCTGGGTCGAGAAGATGTTGCACGAGGCCCAGCGCACCTGGGCGCCGAGCGCGGTCAGCGTCTCGATCAGCACCGCGGTCTGGATGGTCATGTGCAGCGAGCCGGTGATGCGTGCGCCCTTCAGCGGCTGGCTGGCGGCGTATTCCTCGCGGATCGCCATCAGGCCGGGCATCTCGGTCTCGGCGATGCGGATTTCCTTGCGGCCCCAGGCGGCGAGCGCGAGGTCGGCGACGACGAAATCGGTGAATTGGGTGTCAGCCACGGCGTTCATGTGAAGCTCCATGCTATGGCCGGGCGGAAAGCGGGGGGAGGGCAGCATGTCGCTGCAGGCGGCTCACCCGACATCCCGAACCCGGCAGGGTTGAAGACGATTCGCAGGTGAGCGCCGTTGTACTGATACCCGCCGCAGGGCGGGGTCCGAGCCTGGGGGCCTGGCAGCAGCGGATGCGGCCGGCGCCTCGCAGCGCTCCTCGGAAAGAAGCGAATGATACCAAAGCGGCAGGCGGGCGTGGACTCGAGGGGTCGGTTGCTGCCGCGGGCATCACGATCGCGGGGATCGCGACTGGCGTCGCTCCCACATCCGGCCCCCGTCGCCGCCGGCTCCCGCAGGAGCGACGCCAGTCGCGATCAGGCGGCCCGGCATGCGAGGCACGCAGCCCGATCGCCCCGCCTATGCGCGCCTGCCGTTGCTGCGCACGATGCTGACCACGACGGTGATCACCGTGAGCGGCATCACGTAGCCCAGCATGATCCCCGAGAAGGCCGGCAGGCTGGTGTGCTGCTGGGCCTGCAGCACCAGCCAGGCGGTGTAGGCGGCGTAGTAGGCGAGGAACACGCCGCCCTCCCAGCGCGCGATCTCGCGCCCGGTGATCATGATCGGCAGGCAGGCGAAGGCCACAGCGAGCATCACCCAGAGGTCGAAGTTGCGCGCCGCCTCCGACACCGGCAGGCCGGTGCCCGAGGCGATGCCCGAGGCACCGAGCACGGCGAGGATGTTGAAGATGTTGCTGCCGACCACGTTGCCCACCGCGATGTCGCGCTGGCCGCGCATCGCGGCGACGATGGAGGTGGCGATCTCGGGCATCGAGGTGCCCACCGCGACCACGGTGAGGCCCACCACCAGGTCGCTGACCCCGAAGGCGCGCGCGAAGGCCACCGCCGCTTCCACCAACCAGTCGGCGCCGACGATCAGCATCACCAGTCCGGTCGCGATCAGCCCGACCTGCACCGCCCAGTGGCGGTCCCAGGCGGAGGTGGGGAGGTCGGTGCCGAACTCCTCCTGCACCGCCTTGGAGGCGCGCCGCGACTGCACGATCAGGAACACCGTGTAGGCGATCACCAGGGCGAACAGCACGATCGACTCGACCAGGCCCAGATGGCCGTCGAGCGCCATCACCACCAGCAGGGCCGACACGCCGATCATGATCGGGATCTCCTGGCGGATGATCTGCTCGTCCACCAGCAGCGGGGTGATCAGCGCCGAGATGCCGAGGATCAGCAGCACGTTGCAGATGTTGCTGCCGACCACGTTGCCGAGCGCGAGGTCGGGGCTGCCGGCGAGCGCCGAGCCCACCGATACCGCCATCTCCGGCGCGCTGGTGCCGAAGGCGACCACGGTGAGGCCGACGACGAGCGGCGAAACGCCGAAGGAGACCGCCAGCCGCGAGGCGCCACGTACGAGGACGTCCGCACCGACAACGAGGACGGTGAGGCCGAGGGCGAACATCAGGACTTGTTGGAGCATGGGCGACTCTGGGCGACGTGGTGGGGCAGAGACCGGGGCGGGCGTCCGCGAGTTCCGGATTCTACCGGGACGGATGCGCGGCGGTTCTGCGCAGGAGCGACGCAAGTCGCGATTGCAGCGCCCGGAACCCGCGCCAGCGCCGCCCGAGCGCGACTCGCGGCGTTCCCGCGTGCGCATTCCCGAGCGCGGCTGACCTGCGTAGGAGCGACGCAAGTCGCGATTGCAGCGCTCGGAACCCGCGCCAGCGCCGCAGCGCCGCCCGAGCGCGACTCGCGTCGTTCCTGAGGGCGCTTCCGGCTCAGAGTCCGGCGTCGGCGCGCAGGGCGGCGGCCTTGTCGGTCTGTTCCCAGGTGAAGCCCGGCTCGTCGCGGCCGAAGTGGCCGTAGGCGGCGGTGCGGGAATAGATCGGGCGCAGCAGGTCGAGCGTCTGGATGATCGCCTTCGGGCGCAGGTCGAAATGCCGGCCGATGAGATCGACGATCTTCTCGTCGGCGATCCTGCCGGTGCCGAAGGTGTTGACCATCAGCGAAACCGGGCGCGCCACACCGATCGCGTAGGCGACCTGGACCTCGCACCGGTCGGCGAGGCCGGCGGCGACCACGTTCTTGGCCACGTAGCGACCGGCGTAGGCGGCCGAGCGGTCGACCTTGGACGGATCCTTGCCCGAGAACGCACCGCCGCCGTGGTGGGCCGCGCCGCCGTAGGTGTCGACGATGATCTTGCGCCCGGTGAGGCCGCAGTCGCCGTGCGGGCCGCCGACCACGAAGCGGCCGGTGGGGTTCACCAGGTAGCGCACGTCGCCCTGCATCAGCTCGGGCGGCAGCACCGGCTTGATGATCAGCTCGATCACCGCCTCGCGGATCTGCTCCTGGGTCACGTCGGGGTCGTGCTGGGTGGACACCACGACGGTGTCGATCGCCACCGGCTTGCCGTCGACGTACTTGACGGTGAGCTGGCTCTTGGCGTCCGGGCGCAGCCAGGGCAGGCGGCCATCCTTGCGCACCTCGGCCTGGCGCTGCATGACGCGGTGAGCGTAGTGGATCGGCAGCGGCATCAGGCTGGCGGTCTCGTTGGTGGCGTAGCCGAACATCAGGCCCTGGTCGCCGGCGCCCTGGTCGAGCGGGTCGTCGTTGGCGTTGTTCACGCCCTGGGCGATGTCGGGCGACTGGCGGTTGATCGCCGCCAGCACCGCGCAGCTCTTGTAGTCGAAGCCGATGTCGGAGTTGTCGTAGCCGATGCGGCGGATCACGTCCTGCGCGATCTCGCGGTAGTTGGGGTGGGCGGTGGTGGTGATCTCGCCCGAGATCACCACCAGGCCGGTGGACACCAGGGTCTCGCAGGCGACGCGCGCCTTGGGGTCTTCGGCCAGCACGGCGTCGAGGACGCCGTCGGAGACCTGGTCGGCGACCTTGTCGGGATGACCTTCGGAGACCGATTCGGAGGTGAAGAGAAATTCAGCCATTCGTGCTGCTCCTTGGAAAACAAAAATCCCCGTTGCCATGGCCTTGCGTCTGCGGCCAGCTCCGGGGATTTCGTCGAGCAGCCGACGCTTTAGCAGTACTTGGTTCGGGCGGCACCGCGGCCGCCCCACCGCCCTGCAAGTTGTCGAGTTAACTCGGCGGTGGAGCGCGGATTATAGACCGGGACGCCCGGCTGTGTAAGCATTCGGGCCTGAAGCCGGTTCCGGCATCCATATCGGATCTCAACCTGGTGCTGTCGCAAAGCGCATTCCGCCTCCTCTCTCGCCTGCCCCTGTCCTGGCTGCACCGCCTCGGTGGCTGGGCGGGCTGGCTGACCTACAAGGCTTCGCCGTCCTACGCCCGCCGCGTGCGCGAGAACCTCTTCAACGCCATCGGTCGCGAGGACGAGACGGTGCTGCGTGCGGCGATCGTCGAGGCCGGCCGCCAGGCGCTGGAGCTGCCCTTCATCTGGGGCCGGCCGGCGTCCGAGGTGGTGGCGAGCGCGGTGCGCACCGAGGGCTGGGAGCTGGTCGAGGCCGCGCGCGCCGAGGGCGCCGGCATCCTCTTCATCACCCCGCACCTGGGCTGCTTCGAGATCACCGCCCAGTGCATCGCCGCCAGGATTCCGATCACCGTGCTCTATCGCCCTCCGCGCAAGGAGGTGCTGCAACCGCTGATGGAGGCGGGCCGGGCGCGCGGACAGATGCGTACCGCGCCGGCCGATCTATCCGGCGTGCGCAAGCTGGTCAAGACCCTGCGCAGCCACGAGGCGGTGGGCATGCTGCCCGACCAGGTGCCGGGCGCGGGAGAGGGCGTGTGGTCGACCTTCTTCGGCAAGCCGGCGTGGACGATGACGCTGGCCGCGCGCCTGGCGGCGGTGAAGGGCGTGCGCGTGATCTACACTTGGGCCGAGCGCCTGCCGCGCGGCGAGGGCTACGTGTTCCGCCTGCAGGCGCCTACCGAGGCGCTTACCGGCGACATCGACACCGACGTCGCGATCATCAACCGCGAGGTCGAGCGCATGATCCTGCAGTGCCCGCAGCAGTACCTGTGGGGCTACAACCGCTACAAGGGTCCGCGGCGCGAGCGCGAGGACGTCGCCCCGCAGGGGGATGCGGGCGCCGATGCCGCCAACCCCTCGGCGACCACTTCCGCCGCCGACACCGCCGGCACGGACGCGGAGCGCGCGCCATGAGCCGCCTGGTCATCGGCCTGATCTGGCTGCTGCACTGGCTGCCGCTGGTGCTGCTCGCACGCGTGGGAAGCGGCTTCGGCCGGCTGCTCTACTGGGTGGTGGTGCCGCGCCGCAAGGTCGCGCTGACCAACCTGCGGCTGTGCTTTCCCGAGCTCTCCGAGCCCGAACGGCGCGCGCTGGCGCGGCGCAACTTCGCCCTCATCGGACGCAGCATGCTCGAGCGCGGCCTGGCCTGGTGGGCGAGCCCCGAGCGCCTGCGCGCCACCGTCCGCATCGAGGGCCTGGCGCACCTGCAGCGCCTGCGCGCCGAGGGCCGCCCGGTGTTGCTGCTGGCGCCGCACTTCCTCGGCCTCGACATGGCCGGCACCCGGCTCACGCTCGAGGGCGACTTCGTCAGCGTGTATTCGCCGCAGAAGGACAAGGTCTTCGACCACTGGCTGCACCATGGCCGCAGCCGCTTCAACGACCAGCTGCTGCTGTCGCGCCACGATGGCGTGCGCGCCACGGTCAAGGCGATGAAGTCCGGCCGCCCTTTCTATTACCTGCCCGACCTCGACTACGGCCGCAAGGAGTCCATCTTCGTGCCCTTCTTCGGCGTGCAGGCGGCGACCATCACCGGCCTGCCGCGCCTGGCGCGCCTGGCGGGTGCGGCGGTGGTGCCCTGCATCACCCGCATCCTGCCCGGCGGACAGGGCTACGTGCTGGAGCTCGGCGCGCCCTGGGCCGACTACCCTTCGGACGACGTCGAGGCCGACACGCTGCGCATGAACGCCTGGCTCGAAGGCGTGGTGCGCACCATGCCCGAGCAGTACTACTGGGTGCACCGCCGCTTCAAGACCCGGCCCGAGGGCGAGCCGCGGATCTACTGAAACACTGGAACAGCAAGATGAAACTGCGCTTCACCAAGATGCACGGCCTGGGCAACGACTTCGTCGTCATCGATGCCACGCGTGCGCCGGTCGACCTCACCCCGGCGCGGGTCAAGGCGATCGCCGACCGCCATTTCGGCGTCGGCTGCGATCAGCTGCTGGTGGTCGAGCCCGCCGCGCGGCCGGATGTCGATTTCCGCTACCGCATCTTCAACGCCGATGGCGGCGAGGTCGAGCAGTGCGGCAACGGCGCGCGCTGCTTCGTGCGCTTCGTGCATGACAAGGGGCTCACCGACAAGGCCGAAATCCGTGTCGAGACCCGCTCCGGCATCATCGCGCCGCGCCTGCGCGCGGACGGCCTGGTGACGGTGGACATGGGCGTGCCGGAGCTGGCGCCGGCGAAGGTGCCGTTCGTGTCCGACTCGGACGCGGTCGTGCAGCCTTTGCAGGTGGGCGGCGACACGGTGGCGATCACCGCGGTGTCGATGGGCAACCCGCACGCGGTGCAGGTGGTGGCCGACGTCGATGCCGCGCCGGTGGTGGAGCAGGGCGCGCGGATCGAGCGCCACGAGCGCTTCCCGGCGCGGGTCAATGCCGGCTTCCTGCAGGTGGTCGATGCGCACGAGGTGCGTCTGCGCGTGTTCGAGCGTGGCGCCGGCGAGACCCTGGCCTGCGGAACCGGCGCCTGCGCGGCGGTGGTGGCGGGCATCCTGCGCGGCCTGCTGGAGACGCCGGTGCGGGTGCATACCCGCGGCGGCGAGCTGGAGATCGCCTGGGACGGCCCGGGCACGCCGGTGCGCATGACCGGACCGGCGGTCACGGTTTTCGAGGGCGAGATGGAGCTCGCCTGAGGGAGCCCGCCCGAGTCCGGATTTTGCCGGGCCGGACGCGATGCGCCTGTGCGGCATCGTGCCGGCCGACTCGCGGCCGACCGCGCCGGATGCGGCGGCCATCCACGAACGATCGACGCGGGGCGGCAGCCGCCTCGCCTGGAGCAGCATCGATGAATGCAGAAGATGTCGCACGCTACCTGCGCGAACACCCCGATTTCCTCAACCAGCATCACGAGCTCTTCAGCGAGCTCACCGTGCCGCATCCGCAGCATGGCGGCCAGGCGATCTCGCTCGCCGAGCGCCAGCTCCATGCCCTGCGCGACAAGATCCGTGCGCTCGAACTCAAGCTTGCCGAGCTGATCCGCTTCGGGGAGGAGAACGACGACATCAGCACCAAGGTGCACCGCCTGTCGGTCGCGCTGCTGCAGGCGGGCTCGGCCGCCGCGGTGCGCCAGGGCCTGGCCGACAGCCTGCGCGACGACTTCTCCGTGCCGCACGTCAGCCTCAAGCTGTGGGGAGAGGTCGGGGGCGGGGTGGTGCACACCGAGGCCTTCGGCGTCGGCGAAGCGGCGCGCCGCCAGGTCGAGAACCTGCGCCACCCATGGTGCGGGGTGCCCGAGAGCATCGAGATGACGAGCTGGTTCGGCGAGGCCGCGCCGCACATCCGTTCGCTGGCGTTGATGCCGCTGCGCGTCGGCGGCAACTGCATCGGCCTGCTCGCGCTCGGCAGCGCCGAGCCCGAGCGCTTCTACGCCGGCATGGGCACGCTCTACCTGGGCCGCATCGCCGACCTCGCCGCCGCGGCGCTGGCGGCGCGCGCGGGCTGAATCCATGGGCCCGCGGCGGTCCGCCGAGGCGCCGGCCGCGCTGCCCGAGCGCATGCAGGCCTGGCTGGCCTGGCTCGCCACCCAGCGCCGGGTCTCGCCGCTGACGCTGACCGCCTACCGCGCCGGCCTGCAGGCCTTGCTGCGCCTCGCCGAGGAGCACCCGCCCGAATCCTTGCAGCCCGCCGACATCCGCCGCTTCGTCGCCCGCCTGCATGGCGAGGGCCAGCAGGGGCGCTCGATCGCCCGCCATCTGTCGGCGTGGCGAGGCTTCTACCGCTGGTTGGTGCGCGAGCACGGCGTGCGCATCAATCCGGCGCTCGGCATCCGTCCGCCCAAGTCCCCCTCGACGCTGCCGCGCGTGCTCTCGCCCGAGCAGGCGAACGCGCTGCTCGATCCAGAGCCGCAGAATTTGCTAGAAATTCGGGATATTGCGATGTTCGAGCTTTTTTATTCTTCCGGTCTGCGAGTTGCGGAACTCGCCGGACTCGACATCGATTCCGGGCTGGACCTCGCCGAGGGCCTGGTCACGGTCACCGGCAAGCGCCAGCGCCAGCGCACCGTGCCGGTGGGCGGCAAGGCGATCGCGGCCCTGCGCCCCTGGCTGGAGATCCGCGCCGGCCTCGCTGCGGCGGGCGAGCGCGCGCTGTTCGTGACCCGCGACGGCCACCGCCTGAGCACCCGCGGCATCGCCAGCCGGCTGGGCACGCGCGCTCAGGCGCTCGGGCTCGGCGTGCATGTGCATCCGCACATGCTGCGGCACAGTTTTGCGAGTCATCTTCTGCAATCGAGCGGCGATCTTCGCGCTGTCCAGGAACTGCTCGGCCACGCCAGCATCCGCAGCACGCAGATCTACACGCATCTCGATTTCCAGCATCTAGCCGCGGTGTACGACGCGGCACATCCGCGCGCGCGCAAGTAGCCCGTCACGCGCTCGCCACCCCGGCGCGCACGCCCCGATCCGGGGAATCGCAGCGGCAGAAGAGGGCGGTTGGGGTCACAATATGACTCTCCCCATTATGGGTATTCCCGAGTATTGAGCCCGTTCGGCTTGGGTTATGCTCATGGCGTCTGTTAATTTAAGAATTTTCTAAAAAACGCCGCTAGCTCCCGGAATCAACAAAAAAGGGTGAAGCGTGCCATGACAGCCCAATGAGCCCAACAGCGCACCCGGAACACCCGAATGCGGCGTCGGCACGCCGCACGATCAAGGCGGTCGCGCTCGTGCTCGCGCGCCACGAGATCCGCAGCTTGCGGCGCTGGTTCGAAGACTTCGACCGCGACATCCTGCTCCCCATCCTGCTCGGCGAGATTGCACTGCATAATATCGGCGCCTTGCAGAACGGCGTCGCGCGCCGCGAGAGCACCCGTCCGATCACCGCGACGCCCTCGGTGCCGCGCGACACGCGCCCGGCGGATTGCGGCCTCAAGCCCTGCAACGCCTACTCGATCGCCGCCGCCACCGGTCTGCCGCGCGAGACGGTGCGGCGCAAGATCGGGCGCCTGATCGAGCTGGGCTGGATCTGTCGCGAAGACAACGGACACCTCTTCATCACCGAGATCGCGCTCGAGCAGTTCGGCTCCATGCTCAGCTCGCGCGCGCTCGGCGAGCTCCTCGAAACGGCCGACCACGTCCGCACCCTGCTCGACGACGAGCACGACTGAAGCAGGCCGCGCGCAGGGGCGTGTGCAGGCTTCTGCAGGAGGGACGCGAGCCGCAGCCGCCTCGCGCCGGGCAACGTGTGGCTTTGCGGCCGCAGTGCTGCCTACGAACCCGTGCGCAAGGGCGCTCGATATTCCGGATTCGGCCCCACCTCGGCGCGCGCCAGCGCCGCGCCGATCAGCACCAGGGCGGCGAGCAGCAGGGCGAAGTGGCGGCGCTGCGCTGCCGGGCCGGGCAGGCGGCGCGGCATCGAGTAGTACATCGCGTGAAGATAGCCCGCTCCCGCGGCGGCGAGCGCCAGCAGTCCGGCGCCGAGCAGGCGCGAGGCGAGCGGATCGAAGCTGCGCCCGATCGAGGGGTCCCACTGTGCGGGCATGAAGAACTCGGGCGCTCGCACAAGCAGGAACATCCCGCCCAGCACGCACAGCATCAGCATCACCACCTGCAGCGAGCGCACGGTCGGCCTCGTCGCCTACTGGAAGAGGTCGCCGCCGATGCGCGGCGGCACGAGGCCGAAGTGCTGCCAGATCGACTGCGTCGCCATGCGCCCGCGCGGGGTGCGCTGCAGGTAGCCCTGCTGGATCAGGTAGGGCTCGATGACGTCCTCGATGGTGTCGGTCGATTCGCCGATCGCCGCGGCGATGTTGTCCAGGCCGACCGGGCCGCCGCCGAATTTCTCCAGCATCGCCGACAGCAGCTTGCGGTCCATCAGGTCGAGGCCCAGGTTGTCGACGTCCAGCATGCGCAGCGCCGCGTCCGCGACCGCGGCGGTGATGCGGCCACCCGCCTTCACCTCGGCGTAGTCGCGCACCCGGCGCAGCAGGCGGTTGGCGATGCGCGGCGTGCCGCGCGCGCGGCGGGCGATCTCGAGCGCGCCGTTGTCCTCGATTTCCACATTGAGCAGGCGCGCCGAGCGTCCGACGATGAAGGCGAGCTCGTCCGCGGTGTAGAACTCCAGCCGTGACACGATGCCGAAGCGGTCGCGCAGCGGGTTGGTGAGCATGCCGGCGCGGGTGGTGGCGCCGACCAGCGTGAAGGGCGGCAGGTCGAGCTTCACCGAGCGTGCCGCCGGGCCTTCGCCGATCATGATGTCGATCTGGAAGTCCTCCAGCGCCGGGTAGAGGATCTCCTCGACCACCGGCGACAGGCGGTGGATCTCGTCGATGAAGAGCACGTCGTGCGGTTCGAGGTTGGTGAGCAGCGCGGCGAGGTCGCCGGCGCGCTCGAGCACCGGGCCGGAGGTCTGGCGCATGTTCACGCCCATCTCGGCGGCGACGATGTGGGCGAGCGTGGTCTTGCCCAGCCCGGGCGGGCCGAACAGCAGCACGTGGTCGAGCGCCTCGCTGCGATTGCGCGCCGCCTGGATGAAGATCTCCAACTGTTCGCGGATCTTCACCTGGCCGACGTACTCGGCCAGGCGCTTGGGACGCAGCGCGCGCTCGATCGCGTCTTCCTGGCGGTCGGCGGGGGCGGCGGAGATCAGGCGCTCGGCGGGGGCGGCAGCCTTGAGCTTGTCGGTTTCGATCATGGGCGTGTCCTGGCCGAGCTTGCAGGGCGGCAGCCGACGGCGTGGCGAGCGGGGTGCATGCGCGTCATGCCTTCGACAGCGCCTTCAGCGCCTGGCGGATGCCGTCCGAGACGCCGACGTCCTCGGCCAGCCCCTTCATCGCGGACAGCGCCTCGCGTTCGTTGTAGCCGAGCGCGAGCAGGGCGTTGAGGATGTCGCTCTTCGCGTCCGGGGCTGCGCCCGGTGCGGCCGCGGCGAGTCGCGCGCCCGTCATGCTGGGCAGCGCCTTGCCGAGCTTGTCGCGCAGCTCGAGCAGCAGGCGCTCGGCGGTCTTCTTGCCGATGCCGGGGATCTTCACCAGCCGCCCGGCCTCCTGCAGCGCCACCGCCTGGGCGAGGTCGTTCACCGACAGCCCGGACAGCACCGCAAGCGCCATGCGCGCGCCCACGCCCGAGACCTTGAGCAGCTGGCGGAAGGTGGCGCGTTCTTCCTCGGTGGCGAAGCCGAACAGGAAGTGGCCGTCCTCGCGCACGACGAAGTGCGTGTGCAGGCTGACCGTGCCGCCGGTGGCGGGCAGGTTGTAGAAGGTGCTCATCGGCACGTCGATCTCGTAGCCGACGCCGTGGGCGTCGACGAGGATCTGCGGCGGGTTCTTTTCCAGCAGGGTGCCGGTGATGCGTCCGATCATGAGGGGCGGGCGTGCGAAATGCGGATGTGCAAGTCTAGCAGGCCGCAGGCGTGCGGCCTGCGGTTTCATACAGCAGCGCGGGCCGGGGTGCGGCGTTTCGTGCGGCGCTACCGCTCCATTCATCGCCTTATCGCGACTCGCGTCGCTCCTACGGGCGCGTCGGAGAACCCGCCGTTCTTGTAGGAGCGACGCGAGTCGCGATGGCGGCCCGGGAGATTCGTATCGATGCCCAATCGAGGAGCCGATCGCGACTTGCGTCGCTCCTGCGGGCGCGTTGGAGAACCTGCCGTTCTTGTAGGAGCGACGCGAGTCGCGAGTGCGGCCCGGGAGATTCGTGTCGATGCCCGGTTGAGGGGCCGATCGCGACCTGCATCGATCCTGCGGAGTTTGCCGAAGCCATGTCGTTCCTCCAGGGGCGGCCGGCGGCGCGAGGCGCGGCCGGGCTGGGGTAGAATCGGCGGCCTTCGCGCGTGGCGCGGCGCTTCGACGCCGGCGTTGCGAGCGGCAAAGAGAACAATCGAGGAGACCCCATGCTGCAGATGAAGAAGCTGTCCGTCGCGTTCGCCCTGTGCGGCGCTGCCGCCCTCAACGCCACCGCCCACGCCGCCGACATCAAGGTCGGTATCGCGCTCGACCTCTCCGGTCCCTTCTCGGCGCTCGGTGCCGAGGCGCGCGACGGTTTCGAGCTGGCGATCGAGAAGCTCGGCGGCAAGCTCGGCGGCCAGCCGGCGGAGTTCATCCGCAGCGACTTCGGCGGCAACCCGGAGCAGGCCAACCAGCTCGTCGCGCGCTTCCTGCAACGCGACGGCATCCACTTCTTCACCGGCCCGATCGGCTCCAACGCCGCGCTCGCCGTCGGCCCGGCGCTGTTCGCCGCCAAGGTGCCCTACCTGTCGGCCAACCCCGGTCCGAGCGCCTACGCCGGCGAGAAGTGCAGCCCCTGGTTCTTCGCCCAGTACCAGAACGACACCTACGACGAGGCCGCCGGCAAGGTCGCCAACGAGAAGGGCTACAAGAACGTCCTGCTGATCGCGCCCAACTACCCGGCGGGCAAGGATCATCTGAATGGCTTCAAGCGCCTGTACAAGGGCGCGGTGAAGGACGAGATCTACACCAAGCTCGGCCAGATCGACTACGCCGCCGAGATCGCGCAGATCCGCGCCGCCAAGCCGGACGCGGTGTTCTTCTTCCTGCCCGGCGCGATGGGGATCAACTTCGTCAAGCAGTTCGTCGGTGGCGGCCTCGAGGACATCCCGCTGATCGCCCCCGGTTTCTCGGCCGACGAGGACGTGATCCAGGCGGTGGGCGAGCCGATGCTCGGCGTGCTCAACACCGCGCACTGGACGCACGACCTGCAGAACCCCGCCAACGCCGCGTTCGTCTCCGCCTTCCGCCAGAAGTACGCCGGGCGCTACCCCTCGGTATATGCGGCGATGGCCTACGACACCGTGATGGCGATGGACGCCGCGGTGCGCGACGTCGGCGGCAGGATCGACGACCGCGAGGCGGTGCTGAAGGCGCTCAAGAATCCCAGCTTCAAGTCCCTGCGCGGCGAATTCCAGTACGGCGCCAACAACTTCCCGGTGCAGAACTACTATCTGCGCGAGGTCGGCAAGGACGCCGAGGGCCGCATCACCAACAAGCTGGTCGGCACCACGCTCGAGAAGCACCAGGACGCCTACGTGGGCGCGTGCAGGATGTGAGACCCGAGGTCCGCGCGCGCGGGGCATGGGGCCGCCGTGGGAGCGACGCAAGTCGCGATTCACCGCGATGCACCATCCGAACGGCAGCTTCATGATTTGGAGCTCACTGCTGCCCCGAGTGCGGCGGGATGCTCCATGGGCGGATCGCGACTGGCGTCGCTCCTACACAGAGGCTTCGGACGCGCCGGGCTGAAATCCGATGGATGCCATCTTCGTCTTCGAGCAGCTGCTCAACGGCCTGGGCTACGGGCTCATGCTGTTCCTGATCGCCGCCGGGCTCACGCTCGTGTTCGGCATCATGGATACCATGAACCTCGCCCACGGCTCGCTCTACATGGCAGGGGCCTACATCGCCGCGCGCGTGCATGAGGCGAGCGGCGCGTTCGCGCTCGCCGTGCTGGTCGCGGTCGGCGTGACGGTGGCGATCGCGGCGGTGGCGGAGTTCCTCGTCATCCGCCGGCTGTATCGGCGCGACCACCTCGTCCAGGTGCTCGCCACCTTCGGCATCATCCTCATCGCCGACGACGCGGTGAAGGCGATCTGGGGCGTGGCGCCGCTGCTGGCCTCGACCCCGGCGGCGCTGGCCGGGCCGGTCGCGCTCCTCGAAGGCCTGCCCTATCCGTCCTACCGCCTGCTGCTGATCGGCGCCGGGCTGACGGTGGCGCTCGGGCTCCACCTGCTGGTCAACAAGACCCGCATCGGCATGCTGGTGCGCGCCGGCGCCTCGAACCGGCAGATGGCGGAGCACATGGGCGTGCGCGTGGGCGGGGTGTTCGCCTTCGTGTTCGCGCTCGGCGCTGCGCTCGCGGCGCTGGCGGGGGCGCTGATGGCGCCGATCAGCGCGGTGCAGATCGGCATGGGCGAGGCGATCCTGATCCCGGCGCTGGTGGTGATCGTCATCGGCGGCATCGGCTCGGTGCGCGGCGCCTTCGTGGCCGCGCTGCTGGTCGGCCTGGTGGACACCGCCGGGCGCGCCTTCCTGCCGCCGGCCCTGCGCGCGGTGCTGCCGCCCGCGGTGGCGGCCGACCTCGGCCCGGCGCTCGCCGGCATCGCCATGTACGTGCTGATGGCGGCGGTGCTGAGCTTGAAACCCGCGGGGCTGTTCCCCGCGCGCGGCTGAGGGACGCGATGCCCGAACGCTTCCCCGGCCTCGCGCGCCGCCTGCCCTGGCTGGTGCTGGCCCTGCTCGCGGCCTTCCCGCTGCTCGCGCCCGCCCTCGGGCTGGAGTACTACGTCGGCTTCGTGCGCCGGGTGCTGATCGTGGCGATCGCGGCAAGCAGCCTCAACTTCATCCTCGGCTACGGCGGCATGGCGGCGCTCGGCCATGCGGGCTTCATCGGCGTGGGGGCCTACACCGTGGTGGCGCTGGTCGAGGCCGGGGTCTCGTCGGCCTGGCTGGCCTGGGGCAGCGCGGCGGTGCTTGCCGGGCTGTTCGCAGCGGCGATCGGCGCGGTGTCGCTGCGCACGCGCGGGGTGTACTTCATCATGATCACCCTCGCCTTCGCGCAGATGCTGCACTACCTCGCGGTGTCGCTGCGCACGTATGGCGGCGACGACGGCTACGGCCTGTACACCCCGCTGGCGCTGGGTGCCTGGCTGGACGGCGCGCATGCGCAGGTCTTCTACTGGGTGGTGCTGGCGATCGCCGCGGCGGTGTTCGCGCTCTTCAGCCGGGTCGCGCATTCGCGCTATGGCCATGCGCTGCGCGGCGTCCGCGACAACGAGACGCGCATGGTGGCGCTCGGCTACCCGGTCTATCGGCTCAAGCTCGCCGGCTTCGTCGCCGCCGGCGCGGTGGCGGGGTTGGCCGGTGGCCTGCTCGCCAGCCACAACGCCTTCGTCAGCCCGTCGATCATGCACTGGACGCAGTCCGCGCTGCTGCTGGTGATGGTGATGCTCGGCGGCGCCGGCCGGCGCTGGGGCGCGCCGCTCGGGGTGGCGCTGTGGCTGACGCTGGAGGAGGTGCTGAAGCTGTACACGGACTACTGGCACTGGCCGCTCGGGCTGTTGCTGCTGCTGGTGGTGTTCCACGCGCCGCAGGGCGTGGCGGCGCTGCTCGAGCGCCGCGCCGGCCAGGAGGGCGCGCGATGAGCCTGTTCAGGGCGGAGGGCCTGGTCAAGCGCTTCGGCGGCCTGCTCGCCACCGACCATGTCTCCCTCGCCGTCGAGGCGGGCGAGATCCATGCGCTGATCGGCCCCAACGGCGCGGGCAAGTCCACCCTGGTGAACCTGATCTCCGGACTGCTGCCGGCGGACGCCGGGCGCATCGTGCTCGACGGTGTCGAGCTGACCGCGCTGACGCCGCACGCGCGCACCCGTGCCGGCCTGGCGCGCTGCTTCCAGATCAGCAGCGTGTTCCGCAACGACAGCGTGCGCGACAACCTGCTGCTCGCGGTGCAGGCGCAGGCGGGGTCGAGCTTCCGCTGCCTGTCGCGGCGCGACGCCGAGCACGCGCTGCAGGAGCGCGCCGAGGCGCTGGCGCAGCGCACGGGCCTGGCCGAGGTTCTCGAGCGCAACGCCGGCACCTTGGCCCACGGCCTGCAGAAGCGGCTCGACCTCGCGCTCGCGCTCGCCGCGCGGCCCAGGCTGCTGCTGCTCGACGAGCCCATGGCCGGCATGGGACCGGAGGATTCGCAGCAGATGGTGGCGCTGATCCGCGGTCTCGCCGGCGAGACCGCGATCCTGCTCATCGAGCACGACATGGACGCGGTGTTCCAGCTCGCCGACCGCATCTCGGTGCTGGTGTACGGCAAGGTACTGACCTCGGGTGACGCCGCCCACATCAAGGGGCATGCCGAGGTGCAGGCGGTGTATCTGGGGACAGAGGTGGCGGGATGAACGCGCCGCTGTTGTGCTGCCGCGGCCTGGAGGCCGGCTATGGCACCAGCAGGGTGCTGTTCGGCCTCGACTTCGACATCCGCGCCGGCGAGGTGGTGGCGCTGCTCGGGCGCAACGGCATGGGCAAGAGCACCACGATCCGCACGATCGTCGGCGGCCTGCGCCCGCAGCGCGGCGAGATCGTCTTCGAAGGCCGTCCGATCCACGCCGAGCGCGCCGACGCCATCGCCCGCCTCGGCGTGGCGATCGTGCCCGAGGGCCGGCAGTGCTTCCCCAATCTCACGGTGCACGAACACCTCGTCGCCTTCGCCGCGCGCCGCAATGGCGTCGCCGAGCCATGGACGCCGGCGCGGCTCTACGCGCTCTTCCCGCGCCTGGCCGAGCGCGCCGACCACCTCGGCAACCAGCTCTCCGGCGGCGAGCAGCAGATGCTGGCGATCGCGCGTGCGCTGTCGACCAACCCGCGCCTGCTGATCCTCGACGAAGCCACCGAAGGCCTCGCCCCGGTGATCCGCGAGGAGATCTGGCGCTGCCTCGCGCTCCTCAAGGCGCAGGGGCAGACCACGCTGGTGGTGGATAAATACGTCGAGAGGCTGATGGCGCTCGCCGACCGCAACCTCATCCTGGAGCGCGGGCGCATTACCTGGCAGGGCAGCTCGGCCGAGCTGGACGCGCGGCGCGAGCTGTGGGGGCGCTACCTCGGGGTGTGAGCGGGGCGGACGCTCCTGCTTCGCGGCGCGACCGGGGGGGCCGAGCCGGCAGGCTTCAGGGCGCTTCGGCGTCGGCGTACACCTCGTCCAGCGTGATCTCCGTATCCAGGCAGTCCAGCCGGAAGGCGCCCTCGGCGCAGGTCTCGTGGCGCACCGGATCGCCGAAGCGGTAGATCTCCACGGAGCGCTTGTCCGGATCGACGAGCAGATATTCGCGCAGCGAGGGGATGGCCTGGTAGGCGAAGAGCTTCTCGCGGCGGTCGATGCGCTCGGTGCTCGGCGACAGCACCTCCACCAGCAGGCAGGGACTGCGGCGGTAATAGGTCTCGCGGTCGTCGGGCGCGCAGGCCAGCACGATGTCGGGGTAATAGAAGTAGGTCTGGCCGGTGTGCTCGACGCGGACCTTCATGTCGGCGATGAAGAGCTGGCAGCCCTTGCGGCGGGCGTGCGGTCCGATCGCGAGGCCGAGGCTGGTGACGACCAGGCCATGCCTCGCGCTGGCGCCGCCCATCGCCACCACCTCGCCGTCGAGGTATTCATGCTTGATTTCGCTCCGGGTCTCGCCTTCGAGGTAGTCCTCGACACTGATCGGGGCGGGGCGTGCCAGGGCGTTGCTCATGAGGGCCTCCGTTGCGGCAGGTGGGCGGCAGATCGACGACGAATGATACGGTGGCAGTCCTCGTGCCGGCCAGCACGCCCGCGGACCGCGCGGCAGCGCGCGGCGTCGGCCGGGTGTTCGCGCCAAGGGGCGCTGCGGGCGGGGAGCCCCGCCACGCTCACAGCAGCACGATGTCGTACTGCTCCTGGGTGTAGCTGCCCTCGGCGTGCAGCGAGACCTTCTTGCCGATGAAGTCCGACAGCATCGCCAGCGACTGGCTCTCCTCGTCGAGGAAGAGGTCGATCACGTTGGGCGCGGCGAGCACGCGGAACTCCCGGGCGTTGAACTGGCGTGCCTCGCGCAGCAGCTCGCGCAGGATCTCGTAGCACACCGTGCGCGCGGTCTTGACCTCGCCGCGGCCGCTGCAGGTGGGGCAGGGCTCGCACAGCAGGTGGGCGAGGGATTCGCGCGTGCGCTTCCTCGTCATCTCCACCAGGCCGAGCGCGGTGAAGCCGTTGATGCTCATCTTGGTGTGGTCGCGCGACAGCGCCTTGCGGAACTCCTCCAGCACCATCTCGCGATGCTCGACGTTCTCCATGTCGATGAAGTCGATGATGATGATGCCGCCGAGGTTGCGCAGGCGCAGCTGGCGGGCGATGGCCTGGCTGGCCTCGAGGTTGGTCTTGAAGATGGTGTCGTCGAAGTTGCGCGCGCCGACGAAGCCGCCGGTGTTGACGTCGACGGTGGTCATCGCCTCGGTCTGGTCGATGATCAGGTAGCCGCCGGATTTGAGATCGACGCGGCGGGCGAGCGCCTTCTGGATCTCCTCTTCCACGCTGTAGAGCTCGAAGAGCGGGCGATCGCCGCTGTAGTGCTCGAGCAGCGGCAGCACCTGGGGCGTGTACTCGGCGGCGAAGGCGGTGAGCTTCTGGAAGTTCTCCCGCGAGTCGACGCGGATGCGTGAGGTCTCGTCGGTGACGAGGTCGCGCAGCGTGCGCTGGCCCAGCCCGAGGTCCTCGTGCAGCAGCTTCGGCGGGAACAGGCCCACGGTCGAGCCGGAGATCTCGCGCCACAGCTTGCGCAGGTAGGCGATGTCGGCGGCGAGCTCGGCGTCGGTGGCGGATTCGGCCATCGTGCGCACGATGAAGCCGCCTGGCTCGTCTTCCGGCACCAGCGCGACCAGCCGGCTGCGCAGCGCCTCGCGCCCGGCCTCGTCCTCGATGCGCTGGGAGATGCCGATGTGCTTTTCCTGCGGCAGGTAGACGAGCAGGCGGCCGGCGAGGCTGACCTGGGTGGACAGGCGTGCGCCCTTGGTGCCGATCGGGTCCTTGAGCACCTGCACCATCAGGCTCTGGCCTTCGGTGAGGATCTTCTCGATCGGACGCGCACCCTCGCCGTTCTGGCGGTCGCTCCAGATGTCGGCCACGTGCAGGAAGGCGGTGCGCTCGAGGCCGATGTCGATGAAGGCCGACTGCATGCCGGGCAGCACCCGGACGACCTTGCCGAGGTAGAGGTTGCCGACGATGCCGCGGCTGGCGGTGCGCTCGACGTGCAGCTCCTGCACCACGCCCTGCTCGACGATCGCGACGCGGGTTTCCTGCGGGGTGAAGTTGATGAGGAATTCGATGCTCATGGACGGGGTGTGCTCACAGGACGGGGTGGCCGAAGATCTCGAGCAGGGCGGCGGTCTCGAACAGCGGCAGGCCCATGATCCCCGAGTAGCTGCCGCGGATCTCCTCGATGAAGATCGCGGCGTGACCCTGGATGCCGTAGGCGCCGGCCTTGTCGAAGGGTTCACCGGTGGCGATGTAGCGGCGGATGTCGTGCTCGCTCAGCGTGCGGAAGGCGACCTCGCTGACCGACAGCCGGCTGCGCGTGCGCTCGCCGTCGCTCATCGCGACCGCGGTCAGCACGCGGTGGCGGCGGCCGGACAGGCGCTCCAGGATGGCGTGCGCCTCGGCGGCCTCGCGCGGCTTGCCGACGATCTCGCCGTCGACCTCCAGCGTGGTGTCGGCGGCGAGCACCGGATGCGGCAGCAGCTTGCGCCACAGCACCCGCCGCATCCCGGCCTGGGCCTTGGCGAGCGCGAGGCGCTCGACGTAGCGTTCGACCGCTTCGTCGGGCAGCGGGGTCTCGTCGACGTCGGCGTCCTCGCCGCGCTCGCCGGCGCGAAAGGTCAGCACGTCGAAATTGATCCCGATCTGGCGCAGCAGTTCGCGGCGGCGGGGGCTCGTGGAGGCAAGGTAGATGCGCGGGGTGAGGGTCATGGCATGGCGTTCCGCAGGATCCGCGACGCCGGTCGGCGCCGGTCGGGCTCGGGTGGCGCGATTCTAACGGGTTTCACCGCCCGCCCGCGCCGCCGTGCCGGCGTCACCGCCGCAATCGCGACTCGCGTCGCTCCCACGGGGGCCTTCGGAGACGCGGTGGTTCTTGTGGGAGCGACGCAAGTCGCGATCGGCCGATGCTGCAGGCGCTACTCGCGGTGGTAGGGGTGGTTCTTGAGCACCGTCCACGCGCGGTAGAGCGCCTCGGCGAGCAGGGGGCGCACCAAGGCGTGGGGGAGGGTGAGGCTGGAGAGGCGGATGGCCTCGTGGGCGCCCGCCTTGAACGCTGGGGCGAGGCCGTCGGGGCCGCCGACGATGAGCGCGACGTCGTCGCCTGCGCCCTGCCAGGACTCCAGCCGGCGCGCGAGCGCCAGCGTGCTCAGGTCGGCGCCGCGCTCGTCGAGGATCACGCGGCGGCAGCGCGGCGGCAGGGTGGCCTCGATGCGCGCGGCCTCGGCCGCCATCATCGCCTCCACCGTCTTGCCGCCGCTGCGCGGCTCGGCCTTGACCTCGACGAGCTGCAACTGCAGCTCGCGCGGCATGCGGCGGGCGAACTCGTCGAAGCCGGCCTGCACCCAGGCGGGCATGCGGTGGCCGACGGCGACGATGATCAGTTTCATGGTTGAACCTGCGCGCATGCGTGGACGAGCATGCGTCGAAAAACGCGACCGCCGCCCGCGCCGTACGCAGGCGGCCGCTCGCGCGGGGCGCTACTCGTCAGGCGGCGTTGCGCCGGCTGGACGGCGGGGTGTTCCAGAGTTCCTCGAGCTTGTAGTGCGCGCGCACCGCGGGCTGCATCACGTGCACCACGATGTTGCCGAGGTCGACCAGCACCCACTCGCCGGTCTCCTGGCCTTCGGTGCCGATGATCTCGCCGCCGGCTTCCTTGACCTTGTCGTGCACGTTCTGCGCGAGCGCGCGGGTCTGACGGCCGGATTCGGCGCTGGCGACGACGATGCGGTCGAAGAGGGGGGTGTGCTTCGAGGTGTCGATGACTTCGATGTCGCGTGCCTTGATGTCTTCGAGGGCGGCGACGACGATCTTTTCGAGGGTGGGGGTGTCCATTCGGATCCTGTGTGGGCCGGCGCGGGGCGCTCAGCGGTAGAGATGGTGCGCGGCAATATAGTCGAGAACCGATTCCGGCAGCAAATAGCGGGCACTGTGGCCGTCGCGCACCAGATCGCGGATCAGCGAGGCGGAGATCGCCAGCGGGGTCATGTCGAAGGGGACGACGCGGCCCGCCGGTGCGCGGCGCAGATCCGCGGGGTCGGCGGTGTGGCGGCCCGCGCAGGCGGCGTCGAGCGCGGGCGACAGGGTGGCGGGCCAGCGCCGGCCGTGGGGCGCGTAGCCGGGGCGGTTGGCGACCGCGATGTGGGCGAGCGCGAACAGATCGGTCCAGCGGTGCCAGGTCGGCAGCCCGGCGAAGGCGTCGGCGCCAAGGATCAGCACCAGCGGCTGCTGCGGGCCGATCTCGGCGCGCAGGCGCTCGAGGGTGGGCACGGTGTAGCTCTTCTGCTGCGCGCGCACCTCGCCGTCGTCCACGCTGAAGCCGGGGTTGCCGGCGGTGGCGAGCCGTGCCATGGCGAGGCGGTCCTCGGCGGTGCTGCCGGGCTCGCCGCGGTGCGGCGGCTGGCCGGCGGGGATGAAGCGCACGCCGTCGAGGCCGAGCGCCTCGCGCGCTTCTTCGGCGAGGCGCAGGTGGCCGGTGTGGATGGGGTCGAAGGTGCCGCCGAGCACGCCGAGCGGGGCCCGGACGGGCGGCTCGAAAGCGGCTCTGGCCGGCGAAGGCGCGGGCTCAGTCGCCATCGCGCGCGTCGTCGTGTGCGGCGGGATCGCGCGCGGGGTTGCTCTCGGGGAGGCCGAACACGTCGCGGGTGGCGGTGTAGAAACTCGCGAACACGATCGGCAGGATGATCAGCGGCACCGGCAGCGCGGCCACGCTGCCCAGCGTGGGCGAGAGCAGGCCGAGCACCGCGACCACGAGGCCGGGCAGCAGGCCGGCGAAGATCGCCAGCCCGAGCGCGTAGGCGACGAAGGGCCGCCAGTTGCGCAGGCAGGCGTAGAAGCTGAAGAACATCGCCTTGGGCGCGGGCAGCTTCCACCAGCCGGCGAGCGCGGGCGCGAACCAGTAGGCCATCATCACCGGCGTGCTCAGCACGAGGCCGACCACCAGGGTGAAACCGAGCGAGGAGTCGGCCGCGGCCTGCGCGTCCATGTCCTCGCCGCGCATCACCGCGGCCAGGCTGCCGTCGTCGACCAGCATCACCAGCATCAGCACCACCAGGGTGGCCGCGAGGTAGAGCCCGCCGACCACCACCAGGCCCTGCAGGTTGGACTTGAAGCCGGAGAAGAGCACGTCGGGACCGGTCTTGCGTCCGCCGTCGATGGCGCGGCAGGCGTTCAGCACGCCGACCGAGAGCGCAGGCATCAGCAGCGAGGCGACGAGCTGGCCGAGCAGCGGCACCAGGCTGATCACGATGATCGAGAGCAGGTAGCCGAAGGTGGCGAAGGTGAGCAGCGCCGGATTGCGCCGCCACAGCTGCAGGCCTTCGCGCAGCCAGGCCCAGCCGCGCGGCATGGGGAGTTGTCGTGCTTGCATTCGTTTCCAGGGGTCAGGGTTTCGGGGGCGCGTCCGCTGGCGCGGAGTCGGGAGCCGGATCGGATTCGGGGCCGGGCGCGGGGGCGGAGCCGGGCGCGAGGTCGGGGTGGGGGCCCGGTTCGGGAGCGGGCGGTGCCGCGGAGGGGGCTGCGTCATCGGCCGCGGGGTCGGCCGCGGGCGCGAGCAGCACGGGGGCGGGCGGGATGCTTTCGCCCGACGTCGCCCCCGCTGCGGGCGCGGGCGGGGCCGCGGGGGCCGGCAGCAGCGGCGAGAAGGTCTCCTTCCACGCCGCGTAAAGCGCGCCGGCGATCATCGGCACCAGCACCAGCATGCCCAGGCCGGCGGGGATCATCGCCACCCACACCAGCACGTAGAGCAGCGCGGCGAGCACGACGAAGGCGAGCAGGTTGTGGAAGCAGGCGCGCGCGGACAGCCTCATCGCATCCAGCGGCGCGACCTCGTGCAGCATCACCAGCGCCGGGGCGAACCACAGCGCCATCATCAGCAGGGCCCACAAAACGGTGAACACCACCACGCCGAGCATCATGCCGCCGGCGGCGACGCCCGCCCCGGCGATCGCGCCGAGCGCGCCCGCCGCCGCGCCGGTGAGCATCGCGCTGCCGCCGATCGCGGCCGCGGCCAGCGCCGCGAGCAGCAGGCCGAGGAGGTGGAAGAGGCCGACCAGCAGCAGGTTGCCGGCATGCTGGCGCAGGCCGTCGAAGAGCTGGCCGACGTGCAGGCGCTCTCCGCGGTCGAGTGTGCGCGCACCGGAGAGCATGCCTGCGACGAGCACCGGCAGGGTCACGGGTGCGGCCGCCCAGCCGAGGAAGGGCACCATGCCGAGCGCGGCGAGGATCACGAAGAAGATCAGCGCCTGCAGCGCCCACACCAGCGGCGCCCGCATGAAGATGCGCCACCCGGCGGCGAGCCAGTCGAGGGCGTGGCCGGGCACCACGTCGCCGGGGGCGGGCGGCGGCGGATGCGGGCGGCGGGGCGGGGGCAGGGTGGCATTCATCGGCGTCGGGTCGGGGATGGGCGGGCGTGACAGAGCGGGCGGGGCGGCGTCAGCGCGGCAGGGGCGGCGCCGTGGCGATGCGCAGGCGCAGGATGTCGCGGTACTCGTTCGGGTCCTTCACCAGCACCATCTCGCCCGCGCGCGGCAGGTGGAAGTCAGCCGCGCGCGACATCCAGAAGCGCAGCGCGGCCGCGCGCAGCATGGCCGGCCAGGCGGCGCGCTCGGCGTCGGTGAAAGGGCGCTCGGCGTGGTAGGCGTCGAGCAGCGCGGCGGCACGCTCGGCATCCAGCCCGCCGTCGGGGGTGGAGCACCAGTCGTTGACGGTGACGGCGACGTCGAACAGCAGCGCGTCGTAGCCGGCGAAGTAGAAGTCGATGACGCCGCCGATGCGCACCCCGCCGTCGGCATCGGTGTCCCACAGCACGTTGTCGCGGAAGAGGTCGGCGTGGATCGCGCCGGCGGGCAGGGCGGCGACGTCGACCGTGGCCTGGAAGGCGATCTCGGCGTCGAGCAGGGTCTGTTCGTCGGCGGACAGGAAGGGCCGCAGCACCTGCGCGGTGGCGGCGCGCCAGGCGGCGCCGCGCGGGTTTTCCTGGCGGCGACCGTAGGACTGGCCGGCGAGGTGCAGGCCGGCGAGCATGGCGCCGACCCTCCCGCAGTGCGCCAGGCCGGGGCTCATCTCGGAGCGGCCCGAGAGCCGTACCACCAGTGCGGCGGGGCGCTCCTGCAGGGTGCCGAGGTATTCGTTGTGGCGGTTGGCGATCGGGCCCGGCACGGGCAGGCCGTGGCGCGACAGGTGCGCCATCAGGTGCAGGTAGTAGGGCAGCTCGGCGCGCGGGATGCCCTCGAAGAGCGTCAGCACGTAGCGCCCGAGCGTGGTGGTGACGAAAAAGTTGCTGTTCTGCACGCCGGCCGAGATGCCCTCGAGTTCCACCAGGCGGCCGATGGCGTAGTCCTTGAGCCAGTCGGCGAGCACGGATTCGGGAACGGGGGTGAAGACGGACATGCGGACTCCGGGTAAGACGGTCGGATGGGGTCAGGCGGCCTGGGCGGCCGGGATGTCGATGCGGGCTGCGGCCGCGCGGTGCGCTGCCGCCTTCACGACCTGCCAGGCGGCGAGCTTGGCCTCCAGCCCGCGCGCGGCGTGCGCCGGGCTGGTCGAGGGCAGGCGGGTGAAGTGCAGCGGCGGCAGCGCGATGCGGCCGCGCACATGGCGGCGGAAGGCGGTCTCGGCGGCGGTGCCGTTGAAGAAGACGTGGCCGATGTCGGGGCAGGCGGCGAAGAGGCCGGCGAAGTCGTTGGCCTCGATGCTGTCGGGCGCGATCGCGCTGTCGAGGCTGCCGGCGCGCTCGCAGCGGCCGATGACGTCCCACAGCGCGACGCCGGCGGCGGCGAGGCGCTCGAGCCGCTGCGCGTAGGGGAGTTCCGCTCCGGCGCCGAAGAGCGCGCCCATGATCGGCCAGAAGGCGTTGCGCGGATGCGCGTAATACTGCGCGGCGGCGAGCGAGGCCGTGCCGGGCATGCTACCGAGCACCAGCACGCGCGCGTCGGCGCGGAACAGCGGGGCAAAGCTGCGCACCAGCGGTGCGGCGGTCGTGCTCACCAGGACTTGATCACCCACATCGGCACGGCGAGTTCGGGCGTGCCGTCGTGGCGCACCATCTGGCCGTTGCCTTCCTTGTCGATCAGGTAGTAGGGCACGCCGTGGGGCGGTGTGACCTTGACCATGTAGAGCTTGCCGCGCAGGCGGTATTCGGTGACGGTGTCCTCGCCGCGCTTGACGATGGTGACCTCGGGTTCGTCGGCTGCGCCCTCGGCGGGCATCGGCGGCGGCTCGGGGATCGGTTCGAGGTTCGCGGGCTGCTGGGCGAAGGCCGGCACGGCGGCGGCCAGCCACAGGACGATCAGGGTGCGGCGCATGATGTTCTCCGGAAGATGCTGCAATTCTAGCCGGTAATGCGGCACTCAAAGGTTCAGCATCATCTCGCGCTCGGCCGGAAGGGGCTGGAAACCGCGCCGCTCGTAATGCTTGAAGATGGCCTCGACCACCTCCTCGGGCTCGTCGATCACCTGCACCAGGTCGAGGTCTTCGGCGTTGATCATGCCTTCGGCGACCAGGCGCTCGCGCAGCCAGTCGAGCAGGCCCTGCCAGAACGGGCGGTGCACCAGGATGATCGGAATCTTGCGGCTCTTCCTGGTCTGGATCAGCGTCATCGCCTCGAGCAGCTCGTCGAGGGTGCCGAAGCCGCCCGGCATCACCACGTAGGCGGTGGCGAACTTCACGAACATGAACTTGCGCGCGAAGAAGTGCTGGAAGGTCTGCGAGATGTCCTGGTAGGGGTTGGCGGCCTGCTCCAGCGGCAGCTGGATGTTGAGCCCCACCGAGGGACTCTTGCCGAAGAAGGCGCCCTTGTTGGCCGCTTCCATGATTCCCGGACCGCCGCCCGAGATCACCGCGAAGCCCGAATCCGACAGCAGGCGGGCGATCTTTTCGGTGAGCATGTAGTACTTGTGGTCGGGCGGCGTGCGTGCGCTGCCGAAGATCGAGACCGCCGGCCGGATCGCCGCCAGGCGTTCGGTCGCCTCCACGAACTCTGCCATAATTCCGAAGATCCGCCAGGATTCGCGCGCGTTGAAGCGCGGTGCGGTGCTGTCGGGCACGCTGCGGGGGAGTTTGTCTTTCGCGGTCATGTTGTTGTTCTCTAGGATTCGGAATGCCCACCCTGCTGCTCGTCGACGGCTCCAGCTATCTCTATCGCGCCTTCCATGCCCTGCCCGACCTGCGCAATTCGCAGGGCGAGCCGACGGGCGCGATCCGGGGGGTGCTGTCGATGCTAAGGCGGCTGGAAAGCGACTACAAGGCAGAATTTCGCGCCTGCGTCTTCGACGCCAAGGGCAAGACTTTCCGCGACGACTGGTATCCCGAATACAAGTCCCACCGCCCGCCGATGCCCGACGACCTGCGCGCGCAGATCGCGCCGCTGCACGAGGCGGTGCGGGCCGAGGGCTGGCCGCTGCTGTCGGTGGAGGGCGTGGAAGCGGACGACGTCATCGGCACGCTCACCCGCCTGGCGCTCGAGCGCGGCTGGGAGGTGGTGATCTCGACCGGCGACAAGGACCTCACCCAGCTCGTGCGCCCCGGCGTGCGCTGGGTCAACACGATGAGCGAGGAAGTGCTCGACGAGGCCGGCGTGGCGGCCAAGTTCGGCGTGCCGCCCGAGCGCATCGTCGACTACCTCGCGTTGGTGGGCGACACGGTGGACAACGTGCCGGGCGTGGAGAAGTGCGGTCCCAAGACCGCGGTGAAGTGGCTGACCGAGTACGGCACGCTCGACAACCTCGTCGCCAACGCCGACAAGGTGGGCGGCAAGGTCGGCGAGAACCTGCGCAGGCATCTGGACTTTCTGCCGCTGGGCCGGAAGCTGGTGACGGTGGCGACGGATGTGGAGCTGCCGGTGGGGCTGGACGAGCTGCCGGCGCGCGCGGACGACAAGGCGGCGCTGCGCGCGCTCTACGAGCGCTTCGAGTTCAAGTCATGGCTGAAGGATCTGGATGGCGGTGCGGAGAGTGTCGCCGCCTCGAAGGCCGCGTCCGATGCGCGCCGCTTCGACCGCCAGGAAAATCGGGGACAGACCCCGATTTCCGAGGCTGCGACCACGACGCCAGGGGAGGGCGGGGTGTGCGCAATCTCCGCGGATGAGCAAATGAAAGACCTGACCCCGGTCTATCTTCCCATCCTCGACTGGCCGACCTTCGACGCCTGGCTGGCGAAGATCTCCGCTGCCGAGCTCACCGCCTTCGACACCGAGACCACCAGCCTCGACCCGATGGCGGCCAGGCTGGTCGGGATGTCCTTCGCGGTCGAGCCGGGCGAGGCGGCCTACCTGCCGCTGGCGCACCGCGGTGCCGCGCAGTTGCCAGAGGCGCCGGAGCAGTTGCCGCTGGACGAGGTGCTCGACAGGCTCAGGCCCTGGTTCGAATCCGACCGGCACGCCAAGCTCGGGCAGAACCTCAAGTACGACGCCCACGTGCTCGCCAACCACGGTATCGCGCTGCGCGGCATCGCGCATGACACCCTGCTCGAATCCTACGTGCTGGAGAGCGACAAGGCGCACGACATGGATTCGCTCGCCAAGCGCCATCTCGGCCTCGCGACGATCCCTTATACGGAGGTCTGCGGCAAGGGTGCCAAGCAGATCGGCTTCGACGAGGTCGATGTCGCGCGCGCCACCGAATACGCCGCCGAGGACGCCGATGTCACCCTGCGCCTGCACCAGCACCTGTGCCCGCAGCTCCAGGCCCTGCCGCAGCTCGAAGCGCTTTACCGCGAGCTCGAGATGCCGGTGCTCGGCGTGCTGCAGCGCATGGAACGCACCGGGGTGCTGATCGACCCCTTCCTGCTCGGCCAGCACTCGGAGGAGCTCGGCCGCCGCCTGTACACGCTCGAGGGCGAGGCACATGCGCTCGCCGGCCAGCCCTTCAACCTCGGCTCGCCCAAGCAGCTCGGCGAGATCCTGTTCGGCAAGCTCGGCCTGCCCGTGGTCAAGAAGACCGCCACCGGCCAGCCCTCCACCGACGAGGAGGTGCTGGAGAAGCTCGCCGAGGACTACCCCTTGCCCAAGCTCCTGCTCGAGCACCGCGGCCTGTCCAAGCTCAAGAGCACCTACGCCGACAAGCTGCCGCGCATGGTCAATCCGCGCACCGGCCGCGTGCACACCAGCTTCTCGCAGGCCACCGCGGTCACCGGCCGGCTGTCGAGCTCCGAGCCCAACCTGCAGAACATCCCGATCCGCACGCCCGAAGGCCGCCGCATCCGCGCCGCCTTCATCGCGCCGCGCGATCATCTCATCGTCTCGGCCGACTACTCGCAGATCGAGCTGCGCATCATGGCCCACCTTTCGGACGACGCCCGCCTGCTCGAAGCCTTCGCCCGCGGCGAGGACGTGCACCGCGCCACCGCCGGCGAGGTCTTCGGCGTGGCGCCGGCCGAGGTGACGAGCGAGCAGCGCCGCTACGCCAAGGTGATCAACTTCGGTCTCATCTACGGCATGAGCGCGCATGGCCTGGCCAAGAACCTCGGCATCGAGCGCGCCGCCGCGCAGGCCTGGATCGACCGCTACTTCGCGCGCTACCCCGGCGTTGCAGAGTACATGGACCGCACCCGCGCCGAGGCGCGCGAGCAGGGCTACGTCGAGACCGTCTTCGGCCGTCGCCTCTACCTGCCCGACATCCGCGCCAGCCAGGCCGGCCGCCGCGCCGGCGCCGAGCGTGCGGCGATCAACGCGCCGATGCAGGGCACGGCCGCCGACCTCATCAAGAAAGCGATGATCGCGACCGACGCCTGGCTGGCTTCCTGCGGCTTGAAGTCGAAGCTGGTGCTGCAGGTG
This sequence comes from Thauera aminoaromatica, assembly GCF_000021765.1. Taxonomy (NCBI): domain Bacteria; kingdom Pseudomonadati; phylum Pseudomonadota; class Betaproteobacteria; order Rhodocyclales; family Zoogloeaceae; genus Thauera; species Thauera aminoaromatica. Next base: position 4,208,210 of record NC_011662.2, on the reverse strand, counting down.
CACGACGAGCTGGTGCTCGAGGTACCCGGGGCCGAGCTCGAAACGGTGCGGGAAGAGCTGCCCCGGCTGATGGGCGGCGTCGCCACGCTGAAGGTGCCGCTGCTGGTGGAGGTCGGCGCCGGCGACAACTGGGACGAGGCCCACTGAGGCGGAAGCGCCGCAATCGCGACTCGCGTCGCTCCTACGGAAACCGCCGGGCTTCCGGAGTCTCCGGTAGGAGCGACGCAAGTCGCGATCCGGCGGTCGAATGACGCAGGCGGTCCCGGAAGCGCCGCAATCGCGACTCGCGTCGCTCCTACGAGAAACGCCGCGGCCATCGTTGCTGCCGCGCGCTTGCGGGCTTGGCATATCATCCGGGCCATGACTGCCGTACCCGAACCGATCGCATCCAGCACGCCCGCCCCCGCCGTCGAGAAGCCGCCCTCGAGCAGCATGAAGGTCTACCTCCGCCTGCTCGGCTACACCCGGCCCTTCCTCGGCTACTTCGCGCTCAGCATCCTCGGCTTCGCCATCGCAGGCGCCTGCAAGGCGGGGCTGGCGAGCGTGCTCAAGTACTTCATCGACGGTCTCGCCGCGCCCGATGCGCCGATCGCCACCGGCCTGCCCTGGCTGGACGCGCTCGACCTGATCTTCGCCATCCCGCTCATGATCGTCGTCATCGCGCTCGTCGAAGGCCTCGGCACCTTCCTCGGCAACTACGGCATCTCGCGCGTCTCGCTCGGCCTCATCCACGACCTGCGCACCCAGCTCTTCGGCAGCTTCCTGGTGCTGCCCAACCGCTTCTACGACGCCAACAACTCCGGCCACCTGGTCTCCAAGCTCACCTACAACGTGTCGATGGTGACCGACGCGGCCACCGATGCGGTCAAGATCCTGTTCCGCGAGGGCCTCACCGTCGTCGCGCTGCTCGGCTACCTGCTGTGGATGAACTGGCGCCTGACGCTGACCCTGCTGGTCGTGCTGCCCGCGATCGCCTGGCTGGTGTCCAACGCCAGCCGCAAGTTCCGCCGCCTGTCGAAGAACATCCAGACCTCGATGGGCGAGGTCACCCACGTCGCCTCCGAGACCATCCAGGGTTACCGCGTGGTGCGCAGCTTCGGCGGCGAGGACTACGAGCGCGCGCGCTTCCGCAAGGCCAGCACCGACAACACCAAACGACAGCTGAAGATGGTGCGCACGCAGGAGACCTTCTCGGCGCTGATGCACCTGATCGTGTATTCGTCGATGGGCCTGCTGCTCTTTACCGTGCTGAAGGTGCGCGGCGACGCCTCGGCTGGCGACGTGGTCGCCTACATCACTGCCGCCGGCCTGCTGCCGCGCGCGATCCAGCTGCTCGGCGGCGTCAGCGCGCGCATCCAGCGCGGCGTCGCGGCGGCCGACAGCATCTTCGAGCAGCTCGACGAGGCCCCCGAGCCCGACACCGGCAGCGTCGAGCGCGAGCGCATCACCGGCCGCGTCGAGGCGAAAGGGCTGGGCTTCGGCTATCCAGGCGCGGAAGGTCGCGCGCTGCAGTGCATCGACTTCAAGGCCGAGCCGGGCCAGATGATCGCGCTGGTCGGCAAGTCGGGGAGCGGCAAGTCGACCCTCGCCAACCTCATCCCGCGCTTCTACCAGCACGACGCGGGCCGGCTGCTGGTCGATGGCGTGGCGGTCGAGGACTACACGCTCGCCAACCTGCGCCACCACATCGCGTTGGTCACCCAGCAGGTCACGCTCTTCAACGGCACGGTGGCGCAGAACATCGCCTACGGCGAGCTCGCCGGCGCCAGCCGCGAGCAGATCGTCGCCGCCGCCGAAGCCGCCAACGCGTGCGAGTTCATCGACCGCCTGCCGCAGGGCTTCGACACCGAGATCGGAGAGAACGGCGTGCTGCTCTCCGGCGGCCAGCGCCAGCGCCTCGCGATCGCGCGCGCGTTGCTCAAGAACGCGCCCATCCTGATCCTCGACGAGGCTACCTCGGCGCTCGACACCGAGTCCGAGCGCCTCATCCAGGCGGCGATCGAGCGCCTGATGGAAGGGCGGACGACGATCGTGATCGCGCATCGGCTGTCGACGATCGAGAAGGCGGACCAGATCCTGGTGATGGAGGCCGGCCGCATCGTCGAGCGCGGCACGCATGCGGAGCTGGTGGCCCGCGGCGGCGTCTACGCGCGCCTGCAGGCGATGGGGATCGAGCCGGACGCCGCGGCTTGAGTTGCGATCGTGCGCGTATCGAGCCGCGCAGCGATTGCTCCGCCGCCGCAATCGCGACTCGCGTCGCTCCTACATCCGGGCCCGGTCCGCGTCGCGTCGCTTGTCTCGCGACTCGCGTCGCTCCTACATCCGGGCCCGGCCCGCGTCGCGTCGCTTGTCTCGCGACTCGCGTCGCTCCTACATCTACGCCCGCGCCGGTTTTCGTGGGAGCGACGCAAGTCGCGATCGGGCGATGGAACGACCGCGATCTGCATCGGAGTCGTGCATCGCGACTCGCGTCGCTCCTACATCCACGCCCGCGCTGGTTTTCGTAGGAGCGACGCAAGTCGCGATCGGGCGATGGACCGACCGCGATCCGCATCGGAGCCGTGCATCGCGACTCGCGTCGCTCCTACATCTACGCCTGCGTCGGTTTTCGTGGGAGCGACGCAAGTCGCGATTTGGGCGATGGAATGATCGCGGCCGCATCGGAGCCGCGGATCGCGACTCGCGTCGCTCCTACCGGAGCTTCAAATCCCGCAGGCGCGGGTTGTTCATGTCCTTCGCCGACAGCTGCGGCGCTTCGATCGGCCACGGGATCCCCACGTCCGGATCGTTCCATGCCAAGCCTCCCTCGTCCGCCGGGAGGTAGAAATCGGTGCATTTGTACTGGAAATCCGCCACCTCGCTCAGTACGCAGAACCCGTGCGCGTAGCCGGGCGGCACCCACATCTGGCGGTGGTTGTCGTCGTTCAGTTCCACCCCGACGAACTTGCCATACGTCGCCGAGGCCGGGTCGATGTCCACCGCCACGTCATACACCGCCCCGCGGCTCACACTCACCAGCTTGCCCTGCGGGCGCGTCTTCTGGAAATGCAGCCCGCGCAGCACGCCGCGCTGCGAGCGCGAGTGGTTGTCCTGCACGAAGGGCAGGGTGATGCCCGCCTCGCGGTAGCGCTCGACCTGGAAAGTCTCGAGGAAGAAGCCGCGGTGGTCGCCGAAGGCCTTCGGCTCGATGATCAGCACCCCGGGCAGTGCGGTCTCGATCACCTTCATTGCCCGCCCTCCTGGCGCAGCAGGCGCTTGAGATACTGGCCGTAGCCGGTCTTGCTCATCGCCTCGGCCTGGCGGGCCAGCTGCGTGGCCGACAGCCAGCCCTGGTTGTAGGCGATCTCCTCCAGGCAGGCCACCTTCAGGCCCTGGCGTGCCTCGATGGTCTGCACGAAGTGGCTCGCCTCCATCAGCGAATCGTGCGTGCCCGTGTCCAGCCAGGCGAAGCCGCGTCCGAGCAGGCTCACGTGCAGGTCGCCGCGCTGCAGGTAGGCGTTGTTGACGTCGGTGATCTCGAGCTCGCCACGCGGCGAGGGCTTCACCTGCCGGGCGATCTCCACCACCGAGTTGTCGTAGAAATACAGCCCGGTGACCGCGTAGTTCGACTTGGGCGCCTTGGGCTTCTCCTCGATCGAGATCGCCCTGCCGCTGGCGTCGAACTCCACCACGCCGAAGCGCTCGGGGTCGGAGACGTGGTAGCCGAACACCGTCGCTCCGCGCTCGCGGCGCGCCGCTTCGCGCAGCATGGCGCTGAAGCCGTAGCCGTAGAAGATGTTGTCGCCCAGGATCAGGCAGACGCGGTCGCCGCCGATGAAGTCCTCGCCGATCAGGAAGGCCTGCGCCAGGCCGTCGGGCGAGGGCTGCTCGGCGTAGCTCAGCGCGATGCCGAAGTCCGCGCCGTCGCCGAGCAGCTTGCGGAAGTTGGGCAGGTCGTCCGGGGTCGAGATCACCAGGATCTCGCGGATGCCGGCGAGCATCAGCACGGACAGCGGGTAGTAGATCATCGGCTTGTCGTAGATCGGCAGCAGCTGCTTGGAGACGCCGCGCGTGATCGGATGCAGCCGGGTGCCGGAGCCGCCGGCGAGGATGATGCCTTTCATGGTTCGAAGGTCCTGGATGAGAGGGAGCGGACGGTCTGGTGACGAAGTGCGTGCGGCGATGGGGTGCGAGTCGTTTCCGGTTGGAAGTCTATGCCATCGATCCGCCGGCGTGACCGTCGGAGGGTGCGATGCACGTCGTGCGTGCGGGGAGCCATCGATGCGGTCCTTGCGTGGTCAGTCGCCCGAATCGCGACTCGCGTCGCTCCTACGGGAACCGGCGCGCTCATTGGCGTGCATGGCGCTCGGCTTGGCCTGTAGGAGCGACGCAAGTCGCGATCGCGGCGTTCGGAGGTCCGCAGCGGATCGGTGTCTGGGCGGCCCATCGCGACTCGCGTCGCTCCTACGCGGAAGCGGCGATACGGGCGAGGCAGGCGTCGCACAGGGCGCGGGCGCGGGGCTCGTCGGCGGCCTCGGCGTAGCAGCGCAGCTCGGGGGCGTTGCCGGAGGGGCGCAGGTGCACGATCTCGCCGGTGGCGAAGCTCGTGCGCAAGCCGTCGGTGGTATCGATCGCGATCACGTCGCCGGCGTCCGGCGCCATCAGCGCGGCCGCCTCCGCGGGGGTCTGCTGCAGGCGCGCGATCAAGGCGCGGCTGAACTCGGTCGGCACGTTCTGGATGCGGTCGCTCGCGGTGAAGCGGCGCGGCAGGGCATCGGCCAGCTGCGACACTGGACAGCCCTTGGCGCGCGCCATGGCCAGCAGGGCCAGCATCGGCAGCAGCGAATCGCGCGTGGGCAGGGCCTTGAGCCGTGCTGCGCCGGCGGGCAAGCATTTCTGCGTCGCCTCGGGCCCATCCGTCGCAACTTCGGCAGATCCAAAGCCGCCCGTCCCAACGCTGCCCGCCCCAACGCTGGCGGTTTCCGCCGCACTTGCCCCGATCGCCTCCCCATACTCGACATCGCTCCCGAGCAGGAATCCCCCGTTCGCCTCGTAGCCCACCACCCGCCCCGCGCCGCGCTGCGCGTCCATTCCGGCGATCACGTAGGGCGAGCCGATGCGCGTCCGCAGCACCTGCCGGAACGCGCCGCACTTCTCCACTGCGGTGTTGCTGCTCACCGGCGTCACCACCACGTCGGCGTGCAGATACTGCGCGCACAGGATGCCCACCACGTCGCCGCGCAGCCAGGTGCCGGTCTCGTCGCCGATCAGCGGGCGGTCGGCATCGCCGTCGGTCGACACGATGGCGTCGAAGCGATGCGCCTGCGCCCATGCGCGCGCCTGCGCGATGTCCTCGGCGCGCACGGCCTCGGTGTCGATCGGCACGAAGGTGTCGGTGCGCCCGAGCGACAGGACCTCGGCGCCGAGGCGCTCGAACACCGTGCGCAGCACGTCGCGCGCCACGCTCGAGTGCTCGTACAGCGCCACGCGCATTCCCGCAAGGGCGCCGATGCCGAAGAAGTCGGTGTAGCGCGCCACGTAGGCCTCCAGCGCCGCGGCATCGACCGCAGGCAGGGGCGCCGGCGACAGCGCATCGGGCACGGGCACCTCCGCATCGAGGATCGCCTGCTCGTCCGCCTTGTCGATCTCGCCGTCGGCGCGATAGAACTTGATGCCGTTGCGGTCGAAGGGGATGTGGCTGCCGGTGACGACGATGCCCGGAGCGCGCTGCAGCGCGCAGTAGTAGGCGAGCGCGGGCGTGGGCAGGGCGCCGACGAACACCGCCTCGCGTCCGGCGTCGCGGATCGCCTGGATGCAGGCCGCGGCGATGCGCGGGCTGCTCGGGCGCAGGTCGTGGCCGACGACGACGCGCGCGCTGTCGGTCGCAATGCTGCGCAGGAAGGCCTGCGCGTAGGCGTAGCAGACCGCGTCGGAGAGGTCGCTGACGAGGCCGCGCACGCCGCTGGTGCCGAAGCGCGCGTTGTGGGCCTCGGCGAGGTGGTGGAGTCGTGTGTTCATGGGGGTGAGTGAATCAGGGAATGGAAAACGGATGCCGCCCTCGCCTGTCGATCGCGCGGCAGCCTTCCGTAGGAGCGACGCAAGTCGCGATCCGGCGATCCGGTTGCTCCGGGCGTATTGCAGATCCCGGACGCTTGGATCGCGACTTGCGTCGCTCCTACAAAAGCGAAACCGCGGGCGCTACTCGTATATGTGCATTTCAGGCGCCGACGTCCTCGAACACCTCGTCCAGCCCGATCTCCAGCTCCAGTGCCGCCAGCACCAGGCCGCGCGCGCTGTCGCCGGTGGCGAGCAGCCAATCGTTGGAGGGCAGGCGGCGGAAGATCTCGACGCTGCGTCGCTCCGGATCGACCAGCACGTACTCCTGCAGGCTGTCGAGCATGCGATACGCGGCGAACTTCGCACCGCGGTCGTAGGCGGCGGTGCTGTCGCTCAACACCTCGATGATCACGCGCGGATGATGCAGCACGCGCTCGGCGGCGAGGTCTTCGGGGTGGCAGCTCACCATCACGTCGGGATAGAACACCGCGTCGGCCTGCATCACTTCGAGCTGCATGTCGGAGATGTAGGCGCGGCAGGGCGTGCCGCGAAGCTTCTGGCGCAACGAGGTGGCGATGTTCAGGGCCACGACCACATGATCCTGTCGTGCGCCGGCCTGGGCGAACACCTCGCCGGCGACATAGTCGTGCTTCATGGGCTGTTCGGCTTCCCAGGCGAAGAAATCCGCGCGCTCGAAGCGCGCGGCGGGTTGAGGCAGGGCCATGATGGGCGAGTTCCCGATCCGTGATATGGCTGAAGTCTAGCAGGGCGCGGGCGGGCTGCTCGATGGGCGCCGCAGGCTGCGGGCCGGCCGTGAGCAAATGAACGACCCGGCTCTGGTTTTCTTTCCCCGGTTTTCTTTCCCAAATCGACCCGCTATGCTCGACCAAACGAAGGAGTTCCCACCATGGAACTGCCCAAGCGCAGACCCGAATTCGACATCGATGCCTACATGGCGTGGGAAGAGGGTCTGCCCGAACGCCACGAGTACCTCGGCGGCGAGGTGTTCGCCATGTCGGGTGGCACGGATGCGCATTACACGATCCTGCTCAACACGGCAACGAGCCTCAAGGCTGCCCTCTCCGGCAAACCCTGCCGCGCCTTCATCTCCGGCATGAAGCTACGCGTCGACCGTGCCGACGCCGTCTTCTACCCCGACGTCTTCGTCACCTGCGACCCGCGCGACCGCCAGCCCGAGGCCAGCCTGGCCAAGCAGCACCCGGCGCTGATCATCGAGGTCCTCTCCGACTCCACCGCCGCGTTCGATCGCGGTCGCAAGTTCGAGCACTACCAGCAGATCGACACCCTGCAGGAATACCTGCTGGTCGAGCAGGACCGCAAGCACGCCGACCTTTTCCGCAAGAACCGCGAGGGGCTGTGGGTGCTGCACCCGGCGGGCGAGGGCGACGTGGTGAGGCTGGAAAGCGTGGGGACCGAGCTGGTGCTGGAGGGTCTGTACGAGGATGTCGAGCTGTGAGCGGATTCCGTGCCTGAATCCGTCGCAGCGAGGAAGGGTGGAACGCAGAAATCGCGACTTGCGTCGCTCCTACGAAGAACCGGGGCCGACCGGGACGCTGTAATCGCTACGGCAAACCGCCGCGCTTCCGGAGGCGCCTGTAGGAGCGACGCAAGTCGCGATCGCTACCCATGGCAGCGCCCTCAGCCGTGTCGCTCGCCGCTCCGCGCTCCGACGCTGTCCACCTCGAATCCCACCACGCTGCGGCTTTCCCGGCTGAGCTCCACGCCGATCAGGTGGATCGGCTCGCCGCGGGCGCGGTACTTGTCGGCATAGGCCCGATCGCGCAACTGCTGCAAGGCCTTGCCCTCGGGCACCAGCTCCACCACCTTGAACTCGAACAGATACACCTGCCCGTTGAACAGCACCGCCATGTCGATACGGCCCTTGTTGGTCGCATCCTCCAGCCGGATGTCCAGCCCCAGCGCGGCGAAGTGGCTGTAGAAGACGCTGGCGTAGTAGCCCTCGTATCGGGCAATCGGGTTGTTGCGGTACCAATCGTGCGGAATGCTGGCGAAGAAGGCGGTGATCAGCCGCTGCAGCCCGGCGAAATCGTTGGCCATCAGCCGGCGATACAGCTGGCCGGTGTGCTGGCCCGACAGCAGCGTCTCACCGCCCACCAGGCCCGCCAGCACCGCTGCCGTTGAGGCTGGCCTGCACCTCGAGGTTGGGGTATTTCGCAGGGCCTCCGCACTCGGACTGCATTTTCCCTGATCGCATAGCCACCTGAAAATACTCGTTCACATTCAACACCTTATGCATTCATCTTGTGAACCCTTCGAAAATTGCGTCTACTCTCGTCTTTTGGGCGAAGAGCGTGAGTGCGACGCAAAGGGGTTCCCTGATGAGCTATCTGGACGAAATCGATGATCCGCGCAAGCCGAGCAACGGCACCTTGCACGACTTCCGGGAGATCCTGGTGATCCTGATCGCCGCCGTGCTCTCGGACTGCGACACGGTCGAGGACATCACTTTCTGGGCACGCACCAAGCAGGCGTGGCTGCGTCGCTTCCTCGTGCTCAAGAACGGCATCCCGTCCGAGGAGACCTTCCTTCGGATCCTGCGTGCGCTCGATCCGAAGCAGTTCGAGAACATGTTCCGGCGCTGGGTGGGCGGCGTGGTCGGTGCGCTCAGCGACGATGCGGGCCTCGCCGGCACGATCGCAATTGACGGCAAGACCGTGCGCGGCTCGGGCAGCGGCGGCGAGAGCGCGATCCACATGGTCAGCGCCTTCGCCACCGAGTTGGGACTGGTGCTCGGCCAGGAGAAGGTCGCCGCCAAGAGCAACGAGATCACCGCGATTCCGGAGTTGCTGGAGGCGCTCTCGATCAAGGGGCTGCTGGTCACGATCGACGCCATGGGCTGCCAGAAAAGCATTGCCAAACAGATCGTTGCGAAGAAAGGCGACTACCTGCTGATGGTCAAGGGCAACCAGCCCAAGCTGCTCGAAGCGATCGAGACCGCCTTCATCGATCAGCACGGCGTCGCCTCGGTCGACCGCAGTTCGCTGGTCGAGCGCGGCCACGGCCGCACCGTCGGGCAGATCGCCTCGGTGCTCTCGGCCAAGGGCATCGTCGATCTGGCCGACTGGCCCAAGTGCGTGACGATCGGGCGCATCGACTCGATGCGGGTGGTCGGCGACAAGCAATCCGATCTCGAGCGGCGTTACTACATCAGTTCGCGCGCACTGAGCGCCGAGCAACTGGCGGCAGCGGTACGTGCGCATTGGGGTGTGGAGAACCGGCTTCATTGGATCCTCGATGTCAGCTTCAGCGAGGACGCCAGCACGGTGGCCAAGGACAACGCGCCGCAGAACCTTTCGCTGCTGCGCAAGATCGCGCTCAACATCATCCGTGCCGACAAGACCGACACGCGCAAGAGCAGCCTTCGGCTCAAGCGCAAGGGGGCGGCGTGGGATGACGGGGTGCGGGAGCGCATGCTGGGGATCCGGGCGATATGCTAGGCGAGTGCGGAGGCCCTGGGGTATTTCGTTCTTCCGCTATCGCCCTCAAGTTTCAGATTCTATCGAGTCGACAGCTGCTATTTTGACCCAGAGGGCCCGGGAAGACGAAAGCGAGGAGGGATTTCATTGCTCATTGCTCGATTTCAAGTGGTGCCGGCCTCTGCGCAGCAGTTCGCTGTACACAGAGAGTGTTTGTTGCAGGATGATCCTTTCGTCGAATTCCGCTAGCGCCTTCTTGCGTGCATTGGCGCCCATGTGGACTCTCAGATCAACATTGTCGTCGAGCATCGCAATGGCATCCGCCAGTGCGCCCGGAGCCTTGATCGGGATCAGAAGGCCGTTTTCGCCGTTGGCAACGACTTCGCGACAGCCTGGGACATCTGTCGTGATGATTGGCAATCCGCAAGCACAGGCCTCGATCAGGCCTTTCGGCAACCCTTCACGGTAGCTGGGCAGCACCACGAGATCCACTGTGCGATAGAGCCCGGGCATATCGTCCACATGCCCCAACCACTGCAACAGGCCGTCGTGCTGCCAGCCCGCCACCTGTTCCTCGGGGACCGCTGCAGGGTTGCCCTTGTCCGGCTCCCCCGCTAGCAGAAAGTCAATGTTCCTGCCGGTGTTTTTGAGCTGCCGAGCAGCCTCTACGAACTCCGCAATACCCTTGTCCCATAGCAAGCGGGCCGGTAGAAGCACCTTAAGAGCCGAGGTGCGCTCACGTGCCTGCTCTACCGGACTGAACCGATTGCAGTCCACGCCCGAGCCCAGAATCAACCGTATCCCCTCGGGTGTGGCTAGTCCCGTCCTCCTGAAAAGTTCTACATCATCGGGATTCTGCAGGATGAGACGTGCATCAGGACCCTTTAGCGCCAGCCGAAGCAGGGCACGTACGATCGGGCGCAGCAGGCGCGCCTTAAGGTCGTCGCTGCTGAAAACGTAGCCCATGCCGGCCACTGCATTGATACGTGCCTGAACGCCGGCCAGCCTTGCCGCCAGCGATCCATAGATCGCATTCTTTATGGTAAACCCATGGACTAGCTCTACCCGCTCTTCGATCAGTAGTCGTCGTAGCCAGAATATCAAGGCGAGCTCGCGCCAAGGGTTGAGGCTGCGCCGCTTCATAGGCGCAGGCAACCATCGCAGACCCATTTGGGTCAGTCTGGGGCCATAGGGGCCGGCTGGTGAGACCAGAAGGACCTCGTACCCAGCGTCGCGAAGCGCGAGAGCTAGTGATCGTCGAAAGTTGAACAGATACCAATCGGTATTGGCGAATAGCAGTACTTTCACCGTGATTTGCCTCTGCGGGGTGGCTCGGACGGACGTTGAACGTTTGATTCAATCTCGCACATGTACGGCTGATTCCGGTTAGTACTGCCTCCACACCACCCGCTTCACGTAATCCGTGTAGCTGTGGATGATGCGCACCACCTTGTCCGACACGTTCGGCATGCTGTAGTCGGCCACCTGGCGCAGGCTGCGTTCCTCACCGCGCGACTGCGACGCGAGCACCGCCAGCCCCTGGCGCACCCGGTCGACCTCCAGCCCCACCATCATCACCGCCGCCTCTTCCATGCCCTCCGGCCGCTCGTGCGCCTCGCGCAGGTTCAGCGCCGGGAAGTTGAGGATCGACGACTCCTCGTTGATCGTGCCGCTGTCCGACAGCACCGCCTTGGCCGAAAGCTGCAGCTTCACGTAGTCGTGAAAGCCCAGCGGCTTGAGCAGCCGCACCATCGGGTGGAACTTCGCGCCGGTGGCATCCACGCGCTTCTGCGTGCGCGGGTGGGTCGACACGATCACCGGCAGGCCGTGGTCTTCCGCCACTGCGTTGAGCACCGCCACCAGCTTGGTGAAGGACTTCTCGGATTCGATGTTCTCTTCCCGGTGCGCGCTCACCACGAAGTAGCGCCCCGCCTCCAGCGCCAGGCGCTGCAGCACGTCCGACGCCTCGATGCGCGGGCGATAGTGCGTCAGCACCTCGAACATCGGGCTGCCGGTCTTGATCACCTGGTCGGGCGGCAGGCCCTCGCGCAGCAGGTAGTCGCGCGCGATGGTGCTGTAGGTGAGGTTGATGTCGGCGGTGTGGTCGACGATGCGGCGATTGGTCTCTTCCGGCACGCGCTGGTCGAAGCAGCGATTGCCCGCCTCCATGTGGAAGATCGGGATCTTGCGCCGCTTGGCCGGGATCACCGACAGGCAGCTATTGGTGTCGCCCAGCACCAGCATGGCCTCGGGCTGCACCTCGCCCAGCACGCGGTCGACCGCGATGATCAGGTTGCCGATGGTGTGCGCCGCGCCGGTGCTGCCCTCGGCGCTGTTGAGGAAGTGATCCGGCTTGCGCACCCCCAGGTCGTCGAAGAAGACCTGGTTGAGCTCGTAGTCGTAGTTCTGACCGGTGTGCACCAGTACGTGCTCGCAGTGCTCGTCGAGCGCCGCCAGCACGCGCGACAGGCGGATGATTTCGGGCCGGGTGCCGACCACGGACATGACTTTGAGTTTTTTCATGGGGATGATCGTTTGGTTCGTGTTGGAGCGGCGTTGGCGATCGACGGCATATCGCGACTTGCGTCGCTCCTGCGGCTGATCCTGTAGGAGCGACGCCAGTCGCGATGCCCGTTACAACGGACACGCATACGTATCCGGCTTCGCCCGGTCGAACACCTCGTTCGCCCACAGCATCACCACCATCTCGTCGCTGCCGATGTTGGTGATGTCGTGCGTCCACCCCGGCACCGTCTCCACGATCTCGGCCTTGCTGCCGCTGGTCACCCGCTCGTGCGTCTCGCCCGTCTGCATGTGGCGGAACTTGAAGCGGGCCTCGCCCTTGATCACCAGGAACTTCTCGGTCTTGGTGTGGTGGTAGTGGCCGCCGCGGGTGATGCCCGGGTGCGCGGTGAAGAAGGAGAACTGCCCGCAGTCGGGCGTCTTCAGCATCTCCACGAACACGCCGCGCGCGTCGCCGTGCATCGGCACGGAGTAGGCGAAGAGTTCCGGCGGGAGGTAGCTCACGTAGGTGGAATACAGCGCGCGCACCAGGCCGGTGCCCACGCGTTCGGTCACCAGCGTGTCGCGGCTGGCGCGGAAGGTCTCGATCAACCGCGCCAGCTCGCCCACCGTGGTGGTGTATTGCGGCGTCACCGTGGCGAAGCCCTCGGCGTCCACCGCCGCATCGGCGCCGTCCATCAGCTCGATGAAGCGCTCGACCACGTCGTCCACATACACCAGCGTCACCGGTGCGGCCGGGTCGTTGATCTGGATCGGCAGCCCACGGGCGATGTTGTGGCAGAAGGTCGCCACCGCCGAGTTGTAGTTCGGCCGGCACCACTTGCCGAACACGTTGGGCAGGCGGAAGACGTGCGCCGCCGCGCCGCTGCGCGCCGCAAAGGCCTGCAGCGCCGCTTCGGCCGCGCGCTTGCTGGCGCCGTAGGGGTTGTCGCGGGCGGCCTGGGTGGACGAGCTGCAGACGATGGCGATCCTGCGCCCGCTTGCCTGCATCTCACCTTCCACCGCCGCCACCAGCGCCGCGGTCAGGTCGGCGTTGCCGGTGACGAACTCCTGCGGATCCTGCGGTCGATTCACCCCGGCCAGGTGGAAGACGAACTCCACCCCGTCGAGCAGGCGCGGCAGCTCGGCCACGGTGTTGGCACGCGTGAAGCACACCACCTCCACGTCCTTGCGCTCGGCCAGGTGCTGCTGCAGGTTCTTGCCGACGAAGCCGCCGGCGCCGGTGATCAGGACCTTCATCGCCTCAGCACTCCTCGACGGTGGTCGTCTCGCCGCGGGCTATGCGCTGCATGCCTTCGAGCTTCAGCAGCAGCTGCGTCATGCCGTCCACGTCCAGCCGCGTGGTGTTGTGCGAGTTGTAGTCCTCACCGTGCGTGGTCTGCGTCAGCTTCGCCTCGCCCTGGTCCACGAACTTGCCGTAGTTGAGGTCGCGCCCATCGGCCGGCACGCGGAAGTAGTCGCCCATGTCCTCGGCGCAGGCACGCTCCTCGCGGCTCAGCAGCGCCTCGTAGAGCTTCTCGCCATGGCGGGTGCCGATGATGTTGACCGGGTGTGCGGGCTGGCCCATCAGCCCGGTCACCGCGCGCGCCAGCGTCTCGATGGTCGCCGCCGGCGCCTTCTGCACGAAGATGTCGCCGTTGTTGCCGTTGGTGAAGGCATACAGCACCAGATCCACTGCATCGGCCAGCGTCATCATGAAGCGCGTCATGCTCGGGTCGGTGATGGTGATCGGCTTGCCCGCCAGCACCTGCTCGACGAACAGCGGAATCACCGACCCGCGCGAGGCCATCACGTTGCCGTAGCGCGTGCCGCAGATCACCGTGCCGGTGCCTTCCAGGTTGCGGCTGGTGGCCACCATCACCTTCTCCATCATCGCCTTGGAAATGCCCATGGCGTTGATCGGGTACACCGCCTTGTCGGTGCTCAGCACCACCACGCGCTTGACCCCGGCGGCGATCGCCGCCTCGAGCACGTTCTCGGTGCCCAGCACGTTGGTGCGCACCGCCTGCATTGGGTGGAACTCGCACGACGGCACTTGCTTGAGCGCCGCGGCGTGGAAGACGAAGTCCACCCCGCGCATCGCCTGCTCCACGCTGCGCTGGTCTCGCACGTCGCCGATGTAGAACTTGAGCTTGGCGCTGTTGTAGCGCTTGCGCATGTCGTCCTGCTTCTTCTCGTCACGGCTGAAGATGCGGATCTCGCCGATGTCGGTGTCGAGGAAGCGCTTGAGGACGGCGTTGCCGAAGGAACCGGTGCCGCCGGTGATTAGTAGTGACCTTGAAGCGAACATGAATCAAACCTCTGCAGATTGGAGAAATTTGGATAAGGGTTCGATAAACGCCCGGTAGTCGAAAGCCTCGGTGGCCTGAGCACGGCAGCGTGCACGCATGGCCGCATGTTGTTCGGGGGTCATGGCAAGCGCGCGGGTGAGGGCGGCCTCCAGGTTTTCCGGAGCCGGGCCTGCGCAGGTGAAACCGGTATCGCCGTCCCTCAGGTAGCGGTGCAGATCGCTCGTGAGGTTGGCAATGACCGGCGTACCCACCGCAAGGCTCTCGACAAACTTGGTGGGAAATCCCGCACGGGAGTAGCGCGCATCGTTTCGCAGCAAGAGCGAGAAATCGGCCTTGCGGACCAGATCCATCGAGGCGCCGTGACTGAGCATGCCGACGAAATCCACTCCTCTCGATACCTCGTCGCCCTGCCGCGAGCGCACGGACGCGTAGCGGCCGGCCTCCTCGGCCTGAATGCCCGCTACCGACAGATGCAGCTTGTGCCCTGCACTGCGCAGGCGCAGCACTGCTTCAAGTATGTTGTCCAGCAGGTCCTTGCGGCCGGGTGACCCGGCGTACACCAGTTCCAGGGGGCGCAGGGGATCGCGTCCCTCGGTTCGTATCGGTGTGGTCGACACATCCAGCGTGGGAGGTACGACCACGCTACGGCAGCCACGCCCGATGTAATAACGATGCAAATAGTCGCTGATCGAGATGACATGACCTGCGTGCGGCAGCAGAAGCCTCATCGCTAACTCGATGTTGAGCTGGTAGGGCGACAGCCAGCCCATGGGTGAAGCGGGGTCGTACCACTCGACGGCATCGAAAACCAGTCGAACGCCATGACGTCGGGTCCATGGCAGCAGATGGAAGAGATAGGGCGAATAGCCGCTGTATAGCACCACGGTGTGCGGCTTGTGCTCCAGCGAGTCCAGCCACGCGAGTGTTTTGCGGCCCATGGTGAGGTAAGCGAGGTGCTTCAGGAGGCGCGGCAGGTGCTCTGCGGTGCGTTCATTCAAGGAAAAGACTTCTATGCCCTCAAACCACTCTGGAGACGGACCGGCATTCCCCATCTGGCCACTCGCCACCTTGACCTCGAATCCGGCAGCTTGCATGGACTTGGCGATACCTAGAACCCGACGGGCGGCGGCGCCTCCGTTGGGGAACGAGAAAGGGCCCACATATATTACGTCTTTCAAAGTATCTAGGCCTTGAGTTTATGCTGTTCAAATGATTATTTGATCTGACTTGTTCAGTTTTTTGCGAAGAAGTAGGTTGTAAAAAAGAAATGTAAAGAATATTGTGAATATTTGAGTGGTTGAGAGAAAGGTTGTTAGTGCCTGTTCGTCTAGTGCTTGGTAAATTAGAATCATGAATAAAGTGGAGTAGAATAGCGCGAAATAACCAATTTCTTTAGATTTCTGAAGTCGGACGTAACCTGCCGAAAATAAATATCCAAGGGTAAATTGAATGTAAAGCATGCCGAGTATGCCGTAATCATTGATGTATCTTCTAATGGAAGTGTAGATGTTCGTAGTTTCAGTTTGGCCAATGGTTGTGAACTCAAGAATTCGACTAGATGAAACAGAAGAAAGTCCAACTCTCTCTAGCAGAGCGTATATCCCGAGGAGCGTTTCTTGCCCAAAAGCAGCTGGCGGATGCCTTACGTTTGTCAGGTAAACGTCTAGTGCAGAGAGGGATCCACCGCCGTATACTGCAATCACCTCGAGTGGGTTTGACTCCGCCCAGCCCTTTAGTGATCCAGCTCCGATAAAAATAAATAAGAAAAACGCGAGTCCCTTAGCTGCGAGTTTAAGCACTGCGAGATTAGTGCTCTTTGGGCTTTGGGTTACTCTAGATTTAAAATAAGCATAAATAAAAATAAAAAAAGATATATATTCAATCACCCCGCCTCGAGATCCCCATAGCATGTACTGAATTAAGTATATCAGAGATGGAAGAAGTAGCATTAGCCGTAAATTGGCTTCTTTCTTGCACAAAATTTTGTTGTGTAGATATGCGAATGTGAGAGTGTATGAAAGCGCTCGCAGCATGAAGCTGAATAATATTAGCGTTGTGCTCGGTCGCATCTCATTTTGGAGTACGGCAAGCCTGGCGTACTGGATAAGCAAGTGCTCTCCTTCTCGATAGCCAACTGCTGTGGCCATCTCTTTTATTGAATAGTACGACCATACAAGCGTTACGATGGAAAAGAAAAGAATGTTGATGTACGTGCATGTTCCAATTTCGATGGGCTTTTTCCAGTCTGTCTGTCGGAAGGGTTTCTTGGTTTTAACCGAAGATAGAGCAATAATCTCTCCGATAAAAAAAGCCATTAAAGCCAGTATTATCGTAAGCGCGGTATGTTCGGACAGTTCTTTGTGGAGGCTTTTTGGGCCTAATGTTAATAGAATAGTGCTGGCGAGAAAAACAGAAACCGATACTACTGATGGAGAGGTTGGGCTCCACGAGCGTATTCGCCAGGAAATTAAAAGGAGAGTCAGTAGTGTTGCAGTGAGGTAGAAGGTTACCATTGCGTAAGATTATAGGGTGCCTCGAATAACCCGAGGTTTTCAGTGAGTCCTGTCGCGTAATCACGAGTGCGACTGAATTCAGTTTAATTTCCCCGGCAAATCGCCGCACTTCGCAGCGGCGTTGCCACGTTTTCGCATCGAAGCGCCACAGGCATCTGCGATTCTGCCCATTTTTCAGGCGTCAAAAAACTCGATTTTGGCCGTTCTGGAATAGATTAGCCGCTTTAGGTTGCAGCAACCGACCAACGTTGTCATCGACAAGGTTGCGCGGTCCTGACTAATGCTACAAGGCAGTTTTCCGCCCATCTGCTGAGGGAGTCGAATGCTTGCTCGGATCCGAGCGTGCGTCGTAGAAATGGACCTGTTACTAATTTTTCCGTTGGTAATGTCATCTATTGATCTCATGAAAAATTTTGTATTTCAACGACTCACGATCTAAGGCTAAGTTGACACTACTTTTCGAAATTTTAGTAAATCATTGTTGGTATTCCGTCCGCAGTTTGCTGCCCTTCCCCTGGACTTGGTTTCGAAAGCCGCTCACCTTCATTCAGGCTTCACGCCCCGCGGACTGGTAGCCCCAGTCGGCATAGACGTTACGGGGCGTGTTGCTCGCATCGACGACGTTGCCAAAACGCTGTCTGTCGCGCGTGCTGGTCGTAAGTCATTATCCTAAAGTTTTTATCACCAGTGACGTCAGGTCCGGTTCGCGGTACGCTACCAGATCCTCCTGACTTGGTGAGTGGTGAAGTGCCCCTGCGCGTGATGCTGGTCCTGAGTGCTGCGGACAAGGAAACCTTGATGCAGGCCGAGAAAAAGAACCCCAACTGGCGTGTTCGCGAACGTGCCCGGAGTGTGTTGCTGCTTGCTCAAGGCAAGACCTGCGCGCAGGTTGCCGCGTTGCAGGAATTGAGCATGCGGACCGTGAGCAGCACGCGCAAGAGTTGGATTGCGGCGGGGCTGAACGGTCTGGCGGATTTGCCCCGTAGTGGCGCACCTGCCAAAGTGTCCAAGCAGGAGGCCGAGCGCCTGCTGCAGTGGGCGCGAGACGAGCCGCTGACGCTGACTGCGCTCAAAACGCGCCATGAAGAGGCGGGCGGCACACCGGTGCATCCGAACACCTTGACGGCGCTGCTCAAGGCAAACGGCTTTGTCTGGAAGCGCACTCGACACAGCCTTAAAAAAAACGAGATGAGGTGGCATTTGAACGCGCAAAACAGGAGATCGCCGAGTTGAGGGCGCGCGCCCAGGCAGACGAGATCGAAGTGGCGTACCTGGACGAAGCCGGATTCGCACAGATCCACCCGAACCGCAGCGCATGGACGCCCGTCGGCGAACAGCACTGCATCGAGGCGATACGTGGCAAGCGACTCAATGTCGTTGCTGCACTGCTGTCGAGCGGAAAGGTCTTCAGTGCCAAGTTATGGTGTGCCTTCAAGGCGCCGCTGTTCGCGAGTTTTGTCGGGCTGCTCAAGGAGCAGGTCACCAAGCCCCTGACGGTCATTCTCGATAACGCCTCGGTCCACAAGTCGCGCGCGATTGCGCCGCTAATGGAAGTGCTGCGCCGCCAAGGTGTGACGCTGTACTTTCTCCCGCCGTACAGTCCGGAATTGAACCGCATCGAGAAGCTCTGGCATCTGGTCAAGCACACTTGGATGGCGCCCAGGCACCGCAACGCCCAGACGCTGGAAAATGATGTGGGTGAGATCCTGGACAATGTCGGCACGCGGTACCACATGGCGTTTTAGTGTTAAAAATTTAATGTAAGTGACTTAACAGTCGTGTACTTCTTGTCGGCGGTGATCGATCACTTGTAACCGACTTGGCTCTTGCAATGCTATTCGGTGCAGATGGCGTCGATGGTTAGACCTCCGCGTGCGATGAAGCCTCTCTTGAGCGCCTTCGCCATAGGGCTCTTGTACTCGATACCATTATGATGCCGTTCGCTAATTTCGTAAGATTTGCTAAATCTGTGGCTGAATCCGAATCACGAAGACCACCGAAGGAACCAAAGTTTGCTGGTTCCTTTCAAGAGGAGTTTTCAAGCGATACCGCCCTGCATCTAAATATTAATCAAATTCATGGGTGGTTTATGCGGCTGAGACGCTGAGGCTCTAGCGTTTACCCCCGCTCGACCATACGGGCTACCAAAGTGATCTTCTAGCAGTGATGTGTCTAGTCGAGAGGGGCAGGCTTGATGCCGCTACGTTGTTTTATTTTTGCAAGCTGCAATAGGGTGCAGGGTGTCGTAATTTTACGAAGAGTCAGCGAGGATTTTGAGCTGAACTATAGGTAGTCTCGATATATCTTGTATGATGCTTTAACAATTTCGTATCGTTTCCTTGATTCAATTGATTTAACGCTGGCGCTTTCATGGTGCAGAATTTTTATAGACGGATCATAAAGCGTGCAACCGCCCGCGCTCTCCACTTGATGGGACAGCAAGGCTTCTTCACCCCATAGGAATACGCGGCCATCCAGTCGCTGATAGTGGTGGAAGAAGTAGGGGGTCAAAACATAGCAGGCCCCAATGCCGCGCTTGATCTTCATTCGACCCGGCTCTGGTTTCGGTCTTACGTTTTTTGGCGCCGGGCGCACTCTGCGAAGCAATGAGCGAATGGTCCTATTTATAAGTCGACCTGCCTGACCAATATAGTAATTGGTGAAGTAGATTCGCGTCATCACCAGTTCGGAATAGGGGACGTTCTTCACCACGTGAGGATTTTGCCTGCGGCCGTCAAGGGTGGTGATGTTGGGGGCGATCACTAAGACGTCTTTCTCGTACGGAATCTCTTTGAGGCGGATGATAAAGTCCATTGCGAACTTAAGATCGTTGTTCCCGACGACGAGCAACGTGCCTTCGGTCTTAGGGCAGGTGTCGATGCCAGCGTTGAGTCCACGGAAATATCCTGGGTTGTGATCTTGAGCGATCAGCCGGGCAAAAGGACGCTGCGCGACTGAACTGCGAACCTTTTCTAGATCTGAATCAGGCGAGTTATTGTCGACGATGATGGCTTCCAGTGTATCCCCGTCGGGTAGTGTCATCTCTTGTAGACTTTGCAGGTAGTTCTCTGTGTGCGCAGCCCCATTGTAGTTGACGGCAATGAATACAAATTTCATGATTTTTACCTTTCGGAGCAGCGAGTCAAGCGCGCTTATACAGATTTTTTATCCATTTCTTGAGCGCCCCGGGGGCTTGCATAATGGACCAGAAAATGGTCAGCGCGAACAGTACCAAGCCTGCAGAGACCATGATCGGAGTTGAGAGACTCTGCTGACTCAGTAGCAACGCCGCACCGAGGAAGACCAGCCCGCACCAAGTCAGAAAGATTGTCGAGCGCAGAGTGCCGGCTTGGGCGGATAGCAGGATGTGGTCAGCGAATACACGCAAGGTGAACGCGGCTGCGGCGCCCGCAACACCGCCTACGTTCAGGCCGAGGAAAAGAACGACCAGATACGGGATTAGCTCCATGAGGTGACAGATTGCGACCACGTTGGGATGCCCGGTTGCCTGCAATCGGGCGTGCGGGATACGGGCCACGCCGTTGATCCAGAACCCTATCAACAGTATTTGTAGAGTCAGCGCGGATTGTTCCGAAAATTCGGACGAAATCCAGATCCTAAGAAAGGGGTCTGCCAAGAGAATGGCTGCCACCATTACGGGCGTCATGAGCACGAGCAGCAGACGCACTGAGATCACAGCTATTTGTTTGCCGTCATGATCCGAGTCCTTCGCAAACCGTGGGAAAAGACTGGATGACAGAGCGCTAGGAAAAATTGTGGAGCGCTCCGCGAGCTGGAATGGAACCGTGTATTGGGTCACTGCCTTTGCTCCTATGATCGCGCCGATTATGAAACGGTCTGCCATCACCATGACGGGGCTGACAAGCGAAGAGACTGTGATCCATCCACCGAACTTCAGGAGTTCCCGCGCTTCGTGTGTATTAAACGAGGGTGTAAGATTGGATGTTACATGTCGCAAACAGGAAAAAAAGAGAAAAATCACTCCAAGTAAGCGAGATCCGATCGCTACTGGCATAAGGATGCCGAGATCAGGTGTCCATAACCAAGCAGCCAACAGCGGCAACGTTTGAAATAGGATTGAGCCTGTAGCATTGATGGCGTTGAGCTGAAGAAAACGCTCTACCCCTTGTAGTGCCCCCGATAGAACGCCAGTGATGGTTGATAGGGGTAGCGCAAGCACAAGCCATGGAAGAGCTTGAAGTACTTCAGGTTTAAGGTCATTCTCGATCTGGAACTGATGAGCGAAAAAATAGTGCGCAGCAGGCCAAATAGCCAGTCCACCCAGAGCACCAAGAACACTATTTAGGGTCAGCGCGGTCCAGAACGCCTGCCCCCTAGTAGCCTGTGTCTTGTCCAATGAGGCGATTCTTTGAGCGGCTGCGCGACCAATGCCGAGGTCGAATACACCGAAGTAGCCCAGCAGAATCCAGGCGATTGAAAGCATTCCATATCGTTGCTCTCCAATCAAGTTGATGTAGATCGGGATCGAAACGAGTGCAACCAGAATGGGAGCGGCTGTGCCCATGAGGTTGTAAGCGGTGTGGCGAGACACACTCATAAGGGTTTTCGGTCGTTTTCCGATGCGATCTTGTTAAACGAATAAAAAGGGCTGAGAAGTGACCAACGGGTTGGCGTTTTGTTGGTTAGGAGCTCGCATCCGGTGATGCAACGCAGGATTGGGGGGCTTTCGATGCCTTGAGACGCCGTAAATACCAATCTACCGCTTCCGCGATGCCTTGTTCCAGGGTGTGCGACGGCGCGTAACCCAAAAGGCTCTGCGCCTTTTCCGTCGCCGCCTGGCTGTGGCGCACGTCGCCCGCGCGAAACTCACGGTAGGTAGGTCGTACGTTCGGTGATACGTCGTGTGTCAGGAGGTTATTGCGCAGCATTAGGAATAGGGTGTTGAGTGTGGTGCGGTCACCGACAGCCACGTTGTAAACCTGATTCCTGGCCTCGGGGTTGCTTGTGGTGGCTGCCAGTATGTTGGCCTGAACCGCGTTGGCCACGTAGCAGAAGTCGCGGCTGGTTTCGCCGTCACCATTGATATAAACAGTGTCACCCTTGAGCAGTGCAGCGGTCCATTTGGGAATGACTGCAGCGTAAGCGCCATCAGGGTCCTGACGGCGGCCGAAGACGTTGAAGTAGCGCAGGCCGATCGTGGTGAATCCGTAGCTGCGGGCGAAAACGTCGGCGTAGAGTTCGTTGACGTACTTTGTGACCGCATAGGGCGACAGTGGCTTGCCGATGGTGTCTTCCACCTTGGGCAGGCCGGGGTGGTCACCGTAGGTCGAGCTGCTGGCCGCGTACACGAAACTCTTCACGCCTTCGTCGCGCGCGGCCACCAGCATGTTGAGAAAGCCGTCGATGTTGGTGGCGTTACTGGTGATCGGGTCGGCGAGGCTGCGTGGCACCGAACCGAGAGCTGCCTGGTGGAGAACGTAGTCGACACCATTGCAGGCGCGACGGCAGTCTTCCAATTCGCGGATGTCGCCCTTGAGGAAAGCAAAGCGCGCCCATTGTTCGCGGGTGACCACGCTGCGAACCTCGTCGAGGTTGCGTTGGTGGCCGGTGGCGAAGTTATCGAGGCCGACGACCGTCTGGTCGAGGGTAAGCAAGGTTTCCAAAAGGTTCGAGCCGATGAAGCCGGCGGCCCCGGTGATGAGCCAGGTCTTTGGTGCGCGAGGTAGGTCTTGCAGTAGTTGTTGGTAGGGGGTCATGGGGTTCGCTTGGTGCAGGAGGGAGCGTAGTTCTGTGCGCTGGATTGCGACTTGCGTCGCTCCTACAGAGAGTAATTCGGAGATTTTAGGCTGCGGGCGCAGGTCGTCGGGTTGATGCTGGCTTGGGTATGCACCGTGTGGCCCTGAGTTATTGCTGGGCTCGTGCGCAGTGATGCCGTTTGAGCCACTTCGAGACGACCCAGGCATGCTGGGTGATCGATGCCTGTATCGCGAACAGCCCAACGTAACCAAGTGCCAGAGCCCATTCCGGCACACCCGAACGCCAGCCTGCAAAACCGACCAGACCGATCAGAGCGTTGAGCAGCATCAACAGCAACGTCGTCTCGCCCGGGCTAAAACCCGCATGCATCCAGATGTGATGCATGTGATCCCGCCCGGCGCTGAACGGGCTGCGTCCCTGCAGCATGCGGCGGATCATCAGCACCACGGTGTCCAGCACTGGCAACCCCAGCATCCACAGGATCGCGAAGGGCGGAGGTGGCGGTACGGCGGTGCTGTTGTGCGGGAGCTGGATCGCGAACCATGCCAGCAGCGCACCCAGCATCATGCTTCCGGCGTCGCCCATGAACACGGCCGCCTTGTGGCGCAGTGGGGTGCGCATGTTGTAGCAGAGAAAGCCGACCGTGACGGCGAGCAGGATGACGAGGTCGAGGGCCATCGACTGGTTGCCGACGACGAGGGCGCAGGCGATGAACCAGACGACGGTGGTCGAGGTGAGGCCGGCCGCGAGGCCGTCGGCGCCGTCGGCCATGTTGACCGCGTTGATGAGGCCGACGACCGCGAATACGGTGAAGGGCAGGGCCAGGGGGCCGAGGCTGATGTTCCCGATTCCCAGGATATCGCCCACATGCGTGATGTAGACGCCGCTCGGCAGCACGATGAGCATGGCTGCGATGGCCTGGACGAGGAGCTTGGTCTTGGCGCGGATGTCGAGGAAGTCGTCGAGTACGCCGACCACGACCAGCAGGGCGATGCCGCCGAGGACGTTGAGGTCGATCAGGGTCTGGGGTTCGGCGAGCTGTACGCTGAGGATGAGCGCGATTGCCATGCCGAGGCCGCCGATGAGCGGGATTTCGCCGTCGTGCTCCTTGCGGCCGCCGGGGCGGTCTACCAGGCCGATGCGCCGGGCAGGCTTGATCAGCACCTGGATCACGGCCAGGGTCAGCAGCAGCGGCACGACGGCGAGCACTGCGGTTTTGGTGAGGACGGGGAGCTGGGTCAGCATCGTGTTCACAGAAAACGGTTGGGCTCGGCTTAGAACTTCCAGTGCGCCTGCAGGCTGCGATCGGTCCCGAGGGTGATCACCGGCCCGTCGCGGCTGCGCTGTTCGTCCACCAGCAGTGACGCGATGCCATAGCCCATCAGGCTGCCGGCGACCACGTCCGAGAAGAAATGCTGGCGTTCCTGGATGCGACCGAAGCCGGTGGCGGCGGCGAGGCCATACAGCCACGGCGCATCATACTTTTGTGCAAACGGGGTGGCGAGTGCGAATGCTACGCCCATGTGAATCGAGGGAAAGCTGGAATCCGAACCGCCGTTGCCGGGGCCGCGGAATTCGTGTGGGCCGAGGCCGGCTTCGGGGCGGGCGCGGTTGACCGCGTACTTGGTGGCGAGCTGGGCGCCGAGCGTCCAGCCGGCGGCGAGCAGGCTGGTGCGGGCAGTGTCGGAAGCCGCGTCATCGGCCAAGCCCATCCATAGCGCGCCGGCGCCCGCGGCGAGGCCGAAGGGGATGAGGCTGGCGGCCTCGCCGAGCGTGTCCCAGCTGCCGCTCTGGTGCTCGTCGGCCCAGTCGGCGAGGGGGCGGTCGAGCGTGGCCGAGAGGCCGGTGAGCCCGGCGCCGAGCAGCAGGGGGCGGACGGCCTCGGGCGAGAAGATCTTGTCGGCGAGCCAGCCGCCGGTGTGGCCGAGCTCGCCCCAGATCGAGCGGCCGTCCTCGCGGTCGTCGCCCAGCGCCAGCCAGGCCTGCGAGCCCGCGGGGGCGTAGCGGCCGACACGGCGGTCGCGCAGGCGGGTGAGGTCGAAGAGGCTGAGCGTGCGCGACAGCATGGCGCCGCCGTCGCGGGTGAGCGGGCGCCAGATGATGTCGGCCGTGCGTGCACTGGAGAAGGGCAGCATGGCGTCGAAGGGGATGCTGAGGTAGATGCCCTTGTCGAAGCTGCCCTCGCCGAACTCCTCGGCCGATACGTCCGTCTTGGTGGCGAAGACGCCCATCTTGACACCGTTGTCGAACTGGCGCGCGATGTCCACGGTGACGCCGCGATCGCCAGCGAGGTACTGACCGGCGCTGAGCTTGACCAGGGTGTTCTGCCAGCCGGTGTGCCAGTACAGGGTGGCGTGGCCGGTGGTGACGTCGTAGTCGCGCAGGCCGAAGTGCTGGTCGAACTCGCGCTGGCGCACGTGGTTGAGGTCGAGGCCGAAGGCGAAGTGGCTGTTCCACGGGCGGTAGAGCCATTCGCCGCCGATGCCGGCGAACATCGGCTCGAGGTAGCCGCCGTAGAGGCTGGCGTACTGGTTGGTGCCGAGCGCGCGCACGTGGTTGAGCTGCAGCGTGGGCAGGGTGAGATCCGACTCGGTGACGTACTTGCGGATGTCGGTGCGCACGCGCGGCAGGTTGCTGGGGCCGTCGTACTCGAACTTGTCGTAGTTGTCGACGAGGCCCAGGTTGGCGCGGCCGGACAGCCAGGTGTCGTCGGCGAGGCGCAGCTCGGTGGGCGCGGTGATGCCGAGCTGGAACAGGATGAAGCCGTCCGGGCCGCCCAGACTCTGGCTGTAGCTGGGCTCGAGCCCGGTGCTGAAGCGTTCGGCGGGGCCGACCCAGAGCTTTTCCTGGCTGTGCGCGGGCCAGTGCTCGGCGGCGACCACGGCCTCGAACTGCTCGGCATGGGCGCGATAGCGGGTCTGCCGGGCCACCCATTCGTCGCGCAGCACGACCCAGTCGGTGAGCGGCAGGCCGCGTTCGTGGAAGCTGAACACGAAGCGACGGACGTCGGCGGGGGCGTGGCGGTGGAGCACGGCGACGGCGCGGTCGATGCGGTCGCGCAGGTAGATGGTGTAGGGCTCTTCGACGACGAGCTGCAGGTCGGTGCCCTGGCGGCGCACCTCGCGTACCGGCCAGCGCGTCTGCTCGGTGAACTCGGCGCTCATGCGCGCCCAGTCGGTGGGACCGGCGGGGTAGGTGGAGAGCGGCCTGGGGTAGCTGGGGTCGAGCAGCTTGGGTACGGTGAGGTCGGCCAGGCTGCCGTGCAGGGTGAGGCCCAGCATCAGCGTGTTGCCGCGTTCGAGGCCGGCGGTGAGATCGAGACCGGAGGCGTAGCGGTAGACGACGCCAACGTTGAAGGGGCTGTCGTGCTTCTGGTTGTTGCCCTGGGGCTCGTTCTGGTAGTCGTTGCCGTCGTATTCGAGCTTGAGGACCCAGTCGTCGGAGGGGGCGTACTGGACGCCGCCGAAGAACGAGGTTCGGCCCTTGAAGTAGTTGCTCGCGCTGAACTCGCCGCCAGAGCCGCCTCCGGCACCCTCCTCGCGCTCGGCGAAGCTGTCGTCGAACCAGGTGAAGGGGTTCTTCACCCTCCCGGCGTTGCCGACGTAGCCCCAGCCGAGGCCGAGCGACCAGTCGAAATCGCCGCTGCGCTTGCTGGCGACGAGGTATTCGCCCGAGAACAGGCCGGTGCCGCCGATGTCGGTCATGCCGATGGCGAGCGCGGGGGTGTGGGCGGTTTCCTGCGCCAGGCGCAGCTTGAAGTCGATGCTCTTGTCTTTGTAGCTCTGGTTGCCGGACAGGTCTTGCGGGCCGTAGAGGCGGTTGCTGACCGAGGTATAGCGGAAGCCGGCCTCCAGCCAGTCGAAGGGCTGCGCCACCACGCTGCCGCGGGTGTAGGGCTCGACGCGGCTGAGGTGGAAGCGCAGCTCGCCCGCCGGCGACATGCGCGCGGTGGGGGTTTGCAGCAGGCCGATGAAGCCCCAGTCGTTGGCGGTGTGTACCCCTGGCCGGGCCACGACGGGATCCGAGGGCGGGATCGCGACTTGCGTCGCTCCTACGGGGGCGCTAGGAGGCGTGCCGGTTTGTGTAGGAGCGGCGCGAGCCGCGATCGGGCGCTCGTCGTGTTGGCCGGCGGCGGGTGCGGGATCCGACGGCGGGATCGCGACTTGCGTCGCTCCTACGGGGGCGGTGGTCGGCGTGCCGGTTTGTGTAGGAGCGGCGCGAGCCGCGATCGGCGTGCCGGTTTGTGTAGGAGCGGCGCGAGCCGCGATCGGCGTGGGGGACTGCGTCGCCAGGAAGGTGGCGAGGCGGTCGGAGAAATCCTCGGGCCAGGCGGCGCTACGGCGCGGCGCCCAGATCCAGGCGCCGGGAGCCGGTTCCGACTGCGGTTCGGCGTTCCATGTGGCGATTCCGAACCGCTGCACGCGACCATCTGGTTGCACGATCCAGGCCATGTCGGCCTCGCTGGCCGCTCCGCCGATGCAGGCCTGCAGGTAGCCGCGGGCCTGGGTGCCGGGCCGGTGCACGACAGCACAGGGGCGGCCGTCGTCGGCGAGCACGGTGACGGTTCCGGGGCGCTGTGGCAGCACGAGCGCGTGGCCGGGGGCGAGGATCGGATCCTGGTCCGGATTGGCCTGCAGCCAGCGTGCGTCGACGATCGCCAGCGGCACGCGGCCGGTGACGGGCAGGCTGCGCAGCCAGTCGGCGAGGCGCTGGCGGGTGGTCTCGTCGGCCTGCAGGTCACGTGCAGACCACAGCTGGGCGAGCAAGGCCTGCTTGAGCTCCGCCTGGGCCTGGCGGGCGCTTGGCACTTGCCAGGCGAGTGCAGCGGGGTCGTCGCCAGCGCCGGGCGGGTTGCGCAGCAGCCAGTCGCTGAGGCGTTCGCCCGCGCGGATGGCCGTTTGTGCGGACGCCACGGACGTGGTCGCGCCGCCGCCGGCCTGGGCGTTGCCGGCCGCGGTCGGCATCCCCAGCACGATGCAGACCTGCGCCACGGCGAGGCACAGACGTGATGGCCGGACGGGGCGTGCGAGCGTGGTCGCGGCGGGAAGCGGGCGCGTCATCGAGTCACCGTGCCGGCCAGCGCTGCAGCGAGAGGCAGAGCTCCGGGCCGAGGCAGTGTTCGGTGTAGACGACCTCGATCGCGCCGCTGTCGACGCGCAGGGCGTAGCGCGCGGTGAGGCGGACGGCGCCCGGCGTGCCGGCGGGCGGGACGATCGGTTCGGCGCGCTCTTCGAACCATTGCAGGCTTTCGGGGGCGAGGCCGGCGAGCTCGGTGCCGCGCGGGGCGGCGATGGCATGCACGCTGATGCGGTCGATGACCCCCGAGCGGTAGGCGGATTCGTCGCGGGTGCGTTGCCAGGTGGCGAGCACTTGGCCGGCAGCTCGGTCCTGAGCTGCGCTCGCGACCAGGCTGCCCCAGGTGGGGGCGTCTGGTGCGCGGGTGCTGCGCCAGTCGGTGCTGAGCCCGCTGGTGCCGACGACGCGCCCCTGCTGCAGGCGCACGACCTCGCCCTCCGCGCTATACCAGACCTCGATCGGAGGCGCGTCGGGCGTCGCTGGATCGGGATCGGTGTAGCCCAGCACGAGCAGCGCGCTGCGACCGTCGACCACCGTGCGCAGGTAGCGATAGGCCGGATTCGGCGCAGCCCGGTCCGCCAAGGAGCCGCCGCGGTAGGCGAGCTCGAAGGTGCGCGAGATGTTGGTCGAGTCGGTGCTGCAGGCCGCGCAGGCGAGAATCGCCAGCACGGCCAGTCGCTCTGGTAAAGCGCGCGACATCGGAACAGAAGGTACGGCGTTCATCAAACGAAAAGCCCCCAAAGGGTGACCCCCGGGGGGCTTGTGCTTCGAGTCGGGTGGTCGTCGAGCGCAGCCGTTCGCGGCTTCCGCCGCTTCTGCAAAGGCATTGCCGCAGCAGTCTCGCCGTAGGAGCGACGCGAGTCGCGATCTGCGCGAATTCCCGTCGGACTATCGACCCACCAGCCTGACGCGACGGCTTAGCGCGTGGTGCCGGTGGTGCCGGTGGTGCCCGAGCTGCTGTCGCTGCTCGCCGCCGCGGCCACGGCCGCCACGCCGACTGCAACGGCGGCCACCGTGCCTGCGGTCAAACCACCCACCGCAGCCGCGCTGGCACCGGCGGCGCCCGCTCCGCTACCCGCAGCACCGGCTTGCGCACCGGTCGCACCCGCTTGGGCCGGCGCAGGGGCTGCCTGCGCAGGAGCGCCCGTGCCGGGGCGCGGGGCGGTTTGCGCCAGCACGGGCGCGGTGGAGAAGGCAAGGATCGCGGCGATCAGAGCGGTTTTTTTCATGGAAACTCCTGTCGAGGAAAGCGCGACCGGCTGGCCGAGCGCTGGAAAAGTTTGTTTCGGACGCAACTATTCTAGCTTGTGCCGACCGTGGTTGAAACATGAACAAGTCCTTGAAGGAGAAGAATACGACAATCTAGGCCGCCCGATTCCGGCTGCCCCGCCAAGCCGTGACCGAGCGCAGCCAGTCAGCCGACTTTTTCCAGCTACAATCCACGCCCTCAAGCGTCCTTATGTTGTCAGAAAATGAATACCACCGAACATTGCAACCGCCTGCGGAGCGCTGCGAAGGCGCTGATCCTGGGCTTGGCACTGGCTTGCTCGTCCGTGACGATGGCGCAGAACGCCCCCGCTGCAGCGGGCTTCGCGGCGGCGGGCGGTGCTCCGGCTGCCGTGGGGAGCGGCGGGGTGGGCATGGGGGCCCCTACCTTGTCCGGTGGCGCGCCGGGTGCGGCCGTCGGTGCCGCCAGCGGTGCTGCGGCATCTGCCGGTGCCGCGGACGGATTCGAGACCCAGGCTGCTCCGACCGTGATCGGCGGTGAAGGCCTGAGCCCCTCCCAGGATGCCGCGCTCGACCAGGCGGTGACGGTCGACGCCGACGGCAACGACCGCGTGGGCGGCACGGTGCGCGCCGCGCGGGTGCTCAACGACTTCCAGCAATTCGTGGCGCGCAGCACCGGGCAGGTGCTGCCGCTGTACGGTTCGGGCTTCTTCGCGGGCTCGCGAGTGTTCAACAGCCCCACCGCGCCGGTCGCCGACGACTACGTGCTCGGCCCGGGCGACCAGGTGCTGGTGCGGATCTGGGGCGCCTTCGAGTCGCAGACCCGGGCGCAGATCGACCGCAGCGGCATGATCACGCTGCCGACCATCGGCCCGGTGAGCCTGGCCGGGGTGCGGATCGCCAACGCGGTGCAGGTGATCGAGAATCAGGTGGGCCGCATCTACCGCGACGTGAGCGTCAGCGTGAGCCTGGACCGGGTGCGCGGCATCACCGTGTTCGTGGTGGGCCAGGCGCGGCGTCCGGGCACCTACACGGTGTCGGGCAATTCGACCCTGATCGGCGCGCTGTTCCAGAGTGGCGGCCCGGGGGCCAATGGTTCGCTGCGCCGCGTGCAGGTCAAGCGCGACAACCAGGTGATCACCGAGATCGACCTGTACCGCTTCCTCGCCAACGGCGACACCTCGGCCGACATCCGCCTGGTCGATGGCGACGTGATCGTGATCCCCCCGGCGCACGGCTACGTGGCGCTGACCGGGCAGGTGAAGGCGCCGGCGATCTACGAGCTCAAGGACCGTACGGACACGCTGCGCAGCGTGCTGACGGTGTCGGGCGGGCTGCCCGTCGTGGCCGACCCGCGCCTGGCCTTCGTCGAGCGCCTGGACCCGAGCGCGGACCAGCCGCGCTCGGTGTTCGAGGTGTCGCTGCAGCCGGGGCAGCCCGACTTCGTGCTGAAATCCGGCGACCTGGTCGCGGTGCAGCCCATCCTGGCCGAGTTCGCCAATGCGGTGACGCTGCGCGGTGGGGTGAGCGCACCGGTGCGCCTGCCCTACCGCGCCGGCATGCGGATCTCGGACCTGATTCCGGACAAGGCCACCCTGATCAACCGCTACGTGGTGGACAACCAGAACCGCAGCCTGCTCGATCGCGGCAGCTTCGTCGGCGATGTCGGCAACCTCTTCGTCGACATCAACATGGATTACGCGGTGGTCGAGCGGCTCGAGCGCCCGCAGATGGCGCTCAAGCTGATCCCGTTCAGCCTCAACGGGCTGTTCGCGGACCCCAACGGCCCGGACAACCTGCGCCTGCAGGCGGGCGACACGATCTCGATCTTCACCGCGGGCGACGTGCGCGTGCCGGTGAGCCGCCGCCGCGTGGTGATGCGGGTGGAGGGCGAGGTGAACCGCCCCGGGGTGTATGTGGCCGAGCCGGGCGAGACCCTGGTGAACATCATCGAGAAGGCGGGCGGGCCGACCGCGGACGCCTACCTGTTCGGCGCCGAGTTCTACCGCGAGTCGGTGCGCAGGTCGCAGCAGGCCAACCTCGACAAGCTGGTGCAGCGCCTGGAGCAGCAGGCAGTTGCCGAGTCGGCGCGGGTTTCCGCCAACATCATCGGGGACGCCCAGGCCGTGGCCCAGGCGCAGGCGCAGCTGCGCGCCGAGCGCGAGGCGCGTGGGCGTTTCCTCGCCCGCATGCGCACGCTGAAGTCCTCGGGCCGGATGTCGCTCGGCCTGCCGGCGGACGAGCCGAGCTTCGCGCAGATCCCCGGCTTCCGGCTGGAGAACGGCGATCGCCTGGTGATCCCGAATCGGCCCGATTTCGTGCAGGTGTTCGGTGCGGTCAATACCGAGTCTGCCCTGCTGTGGCGGCCCAGCCGCACCGTTTCCGACTACCTGGAGCAGGCCGGCATGAGCCGCGAGGGCGACCGCAGCGCGGCCTTCGTGCTGCGCGCCGACGGCACGGTGGTGGCCGAAACGGGCAGTTGGTTCAGCAGCGTGATGGGGACGACGGTGCTGCCGGGCGACATCATCGTGATTCCGGAGCTGATCGATCGCGAGTCGGGCTGGACGGCCTTCGCGCGCATTGCCAAGGACTGGACGCAGATCTTCGCCAACCTCGGCCTCGGTGTGGCCGCGGTGCGCTCGATCGAGAACGACTGAGCGATGACCATGAACGAAAGCACGATGCAGAAGGCGGCGATCGAGAGCCCGCAGGGCCAAATGGTGGTGGTGGAGGACGACGACGAGATCTCTCTGCTCGATCTCGCGATCGTGCTCGCCAAGTTCAAGAAGCTGATCCTCGGCCTGCCGGTGCTGGTGGGGGCCTTGACGGTGGGCGCGACGCTTCTGATGACGCCGATCTTCACCGCGACCACGGCCATCCTGCCGCCGCAGCAATCGCAGTCGACCGCCTCGGCGCTGCTCGGCCAGCTCGGCGGGCTCGCCGGCATTGCCGGCGCAGCGGCCGGGATCAAGAACCCGAGCGACCTCTACGTCGGCATGCTGAAGAGCCGCACCGTGGCCGATGCGATGATCGCGCGCTTCGACCTGGTGAACTATTACGAGGATGAGTTTGCGGAGGACGCGCGCAAGTCGCTGGAGAATGTATCCAGCTTCACCGCCGGCAAGGACGGCATCATCACCATCTCGGTCGATGACAAGGACCCCGAGCTCGCCGCGAAGATGGCCAACGCCTACGTGGAAGAGCTGAACAGGCTCACCGAGGTGCTGGCGGTGACCGAGGCCTCGCAGAAGCGCCTCTTCTTCGAACGCCAGATGGTCGACGCGCGTGACCGCCTCGTGGCGGCCGAGATCGAGGCGCGCTCGGCGATGGAGCGGGGTGGCCTGGCGAGCATCGACGCCCAGGGCCAGGCGATGATCGAGGTGACGGCGCGGCTGCGCGGGCAGATCTCGGTGAAGGAGGTCGAGATCGGCGCCATGCGCGCCTTCGCCGCCGAGGAAAACCCCCGCCTCAAGGCTGCGCAGCAGGAGCTGCTTGCGCTGCAGACCGAGCTCGCACGCATCGAGGGCGCGAGCGCGCTGCGCGACACCCAGGTCGGTGGCGAATCGAGCGCCGCCGCGACCAACCTGCAGTTGCTGCGCAACGTGAAGTACTACGAGACGCTGTACCAGATGCTGGCGCAGCAGTTCGAGCTCGCCAAGATCGAGGAGGCCAAGGACAGCGCGCTGATCCAGGTGCTGGACACCGCCATCCCGCCCGAGCGCAAGTCCAAGCCCAAGCGCGCCCTGATCGTGATCCTCGCCGTGCTCGCCGCCGGCTTCGTCGCCGTGCTGATCGCCTTCATGAAGGAAGCCGCCCAGCGTGCCGCCGAAGACCCCGAAAGCGCGGAGCGCATGCAGTTGTTCAAGAAATATATGTCCTGGCGGGCGTGAGAAAGTCTTGATACGAGCCCGCCCCGCGCACCACGCTTCGACGCCCCCGTAGGAGCGACGCAAGTCGCGACTACAGTCGCCCGGATCGCGACTCGCGTCGCTCCTGCAATAGGCGCCATGGCTCGACGCCCCTGTAGGAGCGACGCAAGCCGCGATCACAGCCGCTGAGATCGCGACTCGCGTCGCTCCTACAACACCGTCTGACTCTCGTCTCGTCGCTGGAGTGAAGAGATGCGACCTCCCGGCAAGGGCCTTCCCTTCTCCCGCCGCGTTCGCTTCGCCTGGGCTGGCGTGCGCGACGCCTGGCGGCTGGAAGCCAGCTTCCGCAGCCAATGCCTCGCGGCGCTCGCCGCGCTCTTCGCGCTCGCGGTGCTGCGCCCCGGCTGGCTATGGTCCGCCATCGTCGTCGTGATGATCGCCCTCGTGCTGGCTGCCGAGCTCATCAACACCGCGCTCGAAGCCGCTCTCGACGGCCTCCATCCCGAGCACGCGCGCTTCGTCCAGGTCGCCAAGGACTGCGCCGCGGCTGCCGTCCTGGTTCTCAGCGGGGCCTCGGTTGTCGCCTTCGCGTGCATGCTGGCCGATCTGTACGGACAGGCAACGGCCGGGTGACCCGGCTCAATACGCGTTCGGGTTCACGAAGCCCTTGAACACCGTCAGGAAGATGATCTTCAGGTCGAGCCAGAGCGACCAGTTGTCGATGTACCACAGGTCGTGTTCCACCCGTGCCTGCATCTTCTCGAGCGTATCGGTTTCACCCCGCAGGCCATTCACTTGCGCCCAGCCCGTGATCCCCGGCTTGACCTTGTGGCGCTGCATGTAGGATTCGACCAAGTCCTTGTAATACTCGTTGTGTGCTAGCGCATGGGGGCGCGGGCCAACGATCGACATCCGCCCCTGCAGTACGTTAAAAAACTGCGGTAGTTCGTCCAGGCTGGTGCGGCGCAAGAACGCGCCAATCGGGGTAACGCGTGCATCGCCCTTGCGTGCCTGGGTCACTTGGCCGTCGCCCTCCTGATGCAGGACCATCGAGCGGAACTTGTATACTTTGAAGTGCTGCCCGTTGATACCGGTGCGGTATTGCTTGAAAAGCACCGGGCCTGGTGAGGTCAGCTTGATCGCGAGTGCGATCATCACGCATACAGGGAAGATAATCAAAAGAATCAGGCTGCCGATCACCAAATCCTCAGTGCGCTTGACGATACGCGCGATACCGTCCATCGGTGTCACGCTCAGATCGATCGAATAGAAACCTGCTACGCGGCTCACTTGGTGGTTGAGTAGGGGGAGATCATCGAATTGCGGCATGAAGCGGATGGACACCACATGGTGTCGTAGCGCGTAAATGGCTGACTGAACCCGCATGCCTTGACTCAAAGGAAGCATTAGCCACACTTCGTGCGCGCCACTAGCGTTGACCTCGTCGCAGAGCCCTTCCAGCCAGTCCGGGCCGTCGCTACAGGAGATCGTGCCACTCAACTCGTAGCCTTGTTCGCGCAGTGCCAGTTGCGAGGGCAGTCTTGCCTCCTGCCCAGCGATGGACCGGACGACAACCACCCGCTTCAGGTTCTTCCCCGACCTACGAGCTCGACGAAGAAACATGAACACCAGCAGACGCAATCCGACCCCCACCCCTGCGCTGATGACCATCGTGTAGCTGAACCACAGCCGTGAATAGCTCTCCGAAGCTTTAACCTGAATCCGTGTTCGCTTAGCCGGAAATCCAGCCTAACGCATTGATGTAATTGTATAATTACGCATCCGAGCCTTTCACCCAACCGACCATGCCGCGCTTCGAAGTCAAGCAATCCGCCAAGCTCAATCTGACGTCCTACTCGGGCCTGGCGTTGATCGGGCAGTGCTGCCAGGCGGCACAGGTCGAGGCGGTGATCGACCCGAGGCTGCCGGTGTCGCAGGGTATGCGGAGCTCGGACCTGGTCAAGTCGGTGGTGGGGCTGCTGAGCCTGGGCAAAAGCGACTTCGAGGCGATCGAGCCGTTTCGCGGCGACCGCTTCTTCAAGGAAGCGCTCGGGCTCGCCAAGGTGCCCGGCAGCGTGTGGATGCGCCAACGGCTCGATGCCCGCGCGGCCGAGCTGCGCGAGCTGACCGACGAGCTGAGCCTGCGCCTGCTCGAGCGCACCGAGGCGCCGATCACGGCGCACAAGGGCTACGTCTGCGCCGATCTGGACACCTTCGTG
Organism: Thauera aminoaromatica; assembly: GCF_000021765.1. NCBI lineage: Bacteria > Pseudomonadati > Pseudomonadota > Betaproteobacteria > Rhodocyclales > Zoogloeaceae > Thauera > Thauera aminoaromatica. The sequence continues at coordinate 4,173,259 of NC_011662.2, read as the reverse complement.
ATGGACAACTCCGACACCAAGAAGGAGGCGGTCAGCCGCACTTACCAGGGCGTCGATGGCTACACGCCGATCGCGCTGTACCTGGGCAACGAGGGCTGGAACCTCGGCCTGGAGCTGCGCGCGGGGTCGCACCACTCGGCGCTGGAGACCGAGTATTTCTTCGAGCGCGCGTTCCCGCGCCTGCGCCGGGTGTGTGCGGCCGATGCGAAGCTGCTGTGGCGGGCCGACAGCGGCTTCGACAGCGCCCGGCTGCTGTTCGCGCTGGCCGACGAGCGCGATCGCTGGGCAGCGCTGGGGCGTTCGTTCGACTACCTCACCAAGTGGAATCCGCGCCGTCAGGACAAGACCGCCTGGGTGGACCGGGCCGAGGCCGCCGGCGTCTTCGAGGAAGTGCGCGCGGGCAAGCGGGTGGGGCTGCTGGACCTGAAGATCGACCGTGCCTGGAAGAAGGCCAAGCGCACGCTGCGTCTGGTGGTGCGGGTGACCGAGCGCACGATCGACAAGAAGGGCCAGCACCTGCTGACCCCCGAGATCGAGATCGAAGGCTGGTGGACCAGCCTCGAAGTGGCGATGGCTGACGTGATCGAGCTCTACAAGCACCACGGCACGCACGAGCAGTTCCACTCCGAGATCAAGACCGACCTGGACCTCGAGCGCCTGCCCTCGGGCAAGTTCGACACCAACGACGCGGTCATGCATCTGGCCGCGTTCGCCTACAACTGCCTGCGCCTGATCGGCCAACTCGGGCTGACCGGCGAGCTCTCGCCGATCCGTCACCCGGCCAAGCGCCGACGCATCAAGACAGTGCTGCAGGAGGTGATGTACCGTGCGGCGAAGTTCGTCGAACACGCCCGCCGCCTGGTGCTGGACTTCGGACGCGGCGTCGCCGCGCATGTGAAGGTGTTCACCACGGTGCAGGCGCGACTGTGCGCGGTGGCTTCGCCGTGATGCAAATCCGACGGCCAAATTCTCCGAATCGAGGCCATTTCGCTGCGGCGAAAGGGCGACGGCCGCGTGGGAGCAGGAAAATGACGTAGCGCACCCCCCGTAAGCCCGGCTCGCCGGGCCTCCGGGCCGTGAAAGGACGGTGCTCGGGGCTGCGGTGAGCTGAGATTGGGAGTCAGGCAGCAGAAAAATCATGCGCTGGGGCTCGCGGAGCGGGTACGCGCTGAAGACAACACGGATTCAGGTTTAAGCAAAAAGCCAAGCATCGCTAGCATTGCTGCTGCAAGCAGCCATCCACCAACAACACGTGTAACCTGCCGAGCGAAAGACTGCCCCCGCCAAGAGCCATATGCTCCCATTACAAACAACGCGCCCACCACGAGCGCAGCCCACGTAATCGCACCCAAAAAATAACGCTGGTCGACATCGAAACTGCCAAACCGCAATAAGAAGGCGGCGTATGCTGCGAGAATGGCCGTGCCGGCGTCAGCGAGTGCAGCAGCCAATGCCACTGGGTAGCGTTCAGCGAACGTCGGAGTGTAGTTGAGTGATTGAGGCATGGGTATAAAGGAACAGAATCAGGAGCAGTTTTCAATGAAGGCAAATGCTGTCAACGCGAGAAGGTCACGCTCCTAAAATCAAGTCCATGACATTCTCAAACGTTATGTTCCTGCACGTTCCTTCCACCTCGGTATAGCTGAAGAAAACGCGTGCGCGTGTCTTGCCCTTCGTCCCCGCGTGGGCCGCCAGGCCGGGCAACGTCGCAGCGCGTGCGCACAACCATGGTCAAGCACGTGGAGCCTTTCTGCGCCTGCACAGCAATAGATATTTTGCCACGAGTAAGAATAGAAGAAATCTAGTGTTGGTTACAAGATATCTTTTCCACATCCGCCGTGGCTCCTGGAGGATTCGATACAGCCACTCCAGGCTCCATCGCTGCATCCAAAAAGGTGCGCGTTGAACCTTTCCCGCTACAACGTCGAAAGATCCTCCCACTCCCATCAGAACCATCCCATTCATCAGCTTCGATTTTGCGAAGTTAAGAAATTCTTCTTTCTGTGGTGAAGGCGTTCCGACAAACAAAAAGTCCGCTCCGCTGCGGTTCACGGAATCAATGATGTCTTCCCATTCGGATCTCTTGAAGTATCCATTGCGTGCGCCGGCTATGATGGTTTTGTTGTACCTGAGTGATACGACCTTTACGAGGGCGTCGAGCGTTTCTTGAGTTGCTCCGAGGAAGTAGGCCGTTTTGTTATTTTTCTCAAGCTTGGATAAAAGGAAAATAAAGAGGTCGCATCCAGTGACCCGTGGAAATTTCTTTCCATAAAGAATCTCGTAGGCGAAGACCATGGACATCCCGTCCATGTTTATAAGCTCTGCGTTCTCGATTGCCCGTCGGACGTCTTCGTTGACCTCCCGTAAGCAGATCTTGAATGCGTTCAAGTCCTCGCGGACAACAGGTGGCGATTCGGCTGGTGTGCTCAATAAGAAATCCGCTGTTTCCTCAAGGCTCAACGTCGTAAGGTTGGGGTTTTCGGCTAAATCCTGAAAAATGTTCTTCATTAATTATGCTTGGCTTGAAGGATTGGTCTGCAACGCGCTTCTGCCCGAAAGAAGCGGAAATTGAAAAAAAGTTCCTCTCCGGAGTTCCAGCGAGTAGAGCCCGGTGATGTTCGTCAGAGGGCCTGTTGCTGCGTCGAGGTGGAAAGATCTCTCATCTTGATTATCTTCGCCGGTACGCCTCCAACTATGGCTCCCGATGGAACGTCTTTAGTCACTACAGCGCCTGCGCCAACAATGCTGCCTCTTCCTATGATCACCCCAGGGAGGATGATGACGTTTCTGCCAATCCATACGTCGTCCGAAATTTGTGGATTTCGTTTTTCGGTGGTCGGCTGGAAAATCATCGGTATGGTTGGGTCGGAGTACGTGTGCGATTCGTTCAGAATTGCGACGTTAGGTGCAATCATCACATGGTTGCCTATCGATGCGCCTTGTATGAAAACTCCTTCGTTGATGTGGCAGTGTCTGCCAATTTTCACGTTCTTGCAATCAGACAAGTAAACTCGATCTTCCAGAATTGACTGGTGATGATATTCCATCACTTGCAATATCTTCGATGCATACCATACGCGAATCTTGTTGAAGAATTTGATGTATTTCGTATTCGGGAGATGGAAGACTATCAAGTAATATAGGGCTAGTGACAGTTTAGAGGCCATGAATTTGCTCTGCGTAGATCTGCATTAATCTCTTCGTGATCTGCTCGTTATCGAGACCAAGACGCAATATTCGCTCTCTTCGGGCTCCTGGGCGTTGACTGCCCTCTAGAATCGCCTCGTGAAGCAGATCTGCCACGTAGTCGGGGCGGTCGGACAGTTGGAAGATCCTTGTTCCGGGAGTGCTTCCGACGATGGAGCGAACGTCGCCAACGTCGGAACTCACGACGGGCAGGTCACAGCTCATAGCTTCTTTGATCGATTGGGGTGAGCCCTCGCTAATGGACGTCATCAGCAAAGCGCTCGATTCCGACATAAGGTGACGTACTTCTTCTCGAGTAAAGCCGTCCAGTGGGACGATCTGCATCTCACCATGCCTTTCTGCGTACGCATTCATGACGGCCTGAAAAAAAGAAAAGTTCTTTACCGTGCGGTCCTTTCTTCCGGGGAACAGAATCAAGTTCCGCTTGGATGCGGCGGCCTGAGGGGAAAAAAAATCCGTATCCACGCCGCAAGGCAGTGTTTCGTAGTTCGCCTGGGCTTGGGCGACGATCCTGTTCATCGTCGCGTTAAGCGTGATCACCTTTCCGATGCGCTTGATAACCTGCTTGGTGATCAATACTTGAACCGTCTTTCCCTGATCCTCGAGTATGTCTCCCCCATGTAGTGTGAGGATGGTTCTTTTCCAAATCGAGCGGAAAGGAGCGAGAAGGGTGAATAGTCCGCTCAGGCCATAGTGTATATGAATGATGTCGTAGCCGCCGAATTGACTCTTAATCAAAAGATTTATCGCGGTTGAAGCATATTCTATTTTCGATCTGAAGCCTTCGATTACGAAAAGATCGCACTTTACTCCATTGCGAATCAGGGATTCGTGCTGTTCCTTTACGAATATGCCTGCATAAGGTGTATCCGGATTGCGATCCGGATACATGTTAGTTATGATTAGTGCTCTCATGGTCTTTGTTGAGTTTTTCTTTCGCCTGAAAGAAAACTATCGAGATTATCAAGAAGTTACTGAGTATGTAATACGAGTAAATGTTGTTCTCGGTAAGAAGCCTGAGTGTCATTATTAGGATCAGTGGCGTCATGAATATGTCACGTCGTAGGCACCAGGAAAACGATCTGACGAGAAAATATAATAGCGCAAGAAATGCTAGTAGCCCAAAGTCAATCAGGATCAATAGAAAATCGTTATGCGGCGCAATTCCGTCCCAGATCTCCAAGAAGCCCAAAAAACCGTTCCCGAAGAATAGCGACCAATATGGTTGCTCAATAATAAAGTCTATAAATACAATGTAGGCATATAGTCTCCAGAGCATAGATCCTTGGTATTCATCTCCAAGAACCTGAATCGGTAGCTTCTGCCTAGCTGCGTGAACGAGGTCAGACCCTCCACCACCCAGCAGAAGGTGTAGTGGCCCGAAGATCTTCGCGAACATTTCAGGTGAGAAATGGCGTAAATAGAAATAGGAGGTTACTGCGGCTATTAATGAAAAAATTACGTTCAGAACGATAAATCGCAGAGAAAGCTTCTTTATGTTCACAAAAGCGAGCAGGGAGCAGATGAAGGCTCCGGTAGAGGTGCTCAGTAAAGTGAGCAATGATATTATCGTCTTTCGCAATGTGAGGGCGCGTTCTTGCAGGAGGGAGATGTATAAGAATGGAAGCGATGTCAAGAGGTAGCTGCCAAGTAAGTTCGCATGCTCAAAGTTGAAGAATTCCCTGTTGGCAGGATCCGCAAGCTCGGTTGAGATCAAGAAGTTCGCAGACGCTAATGCAATGAATATTAAAAATATTCGTTGTGATAGAAGTGGTATTGCGTTGCAATCTAAATGCATTGCGCTTGCCCGGACTACAAAGAAGATGATTGCCAGGCTTGCGAACTTGAAGAAGTGCTCGACATTTCCGCTGCTCGAGAGCCAGATAAAGCAGAAGAAAAGATACGCGCCCAATAACAATGCGTGTCTTTTATGGATCGATTGCAGTATATATTTCTGTGAGATGAAAAGCAGCAAGACAAATGTATTGAAGATGACGAAATTGAGATCCCTGAATGGTGAAAGGAAGTCCAGCGCAAATTTAAGCGTGAAGAGAAAAGTGAGGGCGGATTGGATGCTTATCATTTTTTCTGGTAAATCTAATCCATAGTGATTAATAGATGAGCATCCTGGGTCAGCATGATCTGTGGCAGGCGAGCCCTCGTGGGCTTCTACCTGGTTACGTACGAGGGGGCAGGTTCAGGGCCTCCGCACTCGGAATGCATTTTCCCTGACCGCATATCCACCTGAAAATAGTCGTTCACATTCAACGCCTTATGCATTCATCTTGTGAACCCTTCGAAAATCACGTCTACTCTCGTCTTTTGGGCGAAGAGCGTGAGTGCGGCGCAAAGGGGTTCCCTGATGAGTTGTCTGGACGAAATCGATGATCCGCGCAAGCCGAGCAACGGCACCTTGCACGACTTCCGGGAGATCCTGGTGATCCTGATCGCCGCCGTGCTCTCGGACTGCGACACGGTCGAGGACATCACTTTCTGGGCACGCACCAAGCAGGCGTGGCTGCGTCGCTTCCTCGTGCTCAAGAACGGCATCCCGTCCGAGGAGACCTTCCTTCGGATCCTGCGTGCGCTCGATCCGAAGCAGTTCGAGAACATGTTCCGGCGCTGGGTGGGCGGCGTGGTCGGTGCGCTCAGCGACGATGCGGGCCTCGCCGGCACGATCGCAATTGACGGCAAGACCGTGCGCGGCTCGGGCAGCGGCGGCGAGAGCGCGATCCACATGGTCAGCGCCTTCGCCACCGAGTTGGGACTGGTGCTCGGCCAGGAGAAGGTCGCCGCCAAGAGCAACGAGATCACCGCGATTCCGGAGTTGCTGGAGGCGCTCTCGATCAAGGGGCTGCTGGTCACGATCGACGCCATGGGCTGCCAGAAAAGCATTGCCAAACAGATCGTTGCGAAGAAGGGCGACTACCTGCTGATGGTCAAGGGCAACCAGCCCAAGCTGCTCGAAGCGATCGAGACCGCCTTCATCGATCAGCACGGCGTCGAGTCGGTCGACCGCAGTTCGCGGGTCGAGCGCGGCCACGGCCGCACCGTCGGGCAGATCGCCTCGGTGCTCTCGGCCAAGGGCATCGTCGATCCGGCCGACTGGCCCAAGTGCGTGACGATCGGGCGCATCGACTCGATGCGGGTGGTCGGCGACAAGCAATCCGATCTCGAGCGGCGTTACTACATCAGTTCGCGCGCACTGAGCGCCGAGCAACTGGCCGCAGCGGTACGTGCGCATTGGGGTGTGGAGAACCGGCTTCATTGGATCCTCGATGTCAGCTTCAGCGAGGACGCCAGCACGGTGGCCAAGGACAACGCGCCGCAGAACCTGTCGCTGCTGCGCAAGATCGCGCTCACGATCATCCGCGCCGACAAGACCGACACGCGCAAGAGCAGCCTTCGGCTCAAGCGCAAGGGGGCGGCGTGGGATGACGGGGTGCGGGAGCGCATGCTGGGGATCCGGGCGATATGCTAGGCGAGTGCGGAGGCCCTGGGGGCAGGTTGGATTTCGTGGAAGGTATGTGGTGGATTGGTTTTCGGGGTGGTGTAGTTGTCGAATATCTGAATTTTTTTAGAAACGTGGTGAGATGTTAAGACGCCGCTGGTGCGTGCGCTTTGGGGCCGGAGTAACCCTTGGATCACGCTGCCCGCTCAGGTACCAGAAGCCCCTGTTCTCGCGATCAGCAGCATTCTTGACGCTCTTTCCCTACGAAGTCCGCGAATACTTTGATTCTGCTTTTGGTGGTCGAACATTCGCTAGCTGTGGTTAGGCGACTGTGATTCGATCGAAATCTGTAGCTAGGTAAATTGAGCCGCCGAATGCCAATGCACGATGTAAGAACGATCCAACGGTCAAGGCTTTGCAGCGCTTGATTGTTCAGGGCAAGATGGCGGTGTGACAAGGGCAAACCAGAGTTGGTGTTTGAAGCGTGACGGCGATTGTGCGCGGGTGTGTCGGTCGCGATCGCGTGCAGGAGGCCTGCTGTGAGTTTGTGCGATCCGCGTTGATCCTTTTCTGCGTTCGACCGGCGCAAGAAGTGCTCGTTGGAACCGCATTTGCTATCCGAACCTTGCTGGAGTTGAAGTGACGACAGATAAGGCTCTGTGCTCCTCGAACAAAACTGACGAAGGCGGAAGCCGAGGTCTCTCAAGGTCTTTTTAATCCAAAGGTGAAGAAAAAAATCAGGATGCGAAAGAGCTCCTTCGCGTGGCCTTGTTCTTTCAGCGCATGCATAACGCTGGAAAAGTAAAGGCTATTGCCATTCTCGTCAATGAGGTTTCGGCTGAGCAGGTGCTTCTCGCATGAAAGTCTGGAGCGGAAATACTCGTAAAGCGACGTCTGCCGGTCTCGCCCGAGCCCGATCTGTGCTAGTTGTGAAACGCGTTTCATGTGCTCTATGATCGTTTCGACTTGTTTTATATTTTTTAATGTAGAGTTGCTGTCAACTTGTTGTGTGATCGAGGAGGTATTGCGATGATAAAAATACAGTCTTTTATCGATGACGGTGAAAGTGCTGGAGACGGAAAGCGCGGCGAAGAAAAGCAGCGCATCTTCGGCAAATGTCAGGCGCTCTTCGGTCGAAATGCACAAGGCTGAAAACGCAGCAGCTAGGACTTTTTTCGAGTATGCCTTTCCCGGTGTGCCGAAAGGAAGGTGCGGTGTCTGCATGACAGCATCGAGGACATGGCGGCGCCGAAGACGCGGGTGAGGAACCACTGACGGTGTTTGATGCCATGGAGGAGTCGGAATCGTCGCGAATTCGAAAAGGACGATGTCCGGTTTCGTCTGCTCCGTCGCGTGAATGATCGAAAGGCAGGCGTCGCGATGCAAGGTATCGTCAGGATCAATGTAAAGGACATAATCCGCACGTGAGTTTTCGGTGCCTACTCTTCGCGCATGGTACGTTCCCAAATTTCTTGCGTTTGAAATGATGCGTATGCGAGGGTCCAGCGCCGCCCACTTCATTGCACGTGAAACGGAGTCGTCAGTGCCGCAGTCGTCCACTACGAGTATCTCGATGTTCGTGCAGGACTGGTCGATACAAGACTGGAGACATCGGTCGATGTATCTTGAAACGTTGTAGGTGGGCAAGACGAGTGAGATTGCAGGTTTGTCTGTCATGAAGTTCATCGGCCGGCGGGTTAGCTAGGGTCTTCCTGATAAGTTGGGAGAACTCTCTTTTTCCAGCGGATCCAATAGATGATTCCCACGACGCATGCCGCGCCGTACCCTAGAAACAAGGCGATCAGAGGCGCTTTGGTACCGAGATGCTCGATAAAGAAGAAATTGATGGCTGAGGCCGTTGTCAGAGCGGTGGCCCATTTGATCACGACCCATGTGGCGGCCTGCTCTTTCAGCATCAAGGCGTTGTAGACCGAGTCCACAAATGTGGCGACGGACAGAAAAGCGGCGTACTGAAGCAATGGAACGGCGTCGGCGTAAGAGTTGCCGAAAATTGCAGTTATCAGAAAATTGGAAGATAAGGAGAGCAGCGCTGAGCCAGAGAGAGCTATGGCGAGGTACAGGAGTAGGAGTTTTTTGATGTTTTGATTGACGCGGCAGGGTGATTGCTCGCCGTAGAGATATTTTGGCGCAAAAGACTGTGAAAGAATCGTCCCGAGAACCAGCCAGTTTTCAGTGATTTGTATTGCGGCGGAGTAAACGCCGAGTTCGGTATAGGTTGTGTGCTCGGCGAGAAATAATCGGTCCTGACGAAGGAAGATTGTCATAAACAGAAGTCCGAGCCAGAAAATGGCGCCATCTTTGAGAAACGTGAATGCATCGGCGCGTGAAAATTGCCACTTTGGCGATCCAGGTTGGAAGTAAACGAGGAACAATAGGATGGCGACGAGCAGCCCTTCGCCAACCCAGGCGACCGCAACCAGTTTGTAACTCAGGGAGAAGTAAGCTATTGCTGTGATTGCAATGAACTTGCCAGAGAGGGCGGCGAGCCGAATCTTTACAGCAGGTGCGATATTGGTTTTGGACTGAAGCCACGCGACAATTACGGCAGGTGGTTCCACGAGGAAAAGCAGGAGAAGAATGATCTGAGCAAGGGCGGAGACCTCTGGATCGCTCAGGAATAGAGAGGTAAAGGTATATCCTATGAGATAGGCTATTGAACTGATCAGAATTCGGATTGCGAAAGCCGTTCCAAGGATTTTTCCTGCTTTTTCTGGATTTGCGACCAGTCTTGGTACGACTACTTCCGAGCCGCAGAGGTAAGTCAGTGTTGTAGCTATGAAAAGAAGCGAGAGTGCATATTGCCACTTCCCGTAGAGTTCTGGGCCAAACTCGCGTGCAATCAATCCCGTGATGATGAGCGTCATCACGATTTGGAGGCCGCGCTCGACGAGCGCCCAGAGGATGTTCCTCACGACTACAGAGAGGGAGGGCGTACGGCTTGGTTGCACAAATTTCTCGAATAATTTCGATAGTGAGCGTAGGTTCTGAATCACCCTTTGCGCGACTTTTTTTAAAGTGTCCGCCACAGTCAGAGGGCTCGGGTAGCTACATTCAATAGACTGGTGCGCCTGCGTAAACAGTCAGCGGGGCTCTGATCCGTTGAGGGGCGCAAAAGTGGAGCGAGCGAGCAAGGTTTCCAGAATTCGCTGGCAGGCCTTTCCGTCACCGTAGGGATTGTGGGCGCGGCTCATGCTGCGGTATGCCGCCTTATCGTCGAGCAGGCTTCTAATCTCTTCCACGATGGTGTTGGTGTCGGTGCCGACAAGTCTGACGGTACCGGCAGTGATTGCTTCGGGTCGTTCGGTCGTGTCTCGCATGACAAGCACCGGCTTGCCGAGAGATGGGGCTTCTTCTTGAATTCCTCCGGAGTCGGTGAGGATCAGGTAGGCCTTTTTCATCAGGTGCACGAAAGGCAGATAATCCAGCGGCTCGATGAGGTGAATATTCTCGATGCCAGTCAGGAGGCGGTTCACCGGGCCGCGGACGTTCGGGTTCAGGTGAACGGGATAGATGATGCTCACATCGGGATGATCTCTGGCGATCTTGACAAGCGCTTGGCAGATTCGCTCAAAGCCGCCGCCGAAGCTTTCACGACGATGACCGGTAACGAGGATGACCCGCCCGGACGCCGTTAGGGAACTCGTTGGGCTCGCTGCTTCCGCGCGCAAGCCCGGATCGGTATCGAGACGCCTGGAGACATCCAGAAGGGCGTCGATAACGGTATTCCCGGTGACGATGATGTGGTCGGGTGGTATACCTTCGCGTAGCAAATTCTGGCGCGAAGTATCTGTTGGAGCAAAGTGCACTTCTGCAAGCGCGGCGGTCAGCTTGCGGTTGGCCTCTTCCGGCCATGGGGAATATAGGTTGCCGGTGCGTAGCCCCGCTTCGACGTGGGCCACTGGGATTTGGTGATAATAGGCGGCCAAGGTGGTGGAAAAGGTCGTGGTAGTGTCGCCATGCACCAGAACGATGTCGGGCTTGAAGCTGGAGAGAACTCCCTTCAAACCCTGCAGAACCGCTGTAGTAACATCGGTGAGATCTTGTCCGGGTCTCATGATGTTCAGGTCGAAGTCGGGTTGAATTCGAAAGAGTTGCAGGACTTGGTCCAGCATCTCGCGGTGTTGGGCAGTAACGCAAACTTTGGCATCAAAACGCGGATCTTCTGCCAAGCTGATGGCGAGTGGAGCCATTTTTATGGCTTCCGGGCGAGTACCGAACACCGTCAATACTTTCATTGCTCGTTGCTCCCGTTCAAATTGCTTCTGCGAGGCCTAATTCACGCGCTTTTCATGGCGGTATTCGTCCGTGGGAGCGCAAGTTCCTAGTGTTCCCGGCTCAAGGTGCTTAGTGGTCGCCCGCTTGGCGCCTGTGGCCATCGCTCCACGGCGCTCGACCCAATACAAACATCATCCCCGCAATGACGCCCAGCAGCCCGCCCAGTGCAACACCCGGAGCGACCTCAGGTTTGCGCTCCCGCATTTCCGTCCCCTCGGGCGGCGTCACGAAGCGCATGCCGGTAATGTAGGTGTTTTTCCAGCGTTCGCGTTCGAGATCAAGCTCGTTCCAGGTTTGCTCGACGATGTCGGCCGCACGGTCGCGGCCTTGGAAGGCGGCGGACTGGAGGTTCTGCAGTTCGGCAAGCAGCTTGCGCCCTGAGACCGCTTGCTTGAGCGCAGCCTCGGCGTCGCAGTAGTACTTTCGCTTGAGCTCGCTTGCCACGCGTTCGCGCTCGCGCTGGGCTTTAGCGAGCTTGAGGTCGGCGATCTGGATCTCCGCGGCGACGAGCTGCGCGGCGGGCGAGAGGAAACGCTCGGTGCCCTTTTCCAGCGAGACGATCTGGCGGCTCTCCGCCGCGCCGGCGTCGGGGTGGCGGGCGATGATCTCGCGAAGGTCTGCGATCCGCTGCGTTTCCTGGCGGATGACGAAATCGCTCTGCAACTGCTGGTTGCGCAGCTCCTGCGCCCGGGTGGCGTGGGTGTTGCAGTTCGTGAGAGTGCTCTCGGCGAGGTCGACCTTGATGACCGAGTCGCGGACGTATTCGGCCAGCAGGGTGAGGGGAGTGCCGTTGCTCGGGCCCTTGCCCGCGTACCGGATGCGCAGGCCGACTAGGGCGTTTTGCGCATCACCGTCGGCCTTGATTCCGAAGGCCTTCTGGTCTTTGTCCGTAAAGGCGAATTCGGGCTTGATGACCTCGCGCAGACCGCTGGGCAGCTTGGCGATTGCTTGCAGCCGTTGGCCATCCGGGGTCTCGGTCTGCGATGTAATCCGTAGAAAGTCTTCGAGGCGCGAGCCGCTGGATAGTGCGCTCTCATAGCGCTTGTAGTCCGACGCGCTGAGCAACTGCAACTTTTTCGTGGGATCGCTTGCCGGGGCCGAGGCGCTCGGCGTGAGGAGCAGCCCCTCGGTGATGTACTTGGTAGACAGCAGGCTACCGCCTACGCCCAGCACGGCGCCGAGAACGCCGATGCCGGCGATCAGGCCCTTCTGTTGCCATAGTGTGCCGACCATCTGGCTCAGGTCGATCTTGTCGTCGTCTTTGTAGGCTTGTGAAGGCCGCTGCGTGTTCTGCATGATGATGTGATGCTACGGGAAAACCCGAATTATCACACTTAGGCGAGCGTTTGCGTACGGGGCAAAAGGATTCTATGCCGTTTCTAGTGGAAATTGACTCAACAACAATCGTGGTGAGGTCGTAGAACACCACCGACAAATCCTGGTGGATCCGCCGGGGCTGCAGTCCGGCGACCACCGCATCGACCTCGTTCTGATGATCCATCAGCGCAGCACGCCGAACTTGGAGTCCGGATCGCACAGGCGGTTGAGCACCATCAGCTGGATCGGCGTCTCCATGTTGATGGTGCGGCGCGTAAGGCGAAACACCCGGCGCAGCAGATCCGAGAACCCAAGTGACTTACGCAGCTCGGTTAGCGCCCACACGTTACCGAATGCCCGCGCGGACTTGAAAGACACCGTGGGTGCCGCGGCTTGGCGTCCATCGGTTCGCGGCCGGTGATGTTCAGCAGGCCATTGATCTCTTCAGAACACTACCTCGTGACCGCGCGTGGTGCGGGCGCTATGGCGATCGTCTACTCTTCGGCTCTTGAGGGTTGGGCTGAAGCGCCGTAAGCGGAGGCCCTTGACAGGAGGCCACGTTTGAGTATCGGCATCTTCATCATCAACCTGCCCGAGGCGGTCGAGCGTCGGCAGCGGGTGTCAGGCCACTTGGCCGCACTGGGCCTCGACGCGACCGTCATTGAGGCCGTGCGGGGCAGCACGCTTTCCGTGGCTGAGCGCGCGTCAGTGGCGGATGATCCACGTTCCGTCGGGCGCTACGGGCGAGTGCTGACGCCCGGCGAGCTAGGGTGTGCGATGAGCCATGTGCGCGCGTACGAGCAACTTCTCTGTAGCGGGCACCAGTTCGGTCTAATTCTGGAAGACGATGCGGTCCTGCTGCCGGACGTGGCAAATCTGCTTGTCAGCGCAGAGAACTGTCTCTGGTTGCAGTCGCCGCATCCGCGGCTGCTATTGATGACGCCGATCCGGGCTTTCCTTGCCCGGGGCGCGGTGCCGTTTGCCGCGGGCTATCGGCGGGTCAAGGTCCGACGGGCGTGGGAAGGCTATGGTTATCTCGTTAACCGCGCCGCGGCGGATGCGATGCGGAGGATCAATTCGCCAGCGTGGCTTTCGGCCGACGATTGGGTGGCTTACCGACGTTTCGGTTCTATCGAACTGTGTGGGCTGGATCCGTTCTGTATCGGGTATCTGGACACGGCGCCTTCGCAACTGGAGTACGACCGGCGACGGGTGGAGACCGCGTCGGGACGGTCCAAGAGCCTGAAGGCTCGGGTGGAGAAGTGGCAGCGGCAGATCATGGATGCGGTCTACTATCGCCCGGTATTCGGCCTTCTGCACCATCGAATGCCGAAGGGCTGGCCTGCCCGGAGAGAGTGAGATTCCGGGCGCCGATGGTTTCGGTGGCGAGCCGAGCTCGCAGCACGGTCACGAGGATCATGAAGGTCATCATCAGACGGTGATGGTTGAGGATTGTCTCGGTCAGTCCTTCGAGGAGGATGATCATGATGGTGAGGTTGATCATCGTGCGCGTGGGACCGAAGGTTCCCTTGAGCGCGCCGAAAAGCAGTCCAGCTAGAGCGGTTAGACCGATGAGGCCAAAGGTCGCAGCCTCATTGATGTAGAGATTATGCAGGTGGTCGTAGATGCGGAGGACCCAGGGGCCGTATTGATGTTCCTCCATGAATGCCTGTGTAGCCGTTTGCCTCTTGGTTACGTCGGGGCCGAGACCGAAGAGCGGTCGTTCCGAAATGATGAACAGCCCGGCATGCCACATTTGTAGACGATGACCGATCGAGGTATCCAGGTTGCCCTCGTAAATTTCTGCGTATTCGCGCTGCGTTTCCTGCAACCGTTCGTTGACGGCCGGGATCTGGGACGCAACTGCGATGGTGAGGATCAAGCTGAACGCGGCTGTAAGCCAGACGGCCCGGCTGGAAACGCCCGCCTGCCTCAATGCGCGATAGCCGATGAACGCCATGCAGACCGCCAACGCCGCGTAGAGCCCACGTGTGCCGGATAGCAGCACCCCCGTCAGCCCGACGGCGAATGCAGCCGAGAGAAAGATCCGCCAAGTGGTTTCGCGGAAAATCGTGGCGCCGTACAGCAGGATCATCGACAGCAGCGCCAGGATGCTGCCGTATGCAATCGGGTGGATTCCCGCTCCTGCGCGTTGCGCCCCCTCGATCCACACTTCCTGCGCGCCCGCCACGCCACCGATGAGGCTGCCGACGGCCATCCCCGCCCACAGTGCCTTGATGTTGAAACCGTAGCGCGCGAGGTAGAAAAGGATCGGGATTGCACCGAGGTAGCGTGCAGGAGGGTCGATGCGAGCCTCGAGCCCACCGTCGATCAATCGGTAGGCGATCTGATACGAACAGTATGCTCCCAGGCCGATCAGCCAGGGCGCTGCGTGGGCCCAGACCCTGGGGGCGACGCGAACCGTCGCCGGAAGGGTCACCAGGCTCAAGGCCAGCAGGGCGGTCGTCGCGTGGGAGTTCTTCGGTCCCGTGATCAGGAACGCGAAGAACCAGAACACCAGTGCCGAGTTCACCGTGTGGAGAGTGCGCTCGAGCGGGCTGCCGGCGTCGTGGTCTGCGAAGGGGGACGAGGACATTCAGGAGAGCGGTCGATCTGCAGACTGGATCAGCGTGGCTGCGCCGGTTGGGCCGTAATGGCCGACCAGACCAGGGACTTTCCAGCGCATTCGGTAAAGGAGATAGCGCAGCGGATGCGTCGCGAGCTTGCGCCAGAAGAAACGTGGATAGAGTGTGATGAGCTTGGCGTCGGAAAGACGCTTGCGGAACTTGCCTTGCGCGCGTACTTGCGCCTTGGGGCGATGCTTGCGGTACTTGATCACCGGACGGGCGAGATGGGCGCCTGTCCAGCCGGCGTGCCACAGGCGGACGAAGAGTTCCCAGTCCTCGCGCAGTTCGAAGCCGCGGTCGAAGCCGCCGACGGTGCGAAACGCGTCCAGGCGGATCAGCGCGCTGGTCTGGATGTAGTTCTCCAGGCTCAGCGTTTTCGGATCGAAGGGCCGCGAGGCGAAGACGGTGTTCTTCTCCCCGAAATACTGCAACTGGCCGTAGGCGAAACCTGCCCGTGGTCCTTCTGCTTCGAGCCGCCGCTGCAGGACTTCGAGCGAGTCGGGGTAGAGCAGGTCGTCGGAGTCGAGGAAAAGCACGTATTCGCCGTGCGCATATTGGGCGGCGTTGTTGCGTGCGGCCGACACGCCCTGGTTCTGCTGTGCGAGCACCGTGATCGGGTAGCTCCGCGCGATCTCCAGGCTGTCGTCGGTGGAGCCGTCGTCGATGAAGACGATCTCGACCGGCGCATAGGTCTGGGCGAGGACGGATTCGAGTGTCTCTGCCAGGTAGCGGCCGTAGTTGTAGTTGGCGATGACGACGGAAATGAGCGGTTTCATCGTGCGGTGGGCCGGGTGTCCGCGGTGAGCAGGATGCTCAGCACGTCGCGGATGACCCGGTTGGAGAAGTGCTGTTCGTAGGTGCTGCGCGCCGCGGCACCGATCGCCCACGTTTCGCTGCGACGTTGGTGCAGGCGCTCCACCGCGGTGCGAATGCTATCCGGGTTTCCCGGTATTGCCCAGAGCAGCCCGTTATTTTCGTCCGCCCGCAGTTCGGGCGTGAAGGCCGGCGTTGCCGCGGTGAGCACCGCCCGCCCGATCGCCAGCCCCTGATACACCTTGTTCGGAATCACCCGCAGCGCCTTGTCGCTGGTGCCGAAGATGCCGAGGATGGCGTCGGCGCTGGCGAGCCGGCCGGGGAGCTCGGGCAGCGGGCCCCAGCCTTCGACGCTGACGCGGCTGGGGCCGGTGGCGCCGGCAAGCGGCGCGAGGAGACGTTCGCACTCCGCCTTCATCGGCCCTTCGCCGATCAGGCGCCAGTGGGTGGGCGGGCCGTCGTAGTGCAGGATGGCCTGCGCCAGCACATCCACCCCCTGCAGGCCGATGAAGGTGCCGAAGAAGGCGAGTTCCAGCGGCGCATCGGCGGGCTTGTGCGGCCAGGGCTGCGGGGTGAACAGCGACTCCTCGGCGCCGACCGGGATCACGCGGATGCGCGCGCGCTCCACGCCGTGGGTGGCGTGGAAGTAGTCGGCGTGGCCCTCGGTGTCGGCGATCAGCCAGTCGGGCAGCTGAAAGAGGCGCGATTCCCACTCCAGCAGCTTGCGCGCCTTTGCGCTGTCCGCGGCGAACTTGTGCTTTTCGTTGACCTGCTTGTCGTAGGCGCTGATCAGCGGGTCGAAGACCAGCGGCACGCGCTGGCGGCGGGCGTAGCGTGCGGCGGCGGCGAGGTCGCGCTGGCGGAAGCACGGCACCCAGACGAGGTCGGGGCGGTGGCTGCGCTCCAGGAGGTTCCGCAGGGCGTACTCGAGGTCGGCGGTGGCCGACAGCGCGGGCAGGAAGCGGCTCACCTCGCAGCCGAGGCTGCGCAGCACCGACTCGATGACGCGGTTGCGCGGGTAGTCGGGCCCGTAGTTGCCGTAGCGGCCCCAGATCAGCACCTTCTTCATGGTGTTGTCGGCTCCAGCAGCGCGAGGACGACGTCGGCGATCTCGGCCTGCACGTCGGGCACGGGCGTGCTGCAGTCGGGGAATGCGATGTCGGCGAGGCCCGCGAGCGGCTGGCGCACCAGCAGGCCGCGCTCTGCATAAGCCTGCAGCGCGGCGCCGTCGTTGGCGTTGGGCTGGGCGACCGCGGGCGAGACCGAGACCACCGGCCGGCCGGAGTAGAGGCTCTCGGCCACCATGCTGAGGCTGTCCTCGGTGACGACGATCGCGCTTGCCGCGCCGAGGAAATCGCGCATGACCTTGCGCGGCGCCTGCGACCACCACACCGCGTCGGCGATCAGTTCGGCGGGGATGCTGTCCCGAAGCCAGGCTTCGGCGACAGCGCCGGTACGGCGGGACGTGGTGAGCAGCAGGCGGGCGCCGTCGCGGCGGGCGAGCGCGGCGAGGCCGGCGCCGAAGGCGCGCCAGTCGGCTTCCTTGAAGACATAGCCGGCGCCATCGCCGCCGACGAGCACCGCGATCCGTGGCTCGCCGGTCGGGGGAGGCAGCGGACGGGCGAGCTCGCCCGGCACCGGCGGCAGGGGCAGCACGTGATTGCACGCGACACCGAGCGGCACCACGGTGAACACGCGGGCGAAGGCGGCCGGGTCGTAGCCCTTGAGGGTGCCGCTATACACGTTGGGCACGCCGTACCGGCGCGCGAGCAGGGCGTTGGCGAGCAGGGTGTTGGCGCCGGACGAGACGATCAGCGCGGGCTGGCCGGCGGGTGGGGTGAGGCCGTAGATCCGCCGCAGCCACGTGTCGGTGTCGCGGATGCGCGGCAGCAGCAGGCGGCCCAGGCGCTTCCAGAAAGGGCTGCGGATCTTCAGCTCGATGGTGCGCGTTTCCACCATCCGCCGGGTGGCGAGCGCATCGACGATGCCGCGGCTCTGGCTGAGGTGCCCGGGGGCGCCGTCGCTGAGCAGCCAGATGGCGAGCGGCCTCACTTCTTCCACCCCCGTTTCCCGCCGCGCATGCGCAGCGCGAACGCGAGCAGCTTGTCCTTGCCACTGATCTTGATGCGCTTGAGCTGCAGCGGATCGGGGCGCGGGGTGCGTGCGTCGATGCCGTCGATGGTCGTCACCGCGGTCGTGTAGCCGGCCGCGCGCGCCAGCGCGACGTCTTCCTCGCCGTAGATCCCGAACGGATAGGCGAAGCTCGCCACCGCCTGGCCGGTCTGCGCCTGCAGCAGGCGGCGGGACTCGGCCAGCTCGTGGCGCTTGTCTGCCGCCGAAGTGGTGCCCATGTTGATGTGGGTGAGCGTGTGCGAGCCGATCTCGATGCGGCCGCTCGCGACCAGGCGCTGCAGCTCGTCGTCGCTCAGCTTGGGTTCGCGCGCGAGCTCGCCGGTGTTGTGGTGCGCCTTCTTGGCGGTGGACCAGTCGCGGTCGTGGCGGTCGACGACGATGTAGATCGTTGCCTTGGCGTCGTACTTGTCCAGCAAGGGCAGGGCGTTATGCAGGTTGTCGGCGTAGCCGTCGTCGAAGGTGATCGCGACACTCTTCTCGGGCAGCGTGTCCCAGTGTTCCCACAGCTCGCTCACGGTGTAGAACTGCCAGCCCTCGCGCTGCAGCCAGGCGAGCTGGGCGTCGAAGCGCTCGGGTGTGACGCGCAGGCCGTTGAACTTCGCGCCCGGACGGTGTGGGCTGACCATGTGGTACATCAGCACGCGCGGGTGACGCCAATCGGCCGGCGAACGCCACCAGGCGTAACGGTTGGAGAGCCAGCCGGCGGCGAGCGCCGCGCAGAGAACGAGCCACAGGGTCATGCGAGCGCTCCATACACCGCCAGCGTCTGCGCCTGCATGCGCTCGAGCAGGAAGCGCGTGTTGAACTCCACCACCGGCGTCCGTCCGGCGACCACGTCCCCGGCCCGCTTTGTCGCGGCCGCCACGTCCCCCTTCGCCACCGCCCCATGCGGGAACACCTCGCCCAGGATCTCCGCCACCCCCCCATGCGCATACCCCACCACCGGCCGCCCCATCGCCAGCGGCTCCAGCACGGTGCGCCCGAAGGATTCGGGCGTGGAGGACAGGCTCAGCACGCAGTCCGAGATCGCGTAGATCTCGCGCACGTCGCTGCGGTGACCGGTGAAGAGGATGCGTTCCCCTAGCCCCTCCGCCTGCACCCGTTCGCGGATCTCCTTCGCGTAGCCGGGCCGCTTCGGGTCCTCGCCGCCGACGATCAGCCCGACCACGTCCAGTCCGTCCGCGACCAGCTTGCCGATGAGGGTGATGAAGTCGTGATGTCCCTTCAGCCGCGTGAGCCGCCCCGGCAGCGTCAGCACCTTGCGCTGGCCAAGCTGCGGAAACTCGGCATGGAAGCGCGCCAGCCATTCGTCTGAAGGCTGGTAGTCGCGCGGAAACTCCGCCGGGTCGATACCGCGCGGGATCACCGTGATGTGCTCATCGGCCAGGTGCGGCCAGCGCGACGGCGGGTAATGGGTACGAATGTAGTCGCGCACCGTGTCGCTGACCGCGATCACGCGCTCGCCCGCGCACATGATGGCGCTGTAGCGGCTGACCGAGTGCATGCCGTGCACCGTGGTGACGAAGCGTGGGCGGGCGTCGGCCGGCATGCCGCGCCAGGCGAGCCAGGCGACCCAGGCCGGCAGGCGCGAGCGCGCGTGCACGATGTCGAAGCGCTCGGCCTCGAAGAGCCTGCGCAGCGCGCGGTAGTGCAGGAAGGTGGTCGGCGACTTGCGCCCGAGGTCGCGCGCGAGGTGGCGCGAGCCTTCGTCCTGCAACTGCCCGACCAGGCGCCCGCCCCTGGACAGCACCACCGATTCGTGCCCGGCCGCGACCAGCGCGCGCGCGATCTCGAGCGTGCCACGCTCGACGCCGCCGCTGTCCAGCGCGGGGAGAAGTTGCAGGACCTTGAGGGCTTTCATTCGTGCCTCATCCCTCGAAGAGATCCGCATGGGTGCCCGCCCGGACGAAGGTAATCTGTCGGTCATCGGCGCTGTAGATGAGCAGGAAGTCGCCGCCGACGTGGCATTCGCGGTGATCGGCCCACTCGCCCTTGAGCGGGTGGTCGAACCACTCCGGGCCGAGCGGGGCGTCGTTGGCGATGAGCAGCAGCATGACTTCCTTGAGCCGCTTGAGGTCGAAACGGCCGGAGCGGCTGAATCGTTCCCAGTCCTTGTGGAAGGCCTTGCTGAAATCCGCGGCGCGCGGCAGCGATGCTCGCTTGGTTTTAGCGGGCTTTTTCGAGCTCATCGAAGAGGGCGTCGGTCGATTCGAAACGTGCCTGGTGTGCCTTCATCATGGCGCGCGCCTCTTCCATGGCGGCGCGCGTTTCGGCGTTGGGGACCTTGAGTTCGAGCGGGAAGGCCTGGTCGTTGACGACGCGCTTGAGGAAGATGCGCACGGCGTCGGACATCGACAGGCCCATGGCGGCCAGCGCCTCGGTGGCCTGGGTCTTCGTTTCGTCGTCGACGCGGATGTGGAGCATTGAACTCTGTGCCATGGCTTCCTCGCTTGCGGAGTGCGAATTATGTATCGCATATGAGATGCGATCAAGCCAGGCGGTTCCTGTGGCGGGAGCGAAGCCGGGTCGGCCAGATCAATACTCCGGCTTGGGCAGGCGTGCGACCAGCGCGTCCCAGGCGATCGACACGCCCGGCAGCACGCCGATCGGGGTCGCGTCCTTCAGCTCGTAGATCTCCGGCCGGCCGTACTGGCCGTTGTCGAGCAGATAGACAGTGAGGGTGCGGTCCCCCGGGTGCACCAGCCAGTATTCGCGCACGCCGGCGCGCTCGTAGGTGCGGCGCTTGGCGATCTGGTCGTGGGCGGCGGTGCTGGGGGAGAGCACCTCGAGCACCCAGTCGGGCGCGCCGCGCACGCCGCGGCGGTCGATCTTGCGCGGGTCGCATACCACGAGGATATCGGGCTGCACCACGGTGTCGATGGCAGCGTCGGCTTCGTCCTTGCGCGGCAGGCGGACGTCGACCGGGGCGATGTAGGGGCGGCAGGGCTGGCCGTCGAGCTGGTTGCGAAGCTGATAGTAGACCTCGCCGGCGACCTCCTGATGCTCGACCAGCGGTGCAGGTGACATCAGGAAGGCTTCGCCGTCGATCAGCTCGTAGCGTGTCTCGTCCGGCCACTGCAGGTAGTCGGCGTAGGTGTAGTGCTTTTCCTTGCGCAGCGCGAGGCCCATGGCGGTGCTCCGATCCGGTTCGGGGGATAGCGGTATTGTAGGCCGGCGGCGGGCCCGCCTTGTATACGCGATGTTTCGTGTAGGAGCGGCGCCAGCCGCGAATACGGCCGTCGGGTGCGCGACGTGGGCGGACGAAGCTCAACCGCCGCTTTCGCGCCTTGCGGCGCTTATATGGACGCCTCCTACAGAAAACCGTCGCGGTGCGGGGGGCTCGAACTTGTGCTCACGCTCCGAACCGTGCCAGCACCGCCTCGGCCACGCGCTCGGCTTCGGCCAGGCGCTCGGGGGGCGTGCTCAGGCGGCCGGTGCGCTGCCAATCGACGAATGGGGTGACGAAGCCTTCGCGCTGCAGCGCGGCCACGCCTGCGGCGATGCGCGTCTCGCCCAGGCGTGGCACGGCGAGCAGGCCGGTGGCGGCGCCGGCGGTGAGGCTCTCGTACACCATCGACACGCTGTCTTCCGATACCCAGGCCTGCGCGCTGCGCGCGACCTGCTCCATCGCCCAGCCGGGCGGGGTGTCGCGCACCGGGCGCACGTCCACGCCGCGTTCGCGCAGGGCGAGCAGGGCGGACTCGGTCTCGGCGGGCGTGCGTCGCGAGGTGGTCAGCGTCCAGCGCATGCCCGGCGTGGCGGTGAGGATGGCGTCGAGCTGGGCGAGCAGGCCGGCGCTGTCCCAGCCGTGGTGCTTCGACGGCCCGCCGATCAGGAAGAGGCCGCGGTCGGCCGCGCGCTCGGCGCTCGGGCGCGCGGTGTTGAGCACGCCGCGGGTGGCGATGACGTTGGCGCGCGCGGGCGGGGCGTCGTGCTGCGGGATCACGCACAGGTCGAACCAGGCCAGCGGCAGGCTCGGGCGCATCAGCGCGACCAGCTTGCCGCCACGCGCGCGCCGCGCCGCCAGGCCCGCGAGGTGGGTGCGATGGCCGGCGACGAGGATGAGGTCCGGATCGGGCAGGCCGGCGCCGGGCGGGAAGCGTCCGCCGACCCACTGCCAGAGCGCCGCACGCCCGGATGGGGCGTCGATCCAGCGCGTGTCGATCGGGGTTCGTGCGGCCAGCGCCTGCGCCAGGCCCTGCAGCTGGCTGCGGTGGCCGGGCTTGTTGTCGGTGACGAGCCAGAGGATGGTCATGTCGGAGCAGATGCCGGTGATCGGTTTCAGGCTTTGACCGCAGTCCATTGTGGGAAGCGGATGTGATCGGCCATTGCGTTCACGTGTAGCCCAAGCGGTTTGCAGATCCAAAGTCGAACTGCAGATTTGTACGCCTCGGGTGCGGCCTCAGCGATTGAACCACCTCAGCACCGTTCCCCAGTCTTCCACGTCGATCCGCGTCACCTGCCCGCAGCCGAAGTCCAACCCGATCCAGCGTTCGGGCGGCATGCCCAGCAAGTGCCCGGCAATCGCCCGCAGCGGCCCGCCGTGGGCCACGACGACCAGCGCGTCTGGCAATGGGGGGCTGGCCCTGATTCCCGCCGCATCGGGCGTTCGAGGGGTGAGCCCATGTTCCGCCAGCCACTGCAGCACGCGCGTCGCCATCTCGCGCGGGGACTCTCCGCCCGGCGGCCGAAAACCCAGCGGGTCGGCCGCCCAATCGTCGATGGCGCTGCCGATGTCGGTGAAGCTGCGCCCCTCCCAGTCGCCGAAGTGGATCTCCTTGAGCCTTTCGTCGAGGCGCGGCCTACCCAGCGACTCGGCAAGCAGGCGCGCGCGCGCGAGCGGGCTGGCATGCAGTGCGAAGGATTCGGGCAGCAGCGGGCGCAGGCGCTCGGCCACCGCGGCGGGCGATTCGGCCAGGCCGAGGTCGGTCTGGCCGTAGCAGATTCCCGGCTCGACGGCCGGGCGGGGGTGGCGGATCAGGTGAAGTTGCATCGGGGGCGGCGTGGATGAGATCTGACCCCCCGATCATGCCACGCCCTACCCGATGGTTTTCGTAGGAGCGACGCAAGTCGCGACGCGGCCCCGATGGTTTTTGTGGGAGCGACGCAAGTCGCGATGCGGCCCCAATGGTTTTTGTGGGAGCGACGCAAGTCGCGATGCGGCGCATGGTACATGCACCGACCTGTCCGTACGCCGCGATCGCGACTTGCGGCGCTCCCATCGGAGTCTCGGGAAGCGTGGCGGGGCCTTGCAGGAGCGACGGAAGGCACGGATGCGGGTGGACTACATGAACTCCGCCACCAGCATGAAATGCACCTCGTAGCGCCGGTCCTCGTCGGGCAGGCGGTTGAAGGCGCGGGCGAAGGTGAGGCGGGCGTCCACGCGCTCGCCGATCGCGGCGCGCACGCCCCAGCCCGCGCTGCCGAGCTGGCGGTGGTTCGGTTCGAGCGAGTTGGGTGCGCGGTCGGGGGTGACGCGGCCGTGGTCGGCGAAGAAGAAGCCGGTGGCGCGCACGCCGGGCAGGCCTTCGCTCGCGGCGAGCTCGCCGAGCGGGTGATGCAACTCCAGGTTGGCGATGAAGCCGCGGTCGCCCGACCATACGCCCACCGGGTAGCCGCGCACGCTGTACTCGCCGCCGATCTGCAGCTGCTCGCCGCTCGGCAGCGGGCTGTGGCCGCTGTGCTGGTAGTTGAGGCCGGCCTGCGCCGACCAGCCCGGGGCCAGGGCGTGGACGCGGCGCACGAAGGCGCGCCCGAGCGTGTAGTTGCTGCGCTCGAAGCCCTTGGCGCGACCGCCGGTGAGGGTGTAGGTGGCGAGCCAGTAGCCGTGGTCGTCGGCCGCCTGGTGCTCCACGCCGAGGTGGCCGTCCACCGTCTGCGTCTCCTGCAGCGGTACGCTGCTGATCCAGTTGCGCGTCTCGCGCCGTTTGCTGCCCAGCACCAGGTCGGTGCGCGAGCGTTCGCCCAGATGCACCGGTTGGCGCAGCGCGACGATGGTGCCGGTGGAGCGGCCGCTGATGTCGAGGTCGCGCAGCGGGCCCTCGACGATCTCGACGTGGTCCTTGTACGCCGCCAGGCTGAGGCGGCCGCCGCCGCGGTTCACCGGGAAGCTGTAGCCTGCCGAGTAGCTCTCCTGCCCCTTCGCGCCGACCACGCCCAGGCTCAGCTCGTCGCGGAAGCCGAGCAGGCTGCGGTTGGTGTATTGCAGGCCGGTGCGCCACTCGCCCGAGCCCTCGCTGCCGCCGTTGTCGAGGCTCAGGCGCAGGCTGTGGCGCGGCGGCTCCTCGACCAGGATCCTGAGGTCCGAGGTGCCGAAGCGCTGCCCCGCCGCCAGGTCCGCGCGCAGCTGCGCGTCCTGGGTGCGGTTGAAGCGGCGCAGGTCCTGCTCCAGCACCGGCAGGTCGACCAGCTCGCCGGGGACGAGGCCGATGCGCCGGGTGATGAATTCCGCGTCGGTGCTGGCGTTGCCCTCTACCGCGATCTCGCCCACGCGGCCTTCCACCAGGCGGATGTCGACGACACCGTCGGAGACGTCCTGCGGCGGGATCACCGCGCGCGCGGTGACCACGCGCCGTTCGCGGTAGGCCGCGTCGATGCGCGCGGCGAGCTCGCGCAGCTCGGCGAGGCTCACCTCGCGCCCGGTGTAGGGCCCGGCGAGCTCGGCGAGCGCCTCGGCGGGCAGGATGGCCGACTCGGTGAAGCGGATCTCCCGCACCGTGAAGCGCACCGCCTCGCCTGCCGGGGGGGCAGCCGGCGGGGGTGCGGCTTCGCGCCGGACCGGATCGGTGATCTCGCGGCGCTCGAGCTGTTCGAGCTGGCGGCGGCGCTCCTCCTCGTCGATCCGGCGCTGCTGCAACGCGCCGGGATTCGCCGCCGAGGGCAGGGTCTGGGCCAGGGCGGGGGCCGCCGAGAGCGCTGCAGCCAGGATCAGCATGGGTTTCACGATTGCGGGCTCTCCACTGGAGGGGATTGGTCGTTTCGGCCTCATTCTCCCTCCGTTCCGAGCGCGACGGGGGTGGGGGCGATGCGGACCAGGCTCTCTTCCCCGTCCTCGCGGGGCGCTCCGGCAGCCGGCGGGGCGAGATGGATGTCGGCGAGCACGCGCTCGGTGTACTCGACCACGCTCGCCAGCGGGCCATCGGGTCCGCGCACCTCGTGCGAGGCGCGACGGTCGATGACTAAGCTGTCGGTGGCGATCAGGTTGCGATCGAGCGCCAGGGCGAAGGGGGCCCCGCCGGAGTAGAGCTGCACGTCGTAGCCCTGCAGGCGGAAGTTCTGCTGGTCGATCAGCAGCCGAGTTTGCGGATTGGTGACGACCATGCGCTCGCCGACCTGGAAGCGATCGACCTGCAGGGTGCCGAGGGGCAGGTCGAGCCGGCCGGTTCGAGCGGCGATGTCGTCGAAGTGGAATCCGCCCGGGCCGCTCAGCGTCAGGTCCGCGACCGAGGCCATCCCGCCGCCATAGCCCCCGATGGAGCCGACGATCGGCGCGCCACCGCTGGCGAAGACCCGGGCGACGATGTGGTTGCCGCCCAGTCGCAGGCTGCGGCCGACGTCGAGACGATCGATGTCGAGGCGATCGCGCGCGCCGAGGTCGACGTCGCGGGCGTCGATCGAACCGATGCGAGCGTCGCCGTTCTCCACCCGGAGCCCGAGGTCGCGCGCGTCGATCGAGCCGATCTCCGCATTGCCACCCTGAACGCCGAGTTCGACGTCGCGTCCCGCGATGGCGCCGACGCGCAGGTCGCCGCCATCGGCCGCGAGCCGTACGTCCTCGGTCACGCTGGTGACGGAGTCCGCACTGATCGAGCCGGCGGCGCGGATGTCGATCTCGCGTTCGGCGCGTACGTCACCCATGGCCAGCGAACCCGGCGAGTCGAGGTGGATGAGGCCGCCGGAGTCGGCGTTGAAGTGGAGCACGTCGATCTCGAGCGGGTTGCCGCCGATCTGGCCGCCGGCACGGATCGTCAGGGTGGCGGCGGGGGCGGTGCGAGCGATGATGTCGAGGCGCTTGTCGCCACCGTCGAGCACGCTGCCGAAGGCGTCGATGAGGATCGCGCTCTCGGTCGGGTTGCCGGTGAAGATGCCGGTGATGACCGCGTCGCCACCGCTGCGGGGCGCGTCGGGTGCAGCCTGGTGGCCCACGGTGCGCAGGTCGATGGTGCCGACGTCGACCTGGATGCGCGCCGCATCTGCGCCGTCCGCCGATTCCTGCATCAGCAGGTCGGAAGCCTGCAGGAACACGCCGAGGGTGGTGGCGTGGATGTCGGCGAACGGGGTCAGCACCATGCTGGCGCCGGACACCAGGCTGATCGGGCCCGGCCCGGTGACGCGGCCGTCGATGAACATGAAGGTGGCCGAGGACAGCGCGACGGCGTCGCCCGACGTGACATTGGCGATGTTGAAGAACTCGCCCATCGGCCCGTTCAGGTGCGCACCTTCGCCGAAGCGAGCGGTGCTGGCGGAGATGCGCCCGTCCTCGTGCGAGACCGCGACATCGAACGGATTGACGGACGAGCCGATCGCCCCCGTGCGCGAAGCCAGCGCCACATTGCGCGCGAGCAGATTGAGCTCGGGCGCCAGGGGCGCCTCGGTGAACTGGAAGTCGAGGATGGCGCCGCTGGCGTCGAGGCGTACGTCGCCGAGCGCGAACACCGTGTCGACGAAGAGGCCCGACTCGGCCGCGACCCAGGCGTGCCCACCGGCGCGCAGGATCAGGCCGGCGTCGGGCGAGGTGAGCTGAATGCCGAACGGGGTCAGGAACAGCCCGTCGGGGTCCAGCGTTCCGCCGATGCCGGCGCTGGCGGCCTCCAGGATGAGGCGGCCGCCGCTCTTCACGTTGACCGCGTCGGTCGCGCTGGCGAGACTGCTGAGGCCGCCCGCCACCTTGATCCGCGTCTCCCCGCCGGCGACGATGCGGTCGATGCGCAGGTCCTGCTCGGCGCCGATCAGGACATGGCCGCCCGCCCGCGCGCTCAGCGCGCCGTCGGGCGCGACCGCGAGGTTCACCGCCTGCGGCTGGCGCAGGGTGACGATGCGCGGGTTGTCCGGGTCGTCGACCTGGGCGTCGCCGCGTTCGGCCGCGGCCAGCGCGGCGCGCTCGGCCTTGCTCAGGGTGTCGATGCCGGCGGTGGTGTCGATCACCAGGTCCGGACCATAGGCGCCGATGTCGCCGTCGGCGATGAGCGTGACCTTGCGGCCGACGACGTTGGGTTCCTGGATCGTGGTGACGGTGTCGGTGACCTTCTTGATCAGGCCTGCGCCGACCGACAGCAGCAGCTGCGCCTCGGTCCAGCTCGAGCCGCGGGTGATCGCGGCACGCTCGGCGTCGGTGGCGACGTAGCGGAAATCCTCGTCGAAGGCGGTGGTGTAGCCGCCGACCTCGGCGTGCAGCGCGTGGTACTGCGCGCTGCGGTTGGCGGCGAAGGCGGCGATCTCGGCGTCGCTCATGCCCGAATCGGCGAGCACCCGGCGCTCGGTGGCGGTGGGCACGTACTGGTATCCCGGGTCGTAGGCCGCGCCGCCGTCGGCCTGGCGGCCGCGGAGCTGCCAGTACAGGCGGTAGTTGTTGCTGCGACCGTTGGCGAAGGCGGCGACCGCCTCCTGTGCCTTGGCATCGGCGCCCACTGCGACGCCGTCGTTCGGGTCGGGGTCGGCCTTCACGCGCAGGCGCAGCTCGTCCCACAGCGCGGCGAGCTGGTCCTCCGTGCGCGTGTCGACCGAGCCGTAGGGGTTGTTGTCGATCGCGCTGCCGCTGGTGCGGATGCGCACGTCGCCCGCGCCCGACTCCACGCCGATCAGCAGCAGATCGCCGGTATAGGTGCCTGCCGCCGCCGGGTCGGGGTCGGCCTCGTTGGCGAGGTGGATGTTGCCGCGCGCGCGCGCCGACAGGCCGTGGCGGGCGAGCACGTCGGGGTCGAGGCTGGTGCTGTCGCCGCTGCGGATGCGCAGCGGCGTGCCGTTGCCGGCCTCATCCAGCGTGCCGATGCGGCCGTTCTCGGCGACCAGGTCGATGCGCCGCGCCTGCACCAGGGCGTCGGCATCCTTGGCGAGGATGTCGCCGGCGGACTCCAGGGTCACCCTGTCCACCCCGGCGCTGCCGATGCGGCCCACGTTCAGGTTGCCCACCACCTGATCGAGGTGGATCGAGCCGCTGGTGGTGTCGGCATGGACCACGCCGCCTTCGAGCTGGCGAATGCGCAGGGCCTGCTGCGGCTCGCCCGCGGGCGTCGTGCTGCCGATGCCGGTGCCGGCCGACAGCTCGATCGTGCGCCCGCCGACGGTGGCGGTCGCGTTGCCCTGCGACAGGTGGCCGTCGGTGTCGACCGAGGTCGTGCCGCTGCGGTTGTTGAGGCTGCCGGCGAGCACCACGTCGCCGACCGAGTCGATGGCGATGCGGGCGGTGTCGAAGCCGATGTACTCGATCGGGATCGGGTGGTCGGCGCGTACGCTGCCGGTGACCGTGGTCTTGTTGCCGGTGGTGACGAAGTACTGCATGTAGTACGTCGCATTGGCGCACAAGGTCCACCAGTTGCACTTCTTCCAGCTCGCACCCTGGGTGACGGACCGGAAGCCATTGACCGTGGTCGTCGTGGGCACGAACGCGTCCGGGTTGGTCAGGCTCTGCACGCGCAGGAACTCGCCCTGCAGCAGCGGATCGAGGGTGTTCGCGGTGGTGCCGACCCTGTACTGGTCCTGCACCGGGGCCGCGGTGATGCCGAACCAGCCGTTCTGCGAGTACAGGTACTCGTCGGTGCGCACGGAGTTGAAGCCGGTGGCCATCACGTAGCGCAGGTTGGTCGTCGGCGTGTAGGCATCGACGCCGCTGCGCGCCTCGCCCGCCGCGCGCGTGAAGGTGCGCGGCGTGCCCGGCACCGTGTCGCCACTGGCGTCCACCGACAGGTCGGTGATGACGATCCTGCCTTCCGCGCCGCGCCCGGCGTCGAGCGTGTTCACCCGCAGGGTCTTGCCGCTGTCGTTACGCACCTCGATCTGGCCGTAGCCGTCGAGCACGCGCAGCTTGCCGCCGCCGGCCTTGGTGTTGAAGATCTGCCCGAACAGCTCGATGTAGCCGCCCTGCACCTGCACGCCGGCGAGCTCCAGGCGGTCCTCGCGCGCATTGTAGTTGACCGTCACCTGCGTCCATTGCCCCTGCTGCGCGGACGTGAGGCCGCTCACCGAGGCGTTGGAGAGCTTGAAGAACTCGGCGCCGGGCTGGGCGCGCGCGCTCGGGTCGAGCGCTTCGTACCAGGCCTTCGCCGTGGCGAGGTCGACGCTGCTGCCGTCGGGCAGCTCCACCTGGGCCTGCGCGGGGACGTGCACGCCCCACTCGGGGAGGCCGCTCTGGATGGTGCCGTTGATGTTGAGGTAGCGCGCCGCGACCAGCACGCTGCCGTTGGCGACGATGCTGCCGCTGCCGCTGGTGTCCTGCACGATGGAGCGGGTCCCCCCCGAGCCGACCACCTCCTTGAGCGGCGAGGTGGCCACGTGGGTGAAGCTGTCGGTGTAGCTCTGCACGAAGTCGCCGTTGAGGGCCTGCACCTCGACGCTGTTGGCCGCGATCGACGCGGTCTGCTCGAGCCGGATGCCGCCGGCCTCGCTGTGGATGCCGACCAGGCCGCGCAGGTTGGTGATCGCGTCGGTGAGCACGATGTCGGGGGCCACCGGCGCCACGCCGGCGCCGATCGCGCGCGTGGCGTCGGCGTCGTCGAGCGGATTGAAGCGGTTCTCGACCAGGATGGCGGGGGCGTCGCTGCCCGCCTCGGCGGTGACGATCCGCGCGAACGCGGCCGTGCCCGCGCCGCGGTTGATCGCGGCGATGCCGGCGTTGTCGCGCACCTCCACGCCGTTGAAGACCAGCCGGCCACCCGCGTCCGAGGCGATCTCGAGCTTGCCCAGAGTGAGGAAGGACGGCCCCTCGTTGATGATGTGGATGCCGGCGTCGCCCGGCGCGTCGAGCTCGCCGGTGCCGGTGAGGCGGTCGGCGCGCACGTCGATGTCGCCCAGCCGGGCCACGCTGTCGCCGATGCGCAGGAACTTCGCCTGCAGGCCGGCGCCGCTGGCATCGCCGTAGTCGCCGGCGGCGATGCCCTGGCGGATCTTCCCGACCGTGGTCTCGAGGCTGCCGATCTCGGTGTTCACCGCGGCGATCTGGGCATTCTTGGCGTCGAGCGGCGCGTTGTTGAGGGCGATCTGCTGGTTGTTGGCGGTGATCGCGCGGTTGTTGGCGTCGATGGCCGCCTGCCGGGTGGCGACCTGGCCCCGCAGGGCGGCGAGATCGGTCGCGTAGTCGTCGTCGTCCGGATCCAGCGCCGCGATCTGCGCGTTCAATCCCGTGATCTGGTTGCTCAGCGTCGTGTTTTGCGCCGTCCGCGTGCCGTTGTCCTCGTCGAGTGGCTGGTTGAGCGTGGCGACCTGGCCCTCGATCGTGGTCTTCTCGGCCTGCAATTGCGTGCGCGTGGTGCGCAGGCCGCCCAGCTGTCCATCGAGCGCGCCCACGCGGTCCTCGGCCATCTGGCGCGGATTGCTGTCGTTGAAGCCGGGCTCGTCCGGGTTGCCGCCGAAGCCCATCTCGTGGAGTTTGTGCTCCAGGAAGGAGATCTCCGCCCGGTAGGCCGCGGTGGCGATCGCCGCATCGCTGGTGGTGTCGCCCGGGCCTACCGCATAGTCGCGGATCAGCGCCCGCAGGGTCTCGATGCGCGCCAGGATGTCCGCGTAGATGTCCTGCATCCGTGTCGATGCGATGCCGATGCCGTCGGTCTGCTCGATCACCGAACCGTCATAGTCGATGTGCAGGCGCTGCCTGCGCTCGATGCCCACGCGCACGCTGCCGCGGACGTCGACCGTGCTGTCCTGGCTTACGCCGGAGCGTCCGGTGCGGGTCTCGAAGGAGACGTCGCCGCCGCCGAAGAGGTTGCTGAACCAGCTCGCGATCGCCGCCAGGGTCTCGCGGTAGATGTCCTTGCCGATGCCCACGCCCGAGGCGCTCGCCGAGCCTTCCACGGCGTGCAGGGCCACGTTGCGCACCGCGGCCACGTCGGCGCCGGCAGCGACGCTCACCGCGCTGCGGCTGGTGACGAAGGCGTCGGCCACCGGGTCGCGGTTAACCGGGATCGCGGTGTTGTTGAAGACGTCGGTGCGCGCGCTCGCGCCGAGCGCGTTCGCGGTGCCGTCGCTCGCGGCGCCGGCCGCCAGGCGGATGTTGCGTTCCGAACGCAGATCGGCGTCGCTGATCTCGATGCGGTTATCGCCGTCGTACACCGCGGTGCTGCTGCCCTCGGGGGCGACGCCGACCAGGCCGTAGACGTCCACCGCGCTCTGCGAATGGAGATTTGCGCTGGTCCGCGAGCCCATCGCGATGTCGCTCTCGCCCGTGGTCTCGACGTGGGCGCCGTCGCCGACGCGCACGGTCGCGGCCGGGCGTTCGCCCGCGTTGCAGGCGGCGTGCTCCGGCGGGCACACGGTCGACACGACCGACTCGCCGCTCGCTGCCGACACCGCGCCGCCCGAGGCCATCTTGACCCGGTCGCTGGCACCGATCTCATTGCGCGCATCGACGCGGATCCCCGGCGTGGCGGCATTGCCGCTCGTGGAGAAAACGGTCGCGCCCGCGCCGATCCCGGCGAGCGTGTCCGCGAGCAGGATCGTGCGGCTGCCGGCGGCGGGGAAGTCGGCGAGCCCGCCCGAGCTCGACTCCACGTTCCAGTCCGGGCGTGCCAGGCCCGTGCCGGCGAGCAGGCCGGCAGGCGCCCCCTTGCTCAGCGTCGTGCTGGCGTCGAGCTGCACCGTTCCGGCTTCGATCTCGCCCTCGGCGCCGATCGTCGCGGTGGTGGTGGCGCGCGCGAAGTTCTCGGTCTGCGCGCCGCTCACGCCGACCAGCGACGCGTTGGTGTTGCTCATCCAGGCGTCGAAGCTGGAGCCCTGCGTCGCCGCGAGCGTCAGGCTGTCGACCGCGATCGTCGCCGGGTCGCCGGGCTGACGCGCGGCCTTGCTGCCGGTCGTGGCGCTCGTCCTGCTCACGGTCGTGGTGTAGCTCGCCGAGAACGGCACCGAGACCAGCCCGCCGGCACCGGCCACACCGTAGGCATGGTTGGTGGCCTGGCCGTCGGCGAGCACGTTCAGCGTGCCGCCCTCGACCCGGGCATGGTCGCCGAGCGCGGCATGGCTGTCGGTGTTCGAGCCCGCGCTGGCGGTGTTGGCGCCGACCGCCACGAAGCCCGCCGACACCCCGGACACGTAGGCGAGTTGCGAGTGCGTGTTATCCGTCCGTACGGTGGCCGTATCGCTGATCTTCAAGGTGCTGTCGTCGCCAAGCTTCGCGTTCACCGCAGCGTCGTTCAAGGCGGTCGAGCGCGATGCGTTCGCCCCCACCAGCAGGCCGCCGGCGGCGCCGCTGGCGCTGGCGAAGGCGCTGCGTCCGCCGCTCGCTGGCAGCGCCTGGTGTGCGGCCAGCGTGAAGTCGGTGGCGTCGATGAGGCTGCGTTGCCCGATCGTCGCGGAAACCGTGGGCGACATGGTCGCGGTGGCGATCGAGGCGCCGACCGCTCCGCCCAGGCTCACGTTGATGCCGGTGGCGTCGGCGCGTGCACTGCCGGCGCTGTTCGCGTCGACCTCGACCATACGGGCGACCTCGATCCGGGCGTCGTCGCCGATCGTCGCGGAGACGCGGGTGTCGACCACGGCGTCGGCCACCGTGCCGCTGGCAGCGAGGCCGAGCCCGCCCTTGGCGGCGAGCGCGGTGGCGACGGCGGTGTGGCTGGCGTCGGCGAGCACATGCAGCTCGCCGACCGTGTCGCCTGCGACCTGGCCGATGGCCACCTCGTCGCCGATGCTGGCGGTGGCGCCGCCACCGATCGTGCTGCCGGTCACCGAGGCCCCCGCGGCGACCACGCCGACGCTGACGCCGGTGGTCTCGGCCTCCAGTCTGCGGGTGTCGTCGGCCGCGATGTCGACCGCATTGGCACGCTCGATCGCGACCTCGTCGTCGAGGCCGGCCTGCACCGCGCCGGTGGAGCCGATCAGTGCGACCGCCGCGTCGACCGCGACGATGCCGCCGGTGCCGGCGAAGGCGGTCACGTCCACATCCTCGTCGAGCGCCGCGGTCAGGCTCACGCTGCCGGCGGCGCCGGCACGCAGGGTGCTGCCCCGGCCGACGGAGGCGAGGGTGTCGTTGTCGAAATCCGCGACCCCCACGCCGGCGCCGAGGCCGATCGCGCCGATGGCGAGGGCGCCGTCGAGCGCATCGAACTCGACGTCCGTGCGTGCGTCGAGGTCGATGTCCCTGCCCGCCTCGAGGTCCGCATTCTCGCCCACGAAGGCGGCGGTACCGGCGGGCAGGGTGCGGGTTTCCGCCGCGGTGAAGCGGCCGCTCGCGGCGAGCGTGCCACGCTCGTCCTCCACCCGATCGGCGGCCTCGCCGATGCGGCTGTCCGTGTAGCTCCCGAGCAGGGTGGCGACGCTGCCGTCGGTGGCCTGGCCATCGACATAGCTGCCGGCATCGTCGTCGCCGGACTCGAGCCGGCCCTGCGCCTCGTCGCCCAGCCCACCGCCCACGGAATACACGCCGACGCCGCCGGCGAGCGCGCCGATCCCCCCGGCGGCGCTCACCACGTAGCTCTCGATGTCGGTGTTCGCGAGCGCGCTCACGCCGATGTCGCGCTTGGCGCCCACTTCGGCGCGGTCGCCGATCCAGGCGGTGGTGTCGTTGCGGATCACTCCCACATCCACGCCGCCGGCGATGCCGGCCGCGCCGACGCCGAGCGCGCCGGAGACGTTGAAGAGCGCCAACTCGTTGCGCGCACCGACGTTGACGTCCTGCGCCGCGTCGGCGTCGCCACCGCCCCGGTTCACCCGGGCGTCCGCGCCGATCCAGGCCGCGGTGTCCGAATCCACCGTCGCCACCGACACCGCGCCGGCGAAGCCGAGGTAGAGCCCGCCCGCGGCGGCGGCCGAGACGGTGAACAGATCCTCGCTCGACTCCGCCTGCACCTGCACGCCGCGCGCCGTGGCGGTCTCGTCCACGCTCTCGCCCGAGCGCACGACCAGATCGGCGGTGTCCTTGCCGAGGGCATCCACGACCGCGCCCGCGCCGATCCAGGCGCGCGTGTCCTTCTCGATCAGCGTCACGCCCACGCCGGCGCCGACTCCGCCACCGCCGATGCCGAGCGCGATCGTGCCGGCGACCAGGGTCGTGGCGGTGTGGTCGTCCGCCTTCACGCTCACGTTGCCGCCGGCGGCGACTTCGGCTTCGTCGCCGATCGAGGCCGAGGTCGCGTTGTCGAAGCTCAGCACCGACACGCTGCCCGCCACCCCGACCGTGCCCGAGGCGCCCAGGCTGGCGCTGATCGAGACCACCTCCTGACCGGAACTGGCGGCGACCTCGACGTCGCGGCGCGCCTTGACGTCGCTCTGCTCGACGATGGCCGCATGGGTGGCGTGCCGCATCGCCGCCACATCGGCGCCGACGCCTACGCCCACCGTGCCCGAGGCCGACAGCGCGCCGGCGATGCCGAGGTGGAAACTGTCGTTGCCGGCGGCGACGCGCACCGATTGCGCGGCGTTGGCGCCGGTGTTGTCGGCGTTGACCTGCACGCCGGTGTGGCTGGCGCCCTCGGCGAGCGCGATGCTGCCGATCGAGGCGCGGGTGTCGGTCTGGTGCACCGACACTTCGCCCGACAGGGTCACCGCCGCGGTGCCGGCCGCGGCGCCGGTGACCGCAAAGCCCTTGATGTCGTCGCGGTTCACCGCGGTCACCGCGAGCCCGCGGTGCGCGCTCGTGCTCGCGCTGCTGGTGCGTGTGGCGTCGAGCGCCGCGCTGCCGCCGGCGAGGTCGTTCTCGCCGTCGGAGGGGGTGATGCCGGGGGCGGCGACCTCGCCTTCACCCGCAGCCGTGGCAACGTAGTCGATGTCGAAGCCGCCGTCCGCCACCTGTGCCGCGGCGGCGTTGCCGAGCGCGCTCGCCGCGGCGCCGTCGTCGATCCAGGCGTGGGTGGTCTTGTCCACCACCGCGACCGCCGCGCCGGCGCCCACCGCCGCGGTCCCCGCCGCGCCGATCGCGCCGGCGAGCAGGTCGAGGTCGCTGTCGGCGTCGGCCGCGATCACCAGGTTGCCGTCGGAGAACAGCGCGCTGCCCGTCTTCACCGAGGCGAGCGTGTCGATGTCGAGCACCAGCACCGAAGCCGAGCCCTGCACACCGGCCGTGCCGCCCGCGCTCAGGCCCACGCCCACCGA
Source organism: Thauera aminoaromatica (assembly GCF_000021765.1). NCBI lineage: Bacteria > Pseudomonadati > Pseudomonadota > Betaproteobacteria > Rhodocyclales > Zoogloeaceae > Thauera > Thauera aminoaromatica. The sequence continues at coordinate 4,138,186 of NC_011662.2, read as the reverse complement.
GCGGATCGCCTCCGCGCTGCTGGCGCCCACCGCGAGGCTGTCGCCGCTGCGGGCGATCACGCCCTCGCCGATCCAGGCCGCGGTCTCCTTGTCGATCACCACCACGTCGGCGGCGCCGCCGACGCCGGCGGTGCCCCCGATGCCTACCGTGCCGACGATGGACAGCAAGTCGGTGCGGGCGTGTGCGTGCACCGCAAGGCTGCGGCCCGCAAGGGCCGCGCCGCTCACGCCCTGATTGATGCGTGCGCCGTCGCCGATCCACGCGTAGGTGAGCGGGTTGTAGTCGTTCACCGCCGCGGATGCGGCTACGCCCGCGGTGCCGCCGCCGGCGCCGCCGACGACGACCGAGATGACATCCTGCACCGCGGTGCCGCGCACGCCGATCGCGCCCGCCGCGGCGACGTCGGCCGCGGCGCCGATCGAGGCGCGAGTCTGGTTGTCGACCAGGAAGGTGCCGGCGGATACGCCCACCCCGGCGGTTCCGCCCACGCCGGCCACCCCGGCGACGCCGAGGGCATCGAAGGTGTTGCCCGCGTCGACGTCGATGGCGCCGTCGCTGCGCAGGAAGCTGCGCGCGCCGGTGGCGGCCTCGACCTGGTTCTCCGAGTCGATCAGGCTCAGCACGCCGCCCACGCCGGCCTTGCCCGCGGCGGCCGCGCTCGCGGTGACGGCGGCGAGGTCCATCGCGGCCGTGGCGTCGATGTCGATCGCGGCGGACTGCTCGATGCGCGCGTCCGCGCCGATCGTGGCCCGGGTCTGGCTGCGGTTGACGATGTCGGCGCTGGCCAGGCCCACGCCGACCTTGCCCGCGGCCGACACGCCGCCGGCGAAGGCGGTCGCGGAGGACTGGTTGTCGGCTTCCAGGTCGACCGTGCCATTGGTGTTCACCCGCGCGCCGTCGCCGATCGTGGCCTCGGTGCGTTCGTCGAAGACATTCACCGAGAACGAGCCGGTGACCGCGACCTGCTCGCCGCCGGCGCCGGCGATGGTCTCGGTGTAGTAGTTGCTTTCGCCGAGCAGCACCTGCAGGTTGGCCTCGGTGAAGCGGTTCTCGAGGTCGTCGAGGATCGTCCAGTCGAAGCTCGGCGAGCTGTTCAGCAGATGGTTGCGCCCGGCGAGCTGCAGCCCGGCCGCGGTGACCTCGGCCTGTTCGCCGATCCAGGCATGCTGGCTGTTGTTGGCGCGCAGGATGGCGATCGAGGCGCCGACGCCGACCTTGCCGGCGAGCGCCGCGCTCCAGGCCTTGGCCGCGAGCTTGCTGGTGTTGTCCGCGGTGATGCTGACTTCGCCGGCGTACTCCCCGGTGGTCAGATCGCCGATGCGGACGCCCTCGCCCAGCGAGGCGGAGGTGGTGGACTGCGACCATGCCACCGCAAGTGCGCCCGCGATGCCGACCTTCTCCGCCCCGGCGCCCGCCACGCCTTCTGCGGCGAGCTTGTTGGCGAACTCCGCCGAGGTGTTCTGCGACGATCCGGCGGCAACTTGCACGCCCGCCGCGTCCGCGACCAGCGTGCCGTCGCCGATCGTGGCGGCGGTGTCGTTGCGCGCGATCGCCAACCCGACACCTACACCGATGCCGACCTGGGCGCTGCTCTCGAGCTTGGACACGTCCAGGGTGTTGCCCAGGCCGCGGGCGCTGAAGTCGCTCTGGTTGTGTGCGCCGATCGCGAGTTCACCGCCGACGTCGAGGCGGACGGCAGGATCGCTGTCCGCCCCCTGCGCACGCCCGACGTCCGCGCGCACGTCGTCGTCCATGACCACCACGCCCACCGCGGCCGCCACCGCCAGTTTGTTGCTGTTGCCGGTGGTCTGGGTGCCCTCCTGGGCGTCCTGGTTGTCCTTCAGGGTCGAGCTGGTGCTGGCCTTGTCGCGCTCGGCGGCGGTGGTGTCCTCCTCGGCCTTGCCGCCGGCGGCGCTGGCCTTGGCCACCGCCTCGTAGCTGCGCGTGGCGTCGGCGTCGATGGTGAGATTGCCCTCCTCGCCGCTGGTGGTCGTCTGCAGCGAGCGCTGCAGGCTGGCGGTGGTCGTGGTCGTGCTGAGCACGATCGCGCCCGAGGCGCCGATGCCGACCTTTTCCGATTCGGTGTCGCCCGTCGCCTCGGCCTCGTGCTCGCCGGTGGAGGTGGCGCGGATCTCGACGGCGCCGGCGGCGACGATTTCGGTGCCGGCCTCGACCACGGCGGCCGTGTTCAGCTTGAGGTCGGACAGGGCCACGGCGGCGTCGAGCGCCACGCTGCCCGCAGCGCCTGCCTCGGCGGTGGCGCGGGTGTCGCTGCTGGCGTTGGCGATCACACGCAGCTTGTCGAGGTCGGTGATCTCGGCGCCGCGCCGGATGCGTGCCCGCACCTCGTCCTCGCGGAAGAGGTTGAGCGCGACCGAGGCACCGACGCCGAAGTCGCCGCCGTCGACCGGCTCGTCGGGCAGGGCGGTGGCGCTGGTTTCCGTGGTGCTGCCGGCTTCGAGCTCGACATCGCCACCCTCGGCGTCCGCGCGCGCGCCTTCGAGCACCTCGGCGCGGGTGTGGGTCTCGAGCAGGTTGAGCGCGAGCGCGCCGGCGATGCCGACCTTGCCCGCGCCGGCGCCAGCCTTCGCGCTCGCGCTGAAGCGGTTTTCCTCGTCGTCGCCGAGGATTTCCGTGCCGGCGTTTACGGCGATGCCGTTCGCGGTCACCTGAGCGTCGCCGATCCAGGCCAGGGTGTGGGTCTCGATGCTGTTGACCGCGGCGGCGGCGCCGATGCCGACCGTCGCCGTGCTCCCGGCCGCGCTGCCATCGGCCTCGGCTTCGGCGTCGGTGTTGCTCCAGGCCTCGACCGCGAGCCGGCCGCCGGCCTGCAACTCGATGGCGCTGGCGACGTAGGCCTCGCTGCGGCTGTCGAGCGCGTTCACCGCGACCGCCGCGGCCACGCTGAGCTTGCCCTCGCTCGATTCGGCCGAGCCCGGCTGCTGGGTCTTGCTCGCGCTGCCGTCCTTCTGCTTGTCCTGGGCGAAGCCGGACTGGCGCTGGACCTCGAGGTCCACGCCGTCCTCCGCGCTGCTGCCGTCCTCTTCCTCGCCCTTGCCGCCCTTGGCGCTCGCGCTCGCAGTCGCCGAGCCCTTGTGGGCGTTGTGCGCGGCCACTTCGATCGCGCCCGGGGTGAACACGTCGCGCTGGATGCTTGCGCTGACGCGCTCGGTGAGCACATTGACCGCCACGGCGATGCCGATCGCGGCCTTCTCGCCCTCGGCGCTGCCCTTGGCCGAGGTTTCGACGGTGCTGGAATGGGTGGCGGTGACGCCGACCTTGGCGCCGGCCTGCACGCGTTCGCCGCTGCCGATCACGGCATGGGTCTGGTTGTCGACCACCGCGACCGCGGCCACCGGGGTGGCGGCGATGCCGCCCTCGGCGCCAGCCTCGGCCTCGGTGTGGACGAGGTAGTCGCCGACGGCCTCGACCGTGACGGCGCCCGGGTTGATCAGGCGCGCGCCGTTGGCGAGCTCGGCGCGGCTCTCGTTGGCGACGACGTTGACCGCCACGGAGGCGCCGATGCCGAGGGTGTCGCCGCTGGCGGTGGCGTCCTCGGCGGGGGTCGCGCTGGCCGAGGATTCGCTGCGGTGATCGCTGCCGATGCGGACGGTGCCGCCCTTCGCGTCGGCGCTGCCGGTGATGCGGGCGCGGCTGCCCGCGTCGATGACGTTGAGCGCGAGCGCGCCGGCCACGCCGACGTCGCTGGCACCCGCGCCCGAGGTGGCGGCGGTGGTGAAGCCATTGATCTCGTCGCCCGTGGGCAGGGTTGCCACGACCTCGATGCCCTGTGCGTCGGCGCTGCCGCCGATGCGCGCCTCCGCGCTCGTGCGCGCGAGGTTGAGCGCGACCGCCGCGCCGACGCCGACCGCAGCGCCGGTGCTGCTGCCGTCGGCGACCACGTCCGCCTGGGTCAGTGCCTCGCTGCCGACCGCGAGCATGCCCTCGCTGGTGGCCGCCCGGGTGGCGTCGAGCGCGGCCAGGGTGGTGCTCTCGAGGTCGCTCACCGCCACCGCCGCGGCGACGCTGACACTGCCGTCCGAGGTCGAGGCCTCGTCCTCGTAGTCCGCGAGCGTCCCCTCGGTCTTGCTCGTGCCTGCCGGCTGCGGGCTGGCGCCGCCGGCCGCGGCCTTGGCCGAGGTGGTGACGCGGGTATCCGACTGCGCGTGCACGCCGACACCGGTCTTGCCGGCCAGGCGCGCGTTGTCGGCGGTGCGCGCGCGGGTGGTGCTGCGCACCACGCTGACCGCCACGCTGCCGCCCACCGCGCTGCTGCCCGCGGCCGAGGCGTCGACCGCCGCGTCCACCGTCGTGCGGTTGCTCGCGACGAGCTCGGTCTTGTCCGCCGTGCTGGCGAGCTCGGCGTTGCCGAGCAGATCCACGCTGGCGGTGGTGTCGGCGATGACGATCGCCGCGCCGGCGTCGGCCGGCAGCGCGCCGAGGTCGGGCAGGCCGGGACGGGCGTCGATGGTCGTGGTGGTGGTGGCGCCGAGGCGGGCGGGACCGGCGCTGGTGATCCGGGTGTCGCCCTGGACGCGCACGCTCGCCGCGACGTCCACATCGACCACCGCCAGCGGCACGACATCCGGGGTGGCGATGGCGGCGGTGGCGGTGGCCTCGAGGGTGGCGCGGCCGCTCGCCTCCAGCGTGGATCCGTCCACCTCGATCGTCGCGCTCGTGGTCTTGGTGACCAGCGGCGCCAGCGTGCTACGGTGTTCCGCGCTCGCCTGCAGGTGCAGGTCGCGGCCGGTGAGGGTCGCGCCGCTCGCCTCGATGCGCGCCGCGGTGTCGGACAAGGCGTCGAGCGTGCCGCCGACGGCCTGCGCCTGCAGCGTCACGTCTCCGCCCGCGTGGGTGTCGCTGCCCGCGGCGAGCAGCTTGCCGCCGCTGCCGATGCGGATCGTGGGCGCACGCAGGGCGATGTCGCCCGAGGCGGCGATCGACACGCCGCTGCGCAGGCTGGCGTCGTCGCCGACGTTCACCCGGCGCGAGGAGACCGTGCCGGTGAGCTCGATGCCGCTGTCGCCGACGATTTCGATGCGGCCCTGGTTCTCGACCACCGCGCCGCCCGTCGCCAGGCCGTGCACGTTGACCACGTCGCTGAAGTCGGGGGCACCGCCGGCGAACTTCGCGCCGCTCAGCACCTTGCCGCCCACCGTGATCGAGCCTGCGGACAGGCCGACCTGGTCGGTGGCGTTGACCTCGCCGTCGATGCGGATCTCGGCCGCGGTGTTGCGCGGCGCGCGGCCCTCGACCAGGGCGGCGGCCGAGGCCTCGGCGCCGCCCGGGGCGTCGAAGAAGTCGTCGACGAAGCGCTGGCTGGGCGTGGACACGTGCAGGCTGCCGACGTTGACCTTGCCGCTCGGGCCGACGACGACGCCGTGCGGGTTGGCGAAATAGACCTTGCCGCCGATCCGGCCTTCCTTGATGGCATTGAGCATGCCGTCGATCGTGGTCTTCTGGTCGCGCACCAGATTGATGAGCGCGGCGGCGCCGTCGGGCAGGTGGAGGTTGGCGGTCTCGCCGCTGCCGACATTGAAGCGGCTGAAGGAGTTGACCGCATTGCCGTTGCCGAGGAGGCGGTCGGTGTTGCGGACATCGGCGGCGTTCGTGCCGAGCGGGCTCACGCTGGTCGCGGTGCGGCCGTCGGGGACGATGTCGACCGCCCACGCCAGCTCGGGCACCAGGCCGTGGCTGACGATCAGCGCGCAAGTGACATGGACGACGATTTCCTTCAGGCGCGGCGCAGCTGCGACCGGCTCGGGCTCGCGATGGTGATGCATGGCTTGTCTCCCCCCTGCCCCTCTTGTCGAGGGCGCGGAACCGCGCTTCAGGTCGGGGCTCCACCATGCTTTCCGCGCACGCCTGAAGACGTGTCCGACTTGCCGGAGAAAGACTCCAGATCAACTCATATTGGGTTGCCGACTTGTCGGGAGCAAGTTTTTTTGTCCTGGGTCAAGATCCGTCCAGGCCGCATGGGGACCGCACGGCGGTGCAGGCTCAGCTCGCCAGCCGCGATGCGGCGAGCAGGGCGAGGTAGATGGCGAGCTCGCTCGCCTGCTGGGTGGCGCCGAGCAGGTCGCCGGTGTAGCCGCCGAGCCGGCGCTGGAAGAGGCGCGCGCTCCACGTCGTCACCGCAGCGGCGGCGAGCAGGGCGCAGAGCGCGGCGGCGGGTGGCAGCAGCAGCAGGGGTAGCAGGCCGCTGGCGACGGCCAGCGCGAGCCCGGCCGGTGCCAGCGGGCGCGCGACGGCGACCGACTTGGCCGAATCGTCGGCGCGTACGTAGGGCAGGCGGTGCAGCACCACGGTGGCGGCCAGGCGCGACAGCGGATGGGCGACGAGCAGGGCGAGCGCCACGCCCGCCCCTTGCACCGCCGGGCTGGCCAGCTCCACCAGCGCCGCCGCCTTGGCGAGCAGCATCAGCACCATGCCGATGGTGCCGTAGCTGCCGATCCGCGAGTCCTTCATGATCGCCAGGATCTGTGCCTTGTCCCAGCCGCCGCCGAGGCCGTCGCAACTGTCGGCGAAGCCGTCCTCGTGGAAGGCGCCGGTGAGGCGGATGGTGAGCGCCATCGACAGGACGACCGCCACGGCGGGCGGCAGCAGCCAGGCGAGGGCGAGGTAGCCGAGCGCGCCTGCGCCGCCCACCACCCAGCCCACGAGTGCGAAGTAGCGCGCCGCATGGTGCATGCGCTCGGACGACCACGGCACCCAGGCGGGCACCGGGAGGCGGGTGAAGAAGCCGAGCGCGGTGAAGAAGAGTTCGAGCTGGTCGCGCATCAGCCCGGGCTGCGGCCCTGGTCGCTGACCCCGGCGGACTCGAAGCTCGCCATCTCGTTGATGAAATTCACAGCCGCCTGCACGAGCGGGAAGGCGAGTGCCGCGCCGGTGCCTTCGCCCAGGCGGAGGTCGAGCTCCATCAGCGGTTCGGCCTGCAGGAAGTCGAGCTGCACGCGGTGGCCGGGCTCCTGCGAGCGATGCGCGAAGACGCAGCACGACAGCACCGCGGGTGCCAGGGCGTGGGCGACGAGCACGGCCGAGGTGACGATGAAGCCGTCGACCAGCACCAGCATGCGGCGCTCGGCGGCGCCGAGGATGGCGCCCGCCATCATGGCGATCTCGAGGCCGCCATACTGCACCAGCACCTCCAGCGGGTCGTGTGGTCGACCACCGCGCTGCAGCGCCTGGGCGAGCATGCTGCGCTTGCGGAACAGGCCGGGGTCGTCCAGGCCGGTGCCGCGGCCGGTGACGGTATAGAGCTCGGCGTCGTGCTCGGCGCCCACCAGACAGTGGGTGAGCAGCGAGGCCGACGCGGTGTTGCCGATACCCATCTCGCCCAAGCCGATGCAGTTGCAGCCGTTGTCGGCGAGCGCATGGGCGACGCCGCGCCCGCGCTCGAGCGCTGCGTCGCGCTGCGCGGCGCTCATGGCCGGCTCTTCGATGTAGTTGGCCGTGCCGGGCGCGATCTTGGCGTCGATCAGCCCCGGGCGCTTGCCGAAGTCGTGGTTGACGCCGGCATCGACCACGGTGAGATCCAGCCCGAGCTGGCGGGTGAATACGTTGATCGCCGCGCCGCCGGCGAGGAAGTTCTCCACCATCTGCCAGGTCACGTCCTGCGGGTAGGCGGACACGCCGGCACGCGCCGCGCCGTGGTCGCCGGCGAAGACGACGATGTGCGGCTGGCGCAGTTCGGGTTCCAGGGTCTGCTGCAGCAGCGCGATCTGGTGCGCGAGCGCCTCCAGGCGGCCGAGCGCGCCGCGCGGCTTGGTCTTGCGGTCGATCTTGTGCTGGATCGCGGCGGAGAGCAGCGGGTCGGGCGAGGCGATGGCGTAGGGCTTCATGCGGCAGGTGGCGGGGGTGGTGTGGAGGGAGGGGGGATGGGCGCCGGGTCGGAGGCGTCCGCGTCCGGCAGGTCGCGATAGAGGTCGGCGAGCGCGAGCTCGAAGTCGAAGGCGGGCAGGGCGAGGCGGGCCGTTTCTCCGCTCGCCTCGCTCAGCACCCAGCGCCCGTCCTCGCCGCGGGTGAAGCACTCGACGTGGGCACGGTCCTGCGACAGGAAGAGCACGGTTTTCAGCCCCGCAAAGCGGCGATAGGCGGCGAACTTGTCGCCGCGGTCATAGGCCTCGGTCGAGGGCGACAGCACCTCGGCGATGAGGATAGGGTCTTCCTTGACCTGGCGGCGGGCGCGGTCGGCGTCGGTGCAGGTGACGAAGACGTCGGGGTAGAAGAGGTCGTCCGATTCGGCCAGGCGCAGACGGACGTCGGACATGAAGACGTTGCAGCGCGTGTGCTGCAGCCCGATCCGCAAAGCCATGTACATGTTTCCGGTCACGACGTTATGCACGTCCGCCCCCCCCGCCATCATGAAGGCCTCGCCGTTGAAGAACTCCCAGCGCTCGGGCTGCTCCGCCTCCCAGGCCAGGAAGTCTTCCAGCGTCATCTTGTGCTTCTGTGCAGGCAGCCCCACAGCCCTCTCCCGGAAAGTGTGCTTCGCCCCGAAGTTTAGCCTTCCTTCAGCACCAGCGGCAGGCCGGCGGCGACGAAGACAACCCGGCGGCATGCGCTCGCCACCATCTGGTTGAGCCGTCCGGCCTCGTCGCGGAACAGCCGTCCGAGCGGCGTCTCCGGCACCAGACCGAGCCCCACCTCGTTGGCGACGAGGACGATGCGGCCGGGCAGCGTCGGCAGCACGGCGAGCAGCGCGTCGCGCTCGTGGCGGAAGCGCGGCAGGTCTTCGGCCGTGGCGCCTGCGGGAAGGGTGTGGGCGTCGGCGAGCAGGTTGGAGAGCCACAGCGTGAGGCAGTCGACGATCAGGCAGCGCTCGGCCGCGGCCTCGCGTCGCAATGTATCGGCGAGCGCCAGCGGCGCCTCGACCGTGCGCCAGCCCGCCGGCCGGTCGGCCTGGTGACGGCGGATGCGCGCCGCCATCTCCTCGTCGAGGGCCTCGGCGGTGGCGATCACCGTCACCGCCAGGCCGGTTTCGACAGCACGCCGTTCGGCTTCGCGGCTCTTGCCGGAGCGGGCGCCGCCGAGGATGAGTTCGCAGGTCATGGTCTTTGCGGGTCCTGCATGGAGGATTCGTCGTCGTTTTTTTGCAGTGCACGATACCGGGCCGTACGGTATCATCCGCCCCCACTGCCCCGGAAGGGGCAACGCGTTATCGGTGCCCACGGGCGTTTCTCGCCCCGGGTTAAACGGGAAACAGGTGCGCGGCCCCTCGCAAACGAGGCCGCAATGCCTGTGCTGCCCCCGCAACGGTAAGTGCGCGCAAGGTGCGTCATGCAGCCACTGGGCATCCATGCCCGGGAAGGCGACCCACCCGTCCGGCCCCGCCGGCACAGCGCACGAGCCCGGAGACCGGCCGGAACGCGGATTGGCGGATGTGCCGCGGGGTGGCGGCGACGGGCGCGGTGGGTTCTCCTGCTCTCTTCGGTTCTACCTGGCTCGCGGTGCGTCCATGTGAGGTTGCCATGGCGTGCGGGGACGCACGGTGTGGCGAAGGGAGTTCAAACCAATGAAGATCCGTGTTTCCGCGCTCGCCTCGGCATGCGCGCTCGCCTGTTTCCTCGCACCGGCCGCTCATGCGGCCGATGCCCAGCTCGGCCACGTCGTCGTGACCGCCACTCGCCAGCCGATCAGTGCCGATGCGGCCCTGGCCAGCGTGGATGTCATCGAGCGCGACGAAATCGCCCGCGCGGGGCATTCGAGCCTGCTGGGCCTGCTCTCCTCGCGGCCGGGCGTGCAGATGGCACGCAATGGCGGTCCTGGTTCGAGCGGCAGCATCTTCATCCGCGGGGCGAACTCCGGACACACGCTGGTGCTGGTCGATGGGGTGCGCATGGGCTCCGCCACCAGCGGCTCTCCGGTGCTGGAGACGATCCCGCTCGAACTCATCGAGCGTATCGAGATCCTGCGCGGCCCCGGAAGTGCGCTGTACGGCGCGGATGCGCTCGGTGGCGTGATCCAGGTGTTCACCCGCAAGGGGCGCGAGGGCTTCCAGCCCTCCGTGCGCGTCGGGGCCGGCACGGACGGCGCGCGCGAGGCGAGCGCCACGCTCGCGGGTGGAAACGAGCGTCTGCGCTACAGCCTGACCGCCGGTCACGAGCGCAGCGACGGCTTCAACGCAAGGCCGAATTCGGCGACCGCCGCGGATGCCGACGACGACGGCTTCCGCGAGGATTATCTGGGCGCGTCGCTGGTGCTGGACCTGGGCGGCAATGACGAGCTCGGCGCCAACCTGCTGTATTCCGACATGCGCAACTGGTACGACGCGGCACAGCCTTTCGACTCCTACCTCGACAAGCGTGCCGAGACCTTCGGCGCGTATCTGCGCAAGCAGCATTCCGCCGACTGGGCCAGCACCCTGCGCTTCGGTCACGGGGTGGATGCCCTCGACAACCAGTCGAACGCGAGCACGCGTTCCCGCTTCGATACCACGCAGCGCCAGTTGAGCTGGCAGCACGACGTCGCCGTAGGTGGCGGCTCGCTGATGGCGGCGTACGAGTTTCTGCAGCAGCGCGTGAAGACCACCTCCGACTTCGAGAAGACGCGTCGCCACATCAACGCCTTCCTGCTCGGCTGGGGTGGTGAATTCGACCGCCACAACGTCCAGCTCAATGCGCGCCACGACCGCAACTCGCAGTTCGGTGGCAAGACCACCGGCGCCGCGGCCTACGGCTATCGGCTTGCGCCCGAGTGGCGCGCCCATGCCAGCATCGGCACGGCGTTCAAGGCGCCGACCTTCAACGATCTGTACTTCCCGGTGGAGTGCTACGGTGCCTGGGGCTGCTTCGGCGGCAATCCGGACCTGGAGCCCGAGGAGGCGCTCAACCGTGAGCTGGGCGTGGCCTGGGAGCGCAACGGGGTCGGTGTCGACCTGACCTATTTCAACAACCGCATCAAGAACCTCATCGACTGGAGCACCGGCATCGCCTCCAATGTGGGCAGGGCCGACATCCAGGGGATCGAGGCGGCGCTGTCCGCGACCCTGGGCGACTACCGGCTGCGCGCCAGCGTCGACCTGCTCGACGCGGAGGATGACGAGACCGGCGATCAGCTCGGCCGCCGCGCGCGCGTCGGCGGGGCGCTCGCGCTGGAGCGTGCGGTGGGCGCGTGGACCTGGGGTGTGGAGTGGAACGGCAAGGGGCGGCGCTATGATCAGGTGCCGAACGCGGTGTCCAATCGCCTCGGCGGCTACGGTCTGGTCGATGCCTACGCGCACTACGCCGTGGCGCGCGACTGGAGCGTCGAAGTTCGTGCCAACAATCTACTCGACAAGGACCATGAGCTTGCGAAGGGGTTCGCAACACAGGGCAGGAGTGCCTTCGTCGCGCTGCGCTACGCGATGCACTGACCGGCGATGCCCGCCGTCGCCCTGCGTGGGGAGTCGCGCTTGAGTCCGGCCATGCGCCGCAGGCGGGCGCCGCTGGCGATCGCTGCGGTACTGCTGTCCGCGGCGGCCATGGCCTTGCTGTGGGCGCTGGTCGCCGGCGACCTGCCGGTTGCGGCGACCGATGTCTTCGCCGCGCTGGCCGGCGCGGAGGGCATGGGGGCGACCGTCATCCGCGAACTTCGCCTCCCCCGCGCCCTCGCCGCCTTCGCCTGCGGCGGCCTGCTCGCCACCGCGGGTGCGCTGATGCAGGTGCTGCTGCGCAACCCGCTCGCCGACCCCTACATCCTGGGCATCTCGGGCGGGGCGGCGGTGGGGGCGCTGGGGGCGATGATGCTCGGGGCGGCGCTGTTCTGGGTGGATGTGTCGGCCTTCGCCGGGGCGCTGGCGGCGATGCTGCTCGTCTTCGGGCTCGCCCATGGCGACGGCAGCTGGACGCAGACGCGGCTGCTGCTCACCGGCGTCATCGTCGCCGCCGGCTGCGGCGCGGCGGTGTCGCTGATGCTGGCGCTCGCGCCCGACACGCGGGTGATGTCGATGCTGTTCTGGATGATGGGCGACGCCAGCGCGGCGGCGCGGCCGTGGCCGGCGCTGGCGGTGCTGGCGCTGGCGCTGGTCGCGGTGATGCCCTACGCGCGCGACCTCAACGTGCTCGCGCGTGGCGAGCTCAGCGCGCGCGCGCTGGGCGTGCGCGTCGGCCACCTGCGCGTCGCGCTCTATGTGCTCGCCTCGCTGCTCACCGCCACCGCGGTCACGCTCGTGGGCTCGGTGGGCTTCGTCGGCCTGGTGGTGCCGCACCTGGTGCGGCTGGCGCTGGGCAACGACCAGCGCGTGCTGATCCCCGCGGCGGCGCTCGCCGGCGGCACCCTGCTGACCCTGGCCGACACCGCGGCGCGCACCGTGATGGCGCCGCAGCAGCTGCCGGTGGGCGTGCTCACCGCGCTGATCGGCGTGCCGGTCTTCCTCTTCCTGCTCTCGCGCAACCCGCGCGGCACGCCATGAACGCCGCCCGCCGCGCCTTGCCCGTGGATGACGCCCCCTTGCTCGAGGCCGAGCGCCTCGCGCTCGAGGTGGGCGAGCGCTGGCTGTGCTGCGAGTTCAGCCTGAGCCTGGCGGCGGGCGAGTGCCTGGTGCTGCTCGGCCCCAACGGCGCGGGCAAGACCACGCTGTTGCACACCCTGGCCGGACTGCGCGAGCCCACGGTGGGCGAGGTGCGCATCGGCGGCCTGCCCTATGCGGCCTGGCCGGCGCTGGAGGCGGCGCGGTTCCGCGGCCTGCTCGCGCAGCAGCAGCCCGACCCCTTCGCGGCGAGCGTGCTCGAGACCGTGCTGGTCGGCCGCCACCCGCACCTGGGGCGTTGGGGCTGGGAGGGGCCGCAGGACGTGGCGATCGCGCGCGCGGCGCTGGAGTCGGTCGGGCTGGCCGGCTTCGAGCAGCGCGACGTGCAGACGCTTTCGGGCGGCGAGCGCCAGCGCGTGGGCATCGCCACCCTGCTCGCGCAGGCGCCGCGCCTGTTCCTGCTCGACGAGCCGCTCAACCACCTCGACCTGCACCACCAGATCGCCGCGCTCGAGCTCTTCCAGCGCCTGCTGCGCGAGCAGGGTACCGCGCGCGGGAGCGTGCTGGTGCTGCACGACATCAACCTCGCCGCACGCTACGCCGACCACATCATCCTGCTCGACGGCCGTGGCGGCGTGATCGCCGGCGACCGCGACGCCGTGCTGCGCGCCGACCTGCTCGGCCAGGCCTTCGGCCACCCGCTGCGCCGGATCGAGCATGAGGGGAGGGTGGTGTTCCTGCCGGACTGAGCGGGCGTGTCCGGAGCGCGTGCCGGGCTCGATATCGGCATTGGCGATTTCTTGCGTTTATCGAGAAAGGCGATATCCTGGATTTATCGGGATCATCGATACGACACCATGCCCAGGCTTTACTCTCCGGAACAGGCCGCCGAGCTGCTCGTCGGCCGGCGCAAGGCGCTCGGCTTGTCGCAGGCCGAGGTCGCGGCCCGGCTCGGCATCAGTCAGAACCGGCTCTCCGAACTCGAGACGCGCCCCGAGCGCCTCACCTTCGACCGCCTGCTTGCGCTCGCTGGCGTGCTCGGGCTCGAGCTGACCCTCGGCGACCGCAAGCCCGCCGAGGTGGAGCGTGAATGATAGCCGCGGGCCGCCGCACGCAGGCACTTCAACGCGATGGCGCACAAGTGCGGCCTCGGGACCGACATGGAGGATGTCGTCGAGGCGGTGCTGGCGCAGCTCGACGGGCTTGCGGCCGGGCTGACGGCAGCCTTCCCCGAGGATGTCTTCACCACGATCGCCGCTGGCATGCGTGCCAGCGCGCGCCGACTTCACAACGAAAACAGGACGACAGGCCCGACATGACCCAGACCCCCGACCGCGACACCCGCCACAACGCCCGCATGGCACGCAAGAAGGACGTCGTCGATGAAAAGATCGCCGCCGCGCAGGCCGAGCGCGGCGTGCTGCTGGTCAACACCGGCAATGGCAAGGGCAAGTCGAGCGCGGGCTTCGGCCTGGTGGCGCGCGCGCTCGGGCACGGCATGCAGGTCGGCGTGGTGCAGTTCATCAAGGGGCGCTCGGACACCGGCGAGGAGGCCTTCTTCCGTACCCAGCCCGGCGTGCGCTGGCACGTGATGGGCGAGGGCTTCACCTGGGAGACCCAGGATCGTGCCCGCGACGTCGCGTCGGCCGAAGCCGCCTGGGCGCTGGCACGCGAAATGCTTCAGAATCCCGAAGTCGGCCTCGTGGTGCTGGACGAGCTCAATATCGCGCTCAAGTACCAGTATCTCGACGTGGAGCGGGTGCTCGCCGACCTGCGCGCCCGGCCGCCGATGCAGCATGTGGTGGTCACCGGCCGCGGGGCGCCGCCCGCGCTGGTCGAGGCTGCCGACACCGTCACCGACATGACGCCGGTCAAGCACGCCTTCGCCGCGGGGGTGAAGGCGATGCCCGGCATGGAGTGGTAAGAATGGCAGTTCCCGATCTCGCGGTTCATCGTCCCGGCCCGCTGCCGGGCTGGGTCTATCTGGTGGGCGCCGGCCCGGGCGACCCGGAGCTGTTCACGCTGCGCGGCGCGCGCCTGGTGGCGGGCGCGGACGTCATCGTCTACGACAACCTCGTCGCGCCGCCCATCCTGGATCTGGCGCCGGTCGAGGCCGAGCGCATCTACGTCGGCAAGAAGGCGGCCGACCACTCGCTGCCTCAGGACGAGATCAACCAGCTGCTGCTCGAGCTGGCGCGGCGGAACAAGCGCGTGGTGCGGCTCAAGGGCGGCGACCCCTTCATCTTCGGTCGTGGCGGCGAGGAGATGGAGCTGCTGGTCGAGGCCGGCATCCACGTCGAGGTGGTGCCGGGCGTGACCGCGGCGGCGGGTGTCTCCGCCTACGCGGGGATCCCGCTCACTCATCGCGAGCACGCGCAGTCGGTGGTGTTCGCCACCGGCTTCCTCAAGGAAGGCAAGGTCGACCTCGACTGGCCGATGCTGGCACGTCCGCATCAGACGGTGGTGATCTACATGGGCATCTCGCGCCTGGCCGACATCTGCGCCCAGCTCGTCGCCCACGGCCTGCCGCCGACCACGCCTGCGGGGGTGATCGAGCGCGGCACCACCCATGCGCAGCGCGTGGTGGTGGCCGACCTCGCCACCCTGGCGCAGCGCGTGCTGGACGAAGGCGTGCGTCCCCCCTCGCTGACCGTTGTCGGCAGCGTCGTCGGCCTGTACCCCAGGCTGGCCTGGTTCGAGCCGCAGGAGCAGCCCAAGGCCTCGCCGCTGCCGCACGCCGGCTGTGCGGTGGTGCACGGAAAGGGTGGCGAGTGAGCGTGGCGGACGCGATGCCGGAAACGGTCGACCCGGGTGCGGCCTCGTGCCCGGCACTCTTCGTCGCCGCACCCGCCTCCGGCCAGGGCAAGACCACCGTCACCGCGGCGCTCGCGCGCCTGCACACGCGGCTGGGACGGCGGGTGCGGGTGTTCAAGTGCGGGCCGGACTTCCTCGACCCGCAGATCCACGCGGTGGCGAGCGGCGCGCCGGTGCATAACGTCGACCTGGGGATGTGCGGCGAGGCGGACATCGCCAGGCGGCTGCACGCCGCGGCGCGCGAGGCCGACCTGATCCTGGTCGAAGGTGTGATGGGCCTCTACGACGGCGCGCCCTCGGGCGCCGACATCGCACGCCGCTTCGGCATCCCGGTGATGGCGGTGATCGACGCACGCGCGATGGCGCAGACCTTCGGCGCGGTGGCTTACGGGTTGGCGCATTACCAGCCCGGGTTGCCCTTTGCCGGGGTGCTCGCCAACCACGTTGGCAGCGCGCGCCACGCCGACATGCTGCGCGAGTCGCTGCCGGCGGGCATGCGCTGGTTCGGTGCGGTGATGCGCGATGTGGATGCGGCGCTGCCCGAGCGTCATCTCGGTCTGCTGCAGGCGGCGGAGATCGACGACCTCGGTGCGCGTCTCGACCGCCTCGCCGATCATCTCGAGCGCACCGGCGCCGCGGAGCTGCCGCCGACGGTGGCGTTTCCCGTCGTGGCAGTGGCGGAGATTCCGCCACTGCTCGCCGGCAAGCGGATCGCGATCGCGCACGACGCCGCTTACGGCTTCCTCTACCCGGCCAATGTCGACACCCTGCGCGCGCTGGGTGCGGAGCTCGCCTTCTTCTCGCCGCTCGCCGGCGAGGGCTTGCCGGCACAGTGCGACGCCGTCTGGCTGCCGGGCGGCTACCCCGAGCTGCACGGCGCCGCGCTGGCCGCCAACGCCGGGTTGTGGGTCGGGCTGCGAGCGCATGTGGCCGCCGGCAAGCCGGTGCTCGCCGAGTGCGGAGGCCTGATGAGCCTGCTCGATGCCATCGTCGACAAGGTTGGGGTGGAGCACGGGTTCGCCGGCCTGCTGCCCGGCCGGGCGGTGATGCAGAAAAGGCTCGCCGCGCTCGGCATGCAGGAAGTCGATCTGCCCGGCGGTCGGCTCACCGGCCACACCTTTCATTATTCGCGCACGGAGACCCCGCTGGAGCCCTGGCTGCGCGCGTGCCGCCCCGACGGCGGCGAGGGCGAGGCGATCTACCGTCGCGGCCCGATCACCGCCTCGTACGTGCATTTCTGGTTCCCGTCGAATCCGGTGGCGGTGGCGGGGCTGTTCGGCGGAGGATGACCCGTCTGCCATCGGGTCCGTGGCGAAATTGCGCCTCGACCCGATGTGTCGCCGATCGCGACTGGCGTCGCTCCCACGGGAGACATCGCGGCGCATCGAGGGGCCGTAGGAGCGACGCGAGTCGCGATCGGCGCGTCGGTTCGCGCCGCGCTCATCTCGCCACCGCAATCGCGACTGGCGTCGCTCCCACGGGAGACATCGCGGCGCATCGGGGGCCGTAGGAGCGACGCGAGTCGCGATCGGCGCGTCGGTCCGCGCCGCGCTCGCCTCGCCACCGCAATCGCGACTGGCGTCGCGCCCACGGGAGGCATCGCGGCGCATCAGGGGCCGTAGGAGCGACGCGAGTCGCGATCGGCGCGTCGGTCCGCGCCGCGCTCATCTCGCCACCGCAATCGCGACTGGCGTCGCTCCCACGGGAGGCATCGGTCTCATTAGGCCTTCAGCCCGGCCCGGCTGGATCGCGCCGCTCACCCCCGAGTGCCCGCCCTGCAGCATCTCCGATCGCCTGCGCCAGCCTCGCCATCACCGGAGACTGTACCTGCCAGTGGTGCCAGTACAGGACCACCTCTTCGCGCTCGGGTGCCAGGTCGACCAGCTCGCCGCGCGCAAGGTGCGCACGTGCCTGGATCTCGGGGACGAATCCATAGCCCAGGCCGGCGAGCGCGAAGGCCATGAAGCCCTCGGACGAGGGCACGACGTGGTGTGGATAGCGCCGCGAATCCAGCCCGAAGTGGCGCAGCAGGAAGGCCTCGTGCATGTCGTCGTGGTGGCCGAAGACGATCGCCGGCGCGCGCGCCAGCGCCGCCGGGGTGAGACCCTGCGGGAACCAGCGCGCGCGGAAGTCGGGCGAGCCGGCGCACAGATAGGGCATGGCCCCGAGGCGTACGGCGGCGCAGCCGCGCATCGGATCGGCGCGGGTGGACACGCAACCCAGCACCTCGCCGTCGGCGAGCAGCGCGTGGGTGTGGTCCTGGTCGTCGACCACGCAGTCGAGCACGATGCCCTCGTCGCGGACCACCTCGGCGACCGCGCCGATGAACCAGGTGGCGAGCGAATCGGCGTTGACGCCCACTGCGAGACGCAGCGGCCCGTCCACCTCGCGTGGCGACAGCGCGCGTCGCGCCTCCGCCTCCATCAGGCGCAGCTGTGCAAGGTAGGGCAGCAGCCTGCGCCCGGCCGGCGTGGGCCGCACCGGCTTGCTGCGCACCAGCAGAACCTGGCCGAGCTCGGCCTCGAGCAGCTTGACCCGCTGCGACACCGCGGACTGGGTCAGCGCCAGCCGGCGCGCCGCGCGCTCGAATCCGCCCTCCTGCAGCACCGCCTCGAAGGCCAGCAAGCGATGATCGATCATTAGCGTTATTGCTCGAAAACGAAATAAATCGATCCTACTTAATAAAAGCCTGCCTGGCGCCTATATTCGCGCCTCCCGGCGCTTCTGCAGGTCCGCCTCATGCCGGTTCTTGCCGGAGCGCCCGCAGTCGCGAACAGGGCTGCGGCCACGGCAAAACGAGACGACAACGGAACGCATCATGAGCAACGTCTACCTCAACGGTTTTCTCCTCACCCTCGGCCTGATCATGGCGATCGGGGCGCAGAACGCGCACGTGCTGCGCCAGGGCCTGCGCGGCGAGCACGTGCTGCTGACGATCGGCGTGTCGGCGGCGTGCGACATTCTGTTGATCGGCCTGGGTATCGCCGGCGTGGGCAGCCTGTTCGTCGCCAACCCCGACCTGATGACGGTGGCGCGCTACGGTGGGGCGGCCTTCCTCGCCTGGTACGGCGCGCGCGCGCTACGCTCCGCGCTGCGCGGTGGGCGCGCGCTGGACCTGGCCGAGCACAAGCGCATGTCGCGCGGCCAGGCCCTGCTCGCGGCCGCCGGCTTCAGCCTGCTCAACCCGCATGCCTATCTCGACACCGTGGTGCTGCTCGGTTCGATCGGCAGCCAGCAGGCCGAGGACCTGCGCCCGCTCTTCGCCGTCGGCGCGATCAGCGCCTCGATCGTCTGGTTACTGCTGCTCGGCTACGGCGCCCGCCTGCTCGCGCCGCTGTTCGCCAAGCCGGTGGCGTGGCGTGTGCTCGATGCGCTGGTGGCGCTGATGCTGTGGGCGATCGCGGGCTCGCTGCTGCTGGGGTGAGCGGGCGTGAGCGCCCATTCGCGCCTTGCGGTGCTCCTACGGAAGCGACCGCGTTTCGGGACCCCCTGTAGGAGCGCCCCAAGGCGCGAACACAGCGCCCGGTCGACCGGAGCGCGCATTCCACGCGTCGGTTTCGTCCTGAAACGGATCGTTCGGGGGGCGGAGCGTGTGAACCCGGCCCGCTATAATCGATGCCCTCGCGCATCTCGCGCGCACCGATCAGGATCTCCGCCGTGTCCGAACGCCTCGCCGTCGCCCTCCAGTACGCCCTGCCCAAGCGCCTGCTCACCCAGCTTGCCGGAAAGCTCGCCGGCCTGGAGGGGGGCAAGGCGACGACCGCGGTGATCCGCTGGTTCGCGAAGCGCTACGGGGTGAATATGGCCGAGGCCGCGAACGCCGATCCGGCGAGCTACGCGAGCTTCAACCAGTTCTTCACCCGCCCGCTGCGCGAAGGCGTGCGGCCGATCGCCGATGCGGACTTCGTCTGCCCGGTCGACGGGGCGATCAGTCAGTTCGGGCCGATCGAGTTCGACCAGGTCTTCCAGGCCAAGGGCCACTTCTATTCCACCACGGCGCTCGTGGGCGGCGACCGGGCGCTCGCCGCGCGCTTCGAGAACGGCGACTTCGCCACGATCTACCTGTCGCCGCGCGACTACCACCGCATCCACATGCCCTGCGCCGGGCGGCTGACGCAGATGATCCACGTGCCGGGCGAACTGTTCTCGGTGAATCCCGCCACCGCGCGCGGCGTGCCCGGTCTGTTCGCGCGCAACGAGCGCGTGGTGTGCGTGTTCGAGGGCGAATTCGGCCCCTTCGTGATGGTGCTGGTGGGCGCGACCATCGTGGGCAGCATGGCCACCGTGTGGCACGGCGTGGTCAATCCGCCGCGCCGGCCGGACATCGTCAAGCGCGGCTATGCAGAGGGCGAGGTGGTGCTGGAGAAGGGCGCCGAGATGGGCCGCTTCCTGCTCGGCTCGACGGTGGTGATGCTGTTCCCGCAGGACGTGCTGCGCTTCGGCTCCGACTGGGCGCCGGGCGGCCCGGTGCGGATGGGCGAGCCGATGGCGCGTGCGAAGTCGGGCGCGCCCTCCGATGGTGCGCCAGCACTCGCCGATGCACCGTGATGGTGTCCAGGAATGGCTCCGGCGGGCATTCCCTGGCGTCATCCTGCGGTCACGATGCTGAAAGAATCCCATGCTAGAACAGCGGCTTGGCGTTCCGTCCGGAACGCCCGGCGCCGACCTCCGAAGCTGGCACGATTGAAGCTAGGGATGGGGTGCCGTCCAACAACGAGCATCAGGAGACAGATCATGCCCAGCCGTCCGATCCATCAGATCCTTTCCGATCGTCCCTTCGTCGGCGTGTCGGCCGACACCCCGGTGCGCGAGGTGGTCCGCCAGATGAACGCCCTGCAGCGCAGCGCCGCCCTGGTCACCGAGCACGGCGTGCTCACCGGCATCTTCACCGAGCGCGATGCCGCCTTCGGCGTGCTGGCCGCCGGCCTGGACGCCGACACCACGCCGGTGGGTGCGGTGATGACGCACAACCCGGTGACGCTGACCGAGGACCGCCCCTTTGGTCACGCCCTGCACCTGATGTACGAGAACGGCGTGCGCCACGTGCCGATCGTCGACGCCAACCGCCGCCCGCTCGGTGTCGTCACCGCGCGCGATGCGCTTCAGCTCGATGCGCTCACCTTCGGCGCCGAGCTGGTGCGGCGCGAGGAGATCACGGTCATCCTGTAGGCGCCGTGTTCGCGGCTTGCGCCGCTCCTACAGGGGGCCGGAAACGCGGCGGCTCTTGTAGGAGCGCCGCAAGGCGCGAATGCAGCGGTCGAGATCCACCCACGCGCATCGCCTTGCCGGACCGCCTATCGCGCCTGCCCGCAGCCTCCCCCTCAAAGCAGGTTCATCTTCCGCGCCGCATCGCGCAGTTCGCCACGGAAGTCCGGGTGCGCGATGCCGATCAGTGCCTCGGCGCGCTGTTTCGCGGTCTTGCCGCGCAGCTGCGCCACGCCGTACTCGGTGACCACGTAGTTGATGTCGTTCTTGCTGGTGGTGACGTGGGTGCCCGGCGACAGCACCGGCGCGATGCGCGACACCGTGCCCTTCTTTGCCGTTGACGGCAGCACGATGAAGGCCTTGCCGTCCTTCGAGCGGTTGGCCGCGCGCACGAAATCCGCCTGGCCGCCGGTGCCCGAGTAGGGCAGGTGGCCCAGGCTCTCCGAGCCGCACTGGCCGATCAGGTCGATCTGCATGGTGGCGTTGATCGCGCACAGCTTGTCGTTGCGTGCGGCCAGGTAGGGGTCGTTGGTGAACTCCACCGGGTGCATCTCGATGCCCGGATTGCGGTGCATGGTGCGATACAGGCGCCGCGAGCCGAGCGCGAAGGTGGCGATCGTGCGGCCCGGCATGAAGGTCTTCTTGCGGTTGGTGACCGCGCCGGACTCGATCAGCGACAGGATTCCGTCGCCGAGCATCTCGGTGTGGATGCCGAGCTCGCGCTTGTGCTGCAACTGCACCACCACCGCGTCGGGGATGCCGCCGTAGCCGATCTGCAGTGTGGAGCCGTCGTCGATGAGCTCGGCGACGTACTTGCCGATCGCCTGCTGCACCGGGCCGATCTCGGGCAGGCCGACCTCGAAGAGTTCGTCGTCGCTCTCCACCAGGCCGGCGACCCGGGAGATGTGCACCAGGCAGTCGCCGTTGGCGAAGGGCACGTTCGGATTCACCTCGAGCAGCACGACGCGCGCGCGCCGGATCGCCGCCATGGTGTAGTCGGGCGCGAGCGAGAGGCTGAAGTAGCCGTGCTCGTCCATCGGCGAGGCCAGCGACACCACCACGTCCGCCGGTGACAGGCCGCGCTCGATCAGCATCGGCAGCTCGGAGAAGTAGGCCGGCACGTAGTCCACCCAGCCGGCCTGGCCGCCCGCGCGGTTCGCACCGCCGAAGAAGTAGGCGTCGTGGCGCACGTTCGCGCGCGTTTCCGGGTCGAGATAGGCGAACTTGCGCAGCGGCAGGATCTGGCTCACCGCGACGTCGCGCAGCGCGTGACGGCGCGCGGACAGGGCGTGCAGCAGCGCCGGCGGCTCGCCCACGCCGGTGGGCACGACCACGGTGTCGCCGTCGCGGACCTGGCCGGCGGCGTCGGAGGCGGTCATGCGCTTGCTGTCGTAGAGGGCCTGCAGCTTGGACATCGCGGTTCTCCCGGGCGTGTGGTCTGGCGTCGAAGGAAGCCGATTATACGGGTATTCCATACGGAGTCGTATGGTAAAGGGTGCGCGCTCAAGCAGGTGGGTGGGCGAGGGCGGCGCGGATGTAGTCCTCGGGCAGGCGGTATTCGGCGGCCAGCTCCCGGGCGTTGCGCCCGCTGGCGCGGATCGTCGCCAGCCAGCCGTCGAGCCCGCTCGACAGTGAGCGCCCGGCCTGTTCGCCCGCGCGGGTCGCGCGCTCGCTGCCGTCGACCGCGTACTTGTTGGCGTAGCCGCGCGGGGTCACCATCAACCCGTCGCGCACGAAGGTGTTGGAGTTGCCGATCAGCACCGTGGTCAGCATGCCGATGTCGGCCTCGGCCATGCGCTCGAGGGTGCTGAACTCGATGCGCTGCCTGGGCCGGTAGGCGGACTTGACGATCGCC
The DNA here is from genome assembly GCF_000021765.1 of Thauera aminoaromatica. NCBI lineage: Bacteria > Pseudomonadati > Pseudomonadota > Betaproteobacteria > Rhodocyclales > Zoogloeaceae > Thauera > Thauera aminoaromatica. The sequence continues at coordinate 4,115,863 of NC_011662.2, read as the reverse complement.
ACCGGCGTGGCCGGGTCGCGATGGCGCAGGAAGATGCGCTGCGCCTCGACGATCTGCCCGGTGCGGCGGCCGCTCTTGGGGTTGTAGAGCGCGACCACGAAGTCAGCATAGGCGGCGGCGTCGAGCCGGCGTGCGATGGCCGGCCAGGGCGTGAGCAGGTCGGACAGCGAGATCGCGCAGAAATCGTGCGTCAGCGGCGCGCCGACGAGCGCGGCGCAGGTGTTGAGGGCCGAGGCGCCGGGCACGATCTCGACCTCGATGTCGCCGGGCTTTCCGCTCGGCGGTGTCCACCCGGCCTGGAAGAGCACCTCGAAGGTCGGGCCCGCCATGCCGTACACCCCGGCGTCGCCCGAGGAGACGAGCGCCACCTTGCGGCCCTGGCGGGCGCGCTCGAGCGCCTCGATGGCGCGGTCGAGCTCCTCGGTCATCGACTTGCGGATGACCTCCTTGCCCTCGAGCAGGTCGGCCACGAGGCGGATGTAGGTGACGTAGCCGATGATCGTGTCGGCCTCGGCGATCGCGGCGCGCGCGCGCTCCGTGAGGTGGGCGTGCGCGCCCGGGCCGAGGCCGACGAGCATGATCTTGCCGGCGGGGGCGGACGTTCCGGGAGGGACGATGGTTTCGGGGGCGTTCATGCGGGAGGGACTCCGGTGCGAAACGCGGCCCGCGAGGGCGCGCGTCGAGCCCCGGCGGTGGTGCCGGGTGCTCGGGGTGGTCGTCAGTTCGGGGCGGGCGAGGAGGCGGGAAGGCGGGCGATGGAGACGGTGGCGTTGCGGCCGTCCGGGCCGCGCAGCTTGTGCTTTTCGACGCGCAGCGCGCCCGGGTCGGTGGCGAGTGCGGTGCCGGCGGCGAGCAAGGCTGCGGCCTCGGAGACCGAGGGCGTGCCGGTGTATCGGCGCACCGTCTCCGACGGGTTGGGCACGTCGACCGCGGCGAGCACGGCCGGTGGGTAGAACCGCAGCGTCCAGCCGGCGGCCGTGGCCGCCTCCAGCAGGCCGGCTTCGTCGGCCTTCAGCGTGATGCTGGCCACGGCGGTGACGTCGATGCGCGACGCACCGATGCGGGCGAGCGCCGCGTCGATCGCTCGCGTGATGGTCGCCGCCGGCGTGCCGCGGTCGCAGCCGAGGCCGAGCGCGAGCTTCTTCGCCGCAGCGATGGGGCGGTAGATCACCCGCTTGCCGGCGAGGCGTGCAGCGTAGCCGGTGGGCAGAGGGCGGTCGCTGATCCACAGCACGGCGCCGAAGTGTTCGGGCTCGACGTCTTCCAGGCGCGCGAAGCGCCGGATGTTCGCCGGCAGCGGGCCGCTGCGGCCGTTGGCGTGGCGCGACCACCAGTCGGTGCTGCCGGTCTCCTGCACCAGCGCCACCGGCTCGTCGTTCACCACCGCGGCGCTGGCGCGCACGATCTCGTCGTGGCTGGCTTCGAAGGTCCAGCCGAGCTCGCGGCCGAGCAGGTCCACCGCCAGCGTCGCGCGCGCGTCCGATGCGGTGGTCAGCACCGGCGTGGCGCCCACCGCCTGCTGCAGCGCGGCGGCGATCGCGTTGGCGCCGCCGAGGTGGCCGGACAGCACCGGGATCGCCCAGCGCCCGGCCTCGTCGAGCACCACCACGCCGGGGTCGGTCTCCTTGTTGCCGAGATGCGGCGCGATCAGGCGCACCACCGCGCCGAGCGACACGATGGCGACGATGCCGTCGAAGCCGGCGAACAGCGCCGGCACCTGGTCGCCCACCTTGCCCTCGTAGCAGGCGAAGGCGCCGGGTGCGGCTGCGGCGGCCTCGGCGGCGAACTTCCGCGGTGCGAACAGCGTGGCGCCGGGCAAGGCGGCGATGACGCGACCGGCGAGCGCGATGCCGTGGCGGGTGATCGCCACCACGGCGATGCGGGTGCAGGGGAAGGGCAGAGGCTGGAGGGGTTGCGAAGGCATCGGGCGGAGCCTCAGGAAAGGGCCGTGGCCGCGGGGGACTCGCCAGGGTGCGCGGCGGCGCCTCCGGTGTCCGGGGAGGGGGCCTGCGCGGTGGCTTGCGGTTCCACTTGCGCGGCGCGCTTGCGGCAGCCGCGGCGCAGCTCGCCGCGCGCGCGCTTGGGGTTCTGCACCAGCAGCAGGGAGAGGTAATTGACCTGCGCGCCGCGCAGGCTGGCAAGGTCGTGCACCACGCGCTGCGCGGGCGCCCCCACCTTCTCGACGAAGCAGCTCGTGGCGAGCAGGCCGCGGCGCTCGAGCAGGTCGAGCACCTCGTCGAGCAGCGGCTTCACCTTCATCAGCACCAGGGTGTCGAACTCGTCGAGCAGGTGGTCGATGACGGTGGTGCCGTAGGCGGCGGGGATCACCGCCATCGTCTCGTCCTCTTCGGCCAGCGCCAGGTCGGCCACCGCCGCGGCGGCGGCGAAGGAACTGACCCCGGGGATGGTGTCGACCTCGACCTCGGGCGCGAGCTCGCGCACCGTGCGCGCGAGGTGGCGGAAGGTGGAATAGGTGGAGGCGTCGCCCTCGACCAGGAAGGCGAGGTCGCGGCCTTCCGCGAGCAGCGCCACCACCTGCGTCGCGGCGCGCGCCCAGGCCTTGGCGAGTGCGACGGCGTCGCGCGTCATCGGAAAGACGAGCTCCACCGCGTCCGCGGGGATGGACAGACCGCCGCGGCGGACGATGTCGAGCGCGTAGGAGGATTCCTCCGCCTTCTTCACCGGATACGCCCAGCGTGCGTCCGACTGCAGCGCGGCCCAGCCGCGGCGGGTGACGAGCTCGGGGTCGCCGGGGCCGAGCGAGATGCCGATCAGGCGGCCGAAGCGAGCCGTGTTCGCGGGATGCGGATTCATGGAGCCTCCTTGCGGGTGGTGACGATCCACACCGGGTTCTGCGCGGCGAGCCGATGCATCTCGAGGATGGGTTGGCTGCGCGCGGCCGAGAGCATCGTCACCTCCCAGGCGGTGTCGGCCGCGGCCAGCACGGAGGTGGCGGTGGCGAGGTTCTCGAGGGTGACGAAGTTCATCACCAGCCGGCCGCCGGGAACGAGCCGCCGCAGGACGAGGGTGATCAGCTCGCCGAGTTCGCCGCCCGAGCCGCCGATGAACACCGCATCGGGGTCGGGCCAGGCATCCAGGCCGGCGGGGGCCTTGCCCTCGAACAGGCTGTAGTTGCTGGCGCGCAGCCGACGGGCATTGGTGCGTGCATTGGCGGCGTCGGCGGGGTTCTTCTCGATCGCCCATACGTGGCCGTGGCGGGCGATGCGGCTGGCCTCCAGTCCGACCGAGCCGGAACCGGCGCCGATGTCCCACACCCGGCTGTCGGCGCGCAGCGCGAGCTTGGCCAGCGCGACCGCGCGTGCCTCGAGCTTGGTGATCAGGCCCTTCTCGGGTGTGCGCTGCACATAGTCGAGGTCGTCGACGCCGAACAGCGCGGTACCGACGCACGTGCGCTCGATCACCACGACGTTGGGTTCCGGGAAGCGCCGGCTGGCGGCCTCCTGCAGGCTCAGCCCGGCGAACACCGCTTCGTCGTCCAGGCACAGGCGGGCGACCACCGACAGGCGCAGGTCCTCGTCGCAGCCCGGCGCGCCATGACCAGCCGCGAGCAAGGCGCGGGCGATGCGGTCGGGGCTGTTGGCGGGGCTGGTGAAGCAGGCGACCAGCGGGTGTTCGGCGACGGCGCGGACCACGCGGTACAGGCCGTGCTCCGGCGTGGGGCCGGGTTGCCGCGGATCGGCCTGCCATTCGTCGGCGTCGGCGCCGTGGCAAGACACGAAGCGGGCCTCCTGCCACGACCTCTTCAGGCGCGCGAAGGCGAGCTGCAGCGTCGAGGTTGCGGGCAGTACCTCGAGCCGCGCGGCGCCGAGCTTGTCGATCAGGAAGCCGGCGATGCCATGGCACAAGGGGTCGCCGGTGGCGAGCACCACGGCGGCGTCGCCCTCGAGCACGGCCTCCTCGATCCAGCCCGGCACGCGTGTGAGCGCGCCGTCCATGTTCAGCAGGCGGGCGCTGGGGGCGTGCGGTGCGATGCGTTCCAGCGTGCGTCCGGCGCCGATGAGGCTGGCGGCGGCTTCGATGCGCCGGCGCGCTGCGGCGCCGAGGCCGTCCCAGCCGTCGTCGAGCAGGCCGACGATGCTGCAGACGGGGGCAGTGGATTCAGGCATGCGTGGTCTCCTTCAGGTCGGCCTCATCGACGCTCACGATCGGCACGCCCTCGAAGTTGCACGCCAGCACGGTGAGCCGGTGCGGGCCGGGGTAGCGCTGGCGCAGGCTGCGGATGGCGCGCCCGGCGAGCGCGCGGTGGAAGGCCACGGCCAGGCCGAGCGCGCTCAGGCGTTCGGCGGCGAAGCGGGCGGTCTCGGCGGCGCGGATCTCGGCCACGAGCGCGGGCGGCGCGCCGACCTCGGCAGCGGCGGCGGCGATCAGCTCGCGATCGACCTCCTCGCGCCAGGCGTGGGTGACCGACAGGCCCTGGGCGATCTTGGTGAGCTTGCCGATCATGGCGCCGACGACGATGTGGCGCATGCCCTGCCTCACCGCGGTGGTGAAGGCGGCCTTGACGAAGTCGCCCATCTGCACGAAGCAGGCCTCGTCGAGGTCCGGGAAGGCGCGCATCGCGCATTTCTCGGTGCGCCCACCGGTGGTGAACACCACGCAGGTCTGGCCCTGGTTGGCGGCGACATCGATGGCCTGGATCACGCTGGCGCGGAAGGCGGCGGTGGAATACGGGCGGACGATGCCGGTGGTGCCGAGGATGCTGATGCCGCCGAGGATGCCGAGGCGGGCATTGAGCGTCTTCCGCGCAATCTCCTCGCCGCCGGGCACCGAGATCGTCACCTCCAGACCGTCGCCGGCCTCGAGGATGGGCGTGCCGGCCGCGCGCACGTTGTCGATGATGTTGCGCCGCGGCACGGGGTTGATCGCGGGGCCGCCGACCGCCAGCCCGAGCCCGGGCTTGGTGACCACGCCCACGCCAGGGCCGCCCGCGAGGATCACCACGCCGCCGCCCCCGCGGATGCGGCGCACGTCGGCGGTGAGACGGGCGCCATGGGTGGCATCGGGATCGTCGCCGGCGTCCTTGATCGAGACCGCGTGGGCGTGGTCGCCGTCCACCTGGCCGTCGCGGATCGTGAAGCGCACCCGCGTCGTGTTGGGCAGCACGCACTCCACCGCGTCGGGCACCGCGCCGCGCACCAGGCCGAGCGTGGCGGCCGCCGCGGCCGCGGCCGAGTTGGCGCCGGTGGTGAAGCCGGTACGATTGCCGCGCGAGCGCCTGGCGTCGCCCTTGCGCACCTTGTCGGGGAGGGAATGTCCTGCCGCCATCGTGTCGCTTCAGCCCCGGACGGCCTGTCGCTGCCGTGTCTCGGCCAGCCCGAGCAGGGCGTGGATCGCCGCCACCACCAGGGTGGAGCCGCCCTTGCGGCCGCGGATGACGATCCATGGCACCGCGTCGACCGCGGCCATCCGGTCCTTGGATTCGGCCGCCGACACGAATCCCACCGGCATGCCGACCACCAGCGCCGGGCGCACGCCCTCGTCGCGGATCAGTCGCACGAGCTCGATCAGCGCGGTGGGTGCGTTGCCGATGCCGACGATGGCGCCGTCGAGCAGGCCGAGGCGGTGCGCCTTGCGCATGGCCTGCACCGCGCGCGTGCTGTCCTCGGCGCGGGCGTGCTCGACGACGTCGGGGTCGGAGATGAACTGGTGCGTGCGCATGCCGAAGTGGGCGAGACGCGAGGCGGACAGGCCGACACAGATCATCTCGACGTCGGCGACGATCCGCGCGCCGCCGCCGAGGATGGCGGCCAGGCCGGCGTCCACCGCATCGGGATGGAATTCGGTGAGGCCGTTGAACTCGAAGTCGGCGTTGGCGTGGATCATGCGGCGCACCACCGGCCACTGCCCGGCGGTGTAGGCGTGACGGCCGACCTCGGCGTCGATGATGGCGAAGGAGTCGTGCTCGATCGCGCGCCCGGCGGCGGTGAGCTGTTCGGTGACGGTGTTGGTGCGCATGGCGGGTTCGGCTTCAGGCGTGCGCGTGGCCATGGGCGCGAGCGTATGCATGGCCATGGTCGTGCTCGTGGTGCGCAGGGGCGTGACGGGCGTGCGTGGGGCTGTGCTCGTGCAGGTGCACGGCCTCGGCGGCGAGGCGGTATCTGCAGCCGTCGCACTCCAGCAGTCCGCCTTCGGGTGCTTCGTGGTCGTCGACCCTGCGGTCGAGCAGCGCGAAGATGCCCTCGTCGAAGCCGAAGTGGGTGCCGAGCGCGAAGGCGAGCTGCGGGTACTGGCGCCGCAGGCGCTCGACCTGTGCCCGGATGCGCTCCATCAGCACCCCGGTGAAGAGGTACACCGGCACGATGCAGATCTGCGTCATGCCCAGGCGGGCCTGGCGCTGCACCACGGTCTCGAGTCGCGGCCAGGTCACGCCGGTGAAGGCGAGGTCGACCAGCTCGTGGTCGCCGTCCTCGAAGAGCCAGCGCGCCATCTTGGCGAACTCGCCGTTGGCGCCGGCGTCCGAGGAGCCGCGGCCGAGCAGCACCACGCCGGTGGTGTGCGGGTCGGGCATGTCGAGCTGCCTCAGCAGGCGGTCGAGCTGGCCGCGCAGTACGGCGAAGAGCTCGCGCCCCATGCCGAGGTGGCGGGCGCAGGCGAAGGCGACGCCGGGGTGGCGGGCGCGGGCGCGCTCGATCGCAGCCGGAAGCTCCATCTTGACGTGGCCCGCGGCGTTGAGGATGAAGGGAATCGTGACGACACGGTGCGCCGCGTGCGCGGCGCGGTCGAGGCCCTCGTCGAGCAGCACGTCGGCGTGCTCGATGAAGCAGGTCTCGATGCGCCAGCCGGGATGGCGTTCGCGCCATTGTGCGGCGAAGTGGAGGATCTCCTTGTTGCCCTCGCGGTTGCGCGAGCCGTGGCCGACGAGAAGGATGGCGGTCTTGTTCATGCGGTTTCTCCGGTGGCGATGCCGGCCGCGGCGGCCGGCATCGACGCCTTGCGGAAGCGGTGGCCGAAGCCCGGGTCGTAGAGTTTCGAGCGTGCGAGGTCGGGCCACAGGCGGGCGCCGAGCGCCGGACTGGCGAGAATCATGGCCTGGCTGGCGATCTTCTCGTCCTGGCAACGGCGCTTGATGTCGGCCAGCGTGCCGCGCACGATCTTCTCCGCGCCCGCCCAGCTCGCCTTGTGCACCACCACGATGGGGGCGTCCTCCGGCCAGCCGGCGGCGCGCAGCGCACGCTGCACCTCGTGCAGCAGCGTGATCGACAGGAAGATGCACAGCGTCGTGCGGTGCGCGGCGAGCGCCTCGAGCGCCTCGCCCGGCGGCATCGGCGTGCGCCCGGCGACACGGGTGAGGATCACCGTCTGCGTCACCTCCGGCAGGGTCAGGGTCTCGCCCGCGGCGGCGGCCGCGGCCATCGCCGAGGACACGCCCGGCACCACCCGCCAAGGAATGCCGGCGGCGTCGAGCGGGCGCGTCATCTCGACCAGGGCACCGTACAGGCCGGGGTCGCCGGTCTGCAGGCGCACCACGACGGGATGGCGGGCGCAGGCGTCCAGCAGCCAGGCGCTCATGCCCTCGAGCGTCATGTCCCTGGAGTCGCGGATCTCGCAGTGGGCGGGCGCGAACTGCGTCGCGCTGCGGTCGACCAGCGAGCCGGCGAACAGGATCGCGCCCGCCCGCTCGAGCAGGCGGCGGCCTTTCACGGTGATCAGGTCGGGGTCGCCGGGGCCCGCGCCGACGAACCAGACCGTACCCGGCAGCGCGGTCATCAGCCGCGCGCCGGCACGGCGAAGCAGAGCCGCACGAGGGGACGATGCGCCTGCGACTGCAGCAGGCGGACGAGTGCGACCGTCAGCACCGGCTCGATCAGCGCCACCGGGAGGTAGGCGCTGGCGAAGGCGGCCCATGCCGCGAAGGGCGTGGCGACCTCGCCCATGGCCAGCCAGAAGCCGACCATGACGGCGACGCCGGCGTAGTAGGCGGCGTCGAGCTTCAGCACCGATCCCACCCGCGTCGCGGCGCCGCTGGCGAGCCTGCGGCCGAGCGTGGCATGCAGCGCCACCAGCGGTACGGCCAGCGAGAGGAAATTGACCCCGAGATGCAGCAGGTCGGCGGGCTCGAAGACCCCGCCCTGAAGCAGCAGGCCGAGGCCGAAGCCGAGCAGGGTGGGCACGAAGCCGAGCGTCAGGTAGATCGGCATGGCGCCGATGAAGTGCAGCTCCGATGCGCCGGCGGGCGTATGGAAGCTCTGCATGAAGACGGAGAAGAACAGGGCTGCGAGCAGGGTGCGCAGCAAGCGCTGCGGCTTCCTGAGAAGTTGCGGCGCCTCGGCGGCGACGAGCGCGGTGGCGGCGAGGTTGGCGGCGGCGATCTTGGCGCCGGAAAGGATGCCGGGTTCGATGTGCATGATGACTCCCCACGAGTGCATGGAACGACGATGCGAACCACGCGGGCGGGGGGCGGCATGCGGGCGCGGCGCTGCCGGTGGGCGTACGCACGCGGTGAAACCGCGAGCGCACGCCGGGCACGGCATTGCCTGGAGACCGCTTGCACGACGAGTCGGCTGGAGCTTCCGGCGCACACGGGCAGCCGGCGGAAAACCAGTCGGATCGAACCCACACCCCGGGGCTCACATCAACCTGGAACCGCGCACGACGCCACTTGCAGGCGGGTGCGGGTTCCGTACTCGATCGGGCCGGTCTTCTGGCTTGCCGTCTTCCTCCTCCGCCGGCCTTCCCGAGCGCAAGGCTCAGTGGCGTGTTGGCGGATTCGTCAGGCTCACAGCAGCGGGGGCTGCGCCGGAATGGTCGTGCGCGCGCAAGGCGGACGACGTCACCGGACTTCCCGTTTCACCCTGTCATATGAAGCTATGACAGGGCACCCGGATCGAATGCGGAGCGAAGGATAGGCGAAGCTGGGGCGGGAAGGCAAGCGATGTGCAGCGGTGGGGACGGGAGCGCCGCGGTCGCGATGCCGGTTTTCGTGGGAGCGACACCAGTCGCGATGCGGCCGTCGGCGCGGGTTATGCGAATCTCGGACCCGCGCCGACGGCCTCGCCGTTTCCGGTCGTCCTGCTCAGCGCTTGTCGCCGCCCGGCTTGGCGGCGAACAGGGCGGCGCGGGGCTGCGGGCGGCGCTGCGGGTTCGCGCCGGCGGGGCGGGGCGCGTTACCCTCCGGGCGGCGGTTGGCGGACGGTGCGCGGTTGCCGTCCACCTCGACACGGCGGGCCGGCACGGCGCGGTTGCCATCGACGTCCGGGCGCGGAGCCGAGCCGCGGTTGCCGTTGGGCTCGCGCGCCTCGCCCGTGCGCGCCGCGCGATTGCCGTCGGCCTCGCCGCGGGTGCGCGCGGGGGCACGTCCGCCGGGCTGGGCCGGAGCACGTCCGCCGCCTGCGCGCTCGCTGCGCGCGGGCGCGGCGGCGGGGCTGCGGCCCTGGCCGTTGCGGCCGCCGCGGCGCTGCAGCGGTTCGCGCTGGTGGTCGGCGTCGTGTGCGGCCTCGCCGCCGGCGCTGGGCACGAAGTCCTCGGCCACGGCGCGCTCGATGCGGCGCTTGATGACGCGCTCGATCGCGGTCAACAGTTTGATTTCTTCGTTGTCGACCAGCGAGATCGCATTGCCGGCGGCGCCGGCGCGGCCGGTGCGGCCGATGCGGTGCACGTAGTCCTCGGCGACGTTGGGCAGCTCGAAGTTCACCACCTGGGGCAGCTGGTCGATGTCCAGGCCACGCGCGGCGATGTCGGTGGCCACCAGCACCGGCAGGGAGCCGTCCTTGAACTGGGCCAGCGCGCGCGTACGCGCGGCCTGGCTCTTGTTGCCGTGGATCGCGGCGGCGCCGATGTCGTGCTTGGTGAGGTACTCGGCGAGCTTGTTGGCGCCGTGCTTGGTGCGGGTGAACACCAGCGCCTGGAACCACTGCTTTTCCTTGATCAGGTGGGCGAGCAGTTCGCGCTTCTGCTTCTGGCCGATCAGGTACACCGCCTGGTCGACGCGCTCCGCGGTGGTGTTGCGCGGGGCGACTTCCACTTCTGCCGGGTTCTGCAGCAGGCCGTGGGCGAGCTCGCGGATCTCGTCCGAGAAGGTGGCCGAGAACAGCAGGTTCTGGCGCTTCTTCGGCAGCAGCGCGAGCACCTTGCGGATGTCGCGGATGAAGCCCATGTCGAGCATGCGGTCGGCTTCGTCCAGCACCAGGATCTCGACGCCGGAGAGATCGAGCGTCTTCTGGCCGACGTGGTCGAGCAGGCGGCCGGGGGTGGCGACGAGGATGTCCACCCGCTTCTTCAGTGCGCTGATCTGCGGGTTGATGTTCACGCCGCCGAACATGACCAGCGAGGACAGCGGCAGGTGCTTGCCGTAGGTGTCGACCGACTCCTGCACCTGGGCGGCGAGCTCGCGCGTGGGGGTCAGGATCAGGCAGCGCGGGCGCCCGGGCGGGTGCGGGTGTGGGTCTGCGACAGGATGTGCAGCAGCGGCAGCGTGAAGCCGGCGGTCTTGCCGGTGCCGGTCTGCGCCGCCGCGAGCAGGTCGCCGCCGGCGAGCACCTGCGGGATGGCCTTGGCCTGGATGGGCGTGGGCGTGGAGTAACCCGCCTCGGAGACCGCGCGCAGGATGGGTTCGGCCAGCCCGAGGCTGGCGAAGGTGACTTGGGGATTCATTCGATGGTCCGGCGCAAGCCCGTCGCATGCATCGATGCGACACCAATCCGGGCTGCGGGAGGGATCCGCGCCGCATGGGGGCGAACGGATCGTTGCAGGAAACGCGGCGGGTGACTGGTGCACCGCAGCGAAGCCGGCACTATAAGCGCTCCACACCGGAATGGCGAGCCATTTCGGCCCGCTGGCGACCGCGAATCCGCCCCCGCGGCCTCGGGGGCGCTGGCGAATCTTGCGCTGGATCGTGTCATGGAATGAAGGTTTGGTTACAATCCGACACAACCCGGTTCCCGGCAGGGGTATTCCCGTGCGCGAAATCCAGCTCTCCGAAGACCTCGACGGCCGCTACGATCGGCTCTCCCGCGATCTGGGCGCGCGCGCGCTCGCCGGCCTGCTCGCCGTGTCCGGTTCGATCCTCGTCCTGCTCGGCGGGGCGGTCGTGGGTGCCGTGGCGACCTGGGAGGCGATCGGCCGGGGCACACCGGTGGAAACGCTGTTCTGGGTGCTCTTCATGCTCGGCAGCATCGCCGCGATCTGGGCCACGCTGGCCTCCCTGGCGAGCCTCGCGCCGCGGCCCTGCGGGCTGGCGGTCGCGCGCGAACGGGTGGGCGAGCTCTACGCGCTGGTCGATGCGCTCGCGCACGTGGCGGGGGTGAGCCCGATCCGGCGCATCTACGTGACGGGCGAGATCAACGCCTCGATCGTGCAGCGCCCGCGCCACCTGGGTGTCGGCGAGATGGCGACCGATCTGCTGATCGGCCTGCCGCTGGCCCATGCGCTCGGCCCCCGCCAGCTCGCGGCGGTGATCGCCCACGAGATCGGCCACATGGTCGCACGCCAGCGCGGGATGCACGGCCGGAGCGGTTGGCTGCAGGCGTGGTGGATGCGCACGCTGGACGAGCTTGCGGCCGCGTTGCCGTCCGGCTTTCCCTGGTTCGACCCCCAGGGCGACGCCCTGTGCATGAGGATGCTGCTGCTGGCGCAAATGGAGGAGTACGCCGCCGACCGCACCGCGGTGCGCCTGGTAGGGGCCGAGCTGCTTGCCGGGACCCTGGTCGAGCTCTGCTGCAAGGCGGACTTCCTCGCCAACGACTACCTGCCGCGCGTGCATGCCCTGGCCGAGTGCGACGAGGCGTCTTGCGTGCGGCCCTACCGCGAGATGGGGCACGGCTTTGCCGCCGGCTTCGCCCAATCGAGCGCTGCCATCGATCCGCAGCGCGTGCTGCGCGCGGACGCCGGCGACCCCTTCCACCCCGCGCTGCAGGATCGCCTCGTGGCGATCGGCGTCGCCATGCCCGAGCGGCTGCAGGTGTCGGGTCCTTCTGCGGCGCAGCATTTCTTCGGCGACAGCCTGCCTTTCCTGGCCTGGCATTTCGACCGGATCTGGTTGGAGAGCCTGCGCGACGCTTGCCCGCCGGCGCTCAGTCCGCGCGCGCCGGAGCGGGTGCTGCAGGGGGCGTGAGCGCCGCGGAGGCGCCGCCGCGGCGCTTGCGTGCGGTCTCGACCTGGCCGCACAGGCGCGCCGCGCCGTCGAGGATGCGCGGCGTATGGCGCTGGATGAGCTCGGGCGGGATGAAGAACAGGTTGTCGCGGCGCGCGGCCTCGAGCTGCGGCCAGCGCGACCACTGGTCGAGCCACTCCGGACGGGCCTCGCCCATGCCCGAGGCCACGATCACCTCGGGGTTGGCCGCGAGCACCGCCTCGACGCCGATCGTCGGCGTCAGGTGGGCGACCTCGCCGAACACGTTGGCGCCGCCACAGAGGCGGATCACGTCGGCGATCAGGTGGTGGTCGTTCACCGTCATCAGCGGGCGATCCCAGATCTGGTAGAAAACGCGCACCTTGTCGCGTGCCGAATACGTGGCGGCGAGGTGCTCGCGGCGCGCGCGGAAGGCGCTCGCCGCGGCCTGGGCGGCGGGTTCGCTGCCGGCGAGCTGCCCGAGTCGCTCCAGGTTGCGCGCCACGTCTTCCAGGTTGCGCGGCTCGCTCAGGTAGACCGGGATGCCGAGCGCCTGCAGGCGGGCGAGATCGCCTTCGCGGTTGCCGCTCTGCCAGCCGATCACCAGGTCCGGGCGCAGCGCCGCGACCGCCTCGAGGTCGATCCGGGTGTAGCCGCCCACACGCGCGATGCGCTGTGCCGCCTCGGGGTAGTCGCTGTAGTCCACCGCGCCCACCACGCGCTCGCCCGCGCCGGCGGCGAACAGCATCTCGGTGACGTGCGGGGCGAGGCTGACGATGCGCTGCGCCGGCGCGGCCAGCGCGAGCTTGCGGCCGGTGTCGTCCACCAGCTCGACGCCCGCGGCGGACGCGGGGCCGCCGAGGGCGAGCAGCGTGGCCGCTGCGGCCGAGGCCGCTGCATCGGAAAGACGGCAGGGGAGAGAACTCATCACGGCTCCTTGAGGAGATTCGGGCAGTCTGCGAGGGCGGCCTCCAGCCTCGCCCAGCGAGGCTCGTCCGCGGGCAGGCCGAAGCGCAGCGCGGGCGGGGCGTCGAAGCGGCGCAGCAGGATGCCGCGGCGGGCGAAGGCCGCGTGCACCTGCGCCGCGTGCGGCAGGCGGACGTACTGGAACAAGGCCGGCCCGCAGCTTTCCAGTCCATGCGCCTGCAGCAGTCGGTGCAGGCGCGCGCCCGCGGCGTCCAGCCGGGCGCGCTGCGCGGCCTGCCAGGCGGTGTCGGCGAGCGCGTGGTGCGCCGCCCAGCGTGCCGGACCGGCCAGCGTCCACGGCCCGAGGCGTTCGGCGAGCGCCGTGCGGACCTCGGTGGGTGCGAACACGAAGCCCACGCGCGCCCCGGCCAGACCGAAAAACTTGCCCAGCGAGCGCAGCACCACCAGGCCGGGGCGACCGGCGAGCGGCACCAGGCTGTGCGCAGGCGTGGTGTCGGCGAAGGCTTCGTCCACCACCAGCCAGCCGCCGCGGCGGGCGAGCCGGGCATGCCAGTCGAGCAGGCGATCGCGGTCGAAATGCACGCCGGTCGGGTTGTTGGGCTGCACCAGCACCACCACGTCGCTGTGGTCGATCGCGTCCTCGAGCGCCGCCGCGTCGATCAGATGCGGCCGGCGCTCGCGCCAGGCGTGGGCGTGCTCGGCGTAGCCCGGCGCCAGCAGGCGGACGCGTGCGCCGGGCAGGACCGCGGGCAGGGCCTGGATCGCCGGCTGAGAACCCGCCACCGCGAGCAATTCGGCGCTGCCGTAATAGCGCGCGGCGGCTTCCTCCAGGCCGTCGTCGTCCTCGGGCAGGCGCTGCCAGGCCGTCTCCGGCACCGGCGGCACCGGATAGGCCCACGGGCTGATCCCGGTGGACAGGTCCATCCAGTCGGCAAGCGCGATACCGTAGTGCTCGGCGGCGCGGCGCAGGCGGCCGCCGTGCTCAAGCACCGCCGCCTCCCGCCAGCGTCGTCGCGACGCCGAGGACTGCGGTCAGCCCCAGCCACAGCAGCGCACCACGCCGCACCAGGGCTACCGCCGCGCGGATGGCGTCGACGTCGGCGCCACGGCCCTCGCCCAGTGCCGGGCGGTGCTCCGCGCGGCCGTGGTAGGTCGCCGCACCGCCCAGGCGCACGCCGAGCGCGCCCGCACCCGCCGCCATCACCGGCCCGGCGTTCGGACTGTCCCAGGCGGGCGCCTGCGCGCGCCAGCACGCGAGCGCCCGCCGGGTGTCTCCGAGCCAGGCGTAGGTGAGCGCGGTGAGGCGCGCCGGCAGCCAGCCGAGCAGATCGTCGATGCGTGCCGCAGCCCAGCCGAAGTGCAGGTGGCGCGGCGTGCGGTAGCCCCACATCGCATCGAGCGTGTTCGCCAGGCGGAACAGCACCACCCCCGCGCCGCCACCGAGCACGAACCACAGCAGCGCGCCGAACACCGCGTCGTTGCCGTTCTCCAGCACCGACTCGGTGGCCGCCTTGGCCACGCCCTCCGCGTCGAGCGCGCGGGTGTCGCGGCTCACGATCCAGCCCACCCGCGCGCGCGCCGCGTCAAGGTCGCCGGCGGCGAGCGGCGTCGCCACCGCCAGCGCGTGCTCGGCCAGGCTGCGTCCGCCGAGGGCGAAGTAGAGCAGCGCGCTGTCCACCCCCCAGTGCGCGTGCGGATGGAGCGTACGCAGCCACAGCGCGAGCGCCACCCAAGGCAGCACCGCGAGCGCCCAGGCGAGCAATCCTGCCAGGCGCATGCCGGTCTCGTTGGTGCCGAAGAACAGCCGGCGGCAGGCCCGCTCGACCCAGCCCGCCCAGCGCCCGAAGCCGACCAGCGGATGGAAGCGCCTCGCCTCGCCGAATACGCGATCGGCGAGCAGGCCGGCGGCCATCTTGAGCGTGAGGACGAGCAGCAATGAAGAGGGCATCGGAACAGTCAATAAAGGAACTTGGGCGAGTCACCCCAAGCAGCGAACACAACCGCAAGCACCACGGCCCCGCCCGCGCCGGGCCGGGCAGCCTGCGCAAGCCCGGGCGCCCACCGTACCCTCCCGAATCGGCGATAATCCCGCCCCTTCGAGCAAAACCCGCAGGATTCTACGCCATGTCCCCCCCGATCACGCTGATGGTGCAAGGCACCACCTCCGACGCCGGCAAGACCACGCTGGTCGCCGGACTCGCCCGCGTGCTGCGCCGACGGGGCATCAAGGTCGCCCCGTTCAAGCCGCAGAACATGGCGCTCAACTCCGCCGTCACCATCGACGGCGGCGAGATCGGCCGCGCCCAGGCCCTGCAGGCGCTCGCCGCCGGCGTCGCCCCGCATACCGACTTCAATCCGGTGCTGCTCAAGCCTTCCACCGACATCGGCGCCCAGGTCGTCATCCACGGCCGCGCCGTCGCCAGCCTGTCGGCGCGCGACTACCACGCCTACAAGCCCACCGCGATGGCCGCGGTGATGCAGAGCTGGGACCGCCTGTGCAGCGCCTACGCGGCGGTGCTGGTCGAGGGCGCCGGCAGCCCGGCCGAGATCAACCTGCGCGACCGCGACATCGCCAACATGGGTTTCGCCGAAGCCGCCGACGTGCCGGTGGTGCTGGTTGCGGACATCGACCGCGGCGGCGTGTTCGCCCACCTCGTCGGCACCCTCGAGCTGCTCTCGCCCTCCGAGCAGGCGCGCGTCAAGGGCTTCGTCATCAACCGCTTCCGCGGCGACCTCGGCCTGCTGCAGTCCGGCCTCGACTGGCTGGAGGCGCGCACGGGGCGGCCGGTGTTCGGCGTGCTGCCTTACCTGCACGGGCTCTTCCTCGACGCCGAGGACGCGCTCGCCGACAGCGCCGCCGACGTGCGCGCGGGCGAGGCTGCGCTGCGCGTGATCGCGCCGGTGTACTCGCGCATCTCCAACCACACCGACCTCGATCCGCTGCGATTGCACCCGCAGGTGGATTTCCGCTGGATCGGCCCCGGGCAGGCGATTCCGCCTGCCGACCTGATCGTGCTGCCCGGCTCCAAGAGCGTGCAGGCCGACCTCGCCTGGCTGCGCGCGCAGGGCTGGGAGACGGCGATCCGCCGCCACCTGCGCTATGGCGGCAAGCTGGTCGGCATCTGCGGCGGCTTCCAGATGCTCGGCCGCGAGCTGTCCGACCCGCTGGGCCTCGAAGGCGCGCCGGGAACGATGGCCGGGCTGGGCCTGCTCGAGGTGGACACGGTGCTCGAACAACACAAGCAGCTGCGCAACCTGCGCGGCCGCCTCGCGAACCTGTCGCGCGAAGACGGGTCCGAGTGTGCAGGTGAACCCGGTGCGGCCGTCACCGGCTACGAGATCCACATGGGCGTGAGCTCCGGCCCGGCGCTGGCGAGGCCGGCGCTGTGGTTGGCGCACGGCGACGATGCCATGCCGACCCGGCCCGACGGCGCGCGCTCTGCGGACGGGCAGATCCTCGGCACCTACGTCCACGGCCTGTTCGACGCCCCCGCGGCCTTGGCGGCGCTGCTCGCCTGGGCGGGGCTGGACGCGGAGGCGCTGGAAGGATCCGGGCCGGTCGACCTCGCAGCTCGCCGCGAAGCCGATCTCGACCGCCTCGCCGACGCGATCGAGGCCCATGTCGATCTGGCATCCCTGTTCGCCCCGAATCGCCTCTGAAGTCTTGCGGGATCCGCACGAATGAACACCGACACCCCGCGCCGCCACGGCGCCGAATCCTCCCCGCTCGGTCAGGCGGTCGCCTACCGCGACACCTACGCGCCCGAGCTGCTGTTCCCGATTTCGCGCCAGCTCAAGCGCGACGAGCTCGGCCTGCGCGCCGACATGCTGCCCTTCTGCGGCGAGGACTTGTGGAACGCCTACGAACTCTCCTGGCTGGACGCGCGCGGCAAGCCGGTGGTGGCCCTCGGCGAGTTCCGCGTGCCGGCGGCTTCGCCGCGACTGATCGAGTCCAAGTCGCTCAAGCTCTACCTGAACTCGTTCAACCAGCAGCGCTGCGCGAGTGTCGAGGAAGTGCGCGCGACCATCGCGCGGGACCTTTCGGCGGCGGCCGGCGCCGCGGTGGCGGTGGTGTTGCGGCCGCTGCAGGAACGCCCTGGGCGCAGCTTCGGCTACCCCGAGGGCGTCTGCATCGACGCGCTCGAGATCGACATCGGGCGCTACCAGCCCTGCGCGGAGACGCTGCGCGCCGCGGGACCGGAGGTGGAGGAGACGCTGTACTCGCACCTGCTCAAGTCGAACTGCCTGGTCACCGGCCAGCCCGACTGGGGTACCCTGGTCGTGCGCTACCGCGGGGCGGCGATCGACCGCGAGGGCCTGCTGCGCTACGTGGTGTCCTTCCGCGGCCACAACGAGTTCCACGAGCAGTGCGTGGAGCGCGTGTTCTGCGACCTCATGGCGCGCTGCAAGCCGCAGGAGCTTGCGGTGTGGGCGCGCTACACCCGCCGTGGCGGGCTGGACATCAATCCCTTCCGCGCCAGCCGGGCGGGGCTGCGGGCGGACGAGGCCATGGAAGTGCGCCAGTGAGCGCAGGCGCGGCAAATGTGCAACATCGTATGCGGGCCCTGCCCAAACCGGCGCATGCGGTGGTTTAATACCTGCCGGTAACAACCAACACCAAGAGGTAAGGAATATGAAGGCTTTCGTTGCTGCTGCGGTCGCTGCTGGTCTCCTCTCCGCTTCGCCCGCTTTCGCGTCCGAGGCGCTGGCCAAGTCCAAGAACTGCCTGGCCTGTCACGCGGTGGACAAGAAGCTGGTCGGCCCTTCCTACAAGGAAGTCGCCGCCAAGTACGCCGGCCAGGCCGATGCCGCGGCGATGCTCGCCGACAAGGTGCAGAAGGGCGGTGTGGGCGCTTGGGGCAAGGTCCCGATGCCTCCCAACCCGCAGGTCAATGCCGCCGACGCCAAGGCGCTCGTCGACTGGATCCTGACGCTCAAGTAATGCCGCATTCCCGGGCCGGCGCTGCCGGCCCGCGTGCCTCCGAAGCCGGCGCAAGCCGGCTTTTTTACGCCGGTGCGGCCTGCAGGTCCGCGCTGCCGGCGCCGAGGAAGAGCCGTTCGGGCTGGCGCAGCCAGCCCGGCACCTCGCCGGCCGGGGCGGGGCGGGCGAACAGGTAGCCCTGCATCACCTCGCAGCCGAGCGCGCGCAGCGCGTCGGCCTGCTCGAGATTCTCCACGCCCTCGGCGACGAGGTCGAGATCGAAGCCGCGTGCGATGCCGGTGATGGCCGAGATGATCGGGTTGGTCATCGGGCCTTCGAGGTCACGCACGAAGCTACGGTCGATCTTCAGCGTGCTGACCGGGAAGCGCTGCAGGTAGGCGAGCGCCGAGTAGCCGGTGCCGAAGTCGTCGATCGCCACGCTGATGCCGGCCTCGCGCAGCGCGCGCACCTTGGCGGCGATGTCGGCGGTGTCGTCCATCATCAGGCCCTCGGTGATCTCCACCTCGAGGCATGACGGTGCCACGCCGTGGCGGTCGAGGCAGGCGCGGATCCTGCCGACCACGTCGCCGCGCTGGAAGTCGCAGGCCGACAGGTTGATCGACACGCGCGGGGCGCCGACGCCCTCCGCCTGCCAGCGTGCGAGCTGCGCGCAGGCCGTCTCCAGCACCCAGTTGCTGATCTCGCTGATGAGGCCGACCTCTTCGGCCACCTGGATGAAGGTCGCGGGCGGAATCGCGCCCAGGCCCGGATGGTTCCAGCGCAACAAGGCCTCGAGGCCGACGATGCCGCGCGTCGCCAGGCTGACCTGGGGCTGGTAATGCAGGTCGAGCTCGCCGCGGGCGACCGCGCCGCGCAGGTCGTTCTCGAGCGCGATGCGGTCGCGATGGCGGGTGTTGAGCTCGGGGTCGAAGAAGCGGAAGGCGTTCTTGCCGGAGCGCTTGACCTGGTACATCGCCGCGTCGGCGTGGCGGGTGAGGTCCTCGGCAGTGGTGCCGTCGCGCGGGAAGAGCGCGATGCCGACGCTGACCGTGGCACGGAATTCGCCCTGGCTGAGCCGCACCGGGGTGGCGAGTGCGTCGAGCACCTTGCGCGCGATGACCTCGGCGTCCTCGGGCTGGTTGATGTCCGGGAGCAGCACGGTGAATTCGTCGCCGCCGAGGCGGGCGAGTGTGTCGCCGCGGCGCAGCGTGGCCGACAGCCGGCTCGCGATCGCACGCAGCAGCAGGTCGCCCTCGGCGTGGCCGAAGGTGTCATTGACCAGCTTGAAGCGGTCGATGTCGATGAACATCACCGCGAGCGCGCCGGTGCGGCGCTGCGCCTGCGCGATCGCGAGTTCGAGGCGGTCCTTGAACAGCACCCGGTTGGGCAGGTGGGTGAGCTGGTCGTGATAGGCCTGGAAGGAGATGATCTCCTCGGCGCGCTTGCGCTCGGAGATGTCGCGCGCCACGCCGTAGAGGCCGATCACGCGGCGGTCGTTCTCCTGCGTGACCATCGGGATGCCGGTCAGCGACACGGTGACGCTGCCGCCCTCGCCACCACCGTCGCGCCGCGAGCGCAGGCGCAGCTCGACGTGGAAGCTCTCGCCCGGCAGGCTGCTCGGCTGGCTGAGCAGGGTGTCGATGCGGTCGAGGTCCTCGGGCATCACCAGGGTGGTGAAGGGGCGCTTGACCAGCGCGCTGCGGTCGTAGCCCAGCAGGGCCTTGATGCGCGGGTTGATGTAGGTGAAGCGGCCGCTGCCGTCGAGGGTGAAGATCATGTCGGGCGAGCTCTCCACCAGGTAGCGGTGCAGGCGCTCCGAATCCTTCAGGCGCTGGCTCATCAGCTTGTTGGCGCGTTCGAGCGTGCCCTTGTGCAGGGCGCCGTCGACCGCGCGCTGCAGCTGCGCCACGTGATAGGGCTTGCGCACGTAGTCGTCGGCGCCGCCGCGCAGCGCGCCGATCGCCGCGTCGATCGCGTCCTCGCCGCTGATGATGATCACCGCCTCGTCGCGCTGGTGGTCGGACAGCCAGTCGAGCAGCGCGAGGCCGTTGGCGTCGGGGAGACGGTAGTCGAGCAGGATCAGCGCGTAGCGCTGCTTCTCCAGGCGGCCGATCGCCTCGCCGATGCTGCCGCATTCGTCGAAGAGGCGCCCGGGGCGGGCGAGTGCATGCGGAAAGGTGCGGCGCAGGGCCGGATCGTCATCGACGATCAGGATGCGGACGCTGTCGGCGTCGTCGCCGGCGGTGGCGTCGATCCGAGGCCTTAACCCGTTGTCGGCCGGAGTGACCATGGCTCCCGGAGGCTGCGATGTGGAGGGCTTGTTCGGCCGCATGATGCAACACTCAGGCGCTTTGTTCCAGCGGAACGAAGATCTGGAAGCTCGTGCCGGCGCCCGCCTGGGTGCGGCACAGCAGGGTGCCGCCCCATTGTGCGAGGATCTCGCGCACCACCGAGAGGCCGAGGCCCTGGTGCTCCGCCCCCTTTGCGCTCGGGCGCGGGCTGAGCGGATCCTGGGCGCGTTCCACCGGCAGGCCGGGGCCGTTGTCGACGAAGCGGATCTCCAGGCAGTTGCGGCCGTCGACATTGACCAGCGGCAGCACCGAGACGACCAGGCGCTGGCCGGGCTGGAGCGCTTCGGAGGCGTTGCGCAGCAGGTTGAGCAGCACCTGCTTGAGCGCCGATGCGGGGATCGCGGCCGGCGGCACGTCGCGCGCGGCGCGCAACTCGAGCTGGATCTGGCGGCTGCCGAAGAGCGGCTCGCCGTACAGCGTGCGCATGTCCAGCAGCAGCTCGGGCACCCGGCAGGTGCGCATCTCGGCCGTCTCGGCAGGCAGTTCGGCGGCGCTGCGCAGGAGTTTGTCGATGCGGTCGAGTTCGGCGTTGAGCAGGCTCATCTCGTCTTGCAGCGTGCTGTCGCCGGAGCGCTCCTGGGCGAGCATGTCGATGCGGGTCTTGAGCACCGTGAGCGGGTTGCTGGCCTCGTGGGCGATGCGGCGCACATGGTCGCGGAAGCGCTGGTGCAGCGCGGCCTCGCGCTCGGCGATCGCATCGCGCTGGCGGGCGTGGCTGCGCAGCGCGCGCGCCGCGGCACCGAGCAGGGCGGCGTAGCGCCAGCGCAGCTCGCTGTCGAGCGCCTGCGCGGAGGCGGTGGCGACCAGGGCCACGCTGGTGTCGCCCGCGCCGCCCAGAGGGATGACGTGGAAGCCCGGCTGGCCGAGCCAGCGTGCGACCTGCCAGTCGGCGACGCTGCGCCCGGGCGGGCCGCCGTCACCGAAATGCGAGCAGGGTTGCTCGCTGCGCGCACCGAGGGCGATGCAGCTGGTCTCGTCGTCCAGGCGCAGGCGCAGCTCGCCGATCAGCAGGTCGGGGCTGCCCGCCGCGGCGCCGAGCAGCGGGCGCAGGCGACCGTCCTCGCCGCTGCCGAGCAGCACCGGCGGGGTGTGCAGGCCGAACAGCGGGCAGGCGATCGCCAGGCGGTCGCGGATGGTCGTCGCGTCCAGGTCGACGAAGGCGGCGGTGAGCAGGCCGAGCATGCCGGCGTAGCGGTAGGGGTCGTCCGTGAGGCGCAGGGTCGGGCAGGCCGCGCCCGTGCCCGCGCTGGGCAGGCCGGGCAGGGCGGGGTAGGACGCATGCCCGGACAGGATGTAGCCGACGTCGGTGCGCAGCGCCACCACGCTTGCGCTCTCGAGTCCGGTCAGCTCGGCGACTTCCGTGATGCGCTCCTGCCAGTTGCCACCGGCGAGCTGGCGTGCGGCGGCGAGCAGGCCGAGCAGCGGATGCATCGCGCCCGCGCAGGCCGGATCCATGCCGTCGAACTCGAGCGCGTCGGCCAGGCTCGCGGGCAGGCCGCAGTCGGCGACAAGGGCCGGCAGCGTCGGCCGGCGCCCGGAAACCCACCCCGCCGAGCGCGGCAGGCCGAACCACAGGCCGGCGAGGTAGGCCTCGTCGGGGCGCGGATATTCGGTCTCGATCGCGAGGTGGAGCGCGCATTCGGCACGCAGCAGTGCGGCGTCGGCGGTTTCGTCCGGTTGGTTGCCGACGTGGCCCAGACCGAGCAGCCAGGCGCGCAGCAGGTCGGTGCCGATGCGCTCGAGGCGGCGCCGCAGGGCGGCATTGAGGCCGTCCTGGAGTTCGCCCGCGCGCAGCGGATCGGCCAGCAGCAGCGCCAGGCTCAGCGCGGGGTCGCGTGCGGCCACGAGCGCGATCTCCGCCCAGTTCGGCGTCTGCGCGGCGAGCATGCGCAGGATCGTCGACGCGCCGTCGGGCAGGGGCTGGAGCTCGAAGGCGCTGAAATTGGCGGCGAACATGCGATGGACGGTTGGAAAAAGGGCCGACGGATTCTAGCCCGTCGGCCCTTCCCCTTGCCGTGAACGATGTGGCGGTCGAGCGGGAATGACGAACGGGGTGCGGCGCTGGACGAGGTTCAGCCGTGCAGGCTGTCGGCGAAACCGAGCCCGACCAGCTGTGCGCGATTGACCTGCTCGCAGCTCAGGTGGAGCTGGTCCACCGCCGCCTGCAAGGCCTTGGGGTCGAAGCTCTCGCAGCACTGCGCAAGGTGCAGGAAGGGGGCGAAGTCGCCTTGGCCGTAGAGGAGCGCCTCGCTCACCCGCGGCGGCAGGTTCATCTCTTCGAGCAGGGTCTGGATCGAGGTGCCGAGCAGGGTGTGCAGCAGCGAGAAGGCGCCGGTGATGAAGAGGTTGTCGCGCTCGACGGCATCGAAGAAGCCGCCGCCGATCTCTTCCATGAAGCGGCCGCGCGCGATCGCGGTCTGCATCAGCGCGGGGGCGCTGGGGTCGCGGCTGGCGGTGACCAGCAGCAGCGACAGCCATTTGTTGAGGGCGTCGTAGCCGAGGATGCTGACCGCGTGGCGGAAGGACTGGATCTCGACCATGAGGCCGAAGCCGGCCGAGTTGATGTAGCGCAGCAGCTTGAAGGAGAGCGCCACGTCCTGCTTGAGGACGCCCTCGATCTCGCGGATGTCGCCGTTGTTGCGCACCAGGTTGAGCAGCCGCACGATCTGCGCATGCCCCGGCGTGAGGCTCTTGGCGGGCGCGTTGCCGTGCAGGAAGAACCAGCCCGAGGCACCGTCGTAGCCCGCCGCGACGGCCTGGCGGAAGGCGCCGATGTCAGCCAGGCCCCAGGCCAGGCTCAGGCCGGGCGAGCCGGTGGGCGCAGGGTGGCGGCGTGCGTCGATGAGCACGAAACGCCAGTCGTGGCCGGCGGGCAGGGCGACCTCGGGCTGGAACCAGGTCAGGCACATGCCGATGCCGGCATCGCGCAGGCGCGCCATCAGCGCCTGGGTGTGCGGATGGGCGAGCGTCTGCACCGGGATCTCGATCGCCACGTTCCCGGGGATCGCCCACTCCATGATCTCGGGCGTCGGTACCAGGCGGCCGAGGCTGACGAACACCGGATGGTGGGTCGGCCACACCGCGGCCTGGGCGGAGAGCGCCTCGACCACCGAGGCGATGTTGGGGCCGTGGGCGATCAGGCGGTTGGCGGTGATCGCGCGGTTCTTGTTGACGACCGGCTCGCGGGTCAGCAGGGTGGTCAGGCTCATCGGGCGTTCCGGGTCATCGGGCGGAGGGCTGGGCGAAGGTGAAGGCGTCGGCGAAGAACGCGTCCTCGGGCAGGCCGCGTTCGCTGTGGAAGCTGGCGCGTGCGGCATCGACCATCGCGGGGGCGCCGCAGACATAGACCTCGTGCGCGGAAAGGTCGGCGAAGTCTTCGAGTACCGCCTGGTGCACCAGGCCGCCGCGTCCCGCCCAGGCCTCGTCGGAGAGCACCGGGACGTAGCGCAGGCCGGGCAGCACCTCCTCCCAGGCGCGTGCGAGCGCGTCGAGATACAGCCCGTCGCGCCGGCGCGCACCCCAATACAGCGTGATCGGGCGCTGCAGGCCGAGCCGGATCGCGTGCTCGACGATGCCCTTGATCGGTGCGAAGCCGGTGCCGCCGGCCACCAGCACGATCGGCCGCGCGGAGTCCTCGCGCAGGAAGAAGCTGCCCAGCGGCCCTTCGAAGCGCAGGATCTCCTTTTCCATCATGGTCTCGAAGACGTGGCCGGTGAAACGGCCGCCGTCGATGCGGCGCACATGCAGCTCGAGATGGCGGGCGTCGTGCGGGGCGTTGGCGATCGAGAAGCTGCGGCGCTGGCCGTCGGCGAGCAGGATGTCGATGTACTGGCCGGCGCGGAAGGCGAAGTTCTCGCTCGCGGGCAGCTTGAGTTCGATCCGCATCACGTCCTCGGCCAGGCGCTCGAGCTTCTGCACGCGGCAGGGCAGCTTCTTCACCTGGATGTCGCCGGCGCGCGTCACGCTGCGTGCCTGCACCATCACGTCGCCGAGCGGCTTCGCGCAGCAGAACAGCGCCAGACCCTCGGCGCGCTCGGCCTCGCTCAGTGCGCCGGGCGAGTGCTCGCCGTGCTCGACCTCGCCCTCGAGCACGCGACCCTTGCAGGCGCCGCAGGCGCCGTCGCGGCAGCCGTGCGGCAGCAGCAGGCCGGCGGCGAGCGCGGCCTCGAGCACGGTCTGGTCGTCGTCGGCCTCGAAGGAGTGGTTGCCGGGCTGGAGGGAAATCCGGTGGCTCATGGTGCGTGAGATAATTGAACGATGAAAAGGATACTGATCGTCGGCAGCGGCGACGTCGCCCGCCGCGCGCTGCCATGGCTGGTGCGTCGCTTTCGTGTCTTCGCGCTCGTCCGCCAGCCCGAGGCGGCCGCCGAACTGCGTGCGCTCGGCGCGGTGCCGGTCGCGGGCGACCTCGACGACCGCCGCAGCCTGCGCCGCCTGGCCGGCATCGCCGACGCGGTGCTGCACTTCGCGCCGCCGCCGCAGACGGGCGAGGGCGACCCGCGCATGGCGCGGCTGCTGGCCGCGCTGGCAGGTCGATCGAGTCTACCACAGGGGGTGGTATACATAAGCACGACAGGGGTTTACGGAGACTGCGCAGGTGTCCGGGTGGATGAGACGCGGCCGTGCCGGGCGCAGACCGCGCGCGGCCGCCGACGGGTGGATGCCGAGCGCCGCCTGCGCGCCTTCGGCCGCCGTAACCGGGTGCGGGTCGCCCTGCTGCGCGCGCCCGGCATCTACGCCGCCGACCGTCTGCCGCTCGAGCGCCTGCGTCGCGCCGATCCGGTGCTCGCCGCCGACGAGGATGTGCACACCAACCACATCCACGCCGAGGACCTCGCCCGCATCGCCTGCCTGGCGCTGTTCCGTGCCGGGCCGGGGCGGGCCTACAACGCCAGCGACGACTCCGGCCTGCGCATGGGCGAGTACTTCGACGCGGTCGCCGAGCGTTTCGGCCTGGCGCGCCCGCCACGCATGGCACGCGCCGAGATCGTCCGCCACCTGTCGCCGCTCGCGCTGTCCTTCATGAGCGAGTCGCGCCGCCTCGACAACCGCCGGCTGAAGCGGGAACTGCGCCTGCACCTGCGCTATCCGACGGTGGCCGACGGCTTGCGCGCCGCGACCGTTCCCGTCTGAACCGCGGCGCTTTGCCGCGCCGCGGGCGAACTTCCCCGATCGAACCTGGAGCCCTTCCCGCATGCTGACCCTCAAGGCCTTTCACATCGTCTTCGTCGTGAGCTGGTTCGCAGGCCTCTTCTACCTGCCGCGCCTCTTCGTCAATCACGCCATGGTCGAGGACGCCGCCACCCGCGAGCGCCTGGCGATGATGGAAATGAAGCTGTACCGCTTCATGACGCCGCTCGGCATCCTCGCCGTGGGCTTCGGCCTGTGGCTGTGGTTCGGCTACGACTTCGCCGGCGGCTGGCTGCACGTGAAGACCCTGCTGGTGGTGTTCCTGATCGCCTACCACCTGTATTGCGGCCGCCTGATGCGCGCCTTCGCCGAGGGACGCAACACTCGCAGCCACGTGTGGTACCGCTATTTCAACGAGATCCCGGTGCTGGTGCTGTTCGTGGTGGTGTTCCTCGTGGTCTTGAAGCCCTTCTGAACATGGTCGCGAAACGGATCGGGGGCGGCGGGGACGACGTGCAGATGGCGCGCGGCGTGCGGGGCGACGAGGCGAAGGCGCTCGCGCAAGGCGGAGTCGGGCGCGCCGAGCCCGCGCGCCCGGTGGAGCTCGCCGACTACCAGTGGCCTGCGCACTCGGTGCTGGTGGTCGACGACGAGGAGGGCATGCGCAATTTCCTCGAGCGCACGCTCGCGCGCCGCTGCGGCATGGTGCAGTCGGCCGCCGATGCCGAGCACGCCGCGGTGCTGATGGCGCGTCTGCATTTCGACCTGCTGGTCCTCGACATCGCCCTGCCTGGCAAGTCGGGGATCGAGTGGCTGCACGAGCTGCGCGAGAATGGTTATGCCGGCGACGTGATCCTGATCACCGCCTTCGCCGACATGGAGACCGCGATCGACGCGCTGCGCGGCGGCGCCTCGGACTTCATCCTCAAGCCCTTCCGCGTCGACCAGATCCTCAACTCGATCAAGCGCTGCTTCGAGCGTGCCGGCCTGGCGCGCGAGAACTTCGTGCTGCGCCGCGAGCTCGCCGGCCTGGGCGCCGAGCCCACCGGGCTGATCGGCCACTCGCCCGCGATGGAGCAGCTGCGCGCGCTGGTGCGCCGCGTCGGGCAGATGCCGAGCACGGTGCTGCTGCTGGGCGAATCCGGTACCGGCAAGGAGGTGGTGGCGCGCGCGTTGCACCAGACCAGCCCGCGCGCGCAGCGCCCCTTCGTGCCGCTCAACTGCGCGGCGATCGCCTCCGAGCTGATCGAGAGCGAGCTCTTCGGCCACGTCAAGGGCGCCTTCACCGGCGCCACCGAGAACCGCAACGGTCTGTTCTACTACGCCCACGGCGGCACGCTCTTCCTCGACGAGATCAGCGAGCTGCCGCTGGCGATGCAGACCCGGCTGCTGCGGGTACTCGAGGAGCGCAAGCTGCGCCCGGTCGGTTCCGAGCGCGAGCTGCCGGTGGATGTACGCATCATCGCCGCCTCCAACCGCGACCTCGCCGCCGAGGTGCGCGCCGGACGCTTCCGCGAGGACCTCTACTACCGCCTCGCGGTGGTGGACATCGGCCTGCCGCCGCTGCGCGACCGTACCGAGGACATCCCCGAGCTGATGCGCCACTTCATGCAGCAGTTTTCCGTCCAGCTCGGCGTGCCGCCGCTGCCGCTCTCGCACGAGGTGGTGAACCGGCTCGCCGGCTACACCTGGCCTGGCAACGTGCGCGAACTGCGCAACTACATCGAGCGCTCGCTGATTCTCGGCCACTTCCCGGCGCAGCCGAGCGCCGCACCGACCGCCGCGCCGACGCCGGCGGGCGAGCTGGAGTCGAGCCTGGCCGAGGTCGAGCGCCGCCACATCGAGCGTGTGACCGCCGCCTGCGAGGGCAACAAGACCGAGGCCGCGCGCCGGCTGGGCGTGTCGCGCAAGACCCTGGAGCGCAAGTTCGCCGAGTGGGCGCTCGAGGACGCCGCGGCCGCGCGTGCGGAGCGGCGGGCCTGAGCGTGGCGGGGGTCGGGGCGAGCAGGCTGCGCCGGATGGCGGGGCCCGGTGCGGGAGCGGGGCGATGAGGCTCGCCGAACGCCTGCGCGGCTCGGTACGCGCCAAGCTGCTCGCCCTCGTGCTCGCGCCGCTGATGCTGGGCTTCCCGCTGATCATGGGCGTGCTGTGGTACTGGGGCGAGGTCTACTACCACCGCCTGATGGTGTCGCGGGTCGCCAGCGACTTGGCGACTGCGCACGGTTACTTCGAGCGCGTGATCGACGGCGTCGGCAACGGCGTGCAGGGGCTCGCCGGCTCGCATGCGCTCGCGCAGACCCTGGCGCACGAGAGTCCGGAAGCGGTGGCCGCGCTGCTCGGTGCGCGCAAGGGCGGACTCGCGCTCGACTTCCTCAACCTGCTCGACGTCAATGGCCGCGTGCTGCATGCGTCGACCGCGCTGGCGGCGGGGAGCGCGCGTGGTGGATGGCCCGTCGTGCAGCAGGCGATCCGCGCCCGCGGCGGCAGCGTCGTCGAGCGCTTCGCACCCGCCGAGCTCGCGGCGATCGACGCCGGCATGCGTGAGCGTGCCCGCCTTGCCCTGGTGGCCACGGCGCGCGCGCGGCCGGATTCGCGCGGCGAGGAGGAGCGCGGCCTGGTGGTGCACGCGGCGGCCCCGGTGCTCGACGCCGCGGGCAACCTGGTCGCGGTGCTCGAAGGCGGCGTGCTGCTCAATGGCAACCTCGACTTCGTCGATACCCTCAACGCCATTGTCTACCGCGAGGGCAGCCTGCCCGAGGGCAGCGAGGGCACCGCCACGCTCTTCGTCGACGATGTGCGCATCGCCACCAACGTGCGCCTGTTCGAGGGCGCGCGCGCGCTCGGCACGCGCGCCTCGGACGAGGTCCGCACGCATGTGCTCGACCACGGGCGTACCTGGCTGGAGACCGCCTTCGTGGTCAACGACTGGTACGTGTCGGCTTACGAGCCGGTGGTGGACAGCCGTGGCGAACGCGTCGGCATGCTCTACGTCGGCTTCCTCGAGGCGCCCTTCCGCGCCGCCAAGCGCATGGCCCTGCTGGTGGTCGGCGCGCTCGCGCTGCTGGTCAGCGCCGCCGGCGCGCTGCTGACGCTGTATTGGGCGCGCGGCATCTTCCGGCCGATCGAGCGCATGCACGCCACCATCGGCCGCATCGACGCCGGCGACGAGCAGGCGCGCGTGGGTGACGTCGCCAGCCGCGACGAGCTCGGCCGCCTGGCTACCGCCTTCGACCACCTGCTCGACGACCAGGCCGTGCGCCGCGCCGAGCTGCAGGCGCTCAACGCCTCGCTCGACCGCAAGGTCGCCGAGCGCACCGCCGACCTCGCCGACGCCAACGCCGAGCTGCGCGCCGCACAGCACCGCCTGGTGATGAGCGAGAAGCTCGCCGCGATCGGCGAGCTCACCGCCGGCGTCGCGCACGAGATCAGCAATCCCACCGCGGTGATCCAGGGCAATCTCGACCTGCTGCGCGAGGAGCTCGGCCCCGCGGCGCAGCCGGTGGCCAACGAGATCCGCCTGATCCACGAGCAGGTCGGGCGCATCCGCCTGATCGTCACCAAGCTGCTGCAGTTCGCCCGTCCGGGCGAGTTCGCCGGCTACGTCGAGGACGTCGACGTGAACGCCGCGCTCGCCGACTGCCTGGTGCTGACGCGCCAGCATCTGGCGCGCGCCGAGGTGAAGGTGGTGCAGCGCCTGGCCGCCACCGCGCGGGTGCAGATCAACCTGCAGGAGCTGCAGCAGGTGCTGATCAACCTCATCGTCAACGCCGTGCAGGCCATGCCGGCCGGCGGTACGCTGACGCTGGAGACGGTCGACCGCGACCCGCGGCAGGATGCGCGCGGCGTGCGCATCACGGTGCGCGACACCGGCGGCGGCATCCGTGCCGAGGACCTGGCGCGCATCTTCGATCCCTTCTTTACCACCAAGAAGCGCCAAGGCACCGGGCTGGGGCTGTCGATCAGCCACACCCTGGTCGAGCGCTATGGCGGCCGCATCGAGGTGGACAGCGCGCCCGGGCGGGGCGCGGCCTTCACGGTGAGCCTGCTCGCCGAGCCGGTGTATCGCAAGGACCCCGCGCCGCCGCCCGGCGGACGGGAAAACGGAACAGGACAAACGGAAGCGACATGAAAGTGATGGGTTTCGCCGGCTGGTCCGGCAGCGGCAAGACGACGCTGGTGGAGCAGGTGATCGCGGCGCTGAGCGCGCGCGGCCTGGTGGTGTCGCTGGTCAAGCACGCCCACCACAGCTTCGACATCGACCATGCCGGCAAGGATTCCTGGCGCCATCGCCAGGCCGGCTGCCGCGAGGTCATGGTGAGCTCGGACCAGCGCTGGTCGCTGACACGCGAGCTGCGCGGCGGGCCCGAGGCGACGCTCGACGAGCTGCTTGCCCACCTCGGACCGTGCGATCTGGTGTTGGTCGAGGGCTTCAAGCGCGCGGCGATCCCCAAGATCGAGGTGCATCGCCGGGGGCTCGCCGAGCCGCTGCTGTATCCGCACGATCCGCACATCGTCGCCATCGCGACCGACGCCGAGCTGCCTGCGACGCTGCCGCGGCTGGACCTCAACGACCCGGTGCAGGTGGCCGACTTCATCGCGGACCATCTGCACCTGTAGTGCGGGCGAGGTCGGTCCAGTCTGTTGCATCCATGCGAACGCCCGGTATGGCAGGGCGAATGCTCTGTTAGGATTCTCGAGATAAATAATTTTCTCGAGAGACGGTAATGAGGATCGAAAAGACCACGGCGGGGACGCCCCACCGCATCGTCATCGTCGGCGGGGGCGCCGGCGGACTGGAGCTGGCGACACGCCTGGGGCGCAAGTTCGGCAGCGGCGGGCGGGTCGAGGTCACCCTCGTCGACAGCAAGCGCACCCACGTGTGGAAGCCCAAGCTCCACGAGATCGCTGCCGGCAGCATGGACATCGGCGATCACGAGGTGCCCTACCTGGCGCAGGCGCACTGGCATGGCTTCCGCTTCCGCATCGGGCAGATGATCGGGCTCGACCGCAGCCGGCGCGAGATCCACGTCGCCCCCTTCGTCGATGAAGACGGCAAGGAGGTCACGCCCGCGCGTTCCTTCCCCTACGACACGCTGGTGATCGCGGTCGGCAGTCTCAGCAACGATTTCGGCACGCCGGGGGTGCGCGAGCATGCGCTCAAGCTCGAGACCGTCGCCGATGCGCGGCGTTTCCATGTGCGCATGGTCAATGCGTGCGTGCGCGCCCACGCCCAGCGTTCGCCGCTGCGCCCCGGGCAGTTGCATGTGGCGATCATCGGTGCCGGCGCTACCGGCGTCGAGCTTGCCGCCGAGTTGCACCACACCACGCGCGAGGTGGTGGCGTACGGGCTGGACCGCGTCGATGCCGAAAAGGACGTCCGGCTCACCCTGATCGAAGCCGCGCCGCGCGTGCTGCCGGCCTTGCCCGAGCGCCTGTCGCGATCGACCGAGCGCTTGCTGCGCAAGCTGGGTGTGGAAGTGAATACCGACGCACGCGTGGCCGAGGTGCTGCCCGATGGCGTGCGCCTGGCCGACGGTCGCGTCCTGCCCGCCGAGCTGGTGGTGTGGGCGGCCGGGGTGAAGGCGCCCGATTTCCTCACCCGGCTCGACGGGCTGGAGACCAATCGCATCAACCAGCTCGTGGTGCGGCAGACCCTGCAGAGTTCGGTAGACGACGACATCTTCGCGATGGGCGACTGCGCCGCCTGCCCGTGGCCGGAAAAGGACGGCTTCGTGCCCCCGCGCGCGCAGGCCGCGCACCAGCAGGCCTCGCATCTGTACACGCAGCTGCAGCGCCGCCTCGCCGGCAAGCCGGTGCAGGACTACCGCTACCGGGACTTCGGTTCGCTGGTGTCGCTGGGCGAGTTCAGCACGGTGGGCAACATGATGGGCGGGCTCGCCAGGGGCGACCTGTTCATCGAGGGCTGGTTCGCGCGCCTGATGTATGCCTCCTTGTACAAGATGCACGAACTGGCGCTGCACGGCTGGGTGAAGGTGACGCTCGACACCTTGGCGCGCATGATCACGCGCCGCACCGAGCCCCACGTCAAGCTGCACTGAGGCCGCGCGTGCCGCGCCCTCAGTCGAGGCCGAGCACGCGCCCGAGCGGGCCGAGGTCGTAGCCGCCGAGCCGGTGCGCCAGCGCCTGAGAGCGCGCGTCGCCGTGCGCGGCGAGCAGATCCTGGAAGAGGCGGCGGAACATCACGTCGCGCGGCAGCGCGAGGTCGAAGGCCTCCCAGCCCAAGGGCAGGAAGCCGAGGCCGAACTCGGTCGCTGCGGCGCGCGTGCCGGGCGCGCAGTCGGCGTCCTCGCGTGCGACCAGGGCCGCGGCCTCGCGCTCGCTGCGGGCGGTGGCGACCACGCTGCAGTCGGCCGCCGAGAAACCGCGGCTGGCGAGCACGGACTCGAGAAAGTGCGCCGAACCCGCGCCGGCCTGGCGCATCGCCCAGCGATAGTCGAAGGCGGCGAGCGTCTCGATGCCGTCGACCGCCAGGCCGCGGCGCAGGATCACGCCCTGCTCGCGCAGCGCCAGGCGCACCAGCGCCCAATGGCGATGCGGGGCGAAGCGGCGCAGCAGCATGGCGTGCTGCTGCAGGCTGTGCTCCACCCCGCCCCAGTGCAGCGCACACACGCTGGCGCGGCGACGCGCGAGCAGCTCGAGCCCGGGCAGGGTGCCGGTGGGGCTGTAGGCGACGAAGGCATCGCCCCCCAGCACGGGAGCGAGCGCGCCCACCGTGGCGGCCAGCAGCGGGTCGTCGCTGCCGGTGATCACCAGCCGGTCGCTGAGCGCGCCGCCATGCGCCTGCTCGAGCAGCCACTCCTCGAGCAGTGCGCGCGGGAACAGCCACTTGCCGCCCACGCGTGCGGCGGGGATTTCGCGGCTGTTGGCGAGTTCGTAGAGCTTCTTCTCGTTGAGCTGCAGGAAGGCCGCGGCCTCGCGTGCGTTGAGGCAGGTCGCGGATGCCGCGTCGGTGCCTGCCGGCTGCGCGGGGCGCGCGCTCATCCGCGCGGCGCGCCCGCGGCGGCGGCGGGCAGGTCGCGGGCGGCCTCGGCCAGCTCGTCGCGGGTGTTGACGTTGCGGAAGGCGGCCTCCTCGTCGTCGAAGGCGACCTCGACCACCTTCAGGCTGCCGTACCAGCGGTCGATCTTGCGTCCGCCGGCGGCGAGGAAGGCACCGAGGTGATCGGCGAGATCGCGCCGGCACAGGCAGAACACCGGGTGCGGCTGCCCGAAGGTCTTGGCGACGGCGAGCTGGGCGTCGGCGGCGTGGAGTGCGGCGGCCAGGCGCTCGACCAGATCCGCGGGCAGGAACGGGGAGTCGCAGGGCGCGGTGACGACGAAGGGATGCTGCGCGCGCAGGAGCCCGGCATGGAGCCCGGCGAGCGGGCCGGCGAAGCCGCCGATGTCGTCGCCGAACACCGGATGGCCGAAGGCCTGCCAGGCCGGAAGGTTCTGGTTGGCGTTGATGAGCAGCGCGTCGACCTGGGGGGCGAGGCGCTCGAGCGCGTGTGCCGCCATCGGCCGCCCGGCGAGCTCGACCAGGCCCTTGTCCACACCGCCCATGCGGCTGCCCTGGCCGCCAGCGAGCAGGATCCCGGTGATGCGGCGGTCGGCGGGGCGGGGGGCTGGGGAGGGAGGCATGGTGGGAGCTCGTCGTGCGTGGGAGGGGGTGGCGTTTCAGTCGCGCTCGAAGCGGTCGGCGCCGGAGAACAGCAGGTAGTGCTTGCCCTGGGCGCGGCCGATCATGGTGAGGCCGATCTTCTGCGCGATCTGCCAGCCCATGTGGGTGAGGCCGGAGCGCGAGACGAGGAAGGGAATGCCCATCTGCGCGGTCTTGATCACCATCTCGGAGGTGAGCCGGCCGGTGGTGTAGAAGATCTTGTCGCTGCCATCGAGCCCGTCGAGCCACATCTGGCCGGCGATCGCGTCCACCGCGTTGTGGCGGCCGACGTCCTCGAAGAACATCAGGATCTCGCAGCCGCCGGGCGTGGCCCTGGCGAGCGCGCAGCCGTGCACCGCGCCGGCCTGCTTGTAGATGGACTCGTGGTGGCGCACCGCGTCCATCAGGGCGTAGAGGGTGGATTGCCGCAGCTGGCGATCGTGCGGCAGGCGGATCTGGTCGATCTCGTCCATGAGTCCGCCGAACACCGTGCCCTGGCCGCAGCCGGTCGTGACCGTGCGGCTGCCGAGCTTGCGCTCGGCGTCCTGCATGCCGGCGCGCGTGGTGATCGCGACCGCGTCGGTATCCCAGTCCACCTGCACCGCGGCGATCTCGTCCAGGCTGCGCACCAGGCGCTGGTTGCGCAGCCAGCCGATGGCGAGCGCCTCGGGGGCGGCGCCGAGCGTCATCAGGGTGACGATCTCGCGCTTGTCGACGTAGAGCGTGAGTGGATGCTCGCCGGCGATCGAGGTCGGCACCGTGTCGCCGCGTTCATCGACCGCGGGGATCTCGATGGTGAGTGGACGGCGGGCCTGGCTCAGCAGGGGACGGTGGGGAGGGGTCATCGGGGCGGGGCCGGGGATGCGCGAGCAGGCGATTGTAGCCGCAAGTCCGGCGAGGCATGGGCGGAGTCGCGGCTCCAATCCGGCCGTGCGGTCGCTGCGGTGATCCGCCCTCGGGACCACGGCGGCGCGCGCCGCCTGCACTCGCGGCCTCGCCCCGACACGGAATTCGCTACCGCGGATCGCGACTCACGTGGCGATTCCCGCACGCGCGGCGGTCGGACATTGTGGGAGCGACGCAAGTCGCGATCGCGGCGCCTGAGGTCCGTGCCGCGGGTTTCCACGCTCGCGCACGGCGCGGCGGGCGCTTATGCTAAGAAAGACATGGACCTTCCTTTGCGGGTGCAGCAGGATGAAAGAATTCCCCATCGCGGTGATCATGGAGCGCCGCCGCCTGAACAACCCCTGGGTCGATGCCGCCTGGGAGGCGGTGGGGGTCGTGCCGGCCTTCGACGACGCCGCGCCGGCGCCACGGCGCATCGTCGACGAGCCCGAGCGCAGCCAGTGGCGCTGCGGGGGTTTCGCGCTCGAGCTCTTCCGCGACGAGGCGGAGAACTACTTCGCCAACCTCACCGCGCCCATCCCCAAGGTCTTCGTGCTGTGGCGCATGGACGGCGAGCTCGCCCGGCCGGCGACGGTTTCGGTGAGCTATGGCGAGGCCGCGCGCTGGCTGGACTCGGGCGAGCAGGTCGATGGCGTGGCGATGCCGCGCGAGATCGCCGACTGGGTGGGGGATTTCGTGAACACGCATTACCAGCCGGAGCCGAAGAAGAAGGTCAAGCGCAACGATCCGCTCGGGCTGGACCGGAGACGGACGTGAGCCGCGGCTTTCTCTCGCGCTGGTCGCGGCGCAAGCTCGCCGCGGTAGCGCAGGCCGAGGCTGCAGCGCAGCCGGCGGGCGCTCCGCCCGCGCCGCTGCGCACGCACGCAGCGGATCCGCTGCCGCTCGCGCCGGCCACACCGGATGCGGCGGCGGATGCGGCGGGGGGCGCCGAGGCGCAATTGCCGCCGGTCGAGAGCTTGTCGCTGTCCTCGGATTTCACCGCCTTCCTGAAGGAAGAGGTGAGCGAGGCGCTGCGTCGCAAGGCCTTGCAGAAACTGTTCTCCGACCCGCACTTCAATCGCATGGACGGGCTGGACATCTACATCGACGACTACTCGCAGCCCGACCCGATCCCGCCGGAGATCCTGGCGAAGCTCCAGCATGCGCGCGAATGGCTGATGGACGACGCGACGGCACAGCCCGCTCCCGAGGGGGCGACGGCGCTTGTCGACGCGGCGCCCGTCGACGGCGAGCGGGGACGGGGGACCACCGCGGAACCGGCCGCTGCGGTGGAGTGCGCGTCTGCGCAAGCTGCGACTGCTCCGGGTGGGCGATGCGTCGACGATCTGTCGGGCGCGGTGTCGTCGGAGCCGCCGCAAGAGTCGGGACAAAACGCACCCTGAGCGACAAATTGTCGCGCGTCGATTCCGGATATCGCCCAGTCATGGCTTTTCGGGGATTCCTGCGGTCTTCCCTGAGTCCCCGGCTGGCCTATGAACTGCTTTGCGTAAGGGAATCGATGGAAGAACACATGAGCGAACGCCGCGACCCGACCTCCCGTATCCACCTGTGCGATTGCAACCGCAGCTTCGCGCTCGACGCCGGGCGTCTTGCGGCGGGCACGGATGCCGCGATGCAGTGTCATCACGCGCTCTGCGGCGCCGAACTCCCGGCGCTGCAAACTTCGCTCGCAGGCGGAAAGACCGTGCATGTCGCCTGTACGCAGGAAACCGCGCTCTTCGGCGAACTCGCGGAGGAAGCCGGCGCGGGCGAGCGCATCCGCTTCTTCAACCTGCGCGAGCACGCCGGCTGGTCGGCCGAGTCCGCGGCGGCAACGCCCAAGCTCGCCGCGCTGATCGCGGCGGCCACCACCTTGGCCGACCCCGAGCCGGTGGCTGCGGTGCAGATGAGCGCCGGGCGCAGCCTGCTGATCATCGGCGAGGCGGGCGCGGCGCTGGGCTGGGCGGAGCGCCTGGCCGGCAGCTTCGAGCCGGCGGTGCTGATCACCGCGCGCTCGAAGGACGTGGAGCTGCCGGCGGTCAACGCGTACCCGGTGTGGTCGGGCAGGCCGGTGCGGCTCGGCGGCCACCTCGGCGCCTTCGAGCTGGAGTGGACGCAGCACAACCCGATCGATCTCGAGCTGTGCGTGCGCTGCAACGCCTGCGTCAAGGCCTGTCCCGAGGGCGCGATCGGCTGGGACCTGCAGGTCGATGTCGACGCCTGTCGCAGCCACGGCGCCTGCGTCGCCGCCTGTGGCGAGATCGGCGCGATCGACTTCGCGCGCCAGGACAGCGCGCGCAGCGAACGCTTCGACCTCGTGCTCGACCTGTCGGCCGAGCCGCTGCTGCGTCGCGTCGAGCTGCCCGACGGCTACGCCGCGCCTGGGCGCGATCCCTTCGAGCAGGCGCTCGCGGTGCAGGCGCTGGGGGAGTTCGTCGGCGAGTTCGAGAAGCCGCGCTACGTAGCCTTCGAGGCCGCCCTGTGTGCGCACAGCCGGGCGAAGAAGACCGGCTGCAGCAACTGCATCGAGTCCTGTTCCACCGCGGCGATCCGCTCGAACGGCGACGTGATCGCGGTCGACCCGTATCTGTGCAAGGGCTGCGGCACCTGCAGCACGGTGTGTCCCTCGGGCGCGCTGTCCTTCCAGTATCCGCGCGTGCCCGAG
Organism: Thauera aminoaromatica; assembly: GCF_000021765.1. Lineage (NCBI taxonomy): Bacteria > Pseudomonadati > Pseudomonadota > Betaproteobacteria > Rhodocyclales > Zoogloeaceae > Thauera > Thauera aminoaromatica. The sequence goes on along the minus strand of NC_011662.2, from coordinate 4,079,258 downwards.
CTCGGCCAGCGCGTGAAGACCCTGCTCGCCGAATACGCGCGCGCCGGCGGCACCGACGCCTGCCTGCTGTTCCACTCCGCCGCGGCCGGCAGCGCCGCGATCGCCCGCCTCGCGCGCCGCGGCCGCGGCCTGCCGGCGCGGGTGATCCCGGTCGAGGTGTGGAGCGCCGACGCGGTCGGGCTGGACCTGATGCTCGGCAGCCTCGCGCTCGGCGCCTGCCAGGTGGCGGTGCTCGCCGCCGGCAGCCACGACGCCGCGCCGCTCGAGGCGCAGGCGGGTCATGGCCAGGCCATCCTCTCCGCCCTGGGTTACGGCGGCGAACACCTGCGCGTGATCGAGGCCGACGCCGACGACTGGCAGGCGCTCGAGCGCGCACTGTACGACTGGGCTCCGGCGATGACCGTCGCCGAACCCGCGCGTTTCCGGTTGCTGGCGAAGAAGCGCGAGACGCTGGACTTCGCGCTCCGCCATCTGGTCGCCCACGCGCCTGCCACGACCACGCCTGCGGGCCTGCCGGCGGCGATCGCGCTCAACGCGGGCGCACCCTTCGGCCAGGTGATCGCATCCGACGCCTGTACCTTGTGCATGTCCTGTACCGGCGCCTGTCCGGCGGGCGCGCTGCGCGCCGCCAGCGACGCCTACCGCCTCGAGTTCGTCGAGAAGAACTGCCTGCAGTGCGGCCTGTGCGAGGCGTCCTGCCCGGAGTCCGCGATCACGCTCGAGCCGCGCCTGCTGCCGGGCGAGTACGGCACCGAAGGTGCGCGCCGCGCGCGCGCCCTGCGCGAAGCCGACATCTTCCACTGCACCGCCTGCGGCAAGGCCATGGGCGCCGCGCCGCTGATCGAATCCATGATCGCCCGCCTGTCCGGCCACGCCATGTTCGCCGGCGAGGCCGAGCGCGCGCGCCTGCGCATGTGCGCCGACTGCCGGGTGATCGACATGATGAAGGCCGAAACGGCCGTCAAGGCCTGGGACCTCACTGAATGAACGACTCCGAATGAGCGCAGCCGCGAACGCCAGCATTTCCATCCAGCCCCAGCCGACCTGGTCGGACGAGGACCGCGCGCGCGCCGAGCACTACGCGCTGATCGCCCGTCTGTTCCACGCCGCGCCCGACGCTGCGCTGCTCGCGGCGCTCGCGCAGGCGGGGCGGACGCTCGGCGGCGAGGGCGGCGAGCTGCCGCGTGCCTGGGCCGCTTTGGGCGCGGCGGCGCAGACGATGCCGCTGCAGGCGGTGGCCGAGGAGTTCGACGCCTTGTTCGTCAGCGTCGGCAAGCCCGAGGTGATGTGCAACGGCTCCTGGTACCTGACCGGCTTCCTGCAGGAAGAGCCGCTCGCCGAGCTGCGCGACGACCTCGCCGAACTCGGCCTGGGCCGCCGCGCGGGCGTGACCGAGACCGAGGACCACATCGCCGCACTCGCCGAGGTCATGCGCCACCTGGTGCTGACCGGGCCGGACGACGCGGGGCTGGCGCGCCAGCGGCGCTTCTTCGGCCGCCACCTCGCGCCCTGGTACGCGCAGTTCGCCGGCGCGCTTGCGGCGGCGCCGGGGGCGGATTTCTACGCGAAGGTCGGCGGCCTGCTGGCGGCCTTCATGGACATCGAGCGCGAGGCGTTCGACATGCTGGAGGCGGAAGCGCGCTGAGCGCGGCCGCCATGGACACGATGCGGGGCGGGCGGGCGCCTGCGCCGCGAATGAGGGGAGAGCGAGGATGAAGGACGAAAACACCAAGCTGTCGCGCCGCAACTTCCTGGCCGCGATCGGTGCCGGCAGTGCCGCTGGCGCCGCCACGCTGGCCGCGACCGCCGCCCAGGCGTCGCCTGTCACCGCCAAGGTGGTCGAGGAGGCGCGCCGCGAGGTCGCCGACCAGGGCGTGAGCGAGCACATGCGCAATTACTACCGCACGACGCGGATCTGAGGAGGACGCGAGGATGTTGACGAAGAAATCCGCGACCGCCGCCACCAGCGCGCGTCGCCTGCGCGGCGCCGCCGCGCGCCAGCTCGGCCAGACCATGGACCGCCGCGCCTTCCTGAAGCGCTCCGGCCTGGGCGTGGGCGCCGGCGCGCTCGCCACCCAGCTGCCCTACAACTTCATCGGCGCCGCCGACGCCGCGGCGCCCGCGGGCGTGTCGCGCGCCGAGGGCAAGGCCGAGATCCGCCGCACCGTGTGCACCCACTGCTCGGTGGGCTGTGCCGCCGACGCGGTGGTGCGCAACGGCGTGTGGGTGCATCAGGAGCCGGTGTTCGACTCGCCGATCAACCTCGGGTCGCACTGCGCCAAGGGCGCCGCGCTGCGCGAGCATGGCCACGGTGAATACCGCCTGAAGTATCCGATGAAGCTGGTCGACGGCAAGTACCAGAAGATCTCGTGGGAGCAGGCGCTCAACGAGGTCGGCGACCGCCTGCTGAAGATCCGCGAGGAGTCCGGCCCCGACGCGGTGTATTTCATCGGATCGTCGAAACACAACAACGAGCAGGCCTACCTGCTGCGCAAGTTCGTCTCCTTCTGGGGCACCAACAACACCGACCACCAGGCGCGCATCTGCCACTCCACCACCGTGGCGGGCGTGGCGAACACCTGGGGCTACGGCGCGATGACGAACTCCTACAACGACATGCAGAACGCCAAGGCGATGCTGTTCATCGGCTCGAACGCGGCCGAGGCGCACCCGGTGTCCTTGTTGCACATCCTGCACGCCAAGGAAAACGGCGCCAAGATGATCGTCGTTGACCCGCGCTTCACCCGCACCGCGGCCAAGGCCCACCAGTACATCCGCATCCGCTCCGGCACCGACGTTCCCTTCCTGTTCGGCCTGCTGTACCACATCTTCCAGAACGGCTGGGAAGACAAGCAGTACATCGACGACCGCGTCTTCGGCATGGACAAGATCCGCGACGAAGTGCTCGCCAAGTGGACGCCGGACAAGGTGGAAGAAGCCTGCGGTGTGCCCGCGGAGCAGATGCTGCTCGCCGCCCGCACCATGGCCGAGAACCGCCCGAGCACCATCGTCTGGTGCATGGGCCAGACCCAGCACTCGATCGGCAACGCGATGGTGCGCGCCTCCTGCATCCTGCAGCTCGCGCTCGGCAACATCGGCAAGTCGGGCGGCGGCGCCAACATCTTCCGCGGCCACGACAACGTGCAGGGCGCGACCGACGTCGGCCCCAACCCCGACTCCCTGCCCGGCTACTACGGCCTCGCCACCGGCTCGTGGAAGCACTGGGCGAACGTGTGGGGCGTGGACTACGAGTGGGTCAAGGGTCGCTACGTCTCGCAGGAGCTGATGGAGAAGTCCGGCATCACCGTGTCGCGCTGGATCGACGGCGTGCTCGAGAACAAGGACCTCATCGACCAGCCCGCCGGCAACCTGCGCGCGGTGGTGTATTGGGGCCATGCGCCCAACTCGCAGACGCGCGGCGCCGAGATGGTCGAGGCGATGAAGAAGCTCGACACCCTGGTGGTGATCGATCCCTATCCGTCGGCCACCGCGGCGATGGCGGCGATGGTGCGGAAGGACGGCGTGTACCTGCTGCCGGCCTGCACCCAGTTCGAGACCCACGGCTCGGCGACCGCGTCGAACCGCTCGATCCAGTGGCGCGAGAAGGTCATCGAGCCCCTCTTCGAGTCCAAGCCCGATCACACCATCATGTACGCCTTCGCGAAGAAGTTCGGCTGGGCCGAGCAGTTCGTGAAGAACATCAAGCTCGAGAAGGATGCCCAGGGCTGGGACGAGCCGAGCATCGAGGACACGCTGCGCGAGATCAACCGCGGCACCTGGACGATCGGCTACACCGGCCAGTCGCCCGAGCGCCTCAAGCTGCACATGAAGAACATGCACACCTTCGACGTCAAGACGCTGAAGGCGGTGGGCGGCCCCTGCGACGGCGAGTACTTCGGCCTGCCGTGGCCGTGCTACGGCACGCCCGAGATGAAGCACCCCGGCACGCCCAACCTCTACGACACCTCCAAGCACGTGATGGACGGCGGTGGCAATTTCCGCGCCAACTTCGGCGTGGAGAAGGACGGTGTGTCGCTGCTCGCCGGCGCGGGCTCGGCCTCCAAGGGCGCCGACCTGCAGATGGGCTACCCCGAGTTCGACCACGTGCTGTTGAAGAAACTGGGCTGGTGGGACGAGCTCACCGACGCCGAGAAGGCTGCGGCCGAGGGCAAGAACTGGAAGACCGACCCCTCGGGCGGAATCATCCGCGTGGCCATGAAGAACCACGGCTGCCACCCCTTCGGCAACGCCAAGGCGCGCGCGGTGGTGTGGAACTTCCCCGACCCCATCCCGCAGCACCGCGAGCCGATCTACTCGCCGCGCCCGGACCTGGTCGCCAAGTACCCGACCCACGACGACAAGATGAAGTTCTGGCGCCTGCCTACCCTGTACAAGTCGATGCAGGAGAAGGTGAAGGACATCTCGAAGGACTACCCGCTGGTGATGACCTCCGGACGCCTGGTCGAGTACGAGGGCGGCGGCGAGGAGACCCGCTCCAACCCCTGGCTGGCCGAGCTGCAGCAGGAGATGTTCGCCGAGGTGAATCCGAAGGACGCCAACGACGCGGGCTTCCGCAATGGCGAGTACATCTGGGTCGAGTCGCCCACCAAGGCGAGGCTCAAGGTGCGCGCGCAGGTCACCCAGCGCGTGGCGCCGGGCACGGTCTTCCTGCCTTTCCACTTCTCCGGCTGGTGGCAGGGCAAGGACATGCTCGAGTTCTACCCCGCGGGTGCGGCCCCGGTCGTGCGCGGCGAGGCGGTCAACACCGCCACCACCTACGGCTACGACTCGGTGACCATGATGCAGGAAACCAAGACCACCCTGTGCCGCGTGAGCAAGGCCTGAGGACGAGGAGAGTAAAAGATGGGACGCATGAAATTCCTCTGTGACGCCGAGCGCTGCATCGAGTGCAACGGCTGCGTCACCGCGTGCAAGAACGAGCACGAGGTGCCCTGGGGCGTGAACCGCCGCCGGGTGGTGACGATGAACGACGGCGTGCCGGGCGAGCGCTCGATCTCGGTGGCCTGCATGCACTGCTCGGACGCGCCCTGCATGGCGGTGTGCCCGACCGACTGCTTCTACAAGACCGAAGACGGCGTGGTGCTCCACGACAAGGACAAGTGCATCGGCTGCGGCTACTGCTTCTATGCCTGTCCGTTCGGCGCGCCGCAGTTCCCCAACGGCCCGGCGGCTTTCGGTGCGCGCGGCAAGATGGACAAATGCACCTTCTGCGCCGGCGGCCCCGAGGAGACCGGCTCGGCCGCCGAGTACGAGAAGTACGGCTCCAACCGCCTCGCCCAGGGCAAGTTGCCGCTGTGCGCCGAGATGTGCTCGACCAAGGCGCTGATCGCCGGCGACGCCGACGTGGTGGCCAACATCTTCCGCGAGCGCGTGCTGCGCCGCGGCACCGGCGCCGAGGTGTGGGGCTGGGATGCGGCCTACGGCGGCGGTGAGCGCAAGCAGGAACGCAAGCAGGAACGCAAGCGGGAGGGGCAGTCATGAGTACCGGCAAGCTGAAGTCGATCGCGCTCGCGACGCTGGCCGGCGCTGCGCTGCTCGGCCTGTCGGCCTGCAGCGAGGTGCCGCAGGTCACGGTGTACGAGCAGGGCCAGTACCGCGGCAAGACCGACGCCCGCCCCTGGGAAGGCGGCGAGTTCAAGGGCGACCGCGCGGCCTGGGAGAAGGCGCTCAAGGAGCGTTCCCGCGGCCAGAACGAGTACAACCGCATCCAGTGAGGAGATCGTCATGACGACACACGCGATGCGGGGGCAGCGCGGCGGCTGGCTCGCCGTGCTGCTGCTCGCGCTCATGCTGTGGGCGACGGCGCTGCCGCTGCAGGCGGCAGCGCCGCAGCACGGCAGTACCGCGGCGGACCAGGCCGAGCGCCAGGTCGAGCGCCCGCTCAACAACGCGCCGGTGTGGCGCGCGGTGCGCTCGGGCGAGGAGCACTTCACCCTCTCGCGCAGCCCCGAGGCCGGTGTGCTGATCCAGAGCGAGGGCAACACCTGGCGCCAGCTTCGCAACGGCCCGGTCACGCTCTACGGCGGCTGGCTGCTCATTCTCGTGCCTTCGGCCATCCTGCTGTTCTGGCTGGTCAAGGGCACGATGAAGCTGCACGGGCAGAAGACCGGGCGCAAGATGCTGCGCTTCTCGGCTTTCGAGCGCTTCGTGCACTGGGGCACGGCGATCAGCTTCCTGCTGCTCGCCGTCACCGGAGTGGCGATCCTGTTCGGCAAGCACGTGCTGCTGCCGCTCATCGGCCATGGCGGGCTGGGTCTGCTGCTCAACGCCGGCAAGCTGGTGCACAACTACGTCGGTCCGCTGTTCGGGGTCTTCGTGGTGCTGATGTTCTTCGCCTTCCTGCGCGACAACGTCTGGCGGCCGATCGACGCGCAGTGGATCCGCCGCGCCGGCGGCCTGCTCGACGGCAGCCACGTGCCTTCGGGACGCTTCAACTTCGGCGAGAAGACCTGGTTCTGGTTCGGCGTCACCTTCCTCGGCCTCACCGTGGCGATCTCCGGCCTGATCATGGACTTCCCGAACCTGGGTGACTGGAGCCGTGCCGACATGCAGACCGCGAACATCGTGCATGCGATCGGCGCCATCCTGATGCTGGGGCTGGCCTTCGGCCACATCTACATGGGCACGCTCGGCGCCGAAGGCGCCTACGAGTCGATGAAGACCGGCTACGTCGACGAGACCTGGGCGCGCGAGCACCACGAGCAGTGGTACCACGACGTCAAGGCGGGCAAGTCCGGGCATCCCTGAGCGGGCCCGCCATCTCCTCTCCCTCGTCCGGGCCGCCCATCCCTTCGGCCCGGGACGCTTCGGCCCCGACCGGCATCGCATGCCTGCGGGGCCGCGTTTTGTCGGCTTCCCGGGGTTCGCGCTGCGGCGCATGGGCCCACTAGGTACAATCCGTTTTTGTCCGCCCGGAGCCCGACATGGCCGAAACCTTCTTTTCCCCCTGCCCGCGCGGCCTCGAGGCGCTGCTGGCCGAAGAGCTGGTGACTTTCGGCGCGCGCGCGGCGCGCGCGGTGCATGGCGGGGTGAGCTGGGAGGGCGACTGGGACGCCTGCCGGCGCGCCAACCTCGAGAGCCGGCTAGCCACCCGCGTGCTGTGGCGGGTGGGGCAGGGGCGCTATCGCGCCGAGGTCGACATCTACAAGCTCGCCTATAGCGTCACCTGGGCGAAGTGGTTCACCGCCGACGACACCATCCGCATCTACGTCACCGCGCAGAAGTCGCCGCTCAAGAGCCTCGAGTTCATCACCCTGCGGGTGAAGGATGCGGTGTGCGACCACTTCCGCACGGTGGCCGGACGGCGGCCGAACGTGGATACCGCCGACCCGGCGGTGCGCATCCACCTGTTCCTCACCGTCGACACCGCCACGCTGTATGTCGACACCACCGGCGAGCCGCTCTACAAGCGTGGCTACAAGCCTGCTGCGGTGGAGGCGCCGCTGAAGGAGAACCTCGCCGCCGGCATCCTGCGCCTCACAGGCTGGCAGCCGGACGAGGCCCTCGTCGATCCGATGTGCGGCAGCGGCACTTTCCTGATCGAGGCCGCGCAGATGGCGCTCGACATCGCGCCGGGCCTCGGGCGCGGCTTCGCCTTCGAGCGCCTGCGCATCCACGACCGCGGCGCCTGGGCGGCGCTGCGCCGCGCCGCCGAGCAGCGCCGCAAGCCGGCGCGCGTGCTGCCGATCTTCGGCTCGGACGTGGTCGGCGAGTGGGTGCGGCGCAGCCGCATGAACCTCGACGCGGCCGGGCTGGCCGACTGCGTGCGCCTGGACCGCGCCGACGTTCTCGAGCGCACGCCGCCGGCCGCCGCGGGGGTGATGGTGGCGAATCCGCCCTACGGGGTGCGTATCGGCGAGGCGGAGGAACTCCTCGCCTTCTATCCCCGCCTGGGCGACGCACTCAAGCAGCGCTGGGGCGGCTGGCGCTGCTATCTGTTCAGCGCCGACCCCGAGCTGCCCAAGCGCATCGGCTTGAAGGCGAGCCGGCGCACGCCGCTCTTCAACGGCGCGCTCGAATGCCGCCTGTTCGAGTACCGCATGGTGGCCGGCAGCAACCGCGAGCGCACGCCGCGTCCGCAGGAGTAACAAAGCGCGCGGTGTCCCGCCCTACAGGATGCCGAGGTTCTGGATGCCGCCGCCGGCCGCGAGGGGGTCGCCGTGGCGGCTGTTGAGCTTGATCTGCAGGCGCAGGTCGTTCACCGAGTCGGCGTTGCGCAGCGCGTCCTCGTAGCCGATCAGGTCGTCCTCGTAGAGCTGGAACAGCGACTGGTCGAAGGTCTGCATGCCGAGCTCGCGCGAGCGCTTCATCACGTCCTTGATCTCGGGCACGTTGCCCTTGAAGACCAGGTCGGCGATCAGCGGCGAGTTGAGCATCACCTCCACCGCCGGTACGCGGCCCTTGCGGTCCTTCATCGGCAGCAGGCGCTGCGAGACCATCGCGCGCAGGTTCAGCGACAGGTCCATCAGCAGCTGCTGGCGGCGGTCTTCCGGGAAGAAATTGATGATGCGGTCGATCGCCTGGTTGGCGCTGTTGGCGTGAAGGGTGGCCAGGCACAGGTGGCCGGTCTCGGCGAAGGCGATCGCGTAGTCCATTGTCTCGCGGTCGCGGATCTCGCCCATCAGGATCACGTCGGGCGCCTGGCGCAGGGTGTTCTTGAGCGCAGACATCCAGGACTCGGTGTCGATGCCGATCTCGCGCTGGGACACGATGCAGTTCTTGTGCTGGTGCACGAACTCGATCGGGTCCTCGATGGTGATGATGTGGCCGTAGGTGTTCTCGTTGCGGTAATCGACCAGGGATGCGAGCGAGGTGGTCTTGCCGGTGCCGGTGCCGCCGACGAAGATCACCAGCCCGCGCTTGGCGAGCGCGATCTCGGTGAGCACCGGCGGCAGGCCGAGCTCCTTGAAATTGGGGATCTTCTGCGGGATGGTGCGCAGCACCAGGGCGACGCGGCCCTGCTGCACGAAGGCATTGGCGCGGAAGCGGCCGATGCCCGCCGGCGAGATGCCGAAGTTGCACTCCTTGTGGGTCTCGAAGTCGGCGGCCTGGCGGTCGTTCATGATCGCGCGCGCCAGCTCGGTGGTGTGCTGCGGCTGCAGGATCTGGTTCGACTGCGGCACGATGCGGCCGTCGACCTTGATCGCAGGCGGGAAGCCGGCGGTGATGAAGAGATCCGAGCCGTTCTTCTGCAGCATCAGCCGCAGCAGGTCGTGCATGAACTTGAGGGCCTGGTCGCGTTCCATGGTCTGCGTGCTCCTGCCCGGGACGGGCGGGTGGATGCCGCTCAGGCGGCGAAGCTGTCCTTGTTCTGCGCCTTCACGCGTGCTTCCGCGGCCGACACGACGTTGCGCCGGACCAGGTCGACGAGGCACTGGTCGAGGGTCTGCATGCCGATATTCTGGCCGGTCTGGATCGAGGAATACATCTGCGCGATCTTGTTCTCGCGGATGAGGTTGCGGATCGCCGGGGTGCCGATCATGATCTCGTGCGCCGCGACCCGGCCCTGGCCGTCCTTGGTCTTGAGCAGGGTCTGCGAGATCACTGCGCGCAGGGATTCCGAAAGCATCGAGCGCACCATGTCCTTCTCGGCCGCGGGGAAGACGTCGACGATCCGGTCGATGGTCTTGGCCGCGGATGAGGTGTGCAGGGTGCCGAACACCAGGTGGCCGGTCTCGGCGGCGGTGAGGGCGAGGCGGATGGTCTCGAGGTCGCGCATCTCGCCCACCAGGATCACGTCGGGGTCCTCGCGCAGCGCAGCGCGCAGCGCGTTGTTGAAGGACATGGTGTCGCGGTGCACCTCGCGCTGGTTCACCAGGCAGCGCTTGGATTCGTGCACGAACTCGATCGGGTCCTCCACGGTGAGGATGTGGCCGTACTCGTTTTCGTTCACGTAGTCGAGCATCGCCGCCAGCGTGGTGGACTTGCCCGAGCCGGTCGGCCCGGTCACCAGCACGATGCCGCGCGGCTGGTGGGCGATCTCCTTGAAGATCTTCGGGCAGTTGAGCTCCTCCAGGGTCAGCACCTTGCTCGGAATGGTGCGGAACACCGCGCCTGCGCCGCGGTTCTGCTGGAAGGCGTTGACGCGGAAGCGCGCGAGGTTGGGCACGGCGAAGGAGAAGTCGCACTCCCAGGTCTCCTCGAGCTGCTTGCGCTGCGCGTCGTTCATGATGTCGTACACCATGGCATGCACCTCCTTGTGCTCGAGCGGCGGCAGGTTGATCCGGCGCACGTCGCCGTGCACGCGGATCATCGGCGGCAGGCCGGCGGAGAGGTGGAGGTCGGAGGCCTTGTTCTTGACCGCGAAGGCGAGCAGTTCGGTGATGTCCATGGTATTCCGGCGCAAATGGCGACACGGCCGCCTGCGCGGGCGGCGCTCGGGGTCGGCCTCGGGGTGGGCGATGGAGCGATGCTATACTTTTGCCGCCCCGAAATCCCAGGAAATAGGCCACGGACCATGACGACGATCGCTGCACGCCTCGACGCGGTGCGCGCCCGCATCGCCGCCGCCGCACGACATGCCGGGCGCGACCCTGCGGACGTGAAGCTGCTCGCGGTGAGCAAGACCTGGCCGGCGGAGGCGGTGCGCGAGGCCGCCGCCGCCGGGCAGCGTGCCTTCGGCGAGAACTACGTGCAGGAAGGCGTGGACAAGGTCGAGGCGCTGCGCGCGCTCGGGCTCGAATGGCATTTCATCGGCCCGCTGCAGAGCAACAAGACGCGCCCGGTGGCGAACGCCTTCGACTGGGTGCATGGCATCGACCGCCTGAAGATCGCCGAGCGCCTGTCGGCGCAGCGCGACGTGCATCTGCCGCCGCTCGACGTGTGCATCCAGGTCAATGTCAGCGGCGAGGACAGCAAGAGCGGCGTGGCGCCGGACGAGGCCGGCGCGCTCGCGCACGCGGTCGCCGCCCTGCCGCGGCTGCGCCTGCGCGGCCTCATGTGCATCCCCGAACCGAGCGCGGACGAGGCCGTGCTGCGCGCGCGCTTCGCCGTGCTGCGCGGGCTCCACGACGAGCTGCGCGCCGCCGGACTCGCGCTCGACACCTTGTCGATGGGCATGTCGCACGACCTCGAGCCGGCGATCGCCGAGGGCGCGAACATCGTGCGCGTGGGCACGGCGATCTTCGGCGAGCGTGCCCGAACCGCGCCGACCCCGACCCCTACGGCCTGACGCGCGTCCGCGTGTGCTCCGGCCCCAACCAGCAGGTCCATCCATGAAGATCACCTTCCTCGGCGGCGGCAACATGGCCACCGCCCTCATCGGCGGCATGCTCGAGCGCGGCTTCGCCGCCGCCGGCCTCCAGGTCGTCGAGCTCGGCGAAGCGGCGCGCTGCGCGCTCGCGCAGCGCTTCGGCGTGCGTGCGGTCGAGTCCTTCGACGACGCGGCGCTCGCCTGCGACGTGCTCGTGCTCGCGGTCAAGCCGCAGCAGATGAAGGCTGCGCTGGCACCGATCGCCGGGCGCCTGTGCGGCCAGCTCGTCATCAGCATCGCCGCCGGCCTGCGCCTGGCCGACCTCGGGCGCTGGCTGGGTGCGCCGGGTGCGCCCCATGCCCGCCTGGTGCGCTGCATGCCCAACACACCGGCGCTGATCGGCGCCGGCGTCACCGGCCTGTACGCCGACCCGTCGGTGGACGCCGCCGGCCGCGAGACCGCCGGGCGCATCCTCGCCGCGGTCGGCAGCACCGTGTGGGCGGATGCCGAGGCGCAGATGGACGCGGTCACCGCGATCTCGGGCAGCGGCCCGGCCTACGTCTTCCACTTCATCGAGGCGCTCGAATCCGCCGGTCGCAGCCTCGGCTTCGACGAGGCCGGCGCGCGCCGCCTGGCCATCGACACCGTGCTCGGCGCGGCGAAGCTGGCGGCGAACTCCGCCGACGCGCCCGCCGTGCTGCGCCAGAAGGTCACCTCCAAGGGCGGCACCACCGAGGCCGCGCTCGCCAGCCTGGCGGCGGCCGGCTGGCACGACGAACTCGTCGCCGCGGTGCAGGCGGCCGAAGCGCGCGGGCGCGAGCTCGGCGCCGAACTCGGCAAGGACTGACTCATGCTCGCCAACATCCTGCTGCTGGTGATCGACGTCGCCGCCAGCTTCCTCACGCTGATGCTGCTCGCGCGCTTCTTCATGCAGTGGCAGCGCATCTCCTTCCGCAACCAGCTCGGCCAGTTCGTGGTCAGCACCACCGACTGGATCGTGCGCCCGCTGCGCCGCTTCATCCCCGGGCTGTTCGGTCTCGACATGGCGAGCCTGCTGCCCGCCTGGCTGGTTCAGGTACTGCTGGTGATGTTCGAGCTCAGCCTGCGCGGCGCGGCCTTCAGCGGCAACACCGCCGCCGTGCTCGCCGGCCTGTGGGGGGTGGGCCTGATCGAGCTGCTGCGCATGATGATCTACCTGGTGTTCGCGGTGGTGCTGGGCTCGGCGGTGCTGTCCTGGGTGAGCCCGCACGCGCCGCTGGCGCCGCTGCTGCACTCGATCGCCGCGCCCTTCCTGCGCCCGTTCCGGCGCGTGATCCCGAGCATCGCCAACGTCGACCTGTCGCCGCTGGTGCTGCTGCTGGTGCTGCAGATCGTGCTGATGGTGCTCGCCGGCGCGCGCAACGGTTTCGCGCCGCTGCTGTTCGGGGGCTGATTTCCGCACCGGCTTCAAGCGCAAAAAGGGGCGGCCGGTAGCGGCTGCCCCTTTTTGCGAGCCGGGCCGGCGGGCGTTTGCCCGACCGGGCTCAGCCCTCGAACATCACCTGCCCCTCGACCAGCGTGTAGCGCACCTTGCCCGGCAGCTCCATGCCGAGGAAGGGCGTGTTCTTGCCCTGGCTCCGGAGGCCCTCGCGGGTGATGGTGACGTGGGTCGCGGGGTCGAACACGCACACGTCGGCGCGCGCGCCCACCGAGAGGTGGCCGGCCTTGGTGATGCCGACGATCTTCGCCGCGTCCGAGGTGATGCGGGCCAGCCCGTCCAGCAGCGCCAGCCCGGCGCGGTCGGCCCACTTCAGCGTCAGCGGCAGCAGCAGCTCGAGGCCGGTGGCGCCGGGTTCGGATTCGGAGAACGGCGTCTGCTTGGCGTCGTCGTCCACCGGGGTGTGGTCCGAGCACAGCGCGTCGATGCGGCCCTCGGCCAGGCCCCGGGCGAGTGCCTCGCGGTCGCGCTGGCTGCGCAGCGGCGGGACGAGGTGGCAGTTGGGGTTGAAGTAGCCGATGTCCATGTCGCACAGGTGCACATGGTTGATCGACACGTCGCAGGTCACGTCCATGCCTTCTGCGCGCGCCTGGTCGATGAGCGCGAGGCCGGCGGCCGAGGACAGGCGGGTGATGTGCAGGCGGGCGCCGGTGATGCGCGCGAGCTCGAGGTAGGTGTAGAGCGCCACGGTTTCGGCGGCGACCGGGATGCCCGACAGGCCCAGCCGCGTCGCCACCTCGCCGTCGTGGGCGTGGCCCACCTGCGACAGGAAGGGCGCCAGCGGCTGCAGCCAGACGCGGAAGCCGAAAGTGGCGGCGTATTGCAGCGCGCGCATCAGCACGGTGTTGTCGACCAGCGGCACGTTGGCCTGCGAGAAGGCGACGCAGCCGGCCTCGACCAGTTCGGCCATCTCGGACAGGCGCTCGCCCTGAAGGCCGATGGTGAGTGCGCCGACCGGATAGATGTGGGCGCGGTTCAGCTTCTTGGCGCGATAGGTCAGCATCTCGACCAGGCCGGGCTCGTCGAGCACGGGGTCGGTGTCGGGCGGGATCGCCAGGCTGGTGACGCCGCCGGCCATCGCCGCCTCCATTTCGGATTCGAGCGTGGCGCGGTACTCGTAGCCGGGTTCGCGCAGGCGCGCGGCGAGGTCGATGAAGCCGGGGGCGACCACGAGACCGCCGGCGTCGATCGTGCGCTCGGCGACGAAGCCGTCCGGCGCCTGGCCGAGGGCGACGATCTTGCCTCCTGCGACGTAGACGTTCTGCACCGCATCGGTGCGATTGGCCGGATCGACGACGCGGCCGTTGGAAATCAGGATGTTCATGCGTGGGTCCTTGTTCCTGTGCTGTCCGCGGCTTCAGCGGCTGCCGAGCATGCTCATCACCGCCATGCGCACGGCGATGCCGAAGGTGACCTGGGGCAGGATGACCGCCTGCGCGCCATCGGCCACCGCGGAGTCGATCTCCACGCCGCGGTTCATCGGGCCGGGGTGCATCACGATCGCGTCGGGCCTGGCGAGCGCGAGCTTCTCGGCGGTGAGGCCCCAGATCTTGTAGTACTCCTGCGGCGTGGGCAGCAGCGCGCCGTTCATGCGCTCGTTCTGCAGGCGCAGCATCATCACCACGTCCACCCCTTTCAGCCCCTCGCGCATGTCGTGGAACACGCGCACGCCAAGCTTCTCGACCTCGGTGGGCAGCAGGGTCCGGGGGCCGATCACGCGTACTTCGGGCACGCCGAGCGTGGTCAGCGCGGCGATCTGGCTGCGCGCCACACGCGAGTGCAGCACGTCGCCGACGATCGCCACGGTCAGGTTGGTGAAGTCCTTCTTGAAGTGGCGGATGGTGTACATGTCGAGCAGGCCCTGCGTCGGGTGCGCATGGCGGCCGTCGCCGGCGTTGACCACGTGGATGTGGTCGCGCCCGGTGTTCTGCAGGTGCTGGGCGATCAGCATCGGCGCACCGCTGGCGGCGTGGCGCACGACGAACATGTCGGCCTGCATCGCGCACAGGTTGTCGACGGTGTCGAGCAGGCTCTCGCCCTTGGCGGCCGAGCTGGTGTTGATGTTGAGGTTCACCACGTCGGCCGAGAGGCGCTTGGCGGCGATCTCGAAGGTGGTGCGGGTGCGTGTGGAGTTCTCGAAGAACAGGTTGAACACGCTCTTGCCGCGCAAGAGCGGCAGCTTCTTGACCTCGCGCTCGGCCACCTCGGTGAAGGGCGCGGCGGTGTCGAGGATGGCGTTCAGGATGTTGCGCGGCAGACCGTCGAGCGTGAGCAGGTGCTGCAGTTCGCCGTGCTGGTTGAGCTGGGGGTTTCGCATCGGGCGTGCCTCGAAATCAGCGGTGGGCAGGGGGAAGGGGAGGGCGGCTCCGGCTCAGGCGCGACGTGTCAGCTCGAGGCCCAAGTGGCCGGCCTGGTCGCGCTGCAGCTCGAGGTTCTGCTCGCGCGCGAGCGGCACGGACAGGGTGTGGGCGCAGTAGCGCGCGGCGACCGGCAGTTCGCGCCCGCCGCGGTCGACCAGCACGGCGAGCTCGACCCGGGCCGGGCGGCCGAAGTCGAACAGCTCGTTGAGCGCGGCGCGGGTGGTGCGGCCGGTGTAGAGCACGTCGTCGACCAGGATCACGTGCGCGCCGTCTACGTCGAAGGGGATCTCGGTCTTCTTCGGGCTGGCGTGCAGGCCCTTGCTGGCGTAGTCGTCGCGGTAGAAGGAGACGTCGATCGCGCCCAGCGGCTGGGCGATGCCCAGCTCGGCGTGCAGGCGCTCGGCCAGCCACAGGCCGCCGGTGTAGATGCCGACGAGCGCGGTGGCGGGGCCGACGTGGGGGCGGATCTGCTCGGCGAGCTGCCGGCACAGGGCTTCGGCGTCAAGGTCTTTCATGGCGTCGTGTGTCCAGGAAGGTTTGCAGGAGGATGCGGGCGGCGGCGGCGTCGAGCGCCGCCTTGCGCTCGCGCCAGTCCTTGCGGCCGGCCTCGGCGAGCTCGGCTTCGGCGGCGACCGAGGACAGGCGCTCGTCGGCGGTGAACACCGGCAGGGCGTGGCGGCCGTGGAGCTGGTTGGCGAAGCGGCGGCAGCGCGCGGTGAGCTCGTGCTCGCGGCCGTCCAGATGGGTGGGAATGCCGACCACCAGCGCGACCGGCCGCCATTCGGCGATGAGCCTGGCGATGGCGGCGAAGCGTGCGTCGTTCGCCTCGGCGTGTACGGTGGTGAGCGCGCTGGCCAGGCCGGTCTCGAGTTCGCCGCTGGCGACGCCGATGCGGGCGAGGCCGAAGTCGAAACCGAGCACGGTGCCACGCGCGGGGAGCGTGTCCGGGGCGGGCCGGGGGAAGCGGGTGTCCGCAGGGGACGGGGCGGCCGTGGCCGCCTCAGGCATGTCCGGCGACATCGCTCAGGTTGGTGAAGTCGATGCCGAGCTTCTGCATGGCGGCGACCAGGCGTTCCTCGGGCGGCAGCTCGAACACGATCTCGAGGTCGGCGGGGACGGTGAGCCAGGCGTTGTCGAGGAGCTCCTGCTCGAGCTGGCCGGCAGCCCAGCCGGCGTAGCCGAGCGTGACGATGACGTCCTTGGGTTCGCCACCGGCGCCGATGGCCTGCAGCACGTCGCGGCTGCTGGTGAGGCCGATCTCGTCGGTGACCTTGAGCGTGGAGTGCCAGTCGCCGAGCGGGCGGTGCAGCACGAAGCCGCGGTCGGTCTGCACCGGGCCGCCGAAATACACCGGCTGCGCGGCGAAGCCCTCGGCCTCGAGCGGCACTTCGATGCGCTCGAAGAGGCTGGCCAGGGTCATGTCGATCGGCCGGTTCACGATGATGCCGAGCGCGCCCTGTTCGTTGTGTTCGGCGATGTAGGTGAGCGTGCGCGCGAAGTGCGGATCGACCATGTTGGGCATGGCGATCAGGAAGTGGTGCGTGAAGTTGGCCGTGGGCGTTTCCATGCGCGGCATTCTACGCCGAACGCCGGTCTTCTTGGCGTGAGGGCTTGCGCGAGCGGGATCTTCCGCCGTCGGGCAGGCCGCGCGCGGTTTCTGTGGGAGCGACGCAAGTCGCGATCGCAGCGATCGGTCGCCGGCATCGTCGATTCCCTTCCTGGGTGGATGGTGTGGCGTGCGGCGTGGGCGATCGCGTGCTGCGAGGCCGCGGGGCCGGAGTGGCGGGCGCCGCCTGCACTCGCGGCCCTGCGCTTCGCTGCGGGCTGCCCTCGGCGGAGGGCGCCGCGGGGGCGACGACGCAAACTCGTCGCTGCGCGCCTCGGACATGCGTCGCCTTGATTCCCCCGCGACGCCCTCCGCCTCGGCGCTCCTGAAGTTGGCGCCCGCCACTCCGGCCCCGCGGCCTCGCGCTTGTCCGGACTGCGGCGGCACGGTGGCGGATGCGTCATAATTGTGCACCTTTGTCCTGGACAAAAAAATGTCTTCCGCCCTCGTCTGGTTCCGCCGCGACCTGCGCAGCTTCGATCACGCTGCGCTCCACCACGCCCTGCGCTTCGCCGAGCGCGTGCATTGCGCCTTCGTCTTCGATACCGCCATCCTTGACGCGCTGCCCGCGCGCGCCGACCGCCGCGTCGAGTTCATCCACGCCAGCCTGGCCGAGCTGGATGCGGCGCTCGACGCCATGGCGCGTGCCGCGGGTGGCACGGGAGGCGGGCTGATCGTCCGCCATGGCCGCGCCGAGGACGAGATCCCGCGCCTGGCCGCCGAGCTTGGCGTCGACAAGGTCTTCGCCAACCGCGACTACGAACCCGACGCGATCCTGCGCGACAGCCGGGTCGCGCAGCGACTCGCCGAGGACGGCATCGGTTACGAGGACTTCAAGGACCAGGTGGTCTTCGAGCGTGACGAGGTGCTCACCCAGACGGGCAAGCCCTACAGCGTGTTCACGCCTTACAAGAACGCCTGGCTGAAGGCGGTGGACGATTCCCAGGTCAGCTCGCATGCGGTGGAGAAGTACGCCGCGCACCTGGCGCCGAAGCCCGCCGGCGAGACCCTGCCCGGGCTGGCCGACATCGGCTTCGCGCCCACCAACCTCGCCGAGCTGAACATGCCTGTGGGCATGAGCGGCGGCAAGCGCCTGTTCGACGACTTCGCCGCGCGCATCGAGCGCTACAAGCGCGCGCGCGACTTCCCGGCGGTGAAAGGCGTCAGCTATCTGTCCACCCACCTGCGCTTCGGCACCGTGTCGATCCGCCAGCTCGCCGCCCACGCCCGCGCGCGCGGCGGCGAGGGGGCGGAGACCTGGCTGTCGGAGCTGATCTGGCGCGACTTCTACCACCAGATCCTGTGGCACCACCCGCAGGTGGTGGACCGTGCCTTCCGTCCCGAGTACGACGCCGTGCAGTGGGACGACGCGCCCGAGCTCTTCGCCGCCTGGTGCGAGGCGCGCACCGGCTATCCGATCGTCGATGCGGCGATGCGCCAGCTCGACCAGACTGGCTGGATGCACAACCGCCTGCGCATGATCGTCGCCTCCTTCCTCACCAAGGACCTCGGCGTCGACTGGCGCCTGGGCGAGCGTTACTTCGCCATCCGGCTCAACGACTACGACCTCGCCGCCAACAACGGCGGCTGGCAGTGGGCGGCCTCGACCGGCTGCGACGCCCAGCCCTGGTTCCGCATCTTCAACCCGGTCACTCAGTCCGAGAAGTTCGACCCCGAGGGCCGCTTCATCCGCCGCTACCTGCCCGAACTCGCGCGCGTGCCCGACAAGTTCATCCACGCCCCCTGGACCATGGGCGGCATCGACCAGACCGCGTGCCGGACGAAGATCGGCGTCGATTACCCCGGACCGATCGTGGATCACGCCGCTGCGCGTGAGCGCACGCTGCAACGTTTCGGCGTGGTGAAGAACGACGCGCAAGGCACATAGGCGTCAGCCCGGGGATTCGGTGCGCCGTCCGGGCGCCGGATCGCGACTTGCGTCGCTCCCGCGGGGCAGCGAGCGCTCGGGGGAATGCGGGACAATGACGCCCCGTCACCCTTCACCGGACGCCCCGCCATGACCGCCCCCGCCTTCGACTTCGACCGCCTCATCGACCGCCGCAGCCTGCCGAGCGAAAAATGGGGCCGCTACGCCGGCCGCGACGTGCTGCCGCTGTGGGTCGCCGACATGGACTTCGCCGCGCCGCCGGCGGTCATCGAGGCCCTGCACCGGCGCATCGACCATGGTGTGTTCGGCTACACCGATGCCTGGCCCGCGCTCGAGCAGGCCGTGGTCGAAGGCCTGCGGCGGGATCACGGATGGACGATCCAGCCCGACTGGCTGGTGTGGCTGCCGGGCGTGGTCGCCGGCTTCAACCTCGCCTGCGCCATCGCCGGCGAAGCGGGCGACGGCGTGCTCACCGCCACCCCGGTGTATCCGCCTTTCCTTACCGCCCCGGCCAACACCGGCCGCGTGCTGCAGCGCGCCGAACTGGTGCTGGGCGACGGCCGCTGGCAATGGGACTGGGACGCGCTCGAGGCCGCCTGCACGCCCACGACCCGGCTGCTGCTGCTGTGCAGCCCGCACAACCCGGTCGGCCGGGTGTTCGACGAAGCCGAACTGCGCCGGCTCGCCGACTTCGCCGCGCGCCACGACCTGCTGGTGTGCTCGGACGAGATCCACTGCGGCCTGGTGCTCGACGCCGATCGCACGCACCGCCCGCTCGCCGCGCTCGACGAGGCTATCGCGCGGCGCACGATCACCCTGATGGCGCCGTCCAAGACCTGGAACATCCCGGCGCTGTACTGCGCCTTCGCGATCATTCCCGACCCCGCGCTGCGCCGGCGCTACCGCCACGCCATGCGCGGCATCGTGCCGCATGTGAACGTGCTCGGCATGGTCGCGGCGGAGGCCGCCTACCGCGACGGCGATGCCTGGCGGCGGGCGCTGCTGGATTACCTGCGCGGCAACCGCGAGCGCGTGCTGGAGGCCGTCGCGGCGATGCCCGGCCTGACGACGACGCGCCCCGAAGCGACCTACCTGGCCTGGGTCGACTGCCGCGCGATGATGGCGGCGCGCGGGGTCTCCGACCCGGCGGCCTTCTTCGAGGCCGCCGGCGTCGGACTCTCGGATGGCGCGGCCTTCGGCGCGCCGGGCTTCGTGCGGCTCAACTTCGGCTGCCCGCGCGCGACGCTGGACGAAGCGCTCGCGCGCATGGCGCGCGCGCTGGGCGCGTAGACGCCGGGACGGAGCGGTCTTCCACTGCAATATCTCGACTTGCGTCGCTCCTGCAGCGTGCTTCCACGCCGGGGGCGCAGGAGCGACGCAAGTCGAGATCGGCGGCGGTTCGGAGGGCGTCGAGGCGCATCCGTTGCCGCATCCCGGCTGGCACCGCAGAAAGAGCGAGGCCCCCCTCAGCCCTTGCCCGCCTGTGCGTAGCGCGCCACCAGCGCGAGCAGCTCCTCTTCCTGGTAGGGCTTGCCGAGGTAGTGGTCGGCGCCGACCTCCAGGGCGTAACGGCGGTGCTTCTCCGCCAGGCGCGAGGTGATCACCACCACCGGCAGGTCGTGCAGGCGCGCGTCGGCGCGGATGTTGCGGACGAGGTCGAAGCCGTCCATGCGCGGCATCTCGATGTCGGTGAGCACCACGTCGGGCTTCAGGTCGATGAGCTGCTCGAGCGCGTCCACGCCGTCCTTGGCGGTGAGCACGCGATAGCCCTCGCGCTCGAGCAGGCGACCGGTGATCTTGCGCACGGTCAGCGAGTCGTCCACCACCATCACCGTGGGCAGGTGCAGCGGCGGCGGCGCCTCGGCAGCGGGACCGAACAACCCCGCGTGCGCCTCGTCCATGGTGGTGGCGGCGCGCGCGCCGAGCGCGACCGGGTTGAGGATCAGCACGATCTCGCCGTCGCCAAGCACGGTCGCGCCGCTCATGCCGACGACGCGGGTGAGCTGCGGGCCGGCGTTCTTGACGATGACTTCCTGGTTGCCGCGCAGCCCGTCGACATGCAGCGCGAGCGTCTGCGCGCCGGCGCGCAGCAGCAGCACCCAGCTGTAGCGCGCCTCGGCGGGGCGCGCCTCGCGATCGCCGAGCAGGCGCGGCAGATAGCGGTAGGGATAATGCTCGCCCTGCCATTCGATGCCGTGCGCCCGCTGCATGGCCTGCAGCGCGTCGGGCTTGAGCTCCATGGCCTGCACGATCATGTTGGCGGGAACGGCCCAGCTGCGGCCGAGCGCCTCCACCAGCAAGGTCTGGGTTACCGCGAGGGTGAGCGGCAGGCGGATCGAGAAGCGGGTGCCGGCGCCGGGCCGGCTGGCGACCTCGACGCGGCCACCGGCGGCGGCGGTTTGCGCCTTCACCACGTCCATGCCGACGCCGCGGCCGGAGACCGCGGAGACCTCGCGCGCGGTGCTGAAGCCGGAGACGAAGATCAGGTTCACCAGGCGGCGCTCGTCGACGCGCTCGTCGGCGCCGAGCAGACCGCGCGCGCGCGCCTGCGCCGCGATGCGCTCGAGGTCGAGCCCGGCGCCGTCGTCGGCGATCTCGATGGCGATCTCGTTGCCCTCCTGGCGCACCGTCAGCTCGATGTTGCCGGTCTCGGCCTTGCCGGCGGCCAGGCGCGCGGCCGGGGCCTCGATGCCGTGCGCGACCGCGTTGCGCAGCAGGTGTTCGAGCGGCGCGGCCATCTGCTCGAGCACACTGCGGTCGACCTCGATGCGTCCGCCGCGAAGGTCGAGCGCGGCACGCTTGCCGAGCTCGCGCGCGCTCTGCCGCACCACCCGGTAGAGCCGGCTGGCAAGGTTGTCGAAGGGCAGCATGCGCACCTGCATCAGCCCTTGCTGCAGCTCGCGCGCCATGCGCGCCTGGCTGCCGAGGGCGAGCTCCGCGCCGTCCAGGTTGTGCAGCAGGCCCTGCTGCACGGTGGTCACGTCGTTGACGCTCTCGGCCATCATCCGCGTGAGCTCCTGCAGGCGGGTGTAGCGGTCGAGCTCGAGCGGATCGAAATCGGTGTGCTGGGTGCCGGCCTGCGCGATGCGCGATTGCATCTGCACCTCGGCCTGGATCTCGACCTCGCGCAGCTGGTTGCGCAGGCGGATCACGTTCTCGGTGAGATCGAGCAGCGAGCGCCGCAGGCTGCGCAGCTCGCCCTCGACCCGGCTGCGCGCGACGCCGATCTCGCCGGCCTGGTTGACGAAGCGGTCGATCCGCTCGGCGCGCACACGCAGGGTCGGGGAGGCGAGCGGCTCGACCTCGGGTGCCGCCTCCGCGCCGGCGCCGGCTTCCTCGGCGCGGATCGGGGCGGCCGGCGCCTGGAGGGCCGCTTCGCCGAGGGCGAGCTCGTCGATGACCTGCTCGCAGCGGTCGATGCCGTGCGCGAGCGCTTCGGCGAGCCCGGCCGCCGCCTCGCGCGCGGCGAGGCCGTCCTCCAGGCGCGACTCGAGTTCGTGCAGGTGGGCGCCGAGGCGCATCGCGCCCGCCATGCGCGCGCTGCCCTTGAGCGAGTGCAGCAGGCGCGCGACCGCACGCGGCGCCTCTTCGTCGTCGGCCTGCATGCGCCAGCGGCGCAGGGTGGCGTGGAGCTCGCCGATGGTCTCGGCGGCCTCTTCGAGGAAGATCGGCAGCAGCTGGCTGTCGATGTCGTCCTGCGCACTGTCCACGGCGCCCGCCTCCGCCGCGGGGAGCGCTGCGGGTAGGCTCGCGGGAGCCGCTGGCGGGGGGGGCGCGTGGTCGGCGGCGCGCGCGCCGTCGAGTGCGGTCTGCGCGTCGACAGCGAGGGCGATGTCGGGAGCGAGGGCGATGTCGGGAGCGAGGACCTCGGACAGGTCGGCCAGGCCTGCGCTGTCTTCGTCGGCGCGAGCGTCCAGGCGTGCGACGAGTGCATCCTCCGCCGCCGGCGTGCCGCCCGCGGCGATCTCGTCGCGCATCGCGCGCAGGGCGTCGAGAGCCTCGCCGAACAGCGCCAGCTCGTTCCCGTCCGGAGCCCGGGCGGCGTCGGCGAGGCGTTCCAGGCGGTGCTCCAGGGCGCGGCCGAGGCGATGCGCGGCCTCTGCGCGCACGGTGCCCGAGATGCCGGCCAGGGTATGGGCGGCGCGTATCGCGGCGGTCGAGGGGGGCTCGTCGCCCGCGTGCAGCGCGCGCAGCGCCTGCTCGAGCGCGGCCAGGTGCTGGGCCGATTCGCTGCAGTAGAGCGCGTGCAGCGCACGCGAGATCTCGCCGTCGCCGATGCGCAGGGTGTCGCCAGCGGGGCTGGCGACGACATCGCTGGCGGGCGCGTCGTCCTGCGTTGCGGCGGGCGCCTGTGCGGGGGCGACCTCGTCGTCTCCGCCTTCGATTCGCACTTCGTCCGGCTGCGCCGGGAAGAACTCGAAGGCTTCCAGCGCGATCGGGGCGCCCTCGTCGAGCGGCTCGATGAATTCGATCAGCTCTTCTTCGGTTGCGCTCGCCGCGGTCGCGGCGGGGAACACGGGCGTGGTCTCCTCCGTGCCCGCTGGGGGGGCCGGCGGGGCTCCGCCGATCTCGCCGTCGAGCAGGAAGTCCACGCTGTCGATCTGCATCGGCGCGGAGGCGGGGGCCATGGCGGCGGGTTCCGCCTCGATCTCCTCGATCGGCTCGGGGAGGGGCGGGAGCGCTCCGCTCGGCGTGGTGATGCCGGCGTCGTGCACCGGCTCGGCCGCTTCGTGGAGCCGTCTCGCCTCGGCGATCAGAGCCGCGGTGTCGCCACCGCCGGCCTCGCCATGTTCGAGTTGCGCCACCCAGGCGGAGAACACCCGATGGCCCTCGGCGACGAGGGCGAACAAGGCGGGGGTGAGCGCCCAGTCGAGTTGCAGCCAGCGGTTCAGCGCCTGCTCCACCGCCCACGCGGTGTCGCCGAGCTGGACGAGCCCGACCATGCGCCCGCTACCCTTGAGGGTGTGGAAGCCGCGCCGGATGGTGACCAGTTGCGCGGGCTCGTCCGTGCCGTCGCGGAGTGCTTCGAGCCCGGCCGCGATCCCGGCGAGCACCTCGTGCGCCTCCTCGATGAAGATCGCCAGCAGTTCGGCGTCGATCTCCGCGCCCACCGGCGCCGCCCCTGCGGCCATCGGGGCGGCTGCGCTCTCCGCGGCGACCGTGGCGGCGAGTTCGGGGGCGGCGGCAGGCGCCCGCGCATCGGTGCCGACGGGCTCTGTCGCGGCCTGCGGCATTGCGGCAGGTGTCTCGAGTTCTTCGAGGGGGCTGAAGTCGAGATCGGGGAAGTCGAGGCCGAACAGGTTTTCGGGGCTCTCCGGGTGGGCCGCTGCGACCTGCGTCGCCGCGGCGTCCAGGTCTTGTGGAGGCGGCTCCGCGGCCGCGGGCGGCGGCGGCTCGGGCATCTCGACGGGCGCCGCCGCGGCGGCTTCGGTCGCGGGCGTCGGTGCCGGTGCCGCCACAGGTGTGGCGGCGATCGCGGCAGCGGGCGCTGCCGCGTCCTCCTGTGCAGCCGGCCTGCCCTGGAGCCCCAGGCTCGGGTCGAGCAGTTCTTCCAGGCGGGCGCCGCCGCGCGGCATCGCCTCGATGTAGAAGCCGAGCGCGGAGAGGTCGCGCGCGAGGCGTTCGAACTCGGCCTGGCCGGCGCGGCTGTCCTCGCGCGCGAGGCTGGCGATGTGGATCGCGGCGTTGCGCACCAGGGCGAGCGCGTCGGTCTCGCCGAGCATGCTCAGGGCACCGATGATCTGCTGCAGCGGCTGGTGGAGCTGCAGCAGGGGCTCGCGCCTGGCCTGGTTGCGGAAGAAGTCGTCCAGCACCTGTTCGACGTGGGCGAGGCTGGCGAGCATCTCCTTCGCCACCTGCTCGAGCGCGGCGCGCTCCTGCGCCTGGCGGGCATCCGCCGGTGCTGCGACGATCGCGCCCGCGGACAGGGGCTCGCCGCGCTGCAGGGCGAGCAGACGGGCGGCGATCTGTTCCGCGCGCGCGCCGAATCCGGCGGGCGGCGGACGACGGTCGAGCGCGCCTTCGAGGCTCAGCAGCGCGGTGGCGACCTCCATGCCCGAGGTCTCGACGAACTGCAGCGGATCGCGGCGCAGCCAGCGCGCGAAGTCGAGCAGTGCGGCGCACAGGATGCGCACGCCCGGGCGGCCGAGCGCCTCGGCGGGGGCGCTCATCGCCGCGACTGCATCCTCGAAGCGGGGCAGGGCCACCGCGGTGCCGGCGCAGAAGGCTTCCCAATGCGCGCGCGCCTCGCCGAGGCGGGCGGCGAGGGCGTCGAGCAGCGGCGCGATCGGTGTCTCGCCGACCTCCAGCCCCGGCTCCGGGATCTGCGCGTCGAGCTGCCAGCACGCGCGTACCGCACGCTGCTGTTCAGTGCGCACCGGGGCGCGCGCGATCTGGTAGAGGAGTTCGCGCAGCAGACGGTCCGGCACCGAGGGCGTGCCGCTCAGCAGGCGGCGGAACTGGGCGTCGAGCTGGGTGCACAGGCGCTTCACCGCCGGGTCGGGCTGCAGCCCGCCGTGGATCAGGGCGTCGTAGAACGCGAGGCTGGCCCACCACAGACTGCGCGCAGCCGGGCTGCGCTGCTGCGCCTCGACCTCGGCGATCGCGTCGCGCATGACGCGCGCGCCTTCGCCCGCCGCGCCCTTGCGCAGCCACTCCAGCAGACCGCGCTCGAAGCGGCTGCGTGCCGCGCGCAGCTCCCGCGCCTCGCTCCCGGTCGTGTCCGCCGGCGGCGCCGCACGCGCAGGCGGGCGGCGCGAAAGATCGGGATGGAAGAGGTCGGCGGCGCTGGCGTCGTGCTGCCCGCGCGCTGCGGCGAGCTCGAGGTAGCGCGCGGCCAGCCGCAGCGGCTGGTCGGGCGCGCCGTCGGCGAGCTCCTCGAGGTAGTTGCCCACCATCGCCAGCGCGCGCAGGGCGAGCGCGTGGCGCGCGGCGTCGGCCGGGACCTCGCCGCGCGCCATCGCCCCGAGCAGCTGCTCGAGGGCGTCGGTGAACAGCGTCAGGCCGTCGAGGCCGACGATGTCGAGGGCGCCGCGCACCTGGTGCAGGTGCGATTGCGCGAACTGCAGGCCGGCGGCTTCGCTGCCTGCGCAGCCGCGCTCGAGGATTTCGCGCGCGCGCCCCAGCGCGGCGTCGATCTCGCCCTTCACCCAGGTCAGCGGTCCCAGGTCCGGCTCGGTGGCGTGTGTCATGCTGTTCTTCCGGGCGACAGCCAGCGTGGTCAGACCTTGAAGCCCGAGACCGAGCCCTTCAGCTCCACCGCCAGCTCGGCGAGCTGGTCGATCGACACGGCGGTCTGGCGGGTGCCGAGCGAGGTCTGTTCGGTGACGGCGAGAATGTCCTTCATCGCCGCGGCGACGCGGCCGGCGGTCGCGGCCTGTTCCTGCACGTCGGCCGAGATGCGCTCGATCAGGCTGGCGGTTTCGGTGGAGACCTGGTCGATCTCGGCGAGCGCCTGGCCGGCGGCGTCGGAGAGCTGCGCGCCCTCGACCACGTTGCGGGTGGCGCTCTCCATCGCACCCACCGCGTCCTGGGTGTCGGTCTGGATGGTCTTGACGATCGCGGCGATCTGCTTGGTCGCCTCGGCCGAGCGTTCGGCGAGGCGCTGCACTTCCTCGGCGACGACGGTGAAGCCGCGCCCGGCCTCGCCGGCGGTGGCGGCCTGGATGGCGGCGTTGAGCGCGAGCACGTTGGTCTGCTCGGTGATGTCGGAGATGAGCTCGACGATCTCGCCGATCTCCTGCGAGGATTCGCCGAGGCGCTTGATGCGCTTGGCGGTCTCCTGGATCTGGCTGCGGATGTCGTTCATGCCGCGGATGCTGTTCTGCACCGCGTCCGCGCCCTTGCGCGCGGACTCCAGCGAGCGCCGCGCCACCTGGGCGGACTGCAGCGCGCGCGCGGAGGAGTCGGTCATCGACTGCGCCATGCGCTCGGCGGTGGCGCCGGCTTCCTCGATCTCCTGCGACTGGCGGTCGGTGGCGGCGAGCAGCTCGGTCGAGGTACGGCGCGCCGACTCGGTGGCCGAGGTCACCCGCGTGGCGGCGTCGTTGATTCGGCGTACCAGCACCGAGAGCTCCTCGATGGTGTAGTTCACCGAGTCGGCGATCGCGCCGGTGATGTCCTCGGTGACCGTGGCGCGCACCGTGAGGTCGCCGTCGGCGAGGTCGCCCATCTCGTTCATCAGGCGCAGGATGGCCTGCTGGGTGAGGTTGCGCTCATCCTCGGCCTGGCGGCGCTCGGCCTCCGAGGCGAGGCGCCGCGCCGCGGCGTCGGCGGCGTAGGCGCGCGCCATCTGCGCCAGCACGAACACGGCGAGCAGGGCGGCGAGCGCCGCGCCCGCATGCAGCGGACCGAAGCCGCCGGTGCGCCCGGCGAGCGCCGTGCCGAGGGCCGTGCTCGCGGCGAGCAGGGCGGGGGTGTTCGCCGCGAGGCCGGCGCTCGCGGCGTTCGCCTGCTGCAGCGCGCCCGCGTCGGCGCCGATGCGCTCGATCGCCTGGAGGATCGGTGCCGCGGCGGACCCGAGCGCGCGCAGGCTCTCGTCGAGGACGCTGCCGTTGCTCGGGCGTTCGAGTTCGGCCAAGCGCTGACGCAGCTGCTCGGCCTCGCCGGCGAGCACCTTGGCCGCCGCCGCCGGGTCTGCATCCGCGGAGAAAAGGGTGTTTGCCTGCAGGGTGGCGCGCTGGGCATGGAGCAGGAGGGCGTGGGCCGCACGCAGCGCAGAAGCGTCTCCGTTCATCGCCGCCACACGGCGACCGAACTGGTCGGCCGCGTCGGCGAGGGCGCCGCTGGCCGCGTTGATCGCGCGCACGGCAGCGCTGGTGCCGGCGAGCGGCGCGCCTTGGGCGGCAAGGCGCGCCGCCAGCGTGGCGTTTTTCTGCCACTCGGCGTCGAGGTCCTGCAGCAGGGGCCG
This sequence comes from Thauera aminoaromatica, assembly GCF_000021765.1. NCBI lineage: Bacteria > Pseudomonadati > Pseudomonadota > Betaproteobacteria > Rhodocyclales > Zoogloeaceae > Thauera > Thauera aminoaromatica. The sequence continues at coordinate 4,051,807 of NC_011662.2, read as the reverse complement.
CATGCTCGCGGGCAGCGGCGGCAGCGTGGCGCCGGCATGGCTGCCGCCCTGGCCGAGGGTCTGCAGCAAGCCGGCGAAGCGTGCCCGGGTCTGCTCGAGATCGGCGACCGCGCCGGGCTCGCCGAGGCGGGCGAGGCGGGCCGCCCTGGCCATCTGTCCGGGCAGCACCTGCAGTTCGCTCGCCGCGCCGAGCTGGAGCGCGGACAGGCTCGCATCCCGCGCCTGGTATGCGAGCAGTCCGGCGCTGATCGCCGTGCAGGCGACGAAGAGTCCGCCGAGCATGCCGAGGCGGCCGCCGGATCGCGCGGGGGGAGACGGAGTCTTGTTGGCGACCGTCTGCTCCGGCGCGGAGGTCTCGATGATCGTCTGGGCCTCGGTGCCGGCGCCGGGGGCCGGGGCTTTCTTGCCGAACGGGTTCAATGCCATGGTCGATGCTCGATTTTTCGGTCGGGTTCTTGCGGGGTGGATGCGTACGTCATTCCAGCCCGGCGTCGAGGAAGGCGGGTTGGGCGAGCAGGCGGGCGGGGTCGAGCTGCAGCCACGCGCGGCCCTGCATGTCGCGCAGGCGGCGTGCCACCCAGGGCGGGGCATCGCCGCCCGGGGCGGGCTCGAAGTCCTCGTGGCTGCGCAGGCCGCTCGAGGACGACACCAGCAGCGCGCTGTGGATGCCGTGGCGCGCACCGATCAGCAGCAGGCGCGCCCGCCCGCCGGCGCTGATCGGCGGCTGGCCGTTGAAGGCGGCGAAGTCGACCACGCCGTACAGGCTGCCGCGCACGTTGGCGAGGCCGCGGAACCAGGGGCGGGTGAGCGGCACCGCGGACAAGGGCGGCGGGGGCAGGATCTCGCCGGCCTCGGCGAGTTCGATCAACCAGTTGTCGCTGCCGCACTGGAAGCCGAGCAGGCCGCGGCGCTCGGCGCCGGCGGCCTCGGCGAGGCGACGGGCGAGGCGTTCCTGGAATTCGCGCAGGCTGCTGCGGGCCATCGAGCTCAGCCCATCGCCCGGATGCGGGCGAGCAGTTCGTCGTGGTCGACCGGCTTGACCAGGTAGTCGAGCGCGCCCTGACGCATGCCCCAGATCTTGTCGGTCTCCTGGCCCTTGCTGGTGCACATGATGATCGGGATGTCGCGCGTCTCGTCATCGCGCGAGATCGTGCGCGTGGCCTGGTAGCCGTTCATGCCCGGCATCACCACGTCCATCAGGATGAGGTCGGGGTGGTCGCTGCGGCTGCGTGCGATGGCCTGCTCGCCGTTCTCGGCGGTCAGCACCTGGTAGCCGTTGCGGCCCAGCACCTCCTGGAGGGCGAGGCGTTCGACGGGAGAGTCGTCGACCACGAGAATCTTGCGGATCGGCATCGGTCGTCTCCGGCGTGGCTCAGCCTGCGCGCGCCGCATCGCCGCCGCGCCGTGCGTGGCTGGCGACCGCCCGCAACAGGCTGTCCTTGGTGAAGGGTTTGGTGAGGTATTCGTCGGAGCCCGCCATGCGTCCGCGCGCGCGGTCGAAGAGGCCGTCGCGCGAGGACAGCATGATCACCGGCGTGGGCGACAGGCGGGGGTTCTTCTTGATCAGCGCACAGGTCTGGTAGCCATCGAGGCGCGGCATCATGATGTCCACGAAGATGACGTCGGGGTGGTGGTCGGCGATCTTCGCGAGTGCGTCGAAACCGTCCTCGGCGAGGACGACCTCGCAGCCCGCCTGGGCGAGGAAGATCTCGGCGCTGCGGCGGATCGTGTTGCTGTCGTCGATGACCATCACCTTCAGGCCGGCAAGGTCCATGCTGTATTCCTGGTGGGTTGTCGGGCGGTGGCGTCCGGGCCTAGATCTCGACCATCTCGAAGTCTTCCTTGCGCGCGTTGCACTCGGGACAGGTCCAGTTCGGCGGAACGTCCTCCCAGCGCGTGCCCGGCGCGATGCCCTCGTCGGGCAGGCCCGACGCTTCGTCGTAGATGAAGCCGCAGATCAGGCACATGTAGGTCTTCCAGGGGGTATCGGCCATGTTCCAGCGTGACTCGAGGGTTGGGGGTAGAATCGACCGCCTATCTTAACGCATCCGCGCGCACCCCATCCGCGCTGCATTTCCACCTCCCATGCCGCTCGCCATTCCGGAAACTCCCCCCTGCGTGCTGTGCCTGTCGGCGGGTGACGCCACGGCCGGCGGAGGACTCGCGGCCGACATCCTGACCCTGGCGAGCATGGGCTGCCACCCGCTGCCGGTGCAGACCGCGGCGCTGGTGCGCGACACCCGCGGCATCGACGAGCTGTGGCCGGTCGCGCCCGAGCTGATCGCCATGCAGGCGCGCGCGGTGCTCGAGGACGTGCCGGTGGCGGCGTTCAAGCTCGGCTTCTGCGGCAGCGTCGAGAACGTCGCGGTGATCGCGGAGATCCTCGCCGACTATCCCGACGTTCCCCTGGTGGTCGAACCCGGCCTGCACGCCGCGGCGCTGCTCGGCGAGGCGGGCGAGGAGATCGCCGCGGCGCTCGCCGACCTGATCCTGCCGCAGACCACGCTGTTGGTGGCCGACCGCCACGAGCTGCTGCGCCTGACCGGCCTGGCCGGGGACGAGGCGGCCGAGTCCGACGAGGAGGACGGTGGCGGGGGAGGCCAGGGCGAGACGGGTGGCGCCGAGCTCGACGAGGCGCTCGAGCGCCTGCTCGGCAACGGTACCGAGTACGTGCTGCTCACCGGCGGCGGCGACCACGGCCCGCAGCTCGTCGACACCCTCTTCGGCAGCGAGGGCATCGTGCGCACCGACGCCGGCCCGCGCCCGGCCGCGCCCTGCCTGGGTGCCGGCACCACCCTCGCCGCCGCCGCGGTGGCAGCGATGGCGCACGGCATGGCGCTGCCCGAGGCGGTGCGCGAGGCGCAGGAGTTTACCCGCCAGGCCCTGCGCCACGCCTATCGCGCCGGCATGGGGCGGGCGCTGCCCGACCGCTTCTTCTGGGCGCGCGGCAAGGGCGAGAGCGATGACTGAGCGTTTCCCGGTGCGCACGCTGCGCGGGCTCTACGCGGTCACCCCCGACGAACCCGACACCGGCCGCCTGCTCGCGCTCGCGCAGTCCGTGCTCGCCGGTCATCCGGCGCTGCTGCAGTACCGCAACAAGGGCGCCGACGCCGGTCTGCGCCGCGAGCAGGCGCTGGCGCTGCGCGACGCCTGCCGGGCCGCCGGCGTGCCCTTCATCGTCAATGACGACCTCGCGCTCGCGCTCGCCATCGACGCCGACGGAGCGCATCTCGGCCGCGAGGACGGCCCGCCCGCCGCGGCGCGCGCTGCGCTCGGCCCACAGCGCATCCTCGGTCTCACCTGCTATGCCGACTGGTCGCGTGCGACCGAGGGCGCCGAGATCGGTGCCGACTACATCGCCTTCGGCGCGATGTTCCCCTCCACCACCAAGCCCCACGCGCCGCCCGCACCCTTCGCGCTCGTCGAACGCGCCAGGCGCGAGCTCGGCCTGCCGGTGGCGGCGATCGGCGGCATCACGCTGGAGCGTGCGCCGCAGGTGATCGCCGCGGGCGCCGACCTGCTCGCGGTGGTCGGCGACGTGTTCGGCGCGGCCGATCCGGCGGCGCGTGCGAGGATGTATCGCGCGCTGTTCTGAACCCCGCACCTCCCGCCCGACGACCCTACGCGGGCGGTAGCGCCTCATCCTGGCCGAGGGCCCGCATGCGGGGCGATCGCACGAATGCATGACCTGCCCGAGCGGAACCCGTGGGAGCGGGCCTGCCCGCGCAAGGGCGGCGTGCGGCGCTCCTGCGCGGGCAAGCCCCCCGGTGCAGAAGATGGGCACAGGCTGCGCCTTCATGCGACTGCGTCGAGCTTGTATGTGGCAATGCCAGTGCTATACCGGAATCATTCCATGGGTCTGGCGGATGTCATGTCGACCGGGCGTGAGCCTCCCGTCTCGCGAGTCCGCATGATGGCGGGTTGATCCGGCTTTGCCGCCTTCACGGAGGCTGCACGAATCGCAATCGGGTCGATGGAGGTGTCCGTGGTGAGGTGAGAAAGGGAGACGGTCATGGATGAAGAAAAATGGAAAAACCTGGAGGCTCTGATCACCGGCCTCGACAAGGTCGTCAAGGCTGCAGCGGTCAACACCCGAACCCGATCACTGGCTGATCGCGTTACCGCCTTGCAGAGCGATTTCGCCTCGGCCAGGGCGAGTGGCGACGCGACCATGCGCGATCACATCGAGATGGCGGTTCAGGAGTTGTGGGCAAATGTCGAGCGTTGGAGCGGCGTAGCACCGAAGAGGAAGATTTCGGAGTGGTTGGCAGACTTCAGCATTGCGGGGCTCATCGGGCTGGTCGTGCTCCTGGTTGTACTGGGCTTGCTCGTCGCCGGGATCATGTTGTTCACCTCCGCAGTTGGCTGGAAGGCGCTCATGGGCGTGGATGGCACACGACCCATCCTTACCGTGGCGGCGATCATTGCGACGCTGGCGTATGGCGGCGGGCTGATTTTCAGCGCTCTGTACTCCAACGAGGGGAAGTTCGAAGAACGTTTCAGGATGGCGCGCGAAATCTTTCTGGTGTTCTCGGGGGTATTTGCAACCATCGTCGGCTTTCATTTCGGAGCGGGCAACAATGGTACGGGCGGGGCCGGGGGGGTGGAAAATGTGCAACAACTCGAGCTTGATGTCCGGCGTGGCGCAAAGCCGGGCGAGCTCGAATTGTCGGTGACGGGGGGAACGCCTCCCTATACCGTCACAACGACGGGAACCAACATAAAGACAATCTCGCCCGCGCAACACGATAGGTCTCCCATCGTGATCGGCATCACGCGTGAAGACCCGGAAAAATCCTCGACGGTTTCGTTCTCCGTCGTCGATAGGGTGGGCACGAAGAAGCAGATCGAGCCGAAACGCGAGGTGCTCGACGCGCTTTTCGGCGGGCTGTCGGGCGCAGGCTCCGGGGCAGGCGGAGGTGGATGACCAGACGAGTCGCCGGGTCTCATCTCGCTGTCGTGCAACTGTGGTCATCCATCGACGTTTTCGGGCTCCGACAAGGGGCGTCACGTCAGGCTGGGCGTGATCGGTTCTCTGTGGTCGGCGGCCAAGGCGGGCGGCTCATGCGGACGCTCGCCGCGCAAGTCGTGTGAATGCCGGTGGTGGACCGGCTTGGCCTTGCGGCGCCACAATGCCGGCTTTCGCACGCAGCACAGGAACCCTCTGCCATGACCAGCCGTAACGAAGCCCTCTTCCAGCGCGCCCAGCGCAGCATCCCCGGTGGCGTAAATTCGCCCGTCCGCGCCTTCCGCTCGGTGGGCGGCACGCCGCGCTTCCTTGCGCGCGCCGAAGGTGCCCGGGTGTGGGATGCGGATGGCAAGGAGTACATCGACTACGTCGGCTCCTGGGGCCCGGCGATCGCCGGCCACGCCCACCCGGCGATCATCGAGGCGGTGCGCGAGGCGGCGCTGAAGGGCCTGTCCTTCGGTGCGCCCACCGAGAGCGAGGTCGACATGGCCGAGCTGATCTGCGCCATGCTGCCCTCGGTGGAGATGGTGCGCCTGGTCAGTTCGGGCACCGAGGCGACCATGAGCGCGATCCGGCTGGCGCGCGGCTTCACCGGCCGCGATGCGATCGTGAAGTTCGAGGGCTGCTACCACGGCCACGCCGACAGCCTGCTGGTGAAGGCCGGCTCCGGCCTGCTGACCTTCGGCAACCCGTCCTCGGGCGGCGTGCCGGCGGACTTCGCCAAGCACACCATCGTGCTCGACTACAACGACCTGCAGCAGGTCGAGGACGTGTTCAAGGCGCGCGGCGACGAGATCGCCGCGATCATCGTCGAGCCGGTGGCCGGCAACATGAACCTGATCAAGCCGCAGCCCGGCTTCCTCGAAGGCCTGCGCCGCATCTGCACCGAGTACGGCGCGGTGCTGATCTTCGACGAGGTGATGACGGGGTTCCGCGTCGGCCCGCAGGGCGTGCAGGGCCTCTACGGCATCACCCCCGACCTGACCACGCTCGGCAAGGTGATCGGCGGCGGCATGCCGGTGGGCGCCTTCGGCGGTCGTCGCGACATCATGGAAAAGATCGCCCCGCTGGGCAGCGTTTACCAGGCCGGCACCCTGTCGGGCAGCCCGGTGGCAGTGGCGGCGGGCATGGTGTCGCTGCAGCTGACGCGTGAGGCCGGCTTCTACGAGCGGCTGACGGCGAGCACGCAGCGACTGGTTGCGGGTCTCGCCGCGGCGGCCAAGGATGCCGGCGTCACGTTCAGCGCGGACTCGGTCGGCGGCATGTTCGGCGTCTATTTCGCCGACAAGGTGCCGGCCTCCTTCGCCCAGGTGATGGCTACGGACAAGGAGCGCTTCAACCGCTTCTTCCACGCCATGCTGGAAGCCGGCCACTACTTCGCGCCCTCGGCCTTCGAGGCCGGCTTCGTGTCGGTGGCGCATGGCGAGGCCGAGATCGACGCCACGGTGGCCGTGGCGCGCGCGGTCTTCGCCCAACTGGGCTGAGCCTTCCCGCAGGCCTGCGGAGCGGGCTCGCCCGCTCCTGGCGCCATATTCCTCACATCTCGCCCGTCAGAGCAGGAAAAGCGTCGCCAGCCCGAGGAAGATGAAGAAGCCGCCCGAGTCGGTGAGTGCGGTGATCATCACCGAGCCGCCGAGCGCGGGGTCAGCGCCGAGGCGCTGGCGCAGCATCGGGACCAGCACGCCCGCGCAGGCTGCCAGCAGGAGGTTCAGCGTCATCGCACCGGTCATCACCAGGCCGAGATCGACGTTGCCGTAGAGCCACCACGCCAGCACGCCGAGCAGTCCGCCCCACACCACGCCGTTGATCAGCGCCACGCCGAGCTCCTTGCGCAGCAGGCGGGTCATCGCCGAGGGCTCGACCTGGCCCATCGCGATCGCACGCACGATCATCGTCACGGTCTGGTTGCCCGAGTTGCCGCCGATGCCGGCGACGATCGGCATCAGCGCCGCGAGCGCGACCAGCTTCTCGATCGACTCCTCGAACAGGCCGATCACGCGCGAGGCCACGAAGGCGGTGACGAGGTTGATCGCCAGCCAGGCCCAGCGGTTCTTCACCGAGCTCCACACCGAGGCGAAGATGTCCTCCTCCTCGCGCAGGCCGGCCTGGGACAGGATCTCGGCCTCGGACTCCTCGCGGATGAAGTCCACCGCGTCGGCCACGGTGATGCGGCCGATCACCCGCCGCTCGGAATCGATCACCGGCGCCGACACCAGGTCGTAGCGCTCGAAGGCCTGGGCGGCGTCGTCGGCCTCGTCCTCGGGGGTGAAGCTGATCACCGGCTCGGAGCGCATCACCTCGGCCACGGTCTTTTCCGGGTCGCTGATCAGCAGCGTCTCCAGGGTCAGGATGCCCTCGAGGTGGTCCTCGCGGTCGACCACGAAGAGCTTGTCGGTGTGGTCGGGGAGTTCGTCGAAGCGGCGCAGGTAGCGCAGCACGACCTCCAGGGTGACGTCGTCGCGTACCGTCACCATGTCGAAGTCCATCAGCGCGCCGACGGAATCCTCCGGGTAGGACATCGCCGCGCGCAGCTGCTCGCGGCCCTCGCTGTCGAGCGACTGGAAGACGTCCTCGATGACCTCGGGCGGCAGGTCGGGGGCGAGGTCGGCGAGCTCGTCGGCATCCAGCGAACCTGCCGCCGCCTTGAGCTCCTCGGGGTCCATCGTCTCGATGAGCGACTCGCGTACCGCGTCGGAGACCTCGAGCAGGATCTCGCCGTCACGCTCTGCCTTGACCAGGTCCCAGACATAGAGACGCTCCTCGCGCGGCAGCGCCTCGAGGATGTAGGCGATGTCGGCCGGGTGCAGACTGTCGAGCTTGGCGCGCAGCCCGGCCTCGTGCTGCTTGTGCACGAGGTTCTCCACCAGCTCGTGGCGCGGCATGTCCTGGCGATGGACGAGACCCTCCACCACCTTCTGGCGGGCGAGCAGATCCTGCACCTCCTTGAGGTGCTGCTGGACGTCGTCGGCGTGGAGTTCTTCGGGCTCGGTCATCGCGCGCAAGGCCGGCGGAGGGGCAAGTCGCGAATTCTACGGACTCCCCCCCGCGCACGCGACCCCGATCATGTGACAGAAGGCGAAAAATCGGCGGAGGGCCATTCCCGCCCCTCGCGCCTTGCGCTCAAGGCACCTGCGAATTCGCCATCCGCCGCTGCACCCGCGCCGCGTGCGCGGCCAGGCGGGGGCCGAAGGTCTTCTCGTAGCGCCGCGGGTTGGGCAGCATCACCGCCAGGCGCGCGGCCTCGGCCGGGCCCAGGCTGGCGGCCGGGCGGCCGTAGTAGTGGCGCGCGGCGGCCTCGGCACCGAACACGCCGTTGCCCCATTCGGCCACGTTCAGGTACACCTCGAGGATGCGGCGCTTGTCCCAGGTCGCCTCGATCATCAGGGTGATCGCCGCCTCCTGGCCCTTGCGCAGCCAGGAGCGCGAGGACGACAGGAAGAGGTTCTTGGCGAGCTGCTGGCTGATCGTCGAGCCACCGGCGGTGACGCGGCCCTCCTCGGCGTTGCGCTCCAGGGCGCGCTCGATGCCCTCCCAGTCGAAGCCGTCGTGGTCGAGGAAGCGATCGTCCTCGGCAGCGACCACCGCGCGCTTGAGGTGGATCGAGATGCGCTCGTAGGGCACCCATTGCTGGCGCAGTTCGGCCCGCGGGTCGGCTTCGCGCAACTCGGCGAGGCGGATGCGCATGAAGCTCGTGCTGCCGGGATCGAAGCGGCTCCACCACACCACCTGGGTCAGCAGCACCGCCTGCCAGAACAGCGCCAACAGCAGCGCGACACCCAGCCCGCGGGCGACCCAGCCGAGGATGCGGCGCGGCGCGGGGATCGGCACGCTGGCCTCAGCCGGCTTCGATGAGCTGGCGCAGCTCGGCCAGCACCGGCGCGGAGTCGGGGCGCACGCCGCGCCACAGCGCGAAGCTCTCGGCGGCCTGCTCGACCAGCATGCCCAGCCCGTCGGCCACCCGCGCCGCACCGTCGGCGAGCGCGGCGCGCAGGAAGGGCGTGTGGCCGCGGCCGTACATCATGTCGTAGGCGAGCGCGCCCTGGGCGTAGAGGCCGGGCGGCAGCGGCGGCAGTTCGCCGGACAGGCTGGCGGAGGTGGCGTTGATCACGAGGTCGAAGCGCTGGTCGGCGAGCGCCTCGAAGCCGCAGCCCTCGATGCGCACCGTGCCGGCGTGGGCGGCGAAGGCCTGCGCCAGCTCCACCGCCTTGTGCGCCGTGCGGTTGGCGATGCACAGGTCAGCGGGTGCGGTGTCGAGCAGCGGCAACAGCGCACCGCGGGTGGCGCCGCCGGCGCCCAGCAGCAGGATGCGCCGCCCGCGGGGCGGGCAACCGAGATGGCTCGCGAGGTCGCGCACCAGGCCGGCGCCGTCGGTGTTGTCGCCGAGGATGCCGTCCGTGCCGAAGGCGAGCGTGTTGACCGCACCGGCCGCCTCGGCACGCGGCGTGCGGCGGTCGGCGAGGGCGAAGGCCTCGAGCTTGAAGGGCACGGTGACGTTGAGGCCGCGCCCACCCTCGGCGCGAAAGCGCGCCACCGTCGCGGCGAAATCGTCGAGCGGGGCGAGCAGGGCCTCGTAGGTGAGCGCCTGCCCGGTCTGGCGAGCGAACGCGGCGTGGATCCAGGGCGACTTGCTGTGGGCGATCGGGTTGCCGACGACGGCGTAACGGTCCATGGGCGGGGTCTCAGTTGGCGCGCACCTGGTCGCTGTTGGTGAAGGTCCACGTGCGGGTGATCTCGATCACGTCGTAGTCCTTGCGGATGTCGGGCGGGAAGGGGGCGTAGGGCGCGGCCATCTTGACGATGCGCAGCGCGGCGTCGTCGAGCACCTTGTGGCCCGAGCTGCGATGCACGCCCATCCGCTCCACCGTGCCATCGGAGCGGATCGTCACCGACAGCAGCAGGCTGCCGTAGAGCCGGCCGCGCGCCGCATCCGGGTAGTTCAAGGTGCCGATGCGCTCGACCTTCTGCCGCCAGTCCTCGACGTACTGCGCGAAGCGGTATTCCTGCGCGCGCGCGCCGATGAACTTCTTGCGCGGACGCTTGGCGAGCTCCTTGAGGTCGCGGTCGATCTGGGCCTCGATGCGGGCGACCGCGGCGGCGCTGTCGAGCAGGTCGAGGCCGCTGATCTCGCGCTGCGGTTCGGGTGTCGGCGTGGGCTGCTCGACCTTCTTCGGCGCCGCAGCGACCTTGGCCGGCGCCTTGTCGCGGGTGATCACCTGCTTCTGCTCGCGCACCGGCTCGGGCGCGCGGCGCTTGGCCTCGACCAGGGCGTCGCCGTCCTGGCGGTTGGGCTGCGGCGGCAGCGGCGTGCTCGCGCGCACCTCCTGCTCGGTGTTGCCGCCGGCATCGACGTTGGCCTGCGCGAGCACCTCGGCCTTGTCGGGTGCCCGGGCGTGGCGGGCGTTGACCAGCACCACTTCCAGACCCTTGTCGCGCGCGGGCTTGGCCTCGGGCAGGCGGAAGTGGATCAGCAGCAGCAGCGCGTGCAGGCTGATCGAGATGACGAAGGCCGCCACCAGCAGCGGTCCGCCGAAGCGCCGCAGGCGCCCGCTCCAGGCCCCCGGCAGGGCGCCGGCGGGCAGGACGGGGGCGGCGGGGGGAGTCATGCGCAGATCACGCGAAACCGAAGCCGGCCTCGTCCACCGTCTCGGGATCGGGTTCGGCGAGCGTCTGTACGAAGCGCGCCTCCACCTCGACGTCGAGCAGGTCGGTGCGCTCGACGACGAGCTTGACCCGGCTGCCGGGCATCTGCAGCGGCATCGAGGGTACGCGGATCACCAGCGGAATCTCGGCGAGGCGCACCACGTTCTCGCGCAGCACCGTGGCCTCGACCTCGCCGCGGCCGTGCTGGCGCAGCCAGCGCAGGCACCAGTAGCGCTCCATGCCGCGCTGGAACTCGGCGTACTCGGCGTAGGTGAGCTCGAAGTCGCGCATCGCCGCCATCAGCTCGGCCGACTTGGGCGCGAACGCGGGCGGGGTGCCCTGCAGCACCGAGATGATCTGCCACTGGTTCACCAAGTCGACGTAGCGCCGCAGCGGCGAGCTCGACCACGCGTAGCAGTCCACCCCGAGGCCTTCGTGCGGCGCGGCGACCGTGGTCATGCGCACCTTGCCGCCGCCCTGGGCGCGATACAGGCCGGGGATGCCCGAGGTATCGAGCAGCTTTCCCCAGGTCATGTTGGCGTGGATCATCAGCTCGGCGACGAGCTTGTCCATCGGCGAGCCGCGCAGGCGCCGGCCGATGCTGACGCGTCCCGGGCCGTCCGCGGTCTCCTCGGTCCAGTCCACGCTGAAGCCGAAGTCGATGCGGTCCTCGTTGCCGGCGGCCTTGCCGCGTCCAGCCTCGAGCACGGTGGCGAGGTCCCACAGCAGGGTCAGCTCGCGCTTCCACTGGAAGTCGGGGCCGCCGTTGTGGACGGTGTCGTCGTTGAACACCGGCTCGATGTCGTGGTGGCGCAGGTTGGCCACGATCGGCACGAGTTCGACCCGGCTCTCCTGATGGACGATCGCCAGCCCCGGGGTGATGTCGAGGTAGAGCGACACCGCCGGACAGTCGCGGCCCTCGCCGAGGGTGAAGGTCTGCACGATCTCGTCGGGCAGCATGGTGATCTTGTTGCCCGGCATGTAGACGGTGGACAGGCGCCGGCGCGCGACCGCGTCGAGCGTCGAGCCGCGCGCGAAGCCGAGCGCGGGTGCGGCGATGTGGATGCCGATGCGCCAGCCGCCCTCGGCGCGCGGCGTCACCGAGAAGGCGTCGTCGATCTCGGTGGTGGAGGCGTCGTCGATCGAGAATGCGGCAACCTCGGCACGCGGCAGCGCGGTCGGCAGCACGGGGGGCTCGATGGCGGGGAAGGCGGTGCCTTCGGGGAAGTGCTCGAAGAGGAAGCGGTTGTAATGGAAGTCGTAGCTCGAGGCGAGCGCACCGCAGGCCAGCAGCAGGCGCGCGGCCGACAGCCCGCTGTCGACGCAGGCGGCTTCGAGCGCCTTGATCTCTGGGCGGTTGCGGTCGGGGCGGTAGAGCGCCTGCGGCAGCAGCGCGGCGAGCTCGGGCGGCAGGCGCCCGGCGACCAGTTCGGCGCGCATGTGCTCGATCGCGGCGGCCTGCTGGCGCTTCTTCTCGAGGCCGGCGAGCGCGGCCTGGAGGATGTCGGCGGGGGCCTTGCGGAAGCGCCCGCGTCCCTTGCGGTGGAACCAGATCGGCGCCGAGTGCAGGCGCAGCAGCAGGGCGGCCGATTCGACCGCGTTCGGAACATGGCCGTGATATTCGGCGGCGAAGTCGGCGAAGGCGAACTCGTCGTCGCCGCACACTTCCCAGAGGAATTCGACGTCCAGGCCTTCGGCCTCGGCCTCGGCGCGCGCGAGCAGGTCGGAAGGCCCCGGCTCGCGGAACTCCATCAGCACATGGGCGCGCTTGAGCTTCACCCGCTTGCCGTGGGTGTTCTCGACCTGCAGCGTGGCGTCGTTATCGGCGAGGATGGTTCCGGCCTTGAAGGCCCCGTCCTCTTCATACAGCACGAACATCGGCATCCGCCTGAAGAAAGCAAGCGCGCTAGTTTACTGGATTCGGGCCGCCGGCCCTATCGCGGGGTGCGAATGAGGGGGCGATGCCGCGCGGGGGGCGATCCGGCGCGGCTCCGATCGGGGCTGGCACCGATTCGGTGCGGCTCCAGTGCGGTGCGGTTCGGCGTCGGCGTGGTTCGGAGTCGGTGCGGCTTCGATTCGGCCGCGGGGCCGGGGTGGCGGGGGCCGCCTGCACTCGCGGCCCCTCGCTGCGCTCGGGGCTTCCCGCGGTGGAGGACGCCGCGGGGGCGGCGACGCAAACTCGTCGCTGCGCGCCTCGGACATGCGTCGCCTTGTTTCCCCGGCGACGCCCTCCACCTCGGCGCTCCTGAAGTTGGCCCCCGCCATCCCCTGCCCCGCGGCCTCGCGCATTCGGGGCCGATCGCGCCGGCAGCGAGCCGTGGCACCGGGGTGCGCCGTAGGAGCGACGCAAGTCGCGATCCTGGCGGGGATGCGACCGCCGACGCTGCCATTGGGTGCCCCGTCGATCGGCGAGGCCGTCACCCGACGCGGCTGGCGCGCACCGCTTCCGTCAGCGGGCTCGCCGCGCCGTCCGCCGCCCGGCCCTGACCATGTCCGCGGAATACACCGCGAGCGCGAGCCAGATGAGCGCGAAGCCGACGAGCTGGGTGGTGTCGAAGGGCTCGCGGAAGAGCAGCACCGCGACCAGGAAATTGAGGCTGGGCGCGATGTACTGCAGGAAGCCGACCGTGGCCAGCGGCAGGCGGCGGGCGCCGACCGCGAACAGCATCAGCGGGATCGCGGTGATCACGCCGGTGAGCGGCAGCAGCCATTCGGCCGGGTTGCCGCTGCCGAAGGCGAGGCTGCCCTGGGCGTGCAGCCACAGCAGCCAGGCGAGCGCGAGGGGCGCGACGACGAGCGTCTCGATGAAGAGTCCGCCCACGGCGTCCACCGGGGCGCGCTTGCGCAGCAGGCCGTAGAGGCCGAAGGTGCCGGCGAGGAAGAGCGGGATCCACGGCAGGCTGCCGAGCTGCCAGACCCGCCAGGCCACGCCGGCGCAGGCGATGCCCACCGCGGCGGCCTGCAGCGGGCGCAGGCGTTCGCCGAGGAAGATCGCGCCGAGCGCCACGCTGACCAGCGGGTTGATGAAGTAGCCGAGGCTGGCCTCGAGCAGGCGCCCGGCGTCGATCGCCCAGATGAAGACCAGCCAGTTGCTGCTGGTGAGCAGCGAGGTGAGCGCGAGCAGGGCGAGCAGGCGGGGCTGCCGCAGCACGGCGCCCACGCGTTCGAAGCCGCCGGTGAAGCGCAGCGTGGCCAGCATCAGCGCGAGCAGCAGCGCCGACCACAGCACGCGGTGGGCGACGATCTCGAAGGGCGGCACGCTGCCGAGGGCGCGGAAGTAGAGCGGCGCCAGACCCCAGGTCACGAAGGCGGCGAGGGCGGCGAACATGCCCTGGCGCACGGCGCGGGTGTCGCCTTCGACTGCGGAAGCGGGGAGTGCCGCGGTCGGTGCGCGGGTTTGGAAGCGGGACAAGTCGGGATCCGGACGGGGCAGGGGGTGGAAGGAGGAAGGCGGGGGCGCCGGGAAATCGGCAGCGGGCCGCAGTGCGGCCCCCGGCCGCGCGGGCGGCAGGGCTCGGCCCGGGGGGGTCAGCCCGGCCGGCGGGCGCTCGCCACCAGGGTCAGGGCCGGCACCAGGAAGCCGCCGCGGCCGTCGTCGCAGCGGTGATCGGCGAGGTCGTCCGCGACCGCCGCGCGCAGGTCCGCCTGGATGGGCTCGGGCAGGCGGCCGAGCGCCTCCGCGGCACCGCCGGCGAGGTCGAGGAAGGCCTGCCAGTAGGCTTCGGCGTCGGCGAAGTGGCAGGAGAAGGTGCAGGGGCGGATGTCGATGTCGTCGAAGCCGGCCGCCGCGAGCGTGGCGGACAGCACTTCCGCCTCGCCGTAGCGGAACACCGAGGGGCGCGACACCTTGGGCGGCGGCAGCAGGCGGGCGATGGTGTCCTGAGCGCGGTGGATCAGCGGCACGGACTCGCGCACGCCCCACACCGACAGTGCCACCCGTCCGCCGGGCATGAGCACGCGGTGCATTTCGGCGAGCGCGCGCTCGGGGTGCGGGAAGATGAACAGCGCCAGCCCGGCGAGCACGCGGTCCATGCTGGCGTCGGCGAGGCACAGCTGTTCGGCGTCGGCGGCGGCGAAGCACGGAGCGTCGGCGTGTTCGCCGCAGCGACGCGCGCCTTCGGCGAGCATGCCCTCGGCGATGTCGGTGGCGAGCACGCTGCCGCCGGGGGCGACGCGCAGCGCGGCCTGGCCGGCGAGCAGGCCGGGGCCGCTGGCGAGGTCGAGCACGCGCTGGCCGGGGGCGAGCGCGGCGGCCTCGAGCAGGGCTTCGGCGAGTTCGGCGCGCAGGTGGGCGCCTTCGGCGTAGCGCGCGGCGATGCGGTTGAAGCCGGCGCGCTCCATGGCCTTGAAGCGGCGGGCATCGAAGCCGGGTTGGGCGGGATCGGTGGGACGGCTCATCGGCGGCACTCCGTGTTCGGTCGGGTCAGGGGCGGGTATCGCCCAGCCCCGCATAGGCGAGCACCTCGTCCAGGTAGTCGTTCCAGCGCGAGAAGCCATGGTCGCCGCCTTCGAGCACGGTCTGGCGGGCACCAGCGTACTTGTCCACCGCGTGGCGGTAGTCGAGCACCTCGTCGCCGGTCTCCACCAGCAGCCAGAAGCGCTCCGGCCGGGTGATCGTCGGCACCTCGATCGCGCGCAGCTCGTCGATGTGGCCGCGGGTGAATTCGAAGCGCTCGCCGGTGTAGAGGTTGTCCTGCACGCCGACATAGGCCTCGAGCGAGAGCGGCGCGACCACGGCCGGATTGATCAGCACCGCGCGCAGGTCGTGGCGCTCGGCGAGCCAGGTGGCGTAGTAGCCACCGAGCGAGCTGCCGACCACGGTGGGCTCGAGGCCGGCGGCGCGGATGCGCGCGATCTCCGTTTCGGCGAGCGCGATCGCGGCGCGCGGCGACACCGGCAGCTGCGCGCACCAGAAGCGTTCGGCCAGGCCGCGCTCGACCATGCGTTCCTTCAGGGCGCGCGCCTTGATCGACGCCGGGGCGGAACGGAAGCCGTGCAGGTAGAGGATCATCGTGCTGCCTCGATCATGGCTCGGACCACTCGACCCAGCCGAAGTACCAGGTGGCGAGCACGAAGATGCCGAAGACGATGCGGTACCAGGCGAAGGCGACGAAGGTGTGGTTGGAGATGAACTTGATGAAGCTCTTCACCGCCCACATCGCGGCGACGAAGGAGGCGATGAAGCCGACCGCGAACACCGGCAGGTCTTCCACCCGCAGCAGCGCCCAGTTCTTGTACAGGTCGTAGGCGGTGGCGGCGAACATGGTCGGGATCGCCAGGAAGAAGGAGAACTCCGCCGCCGTCTTGCGCGACAGGCCGAAGATGACGCCGCCCATGATGGTCGCGCCCGAGCGCGAAGTGCCCGGGATCATCGCCAGCGCCTGGGCGAAGCCCACCTTGAGCGCGTCTGTCCAGCGCAGTTCATCCACCGAATTCAGGCGCGGGTGGTAGGCGCGCTTTTCCACGTAGAGGATGATCAGGCCGCCGACCACCAGCGCGGTGGCCACCGTGATCGGGTTGAACAGCAGGCCCTTGATGGTGGAGTGGAACATCAGCCCGAGCACCGCCGCGGGCAGGAAGCCGATGAACAGCAGCCCGACGAAGCGCTGCGCGCTCGGTTCGGTGGTGATCCCGCTCGCGACCTTGATCAGGCGCTCGCGATAGTCCCAGCACACGGCGAGGATGGCGGCGAGCTGGATGACGATCTTGAACACCTTGCTGGTGTCGTCGTTGTAGCCGAGCAGGTCGCCCAGGATGATGAGGTGGCCGGTGGAGGACACCGGGAGGAATTCGGTCAGGCCTTCGACGATGCCGAGGACGAGCGCGACGAGGAGGAGGGAGAGGTCCATGCGGCCGGGCTGGAAGTGGGGGAAGGGTGGAGGGATCGGAGGCCGGATTATAGCCGGCGGGATGTTGCACTGCGGGGTAGGTTTGCCCGCTCAGGTCGCCGTCATCGCTTCGAGGGTGGCGAGAAAAAGCAGGGCATGCTCGCGGTCGGTGCCGCACATCTCGGCGCCGGGGCGCAGGCTGGCGCACACCGCCGGCCGACGCGGGTCGCCGAACAGGCGGCAGTGCCCGGCCTCGTCGAGCTGCGCGCAGCGCACACCCGCGGGTTTGCCGTGCGGCATGCCGGGGATGGGCGAGGAGATCGAGGGCGCGATGCAGCAGGCGGCGCAGCCGGGGCGGCAGTCCATGCCTCAGCCTGCCCGTGGCGCCGACCACCAGGCGAGGATGGCGTCGAGCGTGGGTTCGAGCAGCACGCCCTCGCCGCCGGTGAATTCCTTCCACTCGGGGAGGAAGCGCTCGCCTACCGCCGTGAGCAGGGGTACGCCGGCCACGACCGTCTCGGCCATTTCGTCGCGCAGGCCGGCGCCCGACACTTCCTGCGCGCCGAACTTGTTGATGATGACCAGCTCGACGCCGCGCTCGATCGCGCCGCGCACCGCCATCGAGCCTTGCGCGAGCGCGTCCGGGTCGACCCGGCAGGAGATCGAGCCGCGGCCGAGCTCCTGCGACAGCGGGATGCTCTCGCCGGTCTCCAGGTTCTCGAGCTGCATCGCGCAGGGGTCCTCGATCACCGTGGCGATGTCGTGCTGCAGCACGCCGCCCAGGCGCACGCCACGCTCGCCCAGGGCGCGCGCGGCGCGGGCGAGCAGAGCCTCGATGTTGTCGGTGGGCTTGTAGACGACGGCGGCGATGGCGTGTGCGGGCATGGTCGGGCTCGGCGGGCGGCTCGTTCGTGGATGGGCCTCATTGTCGCACTGCGGCGCCAACAAGGCGAAGATGCGGGAGATAATGCGCGGCTCGACGAAGCCGAAACGGATCCATGAGGGCTGAACACAAGGGCGCGCGCCGCCCGTCCGCGCTGCCGAACTTCGATGACTGTCTGAGCGGCGACCGCCCGCGCCTGCGCCGCATGGCGCGCGACCTCTCCCACCCGTCACGCGCGGACGAGCGCGCCACGGCGCAGCGCCTGCGCCTGCGGGCGGACTTCGATGCCCTGCTCGAACGCTCGCGCGCCGCGCTGCGCGCACGCCGCGCCGCCTTGCCCGTGCCGGACTTCCCGCCCGAGCTGCCAGTGTCCGGGCGCCGCGACGAGATCGCCACGGCCCTCGCCGCCCACCAGGTCATCATCGTGTGCGGCGAGACCGGCTCGGGCAAGACCACCCAGCTGCCGAAGATCGCGATGACGCTCGGCCGCGGCGTCGCCGGCCTCATCGGCCACACCCAGCCGCGTCGCCTGGCCGCACGCGCCACCGCGAGCCGCATCGCGCAGGAGCTCAAGAGCCCGCTCGGCGAGGTCGTGGGCTACAAGATCCGCTTCACCGACAAGACCGGCGAGCGCAGCCACGTCAAGCTGATGACCGACGGCATTCTGCTCGCCGAGACCCAGACCGACCCGCTGCTCGCCGCCTACGACACGCTGATCATCGACGAGGCGCACGAGCGCAGCCTCAACATCGATTTCCTGCTCGGCTACCTGAAGACCCTGCTGCCACGCCGGCCGGATCTGAAGGTGGTGGTGACCTCGGCGACGCTGGATGCCGAGCGTTTCGCCCGGCACTTTGCCGATGCCGCGGGCAAGCCGGCGCCGGTGATCGAGGTGTCGGGCCGGTTGTATCCGATCGAGATGCGCTACCGGCCGGTGGAGAGCGAGGAGATTGACCCCGCCGCGGCCGCGCGCAGCGCCGCCAAGGGTGGCAGGGAGGCCGCCAAGGACAGGAGCCGCGACCTCATGGACGCGCTGGTCGATGCGGTCGACGAGGCCCAGCGCTGCGGCCCGGGTGACGTGCTGGTTTTCCTGCCCGGCGAGCGCGAGATCCGCGAGGCCGCCGAGGCGCTGCGCAAGGCGCACCACCTGCCCGGCACCGAGATCCTGCCGCTGTTCGCGCGCCAGTCGGCGCAGGAGCAAGCGCGCGTGTTCTCGGCCTCCAACGGCCGCCGGGTGGTGCTGTCGACCAACGTCGCCGAGACCTCGCTGACCGTGCCGGGCATCCGCTACGTGGTCGACACCGGACTCGCGCGCATCAAGCGCTACTCGCCGCGCAACAAGGTCGAGCAGCTGCAGGTCGAGAAGATCGCCCGGTCGGCCGCGCAGCAGCGCGCCGGGCGCTGCGGTCGTGTCATGGACGGCATCTGCATCCGCCTCTACGACGAGGACGACTTCAACCGCCGCCCGGCGCACACCGATCCCGAGATCCTGCGGTCGTCGCTCGCCGGCGTGATCCTGCGCATGAAGGCCCTGAAGCTCGGCGCGGTGGAGGACTTCCCCTTCATCGACGCGCCCGGCGCGCGCCTGATCGGCGACGGCTACGCGCTGCTGGCCGAGTTGGGCGCGGTCAGCGACGACGATGAACGCAAGCTCACCCCGACCGGCGTCGAGCTCGCCAAGCTGCCGCTCGACCCGCGCATCGGCCGCATGATCCTGGCCGCGCGCGACCGTGGCGCGCTCGCCGAGTTGCTGGTGATCGCCGCCGCGCTGTCGGTGCAGGACCCGCGCGAGCGCCCGCAGGACAGCCCGGGTGCCGCCGACCAGGCGCACGCCAGGTTCCGCGGCGGGGAGCAGGATCAGAAGTCCGAGTTCCTGTGGTACTGGCACCTGTGGAAGGCCTGGGACGAGGTCCAGCGCCACGAGTCCTCCAGCAAGCAGAAGGCCTGGTGCAAGAAGCACTTCCTCAACTACATGCGCATGCGCGAGTGGCGCGATGTGTTCGCCCAGCTCCACACCCTGTGCGCCGAGCACGGCTGGAAGGAGAACGAACAGCCGGCGAACTACGAGGCGATCCACAAGGCGCTGCTCGCCGGGCTGCTCGGCAACATCGGCTGCAAGGTCGAGGATGCCTCGGGGCCGCAGGCCGGCGCCTACCTCGGCGCGCGCGGGATCAAGTTCTGGCCGCACCCGGGCTCCGCGCTGGCGAAGAAGGCCGGAAAGTGGATCATGGCCGCCGAGCAGGTCGAGACCAGCCGCTTGTTCGGGCGCTGCATCGCGCGCATCGAGCCGGAGTGGGTGGAGGAGGTCGGCGGCCACCTGATCAAGCGCCAGGTGTTCGAGCCGCACTGGTCGAAGGCGTCCGGCGCGGTGCGCGCCTGGGAGCGCGGCACGCTGTACGGACTGGTGATCTATCCGCGCCGCGGCGTGGCCTATCGCGACATCGACCCCGCGCTGTGCCGCGAGCTCTTCATCCGCGAGGGCCTGGTGCAGGGCGAGATCGCCGAGGGGCCGGCGCGCGCGATGGCCTTCCTCGCCCATAACCAGCGCCTGGTGGCGGAGATCGAGCGCCTCGAGCACAAGTCGCGCCGCCCCGACGTGCTGGTGGACGAGACCCTGATCGAGGCCTTCTACGACAGCAAGCTCCCCGCGGAGGTCTGCGACCTGGCGGGGCTGGAGGCGTGGCGCAAGCCGGCGGAGAAGGCCGAGCCCAAGCTGCTGCATCTGTCGCGCGAGCAACTGATGCGCCACGACGCGGAAGGGGTGACCACCGACCGTTTCCCGCCGACGCTGGAGGTGCTCGGGCAGAAGTTGAAGCTCGCCTATCTGCACCAGCCTGGCGAGGCCGACGACGGCGTGACGCTCGCGGTGCCGCTGGCGATGCTCAACCAGATCCCCGCCAACCGCTGCGAGTGGCTGGTGCCGGGACTGCTCGAAGAGAAGGTTGCGGCGCTGATGAAGACCGTGCCGCAGAAGCACCGCCACCGCCTGCAGCCGGTGGCCGAGAGCGCGGCGGCCTTCATGGCGGTCTTCGAGGCCGGCGAGTTCGACACCGACGAGCCGCTGCTGAAGATGCTGCAACGCTTCGTGGAGGAGCGCGTGCAGTTGAAGCTGCCGCTGGAGAGCTTCCGCCCGGAGAACCTGAAGCCGCACTGCTTCATGAACTTCCGCGTGATCGACGAGCACGGCCGCTTGATGGGGCAGTCGCGCAACCTGATGGAGCTGCGTGCGCGCTTCCGCGAGCAGGTGGCGGCGCGCTTCTCGGCGGCGAAGATCGGCGGCGCGCTCGCGGGGGCGCTGTCGGTGGTGGGCGTCGGGGGCGCGGGTGGTGGCCAAGGCGTCGGTGCCGGCGGAGCGGGCGTCAGCGCGCGGGGGGCCGGATCCGACGCCGTTGCGGGCGAGGTCGCCGGCCGTGCGCGCTCCGGCGCGGATGCGCGTGATGCCGCGGCGGATGTGGGTGGCCGTGCCGGGGCGGGGCAGCCGGGGGGCAAAGGGAGCGGCAAGGCGGCGGGCGACCCGGCAGGCCGGAGCGCTGCGCCTGCCGAACTCCCGGCGCCGGTGCTGTCCGGCTTCACTGCGTGGACTTTCGGCGCCCTGCCCGAGTTGCTCGAGGTGCGCGTCGCCGGCCGTGAGGTGATCGGTTTTCCTGCGCTGCACGACGATGGCGACAGCGTCTCGTTACGCCCCCACGACACGCCCGAGGAGGCGTCGCGCGTGCATCGCCGCGGCCTCGCCCGCCTGTTCGCGCTCAACCTCAAGGATCAGGTGCGCGCGGTCGAGCGTCTGCCCGGCTTGCGCGAGCTCGCGCTGCAGTACATGGGCTTCGGCACCGAGGCCGAGCTGAAGGCGCGCCTGATCGAGGCGACGCTGGGCCGCTGCTGCCTGCTCGAGCCTTTGCCTACGGATGCCGACGCGTTCGCGAAGCGCTGCGCCGAGGCCAAGTCGCGGGTGAGCCTGGTTGCGCAGGAGTTCATGCGCCTGACCGGCCAGCTGCTGGTCGAGCATGCGGCGCTGCAGAAGCGCCTGTCCGGGCTGAAGACCTTTCCCGAGGTGGTGGCCGATATCCAGGGCCAGCTCGGTGCGCTGCTGCCGAAGGACTTCCTCGTCGCCTTCGAGTGGGACAAGCTGGCGCACTTCGCACGCTATCTCAAGGGTGCCGCGGTGCGGCTCGACAAACTCCGCAACAATCCGGCGCGCGACGCCCCAGGCCATGGCGGAGTGGAAGCAGCTCGCCCAGGCCTGGGAGCGCGAGCGCCTCGCCCGCCGGCGCGCGGGCGTGGAAGATCCGGCGCTGGAAGAGTTCCGCTGGCTGCTGGAGGAGTTGCGCGTGGGCTTGTACGCGCAGGAGCTTAGGACGCCGATGCCGGTGTCGGTGAAGCGTCTGCAGAAGATCTGGGAGAGCCGGCCGCGCTGAGTCGCGCGACCGGCTCGGCCGGGCGTGCCGTCAGGGGAGTGAGGCCGCGCCCTGCGAACGGGGATGGAGCGGGGGGTGTTCAGCGCAGCGGGATCACCAGCGGCGGGATATCCACGCCGATGACCACGGCGGGCGAGCGGCTGTAGCTGTAAGAGCGGTAGGGGCGCTCGTAGTAGTGGTTGTGGATCTCCGCCTCGCGGTAGTAGCGCGGGCGTTCACGGATGATGACCTTCTCGCGATACACCGTGCGCTCGTCCCAGTGGCGGCGATGATCGTGCTTGTAGTGGTGCTTGTGGTGGCCCCAGCGCGGGCCGCGGTCGTCCCGGTCGGCGTAGGCGGCAGGCGCGGCAGCGGCGAGGACGCTGCCGCAGAGCAGGGCGGTGGCGATCTTGCGGGTCAGGGTCGTGTTCATGGTCTGCCTCGTTCGATTTCTTCGTTGCAGGGCAGGGCCCCGGTGATCCGGATACTAGGCGAGGCGGACGCCACGAGGCAGTCGCAGAGTGTAAGCGGGCTTTTGCAACCGCGCTCCCGACTTCCGGGCTTCTTCAGTGTCTTTGATTTTCCGGGTTTTCTTGTTAGACTGGCGAGCTTCCCTTGCTCCACCGGACCGCATGCCGGGGGGCTGCAACAACCAACCGCAAGGAGTTTGCATGCGACATTATGAAATCGTCTTCATCGTGCACCCGGACCAGTCCGAGCAGGTGCCGGCGATGGTCGAGCGCTACAAGTCCATCGTGACCACCCGCAACGGCCAGATCCACCGCCTGGAAGACTGGGGGCGCCGCCAGATGGCCTACCCGATCCAAAAGGTGCACAAGGCCCACTACGTGCTGATGAACATCGAGTGCGACGGCGAGACGCTGGCCGAACTCGAGCACTCGTTCAAGTTCAACGACGCCGTGCTGCGTCACCTCACCATCAAGATGAAGAAGGCCGTCACCACGCCTTCGCCGATGATGAAGGAAGAGAAGTCGCGCTCGATGAACATCGGTGCCGACGACGCCAAGCCGGCCGACAGCGAAGCCGCTGCCGCCTGAGTTGCCTGAGCCGGGTCTGAACGAACTGCGCCTCGATGCGCGCGTGGCCGAAGTGCTGCCGCTGCGTCGAACCCCTGCCGGAATACCGGTCGCCAGCTGTGTGCTGGCGCACGAATCGAAACAAGTCGAAGCGGGCCTGACCCGCGAGGTTTCGGTGGAAGTGCAGGCGGTGGCGCTGGGCGATCTGGCGGCGGTGCTGGCTGTGGCGGTTCCCGGGAGTGCGCTGCGCGCCACCGGATTCCTCGCCGCGAAGAGCCTGCGCAGCCGAACTCCGGTTCTGCACCTGAACACTATCGAATTTCTCGAAGGAAACTGAAAATGGCCTTCAAGCCCAAATCCAAGTTCAAGAAGAAGGACGATCGCGGCGGTCGTGGTCTGTTCAAGCGTCGCAAGTTCTGCCGCTTCACCGCGGAGAAGATCGAGGAAGTCGACTACAAGGATGTGGACATCCTCAAGGACTTCATCACCGAAAACGCCAAGATCATGCCGGCGCGCATCACCGGCACCAAGGCGGGTTACCAGCGTCAGCTGTCGGTCGCGGTCAAGCGCGCCCGCTTCCTGGCCCTGATGCCTTACACCGACCTGCACCAGTAAGAGGAGAACGAACCCATGCAGATCATTCTTCTCGAGAAAGTCGTGAACCTCGGTGGTCTCGGCGACGTCGTCAAGGTCAAGGACGGCTACGCCCGCAACTTCCTGATCCCGCAGGGCAAGGCGAAGCGCGCGACCCAGGCCAATCTGGCCGAGTTCGAAGCGCGTCGTGCCGAGCTCGAGCGCGTCCAGGCCGAAAAGCTGGCTGCGGCCCAGGAGCTGGCGGGCAAGCTCGAAGGCGTCAGCGTCGAAGTTGCTCGCAAGGCGGGCATGGACGGCCGTCTGTTCGGCTCGGTCGGCAATGCCGACATCTCCGAGGCGCTCGCCGCCAAGGGCTTCGACATCGAGCGTTCCGCCATCCGCATGCCGGACGGCCCGCTCAAGCAGGTCGGCGAGACCCAGCTCGAAGTGTCGCTGCACGCCGACGTGCTCGCGAACATCACCGTCGTGGTGGCTGCCGAGCAGTAATCGCGATCTGTACGTGCATCACGAAGAGGGCTGCCGCTGGCAGCCCTTTTTGTTTCCTGCGCCCCTGCGGCGCGTTCCCTTCGCCAACGTCTCGCGGTCCGGCTCGCTACAATGTGCGGTCCGGCCCCGATGGTGCATCCGATGAGTTCCGCGTCTTCCCGTTTCTCCGATTTCTCCGCCGATCCGCAGCTCGCGCAGATCAAGCTGCCGCCGCACTCGCTGGAGGCCGAGCAGTCGCTGATCGGCGGCATCCTGCTCGACAACCAGGCTTGGGAGCGTGTCGCCGACCTGGTGAACGAGGCCGATTTCTATCGCGACGACCACCGCCGCATCTACCGCCACATCACCAAGCTGATCGACCAGGGGCGTCCGGCGGATGCGGTCACCGTGTTCGAGTCGCTGGAGAAGAACGGCGAGGCCGAGCAGGCCGGCGGTCTCGCCTACATCGCCGAGCTCGCCAACAACACGCCGTCGGCGGCGAACATCCGGCGCTACGCAGAGATCGTCCGCGAGCGCGCGATCCTGCGCAAGCTCGTGGCGGTGGGAGACGAGATCGCTGCCAGTGCGCTCAGTCCGTCGGGCAAGGACGCCAAGGCGCTGCTCGACGAGGCCGAGGCCAAGGTCTTCGAGATCGCCGAGGCCGGCGCGCGCCACGCCAGCGGTTTCGTCTCGATCCAGCCAATCCTCAAGCAGGTCGTGGATCGCGTGCAGGAACTCTACGATCGCGACAACCCCTCCGAGGTCACCGGCGTGCCGACCGGCCTGGTCGACCTCGACGAGAAGACCTCCGGCCTGCAGCCGTCCGACATGATCATCGTCGCCGGCCGTCCGGCGATGGGCAAGACCACCTTCGCGCTCAACCTTGCCGAGCACATCGCGATCGAGCAGCGCCTGCCGGTTGCGATCTTCTCGATGGAGATGCCGGGCACGCAGCTCGCGACTCGCTTCATCTCCTCGGTGGGTCGCATCGACATGCAGAAGATCCGCAGTGGACGCCTGACCGACGACGACTGGCAGCGTCTGACCATGGCGATGGGCAAGCTCTACGATGCGCCGCTCTACATCGACGAGACGCCCGGCCTCAACCCGATCGACCTGCGCGCCCGTGCGCGTCGCCTGGCGCGCCAGTGCGGCAGGCTCGGTCTGATCGTGATCGACTACCTGCAGCTGATGAGCGGCACGCGCGAGGGCGACAACCGTGCCTCCGAGCTGTCCGAGATCTCGCGTTCGGTAAAGTCGCTGGCCAAGGAGTTGAACGTGCCGATCATGGCGCTTTCCCAGCTCAACCGCAGCCTCGAGCAGCGTCCCAACAAGCGCCCGGTGATGTCCGATCTGCGCGAGTCCGGTGCCATCGAGCAGGACGCGGACATCATCATGTTCATCTATCGCGACGAGGTCTACAACCCCGATTCGCCCGACAAGGGGACGGCCGAACTGATCATCGGCAAGCATCGTAACGGTCCCACCGGCACCGTGCGCCTCACCTTCATCGGGGAGAATACGCGCTTCGAGAACTACGCCGCCGCCCCCGGCATGTACTGAGCCCTATCGCAGGATGGTCGCGATTTTGCGGTTTGCGCAGGAAGGTCGGCGGTCGTCACCAAGCGATTGTTCCTGCGTCGGGCCCTGCGGGAGGCCCGTAGAGACGCTGGCGCCAGAGGTGTGGTGTGCTCGGTGATCGGTCCCGGGGTCCCGTCGGCGTTGCTCGCATGCTTCCATCGGAATCTTTGTTGTTTTTTCTTGACGTCAGGATTTGGTTGTCTATAATGCGCACCTCTTCCAGCGCAGCGGTGCTTGAGTGCAGGCGCAGCGGGGCGGGAAGGGAGAGGCAGTCGGGTGTTGCGGGTCTTGTTGTTCCGTGTTTTTGGCGGGGCGGCGCAAAAAAAGATTCGCGAGATGCTTGACAGGGCGATGTAGGTTCTACATAATCTCGCTTCTTCGCTGCGGCAACGCAGCGATTCTTTAAAAACTTGGACAACCGATAAGTGTGGGTGCTTGGTTGTTGTGGTCGGCGACTTTGGTCGCACAGGTATCACAATGATTGGTGCTCATGCTGATGTAAGTCAGTATTTTGAGTACTTTGCTGGATTGAACTTAAGAGTTTGATCCTGGCTCAGATTGAACGCTGGCGGCATGCTTTACACATGCAAGTCGAACGGCAGCGGGGGCTTCGGCCTGCCGGCGAGTGGCGAACGGGTGAGTAATGCATCGGAACGTGCCCATGTCGTGGGGGATAACGTAGCGAAAGCTACGCTAATACCGCATACGCCCTGAGGGGGAAAGCGGGGGATTCTTCGGAACCTCGCGCGATTGGAGCGGCCGATGTCGGATTAGCTAGTAGGTGAGGTAAAGGCTCACCTAGGCGACGATCCGTAGCGGGTCTGAGAGGATGATCCGCCACACTGGGACTGAGACACGGCCCAGACTCCTACGGGAGGCAGCAGTGGGGAATTTTGGACAATGGGCGCAAGCCTGATCCAGCCATGCCGCGTGAGTGAAGAAGGCCTTCGGGTTGTAAAGCTCTTTCGGCCGGGAAGAAATCGTGGTCTCTAACATAGGCCATGGATGACGGTACCGGACTAAGAAGCACCGGCTAACTACGTGCCAGCAGCCGCGGTAATACGTAGGGTGCGAGCGTTAATCGGAATTACTGGGCGTAAAGCGTGCGCAGGCGGTTTTGTAAGACAGATGTGAAATCCCCGGGCTTAACCTGGGAACTGCGTTTGTGACTGCAAGGCTAGAGTACGGCAGAGGGGGGTGGAATTCCTGGTGTAGCAGTGAAATGCGTAGAGATCAGGAGGAACACCGATGGCGAAGGCAGCCCCCTGGGCCTGTACTGACGCTCATGCACGAAAGCGTGGGGAGCAAACAGGATTAGATACCCTGGTAGTCCACGCCCTAAACGATGTCGACTAGTCGTTCGGAGCAGCAATGCACTGAGTGACGCAGCTAACGCGTGAAGTCGACCGCCTGGGGAGTACGGCCGCAAGGTTAAAACTCAAAGGAATTGACGGGGACCCGCACAAGCGGTGGATGATGTGGATTAATTCGATGCAACGCGAAAAACCTTACCTACCCTTGACATGTCTGGAACCTTGCTGAGAGGCGAGGGTGCCTTCGGGAGCCAGAACACAGGTGCTGCATGGCTGTCGTCAGCTCGTGTCGTGAGATGTTGGGTTAAGTCCCGCAACGAGCGCAACCCTTGTCACTAGTTGCCATCATTTGGTTGGGCACTCTAGTGAGACTGCCGGTGACAAACCGGAGGAAGGTGGGGATGACGTCAAGTCCTCATGGCCCTTATGGGTAGGGCTTCACACGTCATACAATGGTCGGTACAGAGGGTTGCCAAGCCGCGAGGTGGAGCCAATCCCTTAAAGCCGATCGTAGTCCGGATCGTAGTCTGCAACTCGACTACGTGAAGTCGGAATCGCTAGTAATCGCAGATCAGCATGCTGCGGTGAATACGTTCCCGGGTCTTGTACACACCGCCCGTCACACCATGGGAGTGGGTTTCACCAGAAGTAGGTAGCTTAACCTTCGGGAGGGCGCTTACCACGGTGAGATTCATGACTGGGGTGAAGTCGTAACAAGGTAGCCGTATCGGAAGGTGCGGCTGGATCACCTCCTTTCAAGAGATCAGGCCATGATGGCCAAGTATCCACAACTTATCGGTTGTTCAGGCGAGAAGAGCCTCGGATGAGGGTCTGTAGCTCAGCTGGTTAGAGCACCGTCTTGATAAGGCGGGGGTCGTTGGTTCGAACCCAACCAGACCCACCAATCAAGGGTTGCTCGAGACAGGGGGGCTGTAGCTCAGCTGGGAGAGCGGCGGCTTTGCAAGCCGTAGGTCGTCGGTTCGATCCCGACCAGCTCCACCAGGACTGTCCAAGCAACAGGTTCGAGAAGTAAGAGATGTCGATGGCGCTCGAAGATCGTGGCGTCGTCATCTCTTACTTCTTGGTCGGCAGCTTCGGCTGTCGCGCGTAGAGGTTTGCTCTTTAACAAAGTGGAAGAAGTGTAGTACGTACCGAGCCGGTGCGTACTGCAAGTTGTGTGATTGCATCGATCCAGGCTGAGCTTGTCAGCGCAGGCTGGATCGCACAAACGAGTTCGTTCCTGTACGCGGGCCTTCGGGATGGCAACATCGAAGAGGGTCCAAGGTTATAGGATCAAGCGACTAAGTGCATGTGGTGGATGCCTTGGCGATCACAGGCGATGAAGGACGTGTAAGCCTGCGAAAAGCGTGGGGGAGCTGGCAATAGAGCATTGATCCCACGATGTCCGAATGGGGAAACCCGGCCCGCAAGGGTCATCTCACACTGAATACATAGGTGTGTAGAGGCGAACCGAGCGAACTGAAACATCTAAGTAGCTCGAGGAAAAGAAATCAACCGAGATTCCGTAAGTAGTGGCGAGCGAACACGGAAGAGCCTGCACGACTAAACCATCAGCTTAGCAAAACGGTCTGGAAAGTCCGACGATACAGGGTGATAGTCCCGTATGCGAAAAGCCGGTGGCGGGTCTGAGCGTGCGACAAGTAGGGCGGGACACGAGAAATCCTGTCTGAAGATGGGGGGACCATCCTCCAAGGCTAAATACTCGTGATCGACCGATAGTGAACCAGTACCGTGAGGGAAAGGCGAAAAGAACCCCGGGAGGGGAGTGAAATAGATCCTGAAACCGCATGCATACAAACAGTGGGAGCCTCGAAAGGGGTGACTGCGTACCTTTTGTATAATGGGTCAGCGACTTACGTTCAGTTGCGAGCTTAACCGAATAGGGGAGGCGTAGCGAAAGCGAGTCTGATAAGGGCGTCAGAGTAGCTGGGCGTAGACCCGAAACCGGATGATCTATCCATGGCCAGGATGAAGGTGCCGTAACAGGTACTGGAGGTCCGAACCCACTAACGTTGAAAAGTTAGGGGATGAGCTGTGGATAGGGGTGAAAGGCTAAACAAATCCGGAAATAGCTGGTTCTCCCCGAAAACTATTTAGGTAGTGCGTCGTACGGACACTTGCGGGGGTAGAGCACTGTAATCGTTGGGGGGGTCATTGCGATCTACCCCGCGATAGCAAACTCCGAATACCGCAAAGTGATATACGGCAGACAGACATCGGGTGCTAACGTCCGGTGTCAAGAGGGAAACAACCCAGACCGCCAGCTAAGGTCCCAAATGCATGGCTAAGTGGCAAACGAGGTGGGAAGGCATAGACAGCTAGGAGGTTGGCTTAGAAGCAGCCATCCTTTAAAGAAAGCGTAATAGCTCACTAGTCGAGTCGTCCTGCGCGGAAGATGTAACGGGGCTCAAGCCATGAACCGAAGCTGCGGATGTGTCTTTGACACGTGGTAGGGGAGCGTTCCGTAAGCCTGCGAAGGTGTCTCGTAAGGGATGCTGGAGGTATCGGAAGTGCGAATGCTGACATGAGTAGCGATAAAGGGTGTGAAAAGCACCCTCGCCGTAAGCCCAAGGTTTCCTGCGCAACGTTCATCGGCGCAGGGTGAGTCGGCCCCTAAGGCGAGGCAGAAATGCGTAGTCGATGGGAAACAGGTCAATATTCCTGTACCGCTCTTAGATGCGATGGGGGGACGGAGAAGGTTAGCTCGGCCATCTGTTGGAATAGGTGGTTTAAGCGTGTAGTCGTGCCGCGTAGGCAAATCCGCGTGGCTTAGATGAGGCGTGATGACGAGGATCCTCGGATCCGAAGCGAGTGATACCCAGCTTCCAGGAAAAGCCTCTAAGCTTCAGTCTAAGAGTGACCGTACCGCAAACCGACACAGGTGGGCTGGTAGAGAATACCAAGGCGCTTGAGAGAACTCAGGAGAAGGAACTCGGCAAATTGATACCGTAACTTCGGGAGAAGGTATGCCCCTGGTACGTGAAGGCCCTCGCGGCCGGAGCGGAACGGGGTCGCAGAGAATCGGTGGCTGCGACTGTTTATTAAAAACACAGCACTCTGCAAACACGAAAGTGGACGTATAGGGTGTGACGCCTGCCCGGTGCCGGAAGGTTAAGTGATGGGGTGCAAGCTCTTGATCGAAGCCCCGGTAAACGGCGGCCGTAACTATAACGGTCCTAAGGTAGCGAAATTCCTTGTCGGGTAAGTTCCGACCTGCACGAATGGCGTAACGATGGCCACACTGTCTCCTCCTGAGACTCAGCGAAGTTGAAATGTTTGTGAAGATGCAATCTCCCCGCGGCTAGACGGAAAGACCCCATGAACCTTTACTGTAGCTTTGCATTGGACTTTGACGGGACTTGTGTAGGATAGGTGGGAGGCTTTGAAACCGGGACGCCAGTTCCGGTGGAGCCAACCTTGAAATACCACCCTGGTGTCGTCGAGGTTCTAACCCAGGCCTGTGAATCCAGGTCGGGGACCGTGCATGGTGGGCAGTTTGACTGGGGCGGTCTCCTCCCAAAAGGTAACGGAGGAGTACGAAGGTCACCTAGGTACGGTCGGACATCGTACTGATAGTGCAATGGCAAAAGGTGGCTTGACTGCGAGACCCACAAGTCGAGCAGGTGCGAAAGCAGGTCATAGTGATCCGGTGGTTCTGTATGGAAGGGCCATCGCTCAACGGATAAAAGGTACTCTGGGGATAACAGGCTGATTCCGCCCAAGAGTTCACATCGACGGCGGAGTTTGGCACCTCGATGTCGGCTCATCACATCCTGGGGCTGTAGCCGGTCCCAAGGGTATGGCTGTTCGCCATTTAAAGTGGTACGTGAGCTGGGTTTAAAACGTCGTGAGACAGTTTGGTCCCTATCTGCCGTGGGCGCTGGAAGTTTGAGAGGGCCTGCTCCTAGTACGAGAGGACCGGAGTGGACGCACCCCTGGTGTACCGGTTGTGACGCCAGTCGCATCGCCGGGTAGCTATGTGCGGAAGAGATAACCGCTGAAAGCATCTAAGCGGGAAACTCGCCTCAAGATGAGACTTCCCCGGGGCCTCGAGCCCCCTGAAGGGTCGTTGAAGACCACAACGTTGATAGGCCGGGTGTGTAAGCGTGGCAACACGTTCAGCTAACCGGTACTAATTGCCCGTGTGGCTTGATCCTATAACCTTCAAAACAAAACGAACTCAACCCACTGGTTGCCAAAACAACGTAACCAGACAATCACACAACACTTCTTCCTAACTTTGGCCTGCAAACCACGCAGGCAACAAGTCAAAGTCTGACGACCATAGCTGTGTGGAACCACCCCTTCCCTTCCCGAACAGGACCGTGAAACGCACATGCGCCGATGATAGTGAGGTCCGCCCTCGTGAAAGTAGGTCATCGTCAGACTAACCACACCAACACAACGCCCCACGCACACATCCGTGCCTGGGGCGTCGTGCTTTACAGCTGCCGGATCCCCCCGCACTCCGCGAGTGCGTACGTGGCGGCAAGGCGCGCCCTCGGGCACAATCCAAAGCTGTACCGAGTTTCCGGGGATCGCGATGAAATTCGACCTCATCATCGTCGGCGGCGGTCTCGCCGGGGCCGCGCTTGCGGTAGCGCTGCGCCGTAGCGCACTGCGGATCGCCGTGATCGAACATGCTGTGCCGCGCCGCCCCGAAGGCTGGGACGCCCGCGTCTACGCCTACAGCCCGGTGAGCGCACGCTTCCTGGACCAGCTTGGCGTGTGGGCCCATCTGGACCACCAACGCCTCGCTGAAGTCGCCGAGATGCGTATCCACGGCGATGCGGGCGGCGAGCTCGTATTTTCGGCCTACGACAGCGGACTCGAGGAGCTTGCCTGGATCGGCGAGTCCAGCTTGGTTCATGTCGAAATCTGGGAGAGCCTCAAGCGCCAGCACAACGTCACGCTGTTCTGTCCAGCGGCGCCGGAGGCGCTCGAGATCGACGAAGATGCGGCGACGTTGCGCCTGGGCGACGGTCGCAGCCTGAAAGCCGCGTTGGTCGTCGGTGCGGACGGACGCGACTCCTGGGTACGCGAACGCGCCGGAATCGCCGCGACGATCACGCCCTACGGCGAGCGCGGCGTGGTGGCCAACTTCGTCTGCGAGCGCCCCAGTCGCGGTGTCGCTTACCAGTGGTTCCGCGCCGACGGCGTGTTGGCTTGGCTGCCCCTGCCCGGGCGTCACATGTCCATGGTGTGGTCCGCGCCCGACGCGTTCGCCGACGAGCTGCTCGGGCTCGAGGCCGAGGAGTTCTGCGCGCGCGTGGAGGGGGCTGGCGGCCGCGCGCTCGGCAAGCTCGAGCTCGCCGGCCAGCGCGCCGCTTTTCCGCTGCGTCTGATGCGCGTGGAAGAGACGGTGCGCCCAAGGGTGGCGCTGATCGGAGATGCCGCGCATGCGATCCACCCGCTCTCGGGACATGGCATCAACCTCGGCTTTCAGGATGCGAAGGCGCTGGCGGAGGTGCTCGACGCGCTACCGTCCTGGCAGGACGCAGGCGATCTTTCGGTGCTGCGGCGCTATGCGCGCATGCGTGCGGAAGAGCCCTTCCTGCTGCAGTACACGACGCATGCCCTGAGTCGCTTGTTCGGGCGCCAGGATCCCCTCTCGGCGACCCTGCGCAATCTCGGGATGAACCTGACCGGGCGGGTCCCGGTCTTAAAAAATGCGCTGGTGCGCTACGCTGCCAACGGTCGCTTCTGAACCCTGTGGAGAACTTGATGAAAGCCCTTTCCGTCCCGTCCCTGATCCGGCCCCTCGGCCTCGCCCTGGCGCTCGGTGCGACCACGTTCGCACACGCCGACGAAGCCGGGGTCAAGAAGAGCATGGAGGCCTTCATCGGCTCGCCGGCGGTGGAGAGGGTGACTCGTACCGACTATGCCGGGCTGTACGAGGTCGTGCTCAAGAACGGCCAGCTCGTGTATACCGATGCGAAGAACAGCTTCATCATCGACGGCAGCATCATCGATACCGCCACGCGCCGCGACGTGACCCAGGCGCGCCTCAATCAGCTCTCCGCGATCGACTTCTCCACCCTGCCGCTCGACCACGCGGTGAAGGTCGTGAAAGGCAAGGGCACGCGCGTGATCGCCACCTTCGAGGATCCCAACTGCGGCTACTGCAAGCGCCTGGGCAAGGAGCTCGAGCAGATGGACGACGTCACCGTGTACACCTTCCTGTATCCGATCCTGAGCGAGGACTCGCGTGTCAAGTCGGACAACATCTGGTGCGCGAAGGACAAGGGGAGGGCGTGGACCGACTGGGTGGTCGATGGCAAGGAGCCCGCCAAGGCGAGCTGCGATACCGCGACCATCACGCGTAACGTCGAACTCGGCCAGAGCCTCCGCATCAGCGGCACGCCGACGATCTTCCTCGCCGACGGCTCGCGCATCGGCGGCTACCTGCCGCGCGCCGAACTCGAAAAGGCGATGGACGCCGCCAAGCGCTGATCCCTCGCAGGGCGCGGGCGGACGGTCACGCCCGCGCCGCGGATCGGGTCAGTGCGGCATGGGCGGCTTCATCCCCCTCGGCAGCAGCACCCACATCCGCCCCTGCTGACGCATCTTCCCGGCCTCGCGGCCAGCCTCGGCACCGAATCCCCAAAAGAAATCGGCACGCACTGCGCCCTTGATCGCGCCCCCGGTGTCCTGCGCCATGACCAGGCGCTCGAGCGGGCGCTCGCTGAGCGGCTGCGTGGTCGAGAGGAACACCGGTGCGCCCAGCGGCACGTAGCGCGGATCCACCGCGATGCTGCGGCCCTCGGAGAGCGGCACGCCGAGCGCGCCCACCGGCCCGCCGCCCGAGGCGGGCAACTCGCGGAAGAAGACGTAGCTCGGGTTGGCATTGAGCAGTTCCTGCAGGCGCCGCGGGTTGTCCTGCGCCCAGCGCTTGATCCCATCCATCGAGGCCTTGTCCAGCGTCAGCTCGCCCTGGGCGACCAGCCAGCGCCCGATCGACTGGTAGGGATGGCCGTTCTGGTCGGCATAGCCGACCCGCACCAGGCTGCCGTCGGGCAGCTGCACCCGCCCCGAGCCCTGCACCTGCAGGAAGAAGAGTTCGATCGGATCGTCCGCCCACAGCAGCACCGGTGCCGGGACCTCGCGTTCGGAGAGCTGCTGGCGGTTCCAGTACGGCAGCACCTTGTTGCCGACGAGGCGGCCGCGCAGGCGCAGGCTCTTCAGTTCCGGATACACGTCGGCGAGCTCGATCGTCAGCATGTCCTGCGGCACGCCATGGATCGGCCAGGTGCTGCGTCCGCCGCGCGTGCGACTGCCACGGATCAGCGGCTCGTAGTAGCCGGTCACCAGCCCGTTCGCGCTGCCGTCGGGATTCACCACCTGCCAGGGCGTGAAGCGGCTCTCGAGGAAGCGACGCACAGTGCCGCCGTCGGGTGCTCCGCCCAGGCGGGCGGCCTCCTCGCAAGCTGCCTTCCACGGTGCCTGGCGCACCAGGGTGCCGCAGGAGGCGCGCAACGCCGGCCAGGCCGCCGACAGCTCGTCGCGCTGCCAGCCTTCGATCGCGCCCCAGTCGCTCGCCTGCAGCGCGGCTGCGGCTGGGGCGGCCGGGGCAGCCGGAGCGCCCGGCGTGGCGGCTGGTGCGGCGCCGGAGCAGGGCGCGCAGCTCGGACAGGGTACGCAGGGGCGCTCTCCGGAGGGTTCGGGCGTGCCGGGCAGGGCGGCGCAAGCGGCCACCAGCAGGGCGGAGAGGGAAGGGAAGAGGGCGTTGCGGGTGCGGCAGAGCATCTTGCGGGGCATTGGTTGAACTCGGCTGTCTTTGCCGCCAGTATACCGGGCCCCCACAGGCTGCCGGAGACGGAAGGTGTGGCTGATCTTTCTCGAACTCGGTGTCGCGCTCGCGCTGCTGCTGGTCGTAGGGCTCGCCCTGCGCCAGTCGTCCGCGCACGCGCGCGACCGGGACGATTGCGGAAACCCCGATGACCAAGGAACTCGCTGAGCTGCTCGCCCGCGCCGAAGGCGTGCTGGCGCGCCTCGAAACCCTGCTGCCCGGCCCTGCCGCCGCGCCCGACTGGGACGCCGCGGTCGCCTTTCGCTGGCAGCGCCGCCACGGCCGTACCGCGCTGCGCCCGGTGCGTGCGCCGCACCGCATCATGCTCGCCGACATCCAGGACGTGGACGAGCAGAAGGCGCGCATCGACCGCAACACCCGCCAGTTCCTCGCCGGCCGGCGCGCCAACAACGTGCTCCTCACGGGCGCGCGCGGCACCGGCAAGTCCTCGCTGATCAAGGCCCTGCTCAACGAATACGCCGCGCGCGGCTTGCGCCTGATCGAGGTGGACAAGACCGACCTGGTCGACCTGCCCGAGATCGTCGAACTGGTCGCCGGCCGGCCGGAGCGCTTCATCCTCTTCTGCGACGACCTTTCCTTCGAGGAGGGCGAGGACGCCTACAAGGCCTTGAAGAGCGTGCTCGACGGCTCGGTGTCGGCGATGTCGGACAACGTGCTGATCTACGCCACCTCCAACCGCCGCCACCTGATGCCGGAGTACCACGACGAGAATCTGCAGGCCCGCCATGTCGATGGCGAGGTGCACCCGGGCGAGGCGGTCGAAGAAAAGATCTCGCTCTCCGAGCGCTTCGGCCTGTGGATCTCCTTCTACCCCTTCAGCCAGGACGAGTACCTCGACATCGTCGCGCACTGGCTGCGCAGCTTCGGGGCGAGCGATGACGAAATCTCCGCCGCCCGCCAGGAGGCGCTGCAGTGGGCGCTGATGCGCGGCTCGCGTTCGGGCCGCGTCGCCTGGCAGTTCGCCCGCGACCATGCCGGTCGCCTGCAGGACGACGCGCGATGACGCGCAAGCGGGTGGAGGTCGCCGCCGGCGTGCTGCTGCGCGAGGACGGTTGTTACCTGCTCGGCCAGCGCGCGCCGGATGCGGTGTATGCGGGCTACTGGGAGTTTCCCGGCGGCAAGGTCGAGCCTGGCGAGAGCCCGGCGCAGGCTCTGGTCCGCGAGCTCGACGAGGAACTCGGCATCCGCGTCACGCGGCTGCGGCCCTGGCTGTGCCGCGAGCACCTCTACGAGCATGCCCACGTCCGCCTGCACTTCCAAGAGGTTGCGGCCTGGGAGGGCGAGCTCGCCGACCGGGTGCACAGCGCCCTCGCCTGGGTGCGTCCCGAGGGCCCCGCGCGCGAGCCGATGCTGCCCGCCAACGGACCGATCCTGAAGGCTCTGCGCCTGCCGCGCACGATGGGCATCACCCAGGCGGCGGAGATCGGCGTAGAGGTCCAGCTCGACGCGCTCGAGCGTGCGCTCGCCGGCGGTCTGCGCCTGGTGCAGGTGCGCGAGGCGACGCTGCCCGATGCTGCACGCGAGGCCTTCGCGCGCGCGGCGCTGGCGCGCGTGCGGGCGCATGGCGGGCTGCTGGTGGTGAATGAGGACGAGGTGCTCGCGCGCCGCATCGGCGCCGACGGCGTGCATCTGCCGGCGCGCCGGCTGATGGCGGTGCAGGCGCGACCGGATTTCCCCTGGGTGGGGGCGTCCTGCCACGACCGCGCGGGGCTCGAGCGCGCCGCGGCGCTGGAGCTCGATTACGCCTTGCTCGGACCGGTGCAGCCGACCCTGACCCATCCCGGCCAGGCGGGGATGGGCTGGGAAGGGTTCGCGAGCACGGCGGCGGGCCTGCCGCTGCCGGTGTTCGCCCTCGGCGGGCTGGCAGCGGATGACATGGAGCGTGCGCGCGATGCCGGCGCGCACGGCATCGCCGCGATCCGCGCGATCTGGAGGCCCGTCCGGGATTGAAGGCGCACGCGCCGCGAGGCGGTGGCGAATCCGCCCGCGCCGGCGGCGTTCAGCGCTGCGGCATCTCGCCCGCGCCGGGCGGCTGGTAGTCGATCTCGTCGAGCGGCGCATCGGGCGGCGAACTCGGCACACGGTAGCCTTCCGAGGCCCACTCGCCGAGGTCGATCTGCTTGCAGCGCGCCGAGCAGAACGGGCGCCAGCGGCTCTCCGGCTTCCATTCGACGTCCTTGCCGCAGGTGGGGCAGCGCACGGTGCGGGCCCGGGTGTCCATGTTCACAGGCTGCAGAAGGTCAGTTCGAAGGCGACGTCGCGCTCGGCCACGCGTGGGCGTGCGACGGTCTCGGGCAGCATGAAGCGCACGTTGAGTGCGTACTTGTTGGCGCTGATTTCGGGCACCACGGTCTCGGACTGCGCCAGACGCACGCGCAGCATCTGTGCGGTGCGCCCCGCCATGGTGAGCTGGAAGGCGCCGGCACGTGCGTGCAGCGGCTCGGGGTGGCCGCTGGCGCGCAGCAGGCGCAGCACGATCTCGATGCCATCGCGGATCGGCGCTATCGGCTGGATCCAGGTGCCGAGGTCGCCGCGGCGCACGGCCGGGTCGCGATTGAGCCAGTAGTGGTAGGACGGCAGGTCGAACTGGCAGACTCCGCCCGGGATCGCCGCGCGGCTGCGGATGCTCATCAGCCACTCGTTCTCGCGCAGGTACTGGCCGATCTTGCCTGCCATCGCGAGCAGCCCGGTGGAGGCCTGCTCGATCTCGTAGAGCGCGCCGGCAAGCGCTTCCTCGGAGATCTCGGGGTTGTTGCGGAAGGACATCAGGATCTGGCGCTGGCGCTCGAGTTCCTGCACCAGGTCGACCTTCAGGTCTGCGCGGCTCGCCACTTCGAGCGTCTCGAAGATGGTCAGCAGCGCGACATGGTGGTCTTGCGGCGCCGTGCCCGCGGTGAAATGGGCAATCTTGAGGAGCAGGTCCTCCAGGCGCAGCAAGGTGCGGATGCGCTCGTTGAGAGGATATTCGTAGCTAATCACCGCAGCGTGTCCGCCTGTATCGCACCTGTTCAGAGTCGCGCCGATGATAGCACAGGCCCCCTTCCCACCATGGCGAGGCACGGTTTCAGTGCGTCGCCGCGGCGAGGTAGGCGGCGTGCAGGCGATCGACCTGTGCGTGCAGGGATGCGAGCGTGCCGGCGTTGTCGAGCACGTCGTCGGCGGCGGCCAGACGTTGCGCCCGACTGGCCTGCGCGGCCATGATGGCGCGGATCTGTTCATCGACGAGCCCGCTGCGCGCACGCACGCGCGCGACCTGCAGCGCCTCGGGACAGTCGACCACGCAGATGCGGTCGTAGCGCTCGCGGTAGCCGCCAGACTCGACCAGCAGCGGCACTGCGAGGATCACGTAGGGGCCGCTGGCCGCCAGGCACTGGCGGGCGCTCTCGGCGCGGATCAGCGGGTGCAGGATGGCCTCGAGGCGGCGGCGGGCATCGGGCTCGCGGAAGGCGAGCGCGCGCATGGCGGCGCGGTCGAGGCGGCCATCGGGCGCGATCATGGCGTCGCCGAAGGCGACGTGGATGGCCTCGATCGCGCCGCCGCCGGGGGCGGTGAGCTCGTGGGCGATACGGTCGGTGTCGACCACGCTCGCGCCGAGGGCGGCGAAGCGGTCGGTGGCGGCGCTCTTGCCGCTGCCGATGCCGCCGGTGAGGCCGACGATGTAGGGGCGCTTCGCGCTCATCTCCTTCTCCGAATCAGCGCGTGCAGGCCTGGCGCCGGGCGCGCAGGCCGGGCGCGGCCGATTCGACGATGCGCAGCTCGTTGGCCGGGACGTTGGCCTGGATGCGGTAGCTGGTGCCCATGCGCGGCTCGATGCCGGCGTTCTCGACGCCCTTGGCACGCAGTTGGCCGAGCAGGATGCGGGCGCGGTTCTCGGTCTTGAAGAGGCCGAGCGAGACCGCGTTCTGGTTGGGGCCGGACTCCTGCACGATGAAGGTGTCGCTGACGCCGAGCAGGTTGAGCTCGACGACGCGGCGCTCGGCCTCGCTGCGGTTGCGCTGCGGCGGGATGCGCACCCACCAGGCCTCCGGCGTCTCGCTGCGGCTGCGCGCCGCGGTGATGCCGATGCGGCGCAGGCGCTGGGCGAGGCGGTCGGCCTCGCTCGCGCCGAGGTCGGCCCAGACGTGGCAGAGGGCGGGCGGCGCCGGCGAGGGGGCGGGGACCAGGGCAGGCTCGGGGGGCGGGGGCTCTGCCGCGGGGGCGATTTCGGCTGCCGGGGGATGGGCCGGCTCGGGTGCGACCTGCGCTGCGGGGAGCGTGGCGTCGTCCGTGGCGGCTCGCGCCGGGGCGTTGCCGGTCGTGGTGTCGGGTGGCGCGGCTGCGGTGGCCTCCGGCGCGGAAGGCGCGCGGGCGACGACCGCGGCGGGCGGGGGCGGTTCGGCGGCGACGGGCGCGAGGCCGGTGGCGCCGGTCTCGTTTGCCAGCCGGATACGCTCGGGATGCAACTGCGCGGCGATGCGCCCCGCCTCGCCCGCCGGCGGCTCGCCACCCAGCCAGCCGCCGATCGCCGCGAAGGCGAGGGCGTTGAGGATGAGCAGCAGGATGAGCAGGAAGCGCAGGGTCGTCATGCCTTGGTGTCGCAGGGGGGGCGGGGAAGGCGGGGCGCTCCGCCGGCCTTGCCGGCCGAGCGCGACCGCCAGCTCGTTCAGCCGACCTTGGGCAGGTGGGCGAGCGAAGTTGCCACCGCCTCGGCCGGGTAGTCGAAGTCCTCGAGCTTGCCCGAGAAGTAGCGCTCGTACGAGCTCATGTCGAAGTGGCCGTGGCCGGTCAGGTTGAACAGAATGGTCTTCGCCTCGCCGGTCGCCTTGCAG
The DNA here is from genome assembly GCF_000021765.1 of Thauera aminoaromatica. Lineage (NCBI taxonomy): Bacteria > Pseudomonadati > Pseudomonadota > Betaproteobacteria > Rhodocyclales > Zoogloeaceae > Thauera > Thauera aminoaromatica. The sequence goes on along the minus strand of NC_011662.2, from coordinate 4,012,467 downwards.
GCGAGCGCCTCGTCGATGGCCTGACGGATGGCGTGGCAGGACTCGGGCGCCGGGATGATGCCCTCGGCGCGTGCGAACTGCACCCCCGCCTCGAAGGTCGCCAGCTGCGGCACCGCGGCGGCCTCGATGAGGCCGGCGTGCAGCAGGTTCGACACCAGCGGCGAGTCGCCATGGTAGCGCAGGCCGCCGGCATGGATTCCGGGCGGCATGAAATCGTGGCCCAGCGTATACATCTTCATCAGCGGGGTGAAGCCGGAGGCGTCGCCGAAGTCGTAGGCGTACTGGCCCTTGGTCAGGGTCGGGCAGGAGGTCGGCTCCACCGCCACGCAGCGCAGCGTGGCGGCGCGCTTGTCGCCCGCGGCCTTGTCGGCGAGGAAGGGGAAGGCGATGCCGGCGAAGCTCGAGCCGCCGCCGCAGGGGCCGATGACGACGTCGGGATAGAGGCCGACCTTGTCGAGCTGCTTCTTCGCCTCCAGGCCGATGATGCTCTGGTGCAGCACCACGTGGTTGAGCACCGAACCCAGGGTGTAGTTGGTGTCGGCGCGGCCGGCGGCCTCTTCCACCGCCTCGGAGATGGCGATGCCGAGCGAGCCGGGGTTGTCCGGGTTCTCGGCGAGCAGGCGGCGGCCGGTCTCGGTGTGCGGCGAGGGGCTGGCGAAGACCTCGCCGCCCCAGGTCTGCATCATCAGGCGGCGGTAGGGCTTCTGGTCGTAGCTGACCTTGACCATGTAGATGCGCACCTCCAGCCCGAACATCTGCCCGGCGAAGGCGATCGACGAGCCCCACTGCCCGGCGCCGGTCTCGGTGGTCAGGCGGGTGATGCCGGCCTGCTTGTTGTAGAAGGCCTGCGGCACCGCGGAGTTGGGCTTGTGCGAGCCGGCGGGCGAGACGCCCTCGTACTTGAAGAAGATCTTCGCCGGGGTGCCGAGCGCCTGCTCCAGGCGCACCGCGCGACACAGCGGGCTCGGCCGCCACAGGCGGTAGATCTCGCGCACCTCCTGCGGGATGGCGATCCAGCGCTCGGTGCTCATCTCCTGTTCGAGGATCGCCGGCGGGAAGATGACCCCCATCTGCTCCGGCGTGGCCGGATGGCCGTCGGGGCCGAGCGGCGGCGCGAGCGGCGTCGGCAGATCGGCGGCGACGTTGTACCAGTGCGTCGGGATGTCGGCGGCGTCGAGCAGGATGCGGGTGGCTTCCATCGTTGTTTTCTCCCTTTCGATTCTTGTCAGTGGGTGGGCGGGGCGGGCAGGGTGGCGACCGTGCCCAGGCCGGTCAGCACCAGATTGTCGGTTCGTCGCAGCGGAATCTCGAGCAGGTCGGCGAAGCTGTCGGCGGCGCCGCCGCCGAGCAGGCAGAGCGCGCCGGGGTGCTCCGCGATCTGGCGGAACATGCGCTCGACTGCGCCGGTCTGGGCTTGCAGGCAGCCGGAGCGGATCGCGTCTACCGTGCGTCGCGGTTGCCACGCGAAGTGACCCTCGGCGAGCGGCAGCTGAGCCGTGCCGCGGGCGAGCGCCTGCTGCATCAGCTCGACCCCGGGCAGGATCAGGCCGCCGAGGAAGTCGCCCGCCGCGGAGAGCAGGTCCACCGTGGTCGCGGTGCCGGCGGTGACGACCAGGCAGGGGCCGGCATGGCTGTGGCGGGCACCGATCAGCGCCGCCCAGCGGTCGGCGCCGAGACGCTCGGGGTTCTCGTACAGGTTGCGCACGCCGGCGCGCGCGGCGGTGGGCAGCAGCCAATCGACCCGCAGCGGTGCGCAGGCCGTGGCGATGCGCGCGGCGACGCTGGTGCCGGCGACGTTACAGCCGAACACGCGCGCGAGTCCCGGCCAGGCGCGGCAGGCGGCGGCGAGCATGTCGATCTCGGCGTGGCCGACTGCCCCCTCGGCGAGGGCTCGCGCGGGGGCGTCCGCTGCGATCACGCGCCATTTCACCCGGGTGTTGCCGGCATCCACGAGCAGGATCATCGCGAGCCGTCCAGCAGCGGACGCAGCGACACGTCGCCGGCGAGCACCCGCTGCACGCCGTCCCCGGTGCGCAGCAGCAGGGCGCCGTCGTCGTCCACCCCGGCGCAGGTACCCTGCAGCGTGGCGGACTCCCCGCGGACCGCCACCGGTAACTCGGCGAAGGCGTTGCGCTGCTCCCAGGCGCCGCGCAGGGCGGGGAAGCCCGCGGCCGCGTAGGTGTCGAAGAGGCGGTGGAACTCGCCGAGGATGGCCGCCAGCAGGACCGGACGCGAGGGCGGTTCGCCGCCGAGCGCAGCGGCGAGGTCGGTGACGCCGGCCTGGTCGGGAATGGCGGCGTCGGCCGGCAGGCGCAGGTTGAGACCGATGCCGATCACCGCCGCGGGCGGGCGACCGCGCACGGGGAGGAGTTCGACCAGGATGCCGGCGAGCTTCTCTCCGTGCACCAGCACGTCGTTGGGCCATTTCAGCTGCACCCCCTCGACGCCGAGCTGCTCGAGCGCGCGCGCGAGCGCCAGCCCGGCGGCGAGCGAGAGTCCGGCCGGCGCCGGGGTACCCGGCGCGAAGCGCCACAGCAGCGAGAAGGTGAGGCTGGCGCCCTCCCAGGACAGCCATTGCCGCCCGCGCCGCCCGCGCCCGGCGGTCTGGCGGTCGGCCACGAGCACATGCACACGACCGTCGTCGGCGGGCGGCGCATCCACGAGACGGGCGTTGGTCGAGTCGCAGCACTCCACCCATTCGAGGGCGAAGTCGCGCGCACGCGCGCCGAGGAGGGAGGCCAGTTCGGTCGCGCAGGCGCGCGCCGAAGGCGTGGATGGACGGATGGAGGACAAGTGCGGAAGCGGCGGATCGAAAACCGCATTATCCGCCAAGACCGTGGGGGATGCGCTTCCCGCGGCATGGATGCGCTGCGCCCCGTGCGCCGGCCGCGCCAACGCGCCCCCGCATCGAGGCGACCGGGGCGATCAGCGCCCGCTTTCCTCCGTCTCCGGCGCGCGCTCCTCGTCCATGCCCAGCTCCTGGATCTTGCGGCTGATGGTGTTGCGGCCGATGCCGAGCAGCTGCGCGGCCTCGATGCGGCGGCCGCCGGTGGCGGCCAGCGCACGACGGATCAGGGTGCGCTCGAAATCGCGCGTGAGGCGGTCGAACACCTCTCCGGGGCGCGAGGCGATCAGGCGGTCGGCCTCGCTGCCCAGGCCCTCCATCCAGTTCGATGGCGACTCGCGGCCGGGTTGCTCGCGCATCTCGGGTGGCAGGTCGGCGACCTCCACCACCTGCGCCGGCGCCATCACGGTGAGCCAGTGGCACAGGTTCTCGAGCTGGCGCACGTTGCCCGGGAAAGGCTGAGCCTGCAGGTATTCGAGCGTGGCCTCCGAGATGCGCTTGCGCTCGACGCCGAGCTCCTGCGCGCTCTTCTGCAGGAAGTGCCGCACCAGCAAGGGGATGTCCTCATGGCGCTCGCGCAGCGGCGGCAGGCGCAGGCGGATGACGTTTAGGCGGTGGAAGAGGTCCTCGCGGAACAGGCCCTGGCGCACGCGCTCCTCCAGGTCCTGGTGGGTGGCGGCGATCACGCGCACGTTGGCGCGGATCGGTTGCTGGCCGCCGACGCGGTAGAAGTGGCCGTCGGAGAGCACGCGCAGCAGCCGCGTCTGCAGCTCGGCCGGCATGTCGCCGATCTCGTCGAGGAACAGCGTGCCGCCGTCGGCCTGCTCGAAGCGGCCGCGGCGCTGGGTGGCGGCGCCGGTGAAGGCGCCGCGCTCGTGGCCGAAGAGTTCGGATTCGAGCAGGTCGCGCGGGATGGCCGCGGTGTTGATGGCGATGAAGGGCGCGTCGCGGCGCGGGCTGTGGCGGTGCAGGGCGCGCGCGACCAGTTCCTTGCCGCTGCCCGACTCGCCGTTGATCAGCACGGTGGCGTGCGAGTGGGCGAGCCGCCCGATGGCGCGGAAAACCTCCTGCATCGCCGGGGCCTGGCCGAGGATCTCGGGGGCCAGGGTGGCCTCTTCGCTCGCACCGTTCTGGTGCGCGGTCTGCTCCAGCGCACGACGGACGAGCGCGACCGCCTGGTCGACGTCGAAGGGCTTGGGCAGATACTCGAAGGCGCCGCCCTGGAAGGCCGCGACTGCGCTGTCGAGGTCGGAGTAGGCGGTCATGATGATGACCGGCAGCTGCGGGTGGCGCTCCTTCACCTTCTGCAGCAGGTCCAGCCCGGACTCGCCGGGCATGCGGATGTCGGATAGCAGCGCGGCCGGCGGCTGCGGTGCGCGCTCGAGCTCGGCGAGCGCGTCGCCGGCGGAGCTGAAGCTGGCGTGGTCGATGCCCTCGCGGCCGAGCGCCTTTTCCAGCACCCAGCGGATCGAGCGGTCGTCGTCGATGATCCAGACGGTGTTCATATCGTATGCACTATTCTGGTGCGCGCTCAGGCACGCTCGGTAATCGGCAGCAGGATCGTGAAGCAGGTGCGCCCGGGACGGCTATCCACCTCGATCATGCCCTGGTGTTGCTCGATGAAGCTCTGTGCGAGCGACAGGCCCAGACCACTGCCGCCCTCCCGCCCCGAAACCAGCGGATAGAAGATGCGATCGCGGATCTCCTCGGGGATGCCGGGGCCGTCGTCGATTACTTGCAATTTGAGTGCCAGTTTGTGACGGCGCTTGGCGAGCGTGACCTGGCGCGCGATGCGGGTGCGCAGCAGGATCTCGCCGTGGCCGCCCAGCGCCTGTGCGGCGTTGCGCACGATGTTGAGCACGGCCTGGATGAGCTGCTCGCGATCGGCGGTGAGCTCGGGCAGGCTGAGGTCGTAGTCGGGGACGATGCCGATCGAAGGAAACTCGGCGAGGATCAGGCGGCGCACGCGTTCGAGCACGTCGTGGAGGTTGATCGAGGCCGGGCGCATCATGCAATGCGAACTCAGCAGGCGGTTCATCAGGTCCTGCAGGCGGTCGGCCTCGGCGATGATGACGTCGGTGAATTCGCGCAGCTGCGGGTCGTCGAGCTCGTGCTGCAGCAGCTGGGCCGAGCCGCGGATGCCGCCGAGCGGGTTCTTGATCTCGTGCGCGAGGTTGCGGATGAGCTCGCGGTTGGCCTGCTGCTGGTGCAGCAGCTGCTCCTCGCGCGCGACGCGCAGCTGCGCGTCGATCGGGCGGAATTCGAGCAGCAGGCGCACGCTTGCGGTGTCGACCGGCGTCACCGTGCAGTCGAGCCGCAGCGGCTCGGCGTCGCCGCGCTGCACGCTGATGTCCTGGCCGGTGTAGCTCCAGTTGGTGCGCAGCGCGTTGTCGAGCGCCGCGGCCAGGCCGGGCGGGCTGCCGAGCAGGCGTTCGAGCGGTTGGCCGAGCAGCTTGCGCCGGCTGATCGCGAACAGGTTCTCCGCGCCCGCGTTGAGGTAGCGGATCACCAGCCCGGCGTCGACGAGCACGACCGCCGAAGACAGCAGGTCGAGTCCGGCGAACGGGCTGCTGGGGCTGCTGGCGGCGTGGGTGGGGTGCGATGGCATGGGCGCGTCCTGTTGTTCGGTCGAGGACATGCAAGAAGCGCGCCAGGTCCGGGTCATCGCAGGCCGGAGATCTCCCGGCGCAGTGCATCGACATTGCGCTTGTGCAATTCGACGCGGTCCTTGAAGGGTCGCACGCGGTCGAGCACCTTCTGGTAGTTGCGCTCGTCGCCGAGACGGATGGATTCCTGCTCGGCGAGCGCCTTCTCGGCCTCGGCCAGCTTCTGCTCCTCGGTGCGCAGTTCTTCCTGCAGCACCTGGCGGCGGGCGTCGTCACGGCCGCGCTGCTCGTTGGGGCTCACGCGCGGGAAGTCGCCGCCCGTGGGCGTCTCGCGTGCCGCCGGAGCGGCGGGACGGCGCACGGGGGCGGGCACCGAGGACACCGGCTGGTCGGACTGCAGGCGCACGCAACCGCGCGCGAGTGCGCGATCGTTGGTGTAGGTCACCCTGCCGTCGGCATCGGTGCACTTGTAGATTTCGGCATGGGCCGGCGCGGCAAGGCCGGCGAGCAGGAGCAGCGGGAGGATTCGATACGGTCGCATGCGCAGGTCCGGAGGGGCGCGGGGACGGCAGTAACGGGCTGCAATGCCGTCATCCTTGCGGGTCAGGCCCGATTAGACCCCAGAAAAAAGGGACGGGCAACGCCCGTCCCTTCCGTCCTGCGCAGGATTTCCCGGCTTACAGGCTGTAGTACATGTCGAATTCCACCGGGTGGGTGGTGATGCGCATGCGATCGACCTCTTCCATCTTGAGCGCGATGTAGGCGTCGATGAAGTCGTTCGAGAACACGCCGCCGCGGGTCAGGAACTCGCGATCCTTGTCCAGGTACTCCAGCGCCTGCTCGAGGCTGGTGCACACGGTCGGGATCAGCGCGTCCTCTTCCGGCGGCAGGTCGTACAGGTTCTTGTCGGCCGGGTCGCCCGGGTGGATCTTGTTCTGGATGCCGTCCAGGCCCGCCATCATCAGCGCGGCGAAGCACATGTACGGGTTGGCCAGGGGATCCGGGAAGCGCGACTCGATGCGGCGGCCCTTCGGGTTGGCGACGTAGGGGATGCGGATCGAGGCCGAGCGGTTGCGCGCCGAGTAGGCGAGCTTGGTCGGGGCCTCGTAGTGCGGCACCAGGCGCTTGTACGAGTTGGTGCCCGGGTTGGTGATCGCGTTGAGCGCGCGGGCGTGCTTGATGATGCCGCCGATGTAGTACAGCGCGGTCTCGGACAGGCCGGCGTAGCCGTTGCCCGCGAACAGGTTCTTGCCGTCCTTCCAGATCGACTGGTGCACGTGCATGCCGGAGCCGTTGTCGCCGACGATGGGCTTGGGCATGAAGGTGGCGGTCTTGCCGTACTGGTGGGCGACGTTGTGCACGATGTACTTGAGCACCTGGGTCCAGTCGGCGCGCTGGGTCAGCGTGCTGAACTTGGTGCCGATCTCGCACTGGCCGGCGTTGGCCACTTCGTGGTGGTGCACCTCGACCGGCACGCCGCAGGCCTCGAGCGCGAGCACCATGGCGGCGCGCACGTCGTTGAGGCTGTCGACCGGCGGAACCGGGAAGTAGCCGCCCTTGACGCGCGGACGGTGGCCGGTGTTGCCGCCTTCGAACTTGTCCGCGGTCGACCAGGCGGCCTCTTCCGAGATGATCTTGCTATACACGCCCGACATGTCGACCGACCACTCGACCGAGTCGAAGATGAAGAACTCGGGCTCGGGGCCGAAGAAGGCGGTGTCGCCGATGCCGGTGCTCTTCAGGTAGGCCTCGGCGCGCTTGGCGATCGAGCGCGGGTCGCGGTCGTAGCCCTTGCCGTCGGAGGGCTCGATGACGTCGCAGGTGATGACCAGCGTGGTCTCGTCGAAGAAGGGGTCGATGTATGCGGTTGACGGCTCCGGCATGAGGATCATGTCCGAGGCCTGGATGCCCTTCCAGCCGGCCAGCGAGGATCCGTCGAAGGGGTGGCCGTGCTCGAAGTGCTCTTCCTCGAAGGCCGACACCGGCAGGCCGACGTGATGCTCCTTGCCGCGAATATCCGTGAAGCGCAGGTCCACGAAGCGCACTTCGTTTTCCTGGATCATCTTCATGACGTCTTGGGCGTTCATTTTGACTCCTGGTGAGATGAGGCGTTGTTGCGTTGAGCGGGTGGTGCAGCGGCCTGGGGTCGATGCGCCGGATTCGTGTGAGCAGGGCTAAGCACTTAGCGTGCCAGCCCTATGTCAGCGCGCAGGGCATTGTGCCACAAGGCTGCGAGCCCGAAATCGGTGCCTCGGCCCGGTGCGGATGCACTTCAATGGTGCGGATGTGCTCCCTGAATGCACTACTATGGTGCGAGCTCCACGAAGACGCGGATGTTGCGGTAGTGCGGATGTTCCGCGAGCCAAGTCTGGCGGTGCGATCGCAGTGCATCGAGCGCGTCCGCATCGGGGAGGGAGGGCAGGATGATTTCCACTTCCACGCGCTGGCCGAGGTAGTGGATCTGCACCCGCCGAGGGTCGGCGAAGCCGGGGCCGAGGAGCTTGCGCATGTGCGCGAGGATTTCGTCGCGCTCGGGCAGGGGGCCGGGCGGCACCGCCTGCAGCTCGCCATCGTCCTCGGGGTCGATATGCACCAGCACGTCGCGCACCTCGGGGTGGGCGGCGCGCACGCGCAGGTACACCGCGTCGGACACGCGGTGCCCCTCGGAGACGGTCAGCCGTGGATCGACCTGGACGTGGGCGTCGCACAGCACGCGGTCGGCCATCCGCCGGGTACGCATTTCGTGCAGGCCGATCACGCCCGGCGTCTCGCGGATCGTCGTGCGCAGGCGCTCGAGCTCCTCCTCCGGCAGGCCGGTGTCGATCAGTTCGCGCACCGACTTCAACGCCAGGCGGATGCCCATGTGCAGGATCAGGAAGCCGACCACCGCCGCGGCGAGCGGCTCCAGGAAGGGGTAGCCGGCAAGGCTGCCGCCGATGCCGGCGGCCACGACCAGCGAGGACGCCGCGTCCGAGCGTGCATGCCAGGCGTTGGCCTCGAGCATCGGCGCGTTGAGGCGGCGTGCGGCGGCGAGCGAGAAGCGGAACAGGCCTTCCTTCGCGGCGAGGGTCAGCAGTGCCATTCCCAGGGCCGCCGGATGCAGTACCGGCAAGGCCCCGATGTTCTGCAGGCGGATCCCCGAACTCCACAGGAAGCCGACGCCCACCGCCGCCAGGACGGAGCCGAGCACCAGCGTGGTGACGGTCTCGATGCGGCCGTGTCCGTATGGATGGTTGGTGTCGGCCGGATCGGCGCTGTGGCGGCCGGCGAGCAGCACCAGCAGGTCGGTGATGAGGTCGGAGAGGGTGTGGGCGGCGTCGGCCACCAGGCTGAACGCGCCGGCGAATAGGCCGATGACGACCTGGCCGATGGTGAGCACCGTGTTGGTCACGATGGCCACCAGGGTGGCACGCTGGATGCCACGGCTGCGGGCGAGGTCGTCCGCGCCCGCAGAGGGACGCGCAACCGGGGAGGAGGCTTGGCGGGAGTGCATGAGGGGGGCGCGGCGGACGCGCTATACTTCGACCGCCCTCATTTTAGACGGATGTTCGCATGGGAACCCTGTCGGAACTGTTGACGCTCGCCCACGAGCGCGCCGAAAGCCTCGGGCTGCCCTACCAGGGCGCGCTCACCCCCGCCGAAACCTGGCAGGTGATGCAGCTCGCCCCCGGTGCCAAGCTGGTCGATGTGCGCACGCGCGCCGAGCTCGACTGGGTGGGGCGCGTGCCCGGCGCGATCGAGATCGAGTGGAAGAGCTATCCCTCGATGCAGGAGAACCCCAACTTCCTCGCCCAGTTGAAGCACCAGGTCGACCCCGAGGCGCTGGTGCTGTTCCTGTGCCGTTCCGCCGTGCGCTCGGACTCCGCCGCGCGGCTCGCCGGCGCCAACGGCTACGCCAACTGCTACAACGTGCTCGAAGGCTTCGAAGGCGACAAGGACGCCAACAACCAGCGCAACCGCATTGGCGGCTGGCGCCTCGCCGGCCTGCCCTGGTACCAGGGCTGAGCGGCAACAAATCCTTACCCGGCCCCGCCCGCCGCGGTCGAACCCGCGGCGGCATGCGGGGTCCGACGCCCGCAACCCCGGGATTGCCCCCTCCCAACGGATCCGGAACCCGAAACAATGCAAGTCTCCACCATCAGCTTCGACCGCTTCAACGTGCTCGCCGACAACGAGGCGCAGGAGCGCATCCGCGCCGCCCGCGCACGCCTCGGCGAGCGGGCGGTGCTGCTCTGCCACCACTACCAGCGCGCCGACGTGTACCAGCACGCCGACCTCACCGGCGACTCGCTCAAGCTCGCGCGCCTGGCCTCGCAGACCGATGCCGAGTACATCGTGTTCTGCGGCGTGCACTTCATGGCCGAGGTCGCCGACATCCTTTCCAAGCCCAGCCAGATCGCCATCCTGCCCGACCTCGCCGCCGGCTGCTCGATGGCCGACATGGCGAGCCTGGCCAAGGTCGAGCGCTGCTGGCGCGAGCTCGCCGAGGTGCTCGGAAAGCCCGACGAGCTCATCACCCCGGTCACCTACATCAACTCGGCGGCCGACCTCAAGGCCTTCTGCGGCGAGCACGGCGGCATCGTGTGCACCTCGACCAACGCGCCGGTCATCCTCGACTGGGCCTTCTCCAAGCGCGAGAAGGTGCTGTTCTTCCCCGACCAGCACCTCGGGCGCTGGACCGGCTTCAAGAAGGGCATCCCGCTCGACGAGATGGTGGTGTGGGACCCCGACCTCGAGTACGGCGGCCTCACCCCCGAGCAGATCCGCAAGGCGAAGATCCTGCTGTGGAAGGGGCACTGTTCGGTGCACCAGATGTTCCAGCCGGTGCACATCGACCGCTGGCGCGAGAAGCACCCGCACGGCTTCGTCATTTCCCACCCCGAGAGCATGCTCGAGGTGTGCCAGAAGTCCGATTACGTCGGCTCCACCGAGTTCATCCTCAACACCATCACCCAGGCGCCGCCCGGCACGCACTGGCTGGTGGGCACCGAGCTCAACCTGGTGAGCCGCCTCGCCGAGGAGATGAAGCCGCAGGGCAAGGTGGTGCAGTTCATGGCGCCCACGGTGTGCATGTGCTCGACCATGCAGCGCATCGACCCGCAACACCTGGCGTGGACGCTGGAGAACCTCGCCGAGGGCAAGGTGGTGAATCAGATCAAGGTGCCCGCGCACGAGGCCGAGCTCGCGCGCATCGCGCTCGACCGCATGCTCGCGGTGTCCTGAACACGCGATCCGCGCTCGCAAGAATCGGGGGCGTCTCCCGCGAGGGGGGCGCCCCCGTTGCGTCCACCGGGCGCCGAAGTCGTCTCAGCCGCGCGGCCAGAGGACCATCTGCGTGCAGCGGAAGAGCGCGATCACCCGTCCGCTGGCCTCGTCGGTGACGGTCGCGTCCCACACCTGGGTGGTGCGTCCGAGGTGCTGGGCGGTCGCGCTGCATGCGATCGCGCCCTCGCGCACCGTCCCCAGGTGGTTGCTCTTGAGCTCGATGGTGGTGAAGGAGTCCGCGCCCGCGGGCAGGTGGGCGATGGTCGCGTAGCCGCAGGTGGTGTCGGCCAGCGCGACGACGCTTGCGGCGTGGAGGAACTCGTTCGGTGCCGCGTGCAGCTTCTTTACCGGCATCCGGCTGTTCAGCCGGCGCTCGTCGAGCGCCAGCATCTCGATGCCGAGGTAGCCGGGCAGGTACTCGCCGCCGGCCTCGTTCAGGGTGTGGATGCTGACTTCGGGACGCAGTGCGCTCATCTGGGGCTCCTTCATGAAGATTCGCAATGGAAAACGTTGATGAGGATAGTCTTCTTATTGCTTCCGGATAAGCCGATAATCTTGTTCGTTGCGTCAACGGATCATTGACATGAGCTGGTTACCGGCCTGGGAGAGCTTCGTCCGCGTGGTCGAGGGCGGCAGCATGGCGGCTGCGGCGCGCACGCTCGGCTGCACGCGCGCCCAGGTCAGCAAGCAGGTCGCCGAGCTCGAACGCCGCCTCGGCGCCGCCCTCTTCGAGCGCTCCACCCGGCGGCTCGTCCTCACCCCCGCCGGGGAGGTGTTCCTGCGCCACGCGGCGCGCGCACTGGAGGCCGTGGACAGCAGCGAGATCGCGGTGCGCAACCTCGGCGAGCGCCCGAGCGGCACGCTGCGGGTGAGCGCGACGCTCGCCTTCGGGCGTCACTTCGTCGCGCCCCTGCTGCCCGTCGTCACGGCGGCGAACCCCGGGCTGGAGATCGAGCTGGTGCTCACCGACCGCCTGGTCGACCTGGTGGACGACCGCATCGACCTCGCGCTGCGCATGACCGCGCGGCCGCCGGAGGATGCGGTCGCGCGCCACCTGCTGCGCCTGCGCTGGGTGCTCTGCGCGGCGAGCGCCTATGTCGAGCGCCACGGCAGCCCGCGCGAGCCGGCCGAGCTGGCGCAGCATGCGTGCATCGGCCACCCCGCGATCGGCGCCGCCCCCTGGGGATTGGTCGCCGCGGCTGGCGCGCCGGCCCGCGTTGCGGTGCGCAGCCGCGTCCGTTTCGACAGCCTCGATTGCACGCTCGACACGGTCCTCGCCGGCCACGGCATCGCCATCCTGCCCGCCTACCTGTGCGAGCCGGCGCTGCAGGCCGGCAGCCTGCGCACCGTGCTCGACGGCTGGGAGCCCGCGTTCGACGCCGGCCGCGACCTGTACGCCTGCTACACACCGGGCAGGGTGGGGGTATCCAAGGTGCGCGTCTTCATGGATGCGTTGCAGCAGCGGCTGCAGCCGCTGCCGTCGTGGGCCTGCGCCGCGGGTGTGGGCGGATGAGAAAGGCGGTGAAAGCCTCGGCGAACGGTGGCGAGCCGGGGCGGGCGGCCGACGAATCCGTGCCGTCGATCGTGCGCCGGAGGCTTTAACATCCGCTTCCCGCCCGCATATGATGTCGCGTGGTCTTCACCCCGGCCGGAGTCGCCTCCGCTCATGCCCCTGCGTATCTGCTCCTACAACATCCACAAGGGTTTCTCGCAGTTCAACCGCCGCATGGTGGTGCATGAGCTGCGCGACCGCCTGCGCAGCCTGGATGCCGACCTCGTCTTTCTGCAGGAGGTGCAGGGCCTGCACCTGGGCCATCCGGCACGCCACCCCGACTGGCCCGCGCTGCCGCAGCACGAGTTCCTCGCCGAGGACGCCTGGCAGCAGATCGCCTATGGCGGCAACGCGATCTACGACCATGGCCACCACGGCAACGCGATCCTGAGTCGCCACCTCATCCTCAGCACTGCCAACCAGGACGTCTCTGACCATCGCTTCGAGCGCCGCGGCCTGCTTCACTGCGAGGTGCAGCTGCCCGAGTTCGACGTGCCGGTGCATTGCGTGTGCGTGCATCTGGGCCTGATGGCGGGCAGCCGGCGGCGCCAGATGGAGGCGCTCGCCGAGCGCATGGAAGAGCTCGCCCCGGGCAACGCGCCGCTGATCATCGCCGGCGACTTCAACGACTGGCGCAACCGCGCCGACGACCTGCTCGGGCGCCGGCTCGGGCTTGCCGAGGCCTTCGGCAGCGGACGCGGGCGACCGGCGCGCAGCTACCCGAGCACGCTGCCCTTTTTCCGCCTCGACCGCATCTACGTGCGCGGCTTCCGCGTGCGCCAGGCGCAGGTGCATTACGGCGCGCCGTGGGCGCGCATCTCCGACCATGCGGCACTGACCGCCGACCTGGAGCCGGTGGGCTGATGCAGTTCCTCGCGGGCAACGCGGTCGCGTTGCTGGAGAACGGCGAGCAGTACTTCCCGGCGCTGGAAGCCGAGATCGACCGTGCCGAGCGCGAGATCTTCCTGCAGAGCTACATCTTCGAGGACGACGGTACCGGCGCGCGCATCGCCGCTGCACTCGCACGCGCGGCGGGCCGCGGGGTCGCGGTGCGGGTGATGGTGGACGGCTTCGGCGGGCGCAGCTTCGTCTCGCGGCTGATGCCGCGCCTGCGCGAGGCCGGCGTGCAGGTGCTGATCTACCGCCGCGAGCTGCGTACCCTGTCGCTGCGCCGCCATCGCCTGCGCCGGCTGCACCGCAAGGTGGTGGCGATCGACGGCCGCGTGGCCTTCGTCGGTGGCATCAACGTGGTGGACGACTTCGATGCGGGCGCGCTGCCGCACCCGCGCTACGACTACGCGGTGCGCGTCGAGGGGCCGGTGCTCGCGCCGGTGGTGGCCTCGGCGCAGCGCCTGTGGCGGCTGGTGGCCTGGGCGAGCTTTCGCAGGCGCGCCGCCCAGCCGCTGCTGGCGCCGCCGCTGACCGACGCGGCGGGCTCGATCCGCGCCGCTTTCGTCGTGCGCGACAACCTGCGCCACCGCCATGCGATCGAGGAGGCCTATCTCGATGCGATTGCCGGCGCGCGCGAGGAGATCGTGCTCGCCAATGCGTACTTCTTCCCGGGGCGGCGCTTCCGCCAGGCGCTGATCGACTCTGCGCGGCGCGGCGTGCGGGTGACCCTGCTGCTGCAGGGCGTGTCCGATCACCCGATGCAGGTGTATGCGACGCGCGCGCTGTATCCGATCTTCCTCGACGCCGGCATCCGCCTGTTCGAATACCACCGCAGCCATCTGCACGCCAAGGTGGCGGTCATCGACCACCAGTGGGCCACCGTCGGTTCGAGCAACATCGACGCCTTCAGCCTGCTGCTTGCGCGCGAGGCCAACGTCTTCGTGGACGATCGCGGTTTCGCGGCGGAACTGCGCGCGAGCCTGGAGACGGCGCTGTGCGCCGGCGCGCGTGAACTCCGGCGTTCGGACTGGCGGCGCCTGCCCTTGCTGCGCCGCGGGCTGAGCTGGCTCGCCTACCAGCTCGTGCGCCTGGCGATCGGCATCGCCGGCTACGGCGGCGCGCACTGAGCTCGCGACGACGCCGGCACGAATGCCGGGCGCGGAGTGCGCGGCTTCAGCCGATCAGGCGGCGGTGCTCGATCTTGGTGCAGCGGTCGCTCACCACTTTCAATCCGGCAGCGGCAGCCTTGTCCGCGGCTGCGGGCGCGATCACCCCGAGCTGCAGCCACACGCTGCCGGCGCCCACGGCGATGGCCTCGTCCACCACCGCCATCACGTCTGCCGGCTTGCGGAACACGTCGACGATGTCGATCTTGCCCGGCACCTCGTGCAGGCTGGGATAGCACTTCTGACCAAGCACCTCCCCGTAGGCCGGGTTGACCGGGACGATGGTGTAACCGGCGCGCTGCAGGTAGTGCGCGACCTCGTGACTGGGGCGATCCGGCTTGGCCGAGATGCCGACCACGGCGATCGTGCGCGCCTGCTGCAGCAGGCCGCGGATGGCCTCGGGTTGCGTGCTGATGTCGTTCGGATGCATGGGGTTTCCTCAGGAGAAGCCGTCGGCCACCGCCTGGCGGCGGCGCGGCACGGCGGCGAGCGACCAGTGGGCCCGCGCCCACGCCCACGTTTCGGCAAGCGGCGCGGTGGCGAGCATGTCGGGTGGATTGTGGCCGAGAAAGCGCAGCGCGGCCATCAGGGCGACCTGCGGCGGATGCGCGTCGATCGCGCGCGCCAGGGTCTGCTTGGAGAGCTTCTCGCCCGCGGCGTTGGTGGCCAGCGGCAGGTGGGCGTAGGCGGGCACCGGCTGGCCGAGGAGGCCGAGCAGGTGGATCTGACGCGCGGTCGAATCGAGCAGGTCGGCGCCGCGCACGACGTGGGTCACGCCCGCCTCGGCGTCGTCCACCACCACGGCGAGCTGATAGGCGAAGAGCCCGTCGGCGCGCTTGACCACGTAGTCGCCGGCGTCGGCGGCGAGGTCGATCTCCTGCTCGCCCTGTACCGCGTCGCAAAAACGCACCACCCCTTCCGCACGCACGCGCCAGGCGCGGCCCGCGCGCCCCGGCGGCAGGCCGCCGCGGCAGGTGCCCGGGTAGCGGCGCGAGCCGTCGCGCGCGAGCGGCTGGTCGGCGAGTTCGCGTCGGGTGCAGGCGCAGGGATAGGCGAGGCCGGCGGCGCACAGGCGCGCGAGCGCGGCCGCGTAGGCGTCGCCGCGTTCGCTCTGGCGCACGACCGCGCCGTCCCATTCGAAGCCGAAGCGTTCCAGCGTGGCGAGGATGCCCTCGGCAGCGCCGGGGACCGTGCGCGGGGTATCGACATCCTCGATCCGCAGCAGCCAGCGTCCGCCGTGGGCGCGCGCATCCAGGATGCTGCCGACCGCGGCGACCAGCGAGCCGAAGTGCAGCGCGCCGCTGGGCGAGGGGGCGAAGCGGCCGACGTAGCGACCGACGCAGGGGGCGGCGGGGTGGCCTGTACCGGGGCAGGGGGAAGGGAGGGGCTGCTGCATGGCGAGGATCGTATCGACCGGGCGGGCGCTTGTGCAACGCGCGGCGGCCAGATTCGCGGGACCGACATTCGAGGCCGCCGACCCGTTCGGCGGCGTCTCGCGCCAAGGGTGGCTGCGGCGCGGTATCCGGAGCCTAAGCCCCGGCTGCGGTGGATTGCGTCAGGGGGGCGGAGTGGTCGTCCCGCCATCGAGTGCATCGAACGCCGCGAAGCGCGCAGGATGCAGGCCGGCGGCGGCGAGGTCGGCGAGGTACTCGGTGGAGGCGAGGTAGGCGAGCTCGGCCTCGCGCGGGGTGGTGAGCGGATCGCAGGCGCGCAGCGCGGCGTCCACCCGGCCGGGGTGTACGTGCACCAGCGGGCGCGGGCCGGTGGCGGCGAGGAAGCGGCGCATCTTCGGCGCGAACGGGCGCTCCGTGGAAAAATCATGCAGGCCGCTGAAGCCCGCGTTGCAGGGCAGGCCGGCCTCGCGCAGGCGGCGGTGGAGCCCGCGCCCGAGGGCGGAGATGAACCAGGCCTTGTCCACCGCCTCGCGGCGTCGCAGGCAGCGCAGCGGCGGCTCGACGCAGTCGCGCACCCACACGCGGCCGCGCGGGTGGCGGCGCAGCAGCTCGGCGATCAGCGCTTCGCGCACGCCAGGCAGCACATGCACGTGCTGGTGGCCGTCCACATGGTCGGGTGCGTCGCCCCAGGCGTCCTCGAAGGCGTCGAACTGGGCGCGGATCTCGTCCGCCACGGCGTCCGCCGGCAGGCGGCGGGCGAGGGCGGCGGCGAGCAGGCGGCCGAGCGGCGGCAGGCGCTCGCCCCAGGCCCGCCGTGCCGCGGCGCTGAGCGGAGGCTGGTCGGTCAGGGTCAGGTGCAGGCCGACGTCGGCCGGCGCGCGTGTCATCAGTGCGCGCAACGGCGGCGCGGCGCGGCGCCAGTCGGGCAGCGCGCTCATGCAGCTCGTGGCCGACAGCCGGCCGGTCTCGACGAGCGCGGCGATGGCTTCGCTGACACCGGGGGCGAGGCCGTAGTCGTCGGCGCACACCACGATCGGACGGGTGCCTGGAGCGGCAGGGCGGGAGGGGGCTTGCATGTGATCGGCGCTGCGGGCGGAAAGCCCGCAGTATCCCGCACCCGGTCCTCCCGCGGTGCAGTCCGTGCGGCGGTGCCCGTCCCTGCGAGCCAGCCGTGCTCCGGGCGCGCCGGGCAGGGCGCGAATGGTTTATCGTGGACGCCTTCGCTCCGGCTGCGGAGCCCACTCGCCGGTTGTTCCATCGTGTCGCACTCCGACTCGCTCGATGCCCACCCCCATGTGCCGCCCGCCTCCTCGGCACACCCCCGACTCTCGGTCGTGGTCCCGCTCTACAACGAGGGCGAAACGGTGGAGGCGCTGCATCGGCGCCTGTCGCAGGTGCTTGCGGCGCTGGAGCTGTCCGACTGGGAGATCGTCTGCGTCGATGACGGCAGCCGCGACGACACCTATGCCCGCGTGGCCGCCCTGTGCGCGGGTGACCCCCACCTCAAGGCGATCCGCTTCGCGCGCAACTTCGGCAAGGAGGCGGCGATGGCCGCCGGGCTGCAGGCGGCTGGGGGCGACGTGATCGTGCTGATGGACGGCGACCTGCAGCATCCGCCCGAGCTGATCCCCGAGATGCTCGCGCGCTGGCGTGGCGGGGCGATGATGGTCACCGCAGTGCGGCGCTCGCGCGTCACCGATCCCTGGCTGCGGCGCAAGCTGACTCGCGGCTTCTACGCCTTCTTCAGCAAGGTCTCCGAGGTCGAGCTCGCCGAGGGCGGGGGCGACTTCCGCGTCTTCGACCGCGCGGTGGTCGACGCGATCAACAGCCTGCCCGAGCGCACCCGCTTCATGAAGGGGATCACGAGCTGGGTGGGCTTCCGCCAGGAGGTGGTCGAGTTCGAGCCCGCGCAGCGCGCCGGCGGCGTCTCCGGGTGGTCGATGCTGCGCCTGCTGCGCTATGCGATCGACGGCCTGTCCGCCTTCAGCACCCTGCCGCTGCGGGTCTGGTCGGTGATCGGCCTGATGATGGCGGGGCTCTCGGGCTTGTACGGACTTTTCCTCGTGCTGCGCACGATGCTGTTCGGCATCGACCTGCCCGGCTACGTGTCGCTGATGGTGTCGGGGCTGTTCATGTCCGGCATCCAGCTCATCAGCCTGGGGGTGCTCGGCGAGTACGTGGGGCGCATCTTCACCGAGGTCAAGGGCCGGCCGCTGTTCCTGGTGTCGGAACGGCTCGGCTTCGAACGCAGGCCGGAGCGCGATCGATGATCCCGCCAGGCGGGACGGCGGGTGCGCCGGCCGCGGCGGCATCCGTCGGGGCGCATGGCGCGATCGCGCGCGGGCTCGCCCTCGCCGTGCTGGCGCTGGCCGGGGTGTTCGTGCTGCTCACCTTCGACCAGCACGGCATCAGCAACGACGAGGAGGTCCAGCATGTCTACGGCCGCCTGCTGCTCGACTTCTACGCCTCCAGCTTCGCCGACCGCCAGGCCTTCGAATACAAGAACCTCTATCTTTACGGGGGCTTCTTCGACCTCCTCGCGGCGGCCTTCGACCGCGCCGGGGTGGCCGAAGGGCCGGCGCTGTGGGACCTGCGCCACCTGATCTCGGCCGTCTTCGGTCTCCTCGGGCTGGCCGGCACCTGGCTGCTCGCGCGCCGGCTCGCGGGCGAGTGGGCGGGGCTGGCGGCGCTCGTGCTGTTGTCGATCACCGGCTCGTGGTCGGGCGCGATGTTCACCCACACCAAGGACATCCCCTTCGCCACTACGATGCTGTGGGCGCTGTACTTCAGCGTGCGCGTGCTCGACACGCTTCCCGCGCCGCCGTGGCGCGTGCTCGCGGGGCTGGGTGTGGCGCTCGGCTGCGCCTTCGGCCTGCGCATCGGTGCGGTGTTCGCGGTGTTCTACCTTGGCGTCGGCGTGCTCGCGGCGACGGCCTTGCAGCCGGGCGGGCGGGTGCGTTTCCTGCTTCGCGGCGTGCTGGCGCTGCTGCCGGCGGCGGCGATCGCGCTGGCGCTGGGCGCGCTGTTCTGGCCGTGGGCGGCGATGGAGCCGGGTAACGTGCTCACGGCGATGCGCGCGTTCTCGCATTTCAGCTTCGAGCTCGACACCGTGCTGGCCGGGCGCGTGATGAACGTCGGCGAGGTCCCGGGGCATTACCTCGCGGCCTACCTGCTGGTGCGCCTGCCGGAGCTTTTCCTCGCCGGGCTCGCGCTCGCGCTGCTGCTCGGCGTGCGCGCCGTGCCGGCGCTCGCTGGCGAGCAGGCCCTGCGCGCGGCCCTGCCGTGGCTGCCGGTGGTGCTGGCAGCGCTGTTCCCGCTCGTCTACACCCTGCTTGCGGCGCCGCCGCTGTACAACGGGCTGCGCCATTTCAGCTTCGTGCTGCCGCCACTGGCGGTGCTGGCGGGCATGGGGCTCGTGCGCGCGTGGCACGGCCTGAGCGTCCGTCCGCCGCTGCTGCGCCGCGCCGTGCTGGGCGCGTGCGCCCTGGCGGTCCTCGGCCAACTCGGCCAGCTCGCCCGCCTGCATCCCTACGAGTACCTCGCCTACAACCGCCTCGCGGGCGGCGTGCAGGGGGCGGTCGGGCGCTGGGAGCAGGACTACTGGGCGAGCAGCCTGCGCGAGGCGGTGCACGCCCTCAACGCCCTGGTCGCGCGCGAGGGGGGGGCAGGGCGACACTATTCCGTGGCCGTGTGCGCCGAGCCGCTGCAAGCCCAGGTGTGGCTCGCGCCCGGGTTGCGCGCGACGCGCGACTGGTGGGGGGCGGACTTCTACCTCTCCCCCACCCACATGGGTTGCGACGAGGCCATGCGGGGCCGCGTGGTGGCGCAGGTCGAGCGTGCGGGGCTGGTGCTGGCGGTGGTCAAGGATCGGCGCGCGCTGGTTGGCGAGGAGCGGCGGCCCCGATGAGCCCGTCCGGCGGATGCGCGCGTTTCCTGCGCTTTGCCGCGGTGGGGGCGGTGGGTACGCTCGCCCACTACGCGCTGTTGCTCGCGCTGGTGGAGGGCGCGGATGCGCCGCCGCTGGCGGGGGCCATCGCCGGATTCATGCTCGGCGCGCTGGTCAACTACGCCCTCGCGCGCCGGCTGGTGTTCGCGTCCACGCGCAGCCACGCCCAGGCCCTGCCGCGCTTCTTCGCCGTGGCGCTGGCCGGGCTGGCGTGGACGGCGCTGCTGATGAGTTTCTTCATGGAGCTGCTCGGCCTGCACTACCTGCTCGCCCAGGTGCTGACGACCGCGCTGCTGCTGCTGTGGCACTACGCCGGCAACGCCCTGTGGACCTTCCGCCGCGGCCGGCGCGACACGGAGAGCCGATGAGCGCACAGGCTCCCGCCGGTACGCCGCCGCACCGCCTCGAGGCCGACCTCCTGCTCGTGCTCACCACGTTGATCGCCGCGGCGGGCTGGATCTTCTCCAAGGAGGCGCTCACCGGCATGCCGCCGCTGATCTTCATCGGCCTGCGCTTCGCCATCGCCGGGCTGGTGCTGGCACTGTTCTCGCTGCCGCAGCTGCGCGCGCTCGATCGGCGCGGACTGCGCAACAGCCTGCTCGTCGGCGCGCTGTTCGCCGGCGGCATGGTGCTGTGGATCCTCGGCCTGTCGCACAGCAGCCACCTCGGCGAAGCCTCGTTCATCTCCAGCATGGGCATCGTCATGGTGCCGGTGTTCGCGCGCCTGTTCTTCGGCGATCGTCCGCCGGCGAGCACCTGGTTCGCGCTGCCGCTCGCACTCGCCGGCTTCGCCTGCCTGTCGCTCGACGGCGGCTTCGAGGTCGAGCTCGGGCAGTGGTTCTTCCTCGGCGCGGCGCTGGTGTTCGCGCTCATGTTCAACGTCAACTCGCACATCGTACGCAACGTGCCGGTACGCGCGCTCAGCGTGGTGCAGATGCTCGCCGTCGGCGTGCTGGTGCTGCCGCCGGCCTTGCTGATCGAGACCTGGCCGCAGGCCTGGAGCGCGCCGGTGCTCGGCTGGCTGCTCGCGAGCGCGCTGCTCGCCACCACGCTGCGCTTCCTGCTCCAGCTCCACGGCCAGAGCCTGACCACGCCCAGCCACGCGGCGCTGATCATGATGCTCGAGCCGGTGTGGACCGCGCTCGCCGCGGCGTGGTGGTTCGCCGAGACCATGAGCACGCTGCAACTCGCCGGCTGCGGGCTGATCTTCCTTGCCCTCGTGGTGAGCCGCTGGGCGTGGATCCGCGGCCTCTTCGGCGGGCGCGGCTGAACGATCGGGGAGAGAGATTCCATGGCTGTCCGTACCCTTCTGCGCATGGGTGATGCGCGCCTTCTGCAGCCGGCCGCGCCGGTCGGCGAATTCGGCACGCCTGCGCTCGCCGCGCTCATCGAGGACCTGTTCGACACCATGGCCGCGCACGGCGGTGTGGGCCTGGCCGCGCCGCAGATCGGCGTCGGCCTGCAGGTGGTGATCTTCGGCTTCGAGCGCAGCGAGCGCTACCCGGACGCCGCGCCGGTGCCGCGCACCATCCTGCTGAACCCGGTGATCGTTCCGCTCACGGAAGAGCGCGAGGAGGGCTGGGAGGGCTGCCTGTCGGTGCCCGGGCTGCGCGGCATGGTGCCGCGCGCCACGCGCATCCGCTACACCGGCTACACGCCCGCGGGCGAGCCGATCGAGCGCTTCGCCGAGGGCTTCCATGCGCGCGTGGTGCAGCACGAGTGCGACCACCTCGCCGGCGTGCTGTATCCGATGCGGGTGCGGGATTTCCGCCGCTTCGGGTTTACGGACGTGCTGTTTCCGGAGCTGCAGGGATAGCCAAGGCCTGGCTTTATCCCCAGGACGGGGGTGGCGGCCCGGACTGCTATCCTGATGATTGTTTCGATCACGTCCAGAGGGGTCGTCCGATGAGGCTGAAAACCTGTCTCGGTTGCGGGGTCGTCGTGCTCGCATCGCTGTGGCTGTCGCTGGCGCATGCGGCGGACAAGGCCGTCCTGTTCGAGAATGTCTTCGTCTTCGACGGCAGGAGCAGCGAGCGGGGCCGCTCGCCGGTCAACGTGCTGGTGGTGGGCGACACCATCCAGACCATCTCGGCGGCGCCGATCGCGCCGCCCGCGGACGCCGACCTGACGCGTGTCGCCGGCGGGGGCCGCACGCTGATGCCCGGCCTGATCGATGCGCACTGGCACTCGATGCTGATCGGCCAGAAGCTGGTCGATGCGATGACCAGCGACGTCGGCTATACCAATCTGCGTGCGGCGCAGGTCGCCGAGGCGACGCTCATGCGCGGCTTCACCACGGTGCGCGACATGGGCGGGCCGGTGCAGGGCCTGCGGCGTGCGATCGAGGAGGGGCGTTTCCCCGGGCCGCGCATCTTCCCGTCGGGCGCGATGATCTCGCAGACCGGCGGCCATGGCGATTTCCGTCTGCCGCACGAGGTGCCGCGCGCCGCCAGCCAGGGTCTCAGTCATACCGAACTTACCCGCACCGCCGCCATTGCCGATGGCGCCGACGAGGTGCTGCGGCGCACCCGCGAACAGCTGATGCTCGGCGCGACGCAGATCAAGCTGATGGCTGGCGGTGGGGTGACGTCGATCTACGACCCGATCGACGCCACCCAATACACCCAGGACGAGATCCGCGCCGCAGTGGCTGCGGCAGAGAACTGGGGCACTTACGTTACGGTGCACGCCTACACCAGCCGTGCGGTTCAGGTCGCCATCGAGGCCGGGGTCAAGGCGGTGGAGCACGGCCAGCTGGTCGATGAGGAGACGGTCAGGCTGATGGCGCAGAAGGGGATCTGGTGGTCGCTCCAGCCCTTCCTCGACAACGAGCTCGCCAACCCGCAGGCCGGGGCCAACCGGGTCAAGCAACTGATGGTGGCGGCCGGCACCGATCGCGCCTACGCACTGGCGCGCAAGCACGCGGTGAAGGTGGCCTTCGGCACCGACATCCTGTTCTCGGGGGACAACGGAGAGGTGCAGAACGCACGCCTGGTCTCGCTCGAGCGCTGGTATCCCCCCGGCGAGGTGCTGCAGATCGCGACCGGCAACAACGGCGCCCTGCTCGAGCTTACCGGCGAGCGCAACCCGTATCGCAAGCCGCTCGGGGTCGTCGCCGAGGGCGCGCTCGCCGACCTGTTGCTGGTCGATGGCGACCCGACGGCGGACCTGTCGCTCATCAAGCGTCCCGAGTCGAGCTTCGTCCTCATCATGAAGAACGGGCGCATCTACAAGAACCTGCTGCCCTGAGCGGCGCCTTCGCTGCCCCCCATGCGTTCGAGTTTGCTCATCCGTGCCGGCATGGTGGCGCCGGTCACCATTGCGCTGCCGCCGACGGCGGGCGCACAGCCGCCAGCCTCCGCCGACTTCCTCGACGCCGAAGGGGGCGCCGGTCAGACGTTGAACAGGAAGTTCAGCACGTCGCCGTCCTTGACCACGTATTCCTTGCCTTCCGCGCGCATCTTGCCCGCTTCCTTGGCGCCGGCCTCACCCTTGTACTGGATGAAGTCGTCGTAGGCGATGGTCTGGGCGCGGATGAAGCCGCGCTCGAAGTCGGTGTGGATGACGCCGGCGGCCTGCGGGGCGGTGTCGCCGACGTGGATGGTCCACGCGCGCACTTCCTTGACGCCGGCGGTGAAGTAGGTCTGCAGGCCGAGCAGCTTGTAGCCGGCGCGGATCAGGCGGTCGAGGCCGGGTTCTTCCAGGCCCATGGTCTCGAGGAATTCCTTCTTGTCGGCGTCCTCGAGGTCGGCGATCTCGGCCTCGATCGCGGCGCACAGCGCGACCACTTCGGCGCCCTCGGCGGCGGCGTGGGCGCGCACGGCGTCGAGGTGCGGGTTGTTTTCGAAGCCGTCCTCGGCGACGTTGGCGGCGTAGAGCACCGGCTTGGCGGTGATCAGGCAGAAGGGCTTGAGGCTGGCCCATTCTTCCTTCGACAGGTCGAGCGCGCGCACGGCCTTGCCCTGGTCGAGCTGGGCGAAGCACTTCTCGAGCACGGCGACGAGGATCTTGGCCTCCTTGTCACCCGAGGCGGCAGGGCGCTTGTAGCGGTTGAGCGCCTTCTCCACGGTGGCCATGTCGGCGAGGGCGAGCTCGGTGTCGATGACCTCGATGTCGCGGATCGGGTCGACACTGCCGGAGACGTGGATCACGTTGTCGTCCGCGAAGCAGCGCACGACGTGCACGATGGCGTCGGTCTCGCGGATGTTGGCGAGGAACTGGTTGCCCAGGCCTTCTCCCTTGGAGGCGCCGGCAACCAGGCCGGCGATGTCGACGAACTCGACGATGGCGGGCTGGATCTTCTGCGGCTTGACGATCTCGGACAGCGCGGCCAGGCGCGGATCCGGCACCTCGACGATGCCGACGTTGGGCTCGATGGTGCAGAAGGGGTAGTTCTCGGCCTGGATGCCGGCCTTGGTCAGCGCGTTGAAGAGGGTCGACTTGCCGACGTTGGGCAGGCCGACGATTCCGCATTTCAGGCTCATGTGAATCCTTGATCGTTCCGGGGGCTGCGTCGCCGCATCGGGGGCTACGGCCTTGATCCGGTATGGAAAGCCGGGGATTGTACCGTGTCGCGGGGTAGGGCTCCAAAGCGGGCGCGGGGTCGCGCCGTGCGCGGACTGCGGGGTAGGGAGGCGGTGGGGTGCCGTGGTTGGGTGCGGCTTCGATCCGACCGCGGGGCCGGGGCGGGGCACGATCTCTTCGTGCATTTCCGCAGCCGTGCCGGTTTCCGTAGGAGCGACGCGAGTCGCGATCGCCACCTCCGCATCCACCGTGGCCTGGCCGACCGCGTCGTCGCGGCTCCTGCGGCCATCCTCGCCATTTCCGGCCAGGAGCCATTCGGTTCGCTGCCGGCCTACAATCGCCCATCCTGCATTTGCCCAAAAACACACCGGAGGAGAAGGGATGAGCATCAACTGGATCGAGGCGATCGATGCGTGCAGCAACGCGGCGCTGGCGTCGGGGGGCGCTGGTGCCGGTGCAGGCCGAGCAGGTCGAAATGGAAGACGCGGGCATGCGCTTCATCGTGCGCTGGGTGTCCTCGCTCGCGGCCAAGGATGCGAGCAGGAGCGCCGCGCCGGCGCAGGCCGACGCCGCTGGCGACAGGGCGGGCAAGGCCGAAGGCGTGCAAGGTGGGGTGGTCAATGACAAGGTGACCAAGGACGACAGGACGGTGGCGATCCCCGGCGGGCCGCGCGATCCGAACTTCAATCCTTTCCTGAATCCCGACCCGGCGCTCACCGTCGGACGGGTGGGTGATGCCCATGTGGCGATCCTGAACAAGTTCCCCCTGTGCGCGCGCCACCTGGTGCTGGCGCGGCGGGAGTTCGAGGAGCAGCTGCGGCCGCTCGCGCGCAGCGACTTTGCCGCGCTCGCCGAGCTGATGGGCGAGGCGGGCGGGATCGGGCTCTACAACGGCGGCACCGCTGCGGGGGCGAGCCAGCGCCACAAGCACGTGCAGTGGATGCCCGACGATGCCGGCAACGCCAGCCTGCGGCTGTTCGCGCCCGGGCTGCCCGCAGGGCTGGCGGAGCAGGGGATGGCGACGCATCCGGCGCTGCCGATGCGGCATTGCTTCGTGCGCGTGCGCTGCGGTCGCGGCGAGGCGGTGGAGACGGCGGCCGACAGCCTGCAGGCCGGCTTCGAGCGTGCGTGTGCCGAGCTCGGCCTGGGAGTGGGGGAGGACGGGCTGCTGCCACCCTTCAACCTGCTCGCGGGCGATGGCTGGCTGCTGGCGATTCCGCGCAGCCGGGAGCACTTCGAGGGGATCTCGATGAGCGCGGTGTGCTTCGGTGGCACGCTGTACACACGCCATCGCGAGCAGATCGAGGCGATCCGCGCGGTCGGGCCGCTGCGCGCGCTGGCGGCGGTGGGCTGCTGAGCGGGATCAGGCGGCGGAGCCGTCCGTCGCGGGCGGTTCCGTGCCGGCGTCGGGTTGCGCGGGCCTGGGGGTCTTGGGAGGCTTCGGGGGCTTGGGCGGCGCGGGACGTACGTTGAGCCGGGTCGCCGCGGCATTGAGCTCGCCGCGCACGATCTGCGGCCAGACCGCGAGCGCCTTGTCGAGCGCTTCGTCGATCTGCTGCTGTTCTTCGCGCCGCGCGGGCTTGAGCACGAAGTTCACCACCTCGTTGCGGTCGCCCGGATGGCCGATGCCGATGCGCAGGCGCCAGTAGTCGTTGGTGCCGAGGTGGGCGGAGGTGTCCTTGAGGCCGTTGTGGCCGCCGAGGCCGCCGCCGAACTTGAGGCGCAGCTGGCCGGGGGGGATGTCGAGCTCGTCGTGCACGACGAGGATCTCGGCTGGTTCGATGCGGTAGAAGCGCGCGAGCGCACCGATCGCCTGGCCGGAGCGGTTCATGAAGGTCTGCGGCATCAGCAGCCACATGCCCGCTTCACGCGCGTTGGCCACCAGGCCATGGAAACGCGATTCGAACGAGTAGCGCGCGCCGAGCTGGTCGGCGAGCCGCTCGCAAAACCAAAACCCGGCGTTGTGCCGGGTTTCGGAGTATTCGGCGCCCGGATTGCCGAGGCCGACGATCAGACGGGGCGGACGCGCGGCGGCGTTGCTCATCGGTCGTCGGTCTCCTGCATCCGGGCCGGGCGATCAGGCCTGCTCGCCTTCGCCTTCGGCTTCGGCGGCACCCTTCACCTGCAGCGCGGTCGCGACCACCGGGTCGCCTTCGCCGTGCTGCACCAGCTCGACGCCGGCCGGCAGCTTGATCTGCGAGACGTGCACCGACTGGCCGGCTTCCAGCGCCGACAGGTCGACCTCGATGAACTCGGGCAGGTCCGTGGGCAGGCACTGCACGTCGAGTTCGTTGATGGTGTGCGAGATCATGCAGCCGCCGAGCTTGACGGCGGGGGCGACGTCGGCGCCGACGAAGTGCAGCGGCACCTTCAGGTGCATCTTCTCGCCCGCGGCGATGCGCTGGAAGTCGAGGTGCAGCACCTGTTGCTTGAACGGGTGCCATTGCACGTCGCGCAGCACGGCGTTCTGCTTGGCGCCATCGACCTCGATCGAGAGCACGGAAGCGTGGAAGGCTTCCTTGCGCAGCAGGTGGTAGAGCTCGTTGTGGTCCATCGACACCGGCTGGGTTTCGCCCGCACCGCCGTAGAGGATGCCCGGGATCCGGCCGGCGCGACGCAGGCGGCGGCTCGCACCCGTACCCTGCGCGTCACGCTTGGTGGCCTTGAATTCGATTTGCATGTGATGCTCCTGAGTGGGTTGTCCCCGCCCGCGACCAGGCGGAGACGGTGGATGCCCGTCCGACGCGGGGTCGGAAGGGCGAAAGCCTTATTCCATGAACAGCGAGGAGACCGACTCCTCGTTGCTGATGCGCAGGATGGTGTCGGCGAGCAGCGAGGCCACCGAGATCTGGCGGATGCGCGGGCACGCCTTGGCGTCGTCGCGCAGCGGGATGGTGTCGGTGACGACCAGCTCGTCGAGCTCGGACTCGTTGATGCGCGAGACCGCCGCGCCCGACAGCACCGCGTGGGTGCAGTAGGACAGCACACGCTTGGCGCCGTGCTTCTTGAGCGCGGCGGCAGCCTTGCACAGGGTGCCGGCGGTGTCGACGATGTCGTCCATGATCACGCAGGTGCGGCCCTCGACCTCGCCGATGATGTTCATCACCTCGGAGACGTTGGCCTTGGGGCGGCGCTTGTCGATGATCGCCAGGTCGCACTCCATGCGCTTGGCGAAGGCGCGCGCGCGCACCACGCCGCCGACGTCGGGCGAGACGACGAGCAGGTCGTCGTACTTCTGCTTGTCGAGGTCGGCGAGCAGCACCGGCGCGGCGTACACGTTGTCGACCGCGATGTCGAAGAAGCCCTGGATCTGGTCGGCGTGAAGGTCCATGGTCAGCAGGCGCTGGACGCCCACCGCCTGCAGCATGTTGGCGACCACCTTGGCGGTGATCGGCACGCGCGCCGAGCGCGGGCGGCGATCCTGGCGGGCGTAGCCGAAATAGGGGATGGCGGCGGTGATGCGGCCGGCGGAGGCGCGCTTGAGGGCGTCGACCAGCACCAGCAGTTCCATCAGGTTGTCGTTGGTCGGGGAGCAGGTGGGCTGCAGGACGAAGACGTCCTTGCCGCGCACGTTCTCGAGCAGTTCGACATTGACCTCGCCGTCCGAGAAGCGGCCGACGGTGGCCGAGCCGAGGGAGATCCCCAGGCGTCGCGTCACGTCGGCGCCAAGCTTGGGGTTGGCGTTGCCGGTGAAGACCATCAGGCTGCCGTGGGGCATTTCTGCTACTCCGAGTGCCGTAAGGAACGACGAGCGAATATTCGGCGCGTAAAAACGACTCGGGCAGACCCATGGTCTGCCCGTCGTTGTATGGCTGGGGAGGAAGGATTCGAACCCTCGAATGCCGGAATCAAAATCCGGTGCCTTAACCGACTTGGCGACTCCCCAATAAACCTTTTTCGCTGCGCGTCGAGTGCTGCGCGGGCGCTATTGTAACCACTCGTAAAGCGGATGGCGAGCGATGCTGCGCGCTTTCCAAGCCTTCCAGCGTGGCGGACAATCTTTTGTGATGCGGTCGGCCTCTTCTTCCGAGGAGACTTCCGCGAACACGCAGGCGCCCGAGCCTGTCATGCGGGCTGGTGCATGCACATCCAGCCACTCGATCACACGCAAGACTTCGGGGTAGCGACTGCACGCAACCGGCTGCAGGTCGTTTCGCGTAGTGCTTGCTGCGAAGTCCGCCATTCTGATGGGGGGCGTATTTCTCGTCAAGTCCCTCGCCGAAAAAATTTCGGCGGTCGGCACCTGGACCCCGGGCGAGATCACCACGTACCAGGCCGGCGCCAGTTCGAGCGCCTGCAGCGCCTCGCCCACGCCTTCGGCGAAGGCGTCGCGGCCGTAGACGAACACCGGCACGTCGGCGCCGAGCTGCAGCCCGAGCGCCTGGAGTTGCGCGCGTGACAGCCCGGTGCCCCAAAGGCGGTTGAGCGCGATCAGCGTGGTCGCCGCGTCCGAACTGCCGCCCCCGATCCCGCCGCCCATCGGCAGCACCTTGTGCACCGTGATGTCGGCGCCGAGCGCGCAGCCGGTGTGCGCCTGCAGCAGGCGGGCGGCGCGCACCACCAGGTCCGCGGCCTCGGGTACGCCGGGCACCTCGTTGCGGCGGTGGATCGCGCCGTCCGTGCGTACGGCGAAGTCGATCGTGTCGCCCCAGTCGAGCAGGCGGAATGCGGTCTGCAGCAGGTGGTAGCCGTCGGCGCGGCGGCCGACGACGTGGAGGAAGAGGTTGAGCTTGGCCGGCGCGGGGCAGGCGGCCAGTCGCGCGGGATCGCTGCAGTCGGGGGTGTGCAGGGTGTTCAGGGCAGGGCGGTCCATGAATCGATGATCAGACGCACGCGGGCATCGCCGCGCGAGATTTCGAGGCGTTGCGGCGCGGCCGCGGCGGTGTCGTCGGCATAGCCGGCGTAGTCGATGCGCCAGCCCTGGTCGAAGACAAGCTGCGGACGACCGGCGTCGTCGAGGGTGCGCACCTCGGCGTCGGCCGCCGGGGCGGCCTGGATCCAGCGCGGCAGACGCGCGGCGGGCAGGTCGACGCCGAGCGCCTCGGGCAGCAGCGCGTCCACGTCGGCGGCCTCGCGCCGGCTGCCGTCGGCAGCCTCCAGGCTGGCGCCCGCAGGATCGCCCTCGAGCAGGGCGACGACCTGGCCGAGGGGGCTGAACAAGGTGAGGCGGTCCTGCTCGTCGTCATGCACCCATTCGAAGCGCCCGCTCGCCGCATTACGGCCGTCGGTGGCCGACAGCCGCCCCTCGACCGCGAACGCGGGCAGGAAGGGACGCGCGGCGGGCTGAGCGCCGTCGCGCACCAGCGTCGGCGTGCATGCCGCAAGCAGCAGTGCGCAGGCGCCGCCCAGCAGGGTCCGGCGCAGGCCTTGCGAGCGATGCGGGGGGCGTCGGCTCACTGGATGCCCAGTCGGCGGCCGGTGTCCGTCAGCAGACGGTTGTCGGGGTGGGCTGCGAGCGCCTCGGCGAAGATCCGTCGGGCCTCGTCCCGACGGCCGAGTGTCCATAGCACCTCGCCGAGGTGGGCGGCGATCTCGGCGTCCTTGCGCATGCCATAGGCGCGCTCCAGGTGGACGAGCGCGCCGACCTGATCGCCGCGGCGGAAGCGCACCCAGCCGAGGCTGTCGAGAATGAAGGGGTCTTGCGGCATGAGCGCATGCGCGCGTGCGATCAGCGCCTCGGCTTCGTCCAGGCGCAGGCCGCGGTCGGCGAGCGAATAACCGAGCGCGTTGAGCGCATGCGCATGATCGGGCTGCAGCTCGAGCACGCGGCGCAGGCGCGCTTCGAGCAGGTCCATGCGACCGATGCGCTCGGCGAGCATGGCGGCCTCGTAGAGCAGGCCGGTGTCTTCGGGGTTCTCGCGCAGGGCGGCATCGAGCAGCGCGAGGGCCTCGGTCGGACGCTCGGCGTCGCGCAGGATCTGCGCCTCGGCGAGCAGGTAGCGGCGGGCGAGGTCGGGATCCTCGACGTCGTTGCGTAACAGGGCGCGCGCCTCCTCGATGCGTCCTTCGTGCGCGAGGCTCAGGGCGCTGCGGATGTCCGCCTCGGGACGGAGGTCCTCGCTCTCGATCTCGCCGAACCACTTGCGTGCGCGCTCGCCCTCGCCGCGGTCGGCGGCGATCTGGCCCAGGTGAAGGCGGATGAGGTCGGGTTGCGGGTGCTCCGCGGCGAGCGCGCGTGCGAAGTGCAGCTCGGCCGCGGCGAAGTCCTCGAGCTGCATCGACAGCAGGCCCACCGCATAGAGCAGTTCGGGATCCTGCGGCGAGGCTTCGAGCAACTGGTTGAAGGCCGCGCGTGCCTCGCCGAAGCGCTGCGCGCTCACCAGCGCACGCGCCTTCGCCAGGCGCAGCGACCGGCTCGCCGGCGCGCGCGCGGCCTCGGCCTCGAGCACGCGCAGGGCCTCCGTGTGCGCGCCTGCCTGCTGGAGGATCTGCACCTTCAGCAGCACCGCGGGTTCCCAGCCGCTGCGCAGCTCGAGGGCGCGATCCACCGCAGCGAGCGCGCCCATCCTGTCCTCGACCGCCTGTGCCGCCTGCGCGCGGGCGATGTGCGCCTCGGGCATGTCGACGTAGGGTTCGGTCAGGCGCATCACGATGCCGCGCACCGCCTGTTTGTCGGGTACGCGGGCGAGGGTATGGCCGAGGCTCAGCAGGTTCTGCGCGAGGCGGCCGTTCGATTGCGCGAGCACGCGCGCGAGCTGGAACTGGATGGCCTCGAGGTTGATGTCCTCGCCGCGGCCGGCGCCGCTCAGCCCGGCGAGTACCCGGCGCGCCTCGTCCGAGTCGGGGGCGACCTCGGTCCAGATCTCCGCGGCGCCGCGCGCCATCACGAGGTTGCGCGAGTACATCGCGATCTCGGTGGCGCGGCGGGCGATGCGCGGGTCGCGCGTGCTGCGCGCGAGGTCGAGATAGAGCTGTGCCGACAGGCCGATCTGGCCGCGCGCGCCGGCGATCTCGGCGAGCAGGAAGTGGTACAGCGTGCGCGGAGTGAGTTCCTGCGCGGGCAGGTTGCCCTCGCCGGCCTCGCCGCTGGCCGCCGTCGCGACCCCGCCGGCGCCGAGCGCGAAGGCCAGGCAGAGGGAGCGGGCGATGCGGGCGAGCTGGGTTTTCATGGGAGGAATTCCGGGACCTTCGATGGGTTGCGCCAGAGCCGCGGCGCAAGAAACGCCTGGCACCCGCCGGGGGGTGCCGCGAAAGCTTCGAGTGCTCGGCTACAATTCGGTTCATGCCATGGTAGGCAGATCGCCGCCCCTGCCGCAACCCGTTCCCCGTGTGCGCCCGCGCGCGGGCAGCCCACGGATTCCTTTCCCGATGCCCGAACTGCCCGAAGTCGAGACCACCTGCCGTGGAATCCGGCCGCACGTCCAGGGCCGCAGCCTGAGCCGGCTGGTGGTGCGCAATCCGCGCCTGCGCGTGGCGGTGCCCGCCGACCTGCCCGCGCACATCGAGGGCGCCAGGCTCGAGGCGGTCGACCGGCGTGCCAAGTACCTGCTGCTGCGTTTTCCCGCGGGCACGGTGATCGTGCATCTCGGGATGTCGGGCAGCCTGCGCGTGGTCGCGGCGGCCGAGCCGGCGGGCGCGCACGACCACGTCGATTTTGTCTTCGGCGAGTGCGCGCTGCGTCTGCGCGACCCACGCCGCTTCGGCATGGTGGTGTGGCAGCCCGGCGACGTGGCGGCGCATCCGCTGCTCGCCGGCCTGGGGCCGGAACCGCTCGGCGACGGCTTCGACGCCGACTGGCTGCTGCGCATCACGCGCGGTCTGCGCGCGCCGATCAAGCATGTGCTGATGGACAGCCGCAAGCTCGTCGGCGTGGGCAACATCTACGCCTCCGAGAGCCTCTTCCGCGCCCGCATCCATCCGCTCGAGCCCGCCGGCCGGCTCGGGCCGCGACGCTGCGCGCGCCTGGTCGATTGTGTGCGCGAGACGCTCGCCGCCGCGATCGCGGCCGGCGGCAGCACGCTGCGCGACTTTGTCGGCGGCGACGGCCGGCCAGGCTATTTCCAGCAGCAGTACTTCGTCTATGGTCGCGACGGGGAGTCCTGCCGGGTGTGCGGCACGCCGGTGCGGCGCATCGTCAGCGCCCAACGCGCGAGCTTCTTCTGTCCGCGCTGCCAGCGCCGCAGCTGAAAGGACGGCGATGCCCCGGTGGGGGGCATGCAGGCGGCGTGCAATTTGGCACGCTCGCGAACCGCGAAGCGGGTTATGGTGAATAATGTTCTGCGCTGCGGGCCGGCGAGGCCTTGCCCTCGCGCGCGCCCGACGCCCCCCCGCCTGCCGGACGAGCACGCCGATGACCGATCTCACCGAACAGTTTTCCGCCTACAGCCGCTGGCGCGGCCACGCCAGCGACGCGGTGGCCCGCCTGCGCGCGTGGCTGGCGCGCAACGACGTGGGCAACGCCCAGGCGGACATGCGCCTGCAATACCTGCTCGACCGCCTGCGCGACGACAAGCTCACGGTGGCCTTCGTCGCCGAGTTCTCGCGTGGCAAATCCGAGCTCATCAACGCGATTTTCTTCGCCGACCACGGCGACCGCATCCTGCCCTCCAGCGCGGGCCGCACCACGATGTGCCCGACCGAGCTGCAGTGGCAGAAGGGGGCGCAGCCCGAGCTGCGTCTGCTGCCGATCCGCAGCCGCGCGCGCCAGACGCCGGTGAGCGAGCTCAAGCGCTATCCAGAAGAATGGACCGTGATCGCGCTCGACGCGGTCGACGCCCCCGGCCTGCAGGCCGCGCTCGCGCGCGTGGGCGAGACCGAGCGGGTCGAGGTCGCCGAAGCGCAGGCGCTCGGCTTCCGCGTCGATGCCGCAGGGGACGACGGCATCCGTCCCGATGCCGAGGGTCGCATCGAGATCCCGCGCTGGCGCCATGCCGTGATCCAGTTCCCGCATCCCCTGCTCGAGCAGGGCCTGGTGGTGCTCGACACGCCGGGCCTCAATGCGATCGGCGCCGAGCCCGAGCTCACCCTGTCGATGCTGCCGAATGCGCACGCGGTGCTGTTCATCCTCGCCGCCGACACCGGCGTCACCCAGAGCGATCTCGCGGTGTGGCGCAACTACGTGCAGGCTGGCAGCGAGCGCCAGCGCGGGCGCCTGGTCGTGCTCAACAAGATCGACGGGCTGTGGGACGGGCTGCGCGACGAAGCGCGCATCGAAGCCGAGATCGGCCGCCAGGTCGACTCGGTCGCCGCGACCCTCGGCGTCGAGCCCGCCGCGGTGTTCCCGGTGTCGGCGCAGAAGGGCCTGGTGGCGCGCATCCAGGGCGACGAGGCCCTGCTCGCGCGCAGCCGTGTGCCACAGCTCGAGCGTGCGCTCGCCGAGGGCCTGCTGCCCGCCAAGCAGGAGATCGTGCGCGAGGACATCCTCGCCGAGTCCGCCGAGGTCGCCGCCGCCACGCGCAGCCTGCTCGAGGCGCGCCTGGCCGGCTTGCGCGAACAGCTCCAGGAACTTACCGACCTGCGCGGCAAGAACCAGAGCGTCATCGAATACATGATGCGCAAGATCCGCAGCGAGAAGGAGGAGTTCGAGCAGGGTCTGCAGAAGTACTACGCGGTGCGTACGGTGTTCACCGACCTCGCCAACAACCTGTTCGCGCACATGGGCCTGGACGCGGTGCGCGACGAGACGCGGCGCACGCGCGAGGCGATGCTCGAATCCAGCTTCACGCGCGGGCTGCGCAACGCCATGCAGGGCTATTTCCGCAGCCTGCGTGGCAACCTGCAGCGCTCGACCGAGGAGATCGGCGAGATCACCCGCATGCTCGACGCCATGTACAAGCGCTTCAGCGTCGAGCACGGCCTCAAGCTCACCGCACCCGAAGGCTTCTCGACGCTGCGCTACGAGAAGGAGCTCGAGCGCCTGGAGACGGCCTTCAACCGCCAGATCAACACCGCGCTGACCCTGGTCACCACCGAGAAGCACGCGCTCACGCAGAAGTTCTTCGAGACCGTCGCGGTGCAGGCGCGCCAGACCTTCGAGCTCGCCAACCGCGACGTCGAGCAGTGGCTGCGCGCGGTGATGTCGCCGCTGGAGACCCAGGTGCGCGAGTACCAGATCCAGCTCAAGCGCCGGCTCGAGAGCGTCAAGCGCATCCACGAGGCCACCGACACGCTGGAGAGCCGCGTGGAGGAGTTGATGCAGGGCGAGGAGGCGCTGCGCGCGCTGCTGGACGAGCTCGACAACCTCGAGGCCGCGGTCGCCGACGCGCTCGACGTGCCCGCCAACACGCCTGTGACGGGCGTGCGTGCGGCCGCCTGAGCGGCGCGCGCATGCAATAAAGCGGACGGGGGCGCGCCGATGGCCGCCCCCGTCGTCTCGTGCGGCGGGATGGGCTCCCGCCGGGTGTGATCAGGCCTTGCCGGTCAGCTTGAGGAACTTGGCCATCAGCTGGTCCTTGGTCTCCTCGCGCTTGGGGTCGAGCGGGATACAGTCCACCGGGCACACCTGCTGGCACTGCGGCTCGTCGAAGTGGCCGACGCACTCGGTGCACTTGTTGGGGTCGATCTCATAGATCTCTTCGCCCTGGTAGATGGCGCCGTTGGGGCACTCCGGTTCGCAGACGTCGCAGTTGATGCATTCGTCGGTAATCATCAGAGCCATGGTCTTCGCTTCCTTGCGTTTACTTTGATTTGAGTCTTTCCTGCAGCCGTGCGAGCACCCTGGGCTGCACGAACTTGCTCACGTCGCCGCCGAGGCGGGCGATCTCCCGCACCATCGTGGCGGAGATGAACATGAATTCTTCACCGGGCGTCAGGAACACCGTCTCGACGTCCGGATAAAGCTTGCGGTTCATCCCTGCCATCTGGAATTCGTATTCGAAGTCGGATACCGCACGCAGCCCGCGGATGATCACGCGCGCATCCTGCTGCTGGAGGAACTCCATCAGCAGGCAGTCGAAGCCGACCACTTCGACGTTGGGAAAGGCTGAGACGGCATCGCGTGCGATGTCGACCCGGTCCTCCAGTCCGAAGATCGGGTTCTTGCTGTTGCTGCGCGCGACCGCGACGACGACCTTCTCGAACAGGATCGAGGCGCGCCGCACGAGATCCTCGTGGCCGCGGGTGAACGGGTCGAAGGTGCCCGGATAGACCGCGATCGCTTCCTTCATTCCTCGCTCCTGCGCATGAGATGGAAATGGACCTGCCCGGCGCGGCCCTGCTTGACCGCGCGCCATGCGCCGAGGCTGTCCACGGCGACTTCGGATTCGACATAGA
Organism: Thauera aminoaromatica; assembly: GCF_000021765.1. NCBI lineage: Bacteria > Pseudomonadati > Pseudomonadota > Betaproteobacteria > Rhodocyclales > Zoogloeaceae > Thauera > Thauera aminoaromatica. The sequence goes on along the minus strand of NC_011662.2, from coordinate 3,977,067 downwards.
GCCATCCCTCGGGACGGACCAGCCGGTCCAGCCAAGGCGACACCCGCTCGATCCAGCCCTGCTTGTAGGGCGGATCGAGGAACACGCCGTCGAAACGCTGCGGCGTGGATTGCGCGAATCTTACCGCATCGCCGCGCACGATCTCTACTTGCGCCGCCTGTAGGGTCTTTGCCGCCTTGTGCAGTGCGTCGAGCGCGCGCGCGTCGTGCTCGACCAGGACGACGCGGGCGGCGCCGCGTGAGGCGGCCTCGAAGCCGAGGATGCCGGTGCCGGCGAAGAGGTCCAGGCAGGCGTGGCCGTCGAGGTCCTGGCCCAGCCAGTTGAACAGGGTCTCGCGCACGCGGTCGGGCGTCGGGCGCAGGCCTGGCACCGAGGCCACGTCGAGCAGGCGCGAGCGCCACTGTCCGCCGACGATGCGGACCCGGCTCACTGCGCGGCTTCCGCGGGGGGCGTGGTGGACGCACCCGCCGCCGCGGGACGGTCGCCGTCGCCGCCGGCGATCACGGTGACGAGCTGTTCCGGGCGGATGCGGCGTTGCCAGGCCGCGCGCACCGCGGCGACGTCAACCGCGGCGACCTGCTGCGGGTAGCGCTCCAGCCAGTCGAGCGGCAGGCGGTAGAAGCCGATCATCGACACGTAGTCGAGCAGCTTGGCGTTGGAGTCGAGACGCAGGCCGAAGCCATTGATCAGGTTGTCCTTGGCGGCCTGCAACTCCTCGGCGCTGGGGCCGTCGGCGAGGAAGCCCGCGAGCGTCGCCCGCACCACCGCGAGCGCTTCCTCGGCCTGGCTTCCGCGCGTCTGCAGGCCGATCTGGAAGGGGCCGGCGACCTGCTGTGGCGACAGCGCGCTGTACACGCTGTAGGCAAAACCGCGCTTCTCGCGTACCTCGGCGGTCAGCCGCGACACGAAGCCGCCACCGCCGAGCACGTAGTTGCCCACCAGCAAGGGGAAGTAGTCGGCGTCCTCGCGCGCCATGCCGGGCTGGCCGACGAGGATGTGGGCCTGCGCCGAGGGGTGCGGGATGCGGAAGACCTGCGCCGTCGTCGGCGCGGGTGTCGGCAGCGGCGCGGCGGCGTCGGTTGCGGGCAAGCCTTCGGTGAGGCGGATCGCGATGCGCTCGGCGGCGGCGCGGTCCACGTCGCCGACGATCGCCACCGCGGCGCGCTTGGCGCCGTAGTGCAGGCGGTGGAAGGCGACCAGGTCCTCGCGCCCGATCGCGGCGAGCGACTCCGGCGTGCTGTCGTGGCCATAAGGGTGGCCGGCGTAGAGCGCGGCGTTGAACTGGCGCGCGGCGAGCGTGGCGGGCTTGGTCAGCGCCTCGCGCAGGCCGGCGATCGCGCGGCTGCGCTCGCGCTCGAGCACCGCGGCGGGAAAGTCGGGGCGGGCGAGCAGGGTGGCGGCGAGCTCGACTGCGGCGTCGAGCTCGGCGGGCGAGGACAGGCTGCGCAGCGCCATGCTGGCGCGGTCGTTGTCGGTGCCGCCGGAGAGCTCGATGCCGAGATCGGCCTTGCGGTCGGCGATGGTCTGCTCGTCGAGCCCGCCGGCGCCGGCGTCGAGCAGGGCCTGGGTCATGCTCGCCAGCCCGGCCTTGCCTTCGGGGTCGAGCGCGCCGCCGGCAGCGAAGGAGATCTGGATGTCGACCAGCGGCAGCGCGCGGCTCTCGACGAAGTGCACCCGCGCGCCGGTGGGCGCGGTCCATTCGACGATCTCGGGGGCGGCGAGCGCGCCGGCCGCCGCGCCGGCACCAAGTACGAACGCGGCGGTGCGCAGGAGATGGAGGCGGCGGGGGCGGGTGGGGGAGCGCTCGAGGCTGGGGGTTTCTGCGGTCATGGCGGGTATTTCGTGGGCGTTGCGCTTCAGTGGCGCGGGGCGGCGAAGGACGAGCGCGGGCGCTTGTCGCCGAGCGGCTGCGGATCGAGGCGGGCGGTGTTGAGGCTGGCGTCGTCGAAGTAACGCTTCGCTACCGCCTGCACCTCCTCGGCGGTGACCGCGCGCAGGCCATCGAGCAGCTTGTCCTCGTCGCGCCAGGACAGGCCCGCGGATTCGAGGTGGCCGATCTCCATCGCCTGGCCCATCAGCGAGTCGCGCTTGTACACCTGGGCGGCGATCGCCTGCGTCTTCACGCGCGCGAGCTCCGCGGCGCTGATGCCTTCGTCGGCGATACGGCGCAGCTCGGCGCGCAAGGCCTCGGCGAGCGCCTCCGGGCTGGTGCCGGCGGCGGGCACGCCGTGCAGGTAGAACAGCGCCGGGCCGCGGTTGCCGGTGTCGTAGCTGGCACCGACGCTGACCGCGATGCGCTGGTCGCGCACCAGGCCGCGGGTGAGGCGGGCGCCGTCGTAGCCGTCGAGCACGGCGGCGAGCACGTCGAGCGCGAAGGCCTCGCGGTCGTTGGCGGGATCGCGCAGCGCGGGCACGTGCCAGGCCATGGCGAGATAGGGCAGTTCGGCGGGGGCCTTCACCGTCGAGGCGCGCGGGCCGCGTTGCGCCGGTTCGGGGGAGATGCGGCGGGCGGGCAGCTCGCCGGCGGGGAGGGCGCCGTAGGTCTGCTCGGCGTGGCGGAACACCTCGCGGTGGTCGACGTCGCCCACGACCACCAGGTACGCGTTGTTGGGCGCGTACCAGCGCCGGTACCAGGTGCGCGCGTCTTCCGGCCGCATGGCCTCGAGGTCGGGCATCCAGCCGATCACCGGGCGGCGGTAGGGGTGGGCCTGGTAGGCGGTGGCCATCAGCTGCTCGAACACGAGCGCGCGCGGCTGGTCGTCGGTGCGCAGGCGGCGCTCCTCCTTGACCACCTCGATCTCGCGCGCGAACTCCTCGTCGGTGAGCACGAGGTTTTTCATGCGGTCGGCCTCGAGCGCCATCATCGCCGGCAGGTGGGCGGGCGGCACCTGCTGGAAGTAGGCCGTGTAGTCCTTGCCGGTGAAGGCGTTGTCGCGCCCGCCGACGGCGGCCACGCGGCGGTTGAACTCGCCCGGGCCGACCTCCCTCGTGCCCTTGAACATCATGTGCTCGAGCACATGGGCCACGCCCGAGACGCCGTCCGGCTCGTCCATCGCACCCGTGCGGTACCACACCATGTGCACCACCGAGGGGGCGCGGCGGTCCTCCTTGACGATCAGCTTCATGCCGTTGGCGAGCGTGGTCTCGAAGGGGTTGGCGAGGACGGGCGGGGCGAGCGCGGCGGAGAGCGTCGCGCCGAGGAGGAGCCCGCGTGCGAGGCGGCTTCCGGGCAGGCGGGCGAGGCGGAGGGCGGGGGGGAGGCGAAACATGGAGTTGTCCTGCATCTGTTAGAATCCGCGGCACTCCGCGAGGCCCGCTGCGCATGGCGCAGCCAGTGCCGGGGAGCCGCATCTTAGCGTGATCGGCGGTGCGCGCCCATGCTTGCCGGGCCGCGTGCGCCGACGCAAAACGTCCCCTCTGACCCGAGCGTTTCATGTTTGGTTTCCTGAAGAAGAAGTTCGGCAAGTCTGTCGACGAGGCCAGGCCCGCCGAGCAGGCTGCCGAGGAGCAGACCGCCTCCGAGGTCCGCGCCGAAGACCTCGCCGGCGCGCCGGCGCCGCAAGCGCCCGCGGAGGCCTCGGTGGCCGAGGCTGCGCGTCGCGACGCGGCGGAGATCGACGCGACCGCAGAGCCCGTCGAGCCCGCTGCGCTGCCCGAATCCCCTGCGCAGCCGGCCGCCGAGGCGGCGGCCCTTGCCGAGCCGGAGCCCGCTGCGCAGGCGCCAGCCGAAGCCGTGCCCGAGCCGCAGCCGGAACCCCCGGGCGAGTCGACGCCCGAAGCCCCCGTCGCGGTCGAGCCGGCGATCGAAGCCGAACCCGAAGCCGAGCCGGAGCCGGAGCCGGAGCCGTCCGCCGCCGCCGCGGTCGCGAAGAAGTCGTGGACCGAGCGCCTCAAGGCCGGCCTCGCGCGCACTCGGAACCAGATCGGCGGAGGGCTGGCGAGCCTGTTCGGCCTGCGCAAGATCGACGAGGACCTGCTCGAGGAGCTCGAATCCACCCTGCTGATGGCCGACTGCGGCGTCGACGCCACCCAGCACCTGATCGACGACCTGCGCCGGCGCTGGAAGCGCGACCGCCTGGAGACCGCCGACCAGCTGCAGAAGGCGCTCGCCGACGGCCTGCACGAGATCATCGCGCCGCTCGAAGCGCCGCTCGAGGTCGCAGGTCATCGCCCCTTCATCATCATGATCGCGGGCGTCAACGGCTCCGGGAAGACGACCTCGATCGGCAAGCTGGCCAAGTACTTCCAGGCCCATGGCAAGAGCGTGCTGCTCGCCGCGGGCGACACCTTCCGCGCCGCCGCGCGCGAGCAGCTGATGACCTGGGGCGAGCGCAACAACGTCACCGTGGTGGCGCAGGACAGCGGCGACGCCGCGGCGGTGATCTTCGACGCCATCAACGCCGCACGTGCGCGCAAGATCGACGTCGTGCTCGCCGACACCGCCGGCCGCCTGCCCACCCAGCTCCACCTCATGGAAGAGATCGCCAAGGTGCGCCGGGTGATCGCCAAGGCCGACCCGAGCGGGCCGCACGAGGTGCTGCTGGTGCTCGACGCCAACATCGGCCAGAACGCGCTCGCCCAGGTGAAGGCCTTCGACAAGGCGATCGGCGTCACCGGCCTGGTGGTCACCAAGCTCGACGGCACCGCCAAGGGCGGCGTGCTGGCGGCGATCGCGCGCCAGTGCCCCAAGCCGCTGCGCTTCATCGGCGTCGGCGAGGGCATCGACGACCTGCAGCCGTTCAAGGCGCGCGAGTTCGTCGATGCGCTCTTCGAGCCGGGTGCCGGTGCGGTCAAGGCGGGAGCGGAAGCGCGCAGATGATCGTCTTCGAGGACGTGGCCAAGCGCTATGCGGGCGGCTACACGGCGCTGGCGGGCGTCAGCTTCGAGATCCGCCATGGCGAGCTGGTCGTGCTCTCCGGCCATTCCGGCGCGGGCAAGAGCACGCTGTTCAAGCTCATCCCGGTCATCGAGCGCCCGACCGCCGGTCGTGTGCTGATCAACGGTCAGGACGTGTCGCACCTGCCGCGCACGGCCATCCCCTACCTGCGCCGCAACCTCGGCCTGGTGCTGCAGGAGAGCCGGCTGCTGTTCGACCGCAACGTCTACGACAACGTGATGCTGCCGCTGGTGATCACCGGCCACCCCGCGGCCGACGCCGCGAAGCGGGTGGCGGCCGCGCTCGAGCGCGTGGGCCTGGACGGGCGTGGCAAGGAGATGCCGGCGGGTCTGTCGGGCGGCGAGCAGCAGCGCGTGGCGATCGCGCGCGCGATCGTCAACCGGCCGTCGATCCTCATCGCCGACGAGCCCACCGCCCACCTCGACCCCGCCTACGCCGCCGACATCGCGGCACTGTTCCGCTCCTTCAACCAGGCCGGCGTCACCGTGCTCGTGTCCACCCACGACGCCAGCCTGTTCGCCGCCAGCCGGCCGCGCCGGCTCGTGCTGGCCAAGGGGCAGCTGGTCGAGGACTCGCGCCCGGGCGGACGGCCGGCGCAGGAGGAGGTTGCGGCGTGATCAACTGGTTCTACCTGCACCTGCGTGCGATCCGTCACGCACTGCACCGGCTGGTGTCGCAGCCCGTAGGCACCCTGCTGTCGGCACTGGTGGTCGGCATCGCGCTGTCGCTGCCGGGCGGCGGCTACCTGCTCCTCGACAACCTCGGCTCGCTGGCGCGCGGCGTCTCCGGCACGCCCGAGATCAGCCTGTTCCTGGACATGAACGCCGGCGCGGCCGAGGTCGCCGCGATCGAGCAGCGCCTGAAAGGCGAGAGCGAACTCGCCAGCTACCGCTTCGTGCCACGCGACGAGGGCTTGCGCCAGCTCGAGGCTGCAGGCCTGGGCGACGTGCTCGGCGGGCTCAAGGCCAACCCGCTGCCCGACGCCTTCGTGCTCGCGCCGCGCCGCGAGGATCCGGCGCTGTTCGAGCGCATGGCCGAGCGCATGCGCTCCTGGCCCAAGGTGGCGCACGTGCAGCTCGACTCGGCCTGGGTCGAGCGCCTGCATGCGCTGCTCGGGCTTGGACGTTCGGCGGTGCTGATGCTCGCCGGCCTGCTCGGCTTCGCGCTGGTGGTGGTCACCTTCAACACCATTCGCCTGCAGATCCTCACCCAGCGCCAGGAGATCGCGGTGAGCCGGCTGCTCGGCGCCACCGATCCCTTCATCCGCCGCCCCTTCTACTGGTTCGGCGGCCTGCAGGGCGCCCTCGGCGGTCTCGTCGCGCTCGGCACCATGGCGCTCGGCATCGAGGCGCTCGCCGCCCCGGTGGCGCGGCTCGCCGAGACCTACGGCGCCGTCTTCGCGCTGAGCGGGCCCGAGCCCGAGGCCAGCCTGGCGATCGTCGCCTTCGCGGCCTTCCTCGGCTGGCTGGGCGCGGCGATCTCGGTGCGGCGGCATCTCGCCGGCACTTGAACTTTCGTCATCCGTCCCCAATTACACTCGATCGTCGTTTGCACGCTGCCCGCGGACGTTGTCCCGGGCGGTGGCGGCGCGATCGACGATGCACTCCGGTAATCGCGAGTCCATAGGGACCTCCAATCGACTGGATCTCCATAATCAATTAGAGCAATTCAAGGAACCGGTCTAAACTTTGCTCCATCGAGTTGCACCGAACCGTTCCAACAACCCTTCTGGAGGATTACAGATGTCGCTGATCAACACCCAGGTTCAACCGTTCAAAGCCCAGGCCTTCCACAACGGCAAGTTCGTCGAAGTCTCCGATGCGAGCATGAAGGGCAAGTGGTCCGTGGTGATCTTCATGCCGGCCGCCTTCACCTTCAACTGCCCGACCGAGATCGAGGACGCGGCCGAGCACTACGCCGAGTTCCAGAAGGCCGGCGCAGAGGTCTACATCGTCACCACCGACACCCACTTCTCGCACAAGGTCTGGCACGAGACTTCGCCGGCCGTCGGCAAGGCCAAGTTCCCCCTGGTCGGCGATCCGACCCACCAGCTGACCCGCGCCTTCGGCGTGCATATCGAGGAAGCCGGCCTGGCCCTGCGCGGCACCTTCGTGATCGACCCGGAAGGCGTCATCAAGACGATGGAAGTGCACGACAACGCCATCGCCCGTGACGTGACCGAGACCGTGCGCAAGCTCAAGGCCGCCCAGTACGTCGCCTCGCACCCGAACGAAGTGTGCCCGGCGAAGTGGAAGGAAGGCGAAGCCACGCTGGCCCCGTCGATCGACCTGGTCGGCAAGATCTAAGGCACTGCTGCACCTTTCCCCGGACCGCCGTGGTCCGGGGCGCAAGCTCCGCAGCCGGCCACGCGCCGGCTGCGTCGTATCCGGACTGCCGTAAACAGCGGCGGTCGCAAAACAGAAGGGGAGTGACCATCATGCTGGACGCCAACATCAAGACTCAACTGAAAGCCTACCTGGAGCGGGTGACGCAGCCGATCGAGATCGTGGCGTCGCTGGATGATGGTCCGAAGTCGAAGGAACTGCTCGAGCTGCTGCACGACGTCACCGAGCAGTCGAAGCTGATCACCCTGGTCGAGCGTCGCGATGACGACGAACGCAAGCCCTCGTTCTCGGTCGGACCGCGCGGCGGCGAGGCGCGCGTGCGCTTCGCAGGCCTGCCCATGGGCCACGAGTTCACCTCGCTGATCCTCGCCCTGCTGCAGGCCGGCGGCTACCCGCCCAAGGTCGAGGCCGAGGTGATCGAGCAGATCAGGAACCTCGACGTCGAGCTGAACTTCGAGACCTACATCTCGCTGTCCTGCCACAACTGCCCGGACGTGGTGCAGGCGCTCAACCTGATGGCGGTGCTCAACCCGAAGATCCGCCACACCATGATCGATGGCGCGCTGTTCCAGAAGGAAGTCGAGGAGCGCCAGATCATGGCGGTGCCGACGGTGTACCTGAACGGCGAGGAGTTCGACCAGGGCCGCCTCGAGCTCGGCCAGATCCTCGCCAAGGTCGACACCGGCGCCGCGGCGCGCGACGCCAGGAAGCTCTCCGAGAAGCCGGCCTTCGACGTGCTCGTCGTGGGGGGCGGACCGGCCGGCGCGGCGGCGGCGATCTACGCCGCGCGCAAGGGCATCCGCACCGGCGTGGTGGCCGAGCGCTTCGGCGGCCAGGTCATGGACACGCTGGCGATCGAGAACTTCATCTCGGTGAAGTACACCGAAGGCCCCAAGCTGGTCGCCAGCCTGGAGGAGCACGTCAAGGAATACGAAGTCGACGTCATGAACCTGCAGCGCGTTGCCGGCGTGGTGCCGGGCGAGAACCTGCACGAGGTGAAGATGGAGAACGGCGCCAGCCTCAAGGCCAAGACCGTGATCGTCGCCACCGGTGCGCGCTGGCGCGAGATGAACGTGCCCGGCGAGAAGGAGTTCCGCGGCAAGGGCGTGGCCTACTGCCCGCACTGCGACGGCCCGCTGTTCAAGGGCAAGCGCGTGGCGGTGATCGGCGGCGGCAACTCCGGCGTCGAGGCCGCGATCGACCTCGCCGGCGTGGTCGCCCACGTGACCCTGCTCGAGTTCGCCGACGACCTGCGCGCCGACGCCGTGCTGCAGAAGAAGCTCTACAGCCTGCCCAACGTCAGCGTGATCAAGAGCGCGCAGACCACCGAGGTCACCGGTGCCGACAAGGTGAATGGCCTGGTGTACAAGGATCGCAAGACCAACGCCGAGCACCGTCTCGAGCTCGAAGGCATCTTCGTGCAGATCGGCCTGCTGCCCAACACCGACTTCCTCAGGGGCACGCTCGAACTGTCGCGCTTCGGCGAGGTGATCGTGGACGCCAAGGGCCAGACCTCGGTGCCGGGCATCTTCGCCGCCGGCGACTGCACCACGGTGCCGTACAAGCAGATCATCATCGCCATGGGCGAAGGTGCCAAGGCTTCGCTGTCCGCCTTCGACCACCTGATCCGCAGCAGCGCGCCGACCATGTAAGCCCGGCCCGCCGCCCTCCTGCGCGGGTGGCGGCAGCCGCGAACCCCGCCCCGCCACGCGCGGGGCTTTTTGCTTTGCCGCGGGCACCCGCGGCCCATCCGGCCGGTCACAGGCCGGACCCATCACGGAGAGCCGCCGTGCCTTTCAGCTGGTTCGAACGCCGCGTCGACCCCTATCCCGAAGCCGCCCCCGGCCCCGCGCCGCGCGGCTTCTTCGCCTTCCTGTGGGCGGGCACCGAGGGCATGCGGCCCTTCATCCTCGGCATGATGCTGCTCACCGCGACCATCGGCGCCTTCGAGGCCCTGCTGTTCGCCATGCTCGGCCGCGTGGTCGACTGGCTGGCCGCGGTCGAGCCCGCGCGCCTGTGGGCGGACGAGGGCGGCACCCTGCTGCTGCTCGCGGCCATCATCCTCGGCAGCATCGTGCTGGTGGCGGTGCAGACCCTGCTCAAGCACCAGAGCCTGGCGGGCAACTTCCCGATGCGGCTGCGCTGGCGCTTCCACCGCCTGATGCTCGGCCAGAGCATGAGCTTCTACCAGGACGAGTTCGCCGGCCGGGTGTCGGCCAAGGTCATGCAGACCGCGCTCGCGGTGCGCGACACCTGCCTGATCCTTACCGACATCCTGGTGTTCGTGAGCATCTACTTCTTCACCATGACCGCGGTGGTGGCGAGCTTCGACGCCTGGCTGCTCGCACCCTTCCTCGGCTGGCTGGCGCTCTATGTGCTGGCGCTGCGCTGGTTCGTGCCGCGCCTGTCGAAGGTGTCGCGCGCCCAGGCCGACGCGCGCGCGCTGATGACCGGGCGCATCACCGACGCCTACACCAACATCGCCACCGTCAAGCTGTTCTCCCACGCCGGCCGCGAGGCCGGCTACGCGCGCGGCGCGATGCAGGAGTTCCTCGGCACCGTGCATGCGCAGATGCGCCTGGTGAGCGGCATCGAGATCGTCAATCACAGCCTGTCGATGGGGCTGATCCTCGCCACCGGCGGCACGACGCTGTGGCTGTGGAGCCAGGGCGAGGTCGGGGTCGGCGCGGTGGCGGCGGCGACCGCGATGGCGCTGCGCCTGAACGGCATGTCGCACTGGGTGATGTGGGAGATGGCCTCGCTGTTCGAGAACGTCGGCACCGTGCAGGACGGCATCAACACCTTGTCGCGCCCGCATGCGGTGGTCGACCGCAGCGACGCCAAGGCGCTGGTGGTGAGCCGCGGCGAGGTGCGCTTCGAGCGGCTCGTGTTCGCCTACGGCGCCACCGGGCCGCAGGCGCGGCGGGTGATCGACGACTTCACGCTGACCATCCGTCCGGGCGAGAAGATCGGCGTGGTCGGGCGCTCGGGCGCGGGCAAGTCGACCCTGGTGAACCTGCTGCTGCGCTTCTACGATCTCGAGCAGGGCCGCATCCTGATCGACGGCCAGGACATCGCCGGCGTGACGCAGGACAGCCTGCGCGCGCAGATCGGCATGGTCACCCAGGACACCTCGCTGCTGCACCGCTCGGTGCGCGACAACATCCTCTACGGCCGCCCCGACGCCACCGACGCCGACATGATCGCCGCCGCGAAGCGGGCCGAGGCGCACGAGTTCATCCTCGGCCTTACCGACCCCAAGGGTCGCAGCGGCTACGACGCCCACGTCGGCGAGCGCGGCGTGAAGCTCTCCGGCGGCCAGCGCCAGCGCATCGCGATCGCGCGCGTGATGCTGAAGGACGCGCCCATCCTGCTGCTCGACGAGGCCACCAGCGCGCTCGACTCCGAGGTCGAGGCCGCCATCCAGGCCAGCCTGTATCGCCTGATGGAAGGCAAGACCGTGGTGGCGATCGCGCACCGCTTGTCCACCATCGCGGCGATGGATCGCCTGGTGGTGATGGACAAGGGCCGCATCGTGGAGGAGGGCGACCACCACAGCCTGCTCGCCCGCGGCGGCCTCTATGCGCGGCTGTGGGCGCACCAGAGCGGCGGCTTCCTCGGCGAGGAGGCCGAGGACGGCACGCCGCTTCATCCCGCCTGCCCGGCGTGAGGAAAGGTGTCACGCTTCCATGCGCGCTTTCTCCATAGAATGAAGCATGACCACCGGAGGCGATGACATGGCGTCGGAGTCCGCATCCGGCGATGCGCATCCCCTGCGCGTCGTCGCGCTCATCTACCTCTGCGGCGCGCTGCTGTTCGGAACGTTGCTGGTGCTCGAATGGCGGCTGATCGACCGCAGCGTCGTCGCGATCGCCCGCGAACGCGGTGCGGCGCTGTTCTCGCTGATCCAGACCACCCGCGAGTGGAACGCCAGGCATGGCGGGGTGTATGTCGTGGTGGACGAGAGCACCCAGCCGAACCCTTGGCTGAAGCACCCGGCGCGCGACCTGCAGACCACCGACGGCGTGCGCCTGACCATGGTCAACCCGGCCTACATGACGCGGCAGATCGCCGACCTCGCCCTGCACGCGGAGGGCGCGCGCCTGCACCTCACCAGCCTCAAGCCGATCCGACCCGAGAACCGTCCCGACGCCTGGGAGGCGATGGCGCTCGCGCGATTCGAGGCCGGCGAGACCGAGGTGCTGGCGCTGGTGGAGGGCGGCGGCGAGGGCGGAAGCGGCCCGGCGCATCGCTACATGGCACCCTTGCTGGTGCGCGAGCCCTGCCTGCAGTGTCATGCAGAGCAGGGTTACCAGGTGGGAGACATCCGCGGCGGCATCTCGGTGACGATGCCTGCCGAGGTGCTGATCGCCCGGCGCGATCAGCTGCGCATGCGCGCGGTCTTCGTCTATCTGCTCGCCGGGCTGCTCGCCGCCGGCCTGATGCACGGCCTGCTGCGTGCCAACCGGCGCCATGTCGTCCAGGTGCGGCGGATCAACGCCGAGCAGGAGCGTCTGATCGAGCGGCGCACCGTCGAACTCGCCGAGGCCAACCGCCGCCTCGCCGGGGAGGTCGACCTGCACCGGCGCAGCGAGCAGCGCCTGGCGGCGAGCGAGTCGCGCTACCGCGCGATCTTCGACAGTGCCGCCGAGGGCATCATGCTGCTCGACGCCGCGCTGCGCATCGTCCAGGTGAACCCCGCCTTCTGCGAAATCACCGGCTACGCGGCCGAAGAAGTCCTCGGCCGCAAGCCGTCCATGCTCGGCTCGGGGCGCCACGACCGGGCCTTCTTCCGCGAGCTCCTCGCCACGCTGGCCGCCGCCGGACGCTGGCAGGGCGAGGTATGGAACCGGCGCAAGGACGGCGACCTGTACGTGCAGTGGATGTCGGCGGTGCGGATCGGCGAGGCCGACGCGCCCGAGGGCTTCGTCGCCACGATGACCGACATCACCTCGCGCAAGCAGACCGAGGAGAAGCTGCGCTTCCGCGCCAACCACGACGCGCTCACCGGCCTGCCCAACCGCCGCCTGTTCGAGGATCGGCTGCAGTCGGCGATCGCCAGCGCGCTACGCCATGGCGAGCGTTTCGCGCTGATGCTGGTCGACCTCGACCACTTCAAGGGCGTCAATGACCGCTTCGGCCACCTCGCCGGCGACGCGCTGCTGGTCGAGGTCGGCCGCCGCCTGGAACTGTGCGTGCGCGCCTCCGACACGGTGGCGCGCCTGGGCGGCGACGAGTTCGCGGTGATCCTCGGCGAGGTCGGCGGCCGCGAGGATGCCGCCGAGGTGGCCGAGCGCATCTGCGCCGCCATGGCCTTGCCCTTCGAGCTCGGCGAGGGCGTCGCGCACATCGGCGCCTCGGTCGGCATCGCCCTCGGTCCGCAGGACGACGCCGACGCCGGGGAACTGCAGCGCCGCGCGGACGCCGCGCTCTATGCCGTCAAGCACGATGGCCGCGGCGGCTTCCGCTTCCACGGCGAGCCGGCCTGAAGGTTCGGTTTCGACAAGGACGCCGGCCCTGCAGGCGCCCCCGGCAGGCCGCGGCCGCGATTCGCGCCGCGCGGCCTGGTCTTCGCGCCCGGGCCGGTGCCCGCCTCACTGCTTCTGCACGATCGCGCTGCCGCCGCCGTGGCGCAGCGGCTCGCTGACCGCGGTCACCGTGCCGTCGGGGTTGAAGCGGATGGCGTTGGCGGCGCCGATCTGGTCGGTCTCGCGCCACTTGTGGCCCTTCGCCTCCAGCGCCTTGGCCTGCTCGCTGCCCGGGAAGCCAAGCAGGGTCTCGACCAGGGTCGTCTCGCCGTTGCGCTGGCTCATGCGCGGGGCGGCGAGCGCGTCGGCCAGGCTCATGCCCAGGTCGACGTGATTGACGATGGTCTGCAGCGCGGTGGTGATGATGGTCGAGCCGCCGGGCGAGCCGATCGTGAACGCGGGCGCACCGTCCTTCAGCACGATGGTCGGGCTCATGCTCGAGCGCGGGCGCTTGAAGGCCTCGGGCAGGTTGGGGTGGGGGCCGCTGAAGTCGAAGTCGGTGAGCTCGTTGTTGAGCAGGAAGCCGCGCCCCGGCACCACGATGCCGCTGCCGCCCCAGTCCTCGATGGTGAAGGTGTAGGCGACCACGTTGCCCTCGCGGTCGGACACCGTGAGGTGGGTGGTATGCATCGACTCCTGCGCGAGCGGCTTCGGCTGCGGGCGCAGCGGCACCGAGCGGTCGTCCTCGAAGGGGTAGGGATCGCCCGCCGCGACCTTGCCCGGCGCCGCGCCGGCGCCGATCTGTTTCGCACGCTCGCGCGCGTAGGCCTTGGACAGCAGGCCGTCCCTGGGCACATCCACGAACTCCTCGTCGGCCACGTAGGCGTTGCGGTCGGCGAAGGCCAGGCGCGAGGCCTCGAGGTAGAGGTGCTCGATCTCGGCGCGCGGCTTGCCGGCGAGGTCGAAGGTCTCGAGCAGGTTGAGTGCCTGCGCGATCGCGATGCCGCCGCTCGAGGGCGCGGGCATGCCGTGGATCTCGTAGCCGCGATAGGTCGAACGTATCGGCGGACGGATGCGCGCCTCGTAGTCCTTGAGGTCGGCCATGGTGAGGCCGCCGGCGATCACGCTCGTGCCGGGCGTGACCGGCGGGTGGTTCACCGCCGCCACCATGCTCGCCGCGATCGCGCCCTCGTAGAAGGCCTTCACCCCGCCGCGCGCGATGTCGCGGTAGGTCTGCGCGAGCTCGGGGTTGCGGAAACGCGTGCCCACCGGCAGCGCCTTGCCATCCTGCAGGTAGAGCGCCGAGGCGGTGGAGAAGCGCGCGAACTTGGCCTCGTTGATCTTGTTGATGCGGTGGAAGTTGGGGCCGACCGCGAAGCCTTCTTCGGCCACGCGGATGGCGGGCGCGAGCACCTTGTCGAAGCCCATCGTGCCGTAGCGCGTCAGCGCTTCGTGCCAGCCGCGCACGGTGCCGGGCACCCCGACCGAGATGCCGTTGGGCACGGTGGCCTTCCAGTCCAGCTCCTTGCCCTCGGCGTCGAGGAAGACGCCGGGGTGGAAGCTCGCCGGGGCCACCTCGCGGTGGTCGATGGCGATCACGCGCCGGTCTTTCGCGGAGTAGATCAGCATGAAGCCGCCGCCGCCGATGCCGCAGCTGAACGGGTCGGTGACGCCGAGCGCGGCCGCCGCGGCCACCGCGGCGTCGATGGCGTTGCCGCCGGCGTCGAGGATCTGCATCGCGGCCAGGCTGGCCTCGTGCGAGATGGTGGCGACCGCGCCGCCGTGGCCGGTGTCGACCGGCTGCTTCGCCAGGGCGCCGAACGCCGCCATCATGAGCGCGGTGGCGAGGAGGGTTTGCCTTTTCATGGTGTGCTCCGTCGTGCTGGGGAGCATGACGGTAGCACCGGGCGCAGGGTATGCCCAAGGCGGGAATACCCGGGTGGATTGGGGCGAAAGGATCGCGCGGGGAGGGCGGACTGCGCGGGCCGAGAGGCCGCGATCGCGACTTGCGTCGCTCCCACAGCGCCCCCGACCCCCGTACCCGCATGCGGGGCGTAGGAGCGACGCAAGTCGCGATCCGGCGGGGTCTTGTAGGAGCGACGCGAGTCGCGATCCGGCGGGGTCTTGTAGGAGCGACGCGAGTCGCGATCCGGCGAGGGTCTTGTAGGAGCGACGCGAGTCGCGATCCGGCGAGGGTCTTGTGGGAGCGACGCAAGTCGCGATCCGGCCGATGGATGAAGCGCGGCGCGCCGGCGCTGGCCGATGCGCGCCGCCCGCGCCGCCTACAGCCCCAGCGTCTCCGCCGTGTAGCGCGCGATCATGCGCTCTTCGTTGGTCGGCACCACGGCGACCGCGACGCGGCTGGCCGCGGTGTCGATGCGGCGGGCGTGGTCGGCGTTGGCGGCGGGGTCGACCTCGATGCCCATCCACGCCGCCAGCGCGGCCACCTTCTCGCGCACCGGCGCGGCGTGCTCGCCGATGCCGCCGGTGAACACCAGCGCGTCCAGCCCGCCCGCCGCCGCAGCCAGCGAGCCGAGCTCGCGCGCGATGCGGTAGCAGAACAGGTCCACCGCTTCCTTGGCCTCGGGGGCGTCGGAGGCGAGCAGGGTGCGCATGTCCTGGCTGATGCCCGACACGCCGAGCAGGCCCGATTCCTTGTACAGCAGGCTGGTGAGCGCCTTGGCGTCCATGCCCTTCTGCTCCATCAGGTAGAGCATCACGCCGGGGTCGAGGCTGCCGGTGCGGGTGCCCATCATCAGGCCCTCGACCGCGGTGAAGCCCATCGTCGACGCGACGCTGCGACCGTCGCGCAGCGCGCACATCGACGCGCCGTTGCCGAGGTGGGCGATCACCACCGCGCCGCGGGCGCGCTCGCCGACCACTTCCGGCAGCTGGCGCGCGACGTAGTCGTAGGACAGGCCGTGGAAGCCGTAGCGCTTGATGCCCTCGGCCGACAGCCTGCGCGGCAGCGCGAAGGCCTGCGCGACCGCCGGCTGGGTGCGGTGGAAGGCGGTGTCGAAGCAGCCCACCTGCGGCACCTGGGGCATCAGCCCGGCGACCGCGCGCACCGCGCGCAGGTTGTGCGGCTGGTGCAGCGGGGCGAGCGGCACGAAGGCGTCGAGCGTGCGCAGCACCGACTCCTCGAGCCGGGTCGGCGCGCTGTAGTGCTCGCCCCCATGCACGATACGGTGGCCTGCGGCGACGATGTCGACCGTCGGGTTGTGGCGCGCGAGCAGCGCGAAGACGTGCTCGAGCGCGTCGCGGTGCTGCTCAGCCTGACTGCCGCCGGTGACGACGGGCTCCTGGATGCGCTCGCCGGTGGCGGTCTTGAAGCTGACTTCGGGCCTGGCGCCGATGCCCTCGACCTGGCCGGACACCGCCGGCGCGGCGGCGACGCGCCCGCTGTTGGAGGCCTCGAGCGGATAGAGGGCGAACTTCAGGCTCGACGAGCCCGCGTTGAGGACGAGGACGGCCTTCATGCCTTCAGGGCCTCGCGCTTCTTGTGGGCCATCAGCTGCACCACGGCGCACGACGCGGTGCGCGTCTCGGCGGTGTCGGCACGGCTGGTCAGCACGATCGGCACGCGCGCGCCCAGCACCACGCCGGCCATCAGCGCGTTGGCGAGGTACTCGAGCTGCTTGGCGACCATGTTGCCGGACTCGAGGTCGGGCACCACCAGGATGTCGGCGTTGCCGGCCACGACCGACTTGATGCCCTTGGTCTTGGCGGCGACCAGCGACACCGCGTTGTCGAAGGCGAGCGGGCCGTCGAGCAGGCCACCCTTGATCTGGCCGCGGTCGGCCATCTTGCACAGCGCGGCGGCGTCGATCGTCGAGCGGATCTTCGAGGTCACGGTCTCGACCGCCGACAGGATCGCCACCTTGGGTTCGGGCAGGCCGAGGATGTGGGCGAGCTCGATCGCGTTCTGGATGATGTCGACCTTATCCTCGAGCGTGGGCTCGATCATGATCGCCGCGTCGGTGATCATCAGCGGGTGCGGGTAGGTCGGCACGTCGGCGAGGAAGACGTGGCTGATGCGGCGGCCGGTGCGCAGGTGCTTGATCACCTGGCTCATCATCTCGTCGGTGTGCAGCGAGCCCTTCATCAGCGCCTCGGCGCCGCCGTCGCGGCACAGGGCGACGGCAACCTCGGCCGAGGCGTGGCTGTGTTCGGTGTCGACGATGCGCAGGCCCTTGATGTCGATCTCATGTTCTTCGGCCACGGCGCGGATGCGCGACTCGGGGCCGACCAGGATCGGCTCGACCAGGCCGGCGCGTGCCGCCTGGACCGGGCCGAGCAGGGATTCGCGGTCGCAGGGGTGGGCCACCGCGATCGGGATCGGCGACAGGCCGGCCGACACCGACAGCAGGTGGCGGTAGCGCAGCTCGCGGTCGGACACGGTGACCTCGGGCAGCACGACGCGTGCGCGCGAGATCTTCTCGGTCGGCGCCATCACCTCGGCGATGCCGTCGATCACCTTGAGACCGTCCTGGTTCACCGCCAGGCAGTCGAAGATGATGTGGTGGTTGTGCTCGAACTTTTCCTTGCAGGTGACCGTGATCGTCAGCGTGTCGCCGATCGTGATCGGGCGCCAGAAGTTCAGCCCCTGCGACACGTACACCGTGCCGGGGCCGGGGAACTCGGTGCCGAGCACGGTGGAGATGAGCGTGCTGCCCCACATGCTGTGGCCGACGACCTCGCGGAACTGGCTGGAGCGTGCGTATTCGAGATCGACGTGGGTCGGGTTGACTTCGCCGGACATGGCGGCGAAGAGGTGGATGTCCTCGGGGCGCAGCGTACGCACCAGCTGGGCGAAGTCGCCCACCTGGATCTCGTCGAAGGTGCGGTTCTGGATCATCGCTTGTGCGGCAGGAGCTTTCATGGCAACTCTCGTTCTTGGGTGCATTGCAACACGCGATTCTAGACCTTGTATGTGACTGAAACATGCGCTAAAACGATCGAATTGTGCAATGCGTCAATCAGGCGCGCGTTTTGTCGCGGCGGGGGTGATCTTTCATGCCCGCACCATGCGTTTGCTCACGATCGACCGTCGTGGTCGCGTGCTAGACTCCGCGCGTTTTCGGAACTGCGCGGGCGCGGATGCGGTCGGTCGCGCACCCGGAAGCGGTCGAATTTCCCCATTTCGCCACGGAATCAACCATGCAAGTCGTCGTTCTCGCTGCCGGCCAGGGCAAGCGCATGCGCTCGGTCCTGCCCAAGGTCCTCCAACCCATCGCCGGCAAGCCGATGCTGGCCCACGTGCTCGATGCCGCCCGCACGCTCGACGCCCAGCGCGTCTGCGTGGTGTACGGCCATGGGGGTGAAGTGGTGCGCGAGCGCCTCGATGCCGTCGACCTGGCCTGGGCGCGGCAGGAGCCGCAGCTCGGTACCGGTCATGCGGTGCAGCAGGCGCTGCCCCACCTCGACGACGAGCACGTGGCCCTGGTGCTGTACGGCGACGTGCCGCTGATCGGCGTGCCCACGCTGCGCCGCCTGGTCGCCGCCGCCGGCGACGCGCGCCTGGCGCTGCTCACCGTCGAGATGGACAACCCGACCGGCTACGGCCGCATCCTGCGCGACGCCGCCGGCAAGGTGGTGCGCATCGTCGAGGAGAAGGACGCCTCCGACGCGGAGCGCAAGGTGCGCGAGGTCAACACCGGCATCCTGGTCGCCCCGGTCCGCCACCTGCGCGCCTGGCTCGGCCGCATCGGCAACGACAACGCCCAGGGCGAGTACTACCTCACCGACATCATCGGGCTGGCCGTGGCCGACGGCGTCGAGGTGACGACCGTGCAGCCCGACGCCTTCGCCGAGACGCTGGGCGTCAACAACAAGATGCAGCTCGCCGAGCTCGAGCGCATCCACCAGGGCAACATCGCCCGCCGCCTGATGGAAGAGGGCGTCACCCTGATCGACCCGGCGCGCATCGACGTGCGCGGCACGCTCACGGTCGGGCGCGACGTCGAGATCGACGTCAATTGCGTCTTCGAAGGCGAGGTCGAGCTCGGCGACGGCGTACGCATCGGTGCCAACTGCGTCGTCCGCGACGCCCGCATCGGCGCCGGTACCCGGCTCGAGCCCTTCAGCCACGTCGACAGCACCACCATGGGCCAGGCCTGCGTGATCGGGCCCTACGCCCGCACCCGCCCCGGCACCGTGCTCGGCACCGACGTGCACCTGGGCAACTTCGTCGAGATCAAGAACAGCGTCATCGCCGACCACTCCAAGGCCAACCACCTCGCCTACGTGGGCGACGCCGACGTCGGCAGCAAGGTCAACATCGGCGCCGGCACCATCACCTGCAACTACGACGGCGCCAACAAGCACCGCACCATCATCGAGGACGAGGTCTTCATCGGCTCCGACACCCAGCTCGTCGCGCCGGTGCGCGTGGGCCGCGGCGCCACCCTGGGCGCCGGCACCACGCTCACCAAGGACGCCCCCGCCGGACAGCTCACCGTGTCGCGCAGCAAGCAGATCAGCCTCGAACACTGGAAGCGCCCGGTCAAGCAGCCGCGCTGAGCCCCTCCGCCAGCCGATCCGCCCGCCCCGCCCTCCGCACCGAATCCAAAGACCGACAAGGAAGCCCCGCCATGTGTGGCATCGTCACCGCAATCGCAACCAACAACGTCGTCCCGGTCCTGCTCGAGGGCCTGCGCAAGCTCGAGTACCGCGGCTACGACTCGGCCGGCCTCGCCGTGCTCGCCGGCGAGCTCACCCGCCTGCGCTCCTGCGGCCGCGTGGCCGAGCTCGCCGCGCTCGCCGATGCGCGCCAGCTCTCCGCCCACATCGGCATCGCGCACACGCGCTGGGCCACCCACGGCGTGCCCTCCGAGCGCAACGCCCACCCGCACATCTCGGGCGGCCTCGCCGTGGTGCATAACGGCATCATCGAGAACTTCGAATCCATCAAGGCCGACCTGCAGGGCAAGGGCTACGTCTTCGAGTCCGAGACCGACACCGAGGCCATCGCCCACCTGGTCCACTACAAGCTGCAGGCCAACACCGACCTCTTCGAGGCCGTGCGCCAGGCCACCAACGAGCTCGTCGGCGCCTACGCCATCGGCGTGGTCGCCGAGGCCGACCCCTTCCGCGTCATCGTCGCGCGCCGCGGCTCGCCGCTGCTGCTCGGCATCGGCGAGGACGGCATGTACGCCGCCTCCGACACCGCCGCGCTGCTGCAGGTCACGCGCAAGATCGTCTATCTGGAAGACGGCGACCTCGCCGAGCTGCGCCGCGACAGCTACATCGTGATCCGCTCCGACGGCAGCCCGGTCGAGCGCGAGGTGCACATCTCCAGCCTGTCGGCCGACGCGGTCGAACTCGGCAAGTTCCGCCACTACATGCAGAAGGAAATCTTCGAGCAGCCGCAGGCCCTGGCGCAGACGCTGGAGCTGATCGCCGGCGGTGCCGGCATCACCCCGCAGCACTTCGGCGCGCGCGCGGGCGAAGTCTTCGACGGTGTGCGCCGCGTGCTCGTGCTCGCCTGCGGCACCAGCTACCACGCCGGCCTGGTCGCGCGCTACTGGATCGAATCCATCGCCAAGCTGCCGGTCACCGTCGAGATCGCCAGCGAATACCGCTACCGCGAGTCCGTCCCCGACCCCGACACCCTGGTCGTGGTCATCTCGCAGTCGGGCGAGACCGCCGACACCCTGGCCGCGCTCAAGCACGCCAAGGCGCTCGGCATGCAGCGCACGCTGGCGATCTGCAACGTGCCCGAATCCGCCATCGTGCGCGAGACCGCGCTGCGCTTCATCACCCGCGCCGGCCCCGAGATCGGCGTCGCCTCCACCAAGGCCTTCACCACCCAGCTCGCCGCCTTCGCGCTGCTCACGCTCGCGCTCGCCAAGATCAACGGCCGCCTGTCCGCCGAAGACGAGGAGCGCCGCCTCGCCGCGCTGCGCCACCTGCCGGTCGCGGTGCAGAAGGTGCTCGAGCTCGAGCCCGAGATCGAGCAGTGGGCGCAGCGCTTCGCCGGCAAGGAGCACGCGCTCTTCCTGGGCCGCGGCAGCCACTGGCCGATCGCCATGGAAGGCGCGCTCAAGCTCAAGGAGATCTCCTACATCCACGCCGAAGCCTACGCCGCCGGCGAGCTCAAGCACGGCCCGCTCGCCCTGGTGGACAAGGACATGCCGGTGATCGCCGTGTCCCCGGCCGACGAGCTGCTCGAAAAGCTCAAGTCCAACCTGCAGGAAGTCCGCGCGCGCGGCGGCGAGCTCTACGTCTTCGCCGACGCGGGCAGCGAGATCCCCGAGTCGGAAGGCGTGCACATCCTGCACATGCCCGAGCACTACGGCATGCTGTCGCCGGTGCTGCACGTGATCCCGCTGCAGCTGCTGTCGTACCACGCGGCGCTGGTGAAGGGGACGGACGTGGATAAGCCCCGCAACCTCGCGAAGTCGGTCACTGTCGAGTGAAGACGTAGTACTTGATATCCGGTATCACATGATCCATATTCAGGTCGTCATGTGATACCGGAGCCGCCGCCGTGCAACTCGTCACCCCTGAGCAGATCGCCGCAGTGATGGCGCTCGCGCCGGCGCCGCACTCGTTTGCCGAACTCGACGAGCAAGTCGCCGAAGGCCTCCCCAAGGCCGCCCTCAAGGCAGGCGTCGAGCGCCTGGGGCGCAACCCCGACGAGCGCCGCATCCTGCTCCACCGCGTCGTTCCCGAAGCCACCTTCAAGCGCCGCCGCGACCGTCTCAGCCCCACCGAATCCGAAAAGATCGAGCGCCTCGCCCGCGTCTATGCCACCGCCCGCCACGTCTGGAACTCGGACGAGGACGCGCTCGCCTTCCTGCACGCACCGCACGCGATGCTGGGCGGGCAGCCTCCGCTCGAGGTCGCGATGACCGAGCTGGGCGCGCGCCGGGTCGAGACCCTGCTGTGGAGGTTCTTCTACGGCATCGCCGCCTGATGCGCGTCTACCGCATCGCCGACCGGCGTCACCCGATCTGGGACGGAACCGGCGCCGCGCTGCTGGGCGGGCGCTGGAACAGCCCGGGGCATCCCGCCATCTATGGTTCTTTGAGTTCCGCCTGCGCGATGCTCGAGATCCTCGCCCATGCCGGCATCGGACGCATTCCCGGCACGCAGCAGATCGTGATCGCCGAGGTGCCCGACGAGGATGCGCTGGTCGAGCGGCATGAGCAGGCGAGCTTGCCCGACGGCTGGGATGCAGAAGATAGCGGCGCGGCGCGGCAGTTCGGCGACGACTGGCTGGCGTCGAGGCGAAGCCTGGTGCTGGTGGTGCCGTCGGTGGTGGCGCGGCTGGAGTTCAATGCGGTCGTGAACCCGGCGCACCCGGATTTTTCCAGGGTGAGGGTGGGTGCGCCGGAGGCGGTGGTGTGGGATCGGCGGCTGTTCGGGTGAGGGGTTAGCCTCACAAGACCACGGCCGTAGAACGCCCGGGGGCGAGGCGGATGTTTGTGACGCGACGCGGGTCCGGCGTTCGTGTTGATCACGGTGGTGAAGGGTACGAAGGTCAGGACGGAGTTCGATCCGTGGCATTCATTCTCGCGGGCGTCCAGGTTGACCGGTCTGGTCGGCGCGGTCTCGGGATGGCGGTTGTTTGGCCGTTGCTGTCGTCGGCCTGCCGCGCCCAATCGGGCTGTTAGCGGCGTTCAGTTTTCGTAGAAATCTGGCGTCGCCGCGGTTGGTGGCGTAAGCAAGTAACCCGATTCTTATCGGCGAGGGTGGTGACTCGGACGTGGTGATGGGGGCGACTGGAAGCGCCCCCATCACGGCAGCGGATGGGCCGTGTCGGAACAGGCGACAATACGCCGGTGACCGCCCGTTCAGCCGTTTGGCGACTCGAAGGCAGCCTACCTACCCGATGAACGAGAGCAACAGACGTGGAAGACGTCGACCAGGCTTGTCCTATCAAAGACCGCAGTCGGCCACGAAGACGTGAATGTGCTTCCATGCAGCGCATAGTCATTCTTGGAAAGACCTCGCTGGAGGATTTGAGTCCCTTCGGGACGCCGGCGATGAAACGGGCAGCAGGACACCCCAGGGCCGATCGCGAAAGGGGATAGGTTATCCTTGCAATCTGCTAGCGTTTTTCACACAGGAGTTCCGCCGTGGCAGTGAGTAAGACCGAGGTGGTCAGCGCCCGAGTCCCGCCCGATGTCAAAGCCGCGCTGTCGACGGCCGCGGAGGTCGAGAGGCGCAGCGTTGCGTCTATGTTGGAGGTCATGGTGCTCAGCTATTGTCGTGATCACGGCATCGTTACGCCGCCGGTCACGTCCCCCGGACAGCGCCATTCCTCGGCATCTCGCAGGTAACGCCAGCCTCCGAGAAAGGCTACCGATGTTTGGCGACATGCCATCGAATTTCGGACATCTCAAGGTGCACGACCAGCAATTGGTGCGCCTAGGGATGCTCGCCGAGCGCTATTTTTCTGATGACCCGAACACTTGCCTCCTGAAGCTTCGCCAACTGACGGAGCTGCTCGCGCAGCTCGCAGCGTCGAAGGTGGGAATCTATACGTCGCCTGACGAGAAGCAGGTCGACCTGCTCCGGAGATTGCAGGACAAGGGAATCGTTCCACGCGAAGTTGGGGCCTTGTTCGCCGAGGTGCGCAAGGCAGGTAACGACGCGAACCATTGCTTGAGTGGCGACCATCGCACGGCGTTGCTGGGCCTTCGGCTTAGCTGGCAACTCGGCGTGTGGTTCCATCGGACCTTCAAAGACCCGGCCTTCAAGTCAGGCCCGTTCCAGCCGCCAGCGCCCCCGGCAAACGAGAGTGCAGAACTGAAAACCGAGCTCGATGCACTTCGCGCCGAGCTGAGCCAGTATCGCGCCGCACAGAAAGATGCGGCTCAGGCGCTTGATCAGATTCAAGTCCAGATCCGACAAGCCGAGGACGACAGCGCTGTCTGGGAAACCATGGCTGCCGAGGCCGAAGCGGCAAAGGCCGAACTGCTCCAGCGGCTGGAGGTACTCCAAGCCCAAGCTGCAGCCGCGCCGCCCCAAGTCATTGCCAAGTTCGTGGCAGCAGCAGATTCGGCGGCCGCTGTCATCCAGATCAGCGAAGGCGACACTCGCAGGCTCATCGACCAACAGCTTGCCCTCGCAGGCTGGACGGTCGATTCGGCTCGCATCACATTTGCCAGGGGGATACGTCCCCAACGCGGTCAAAACCTCGCCATCGCCGAATGGCCCACCGAGACCGGGCCAGCCGACTATGCGTTGTTCATCGACCTCATGCCGGTGGCCATCGTGGAGGCCAAGCGCAAGAACATCGATGTATCAGCCGCATTGCAGCAGGCCAAGCGCTACAGCCGCGGCTTCCGGGTATCGCCCGAGGTGGAACTGCCCCTGAGCAATTTTGGGGCCAACGCGGAATTTCGAGTTCCCTTTGTGTTTTCGTCCAACGGCCGCCCGTACTTGCGGCAGCTCGCGGAGCGAAGCGGCGTCTGGTTTTGCGACCTGCGTCGGCCCGCGAACCTGGGTCACGCCCTCGACGGCTGGTACACGCCGGAAGGCCTCAACGCCCTGCTACAGCGTGACGACGACCGCGCGCACACCGAACTCGCCAATGCGCCGTTTGATTTCGGCTTCCCGCTTCGGCCCTACCAGCAGCGCGCCATCCTGGCCACCGAAGCCAGCATCCGCGATGGGCAGCGCGCCATCCTGCTGGCCATGGCCACGGGCACCGGCAAGACCAAGACCTGCATCGCACTGATCTACCGCCTGCTCAAGGCCAAACGCTTCAGGCGCATCCTGTTCCTCGTCGACCGCTCGGCCCTGGGCGAGCAGGCCGCCAACGCGTTCAAGGACACGCGCATGGAACGCCTGCAGACCTTTGCCGACATCTTCGGCATCAAGGAGCTGGAGGTCCAGGCGCCCGACGACGACACCGCCGTGCACCTGGCCACCGTGCAAGGCATGGTGCAGCGTGTGCTGTACCCCAGCGACGGCACGCCGCCGCCGCCCATCGACCAGTACGACTGCATCATCGTCGACGAGTGCCACCGCGGCTACCTGCTGGACCGTGAGCTGTCAGACACCGAGCTGAGCTTCCGTGGCTACGACGACTACGTGTCCAAGTACCGACGTGTGCTGGACTACTTCGACGCGGTGAAGGTCGGCCTCACCGCCACACCCGCCCTTCACACCACGCAAATCTTCGGTACGCCCGTCTTCGCCTACGGCTACCGCGAAGCCGTGGTCGACGGCTATCTGGTGGACTACGAGCCACCAATCCAGGTGCATACCCTGCTCTCCGGGCAGGGCATTGCGTGGAAGGCCGGCGAAGAGGTCAAGGTCTACAACACCGCCCGCCAGCAGATCGAGCTGTTCAAGACGCCCGACGAGATCAAGCTCAAGGTCGATGACTTCAACCGCAAGGTCATCACGCGTCCCTTCAACGAGGTGGTCTGCACCTACCTGGCACAAGAACTGGACCCGGCCTCCCGCCGCAAGACCTTGATCTTCTGCGTCAGCGACAGCCACGCCGACATGGTGGTGGACTTGTTGAAGAAGGCCTTCGCCGCGCAGTACGGCGCGGTCGAGGACGACGCCGTCATCAAGATCACCGGCGCGGCCGACAAGCCCTTGCAGCTGATCCGCCGCTACAAGAACGAGCGCCTGCCGAATGTCGCTGTCACCGTCGACCTGCTGACCACGGGCGTCGATGTGCCCGAGATCTGCAACCTGGTGTTCCTGCGCCAAGTGAACAGCCGCATCCTGTTCGACCAGATGCTGGGCCGCGCGACGCGGCTCTGTAACTTTGGCGGCACCGACGTGAAGGACGCTTTCCGCGTGTTCGATGCGGTCCGCATCTTCGAGGCCATTGGCGACATGACGGCCATGAAACCCGTCGTCGTAAACCCGAAGATCACCTTCACTCAGCTTTCGCAGGAGCTGGCCACACTGAAGGATGAATCGGCCACCGAACTGGTGCGCGACCAGTTCCTGGCCAAGCTGCAGGCCAAGAAGCGCCACCTCACCGACAAGAACCGGCAGGACTTCGAGGCCAAGGCGGGTATGTCGGTGCAGGCCTTCGTCCAGAAGCTGAAGGCGATGCCACTGGCCGATGTGGCGGCGTGGTTCGTGCAGAACCCGGAACTGGGCGAGCTGCTCGACCGCCGAAGCGATGGCCCCGAGCGCGAGATGTTCATTTCAGAGCACACCGATGCCTTCGACCGTGCCGAGCGCGGCTACGGCAAGGGCAAGAAGCCCGACGACTACATCCGCGCCTTCAGCGAGTTCATCAAGACGCAGGGCAACCAGATTCCGGCGCTGGTGACCGTGCTGACACGGCCACGCGAGTTGACCCGCGCGCAGCTGCGCGAACTGGTCTTGGCGCTGGACCAGGCCGGCTTCACCGAAACCAGCCTCGCCTCGGCCTGGCGCGAGCTGACCAACCAGGACATCGCGGCGCGCATCGTGGGCTACATCCGCCAGGCAGCCATCGGCGATGCCCTGGTCCCCTATGTGGAGCGCGTCGACCGGGCCTTGCAGCATCTGCTGGCGCATCCGCCTGCAGGCAAGCCCTGGAGCACACCGCAGCGCGACTGGCTCAAGCGCATCGCTGCGCAGACCAAGGCCAATGTGCTGGTGGACCGCTCCGCCATCGACGACCCCGACTTGATCTTCAAGCGCGAAGGTGGAGGCTTTAACCGGCTGGACAAGGTCTTCAACGGCCAACTTCAGCCCGTGCTCGACGCCTTCAACGACGCGCTCTGGGCCTTGCCGCCCGAAGCTGCCAACCGCTGACCCTCCTTCTTGAACTCTCGATCCATGTCCAACCCCACTGCCGCACTCGACATCGGCGCCAAGCTCTGGTCGCTTTGCCACGTGCTGCGCGACGACGGCGTCACCTACCACCAGTACCTGAGCGAGCTGACCTACCTGCTGTTCCTGAAGATGATGAAGGAGACAGGCCAGGAGGAGCGGCTCAGGATCTGGAAGGCCAAAGACAAGAAGCAGGGCTCCCCCAAGGAAGAGCAAGCCGGCACCCGCTGGGACGATCTGCTCGGTGCCTCGGCGCCGGACCGGCTCGACCTCTACAAAGAGATGCTGCTGGACTACGGCTTGCATGGCCGCGGTGCCGTGCAGGAGATCTACGCCAACGCCAACACCTTCATCACCAAGCCGGCCACGCTGAGCAAGCTGGTGACCGACATCGACCGCCTGGACTGGTACAGCGTCGACCGCGACGACCTGGGCGACCTGTACGAAGACCTTCTGGAGCGCAACGCCGGCGAGAAGAAGAGCGGCGCCGGCCAGTACTTCACCCCGCGCCACCTGATCGACAGCATCGTCAGCGTGATGAAGCCGCAGCTGGGCGACGTGATCCAGGACCCTGCAGCCGGCACCTGCGGCTTTCTGATCGCGGCCAACAACTACCTGCGCCAGCACAACGACTTCGACAGCCTCAGCGACGAGGCGCAGCGCAAGTACCGGCACCAGACCTTCCACGGCATGGAGCTGGTGCAGGACACGCACCGCCTGGCGCTGATGAACATGCTGCTGCATGGCATCGAAGGCGGCGTGACCTATGGCGACACACTGAGCGATGACCACAAAGGCCTGCCTCCGGCCACGCTCATCCTCAGCAATCCGCCCTTCGGCACAAAGAAGGGCGGCGGTCTGCCCACGCGCGGCGACCTCACCTTCGAGACCAGCAACAAGCAGTTCGCCTTCCTGCAGCACATCTACCGCGCCCTCAAGCCTGGCGGCCGGGCCGCCGTGGTGCTGCCCGACAACGTGCTGTTCGAGAGCAACATCGGCGCCGACATCCGGCGCGACCTGATGGACAAGTGCAACCTGCACACCATCCTGCGCCTGCCCACCGGCATCTTCTACGCCCAGGGCGTGAAGACCAACGTGCTGTTCTTCACCCGCGGCGATACCGACAAGGGCAACACCAAGGAAGTGTGGGTGTATGACATGCGGGCCAACATGCCCGCCTTCGGCAAGCGCACGCCCTTCACGCGCGACTACTTCCGCACGCCGCCCGATGTCCCGGCCAGCCAGCCGCGGGACAAGTTCGAAGATGTGTTCGGCAGCGACCCGCGCGGCGGACCGGCGGCGCTGGCCGCGCGCCAGGATACCGGCGAGGCCGGGCGCTGGCGCCGCTTCACGCGCGAGCAGATCGCACAGCGGGGCGACAGCCTGGATATCAGTTGGCTGAAGGACAGCGGCGCTGCCTCAACAGACCAGTCGCGAGACGACCCCTCGCTCTTAGCTGGCCTTGCGCTCAAAGAGCTGAACGCCGCGGTCTCTGAGTTGCGCTCACTGCTTGAGGAGCTGGGCGAGGACCCGGACGCAGTTTTGGAGGCCGTAGTTGCAGATGATTCGGCGGAAGATGGCGAAGGGGCAATCGCATGATCGATTCCGCTCCACAGGCCAGCGATCTTCCCGCAGGCTGGGACGTCGCGTCATTCGGTGAACTCAACTCGTTTAGCGGCAGCACGGTAAACCCCGCGACACGGCCAGACGAAGTCTTTGAGCTCTACAGCGTGCCGAGCTTCCCAACAAAGCACCCCGAGCAGCTACCGGGACGTGCGATCGGCTCGACGAAGCAGACCGTCAGGCCTGGTGACGTCCTGGTCTGCAAGATCAACCCCCGCATTAATCGTGTTTGGACAGTCGGTACCCGTCGCGATCACGAGCAAATTGCCTCGTCAGAGTGGATCGGGTTCCGATCTGACGCCATGGTGCCGCGGTTCGCGAAGCACTACTTCAGCGAACCGTCATTCCGGTCGCTCTTGTGCAGCGAGGTCTCCGGCGTAGGCGGCTCCCTGACCCGCGCCCAGCCAAGTCGCGTAGCCAAGTATCCTGTCCTCGTTGCGCCGCTGGCAGAACAGGCCCGCATCGCCGACCAACTCGAGGCCCTGCTGGCGCGTATCCAGGCCTGTCAGGACCGCCTGGAGGCCATTCCGGCGTTGCTCAAGCGGTTTCGAAAGCTGGTTCTCTCGTCTGCGCTTTCTGGCGACCTGACTGAAGTCTGGCGGGCCGAACAAGGAGTGGGCTTAGATACTTGGTCGGCGAGGACGATTGCTGACGTCGCGGAAGTTGGGACTGGATCCACCCCTCTTCGATCAAACAGCAACTTCTACGCAGAGACCGGGACCCCTTGGGTGACAAGCGCGGCCACGAGTCGCCCTTACATCGACTCTGCCGACCAGTACGTGACTAAAGCGGCAATCGATGCACACAGGCTCAGGGTCTACCGCCCCGGGACACTGATCATTGCTATGTACGGTGAAGGGAAGACTCGTGGGCAAGTCAGCGAGCTTCGAATTGACGCGACCATCAATCAGGCCTGCGCTGCGATAACTGTCGATGAGCAGCAAGCCAACGCCGCCTTCGTCAAGCTTGCACTCTTGTCGCAGTACGAGCAAACGCGCGCGCTTGCGGAAGGCGGCGCGCAGCCAAATCTGAACTTGTCCAAGGTGCGCGGAATTCCACTACGCCTGCCAGAAGGGCCCGAACAAGCTCAGATCGTTCATCGAGTTGGAGAACTGTTCGCTTTTGCCGACACCATCGATTCTCGCGTCGCTGCGGCAACAGGCAAGACACGGAAGCTTCCCTCGC
Source organism: Thauera aminoaromatica (assembly GCF_000021765.1). Taxonomy (NCBI): domain Bacteria; kingdom Pseudomonadati; phylum Pseudomonadota; class Betaproteobacteria; order Rhodocyclales; family Zoogloeaceae; genus Thauera; species Thauera aminoaromatica. The sequence goes on along the minus strand of NC_011662.2, from coordinate 3,947,803 downwards.
TCACTCTCGCCAAAGCCTTCCGCGGCGACTTGGTTCCGCAAGATCCCACCGACGAGCCGGCCAGCGTCTTGCTGGCCCGTATTGCCGCCCAACGCGCAGCGCCCCCGCATGCCGCCTCGGCAACCACACCGCGCCGCGGCCGCCCACCCCGTGCCCCGAAGGAAACCGCCGCCATGACCAAGAGCCGCCAGGACGACGACGTGACGGGTCAGCCCTACCTGGCCGCGCACCTGCACCGCATCGGCACGCCCGCCAGCGCCGAAGCACTGTTCAAGGTGGCCGAGTTGCCCGTCGCCGACTTCTACAAGCAACTCGCTTGGGAGGTGGCGCAAGGCCACGTGAAGGACAACCAGACCACGCTGGAGCCCGGGCATGCGGCTGGATAAGGTCAGCATCGACGGCTTCAAGAACCTTCGCGGGCTGGAGCTGGACTTCGATGAGCGCCAGCTCACCACGGTGCTGATCGGCCAGAACGGCGCCGGCAAGTCCAACCTCATCGAGGCCATCACCCAGGTCTTCCGCTGGGTGGACCTGCGGCGCAACGAGCCGCGCTTTCACTACCGGGTGACCTACCGCATCCAGCCGCAGGGGCCGGCGGTCCCGAATCCGCCCAGCGTGTGCCTGAGCAACTTTCCCGACGAACCCGCGATTCGGGTCAACGGGCAGGAGGTTAAGCGCACCGAGTTCGAGAAGCGCAAGACGGAGTGGTTTCCGGACCTGGTGTTCGGCTACTACTCCGGCGGCAGCCGCCGACTGGAGGCGTTGTTCGACAGCCACCAGCGGCGCTACTACGACGACATCAAGCTCGAGGACAACGAAGCGAAGGTCGCCAAGGCACAGGAAGCCCGACGCCTCTTCTACTGCCGACCCATCCATGGCGTGCTGGCAATGCTGGCGCTGTTCGCCTTTCCAGACCCCAAGGTCACCGCCGAGCTGGCCGGTCGCCTGGGCATCACCGGCTTTCACTCGCTGCTGGCACTGTTCCGCGAACCCTGGTTCGCCAAGGGCCGGAAGACCAGCGCCGACGACCTGTGGGGCGCCGGCGGACCCGCTGGCCGCGCCGCGCGCCGCTTCAAGGAACTGGCCTTTCACCCGTTTGCGCTGGAAGGCAACGCAGTGGACGACTACCGCGACAAGAAGCAGGTGGAGCCACAGTTCGCTGCCTTCCTGCCATCGCTGGCGCGGCTGCAGCAGCTGGCCGAGCAATTCAAGAACGAGCGCGAGATGTTTTACGCTCTGGAGGCGATGGACATCTCCGACCTGGTGCGCGAGATCCAGGTTTGGGTTACGCGCAGCAACGACACCAGCGGCGACGTGGGCTTTGCCGACCTGTCCGACGGCGAACGGCAGCTGCTAATGGTTCTGGGCCTCATCCGCGTCTCACGCGGCAAGCGCGCGCTTTTCCTGCTGGACGAGCCCGACACGCACCTCAACCCACACTGGCAGCACAGCTATCTGAAGCTGATCGAGGACTGGACGGGCATCGCGGCCGAGAAGGACCACTGCCACATCGTGCTGACCTCCCACAACCCGCTGACGATCTCGGCGTTGTCGCGAGACGAGGTGCGAGTGATTGCCCAAACCGACGATGGCCGCGTGACCGCAGCCGCGCCCTACGCCGACCCGCGAGGCATGGGCTTCACGGCCACGCTGACCGAGATCTTCGGTCTGGCGACCAGCCTAGACGTCGAAACTCAGCGCCTGGTGGACGAGCGCAATGAGCTTGTGCAAGCGCCCAAGCGGGACGATGGTCAGCAGCGAAGGCTGATTGAGCTGAACGATCAACTGGCGCGCCTGGGCTTCTTGAATGAGGATCGTGAGCCGCTTTACCAAGACTTCCTGCGGGCCTGGCACGACGTGCGCTACGCCGACCGGCCGCCGCTCACCGCGGCTGACATTGAAGCGCGGCAGCGCGCAATGAAGACACTAATTCAGCAACTAATGGTGTCGGAGGCGAAGTCGTGATCTTCGTGCGCCGAGACCCGAAACTCATTCCGGAGAAGGTGTTGCGCGTCGCCGAGCGAGCACAAGCGGAGCTGGAGGCGTTGCCTGCTGAACAACGTGCTGCATTCATTGAGAAGAAGAAGCGCATCTGGCGTGCGTTCGCTCGCTACCTGTCCAAGATGTCCTACGGCAAGTGCTGGTACTCCGAGAGTGACTGCGTCCACTCCTTCATGGACGTTGACCACTATCGTCCGAAAAAGCAGGCCAAGCGCTCCGACACCGATAGCGACGACGGCTACCCTTGGCTCGCATTCTCTTGGGACAACTTCAGGCTCTCGGCTCAGCGAGCGAACCAGATCAATCACGATGACGCAACCGACGAAACGGTGGGCAAAGGTGCTTGGTTCCCGCTAATGCAAGGCAGTAGGCGTGCAACATGGGATGACCGGTGCATTGAAGATGAACGCCCCGTGTTGCTGGATCCAGCCAAGCTGGCAGACGTGAGACTCATCGAGGTCACCGCCACCGGAAGGATGGGACCGACCCGGTTCTGTTTGGGCGAGTACGAGAGAACCCGTGTGCATGACACGGTCAGACTCCTGGGGCTGGACCTTCCAGGTCTCGTCTCCGCGCGGCAAGGCGCCATGCGCTTAGTTCAAGAGATCGTCGAGCTCGTTGTGCAGAACAAGACGGCAGCAGAATTGAGCGCGGCAGCGTCTGCATTCGTGTCGCTGCACCTGCGCGCTGATAGTCAGCTGGACATGCTTCAGCGTCTGACCAAGCCGGACCGCCCGTTCGCGTCGGCCGCGCGAGCTCAGCTCAAGTTGATGGGGTACGAAGACTTGTGCCTCCGGCTCGAACAAGGCCAGGAGGCAGCATGAGTGACATCAAGCTTTTTCGCCTGCAGTCCGGCAAGGCGTTAGAACTCCAAGGTGACGCCTCCGACCTTGAGAAGCCGCTGCAGACGCTGATCGAGGCCAACCTCGACACCCTGCTCGGCATCCGTTTCCTGGCCACCGAATACTCCACCGGCAAGACCCACGCAGGCCGGATCGACTCGCTGGGCCTGGACGAGAACAACTGCCCCGTCATCCTGGAATACAAGCGCTCGGTCGGCGAGAACGTCATCAACCAGGGCCTGTTCTACCTGGACTGGCTGATGGACCACCAGGCCGAGTTCAAGCTGCTGGTGATGGACCAGTTGGGCAAGCCCGCGGCCGATGCCATCGACTGGACCGCGCCGCGGCTGGTGTGCATCGCGGCCGACTTCACCAAGTACGACGGGCATGCGGTTCAGCAGATCAACCGCAACATCGAGCTGATTCGCTACCGGCGCTTCGGCGACGAGTTGCTGCTGCTGGAGCTGGCCAACGCGGCCAGCGCCAATGCGGGCAAGGCGACGACAACCAAGGCCGTGAAGCCAGCCAAGGCAGCGCCTGCGCCAGCGGCAGAGCCCACCAGCGCCAAAGGTGCGGGCGGCGACCGTTCCTACGCCGACTGGCTTCCGCTGTTGCCGCCGCACCTCTGCGAGCTGGTGGCATCGCTGGAGGGGCACGTCTTGTCGCTGGGCGACGACGTGCAGCGCAAGGAGCTCAAGCTCTACGTGGCCTTCAAGCGCCTGAAGAACTTCGCCACGGTGGTGCCGCAAAGGGCTCGGTCGCTCCTTTACCTGCACGTCGACCCCGATCAAGTGCAGCCGCTGCCGTCGAATGGGCGGGATGTTCGGCAGCAAGGGCATTGGGGGACCGGCGACCTGGAACTGGCTCTGGCGTCTCAGGCGGATCTCGATGCCGTGAAACCGCTGATCCTGATGGCGTATGAGGGGCGCGCGGTAGCGGCAACGTCCGCCTCCGGGTACGGGAGCTGATCGATGCCAGCACCGTACCCAACGCGACTGTTCCACATCACTGCGATCGCCAACTTGCCGGCAATCTTCGCTGCCGGGGCGCTGCTGTCGAAGAACGGTGGCGCTGCGGCAGGCATCAACTACCAGAACATCGCTCATGCAGGCGCCCAGGGAGCGCGGGCCGTGCGTGCTGTGCCCAATCCGCCGGGCGGGTTGGTGCACGACTTCGTGCCGTTCTACTTCGCGCCGCGGTCGCCGATGCTGTTCGCCATCAACGGCGGCCGGGTCGCGGGATGTCAGTGGCGGCAGACTGACATCGTTCACTTCGAGACTACCGTGCAGTGCTTGGTGGCCAGAGGCCGCCCGTTCGTCTTCTATGACCGCAACGCAACGCTGGCTTTCAGCACCCCGTACACCGATCTCGCCCACCTGGACACGGCCGTTGCCTGGGACTTGATGACCGAAGCGCCGCAGCTCGACGGCTATTGCAAGTTCTGGCAGAACAATCCGGCCGTTGCACGGTACGCCGACCGGATGGAGCGTCGGCAGGCCGAGTTTCTGGTGAGGGACAATGTTCCCCTTGACTGCATGACTCGCTTGGGCGTGATCGACGCCGCGCGGCAAGCGCAGGTACTGGCGTTGCTGGCCCAGGCCGGCGTAGCATTGACGGTCGACATCATGCCGGCCTGGTACTTCTGAGGATAGCCCATCATGATCAAGCTCACGCAAGGTGATCTGCTGAAGCAGGACGATGTCGACGCCATCGTGAACACGGTGAACTGTGTCGGCGTGATGGGCAAGGGCATCGCGCTGCAATTCAAGAACAAGTGGCCGGACAATTTTGCTGAGTACGCGGCAGCTTGCAAGGCGGGGCAAGTGCGTCCGGGCCGAATGTTCATCCACGACTCAGGCGGCCTAGTCAAGCCGAACTACATCATCAACTTCCCGACCAAGGACCATTGGCGCGGCGCCTCTAGGATGGCGTTCATCCGCGACGGTTTGATCGACCTAGTGACGCAGGTGCGGCGCCTCGGCATTCGGTCAATTGCCATCCCGCCGCTAGGTTGCGGGAACGGTGGGCTAGACTGGACCCAAGTGCGGCCTTTGATCGAAGCTTCATTCGAAGCGCTTCCCGATGTTGAAGTGCGACTCTTCGAACCTGGGGGTGCGCCCAATCCAAAGACGATGGAAGTTCGGACCAAGCGTCCCCGCATGACGCCCGGCCGGGCAGCAATCGTCAAGGTCTTGAGCACGTACGGTGAGCTGAACTACGGGCTATCCAAGATCGAGGTTCAGAAGCTTGCGTACTTTCTGCAGGAGGCCGGCGAGCCGCTGCAGCTTCAGTTTGTGAAGCACCACTACGGTCCGTACTCCGACACGCTACGCCACGCGCTGAACACGATGGAAGGGCACTTCATTCGCGGCCTGGGCGATGGTGTTGTCGAAGCCGAAATCGAGCCCACGGAAGACGCACTTGCCGAAGCCGAGGCGTTCATCGCAAACGAAGGCCATTCGGCGCTCTCAGCCCGTGTTGAGCGCGTGGGGCGGCTTATCGATGGCTACCAATCGTCGTATGGCATGGAACTGTTGGCCTCGGTTCACTGGGTCGCGGCACACGAGCCCGGCGTACGCTCGGTCGATGAAGCGATTACGGCGGTGCACGGCTGGAACGATCGGAAGAAGCTGCTCATGCAGCCCGATCACGTTAAGTTTGCTTGGCATCGGCTTGCTGAGGAAGGCTGGCTTTCGTCTAGCGCTTTTCCGTAGCAGAGATGCACCGTAGGCATCGCCCAACGTCTGTGCCTAACCCAGGCCGTTTTCGCGGGATAGAGGACCTGTCGTTCGCCCACGCTGAGCATCGTGCGGCAAGTTTCGACGAGATTGGCGCCGTTCAATCTAAGCAAGCCGGCCGGCAGCTCCGGCCGACCACGAGCCGCTCCGCTCGAACGACGATTGCCGTTGCGCCAGCAAAGGATGTCGACGAGTCCGTAACGCCGCCACCCGCAAATCAGGCGTTCATCGCACTAACCCAGTCCTCCACCCGCAGCCCTGCCGACCTTGCGGCTCTGCGACAATGCCGAGCCCCATCCACTGCCTTTTTGCCGATGACAACCACCGAGCGGATTTCCAAGGCCATGACGGAGAAGTTTGCCGCCATCGCCGCGCTGACCGACGCGTTCTGCGCGCAGCCTCTCGACGCTGAACACCGGCGGATGATCCTCCGCGTCGTCCGCGCACAGGCAGCCGTCGCCCTTGCCGGCTGGCGCCGAGCGCGTGTGGGCGGCCGCGGCCGAGCATGCGGTGGGTCTGGTGAGCGGTTTGCGTGCGGATCGCGCGGAGGTGTCGAATGAGCCGGTTGTCGACCGAGTCGGTGGCGAAGGCCGTCGATGCCGTTCAGGCGATGGACCGCGCGCAGAAAGAGCGTCTCGCCGACGAGATCTTCCGCATGCAGCCGAACATGCTGGGCTCGATCCTGGCGCTGCCCCGGCTCGGGGTGCCGATGGAGAGGGTCGAGTTCGCCGTCGGGGTGCTGCTGGTCTGCTTCCAGGCGATGAAGGCGTCCGGGCTGGCCTGGCCGGTCATCACGGAGGACGAGCAGGAGCGCCAGCTCGCGCGTTTCGTGGCGGCGACGCGCCTCGGCGAGGACATCGCCCCGTCGCTGCGCAGTCGCGCGCTTCGGCGCTATATCGCCGCGCACCCCGAGAAGGGGCTGGCAGCCTACGTGGCGAGCGATACGTCGAAGTGGCTGGGCGAGATCGCGGCCGACGAGTCCGACAAGTACGCGATGCTGGCGGTGTGGAACCTGGTGAACTGCATCGCCTTCGTCGAGCTGCCACAGTCGAAGCGCACGAAGCCCACGTAGGCGTCTCGGCGCGGCCGCGTTCGCGCCTTGCGGCGCTCCTGCAGGAGCCGCAGCCCGCCCCGAACCCCGTCCGCCCCCGCGAAACCGGCGATAATGCCGCCCGACGCGTGTTCACGCCCTTTCAGGATTCCTTCCCCCTCATGGAAATCAAGGTCAACTTCCTCGACAAGCTTCGCCTCGAAGCCAGGTTCGACGACTTCACGGTGATCGCCGATCAGCCGATCCGTTACAAGGGCGACGGCTCGGCGCCGGGGCCGTTCGACTATTTCCTGGCCTCGTCGGCCTTGTGCGCGGCCTACTTCGTGAAGCTGTACTGCGACACCCGCAACCTCCCCACCGACAACATCCGCCTGTCGCAGAACAACATCGTCGACCCCGAGAACCGCTACAAGCAGATCTTCAAGATCCAGGTCGAGCTGCCGGAGGACCTCTCCGCCAAGGACCGCCAGGGCATCCTGCGCTCGATCGAGCGCTGCACCGTGAAGAAGGTGGTGCAGACCGGGCCGGAGTTCGTCATCGAGGAGGTGGAGAACCTGGACGCCGATGCGCAGGCCCTGCTGACGCTGAATCCGGATCCGGACGCCCACACCTACATCCTCGGCAAGGATCTGCCGCTGGAGCAGACGATCGCCAACATGTCGAAGCTGCTGGCGGACCTCGGCATCAAGATCGAGATCGCGTCGTGGCGCAACCTCGTGCCCAACGTGTGGTCGCTGCACATCCGCGATGCGCATTCGCCGATGTGCTTCACCAACGGCAAGGGGGCGAGCAAGGAGAGCGCCTTGGCGTCGGCGCTGGGCGAATACATCGAGCGCCTCAACTGCAACCACTTCTACAACGACCAGTTCTGGGGCGAGGACATCGCCGACGCGGCGTTCGTGCATTACCCCAACGAGCGCTGGTTCAAGCCCGGCCGCAAGGATGCGCTGCCGGCCGGGCTGCTCGACGAGTATTGCCTGGAGATCTACGACCCCGAGGGCGAGCTGCGCGCCTCGCATCTGTACGACACCAACTCCGGCAACGTGGCGCGCGGCATCTGCGCGCTGCCCTACGTGCGCCAGTCGGACGGCGAGGTGGTGTATTTCCCCACCAACCTGATCGACAACCTCTACCTCAGCAACGGCATGAGCGCCGGCAACACGCTGCCCGAGGCGCAGGTGCAGTGCCTGTCGGAGATCTTCGAGCGCGCGGTCAAGCGCGAGATCATCGAAGGCGAGATGGCGCTGCCCGACGTGCCGCCGCAGGTGCTGGCGAAGTATCCCGGCATCGTGGCCGGCATCCAGGGGCTGGAGGCGCAGGGCTTTCCGGTGCTGGTGAAGGATGCGTCGCTGGGCGGCAAGTATCCGGTGATGTGCGTGACCCTGATGAACCCGCGCACGGGCGGCGTGTTCGCCTCGTTCGGGGCGCACCCGAGCCTGGAGGTGGCGCTGGAGCGCAGCCTGACCGAGCTGCTGCAGGGGCGCAGCTTCGAGGGCCTCAACGACCTGCCCGCGCCCACCTTCGAGAGCAACGCGGTCACCGAGCCGAATAATTTCGTCGAGCACTTCATCGATTCGAGCGGCGTGGTGTCGTGGCGCTTCTTCAGCGCCAAGGCCGATTACCCGTTCGTCGAATGGGATTTCTCTTCCCACGGTGAAAGGTCCAACGCCGAGGAAGCCGCGACCCTGTTCGGCATCCTCGAGGACATGGGCAAGGAAGTGTACATGGCGGTGTTCGACCAGCTCGGCGCCACCGTCTGCCGCATCGTCGTGCCGGGGTATTCCGAGGTCTATCCGGTGGATGACCTGATCTGGAACAACACCAACAAGGCGCTGGCCTTCCGCGCCGACATCCTCAACCTGCATCGCCTCGACGATGAGGCCCTCGAAGCCCTGCTCGAGCGCCTGGAAGAAAGCGAGCTCGACGATTACACCGACATCATCGAGCTGATCGGCATCGAGTTCGACGAAAACACGGTGTGGGGTCAGCTCACGATCCTGGAGCTGAAGCTGCTGATCCATCTCGCCCTGCAGCAATTGGAAGAGGCGAAGGAGCGCGTCGAGGCCTTCCTGCAATACAACGACAACACGGTCGATCGCGTGCTGTTCTACCAGGCCCTGAACGTGGTGCTGGAGGTGATGCTGGACGACGAGCTGGCGCTGGAAGACTACGAGGCCAACTTCCGCCGCATGTTCGGCGACGCGCGCATGGACGCGGTGATCGGCTCGGTGGAGGGCCGCGTGCGCTTCCATGGCCTGACGCCGACGAGCATGAAGCTCGAAGGGCTCGACCGCCACCAGCGCCTGATCGACAGCTACCGCAAGCTGCACCGGGCGCGGGCACGCGCGGCCGGCGTGTCCGCGTAGACATGCTGCTCCCCGAGACCGCGTCGCCCGCCAACGTCCTGGTCGACCTCATCGACGGCGTCGGCGTGCTCACCCTGAATCGTCCCGCCGTGCTCAACGCGCTCGATCTCGCCACCGTGCGCGCGCTCACCCGCCAGCTCGACGCCTGGGCGCACGACCCGGCGATACGCGCGGTGCTGCTGCGCGGCAGCGGCGAGCGTGCGTTCTGCGCCGGTGGCGACGTGCGCGCGTTGTACGAGCTGCAGCGCCAGGGTGCGCCGGAGCTGGTGTGCTACTTCGACGAGGAATACGCGCTCGACTGCCGCATCCACCGCTACCCCAAGCCCACCATCGCCCTCATGGACGGCGTGGTGATGGGCGGCGGCATGGGGATCTCGCAGGGCTGCACGCACCGCCTGGTCACCGAGCGCACGCGCATGGCGATGCCGGAGACGGCGATCGGGATCTTTCCCGACGTGGGCGCGAGCTACTTCCTGTCGCGCCTGCCGCCGGCGCTGGGCGTCTACATCGGGGTGGTCGGCGACACCCTGAGCGGCGCCGACGCGGTGGCGAGCGGCCTCGCCGACCGCCTGGTGCCGAGCGCCTTGTTCGCCGACCTCCGGGCGCTGATCGCCGCGATCGATGCCGAGGCCTGGCCGGCGGCGCCGACGCAGACGAAGATCCCCTCGCTGCTGACCGCGCCGGTGCTCGCCGCGGTGGAGCGCCACTTCGGCCATGGCAGCGTGGAAGAGATCCTCGCCTCGCTCGCCGGCGAGACCGATCCGCTGCTGCGGCCGTGGGTGGAGCGCACGCAGGGGCTGCTGGCGCAGCGTTCGCCGCTGATGCTGTGCGTGACCTTCGCGCAGCTGCAGCGCGGACGCCGGCTGGGCCTGGAGGACTGCTTCCGCATGGAGCGGACGATGATGGAGTACAGCTTCGCGCACGGCGACACCATGGAAGGCATTCGCGCGCTGCTGATCGACAAGGACCGCAACCCGCGCTGGCGGCATCGCACGGTGGCGGAGGTCGGCCGCGAAGAGGTGGAGGCCTTCTTCGGCTGAAGGGCAGACTCGCCGCAGCCGCAATCGCGACTCGCGTCGCTCCTACAGTACCGCCGCAGCTGGCGGTCGGCACCAGCGGTAGGAGCGACGCAAGTCGCGATCCTCCGCGCCCGAAACCCGCGCCATCGCCGCCGCACCCCCGCAATCGCGACTCGCGTCGCTCCTGCAAGACCGCTGCGGCGGGCGGTCGGTCCCAGCGGTAGGAGCGACGCAAGTCGCGATCCTCCGCGCCCGAAACCCGCGCCATCGCCGCCGTACCGCCGCAATCGCGACTCGCGTCGCTCCTACAGCACCGCCGCGGCTGGCGGTCGGCCCCAGCGGTAGGAGCGACGCAAGTCGCGATCCTCCGCGCCGGAAACCCGCGCCATCGTCGCCGTACCGCCGCAATCGCGACTCGCGTCGCTCCTGCAAAACCGCCGCGGCTGGCGGTCGGCCCTAGCGGTAGGAGCGACGCAAGTCGCGATCCTCCACGCCCGAAACCCGCGCCGCCGCCCCCGCACTGCCTTGGCGTTGTTACGACTCCCCGGCGCCGATGAGCAGGTAATTCGGCCCGCTGCGGACGAAACCCGCGTCGTCGACCAGCATGTCCAGCGCCACCGAGGCGAGGTCGTCGGCGATCGGGTCGACGCGCACGTTCTTCGGCTGGACGATGAGCTTGGTGTAGCTCTCGCAGGACCCGCAGGACTCCGCGCGCGCGATGCCGTCGTCGCCGTCGATCTCGTGCAGGGTGATCTTGTCGCGGTCGCCGCAGCTCACGCAGGTGGCGTGCGGGACGTGCCACTCGGTGTTGCACAGCGTGCAATGCACGTAGCGCAGGCCGGCGGTCGGGCCGTCGCTGCGGATCACGCTGACCACCGGGTGGCTGCCGCACACCGGGCAGGTGCTGTGGGCTTCCATCAGCGGCAGCGCGCCGGCGTCGAGCTTGCTGGCGAGCGCGGTGAACACCACCTGCATCGCCGCCGCGACGTAGGGCAGACGGGCCATGTCGGCGCCCTCGGGTTCGCCGTTGAGCAGCTTCTCGCCCAGCTTGTCGAGCTCCTCGGCGCTGGTGACGAGCAGCCCGTCGAGCGTCTCGCGCGCGCCCACTGGCGCGTTCTCCAGCAGGTCGCCGACGAGGTTGCGCAGGATCTCGCGCCACACCGCGGGGCGCTGGTACGAGGCCACGCTGATCGGCGGCATGCGGTGCTTGGCTGCGCGTTCGAGGACGTCTTCCGCCGGGGGCGTGATGTCCTGTGCCGAGGCTTGCAGCGCCGCATGCTGGGCATGCGACAGCCTGCCGAGGAAGGCGAGCCACTCGCCCAGGCCGTGGTGCAGCGCGAGGGCGTCGAAACGCTCGGCACGCGCGAGGAAGACGGTGCCCGGATCGGGCAGGAGGACGGCGGCGGCTTCGCCCGAGGGCGGCAGTTCGATGGCTTGGGTGTTCATGTTGTCTCTGGATGGAAAAGCGCACGCGATGATCGGCGCAGTAGCGTGCCGAATGCAAGCCGGACATGCAGAAACCACCCCTCGCTGGAGGTCGCGACGGCGTTGCAGGCGTGACGCCGGGGCCCTTCAGGGTTTGCCCGTAGATCGGTCCCGAATCCGCGCCGCACCACGAAAAACAATCGTATTCTGTCCGACGTGGCGAGGAGGCGGTGCTGCCGGGGCCTGGCCCCTTCGCGGCGTGCCGAACGCCCGCGGACGATCGCCCGGACAACCTGGAGGAAGACCCCCATGAACGCGCCCCCAAGCGTCTCGCGCTCCGATTCGCGCCCGGTCTCGCCGCGCGTCGCGCTGTTCGCCACTTGCCTGGTGGACGCGATGCGCCCCAGCGTCGGCTTCGCCGCGCTCAAGCTGCTGCGCGATGCCGGCTGCCGGGTCGAGGTGCCGCAGGCGCAGACCTGCTGCGGCCAGCCCGCCTTCAACAGCGGCGACACCGCGCACGCGGCCACGCTGGCACGCCATTTCATCGAGACCTTCGAGGGCTACGACTACGTGGTCGCGCCCTCCGGCTCCTGTATCGGCATGACCAAGGTGCACTACGCCGAGGCGCTCGCCGACGACCCGGCCTGGGCCGAGCGCGCACGCCGCCTGGGCGAGCGCAGCTTCGAGCTGATGAGCTTCCTGGTCGACGTGATGGGCTACGCGCCCGCCGACGTGAAGCTCGACACCAGCTTCACCTACCACGACAGCTGCTCGGGCCTGCGCGAGCTCGGCGTGCACGACCAGCCGCGTGCGCTGCTCGGTCAGGTCGCCGGGCTCACCCTGAAGCCGCTCGAAGGCAACGACGTGTGCTGCGGCTTCGGCGGCACCTTCTGCGTCAAATATGCGGCGATCTCCAACGCGGTCGTCGGCGAGAAGGCCGAGGCCATCGAGCGCAGCGGCGCGCAGCTGCTGCTCGGCGGTGACCTTGGCTGCCTGATGAACATGGCGGGCAAGCTCAAGCGCAAGGGCTCGAACGTGCGCGCCTTCCACGCCGCCGAGGTGCTCGCCGGCATGGGCGGCGGTCCGGCCATCGGCGAGGAGGGCTGAGTCATGGAAGAGGCCACGCTCTCCTTCAAGGCGCGCGCCGAGCGTGCGCTCGCCGACCCCACGCTCAAGATCGCCATCGACCGTACCACCGGCACCGCCGAGCGCAAGCGCGCGGTGGCGATGAGCCAGTTCCCGCAGTTCGAGGCGGCGCGCGAGCGCGGCAAGCGCATCAAGGATCACGTGATCGCCAACCTCGACCACTACCTGCTCGAGTTCGAGCGCAACGCCATCGCCTCGGGCGCCAAGGTGTACTGGGCCGCGACCGCCGAGGAGGCCTCGCAGATCGTCGTGCGCCTGTGCAAGGAGGCGGGCGCGAAGCGCGTGACGCGCGTCAAGTCGATGCTGGGCGAGGAGATCGGCCTGCCGCACGCGCTGGATGAAGCCGGCATCGAGCGCGTCGAGACCGACCTCGCCGAGCACATCGTGCAGTTGGGTGGCGACCGTCCCTCGCACATCGTGTGGCCGTCGATGCACCGCACGCGCGAGCAGGTCTCGGAGATGTTCAAGCGCCTGCACCGCGCGCCGCACCAGGAGGAGACCATCGAGGCCATGGTCGACAGCGCCCGGCGCGAGCTGCGCGACAAGTTCCTGTCGGCGGACGTCGCCATCTCGGGCGCCAATTTCCTGCTCGCCGACACCGGCGCCACCTGCACCGTCACCAACGAGGGCAACGCCGAGCTCACCACCACGCCGCCGCGGGTGCATATCGTCACCGCGGGCATCGAGAAGCTCGTCCCCAGCATGGGCCACGCGATCGCCATGCTGCGCCTGCTGGTGCGCTCGGCCACCGGCGCGGACGTCACCCAATACACCACCTTCCACTGCGGGCCGAAGCAGGCGGGCGATCGCGACGGGCCGGAAGAATTCCACATCGTGCTGGTCGACAACGGCCGCAGCCGCATGCTGCGCGAGGGCATGAAGGAGATGCTGCGCTGCATCCGCTGCGGCGCCTGCATGAACCACTGTGTGGTGTTCCGCCAGCTCGGCGGTCACGTCTATGGCGGTACCTACCCGGGCCCGATGGGCGCGGTGCTGACGCCGGTGTTCGACGGCCTGGAGAAGTCCCGCGACCTGCCGCACGCGTGCACGATGAACGGCAAGTGCCAGGAGGTGTGCCCGGTGGCGATCCCGCTGCCCACCCTGCTGCGCGGCTGGCGCGACCGCTCGTGGCGCGAGGGGCTGGAGCCCGCGGTGGTGCGCTTCGGCCTGGGCATCCACACCTTCGTCGCCAGCCACCCGCGGCTGTACCGCCTGGGCACGGCGATCGCCGTGCGGGTGATGCGGCTCTTCAGCCGCGGCGGGCTCGTGCGCGGCATGCCCGGGCTGGGCGCGTGGACCGCGTACCGCGAGTTCCCCGCGCCGGCGAAGCGCACCTTCATGGAGATGGTCAAGGATCAGGAGAACACACGATGAGCGCGCGCGAAGCCATTCTCAACGCCGTGCGCGGCGGCCTCGGTCACCGCACGGTCGACCCCGCGGCGCGGCGCCGCGAGGCCGACGCCCTGCTCGAGGACCTGCCGGCGATCCGCCCCGGCCTGCTCGCCGACGATCTGGTGGAGGCCTTCATCGCGCGCCTGGTCACCCCCAAGGTCGCGGCCACCGCCGAGCGCATCGCCGACGCGCGCGAGCTGCCGGCCGCGGTGGCGCGCTATCTCGAGGCGCGCGGCCTGCCCGCGGCGATCGCGCTGCAGCCGGCGGCGGTGCTGCAGGCGCTCGACTGGTCGGGCTTCGAGTTGCACGAGCGCGTCGCGCCCGACGAGACCCTGGCGGTGGGCTGCGCGCGCTGGGGCATCGCCGAGACCGGCTCGCTGGTCTTCCATTCGGATGCCGAGACGCCGATCCTCGCCAACTTCCTGCCCCTGCACCACCTGGTGATGGTGCGCGCAAGCACGGTGCTCGCCTACCTCGACGACTACGCGAAGGCCACCGCCGGCCAGCGCCCGCCGCGCAACGTCAACATCATCACCGGCGCGAGCGGCACCACCGACATCGAGGGCAGCCTGGTGCTCGGCGCGCACGGGCCGCGGTATCTGCATGTGGTGGTCGTGGAGGATCTGCCCGCCGCTTGAGTGCGCCGCGCCCGGATTCCGCGCCGCGCCGGCTCATCCGCCGTGATCGCGACTCGCGTCGCTCCTGCGGGAAGCGACGCGGCTTCGGCTGGCCGGTAGGAGCGACGCAAGTCGCGATACAGCGCCCGCACCCCGCGCCGCGCTGGCTCATCCGCCGTGATCGCGACTCGCGTCGCGCCTGCGGGAAGCGACTCGGCTTCGGCTGGCCCGTGGGAGCGACGCAAGTCGCGATACTGCATCCGATCCCCGCACCGTGCTTGCCAGGCCCGATCGCGGCTCGCGCCCTTCCACGACACGCTCCGATGTCCTGCTACGGTGCCAGGCGTTGCCGCGTCCAGCTGCCGTCGGCCTGCAGGCGGTAGGCGATGCGGTCGTGCAGGCGCGAACTGCGGCCCTGCCAGAACTCCCAGTAGTCCGGCACCAGGCGGTAGCCGCCCCAGTGCGGCGGGCGCGGCGGGTTGAGACCGAACTTGAGGCCGTACTCGGCGGCGCGCGAGACGATCGTGCTACGCCCGTCGATGACCTCGCTCTGCGGCGAGGCCCAGGCGCCGATGCGGTGGGCGAGCGGACGGCTGGCGAAGTACGCGTCGGACTCCTCCGCCGACACCTTCTCGACGCGGCCCTCGATGCGCACCACGCGCTCCATCTCCACCCAGTGGAACTGCAGCGCGGCGAAGGGGTGTACCTCGAGCTCGCGCCCTTTGCGGCTGTGATAGTTCGAGTACCACACGATGCCGCGCGCGTCGCAGCCCTTGATCAGCACCGGCCGGGTCGACGGCCGGCCATCCTCGCCGACGGTGGCCACGGTCATCGCGTTGGGTTCGGGCAGCCCGCGCTCGAGCGCCTGCGACAGCCAGGCCTCGAACTGCCTCGAGGGCTCGCTCGCCGAGTCGTGCTCTTCCAGCGTGCCTTGTTCGTAGCTCTTGCGCAGATCGGACAGGGGAGTGTGCTTGCTCATCGTTCTTTCCAGGGGATGCCGGGGGAAGTCACCAGGCTCCATTGTCGCCAAATCGTCCCCCCGCGCGTCAGGATTCTCCCATGCAGGAGCGGCGCAAGCCGCGAACACGGCGGTTCGCCAATCGACGCACGTCGCAATCACCACCGCCGCATTCGCGCCTCGCGGCGCTCCTGCACGGCTGCTTCGCGCACGTGGCGGCGGGAGACCGCGCGCAGCAGGGCGCCGAAGAGCAGGGTGGCGGCCAGCGTCGCCAGGACGCAGGCTTCCCAGAAGCCGGCCACCGTCGGCGCGCTGGCGCGCCAGGGGGCGTGGAAGCTGAGCCAGTAGCCGCCCGCCAGCCCGATGCCCCAGAAGCACAGGCTGTGCACCAGCATCGGCAGCAGCGTGACCTTGTAGCCGCGCAGGGCGTGGGCGGCGACGGTCTGCAGGGCGTCGAAGCACTGGTAGAGCAGCAGCCATACCACCAGCCCGAGCGCGACCGCCTGCACCGCCGGGTCGGCGGACGAGAACGCCACCAGCGGCTCGCGCAGCATCCACAGCAACGCACCCACCAGCAGCGAGAAGCCGAGCGCGAGGCTCATCCCCAGCCGCGCGGTGCGGCGCGCGCGGCGCCAGTCCTGCGCGCCGGCCGACTGCCCCACCAGCACCATGGTGGCGATCGACAGCGACAGCGGCAGCATGTAGATCATGCCGGTGAAGTTGGCGATGACGCGGTGCCCGGCCACCGTCTCGGTGCCGAGGCGGGCGGCGAGGATGGCGATCAGGGTGAAGGAGCTGATGTCGATGAAGGTCGACACCCCCATCGGCAGGCCGAGCCGCAGCAGCTGGCCGAGCGCCTGCGCGCGCGGCGCCTGCCAGGCGTGGAAGAGGCGATAGGGTTTGTAGGCCGGGTTGAAGACCAGGTAGGCGAAGCCGCAGCTGAGCGCGATCCAGTGCACCGTCGCGGTCGATACGCCGCAGCCGGTGCCGCCCATCGGCGCGAAGCCGAGCGCGCCGTTGGTGAGCGCCCAGGCGAGCGGGATGTGGACAGACATGGTGATCGCGCTGATCGCCATCAGCACGCGCGGGCGCCCGACCGCGTTGTTGAAGGCGTAGAAGCTGCGGTAAAGCAGCAGTGCGGGCAGGCCGAAGGCGGTCGCGGCGAGGTAGTCGGCGGCCTTGGCGGCGACCGCGGGCGGCACGCTCGCCGCCTCGAGCAGGAAGCCCGGGTTGAGCAGCAGTGCGATGCCGGGGCCGGCGAGCAGCAGCGCGAGCCAGAAGCCCTGCTGCAGCGCGGGGGCGATCGCCTCCTGGCGGCCGGCGCCGACGTGGTGTGCGATCGTCGGCGAGATCGCCTGCAGGGTGCCGGTGAGCAGCATCACCACCGAGATGTAGTAGCTGCTGCCGATGGCGACGCCGGCGAGGTCCGCGGTGCCGTAGCGCCCGGCGATCACGGTGTCCGCCACCATCATCGTCATCGACAGCAGCTGGGCGATCAGGATCGGCCACGCCAGGTGGAGCAGCTGCCCGACGATGGCACGGGTGCCGGTGGGGGAGGCGGAGGTGGAGGGGGGCATGGAGGGGTGGCGCCGGCGGGCCCCCGGAGAGGGGCTCGCCGCACCGGAATGCAGGTGGGGGCAGGCCTGCCGCGGCGGCTCAGGCGCGGTTGGCGAGCGCGGTGAAGTCGTGCTTTTCCATCAGCCAGGATACGCCGAAGCCGGCGACCAGGC
The DNA here is from genome assembly GCF_000021765.1 of Thauera aminoaromatica. NCBI lineage: Bacteria > Pseudomonadati > Pseudomonadota > Betaproteobacteria > Rhodocyclales > Zoogloeaceae > Thauera > Thauera aminoaromatica. Next base: position 3,930,518 of record NC_011662.2, on the reverse strand, counting down.
CCCAGAAGGCGGCGCCGATGTTGAACATGCCGATGTCGGCGACGGTGACGATCAGGCTCACCAGCGCGCCGAGCGTGAACTTGCCGCCGCCGAACGAGCCCAGGAAGGCGGCCTGCAGCACCCGCAGCATGGCCAGGCCGCCGAGCACCATGATGAACTCCTTGGGAGCGGCCAGCATCAGGCCGGTGAAGGTCGGCGCCAGCAGGCCGAACAGGACGCCGAAGAGCCCGAAGGTGAGCGCGGCGGTGTACTGGCGGTCCATCCTGCCCGAGGAGGTCATCAGCGCATTGCTGGGGCCGGTCAGGCAGGTGCTGACCGCGCCGACCATCGCGCTGAAGAACGCCCCGACGCCGCACGCGACGGCAATCGCATTGACCGGCGGCTCATGCTGGGCGCCCCTCAGCACCGCGGTCCCCTGGCCGTTCTGCACCACGAGCACGGTGATCGCCAGCGGCACGACCAGCTCGACCAGCGCCCCCAGCGACCATACCGGGGCCTGCACCACCGGCTGGGCGAAGGCGAGGCTGCCGAGCGTCGAGGTGTCGACACGACCGAGCGCACCGATCAGCAGCGCGCCGATCAGTAAGGCGCCGATCACCGGCGGCATGCGCTTCGCCCACGCCGGACTCGCCGACAGCAGCAGGAAGGCGATGATCATCGGCGCGGCGATCGCCACGTCGCTGTCGAGCGCGCGCACGATGTCCAGCCCGAAGCGCAGGAACACCCCCGCCACCATGCCCATCACGATCGGCATCGGCAGCGCCGACATCACCCGCTTGACCCAGCCGCTGGCGCCCATCACCAGCACCAGCAGGCTGGTCGCGTAGAAGGCGCCGATCACTTCGGCGAAGCTCAGGTGCTGCAGCGCGGGACCGACCAGCACGGTGCCGGGGATCGTCCACGCAAAGCCGAGCGGCATCCGGTAGCGCAGGCTCATCGTGAGCGTGACCAGGCCATTCACGAAGAACACGCCGAACACCCAGGAGGCCAGCTCGGCCTGGCTGAGGCCGCCGCGGGTCCCCACGGACAGGATCACGGCGAGCGGACCGGTCGCCGAAAAGATGAAGGCGATCAGGCCGTTGGCGAAATAGGTCAGGCCGAAGTCGTCGAGGATGCGGCGCAGCCCCGGGGCGGGGCCGGCGGGGCGTTCGAGGTGGGCGAGCATGGCGTTCGAGGGGGCTGGGGTCGAGGGTGTCGGGCTGTGGATGATCGCTGTTTGCTATCGACAGATAAAGACGCATAAAACAACTACACTATTTGGTTTATACGAATAATCGCCGCCATGGATCGTCTGCAGGCCATGCGCCTCTTCACCCGCATCGTCGAGCTCGGCAGCTTCAGCCGCGCCGCCGAGCAGCTCGGCCTGCCGCGCGCGTCGGCGACGCAGATCATCCAGCAGCTCGAGGCCCGCCTCGGCGTGCGCCTGCTCGCGCGCACCACGCGGCAGGTCACCCCGACCGTGGACGGCGCGGGCTACTACCGGCGCTGCCTGCGCATCCTCGCCGACCTCGACGACGCCGAGGCCGAGTTCTCGCAGGCCGCGCATCACCCGCAGGGGCGCATCCGCATCGACCTGCCCGACTCCTTCTGCCGGCTGCTGCTGATCCCGGCCCTGCCCGACTTTTACACGCGCTATCCGCTGGTCCGCATCGAGATCAGCGTCGGCGACCGCCAGATCGACCTGATCCGCGAGGGCGTGGACTGCGTGCTGCGCATCGGCGAGCTCGGCGACGTGCCGCTGCACGCGCGCCGGCTCGGACGCCTGCGCCAGGTGACGTGCGCGAGCGCGGGCTACCTCGCGCAGCATCCGCTGCCGCAGGGCCTCGAGGACCTGGAGGCGCACTGGATGGTGGATTACGTCTCCGCCTCCACCGCGAAGTCGCTGCCGCTGGAGTTCGAGGTGGAGGGCCGCATCGAGCTGCGCAGCCTGCGCTCGCGGCTGGCGGTGAACAACGGCGGTGCCTACGTGGCCGCCTGTGCGGCCGGCTTCGGTATCGTCCAGGTGCCCGACTACCACGTGCGCGAGCCGCTGGAGCAGGGTCGCTTCGTCGAGATCCTGCCCGCGTTCCCGCCGCCCGTGCTGCCGGTGCACGCGCTCTACCCGGCGGACCGGCCCTTGTCCGCGCGTGTGCGGGTGTTCATCGACTGGCTGGCGGAGCGTTTCGGCGGAGTGGCGGCAGGCTGATGAGCCGGGCGCGTCCGCCCTGTCGTGCGCGAGTGCCCGTTCGCCGCGTTCGCGTCCGCGGAGGACCTGCCGCCCGATCAGCCCGGCTGCGTCACCGCGAGGCGCACGCCGAAGCCGACGAAGACCAGCCCGGTGAGCCGATCCAGACCGGCGATCACCGCCGGACGGCGCAGCACCGGGGCGATGCGGCGCGCGAGTGCGATCAGGAGGGCGAACCAGAGCAGGGACATGAGCACGTGGATGGTGGCGAGCAGGAAGATGAAGCTCGCCACCTGCACTCCGGCCGGCACGAACTGTGGCAGCAGGGTCAGGTAGAAGATGCCGACCTTGGGGTTGAGCAGATTGGTGAGGAAGCCGGCGGCGAAGGCCGCGCCCGGCGTGCCGCCGCCGTCGCCCGCGGCGCCGGGATCGGCCTCCGCCCGGCGCGGGGCGAGCAGCAGGCGGGCGCCGAGCCAGCCGAGGTAGAGCGCGCCGATCCAGCGCAGCGCGTCGAAGAGCAGGGTCGAGGTGGTGATCAGCGCGGCCAGCCCGAGCGCGACCGCGCCGCCCCAGATCAGGCAGCCCGCGGCGATGCCGAGCGCGGCGCCGGCGGCGCGGCGGGGGTCGCCGGCGATCGCGGTGCGCAGGACGAGGGCGGTGTCTACGCCCGGCGTGGCGGCGAGCAGCGCCGCGGCGAGCGAAAAGGCGAGCAGGCTCTGGGTGACGGTCATCGGGGGGATCCGTGCGACAAGACGCGGGGCGGGCCGTGGACGGGGGCGGCAGCGCGCAGCGGGCGGAGGATTGCGGGTTGCGGCGCAGATCGCGCCAAGACGTGCGATTGTATCCCCACCGTCCCGACAACCCACCCCATCCGCAAGCCTCCTCCCCCGCGCGCAGTCTGCAGGAGCGACGCAAGTCGCGATCGGGCGGTCGAATTGCCGGGCGCTCCCGGAGCGGTCGCAATCGCGACTTGCGTCGCTCCCACGGAAACCGTCACGCCTGCGGTGCCGCGCCGCGATCGCGACTCGCGTCGCTCCCGCAAGACCCGCCGCGCTGCCGGGCCCGCGTCGTAGGAGCGACGCAAGTCGCGATCGGGCGGTCGAATTGCGTGGGCGCTCCCGGAGCGGTCGCAATCGCGACTTGCGTCGCTCCCACGGAAGCCGTCACGCCTGCGGTGCCGCGCCGCGATCGCGACTTGCGCCGCTCCCGCAAGACCCGCCGCGCCGCCGGGCCCGCGTCGTAGGAGCGACGCAAGTCGCGATCGGGCGGTCGAATTGCGTGGGCGCTCCCGGAGCGGCCGCAATCGCGACTTGCGTCGCTCCCACGGAAACCGTCACGCCTGCGGTGCCGCGCCGCGATCGCGACTCGCGCCGCTTCCGCAAGACCCGCCGCGCTGCCGGGCCCGCGTCGTAGGAGCGACGCAAGTCGCGATCGGGTGGTCGAATTGCGCGGGCGCTCCCGGAGCGGTCGCAATCGCGACTTGCGTCGCTCCCACGGAAGCCGTCACGCCTGCGGTGCCGCGCCGCGCCGCGCCGCGATCGCGACTCGCGCCGCTTCCGCAAGACCCGCCGCGCCGCCGGGCCCGCGTCGTAGGAGCGACGCAAGTCGCGATCGGGCGGTCGAATTGCGCGGCGCTTCCGGAGCGGCCGCAATCGCGACTTGCGTCGCTCCCACGGAAACCGTCACGCCTGCGGTGCCGCGCCGCGATCGCGACTCGCGCCGCTCCCGCAAAACCCGCCGCGCCGCCGGGCCCGCGTCGTAGTAGCGACGCAAGTCGCGATCGGGCGGTCGAATTGCGCGGCGCTTCCGGAGCGGCCGCAATCGCGACTTGCGTCGCTCCCACGGAAACCGTCACGCCTGCGGTGCCGCGCCGCGATCGCGACTCGCGCCGCTTCCGCAAGACCCGCCGCGCCGCCGGGCCCGCGTCGTAGGAGCGACGCAAGTCGCGATCGGGCGGTCGAATTGCGCGGCGCTTCCGGAGCGGCCGCAATCGCGACTTGCGTCGCTCCCACGGAAACCGTCACGCCTGCGGTGCCGCGCCGCGATCGCGACTCGCGCCGCTCCCGCAAGACCCGCCGCGCTGCCCAGCCCGCGTCGTAGGAGCGACGCAAGTCGCGATCGGGCGGTCGAATTGCGCGGGCGCCTCCGGAGCGGTCGCAATCGCGACTTGCGTCGCTCCCACGGAAGCCGTCACGCCTGCGGTGCCGCGCCGCGATCGCGACTCGCGCCGCTCCCGCAAGACCCGCCGCGCCGCCGGGCCCGCGTCGTAGGAGCGACGCAAGTCGCGATCGGGCGGTCGAATTGCGTGGGCGCTCCCGGAGCGGCCGCAATCGCGACTTGCGTCGCTCCCACGGAAACCGTCACGCCTGCGGTGCCGCGCCGCGATCGCGACTCGCGTCGCTCCCGCAAGACCCGCCGCGCTGCCGGGCCCGCGTCGTAGGAGCGACGCAAGTCGCGATCGGGCGCGCCGGGTGCGGCGGGGCGCGAGGTTTCACGCGCGCCGGCGCATCGTCTCGTTGGCGGCCTCGGCGGCCGGATGGAGCAGGCCGAGGCTGCGCAGGCGCGCGGCGCTCCAGCCGTGGCCGAGCAGGATCATGCGGGTGTCGAGTTCGGCTGCACGCGTCGGGGCGACGCTGGCGCCGAGGTCGTGCATGCGCTTGGTGCGCAGCGCGACCCAGCGCAGGGGGTGGCGGCGGGCGAGGGCGTGCCACAGCGCGTGCGCGCCGGCGGACTGGCGGGCGCCGCTGACCAGACAGAAGCCGCGCCCGAGCGCCCAGTCATACACCGCGCTGGCGATGCCGCGGCCCTGGTAGGCGGGGGCGTACTTGGAGTGCGGTGAGCGCACGTGGCGGTCGGTGCGGCGGTCGACCTCGATCAGGCGGTTGAACACCGTGTAGCCGGCGAGGCACCCACGCGCGACGTCTTCCACATAGACGTAGTGCTCGCCGTCGGCCTCGCGGTGGTGGAAGACCAGGTCGGGCAGCAGCGTGGGCAGGCGGGTGCAGGCGTGCAGGGCGTCGCCGGGGGTGTGGAGCCGGCCGTGGAGGGTGTCGAGTTCGGCCTCGATGGCAGTGTCGGGCGGGCTCACGTCGATGCGCAATTCCATGCGCGGCGGCCGCAGCATGCGACGCAGGACGGTAGCGAGCGCAGTGCCGAGTGCGGTGCGCAAGGCCACGGCCGGCCCGGCAACGAACGGCGGCGGCTGCGGGAAGGCCAGCACCGAGCGCGGTGAGAGGCTGGCGCGGTGGGAGAGCGGGGTGTGGCGGGCGGGCAGGCCGCGCAGGTGCAGGGCGAGAGTGTTCATGACGCGTCCTCCGTTCAGCACGGCGAGGGGCCGGCCCACCAGCCGCTCATCAGGCCCTCGGGGCGCTGCGGCGCGCTCACTCGCGCGCTCGCCTCCCAGGCTTCCATCTGCACGTCGAGACCGGCGAATACGCCATAGCCGGTGCCGGCACGGATCGCCTCGCCCGCCGCCAGGCTCTCGCCGGCACGGATCGCGCCCGCAGCGGCGATCACGCCGCCGGCCTTGATGCCCCAGCCGGCCTCGAGGTGCATGCCGGAACGGATCGAGCCGCCCGCGGCGATGCCCTGTGCGGCGCGCAAGGTGTTCTCGACCTGGATGTCGCCGCCCGCCTGCAGGCCCTTGGCGCAGCGCACGCCCTCTTCGGCCTGCAGGTCGAGGCCGACGTACGCGTTGCCGGCGACGCGCATGCGCCCGCCGCAGCGCAGGTCCCAGCCGGTGCGCAGATCGCCGTCGCAGCGCAGCTCGCCCGCGCAGTCCACGCCCCAGCCCACGCGCAGGTCGCCGCCGATCTGGAGGCCGGCCTCGGCGCGCACGCTGCCTTCCACACGCAGGTCGGCGCCGATGTGGACTTCGCCACCCGCGCGCACCCCGGCACCGGCCTGCAGCGAGCGGCCGACACGCAGCACACCGTCGACGTCCACGCCGCCGCGCACCTCGAGGGTGCCGGCGAACACGATCGCGTCGGCCTCGATCGCGTCGACCACGCGCAACTCGTCGGTGGGGCCGAACTGCTCGAGCAGCCAGCAGGCGTCGCCGACGCGGCCGGCGGCGACCATCTCGTCGAGCATGGCCTGGTAGTCGCCGCCTTCGCCGAACTGGCGGACGAACCAGCGGAATCCATCGGTACAGGGCCGCTTCGCCCTGACGAAACTTCTTGTGAGAACCATCGCATCACCCTCGTGCATCGCATCGCCACGCGGCGGGCGTGGCGTTCCGGGTGCAGCCCCGTGGGGCAGTGCCGATGGCCGGGAGGATCCGGATGGACCGCGGCCGGACCGCCAGCCTGGTCGATGAGCGGTCGATGGGCGGGAAGCTGGAGAAAGACCCGCGGCGGCTGCACGTTGAACGGGAGGCGCGGCGTGCGCGTCCCGGGCAAGGTGCCGTGCGGGGGTGGGGCTCAGCCCCTTTGGTGGCCCCGCACGGCCTGGGAAAGCACGGCGGGAGACCCTGTGACCTTGAATGCGAGCTGGGTCGCGAGATCGCGCAGCGGCGACACGATGCCGCGCGCACGCACACGCACGCCCGCGCGCAACGCGGCGCGACGATGGGCGGAACGAAGGCGGGCGGGCAGGGTCATGCGGCGCTCGATCGGTGGAAAGAGGCGACATTGTAGGCCAGGAGGTGGGGCATTGTCCCCCCCGCCCGGTCCGCGCCGCCCCGGCTCGGCGGATTCGGCGCCGAAGATCGCGAATGCGCCGCTCCTTCGGCAAGGATGCATCCCGCGTCGCCCCGGGGCAGGTGACGCGGCGGCGGTGGCGACCGGGCCCATTTCCGATTACCTTGCCGGGCGATGAAGACTCCCGCCAATCCCATCTCCGCGAGCGGCCGCACGGCGCTTGCCCATTTCCGCGAGGCCGCACGATGAGCGGCCAGTTCCGCCTGCTGCGGGAGCGCCGCTTCCTGCCCTTCTTCCTGACCCAGTTCCTCGGCGCCTTCAACGACAACGTCTACAAGAACGCGCTGGTGGTGCTGATCACCTTCCAGGCCGCGCGTCTGGGGGCGGACTCGCCCGGGGTGCTGGTGAACCTCGCCGCGGGTGTCTTCATCCTGCCCTTCTTCCTGTTCTCGGCCACCGCCGGCCAGCTCGCCGACAAGTACGAGAAGAGCCGCCTGATCCGCGCCACCAAGCTGCTCGAGATCGCCGTGATGGCGCTTGCGGTGGTCGGCTTCGCCCTGATGTCGCTGCCGCTGCTGCTCGTCGTGCTGTTCCTGATGGGGGCGCAGTCGGCACTGTTCGGGCCGGTCAAGTACGCGATCATCCCGCAGCAGCTCGCCGACGACGAGCTGGTGGGCGGCAACGCGCTGGTGGAGGCGGCGACCTTCGTCGCCATCCTCGCCGGCACCATCGTCGGCGGCCTGCTGGTGGCGGGGGATGCCGGGCCCGGCCGTGTGGCGGTCGCGGTGCTCGCGATCGCGCTGCTCGGCTGGTGGTCCAGCCGCGCCATCCCGCCCGCGGCGGCGGCCGACCCCGGGCTGCGGGTGAACTGGAACCCGGTGACGCAGACGCGCGAGATGCTGCGCTTCATGCTCGAGGCGCGCGCGGTCTTCGTCGCCATCGTCGGCATCTCGTGGTTCTGGTTCTACGGTGCCGTGTTCCTGTCGCAGTTTCCCGGCTTCGCCGCGGATCATCTCCGCGGCGACGAGCGCGCGGTGACGCTGCTGCTGGCGCTGTTCTCGGTCGGCATCGGCGCGGGCTCGCTGTTGTGCGGGCGCCTGTCGCGCGGGCGGGTGGAGCCGCGCATGGTGCTGCCGGGGGCGATCGGGCTGAGCCTGTTCGCGCTCGACCTGTGGTGGGCGAGCCCGGCGGCGGGCGCCTTCCCGCCCGGCCAGGGGCTGGATACGCTGTTTGCCCGCGCCGAGGTGTGGCGGGTGGTGTTCGACCTCGTGATGATCGGGGTGTGCGGCGGCTTCTTCATCGTGCCGCTGTATGCGCTCGTGCAGCAGCGCTCCGCGCCGGCGCACCGCGCGCGCGTGATCGCCGGCAACAACATCCTCAACGCGCTCTTCATGGTTGCCGCCGCGGCGATGGGCATCGGGCTGCTGGCCGCGGGCTTCGCGGTGCCGCAGCTCTTCCTGGCCACGGCCTTGCTCAACGCGCTGGTCGCCGCGCTGCTGTTCGCCCGCGAGCCCGCCTTCCGCCAGCGCGGCGGCCCCCCGTAGGAGCGACGCGAGTCGCGATCGCAGCGCTCGATCGGCGAGGGCGCGAAAGTTCTGGGCGGCCTGATCGCGACTTGCGTCGCTCCCACAAAACCACCGCATCCGGTGCGAGCGGTAGGCGCGACGCAAGTCGCGATTCGAAAATGCGACCGCATCCGGTGTGAGCGGTAGGAGCGACGCGAGTCGCGATCGCGGCGCGGGCTGAGGCACGGCGCCGGCTGGAGGATCGGAGATCGCGGCTCGTGTCGCTGCTGCGCAGGATGCCGGCCCACGCTACATTCCCGCGCCGAAACGTGGAAAGATGCAGCCCATCCGTCCCAATGACGAGGACCCCCGCAATGAACCCCGCATCGCAAGCGACCCCTGGCGACCGTCCTTCCCCCGCTTCCTCTTCCGCCGGCAGCCCTGCGCCCCTCTTCCCGCGCACCCCGCTGCTCTCCGGCACCGATGTCGAGGCCAAGCGCGCCGAGCTGCTGCATTACTTCCACGCCACCTTCGACCGCTACGAGTCGCTGTTCGAGGTGCTCACCTGCGACGAGGCCTACTACCGGAAACCGATCAGCCTGCGCCACCCGCTGATCTTCTACTTCGGCCACACCGCCACCTTCTTCATCAACAAGTTCATGCTCGCCGGCCTGATCGAGCAGCGCATCGACCCGCGCCTGGAATCCATGTTCGCCGTCGGCGTCGACGAGATGAGCTGGGACGACCTCGACGACGCGCGCTACGACTGGCCGAGCGTGGCCGAAGTGGCCGCCTACCGGGGCAAGGTGCGCGCGGTGGTCGAGCGCGTGATCCGCGACACGCCCTTCACCTTGCCGATCGGCTGGAAGGACCCGTTCTGGGCGGTGGTGATGGGCATCGAGCACGAGCGCATCCACCTCGAGACCTCCTCGGTGCTGATGCGCCAGCACGCCCTGCAGTACGTGAAGCCGCATCCCGCCTGGCAGCCCTGCGCCGAGCATGGCGAGCCGCCCGCCAACGACCTGGTCGACATCCCCGCGGGCACGGTCACGCTCGGCCGCAGCTTCGACGAGCCGATCTACGGCTGGGACAACGAGTACGGCACGCACCGCGCCGAGGTGCCGGCCTTCCAGGCCGCCCGCCATCTGGTGACCAATCGCGAATACCTCGGCTTCGTCGAGGCCGGCGGCTACGCCGACGACAGCGTCTGGGACGAGGAGGGCCTGGGCTGGCGCAGGTTCGCCCGCGCCGAGCATCCGACCTTCTGGGTCCCCGACGCCGCGGGCTGGAAGCTGCGCCTGATGACCGAGGAAGTGCCGATGCGCTGGGACTGGCCGGTGGAGGTCAACTGTCTGGAGGCGCGCGCCTTCTGCCGCTGGAAAGCGCGCGAGACCGGCCAGCCGGTGCGCCTGCCCACCGAGGACGAGTGGAACCGCATCCACGACCACGCGGGCCTCGCCGATGTGCCGCACGACGCCCCCGCCAACGCCAACCTGCATCTGGACCACTGGGCCTCGAGCTGTCCGGTGACGCGCTTCGCCCACGGCGAGCTCTTCGACGTGGTCGGCAACGTCTGGCAATGGTGCGAGACCCCGACCTATCCCTTCGACGGCTTCGACGTGCACCCGATCTACGACGACTTCACCACGCCGACCTTCGATGACCGCCATGCCATCATCAAGGGCGGCAGCTGGATTTCCGCCGGCAACGAGTCGCGCCACGCCTCGCGCTACGCCTTCCGCCGCCATTTCTTCCAGCACGCGGGCTTGCGCTACGTCGTCAGCGAGGCGCCGGTTATCAACCCGGCCTCGAGCTACGAGACCGACACCCTGCTGTCGCAGTACGCCGAGTTCCACTACGGCGACGAGGCCTTCGGCGTGCCCAACTTCCCGAAGGCGCTCGCCGACATCGCGATCGCGGCCCAGCGCCGCTTCGGCAAGGGCCGCTTCGGCCGCGCGCTCGACCTCGGCTGCGCCACCGGTCGCGCCAGCTTCGAGCTGGCGCGCGCCTTCGAGCGCGTGGTCGGCATCGACTTCTCGGCGCGCTTCATCCAGGCTGGCGTCAAGCTCGCCGAGACCGGCGTGCTGCGCTACACGATGCCCGACGAGGGCGAGCTGGTCACCTACCACGAGCGCCGGCTCGACGCCCTCGGGCTGGCCGGGACCGCCGGCCGCGTCGAGTTCTGGCAAGGCGACGCGTGCAACCTCAAGGACGTGTTCACCGGCTTCGACCTCATCCTCGCCGCCAACCTGATCGACCGCCTGTACAGCCCGCGCCGCTTCCTCGCCGACGTGCCGCGGCGGCTCAAGCCCGGCGGCCTGCTGCTGCTCGCCTCGCCCTACACCTGGCTGGAAGAGCACACCAAGCGCGAGGAGTGGATCGGCGGCTTCAAGAAGGATGGCGAGTCGTACACGACCCTCGACGGGCTCAAGGACCTGCTCGCCACCGACTTCGAGCTGGTGCAGGGGCCGCAGGCGGTGCCCTTCGTGATCCGCGAGACACGGCGCAAGCACCAGCACACGCTGTCGGAGCTGACCGTCTGGAGGAAGCGCTCCTGAGCCTCCCCGCCGCGCTCGTCCGTCGTGCCATGCGGCGGGGCGCGGCCGGCTTGCAAGCCCACGACCGCGGGCTATGCTGGAAGCGTGACCCGCATGGCGGTGCTCCCGGAGGGCCGGGGATCGTCACCGGGCGAAGCGCCCACGGTGGCTTCCGCCGGCGTGGTTCATCGAGCCTGACATGAATCCCCTGGTCGATTCGATCCTGCGAGGTGGAGCGCTGGCCGTGCTGGCCTTGGCAGGCGGGTGCGCGCACGTGTGGGTCGATGCCGAGGGGCAGCGGCATTTGCTCGGCTGGATGCATCTGACCCTCCCGCCGGCGCAAGGCGCGGTCGCCGGGGAGACCTTGCGCGTGCAGACCCTGGGCCTGGGCTGGACTCGTGCCGAGGCGGGCAGCGCGCTCGTGCTGGGCTATGCGGACACCACGCTCGGATTCCTGCGCGATGGCGCCTGCCTCGCGCCCGCTGCAGATCGAACGGAGGTCGTCAGATGAGCACTCGCCGCGTTTCGATCCTCCTGTCGCTCGCGCTGATGGTCGCCGGCTGCGCGAGTCGGCCGGACACCGTGGTCTTCGTGACCAAGAGCTCCCTCGGCGTGGACGTCGAGCAGACGCCGCCATCGGCCAGCATCGCCTACGATCGCGTCGAGGGTTATTTCGGCCCGCGCTACGAGAGCGGCGCGGTGCCGCCCGTGTTGGCGGTGTTCATGACCAACGGGCAGCTGCTCGATCGCCAGGTGAAGCAGCTCTATGCCACCGGCGACGCCGCCCGCGCGTTGCTCGCGCCCGCGGCGCCGCTGCCGTCCGATCCGGAGCAGGGGGGCGACTTCAAGCCGATGTTCTTCGGCAGCTCGACCACGGTGGGCCTGAAGATCGGCTACGAGGCCGGCGGCAGCACCTCCACCTTCACCCTCGGCTACAAGCGCAAGGAGCTGTCGGTGATCCCGGTGAACGCAGGCCGCTTCCCCTCGGTGCTGGCGACCCTGCAGACCGATGTCGACGCCCGCAGCGCGACCGACTCGCGCTTCGGCGCCGGGCAGCTGTTCGCGACCGGCGCCGCCGCGACCGCCCTCGCCGCGCGGCCGGAGGTCCGGGACGTCTTCCTGACCAAGGCCGACGCCGCGCTGAACGCCTATCGCAGCGAGGAACGCCAGCAGTCCCGGCACGCCCTGGTCACGCTGGGCTGCCTGGCCGCGCTGCCCGATGCGAAGCTGCCCGCGGTATGGCGGAACGCCGAGGCGCTGGGGGTCCTGGACCAGGAAGCCGGTGCCGGCGCGTTCGCCAGCCTGGGCCCGGATGCCGCGCGCGAGCGCTATACCCGCTACCTGGCGCTGCTGGACGCCGATTCCGCGGACGCCACGACGCGTCTGTCCCTGCACCGCCAGTACGTGTGCGGCCTTGCCGGGCGTTGATCCCCGAACCCGAAGGAGCGAGCCATGGAACGCATCATTCCCTGCACGGATTGCGCCGAGAAGACGCTCGACGTCGAGCAGCTCGGCTTCCGGGTCACCAGCTGCGATCCCCATCCCGAGCGGCCCGGGTTCTGCGTGCTGCGCTTCGAGGATCGCAGCGCCACGCCGGCGGCCGGGGCAAGCCTCGCAGCCCCCGCCGCAGCGGCGCGCGCGGGGAGGGGGGCGGTCGCCGGTGGCGTCACCGCCACCCAGGCGGCGGTCGCCAAGGCGATCGTCAACCTGTTCGAGACCGGGGAGGTGCTGGGCCAGTACGGGAAGGTGACGCTGATCCCGGGCGATACCGGCCACCTGACCTTCGGCCGATCGCAGACCACGCTCGGCTCTGGCAACCTCGCCAAGCTGCTGCAGCAATACTGCGCCAACCCCGGGGCACGCTTCGCCGGCCGGCTGGCGTCCTACCTGCCGCGCTTCCTGGCCATCGACGAGAGCCTCGACGACGATCCCCGCCTGCACAACGTGCTGCGTGCGACCGCCGACGATCCGGTGATGCGCGATACGCAGGATGCGTTTTTCGATCGGACCTACTGGGAGCCTGCGCTGCGCGCGGCCGCAAGCTTGGGCGTGCACACCCCGCTCGGCGTGGCGGTGGTGTACGACAGCGCCGTGCACGGCTCCTGGCTGGCGATGCGCGACCGCACCACGCGCGCGGTCGGCGAGCCCGCGGCGGTGGGCGAGCAGGCCTGGATCGACGCCTATGTGCGCACGCGACGAGCCTGGCTGGAGGGCCACGCGCGCGCCGACCTGCGCCAGACGGTGTATCGCATGGAAGCGTTCGGACGCCTCATCGACCAGGGCTTCTGGGGGCTCGAGATGCCGCTCGTGGTGCGCGGCAGGGAGATCTCGAGCGTGACGCTCGCCGCCTTGCCGCCCGGCTGCTACGACGGGCCGCAGCCGGGTTCGCGCCCCTTGACGCTGGCGACCCCGCTGGCGCGCGGGCTGGATGTCCGCCTGCTGCAGCTCGGCCTGTCCGACCGCGGCGTGGACATCCTCGCCGATGGCATCTTCGGGCGGACCAGCTTCAACCTGCTCAAGGCCTGGCAGGCGCAGCACGGGCTGGCGGCCACCGGCATCGCGGACCCCGCCCTGATCGGCGAGTTGACGGCCTGAGGGGGCGGGTCGATGAAGCGCGCGAAGACGCTGTGGATGGTGGCGCTGGCCGTGCTGCTGCTCGTGGCCGGCCTGTACGCGGGCGAAAGGCGCGGCGTGCCGGCGCCAGCGCCGGCTCCGGCCCGCACTGCGGTCGAGGAGATCGTCCTGGTCGCGAACGAGGTCGTGGAGGCCTTTGCGCGACGCGACGGCGAACGCCTCGCGGGCAGGGCGCATCCGCACAAGGGCGTGCGCTTCTCGCCCTATGCCTACGTCGATGTCGAGGAGGATCGCGTCTTCCTGCCCGCACAGCTGCGCCACTTCTGGGACGACGCCACGGTCCACGTGTGGGGCCATGCCGACGGCAGCGGCGAGCCGATCGCCTTGACGGCCGCGCAGTATGTCGAGCGCTTCGTGCTCGACCGCGACTATCGCGGGGCGGGCAGCATCGGTGTGAATGTCGACCAGCAGCGCGGCAACACTGCCGACAACGCTGCCCAAGCGTATCCGCAGGGAACACGGGTGGAGTACTACGTCGAGCCCGCGCCGGGTGGCGGGGCCGCGGCCTTCGACTGGAGTGCCTTGCGCCTGGTCTTCGAGCAGGTGGACGGACGCTGGCTGCTGGTGGGGGTCATCCACGACCAATGGACGACCTGATCGGGCCTGGAATCCGCTTGTCGGCGCGCATCGACGGCCTATAGTGAAGGGTATCCCGCATGGGCGTCACCGTCCTGCGGGCGCACCCAGGACAGGAAGGAGGGCTGCAAGATGAACGGAACGACCGAAAAACGCGAACCCGATGAGCAGGAGATCGACGTGTGCGACCGCCCGGTCCAGGAGACCGAGGCGACGCCCGACGAAGACCTTCCCGCCGCCGAAGGGGGGGTAGCCTGAAATGCCATTCCAGCTGACATGGTTGCCGGTCGTTCTGAGGGACGCCGGCTTGAAGGTCGCGGAGGTCGATGGCTGGCCGAACCGCGGACGGAGCGAAATGGGTGTCGTCAAGGGCGTGATCTGCCATCACACCGCCGGTCCGCGGAGCGGAAACATGCCCAGCCTCGGGGTACTCAAGAACGGGCGTGCCGATCTGGCGGGGCCGCTGGCGCAGCTCGGTCTCGGGCGGGACGGCACGTTCTACGTGATCGCCGCGGGAAGGGCCAATCACGCGGGGCGGGGCGAGTGGAAGGGCATCACTGACGGCAACGGCAGCTTCATCGGCATCGAGGCCGAGAGCACCGGAATCGGTGATCCGACCAAACCCGGGTTCGAACCCTGGCCCGAGGTGCAGCTCGACGCCTATCGTCGCGGCGTGGCCGCCATCCTGGCGCATCTCGGCCAGGATGCCGGGATGTGCTGCGGTCACAAGGAATATGCGCTGCCGAAAGGGCGCAAGAGCGACCCGCACACGCTCGACATGGAGCGTTTCCGCAGCGAGGTCGCGGCCCTCATGAGCGGCGCGGCTGCGCCCGTGCCCTCGATCCCGCGCAAGGATGCGGAGGATCGACCCACCATCCGGCGCGGCGCGACGGGCAATCCGATCTTTCTGGTGAAGGAAGTCCAGCGCAAGCTCGGCTTCGGCGCACAGCAGGTGGATGGCGCCTTCGGCCCCCTGACCGAGGCGGCGATGCGGCGCTTCCAGCGCGCGCACGGCCTGGTGCCGGACGGCATCGTCGGTCCGCGGACCTGGAAGGCGCTCGACACCGTGGCGATCGGCCCTTGATGTCTGCCGACCCGGTTTCCGTCGCGGGCATCGACGGGCCCGCCGCCCTGCGGGACCGTGCCCTCGGTGCCCTGCTCGGAGCCTTCATCGGCGACGCGCTGGCGCTCGGCCCGCACTGGTACTACGACCTCGACGAGCTGCGCGCGCGCTACGGGCCGTGGATCACCGGCTATACCGCGCCCATGCCCGACCACTACCATGCGGGCATGAAGGCGGGCGAATCCTCGCAGACCGGCGTGCTGCTGAGGCTCACGATGGAGTCGCTGGCCGAATGCGGCGGCTACGACGAGGCCGACTTCTGCCGCCGCATGGACGAGGATTTCTTTCCACGACTCGACGGCACGCCGATGCAGGGGCCCGGCGGCTACACCAGCCAGTCGATCCGCGAGGCCTGGCGCAAGCGCATCCGGCAGGGCCTGCCCTGGGGCCGGGTGGCCGGCAACGCCGACACCACCGAGGCCGCCGAGCGCACGCTGGCGATCGCGGTGCGCTACGCCCTCGACCCCGCCGCGCTCGCCGACGCCGTCACCCGCAACACGGTGCTGACCCAGACCGACGGCACCGTGGTGGCGATGACCGTCGCCTTCGGCGCGGTGCTCGGCATGCTGGTCGAGGGCCACAAGTTCGACGCGGCGATCTCGGCCAAGCTGATGGCGCGGGTGAAGTCCGGCGCGCTGCCCTTTCACACCGTGACCGCGGGAAACCTCCAGGCGCCGCGCCCCGGTGCCGCCGAGGCCCCGACCGCCGGCCGCTTCCCGTCGCCGGATGCGCTGCTCACGCAGTCGTCGATCGCGCGCGCGGCGCACGACCCGGACGTGCGCATCGAGCCGGCGTGGAAGGTCGCGCTGGTGTATGGCATGCCCTGCGCGGTGTATCACCAGTTTCCGGCGGCGTATTACCTCGCGGCGCGCTTCGCCGACGACTTCGAGTCGGCGGTGCTGCATGCGCTCAATGGCGGCGGGCAGAACCTCGCGCGCACCATGCTGACCGGTGCGCTGGTGGGGGCGCAGGTCGGTCTGGCGGGGATCCCCACGCGCTTCGTGAAGGGGCTCGTGGATCACGCGGCGCTGCTTGCGCTGGCGGGACGGATCGGGCCGGGCCGGGTCCTGTAGGCGCGACGCAAGTCGCGATGCATGGCGTGCCGATACCCGCCACGCCGGGCTCCTCCGCCGCTGTCCGCCGCACCGCGCTCCTTCGTGCCGCCGCAAAATCCGCTCACGATCCGGGGGGCTGCGAGGCGTCGTCGCCCGCCCCCGGCCTGCGATAATGCAGGCGTCGATGTCGGGCGCGCTTCCGCGCCCGCACGCCGAACCACGAGGACCGCCCCGATGACCCCGATCCGCGCTGCCGCGCTCGCTCTTGTCCTGACCTGCGCCGTGCCGGCCGCGCACGCGCTGGACGACCTCCGCCCCGGCCTGTGGGAGTTCCGCTCCACCCGCCTGAGCTTGGCCGGCCTGCCCGACATGGCGGCGCAGATGGGCATGCTGCAGCAACACATCAAGGGCCTGCCGGCCGACACCCGGCGCATGCTGGAGCAGCAGATGCAGCAGCGCGGGGTGAGCCTGGGCGCGGACGGCAGCGTGCGCAGCTGCATCACACCCGCGCAGGCGCGCCAGGACAACGTCTTCGCCGGCAAGGTCGAGGGCAACTGCACGCTGACGCGGGTCGAGCGTAGCGGCAACACCATCCGCGGCAGCCTGCGCTGCACCGATCCGGACGCCGAGGGCGATTTCCACGCGCGCGTCGAAGGCCCGGAGCATTTCACGACCCGCGTGAAGCTCGCCTCGGTGCGCGGCGACCTCGATCTCGAGACGGATGCGCGCTGGCTCGGTGCGGGCTGCGGGGCGGCGGCGGTCGCGCCGAAGCCGGCGCGTTAGCGCGCTGCTGACGGAAATCCGCGCTCGCCTTTTGCGTGCGAGCGTGATGGATTGCGGCCACACCGCGCTTTCATGCTACGCGTTGCGGGGCGTATGAGGGATGATTCCAGGAAGGACGGAGACCCACTGCCTGCGAGCCTGGAACCATGAAAAGTCATCTCGCCGAAGACATCCGCATCGCCAGCCCGCGTTTTCACCTGCCCACCCGCGACGGACTCTATGCACCGATCGCCTTCCTGTTCGTGACCGAGCGGATGCGCGACGACATCCTGAACGAGCGCTCGCTGCTCGTCGCTTCCCTGCCCCCGGCCCTGCGCGCACGCCAGCAGAAGCTCTTCGATCGCTACGACCCGGTGGCGGGGGCGCGCAGCTTCACCGAGCTGCTCGAGCTCTATCGCTACCCCTTCGCCGGCTCGCATTGAGCGGATCCACGCCGCTGCCGCCGCGCACGCAGCGTGTGCGGCGGGATCTTTTTTCCGCTTCCATGGTCGTTCAGACGGACGCGCCGGCCTGTCGCCCGCGTCGACAGCTTTCCGAGCCCGCGTGGTGCGGGACGGACATCGATTTCGACCGTACGACGGAGCCATGAAGAGTCATCTCGCCGAGAACATCCAGATCGCCCACCCCCGTTATCACCTTTCGTCCGACGACGGCCTGTACCGGCCGATCCCCTTCCTGTTCGTGAGTCCGCGGATGCGCGACGACATTCTCGACGAGCGCGAGATGCTGCTGTCGGCACAGCCCGCGGCGCTGCACGAGCGCCAGCAAAAGCTGTTCGCCAGCTACGACCCCGCGGTCAGCATGGAGGCCTTCCGCCAGCTGCTGCGCCTGTACGGCTACCCGTTCAACAACCGGCGCTGAGTCGGCGTCGAGCCGACGGCAGCCGCCCGCTCAGCGTGCGAGCCGCCAGGCATGGCCCTGACGTTCGCCGGCTTCGAGCGCGCGGGCGAGATTGGGAAAGTCCAGTCCGGTGCGCGCCTGCAGGGCGTGGGCTTGGCTGCGCATCCAGTTCCAGCGCGGCGTGAAGGCGGGATCGCGGAAGGCGAACAGGATGTGGTTGCCGTCCTCGCGCACCGGTATCGCGATCACGCGTTCGTCGAAGATCTCGAGCAGGCGGGCGACGTGGGGGGCGAAGGATTCGCGTGCGCCGGCGAGGTTCATGGCCAGCACACCGTGCCCGCCCAGGTGACGGAAGGCGTTGGCGTGGAAATCGGTGTCGAGCAGGGTGTGGGCGACGCCCTCGGCGCCGAAGGCGTCGATCAGCAGCACGTCGCTGCGCGTCTGCGTCTCGCCCAGCCAGCGCACGCCGTCGGCGTGGAGGACGCGAAAGCGCGCGTCGTCGGCGGGCACGCCGAAGTGTCGGCGCAGGGCGATCACGTCGGCGTCGATCTCCACCACGGTCAGCTAGGCCGCCGCCAGATGGCGGTGGCAGAAGTTGGCCAGCGAGCCCCCGCCGAGGCCGATCATGCCGATCCGGCGTGGGCGCGGATTGAACAGCAGGAAGGCCATCATCGCGCGTGCATAGGCGAGCACGAGCGCGCTGGGATTGGCGATGTCCATCACGCTCTGCACGTAGCCGAGGCTGAAGTGCAGTGCGCGCAGGCCGCCATTCTCGAGCACGAAGGGCTTGCCGTAGTCGCCTGCGACGAGGCGGGCGGCGAGCGCGGCGGCGTCGCTCCCGGGCGGCTCGAGCAGGCGCACCACGCCGGGCTCGGCGGGGAAGGGGCTGGGGAACTCGAGGAGGCTGTGCATCGGATCGGCGGCTGCGCGGCGCGCCCGCTCCGGGACGCGCCTGGCATCCGGCCGGGGTGGCGCCGCTCGGGGCGTGGCCCGGCTCAGTCCCAGATGCCCGGCGTGAGCTTGCTGCGGATCTCGGGGTACGCGCGGGCGTCGAAGGTGGGCAGCTTGCCGGCGGCGCGCTGGGCGTTGTAGTCCTTCGCCAGCTTCACCACCAGGCCCGAGAGCAACAGGATGGCGACGAGGTTGGTGATCGCCATCAGGCCCATCGCCACGTCGGCGAAGTTCCACACGAAGGGCAGCGAGCCGATCGCGCCGAACATCACCATGGCCAGCACGATCAGGCGGAAGATCAGCAGGCCCGCGGGGTGGTTGTGCTCGATGAACACCAGGCAGTTCTCGGCGTAGAAGTAGTTGGCGACGATCGAGGTGAAGGCGAAGAACAGCACCACGACGGCGAGGAAGTACTTGCCCCAGCCGCCCACTTCGCTGGTCAGGGCGTTCTGCACCAGGCCGACGCCGGTGCCTTCGACCGGACCGGCGAGCAGGATGATGGCGGCGGACGCGGTGCAGATCAGGATCGTGTCGATGAACACGCCGGCCATCTGCACGTAGCCCTGCGAGGCCGGGTGCGGCGGGTAGGGCGTGGCCGCGGCGGCGGCGTTGGGCGCCGAGCCCATGCCGGCCTCGTTGGAGAACAGGCCGCGCTTGAAGCCGTTGAGGATGGCCGCGCCGATGCCGCCGGCGGCGGCTTCGTGGAAGCCGAAGGCGCTCTTGACGATCATCGCCAGCACGCCCGGCACCTCGCCGAGGTTGACGAGGAGAATGCCGACCGCCACCACCAGGTAACCGACCGCCATGAAGGGCACGGCGAGCTCGGAGAAGCGCGCGATCGAGCGCAGGCCGCCGAAGATGATCACCGCGGTGAGCACGGTGACCGCCACGCCGACCACCAGCGCCGCGACGGCGACCTCGTTGCCGCCCAGCGTGAAGCTGCCCATGTCGAGCTCGAAGGCGCCGACCATCGCGCCGGCGATCGTGTTCGACTGCACCGAGTTGAAGGCGAAGCCGAAGGCGATGATCAGGAAGATCGAGAACATCGTGCCCGCCCAGCGCTGGCCGAGACCTTTCTCCATGTAGTAGGCGGGGCCGCCGCGGAACTGCCCCTTGTCGTCGCGCTGCTTGAAGAGCTGCGCGAGCGTGGCCTCGGCGAAGCCGGTGGCCATGCCCACGAGCGCGATCACCCACATCCAGAAGATCGCGCCCGGGCCGCCGAGCGTGATCGCCACCGCCACGCCGGCGATGTTGCCGGTGCCCACGCGCGCAGCGAGCGAGGTGCACAGGGCCTGGAAGGACGAGATGCCGGAGGCGTCGGACCGGCGGCTGCCGCGCAGCACCGTGAAGGTGTGGCCGAAGTGGCGCAACTGGATGAAGCCCAGGCGCAGGGTGAAATAGATGCCGGTGCCGACCAGCAGCCAGATCAGGATCTTGCCCCAGAGCAGGCCGTTGAGCAGGTCGACGACCTGGTTGGCGAATGCTTCCATGTTTGGTCTCCAGCCGCGGGTGGCGGCGTTTCGTCATGAAGCCCGGATCGCGGGCGGAAAAAGCGAGGGCGCGATTCTAGCGTGCGCATCGGCGATCTCCGCGCTTTTCGCCGCTATCATCGCGGCATCGGTCGTCGTCGCGATACCGTCCGCAGCTTCATGCTGCAGGCGTGGCACCGCGCCGGCACGGCCCCCCGAATCCAGGAATCCGATGATGCGCTCGTTCCCTTCGTGCGGGTGGCGTATACGCCTTGCCCGCGTTCGCCTTGCCCGCGTTCTGGCCGCTGCGGCGGCCTGCGTTGCCCTGCCGGTCGCGGCGTTGGAACTGCCGCGCGAGCGCGCGGTGGCGGGCGGGGTCGCCCTGGTCGAACTCGGACCCGCACTGGTCGCGCCCCAGGCCAGCCTGGACGGCGTGCCGGTGCTGGTCGCCGGGCGCCCGGGCGGGTGGACCGCGGTGGTGGGCATTGCGCTCGAAGCCGAGCCGGGCAGCGTGGACCTGGAGGTGCGCGCGGAAGGCGAGCCGCCGCGCCGGGTGCCGGTCGCGGTGGGGCCGGTGCGCTACGCCGAGCAGCGCCTGAAGGTGGCGCCGGGCAAGGTCGACCTGTCGCCCGCCGACCTCGCCCGCCACGAGCGCGAGCGCCTGCGCTCGGCCGAGATCGTCGCCACCTGGAGCACGCTCGATCCCGGCAGCCTGCGCATGCTGCAGCCGGTACCGGGGCGGCGCTCGGGCTCCTTCGGGCTGCGCCGGGTGTTCAACGACCAGCCGCGCAAGCCGCATGGCGGCATGGACATCGCCGCGCCCACGGGCACCCCGGTGGTGGCCGCCGCGGCGGGCCGGGTGATCGACACCGGCGACTACTTCTTCAACGGCAACACGGTATGGCTCGACCATGGCCGCGGCCTGCTCACCATGTATTGCCACCTGTCCTCGATCGCGGTGAAGGCGGGCGACACGGTGAAGGCCGGCGCACGCATCGGCGCGGTGGGCGCCACCGGGCGCGTCACCGGCCCGCACCTGCACTGGTCGGTGATGCTCAACCGCAGCATGGTCGACCCGGCGCTCTTTCTGCCCGGCGGCGGCTAGACGCCTCGAAGCGGGTTGCAGCGCGCTTGCCGCAGCGCAACAATGCGGACATTCTTCTGTCTGCGTGCACCGGCCCGGCCGCGATCGCACGCCTCCACGCCATGAACCACGCTCCCGCCGCCGATGCCGCCACCCGCGGCCGCCATGCCGGCCTGCGCCTCGCCTTTCCGCTCATCGCCCTCACCGTGCTGGTGGGCGGCGTGGGTGCCTTCGGCTACCGCTCGCTGAGCGAGGAGATCCGCCGCGAGACCCAGCGCACGCTGGCGGTCATCGCCGAGCAGAAGCGCCAGCACATCGAAGGCTGGCTCGCCGAGGCGCGCGTGGATGTGCGGATGGTCTTCACCGGCCATTCGCAGCTCGAGGCCTTGTTCGAGGCCTGGCTGGACGGCGGCCGCCGCGACGATGCGGCGTTCGCGCGCATGCGGGCGCTCGTCGAGGAGCTCGCCCGCCTGCGCGGCTGGCAGGGCGTCGCCCTGCTCGACGCCGACGGCGCGCCTACGCTCGCGGTCGGCAGCCCCGACCTCTCGGCCCATGCCGAACTGATCGCCGACGTGCTGCGGCAGCCGCGCGTCGAGCTCGTCGACCTGCACCAGGACGCCCGGGGGCGCACGCATTACGGCGTGCTCGCGCCGGTGGGCGCGCCGTCGCGCGGTGTGGCCTACCTGACCTGGGAGGCCGAGACCGCGCTGTATCCGATGGTCGAGGCCTGGCCGGTGCCCACGCGCAGCGCCGAGACTTACCTGGTGCGGCGCGAGGGCGAGGGCGTGCGCTTCCTGACCCCGCTGCGCCATCAGGCCGATGCGGCGCTCGCGCTCGAGCGCCCGCTCGCCACTCCCGATCTGCCGGCCGCGCGCGCGGCGCTCGGCGAGCGCGGCATCCTCTCCGGCGGGCGCGACTACCGCGGCGTGCCGGTACTGGCCTACGCCGCCGCGGTCGAGGGCACGCCCTGGCTGATGCTCGCCGAGATCGACGAGCGCGAGGCCTACTCGGGCATCCGCACGCTGACCTGGGGCATGGGCGTGGTGATGGCGCTCGGCCTCATGCTGGTGTACTCGGGCGGCTACCTGGTGTGGCGGCGCGACCGCGAGCAGCGCGAGCGCGCCACCCTGCAGGCCCGCCAGATCGCCGAGGCGCGCTTTCGGGTGATCTTCGAGCAGGCGCCGCTGGGCGTGGTGCTGCTCGACCCGCGCACACGGCGGATCACCGAGGCCAACCCGCGCTTCGCCGCGATCGTCGGCCGCAGCGTCGGCGAGCTGGTCGGCGTCGACCCGATCGCGCTCACTCATCCGGATGACGTCGCCGAGAGCCTGCGCCAGCTCGGCCGCCTCGACGCCGGGCGCATCGCCGGCTACCGCCTCAACAAGCGCTACCTGCGCCCGGACGGCACGCCGGTGTGGGTGAGCCTGGCCTTCGCGCCGGTGCAGGTGGCCTCGGAGGACGCACCGCGCTACCTCGGCATCGTCGAGGACATCTCCGCGCGCATCGAGATGGAGGAGCGCCTGCGCGAGGCCTCGGCCGCGGCTGCCGCGGCCAACGCCGCCAAGAGCGAGTTCCTCGCCCACATGAGCCACGAGATCCGCACGCCGATGAACGCGGTGCTCGGCCTCGCCCAGGTCCTCGAGCGCGAGCCGCTCGCGCCTGCGCAGCGCGACATGGTCGGGCGCATCCGCGGCGCCGGCGCTTCGCTGCTGGCGATCCTCGACGACGTGCTCGACCTCTCCAAGATCGAGGCCGGCCAGCTGCGCATCGAGCCGCGGCCCTTCGACCTGCGCGCGCTGCTCGCCAATCTCGACAGCCTGATGGGCCAGGCCGCGCGTGCGAAGGGGCTGGCGCTGCGCATCGAGCCGCCGGCGCTGCCGCCCGGGCAGCTGCGCGGCGATGGGCTGCGCATCGAGCAGATCCTCATCAACCTGGTCAGCAACGCGATCAAGTTCACCGAGCGTGGCGAGGTTTCCCTGCGCGTGCGCGCCGACGAGGTGGGGGATGTGCGACTGCGCCTGCGTGCGGAGGTGCGCGACACCGGCATCGGCATCGCGCCCGAGGCGCAGGCGCGCCTGTTCGCCCCCTTCACCCAGGCCGATGCCGGCATCGCGCGGCGCTTCGGCGGCACCGGGCTGGGCCTGTCGATCTGCAAGCGCCTGGTCGAGCTGATGGGGGGCGCGATCGGTGTGCATAGCCAGCCCGGGCTGGGCAGCACCTTCTGGTTCGAGCTGCCGCTGGAGCGGGTTGCCGGCGGCGAGCCGGCGAGCGTCGGAGTGGTCGCGGCGCCGGAAGGCGATCGCGCGGCCGGGCCGCGGCTGGCCGGCATGCAGGTGCTGGTGGTGGACGACAGCGCGATGAACCGCGATCTGGTGCAAGGCGCGCTGGCGCTGGAGGGCGCGTGCGCCACCCTCGCCGCCGACGGCCAGCAGGCCATCGAGTTGCTGCGTGGCCGGCCGCAGGCCTTCGACGCGGTGCTGATGGACGTGCAGATGCCGGTGCTCGACGGCCTCTCCGCCACCCGCCGCATCCGCGACGAGCTCGGCCTCGCCGCGCTGCCCGTGATCGCCTTCACCGCCGGCGTGGGCGAGGATCAGCAGGCCGCCGCGCGCGCCGCCGGCGCCGACGACGTGCTGCCCAAGCCGATGGACCTGGAGCAGATGACGCAGCTGCTGATGCGCTGGGTAATGCCGCAGTCGGCTGCGGGCCTGGCCGAAGCGACGCCCGCGGCCGGCGCGGGTGATCGGCCTGCGCACGCGGTCGCTGCCGCACCCATGCCGGCCGCCGCGCCCGTGCCCCCGCCCGCGTCGCCGGCGCAGAGCGCAGCAGCGCCGCCTGCCGCGGCTGGCGACGATTTCCCCGCGCTGCCCGGCATCGACCGCGAGCGTGCGATGCAGCGCCTCGGCAAGGATCGCGACATGTTCATCGGCCTGCTCGGGCTCTTCATCGAGGACAACGCCGGGGTGGTGGCGGCGACCCGCGCCGATCTCGCACGCGGCGAGCGCGAATCGGCGGCGCGCCGCATGCACACGCTGCGCAGCAACGCCGGCTTCATCTGCGCGCTCGCGATCATGCAGGCGGCCGCAGCGCTGGAGAAGGCAATCGCGCAGGACGAGCCCGACGTGGCGGCGCGCCTGGACGAACTCGCGGCGGACATCGCCGGGCTGGTGGAGGCCGGCCGTGCGTTCTTGTGAACGCCGCCCGCGTTCAGCGCGCGGGTGAGCGGCTCCATGCGGCGAGGGCGAACAGCATGCCGGCCGCGACGGTGAGACCGAGCGCCGCGGTGCCGTGCTGCACGCCGTGCCCGACCAGCATGCCCGCCCCGGCGCCCAGGCCCATCTGCACGAAACCCATCAGCGAGGCCGCGGCACCGGCCATCTTGGGATAGCCGGCGAGTCCGAGCGCGGTGGCGTTGGGCAGGATCAGCCCGATCGCCGCGGTGACGCCCCACATCGGCAGCATCACCGCCGCCGGGTGCTGCGGGCTGGCGAAGGCGAGCGCGGCGAGCAGCACGCCGCACGCCGCGCCGATCCACACGCCGTAGCGGATCAGGCGCGCCGGGCCGAGGCGGCGCGAGTGCCGCGCCGACAGCGTCGAGCCGATCATGAAGCCGGTGACGTTGAGCCCGAAGGCCAGGCCCATCTGCTGCGGCGACATGCCGAAGTGCTCGATGAACACGAAGGGCGAGCCGGAGATGAAGGCGAACAGCGCGGCGAAGGCGCCGCAGCCGATCAGCAGCGCGCCGCGGTAGGCGGGGTCGGCGAGCAGCGTACGGTAGTTGGCCAGCATCCGGGCCGGGCGCATCGCATGGGCATCGGGGTGGCGGTTGGTCTCCTTCAGCAGCGCGGCCACGGCGAGCATCAGGACCATGGCGTAGATCGCGAGCGCGACGAAGGTCGCGCGCCAGCCCCAGGCGGCGGTGAGCCAGCCGCCGAACAGCGGCGCGAGCAGCGGTGCGAGCGCGGTGGCGGTGGACACGTGCGAGAGTACGCGCGCCGATTCGGCGGGGCCGTAGAGGTCGCGCACCACGGCACGGCCGAGCACCGGCCCTGCGCAGGCGCCGAGGGCCTGCACCAGGCGCGCGCCCACCAGCACGGCGAGCGATTCCGCGAACACGCACACCAGCGTGGAGAGCAGGAACACCAGCATGCCCCACAGCATCACCGGCCGCCGTCCGCAGCGATCCGAGAGTGGGCCGACGAGCAACTGCCCGGCGCCGAAGCCGAGCAGGTAGACCGACAGGGTGAGCTGCACGCCGGCGCTGTCGGTGTGCAGGGCACGCGCGATCGCGGGCAGGGCGGGCAGGTAGAAGTCGGTGGAGAGCGGCCCGAGCGAGGTCAGCGCCACCACCAGCACCGCCAGCGCTGCGGAGGGCATCACCGCCATGGGCCGCCCGCATCCGTCCGCAGCGAAGGGAGCAGGGCCGGTGGCGCGGGCGGGGTGGAATGTTTCGTCATCGGCAATGAGGCGGTCCAGCGGAGCGTGATTGTATCCCGCCTCCGCGCCGTCGCCGCCGTTCATCCACCGCAGCGATCGCGACTCGCGTCGCTCCCACGATCAACCGGCACGGTATCCGCAGCGCCCCGGCGCGACGCGAGTCGCGAGCGGGCGGACGGATCGCACGGACGGTCCCGGCAAGGCGGCGTTCGCGCCCCGCCGTCAGTAGATCGTGCCGGTGAGCGGTGGCGGCTCGTCGCGCTGGATCGGCGCATCGCCGCGCGCCTCCATGCGCGCGGCGATGGCGATGCGTTCGCGGATGCGCTCGTCCTTCGAACGTGCGGCGATGTCGACCAGGGTGGTGCCGTTCTTCATCGTCGCCTGCGTGGAGGCGCCGGCGTCGAGCAGCGTGTTGACGATCTCCCAGTGTCCGTTGGCGACCGCCTTGAGCAGTGCCGTGGAGCCGTCCGCGGCGACGAGATTGACCTTGGCCTTGCGGTCGAGCAGCAGGCGCACGACGCCCAGGTGGCCGCGCGCCGCGGCCTGCAGCAGCGGCGTGATGCCGGCGTTGCTCGTGGCATTGACCTCGGCCTGGCGGCGCACGAGCACCTCGCCGACCTTCTGGTAGCCGTTCACCGAGGCCCAGTGCAGCGGCGTGTAGCCGTCGGCGTCCGTCGCATCCACGCTGGCGCCGAGCCGGATCAGCTCGAGGGCGAGCGCCTCGCGGCCATGGAAGCAGGCGATCATCAGCGGCGTCCACTGGCGCGCGTCGCGGCCGTCGATGTCGAAGCCGGCATGCAGGAAGAGCGAGCACAGGTGCTGGTCGCCAGCCTCCAGCGCGCGCACGAACTGCGCCATCGTGATCGGAATGTCGAGGCGCTCGAGCTCGGCGACCGCGCGCTCGTAGTCCCAGGCGTCGTCGCGCGCGGCCGTCGTGGGCTCGGGGGCCGCTTGCGGGGTGGGACGCACCGGGCCGTGGAGGTCGTAGGCCATGCTCAGATAAACGATCTCTGCGCCCACCTCGGGCGGGAAACCGCGCCGGTTCGGCCGTTTCGAGACCATGAGCTCGGTGAAGTATTCGCCCAGCTTGTCCTTGTCGTCCCAGAGCTCCGCGATGCGGCGGGCGACATGGGGAAAGCCCTCGACGAGCTTGCGCGGATAGCGGCTCGCGTACGGCGTGGTCAGCAGGAATGCCAGCGGTGATTCGATTTCGGCCATGTCCGTTCCGGATGCGCCCGCATCCGTCCTCCTCGACTTTCCGGTTCCGTCCGGGCGCGGCGCCCTGTCTCCTGTCCACCTTGCGTGGCGGACTCCCCGATTCTAGCAGTTCGATCGCAGCACAAAGGCATGGATCGGCGGTGTCGGCGCGGACAGGTCAGCTCGTGAAGAAACGCGCGGAAAGTTCTTCCAGCCCGAGCATCCCGAGCAGCGCGGCGAGGCGTTCGGCCGCGCGCCGGCGCGGGCGCTCGGGCTGGCGGCGGGCGATGATCAGCTCGTTCTTCATCGAGTGCTCCCAGCCCACGAGCTCGGTGACCGTGACCTCGTAGCCGTGGGCCTCGAGCTGCAGGCAGCGCAGCACGTTGGTGACGTGGCTGCCGAACTCGCGGGTGTGGATGGGGTGGCGCCACAGCTCGGCGATCGGGCCGCGCAGCGCCTGTTGCTTGTTCCGGCGCAGCACCGCGGCGACCTCGGCCTGGCAGCACGGCACCAGCACGATCGCGCGGGCATCCTTCTTCAGCGCGAAGCGGATGGCGTCGTCGGTGGCGGTGTTGCAGGCGTGCAGCGCGGTGACGACGTCGATGCGTCCGGGCAGGCGGTCCGAGGTGATCGAGTCCGCCACGCTGAGGTTCTGGAAGCGCATCCCGGACGAGAAGCCGAGCTTGTCGGCGAGCCGGCGCGAGCTCGTCACCAGCTCGTCGCGCGTCTCGATGCCGTGGATGCGGCCGCCGGGGGCGTGCGCCTTGAAGAACAGGTCGTAGAGGATGAAGCCCAGGTAGGACTTGCCGGCGCCGTGGTCGACCAGCTCGATGTCGGGGCGCTCGGCCAGGGCCTCGGCGAGCAGCGGTTCGATGAACTGGTAGAGGTGGTAGACCTGCTTGAGCTTGCGCCGGCTGTCCTGGTTGAGCTTGCCGTCGCGGGTCAGGATGTGGAGCTGCTTGAGCAGCTCGACCGACTGGCCGGGGCGGATTTCGGGGTGCGGGGTGGTCATGGCGGGCGGGGCGCGCGGGCGCGGAAGCGGGGTGGGCGCAAATGTACACGGCGGGGGGCGGACCACCAAGCCGCGAACGCGGCGGGCTCGCCCGCGCGCACGCCGGCGCGATCGCGGCTATGCTCTCGTCGCCCATCGAGAGGCTGAGAGGAGACCATGAGCCGCACAGAAGCTTCCCGGAACATGGGCGGGCACGCGCCGTCCGCGGCTGCGGGCGTCCCGCCCGCCTTCGTCGTCATCATCGCCGGCATGGTCGCCGCGCTGCACATCGGCAAGATCCCGCCGGCGATCCCGGTGCTGCGCGATGCGCTCGGCGTGAGCCTGGTCGAGGCCGGCTTCCTGCTCTCCATGGTGCAGATGGCGGGCATGCTCGGCGGCGTCTTCATCGGCCTGGCCGCAGACGGCTTCGGCCTGCGCCGCAGCGTGCTGCTCGGCCAGGGCGTGCTCGCCTCCGCCAGCCTCGCCGGCGCGTGGGCGACCCAGCCCGGCGAGCTGCTGGTCTTGCGCGCGATCGAGGGGCTGGGCTTCCTGCTCGTGGTGCTGCCGGTGCCCAGTCTGATCCGCCAGCTCGTGCCCCCCAGCCGGCTGGCGCTGCACCTGGGCCTGTGGGGCACCTACATGGCCACGGGAACCTCGCTGGTGCTGGCTGGTGGGCCGGCGCTGATGGGGGTGATGGGCTGGCAGGGGCTGTGGGGGCTGCTGGCGATGGCCTCGGCTGCGGTGGCGGCGTGGCTGGCGGTGCGCGTGCCATCCGACCACGCGCGCCGTGCCGCGGCGGGCACCCCCGTCGGGGCGGCGGTCGCGGCACGTGCGCGCTGGGGCGCACGCCTGCGCGCCACGCTCGGCAGCGCGGGGCCGTGGCGGGTGGCGATCACCTTCTCCATGTACTCCAGCCAGTGGCTGGCGGTGATCGGCTTCCTGCCGTCGATCTACGCCCAGGCCGGACTGTCGGGCCAGGTGGCCGGGCTGCTGACCGCCTTCGCCTGCCTCGCGAACGTCACCGGCAACGTCGCCGCCGGCCGCCTGCTGCATCGCGGCGTGTGCGCGCGCCACCTGCTGTACGCCGGCTTCCTCGCCATGGCGGCGACCACCTTCGTCGCCTTCTCGCCGCTCGCGGCAGAGTTGCCGGTCGCGCGTTACCTGGCCGTGGTGCTGTTCTCGGCGATCGGCGGGCTTATCCCGGCGACCCTGTTCGCGCTCGCGGTGCATGTGGCGCCCGACGACGACACGGTGTCGACCACCGTGGGCTGGATGCAGCAGTGCTCCTCGGCCGGCCAGTTCCTCGGCCCGCCGCTGGTGGCCTGGGTGGCGGGCGCTGTCGGCGGCTGGCAATGGACCTGGGTGATCACCGGGCTCGCCTCCCTTGTCGGCCTGGTGCTGTCGAGCCGGACGCGCTACCAGCGCGCCTGATGCGCGCGGCGCGTCAGCCCCGCCGCCAGGCGTGGTGGCGTTCCAGCCAGCGCAGCACGCGCTGCGGCGCGTGCGCGCGCTTCCATTCGCCGGCGACCGACTTGTTGGCCTCGGCGAAGGTCGGGTAGGCGTGGATCGTGCCGAGGAGCTTGTTCAGGCCCAGACCGTGCTTCATCGCCAGCACGAACTCGGCGAGCAACTCGCCGGCGTGCTCGCCGACGATGGTGGCGCCGAGGATGCGGTCCTTGCCGGGCACGGTCAGCACCTTGACGAAGCCGCGGTCGGCGCCATCGGTGATTGCGCGGTCGAGCTCGGCCAGATCGTAGCGGGTGAACTCGAACGCGATGCCGCGTGCGTGCGCCTCGGTCTCGTTGAGCCCGACGCGGGCGACCTCGGGGTCGGTGAAGGTGGTGTGGGGCACGCAGCGGTAGTCGACGCGGAAACGGCGCAGGTGGCCGAAGAGCGCATTGACCGCCGCGTGCCAGGCCTGGTGCGCGGCGACGTGGGTGAATTGCAGGGGGCCGGCGACGTCGCCGGCGGCGAGGATGTTGGGGTAGCGCGTCTGCAGGAAGTCGTCGGTCGCCACCGTCGCGCCGGTCGGGATGCCGAGCGCCTCCAGGCCGAAGCCCTCCAGGCGGGCGCTGCGGCCGACCGCGCACAGCAGGGTGTCGAAGGCGATGCGGCGCTCGCCGCCGCTGGCGGGGTCGGCGACGACAAGGAATTTGTCTGTGCCGCCCGCTGCCGTTTCCTGCTCGCAGCGCAATGCCGCGACTCCGGTCAGCACCTCCACACCGTCCGCCTCCAGCGCGGCGCGGGCGAAGGCGCCGACATCGGCGTCCTCGCGCGGCAGGAGCTGCGGCGCGCGCCCCACCAGCACCACCTGCGAGCCGAGGCGCGCGCACGCCTGCGCCAGCTCGCAGCCGATCGGCCCGCCGCCGAGCACCAGCAGCCGGCGCGGCGGCGCGTCGAGCGCGGCGAAGGCGTCCCATACCGTGTCGCTGGTGAGGTAGCCCACCGCCTCCAGCCCGGGCAGGTCGGGCACGGTCGGGCGGGCGCCGGTGGCGATCACGATGCTGCGGGTGCTGAGCCGGCGCGTGCCGCCCTCGTTCAGCGCCACCTCCACCGTCCATGGGTCGACGATGCGCGCGCGCCCCTGCAGCACCTCGACGCCGAGCGCGCTGTAGCGCTCCACGCTGTCGTGCGGCTCGATCTTGCGGATTACCGCGCGCACGCGCGCCATCAGCCTGCGGAAGTCGATCTCCGGCTCGCCGGGCTCCAGGCCGTAGCGGTCGGCGTGGCGGATCTGGTGGGCCAGCCTGGCGCTGCGGATCAGCGCCTTGCTCGGCACGCAGCCGGTGTTGAGGCAGTCGCCGCCCATGCGTCCGGCCTCGACCAGGGTCACCTTCGCCTTCACCGCCGCCGCGATGTAGGACGTCACCAGCCCGGCGGCGCCGGCGCCGATCACCACCAGGTTGCGCTCGAAGCGCTTCGGCCGCGTCCACCCCGCATACACCCGGCGCGCCTGCACGAGCTCGACCATCCAGCGTGCGAGCAGCGGGAAGAGGCCGAGCAGCACGAAGGAGGCGACGAGGCCCGGAGACAGCACGCCGGCCAGGCTGTCCACCGCGCCGAGCTCGGTGCCCGCGTTCACATACACCAGCGTGCCGGGCAGCATGCCGAGCTGGCTCACCCAGTAGAAGGTGCGCGTGCGGATCGGGGTGAGCCCCATCAGCAGGTTGATCAGGAAGAAGGGGAAGGCCGGCACCAGGCGCAGCGAGAACAGGTAGAACGCGCCGTCGCGCGCGATGCCCTCGTCGATCGCGCGCAGGCGCGCGCCGAAGCGCGCGTGCACGCTGTCGCGCAGCAGGTGGCGCGAGACCAGGAAGGCGAGCGTGGCGCCGATGGTCGACGCGAAGGACACGATCAGCAGCCCCCAGCCCAGCCCGAACAGTGCCCCGCCGGCCAGGGTCATCACCGCCGCGCCGGGCAGCGATAGCGCGGTCACCGCCACGTAGGCGGCGAAATAGAGGGCGGCGACCAGGACCGGCGAGGCCTCGCGCCAGGCAGCGAACCCGGCCATGCCGGCCTTGAGGGTGTCGAGGTCGAGCTGGCGGTGCAGCCCGCTGGCGAAGAAGCCGGCGACGAGCGCGAGCACGAGCAGCAGCAGAAGGGGTTTCTTCATCTTCGTCCCGGGAGCGGGTGAGCCGTGCGGAGCCGTCGTGGCCCGATCAGCAGCAGGATTTGCGCGCCGCGCTGCCGAGGGTCGCGGGGACCGGCGCCGGCATTGTCGTCGGCGCCGGGTTGTCCGTGACGGTGCCGCGCGCCGCCGTGTCGAAGGGCATCGCCGGGCCCTCTGCGGTGAAGCGGCCGTAATGGCGCTCGAAGCTGCCGATGAAGTCGAAGTGCGGCCGCAGCCGGCTGTCATGCAGCATGCGCCAGGTGTTGCCGCTCACCGGTACGACCCGGCCGGCGTCGAAGCCGTGCCGCTTGTCGAGCACGAAGCGCGTGGCTTGCTCGGGCAGCGTGCCGCGATACACCACCGCCTGGCCGAAGTCCTCGCAGGCGCTCTCCAGTCCGTCTATCCGGAACAGCCGCCAGGTCGCCGAGAAGAAGCGGACGTCGCCCAGCTTCGCGGCCAGCGCGGGGTCGGTCGCCGCGAGCGGCCGGTCCTCCACGAGGCGCGGGTCGGCGAAGCCTGCGGCGCGGGCGAGCGCGAGGAAGTCGTTCCAGTACAGCGCGCCGCCCAGGCATTCGCCGTACAGCACCGGATCGTCGCGCACGGCGGCGGGCACGCGGCGGTCGGCATACACGTCCGAGAAGTAGAACTCGCCACCCCGGCGAAGCAGGCGGAAGACCTCGCGCAGCACCGCGGCCTTGTCCGGGCACAGGTTGATCACGCAGTTCGACACGATCACGTCGAAGCTGGCGTCCTCCAGGCCGAGCTCGCCCAGGCGCTCGATATAGCCCTCGAGGAAGCGCACGTTGCTGCGCGCGAAGCCGAAGGCCTCGCGGTGGTAGTCCTCGTGGCGGCGCGCGACGGCGAGCTGCTCCGCGGTCATGTCCACGCCGACGACCTCGCCACGCTCGCCAACGAGCTGGGCGAGCGCATACACGTCGCGCCCCGAACCGCAGCCGAGGTCGAGCACCCGGCAGCCTTCGAGCAGGGGCGGGCTCACCAGGCCGCAGCCGTAGTAGCGCGCGAGCACTTCGGGGTGGATGCGCCCGAGCACCGGCCTGAGCGCCGGCGGCGGGGCGCTGGCATCGCAGCAGGCCGAGGTCCTGAGGTCGGCGGAGGATTGCAGGGTGCGGCCGTAGTAGTCCTGGACGAGTTCGTGCATGGTGGGGCCCCGGGGAATAAGGGAGTGAGAAGGGAGCTTCGGGCTTTGTCGCATGTGCTCCGCGGATTCTTACACCGGCACGATAGCTGCGCGCCGGTGACGTGCAATGAATCCTCGGTCGATGCGGTCCTTCCAGCGCCACACCCAGCGCCCCTCGGCGGACCAGCGTCCCCACGAGGCGATGGCGTGGCGCGGACCGCTTGCGATCAGGTAGAGCGAACGCGGGCGCGGCCGGTAGCTGCGCACCGGCGCGCTCGCCGGGCCGCCCGCCAGTGCGGCGAGCAGGTTGGCGGCGAGCACCGGGCCGGCATGGACCGCGTGCACGCCCGAGCGCGCGAAGCCGGGGTCCGCGCGGGTGCACACGTCGCCGGCGGCGTGGATGAAAGGATGCGAGACGCTGCGATGGCCGGCGTCGACCATGACCCAGCCCGCGGCGTCGCAGGCCAGGCCGCTGCTTTGCGTCCAGGGCGGGGCGTGTGCGCCGGTGGCGGCGATCACGCAGTCCGCGGGCAGCGTTGTCGGCGCGTCGCACCCGGCGTCCACAAGCTCGAGCCCCGCAGGCGTGCCCCGTGCACGAGCCGGGTGGAGCGCGATGCCGGCCGCGGTCAGACGGCGCAGCACGCGCCACCGCGCACCTTCGGCATGGCCGGCGAGCAGCCCGCCGGGTGGCGCGACGAGCGCGAGCGCCACCGCGCAGCCGGCGCGGCGAAAGGCCTCCGCGGCGGCGAGCACGAGCTCCACCCCCGCCGCGCCGCCGCCCACCACGGCGAGCCGGCGCAGTTGCCCGGCGCGCGCCATGGCCAGCCGCTGCGGCCAGGCGGCGATGAAGGCTTCCAACGGCTTCACCGCCAGCAAGGCGTCCGTCGGCAGGGCGTCGAGCGCGCGCGTGTCGACGAGGCTGCCGACGTCGAGCGCGAGCAGGTCGAAGTCGTGCGTGGTGCCGGTGTCGTCCAGCAGCATGCGACGTTCTGCGTCGAGCGCGATCGCGGAGGCGAGGCAGAGCCGCACACCGGCTGCGTCGGCGAGCGCGCGCAGGTCGATGCGACAGTCCTCGGCGCGGTAATGGCCGGCCATCCAGCCGGGCAGCATCCCCGAGTACCATTGCCAGGGCGAGGGCGTCAGCAGCACCGCCTCCACCCCGTGCGGACGCCGTCGGGCGAGGGCCTGGAGGACCGCGAGCTGGGCGTGGCCGCCGCCGACGAGGAGGAGTCGCTTCATGGTTTCGGGCGGACAAGGAGGCGCGGATGGGGGGGTGAGGGGGGGACGGACGAGGGGAACGGTTCGAACTTCCCGAGCGTAAGCTTTTCCGAGGCAGGTACGACAAAAGACCGTGCCGGCTGCCGCGGATTCCGCAGGTGCCGAAAGAATCGACTTTCCCGATGGAGACACTCCGCATGCATGCCACCCTCCCGCTGCTCGAATCGCACCGCTTTCCGCCGCTGCGCCGCGAGGCGATCACCACGCTGCAGGTGAACCTCGGCTATCGCTGCAACCAGAGCTGCGTGCATTGCCACGTCAACGCCGGCCCCGGCCGGACCGAGATGATGGACGCCGACACGCTGGCGCTGATCCCGCGCGTGCTCGCCGCGCGCGCGATCGGAACGCTCGACCTCACCGGCGGCGCGCCCGAGCTGCATCCGGGCTTCCGTGCGCTGGTGCGGGAGGCGCGGGCGCTCGGGGTGCGCGTGATCGACCGCTGCAACCTCACCATCCTGTCCGAGCCGGGGCAGGAGGATCTCGCCGAATTCCTCGCCGAGCACGGCGTCGAGGTGGTGGCCTCGCTGCCCTGCTACGCCGCGGACAACGTCGACCGCCAGCGCGGCAAGGGCGTGTTCGAGCGCAGCATCGCCGGCCTGCTGCGCCTGAATGCGCTCGGCTATGGCCAGGCCGGCAGCGGCCGGGTGCTGAACCTGGTGTACAACCCGCAGGGGCCGGTGCTGCCGCCCGACCAGGCCCGGCTCGAGGCCGACTACCGGCGCGAGCTCGCGGCGCAGTTCGGCATCGTCTTCAACCAGTTGTTCGCGCTCGCCAACATGCCGATCCAGCGCTTCGGCTCGATGCTGATCTCAAAGGGGCAGTTCAACGCCTACATGGCGCTGCTGCGGGCCAGCCACCGCGACGAGAATCTCGGCGGGGTGATGTGCCGCACCTTGGTCAGCGTGGACTGGCAGGGGCGGCTGTACGACTGCGACTTCAACCAGCAGCTCGGACTGCCGCTGGGGGCGGAAGGGGCGCTCACGTCCGCGCAGGGGCACGACGACAGCGACGCGGCGGCGCGCCCGGGACGACTGCATCTGCGCGACCTGCTCGCGGGAGATCTCGCCGGCGCACCGATCCGCGTCGCCGATCACTGCTTCGGCTGCACCGCGGGCAGCGGTTCGAGCTGCGGCGGGGCGCTGAAGGCGTGAGTGCGGCGGTGTCGGACATGGAGGGGCGCCCGGTTTCGCTCTCCATCGTCGTGCCGATGGTGGACGAGGCGGCCACGCTGCCCGAACTGCTCACCCATCTCGCCGCTTGGCGCGACCGCGGCTGCGAGATCGTGCTGGTGGACGGCGGCAGCCGCGACGACTCGGTGGCGATCGCGCGCGCAGCCGGCTTCCGCGTGATGGTCGCCGAGCGTGGCCGCGCCAGGCAGATGAACGCGGGTGCGGCGGCGTGCGGCGGAGACATCCTGTTGTTCCTGCATGCGGACACGCGCCTGCCGGAAGATGCGGACGCGACGCTGCGGGCCGTGCAGGCCGGCCGTGCCTGGGGCCGTTTCGACGTGCGCATCGACGGGCGCCCGCGCATGCTGCGCGTGGTGGCAGCGTTGATGAACCTGCGCTCGCGCTCGAGCGGGATCGCCACCGGCGACCAGGCCATCTTCGTGCGCCGGGAGGTGTTCGAGGCGGTGGGCGGTTTCCCGGACCAGCCGCTGATGGAGGACATCGAGCTCTCGCGCCGGCTGCTGCGCGTGTCGCGCCCGGCCTGCCTGCGGGCGCGGGTGCGGACCTCGGGGCGACGCTGGGAGCAGCGCGGGGTGTGGCGCACCATCGTACTGATGTGGCGCCTGCGCTGGGCCTACTGGCGCGGCGTGCCGGCCGAGCGCCTCGCCGAGGCCTACCGGTGAGCACGACCCGTATCGTGGTGATCGCCAAGGCGCCGCAGCCGGGGCGGGTGAAGACGCGCCTGATCCCGGCGCTCGGTGCGGAAGGAGCCGCGGCGCTGGCTGCCCGCATGCTGGCGTGCACGCTGGCGGTGGCTTTCGAGGCCGCCGGGGCTGCCGATACCGCCGATCCAGCGCTCGGCGTGGTCGAGCTGTGCGCCAGCCCCGCCCCGGGCGATCCGGCCTGGCAGGGCGTCGTGGTCCCGGCAGGCCTGCGCTGGTCCGCGCAGGGCGAGGGCGATCTCGGCGCACGCATGGCGGGCGCGGCGCGGCGGGTGCTTGCCGGCGGCGAGCGCGTGCTGCTGATCGGCACCGACTGCCCGGCGCTCGACGCAGCCTGCCTGCGCACCGCGGCCGAGGCGCTCGACGAGGTCGAGGCGGTGATCGTGCCGAGCTTCGACGGCGGCTACGTGCTTCTCGGCCTGCGCCGCTTCGACCCGAGCCTGTTCGAGGGCATCGCCTGGAGTACATCGACGGTCGCGGCGGCGACCCGGGTGCGCCTCGATGCGCTGGCGTGGTCGTATCAGGTGTTGCCCGCGCTGCAAGACATCGACGTCCCGGCCGACCTCGTCCATCTTCCATCCGCCGGATGAAGCCGGGGCAAGCCGGGATCCGCCGGTGCGGGCCGGCTTTTGCGGCACAATCGGGTTCCCGATCCCACGAAGGAGAATCCCCATGGACTTCCATCCGCTGCTGCTTTTCGTGCACGTCGCCGGCGTCGTCGTCTGGGTGGGCGGGATGTTCTTCGCCTACGTCTGCCTGCGTCCCGAGGCCGCCAGCCAGCTCGAGCCACCGCCGCGCTTGCGGCTGTGGCGCGGGGTGCTGGCGCGCTTCTTCACCTGGGTGTGGGTTGCGGTGGCTGCGGTGCTGGCGAGCGGGTTGGCGTTGCTGCTGCGCATCGGCTTCGCGGCGGCGCCGCCGCACCAGCACCTCATGTTGCTGATGGGCCTGGTGATGATCGCGATCTATGTGTTCGTCTATTCCGTGCCCTACGCAGCCCTGAGCAAGGCGGTCGCGGCCGAGGAGTGGAAGGCGGGCGGTGCGGCGCTCGGGCGCATCCGGCAGCTGGTGGGGACGAACCTGACGCTCGGCTTCCTCACCATCGCCATGGGTACGATCGGGCGCTGGCTGGGCTGAGCCGCAGCGCCCGTTCGCGGCGGGGCGGTGGCCACCCATGCACACCGCTCGTCGCAACGGCCGGATCGGGGAGAACCCTGATCCTGACGCTGCGTGCTTTGCCGGCCGGCCCGGCCGGTGCAACAATCGACCGGCATGCTCGGTGCCGAGCCGGCCCGGCAGTCCCCCGGCCCACCCGTTCCTCAATCCCGGCAGCACCCGACGGAGATCGAAAAATGAACAAGACCCGACTTGCCCTCGCCCTGCCTTTCGCCCTCGCGACGCTCGCCAGCGTGGCGGCCGCCCCCGCGGCTGCACAGACCGTGCGCTGGGCGGCGGCCGGGGACGCGCTGACCATGGACCCGCATTCTCAGAACGAGGGCCCGACCCACGTCATGAACCACCAGGTCTACGACTCGCTGGTGTTCCGCGACCAGGCCATGAAGCTGGCGCCGCGGCTGGCGACCGCGTGGAAGATCACCGAGGACCCCAACGTGTGGGAGTTCAAGCTGCGCGAGGGCGTGAAGTACCACAACGGCAACCCCTTCACGGCCGACGACGTGGTGTTCTCCATCCAGCGTGCCAAGCACGAGAACTCGGACATGAAGGGCCTGCTCACCAGCGTGGTCGAGGTGGTGAAGGTCGACGAGCACACCGTGCGCATGCGCACCGACGGCCCCAACCCGCTGCTGCCCAACAACCTGACCAACCTCTTCATCATGGACCGCGAGTGGTCCGAGGCGAACAAGGTCATGCTGCCGCAGAACTACAAGGCCGGCGACGAGACCTTCGCGGTGCGCAATGCCAACGGCACCGGTCCCTTCCGGCTCGTGAAGCGCGAGCCCGACGTGCGCACCGAACTCGAACGCAACGAGGACTACTGGGGCAAGGGGACCTATCCCATGGAGGTGGCCAAGGTGGTGTTCACCCCGGTGCGCTCGGCCGCCACCCGGGTCGCGGCGCTGCTCTCGGGCGAGGTCGATTTCCTCCTCGACCCGCCGGTGCAGGACCTCGAGCGCCTGTCCGCGGCCAAGGGTATCGTGGTGCGCTCCGGGCCGGAGAACCGCACGATCTTCCTCGGCATGAACCAGGGCGCGGCGGAGCTGCGCAGCGCGGACGTGAAAGGCAGGAACCCCTTCGCGGACAAGCGCGTGCGCGCGGCGATGAACATCGCGATCAACCGCGACGCGGTGAAGCGCGTGGTGATGCGCGGCCAGTCGGTGCCCGCCGGCATCGTCGCGCCGCCCTTCATCGACGGCTACGACAAGGCGATGGACGTCGTGCCGGCGCCCGACGTCGCGCGCGCCAAGGCGCTGCTCGCCGAGGCCGGCTACCCGAACGGCTTCGCGGTGACGCTGTCCTGCCCCAACGACCGCTATGTGAACGACGAGGCCATCTGCCAGGCGGTGACCGGCATGTTCGGCCAGATCGGCGTCAAGGCGCGGCTGGACGCACGGCCCAAGAGCATCCACTTCGCCGAGCTGCCCAAGGGCGAGCTCGACCTCTACATGCTCGGCTGGGGTGTGCCGACCATGGACTCGCACTACGTCTTCCATTACCTCTACGAGACCAGGACCGACAAGGGCGGCTCGTGGAACGTGACCGGCTATTCCAGCGCGAAGGTGGACGAGCTGACCAAGGCGATGAACCGCGAGATCGACCTCGGCAAGCGCGCCGGCATGGTCGCCGAAGTGTGGAAGACGGTGCAGGACGACGTCGTCTACCTGCCGATCCACCATCAGATGCTGAACTGGGCGATGAAGGACGACATCGACTTCCCGGTGCAGTCGGAGAACTATCCCTACTTCAAGCTGTTGAAGTACAGGAAGTGATGACCCGCGGGATCGCGACTTGCGTCGCTCCTACAGAAAGCTCACCGGACGCGACGACCGCCCTGTAGGCGCGACGCCAGTCGCGATCCCCCGCTCCCCCGCCCGCGATCACGCTCCCATCCCCTCCCTCGCACCCCGCATCCAACTCCTCACTCCCGCTCCCCCGAATGCCCGCCTTCATCCTGCGCCGCCTGCTGCAGTCCGTCCTCGTCATGCTGACGGTGGCGCTGGTCTCCTTCGGGCTGTTCCGCTTCATCGGCGACCCGGTGAACAACATGGTCGGTCAGGAGGCGACCATGGCCGAGCGCGCGGCGCTGCGCGAGTCGCTCGGCCTCGACGACCCGGTGCCGGTGCAGTTCCTGCGCTTCGTCGTGAATGCGGCGCAGGGCGAGTTCGGCGTGTCCTACCGCATGGCGCGGCCGGTGGCCGACGTGATCGCCGAGCGCCTGCCGGCGACGCTGGAGCTGGCGCTGATCTCGGGCTTCGGCGCGCTCGCGCTGGGGATCGCGCTCGGCGTGTATACCGCGCTGCGCCGCGACGGCTGGCTGAGCCACGCGATCATGAGCCTGTCGCTGGTGGGGGTGTCGCTGCCCACCTTCCTGATCGGCATTTTGCTGATCTACGTGTTCGCGGTCGAATTGAAGCTGCTGCCCGCCTTCGGCCGCGGCGAGGTGGTGGACCTGGGATGGTGGACAACCGGGCTGCTGACCACCTCGGGGCTGAAGTCGCTGGTGATGCCGGCGATCACGCTCGGCCTGTACCAGCTCACGCTGATCATGCGCCTCGTGCGCGCCGAGATGCTCGAGGTGCTGCGCACCGACTACATCAAGTTCGCCCGCGCGCGCGGGCTCACCGACCGCACGGTGCATTTCGGCCACGCGCTGCGCAACACCCTGCTGCCGGTGATCACCATCACCGGGCTGCAGATCGGCTCGATCATCGCCTTCGCCATCATCACCGAGACGGTATTCCAGTGGCCGGGCGTGGGCCTGCTCTTCATCACCGCGGTGCAGTTCGTCGACATCCCGGTGATGGCGGCCTACCTGGTGCTGATCGCGCTGATCTTCGTCGTCATCAACCTGATCGTCGACCTGCTCTACTTCGTCGTCGATCCGCGCCTGCGCGTGCAGCGCACCGGGCGCGGGCAGTGAGCGCCCCCGGAACCCCGGAACCCAGCATGAGCACCGAATCCCCCACGCCCACCACCGCTGCCGCACCGCGCGGTGCGCTCGCACGCCTGCTCGACAGCGACCTCCTGCACGGCTTCCTCCGCTCGCCGATCACCGTGCTCTCGGCCTTGATCGTGCTGGCGATCCTGATCGCCGCGTTGCTCGCGCCGGTGATCGCGCCGCAGAACCCCTTCGATCCCGCCACGCTGAACCTGATGGACGGCTTCAGCCGCCCCATGCAGGCCAACGCGTTCACCGGCAACGTGTATTGGCTGGGCACCGACGCGCAGGGGCGCGACCTCTTCTCGGCCATCCTCTACGGCTCGCGGGTGTCGCTGCTGGTCGGTTTCGCGGCGGTGGCCTTCGCCGCGGTGCTCGGCATCGCGCTCGGGCTGATCGCCGGCTATCGCGGCGGCTGGGTGGACAGCCTGATCATGCGCATCGCCGACGTGCAGCTGAGCTTCCCGGCGATCCTGGTGGCGCTGCTGATCTTCGGCGTGTTCAAGGGCGTGGTGCCGCCGGCGCTGCACGACAAGGCGGCGATCTACGTGCTGATCCTGGCGATCGGCCTGTCGGACTGGGTGCAGTACGCGCGCACGGTGCGCAGCTCCACGCTGGCCGAGCGCAACAAGGAATACGTGCAGGCCGCGCGCGTGATCGGCGTGCCGGCGCCCACCATCCTGCTGCGCCACATCCTGCCCAACGTGATGGGGCCGGTGCTGGTGATCGCCACCATCGGCCTCGCGCTGGCGATCATCCTGGAGTCGACGCTGTCCTTCCTCGGCGTGGGCGTGCCGCCCACCCAGCCCAGCCTCGGCACCCTGATCCGCGTCGGCCAGGACTACCTGTTCTCGGGCGAGTGGTGGATCGTGTTCTTCCCCGGGCTGACGCTGCTGCTGCTCGCGCTGTCGGTGAACCTGCTCGGCGACTGGCTGCGCGACGCGCTCGACCCGAGGCTGCGCCGATGAACGTGCCGCACATCGACCGGATGAACGCCGGTGGCGACCTGCCGCTGCTGTCGGTACGCAACCTGCGCGTGGAATTTCCCCGCCGGCGCGGGACGCTGGTGGCGCTCGACGACGTCTCCTTCGACATCGCGCGCGGCGAGGTGCTCGGCGTGGTGGGCGAGTCGGGTGCGGGCAAGTCGCTCACCGGCGCGGCCATCATCGGCCTGCTCGAGCCCCCCGGGCGTATCGCCGGCGGCGACATCCTGCTCGATGGCGAGGCCATCCACGCGCTGCGCGGCGAGGCCATGCGGCGCCTGCGCGGACGCCGCATCGCGATGATCTTCCAGGATCCGCTCACCAGCCTGAACCCGCTATATACGGTGGGCGAGCAGCTGGTCGAGACCATGCTGACCCACCTCGACCTGACGCCCGCCGCCGCGCGCGAGCGCGCGCTCGCGCTCCTCGACGAGGTCGGCATCCCGGCGCCGGCGCAGCGCATCGACCATTACCCCCACCAGTTCTCCGGCGGCATGCGCCAGCGCGTGGTGATCGCGCTCGCCTTGTGCGCCGAGCCCGAGCTGATCATCGCCGACGAGCCCACCACCGCGCTCGACGTCTCGGTGCAGGCGCAGATCATCGCGCTGCTGCGTCGCCTGTGCCGCCAGCACCGCACCGCGGTGATGCTGATCACCCACGACATGGGCGTGATCGCCGAGACCGCCGACCGCGTCGCGGTGATGTACGCCGGGCGGGTGGTGGAGATCGGGCCGGTGGCCGAGGTGGTGCGCGCTCCGGCGCATCCCTACACCCGCGGCCTGATGGGCGCCATTCCCGTGCTCGGCGCCGAGGTCGAGCGCCTGGTGCAGATCGACGGCGCGATGCCGCGCCTGGATGCGATCCCGTCCGGCTGCGCCTTCCATCCGCGCTGCACCGAGGCCAGCGCGCGCTGCCGCGTCGAGCGCCCGGAGTTGCTGCCGGCCGGCGCCACGCGCGCGGCGTGCTGGTTGTACGCGCCGGCGCGCGAGAACACCGACGGAGGCCCGCAGTGAGCATCATCGAGCGCGCGCTCGCCAAGGCGAAGCAGGAGGACCGCGCCGCGGTCGAGCAGGCCGAGGGCCTGGTGCATCGGCCGCAGGCCGGGCAGGACGCGCAGGGAGCGGTCGCGGAGCGGACGGGCGATGTGGCGGACCATCCCGCCGTGGCGGCCGCGGTCGAAGCCGAGATCGAGCCCGCAGCGCTTGCACCGGCGCCGGCTGCGGCTGGCGCGCGCCGTGTGCGCGATGCGCGTGCCGCGGCGCCGCTGCTGTACGTCGAGGACCTGCGCTGCGCCTTCGACGTCTCCCGGCCCTGGCTCGAGCGGGTGCTCGCGCGCGAGCCGCGGCGCTGGCTGCGCGCGGTCGATGGGGTCTCGTTCGCGATCGGGCGCGGATGCACCTTCGCGCTGGTGGGAGAGTCGGGCTGCGGCAAATCCACGGTCGCGCGCCTGATCGTCGGCCTCCATGAGCCCTCGGCCGGCCGCATCGTCTTCGACGGCCGCGACGTGGCCGAGGTGCGCGGGAGCGCCGAGCGCCAGCAGCTGCGCAGCCGCTTCCAGATGATCTTCCAGGACCCCTACGCCAGCCTCAACCCGCGCTGGCGCGTGGAGCGCATCATCGCCGAGCCGATCCGCGTGTTCGGACTGGAGCGGGACGAGGCGGCGATCCGTGCGCGCGTGGCCGCTCTGCTGGGCCAGGTCGGCCTGTCGCCGGCCGACGGCGCGAAGTATCCGCACGAGTTCTCCGGTGGGCAGCGCCAGCGCATCTGCATCGCGCGTGCGCTCGCCAACCGGCCCGAGTTCCTCGTCTGCGACGAGCCGACCTCGGCGCTCGACGTGTCGGTGCAGGCGCAGATCCTCAACCTGATGCGCGACCTGCAGGACGAACTCGGGCTCACCTTCCTGTTCATCAGCCACGACCTCGCCGTGGTGCGCCACATGGCCGACGAGGTGGGCGTGATGTACCTCGGCCGCATCGTCGAGATCGCTGCCAGTCGCGCACTGTTCGAGCGCCCGCGCCACCCCTACACGCGCATGCTGCTGGCGGCCATCCCCGACTTTTCCCGCCGGGGTCGGGGCGACGATGCGGTGCGTGGCGAGGTCCCCAACCCGATCACCCCGCCATCCGGCTGCAGCTTCCACCCGCGCTGCCCGCTCGCGGACGCGCGCTGCCGGGGCGAGGCGCCGGTCCTGCGCGAGCTCGACGACGGCCGGCGCGTGGCCTGTCATGCGGTGGAGGAGGGGCGCGACACGATCGAGGCGGGCGCGGAGATCTGCACGGAGGTGTCATGAGCGGCGGTACGAGCGAGGCGGCGCGCGCCGAGGTGCGCATGGAGGAAGCCGGCGGCAGGACGCTCGCCGTGGTCGTGGGCGGCGGCGGTGGGGTGGGCGCGGCCGTGGTCGCCGCGTTGCGCGAGGCGGGTGGCCACGACGAGGTCCTTGCCCTCGGGCGCCGGAGCAGCCCCGCGCTCGATCTGCTCGAAGAGGCCTCGATCGCCGCTGCGGCCGCCGCGGTGCGTGCGCGCGGCGTGCCGACCCTGGTCTTCGACGCCACCGGTTTCCTGCACGGCGCGGGCATGGAGCCGGAGAAGAGCTGGCGCGAGCTCGATGCGGCCCACCTGGCGCACGCGTTCGCGATCAACGCGATCGGCCCGGCCCTGCTGATGAAGCATTTCCTGCCGCTGCTGCCGCGCGACCGCCGCGCGGTGTTCGCCACGCTGTCGGCGCGCGTGGGCAGCATCGGTGACAATCGGCTCGGCGGCTGGTACGCCTACCGCGCCTCGAAGGCGGCGCTCAACCAGCTGGTGCGCACCGCCGCGGTCGAGCTGCGCCGCAGCCGGCCGCAGGCGATCTGCGTGGCGCTGCATCCGGGCACGGTCGACACCGGGCTGTCGGCGCCCTTCGCCAAGTCCGGGCTGCAGGTGCAGGCCCCCGCCGAGGCGGCGGCGCGCCTGCTCGCGGTGATCGAGGGCCTCGGGCCGGGCGACTCGGGCGAATTCTTCGACCATCGCGGCGAACCCGTGCCGTGGTGACCGCCGCGCCGCCGCGGCGCTTTCAGGGACCAGGGATGAACGCACAGGAACAGGAACACATGTGGTCCACCCGCTATCGCAGCGCGGGCGAGGACTACGTCTTCGGCACCACCCCCAACCGCTTCCTCGCCGCACAGGCGGCGCTGCTCGCAGCCGGCGCCAGCGCGCTCTCGGTGGCCGACGGCGAGGGGCGCAACGCGGTGTGGCTGGCCGAGC
This sequence comes from Thauera aminoaromatica, assembly GCF_000021765.1. NCBI lineage: Bacteria > Pseudomonadati > Pseudomonadota > Betaproteobacteria > Rhodocyclales > Zoogloeaceae > Thauera > Thauera aminoaromatica. Next base: position 3,886,272 of record NC_011662.2, on the reverse strand, counting down.
AGGGGCTCGCGGTGACCGCCACCGAGATCTCCCCGGTGGCGCTGGAGAAGGCGCGCAAGCTTGCCGCCGGCCGCCATGTCGAGGTCGACTTCGTGCTCGCCGACGCGGTCGAGTGGGACTACCCGGAGGCCGCCTTCGACTTCGTGGTGGCGATCTTCATCCAGTTCGCCGACCCGGCGCAGCGTGCGCGCATCTTTGCCGGCATGGCGCGCGCGTTGAAGCCGGGCGGCCACCTGATCCTGCAGGGCTACACGCCGCAACAGCTCGAATACCGCACCGGCGGCCCGTCCGCGGTGGAGAACCTGTATACGGCCGCACTGCTGCGCGAGGCCTTCGCCGGGCTCGACATCGTGCATGTGCAGGAATACGAGGACGTGCTGGAGGAGGGTGTGGGCCACAAGGGGCGTTCGGCCCTGGTCGGCCTGGTCGCGCGCCGTCCGCCCGCGCTGGGGGAGGGGCGCCGATGAACGCGATGCGCGCCGTACTCACCGGACACAACCGCGGCCTCGGCGAGGCGGTCGCCGCGGAGCTGCTCGATCGCGGCATCGCGGTGCTCGCGCTCGCACGCCGCAGCAATCCCGCGCTCGCCGCCCGCCACGGCGAGCGCCTGCGCGAGGTCGCGCTCGATCTCGCCGACGCCGCGGCGCTCGCCGCCTGGCTCGGCTCGGGCATGCTGCAAGGCTGGCTCGCCGACGCCGACGAGGCGCTGCTGATCAACAACGCCGGCACCCTGCAGCCGATGGGACCGCTCGCGCTGCAGGACCCGGCGGCGGTGGCGCGTGCGGTGGCGAGCAACGTCGGCGCGCCGCTGGCGCTCGCCGCCGCCTTCGCCGCCGCCGAAGGCCCGCAGGCGCGCCGCGTGCTGCATGTCTCCAGCGGTGCGGCGCGCAAGCCCTACCCGGGCTGGAGCGTGTATTGCGCCACCAAGGCCGCGCTCGACCACCACGCCCGCGCGGTGCAGCTCGACGCCGTGCCGGGGCTGCGCATCTGCGCGCTCGCCCCGGGAGTGATCGATACCGGCATGCAGGCCGAGATCCGCGCCAGCACGTCGGAACGCTTCCCGCTGCGCGACCGCTTCGCCGAGATGCAGGCCAGCGGCGGTCTGGTCGCCCCGGCCGAGTGCGCGATGCACCTGGTCGACTTCCTGCTCGACGAGGACTTCGGCCGCGAGGCGGTGGCCGACCTGCGCGACCTCGGACGATGAAGGACGAGTCCTACCCGACGACCGAGGCCCTGGTCGCCTCGCTTCAGGAAACCGAGTCGGCGCCGGGGACGAGTGGGAGCCGCCTCGCCCGCCTGAAGCGGCGCGGCCTGTGCGTGGTGGTGTGGCTGCGCCGCCATCCCGGGCTGATCGCCACCTTCGGCTTCGTCTCCGGGGTGTCGAGCTTCTTACTGGTCGAGCGCCACGAGGGTGTGGCGCGCGCGATGGCGGTGGCGATGCTGGCGGGCTGGCTGCTGCTGGTGCTCGAGCGCGTGCTCGACCGCGCGCTCGAGCGGCGCTTCGGTTTCGGCCTGCCGCCGGCGCTGGTGCGCTACCTGACCCAGTTCACCCACCAGGAGAGCCTGTTCTTCGCTCTGCCCTTCTTCTTCGCGAGTACCTCGTGGAACAGCGGGCAGGCGGTGTTTACCGGCGCCCTCGGGCTGATGGCGCTGGTGGCGATCCTCGACCCGGTCTACTTCGGCCGCCTGGCGACACGGCGCTGGCTCTTCCTCGGCTACCACACGCTGACCCTGTTCGCGCTGCTGCTGGTGGTGTTCCCGCTGGTGCTGCAGGTGCCGGCGCTGGCGAGCTACCAGCTCGCGCTCGCGCTCGCGGTGGTGCTGTCCTTCCCGACGCTGACCGGGGCGATCAGCGTGCCGCGCTGGTGGCGCGGGCTGCTGGTGCTGGCGCTGCTGGCCGCGCTCGGCGCTGCGGGCTGGCTGGCGCGGCTGTGGGTGCCGCCGGCCACGCTGCGCCTGACCCAGGTCGCGGTGACCAGCGTGGTGGACGAGGCGCAGCGCGCGCCCGCCGAGAGCCTGCGCCAGATCGAGGCCGGGCAGCTGCTCGCCGAGGGCCTGTACGCCTACACCGCGATCCATGCGCCGCTGGGCCTGTCGGAGAAGGTCGTGCACGTGTGGCGCCACGAGGGACGCGTGGTGGACCGTATCGAGCTGGAGGTGAACGGCGGCCGTGCCGAGGGCTACCGGGCGTGGACGCGCAAGCGCAACTTCCCGGACGACCCGCGCGGGCGCTGGCAGGTGCAGGTGCTCGCCGCCGACGACCGCATGATCGGCACGCTGCGCTTCAGGGTGGAGTGAAGAAAAGGCCCGCGCGCCCCTGCCGTGGTGCGCGCGGGCCTGGACGTCTTGCCGGCCGGCTTGCCGTGGCGGCTAGCAGATGCGTTCCCAGAGGCTCTGCTCGTCCTCGAACTGGTCGAGCTCCAGGCCCTTGAAGTCGCTGCGCGAGACGATGCCGACCACCTTGCCGTCGACCACCACCGGCAGGTGGCGGTAGCCGCCGTCGCACATCATGTGCAGCGCGTCGATCGCCTTGTGCTCGGGGTCGATGGTGTCGGGCTTCGCCGTCATGACCTCGGACAGCTGCACCTTGGCCGGGTCGCCGCCGTTGGCGATCACCTGCACCGCGTCGCGGCCGGTGAAGATGCCCTTGAGGTGCGCGCGCGCGTCGGTCACCAGCACCGCGCCCACGCTGCGTTCGCACATGCTGCGGCAGGCCGTCTGCACGGTGTCCGTGGGACGCAGCATCAGCGGGTTCTGGTCCTTGACGATGAAGGAGATGTTGCGGTTGGTCATGGCGGCCTCCTCTTGTTCTGCTTGGTGTGATTTCTGTCACACCATAGGACGAATACCGGAGCGCGATCTTGATATTGGTTAAGGTTCATGGGTATCGATCGAAGGGGCCTGGTGGCTTCGGCACGGTCTCGCGGTGGCGAGAGACTCGCCGCGCCGCCGATCGCCGCCGTCGTGGCGCCGTCTGCGTGTGAACTGCGTCCTGTTTCGTCTGTCCATGCGGGTGTAGGCTGAATTTATGGAACCACAAGCCGGACCGCTTCCCGCCACCGCCGAGTCGGCCTCTCCCCTGCGCCTGCGCAGGGTGGCGATCGATACCTGGCGCGAGAACGTCGCCTACCTGCACCGCGACTGCGCGATCTATCGCGCCGAGGGTTTCCAGGCCCTTTCCAAGGTCGAGGTGCGGGCCAACGGGCGCCGCATCCTCGCCACCCTCAACGTCGTCGACGACGGCTGCATCGTCGAGCCCGAAGAGCTCGGGGTGTCGATCGACGCCTTCTTCCAGCTCGGCGTCGACGACGGCCATCCGGCGATGATCGCGCAGGCCGAGCCGCCGTCCTCCATCCCGGCGCTGCATCGCAAGATCGCCGGCGAGCGGCTCGCCCGTGAGGACTTCCGCGCCATCGTCCGCGACATCGCCGAGCACCGCTATTCCAAGATCGAGCTCACCGCCTTCGTGGTCGCCACCAACCAGGGCGAACTCGATCGCGAGGAGGTCTCTTTCCTCACCGAGGCGATGGCGGCGGTGGGCGACCGCATCGACTGGCACGAGCGCCCGGTGGTGGACAAGCATTGCATCGGCGGCATCCCCGGCAACCGCACCTCGATGCTGGTGGTGCCGATCGTCGCCGCGCACGGCATGCTGTGCCCCAAGACCTCCTCGCGCGCGATCACTTCGCCCGCGGGGACCGCCGACACCATGGAGGTGCTCGCGCGCGTCGAACTGCCGACCGAGGAGCTGTCGGGCATCGTGCGCGAGCATCGCGGCTGCCTCGCCTGGGGCGGCACCGCCAACCTGTCGCCGGCCGACGACGTGCTGATCTCGGTCGAGCGTCCGCTGTCGATCGACTCGCCCGGGCAGATGGTGGCCTCCATCCTGTCCAAGAAGCTCGCCGCGGGTTCGACCCACCTGGTGCTCGACATCCCGGTGGGACCGACGGCCAAGGTGCGCTCGATGGCCGAGGCGCAGAAGCTGCGCAAGCTCTTCGAGTTCGTCGCCGGGCGCATGAACCTGACCATCGACGTGGTCATCACCGATGGCCGCCAGCCGATCGGCAGCGGGATCGGGCCGGTGCTGGAGGCGCGCGATGTAATGCGCGTGCTCGAGAACGACCCGCGCGCGCCCTACGACCTGCGCCAGAAGGCCTTGCGTCTGGCCGGGCGCATGCTCGAGTTCGACCCCGACGTGCGCGGCGGCGACGGCTTCGCGATCGCGCGCGACATCCTCGACTCGGGTCGCGCGCTGGCGAAGATGGACGCGATCATCCGCGCCCAGGGCGCGCGCGCCTTCGACCACAACGCGCCGCAGCTCGCCCGCCTGAGCTTCGAGGTGTGCGCCGAGGCCGACGGTGTGGTGGTGGCGATCGACAACCACCAGCTCGCGCGCATCGCCCGCCTGGCGGGGGCGCCCAAGATGCAGGGCTCGGGCGTCGATCTGCTCAGGAAGCTCGGCGAGCCGGTGGGCAGGGGCGAGCCTCTCTACCGCGTCCACGCCGACTATCCGGCCGATCTCGAGTTCGCCCGCCAGGCCAGCGTGCGCGCCAGCGGCTACGCGCTGGGGACGGCGGATGGTGTGCCGCATCTGTTCGTGGAGTTCTGAACTCGACGTTGCCGAGGCGACGTGACAGGCTTCCGGGCGGACCGCGGACCGCGTTCCGTTTTGCAGCCGGGGCGTGAATTTCTGCGCGGCGACCGCCGCCGCACGGCGTGTAATCTTCCGCCAATGAGTACTGAAGACACCCTGCTGCTGCATTTCGACGACGAGCGCGAGGAAGCCTTGCGCCTCGCGCGTGCGGCGGGACTCGAGGCGGCGGAGATCGAGCGCCACCGCTTCCCCGACGACGAGTTGCGCCTGCGCCTGCCGGCCGAACTGCCGGCCAACGCGGTGCTGTTCCGCAGCCTGCACCGTCCCAACGAGAAACTGCTCGAGCTGCTGCTGGTGGCGCGCAGCGCCGGGCGCGGCGGCGTGCGCCACCTCATCCTGGTCGCGCCCTATCTGGCCTACATGCGCCAGGACAAGGCCTTTCATCCGGGCGAGGTGGTGAGCCAGCGCATCGTCGGCGGATTCCTGGCCGGGTTGTTCGACGGCGTCATCACGGTCGATCCCCACCTGCATCGCATCTCCAGCCTCGCCGAGGCGATTCCGGTGCCGCATGCGGTCGCGCTCTCGGGCGCCGGCCTGCTCGCCGACGTGGCGGTCGCGCGCCGCGACCGCCCGCTGCTGGTGGGGCCGGATGCCGAGTCGGCGCAGTGGGTCGAGACCGCGGCGCGGCGCCACGGGCTCGATGCCATCGTGTGCACCAAGCTCCGCCACGGCGACCGCGAGGTCGATATCGCGCTGCCCGAGGGCGCGCAGGTGGCCGGGCGTGCGGTGGTGTTGCTCGACGACGTCGCCAGCTCCGGGCACACCCTCGCGCGTGCGGCCGAGCGCCTGCGCGCGGCGGGTGCGGCCTCGGTCGATGTCGCGGTCACCCACGCGCTGTTCGCCGGCGACGCGCTCGAGGTGATCCGTGCCGCCGGCGTGGGCGAAGTCTGGAGCACCGACTGCATCGCCCACCCGAGCAATGCCGTTCACATCGCGCCGATGCTGGCCGAGGCCCTGCGGGCCGTCCTCGCCGACTAGCGTCCTGCAGCGCGCACCCGGCCCCGCGCGTGCCTTGCCGCGGGCGCATCGTCGCGTGCGCGGCGATGACGATCACGGTCCTTAATGCTAGGATTCTTGCTTGCGCACTGCAGCGAGCCCCGCTTTTCGGGGTCGCGGGCAGTGCCCGCACATCCGTCGGGGCAGGAATTCAGTGGAGCAAGCGGTCAGGACCGTGATCTTCGCCGATCTGACAGGCAGCACAGGCCTGTTCGAATCGGCTGGCAACGTGGCGGCGACGCAGATCGTCACCCGGTGCACGCACGCGCTCGGCCGCCACCTCGCCTGTGCCGGCGGGCGCATCGTCAAGTATCTCGGCGATGGCGTGCTGGTGCTGTTCGACGATCCGGTCGCCGCGGTGCAGGCGGCTTCGCGCCTGCAGGACGTGCTCGAGGAGCTGGCCAGCGCCGAGCTGCGGCGGGCTCCGATCGGGGTCAAGACCGGCATCGCGCTCGGCCCCATCGTCGAGCATGATGGCGACTGCTACGGCGATCCGGTCAACGTCGCCGCGCGCCTGAGCGATCGCGCCCAGACCGGCGAGACCTTGATCGGCGAGGCGGTGTTCGCCAGCCTCCCCGAGGGGCTGCGCGTGGCCTGCCACAGCCTCGACCGCATCAGCATCAAGGGCAAGGCCGAGCCGATGCGCGTGTGGCGGGTGGACTTCGCCCGCACCGCGGAGACCACGCTCACCACGCTGCTCGGTTTCGACGACCTCGTCGCGGGCGTGCGCCCGGTGCGCCGGGTCGATCTGGAGCGCCTCGACCAGCGCGTCGAACTGCACGCCGACGATCCCCCGCTGATTCTCGGGCGTGGCGACGGTGCCGGCTTCCCGGTCGAGGACGCGCGCGTGTCGCGCCGCCATGCGCGCCTGGAATGGACCGCCGGGCAGTGCGTGCTCACCGATTTCAGCAGCAACGGCAGCTGGGTGCGCCTGCGCGGCAACTCGGCGCCCGTGGTGCTGCGCCGCGACAGCTGCACGCTCTACGGCGAGGGGGAGATCGGCCTCGGCGCCGCCCCCGACGATTTCACCGCACCCACGCTCTCCTTCCGCGTCATAGACGAAGGCTGAGGGCCCATGCACGACGGGTCTGCGGGTGCGCCCGCCGTCTGCGGCCTCGCCCATGCATTGCGGTGTGTTCCGATGCGAATCCTGAGTATCCTCCTGCTCCTGCTGCCTTTCTGTGCGACCGCCCAGGACTGGAGCGCGCGTGCGCTCGGCGAGATCGCGGTGTATCCCGAGTTCCGCGCCCCGGCGAGCGTGGTCGCGGGCGAAGAGGCGCGCATCGCCGCCGAAGTCGGCGCGCGCATCGTCGCGATGCCGGCGCGTACCGGCGTGGAGGTCGCGCGCGGCACCGAGCTGGTGCGCCTGGACGAGGCCGCCTTCCGCATCGAGCGCGACCGCGCGCGCGCCCAGGTGGCGCTGATCGACAGCCGCATCGGGCTGGCGCGCGCCCAGCTCGACCAGGCGCGCGCGCTCGCCGGACGCGGCTTCATCAGCGCCGACGGCCTGCGCATCCGCGAGACCGAACTCGGCGTGCTGCAGCGCGAGCGCGACGCGGCACGCGCGGCCCAGGCCGCCACCGAGCTCGCGCTCGCCCGCACCGTGATCCGCGCGCCTTTTGCCGGCGTGGTGCGCGAGCGCCTCGCCGCGGTGGGCGATCTCGCCGCCCCCGGCACGCCGATGCTGAGCCTGGCGGCGAGCGCCGGCGCCGAGGTGCACGCGCGCGTGCCCGCAGCGCAGATAGACGGACTGCTCGCCGCTGCGCCGCCGGTGCTGGTCGCGGGCGGCGCGGAACATGCGCTGCGCATCGTGCGCGTGTCGCCGGTGCTCGATGCCGCGGGCCAGGCGCGCGACGTGATCCTCGCCGCCGCGCCCGCGCTGCCGCCGGGCCTGGCCGGCGAGCTGCGCTGGCGCAGCGTCGTGCCGCACCTGCCGGCCGCCTACCTGCAGCAGCGCGAGGGCCGCCTCGGCGCCTGGCTGGTGCGCGGCGGCGAGCCGGCGTTCGTGGCGCTCCCCGACGCGCAGGCCGGCCGCCCCGTCGCGGTCGACTGGCCCGCGGACACCCGGGTGGTGGACGCGGGGCGCTTCGCGCTCGGACTGCGGGCGCCGACCGCGGCGGCCGGGGGCTCGCGTTGAACGGCTTGTACCGGCGGCTGATCGACAATCACCCGCTCGCCAACATCGCCTTCGTGATGGTGCTGCTCGGCGGCCTGTTCAGTTATCTCTCCATGCCGCGGGCGCAGGACCCCGAGATCAACTTCAACTGGGTCAGCATCGTCACCGCGCTGCCCGGCGCCTCGGCGGAGGACGTCGAGCGCGACCTCACCGGGCCGCTCGAGGACGCACTCAAGCAGGTCAAGGACATCCGCTTCAGCTCCTCGTCCAGCCGCGAGGGGGTGTCGTCCATCCTGGTGCGCTTCGAGGAGCTCCCCGAGCGGGTGTTCGACAAGCGCGTGAACGACCTGCGCCGCGAGATCCAGAACAAGGCCTCGGCAGAGCTGCCGCCGGACGCCAACGACCCCGTGGTGGTCGAGTTCACCAGCTCGAACGGCTTCCCGACCGCGATCCTGGTGCTCCATGGCGCCGGCGGCGAGACCCTGCGGCGCGCAGGCTTCGTGATGAAGAAGGAGCTCGAGGGCCTGGACGGCGTGGACCAGGTGATCGCCGCCGGCCTGGAAGATCCGCAGCTCCACGTCGATTTTGATCCCGCCCGGGTAGCGGCGTCCGGGTTGTCGGCGCTGCAGGTCGCCGACAGCGTGGCGGCCTGGTTCCGCAACACCCTCGCCGGCCGGGTGCGGGTGCAGGACCGCGAGTGGCTGGTGCGCATGGAGGGCAAGACGCCCGACCCCGAGGCGCTCGCCCAGGCTGCGGTGGTGACGCCGGCGGGCCGGGTGGCGCTCGACGAGGTTGCCAGCGTGGCGCGCGGCCACGAGCGTCCGGGCCAGCTCGTGAGCTACAACGGCGCGCCGGCGCTGATGCTGTCGATCACCAAGGATGCCGACGCCAACACGCTCGAGCTGGTCGAGCGCCTGCAGGACTTCGCTGCCCGGCGCAACCCGCTGCTCGCCGACCAGGGCGTGCAGCTGCGCCTGATCGACGACCAGACCCACGCCACCCGCCACGCGATCGGGGTGATGGAGTCGAACGCGGTGTTCGGCCTGTTCGCGGTGCTGGCGATGTGCTGGATCTTCCTCGGCTCGCGCCTGTCGGTGCTGGTCGGGCTGGGCGTGCCGTTCGCGCTTGCCGGCACCTTCATCGCGGTCGACCTGATCGGCTCCACGCTCAACCTCACCGTGCTGCTCGGGGTCGTGATCGCGCTCGGCATGCTGGTCGACGACGCGGTGGTGATCGTCGAGGCGATCTACTACCGCCTGCAGCGCGGCGATCCTCCGCACGAGGCGGTGGTGGCCGGGGTGGAGGAGGTCGGCCTGCCGGTGCTGTCCTCGGTGCTGACCACCATCGCCGCCTTCCTGCCGCTGATGCTGCTGCCCGGCATCCTCGGCAAGTTCATGTTCGTGGTGCCCTTCGTGGTGACCGTCGGCTTGCTGGTCAGCCTGGTCGAGGCCTACTGGATCCTGCCCACCCACATCCTGGCGCTGCGCCCGCAGCCGGCGCAGCGGCCCTCGCGGTCGCAGCGGCTGCGCGAGCGCTTCACCCTGCGCATCCGCATCGCCTATGCGCGTGCCCTGGTGGCGGTGATGCGCCGCCGCCGCCTCACCGTCGCGGTCCTGGTGCTGATGATGGCGGGTGCCGGCGCGGCGGTGGCGACCGGCCTGGTGCGCGTGCAGTTCTTCGCCTTCGACTCGATGCGGCTCTTCTATGTGAACGTCGACATGCCTGCCGGTGTCGTGCCCCAGCGCACGCTGGCCGAGGCCGAGCGCGCGGTGAAGGTGCTGGGCGAGACGATCGGCGCCGACGAGCTGCGCGCGGTCGCGGTGTATGCGGGCCTGAAGTTCACCGAGACCGAGCCGGTGTATGGCGACCAGTACGCCCAGGTGCTGGTCTCGCTGCTGCCGCGCGCGGCCGGCGGGCGCGATACCGGCGAAATCATCGACGCGGTGCGTCCGGCGATCGAGGCGCTCGCCGGCGAAGCGAAGCTCTCCTTCATGGAGATGAAGGGCGGGCCGCCGACGGCGAAGCCGATCTCGGTGAAGATGAAGTCCGACGACTACCCGCAGCTGCGCGCCGCGGCCGATGCGCTCCTCGCCGAGGCGGCAAAGCTGCCCGGGGTGCGCGATCTCACCGACGACGATGTGCCCGGGCGCGGCGAGATGCGCCTCGCGCTCGATCGCGAGAAGCTGGCGCGTGCCGGGGTGCAGCCGGCCGAGGTGGCGCGCTTGCTGCGTTTGTACGGCGAGGGCGAGATCGTTGCCACGACGCGCGACGGCGGCGAGAAGGTGGAGGTGGTGGTGCGCGCCCGCCAGGAGAGCCTGGATGACGTCACCGGGCTGCTGCAGCGCCCGGTGCCGCTGGCCGACGGGCGCAGCGTGCAGCTGGGCGAGCTGGTGAGCCGGCAGCTGCTGCTGTCGAAGGGCTACATCCGCCACTACCAGCTCACGCGCGCGATCACCGTCGAGGCCGAGCTCGATCGCGAGCGCCTCGACACGGTCGAAGCCAACGACCGCCTGAAGGCCGCGTGGGCGCAGCTGCAGCCGCGCTTCCCGGGCGTGGAGCTGGATTTCTCCGGCGAACTGGAGGACATCCAGGAGAGTCTGGATGCGATGGGCAAGCTGTTCGCGCTCGGCGTCGGGCTGATCTACCTGATCCTCGCCACCCAGTTCCGCAGCTACTGGCAGCCGCTGATCATCCTGCTGACCGTGCCGCTCGCCTTCACCGGGGTGGTGCTCGGACTGCTGGTGTCGGGCAATCCGCTGTCGCTATACACGCTGTATGGGGTGATCGCGCTCACCGGCATCGCGGTGAACTCGGCGATCGTGCTCATCGACGCCGCCAACGAGCGCCGCGCCGTCGGCATGAGCGTGCAGCACGCCGCGATCTACGCCGCGCGCCGGCGCGTGGTGCCGATCCTGATCACCTCCACCACCACCATCGGCGGGCTGCTTTCGCTGGCGATCGGCCTGGGCGGCAAGTCGCTGATGTGGGGACCGGTGGCGGCGAGCATCGTGTGGGGGCTGGGTTTTTCCACGGTGCTGACCTTGTTCGCGGTGCCGCTGGTGTATCGGATGGCGATGCAGCGCGGTGGCGGCTAGAATCGCGCTCCCGCCACCACCTGAATTCCCATGGACGCCTTTCTCGTCTCCACCGCCATCGTGGCCCTCGCCGAGATCGGCGACAAGACGCAGCTGCTCGCCTTCATCCTTGCCGCACGCTTCCGCCGGCCGTGGCCGATCGTGCTCGGCATCCTGGTCGCCACGCTGGCCAACCACGCCTTCGCCGCCGCGGTCGGCACCTGGCTGACCACGCTGATGGGGCCGCACACCCTGCGCTGGGTGCTCGGCCTGTCCTTCATCGCGATGGCGGTGTGGACGCTGATCCCCGACAAGTTCGACGAGGACGAGGCCAGGCTGCCGCGCCTGGGCGTGTTCGGCGCCACGCTGGTGGCCTTCTTCCTTGCCGAGATGGGCGACAAGACGCAGATCGCCACGGTGGCGCTGGCGGCGCAGTACCAGGCCCTGGTCGCGGTGGTGGCCGGCACCACGCTCGGCATGATGATCGCCAACGTGCCCGCGGTGCTGCTCGGCGACCGCATCGCCACGCGCATGCCGGTGAAGCTGGTGCACGGCATCGCCGCGGCGATCTTCCTCGGCCTGGGCATCGCGACCCTGGCCGGTGCGGGCGAGGGACTGGGGTTCTGATGGAATCCTCGTTCCGCCGCGGTGCCCGCGAGGGCATGCGCGACTTCCTGCCGCTCTCGGTCGGCCTGGTGCCCTGGGCGATCGTGACCGGCATCGCCATGCGCTCGATCGGCCTGTCCCCGGCCGAGTCCATGGGCATGAACCTGCTGGTCTATGCCGGCACCGCCCAGCTCGGCACGCTGCCGCTGATCGGCAGCGGTGCACCCTTATGGCTGATCTTTCTCACTGCGCTGGTGCTCAACCTGCGCTTCATCATCTTCAGTGCCGCGCTGGCGCCGGTCTTCCATGATCACCGCTTCATGCGCCGGCTGGCGTCGAGCTATCTGCTGGTGGACGGCATGTTCGCAGTCGGCGCGGACAAGCTGCAAAGGGCCGACGATCCGCACTGGCGATGGGGGTACTACATCGTGCCCTCGGTGTATTGCTGGCTGCTTTGGCAGCTCTGCGGTGCGGTCGGCGTGTTCGGCGCAGGGGCGATTCCGCGCGACTGGTCGCTGGAGTTCATGACCACGATCGCGCTGACGGTGATGATGATCCCCATGCTGCGCGAGCGACCGATGTGGGTGGCTGCGCTGGTGGGCGGGCTGGGTGCGGTGCTGCTGCGCGAGCTGCCGCTGCGCCTGGGGCTGATTGCCGGCATCGCGCTCGGCATCGGCGCGGGCTTCATTGCCGAGCGTGCGCTGGCAGGGAGGGCCGCGCGATGAGCGAGGGGTTGTGGTTATGGCTGACGCTGCTGGCCATCGGCTCGACGACGATCATGACGCGTGGCAGCTTCATCCTCGCCGGCGAGAAGGGGCGTCTGCCGCCAGCCTTGCAGCGTGCCTTGCGCTACGCGCCGGCGGCGGCGCTGTCGGCGCTGGTGATGCCCGACCTGCTGCTCGATGGCGGTGCGTTCGATCCGCTCAATCCCAAGCTCGCGGCGGGGGGAGTCGTGATCCTGGTCGCGCTGCGCTCGCGCAATCCGTGGCTGCCCTTCATCCTCGGCATGGCGATGCTGCTGTTGCTGCGCAAGGGATTCGGCTGGTAGTACGTGTGGAAGGAAAAATGCCGCGTCCGTCCGGTGACGGAACGCGGCATCGGCGCGCGGCGAGTGCGGTCGGCCCCGACGGGCCGACCGCGTGACACGATCACTCGATCGCGGAGGCCGACTTCGCCATCTCGCGCAGGGCGAACTTCTGGATCTTGCCGGTCGAGGTCTTGGGCAGCACGCAGAACTCGATGAACTTGGGCACCTTGTAGCGCGCCAGGTGTTCGCGGCAGTGCGCGATGATGTCGTCGGCGGTCACGCCGGCGCCTTCCTTGACCTCGATGTAGGCCGCCGGCACCTCGCCCCACTTCTCGTCGGGCTTGGCGACGACCGCCGCGGTCAGCACCGCCGGGTGGCGGTACAGCACCTCTTCGACCTCGAGCGAGGAGATGTTCTCGCCGCCCGAGATGATCACGTCCTTGGAGCGGTCCTTGATCTTGACGTAGCCGTCCGGGTGCATGACCGCGAGGTCGCCGGTGTGGAACCAGCCGCCGGCGAAGGACTCCTGGGTGGCCTTCTCGTTCTTGAGGTAGCCCTTCATGACGAGGTTGCCGCGGAACATGATCTCGCCCATGGTCTCGCCGTCGGCGGGCACCGGCTCCATGGTCACCGGGTCGAGCACGGTGATCGCTTCCTGCATGTGGTAGCGCACGCCCTGGCGGCCGTTGCGCTCGGCGCGGCGGTCGATCGGCAGCGCATCCCACTCGGGGTGCTTGGCGCACACCGAGGCCGGGCCGTAGGTTTCGGTCAGGCCATACACGTGGGTGATGTCGAAGCCGATCTTCTCGGCGCCCTCGATGATCGCCGCCGGGGGCGCGGCGCCGGCGATGAGGCCGGCGACGCTGTGCTCGATGCCGGCGCGCAGGCCCTCGGGGGCGTTGATCAGCATGCCGTAGACGATCGGCGCGCCGCACATGTGGGTGACCTTGTGGCGGCGGATCAGCTCGTAGATCAGCGCCGGGTCGACCTTGCGCAGGCAGACGTTGACGCCGGCGTTGGCCGCCATGGTCCACGGGAAGCACCAGCCGTTGCAGTGGAACATCGGCAGCGTCCACAGGTAGGACGAGTGCTGCGGCATGCCCCAGCTGATGATGTTGGAGGCGGCGTTGAGATACGCGCCGCGGTGGTGGTAGACCACGCCCTTCGGGTTGCCGGTGGTGCCGGAGGTGTAGTTGAGCGCGATCGCGTCCCACTCGTCCTCGGGCAGCTTCCACTGGAAGTCGGGGTTGCCGCCGGCGAGGAAGTCCTCGTAGAGCACGGTGCCGATGCGCTCGGTGCCCGGATACTCGGGGTCGAGGGCGTCGACCACCAGGGGCTTGTCTCCCGGCAGCAGCTCGAGCGCGGCGCGGACCACGCCGGCGAACTCGGGGTCGGTGATCAGCACCTTGGCTTCGCCGTGCTGCAGCATGAAGGCGATGGCATCGGCGTCGAGCCGGGTGTTGAGGGTGTTGAGGACCGCGCCGGTCATCGGCACCCCGAAGTGGGCTTCGAACATCGACGGCACGTTGGGCAGCATGCACGCGACCGTGTCGCCCTTCTTCACGCCGTGCGCGACCAAGGCGCTCGCGAGGCGGCGGCAGCGCTCGTAGGTCTGGCTCCAGGTGTAGATGAGCGTGCCATGGACGACGCTGGTGCGCGTCGGATAGACCATGGCGGTGCGCTCGATGAAGCTCAGCGGGGACAGCGGCACGTAGTTGGCCGCGTTCTTGTCGAGGCCTTGCTGATATGCGTTTTGCGACATCCTTTTCCTCTCCCGTTCATTGTCAAACAAACTGGTCGGGCCGGCGTCCCACGCGGGGTTCGGTCCATACCGTATAGTATGGAGGATGGCGTCGGTCTTGTCTGCAGTTCTCCCGCGCGCAACGTTTGCGAAGGCAGGTTGGAGCGCTCAGGCGGGCTGCACCCAGATATGGCGCGACACCGCGTGCTCGATCGCGAGCTCGACGTGCTCGCACAATAGCACCGTCATCGGTTGCTGTTGCAGCACCTTCACCGCGTGCGCGGCGGAGAGCCCGTAGGCGTGGAGCTGCTCACGCTGCAGCGGATCGATCTCGTCGTCGAAGTCGTCGATGCGCACCATGCGCCCGACCGGGGTGCCGATCAGGCGGATGCGCTCGTGGGGCAGGGGTTTGGAGGGGGCGGCGTTCATGGCGCGGATTCCTCAGAAGATCAGGCGCAGGCCGTGGTTGAGCAGGCCGCCGATCAGGAAGGCGGTGGGGATGATCATCGCCAGCATCAGCGCGGCGACCTTCATCCCCTGCTCCTTGATGATCATCATCAGGCTGGCGATGCAGGGCACGAAGAGCGTGATCGTGACCATGCCCACCACGGCCTGGATCATCGACAGCTCGCTCTGCAGCGCGAACAGGCCGCTGGCGCCGAAGTCGCGGCGCAGGAAGCCCATCACGAAGGCGGCGCTCGCCTCCGGCGGCAGGCCGAGCCAGCCCACCACCAGCGGCTCGCCGGCCTCGATGATCCACGGCAGCGCGCCGCTGCGGTCGAGCCCGAACATGATCAGGGTGCCGATCAGGAACAGCGGGATCACCTCGATCAGATACCACTTCAGCCTTCCGCCGGTCTTCTTGAGCACGTTGCCGAGCACCGGCATGCGCATCGGCGGTAGCTCGGTGACGAGCGGCACGCGGCGGCCGGGCACGACCTTGCTCGCCAGCCAGCCGGTGAACAGCAGCACGCCGACGATCGCCAGCACCCAGATCAGCGTGGCGCCGAAGGAGATGCCGCCGAGCAGGCCGAGCACCACGCCGAGTTGCGCAGAGCACGGGATCGCCAGCGCCATCAGGTAGATGGTGATCAGGCGCTCGCGCGGGGTGTGCAGGATGCGGGTGGTGAGCGTGGCCATGGTCACGCAGCCCAGGCCGAGCACCATCGGCAGCACCGCGCGGCCGTTGAGGCCGATGGCGGCGAACATGCGGTTGGCGATCACCGACAGGCGCGAGAAGTAGCCCGAATCCTCGAGCACGCCGAAGGCGAGGAAGAAGGTGGTGACGATGGGCAGGATCAGCGCGAGCGCGTAGGTCATGCCCATGGTCCACAGGCCGTATTCGCCCACGATCAGGTCGGCCAGCCAGGGCGTGGAGATGTGGCTCGTGACGAACTCGGTGACCGCGGGGTTGAGGACCTCGCCGAAGAAGTCTTCTTCCAGCAGTCCGACCAGGGTGCTGGCGCCGAAGTCGCCGACGAACAGATACACCAGATACAGCACGCCGAGCAGCATCGGCCAGCCCCACAGCCGGTGCACCGCGATGCGGCCGAGCAGCATCGACAGCGTGCGGTCCTTGCCGGCAGCCTGCTGCGTGACGGTGCGCGCGAGCGCCTCGGCGGCGCCGCCGCGCTCGCGCGCGAGCCGCGCCGGGAGCGAGTCGCGGCCGATGGGCGCGGTGAGCTCGGCGAGCGCGGCGCGCACGGTCTCGCTGTTCGCTTGCGCCGCGAGCCAGGCCTCGACCTCGGGGTCGCGGCCGATGGCGAGGATGGCCAGCCCGCGTGCGGCCAGGCGCGGATGTGGGCATTGCGCGAGGATGAGCTGCTCGACGCGGGCGATGTCGCGCTCGAGCACCGGGTCGTAACGCAGCAGTGGTGCCGGCACCGCCGCACGCTGCAGCGCTTCGGTGAGCGCGGAAACTCCTTCCCCGCCGGTCGCCACCGTCGCCACGACCGGCACGCCGAGTGCCTCCGACAAGGCCGCGGCATCCACCGTGACCCCGCGCGCCTTGGCCTCGTCGGTCATGTTGAGCGCCATCACCATCGGCACCCCGAGTTCGGCCAGCAGCGCGGTGAGGTTGAGCGTGCGGCGCAGGTTCTTGGCGTCGCCGACCTGGATCAGCGTGCGCATGTCCTCATGGAGCAGCGCGCGCATGGTGGCGCGCTCGTCGTCGCTGCGCGATGGCAGGGCGAGCACGCCCGGGGTGTCGAGCAGCGAGGCCTCGCGGTCGAAGCGCGGTGTGGCGCGCGAGACCTCGACCGTGGTGCCGGGGTAATTGGACACCGTGACGTAGGTGCCGGTGAGGCGGTGGAACAGCACCGACTTGCCGACGTTGGGGTGGCCGACGAGGGCCAGGGTGCGCAGCGCGGCGGCAGCGGCGGAGGAGGGCGAAGTGGCGCAGTCCATGAACTCGGGTGTCCGGAGGGCGGAGTAAGCCTAGAACGATAATGGGTCGCATTATGACTTTTACTGATCTAGCTCAAAGGTCGTGCGCCCGGTGTGTATTCGATGCGGTCCGGACCGCAGGACAGAGAGGCTTGACAGTGATTCGGATTTTAACGATATTGCGAATCATTCGGAAAGACGATATTCAACCGACCCTGTCTCGACTTCGAGGCTGTCCTGCTGGCGCTCTTCGTGCGTCGGCGCAGCAAGAATCCCTGAATGAAGGAGAACCCATTGTCCCGATACACCGGCCCCCGCCTGAAAGTGATGCGTGCCCTCGGCGCCGAGCTGCCCGGCCTGTCGCGCAAGCCGCTGGGTGAGCGCAACCATCCCCCTGGCCAGCACGGCCGGCGCCCGAGGCGCAAGTCCGGCTTCGGCGTGCAGCTGATCGAGAAGCAGAAGCTGCGCTTCAACTATGGTCTCGGCGAGAAGCAGATCCAGCGCCTGTTCCGCGAGGCCAAGCGCGACCGCGGCCCGACCGGCGACAAGCTGCTGGAATTGCTCGAGCGTCGCCTCGACAACTTCGTGTTCCGCGCCGGCTTCGCGCCCACCGCGGTGGCGGCGCGGCAGCTCGTGCGCCACAAGCACGTACTGCTCAACGGACGGGCGGTGAACATCCCCTCCATCCGCATCCGGCCGGGCGACCGCATCCAGCTCACGGAACGTGCGCGGTGCATCCCGGTGGTGGTCGAGGCGCTCGCCGAGCCTGCGCTGACCCGCCCCGAATGGCTCGTCTTCGACGAGGCGGCGTTCGTGGCGACGATGACGCGCACCCCGTCGCCCGACGAGGTGCCCTTCCCGGTCGACGTCCAGCAGGTCGTCGAGTACTACGCGGTGCGGCTGTGAGCGCGCATTCATCCGCCAGCCGGCGAAGGGTTGCCGCGAACGCGGGGCCGGAGTACGACACCCATCCCGAGCTCGCGCTGGCGGCGGTGCTGCAGCTGCTGTCGCGCTTCCCGGCGCGGCGCTCGCCCGCGCTGGCGCAGGCGATCGCCGGTCACTTCCGGGTGATCGGCAGCGATCAGCGCCTTTCCGCTTGTGTGCGCGACTGCGCCGCCCGGCTGGTGGCGGAGTGGGAGGCCTATGCAGTGCTGGGCGATGCGGGCGATGGCGGCCACGATCCGCAGGCACTGCACTGAGCAGTCCGGTTCGATGGTGTCCGTCTTTTCCATTCCACGAGGAGAAGTCCATGAGCAAGAAATGCTGCAGGAAGGACAAGCCCTGCAAGGGATGTCCGCGGCGCGCAAAGTAAGCCGGAATCCCGCGCGCTGTTGATGATTATCAAATGGTAATGATTGTTGTTGCGGTTAATATTTTTCAACCCATCCCCAGGCCCGGCGACCGCGATCATCGGCTGCATTGAGGCGGGGGCCGAATATTCCGGGAAGCTCGATCGCGATGCGGTGCTCGAACATGGCCGCACCGCCCTTTCCGTGTCTGGCCAGGTGCTCGAGTAAGAAGCCCCTCCCGGCGCATGCGGGCACGTCCGAGGCACGAGTGTCGGGCGTCCCTGCCGCATCGACGGCGTGGGTCTTGTCCAGCGATCACCTCGTAGCCCCGGTCGTTCGGAGTTGCGCATCCCTTTTCGGGCCGCTCGTGTGGGCGGCCCGTCTTTGTCCACCTCTCCCTGCAAAGGAATCGTCATGTCTCAACGCAAGTCCGGGCTGCGCCCGATCGTGCTGGCCTCGCTGTTCGCCTTGTGTTCCCCTCCGGCTCTCGCCGAACGCCCGATGGCGGTCGATGATGCCGGCACGCTCGAGCGCGGCGGCGCCAAGCTCGAGTTCGGCTGGAGCCGCGACGACGCGGTGCGCGGCTACGAGGGCGCGGCCGGTTTCGGTCCGATCGACAATGTCGAAGTGGAGGTGGGCTATGGCCGCGGGAAGGATCGTGACGCCGATCCAGACGCGAAGATCCGCGCCGTCGGCGCGGCGGTCAAATGGGTGCCATTGCAGTCCGAGCGCGGGCTTTCGGCTGGCCTGAAATACGAGTATGGGCGCGAGCGCGTCAGCGGCGAGGACTCCTCGCGTGTCGACGCGCTCGCCGGCCTGGCGACCTGGGCGTTCGAGCAGGGCCCGCGGGTGCATGTGAACCTCGGCCGCGAGTGGGCGCGCGACGACGAGGACCTCGACTTCTGGGGCATCGGCCTCGACGTGCCGCTCGGCGAGCAGCTCGACTTCGTCGTCGAGACCTTCGGTGCGGAGCATTCCGGCCCGGATCGCCAGGTCGGTCTGCGCTACACGATCGCCGAGGGCGTGAAGATCTCTGGCGCGGTCGGTCGCGGCAACGATCGCAACATCGCCAACGTGGGCGTGGCCTGGGAGTTCTGAGCGTCCCATCCCCCGCCCGCGGTGGAATGGGTTCGCAAAGAAAATACCAACTTGTAGCGCGTTTTCTCGAGAGCCGCGGGTCGTCGTGGCGGTCGTTTCCCGTAAGCGGGAAACGCGTCGGGGCGAATTCTCCGCTCCATGTCGCGACGCGCGTCGCTCCTGCAGAAAACCCCCGCTTCGGAGCTTCCTGTAGGAGCGACGCGAGTCGCGATACGGCGATCCAGGCGGGTGGCGGGGTTCAGGCTCCGACCAGCGTCCAGTGGTTGTCCGGCGCGATCTCCACCGGCCAGCGCAGCAGCATCGGATCGTGCTGCGGGTGCCAGAAGCCGAGGCCGCGCGGTGAGCCGATCAGGCTGGCGTGGGTACCGTCGAGCGGGAGTTCGGCCAGCGCGCCCGCCTTGTTCAGCTCGGCGATGATCTCCAGGCGCGCGGGGGCCGCCGGATGCCAGCGCGCTACCCGATGGCTGCGCTCGGCGGAGAGGTAGAAGCCGCCGTCCATGCCGGTGGCGATGTCGCCGCAGTAGCCCGCGCCGACGGTCTCGCGGCTGGGGATTGCCAGGCTGTCGCCATTCCACACCGCGAGGATGGGGGCGGCGGCGCGCTCGGCAGGGTCGTCGTGCTCGGCCTGCAGTGCGATACCTACCAGCGCAGGGCCGCCCGCTGCCGGCGCGGAGCCGAGGGCGAGGTGGCGCAGGCTCAGGCGCTTGTCCTTCAGCCACCACTGGCCCAGGCGCTCGCCGCTGCGCGGATCGAGCCGCACCAGCGAGGAGTCCATGCGCTCGAGGTCGCGCTTGCGGTCGCCCGCGGCGCGCAGGATGCCGCCGTTGGCGACCACCAGCTTGCCCTCGGCGTCGAACAGCAGCTCGTGCGGCTCGATCCCGCGGGTGGAGAACTCCGCCTCCTTGCGCAGGCTGTCGCGCCGGCGCACGGCGATCCAGCCCTGGGTGGAGCCGGTCTCGGATTCGGTGGTGTACAGCCACTCGCCCGCGGGGTCGAAGGCCGCGTGACCATTGAGCGTACGCCCGCCCTTCTCGTCCTCGAGGACCTGGCGGGCGAGCACTTCGCCGTCGGCGGCGCAGCGCATCAGCCAGGGGCCGGGACGGTTGGCGCACACCAGGAAACCGCCGTCGCGGTCGGGCAGCAGGCCGTGGACCCGATCGGGAACCGCGACCGCGGTCTCGATGCGGGCGAGGCCTTGCTGCCAGTCGGTGGCCAGGATGCCGACGTAGTCGGTACTGCCCTCCGCCTTCGCGCCGCGCGAGGCGCCGTCGCGGCCAAGGTCGTGCAGGCTGCGCCAGGCGGCGATCAGGCGGATTGCGGGGAGTTCGCCGGGCGTGGTGGCGGCGAACAGGGTGCGGGGCAGCAGGGCGAGCGAGAGGCCGCCGCCCAGTGTGCGCAGGAAGTCGCGTTTGTTCATCGGGATGTTCCAGTGGAAGCGACGGGCCCGCAGGGGCCCGCCGATCGATAGGCTCGGATCAGAACTTGTATTCGCCGGTCAGGATGATCGCGCGGCCGCTGCCGGGGATGGCGAAGCCGCCCTGGTCATACACCGCGTCGTAGTACACCCGGTCGAAGATGTTCTTGACGTTGAGGCGCGCGGCCCAGCTCTTCTGCTCGTAGGCCAGCATCGCGTCCCAGCGCGCGTAGCCGGGTGCCGTGTTGGGCGAGAACTTGCCGTTGACGAAGTTGCTGTTTGCGTTGGCAGCCGTCGGCACGTAGGCGTAGCGGTCGCTCT
Organism: Thauera aminoaromatica; assembly: GCF_000021765.1. Classification (NCBI taxonomy): domain Bacteria; kingdom Pseudomonadati; phylum Pseudomonadota; class Betaproteobacteria; order Rhodocyclales; family Zoogloeaceae; genus Thauera; species Thauera aminoaromatica. The sequence goes on along the minus strand of NC_011662.2, from coordinate 3,865,551 downwards.
TCGCCTCGACGCCGCCGCCGATCTTCCAGCCGCCGCCGAGCGCGTAGGTCGACCACAGGTTGAAGGTGAGCGTGGGCGTGTTGCGCGGGCGCTGGCCTTCGAGGCGGGCGTCTGCGCCCGGGGCGACTTCGAGGATCTCGGCGTCCATCAGCGAGAAGCCGCTGAAGACCTCCCATTTCGGGGTGACGCGACCGGCGACCTCGAGCTCCAGACCGTCGGTGCGGCGCTTCTTCGTGAGGATTGCGGCGGTGGACTCGAGGTCGGTGTTGCGCTCCCACTCCTTGTCGGCGCGGTACAACGCGGCGCGCAGGGCGAGGTCGCCCTCCATCAGCATCCACTTGGCGCCGAGTTCGGTGACCTTGCTGCGCTCGGCGGGGTAGCTGCCGCCGGAGAGCTGGTAGAGGTCGGCGGTCGGGCTGAAGGAGTCGCTGTAGCTGATGTAGTAGTGGGTGTATGCGTTCGGGTGCCAGGACAGGCCGGTGCGGAGGCTGGTCTCGCTGAAGTCGAGCTGCGGCGAGTTGAGGCTGGAATACTCGGCGTCGAGCGAGTCATGCCTTGCACCCAGGGTCAGCTTCCAGTTCGGCACGAACTCGATCGTGTCCTGGGCGTAGAAGGCGAGCGTGTCGCCCTGGTAGGTGATCGCCGGCGCCGAGGTGAAGGCGCCCGGACGATAGAAGCGGCCTGCACCGGGATCCAGATCCCGCAGCCCCCAGCGGCTCGAGTCTTCCTTCAGGTACTCGACGCCGGCGAGCAGCTCGTGCTTCATGCCGAGGAGCTCGGCACGTGCGGTGAGGTCGGACTGCAGGGTCAGGTTCTCGGTGTCGGTCTGGCGCACCTTCGGGCTGCCGGTGCTGCCATCGAAGCTCGGCGGGTTGATGCGCTCGGGTGCCTGCGCCCAGTACACGCGCTCGTAGCTCGCATGGCGCAGCTGGGTGCGGATCTCGGCCTGCGAGGACAGCTTGTACTGGTGCACCAGCGAAGTCATCGAGGTGTCGCTGTCGTCGAAGGTGTTGTTCGTGCCCCAGAAGGTGTCGGCGGAGAAGTTCTTCGTCGGGCGCTTGGTCGCCGGATCGAAGGAGATGCCGTAGTCCGGGTTGTCGCGCGTCTTCAGGTAGTAATGGTTGAAGGTGAACTCGTTGTCGGTGTACAGGCCGGTGACCAGGCTCAGGCCGGCGCCCTCGCGGTGGATCTCCGGTTCGGCGCCATCGGCCGGGTTGCTGCGCCAGCTCCCCTCGTCGCGCTTCATCACGTTCAGACGCACGGCGGTGGTGTCGCCGAGCTCCTTGTTGAAGTCGCCAGTCACTTCCCGATAGTCGTCGATGCCGACGCTGCCGGTGATCCTGCCGCGGTTGCCGAGCAGCGGCGTCTTGGTGACCTGGTTGATGACGCCGCCGGCCTGGCCGCGGCCGAACAGCATCGCGGCCGAGCCGCGCAGCACGTCGATCTGTTCGAGGTTGAAGGTCTCGCGGTTGTATTGCGCGGTGTCGCGGATGCCATCGAGGTACATGTCGCCGAAGGTGTAGAAGCCGCGCAGGTTCATGTTGTCGCCCGAGCGGCCGCCCTCGGCGGCGTTGAACGACAGGCCGGAGACGTTGCGCAGCGCCTCCTTGAGGCTGCCGACCTGTTGCTCTTCCATCAGGGTGTTGGTGACCGTGGTGACCGCCTGGGGGATGTCGTGCGGGTCCTGCAGGACCTTGCCGACACGGGTGGCGGTGGCGCGGTGGCCGTCGTGGGGGGCTTCCTCGGCAGCGTTGACGGTGACCGGCGGGAGCGTCTTGGCCGAGGACGGGGTGGATTGCGCCTGCGCGCCCGCCGACAGGACGGCGAGCATGATCGCGCTCAGGGGTAGCAGCGGGCGGGCGGGGGCGTGCGCGGACTGCGCCGCGCCGGAACGAACGGCAGCTTTCATCGTGACTCTCTAGGGTTGGATCGGGAAGTCGGTGCTGGCTGGCTTCCCGATCGACGGAGTGACGATGACCGTTTCAGGTGGCTGGCTGGGCGAGACGTTGAGAATTATGTAAAAAACGAGAATCGTTCGCAACAAATTTCAGCGAGTCGAGATGGATCCCGGCTCGTGGTCGTGTTGTTCTCGCTCCGCCAAGCGGCTTGCGGCCCGCGGTGCGCGTGCCGGCTGCGGCTCAGTTGCCCGCCTGCCCCGCGCTCCACCCGCCCCCGAGCGCCTTGTACAGATTCACTGCAGCGGTGAGTCGGGCCAGGCGCGTGAGGGCGAGTTGGTCCTGCGACGCGAACAGGGTGCGCTGGGCGAGGAGTACCGTGAGCAGGCCGTCCGCGCCTTCGCGGTAACGCAGTTCGGCCAGGCGCAGGCTGCGCTCGGCTTCGGCGAGGATCTCGCGCTCGGCGGCCTCCTGGTTGGTGTCGCGGACGCCGTTGGCGAGGACGTCCTCGACTTCCTTGAGGGCGGCGAGGATCGCGCGGCGGTGGGATTCGACCAGCTCACGCTGGCGCGAGCGCTGGATGTCGACGTCCGCGCGCAGGCGGCCGCCGTCGAAGATCTTCTGCAGCACGCTGGCCGAGATCGACAGCGTGCGTGTGGTGTCGGCCAGCGCCAGCAGCGCGGCGCTGCCCACGCCCGCACCGGCCGACAGGCTGATCCCGGGCAGCAGCGCGGCGCGCGCGGCGGCGATGTTGGCGGCCGCGGCGACGAGCCGGGCTTCGCTGGCGGCGAGGTCGGGGCGGCGCAGCAGCAGCTCGGACGGCAAGCCGGCGCCGACCGCGGGCACCTTCAGGGCCCCCAGGCGCTCGATGCCGCCAGCGCCGTCGGGGGTGGGTCCGGCCTGCGGGTTGCGGCCAAGCAGGATTGCGAGCGCGCTGCGCGTCTGGCGCAGTTGCACCTCGAGCGGCTCGATGGCCTTGCGCTGGTTGAGCACCGTGGTGCGCTGCTGACTCAGATCGAGCGCCGAGGCCGCACCGTTGTCGTAGCGCGCCTGCACCACGCGCAGCACGCGCTCGGCGGTGGCGAGGTTCCGGCGCGCGATGTCCAGGCGCTCCTGCAGCGCCAGGACCTGGAACCAGGCGATGGCGACGCTGGCGCTGATCGACAGGCGGGCCGCGTCATAGTCGAAGCGGGTGGCCATGAGACCGGCGCGGCTGGCGCCGACGCCGGCGGCGATCCGGCCCCAGAGGTCGATCTCGTAGCTGGCGCCGAGGTCGATGCCGGTCGAGCTGGATTCATTGCTGTCGACATTGCGTGTGCTGCTCCCGCCGCTCACGTCGAGTGACGGCAATAGCGACGCCCCGGCCTGGCGCAGCGCAAGCTCGGCCTGGACCACGCGTTCGGCCTGGATGCGCAGGTCGGGGGTGGTGGCCAGCGCTTCGGTGACGAAGGCGTCGAGCCGGGCCGAGCCGAAGTCCTGCCACCAGGTGTCATGCAGCGGTGTGGCGGGTTCTGCCGCCCGGGCGGGTTCCGCCCACTGCGCCGGCAGCGCTTGCTCGGGACGCACGACGGGCTCGGTGAGCGCGCAGCCGGCGGTCAGGGCGGCGAGCAGGGCAGGGAGCAGACGGGTGCGCAGGGGGAAACCGGATGGATTTGTCATTCGGAGGCGAGGGCGACGACGGGGTCGAGTCGGGCAGCCTTGCGCGCGGGCAGGTAGCCGAACACCAGCCCGGTGAGGAAGGCACAACTGAAGGCGAGCACGACCGGCGTCAGCGAGTACTGCACCGCGGTGCCGAAGGCCTCGATGATCGCGGCGGCGCCGAGCCCGGCCGCGACCCCGATCAGCCCGCCCACCGCCGACACCACCAGGGCCTCGATGAGGAACTGCTGCAGGATGTTGCGGGTGCGTGCACCGGTGGCCATGCGGATGCCGATCTCGCGGGTGCGCTCGGTCACCGACACCAGCATGATGTTCATCACGCCGATGCCGCCCACCAGCAGCGAGATCGCCGCCACCGTGCCGAGCAGCACGGTGAGCGTGTTCTGCGTCTCCGACACGGTATCGATCACCGAGGCCATGTTGCGGATCTGGAAGTCCTCCACGCCGTGGCGGGCGAGCAGCAGCGCGCTTACCGCGGCCTGGGTGTCGTCGATCTGCCCGACGTCCTCGACCGCCACGGTCACATTGCGCAGGAATCGCTGGCCGGTGATGCGCAGGCTCGCCGTGGTGTAGGGCATGAAGACGATGTCGTCCTGGTCCTGCCCCCAGGGCGTGGCGCCCTTGGGCGTCATCACGCCCATGACCTGGAAGGGGATGTTGTTGACCAGGATGAACTCGCCCACCGCGTCGCGCCCGGGGAACAGGGCGCGCGCCACCGTCTGGCCGAGCACGGCGACCGTGGCGTAGCGCGCCTCGTCCTCCGCGCTGAAGAAGGTGCCGCTCGCCGGTAGCCAGTTGCGCGCCACGACGTAGTCGGCCGAGGTGCCGTTGACGCTGCTGCGGTGGTCGATGTTGCCGGCGCGCAGGGTGATGGTGGCGCCCTGCTCGGGCACCGAGGCGAGCACGTTGGGCAGCTCGGCGATCGCCTGCACGTCCTCGATCACCAGGGTGGCGGGGGCGTCGCGTCCGCGCGTGTTGGGTGCGCCGGGGCGCACGGTGAGCAGGTTCGTGCCCATCGCGCTGACCTGGTCGATCACCTTCTGCTTGGCGCCGTCGCCGATCGCCAGCATGGCGATCACCGAGGCGACGCCGATGACGATGCCGAGCAGGGTCAGGACGGTGCGGAAGAGGTTGGCGCGCAGCGCGCGCAGCGCGGTGCGGGTGGCCTCCACCACGTCCGACAGCGGCGAGGTGCGATCGATGTGGGGGGCGAAGTCGGGCTCCGGCTCCTGCGGCGGGTGCGGCCCGGGGTCGGCGACGATGCGGCCGTCGCGGATCTCGATGATGCGCTGCGCCTGCTCGGCGACCTCGCGCTCGTGGGTGATCAGCACGATGGTGTGGCCGGCGGCGGAGAGCTCGGCGAGCAGCTTCATGACCTCGGCGCCGCTTCGGCTGTCGAGCGCGCCGGTGGGCTCGTCGGCGAAGATGATGCGGCCGCCGTTCATCAGCGCGCGCGCGATCGACACGCGCTGCTGCTGGCCGCCGGAGAGCTGGCCGGGGCGATGGTGGATGCGCTCGCCGAGCCCGAGGCGCGCCAGCAGCGCCTCGGCACGGGCATGGCGTTCCTCGCGTGGCATGCCGGAATACACCGCCGGCACCTCGACATTGTCGCGCGCGGAGGCGCCGCCGAGCAGGTTGTAGCTCTGGAAGACGAAGCCGAAGGCCTCGCGGCGCAGGCGCGCGAGCGCGTCGCGGTCCAGCGCCGCGACGTCCGTGCCCATGAAGCGGTAGGTGCCGCCGGTGGGGCGATCGAGGCAGCCGAGGATGTTCATCAGCGTGGATTTGCCCGAACCCGAGGTGCCCATGATGGCGACGAACTCGCCAGGGTGGATGGTGAGGTCGATGCCGTGCAGCACGCGGGTCTCGACCTCGCCATTGACGAAGCTGCGCGTGATGCCCGAGAGCTCGATCAGCGGTGTTGCGGTCGTGGGCGGGGCGGCGGGCCGCGTGGCCGCTGCGCGCGCGCTGGCGGACGAGGTCGCGTCCTCGTCGGGAAGGCGTTCGATCTTCATAGCCGCGGCGTCATCTGCGGGCGACCGGCGCCGTTTCCGACCACCAGCCCGGAGACGACGCGTTCGCCCTCGGCCAGCCCGGACAGCACCTGTGCCTGCACGCGGTTGGAGACGCCGAGCTCGACCTTGCGTTCTTCCAGCGCGCCGCGTGCATCGGCGACCCGCACCGTACCCTGGCGCGGTCCGGCGCCGGAGGTGCCCGACGCTGCGCCGCGCCCCTGGCTCATCATGCCGCGCCCCGAGCCCATGCCATTGCCTGCGGGCGCCCCGGCGCCGGGCGGGGCTGCGGGGGCGGGGCCGGCCCCTGCCTGGGGCGGGCGCGCCTGGCCCTGGGCGAGTGCGGCCATCGGGATCAGCAGCGCATCCTTGGCCTGCGCGACCACGAAGAAGACCTGTGCGGTCATCTGCGTCATCAGCCGGCCGTCGGGATTGAGGACGTCGAAGAGCGCGTTGTAGAGCACCACGTTGTTGGTCACCGTGGGCGTGGGTTCGATCTTCTCGAGCTTGCCCTGCCAGCGCTTGCCGCTGCCGCCCAGGGTGGTGAAGTAGGCCTCCATGCCGAGCTTCAGGCGGCCGATGTCGGCTTCCGATACCTGGGTCTGCACGGTCATCGTGGACAGGTCGGCGATGCGCATCACCACCGGTGCCTGCTGGTTGGTGTTGAGCGTCTGGCCCTGGCGCGCAGTGATCGACACCACGGTGCCGGCCATCGGCGACAGGATGCGGGCGTATTGCAGGTTGGCCTCGTCGGCGCGCAGGGTCGATTCGATCTGCTCGATCTGCGCGCGCAGCGCCTCGAGCTGAGCCTCCGCCGACATCGCCGAGGCTTCGGCGGTCTGCAGGCTCTCCTTGGTGGTGGCGTCCTCGGCCATCAGCGCGCGCTGGCGGCGCTGCTGGATCTGCGCGAGGGCGAGCTGGGCCTCGCGGTCCTTCAGCTGCGCACGCAGGTTCTTCAACTGGGCGCGTGAGGCGTCGACGCGGGCACGATAGACCGTGGGGTCGATCTCCGCGAGCAGCTGGCCGGCCTCGACCGTGTCGCCGACCTCGACGTGGATCTTGCGCAACTGACCGGAGACCTGCGCGCCCACGTCCACATAGTCGCGCGGCTGCAGGGTGCCGGTGGCGGTGACGACGTCCTCGACGTCGCCGCGCTGCACGGTGGTGAACTGGTAGTTGGTGGTGGGGTCGCGCTCACCGATGAAGGCGCTGCGACCGTACCAGGCGCCGGCGAGCAGCAGCGGCACCAGGATCAGCAGGGCGCGGCGTCCCCAGCGCGGGCGGGCGGTTCGGTTGGAGGGCTTGTCTTCGTTCATTGGGCTCAGGGCTTGCCGGCGGACCGCCGGGCGCTGCATCGATTCGTGGGCAAGAGCATAGCGGCCCGCGAGACCTGCGCTTGTATCGGATTGAAGCCGCGTCGTTTACGGCTGGAGAGACCGCCCGTGGGACGCATCGTTCCGGCGCGCGACTCCAAAACGTTGACCGTAGTCAAGAAATGGCTTGTTTAGACAGAGTCTAATTAGCGCGTCGGAACATCCTGCTCCGGGCAGGGTGGGAAACCAAGAAGCGACAATTCGCCGAACTGGCAAGGAGAAGCATCATGATGAAGTTGAAGGCAACGAGCGTGGCGGTGGCATTGGTGGTGGCTGGCAGCGCCTGGGCGGCCGTGGCGGTGCGGGACGAACCGATCAAGCCGATCGAGCCGGCGAAGGTGGAGAACGCCGCCAAGGTCGAGCTCGGCAAGAAGTTGTGGTTCGAGCCGCGCCTGTCGATGTCGGGCATCATCTCCTGCAATACCTGCCACAACCTGTCGATGGGGGGCACCGACAACCTCAAGACCTCGATCGGCCACGGCTGGAAAGCCGGTCCGGTGAACTCGCCGACCGTCTATAACTCCAGCCTGGCGATCGCCCAGTTCTGGGACGGCCGTGCGGCCGACCTCAAGGAGCAGGCCGGCGGCCCGATCCAGGCCGGCGTCGAGATGAACATGCCGCACACCCTGGCGGTCGGCATCCTGCAGTCGATCCCGGGCTACGTCGAAGAGTTCGAGTCGGTGTACGGCAAGAACAAGATCGACATCGACATGATCACCGACTCGATCGCCGAGTTCGAGAAGACCCTGGTCACGCCCGATTCGCGCTTCGACAAGTGGCTCAGGGGCGACGACAAGGCGCTGTCCGAGAAAGAGCTCGCCGGCTACACCCTATTCAAGGAAAGCGGCTGCGTGGCCTGCCACAACGGTCCGGCGGCCGGCGGCACGTCATTCCAGCGCATGGGCGTGGTCGAGCCGTACAAGAGCAGCTCGCCCGCCGAAGGCCGCTCGGCGGTCACCGGTGCCGATGCCGACCGCTTCAACTTCAAGGTGCCGACCCTGCGCAACGTCGCGCTGACCTACCCGTACTTCCACGACGGCGAGGCGGCGACGCTCGAGCAGGCGGTGGATACCATGGGGCGCCTGCAGCTCGGCCGCACCTACAGCAAGGATGAGATCGGACAGATCGTCGCCTTCCTGAAGACGCTGACCGGCGAACTGCCGCAGATCGCGATGCCGGTGCTGCCGCCGTCGAGCAACGCGACGCCGCGTCCCGATCCGTTCAAGTAATCCGAAAAGCCATCCGGCTTGTCGCAGGAATGCCGGGGCACGGACGCAGGTTCGTGCCCCGGTACTAGTTCTCATGGATTATTGACACGATCCGGGACCCGGTCCAGCATTCAGACAGGGTCCAATGCAAATCCGCACGGGGTGCGGATGCGCAACCAGAAGGTCGACTGCCATGATGAACACCTACGCATCCTCCGACGCCATCGCCTGCCTGCGCCAGGCCGGCATTCCGGTCACGCACCAGCGCATCGAGATTGCACGCGCCCTGTTTTCGGCGCCGGTGCATCTCTCGGCGGACCAGATCTGGGCGAAGGTGCTCGAGGCCTCGCCCGACGTCTCGCGCGCCACGGTGTACAACACCTTGCGGCTGTTCAGCGAGAAGAAGATGATCCGCGAGCTGTTCGTCGATCCCCAGCGCGTGGTGTACGACTCCACGACCGCGCCGCACTACCACCTCTACAACATCGACAGCGGCGAGGTGCGCGACATCTCGGACGACGAGTTGCGCGTGATCGGCCAGCCCCGCCTGCCCGCGGGCGTGGTGCTCGACGCAATCGACGTCATCGTCCGCGTGCGCAACCGCGCCGTCTGATCGCCTGCTCCCGGGAGCCGGGAGCGAGGGGGCCGCAATCGAAATAAGGGCGCCAGGGCGCGGAATCGCTCCGCATCCTGGCGCCTCCTTTCATTCCTTCCTCGACGCTCAGCGTTCCGGCACGGTCACAAAGCCCATCTTCTCGATGCCGGCGCTGCGCGCCTCGGCCATCACCTCCGCGATCACCTCGTAGCGCGTGTTGCGGTCGGCGCGCAGGTGAAGCTCCGGCTGGGGCTTTTGCGCCGCGGCGGCGCTCAGACGGGCGGGAAGGGCCACCTCGTCGACCGCCTCGTTGTTCCAGAACACGCGGCCGTCGCCGTCGATCGACAGTGCCACCGTCTCCGGCTTCTGTTCGGTCGGCGCGCTGGAGGCCTGCGGCAGGTCGATCTTGACCGAGTGGGTCAGCAGCGGCGCGGTGATCATGAACACGATCAGCAGCACCAGCATGACGTCGATCAGCGGCACCATGTTGATGTCGCTCTGCGGGGCGCGCGTCTCGCCCTGGCTGAATCCCCCGAAGGCCATCACGCCGCTCCGTGCGCGCCGGCCGGCGTGCCCGTGGCGACTTCGGCCGCGCGTGGCGCGGCGCCGGGCACTGCAGCGATGCGTGCGCCGGTGGCGAACCAGGCGTGCAGGTCGTGGGCGAAGGCGTCGAGTTCGGAGAGCTCGACGCGGTTGGCGCGCGTGATGCCGTTGTAGGCCAGCACCGCCGGGATGGCGACGAAGAGGCCGAAGGCGGTCATGATCAGCGCCTCGCCGACCGGGCCCGCCACCTTGTCCAGCGTCGCCATGCCCGAAACGCTGATGTTCACCAGCGCGTGGTAGATGCCCCACACCGTGCCGAAGAGGCCGACGAAGGGGGCGGTCGAGCCGATCGAGGCGAGCACGGTGAGGCCGGACTCGAGCGCCGCGGTCGACAGCGCGATCGACTTGCGCAGCGCGCGGGTGATGACCTCGTCGGTGTCGAGCTTGCCGCCGAGGGTGTTGCTGTGGGTGTGCCGGCGCACGTGCTGGGCGGCGGCGGCGCCCTGCTGGGCAAGCGCCTCGAAGGGCGACTCCGGGGCGCGCTCGGCGAGCACGCGCAGACCGGCGTCGAGGTCGGGGGCGGCCCAGAAGGCCTCTACGGCGCCGCTGTGGCTGCGCGCACGCAGCTGACGCAGGGAGCGGCTGAGGATCAGGTACCAGCTGGTGATCGACATCACCAGCAGGATCAGCGCCACCGCGCGGATGATGTTGTCGGATTGCGCCCACAGGTGGGCGAGGCCGAAGGCCTGCGAACTGTCCATGCTCAGTTTCCTTGAAGTTTGAAGACGATGGGCACCAGGACCCAGGATTCGATCGCGCTGTCGCCGCGCCGTGCGGGCACGAAGCGCCAGCGCGCCACCGCCTCGCGCGCGGCGCGGTCGAGGCGCTCGGAGCCGGAGCTGGTGCGCAGCTCGACCTGGGCGGGCTGGCCGTCGGGCGACACCAACACGCGCAGCGTCACCTGGCCCTCCTCGCGCAGGCGGCGCGACAGCGCCGGGTAGGCCGGATGCGGGTTGTTCAGATAGGCGGCGTCGAAGCGCGCGGCGGTGACCGTGGCGGGCGCGGCCGTCGCTGCGGGTGCTGCGGCGGGTGGTGCCGGCGCGGGCGGCGGAGGGGCTGCGGGTTCTTCGGCCGCGCTCAGCGCGGTGGGCGACTCGGTGACTGGCGCCGGCTTCTTCACCACGGGCTTGGGCGTCGGCTTCTTCACCATCGGCGGGGTTGGCGGCGTGGGCTCGGGCGGGCGCGCCACCGGCCGAGGTTCAGGCGGGCGCGGCGGCTCCACGACGGGTTCGGGAGGCGCCGGTAAGGGCTCGGCGACCGCGGGCGCTGCGATGAGTGCGACCTGGATCGGCATCAGCTCGGCGGGCACGGGGCGCTCGCCGGCGAGCCTGGCGAGCATCGCCAGCCCGCCGAGGTGGGCGGCGACGATCAGGCCGAGGAGGGCGCCGCGCCGCAGCGGCGAGTTCCCGTGCGCTGCCGCGGTCGGGCGCGGAGCGACTTCCGCTCCGGAGGCAGGGGCGCGCATGGGCTGCGCCTCAGGATCCGTGGACAGCGACGGCGAAGGGGAAGGCAACAGCGACAATGCTTGGGCAGCTGGGTGCATCGGGGCGGAGGCGACGAGCCGCCTCCGCGGAGGCAGCGTTGGGTTGGTCGGGAGCGATCGGGCGGGCCGGGATCAGGAGGCGCCGGGGTCCATCTGCGACTGCAGGTAGTTCTGCAGGCCGACGCTGTCGACCAGACCGAGCTGCGTCTCCAGGTAGTCGATGTGTTCCTCGGTGTCTTCCAGGATGTGCTCGAAGAGCTCGCGCGACACGTAATCCTTGCTGGACTCGCAGTAGGCGATCGCCTCGATCAGGTTGGCGCGTCCGCCGAGTTCGAGCTTGAGATCCCCCTGCATGCATTCGGGCACGTTCTCGCCGATCAGCAGCTTGTCGAGATTCTGCAGGTTGGGCAGCCCCTCCAGGAAGAGCACGCGCTCGATCAGCATGTCCGCGTGCTTCATCTCCTCGATCGACTCGTCGTACTCGTGCTTGCCGAGCCGCGTGAAACCCCAGTTCTTGTACATGCGCGCATGCAGGAAGTACTGGTTGATCGCGGTGAGTTCGATGGTGAGCTGCTTGTTGAGGTACTGGATGACTTTCTTGTCGCCTTTCATGTTGCCTCCAGGGATGCGGTGAATGCCGGAGCGATGCCTGCGAACAGCGCGGTCACGCCCGGGCGGGGCGTGGCGGGTACGGCCGAGCGCAGGCACTCGTGCGCGCAGCGGGCGCAGCGACCACACTCTGCGGTCACGCCGAGCGAATGGCGCAGGTCGCGCAGGGTCCGCGCGCCCTGCGCCGCGGCGTGGTGGATCTGGCGTTCGGTGACCGCGTTGCATACGCACACGTACATAGTCTAGCCTCCTGACGGGGTTTTGCCCCGATATGGCATCGCCTGGAAGGTCATTTGGTGAGGATCAGCTTGCCGTTGCGCGTCGTGCGCAAGATGTACTCGCAGCCCTCGTGCTCGATCCGCAACTCGCGCCGGCCGCCGAGGAGCTCCTTGCTGGTGAGCAGGGGGCGCCGCTGTGCAGTCGAATCCGCATCGGGCCGGCTGGCCGGCATGGCGGCGGAAACGGGGAATTCGCAAGGTTGCATGATCGAACGACGTTAAAAATACGAATGATTCGCATTAAATCACGAGTCGCCGACGCATGCAATGCCGGCGCGCATCCGCTGCCCGCTGGCTTCACTCCAGGAGCATCAGGACGTTCAGGGGCTGGTTGGCGGCAGAGGCGGCAGGCAGGTAGGCGAGCGCGTTCGGGTCGGCGAGCACGCGGCCGAGCGCGTCGGCCGCGTCGGCCGCCTCGTGGGGCGGATGGGCGCGCCCGGTGAAGACCATCCGCGACCAGTAGGCGCGGATCTGGCTGGGGTTCTTGCCGGTCAGGCGCTGATAGAAGAGGTCGCGTTCGGCGCCGGCCGGCAGGTCGAGCAGGCGGACGCCACGCCCGTCGGGCAGGGTGGTGCGGCGGCCGAGGTAGAGCTGGGCGGCGGTCTCGCGGTCGACTTCGGCGATGCCTCCGGCGTGGGCGCTGACCAGGACGACGCCTTGCGCGTGCGCTCCGGCCTGCCAGAGGGCGAGCACGAGCGTCAGCATCGGCGCAAGACCGAGCCGTCGGAGCAGGCGCGCCGGATCAGAACACCACATCGACCGACACGCTCAGCAGATTGATGCTGCGATCGTCGAGACCGGGGGCGAAGGGGTTGCCCCGCGCGATGAAGCTGCCGTGCGCGCCGCGATCGGTTTCGATGTGGCTGAATTCCGCCTTCACCGCCGAATTCGGCGTGAAGTCCCAACGCGTGCCGAGGGTGACGCTGCGCTGGGCCTGGTTGCGCGAGCGGTTGAAGACCGCGACCGCTGCGGCGCTTTGTGGCGAGTCCGCCAGCCCGGGGTCGGCCAGCGGCGCGTCCTGGCGCTGGCGGGCGAGACCGAAATAAGGCATCCATGCGCCGAAGCGCCGCCCGACCGCGACATAGGCTCCGGTCGCGCTGTTGACGAAGGCGTCCGCCTGCAGGCGCCCGAGCTCGGCGATCACCCGCCAGCGCCCGTCGTCCCACTGCATGCCGAGGGAGCTGAAGCTGGCGTGGGCACCCTTCCCGCTCAATCGCGCCTGCAGGTCGGGCGGGATCCGCCAGGTGTCGACGAGGTCCCGGTACGACTGCGAGGTCCGGATCACCGCCAGCTCCGCCTCCGCGTGGCTCGCGCTGAAGCTCAACTCGTCGCGCTCCAGCGTCACGGTGAGGCCGCGCAGCCGGCGCAGATTCGCGCGTCCGCCACCGATCACGGGGATGCGGCTGCTGCCAAGATACGGGTGCAGCTCGATGAAGGATCCGCCGATCGGGCTGCGATGCAGCAGGTCGATGCCATCCATGTCGGCGAAGGGGTTGAGCGCGTAGACCTCTGCCGGCGGGCGGACCCAGGGCTGGCTGTAGTTGATGTCGGCGGTCTCGGACAGCATGAAGAAGGGGCTGCGCAGGCGCCCGGCACGCACGGTCAGCGCGGGGCTCAGGGCGTGGCTCAGGAAGGCCAGGGCAGGCCGCGGCGTGTAGTCGCCGCGCTGGGTCTCGCGCGTCACGACCTGCAGCACCGCTCCGGTGCCGTCACCGGACTGCCAGCCGAGCTGTACCCCGAGCACCGAGTCCGGCCCGGTGTCGACGCGGTTGCCGCCCGGCGCGTCGATCCCGACGCGGGCGAACTCCAGGTCGTCCGCGCGGCTGTAGACCGCCCCGGCGGTCGCGAAGCCCGACACCTGCAGGTCGGGTGCGGCGCCCGTGCCGGGGCTGGACGCCAGCGCGGCGATGCCGGCGAGCAGCAACAAGGTGCGGCGAGGGCTCATCGGCGCTCCGGAGCGGGATTGTGCAAGCGGTTGAAGGTGGCGTCGCGGTCGAGCGGCCGCGAGAACAGGTAGCCCTGTCCGAAGTCGCAGCCCATCGCGCGCAGGATCTCGAGCTGGGCCTCATCCTCGATGCACTCGGCGACGACGGTCATGCCGAGGTCGTGGGCGAGTTCGATGCTGTGCCGCACGATCGCGCGCAGGCGCTGGTCGTACGGCAGCGAGCGCACGAAGGAGCCGTCGAGCTTGACCTGGTTGCACGGCATCGTGTGCAGGTAGCTCAGCGTCGAGTAGCCGGTGCCGAAGTCGTCGATGAGGATGTCGAGTCCGGCGGCGCGCAGGGCATGGAGGTGGTCGATCGCCGGGCCGTCCGGATGGGCGAGCACGCTCTCCGTGACCTCGAAGCGGATGCGTTCGCGCGCCACGCCGACACGGTCGATGGCGGCGAGCAGTTCGGCGGCGAGATCCGGGCGTGCGAGCTGGCGCGCGGACAGGTTCACGCTGACGCGCAGCGGCGCGTCGGCCGGCAGCCGGCCCGCCCATTCGCGCAGGTCGGCGCACACGCGCTCGAGCACCAGCGTGCCGATGTCGTGGATCAGGTCGAGCGCCTCGGCGAGCGGGATGAACTCACCCGGCGAGAGCAGGCCGAGCGTCGGGTGCGGCCAGCGCACCAGGGCCTCGAAGCTGGTCGTACGCAGGTTCGCGAGCTCGACGATGGGCTGGTACCACACCTGCAGCCCGCCCTGGGTGAGCGCCTTGCGCAGTTCGGCCTCGACCTGCAGCGCGCGCACCGCGGCGGCGTGCATCTCGGTGTGGAAGAATTCGATCGGCCCCCGCTCGCTGCGACGGGCCTTGTGCAGTGCGTTGTCGGCATCGCGCAGCAGCGATTCGGCATCCTCGCGCTCGTTGTCGCTGATGGCGACGCCCACCCGGCAGCGCGGGTGCAGTTGCTGACCGTCGTCGTCGGGTGCGAAGGCCGGCAGCGCGACCAGCTGCTCGCAGATGCGCAGCGCGTCGATCGAGCTCTCCACACCGTTGAGCAGCACCGCGAACTGGTCACCCCCCACCCGCGCGCACACGTCGCCATCGCGCATCAGGGCCGCGATGTGGGCACCGATCCGGCGCAGCAGTTCGTCGCCCACGAGGTGCCCGTAGCTGTCGTTGACCAGGCTGAAGCGCTCCAGGTTGATCGCCAGGATCGCGATCTGGGTGAGGTCCCCGCGCCGGCGCTGGGCAAGCGCGCGGTTGGCGTGCTCGATGAACATTGCCCGGTTGGGCAGGCCGGTGAGTCCGTCGTGCAAGGCATCGTGCACCAGCTGCTGTTCGGCGCGCTTGCGCAGGTCGATGTCGCCGAGCGAACCAGCCATGCGGTAGGCATGCAGGTTCTCGTCGCGATCGGCGACTCCGCGCATCAGCACCCAGCGGTAGGCGCCGTCGGGCAGGCGGACGCGCAGTTCCATGATGAAATGGTTGCTGTCGCCCTTGAGGTGTTCGACCAGGCGCTGGCGGTAGGCGTCGCGCTCGTAGGGGTGGAGGTAGGCGAGCATGTCCTCCGGCCGGTTCGACAGGGTTCCCGGCTGGACCCCGAGGATCTGGCAGAAGCGCTCGGAGTAATAGACGTCGTCGGCGTCGATGTCCCAGTCCCACAGGCCGTCGTTGGACCCGCGCAGGGCCAGGGCATGGCGCTCCTCGCTCGCCCGCAGGCGCACCGCCGTATCCTGCAGCTCGGCGATCCGGTTCTGCAGCGCCTCGGCCATCAGGTTGAAGTGGTTGGCGATCACCGCCAGCTCGTCCTTGCCACGCGACTCGACGCGGTGCGCGAGGAAGCCGTTGGCGATCGCACGACTGCCCTCCAGCAGCAGGCGCAGGTTGCGGGTGAGCAGATAGCCGAGCGAGGAGAGCAGGACGAAGGTGAGCAGGATCTCCGCGATCGCGATCGCCAGGCCTTGCTGCATGATCGCCTCGCGGGCCGCGGCGAGTACCGAGACCGAGACTCCGAACTGCAGCACGCCGACCTGGTTGCGCGGCAGCAGCAGTTGCCGGCGCACATGCACGAGGTCGTCGGCGAGCAGGGTCTCGAAGAAACGGTGGCGTTGTTCGTCCGGCTCCGGCACCTGCTCCAGCCCGGGCATGCCGGCGCTCACCAGCAGATGACCGCGCGCGTCGCGGATGCGCACATAGAGCAGGCCTTCGTCGGCGTCGGCAAGAAGCTCGCCGAGCACGTCCTCGAGCCCGTCGAGCCGGCCCTGCTCGCCGTAGGCGGTGGCCATCGCGTGCAGCATGCTCGCGGTCTGACCGATCGTCGTCTCCAGGCTCGCCGACAGTGCGTTGTTCATCAGCCGCACGCTGTTCGCGAGCAACATGCTCAGCAACACCACCTGCACCACCGTACTCGCGAGCAACAGGCGGATGCGGATCGACGAGGGGCGGAGGGCGAACGAGCTCGGCGATGTTTCGGGCGGCACGCGAACCTCAGCGCCGGGCGAGCCTGCGCACCGCGGACGAGGCTGCGATGCTGCCGTTGGCAGCGAAGCTCTCCAGGTTGGCTTCCAGGCGGTCCGGGTCGTACAGATAATTGACCATCAATCCCCAAGACTGGCGCAGGCCCTTGTCCGAGCGGTCGGCGAGCCAGTTCAGGCGCTCGATGCGGGCACCGTTGCCGAGGTGGAAGCGCGCCACCGTGTCGACCGGGCGGTCGCCGCGGCGTGCCTCGCTCAGGTAGCGTGCGCCCAGCCGCAGCAGGGGCTCGCGCAAGGACTCGGCGAGCGCCTCGTCCTCGACCCACGCCGGGTCGCCGGCGAGCACCGCGGCGAGGCCCGTCGAGTCGACGCCTTCGATGCCGAGCGTCGCCAGGCGCTTCCAGTCGGTGGCGGTGAAGGCCTCGGCGAAGGCCTCCGGGTCGCGCTGCGCCCAGCGCACCAGGCCCGGCATCGGCGACAGCGTGGCGAAGGTCTTCAGGCGCGGAAAGTCGCGCTTGAGGTCGTCGATCACCCGCTTGAGCAGGAAGTTGCCGAAGCTCACCCCGCGCAGGCCCTTTTGCGTGGCGCTGATCGAATAGAAGATCGCGGTCGTCGCCCGGCTCGCATCGGCGAGCGGCGCCTCGATGTCGAGCAGGCGCTGCACGTCGTCGGCGATCTCCTCGAGCAGTGCGACCTGAACGAAGATCAGCGGCTCGAGCGGCATGCGCGGATGGAAGAAGGCGTAGCAGCGGCGGTCGGAGTCGAGCCGGTTCTTGAGGTCCTTCCAGGAGCGGATCTCGTGCACCGCCTCGTACTCGACGAGCTTCTCGAGCAGGGCGGCGGGCGAACTCCAGGTGATGCGCTGCAGTTCCAGGAAGCCGACGTCGAACCACGCCGACAGGCGCGTCTCGAGCTCGCGGTCGAGCGGCTTGAGCAGCGGATCGTCGGCGATGAGGCGCAGCAGGTCGGCACGCAGGTCGACGAGGAACTTGACCCCCTGCGGGATCGCGTTGAACTGGGTGAGGATGCGCAGCCGGCGCGAGCGCAGCGCGGCGCGCAGCTCGGCTTCCGCGTCCCATTGCCGCGGCGTGCCGACCGCGGCCTGGTAGGCGGCGTGCGCCTGCGCCACCCGCGCCGGATCGGGGCCGAACTCGTGGGCGATCAGGCGCAGGAAGGCGTGGCGGCCGACGTCGTCCAGGCGCAGATAGGTCTCGGCCAGGCGGGCGGCACGCTGGCGCGTCGATACTTCGCCGCCGCGGCCCTCGGCGCACTCCTGCAACTGCGTGCGCAGGCGCTCGAGGTCGCTCTCATCCGGGGGCTTGCCCAAATGCGCGGCGCTCGCGACGAGCTCGCGAACGCGGTTCAGCCCCCGGGAGACCAGTCCTGCACCGCCCATGTCGTCCTCCTGTCCGATTCAGTTCGGATATCGTGCTTACATGATAGCCCGCTTTGGGGAGTCGCTTGTGCAGCCTGCGAATGGACTGTGTGCGATATTCACGTCCCTGCCGCAGCCCCGCCTACCTTCCGGTCCCGCGCGTGCGCGCGGCGGCGAGCATCAGCAGCCCGGCGAGCACCATGGGCACGCAAAGCCATTGTGCGGTGGACAGGCCGAGCGACAAGGTGCCGAAGATGCCCGGATCGGGCGTACGGAAGAACTCCGCGACGAAGCGCAGCGCGCCATAGCCGACCAGGAACATCGCCGACACCGCGCGCAGCGGGCGCGGGCTGGCCGAGTAAGACCACAGCAGCAGGAACAGCAGCAAACCCTCGCCAGCGGCCTGGTAGAGCTGCGAGGGATGGCGCGGCAGCGCATCCACCCAGGGGAAGATCATGGCCCACGGCAGCTCCGTCTCCACCGGCCGGCCCCACAGTTCGCCGTTGATGAAGTTGCCGAGCCGCCCGGCCGCCAGCCCGGTCGGCACCAGCGGCGCGATGAAGTCGGTGACCTGCCAGAAGCCCTTGCCGTGCCGGCGACCGTACAGCCACATCGCCACCAGCACGCCCAGGAAGCCGCCGTGGAAGCTCATCCCGCCCTTCCACACCGCGAGGATCTCGCCCGGGTGTTGCAGATAGTAGCCGGGCTGGAAGAACAACACCTCGCCGAGGCGCCCGCCCACGATCACCCCGATCACACCGTACATCAGGAGGTCGTCGATCCCCTGCTCGTCCCAGCCCAGCTCCGGACGGCGCCGCGCGTGGAGGCGGCCGAGCACGACGAAGAGCACGAAGGCGACCAAGTACATCAGCCCGTACCAGCGCACCGAAAGCGGGCCGAGGGAGAAGGCGATCGGGTCGAATTGGGGGTGGACGAGCATGGAGTGTGCGAGGCGCGAGGCGCGAGGTGTGAGGTGTGAGGCGCCGAGCGCAGGGCTGCCGGCCTTCAGTCGAACTGCTTGCGGAACTCCGCGAACGCTCCGCGCAGTGCCTCGAGTTCCTCGCGCAGACGGCGGACCTCGTCCTCGAGTTCCCCGATGCGCCCGCGCCCGCCGCCTGCCGTGCCGACGGACTGCGCCTCGGCCATCTCCTGCACCGCGGCGTCGCCGCCGAGCAGGTGAACGTGGCGGGTCTCCTTGGTGCCGGGCGCACGCGGCAGCTCGGCGACCAGCGGCGGGTACTTCTCGGCCAGGTGCTCGAGCACGGCATCGACCGCGGCGACGTCGTCGAAACGGTGCAGGCGCTCGCAGCGCTGGCGCAGCTCGCCCGCGGTCTGCGCGCCGCGCAGCAGCAGGATCGCCAATACGGCCTGTTCGGCCGGCGGCAACGAGTGGCGCAGGCGGACCAGGTGCTCGTACTTGGCCACGCGCGCGCTCTGCTGGTCGCGCTTGGACACCAGGCGGCGGGCGATCAGGCGGTCGACCGCGTCCTGCACCTCGGCCTCGGACAGGCTCATCACCGGCTCGCGCGCGGTGAGCTGGTTGCATCCGGTGGTGATGGCGTTGATCGACAGCGGATAGGCGTCGGGGGTGATGAAGGACTTCTCGATCAGCACGCCGAGCACGCGGATCTCGGCCGGGTCGAGGTCGAAGCCGGCCTCGGTCGTGGGGGTCGTGTCCTGCATGGAGCCTCCTGCGGTGTCGGACTTCGGATGATACGCCAGCCGGATCGTCCGCCCCACCGCGGCGTCCCCGCATGCACCGCAGCTTGCCGACGCTCGCCCCACGCGCGTTAGAATCGAACCCTTTCCCGCCGATTTCCCGGAGCGCCCCATGCCCCAGTACCGTTCCCGCACGTCCACCGCCGGCCGCAACATGGCGGGCGCCCGCGCCCTGTGGCGCGCCACCGGCATGAAGGACGGCGACTTCGAAAAGCCGATCATCGCGATCGCCAACAGCTTCACCCAGTTCGTGCCCGGCCACGTGCACCTGAAGGATCTCGGTCAGCTCGTCGCGCGCGAGATCGAGTCCGCCGGCGGCGTCGCCAAGGAATTCAACACCATCGCGGTCGATGACGGCATCGCCATGGGCCACGGCGGCATGCTGTATTCGCTGCCCTCGCGCGAGCTCATCGCCGACAGCGTCGAGTACATGTGCAACGCGCACACGGCGGACGCGCTGGTGTGCATCTCGAACTGCGACAAGATCACCCCGGGCATGCTGATGGCCGCGCTGCGCCTGAACATCCCGGCGATCTTCGTCTCCGGCGGTCCGATGGAGGCCGGCAAGGTCAAGTGGGAAGCCAAGGTGATCTCGCTCGACCTCGTGGATGCGATGGTCAAGGCGGCCGACAAGTCGTGTTCGGACGAGGAAGTCGACGCCATCGAGCGCTCGGCCTGCCCGACCTGCGGGTCGTGCTCGGGCATGTTCACAGCCAACTCGATGAACTGCCTCACCGAGGCGCTCGGCCTGTCGCTGCCCGGCAACGGCACCACGCTCGCCACCCACGCCGACCGCGAGCGCCTGTTCAAGGAAGCCGGCCGCCGCATCGTCGATCTCGCGCGTCGTTACTACGAAAAGGACGACGCCTCGGTGCTGCCGCGCTCGATCGCCAGCTTCCAGGCCTTCGAGAACGCGATGAGCCTGGACGTGGCCATGGGCGGCTCGACCAACACCGTGCTGCACCTGCTCGCCGCCGCGCGCGAGGCCGGCGTGGACTTCACGATGAAGGACATCGACCGCGTCAGCCGCCGCGTGCCTTGCCTGTGCAAGGTCGCGCCCGCGATCGCCGACGTGCACATCGAGGACGTGCATCGTGCCGGCGGCATCATGTCCATCCTCGGTGAACTCGACCGCGCCGGCCTGCTGCACACCGATGTGCCGACCGTGCACAGCGCGAGCCTGGGCGAAGCCCTGGACAAGTGGGACATCAAGCGCACCGAAGACGAAGCGGTGCACACCTTCTTCCGTGCAGCGCCGGGCGGGGTGCCGACCCAGGTCGCCTTCAGTCAGGACCGGCGCTGGAAGTCGCTCGACGTCGACCGCGAGCACGGCATCATCCGCAACAAGGAACATGCCTTCACGGCCGACGGAGGGCTGGCCGTGCTCTACGGCAACATCGCCGAGAAGGGCTGCATCGTGAAGACCGCCGGGGTGGATGAATCCATCTGGAAGTTCACCGGCAAGGCCAGGGTGTACGAGAGCCAGGAAGACGCGGTGGAGGGCATCCTCGGCGAGCAGGTGCAGGCGGGCGACGTGGTGGTGATCCGCTACGAAGGCCCGAAGGGTGGCCCCGGCATGCAGGAGATGCTCTATCCCACCTCTTACCTGAAGAGCCGCGGCCTGGGCGCGCAGTGCGCGCTGCTCACCGACGGACGCTTCTCGGGCGGCACCTCGGGCCTGTCGATCGGCCATGCGTCGCCCGAGGCGGCCTGCGGCGGCGCGATCGCGCTGGTCGAGGACGGCGACACGATCGAGATCGACATCCCCGCGCGCCGCATCCATCTTGCCATCGCCGACGCCGAGCTCGCCCGCCGGCGTGCCGCGATGGAGGCGAAGGGCAATGCGGCCTGGAAGCCGGTGAAGCGCGAACGCGTGGTCTCCGCCGCGCTGCAGGCCTACGCCGCGCTCACCACCTCGGCCGACACCGGCGCGGTGCGGGACGTCACCCAGGTCCAGCGCTGATCGACCCCGGCCGATTGACCCGTCATCGGCCGCTCACTACCATCGACGCCATGGATACCGAACTCGCACAGCTCGAAGCCCAGCTCGAGCACCTGATCAGCCACTACGAGCGCCTGAAGGCCGATAACGCCGCCCTGCGCGGTCGCGTCGTGCAGCTCGAGGGCGAGAATCGCCGGCTCTCCGACAAGGTCCGCGTCGCCGCGGACCGCCTCGCGGGCCTGCTCGACAAACTGCCGGAGGCTTGAAGCGATGTCCGCCGATCACCTCGACATGATGCTGCTGGGCAAGGAGTACCGCATCTCCTGCACGCCCGAATCGCGCGACGAACTGCTCGCCACCGTCGCCTTCCTCGACGACAAGCTTCGTGAGATCGGTGCCCGCACCGGCTCCTCCGGCGAAAAGCTGGCGGTCATGACCGCGCTCAACATCGCCCACGAGTTCCTCCTGCACCAGCGCGGCAACGGGTTTGACATGCCGGGCATGAAGCGTAGAATCGGTCTCATGAAAGCGCGCCTGGACGGTGTTCTGGGACAGCAGGACAAGCTTTTCTGAAGGCAGTGCGAGCAGTACCGGTCAATCCCCTGCAGTGTTCGTCGAAGTCGTAGATTCCTTGAACCAATAGTCGAGAGACTCGGTCGCCAACCATCGATGCCGCTGGTGTGAACGCCCCTCGCCGGGTGATCCTGAAGCGGAAGGGACGCGACCTCCCTGAACCCAAGGTTCAGGATGCCCGGCGGAGACGGCACAGGCGGGGGGCCTTACAAGAGGGCGCGGTGAGTGATCACCGCGCCCTCTTCACGTCCACGCGCCCGACGCCTCGCTCCCTGCGCCTCACGCTGATGCTGCACTGCAAACTCTTAACGCAATCTTTACGCATGGCCGCCTAGTATCCGCAGCGTCCATACACAGTCTCGCGGCGTTTGCCGTCCTTGTCGCGATGCAAGCCTATTTCCCCGTCCTCGGTGTGCTCGGCATGATGCTGATGCTGTTCGGGCTGGTGATGGGCTTTCCGCTCGCGGTGTCCTTCGCGCTCGAAGACGGTGCCACCGAGGCCTACGACCTCGCCATCCTCGCCACCTTCGCGACCGGGCTGCTCATGTGGGCCGCGGGCCGGCGGGCGCGGCGCGACCTGCACGTCTCCGACGGCTTCCTGCTCGTGGCCGCGACCTGGCTGATCACGCCGGTGTTCGGGGCGCTGCCGCTGCTGTTCTACCTTCCGGAACTCTCGTTCACCGACGCCTACTTCGAGGCCGCCTCCGGGCTCACCACGACCGGTGCCACGGTGCTTACCGGGCTCGACACGATGCCGGTGTCGATCAACCTGTGGCGCTGCTTCATGCACTGGGTGGGCGGCATGGGCGTGATCGTGCTGATGGTCGCGGTGCTGCCGCTGCTGGGCATCGGCGGGCGGCAGATCTTCCGCGCCGAGACGCCCGGGCCGATGAAGGAGTCCAGCCTCACCCCGCGCATCGCCGAGACCGCCAAGGGCCTGTGGGGCGTTTATGTAGTGCTCACCGCAGGCTGCACCCTCGCGCTCTTGCAGGCCGGCATGGCGCCGTGGGATGCCTTGATCCATGCCTTCTCGATCATGGGGCTGGGCGGCTTCTCCACCCGGGACGCCAGCCTCGGCGCCTTCGACAGCGTGCCGATCGAGACCGTCACCATCGTGTTCGCGCTGCTCTCGGGCATCAACTATGCCACCCACTACCTCGCCCTGGTGCGGCGCACGCCGCGCCCTTACGGCGAGGACCCCGAGCTACGCTGGTTCTTCGGCGTGCTCGGGGTCACCGTGGTCTTTCTGACCGTGTATCTGCTCGAATCGGGCGCCTATCGGGATGGCGCGCTCGCGTTCCGCCACGTCTCCTTCCACGCCGTCTCGCTGGCGACCTCGCTCGGTCTGGCGACCTACGACTACACGGTGTGGCCGATGTTCGCGCAGGTGTGGATTCTGTTCCTGAGCAGCTTCGCCGCCTGCTCCGGCTCGACCGGTGGCGGCATCAAGATGATGCGCGCGATCATCCTGTACAAGCAGGTTCACCGCGAGATCGTGCGCTCGCTGCATCCGAGCGCGGTGGTGCCGCTGCGTCTGGGCAGGCAGCCGGTGTCCGACAACGTGCTGCACGCGGTACTCGCGTTCAGCTTCATGTACATGGTCAGCATCGTCAGCCTGACGCTGATCCTCGCCGCTTCCGGGCTGGACCTGATCACCGCGTTCTCGGGCGTGGTGGCCTGCATCAACAATGCCGGGCCAGGGCTGGCCGCGCTGGGGCCGGCGGGCAACTACCAGGGCTTGGGCGATTTCCAGACTTGGGTGATGAGCTTTGCGATGATTCTCGGCCGCCTGGAGATCTTCACCCTGCTGGTGGTGCTGACGCCGGCGTTCTGGCGGCGCTGAGCGGCTCGGGCACCAGCCGGTAGCCCACGCCGGGTTCGGTGAGGATGTGGACGGGCAGGCGCGGGTCGGGTTCGAGCTTGCGGCGCAAACCGGCCATATAGACGCGCAGGTAATGTGCGTGCTCGACGTGGTTCGGGCCCCAGGCGCCGGTCAGCAGCTGGCGCTGCGTCACCACGCGACCCGCTGCGGTGGCGAGCAGGCCGAGCAGGCGGAACTCGATCGGGGTCAGGTGGACCGGCGCGCCGCCACGCGTCACCCGGCGCTGCTCGAGGTCGAGTTCCACGTCGCCGAAGGCGATGCACGCCGCGGCCTGCGGCGGACGCAGCGCGCGGCGCAGCAGGGCGCGGACGCGGGCGAGCAACTCGGCGACGCCGAAGGGCTTGGCTAGATAGTCGTCGGCGCCGGCGTCGAGCGCCGCGACCTTGTCGGTCTCGTCGCTGCGCGCCGACAGCACCAGCACCGGCATGCCGCTCCAGCCGCGCAGCTCGGCCAGCAGCGCCGTGCCGTCGCCGTCGGGCAGGCCGAGGTCGAGCACCAGCAGGTCGGGCCGGCGGCTGGCGAGCTCGATGCGGCCGCGCTCGAGCGCGGCGGCCTCGCGCACCGTGCAGCCCTCGGATTCCAGCGCCGTGCGCACGAAACGGCGGATGCCGGCCTCGTCCTCGACCAGCAGCACGACCGGGGAGGGGGGCTGGGCGCTCTTCATCGTGGGGGCGCTCCGGCCTCGTCCTCGGGAGGCGGTCGGTCCGGCTGGCGTGGCAGCGGCAGCTGCAGCACGAAGCAGGCGCCGCCGCCGGCGCGGTTGTGTGCGCTCACGCTGCCGCCGTGTGCCGCGACGATGGCGTGCACGATCGCCAGACCCAGCCCGGTGCCGGCATCGCCGGTCGCCGTCGTTGCGTCGGCCGCGCCGCGCGGATGGGGGGCGCGCACGAAGCGCTCGAAGATCGCCTGCTCGCGCCCCGGCGGCAGGCCGCAACCGTCGTCGCACAGACTGATGCGGATCCAGTCGGCGCCCACCTGCGCCGCCAGCACGATGTGCCCTCCCTCCGGGGTGTGCGCGATCGCGTTGTCGAGCAGGTTGCACACCACCCGCTCCATCAGCACCGCGTCGGCGTGCAGCAGTGGCAGTTCCTCGGGCAGCTCGAGCGCGAACACGTGCGCGCGCAGGGCGTGGGCGCGCGCCTGCAGCGCGCTGCCGAGCAGCTCGTCCACCGCCAGCCAGTCGAGCGCGAGGCGCGGCGCCCCGGATTGCAGGCGGGAGAGGTCGAGCAGGTCGCGCGCGAGCGCATGGGTGCGCAAGGCCTCGGCGCGGATCGCCTCGGCCAGCTCGGCCTGCGCCGGGGGCAGCGGCGGTCCGGCCAGCGGGAGCGACTCGGCGAGTCCGGCGAGTGCGGTCAGCGGCGTGCGCAGGTCGTGCGACAGCGAGGCGAGCAAGGTGTTGCGCAGGCGCTCGGTGTCGGCGGCGAGGCGCGCCTGTGCCGCCTCTTCCGCACGCGCCTCGGCAGAGTCGCGTTCGCGGCGCAGGCGCGCGGCCAGCTCCGCGGTGGTCAGTGCCACCGCGAGCAGCACGGCGAAGGTCAGCAGGTACTGCAGGTCCGAGACCGCCAGCGTGAAGTGCGGATGCACGAAGAAGAAGTCGAACAGCGCCACCGCCAGGAAGGCGGCGAACACGGCCGGCCCGCGACCGAGCCGGATCGCTGCGAACAGCACCGCGAGCGGGAACAGCATGGCGATGTTGGCGAGATCGAACTGCCCGAGCAGCGGCGCACCGACCAGCGCCACCGCACCCGCCGCCAGCGCAGCGAGCAGGTAATTGCGCAGCGGGGCGCGGTCGGGAAGGCGGTCGCGTGGTGTCGGCAGGGCCATGCCGCGATGGTACCAGCGTGCCCATCCCGCCGCGTCCGCGCCGGCCCTGCCCGGGAGGATTCCCACGGTCCGCTTGCACTGCCCCTCGGCTTTGACCGATAGTTCCGCTCCTTGCGCACTGCAACACGCGGCGTGCCTCGAACCCGAACGGAAACGCAATGACCTTCGACCTCTGGTGGCTCGCCTACCCGGTGCTCGGCGCGGCGGTGGGCTTCTTCGCCGGCCTGCTCGGTGTGGGCGGCGGCGGCATCATGGTGCCGATGTTGACGACCTTCTTCCTTGCCCAGGGCTTCCCGCAGTCCCAGGTGGTGCACATGGCGCTCGGCACCTCGATGGCGGCCATCGTGCTGACCTCGGTGTCCAGCCTGCGTGCGCACCACGCGCGTGGAGCGGTGCGCTGGGACGTGGTGCGCGCGATCACGCCCGGCATCCTCGTCGGCACCTTCGCCGCCACTTTCATCGCCGCGCGCGTGTCCACCGTGCCGCTGGCGATCTTCTTCGCCGTCTTCATGGCCTACGTGTCGATCCAGATGCTGCTCAACATCAAGCCCAAGCCCGCGCGCGAGCTGCCCGGGGCACTCGGCATGAGCGCGGCCGGCCTCGGCATCGGCGGTGTGTCGGCGCTGGTCGCGATCGGCGGCGGCTCGCTGTCGGTGCCCTTCATGACCTGGTGCAACGTCAAGATGCAGAACGCGATCGGTACCTCCGCGGCGATCGGCTTGCCGATCGCGCTCGCCGGCACGGTCGGCTACCTGGTCAATGGCTGGGGCGCACCCGACATGCCGGCGCTCACCTTCGGCTATGTGTACCTGCCGGCGCTGGTGCTGGTCTCCGTGGTCAGCACCTTCTTCGCCCCGCTCGGCGCGAAGCTGGCCCACCGCCTGCCGGTGGCGACGCTGAAGAAGGTGTTTGCCGGGATGCTGGTCCTGCTGTGTGCCAAGATGCTGCACAGCATCTTCGCCTGAACGAACTCGCTGGACGAATCTGCCGGAGACTTCCATGAGCTGGACGATGTGGCTTGGCTTTCTTGCCGCCGCACTGGTGATCGCGGTCTCGCCGGGACCGGGCGCCGTGCTGTCGATGTCGACCGGCCTGCGCTACGGCTACACCGCCGCGCTGCGCGCGATCACCGGCCTGGAGATCGCGCTGTTGCTGCAACTCGGCGTCGTGGCGCTCGGCCTCGGTGCGGTGCTCGCGACCTCGGAGACGGCGTTCGCGGTGGTGAAATTCGCCGGCGCGGCCTACCTGATCTGGCTCGGCGTGCAGAAGTGGCGCTCGCCGCCCGAGCCGATCGACGGGGACGGCGAGGGCGTGCGGGTGCAGTCGCGCCGCCAGCTCTACGCTCAGGGCATCCTGGTGAACCTGACCAACCCGAAGGCGATCGTGTTCATCGCCGCGCTGGTGCCGCAGTTCATCGTGCCCGACCGGCCGCAGTGGCCGCAGTTCGCGATCATCGGCGCAACCATGGTCGGGGTCGACGTGATGGTGATGTCCTGCTATGCGCTGCTCGCCACGCGTTTCCGCCCCCTGCTGCGCGACCCGCGCCTGCTGCGCCTGCAGAACCGCCTGTTCGGCGGCCTCTTCGTCGGCGCCGGGGCGATGCTGGCGGCCTCGAGCCGCTGAGCCGCCCCGGGTCCGGGCCGGCAATGGGCGATGGCGCGAACGGCGGCGCCGCAATCGCGGCTTGCGTCGCTCCCACAAGAACGCTCCGCCGCCCCCGAGCCCCGGCAGGAGCGACGCAAGTCGCGATCCCCCGCGCCCCGAGACCCGCCGCCGCTCCGTGGAAACCGATCCGGTTCAGCGCTCGGGTGCCGCGAGTGCCTTCTGCAGCGTCGCCAGGTTGGCGCGCATCATGCGTACGTAGCTGGGCGCCGGGCCGTCAGCCTTCGACAGTGCGTCGGAATACAGCGTGCCGCCCACGACCGCGCCGCTTTCGCTGCGGATGCGCTCGATCAGGCGAGGATCGGCGATGTTCTCGATGAACACCGCCGGCACCTTTTCCGCCGCGAGCTGGCGGATCAGGCCGGCCACGCCCTTGGCGGTGGGCTCGGCGTTGTTCGCCACGCCGACGGGCGACAGGAAGCGGATGTCGTAGGCGCGCGCGAAGTACCCGAAGGCCGCGTGCGAACTCACCACCTTGCGGCGCTCGGCGGGCAGCGCCGCGAAGGCGGCACGGATCTCCGCGTCGAGCGCCTGCAACTCGCCGTCGTAGCGTGCGGCCGCGGCGCGGTAGATGGCCGCGCCGTCCGGGTCGGCGGTGGCGAGGGCGGCGGCGATGTTGGCGACGTAGCGGCGCACGTTCGCCACGTCCTGCCAGGCGTGCGGGTCGACCGCCTTGCCCTTGCCATGATCGTGGCCATGGTCGTGCCCGTCGTCGCGCCTCATCTCCAGCGTCGAGATCCCCGCGCTCGCCACCACCACCGCCCCCTTGAATCCGCCGGCGCGCGCCAGCCGCGTCATCCAGTCGTCGAAGCCGAGGCCGTTGACCACCACCAGCGCAGCCTTGCCGATCTCGCGCGCGTCCGAGGGACGCGGCTGGAAGGCGTGGGCGTCCTCGTCGGGACCGACCAGGGTGCGCACCTTGATGCGCTCGCCGCCGACCTGGGCGACGAGGTCGCCGAGGATGCTGAAGCTGGTCGCCACTTCGAGCGCCTGGGCGTGGGCGCTGCCGCCCAGGAGCAGGGCGGCGCAGGCCGCGAGGATGCGCAGGCGGCGCAAGCGGTAGGGGAATCTCATCGTCGTCGGGTCCGGGTTGAAGAAAGGAAAGAAGGTGTACTCGAGCCGCAGGGCCCCACCGCGGATTTCCGCCGCGATCGCTTTCGTAGGAGCGACGCAAGTCGCGACTCCGGTCGCAGGGCGGTCGCTCGTGTCGGCGACTGACCAAGCGCTGCGATCGCGACTTGCGTCGCGCCCCACAAGAGCCATCACGTCTCCGCGTCGCTCCTGCCGGAGCAGTCGAGCTGCCCGCAGGCGACATCGGGCCTCACGACTCGAGGTGGTGCCGTACCGGCAGGCGTCCGGCGAGCAGGCCACCGGGGGCCGCGAGCAGCGACACGAAATAGACCACGCCGCACACCAGCACGATCGCCGGCCCGGCAGGCACGTCGGCATGGAAGGACAGCAGCAGCCCGCTCGCGCCGCTGCCGAAGGCGAACAGCACCGCGAGCAGCAGCAGCATCGGCAGGCCGTTCGTCCACAGGCGCGCCGCGGCCGCGGGCAGGATCATGATGCCTACCGCCATCAGCGTGCCGAGCGCGTGGAAGCCGCTCACCAGGTTCACCACCACCAGCATCAGGAAGCCGTAGTGCGCCACCGGCGACCACCGGCTCACCCCGCGCAGGAAGGCGGGGTCGAAGCACTCCATGACGAGCGGGCGGAACAGCAGCGCCAGGCTCGCCAGGGTCACGCTGGCGATGCTCGCGATCAGCAGCAGCGAGGCGTCGTCGAGCCCGAGCACGGAGCCGAAGAGGACGTGCAGCAGGTCGAGGTTCTGCCCGCGCAGCGACACGATCATGACCCCCGCGGCGAGCGAGAGCAGGTAGAAGGCGGCCAGGCTGGCGTCCTCCTTGAGCACCGAGGCGCGCGTCACCAGCCCCGCGGCGAACACCACCACCAGGCCGGCGACGATGCCGCCCACCGTCATCGCGCCCAGTGACAGGCCGAAGGCGAGGTAGCCGAGCGCGGCGCCGGGCAGGATGGCGTGGCTCATCGCGTCGCCCATCAGGCTCATGCGGCGCAGCAGCAGGAACACGCCCACCGGCGTGGCGCCGAGCGCGAGCGCCAGGCAGCCGGCGAGCGCGCGGCGCATGAAGGCGAACTCGGTGAAGGGGGAGATGAGGAGGTCGAACACTGCGAAGGCCTGGTTTGCTGGCGCGGGTTGCGGATTCAGTGGCGGGGAAGACCGCGGCGCGGACGCGGCGCGGTGTGTGCCGCGGGGTGCGGATGGGCGTGGCCGTGGCCTTCGTCGTGCGCATGTCCATGGTCATGCGCGTGCGGATGTGCCGCCGCATCGGGCGCCACCGCGACCGTCAACTCCTCGATGTGGCATTCGTGCGCGTGCTCGTCGAAGGCTTCCGACAGGCGGCGCGCGCGCGCCAGGCGCTCGGGCGTCAGCACCTCGGCGGTGGGGCCGAAGGCCACCGGCTCGCGCGACAGCAGCAGTGCGGTCGGGAAGTGGCGGCGCACCTGCTCGAGGTCGTGCACCACGGTGAGGATGGTGCGGCCCTCGTCGTGCCAGCCCAGGATCAGCTCCACGAGATCGTCCACCGTGCGGCTGTCGATGGCCGCGAAGGGCTCGTCGAGCAGGATCAGCGGCGCGTCCTGCAACATCAGGCGGGCGAAACGCGCGCGCTGCAGTTGGCCGCCCGAGAGCGATCCGATGGGGCGCGACTCGAAGCCCGCCATGCCCACCGCCTCGAGCGCGGCGCGCACGCGTCGGCGCTGCTCGCGCGAGACGCCGCCGAAGGCGCCGATCTCGTGCCACAGGCCCATCGCGACCACGTCGAACACCGACACCGGGAAGCTGTGGTCGATCTCGCCGCGCTGTGGCATGTAGGCCAGTCCCCCCGCGGGCAGCTCGGGCAGCAGGATGCGCCCGCCGATCGGCCGCAGCTCGCCGGCGAGGCCCTTGAGCAGGGTGGATTTGCCTGCGCCGTTGGGGCCCACCACGGCGACGAGCGCGCCCGCGGGAATCTCGGCCGACAGGTGATGCACCGCCGGGTGGCGGTCGTAGCCCAGGGTGAGGTTGTCGAGGCGGATCATCGGCAGCGCGAGGCGGTTCATTGCAAGGCCCACAGCACGGTCGCCCATAGCAGCGCCAGCGCGCCGGCGACCAGGGCGAGGCGCGCGGCCAGGCCCGCGCCCAGCAGGCTACGTGCCGGGAAGGGGCGCGTGTCGTCGTCGGCTTGGGGATCGGTGCCGTGCAGGACGGGGGGCGCGCGCTTCATCGTTCCTTCCTCTCCACGCCCTCGCGGCCGCAATCGGCGCACGCGCCATGCAGCACCAGCTCGGCGCGTGCGACCGCGAAGCCGGCGGGCAGGGTCGGCGCGGCGGCGGACACGTCCTCCAGGCACACGATCTGGCCACAGCGCTCGCAGTGGAAATGGGCGTGGCGGTGGTCGCCGTCGCGGCGGATCTCGAAGCGCCAGGCGCGTTCGCCCCCCGCGATTCGCTGCGCAATACCCTGTTCCACCAGCCAGTCGAGCGCGCGGTAGAGGGTGACACGGTCGTGGGCGATGCCCGCCCCGTCGAGCGCGGCGCCGAGCTCGTCGTGCGAGAGCGGATGGGCGCTGCGCTGCAAGGCCTGGATCACCGCCACCCGCGTGCGCGTGACGCGGCCGCCGCGTGCGGCGATGAGCTCGCGGGCAGCGTCGGTGGCGGCAGGGTGTTCGTGCAGGGGCATATCGAAGCCTGTTGCGGCGGGGCGCGGGGAAACGGCTCTTGTGGCAGGGTGGTCGCTTTTGATGCAACATTGTAGCATTAGACTTGCGTGCCCCGCGCTGCATGGTTTTCAGCACTCGTCACGCGCCCCGAATCGCTTGTCTCCACTTCCCACGACCATGCCAGCCTGCTTGCGTCCGATCCTCCTCTCCAGCGTCATCGTCCTGGCCCTCGCGCTCCCTGTCGCCGCGCCGGCACAGCATGCGCATGGCGCACACCAGCACGGCGTCGCCGAACTGACCGTTGTACTGGAAGGCCGCATGTTGCAGCTGGAGCTGATCTCGCCGCTCGACAACCTCGTCGGCTTCGAGCATGCGCCGGCGAACGAGACGCAGCGCGGTGCGCTCGCCGATGCGGAGCGCCTCCTGCTCGACAGCGAGGCGGTGTTCGCGCTCCCGTCGGAAGCTGGCTGCGTGATCCGTGAGGTCGGCATCGAATCGCCGTGGCGGGACAGCGGGCGCGAACACGGTCGGGGCCAAACACGCGACCACAACCGGCCGGCCCGCGGCGATCACGAGGACATGGTGGCAAGCTACGGTTTCGAGTGCGCGCATCCCGAGGCGCTGCGTCGGCTGGAGTTGCGCGTCTTCAAGCACTTCCCGCGCCTGCAGCGCGTGCGCGCCGAGTTCGCCACCCCGCGCGGCCAGGGGGGCGGTGTGCTCACCTCGGGCGCCGCCGCGCTCGCGCTGTGAGCGCGGCAGTGCGAGCGCACCCGACGCCGGCGGTGCGCATCTCCGGCCTGCGCTACCGCTGGCCGGGCAGCGCGCAGGACTGCCTGGCGATCGACGCGCTGCAGCTCGGCGCCGGTGAGCGCGTCTTCCTGCGCGGGCCGAGCGGCAGCGGCAAGACCACGCTGCTGTCGCTGGTCGGCGGGGTGATCCTGCCGCAGGCCGGCACGGTCGAGGTCGGCGGGCAGGCGCTCGGCGCGCTGTCGGCGGGCGCGCGCGACCGCTTCCGTGCCGACCACGTCGGCTTCGTGTTCCAGCTCTTCAACCTGCTGCCCTGGCTGTCCGCGCGCGACAACATCCTGCTCGCCTGCCGCTTCGCGCCGCAGCGGCGCGCGCGTATCGCGGCCGCGGGCAGCACGCCGGCTGCCGAGGCGGCGCGCCTGGCGGCGCGGCTCGACCTCGGCGTCGAGCTGCTCGAGCGCCCGGCCACGCAGCTCTCGGTCGGCCAGCAGCAGCGCGTGGCCGCGGCGCGCGCGCTGATCGGCCGTCCCGGCCTGGTGGTGGCGGACGAGCCCACCTCCGCGCTCGACGCCGATCGTCAGCAGACCTTCATCGACCTGCTGCTCGACGAATGCGCCGCGGTCGGCGCCGCGCTGCTCTTCGTCAGCCACGACCAGCGCCTGGCAGCGCACTTCGACCGCGTGCTCGACCTCGGTGCGCTCGTCCGCGCCGGCCTCGCTGCGGAGGACGCGCGATGAGCCCCGTCTTCATGCTGTCGCTGCGCAGCATCGCCAACCGCAGGCTGTCGGCCGCGCTCACCGTGGTCGCGGTGGCGCTGGCAGTGGCGCTGCTGCTCGGGGTCGAGCGCCTGCGCAACGATGCGCGCGCGGGCTTCGCGCAGACGATTTCCGCCACCGACCTGGTGGTGGGCGCGCGCAGCGGCCCGGTGCAGCTGCTGCTGTACTCGGTCTTCCACATCGGCGACGCCACCGCCAACCTGTCGTGGGCCAGCATCGAGCACGTCGCCGCGCTGCCCCAGGTGAAGTGGCTGGTACCGCTCGCGCTCGGCGACTCGCACCGCGGTCACCGCGTGGTCGGCACCACCACGGACTTCTTCGCGCAATACCGCCATGGCGAGGGGCGCAGTCTGGTCTTCGCGGCCGGCGGCCCGTTCGCCGGCGCAACCGCGCGCGTCGAGGACCTCTTCCAGACCGTGATCGGCGCCGAGGTCGCCGCCCGCCATGGTTACCGCCTCGGCGAGCGCATCGTGCTCAGCCACGGCGGCGGCGCGGGGGAGGGCGGAGCGCGCTTCGCCGAGCACGCCGACAAGCCCTTCACCGTGGTCGGCATCCTCGCGCCCAGCGCCACGCCGCTCGACCGCGCCGTGCTGGTGAGCCTGGAGGGCCTGGAGGCGATTCATGTCGATTGGCATGGCGGCGCGCCCATCCCGGGCCTGAAGATCACGCCCGAGCAGGTGCGCAAGTTCGACCTGCGCCCCAAATCCGTCACGGCCGCGCTCGTCGGGCTGCACAGCCGCAGCGCGGTGTTCCGCGTGCAGCGCCAGATCAACGCCTACGCCGGCGAACCGCTCACCGCCATCCTGCCCGGTGCGACCCTGCAGCAGCTGTGGGACCTCGTCGGCATCGCCGAGCGCGCGCTGCTCGCGGTCTCGGCCCTGGTGGTCGTGGTCGGCCTGACGGGCATGGTGGCGGTGGTGCTGGCAAGCCTGGGCGAGCGCCGCCGCGAGCTCGCCATCCTGCGTGCGCTGGGTGCCAGCCCGCGCGAGGTCTTCGCGCTGCTCGCGCTTGAGAGCCTGCTGCTCGCCACTGCGGGCATCGCGCTCGGCCTCGGGCTGCTGTATGGTGCGGGCGCCGCGCTCGCCCCCTGGCTCGCCGCGCAGCATGGTCTGCAGCCGAGCCTGGGCTGGCCCGCGGCGGGCGAATGGCGCCTGCTCGGCGCGGTGCTCGCCGCCAGCCTGGTCGCCAGCCTGCTGCCGGCGCTGCGCGCCTACCGCCAGTCGCTCGCCGACGGCATGACCGTGCGGACCTGAGGCGGGATGCACCGCCTCGTTCGCGGGGCCGGGAGGGCCCGGATCCATCACCGTACGCCTGCAACCGGAGGCAGGAAATGAACACGAATCTGCACCTCGCCCGCTTGGTCCCGCGCGCGCTGCGCGTCGTACCGCTGCTTGCCCTGTTGGCGTTCGCGCCGCTGCCGGCTGGCGCGCAGGCCCCGGCCGGCGAGTCCGCCGGCCAGTACGCGGTGGGCGACCGCCTCGCTGCGCCCGCGCCGGGAAAGGGCGAGTTCCGCGAGATCAGCTGGGACGACCTCATCCCTGCCGACTGGAACCCCGAGGGCTTCCTCTCGGGCCTCGAGCTCGACAAGCTCGAGGACAACGACCCGCGCGCCGCCGAGGCGCTGCAGCGCATGCGCGAGGAGTGGGACCGTGCGCCCCTGGTCGAGCGCATGGCTGGTGCGCGCGTGCGCATCCCCGGCTTCGTCGTGCCGCTCGAGACCAGCGGCGAGAAGATCCGCGAGTTTCTCCTCGTCCCGTATTTCGGTGCCTGCGTGCACGTCCCGCCGCCGCCCGCCAACCAGCTCATCCACGTCATCCCCGACAAGCCCGTGCCGGGCGGCTGGAACATGCTGCCGGTGTGGGTGGACGGGGTCATGGCGGTGGGGCGCATCGATTCCGACATGGGTACCGCGGGCTACCAGCTGCGCGCGGTGAAGGTGGAGGAGTACGTCGAGGAGAAGCCGAAGCGGCGATGAAGCGCCTGCCCGCGCCGGGATCGCGACTCGCGTCGCTCCCACAGGCGCTTTCGGAAGCGCGGTGACGTGCCGTGGGAGCGACGCAAGTCGCGATTGCGGCGCCGCAGTCCTCGCCGGCCGCGCATCGCCGACCGGATCGCCCGATCGCGACTCGCGTCGCTCCTACAGGCGCCTTCGGAAGCGCGGTGACGTGCCGTAGGAGCGACGCAAGTCGCGATTGCGGCGCCGCGGCTAGCGCCCCCGGAACACCGGTGCCCGCTTCTCGCTGAATGCGGCAAGGCCCTCGCGATAGTCCGCGGTGGCGAGGAAGTCGAAGGCGCGGCGCTTCTCCTCCTCGTCCAGCGCCACGCCGGTGGTCAGCCGGCGCACCCACTGCTTGTGCCAGCGCGCCACCAGCGGCGCGCCCGCGCGGATGCGCTCGGCCGACACGGCGGCCTCCTCGAATACGCGTTCGTCGTCCACCACGCGGGTCAGCAGGCCCTTCTGCAGCGCCTCGCGCGCATCCAGGATGCGGCCCTCGAGCAGGATTTCCAGGACCACCGCCGGGCCGACCAGGGCGAGCAGGCCGGCCATCTCGCCCGGATACATCGAGAACCCCAGGCGGTTGATCGGCGCGCCGAAGCGTGCCGACTCGCCCGCGATGCGGATGTCGCAGCAGCCGGCGATCTCCAGCCCGCCGCCCACGCAGGCGCCGCGGATCGCCGCCACGGTGGGCACGGCGCAGTCGCGGATCGCGTTCAGCGCGCTCGCCACCAGGTCCTCGTGGTAGTGCAGCGCATCGTCCACCGTCGCGCGCACGCTGCGGAACTCCTCGATGTCGCCGCCGGCGGCGAAGGCGTTCTCGCCCGCGCCGCGCACGATCACGCAGCGCACCGAATCGTCGGCGGCGATGCGCGCCATCGCCGCCGAGAGTCCGCGCCACATCGCCGCGTTCACAGCGTTCAGCTTGGTCGGGTTGTGCAGGGTCACGGTGGCGATGCCCTGGTCGATGTCGAGGTCGATTCTTGTGTTCATCGGTTCGCCGTTTTCGATAAATAAAATTTTTCCATACGGATGTGTATGGAGTCTTATGGATGATATATCATCCGCTCGCCTACGATGCCGCGTCAGACGGCCGCCGAGGCAGGAGGAAAGGTGGAGGCAAAGCAGTTCGTGTTGCTTATCCTTGGGAGGGAGTGAAAGTGTCTAGCTCGATGTATGCGCACATCCGGCGCAACCCGCGGTTCGCGGAGCTTGTCGCCAAGCGCACCCGCTTCGCGGGCATTCTGGCGGCGATCGTCCTGATCGTCTTTTACGGCTTCGTGCTGCTCGTGGCGTTCGCGCCCGAGCTCATCGGCAAGCGTCTGTTCGAGGGCAGCAACCTGACCTTCGGCATCCTCGCCGGCCTGCTGCAGTTCATCTTCTTCTGGGTCCTGACCCTGGTGTACGTCCGCCGCGCCAACGGCGAGTTCGACGACATCAACAAGGAACTCGTGAAGGCCGCCTGGAAGGAGGAAAAATGATGAACGCCCGTAGCCTTTCCCGTAGCGCCGCCGGCCTGCTCGCGCTGGCCGCCAGCCCGCTGGTGCTCGCCGCCGGTCCCGCGATGGACGCCGCCGAGAAGCAGCCGCTCAACCTCCACGCCATCGGCATGTTCTTTGTGTTCGTGCTGATGACCCTGGGCATCACCTACTGGGCGGCCAGCCGCACCAAGTCGACCGCCGACTTCTACACCGCCGGCGGTGGCATCACCGGCTTCCAGAACGGCCTCGCGATCGCCGGCGACTACATGTCCGCCGCCACGCTGCTCGGTCTCACCGCGATGATGTACGCGCAGGGTGTGGATGCCTACATCTACATGCTCTCCTTCTTCGTGGGCTGGCCGATCATCCTGTTCCTGATGGCCGAGCGTCTGCGCAACCTGGGCAAGTTCACCTTCGCCGACATCACTGCCTACCGCCTCGACCAGGGCAAGGTGCGCACGATGGCCGCGGTGAGCTCGCTGACCGTGGTGTGCTTCTACCTGGTGGCGCAGATGGTCGGTGCCGGCCAGCTCATCAAGCTGCTGTTCGGTCTCGACTACAACATCGCGCTCGTCGTCGTCGGCGCGCTGATGATGGTGTACGTCACCTTCGGCGGCATGGTCGCCACCACCTGGGTGCAGATCATCAAGGCCTGCATGCTGCTGATCGGCGGTACCGCGGTGGGCGTGCTCGCGTTCAGCCAGTTCGGCTTCTCGTTCGACGAGCTCACCAACCGTGCGATGGAAGTGCACAAGCTGGGCCAGAAGCTGCTCAACCCCGGCAGCCTGCTCGCCGATCCGGTGACCGCGATCTCGCTCGGCCTCGGCCTGATGTTCGGCACCGCCGGCCTGCCGCACATCCTGATGCGCTTCTTCACCGTGACCGATGCCAAGGAAGCGCGCAAGTCCGTGCTCTACGCCTCGGGTATCGTCGCCTACTTCTTCAACGTCATCGCCATCATGGGCCTGTGCGCGATCATCATCGTCGGCCAGAACCCGCAGTTCTTCGAAGGCGGCGTGATCGGCGGCAAGGTCATCGGCGGCGGCAACATGATCGCCATGCACCTGGCCAACGCGGTCGGCGGCAACCTTCTGCTCGGCTTCCTGTCGGCGGTGGCCTTCGCGACCATCCTCGCGGTGGTGGCCGGCCTGGCGCTGGCCGGTGCCTCGGCGATCTCGCACGACATCTACTCGCGCGTCATCATGAAGGGCAAGGCCGACGAAGCGACCGAACTGCGGGTGTCGAAGTTCGCCACCATCGGCCTCGGTGTGGTCGCGGTGCTGCTCGGCATGGCCTTCGAGAAGATGAACATCGCGTTCATGGTCGCGCTCGCCTTCGGCGTGGCCGCTTCGGCCAACTTCCCGGTGCTGATCCTGTCGATGTACTGGAAGGGCCTCACCACCAAGGGCGCCCTCGTGGGCGGCTACTCCGGCCTGGTCAGCGCAGTGCTGTTCGTGCTGCTGTCCAAGTCGGTGTGGGTGGATGTGCTGGGCAACGCTTCGGCGATCTTCCCCTATACCCAGCCGGCGCTGTTCTCGATGCCGATCGCCTTCTTCATGACCTGGCTGTTCTCCACGCTCGACAAGAGCAAGGCGGCCGAGGCCGAGAAGGAAGCCTTCGAGGACCAGTACGTGCGCGCCCAGACCGGTGTCGGCGCCGCGACCGCCTCGTCGCACTGACCGAAGCGCGCGGTTCCCCGAACCGCGCCGCATCCCCGACCCGCCCCGCGCTCCCGCGCCGGGCGGGTTTTTCGTCGACCGGCGGTGCGCCTCTTCGCCGCCGGATCGCGACGGGCGTCACTCCTGCAAGAAACTCGAGGCGCTGGTCGGGCCACGACGGTTTTCGTGGGAGCGACGCCAGCCGCGATCGGGCGATGTGGCGGGCGATGCGCGGCCGGAAAGGGCTGCGGGGGGCGCAATCGCGACCCGCGTCGCTCCTACATTCCTCCTGCATTCCTCCTCCATCCCTTCCCGGGGGGGGGGGGCGGCGATGCGCCGGGGCACCGATTGCCCTTCAGGCCGCGGTGGTAGACTCGCAGACTAGATTCTGGTTTTGCCTTCCGGCGGGACCTTCATCCCAAAGGAGTCGTCGTGCCTGTCAACGAACTGCTCGTCATCCTGCTGCTGATCGCAGCGAGCGCCTTCTTTTCCATGTCCGAGATCTCCCTCGCGGCTGCGCGCAAGATCAAGCTGCGCGTCATGGCCGAGGCAGGGCATCTCAACGCCCGGCGCGTGCTTGCGCTGCAGGACAGTCCGGGCCACTTCTTCACCGTGGTGCAGATCGGCCTCAACGCCGTCGCCATTCTCGGCGGCGTAGTCGGCGAACAGGCGCTTTCTCCCTACGTCACCGAGCTGCTGCGCCGGGCCTACGCCGGCCCGATGCTCGACACCATCGCCTTCGTCGTCTCCTTCGTTTTCGTCACCTCGCTGTTCGTGCTTTTTGCCGACCTCATGCCCAAGCGCCTGGCCATGGTCCAGCCCGAACGCATCGCGGTGGCGGTGGTGCAGCCGATGCAGGTGTGCATGTGGCTGTTCGCGCCGCTGGTGTGGGTCTTCAACGGCGCGGCCAACCTCATCTTCCGCTGGTTCAAGTTGCCGAGCGTGCGCATCGAGGACATCACCGCCGACGACATCATGGCCATGGCTGACGCCGGTGCCCAGGCCGGCGCGCTGCTGCGCCAGGAGCAGCACCTGATCAGCAACGTGTTCGAGCTCGACTCGCGCATCGTGCCCTCGGCGATGACCTCGCGCGAGAACATCGTCTTCCTCACCCTGTCGGAGTCCGAGGAGAGCATCCGGCGCAAGATCGCCGCCCACCCGCACGGGAAGTTTCCGGTGTGCGAGGACGGCATCGACAGCGTGATCGGCTATGTGGACTCGAAGGACATCCTGCCGCGCATCGTGCAGGGCCAGGATCTGTCCTTGCGCACCCAGCCGATCGTGCGCAAGGTGCTGATGCTGCCCGACACGCTCACGCTCTTCGAGGCGCTCGAGCGCTTCCGCGACGCCAAGGAGGATTTCGCGCTCATCCTCAACGAATACGCGCTGGTGGTGGGCCTGCTGTCGCTGCAGGACGTGATGAACACGGTGATGGGCGATCTCGTCAGCCCCTTCCAGGAAGAGCTCATCGTGCGCCGAGACGACAACTCCTGGCTCATCGACGGCGCCACGCCGATCGAGGACGTCATGCAGGCGCTCGAGATCGAGGTCTTCGAGGGCTTCCAGAACTACGAGACCGTCGCCGGTTTCCTGATGTACCGCCTGCGCAAGGTCCCCAAGCGCACCGACTTCGTGACCTACCTCGGCTACAAGTTCGAGGTGGTCGACATCGACAACTACCGCATCGACCAAGTGCTGGTCACCCGCGAGACCCCGGTCGGCGCCGTGTAACAACAAGCCGGTTCCGACGCCCGTCGTCCGCGTCGGCGCCTGTCGGGTGCGGAATCGCCGCAATCGCGACTTGCGTCGCTCCCACGAAAACCGGCGGCGGCTTCGGTGGGATGTAGGAGCGACGCGAGTCGCGATTGCGGGCGTGTCGGCCGGGTCGCTCCCACACGAAATCAATGTGGCCAGGCCTCACGCGGCCTGCGTCTTCGCCTCGGCGATGCGGGCGAGGGCGGCGCGGCCGCTGAGGATGTGGGTGCGCATCAGGGTCTCGGCGCGCGCGCCGTCGCGGTCGAGCAAGGCCTGGAGGATGTCGCGGTGCTCGGCGAGCGACTGCTCCAGCCGGCCCTCCGAGAACAGCGAGTGGTGGCGCGACAGCTTGATCACCTTGCGCAGGTCCTCGATCACGTGGAGCAACCAGCGATTGTCGGCGATCTCCTGCAGGGCGAGGTGGAAGGCCTGGTTGGCCTCGAAGAAGCGGTCGATGTCGGGCTTGCCGGCGGCCTTCTCGAGGTTGGCGTGGATCGCGCGCAGGCGGGCGAGGTCGTCCTCGGTCGCGCGCGCAGCCGACAGCCGGGCGCACTCGCCTTCGAGCATCGACATCACGCTGAACACCTCGTCGAGATCGCGCTCCGAGATCTCGGTCACGTAGCAGCCGCGCCGCGGCTTGAGCGTCACCAGGCCCTCGGAGGCCAGTACCTTCAGCGCCTCGCGCAGCGGTGTGCGCGAGATGCCGTAGTGCTCGGCCAGCGCCTGTTCGTCCACCCAGGTGCCGGGCGGCAGCTCGTGCGAGAAGATCCGCTGGCGCAGGCGCTCGGCCACTTCCTGGTAGAGCGCGATCGGAGCGATGCGGGTGGCGTTCATGGGCGGATTCTTTCTTCGGAGCGGATTCAAAAGGTGGCGCGGGGCAGGGCCATCACGGGTGGTGGTGGCGCGTGCATGCCCTCTCTCGCCGGACGGGCCCGGCTCGCTGCGCGCCCTTTCCGACCGTCGGAACGCATTCGCCCGCTGCCGCCTATTGCATTCATAATTATGGATAAAGTATTATTTTTCCTGCAGTGCAAGTCAACTTCCGAAGCGCGATGCGTCATGGGAGGCGCCGGGACCACCCGGCGGAAGAGAGGGGACGCGTCGCTTGCCGGAGCGTCGACGGCCGCTCGTGGGATCGCCACGGGCGGCTTCGTCGCCGCCCCGGGGGGGTTTGGCTTGCCGATAAATCACCAATCCGGGTCGCGCCTGTACCCCAGGCCGCCGCAGATCTCACGAGGTTTCCCATGTCGAAAGCCAACGATCCCGTCTATCCCCAGCCCGACATCGAGGCCTGGAAAAAGGCTGCCGCCAAGCAGGCGCCGGGGGGCGACCTCGACAAGCTGAACTGGATCACGCCCGAGGGCCTCTCGGTCAAGCCGCTGTACACCAAGGCCGACACCGAAGGCCTGCAGCACGCCGACACGCTGCCCGGCTTCGAGCCCTTCCTGCGCGGCCCGCAGCCCACCATGTACGCGGTCAAGCCGTGGACCATCCGCCAGTACGCCGGCTTCTCCACCGCCGAAGCGTCCAACGCCTTCTACCGCAAGGCGCTCGCCGCCGGCGGCCAGGGCGTGTCGGTCGCGTTCGACCTGGCGACCCACCGCGGCTACGACTCCGACCATCCGCGCGTGACCGGCGACGTCGGCAAGGCCGGCGTGGCGATCGACTCGGTCGAGGACATGAAGATCCTGTTCGACCAGATCCCGCTCGACAAGGTGTCGGTGTCGATGACCATGAACGGTGCCGTGCTGCCGATCCTCGCCGGCTACATCGTCGCCGCCGAGGAGCAGGGCGTGAGCCAGGACAAGCTCTCGGGCACGATCCAGAACGACATCCTGAAAGAGTTCATGGTGCGGAACACCTACATCTATCCGCCCACCCCGTCGATGAAGATCATCGCCGACATCTTCGGCTACACCGCGCAGCACATGCCGAAGTTCAACAGCATCTCGATTTCCGGTTACCACATCCAGGAGGCGGGCGCCAACCAGGCCATCGAGCTCGCCTTCACGCTCGCCGACGGTGTCGAGTACGTGCGCACCGGCATCAACTCCGGCATGGACGTCGACACCTTCGCCGGCCGCCTGTCCTTCTTCTGGGCGGTGGGCATGAACTTCTACCTCGAGATCGCCAAGATGCGCGCCGCGCGCCTGCTGTGGTGGCGGCTCATGAAGCAGTTCAACCCCAAGAGCGCCAAGTCGATGATGCTGCGCACGCACTCGCAGACCTCCGGCTGGTCGCTCACCGAGCAGGACCCCTACAACAACGTCGTGCGCACCACGATCGAGGCCATGGCTGCGGTGTTCGGCGGCACCCAGTCGCTGCACACCAACGCGCTCGACGAGGCGATCGCCCTGCCTACCGAGTTCTCCGCCCGCATCGCGCGCAACACCCAGATCATCATCCAGGAAGAGACCCACATCTGTAACGTGGTCGACCCCTGGGCCGGCTCCTACATGATGGAGAAGCTCACCCAGGACATGGCCGACAAGGCCTGGGCGCTGATCGAGGAGATCGAGTCCATGGGCGGCATGACCCGCGCGGTCGAATCCGGCTGGGCCAAGATGAAGGTCGAGGAGTGCGCCGCCGACAAGCAGGCGCGCATCGACTCGGGCAAGGACGTGATCGTCGGCGTGAACAAGTACAAGCTCGCCAAGGAAGACCCGATCGACATCCTCGACATCGACAACCATGCGGTGCGCGAGGCGCAGATCGCCCGCCTCGACAAGATCCGCGCCACCCGCGACACCGCCGCGGTGCAGGCCGCGCTCGCTGCGCTCACCAAGTGCGCCGAGACGGGCGAAGGCAACCTGCTCGACCTGTCGGTCAAGGCCATTCGCCTGCGTGCCACCGTCGGCGAGATCTCCGACGCGCTCGAGAAGGTCTTCGGCCGTTACCGTGCCAATCCGCAAGCCGTTTCCGGCGTCTATGGAGCCGTCGTGGAAGAACAGGAAGACTGGAAGACCCTCAAGGCCGACATCGAGGCCTTCATCGCCGAAGAAGGCCGCCGCCCGCGCGTGATGATCGCCAAGCTCGGCCAGGACGGCCACGACCGCGGCGCCAAGGTGGTGGCCTCGGCCTTCGCCGACCTCGGTTTCGACATCGACATCGGCCCGCTCTTCCAGACCCCGGAAGAAGCCGCCCGCCACGCGGTCGAGAACGACGTCCATGCGGTCGGCTGCTCCAGCCTCGCCGCCGGCCACAAGACCCTGGTCCCGGCCGTCATCGACGAGTTGAAGCGCCTCGGCGCCGACGACATCATCACTTTCGTCGGTGGCGTGATCCCGGCGCAGGACTACGACACGCTGTACGCCGCCGGCGCCAAGGGCATCTTCGGCCCCGGCACGCCGATCCCGGCGGCCGCACGCGAGGTGCTCAAGCAGATCCGCGCCGCACGCAAGGCGGGGTGAGGTCCCCGCAGGAGCGACGCAAGTCGCGATCGCAGCGCCAGAATCAGCACCGCCCTGCCGGAGAGCCGATGTTTCCCGTAGGAGCGACGCAAGTCGCGATCTGGCGTACCCGTTCGCGCGGCGCGGATCGAGGCGCCGAAATCGCGACTTGCGTCGCTCCTACAAGAATCACGAACCGCAAACCGTAGAACGGACGCCCCCTATAAGACCCGACATGCCTGCTCCGATATCCACCCCTCTCGATCCCGCCGACCAGTCGCTGGTCGCTGGCGTGCTGGCGCGCCAGCTGCGGCCGCTGGCCAAGGCCATCACGCTGATCGAATCGCAGCGCGAGGACCATCAGGCGCGCGCGCAGAAGGTGCTCGAGGCGCTGCTGCCGCATACCGGCGGGGCGATGCGGGTGGGGATCTCGGGCGTGCCGGGCGTGGGCAAGAGCACCTTCATCGAGGCGCTCGGGCTCTACCTCATCGAGCAGGGCCTGCGCGTCGCGGTGCTCGCGGTCGATCCGTCCTCGTCGGTCACCGGTGGCTCCATCCTCGGCGACAAGACGCGCATGGAGCTGCTGTCACAGAACCCCGCGGCCTTCATCCGCCCCAGCCCCTCGGCCTGCAGCCTCGGCGGCGTGGCCGAGAAGACGCGCGAGACCATGCTGGTGTGCGAAGCTTCGGGCTTCGACGTCATCATCGTCGAGACCGTCGGCGTCGGGCAGTCCGAGACCGCGGTCGCCGGCA
Source organism: Thauera aminoaromatica (assembly GCF_000021765.1). Taxonomy (NCBI): domain Bacteria; kingdom Pseudomonadati; phylum Pseudomonadota; class Betaproteobacteria; order Rhodocyclales; family Zoogloeaceae; genus Thauera; species Thauera aminoaromatica. The sequence continues at coordinate 3,822,188 of NC_011662.2, read as the reverse complement.
TGACCGACATCTTCTGCCTGCTGCAACTGCCCAACGCCGGTGACGACCTGCAGGCGATCAAGAAAGGGATCATGGAGATCGCCGACCTGATCGTCATCAACAAGGCCGACATCGACGCCGGTGCGGCCATGCGCGCCAAGGCGCAGATCAAGACCGCGCTGCACATGCTGCGCCCGGCCAGCCCCAACTGGACCGTGCCGGTGCTCACCCTGTCGGCGCTCCAGAAGCAGGGCATCGCCGACTTCTGGAAGGCGGTGTGCGACTACCGCGAGGCGCTCGGCGCCTCCGGGGAGTTCGCCGCCAAGCGTCGCCACCAGGCATTGGCCTGGATGTGGGAGATGATCGATTCCGGGCTGCGCAGCCGTTTCCGCAGCCATCCCCGCGTGCGCGAGGAACTTCCCGCCCTCGCACGCGCGGTCGAGGAGGGCGACACCACGCCCGCGGCCGCGGCCTTCCGGCTGCTCGGCCACCTCCAATCCAACGAACAGGGCCGACTGCCGCGACAGCCGGCCGAAACCGAGATCTGACAGGAGATCGCACTCATGCAAGACATCATTCGCCAGCTCGAGAAAAAGCGCGAACTGGCCCGCCTCGGTGGCGGCCAGAAGCGCATCGACGCGCAGCATCGCAAGGGCAAGCTCACCGCGCGCGAGCGCATCGAACTGCTGCTCGACGACGACAGCTTCGAAGAGTGGGACATGTACAAGGAGCACCGCTGCACCGAGTTCGGCATGGATGCCGAGCACATCCCCGGTGACGGCGTGGTCACCGGCTACGGCACCGTCAACGGCCGCCTGGTCTTCGTGTTCTCGCAGGACTTCACGGTCTTCGGCGGCTCGCTCTCCGAGACCCACGCCGAGAAGATCTGCAAGGTCATGGACCACGCCATGAAGGTCGGCGCCCCGGTCATCGGCCTCAACGACTCGGGCGGAGCGCGCATCCAGGAAGGCGTGGACTCGCTCGGCGGCTACGCCGACGTGTTCCAGCGCAACGTGCTGGCCTCCGGGGTCATCCCGCAGATCTCGCTGATCATGGGCCCCTGCGCCGGCGGCGCGGTGTACAGCCCGGCGATGACGGACTTCATCTTCATGGTCAAGGACTCGTCCTACATGTTCGTGACCGGTCCCGAGGTCGTGAAGACCGTGACCCACGAGGAAGTCACCGCCGAGGAGCTCGGCGGCGCCGTCACCCACAACACCAAGTCCGGCGTCGCCGACCTCGCCTTCGAGAACGACGTCGAGGCGCTGATGATGACGCGTCGCCTGATCGGCTTCCTGCCCTCCAGCAACCGCGAGAAGCCGCCCGCGATCCCCTGCGCCGACTCCGCCGACCGCATCGACCTGTCGCTCGACACCCTGGTCCCGGAGAACCCGAATCAGCCCTACGACATGAAGGAGCTGATCTTCAAGATGGTCGACGACGGCGATTTCTTCGAGCTGCAGCCCGACTACGCCAAGAACATCATCATCGGTCTGGCGCGCATGGAAGGCTCGCCGGTGGGCATCGTCGCCAACCAGCCGCTCGTGCTGGCCGGCTGCCTCGACATCAAGAGCTCGATCAAGGCCGCCCGCTTCGTGCGCTTCTGCGACGCCTTCAATATCCCGGTCGTCACCCTGGTCGATGTCCCCGGCTTCATGCCCGGCACCGCGCAGGAATACGGCGGCATCATCAAGCACGGCGCCAAGCTGCTCTACGCCTACGCCGAGTGCACCGTGCCCAAGGTCACCCTGATCACCCGCAAGGCCTACGGCGGCGCCTACGACGTGATGTCGTCCAAGCACCTGCGCGGCGACGTGAACCTCGCCTGGCCGAGCGCCGAGATCGCGGTGATGGGCGCCAAGGGCGCGGTCGAGATCATCTTCCGCGAAGAGAAGGGCGACCCCGAGAAGCTCGCCCAGCGCGAAGCCGAATACAAGGCCCGTTTCGCCAACCCCTTCGTCGCCGCCAGCCGCGGCTTCATCGACGACGTGGTCATGCCGCACAACACCCGCAAGCGCATCTGCCGCTCGCTGGCCATGCTGCGCGACAAGCAGCTCGACAACCCGTGGCGCAAGCACGGCAACATCCCGCTCTGACCCGCGCACGAGGAACCGACCAAATGTTCAAGAAAATCCTGATTGCAAACCGCGGTGAAATCACCTGCCGCGTCATCAAGACCGCCCGCAAGATGGGCATCAAGACCGTCGCGGTGTACTCCGAGGCGGACAAGAACGCGCTCCACGTCGAACTCGCCGACGAAGCCGTCTGCATCGGCCCGGCGGCCTCGAAAGAGTCCTACCTGGTCATGGACAAGATCATCGCCGCCTGCAAGCAGACCGGCGCCGAGGCGGTCCACCCGGGCTACGGCTTCCTGTCCGAGAACGCCGAGTTCTCGCGCCGCCTCGAAGAGGAAGGCATCAAGTTCATCGGCCCGAAGCACTATTCGGTCGCCAAGATGGGCGACAAGATCGAGTCCAAGAAGCTCGCCATCGCGGCCGGCGTGAACACCATCCCCGGCTACAACGACGCCATCTCCGGCCCCGACGAGGCGGTCGAGATCGCGAAGAAGATCGGCTACCCGGTCATGATCAAGGCCTCCGCCGGCGGCGGCGGCAAGGGCCTGCGCGTCGCCTTCAACGACAAGGAGGCGCACGAGGGTTTCGCCTCCTGCGTCAACGAGGCGCGCAACGCCTTCGGCGACGACCGCGTCTTCATCGAGAAGTACGTGCTCGAGCCGCGCCACATCGAGATCCAGGTGCTGGGTGACTCGCATGGCAACTACGTCTACCTGAACGAGCGCGACTGCTCCATCCAGCGCCGTCACCAGAAGGTCATCGAGGAAGCCCCCAGCCCCTTCGTCGACCCCGCGATGCGCAAGGCCATGGGCGAGCAGGCCGTGGCCCTGGCGCGCGCGGTGAACTACGAGTCGGCCGGTACGGTCGAGTTCGTGGTCAGCGGCGCGACCAAGGAGTTCTACTTCCTCGAGATGAACACCCGCCTGCAGGTCGAGCACCCGGTCACCGAGCTCATCACCGGGCTGGACCTCGTCGAGCAGATGATCCGCGTCGCCTACGGCGAAAAGCTGCCGCTCGCCCAGGCCGACGTCAAGATCGACGGCTGGGCGATGGAATGCCGCATCAACGCCGAAGACCCCTTCCGCGGCTTCCTGCCCTCCACCGGCCGCCTCATCAAGTTCCAGCCCCCTGCCGAAGGCAACGGCGTGCGCGTCGACACCGGCGTGTATGAAGGCGGCGAGATCTCGATGTTCTACGACTCGATGATCGCCAAGCTCATCGTGCACGGCAAGGACCGCCAGGATGCGATCGAGCGCATGCGCGACGCCCTCAATGGCTTCGTCATCCGCGGCATCAGCTCCAACATCCCCTTCCAGGCCGCGCTGCTGCAACATCCGCGCTTCTGCTCGGGCCACTTCAACACCGGCTTCATCGCCGAGGAGTATCCGAAGGGCTTCGACGCCTCCATGGTCCCGCACGACGACCCCGCGCTGCTCGCCGCCGTCGCCACCTTCGCCCGCATGCGCTACATCGAGCGCGCCGTGCAGATCGAAGGTCAGCTCGCCGGCCACGGCCGCAAGGTCGCCAGCGAATGGGTCGTCGTCATGGGCGGCAAGCAGTACGCCATGCGCACCGCCGCCATCGAAGGCGGCCTCGCCGTCACCTGCGAAGGCCGGACCTACAACATCGTCTCCGACTGGAAGTTCGGCGAGCTGCTCTTCGCGGGCACCGTCAACGGCGCCCCGATCGGCCTGCAGATCGAACGCCGCGGCCTGCGCTACCGCATCTCGCACTTCGGCCTGCAGGTCGAACCCGTCGTGATGACCGTGCGCGCGGCCCACCTGCTGTCGCTGATGCCCGCGAAGCTGCCGCCCGACCTCTCCAAGTTCCTGCTCTCGCCCATGCCCGGCCTGCTGCGCGAGATCGCGGTGACCGAGGGCCAGGACGTCAAGGCCGGCGAGAAGCTCGCCATCATCGAAGCCATGAAGATGGAAAACGTCCTCAAGGCCGAGCAGGACGGCAAGGTCAAGAAGATCGTCGCCAAGCCCGGCGCCAGCCTGTCGGTGGACGAGGTCATCATCGAGTTCGAGTGATCGCCACCCGAAAACCGTTTTGATCGATGGGGAGGGAGACCCGGGCCACGCCCGGGTGCCTGTCGGCACGAGGCCTGCGCAAGCAGGCCTCTTTTTTGTCCGGCCACCGCGGGACCGGAACGCGCGCCGCGGACGGGCTCCCGGGTGACGTCGGTGCGATGTGTTGCGTCGCTCCTACGCGAAAACAATCGGCGTCATCGCCCTGGACGGGCTCCCGGGCGATGGCGCCGTGCCTTTGCGGCGACGGCGTAACTACAACCGCGGCGCGCTGAACGTGTCGCAGGACTTGAACTGCCCCTGCTGCAATCCGATCGCGAACCACCGCCGGCGCTGCTCGGCACTGCCGTGGGTGAAACTGTCCGGCACCGCGTAACCCTGGCTGCGCTTCTGGATGTGGTCGTCGCCCACCGCGGTGGCGGCGGCGAGGCCTTCCTCGATGTCGCCGGCCTCGAGCACGCTGCGGCTGCGGTTGGCGTGGTGGGCCCAGATGCCCGCGAGGCAATCCGCCTGCAGTTCCAGGCGCACCGAGAGCTGGTTCGCCTCGCGCTCCGACACCCGCGTGCGCGCCTGCTGCACCTTGTCCGAGATGCCCAGCAGGTTCTGCACGTGGTGGCCGATCTCGTGCGCGATCACGTACGCCTGGGCAAAGTCGCCGGGCGCGCCGAAGCGGTGGTGAAGCTCGTCGAAGAAGGCCAGGTCGAGATACACCTTGGCGTCCGCCGGACAGTAGAACGGCCCCATCTCCGCCTGCCCGACCCCGCAGGCGCTGCGCGTCGCGCCGGTGTAGAGCACGAGCTTGGGCTCGCGGTAGGTCGCGCCCCCCTGCTGGAAGATCGTCCGCCAGGTGTCCTCGGTGTCGGCCAGCACCATCGACACGAAGCGCGCCTGCGCGTTCTCGGCGGCGGGGCGGGTCTGGGTGGATTCGACCGGCGCGGGGTCGGTCATGGCCGTGTCGAGGACCACGCTCGGATCGATCCCGAAGTACATCGCCACCAGCGCGAGCACGATCGTCCCGATGCCGATCTTGCCCCCGCCGCGCAGGCCGCGCCCGCCTTGTCCGCGGCGGTCCTCGACGTTGTCGCTCTCCCTGCCGTTGCGGAAGTCCATGGTGCGCTCCATTCGTGGGGAACCTCTTCAGCTTAGTGAGTGCGGAGGGGGCAAGGCAAGCGCAAGCCATCCGCGCAGCGGCTCTCCGGCAGGCGCGACGCAAGTCGCGAATGCGGCGCTTCCGCCCACGCCGCGCTGCCCGAAGGCCGGAATCGCGACTTGCGTCGCTCCTACGTGAACCAAATCAAGGCCATCGCCTTGGATCGTCGCCCGGGCAGCGCGCCACGCATCGCCCGATACCGATGCCGATGCCGATGCCGATGCCGATGCCGATGCCGATGCCGATGCCGATGCCGATGCCGATGCCGATGCCGATCCCGATGCCGATCCCGATGCCGATCCCGATGCCGATCCCGATCCCGATCCCGATCCCGATCCCGATCCCGATCCCGATCCCGATCCCGATCCCGATCCCGATCCCGATCCCGATCCCGATCCCGATCCCGATCCCGATCCCGATCCCGATCCCGATGCAACTGTGATGGTGTCGTAGGAGCGACGCAAGTCGCGATCGCGGCGGTCGAGAACCGGCGCGGCCACGGGCGCCGCGGCCGGCAGCAGAGCTTCCTCCGAGTATGCCTTTATTAGATTTGCACAAAACAACTTTGTGACATACCATCACATCCCCAAGCGATTCCCCACTCCGGGGTGTCGACGGATGCCGGGAGCCTGGCCGCCGTCGGCCGATGCTTGCCTCGGGCGCCGCCGTTTGCCCGGCCACCGCACGCGCTGCCGAACCGCAACCGGTGCGCGGCCGCAACCCGCGGCACCGGCAGACCCCCAGCACAACCAGACCAAGGAGACGAACATGAGCGCACAAGTGCATGCTCTCGCGGCCCCGACCCCGCGCACAGCCGCCGCTGCCGCGACCGCGCGAGCGGCCCCCATCGCCGCCGCAGTGTCGAACCCGCGCGCCGCGCCCGCCGCCGAGCGCTTCGCCCCGATGTCCTTCAAGGTCTTCACCGCCCGCGATCTCGACCGCATCCCGCAGCTCGCGCGCCTTTCTCCCGAGCAGCGCTTCGAGATGAAGGTCGTGGCCGCCGTGCTGCCCTTCCGCGTCAACCAATATGTCATCGACGAGCTCATCGACTGGGCCGACGTCCCCCGCGACCCCATCTTCCAGCTCACCTTCCCGCAGCGCGGCATGCTCGCGTCCGAGCACTACGAGCGCATCGCCCGCCTCATCGAAGGCGACGCGGACAAGGACGCGCTCGAGGCCGCCATCGCCGAGGTCCGCCACGCCCTCAACCCGCACCCCGCCGACCAGATGCAGATGAACATGCCGCTCGACGAGCACGGCAAGCGCATCGACGGCCTGCAGCACAAGTATCGCGAGACCGTGCTCTTCTTCCCCAGCCAGGGCCAGACCTGCCACGCCTATTGCAGCTTCTGCTTCCGCTGGGCGCAATTCGTCGGCGACAAGGAGCTGCGCATCGCCAGCTCCGAAGCCCGCGTGCTGCACGACTACCTGCGCACCCATACCGAGGTCACCGACCTGCTCGTCACCGGTGGCGACCCCATGGTCATGAAGACCCGTCACCTGCGCGAATACCTCGAACCCCTGCTGCGCCCCGAGTTCGACCACATCCAGACCATCCGCATCGGCTCCAAGGCGCTCACCTTCTGGCCGCACCGCTTCCTCGGCGCCGAGGATGCCGACGATCTCATGCGCCTGCTCCGGCAGCTCGTCGAAGCCGGCAAGCACGTCGCGCTGATGGCGCACTACAACCACTGGAAGGAGCTCGAGACCGACGCCGCCCACGCCGCCATCCGCCGCATCCGCGCCACCGGTGCCGTCATCCGCGCACAAGGTCCGCTCATCGCCCACATCAACGACGACCCCGCCGCCTGGGCGCGCTTGTGGAAGACCGAGGTCCGCCTCGGCCTCGTCCCCTATTACATGTTCGTCGAGCGCGACACCGGCGCCCGCCATTACTTCGAGGTTCCGCTCGCGCGCGCCTGGGAGATCTACCAGCAGGCCATCCAGCAGGTCTCCGGCCTCGCCCGCACCGCCCGCGGCCCGAGCATGAGTGCCAGCCCCGGCAAGGTCGAGATCCAGGGCGTCACCGAGATCGCCGGCGAGAAGGTCTTCGTGCTGCGCTTCATCCAGGGCCGCAACCCCGACTGGGTGCAACGCCCGTTCTTCGCCCGGTTCGACGAAAAGGCCACCTGGCTCGACCAGCTCGCGCCCGCCTTCGGCGAGGCGAAATGGTTCTGGCAGGACGAATACGAGGCGATCCGCGCGGAAAGGCTCGTCGGCTGAGGGCGGGGCGGCGCTTCGTCAGCGTCCGACTCGCGACTCGCGTGGCTCCAGGCGCTCCCGGAAGCGCGGTGGTTTTGCAGGAGCGACGTGCGTGCGAGGGTGGCGCTGGAACGGGCGCGCGCGCCGCATGGCTCACTCCGCGCGCAAGGCCTCGACCGCGTCGAGCCGTGCCGCCCTGCGTGCGGGCAGGACCCCGGCGGCGAGCCCGACCACGATGGCGACCCCCTCGGCGGCGAGCGCGTATCGCCAGGGCGTGGCCACCGGCATCGCCGGCACCAGCAGCCCGACCAGCTGGGCAAGGCCTGCGCCGACGAGCAGGCCGAGCAGGCCGCCGATGCCCGCCAGCACCACCGCCTCGCCGAGGAAGAGCGCGAGGATGGTGCGCCGACGTGCGCCCAGGGCCACCAGCAGGCCGATCTCTCCGGTGCGCTCGGTGACCGCGATGCTCATGATGGTGACGATGCCCACTCCGCCCACCAGCAGCGAGATCGCCCCGAGCGCACCCACCGCCGCGGTGAGCAGATCGAGGATGTTCGACAGCGTCGCCAGCATGTCCTCCTGCGTCAGCACGGTGAAGTCCTCGCGTCCGTGGCGCGCGATCATCCGCTTCTTCACCGCCTCCGCCACGCGCGCGGCGGGGGCCTCGGGGTCGTAGGTCAACGCGATCTCCATGAGGCCGTCGCGCTGGTACAGCGCCATGCCGCGCACCACCGGGATGTAGGCGGCGTCGTCCAGATCGATACCGAGGAACTGCCCCTTCTCTTCCATGACGCCGACCACGCGGAAGCGCTCGGCACCGATCTCGACGTGCTCGCCGAGCGCGATGGTGCTGCCGAAGAGCTCGCGTGCGAGCTTGGGGCCCAGCACCACGAAGGCGCGCGCGCTCGCCGCCTCGTCGGGCGGCAGGAACTGCCCCACGCGTACCCGCATCGAGTACACCTCCTGCATCTGCGGTCCCACGCCGAGCACGGTGCTGCGCCGCACCCGGCCTTGCGCGCGCACCTCGGCGTTGCCGCTCACCGAACCGGTGACGTGGCGCACATGGGGCAGGCGGGCGAGCGCGTCCGCGTCGTCCAGGGTGAGGTCGCGCGCGGTGGACGGCAGGCCGGGCGGGCCGCCGCGTGCGCCCTGGCGGCCCGGGTGGAGGTTGATCACGTTGGTGCCGAACTGGCCGAACTCGGCGAGCACGAAGCGGTGCAGACCCTCGCCGATCGAGGTGAGCAGGATCACCGCGGCGATGCCCACGCCGATGCCGAGCAGGGTCAGGAGGCTGCGCAGCCGATGCGCGGTGATCGCACGCAGGGCGAGGTGGAGGGCGTCGCGCCAGCGCATCGCCGCTACCGCTTCGACAAGGCCTGCACCGGATCGAGCCGGGCGGCGCGGCGCGCGGGCAGCACGCCGAACAGCACCCCGGTGCCGAGCGCGGTGGCGAGCGCGGCGATCACCGCCCAGTCGGGCGGCCACGCCGGCAGCTGCGGGAAAGCCAGGCGCACGCCCCAGGCGCCGGCGTGGCCGAGCGCGAAGCCGGCGAGCGCGCCGGCGACGGAGAGCAGCGCGGCCTCGGCGAGGAAGGCGGCGCGGATGGTGCCGGCGCGCGCGCCGAGCGCCTTGAGCAGGCCGATTTCGGCGGTGCGCTGGGTGACCGCGACCAGCATCACGTTCATCACCAGGATGCCCGCGACTGCCAGGCTGATCGCGGCGATGCCGGCCACGCCCAGGGTGAGCGCCCCGAGGATGCGGTCGAAGGTGCCGAGAACGGCGTCCTGGGTGATCACGGTGAAGTCGAGCTCGTCGTCGCGGCGCGCGCGCAGGCGCTCCTCGATCTGGCGCTGCGTCGCGGGCAAGGCCTCGCGCCCGCGCGCCTCGACGAAGATGCGGAACAGCCCGCTGGTGTCGAACATCGCCTGCGCGGTCGCCACCGGCACCAGCACCAGCTCGTCGGTGGTCATGCCCAGCCCGCGCCCGGATGGCGTGAGCACGCCGATCACGCGCAGCCGGGTGTCGCCGACACGGATCATGCGGCCCACCGCGCTCTGTCCGGGGAAGAGTTCGCTGCGCAGCGCGTCGCCGATCACAGCCACCGCCGAGGCGCGGTTGAAGTCCTCGCGCGGCAGGAAGCCGCCGTGGCCGATCTTCAGACCGCGCAGCTCGAGGAAGTCGGCGCTGGTGCCGACGACCGTGACCTCGCGCAGCCGGCCGCCGACGGCGATCTCGGAGTTGCCCACCGCGAGCGGCGCCACGCGCTGCACCAGCGGCAAGCGCAACAGTGCGGCGGCGTCGGCGTTGGTGAGCTCGCGCGGCGTGCTGCTGACGAAGCTGCCCGCGTTGACGCCACCGGTCTCGGTGCGTCCGGGCAGCACGATCAGCAGGCTGGCACCGAGCGCGGAGAACTCGTTCACCACGTAGCGCCGCGCGCCGTCGCCGAGCGCGGTGAGTACCACCACCGCGGCGACGCCGATCGACATCGCCAGCATCATCAACGCGGTGCGCAGCGGCCACGCGGTGGCGGCGCGGGTGGCGAAGCGCAGGGTGTCGGCGGGGCTCATGGGGGCGGTGCGGCGGTGCGCAGGTCCTGACGGATCGCGCCGTCCTCCATCAGGATGCGGCGGTGTGCGCGCTCGCCCATCGAAGGGTCGTGGGTGACGACGATCAGCGTGGTGCCGGCGGCGTTGAGCGCCTCGAGCAGCGCGGTGACCTCGTGGCCGGTGGCGCGGTCGAGGTTGCCGGTGGGCTCGTCGGCGAGCAGCATCGCCGGCCGCATGATGGTGGCACGCGCGATCGCGACGCGCTGGCGCTGGCCGCCGGAGAGTTCGTCGGGGCGGTGCCGGGCGCGCCCCTCGAGGCCGAAGTCCTGCAAGGCCTGCGCGATGCGAGCAGCGCGCTCGGCGACGGGGATGCCGGCGAGCACCAGCGGCAGGCCGATGTTCTCGGCCGCGCTGAGGCGGGGGACGAGGTGGAAGCTCTGGAACACGAAGCCGATGCGTGCGCTGCGCACCGCGGCCTGCTCGTCGGCCGAGAGTGTGGTGACGTCGCGGCCTTCGAGCCGGTAATGGCCGGCGTCGGGGCGGTCGAGCAGACCGAGCAGGTTGAGCAGCGTCGATTTGCCGGAACCCGACGGTCCCATGACCGCGACGTACTCGCCGGGCTCGATGCGCAGCGTGATGTCGCGCAGGGCGTGCACCTCGCTGTCGCCGAGCTTGAAGATGCGGTCGATGTGCTCGAGTTCGATCTGGGCCATGGTGTTCTGTTGCAGCTTCAATTCAGGCCGGTGTGGCTTCCGTGAGGTGGCATGAGGCACCTTTCAGCGCCCTGCATGGGGTGTCGGGCGAGCGGACAATGAAAGAAGACCTTGCCCGCTCGGCGGCGGCAATCGCGACTTGCGTCGCTCCCACAGGCGAGACGCGGCGCCTGGCGAGGCTGGCGCCGATTGGACCGGAAGCGGCGACGCTGCGACGCCCGGGAATGCGTGCGCCGACTGGCGTGCACGCGGCGACACCGCGGCGCTCGGGGAGGGATGTGGGAGCGACGCAAGTCGCGATCCGGGAGCCGGGGCGCCCACTTCGATCCAGCGCCTACCGCGCCTCTTCCGGCCGCAGCGCCACCTTCGCCCCCGCCATCACCCCCTCCCGCTCGAGCGACGTCACAATCCTCTCCCCCGCAGCCAGTCCCGACACCACCTCGGTGAACTCCCAGTTCGCCACGCCCGTCCGCAGCGTGCGTTCGACCAGCGTGTCGCCCTCGACCACCAGCACCTTGCCGCCCTCCCGCAAGGCCCCGGTCGGGACGCGCAGCACCTCCGCACGTGTCGCGAGCACGATCTCCACGTCCGTGCTGTAGCCCACCAGCATCCCGTGCGCCTCGGCCGGGTCCGCGAAATCCACATCCACCGCCACCGTGCGCGCCTGCTTCTCCACCGCGGTGATATACGGCGCGACACGGCGCACGCGGCCTTCGAAGACCTTGCCGGGGATGGCCTCGAGCGTGATGCGTACCGGCAGCCCGGGCCGGATCTTCGGTGCGTCGATTTCGTCCATCGGCGCCTTCACGTACAGGCAGGAGTCGTCGATCAGGTCGATCGCCGGCGGCATCGGCACGCCGGGCGGGGAGGGCGTCGCGTATTCGCCCAGCTCGCCGCTGATCTTGGCCACGGTGCCGGCGAAGGGCGCAACCAACACCAGGCGCTGGCGCTCGGTTTCGGTCGCGACGAGCTGGGCCTGGGCGGTGGCGATGTCGGCCTGCGCGGTGTCGCAGGCGGCGCGGCGGGCACGCGCCTCGGTGCGGGCCCTCTCCTCGGCGCTGGCGGACACGAAGCCGCGCTTCACCAGCTGCGCCTGGCGCGCGGCCTCGCGCTCGGCGTTGGCCGCCACGGCGCACGCCTCCTGCACGCGCTGGCGGGCGGTGGCGAGCTGGGCGCGCACGACCGCCGCGCGCGCGTCGAGGTCACCATGCCACAGCCGCATCAGCACCTGTCCGGCCTCGACGCGGTCGCCTTCCTCCACGCCCAGCCACTCGATCCGCCCGCCCGCGATCGTCGCCATCTTCGCGCGCTGGCAGGCCTCGACCTCGCCGGCGCGGGTGTTGGTCAGCGTGGCCTCGACCGTACCGCGGGCCACCTCGTGCACCGCCACCTCGATCGGCTGCGGGCGGGTCATCCACCAGATCCCCGCGCCCACCAGCGCCGCGACGAGTGCGAGAACGAAGAGGCGGCGGGGGGTCTTCATGAGTGGAGTGCCGGAGCGGTCAAGGTCTGGTCGCCGCGCGCGAAGGATGCGATCTCACTTCCCGCCCTTCGCCCACGAATCCTTCAGCGTCACCGTGCGGTTGAACACCGGCGCGCCGGGCTTCGAGTCCACCCGGTCGGCGACGAAGTAGCCGTGGCGCTCGAACTGGAAGTGCTCTTCGGGCCGGGCGTCCTTCAGTGCCGGCTCCAGGTAGGCGGTGATGACGCGCTTGCTGTCGGGGTTGATGTCGTCGAGGAAGTCGCGCTCGAAGTCGGGCGCGTCGCCTTCGCGGCGCTGGCCGGGGTGGGGGTGGGCGAAGAGGCGGTCGTAGATGCGGACCTGGGCCTCGTAGCCGTGCGCGGCCGAGACCCAGTGCAGGTTGCCCTTGACCTTGTAGTTGTCGGCGCCCGGGGTGCCGGACTTGGAGTCGGGCATGTACTCGGCGAGCACGGCCGTGATGTTGCCGGCCGCGTCCTTCTCGCAGCCGGTGCACTTCACCACGAAGCCGTAGCGCAGCCGCACCATGTTGCCGGGATAGAGGCGGTGGAAGCCCTTGACGGGCTCTTCCATGAAGTCCTCGCGCTCGATCCACAGCTCGCGCGAGAAGGGCATGTCGCGCTTGCCGAGCTCGGGCTCGAGCGGGTGGTTGGGTGCCTGGCACAGCTCGGAGGCGCCTTCGGCGTAGTTGGTAAGGACGAGCTTCAGCGGGTCGAGCACCGCCACGCGGCGCTGGGCGGCCTCGTTGAGATCGTCGCGCATGCACTCTTCCAGCACGCTCATGTCGATCCACGAGTCGGCCTTGGACACGCCGATGCGCTCGGCGAAGCGGCGGAAGCCGGCGGCGGTGAAGCCGCGGCGGCGGGCGCCGACCAGCGTGGGCAGGCGCGGGTCGTCCCAGCCGTCGACATGGCCTTCGTTCACCAGCTGGATCAGCTTGCGCTTGGACAGCACCACGTAGGTCAGGTTGAGGCGGGCGAACTCGATCTGCTGCGGCAGCGGGCGCGGGAAGTGGCCTTCGGTGGCGAGCGCGTCGAGCAGCCAGTCGTAGAACGGGCGCTGGTCCTCGAACTCGAGCGTGCATACCGAGTGGGTGATGTTCTCGATCGCGTCCTCGATCGGATGCGCGAAGGTGTACATCGGGTACAGGTGCCAAGCGTCGCCGGTGCGATGGTGGGTGGCGTGGCGGATGCGGTAGATCGCCGGGTCACGCAGGTTGATGTTGGGGCTCGCCATGTCGACCTTGGCGCGCAGGATGTGCGTGCCCTCGGCGAATTCGCCGGCGCGCATGCGCGCGAAGAGCTCGAGGTTCTCGTCGACGCTGCGCTCGCGGTACGGGCTGTTCTTGCCCGCCTCGGTCAGGGTGCCGCGGTTGACGCGCATCTCCTCGGCCGACTGCGAATCGACATAGGCCTTGCCGGCCTTGATCAGGCTGATGGCGCAGGCGTACATCTTGTCGAAGTAGTCCGACGCAAAGTACAGGTGCTCGCCCCACTCGAAGCCGAGCCACTGCACCGCCTCGAGGATGGCGTCGACATATTCCTGCTCTTCCTTCTCGGGGTTGGTGTCGTCGAAGCGCATGTGGCAGACGCCGCCGTAGGACTCGGCCAGGCCGAAGTTCAGGCAGATCGACTTCGCGTGGCCGTAGTGCAGGTAGCCGTTGGGCTCGGGCGGGAAGCGTGTCTCGACGCGGCCGCCCCATTTGCCGTTGCGGTTGTCCTCGTCGATGATGCTGCGGATGAAGTTGGAGACGACGGGCGCTTCGGCGGCGGGTGCGGCGGGTTTCTTTTCGGGTTTCATCGGGAAGGCAGGGGTCGGAAAGTTCGGCGGGATGGTGGGGGTTCGTGTGCAACTGGGGCCGGACCCCGAGGCGGGCGGCGCAATGGGCCGATTGTAGCCGATCGGGCGTGCGGGCTCGCCGGAGCGGGCCGGTCACGGGGTGTGGCGTTCGGGGCGCGATGCCCGCGGAGGGGTAGAATCGTGCGGCCGGTGGGCGGCAGCAGGGAGGCGGGATGGAGCACGGGCGATGAATCTGGCGGCATTCGCAGCGGTTGGGGCGGGGGCGGCGTGCGGTGCGTGGCTGCGCTGGGGATTGGGGCTGTGGCTCAACCCGGTGTTCGCGCTCGTCCCGCTCGGCACCCTGATGGCGAACCTGCTGGGCGGTTTCCTCATGGGCGTAGTGCTCGCGGCGGTGCAGGCCTGGCCGACGATGTCGCCGGCGCTCAAGCTCCTGCTCACCACCGGCCTGCTCGGCGGGCTGACGACCTTTTCCACCTTTTCCGCCGAGTCCTTCCACCTGTTGCAGCGCGGCGCGATCGGCTGGCTGGGTGCCCACCTGGTCGTGCATGTGGCTGGATCCGTGCTGATGACCTGGGCGGGATACGTGCTTTTCAATGCCCTGCGTGCGTGACCTGCGCCGCAAGGCGGGCGGCCGCGTCATTTTCTGTTTCACTCCGATGGGCTAGAGTGGATGAGCGTTACATCGATAATTCACGCCGTTCTGCATCCCCAGTGGCACCCCCTCAACGCAACGGAGCCCATCCAATGAAAAAAATCATCGTCACCCTTTCCGCGGTCGCGCTCGCCGTGAGCGGTCTTTCCGGCTGCGCGAACATGAACGAGACCCAGCGCGACACGGGCATGGGAGCCGCCATCGGCGCCGTGGCCGGCGGCCTCATCGGTGCCGCCACCGCGGGCGGCAACAAGGGCAAGAGCGCCGCAACCGGTGCTGCGATCGGCGCTGCACTCGGGGCGGGCGGCGGCTACCTGTGGTCGCAGAACATGCAGAAGCAGCGCGCCGAGATGGAGCAGGCGACCGCGGGCACCGGCATCGGCATCAGCCAGACGACCGACAACCAGCTCAAGGTCGACATTCCCGCGGACGTTTCCTTCGACGTGGGCCGCCACGCGATCAAGCCCAACATGCGTCCGGTGCTCGACCGTCTGGCCAGCACGCTGAACCAGCATCCGGTGACCACGGTGACCATCATCGGCCATACCGACAGCACCGGCTCGGATGCGGTGAACGATCCGCTATCGATCAACCGCGCCGCCGCCACCCGCGATTATCTGGTGCAGCGTGGCGTGTCCGCGCAGCGCATCGCGGTCGATGGGCGCGGCTCGCGCCAGCCGGTCGCCGACAACTCGACGGCCTCCGGCCGTGCGATGAACCGCCGCGTGGAGATCTTCATCGCGGAGCCGGCACAGCGCTGACCCCGGACGGGTCGGGTGAGCGCTTGCGGCGGGATTTCGCGCCGCGCCATCTCGACCGCTTCGATCGCGACTCGCGTCGCTCCCACGGGGCTCCTGGAGCCCCGTGCTCATTGCGGGGGCGGCGCAAGTGGCGACTTGTGCGTTCGATCGCTTCGGCGCGGAGGCGCGCCGAGACCGAGGCTTGCGCCGCTCCTGCAGGACACCTTTGCCCGGCTTCCGCTCCCGCTCAGCGCGCGTCCGCGGGGAGCGGCGCGAGGAGGGCGGCGATGTCGGCCTCGCCGAACTTGGCGAGCGCGTCCGCGTCCTCCGACAGCACGCTCTCGGCGAGGGCGGCCTTGCGCTCCTGCAGGGCGAGGATCTTCTCTTCGATGCTGCCCGCGCACACCAGCTTGAACACGAACACCGGCTTGTCCTGGCCGATGCGGTGGGCGCGGTCGGTGGCCTGGTTCTCGGCCGCGGGGTTCCACCACGGGTCGTAGTGGATCACGGTGTCGGCGGCGGTGAGGTTGAGGCCCACGCCGCCCGCCTTTAGGCTGATCAGGAATACCGGCACGCGCCCCTTCTGGAAGTCCTCCACCGGCACGCGGCGGTCGCGGGTGTCGCCGGTCAGCGCCACCCAGCCGATCTTTGCCTTGTCCAGTTCGGCGGCGATCAGGCCGAGCATGGTGGTGAACTGCGAGAACACCAGGATGCGCCGGCCCTCGTCGATCAGTTCGGGCAGCATGTCCATGAGCAGGTCGAGCTTGGCGCGCTCCTTCACCCGCAAGGCGGCGGGCGATTTCAACAGGCGCGGATCGCAGCACACCTGGCGCAGCTTGAGCAGTGCATCCAGGATCACGATCTGGCTGCGCGCGAAGCCCTTGCCGGCGATCTCGGCGCGCACCTTCTCGTCCATCGCCGCGCGCACCGTCTCGTAGAGGTCGCGCTGGCCGCCCTCCAGGGCGACACTGCGCACGATGATGGTCTTGGGCGGCAGCTCGGTGGCGACGTCTTCCTTGCGCCGGCGCAGGATGAAGGGGCGCAGGCGCGCCGCGAGCAGGTCGCGGCGCACCGTGTCGCCGTGCTTCTCGATCGGCGTGCGCCAGGTCGCGGTGAAGTCCTTGTGACTGCCGAGAAAGCCCGGCAGCAGGAAGTCGAACTGCGCCCACAGCTCGCCGAGGTGGTTCTCCAGCGGCGTGCCGGTGAGGCCCAGGCGGTGGCGCGCCTTCAACTGGCGGATCACCTGCGCGCCCTTGCTGGCGGCGTTCTTCACCGTCTGTGCCTCGTCGAGGATCAAGAGGCTCCACTCGCGCGCCTGCAGCAGCTCGGCGTCGCGCCACAGCAGGGGGTAGGTGGTGAGGGCGATGTCGATCTTCCCGGCGCCGACGTCGCCGGCCTCCAGCTCCTCGAAGCGCCCGTGGCGGTCGGCGCCGTGCAGGTTCAGCACCTTCAGGTCCGGTGCGAAGCGCTCGGCCTCGGCCTGCCAGTTGAACACCAGCGAGGTCGGCAGCACCACCAGGGCGGGGAGGTCGAGCCGGCCGGCCTGCTTCTCGACGAGCAGGTGGGCGAGCGTCTGCGCGGTCTTGCCCAGGCCCATGTCGTCGGCGAGGATGCCGGCGAGGTCGTGCCGTACCAGGTGCTGCAGCCAGGCCAGGCCCTCGAGCTGGTAGGGCCGCAGCTCGGCGCGGAAGCCCGCCGGCGCGGCGACGGCGCGGATGCCCTCGGCGTCGCGCAGGCGCGCTGCGAGCGCGGCGAGCTGATCGCGGCCGCGGCCGGGCAGGTCGAGGTCGGCCAGGCGGGTGGCGTCGAGCTTCGAGACGCGCCAGTCGGGGTCGGGGCGGTCGAAGAGGTCGACCAGCGCGCGCACCAGCGGCTTGATGCGCGCCGCGCCGATGCGCAGGCGGCCGAGCGTCTCGTCCTCCAGGATCACCGCCTCGTGGTCGTCGATCTCGTCCAGGCGGCCGGACAGCCAGCGCGGATCGTGCGCGAACAGGCCGGAGAGCAGGGGCGCCAGCGGCAGGGCCTTGCCGTCGATCTCGACGCCCGGCGACAGGCCCAGCCAGCCGTCCTGATGCTCGTCGATGTCGAGCATCAGGTGATCGATGTCGATCGCGTGGTGGCGGAAGTCGCTCGGGAAGGCCACCTCCCAGCCTTCCGCGCGCAGGGCCGGCACGGTCTCGGCCATGAAGCCGGGCCAGGTCGCCTCGCTCGCCAGCCCGAGCGCATCGGCGGGCAGGCTGCCGAAGCTCGTCTGCACCGCGCCCGGCGGGATGCGGGTGACGCCGGCGGCGGCGAGGCGCTGCGCGGCGGCGCGCTCGGCCTCCTCGTCGCGGCTCAGGCGCGCGCTGCGCCCGTCGGGCAGGGGATGGAAGAGGCGGGCGTCGCCGGCCTCGACGGTGACCGCACCGTAGCGGAAGGCGAGCTGGGCGAAGTCGAACAGATAGGTCCCGTGCGGTGCGTACTGGCGAAAGCGCACGTGGTAGCTTGGGCGGGTTTCCAGGCGCAGTACCGGCACCGGCGCGCCGCCGAGCTCGATCGGCGGTTCGCCGCGCAGCGTGGGCGCGGGCAGGGCGGGGGCGACCTCGGCCAGGGTCTCGGCGACCAGCTCGGATTCGGCCTGGGTGAGCGCCGGCAGCCAGAGCAGGCGCTGCACCAGCTCGGCGGAGACCTGCAGCGTGATCGGACCGCCCTCGGCCCGGGCGGTGTCGATGTACCAGGGCGGCAGCAGCGCCAGCACGCGGTCGGCTGCGGGCTCCACCCTCAGCACCGGGGCGCGCAGCCCGTCGGGGGTGATCGTCCAGTCGGGCGTGCCGGCACGCGGCTCGCCCAACTCCAGCACGCGGCCGGCGAGGCTGCCGAAATGCGCGCGGCCGCTGGCGAGCAGACGGCGCATCAGCTCGTCGCTGTGGCGGCCCTCGAGCGGCAGCCCGTCGCTGGCGTCGAAGTGGCTGCGCGCGCGGTGCGCCCACAGCAGGCGCAGCAGGTCGAGGTCGGTGTCGTCCACGAAGGCGGGCGGGGCCTGCAGCGCGCGCTCGATGTTGCTCCAGGGCTCGTGCTGGCGGATCTCGCCGTGCTGGTCGAGGCGAACCTTGTGGCACTTGACGCTGAAGTCGCCGCCGTACAGGCTGGGCTCGACGACATAGCGCAGCGCATAGCTGACCGAGGCCGGCCTGCGCTTGCGCGTGCCATCCTTCGCGAGGCTGTCCGCGGTCTCGCGAAAGCCCTTCACCCAGGCCAGCACCTGCTCGCGCGGGCGGTCGGGGCGGCGGCGCTGGTGCAGCCACACCAGCATCATCGCCGCCACATGCTTGCAGCCGTAGCCCATCGGGCAGGTGCATCTGCTGACCAGGGTCGGCCGCCCGTCCGCTTCGGTGACGTCGGCGACGACGTCGTAGGGTGTGCGCTGCCGGCCCTTGACCAGGGCCGACACCTCGCTGCCGTCGGCCGACAGCGCACTCACCCGGCTCAGGTAGCCGAGCCCCTTGGCCACGGTTTCCATGCCGAGCTGGGCGATCAGGTCATCCTGGGTGAAGCGGTCGAGCGGGGTCATGGGCGGATCGGGGGCAGGCGCGAGGGCAAAACCCGAAAGTCTACACGTTCTCGCCTGCGCAGTACGCCGGCAGGCCTCGATATGTGCGGGGCCGCGGTCTGTCCGGAGCCCGTTCCCATACGTTCGGAAACCGGACGTCCATCTTGATCTCGGTCGCCACGGCGCTCGACGCCTTCATGCGGCGATGCAGCGTTGGACGGCCTCCCATGCCGCAGCAATGCACCCTGGAGGCGTGCTGCGACGCACAGACGCCGAGGTGGCATGGCGGTTGCAATGAAGGCATTGGTGCCAGATGCACCAGGCGTTCATCCAACCAGAAGGAACGGAGACAACCATGCAAGTACAGACCGCAGCACGCGTACAGGTGATGGGCATCGATGCCGGCGGCACGATGACCGACACCTTCTTCGTGCGCGACGACGGCCGCTTCGTCGTCGGCAAGGCGCAGAGCAATCCGGCGGACGAATCGCTCGCCATCTTCAACTCCTCGCAGGACGCGCTCGCCCACTGGGGGCGCGACGTCGACGAGGTCTACCCTGAGCTGGCGACCTGCGTCTATTCCGGCACCGCGATGCTCAACCGCATCCTGAGCCGCAAGGGCCTCGACGTCGGCCTGATCTGCAACCGCGGCTTCGAGCAGATCCACTCCATGGGCCGCGCGCTGCAGAGCTACCTCGGCTATGCGCTGGAAGACCGCATCCACCTCAATACCCACCGCTACGACGAGCCCCTGGTGCCGGTGTCGCGTACCCGCGGCGTGACCGAGCGCACCGACGTGCAGGGCAAGGTCGTGATTCCCCTGCGCGAGCACGAGGTCCGCCAGGCGGCGCGCGAACTGGTCGAAGCGGGCTCGCAGGCGATCGTGATCTGCCTGTTGCAGTCGCACAAGAACGAGACCAGCGAGCAGCGTGCGCGCGACCTGGTGAAGGACGAGTTGCAGCGGCTCGGTGCCGACATTCCGGTGTTCGCCTCGGTGGACTACTACCCGTCGCGCAAGGAAAGCCACCGCATGAACACCACCATCCTGGAGGCCTACGGCGCCGAGCCCTCGCGCCAGACCCTCAAGAAGGTGAGCGACCGCTTCAAGAAGCACGGCGCCAAGTTCGACCTGCGGGTGATGGCCACCCATGGCGGCACCATCAGCTGGAAGGCCAAGGAGCTGGCCCGCACCATCGTCTCCGGCCCGATCGGCGGCGTCATCGGCTCCAAGCTGCTGGGTGAGACACTGGGCGACGAGAACATCGCCTGCTCGGACATCGGCGGCACCAGCTTCGACGTGGCGCTGATCACCAAGGGCAACTTCGCGATCAAGTCCGACCCCGACATGGCCCGCCTGGTGTTGTCCCTGCCGCTGGTGGCGATGGATTCGGTGGGTGCCGGCGCCGGCAGCTTCGTGCGCCTGGATCCCTACAGCAAGTCGATCAAGCTCGGCCCCGACAGCGCCGGCTACCGCGTCGGCACCTGCTGGCCGGAGAGCGGGCTGGATACCGTCACCGTCTCCGACTGCCACGTGGTGCTGGGCTACCTGAACCCGGAGAACTTCCTCGGCGGCGCGATCAAGCTCGACGTGCAGCGTGCCCGAGATCACATCAAGGCGCAGATCGCCGATCCGCTGGGCCTGTCGGTCGAAGATGCGGCGGCCGGCGTGATCGAACTGCTGGACTTGACGCTCTCCGAATACCTGCGCGCCAACATCAGTGCCAAGGGTTACAACCCGGCGGAGTTCACCTGCTTCTCCTACGGCGGAGCGGGCCCGGTGCATACCTACGGCTACACCGAAGGCGTCGGCTTCAAGGACGTCGTCGTGCCCGCCTGGGCGGCCGGCTTCTCGGCCTTCGGCTGCGCCTGCGCGGATTTCGAGTATCGCTACGACAAGTCGGTGGACCTCGGCGTCGCCCAGTTCGCGAGCGACGCGGAGAAGGCTGCGGCGTGCGCGAGCCTGCAGGACGCGTGGGAAGAGCTGGCGGTCAAGGTCATCGACGAGTTCGTCATCAATGGCTACAAGCCGGAAGACGTGCTGCTGATGCCCGGCTACAAGATGCAGTACATGGGGCAGCTGAACGACCTCGAGATCGTGTCGCCGGTATCCACCGCGGCGACGGCGGCCGACTGGAACCAGATCATCGAGGCGTTCGAGAACACCTACGGCCGCGTCTATGCCAACTCGGCGCGTTCGCCAGAACTGGGTTTCTCGATTACCGGCGCGATCCTGCGCGGGATGGTGGTGACGCAGAAGCCGGTACTGCCGGAAGACGCGGACTGCGGCCCGACGCCGCCGAAGGAAGCCTGGCTCGGCACCCGTCCGTTCTACCGCCACAAGAAGTGGGTGGATGCCAGGCTCTTCAAGATGGAGGCGCTCAAGGCGGGCAACCACATCGTCGGCCCCGCGATCATCGAGTCCGACGCCACCACCTTCGTCGTGCCCGACGGCTTCGAGACCCGGGTCGACAAGCACCGCCTGTTCCATCTCAAAGAAGTGAATTGAGGAGACCTGACATGAACATGATGACAAGCAAGGAAGTCGGCTTTGCCGACCTGCTGAAGAACGGCCAGACGCTCAAGCAGTTCCGCGACGGCATCATCGAGCGCACCCAGGCCAGCGGCCATTACAACGGGCTGGAGAAGCTGGCGTTCCGCGACAGCGACCCGATCGGCTACGAGAAGCTGTTCTCCAAGCTGCGCGGCGGCCTGGTGCATGCGCGCGAGACGGCGAAGAAGATCGCCGCCAGTCCCATCGTCGAACAGGAAGGCGAACTGTGCTTCACCCTCTACAACGCGGTCGGCGACTGCGTGCTGACCTCGACCGGCATCATCATCCACGTCGGCACGATGGGCGCGGCGATCAAGTACATGATCGAGAACAACTGGGAGGCCAACCCCGGCATCAACCCCGGTGACATGTTCACCAACAACGACTGCTCGATCGGCAACGTGCACCCGTGCGACATCGCGACCATCGTGCCGATCTTCTGGGACGGGCGGCTGATCGGCTGGGTGGGCGGAGTGACGCACGTGATCGACACCGGCGCGGTGACGCCGGGTTCGATGTCCACCGGCCAGACGCAGCGCTTCGGCGACGGCTACATGATCACCTGTCGCAAGACCGGGGTGAACGACGAGCCGCTGCGCGACTGGCTGCACGAGTCGCAACGCTCGGTGCGCACGCCGAAGTACTGGATCCTCGACGAGAAGACGCGCATCGCCGGTTGCCACATGATCCGCGAGCTGGTCGAGGACGTGATCCGCGCCGACGGCATCGACGCCTACGAGAAATTCGCCTTCGAAGTCATCGAGGAAGGCCGTCGCGGCCTGATGAGCCGCATCAAGGCGATGACGCTTCCGGGCAAGTACCGCAAGGTGTCCTTCGTCGATGTGCCGTACAAGCACGAGGACGTGCAGGTGTCGAACGCCTTCGCCAAGCTCGACTCGATCATGCACTCGCCGTGCGAGATGACGATCAAGCCGGATGGCAAGTGGAGGCTGGACTTCGAGGGCGCGAGCCGCTGGGGTTGGCATACCTTCAATGCCCACCAGGTGGCCTTCACCTCCGGAATCTGGGTGATGATGTGCCAGACCCTGGTGCCGACCCAGCGCATCAATGACGGCGCCTACTACGCGACCGAGTTCCGCCTGCCCAAGGGCACGTGGTGCAACCCGGACGACCGCCGCACCGGCCACGCTTATGCCTGGCACTTCCTGGTCTCGGGCTGGGCCGCACTGTGGCGCGGTTTGAGCCAGTCCTACTTCAGCCGCGGATATCTGGAAGAGGTGAATGCTGGCAATGCCAACACGTCGAACTGGCTGCAGGGCGGCGGCATCAACCAGGACGGCGAGATCCACGCGGTCAACTCCTTCGAAGCCTCTAGCTGCGGCACCGGTGCCTGCGCCGTCAAGGACGGCCTGAACCACGCCGCAGCCATCTGGAATCCGGAAGGCGACATGGGCGACATCGAGATCTGGGAAATGGCCGAGCCGCTGCTGTATCTCGGGCGCAACGTCAAGGCCAACTCCGGAGGCTACGGCAAGTACCGCGGCGGCTGCGGCTTCGAGACGCTGCGCATGGTCTGGAACGCCCAGGACTGGACGATGTTCTTCATGGGCAACGGCTTCATGAACAGTGACTGGGGCATGATGGGCGGCTACCCGTCTGCGACCGGTTATCGCTTCGAGGCGCACAAGACGGGACTGGAGCAGCGCATCGCGATCGGTGACTCGCTGCCTCTGGGCGGCGATCTCGACCCGACGCGCCCCGACTACGAGCGCCACATCGACGCGACCGCCGTGGTCAAGCGCGACAAGCAGTGCATGACGACCGAGGACTGCTACGACAACCACGACCTGTACCTGAACTACCTGCGCGGCGGCCCCGGCTTCGGGGACCCGATCGATCGCGAGCCGAAGGCGATCGAGAACGACCTCAACCAGAAGTTTCTGCTGCCCGAGTACGCGCAGAAGGTCTATGGCGCGGTCTTCACCGAGGACGCAAAGGGCGTGTTTACCGTGGATGCCGCGAAGACGCAGGCCCGCCGCGGCGAAATGCGCAAGGAGCGCCTGGCCCGTGCGCTGCCCACGCGTGAATGGATGAAGGAGGAGCGCGAACGCATCCTCAACAAGCATGCCGCCGTTCAGGTGCGCCACATGTTCGCCACCAGCTTCGCGCTGTCGGAGAAGTTCACGAAGCAGTTCAAGGACTTCTGGAGCCTGCCGGACGACTGGCAACTGCTCGAGGAAGAGCTGGGCGTGCCGTCCTACGGCGCCAAGCACCGCATGGACCTCTCGCTGCTGCCCGACGTGACCACCGTCGTCCAGGTCGAAGAGTAATCAAGGAATCAAGGAGCCAGACCATGACCACCTACACCAATGAGCAGGTCGCCCACCTCGTGGAAGGCAGCCTCGACTGGGACACCACCTTCCGCATGCTCTCCATGCCCAAGGACAACAGCCGCTTCGAACAGTACCTGGCGGCGCTGCAGGCCAAGGTGAGCTTCAAGGAGCGCATCGTGCTGCCGCTGGGGCCGCACCTCTACATCGTGCAGAACGCGCACAAGCAGTGGGTCACCCAGTGCGACTGCGGCCACGCATTCGGCGACTACCGGGAGAACTGGAAGCTGCACGCCGCCCTGTACGTGCGCGACACCGAGGAGGCGATGACCGAGGTCTATCCGAAGCTGATGGCGCCGGACACGCAGTGGCAGGTGTACCGCGAGTACTACTGCCCCAGCTGCGGCACGATGCACGACGTCGAGGCGCCCACGCCGTGGTACCCGGTGATCCATGACTTCGAGCCCGACATCGAGGCCTTCTACAAGGACTGGGTCGGTCTGCCGGTGCCGGAGCGCGCCGACTGAGGCGGGCTTCTCCCCCGGGCCGTGGGGTGCCACGGCCCGCTGTTCAACCCCCCGGCTCCGGTCCGGGGGCCTTTTTGCGGAGACGACAAGATGATGAAGGCGCTCGTCCATCAGGGACCTGGCCGCATGGCATGGAAAGGCAGGGCCGGCGCCGCGCGCGCGCAGGCGATCGAGCTCATTGTGGAGGCGGCCTGAGCCGCAGGAGGGGACAGACATGTCAGAACAACTCCTCGCCAACGGCTGCCGCTGGGAAGACACCGGGCTCGCCCGCTTCATCCGTGATTACGGCCACGTCGATCTCGCCGGCCTGCAGGCCTGCGCCACCGAGGAGCCGGAGCGCTTCTGGGCCGAGGTCGCCGAGGCGCTCGCCCTGCGCTGGACGCGCCCCTACCGCCGGGTGCTCGAGCGCAGCGCCGGGCCGGCGTGGCCGCGCTGGTTCGTCGGCGGTGAGCTCGATCTGTACGACAACCTGATCGGGCGCGTCGCGCGCGAAGATCCCGAGCGCCTGGCGCTGTCGTGGGAGGGCGACGACGGCAGCACGCGGCGATACCGCTACGTCGAACTCGATGAGGAGGCGCGCCGGCTCGCCACCGGGCTCGCCGAGCTGGGTATCGGGCGCGGCGACCGGGTCGCGATCTACCTGCCGATGGTGCCGGAGACGGCGGTCGTGTTGCTCGCCTGCGCCCGCCTCGGCGCCATCGCCATGCCGCTGTTCTCGGGCTACGGGGCCGACGCCGTGGCGAGCCGGTTGCAGGATGCGGGCGCGAAGCTGCTCGTGTGCGCCGACGCCTACCTGCGTCGCGGCCGGCGCGTCGACATGCTCGCCGAGGCGCGGCTTGCGGCCGCGCGCAGTGCCGCGGTCGCGCAGGTGCTGTTAGTGGCACGCGACGGCGGTGTGCAGCCCGCCTCGGCGGGCGGTGGCGCCCGCGGCAACGAGATCGACTACCGGCAACTCGTCGCGCGCAGCGCGCCCCAGGCCGGCGCCGCGCCGCATGCAGCCGATGCGCCGCTGATGATCCTGTACACCTCGGGCACCACCGGGCGACCGAAGGGCGTGCTCCACACCCACGCCGGCTTTCCGCTGAAGGCGGCGCAGGACATGATGATGGCCTTCGACGTGAAGGCCGGCGAGCATATCGGCTGGATTACCGACATGGGCTGGATGATGGGGCCCTGGCTGGTGTTCGGTGCGCTGCTGCGCGGGGCCGCCCTGATGCTGTTCGAGGGCACGCCCGACCACCCGCGGCCCGATCGGCTGTGGCAACTCGTCGAGCGCCACCGCCTAACCCACCTCGGGCTGTCACCCACGCTCGCCCGTCTGCTGATGGGCGAGGGCGAGGCGGGGCTGCCGGCAGCGGGCGCGCTCGCCAGCCTGCGCGTGTTCGGCTCCACCGGCGAGCCGTGGAACGAGGTGCCCTGGCGCTGGCTGTTCGAGCGCGTCGGCGAAGGGCGCCGGCCGATCATCAACTACTCGGGCGGCACCGAGATTGGCGGCGGCATCCTCGCCTGCTTCCCCGGCCTGCCACAGAAGGCTTGCGGCTTTGCCGGGCCGATCCCGGGCATGGCGGCCGACGTGGTCGACGCCGGCGGGCGCAGCCTGCGCGCCGGCCCGGCCACCGAGCGCGGCGCCGGCACGCAGGTCGGTGAGCTCGTGCTGCGCGCGCCGTGGCCGGGCATGGCCGCCGGCTTCTGGCAGGACGACGCACGCTACCTCGACACCTACTGGTCGCGCTTTGCCGGCATCTGGGTGCATGGCGACTGGGCGCGGGTGGATGCCGACGGCCACTGGTTCATCGAGGGACGCAGCGACGACACGCTCAAGATCGCCGGCAAGCGCGTCGGCCCGGCCGAGTACGAGTCGGCCCTGGTCGGCCATCCGCTGGTCAGGGAGGCGGTCGCGATCGGCGTGCCCGACCCGGTGAAGGGTGAGGCGGCGGTGTGCTTCGTGACGCTGGCAGCCGCGGCCGGGGGTGTGGGCCCCGAGGCGTGGGCGGAGCGCGAGCGCGTGTTGCGCGAGCATGTTGCCGAGCGCCTGGGCAAGGCGCTGGCGCCGGTCCGCGTGCATTGTACGGCGGCGCTGCCGCGCACGCGCAACGGCAAGATCCTGCGCCGCCTGGTGCGTGCCGCCTACCTCGCCGGCCCCCTGGGTGACCTCAGCGCGCTGGAGGACCCGGCCGCACTCGATGCCATCCGTGCCTGCGCAGAGCCGGCCGGGGCCCTCTCCTGAATCGTCGGCTGAATCGTCCGGTTTTCGAACGCCGTCCGCGCGGCGGACGTACGAAAATCGGACGGTCGTCGGCTGGGCGCGCTTCCGCCCGGACCCGTCTTCCGGCTCGGGCAGACGGCGATGCCTGCGCAGGCCCCGAGTCTGCCGGCTGTGGCGATTGTCTTGCCGACCCCCTGAGCCCAGTGGGGTTTTTGGCATTCCCTTTGCTATGCTTGAAGTCGAGGTGCGATGGGGGCGCCGCGGTCTGGCAGGGTATCGCGCCGGATTGTCGCCTCATCCGTGGCGACAGCAGCACATCGGAACCGATGCGGCAGTACTGACAGGGGCTCAACCCTCCGGTCGCACATAGCGACCCGCCGTGTCGCGTTTCGCGAGGAGGAGACACTTGAGCACGACGCAGACGCCCGATGGGCAGATGTTTTCCGATCCCGGCAACGATGCTGTGGTCATGGCTGCATGGGAGCGCTTCCTCGATGGCGGAGGAGGGCCGTCCGATGCGCTGCGCGGCCTGATCGACGGTTCATGGCAGCGCTGTCAGCAGCACAACGTCGACCCCGACAAGCGCAGCGCACCGCCGCCGGTGGCCGAGGCCACGCTGGCGTCGATGAAGCTGCGCCATAGCGAGCTGCTGCAGGCGAGCGCGCCCGTCATGGCCTGTGCGCGTGATTTCCTCGCCGAAACCGGCACCGTGATGGCGCTCGCCGATACCAGCTCGACCATCCTGACGATGGAAGGCGACAACCCCACGCTGGGTTCGGCCGAGTCCATCCACCTGCTGCCCGGCGTGTCCTGGAGCGAGCGCATCTGCGGCACCAATGCCATCGGCACCGCGCTCGCGGTGGGCCAGCCGGTGCAGATCCATTCCGCCGAGCACTACTGTGCCGGCATCAAGCGCTGGACCTGCTCGGCGACCGTGATCCGCCATCCGCAGGACGGCGAGATCCTCGGCGTGGTGGATGTGTCCGGCCTGTCGGAAACCTACAGCCGCCACAGCCTGGCACTGGTCGTCACCACGGCGAGTCGCATCGAGAGCCGGCTGACCATGCTCGAGATGGAGCGCCGCTACCGCCTGCTCGAGGCGGCCCTGCCTTACTGGGCCGGAGGCACCGACGGCATCGTGCTGTTCGACCGTCGCGGCTATCCCTTCAAGGCCAACGAGAACGCGCAGGCTGCCATTGCTGCCTTCGGCGCCGATCTCGATCTTGCCGCGCCAAGGCGCATCCCGGCGCTCGCCCTCGATGGCGAGAGCCAGCCGCTGCCGGCGTGGCTGCGCGTCGAATGGCTGGTGCCGGTGAGCGAACGCGGCGAGCGCCTGGGTACGCTGCTGATCGTGCCCTTGCCGCGGGTCGGCCGTGCGCGGGCGGGCGATCCGGTGCGCGACCTGGCCGCCGCGCCGGCCGTCGCGCGCGACCTGCGCTCGGCGCAGGTGCCTGCCGGCTTCGCCTCCATCGTCACCGCTGACGTCGGCTTGTGCGACGCGCTGCGCAAGGCCGACCAGCTCGCGCGCTCGCGCGTGCCGGTGCTGCTGCTGGGCGAAACCGGTGTCGGCAAGGAGGAGTTCGCGCAGGGCATCCACAGGGCCAGCCCTTTCCGCGACGGCCCCTACGTGGCGCTCAACTGCGGCGGGCTTTCGCGCGAGCTGCTGGCGAGCGAGCTGTTCGGCTACGTCGAGGGCGCGTTCACCGGCGCACGCAAGGGCGGGCTGATGGGCAAGATCGAGGCGGCCAATGGCGGCACGCTGTTCCTCGACGAGATCGGCGAGATGCCGCTCGACCTGCAGCCACACCTGCTGCGCGTGCTGGAGCAGGGCGAGATTTACCGCCTGGGCGAGAACACGCCGCGCAAGGTCAATTTCCGCCTGATCGCGGCCACCCACCGCGACCTGCGACAGGAGGTGGCGGCCGGCCGCTTCCGCATGGATTTCTACTACCGCGTCGCGGTGACCTCGATCCGCATCCCGTCGCTGCGCGAGCGCCGCGGCGACGTGCGCCTGCTCGCTGCGCACTTCGTCGAGTTGTTCCGCGAGCGCCATCGGCTTGGCCCCCGCCGGCTCGACGATGCACTGCTGGCGACCCTGGACGCCTACGCCTGGCCGGGCAACGTGCGCGAGCTACGCAACGTGATCGAGAGCATGGTGCTGATGGGTGAGGGGGAATGTCTGGGCCTCGAGGCCCTGCCGCCGGAGCTGGCGATGGAGCAGGGCGTGCCGGCGTCAGGCCCGGCGCCGGCTGGCGGCGCCACGCCTGCCGTACGCAGCATCGCCACCGGCGAGGCGGAACTGATCCGCTGCGCCATCGCTGCCACCCGGGGCAACCTGACACAGGCAGCGCGCGAGCTCGACATCGCCAAGAGCACGCTGTACCAGAAGGTGAAGCAGTACGGCCTGGAGTCCGACATCAGCCGGGTCCGGGGCAGCTAGCAGGCTGCGCGCCAGGGGGCGGTCGGGCGTCCGGACCGATCCCTGGTGCATTCGGCGCTGGGCGCTCAGTTCGGCTTGATCGCCACCTTCAGCACGCCGTCACGCTGGTTGGCGAACAGCTCGTAGGCGGCAACGATGTCGTCGAGCTTGTAGGTGTGGGTAACCAGCACGCCGAGGTCGACCCGCTGGGAGGCGACCACGTTCATCAGCCGGCGCATGCGTTCCTTGCCACCGGGGCACAGCGCGGTGTTGATGCGGTGGTCGCCCAGGCCGGCGGCGAAGGCCGACATGGGGATCGTCAGGTCGGACGAATACACGCCGAGGCTGGACAAGGTGCCGCCGGGCTTGAGCACGCGCAGCGCCTGCTCGAAGGTGGCCTGGGTGCCGAGTGCCTCGATCGCGGAATCGGCGCCGCGTCCGCCGGTGAGCTTCATGACCTCGCTGACGACGTCGCAGTTGCGGAAGTTCAGCGTCACGTCGGCGCCCATCACCTTGGAGATGCCGAGGCGGTGGTCGTTGCCATCGACGGCGATCACCGTGGTCGCGCCCATCAGTCGCGCACCGGCGGTGGCGCACAGGCCGATCGGCCCCTGGGCGAACACCACCACGGTGTCGCCGAGCTTGATGTTCGCGTTCTCGGCGCCCTTGAAGCCGGTCGACATGATGTCGGGGCACATCAGCACCTGCTCGTCGCTGAGGCCGTCGGGAATCGGCGCCAGGTTGGCCTGGGCATCCGGCACCAGCACGTATTCGGCCTGGGTGCCGTCGATCAGGTTGCCGAAGCGCCAGCCGGCGGTGGCCTTGTAGCCGTGGCCGCCGCATTGGTGGAGCGGAATCAGGTAGCTGCCGTCCTGCGATGGGGCGCCGTCCTGTGCAGCATAGGAATTGAAGTTGGGGCAGATCGCGCCGGCGATCACGCGCTGGCCTTCCTGATAGCCCTGCACTGCGCTGCCGAGTTTCTCGATCACACCGACCGGCTCGTGGCCGATGGTGAGGCCCGGCACGACCGGGTATTCGCCCTTCAGGATGTGGACGTCGGTGCCGCAGATCGTGGTCGTGGTGATGCGGATCAGGGCGTCGTTGGGGCCGATCGCGGGGATCGGCTTGTCGACCAGTTCGATACGGCCGGGGGCGACGAAAACGGTCGCTTTCATCATGGCAGTCATGAGGCATCTCCTGGGAAGGGAAGGGGAGTTCGCGCCATGAGGCGCGGACGGCCAGGAAGACTATGGACCAGGATGACGCTGGCGAACTTGATCTGGGTCAAAGCTTGAGTGCGGGAGGGCCGTGCGCCGGGCGCGGGCCCTCCCGGTACGTCCGGTCAGACGTTGCGGTAGACCTCGGCCCCGCTCTTCACGAACTCGATCGACTTCACCTCCATGCCCTTCTTCAGCGCCTCGGCCTCGTCGATGCCCTGCTGGGCGGCGAAGTCGCGCACGTCCTGGGTGATCTTCATCGAGCAGAAGTGCGGGCCGCACATCGAGCAGAAGTGCGCCACCTTGGCCGAGTCCTTGGGCAGGGTCTCGTCGTGGAATTCCTTCGCCTTGTCCGGATCGAGGCCGAGGTTGAACTGGTCTTCCCAGCGGAACTCGAAGCGCGCCTTGGAGAGCGCGTTGTCGCGGATCTGCGCGCCCGGGTGGCCCTTGGCGAGGTCGGCGGCATGCGCGGCGAGCTTGTAGGTGATGATGCCTTCCTTGACGTCCTGCTTGTTGGGCAGGCCCAGATGCTCCTTGGGCGTCACGTAGCACAGCATCGCGGTGCCGTACCAGCCGATGGTGGCCGCGCCGATGCCGCTGGTGATGTGGTCGTAGCCCGGCGCGATGTCGGTGGTCAGCGGCCCCAGGGTGTAGAAGGGCGCTTCCTTGCACCACTCGAGCTGCAGGTCCATGTTCTCCTTGATGAGCTGCAGCGGCACGTGGCCCGGGCCCTCGATCATGACCTGCACGTCGTGGCGCCAGGCGATCTCGGTGAGCTCGCCCAGGGTCTTGAGCTCGCCGAGTTGCGCCTCGTCATTGGCATCGTAGATCGAGCCGGGACGCAGGCCGTCGCCGAGGCTGAAGGCCACGTCGTAGGCCTTCATGATCTCGCAGATGTCCTCGAAGTGCTCGTACAGGAAGCTCTCCTTGTGATGCGCCAGGCACCACTTGGCCATGATCGAGCCACCGCGGCTGACGATGCCGGTCATGCGGTTCGCGGTCAGCGGCACGTAGCGCAGCAGCACGCCGGCGTGGATGGTGAAGTAGTCCACGCCCTGCTCGGCCTGCTCGATCAGGGTGTCGCGGAAGATCTCCCAGGTCAGGTCCTCGGCCTTGCCATTGACCTTTTCCAGCGCCTGGTAGATCGGCACCGTGCCGATCGGCACCGGCGAGTTGCGGATGATCCACTCGCGGGTCTCGTGGATGTTCTTGCCGGTGGACAGGTCCATCACCGTGTCGCCGCCCCAGCGGATCGACCAGGTCATCTTGTCGACCTCTTCGGCGATGCTGGAGGTGACCGCCGAGTTGCCGATGTTGGCGTTGATCTTGGTGAGGAAGTTGCGGCCGATGATCATCGGCTCGCTCTCGGGGTGGTTGATGTTGTTGGGGATGATGGCGCGGCCGCGGGCGATCTCGTCGCGCACGAACTCGGGCGTGATCGTCGCCGGCAGGCTGGCGCCGAAGTTCTGGCCCGGGTGCTGGCGCAGCATCATGTCGGCCATCTTCTGGCCCTTGAGGCCGCCACTGGCGCGCAGCGAGGCGATGTACTGCTCGCGGTTGAGGTTCTCGCGGATGGCGACGTATTCCATCTCGGGCGTGATGATGCCGCGGCGCGCGTAGTGCATCTGCGACACGTTCGCGCCGGCCTTGGCGCGGCGCGGCTTGCGGTGCAGGCCGGGGAAGCGCAGCTCGTCCAGGCTCTTGTCGGCGGCGCGCTGGCGGCCGAATTCGGACGACAGGTCGGGCAGCAGCTCGGTGTCGGCGCGCTCCTCGATCCACTGCTGGCGCAGCGCGGGCAGGCCGGAGCGGATGTCGATCTTCGCGGCCGGGTCGGAGTAGGGGCCCGAACAGTCATAGACGAAGATCGGCGGGTTCTGCTCGGCGCCGAAGGAGGCCGGGGTGTCGGCCTGCGAGATCTCGCGCATCGGCACGCGGATGTCGGGGCGCGAGCCCTCGACGTAGATCTTGCGCGAGTTGGGCAGCGGGGCGATCGCGGCCTCGTCGACGTGGGCCTTGGCGGCGATGAATTTTTCGTTGGCGTTCATGCTGTCTCCTGGGGAAGGCTGTGGGTTTTGGTCTGGTGTTCGGTTCGTGCCGCAGGGCTGCCGGTGCCGTCAAGCGGCCGTGGGAGCGGGCTTGCCCGCGAATGGGGTGATCGATCGGGCCATCTTCGCGGGCAGGCTCGCTCTCACGGGGAGGGTCTCCGCCGCGTCTCGGGTCACCGCTTCCACAAGGCGTGGAAGTGATGCACCGGCCCGTGCCCGCTGCCGACCGCGAGCTCGCCCGAGTGCGCGATCGCGCCGAGCAGCCACTGGCGCGCATGGCGCACCGCGGTCTCGACCGGGCGGAACTGGCCTTCGGCCTGCGGCAGCAGCGCGGCGATGGCCGAGCTGAGCGTGCACCCGGTGCCGTGGGTGTTCTTGGTATCGATGCGCTGTGCGGGCAGCTCGACCATGCGGTCGCCGTCGAACAGCAGGTCGACCAGGTCGTTGCCGGGCAGGTGGCCGCCCTTCAGCAGCACCCAGCGCTCGGAGGATAGCGGCAGCAGCTCGCGCAGGCGCTCGGCGGCGCGGTACATCTCCTTGACCGTGTCGGGCGCGCGCTGCTCGAGCAGCACGCCAGCCTCGGGCAGGTTGGGGGTGATCAGGAAGGCCTGCGGGAACAGCGCCTCGCGCATCGCCGAGATCGCGCTCTTCGCGAGCAGGCTGTCGCCGCTCTTGGCCACCATGACCGGGTCGAGCACCACCCTGGCCGCCTGCCAGTGCGCGAGGCGCTCGGCCACTGTGGTGGTGACCTCGGCGCTGCCGAGCATGCCGATCTTGGTGGCGTGGATGGCGACGTCGGCGAACAGGGTGTCGATCTGCAGGCGCAGGAAGTCGGTGGGCGGCACGTGCACGCCGGTGACCGCCTGCGTGTTCTGCGCGGTGAGCGCAGCGACCACGCCACAGCCGTAGGCGCCGAGCGCGCTGAACGTCTTGAGGTCGGCGAACACGCCGGCGCCGCCGGACGGGTCGACGCCGGCGATGGTGACCACGTTCGGGATTCGGGAGGACGTCCCGGAAGAGCGGGACGAGGCGCTGCCGGTGGCAGCGGAGCTTGCGGACGAACTCATGAAGGACGTTTCCCTACGCCGGTGCGAGCCGGATCAGGTTCCAAGGGTGTTTCTCAGCCCGTGCGCGGCGGGCACCCCCAACGAGAGCGGAGGAAGATACTGTATGCACTTTAGCGTGGCAAGCCGCTCAAGATCCCGCCCTCGTGGTCGTTTAGCTGGATGGAACGCCACGCCATGCCGACGCCGATGAAAAAACCGCGCCCTCTCCTCCTCGCCCTGCTGCTCGCCCACCTCGCCGGCGTGGCCTGTGCCGCCGACTGGCAGCTCGTGCTGAGCGACCGCGACCGCCGCATCGAGATCGATCGCGGCAGCATCCTGCGCTCGGACGCCGGCACCAAGATCTCCTGGGGCCGGGTGGTGCTGACCTCGGAGGAGGCGCAGCGCTCCGGCTACGCCATGATCAAGGCGCTCAACCGCTACGACTGCCGCAACCGCAGCTTCGCCACGGTCAAGCGGGTGTATGTCGATGCCGACGACAACATCGTGCGCGAGGAGCCGGTGGCGGCCGAGGCGCCGATCGCGGTGGCGCGCAACACGGTGGACGAGCGCATGTGGCGCGAGGTGTGCGATCCGCCCTCGGCGGTCGAGCTGCAGAAGATGGCGGCCGAGGCGGCCCGGATCGCGAGCGCGCAGCCGGCGGCGGTGGCGGCCCCTGGGGGCGCCGCAGCGCCCGCGGCTGCGGCGGTTTCGACGCCCCCTGCCGCGGCCGCCGCCACGGCCGTGCAGTCGCCTGCGGCGAAGCCCGCGGAGTCTGCGCGCGCGCAGTCCGGCAGCGTGCGCCAGCCGAGCGCGGAGTCCGTCTCCGCCGAGGTGGTGCGTACCGGTGCCGGCGGTGAGCAGCCCGCCGCGGCGCCCCCCGCCTTCGAGACCCACGTCGAGATCCCGGCCAAGTTCCTGCCTGGCGGTCAGGGCGCCGCGGCGCCCGAGTCCTCTCGCAAGTCCATTCTGCCGCCGCTGCCCAAGTTGTCGGCGACGGCCGAGCCCGAGGCGAAGACCGCGCCGGCCCCCAAGCCGCCGGTGCGCGAACAGCCGCCTGCGCAGGGGCGCGCTGCGCCCGCTCCGCAGGCGGCTGTGCCGGCCCGCCAGGCGGCGCCAGCGCCGGAGCGGCCGGTCGCGCCGGAGCGCGCGGGCGCACGCGAGAAGGCGTCCCCGGCCAGGGCCGCGTCCGCCGTGCCGGCAAGACCGACGCCGCCGCGCCCGCGTCCCGCCGGTCCGGAACGCGTCGCCGCAGCGCAGCCGGCATCGCCGGACGCGACTCCCGCGCCGCCCGAGCGCGCCGCGTCGGCCCGCGAGGAGGCCTTGCGCGCGGCCGGCATCGAGCTCACCCGCCTCGGCCCGGGGGTGCCGGAGTGGAGCTACGAGGGCGAGCGCGGTCCGCAGCACTGGGGCCGCATGCGCCCCGAGTGGCGGCTCTGCGAGGAGGGCACGCGGCAGTCTCCGATCGACCTGCGCGACGGCATCGCGGTCGATCTCGCGCCGGTGCGCTTCGACTACCGTCGCACCGGCTTCCGCATCCGCGATACCGGCAACACCTTGCAGGTCGAGGTTGGCGAGGGCATGGGCATCACCGTGCGTGGGGTGCGTTACGCGCTCGAGCGCCTCACCCTGCACCGCCCCTCGCAGGATCGCGTCGGCGGCATGGCGCACGACATGGCGATCTACCTGCAGCATCGCGCCGATGACGGCCGCATGGCGATCGTCTCGCTGCTGCTGTCGGCGGGCGGCGACGCCAGCCCGGCGCTGCAGACCTTGTGGAACAACCTGCCGCTCGATCGCGGGCGCGAGTTCGTTCCCGACGCCGTGCTCGACCTGCCGGCGCTGGTGCCGGCCGACCCGGGCCACTACCTCTACACCGGCTCGTTGCCGATGCCGCCGTGTACCGAGGACGTGCTGTGGGTGGTGATGAAGCAGCCGGTGACGATCTCCGCGGACCAGCTCGACGTCTTCGCCCGCCTGTACCCGCGCAACGGCCGGCCGATCCAGCCGACCAACGGCCGGCCGCTGCTCGAGTCGCGCTGAGCGTCGTCCGACCGCGAAGAGCCCCATTTGCGCACTTCAGGATCCCCGGAGGCCGGATCGGGTGGCGGGAACGACCCGCGATGGGCAAGGTCTGTGCGCCGGCGGGGCGTCGGCGATCATGGCCACACGGGCGAGGCGCTACACTAGCGGCCTCGCCTCGCGTCCGCGGGTTGTCGGCAGGGGCGCTCCCGATCGCCACGAGATTTCCATGCGTTTCCGCACCCTCCCGACGCTGCTGGCCGGCCTGTTCGTGCTGGCCGCCTGTTCCGCGCCCGCACCCCATACCCCGCCGCCGCCCGCGGTCCTCGTTCGCAGCTTCGCTGCCGCCAATGCACCCCCGTCCGTGCAGGTCTATGCCGGCGAGGTGAGGGCGCGCGTCGAGTCCGACCTGGGATTTCGCATCGGCGGCAAGCTGGTCGAGCGCCTCGTCGATGTCGGCGCCGAGGTTGCCGCCGGCACGCCGCTGGCGCTGCTCGACGCGCAGGACGTGCGCCTGGCGCTGGCTTCGGCGCAGGCCGCGGCCGCGGCCGCCGAGTCCGACCTCGCGCTTGCGCGCACGGAATTCGCCCGCGCACGCGAGCTGCAGGCGCGCAACTTCGTCTCGTCCTCGCTGCTCGACGCCCGTCGCACCGCGCTGCAGGCCGCCGAGGCGCGCCTTCGCCAGGCGCGCGCGCAGGCCGAGGTCGCCGCCAACCAGGCCGGCTACGCCCGCCTCGAGGCGCCCGCCGCCGGCGTGGTCACCGCGGTGCTCGCCGAGCCGGGGCAGGTGGTCGGGGCGGGCCAGGCGGTGCTGCGCCTCGCCCGCCCCGACGAGCGCGAGGTGCTGATCCACGTGCCCGAGGGGCGCACCGGCCGCATCGCGCCGGGCAGCGCCGCGCAGGTGCGCCCATGGGCGGCACCCGAGCGCGCATACGCCGGCCGCGTGCGCGAGGTCGCGCCGGCGGCCGACGCTGCCACCCGCACCCACGCGGTGCGGGTCGCGGTGCCGGGGGCCGACGCCACGCTCGCGCTCGGCGCCAGCGCGAGCGTGGCCTTCGCCACGGCGGATGGCGAGGCCGGCGGCGTGCTGCTGCCGCTGCCCGCGGTGACGCGACAACCCGGCCAGGCCGATGCCGGCACGGTGTGGGTGGTGGGCGAGGACGACGCCGTGCGGCCGCTCGCGGTCGAGCTCGGCGCCTGGCGCGAGGACGGCGTCGTGGTGCGCGCCGGCCTGCCGGCGCAGGCCCGTGTCGTGGTGGCCGGGGTGTACAAGCTGATCGAGGGCATGCGCGTGCGTGCCGTCGAGGAAGGCGCGCCGGTGCTGCTGGACGTGCGGCGATGAGCATGAAGGGCGAGGGGCCGATCGGCAGCGGGCGCTTCAACCTGTCCGAATGGGGGCTGACCCACCGCTCCCTGGTGCTGTACTTCCTGATCGTGTGCACGCTGAGCGGGATGTTCGCCTACACCCGGCTCGGCCAGTCCGAGGATCCGCCCTTCACCTTCAAGGTCATGGTGGTGCGCGCCGAGTGGCCGGGGGCGAGTGCGCGCGAGGTCGAACGGCAGGTCACCGACAAGATCGAGAAGAAGCTGCAGGAGATCGCCCAGGCCGACATCATCCGCAGCTACTCCAAGCCGGGCGAGGCGATGGTCTTCTTCGTGGCGAAGGACTCCACGCGCGCGCGCGACATCCCCGACATCTGGTACCAGGCGCGCAAGAAGATCGGCGACATCGCCCACACCTTCCCGACCGGCGTGCGCGGACCGTATTTCAACGACGAGTTCGGCGACACTTACGGGAATGTCTTCGCCCTGCTCGGCGAGGGCGTGAGCCACGCCGAGCTCGAGCGCCACGCCGAGGCGATCCGCGGCGAGCTGCTGCGCGTGAAGGACGTCGCCAAGGTGAGCTTCTTCGCCGAGCAGCCGCAGCGCGTCTTCGTGGAGATCTCCAACACGCGCCTCGCCACCCTGGGCGTGCGCCTGGACGACATCGTCGGCGCGCTCGCCCGGCAGAACGCGGAGACCGGCGCCGGCTTCTTCGAGACCGGGGATGAGCGCATCTGGCTGCGGCCGTCGGGGCAGTTCGAGGACCTAGACGCGATTCGCGCCACCGTGATCCGCGCCGGCGGGCGCAGCCTGCGCCTGGGCGACATCGCCGAGGTGCGCCGCGGCTACGCCGACCCGCCGGCCGAGCGCCTGCGCTTCATGGGGCAGGAGGCGCTCGGCATCGGTGTGTCGATGCGCAGCGGCGGCGACATCGTCGCGCTTGGCCGCCAGCTCGACGCGGCGGTGGAGAAGATCGTCGCGCAGTTGCCCGTCGGCATCCGCCTCGAGCGCGTGGCCGACCAGCCGCGTGCGGTCACGCGGGCGGTCGACGAGTTCGTCAAGGTGCTCGCCGAGGCGGTGCTCATCGTGATGGCGGTGAGCCTGCTGTCGCTCGGCTTCCGCACCGGCGTGGTGGTGCTGGTGATCATCCCGGTGGTGCTGGCGATCACCTTCATGTTCATGCACCTGTTCGACATCGGCCTGCACAAGATCTCGCTCGGGGCGTTGATCATCGCGCTCGGCTTGTTGGTGGACGACGCGATCATCGCCGTCGAGATGATGGCGAGCAAGATGGAGCAGGGCTGGGGCCGGGTGCGGGCGGCGAGCTACGCGTGGACCTCGACCGCGATGCCGATGCTCTCGGGCACGCTGGTGACGGCAGCGGGTTTCCTGCCGGTGGCGCTGGCGGCGTCCTCGGTGGGCGAGTTCACGCGCTCGATCTTCCAGGTCACGGTGACCGCGCTGCTGGTGTCGTGGATCGCCGCGGTGCTCTTCGTGCCCTATCTGGGCTACTACCTGCTGCCCGACTTCAGCAAGCGCGCCGGGCAGCCCTCGCGGCTGGCGCGCGTGGTCGGAAGGGTCTGGCCGGCGCTGGGGCGGCGGATGGCGGAGCGCGACCTCCATGCCCACGAGCAGCACGACGAGTTCGCGATCTACCACACGCCCTTCTACAACCGGCTGCGGGCGCTGGTGAACGCCTGCGTGCGCTGGCGCTGGGGGGTGATCCTGCTCACCGTGGCGATCTTCGTCGGCGCGCTGTTCGTGTTCGCCCGCTTCGTGCCGCAGCAGTTCTTCCCCGACTCGACGCGGCCCGAGCTGCTGGTCGACCTGCGCCTGGCCGAGGGTGCGTCGCACCACGCCACCGAGGTCGCGGTGAAGCGGCTGGAGGCCTTCCTCGACAGGCAGGAGGGCATCGAGAACTACGTGGCCTGGGTGGGCACCGGCAGCCCGCGCTTCTACCTGCCGCTCGACCAGCAACTCGCGCAGACCAACTTCGCCCAGCTCGTGATCCTCACCGCCGGCCTGGCCGAGCGCGAGGCGCTGCGCGCGAAACTGATCCACCTCTTCGAGGACGAGCCCTGGCCGCTGCGCGGCATCGTCGTCCGGCTGGAGAACGGGCCGCCGGTGGGCTTTCCGGTGCAGTACCGGGTGAGCGGGCCGGATCTGGCCGAGCTGCACCGGCGTGCGCAGGCGGTGGCCGAGGCGATGCGCGCCAATCCGCACCTTTCCAATGTGCATATGGACTGGGTGGAGCCGTCCAAGGTGGTGCGGGTGGCGATCGACCAGGACAAGGCGCGCCTGCTCGGCGTCTCCACCCAGGACCTCTCCAGTCTGCTCGCCACCTCGCTGCAGGGCATGACCGCAACCCAGTTCCGCGAGGGCAACAAGACCATCGCGCTGGTGCTGCGCGGTGCGGAGAGCGAGCGCGCGCACCTGTCGCAGCTGCCCGACCTCGCCCTGCCGGTGGGCGGCGGGCGCAGCGTGCCCTTGGCGCAGGTGGCGCGCCTCGAGCACGACTTCGAGCCGGGGGTGATCTGGCGGCGCAACCGCATCCCCACCGTGACCGTGCGCGCCTCGCTCTACGACGGCACCCAGCCCGCGGTGGTGGTGGGCCAGCTCGCGCCGCGCATGGCCGAGCTCTCCGCGCAGCTGCCGCTCGGCTACCGCCTCGAGGTCGGCGGCGCGGTCGAGGAGAGCGCCAAGGGCAGCGGCTCGGTGGGCGCCGGCATGCCGATCTTCGTGCTCACCGTGCTCACGGTGCTGATGCTGCAGCTGAAGAGCTTCTCGCGCACCATCATCGTCGTGCTCACCGCACCGCTCGGCCTGATCGGTGTCGCCGCCTTCCTGCTCGCCTTCGGCAAGCCCTTCGGCTTCGTCGCCCTGCTCGGCACGATCGCGCTGTCGGGCATGATCATGCGCAACTCGGTGATCCTGGTGGACCAGATCCGCCAGGACGTCGAGGCCGGGCGCATGCAGTGGGAGGCCATCGTCGAGTCCGCGGTGCGGCGCTTCCGCCCGATCATGCTCACCGCCGCGGCGGCCATCCTGGCCATGGTGCCCTTGTCGCGCAGCACCTTCTTCGGGCCGATGGCGGTGGCGATCATGGGCGGGCTGACCGTCGCCACGGTGCTCACCATCCTCTTCCTGCCCGCGCTCTACGCCGCCTGGTACCGTGTCAAGCCGGCGGACGAGGAGCGCGCGGCGGCGGATCGCAGCGCAGCAACTGCGCTAGAATGACGAGGTTTTGCCTTCATGGATAACGCTATCCATTAGCGTGTGCTAATATTTCGCCGGGAGCCCCTGATGAACTTCGAGAAAGCGCGCTTCAACATGGTCGAGCAGCAGATCCGCCCCTGGGAGGTGCTGGATCAGGACGTGCTCGACCTCCTGATGACGGTCAAGCGCGAGGAATTCGTTCCCGCCGCGCATCGCGAGCTGGCCTTCGCCGACGTCGAGATCCCGATCGGCTGTGGCCAGGTCATGCTCAAGCCGGTGATCGAAGGCAAGATCCTGCAGGCGCTGCGTGTCACCAAGTCCGACACCGTGCTCGAGATCGGCGCCGGCTCGGGCTGGTTCGCCGCGCTGCTGGCGGCGCGTGCCGAGTGGGTGCGCACCATGGAGATCGAGCCCGAGCTGGTGAAGCTGGCGAGCGCCAACCTCGAGCGCAACGGCGTGCACAACGTGGTCGTGGTCGACGGCGACGGTGTGCAGGGATGGTCTGGCCGCGCGCCCTACGACGTGATCGTCGTTTCCGGCGGGCTGCCCTTCGTGCCGCAGTCGCTGCTCGAGCAGCTCAAGGTGGGTGGTCGCCTGTTCGCCTTCGTCGGCGAGGCGCCGGTCATGAAGGCGCGCCTGATCACCTGTGAGGGCGAAGGCCGCTTCCGTACCGAGGACGTGTTCGAGACCGTGGTGCCCATGCTCAAGAACGCGCCCCAGCGCGAAGCCTTCAGCTTCTGAGGCGACGATGCTGCAGATCACGCCGACCATGCTCGCCGAGCGCCTGCAAGACGCGCGACGGCCTGCACCCCTGCTGCTCGACGTGCGCGAGCCGTGGGAGGTGCAGATCTGCCAGATCCCCGGCTCGGTGACGATGCCGATGGGCAGCGTCCCGGCGCGTTACGCGGAGCTGGAACGCGACCGCGAGACGGTGGTCATCTGCCATCACGGCGGACGCAGCTGGCAGGTCGCGATGTTCCTCGAGCGCCAGGGCTTCTCCAACGTGGCCAACCTGTCCGGCGGCGTCGCCGGCTGGGCGAACGAGGTCGATCGCAACATGCCGCAGTATTGAGCGCGGCGCAGCAGCAGCGGAGAACACGATGAAGCGAGTCCTGGCAGTTCTGGTGGCGGGCCTGTTCGCGGGCGCTGCCGCGGCGGCCGACCTGATGCAGGTGTACCAGGACGCGCTCGCCAACGACGCCAAGTTCTCCGCCGCGCGCGCCCAGCTCGAGGCCGGGCAGGAGAAGGTGGTGCAGGGCCGCGCCGGGCTGCTGCCGCAGGTGGGCATGGACGCCAACACCACCCGGAACGACGCCAAGCTCAAGCCGGTCGGGGCCTCGCCCCGTGAAGGCAGCTACAACAGCAACGGCTACGGCGTGCAGCTTACCCAGCCGCTGTTCCGCTGGCAGAACTGGGTGCAGTTCAAGCAGGGTGAGCTGCAGACTGCGCTCGCCGAGACCCAGTTCGGCATTGCACGCCAGGATCTCGTGCTGCGCGTCGCCGAGGCCTACTTCAACGTGCTCAACGCCCAGGACGCGCTCGCCGCGGTGACGCAGCTGCGCACCGCGGCCGGCGAGCAGCTCGAGCTGGCGAAGACCAGCTTCGAGGTCGGCACGGTGACGATCACCGACGTGCATGAGGCGCAGTCGCGCTTCGACCTCGCCTCGGCGCAGGAGATCGCGGCGCAGAACCTGCTTGAGGTCGCGCGCCAGACCTTGGCGCAGATCATCGGCAAACAACCCGAGGCGCTGGCCGGCCTGCGCGAAGGCGTCGCGCTGCAGCGCCCGCAACCCGAGAACATCGTCGACTGGGTGGCCGCGGCCGAATCCGGCGGCTTCGGCGTGCAGGCCCAGCAGCTGGTGCGCGAGATCGCCGTGCGCGAAGTCGAACGCGCCCGCGCCGGCCATCTGCCTACGGTCGATGTCGTCGCCCGGCACGGTGTCAACAACGACCTGCAACTCTCGGCCGGACGCAATGAAGTGAGCAGTGTCGGCCTGCAGCTCAACGTGCCCTTGTTTGCGGGCGGCCGGGTGTCCTCGGTGTCGCGCGAGGCCGCTGCGCTGCGCATGAAGGCCGACGCCGATCTCGAGGACGCCCGCCGCAGCGCCGCGCTCGCCGCACGCCAGTCCTGGCTGGGCGTGACCAGCGGCATGGCGCAGGTGAAGGCGCTCGAGGCCGCGCGCGTCTCGTCCACCTCGGCGCTCGACGCCAACAAGCTCGGCTACGAGGTCGGCGTGCGCATCAACATCGACGTGTTGAACGCCCAGACCCAGCTCGCCGACACCTTGCAGAAGCTCGCTCGTGCGCGCTACGACACCCTGCTCGCGCAGTTGCGCCTGAAGGCCGCCGCCGGCACCCTGGGCGAGGACGACGTGCGCGCGATCAACGCACTGCTCGCGCCCTGAACGTCCCGGCACGGCTCACGCCTCACGCCTCGCAGCCAGCGCCGTGAGCAGCGCAACGCTGCGCGCGGTCGCGCCTTGGTGCGTGGTCGCGAAGGCGCGCCCCGCGGCGGCGATCTGCGCGCGCCGCGCCGGGTCGGCGACCAGCGCCAGCGCCTCGCGCATGCCGGCCTCCGCATCCCGCGCGCGCACCGCGGCACCGGCGCGCTCGGCGTCCTCGGCCACCGCCTGGAAATTGAAGGTGTGCGGGCCGATCACCACCGCGGTGCCGACCGCGCAGGCCTCGATCAGGTTCTGCCCGCCGAAGGCCAGCCAGCTGCCGCCGATCAGGGCGACGTCGGCGGCGGCGTAGTAGGCGAACATCTCGCCCATCGAGTCGCCGAGCAGCACGCGCGTGTCCGCACGCACCGCGTCGTCCGCGCTGCGCCGCTGCAGCGCGAGGCCGCGGGCGCTGGCGAGCGCGGCGACCTCGTCGAAGCGCTGCGGGTGGCGCGGCACCAGCAGCAGCAAGGCCGCGGGCGGCGCCAGGCGGGCGAAGGCGTCGAGCAGCAGGGCCTCCTCTCCCTCGCGGGTGCTCGCGGCGAGCAGCACCGGGCGCGCGCCGATGCGTTCGCGCAGGCTGCGGCCGAGCGCCAGCAGCGGCGCCGGCGGGGCGATGTCGAACTTGAGGTTGCCGGTGACCGTGACTCGGCGCGCGCCGAGTTGGGCGAGGCGGGCGGCGTCGGCGGCGGTCTGCGCGCCGATCGCCGCGAGTGCCTTCAGGGTGAGCGCGGTGAGCGCGGGCAGGCGGGCGTAGCGACGCGCCGAGCGCTCCGACAGACGGGCGTTGGCGAGCATCACCGGAATGCGGCGGCGTCGGCAGGCGGCGAGGAGGTTGGGCCACAGCTCGGTCTCCATCACCACTCCGAACAGCGGGCGGAAGTGGCGCAGGAAGGCGTGGGCGAAGCAGCCGAGGTCGTAGGGCAGGTAGGCGCGCAGCACACGCGGCTCGTCGCGGAAGAGGGTTTTCGAGG
This sequence comes from Thauera aminoaromatica, assembly GCF_000021765.1. NCBI lineage: Bacteria > Pseudomonadati > Pseudomonadota > Betaproteobacteria > Rhodocyclales > Zoogloeaceae > Thauera > Thauera aminoaromatica. The sequence goes on along the minus strand of NC_011662.2, from coordinate 3,779,017 downwards.
TGTCGCGACCGGTCGGCGTCATGTGGGTGAGCAGCACCGAGTGCTCCGGCCATTCGGCGAGCAGGGCGCGCACCAGCGGTTCGGCGGCGCGGGTCTCGCCCACGGAGACCGCGTGCACCCAGATCACCCCCACCGGCGCGCGCGTCCGGTAGCGCCCGAAGCGCTCGCCGACGTGGCGCAGATAGGCGGGCTGGTGGCGCGCCCGCCAGGCCAGGCGCAGCAGCACCAGGGGCAGGGCGAGGATCCACAGCAAGGTGTAGGGCAGGCGGGTCAGCATCGGGTGGAAGGGCAGGACGACCGCCGCAGTATAAGCAAGGACGCCGGCCGCGGTCCTGCGCGCGATGAAGGAAACCGTTCACACTGTGCGCTGGCGTGGGCATGCGATAATTTGTCCAATCCATCGCCCAGCCAATTTCCTCCATGAAGATCCTCGTCACCGGCGCTGCCGGTTTTATCGGCATGCACACCACGCTGCGCCTGCTCGCGCGCGGCGACGAGGTGGTCGGCCTCGACAACCTGAACGACTACTACGACCCCACCCTCAAGGAGGCGCGCCTTGCCCGGCTGCAGCCGCACGCGGGCTTCCGCTTCGTGAAGATGGACGTGGCCGACCGCGCCGGCATGGAGGCCTTGTTCGCCGCCGAGAAGTTCGACCGCGTCATCCACCTCGCCGCCCAGGCCGGGGTGCGCTATTCGCTGCAGAACCCGCACGCCTATGTCGACAGCAACCTGGTCGGGTTCATGAACATCCTCGAGGGCTGCCGCCACGCGAAGGTGCAGCACCTGGTCTATGCGTCGAGCTCCAGCGTGTATGGCGGCAACACGAAGATGCCGTTCTCGGAGAGCGACAGCGTCGACCACCCGGTGAGCATCTACGCGGCGACCAAGAAGGCCAACGAGCTGATGGCGCACACCTATAGCCACCTCTACGGCCTGCCCACCACCGGACTGCGCTTCTTCACCGTGTATGGCCCCTGGGGCCGCCCGGACATGGCGCTGTTCCTGTTCACCAAGGCGATCCTGGAAGGGCGTCCGATCGATGTCTTCAACCACGGCCGCATGCGGCGAGACTTCACCTATGTCGACGACATCGTCGAGGGGGTGATCCGCACCCTTGACCGCATCGCCGAACCCGATCCCGCCTTCGATCCGATGCAGCCGAACCCGGGCACCGGCAGCGCACCCTACCGTGTGTTCAATATCGGCAACCATGACCCGGTCGAACTGATGGAGTTCGTCGCCGCGATCGAGGATGCGCTCGGCACCACCGCGCAGAAGAACTTCCTGCCGCTGCAGGACGGCGACGTCCCGGCCACCTACGCCGACACCGCCGCGCTGAACGCGTGGACCGGCTTCGCCCCGGCGACCAGCGTGCGCGAGGGCGTCGGCCGCTTCATCGCCTGGTACCGGGAGTACTACCGGGTCTGATCCGCCCGGGGCGGCCCGGCGCGACGGCCGCCCCCGATCTACAACCTTCCATGCGCTGCGGCCCGCCGGCCGGCAGCGGCAGGAATCGATGGCCAACTACGCAATCGGCGACATCCAGGGCTGCTACGCCCCGCTGGACCGCATGCTCGACCGCATCGCCTTCGATCCCGCGGTCGACCGGCTGTGGATCGTCGGCGACCTCGTCAATCGGGGACCCGAATCCCTGCGTGTGCTGCGTTTCCTGCGCGGGCTGGGCGATGCTGCGAGCATCGTGCTCGGCAACCACGACCTCTACCTGCTGATGGTCGCCGCCGGCTACAAGCGGCGCGACAGCGACGACACGCTGTTCCAGGTGCTCGAGGCGGACGACCGCGACGAGTTGCTGGAGTGGCTGAGCTTCCAGCCCCTGATGCGGGTCCATGGCGACCACGTGCTGGTGCATGCCGGCCTCTTGCCCGGGTGGACGGTGACGCGCGCGCAGGCGCTCGCCGCCGAGGTGGGTGCGGTGCTGGCCGGGCCGAAGTCGCGCGAGTTCCTGCTCCACCTCGCGGGCAACCGCCCGGATCGCTGGTCGGACGGGCTCAAGGGCTGGGACCGTCTGCGCGTGATCGTCAATGCCATGACGCGCCTGCGCTTCTGTACCGCGCAGGGGCGCATGGACCTGAGTGCCAAGGGCGCGCCGCACAAGGCGCCGTCGGGCATGCTGCCGTGGTTCCGCGTGCCCGACCGTTTCAGCCGTACCCATACGATCGTCTGCGGGCACTGGTCGGCGCTCGGCTTCTACCGCGAGCCGGGGCTGATCGCGCTCGATTCGGGCTGCGTGTGGGGCGGCAAGCTGACCGCGCTGCGCATCGAGGACGACGCGGTGTTCCAGGTCCCGGGCTGAGCCTGCGGCGGTGGTCTCAGGTCTGCGCGTCGAGCGCGACGCCGATGGCGGTGGCGATCTCGCCGCGCGTGCGTGCAGCCAGCGTGCGCCGGTCCGCTCCGTCGGCGGTGGCGATCGGCGCTGCCACCGTGATGCGCGCGATCGTGCGCGGCGCGGCGATGATGTTGGCGATGCACTCGCCCAGGCTGAGCTCGCCATCGTAGGCGGGCGCGCGGCTGAAGCGGTCGTCCGGCGTGCGGTATTGCAGCGCGAGGGGCTGCACCGGATGGCCGCAGGCGATCGCCGGCTGCAGCAGCGCGGCGTGGAAGTGCAGCAGGGTCGCGCCGTCGGTGGTCGTGCCCTCGGGGAAGATGGCGACGTTGCACCCGGCGTCGAGCAGCGCGGCGGTTTCCTCGTTGATGATGCGGGCGTGGCCACGGCTGCCGCGACGCAGGAAGATGGTGTCGTTCTTCGCCGCCAGCCAGCCGATCACCGGCCAGGCGCGCACCTCGGACTTGGAGACGAAGGCGGCGGGGGCGAGCGCGTTGATCGCGAAGATGTCCACCCAGGAGACGTGGTTGGCAACCAGCATGCAACCGGGTGCGATTGCCTCGCCGCGGTGCTCGAGGCGCATCCCGAGCACCCGCAGCAGCCCCTGAGACCAGCGCTGGCGCAGGGCCTCGCGAGTGTCGCGGCCGGTGAGCGGATAGATCGTCGCGATCGTCAGCACCCCCTGCAGTAGGTGCAGGGCGAGCCGGGTCCAGCGCGTCGCGCGCAGCAGCCCACCAGCGCGCGCCTCGCTCGCCGCGGCCGCGCGGGTGGCTGCTCCGGACGCGGAGGCTGGTGGCGCGGTGCCGGCACCGGCATGCATGGCGCGATCCTGCACGAGGTCGGGGTGGCGGGGGGCGTTCAGTCCTTGCGTCCCATGAAGTGGCGGGCGTAGCGCCCATCCACGCGGCCGATCGGCATCAGGATGGGCAGGTCCGCGGTGTTGAAGTCGGGGTCCCATGCCGGCTCGCCGCAGACCCAGGCTCCCGCGCGCAGGTAGCCCTTGATCAGCGGTGGCGCCTCGGCGTCGAGGTCGCCGCGCAGGCTCGAGAGCGGCAGCGGGCAGCGCGGAAAGACGTGGTACTCGAGCGGGGCGAGGTGTTTTTCGCGCAGACGATTATACAGGCTGGCCGCGGCGTGCCCGCCGTCGGCCATGCTTACCGAGGCGCAGCCGATCAGGTATTCGTAGCCGTTCTCCTGCATGTAGCGCGCGAGCCCCGACCACAGCAGCGCGATCACCGCGCCGCTGCGGTAGTCGGCGTCGATGCAAGAGCGCCCGATCTCCACCAGCTGGCCGCGCAGGTGCTGCAGGCGGGTGAGGTCGAATTCGTTCTCGGAGTAGTAGCCGCCCACCCGGCGTGCGGCGGAGGGCGACAGGATGCGATAGGTGCCGACGATGCGGCCGGCATCCTCGTCGCGCACGATCAGGTGCTCGCAGAAGGGATCGTAGAGGTCGCGGTCGACGCCCGGACTGCGTGTGGGCAGGCGGGCCCCCATCTCCTCGGCGAAGACCCGGTAGCGCAGCTTCTGCGCCTCGAGGATCTCGGTCTCGCTGCTGGCGAGGCCGACGTGCAGGTTGCGCGTCTTGCGCGCGGCGGTTTGCTGGCGGGGCTGGAGGTGCTGGAGCATGGCCTGTGTCCGTCCTGTTGGGTGCGGACCATTCTCGAAACCCGTCGTTGCGACGCGGTGACGTGCTGGTTACGATGCGATGACGCACATCCGGCCCCAGGAGAACTTCGCATGCAGTGCACGACCCCGCCCGACCACGACCCCGACTGCGTGTTCTGCCGCATCGCGCGCGGCGAACTGCCGTCGTCCAAGGTGTATGAGGACGCCGACACGCTCGCCATCATGGACATCCAGTCGGTCAATCCCGGCCACATGCTGGTGCTGGTCAAGCCGCACCGCGCGAACATCTACGCGCTCGACGACTCCCTCGCCGGCGCGGCCTTCCGCACGGCGGCGCGGGTCGCCCGCGTGGCGAAGAAGGTGACCGGCTGCGAGGGAGTGACGCTGCTCCAGGCCAACGAGAAGGCGGGGGCGCAGACCGTGTTCCACTTCCATCTCCACGTGCTGCCGCGCTGGGAAGGCGACGGCATGGCGCTGGCCTGGCCGGTGAAGAACCCGCCGCGCGAGGCGCTCGAGGCGATGGCGGCGAAGCTGCGCGAGGCGCTCGCCGATCAGGACTGAAGACCTGGCCGCGGCTCCGGCGGCGGCAGGGGAAGGCGGAGGGGCCGCGTATAATCCGGCTTCCGCCCACCCTCCGCCTGCCTGCCTTCCATGTCCATCCTCGTCTGCGGATCGGTCGCCTACGACTCGATCATGGTCTTCCACGACCGCTTCCGGAATCACATCCTCCCCGAGCAGATCCATATCCTCAACGTCTCCTTCCTGGTGCCCGACCTGCGCCGGGAGTTCGGCGGCTGTGCCGGCAACATCGCCTACGGGCTCAAGCTGCTCGGCAGCGATCCGCTGATCGTCGCCACCGTCGGCGAGGACGCCGGCCCGTATCGTGCGCGCCTGCGCGCGCTCGGGCTGCGCGAGGACTTCGTGCGCGAGGTGCCGGGCACCTTCACCGCGCAGGCCTTCATCACCACCGACCTCGACGACAACCAGATCACCGCCTTCCATCCGGGGGCGATGTTCCACTCGCACCTGAACGACGTGCGCACCGCGGCCGGTGCGACGCTGGGCATCGTCTCGCCCGACGGCGCCGACGGCATGCTGCGCCACGCCGACGGCTTCGCCGCGGCCGGGGTGCCCTTCGTGTTCGATCCGGGCCAGGCCCTGCCCATCCTCGGTAGCGAAGCGTTACTGAAATGCCTGCAACAGGCGCGCTACTGTACGGTCAATGACTACGAGGCCCGGCTGATGTGCGAGAAGACCGGGCGCAGCGAGGCCGAACTCGCGCGCGAGGTCGAGGCGCTGGTGGTGACGCTGGGTGCGGAAGGTTCGCGCGTGCATTGGCGCGGCGAGGTGTTCGAGGTGCCGGCGGTGAGGGCGGACGCGATCGTCGATCCGACCGGTTGCGGCGACGCCTACCGTGCCGGCCTGCTGCACGGTATCGCCGCGGGCTGGGACCTGCGCAGGAGCGCGCGCCTGGCCGCGGTCATGGGCGCGCTCAAGATCGCCCAGCGTGGCGGACAGAACTACGCGCCCTCGCGTGCAGACGTCGGGGCGCGTTATCGCGAGGCTTTCGGAGAGGATCTATGGTGAATCGAAGCGGGATGAAGTGGCGCGCCCTGGCCGGCGCGATGATCGCGGCGCTGGCGGTGGGCGGCTGCGCCCAGGGACTGGGGGGGGGCACGTATGCGCGCACCGAGGCGCGGCGCGCGATGACGGTGCAGTTCGGCACCATCGAGGCGGTACGCGCGGTGCAGCTCGAGGGAACGAAGACGCCGATCGGCTCGGTCGCGGGCGCGGCCATCGGCGGTATCGCCGGCAACACGGTCGGCGGCGGACGTGGCCAGGCCGTGGCCACCGTCATCGGCGCGGTGGCCGGTGGGCTTGCCGGCTCTGCGGTGGAGGAAGGCGCGACCCGGCAAGCGGGCGTGGAAGTCACCGTGCGTCTGGACAATGACCAGTTTCTCGCCGTGGTGCAGGCCGACGAGGGCGAAGGCTTCCGCCCCGGTGAGCGCGTCCGCGTGCTGCGCGACGCCGGCACCACCCGCGTCTCGCGCTGAGAAGGATGCCAGGCGCGAGCCCGGCGCATGCGGGGTCGAGCGCGTTCGCTCCCGCTCCTCACCCCTGATGCCTTACGCCTCACTCCTCACGGATAGAATGCATAGATCCGGTATCCCGTCGGTGCCAGCGCCGGTGCGGCGAAGGGAATGCGCAACTCGATCGCGCTGCGTGCCATGAAGGCTTCGTGCGGCTGGCTCGGTGGCAGCCAGTCGGTGGATGGCAGCACGCGGCGCGAGATCGGGTTGTCGCCGGCGTCGGTGAGGGTGAGTTCCAGATGCGGCCACTGCTGCGGATAGTCCGCGCGGTTGTTGAGCGTGGCTTGCAGCAGGTAGTAGCCGGGCCGCCCGGGTTCGGCCTGCAGGTCGGAGGCCTCGATCGCGATGTGTTCCGCATCGCGCGGATAGGGCACGCCGCAGCCGAAGCGCGCGCAGGCCTCGCTCAGGACGGGGCGCAGGCCGGGGAGGGCGCGCGCCAGCTCCATGCGATACAGATAGGTGGCCTGCGCCGCGAGCAGCGCGGACAAGCCGACCGCGAGCAGCATCGCGAGCGCGCGTACGAGCGGGTGGGTTTCCTTGCGCGGGCGTCCGTAGTTGGCGTCGAGGCGGGCGAGGTCGGGCTCGTGAGGCGAGGCGGGTTGTTCATCCTCGTGTGCAGGGATGGAGGCGGGTTCCGGTGCGGCCCGCGCGGATTCGCGCACGGGGGTGGAGAGCCCGGGGATTGCGGTGGCCGGATCGTCGTCGAAGGGCGGCGGTGGCGTGTAGGAGATCGTCGGTGCGAAGGGCCCGGGCGCGGCGAGGTCCCTGCCGCGAGCAGGCGTTCCGCCCTCGTCCTCGTCGATCGGCAGGCCTCGCCGGGCGCTGCGCAAGACTTCCGGAAAGGGCTGGGCCGCTGCGGCGCCCTCGTCGAAGGCGGGGGCCGTGCCGGTCTGCCCGTCGTCCATCGCGGTGCCGCGCAGCGCGGGCTTGTGCGCGGGCGCGAGCCAGTCCTCGTAGTCGTCGAGACCCGGCTCGGGCAGCGGCGCCCGGATCGGCGGCGAGGGGGCAACCTCGGGGATGTCGAAGTCGAGCAGCGGTTCGGGGCGTGCTTCATACACCGGTCTCGCCGCGGGGGGTGGGGGCGCCGCTGTGGTCGCGGCGCCGTCGTCGCGAACCTCGACCGTGTGCTCGAGCGCGTTGAAGGGGTGGAAGCAATGCCCGCAGCGGACCTCGCCGCCCCGTGCGTGAAGCTGCTCCGGGCGCAGCCGGAACACCGTCTGGCAGGCGGGGCAGCGGGTGATCATCATGGCCCGGGGCGCCGTCCCTCGAGGCGGATCCAGCCTTCGTGCGCCGCGCCCACGTGCAGTGCGATGTGCGGTGCCCAGGCCTCCACGACCTGCGCGGCCTGGGTCTCGAGCACGCCCGACAGCGCCACCCGGCCGCCCGGAGCGACCCGCGCCGAAATCGCCGGGGCGAGCACGCACAGCGGGTTGGTGAGGATGTTGGCGACGACCAGATCGAAGGTGTCGCCGACCGGCACGGCAGAGTGCTGCAGGCGCACGGCCGCGTGGTTGCGCGCGGCGTTGTCGCGCGCGGCCTCGACCGCCTTCTCGTCGATGTCGATGCCGAGCACCGCGCCGGCGCCGAGCTTGGCCGCGGCGATGCCGAGGATGCCCGAGCCGCAGCCGTAGTCGAGCACGCTGCAGCCGGGCGTGACCACCTCGCACAGCCACTCCAGGCAGAGCCGGGTGGTGGGGTGGGAGCCGGTGCCGAAGGCCATGCCGGGGTCGAGCTCGATGTTGATCGCGTCGGCGTCGGGCGCCTCGTGCCAGGACGGCACGATCCACAGCCGGTCGGTGATGCGGATCGGGTCGAACTGGCTCTGGGTGAGCTGCACCCAGTTCTGCTCGGCTACCGTCTCGGTGGAGAACGGGGGGACGGCGTCGAAACCCGCCGCGCGGGCGGCTTCGGCGAGCATCGCGCCGAGCTCGGCCGGATCGGCCGCACCGTCGAACAGCGCGATCACCCGGCTGTGGTCCCACAGCGCGGTGGGCAGGTGGCCGGGCTCGCCGAACTGCGGGCGCTCCGCCTCGGTGCCGGCGTCGGCGTCCTCGATCGAGACAGAGAGCGCGCCGGCCTCCATCAGTGCGTCGGAGAGCGCCTCGGCCTTGTCGGCCTCGGCCTGCAGGGTCACCGAGATCCACATCGCGCGTCAGTCCTGCACTTCGTTGCGGTGGGTGAGCTTGTGCTCGAGGTAATGGATGCTGGTGCAGCCCTCGTTGAAGCGCGGGTCGAGCATCAGGGTCTGGTGCAGCGGGATGTTGGTCTTGATGCCCTCGACCATCATCTCGGAGAGCGCGATGCGCATGCGACGGATCGCCTGCTCGCGAGTGTCGCCGTATGCGATCAGCTTGCCGATCATCGAGTCGTAGTGGGGCGGCACGGTGTAGCCGTTGTAAACGTGCGAATCGACCCGGATCCCCGGCCCACCTGGCGTATGCCAGTTGGTTATGCGACCGGGCGAGGGCGTGAACTTGAACGGATCCTCGGCGTTGATCCGGCACTCGATCGCGTGGCCGCGGAACTCGATGTCGCGCTGACGGAACCAGAGCTTCTCGCCGGCGGCGATGCGGATCTGCGCCTGCACGATGTCGATGCCGGTGATCAGCTCGGTCACCGGATGCTCCACCTGCACCCGCGTGTTCATCTCGATGAAGTAGAACTCGCCGTTCTCGTAGAGGAACTCGAAGGTGCCGGCGCCGCGGTAGCCGATCTTGCGGCAGGCTTCCGCGCAACGTTCGCCGACCTTGGCGATCGTCTTGCGGTCGATGCCGGGGGCCGGCGCTTCCTCGATCACCTTCTGGTGGCGGCGCTGCATGGAGCAGTCGCGTTCGCCGAGATAGACCGCGTTGCCGTGCTGGTCGGCAAGGATCTGGATCTCGACGTGGCGCGGATTCTCGAGGAACTTCTCCATGTATACGACGGGGTTGCCGAAGGCCGCCTGGGCCTCGGCGCGGGTGGTGGTGACGGCGTTGAGCAGCGCGGCCTCGGTGTGCACCACGCGCATGCCGCGCCCGCCGCCGCCGCCGGCGGCCTTGATGATCACCGGGTAGCCGACCGCGCGTGCGATCTTGACGATCTCCTTCGGATCCTCGGGCAGTGCGCCGTCCGAACCCGGCACGCAGGGCACGCCGGCGGCCTTCATCGCATCCTTGGCAGAGACCTTGTCGCCCATCAGGCGGATGGTCTCGGGGCGTGGGCCGATGAAGACGAAGCCCGACTGCTCGACGCGCTCGCCGAAGTCGGCGTTCTCGGAGAGGAAGCCGTAGCCGGGGTGGATGGCCTCGGCGTCGGTGACCTCGGCGGCAGAGATGATGGCCGGCACGTTGAGGTAGCTCTGCGCAGAGGGCGGCGGGCCGATGCAAACGGACTCGTCGGCCAGTCGCACGTACTTGGCGTGGGTGTCGGCCTCGGAGTGGACCGCGACCGTCTTGATGCCGAGTTCGCGGCAGGCGCGCAGGATGCGCAGGGCGATTTCCCCGCGGTTGGCGATCAGGATCTTCTCGAACATGGCGGACTCAGCCGATCACGAACAGGGGCTGGCCGTATTCGACGGGCTCACCGTTCTCGACCAGGATGGCCTTGACGACGCCGCTGGCGTCGGCCTCGATCTCGTTCATCAGCTTCATCGCCTCGATGATGCACAGGCGGTCGCCGGTGGCGATCTTCTGGCCGAGTTCGACCAGCGGCTTCGCGCCCGGGGCCCCGGCGCGATAGAAGGTCCCGACCATGGGCGACTTGACCACGTGACCGTCGGGCAACTCGTCTTCTGCATCGGTCAGGGCGGGGGAGGCGACGACGGCCGCCGGTGCGGCTGCGGGTGCGGGGGGGACCTGGGCATAGTAGGTTGCCGGAGGTGCGCTGGTGTGCTTGGCGATGCGTACCTTTTCCTCGCCTTCGGTCACCTCGAGCTCCGAGATGCCGGACTCCTGGACGAGATCGATGAGTTTCTTGAGCTTGCGCAGATCCATGGTGTTCTCCGGACGGGACCGCGATCGCCTCGACGGGCGCCACGATCGGGATGATTCAGTGTTCGGGTTTCGCGCACACGCCGAGGCCGCCGCGGTCGGGCGGCGGACTGGTGCGGAAACGTTTCGTGCTGAGGGGGCCGCGCGCGAACTCGCTCGGCCGGGATGGCTCGCCACCACGGGCGGAATGCGTGCAAGCGACCTCGTGAAGCACCGCCCCGTCATGCCAGGGGGCTGGCCCGAGCGCCCGGTGAAGATGGGTCGTCAAGCATTTTGAGCGCTTCATGGATGCAAGTTTGCCGTAAATCGCGGCAAATTGTCCACTTTGGGTTGTGATCTGGACTTGCGTGGAGGGTGCCTGGGACCCGGCGCCGTGCGCGGATTCTGCGCTCGTGCGCCGTGGGCTGCAAGCCGCGGAGGGTGCCCGGCATGGCGGGGCAGGCAAACCTCAGGGAGCGTGCGACCCCGTGTCGCGTGTGCTCTCCACCGCCGCGGCGACCAGGGCCTCGACCTGGGCGAGGCGGGCGCGATCCTGGCCGCGGCGCGGGCTGCGCTCGGCGGCCGAGGGATAGATCGACACCTTCACCGGCACGTCGTCCCAGTCGAAGCTGAGGATGGCCTCGGGCGTATGCGGTGCGGGGCGGCGCGGCTCGCGGTGCTCGTAGGCGAAGTCCTGGTTGAGGAAGAAGATCTCGACGTCCTTGGTGCTCTCGGGGAAGAGTTCGATCTCGAGTTCCGAGTAGCGTCCGGCGGTGCCGTCGAGGGCTCCGCCGGTGAGGTAGGGGCGAAAGTCGGCGAGCAGGCGCATGACCTCGATCGCCGCGCTGCGCATCTCGAGCAGGCGCTGCGGCTGCTCCTCGTCCTGGTAGATCGCAAGCCAGGCGCGCAGCTCGGCCTCGACCTCGTTGTTGTTGGGCAGGGCGTCGGCGTCGGTGGCGCCGAGCTGTTTCGCAGCCTTGCGCTTGGCGAAGCCGAAGTCGCTGATGCCGTCCTCGGCCATCATGCGTGCGGCGAGCGCGGCGATCTCGCGCCGCAGGCCGCCGCTGCGTGATACGTGGGCGTGTGAGGGCATGGTGGGCCTCGGGTAGAATGCGCGCCCATTGTAATACACCCCCGGTTGCGGCCGGATGAAGGCTTAGCGGAGCGCGAACCCCCATGCACATCCATATCCTCGGCATCTGCGGCACCTTCATGGGCGGCGTCGCGCTGCTCGCGCGCGCCGCCGGCCACACCGTCACCGGCTGCGACGCCAACGTCTACCCGCCGATGAGCACGCAGCTCGAGGAGCAGGGCATCGGGCTGATCGAGGGCTACGACACCAGCCAGCTCGACCTCGAGCCCGACATGTACGTCGTCGGCAACGCGGTGTCGCGCGGCAATCCGCTCCTCGAGGCGATCCTCGACCGCGGCCTGCCCTACGTGTCCGGGCCGCAGTGGCTGGCCGAGCACGTGCTCGCCGGGCGCTGGGTGCTGGCGGTCGCCGGCACCCACGGCAAGACCACCACGACCTCGCTGCTCGCCTGGATGCTGGAGGATGCGGGTTTGTCGCCATCCTTCCTGGTGGGCGGCGTGCCGCAGAACTTCGGCGTGTCCGCGCGCCTGACCGAGTCGCCCTTCTTCGTGATCGAGGCCGACGAGTACGACACCGCGTTCTGCGACAAGCGCTCGAAGTTCGTGCATTACCGGCCGCGCACCGCGATTCTCAACAATCTCGAGTTCGACCACGCCGACATCTTCGCCGACCTCGGCGCGATCGAGACCCAGTTCCACCATCTGGTGCGCACCATCCCGGCGAGCGGCCGCATCGTCGCCAACGCCCACGAGGACAGCCTGAAGCGCGTCATCGAGCGTGGCTGCTGGTCGGAGCTGGAATGGTTCGGCGGCGACGGCCGATGGACGGTGGGCACCGGGGCGGACGAGGCCGAGGCGGTGTTCCGCCTCGATGGCGTCGAGCAGGGCCGGGTGCGCATGGCGCTCGCCGGCAGCCACAACCGCGACAACGCGCTCGCCGCGATCGCCGCCGCGCGCCACGTCGGCGTCACGCCCGCGCAGGCGATCGCCAGCCTCGGGCGTTTCGCCGGCATCAAGCGCCGGCTGGAACTGCGCGGGACGGTAAGAGGTGTGAGCGTCTATGACGACTTCGCCCACCACCCGACCGCGATCGCGCTCACCGTCGGCGGCCTGCGCCGGCGCGAACCGCAGGGTCGCATCCTGGCGGTGCTCGAGCCGCGCTCGAACACCATGAAGCTGGGCATCATGAAGGCGCAGTTGCCGGCCAGCCTCGCCGAAGCCGATCTGGTGTTCTGCCATGCGCACGGGCTGGACTGGGATGCCGCCGCGGCGCTCGCCCCGCTGGGCGCACGCGCGCGTACCTACGATCGCCTGGATGCGCTGGTCGCCGCCGTGGTTGCGGCGGCACAGCCCGGCGACCACGTGCTGGTGATGAGCAACGGCGGCTTCGGCGGCGTGCACCAGAAGCTGCTCGACGCGCTCGGAGCGTAAGTCGCATCCCTGGAAGCGCGTTCGGAAGGACGCCGCCGCCAGGGATGCCGGTCGGGGGCGCTCAGTTACGGCGCGCGCCGGTCGGGTTGTCGAGGCGGCGGGCTTCCTCGTCGCTGATGTATTCGAACACCCGCACGACCTTGCGCACGCCTTGGCTGGTGCGCGCCACCTCGGCGGCGGCGTCGGCCTCGCTGCGGGGGACGATGCCGAGCAGGAAGACGACGTTGGCCTCGGTCACCACCTTGACGTTGTGGGCCGAGACGGCCCCGGAGTCGATCATGCGCGCCTTCACGTTGGAGGTGATCAAGGTGTCGTTGCCGCGCGCGGTGAGGCTGGAGTTGGGCGCGATGGCGACTTCGTTGATCACGCCGCGCACATTCTCGACGCCGGCCACGATGCCATCGAGCTGGCCGCGCACGGTCTCGTTGGGCGCTTCGCCGGTGAGCAGCACGTTGCGGTTGTAGGAGGTGACGTTGACATGCACGCTGTCGCCGAGGCGCTCGCGGATGCGCGCCGCCACCTTCCATTCGATCCCTTCGTCCTCGACATAGGTGCCGCTGGTGCGACGGTCGGAGACCATCGCCGCACCCGCGCCGACACCGGTGGCGACGACCGGGAAGCAGCCCTGCAGCAAGGGCAGTGCGATGGCTGCGGAAAGGCCCAGGAGGAGGGCGCGCCGGCTGGACTTCGCCGGTCTGTCGGCGTGTTGGGGTCGGGTCATCAGTCTTCCACTCCGAGTAAGAGGCAGTCGATACCGTCGCACAGGCAGTGCAGGATCAGCAAGTGGATTTCCCGGATGCGGGCAATCCGCTCGGCGGGTGCGCAGAGCAGGATGTCGGCCGGGCCGAGCGTCTCGGCGGTGCGCCCGCCGCCGGCGCCGGTGAGGGCGATCACTCGCATGTCGCGCTCATGGGCGGCGCGGATGGCGTCGAGCACGCGCGCCGAATCGGGGTTGGCGGACAAGGTCAGCAGGATGTCGCCGGGCTGCCCGAAGGCGGCGATCTGACGGGCGAACAAGGCTTGGGTATCGGGGTCGCCGGCGATCGGGGCGAGGCTGGAGCTGTCGGCGCTCAGCGCCATCGCGGCGAGCGCCGGGCGTTCGAGCTCGAAGCCATTGACCAGCTGAGCGGCGAAACGGCGCGCGTCGCCGGCCGAACCGCTGCTGCCGCACACTAGCACCTTGCCGCTGTCGAGCAGGCTGGCGGTGATCAGCTCGACCGCGCCGGCGATCGGCGCGGCAAGCAGCTCGAGCGCCTCGAGCGAGGCGCGCATGTTGTCTTCGAACTGGTGCGAGATGCGGTCGATCAGGTTCATGCGGCAAGCGGCGTCTGCGGGGCGCCAGAGTCTAGCACGCGCTATCAGCCGGCATCGAAGGCCCCCGGGAGCCAGATGATGCGCGCCGGGTCGAGCGCGTCGAGCAGCACCGCGTCGAAGCGGCAGGCTGCGTCGCGAAAGCGCCGCCCGGCGCCGCCCAGCCACCACTGCGCGGCGATCAGCACGCGGCGCTGCTTGGCCGCGGTGATGCTCTCGGCGGCGCCGCCGAAGCGGTTGTTGCGGCGCAGGCGCACCTCGACGAAGACGACGTGGCTGCGGTCGAGGCAGACCAGGTCGACCTCGCCGCCGCGGCAGCGCACGTTGCGCGCGATCACGCGCAGGCCGTGTGCGGCAAGGTGTTCGGCGGCGAGCGCCTCGGCAGCGGCGCCGCGCGCTTGCGCCGGCGTCGGGCGTGCGCCGATACTGTCCGCCCCCGCGTGCGCGCCCCGGGCGTCCTCGCCCGCGCTGCGCGTCCAGCCTCCGGATCTCCCGCCCATGACCGTCTCCGCTCCCTTGCCCGATCGTCCGCTCTCCAGTACGCCGTCATTGTATGTGGTGGCGACGCCGCTCGGGAACCTGCATGACATCACGCTGCGCGCGCTCGCCGTGCTCGCCGCGGTGGACGTGGTCGCGGCCGAGGATACGCGCCACAGCCAGCGCCTGCTCGATGCGCACGGTATCCGCGCGCGCATGCTCGCGGCGCACCAGCACAACGAGCACGAGGCCGCCGGGGTGATCGTCGCCGAGCTCGCTGCCGGCCGCCAGGTCGCGCTGATCACCGACGCCGGCACGCCGGCGGTGTCGGACCCGGGCGCCCGCCTGGTCGCACGGGTGCGCGCCGCGGGGCATCCGGTGGTGCCGTTGCCCGGGCCGTGCGCGGCGGTGGCGGCCCTGTCGGTATCGGGCTTCGCCGAGGGGGGCTTCCGCTTCGTCGGTTTCCTGCCGGCGAAGGCCGGTGCGCGCGCGGCGGCGCTGCGCGAACTCGCCGACGAGCGCGCCGCGATGGTGTTCCACGAGGCGCCGCACCGCATCGTCGAGTGCGTCGCCGACATGGAGCAGGTCCTCGGTGGCGCACGCGAGCTGCTGATCGCACGCGAGATGACCAAGCTCCACGAGCAGATCGTGCGCATGCCGCTGGCGCAGACCGCCGCCTGGTTCGCCGCCGACACCAACCGCCTGCGCGGCGAGTTCGTGCTTGTGGTGGAAGGCGCGCCGGCCGGCGAGGTGGTGGATGCGCGGGCGCGCCGGGTGCTCGATCTGCTGCTCGCCGAGCTGCCGGTGAAGGGGGCGGCGCGGCTTGCGGCCGAGATCACCGGGGCGCCGCGCAAGGCCTTGTACGCGCTCGCGCTCGAGCGCAAGGGCGAGGATTCGCCGCAGGCGTGACGCATGCACGCCCGCGTCGGCCGTGCGCACCGCCGAAGCGCCTATAATCGGTGGGTCACACGAGGAACGCCCCGATGCAATCGATTACCCTGATCCGCCCCGACGACTGGCACCTGCATGTGCGCGACGACGCCGCGCTCGACGCGGTGGTGCCGCACACCGCCGCCCGCTTCGGCCGGGCGCTGATCATGCCCAACCTGAAGCCGCCGGTCACCACCACCGCGCAGGCGCTCGCCTACCGCGAGCGCATCCTCGCCGCGGCGCGCGGGTCGAGGTTCGAGCCGCTGATGAGCCTCTACCTCACCGACAACCTGTCGCCGGACGAGATCGACCGCGCCCGCGCGAGCGGCCACGTGGTCGCCTGCAAGCTCTATCCGGCGGGCGCGACCACGAACTCCGACGCCGGCGTCACCGCGATCGACAAGATCTATGCGGTGCTCGAACGCATGGAGAAGCTCGGCATGGTGCTGTGCGTGCATGGCGAGGCCACCGGGGCGGAGGTTGACGTGTTCGACCGCGAGCGCGTCTTCGTCGAGCGCACGCTGTCGCCGCTGGTGCGGCGTTTCCCGGGGCTCAAGGTGGTGTTCGAGCACATCACCACCGCGGAGGCGGCGCAGTTCGTGCGCGCAGCGGGCTCGCACGTGGCCGCCACGGTCACCGCCCACCACTTGCTGCTCAACCGCAACGCGATCTTCGCCGGCGGCATCCGCCCGCACCACTACTGTCTGCCGGTCCTCAAGCGCGAGAGCCACCGCGAGGCGCTGATCGCCGCGGTCACCTCGGGCAACGCGCGCTTTTTCCTTGGCACCGACTCCGCGCCGCATGCGCGCAGCACCAAGGAAAACGCCTGCGGCTGCGCAGGCTGCTACACCGCGCACGCGGGCATCGAGCTCTACGCCGAGGTCTTCGACGCCGCCGGCGCGCTCGATCGCCTCGAGGCCTTCGCCAGCCTCAACGGCCCGGCCTTCTACGGCCTGGCGCCGAGCAGCGACACCATCACGCTGCGGCGCGAGCCCTGGAGCGTGCCGGCGAGCTACCCCTACCTGGGCGAAGATCCGCTGGTGCCCTTGCGCGCCGGCGAGCAGGTGGGCTGGAAGCTGGTGGAAGGGGCCTGAGATGGGTGTCCGCATGCTTGAGACGGGCGCCCGGGATGCGGGCGCGCCCATGTCGATCCGGCGCGGCGTCCGCGGCGGCGCCGGGCGCGCGCTGCGCCGCGGTCTCGCTGCCGTCGGTCTGCTCGCCGTGCTGGCGGGTTGCGAGAACAGCGCCACCGCCTACATGATCGACGGCAACCAGCACGCGCTGATCCTGGTGCGCGAGCAGAAGTTCTTCTGGGATGACGAGTTGCGTCAGGCGATGGTGGTGTCGCGCCTGCCCGCCTGTCAGAAGCGCATCCGCATCCATCCGGGCTCGGCGACCCTCGTCGAGATGAAGATCTACGCCGCCGGAGACGGCCTGTGGGCGCTGCACCAGGGCGCGCGTTGGTATCTCGCCGGTACCGAGGAGTGCCGCGTGCAGGACTGGGACAATCCGGGTGACCGCCCGCCCGGAGCCCTCGTCGGCAGCTTCGTCCTCAAGGACGGCGCGCCCGCCTTCGTACCCGCGCCCGCCGCCAAATAAGCCGGGCGACGCCCTGCCGGCACGCGTATAATCCGGGCCGGAAGTCCGCCAGGCAGTCGCTGCGCACCTCGTCGTGCGTGGAGGAAAGTCCGGGCCCCGCAGAGCAGGATGCCGGCTAACGGCCGGGCGCCGTGAGGCGACGGAAAGTGCAACAGAGAGCAGACCGCCGATGGCCCGGACTTCGCTGCCGCAAGGCAGCAGAGTCCATTTTGAAGAGCTTGCTCTTCAATGGGTACAGGTAAGGGTGAAACGGTGCCGCGGCTTGCGCGAGCAAGCTGAGGGTCGGTGCGCAAGCATCGGCAGGTAAGAGCTCACCGCAGGACTGGCAACAGGACTGGCACGGCAAACCCCATCCGGGGCAAGGCCAAATAGGGGAGCATCGGCGTGGCTCGCGTCGCTCCCGGGTAGGCTGCTAGAGCGCCACGGCGACGTGGCGCCCAGAGGAATGACTGCCCGATGTCACCGGTCCGCCGGTGGCGTTCGACAGAACCCGGCTTATCGGCGGACTTCCCACTTCTTCCCCTGTTTCCGCCCGCGCATGCCCCCTCTGCGAGCGGAAGGCAGCAGCGTTCTCCCCCATCCGCTCGGAATCCGCCAGTGCGAGCAGGCCGGATTGCACCGGCATTCCCACTTTTTCCCACTGCGCCCTTTGCGCGGCCCGATTTCGCGTGCCGCGCGAACGTCCATGCGCATCTCCCTTGATTTTTCAGGATTTATCCGTGTCTTGGCGCAGAGCGGTAAGTCATTGTGCAACAAAGGGATTCCGATCTTGCAGCCTTGACCCGGTATGGCCTTTCCTCTAAAGTGGGTTCAAGTGGAAAAAAGTGGGGAAAAGTGTCGTTCCGATGCTTTCCCGAAGCCGTCAGGGGGTTCGATGTTCCAGGGAGCGGTGGCGCTCAATCTCGATGCGAAGGGACGCCTTGCGATTCCCGCGCGGCATCGTGATGCCCTGGCCGTCGACAACGGCCAGGTGGTGCTGACCGCCCATCCGCACGGCTGCTGCCTCGTCTATCCCGTCCCCGCCTGGAATCCGATCCGCGACCACGTGCTGCGCGCACCGAGCCTGGATCCGCAGGCGGCGATGCTCAAGCGCCTGCTCGTGGGCTTCGCCCAGGAAGAGACGCTCGACGCCGCCGGTCGCGTGCTGGTGGCGCCCTCCCTGCGCAAGTTCGCCGCGCTCGAGAAGCAGGTTTGGCTGGTCGGCCAAGGTGCGCACTTCGAGCTGTGGTCCGACGAGCGCTGGGAGAAGCAGCAGCAGGCGATGCTGGAACTGGTCAATACCGGCCTGCCGCCCGGGTTCGAGAGCCTCGCGCTGTGAACCTCGCCGATGCCCACGTCAGCGTCCTCCTCTCCGAAGCGGTCGACGCGCTTGCGATCCGGGCCGACGGCTTCTACGTCGACGGAACCTTCGGGCGCGGCGGCCACAGTCGCGCGGTGCTCCAACGCCTCGGACCGCAGGGGCGGTTGATCGCCTTCGACCGTGATCCGCTGGCGATCGCTGCCGGGCAGGGGGTGGGCGACGCCCGGCTGACGCTCGTGCACTCGGCGTTCAGCGCGCTCGACGACGAGCTCGCGCGCCTGGGCGTGCAGGCGGTGGATGGAGTGCTGCTGGACCTCGGGGTGTCTTCGCCCCAGCTGGACGACGCTGCGCGCGGGATGAGCTTTCGCTTCGACGCCCCCCTCGACATGCGCATGGATACGAGCCGCGGGCAGACCGTGGCGGAGTGGCTGGCGGAGGCGTCCGTCGGCCAGATCACGGAGGTCATCAGGGAATATGGAGAGGAACGGTTTGCTCATGCGATTGCAAAGGCGATTGCAAATGCTCGGGCAGGGGGGGCTGTCGCAACCACTGGACAACTTGCCGCGCTCGTGGAAAAGGCGGTCCGCACGCGCGAGCCGGGGCAGCACCCGGCGACACGCACCTTCCAGGCTCTTCGGATTTTCATCAATCAGGAACTCGAGGAGCTGAGCCGCGTGCTGCCCGTCTGCGTGTCCCGGCTGCGGCCGGGTGGGCGCCTGGCGGTGATCAGCTTCCATTCGCTCGAGGATCGCATCGTGAAGCGCTTCATGCGTGACGAGTCGCGTCCGCCGGTGCTGCCGCGCCGGCTGCCGGTCAGGGCGGCGGATCTGCCCGCGCCGCGCCTGCAGCTCGTCGGCAAGGCGATGCGCCCGAGCGAGGCCGAGGTCGCGGCCAACCCGCGCGCGCGCAGCGCGGTGCTGCGCGTGGCCGAGCGCACGGAGGCGCCCTGATGGTGCGCATCGACGCCGTCCTCGTCGCCCTCGCCGTCGCAAGCGCGCTCGGCGTCGTCGCCTCCCAGCACCAGGCGCGCCGCCTCCATGGCGAGTACGAGCGCGAGCAGGCGCGCGCGCAGGCGCTCGAGGTCGAGTGGGGCCAGCTCCAGCTCGAGCAGAGCACCTGGGCGACGCACGGTCGCATCGAGAAGCTCGCCCGCGACCGCCTTCACATGCAGTTGCCGCCCGAAGGGCAGGTGCTGGTCGTGGAGCCTCAATCATGAAAAAGCAACGTGCCGTCACCTTCAATCACAACCCGCTGCTCAAGCGCGAGTTGCCGGCCTGGCGGCCGCGCATCATCATGCTCGCACTGATGGGTTGTTCGCTCGCACTGGTCGGACGTGCGCTCTACCTGCAGGGGGTCAATAACGACTTCCTCCAGGCCAAGGGCGAGTCGCGCTATGCGCGCGTGCTCGAGGTCCCCGCCACCCGCGGCCGCATCACCGACCGCCACGGCGACATCCTCGCGGTGAGCACGCCGGTGCGCGCGGTCTGGGCCCTGCCCGCCGATGCCCGGCTGGAGCCGGCGCAGGTGCGCGAGCTCGCGCGCCTGCTCGAGATGAACGTCGGCGAGCTCAACGCCAGGCTCGCCGCGGGGCGCGACTTCGTCTACCTCAAGCGCCAGGTGCCGCCGGAGGTGGCGCAGGCCGTCGCCGACCTCCGCCTGCCCGGCATCCACCAGGAAAAGGAATACCGTCGCTACTACCCGGGTGGCGAGGTGATGGCGCACATCCTCGGCTTCACCGATCTGGAAGATCGCGGCCAGGAGGGGATCGAGCTCGCCTTCGACAAGCGCCTGTCGGGCCGTGCCGGCGCGCGCCGGGTGATCAAGGACCGCCGCGGCCAGATCGTCGAGGACGTCGAGGCGATCCGTCCGCCACGCGATGGCGACGAGGTGGCGCTGTCGATCGACGGCAAGATCCAGTATCTCGCCTGGTCCGCCCTGCGCGAGGCGATGGAAGAGCACAAGCCCAAGGCCGCGGCTGCGGTGGTGCTCGACGTGCGCACCGGCGAGGTGCTCGCCCTGGTCAATGCGCCGACCTTCAACCCGAACAATCGCGCCAACCTCACCGGCGCGCAACTGCGCAACCGCGTCTTCACCGACGCCTTCGAGCCCGGCTCGGTGATGAAGCCCTTCATCGCCGCGCTCGCGCTCGAGCGCGGCAAGGTCAAACTCAATACCCCGATCGATACCGGCAACGGCCGCATGACGATCGGCACCGCGACCATCTCCGACACCAAGCGCCACGGCGTCATCACCATGGCGCAGGTGGTGCAGAAGTCCTCCAACATCGGCACCGTGAAGATGGCGCAGCAGCTCGGCGCAGAGGAAATGTGGCACCTCTTCGACCAGCTCGGCTTCGGCACCCCGCTCAACCTCGGCTTCCCCGGCGAGACTTCCGGGCGGCTGCGTCCCGCCAAGACCTGGCGGCCGATCGAGCAGGCGACGATGTCTTACGGGCACGGCATCTCGACGAGCCTGATCCAGATGGCGCGTGCCTACCTCGTGTTCGCGCGCGAGGGCGAGCTGGTGCCGCTGTCGCTGACCCGGGTGGACGGCACGCCGAGTTCCGGGCGCCGCGTGTTCTCGGCCGACACCGCGCGCCAGATGCGCACCGTTCTGGCGATGGCGGCGGGTCCCGGCGGCACCGCGATCCGCGCCCAGGTGCCCGGCTACACGGTGGCGGGCAAGACCGGTACCGCGCACAAGCTCGAGGATGGCCGCTATGCGCGCAAGTACATCTCGTCCTTCGTCGGCTTCGCCCCGGCGAGCGATCCGCGCATCGTGGTCGCGGTGATGGTGGACGAGCCTTCCGCAGGCCAGCACTACGGCGGCACGGTCGCCGCGCCGGTGTTCTCGCGCATCACCGAAGGCACGCTGCGCACGCTCGGCGTCGCCCCCGACATGCCCTTGACCCCGCTCCAGCTCGCTCGCCGCGGCGGCGACGAGGCAGCGAGCGAAGGCAGCAGCCGGGAGAGCATGTGAGCGCCATGCAAGCCCTCGCGGTGCTCGATCGACTGCGTGCGCTCGGCGTCCACGCCGACGACATCACCGCCGATTCGCGCAAGGCCGGCCCGGGTTGCGTGTTCGCGGCCTGGCCCGGCCAGCGCACCGATGGCCGCCGCTTCCTCGCCGATGCAGTCGTGCATGGCGCCGCCGCGCTGTTGTGGGAGGATGGCGACGGATTCTGCGCGCCCGCGCTCGCGGTGCCCGGTTTCGGCGTGCGTGGCCTGCGCGAGCTCGCCGGGCACCTTGCCCACGAACTCCACGGCCGGCCTTCGCAGTCGCTTTGGCTAGCCGGCGTCACCGGCACCAACGGCAAGACCACCGTCTCGCAGATGCTCGCGCGTGCGCTCGGCGAACTCGGCGAGCGCTGCGGCATCGTCGGTACGCTCGGCTGCGGGTTCCCCGACGCCCTCGAGGAAGGGCTCAACACCACGCCCGACGCGCTCGAATTGCAGCGCTGGTTTGCGCGCTTCCGCAACCAGGGGGCGGTGGCCGCGGCGATGGAGGTGTCTTCGATCGGGCTCGACCAGGGGCGGGTCAATGGTGCGCAGTTCGACGTCGCGATCTTCACCAACCTGAGTCGCGACCACCTCGATTACCACGGCACCATGGAAGCCTACGCCGCGGCCAAGGCGCGCCTGTTCGAGCGCCCGGAGCTGTCGGCCTGCGTGATCAACATCGACGATCCCTGGGGCCTGGCGCTGGCGCGCCGGCTCGTCGTCGAGGGGCGCGCGGTGATCGCATGCACCCTCTACGCCGCCAACGCCGACGCGGTGCCCGGCGCGCGCGTGCTGCGCGCCGATCGCCTGCAGGCGGCGCCCGCAGGACTGCGCTTCACCCTCGTCTGGGAGGGGCGCGAGGCCGAGATCGGCGTGCGCATGGTGGCGCACTTCAACGTCTCCAACCTGATCGCGGTTGCGGGCGCGCTGCTGGCGCGCGGCATCGCCTTCGACGAGCTGCCGCCGGTGCTCGGTCGGCTGGCGCCGCCGCAGGGGCGCATGCAGCTCGTCGGCGGGGTGTGCGAGCCGCTCGTGGTGATCGACTACGCGCATTCGCCCGATGCCCTCGCCAAGGTGCTCGAAGCCTTGCGCGGCACGGTGCATAGCCGCCGCGGCCGCCTGGTGTGCGTGTTCGGCTGCGGCGGCGACCGCGACCCGGGCAAGCGCCCGATGATGGGCGAGATCGCCAGCGCGATCGCCGATCGCGTAGTGATCACCAGCGACAACCCGCGTTCGGAGGATCCGCAGCGCATCGTCGAGGCCATTGCCGCCGGCGCCGGCGCCGCGGCCGAATGCGTGGTCGACCGCGCGCAGGCGATCACCCGCGCGGTGGGCGAGGCGCGGGCCGACGACGTCGTGCTGATCGCAGGCAAGGGCCACGAGCCGTACCAGGAAATCCTCGGCCAGCGCCTGCCTTTTTCGGACCTGGAGCAGGCGAAGCGCGCGCTCGCCGCCTGGCATGCAAGGGAGAATGGCCGATGATGAGCCTGCACGACGCCACGCGCGCACTCGCCTGCCATGGTGCGCGGGCGACCGGGGAAGGGCGCTTCGACAGCGTCGGTACCGATACCCGCGCGCTCGCGCCCGGGCAGCTCTTCGTCGCCCTGCGCGGCGAGCGCTTCGACGGCCACGACTTCGTCGCCGATGCGGCGAAGGCGGGCGCCGCCGCGGCCATGGTCGATGCCGCCTGGAGCGCCGGCAAGGCCGATGCCGGCCTGCCCCTGCTGGTGGTGGACGACACGCGGCGTGCGCTCGGCACGCTCGCGGCGGCTTGGCGGGCGCGTTTCGCGCTGCCCCTGATCGGCGTCACCGGCAGCAACGGCAAGACCACGGTGAAGGAGATGTGTGCCGCGATCCTGCGCGTGCAGGCGAGCCGCGACGGCTTCGGCGAGGAGTCGGTGCTCGCTACGCGCGGCAACCTGAACAACGACATCGGCATGCCGCTCACGCTGCTCGAACTGCGCGACTTCCATCGCGCCGCGGTGATCGAGATGGGGATGAACCATCCCGGCGAGATCGGCTACCTGAGCGCGCTCGCCCAGCCCACGGTGGCCCTGGTGAACAACGCCCAGCGCGCCCACCTCCAGGGCATGGGCTCGGTCGACGAGGTCGCGCGCGAGAAGGGCGCGATCTACGAAGGCCTGGGCGGGGCAGGCGTGGCGGTGATCAACGCCGACGATCCGCACGCCGGCTACTGGCGTTCGCTCAACGCCGGGCGGCCGATTGTGACATTCGGTATCGACCATCCGGCGGACGTGTCCGCGCGGTGTACCCTGCGCGGCCTCGGCTCGCGGCTCGAACTCGACATCCCGCAAGGGAAGATCGATTTCGCCTTGCAGGTGCCGGGTCTGCACAACGTGCGCAACGCGCTCGGCGCGGCGGCGGCCTGCCTCGCGGCAGGGGTTCCGCTCGAAGCGGTGGCCGAGGGACTGGCGGGTTTCGCCGGCACCCGCGGTCGCCTGCAACGCCGTTCCGGGCCGCGGGGCGCGCTGATCCTGGACGATTCGTACAACGCCAATCCGGATTCGGTGCGCGTCGGCATCGACGTCCTCGCCGCCATGCCGGGCCATACCTGGCTGGTGCTCGGCGACATGGGCGAGGTCGGCGAGACCAGCGCCCAGGTTCACGACGAGGTCGGTGGCTATGCGAAGAGCAAGGGCATCGACGGCCTCTTCGCGCTCGGCGAGATGAGCGCGGTGGCGGCGCACAACTTCGGCGAGGGCGCGCGCCATTTCACTTCGGTGGAGGCGCTGGTCAAGGCGCTCGTGCCGCGCCTGGATGCGGACTCGGTGGTGCTGGTGAAGGGCTCGCGCTTCATGCGCATGGAAAGGGTGGCGGATGCGCTTGCGGCAGTGCACAATCCGGCCCCTTCAACGGAAACCGGCTCCTGACATGTTGTTGGAACTCGCTCTCTGGCTCGGCCAGGACATTCGTGGCTTCAACGTCTTCGGCTACATCACGCTGCGGACGGTGCTCGCCGCTCTCACCGCACTGGCGATCTCGCTGATCGCCGGCCCCGCCGTCATCCGCTGGCTCGCGGCCAAGAAGATCGGCCAGGCCGTGCGCGACGACGGTCCCAAGTCGCACCTCACCAAGGCCGGCACGCCCACGATGGGCGGCGCGCTGATCCTGATCGCGATCGGCGTCACCATCCTGTTGTGGGGCGACCTGAAGAACGCCTACGTGTGGGTGACCCTGCTGGTGACCCTGGGTTTCGGCGCCGTGGGCTGGGTGGATGACTGGCGCAAGGTCGTGCATCGCGATCCGAAGGGGCTGGCGAGCCGCTGGAAATACCTGTGGACCTCGGCGATCGCGCTCGCCGCGGCGATCTATCTCGGAGTCACCGCAGACACCCCGGCCGAAACCGAACTGATCGTGCCCTTCTTCAAGGCGATTGCGTACCCGCTGGGCATCTTCGGTTTCATCGCGCTGACCTACTTCGTCATCAACGGCACCAGCCACGCGGTGAACCTCACCGACGGCCTCGACGGCCTGGCGATCATGCCGACGGTGATGGTGGCCGCGGCACTGGCGATCTTCGCCTATGTCGCCGGTCACGTCGGCTTCTCGAAGTACCTCGGCGTGCCCTATGTGGCGGGCGCGGGCGAACTGGCGGTGTTCTGCGGCGCGATCTGCGGCGCGGGCTTGGGCTTCCTGTGGTTCAACGCCTACCCGGCGGAGGTCTTCATGGGCGACGTCGGCGCGCTCGCGCTCGGTGCCGCGCTCGGCACGATCGCGGTGATCGTGCGCCAGGAGATCGTGCTCTTCATCATGGGCGGCCTGTTCGTCGCCGAGACGCTGTCGGTGATGGTGCAGGTGCTGTACTTCAAGGCCAGCGGCGGCAAGCGCATCTTCCGCATGGCGCCGCTGCACCATCATTACGAACTGGGTGGCTGGAAGGAGACCCAGGTCGTGGTCCGCTTCTGGATCATCACCATCATGCTGGTGCTGTTCGGGCTGTCGACGCTGAAACTGCGATGAGCGCACTCACCGGAAAACACGTCCTCGTCCTCGGGCTCGGCGAATCGGGCCTGGCCATGGCGCGCTGGTGCGCCCTGCGCGGGGCGCGCGTGCGCGTGGCCGACAGCCGCGCCGTCCCGCCCGGGGTCGACGCGCTGAAGGCGGACGCGCCGCTGGCCGAGATCTTCCTGGGCAGCTTCGGCGACGAGGTGCTCGACGGGGTCGATCTGGTCGCGCTCAGCCCCGGGCTCGACCCGCGCGTCGGGGTCGCCGCGCAGGCGCGTCGGCGCGGCCTGCCGCTCACCGGCGAGATGAGCCTGCTCGCGCAGGCGCTCGACGAGCTCGGCGTGCGCGCGCAGACGCGCATCCTCGCCATCACCGGCACCAACGGCAAGACCACCACGACCGCGCTCACCGCGGCGCTGGCGCAGTCGGTCGGCATCGACGCGGTCGCCGCCGGCAACATCAGCCCGGCGGCGCTCGACGTGCTGATGGAGCGCCTGGAGATCGGCGCCGCGCTGCCCGCGTGCTGGGTGCTGGAACTCTCCAGCTTCCAGATCGAGACCATGCGGGGCCTGGACGCCGAGGCGGCAATCGTGCTCAACGTCACCGACGACCACCTCGACCGCTACGCCGACCTCGAGGAATATGCCGCCACCAAGGCGGCGATCTTCCAGGGCGAGGGCGTGCAGGTGCTCGCTCGCGAGGACGCGCGCGTGGCGGCCATGGCGCTGCCCGGCCGGCGCACGATCCGCTTCGGCACCGCGGCGCCGGCGAGCGACACCGACTACGGTCTGGCCGACCTCGACGGCCGCGCCTGGCTGCTGCGCGGCGGCGAGCGCCTGCTCGCCCTCGACGAGCTGCCGCTCGCCGGCCGCCACAACGCCGCCAACGCGCTCGCCGCGCTCGCGCTCTGCGAGGGCGGGCTCGGTATTGCGCCGCAGATCCTGATCCCCGGGCTGAAGGCCTTCCGCGGACTGCCGCACCGGGTCGAGCTGGTCGCCGAGCGCGCCGACGGCGTGCGTTTCTACGACGACTCCAAGGGCACCAACGTCGGCGCCACGGTGGCTGCGCTCGCCGGCATGGACTGCCCGGTGGTGCTGATCGCCGGCGGTGACGGCAAGGGCCAGGACTTCTCGCCGCTCGCCCCGGTACTCGCCGGCAAGGCGCGCGCGCTGCTGCTGATCGGTCGCGACGCCGACCGCATCGAGCAGGCGGTGGCGGGATGCGGCGTGGCGATCGAGCGCGCGCCCGACCTCGATGCCGCGGTGGCGCGCGCCAATGCCTGGGCGCAGGCGGGTGACGCGGTCCTGCTCTCGCCCGCCTGCGCCAGCCTCGACATGTTCCGCAACTACGCCCACCGCGCCGAGGTGTTCGTCGCTGCGGTGCGTCGCCTGCCCGGAGTGAAGCCGCGATGAAGTTCGCCAGCACCCTCACCGGCCTGCTCCAGCGCGAAGGTGGCGCGGCCGATCCGGCGCGCGCGGCGAGCGGGCGCCTCGGGCGCCAGGGGGCGCCGGCGCGCGAACTCGACCTGCTGTTGATCTGGGCTGCGGTCGGCCTGCTGCTGCTCGGTCTGGTCATGGTGTATTCGGCATCGATCGCGATCGCCGAGGGCAGCCGCTTCACGGCCTACCAGTCGCACTATTTCCTCCTGCGCCATGCAGTCTTCCTTGCTGTCGGCATCGGCCTCGGCCTGATGGCCTTCCAGCTGCCGATGGCGCGCTGGCAGCAGCTCGCCCCGGCGCTCTTCGTCGCCGGGGTGGTATTGCTCGTGGTGGTGCTCATCCCGGGCATCGGTCGCGAGGTCAATGGCGCACAGCGCTGGCTCTCGCTCGGGCCGGTGAACCTGCAGCCCTCCGAGCTCATGAAGATCTTCGCGGCGCTCTATGCCGCCGACTACACGGTGCGCAAGCTCGACGTCATGGGCAGCTTCGTGAAGGGCTTCGTGCCGATGATGGCGGTGATCCTGCTCGTCGGCTTCCTGCTGCTGCGCGAGCCCGACTTCGGCGCCTTCGTCGTGATCACCACGATCGCCTTCGGCGTGCTCTTCCTCGGCGGCGTGAACGTGCGCGTGTTCGTGCTCCTCGCGGTGGTGGCGGTGATCGGCTTCGTGATCCTGATCTGGACCTCGCCCTACCGCCGCGATCGCATCTTCGGCTTCATGGACCCCTGGCAGGACGCCTACGGCAAGGGCTACCAGCTCTCCCATTCGCTGATCGCCTTCGGGCGCGGCGAGTGGTTCGGCGTCGGCCTCGGCGGCAGCGTCGAGAAGCTCTTCTACCTGCCCGAGGCGCACACCGACTTCCTGCTCGCCGTGATCGCCGAGGAACTCGGCTTCGCCGGCGTGCTGACCGTGGTGGCGCTGTTCGCGCTGGTGGTGCACCGCGCCTTCATCATCGGGCGCGAGGCGATCAAGCTCGAGCGCTACTTCGCGGGCCTGGTCGCCCAGGGCATCGGCTTGTGGATCGGCATCCAGTCCTTCATCAACATGGGTGTGAACATGGGGCTGCTGCCCACCAAGGGCCTGACCCTGCCGCTGATGAGCTTCGGCGGCTCGGGCATCGTCGCCAACTGCGTCGCGCTCGCCATCCTGCTCCGGGTGGACTGGGAGAACCGCCAGCTCCTGCGTGGGGGGCGTGCATGAAGACGCTGATGGTGATGGCCGGCGGCACCGGCGGCCACATCTTCCCGGGCATCGCGGTGGCCGAGGAGCTGCGTGCCCGGGGTTGGCGCATCGTCTGGATGGGCAACCCCGAGGGCATGGAGGCGCGCATCGTGCCGCCGCGCGGCTACGACACCGCCTGGGTGCGCTTCGGTGCGCTGCGCGGCAAGGGCCTGCTGCGCAAGCTGCTGCTGCCGGTGACCCTGCTCTCCGGCTTCTGGCAGGCGCTGCGCGAGATCCGCCGCGTCCGCCCCGACGTGGTGCTGGGCATGGGGGGCTACATCACCTTTCCGGGCGGCATGATGGCCGCGCTGCTCGGGCGTCCGCTCGTGCTGCACGAGCAGAACTCGGTCGCCGGCCTGGCCAACCGTGTGCTCGCGCGCGTGGCCGACCGCGTGCTGAGCGGCTTCCCCGAGGTGCTGGAACAGGCCGAGTGGATGGGCAACCCGGTGCGCGCCGAGATCGCCGCGGTACTGCCGCCGGCCGAACGCATGGCCGGACGCTCGGGCCCGCTGCGCGTGCTGGTGGTGGGTGGCAGCCTGGGCGCCGCGGTGCTCAACGAGACCGTGCCGCAGGCGCTGCTGCGCCTTCCCGCCGAGCAGCGCCCGGTGGTGGTGCATCAGGCTGGCGAACGCCAGATCGAGGCCTTGCGCGCGGCGTACGCGCGCGCCCAGGTCGACGGGGAGCTGCGCCCCTTCATCGACGACATGGCGGCGGCCTACGCCGACGCCGACCTGGTGATCTGCCGCGCCGGCGCGCTCACCGTGGCCGAGCTCGCCGCGGCCGGGGTGGCCAGCCTCTTGGTGCCCTTCCCCTACGCGGTGGACGACCACCAGACCGGCAACGCGCGCTTCCTCGCCGACCGCGGCGGCGCCTATCTGCTGCCGCAATCCGAACTAACGCCCGACCGCCTGGCGGGCATCCTGTCCAGTCTTGACCGCGGCCGCCTGCTGCACATGGCCGAGAACGCGCGCGCGCTCGCGAAGCCGCTCGCGGCCGTCGCGGTGGCGCACGTGTGCGCCGAGCTGGGCGGTGGAGAACAAGCATGAAGCACAAGGTCAGGAACATCCACTTTGTCGGCATCGGCGGCGCGGGCATGAGCGGCATCGCCGAGGTGCTCGCCAACCAGGGTTATCGCGTCAGCGGTTCGGACCTTGGCGACAACGCCGCCACCCGCCGCCTGCACAAGATGGGCGCGCATGTGGTGCGCGGGCATGACGCGGCCAACGTCGCCGACGCCGACGTGGTGGTGGTGTCGACCGCGGTGAAGGCCGACAACCCGGAGGTGGTCGCGGCGCGCGAGCGCCACATTCCTGTGGTGCCGCGCGCGCAGATGCTCGCCGAGCTGATGCGCTTCAAGCACGGTATCGCGATCGCCGGCACCCACGGCAAGACCACCACCACCTCGCTGGTGGCGAGCATCCTCGCCGAGGGCGGCATCGACCCCACCTTCGTGATCGGCGGGCGCCTCAACGCTGCCGGCGCCAACGCGCGCCTCGGCACGGGCGACTACCTGGTGGCCGAGGCGGACGAGTCCGACGCCTCCTTCCTGCTGCTCAACCCGGTGATCTCGGTGGTCACGAACATCGACGCCGACCACATGGACACCTACGGCCACGACTTCGGCCGGGTCAAGCAGGCCTTCGTCGACTTCCTCCACCGCCTGCCCTTCTACGGCGTGGCGGTGCTGTGCGAGGACGACCCCAACGTGCGCGAGATCATCCCGCAGGTGGCCAAGCAGATCGTGCGCTACGGCTTCTCGGAGACCGCCAACATCCGCGCCGAGAACGTGCGCGCCGAGGGCGGGCGCATGCGGTTCGACTGCGTGCGGGTCAACGGCACGACCTCGCGCCTGTCGATCGAGCTCAACCTGCCCGGCCTGCACAACGTGCTCAACGCGCTCGCCGCGATCGCGGTGGCCACCGAGGTGCAGGTGCCGGACGCGGCGATCGTCAAGGCGCTCGCCGAGTTCAACGGCGTCGGCCGGCGCTTCCAGCGCTACGGCGAGGTCGCGCTGCACGACCAGGACGGCGATGAGGCCGGCCGCTTCACGCTGGTCGACGACTACGGCCACCACCCGGTGGAGATGGCGGCGACCATCGCCGCGGCACGCGGCGCCTTCCCCGGCCGCCGCCTGGTGCTGGCCTTCCAGCCCCATCGCTACACGCGCACACGCGATTGCTTCGAGGACTTCGTCAAGGTGCTGTCGACCGTGGATGCGCTGCTGCTGGCCGAGGTCTATGCCGCCGGCGAGACCCCGATCGTCGCCGCCGACGGCCGCTCGCTCGCGCGCGCGATCCGCGTCGCCGGCACGGTCGAGCCCGTCTTCGTCGAGGAGATCGCCGACATGCCGCGCATGATCCTGTCCGCCGCGCGCGATGGCGACGTCGTCATCACCATGGGAGCGGGCAGCATCGGCGCGGTGCCGGGCAAGCTCGCCAGCATCGAGGAAGCAGCGTGAAGGCCCGGTTCGGAAAGGTTGCGGTGCTGTTCGGCGGTTCGTCTGCCGAGCGCGAGGTTTCGCTGATGTCGGGCGCTGCGGTGCTCGCCGCGCTGCAGGCCGCGGGGGTGGATGCGCACGCCTTCGATCCCGCGGAGCGCGACCTGCACGTCCTCAAGGAAGAGGGCTTCGAGCGCGCCTTCATCGCCCTCCATGGGCGCGGTGGCGAGGACGGCACGGTGCAGGGCGCGCTCGAGCTGATGGGCATCCCCTATACCGGCAGCGGCGTGATGGCCTCCGCGCTGTCGATGGACAAGTGGCGCACCAAGATGGTGTGGCTGTCCGCCGGCCTGCCGACGCCGCGCTACGCGATCCTGGAGCACGACTCCGACTGGGACGCGGTGGTGGCCGAACTCGGCCTGCCGATCTTCGTCAAGCCGGTGCACGAGGGCTCGAGCATGGGCGCGACCAAGGTGGTCGAGGCGGGCCAGCTGCGCGCCGCGTGGGAGCTCGCGGCGCGCTACGACCGCCTGGTGATCGCCGAGGAGTTCATCTGCGGCGCCGAGCTCACCGCCCCCTTCCTCGAGGACCGCGCGCTGCCGCTGGTGCGCATCGTCGCCCCCGGCGGCAACTACGACTACCAGCACAAGTACTTCACCGACGACACGCGCTACGACTGCCCCAGCGGCCTGCCTGCCGCGCAGGAGGCGGAGCTGCAGGCGATGGTGATGAAGTGCGCGCGCGTGCTCGGCTGCCGCGGCTGGGGCCGCGCCGACCTCATCCTCACCGAGGACGGCCGCCCCTACCTGCTCGAGATGAACACTTCGCCCGGCATGACCGGCCACTCGCTGGTGCCGATGTCGGCGCGCGTGGCGGGGCTGGACTTCACCGCGCTGTGCCTCGAGATCCTGCAGGGAGCCCGCCTTGGCTGAAGCCGGCATCCGTCCCGCGTCGATCCGCTCCGCCCGCCGTCCGGCGGCGGGCGGAGCGGCGCGCGCGGGTGCGGAGCGCGGCCTGTGGCATCGGCCCGCGTTGCTCAACCTGATCTCCGATCTGCTCACCCTGGGTGCGGCGGTGGCGCTCGGCTGGGCGCTGGTGATCTGGTTCGTGTCGCGGCCGCTGTTCCCGCTGCGCGAGCTGGTGGTGCTCACCGACCCCGGCCAGGTCACCGTCGAACAGCTCGACTACGCCGCCCGCCTCGCGGTGCAGGGCAACTTCTTCACCGTCGACCTCGACGGCGTGAAGGAAACTTTCGAGAAGCTGCCCTGGGTGCGCAAGGCCGAGGTGCGCCGGCGCTGGCCCGACGCGCTCGAGCTGCGCCTGGAAGAACACGAGGCGGTGGCCTACTGGACGGTGTCCGAGAGCGGCGAGGCGCGCCTGGTCAACCGCCAGGGCGAGGTTTTCGTCGCCGCTTCCAACGCCGACATGCCCCAGTTCGACGGCCCGCAGGGGTCGGCGGGCTGGCTGCTCGCACGCCATGCCGAGTTCTCCAGCATGCTGCAGCCGCTCGGCGTGCGCCTGGTCGGGCTGGCCTTGTCGGCGCGCGAGGCCTGGCAGCTGCAGCTCGATAACGGCATGACCATCGTGCTCGGGCGCGAGCAGGACAAGTCTCCGCTGATGGAACGGCTGCGCCGCTTCATCGCGGTGTGGCCGCGCGTTCACGAACAGATCGACATCGACATCAAGACCGCGGACCTGCGCTATGCGGGCGGGTTCGCACTGACCCCGGCCGACGCCTCGGTGCTCCACCAGCCCGTCGCGCCCGCCGCCCGGAAAGGCAGGAAATGAGCAAGCAATACAACGAACTGATCGTCGGCCTGGACATCGGCACCGCCAAGGTCACCTGCATGGTCGCCGAGGTGAAGCCCGACGGGCGACTCAACGTCGTCGGCCTCGGCACCCAGTCCACCAACGGCCTCAAGCGCGGCGTGGTGGTGAACATCGAGGCCACGGTGGACGCGATCTCGCGCGTGGTGCAGGAGGTCGAGCTGATGGCCGACTGCAAGATCCACGAGGTCTACACCGGGCTGGCCGGCAGCCACATCAAGAGCTTCAACTCCAGCGGCACGGTCGCGATCAAGGAGAAGGAGGTCTCGCCGCTCGACGTCGAGCGCGTGATCGAGGTCGCGCGCGCGATGCCGATCCCGGCCGAGCAGCAGATCCTGCATATCCTGACCCAGGAGTTCATCATCGACGGCCAGGGCGGCGTGCGCGAGCCGATCGGCATGAGCGGGGTGCGGCTCGAGGTCAAGGTGCACATCGTCACCGGCGCGGTGTCGGCGGCGCAGAACGTGATCAAGTGCGTGCGCCGCTGCGGGCTGGAGGTCATGGATCTGAGCCTGCAGCCGCTCGCCTCCAGCCACGCCGTGCTGACCGAGGACGAGAAGGAACTCGGCGTGTGCATGGTCGATATCGGCGGCGGAACGACCGACATCGCCGTGTTCACCCAGGGCGCGATCCGCCATACCGCGGTGATCCCGGTCGCCGGCGACCAGATCACCAACGACATCGCCATGGCGCTGCGCACGCCCACCGCCGAGGCGGAGGAGATCAAGATCCGCCATGGCGTGGCGATGCACCACATGGCCGACCCCGAGGAGATGATCGAGGTCCCGGGCGTGGGCGATCGCCCGCCGCGCAAGCTCTCGCGCCAGGCACTCGCCGACGTGATCGAGCCGCGCGTCTCCGAGCTCTTCGAGCTGGTGCAGGCCGAACTGCGCCGCAGCGGCTACGAGGAGCTGCTGTCCTCGGGCATCGTGCTGACCGGGGGCTCGGCGGTGATGCGCGGCATGGCCGAGCTCGCCGAGGACGTCTTCCACATGCCCGCGCGCGTGGGCGCGCCGCAGTACGACGGCGGCCTTGCCGACGTGGTCTGCCAGCCGCGCTACGCCACCGCGATGGGCCTGGTCATGGAGGGCGCCGTGCAGCGTCGCAGGGGGCTGCAGGCGCGCGACACGCGCAGCGTGAAACAGTTTTTCGGGCGCATGAAGGCCTGGTTCGAACGCAATTTCTGAACGGGTTTTCGGGCGGTTTTCATTTTGGATGTGGGCCGATCACCATCGCTTATTTAGTAGTAAACTCCCGGCCGAATTACTAGATGCAGGCCGGCTGGCGATCGGTGCCGCGCGGGGCAGTCAATTCAGGAGGCGAGGCTAATGTTTGAAATCGTTGAGAAGGAAGCCACCGGTACGGTGATCAAGGTGGTCGGCGTCGGCGGTGCGGGCGGCAACGCGGTCGACCACATGATCCGCGAGGGCGTGAAGGGAGTGCATTTCATCTCCGCCAACACCGACGCGCAGGCGCTCAAGCGCTGCCTCGCCCCGGTCAAGGTCCAGCTCGGCATCACCGGCCTGGGTGCCGGCTCCAAGCCGGAAGCGGGTCGCGCCGCCGCGCAGGAGTCGCGCGATGCCATCTCCGCCGCGCTCGAGGGTGCGCACATGGTGTTCATCACCGGCGGCATGGGTGGCGGTACCGGCACCGGTGCGGCACCGGTGGTGGCCGAGATCGCCAAGGAGATGGGTCTCCTGACCGTTGCCGTGGTGACCAAGCCGTTCGATTTCGAGAACCGCATCCGCGTCGCCGAGAGCGGCATCGAGGAACTCACCCGCCACGTCGACTCGCTGATCGTCGTGCTCAACGACAAGCTGCTCGAGGTCTTCGGCGACGACGCCGGCTTCGAGGAGTGCTTCCGCTCGGCCGACAACGTGCTGCGCTCGGCCGTGGGCGGCATCGCCGAGATCATCAACGTGCCCGGCCTGGTCAACGTCGACTTCCAGGACGTGCGCACCGCGATGGCCGAGATGGGCCGTGCGATGATGGGCTCGGCCGAGGCCGCCGGCATGGACCGCGCACGCATCGCCGCCGAGCAGGCCGCGGTGTCGCCGCTGCTCGAGGGCACCGAGCTCTCCGGCGCGCGCTGCGTGCTGATCAACATCACCGCGAGCAAGTCGCTGAAGATGTCCGAAGTGCGCGACGCGGTGAAGACCGTGCAGGCCTTCGCCGCGCCCGAAGCCTTCGTCAAGTACGGCACCGTGTTCGACGACACCATGGAAGACCGCATCCGCATCACCGTGGTGGCCACCGGACTCGGCGCGCCGCGCGCCGCGCGCCAGCCGGTGATGCAGGTGGTGCAGGGCACCGGCACCTACGGCCCGGCCATGGGTGGCGCGGTCGACGTGACCAATCTCGACGTGCCGGCGGTGATGCGCAGCGGTCGCCGCACCACCGTCGAGGCGATGAGCACCAGCGGTGTGGGCACCTACGACATCCCGGCCTTCCTGCGCCGCCAGGCGGACTGACCTCCGCCCGGGTGGCCGCCGCCGCGGCGGCCACGAACCGGAACCCCCGCACGGGCCGTCGCCTCCGGCCCGTGCGGGGGTTCCGCCGTTTACCGGCTGGCGTCGGGCGCGCAACATCCGCTTGCGCAATAGCCCGGATGCATCGGCGCGATCGCCGGGGGGCTGCGGGGGTGCATGTTAAAATCGCGCATCGAAGAGGAAAAAGACCATGATCCGGCAGCGCACCCTGAAATCCGTCGTCACGGCGACCGGCGTCGGCTTGCACGGCGGTCGCAAGGTGACCCTGACCCTGCGGCCGGCGGCGCCCGACACCGGCATCGTCTTCCACCGCGTCGACCTCGACCCGCCCCTGACCCTTCCTGCCGATCCCTATGCAGTGTGCGACACGCGCATGTGCTCCGGGCTGGAGCAGGGCGGGCACAAGGTCGGAACGGTCGAGCACCTGATGTCGGCGCTGGCCGGGCTGGGCATCGACAACCTGCATGTGGACGTCGATGCGCCCGAGATCCCGATCCTCGATGGCAGCTCCGCCCCCTTCGTGTTCCTGCTCCAGTCGGCCGGCATCGAGGAGCAGAGGGCGGCGAAGAAGTTCCTGCGCGTGAAGAAGGCGGTCGAGTACGTGGAGGGCGACAAGTGGGTCCGGCTCGAACCCTACGATGGCTTCCGCCTGGCGTTCTCGATCGTGTTCAACCATCCCGCGATCGACAGCACCTCGACCCGGGTCGAGGTCGATTTCGCCCGTGACTCCTACATACGCGACGTCGCGCGCGCGCGCACCTTCGGCTTCATGCAGGACGTCGAGTTCATGCAGGCCAACGGGCTGGCGCTCGGCGGCAGCCTGGAGAATGCGATCGTGATGGACGAGTACCGCGTGCTCAATGCCGAGGGCCTGCGCTACGCCGACGAGTTCGTCAAACACAAGGTGCTGGACGCGATCGGCGACCTCTACCTGTGCGGCCACCCCTTGCTCGCGTCGTATTCGGCGCACAAGGCCGGCCATGCGCTCAACAACCAGATCCTGCGCGTGCTGCTCGAGGAGAAGGAGGCCTGGGAACTGGTGAGCTTCGACCAGGAGGCCGCGACCCCGCCCGCGGTCTCGCACCAGTTCGCGCCGCTCGTAGCCCTCGCATGAACGGGCGCTTCGTGTCCGGTCGTATCCCGGTGATCGCACGCGCCGCGCCTGGCCTCGATCCCGGCTGCATGCGCGCCGCCGCTGCGGGCGAGGCGGTAGACGCGCGCCGTCGAGGGGCGTACGCATGCTGATCATGCGCGTGCTGCTGTTGCTCGCGGTGCTGTCGATCGGTGGCTCGGCGATCCTGTGGCTGCTCACCGGCAACCCGCGCTACAAGGCGTGGGCATGGAAGGCCTTGCGCGCCACCTTGGTGATGCTGTTCGTGCTGTTCGCGCTGTTCGCCATCGAGCGCGTGCTCGCCCCGGTCGCCTGACTTCCGCGGGGGGCGGCGCGGACCGCAGCGCCGCAATCGCGACTTGCGGCGCTCCTACGCGGGGTCTGCGAGGGCGTCGCGGTTCTCGTAGGAGCGACGCAAGTCGCGATCCCTCCGTTCGGCCACCGGCGTGCGCCTCTTCAGGCGCGCCGGATCAGGCGTTCGATGGAGGCGCGCAGCGGCGAGTCGACGGGCAGGCTGTCGGCGAAGTCGTGCAGCTCGGCCTTCGCGGCCTCCGAGATCTGTCGCTGCGGAGCGTGGCGTTCGGGAGCCGTCTGCTCGGGCGTGCCGACCTTGACCTTGATCGACTGCACCGGATGTCCGCCATGCTGCAGGCGCTCCAGCAGGCTGGGCAGGATCTGGCGCACTCGCACAGCCGCCGCGCCGCCGCGTGCGGCCACGACCAGGCTGCCTTCCTTGAGGTTCGCGACCCGGCACTGGCCCTGCAGCTGTGGCGGAAGCATGCCGTCGAGCACCGCCTGCAGCCGGTTCAGGCGCGCGGCATGATCTTGCAGGCGGGCGAGGGCGTCGCCGCCGAGAAAGCGTGAGAGCAGCCGGGTCATGGATGCGTGCGAGAACCGTCACGGGGAGCCTGGGTGCGCCATGATAAACTCCCGCCTTTGCCGAATCGACGTCGACCCAAAAACATGATCTCCGGCCTGCTCAAGAAAATCTTCGGTAGTCGCAACGACCGCCTCGTCCGCCAGTACATGCACACCGTGCGCAAGATCAACGCCTTCGAGGCGGAGATCTCCGCACTGTCCGACGAGGCGCTGCGCGGCAAGACGGCCGAGTTCCGGCAGCGCGTGGCCGACGGAGAGTCGCTCGACGCACTGCTGCCCGAAGCCTTCGCCGTGGTGCGCGAGGCCGGCAAGCGGGTGCATGGCATGCGCCACTTCGACGTCCAGCTCGTCGGCGGCATGGTGCTGCACCACGGCAAGATCGCCGAGATGCGCACCGGCGAGGGCAAGACCCTGGTCGCCACGCTGCCCGCCTACCTCAACGCGCTGTCGGGCAAGGGCGTCCATGTGATCACGGTGAACGACTACCTCGCCAGCCGCGACGCCGAGTGGATGGGGCGCATCTACGGCTTCCTCGGGCTCACCACCGGCTGCAACCTGTCGCGCATGTCGCACGACCAGAAGCAGGCCGCCTACGCCGCCGACATCACCTACGGCACCAACAACGAGTTCGGCTTCGACTACCTGCGCGACAACATGGTGTATGCGGTCGGCGAGCGCGTGCAGCGCGCGCTCGCCTTCGCGATCGTGGACGAGGTCGACTCCATCCTGATCGACGAGGCGCGCACGCCGCTGATCATCTCCGGCCAGGCCGAGGACCACACCGATCTCTACCTGAAGATGAACCAGGTCGCGCCGATGCTCAAGCGCCAGGAAGGCGGCCTCGACGACAAGGACGAGGTCATCGAGGCGGGCGACTACACGGTCGACCTCAAGGCGCACCAGGTGCTGCTCACCGAGGCGGGCCACGAGACCGCCGAGCAGATCCTCGTGCGCATGGGCCTGCTTGCCGAGGGCGGCGGCCTCTACGACCCCGGCAACATCCTGCTGGTGCATCACCTCTACGCGGCGCTGCGTGCCCACGCCCTCTACCACCGCGATCAGCAGTACGTGGTGCAGAACGGCGAGGTCGTCATCGTCGACGAATTCACCGGCCGCCTGATGCCTGGCCGGCGCTGGTCCGACGGCCTGCACCAGGCGGTCGAGGCCAAGGAAGGCGTGCGCATCCAGGCCGAGAACCAGACCCTGGCCTCGATCACCTTCCAGAACTACTTCCGCATGTACGGCAAGCTTGCGGGCATGACCGGCACGGCCGACACCGAGGCCTTCGAATTCCAGCAGATCTATGGGCTCGAGACCGTGGTGATCCCGACCAATCGCCCGACCCGGCGCAGGGACGAGAACGACAAGGTCTACCGCACCGCGAGCGAGAAGTGGAACGCGGTCATCGAGGACATCCGTGCCTGCGTCGAGCGCGGCCAGCCGGTGCTGGTCGGCACGACCTCGATCGAGACCAACGAATTCCTTTCCGGCGTGCTCAAGAAGGCGAAGATCGAGCACCAGGTGCTCAACGCCAAGCAGCACGACAGCGAGGCGCAGATCGTCGCGCAGGCCGGCCGGCCCGGCATGGTCACGATCGCGACCAACATGGCCGGCCGTGGCACCGACATCGTCCTCGGCGGCAACATCGAGAAGCCGGTCGCCGCGGTGCGCGACGACGCCACGCTCGACCCCGCGCAGCGCGAGACCAGGATCGCCGCCCTGCGCGAGGCCTGGCAGAAGGTGCATGACGAGGTGATCGCCGCCGGCGGCCTGCACATCATCGGCACCGAGCGCCACGAGTCGCGCCGCATCGACAACCAGCTGCGCGGCCGCTCCGGGCGCCAGGGTGATCCGGGCTCGAGCCG
The DNA here is from genome assembly GCF_000021765.1 of Thauera aminoaromatica. Lineage (NCBI taxonomy): Bacteria > Pseudomonadati > Pseudomonadota > Betaproteobacteria > Rhodocyclales > Zoogloeaceae > Thauera > Thauera aminoaromatica. The sequence goes on along the minus strand of NC_011662.2, from coordinate 3,740,638 downwards.
CTTCTTCCTCTCGCTCGAAGATCCGCTGATGAAGATCTTCGCCGGCGAGCGCCTGAACGCGATCATGGTCCGCCTGAAGATGCCCGAGGGCGAGGCGATCGAGCACGCGATGGTGACGCGCTCGCTGGAGTCGGCGCAGCGCAAGGTCGAGCAGCGCAACTTCGACATCCGCAAGCAGCTGCTCGAGTACGACGACGTCGCCAACGACCAGCGCAAGGTGATCTACCAGCAGCGCAACGAGCTGCTCGAGAGCGAGGACATCTCCGACACCGTGCGCGCGATGCGCCAGGGCGTGCTGCACGACATCTTCCGCCGCTACGTGCCGGTCGACAGTGTCGAGGAGCAATGGGAGCTGCCCGCGCTCGAGCAGGCGCTGCTCGCCGAGTGCCAGCTCAAGCTGGCGGTGGCCGCGTGGGTGACGGCCGAGCCCAGCCTGGACGACGAGGCCATCCTCGAGCGCGTGGTGCAGGCCGGCGAGGAGGCCTACGCCGCCAAGACCGCGATGGTCGACCCGGCGGCCTGGCACCAGTTCGAGCGCAACGTGATGCTGCAGAGCCTCGACACCCACTGGCGCGAGCACCTCGCGGCGCTCGACCACCTGCGCCAGGGCATCCACCTGCGCGGCTATGCGCAGAAGAACCCCAAGCAGGAATACAAGCGCGAGGCCTTCGAGCTCTTCGAGAGCCTGCTCGACGCCGTGCGCACCGACGTCACCAAGATCCTGATGACGGTACAGATCCGCACCGAGGCGCAGCTCGAGGAAGCCGAGACGCCGCAGCAGGTCGAGAACGTGCAGTACCAGCACGCCGACTACGACGAGGCGCTCGGCGGTGGCGCCGAGCAGGCGGGCGCGCAGCCGGCCACTGCCGGGCCCAAGGTCGGCCGCAACGACCCCTGCCCCTGCGGCTCGGGCAAGAAATACAAGCACTGCCACGGCAAACTGAACTGATCCTTCCGTCCCGGAGAACCGCATGGCCGTCAATCTCGCCACCCCGAACCCTGCCGAACTGCTGCCCGTGAAGGGCGTGCGCCTCGGCGTGACCGAAGCCGGCATCCGCAAGGCCAACCGGCGCGACCTCACCGTGATCGAGCTGTCCGAGGGCAGCCGCGTCGCCGGCGTGTTCACGCAGAACCGCTTCTGCGCGGCGCCGGTGCAGGTGTGCCGCCAGCATCTGACGGGCGGGGCGATCCGCGCGCTGCTCATCAACACCGGTGTCGCCAACGCCGGCACCGGCGAGCCGGGCCTGGCCAACGCCAATGCCTGCTGCGCCGCGCTGGCGCGCGAACTGGGCATCGAGGCGGGTCAGGTGCTGCCGTTCTCGACCGGCGTGATCCTGGAGCCGCTGCCGGTCGACCGCCTGGTCGCCGGGCTGCCCGGAGCGGTCGCAGACCTGCGTGCCGACGGCTGGTTCGACGCCGCGCACGCGATCATGACCACCGACACCCTCGCCAAGGCGGTGTCGCGCCAGGTCCGCATCGGCGAGCGCACGGTCACCCTCACCGGCATCAGCAAGGGCGCAGGCATGATCAGGCCCAACATGGCCACCATGCTCGGCTTCCTCGCCTGCGACGCGGCGATCGCGCAGGACCTGCTCGATGACTTGGTGCGCGAGGCGGCCGACCTGTCCTTCAACAGCATCACCGTCGATGGCGACACCTCGACCAACGATTCCTTCATCCTCATCGCCACCGGCGCCGCCGGCAATGCCGAGATCGCCGACGTCGACAGCGAGGACTACCGCGCCCTGCGCGCGGCGGTGATCGAGGTCGCGGTCGGGCTCGCGCAGGCGATCGTGCGCGATGGCGAGGGCGCGACCAAGTTCATGACGATCGCGGTCGAGGGCGGCCGCGACCGCGAGGAATGCCGCAAGGTGGGCTATGCGGTGGCGCACTCGCCCCTGGTCAAGACCGCCTTTTTCGCCTCCGACCCCAACCTCGGCCGCATCCTCGCGGCGATCGGCTATGCCGGCATCGACGACCTCGACGTCGCCAAGCTGCGCGTGTGGCTGGGCAACCCCGAGGAGTCGGTGCTGGTCGCCGAGCACGGCGGTCGTGCGGCGAGCTACCTCGAGGAGGCGGGCTCGCGCATCATGAAGCACGCCGAGCTCACGGTGCGCATCGCGCTCGCCCGCGGCGACGCCGCCGCCACGGTGTGGACCTGCGACTTCTCCTACGACTACGTGAAGATCAACGCCGACTACCGCAGCTGAGCGCCTTCCGGCGTGCGCCACGGCCCCGGCAGCCACTCGGCGCCGGGGCCGTGTCATGTCATGCAGGGCGGGCGGCGACCGTGTGCTGGCATGCGTGACGTGGTTCACCCAAGGCGGCGCACGTATCTTGTCGGCGCCCCCGGAATGGGCAGAATGCAGGCTGGATGGTGCGCTCAGTTCGCCATGGAGCCGTAGGAATCGCTTTGTCATGCAGGATCCGTATACCAGTCGCTACCCGCGCACGCGGGGTCTGGCTTCGCACGCGGGGCCCCTCGTCCTGCTTGGCCTGCTCGCGCTCGACGCGCGTGCGGAATGGGGCGACCCGGACCCGTTCTTCAGCGAGATTCCGATGGTGCTGACCGCATCGCGCCTGGCGCAGTCGCCGCTCGACGCGCCTGCGCCGGTGACCGTGATCGATCGCGAGATGATCGTCGCCTCGGGTTTCAACGAGATCCACGACCTTCTGCGCCTGGCGCCCGGCTTCCTCGTGGCCGACCATCCCGATGGTCCCCCCACGGTGGCGACCCACGGCCTGGGCGACGCCCATGCGCGCCGCATCAAGGTGATGGTGGACGGGCGCACCGTCAACAGCCCGCTGTGGGGCAACGTGATCTGGGACAACCTGCCCTTGCGGGTGGACGATGTCGAGCGCATCGAGGTGGTGCGCGGCCCCAACGGTGCGGCCTATGGCGTCAATGCCTTCCAGGGGGTGGTCAACATCATCACGAGGGCTCCCTCCACCGAGAGCGGGCGGGCGTTCGTCGTGCGCACTGGAAAGAACGGTTTCCGTGATTACGGCGTGCGCCTGAACGGGGCTGGCGGAAGCGCCTTCGACTGGCGCCTCTCCGCCTCGCGGCGCGAGCTGACGACGTTCGAACCGCACTTTCGGGAACGGCTCGGGGACTGGCACTCTTCCGAGTCGCTCACCCGCAACACCGCCCACTTCAGCGCAGTGCTGCAGTTGTCCGCAGCCGAAGAGCTCGGCCTCCAGGTTGGCGTCAGCGAGGGCGACAGCAAGCGCGGCGCCCAGGCCTACCTCGACTATCCGCCCCACACCGAGGAGGACCGCGCGCTTCACCTGCAATTCGGCTGGCGGCGCCACATCGACGCGGAATCCGTGCTGAGCGTGCAGTATTTCCACCAGGGCGAGCGTGCCGGCGGGAGCTGGCCGGTGATCCAGGCGCAAGGCACGACGACCGCGAGCTTCCCGACCAGCCGGGCCAGCGAGGCGAGGCGGCACGATCTCGAGCTGCAATACGACACCCGGCTCGGCCGGCGTCTCACCGGCATGCTCGGTATCGGGCTGCGCAGCGAGCATGCGCGCTCGCTACACCTGTTCGGCACCACACGGTGGCTGGATTCGACCCATGGGCAGGTCTTCGGCAGCCTCACGTGGAACCCGCTCGATCCGCTCAAGATCGATCTCGGCGGCACGCTCGAGCACCATGACTACAGCGGCAGGCTGTTCTCGCCCCGCCTTGCGTTCAACTACGCCCTCGACGAGGACTCGGCCCTGCGCCTGTCCACCGGGACGGCGTACCGCGCCCCCAGCCTGATGGAGTCGCGAGCCTTCCAGACCGACCGCGAGGGCGACACGATCCGGCGTATCGGCTTCCGTGTCTTCGACCCGCTGCAGAGCGAGCGCATGCGCTTCGTCGATCTGGGCTATGTCGCGCAGCTGCGTTCGTTCGGACTCGGCTTCGATGCGCGTGTCTTTCGCGAGTACTACCGGCGTTTCATCGACGACAAGAGCTGCGTGTTCGGAGAGTGCCCGCGCCCCGAGCCGGCCGACTATGTTCCGATCGACCCCGGCAAGAAGAGCTTCTATTTCCTCAACGTCGACGACTTCCGCATGACCGGTGCGGAATTCACCCTCGACTGGCGCAAGCCGGGCTGGGGCAGGGCGGTACTGTCCCAGGCCTTCATCCGCATCGACCATGGCGAGCCCTACAGCGACCGCGACATCCCGAACAGCGCACCGCATGCGACCACCTCGCTGCTGCTGATCAAGGACTTCCCCGGACGCTGGCAGGCGAGCCTGGGCTACTACCACAACGGCCTGTACTACTGGATGAACGGCGGCGACATCGTGCCGCGCACCGATCGCTTCGACCTGCGCGTCGCGCGCCGCTTCGGTCCGCCCGGTTCGGACAACGAGGTCTCGCTCACCGCGCTGAGCCTGAAGGGGCGCTACGCGGACTTCCACGAGGACAAGTTCCGCCACGAGCCGGACCTCTATCTCGGCGTGCGTATCGGATGGTGACGGCGCGCATGCGAGCCTGCCTGTCGTGTCTCCTCCCCGGCGGCCTGCGCGTCGCAGCGGCGCTCGCCATGCTCGCGCTGCTGCCTGTGCTCGGCCTGTCCGTTGCGCACGCGATGGAGGTGGCGGTGCTGGTTTCCGAGCCGGGGGGGCGCGGCCAGCGCTTCGTCGAGGCGCTCGATGCCGCGCTCGCGCCCGGGGTGCATCGGCTGGCAGGCGCGGGGCTCGCCGGCGGGGAGGCCGATACAGCGCTGCTCGGCCGCGCCGATCTCGTGCTCGCAGTCGGCCACGCGGCGGCGGAGCGCGCCCTGCGGGATTCCTCGCGGCCGGTGCTGGCCGTGCTCGTCGGCCTGCGCGACCTGGATCGCCTCAAGCGGGCGCATCCCGCGCGGGATCTCGGCGCGGTGGTGCTCGACCAGCCGCTCGAACGTCATCTCCGTCTCGTGCGCGCGGTCCTGCCCGACGCGAAGCGCGTCGGCGTGCTGCTCGGACCGGACAGCGTCGTGCAACTGCCCGGCCTCCAGCATGCAGCGGACGCGCTGCGCTTGCAGGCCGACGTCCATGAGGTGCGCGAGGTGGCGGACCTCGTGCCGGCGCTCGATCACCTGCTCTTTGCCGGCGACGCCCTGCTCCCCCTGCCCGACGGCCTCGTCTCGGGGCCGGCCGCGGCGCGCACGATCCTGCTCACCAGTTACCGCCACCGCCGGCCGGTGTTCGCCCACTCGGCCGCCTATGTCACCGCGGGTGCGCTCGCCGCGGTGTTCAGCACGCCAGAGCACGTCGCGGTGGATGTCGCGGACCTGCTGGCGGCAGCCAAGGAGCCTGCGGCCCTGGTGCGCAAGATCCACTCGCCGCGCCGCTTCGATGTCGCGGTCAATCGCGCGGTGGCGCGGGCGCTGGGGCTCGTGGTCGCGGACGAGCAGGTGTTGCGCGAGCGGATTGCCGACGGAGGGGCGCAATGATCGCCGCGCTTTCCCGTTACTCGCTGCGGCGACAGATGCTTTTGGTGCTCGGCCTGCCGAGCGTCGTGTTCGTGCTCTGCATCGCCGCGCTCTTCGCTTACCAGAGCAGTCGCGCGCTCGACCAGGCCCTGCTCGAACGCGGCCGTGCCATGGTGCGCTTCCTCGCGCCGGCGGCTGAATATGTGCTCGTGTCGGGCAACCGCGAAGCGCTCGGCGCGCTGATGGCGCGGGTGCAGGTCCAGCCCGACGTGGTCGGCGTCGGGTTCTACGATGCGGGCGGCGACGCGCTGGCGACGCTGGGAGAGGGGGTGTCGCCACGGCTGGCCGCGCCGTCGCGCGCCGAGGGGGACGAGATCCGTGTCGACCTCGCGGACGGTGCGATCGGCTTCGAGGCGCCGGTGGTGGCGGTGCCCGCGACGGTGGACGACTATGCGGAGGATTCGTCGTCGAAGACGGCGCCGGTCGTCGGCCACGTCCGCGTGGTGCTCGGCACCGCGCGTCTGGATGCCGAGAAGCGCGGGGTCTTCCTGACCGTGAGCCTGTTGGTGCTGGGCGTGCTCGCGACGGCGATGGCAATCGCGGTGCGTCTGGCCGGATCGGTCGGCGAGCCGGTCGCTGCCCTGGTGGATGCGGTCGGGCGCATGGCCGACGGCGACCTCGCGGCGCGCGTACCGGCGCGTGCGCGCAACGGCGAGTTGAAGGCGCTCGAAGCGGGATTCAACGCCATGGCCGAGGCGATCGCCGAGAACCAGCGCACGCTGCAGGCCCGCATCGACGAGGCCACCGTGCAACTGGCCTGGCAGGCCCGCCACGACCCGCTGACGGGGCTCGCCAACCGGCGCGCCTTCGAGGAGCGCATCGAGCAGGCGGTGCGTGCGCACCGGCGCTCGGGCGACCAGATCACCCTCTTCTATATCGACCTCGATCACTTCAAGGTGGTCAATGACAGCTGCGGCCATGCTGCGGGAGACCGGCTGCTGAGCGAGCTCGGTGCCCTGCTCAAGGGTCGCCTGCGCTCCGAGGACGAAGTGTTCCGCATCGGTGGCGACGAGTTCGCCGCGATCTTGCGCGGTTGTGGCCGCGAGGACGCGCGCCGCATCGCCGAGGGGCTGTGCGCGGCGATCGCCGCGCATGCGTTCGAGTCCGACGGCAGGGCCTTCCGCGTCGGCGCCAGCATCGGGCTCGCGCGCATGGACCCGGACCTGCAGGAGGCCGACGCGCTGATGATCGCCGCCGACCAGGCGTGCTACGCCGCCAAGCACGGCGGCCGTGGTCACGTGGTGGAGTATCCGCTGCCATTCGTCGCCCCGGGGAGCGCGCGCCCGGGCTAGCAGCTGGGCACGATCGTCCGCCGTGACCGGCAGCGCGCTCAGTGCAGCGCTTTCGGCACCGCCAGCATGAAGGCCGGAATCTCGGCCTCGAACTCGTGGCCGTCGTCCGCGCGCATGCGGTAGCTGCCCTGCATCGTCCCCACCGGCGTGGCGAGCACGCAGCCGCTGGTGTAGCGGAAGGCCTGGCCGGGGCCGAGCACCGGCTGCTCGCCGACCACGCCCTGGCCGTGGACTTCCTGCATCTTGCCGTTGCCGTCGGTGATCACCCAGTGGCGCGCGAGCAGCTGGGCGCGCACCTCGCCGGTGTTGAGGACGGTGATGTGGTAGGCGAACACGAAGTGCTCGTCCTGCGGGCGCGACTGGTCGGCGACGTATTCGGCGACCGCGGTCACCTGGACGCGGTAAGGCGTGGTCTCGCTCATCGTCTTTTGTTCTCGGTGGGGAAGAGGGGCAGGCGTTAAAATAGCAGTTTTTCCCGGAAGCTCCCGCCATGTCGAACGCCGCCCCGTCCCCGCTCACCGCCCTGTCTCCGCTCGATGGTCGCTACCATGGCAAGGTCGCCGGCCTGCGCGAACACTTTTCGGAGCACGGCCTGATTCGCAACCGCGTGCGCGTCGAGGTCGAATGGCTGAAGGCACTCGCCGCCGAGCCGGCACTGGCCGAGATTGCCCCGTTCTCGCCGGCCACGGTGGTGGAGCTCGACGCCGTGGTGGCGCAGTTCTCGACCGACGACGGCGAAGCGGTGAAGGCGATCGAGGCCACCACCAACCACGACGTCAAGGCCATGGAGTACTGGCTCAAGAAGCGCCTCGGCCACAACGCCGAGGTGATGAAGGTGTCCGAGTTCATCCACTTCGCCTGCACCTCCGAAGACATCAACAACACCTCGCACGCGCTGATGCTGGCCGAAGGCCGCGACCGTGTGCTGCTGCCGGCGCTCGACGCGGTGATCGCCCGGTTCCGCGAGTTGGCCCACGCGCTCGCCGACCTGCCGATGCTGTCGCGCACCCACGGCCAGCCCGCCAGCCCGACCACGCTCGGCAAGGAGATGGCCAACATCGCGGCGCGCCTGATGCGGGCGCGCGCAGCCATCGCCGGCGTGGCGATGACCGCCAAGTTCAACGGCGCGGTCGGCAACTACAACGCCCACCTGTCGGCTTGGCCGCAATTCGACTGGGAGGGCTTCAACCGCCGCTTCATCGAGTCCCTGGGGCTGACCTTCAACGAATACACCATCCAGATCGAGCCGCACGACGCCATGGCCGAGCTCTTCGACGCCATCGCGCGCGCCAACACCATGCTGATCGACGCCTGCCGCGACATCTGGATGTACATCTCGCTCGGCTACTTCAAGCAGAAGCTCAAGGAAGGCGAGGTCGGCTCCTCGACCATGCCGCACAAGGTCAACCCGATCGACTTCGAGAATGCCGAGGGCAACTTCGGCCTCGCCAACGCGGTGCTCAAGCACTTCTCCGAGAAGCTGCCGATCTCGCGCATGCAGCGCGACCTCACCGACTCGACCGTGCTGCGCAACATGGGCGTGGGCTTCGGCCACACGGTGCTCGCACTCGACAGTTGCCTGCGCGGCCTGGGCAAGCTCGAGGCCGAGCCCACGCGCCTGGCGGCGGACCTGGATGACTGCTGGGAGGTGCTCGCCGAGCCGGTGCAGACCGTGATGCGCCGCTATGGCATCGCCAACCCCTACGAGCAGCTCAAGGCCATGACGCGCGGCAAGGGCATCACCCGCGAGGCGCTGCAGGAATTCATCCGCACCCTGGCCATCCCCGCCGAGGCGCGTGACCACCTGCTGGCGATGACGCCGGCGAGCTACGTCGGCAAGGCGGCGGAGCTCGCCCGCCGCATCTGAGCGTCGCCCGAATCCGCCGGCCGCGCGCCGGCGCCCATCCCGACGCCACCCTTGCGGTGGCGTTTTCAATCCAGGAGAAACCCTATGGCCTTCGCCGACAACCTCAAGACCCTGCCCGGCGTGTCTCACCTCGCCGCGTTGAATCTGATCGACGCCGCCGACGCGGTCGTCGCCACCATCGAGAACAAGCCCGGCCAGGCCGGCTCGCTGGCGGTCTACAACCACCTCGCCCAGCTCTACGGCGCGATCAGCCCCGAGGCGGCGAAGAAGGGGCTGGAGCTCTATGCCGAGCACACCGAGGATGCCCGCGCCAACCCCGGCAAGCATCCCAACATCGACCGCCTGATCGGGCTGATCGAGCGTGGGGAAACGCTGCGGGTGAAGCAGGTGTTCGCGGTGTGAGGTTCTGCATGGTGTGATCGCCTGCGCGGCGGCGGTTCAGCCGCGGGGGCGGCGACGCAAACTCGTCGCTGCGCTCCTCGGGCATGCGTCGCCTTGTTTCCCCCGCGACGCCCTCCACCTCGGCGCTCCTGAAGTTGGCGCCCGCCGCCCCGAGCCCCGACCCGCAGCCTTGCGTTCGGGGGTGTCGCAGGCTGGCGTTTTCCAGTTGCGCCGCGTTCGCAGGGACGGAGGCGTTGCCGAGGCGCTGATTCCCACAGGCAAGAAAAAAGCGCCGCGCGGGCGCCTTTTCCGGTCGGGAAGCGCGCAGCAGCCTCAGACCACCGCCTCTTCCTTCTCCTTCTTCGGCTTGATGAACTGCTCGCGCGACACGCCCAGCCACATCACCAGCGGGCTCGCCACCAGCACCGAGGAGTAGATGCCGAAGCAGATGCCGATCGTCAGCGCGAGCGAGAAGTAGTACAGCGTCTCGCCGCCGAAGACGAGCATCGACAGTACCATCACCTGCGTGCTGCCGTGGGTGATCACGGTGCGCGAGATGGTGCTCGTGATCGCGTGGTCCAGCACCTGCGGCGTGGTCATGTTGCGCTTCTTCTTGAAGGTCTCGCGCACGCGGTCGAACACCACCACGGACTCGTTCACCGAGTAGCCCAGCACCGCCAGCACCGCCGCCAGCACCGGGAGCGAGAACTCCCACTGGAAGAAGGCGAAGAAGCCCAGGATGATGATGACGTCGTGCAGGTTGGCGATGATCGCCGACACCGCGAAGCGCCACTCGAAGCGCAGCGCCAAGTAGATCATGATGCCGACGATCACCAGCAGCAGCGCCATCGAGCCGTCGGCGGCGAGCTCCTTGCCGACCTGCGGGCCGACGAATTCCACCCGGCGCAGCTCGGGGGCGGGGCCGCCGACCTGCTGCAGCGTGTTCATCACCGTCTCCGACACGCGCGAGGTATCCAGATCCTCGCGGTTGGGCAGGCGGATCAGCAGGTCGCGTGCGCTGCCGAAGTTCTGCACCTGCGCGTCGGGGTAGCCGCTGCCGGCCAGCGCCTCGCGAATCGGCTCGAGCTGCGGTGCCTGGGCGTAGCTGACCTCGACCAAGGTGCCGCCGGTGAACTCCACCGACAGGTGCAGGCCGCGGGTGAGGAGGAAGAAGACCGCCAGCGCGAAGGTGAGCAACGAGATGACGTTGAACACCAGCGCGTGGCGCATGAAGGGGATGTCTTTCTTGATGCGGAAGAATTCCATGGTCGTGTTTCCTGTGCGTTCGTCCGCTTATTTCGTATCCGGCTTCCACACCTGGCCGATCGACAGGCTTTCGACCTTGCGGCGACGGCCGTAGATGAAATTGATCAGCATCCGCGACACCAGGATCGCGCTGAACATCGAGGTCAGGATGCCCAGGCAGTGCACCACCGCGAAGCCGCGCACCGGACCGGAGCCGAACACCAGCAGCGCGATGCCCGCGATCAGCGTGGTGATGTTGGAGTCGAGGATGGTGTCCCAGGCGCGGTCGTAACCGGCCGCGATGGCCGCCTGCGGGCTGGCGCCGTTGCGCAGTTCCTCGCGGATGCGCTCGTTGATCAGCACGTTGGAGTCGATCGCCATGCCCAGGGTCAGCGCCATCGCGGCGATGCCGGGCAGGGTCAGCGTGGCCTGCAGCAGCGACAGCAGCGCCACCAGCAGCAGCAGGTTGGCGGCGAGCGCGATCGAGGACACCAGGCCCACCAGCATGTAGTAACCGCACATGAACACGACGATCGCGAGGAAGCCCCACAACGTCGAGTTGAAGCCCTTCTGGATGTTCTCCGCGCCGAGGCTTGGGCCGACGGTGCGCTCCTCGATGATCTCCATCGGCGCCGCCAGCGAGCCGGCGCGCAGCAGCAGCGCGACGTCGTTGGCCTCGACGGTGCTCATGCGACCGGAGATCTGCACGCGCCCGCCGCCGATCTCGCTGCGGATCACCGGCGCGGTCACGACCTCGCCCTTGCCCTTCTCGAACAGCAGGATGGCCATGCGCTTGCCGACGCTCTCGCGCGTGACGTCGCGGAAGATGCGCGCGCCGGCGGCATCGAGCGTGAGGTGTACCGCGGGTTCGTTGGTCTGGCCGTCGAAGCCGGGCTGGGCGTCGGTGAGGCGGTCTCCGGTGAGCACGACCTGCTTCTTGACCAGCAGCGGCGAGCCGCCACGCTCGTTGTAGAGCTCCGTGCCGAAGGGCACGCTGCCGGCGAGCGCCTGCTCGATCGCGCCCGGGGTGTCGTCCACCATGCGCACTTCCAGCGTGGCGGTGCGGCCGAGGATGTCCTTGGCCTTGGCCACGTCCTGCACGCCGGGCAGCTGCACCACGATGCGCTCGGCACCCTGCTGCTGGATCACCGGCTCGGCGACGCCGAGCTCGTTGATGCGGTTGTGCAGCGTGGTGATGTTCTGCTTGATCGCGAAGTCGCGCATGGTCTGCTGCGCCTGCGGCGTCAGCGTGGCGACCAGCTTGAGGTCGTCGGCGGCATCGTCGCGCTCGACGAGCTGCAGGTCGGTGGTGCTGTCGAAGATCGCGCGCCGGCCCGCCTCGCGCTGGGCGGCGTCGCGGAAGCGGATCACCACGGTGTTGCCTTCGCGGGTGATGCCGGCGTGGCGCACGCTCTTGTCGCGCATCAGGGTGCGCAGGTCGCCGGTGGTCGAATCGAGGCGCTTGACCAGCGCACCCGGCATGTCGACCTCGAGCAGGAAGTGCACCCCGCCGCGCAGGTCGAGGCCGAGATACATCGGCAGCGCCTGGATCGAGGTGAGCCAGCTCGGCGAGGCCGACAGCAGGTTGAGCGCGACCACGTAGGACGGGTCGGCGGCGTCGGGGTTGAAGGTCTGCTCGATGACGTCCTTGGCGCGCAGCTGGGTCTCGGTGTCCTTGAAGCGGGCACGCACGCTGGTGGCGTCGGAGAAGATGCCGGTGTTCTCGATGCCGGCCGCCTTGAGCGCACCGGCGATGCGGTCGGTGGTGGCCGCGGTGTCGAGCTTGAGCGTGGCCTTGGCGCTGGACACCTGCACCGCCGGCACCTCGCCGTAGAAGTTGGGCAGGGTGTAGATCAGGCCCCAGAGCAGCACGAGGCCGATCAGGAGGTTCTTCCAGAGGGGATAGCGGTTCATCGTCGGCGGGAATTTGGGTGGAGCGGGGCCCGACGGGAGGCGTCGGGCTGCGCCTGCCGGGCGCCTGGCCGCACCCGTGGGGGCGGCGACGGATTGCAGGGGCCGGCCATGGGCCCGCGGCGGCGGCGCGGTCGAGCCGCCCGCCACCGCGCCGGGAGGGTCAGATCGCCTTCAGCGTGCCCTTGGGCAGCACGGTGGCGACGGCCTGTTTCTGCGCGGCGACCACGGTGTTGGGGGCGACTTCGATCTGCACGAAGCTGTCGCCGACTTCGACGACGCGGCCGGCGATGCCGCCGCCGGTGACGACTTCGTCACCCTTGGCGAGCGCCTCGACCATGGCCTTGTGTTCCTTCGCGCGCTTCATCTGCGGGCGGATCATCAGGAACCACAGCACCACGAACATCAGGATCAGCGGCAGCAGGCCCATCAGGCCTCCGGTGGGGTCGGCGGCGCCAGCGGCCTGGGCGTAGGCATTGGAAATCAGCACGTTGAAACTCCGGTTGGAAGAAAAACGATGAAGTATAGCAGCAGCCGGGACGGGGCCCGGGAGGGGTGAGACGGCCCGCGCGGCGAAGGGTTCAGCCCGTGCCGGTGGCGCGCTCGCCGCGGAAGCGCTGTACGTAGGGCGCGAACTCGCCGGCCGCGATCGCGGCGCGCAGCTCGGCTGTAAGCGTCTGGTAGTAGCGCAGGTTGTGCACCGTGTTGAGCATGCTGCCGAGGATCTCGCCGGTGCGGTGCAGGTGGTGCAGGTAGGCGCGGCTGAAGTTGCGGCAGGTGTAGCAGTCGCAGCTTGGGTCGAGCGGGCGGGTGTCGGCCTTGTGCACCGCGTTCTTGATCTTGATGTCGCCGTAGCGGGTGAACAGCCAGCCGTTGCGGGCGTTGCGGGTGGGCATCACGCAGTCGAACATGTCGATGCCGGCGGCGACGCCCGCGACGATGTCCTCGGGCGTGCCCACGCCCATCAGGTAGCGCGGCTTGCCCTGCGGCAGGCGCGGCGCAGTGTGGGCGAGGATGCGCGCCATGTCGTCCTTGGGTTCGCCCACCGACAGGCCGCCGATGGCGAAGCCGTGGAAGCCGATGTCTTCCAGCGCCGCCTGTGATTCGTCGCGCAGGTCCTCGTACATGCCGCCCTGGACGATGCCGAAGAGGGCGTTCTTGTTCTCGAGGCGATCGAACTCGTCGCGCGAGCGCTTCGCCCAGCGCTGCGACAGGCGCATCGACTTGGCCGCCTCGTCGCGAGTGGCGGGGTAGGGCGTGCATTCGTCGAAGATCATCACGATGTCCGAGTTCAGCACGCTCTGGATCTGCATCGAGATCTCGGGCGTCAGGAAGAGTTTCGCGCCGTCGATCGGGCTGGCGAACTTCACGCCTTCCTCGCTGATCTTGCGCAGCGCGCCCAGGCTGAAGACCTGGAAGCCACCCGAGTCGGTGAGGATGGGCTTGTCCCAGGCCATGAAGCGATGCAGGCCCTGGTGCGCGGAGATGATGTCCAGCCCCGGGCGCAGCCACAGGTGGAAGGTGTTGCCCAGGCAGATCTGCGCGCCGATGTCGGAGAGCATGGCCGGCGTCATCGCCTTGACCGTGCCATAGGTGCCGACCGGCATGAAGACCGGGGTCTCGACCACGCCGTGGGCGAGGGTGAGGCGTCCGCGGCGGGCGCCGCCGTCGGTGGTGAGGAGTTCAAACTGCATCGTCGTTCTTGTCGTTCTCGGATTCGTTGCGGCGGGTGATGAACATCGCGTCGCCGTAGCTGAAGAAGCGGTAGCGCTGCTCGACCGCATGCGCATAGGCGCGGCGGATGCTGTCCATGCCAGCGAAGGCCGACACCAGCATCATCAGGGTGGATCTGGGCAAGTGGAAGTTGGTGACCAGCGCATCCACCACCTGGAAGCGGAAGCCGGGCAGGATGAAGATCTCGGTCTCGCCGCTGCCGGCTTCGAGCGCGCCCTCCTGCGCCGCGGCCTCGAGCGCGCGCATGCTGGTGGTGCCGACCGCGATCACGCGCCCGCCGGCGGCGCGGGTGGCGGCGATGGCGTCCACCGTCTCCTGCGGGATCACGTAGCGCTCGCGGTGCATGCGGTGCTCGCCGAGATCGTCGACGCGCACCGGCTGGAAGGTGCCGGCGCCCACGTGCAGGGTGAGCCAGGCGCACTTGGCGCCGCGCGCGGCGATGCGCGCGAGCAGCGCGTCGTCGAAGTGCAGGCCGGCGGTGGGCGCGGCGACCGAGCCGGGCGCGCGTGCATAGACCGTCTGGTAACGGGACTCGTCGGCCTCGCCTGCGGCGCGCTGGATGTAGGGCGGCAGCGGCAGCTTGCCGTGGCGCTCGAGCAGCGCGAGGAGGTCTTCGTCGGGCGGAAAGCGCAGGTGGAAGAACTCGCCCACGCGGCCGAGCACCTCGACCTCGAACGCGTCCGCCAGGCGCAGCCGGCTGCCGGTCTTCGGCGACTTGCTCGCCCGCACCTGGGCGAGCGCCTCGTGCGGGCCGACCGGCCGCTCGATCAGCACCTCGACCTGGCCGCCGCTGTCCTTGACGCCGTGCAGACGGGCATGGATGACGCGGGTGTCGTTGAACACCAGCAGATCGCCGGGATTCACGCGCTCCGCAAGGGCGGAAAACACCGCGTCGGTGAGCCGCGGCGCGGCGCCCTCCTGCGGCTCCAGCACGAGCAGGCGGCTGGCGCTGCGCTCGGCCAGCGGTGCCTGGGCGATCAGCTCGGGAGGCAGGGTGTAGTCGAAGTCGGCGAGGGTGAGGGACATCGTGTCGTGTTCGGTGGAGATTGTTCTGGTCCGGAGCGGCTGACGGCTCGCTTGCCGCCCCGCCTCGTGTTCGGGGATAATGCGCGTCTCGTGCCGGGATGGCGGAATCGGTAGACGCAGCGGATTCAAAATCCGCCGCCGCAAGGTGTGTGGGTTCGAGTCCCACTCTCGGCACCAGTTTTCGGCTCCGCCGGTCGGCATCGACCGCCGGTGGCTCTTCGATGAACGCGGCGTTCGACCCCGCCCGTCGAGTAGTCGTTCGCGCCGGAGCCCTCCGCTCGCTTTTCCTCTTCCTGCGTTCCGGCTGCCTGCCTTCTTGCTGAGGGAGCGCGCTTGCCAGCGTTGCCGGTCGCCGTCCGTTCCCGGCCCGCGATTCTGTAGCGCCCCGGGGCGAAAATCAAATCAGGCGAAGTTCTGCTTCGCGTGCGCGCCCTCGCTGATCGCGCGCACCGCGGGGTGGGTCAGTCTGCGCTCCACCGAGATCGCGTAGTAGGTTTCGGTGACGCCCTTCGCGTCCCCCAGATGCACCAGCCCGCCCTGGCGGCAGAGCTGCTCGCCGACCAGCGAAGCGCTCGGGAAGATGCCCGCGCCGGCCTCGGCGAAGGCGCGCATCAGCGCGCTGTCGTCGAATTCGCCGACGATGCGCGGGCGCAGCCCGGCGGCCTCGATCCAGCGCAGCAGCGGCCCGCGCACGCTCGCCTCCACCCCGGGCAGCAGCAGCGGTGCGCCGTCGAGGCGGGCGGGGAAGTCGCCGGCAAGGCGGGCGGCGAGCGCGGGCGCGGCGTAGAAGCCGATGGTCGATTCGCCGAGCGCGTGGCTGAAACCGCGCACGTCCATGGCGGGCGGCAGCGGGCTGTCGGCGAGCACCACGTCGAGCTTGTGGATCGCGAGTTCGCCGAGCAGGGCGTCGAACTTGCCCTCCCGGCAGACGATGCGCATCGGCTCGGGGAGATCCATCGAGGGTGCCAGCAGCAACCACGCGATCGCCTTCGGCACCACGTCGGCGATGCCCACCCGGAAAGGCACCGCGCGCCCCGTCGCGCGGCTCTGCAGCGCTTCCTCGAGCTCGTTGCCGAGGCGGAAGATCTCCTCGGCGTAGTCCAGCACCATGCGCCCGGTCTCGGTCAGCACCAGGCCGCGGCCCTGGCGCTTGAACAGGTTTACGCCGAGATCGGTCTCCAGGGTGGCGATCTGGCCGGACAGGGTCTGCGGCGCCAGGCCGGAACGTTCCGCCGCGCGCACGATCCCACCCGCGCGGGCCACCGTCCAGAAATGATGGAGCTGCTTGTAGTTCAGCATGGGGCGCCTCCGGCGTGCGCACTTCGATACTTCGGAAAAATCGGATTCAAATTCTGCTGAACCGAGATTCTATCGAACAGTCTGAGCGGTAGTATCCACCGGAGCACAGGGCCCGATGGATCCGTGCAACGAAAACGAAGGAGACTGGACATGCGTATCGATCTGCATTGCGACGGTGTGGAGACCGCCCCCGGCCTGCGCGACTACGTGGCGCAGCGGATGCGTGCTTCGATTGGCCGCTTCCGCGACCACATCCAGTGGGCGCGCGTGAAGGTCGCCGATGTGAATGGTGCGGAGGGCGGCGCCGACAAGCGTTGCGTGGTTCAGCTGCGCCTGCGCAACCTCCCCGATGTGGTTTTCGCCATCACTCAGCTCGACGTGCGCGCGGCGGTGGACGAGGCCGCCGACCGGGTCGCCCGCGTGCTCGCCCAGCGCGTGCGCCGCCACCAGCGCGGGCCGGCGATGGCCGCGATCCCGGCATGATTTTCTCGTAGTTCCTGCAGCAAACCCCCGGTCGTCCGCCCGTTCGGCGCCGGTTCCAAAACAAATCGACGATCCCACTGGAGGACCTCCACCATGGAAAACCGCATCAGTACCCTGGGCCGGGCCGAAGCCTCGGTCCTGCAGACCAACAAGGTCATCCGCAACACCTACATGCTGCTGTCGCTCACGCTGGCCTTCTCGGCGCTGACCGCCGGCCTGTCGATGGCGATGGGCGCGCCGCGCCTGGGCATCCTGATCACGCTGGCCGGCTACTTCGGCCTGCTCTTCGCCACCACCAAGTTCCGCGACAGCAGCCTGGGCATCGTGTTCGTGTTCGCGCTGACCGGCTTCATGGGCTTCACCCTCGGCCCGATCATCTCGTCCTACCTCGCCCTGCCCAATGGCGGCTCGATCGTGATGCAGGCGATGGCCGGCACCGCGGCGATCTTCCTTGGCCTGTCGGCCTACGCGGTGACCACCAAGAAGGACTTCTCCTTCATGGGCGGCTTCCTGATGGTCGGCATCCTGGTGGCCTTCCTTGCCGGCCTGGGCGCGATCTTCTTCGAGATCCCGGCGCTGTCGCTGACCGTCTCGGCGGCCTTCGTGATGCTGATGTCGGGCCTCATCCTGTACGAGACCAGCAACATCATCCACGGCGGCGAGACCAACTACATCATGGCCACGGTGTCGCTGTTCGTGTCGATCTTCAACCTCTTCACCAGCCTGCTGCACCTGCTGGGGTTCGCCAACAACGACTGACCCGGAGCGCCCGCCACGGCGGGCGCCTTCCGGAATGGGGCGGTGGCCGCGAGGCGCCGCCCCATTCTTTTGCGCGCGAGCACGGGTTTTGCGCTGCAGCACGCGCGCCGCGCGCGGCCGGGCGGCTGGCGTTACAATGGCGCACATTTTTGACTGGGACAGCCCGGGATGAAGACCACCTTTCTTGATTTCGAAACGGCGATCTCCGAACTCGAGGAAAAGATCGACCAGCTGCGCTTCGTCCAGGACGATCCGGCGGTCGACATCTCCGACGAGATCAAGCGGCTCGAGGCCAAGAGCCAGTCGCTGACCAAGGACCTCTACGCCAAGCTCAGCCCCTGGCAGATCGCCCAGGTCGCGCGCCACCCGCAGCGCCCCTACACGCTGGACTACGCCAGCCTGATGTTCACCGACTTCCACGAGCTGCACGGTGACCGCAACTACGCCGACGACAAGGCCATCGTAGGCGGGCTGGCGCGCTTCAACGGCCAGGCCTGCGTGGTGATCGGTCATCAGAAGGGTCGCGACACCAAGGAAAAGATCGCGCGCAACTTCGGCATGCCGCGCCCCGAGGGCTACCGCAAGGCGATGCGCCTGATGAAGCTGGCCGAGAAGTTCGCGCTGCCGGTGTTCACCTTCGTCGACACGCCGGGGGCCTATCCCGGCATCGGCGCCGAGGAGCGCGGCCAGTCCGAGGCGATCGGGCACAGCATCTACCTGATGTCCGAGCTCAAGACCCCGATCATCAGCACCATCATCGGCGAA
This sequence comes from Thauera aminoaromatica, assembly GCF_000021765.1. NCBI lineage: Bacteria > Pseudomonadati > Pseudomonadota > Betaproteobacteria > Rhodocyclales > Zoogloeaceae > Thauera > Thauera aminoaromatica. The sequence goes on along the minus strand of NC_011662.2, from coordinate 3,722,405 downwards.
GGCGGCTCGGGCGGCGCGCTCGCGATCGCGGTCGCCGACCGCGTGCTGATGCTGCAATACTCGACCTACTCGGTGATCTCGCCCGAAGGTTGCGCCTCGATCCTGTGGAAGAGCGCGGAGAAGGCCGCCGACGCGGCCGAGACCATGGGCATCACCGCGGCGCGCCTGAAGTCGCTCGAGCTGGTCGACAAGGTGGTCGACGAGCCGATCGGTGGCGCCCACCGCGACCACCGTGCGATGGCCGCCACGCTCAAGCGCGCGCTCGCCGACGCGCTGCGCGAGCTCGAGGCGCTGTCGCCCTCCGAGCTGGTCGAGCAGCGCTACCAGAAGCTGATGAGCTACGGCCGCTACAAGGAGAAGGCGGCCTGAGGCCTTCTCGCCGCTCGAGCCCGGTCGGGCGCGCGCTGCCGCGCCTGCGCTCGCGACTCCATCGATGAGGACCCCGCCCGCCGACGTGCTGCCCGAATCCGCCGCCGCGGTCCTCGCGGCTGCCGGTGTCGGCGCCGGCAGTCGCGTGTGCTGCGCGCTCTCCGGCGGGGTCGATTCGGTGGTGCTGTTCGAGCTCCTGCGCCGCCTGCAGCCGCGCTTCGGCTTCAGCCTGCGCGCCGCCCACGTCGACCACGGCCTCAGCCCGAATGCCGCCGCCTGGGCGCGCGCCTGCGCCGAGCGCTGCTTGGCCGCGGGTGTTCCCCTGCAAGTCTTCCGCGTCGAAGTCGAGCGCGCCCACGCCGACGGCCTCGAGGCCGCCGCGCGCGCCGCGCGCCACGCCGCGCTCGCCCAAGTGGACTGCGATTGGCTCGCCTTCGGCCATCACCAGGACGACCAGGCCGAGACCCTGCTGTTCCGCCTGCTGCGCGGCACGGGCGTGCACGGGGCGGCGGCGATGCGCGCGGTGGAGCCGGGCGGGGCAGGGCGGGCGGGGCGGCTGCGCCCGCTGCTCGGGCTGCGCCGTGCGCAGCTGCTCGAGTGGGCGGGCGCGCACGGACTCGGTTGGGTGGAGGACGAGAGCAACGCCGAGCTGCGCTTCACCCGCAACGCCCTCCGCCATCGTCTGCTGCCGGTGGCCGAAGGCCTCTTCCCGGCGGCGGTGCCGAACCTGGCGCGCGCAGCCGCTCATTTCGCCGAGGCCGACGCGCTGCTCGGCGAACTCGCCGCGATCGATGCCGCGGCTTGCGGCGCGCCCGTGCTATGCCGCGCGGACTTGCTCGCCCTGACGCCGGCGCGCCAGGCCAACCTGCTGCGCTGGCTGCTGCTCGGGTCCGGTGCGCCCTTGCCCGGCGCGGCGCCGCTCGGCGAAGCCCTGCGCCAGCTGCGCGCGTGCGAACCCGCCCACCCCCTGCGTCTGCCGCTCGGCGCCTGGGTGTGCTGCGCCTACCGCGATCGTGTGTGGCTGGAGCCGGCGCAGCCGCCCGCTCCGCAGGCGCTGCACTGGCAGGGCGAGGCGGCGATGCACTGGGGCGGGGATGAAGTACGCCTCGTGGCGTCGATCGGCGCTGGACTGGGCAGGGGCTGCCTCGAAGATGCCGGCGAGGTCCTGCTCGGGCCCCGGCGCGAGGGTCTGCGCATGCGACTGCACCCCGCGCGGCCGCGGCGCGAGCTGCGCAAGCTCTGCCAGGAGGCCGCGATTCCCGCGTGGCTGCGCGACCGCCTGCCGGTGCTGTGGGTGGACGGCGAGCCCGCGTGGGTGGGCGGCATCGGCGTGGCGGCGGAGTTCGCCTGCGCGCCGGGGGCAGCGGGGCTCGTGCCGGAGTGGCGACCGGGCGGCGTCACCCCCGCGCCGCCACCCTGAGCGCTGAACGGTGGCGCCCGCGCTCAGGTGCGCAGCGTGGTCAGCAGCTGTGCCAGCTCGACCGCCGAGCGCACCTCCATCTTCTCGAAGATGCGCGAGCGGTGCGCCTCCACGGTGCGCATCGAGATCGACAGGTCGTCGGCGATCACCTTGTTGTACTTGCCTTCGAGGATCAGCTCCATGACCTCGCGCTCGCGCTGGGTGAGCGTGGCCAGGCGTGCCTCGATGGTCTCGCGGCTGGCGGCGGCGCGCAGGCGCTCGTCGTCGGTGGCGAGCGCCTTCTCGACAAGGTCGACGAGATCGTGGTCGTTGAAGGGCTTCTCGATGAAGTGGAAGGCGCCCTTTTTGAGCGCCGCCACCGCCATCGGCACGTCGCCGTGGCCGGTGATGAAGATCACCGGCAGCTGGCAGCCGCGCGCGAGCAGCTCGTCGAAGCACTCCAGCCCGCTCATGCCCTGCATGCGGATGTCGAGCACGATGCAGCCGCGCCAGTCGCCGCGCCAGTCGGCGAGGAAGGCCTCGGCCGAGGCCCAGCTCCGGCAGGGTACGCCGCGCGTCTTGAACAGCCATTCGAGGGCGTCGCGGATGGCTTCGTCGTCGTCGATGATGTGCGTGCAGGCGGGATTCATTCGAACTCGGCGTCCACCGGGAGGGAAAGGGTGAAGATGGTACCGCCGCCCGGCCGCGATTCGAAGGCCAGGCGGCCGCGGTGCAGCTCGGCGATCGAGCGGCAGATGTTGAGTCCCATGCCCATGCCCTCCTGCTTGGTGGTGAAGAAGGGCTCGAATAGCCGCGCGGCGGTTTCGGCGGGAATGCCTGCGCCGCGGTCGGCGACGGTGACGGTGACGAAGCGGCCCTCGCGCGCGGTGTGCACGGCGACGACGCGCTCGGCTGGCGGGGTGTCGCGCATCGAGTCCATCGCGTTGCGCACCAGGTTGACGACGATCTGCTCGATCATCACCGCGTCCGCCGGCACCTGCGGCAGGCCGTCGGCGAGCTCGCTGCGGATCCGCATGCCGCGCTTGCGCGCGTCGGCCTCGATCAGGCCGATGGCGTCGCGGATCACCGCGGCGAGGTCGAGCGCCTCGCGCTTGGGTTCGGATCGGCGCACGAAATCGTGCACCCGGCGGATGATCTCGCCGGCGCGCTGGGCCTGACGGGCGATGCGCTGGTGCACGTCGAGCAGCTCGCTGCGGTCGAGCGGCGCCTCGTCCTGCAGGCGGTTGATGCAGCCCGTGGTGTAGCTTGCGATCGCCGCGAGCGGCTGGTTGAGCTCGTGCGCGAGCGTGGACGCCATCTCGCCCATGGTGATCAGGCGCGAGCTCTGCTGCAGGCGCTCCTCCTGCTGGCGGGCCTGTTCGCGCGCGCGCTTCTGTTCGGTGATGTCGAGCACCGAACCCATCCAGCCGGCGTGGCGGCCGGAAGCGTCGATCAGCGGCGCCTCGAAGACGAGGACGTCGAGGGTTTCGCCGTTCTTGCGCCGCAGGCGCACCTCGGTGCCTTCGCTGGCGCTGCCGCTGGTCATGATCTGGCGGTGCAGCTCGAAGGTCTGCTCCAGCCTTTCCGGGTCCCAGTAGGGCATCGGCGGCTTGCGACCGAGCAGCTCGTCCGCGCTGAAGCCGGTCATGCGGCAAAAGGCGGAGTTGACGTAGGTGAGGCGGCCTTCGAGGTCGCGCGCACGCATGCCGGTCAGCATCGAGTCCTCCATCGCCTTGCGGAAGACCGACTCGGCGCGCAGCGCCACCTCGGCCTGCTGACGGCGTGCGAGCTGGCGGCGCAGTTGCATCACGCTCCACACGATGATGCCGGCCAGCAGCACGATCGAGGCGCCGAGCAGCACCGGGATCCAGCGCGGGTCGGAGCGGTAGGCGGAGATCTGCAGCGTGAGGCCGTGTCCGGGCGGATCGAAGGGCATCGAATAGGACAGCCGCGGCGACACCGGCGCGACTTTCGACTTGGCGGCGATCGTGCGTCCGTCGCTGTCGAGCACGGCGACGTGGTAGCGCTCGGAGAACCACCACGGCAGCTCGCGCATCACCACGTCCGAGAGCGCATACACGCCGACCACCATGCCGACCTGCGCCTCGTCCGACCACACCGGCACGTGCACCTCGAAGTGGTGGGTGCCACCGGGCGCCGGATGCGCGGGGCCATACACCGGGCGGCCGATGGCGCGTGCCAGCCGCACGCTGGATTCGTCGACCGGCACCGCGGCAGCATCCGCGGAGGCGTCGTGCACCGCCTGGGCGGGAGCCAGCGGCGGCATCGCGCCGCGCACTTCGCCTTCCGGCGACAGCCACAGGATGCGCGCGAGGCCGCGCTCGGATGTCAGCAGGCTGGCGAGCCGAGCCTCGGTCTGCGCCGACAGCGTGGGTGTGGCGAGCAGCTCGGGGCCGATCTCCTGCAGGTGGTTCTCGTTGCGGTCCAGGTTGAAGCGCAGGTTCTGCTCCATCCACAGCACGTCGCTGATCAGCGTCGCGCGCTGGGCCTCGTCGTCGTACTCGCGGGTGAGCCACACCAGCGCGGCGATCGCGGCGAGGAAGAGCGCCAGGCTGAGGTAGGGCAGCTGCTGCAGCCAGCGCCGGCGCGCCGGGGGCGGGAGAGGGTCGGAGAGGCTCATCGGAAAAGGCTGCGGGTCGGGATCCGGCGGCTTGCGGTTGTCACGCATGCGGAGATCCACAATAGCAGCCCTCACAGGGCGAAACGATACTGATCCCCGACACAGCGAAACTTATCGCCGTGCATGCGCCCGGTAAGGAGCTGTCCGGGCGGCGAAAACTACCTAGATGCAGTTCTCTCGGAGGAGATGCTTTCATGAAGATCCGTTCGCTTCTGGTCGGTCTGGTTGCCGTGGGTCTGTCTGCTGCAGCGGTCGCCGCAGACCCCATCGTGATCAAGTTCAGCCACGTGGTGGCGCAGGACACGCCCAAGGGCAAGGCTGCCGAAAAATTCAAGGAGCTCGCCGAGAAATACACCGGCGGCGCGGTCAAGGTCGAGGTGTACGCGAACAGTACCCTCTACAAGGACAAGGAGGAGATGGAGGCGCTGCAACTCGGTGCCGTGCACCTGCTGGCGCCGTCTCTGGCCAAGTTCGGTCCGCTCGGTGTCAAGGAGTTCGAGGTCTTCGATCTGCCCTACATCTTCGACGGCTACGAGGCGCTGAACAAGGTCACCCAAGGTGCGGTCGGCCAGCAGCTGCTCGCCAAGCTCGAGCCCAAGGGCATCAAGGGCCTAGCCTTCTGGGACAACGGTTTCAAGTCGTTCTCGGCCAATAGCCCGATCAGGAAGCCGGAAGACCTCAAGGGCAAGAAGATGCGCATCCAGTCGTCCAAGGTGCTGGAAGAGCAGATGCGCGAGATCAAGTCGCTGCCGCAGGTGATGGCCTTCTCCGAGGTCTACCAAGCGCTGCAGACCGGCGTCGTCGATGGGACCGAGAACCCGCACTCCAACCTCTACACCCAGAAGATGCACGAGGTGCAGAAGCACATGACCCTGACCGACCATGGCTACCTGGGCTATGCGGTCATCACCAACAAGAAGTTCTGGGACGGCCTGCCGGCCGAGGTGCGCACGCAGCTCGACAAGGCGATGAAGGAATCGACCGTCTACGCCAACCAGATCGCCAAGGAAGAGAACGACAAGTCGCTCGCGGCGGTGCGTGCCTCCGGCAAGACCGAGGTCTATGCGCCGACCGCCGAAGAGAAAGCCGCGTTCAAGAAGGCGCTCGTCCCGGTGCACAAGAAGATGGAGTCGCGCATCGGCGCAGAGCTGATCCAGTCGATCTACAAGGAAACCGGGTTCGATCCGGCCAAGCTCTGATTTCCCTGATTGATCTGTCGCACGCCCGCTGGCTGCATCCGCGCTCGCGGGCGTTTTGTTTGAGGAGGTCGCAATGCTGAAGATTCTGGATCATCTGGAGGAATGGCTCATCACCTTCCTCATGGGGGCCGCGACGCTGATCATCTTCGTCTCGGTCGTTCACCGCTATGGCTCGGGCCTGGAGATCCCCGGGCTGCAGGACTGGCTGCTCGGGCTCAACCTCGGATGGGCGCAGGAGCTGACCATCATCATGTTCGTGTGGATGGCGAAGTTCGGCGCGGCGTACGGCGTTCGCACCGGCATCCACGTCGGGGTCGACGTGCTGATCAACCGCCTGTCCGCGCCCAATCGTGCCCGGTTCGTCGTCATCGGGCTCGCCGCCGGCGCCCTCTTCACCGGCATCGTCGGCACGCTCGGGGCCACCTTCGTGCTCGAGAACGGGGCCCACTACCAGATCCTGTCCTGGCTCGGCATGGATACCGGCGATCTCTTCGAAGGCCCCACCACGCCCGATCTCGAGTGGCCGACCTGGATGGTCTATGCGGCGATCCCGTTCGGTTCCTACCTGATGTGCTTCCGCTTCCTGCAGGTGATGGTCGCCTTCATCCGCACCGGCGAGCTGCCGCATCACGATCACGGCCATGTCGACGGCATCGAGGAGGAGCACGTGCCGGTCGATGTCAATCCCTACGACATGGGCGACAACCTGCACCCGCGCGACCTCAAGCACAAGCAGATCGGCGAGGGTCGTGACAAGCAGCAAGGAGGCAAGAAATGAGCGCCGCAATCATCTTCATCCTGCTGCTGGTGTTGATGCTCACCGGCATGCCGATCTCCATTTCGCTCGGCCTCACCGTGCTGACCTTCCTCTTCACGATGACCGAGGTGCCGATCGAGTCGGTGGCACTCAAGCTGTTCACCGGCATCGAGAAGTTCGAGATCATGGCGATCCCGTTCTTCATCCTCGCAGGCAACTTCCTGACCCATGGCGGCGTCGCGAGGCGGATGATCAATTTCGCCACCTCGATGGTCGGTCACTGGCACGGCGGCCTGGGGCTGGGCGGCGTAGTCGCCTGCGCCCTGTTCGCCGCGGTGTCGGGGTCGAGCCCGGCGACGGTGGTTGCGATCGGCGCGATCCTGCTGCCGGCGATGGTCAAGCAGGGCTTTCCGAACAAGTTCGGTGCCGGCGTGATCACCACCTCGGGTGCGCTCGGGATCCTGATTCCGCCCTCGATCGTGATGGTCATGTACTCGGTGTCGACCAACACCTCGGTCGGCGCCCTGTTCATGGCGGGCGTCGTGCCCGGCATCCTGCTTGCGGCCTTCCTCGGCTTCACGACCTGGAACCGTGCGCGCAAGTTCGGCTACCCGCGCCTTCCGAAGGCGACCTGGGCACAGCGTGCGAAGGCGTTCAAGGATTCGGCCTGGGGGTTGTTCCTGATCGTGGTGGTCATGGGCGGCATCTACACCGGCATCTTCACGCCCACCGAGGCGGCGGCGATGAGTGCGGTGTATGCGTTCTTCGTCGCGGTGTTCGTGTACAAGGATCTGGGCATGAAGGACGTGCCCAAGGTGCTGCTGAACTCCGCCAACATGAGCGCGATGCTGCTGTACATCATCACCAACGCGGTCTTGTTCTCCTTCCTGCTCACGCACGAGAACATCCCGCAGGAAATGGCCGACTTCATGATCGGAACCGGCGTGGGGATGATCGGCTTCCTGATCATGGCCAACATCCTGATGCTGATCGCGGGCAACTTCATGGAGCCGTCATCGATCGTGCTGATCCTGGCGCCGATCCTGTTCCCGATCGCCATCAAGCTGGGCATCGATCCGGTGCACTTCGGCATCATCATGGTGGTGAACATGGAAGTGGGCATGTGCCACCCGCCGGTGGGCCTGAACCTGTATGTCGCCAGTGGCATCACCAAGATGGGCATCACCGAGCTCACGGTGGCGGTCTGGCCGTGGCTGCTGTCGATGCTGGTGTTCCTGGTGCTGGTCACCTACTGGCCCGCCATGTCGCTGTGGCTGCCGCGCACGCTCGGCATGATGTGAGGGCGTAGCGAGCTCGATCCCGGACCCGGCCGTGTGCCGGGTCCGGCTTTTCGAGGACGATCCGGTGCTCGGGCCGTGCGCGGATGCTGCATCGAGGTGTTTCATTCCCGGCTCCGGATGCTGCGCTGCGCTAGAATCGCGCGTCCTTGCCCGTCGGGTCCTTCATGGAATACCTCGCCTTCACCGTCGATCTCGTGCTGCACGTCGATCGTCACCTCGCCGAACTGCTCGCGAACTACGGCAACTGGATCTACGCGATCCTCTTCCTGATCGTCTTCTGCGAGACCGGTCTGGTCGTCACCCCCTTCCTGCCCGGCGATTCGCTGCTTTTCGTGGCCGGCGCGCTGGCCGCCGGTGGCGGCATGGACCCGGGTGTCCTGATCACCGTGCTGTTCGTCGCAGCCGTGGCCGGCGACTCGCTGAACTACACGATCGGCAACCGTTTCGGTGGGCGGATGCTGCAATGGCCCGACAGCCGCCTCTTCAACCGCCGGGCGCTCGAGCGCACACGCGAGTTCTATGAGCGTCATGGCGGCAAGACCATCATCATCGCCCGCTTCATGCCGATCATCCGCACCTTCGCGCCCTTCGTCGCGGGCATGGCGGCGATGCGCTACCCGCGTTTCCTCTCCTTCAATGTGCTCGGCGCTGCGCTCTGGGTCGGACCTCTTGTCATGGCGGGTTACTGGTTTGGCAACCTGCCGCTGATCAAGAACAATCTCACCCTGGTGATCTTCGGCATCATCCTGCTGTCGCTGCTGCCGCTTTTCGTCGGGTGGCTGCGTCATCGTGCAGCCTCGGTGGGCGCAGGATGACCGGAAGGTCGTGGCGCTTGCTTCGCGTCGCCCGGAAAGGGGCGGAAACCTGCTAAAATTTCGCGCTTTTTTCCACACACCGTCCCGGAGTCTTTCCATGGCAATCGAACGCACCCTCTCCATCATCAAGCCCGACGCCGTCGCCAAGAACGTGATCGGCCAGATCTACGCCCGCTTCGAAGCCGCCGGCCTCAAGATCATCGCCGCCAGGATGGTGCACCTGTCCGAGCAGGAAGCCGGCCAGTTCTACGCCGTGCACAAGGAGCGCCCCTTCTTCAAGGATCTGGTCTCCTTCATGACCTCCGGCCCGGTGATGATCCAGTGCCTGGAAGGCGAGAACGCCATCGCCAAGAACCGCGAGCTGATGGGCGCCACTGACCCGAAGAAGGCCGACAAGGGCACCATCCGCGCCGACTTCGCCGAGTCGATCGACGCCAACGCCGTGCACGGCTCCGACGCCCCCGAGACCGCTGCCGTGGAAGTGGCTTTCTTCTTCCCGGGCATGAACGTTTACTCGCGCTGAGCGGTCCGTACCAGCGGCCCGTCGCGCACGCTTCGCGGTGCCTCCCGCACCGCGCGCGGCGTGAGCGGGCCGTTTGCATTACGGTCGGCCCGTCATCGCGGGCCTCCGCTCCCGAGAGGTGAAGTTTCAGGCATGAGCACTCCCAATCCGGTCAATCTGCTCGATTTCGACGTAGACGGCCTCGTCGCCTGGTTCGCCGGGCTGGGCGAGAAGCCGTTCCGCGCCCGCCAGGTGATGCGCTGGATGCATCACGAGGGCTGCGACGACTTCGACGCCATGACCGACGTCGCCAAGTCCCTGCGCGCGAAGCTGAAGGACCTCGCCGTGATCCGCCCGCCGGTGCCGGTGCGCGACTCGATCTCGGCCGACGGCACGCGCAAGTGGCTGCTCGACGTGGGCAACGCCAACGCGGTCGAGACCGTGTTCATTCCCGAGACCAGCCGCGGCACGCTGTGCGTGTCCTCGCAGGCGGGCTGCGCGCTCGACTGCGCGTTCTGCTCCACCGGCAAGCAGGGCTTCAACCGCAACCTGTCGGCCGCGGAAATCATCGGCCAGCTCTGGCTGGCCAACAAGCTGCTCGGCGCGGCGCGGGCCGACGCCGAGGAGCACGCCACGGACCTCGAGGCCGGCGAGAAGGACAACGGCCGCATCATCAGCAACGTGGTGATGATGGGCATGGGCGAGCCGCTCGCCAACTTCGACAACGTCGTCACCGCGCTGCGCCTCATGCTGGACGACCACGCCTACGGCCTGTCGCGCCGCCGGGTCACGGTGTCGACCTCGGGCATCGTGCCGGCGATGGACCGCCTGCGCGACGAATGTCCGGTGGCGCTGGCGGTGTCGCTGCATGCGTCCAACGACGCGCTGCGCGACCGCCTCGTGCCGATCAATCAGAAGTACCCGCTGCGCGAGCTCATGGCCGCCTGCCAGCGCTACCTCGAGCGCGCGCCGCGCGACTTCGTCACCTTCGAGTACGTGATGCTCGAAGGCGTCAACGACAGCGACGCGCACGCTCGCGAACTCGTCGCGCTGGTGCGCGACACGCCGTGCAAGTTCAACCTGATCCCGTTCAACCCCTTCCCGGACTCCGGCTTCCAGCGCTCGCCCGCGGAGCGTATCCGGCGTTTTGCCGGTATCCTGATCGACGCCGGTATCGTGACCACCACGCGCAAGACGCGTGGCGACGATGTCGACGCTGCGTGCGGCCAGCTCGCCGGCCAGGTCCAGGACAGGACGCGGCGTACCGTGCGCCTGCACCAGGCGAGGGAGAACATGCGATGAAATCGACACTGGCACCGGTCGTGCTGGCGGTGGCGCTCGTGCTCGGCGGCTGCGCGGGTGCGCCCGGCGTACCCGCCGGGTCGTCCTCGATCAGCCGGCCGATGTCCGACACCAACCCGGCGACGCCGGCCGATGCGCGCGCACGCGTGCATGTGGAGCTCGGCATGGCCTACTTCGAGGTGGGGCGCTACGACGTCGCGCTCGACGAGGCGAAGATCGCGCTCGCCGACAGCCCGTCCTACGCCCCGGCCTACCACCTGCTCGGGCTGGCCTACATGTCCGTCGAGGAGCACGCCGCCGCGCGCGAGAACTTCGAGCGTGCGCTGCGCGAGGCACCGGGTGACCCCGACTTCAACAACAGCTACGGCTGGTTCCTGTGCTCTCAGGGCCAGGAGCGCGCAGGCCTCGAGTACCTCGCGCTCGCGGCGCGCAACCCGTATTACCGCCACCAGACGCGCCCGCTCACCAACGCGGGCCTGTGCCATCTGCGCCTCGGCGAGGAGGCTGCAGCCGAGGCGCAATTCCAGCGCGCGGTGCAGGCCGACCCGGAGAACGCGCAGGCACTCTACCTGCTCGCGGACATCGCCTATCGCGGCGGTCGCTACGAGCAGGCGCGCAGCGAGCTGATCCGGCTGCACCAGGCGCACGGACCGAGCGCGGCTTCGGCCTGGTTGGGCCTGCGCACCGAGCGCCGCCTCGGCAACGCCGACGCCGAGGCGAGCTATGCTGCCCAGTTGCGCAGCCGCTTCGCCGAATCGGAGGAGTTCAAATCGATGAATCAAGGGAAGTTCGAGTGAGCAGCATGCAGTCCGACCACCTTGCACTTGGCGCCGAGTCCGCCGCCTCGCCCGGCGCCCGCCTGCGCCGGGCGCGCGAGGCGCGTGGCGAGTCGGTGCACGAGGCCGCTTTCGCCATCAAGCTGAGCCCGCGCCAGATCGAGGCGCTGGAAAACGACGACTTCGCCGCGCTCCCGGGCATGGCCTTCGTGCGTGGTTTCGCGCGCAACTACGCGCGTTACCTCGGACTCGACGCGACGCCGCTGCTCGATGGCATCGAGCACCTGGCCGGCGCCGGGCAGCCCGACCTGTCGCCGATCCGCAATGCCGATGGCGACCTGCCCGCCGGTGGCGGCGGGCGTCGCGGCAGCTTCCCGGCTGGGGTCGTCGTGGCCTTGTTGCTGGTCTTGCTCGGCGTGGGCTGGTACTTCGACTGGTTCCGCACCGAGCCCCTGCCCGGGCTCGAACTGCAGACCGAGCCTGCGCCCGCCTTCATGCCCGCGCCCACCGAGGGTGGCGGCGCCGCGCCGGCCACGAGCGAGCCGGTGGCCACGCCCGCTCCGCTGGAGGCGAGCGCGCCCGCGGCGCCGCACGCCAGCCCGGTGGCGATTCCCGCTGCGGTGGGTGCAGGCGTCCCGGTGACCCCGCTCGCCGCGCCGGCGAGCGCAACGCCCCCGGCCTCAGCCTCGGCCATCGTGTCTCCCGTGGTGCAGTCGCCGGCCCAGGCGGCCACCCCCGTCGCCGAGGAAGGTGCCGGCGGCAACCGCCTCAGCTTCCGCTTCGGCGGCGACTCCTGGATCGAGGTGCGCGACGCCAGCGGCACCATCCTGCACTCCGGCACCAACCGTGCCGGCAGCAGTCGGGTGGTCCAGGGCACGCCGCCCTTCCGCCTGGTGGTGGGCAACTCCGCCAACGTCGTGCTCGAGCAGGACGGCAAGGCGGTCGATCTCGCAGCCCACACCCGCGGCTCCGTCGCCCGCCTGACGCTTCCCTGATCCGAACGCCATGAATCCCCGACACGAACTCCAGCCGATCGAAGCCCGCCCGCTCGCCCGTCATCGCACCCATCAGGTGCGCGTCGGCAAGGTGAGGATCGGCGGCGAAGCCCCGGTCGTCGTGCAGTCGATGACCAATACCGACACGGCCGACGTGCTCGCCACCGCGATGCAGGTCGCCGAGCTCGCCCGCGCCGGCTCCGAGATCGTGCGCATCACGGTCAACAACGAGGCCGCGGCGGCGGCGGTGCCGAAGATCCGCGACCGCCTGCTCGCGCTCAACATGGACGTGCCGCTGGTCGGCGACTTCCACTACAACGGCCACAAGCTGCTCACCGACTTCCCGGCGTGCGCCGAGGCGCTCGCCAAGCTGCGCATCAACCCGGGCAACGTCGGCGCCGGCCGCAAGCGCGACCCGCAGTTCGCCGCGATCGTCGAGCTTGCCTGCCGCTACGACAAGCCGGTGCGCATCGGCGTGAACTGGGGCAGCCTCGACCAGTCGGTCCTTGCCCGCATCATGGACGCCAACGCCAAGCGTGCCGAGCCGCGCGACGCCGGCGCGGTGATGCGCGAGGCGCTCGTCGTCTCGGCGCTCGAATCCGCGGCCAAGGCCGAGGAATACGGCCTCGGCCGCGAGCGCATCATCCTGTCGGCCAAGGTTTCCAGCGTGCAGGACCTGATCGCGGTGTACCGCGATCTCGCCCGGCGCAGCGACTACGCGCTGCATCTGGGCCTCACCGAGGCCGGCATGGGCAGCAAGGGCATCGTCGGCTCCACCGCCGCGCTCGCCGTGCTGCTGCAGGAAGGCATCGGCGACACCATCCGCATCTCGCTCACCCCCGAGCCGGGCGGCAGCCGCACCCAGGAGGTCGTGGTCGCGCAGGAGATCCTGCAGACCATGGGCCTGCGCGCCTTCACCCCCATGGTGACTGCCTGCCCGGGCTGCGGCCGCACCACCAGCACCTTCTTCCAGGAGCTCGCCTCCGGTATCCAGGACTACGTGCGCGCGCAGATGCCGGTGTGGCGCGAACAGTACGACGGCGTCGAGAACATGACGCTGGCAGTGATGGGCTGCGTGGTCAACGGCCCGGGCGAGAGCAAGCACGCCAACATCGGCATCTCGCTGCCGGGCACCGGCGAAACCCCGGCGGCGCCGGTGTTTGTCGACGGCGAGAAGGTCGTCACCCTGCGCGGCGACAACATCGCTGCAGAGTTCAAGGCGCTCGTCGACGATTACGTCGCCACCCGCTACGTGAAGAAGGGCGCCTGAGCGCCGCAACGAACAACGACCGCCGCGCGCGAGCGCGGCACAACCGAAAAGAACCACATGAGCCAGACCTTGCAGGCCGTGCGCGGGATGAACGACATCCTGCCGGCCGACGCCGAAACCTGGGAATACTTCGAAGACATCGTGCGCGACTGGCTGCAGAGCTACGGTTACCGCCCGATCCGCATGCCGCTGGTCGAGCCGACGCCGCTGTTCAAGCGCGCCATCGGCGAGGTCACCGACATCGTCGAGAAGGAGATGTACTCCTTCGAGGACGCGCTCAACGGCGAGCACCTCACGCTGCGCCCCGAAGGCACGGCCTCCTGCGTGCGCGCCGCGATCCAGCACAACCTGATCCCCGCGGGCGGCCCGCAGCGGTTGTACTACTACGGCCCGATGTTCCGCCACGAGCGTCCGCAGAAGGGCCGCTACCGCCAGTTCCACCAGATCGGCGTGGAGGCACTCGGCTTCGCCGGAGCCGATACCGACGCCGAGCTGATCCTGATGTGCGCGCGGCTGTGGGAGGACCTCGGCCTGGAGGATGTCGCGCTCGAGATCAACTCGCTCGGCTCGCCCGAGGAGCGCGCGCAGCACCGCGCCGCGCTGATCGCCCACCTCGAGCAGCATCAGGACAAGCTCGACGAGGACGGCAAGCGCCGCCTGTACACCAACCCGCTGCGCATCCTCGACACCAAGAATCCCGAACTGCAGGCGATCGTCGAAGCCGCGCCCAGGCTCGCCGACTATCTCGGCGACGAATCGAAGGCGCACTTCGAGGCGGTGCAGGTCTTCCTCAAGGACGCCGGCATCCCGTATCGCATCAACCACCGCCTGGTGCGCGGCCTGGACTACTACAACCGCACGGTGTTCGAGTGGGTCACCACGCGCCTGGGCGCGCAGGGCACGATCTGCGCCGGCGGGCGCTACGACGGCCTGTTCGAGCAGCTCGGCGGCAAGCCGCAGCCGGCCGCGGGCTTCGCGATCGGCATCGAGCGCCTGCTGCTGCTGTGGCAGGCCTGCGGTGGCGAGGCCGAGCGTCCGGTGCCCGACGTGTATGTGGTGAGCGTGGGCGAGGCCGCGCAGCGCCTCGGTTTCCGCGCCGCCGAGACCTTGCGCGAGCACGGCTTCGCGGTGCTGATGCATTGCGGTGGCGGAAGCTTCAAGTCGCAGATGAAGAAGGCCGACGCCAGCGAGGCGCCGGTGGCGATCGTGATCGGAGAGGACGAGGCCGCGGCGGGGGAGGTCGGCCTCAAGCCCCTGCGCGTCGCGGGCGCCCAGCAGCGCGTGGCGATCGACGACCTGGTCGAGGCGATGGCCGCCCTGATGTTCCCCGAAGAAGAAGACGAAGAGGTTTGATGATGGCGGTCTACGATCTCGAAGAGCAGGAACAGATTTCCGAACTCAAGGCGTGGTGGGCGCAGTACGGCAACTTCGTCGTCACCCTCGCGGTGGTGGCGGCGCTCGCCTCGGTGGGCTGGCAGGCCTGGAACTGGTACCAGAGCCGCAATGCCGGCGAGGCCGGTGCGCTGTACTACGCGGTGCAGCAGGCGGTGGAGAAGAACGAGCCGCAGAAGGCCCGCGAGGCGGCCGGTCGCCTGGTGAGCGAGCACGGCGGCAGTGTAGGCGCCCAACTCGGCGCGCTGCTGTCGGCGGCGATGCAGTTCGAGTCCGGCGACCTCGCCAACGCGCGCGCGCAGCTCGAGTGGGCGGCCGACAAGGGCAGCGACCCCGCGCTGCGCGAGCTCGCACGCCTGCGTCTGGCGGCGGTGCTGCTGCAGGCGGGCGAACTCGACGCCGCGCTCGCCCGCCTGCAGTCCGCGCCCTCGGCCGCCTACAAGGCGCGCTTCGACGACCTGCGCGGCGACGTGCTCGCCGCCCAAGGCAAGGTCGCGGAGGCGCGCGCCGCCTACCAGGCCGCGATCGACGCGCTCGCCGCCGTCGGTGACGATGCGGTCACGTTGCGCGAAGTCGTCCGCGTCAAACTCGAATCCCTCGGAGCCTGAGCGATGAAAACCCCCTCGCTGCGTCTCGTCCCGCTGCTCGTCGCCGCGCTGCTCGCCGCGGGCTGCTCCTCGCTCAACCCCTTCGCCAGCTCCGCACCCAAGCCCGCGCCGCTGGTCGACTTCAAGCCCGGCGCGCAGCTCGTGGCCAAATGGCAGGCGAACATCGGCGAGGCCGAACACTACCGCTTCCAGCCCGCGGTGTGGAGCGACAGCGTATACGCCGCCGGCAACGAGGGCGAGGTCGCGCGCTTCGAGGACGGCCGCACGGTGTGGCGGATCGATACCGGCGGCGAACTCTCCTCCGGGGTCGGCACCGATGGCCGCCTCGCGGTGGTGGTCGCCACCGACGGCACGGTGATCGCCCTCGACACCGACAACGGCAGCGAGCGCTGGCGCGCGCCGATCGGCGCCGAGGTGCTGGCGCCGCCCGCGGTCAGCCTCGAGCTGGTGATCGTGCGCGCCTCCGACAACCGCCTGATCGCGCTCAGCGCGCGCGACGGCAGCCGGCGCTGGGTGTACCAGCGCAACAACCCGCCGCTCGCGCTGCGCAGCTTCGCCGGCGTGGTCCTCGAAGGCCCGGTCGTGCTCGCCGGCTTCCCTGGCGGCAAGCTCGCCGTGATCAACGCTGCCAATGGCGGCGCGATCACCGAGCTCAACGTCGCCGTGCCGCGCGGAGCGACCGAACTCGAACGCGTCGCCGACGTGGCCGGCATGCCGGTGGTCGGGCGCCGCGAGGTCTGCGCGGTCGCCTATCAGGGCCGCGCCGCCTGCTTCGACACCTCGAACGGCAACGCGATCTGGTCGCGCGAGTTCTCCAGCAGCGTCGGCATGGACCGCGACGCGCGCTTCGCGCTCATCACCGACGACCGCGATGCGGTCCATGCGCTCGACGCCGCCAGCGGCGCCAGCGTGTGGAAGCAGGACGCGCTCGCGCGCCGCCACGTCTCCCGTCCCCTGATCGTCGGCGACTACGTGATCGTCGGCGACCTCGAGGGCTATGTGCATGCGCTCTCGCGCGAGACCGGCGCCTTCGCCGCGCGCGAGCGCGCCGGCAGTGATCCGATCGTGGCCGATCCGGTCCCGCTGCGCCGCGGTTTCGTGGTGCAGGGCGCCGGCGGCGACATCACCGCGTACGAAGTACGCTGAGGTACGGTAGCCAGTGAAACCCACCATCGTTCTGGTCGGCCGGCCCAATGTCGGCAAGTCGACCCTGTTCAACCGCCTGACGCGCACCCGCGACGCGCTCGTCGCCGACCAGCCCGGCCTCACCCGCGACCGCCACTACGGCATCGGCCGCGTCGGCGACCGCGACTATCTGGTCGTCGATACCGCCGGCTTCGACCCCGTGGCCAAGGACGGCATCATGCACGAGATGGCGCGCCAGGCCGAGCAGGCCATCGCCGAGGCCGACGTGCTGCTGTTCCTGGTCGACGGCCGCGCCGGGCGCACCCCGCACGACGAGAACATCGCCGCGCGCCTGCGCCGCGCCGGGCGGCCGGTGCATGTGGTCGTCAACAAGGCCGAGGGTATCGACCGCGCGATGGTCGCCGCCGACTTCCATGCGCTCGGCCTCGGCGATCCGCTGCCGGTCTCGGCGGCGCACGGCGACGGCGTCAAGCAGTTGGTCGAGCTCGTGCTCGCGCCCTTCCCGGCCGACGACGAGAAGGAGCACTCCGACGACGAGGGCCCCAAGGTCGCCATCGTCGGCCGTCCCAACGTCGGCAAATCCACCTTGGTGAACACCCTGCTCGGCGAAGAGCGCGTCATCGCCTTCGACATGCCGGGTACCACCCGCGACGCCATCTCGATCCCCTTCGAGCGCGGTGGCAAGCGCTACACCCTGATCGACACCGCCGGCCTGCGCCGCCGCGGCAAGGTCTTCGAGGCGGTGGAGAAGTTCTCCGTCATCAAGACCCTGCAGGCCGTGCAGGAGTGCAACGTGGTCGTGCTGGTGCTCGATGCCGCGCAGGACATCTCCGACCAGGACGCCCACATCGCCGGCTTCGCGCTCGAGGCCGGGCGCGCGCTGGTGGTGGCGATCAACAAGTGGGATGCGGTCGACGACTACCGCCGCGATCGTCTCAAGGCCGACATCGCGCGCAAGCTGGCCTTCCTCTCGTTCGCGCGCTTCCACCAGATCTCCGCGCTCAAGGCCGAGGGCATCGCAGGGCTGCTGAAGTCGGTGGATGCCGCCTATGCCGCGGCCACCGCCAACCTGGCCACGCCGCGGCTGACGCGTGCGCTGCAGCAGGCGGTCGCGCGCCAGGCGCCACCGCGCCACGGGCTGGCGCGCCCGAAGATGCGCTACGCCCACCAGGGCGGCATGAACCCTCCGGTGATCGTCATCCACGGCAACGCGCTGGACGACATCCCGCAGTCGTATGTGCGCTACCTGGAGCGCTGTTTCATGGATGCCTTCGACCTCAAGGGCACGCCCTTGCGCATCCAGTTCCGCACCACGCACAATCCTTACGCGACGCGGACCTGAGCATTTTTCGCGAAAGAACCCGTTTCCACGCCTGGATTTCGTTGCATACTGCCATGCGGCAGTGCACAACGTGTCTGCAATATTCTTATAAACACAATATAAAGAGGTTCCACAATGAGCAACAAAGGGCAACTCCTCCAGGACCCCTTCCTGAACACCCTTCGTCGCGAACACATTCCCGTGTCGATCTACCTGGTCAACGGCATCAAGCTGCAGGGCCAGATCGAGTCCTTCGACCAATACGTCGTGCTGCTCAAGAACACCGTCACCCAGATGGTCTACAAGCACGCGATCTCCACCGTCGTGCCCGCCCGCCCGGTCGTCATCCAGCAGGAAGAGGGTGCCAACTGAGGCCGCGGTCCACCCGGCGCGGCCGGCGTCTGCCGGCTGCGGGAGGCGCGCGTCGTGTTTGAACGTCCCGCCTCCGGTGAGCGTGCGGTCCTCGTGCAGCTCGACCTCGGGCAGGGCGCGATCGACGAGCGCCTGTCCGAGCTGAAGCTGCTCGTCCTCAGCGCCGGCGCGAGCGTCGAAGCGGTCGTGCAAGGCCGCCGCGCCGCGCCCGACTCCAAGCTCTTCGCCGGCAGCGGCAAGGTGCAGGAGATCGGCGAGGCGCTGCGCGCCTACGGCGCCGACATCGTCATCTTCAACCATGCCTTGTCGCCCGGGCAGCAGCGCAACCTCGAGCGCGAACTGCGGTGCATGGTCATCGACCGCACCGCGCTGATCCTCGACATCTTCGCGCAGCGCGCGCGCAGCCACGAAGGCAAGCTGCAGGTCGAACTCGCCCAGCTCGAGCACCTGGCGACCCGCCTCGTGCGCGGCTGGACCCACCTCGAGCGCCAGAAGGGCGGCATCGGCTTGCGCGGCCCGGGCGAGAAGCAGCTCGAGACGGACCGCCGCCTGCTCGGCAACCGGGTCAAGATGCTCAAATCCCGGCTCGCCCAGATCGAGAAGCAGCGCAAGGTTCGTCGGCGCGCTCGGGAACGCCGCGACGTTCTGTCTGTCTCTCTCGTCGGTTACACCAATGCGGGCAAGTCGACGCTGTTCAACGCGCTGACCAAGGCGGGCGCCTACGCGGCGGACCAGCTCTTCGCCACCCTCGACACCACCTCGCGCAGGTTGTACGTCGGCGGCGAGGGGGCAGGTGCGAGCGTTGTGCTGTCGGACACCGTCGGCTTCATCCGCGACCTTCCGCACGCCCTCGTGGCGGCCTTCCAGGCCACTCTCGAGGAAACGGCGCAGGCCGACCTGCTGTTGCACGTCGTCGACTCGGCGAGCGAGGACCGCGATGCGCAGATCGGGGCGGTGAACCAGGTTCTCGCCGAGATCGGCGCGGCCGACGTGCCGCAGATCCTGGTGTGGAACAAGATCGACCTCACCCGCGCCGCTGCGGCGGTCGAGAGGGGGGACTGTGGTACCATCAGGCGCATTTTTTTGAGCGCCCGAACCGGGGAAGGCCTCGATCTGCTTCGCGACGCGCTTGCCGAAGTAGCTCGGCAGACCTTTGGTGACAACGCCGACCGGCCCGCCGGTCGGGATGACGAGCGACGACAAGAAACGTGATAACAGGCATTCTCATGTCACTGAACGACCCACGCTGGGGTGGCCAAGGCGGCGGCGACCGCGAAGACGGCAATCGCGGCGACGACAACCGCAACGACGACCAGCGCGGCGATCGCAATCGCGGTGGCAACCAGGGGCCGCCCGACCTCGAGGAGGTCTGGCGCGACTTCAACCAGCGCCTTTCCGGCATGTTCGGCGGCAAACGCCCCGGGCGTGGCGGCGGCTTCGGCGGCGGCAATGGTGGCGGCAATCGCCCCGAGCTCCCCGGCTTCTCCTTCAAGCAGTTCCGTGGCGGCTTCGGCGTCCTTGCGGCGCTGGTGCTGGTGGTCTGGCTGGCGAGCGGCCTGTACACGGTGGACGCCAACCAGCGCGCCGTGGTGCTGCGCCTCGGCGAGTACGTCGCCACCACCGAGCCCGGCCTGCGCTGGCGCCTGCCCGCACCCTTCGAGACCCACGAGATCGTCGACCTCACGGGCGTGCGCACGGTCGAGGTGGGCTATCGCGGTTCCGAGCGCAACAAGGTGCTGCGCGAATCGCTGATGCTCACCGACGACGAGAACATCATCAATATCCAGTTCGCCGTTCAGTACGTCCTCAACAGCCCGGAGAACTACATCTTCAACAACCGTTTCCCCGACGAGGCCGTGGCGCAGGCCGCGGAGACCGCGATGCGCGAAATCGTCGGCAAGAGCCGCATGGACTTCGTGCTTTACGAGGGCCGCGAGGAGATCGCGACCACCGCGCACGAGCTCATGCAGCGCATCCTCGACCGCTACGAGACCGGCATCCAGGTCAGCCGCGTCACCATGCAGAACGCCCAGCCGCCCGAGCAGGTCCAGGCTGCGTTCGACGACGCGGTCAAGGCCGGGCAGGACCGCGAGCGCCAGAAGAACGAGGGCGAGGCCTACGCCAACGACGTCGTGCCGCGGGCCCGCGGTACCGCTTCGCGCCTGGTCGAGGAAGCCAACGCCTACCGCGAGCGCGTGGTCGCCAATGCCGAGGGCGAGGCGAGCCGCTTCAGCCAGGTGTTCGCAGAATACAACCGCGCACCGGAGGTCACCCGCGAGCGCCTGTATCTCGACACCATGCAGCAGGTCATGTCCAGCACCTCCAAGGTGATGGTCGACGCGAAGGGCAACGGCAACCTGCTGATGCTGCCGCTCGACAAGCTGATGCAGCAGACGGGCGCCAAGCCCGCCGCGGCGGCGCCTCCCGACTCGCAGTCGGCCGCGGGCCTCGCGGCCAACGCTCCGGTGCCGTCCTTCGATCCGCGCAACCGGGATGGAATGTTCAGTCGTGAGCGGGGAGTACGTTGATGCGTGACAAGATGTCCCTGATCGGCGGCACGCTGCTGCTGCTCGTCGTGATCGCCTCGATGTCGCTGTTCACCGTCGACCAGCGCCAGTATGCGATCGTCTTCCAGCTCGGCGAGGTCAAGGAGGTCATCTCCGAGCCCGGCCTCAACGCCAAGCTGCCTTTCATCCAGAACGTGCGCTACTTCGACAAGCGCATCCTGACGATGGACACGCCCGAACCCGAGCGTTTCATCACCTCCGAGAAGAAGAACGTGCTGGTCGACCACTTCGTCAAGTGGCGCATCGTCGACCCGCGCCTGTACTACGAGTCGGTGGCCGGCGACGAGGCGCGTGCGCGCACCCGCCTGACGCAGACGGTCAACGCCGGTCTGCGCGAGGAGTTCGGCCGCCGTACCGTGCACGACGTCGTCTCCGGCGAGCGCGACCGCATCATGGAGCAGATGCGCGAGCGCGCGGACCGCGACGCCCGCACCATCGGCGTGCAGATCGTCGATGTGCGCCTGAAGCGGGTCGACCTGCCCAACGAGGTCTCGGAGTCGGTCTATCGTCGCATGGAGGCCGAGCGCAAGCGCGTCGCCAACGAGTTGCGCTCGCTGGGTGCCGCGGAGGCCGAACGCATCCGCGCCGACGCCGACCGTCAGCGCGAGGTGATCATCGCCGAGGCTTACCGCAGTGCGCAGGAGGTCAAGGGTGCGGGCGACGCGAAGGCTACCGCCATCTACGCCGAAGCCTTCGGCAAGGACCGCGAGTTCTACTCCTTCTACCGCAGCCTCGAGGCCTACCGCGCGAGTTTCTCGGGCAAGGACGACGTGCTGGTGGTCGATCCGAGCTCGGATTTCTTCCGTTTCATGAAGGATGCCGGAGGCGCGCCGCGCAACTGACGTCTTCATGGCAAGCTCGCTCCTCACGGCCTTCGCGCTGATGCTGATCGTCGAAGGCCTGTTGCCCTTCATCGCGCCCGCCGCATGGCGCGAGACCTTCCTTCGCCTCGCCAGCATGGCCGACGGCCAGATCCGCTTCATCGGTCTGAGTTCCATGCTGGCGGGGCTCGCAATGCTTTTCATCGTTCTCTGACATCGCCATGCGCTGGGTACTGCCCGACCACATCCAGGACGCCCTGCCGTCCGACGCCCACCGGCTGGAGAGCCTGCGCCGCCGCCTGCTCGACGCCTTCCGGCTGCGCGGCTATCAGCTCGTGATGCCGCCGCTGCTCGAATACCTCGACTCGCTCACCACCGGCGCCGGCAAGGACCTCGAGCTGCGCACCTTCAAGCTGGTCGACCAGCTCTCCGGCCGCAGCATGGGCGTGCGTGCCGACATGACTCCGCAGGTCACCCGCATCGACGCCCACCTTCTCAACCGCCGCGGCGTGTCGCGCTTGTGTTATTGCGGCAGCGTGCTGCACACCCTGCCGTCCACGCTCACCGGCACGCGCGAGCCGCTGCAGCTCGGCGCTGAGCTCTACGGCCATGCCGGCATCGAGGCCGACGTCGAGATCCTGCGCCTGCTCGCCGAGGTGCTGCGCCTCGCCGAAGTGCCTGCCTCGCGCATCGACATCGGCCATGTCGGACTCTTCCATGCGCTCGCCGCGCGCGCAGGGCTGGTGCCGGGCCGCGAGGAAGAGCTCTTCGACCTGCTGCAGGCGAAGGACGTGCCCGAGCTGCGCCGCATGCTCGCCGACGTCTCCGAGCCGGCGCGCAGCGCGCTGCTGGCACTGCCCGAACTCTACGGCGGCCCCGAGGTGCTCGCAGAGGCCGCCGCACGCCTGCCGCAGGATGCCGAGATCGCCGGCCCGCTTGCCGAACTGCGCCAGCTCGCCGACGCGCTGGGCGACCTCCCGGTGAGCTTCGATCTCGCCGACCTGCGCGGCTACCACTATCACAGCGGCGTCGTGTTCGCCGCCTACGGCGCCGAATCGCCCGCCGCGCTCGCGCTCGGCGGCCGCTACGACCGCGTCGGCCAGGCGTTCGGGCGCGCACGGCCGGCCACCGGCTTCAGCCTCGACCTGCGCGAACTCGCCTGGCACCTGCCCATCCCGGCGGCGCCGGCGGGCGCGGTGCTGGCGCCGCCGGACGACGACGCGGGGCTGGCCTCCGAGGTCTCCGCGCTGCGCGCACGTGGCGAGATCGTGATGGTGGCGCTGCCGGGACACGAAGGAACTTGGAACGAAGCCGGCTGCGACCGGCAACTGGTGAAGCGGGGCGATCGCTGGGCGGTCGTGCCGTTACAGGGAGAGTAAGGAAATGGCAAAAAACGTCGTCGTCGTCGGCACCCAGTGGGGTGATGAAGGCAAGGGCAAGATCGTCGACTGGCTCACCGACCACGCCAAGGGCGTGGTGCGGTTCCAGGGTGGCCACAACGCCGGTCACACGCTGGTCGTCGGCAAGACCGAATACAAGCTGAACCTGGTGCCCTCGGGCATCGTCCGCGAAGGCGTGGCCTGCTTCATCGGCAACGGTGTGGTGCTCGATGCGCACCACCTGTTGTCCGAGATCCGCACGCTGGAAGCCGGCGGCATCAAGGTGCGCGACCGCCTGCGCGTGAGCCCGGGCTGTCCGCTGATCCTCGGTTACCACGCCGCGCTCGATCGTGCGCGCGAGGCCGCCAAGTCCGCCGGCGACAAGATCGGCACCACCGGCAAGGGCATCGGCCCCACCTACGAGGACAAGGTCGCCCGCCGTGCGCTGCGCGTGTACGACCTCTTCGACCGCGAGCGCTTCGCCGCCAAGCTGAAGGCCAACCTCGAGTACCACAACTTCGTGCTCACCCGACACCTCGGCGCCGAGCCGGTCGATTTCCAGACCGTGTTCGACCAGGCCATGGCCGACGCCGACGAGCTGCTGCCGATGGTCGCCGATGTCTCGGCCGAGCTCTACGCGATCAACAAGTCGGGCGGCTCGCTGCTGTTCGAAGGCGCGCAGGGCACCCTGCTCGACATCGACCACGGCACCTACCCCTTCGTCACCTCGAGCAACTGCGTGGCCGGGCAGGCCGCGGCGGGCTCGGGCGTCGGCCCCGGCCGCCTGCATTACGTGCTCGGCATCACGAAGGCCTATTGCACCCGCGTCGGCGGCGGGCCCTTCCCGACCGAACTCGACATCGAGACCAAGGGCGTGCCCGGCGAGCAGATGTCGACCAAGGGCCGCGAGTTCGGCACCGTCACCGGCCGCAAGCGCCGCTGCGGCTGGCTCGATCTCGCCGCGCTCAAGCGCTCGATCATCATCAACGGCGTGACCGGCCTGTGCATCACCAAGCTCGACGTGCTCGACGGTCTCGAAGAGCTCAAGCTGTGTACCGGCTACATGCTCGACGGCAGGCGCATCGACCTGCTGCCGATGGGTTCGGAGGAGGTCACGCGCTGCGAGCCGATCTACGAGACCCTGAAAGGCTGGAGCGGCACCACGTTTGGCGCGCAGAGCTGGGACGCCCTGCCGCAGGAGGCGCGCACCTACCTGCACCGCATCGAGGAGATCTGCGAGATCCCGATCGACGTCATTTCGACCGGTCCCGAGCGCGACGAAACCATCCTCCGCCGCCATCCCTTTGGCGCCTGAGCATCCGCAGCACCCTGTGCGGCCGCACTCCGCGGCCGCCGCGCCCGCCGGGGGTCAATGCACCCCCCGCGCGATTCCAGCACGACGCTCGATCGCGACTCGAGTCGTTCCTGCACGGGGCCAACCCGCGCCGTCCGCGAATGTTGCGCCATCCGCAGCGTTCGCGAATTCCGCGCCGTTTTTCATAGGGGCGACGCAAGTCGCGATCCTCGCGTCCGGCCCGCATGGCGCACCTTCCTTCGCGCGACGATGGCACAAACGCAAAAAAGCCGCTCCGAAGAGCGGCTTTCCTGTGAAACTGGTGCCCAGAAGAGGACTCGAACCTCCACGCCTCGCAGCGCTAGTACCTGAAACTAGTGCGTCTACCAATTCCGCCATCTGGGCAGGGAGGCACATAATAGCAAAGGCCTTAACTTCCGCAAAGGTTTTTTTTGCATCATCGGGCGCATCCTTCCGTCGCCGAGCGAAGGGGCTGCCTTTGACTCGCGATGCCGGCACCTCGATCCCGCCCAGCATGTGTTCCCACTCGACGCCCGCTCGCGACTCGGATCGTTCCTGCGGACGGCCCGCAGCAGTGTCCGTGGATCCCGCGCCGTGCGGCGATTGTGCGCAGGTCATCGTGGGAGCCGCCGCAAGGACGCAAGTCGCGACCTGCGCATGCAGCCTGCACCGCGCGTCCTCCAGCGCGCCGCTGAAGGGCGCCGCATTTGTCCGCGTCAACACGGCGCAAAAACAAAAAAGCCGCTCCGAAGAGCGGCTTTCCCGTGAAACTGGTGCCCAGAAGAGGACTCGAACCTCCACGCCTCGCGGCGCTAGTACCTGAAACTAGTGCGTCTACCAATTCCGCCATCTGGGCAAGAAGACGCGCATTATAAGCACGCAAAGAAGATTGTCAATGACTCGCAAAACGAAAAAAACCGATCAGCAGCGCTCCGGCGCCCCCTCCCGCAGAACGCCGGCCGCGCCGCAGCAGGGCGAGCTTGCGCCGCGCGCCAACCCGCCCGGGCGCAAGGCCGGGCGCGGCACACTTGCCGTGCACGCCGCGCCCGAACCCGCCGCCCAAGGCAGCACTCGGCACACCGGCTCCCCGGCGCGCGGCCCTGGCCGCAGTCGGGCCGCGCGCAAGGCGGCAGCCGTGCAGGCCAGCGCCGTCCGTCTCGCCGACCCCTTCTACGAGCGTGAGACGCAGCAGTACGACAACCCGCTCCCCAGCCGCGAATACGTGCTGCAGATCCTCGCCGAGCGCGGCGTGCCGATGCCCCTCGCCGAGCTCGCCGGCGCGCTCGACATCGCCCCGCACGAGCTCGACTTCTTCGACCGTCGCCTGCGCGCGATGGAGCGCGACGGCCAGGTCGTGCGCAACCGCCGCGACGCCTACCTGCTGCCGGCCAAGGCCGACCTCATCAAGGGGCGCGTCGAGGGCCACCCCGACGGCTTCGGCTTCCTGCGCCGCGACGACGGCGAGCCCGACGTCTTTCTCGGTCCCAAGGAGATGCGCGAGGTGCTGCACGGCGACCGCGTCATGGTGCGCATCTCCGGCACGGACCGCCGCGGCCGTCCCGAGGGCAAGCTGGTCGAGGTGCTCGAGCGCGCCAACTCCCGCGTCGTCGGTCGTGTCATCAACGAGCACGGCGTGATGATCGTCGTGCCCGAGAACCGCCGCCTGGCGCAGGACATCCTGGTCGCCCCGGGCGGGCGCAAGAAGCCCGAGCCAGGCCAGATCGTCACCGTCGAGCTGGTCGAGCAGCCCACCAAGTTCGCCCAGCCGATCGGGCGCATCGTCGAGGTGCTGGGCAACTACGCCGACCCCGGCATGGAGATCGAGATCGCGCTGCGCAAGCACGACCTGCCCTTCGAGTTCTCCTCCGAGGCCAAGGCGCAGACGCGCAAGCTGCCCGACGTGGTGCGCAAGAAGGACTGGGCCGGCCGCGAGGACCTCACCAAGTTGCCGTTGGTCACCATCGACGGCGAGACCGCCAAGGACTTCGACGACGCGGTGTATTGCGAGCGCCAGGGCAAGGGTTACCGCCTCATCGTCGCCATCGCCGACGTCTCGCACTACGTCGATGCCGCCAGCGCGCTCGACAAGGATGCCTTCGATCGCGGCAACTCGGTGTACTTCCCGCGCCGCGTCATCCCGATGCTGCCCGAGAAGCTCTCCAACGGCCTGTGCTCGCTCAACCCGCAGGTCGAGCGCCTGGCCATGGTCGCCGACATGAACATCGCGGCCACCGGCGAGATCAGGAACTACCGCTTCTACCCCGCGGTGATCTGGTCGCACGCGCGCCTGACCTACACGAAGGTTGCGGCGGCCCTGTACGACAAGGACCCGGCCGTGCGCGCCGAACTCGCCGCGCTGCTCCCCCACCTCGAGCAGCTCGACCAGCTCTTCCGCGTGCTGCTCAAGGCGCGCGCGAAGCGCGGCGCGATTGACTTCGAGACCACCGAGACGCGCATGATCTTCGACGATAACGGCAAGATCGCGCAGATCGTCCCCGAGGTGCGCAACGATGCCCACCGCCTGATCGAGGAGTGCATGCTCGCCGCCAACGTGTGCGCCTCCGACTTCCTCGCCACGCGCGAGCACCCGGCGTTGTACCGCGTCCACGACTCGCCCTCCGAGGACAAGCTCGCCAAGCTGCGCGAGTTCCTCAAGGAGTTCGGCCTCGGCCTCGGCGGCGGCGACGAGCCGCGCGCCGCCGACTTCGCCAGGCTGCTCGAGCAGGTCAAGGACCGCCCCGACGCCCAATTGTTGCAGACCGTCATGCTGCGTTCGCTCAAGCAGGCGATGTACAGCCCGGACAACGTCGGCCACTTCGGCCTCGCCTACGAGTCCTATACCCACTTCACCTCACCGATCCGGCGCTATCCCGACCTGCTGATCCACCGCGGCATCAAGGCCGCGCTCGCCGGCGAGCAGTACCGCCCCGGCGACTGGGAGCAGATCGGCCTGCACTGCTCGATGACCGAGCGCCGCGCCGACGACGCCACCCGCGACGTGGTCGCCTTCCTCAAGTGCTACTTCATGCAGGACCGCGTCGGCGAGGAGTTCGTTGGCAGCGTGTCGGCGGTGGTGCCTTTCGGTCTCTTCGTGGCGCTCGACGACATCTTCATCGAGGGGCTGCTGCACATCTCCGACCTCGGCAGCGATTACTTCCACTACGACGAGACCCGCCATGCGCTCATGGGTGAGCGCACCGGCAAGCAGTTCCGCCTGTCCGACCGGGTCAAGGTGCAGCTCGTGCGGGTGGATATGGCCACCAACAAGATCGACTTCCGCCTCATCGAGGGGCCGCTCCCGGTCGAGGCCAAAGCCCCGCCGAAGGTCGCCGAAGTGGTGGCCGCGGAGGTCGTGCCCGTGGAAGGGAAGAGGGCGCGCAAGCCGCGCAGCAAGAAGGCTGAGGTGGAGGAGAGGGTCGAGGCCACACCTGCGCCGGTGGTCGAGGCTGTGCCTGCCGCAGCGGAGCCCGCCGCGCCCAAGGTGCGCGGCAAGCGGACGAAGAAGGCCGCACCCGAAGCGCTTGCGGAGGTGCCCGTCGCGCCGGCGGTCGAGTCCACGGCTGCCGCAGCGGAGCCCGCCGCGCCCAAGGCGCGCGGCAAGCGGGCGAAGAAGGCTGCGCCCGAAGTGGTCGCGGAGGTGCTCGTCGCACCGGTGGGCGAGTCTGTGACTGCTGCCGAGGCGTCGGCGACGCCCAAGGCGCGCGGCAAGCGCGCGAAGAAGGTGGTCGCCGGGCAGGTGGCCGAGGTCGTGGCTGCGCCGGCGATCGAGCCTGTGCCCGCCGCCGCGGAACCTGTCGCGCCCAAGGCGCGCGGCAAGCGTGCGAAGAAGGCTGCGATCGCAACGGTCGCCGAGGTCGTCGTCGCACCGGTGCTCGAGGTTACGCCGGATGCGGCTCCGCCCGCCGCGCCCAAGACACGCGGCAAGCGCGCGAAGAAGGCCGTCGCCGGCACCGCGACCGAAGTCCCCGCCGCGTCCGCCGCCGAGGCGCTAGAATCCGCGCCCCCGGTACCGGCCCGACGTGCCGGCCGCAAGACCACCACAAAGGGCTCCGACCGTGGCTAAAGCACCCGAAAACACACCCACCCGGCTGATCTACGGCTTCCACGCCGTCTCCGCCAAGCTGCGCCACGCGCCCGACTCGGTGCTCGAGATCTTCCTCACCGCCGATCGCAAGGACGCGCGCGTGCGCAAGTTCCTCGCCCAGGCCGAGAGTGCCGGCGTACGCATCACCCAGAGCGAGGGCGACAAGCTCGACGCCCTCGTCGGGACCCGCCGCCACCAGGGGGTGGTCGCCAAGGTCGACGCCACCCGGCGCGAGATCAAGCTCGCCGACGTGCTCGACAGCCTCGACGAGAACGCGCTCATCCTCGTCCTCGACGGCGTGCAGGATCCGCACAACCTCGGCGCCTGCCTGCGCGTGGCCGATGCTGCCGGCGCCCACGCCGTGGTCGCGCCCAAGGATCGCGCGGTGGGTCTCAACGCCACCGCCGTCAAGGTCGCCAGCGGCGCCGCCGACACCGTGCCCTACATTACCGTCACCAATCTCGCGCGCGCGCTGCGCGAGATGCAGGACGCCGGCGTGTGGGTCGTCGGCGCCGCCGGCGAGGCCGAGAAGACCCTCTACGGGGTCGACCAGAAGGTCCCCGTCGCCTGGGTGCTCGGCGCCGAGGGCGACGGCCTGCGCCGCCTCACCCGCGAGACCTGCGACGAGCTCGCGCGCATCCCGATGCACGGCAGCGTCGAGAGCCTCAACGTGTCCGTCGCCAGCGGCATCTGCCTGTTCGAGGCCAGGCGCCAGCGCGGCTCCTGAAGCTGTGGTGGTCCCGGCCTGCCCCTTGGCCTCTCACACCCACTCCACCTGCACCGCAAACAGATACCCCGCGCCATACACCGTCTTGATCAGGCGGGGGTTCTGCGGGTCGTCGTCGAGCTTGCGGCGCAGGCGCGAGATGCGGACGTCGATGCTGCGGTCGAAGGGATCGACGTCGCGTTCGCCGAGGAGCTGTTCGCGCGACAGGATCTTGTTGGGGCGACGCAGCAGGGTGGCGAGGAGGCCGGCCTCGGCTGCGGAAAGCGGGACCTCGCGGCCGTCGGGGGCGAGGAGGGCGTGGCGGTTGGCGTCGAAGGTCCAGCCGGCGAAGCGCGCCGTGCTGCGTTCGCCGGCGCTGTCGGCGCTGGCGGAGCGCTGGTAGCGGCGCAGGATGGAGCGTACGCGAGCGACCAGCTCGCGCGGCTCGAAGGGCTTGACGATGTAGTCGTCGGCGCCGAGCTCGAGACCGAGCACGCGGTCGGTCACGTCGTTGCGGCCGGTCAGGATCAGCACTGCGCACGGGCTGCCGTCCTGTAGCTCGCGCACCACCTGCATGCCGTCCATGTCGGGCAGGCCGAGGTCCACGATGCAGAGGTCGGGGGTGAGCTGGCGCGCGCGCTCGAGCAGCTGACGGCCGGCGCGCATCTGTTCGCAGCGGAAGCCGTATTCGGCCAGGCTCATGCAGATCAGGCGGGCGACCTCGGGGTCGTCCTCGAGCACGAAGATCCGGGCCTGGGAGGGGTCGATCGGGCTCTGGGTCATTGGGGGCGAGGCTCCGTGGTGGTGTTCATGATGCGGGATCGTGCTTCTCCGTCGGCGGCCGGCGCAGTCGGCGACGCGTCTTCGACCCCTGCCGCCGCCCCCGGTTCGGGCCCGAGCAGGGCCGCCAGCGCGCCCGCCAGCGCGGCCTGATCGAAGGGCTTGCGCAGCGTCGGCACGTCGGCGGGGAGCTCGTCGGTCGGCGTCGCCTCGCTGGCGTAGCCGGTCACCAGCAGGATCGGCAGCTGCGGGCGCAGCGTGCGCGCGCGGCGGGCGAGCTCGCGGCCGCCGATGCCGCCCGGCATCACCGTGTCGCTCACCAGCAGCGCGATGTCGTCGACGTTCTGCAGCAGCCCGAGCGCCTCGACGCCGTCGGCGGCCTCGATCACGACGTGGCCCAGGCTGGTGAGCTGCATGCGCACCACCTTGCGCACCTCGGGCTCGTCCTCCACCAGCAGCACCGGGCCGTCGAGCGCGCGCGCGCGGGCCGTCGCGGGCGCTGCGCGCTCGGGGGCAGTCACGGCCGCCGCCGCCGTGGGCAGCACGAAGCGCACGTGCGTGCCGCGCCCCGGCGTGCTGAGGATGCGGATGTTGCCGCCCGACTGGCGTACGAAGCCATACACCATCGACAGGCCCAGCCCGCTGCCGCTGCCGAAGTCCTTGGTGGTGAAGAAGGGCTCGAACACGCGCTGCAGCACGGCCGGCTCGATGCCCTTGCCGGTATCGCCGACGTCGATCTGCACGTAGTCGCCGGCCGCCACCTCGACCACCCCTGCGAGGGCCTCGTCGAGCTGGCGGCGACTCACGCCGATGGTCAGCTCGCCGCCCACGGGCATGGCGTCGCGTGCGTTGATCGCGAGGTTGAGGATCGCGTTTTCGAGCTGGTGCGGGTCGACCAGCGCGTGCACCGGCTCGCCGGGCAGGCGCAGATGGATGCGGATGGTCTCGCCCAGGGTGCGCGCGAGCAGGTGCGTCATGTTGTGCACGAGCGCGCCGACCTCGACCGCGGTGGGGGCGAGCGACTGCCGGCGCGAGAAGGTGAGCAGGCGGCGGATCAGCTCGGCGCCGCGCCGTGCCGCCTGCAGCGAGGGATCGACGAACTCCGCCCCCGGCCCGGCGCCGATGCGCTGCTGCAGTGCGGAGAGGTTGCCGATGATGATGGTGAGCAGGTTGTTGAAGTCGTGCGCCAGCCCGCCGGTGAGCTGGCCCACCGCCTCCATCTTCTGCGCCTGCACCAGCGCGGCCTGGTTGGCCTTCTGTTCCGTGATGTCGGTGGTCATGACGAAGAAGCCCACCACCGTGCGCCCGTCGGTGCCGATCTCGGGCACCACCACGCTGCGTGCATGCAGCGTGCGACCGTCGGTCCCGACGCGACTGTATTCGTAGCACACACGCTCGCCGGTGCGCGCGCGCTCGACCTGCGAGCGGATCTGGGCGTAGGCGTCCTCGCCGACCACCTCGCGAATGCTGCGGCCGACGATCTCGTCCTTCGGATAGCCGAACCATTCGGCGTAGCCGCGGTTGGCGAAGCGGTAGATCTCGCCGCCGTCCACATACGCGATCAGCGCGGGGATGGAGTCGATGATCAGTTGCAGGCGGTGTTCGCTGCGACGCAGCGCGCCGGCGATCTGGTCGATCTCGCTGTTGGCCTGCTCCAGCTCCGCCGTGCGCTCGCGCACGCGCGCTTCGAGCTGCGCGTTCTGCTGCTGGATCAGCGCCTCGTAGCGACGCTGCTCGGTGATGTCGGTCCATAGCGACACGAAACCGAGGTTGGGAATCGGCACCCCGCGTACCGCCAGCACCGTGCCGTTGGGCCGTGCGCGTTCGACGTAGTGCGGCAGGAAGGCCCGTGCCGCCGCCATGCGCTTCGCGACCAGGGTTTCGATGTCGCCTTCGCCGTATTCACCGCGTTCGGCGTTGAAGCGCACGAAGGCCTCGAACGGCGTGCCGACGCGCACCAGCGCCTCAGGGAAATCGAGCAGGCGCACCAGGGCCTTGTTCCAGGTGACGAGCTTGGGCGTGGTGTCGAACACCGCGATGGCCTGGTCGAGCAGATCGAGGCCTGCCAGCAGCAGGTCGTGCCGCCGGAGCTGCTCCGGAGTGAAGGCGGCGGGTTCAGCCTGAGGGGAGGGCGATCTTGCCATGCTCGCGGCAGTCTCCGGTGTGGCGAGTTTCGAGGATCATGAGCGCGATGTTTGCACATCTCGCGTCGCGATGCCTGTGGCGTTCACCGCGGTGGGCGACAAGGCTCCGCGACCTTGTGCCGGGCGGCCTCTCCTCGGCGCGGGCGCGAAAGCTTGACTATCATGGGAATGCATCCGATTCGCCGGCGGGCGGGGCGCGGATGCGAACCGGAAGCGCGGGAGGACGTCATGGTCGTGATCGTATTCCGCACGCGCCTGCGCGCGGGCGTCGACGAGGCGGAACTCGAAGGTGTGGGCGCCCGCATGTTCCAGGTGGCCGCATCCATGCCGGGCTACGTCTCGTACAAGGATTTCGCGGCGGACGATGGCGAGTTCGTTTCCATCGTCGAGTTCGACTCGCTGGAGACCCTCGCCGCATGGCGCGACCACCCCGAGCACCGGGAGATCCAGGCGCGGGGCCGCAGTCGGTACTTCAGCGATTACCGGGTACAGGTGTGCACGACCGTGCGCGAGTACGCCTTCACGCTGGACGGCGGGCGGGTCGAAGGGGCTTTGTGAATGCCGGCGCCGCCCGAGAATCTGCGCGTCTTCGTCGCCTCGCCAGGTGATGTCGCGGCCGAGCGCAAGCTGGCGCTCGAGGTCATCAACGGCATGCAGCGGCGCTGGTTCGCGCGCGGAAAGGTGACGCTCGACACCGTCGAATGGGACGACGACCTTGCCCAGGTGCCGATGGCGGCGTCGGCGACGCCGGAGGATTCGGTCATCGACTACCTGGGCCGGCCGCGGGATTGCGAGCTCACGGTGGTCATCCTGTGGTCCCGCATCGGCACGCGCCTGCCGAACTCGTTCCGCCGTGACGACGGCAGTGCCTTCGAGTCGGGAACCGTCTGGGAACTCGAGGATGCAAGGGATCGCGGCCGCGATGTGTGGGTCTACCGATGCACCCGTCCGCTCGAGATCTCGGGTGATGACCTCAAGGCCCAACGCGTCGACGAAAAGCTCGCGCAGTACAGGGCGGTGGAAGCTTACTTCGTGCGGGCATTCCAGAATCCCGATGGTTCGCTCAAGGGCGGCGTGAACACCTTCGATACGCCGACCAGCTTCGGGAAGGCGCTCGGAGAGCACCTCGAGGCCTTCATCACGCGGCGCATCGATGCCCTGCGGGGCGCGAGTCCGCGTGCGCCCGCGGGCGGGGCGGGCGCAGGGGCGAAGCCCTGGTTGGTGCGCGAGCCCGTGCGCGATTACCACGTGGTGGGGCGCGCGGAGCTCGTCGACCGTGTGTGGCGCAAGCTGCGGGACGGCGTCGACACCAGCCTGCTGTTCCTGCCCGGCGTCGGCAAGACCACGGTCGCGCAGGAACTGCTGCGCGAGCGCGACAAGATCCTCGGGCATTTCGACGGCGTCTTGTGGGCCAATCTCGGCCGGCAACACGTCGACAGCGCGGAGCTGCGTGCATGGGGCGAAGCGCTCGGCATCCCGGCCGAGCGCATGAACAGTTTCGACGACAAGGAGCTTTGGCTGCGTGCGCTGCAGGACGCCATCGGCGACCGCTGCATGCTCGTGGTGCTCGACGACGTGTGGCGCACCGAGGATGCAAGACGCTTCATGGAGCTGGGTCCGCGCTGTGTCTTCCTGTCCACCACGCGCTCGAAGACGGTGGCGAAGGAGCTCGGCGCCGGCGAGCTGGTCCCGGAGCTGGACCCGCCGCAGGCCTTCGGCCTCCTGTGCGAGGTCGCCCCGGGCGCCGTCGAGGCGGATCCGATGGCCGCCAAGGCCCTGCTCGGAACCCTGCAGGGCCTGCCGCTGGCAATCGTGCTGGTGGGCAAGGTCTTGCGCCGGGCGGCGAGCGAAGCGCATGCCGATCCCGCACGCCTGCGCCGCGCCTACGACGAGGTGGCGCAGGCGGGCCGCCGGCTCGGGCTGCTGCGTCCTGAAGACCAGCGCACGCTGGGGGAGGTGATCGAACTGTCCTTCGGCGCGCTGCGCAGCGACGCGGCGCGCGACGCGGCGACCGCGCTGTCCATCTTCCGTCCCAAGCCGAACGCCTTCGGCCGCGACATCGCGCTCGCCGTGGGGGAGGCCGACGAACAGACACTGGAGGACATCGGCGACATCGGGCTGATCGAGCAGGTGGGCAAGGACGTGTTCACGATGCACCGCATCATCGCCGAGTACGCGCGCACCCGCTTGCCCCTGCAGTGCTCGCAGGCGCTGCATCGCAAGGCGCTCGCGTTCTATGCCGAGAAGCTGCGGGGCTCGATCGAGAGCGATCCGGATGCCTATCTGAGCTGGTATCGCCACGAATGGGCGGAGTGGCAGGAGACCAAGGACGCCTGCCTGTACCACACCGCCCACAGCGGCGACTCGGTGGCGGGCGTGCTGGCTTTCCTGCGCGTGTTCTTCGATGCGTTCTGGTGGTGGGGCTACTACCAGCGCTTCCCGTTCTGCGAGCGGCTGGTCGTCGAGTGGAGGCAGCGCGAACTCGACGCGCGGGCGCGTGCCTTGATCGATCAGGTGGCAGCGTTCCAGGATGCCTACCCGGCGGGCCCCGACAAGCGTGCCGGCGGCGACTGGGTGCGCGCCGAGAGCGCGCTGCTCGGGATACGCAAGGCGCTCGGCCTCGATGGCGATGGCCGCCACATCACCGGCGAGGACGCTCGACGGGTGCGTGCCTTCACCGATTTCTTCCTTGCCGAAGCACGGGCCTATGGGCGTGACGAGCGCGACGAGGCCTTGCGCTTCTACGAGGCGGCGCGCTCGCTGTTTCTCGACGACGGCGTGTCCTGGGTCGCGGCCTGGATCGAGTTCTATGTGGCCCAATACCTGCTCGAGCGCGGCGAGTTCGCCGATGCCCGCCCGCATGCCCTGCGTTCCCTGGCCGAGGGCGCCGGCGAGTTTGGCGAGCGGGCGCCGCTCGCGGGGCGCGACTCCGAACTCATCGCCAACGACTATCGCCTGCTCGGCGATCTCGCGCTGGCTGCCGACGAGGTCGACGCGGCTGCCCGTGCCCATGGTCGGGCCACGCTCTACGCCTACGTCTTCCAGGCGATCCCCGAGCCGGTGGACACCTACACGATGGACTTCTATGGCGAGATCGTCGGTCGTGTCGCCGCATCGATCGCGCGCTGCGGATCGGGTGACCAGCGCGGCCGCGCGCTGGCGCTTGCACTCCACGCCTTCTGGCGGCCTTGGCGGACGCATTGCGGCATCGGCGACGAACGCGACGAACTGAATGCAGCGCTGGATGCCGGCGACCCGGGGCGCCTGGCCGCTGCGCTGTTCCCGCCCGCCCCGGCGGTGGACGCGTTCGACTTCATCGACCAGGCGGCATCCTACAGTCGCGCCGTGCTCGCGGTGGTGCCCTCGTTCGTGCACGAGCTGGGCCCGCTCGACGAGTTCATGGCGGAGGTGGTCAGGACCCTGGCGGGCGGAGTGGGAGCGGACGGCACAGCGCTTGCTGGGCATGCGCCCCTGTATCGCATCGACGCCCGCAAGGGGCGACTCCAGCTATGCCTCGGTCGGACCGAATTCGCGTGATCGCTGCCGTCCGGCGGTGACACGGGGGGTTGGGGCAGGGCGCCTGTCCGGACCGGCAGACGCCGCGGGAAGACCGTCGTTGCCCGCCAGCCGGTGCCGGAACTGCTCCGGCGACATGCCGCTCCAGGCGACGAAGGCGCGGTAGAAGGTGGACGGGTCGGCGTAGCCGAGCTCGGCCGCGATGCGGGCGATGGGCTGGCGGGTCTTGGCCAGGCGCGCATAGGCGATGTCGCGGCGGGTGGCCTCCTTGATGTTGCGGAATCCCGAGCCCTCATCCTCCAGCCGCCGGTGCAGGGTGCGCGGCGACACGTGCAGGCGCTCGGCGACCTCTTCGAGCGAAAGGTTCTGCGGCAGCGCGTCGCGCAGGATGTCGCGCACGCGGAAGACCATCTCGCGGTCGCGCCGGTAGAGGGTGGTGATCTTTCCCGGTGCGCCCTCGAGGAAGCCGACCAGCGCCGCCTCGTCGCGGCGCAGCGGCAGCGCCAGCAGGTTGGCCTGCAGGCGGGCGGCCAGCTGCGGCGCGTCGAAGCTCGAATGCTCGGTGTAGACGAGCGCGTAGTCGTCCGCATGGGCCGGGCGTGCGTAAGGGAAGGCGACCGCGTCGAGCGCCAGGCCGCGGCCGACGAACCAGCTCGCCACGCCGTGCAGCAGGCGCAGCAGCCATTCGTAGGCGAACACGCGCGCCGGGGCGTCGAGCCCGGGGCCGAGGCTGCCGCCGTCGTCCAGCAGCAACTCGGCGCGCGCGCCGTCCACCCGCAGCTCAATGCGGAAGGCGGGCAACACGATGCGCAGGAAGCGGATCGCGCGCAGCAGGGCCTCGCCCAGCGTGGGCGCGCCGAGCAGTGCGCGGCAGAGGAACTCGAAGCTGCCCGGGCGCATCGGCTCCGGGAGCAGGCCGAAGGCCTCGTCTTCAAGTGCCTCCACGCACAGGTTGTAGAGCAGGGCGTAGCGCTCGACTGGGATGCGCGTGTCGGTTTCTGCAAGGTCGATCCCGGCGCGTGCGAGCAGCGGCGCCCCATCGAGTCCGCGCCGCTGCAGCCCGGCCAGCATGCCGGTGACGAAGCCGGGCGCGACCGTGGCGCGGCTACGGCGGGGGATCGCTGAAGCGGAAAGGCTGGGAGTCGACAGGGCGGGCTCCTGGCTTGGGTGGAGGGATCGAGCCGGCGCTGCGCAGAGGCTTCGCGACGCTGCGCTGTGCAGGCGCGGCACACGTTGCGATTTCCGCATCCGGTGCCTGCCGTCGTCATCGTCCGCGGTAGCGCTGCAATCGCGACTTGCGTCGCTCCCACGGGAAAGCGGCAACCGGCAAGCCGCCGAGCGCGCCATCGGTTGCTCGATTTGGCGGATTTTGCACGATCCTCGTCGGCAAGCGCAATGGCAAAGGCGTGAAGACCCTTCTAATATTGCAGGGATGTTCACACCCACCTGGAGACGAACGACATGACCGATCTGAGCGTTGCGCACAAGCTGTCGCCCTACAAGCCGAAGAACAAGGTGCGTTTCGTCACCGCTGCCGCGCTGTTCGACGGCCATGACGCGTCCATCAACATCATGCGCCGCATCCTGCAGTCGACCGGCTCCGAGGTCATCCACCTCGGTCACAACCGCTCGGTCGGCGAGATCGTCAATGCGGCGCTGCAGGAGGACGTGCAGGGCATCGCGATCACCTCCTACCAGGGTGGTCACGTCGAGTTCTTCAAGTACATGATCGACCTGCTGCGCGCCAACGGCGGCGAGAACATCAAGGTCTTCGGCGGCGGTGGCGGCGTGATCGTGCCGGCCGAGATCAAGGAACTCCACGAGTACGGCGTCACCCACATCTTCTCGCCCGAAGACGGCGCCAAGATGGGCCTTCAGGGCATGATCAACAGCGTCGTCGAGCGCTGCGACGTCGACGTCGCCAAGGCCGCGCCGCAGAAGGCCGATGCGGTGCTCAAGGCGCTCGCCGCCGGCGATCGCCGCGCGCTCGCGCAGATCATCACCGCGCTGGAGAACGGCGGCTACGGCGACGAGGTCAAGAAGGCGCTGATCGAGGCCGCGGCCAAGACCAAGGTGCCGACGCTCGGCATCACCGGCACCGGCGGCGCGGGCAAGTCCTCGCTGACCGACGAGCTGGTGCGCCGCTTCCGCCTCGACCAGGACGACAAGCTCAAGCTCGCCATCGTCTCCATCGACCCCTCGCGCAAGCGCACCGGCGGCGCGCTGCTCGGCGACCGCATCCGCATGAACGCGATCGAGCACGCCAACATCTACATGCGCTCGCTCGCCACCCGCGACACCGGCTCGGAAGTCTCCGCCGCGCTGCCCGAAGTCATCGCCGCGTGCAAGCTCGCGGGCTTCGACCTCGTCATCGTCGAGACCTCCGGCATCGGCCAGGGCAACGCCGCGATCGTGCCCTTCGTCGATCTGTCGCTGTACGTCATGACCCCGGAGTTCGGTGCCGCCAGCCAGCTCGAGAAGATCGACATGCTCGACTTCGCCGACTTCGTCGCCATCAACAAGTTCGACCGCAAGGGCGCGCTGGACGCGCTGCGCGACGTTGCCAAGCAGTACCAGCGCAACCGCGAGCTGTTCAACCAGCGCCCCGAAGAGATGCCGGTGTTCGGCACCATGGCCGCGCGCTTCAATGACGACGGCGTCACCGCGCTCTATCAGGCCGTGCTGCCGGCGCTCGTCGGCAAGGGCCTCAAGGTCGCCAAGAGCAAGCTGCCGGTGGTCAAGGTGCGCGCCTCGTCCGAAGGTCGCGCCATC
Source organism: Thauera aminoaromatica (assembly GCF_000021765.1). Lineage (NCBI taxonomy): Bacteria > Pseudomonadati > Pseudomonadota > Betaproteobacteria > Rhodocyclales > Zoogloeaceae > Thauera > Thauera aminoaromatica. The sequence continues at coordinate 3,684,156 of NC_011662.2, read as the reverse complement.
GTCCCCGCCGACCGCACGCGCTACCTCGCCGAGATCGCCGACACCGTGCGCGGCTACCACAAGCACATCGAGCAGCAGGCTCGCGTCGCGCGCGAGCGCCAGTCGCTGAAGATCGCCAAGGGCCTCTTCGAGCAGTGCGGCAAGGACGCGGGCTCGTTCGCGGAACTCATCGACTGGAAGGACGGCGAGCTCACCCCGGCCGCGAAGAAGCTGCTCGACATGTGGCCGAAGACGCGCGAGCTCTACGCCGCCGACGAGTACGTGGTGAAGATCCGCGACAAGGAGATCCGCACCCAGCTCACCAGCACCTCGCTGTCGGGCAGCAAGATCCGCAAGGTGGCGCTGCCGAATTTCGAGGACGCGGGCGAGACGCTCAAGTTCCTGATGAAGGAGAACGTCCCCGGCTCCTTCCCCTACACCGCCGGCGTGTTCGCGTTCAAGCGCGAGGGCGAGGACCCCACCCGCATGTTCGCCGGCGAGGGCGATGCCTTCCGCACCAATCGCCGCTTCAAGAAGGTGTCCGAGGGCATGCCGGCGCACCGCCTGTCCACCGCCTTCGACTCGGTCACCCTGTACGGCTGCGATCCCGACCTGCGTCCGGACATCTACGGCAAGATCGGCAACTCCGGCGTGTCGATCGCCACGCTCGACGACATGAAGGTGCTGTACGACGGCTTCGACCTGTGCTGCCCGACCACCTCGGTGTCGATGACGATCAACGGCCCGGCGCCGATCATCCTGGCCTTCTTCTTCAACACCGCGCTCGACCAGCAGGTGACCAAGTTCAAGGCCGACAACGGCCGCGAGCCCACCGAGGACGAGCTGCAGAAGATCAAGGAGTGGACGCTGTCGACCGTGCGCGGCACCGTGCAGGCCGACATCCTGAAGGAAGACCAGGGCCAGAACACCTGCATCTTCAGTACCGAGTTCGCGCTCAAGATGATGGGCGACATCCAGGAGTACTTCGTTCATCACGACGTCAAGAACTTCTATTCGGTATCGATCTCCGGCTATCACATCGCCGAAGCCGGCGCCAACCCGATCAGCCAGCTCGCCTTCACGCTGTCGAACGGCTTCACCTACGTGGAGTCCTACCTCGCGCGCGGCATGCACATCGACGACTTCGCGCCCAACCTGTCCTTCTTCTTCAGCAACGGCATGGACCCGGAGTACTCGGTGATCGGCCGCGTCGCCCGCCGCATCTGGGCGGTGGCGATGAAGAACAAGTACGGCGCCAACGAGCGCAGCCAGAAGCTGAAGTACCACGTGCAGACCTCCGGCCGCTCGCTGCACGCGCAGGAGATGGACTTCAACGACATCCGCACCACGCTGCAGGCGCTGATCGCGATCTACGACAACTGCAACTCGCTGCATACCAACGCCTACGACGAAGCGATCACCACGCCGACCGAGGAGTCCGTGCGGCGTGCGATGGCGATCCAGCTCATCATCAACCGCGAGTGGGGCCTGGCCAAGAACGAGAACCCCAACCAGGGCGCCTTCATCATCGAGGAGCTCACCGACCTCGTCGAGGAAGCCGTGTTGAAGGAGTTCGAGGCCATCGCGTCGCGTGGCGGCGTGCTCGGTGCCATGGAGACCGGCTACCAGCGCGGCAAGATCCAGGAGGAGTCGCTCTACTACGAGCACAAGAAGCACGACGGCTCCTACCCGATCATCGGCGTGAACACCTTCCTCAATCCGAAGGGCCAGGCGCAGCAGGAGATCGAGCTCGCCCGTTCGACCGAGGAGGAGAAGCAGGGCCAGTTGAAGCGCCTTGCCGACTTCCACGCCCGCAACAAGGACCAGGCGCCCAAGTGGCAGGCCAAGCTGCAGCAGGCCGTCATCGACAACACCAACGTGTTCGAGGTGCTGGTCGATGCGGTGCGCTACTGCTCGCTGGGGCAGATCACCGAGGCGCTGTACAAGGTGGGCGGGCAGTACCGCCGCAGCATGTAATCACGCTGCAATCGCGACTCGCGTCGCTCCTACGGAAAACCTCCGCGCTTCGGGAGGTGGCGGAAGGAGCAACGCGAGTCGCGATATGTGGGAGCGACGCAAGTCGCGATCGTGCGGTGTGTGACAATGGCGGCCGTCCCCGAACGCGCCCGCAGCCATGAACCTCACCACCCCCGCCTTGCTCTTCCCGGCGATCTCGCTGCTGCTGCTCGCCTACACCAACCGCTTCCTCACGCTTGCCCAGGTGATCCGCCAGCTCAACGCCTCGCCCGATCGCGGCGCCGCGCTGGTGCAGTGCCAGCTCCCCGGGCTCAAGCGCCGGATCACCCTCACCCAGTACATGCAAGGCTTTGGCGTGCTGAGCTTCCTGCTCTGCGCGCTGTCCATGCTCGCGCTCTTCCTCGAGGCCGAGGTGGCCGGCAAATGGATGTTCGGCACCAGCATCGTGACGCTCGCGGTGTCGTTGGTGCTTTCGCTGGTCGAGGTGTTGTTGTCGACCGAGGCGCTGTCGCTGGTCGTCCGCGACCTGGAGCAGGCGAAGCGGGAAGGGGGGACGCCTTGCTCCTGACGTCGTGCCCCTGTGCGTCGCCTCCTGCGCGGCATCGCCTCACCGGCTTGTCAGCTTGAGCTCGATGCGGCGGTTGCGCGTGTAGGCTTCCTCGGTGCTGCGCGCATCGAGCGGGTGGAACTCCCCGTAGCCGGTCGCGGCCAGGCGCTCGGGCGGGATGCCCTGGCCGCGCAGGAACTTGACGATGGCGAGGGCGCGGGCGGTCGATAGCTCCCAGTTCGACGGGAAGCGGGCGGTGGCGATCGGGCGGCGGTCGGTGTGGCCGTCCACCTGCAGGACCCAGGGCAGGTCCTTGGGCATGTCGGCGGACAGCGTCTTCAGCGTCTCGGCCAGGCGGGTGAGCTGGACCATGCCGTCGGCGCTGACCTCGTCCGAGGCGGAGGCGAACAGCACCTCGCTGGAGAAGACGAAGCGGTCGCCGACGATCTGCACGTCCTTGCGCTTGCCGAGCACCTCCTGCAGGCGGCCGAAGAACTCGGAGCGGTAACGTGCGAGTTCCTTGACGCGGCCGGCAAGCGCCAGGTTGAGCTCGCGGCCGAGCTCCTCGAGCTTCAGATCCTTGTCCTTGGCCGCGAGCTTGGCGGCGTCGAGTGCCGCATTGAGCTGCTCGAGTTGCTCGCGCACCGCGGCGAGCTGGCGATTGAGCAACTCGACCTGGGCGATCGCGGCGGCGGACATCTCCTTGTGTTCCTTCAGGCCGCGCTCCGAGGTGTCGAGTGCGCTCGCCAGGCGGGCGGCCTCGGCCTCGAGCTCGGTCTTCAGGCGCTGCAGGGCCTCGATGTCGGCAACGATGCGGGTGGCCTCCTCGCGGCGGCTGCGCGCCTCGTCCTGGGCGGCGTGGAGCTCGTCGCGCGCGGCGAGCAGCTCGTTGCCGCGCGCTTCGCTCTCGCGCCGGGCGGCGCTCAGCGAGGCCGAGAGCTCGCCGACCTCGGCCTCCGCTCGTTGGCGCGCGCTCTGTTCCAGGCTCAGTGTCCTGGCGAGGGTGGCGAGCTCGGCCTCGAGCTGGGCGAGCGCGCGGTCGCGGCCGCTCACCGCGTCGGCGAGCACGAACTGGCCGATGACGAAGATCAGGATCACGAACACCATCACCATCAGCAGCGAGGCGAGGGCGTCGACGAAGCCGGGCCAGAAATCCAGCGGCCGGCGGCGGGCGAGTCGGGCCATGGCTCAGTCCGCCTTGCTGCCGGCGGCGCCACCGAGCGCGGCGCCGATGGTGCGCGACAGCAGGCGCAGCTCGGCGCGCAGGTCCTCGGTGAATTGCGCGCCCTGTGCGGGCTGCTGGGCGAGCTGGCGCAACAGCGCGCGCAGTTCGTCCTGCGTGGTGGACAGCGTGGACAGGTCGCGTGATTCGCGCCCGATGAGATCGGCCAGGCGGGTGAGCTGGGCGTTGAGCTCGCCGAGGTGCTCGGCGGTGGCGCGGCGCTCGCGCTCGGATTCGGCCGCCGAGCGCTGCATGCGTTCGATGCCCTCGGCGGTCTGCTCGAGCAGGGCCTGGACGTAGGCGGGCACGTTGCCCTCGCCCTCGGCGCCGACGCCGGAGGGCAGCTTGGTCATGTGCGAGAGCCAGTCCTCGAGCTCGTTGTAGAAGCGGTTCTGCGCATGCCCGGACTGCAGATCGAGGAAGCCGACCACGAGCGAGCCGGCCAGGCCGAAGAGCGAGGTCGAGAAGCTGGTGGCCATGCCGCCGAGCGGCGCGTCGAGCTTGGCCTTGAGCGCCTCGAACATGGCGACGGGATCGCTGCCGACGCTCAGGCTGCCGATGATCTCGCCGATGGACCGGATGGTGGCGAGCAGGCCCCAGAAGGTGCCGAGCAGGCCGAGGAAGATCAGCAGGCCGATCAGGTAGCGCGAGAGGTCGCGCTGCTCCTCGAGGCGGATCTGCACGCCGTCGAGGATGGAGCGGGTGGAGGCCGGCGACAGGTGGGCCTGGCCGCGACGGCGGTTGGAGAGCACACGTGCCATCGGGGCGAGCAGCACCGGCTGCAGGCCGGTGGCCGAGCCGCCGCCGGCGCTGTGCTGGAATTCCTCGATCCACAGCACCTCACGCTGCAGCCGCCACACCTGGCGCAGATTGACTGCGATGCCGACCGCGAGGACGAAGAGGATCACGCCGTTGAATGCGGCGTTGGCGATGAAGGCGTGCTTGAGTTGCGGGACCAGGGCGGCGGCGAGCGCGGCGACGAGGGCGAGAAACACGGCCATCCAGGTCGTGACATGGACGGGTCTGGTGAAATCCTTGCGTTCCATCGGGTGTTTTTCCGGAGCTTTGGGTGACGAGTGCCCATTCGGGGTCGCGTGGCGACTGCGAGTCTAGCGCGAACCGCGTTAAATGGCGGAGTCGTGATCTATGTCATGGGATGAGGGGCGGTGGGCTCGCTATCTTCGAGCCTTTTGCTGACTCGGACCCGATCCGCGATCGGGAGAGGTGTTGCCCGGTGTCGACCGTGAGACCCGTTTGCATCGCCGCGATCGCGGCGATGAGCTTGTGCGCGACGAGCGCCGCCGCGCTGGCGGCAGGACGGCCTGTGCAGGCCGACGCCCCGCGCTGGAGCGCGAGCGGCTTCGGCACGCTCGGCGCCGCCTGGCACGACGAGGACGATACGCAGTTCCGCCGCAGCGTGGACCAGCATCGTGGCACGCGTGCGAACGAACTCGACTTCGGTGTCGACAGCTCGCTCGGCCTGCAGGTGCACGGTGCGTTGACGCCGCAGTGGTCGGTCATGGCGCAGGCGGTCATGAACCAGGGGCGCCACGGCGAGTGGGGACCGCACCTGGTATGGGGCTTCGTCAAGCACGTGCCCAGCGACTGGCTCGAACTGCGCGCCGGTCGCCTGGTCACCGATATCTACCTCGACGGCGACTCGCGCCACGTCGGCTACGCCTACACGCCGGTGAGGCCGTATGCCGACGTGTACGGCCGTCTGACCTATGACAACTTCGACGGCCTGGATGCGACCCTCCAGCACGCGCTCGGCGACGGCCTGCTGCGCTTCAAGCTGTTCGGCGGGCGTACGCGCGGCAGCGTGTTCCTGAACGGGATGGAGCATCCGGTGCCGATCGGCCGCAGCTTCGGCGTCACCCTGGACTGGATCGGGCCGGAACTGAGCCTGAAACTGTCCTGGGGCAACATGGTGTCCACGCGCAACGCCATCTATCGGGAGCTGCCGTTCACGCTGCGTCATCTCGCGAGCCTGGCCCCGGGGACGGAATTCGCAGGGCAGGCCGTGGCCCGTGCATCCGAGATCGCGGGGTCCAACCGGATCGGTTACCTGGGGGCGGCGCTCGGCTGGGAGCGCGGACCGTTCTCGCTGCAGCTCATGGCCACCGACATGTCGATGTCCGTGTACCCGCGCTTCGAAGGTTGGGGGGCGGGGGCGACCGCCGCCTATCGGGTCGGGCGCTGGAAGCCTTACCTTACCGGCTCGCGCAGCATCCTCGATCCTGTCGATCGGGCCCTCGACGTGCCGCCGGCGTTGGACCCCGCGGGCCAGCTGCGCGGTTTCTGGCAGACCGTCCACGGCTACACCCGCCACGACCAGACCACCATCGGCGTGGGCGTGCGCTATGACTTCGCCGACAACATGGCCTTGAAGCTGCAGTTCGATCGCATCGACGCGAAGCGTTCCTCCGCGCTGCTCGACGATCGTGGTTTCGTCACCGGCCCGCGCTCGCCGACGGTGTTTTCCGCAACGCTGGATTTCGTCTTCTGAGCGTCCGGCCATGCGAATCCATACGCTCGTCGCTGCGCTCCTCGTGCTGCTGCTCCCGACGCACGACGTGGCGGCCGAGGAACTCGTCCTCATCGTCAATCGCGACAGCGGCATCTCCGCCCTGAGTCGCGAGCAGGCCAGCCATCTCTTCCTCGGGCGCGTGAAGATGCTGCCTTCGGGGGCGCGTGCCAACGTGGTCGAAGTGGAACCGTTGCGCGCAAGCTTCTATCGCCGCCTGCTCGGGCGCGACATCGCCGAGATCAACGCGTACTGGGCGCGATTGCAGTTCTCCGGGCGGACACAACCGCCGCTGCGGGTCGCCGACAGCGCGGCCGCGATTTCGCGGGTCGCCCAGGATCCGGATGCGATCGCGTTCGTCGATCTCGTCCCCGACGATCCCCGCGCGCGGGTGGTGCTGCGCCTTGGTCCCTGAGCCCGCCGTCGGCCGGCTGGTGGGGGGCGGCATCGCCGCGATCGGTAGCGCCAAGCGGGTCGGGCGTGGCGTCACGCGCGGGATCGGCCGACAGGCCGGCAAGTCGCAGTACGGCTTCGCGTTCCCGGTCTGAGGGCCGGCCGCGGGTACGCAGGCGGCCTGCAACAATTCAGTACATTCCACAAACAGTTGCGCAAAAGTGGCTTGCCACACTCCAGCCTGAACTGGAACGGACGCGTTCGCGCGTCCCGCCCGGGCCCTGACAAAAAGCACCAGGGGCCCGGGTGCGGAGACAGACAGGACAAGACCAAAGGAGGAGTGTGGCATGGACACACGCACGAGCGCGTCCGAGCCCGGACAGGGCGGAGCAGGGCCGGATACCTTTCCGCGCTGGCTGATGCACCACGCCAAGGCGCGCCCCCAGCAGCCGGCGATGCGCGAGAAGGAATACGGCATCTGGCAGACCTATACCTGGGCGCAAGTGGCCGAGAACGTGCGCGCGATCGCCTGCGGGCTGGCGCAGCTCGGCTTCAAGCGCGGCGACCGCCTCGCGGTGGTGGGCGACAACCGCCCGCGGTTGTACTGGTCGGTGGCGGCCTGCCAGTGCCTGGGCGGCATCCCGGTGATGATGTACCAGGACGCGGTGGCCCAGGAGATGGCCTACGTGCTGCAGGACGCCGAGATCAAGTTCGCCGTGGTCGAGGACCAGGAGCAGGTGGACAAGATGGTCGAGATCCAGCCCGATGCGCCGCTGCTCGCGCATGTGATCTACGACGACCCCCGTGGCATGCGCCATTACACCCAGACCCTGCTGATGGGCCTGGACGAGCTGCAGGAGATGGGGCGCATCCACGACCGCAACCAGCCTGATTTCCTCGACGGCGAGATCGACAAGGGCGCCTCCGACGACATCTCGATCATGCTGTACACCTCGGGCACCACCGGCAAGCCCAAGGGCGTGTGCCAGACCCATGGCGCGTTCATCGCCGCGGCGCGCGGCGCGATCCAGTTCGACAAGCTCACCGACAAGGAGGACATCCTGTCCTACCTGCCGATGGCCTGGGTGGGCGACCACCTGTTCTCGTTCGCGCAGGCCACGGTGGCGGGCTTCACGATCAACTGCCCGGAGTCGGGCGAGACGGTGATGAACGATCTGCGCGAGATCGGACCCACCTATTACTTCGCCCCGCCGCGCGTGTTCGAGAACCTGCTGACCCAGGTGATGATCCGCATGGAAGACGCCGGCAGCCTCAAGCGCAAGATCTTCCATCACTTCATGGACGTGGCGCGGCGCTGCGGCGCCGACATCCTGGATGGCAAGCCGGTGTCGGGTGGCGATCGCTTCCAGTACTGGCTGGGCAACCTGCTGGTGTATGGGCCGCTGAAGAACGTGCTCGGCATGAGCCGCATCCGCGTGGCCTATACGGCCGGCGCGGCGATCGGGCCCGACCTGTTCCGCTTCTACCGCTCGATCGGCATCAACCTCAAGCAGCTCTACGGCCAGACCGAGACCTGCGCCTACGTGTGCCTGCAGCCCGACGGCGAGATCAAGCTGGATTCGGTCGGCAAGCCGGCACCCTTCGTCGAGGTCAAGCTCGCCGACAACGGCGAGATCCTGGTCAAGGGGCCGATGCTGCTCAAGGCCTACTACAAGCGCCCCGACGCGACCGCCGAGTCGATCAACGCCGATGGCTACTTCATGACCGGCGACGCCGGCTTCTTCGACGCCGACGGCCACCTGAAGATCATCGACCGTGCCAAGGACGTCGGCAAGATGGCCGACGGCACGATGTTCGCGCCCAACTACATCGAGAACAAGCTCAAGTTCTTCCAGCACATCAAGGAGGCGGTGACCTTCGGTGCCGGCAAGGAATTCGCTACCGCCTTCATCAACATCGACCTCGAGGCGGTGGGCAACTGGGCCGAGAAGAAGGGCATGGCCTACTCCGGCTACACCGACCTCGCCCAGCAGGCTGCGGTGTACGAGCTGATCCGCGACTGCGTCGAGAAGGTCAACGCCGACCTCGCCGCCGACCCCAACATGAGCGGCTCGCAGATCAAGCGCTTCCTGATCCTGCACAAGGAGCTCGACGCCGACGACGGCGAGCTCACGCGCACGCGCAAGGTACGGCGCAATTTCATCGCCGAGAAGTACGGCGTGCTGATCGAGGCGATGTTCGAAGGCCGCAAGACCCAGTTCATCGAGACCCAGGTCAAGTACGAGGACGGCCGCACCGGCAAGGTCTCGGCCGACCTGCGCATCGAGGAGGTGAAGACCTTCGCGCCGCAGGCCGGCAAGCGCGCGGCCTGAGGGGACGAAGAATGGACATGACCGACATGAATTCCGCTGCCACCACCACGCCTTCGGGCCGTCGCCAGGGCGAGGTCATCCTCGACCTGCAGAACATCTCGCTGCGCTTCGGCGGTGTAAAGGCGCTGACCGACATCAGCTTCAACATCCGCGAGCATGAGGTGCGCGCCATCATCGGCCCCAACGGCGCGGGCAAGAGCTCGATGCTCAACGTGATCAACGGCGTGTATCACCCGCAGGAAGGCAGGATCATGTTCCGCGGGCAGCAGCGCCAGAAGATGGAGCCGCACATGGCGGCCCAGCAGGGCATCGCGCGCACCTTCCAGAACATCGCGCTGTTCAAGGGCATGAGCGTGCTCGACAACATCATGACCGGGCGCAATCTCAAGATGAAGTGCAACCTCTTCCAGCAGGCGCTGTGGCTCGGCCCGGCGCTGCGCGAGGAGATCGCCCACCGCGAGAAGGTCGAGGAGATCGTCGACTTCCTCGAGATCCAGCACATCCGCAAGACCCCGGTGGGCGCGCTGCCCTACGGCCTGCAGAAGCGCGTCGACCTCGGCCGCGCGCTGGCGATGGAGCCGCAGATCCTGCTCCTCGACGAGCCGATGGCGGGCATGAACGTCGAGGAAAAGCAGGACATGTGCCGCTTCATCCTCGACATCAGCGACCAGTTCGGCACCACGATCGTGCTCATCGAGCACGACATGGGCGTGGTGATGGACATCTCCGACCGCGTCGTGGTGCTCGATTACGGCAAGAAGATCGGCGACGGCACACCCGACGAGGTGCGCAACAACCAGGATGTCATCAACGCCTATCTCGGCAGCGGGCATTGAGCGGAGCGAGTCATGGCATTTTTCATTGAAACGATGTTGGGCGGGCTGATGACCGGCATGCTGTATTCGCTGGTGGCCCTGGGCTTCGTGCTCATCTTCAAGGCCTCGGGCGTGTTCAACTTCGCCCAGGGCGCGATGGTGCTGGTCGCCGCGCTGGCGATGGCGCGCTTCTCCGAGTGGAGCAACGCCGCACTGGGCGGCGACAGCCTCTTCCTCGCCAACGTGATCGGCATCGTCGGCGCCGGCGCGGTGATGTTTGTGGTGGCCTGGGCGGTGGAGCGCTTCGTGCTGCGCAAGCTGGTGAACCAGGAGGGCGCCACGCTGCTGATGGTCACGCTGGGCATCGCCTACGTGCTCGAGGGCCTCGGCCAGACCTTCTTCGGCAGCGAGATCTACTCGATCGACGTCGGCATGCCCAAGGATCCGGTGATCATGTTCGAAGGCCTCTTCGAGGGCGGCGTGCTGATCAACAAGGAAGACTTCATCGCAGCGGCGCTCGCTGCCGTGCTGGTCGCCGGGCTCACGGTGTTCTTCCAGAAGACCGCGATCGGCCGCGCGCTGCGCGCGGTGGCCGACGACCACCAGGCCGCGCAATCGGTGGGCATCCCGCTCAACAAGACCTGGGTGATCGTGTGGTGCGTGGCCGGCCTGGTGGCCCTGGTGGCCGGCATCATCTGGGGCTCGAAGATGGGCGTGCAGTTCTCGCTCGTCACCGTGGCGCTGCGCGCGCTGCCGGTGGTGATCCTCGGCGGCCTGACCTCGGTGCCGGGCGCGATCGTCGGCGGCCTCATCATCGGCGTCGGCGAGAAGCTCTCCGAGGTCTATCTCGGACCCTACGTCGGCGGCGGCATCGAGATCTGGTTCGCCTACGTGATGGCGTTGATCGTGCTGCTGTTCCGGCCGCAGGGCCTGTTCGGCGAAAAGATCATCAACCGCGTCTGACCGGGAGACAACACAGTGTTCTATCGCGAAAACGGCCAGTTCAAGACGAGCTACGCGGCCGACCAACAGATCTTCACCATCGCCCAGGACAAGTGGTTCGTCTGGGGGCTGATCGCCTTTGCCGCACTCGCCGTGCCGATGCTGGCCGACGAGTACATGTTCCGCGCCATCCTGATCCCCTTCCTGGTGCTGTCGCTCGCCGCGCTCGGGGTCAATCTGCTGGTGGGCTATTGTGGCCAGATCACCCTGGGGGCGGGGGCCTTCATGGCGATCGGGGCATATGCGGCGTACAACTTCATGGTGCGCATCGACGGCATGCCGCTGGTGCTGGCGATGCTGCTGGGCGGCGTGTCGGCTGCAGCCTTCGGCATCCTGTTCGGAATTCCCAGCCTGCGCGTGCGCGGCCTCTACCTCGCGGTGGCGACGCTGGCGGCGCAGTTTCTGTGCGACTGGGCCTTCCTGCGCATCGGCTGGTTCACCAACCATTCGTCGTCCGGCTCGGTGTCGGTCGCCAAGCTGGAGATGCTGGGTTGGGTGATCGACTCGCCGACCGAGAAGTATCTGTTCTGCCTCGCCTTCGTGATCGCGTTCGCGTTCATCGCCAAGAACCTCACCCGCGCCGCGATCGGCCGCCAGTGGATGGCGATCCGCGACATGGACGTGGCGGCCGAGGTGATCGGCATCCGCCCGATGTTCGCCAAGCTGTCGGCGTTCGCGGTGAGCTCCTTCTTCGTCGGCGTGGCCGGTGCGCTGTGGGGCTTCGTGCACCTGGGTTCGTGGGAGCCGGCGGCGTTCTCGGTCGATCGCTCCTTCCAGCTGCTGTTCATGGTGATCATCGGCGGCATGGGCTCGATCATGGGCAGCTTCTTCGGCGCCGCCTTCATCGTGATCCTGCCCATCTTCCTCAACCAGTTCCTGCCCCTGCTCGGAAGCCTGGTCGGTGTCACCGTGTCGACCGCCGGCATCTCGCATGCCGAACTCATCATCTTCGGTTCGCTGATCATTTTCTTCCTGATCGTCGAGCCGCATGGCCTCGCCCGACTGTGGTCGATCGCGAAGCAGAAGCTGCGCCTGTGGCCGTTCCCGCACTGATGCAGCGCCATTTCCCGCAGTGCCCAAGAAGCCTATAAAAGGAGGAGACTCATGAAATTCCGCAACCTGGCCCTCGCGGCCGCCATCGCCTCGGTGGGCCTGTCGTCCGCCGTGTTCTCCACCGCCGCGCAAGCTCAGGCGCAGGATCAGTTCTTCCCGGTGCTGGTGTATCGGACCGGCGCCTATGCCGCCAACGGCAACCCATGGGCGAACGGCTATGTCGATTACCTCAAGCTGATCAATGCCCAGGGCGGCATCAACGGCGTCAAGCTGACCTACGAGGAGTGCGAGTTCGGCTACGCCACCGACCGCGGGGTGGAGTGCTACGAGCGCTTGAAGGGCAAGAACGCCACCCTGTTCCAGAGCCTGTCGACCGGCGTGACCTTTGCGCTCACCGACAAGGCCACCGTGGACAAGATCCCGCTGATCACCGCCGGCTACGGCCGCAGCGAGTCGCAGGACGGCTCGGTGTTCACCTGGAACTTCCCGCTGCTCGGCTCGTACTGGGTGGGCGCCGACGTCGCGATCCAGCATATCGGCAAGCAGGAGGGCGGGCTGGACAAGCTCAAGGGCAAGAAGATCGCGCTGGTCTATCACGACAGCCCCTTCGGCAAGGAGCCGATCCCGCTGCTGCAGGAGCGCGCGAAGATGCATGGCTTCGAGCTGCAGCTGCTGCCGGTAGCCCACCCCGGCGTGGAGCAGAAGGCGACCTGGCTGCAGATCCGCCGCGATCGTCCCGACCATGTGCTGCTGTGGGGCTGGGGCGTGATGAACTCGACCGCGATCAAGGAGGCCCAGGCTACGGGCTACCCGCGCGAGAAGATGCTCGGCATCTGGTGGGCGGGCGCCGAGCCGGACGTCAAGGACGTCGGCGCGGGTGCCAAGGGCTACAGCGCCCTGACGCTTCAGCACGGCGCGGAGCCCAACAGCAAGGTCGTCAAGGACATGCTGGCGATGGTGCATGACAAGGGCCAGGGCACCGGCCCGAAGGAGGAGGTGGGCTCGGTGCTGTACATGCGCGGCCTGATCTCGGCGATGCTGGGTGTCGAAGGGGTGCGGCAGGCGCAGGAGCGCTACGGCAAGGGCAAGGTCATGACCGGCGAGCAGGTGCGCTGAGGCCTGGAGAACCTCAACCTCGACCAGGGCAAGCTCGATGCGATGGGTTTTGCCGGCGTGATGCGCCCGGTGCAGACCTCGTGCACCGACCACATGGGCTCGTCGTGGGTGCGCGTGCATACGTGGGATGGCAGCAAGTGGGCGTTCAGCTCCGACTGGTATCAGGCCGACGACAAGGTGCTGCGGCCGATGGTGCTCGAGGCGGCCTCGAAGTACGCCGCCGAGAAGAATCTGCAGCGCCGTACCGCGGAGCAGTGCGCGCAGTAAATTGAAACTGAGTTGAAACGTGCCTCCGCGCCGCGCGGTGCGGAGGCCTTTTCCTGGAATCGAACATGAACGCTCCCAATCCGGCCTTCCTCAGCGTCAACAACATCGAGGTCATCTACAACCACGTCATCCTGGTGCTGAAGGGTGTGTCGCTGTCGGTGCAGGAGGGCAGCATCGTCGCCCTGCTCGGTGGCAATGGCGCCGGCAAGACCACCACGCTGCGCGCGGTGAGCAGCCTGCTCAAGGGCGAGCGTGGCGAGGTGACCAAGGGCTCGGTGGATTACAACGGCGAACGCGTGGACGCGCTGACGCCGGCGGACCTCGTCAAGCGCGGTGTCGTCCAGGTCATGGAGGGGCGGCATTGCTTCGGCCACCTCACCATCGAAGAAAACCTGCGCACCGGCGCCTACACCCGCAGCGACGGCAAGGCCGCGGTCGAAGAGACGCTGGAGAAGGTCTACAACTATTTCCCGCGCCTGAAGACGCGACGGAACAGCCAGGCCGCCTACACCTCGGGTGGCGAACAGCAGATGTGCGCGATCGGTCGTGCGCTGATGGCCAAGCCCAAGCTGGTGCTGCTCGACGAGCCCTCGATGGGCCTTGCGCCGCTGATCGTGGAAGAGGTGTTCGAGATCGTCAAGGATCTCAACACCAAGGAAAGGGTGAGCTTCCTGCTCGCCGAGCAGAACACCATGGTCGCGCTGCGCTATGCCGACTTCGGCTACATCATGGAAAACGGCCGCATCGTGATGGAAGGTGCCGCCAAGGATCTGGCCAGCAACGAGGACGTCAAGGAGTTCTACCTCGGTCTGGCGGGCGAGGGCCGCAAGAGCTTCCGCGACATCAAGCACTATCGCCGCCGCAAGCGCTGGCTGAGCTGACCGCCACCGCCGCGACATCACCCGACAATGCATCGAGCAGGGGAGCCGAGATGAACTTCCACGACACGCGCGAGACCCGCGATCCCGAGGCGCGCGAGCGCGAGCTGCTGAGCCGCCTGCCGGCGCAGATCGCCCATGCGCGCGCCGCCGCGCCCGCCTTCGGCCGCCTGCTGGCCGACGTCGACCCGGATTCGGTCACCAGTCGCGAGGCGCTCGCCACGCTGCCGGTCACACGCAAGTCGGAACTGCTCGAGCTGCAGAAGGCGGCGCGCCCCTTCGGCGGCTTTTCGGCGGTGGGCTGGGGTGCGGCGTGCAGGCGGGTGTTCGCCTCGCCCGGCCCGCTCTACGAACCCGAAGGCGCACGGCCCGACTACTACCGCCTGGCGCGCGCGCTGTTCGCCGCGGGCTTCCGTGCCGGCGACCTGGTGCACAACACCTTCTCGTACCACTTCACGCCCGCCGGCTCGATGATGGAGACGGCCGCGCACGCGCTCGGCTGCACCGTCTTTCCCGCCGGCGTCGGCCAGACCGAGCAGCAGCTCGCGGCGATCGCCGACCTGCAGCCCAACGCCTACGTGGGCACGCCGTCCTTCCTGCGCATCCTGCTCGACAAGGCGGACGAGCTCGGCGTGCGGGTGTCGTTCACCAAGGCCTTCGTCTCCGGCGAGGCCTTTCCGCCCAGCATGCGCGACGCCCTTGCCGCGCGCGGCATCATGGCCTTCCAGGCGTATGCCACTGCAGACATCGGCCTGATCGCCTATGAGACGCCGGCGCGCGAGGGCATGGTGGTGGACGAGGATGTGCTGCTCGAGATCGTCCGCCCCGGCACCGGGGACCCGGTGGCCGTGGGCGAGGTGGGCGAGGTGGTGGTGACCACCCTCAACCCCGATTACCCGCTGATCCGCTTCGGCACCGGCGACCTCTCCGCGGTGCTGCCCGGGGACTCGCCCTGCGGGCGCACCAACGTGCGCATCAAGGGCTGGATGGGGCGCGCCGACCAGACCACCAAGGTCAAGGGCATGTTCGTGCATCCGGGGCAGATCGCGCAGGTTGTGCGACGGCACCCCGAGATCACGCGCGCGCGCTTGGTGGTAGATAATCCCGACCTCGCCGACCGCATGACGCTGATGTGCGAGGCGGCAGGTGGCGGCAGCGAGGCCCTCGCCGCTGCCGTAGCCGCCAGCATCCGCGAGCTGACCAAGCTGCGCGGCGAGGTCGCCTTCCTGCCCGCGGGCGCGCTCGCCAACGACGGCAAGGTCATCGACGACGTGCGCACCTACGAATAGCCCCGAGGAGGCCCTGTCCCTGCGTGTCCCGGTGCCTCCCGCTGGCATACTGCCGTCTTCCCGCAAAACGATGGACGCGCACATGAACCCCGCATCGAACGCTCCCGCACGCGCGCCGCTCGCCGGCGTGCGCATTCTCGACCTCACCCGGCTGCTGCCCGGTCCGCTCGCCACCCAGCACCTGGCCGACTACGGCGCCGAGGTGATCAAGGTGGAAGACACCGGTGCCGGCGACTACGCGCGCACGATGGGCGCGATGGGGGGCGACACCAGCTGGTTCTACCAACTGGTGAACCGCAACAAGCGCAGCCTGCGGCTCGACCTCAAGCAGGAGGCGGGGCGTGCGCTGTTCCTGCGCCTGGTGGAAAGCGCCGATGTGGTGGTCGAGGGCTTCCGCCCGGGGGTGATGGAGCGCCTCGGCCTCGGCTACGCCGTGCTCGCCGAGCGCAATCCGCGCGTAGTGCTTTGCAGCATCAGCGGCTACGGACAGACCGGGCCGTACGCACTGCGCGCCGGCCACGACATCAATTATCTCGGCTACGCCGGCGTGCTCGACCAGATCGGCTGCGCCGGCGGCGCGCCGGCGCTGTCGAACCTGCAGATCGGCGACCTGCTCGGCGGCACCATGGGCGCGGTGATGGGCATCTTGGTGGCGCTGTTCGACGCGCGCCGCAGCGGCCGCGGCCGCGAGGTCGACGTGTCGATGACCGACGCCGCGTTCGCGCACATGATCTTCCCGCTCGCCGAGGTGCTTGCCCACGGTGGCGTGCGGCCGCGCGGCGAGGACCTGCTCACCGGCGGGGTGCCCTGCTACGGCGTGTATGAGACCGCGGACGGCCGCTACATGGCGGTGGGTGCGCTGGAGGAGAAGTTCTGGGGGCTGCTGTGCACTACGCTCGGGCGTGCGGACCTGATCCCGGGGCATCTCGCCACCGGGGCGGACGGAGCACGCGTGCGGGGCGAGCTTGCGACGATCTTCCGCGGACGCAGCCAGCGCGAGTGGGTGGAGGTGTTCGACCCGGTCGATTGCTGCGTGACGCCCGTGTTGCGCCTGGAGGAGAGCCTGCGCGACCCGCAGCTGCGCGCACGCGGCATGGTGGTGGAGACGAACGGCCTGTGCCACGCCGGCGCGGCGGTGCGTCTGGGCGGGATGCCGCCGATACCCGACGCGCCGGCACCGGCGTGTGCGGGGGCGGATACGGATGCGATCCTGGAGGCGCTCGGCGTGGATGCCGAGGAGCTTGCCCGGCTGCGGGGCGCGGGCGTGGTGTAGCCCGCGGCGGGTCGATTACTTGTCGGTGGCCGGCTTGCGGCGGGTGCCACGCGCGCCTTCCTTCGCTTCGGCCGGGGTCGCGGGAGCGGGCGTGGCGGCCGCCTGCGCGCCCATCAGGTTCCACGGCCACATCGCCGCCGCGGCGGCGAAGGGATTGGCTCCAGGCTCGGTCGCGCCGCCGCCTTCGCCTGCCTGCTGGGCCTGTTGGCTCATCGCCTTGACCGCGGCGAGCGCGGCGCGCTGCATCTCGAGTCCCTGGATGCTCATCTGCAGCATGTTCAGGTTCATCTTGAGCCAGCCCTCGACCGCGCGCATGTCGGTGATGCGCTTGTCCAGCTCATCGACATCGAGCGTGGGCGTGACCATGCCGGGCAGGGAGAAACCCATCTGGTTCCACATGCCGCGCACGAACTCGAGCGGATCCTGGGCGTTCTGGTCATTGGACATCGGGCTGCTCCGTTCGGGGGGTTGAGGTGACGGAACAATATTACCCGATGCCGCTGCCCTGCGCTCCATCGCCGTCGCGCGCGCCGAGCAGGCGGTTCATGAGGGCGCGCAGGCGCGAGGGGCGCAGCGGACGGGCGAGCAGATGGGCATTCAGGGCGCGGGCGCGATCGCGCTGCTCGTCGGTGCTGTCGACGACGAGCAGGATCGCGGGCACGTCGGCCAGGTCGGGGCGCATGCGCAGGGCTGCGAGCAGGACAAGGCCGTCGGCCGTGCCGGCGGGCACCGGCGCGAGGATCAGCAGCTCGGTGCCGTGGGGGCGGTCGTCCGCCGGCGCCGTACGGGTGCCGTCGTCCACCGTGCAGCCCCAGTCGGCGAGCAGCTCGGCGGTCGCCTCGAGGGCGGCGGGATCCGCGCCGGCAAGCTGTACCCGGACCCCTTCGAAGCTGCCCGGCGTATGCGCCCGGGAGGCGCCTTCCGGCTGTGCGGCGGGGACCTCCACCGCGAACACCGTCCCGTGGCCGGGCCGCGAGCGGAGGTCGAGCGGCAGCCGGAGCAGGGTGCTGAGGCGGCGCACGATCGCCAGCCCGAGCCCGAGGCCCTTGTCCTGGCCGCGCTCCGGATTGTCGAGCTGGACGAACTCGTGAAAGATCAGTTCCTGCGATTCCGGCGCGATGCCGGGGCCGTTGTCGCGTACCTCCACGCGCAGCCGGTCGCCGCGACGCCGGCAGGCGACCAGCACGCGGCCGTGCGGGGTGTGGCGGATGGCATTCGACAACAGATTGGCGAGGATGCGGTCGAGGAGCAGCGGATCGGTGTGGGCGCGACAGGGCGCACAGCGCAGGTGCAGGTCGAGCCCGCGCTCGGCGGCGACGGCCGACTGACCGGCGACCAGACGCTCGAGGCGCGCCTGCAGGTCGAAGGATTGCGGCACCGGGGTGAGCGCACCCGAATCGAGTCGCGAGATGTCCAGCAGGCTGCCGAGCAGGCCGTCCATGGTCTCGGCCGCGGCCGTGATGCGCTCGAGGATCTGCCGGCTGCCCGCGTCGAGCTCGTGCTGGGAGAGCTCGGACACGAACAGCCCGAGCGCATGCAGCGGCTGGCGCAGGTCGTGGCTGGCGGCGGCGAGGAAGCGCGACTTGGCGATGCTGGCGCGTTCGGCCTCGTCGCGACGTGCGCGCAGCTCGGCGGTCGCCTCTTCGATCTGGCGCGACATCGATGCGTGCGCGGTGCTCAGGCGCCCGGCCATCTCGTTCACGCCCTCGGCCAGGATGCGCAGCGTGCCACCGCCGACCACCGGGACACGGCGGTCGAGTTCGCCGCGGCCGATGCGGAGCACGGTGTCCGCGATGTTGCGGATCGGGCCGCTGACGCTGTAGCTCATCCCCCTTGCGAGCGCGAGACTGCCGACGGCGACCATCAGCATCCAGCCGGCGGCGATCCACAACAGCTCGGCGCGGCGCTGGTCGAGGCGTTCCAGGGACATCTCGATGATGAGGGTGGCGAGGAGTTCGTCCGCCGGCACGGGATCGGACACGGCGTCGATCGGCAGCGGGCGCGGGCGGATCGGCTCGACGATGCGCAGGCGACCTGCGCTCCGCGTCGTGCCCGCGACGGCCGCCTGTGGCGGCGTGGTGTGCTCGAAGCTGCCCGCCCGGGCGATCAGGCTGCGGTCCGGTGCGATGAGCGCGAGTGCCGCCATGTCCTCCTCGAGCAGCAGGCTGTCGAGCAGCTGCTGCAGGGCGATGTGGTCGCCGATGAACAGCGGGTACTCGCTCGCCACCGCGGTCTGGCGGACGTAGGCCTGAGCGCGTGCGCGCAAGGCGTTGTCGAGTTCGCCCAGGCGCAGCGTGGTGTGGGTCGCCGTCATCAGGCCGGCCAGGACCAGCATCGGGATGAAGGCGACCAGCGTGACGCGGGCGCGGATGCCCCAACGGTGGATCAAGGCCGCCTCCTCGGCACGGCATTGCGGGGTTCGGCAGGGCAGGAAGGGGCGGGCATGGCGAGGGCCTCCGGTGGGGCGGGGCGAGCCGTGGACGGCAAGACCGTTCTGCGAGGCTTGCCGACGGTGGGACTCCGCCCGGGGAGTCGATTTTCCTGCGTTTATCGGCGCCGGCGTAGCGCTTGCGCTCGCATGGAGCGTGAAGCCCGGCGGCCGCCTCATGCTATGTTCGGTGCGGAAAGAGGCACGCGGAGGGGAGGGTATGACGAAGATCCTGATCGTGGAAGATCATGCGCTGGTGCGCGAGGCGATGGCGCAGCGCATCGGGCGCCTGGAGCCCGACCTGGTGTGTCTCGAGTCGGCGCGCGCGGACGAGGCGCTGGCCTTGCTCGAGGCGCATGACGACGTCGATCTGGCGATCGTCGACCTGATGCTGCCGGGGGCGAGCGGGTTCTCGCTGCTCGGCGTGCTGGCGAAGCGCTACCCCGACCTGCCGGCGATCGTGGTGTCGGCGATGGACGACGACGCCGCGGTGCGCCGCGCCCTCGCGGCCGGCGCCTCTGGCTTCGTCTCCAAGGCGAGTTCCGGCGAGGTGCTGGCCCAGGCCGTGCGCGAAGTCCTGGAGGGCGGCATGCCGACGCCGCGTGCCAGCCCGTCCGCGACGAGCGCCCGCACGCGTCGCTCCGCCGAGCGCTACGGGGTGACCCTCGCCCAGGCCAGGGTGATGGAACTCCTCGCCACCGGGGGCAGCAATCGCGAGATTGCCAGTCGGCTGGGCCTCACCGAGGGGACGGTGAAGGTGCACATGACGGCGATCTACCGCGCGCTGGGGGTGAGCAGCCGCAGCCAGGCGCTGGTGCTGCTCTCGCGCAGGAACGAGGAGTCCTGAGAGAATCGTCGTGCCGCGATTCGCGGCTCAGTGCGATCGTCGAGCGCCGCCGACCAGGCGCATCGGCATCTCGGCGGGCGACAGGCGCTCATCCTGCTCTTCGCCGGAGGTGTCCTCGTTGTGGTCGATGAAGTCGATCTCCAGCACTTCCAGCAGTTGGCGCGCGACCGCGCGGCAGGCGTTGGCGAGCGGGGTCGGCAGCTGCTCGGGCAGTTGCTTCTGCAGCAGCAGCTTGGTGGAGGAGAGCGCGTTGACCGGGCGCAGGATGCGATCGCGGTGCGCGCCGAGCAGGCGCGCCACGCTGCGGTCGGCGGCCTCGCGCTGCCAGGGGTTGGTGGGCCACTGCGTGGGGATCGCGTAGGCGCGCGGGAACATCTCGAGGTCGCGCAGCACGGTGCGGATGTCTTCGTGCGACTCGCGGAAGGGCAGCAGCACGAGGTCGGAGAGCGCGTAGAGCTTGCGGTCCATCTCGGTGCGGTTGCCGCCGCCGTCGATGACCCCGATCCAGTTCTCCAGCGTGCGCAGCTTGTCGACCACCTTGGTCAGCGAGTCGCGTGTGCGCGCGTCGGCCAGCACGTAGCGCCGTCCGGCGGGTACCAGCGGCTCGCGCGACGTGTCGGTGAGCACGCAGGCAGCACGCTGGCCAAGCAGGCCGAGGCCCTGGCACAGCATGTGCGAGAGGGTGGTCTTGCCGGTGCCGCCCTTGTTGCCGATCACGCAGATGATCTCAGCCATGACGCTTCAGTCCTTTGCATGCAGTCCTTGCATGACGGGGATTATCGACGCCGCACGCAAGCGGGCGAGCGCGGAAAAGCGCCGCTTCGCGGGGCCAATTCAGCCGCTTCGGCGCTCTCCGCGTGCGCCCATGCGATAGAGGAAGAGGCGCGTGCCACGGCGGTCGCCGACGTCGATCACCGCGTCCGGCTCGTGGCCGGGCACCGCGAAGCTGTTGCTGACCAGGGTGCTGTCCGGGGGCATCTCGGCGGACGCCTTGGCCCAGACCGCCGCCATCGGCACCGGCGAGAGGAAGGCGTACACCAGATCGTAGCCGCTCCAGTCGGCGGCGAAGAGGTCGCCGCGCAGCCACTCGATGTTGGCGTGACGGCGCAGCAGCAGGCGTCCGATCGCCCACGTCGCCGGCGCCAGCTCGATGCCGGTGAAGCGGCAGTCGGGACGCGCCTGCGCGAGCGGGCGCAGCAGCGCACCGGTGCCGGCGCCGATGTCGAGCATCCGCGCCGGATGGGCCGGCAGCAGCTTCCCTACCGCCGCTGCCGTGGCCGGGTTGCTGAGGTAGAGCGGGACCTGGGTGCGGAAGCTCGTCCAATACACCAGTACGAGGATGACGAAGGCGGCGAGATACCACCCGGGATGGATGCCCGCGCCGTGCGCGACCACCGCCAGCGGCAAGAAGCCGAGATGGATCGGCAGCCACCAGCGCGCGCTGCGCAAGCCGGCCGCGACCGTCGCCGCGACGAGCGCCTGCACGCTCACCAGCGGCCACAGTCCGACGAGCGCGCCGGTGCGCGCGAGCGCGACCGCGGCGGCCAGACCGGCGAGCTGGGCGAGGAGGGCCTTCAGGGCGGGGGGCATGGCGTGTCTGCCGAAAGGATCCGAACCGGGGGATCATACCGCCCCGGTTCGATGATCCGTCGCCGAGCCGCGTGGGTTGTCGACGCCGGATTCGCGCCAGCCGCGCCAGCCGCGCCTCCGGCGAAGCGCAGGCGGCGCAGCTCGCACATCGAGGCTCGAAAGTTTTTTTTCAAAAGGCTTTGACTTCTCCGGGGAAGGCCTCTATAGTGCGGGGCTTCCCGGACGGAGGGATACCCAAGCGGTCAACGGGATCAGACTGTAAATCTGACGGCTCAGCCTTCGAAGGTTCGAATCCTTCTCCCTCCACCAAGTTTCAGTCGTGCCGTGCTCGTCACGGTCGGCGTGGCAAATGCAGTGTATGGCTGCGAGTTGTGATAGGCGCGGAGTTGCGCGCAGGCAAGAGAACACAGTTGCAGGCGTGTGCGGGTGTAGCTCAATGGTAGAGCAGAAGCCTTCCAAGCTTATGACGAGGGTTCGATTCCCTTCACCCGCTCCAGGTTCGCTGCGGTTTGCCCGAGGTTTCGGGGCCCATGTAGCTCAGTGGTAGAGCACTCCCTTGGTAAGGGAGAGGCCACGTGTTCAATCCACGTCATGGGCACCATCCATTTTCTGCCTGGCCTGGGCGGCGGCCAACGAGTGTGGTCGCCGCGCCGGTTTTTATGGTTCTGATTTTAAGGATAGCGATATGGCTAAGGGTAAGTTCGAGCGCACCAAGCCTCACGTCAACGTCGGCACCATCGGCCACGTCGACCATGGCAAGACCACGCTGACCGCTGCGATCACCACCATCCTGTCGAAGAAGTTCGGCGGCGAGGCGAAGGCCTACGACCAGATCGACGCGGCGCCCGAAGAGAAGGCGCGCGGCATCACCATCAACACCGCGCACGTCGAGTACGAGACCGCGAGCCGTCACTACGCGCACGTCGATTGCCCGGGCCACGCCGACTACGTCAAGAACATGATCACCGGTGCCGCGCAAATGGACGGCGCGATCCTGGTGTGCTCGGCCGCCGACGGCCCGATGCCGCAGACGCGCGAGCACATCCTGCTGGCCCGTCAGGTCGGCGTGCCGTACATCATCGTCTTCCTGAACAAGTGCGACATGGTCGACGACGAGGAGCTGCTGGAGCTCGTCGAGATGGAAGTGCGCGAGCTGCTGTCGAAGTACGACTTCCCCGGCGACGACATCCCCATCGTCAAGGGTTCGGCGCTGAAGGCGCTCGAGGGCGACCAGTCGGACATCGGCGAGCCGGCGATCTTCCGCCTGGCTGACGCGCTGGACAGCTACATCCCGACGCCCGAGCGTGCGATCGACAAGCCTTTCCTGCTGCCGATCGAAGACGTGTTCTCGATCTCGGGTCGCGGCACCGTGGTGACCGGTCGTGTCGAGCGCGGCATCGTGAAGGTCGGCGAGGAAATCGAGATCGTCGGCATCAAGCCGACGGTCAAGACCACCTGCACCGGCGTGGAGATGTTCCGCAAGCTGCTCGACCAGGGCCAGGCCGGCGACAACGTCGGCGTGCTGCTGCGCGGCACCAAGCGTGAAGACGTCGAGCGTGGTCAGGTGCTGTGCAAGCCGGGTTCGATCACCCCGCACACCCACTTCACCGGCGAGATCTACGTGCTGTCGAAGGAAGAGGGCGGTCGTCACACCCCGTTCTTCAACAACTACCGTCCGCAGTTCTACTTCCGCACCACCGACGTGACCGGTTCGATCTCGCTGCCCGAAGGCACCGAGATGGTCATGCCGGGCGACAACGTGTCGATCACCGTCAAGCTGATCGCCCCGATCGCCATGGAAGAAGGTCTGCGCTTCGCGATCCGCGAAGGTGGCCGTACCGTCGGCGCCGGCGTCGTCGCCAAGATCATCGAGTAATCGCTCGATTATTGCCAGACAGGCGCACCCGCTCGGGTGCGCCTTGCAGTGTCCGCTGCAGGGGTATAGCTCAACTGGCAGAGCGTCGGTCTCCAAAACCGAAGGTTGGGGGTTCGATTCCCTCTGCCCCTGCCAACATTTTCCGGGTGTTCATCCGCAATGGCCGATAAGTTGAAATTTGCGCTGGCGCTGGCACTGTTGGCAGCCGGCGTAGTCGGCTTCTACGTGCTGTCCGAGCAGCCTCTCGTGCTGCGCGTGCTTTCCGTGCTTGCGGGCCTGGGTGCCGGCATCGCCGTCGCCGCCCTCTCCGAGCCGGGTCGCCGCTTCATCGGTTTCGCCCGCGAATCGATCACCGAAACCAAGAAGGTCGTCTGGCCGAGCCGCAAGGAAACCACGCAGACCACCGGTCTGGTGTTCGCGTTCGCGGTGGTGATGGCGCTCTTCCTGTGGCTGACGGACAAGAGCCTGGAGTGGGTCCTGTACGATCTGGTCC
Organism: Thauera aminoaromatica; assembly: GCF_000021765.1. Classification (NCBI taxonomy): domain Bacteria; kingdom Pseudomonadati; phylum Pseudomonadota; class Betaproteobacteria; order Rhodocyclales; family Zoogloeaceae; genus Thauera; species Thauera aminoaromatica. Next base: position 3,660,251 of record NC_011662.2, on the reverse strand, counting down.
TGGGTTGGAAGTGATATGAGCAAGCGTTGGTATGTGGTTCACGCCTATTCGGGCTTCGAGAAGTCCGTTCAGCGCGCCCTGATCGACCGCGTCAATCGGTCGGGCATGCAGGATAGTTTCGGTCAGATCCTGGTGCCCGTCGAAGAGGTCATCGAGATGCGCGGCGGCCAGAAGACCGTCACCGAGCGCAAGTTCTTCCCCGGCTATGTTCTCGTCGAAATGGAAATGAACGACGAGTCCTGGCACTTGGTGAAGTCGACGCCCAAGGTCACCGGCTTCGTCGGCGGTACGGCGAACAAGCCCGCCCCGATCTCCGAAAAGGAGGTCGAGAAGATCATGCAGCAGATGCAGGAAGGCGTCGACAAGCCGCGTCCCAAGGTGCTGTTCGAGATCGGCGAGGTGGTTCGCGTCAAGGAAGGGCCGTTCACCGACTTCCATGGCAGCGTCGAGGATGCAAACTACGAAAAGAACAAGCTGCGCGTGTCGGTGACCATCTTCGGTCGCGCCACGCCGGTGGAACTCGATTTCGCCCAGGTCGAGAAGACCTGAGCAAGACGGCAGGCCGCGAGGCCTGCCGAAGCCCGTGCACTCGGCCGACGAGCGCGGGCACTGCGAGGAGCGCCGGGTTCTCCGGTGCGCTAGCACTCATCACAGGAGCAAGCCTAGATGGCAAAGAAAATCACTGGCTACATCAAGCTGCAGGTTCCGGCCGGCAAGGCCAACCCCAGCCCCCCGATCGGTCCGGCGCTCGGTCAGCGCGGCCTGAACATCATGGAATTCTGCAAGGCGTTCAACGCCAAGACCCAGGGCATGGAGCCCGGTCTGCCGATTCCGGTGGTGATCACCGCCTTCGCCGACAAGTCCTTCACGTTCATCATGAAGACTCCGCCGGCCACGATCCTGATCAAGAAGGCCGCCGGGATCCAGAAGGGTTCGGCCAAGCCGCACACCGACAAGGTCGGGAAGATCACTCGTGCCCAGGTCGAGGACATCGCCAAGGCCAAGCAGCCGGACCTCACCGCTGCCGACCTCGAAGCCGCCGTGCGCACCATCGCCGGTTCCGCCCGCAGCATGGGCATCACCGTGGAGGGCCTGTAATCATGGCGAAGCTGTCCAAGCGAGTTCAGGCGCTGCGCGCCAAGGTCGACCGTAACCAGGCCTATCCGGTTGCCGACGCCCTGCGTCTGGTCAAGGAGTGCGCCACTGCCAAGTTCGACGAGTCGATCGACATCGCGGTCAACCTTGGTGTCGATGCGCGCAAGTCCGACCAGGTCGTACGCGGTTCGGTCGTGCTGCCCGCGGGTACCGGCAAGTCGGTTCGCGTCGCCGTGTTCGCCCAGGGCGACAAGGCCGAGGCCGCCCGCGCCGCCGGTGCCGAGGTCGTCGGCTTCGACGATCTCGCCGAGCAGGTCAAGGCCGGCAATCTCGATTTCGACGTCTGCATCGCGACCCCTGACGCCATGCGCGTGGTCGGCCAGCTCGGCCAGATTCTCGGTCCGCGCGGCCTCATGCCGAACCCCAAGGTCGGCACCGTGACCATGGACGTCGCCACCGCGGTGAAGAACGCCAAGGCCGGCCAGGTGCAGTACCGCACCGACAAGGCGGGCCTGGTGCACGCCACCATCGGCCGCGCCTCGTTCGAGGTCGATGCGCTGCAGCAGAACTTGACCGCCTTCGTCGATGCCCTCGTCAAGGCCAAGCCGGCCGCGGCGAAGGGGATCTACCTGCGCCGCATCGCCGTCTCCAGCACCATGGGTGCCGGCGTGCGCGTGGAGCCGGGCAGCCTCAACCCTGCCTGATTGCCGGGACGTCCGCCCAGGGGCGGACGCTCCGCCGAACTTTGAGCCGTAGCCGCCCGTCCGGGGCTGCGGATCGTCAAAGACCGCAGGTGTGGCCCCGGCAAGGTGCCGCTTAAGCATGTGAATGGCCTGCGTAGACGGTGTGCTCAGAACAGGATTTGGCCGGTTCGCCGGCCGCGCTCCTGATCCAGGTCGCCGTAGGTGCGAGCCGCGCGAGCGGTTCGCGTGTTGACTTGAAAGGAGGAAAGACCTGTGGGTCTCAATCTCGATGACAAGAAAGCCGTAGTGGCTGAGGTGTCGGCACAAGTGGCCAATGCCCAGACGATCGCGGTGGCCGAGTATCGCGGCATTGCGGTGGGCGATCTCACCGCGCTGCGTGCCAAGGCCCGCGAGTCTGGCGTGTACCTGCGCGTGCTGAAGAACACCCTGGTCCGTCGTGCGATCGCCGGCACCCCGTTCGAGGGGCTGGCGGGCGATCTGACCGGTCCGCTGATCTATGGCATTTCGGCCGATCCGGTCGCTGCAGCCAAGGTGCTGAACGACTTCGCCAAGGGCAACGACAAGATCGTGCTGCGCGCCGGTTCCTACGCGGGCAAGACGCTCGACAAGGCCGCCGTGCAGGCGCTCGCCTCGATCCCGAGCCGCGAAGAGCTGCTCGCCAAGCTGCTGGGCGTCATGCAGGCGCCGGTGTCCGGTTTTGCCGGTGCGCTCGCCGCCCTCGCCAAGAAGCGCGAGGAAGAAGGCGCTGCCGCCTGACCGCAGCCTTCCGCTACGAAAATTTTCGCAAGATTATCGATTCTGGAGTGATTTGAAATGGCAATCAGCAAAGAAGACATCCTGGAAGCCGTCGCCGGCATGACCGTGATGGAACTGAACGACTTGGTCAAGGCGTTCGAAGAGAAGTTCGGCGTGTCCGCGGCCTCGCTGGCCGTGGCCGCTCCGGGCGCCGGTGCCGCCGCCGCCCCGGTGGAAGAGAAGACCGAATTCGACGTCGTGCTGCTCGAAGCCGGCGCCAAGAAGGTCGAGGTCATCAAGGTCGTCCGTGCCGCCACCGGCCTGGGCCTGAAGGAAGCCAAGGACGTGGTCGACGGCGCGCCGAAGACCGTCAAGGAAGGCGCTCCGAAGGCCGACGCCGAGGCGCTCAAGAAGCAGCTGGAAGAAGCTGGCGCGAAGGTCGAAATCAAGTAATATTCGGCTTCCCAGCGGGGCTGGCACTCTTCGGAGTGCCGGCCCTTTCGTGCTTTGTAATCGAGATTGCGGGTCGAGCCGCACTTCTCGATGGCAGGCCAGAGCGTTTGCCGATCGTCCGGCCGGGCTTGCAGTCAGGCTGCAGGCTGCCGGAGCCGCCCGAACGTTGTGTCCTGTCTTTCCGATGTTAGCCCTCTAGCCGGAGCATCCATGGCGTATTCCTACACCGAAAAGAAACGTATCCGCAAGAGCTTCGCCAAGCGCGCGGCCGTGCTCGATGCGCCTTTCCTGCTCGCCACCCAGATCGAGTCCTTCGCCGAATTCCTGCAGGCCGACACCCCGCCGGACGTCCGGCGCAACCAGGGGCTGCAGGCCGCGTTCACCTCGATCTTCCCGATCTCGAGCCACAGCGGCAACGCGCGGCTCGAGTACGTCCAGTACATGCTGGGCGAGCCCGCCTTCGACGTGAAGGAATGCCAGCAACGCGGCCTGACCTTCGCCTCGCCGCTGCGCGCGCGCGTGCGTCTGGTCATCATGGATCGCGAGGCGCCGAAGGAGACCATCAAGGAGGTCAAGGAGCAGGAGGTCTACATGGGCGAGATCCCGCTCATGACCACCACCGGCTCCTTCGTGATCAACGGCACCGAGCGCGTCATCGTTTCGCAGCTGCACCGTTCGCCGGGCGTGTTCTTCGAGCACGACCGCGGCAAGACCCACTCCTCGGGCAAGCTGCTGTTCTCGGCGCGCATCATTCCCTACCGCGGCTCCTGGCTGGACTTCGAGTTCGATCCCAAGGACTACCTGTATTTCCGCGTCGACCGTCGGCGCAAGATGCCGGTCACCATCCTGCTGCGCGCGATCGGGATGACGCCGGAGGAGATCCTCGCGACCTTCCACGACACCGACACCTTCCACCTGCAGGGCGAGGGTGCGCAGTTCGAGCTCGTTCCCGAGCGCCTGCGCGGCGAAGTCGCGCGCTTCGACATCACCACGCCCGACGGCAAGATCATCGTCGCGCGCGAGAAGCGCATCACCTCCAAGCACATCCGCGAGATCGACCAGGCCGGCGTGAAGACCATGGCGGTGCCGGACGACTTCCTGCTCGGCCGGGTGATCGCGACCAACGTCGTCGATCCGGCCACCGGCGAGCTGCTGGCGCGCGCCAACGATGAGATCACCGAGGACCTGCTCGACAAGCTGCGCCTGGCCGGCGTCACCGGCCTGAGCACGCTGTACATCAACGACCTCGATCGCGGTGGCTACATCTCGCAGACGCTGCGCATCGACGAGACCGCCGACCAGTGGGCGGCCAAGGTTGCGATCTACCGCATGATGCGTCCGGGCGAGCCGCCCACCGAGGATGCCGTAGAGGGGCTTTTCCAGGGGCTGTTCTACGCCGAGGAGCGCTACGACCTGTCCTCGGTCGGCCGCATGAAGTTCAATCGCCGCGCCTACCCCGAGAAGATCGACGACAAGGCGCCGGGCTGGCTCAAGCGCTTCTACCAGCGCGTCGGCGCGCAGGGCGAGGACGGCCCGGGCGTGCTGGTCAATGACGACATCCTCGCGGTGGTGGGCGTGCTGGTCGAGCTGCGCAATGGCCGCGGCGAGATCGACGACATCGACCACCTCGGCAACCGCCGCGTGCGTTCGGTGGGCGAGCTCGCCGAGAACCAGTTCCGTGCGGGCCTGGTGCGCGTCGAGCGCGCGGTCAAGGAGCGCCTGTCGCAGGCCGAGTCCGACAACCTGATGCCGCACGACCTGATCAACGCCAAGCCGATCTCGGCGGCGATCAAGGAGTTCTTCGGCTCCAGCCAGCTCTCGCAGTTCATGGATCAGACCAACCCGCTGTCCGAGATCACGCACAGGCGTCGGGTCTCGGCACTGGGCCCGGGCGGCCTGACGCGTGAGCGCGCCGGCTTCGAGGTGCGCGACGTGCACCCGACGCACTACGGCCGCGTGTGCCCGATCGAGACCCCGGAAGGTCCGAACATCGGCCTGATCAACTCGCTCGCGGTGTATGCGCGCACCAACCGCCACGGCTTCCTCGAGACGCCGTACCGCAAGGTCAATGACGGCAAGGTCACCGACCAGATCGACTTCCTGTCGGCGATCGAGGAGGGGCAGTATGTGATCGCGCAGGCGAACGCCGAGATCGACGAGGCGGGCATGCTCGCCGGCGACCTGGTGTCGTGCCGCCACAAGGGCGAGTTCCTGCTCGCCACCTCGGACATGGTGCAGTACATGGACGTGGCCCCGGGCCAGATCGTGTCGGTCGCGGCTTCGCTGATTCCCTTCCTGGAGCACGACGACGCCAACCGCGCGCTGATGGGCGCCAACATGCAGCGCCAGGCGGTGCCCTGCCTGCGCCCGGAAAAGCCCCTGGTCGGCACCGGCATCGAGCGCCGCGTGGCGGTCGACTCGGGCACTGCGGTGCAGGCCACCCGTGGCGGCATCGTGGACTACGTGGATGCGAACCGGGTGGTGATCCGGGTGAACGACGACGAGACCCTGCCGGGTGAAGTCGGCGTCGACATCTACAACATGATCAAGTACACCCGTTCCAACCAGAACACCAACATCAACCAGCGCCCGGTGGTGAAGGTGGGCGACCTGATCGCCCGCGGCGACGTGGTGGCCGACGGCGCTTCCACCGACCTCGGCGAGCTCGCGCTCGGCCAGAACATGCTGGTCGGCTTCATGCCCTGGAACGGCTACAACTTCGAGGACTCGATCCTCATCTCCGAGCGCGTTGTCGCCGACGACCGCTTCACCTCGATCCACATCGAGGAACTCACCGTCGTCGCCCGCGACACCAAGCTCGGACCCGAGGAGATCACCCGCGACATCGCCTCGCTCGGCGAGGCTCAGCTGTCGCGCCTGGACGAGTCGGGCATCGTGTATATCGGTGCCGAGGTCGAGGCCGGCGACGTGCTGGTCGGCAAGGTCACGCCCAAGGGCGAGACCCAGCTCACCCCCGAGGAAAAGCTGCTGCGCGCGATCTTCGGCGAGAAGGCCTCCGACGTGAAGGACACCTCGCTGCGCGTGCCCTCGGGCATGGTCGGCACCGTCATCGACGTGCAGGTGTTCACCCGGGAGGGCATCGAGCGCGACAAGCGCGCGCAGTCGATCATCGACGAGCAGCTGCGCAGCTTCAAGACCGACCTCGCCGACCAGATGCGCATCGTCGAGCGCGACGCCTTCGCGCGTATCCGCCGCATGATCGTGGGCCAGCTTGCCAACGGTGGTCCGAAGAAGCTCGCCAAGGGTGCGGCGCTCACCGATCCCTACCTCGACAGCCTGGAGCACTACCACTGGTTCGACATCCGCCTCGCCGACGAGACCCTCGCGGTGCAGCTCGAGGCCGTGCGGGAAGGTCTGGAGAACACCCGCAAGGACTTCGAGCAGGCCTTCGAGATCAAGAAGAAGAAGCTCACCCAGGGCGACGAGCTCCCCCCGGGCGTGCAGAAGATGGTCAAGGTGTATCTGGCGGTGAAGCGCCGCCTGCAGCCGGGCGACAAGATGGCCGGCCGTCACGGCAACAAGGGCGTGGTTTCCAAGATCGTCCCGGTCGAGGACATGCCGTACATGGAAGACGGCACCCCGCTCGACATCGTGCTCAACCCGCTCGGCGTGCCGTCGCGGATGAACATCGGCCAGATCCTCGAGACCCACCTCGGCTGGGCAGCGAAGGGACTCGGTCAGAAGATCGACAAGATGCTGCAGGCGCAGGCCTCGGCGCTGGAGCTGCGCGGCTTCCTCGAGCAGATCTACAACGGCAGCGGCCACCCCGAGGACATCGCCAACCTCGGCGACTCCGACGTTCGCGAGCTCGCGGGCAACCTCAAGAAGGGCGTGCCCTTCGCGACCCCGGTGTTCGACGGTGCCAAGGAAGAGGAAATCCAGCAGATGCTCGAGCTGGCCGGCCTGCCCACCGGCGGCCAGGTCACCCTCTACGACGGCCGCACCGGCGAGGCCTTCGAGCGCAAGGTCACCGTGGGCTACAAGCATGTGCTGAAGCTGCACCACCTGGTCGACGACAAGATGCACGCGCGTTCGACCGGCCCGTACTCGCTCGTCACACAGCAACCGCTGGGCGGCAAGGCGCAGTTCGGCGGCCAGCGCTTCGGCGAGATGGAAGTGTGGGCGCTGGAAGCCTACGGCGCCGCCTACACGCTGCAGGAGATGCTGACGGTCAAGTCCGACGACGTGACCGGCCGGACCAAGGTGTACGAAAACATCGTCAAGGGCGAGCACAAGATCGATTCCGGCATGCCGGAATCCTTCAACGTGCTGGTGAAGGAAATCCGTTCGCTGGCGATCGACATCGACCTCGACCGCGAGTGAGCGTCGCGATTTCCTTCCCGTCCCCTGCCTGCGATTGAATCCCGGGGCCGCCGCCCACGACGCGGCGGCCCGGATGGAGTGAACCATGAAAAGCCTGCTTGCTGACCTGTTCAAGCAAACCCTGCCGAACGAGGAAGAGTTCGACGCGATCACGATCGGCCTCGCCTCGCCGGACAAGATCCGCTCGTGGTCCTATGGCGAAGTCAAGAAGCCCGAGACGATCAACTACCGCACGTTCAAACCCGAGCGTGACGGCCTGTTCTGCGCCAAGATCTTCGGGCCGGTCAAGGACTACGAGTGCCTGTGCGGCAAGTACAAGCGCCTCAAGCACCGTGGCGTGATCTGCGAGAAGTGCGGCGTCGAGGTGACGCTGTCGAAGGTGCGGCGCGAGCGCATGGGCCACATCGAGCTGGCCTCGCCGGTCGCCCACATCTGGTTCCTGAAGAGCTTGCCGAGCCGTCTCGGCATGGTTCTCGACATGACCCTGCGCGATATCGAGCGCGTGCTCTACTTCGAAGCCTTCGTCGTCGTCGAGCCGGGCATGACGCCGCTCAACCGCGGCCAGCTGCTGACCGAGGACGACTATCTCGCCAAGGTCGAGGAGTACGGTGACGAGTTCGACGCGGTCATGGGTGCCGAGGGTATCGGTTCCCTGCTGCGCACGCTCGACATCAACCTCGAGGCTGAGAAGCTGCGTGGCGACCTGGAGACCACCAACTCCGAAGCCAAGATCAAGAAGTTCTCCAAGCGCCTGAAGGTGCTCGAGGCCTTCCAGCAGTCGGGCATCAAGCCCGAGTGGATGGTGCTCGAGGTGCTGCCGGTGCTCCCGCCCGACCTGCGCCCGCTGGTGCCGCTGGACGGTGGCCGCTTCGCCACCTCGGATCTGAACGACCTCTACCGTCGCGTCATCAACCGCAACAACCGCCTCAAGCGTCTGCTCGAGCTCAAGGCGCCCGACATCATCGTGCGCAACGAAAAGCGCATGCTGCAGGAGGCTGTCGACTCGCTGCTCGACAACGGTCGCCGCGGCAAGGCCATGACCGGCGCCAACAAGCGTCCGCTGAAGTCGCTGGCCGACATGATCAAGGGCAAGGGCGGCCGCTTCCGCCAGAACCTGCTCGGCAAGCGCGTCGACTACTCCGGACGCTCGGTCATCACCGTGGGCCCGCAACTCAAGCTGCACCAGTGCGGCCTGCCCAAGCTGATGGCGCTCGAGCTGTTCAAGCCCTTCATCTTCAACAAGCTCGAGCTGATGGGGCTGGCCACGACCATCAAGCAGGCCAAGAAGATGGTGGAGTCGCAGGAGCCGGTGGTGTGGGACATCCTCGAGGAGGTGATCCGCGAGCATCCTGTGCTGCTGAACCGCGCCCCGACGCTGCACCGCCTCGGCATCCAGGCCTTCGAGCCGGTGCTGATCGAAGGCAAGGCGATCCAGCTCCACCCGCTGGTTTGCGTGGCCTTCAACGCCGACTTCGACGGCGACCAGATGGCTGTGCACGTCCCGTTGTCGCTCGAGGCACAGATGGAAGCCCGCACCCTGATGCTGGCCTCCAACAACGTGCTGTCGCCCGCCAACGGCGAGCCGATCATCGTGCCCTCGCAGGACATCGTGCTCGGCCTCTACTACGCCACCCGCGAAGGGGTGAACGTGCCGGGCGAAGGCATGATCTTCGCCGACGTCTCCGAAGTGAAGCGCGCCTACGAATCCGGCCAGATCGCCTTGCATGCGCGCGTCACCGTGCGCCTGAAGGAGGCCGACCTGGGCCCCAATGGCGAGCGCATCGAGAAGATCGTGCGCCACGACACCACCGCCGGACGTGCGATCCTGTCCGAGATCCTGCCTGCCGGGCTGCCCTTCAGCGTCATCGACAAGCCGCTGAAGAAGAAGGAGATCTCCAAGCTGATCAACGCCTCGTACCGGCGCTGCGGCCTGCGCGCGACGGTCATCTTCGCCGACAAGCTGATGCAGTTCGGCTATGGTCTGGCGACCCGCGCCGGCCTTTCGATCGCGGTCAAGGACATGCTCGTCCCCAATGCCAAGCACGAGCTGATCCGCGCGGCGGAAGCCGAGGTCAAGGAGATCGCCCAGCAATACACCTCGGGTCTGGTGACCGACGGCGAGCGCTACAACAAGGTCGTGGACATCTGGGGCCGCTGCGGCGACCAGGTGGCCAAGGCGATGATGGAGCAGCTCGGCAAGGAGAAGGCGCAGGACCGCTTCAAGGGCCTGCCGCGCGAGCAGTTCTGGAAGCAGGTGTACGCGAGCGGCGAGAAGGCGGTCGCGCAGGACGTCGACCAGGAGTCCTTCAACGCGATCTACATGATGGCCGACTCGGGCGCGCGTGGTTCCGCGGCTCAGATCCGGCAGCTCGCCGGCATGCGCGGCCTGATGGCGAAACCGGACGGTTCCATCATCGAGACCCCGATCACGACCAACTTCCGTGAAGGCCTCAACGTCCTGCAGTACTTCATCTCGACGCACGGCGCCCGTAAGGGCCTGGCCGACACCGCGCTGAAGACCGCGAACTCGGGCTACCTGACTCGCCGTCTCGTCGACGTGACCCAGGATCTCGTGGTCATCGAGGACGACTGCGGCACGCGCGAAGGCTTCAACATGAAGGCCCTCATCGAGGGCGGCGAGGTCGTGGAGCCGCTGCGCGAGCGCATCCTGGGCCGCGTCTGCGTCGAGGACATCGTCAATCCGGAAAGCCAGGAAACCATGATCGAGGCGGGAAGCCTGCTCGACGAGGACGCGGTGGACCTGATCGAGAGCCTGGGCGTGGACGAGGTCAAGGTGCGCACGCCGCTCACCTGCGAAACCCGCTACGGCCTGTGCGCGCAGTGCTACGGCCGCGATCTGGGTCGTGGTTCCCGGGTCAACGTCGGCGAGGCCGTCGGCGTCATCGCGGCGCAGTCGATCGGCGAGCCGGGCACGCAGCTGACCATGCGGACCTTCCACGTCGGGGGGGCGGCTTCGCGAGCCGCCGCCGCGAGTGGCGTCGAGGCCAAGTCGGCAGGTTCGATCCGCTTTGCCGGCAACATGCGCTACGTCTCGAACGCCAAGGGCGAAAAGATCGTCATCGCGCGCTCGGCCGAGCTCGTGGTGGCCGACGACATGGGCCGCGAGCGCGAGCGCCACAAGCTGCCCTACGGGGCCATGCTGCTGGTCGATGACGCTGCTCCCGTCAAGGCTGGCACGCAGCTCGCCTCGTGGGATCCGCACACCCGCCCGATCGTGACCGAATACACCGGTACGGTGAAGTTCGAGAACGTGGAGGAGGGCGTCACCGTCGCCAAGCAGATCGACGAAGTTACCGGTCTGTCCACGCTGGTGGTCATCGATGCCAAGCGTCGCTCGTCCACCGGCAGCCCCAAGGGCGTCCGCCCGCAGGTCAAGCTGCTGGACGAGAACGGCGAGGAGGTCAAGATCGCCGGCACCGAGCACTCGGTTGCGATCACCTTCCAGGTCGGCTCCCTGATCACCGTGAAGGACGGCCAGCAGATCAACGTCGGCGACATCCTCGCGCGCATCCCGCAGGAGTCGGCGAAGACCCGCGACATCACCGGCGGCCTGCCGCGCGTGGCTGAGCTCTTCGAGGCGCGTGCGCCCAAGGATGCCGGCATGCTCGCCGAGTACACCGGCACGGTGTCCTTCGGCAAGGAGACCAAGGGCAAGCAGCGTCTGGTGATCACCGAGCCGGACGGGACCTCGCACGAGTTCCTGATCCCCAAGGACAAGCACCTGATGGTGCACGACGGCCAGGTGGTTAACAAGGGCGAACTGATCGTGGATGGTCCGTCCGATCCGCACGACATCCTACGCCTGCAGGGCATCAGCGAACTCGCGCGCTACATCATCGACGAGGTGCAGGACGTGTATCGCCTGCAGGGCGTGAAGATCAACGACAAGCACATCGAGGTGATCGTCCGCCAGATGCTGCGTCGCGTGGTCATCACCGATCCGGGCGATACCCGGTTCATCCGCGAGGAGCAGGTCGAGCGCTCCGAGGTGCTGGACGAGAACGACCGCGTCGAAGCCGAAGGCAAGCTGCCGGCGCAGTACGAGAACGTGCTGCTGGGCATCACCAAGGCCTCGCTGTCGACCGACTCCTTCATCTCCGCGGCCTCCTTCCAGGAGACCACCCGCGTGCTGACCGAGGCGGCGATCATGGGCAAGCGCGACGAACTGCGCGGCCTGAAGGAGAACGTCATCGTCGGTCGCCTGATCCCGGCCGGTACCGGTCTGGCCTACCACCGCAGCCGCAAGGCGCAGGAAGAGGGGCGCGATCTCGGTGCGGGGCATGCCTGGGCGCCGGCGGAAGAGGTTGTGGAAACACAGCAGGACATCGAGGCGAGTTGACTTTTCGGACAGTCTCGGACTAAACTCCGGCCTCTTTTTTGTGGGCTGACCAATCGTAGTCAGTCTCAGCCGGAATAATCCGCCCGCGGCGGCCCATGGTGGGCTGCCGCGGTCTTATGGGAAATTCTTAAGCTATGCCAACAATCAATCAGCTTGTTCGCAAGCCGCGCCAACTGGAAGTTGCCAAGAGCAAGGTTCCGGCACTCGAGGCTTGTCCGCAGAAGCGCGGCGTTTGCACCCGCGTCTACACCACGACCCCGAAGAAGCCGAACTCGGCGCTGCGTAAGGTCGCCAAGGTGCGCCTGACCAACGGTTTCGAGGTCATCTCGTACATCGGCGGTGAAGGTCACAACCTGCAGGAGCACTCGGTCGTGCTGATCCGCGGCGGTCGTGTGAAGGACCTTCCGGGTGTGCGCTACCACATCGTCCGCGGTTCGCTCGACCTTCAGGGCGTCAAGGATCGCAAGCAGTCGCGCTCGAAGTACGGTGCCAAGCGCCCGAAGAAAGCCTGATTGTTGGTCAAAGAAATTTAGCGAGAGGTTGCCATGCCGCGTCGTCGTGAAGTACCCAAGCGCGAAGTCCTGCCGGATCCCAAGTTCGGTAACCAGGACGTCTCCAAGTTCATCAACGTGATCATGCAGTCGGGCAAGAAGTCCGTCGCAGAGCGCATCGTCTATGGTGCGTTCGATCACATCTCGTCCAAGTCCGGCAAGGATCCGCTCGAGGTCTTCTCGGTCGCGGTTGCAAACGTCAAGCCGGTGGTCGAGGTCAAGAGTCGCCGCGTCGGCGGTGCGAACTACCAGGTCCCGGTGGAGGTCCGCCCGTCCCGCCGCATGGCGCTGTCCATGCGCTGGCTGCGTGAGGCGGCCCGCAAGCGCGCCGAGAAGTCGATGGCCCAGCGCCTCGCCGGCGAGCTGCTCGAGGCCTCCGAGGGGCGTGGTTCCGCCATGAAGAAGCGTGAAGAAGTTCACCGCATGGCCGAAGCCAACAAGGCGTTCTCGCACTACCGCTTCTGATCTTCCTTGGTGGCGGTATCTCGGGCCCTGTGAAGGGCTCGATTGTTTTCTAACGCAAGAATTCGTTCAGCGTGCCAAAAGCGCGCACAACAGAAGGCAGGTATAACGTGGCTCGCAAGACACCCATCGAGCGTTACCGCAATATCGGTATCTCCGCTCACATCGACGCAGGCAAGACGACTACGACCGAGCGTATCCTCTTCTACACCGGCGTGAGCCATAAGCTGGGTGAGGTGCACGACGGCGCGGCCACGACCGACTGGATGGTTCAGGAGCAGGAGCGCGGCATCACCATTACCTCGGCGGCGGTGACCTGCTTCTGGAAGGGTATGGACAGCTCCTATCCGGAGCATCGCTTCAACATCATCGACACTCCGGGACACGTGGACTTCACGATCGAGGTGGAGCGGTCGATGCGCGTGCTCGACGGTGCCTGCATGGTGTATTGCGCCGTGGGTGGTGTGCAGCCGCAGTCCGAGACCGTGTGGCGTCAGGCCACCAAGTACAAGGTGCCGCGTCTCGCCTTCGTGAACAAGATGGACCGCTCGGGTGCGAACTTCTTCAAGGTCGTCGACCAGATGAAGACCCGCCTGAAGGCCAATCCCGTCCCGGTGGTGATCCCCATCGGTGCCGAAGACACCTTCAAGGGCGTCGTCGATCTGCTCAAGATGAAGGCGATCATCTGGGACGAGGCCTCCCAGGGCATGAAGTTCGACTACCACGAGATCCCCGCCGATCTCGTCGCGACCGCCGAGGAGTGGCGTGCCAGCATGGTCGAGGCGGCTGCCGAGGCCAACGAAGACCTGATGAACAAGTACCTCGAGGAAGGCGAGCTTTCCGAAGAAGAGGTCATCGCCGGCCTGCGTGCGCGCACTCTCGCCTGCGAGATCCAGCCGATGCTGTGCGGCACCGCGTTCAAGAACAAGGGCGTGCAGCGCATGCTCGACGCGGTCATCCAGTACCTGCCCTCGCCGATCGACATCCCGCCGGTCGCTGGCGTGGATGACGACGAGAAGGAAGTGGTCCGTTACGCCAAGGACGACGAGAAGTTCTCGGCGCTGGCGTTCAAGCTGATGACCGACCCCTTCGTCGGCCAGCTCACCTTCATCCGTGTCTATTCGGGCGTGCTCGAGTCCGGCTCCACCGTGCTGAACTCGGTGAAGGGCAAGAAGGAGCGCATCGGCCGCATCCTGCAGATGCATGCCAATGATCGCGAGGAGATCAAGGAAGTGCTCGCGGGCGACATCGCCGCCGTGGTCGGCCTGAAGGACGTCACGACCGGCGAGACCCTGTGCGACACCAGCGCACCGGTGATCCTCGAGCGCATGGTCTTCCCGGATCCGGTGATTCACGTCGCCGTGGAGCCCAAGACCAAGGGCGACCAGGAGAAGATGGGCCTCGCGCTGTCGCGCCTGGCGGCTGAAGACCCGTCCTTCCGCGTCCGTACCGACGAGGAGTCGGGTCAGACCATCATCTCGGGCATGGGCGAGCTGCATCTCGAGATCATCGTCGACCGCATGAAGCGCGAGTTCAACGTCGAAGCCAACGTCGGCGCGCCGCAGGTGGCCTACCGCGAAACCATCCGCAAGGCCGCGATGGATGTCGAAGGCAAGTTCGTCAAGCAGTCCGGCGGTCGCGGCCAGTACGGTCACGTCGTCATCAACCTCGAGCCGGCCGAGCAGGGCAAGGGCTACGAGTTCGTCGATGCGGTCAAGGGCGGTGTGGTTCCGCGCGAATACATCCCGGCGGTCGACAAGGGCATCCAGGAAACCATCCCGAACGGCGTGCTCGCCGGCTTCCCGGTGGTCGATGTCAAGGTCACGCTGCATTTCGGTTCGTACCACGATGTGGACTCGAACGAAAACGCGTTCAAGATGGCCGGCTCCATGGCCTTCAAGGAAGCCATGCGGCGCGCCAGCCCGGCGCTGCTCGAGCCGATGATGGCGGTGGTCGTCGAGACCCCGGAAGACTACATGGGCAACGTGATGGGCGACCTCTCCGGTCGTCGCGGCATCGTTCAGGGCATGGACGACATCCCGGGTGGCATGAAGGAGATCAAGGCCGAGGTGCCGCTGGCCGAGATGTTCGGTTACGCTACCCAGCTGCGCTCGCTGACCCAGGGTCGCGCGACCTACTCGATGGAGTTCAAGCATTACTCCGAGGCGCCGAAGAGCGTGGCCGAGGCCGTGATCAGCAGCCGCAAGTAACCCAGACCGCAACCTTATTCAGCAACCTCAACTCAAGGACCCGAGAACATGGCGAAGGGTAAGTTCGAACGTACCAAACCGCACGTCAACGTCGGCACCATCGGCCACGTCGACCATGGCAAGACCACGCTGACCGCTGCGATCACCACCATCCTGTCGAAGAAGTTCGGCGGCGAGGCGAAGGCCTACGACCAGATCGACGCGGCGCCCGAAGAGAAGGCGCGCGGCATCACCATCAACACCGCGCACGTCGAGTACGAGACCGCGAGCCGTCACTACGCGCACGTCGATTGCCCGGGCCACGCCGACTACGTCAAGAACATGATCACCGGTGCCGCGCAAATGGACGGCGCGATCCTGGTGTGCTCGGCCGCCGACGGCCCGATGCCGCAGACGCGCGAGCACATCCTGCTGGCCCGTCAGGTCGGCGTGCCGTACATCATCGTCTTCCTGAACAAGTGCGACATGGTCGACGACGAGGAGCTGCTGGAGCTCGTCGAGATGGAAGTGCGCGAGCTGCTGTCGAAGTACGACTTCCCCGGCGACGACATCCCCATCGTCAAGGGTTCGGCGCTGAAGGCGCTCGAGGGCGACCAGTCGGACATCGGCGAGCCGGCGATCTTCCGCCTGGCTGACGCGCTGGACAGCTACATCCCGACGCCCGAGCGTGCGATCGACAAGCCTTTCCTGCTGCCGATCGAAGACGTGTTCTCGATCTCGGGTCGCGGCACCGTGGTGACCGGTCGTGTCGAGCGCGGCATCGTGAAGGTCGGCGAGGAAATCGAGATCGTCGGCATCAAGCCGACGGTCAAGACCACCTGCACCGGCGTGGAGATGTTCCGCAAGCTGCTCGACCAGGGCCAGGCCGGCGACAACGTCGGCGTGCTGCTGCGCGGCACCAAGCGTGAAGACGTCGAGCGTGGTCAGGTGCTGTGCAAGCCGGGTTCGATCACCCCGCACACCCACTTCACCGGCGAGATCTACGTGCTGTCGAAGGAAGAGGGCGGTCGTCACACCCCGTTCTTCAACAACTACCGTCCGCAGTTCTACTTCCGCACCACCGACGTGACCGGTTCGATCTCGCTGCCCGAAGGCACCGAGATGGTCATGCCGGGCGACAACGTGTCGATCACCGTCAAGCTGATCGCCCCGATCGCCATGGAAGAAGGTCTGCGCTTCGCGATCCGCGAAGGTGGCCGTACCGTCGGCGCCGGCGTCGTCGCCAAGATCATCGAGTAATCGCTCGATCCGGGGCGGCTCTCGCGGAGCCGCCCCATCGCTCTTTGCGCTCTTTTTTCGCAGTATCAGCTCTTTAGGAAATACATCATGCAGAACCAGAAGATCCGCATCCGCCTGAAAGCCTTCGACTATCGCCTGATCGATCAGTCGGCCCTCGAGATCGTCGATACCGCCAAGCGCACCGGCGCCGTGGTCCGTGGTCCCGTGCCGCTGCCGACCCGCATCGAGCGTTTCGACCTGTTGCGTTCGCCGCACGTCAACAAGGCGTCGCGCGACCAGATGGAGATCCGCACTCACCAGCGTCTGATGGACATCATCGATCCGACCGACAAGACGGTCGACGCGCTGATGAAGCTGGATCTGCCCGCTGGCGTGGATGTCGAGATCAAGCTCCAGTAAGCAAGCCCTGCTTGCGGAAGTTTGGAACAGGCCGGTATAATCCGGCCTTTGTGCCTTCTGGCGCATTAATTGTGACCCCCGGTCAATCGCAACCGGGATTCAGGAGAAGAAAATGAGTCTAGGCCTTGTTGGACGCAAGGTCGGCATGACTCGCATCTTCGCCGAGGATGGCAAGACCATCCCGGTGACGGTGCTTGACGTGTCGGATAATCGTGTGTCCCAGATCAAGACGATCGACACCGACGGCTACGCCGCGGTGCAGATTGCGTATGGCAAGCGCCGCGCCAGCCGGATCACCAAGCCGGTCGCGGGTCATCTTGCAAAGGCGGGCGTCGAGCCCTGCCGCGGCATCAAGGAATTCCGCGTCGAGGCCGAGCAGGCCGGCAGCATGAATGCCGGCGATGCGGTCGGTGCGGATCTCTTTCAGGTCGGTCAAAAGGTTGACGTTACGGGTGTGACGATCGGCAAGGGCTTCTCGGGTCCGATCAAGCGTCACAACTTCTCGTCGAACCGCGCCTCGCACGGTAACTCGATCTCGCACAACTCCCCCGGCTCCATCGGCATGGCCCAGGATCCGGGTCGTGTGTTCCCCGGCAAGCGCATGGCGGGCCAGTACGGCAACGTCCAGCGCACCACGCAGGGGCTGGAGATCGTTCGTGTGGACGTCGAGCGCCAGCTCCTTCTCGTGAAGGGTGCGGTGCCGGGTGCCAAGGGTGGCGACGTCGTCGTCCGTCCGGCGGTCAAGGCCTGAGGAGCGCGCAATGGAATTGAAACTCTTGAATGATCAGGGTCAGGCTGCGTCGACGCTCGAAGCGTCGGACGTGCTGTTCGGCCGTGACTACAACGAAGCCCTGGTGCACCAGGTCGTGACCGCCTACCTTGCGAACGCCCGTTCCGGCAACCGCAAGCAGAAGGGTCGCTCCGAGATCGCCAAGTCGACCCGCAAGCCGTTCCGTCAGAAGGGCACGGGCAACGCCCGTGCAGGCATGGCGTCGAGCCCGCTGTGGCGTGGTGGCGGCAAGATCTTCCCGAGCTCTCCCGACGAGAACTTCAGCCAGAAGGTCAACCGCAAGATGTACCGCGCCGGTGTGGCCGCGATCCTGTCGCAGCTCGCTCGCGAGGACCGTCTTGCGGTGGTCGAGAACTTCAGCGTCGAAGCGCCGAAGACCCGCCTGCTGTCGCAGAAGCTCAAGGGGATGGGCCTGGATTCGGTCCTGGTCATCACCGACGAAATCGACGAGAACCTGTTCCTGTCCTCGCGCAACCTTCACCAGGTCCTGGTGCTGGAAGTGAGCGAGGCGGATCCGGTGTCGCTCGTGCGTTTCCCCAAGGTGCTGGTCACCAAGGGCGCGCTGGCGAAGATGGAGGAAGCGTGGCAATGAGCGCGATCAGTCAGGAACGTCTGCTGCAGGTGCTGCTCGCCCCGCAGATCTCCGAAAAGGCGACTTTCGTCGCCGACAAGAACGAGCAAGTGGTGTTCAAGGTTGCGTCCGATGCGACCAAACCCGAAGTGAAGGCGGCGGTCGAGTCGCTCTTCAAGGTCGAGGTGAAGTCGGTGCAGATCCTGAACGTGAAGGGCAAGTCCAAGCGCTTTGGCAAGACCATGGGTCGCCGCAAGGACTGGAAGAAGGCCTTCGTGTGCCTGAAGCCCGGCCAGGAAATCAACTTTGCGGCCGGGGAGTGATAGATCATGGCAATCGTTAAACTGAAGCCTACGTCTGCCGGCCGCCGTGCCCAAGTCAAGGTGGTCAACCCCGATCTGTACAAGGGTCGTCCGGTCGATGCGCTGATCGAGAAGCAGACCAAGAACGCCGGCCGTAACAACTACGGTCGCGTGACGATGCGCCACCAGGGTGGCGGCCATAAGCAGCACTACCGCCTGGTGGATTTCCGTCGCAACAAGGACGGCATTCCGGCCAAGGTCGAGCGCATCGAGTACGACCCGAACCGCTCCGCGCACATCGCGCTGCTGTGCTATGCCGATGGCGAGCGCCGCTACATCATCGCGCCGCGCGGCGTAGAGGTCGGCCAGCAACTGATCAGTGGCGCGGAAGCGCCGATCAAGGCGGGCAACGCCCTGCCGATCCGCAACATCCCGGTCGGCTCGACGATCCACTGCATCGAGATGGTTCCCGGCAAGGGTGCGCAACTCGCGCGCGCCGCCGGCACTTCGGTGCAGCTGCTCGCCCGCGAAGGCTCGTACGCCCAGCTCCGCCTGCGCTCCGGCGAGATCCGCCGTGTGCACGTCGAGTGCCGCGCCACCATCGGTGAAGTCGGTAACGGCGAGCATGGCCTGCGCAAGATCGGCAAGGCTGGCGCGAACCGCTGGCGCGGTATCCGTCCGACCGTTCGCGGTGTGGCGATGAACCCGGTGGATCACCCGCATGGTGGTGGCGAAGGCCGCACCGGCGAGGCGCGCGAACCGGTCAGTCCGTGGGGCACGCCGGCCAAGGGCTATCGGACGCGTTCGAACAAGCGCACCGACGGCATGATCGTGCAGCGTCGTCACAAGCGTTAAGGGGTAAGAGATGGCACGTTCTATCAAGAAAGGCCCGTTCATCGACGCGCACCTGCTCAAGAAGGTCGACGCGGCTCGGACGAGCAACGACAAGCGCCCGATCAAGACCTGGTCGCGCCGCTCCACGATCCTCCCCGATTTCATCGGCCTGACGATCGCGGTGCATAACGGCAAGCAGCACATTCCTGTATTCGTGACCGAGAACATGGTCGGGCACAAGCTGGGCGAATTCGCGCTGACGCGGACCTTCAAGGGTCACGCCGCCAGCAAGAAGGCCAAGCGTTAAGGGGACGACATGGAAACCAAAGCTATTCTCCGTGGCGTTCGGCTGTCGGCCCAGAAGGGCCGTCTGGTGGCCGACCTGGTCCGCGGCATGCCCGTCGGCCGCGCGCTCGACACCCTGGCCTTCTCTCCCAAGAAGGGCGCGAAGATCATCCGCAAGGTGCTCGAGTCGGCGATCGCCAACGCCGAGCACAACGACGGTGCCGATATCGACGCGCTGAAGGTCAAGACCATTCACGTGGAAGAGGGTATGACGCTCAAGCGCTTCACCGCGCGTGCGAAGGGTCGTGGCAACCGCATCCTGAAGCCCACCTGCCACGTCTACCTGACCGTTGGCGAGTAAGGAGTAAACATGGGTCAGAAAATCCATCCTACCGGGTTCCGCCTCGCCGTCACGCGTGACTGGGGCTCGCGCTGGTTCGCCAACAGCAAGGACTACGCCGGCATGCTGCACGAGGACCTCAAGGTCCGCGATTACCTGAAGAAGCGCCTCGCGCACGCTTCGGTGGGTCGCGTGGTCATCGAGCGTCCCGCCAAGAACGCCCGCGTAACCCTGTACAGCGCCCGCCCGGGCGTCGTCATTGGCAAGAAGGGCGAGGACATCGAGGCGCTCAAGCGTGATCTGCAGAAGATCGTTGGCGTTCCGGTCCACGTCAATATCGAGGAAGTGCGCAAGCCCGAACTCGATGCAAAGCTGATCGCCGACTCGATCGCCCAGCAGCTCGAGAAGCGCATCATGTTCCGTCGCGCCATGAAGCGTGCGATGCAGAACGCCATGCGTCTCGGTGCCCAGGGCATCAAGATCATGAGCTCCGGCCGCCTCAACGGCGCAGAGATCGCCCGCACCGAGTGGTATCGCGAAGGGCGTGTGCCGCTGCATACCCTGCGCGCCAACATCGACTACGGTGTCTCCGAGGCCAAGACGACCTATGGTGTCATCGGGATCAAGGTCTGGGTGTTCAAGGGCGAGATGCTGGGGCGCAACGAGCAGCCCGTGGCTGCGGAGCCCGAAGCCGACAACCGTCGCGGTCGTCGTGGCGCCCCGCGTGACGGCGAGGGCCGTCCGGGTCGTCGTCCCGCCCGTCGTGGCGAAGGCCGGCAAGAAGAAAGCAGGAGCGAATGATGCTGCAGCCGACTAGAAGGAAGTATCGGAAGGAGCAGAAGGGCCGCAACACCGGCGTCGCCACGCGCGGCGCCAAGGTGTCGTTCGGCGAGTATGGTCTGAAGGCCATCGGTCGCGGTCGGCTGACTGCCCGCCAGATCGAGTCCGCCCGTCGTGCGATGACCCGTCATATCAAGCGTGGCGGCCGCATCTGGATCCGGATTTTCCCGGACAAGCCGATTTCGAAGAAGCCGGCCGAGGTCCGCATGGGTAACGGCAAGGGCAACCCGGAATATTGGGTTGCCGAGATCCAGCCGGGCAAGGTGCTGTACGAGATGGACGGGGTTGACGAGGCCCTGGCGCGCGAGGCGTTTCGCCTTGCGGCTGCCAAGCTGCCGATCGAGACCGTGTTCGTCACCCGACTGATTGGGGGTTGAACATGAAGGCAACGGAACTCCGCGCCAAGAGCGCCGACGAGTTGAACAAGGAACTGATCGAGCTGCTGAAGGCCCAGTTTTCGCTGCGCATGCAGCACGCCACGCAGCAACTCGGCAACACGAGTCAGATCGGGAAGGTCCGCCGCGACATCGCGCGCGTGCGCACCATCCTGCGTGAGAAGGCGGGTCAGCAATGAGCGAGAACGTCGAGAAGGTTCGCCGCGCGCTGGTTGGGCGTGTGGTGAGTGACAAAATGCAGAAGACGGTGACCGTTCTGGTCGAGCGCCGGGTCAAGCACCCGCTCTACGGCAAGATCATCACCCGTTCGGCGAAGTACCACGCGCACGTCGAGGACGGCGTCGCGGCCCAGGGCGACCTGGTCGAGATCGAGGAATGCCGTCCGATCTCGCGCACCAAGACCTGGCGTGTGGCCAAGGTGCTCGAGAAGGCGACGATCATCTGATCGGAGTTGGAAGCAGCGAGCAGTAAACAAACAGCTTGGCACCCAGGTGCCAGGCTGTTATAATTTTGCCTCTTTGCTCCGGGGCTCGCTCGGGGCATCCTACCCTGACGGGTTCCAAGACTGTCCGCACATGCGGGATAAGTTGGAGATACTTTCATGATTCAAATGCAGTCCAAGCTGGACGTGGCCGATAACTCCGGCGCGCGCTCGGTGATGTGCATCAAGGTCCTGGGTGGTTCTAAGCGTCGCTATGCCGGCGTTGGCGACATCATCAAGGTGACCGTGAAGGATGCCGCTCCGCGTGGTCGTGCCAAGAAAGGCGACGTCTACAACGCGGTCGTCGTTCGCACCGCCAAGGGCGTTCGTCGTCCCGACGGTTCGCTGATCAAGTTCGACAGCAATGCGGCCGTGCTTCTGAACAACAAGCTCGAGCCGATCGGCACCCGTATCTTCGGGCCGGTCACGCGAGAGCTGCGCACCGAGCGGTTCATGAAGATCGTCTCGCTGGCGCCCGAAGTGCTCTGAGGAGTCCAGAGATGAACAAGATCCGCAAGGGTGACGAAGTTTTGGTGCTGACGGGCAAGGATCGTGGTCGTCGCGGCACCGTGCTGCGCCGCGTCGATGACGAGCGCGTCGTGGTCGAAGGCGTGAACCGGGTCAAGAAGCACGTGCGCCCGAATCCGCTGAAGGGTGAAGTGGGTGGCATCGTCGAGAAGGAGATGCCGATCCATGTGTCGAACGTCGCGCTGTTCAATCCCGCCACCCAGAAGGGTGATCGTGTCGGGATCAAGACGCTTGAAGACGGCCGCAAGGTTCGTTTCTTCAAGTCGAACGGCGAGCTGGTGAACGCCTAAGGAGTGACGATGGCTCGCTTGCAACAGGTTTACAAGGACGAAGTTGCGCCGGCGCTGCAGCAGCAGTTCGGCTACAAGTCCGTCATGGAAGTGCCGCGCATCACCAAGATCACCCTCAACATGGGTGTCGGTGAGGCTGTCGGCGACAAGAAGATTCTCGAGCACGCCATTGGCGACATGACCAAGATCGCGGGTCAGAAGCCGGTTTCGACCAAGGCGCGCAAGTCGATCGCGGGTTTCAAGATCCGTGACGGCTATCCGATCGGCTGCATGGTGACCCTGCGTGGTCCGCGCATGTTCGAATTCCTCGATCGCCTCATCACGATCGCGCTGCCGCGCGTTCGCGACTTCCGCGGTATCGCTGCCAAGGGTTTCGACGGTCGTGGCAACTACAACCTCGGCGTGAAAGAGCAGATCATCTTCCCCGAGATCGAGTACGACAAGATCGACGCGCTGCGCGGGATGAACATCAGCATCACGACGACGGCCAAGACCGACGAGGAAGCCCGTGCTCTCCTCGGTGCGTTCAAGTTCCCGTTCAAGAATTGAGGGTGATATGGCGAAACTCGCTCTGATCAACCGCGAAGCGAAGCGTGCGATGCTGGTGGAGAAGTATGCCTCCAAGCGCGCGGCTCTGGTCGCGAAGGTCAAGGACACCAGTCTGTCCGAAGAAGAACGCATGGCTGCCCGCCTGGCCCTGCAGCAACTGCCGCGCAATGCTAACCCGACTCGCCAGCGCAACCGCTGCGCGCTGACCGGTCGCCCGCGTGGTGTCTTCCGCAAGTTCGGTCTGTGCCGCAACAAGCTGCGCGAGATCGCTTTCCGCGGCGAAGTGCCTGGCATGACCAAGGCGAGCTGGTAAGGAGAATTCGAAGATGAGTATGTCCGATCCGATCGCCGACATGCTGACGCGCATCCGCAACGGCCAGCAGGCCCAGAAGGCTTCGGTGTCGATGCCTTCGTCCAAGCTGAAGGTTGCGATCGCCAAGGTGTTGCAGGACGAGGGTTACATCGACGGCTTCGCCGTCCGTGACGAGGCTGGCAAGGCTTCGCTCGACGTCACCCTCAAGTATTACGCCGGTCGTCCGGTCATCGAGCGCCTGGAGCGCGTGAGCCGTCCCGGCCTGCGCATCTACAAGGGTAGCGACGATCTGCCGCGCGTGATGAACGGCCTCGGCGTGGCTATCGTTTCCACGCCGCGTGGCGTGATGACCGACCGCTCGGCGCGTGCGAACCGCGTCGGTGGCGAAGTCATCTGCCTCGTCGCCTAAGGGGGATACGATGTCTCGTGTAGCCAAGAATCCGGTGGCGATCCCGCAGGGCGTGGAAGTGATGATTTCCGACGCCGAGATCGCAGTGAAGGGGCCTCTGGGTACCCTGCGCCAGCCGCTGAGCGGCGAGGTCAGCGTGGTCCGCGAAGGTGACGCGGTGGTGTGCAAGGCGCGTGAGGGCGCCGAGAACGCCCGTGCCATGTCCGGCACCGTGCGCGCTCTGGTGAATAACATGGTGACGGGCGTGACCAAGGGCTTCGAGCGCAAGCTCACCCTGGTCGGCGTGGGTTATCGCGCGCAGGCTCAGGGCGACAAGCTCAACCTGTCGCTCGGTTTCTCTCACCCGGTGGTTCACCAGATGCCGGAAGGCGTGAAGGTCGAGACGCCGACCCAGACCGAGATCGTGATCAGGGGTTCCGACAAGCAGAAGGTCGGCCAGGTCGCTGCCGAGGTGCGTGCCTACCGCGCTCCCGAGCCCTATAAGGGCAAGGGCGTCCGTTACTCGGACGAGGTGGTGGTGCTCAAGGAAACCAAGAAGAAGTAAGGCGGTTCGTCATGAACAAGAAAGAAACTCGTCTTCGCCGTGCGCGCAAAACTCGCGCCAAGATTGCGGAGCTCAAGGCGGTTCGCCTGACGGTGTTCCGGTCCAACTGCCACATCTACGCCCAGATCATCTCCGGTTGCGGTTCCCGCGTGCTCGCGGCGGCTTCCACCGTGGAGCCGGACGTCCGTGCCCAGGTCGCCAACGGCGGCAACAAGGCCGCGGCCGAAGCGGTCGGCAAGCTGATTGCCGAACGCGCCAAGGCTGCCGGCGTCGAGCAGGTGTCCTTCGACCGCTCGGGCTTCCTGTATCACGGCCGCGTGAAGGCGCTGGCCGAGGCCGCCCGCGAAGGCGGTCTCAAGTTCTAAGCGAGGAATCGTATGGCCAAGCAGCAAACCAAACGTGCGCAAGCCTCCGACGAGCGCGATGACGGCCTGAAGGAAAAGATGGTCGCGATCAATCGCGTGACCAAGGTCGTCAAGGGCGGTCGTATCCTCGGCTTCGCCGCGCTGACCGTGGTCGGTGACGGCGACGGTGCGATCGGCATGGGCAAGGGCAAGTCCC
Organism: Thauera aminoaromatica; assembly: GCF_000021765.1. Taxonomy (NCBI): domain Bacteria; kingdom Pseudomonadati; phylum Pseudomonadota; class Betaproteobacteria; order Rhodocyclales; family Zoogloeaceae; genus Thauera; species Thauera aminoaromatica. The sequence continues at coordinate 3,635,667 of NC_011662.2, read as the reverse complement.
GCGAAGTGCCGGTGGCGGTGCAGAAGGCGATGGATGAAGCGCGTCGCAAGATGCGCAAGGTCTCGCTCAAGAACGGCACCCTTCAGCATACCGTGATGGGCAAGCATGGCGCCGCTTCGGTGCTCATGCAACCCGCTCCGGCCGGTACCGGCATCATCGCCGGCGGTCCGATGCGCGCCGTGTTCGAAGTCATGGGCGTTACCGACGTGATCTGCAAGTGCATCGGTTCGGCCAATCCGTACAACGTCGTCCGTGCCACGATCAACGGCCTGATGGCGATCAACACCCCGGCGGAAATCGCTGCGAAACGCGGCAAGTCCGTCGAAGAGATCCTGGGGTAAGAGATGTCGGACAAGAAAATCAAGGTGACGCTCGTCAAGAGCGTGATCGGCACCAAGCAGTCCCACCGCGCCACCGTGCGCGGCCTCGGTCTGCGTCGGCTCAACCATTCGGTCGAGCTGGCGGATACCCCCGAGGTGCGCGGGATGATCAACAAGGTGTCCTACCTGGTCAAGTGCGAGGGTTGAAATGCGCCTGAATAGCATCAAGCCCGGTGAGGGTTCGAAGAAGGAAGCGCGCCGAGTCGGCCGTGGCATCGGCAGCGGCCTGGGCAAGACCTGCGGCCGCGGCCACAAGGGTCAGAAGTCCCGCGCCGGTGGCTTTCACAAGGTCGGCTTCGAGGGCGGTCAGATGCCGCTGCAGCGCCGTCTGCCGAAGCGTGGATTCGTGTCGCTGACGCGAGCCCGCAACGTCGAGGTACGCCTGTCCGAGCTCGACAAGCTGCCGGTCGATGAAGTCGATCTGCTGACGCTGAAACAGGCCGGGGTGATCGCCGCCGACGCGCTGTCGGCGAAGGTCGTGCTGTCCGGTTCGATCAGCCGCAAGGTGGTTCTGCGCGGCGTCGGCGCCACCCAGGGTGCGAAGGCGGCGATCGAAGCCGCTGGCGGCTCCGTGGCGGCCGAGTAACAAAAGGAAACGGTTGTGGCGAATCCTGCTGCCACGCTGGGAAGCCCCGGACGGTTCGGTGATCTCAAGCGACGCCTGCTGTTCCTGGTGGGCGCGCTGATCGTTTATCGGATTGGTGCGCATATCCCGGTTCCGGGAATCGACCCGCAGGGGCTGGCCGAGCTGTTCCAGTCCCAGCAGGGTGGCATCCTGGGCGTGTTCAACCTGTTCTCGGGCGGTGCGCTGTCGCGCTTCACCATCTTTGCGCTGGGCATCATGCCCTACATCTCTGCGTCCATCATCATGCAGTTGATGACCGTGGCGGTGCCTTCGCTGGAGGCGCTAAAGAAGGAAGGCGAGGCGGGGCGACGCAAGATCACGCAATACACACGCTATGGAACCCTTGTGCTCGCGCTTGCGCAGGCGCTGGGGATCGCGATCGCGCTGGAAGGACAGGCTGGCCTGGTGCTCGAGCCGGGACTGATGTTCCGCTTCGTGACGGTGGCGACCTTGGTGACCGGGACGATGTTCCTGATGTGGCTGGGTGAGCAGATCACCGAGCGAGGCATCGGCAACGGCATCTCGATGATCATCTTCGCAGGCATCATTGCCGGCTTGCCGGCTGCGATCGGTGGCTTGTTCGAACTGGTGCGGACCGGTGCCATGCATCCCTTCACCGCGCTCTTCATCTGCATCCTCGTGGTGCTGGTGACGGCTTTCGTCGTGTTCGTCGAGCGTGGCCAACGCAAGATCCTGGTGAACTACGCGAAGCGGCAAGTCGGGAACAAGGTGTATGGGGGGCAAAGCTCGCATCTGCCGTTGAAGTTGAACATGTCGGGCGTGATCCCGCCGATCTTTGCATCGAGCATCATCCTGTTTCCGGCGACGCTGGGGCAGTGGTTCGGTTCCTCGGAGGGCATGTACTGGTTGCGCGACATCGCATCCACACTGTCTCCCGGTCAGCCGATCTATGTGATGTTGTATGCGGTGGCGATTGTGTTCTTCTGCTTCTTCTACACGGCGCTGGTGTTCAATGCCCGCGAAACGGCGGACAACCTGAAGAAGAGCGGGGCCTTTGTGCCCGGGATCCGTCCCGGCGACCAAACCGCGCGCTATATCGACAAGATTCTCATGCGGCTGACGCTGGCCGGGGCGATCTACATCACCCTCGTCTGCCTGCTGCCGGAGTTCCTGATCCTGAAGTGGAACGTACCGTTCTATTTCGGCGGCACCTCGCTGCTGATCCTCGTGGTGGTCACGATGGACTTCATGGCCCAGGTCCAGGCGTTCGTGATGTCGCACCAATACGAGAGTCTGCTGAAAAAGGCGAATTTCAAGGGGGCGGGTCTGCCCGGCAGGTGAGCGCATGACGAAGGAAGATGTCATCGAGATGCAAGGTGAGGTCACTGAGAACCTTCCCAATGCAACGTTCCGCGTCAGGCTCGAAAACGGTCACATGGTCCTTGGACACATCTCCGGAAAGATGCGGATGCACTACATCCGGATCCTCCCCGGGGACAAGGTGACCGTGCAGCTCACCCCCTATGACCTGACCAAGGGCCGGATCGTTTTCCGGACCAAGTGAAGCTTAAAGAAACAGGAGCAAGACCATGAGAGTCCAGGCCTCAGTCAAGCGGCTCTGCCGCAACTGCAAGATCATCCGCCGCAAGGGTGTGGTTCGCGTCATTTGCAGCGATCCGCGGCACAAGCAACGCCAGGGTTGATCTACTCGACCGCAGGCATTAGAATTTAACGTTTTTCGTTTCGGGGTATACGGATGGCCCGTATTGCTGGGGTAAACATTCCCAATCACAAGCATGCCGAGATCGCGCTGACCGCCATCTATGGGATCGGCCGTTCGCGTGCTCAGAAGATTTGCGACGCTGCCGGCATCGTTCGCTCGGTGAAGATCAAGGATCTCACCGAGTCCGACATGGAGAAGCTGCGTGATGAAGTCGCGCGCTTCGTGGTCGAAGGCGACCTGCGTCGTGAAGTCACGATGAACATCAAGCGACTGATGGACCTGGGCTGCTACCGCGGCGTCCGTCACCGTCGTGGCCTGCCGCTTCGCGGTCAGCGCACCCGCACCAATGCCCGTACCCGCAAGGGTCCGCGCAAGCCGATCGCCGGCAAGAAGTAATAGGATCCGATAATGGCTAAGACTGGAACCAAGGTTCGCAAGAAGGTCAAGAAGAACGTCGCCGAAGGTATCGCGCACGTTCACGCGAGCTTCAACAACACCATCATCACCATCACCGACCGCCAGGGCAACGCCCTGTCGTGGGCGACTTCGGGTGGCGCCGGCTTCAAGGGTTCGCGCAAGAGCACGCCGTTTGCCGCGCAGGTTGCGGCCGAAGCTGCGGGCAAGGTGGCGCAGGAATGTGGCATCAAGAATCTCGAGGTTCGCATCAAGGGCCCCGGCCCGGGCCGCGAATCCTCGGTTCGTGCGCTCAATGCGCTGGGGATCAAGATTTCCAGCATCACGGACATCACCCCCATTCCGCACAACGGCTGCCGTCCGCCGAAAAAGCGCCGTATCTGACAAGGAGTTGATAAGTGGCTCGTAATCTCGATCCCAAGTGCCGTCAGTGCCGTCGCGAAGGCGAAAAGCTGTTTCTGAAGGGCGAAAAGTGCTTTACCGACAAGTGCTCCATCGAGCGTCGCGCCTACGCGCCCGGCCAGCATGGCCAGCGCTCCGGCCAGCGCCTGTCGGGCTACGGCGTCCAGCTGCGTGAGAAGCAGAAGATCCGCCGCATCTACGGCGTGCTCGAGCGCCAGTTCCGCAAGGTGTATGCCGAAGCCGACCGCCGCCGCGGCCAGACCGGCGAGAATCTTCTGCAGCTGCTCGAAGGTCGCCTGGATGCCGTCGCGTATCGCATGGGCTTCGGTGCCTCGCGTGCAGAGGCGCGCCAGGTGGTGCGTCACAACGGCGTGCTGGTCAATGGCAAGCGCGTCAACATTCCGTCGTATGTGGTTCGTCCGGGCGACGTGGTGGAGCTGACCGAGCGTGCGCGTGGTCATCTGCGCGTCAAGGCCGCCCTCGAGGCCGCCGAGTCGCGTGGCTTCCCCGAGTGGCTCGAGGTGGACGCGAAGGCCGGCAAGGGCACGTTCAAGGCCTATCCGGTGCGCAGCGAACTGCCCCCGACGATCAACGAAGGCCTGGTCGTGGAACTGTACTCCCGCTGAGCGGGGGGCTGATCCTCTTCTAGTTCCGAGGAAATGCTGATGCAAAGCAATGCACTGCTGAAACCGCGCATCATCGACGTCCAGAGCACCTCGCCCGTTCAGGCGCGGGTGACGATGGAGCCGTTCGAGCGCGGTTTCGGTCACACGCTGGGGAATGCGCTTCGGCGCATCCTCCTGTCGTCGCTTCCCGGCCATGCGCCGACCGAAGTGACGATCGAAGGGGTGCTTCACGAGTACTCCACGCTCGACGGCGTCCGCGAGGACATCGTCGATCTGCTGCTCAACTTGAAGGGCGTGGTGTTCAAGCTCAACGGGCGCAGCGAGGTCACCGTCCGTCTCGCCAAGGCAGGCGAGGGTGTGGTGACTGCGGCCGACATCGAGGTCGGTCACGACGTCGAGATCATCAATCCCGACCACGTGATCGCCCACCTCGCGCCGGGCGGCAAGCTCGACATGCAGATCAAGGTCGAGGAAGGCCGCGGCTACGTGCCGGGCAATTCGCGTCCCGAGAACGCGGAGAGCAAGTCCATCGGTCGCGTCGTGCTCGATGCCTCCTTCGGTCCCGTGCGTCGCGTCAGCTACCTTGTCGAGAGCGCTCGCGTCGAGCAGCGTACCGACCTGGATCGCCTGATCATCGACATCGAGACCAACGGTGCGGTCGACCCGGAAGAGGCGATTCGCTACGCCGCCCGGGTTCTCATGGACCAGCTTTCCGTGTTCGCCGACCTCGAGGGGACGGCACCGGAGCGCGTCGAGGCGGCTTCGCCGACCATCGACCCGGTGCTGCTGCGCCCGGTCGACGATCTGGAGCTCACGGTGCGCTCGGCCAACTGCCTGAAGGCCGAGAACATCTACTACATCGGCGACCTGATCCAGCGTACCGAGACCGAGCTGCTGAAGACCCCGAACCTGGGCCGCAAGTCGCTCAACGAGATCAAGGAAGTGTTGGCCTCCCGCGGGCTGACGCTTGGCATGAAACTGGAAAACTGGCCGCCGGCCGGGCTTGAAAAGCTCGGTTGAGTCGCCGGGCAAGTGAGGAATTGAAATGCGTCACCGTAATGGTCTTCGCAAGCTGAACCGTACCAGCAGCCACCGCCAGGCGATGTTCCGCAACATGGCCAACTCGCTGCTGCGTCATGAGCTGATCAAGACGACCCTTCCGAAGGCGAAGGAACTTCGCCGCGTGGTCGAGCCGATGATCACCCTGGGCAAGAAGCCCAGCCTCTCCAACCGCCGCCTGGCCTTCAACCGCCTGCGCGATCGCGACATGGTCGTCAAGCTCTTCGACGAGCTGGGTCCGCGCTACGCCACCCGCAACGGCGGCTACCTGCGCATCCTGAAGTGTGGGTTCCGCGATGGCGACAACGCCCCGATGGCCTACGTCGAGTTGCTCGACCGTCCGGACGTCGAAGCGGTGGAAGTCGAGGAAGCCGAGGCCGCGTGAAACGCGCGACTCGTATGAAGAACCGGGCTCAGGCCCGGTTTTTTTTCGCCTGTGCGTGCTAGGGTCGAGCGCAGCGCGCCCGCGGGCGGACAGGACAGGAGGATGGAACGATGGCAGTGACCTTGGTGACCGGCGGTGCGGGCTACATCGGCTCGCATACCTGCGTCGAGTTGCTCGGCGCCGGGCAGGACGTGGTGGTGGTGGACGACCTCTCCAACGCGTCCTTCGAGGCGGTGCGGCGGATCGAAGAGCTCGGAGGCAAGCCGCTGACCGGCTTCGTGGAGGGCGACGTGCGGGACCATGGCGTGCTCGCGCGGGTCTTCGGCGAGCACGAGGTGGCGGCGGTGATCCACTTTGCCGCCAAGAAGGCCGTGGGCGAGTCGGTGTCCCAACCGCTGGCCTATTACGACAACAACCTGCATGGACTGCTGTCGGTGCTGCAGGCCATGGACGCAGCGGGATGCCGGCGCATGGTGTTCAGTTCGTCGGCGACGGTGTATGGCGACCCGGCCTCGGTGCCGATCCGCGAGGATTTCCCGACTACGGCGACCAATCCTTACGGCTGGACCAAGCTCATGGGCGAGCAGATCCTGCGTGATCTCGCCGCCTCGGATCCACGCTGGAACGTGGTGCTGCTGCGTTACTTCAACCCTGTCGGGGCACACGCGAGCGGTCGGATCGGCGAGGATCCCGACGGCCTGCCCAACAACCTGATGCCTTTCGTCAGTCAGGTCGCGGTCGGCCGCCTGCCGCGCTTGCGCGTTTTCGGCGACGACTACGCGACGCCGGACGGAACCGGGGTGCGCGACTACATCCACGTGGTCGACCTGGCGCTCGGCCATTTGCGCGCGCTCGAGCGCATCGACGAACTCCCCGGCGTGACGACGCTCAACCTCGGCACCGGGCGCGGCTACAGCGTGCTGGAGATGGTGCGCGCCTTCGAGGCGGCGAGCGGGCGACCGGTCCCCTACGACATCGTCGCGCGCCGTCCGGGCGATATCGCCGCGTGCTGGGCGGACCCTGCGCGCGCCGAGCAGGTGCTCGGCTGGAAGGCGCAACGCGACCTGCAGGCGATGTGCGTGGATGCGTGGCGCTGGCAGAGCGGCAACCCGCAGGGCTACGAAGCCGGTTGAGTAAGTCGCGGCGCACCGCTCGGGCGCCGCAAAGGGGCGCGGAAGCCCGGTGGGGTGGATCGGCCGGGGCTCAGCCCCCGAGCACCCTGCGCAGGTGCAGGCCGGTATGACTCGCCGGATGCGCGGCGACCTCTTCGGGCGTGCCGCAGCACACCACCATGCCGCCACCGCCGCCGCCCTCCGGGCCCATGTCGATCAGCCAGTCGGCGGTCTTGATCACGTCGAGATTGTGCTCGATCACGATGATCGTGTTGCCGTGCGCGCGCAAGCGCTGCAGCACCGCGATCAGCATCTCGATATCCTGGAAATGCAGGCCGGTGGTCGGCTCGTCGAGGATGTACAGGGTGCGCCCGGTATCGCGGCGCGACAGCTCGAGCGCGAGCTTGACGCGCTGCGCCTCGCCGCCCGACAGGGTGGTGGCGCTCTGGCCGAGGCGGATGTAGCCCAGGCCGACGTCCATCAGCGTCTCCAGTTTGCGCGCCACGTTCGGCACCGCGGAGAAGAAACCCAGGGCCTGCTCGACGGTCATCCCCAGCACCTCGTCGATCGTCCGCCCCTTGTAGCGGATCTCGAGGGTCTCGCGGTTGTAGCGGCGACCGTGGCAGACGTCGCAGGGCACGTACATGTCGGGCAGGAAGTGCATCTCCACCCTGACCAGGCCGTCGCCCTGGCAGGCCTCGCAACGCCCGCCGCGCACGTTGAACGAGAAGCGCCCCGGACTGTAGCCGCGCGCGCGGGCCTCGGGCACGCCGGCGAAGAGCTCGCGGATCGGGGTCAGCAGGCCGGTGTAGGTCGCCGGGTTGGAGCGTGGGGTGCGCCCGATCGGCGACTGATCGACGTCGATCAGCTTGTCGAAGTGCTGCAGGCCCTCGATCGCATCGTGTGGCGCGGGCTCGGTGGCGGCACCGTTGAGCCGGTGGGCCACGACGCGTGCCAGGGTGTCGTTGATCAGCGTCGACTTTCCCGAGCCCGACACCCCGGTGATGCAGGTGAGGAGCCCCACCGGCAGCGACACCTCCACCGTCTTCAGGTTGTTGCCGCGCGCGCCGACGATGCGCAGCTGGCGCTCCGGGTGGGGGCGCGTGCGCTGCGCCGGGATTGCAATGCTGCGCCGGCCGGAGAGGTAGTCGCCCGTGACCGAACGCGGCGAGGCGATGACCTCGTCCGGCGTGCCGTGCGCCACCACCTCGCCACCGTGCTCGCCCGCGCCCGGGCCCATGTCCACCAGATAGTCGGCGCTGCGCATGGCGTCCTCGTCGTGTTCGACCACGATCACCGTGTTGCCGAGGTCGCGCAGGCGCGCGAGCGTGGCCAGCAGGCGGTCGTTGTCGCGCTGGTGCAGGCCGATCGAAGGCTCGTCGAGGACGTACATCACCCCGGTCAGACCCGAGCCGATCTGGCTCGCCAGGCGGATGCGCTGCGCTTCGCCGCCCGAGAGGGTGTCGGCGGAGCGGTCGAGCGAGAGGTAGTCGAGGCCCACGTCGATCAGGAAGCCGAGGCGGTCGGCGATCTCGCGCACGATGCGCTCGGCCACCTGGGCGCGCGCGCCGGCGAGTTGCAGCGTGGCGAAGAAAGTGCGGCACTCGCCGAGCGGCATGTGGCCGACCTCGTGCAGCGCCCGCCCGCCGACGAGCACGTGGCGCGCCTCGCTGCGCAGGCGGGTGCCGTGGCAAGCGGGGCAGGGGCGGGTGGCGCGGTACTTCGACAGCTCCTCTCGCACCGCGACCGCGTCGGTCTCGCGCAGGCGGCGCTCCAGGTTGGGGAGGATGCCCTCGAAGGGATGCTCCTTGAGCACCATGCGGCCGTTGTCGGCCATGTAGCGAAAGGCGATCTTCGTCCGCCCCGATCCATCGAGCACGATCTCGCGCACGCGCGCCGGCAGATCCTGCCAGGGCGTCTCGATGTCGAAGGCGTAGTGCGCCGCGAGGCTCGCCAGCATCTGGAAATAGAACTGGTTGCGCCGGTCCCAGCCGCGGATCGCGCCCGAGGCCAGCGACAGCTCGGGATGGACCACGACGCGTGCGGGATCGAAGAACTCGACCTCGCCCAGCCCGTCGCACTTCGGGCAGGCGCCCGCCGGGTTGTTGAAGGAGAACAGGCGCGGCTCGAGCTCGGCGAGCGCGAAGGCGCACACCGGGCAGGCGAAGCGCGCGGAGAACAGGTGTGCGCGACCCGAGTCCATCTCCACCGCGAGCGCGCGCCCGTCGGCGTGGGTCAGCGCGGTCTCGAAGGACTCCGCGAGGCGGCCGCGCAGATCGGTGCGCACCTTGACGCGGTCGATCACGACCTCGACGTCGTGGCGGCGCCCCTTCTCGAGCGGGGGCAGGGCGTCGAGCTCCATCACCTCGCCGTCGACGCGCACGCGCACGAAACCCTGCGCGCGCAGATCGGCGAACAGGTCGCCCTGCTCGCCCTTGCGCCCGGCCACCACCGGGGCGAGGATCATCAGCTTCGTGTCCTCGGGCAGTGCCAGCACGTGGTCCACCATCTGCGCCACGCTCTGCGCCTCGAGCGCGTGCTGCGGATGGTCGGGGCAGTGCGGCGTGCCGGCACGCGCGTAGAGCAGGCGCAGGTAATCGTGGATCTCGGTGACCGTGCCGACGGTGGAGCGCGGGTTGTGGCTGGTCGCCTTCTGCTCGATCGCGATCGCCGGCGACAAGCCCTCGATCAGATCGACGTCGGGCTTTTCCATCAGCTGCAGGAACTGGCGGGCGTAGGCCGACAGCGACTCGACGTAGCGGCGCTGGCCCTCGGCGTAGAGGGTGTCGAAGGCGAGCGAGGACTTGCCCGAGCCCGACAGGCCGGTGATCACGGTCAGCCGGTTGCGCGGCAGGTCGAGGCTGACGTTCCTGAGGTTGTGGGTGCGGGCACCGCGGATGCGGATCTGGTCCATGGCTGCGAGCAGGGAAAGGCGAACTGCCCAATATACGCCGGGAAGCCGCCGCAAGGCCAAGGCGGTCCGCGCAGCGCGGGGCGGGATGGTAGAATCGCGGTCTTTCTCGAAGCCGGTTCCTCCGTATGTCCGTTCCCGCACGCGACCCCATGACGCGCGAAGAACGCCGCGCCGGCATGGGCCTGGCGGCGATCTTCGCGCTGCGCATGCTCGGCCTGTTCCTGATCCTGCCGGTGTTCGCGGTGCACGCCGCCACCATCCCCGGGGGCGGCGACCTCACCTTGGTGGGCCTGGCGATCGGCGCCTACGGCCTCACCCAGGCCTGCCTGCAGATCGCCTACGGCGCCGCCTCCGACCGCTTCGGCCGCAAGCCGGTGATCGTCTTCGGCCTGGTGCTGTTCGTGCTCGGCAGCGTGGTCGCGGCGCTCGCCGACGGCATCCACATGATCATCGTCGGCCGCGTGCTGCAGGGTGCGGGGGCGATCTCCGCCGCGGTCACCGCGCTCGCCGCCGACCTCACCCGCGACCAGCACCGCACCAAGGTCATGGCGATGATCGGCTCCTCGATCGGCCTGGTGTTCGCGCTCTCGATGGTGGCGGCACCGCTGCTCTACGCCGCCGTCGGCATGGATGGCATCTTCTGGCTCACCGCCGTGCTTGCCGCGGGTGCGATCGGGGTTCTGCTGTGGGCGGTGCCGGTCGCTCCGCCGGTGCCGCGCGCCACCGGCCGGCTCATCGACGTGCTGCGCGACGGCCAGCTCATGCGGCTCAACTTCGGCGTGTTCGCGCTCCACCTCATCCAGACCACGATGTGGGTGATGGTGCCCTCGGCCCTGGTCTCCGGCGGCGGCCTGCCGGTGCCCGAGCACTGGAAGGTCTACCTGCCGGCGGTGCTGCTGTCCTTCGTGGTCATGGTGCCGGCGGTGATCGTCGCCGAGCGCCACGACAAGCTCAAGCCGGTGTTCAATGCCGCCATCGTCCTGCTCGCCGTCGTGCAGATCGGGCTGTGGCTTTTCGGTGACGGATTGATACCATTGGCATTGTTGCTGACGCTCTTCTTTATCTCCTTCAACGTGCTCGAGGCCACCCAACCGTCGTGGATCTCGCGTATCGCGCCGCCCGGCTCCAAGGGCACGGCGCTGGGCGTCTACAACACCCTGCAGTCGATCGGCCTGTTCCTCGGCGGCGTGCTCGGCGGCTGGCTGGGGCAGACCTTCGGCCCGGCCGCGGTGAGCCTGTCGTGCGCGGCGCTCGCGCTGCTCTGGCTCGCACTGGCGAGCACGATGAATCCCCCGCCGCTGCGCGCGGCTCCGGCCGGCGCGCCGCGCTGAGCCCGGCTTCACCATACTCACCGCCGGCACGCCCGACGCGGCCGGCAAACGCATGCAAAGGAGATCCGGATGGCATCCGTCAATAAAGTGATCCTGATCGGCAACCTCGGCGCCGATCCGGAAAGCCGCTTCGCCCCCTCCGGCGACGCGATCTGCAACATCCGCCTGGCCACCACCGAGACCTGGCGGGACAAGAACACCGGCGAGCGCCGCGAGGCCACCGAATGGCACCGCGTCGCCTTCTTCGGCAAGCTCGCCGAGATCGCCGGCCAGTACCTGCGCAAGGGCAGCCAGGTGTACATCGAGGGCAGCCTGCGCACGCGCAAGTGGCAGGACCAGAGCGGCCAGGACCGCTACACCACCGAGATCCGCGCCGACGAGATGAAGATGCTCGGCCGCCGCGAAGGCGGCGATGCGCCGATGCGCGGCGGCGAGGGCGGTGGCTGGGATGCCGGCGCCCAATCCGCGCCGGCCCGCCAGCCCGCAGCCCCCGCGCAGCGCACGCAGCCGCAGTCGGCGCCGCCGCAGCAGTCGGGCGGCTTCGGCGACTTCGACGACGACATTCCGTTCTGACGGATGCCTGGAGCGCGTCCTGCGCTCCGCCGACTGCCGGGCGGGCGACGCGACGCGTACGCTCGCCCGTTTCACATCGACAGGCGCGGCAGCGAACCGGCCATTCGGGAGGAACAATGAAGGACCTGATCCACTACGGCGACGGCGTGCATGCGATCGACTCCGGCTACGGCCGGCCGCAGCTCGCCGCCATCCACGTGATCGTGCAGGACGGGCGCGCCGCCATCGTCGATAGCGCGAGCAACGCCTCGGTGCCGCGCATCCTCGGTGCGCTCGCCGCGCTCGACATCGCCCCCGAGGCGGTGGACTGGGTGCTGCTGACCCACATCCACCTCGACCACGCCGGCGGTGCCGGCAGCCTGATGTGCGCGCTGCCGCAGGCGAGGCTGCTGGTGCATCCGCGCGGTCTGCGCCACATGATCGACCCGGGCAAGCTGTGGGAGGCCACCTGCGCGGTGTATGGCCCGGAGCGCGCCTTCGACCTGTATGGCCAGCTCGTGCCGGTGCCGGCCGAGCGCATCGTGCCGGCCACCGACGGCCTCGAAATCCATGTAGGCAGCCGCATGCTGCGGGTGTTCGACACCCCGGGCCACGCCCGCCACCACATCTGCATCTGGGACTCGGTCGCGCGTGCCTTCTTCACCGGCGACACCTTCGGCCTGTCTTACCGCGAACTCGACGTGGATGGCCGCGCCTTCGTGGTGCCGACCACCACGCCGACGCAGTTCGACCCCGAGGGCATGCACGCCTCGATCGATCGCATGCTGGCGATGCGGCCGCAGGCGATGTACCTGACGCACTACAGCCGCGTCGGTGAGGTCGATCGCCTCGGTGCCGACCTGCACCGCCTGATCGACACCATGCTCGCGGTGGCTGAGGCCGCGCGCGGCGACGGCGTCGCCCGTCACGTCGAGATCGTCGCCGGGCTGGAGCAGATCTTCCGCGAGGAGGCCGCGCGCCAGAACTGGGCGCTCGGCGAGGAGGAGACGCTCGAGCTGCTGCGCATGGACCTCGAGCTCAACGCCCAGGGCCTGGGGGTGTGGCTGGACAGCCGCCAGACTGGCGCCACCGGTGCCTGAGCCTGCCATGACTTCGGCCACGACCGACCGTGCGCGCCGGTTCGGCGGCATCGACCGTCTTTACGGCGAGGGCGCGGCCGCGCGCCTCGCGGGCGCGCACGCCTGCGTGATCGGCATCGGCGGCGTCGGCTCGTGGGCCGCCGAGGCGCTCGCGCGCAGCGGGGTGGGGCGGCTGACCCTGATCGACCTCGACCATGTCGCCGAATCCAACATCAACCGCCAGGCCCATGCGCTCGAGGACACCCTCGGCATGGCCAAGGTGAGCGCCATGGCGACGCGCATCGCAGGTATCGACCCGGCCTGCCGGGTGGACACGATCGAGGATTTCCTCACCCCGGAGAACGCCGCCGAGTTGCTGCACGGCTTCGATCTGGTGATCGATGCGATCGACAACGTGCGCGCCAAGGTCGCGATCGCGGTGACCTGCAGGGAGCGCCGCATCCCCTTGGTGATGGCGGGTGGGGCCGGCGGCAAGCGCGACCCTGCGCGCATCGGCATGGACGACCTCGCGCGTACGCTGCAGGATCCGCTTCTCGCCAAGGTGCGCGCTCGCCTGCGCAAGGAGCACGGCTTCCCCCGCGACCCGAAGAAGAAATTCGGCATCGAGGCGGTGTTCTCCACCGAACCCTTGCACTTTCCCGCGGTCGATGCCTGCGACGCGGCCCATCCCGGCGCCGCGTCCGCCCCCCAGGGGCTGGCGTGCGCCGGCTACGGCTCGAGCATGGCGGTGACCGCCAGCGTCGGCCTGCTGTGTGCGGCGCGCGCACTCGAACACCTGCTGCGTCAGGCCGATGCGCCTGCGCGCGACGCTACCCCGGAGCCTTCCGCATGAACGCAGCCAATCCGTCCGCTTCCGCCATCGTCCTCTTCGGCCACGGCGCCCGCGACCCCGAGTGGGCCGGGCCGATGCGGCGCATCCGCGATGCGGCGCTCGCCCGTCCGGGGGCGCCGCGCGTCGAACTCGCCTTCCTCGAATTCATGTCCCCGACCCTGCCCGAGGCGATCGCCGCGCTCGCCGCCGAGGGCGCGCACAAAGTGGCCGTGGTGCCGATCTTCCTTGCCCAGGGCGGCCACCTCAAGCGCGATCTGCCGGTGTTGCTGGAGGAGGCGCGCGCCGCCCACCCCGGCTGCGAGATCACCCTCGCGACCGCCGCGGGCGAGGCCGACCCGGTGGTCGCCGCGATGGCCGACTACGCGCTCGGCTGCCTGGGCTGAGGCCCGACCCGACGGCGCGCGCAATCCGCGGCGCTGCCGCGGTGTCGGCGGGATGGTGACTCGCGTCGCTCCTGCCTGCAGTAGTGCCGTCTCTCGCGGTTCTCGAGGGGTATTCCTTGACGGCCTTCAATATAAGAATATACTTATTCTTATGAAGCCGATCATGCTCTCCGTTCCTGCCCGTCTCCTGGCTGTTCTTGTCCTGAGCCTGTTGACCGTCACTTCCGGCGGGGTGCGTGCGGAGCTTCCCACCGTCCGCGTCGAGGCACGCGCGGTCGTCCCCGCGATCGTCGCCGAGGCCACCATCGAGGCCGTGCGCCAGTCCACCCTGGCTGCGCAGATGCCCGGTCGCATCCTCGAGCTCTCCGTGGACGCCGGCGATCGCGTGCGCAGGGGCGCGGTGCTGGCGCGCATCGACCCGGCCGAGGTTGCCGCCGCCGTCGCCGCGGCCGATGCCGGCATTGCCCAGGCCGAGAGCGCGCTCGTCAACGCGCGGGCCGAATACCAGCGCGCGCGCAGCCTGGTCGAGCGCAAGTTCCTCAGCCAGTCGGCGCTCGACAACGCGCGCGCGCAGTTCCAGGCCGCCGAGGCTCAGGTGCGCGCCGCGCGCGCCCAGCGCGAGCAGGCCGCCACCGTGAAGGGCTACACCAGCGTGGTGTCGCCGCTCGACGGCCTCGTCGCCGCGCGCCACATCGAGCCCGGCGAGATGGCACAGCCCGGGCGCAACCTGCTCACCGTGTATGACCCCGCGCAGATGCGCGCCGTGGCCGATCTCGCCCCGCAGCGTCTCGCCGAGCTGGGTGCCGGCCCGCTGCGCGCCAGGGTCGAACTGCCCGCCAGCAGGCGCATCGTCGAGGCGGCCGCGGTCACGGTGCTGCCCGCCGCCGACGCGCGCACCCACACCGTGCGCGTGCGCGTGGACCTGCCGGCCGGCATCGAGGATGTGCTCCCCGGCAGCTTCGCGCGCGTGCATTTCCAGGGCACGGCCGCCGCTGCAAGCACCGCCGGGCCGACCGTGATCCCGGCTGCCGCCGTGCTGCGTCGCGGCGAGCTCACCGCCGTCTACGCCGCCGACGGGCAGGGCGGCTTCACGCTGCGCCAGATCCGTCTCGGCCGCGCGCTCCCCGGCGGCGAGTGGGTCGAGGTGCTCTCCGGTCTCGGCGGGGACGAGACCCTCGCCCTCGACCCGGTGCAGGCCGGCATCCAGGCCCGCGCGGCCGCGCGCTGAGCCGGAAGGCGACCATGGAAAAGTCCCTCGGCATCTCCGGCCGTATCGCGGCCGGTTTCCAGCGCAACGCGATCACCCCGCTGCTGGCGCTGGTGCTGCTGCTGGCCGGCATCTTCGCCACGCTGATCACGCCCAAGGAAGAAGAGCCGCAGATCGACGTCACCATGGCCAACGTGCTGGTGCCCTTTCCGGGGGCCTCGGCGCGCGACGTCGAGGCTTTGGTGGCACGGCCGGCCGAGCAGGTGTTGTCGCGCATGGCGGGCGTCGAGCATGTCTACACCGTGTCGCGCCCCGGCATGGCGGTGATCACCGTGCAGTTCGAGGTCGGCGTGCCCAACCAGACCGCGCTGGTCCGGCTCTACGACACGGTGGACTCGCATGCCGACTGGCTGTCGCCACAGCTCGGCGTCGGCCAGCCGCTGATCAAGCCCAAGGGAATCGACGATGTGCCCATCGTCAGCTTCACGCTGTGGACCGCCGATCCCGAACGTGCCGCCTTCTCGCTGCAGCAGGTCTCGCGTGCGATCGAGACCGAGCTCAAGCGCATCCCCGGCACCCGCGACGTCGCCACCATCGGCGGCCCGGGCCACGTGATCCGGGTGGACATGGACATCGAGCGCATGAACGCGCACGGCGTCACCGCGCAGGACCTGCGCGGCGCGCTGCAGCTCGCCAACGCCTCGCAGCCGGCGGGCAGCCTGGTCGCGGGCAACAAGGAAGTGCTGGTGCAGACCGGCACCTACCTCGAGTCCGCCGAGGACGTGCGCAACCTGGTCGTGGGCGTCTCCGAGCGCCGACCGGTCTTCCTGCGCGACGTCGCCGAGGTCGTCGACGGCCCCGATCAGCCCGCGCAGTACGTCTGGTTCGGCACCGGCGCCGCCGCCTCGGAGCGCGGCATCGATCAGCACGGCCTCTTCCCGGCGGTCACCCTGGCGCTGTCGAAGAAGCCCGGCGCCAACGCAGCCGATGTCGCCCGCGCGGCGATGCAGCGCCTGGAGAACCTGCGTGGCAGCCTCATCCCGGAGGGCGTGGAGCTCACCGTCACGCGCGATTACGGCAAGACTGCCAACGACAAGGCCAAGCAGCTCATCGGCAAGCTCGCCTTCGCCACCGCCGCGGTGGTGGCGCTGGTGTTCTTCGCGCTCGGCCGGCGCGAGGCGATCATCGTCGGCATCGCGGTGTCGCTCACGCTCGCGGCGACGCTGTTCGCCTCCTGGGCCTGGGGCTTCACGCTCAACCGGGTGTCGCTGTTCGCGCTCATCTTCTCGATCGGCATCCTGGTCGACGACGCCATCGTCGTGGTGGAGAACATCCACCGCTGGCACACCCTCGAGCCCGACACGGCGCTGTGGAAACTGATCCCCAGGGCGGTCGACGAGGTCGGCGGCCCTACCATCCTCGCCACCTTCACCGTCATCGCGGCGCTGCTGCCGATGGCCTTCGTGACCGGGCTGATGGGTCCCTACATGAGCCCCATCCCGATCAACGCTTCGATGGGCATGTTCATCTCGCTGGTGGTGGCCTTCGTGGTCACGCCCTGGCTGGCGCAGAAGATGCTGAAGAACGTCGACGCCCATCAGCATGGTGGCGAAGACCGGATTACGAAGCGGCTCGACGGCCTCTTCCGTCGCGTGATGACGCCGATGTTCGACCCCCGCCGCGGCGCTCGCAACCGCCTGATGCTGTGGCTGGCCGTGTTCGCGCTCATCGGCGCCTCGGTGGCGCTGCCGGTGGTGCAGCTCGTGGTCATGAAGATGCTGCCCTTCGACAACAAGAGCGAGTTCCAGGTCGTGCTCGACATGCCGGCCGGCACGCCGGTCGAGGACACGGCGCGCGTGTTGAACGAGATCGGCGCACATCTGGCCACCGTGCCCGAGGTCACCGACTGGCAGTCCTACGCCGGCAGCGCGGCGCCGATCAACTTCAACGGCCTTGTGCGCCAGTACTACCTGAGGAGCGCCCCCGAACAGGGCGACATCCAGGTGAACCTGGTCGACAAGACCGCGCGCGAGCGCCAGAGCCACGAGATCGCGGTGTCGGTGCGCGACGCCGTCACCGCGATCGCCCTCCGCAACGGCGGCAACGCCAAGGTGGTGGAGGTGCCGCCCGGGCCGCCGGTGCTGTCGCCGATCGTGGCCGAGATCTACGGTCCGGATTACGACGGCCAGGTGGCGGTCGCGAAGCGGGTTCGTGCCGCCTTCGAGGACACCCCCGACATCGTCGGCGTGGACGACACGGTGGACGAGGACGCGCCCAAGCTCGTGCTGCGCGTCGACCAGGCCAAGGCCGCGCGCATGGGCGTGGCGCAGGCCGACATCGTCGAGGTCGTACGCCTCGGCCTCTCCGGCGAGAACGTCACCCCGGTGCATGGCGGCGACAACAAGTACGAGATCCCGGTGCGCATCCAGCTGCCGGCGGTGCGCCAGTCCGACCTCGCCGACCTGCTCGCCATGCAGGTGCGCGCGCGCGGCGGCGACAACGCCGGCCAGCGGGTGAAGCTCTCCGAGCTGGTGCAGGTGGCCGAGACGCGCCGCGAGCAGATCCTCTACCGCAAGGACCTGCTGCCGGTGGTGTACGTGACCGGCGACATGGGTGGCAAGCTGGATTCGCCGCTGTACGGCATGTTCGACATCCGCTCGCGCGTGAACGGCATGGCGCTCGAAGGTACCCGGGGGCTTGCCGGCACGCTCGGCGAGTGGTTCATTCGCCAGCCCGTCGACCCCTACGCCGGCTATCAGTTGAAGTGGGACGGCGAGTGGCAGATCACCTACGAGACCTTCCGCGACATGGGCGCGGCCTACGCCGTGGGCCTGGTGCTGATCTACCTGCTGGTGGTGGCGCAGTTCCGCAGCTACCTGGTGCCGCTGATCATCATGGCGCCGATCCCGCTCACCATCGTCGGCGTGATGCCCGGTCATGCGCTGCTCGGCGCGCAATTCACCGCCACATCGATGATCGGCATGATCGCGCTCGCCGGCATCATCGTGCGCAACTCGATCCTGCTGGTGGATTTCGTCAATCAGCAGGTGCGAGGGGTGGATGGCAAGCCGGGGATGGAATTCGGCGAGGCGCTGATCCGCGCCGCCGCGGTGCGCGCCAAGCCGATCGGACTCACCGCGCTGGCGGCGATGATCGGCGCGGTGTTCATCCTCGACGACCCGATCTTCAACGGGCTGGCGATCAGCCTGATCTTCGGCATCTTCGTGTCCACCGTGCTCACCCTGGTGGTGATCCCGGTGCTCTACTACGCGGCCATGCGTGGCCGCATCGCAAGCTTCGAGAACCCCGAGGAGAATCCCGCATGACCACCAATGAATACGTGCGCGCCTTCGCCGGCGCCTTCGTCCTGGCCTCGCTGGCCTTCGGCGTCGAGGCCTCGCCGCTCTTCGTCAGCAAGCACTTCCTGTGGGTGACCGGCTTCGTCGGCCTCAACCTCTTCCAGAGCGCCTTCACCGGCATCTGTCCGCTGGTCAACATCCTGCACAAACTGGGCGTGAAGGACGGCCCCGCGAGCTGCAACTGAGTGTTCAGCTACGCCGCAGCAGCATCCAGCCGGCGAACAGCACGGTCGCGGTGAAGCTCACCAGCGACCAGTTCGCGATCGACAGACCGAGGAAAGTCCATTCGATCACGGTGCAGTCTCCCGCGCCGCGGAAGATCATCGGCAGGGCCTGCGCGAGCGGGAAGCTCTCGAGCATGAACTCCAGCCCCGGGCCGCACTCCGGGATCAGCGGCGGGTTGAGCTGCATCCAGCTCTGACGCGCGGCGATCATGCCGCCGGTGAGCGCGGCCGCTCCGATCAGCACCGCGTAGATGCGCTCACCGCCGCGTCCAGGTGCATGCAGGCCGGCGATCAGCGCGATCAGCGCGGCGGTCGCGAAGGCGTAGCGCTGCATGATGCACATCGGGCAGGGCTCCAGGCCCAGGCCGTGCTGCAGGTAGAGGCCGAAGCCGAGCAGCCCGGTGGCGACCAGGAACAGGGCGAGGTAGAGCACCCGCGCGGGCAGGTTCAGGATGCGGTGTAGCAGGGTCATCGTATTCGATCTTCCGGGAAAGGGCGCCATTGTAGGCGAGCAGGCGAGCGGGGTCCGCGCTCTCGGACCCGTGCATGCTTGCGGTGTTCCCCGTGGGCGGCGGAGGTCGGGGGCCGCCGTGCATTCCGTGGGAGCGAGGCAAGCCCGCTTCGCGAGGCTGTGCAAGCCCGGGGCCCTCTCACCCGCGCTGATCGCCGCCCAGCGCCGCCTGCAGCATGTCCAGGAAAGCTCGCGTCTTCGCCGGCATCAGCCGCCGGCCCGGGAACACCGCCCAGGCGGCGATCGAGGGCGGACGCCAGTCGGGCAGCACCCGGCGCAGCTCGCCGCGCTGCACGTGGGGCGCGGCGAAATACTCGGGCACGGTGGTGATGCCCGCAGCCGCGCAGGCGAAGCGGATCAGCAGCTCGGGGGAGTTCGCGGTGATCGAGCCCGGCGGCACGCCTTCCCAGCGCTGATCGCCGCACAGCAGGGTCCAGCGGATCGCGTCGCCGGTGCGCGCGAGCAGGCGCAGCGCGCGATGGCGGTGGAGGTCGTCCGGCGCCTGCGGCTCGCCGTGCTCGGCGAGATAGGCGGGTGCGGCATACAGCCCCCACGGAAACACCGCCAGCCGGCGCGCGGCGAGCAGCGCGTCGTCCGGCAGGTCGCCGAGGCGGATCGCGAGGTCGAAGTTCTCGCCGAGCAGGTCCACCCGGCGTGGCGACAGGTCGAGCTCCAGCGTCACCGCGGGATGCAGCGCGGCGAAGGCGGCGAGCATGTCGGTGAGCAGCAGGTTGGCGAAGTCGCTCGGCATCGACACCCGCAGCCGCCCGCTCGGGCGCGCCTGGCGGCTCTCGGCGAGCGCCGCGACCGCCTCGACCTCGCTCTCGAGCTGGCGTGCGTGGTCGAGCAGGGCGGCGCCGAACTCGGTGATGTTGAGACGACGGGTGGTGCGCAGCAGCAGGCGCTCGCCGAGCTGCTCCTCCAGCCGCGACAGCCGACGCGAGACGGTGGACTTGGGCAGGCCGAGCTTGTCGGCCGCGGCGGTCAGGCTGCCCTCGGCCACCACGCGGGCGAAGACGAGCAGGTCGTTGGGGTCGATTTGTTCCATATAGGGAACAATCATGTGCGTCGAACGGGCTTAATGCAATCCCCGGCATCCAATACACTGCAATCCATCCCATCCCCAAGCCAGAGGACAAGCACATGAACATCCTGCAGATCAACGGTAGCGCCCGTTCCCAAGCCGGTAACTCCACCCGCCTCGCCAGCGAAGTTGTCGCCCGCCTGGTCGCCGCTGAGCCGGCCGCCCGTGTGGTGGTGCGCGACCTCGCCCGCGACCCTGCGCCGGCGATCGACGAGGCCGCGCTCGGCGCCCTGTTCACCCCGGCCGAGCAGCGCAGCCCCGAGCAGGCGGTGCGCGTGGCGCAGAGCGACGCGCTGGTCGCCGAGGTACAGGCGGCCGACGTGCTTGTGCTGGGCGTGCCGATGTACAACTTCGGCATCTCCACCCAGCTCAAGAACTGGATCGACGCGATCGCTCGCGCCGGCGTCACCTTCCGCTACACCGAGAACGGTCCCGAGGGCCTGCTCAAGGGCAAGAAGGCTTATGTCACCTTTGCGCGCGGTGGGCGCTACCGCGGTACCGCGGCCGACACCCAGACGCCTTACCTGAAGACCCTGCTCGGTTTTCTCGGCATCAACGACGTGCATTTCATCTACGCCGAAGGCCTGAACATGGGTGAAGAGGCCACGAAGCAGGGCTTCGCCGAGGCCGCGGCGGACATCGCCGCCGCGCTCGCCTGAGCCCTTGCGGCACGAGCCTCGCGACCGCCGCCGGCGTCGCGAGGCCCGCCTGAACGACGAGGGCGGGCCCACCCGCCCCACACCCCCCCGACCCCGGACAGAGGAGCACGCAGATGAGCACGACCCCCAACCCCCGCATCCCCTCCGCGACCGTGCAGCGTGCACGCACGGTGGAGCGGCTCGTGACCGGCCATCCGACTTCGGACGGTGCCGGTGTCAAACTCACCCGCGTGCTCACCCAGCCGCTGCAGCGCCGGCTCGATCCCTTCCTGATGCTCGACGCCTTCGGCAGCGACCAGGCCGACGACTACATCGCCGGCTTCCCCGACCATCCCCACCGCGGCTTCGAGACCGTGACCTACATGATCGCCGGCCGCATGCTGCATCGCGACAGCGCCGGCCACGAGGGCCTGCTGGAGAACGGCGGCGTGCAGTGGATGACCGCCGGCCGCGGCGTGATCCACTCCGAGATCCCGCAGCAGGAAGAGGGCGTGATGGAAGGCTTCCAGCTCTGGTTGAACCTGCCAGCACAGGACAAGATGAGCGCGCCCTGGTATCGCGACTTCGCCGCGGGGGAACTGCCGCGCTTCACCACCTCCGCCGGCGTCGAGGCCACCGTCATCGCCGGCGAGAGCCATGGCGTGACCGGCGCCGTCACCCGCACGGTCACCGCGCCGCTCTACCTCGACCTGCACCTGCCCGCCGGTTCGAGCTTCGCGCAACCCCTGGCGGCCGACCACAACGTCTTCGTTTACGTGTACCGCGGGCAGGTGAAGCTTGGCGAGGTGGCGGTGCCGGTGCGCAATATGGCGATCCTCGCCAACGCCGCGGATCGCGACGGCGTGCGCATTGAGGCGACCGAGGACGCCCGCGTGCTGCTGATCGCCGGCCGCCCGCTCGGCGAGCCGATTGCGCAATACGGCCCGTTCGTCATGAACAGCGAGCAGGAGATCTACCAAGCCGTAGCCGACTATCGCGCCGGCCGCCTGGCCGCCTGAAGAGAGACCTGCGGTTCGTCCGCGCTGGCGGCGATCGCGGGACAGGCGCCGCGGTCGCCCCGAAAACCGCCGCGCTTACTTTGCCCCGCCGCGATCGCGACTTGCGTCGCTCCTACGGGAACCGCCGCGCTTCCGAAGCAGTGCTGTAGGAGCGACGCAAGTCGCGATTACGGTGCTTCAGGCCGCGCCGTCGCGTGCTGCTCCGGCTCCCGGCCGTATCGCGACTTGCGGAGCGGCTCGGGAACGATGGGAAGTCGGGTGGGATGCGCTCAGGCGGCCACGGATGCGAGCGCGGCGACTTGGGCGCGGATCGGCGCCGGCACGGGGACCTCGCCCGCGAGCATGGCGCGGATCAACGCAGCGTTGTCCGCCACCGAGGGCGCATCCGGCAGCCCGGCGAGCGGGGGGGCGCCGCCTTCCTCTGCGGGGACAGCGACTCTGGCCTCGCCATCCACGTAGACCTTCATTTCCGGACAACGTCGCGGGTTGGCGTAGATCTCGCCCTCGGTGCCGCGCATCAGCATCGCGCGGCCGCCGTCGGCGCGCAGGAAGGCGTCCATGCGCTCGAGGTACTCGGGATGCGTCACCGCGACCACGCGTACGCTGCGCCCGCGGCAGGGGTCGACCAGCTTGGCCATGGTGTGGCCGCTCGCACGCACGCCCATGCGCAGGCGCAGCGCGAGCAGCGGATCCAGCCCGGACAGCAACTTGTCCACACCGATACAGGCGATGTGCCGCCGCGCGAGTTGCGCGGAAGCCTCGACGGCGTCGACGGCCGGATGCAGGTCGAGCGCGGCGAGCAGCTCGAAGGGGCTCACCCGCGTCTCGAAGTCGTGGCGGCCCTGGATCAGAACCGGCACGCCCTCGCGCGCGAGCAACAGCGCCACCAGCGGCATCAGGTTGGCCTGGCGGCGCGCGCCGTTGTAGGTCGGCAGCACCACGCAGCGCGGACCCTCGGGCACCGCCACCTGCACGGTGCGCGCGTCCATCGCCTGCTTGAAGCCGAGCAGCTCGGGCAGCGCCTCGCTCTTGATGCGGAAGGCGAGCAGGATGGCGCCGAGCTCGAGTTCGGGCACCACGCCGTCGAGGATGTCGCCGAAGAGCGCCGCCGCAGCGGCCGTGTCGAGGTCGCGGGCGCCCTTGGCGCCCCGTCCGATTTCCTTGATGATTGGACCGTATTTCATGGCGTCGATTATGGCGAGCTTCGCGCCGCGCGACCAGCGTGTCCACGCGCCGCACCCGCCGCACCCGCCGAAGAACAAGCAATCCCGTGGAGACTCGACGAATGGATGTCGGATTCATCGGGCTCGGCCTCATGGGCCGGCCCATGGCGCTCAATTTGCTGAAAGCGGGCCATCGCGTGCAGGTGTGGAGCCGGCGGCGCGAGTCGATGGGGCCGCTGCTCGAGGCCGGCGCGGGCGACTGCGCGAGCGCGGCCGAGGTGGCCCGGCGCGCGGCGGTGACGATCAGCATGGTGCCGGACGCGCCCGACGTCGAGCAGGTCACGCTGGGTGCCGATGGCGTGGCCGACGGTGCCGCACCCGGCCACATCCACATCGACATGAGCACGATCGCGCCCGCTGTGGCGCAGTCCATCGCCGAGCGCCTGGGGGCGCGCGGGGTGATCGCGCTCGATGCGCCGGTTTCGGGCGGCGAGCCGGGCGCGATCGCGGGTACGCTCACCATCATGGTGGGCGGCGACGCGGCGGCCTGCGCGCGCGTGCAGCCGCTGTTCGAGGCCATGGGCAAGTCGATCACCCGTATCGGCGAGGCCGGCGCCGGCCAGGTCGCCAAGGCCTGCAATCAGATCGTCACTGGGGTGGGCGTGGCGGCGGTGGCCGAGACGCTCAATTTCGCGGCCAAGAGCGGCGCGGACGGCACGAAGGTGCGCGAGGCGCTGCTCGGCGGCTTCGCGTATTCGCGCATCCTGGAGAACCACGGCCAGCGCATGCTCGAGCGCAACTTCCGGCCCGGCTTCAAGGCCTGGATGCACCAGAAGGACCTGCGCATCGTCATGGGCGAGGCGCACCGCCTCGGCGTGGCGCTGCCCGCGGCTGCGGCCGCGGCGCAGCTCTTCAACGGCATGCTGGGTTGCGGGATGGGGGATGAAGACTCGGTGGCGATGCTGAAGCTGCTGGAGCGCATGAGCGGCGGGGTGGGTGAATGAGCGCGCCCGCACGGCCGCCCGAAGGGAAGCGCTGCCCTCTCCCGGGGAGGAGGTCGCGCAGCGACAGGAGGGTGGTCCGGTGAGCGTGGCGGAAGGCAGGGCGGAGGGCGGGGCGATGAGGGTCGGTTTCATCGGGCTGGGCGTGATGGGCGAGCCGATGGCTCGCCACCTGCGCGCTGCGGGCCATGCGCTCGCGGTGTGGGCGCGGCGGCCGGAGTCGGCGGCGGCGCTGGTCGCCGAGGGCGTGGCGCTGTGCGCGACGCCTTCTGATCTGGCTGCGCGCAGCGAGGTGGTGATCACCATCGTCACCGCGAGCGCTGACGTCGAAGCGCTCGCCTTCGGGCCGCAGGGACTCGCCGAGGGCTTCGCGCCCGGGGCCGTCCATGTGGACATGAGCACGATCGCCCCGGCGTCGGCGCGCGCGCTCGCGGAGCGCTACGCCACGCGCGGCGTCGGCTGGGTGGACGCGCCGGTGTCGGGCGGCGGACAGGGCGCGCGCGCGGCCACGCTGGCGATCATGGCCGGTGCCGAGGCCGCCACGCTGGCGCGCGTGCGTCCGCTGCTCGAGGCGCTCGGCAAGCGCATCGTGCACATCGGCCCGCCGGGCGCCGGGCAGGTGGCCAAGGCCTGCAACCAGATGATCATGGTGTCGGCGATCCAGGCCTGCGCCGAAGCCTTCCGCCTCGCCGGCGCCCATGGGGTGGACCAGGCCGCGGTGCTGTGCGCGCTCGCTGGCGGGTCGGCGGGCTCGCGGGTGCTGGAGGTGATGGGCGCGAAGATGGTGGCGCGCGACTTCGCCGCCGGCGTCGAGGCCCGCCTGCACCACAAGGATTTCGCCATCCTGATGGAAGAGGCCGCCCGCCTCGGCGCGCCGCTGCCGGTGGCGGCGCAGGTTTGGCAGCAGCTCGACGCGCTGATGGGCGCAGGCTGGGGTCGGGACGACACCGCGAGCCTGCTGCGGGTGCTGGAGGGGTAGCGGAGGGCCTGTTCGCCTCTGGCGCGCGGGTCTCGTCGCCCGCCTGCGCCAACGGACATCGCTTTCGTCGGCGGCTGAATCGCGACTTGCGTCGCTCCTACGAAAACCGTCGTACTCATCGTTGCCGCTGGCGGCTGGGCGGTCTTGTGGGAGCGACGCAAGTCGCGATCGCGGCGCTTACGCGCTCGGTGGCGCGCATCGCTTTCGTCGGCGGCTGAATCGCGACTTGCGTCGCTCCTACGAAAACCGTCGTACTCATCGTCGCCGCTGGCGGCTGGGCGGTCTTGTGGGAGCGACGCAAGTCGCGATCGCGGCGCTTACGCGCTCGGTGGCGCGCATCGCTTTCGTCGGCGGCTGAATCGCGACTTGCGTCGCTCCTACGAAAACCGTCGTGCTCATCGTTGCCGCTGGCGGCTGGGCGGTCTTGTGGGAGCGATGCGAGTCGCGATGCGACTTGTCGTCGGGTCACGCGCGTGGCTTGCCGTACCACTTGAAGCGCTCGATCACCTCGGCCATCTCCTCTTCCGACAGCAGCACCGGCTCGCCCAGCTGCAGGGTGCGCCAGTACTGCTCGCAGAGGGTCTCGAACTCGATCGCCATCGCCAGCGCGTGCTCGAGGTCGCGGCCGAGGACGACCATGCCGTGGTTGGCGAGCAGGCAGGCGCTGCGCTCTTGCAGCGCCGCCACGGTGGCGTCGGACAGCGCCTGGGTGCCGAAAGTGGCGTAGCGCGCACAGCGCACCGTGGTGCCGCCGAAGCGCGCGATCATGTAGTGGAAGGGAGGGATGTCGAGGCGCTGGCAGGCGAGTGCGGTCGCGAAGGGCGCATGCGCGTGCAGCACCGCGCCGGCCGCCGGGAAGGCGGTATAGACGTCGTGGTGCAGCGGCCATTCGGACGAGGGCGCGCGCGCGCCGGCGTAGCGGCCGTCGGCCTCCACGACCACCATGTCCTCGGTGCGGCAGCGCTCGGCGGGGATCCCGCTCGGGCTGATCAGCATGCGCCCGCCCTCGAGGCGCTGGCTGGCGTTGCCCGAGGTGCCGACGTTGAGCCGCGCCGCGCCCATCGCGCGCAGGGTGTGGAGCAGGCTGGCGCGCGCGTCGTCCGCGCCGCGCCAGCCGGCTTCCTCGTGGATGCAGCCGGGCGTGCCGGCGCTCACCGTGCCTGCTCCGGGTAGAGGCGGGCGAGCTCGCCCGGGCGGGCGATGCCGCGCTCGGTGACGATGCCGGTGATGAGCGCAGCCGGGGTGAGGTCGAAGGCGGGGTTGGCGGCGCGCGTGCCCGCGGGGGCGAGCGCGAGCTCGGCGGTGGCGCCGTCGGCGGCCTCGCCACGTACATGCAGGACCTCGTCGGCGCCGCGGTCCTCGATCGGGATGGCGGCACCATCGGCGCTGGCGAAGTCGAGCGTGGAGTGCGGTGCGGCGATGTGGAAGGGCACCTCGGCGACGCGGGCGGCGAGCGCCTTGAGGTAGGTGCCGACCTTGTTGGCGGTGTCGCCGTTGGCGGCGATGCGGTCGGCGCCGGTGATGACGAGGTCGACCTCGTGGCGCATCAGCAGCAGGCCGGCGGCGTTGTCGGCGATGAGGATGTGCGGCACGCCGGCAGCGCGCAGCTCCCAGGCGGTGAGCAGACCCTGGTTGCGCGGCCGCGTCTCGCTCACAAAGACCTCGACCGCGATGCCCTCGGCCTGCGCCGCATACACCGGCGCGAGCGCGGTGCCGGCGCCGCAGGTGGCGAGCCAGCCGGCGTTGCAGTGCGTCATCAGCCGCACCGGGCCGGGACGGCGGGCGGCGATCTCGCGGATCAGGCGCACGCCGTGGCGGCCGATGGCGTCGCAGGTCGCGGTGTCGTCGGCGCGGATCGCCTCGGCCTCGGCCCAGGCCGCCCGCACGCGTGCAGCCGGCTGCAGCGGCTGCAGCGCGAGGCGCATGCGCTCGAGCGCCCAGTGCAGGTTCACCGCGGTGGGCCGGGTGGCACCCAGGGTGGCGAGCGCGTGCGCGAGCGTGGCGTCGTCGGCACCCTCGTCGGCGAGCGCGAGCGCCACCCCGAAGGCCGCGGTGGCGCCGATCAGCGGCGCGCCGCGCACCTGCATGCTGCGGATCGCGTGCGCGGCCTCGGCAAGGGTGCGCAGCGCGACGGTCTCGGTGCGGAAGGGCAGCAAGGTCTGGTCGAGGACATGGACGACCTCGCCGTCGCGGCGCAAGGTGGGGATGGGTTGTTCGAACATCGGGGCACTCTCGTGGAGGGGGGGCGGGGCGACTTAGAGCGCCACCAGTTTGGCGCAGGCGGCGGCGAGCGTGGCCTCGTTCTTGGCGAAGCAGAATCGGATCACGTGTTCGTCGCGGCCGTCGGCGAAGAAGGCCGACACCGGGATCGCGGCGACGCCGACATTGCGGGTCAGGTGCTCGCAGAAGGCGGCGTCGTCCAGGTCGGAGATCGCCGCATAGCGCGCGAGCTGGAAGTAGGTGCCGTGCGAGGGCAGCAGCTCGAAGCGCGAGGCGGCCAGCGCGGCGCGGAAGAAGTCGCGCTTGGCCTGGTAGAACGCGGCCAGGCCGAGGTGGCGCGAGGCGTCGGCCATGTAGTCGGCGAGCGCGAGCTGTACCGGAGTGTTCACGGTGAACACGTTGAACTGATGCACCTTGCGGAATTCGGCCATGAGCTCGCGCGGGGCGAGCACGTAGCCCACCTTCCAGCCGGTGATGTGGTAGGTCTTGCCGAAGCTCGACACCACGAAGCTGCGTTGCGCGAGCTCGGGGTGCGCGGCGCAGGAGGCGTGCGCCGCGCCGTCGAAGACGATGTGCTCGTAGACCTCGTCGGCCACCACGACGATGCCGGTGCCGCGCACCAGCGCCGCGAGGCGGTCGAGATCGTCCCGCGTCCATACCGTGGCGGTGGGGTTGTGCGGGGTGTTGATCATGATCATGCGCGTGCGCGGCCCGATCGCCGCCGCCACCGCGTCCCAGTCGGGGCGGTAGTCGGGTGCGGCCAAGCGCATGCGCACGACCTTGCCGCCGGCGGGCTCGATGGCGGGGACGTAGGAGTCGTACACCGGCTCGAACACGATGACCTCGTCGCCCGCGCGCACGCAGGCAGTCACCGCGGTGAACAGCGCCTGGGTGGCGCCGGCGGTGACGGTGATCTCGCGCTCGACGTCGTAGGCCGTGCCGTAGAGCGTCTCGACCTTGGCGGCGATCGCCGCGCGCAGCGCCGCGGTGCCGGCCATGGGCGCGTACTGGTTGTGGCCGGCACGCATCCAGTGCGCGACGCGCTCGAACAGCAGGTCGTCGGCGTTGAAGTCGGGGAAGCCCTGCGACAGGTTGATCGCGCCGCATTCCTGGGCGAGGCGGGACATCACGGTGAAGATCGTCGTGCCGACGTGCGGCAGGCGGGACTCGATCGGCGCGGGGAAGTTCGGCATGGCGGCGGCTCGGTGCGGTGCGGACCGGCATTGTCGCAAACCGGCCGGGTGCGCGGTAGGCACGGCGTGCGCGGCCGAGGGCGCCGGGGGGCGCATGTTAGAATCCGGGTGTTCTCGACTTCCATCCGGCCCCCAACGTGCGCAACCTGCTCATCCTGATCCTTGTCGTGTTCGGCATCTGGTGGGCGCGCGGCGCGGTGCGCCGCCTCAAGGCGCGTGGCGGACTCGGGCGCAAGGCCGAGGACGGGCGCCTGGGCAAGCCCGAGGTCATGCTCGAGTGCCGACACTGCGGGCTGATCGTGCCCGAGTCCGAGGGCGTGCGCGCCGGCGAAACCTTCTATTGCTGCGACGAACATCGCCGTGCCGGCCCGCGACCCGATTGAAGCGGCCGCCTTCGCGGTCGATGCGGCCGACCGCGCGCGCCGGCGTGCGCTGCGTTACCTCAACGTCTTCCGGCTGATCCTGGGCGGTCTCTTCCTCGTCGCCGGCGAGGCGCTCGGCCTCGGCAGCGAGAGCCCGCGCCTCTACCTCGTGGCGGTGGTCGGCTACCTCGCCGCGGTGCTCAGTCTCGGTTTCCCCGACGCGGTGCGACGGCTCGGCTTCGAACGCGTCGTGACCCTGCTCGCGCTCGCCGACATCGTCGCGCTCGCGGCGATCATGTGGGTGAGCGGCGGCTACCGTAGCGGCATGCCGGTGCTGATGATGGTGATGCTCGCCGGTGCAGGCCTGATCGGCGAAGGGCGCATGGTGATGTTCTCGGCCGCGCTCGCCACCCTGGCAGTGCTGGTCGAGAACGCCTCGCGGCTTTTCGGTGGGGGGCAGTCGGTCGAGTTCCTGCAGGTCGGCATCTTTTGCGCCGGCTTTTTCGGCATCGCGGCGATCGCGCGCCTGCTCGCGCTGCGCGCCCAGGCCAACGCCGCGCTAGCGGCCGAGCGCGGCGTGGCGCTCGCCAAGCAGCAGGCGGTGAGCGCCCACATCCTGCGCGACATGCAGGACGGCGTGATCGTGGTCGGCGCGCGCGGCCGCGTCCTCCACGCCAACGCGCAGGCGCTCGAGATGCTCGGCCTGACCCGTGCCGGCGACGGGGCGCTCGACGGACTCGCGCTCGCCGATCTCGACGCCGGGCTGGAGGACATGCTGCAGCCGGCGGTGGGCGAGGACGGGCGTCTGATGCGGGTGGGTGCGGCCGGCCGCCTGCTGCGCTGCCGCCGCGTGCAGGGCGACCGGGGGAGCGCGGCCGAGGGCGACACCCTGCTGTATCTAACCGACTACGAGGAGATCCAGCGCCAGCTGCAGCAGATCAAGCTCGCCGCGCTCGGCCGCCTCACCGCAAGCATGGCGCACGAGATCCGCAACCCGCTGTCGGCGGTGACCCAGGCCGCCGAGCTGCTCGGCGAGGAAAAACGCGCCGACATGCAGGCGCGCCTGGTGCGCATCATCAACGATAATGCGCGCCGCATCGAGCGCATGATCCGCGACGTGCTCGCCCTCGGCCGGCGCGAGCAGACCATGCCCGAGGCCCTGCGCCTGGCCGCCTTCGTGCGCGAGATCCTCGATGCGCGCGTGTTCCGCGAGCCCGCCGAGGCGCAGCTGTACGAGCTTGCGATCGACCCTGCGCTGACCCTGGCGATGGACCGCGCCCACCTGCACCAGATCCTCGACAACCTGCTGTCGAACGCGGCCCGCCATGCCTCGGGCGCGCCCGGCGCGGTGCGCCTGTGGGCGGAGGCCCTGCCGCACGCCAAGGTCGTGCTGCACGTGCAGGACGACGGTCCGGGCTTCGACGAGGCGATGCGGGCGCACCTGTTCGAACCTTTCTTCACCACCCATCCCAAGGGTACCGGCCTCGGACTGTACATCGCGCGCGAGCTGGCCGAGGCCAACGACGCCACCCTGGCGCTCGCCCCGAGTACCCCCGGTGCCGACTTCATCCTCACCGCGAGCCAGCAGCCATGACCCAGGTCGACCGCCGCAACCGGCCCCGTGCCGCCGACGTCCTCGTCGTCGATGACGAGGACGACATCCGGGAACTGCTCGAGCTCTCGCTGATGCGCATGGGACTGGCCTGCGACACGGCGGGCTCGGTGGGCGCGGCGCGTGCGCTGCTGGCCGAGCGCAGCTACCGGCTGTGCCTGACCGACATGCGCCTGCCCGACGGCGACGGGCTGGAGCTGGTCGAGTACATCCAGACGCTGCGGCCGGGCCTGCCGGTGGCGGTGATCACCGCCTTCGGCAGCATCGAGACCGCGATCCGCGCGCTCAAGCTGGGTGCCTTCGACTTCGTCACCAAGCCGGTCGAGCTCAAGGCCTTGCGCGAACTCGTGCAGCACGCGCTCAAGCTGCACGCGGTGGAGCCGGTCGAGCATGGTGCGGCGTCGGCGGAGCGCAGCCTGATCGGCCACTCGGCGGCCTTCGTGCAGCTGCGCGCCCAGGCCGGGAAGCTTGCGCGCAACCAGGCGCCGGTGTTCATCCATGGTGAGTCCGGGACCGGCAAGGAGGTGATTGCGCGCTACATCCACGCGCTCGGTGCGCGCGCCGCCGGCCCCTTCGTGCCGGTCAACTGCGGGGCGATCTCGCCCGAGCTGATGGAGAGCGAGTTCTTCGGTCATCGCAAGGGCAGCTTCACTGGCGCCACCGCGGACAAGAGCGGGCTGTTTCAGGCCGCGGGCGGCGGCACCCTGTTCCTCGACGAGATCGGCGAACTGCCGTTGGCGATGCAGGTCAAGCTGCTGCGCGCGATCCAGGAGCGCGCGGTGCGCCCGGTGGGTGCGCATGCCGAGGAGCCGGTGGATGTGCGCATCCTCTCCGCGTCGCACCAGGATCTCGGCCGCCTGGTGGCCGAGGGGCGCTTCCGCCAGGACCTGTTCTTCCGCATCAACGTGATCACCTTGCGCGTGCCGCCGTTGCGCGAGCGCCGCGAGGACATCCCCGACCTGGCCGCCCACATCCTCGCCCGCCTCGCCGTGCGCGAGGGTGGGGCGCCGCGCCGGCTTTCCGCGGCGGCGCTCGAGGCGCTGCAGGCCTACGCTTTCCCCGGCAACGTGCGCGAGCTG
Source organism: Thauera aminoaromatica (assembly GCF_000021765.1). Classification (NCBI taxonomy): domain Bacteria; kingdom Pseudomonadati; phylum Pseudomonadota; class Betaproteobacteria; order Rhodocyclales; family Zoogloeaceae; genus Thauera; species Thauera aminoaromatica. The sequence continues at coordinate 3,604,217 of NC_011662.2, read as the reverse complement.
GAGAACCTGCTCGAGCGCGCCTGTGCGCTGTGCGAGGGTGAGGAGATCGGTGCCGGCGACCTCGGGGTGGAGGACGATTGCGGCGCGCTCGCGGCGCCGGGGGGGGGCGAGAATGGTGCATCGCCGGCGACCGAGGCCGAAGTGGCCGGCGAGGGCCGGGATGAGGTCGAGCGCCTGCGCATCATCCGCGCGCTCGAGCAGACGCGCTGGAACCGGTCGGCGGCCGCGCGCAACCTCGGCATGACCTTGCGTCAGCTGCGCTACCGTTTGCAGAAGTGGGGAATGGACTAGCGGGCGCAGGCCGCGGACGCTGGTGCGGCGGGGCCGCCGCGGGTGGACGCCGGCGCATGGGCGTCTAGAATGACGTCATGAACCCGACCATCCTGCACCACGGCGCGCGCGACGGCGTCACCGGTTCCTGTCACCAGCTCTTCGTCGAGGGGCGCAACAGCCTGCTGGTCGACTGCGGCCTGTTCCAGGGCGCGGAGACCGCGCCCGACGGGCGCTCGGCCGCCGACCGGCTGGAGATCGATTTCCCGCTCGAGGGTGTTGGCGCGCTGGTGCTGACCCACGTCCACATCGACCATTGCGGCCGCCTGCCGTGGCTGCTCGCCGCTGGCTTCAAGGGGCCGATCCTGTGCAGCGAGCCCTCGGCACGCCTGCTGCCCACCGTGCTCGCCGACGCCTTCGCGGTGGGCGTGAGCCGCGACCGCGCCCTGATCGAGCGCTACCTCGGCAAGGTGGAGGCGCGCATCCGCGCGCTGCCCTACGGCAAGTGGCACCTGGTGTATCGCAGCCCGGACGCGAGCTGCAGGATCCGCCTGCAGCGCGCCGGCCACATCCTCGGCTCGGCCTACGTCGAATGCGAGCTCTCGGGCGCGGCGTGGCCGCAGCCGCTCCGGGTGGTGTTCTCGGGCGATCTCGGGGCGCCGCACGCGCCGCTGCTGCCGGCGCCGCGTCCGCCCTGGCGGGCGGACGTGCTGGTGTTGGAGACCACCTACGGCGACCGCGTCCACGAGAATCGCCGCGACCGGCGTGCGCGTCTGCAGGCGGTCGTCGAGCATGCGCTCGAGGACGGCGGCACGGTGATCGTGCCCGCCTTCAGCATCGGGCGCACGCAGGAGCTGCTCTACGAGTTCGAGGACATCCTGCATCGCCAGCGCTTGCGGCCCGGGCCGCATGCCGCAGCCTGGGGCGGGCTGCGGATCTTCCTCGACTCGCCGCTGGCGCAGCGCTTCACCGCGCTCTACCGCGAGTTGCAGCCGTTCTGGGACGCCGAGGCGCGCGCGCGCGTGCGCGCCGGGCGCCAGCCGCTGTCCTATGATCAGCTGGTGGCGATCGACAGTCACGAGGACCATCTCGCCAACGTGCGCAGGCTCGCACGCAGCCGCGAGCCTGCGGTGGTGATCGCCGCGAGCGGCATGTGCGCGGGCGGCCGGGTGGTGAATTACCTCCGCGAGATGCTCGGCGACCCGCGCCACGACGTGCTTTTCGTCGGCTATCAGGCGCGCGGCACGCCCGGCCACGCCATCCAGGCCTACGGGCCGCGCGGCGGCTACGTGGAGCTGGACGGCGAACGCGTGGACATCCGCGCCGGCATCCATACGCTGTCGGGCTACTCGGCGCATGCCGACCGCGACGATCTGACCCGCTTTGTCACCCGCATGCGCCATCTCCCAGGCGAGGTGCGCCTGGTGCATGGCGAAGATGGGGTGCGTGCGGAATTTGCCCGCCACCTGCAGGAGGCGACCGGCGGGCACGTGCGCGTGGTGGTGTGAAGACCTGCCGGCTCGGCGCACACCCTACTGCTGCAGGCGGCGCAGGTACTCGCGGGTGAACATGCGCTCGGGGAGGTCGCGCACGTTCATGTTCTCGTAGGTCAGCACCGAGATCTCGCCCTTCTTGAGCGCGTCCTCCATGACCAGCCGGGTGGGGCGGATCGCGCCGGCCATCTGGCGGAATTCTTCGTAGCGTGCGGTCTTGAGCAGACGACCGGAGAGTGCGTAGAACTCGGCCTTGAGCGGGCGCTGGTCGCGCTCGCCCACCCAGTAGCGCACGCGTGCATAGGTGACGCCGCGATCGACCGCCTTGAGGTCGAGCACCACCACGGGCTGGCCGTCGATCGTTTCGCGGCCGGCGATGGTCGGCGTGTAGTCGCCAGCCAGGTTGGCCCGTGCGAGGTCGCCGTTGGCCACCTGCCCGGTCAGGCGCTGGGCCAGCGACAGGCGCACCGGCTGCGACACGCTCGGCATGAAGATCCACAGGTCGCGGGCGCGCATCAGCAAGGCCTGGCCACGCTCGGTGGCCGGCTCCATCGTCAGCACGATGGTGTTTTCGTTCCCGCGCGAGAGGATGCGGTAGGTGCGCGAGTCGCCTTCTGCACCGTCGGTATAGTTGCGCACGACGACCTCGGTCTGGAAGCTCTCGCGCGGGAAGCGGATGGCGTCGGCGCGCTGGACCAGATCGATCGCCACCGCGTCGACCGGCTCGGGGGGTGCGGGCTCGGCAGGCGCGGGGGCGTCGGTCGCATGCGCCAGCGTCGGCAGCAGCAGGCTGCCGGCGAGGCAGGCGACGAATCGGCGGCGGGATCGTAAGCTTGGCGTCATGGGTGCTATCCTTTCGAAGTTATCTTCATTCTCGATCGTCCTGATGGCCATCGTCCAGATCGAACACGTGAGCAAGAGTTTTCGTCTCGGCGAGCAGATGGTGCTGGCGCTGGACGACGTCTCGCTCGAGATCGAGCCAGGGGTGTTCCTGGCGATCGCAGGGCCTTCGGGCAGTGGCAAGTCGACCTTGCTGAACATCATCGGCTGCATCGACACGCCGAGTTCGGGGCGGGTGGTCGTGGACGGTCACGACGTGTCGAACCGTACGCCCGACGAACTGGCCGACCTGCGTGCCCGTACCATCGGCTTCATCTTTCAGACCTTTAATCTGCTCCCTGTCCTGTCGGCCGCGGAGAACGTCGAGTATCCCCTGCTGCAGATGCCCGAGCTCACGAAGAAGGAGCGCGCGGAACGGGTGCGCCATTATCTCGGGGTAGTCGGCCTGAAGAAATACGCCGAGCATCGGCCGAACCAGCTCTCCGGCGGCCAGCGCCAGCGCGTGGCGATCGCGCGCGCGCTGGCCACGCACTCCAAGATCGTCCTTGCCGACGAGCCCACCGCCAACCTCGACAGCAAGACCGGCACCAGCATCCTCAAGCTGATGCGCGACATCAACCGCCAGTCGGGGACGACTTTCGTCTTTTCCACCCACGACCGCAAGGTCATGAACATGGCCGACCGGCTGGTGCGCATCGCCGACGGCCAGATCATCGCGCTCGGCATGAAGGCCGACGACCGCTGGGTGTTCGTCGATGGGCGGACGCCGCGCGACGAGGATATCCGCGAAATCTAGGAACGAGTGCAATGCCACTGTCGAAGAAGCTGCCTTGTCTGACCGTTCTTGCCCTTGTCCTGGGGGCCCTCTCCGTGCCGGCGACTGCGGCGGGGCCGCAGCTCGCGCCAAAACCGGTGTCGGTGGAGGTGGAAGAAGGGGAGCCCGCTGCCGAAGAACCCGTGACGGACGCGGACGCGGGTGAGGCCGACGCCGAACTCGACGCGCTGCTCGACGTCGGAGCGCCGGCGTCCGGTGCAGAGGGCGCGGACGGCCTCAAGTGGAACGGTTACACCGAACTCGGGGCGGCATACACATACCGGGATCCGGAGCGCTGGTCGCGCCTGCGCGCGCGTGGGGAACTCGGTGTCGCCGGGCAGCTGGCGCCGCGGGCGCGATGGAAGCTGAGCGCGCGCGCCGAGGCCGACGGTGCTTTCGACCTCGAGGACGAACATTATCCGGCCGCCGTGCGGCGCGACCGCCGCACGGATTTCGTGTTGCGCGAGGCTTATGTCGATCTGGGCCATGGCGACTGGGAATTCCGTGCCGGGCGGCAGCAGATCGTATGGGGCGAGATGGTCGGCTTCTTTTTCGCCGACGTCGTGTCCGCACGCGACATGCGGGATTTCCTGCAGCCGGAACTCGAGGGCATGCGGATTGGGCAGTGGGCGCTGCGCGCCGAGCATTTCGGTGCCGAAACGCACCTAGAGTTCCTGTGGGTGCCGAAGCCCTCGTTCGACGAGATCGGCGAGCCCGGCGACGATTTCTTCGTCTTCCCGTGGTTGCCTGCAGGTACGGTGCTGGACGAGGATCGTCCGGGGAAGGATCTGGATGGCTCGAACTGGGGTGCGCGCGTCTCGCGACTCGTCGATGGGTGGGATCTCAGCGCCTTCTATTACCGCAGCTACGATGTCTCGCCGACGCTATACGCCCTGAACCAGGGTGTGGCCCGCCTGCGACACGACCGGATCGGGCAGCTTGGCGGCACTTTCAGCAAGGATCTCGGCAGCTTCGTGCTGAAGGGCGAGGCGGTCCATACGCACGGTCGCAGCCTGAATACGTTCTCGAGCGGTCCGGGCCTCTCCATCGGGCTGCTGCCGACCGACATGGTCGACTATGCGCTCGGGGTCGATGTGCCCGCGGGCGACTGGCGCTTCAACGTGCAGTACTACGGGCGCTGGCTGGAGGAGCATGTTCCGGCCTTGATGGCCGATCGGCACGAGCAGGGCGTCACCTTGCAGGTCGTTCATGGCGCGGGCACGAACCTGGAGGCGGAAGTCCTCGCGCTGTCCAGCATTAACCGGTCGGATCACCTGATTCGACCGAAGCTGACCTGGAAATTCGCCCCGGCATGGAGGCTCGTCGGTGGCGTCGACGTCTTCGGCGGGAATGGAAGGGGGTTTTTCAGCCGTTACGATCGGAACGATCGTGTCTATCTCGAACTGCGCCACATGTTCTGAGTGCCCCGGGCGGGCTCAGGCCGCCTTACCGGTCATCGCCTGGATCAACTGCCTGGACTGGACGGGATCCGGCAGCAGGCGATGAACCCGATCGCCGTTCATGTGCATCAGGCGTTCGTGGCGGGCGACGCGCTCCTCGAACTCGGACAGGGGCAGATGGAGGAGCACGGCCGGAGCGTTGACCCTGGGGCAGATCTTCTCCACGCCCACGCGACGAAAGCCGAATACGCGCTGATGGAATCCCGCATGGCGCGGATTGACCTCGGCGAAAATGTCGGTGACGCGCCGCGTCGCCTGGGTGATCACGAACACGGCCTGCATCACGCCAGCCAGCGCTTCGTGCGATCCGCGCTCGGGATCGATCGCCAACTGTGTAATTTCGCACACTCGACCCCCGGTCGCGCGCACGTGGTCGATCTCTTTGCTGTACAAAGTGTCCGCGAGCAATCCACCACCGTGATCGACGCGGATCGTCGCCGTCGCGACCGCTTCCCCGTCGAGGAGAGCGACCACGGTGATGTCGCGCGGGTCGATGTTGGCGTGCATCCCGTAGGGAAAAAGGCCGCGCGCCGAGTACATGCGCTCGATCAGCTTGGCCGTCTGGCGCTTGAGCGCTTCACTGCCGTTGGCGATGCAGACCTGGAAGCCGCTGCGTTCGAACGAAAGGCCGCGCAGTGCGGCGGTGTTCTCGTCGAACCACTGATGCGGCGACGTCTCCGGCGATTGGAATCCGGCGCCAGACAACGCTAGGTAAGCGAGGTCGCGTACGGGCGGGGGGCAGTTCGTGCCCCGCGAAGAGTGGATCTGGCGCATTGGAGTGGCCCAATTCGTTTACGTTCTGGGTGGTCTGGAGTGCGCGCGCGGCGAGCGCGGACGACTCCCATCGGATCAATGATAATCCGGAACGGGCGAGCCGTGAATCTAGCCGACTTCATGTCTCCTGAAATGTAGGCGCTTGTGTGCAATCCTGCCTGGCGTCGCGGCGGGCGGTGCCCGTACGATGGCCCTCGCATTCGCGTCGTCGTATATCATTCGCCGTCCGGGACTTACGAAGGGGCTTGTCATGTTCAGAAGCGTCAAAAGCGCATCATCCGCGGTGTTGCATTTCCTCGTTCTCGCTGTGGCGGCGGGACTGCTCGGTGGTTGTGCCTCTTCCTTCCCGCCTGCCCCCGCGTCCGCGGCCGATGCGGACTACAACTACGTGATCGGGCCCGGGGATAGCGTCAATATCGTGGTCTGGCGCAACCCCGAGCTGTCCACCTCCGTCCCGGTCCGGCCGGACGGGAAGATCACGGCACCGCTGGTCGAAGACCTGCCCGCGATGGGCAAGGATTCGAGCACGCTGGCCCGCGACATCGAGAAGCAGCTTGCGAAGTTCATCCGCGATCCGGTCGTGACGGTGATCGTCGGTGGCTTCGTCGGTCCTTACAGCGAACAGATCCGCGTGATCGGCGAGGCGGCCAATCCGCAGACGCTGGCGTACAAGCAGAAGATGACTCTGCTCGACGTGATGATCGCAGTCGGCGGGCTCACGGACTTCGCCGACGGTAACGGCGCGAGCATCCTGCGCACCGCCGAGGGCAACAAGCAATACAGCGTGCGCATCCGTGACCTCGTCAAGCGCGGCGACGTCTCGGCGAACGTCGAGATGCGCCCTGGCGACGTGTTGATCATCCCGCAGAGCTGGTTCTGACCTCCATCCATACACGCCCGCAAGCCGATCGCAGAAGGTCGGTGGCGGGCGCTCAGCACGACCGTGACCCATGGAAGAACTCGTAACACAGATCATCGGCTACCTGCGCGGCATGTGGCGGTTCCGCTGGTGGGGGCTTGCGCTCGCGTGGGTCGCAGGTATCGCCGGTAGCCTGGCGATCTACTTCATGCCGGACCACTACGAGTCGTCCGCACGCATCCACGTGGATACCCAGTCGGTGCTGCGCCCGCTGATGTCCGGGCTCGCCGTCCAGCCCAACATCAGCCAGCAGATCGACTTGCTCAGCCGCACGCTGATCAGCCGGCCCAACGTCGAGAAGCTGATCACCATGGCCGACCTCGACCTCACGGTGCAGAACGCACAGCAGCGCGAGGCCCTGATCACCTCGGTGACCAGCCGGCTGCGCATCCAGTCCGGCCGCGGCGACAACCTGTTCACGCTCTCGTACGAAGACGTCGAGCCGCATCGTGCGCAGCGCGTCGTGCAGTCGCTGCTGTCCCTGTTCGTCGAATCCGGTCTCGGCGGCAAGCGTCAGGATACCGACGCGGCACGGCGCTTCATCGAGGACCAGATCCGCAGCTACGAGCAGAAGCTGACCGACGCCGAGAACCGGCTCAAGGACTTCCGCCTGCGCAACATGGCGCTGCTGGGTACCGGCGCGCGCGATTACGTCACCCAGATCGCCGAGACCAACGAGCAATTGCGCGAAGCACGCCTGGAACTGCGCGAGGCCGAGAACTCGCGCGACGCGCTCCGCCAGCAACTCTCCGCAGCGCCGTCCGATGCGGGCATCGCGCCGCCGCCGATGGTGGCGACGCCCGAGATCGATGCCCGCATCGACCTGCTCAAGAGAAACCTCGACGAGATGTTGCAGCGCTACACCGAGATGCACCCGGACGTGGTCGGTGCACGCCGCGTCATAGAGGATCTCGAGAAGCAGAAGAAGGCGCAGCTGGCCGAGCTGAGCGCGAGCATGGCGGGCAGTACCTTCGGTGCTCCCGGCGCCATGAGTGCGGGGGTCGAGCAGACCCGGCTCGCGGTGGCGCAGGCCGAGGCCCGGGTCGCGTCGCTGCGTGCGCGGGTGGCCGAGTTCGAGAGCCGCCTGGCGAGCCTCTCGGAGGACGCCAAGCGGATCCCCGAGCTCGAGACCGAGATGGCGCAGCTCAACCGCGATTACAGCGTCCACAAGAGCAACTACGACCAGCTGGTATCGCGGCGGGAGTCGGCGAACATCGCCGCCGAGATGAGCACCCAGTCGGGCATCGCCGACTTCCGCATCATCGATCCGCCCACCCTGCCCACCAAACCCTCGGCTCCCAACCGGCTGCTGCTGCTGCCGCTCGCCGCGCTGGTGGGTCTGGGGGCGGGGTTCGCGCTCACCTTCCTGATCAGCCAGCTGCGACCGGCGTTCAGCGATGCGCGCCAGCTGCGCGAGATCACCGGCCTGCCGGTGCTCGGCACCGTCTCCATGCTGACCACTTCGGAGCGTCGTCGTCGTCGCCGCAACGGGCTGTTCGCCTTCGGCAGCGGTCTGGTGGCGTACGCCGGGGTGTTCGCCGCGGTTACGGTCGCGATCGTGTTCCTGCAGAGTTGAACGGGGTGCCCGGATGAGCATTATCGAAAAAGCAGTCAAGCGCCTCGACCAACTCAAGAGTGCGGCGGGCGAGGGCGCCGTCGAATCCGCTCCGGTGCCGGAGGCGCTCGTCCTGCCCGAGGACAAGCCGCTTGCGCCCAAGGTGGAGTCGAATGCGCCGGTGGTCGCGACCCCCGCGCCGGTGCGCGCCCAGCCCAAGAGCGTCCATATCGATCTCGCGCGCCTGGCCGCTCGCGGCTTGGTCACGCCCGACCAGCCGCGCTCGGCCATTGCCGAGGAGTTCCGCCTGATCAAGCGTCCCTTGCTGGCCAATGCCGTCCTCGAGGGGCCGGCGGCGGTCGATAACGGCAACCTGATCATGATTTCCAGCGCGCTTCCTGGCGAGGGCAAGACCTTCAACGCGATCAATCTCGCGATCAGCATGGCGATGGAGCTCGACTACACGGTGCTGCTGGTGGACGCCGACGTGTCGCGTCCCTCGGTGCTGCGCGAGTTCGATCTGCCGCCGCAGCCGGGACTGATGGACGTGCTCGCCGGCGAGGTCGAGGACCTCTCCGAGGTCCTGCTCAAGACCAACATCGACAAGCTGTCCATCCTGCCGGCGGGCATGCCGCACCAGCGCGCGACCGAACTGCTCGCCTCGGACGGCATGACGCAGTTGCTCGAGCAGATGGCGCATCGTTACGCCGACCGGATCATCGTGTTCGACTCGCCGCCGCTGCTGGTCACGACCGAATCGCGCGTGCTTGCCACCCACATGGGACAGGTGGTCCTCGTGGTGGAGGCCGAGCGCACCACCCACGCCCACGTTCGCCAGGCGCTCGCAGCGATCGAGCCCTGCCCGATCCGCATGATGGTGCTCAACAAGTCGCGTGATCGCTCGGTGGGGGGCTACTACGGCTATGGATACGGATACGGATATGGGAAAGCGCCCGAAGCCAGTTCCGAGGCGGCCTGAGCCCCGGCGTACCGGCCTCGTCGCCGGTGCGTGCGTGCTCGCGCTCCTGTGCCCGGCCACCGGAGCGGTCGCGCAGTCGACCCGGGTCACGCCCACGTTCGACACTGAACTCACCTGGACCGACAACGCCGGCCTCGATCGCGAGGGCGGTCGGGACTGGCTGCTCGAGGTCTCGCCCGGCGTGTCGGTGAGCCGCAGCGCAGGGCGTCTCAACGGCAGCCTGAGCGCGCGCCTGCGCAACCTCGTCCATTCCTCTTCGAGCGAGGACGACTCCACTTACCTCTCCTTCGACGGCAGGGGCGCCTACGAGGCGCTGGAGGATCTGCTGTTCCTCGATTTCAGCGGGGGAATCACCCGCAACAACTATTCCGCCTTCAGCGGGCGGGCGCCCGGCGACCCGTTCGGTTTCGACAAGGACAACGAAGTCCGCTATTGGTCGATCACCCCGCGGCTCGAGTCCGACCTGCGCTTCGGCGAGGCTGCACGCGGTTCGGTGAGCTATTCGTCCAGCGGCGTGCGATCCAACAGCAGCGGTCTCGGCGACCAGAGCGCGGACACCGTGGAGGCCAGCCTCGCCGATCCGGGCGGCTTGCGGTTTTTCGGCTGGGGCCTGGCCTATGCCCGCACCGAAAGTGATGGCGGCACCGCCGCCACCGGCCAGCGTGGCGAGGAGTCGGTGCGTGGCACGCTGTACGCCAACGTCTCCCCGCAGCTGCGCCTGCGCGGCATCGTCGGGCACGAGTCCAACGACTACGCGGACGGCAGGAAGGACAGCAGCGGGATCGTTGGCGCCGGGGTGGACTGGTACCCGACCGACCGCACCTCGCTCGCCGCGACGGTCGAGGATCGGGTGTTCGGGCGCGGCTACGATCTCGCCCTCAACCACCGCATGCGCCGCGCGGTCTTCTTCCTCGGTGCGACGCGCGACGTCTCCTCGCTCGCACAGACGCTGGGCACGGTGGTGCTCGCGGATCGGGACTGCTTCATGCGCGTACGCGACATCGCCGATCCGATCGAGCGCGAGCAGGCCCTCAACGAATGTCTCACCTTCGGCGTGCTGCGCTCCAATGCCGCCTACGTCGAGCGCGCGTTCCGTGGCGGCGTCTCGCTGCTCGGGGTGCGCAACACCTTGAGCTTGTCCGCCAGTCGCAGCGATCGCAGCCGCATCGGTTCGACCACCGGCCTGCTTCCGGACGACGACCTGCGCGACACCGAGCGGGTGCGCATCACCACCACCACGCTCGCCTGGAGCCACACGCTCAGCGGCACGAGTTCGCTGTATGCCACGCTCGCGCGCTCGGATTCCGAGAGTGCGGCCGACGCCGACCTCGCACTGCGTCGCCTGACCGGCACGGTGGGCGTCGATCGTACGCTCGGCCCCAGGACGCGCGCGGGGCTGCGCTACCGATATGAAAAGACCGAGGGCGAGAGCGACTACACGACGAATTCCGTCACCGCCATCCTCGGCATGCGGTTCTGAACGGACACCCGATGTACGAAACCTTCTTCAAACTCAGCGGCAAGCCTTTCCAGCTCAACCCCGACCCGGCCTTCTTCTACGGCAGTCGGGGGCACCGGCGCGCGATGGCCTATCTCGAATACGGCCTGCACCAGAGCGAGGGCTTCATCGTCATCACCGGCGAGGTGGGTGCGGGCAAGACCACCATCGTGCGCAGCCTGCTCGAGCAGCTCGATCCGGCCAAGGTCGTCGCCGCCACCATCGTCAGCACCCAGATCGACGCCTCCGACATGCTGCGCATGGTCGCCGGCGCCTTCGGCGTACCCAGCCGCAACCTCGACAAGGCCGGCCTGCTGCTCGCGATCGAGACCTACCTCGTGTCGCTCGCCGCCGCCGACAAGCGCGCGCTGCTGATCATCGACGAGGCGCAGAACCTGTCCGCAGCCGCGGTCGAGGAACTGCGCATGCTGTCGAACTTCCAGCTCGAGGATCATGCGCTGCTGCAGAGTTTCCTCGTCGGCCAGCCCGAGTTCCGCGAGATGATGCAGCGCGCCGAGATGCAGCAACTGCGCCAGCGCGTGATCGCCTCCTATCACCTCGGCCCGCTCGACCTGCAGGAGACGCGCGGCTACATCGAGCACCGCCTGCGCCACGTCGGCTGGAACGAGGACCCGCGCTTCGAGCCCGGGTCCTTCAACGCGATCTACGGCCACACCGGCGGCATCCCCCGCACCATCAACACCTTGTGCGACCGTCTGCTCCTCGCCGCCTATCTCGGCGAGAGCCATGTGGTCACCGAGGCGCAGGTGCGCGAGGTGATCGCCGAGCTCAAGGAAGAGTTCGCGCCGCCGCGTACGCGCCCGGTGGCCGGCATGGGACGCGCGGTGCTGAGGGACGCCGAGCCCGCTGCGGCGATGCCGCCGGTCGATGCGCTGGCGGTCGAGCGCCTGCGCGTCTCGCCCGAGCTTGCCGACCAGGTCGCCGGCATGGCCGGCAGCTACGACCTGCAGCGCATCGAGGCACGTCTGGCCGGCCTGGAGCAGTCGGTGTCGGCCACGCTCGCAGTGCTCAACCAGTTGCTGCAGGCGGTGCGCCGCGATGCCGCGACCGAGGAGGAAGGTCGATGAGCGCGCATCGCCTCTCGGCCGCGCCGGTGATCTGCATCGTCGGCGCACGTCCCAACTACATGAAGGTGGCGCCGATCATCCGCGCCTTCGCCGCCCACCAGCCGCCGATCCCCACGCTGCTGGTGCACACCGGGCAGCATTACGATCCCGCGATGAAGGACCGCCTGTTCGCCGATCTCGACCTGCCCGAGCCCGACGTCAACCTCGCGGTCGGCTCCGGCTCGCACGCGGTGCAGACCGCCGAGGTGATGAAGCGCTTCGAGCCGGTCATCGACGAGCATGGCGCGCGCGCGGTGCTGGTGGTGGGCGACGTCAACTCGACGCTCGCCTGCGCGCTGGTGGCGAGCAAGCGCCACATCCCGGTGGTCCATGTGGAGTCCGGTCTGCGCAGCAACGACCGCCGCATGCCCGAAGAGATCAACCGCATCCTCACCGACCAGATCTCCGACGTGCTCTACACCACCGAGCGATCCGCCCACGACAACCTCGTCCGCGAAGGCATCCCCGCCGAGCGTGCGGTTTTCGTCGGCAACGTCATGATCGACAGCCTGCGCGCGAGCCTGCCGCGCGCGGTGCCGGCCGACGTGCTGCTCGCCGCGGCCGGCCTGGACGCGAGCCGGATCGCCGGCGGCTACGGCGTCGTCACCCTGCACCGTCCGTCCAACGTCGACAGCGCCGACACCCTCGGCCCGATCATCGACGCCCTGCGCACGGTGAGCGAGGCGTTGCCGCTGGTTGTCGCGCTGCATCCGCGCACACGCAACAACCTCGAGCGCTTCGGCATGCTCGATCGCCTCGCCGGCTCCGGCTTCCTGATCCTGCCGCCGCAGGGCTACCTCGAGATGCTCGGCCTGATGTCGGGTGCGCGCATGGTGCTGACCGACTCCGGCGGCATCCAGGAAGAGACCACCGCGCTCGGCGTGCCCTGCGTGACCATCCGCGAGAATACCGAGCGCCCGATCACGGTGGAGCAGGGCACCAACACCCTGGTCGGCATCCGCCCCGAGGCGATCGTCGCCGCGGCGCGCGAGATCCTCGCCACCGGTGGCAAGGCCGGGCGGGTGCCCGAATACTGGGATGGACGCTGCGCCGAGCGCATCGCTGCCCATCTGCACGACTGGCTCGTCGAGCACGAGACGGTCCACGCCGCGCCGGGGGGTTGAGGTGGCCGCACGCATCACCAACGCCTTCACCTGCGACGTTGAGGACTACTTCCAGGTCTCCGCGCTCGCGCCGCATTTTCCGCGCGAGCAGTGGGACAGCGTGCCCTGCCGCGTCGAGCGCAACGTCGATCGCATCCTCGCGCTGCTCGACGGCCACGGCGCGCGCGGCACCTTCTTCACCCTGGGCTGGCTCGCCGAGCGCTATCCCGGCCTGGTGCGCCGCATCGCCGCCGCGGGCCACGAGGTGGCGAGCCACGGCTACGCGCACCAGCGCGCGAGCGACCTCACGCCCCAAGCCTTCACGGCCGACATCCGCCTGGCCAAGGTGATCCTCGAGGACATCACCGGTAGTGTGGTGACCGGCTACCGCGCGCCCAGCTTCTCGATCGGCGAGGCCAACCTGTGGGCGCACGACTGCATCGCCGAGGCGGGCTACCGCTACAGCTCGAGCGTGTATCCGGTCCGCCACGACCACTACGGCATCCCCGACGCGCCGCGCTTCCCGTGGCGCCTGCCCAACGGCCTGGTCGAGGTGCCGATCACCACCGTGCACATGCTTGGACGCAACTGGCCCGCGGGTGGCGGCGGTTTCTTCCGCCTGCTGCCCTATGCGCTGTCGCGCTGGCAGATCGCGCGCGTCAACGCTGCCGACCGTCGCCCGGCGATCTTCTACTTCCACCCCTGGGAAATCGATCCCGAACAGCCGCGCGTGACCGCTGCCACGGCAAAGACCCGGTTCAGGCACTACATTAACCTCCAGCACACCGAAGCCCGGCTCGACCGGCTTCTCTCCGATTTCTCCTGGGGGCGCGCCGACGAAGTCTTCCGCGACGCCGCCTGAACCCGACTGGATCCGGATGCGCGCCATGGACCGATTGCCGATCGTCGTGAACCTGCTCAAGGGCGAGGACGCGCCGCGCTGGGACGATTTCGTGCACCGCTGCCCGCAGGCCACCTTCTTCCACCTGTCCGCCTGGCGCGAGCTCATGGAAGAGGTGTTCGATCACCGCACCTTCTATCTTTACGCCGAGCGCGCCGGCGACATCGTCGGCGTGCTGCCGCTCGCCGAGGTGCGCAGCCGCCTCTTCGGCCATGCGCTGGTGTCGCTGCCCTTCTGCGTCTATGGCGGCATCGCCGCCGCTGAGGACGCCGGCCCCGAGACCCTGCACGCGCTCGAGTCCAAGGCCGAGACGCTGGCGCTGGCGCTCGGCGTGCAGCACCTCGAATACCGCAACCTGCAGCCGCGCCACGAAGAGTGGCCGCGCCAGGCCGAGCTCTATGTCACCTTCCGCAAGGAGATCCTGCCCGAGGTCGAGGCCAACCTGCTCGCCATCCCGCGCAAGCAGCGCGCCATGGTGCGCAAGGGCATCAAGAACGGCCTGGTGGGCGAGATCGACGCCGGCGTCGAGCGCTTCTTCGCCCTCTACGCCGACAACGTGCTGCGCCACGGTACGCCGGCACTGCCGAAGAAGTTCTTCGAGCGCCTCAAGGAGCGCTTCGGCGAAGCCTGCGAGGTGCTCACCGTCACCTCGCCCGCGGGCAAGCCGCTGTCGAGCGTGCTCAGCTTCTACTTCCGCGACGAGGTGCTGCCCTACTACGCCGGCGACGACCTCGCCGCGCGTGAGTTCGCCGCCAATGACTTCAAGTACTGGGAGCTGATGCGGCGCGCCTGCGAGCGCGGCTGCAAGGTGTTCGACTACGGCCGCAGCAAGGTCGGCACCGGCCCCTACGCCTTCAAGAAGAACTGGGGCTTCGAGCCGCAGCCGCTGTCCTACGAGTTCCGCCTGTACAAGCGCGACAGCATCCCGCAGAACAACCCGATGAACCCCAAGTACCGGGCCTTCATCGCCCTCTGGAAGCGCCTGCCGATCGGCGTGGCGAACCGGCTCGGGCCGCACATCGTGCGCAACCTGGGGTAGGGCGGTGCAGGACAGCCGGCCGCCGCTCCTCTACCTCACGCACCGCATCCCCTATCCGCCCAACAAGGGCGACAAGCTGCGGTCGTTCAACATCCTGCGCCAGCTCGCCCGCACGCATCGGGTGTGGCTGGGCAGCTTCGTGGACCACCCGGATGACCACCGCCACATCCCGGCCCTGCGCCAGTGGTGCGAGCAGACCTGCGTGATCCCGATCGAACCGGGCATCCGGCGCTTTGCCAGCTTGCGCGGCCTGTTGCGCGGCGAGGCGCTGAGCCTGCCCTACTACCGCAGCCCGCGCCTGGCGCGCTGGGTGGGTCAGGTGGTGGCCGAGCACGGCATCCGCTCGGCCGTGGCCTTCTCGGGGCCGATGGCGCAATACCTCGACGTGCCCGGGTTGAGCCGCCGCGTGGTCGACTTCTGCGACGTCGATTCGGCCAAGTGGACGCAGTACGCCGCCGACCGGCGCTGGCCGATGTCCTGGCTGTACCGGCGCGAGGGCGAGCGCCTGCTCGACTTCGAACGCCGCGCCGCGGCCGGCGTGGAGGCGAGCCTCTTCGTCACCGAGGCCGAGGCCGAGGTCTTCCGGCGCGCGGCGCCCGAAGTCGGCGACCGCGTCGGCGTCATGCAGAACGGGGTCGACGCCGAGTACTTCGCGCCTGCCAACGCGGGGGCTTCGCCCTATCCGGCGGGCGCTCCGGTGATCGCCTTCAGCGGTGCGATGGACTACTGGCCCAACGTCGACGCGGTGTGCTGGTTCGCCACCGAGCTCCTGCCGGCGATCCGTCGCGCCATGCCCGGCGTGCGCTTCTGGATCGTGGGCATGAACCCGGCGCCGGCCGTGCAGGCGCTCGCCGGCGAGGATGTCGTGGTCACCGGTACCGTGCCCGACGTGCGCCCCTACATCGCCCACGCCGACCTCGTGGTGGCGCCCCTGCGCATTGCGCGCGGCATCCAGAACAAGGTGCTGGAAGCGATGGCCATGGCGCGCCCGGTGGTGCTCTCGGCCGCGCCTGCCGTGGGTCTGGCGGCGCGCGACGGGGTGGAGTGCAGCATCGCCGACGATGGCGACGAGCTGTGCCGGCGCGTGGTCGAGCTGCTTGGGGATCCGTCGCGCCGCGCCGCGATCGGCGCGGCGGCGCGGGACTGCGTGCTGCGCGCCTACAGCTGGTCGGCGCACCTGCGCACCCTGGACTGGCTGCTCGATGCGCAGGGCACGGACGCAGGCCTCGCGCAGGCGGTGCAGGCCCGCGAGGGCGCCGCGCCGAACGCGCCGGCGCTCGTGCGGACACCATGAAGGACGTCGCCCGGCCGCTGGTGCTGCACCTCGTGTACCGCTTCGACGTCGGCGGCCTGGAGAACGGGGTGGTGAACCTGATCAACCACCTCCCTGCCGAGCGCTTCCGTCATGCGGTGGTGGCGCTCACCGAATGCACCGAAGGCTTCTCGCGCCGCATCGAGCGCGCGGACGTGCGCTTCGTGTCGCTGCACAAGCCGCCCGGCCACGGCCTCAAGCTCTATCCGCGCCTGTACCGGCTGTTCCGCGCGCTGCGTCCTGCGATCGTGCACACGCGCAACCTCGCCGCGCTCGAGGCGGTGGTGCCGGCGCGGCTCGCCGGCGTGCCGGCGACGGTGCATGGCGAGCACGGCTGGGACGTCTCCGACCCCGGCGGCACGCGGCGCAAGTTCCAGTGGCTGCGGCGCGCCTACAGCCCCTTCGTGAACCGCTACGTGGCGCTCTCGGGCCACATCGAGTCCTATCTCGTCGAGCGCGTGGGCATTTCCCCCGCGCGGGTCGCGCGCATCTGCAACGGCGTGGACGCGCGGCGCTTCCACCCCCGCCTGTCGGCGCAGGCGCGCAGCCTCGCCGGTCTGCCGGAAGGCTTTGCCACCCCCGGCACGGTCATCGTCGGCACGGTCGGGCGGCAGCAGGCGGTCAAGGATCCGCTCGCCCTGGTGCGCGCCTTCGCGCTCGCGCGCACACACGGCGGGGTCGGGGGCAGGCTGCGCCTGCTGCTCGCGGGCGACGGGCCGCTGCGTGCCACGCTCGAGGCCGAGATCCGCAGCAGCGGGCTGGAAGACGCCGTCTGGCTGGCCGGCGAGCGTGCCGACGTGCCCGCGGTGATGCGCGCGCTCGACGTGTTCGCGTTGCCGTCGCGCGCCGAAGGCATCTCCAACACCGTACTCGAGGCGATGGCGAGCGGGCTGCCGGTGGTCGCCACCGCGGTCGGCGGCAATGCGGAGCTGGTCGTGCCCGGCGAGACCGGCGCGCTCGTGGCGGCCGAAAACCCGCGCGGCATGGCGGAGGCGTTGCTGTGCTACGCTGCGAATGCTGCATTGCGGCAAAAACATGGCCTGGCTGCGCGCCGGCGCGTCGAGGCGGAGTTCAGCATCGAGCGCATGGTGGCCCGCTACGCCGAGCTCTACGAATCCCTTCTGCGCCCGCAGGGCGCAGCCTGACGAGGACACGCGATCATGTGCGGCATTGCCGGCCTCTTCGACACCCGTGGCAGACGCGACTTCGAGCGCGCCCTGATGCAGCGCATGAACGACGTCCAGCACCATCGCGGCCCGGACGAGGGCGGCTACCACTTCGAGCCGGGCGTCGCGCTCGCCCACCGCCGCCTGTCCATCATCGACCTTGCCACCGGCCAGCAACCGCTGTTCAACGAGGACGGCTCGGTGGCGGTGGTGTTCAACGGCGAGATCTACAACTTCCAGGAGCTCGTGCCCGAGCTCGAGGCGCTCGGTCACGTCTTCCACACCCGCAGCGACACGGAGGTCATCGTGCACGCCTGGGAGGCCTGGGGCGAGGACTGCGTGCAGCGCTTCCGCGGCATGTTCGCATTCGCGCTGCACGACCGCAACCGCGACACCTTCTTCATGGCGCGCGACCGCCTCGCGGTCAAGCCGATGTTCTACGCGCTGCTGCCCGACGGCACGCTCGCCTTCGGTTCCGAACTCAAGGTGCTGATGCAGCACCCGGCGCTCGACCGCCGCATCGACCCGCTCGCGGTCGAGGAGTACTTCGCCCTCGGTTACGTCGCCGAGCCGCGCACCATCTTCCTCGGCGCCAGGAAGCTCGGCCCCGGCGAATCGCTGTGCATCCGCCGCGGCCAGCCGATCCCCGCGCCGAAGCAGTACTGGGACGTGCGCTTCACCCTCGACAACGACATCGGCCTCGCCGACGCCACCGCCGAGCTGACCGAGCGCCTGCGCGAATCGGTGCGGCTGCGCATGATCGCCGAGGTGCCGCTGGGTGCCTTCCTCTCCGGAGGGGTCGATTCGAGCGCGGTGGTGGCGACCATGGCGGGGCTCTCGGACGATCCGGTCAACACCTGCTCGATCGCCTTCGACGATCCCAAGTACAACGAGTCGGCTTTCGCGCAGAAGGTCGCCGACCGCTACCGCACCCGTCACTTCGTCGAGACCGTCAAGTCCGACGACTTCGACCTCATCGACACCCTGGCCGCGCTCTACGACGAGCCCTACGCCGACAGCTCGGCCATCCCCACCTACCGCGTGTGCCAGCTCGCGCGCAAGCAGGTCACCGTGGCGCTGTCGGGCGACGGCGGCGACGAGAGCTTCGGCGGCTACCGCCGCTACCGCATGCACCTGATGGAAGAGCGGATGCGCGCCGCGCTGCCGATGGGGGTGCGCCGGCCGGTGTTCGGCCTGCTCGGGCGCGTCTATCCGAAGGCCGACTGGGCGCCGCGCGTGTTCCGCGCCAAGACCACCTTCCAGGCCATGGCGCGCGATTCGGTCGAGGCCTACTTCCATTCGGTGTCGCTGCTGCGCGGCGACATGCGCCAGCGCCTGTTCTCCGCCGATTTCCGCCGCAAGCTCGGCGGTTACGACGCGCTCGAGGTCTTCCGCCGCCATGCCGCAGCCGCCGGCACCGACGACGCGCTCGCGCTGATCCAGTACCTCGATCTCAAGACCTACCTGGTCGGGGACATCAACACCAAGGTCGACCGCGCGAGCATGGCGCACTCGCTCGAGGTGCGCGAGCCGCTGATGGACCACAAGCTGGTCGAGTGGCTGGCGACGCTGCCCTCCGGGCTCAAGATCCAGGGCAACGAGGGCAAGTACCTGTTCAAGAAGGCGATGGAACCCTTTCTGCCCAACGACGTGCTCTATCGCCCCAAGATGGGCTTCGCCGTCCCGCTCGAGCGCTGGTTCCGCGGTCCGCTCAAACAGCGCGTGCG
This sequence comes from Thauera aminoaromatica, assembly GCF_000021765.1. Classification (NCBI taxonomy): domain Bacteria; kingdom Pseudomonadati; phylum Pseudomonadota; class Betaproteobacteria; order Rhodocyclales; family Zoogloeaceae; genus Thauera; species Thauera aminoaromatica. Next base: position 3,585,240 of record NC_011662.2, on the reverse strand, counting down.
TGACGCAGTGCTTGGCGAAACCCTGGCCGCCACGGGTATCTTCGAGCGCAGCTACCTCGAGCATCTGGTCGACGCCCACCAGTCCGGCGCGCGCGATTACAGCGCCCCGCTATGGACGCTGCTGATGTTCGAGGCTTTCGTCCGCAACACCGCCGCTGGCGCGATCCTGCCGGCCGCGATGGCCGAGGCGGTCTGAACGCGACGTTCCGAATATCTCATGCGCATCCTGCACATCCTCGATCACTCGATCCCGCTGCACAGCGGCTACACCTTCCGTACCGCGGCGATCCTGCGCGAGCAGCGCGCGCTCGGCTGGGAGACCTTCCACCTGACCTCGCCCAAGCAGGGCGAGACGAAGGCCATGGTGGAGGAGATCGAGGGCTTGCGTTTCCACCGTACCGGCGTGCCGACGCCGGCGAGCAGCGGCATCGCCGAGCTGCGCCAGATCCGTGCGGTGCAGGCGCGCATCGAGCAGCTCGCGGCCGAACTGCGCCCCGACATCCTCCACGCCCACTCGCCGGTGCTCAACGCCATTCCGGCCATCCGCGCCGGGCGCAAGCTCGGCATCCCGGTCGTCTACGAGATCCGCGCCTTCTGGGAAGACGCCGCGGTCGACCACGGCACCACCACCGAGGGCAGCCTGCGCTACCGCGCCACCAAGGCGCTCGAGACCTGGGCGATCAAGCGCGCCGACCACGTCTTCACCATCTGCGAAGGCCTGCGCGCCGACATCGTCGGCCGCGGCATCCCGGCGGCCAAGGTCACGGTCATCCCCAACGCGGTCGACATCGAGTCCTTCCAGCTCTCGGGCGACGCCGACCCTGCCTTGCGGGAGCAGCTCGGCCTCGCCGGCACCACCGTGGTGGGCTTCGTCGGCTCCTTCTACGCCTACGAGGGCCTCGATCTGCTGCTCGAGGCCTTCCCCGCGCTGCTGCAGAAGCGCCCCGAGCTGCGCCTGCTGCTCGTCGGCGGCGGGCCGCAGGACGAAAACCTCAAGGCTCAGGCCCTGCGCCTCGGCGTGGCCGACAAGGTCGTCTTCACCGGGCCGCGTGCCGCACAAGGACGTCAGCCGCTACTACGACCAGATCGACCTGCTCGCCTATCCGCGCCACTCCATGCGACTCACCGAGCTCGTCACCCCGCTCAAGCCGCTCGAGGCCATGGCGCAGGGTCGGCTCTTCGTCGCCTCCGACGTCGGCGGCCACAAGGAGCTGATCCGCGACGGCGAGACCGGCAGGCTGTTCAAGGCCGGCAGCGCCGAGGCGCTCGCCGCCGCCATCGACGACCTGCTCGCGCACCGCGAGCGCTGGCCGGCGATGCGCGCGGCGGGGCGGCAGTTCGTCGAGGACGTGCGCAACTGGACGAACAGCGTGGCGAATTACACGCCGGTGTATCGCAGCCTGGTCGCGAAGCCTCGCGCTGCGGCATGAATTTCTCCGCGCTGCGCGTCCTGCTCGTCGGGCCGCTGCCGCCGCCTGCCGGCGGCATGGCCAACCAGACCCGCCAGCTCGCCGAGCTGCTGCGCGGCGAGGGCGCGTCGGTCGAGGTCGTGCAGGTCAATGCGCCGTATCGTCCGGCTTGGGTCGAAAGGCTGAAGGGCGTGCGCGCGCTGTTCCGGCTCCTGCCCTACCTGCTGCGGCTGTGGCAGGCCGCAGGGCGGGCGAACCTCATGCATGTGATGGCCAACTCCGGCTGGTCCTGGCATCTCTTCGCCGCGCCGGCGGTGTGGATCGGCTGGCTGCGTGGCGTGCCGGTGGTGGTCAATTACCGCGGAGGCGAGGCGGCCGGCTTCCTTGCCCGCTCGGCGGCGGTCGTGCGTGCCACCCTGCGCCGCGCGTCCAGCCTGGTGCTGCCGTCCGGCTTCCTGCTCGAAGTCTTCGCGCGCCATGGCATGGCCGGGCGCATCGTCTCCAACATCGTCGACCTCGAGCGTTTCCATCCCGCGACGGCGCCGCGCGCGGCCGGCGAGGGCCCGCATCTGGTCGTCGCCCGCAACCTCGAAGCCCTCTACGGCAACGACACCGCGCTGCGCGCCTTCGCGCGGCTGTGCGCGGCCTGGCCGGCGGCGCGCCTCTCGATCGCCGGCAGCGGGCCGGAGGCCGCGGCGCTGGCCGCGCTCGCGCAGGAACTCGGCATCGCCGAGCGGGTCCGCTTCACCGGTCGCCTGGACGGCGAGCAGATGGCTGCGCTCTACCGTGACGCAGATCTCATGCTCAACCCGAGTCGGGTGGATAACATGCCCAATGCCATCCTCGAGGCGCTGGCGAGCGGCCTGCCGGTGGTCACCACCGACGTCGGCGGCATTCCCTTCATCGTCACGCAAGGCCACACGGCCATGCTGGTTCCACCCGACGATCCGCAGGCGATGGCCGACGCCGCGCACAAGGTGCTTGCCGACACCGGCCTGCGCGCCGCGCTGGTCGCCGCCGGGTGCGCCGAGGTGCAGCGCTACCGCTGGAGCTCGGTGCGCGCACAACTGCTGTCCGCCTACGCGGATGCGATTGCCGCGAAGAGGGCCACATGAACATGAAAGGAACCGCGATGCTTCAATCCGTGCGGCCGGGCGCGATGCCGACCCACCTGCAGGCGACCGACGCCCGCCCTGCGACGCTCGGTGATCCGCGCACGCGCAGGCTTCACCTGGCGGTGCTGGCGCTGGGACTGCTGTGGCTGCTGTTCTGGTATCGCGACACCTTCCTGGCCATGGTGGGCATCTGGGACCGCTCGGACACCTTCGCCCACGGCTTCGTGATCGCGCCGATCTCGGCCTGGCTGGTATGGCGGCGCCGGCACTTCATCGACCATGTGCCGATCGCGCCCTCGCTGCTCGGCATCTGCGCCGGACTCGTCGCCGGCGCGGCCTGGTTGCTCGGCGAGCTCGCCAGCGTCGATGCGGTGTCGCAGTTCGCCTTCGTGGGCATGCTGGTGGGCTTCGTCTGGGCGGTGATGGGCAGCGCGGTGGTGCGCACCTACGCCTTCCCGATCGGCTTCCTGTTCTTCATGGTGCCGTTCGGCGAGTTCCTCTTCCCCACCATGATGCAGTGGACCGCCGACTTCATCATCTGGGCGGTGCGCGCCTCCGGAGTGCCGGTGTACGCCGAAGGCTTCCTGCTGGTGATCCCCTCCGGGCGCTGGCAGGTGGTGGAGGGGTGCAGCGGCGTGCGCTACCTGATGGCCTCGATCGTCGTCGGCAGCCTGTACGCTTACCTGAACTACCGCAGCACGCAGAAGCGCCTGCTTTTCGTCGCCGCCTCGATCGTGCTGCCGGTATTCGCCAACTGGCTGCGCGCCTACGGCATCGTGATGCTCGGCCACCTCACCGACAACCGCCTCGCTGCCGGGGCCGACCACCTGATCTACGGCTGGGTCTTCTTCGGCATCATCATCCTCGCGCTGTTCTGGATCGGTTCGCGCTGGCAGGAGGACGAGGAAGAGGCCCCGGCCATGCCCGTCGGCTCCGCGCGATCGTCGGGCGTACGCACCGGTGGCCTGGGCTGGCTGGCCGTGGCGGTGGTCGCGGTGGGGCTGTGGGTGCCGGTCCTCGGCCACCTCGAGCGCCAGGGCGAGCAGGGGCCGGTGCGCTTCGCCGCGCTGGAGGGGCAGGGCGCGTGGCAGCGGACGGAAGCGGGCGAATTGCCGCCGTGGTCGCCGAGCTATTCCGGCATGCGCGACACCTTCCGTTCGACCTGGCGCGCGGGGAGCGTTCCGGTGGGGGTGTACATCGGCTATTACCGCGACCAGGGACCGGGCAGGGAGTTGATCAATTCCGAGAACCGCGTGCTGATCAGCAAGGACCCGGTGTGGCGCATGACCGCCGCGGGTCCGGTCCGGGTGCAACTCGGCGACCAGGCGCAGGCGTGGCGCACGCTGGAGATGGCGAGCGAGCATGCACGCATGGTCGTCTGGTACGCGTACTGGATCGGCGGCCGGTGGACCACCAGCGATCATCTTGCCAAGGTCTATCTGGCGCTGAGCCGCCTGCGCGGCGAAGGGGACGATTCGGCGGTGGTCATGCTGCATGCGCCGCAGGGTCAGGGCGGGCACGCCGGCACGATCGCCGCGCTTGAAGACTTCGCACGCGAGATGGGCGGGCCCCTGCAGGCCATGCTGGATCGCACCGCGAACCCTTGAGGCGGAGGAAAACGAAATGTCCGGCCTCTACACCCGCCTGGTCTCGGGCCTGCTTTTCCCGCTCCACGAGCGCCTCAAGCAACACGACAGCGTCGCCCTGCGGCGCGGCCTGGAGGATAGCCAGTGGTGGCCGCGCGAGCGCATCGAGGCCCTGCAGCTCGAGCGCCTGCGTGCGCTGCTGGTGCATGCGCGCGACCACGTGCCCTATTACCGCGAAGGCTTCGCGCGCATCGGCTTCGACCCCGCGGCGATCGCCAGCCTGGCCGAGCTGCAGAGCCTGCCCTTCCTGGGCAAGGCGGAGATCCGCGCCAATACCGAAGCCTTGAAGGCCGACGACGCGGTCGGACTGGCTCGCTTCAACACCGGCGGCTCGAGCGGCGAGCCGCTCATCTTCTTCATCGGCGACCGGCGTGTGAGCCACGACGTCGCCGCCAAGTGGCGCGCGACGCGCTGGTGGGGCGTCGACATCGGCGATCCCGAGATTGTCGTGTGGGGCTCGCCGATCGAGCTCGGCGCGCAGGACCGGGTGCGCGCACTGCGGGATCGGCTGTTCCGTACCGAGCTGCTGCCCGCCTTCGAGATGTCCGCCACGAAGCTGGACGGCTTCGTCGCCCGCATCCGCGCGCGCCGCCCGAAGATGCTCTTCGGCTACCCTTCGGCGCTGTCCCATATCGGCCTGCACGCCGAAAGGCGCGGGATTCGCATGGACGACCTCGGCATCGAGGTGGCGTTCTGCACCTCCGAGCGTCTCTACGACCACCAGCGCGAGGCCATCGAGCGTGTCTTCGGCTGCCCGGTCGCCAACGGCTACGGCTCCCGCGACGCCGGCTTCATCGCCCACCAGTGCCCGCAAGGCGGCATGCACCTCACTGCCGAGGACCTCATTGTCGAGATCGTCGATGGCGAGGGCAGGGTGCTGCCGCCCGGGCAGGCGGGCGAGATCGTCGTCACCCATCTCGCCACCGGCGACTTTCCCTTCATCCGCTATCGCACCGGGGACGTGGCGGTGATGGACACCGCGACCTGCGCCTGCGGGCGCGGCCTGCCGATGCTGAGGGAGATCCAGGGACGCGCGACCGACTTCGTCGTCGCCCGCGACGGCACCGTGATGCACGGGCTGGCGCTGATCTACGTGCTGCGCGACCTGCCCCAGGTGGCGGGCTTCCGCATCGTGCAGGAGTCGCTGGAGCACACTCGGGTGCAGGTGGTGCCGGGCGTGGGGTTCGACGCCGACACTGTCGGTCGGATCGAGCACGGTCTGGCGGCCCGGCTCGGCGAGGGGGTGCGGATCGACGTGGAGCAGGTTGCCGAGATTGCGCCGGAGAAGTCCGGAAAGTATCGCTACGTCGTCAGCAAGGTCGACGCCTCGGAGGTGTCATGCGCGACCTGATCGTCACCCTCGCGGTGTTCGGCACGCTGCCCTTCATCCTCAGATACCCGTGGATCGGCATTCTCGCGTGGTCGTGGCTGAGCTACATGAATCCGCACCGGATGGCCTGGGGCTTCTCGACCTCGATGCCCTTCGCATTCATGGTCGCGCTCGCCACTTTCGTCGGCATCCTGTTCTCGCGCGAGAAGAAGGAGATCGTGTGGTCGCGCGAGACCTGGCTGATGCTGGTGTTCACCGGATGGATGTTCCTGACCACGGCTTTCTCGTGGTATCCGGGCCTGGCCTGGCCGCAGTGGGACAAGGTGTGGCGGATCATGTTGATGACCTACGTCACCCTGATGCTGATCCGCGACCGCGATCGCGTTCATTGGCTGGTGGTCGTGATCGCCTTCTCGTTGGCCTTCTACGGGGTGAAGGGCGGCATCTTCGTCCTGACGGGGGGTAGCGGACACAACGTGCGCGGCCCCGGAGGCTCCTTCATCGAGGACCGCAACTCGATCGGCCTCGCCCTGCTGATGACGGTCCCGCTGCTCTGGTACATCCGCCTGCAGCTCAAGGTGGCCTGGCAGCGCCTGGGGCTGCTCGCCATGTCCGTCCTCACTCTGATCGCCGTGATCGGCACGCATTCGCGCGGTGCGCTGGTCGGGCTCGGCGCCATGGGGGTGTTCTTCCTGCTCAAGGCGCGCAACCGGCTCGGGGTCCTGATCGGGATCATCCCGGTGGTGCTGGTCGTGTTCTACGTGATGCCGCCGGAGTGGTTCGAGCGCATGCACACGATCCAGACCTATGATGAGGACGGCTCGGCACAAGGGCGCATCTACGCCTGGGGGAATGCCGTCTACATCGCCAACTCCAGCCTGCTCGGCGGGGGTTTCCGCGCGGTCACGGGCTTCGGAGGCACCGATTCGCACAGCAACTGGTTCGGTACGCTCGGCGAGCAGGGCTGGCCCGGTCTCGTCATGTTCGTGCTGCTGCACATCTTCACCTGGCGGTCGGCGACACAGATCATCCGCATGGTGAAGCCGCACAAGGAACTGACCTGGGCGCGGGACCTCGCCGCGATGATCCAGGTCAGCCTGATCGGCTACATGTCGGCCGGCTCCTTCCTGGGCCTGCAGTATTTCGACCTGTTTTACCACCTGATCGTGATCATCGTGGTGGTGCACGAACTGGTTCGGCGGGCGGTCGGGGAAATTGCCGAACCGCGGGTGCAAGCTCGGGGAAGCAGCGCCTCCGGGCTCGAGCGGCCATTGTCGAGTGCCGGCCCGACGCCGCCCGACAAGAGCCATCTCCCGCAACCCCGCGTTGCCGGTGGCCGATTCGCGAGCTCCAGGTCGCACCGATGAGATCGAGCCTCCGGCGCACCGAGGGGGGCTCATGAGCACCTCGACACGTTCGCCGTCGGTCACCGTCGTCCTCCCGACTCATGATCGGCCTCGACTATTGGCCGAGGCAATCGCAAGTGTCCGCGCTCAGAGCTGTGAGAACTGGAATCTGATCGTCGTCGACGACGCCTCGGAGCCGCCGGCGTCGATACCGGATGACCCGCGTTGCGCGCTCATCCGTAACGTCCGCAGTTGCGGTGGCGCCGAGGCGAAGAATGCAGGCGCCTTCCAAGCGCGGGGCGACTTGCTGGCATTCCTCGATGACGACGATCTCTATGCTCCGACCTATCTGGAGCGCGCAGTCGCGGCCCTTGCGGAGGACCCCGAGCTCGATGTGGTGTTCATGGGCGTCGCATGGTTCGGCGAGCGGAGCGAGGCGGGCCAGAGGGCCTACGAACAGGCGATGGGGGCGCTGATGTCGACCCTCCATCCGTTCTCCTCTCCCGGGGGGGGAGCCCTCGCTTTCGCGCCGGCGGAGTTGTTCCGCGGACTGCTGAGGACTGTGCCGATGGCGTTTCAGCGCCCGGTCGTCAGACGTTCGAGCTTCGAGCGGATCGGTCCGTACCAGGCGGATATCCTGCTCTGGGACTGCGACTGGGCGATACGTGCCGCACTGCACGCGAAATGCGCCCTTGTGACCGATGGCCTGTACATGCAGCGAGCATCGGGCCAGGGGTTTTCATCCAAGTCGGATCGACAAAGGGAGCATCTGCTCTCGAACGCCCTGATGAAGCAGCGCTTGCTGGAAGGCAATTTGAAAGCAGACGACCGGGCCGCGGTGCGTGACGCGTTGGTCGAGCTGTGGTTCGGTGCGGCTTGGTCGAGCAGCCAGGGTGGAGATCAACTCCGAGCGCTCGAATATCTGTGGAACAGTGCAAGGATCAGGCTGGAATTTGGGCAATTGAGGCTTCTGGTCCGGATCCTCGCACGAGCGATCGGTCTTGTCCGCGGCTGACCCGCGAGCCCGCATTGCTGCCTCGCGCGGCGATGTTCGGGAAACCACGAACGCAGAGTGTCCCGATGAGGTCGATGGATCGGGGACCGGGGCTGCCTCGGTCGACGCGCGGATCCTCACAATCCATCTTGCCGGATGAGCCTTCCGGCTCCACTCTCCCCTATGCCGAGATGCCGCCTCCATGGATGCCGTCAAGCACGCCGTGTTTCCGCAGGGCGCTGGAAGGATGCCCAGTATCGACGCCGCGAGGGCGATCGCCATCTTCGCCGTACTGGCGATTCACTGCGATCCCTTCATCGGGCCTGTGTATTCAATCGGACGAATTTCTCCGGGTGATCTGCTCGATCTGGGAGCGCGGTTCGCCGTCCCATTCTTTTTTGTCGTATCCGGCTACCTGCTCGGTGAGCGCTGCAGGAAAAGCGGGCGCGACCTGCGCGTCGTGAGCGGTTTTTCGGGTCGGCTGCTCGGGCTTGTCCTCTTCGGGTACGCGTTCTACCTGCTCTGGACCCCCGACTGGAACGCAGCGTGGGAAGGCGGATGGATTCGCCTTGCCTATTGGCGTGCCGCGGCGCTGTTCGGCGACGGCTGGAATCTGCTCGCCGGGCCGCGTGCGCATTTATGGTTCCTGCCCGCGCTGCTGATCGGGACCCTGCATGTGTTTGCGGTCACGCGCGTGAAGCGGCGCGTCCCCTGCCTCGTCTATTTCGCTTTGCTGTATGCGATGGGGCTCGGCGTCGGAGCATATGCAGACCACCCGTTGCTGGGGCCTCTTTCTCCGGGCGTGCCGGCGGGGCTCATGTGTGCGCCGTTGATCATCGCCACCGGATGGTGGTCGGCTGGGGACACGGTTCGCATGGGGCGCCGCATCGCCTGCCTCCTCTTCATCGGCGGCACGGTCGCCACTTTTGTCGAGGCCTGGACCCTGCTGCACACCTGCGGCGTCCCGCTGGAGGGGCATGATTTTCTGCTTGCCACGCCCTTTCAGGTCTGGGGGCTGTTAAACCTGCTCCGGTCGTATCCATCGTGGGCAGTGGGGACGCCCTTGCCCCAATGGGGACGTTACACGCTGGGGGTGTATGCCGGCCATGTCGCGGTGATGGAAGTCCTCGGCGCTCGTGAAGGCGGCGGCTTGCTCTGGGAGTTCCTCAAGACGCCGCTCGTCTATCTGCTCACCCTGGCCGTGGTTGGCCTTCTCGCCAGGTGGCCTCGCGTGAGGCCGTTCTTCGCCTAGCGGGTGCGGATGCCCTGATGGCTGGCAGGTGTTCGCCGGCCCGGTCCTTGCATTTCGGAGCCGGGGCAGCGTCTTGTCGGAGCCGGACTGGAGCGGTCGGTTCAGGCGTTGTGCTGCAGCCAGAGTTCGAGTTCGATCAGGATCCAGATCATCACCCCGTAATAGCTCGCATGTCCGGATGCATGCGCCTTGCGCAGAGCGTCGAGGTATGCGGGTCGGACGATTCCGCGCTGGGACAAGCTGTCGAGCGCGTTGTCGGCGAGGCTCTTCAGCGGACCATGGCTGTTCAGCCAGACGCCGAACGGCAGGCCGAAGCCGTGCTTGCTCTTGGTGATCGTCTCGTTCGGCAGAAAGCCCCGCAGCGCGTCCTTGAACAGCACCCGCAGCCGCCCCTTGTCCACCTTGTGCCGCGGCGTCAGTCGGCCCGAGAACTCGACGAGATCGTCGTCGAGAAATGGAAAGCGCACCTCCACGCCGGCGGCCTCGCACATCCGCGTGACCTTGCGCAGGTCGTTGTCGGCGAGGGTGATCTTGTGGTCGAGGTGCATCATGCGCTCGATGACTTCCGTCGAGGCGCTGCGGAAATAGGCGTCGCGTGCGAGTTTCAGTGGGCGTTCGGTGTCGACCGCGGAGAGGAATTCCGGCTCGAAGATCTCCTGCAGCGGATCACGATGCAGGAAATTGTAGGTCTCCAGACGGTCGGGCAGCGGGATGCGCGCCTGCCGGATGTAGCTCTGCGCCTTGCGCACCGGAAGGATCGAATCGCCGAGCGGAAAATTCATCACCAGGGGCTCGAGCAGCTTGCGCAGTGCTGCGGGCGTACGGTGATAACGCTCGAAAACGCCCTGCTTGGCATAGCGCTCGTTGCCACCGAAGAACTCGTCGCCGCCGTCGCCCGCAAGCACGATTTCGATACCGGTCTCGCGTGCCATCTTCGCGCAGAAATAGGTCGGTGCGGCCGAGGCATTGCCGAACGGTTCATCGTAGGCCGCGGCAATCAGCGGCATGGCTTCGACGATGTCGTCTGCGGTCACGTAATACTCGTGCGCCTCGGTGCCGAAGTGGCGCGAGGTGATGCGGGCATATTCGATCTCGTCGAAGCCTTCCGCACGAAAGCCGATCGAGTAGGTGCGCGCCGGCTGCCCGCTGACCTTCCCGAGCATCCCGCTTACCGTCGAACTGTCCGTGCCGCCGGACAGGAAGGCGCCGGTCGATCGCTTCTCGTCGTACTGACGGGCGACCGCCTGCTCTGTGAGGTCGAGGAATCGCTTGCGCAGGCTGGCCTCGTCGGCGTCGACTTCCGGCGCGTAAGGAAGCTGCCAGTAGAAGCGGCGCTCGAGGCGGCCGCCGGAGAAGCTCGCGCATTGGGCGGGAAGCAGCTTCTCGACGCCGGCGAACGCCGTATCGGGGCTTGGAACCATGTGGCAATAGAGGTATTCGTAAAGCGCCTGCCTGTCGATCGTCGCTGCCACGAGCGGGTGGCGCGCCACTGCTCGCGCGCTGGTGGAAAAAACCAGCGTGCCGCCCACGGCGGCGAAGCACAGGCGCTCCGCTCCGCAGCGGTCGACCGCGAGCAGGATCCGGTCGCGAGCGCTGTCGACGAGGACCAGGGCGAAGCTGCCCTGGATCGTTTCCAGGGCAGCTTCGCCGCTGTTCCGCCAGGCATCGAGCAGCGCGGCTGCGTGGCCCTCGCTATGAGCCAGCATGGCAAGCCGCGCGTCGGGCCAGCGCGGGTTCCCGAGCAGCACGGCCATGCTGCCCGAGCGCAGGTCGACCGCACTGCTCCCCGCGGGATGGGTGCAGGCCAAAACGCCTGCCTCGGACGTCTGCACGCGGATCTGTGCCGGTGCGAGCCCCTCGGCGGCGAGCATCGCAGCGAGTGCGTCCTGGCTTGCGACGCGTTCGTCCAGGTTGATCCAGCCGCACAGTACTCGTCGTATCGTCATCGTCTTGAATAGTAAAATTGATCACATCGCGGTCTATGGTAGCCGAGTAGGCTTCGCGCAAGTGCGGTGCAGTACACAGGTGGGCGGGGAAACGCGTACGGCCGTTGCATTCAGGTTCGCGACGGCCTGTGCTGGCTGGCGGGTCCGCCCCAACGATCCATGCGAGGTAGAGCGTCTTTACGATGTCGTTTTCAATTCTTGCTCTCGTGCTGTGGGGCGGAGCGGCGGTGCTGGCATTCCTCGTTGTGCACCGTGCCGCTGTGCGAGCCCTGTGGAACGAACCCGTGCTCGCACAGCCCGTGCTGATCGTCGAGAGCGACGACTGGGGTCCCGGGCCGGTGGCGGACGCCGACGCGCTTGCAGGGCTCGCTTCCCGGCTCGCCGCGGTGCGCGACCAGCGCGGGAGGCCGGCGGTGATGACCCTCGGTGTCGTGTGCAGCCTGCCGGACGGGGCCGCCATGCTGGCCGACGGCCTTGCGCGCTACCACCGCAGGGCGCTCGATGCGCCCGAGTTCGCGCCGATGGTCGAGGCGATGCGTGCCGGCTGCGGCGCGGGGGTCTTCGCCCTCCAGCGACACGGCATGGAACATTTCTGGCCCGATGCGCTGCTTGCGCGAGCCCGCGTCGATGCCTCGCTGCGCGACTGGCTGGCCGATCCGCAGGCGCGCAGCGAAGGGCTGCCGTCGCATTTGCAGAGCCGCTGGATCGACGCCTCGGTGCTGCCCAGCCGGCCCCTGGATCCCGCGGCGGTGCAATGTGCCGTCGATGAGGAGGCGCGGCTGCTCGAGCGCCTGTTTGGTGCGGCGCCGGTGGTGGCGGTGCCGAACACCTTCGTCTGGGACGACGCGGTCGAGCGTGCGTGGGCGGGGAGCAGCGTGCGCTGCATCGTCACCCCGGGGCGTCGCATCGAGGGGCGTGACGGCCAGGGGGCACTGATGCCGCCGACGCGCGTCATCCGCAATGGAGAGCGCACCGCCGACGGACTGATGCAGTTGGTGCGCGACGACTATTTCGAACCGATCCGCGGCCATCGGGCGGAACAGGTCTGGCAGGCCGTGGCGGCGAAGCGGCGCCTCGGCCGCCCGGTCCTGTTCGAGACCCATCGCGAGAGCTTCGTGGGCGCCGCAGCGGTCGCGCGCGCGGCGAACGACGAGCTGGAGCGGGCCTTGCGCGGGGTGCTCGAACGCCATCCGGACGTGCGCTTCCTGTCCACCGCCGAGCTCGCCGACGAACTGGCCGCTGCGGCCACGGGGCTCGTCACCCGTTCCTTGCCGCACAGGGTGGCCGTCTTCTTGGCCCGGGTCGAGCACGAGCCCGCGCTGCGGCGCTTCCTGAAATACAGCGGCCTGCGGTTCGCGCTCGCGCCGGTCTTCCTGATCGCGGGCGTGATGCATGGCCGCTGCGCCGCGCGGGCACGGTGATACGATCTGGCGCGCTTCGATCCCGAGATCTCCCATGCGGAACCGCTACCTGGTCCTCACCGAGCTTTTCCTGCCCACCAAGGGTGGCACCGCCGTCTGGTTCGACGAGGTCTATCGCCGACTCGGCGGGAAGGAGATCCACATCCTGACGGCGCAGGTTCCGGGCGCCGCCGAGTACGACCGCGATCACCCCAACAGCGTGCACCGCCTGAACCTGCAGCGCGTCGGCTGGCTGCGGCCGGAGTCGCTCGGCATGTACCTCAGGTTCCTCGTCTGCGCGCTGCGGCTCGCGCTCACGCGGCGATTCGATGCGATCCACGCCGGGCGTGCCCTGCCCGAGGGGCTGGTGGCTTGGCTCGTCGCCCGCCTGACCTTGCGCCCGGTCGTGATCTACGCCCATGGCGAAGAGCTCACCGGCTGGGGCCGCGGCAACAAGTACAAGGCGATGTGCTTCGCCTTGCGCCACGCGGACCGGGTCATCGCCAACAGCGATTTCACCCGCGACACCCTGATCGGGATGGGGGTCCGGCCCGAGCGCATCGTGCTCATCCATCCGGGTGTCGACAACGAGCGCTTCCGCCCCGGGCTGCCCGCGGGCGACCTGCGCGCGCGCCTCGGGCTGGGCGATTCGGCACGGCTGATCCTGTCCGTCGGACGCTTGAGCCGGCGCAAGGGTTTCGACACCCTGATCCGCAGCCTGCCGGCGCTGCGCGCGCGCGGCGTCGACGTGCATCTGGCGATCGTCGGCATCGGCGAGGACGCCGACTACCTCGACGGCGTGGCGCGGGAGGCGGGGGTCGCGGAGCGGGTGCATCGGCTCGGCCACGTGCCGATGGAGGACCTTCCGCGCTGGTACAACGCCTGCGATGTGTTCGTGCTGGCCAATCGCGAGATCGGCGGCGACACCGAAGGCTTCGGCATGGTGTTCCTCGAGGCGGCGGCCTGCGGCAAGGCGGCGATCGCCGGACGTGCCGGCGGCACCGGCTCGGCGGTGCTCGACGGCGTGACCGGCCTGCGCGTCGACGCGAGCACGGGGGCCGAACTGGTGGACGCCCTCGCGCGCCTGCTGGACGACCCCCCGCTGCTCGAGTCGATGGGACAGGCGGGGCTCGCGCGCGTGCGCCAGTCGCTGAGCTGGCAGGCGGTGGCCGAGCGCACCCGCAACTGCCTGCGCGCCTGAGCGATGCTGTTCAATTCGCCGCAGTTCATCTACCTGTACCTGCCGATCGTGCTGGTCGGCTTCTTCTGGCTCGCCGCCACGAGCCAGCGCCTCGCCGCGGCATGGCTGGCGGCGGCGTCGTGCTTCTTCTACGCCTGGTGGAACCCCATCTACCTCGGCCTGCTCGGTGCGTCGATCGTCTTCAACTACGGCATGGGCGTCCGCCTGGCGCGCGAGTCCGCACGTCCGGCCGGCCAGCGTCGGCGTGCGCTCCTCGTCTTCGCGGTGGGCGCCAACCTGCTCCTGCTCGGCTACTTCAAGTACTTCAACTTCTTCGCCGAAAGCGCCCGCGTCATCTTCGACGGCCACTGGCATTTCGACGCCATCGTGCTGCCGCTGGGGATCTCCTTCTTCACCTTCACCCAGATCGCCTTCCTGGTCGATGCCTGGCGAGGCGAGGCGAGGGAGTTCAACTTCGTCCACTACACCTTGTTCGTGACCTACTTCCCCCACCTGATCGCCGGGCCGGTGCTGCATCACCGCGAGATGATGCCGCAGTTCGCGCACGCATCCACCTACCGGCTCGACTGGGAGAACATTGCGGTCGGGCTGGCGATCTTCGGGCTCGGCATCTTCAAGAAGGTGGTCCTCGCCGACGGCATCGCGCCGCATGCCAACGCCGTGTTCCAGGCCGCCGAGGCCGGGCAGGCGCTCAGCCTGCTCGACGCCTGGGGCGGCGCGCTGGCCTACACCTTCCAGCTCTACTTCGATTTCTCCGGCTATTCCGACATGGCGATCGGCCTGTCCCGCATGTTCGGCGTCAAGCTGCCGCTCAATTTCGATTCGCCCTACAAGGCGGGCAGCATCTCCGAGTTCTGGCGGCGCTGGCATATGACCTTGTCCCGTTTCCTGCGCGACTACCTGTACATCGCGCTGGGCGGCAACCGCAAGGGGCCGTTGCGGCGCCACGCCAACCTGTTCGTAACGATGGTGCTGGGCGGGCTCTGGCACGGCGCGGGCTGGACCTTCGTGGTCTGGGGGGCGCTGCACGGGTTCTACCTGATGGTGAATCATGCCTGGCGCTGGCTGGTGGGCCGCCTCGGCCTGCGCGGCGGCCGGGCGTGGCGGGTGCTCGGCTGGGCGCTCACCTTCGTGGCGGTGGTCGTCGCGTGGGTGTTCTTCCGCGCGAACTCCTTCGATGCCGCGCTCGCCATGCTCGGCGCGATGACAGGCGCGAATGGCGTGGCCGTGCCGCCCGACTGGCTCAACGCGCTGCACTGGCGGCTGAACCGCCTCGCCGGCGAGATGGGGGTGGGCGCGGGACTGCTGGCCGGGCAGTTCGCCGATGCCTGGGTCTGGCGGGACCTCGCCATCCTGGCGGCGATCGCCTTCTTCGCCCCCAACACGCAGCAGATCATGTCCCGCTACCGGCCCGCGCTCGATTTCCGCGGCGGAGTCGATGAAGCGGGGCTGCTGCGTTTCCGTATCGGCACCCCCTGGCTGGTCGCGACCGTGCTGCTGCTCGCCACGGCGCTGACGCGGGGCGATGCGATTTCCGAGTTCCTGTACTTCCAGTTCTGATGCAGCCGCGCGCCTTTTCCCTCTTCGTCGTCGGACTCACCCTGGTCCTGGTCGCGGCCGCGTGGATGCTGGCGTGGTGGTTGCAGCCGGTCTATGGCGACCTGACCCGCCTCGGCGGGTACGCCGAGCGCACGCATGGCTGGAACGAGCCGGTGCTCGAATTCGATCCGCTTCCGACCTCGTTCGGCGAATGGACGCGGCCGGTGGACATCCTGGTGGTCGGCGATTCGTTCGCGAACCTGCGACCGGCCCAGCAATGGCAGAACCACCTCGCCGCAATGACCGGCTGGAGCGTGCATACGCTCGACGTCCATCGCGTAGACGTGGACGCCTTGCGCGCGTCGCCCCTGTTCGTGGAACATCCGCCGAAGGTGGTGATCTGGAACGTGGTCGAGCGCGGCCTGGCTGCGGATCACGCGAAGGTGGAGGGGCTGTGTCCGAGCTCGCGCCCCGCGCCGCCGCTCGCGCTGCCGCCGCCGATGGCGGTCGTGGCGCATGCCCGCGCGGTGCCGCGGCCGCATGCGCTGGCGGAGGCCAACCCCGGGTTCGCGCGCAGCTGGCTCTACCGCGGTGCCATGCGTGGTCTCTTCGGTGTGCAGGCCGGCAACACGGTGGAGGTCGAACTCGTGCGTGCAGACCTCTTCTCGTCGCGCGCATCCGCCCGCCTGCTGGTGTACGGCGACGATTTCAACAAGGCCGCCTGGAGTGCGGAACACCTGCGCCGGATCCGCTGCGCCCTCGCAGACCTGGCGACGCGCTTCCAGGCCGACGGACGGACGGTGTTCATGACCGCGCTGGCGCCGGACAAGTCGAGCGCGTATCGTCCCTGGGCGCGCGATCCCGCCCGACTGCCAGCCGAGCGGCTGGGCGAACTCTTCGACGGACTCGATGTGCCCGACGCCCGGCTCGACCTCGCCATTCGCGACGCCGTGGAGCGCGGTGTCGTAGACGTCTATATGCCGGACGATACGCACTGGAGCGGCGCAGGGCATGCGCTTGCGGCGCAGGTGATATTCGAGCGCCTGTCGCGCTTGCGTGCGCAGGCGGATGTCGCCACGGGCGAAGCGCGGGCGCAAGGACCCGAAGCGCCGAAATGACAGGAGACGATGATGGTTAAAGTGCTGCGAGCAGCCGTGTTGCTTGCCGGGTCGATCGCGATGACGGGCGCGAGCGCCGGAACGGAGGCTGACTACCAGGCGCTGCGCGCCTGGTGCGTGCAGCGCCTGCAGAACCAGAACAATGCCGCCTGGCAGGCGGCCAACAATCCGCAGAAATACTTCCACTTCCATCACTTCTGCTTCGGGATGCAGTGGGAGAACAAGGTGGTCGGCTCCGCCTCGCAGAAGGAGCGCGAGCGCTACGTCGGTTCGATCGTCAACGAGACCAGCTACATCATCAGCCATGCGGCACGGTCGCACTTCCTCATGCCGGAGGTCTATTTCCTGCGCGGCTGGGCCCAGTACTACGGCAAGCAGCACATCGAGGCGGAGTCCGCCCTGCTCAATGCCCTGCAACTGGACCCCCGCCATGCACGGGCGGCCGCGCAGCTGGCCACCCTGTACCGGGCGACCGATCGGCGCGCCAAGGCGGCCGAGGTCGTCCGCACGGCCCTGAAGCTTTCGCCGAACGACTTTCGGCTGCGCAAGATGGGCGAGGAGTTCGGCGTCGAGCTGCCGCCGCTGGTGCGCCCGCCCGCACCGAAGCCGGCAGCGCCCGACGAGCCGTCGCAGGCGGAGCCTGCAGACGCCGCTCCGGCCACCACCGAGGCGACAGTGACGCAGGAGGCGGCGACCGCGGCGCGTTCGGCGGCGCAGGTCGACCAGGATGCCGGCACCGCCGAGGGCGCTTCCCAAGGCTGCCGGTTCTGTCCCCCGGCGGAGATCCAGAAGCGCTGGCGCGAGTCGTTCGGCGAGCCGCAGAAACCCTGACCGCCCCCTGAAGACGACCATGTCCATCGATATTTCCGCCATCGTTCCGGTCTATCGCTCGCAGGCCATGCTGCCCGAACTGCATCGACGGCTCGTCGGCGCGCTCGAGCAGATCGGCCGGCCGTTCGAGATCATCCTCGTGGAAGACTGCGGCGGCGACGACTCCTGGAGCGTCATCGAGCAGCTGGCTGCGGCCGATCCCCGCGTGCTCGGCCTGCGCCTGGCGCGCAACTACGGCCAGCACAACGCCCTGCTGTGCGGCATTCGGGCCGCGCGCGGCGAGCTCGTCGTGACGCTGGACGACGACCTGCAGAATCCGCCGGAAGAGATCCATCGCCTGCTGGCCAGACTGGATGAAGGCTACGACGTCGTCTATGGTTCGCCACAGGCCGAGACGCACGGCTTCCTGCGCGACCAGGCCTCGAGGATCACCAAGCTCGCGCTGCAGGGGGCGATGGGCGTGGAGTCGGCGAGCAAGGTGAGCGCGTTCCGCGTCTTCCGCGCCCGCCTGCGCGAGGCCTTCGCGGCCTACCGCAGCCCGTCGGTCAATATCGACGTGCTGCTCACCTGGGGCACGACGCGTTTCGGCTCCGTTCTCGTCCGCCAGGACGAGCGTGCCGTCGGCGATTCCGGCTACACCCTGCGCAAGCTCATCAATCATGCGATCAACATGATGACCGGCTTCTCGGTCCTGCCGCTGCAGGTCGCCAGCGTGCTCGGACTGGCTTTCGGGTCGATGGGCTTCCTGGTGCTCCTGTACGTGCTCCTGCGCTATCTCGTCGACGGAAGCGCGGTGCCCGGATTCCCCTTCCTGGCCTCGATCATCGCGATCTTCTCGGGCGTCCAGCTGTTCGCGCTGGGGATCTTCGGGGAGTACCTGGCGAGGATGCATTTCCGCTCGATGGAGCGTCCGCCCTATGCGCTGCGATCCTCCACCGCTGCGCAGGGCGACACGGAGACTGTCCATGACCAGTGCTGCTGAAGCCGCCCCCTCCCACCCCCTGCACGGCCGCATCGACACGGCTGAGCTCCGCCTCGAATGGGCGGAGGCCCCCTGGGACACGGCGGTATTCGGCCATCCGGTGGTGCAGGTGTCGCGCATCGAAGCCCGCACGGGCGCCAGCGCGGCGGATCTGGCGCCCTTCGTCGCCGCATGCGAGGTCGGGGGCGTGGGGCTGGCGAGCTGCCGGCTCCCCCATGATCGGCTGCGCGAATCGATGCTGCTCGAGGAGGTCGGCTTTCGTTTCATCGAGATGGTCTTCCAGCCCGAGTTCGGCGACCTGCAGTCGGCCGGGCCGCGCGATGCACAGGGACTGGTGGTCGAACGAGCGCGACCTGAAGATCTGGAGGAAATCGTCGAGGTGGCGGGAGGCGCCTTCCGGAACGAACGTTTCCACGTCGACCCGCGGCTGCCATCGCGGCTTGGCGACCTGCGCTACCAGAACTGGGTGCGCAGCAGCCTCGAGCATCCCTCGCAACGCCTCCATGCCGTGCGCGAAGGGGCCGAACTGGTCGCCTTCTTCGTCACCGAGCAGCTTGCCGACGGCACCTGCTACTGGCATCTCAACGCGGTCGTGCCGCAGCGGCAGGGCAGGGGCTACGGCTTGCGCGCCTGGCGCGCGATGATGAACCAGGCGCGCCTCGAAGGGGCGACCCGGGTGCGTACCAGCATCGTGGCGCGCAACCATCGGGTGCTCAACCTCTATGCGCGTCTCGGCTTCAGCTTCCCGGCGCCCTCGATGACTTTCCACAGGGTTCGGGTTGCATGAGCGCGCAAGCCACCCTGGGCCAGTTCGTCCGCTACGCGACGGTGGGGCTGGCATCGAACGTGGTGCTCTACCTGGCATATCTCGCGCTGACGGCGACAGGCGTCGGGGCCAAGCTCGCCATGAGCGTGCTCTATCTGCTCGGGGTGGTGCAGACCTTCGTCTTCAACAAGCGCTGGTCCTTCCGTCACGGCGGGATGCACGGGCCGGCGTTCGTGCGCTACTGTCTCTCCTACGCAGCGGGTTACCTGCTCAACCTGGTCGCGCTGATGGTGCTGGTCGACCGCATGGGCCATCCCCATCAGCTCGTCCAGGGCGTGTCGATCGTCGTGCTCGCGATCCTGCTGTTTCTTCTGCAGAAGTTTTGGGTCTTCCGTCCGAATTCCGTTCCTCACTCGCACTCGACCGGGCCGCAGCCATGAACATCCCCTTCAACAAGCCCCACATGACGGGCAAGGAACTCTGGTACATCGCCCAGGCCCACGCCAACGGCCACCTTGCGGGCGACGGGAACTTCACCCGCCAGTGCTCGCGCTGGCTCGAGGCGCGTACCGGTGCCTCCAAGGCCTTGCTGACCCATTCGTGCACCGCCGCGCTCGAGATGGCGGCGATCCTCGCCGACCTGGAGCCGGGCGACGAGGTCATCATGCCGGCCTACACCTTCGTGTCCACCGCGAATGCCTTCGTGTTGCGGGGCGCGGTGCCGGTGTTCGTCGACGTCCGCCCGGACACGCTCAACATCGACGAGCGTCTGATCGAGGCGGCGATCACCGCGCGCACGCGCGCGATCGTGCCGGTGCACTACGCGGGCGTCGCTTGCGAGATGGACACGATCATGGACATCGCCCGCCGCCACGACCTGCTCGTCGTCGAGGATGCCGCGCAGGCGGTGATGGCGAGCTACAAGGGCCGGCCGCTCGGCGCGATCGGGCACATGGGGGCGCTCTCCTTCCACGAGACCAAGAACATCATCTCGGGCGAGGGTGGCGCCCTGCTGGTCAATGCTCCGGGGCGCGCCGAGCGCGCGGAGATCATCCGCGAGAAGGGCACGAACCGCTCCCAGTTCTTCCGTGGCCAGGTGGACAAATACACCTGGGTGGACATCGGCTCGTCCTACCTGCCCGGAGAACTCATCGCCGCCTTCCTGTGGGCGCAGATGGAGGAGGCCGACAGCATCACCCGTCGCCGCCTGGGCATCTGGAACACCTACCACCAGTGGTTTGCCGAGGCCGAGCGCCAGGGCAGGCTGCGGCGCCCGGTGATCCCCGCACATTGCGGGCACAACGCCCACATGTACTACCTGCTGCTGCCGGGGCTGGAGCAACGCACGGCCTTCATCGAGCGCCTGCGCGGCCTCGGGATCCACTGCGTGTTCCACTACATCCCGCTGCACGATGCGCCGGCGGGCCGCCGCTTCGGTCGTGCCCACGGCGAACTGAGCGTCACCGAGAACATCGCCGACCGTCTGGTGCGGCTGCCCCTGTGGCTGGGCATGGAGGACGCGCAGGCCGAGATCATCCAGCAAGTGCTCGCCGCGCTCTGAGCGCCGCCTGCCACCCGCACGACGCATCCGCATGAGTCACCATCGAGCTTGCCTGCCGGGCGCGGGCGGGGGCTGCGCGTCGGGTGGGGGGCGCGGCCGGGTGGCGGGCAGGACCCGCGTACTCTGGCTAGCGGTCGGGCTCGCGATGCTGCTCGTCGCGCTGTCGCGCGCACCGCTCGCGGACGTGCACTGGGACGCGCCGATCTACCTCTATCAGGCCAAGCGCTTCGCCGAGACCGCCTACCTCGTCGATGTCGCACGCAATGCGCAGGAGATCGTCGCCCAGCTCGCCGGTGCCTGGCCCGAGGACGAGAGCTACTCGGAGGCTTTCTGGCGATCGAGCCGTCTCGGCCACATCGCGCTGCTCGGCGCGCCGGTCGCCGCGTTCGGAAGCACGGATGCGGCGATCACGGCCGCCCACTGGATGTTCGTCCTCGCCATGCCGCTCGGCCTGCTGGCCTGGTGCCGGGTGAGCCATCTCGCCGGACGAGCACTCGAGCCGGGTGCGGTCGGGGCCGGTGGGCTGGCGTCGAGTGCCCTTCTGTTCGTGCTGTCCGATGTCCATGGTTACCTGAGCGGCAACCTGGTGAGCGAGGTGCTCAGCTTCGGGCTCGGCGCTGCGGCGGTGTGGGCCTTGCTGGCGTCGACCGCCACGGCCGCGGGCTGGCTGGCGGCGGTCTCCGGAGGGTTGGCCTTCCTCGGCTACACCGTGCGGGTGGAGAGCGTGTGGATCTGGCTGGCGTTCATGCTCGCCTATCTGCCTTTTGCCGGCGCCGCGGAGGCACGCGCACGGACGCTGCGCCGCTTCGTCCTCGCAGGGGGGACGGCCCTGCTCGGCTACGCCACCTATGCGTTCGTCTTCCACCCGCTGGCGGACCCGCGCAGCTATCTGGCCTTCGCCGCAAGCCTTGCACAGCGCGCGCGCGAGGGGGTGCATGCGGGAAACCTGGTGTTCGTCGCCGGCGGCATGCTCTGGCTCGGGGCCGTGTTCGCGCTGCCGCGGTTCCGCGGCTCGCGGGTGGTGCGTTTCGGCGTCCTGTGGCTGCTGCTCGCGGGCCTGCCCTCATGGGCGCTGATCGCCTCCGACTCCGCCGTCCAGACCCGCATGCTGATCGGCCTCGTCCCTCCCCTGATCCTGCTGTCGGCGGCGGGCTGGACCTTTGTGCTGGGGGCGCGGCAGAGGTGCGCGGCCCTCGGCCTGGCGGTGGTTTTCGTCCTGATGTCGAGACCCCCGATCTATGGCTGGTTCGTCGAGCAACCGGGTCTCTGGCGGATCCAGCGCCTCGGTGCGGCGATGTTCGTGCCGCGCTACGAGCGCGTCGATTACGTCCCCCGGGAGATGGCGGCGATCAGCGCGCAGGTGTTCGGCGGAGAGGGGCGGCCGGGAATCCTGATCGCAGCCCCGTCCGTCAAACAGGAATACCTCAACCTGGTGCGCTTCTACGGGCCGGCCTATCCGGCCGATGCGCACATGGCACTGGCGGGCGACCCCACCAACCCCGGGCGCTGCGAGCTTCGCCGCGACCGCGCCCACGAGCCGGTACGCTTCTGCACCGGCTTTGGAGATGCCGCGGCCTTGCGCACCAGCCTGGTCGGGCATCGCGTGCTCCATCTGCGGCGGGTCGGCGATCCGCCCCTGGCCGGTGCCGCGCCGCTGCTGCAGACCACCGGCTTCGTGCTCGAGCAACTCGGGCCGCTGCCCGTTCCCGATCCATCTCCCGAGGGCTCCCCGCCATGAGATCCTGGCTTCCCTGTGCGCTCCTCTTCGCCCTCTCCGCGCTCTTTCTCGCGCCCGCGCTGGGTGGGAGCGGATTCTGGTGGACCGACGAGACGCGGCATGCGATGGGCGGGGTGTTCATCCTCGACCTGCTGCGCGACCTGCCGCTCGACGACCCGATGGGCTACGCCTTGCGCTATTTCGCGCAGTATCCTGCGCTCGCGCTCAACTGGTACCTGCCCGGCTTCTATTTCGTCGAGGCCGGTTTCTTCGCGCTCTTCGGGGTCAGCGAGACGGTTGCGCACTGGACCGTGTTCGCCTTCGTCCTGCTCGCCGCCGGGCTGTGGTTCGACTGGGTGCGCACGGGCTGGAACCCCCTGATGGCCTTCATGGCGACGGCACTGTTCATCGCGGTCCCGGAGTGGAACCATTGGGCGCGCAGCGTCATGCTCGAGGCGCCGGCGATCGCCTTGCTCGTCCTCGTGGTGTGGACCTTCGAGCGCTATCTCGACCGCCCGGCATGGTCGCGGGCCATCGCGGCCGGGTTGGCGATCGCCGCCGCACTGGCGGTCAAGCAGACCGTCGCGCTCCTGCTGCCGGCGCTGCTGGCGTACGGCCTGATCTCGTCGCGGCGTGCCGCCCTGTGGCGCGTGCAGGCCGTGCCCGCCTATCTGATCGCGGCGCTGGCGATCGCCCTGGTCGCGCTGCATGCGCTCAAGTTCGGCAATCTCGGCCTCGCGGCCACCGTCGGGGACAGCCGGGTCGAAGTCGGACAAAGTGCGGCCCGCCTCTCGCTCGAACGCTGGCTGACCTATCCGCGGGCCCTGATCGAGGTCTGGGGCTGGCCGCTGGCGCTGCTGTCGCTCGCGGGGGCGCTGCTTCCGGCCCGCCAGGGCGAGGGCCGGCTGGCCCTGATCCACGCCTGGCTGCTGTGCTGGTACGTGGTGATGACGCTGGTGCTCGGCGGTGCGGGCAATGCGCCGCGCTACACGCTATATGCCCTGCCTGCGCTCGCCGTGCTGGCCGCCCGTCCGCTGTTCCTGCTGCGGGGGCGGCGATCGCACGACGGCTTCCTCGTCCTGCTCGTGGTCATGCTCGCTTTCCAGGGCTGGCGAACGCTGACGCAGCCGGTCCCGCGGATCGACGGCTATCGCGAGGTGGCGCAGGCGGTCCACGAGCGGCGGACAGGCGCTCCCGTGCTGTTTGCCGGCAAGCATGACGGCAGCTTCATCTTCCATCTGCGGCAGCTCGACCATGCGCGCGAGGCCGTGGTGTTGCGCGCGGACAAGGTCCTGGTCTCGCTCGCGGTACACAAGTACTTCGGCATGAGCTCGCACGTCTCCGGCATCGACGACATCCGCGCCTTGATTCGACGCTACGGAATCGAATACGTGGTGATCGAGCGCCCGGACATCGTCGGCGTTCCCGAGTTCGAGATGCTTGCCGAGCTGCTCGCGCAAGCCGATTTCGAACGCGTGGCCGAGTTTCCCGTGCATGCCGCCGGCGGGGCCGAGGCACCGGAGCGGATCGTCCTCCATCGCTACCGCGATCATGTTCCCGCAGCCGATGCGGAGATCGTGATCCCGCTACCGCATCTCGGGCGCGAGATCCGCTTCCGGCGCGCGGGCGGCTGAGGTCGCTGCGGGCGTCGGCGGCAGGTCCAGGCGGGGATCTCCGCGCAGCGCCGGGTCGTTCGCCATCCAGGCGCGCAGCTGCGCCCACAGGCGCTCGACCTCTGCGGGATGCCGGGACGCGACGTCCGCGGTGCACCCGGGGTCGCTCTCGACGTCGTACAGGCTGAGAAGCCTGCCGTGCTCGAGCGGCTGGTAGACGAGCTTCCAGCGCCCGTCCCGCACCATGCGGTCCTTGGCGACCAGTACCGTCTGGCGGTAGCGCTCGCGCAGCGACAGGCTGCCCGCCGCGATGTCCGGAACGTCGAGCAGTTCCAGCAGGTTGGGATAGCTCAGGTGTCCTTCGGGTAGACCGGGGACCGGTGCGATCCAGATCCCGGTCTCGTTGAACGCGCGCAGGTGCAGGTCGGTCGCCGGATCGGCGATCGCCGGGCGCAGCGACACCCCGTCGCAGCCGACCGAGGGCGCACCGAGCAGATCGAGCAGGGTCGGCATGATGTCCACGCTGCGCACCACCTGGTCGACGCGCTGGCCGCCCGGTCGGGCCGGGTCGACGACGATCAGCGGCACGCGCGCGCTGAAGTCGCCCAGGGCGGAGTTGCCCTGGCCCCAGGTGCCGTGCTCGAAGAACTCCATGCCGTGGTCGCTGTAGAGCACCACGATGGTGTCCTCCGCGAGGCCGCTGTCGTCGAGCTGGCGCAGCAGGCGCCCGACCTCGTCGTCGAACTGGGCCACGCAGCCATCGTAGAGATCGAGGATCTGGTCGAGGTCGAACTCCTCGCGCGGCTCGCCCTGGCGGCGGATGATCTCGAACGGTTCGGTCAGCCGGGCCATGGCGAACTTGGACGCGCCGGAATAGGCAGGATCGGAGAACCGGGTGTAGTAGGGGTGCTCCGATGCGAAAGGCGGATGCGTGGTCGAATAGAAGAGGTTGAGCAGGAAGGGTTCGTCACCCGCAGCCAGGCGCGACAGCGTGCGTCGCGCGCGGCGTCCGAGCATGCCGGTCTGGGGCACGCCGCCGAGGTAGTGAATCTCGGGAAGAAGGTGACGGCCGAGACGATTGTGCAGGAACAGCGACAGGAACAGGCGGATGTCCTTCGGGCCCTGGCGGATGAGGTACTTCAGGTTCCACTGATCCTCGGGCAGATCGGTGATGTCGAAGCCGAAATCGAACTTGCCCAGATCGGCGCCGCACCAGTCGGAAACCGCCGCGGTGCGATAGCCCAGTGCGCGCAGTATGTTCGGCAGGGTCTTGTCTTCGAGCCGCGTCTCGGCGCCGGCCACGTAGTTGTCGCGCACCCCGTGGTGGTGCGGCCAGGTCGCGGTGAACAGCGAGATCAGGCTCGGTGCGGTGCGCGCGCAGGGGACGTAGCAGGCGCCGAAGCGGGTGCCTCGTGCGGCCAGCGCGTCGATGTTCGGGGTGATCGACGCGCCTTCGCGTTGCGCGCCGATGCGGTCGGCCCGGAGCGTATCGCTGCCGATCATCAGCACGTTGCGCCGCGCGCGCCGTCGCGGGGTGGGGGCGTGTGTGCCGTCGGGCTCCCAGATCGCCCAGGCGAGCAGCGCGATGTAGCCGCAGGTAACGAGCAGCATGGCCCCCGCGTCCGCGCTGCCGCCCTGGTGGTAGCGCAGCAACGCGATCGCCCCGACCAGGCCGATTCCGGTCGCCAGCACGATGCGCGCGATGAGGTCGAGACCGCGCTGCGACAGCGCGCGCCACAGGCGATGGATGCGGACGGTACGATATTGCCAGGACGCGATCACCAGGCCCGGGTTTTGCGAAAGTGCTCGGCAGCCGGCATACACCGTCGCGAGCGCGAGGGTGAGGGCGCCGCCCGCGGCAGTCGTCCACAGCGGCGGTTCCCGACCGAGCGCTTCCGCCGCAGTGATCCACAGCGCGGTGCCCGGGAAGGCCCAGAACGCGGCGAGGCCGAGGGCCGCGAGCCCCAGGCGGGCGATGGCGAAGACGACGTAGCCGCGATAGCGCGCGAGGATCTCTTCGCGCAGGCCCGGCCCGGTGCGCGAGAAGTCCCGCACCGACTTGGCTACCAGCACCGCGCTCGTCAGCGCGCCCACCACGCCGGCGCCGAGCAGGGCTTCGCCCAGCCAGTGGCGCGCGAGCACCGTCGCCAGCGCGAGCGTGAGCGCGGCGGCCACCAGCAAGGCCGCCGATCCCGCTTCCGCCCCGAGCATCGGCAGTGCCGCACGCCTGCGCTTGCGCCGGTGGCGGTCGCGGATGCCGGAGATCTCGCCCATCGAGGAAGCCAGGCGGACCAGATAGAAGCGCCGTGCCTGCAGCCGCCACGAGAACGCCAGCCCGAGGGCGTAGCCCGCGGCCTTGCGCCACATGTAGCGCGGCACCCGGTCGAACTCCGCGCGCACCCGCGTGACCGATTGCGAGCGCTGGTAGCCCTTGCGTGCGACGTAGGACAAGGTCAGGCGTTCGCTATCGACATAGTGGTACTGGAGGATCTGCGGTGCGTAATGCAGGCGGGCCCCCTTGCGCAAGGCGCGCAGGATCCAGTCGGCGTCCTCCGATCCGCCGAGATCGTGTCCGGTCGGCCCGAGTTCGATCGCGAACGGTCCCGTCGCACCGATCACCGGCAGGCGGGCGACGAGATTGCCGCCTCCCGGGATCGGCCCCTCGAGGTCGACGGGGAAGTCCTCCATGCCCTGGTCGTAGCGCGGGACCGGCAGCGGGTAGATGCGATAGGGGCCTTCGTCGTGCACCCAGGCCGGCTCGCTGCCGTCCCAGTCGGGCACGATCCGCCCGCAGAAGAGATCGGCCTCGGGCCAGCGCTCCGCGGCGGCGGTGACCCCGAGCAGGTAGTCGGCGTCCACGCGGTGGTCGTCGTCGACGAAGGCGACCAGCTCGTCCTCCAGCAAGGGCAGGGCGCGGTTGAGCGCATGCGACTTTCCCGGCGTGGGCTCCGCGATCCACGACAGCGCCAGCCGATCCGCGCGGTCGCTGCGCCCGGCCAGGAACTCGTGCGTGCCGTCGGTGCAGGCGTTGGCCACGACGAACAGGCGGACACTCCAGCCGGCAGGCTGGCGGGCGGACTCGAGCGAATCGATGACGCGTGCGAGCAGGTCCGCGCGGTTGTGCGTGCAGATCAGGATGGTGAGGCTGCGGGCGGCGGTGGCGACGTTCATAGCCGTCCTCCGGCGAGCACGGCGAGCGCGATCGAGGCGATCAGTCGTCCCCGCCCGATGGGCGCGCACGCGAAGGCGCGCGCGAGATCGGCGAGCGCAGCGCCGCGATCGCCCTCGCGGCAGGCCCACTTGGCGTAGTCGCACAGCGTGCCCGCGTACAGTGCGCGCCAGTAGGCGCCCTGCTTGTCGGCGGGCAGCAGGTGACGGTTCTTGCGCGTCATCGCCAGCGCGCCGGCGCGCATCCGCGCGCGGTTCCGGCTCACGCTGCCGGGGCGCTTGAGTACCACCACCAGCGCCTCGGGGATGCATGCGAAGCCGCCGCATGCGGCCAGACGGATCCACAGGTCGGTATCTTCCGCGCCGAACAGGGCCTCGTCGAAACCGCCGAGCGCCTGCACCGGCTCGCGTCGCGCGAGCACCGACGAGGCGCCCCCCGCGATCAGCGCATGGGCGGCGAATACCTCGGCCACCGAGGCGGTGCCGTCGCCCTGGCAGGCCCAGATGCCGACTGGCTTGCCGTCCGGGTCCTCGAGGCTCGCCGTCGCGGCGCAGAAGGCCAGCTCCGGGCGCTGATCGAGCAGTGCGACCTGGCGCCCGAGCTTGGCGGGGAGCCAGCGGTCGTCGGCGTCGAGGAAGGCGATGTAGCGCCCGCGTGCGAGGCGGATGCCGGCGTTGCGCGCCCGGCTCATGCCGCCGTTGGGCTGGGAGACGAGGCGCAGCACGTCGCCGTAGCCGCGCAGGACCTCCGCGGTGTCGTCGGTGCTGCCGTCGTCCACGACGATCAGCTCGAAATCGGTGAAGTCCTGCGCCAGCACGCTGTCGACCGCGCGCCGGATGCACCAGGCGGCGTTGAAGGCCGGGATGACGACGCTGACCGTCGGCTCAGTCGTCGAGCGCATAGCCCAGCTCGCGCATCAGCGGAGCGATCGCCGGCAGGATGCGCGCGATCGCCTCGGGGTTGCTCTCCTTCCATTTCTGCTTCTTCGGCGTGCCCTTGACGATGCTGGTCGGGCGCCCCGAGAGTCCTGCGCAGTGGGCCTCCATGCGCGCGTCGAAGGGCAGGCCGAGGCGTTCGAACACGGTGCGGAACATCTCCACCGGGCGCTCGAAGATGTCTTCGTAGCGCACCTGGATCCACTGCGCCGCCGGCACGTCGCGCGCCGCGTCGAGGGCGAGCCGGTTGGCGCTGATCCACTGGAACGCGCATACCTCTTCCAGGCTGGCCCGGTTGTAGTCGCGCCACCCCGGCGGCAGGAAGAAGTGCCATTCGCGGAACTCGCCGCCGTTGATCTCCACCGGCACCGGCGACGGGCCGAAGAATTTCTCCAGGCCGAAGCCGCCATCGGTACGGCCCAGCCGCCAGCCGTCTATCATCGAGCTGATGTTGTCGCGTCCATCGCGGTGGATGAAGACGAACTTCGCGCGCGGGAACAGCTTGTGCAGGTAGGCCACGCGCAGCGTGTTGATGCAGGTCTTGTCGAGCACCGGGCCGGCGCCGAGGCGCGCATAGAAGTAGGCGAGCGCGCGTTCGCGGTGCGCGTGGTCGGCATGTTCCGGGCCTGCGGCTTCCGATGCCCAGCCGTTGTTCAGCGGCCCGTACAGCCCGTCCCAGAGCTGCGGCAGCTCGTAGTCGAAATGCAGGTACTGCCCGGACGCGGCGAGCGTCTCGAAGGTGACGGTGGTGCCCGAGCGCGAGCAGCCGATCACGAAGACCGGGTCGGGCATGGCCGGATGGGCGGCCGACCAGTAGAGCTCCCGGGCCCGCCAGCGCAGCCACTGGAGGTTCTTGGCGCGGATCTCGGGGTCGAGCAGCTTGTGCAGGTGCGACAGCCGGAACGATGACATCGGGGCAGGTCCAATCAGAGAGACAGGGGGGCGCTGCGGCGGCTTAGCCGCGGTCGCGCATCCAGCCGAGCAGGAAACCGCAGAAGTAGGCCGCGTTCATCTCCATCCGCAGCGAATGGTCGGCGCCTGTGCGTAGCCTGAGTCCGGCGGCGCGGCCGAGGGCGCGCAGCCATTGCGCGATCAGGTAGGGGGGCGGGATGCGTCGGCCGCTGCCGCGCTTCGCCGACCCTTCGGTGCGTCCCTGGCGGAAGTGCAGGTCGAGGAAATAGCCGCGGCGCAGCTTCGGGGTCTGGATGCGGTGGTGGATGATCGCCTGCGGAACCCAGCGCACCCGGCAGCCGTGCGCCAGCAGGCGACGGTAGATCTCGGTGTCCTCGCCGCCGATGTTGGCCTTGCCCATGCGTCCGAGGCGGGCGTCGAAATCGCCGATGGTGTCGAAGACGCCGCGGCGGAAGGCGAAGTTGCCGCCGAAGATCGGCGTCCCCGGCGCATCCAGCCAGCGTGCCTCGCCGTGGTCGAGCTTGCCGAGGAAGCCGAGCAGCTCGTCCTGCAGCCAGCGCGGCCGGACGCCATCCTCGAAGAAGACCTCGATGCGGCCGCCCAGCGCGTCGGGCTCGAACGCTTCCATCGCCTGTTCATAGGCGCGCAGCCACTCGGGGTCTGGCGTCTCGTCGTCGTCCATGAACAGCAGGTACTCGCCGCGTGCCTCGCGCAGCGCGCGGTTGCGCGCGTTCGACAAGCCGAGGCGTTCTTCCCGCACCACCCGCACCGCAACCCCCGCGGGGTGCCATGCGGTGCGCGCGAGCAGCGTGGGCGTGGCGTCCGTGCAGCCGTTGTCGATCACGAGCAGCTCCCACGGCCGTCCGGGAGGATGCAGGTCGGCGAGCGTCTCGAGCGTGCGTGCGAGGCGGTCGGCGTGGTTGTGGGTGCACAGTGCGACCGTGATGAAGGGCGTGGAGCCGTCCATGATCCCGCCTCAGTGACGAATGCCGAGCCGGGCGAGGACCCGGCCGGCGTTGTAGCGCAGCGCGGCCGTCAGGCGGCCGTCGTTGCTGCCCAGGGTGATCTTGCGGCGCAGCATCGCCGGGGTGTCGGTGCCGAACACGTCGAGCCGGCGCAGGCGGAAGCGGTCGACCTCGGGACGGTTGAACCCGGGCTGCACCGAGAACGCGGCGCGGTAGCCGGCCTGCCGCGCCTGGTGCAGGACGCGTTCGTCGTAGCGCCCGTACGGGTAGGCGAGGTAGTCGACCGGCGCACCGAGCAGGGCCTCGAGGTCGTCGCGCGCACCGGCGAGCTGGGCCTGGAGCGCCGCGTCGTCGAGCGTCGGCAGGTCGGCATGGTCGCGCGTGTGGGAGTGGAAGGCGAAGCCCTGGGCGCGCAGCGCGAGGATCTGTGCGCGATCCATCAGCGGGTAGGTGTGGCCGTCCGGATTGTGCTTCTCGCACCAGGCGTCGCGCTCGCCGACGAGCGCGCTGACCAGGAAGACCGTTGCCGGCCAGCCGAGCCTGCGCAGCACCGGACCGGCGTGGTCGTGCACGCCGCGGAAGCCGTCGTCGAAGGTGAGCAGGAAGGCGCCCTCCGGCAGGGACGCTCCGCCGTCCAGCCAGGCGAAGAAGGCGTCGATGGACACCGCCTTCCAGCCGGCGCGCGCGAGCGTGTCCATGTGTGCCGCAAAGGCTTCCGGGCTCACGCAGTACTTGCGTTCCCAGTCGTTGTGTGCAGCGCCGATGCGGTGGTACATCAGGACCGGGACGCGTTGGGCGGGGGAGGTCGTCATCGTGTTCGAGCGGAGAGGAGCGATTCGGGCGGCAGGGTAGCGGGTGTGCGGGTGTTGCGGTAGACCCCATGCTGGCGGGCTGGCTGGGCCGCCGCCCTCATCCGGTGCTCCCGGCGAGTCCGACGAGGCGGCGGAAGAGCGGGGCGGGCAGCAGGGCCGGCAGGATGTACTTGAGGTCGCGCACCCCCCAGGCGCCCTCGCGCAGGGCCGCGCGCAGCAGCACCTGGGCGTCGTCGAGCTCGCGCCGCCAGTACGCGCGGTAGGCCTCGCGCAGCAGGTAGCCGTCGGTCAGCTCGGCCAGGCGGGCGGCGGGCAGGTGGGCGATGCGCTCCGGGTGCGCGGCGACGAAGTCGCGCCGCACGCGCAGGGCGTCGAGGACCTGCTTCCAGCGCGTCTTCGAGATCTGCCCGCCGCCGTGCCAGCGGTAGAAGGCCATCACCTCGGGCACGCGCACGATCTTCTGCGTGTGGGCGTAGAGGCGCAGCCACAGATCGTAGTCCATCGCCGAGAAGCAGCGCTCCGAGAAGCCGCCGACGGCGTCGATCGCAGCGCGACGCACGAGGGCGGCGTGGATCGGCCAGGGGCAGGCGCGCAGGAACTCGGCCGCGGTGTCGAGCGCCGCATAGTCGGGCGGCACATAGGGCGTGGTGCCGGGCGCACCCTCGCCGACGTTCTGCCAGCCGCAGTAGGCGATGTCCGCATCCGTGCGTTCGAGGGCGTTGGCCAGCTTGTCCAGGCAGTCGGGGCTCAGGTAGTCGTCGGCGTCGAGAAAGGCGACCAGGCCGCCGCTCGCGTGGCGCAGGCCGAGGTTGCGCGCGGGGTAAGGGCCCTTGCGGTCCTGGTGCAGCACCCGCATGCGCGGCCCGTGCGCCGCCGCCAGCGCGTGCAGGAGGTCGCGGCTCGCGTCGGTCGAGCCGTCGTCGACCACGATGAGCTCGACGTCGCCACGGGTCTGCCCCATCACGCATTCCACCGCCTCGCGCACGAAAGGCGCGGCGTTGTAGCAGGGCATCACCACGCTGATGCGTGCGCTGGTGGCGGGCGGGATCGGATCGGGCTTGGTTTCCATGGGGCGGACGATGAAGGGCGGGGTCGGGCGGAGCTGGTTCAGTTGCGGATCAGGGCCTTGCCTGCCGGGTGGCGGCTCAGCAGCGTGTAGGCCCAGCGCCGGCCATCGGACATGCGCGGGTGGCGCAGCGCGGGCAAGGACTTCCACGCATCGAGCCCCGGATGGTGGCGCAGCCAGCGCCAGGTGGGAACGACGAAACCACTCTTGGGGCGGTTCAGGATCTCGTCGGGCAGGCCGCGTGCCAGCGTCCGCGGCAGCATGCTCTTGCCCGGGCCGAGGCGTCCGCTCGCGGCGAGACCGAGCAGGGCCTCGCTGAGCAGGTGGTCCACCAGCGGCACCCGGATCTCCAGCGAGTGCGACATGCTGACCCAGTCGGTGTCGCGCAGCAGCTGGTTGCGCATGTAGCGCACCGACTCCAGGCAGGCGACCTGGCCGAAGTCGTTCAGCCCCGCAAGCGCCTCGGTGTGAGCCGCATCGTGTTCGGCGAGGGCTTGCAGGCCTTCGCAGAGGACGTCGGCATCGACCACGCCGTCCAGTTCCCAGGGCATGAACACGCCCTTGAGCAGATGGTACGCGCCCTCCGGATCGGCGCCGCAAGCCGGGATCCCGGCCGCGTTGGGCGGCCAGCCGAGGCGGGCACCGAGCAGGCGGTGGGCGCCGCGGTAGAGCCGGGGTGCGTGCCGCCAGGGGCTGGCGTGGGCGCGCGCGCGCAGCCGCGGATGCTCTGCGAAGGTGACGTAGCCGCCGAGCAATTCGTCCCCTCCCAGGCCCGAGAGTGCGACCTTGAGGCCGGCCTGTTGTGCTGCGCGGCTCACGAACCAGGTGTTGATGCCGTCGATGGTCGGTTGGTCCATCGCGGCGAAGAAGCGATCGAGCTCGTCTTCCTGTTCGCCCGCAGAGAGCACGATGCAGGTGTGGTCGACGTCCAGATGGCGGGCGATCAGGCTCGCGGCCGGACATTCGTCGTGCGCCGTGCCCTGCAGGTCGTCGAACGTCAGGGTGAGCGTGCGCAGGCGGGCGGGCGAGGCTTCGCGGGCGAGGCCGACCAGGGTGGACGAATCCAGCCCTGCGGACAGGAACGCACCGACCGGAACGTCGGAGAGCAGGTGGGCGCGCACGCTCTCGAGCAGGCGTTCGCGCATGAAGGCGGCCTCCCCGCCGGCCGGGACGGCCGCCGCGGCCTGCACCGAGCGCTGCAGGGCGGCGGACAGGCTCCAGTAGCGTACCGCCGCGCCGGCGCCGGCCGCTTCGTTCACCAGCAGGGTCGAGCCTGCCGGCAGCAGGCGGATGCCGCGGTAGAGCGTGAACGGTTCCGGAACCGAGCCCCACAGCAGGAATCCGACCGCTCCCGCGGGTTCGGGGCGCGTGTCGACGCCTTCGCCGGCCAGCAGGGCGGAGACCTGGGAGGCGAAGCGCAGGGTCCTGCCGTCGTCCGCGTAATACAGCGGCTTGATGCCGTGGGGGTCGCGCGCGAGCAGCAGGCTGCGCGCCCGCGCGTCCCACAGCGCGAAGGCGAACATGCCGCGCAGGCGGCCCACCATCGCGGGACCGTGACGGCGATACAGGTGCAGCAGCACCTCGGTGTCGGAATGGGAGCGGAACTCGACGCCGGCGCGCTCGAGATCGCCGCGCAGCTCGGGGTAGTTGTAGATCTCGCCGTTGAAGCTGACCACCAGCGTGCCGTCCGCCGAGTGCATCGGCTGGGCGCCCGCCGCGCTGAGATCGAGGATGGCGAGGCGCCGGTGGCCGAGGCCGATCCGCCCGTCGTCGCCGGTCCACACGCCGGCACCGTCGGGGCCGCGCTCGATCATGGTGTCGCGCACCCGCAGCAGTTCGGCGCGGTCCACTGCGTTAGCAGCGGGGGCGTAGGCGAAGATCCCGTTGATGCCGCACACTTCAGCGCGTCTCCTGCAGGACCTCGCGCACCGCGCGCAGGTAGCCGTGGCCGAAGCGCTGGTCGGGTTCGAGGTAGTTGCCCTCGGCCCACTCGTTCCAGGCCTTGATGAAGACGATGCGCTGCTCGGCCGGGTAGCCCTGCACCAGGTCGACGCCGCGGCGCAGCACGGTCTTGAAGAGCTCCGGGGTCGAGCCGTGCAGCACCAGTCCGTTGAGACCCGAGCGCGGGGTGTTGTCCCAGTTCGGGAGCACCGTGGGGTACTCGGTGAATTGCGGCGGGCTGGCGCGGGTCAGACCGCTCATGATGCGGGCGTAGTCCAGCACGGTCAGCTTGTATTTTCCCTTCGCCATGCGCATGCGCGCCTTCAAGGCCGGGTAGCGCCACGGGATGTGGCCGCTCTTGGGCGGCAGGGGCTGCCAGGTGGCGGCGTCCATGCCGAAGTCGGCCGGATCGACCGCAGCGCCGAGGTAATTCACCGCGACCAGGTGCAGCCCCGGCAGCCCCGCCTGCGCAGCGAGCTCGCGCCAGTAGTCCATCACCCGCGCCACGTCGGGAATGTCGGGCGGGTTGTAGATCAGGAACATCGGCTTGCCGTCGACGCGGATGTAGCGCGGATCGTGGAATGCGGCGAGCAGCCATTCGAAGTGGCGGCGGTGGTCGTCCATGCCCGGGTAGGTCTGCTCGATCAGCATGCGATCGGCCACGCCCTGCCAGATGTTGCTCCAGCTGTGGTTGGCCCAGCACAGGCAGAACGGCAGGTCGGGCTCGCCGCTGGCGAGGATCTCGTTGACCGGGCGCTCGAGGATGCGCCGTCCGCCGAACCAGTAGTGGTAGTAGCAGAAGCCCTCGATGCCGTATGCGCGGGCGAGCTCGGCCTGCGCGTGGCGGGCCTCGGGCAGGCGCAGGTCGTAGTAACCCAGGTCGGCCGGCAGGTGCGGCTGATAGTGGCCCGGGTAGAGGGGCTTCGCCCGGGTGGTGTTGGTCCACTCGGTGAAGCCCTTGCCCCACCACTCGTCGTTCTCGGGGGTGGGGTGGTATTGGGGCAGGTGGAAGGCGATCGCGCGGGCGTTGCTCATCGTTACCGGGGCCGTGCAGGCAGGAATGCGTGAGAGGAGGAGGCCGGGCCGGGCTCTGCGTCGGACGGGCCGGGCTGCAACAGGATCCAGCCGCGCGCCGGCACGCTCCGCGTAGCGTCCATCCACCCGGGGTGGGCGGCTGTGAGCGGCGGCTCGAAGGCAAGCGGCAGGTCCGTCGTGGCGGTGTTGACCACGAGGAGGCAGGGGGTCTTGCGTGCGCCCAGGTTGATCACCCTGAGGCGTGCATCCGCGGCAGACGGCGTGGGCGCGGCCGATTGTGCGGGCACGATCTCGCCGTTGGCGCCGAGCAGCGAGGGCGGCAGGCCGAGACCGGCATCGTGCAGGTCGAGCACCGCGGTCGCCAGCAGCTCGCGGTCGCGCTGCGCGCGCGTGCGCAGGCAGCGGCGGTACAAGCCCTCGGCCCAGAATGCGAGCGAGTCCCGGCTGGCCGCGGTCTCCTTCCAGAGTCGGGTGACGCGGCTATTTACGCCGAAGTCGACCAGGCCGTCGCTGATGGACGTCCACCGAGGGTCTTTCGGGTCGACGGCGCCGCACGCGAGCAGGCGTTCGAAATCCATCAGGTGCACCCCGTGGTAGCGGTGCACGAAATCGGCTTGGCCGAGGCTGCGTTCGATGTAGCCGGCGGGCATCAGCAGGCGTGGAAAGCGTCGGCGGATCAGGTGCCAGCGCGGAATCAGGTATTTCCAGCCGAGCCGCTTCAAGGCGCGGCGCGCGAACGGCAGTTGTTCCTGCTCCGCCTTCGGCAGCAAGGAGAGGGCGATCACCGCGAGCAGCGGGCGGAACAGCCAGTCGGCCGGACGCGCGGACATCACCGTGCGCAGGCAGGCCTCGGCGGAGCGCAGCAGTCCGTCGTGGGTGTCGTCGCCGCACACCGCGCGCTCGCGGGCGAGTGCCAGCATGCAGTCGAGGTGGGTGTTGAGGATGAGGAGGTTCGTCGGCGACTTGCCCAGCCAGCGTCCGCGTTCCCACGCCAGCGGGTAGTGGCGCATGCCTTCCTCGGAGCGCTCCAGCGAATCGTGCAGGAACCAGGCCCCGGCATCGGTGTGGTCGACCTGCTCGGCGAGATAGCGCGCGATCCGGCGAAGCGCGCCCTCCAGGGCCGGCTCGGGCGCGGCGGCGAACTCGGTGGCCAGCAACTGCATCGCGCCATTGATGAGGCGGTTGTGGCTCTCGTACTCGTCGGTCCATTCGCCGTGCCGGAAACCGCCGTCGGCGTCCTGGCGGCAGAGGACGGCCAGCACGATCTGGCGGCGCAACAGGCGGTAGACGCGCTTGCCGGTGCTGTGGCCGAGGGCGCTGGCGACCATGTGCAGGGCGAGCGCGTCGAGCTCGTCGCAGATCTTCAGCTTCTTGGGCCAGGCCCAGCAGGCGCCGTAGACCTGGCCGTGCACGATGTGCGTGTAGAAATCCGCCGCGCATCGCGTCGCGGTATGGGAGGCGTATGCGAAGAAAGCTTGGGACTCGAGTGCGCTTGCCGTCATCAGCTCGTCTGCGGCGCGGCTCCCGTCCGTGCCCGACGCCTCGGACTCCAGCCGCCAGACGACACAATCGAGCACCTGGTCGGGTGCGAGCTCGAACGTGGCCGCCACCTCGCCGCCGCCGATCTCCATGTTCGCCAGCGTTGCCGGTGATTCCGCGCGGATGCGGCCGACGGCATCCAGGGTCCGGCATACCGGCAGGCGCGGCACCCAGAAGACGGCCTCGCCAGGTGTCGTCGGCTCGAACATCCAGCCGCCGATGGCGCAGCGTTTCAACAAGTGGTTGCCGGCGAGCCGCAGGCGGACCGATTCCGCGGTGGCGGTCCGCTGGACGCGCAGGAAGAGCGCGCTCGCGGCCTCGTCGGCGAAATCGTCGCGCACGATGTCGACGCCGTCATGCGACCCGAGGCGCCGCTGCGCGCCCCGCAACTGCATGGCGATGCCGCCGTCGGCGGCCGAAAAGTGCTCCAGGAGGTCGAGGTGCTTCATGGTTCGTCAGCGGGCGAGCCGGAGCGTACGGCGCCAGCGCAGGCTCTCGTCCGCGAGTGTGGCGAGCGGAAGGAAAAGGAAGGCGGCGGCGTAGGCGATCGCGGCGCACCCGCCCGTGACCAGCATGTACAGGGCGGGACGGATTTCACGCCAGTCCGCCGGGAGTGCCGCATCGGCGAGTGCCAGCACCGCCAGCAGGATGAGGTTGAGGCCGAGGCCGGGCGCGAGCGCGCGCCACAGGTCGCCGAGACGGCTCGGGAAGCAGCGCGTCGCGAGGTAGTACATCACCGGGGTG
The DNA here is from genome assembly GCF_000021765.1 of Thauera aminoaromatica. Taxonomy (NCBI): domain Bacteria; kingdom Pseudomonadati; phylum Pseudomonadota; class Betaproteobacteria; order Rhodocyclales; family Zoogloeaceae; genus Thauera; species Thauera aminoaromatica. The sequence continues at coordinate 3,548,356 of NC_011662.2, read as the reverse complement.
GAGAAGGCGATGCCGGCGAAGACGCCCCATGCGGCTCCGCTGATGCCCGAGTGCTTCAGGCCGTAGTAGCACGCGACGGATACCAGCACGCCCTGCGCGATGTGAATCCACACTTCGCGGCCGAGGCGGTTCATCGCCGCGAGTACCGCGCCGCAGGGGTGGCCGATGCAGATCAGCAGGCCGGCGAGCGAGACGATGCGCAGCGGATCGGCGGACGGAACCCATTTCGCGCCATAGACGAAGAGCATGAAGGGCTCCGCCATCCACGCCAGGCCGATATAGATCGGCAGCGTGTAGACGACCATCAGGCCGATCATGCGATAGAAGAGATACTTGACCTCGTCGGGGCGGTCCTGCGCCTTCGCCATCGCGCGGAAGACCGCGTCGTAGACCGCAGCGCTCACGGTCGAGAAGGGCAGCCAGGCAAGGCTCTCGCCCTTGTTGAAGAGACCGACCGCCGAGGGCCCCGCAACCCGGCTGATGATTGCGTTGCTGGCCTGCTTGGTGAAATAGGCGGCGAGGTCGTTGAGCGAAACCTTGACCCCGTAGGCGCCGAAGCGTCGTGCCACCTCGAGGTCCAGGCACAGCTGCGGGCGGCGGTCGCTCACGCGGTCGAGCATGGCGAGGGTGATCAGGCTGCCCAGGATGCCCGACAGGATCAGGCTCCACGGGCCGGCGCCCACCACCGCGAGCGCGATGCTGGCGAGGCCGGTGAGGACCGCTACGGCGAGCCCGATCACGGAGCGCTCCTTGAAGCGCATGTCGCGGTGCAGCGCACTCGCACGCGTGTTCACGAAGGGGCGCAGGAGGAAGCTGATCGCCGAGACGCGGACGAGGTCGGCGTAGAGCGCATCGCCGAAGGTGTGCGCGAACCAGGGCGCAGCGACGTAGAAGCCGGCGAAGATCAGGAGGCCGATCAGCAACTGCGCCGTGAACACCACGTCGAAATCGCGCGCTTGCGCGTCTTTGGACTGCACCAGCGCCTGCCCCATGCCGCCGCCGCTGATCAGGCCGACGAAACCCGTGAAGATCTGGATGGTGACGATGAAGCCGAAATCCTCCGGGACGAGCAGGCGCGCGAGCACGATGCCGAAGGCGAACTGAAGCACCTGACCGCCGAGGCTGCCGGTGACGAGCCACTTGATGCCGCTGCGAATCGAGTTCGATGTACTCATCTGGATGGGAACGAGGCCTAAGCGGGCGGAATGTTGCCCCGCATTGTGCCCGGGAAGGCGTGAACAAGCCGTGAATTATGGCCTCTACACGCGCCGGGACGCATGCGAAGAGGGGCGCGCGGGGTCGATTGCGACTTCGCTCGGGCTCCGCACCTGCGGCGCCGGCCGAGGTGGCGCAGGCTTTCACGGGCACGAGCCCGCTTGGCGTGGCGACCGCGGAGGTCGGGTTGACCTTCCCACGTTGGCAAGGTCTACAGTGCGGACTATCCCGGTTCCGTACTGGATGGACACCATGAACACCCCCCGGACTGTCTCGCCCGCCGCTGCGGTGCGCACCCTCGCCATCGCCGGCATGAACTGCGCCTCCTGTGTCGCCCACGTCGAGAAGGCCTTGCTGAAGGTCGAGGGCGTGCAGGCCGCCAGCGTCAACCTGGCCACCGAGACCGCCACCGTGACGGCTCCGGCGGCGGTGCCGCTGTCGGCGCTGATCGCCGCGGTCGATAAGGCCGGCTACGAGGTGCGGCGCGACACCCTCGAGCTCGACATCGAGGGCATGAGCTGCGCGGCCTGCGTGGGCCGCGTCGAGAAGGTGCTGCAGCGCGTGCCCGGGGTGGTGACGGCCAATGTGAACCTGGCCGCGCGCCGCGCCCACGTCGAGCTCGCCGGCGGCGTGCCGACCGCGGCCCTGGTGGAGGCAGTGCAGAAGGCGGGCTTCGGCGCGCGTCCGGCGGCGGAGGTGGGCGAGGGGGTGCGCGAGGCCGACGCCGCGGCCGAGGAGGCGGCGCTGCGACGTGCGGTGTGGATCGCGCTCGCGCTCACCCTGCCGGTGTTCGTGCTCGAGATGGGCGCGCACCTGATCCCCGGCATGCACGACTGGGTCATGGCCACGATCGGCCACCGCGAGAGCTGGCTGCTGCAGTTCGTACTGACCAGCGCGGTGATGTTCGGGCCCGGGCTGCGCTTCTTCCGCAAGGGCGTGCCCGCGCTGCTGCGCGGCGCGCCGGACATGAACGCGCTGGTGGCGGTGGGCACCTCGGCGGCCTGGGGCTACTCGGTGGTGGCCTTGTTCGCGCCCGCGCTGCTGCCGGCGGGTACGGTCAATGTGTATTTCGAGGCCGCGGCGGTGATCATCACCCTGATCCTGCTCGGGCGCCTGCTCGAGGCGCGCGCGCGCGGCCGCACCAGCGACGCGATCCGCCGCCTGATGCGTATCCAGCCGCGCACCGCGCGCGTGCGGCGCGACGCCGGGGTGGTGGAGTTGCCGATCGCCGAGGTCGCGGTGGGCGACGTGGTGGAGGTGCGCCCGGGCGAGAAGGTGGCGGTCGATGGCGAGGTGGTCGAGGGTGCGTCCTTCGTGGACGAGTCGATGATCACCGGCGAGCCGGTGCCGGTGGAGAAGGGCGCCGGTGCGACCGTGGTCGGCGGCACGCTCAACACCCGCGGCGCCTTCGCCTTCCGCGCCACCCGGGTGGGGGCGGACACCGTGCTCGCGCAGATCATCCGCATGGTCGAGGCGGCGCAGGGCGCCAAGTTGCCGATCCAGGCCCTGGTCGACAAGGTGACGATGGTGTTCGTGCCGGTGGTGATGGGGGTGGCGGCGCTGACCTTCCTCGCCTGGCTGTTGTTCGGGGCCGCCTGGCTTCCGGCGGATGTGCCGGTGCTCACCTTCGCGCTGGTGAATGCGGTGGCGGTGCTGATCGTCGCCTGCCCGTGCGCGATGGGGCTGGCGACGCCGACCTCGATCATGGTCGCCACCGGGCGCGCGGCGCAGATGGGCGTGCTGTTCCGCAAGGGCGACGCGCTGCAGCTGCTGCGAGACGCGGCCGTGGTGGCGCTGGACAAGACCGGCACGCTCACCGTCGGCAAGCCGCAGCTCACCGACCTGGTGGTTGCCGAGGGCTTTGCGCGTGCCGACGTGCTCGCATGCGTGGCGGCGGTCGAGCGTGCCTCGGAGCATCCGATCGCCGAGGCCATCGTCGTCGCGGCGCGTGCGGAAGGGCTGGAGATCGCCGCCGCGGAGGGCTTCGGGGCCGAGCCCGGCTACGGTGTGCGCGCACGGGTGGGCGGGGAGCGCGTCGAGGTCGGCGCCGACCGCCTGATGCGCCGGCTGGGGCTGGAGCCGGGCGTGTTCGCCGACACCGCGTCTCGCCTCGCCGACGAGGGCAAGTCGCCGCTCTATGCCGCGATCGACGGCCGCCTCGCCGCCATCCTTGCAGTGGCCGACCCGCTCAAGCCGAGCTCGGTCGCGGCGGTGAGGGCGCTCCACGACATGGGGCTGAAGGTCGCGATGATCACCGGCGACAACGCGCGCACTGCGCGCGCGATCGCCCGCCAGGCGGGGATCGACGAGGTTGTCGCGGAGGTGCTGCCCGACGGCAAGGTGGCTGCGCTGCGCAGGCTGGCGGGCCGCGCTGGTGACGGGGAGGCGGCGGGCCGTCGCGTCGCCTTCGTCGGCGACGGCATCAACGACGCGCCGGCGCTGGCCGAGGCCGACGTGGGCATCGCGATCGGCACCGGCACCGACGTGGCGATCGAGAGCGCCGACGTGGTGCTGATGTCGGGCGACCTGACGGGCGTGCCGCGCGCGATCGCGCTGTCGCGCGCGACCATGCGCAACATCGGCCAGAACCTGTTCTGGGCCTTCGCCTACAACAGCGCGCTGATCCCGCTCGCCGCGGGGGTGTTCTACCCGGCCTTCGGCGCGCTGCTGTCGCCGGTGTTCGCCGCGGCGGCGATGTCGATGTCGAGCGTGTTCGTGCTCGGCAACGCCCTGCGCCTGCGCCGCTTCGCCGCCGACGCGCCGCAGACGGCCGGGTGAGTGCAGGCCACGGGCCGCGGCGAGCCGCGCATCAAGCTGCGTGCGGGAAGTCGCAGTGCTTTGGATGCACGGTGGTTTGGGTAGGAGCGACGCGAGTCGCGATCCGGCGCTCCTCTCCGCGCCGCGGTGTTTCCGCCGCTGCAATCGCGACTTGCGTCGCTCCTACGCGGCATGCGCAGGGCGTCGGTGCATCGCATGGCCGGGCACTCCGCTTGGATGCCGGCGACTGGGAGGCGCGAGCGGCACATGGAGAACAGCATGAATATCGGCAAGGCGGCCGCCGCCTCCGGCGTGTCGGCGAAGATGATCCGCTACTACGAGTCGATCGGCCTGGTGGCGGCGGCGCGGCGGACCGACGTGGGCTACCGCGCTTACACCGGCGAGGACGTGCACGTGCTGCGCTTCATCCGCCGTGCGCGCGATCTGGGCTTCTCGCTGGCGGATATCGGCGACCTGCTCGCGCTGTGGCGCGACCAGGGGCGGGCGAGCGCGGACGTCAAGCGCATCGCGCTCGGGCACGTCGCCGCGCTCGAACGCAAGATCGCCGAGCTGCAGGGGATGGTGGATACGCTGCGCACCCTTGCGGCGCATTGCCATGGTGACGCACGCCCGGATTGCCCCATCCTCACCGACCTGGATGCGGGCGGCGGGCGCTGAGCGGCGCGGGGATGGGGCGGCGATCGTCGCAGGGCAGTGGCGCGGCGGGTTACCATCGCACCCCTCATCCCTCGATAGAAGCGCCCTGAATGCAAACAGACCTCGCCGACGAACCCCGGAAGGCCATCGTCGCCTCGGTGCAACGCCCCAACGTCAGCGATGCCGAGTTCGAAGCTTCGCTCGCCGAGTTGCGCGAACTGGCGAAAACCCTCGGCTACCGGGTGGTCCACACCTTCACCCAGAAGCGTGCGGGTTTCGACACCACCGGCTATCTGGGGGTCGGCAAGCGTCAGGAGGTCCGCGAGTTCGTGGCCGCGCAGGCCGGCTTCGACGCGGCGCCGACGGACACCGTGCCGCGCACCGGCGCGATCGAGGCCCTGCTGGTCGACCACGAGATCTCGCCCTCGCAGGCGCGCAACCTCGAGCTCGAGACCGGCTGCGAGGTGATGGACCGGACCATGGTCATCCTCGAGATCTTCCACCGCAACGCGCGCTCGCGCGCGGCCAAGGCGCAGGTGGAGATCGCCCGCCTGGGCTACATGGCGCCGCGCCTGCGCGAAGCCGCCAAGCTCGCCGGGCCGCAGGGACGGCAGCGCAGCGGCGTGGGCGGTCGCGGTGCGGGCGAGTCGCATACCGAGCTCGATCGCCGCAAGATTCGCGACCGCATCGCCGAGCTGCAACTGGAGATCGTCGCGATGGAGGCCGAGCGCAAGACCCAGCGCGCGCGCCGCCAGGGTCGCCAGAGCCCGGCCAGCGTGGCGCTGGTCGGCTACACCAATGCGGGCAAATCCACGCTGATGCGCGCGCTCACGGGCAGCGAGGTGCTGGTCGCCAACAAGCTCTTCGCCACGCTCGACACCACCGTGCGCACGCTCTACCCCGAGAGCGTGCCGCGCGTGCTGGTCAGCGACACCGTCGGCTTCATCAAGAACCTGCCGCACGGCCTGGTGGCCTCGTTCAAGTCCACCCTGGACGAAGCGCTGGACGCCGGCCTGCTGCTGCACGTTATCGACGCCAGCGATCCCGGCTTCGAGCGCCAGCTCGAGGTCACCGACAGCGTCCTGCAGGAAATCGGCGCCGACGAGCTGCCGCGCATCCGTGTCTTCAACAAGATCGACCACGTCGGCGACGCTGCGGCGCAGGCCGAATGCGAGGCCGCGCTGCGCGCGAAATACCCCGGCTGCATCGTCATGAGCGCGCGCCGGCCGGACGAGGTGGCCAGGCTGCGGCAGACGATCGTGGCGTTCTTCCAGCAGGATCTGGTCGAGGCGGAGCTGCTCTTGCCGTGGTCGGCGCAGCAGCTGCGCAAGGAGATCTACGCCAACTGCGAGGTGCTGGAGGAAAGGGCGGAGGACGAAGGGGCGGTCTTCAGGCTGCGCGGCGAGCCCGACACCGTCGAACGACTGCGCGCGCAATGTGCCCTGACACGCTGACGCGCAAACGCCACCGCAAGGGTGGCGTTTGCCGGTGAGCTGATGCGCCCGGACTGGCGCGCATGCGGCGTCGGGTCTCGGGCGAGTGGCCCCCCGGTCGGGTGGGGCGAGCCCGATCAGCCGACCTGATCGAGCGCCTTCTCCAGCGTGGCGACGGTGCGCGCGACGTTGTGCAGCTTGTCGAGCCCGAACAGGCCGACGCGGAAGCTCTTGTAGTCGGGACGCTCGTCGCAGGCGAGCGGCACGCCGGCGGCGACCTGCAGGCCGGCGGCGGCGAACTTGGCGCCGGTCTTGATGCCGTCGTCGGTGGTGAAGCTCACCACCACGCCCGGGGCCTGGAAGCCCGCGGCGGCCACGCTCGGGAAGCCGCGCGCCTCGAGCAGCGCACGCACGCCAGCGCCGAGTTCCACCTGCTCGGCCTTGACCTTGTCGAAGCCGTAGGCCTCGGTCTCGCGCATCACGTTGCGCAGCGTGACCAGGCCGTCGGTGGGCATGGTGGCGTGGTAGGCGTGGGCGCCGCCCTCGTAGGCTTCCATGATCTGCAGCCACTTCTTGAGGTCGCAGGCGAAGCTGGTGCTGGTGGTGCCCTCGATGCGCTCGCGCGCGGCGGCGCTCAGCATGACCATCGCGCAGCACGGCGAGGCGCTCCAGCCCTTCTGCGGCGCGCTCACCAGCACGTCGACGCCGGTGGCGTCCATGTCCACCCAGATCGTGCCCGAGGCGATGCAGTCGAGCACGAAGAGGCCGCCGACCGCGTGGGTGGCGTCGGCCACCGCGCGCAGGTAGTCGTCGGGAAGCATCATGCCGGCCGAGGTCTCGACGTGCGGGGCGAACACCACGTCGGGGCGGTGCTGGCGGATCGCCGCAACGACCTCGTCGATCGGCGCCGGGACGAAGGGCGCCTGCGCCTCGTCGCGCACCTGGCGGGCCTTGAGCACCACGGATTCGGCGGGGATGTCGCCCATCTCGAAGATCTGCGTCCACCGGTAGCTGAACCAGCCGTTGCGGATCACCAGGGTCTTCCGGCCGGTGGCGAACTGGCGCGCGACCGCTTCCATGCCGAAGGTGCCGCTGCCGGGGACGATGGCGACGGCGTGGGCGTGGTAGACCTTCTTCAGCGTCGCCGAGAGCTCGCGCATGACGCCCTGGAAGGCCTGCGACATGTGGTTGAGCGAGCGGTCGGTATAGACCACCGAGTATTCGAGCAGGCCATCGGGATCGACGTGGGTGAGCAGACCGGGCATGGAGACCTCCTGGGGAGCGGGGATTCTTCGAGGAAGAAGGGGGGCGGGAATGAGGTGGGCGGGGCGTGGGCCGGGATCGGCCCCGGGCCTCGTCGAGGCGGGCCCGATCCATTCGTCCGAAAGCGATCATTCTAGCGCCTCGCCCGCGTGCAGGGCGAGGCGCGGAGGGCGAACGGCGTCCGATCGGGCTGCGTTCAGAGCGCCAGCCCGGCGCGCTTGCGCAGCGCGCCGACGTAGGCCGCGCCGTCGGGCGGGGTGCCCTTGCGCTGGGCGTCGAAGAGCATCTCGCCGAGGCACTCGAGCGCGTCGTGCATGGCGTCGTGACGGTCGCCGCGGTGCTGGCAGGCGGCCTCGAAGGCGGCGCGGATGCCGGGCGGCTGGTCGATCGAAAGCTGCTCCTCGATGGCCAGGTGCAGCGACAGGTGCAGGAAGGGGTTGATCTGCCCGGCCTCGGGCGGAAAGTCGCGGTGCACCGCCTCCGGGTCCTCGACCACGGCGTGGTACTCGGGGTGGAGCGCGATGATGTCGGCGGCGATGGTCTCCATCGGCGTCAGCACTTCCTTGGCGCGCGCCTTGCGCCAGGTGTCGATGAAGAAGCTGCGCACCTGGTCGCGGCTGGGGTTGAACATGTCGGGTCCTCGGTTCTCTTGCGCACTCGGGCGCGGGGTGTTCGGGCGCGGGTGCGGTGCGGGCGCAGTGCGCGCCGGCGGGCGTCCGCGTCGGGTTTCAGTCGGTCTTGTCGCGGCACAGGCACAGGTCGCGCACGCCGCACTCGCCGCACTTGGGCTTGCGCGCGGTGCACACGTAGCGGCCATGCAGGATCAGCCAGTGGTGGGCGTCGAGCAGGTAGTCCTTCGGCACGCGCCGCAGCAGCGCCTTCTCGACCTCCAGCACATCCTTGCCCGGGGCCAGCCCGGTGCGGTTGGCGAGGCGGAAGATGTGGGTGTCGACCGCCATCGCCGGCTGGCGGAAGACGGTGTTGAGCACCACGTTGGCGGTCTTGCGGCCGACGCCGGGCAGGGCTTCGAGCGCCTCGCGCACCGCCGGCACCTCGCCGCCGTGGCGTTCGAGCAGCAGGCGCGACAGCGCGAGGGTGTTCTTCGCCTTGTTGCGGAACAGGCCGATGCTCTTGATGCACTCGGCGATGCCTTCCTCGCCGAGCGAGACCATGGCCTCGGGCGTGGGGGCGAGCGCGAACAGCTTGCGCGTGGCCAGATTGACGCTGCGATCGGTGGCCTGGGCGGACAGCACCACCGCGACCAGCAACTGATAGGGCGACGCGTACTCGAGTTCGGTCTGCGGGTGCGGTTCGGCCTCGTGCAGGCGGCGGAAAAACTCGCGGATCGCCTCGCGCTTCATCGCTGCCATGCGCGTCCTCAGCCCGCGGCGGCCGGCTCGGCAGCGTCTTCTTTCGGCTCGGCTGTCTGTGTCGGCGCGGGTGGCGGATTGCGCCGCGCGCGCGCCGCCAGGCGCACGTTGATGGCGTTGAATGCGGCGATCAGCACGCCGAGCGCGAAGAATGCGCCGGGCGGCAGGATGGCGATCAGGAAACCGGGGTAGCCGTCGCCGAACACGTTCCACGCCGAGGCGCCGGGGAGGATCATCTCGATGCCCGAGAACAGCGTGCCGGCGCCGAGCAGCTCGCGCATGCCGCCGAGCACCGCGAGCACCCACACCAGGCCGATGCCCATCATGATGCCGTCCACCGTCGAGGTGAGCGGGTCGTTCTTGGCCGCATAGGCCTCGACGCGCGCGAGCACGATGCAGTTGGTGACGATCAGCGGGATGAAGATGCCGAGCACCAGGTAGAGGTCGTGGAAGAAGGCGTTGAAGGAGAGATCCACCACGGTGACCAGCGCGGCGATGATCAGGACGAAGACCGGGATGCGGATCTCGTAGGGGATGAAGTTGCGCAGCGCCGACACGGCGAGGTTGGACATCGCCATCACGAGGATGGTGGCCAGCCCGAGGCTGACCGCATTGACCATGCTGGTGCTGATCGCGAGGATCGGGCACAGGCCGAGCAGCTGCGCCAGGCCGGTGTTCTGCTTCCACAGGCCGTTCCAGGCGATCTCGCGGAATTGTTGCGGGCTCATGCTCATTCTCCCAGCACGCCGCCGGAGGGGGCGGCGAAGAGCGCGTCCATGCGTTCGACCACGAACGCCGTGCTGCGTCCAGCCGCGCGCACCACGGCGCGGGCGCTGATGGTGGCGCCGGTGCGGTAGCCGAAGGTGCCGCCGTCCTTGCGCACGGTCCATGCGGCGGTGTTCACGTCCTTCCAGGTGGCGATCGCGAACTGGCCGATCCAGGGCATGTCCTTGCGGCGGTCCTTCTTCGGGTCGATGTAGTCGCCCAGGCCCGGGGTTTCCTTGTGCTGGGTGACGCGCACGCCCGACAGCAGGCCGTTGGTATTGACCGCCACCAGCAGCGCGATGCGTCCGGAGTAGCCGTCGGTGGCCGCGCCCTCGGCGATCAGCGCCACCGGCTCGCCACCCTTGCGCGCGCGCCACACCCGCCCGCCTTCGTCCATGCCGATCTGCGGCGCCGGACCGAAGCGCACCACGTCGGCGAGCAGGTCGTTGTCGTAGCTGCCGGGCGGCAGCACCTCGTCGATCAGGCGGCGCTGGGCATCCTGTGCCGAGGCCTCGATCGCGGGCTGGGTGACACGGTGGGTGGCGGCCATCAAGGCGGTGAACACCAGCGTGAACACCACCATGATCGCCCCGGTGCGCAGGGCGGTGCGGGTCGCGGAATAGCGCGCGCTCATTTGCCGCCTCCCTTCGCGTCCTTGTGGTGACCGAAGACGGGCGGCTGGGTCTTCATGTCGAGCAGGGGTACGCACATGTTCATCAGCAGCACCCCGAAGGCGATGCCCTCCGGGTAGGCGCCGAAGTTGCGGATCAGCCAGGCGATCAACGCGATGCCGCCGGCGAAGAGCAGCTTGCCGCGCGGGGTGGTCGCACCCGAGACCGGGTCGGTGACGATGAAGAAGGCCGCCAGCATCGCGCCGCCGCTGGCGAGATGGAACAGCGGCGAGGCGAAGCGGCCCGGATCGAGCAGCCAGAACAGGGTCGAGATGCCGGCGAGCACGCCGATGAAGGCGAGCGGCATGTGCCAGGTGATGATGCGCTTGGCGAGCAGGAAGAGGCCGCCGGCGACATAGCCGACCGAGATCCACTCCCAGCCGCGCCCGCCGAGCGCGCCGAAGGCCGAGCCCTGCAGCACCGCATCGACGGTCTGGGTTCCCGAGCGCAGCCCGGTGCGCAGGGCGTCGAGCGCGGTGGCGCCGGTGATGCCGTCGATGTCGCGCGCTCCGCCGAGGATCAGCGCAAGCTGGGTGTCGAAGGACAGCTGGCCGGCCGGCGGCCACTGCGACATCAGCGCCGGGAAGGCGACGATCATCGAGCAGTAGGCGATCATCGCCGGGTTGAACGGGTTCTGGCCGAGGCCGCCATAGAGGTGCTTGACGGCCACGATCGCCACCAGGGCGCCGCACACCGTGAGCCACCACGGCACGATCGGCGGGAAGCACAAGGTGACCAGCCAGGCGGTGACGACGGCCGAGAGGTCGCCCACCGCGATCGCCACCGGGCGCTTGCGCAGATGCAGCATCAGCGCCTCCGCGCCCACCGCCGTGATCGTGGAGATCGCCAGGTTCACCAGCACGCCGGGGCCGATGAGCAGTGCGTGGGCGACGATTCCGGGGATCAGCGCGAGGAGCACGAGGCCCATCGTGCGCTGCACGCTGACCGCCTTGCGGACGTAGGGAGAGTGGATCATGCGGGGCTCAGGGGCGAGGCTCGTCGGGGAGGTCCGTCGCGTCGGCGGCTTGCGGCGCGGGTGCGGTCGAAGCCGGGACCGCGGCCGCCTCGAGCGCCTTGCGGCGGGCCTCGATGTCGGCGATCTCGGCTTGCGTCTGCGGGCTGAGGTTGTCGGTGTTCTGCGGCTGGATCTCGGCCTTCTGGGCCTTGGCACGGGCGAGCGCGGCGGCGATCAGGGCCTTCTTGGGATCTTCCGCGGCGGGGGCCTCGGCCGCCGCCGGCGCTTCGGCCGTGCCGGCCTCGGCCAGCTTGGCGCGCGTCTCGGCCGCCTTGGCGGCGAGCTTGGCGGCCTTCTCGGCCTTCTCGCGCTCCTGGCGGAAGTTGCGGAACTCGAAGCGCTCGCGTGCCTGGTCCGCGGCCGCCTTCTCGCGCTCGCGCGCCCAGATCTCGCCCTTGGAGAAGCGGTAGTAGTCGACCAGCGGGATGTGCGAGGGGCACACGTAGGCGCAGCAGCCGCACTCGATGCAGTCGAAGAGGTGGTATTCCTGTGCCTTGCCGAAATTCTTCGAGCGGCTGAACCAGTACAGCTCGAAGGGCTGCAACTCGACCGGGCAGGCCTTGGCGCACTCGGTGCAGCGGATGCAGGGTTGCTCGGGCGGAGCCGGCGGGAAAAGCTTGTCGTTGGCCGCGAGCACGCAGTTCGTCGCCTTCACCACCGGCACGTCGAAGGCGGGCATGCGCACGCCCATCATCGGTCCGCCCATGACGAGGAAGCGGGTGTCCGCACGCGGGCCGCACAGGCGCACCAGCTCGTCCATCGGCGTGCCGATGAGGACCTCGTAGTTGCCCGGGCGCTCGACGTTGCCCGCGACCGTGACGATGCGCGACACCAGCGGGCGGCCGAGCTCGAGCGCCTCGTGGACGCTGTAGGCGGTGCCGACGTTGAAGCACTGCACCCCGTAGTCGGTGGAGCGCTCGCCGTGCGGCACCTCGATGCCGGTGAGCACGCGGATCAGCTGCTTGGCGCCCCCGGCGGGATAGCGGGTGGGGACGGCGACCACTTCCATGTGCTCGCCCGCCGCCGCGACCGCCTGCCGCATCGCCGCGATCGCCTCGGGCTTGTTGTCCTCGATGCCGATCAGGACTTCCTCGGCCTGCAGCATGTGGCGCAGGATCGCGGCCCCGGAGACGATGCCGTCGGCGCGCTCGCGCATCAGCATGTCGTCGCAGGTGATGAAGGGCTCGCACTCGGCGCCGTTGAGCACCAGCGTGCGGGTCTTGCCGCCGCTGCCGGGGCGCATCTTCTGGTGGGTGGGGAACACCGCGCCGCCGAGGCCGACCACGCCGGCATCGCGCACGAAGTCGCGCACCTCGTCGGGCGGGGTGATGCGGTAGTTGATGTGTTCGGGCTCGGCCCAGCGGTCCTCGCCGTCGCTCTCGATGATCACCGCGGGTTCGCGCAGGCCCGAGGCGTGCGGGACCAGCGCCGGCTCGACCGCACGCACCACGCCGGAGGTGGGTGCGTGGATCGCGGCGGACAGGCGTCCGCCCGCCGCGCCGATGCGTTCCCCCTTGAGCACGCGCTGGCCGGGCTCGACCAGGGCGATGGCGGGGCTGCCCAGGCTCTGGTGCAGGGGGACGACCAGCCGCGCGGGGATGGGGGCCTTAGCGATCGGCGAGGTCGTCGAGGCGCTCTTGTTGGTTGCGGGCTTCACGCCGCCATGGAAGCGAAAAAGCTCACGCAGCATCAGGCGACCCTCCGCATCTCGACCACCGGGTATTTCCATTTCCATGTGTGCACGGTCTCGGCCAGCGGCACCATCGCGATGCAATCGACCGGGCAGGGCGCCACGCACAGCTCGCAGCCGGTGCACAGCGGCTCGACCACGGTGTGCATCTGCTTGGCCGCGCCCACGATCGCATCCACCGGACAGGCCTGGATGCACAGCGTGCAGCCGATGCAGACCTGCTCGTCGATGACCGCGACCGACTTCGGCTTCTCGACACCGTGCTCTTCGGAGAGCGGCTTGAACTCGCGTCCGAGCAGGTCGGCGAGCTTGCGCACGCCCTCCTCGCCGCCGGGCGGACACTGGTTGATGTCGGCCTCGCCGTTGGCGATCGCCTCGGCGTAGGGCTTGCAGCCGGGGAAGCCGCACTGGCCGCACTGGGTCTGCGGCAGGATGGCGTCGATCTTCTCGACCAGCGGGTCGCCCTCGACCTTGAAGCGGATCGCGGCGTAGCCCAGGGTGAGGCCGAGCACGATGGCGATGCCGGCCATCACGAGAATCGCGGTGATCATGGTGGAGCGGGCCTCAGTGGAAGCGGTCGAGGCCGGCGAAGCCCATGAACGCGAGGCTCATGAAACCGGCGGTGATCATCGCGATCGCGGTGCCCTTGAAGGCGATCGGCACGTCGGCGCCGTCCAGGCGCTCGCGGATGCCGGCGAACAGCACGAGCGCGAGGGTGAAACCGAGCGAGGAGCCGAAGCCGAACAACAGGGATTCGAGCAGGTCGTGCTTCAAGCCGACGTTGAGCAGGGGCACGCCGAGCACGGCGCAGTTGGTGGTGATCAGCGGCAGGTAGATCCCCAGCACCTGGTGCAGCAGCGGGCTGGTCTTCTGGATGATCAGCTCGGTGAGTTGGACGATCGCCGCGATCACGACGATGAAGGCCAGCGTGCGCAGGTAGCCGAGATCGAAGGGCTGCAGCAGGTAGTGGTCGATCAGGTAACTGGTGCCGGCGCCGACGGTGAGCACGAAGGTCGTGGCCGCGCCCATGCCGATGGCGGTCTCGAGCTTTTTCGACACGCCCATGAACGGGCACAGCCCGAGGATGCGGACGAGTACGACGTTGTTCACCAGGACGGCGCCGATGACGACGAAGATGTAGCTGGTCATGATCCGCGCGCGGAAGGGAATTGCGGGATTATCCTCCGCGCCCGAGTCCCGCATCAACCCTGATGCGGGAGCATGTATCGGCCGGGCCTCCGGGCCTCAGCGCCAATCCGGTGGCGGCGGGGCGAGGCTGGCGGTGTGCAGCTGCCAGCGGCCGCTGCGACGGTCGTCGAAGAAGTGGCGCAGGCTGATCGCGATCGAACGGAAGGCGATCCGCTCCCAGGGGATTTCGTCCTCGCGCAGCAGCGCGACCTCGAGCGACTCCTCGCCGGGGCGGAAGTCGAGGTCGAGCAGGCGGGCGCGGTAGATGATGTGGACCTGGCTGATGTGCGGCACGTCGATCAGCGTGTACAGCTCGCCCACCTCGATGCGCGCGCAGGCCTCCTCCAGGGTCTCGCGGGCGGCGGCCTGGGCGGTGGTTTCCTCGTTCTCCATGAAGCCGGCCGGCAGCGTCCACATGCCGTGGCGCGGCTCGATCGCACGCCGGCACAGCAGCACGCGGTCTTCCCACTCGGCCAGCGCGCCCACCACCAACTTGGGGTTCTGGTAGTGGATGGTGCCGCACTGCTCGCAGACGTGGCGGGGAAGGGTGTCCCCGGGCGGGATGCGGAAGGCGACGGTGGCGCCGCAATTCGAGCAGTATTTCATGGTCGCGGACAATGGTTTTCGGCGATTCTAGCCTGCTTTGACCCGTCTGCCGGCAGCACGGCCTAAAGAATGACGCCAGTCGGCCGATGAAGCGGGCTCTGTGCCAGAATCGGCCGGCGACAGCGAGCGAGGGAGTGTAAAGGGATGCCGCAACCGATCGACATGAAGCGATATGCGCAGCTCAAGGCGGCGGGAGACCTGCCTTCGCCGCGCGGCGTGGCGCTCGCGATCATCCGGCTCACGCAGGCGCCCGACGTCTCGCTGGCCGAGCTCGGCCGCGTGATCAAGGGCGATCCCGCCTTCGTCGGGCGCCTGATCAAGGCGGCCAATGGCCTCATCGCGGAGAACCGGCGCGCGATCGTGTCGGTGCAGGAAGCGCTGATGGTGCTCGGCCTGCCCGCCGTGCGCACGCTGGCGCTGGGCTTCTCGCTGCTGTCGACCTACCGCAAGGGTACCTGCCAGGGCTTCGACTACCCGCGTTTCTGGTCCTCCGCGCTGCTGATGGCGATCTCGATGCAGGCGCTCACCCAGCGCGTGCGGGTGGTCGCACCCGACGAGGCGTTCAGCCTCGGCCTGCTCGCGCGCGTGGGCGAGCTCTCGCTCGCGACCCTCTATCCCGAGGCCTTCTCCCGCCTGCTCGCGGAACTCAAGCGCGATCCCGCCCTGCAGCAGGTGGTGCTCGAGGACCAGGCCTTCGCGATGAACCACCGCGAGCTCGGTGCCGCCATGCTTGCCGACTGGGGGGTGCCGGACGCGCTGGTGCAACCGGTGCGCTTCCACGAACAGCCCGAGCTGGCCGGCTACGCGGAGGATTCGCGCGAGGCCGGGATCGTGCAGTGCCTCGTGCTGGCGCGCGCGGTGGCGCAGCTGTGCCTCGCGCCCGATTCCGAACACGTGCGTCTGATGGCGCCGATGCTGCGCCTGGCGGGCCGCCTCGGCCTCGGGCGCGGCGAGTTCGTCTCGCTGTGCGAGCGCGTCGGGCGCGACTGGGCGGAGTGGGGCAAGCTGCTGCAGATCCGCACCGAGGACGCGCCCCGCTTCGCCGAGGTGGGCAGCGCGGCGGTGGATGCGGTTGGCGAGGCGCCCAAGGTGGCCGCCGAGGCCGCTGGTCCGCAGCCGATGCGTGCGTTGGTCGTGGCCGGCGCGCGCGAGGACCGCGAGCTGCTGCGCGGCGAGCTCGAAGCCGCGGGGATCGTCCCGTTCACCGCTGCGGGCGCGGACGCCGCGCTCGAGGCCGCGCTCGACGTCCAGCCGCAACTGCTGGTCGCGGACTGGTCGGAGGAGGGGGAACGGGTGGTGCGCGGCCTGCGCGACATGCGCCTCGGACGCGGCGTGTACGTGATCTGCATGCTCGGCAGCGACGACGAGGCGCGCCTGCTGGCCGCCTCCGGCGCCGGGGTTGACGACTTCCTCGTCCGTCCGCTGCGACGTGCGGCGCTGACCGTGCGCCTGCGTGCCTGCGTGCGCACATTGGTGTTGCAGCAGGAACTCGAGCACGAGCGCGAGGAACTGCGCAATTTCGCCGCCGAGCTGTCGATCTCGAACCGCCGCCTGCAGGAGGCCGCGCTGACCGACCCGCTCACCGGTCTGCCCAACCGCCGTCGGGCGATCGAGGCGATGGAGGCCGAGTGGGCCACGGCGACGCGTCACGGTCGCGCCTTCTCGGTCATGATCGTCGACCTCGACGGCTTCAAGACCATCAACGACACCCATGGGCACGACGTCGGCGACATGGCCCTGCGCCAGGCCGCGGCGACCCTGCGTGGCGCGCTGCGCGCCCAGGACCTGATCTGCCGTACCGGTGGCGACGAGTTCCTGGTGCTATGCCCCGATACCGACCTGAAGGCGGCGATGCTGGTCGCGGAGCGCCTGCGCGTGGCCGTGCAGGCCAGTCCGGTCGAGACCGGCGGCCCGCAGATCTTCCTCACTGCCAGCGTCGGCGTGGCCATGCGCGTGCCCGCCATGGGCAGCGTCGATGCACTGATCAAGTGTGCCGACGACAGCGTGTATCGTGCCAAGCAGCGTGGCCGCAACTGCATCGCCGCACTCCAGCTCCAGTCCGGCGCGGGCTGAATGCCGGCGGGAAGGCGCGGCCGCCCCGCCGGCAGGTGTTGTTCGGGGGCGACACCTTGTGCGTGAAATGCGGCACGGAGCCGGGGGGAGCGGCTTGCCGCTCCTGAGAAACTACTTTAACTTGCAGACGTTGATCCCCGTGCGGGATGGAAAACCATGGATCGCCCCGACTTCCAGGAAGAAATCCGCGAACTCAACCTCGCCTACCTGATGCTGGCACAGCAGATGCTGCGCGACGACCGCTCGACCGCGCTGTTCCGGCTCGGGATCGGCGAGGCCTTCGCGGACCTGATCGAGTCGATGTCGGCGGCCAAGCTGGTCAGGATGGCGTCCAGTCCGACGCTGCTGCCCTGCTTCCGCTTCGACGATGCCCAGTTGGCCCGGCTCATGGCGGGCGAAGGGCGGGATGCCGCCAGCGCGGGCCTGCACGCGGCGATCCTCGCCGCCGGCAAGGCGGCGGCCGATGCGCGCTGAGGAGTGCCGAATGAAGAACAAGAGTGTGATCGAAGAGGCCGACGACGTGCGTCGTGCGGTCGAGATGGTGCAACTCGGTGCGCGCATGCAGATGCTCGAGGTCGAGACCAGGCTGAGCCGCGAGAAGCTGCTCAGGATCTACAAGGAAGTCCGCGGTGCCTCGCCCCCCAAGGGCATGCTGCCGTTCTCCACCGACTGGTTCATGACCTGGCAGCCGAACGTGCATTCCTCGCTGTTCATGAACCTGTACCGCTACTTCACCGGCCCGGCCGGCGTGCACGGCCTGGACGCGATCCTCAAGTCCTATCACCTCTATCTCGACCACATCGAGACCGGCGTGATCGAGCCCGCGCTGAGCCTCACGCGCGCGTGGACCCTGGTGCGCTTCTTCGACGCCGACCTGCTGCAGATGGCCGCGTGTACCCGCTGCGGCGGCGAGTTCGTCGCCCACGCCCACGATCCGGTGCACGACTACGTGTGCGGCCTGTGCAACATGCCCTCGCGCGCCGGCTCCGCGCGCCGCAAGACCACCACCCGCAAGGCGGTCGCGCCCACGCACAAGACGACGGCCGCCAGCCGCAAGGCGGTCGTCGCCTGACCCCGGCGGGCCCTCCGGCCCGCATGCAGGTTCCTACATGGGCCGCGCTGGAAACAGGCGGCCCATGTCACGTCCGCGCACGGCGTGGCGTCGCGCCCCGGCGCGTTCAAGTTCCTCCCGCCGCCGCCGTTATCCCCTGCGAGAGCCGTGCCGGTCCGTGCGCGGCGCAGCGAAACGCTTCGGAGTTTCCCCGTGTTCCTGATCATCGGCTACGTCATCATCCTCGCCGCCTCGCTGGGCACCTACGCGGTGCATGGCAGCCTGGCCGCGCTGTGGGTGCCCATGGAGTACCTCGCGATCATCGGCCTGATGATCGGTGGCTTCGTCGCCGGCAACGGCCCGAAGGCGATCAAGGGCACGCTCGGCTCGCTGTCGCTGGCGGTGAAGGGCTCGAAGTACAACAAGGCGCTCTATGTCGACCTGCTCGCGCTGCTGTTCGAGATCCTCGCCAAGGTGCGCAAGGAAGGCCTGATGTCGATCGAGAACGACATCGAGAACCCCGACTCCAGCCCGATCTTCTCCAAGTACCCGAGCGTCGCCGCCGACCATCACGCGGTCGAGTTCATGACCGACTACCTGCGCATGATGGTGGGCGGCAACCTCAACGCCTTCGAGATCGAGAACCTGATGGACATGGAGATCGAGACCCACCACCAGGAGGCGCACCAGGCGCCGCACGTGGTCTCCAAGGTCGCCGATGCGGTGCCCGCCTTCGGCATCGTGGTGGCGGTGATGGGCGTGGTGAACGTGATGGGCTCGGTGGGTCAGCCGCCCGCGGTGCTGGGCAAGATGATCGGCGGCGCGCTGGTCGGCACCTTCCTCGGCATCCTGGTCTCGTATGGTTTCGTCGCGCCGATCGCCAGCCAGCTCGAGCAGAAGGTCGAGGAGAGCGGCAAGATCTACCAGGTCATCAAGGTGGTGCTGCTGGCGAGCATGAACGGCTATGCGCCGCAGGTCGCGGTGGAGTTCGGCCGCAAGGTGCTGTACTCGACCGACCGCCCGGGCTTCGCCGAGCTCGAGCAGGAAATCAAGAACCGCAAGGGCTGAACGCGATGAGCCCCCGCGTCCCTGACTCCCGTCGTCCCCAGGCGCCGCGCCCTGCGCCGGCGTGCGGAGTTGCGCGATGAGCGACGATACCCAGCAACCGATCGTCGTCAAGCGCATCAAGAAGGGCGGTGGCGGCCACCACGGCGGTGCATGGAAGATCGCCTACGCGGACTTCGTCACCGCGATGATGGCCTTCTTCCTGCTGATGTGGCTGCTCGGCTCGACCGCGCAGGGCGACCTCGAGGGCATCGCCGACTACTTCCAGAACCCGCTCAAGCTCGCCATGCAGGGCGGCGAAGGCACCGGCGACAGCTCGAGCATCATCAAGGGCGGTGGCGAGGACCTCTCGCGCAAGGTCGGCCAGGTGCGCAGGGGCGACACCCCCAGCACGCGCGCGATCAATCTCGACGCCGCGCCCGCGCGCGTCAAGAGCGAGGCCGAGGCCACCGCGCAGGCGATCGCCGAGCGCCGTGAACGCGCGCGCCTGATCGACCTCAAGGGCAAGCTCGAGGCGGTCATCGAGGCCAACCCCTCGCTGCGCCAGTTCAAGAACCAGCTCCTCATCGACATCGTCAGCGAGGGCTTGCGGATACAGCTGGTCGACGCGCAGAACCGGCCGATGTTCACCTCGGCGAGCGCCGAGTTGCGCCCCTATACGCGCGAGCTGCTGCGCGAGATCGCCGCTGCGCTCAACGATGTCGACAACCGTGTCAGCATGTCCGGCCACACGGACTCGGCCCAATACGCAGGCGGCGAGCGCGGCTTCTCGAACTGGGAGCTGTCCTCCAACCGCGCCAACGCCGCGCGCCGCGAGCTCGTGGCGGGCGGGCTGGAGGCGGGCAAGATGCTGCGCGTGGTTGGCCTTGCCGACACCGCGCACCTGAATCCGGGCGATCCGCTCGACCCCGCGAACCGACGCATCAGCATCGTGGTGCTCAACCGTGCGGCCGAGGAGGCGATGCGCAGCCAGCAGGCGCCCGGCGCCACGCCGCCGCCGGGCGGTGCTCAAGTCGGGCGCAATCCGGCCGATATGAGGGGAAGCCCGGGGATTGTCCCGGCGCCCAATTGAATCCAAGGCTGCAGCCATGTCCGAACTGCTGAAGAACATCGACGCCCGCACCCGGCTCGCCGGCACCAACAAGCTCGAGATCCTGCTGTTCACGCTCGGCGTGGACGCGCGCAGCGGCTGCCGCGAGACTTACGGCATCAACGTCTTCAAGGTGCGCGAGGTGATGCGCCGGCCGACCATCACCGCCGCGCCCGACATGCCCGACGCGGTGCAGGGCATGGTGAGCCTGCGCGGCGCGCTCGTCCCGGTGGTCGATCTCGGCCGCTACGTCGGGGTCGGTGACGATGCTGCGCGCGAGATCATGATCGTCACCGAGTACAACGGCCACACCCAGGGCTTCCTGGTCGAGGGTGTCGACACCATCCTGCGCCTGGACTGGTCGCAGATGCGGGTGCCGCCCGAGATGCTCACCGCGCGCCTGGGCGGGCTGGTGACCGCGGTGACTTCGCTCGCCGACGGCCGCCTGGTGATGATGCTCGACGTCGAGCGCGTGCTCTCCGAGACCTCGCGCTACGACGACGCCTTCCTGTTCCGCGACATCGCGCCGCTGCCGGGTGCCGATGCCCACGTGGTGTATTTCGCCGACGACTCCTCGGTGGCGCGCAAGCAGATCTCCCAGACCCTGGATGCCATGGGCCTGCGCCACGTCGGCGCGGTCAACGGCCGCCAGGCCTGGGAGGAACTCTCCCGGGTCGCGGCGCGCGCCGAGGCCAATGGTCGCAAGGTCGCCGATTTCGTCAGCCTGGTGCTGACCGACGTCGAGATGCCCGAGATGGATGGCTTCATGCTCACCCGCCAGATCAAGGCCGACCGCCGCTTCGCCGGCATCCCGGTGATCATGCACTCGTCGCTGTCGGGCAGCTCGAACCACCAGCTCGGCCTCTCTGTCGGGGTGGATGAATACGTGTCCAAGTTCGAACCGCAGCGCCTGTCCCAGGTGCTGACCCGGCTGCTCGGCATGGCCGAGGCCGCGAGCGGACGCTGAGGAAGAGCCATGGAACACAACCGTCACGAAGAATCCGCCCTGTTCGACGCGGTCGATGGCCGCGCCACGCTGGCCGGCTCGAACCGCATGGAGATCCTGCTGTTCTCGCTCGGTACCGGCGAGCATTTCGGCATCAACGTCTTCAAGGTGCGCGAGGTCTCGCGCACGCCCTTCATCACCCGCACACCCAACATGCCGCGCGGTGTCGAGGGCCTGATCTCGCTGCGCGGAAACGTTATCCCGGTGCTCTCGCTCGGCGTCATCCTCGGGCTGACCTCTGCGGGGGCGCCGCTCGGCGAGGCGATGATGGTCACCGAATACAGCAAGCGCACGCTCGGTTTCCTGGTCGATTCGGTCGACCGCATCGTGCGCGTGGACTGGGAGCGCGTGCGTGCGCCCGAGAACGTGTCGACCGGCACGCAGGGCTTCATCACCGCGATCACCGAGCTCGACGACGGCCGCCTGGTGTCGATCCTCGATGTCGAGTCCATCCTCGCCGACACCTTCGGCGAGGCGGTGGTCGGCGACATCGCGCCGATCGGCAACGGCCACGAGGTGAATGTGTTCTTCGTCGACGACTCCATGGTCGCGCGCCGCAAGATCACCGAGGTGCTCGACCGCCTCGGTGTGCGCCACAAGCACGCGACCAACGGCATGGAGGCGTGGAAGCGGCTCGACAGCCTGGCCGCCCACGCCGAGAACACCGGGCACCGGCTGATCGACGAGATCGACCTCATCATGCTCGACGCCGAGATGCCCGAGATGGACGGCTACGTGCTCACCCGCCGCATCAAGAGCGACACGCGCTTCGCCGGCATCCCGGTGGTCATGCACTCCTCGCTGTCGTCCGAGGCCAACCGCGCCATGGGCACGCGGGTCGGGGTGGACGCCTACGTGGCAAAATTCGACGCCGAAGTGTTGGCCGACACCATCCGCCCGATGCTGCAACGGGCGCGTCGGACTTCCTGACCGAACAGGCAAAGAACCCGGAGACATCTGATGTCCGATCCCAAGACCCGCTTCCTCGTCGTCGACGATTTCTCGACCATGCGCCGCATCGTGCGCAACCTGTTGAAGGAGCTCGGCTTCGCCAACGTCGACGAGGCCGAGGACGGCGCGGTGGCGCTGCAGAAGCTCAAGTCCAGCCCCTACGACTTCGTCGTCACCGACTGGAACATGCCCAACATGGACGGCCTGACCCTGCTGCAGAGCATCCGCCGCACGCCCGAGCTCAAGCACCTGCCGGTGCTGATGATCACCGCCGAGGCCAAGAAGGAAAACATCATCGCCGCCGCGCAGGCCGGTGCCAGCGGCTACGTGGTCAAGCCCTTCACCGCGGCGACGCTGGCCGAGAAGCTGGAGAAGATTTTCGAGAAGATGGGCCGCGGCCGGGCATGAACCTCGTCCGCAGCGCAGACGGAGCATGGATATGAGCAAGAAGTCCAAGGTGGACTCGATGGGCGATTCAGACGAATTGCAGGCGCTCTTCGACAGCATTGCCGCCGACCCCTTCGCCGCGGCGGGTGCGGGTGCGGAGCCGGCGGCATCGATCCTGCCGGTCGACGAGTCCGGGGATAACGACGAGTTGCAGGCGCTCTTCGACGCCGTCGCCGAGCAGGCTGGCGCCGCGGCGCCGGTTGCGGGCGGCACGGTCGAGAATGCCGGCGCGGCGGCTGGCGAGGGCGTGGTGTACAACCGTCTCGGCCAGCTCGCCCGCCAGGTCCATGACGCGCTGCGCGAGCTCGGCCTCGACACCACGCTGCACCGGGCGGCCGAGGCCGTGCCCGACGCGCGCCAGCGCCTCACCTACGTCGCCCGCACCACCGAGCAGGCGGCCAGCCGGGTGCTCAACGCCACCGACGTGGCAGGGCCGATCCAGACGGAACTCGCGAACGGGGCCGATGCGCTGTGCGCGCGCTGGGACGAACTCTACGCCGGCCGCCTGAGTCCCGAGGCCTTCCGCGAACTCTCCGCCGACACGCGCGCCTTCCTCGGCACGGTGGGCGACGGCGCGCGCAGCACCGGCGCGCAGCTGCACGAGATCATGATGGCGCAGGACTTCCAAGACCTCACCGGACAGGTGATCAAGCGCCTGGTCGAGCTCACCCGCACGCTCGAGACCCAGCTGCTGCAGGTGCTGATCGAGGCCGCGCCGGCGCAGGTGCTCGAGCCCGAGCAGGCGGCCGGGCTGCTCAACGGACCGGTGATCGACCCGGCCGGGCGCAGCGACGTGGTGCAGGACCAGGCCCAGGTCGACGAGCTGCTCGAGCGTCTCGGATTCTGACCAAGCCGCGGGGCCGGACCCCGCGCGAACCGGTGATCGTCCCGCGTGGGGTCGCACCGCAACCAGGAGCAAGCCGTGAGTGATTTTGCCGGGATGGAGGATCTGCTGCAGGACTTCCTCGTCGAAGCCGGCGACCTGCTGTCCGACGTCGACAACAAGCTCGTCGAACTCGAGCACAGCCCGGATGACCCCGGCCTGCTCAACGACATCTTCCGTGGCTTCCACACCATCAAGGGCGGCGCGGGCTTCCTCGGCGCGGCCGAGCTGGTGACCCTGTGCCACCTCACCGAGAGCCTATTCGATCGCCTGCGCAAGCACGAGCTCGAGGTCACCCCCGAGCGCATGGACGTGATCCTGTCGGCGACCGGCGCGGTGCGCGACATGTTTGTCGATCTGGGCCGCGGCAACCGTCCGGGGCCGGCTGCGCCCGACCTGCTCGAGGCGCTGCGCGCCGCGTGCGCCGGGCGACCGGCGGCAGCCGCCGCGGGGGCACCCGTCGCGCCCGCCGCCGAGGTGCGGCCCGCCGGGGTGGTCCTGCCGCGGCCGGGCGGGCCCGACTGGGATGCCTTGTATGCTGCGGTCACCGGCGCGACCGCGCCGGCCGGAGCGCCCGTCGCGGCGCCCGCGATCCCGCGGCCCGCGCCGCTTCCCGCGCTCGTGCCCGCCGCCGCCGCGGCGGCTGCCGACCCGGTGGTCGCCGCCGCCTTCGGCCGCCGCGCCAGCGACGTGCCCGGTGCCGGCGCGCCGGTCGGTCGGCGCGAGGGCGAGCGTCAGCGCGACAACTCGATCCGGGTGGACACCGCCCGCCTCGATCAGGTGCTCAACCTCTCGGGCGAGATCGGCCTCACCAAGAACCGGCTCAACGCGCTGCGCAGCGACATCCTTGCCGGCCGCACCGACACCGAGACCCTGCAGGCGCTCGACCTGGCGGTGAGCCAGCTCGACCTGCTCGTCTCCGATCTGCAGAACGCGGTGATGAAGACGCGCATGCAGCCGATCGGCCGGCTCTTCCACAAGTACCCGCGCATCGCCCGCGATCTCGCGCGCAACCTCGGCAAGGAGGTCGAGCTGGCGTTGGTCGGTGAGGACACCGAGATCGACAAGACCATGGTCGAGGATCTCTCCGACCCGATCATCCACCTCATCCGCAACGCGGTGGATCACGGCATCGAGGATCCCGCCCGGCGCGCCGCCGCCGGCAAGCCGGCCAAGTCGGTGCTGCGCCTGGAGGCGCGCCAGGAGGGCGACCACATCGTGATCACCGTGGCCGACGACGGCCGCGGCATGGATCCCGAGAGGCTGCGCGCGAAGGCGCTCGCGCAAGGCGTGATCACCGCCGAGGAGGCGAGCACGCTCGATGAGCGCCAGAGCTACGACCTCATCTTCCTGCCCGGGTTTTCCACCGCCGAGAAGGTGTCGGACGTGTCCGGCCGCGGCGTCGGCATGGACGTGGTGCGCACCAACATCCAGAAACTCAACGGCAGCATCGAGATCCAGTCCCAGCTCGGCAAGGGCACCACGCTGCTGATCCACCTGCCGCTGACCCTGGCGATCCTGCCGGTGCTGCTGGTGCGCCTCGGCGATCAGCCCTTCGCCGTGCCGCTGTCGATGGTGCGCGAGATCCTGCCGATCGAGCCGGGCGGCATCCAGGACGTCGGTGGCAAGGCCACCATGGTGGTGCGCGGCGAGGTGCTGCCGATCGTGCCGCTGTCCGCGCTGCTCGGCTGGCCGCGCGAGGCGGTGCCGCAGTATGGCGTGGTGATGCAGTCGGGCGCCGCGGTGTTCATTCTCGCGATCGACAGCTTCGCCGGGCGCGAGGACGCGGTGATCAAGTCGCTCGAGGTCTTCCGACCGAAGGGCGTGGCCGGGGTGACCACGCTCGCCAACGGCCAGATCGTGCTGATCCTCGACATGAAGGAGCTGCTCGAGTCGGCCGGCGATCGGCGCAGCGTGTCGCGCTCGACGCTGTTCGAGGCGGCGTAGCCGCCGCCCCGGTCGTGCTCGGCTGGCGAGCGAGGTGGCAACTCAGGCGGTGAGTTCGAGCAGCCCTGCGAAGGCCTGCTCGAACTGCGCCAGGCCTTCCTGCTGCAGGCGCTCGCCCACGGCCACGAGGTCGATGCCGGCGGCCGCGAGCGCGGTGAAGTGGGCGGCGGCCTGCTCGACATCCTGTTCCAGCGTCGAGGCCACGCGGCCGTGGTCGCGCAGGGCGTCGAGCGTGGCGTCGGGCAGGGTGTTGATGGTCTCGGCACCGATCAGCGGCTCGACGTAGAGCAGGTCGCTGTAGGCCGGGTTCTTGGTGCCGGTGCTTGCCCACAACATGTACTGCGGACGTGCGCCCGCCGCGGCCAGGTCCTCGAAGCCGGCGCCGTGGAAGCGCTCCTGGTAGGCCTCGTAGGCCAGCCGTGCCATCGCCACCGCGGTGCGGCCGCGCAGCGCCGGCAGGTCGCCGCCGCGCTCTTCCAGCAGCTTGTCCACCAGGGTGTCGACCCGCGACAGGAACAGGCTCGCCACCGACATCACGCCCGCGACGTCTCCGCCCGCCGCGCGCAGACGCGCGAGCCCGCGCAGGTAGGCCTCGGCCACCCCCTCGCAGTGCGCGAGCGAGAACATCAGCGTGACGTTGACGCTGACGCCCTCGCCGATCAGGCGCTCGATGGCGACCAGGCCCGCCGGCGTGGCGGGCACCTTGATCAGCAGGTTGGGGCGGTCGACCGCGGCCTTCAGGCGCAGGCCGGCGGCCACGGTACCGTCGGCGTCGTGGGCGAGCGCGGGCGAGACTTCCAGGCTGACGTAGCCGGCGCTGCCGCCGCTGTCCCGATGCAGGGGTGCGAGCAGGTCGCAGGCGCGCTGCACGTCGGGGATCACCAGGGCCTCGTAGCGCGCCTCGGCGCTCAGCGGCTGCTGCTTGAGCGCGGCGAGATCGTCCTCGTAATAACGCCCGCCGGAAATCGCCTTGTGGAAGATCGCCGGGTTGGTGGTCACGCCGGCGACGCCGTCGTCGGCGACGAAGCGGGCGAGGTGGCCTTCCTCGAGCAGGGTGCGGGAGAGGTTGTCAAGCCAGATCTGCTGGCCGTGCTGGCGTACCTGGAGCAGCGGGTTCATCGTTCTACCTGGAGTGTCGTGGGAACGGGGCCGCTCGGGCGCGGGCCCGCGGGCGGCGGAAAGCCTGGATTCTGCCTCGAAAGTGCTGCGCTGTGCCGTCTGCCAGCCGAGCGCCGCGAGCACCGCGGCAAAATCCTCCGCCACCGGCGCCACGATCTCCAGCGGGCGCTCCGTCACCGGATGCGCCAGCGCCAGCCGCGTGCACGCGAGCAGCAGGCGGTGGCTGCCGAAGAGCGCCTGGAACAGGCGGTTATGGCGGCCCTTGCCGTAGGTGGCGTCGCCGATGATCGGGTGGGCGATGTGCTTGAGGTGGCGGCGCAGCTGATGGCGGCGGCCGGTCTCGGGGAGGAGCTCGACGAGCGCGTAGCGGCTGCTGGGGTAGCGGTCCACCGCGTGCGGCAGCTCGACCGTGGCGAGGCGGCGGAAGCGGGTGCGCGCGGGCTGGGCGACCGGCTCGGCAGCCTCTGGCGAATCACTGTCGTCGACATCCTCGGGCAGCGCGTCGCGGGCCCCGGCGCCCTTGCCGCTGCGCACTTCGACCGCATCGAGTCGGCGTACCAGCGCGTGCTCGATCACGCCGTGCTCGGGCGGATGCCCGCGCACGACCGCCAGGTAGCGCTTGTCGACCGCCTGCGCCTCGAAACGCTGCGCGAGCGTGCGCGCCACCTCGCGATCGAGCGCGAACAGCAGCACGCCCGAGGTGCCGCGATCCAGCCGGTGGGCGGGATACACGCGGCGGCCGAGCTGGTCGCGCAGCAGCTGCACCGCGAAGCGTTCCTCGTGCGCGGCAATCGGGCTGCGGTGCACGAGCAGGCCGGAGGGCTTGTGGATCGCAACCAGCCAGTCGTCGCGGTAGAGGATCTCGAGCATCTCGTGTCTCGTCGGTGGCGCCTCGCCGACGCGCAGGGGGCTGCGCGCGCGCGCCGACGCTCGTACCGGCCATAAAGCACGAAAGCGACCACGCGGGTCGCTTTCGCATCCAGCTCGGCCGGCCGCGGGCCGGCTCCGGGAATCAGGCGAAGTTCTTCGCCGCGAAGTCCCAGTTGGCCAGCTTGTCGAGGAAGGTGGCGACGAAGTCCGGACGACGGTTGCGGTAATCGATGTAGTAGGCGTGTTCCCACACGTCGATACAGAGCAGGGCCTTGTCGCCGGTGGTCAGGGGGGTGCCGGCGGCGCCCATGTTGACGATGTCGACCGAGCCGTCGGCCTTCTTGACCAGCCAGGTCCAGGCGGAACCGAAGTTGCCGACTGCGGAGGCCTGGAAGGCCTTCTTGAAGTCGTCGAAGGAGCCCCACTTGGCCTTGATCGCGTCGGCCAGCGCGCCGCTGGGCTCGCCGCCGCCGTTGGGCTTCATGCTGTTCCAGAAGAAGGTGTGGTTCCACACCTGCGCGGAGTTGTTATACACGCCGCCGGCGGGGGCCTTCTTGACGATGGCTTCGAGGTCGAGGTTCTCGTACTCGGTGCCCTTGATCAGGTTGTTCAGGTTGGTGACGTAGGCCTGGTGGTGCTTGCCGTAGTGGAACTCCAGGGTCTCGGCCGAGATGTGCGGGGCGAGGGCGTCCTTGGCATAGGGCAGGGCGGGCAGGGTGTGTTCCATGCGTGATCTCCGTTGTTGGTCTGTCTGTGTTCGGGTTGGGGGTAGAAGCCGGACCATTTTAGTCTGGATTTAGACCCCGAACAAGCTTGCTTCCCGCATGGTAAGCCCATGCGGGGGATTTGCGGAACCCGTGCGCTCAGGCCTTCCCGTGGCCGATGACCCGGGTGTCGAGGCGGCCGTCCGCGAGCTGCACGCTCACCGCGGCGCCCTCGGGGATGCCGGCGGTGCTGCGCAGGACGCGGCCTTGCTTGTCACGGGCGATGGCATAGCCGCGCGCCAGTACCGCCTGTGGCGCGAGATGCTGGAGGTGGGCGGCGAGGGCGTCGAGGCGCTGGCTGCGGGCTTCCAGCAGGCGTGTGGCTGCGCGCGCGAGGCGCCCACCTAGCATGTCGACGCGCGCGGCGAGCGCTTGCGGGCGCGGCGCTGCGGCACGCAGGCGGAGCCCGGCGCGGGTGGCGCGCAGGTCGGCGGCCTCGAGCCGACGCGCGGTGGCGTGGTGCAGGCGCTCGCCCAGGCGCGCCAGCGTGTCGCGCTCGCGACGCAGGCGTTCGCGCGGATGCACCAGGCGCAGCGCGGCGCGGTCCAGGCGCTGCGCGAGCTCGCCGAAGCGGCGCTCGACGGCGCGGCGCAGGCGCGGTTCGAGCACTGCGAGTTCGGCGCGCGCAGCGTACCAGCCGGCGCTGGCGAGCTCGGCGGCGCCGCTCGGCGTGGGTGCGCGCAGGTCGGCGGCGAAGTCGGCGATGGTGAAGTCGGTCTCGTGGCCCACGCCGCACACCACCGGCAGCGGGCAGGCGCGCAGGGTACGCGCCAGGGCTTCGTCGTTGAATGCCCACAGGTCCTCGATGCTGCCGCCGCCACGCACCAGCAGCAGCACATCGACGCCATCTTCGGCGGCGCGCCGGCCGGCGCAGCGGACCGCCTCGAGCAGGCGCGCGGGAGCGTCGGCGCCCTGCACCGGCGCGGGGTAGAGCACCACCGGCAGATGCGGCGCGCGCCGGCGCAGCGTCACCAGCACGTCGCGCAGCGCGGCGGCCTGCGGCGAGGTGACGATACCGAGCGCGCGCGGGTAGCGCGGCAGCGCGCGCCGGCCGGCCTCGTCGAAGAGGCCTTCGGCGGCGAGCTTGGCCTTGAGCCGGTTGAAGGCCTCGAACAGGCTGCCGATACCGGCCGGGCGCAGCGCCTCGACGCTCAGTTGGTAGTCGCCGCGCGCCTCGTACAGGGTGACGAGCGCGCGCGCCTCGACGCGCATGCCATTCTCGGGGCGGAAGGCGAGCAGCTGCGCGCGGTTGCGCCACATCGCACAGCGCACCTGGGCGGAGGCGTCCTTGAGGGTGAAGTAGACATGGCCGGAGGCGGCGCGGACGAGGTTGGAGATCTCGCCGCCCACCCACATCAGGGGCAGCGCGGATTCGAGCAGCTCGCGCGCCATACGGTTGAGTTCGGAGACGCTGAGGACCTGCGCGGCGGGCGTCGCGGCGCCGTTTGCGGGCAAGAGGGGGTTCGCGGGCATGGCCGGATTGTAGCGGAATCCACAGGCTTTCGACCTTGTCAAGGGTGTGTTTGCAAGTCCTTGATCGATAAGGGGTGATTCTGCAAGTTATTGATTCGTAAAGGTTCGATGGCTTGCACAATTTTGCATCGGAGTGAGGGAAAGCCTGCCGTTGCGGGCTTTGCGGGCAGGATTCCGAAATCGTCCACAAACTTATCCACAGCTTCTGTGGATTGCCGCGTGCGCTCCCGATCTCCTCGTGCGCAGGCCATGCCCGTGCCCGCAGATGCCCGGTGCCCGCGTGCGCAGCGTGATGCATGCGGCTTGCCGGGCGGGGGGCGCGGCGCTAGAGTCTCGCCTTTCCAATCGAGAGGTGAGCCCGCGTGTTCGCGATCATCCAGGCCGTTGGCTGGCCGATCTGGCCCCTGATTCTGGCGTCGGTCATCGCGGTGGCGCTCATCATCGAGCGCTCGATCACCCTGCGCCGTTCGCGCATCGTGCCACCGGGGCTGCTCGACAAGGTCCTCGACGATCTGCGCCAGATCGGGCCCTCGGCCGAGATGGCCGAGCGCGTCGCGGCGCACTCGCCGCTCGGCCGCGTGCTCGCCGCCGGCCTGCGCAACGTGCACAGCCCGCGCGAGGTGATGAAGGAGTCGATCGAGGAGACCGGGCGCGCGGTGGTGCACGACCTCGAGCGCTTCCTCACCACGCTCGGCACCATCGCCTCCATCAGCCCGCTGATGGGCCTGCTCGGCACCATCATCGGCATGATCGACATCTTCGCCTCGCAGGGCGTGAGCGGCGCCAACCCGGCCCAGCTCGCCCAGGGCATCTCGATCGCGCTGTATACCACCGGGCTGGGCCTCATCATCGCCATTCCGGCGATGATTTTCTGGCGCCACTTCCGCGCGCTGATCGACAGCTTCGTGATCGACATGGAGCAGCAGGCGATCAAGCTCGTCGAGGTCTCCCACGGCGAGCGCCGGGCGTAAGGGAGGGGCGATGAACTTCCGTCGCGGCAGCCGCAACGGCGAGCCCGAGATCAACCTGATCCCGCTCATCGACGTGGTGTTGGTGATCATCATCTTCCTGATGCTGACCACCACGTTCTCCAAGGTCTCCGGGCTGGAGATCAAGCTGCCCACCGCCGAGGCCGAGGGCAGCGAGACCGAGGCGCGCGAGATCGTGGTCGCGGTGACCGCCGCCGGCGAGGTCCTGGTGAATCGCCAGGCAGTGGGTGAGCGCAGCGTCGAGGCGATCGCCGCCGCGCTCGGCAAGTCGGCCCCGGCCGACGGCGACACGCCGCCGGTGGTGGTGATCAACGCCGACGCGCGCACCCCGCACCAGAGCGTGGTGGACGTGATGCAGGCCGCGCAGCGCGCGGGGCTGCCGCACATCACCTTCGCCACCCAGTCGTCGGCGCAGTGAGGTCCTCCGGCCCGCGCCGCCCCGGAGACTGAACGTGGCTGCGCAGGCCCCAGCGTTCTGGCAGCGTCGCGGCCTGCTCGCGCAGGCCTTGCGTCCGCTCTCCCTGCTGTTCGGTTTCCTCGCCCGCCGCCGCCGCGCGCTCACGCAGCCGCAGCGCCTGCCGGTGCCGGTGATCGTGGTCGGCAACGTCGCGGTCGGCGGCAGTGGCAAGACGCCGGTGGTCGACTGGCTGGCCGGGGTGCTGCGTGTCGCTGGCCACCACCCCGGCATCGTCAGCCGCGGCCATGGCGGTACGGCGAGTGCGCAGGGCGGGCTCGCCCTTGTGCCCGCAGACGGCGACCCCGGCCGCTATGGCGACGAGCCGGTGCTGCTCGCCCGTCTTACCGGTTGCCCGCTTGTGGTGGGGCAGGACCGTCCCGCCGCTGCGCGCGCGCTGCTGCGCCTGCATCCCGAGTGCGACGTGCTCATCGCCGACGACGGCATGCAGCACTACCATCTCGCAAGAGACCTGGAGATCGCCGTGGTGGACGCGGCCACGCTGGGCAACCGCCTGCTGCTGCCCGCCGGGCCGCTGCGCGAGCCGCTCGCGCGCCTCGCCGAAGTCGATCTGGTGCTGGCCCACGGCGAGCTGGATGCCGAGCTGCGCGCGGCGATCGGCGGCGTGCCGGTGTTTCCGATGCGGCTCTTCGGCGAAGAGGTGGTCGCGCTCGCCGACCCTGCGTGTCGCCTCCCGCTCGCGGCGCTGCGTGGTCGCCGGGTGCACGCGGTGGCCGGGATCGGCCGGCCGCAGCGCTTCTTCGACCAGCTCGCCGCCGCCGGCCTGGAGGTGGTCGCCCATGCCTTCCCCGATCATCATCGCTTCGTCGCCGCCGATCTCGTCTTCGGCGACGCGTCGCCGATCCTGATGACCGCGAAGGATGCGGTAAAATGCCGGGCTTTCGCGCCTGCCGACTGCTGGGAATACCCGGTGCGGGCGCAGATCGGTTCCGGCGCCGCCGAACGCATCCTGGAGAAACTCGAAGATGGACGCACGTCTGCTTGAAATCCTCGTCTGCCCGCTGTGCAAGGGGCCGCTCGACTATCTGAAGGACAAGCAGGAACTGGTGTGCAAGGCCGACCGCCTCGCCTATCCGATCCGCGACGGCATCCCGGTGATGCTGGACGAGGAGGCGCGCGCCATGAGCGCCGAGGAAGTCGACGCCCTGCGCAAATGAGCGGCGGCATGTCCACCGACTTCCGCATCGTCGTCCCTGCGCGCTACGCCTCGACCCGGCTGCCCGCCAAGCCGCTCGCCGACATCGGCGGCAAGCCGATGATCGTGCGTGTGCTCGAGCGCGTGCGGCATGCCGGCGCCAGCGAGACTTGGGTCGCCACCGACCACGAGGGCGTGCGCGAGGTCGTGCAGGCTGCGGGCGGTGCCGTGGTGATGACGCGCCCGGACCATCCGAGCGGCACCGACCGCCTCGCCGAGGTCGCGCTCGCGCGCGGCTGGGCCGACGAGGATATCGTGGTGAATGTGCAGGGCGACGAGCCGCTGATCGACCCGGAGATCGTCGCTGCGGTGGCGCGCGCGCTCGCCGCCGACGGCGAGGCTGCCATCGCCACCGCCGCGCACGCCATCCACGATCCCGTCGAGGTCTTCAACCCCAACGTGGTCAAGGTGGTGTGCGATGCCGCCGGGCGCGCGCTGTACTTCTCGCGCGCGCCCATCCCCTGGGCCCGCGACGCCTGGGGCGACGGTGCGCGCGACCTGCCCGCAGGGCTGCCGGTGCTGCGCCATGTCGGCCTGTACGCCTACCGCGTCGGCTTCCTGCGCCGCTATGCGGCGCTCGCGCCCTCGCCGCTGGAGCACTGGGAGGCGCTCGAGCAGTTGCGCGCGCTCTGGCACGGCTATCGCATCCGCGTGCTCGAACTCGCCCAGGCACCGGCGGCCGGGGTCGACACGCAGGAGGACCTGGAGCGGGTGCGCGCGATCTTCGCCGCCGGAGGGGTTTGACCACCCGGCGCGCGTCGGTTAAGTTTCGGCTGCTTATTCGATAAGGAAACGGCCATTTTCGATGGCCGGCCATTCACGGGAGGGAGTATGCGTCTGATTCTGTTGGGACCGCCGGGAGCCGGCAAGGGTACGCAAGCCAACTTCATCAAGGAGAAGTTCGGCATTCCGCAAATCTCCACCGGCGACATGCTGCGCGCCGCGGTGAAGGCGGGCACCCCGCTGGGCCTGGAGGCGAAGAAGGTCATGGATGCCGGCGGCCTCGTGTCCGACGACATCATCATCGGCCTGGTGAAGGACCGCCTGCAGCAGGAAGACTGCAAGTCCGGCTACATGTTCGACGGCTTCCCGCGCACCATCCCGCAGGCCGACGCGATGAAGGACGCCGGCGTGCCGATCGACTTCGTGCTCGAGATCGACGTGCCGGACGCCGAAATCGTCGAACGCATGAGCGGGCGCCGCGCCCATCTGGCTTCGGGCCGCACCTACCACGTCAAGTACAACCCGCCCAAGGTCGCGGGCAAGGACGACGTCACCGGCGAAGACCTGGTGCAGCGCGACGACGACAAGGAAGAAACCGTCAAGAAGCGCCTCGACGTCTACCACTCGCAGACCAAGCCGCTGGTCGAGTACTACAGCAAGTGGGCGGCCTCGGGCGACGCCAAGGCGCCCAAGGTGCGCAAGATCTCCGGCCTCGGCGCGGTGGATGCGATCACCGCGAACGCCTTCGCGGCGCTGAAGTAGGCAGCACCCCGGCCGGGCATGCCCGGCCTCATCCGGCGCGGCCGCGCCCCCCACGGGGCGACGGCCGCGCGTGCTTTTGAACTCGCCGCAATCTCCGCCCGGCGCGGCGCGCGGCAACGCTCGAACGAGGCCCGGCCGATGCGCCAGCAGAACCTTCTGTATGCCCATTCCGGTGGCGTAACCGCCGTCATCAACGCCAGCGCCGCGGCGGTCGTCGCGGCCGCGCGCGCCTCGGGTCGGGTCGGCAAGGTGTTCGCCGCGTGGCGCGGCATCGTCGGCGTGCTCGAGGAGGCCCTGATCGATACCGCCGGCCTGGACGAGGCGGCGCTCGTCCGCCTGGCGCGCACCCCGGGCGGGGCCTTCGGCTCCTGCCGCTTCGATCTGCCGCACGACGACGGCGGCGCGGCGATGGATCGGCTGTTCGCGGTTTTCGACGCGCACGACATCGGCTGGCTGCTCTACAACGGCGGCAACGGCTCGATGGACGCGGTCGCGCGCATCCAGGCCGAGGCCGCGCGGCGCGGCCATGCGCTGGTGTGCGTGGGCGTGCCCAAGACGGTGGACAACGACATCGTCGGTACCGACTGCTGTCCCGGCTTCGGCTCGGCCGCGCGCTACCTCGCCACTTCGATGCTGGAGGCGGGGCTGGACACCGCGTCGATGGTGGGCAGCAAGGGCAGCGTCTTCGTCATGGAGGTGATGGGGCGCAACACCGGCTGGCTGGCCGCGGCCACCGCGCTCGCCGCGCAGGGCGACCCGGACCGCGCCCCGCATATCGTGCTGGTACCGGAGGCGCGCTTCGACGAAGCGGCCTTCCTCGCCCGCGTGCGCGAGATCGTCGAACGGCTGGGCTATTGTGCGGTGACGGTGGCGGAGGGCATCCGCCGACCGGATGGCAGCCTGCTGATGGAGAAGTCGCGCGATGCGCGCGGCTACGTCCAGCTCGGCGGCGCGGGTCTGGCAGTGGCGCGGCGGATCAACGAGCGCCTCGGCTACAAGTTCCACTGGGCGATCCCCGACTACCTGCAGCGCTCGGCCGGACACTGGCTGTCGGCGACCGACCGCGCGCAGGCCGAAGCGGTCGGAAGGGTGGCGGTGGAGTACGCGCTCGCCGGCCAGGGCGGGACCATGCCCGCGATCCGCCGCCTGCAGGATGCGCCCTACCGCTGGGATGTGGTCGCGGTGGACACCGCCGCGGTGGCCAACCTCGAGCGCAGCCTGCCGGACGGTTTCGTGCGCGCCGACGGGCTGCACGTGACCACGGCGGCCTGCGACTACATGCGTCCGCTGATCGAGGGCGAGATTCCGCCGCCGGTGGCGGGCGGCCTGCCCGACTACGGGCGCTGGGACTGGGCCCCGGTGGCGCGCCGGCTGGCGGCGTGGCAGGCCTGACGCGGATCGGCGTGCAACGCCGCGTACGTACGGGTGTGTGCTCGAGCCGATAGCGCCACTGCGCAGGGGTGGATCAATTGATGCGGAACCTCAATCTAGTCGTCGCGGGCGTACTCTTCCTCGGCCTGCTCTGGGGCTTGGAGGGTTTGCCGGACCGCGCCGGAGCCGGGCTTGCTTTGCTCGCCACGATCGCCTGGCTGTGGCTGACCGAAGCCCTGCACGTGAGCGTGACCGCGCTGCTGGTGCCCCTGCTCGCCGCCGCGAGCGGAGTGCTGGATTTTCCCGAGGCCTTGCTGCAATTCGCCGACCCGGTAGTCTTCCTCTTCCTCGGCGGCTTCGCGCTCGCCGCCGGCCTGCAGCGCCAGGGGCTGGACCGCTGGATGGCGGGCCAGGTCCTGCGCCGCGCGGGGGCCAGCTTCGGGCGCGCGGTGCGCTGGCTGTTCTGGTTGACCGCCTTCCTGTCGATGTGGATCAGCAACACCGCGACCGCGGCGATGATGCTGCCGCTGGCGCTTGGCCTGCTCGCCCCGCTGCCGCTCGACGAACATCGCCGCACCTGGATGTACGTGCTGCTCGGCGTGGCCTTCTCCGCCAACATCGGCGGCATCGGCACCCTGGTCGGCAGCCCGCCCAACGCGATCGCCGCGGCAGCGGTGGGCATGGATTTCGCCGAATGGATGAGCTGGGGTCTGCCGCTGGTGCTGGTGATGATGCCGCTGATGGAGATCGGTCTGCGCCTGGTGCTGCGACCGCGGCTCGACGTGGCGGTGACGCCGCCACCGCCTCCCGGAGGATGGACTCCGGCGCAGCGCAAGATGCTCGCACTCTTCGGCTTCACCGTGCTGCTGTGGGTGTTCGGCGCGCCCCTCGGCGCCGCGCTCGGCTTTGCCCAGGGCTACGACGCCGCGGTGGCGCTGTTCGCGCTCGTGCTGCTGCACGGCTTGCGGCTGGCGGGCTGGCAGGACGTGGAGCGCAGCACCGAGTGGGGCGTGCTGTTGCTCTTCGGCGGCGGGCTCACGCTGAGCAAGGCGCTCGCGGCCAGCGGCGCGGCGGCCTGGCTCGCCACCCAGCTCGGTGGACCGCTCGCCGCACTGCCGGCCTGGGGCTGCATCGCGCTGATGGTGCTGTTCGCGTTGCTGCTCACCGAGGTCACCAGCAACACCGCGAGTGCAGCCCTGCTGATCCCGCTCTTCCTCGGTCTCGCCCCGCATGTCGAGCGCGCGCCGCTCGCCGTGCTGGTCGCGGTCGGCACCTCGTGTGCCTTCATGCTCCCCGTTGCCACTCCGCCCAACGCGATCGTCTTCGGCACCGGCCACGTGCCGCAGCGGGTGATGATCCTGGGCGGAACCGGGGTGACGGTGCTGGTCTATCCGGCGCTGGTGCTGGCGGCGTTGATTGCGGTGGCGTGAGGAGTGAGGCGTCTGGAGCGGAGAAGGCCGGACGGCGTCCGACCTTCCCGCCGCCCGGCGAGGATCGAGCGGCGGGAGGTTTCGACTTTGCACCCGACACCGGGCGCCCGACTCCTCACGCTGCCGCGGCCGTTTCCCCGGCCGCGGCCCCACGCTCCGGCATGTAGGCCGCCACCTGGCACAGGATCGCGGCCACGTAGGGGATGCACTGCAGGCACAGGATGCCGACCCACAGCTGGGTCTCGAGGTTGTTGGCGCCGCGCTGCGCGACCAGGGTGACGGCGCCCATCAGCAGCGCGACCAGCATGCCGATCTCCTCGCGGATGGGGTTGAAGAAGGCCAGCGCGCCACCGCCGCGCCAGCCCTTGGGCGTCACCACGAACACGCCTTTCTTTTTCACCAGGCCGGCGAACACGCCGCGCGCGATCGCGTGGGCGAGGCCCACCGACAGGATTGAGGCGCCGAGGATGTCCTTCCACGGGCAGTCCATCGTGCGCCGATAGAGGATGGGGCCGAGCGCTGCCTTGAAGATCATGAAGCCGAAGATCGGCAGCGCGAGCGACACCACCGGCAGGCCGAAGGCCTTGGGGAAGAGCAGGATGCCCAGGGTCCACAGCAGGCTGCCGAAGGCGAACACCAGCTGCAGCGCGTCGCCCAGCCAGGCGAACCAGCCGGTGAGGAAGTGGTAGCGCTGGGCGAGGTTGAGGGTGCTGCGCCCGATCATGTGGGGCAGGTGGGCCTTGAGGATCTGCATCGCGCCGAAGGCCCAGCGGAAGCGCTGGCTCTTGATCGCGGCGAAGCCCGAGGGGGTGAGGCCGCGGCCGAGGATATGGTCGATGTAACGCGTGTCGTAGCCCTTCTCGATCAGGCGCAGGCCGAGCTCGGTGTCCTCGCAGATGCACCACTCGGACCAGCCGCCGACCTCCTCGAGTGCGCGCCGGCGCACCATGGTCATGGTGCCGTGCTGGATCAGCGCGTTGCGCTCGTTGCGGTGGTGCATGCCGATGCGGAAGAAGCCGTCGAACTCCCAGTTGCACATGCGCTTGAAGGGCTGGCCCTCCCAGTCGCGGTGGGCCTGCGGGGCCTGCACGACGGCGACCTCGGGCTGGTCGAAGTGCGGCACCAGGCAGGCCAGCCAGTCGGGATCGACCACGTAGTCGGCGTCGACGACACCCACCACCTCGGCGCGCGGGTCGGTGACCTTGAGGCCGTAGTTGAGCGCGCCGGCCTTGAAGCCGGGCCAGTTGGCGAGGTGGAAGAAGCGGAAGCGCGGACCGAGCTCGGCGCAGCGGCGCTCGAGCGGCTTCCACAGGGCCTCGTCGCGGGTGTTGTTGTCGAGGATCAGGACCTCGAAGTTCTGGTAATTCATCTGCGCCAGGCTGTCGATGGTGGCGATCACCATCTCGGGCGGCTCGTTGTAGCAGGCCAGGTGGATGGACACGAAGGGCTGCTGCTCGGGCGGGTGCGGCGGCAGCGGGGTGAAGCGGCGCGCCCATTTCTTCTTGAAGAGCACCTCGCCGAACTCGAAGCCGTGCGACAGCAGCACCGCCGCGGTCATGCAGGTGGCACCGATCAGCAGCACCAGACCGATGAGGTCGCGCTGGGTGAGGTAGTACTCGACCGGCACGTTGATGCCGATGATCAGCGTCGAGATGCAGGCCTGGATCAGCGCGGCGAGGAAGAGGCGGCCGCCGATGCTCCAGCCGGGCAGGAAGAAGGCCGCCAGCATCATCGGGATGAAGGCGAGTGCGGCGGCGTTGCTGGCCTTGTGCGACCAGTGCGGGTCGCGTTCGACCACGCCCTCGAGCTGGTACTTGGGCTCGCGGTCGGCGTTGAACATGCCCCAGTAGGGCCCGGCCCAGCCTTCGACGTCCACCTTCCACGGCTGGTCGATCGCTTCCATCAGGAAGTAGTCGATGCGTGCGGTGCGCGGATGGGCGAGGAACTCGCGCACGAAGCGCGCCTGGTTGTCGAGCGAGGGGATGGCGGCGTCGATGGTCGGGCCGCGGCTCGGCCAGCCCACTTCGCCGACCACGATCTTCTTGCGCGGGTGTGCGCGCGCGACCTCGTCGTAGCGCTGGAAGGCGTACTCCACCGCCTTGTCCACCGGCAGGCCCTCGTGGTACGGCAGGAGGTGCACGGTGATGTAGTCGACGTGCTTGGCGAGTTCCGGATAGCGCAGCCAGACGTGCCAGGGCTCGGCGGTCGAGACCGGCTTGCGGATCGCCTTGCGCACCTCGTCGAGATAGACGATGAGCTCGTCGACCGTGACGTCGCCGCGCAGGATGGCCTCGTTGCCGACCATGACGCGCTCGATGTGGCGCATCTTGCGTGCCGCCTCGATCAGGGCTGCGACTTCGCGCGCGTTGGACTCGGGGCGGGCGTCGATCCAGGCGCCGGCCGTGACCAGCATGTCGCGCTCGCCGGCGAGATCGAGCAGCTCGGGCATGTCGTTGACGCCGTAGGTGCGCAGGCCGTCGGAGTAGCGTCCGAGCAGGTCGAGGTCGGAGGCGAGTTCGGCGCGCGTGGGGTAGGTCCCCTTGAGCGGG
The DNA here is from genome assembly GCF_000021765.1 of Thauera aminoaromatica. Taxonomy (NCBI): domain Bacteria; kingdom Pseudomonadati; phylum Pseudomonadota; class Betaproteobacteria; order Rhodocyclales; family Zoogloeaceae; genus Thauera; species Thauera aminoaromatica. The sequence goes on along the minus strand of NC_011662.2, from coordinate 3,509,493 downwards.
CTCTGGTCGCGCTGGAAGCCGTTGTAGGCGAAGCCCTTGATGCTCTGGTTGGTGCCGATGAACTCGGTGCTGCGGTTGAGCTGCTGCCAGATCCAGTATTGCGCGAAGGCGACCACCGCGGCGATGGCGATTGCGGTGAGGATGCGGATTGCGAAGGAGGCGGCGTTCTTCATCGTGGTTCCTGGGCGCCGTCCTGCAGGTACGGCGCGGATGTATTGCGAGGGCCTCGTGGGCCGCGTGTCGGGGTGACACCGGGCGGCTGCGGCGGGCAGGCCATGAAGGCGCTGCGCCGCCACGATCGCCGACCCGGCCGCACTGTGACAAAATGCGCGCGCCCGGCAGGGCGTCCGCCCTTCACACCGACGGCGCGCATTTTATTCGCCATTTCAGCCCCTTACGAGCCGCTCGGGGTGGCAATTTGCAACACTTTGCACGTCTTGTCGGCGTGTGCTGATTTTGAAGGGAAAGCGTATCCCAATGCCAACTAATTTGCTCAAATATGGCGTCGCCCGTCCGCTCCTTGCCGGACTCGCGCTCGCCGCACTCGCGCTCTGGTTGCGCCACGGCGTGCTCGAGGCCGGGGTGCTGCCGCGCGACTGCACGGCCGCCGATGCGCCCGCGCTGGCCTGCCTGTTCAAGCAGGCCTTCGTGCACAGCTTCCTCGACCAGCGCATCGGCTGGGTGAGCCTCGTCGCGGGCGTGCTCGCCTTTGTGCGTGCCAGTCGCGGCCTGGCCTGGGCGGGCTGGCTGTGTGGAGTGGCCGGCCTGGTGCTGTACAGCTACGACCCGGCCGCGGTCGGCGCCCTACTCGCGCTGCTCGTGCTGGTGCGAGCGCACCAGCAGCACGGGCAGGGCCAGCGCGAGCCCGGTGAGCAGCCAGGCGACCGCCTGGGGGTTGGCCGGCTCGCTTGACCAGCGCGCGACCACGCCGATGAGGATGACCAGCGCGAGGGTGATCTCGCTGCGCGTGGTGTCGGCGCGCCACCAGCCGACGACACCGAGCACCACCGCCGGCACCAGGTAGAGCAGGGTGGGGAAGTCGCGGTAGCGCGGATCGACCCACAGCAGCAGCGCGGCCACCGCGGCTGCGAAGAGCAGCAGGCCGCGCAGCAGGCCGAGCGCGCCGGCCTTGGCGCGCAGGGGTTCGCCATGCCGCAGGATGCGCGCGGCGCGGCCGGTGGCGGGCACGGGCTCGCCATGCCAGCGCGCGAGCGTGAGCGGCAGCAGGGCGCCGAGCGCGGCGACACCGCCGAGCAGGCTCCACTCCAGCGCATCGCGGTAGGCCAGGTGGGCGTGTTCCCAGTGCAGCACCGTGATCATTCCGCCGAGTGTGCCTGCGGCGGCGATCGCGCTTGCGCGCAGGCAGCGCGTGCGTCGGCCGGTGGTCGCGAGCAGGAAGGCGAGCACGCCGCCGACCGCAGCGCCGCCGACCGGACCGGCCACGCCTTCGCGCTCGGCCACCGCACCGGCGAGCGGGAACTTGGGCTCCAGGCTGTCGGCGTCGAGCATGCCCCAGAAGCCGCCCACCGTGCCTTCGAGGCGGCGCTTCCAGGGCTGGTCGATGGCCTCGATGAGGTTGTAGTCCCAGCCTTCGGCATGCGCGCGATGGACGAACTCGCGGATGTAGCGCGCCTGGTTGACCCGGGAGGGCTTCGATTCCTCGCGCTGGCGGCCCGCGCTCGGCCAGCCGGTCTCGCCGATGAGGATCTTCTTGCCGGCGAAGTGCTCACCGACGTGGCGCCGCGTTTCGGCCACGTGCTGGAGCGCGAGCTCGATGTCGACCGGTTCGTCCTCCCAGAAGGGCAGGATGTGCACGGTGACGAAGTCGACCTCGTTGGCGAGACTGTCGTGGCGGGTCCAGAACTCCCACACGTCGGCGTAGGTGACCGGCACCTTCGCATGCGCCTTGGCGTGACGGATGAGTTCGCGCATCTCGTCCTCGGTGCGCTCGCGGCGCAGCAGGACCTCGTTGCCGACGATGAGCGCACGCACGACGTCGGCGTTGGCGTTGGCGAGCGCGATCGCGCGCTCGAGTTCGCGGGCGTTCTTCGTCTTCTCGTAGCCGATCCAGGCGCCGAGCAGCACTTTCAGACCGAGCGGACGGGCGAGCTCGGGGACGTGCTCGAGGCCCTGGTCGATCGAGTACAGGCGCACGCAGTCGGTGATCTTCGCCAGCGCGGCGAGGTCGGCGGCGATCTGCTCGCGCTCGATGCGGGTGTCTTCGAGGAGCGGGGTCTGCCCCGGGCGATGATAGGGGGCGTAGGACACGCAGCGCAGCTTCTCGCCCTCGGCGAGGTGCAGGTCGTGCATGCGCACCGGGCGCGTCTGCAGCCACAGCATGGCGGCGAGCAGCAGGAGCATGGTGGTGCTGGCGATGAGCAGGGCGAGCCAGAGCTGGCTGCGGTTGGTGCGCGGAGCGAAGATCACCGTGTCCGGTTCCTTCCAGGTTCGGGGGGGTAGGTGGTGGGGAGGGCTGGCGGCAAAAAAAGAGCCACACCCGCGGGCGTGGCTCTTGCTGCCGAGGCTGGCGGATTCTACCAGCGCTCGGGGCGTGGTTCGCCGCTGCGGGCGGCGCTCACTCGGCGTAGTCGCTCATCGGCACGCAGGCGCAGAACAGGTTGCGGTCGCCATAGACGTCGTCGATGCGATTGACGCTGGGCCAGAACTTGTTCTCGGCCACCCAGGGCAACGGGAACACCGCCTGCTCGCGCGAGTAGGGCCGCTTCCAGTCGCCGAGGAAGTCGGCCTGGGTGTGCGGCGCGTGCTTGAGCGGGTTGTCCTCGGCCGGCCAGTTGCCGGCTTCGATCTGGCGGATCTCGTCGCGGATCGCGATCATCGCGGCGACGAAGCGCTCGAGCTCGCCGAGGTCTTCCGACTCGGTCGGCTCGACCATGATCGTGCCTGCCACCGGGAACGACATGGTCGGCGCGTGGAAGCCGTAGTCCATCAGGCGCTTGGCGATGTCGACCTCGGAGATGCCGGTGGTCGCCTTGATCGGACGGATGTCGAGGATGCACTCGTGCGCGACCCGGCCCTTGCTGCCGGTGTAGAGCACCGGGTAGTGATCCTTCAGGCGTGCGGCCAGGTAGTTGGCGTTGAGGATCGCCACCTCGGTCGCCTGCTTGAGGCCTTCGCCGCCCATCATCGTGATGTACATCCACGAGATCGGCAGGATGCTCGCTGAGCCGAAGGGCGCGGCCGAGACTGCGCCCTGGCCCAGGTTGGGCCGGCCGGCGCCGCCGGTGGGCTGGATCACGTGGTCGGCCATGAAGGGCGCGAGGTGCGCCGCCAGGCCGATCGGCCCCATGCCCGGACCGCCGCCGCCGTGCGGGATGCAGAAGGTCTTGTGCAGGTTCATGTGCGACACGTCGGCGCCGATCGTCGCCGGCGAGGTCAGGCCAACCTGCGCGTTGAGGTTGGCGCCGTCCATGTACACCTGACCTCCGTACTGGTGGACGATGGTGCAGATCTCGCGGATCGACTCCTCGAACACGCCGTGGGTGGACGGGTAGGTGATCATCAGTGCGGCCAGGTCGGCGGCGTGCTTCTCCGCCTTGGCCTTGAGGTCGGCGACGTCGACGTTGCCGTTGTCGTCGCACTCGACCACCACCACCTGCATGCCGCACATCTGAGCGGTCGCCGGGTTGGTGCCGTGGGCGGACTTCGGGATCAGGCAGATCTTGCGGTTGGCCTCGCCGCGGCTGGCGTGGTAGCGCGCGATCGCCACCAGGCCGGCGTACTCGCCCTGCGCACCCGAGTTCGGCTGCATGCTGATCGCCGGGAAGCCGGTGACCGCGCGCAGGTAGTCGGCCAGGCCCTCGATCATCTCGAGGTAGCCGGCGGCCTGCTCGCGCGGCGCGAACGGGTGCAGGTTGGCGAACTCCGGCCAGGTGATCGGGATCATCTCGCTGGTGGCGTTCAGCTTCATCGTGCACGAGCCGAGCGAGATCATCGAGTGGTCGAGCGCGAGGTCGCGGTTCTGCAGCTTCTTGAGGTAGCGCAGCATCTCGTGCTCGGTGTGGTGCGTGTTGAACACCGGGTGCGCGAGCACGGCGTCGCTGCGCAGCAGTTCCGCCGGCAGGGCGCCGCCTGCGGCCGCGACGCGGGCGTCGATCGCGCTGACGTCGGTGGAGGCGCCGAAGCAGCCGAGGATCGTGGCGATGTCCTCGCGGGTGGTGGTCTCATCCACCGACAGACCGAGCGTGGTGCCGGAGACGCTGCGCAGGTTGAAGCCGGCTTCCTCGGCCGCGCGCAGGATGGTGGGCGCGCGCGCGCCGACCTCGACCTCGACGGTGTCGAAGAAGGCACGGTCGTGCAGGCCGAAGCCGGCCTCGCGCAGGCCGGCGGCGAGCACCGCGGCGAGGCGGTGGATGCGCGCGGCGATGGTGCGCAGGCCCTGCGGGCCGTGATAGACGGCGTAGAAGCCGGAGAGGTTGGCCAGCAGCACCTGCGAGGTGCAGATGTTGGAGTTCGCCTTTTCGCGGCGGATGTGCTGCTCACGGGTCTGCAGCGTCATGCGCAGCGCGGTCTTGCCACGCGCGTCCTTGGAGACGCCGATGATACGGCCGGGCATTGAGCGCACGTAGCTTTCGCGGGTCGCGAAGAAGGCGGCATGCGGGCCGCCGAAGCCCATCGGCACGCCGAAGCGCTGCGCCGAACCGAGCGCGATGTCGGCGCCCATGGCGCCGGGGCTCTTGAGCAGCACCAGGGCCATCAGATCGCTGGCGACCGCGACCACGGCGCCCTTGGCCTTGAGTTCTGCGATCGGGGCCGTGAGGTCGACGACCTCGCCGCGTGCGTTCGGGTACTGCAGCAGCGCGCCGAAGCAGTCGTGGCTGCCAGCCTCGGCAGCCTTGCCGTAGACCAGCTCGTAGCCGAAGTAGTGCGCACGGGTGCGCACCACGTCGATGGTCTGCGCGAAGCAGGCCTCGTCGATGAAGAACACGTTCGACTTCGACTTCGATACGCGCCGGGCCATCGTCATCGCCTCGGCGGCGGCGGTGGCCTCGTCGAGCAGCGAGGCGTTGGCGAGCTCCAGGCCGGTGAGGTCGATCACCATCTGCTGGTAGTTCAGCAGGGCTTCGAGGCGGCCTTGGGAGATCTCGGCCTGGTAGGGCGTGTAGGCGGTGTACCAGCCCGGGTTCTCGAGCACGTTGCGCAGCACGACCGCGGGGACGTGGGTGCCGTAGTAGCCCTGACCGATCAGGGACTTCTTCACCACGTTGCGGCCGGCGATGGCCTTCAGGCGGGCAAGCGCCTCGTGCTCGGGCATCGCGCCGGCGAGCGGCAGCGGCGACGCGAGGCGGATGCCGGCAGGCACGGTCTGCGCGATCAGGGCGTCGACGTCGGCGACGCCGATGCTCGCGCACATGCGCCCGATCTCGCCCGCATCGGGGCCGAGGTGGCGGTGGACGAAGGCGTCGCGCTGCTCGAGGCGGGCGAGCGGGGCGGAGAGCAGGGTGTCGGTCATGGTCAGGCCTGGGCGATTTCCGCTTCGTAGGCTGCGGCGTCCATCAGCGCGGCGACGTCGGCGGCGTTGGCCGGCGCGAGCTTGAACAGCCAGGCGGAGTACGCGTCGGCGTTGACGCTCTCGGGGGCGTCGATCGCGTCCTGATTGTTGGCGATCACTTCACCTGCCACGGGGGCGTAGATGTCGGAGGCAGCCTTGACCGATTCGATCACCGCGCAGGCTTCGCCGGCGGACAGCGCGCGGCCGGCTTCCGGCAGTTCGAGGAAGACGATGTCGCCGAGGGCCTCCTGGGCGTGGTCGGTGACGCCGATGGTCAGGGTGCCGTCGTCCTCGACGCGGATCCATTCGTGGGACTTGGTGTACTTGAGGGTGCTGGGAACGTTGCTCATGGTGCTCTCCGGTCGGGAAGATGGGGTGTGCGGGTGAAGAAATGCAGTGTTGCGTCCGGCTCGTCGGTGATGTGCGGCTGCGACATGAAGGGCGGCTCGATGGCCGCCCTCGGACATCGGGTCAGACGAGGGCCTTGCCGTTACGTACGAAGGGCAGCTTGACGGTGCGTGCCTTCAGGCGCTTGCCGCGAATGTCCACCTCGACGGCTTCGCCCGGCTGCGTCGCGAGAGGGACGCGTGCGAAGGCGATCGACTTTTCCAGCGTGGGCGAGAAGCTTCCGCTGGTGGTCTCGCCTTCGCCGCCGGAGGTGAAGACCTTCATGTGCGAGCGCAGCACGCCCTTGTCCTCGAGGATGAGGCCAAGCAGGCGCTGACTGGCAGGGTTGGCCTGCAGCGCGGCGCGACCGAGGAAGTCGCGCGCCTCGTCCTTCATGTCCACCGTCCACGACAGGCCGGCATTCAGGGGGGAAACGTGGTCGTCCATGTCTTGGCCGTAGAGGTTCATGCCGGCTTCCAGCCGTAGGGTGTCGCGCGCGCCCAGGCCGCAGGGACGCACACCGGCGGCGGCGAGCGCATTCCACATCGCCTCGGCGCGGCTCGCGGGGACGGCGATCTCCAGTCCGTCCTCGCCGGTGTAGCCGGTACGTGCGATCAGCAGGTCGCCCACGCGAGCGCCAAAGAAGGGGGCGGGCACGCCGTTGGCGGTGGAGAGCTCCGGCAGGGCCAAGGTGGCGCGCTCGATCGCGCGCGGACCCTGGACGGCAATCATCGCCAGGTCGCGGCGCGCCTGCAGGGTCACGTTGGCACCGGTCGCGGCGATGCGCTGGCGCATCCAGGCGACGTCCTTGTCGGCGGTGCCGGCGTTTACGACGATGCGGTAGTCGGCATCGCTGAAGCGGTAGACGATCAGGTCGTCGATCACGCCGCCGCGCTCGTTGAGCATGCAGGAGTAGAGCGCCTTGCCGTTATCCTTGAGCTTGGCGACGTCGTTGGCGAGCAGACCGCGCAGCCAGGTGGTTGCGTCGGGGCCGGCGAGGTCGAGGGCGAGCATGTGCGAGACGTCGAACATGCCGGCGTCGCGGCGCACGGCGTGATGCTCCTCGATCTGCGAACCGTAGTTCACCGGCATGTCCCAGCCGGCGAAGTCGACCATGCGTGCGCCGGCGGCGACGTGGGCGGCGTGGAGGGGGGTCTGTTTGGCAGCGATAGTCATCGCGAAGGCGCTCCGTCAGGGTGAACGAGAAAGGGGCGGGTACGGTTTGTCACCGAGCACGCCCCATCTGTCCTTTTACCTGAGAGATTTTCCCGTGATCGCGTGGCATCTGCAGACATATATGTATGCGATGTTACGGCTGACGACGGTGTGCCCCTTCGGTGGATACGCCGGCGCCTTGCGCCCGTACCGCTCTCCAGACTTTTGCTGCGCACGCGGTCCTTTTGCCTGAGCGGTTCCGGGGGTTGCGCCTTCGGCGACTCCATCGAGGAGTTCTCTCCCGCGTGTCGCGCGGACGATATCACTTGCCCCACGGTGCCGCAACCGCGACGGATGCGTCCGCGCGCGCCATCGTCGCGAAGCTTAGAGCGCCTGGCATCGACCTCCGGGGGCTGCAAAGCAACTCTCGCGATGCAGGTACGACGCAAGTCGGGCTTAGGAGCGCAATTGCCATTGGAGCGTGGTGCCGATCCGATCGGCCGTTCGCGGTTGTCGGATGCAAGGGGGGCGGGGATTTCTTTGGTTGGCGTCGTGCGAGGGCGACGCAGGTCGAGTGTGCTTGGCGTGGATGGCCTGTGGTTTTGCGCGGCGTGGTGCTTGGGGCTGGTGTGCTGGTGCGGGTGTTCCTGGATTGGTCGGAGAGGTTTTTTGTTGTTTTTTCTTGACTTCAGGATTTGGTTGTCTATAATGCGCACCTCTTCCAGCGCAGCGGTGCTTGAGTTCAGGCGCAGCGGGGCGGGAAGGGAGAGGCAGTCGGGTGTTGCGGGTCTTGTTGTTCCGTGTTTTTGGCGGGGCGGCGCAAAAAAAGATTCGCGAGATGCTTGACAGGGTGATGTAGGTTCTACATAATCTCGCTTCTTCGCTGCGGCAGCGCAGCGATTCTTTAAAAACTTGGACAACCGATAAGTGTGGGTGCTTGGTTGTTGTGGTCGGCGACTTTGGTCGCATAGGTATCACAATGATTGGTGCTCATGCTGATGTAAGTCAGTATTTTGAGTACTTTGCTGGATTGAACTTAAGAGTTTGATCCTGGCTCAGATTGAACGCTGGCGGCATGCTTTACACATGCAAGTCGAACGGCAGCGGGGGCTTCGGCCTGCCGGCGAGTGGCGAACGGGTGAGTAATGCATCGGAACGTGCCCATGTCGTGGGGGATAACGTAGCGAAAGCTACGCTAATACCGCATACGCCCTGAGGGGGAAAGCGGGGGATTCTTCGGAACCTCGCGCGATTGGAGCGGCCGATGTCGGATTAGCTAGTAGGTGAGGTAAAGGCTCACCTAGGCGACGATCCGTAGCGGGTCTGAGAGGATGATCCGCCACACTGGGACTGAGACACGGCCCAGACTCCTACGGGAGGCAGCAGTGGGGAATTTTGGACAATGGGCGCAAGCCTGATCCAGCCATGCCGCGTGAGTGAAGAAGGCCTTCGGGTTGTAAAGCTCTTTCGGCCGGGAAGAAATCGTGGTCTCTAACATAGGCCATGGATGACGGTACCGGACTAAGAAGCACCGGCTAACTACGTGCCAGCAGCCGCGGTAATACGTAGGGTGCGAGCGTTAATCGGAATTACTGGGCGTAAAGCGTGCGCAGGCGGTTTTGTAAGACAGATGTGAAATCCCCGGGCTTAACCTGGGAACTGCGTTTGTGACTGCAAGGCTAGAGTACGGCAGAGGGGGGTGGAATTCCTGGTGTAGCAGTGAAATGCGTAGAGATCAGGAGGAACACCGATGGCGAAGGCAGCCCCCTGGGCCTGTACTGACGCTCATGCACGAAAGCGTGGGGAGCAAACAGGATTAGATACCCTGGTAGTCCACGCCCTAAACGATGTCGACTAGTCGTTCGGAGCAGCAATGCACTGAGTGACGCAGCTAACGCGTGAAGTCGACCGCCTGGGGAGTACGGCCGCAAGGTTAAAACTCAAAGGAATTGACGGGGACCCGCACAAGCGGTGGATGATGTGGATTAATTCGATGCAACGCGAAAAACCTTACCTACCCTTGACATGTCTGGAACCTTGCTGAGAGGCGAGGGTGCCTTCGGGAGCCAGAACACAGGTGCTGCATGGCTGTCGTCAGCTCGTGTCGTGAGATGTTGGGTTAAGTCCCGCAACGAGCGCAACCCTTGTCACTAGTTGCCATCATTTGGTTGGGCACTCTAGTGAGACTGCCGGTGACAAACCGGAGGAAGGTGGGGATGACGTCAAGTCCTCATGGCCCTTATGGGTAGGGCTTCACACGTCATACAATGGTCGGTACAGAGGGTTGCCAAGCCGCGAGGTGGAGCCAATCCCTTAAAGCCGATCGTAGTCCGGATCGTAGTCTGCAACTCGACTACGTGAAGTCGGAATCGCTAGTAATCGCAGATCAGCATGCTGCGGTGAATACGTTCCCGGGTCTTGTACACACCGCCCGTCACACCATGGGAGTGGGTTTCACCAGAAGTAGGTAGCTTAACCTTCGGGAGGGCGCTTACCACGGTGAGATTCATGACTGGGGTGAAGTCGTAACAAGGTAGCCGTATCGGAAGGTGCGGCTGGATCACCTCCTTTCAAGAGATCAGGCCATGATGGCCAAGTATCCACAACTTATCGGTTGTTCAGGCGAGAAGAGCCTCGGATGAGGGTCTGTAGCTCAGCTGGTTAGAGCACCGTCTTGATAAGGCGGGGGTCGTTGGTTCGAACCCAACCAGACCCACCAATCAAGGGTTGCTCGAGACAGGGGGGCTGTAGCTCAGCTGGGAGAGCGGCGGCTTTGCAAGCCGTAGGTCGTCGGTTCGATCCCGACCAGCTCCACCAGGACTGTCCAAGCAACAGGTTCGAGAAGTAAGAGATGTCGATGGCGCTCGAAGATCGTGGCGTCGTCATCTCTTACTTCTTGGTCGGCAGCTTCGGCTGTCGCGCGTAGAGGTTTGCTCTTTAACAAAGTGGAAGAAGTGTAGTACGTACCGAGCCGGTGCGTACTGCAAGTTGTGTGATTGCATCGATCCAGGCTGAGCTTGTCAGCGCAGGCTGGATCGCACAAACGAGTTCGTTCCTGTACGCGGGCCTTCGGGATGGCAACATCGAAGAGGGTCCAAGGTTATAGGATCAAGCGACTAAGTGCATGTGGTGGATGCCTTGGCGATCACAGGCGATGAAGGACGTGTAAGCCTGCGAAAAGCGTGGGGGAGCTGGCAATAGAGCATTGATCCCACGATGTCCGAATGGGGAAACCCGGCCCGCAAGGGTCATCTCACACTGAATACATAGGTGTGTAGAGGCGAACCGAGCGAACTGAAACATCTAAGTAGCTCGAGGAAAAGAAATCAACCGAGATTCCGTAAGTAGTGGCGAGCGAACACGGAAGAGCCTGCACGACTAAACCATCAGCTTAGCAAAACGGTCTGGAAAGTCCGACGATACAGGGTGATAGTCCCGTATGCGAAAAGCCGGTGGCGGGTCTGAGCGTGCGACAAGTAGGGCGGGACACGAGAAATCCTGTCTGAAGATGGGGGGACCATCCTCCAAGGCTAAATACTCGTGATCGACCGATAGTGAACCAGTACCGTGAGGGAAAGGCGAAAAGAACCCCGGGAGGGGAGTGAAATAGATCCTGAAACCGCATGCATACAAACAGTGGGAGCCTCGAAAGGGGTGACTGCGTACCTTTTGTATAATGGGTCAGCGACTTACGTTCAGTTGCGAGCTTAACCGAATAGGGGAGGCGTAGCGAAAGCGAGTCTGATAAGGGCGTCAGAGTAGCTGGGCGTAGACCCGAAACCGGATGATCTATCCATGGCCAGGATGAAGGTGCCGTAACAGGTACTGGAGGTCCGAACCCACTAACGTTGAAAAGTTAGGGGATGAGCTGTGGATAGGGGTGAAAGGCTAAACAAATCCGGAAATAGCTGGTTCTCCCCGAAAACTATTTAGGTAGTGCGTCGTACGGACACTTGCGGGGGTAGAGCACTGTAATCGTTGGGGGGGTCATTGCGATCTACCCCGCGATAGCAAACTCCGAATACCGCAAAGTGATATACGGCAGACAGACATCGGGTGCTAACGTCCGGTGTCAAGAGGGAAACAACCCAGACCGCCAGCTAAGGTCCCAAATGCATGGCTAAGTGGCAAACGAGGTGGGAAGGCATAGACAGCTAGGAGGTTGGCTTAGAAGCAGCCATCCTTTAAAGAAAGCGTAATAGCTCACTAGTCGAGTCGTCCTGCGCGGAAGATGTAACGGGGCTCAAGCCATGAACCGAAGCTGCGGATGTGTCTTTGACACGTGGTAGGGGAGCGTTCCGTAAGCCTGCGAAGGTGTCTCGTAAGGGATGCTGGAGGTATCGGAAGTGCGAATGCTGACATGAGTAGCGATAAAGGGTGTGAAAAGCACCCTCGCCGTAAGCCCAAGGTTTCCTGCGCAACGTTCATCGGCGCAGGGTGAGTCGGCCCCTAAGGCGAGGCAGAAATGCGTAGTCGATGGGAAACAGGTCAATATTCCTGTACCGCTCTTAGATGCGATGGGGGGACGGAGAAGGTTAGCTCGGCCATCTGTTGGAATAGGTGGTTTAAGCGTGTAGTCGTGCCGCGTAGGCAAATCCGCGTGGCTTAGATGAGGCGTGATGACGAGGATCCTCGGATCCGAAGCGAGTGATACCCAGCTTCCAGGAAAAGCCTCTAAGCTTCAGTCTAAGAGTGACCGTACCGCAAACCGACACAGGTGGGCTGGTAGAGAATACCAAGGCGCTTGAGAGAACTCAGGAGAAGGAACTCGGCAAATTGATACCGTAACTTCGGGAGAAGGTATGCCCCTGGTACGTGAAGGCCCTCGCGGCCGGAGCGGAACGGGGTCGCAGAGAATCGGTGGCTGCGACTGTTTATTAAAAACACAGCACTCTGCAAACACGAAAGTGGACGTATAGGGTGTGACGCCTGCCCGGTGCCGGAAGGTTAAGTGATGGGGTGCAAGCTCTTGATCGAAGCCCCGGTAAACGGCGGCCGTAACTATAACGGTCCTAAGGTAGCGAAATTCCTTGTCGGGTAAGTTCCGACCTGCACGAATGGCGTAACGATGGCCACACTGTCTCCTCCTGAGACTCAGCGAAGTTGAAATGTTTGTGAAGATGCAATCTCCCCGCGGCTAGACGGAAAGACCCCATGAACCTTTACTGTAGCTTTGCATTGGACTTTGACGGGACTTGTGTAGGATAGGTGGGAGGCTTTGAAACCGGGACGCCAGTTCCGGTGGAGCCAACCTTGAAATACCACCCTGGTGTCGTCGAGGTTCTAACCCAGGCCTGTGAATCCAGGTCGGGGACCGTGCATGGTGGGCAGTTTGACTGGGGCGGTCTCCTCCCAAAAGGTAACGGAGGAGTACGAAGGTCACCTAGGTACGGTCGGACATCGTACTGATAGTGCAATGGCAAAAGGTGGCTTGACTGCGAGACCCACAAGTCGAGCAGGTGCGAAAGCAGGTCATAGTGATCCGGTGGTTCTGTATGGAAGGGCCATCGCTCAACGGATAAAAGGTACTCTGGGGATAACAGGCTGATTCCGCCCAAGAGTTCACATCGACGGCGGAGTTTGGCACCTCGATGTCGGCTCATCACATCCTGGGGCTGTAGCCGGTCCCAAGGGTATGGCTGTTCGCCATTTAAAGTGGTACGTGAGCTGGGTTTAAAACGTCGTGAGACAGTTTGGTCCCTATCTGCCGTGGGCGCTGGAAGTTTGAGAGGGCCTGCTCCTAGTACGAGAGGACCGGAGTGGACGCACCCCTGGTGTACCGGTTGTGACGCCAGTCGCATCGCCGGGTAGCTATGTGCGGAAGAGATAACCGCTGAAAGCATCTAAGCGGGAAACTCGCCTCAAGATGAGACTTCCCCGGGGCCTCGAGCCCCCTGAAGGGTCGTTGAAGACCACAACGTTGATAGGCCGGGTGTGTAAGCGTGGCAACACGTTCAGCTAACCGGTACTAATTGCCCGTGTGGCTTGATCCTATAACCTTCAAAACAAAACGAACTCAACCCCCTGGTTGCCAAAACAACGCAACCAGACAATCACACAACACTTCTTCCTAACTTTGGCCTGCAAACCACGCAGGCAACAAGTCAAAGTCTGACGACCATAGCTGTGTGGAACCACCCCTTCCCTTCCCGAACAGGACCGTGAAACGCACACGCGCCGATGATAGTGAGGTCCGCCCTCGTGAAAGTAGGTCATCGTCAGACTAACCACACCAACACAACGCCCCACGCACACATCCGTGCCTGGGGCGTCGTGCCGTCTACGCAGAACGCAACGGCAGCCCGCGACGCCAGCGCCGGGCGCCGACCCGGGCTGCGAACGAAGCCGGCCTGCAAACGTTACGGTGCAGGACCGCCGCAAGGCAAGAATGTGGCCGTGATGGCATGACGACTGCGCCGAGGTGACGGCGGACTTCCTCCGTGGCTTATTCGGCCTGGCCGATCTCGAACTCTATTTTGCCCGCCCCTTGCACCGAGCCTTCCAGGCGATCTCCCGGTCGGACGGGGCCGACGCCTTCCGGTGTGCCGGTGTAGATCAGATCGCCAGGCTGCAGGTGGTAGTAGGACGACAGATCGGCGATGATCTCCGGGATGCTCCAGATCATGTCGGATAGATCGGCACGCTGGCGGACTTCACCATTGACCCTTAGCACGATCTCCCCGTTGCGCAGGACCTGGCCGGCGGCGGGCTGGATTTCGCCGCACACGGCCCCACTCTCCACGTTCTTGGCGAGATCCCAGGGATTGCCCCTGGCCTTGGCCGTGGCCTGCAGGTCGCGCCGGGTCATGTCGAGGCCGCAGGCATAGCCGTAGATCATGCGCCGGGCGGAGGATTCGCTGACGCGGAAACCGGGCTCGCCGATTGCAACCACGAGTTCCATCTCGTGATGGTAGTCGCGGGTTTCGGGTGGGTAAGGCGCCGTACCGCCCGAGAGGGCGAGGTTGGCGGAGGACTTGGTGAAGTACACCGGGCGCATGCTGGCCTTGTCGACCGAGCTGCCCATCTCGATCGCGTGGGCCTGGTAGTTGCGGCCGACGAAGAACAGGCGATTGACCGGGAAGCGGGCGCCGGTACCGCGGACGGGCAGGGACACGGGCGCCGGGGGCGTCCACAGGTAGTTGATTTCGGGCATTTCGGGCCTCTTGACCATCGAGCCGCGGAGTCTACAACGACCGGGGCGGCCGAAGGGGCTCGGTTATAATGCGGGCCTGCCCGCGGACACCCCATCGGGGGGCACGGTGGCCCGTTCTGGCGCCTGTTCCGCACTGCCCGTATCCGACCCGGTTCTCGAGAACATGACTTCGATCCTCAAGCTGCGTGGCGCCCCGGCGCTATCCTCCTCCCGTCTGGAACGTCTTTCCCGCGCCGTCGGCGAGGTGTTGCCCAAGCTGGCCGGACTGGCCGCGGAGCACTGGTACTTCGTCGAAGTCTCGGCTGCGCTGGACGAGGCGGAGCGTGCGCGTCTGGTGGATCTGCTCGACGCCGGGCCGGCAAGCACGGCAGCCCCCACCGGCACGCTGCGCCTGGTGGTGCCGCGCTTGGGCACGATCTCGCCGTGGTCGTCCAAGGCCACCGACATCGCGCACCAGTGCGGTTTCGATAAGATCGTGCGCATCGAGCGCGGCATCGCCTATTCGATCGACGCGCGCGGGGTGGACGGCAACACCGCGCTGGCGGCGTTGCTGCACGACCGCATGACCGAGTCGGTGCTCGACAGCATGCAGGCGGCCGAGGCGCTCTTCCACCACTACCAGCCGCAGCCGCTCACGACCGTGGACATCCTCGCCGGTGGTCGCGCCGCGCTCGAGCGTGCCAACGGCGAGCTCGGCCTCGCGCTGTCCGAAGACGAGATCGACTACCTGGTGGAGAACTTCAGCCGCATGGGGCGCAACCCCACCGACGTCGAGCTGATGATGTTCGCCCAGGCCAACTCCGAGCACTGCCGGCACAAGATCTTCAACGCCGACTGGGTGATCGACGCGCGGCCGATGGAGAAGTCGCTGTTCGGCATGATCAAGGACACGCACAAGGCCCACCCCGAGGGCACGGTGGTGGCCTACTCGGACAACGCCTCGGTGATCGAGGGCGCGCGCATCGCCCGCCTGTACCCGGACTCGGACGGCGCGTTCCGCTACCACGACGAGGACACCCACATCCTCGCGAAGGTCGAGACCCACAACCACCCGACCGCGATCTCGCCCTTCCCGGGCGCGGCCACCGGCGCCGGCGGCGAGATCCGCGACGAGGGTGCGACCGGCCGCGGCTCTCGTCCCAAGGCCGGCCTGGCCGGCTTCACGGTTTCCAACCTCAACATCCCCGACTTTGGCCAGCCCTGGGAGAAGCCCTACGGCAAGCCCGAGCGCATTGCCTCCGCGCTCGACATCATGATCGAGGGCCCGATCGGCGCCGCCGCCTTCAACAACGAGTTCGGCCGCCCCAACCTCGCCGGCTACTTCCGCACCTTCGAGCAGGCAGTGCAGGGTGAGGTGCGCGGCTACCACAAGCCGATCATGATCGCCGGCGGCTTGGGTAGCATCCAGGCTCGGCAGGCCGAGAAACCCACCTTCCCGCCGGGCACGCTGCTGATCCAGCTTGGCGGCCCGGGCATGCTCATCGGCCTGGGTGGCGGCGCGGCCTCGTCGATGGCGACCGGCACCAACACCGCCGACCTCGACTTCGCCTCGGTGCAGCGCGGCAACCCCGAGATCCAGCGCCGCTGCCAGGAGGTCATCGACGCGTGCTGGCAGCAGGGCGAGAACAATCCGATCATCGCCATCCACGACGTCGGTGCCGGCGGCCTGTCGAACGCGATGCCCGAGCTCGCCGATCACGCCGGCCTCGGCGCCCACTTCGAGCTGCGCGAGGTGCACATCGAAGAGCCGGGCATGAGTCCGCGCGAGATCTGGTCGAACGAATCGCAGGAGCGCTACGTGCTCGCGATCGCGCCCGAGAGCCTGCCGATGTTCCAGGCCTTCTGCGAGCGCGAGCGCTGCCCCTTCGCGGTGCTTGGCACCGCCACCGCCGATGGCCACCTCACCGTGTCCGATCGCCACTTCGGCAACAAGCCGGTGGACATGGACATGAAGGTGCTGCTCGGCAAGCCGCCGAAGATGACGCGCAACGTCTCGCGGCGCGCGGTGCATCTGCCGCCTTTCGACACCACCGGCTTCGATCTCCAGGAGGCTGGGATGCGCGTGCTGCGCGTGCCCGCGGTGGCCAGCAAGAGCTTCCTGATCACCATCGGCGATCGCTCGGTCGGCGGCCTCACCGCGCGCGACCAGTTCGTCGGGCCTTGGCAGGTGCCGGTGGCCGACGTCGCGGTCACCGCGATGAGCTTCCAGGGCTACCGCGGAGAAGCCTTCGCGATGGGCGAGCGCACGCCGCTGGCCTGCGTCGATGCGCCGGCATCGGGCCGCATGGCGATCGGTGAGGCAATCACCAACATCGCCGCCGCCGACATCGAGAAGCTCGGCGACGTCAAGCTCTCCGCCAACTGGATGGCTGCCGCCGGCCACCGCGGCGAGGACGCGCGTCTTTACGACACCGTAAAGGCCGTGTCCGAGTTCTGCGTCAGCGCCGGCCTGTCGATCCCGGTCGGCAAGGACTCGCTGTCGATGCGCACTGCCTGGCGCGATGGCGAAGAGGACAAGCAGGTCGTCGCTCCGCTGTCGCTGATCGCCACCGCCTTCGCCCCCGTGCAGGACATCCGCAGCACGCTCACGCCGCAACTGCAGCTGCATGAAGGCGTGGAGACCGAGCTGCTGCTGATCGACCTCGGCAACGGCAAGAACCGCCTCGGCGGCTCGGCCTTCGCCCAGGCTTACGAGTCAGTCGGCGAGCATGCGCCGGATGTCGATCCCGCCCAGCTCGCAGCGTTCTTCGAAACCGTGCAGCGACTGCGCCGCGACGGCCTGCTGCTGGCCTATCACGACCGTTCCGATGGCGGCCTCTTCGCCACCGTGTGCGAGATGGCCTTCGCCGCGAAGTGCGGCCTGTCGCTGATCCTCGATACCGTTTGCTACGACCCCTACATGATGGACGTCGATGGTCTGGAGAAGAAGCCGGACACGCTCAAGGGCCGTTTCGACGACCGCCTCTTCGCCGGTCTCTTCGCCGAGGAACTCGGCGCGGTGATCCAGATCCGCCGCGACGACCGCTCCCGCATCACCGAGGTGCTGCGCGCGGCCAGGCTCGCTTACCACTTCATCGGCGAGCCCAACGACAAGGATGAGATCCGCTTCCGCCGCAACGCCAAACTCGTGTTTGCCGCCAGCCGGGTCGAGCTGCTGCAGGCGTGGTCGGAGACCAGCTATCGCGTCGCCAAGCTGCGCGACGATCCCGAGTCGGTGCAGCAGGAATTCGACGCGCTCGCCGACGCCGGCAACCCCGGCCTGTCGGTGGCGCTGTCCTTCGACGTCAAGGAGGACGTGGCGGCGCCCTTCATCGCCAGCACTGCGCGTCCCAAGGTCGTCGTGCTGCGCGAGCAGGGTGTCAACTCCCAGTTCGAGATGGCGGCAGCCTTCGAGCGTGCCGGCTTCACCCCGGTCGACGTGCATATGTCGGACCTGCAGGCCGGTCGCATCGACCTGGCCGACTTCCATGGCCTCGCAGCTTGCGGCGGCTTCTCCTATGGCGACGTGCTCGGCGCCGGGCAGGGCTGGGCCAAGTCCATCCTGTTCAACCCCCGCCTGCGCGACGAGTTCGCGGCTTTCTTCGGGCGCAGCGACACCTTCGCCCTCGGGGTGTGCAACGGCTGTCAGATGATGGCCCACCTCGCGCCGATCATCCCCGGCGCCGAAGCCTGGCCCACCTTCCACCGCAACCGCAGTGAACAGTTCGAGGCCCGCTTCGTGATGGTGGAGGTCGCAGACAGCCCCTCCATCCTGCTCCAGGGCATGGCCGGCAGCCGCATGCCGATCGTGGTCAGCCATGGCGAGGGCAGGGCGGTGTTCCACAGCGAGGCCGACCGCGAGCGCGCCCTCCTGGCGCTGCGCTACGTGGACAACCACGGCAATCCGGCACAGACCTATCCGGCCAACCCCAACGGCTCGCCGGAGGGTGTGACGGGCTTCACCACTGCCGACGGGCGCTTCACGATCATGATGCCGCACCCCGAGCGCACCGCGCGGACCCTGCAGATGTCGTGGGCGCCGCAGTGGCTGGTCACGGACAGTCCCGACGCCTCGCCCTGGCTGCGCATGTTCCGCAATGCCCGCTTGTGGCTCGGCTGATTGCAGGGACCACGCGATCCGGGTAACGCGATGTGAGTTTCCGCTCAAGTCGCCGAAGCGTCAGCCGTTAAGAGGTTCCGGCTGGTCACGGTGGCGGACAGCATTGCGGGGGAATGGATTGAACCAGACGATTTCGACGCGCGAATTGAAGATCGGCATGTTCGTCGTCGCTATCGATCGTCCATGGACCGAGACACCATTCATGATGCAGGGCTTCCTGCTGGAGAATGTCGACCAGCTCCGGGCCCTGCAGCACTACTGCCGTTCGGTCACGATCGATCGCACACGCTCGATCGGCGACCAGTACAGCGCCAAGGTCTTCGACAAGGACGCGCCCCTGCGTGGCGCGGACGGGTTCGTGCGCAAGCACCCCGACGTCACCGAATCGCGTGTCGGGGCGCAGCGCTTCATCAAGGTCGCGCGCGGCTTCAAAGGCAAGATCCACACCCTCCGTCAGCCGCACGTCCCGCGCATCCGCATCGAGGACGGGCGCAGCCGGCTCGAGTCCGAGCTGCTCTACTCGGCACCGATCGTCGATGACGTGTTCCGGGCCTTGCGCGAGACCCAGCTCGCGATCGACAGCAATGTCGCCATCGACGTCCCCCAGATCAGCGGCCTGGTCGGCGAGATGGCCGCCGGCGTGCAGCGCAACCCCGACGCACTGCTCTGGCTCACCCGCCTCAAGCGCACCGACCAGTACGCCTACGACCACGCGGTGAACGTCTCCGTGCATGCGATGGTGTTCGCGCGCTTCTTGGGCCTGAGCGGCAAGCAGGTGCATCAGCTCGGCCTCGCCGGCCTGCTGCAGGATATCGGCAAGGTGCAGATCGACTACGGTCTGCTCAGCAAGCCCGGGCCGCTCGACGAGCGTGAGTTCGAGCACGTCAAGGCCCATGTCACCCACACGGTGCGCCTGCTGCAGGCGCACCGGGACTTCGACGCCGAGGTGCTGGCGACCATCGCTGCGCACCACGAGCGCTTCGACGGCACCGGCTACCCGCGCGGGCTCGAAGGCATGAGCATCCCGCTGCCGGCGGAGATGGCCGGCATCACCGACGCCTACTGCGCGATGACCCGCGACCGCGTCTATCGCGAGGCCGTCTCCAGCCAGCGCGCCATGGAGACGCTGAACCAGCTGCGCAACACGCAGTTCCGCGACACCTTGGTCGACCAGTTCCTGCAGTGCATCGGCCTCTATCCGATCGGCACCCTGGTCGAACTCAACAGCGGCGAGGTCGGCGTGGTGATCCAACAGAACCAGGTGCGCCGATTGCAGCCGCGTGTGCTCGTGCTGCTCGCCCCCGACAAGAGTGTGGAGCGCTTCCCGCGCACCCTCGACCTGCTGATGCAGCCCGACACCGCCGACGGCGAGCCCTATCGCATCTTGCAGGCGCTGCCGCCCAACGCCTTCGGCATCGATCCCAACGACTTCTTCCTCGCCTGAACATGGATTCGCTGATCCCCAACGGCTTTCTCTCCGCGCTCACCGAGGTCTCGGCGCGGATGGCCGAGATCGCGACCGAGGGCCGGGGAGTGGGGGTCATCTCGCTCTATGCCCAGCCCGATGCGGCGCTCTATCGCCTCCCGCTCGAGCACCTGCGCCGCTTCGAGCGCGCCATGGAGCGTCAGATCCGCGCCCAGCTGCGCAGTCGCGACCGCCTGTTCGCGGTCGATGGCAAGGAATGGCTGATCGTGCTGCCGAGCGTGGCCAGCAGTGCGGTCCTCACACTCGGCATGCTGCGCTTCGAGCAGACCTTCAACGATGGCCTGCTGGTGGTCGACGGCCTCGACCTGCCGGTACGCGTGGTGTGCGGCGCGGCGATGTCGCCCGACCACGGCAAGGACGGCTTCCACCTGCTGCAGTCGGCACGCATCGCCGGTCTGGTCGCCGGGCGTGCGGACGGCGGCAGCCTGCTCTTCGAAGCCTCGATGGAGCGCAGCGCGCCCAACGTCGCCCTGCTCGAGCGCGACCTGCGTACCGCGTTTTCCGGGGGGCCGGAGCTCGAGCTCTGGCTGCAGCCCAAGGTCCACCTCGCCAGCACGGAGTGCCGCAGCGCCGAGGCCTTGCTGCGCTGGCGCAACAGCGCGGGCGAATTCGTGCCGCCCCCGGTCGTGATCGGCCTGATCGACCGCTTCGGCCTGCGTCACCGTTTCAATCGCTGGCTGTTCCAGCAGGCGGCGCAGGTCCTGCACGAGTTGCGCATGGAAGGCCTGGAGATCGACATCTCGATCAATCTCTCGGCGACGGACCTCTACGACGCCGAGGTGCCCGACCTGATCGGCCAGGCCCTGTCGACCTGGAACCTCGAGGCGGGCCGGCTGTGTCTGGAGATCACCGAGACCAGCATGATGGACGAGCGCTCGGGCAGCAGCGTCTCGGAGGTGCTCCAACGCTTGCGCCAGCTCGGTGTCGCCCTGTCGATCGACGACTTCGGCACCGGCTTCTCGGGCATGAGCCGGCTCAAGCGGCTCGCCGTGCAGGAGGCCAAGATCGATCGCAGCTTCGTCATCGACCTGCTCGCCTCGGCGCGCGACCGCGAGATCGCCGCCGCGATCATCGACCTCTCGCACCGTCTCGGCATCGAGGTCACTGCCGAGGGCGTGGAGGACGGTCGCACCGCCGAACTGCTCGCCGGCATGGGCTGCGACTACATCCAGGGTTTCCTGCATGCCCCGGCCCTGCCGTTGACGGATTTCGTCGCCTGGGTGCGCGCTCGCGAATGCATCGGCCGGCAGCCGGTGCAAACCTGACCACGATCAATTCAAGCGCGGACCGATCCGGTAGAATCCGCGCTGTTGTTGTGGCTTCCACGGATCCGATCCCCCCATGCAGCGCTTTCGTCACCGTCTTCACGTCTGGATCGCGATCTTCGCGATGGCGTTGAGTGCGCTGGCGCCGGCAGCGAGCCGCGCGATGGGGCCCGACGACAACGGCCGCTACCTCGTGCAGATTTGCTCTGCCGTCGGGATGGAGTGGGTGGAACTGAGTGTCGACGAGGCCGCCTTCCATGGTGACGTCGGTGCGATGAACGCCGACTCCGATTCGCACCCGTCCTCGCTCCCGCTCGAGGAGTGTCCTTACTGTCTCGCGCAGTTCGGCAACGTGCTGGCGCCCGCGGCCGACCTCTCGCCTTCCTTCGCCGTCGCCGGCGGGACGCCACTCCCCACGCTTTTCCTCGTCGCCCCGCGACCGCTCTTCGCGTGGTCGTCCGCGCATCCGCGCGCGCCGCCCGCGCGCGCCTGACCCTGCGCACGCGCGAACGCCGCGCGTGTTCGCCGTAGCGGTCCTTTCCCCCGCCCGAAGTCCCTTCCTCGCCCGCCGGCCTGCCGGTCGTGCGAGCCCTTCGCACGCAAACCCGCGTTCTTCGCTGCCTTTGCCGGAGCGCGCCGGCACGTCGCGTGCGGACCGCAATCCTCCAACGATCGGAGATCCACGATGCAAAAGTCGTTCCTGGCCGCACCGCTGCTGGCCGCCCTCGCCCTTTTCGGCAGCGCCGTCGCTCACGCCGAAGTCACCGTCGCCGAGCCTTGGGTGCGCGCCACCGTGCCCGCGCAGAAGGCCACCGGGGCCTTCATGCGCCTGAAGTCCGACACCGACGCCCGCCTCGTGTCCGCCGCCTCGCCGGTCGCTGGCGTGGTCGAGATCCACGAGATGCTCATGGACAAGGACGTCATGAAGATGAACCGCATCCCCGGGCTCGACCTCCCTGCCGGCAAGGACGTCGAACTCGAGCCTGGCGGTTACCACGTGATGCTGATGGATTTGAAGGCTCAGGTGAAGGAGGGTGACCAGGTGCCGGTGACGCTGACCGTCGAGAACAAGGATGGCAGCCGCCAGACCATCGAGCTCACCGCGCCGGCACGTCCGCTCAATGCGCCGATGAAGATGCAGCACGGCAAGCACTGAGCCTCGGGGATCACAGCGATCCACCGACGTGCATTCGGGCCGCCCTGACCGCCGCGGCCCGCGAGTTTGCTTTTCGACAATCGAATCGATGTCCGATCGCCCGCGGGCGATCGGCAGGGCGTTCTCATGCCTGCGATCCGTGTGGGTCCGGCGGAAGGCCCGATCAACGAGAACACTCATCATGAAGAAGAACTTTCGACGTCTGCCACTCGCCGTGGCGATTTCCCTTGCGCTGCCGGCGCTCGCCCTTGCCCAGGAGACGACGCTCGGGCGCGTCATCGTCACAGCGCCCGAGGCCGCGGCCACTAACAGCGGAACCGTGGTCAACGCCCCTGCACTGCAGTCTCTGAAGCCCGCCACCAGTGATGCTGCGTCGCTTCTTCGCGATGTGCCGGGCGTGAGTCTCTACGGCTCGGGCGGGGTTTCCAGCCTGCCGTCGATTCGCGGTCTGGCCGACGATCGCATCCGCATCAAGGTCGACGGCATGGACCTGATCGCGGCCTGTCCCAACCACATGAACCCGGCACTGTCCTACCTCGACCCCTCCAATGTCGGCCTGCTCGAGGTCTATCCGGGCATCTCGCCGGTGAGCGTCGGCGGCGACAGCATCGCCGGCACCATCGTTGCCGAATCCAAGGCGCCGGTGTTTGCCGAGGACGGCAAGACGCTGATGACGGGTGAGGTCGGGGCGTTTTACCGCAGCAACGGCAATGCACGCGGCGGTAATCTCGGCGCCACTTTCGCAAGTGATTCGCTGAGCGTCAGCTATGCGGGTTCGACGGCCGAGAGCGACAACTACGAGGCCGCGCGGGCGTTCAAGACGCGGACGGCGACGGGCCGGGTGGGGCATACCTTGGCGCTCGACGAAGTGGGCTCCACCGCCTACAAGAGCCGCAACCACGAACTCGGCTTCGCCTTCAAGGGCGGCGACCACCTGTTCGAGGCCAAGGTCGGCCTGCAGGACATCCCCTATGAGCTGTGGCCGAACCAGCGCATGGACATGCTCGAGAACGACCAGAAGCGTGTGAACCTGCGCTATCAGGGCAAGTACGACTGGGGCAGGCTCGAGGCGCGCGCCTACCACGAGAAGGTCGAGCACTTCATGGATTTCGGTGCGGACAAACGCTACTGGTATGGGGGAAGCGTAGCGAACGACGTCATCATCGGCTCCGGAGGCCCGACAGTTCTCAACGGTACGCCGTGTTCGCCGCTCAGCCCGTCCTGCGCAGCGGGCATGCCGATGAACACCGAGAGCAAGAACACGGGCTTCGCGCTCAAGGGCGACGTGGATCTTTCGGCGACCGACCTTCTGCGCGTGGGCGCCGAGATCCAGCGTTATCGTCTCGACGACTGGTGGCCGGCATCGGGCGGCGGGATGTGGCCGAACACCTTCTGGAACATCAACGACGGCGAGCGCGATCGCAACGCGGTCTTCGCGGAGTGGGAGGCGCAGCCGAGTGCGCAATGGACCACCCTGGCGGGCGTGCGCTACGAGCGCGTGAAGACCGATACCGGTCCCGTGCAGGCATATAACAACGCTGTGGCCCCTGCCACGATGCTCGTGCCCGCTTTCAACAGCGCTGATCGCGAACGCACGGACAACAACTGGGATGTGACGCTGCTGGCCAAATACACCGTCGATCCCACGCTCGACGTGGAGGTGGGTTTCGCGCGCAAGGTGCGCTCGCCCAGCCTCTACGAGCGCTATAGCTGGTACAGCCGCGGCATGGAAATGCTGATGGTGAACTGGTTCGGCGACGGCAACGGCTACATCGGCGACATCAACCTCGAGCCCGAGAAGGCGCGCACCGTATCGGCGACCTTCGGCTGGCACTCGATCGACCGCAAATGGGAGCTGAAGGCGACGCCGTTCTACTCGCGGGTCACCGACTACATCGATGCAGTACGCTGTCCGACGAGTCTCGGCGGGTCATGCTCGGCCGCCAATCTCTCCGCGACCAACAGCTTCGTCTTCCTGCAGCTCGCCAACCAGTCGGCTCGCCTGTACGGCATCGACCTCTCGGGCCGCATGCCGCTGGCGAGCACGCCCTATGGCGAATTCGGGCTGCGTGGGGTGCTCAACTACACCGACGGCAAGAACCGCGAGACCGGCGACAACCTCTACAACATCATGCCGCTCAACGTGAAGCTCACGCTGACGCACCAGCATGGTGGCTGGGACAACGCGCTCGAGTGGTTCGCCGCACAGTCCAAGGACGACATCTCGGCGGTGCGCAACGAGCAGGAGACCTCGGGCTACAACCTGGTGAACCTGCGGACGAGCTATTCCTGGAAGCAGGTGCGCGTCGACTTCGGCGTGGAGAACGTGTTCGACAAGTTCTACTACCTGCCGCTCGGCGGCGCCTATGTCGGCCAGGGAACGACGATGACCAGCAACCCGGTCGGCGCGGTTCCGCTGTGGGGCACGCCGGTCCCGGGTGCGGGCCGTTCGATCTACGCGGGCATCAACTACAAGTTCTGAGTCATTCTTCAGACGATAAAAAACCCCGGTCCCGCAACAGCGGCACCGGGGTTTTTTCTGCTGCCCGCGAATGCTTACTTCTTGCGCATCGGTGGCAGGTCGGTGCAGCTGCCGTGGGCCACTTCGGCGGCCATGCCCACCGTCTCACCCAGGGTCGGATGCGGGTGGATGGTCTTGCCGATGTCGGTGGCGTCGGCCCCCATCTCGATGGCCAGGCACACCTCGCCGATCATGTCGCCGGCCGACGGCCCGACGATGGTGCCGCCGATCACGCGGTGAGTCTCGGCGTCGAAGATCAGCTTGGTGAAGCCGTAGTCGGCGCCGTTGGCGATGGCGCGCCCGCTGGCCGCCCACGGGAACTTGGCGGTATCGACCTTCTTGCCCTCGGCCTTGGCCTGCGCCTCGGTGTAGCCGACCCAGGCCACTTCCGGATGGGTGTAGGCCACGCCCGGGATCACGGTGGCGTCGAAGGCCGCCTTATGGCCGGCTGCCACTTCCGCGGCGACGTGCCCCTCATGCACTGCCTTGTGGGCGAGCATGGGCTGGCCGACGATGTCGCCGATCGCGAAGATGTGCGGCACATTGGTGCGCATCTGCGCATCCACCGGGATGAAGCCGCGCTCGCCGACGATCACGCCCGCCTTCTCGGCGCCGATCTTGTTGCCGTTGGGCGAACGGCCTGCCGATTGCAGGATCATGTCGTAGCGCACCGGCTCGGCGGGGGCTTTCTCGCCCTCGAACTTCACCCACAGTCCGTCTTCCTTCGCTTCGACGGCGACGGTCTTGGTCTTGAGCATGATGTTGTCGAAGCGGTGGGCGTTCTGCTTCTCCCATACCTTGACGGCGTCGGCGTCCGGGCCCTGCATCAGGCGGTCGAGCATCTCGACCACGTCGATGCGGGCACCCAGCGTGGAGTACACCGTGGCCATCTCCAGGCCGATGATGCCGCCGCCGATCACGAGCATCTTGCCCGGCACCTGGCGCAGCTCGAGCGCGCCGGTGGAGTCGACGATGCGCGGGTCGCGCGGCAGGAAGGGCAGGTGCACCGCGGCCGAGCCGGCGGCGATGATGCAGTTCCTGAACTTCACCACCTTCTTCGTGCCGGTCTTGTCCTGGCTCGCGCCAGTGGTCTCCTCGATCTCGAGGTGGTTGGGGTCGAGGAAGCTGCCGTAGCCGCGCAGGATGTCGACCTTGCGCGCCTTGGCCATGCCGGAGAGCCCCCCGGTGAGCTTGCCGATCACGCCGTCCTTGTGCTTTCTGAGCGCATCGACGTCCACGCTCGGCTTGGCGAAGACGATACCCGCCTTGTCGACATGCTCTGCCTCCTCGATCACCGCTGCCACGTGCAGCAGCGCCTTGGACGGGATGCAGCCCACGTTCAGGCACACGCCGCCGAGCGTCGAATAGCGCTCGATGATCGCGGTCTTGAGGCCGAGGTCGGCGGCGCGGAAGGCCGCCGAGTAGCCGCCCGGGCCGGCGCCGAGCACGATCATGTCGTATTCGGCGTCGGCGCCGCCGGCGTGGCTCGCCGCCGCCGGGGCGGCGCTCGGCGTGGCCGCAGGAGCGGCGGAAGCCGCGGAGGGTGCAGGTGCGGAGGCCGGCGGGGAGGCAGGCGCCGTGTTCGCGGCTTGCGCCGCTCCTGCAGCGGCACTGGCGGCTTCGAGCCGGATCAGCACCGCGCCCTCGCCGACCTTGTCGCCCAGGTTGACCAGCACTTCCCTGACCACGCCCGCGGCGGAGGACGGCACGTCCATCGTGGCCTTGTCGGATTCCAGCGTGCAGATCGCATCGTCCACCGCGATGCTGTCGCCGACCTTCACGAACAGCTCGATCACCGGCACCGCATCGAAATCGCCGATGTCGGGCACCTTCACTTCAATCATTTGACTCATCTTCATCACCTCGTGAGGAGTTTCCGGAAGAGGAAGGCGTCGAGGGGAGGAGCTTTTCGCCCCCCGACCCCTCACGCCTCACTCCTCACCGTGTCAGAGCATCACCCGGCGGAAGTCCGCCAGCAGTTGCGCGAGGTACACGTTGAAGCGGGTGGCCAGCGCACCGTCGATGACGCGGTGGTCCGCGGTCAGCGACATCGGCAGCGTCAGGCGCGGCACGAAAGCCTTGCCGTCCCACACCGGCTTCATCACCGACTTGTTCACCCCGAGGATGGCCACTTCGGGCGCATTGACGATGGGTGCGAAGTAGGTACCGCCGATGCCGCCGAGCGAGCTGATCGTGAAGCACGCGCCCGACATGTCGGCCGGGCCGAGCTTGCCGTCACGCGCCTTCTTGGCGAGCGCGCCGGTCTCGGCGGCGATGTCGAACACGCTCTTCTTGTCGGCATCCTTCACCACCGGCACGACCAGGCCGTTGGGGGTGTCGGCCGCGAAGGCGATGTTGAAGTACTTCTTGTAGACCAGGTTGTCGCCATCGAGCGAGGTGTTGAACTCGGGGAACTCCTGCAGCGCGCGTACCGAGGCCTTGATGATGAAGGCGAGCATGGTGAGCTTCTTGCCCGACTTCTCGTACTCCTTGTTCATCTGCACCCGGAAGGCTTCCAGGTCGGTGATGTCGGCGTCCTCGTGGTAGGTCACCGCCGGGATCATCACCCAGTTGCGGGCGAGGTTCTGGCCGGAGATCTTCTTGATGCGCGAGAGCGGCTTGACCTCGATCTCGCCGAACTTGGCGAAGTCGACCTTGGGCCACGGCAGCAGATCCAGCCCGCCACCCAGGCTCGCGCCCGCCGCGGCGGCGGCCGGGGTCTTGCCCGGGACCACGCCGCTCGTCATCGCCGCCTTTATGAAGCCGGCGACGTCTTCCTTGAGGATACGACCCTTGGGACCGGTGGCCTTGACCTGGCCGAGATCGACGCCGAGCTCGCGCGCAAACGCGCGTACCGAGGGGCTGGCATGCACCTTGCCACCGAGCGTGACCGCAGACGGGGCGGCGGGCGAGGCGACCGGCATCGAGGTCGGGGCGCTCGCGCTCGGGCCGCCGTCGGCGAGCGGGGCGGCGCCGGGTGCGCCCGCAGGAGCGGCGCTTGCCGCGAGCGGAGCGGGCGCAGGCGCTGCATTCGCGCCTGCCGCTGCTCCCGCAGCGGCCGTCTCGACCTTGATCAGCACCTTGCCCTGGCCGACCTTGTCGCCGAGGGCGACCAGCACTTCCTTGACCACGCCGGCGGCCGACGACGGCACGTCCATCGTCGCCTTGTCCGATTCGAGCGTGGCGATCGCGTCGTCCACCTTGATGGTATCGCCCACCTTCACGAACAGCTCGATGATGGGCACGGCGTCGAAGTCGCCGATGTCGGGCACCACCACCTCGACCACGCCGCCACCGGCCGCCGCGGGGGCTGCCGGAGCGGGCGCCGCTGCAGGTGCGGCAGCGGGGGCTGCAGCGGACGCGGGTGCGGCGGCCGCAGCCGGCGCCGGGGCCGCCGCTGCGGCGCCCGCCGCCTCGAGCTTGATCAGCACCGTGCCCTCGGACACCTTGTCGCCGATCGCGACCAGCACTTCCTTGACCACGCCGGCGGCCGAGGACGGCACGTCCATGGTGGCCTTGTCGGATTCGAGCGTCGCGATCGCGTCGTCGACCTTGATGGTGTCGCCCACCTTCACGAACAGCTCGATCACCGGCACCGCGTCGAAATCGCCGATGTCGGGTACTTTCACTTCAATGAGTTGGCTCATGTTCTCAGTCTCCTTGCGCGCTCAGACCGACATCGGGTTCGGTTTGGACGGGTCGAGCTGGTACTTGACCATCGCCGCGGCGACCTTGTCGCGGCCGATCGTGCCCTCGTCGGCCAGCGCCTTCAGCGCGGCCAGCGTCACCCAGTGGCGATCCACCTCGAAGAAGTGGCGCAGCTGCTCGCGGGTGTCGGAGCGGCCGAAGCCGTCGGTGCCCAGCGTGACGTAAGTGCGGTCGAGCTGCGCGCGGATCTGCTCGGGGAACATGCGGATGTAGTCGGTGGCGGCGACGACCGGGCCTGCGAAGCCGGCGAGCTTCTGCTGCACGTGGGTCTTTCGCGGCTCTTCCATCGGGTGCAGCAGGTTCCAGCGCTCGACGTCGTGGCCGTTGCGGGCCAGCTCGTTGAAGCTGGGCGCGCCCCAGATGTCCGACTCCACGCCCCAGTCGGCCTTGAGCAGCTCGGCGGCGGCGATCACCTCGCGGAAGATCGTGCCCGAACCCATCAGCTGCACGCGCGGGGTCTTGGCCTGGCCGCCCTGGCGGAACAGGTACAGGCCTTTGAGGATGTCGGCCTCGGCGCCAACCGGCATCTCGGGATGTTCGTAGTTCTCGTTCATCACCGTGATGTAGTAATACACGTCCTCCTGCTCGGCGAACATGCGGCGCAGGCCGTCCTGCACGATCACCGCGACCTCGTACTGGAAGGTCGGGTCGTAGCTGATGCAGTTGGGGATCATGTTGGCCATGATCAGGCTGTGGCCGTCCTCGTGCTGCAGGCCTTCGCCGTTCAGGGTCGTGCGCCCGGCGGTGCCCCCGATCAGGAAGCCGCGGGTGCGCTGGTCGGCGGCCGCCCAGCACAGGTCCATGGTGCGCTGCAGGCCGAACATGGAATAGAAGATGTAGAACGGGATCATCTGCACGTTGTGCACGCTGTAGGCGGTGCCCGCGGCGATCCAGTCGGCCATCGCGCCGGCCTCGTTGATGCCTTCCTGCAGCACCTGGCCGGTCTTGCTCTCCTTGTAGAACATGAGCTGGTCATGGTCTTCCGGCACGTAGTTCTGGCCTTGCTGGTTCCATATGCCGTACTGGCGGAACATGCCCTCCATGCCGAAGGTGCGGCTTTCGTCCGGGACGATCGGCACGACATGCTTGCCGATCTGCTTGTCCTTCAACAGCGTGTTCATGATGCGCACCACCGCCATGGTGGTCGACAGCTCGCGGCCCTCGCCCGAGGCCTTGAGCAGCGCGGCGAAGGTGTCCAGGCCCGGGATCTCGAGCGCGGCGGCCTTGCGCCGGCGCTGCGGCAGGAAGCCGCCCAGGTCCATGCGGTGCTTGAGCAGGTACTTGTGCTCGGGAGAGTCCTCGGCGAACTTCAGGTAGGGCAGTGCCTCGAGCTGGTCGTCGGGCACCGGCAGGCCGAAGCGGTCGCGGAAGCGGCGGATGGCCTCGACGTCCATCTTTTTCTGCTGGTGCGAGATGTTCATCGCCTCGCCGGCCTGGCCCATGCCGAAGCCCTTGATGGTCTTGGCCAGGATCAGCGTGGGCTGCCCCTTGTGCTCGTTGGCGGCCTTGTAGGCGGAGAAGATCTTGAAGAGATCGTGGCCGCCGCGGTTCAGGTTCCACACCTGCTCGTCGGTCCAGTCGGCCACCAGCGCGCGCAGCTCGGGCGTGTTGAAGAAGTGCTCGCGCACGTAGGCGCCGTCCTTGGCCTTGAAGGTCTGATACTCGCCGTCGCACAACTCCATCATGCGCTGCTTGAGGATGCCCTTCTTGTCGCGGGCGAAGAGCGCGTCCCAGTGCGTGCCCCAGATCACCTTGATGACGTTCCAGCCCGCGCCGCGGAACTCGGACTCGAGCTCCTGGATGATCTTGCCGTTGCCGCGCACCGGACCATCGAGGCGCTGCAGGTTGCAGTTGATCACGAAGACGAGGTTGTCCAGGCCCTCGCGGCCGGCCATGCCGATCGCGCCCAGCGATTCGACCTCGTCGGTCTCGCCGTCGCCCAGGAAGGCCCACACCTTGCGCTGCTGCGCGCGTGCCGGATCGATCAGGCCGCGGCTGGCCAGGTATTTCATGAAGCGCGCCGAGTAGATCGCGCACAGCGGACCCAGGCCCATCGACACGGTGGGGAACTGCCAGAAGTCGGGCATCAGCCAGGGGTGCGGGTAGGACGAGATGCCCTTGCCGCCCACTTCCTGGCGGAAGCTGTCCATCTGTTCTTCGGTCAGACGGCCCAGCATGAACGCGCGCGCATACACGCCCGGCACCGAGTGGCCCTGGAAGTAGATCAGGTCGCCGTCGTGCGCCTCGGAGGGCGCGTGCCAGAAGTGCGAGAAGCCCACGTCGTAGAGCGCCGCCGCCGAGGCGAAGGAGGCGATGTGACCGCCCACGTTGGTGTCCTTGTTCGCCCGCACCACCATCGCCATCGCGTTCCAGCGGATGTAGGAGTGGATCTTGATCTCCAGATCCGGATCGCCCGGGTAGGGCGGCTGGCGCTCGGCCGGAATCGTGTTGATGTACTCGGTCGTGGCCGAGTAGGGGATGTTCACCCCCTCCTGGCGCGCCGTGGCGATCAGGGTCTCGATCAGGTAGTGGGCGCGCTCGGGGCCTTCGTGTTCGACGACGGCGGCGAGCGCGTCCAGCCATTCCTTCGTTTCCTGCGCATCCGTGTCGGTTTGCGGGAGAACGGTGCTGATTCCGGTCATGGTTTGTCTCCTCATGACGTTCAGTTGGCGATTCCTGTCTGGCGGGACAGGCGGGTTGTTGGTTACGGGCACGACCATGCCGGCTGCCGCACGGTCAGCGTTTCAAAATATAAAACGTCTTTTCGCAATGTGCAATATGTTTTCACCTGGTGAACACGAAATCGGCTCCCTGATCGCTCGCGCTCATGGTCCCGGCCTCTCCGGCGCCGCCTCGTGGGCGAACACCACGGCGCCGTCGCGGATCTCGCCGAGGTGGATCTGGCGCGCGCTGCGCAGGGTTTCGTGGTTGTCGCGGGAGAAGGGGCGGCGATAGCGCATGATCACGCCATCGACCTCCGCATCCAGGTTTTCGAGCGCCTCGCGGATGCGCGGACCGTCGAGGCTGCCGGCCTGGCGGATCGCCGCGGCGAGCAGCTGCATCGAGTCGTAGCCCTGTGCGGCCGCCGGTGGCACCGGGATACGCACGCTGCCGGTGGCGCGCTCCCACGCCGCGAGGAAGGCCGCCTGCGCCGGGCTGCGTGCCTCGGCGATGAAGGTCTGTGGCATGCGTGCGCCCTCGGCGTTGCGGCCGGCGAGTTCGATGAAGCTCGACATGGCCAGCGTCCAGCTGCCGATGATCGGCACCTGCCATCCGAGGCGGGCCATCGAGTTGGCGATGTGGGCGAGCTCGGGGCCGATGCCATAGGTGAGCACGGCTTGCGCACCGGCGGCGCGTGCGCGTTCGAGCTGCGGTCGCATGTCGGTCTCGCGCAATTGGAAGCGCTCGACCACCACCGCGGTCCGCCCGCGCGTGCCCAGGGCTGCGATGAGATCCTGGCTTCCCAGCACCCCGTAGTTGGTGGCGTCGTGCAGGATCGCGAGCCGGGTCAGGCCGCGCCGGCCGACAGCCTCCTCGACGATCACCGCGGCCTGCAAGGTGTCGCTGGCGGAGACGCGGAACACGTAGTTCTCGGTGAAATCGGGGGGCTGGAACTGCTTGGTGATCAGCGAGCCGGTGGCGACCGAGGTGATCACCGGGATGCGCGCCATCTGGTAATGGCGCTGGCTGGCGAGCGCGACACCGGTATTGACGATGCCCAGTCCGGCGGTGACACGTTCGCGATGGATGAAGTCGCGCACGATCTGCGCACCAAGCTCGTTGCTCGCCTCGTCGTCGCGCTCGACGAGCTCGATGCGCCGACCGAGCAGGCCGCCGCCGGCGTTGAGCTCCTCGGCGGCGATGCGGATGCCCTCGCGCATCGACAGCCCCATCGGCGCCGACGGACCGGAGAAGGGCCCCGACACGCCCACCCGGATCGGTGCCCGCTCGCCGCCGCTCGGGCGTGCGCCCGCGCCCACGGCCTCTGCCGGGACGGCCTGTGCCGACAACTGCGGCGCCAGGAGCAGAAGCGTCACGAAGGCGCGCCCGAGCAGCGCGAGGAAGGGTTTCATCCTTGCACTGTAGGCAGCGTGAACAAGCGCACAAATTGGCGGAAACCCCATCGCCGTCTGCTGCGCTGCCGCATCCACACCGGGTATGCGTCCCCCGATCAGGGTTACACCGGATGACGCGGGCGGTCGCGCTCGACAACAATCCTGCTCCCGATCCGCCTCCCCGCGCCGCTCGTCCGGCCATCCTCCATGCAAGCCTCCGCCGCCGCCCGGGCGACCCTGTCGCGCTGGTACTGGGCCATGCCCTATCTCGCGGTGACCGTGCTCGCGCTGTCGATGCTCGCGGTCGTCTGGCTGCTGCAGGCGCGCGAGACCGCGGTCGAGCGCGACGCGCTCGCGCGCGACCTGCAGTGGACCGAGCAGTCGATCCGGCGCGCCATGCTCACCACCGAGGAGTTTCTCGTCCAGCTCGCGCGCGACCTGTCGGCGGGCACGCTCGACCACGACGACTTCCAGCTGCGCGCCAACGAGCATCTGGCGATCAACCCCGCGCTCGCCAACCTCGCCTGGGTGGACCGCGAGCACGTGATCGCCTGGTCGGCGCCCTTCGACACCCGTGACCTGCTCGCCGGCGAGATCCTCGTGGATGACCAGGTGGAGGCCTTCCAGAACAGCGCCCTGTCCGCCCGCCTGACCTACGGCCGGCCCTACATCGACGCGCGCGGCAGCGCGGTGATCGAGGTGTACGCGCCCGTGCTGCGGCGCGGCGATTCGCTCGGTGCGATCGTCGCCGTGTATTCGATCGAGCGCATGCTGAGCCGGCTGGTGCCGGCGCGCTTTGCCGAAAAATACCGGCTTGCGGTGCTCGACCGCGATGGCGGCGTGCTGACCCTCAGCTCGGCCCTGCCGCCCGCGCAGGAGGCGCTCTCGCTTACCCTCGCGCTCGATCCGCCGGGCAACGGCCTCGCGCTGCAGGCGATGGCCTTCCGGCCCGGTGGGGCGGTGCTGCGCTACCTGCCGGCGGTGCTCATCGTGGGGCTGTCGCTGCTGGTGCTGTGGAGCCTGTGGACGCTGCGCCGCCACGTGCAGCGCCGGGTGCGGGTGGAGAAGGAGCGCGACCAGCTCTTCGACCTTTCGCTCGACCTCTTGTGCGTCATCGATCTCGATGGTCGTTTCGGGCGCTGCAACCCGGCCTTCGAGCGCGTGCTCGGGCACGACCCCCGGAGCCTGCCCGGGTGCTCGCTGATCGACTTCGTGCATCCCGAGGACGTTTCCGAGACGCTGGCGATGTTGCGCCGCCTCGCCGGCGGCGAACCGGTGCGCTTCGAGACGCGCTGCCGCTGTGCCGACGGCAGCTACAAATGGCTGATGTGGAGCATCAACCCGGTACGCGAGGAGCGTCTGGTCTACGCCGTGGCGCACGACGTCACCGGACGCAAGGCCACCGAGGACGCGCTGCGCGCCGAGTCCGCCTTCCGCAAGGCGATGGAGGACTCGGTCGTCACCGGCCTGCGCGCGATCGACCTGTCGGGACGCATCATCTATGTGAACACCGCCTTCTGCCGCATGATCGGCTTCGACGAGGACGAGCTCGTCGGCGCCGGGCCGCCCTTTCCCTATTGGCCACCCGAGCAGCTCGCCGAATGCGAGCGCAACCTGTCGATGACCCTGTCGGGGCGCGCGCCGCGCAGCGGCTTCGAGATGCGCATCCTGCGCAAGAACGGCGAGCGCTTCGATGCGCGCTTCTACCTTTCCCCGCTGATCGACCTCACCGGCCG
Organism: Thauera aminoaromatica; assembly: GCF_000021765.1. Classification (NCBI taxonomy): domain Bacteria; kingdom Pseudomonadati; phylum Pseudomonadota; class Betaproteobacteria; order Rhodocyclales; family Zoogloeaceae; genus Thauera; species Thauera aminoaromatica. The sequence goes on along the minus strand of NC_011662.2, from coordinate 3,475,263 downwards.
GCAGACCGGCTGGATGGCCTCGATCACCGACATCACCGAGCCCAAGCGCGTGCGCGCCGCGCTCGAGTCGGCGCACGAGCGCTTCGAGGCGGTGCTCGACGGCCTCGACGCCGCGGTGTTCGTGGCCGACGCGCGCACCGACGAGATCCTCTTCGCCAACCTCGCCTTCAAGCGCATCCATGGTTTCGACGCGGTCGGGCGCACCGTGCGCGGGGTGGCGGTGCCGCAGCCCGAGCGCGGCGACTACCGCGTCGATCCGCGCAACCTGTCGCCCGCCGACGTGCCGCGCGAGCTCTTCGACGGCGAATTGCTGCACCCGCAGTCGGGGCGCTGGTACCACGTGCGCGAGCAGGCCACACGCTGGGTGGACGGGCGCGTGGTGCGCATGGGGATCGCCACCGACATCACCGACCGCAAGCAGACCGCCGCGGTGGCGCGCGAGCAGGAGGAGCGCCTGCAGCGCACTTCGCGCCTGATCACCATGGGCGAGATGGCCTCGACGCTGGCGCACGAGCTCAACCAGCCGCTGGCGGCGATCGCGAACTACTGCGCCGGTTCGGTGACGCGGCTGCAGTCGGGCAAGGCGAGGACCGAGGACGTGCTCGCGGCGATGCAGAAGGCGAGCTTCCAGGCCGAGCGCGCCGGCAAGATCATCCGCCGCGTGCGCGAGTTCGTGAAGAAGAGCGAGCCGCAGCGCTGCGCGGTCGACCTCGTCGAGGTGCTGGAGGACGCGATCGGCTTCGCCGACATCGACGCCCACCGCACCCGCATCCGCATCCACACGGAGCTCGAGCCCGGGCTGCCGCCGGTGTACGCCGACCGCATCATGATCGAGCAGGTGCTGCTCAACCTGATCCGCAACGGCCTCGACGCCATGGCCGACGCCTTGCCCGAGGCGCGCGTGCTGACGGTGCGGGTGCGCACCGTCGGCGCGGACGCGGTCGAGGTCGCGGTGATCGACCGCGGCCACGGCATCAGCGAGGAGGGCAGGGCGCAGCTGTTCACGCCCTTCTACACCACCAAGGCCGAGGGCATGGGCATGGGGCTCAACATCTGCCGCTCGATCGTCGAGTTCCACAACGGCAGATTGCTGGTCGACGCCAACCCCGAAGGCGGTACCATATTCACGTTTACCCTGCCGACGGAGTCCGCAATTGAGCGCAGTGCCCGCAGCGCCTGACCAGATCGTACATGTCGTCGACGACGACGAAGCCCTGCGCGACTCGCTCGCCTGGATGCTGGAGGCCAACGGCCACGCGGTCGCGGTGCACGAGTCGGGCGAGGCCTTCCTCGCCGCCTGCACGCCGGAGATGACCGGCTGCGTGCTGCTCGACGTGCGCATGCCGGGCATGAGCGGGCTGGAGGTGTTCGAGGAGCTCGGGCGGCGGCGCTGCGGGCTGCCGGTGGTGTTCATCACCGGCCACGGCGACGTGCCGATGGCGGTGTCCGCGCTCAAGCAGGGCGCGGTGGATTTCGTCGAGAAACCCTTCGGCGAGCGCGAGATGCTGCGCGTGGTCGAGCAGTGCCTGCGCCTCGAGCGCGAGACCCGCGACCGCCGCCTGCAGGAGGCCGACACCGCGCGCCGGCTCGGGCTGCTCACCCAGCGCGAGCGCGAGGTGCTCGAGCTGATCATCGTCGGCAAGCTGAACAAGCAGATCGCCGACGTGCTCGGCATCAGCATCAAGACCGTCGAGGTGCATCGCGCGCGCGTGATGGAGAAGATGGGCGCGCATTCGCTCGCCGAACTCGTCCAGCACGTGGTGGTACTCGAACCCGGCGCCGTTCCGCGCTGACCCCGGCGCGTGCCGACGGGCGATCTCCGCGCCCGCATGCGCAGGAACTTTCTTCCACCCGGGCGGCTCCGCTGTGGGGGTGTGCCGTGTGCGATCGCCCCGTTTTGCCGAAAGCCCCTTCCAACCGGCTGGACCCCGCCGCCGCATGACCGGAATCAACGCGCTCTTCCTGCTCACCGGCCTGCTGCTGTTCATCAGCGTGCTCGCCAGCACCATCTCCGCCCGGCTCGGCTTGCCGCTGCTGCTGCTCTTTCTCGGCGTCGGCATGCTCGCCGGCGAGGACGGGCCGGGCGGCATCGTCTTCGAGGACTTCTTCATCGCCTCGCTGATCGCGCAGGCGGCGCTCTCGGTGATCCTGCTCGACGGCGGCCTGCGCACGCGGGTGAGCAGCTTCCGGGTGGCGCTGAGGCCGGCCGCGGTGCTGGCCAGCTGGGGCGTGATCGGTACGGCGGCCCTGCTCGGCGTGTTCGCCACCTGGCTCCTCGATGTCGACTGGCGGCTGGGCATGCTGCTCGCGGCGATCGTCGGCTCGACCGATGCGGCCGCGGTGTTCGCGCTCCTGCGCAACAGCGGCGTCCGCCTCAACGAGCGCGTCCAGGCCACGCTGGAGATCGAGTCCGGTGCCAACGATCCGATGGCGATCCTGCTCGTTACCGCCATGGTCGGCACGCTGCTGCAGCCCGAGACCGCCACGCTCGGCAGTTTCGTCTGGATGCTGGCGAGCCAGCTCGGACTCGGCGCCATCCTCGGCCTTGCCGGGGGCTGGGTGCTGTCGCGGCTGATGATGCGGCTGGCGCTGCCCGACGGGCTGTATGCGTTGCTGATCCTGTCCGGCGGCACCTTGGTTTTCGCGGCGACCAACCTGCTGAACGGCAGCGGCTTTCTCGCCGTGTACCTGGCAGGCATCGTCGTCGGCAACCGCCGCAGCCATGCCACCGAGCACGTCCTGCGGGTGATGGACGGCCTGGCCTGGCTCGCCCAGGCGGGCATGTTCGTCGTGCTGGGGCTGCTGGTGACACCGTCGAAGATGATCGATCATGCCGCCGAGGCGCTGGCGATGGCGGTGTTCCTGATGCTGGTGGCGCGGCCGCTGGCGGTGGCGATCGGGCTGCTGCCCTTCCGCTATCCGCGCAACGAGCTCCTCTACGTGAGCTGGGTGGGCCTGCGCGGCGCGGTGCCGGTGGTGCTCGCGATCGTGCCGGTGGTGATGGGCGTGCCCGATTCGCAACTGCTGTTCAACGTCGCCTTCGCGGTGGTGCTGCTGTCCTTGCTGGTTCAGGGCGCGACCGTGCCGCTGGCGGCGCGCTGGCTGGGTGTCGAGGTGCCGCCGCGCGACGAGCCGCGTGACAAGCGCGAGGTGTGGGTGGGCGAGGCGGCGGCGGTGGACATGCTGGAGTTCTGCGTCGCGGCCGGCGCCAAGGCCGACGGGCGCCATCCCGACGAGCTCGGCACCGACCATCCCGGCCACGACGTGCGCTGCGTGGCCTTGGTGCGCGAGGGCAGCCTGCACCGCCTGACCCCCGACACCCGCCTGCGTCCTGGCGACTCGGTGTGGATGATCGCGCCCGACGAAATCTCCGAACAGCTCGCGCGCACTTTCGCCGGCAGTCGCGGCGAACTCACCGCCAACGCCAGCTTCTTCGGCGAGTTCGTGGTCGACCCCGACAGCCGTGCGAGCGACCTCGCCGACGCCTACGGCCTGCGCATCGCGGAGGCCGAGCGCGAGCTGGCGATGGGCGAGTTGCTCGCCGTCCGCCTCGGCCGCCCGCCAGTGGTCGGCGACCGCGTCGACATCGGTGCCTTCGCGCTCACGGTGCGCGAGATGGGCGACAAGGGCCGCATCACCGCCCTCGGCCTCAAGTGCCCGCCGTTCGGCGGAGGGCGTTGAGGCGGGCCGCATTGGCCGCACGATGCCGACCCGAATCCGCCGTACGGGCCGCCGCCGCCGCGATGCTGTAAAATCGCGGTTTTTTTCGGGGGCTTGAAGGATGACCGCTCGCATCATCGACGGCAACGCGCTGTCCGCGCGCGTGCGCGGCGAAATCGCCGAACGTGCGGCCGCGCTCACGGCGCTTGGCGTGCAACCCTGCCTGGCGGTGATGCTGGTGGGCGCCGACCCGGCCTCGGCGGTCTACGTGCGCAACAAGGTCGCCGGCTGCGAGAAGGCCGGCATCCGCTCGCTGCGCTTCGACTACCCCGAGACCGCCACCCAGGCCGAGGTCATGGCCAAGCTCGCCGAGCTCAACGCCGACCCCGCGGTGCATGGCATCCTGGTGCAGCTGCCGCTGCCGAAGCATCTCGACGAGACCGCGGTGCTCGAGGCGATCGACCTCAAGAAGGACGTCGACGGCTTCCACGCCGAGAACGTCGGCCGCCTGTCGCAGTGCCGCGAGGCCTTCATCCCGTGCACGCCGCACGGTGTCATGAAGATGCTCGAGTCCAGCGGCACGCCGGTGCAGGGGGCCGAGGCGGTGGTGATCGGGCGCTCGAACATCGTCGGCAAGCCGATGGCCACGCTGCTGACCAACGCTGGCGCCACCGTCACCGTGTGCCACTCCAGGACGAAGGACCTCGCCTTCCACACCCGCCGCGCCGACATCCTGGTGGCGGCGATCGGCAAGCCGCGCTTCGTCACCGGCGACATGATCAAGCCGGGCGCCACCGTGATCGACGTCGGCATCAATCGCCTCCAGGACGGCCCCGACGCCGGCAAGCTGTGTGGCGACGTGGATTTTGAGTCGGCCAGGGAAGTCGCCGGCGCGATCACCCCGGTGCCGGGCGGCGTGGGGCCGATGACCATCACCATGCTGCTGGAAAACACCGTGATTTCCGCCGAACGCGCCGCGAGCGATCGCAAGCTCGCGGCCGGCAAGTGAGGACTGCGAGATGAACGAAACCCAACCCGTCGTCGGCATCATCATGGGCTCCAACTCCGACTGGCCCACGATGAAGGCGGCCGCGAAGATGCTGGAAGACTTCGGCGTGCCCTTCGAGGCCAAGGTCGTCTCCGCCCACCGCACCCCCGACCTGATGTTCGAGTACGCCGAGGCCGCGCGCAGCCGCGGGCTCAAGGCGATCATCGCGGGCGCCGGCGGTGCGGCCCACCTGCCGGGCATGGTCGCGGCCAAGACCACGCTGCCGGTGCTCGGTGTGCCGGTGCAGTCGAAGGCGCTGTCGGGGCAGGACTCGTTGCTCTCCATCGTGCAGATGCCCAAGGGCATCCCGGTCGCCACCTTCGCCATCGGCGAGGCGGGCGCGGCCAACGCGGGCCTCTTCGCGGTGGCGCTGCTCGCGGTCGAGGATGCCGTGCTGGCGCACAAGCTCGCCGACTTCCGTGCCCGCCAGACCCAGGCGGTGCTCGACATGACCCTGGATTGAGCGTCGCATCATGATCCTCCCGCCTGCCACCCTGGGCATGCTCGGCGGCGGCCAGCTCGGCCGCTTTTTCGTTTCGGCCGCGCACGAGATGGGCTACAAGGTCTGGGTGCTCGACCCCGATCCGCACAGCCCCGCCGGCCTCGTCGCCGACCGCCACCTGGTCGCCGCCTACGACGACTACGTCGCCCTCGACAGCCTGGGCAACGAATGCGCTGCGGTGACCACCGAGTTCGAGAACGTCCCCGCCGACACGCTCGACTACCTGACCAAGTTCATCCCGGTACACCCGGCGGCGAGCGCGGTCGCGGTGTGCCAGAACCGCATCGCCGAAAAGACCTTCCTCGCCGACAACGGCCTGCCGCACGGCCCCTTCGCGGTCGTCCGCAGCGAGGACGACGTGCGCGCAGCCAATGCCGGGCTGTTCCCCGCCATCCTCAAGGTGGCCCGCTTCGGCTACGACGGCAAGGGCCAGTCCCGCGTCGCCGACCGCGACGAGGCGCTCGCCGCCTTCCAGCACTTCAAGGGCGAGCCCTGCGTGCTGGAGAAGATGCTGGCGCTGGACTACGAGGTGTCGGTGGTGCTGGCGCGCGACGAGGCGGGCAATGTGCGCGCCTTCCCGACCGGCGAGAACCGCCACCGCAACGGCATCCTCGACGTGACCATCGCGCCGGCGCGCGCGTCGGCCTTCCCCAGTGAGGGTACGCAACTGAGCGCGCAGGAGATCGCCGAGCGCATCGCCGGCAAGCTCGGCTACGTCGGCACGCTGGGGGTGGAGTTCTTCGTCTGCCGCGGCGAGCTGGTGGTGAACGAGATGGCCCCGCGCCCGCACAACAGCGGCCACCACACCATCGACGCCTGCGACGCCAGCCAGTACGAGCAGCAGGTGAGGGCGCTGTGCGGCCTGCCGCTGGCCACTCCGCGCCAGCATTCGGCGGCGGTGATGGTGAATCTGCTTGGCGAGCTGTGGTACGAGGATGGCAAGGGCCATGGTGCCTACCGCGAGCCCGACTGGTCGGTGCTGCACGCGGTGCCCGGCCTGCGCCTGCATCTCTACGGCAAGCACCACGCCCGCCCGGGGCGCAAGATGGGCCATTTCGTGGTGATCGGCGACGATGCCGCCGTGGTGCTCGAGCGCGCGCTCGCCGCGCGTGCCGCGATCGGCATCCGCGACGAGTGAGCGCCGGCCGATGAGTACCCCCGGGGCCGGACGGCGCGGCCGCATCGAATCCTCCACGCCCGCCGCGATCGCCGAGGCTGCTGCCCTGCTGCGTGCGGGCGAACTCGTCGGCATGCCGACCGAGACGGTCTACGGGCTGGCCGCCGACGCGCTCGACCCCGAGGCGGTGAAGAAAATCTTCGCCGCCAAGGGCCGTCCCGCCGACCACCCGCTGATCGTGCACCTGCCCTCGGTCGAGCACCTGCCGCAGTGGGCCGCCGCCATCCCCAAGGACGCGCTCGCGCTCGCGCGCGCCTTCTGGCCCGGCCCGCTGACGCTGATCCTGAAGCGCACACCCGACGTACCCGACGAAGTCACCGGCGGGCAGGACACGGTCGGCGTGCGCGTGCCCGCGCACCCGGTCGCGCTCGCCCTGCTGCGGGCCTTCGACGGCGGGCTGGCCGCGCCCAGCGCCAACCGCTTCGGCCGTATCAGCCCCACCACCGCCGCGCATGTGCATGAAGAACTCGGCGAGCGCGTGGCGATGATCCTCGACGGCGGTGCCTGCGCGGTCGGCATCGAATCCACCATCCTCGACTTCTCGCGCGACGTGCCGGAGATCCTGCGCCCGGGCGCGATCACGCCCGAGGACATCGCGCGCGTCATCGGCCGCCGGCCGCGGGTGCCGGGCGAGTCGGTCGCGGAAACCGCTTCCGCGCGGGCAGGGCAGTGCGGCGACGCGTCCGGACTCGCGGAAGCCGCCGCCCCCAACGCCGCAGCCGATGCAGCGCAGCCCGCTCCGCGCGTCTCCGGCGCACTCGCCGCCCATTACGCCCCGCGCACCCCGCTGCGCCTGGTCGAGCCCGCGCTGCTCGCCGACGAGGCCGCCGCGCTGGCGGGCGAGGGCAGCCGCGTCGCAGTGCTCGCCCACTCAACCTCCGATCCGCGTGACGCCCGCCTGAGCTGGCGCAGCCTGCCGGCCGATCCCGCCGCCTACGCCCAGGGCCTGTACGCCAGCCTGCGCGCCCTCGACGGCGTCGGCGCCGACTTAATCCTGATCGAAGCGCTCCCCGGCGGCCCCGGCTGGCGCGCCGTCGCCGACCGCCTCGGCCGCGCCGCCGTCGGCTCCGGCGCAACTGACTAGCCCTGCCGCGCCCTCGCGCTACCTGCCCCGCAGGAGCGACGCAAGTCGCGATGACGGCCTCCGAGCCTTCGCCGACGCCTCATCACCGCCCCACCGCCGGATCGCGACTCGCGTCGCTCCTGCAAAGGGCACACGTAGGAGCGACGCAAGTCGCGATGACGGCCTCCGAGCCTTCACCGACGCCTCATCACCGCCCCACCGCCGGATCGCGACTCGCGTCGCTCCTGCAAAGGACACACGTAGCCTCGAACGGCGCAAATGTGCGCAAGGCACTTCCCTTTCGCGCGGGGTCTCACTATAATGCGCGCTCTTTCAGGGCCGATAGCTCAGCTGGGAGAGCGCTGCGTTCGCAATGCAGAGGTCGGGAGTTCGATCCTCCTTCGGTCCACCAAGAATTCCTAGCAAAAACAGCGCATTATGTGCCGTTAAGCATAAAGTGGCCACCAGGTCACTTTATGCTTGATTTCCCGATAGGCCACATTTTGGTTTATTGGGTGCAGCATAGTAGGCTTGCGGGTTTTGCTCTTCGAGCAGGTCGCGAAAGCTCGCGCTGCTCGGAATGTAGGTTGAAAAAAACGGGACCGTTCGGTCCCGTTTTCATTTTCGGCGGTGGTTTGGTGCGGTTCAGGTGCGCCGAGAGCCTATGACCTGGCTGATGTGACGGAAGATGCCGGGCACTGACTGCGCCTCGGTATCGAGTCGATTCCAGATGTCGCGTGCGCTCATCCCCTCGTAACCTGCCGCTAGGCGCTCATCGAGGACGTCGCCAATCTGTGCCTGGAGTCGAGCCTGTCGCTGCTCGCCGATTGAAGCGCGGTGGCGCAGATAGCGGTCGGCGAGCGCTCGGGTTTCGATGTTGGCACGCAAGTACAAATTCTTGCGGTCGACGCCAACGCGTTCACTCGCTTCATGGACCGACACCGCCACCGGCTCCTTGAGCATCGCCTGCAACTTAGCACGGATGCTGTCCCAGTCCAGTTCCCGCGACTTGATGCCTGCACGAGGCGACTCGGGTAGCTCGATGGACATCTGGATCGGCGTGAGCGGCAGTTCCCAGTCGTCGACGTCGCCAGCAAAAAGTTTGTCGAGCCCAATCCCTCCGTGCAGGCCGATGGTGAGCCACGCCTTCAACGTGGGAATCCCACCCTTGTTGAGCCAATGGGAGATGCCACTCTTGGAGAAGCCATAGCGGCTCGCGAATGCACTCGCTCGGCCGTCTGCCATGCGCTTGATCACCGTTTCCAGCAAAGGAACCAATCCCTCGGAAGCCACCTTGGGGGGCGCCTGCAACATCAGGCCCACCTGGCGGGCCGTCCACAAAGCTTCGGGTGTAGCAGGTTCCGTTTCGGCATCGCCGAGAAACCCACCACACGACGTGCAGTAGCCCGGAACAACCACCGCTGACCGATTCCGCACATTGGCGCGATGACAGTGCGGGCACGTCGTGGCCAACTGAACCTTGTGGCGCACGCAGACCGTGACCGGGGCGATATCCCAGGCCAAGCGGAGGTAAGGCTCGCCGCCACTCTCCCTGTCCTCGGCCAGGCAGCACGGGCACCAACGGTCGGATTTCGGTGCGAGTCCGGGAACACCCAGTACTGTGCGCCACGGCGCCAGCGTATGCTGGTCGAGCGAGCCGACTCCCGTGAGTGCTGCCAGCCACGCTGCCCACTGCTCGCTCTCCGGCGACATGCTGGAGAAGCTCCGCTGATGCCAGCCATACTTCTCGCACACGGACTGCTCGAAGTGGGCGAGCACCCAGTCAGCCAGCTTCTGCGCGGTAATACCATGAGAATAGGCGAGACGACAGAAATAGCTCGTCAGGCTCTCGACTTCAGGAGTGCCGCGGCCCATCGGTTCAAGGGCGTGCAGCGTCGAGCGCGGATTGTGCAATGTGCTCATCACGCAACCCTCCGACCGGTCTGGGGCTGTTGCACGGCCAGATTGCGCTTGAGGCCCGGCGCAATGCGTTCCTCGCCCTCCACGATCTCACGCATGATCTGCGTAACCTGAGCTTCGGTGAGGAGCGCCTTACACAACGTGTCCTCCGACCAGTCCTTCTCGGCGACCAGCAGGTTCAGTCGCACAAGCACCGTGCGCAGCGTGCCGACGCACCCCAGGGTGTTCTGGTGGAACACCTCGGCGTAACGCAAGAGGTCGAGCTCCTTCAAGGCTGGCATGCTCTCGCCCAGCTTCTTCAGGCAGCCACGGAACGAGCGGACGTCCTCGGCGACGTCTTCTCGGTAGCGGCCGAAATGGATCACGTGCGTCCGTCGCGCAAGCTGCGCACTCAGTGAGACAAGTTCGAAGAGGTCGTATGAGCCGAGGAGAATCCATTGCACGTGGTACTCGTTCGAGAGTGACTTGAGCGTATTGAACTGTTCGACGAGCCGGCTCGGATGACACTGGCGCATCATGTGCGCCGCCTCATCGACGACAACGAATCGCGTGCCGCGATTGCGCAGGGAACGCTCCACGGCCGTGCGCAAACCCGAGAGGCGGTTGGTTTGCGGACCCACAGGGCGCACAACCTTTCCGCTTTCCGGGTCGATGCCGTAGGCAGTGCGCGGTGCATCCAATTCGCCCTCGAGTGCATCGAGCATTCGCTGGTAAAACAGGCGCCAGGAGAAGTCGCGTTCGCCAGACGCCGGTGCCTCAAGGCGAATCGCCGGCATGTAGCCCGGATCCTGGGACAGCGTCGTTGCTTCGGCCGTGAGTTCGGCTTCGACGAGAAAGTCGCCGAGCGTTGTCTTGCCGACCCCCGTTGGGCCGCACAGTACGATGAGGTTCGCGTTGTCGCCGGCGTCCAGCATTAGCCGGCACTCCTCAATAGTGGCCGCAATGCGGGGATGGCGGATGCGCTGGCCGCTCATCGGTGATGCGCTTGGTGTGAAGCTATTTGGAGTCTGAATGGTCATTTTTTAGGTTCAATCAGAAGGTTTCAAAGTCGGGGGTGTCGGGTTGCACGAACTCGCTCGTTGCCGCCTCGTGCGGCGGGGGCGGTAGCAGCCCAACCGGCAAGGCGGCCGCATTCGGCGCCGCTGAGCTGACCCGAGTGACTCGGTGATCGTCGACAGGCGTCCGAGCAATGGTGCTCGGGGGCAAGATGGCCCCAATGCCGAGCCCCTGGTACAGGTCCCGGTTCTCCTGCTGGCGCTCGAGTGCCAGCTCCATTGCGCCTGTCGGGGTGAAAACACGCATGAACTCGGTGAGCCGCTGCGTTGACAGCTCATCACGGTCGGACAGCCGGAAGTGGCTCTGCATCTCCGTGGTGATGAACTCGCGCTCCTTCTCCGTGAGCTGTCCGAGGGCGGTCAACGCCTTGCAGCGAGCAGGAACCCAGCGCTTGTCGATCTGGACATAGACTGTGGAGCCGTCCCACGGGTCGTAGCGAGTCGGAACCTTCGTGCCGTGTAGCTTGGGATCGCGGAACTCGGGGCACCAGTACAGGTAGTGGTTATGCACCTTCACGCCACGTTGCCTGTCCACCGTGCGCTCACCTCTCCGCCCTACGGTCGGGCAGGTCAGGATGAGAAAGTCCGGCGTCAGCGTAACGAGGCGATGGGCGCGCAGCCCCGATGAATCCACGCTGCGCTGGAATGCCTCGCGCGGGCTCAGTCCGACTGCGGCGTGTTCAGCCGTGTCGTAGTAATTGAAGGCCCAGTACTCGAGGCCGTAGTACAGGTAGGACAGCGACCACTCGGCAAGGCGTGAGGGCAAGAACTTGCCGGTGGTTTTGCGGACTTCTTTCAGGGCTTTGGTGTTGCCCGCGAGGTTGTGAACGTAGTCGGAGTGAACGCGGCCGAAGATGCGCTCCATCACGGTACCGTGTCGCGGGCGACCGGCCGGCCGGTACCGGATGTGGATGTGCATCAGCTCGGCGAAGCGGCTGAAGTCTTCGCTTCGAAAGTCAGCCCCGTTGTCGACGACGATGAACTGTGGCAGCCGCCGATGACGTCGGACGATATCGCGCAACAACATCATGTTCGACCGGTACGAGGGCGGGTCGAACGTCAGGTAGATGCCCAGAATCCGCCGAGTGAACGCGTCAATCGCCAGCGACAACCAAGGGCGGCCGAGAACCTTTCCGGTTCGCTGGGAAACAAGCTCGATGTCGACCTGCGTGTGATCCATGTGCACGTACTGGAAGGCACGCGAACCGTGGATCGGCGTGTCGGCGTACAGAACATTCACGAATTCGCTGTTCTGATACGCCACCCGGTTTCCATGTCGCGCGCGGTCTGCCTGCTGTTGTGACAGGGCCTTGATGCGGTCAATCAAGGTGGGGTACGACGGGGGCCTGATGCCCAAGTTGTTACAGAGCACCGTGAGCACGCGATGGCAGTGCTTGGCGTTGGGGGCGCGGTTGGTCAGGTACTCCTCACGGATGACCTGCTCGAGGGCGTTCTCCTGCTCAGTGTTGAGACGTGGCGTGCGGTTGCCGCGATCCCGTAGCCGCGGGACCAGTGCGACGAGCTGGTCAGTTCCTGCCACTTTGGCAATCGCGAGAGCCTTCAACAGTCGCCGCTGCGTCCGGTTGGGCTTGGTGAGGTTCTCGAGCTCGGTGCGACGTTCCAATGCCATCCGCAGTTCGGCTTCGGTGAAGTCCGACAGCCGGGCGGGTGCAGCACCCTGGACCGAACCCTCGGCCATCACGACATCCCTTTGCAGGGCGAGCAGTTCCAGCGTGTCGAGCGAGATCTCGACCGACTGGTGGTCATCGGATTGCAGAACGACTTTCGACCCGCCGACCATGATGAGTGTGTACGGCTTCTGGTCGTACGTGAGGCGGGTGCCCACTGCAATGTCTAGCGCGCCAGGGAGTGCGAACGGGGGCGGGAGTTGTCGTGCTCGTTCGAAATCGCGGACCGCCGTATCGCGGAATACGCGGCAGCGCGTCGGTTCGGCGAGGGACACATCATCGACTTCAGCGACCACGAGACCATCGGCAATCAGTTTGAAGACGTCGTCTGGGCGACACTCAACGGTTTCGTAGAGCTCCGCTAGGTACAGCGTTGCGTCGCGCTCCAGCGCGTCGCGCACCTTTAGGGCGACTTCGATGGGGCAGGGCGGCGCGGCGGGGTCCAGATAGTCCTCGAGGAGCAGCGTGTTCTCGATGCGACGCTGGGAAATGTCGCGCTCTGTGTGAATGCGATAGCCAATGCCACGGTCGGCCAGCCACTGCTCGACTCCGGGAGCACACCAACGACCGCTGGGGTCGAGCTGATACCGCCAGGGCTGGCGCCGCGCCACGCCTTCAAGCTTTTTCCAGTGCTTCCATTCCTCGAGCCAGATTTCTCGCTCGGTGATGATGAGAAAATCGGGCGTGTGGTCGACTGCATGGATTTCTCCATCGGCGTCCGCCAGCTCGAACTTCAGGCGGCAGGGCTGCGCGAAATACTCAAGTACCTTCGGGTCGTGCTCGAGGCTGACCGCAGCGGGGAACTCAAGGTGGCGGCTTTCCGTTTCCACAGTCCGCTGCATCTTGCGACTCTGATAGGGCGTCAAGACGTTGCCGCCGCCCTTCGACGCAACGGCTCGTACGGGCGCGAACTTGGCGGCATCCAGTACGAGCCGCCGTCCGGCTGGCGGTAGTCCAATGCGGTCGAGCAATCTCTCCCGCTCCGATGTTTCAAGCATGCTTTACCTCCCTTGTTGGCTTGAGTGGAGGTATAGGCAGGCAGGTGGTTGAGGAGTCAAAATTGACTCTTTCAAGAAAAGCCTTGGAACTAAGGAAGATTTGAAGATGGAAAGCGGAACAAAACAGCCAGGGTGGCCGTTGTCCGCAGGGAGGCGATTCGCCAGTGAGTCCGAGGCGACCGGAACGTGGAACGCGGAAGCCAGCGAACTCCTGAAGCTCTCGATGATGCGGCGCGGCTGGGGCTACAGAGAGCTGTCGGAAGCGCTTCGCGCGCAGGGGATCAACAGAAGTGCGGCGGCCATCAACCGGCGCATCAACCGCGCGAACTTCACTGCCGGTTTTCTGTTGGCGTGCTTGCGAGCGCTGGACTACGAGATCGAACTGCGAGAGCGGGAGTCGTGACGCAACTCCGTGATGGCAACTCTGCGGTGTGCGTCCAACAGCCAGGGGTCGCCGATGGCGACCGAAGGCGCCGCGTCCGTGCGCAATGCGCTTGCGTCTGCTTCCTCTGGCCGTTGCGGCGTGAGCCGCATTTACTCGGGGGTGTGTCTTCATATCCAGTCGCCATTTCGTGGTCCGTTCACAAAATGGCGACTTGGAGCTGACAGCCCCGGTTGAGTACCTCCCCCACACACGCATTGCTACCGCGGTAGCTCAGTGGAGCGTAGTTGATCGCTCCCGATTTTTCAAAGGACACCCTCGCGTCGTCGCTAAGCATGGGCACTCTTGACGGGCATCGTGCGTTAGATCGACAGCCTGGTGGGGACCACGTGGAGTGCCTCCGCGCGGAAGGAGGTGATTAGCGGATTAGCGATTAGGGAGGATGCTATAGGGATAAGAACGTAAGAAAAGCGTTCGCTAGCAAAGGCTTCCTCGCTGTCTCGGGCTCCTTAGCGGTGTCTTGAGGGCGGCGTTTTCGTGGGGTGCGGTCTTGACGACTTTGGGCGGCGGTCAAGCACGCTGTGTCTTGACGTAAAGCGCATTGTCATTTTTCAAGCCTTGAAGCCGCCTGAACATCGCGGCCGCCGCTATACCTCCGTGAGGGGCGCAGGGGCGCCCACCGAACGGAGACAAGCGGTTATGAAGAAAAACAGTTTGATGGGCGATGCGCTGATGTCAGCCTCGCTGAAGCCAGTGGAGGGCGCGCATGGCTAGGCGGCGGCCCACTATTGAAGGCGTTCTTGAGCTCAAGGCGCAGGCGGCGGCAGTGCGTCGAACTGCCGGTCTAGCGCTTGATGACACGACGCAAGCGGAGACGCTCGCGGCCTCAAAAACACTGGATTCGGTTGCCAACAGTCAGTTGCGGCAGCTCAACGCACAGCAAGAGCCCGTCCTCGTGCTTCCGAACAATGCTTCTGAGATTGAATTGCTGCGCGCCCGTCAGCATCGTGCTGTTCAGCGCGACAAGGCACTTTACTTGCCGGTTTCGCGGTCAGACACGGTTGCGCTGCCGAACGTCTTGCTGCGCTCTGCGTTGTGGTCGAGCGCCAACGCAGCAGCTCTCTTTGTGACTGACCAGAACGTGCCGACGCAAGGTGACGCATCGATTCGCCTAACGGGCCGCATGATGAGGGGCTACGACAGAAGGGTTCTTGCAGCATGCCTGAGCTGCATGCCGGCCGATCAGCCTCTGTGCGTCGGAACGAGGCCGAACTGGATCTGCGTCAGCGTTTGGCAGTTGTCGCAGAAGCTGCAAGTGGCTTTCGGCCGGAATGTACACGCAGCCGTCCTCGAAAGTCTTGGTCGCCTCGATGATGCGTGGCTGCGCGTGCGCTTGAAGGGCAATGACCTGCCAGCCTGCCGGCTGCTCGAACTCGACGACGATACACGGGCGTTGGTTCTGTCAGACAATCACAGCGCACAGCGTGGCAGTGATCTTGTGACTTTCCGAATCCCTGCTGAGCTTGCGGCACTTTTCGGCCCGGCCAGCTGGAGTGCGGTGAGCGAAGCCGCACTGCACGACCATTCTGGTCTTCCCGCTTGGCTTGCGAGCTACTACAGCACGCATGCCGTTCCATACCCCCTGAGTATCGTAGCGCTTCGCAGCTGGAGTGGTTCGGTATGTGACCTGCGTGAGTTCAGGCGTCGCCTGAAGCGTGCCTTGGCGCAACTACAGCACGACGACGTCCCTGAGGGGTTCCGGGTGGCTGCGTTTGAGCTTACCGACTCGCACGTGACCGTGTACCTTGCACGCTGGCAGCCGCGCGATGTGCGTGACGGCATCGCGCTAAAGGGCTGAGATGCAAGCAACTGCGTCACTGCAACCAACATCGCGCCTGCATTAACTAACTTGATTGACATAAACCCCGCGGATAGCATTGCTGCAATGCATCCGCGGCATGCGCACGACTGGGGTGCGCGACGAGAAGAACAGGAAAAATTGAATGCTGACTGGCGAACTTCGTAGCCAAATCGACGCCGTATGGAACGCCTTCTGGTCGGGCGGGATTTCGAACCCGATGGAGGTGCTGGAGCAGATTACCTACTTGCTGTTCATCCGCCGCCTGGATGACGGGCACACCCTGGAGGAGAGCAAGGCGACTCTCCTCAAGCGGCCGATGACGAACCGCATCTTTCCCGAAGGCACGGACCCCAAGGGGCGGGCCTACGATGACCTGCGCTGGTCGCGGTTCAAGAACTTCGCGCCGGCGGAAATGTTCGAGGTGGTGGGCGAGCACGTCTTCCCCTTCCTGCGTACCCGTGGCGGCGATGGCTCGACCTACAGCCATCACATGAAGGACGCCCGCTTCACCATCCCGACGCCTGGCCTGCTGGCCAAGGTGGTGGACATGCTCGACCACGTGCCGATGGAGGACCGCGACACCAAGGGCGACCTCTACGAGTACATGCTCGGCAAGATTGCCGCAGCCGGTCAGAACGGCCAGTTCCGCACGCCGCGCCACATCATCAAGCTGATGGTGGAGCTCACTGCGCCCGCGCCCAAGGACGTCATCTGCGACCCGGCGAGTGGTACCTGCGGCTTTCTGGTGGCTGCGGGGGAATACCTGCGCGAGAAGCATCCGGCGCTGTTCAACGATGCCCCAGCCCGTGAACACTTCCATCACGGCATGTTCCACGGCTACGACTTCGACAACACCATGCTGCGCATCGGCAGCATGAACATGGCGCTGCACGGCGTCGATAACCCGGACATCCGCTACAAGGATTCGCTCGCGCAGGACCACGCTGGCGATGAGGAGAAGTACTCGCTCATCCTCGCCAATCCGCCGTTCGCGGGCTCGCTGGACTACGAGAACACTGCCAAGGACTTACTGGCGCTGGTCAAGACGAAGAAGACCGAGTTGCTGTTCCTCGCGCTCTTCCTGCGGTTGTTGAAGCCCGGCGGGCGCGCGGCGGTCATCGTGCCGGACGGCGTGCTCTTCGGTTCCAGCAAGGCGCACAAGGAACTGCGCCGGATGATTGTGGAGGAGCAAAAGCTCGATGCGGTCATCTCGCTGCCCTCTGGCTGCTTCAAACCCTACGCCGGTGTGTCGACGGCAATTCTGATTTTTACCAAGACCGACTCTGGCGGTACCGACCAGGTTTGGTTCTACGACATGCTGGCGGACGGCAGGAGTCTGGACGACAAGCGTCAGCCTCTATTGCCCGAGGAGAAGCTCGGCGTGACCCCGCTGCTGCCGCTCTCGGATGCTGAGCACGTCAAGAACAACCTCCCGGATGTGCTGGCACGTTGGCAGCAGCGGGACGGAGCCGAACGGCAGCGCTCGCGCACCGACCAGAGCTTCTGTGTGCCGAAGGCCGACATCGCCGCCCAGGGCTACGACCTCTCCATCAACCGCTACAAGGAAGTGGTGCACGAGGCGGTGGAGCACCTGCCGCCGAGGGAGATTCTCGCCAAGCTGGCCAAGCTGGAGGAGGAAATTCAGGTGGGGATGAAGGCGCTTGAGGAGATGTTGGGGTGATGGTGAATCTTGGGGACGTGGCCTCTATCAACCCTCGGCTGAGCGACCCCCTTCAACAGACAGAGCTTGTTTCCTTTGTGCCGATGGCTTCGTTGTCGGCTGAGGAGGCGCGAGTTGTGTCAACTGAGACAAGGGCTTATTCAGAGGTGTCGAAGGGCTATACGCCTTTTCGAAACGGCGACGTTCTGGTCGCGAAAATCACGCCATGCTTCGAGAACGGGAAGATTGCGCAGGCGCACCTGCCACATCCGAATGGCTTTGGTTCAACGGAGTTTCACGTTATTCGCCCGAAGGAGAGTCTCCTTGATGGGCGATACCTTCATCACCTCCTGAGACAGGCAGATATTCGTGTCGAGGGTGAGCGGCGGATGACTGGTAGTGGCGGGCAGAGACGAGTTCCCGCAACTTTCTTGTCGAGTCTGAGGATTCCCCTCCCCCGTCTGGAAGAGCAGCGCCGCGTTGCCGCCATCCTCGACCAAGCCGATGCGCTGCGCGCCAAGCGGCGGAAAGCGTTGGCGCTGCTGGATGAGCTGCAGCGGGGGATTTTCATCGAGATGTTCGGGGACCCCGTTACGTCGCCCAAGGGGTGTACTGCGGGGACTTTGGGTGACGGTATTGAGGAGATGCAATACGGGCCCCGTTTCCACAACGAGGCATATTCCCCCGAAGGGATTCGCATCGTCAGAATCACGGACCTAGATGCTGCCGGAAGCTTGGATTTCGATTCAATGCCGCGGATGGAAGTCGACGAAGAAACTCGGGACAAGTTTGCTTTGCGTGCGGGAGACGTCGTTTTCGCGCGGACCGGAGCAACGGTCGGCAAGGTTGCTCTAATAAAGGAACGTGACCCTGTGTGCATTGCAGGGGCATACTTCATAAGAATGCGATTTCAGAGTCGCATATTGCCTGAGTACGCATTTTCCGTGCTGCAGAGTGAATCCGTGCAGTCGCTCATCTTTGCTCAGTCCCGTCAGGCAGCACAACAAAATTTCAGCGGGCCGGGGTTGCGTCGATTGCCGATGCCGGTTCCCTCCATTGAACGCCAGCGGCGATTCGCGGAGAGGGTCGAAGCGGTTGGAAGCGAGAAGAGCAAACAGCTGTCGGCCTTGGCTCTTCTCGATGAGCTTTTTTCTTCACTTCAACACCGCGCCTTCCGCGGAGAACTCTGACGATGCAACAGCAAAACATCCCCATCGGCACGCTGGTAGATATGTATAAGCGCGGCGAGCTGCGCCTGCCTGAAATCCAGCGTCACTACGTCTGGCAAGCCACCCGCGTCCGCGACCTGCTGGACTCGCTCTACCGTGGCTACCCCAGCGGCTCCATCCTGATGTGGGAGACCGAAGAGCCGGTGCCGACGCGCGATTTCGCCATCGCGCAGGAAACCAATGCCTTCGCCGGCCGCAAGCTACTGCTCGACGGCCAGCAGCGCCTGACCTCGCTGACTGCCGTGTTGGGCGGCGAGATGGTGTCAGTCCGTGGCCGTAAGCGCCCCATCGACATCCTGTTCAACCTCGAACACCCCGAGGGGCCGCCCACCGACGACACCGAGGTCGAAACCGATGAGCCTTCACCGCTCACCCCGGACGACGAAGTGAGTGACGAGGCGGAGGAGTCCGACGAGGCTGAACAGGGCCTGCAGGAAAAGCTCAACCGCCGCACCTTCGTGGTGGCGAGCAAGAACCTGCTGTCGCAACCCAATTGGGTGTCGGTGAGCCATGTTTTCGGCACGGCGAACGACACCGATATATTGAAGAAAGCGGGTATCAAGGACCTCGACGACCCGCGTTACCAGAAGTATTCCGACCGCCTGAAGAAGCTGCGTGCCATCAAGGACTACCAATACGTGGTCCACGTGCTCGAACGTGCCATGAGCTACGAGGAGGTCACGGAAATCTTCGTGCGGGTGAATTCGCTGGGTGCGAAGCTGCGTTCGTCGGACCTGGCGCTGGCACAGATGACTTCGCGCTGGCCGAATCTGCTGAAGGAGCTCGAGGCTTTCCAGGAGGAGTGCGAGCAGAGCTGGTTCACGATTGAGCTTGGCCATCTTGTGCGGGCCATCGTCGTCTTCGCCACTCAGCAGTGTCTGTTCCGCTCGGTGGCGAGCACGCCGGTGGACAAGCTCAAGGCGGGCTGGGAGCAGGCCAAGGAAGGACTGCGCTACGCCATCAACTTCCTGCGCACCAATGTTGGCATCGAGGATGAATCCTTGCTGTCCTCGCCGATGTTCATCCATACGCTCGCGGCTGTGAGCCGGGTGAAGGACAACAAGCTCACCGCCGACGAGCAGAACAAGCTGCTGCACTGGCTGCTGGTGGCCAACGCGCGTGGTCGGTATTCGCGGGGCTCGACCGAAACCCTGCTGAACGAGGATTTGGCCATTGTTTTCCGCGACCAGGACATTGGGAAGCTGATGGAGCCGGTCAAGCGCCAGTTCGGCCGCTTGCATGTGGAGCCGGGCGACTTGGCGGGCCGCGGGGTGAACAGCCCTCTGTTCTCGCTGGCCTACCTGGCGTTGAAGGCCTCGGGCGCCAAGGACTGGTACAGCGGCCTGGGGTTGTCGCTGACCCATCAGGGCAAGCTCCATTTCATCCAGTGGCACCACATCATCCCGAAGTCGCTGCTCAAGGCGCAGGGCTATGAGACCGGTGAAATCAACGAAATCTCCAACATGGCCTTCATCACCGGCCAGACCAACCGGCGCATCAGCAACAAGGAGGCGACCGATTACCTGGCCAACATCGTAGACAAGCAGGGCGCGCAGGCGCTGACCAGTCAGTGTGTGCCGACCGACCCTGAGCTCTGGGCGACGGCGCGTTATCGAGACTTCCTTCAGCAGCGCCGGGTCGCGCTGGCGGAGCGGATGAACAGCTTTATCCGGGAGAAAGCCAAGCTATGAGGACGGTAACCTCCCTGCGGGTAGTGTGTGTGAGCGAGAACACCTTATGAGTGAACTAACGACCTCTCAGCACCAGCGCCAGAACATCCTCAACAACCGCTATGCCCTGCAAGCTGCGGAGCAGCACTTGGGTTTGGGTGGCGTTGTGTTCAATGCAGAAACGCTCTTCACCAAGCAACAGGTGACGGCGCTGTTTGGCATTAGTGACGCGACTGTGGAGCGGTACATCTCCAGCCATGGTGAGGAGCTGAAGGCCAATGGTTACCGCATTCTGAAGGGGAAAACTCTCAGAGAATTCAAGGTGTTGGTTGATGTTTCCCTCACTGATGAGGGTAACAAGGCGCCCGTGTTGGGGGTGTTCAGCTTCCGTGCGGTGCTGAACCTGGCCATGCTGCTGACTGAGAGCGACCGAGCCAAGGCCATCCGTAACCGGCTTCTTGACATCGTGATGGACGTCTTGGTCGAGCGTACGGGGGGGCATACCAAGTTCATCAATCAGCGTGACGACCAGTACCTGACCGCAGCCTTTCAGGAACAGAGCTACCGGAAGCAGTTCACTGACGCACTTGACTTACATGTGGTGGAAAACAAGTGGAAGTACGCGCGCTTCAGCAACTTAATCTATCAGAGCATATTCAAGGAAAACGCAACCGAGTATCGAAAGGTCTTGAATCTTGCAGAAAAAGAAAGCATCCGCGAAACGATGTACGCAGAAGTCCTCAATCTAATCGCAAGTTATGAGAATGGGTTTGCCCATGAGCTTGCCGAGGCTGCCAAAGGCAAGGGAGGAAAACTCACTCTTCAGGAAGCTGAGGCCTTGTTTATCCGTTTTCAGGGTCATCCGCTATTCCAGCCTTTGATTCATGATGCAAGGGCAAAGATGGCGAGCCGTGACCTTGGATTCAGGGATGCCTTGCATCAAAAGCTGGAGGCCTATATCCAGTCGATACCTGAGGCAGATTTCGACCGCTTCCTGGGCGATACCAGCAAGTCGCTTGAAGAGCGACTCAGCGACCCAGCCACGCTTGCAGTCTTCAAGCGCTTGAAGGACCGCTGAGCATGGATGAACACGAAGGTCTACGGTACCTCTACTTCGATGTTGCCCACGCGATTGATACGCAAAGGTGGATAATTGAAAATTCGGGCGGCCTGCCTGGCGTAAAAAATGTTGCGCAGCTTGAAAGCGTTCTGATTCACATTCAGAACGACCTTTATTATCCTGAAATGGTGGACAAGCTGACTCATCTCGTCTTTTCCATTAATAAGAATCATCCTTTCAACGACGGAAACAAACGCTCCTCAATCGGTCTTGGCGCTTACTTTCTGGAGCTCAACGGCTATGCCTACGTGGTCAGGCGCTTTGTCCTTGAGATGGAAAACATTGCCGTTTATGTCGCCGACAACGTGATTGGCAAAGACCTGCTCCGAGAGTTTATTTCCGCACTGTTGTACGAGGATGATTATCCAGAAAGCCTGAAGCTGGCCCTAATTGAAGCGATTTCGTCGGCTATGCCGAACGCGAGTGCATGATGAGCAACTTCGCCTTCCTCAGTCTGGCTCTATGCCCTTTCCAGTGGAAATTGACTCAACAACAAACATGACGGTAGCGCCCGTATTCGCGGGGGATCGCCGGCACCATGGGGTTCTTCGGTAGATGCTCGAGCTTGGACATGCGCAGGTAGGCGACGGCGATGAAATTGTCGAGGTTGCGGAAGCCTCGGGCGGCGGTCTTCGTCTGCTGAAGCTGCCCGTTCATCGCCTCGACGTAGGCGTTGCTGCGCCCGTCGAGCATGCCGCGGAGCACGCCGCCCAGATGCGCCTTGACCGTGGCGCCGAGCCGCTTGAAGGGTTCCAGGCGAGAGCGTCGGGCCCAACTGATCCACTTCATCAAGGCCCCGCGGGCGACCTCTTCGCAGTTGCTCGCCGCCGCCTCGCGGTAGACGAGCCGCAGGCCCTGCTTCATCCGCCACGCCCGCGCACTCTTGAGGCCCGAGCGCTGCAGCCAGTTCATCGCGTCGCACTGTGCCGGCGTCCATTGCGGCGGGTTCTTGCGCATCGCCCACAACAGCTGGCGCAGCGTCTTCTTGTTTCCCGTACCGGCCGCCGCGCGGACCGCGGCTGCGGCGCTGCGCATCTCCTCGCGGCGAACCTCGTCCATCGCCGTATTGGCCAGGGCCACGACGTGGAAACGGTCGTAGCTGACCTGCGCCGTGGGCAGCGCCTGGGCAATCCCCTTGGCGTAGGCCGCGCTCATGTCGATGCAGGCGTGCTCGATCCGCTCCGGCTCGCCACCGTGCGCGCGCAGGTCCTGGGCAAAGGCCTGCAGGGTCGCGTGGTCTCGCCCGGGCGTGGCGAACAGCAGGCGCTTGGCCTCCAGGTCATGCACCACGGTGATGTACGCGTGCCCGCGCTTGACGCTGGTCTCGTCGATGCCGACGTAGCGCACGCCCGACATGTCATCCCGAGCGCGTGCACCGTGAACGTAATGGCGGATCCGCCCCCACAGCCGCTTGGGCGCGACGCGCATCTGGGCGGCGGCCTGGCGCACGGGCAACTCGCTGCACAGGGACAGGCCCAGCGCCTCGAACAGCAGCGTGAAACCGCTGCCCTCGCGAGCCCACGGCACCGGCAGCTGCGTGGTCTTGCCGCAGCCCGAGCACTGCACGCGCGGGATGTCGGCATGGAGCCACGCCTCGAACTGAAAGAAGTCCAGGTGACGCCAGCTGCGCCGCACTCGATCGTGGACCGGCTGATGCGCCGCCCCACAGGCCGGACAGGGCACGCGCTTGCCGGCGTGCTCGACTTCGAAGTCGATCCGCCGCTTCGCGGTGTCGAGGTCCACCTTGGCGACGTACCAGGGCGGCTGCAGGCCGAGCGCGGTGGTGAAGAGGGCTTCGATCGGAGAGCTCATGGTCTGTGCGGGTGCGGGTGCGGGTGCGGGTGCGGGTGCGGTCAAGATCGGGGCGTTGTACCACCGATCACACGGTTTGTTGTTGAGTCAATTTCCACTGGAAAGGGCATAGAGCCCTCAGTCTTCCCGAGTGGGCCTTTCTCTTCGAGTCGGCGTCGAAGGCGGAGGAGTTGGCGAATACGGATGCCCGAGCATCCTGCTTCTATGCGCGCCGCACGCTGGAACTGGGTGTCGCCTGGCTCTACAAGCACGACAAGTCGCTGAAGCTGCCCTATCAAGACAATCTCAGCGCGCTGATACACGAGCCGACCTTCCGCCAGACGGTCGGCGATGCGCTCTTCACCAAAGCCCGGCTCATCAAGGACCTGGGCAACATGGCGGTCCACAGCGCCAAGAAGATGGCGCCTGCCGACGCGGTGAATACCACCCGCGAGCTTTTCCACTTTTGCTACTGGCTTGCGCGCACCTACGGGCGCGTCGCCCGTCCGAACCCAAGTCAGCGGTTCGACATCAAGCTGCTGCCAACCGCGTCCGCACTGCCGGCGCAAACCGTCGAGCAACTGCAAAAGCTTGAGGTCGAGCTACGGGCTAAGGACGAGAAGCTGTTTTCCCTGCTGTCCGAAAGGGCGGCACTGGATGAGGAACTGCGTCGCCTGCGCGAAGAGTTCGCCGCGATACGGCAGGCCAACACGGCCCAGCCTGATACGCACGACTATTCCGAAGCCGAGACCCGCAAGCTCTTCATCGACACGCTACTGAAGGAAGCCGGTTGGCATCTCGACCCGGCCAAGAACTTCGAAGTCGAAGTCACCGGGATGCCCAATGCCGAAAACAAGGGCTACGTCGATTACGTGCTGTGGGGCGACGACGGCAAGCCGCTCGGTTTGATTGAGGCGAAACGCACCACCAAGAACCCCACGGTCGGGCAGCAGCAGGCCAAGCTCTACGCGGACTGCCTGGAGGCGCAATACGGTCAGCGCCCGGTCATCTTCTACTCGAACGGCTACGAGCACTGGATATGGGACGACAGGTCCTATCCGCCGCGCGCGGTGCAGGGGTTCTACAAGAAGGCTGAGCTCGAGCTCCTCATCCAGCGGCGCAACAGCCGCAAGAAGCTGTCAGAAGCCGTCATCAACAGCGCCATCATCGAGCGCTACTACCAGACGCGGGCGGTGCGCCGTGTCGGGGAAAGCTTCGAGACCGACAAGCTGAGGAAGTCGCTGCTGGTGATGGCGACCGGTGCCGGCAAGACCCGGACAGTGATTGCACTGGCCGACATCCTGATGCGGTGCAACTGGGCCAAGCGCGTGCTGTTCCTCGCCGACCGGGTGGCGCTCGTCAATCAGGCGGTGAATGCCTTCAAGGCGCATCTGCCGGATTCGGCGCCAGTGAACCTGGTGACCGACAAGGCCACCGAAGGGCGGGTGTATGTGTCGACCTACCCGACGATGATGGGCCTGATTGACGAGGCCTCGAATGGGGAAAACGCAGGCCAGCGCCGCTTTGGCGTCGGTCACTTCGACCTCATCATCATCGACGAGGCGCATCGCTCCGTCTACCAGAAGTACCGCGCCATCTTCGACTACTTCGACTCGCTGCTGGTGGGGCTTACCGCCACGCCCAAGGACGAAATCGACCACAACACCTACGGTCTGTTCGACCTCGAAACCGGCGTGCCGACCGACGCTTACGGCCTCGACGAAGCCGTGGCCGACAAGCACCTGGTGCCGCCGGTCCCCATCTCGGTGCCGCTCAAATTCCAGCGCGAAGGCATCAAGTACGAGGACCTTTCCGAGGAGGAGAAGGAAGTCTGGGACGCTCTCGAGTGGAGCCACGACGGGACGGTGCCGGACGAGGTGAATGCCGAGGCCGTGAACAAGTGGCTGTTCAATACGGACACCGTCGACAAGGTGCTCGAGACCCTGATGACCCAGGGGCAGAAGGTGGCCGGAGGCGACCGGCTGGGCAAGACCATCATTTTTGCCAAGAACAACGACCACGCTGACTTCATCGCCCAGCGCTTCAATGCCAACTACCCGCACTACAAGGGCCACTTCGCACGGGTGGTGACCTACAAGACCGAATACGCCCAGAGCCTCATCGACGACTTTTCGGCCAAGGACAAGATGCCGCATATCGCCATCTCGGTCGACATGCTCGACACCGGCATCGACGTACCCGAGGTGGTTAATCTGGTCTTCTTCAAGATTGTTCGCTCGAAGACGAAGTTCTGGCAGATGGTCGGGCGTGGCACCCGCCTGTGCAAGGACCTGTTCGGCCCGGGCGAGGACAAGCAGAGCTTCTACATTTTCGACTTCTGCCAGAACCTGGAATTCTTCAGCCAGAACCCGAACTTCGTCGAGAGTTCGGCCGCCGAGCCCCTTAGCAAGCGGCTCTTCGGAGCACGGCTGCAACTCATCTCCAGCCTGGATGCCAAGTTGACCCGGGGGCTAACCGCCAGCGACCAGGTCGCCGCGCCGTACGGTGGGCACCTGACAGAAGCGCAACTGCGGGCCGAGACGGCCGCGATGCTGCATGAGAACGTGGCTGCGATGAACCAGGACAACTTCGTCGTCCGACCGCACCGCCAGTACGTCGAGAAATACGCCAAATCCGAAGCGTGGCAGGTGCTGGGGCCAGATGACTTTGATGTGCTGACCAATCGAGTCGCGGGCCTTCCGACCGAGCTCGTCGATGAAGACGAGGAGGCGAAGCGCTTCGATATGCTGGTGCTGCGCACCCAACTCTCGGTGCTGCAGGCATTGGCCGCCTTCACCGGTCTGAAGGAGAAGATTCAAGCCCTGGCCAGTGCCCTGGAAGAGCAGTCAGCGATTCCGGCTATCAACGCGGAGATGGTGCTCATTCAGGCGGTCGCCAGTGAAGACTGGTGGGAAGGTGTGACCGTACCGATGCTCGAAACGGTTCGCCGCCGGCTACGCGCCTTGGTCAAGCTCATCCCCAAGGGGGAGAAGAAGGTCGTCTATACGGATTTCGAGGACGAGATTGGGGACCTTTCCACCATCGACCTCCCGCAAGTGACGGCTGGCCTGAACATGGCGAAGTTCAAGGACAAGGCACGCGCCTTCCTGCGGGCTCACGAGTCACACCTGGCGCTGCAGCGGCTGCGTCGCAATCAGCCTCTCACCCCGACTGACCTTGTTGAGCTGGAAAAGATGCTGCTGGAGGCTGGCGGGTCGCCAGAGCTCATCAGCGAAGCGAGGGAGAAAAGCCACGGCCTCGGCATCTTCATCCGCTCACTGGTGGGGCTCGACCGGGAGACAGCGATCCAGGCCTTCAGCGACTTCATCGGTGGCACTACGGCGACGCCGAACCAAATTGAGTTCATCAATCTCGTGGTCGAGGAGCTGACGCAGAACGGGGTGATGGAGCCGGGGCGGTTGTTCGAGTCGCCGTATACAGACATCAATGCGCAGGGGCCGTTGGGGGTGTTCCCGCCGGCAACGGTCACGCAGATTGTGCAGGTGCTGGAGGGGATTCGGGAACGAGCCGTGGCCTAACCAGAGAGCTCAGTACCCACTGGACATTTGCGCTGATAAATGCTATCGTGCTATAACTTCCTAAGGGGAAGAACGGAGCCCCTAGAAAGGGTGAAAGCCCTTCGATGGCTGTGGCATTTATCCACAGTGCCACAGAAGAGGTTGGATAATTATTTTTGCGAGGTTGGTTCCGTGGAGAGCCCGAGCGAAAGCTCGGGCTTTTTGTTACGTGAGTCCCCGACATGAACCTAGAGCAGCGCATAAAGAGCAGTATCGAATCAGAGGCGCTAAAATTAATAAAGCGCTATCAAGATTACCACAATAACCTTCATCTTGAGTTCGTTAGAAGAAAAGAGAGAATAGCCGACGTTCCCGAGAAGGTTGTCAAGAAGCCTGAGTGTTGGGAAAACAATCCGCTTCATAATCCATTTTACGTGCGGAGAAGGGCTGCAAGCATCGCTAAGTCTATCGCAAGGAAGATATTTAATGGGGACTATGTGCCCAATGAGCCATTTATAGAAAAGATTCCGAAGAAAGGCGGCGGGGTTCGAAAGATTTCCATCTATCAGATTCCCGATGCTGCAGTTTCACGTCTATTCTATACTCACCTTTTATCTAAGAATAAGCATCGATTTAGCTCGTTCTCTTATGCGTATAGAAATGACAGGAATGTTCATTTTGCGATTCAGGACATTGCAATAGACCTTCAGGATTCATCGAGAACTTTCGTTGCAGAGTTTGATTTTTCGGATTTCTTTGGGTCTATCTCGCATTCATATCTCGAGGTGTTGACGCGCACTGAAAACTACCCAGATTTCGCGGGGTCTGCGCGCTGAAAAGTACCCAGGTGATTAACCTCCGCCGCTTCCGTCGAGGAGCGGGGAACCGAGGAGATGATCACCATGAATCTGCTGGGGAAGGTCAGAAGGCTGTACTACCGGGAGGGGCTCACGCTCTCGGAGATCGAGCGTCGCACGGGGCTGACGCGCAAGACGATCCGCAAGTGGCTGAAGGCGCCCGAGGGGGTTGAGCCGAAGTATCGACGCAAGGTCGTCGACACCAAGATCGCGCCGTACGCGGCGCAGTTGGTCAAGATGTTGGAGACCGATGCGCGGCGACCGCAACGGGACCGACGCACGGCGCTGAAGCTGTTTGGTCAGTTGCAGGTGCAGGGGTTCGACGGCGATTACAGCCGCGTCACCGAGTTCATCCGGCGCTGGAGGGCCGAAGGCGGTGCCTCGGTCACGAAGGCCTTCGTTCCGCTGCAGTTCGAGCCGGGAGAGGCGCACCAGTTCGACTGGAGCGAGGAGCATCTGGTCATCGGTGGGGTGTGGCGCAAGGTGCTCGTGGCGCACCTGAAGCTGTGCTACAGCCGTGCCTTTGTCGTGCAGGCGTATCCGACGCAGAGCCACGAGATGCTGTTCGATGCGCACGCGCGGGCGTTTGCTGCGCTCGGGGGCGTGGCCCGGCGCGGGATCTACGACAACATGAAGACGGCCGTCGACCGGGTGAAGAAAGGCAAGGCGCGGGTGGTCAATACACGCTTTGCGGCGATGGCCTCGCACTACCTGTTCGAAGCGGACTTCTGCAATGTTGCCAGCGGTTGGGAGAAAGGCGTCGTCGAGAAGAACGTGCAGGACAGCCGACGGCGGATCTGGCAAGAGGCGGCCGAGACGCGCTTTGGTTCCTTCACCGAGCTGAACCTGTGGTTGCTGGCGAAGTGTCGCAGCCTGTGGCAGGAGCTCAAACATCCGGAGTACGACCTCAGCCTGGCGGAGATGCTCGAGCAGGAGCAGCCCAGCCTGATGCCGATGATCACGCCCTTCGACGGCTACGTGGAGACGCTGGGCAAGGTCTCGAGCACCTGCCTGGTTACGTTCGAGCGCTGCCGCTATTCAGCGCCGTGTGAGTTGGTGGGTCAGATGGTCGGCATCCGGGTGTATCCCGAGCAGATCGAGCTCGTCGCGCACGACACCGTCGTGGCCCGTCACGTGCGCAGCTTCACGCGCAACGAAGCGCGCTACGACTGGCAGCACTATCTGCCGCTGATCGAGCGCAAGCCCGGTGCGCTCAGGAACGGCGCACCCTTCGCCGACATGCCCGCGCCACTGCAGACGCTGCGCGCACTGCTGCTCAAGCGCGAAGGCGGAGATCGGGTCATGGCGAAGGTGCTCGCCGCCGTGCCTCAGCATGGCCTGGGGGCGGTCATCGTGGCGGTGGAGTTGGCGCTCGAAGCGGGCCGCCCCAGCCCCGAGCACATCGAGAACGTGCTCAATCGCCTGAAGTCGGCCCCTGCCACGCCGACCGTCGACACGGTACTGACCCTGAGCGAAACACCGGTGGCGGACCCGCAGCGTTACGACCGGCTGCGTGCGGAGGTGAGCCATGCGTGATGTGCTTGCCGAACTGAAAGCCCTGCGCCTGTACGGGATGGCCGACGCCTGGGCGGAGCTGGTGTCCACGAGTGATCTCGGGTGTCAGAGTTCGGGTTGGCTGCTCGAGCACCTGCTCGAGGCCGAGCATACCGACCGTCACCTGCGCTCGATCCGCTATCAACTGCAGGCGGCCCGCTTCCCGGTGCATCGGGATCTGGCCGGGTTCGACTTCGAGCAGTCGAAGGTGGAGCGGGCGTTGATTCAGGAACTCGCCACACTCGACTTCACCGCGCAGGCTCACAACGTCGTCTTCATCGGTGGCACCGGCACAGGCAAGTCGCATTTGGCCACGGCCCTGGGGGTGTCGGGGATCACCCAGCACGGCAAGCGGGTGCGGTTTTACTCGACCGTTGATCTGGTCAATCTGCTCGAGCAGGAGAAGGCGGCCGGCAAAGCCGGCAAGCTCGCCTTCTCGCTGCTGCGCATGGACCTGGTGATTCTCGATGAGCTGGGTTACCTGCCGTTCAGCCAGAGCGGCGGAGCGCTGCTGTTCCATCTGCTCTCGAAGCTGTACGAGCACACCAGCGTGATGATCACGACCAACCTGAGCTTCGGTGAATGGGCCAGCGTGTTCGGCGACGCAAAGATGACCACGGCACTGCTCGACCGGCTCACCCATCACTGCCATATCGTCGAGACCGGGAACGAGTCCTATCGCTTCCGTCAGAGCTCGGCCAGCGCGCGGTCGCGGATCAAGGACCGCGAGCAGCGCAAGCGCGGCCCCCTCACCGAGGACGAGCCGTTCTGATCCCGGCGCCCGCGCAGAGAAGCCCGCTTCGGGCTACGCCCTTCGCGGGCTTCTCTGCGCACACTCACGAACGGTAACTCGACTAAACTGAAAAGCAGTTGCTGCATGACGGGCAACTAAAGTGCCTGGGTAAAATTCAACGCGCACCGCTGGGTAGTTTTAGACGCGCGCCGACACCGTATCCAGTGGCGTTGCTTTCCCGTGTTTGAGCTTTCTGTCGTTCCAACGGATGCGGTCGACATCCCCTTCGTCATAGGGGGTGGCGCTGAAGCGTGCCGCATCGCGCAGAAGGACCTCTGCGATCTTACGAGTGGCGCGGGTGCAGAAGACTTGTCCCTTGAAGCCCTGTCGATACAGCTCGGGAAGCAGCCCGCTGTGGTCGATATGAGCATGGGTCAGGATGACGAACTGAATGTCGCTTGGCTTGAAGGGCCAGAGCTCGCCTCGGTTCCAGCGCGGGGCGTCGTACTCGCCTTGCTGCATCCCGCAGTCCACCAAAAAGCTCCATTTCCTGCCTTCATCGCGAAGCCAGGCGCATGAACCGGTCACTTTTCCGAGGGGGCCGACGAATTGAATTTCCATGTTGGGTACTCCTGATGTGTTTTGGAGTGCTCATCATCGGGGGGCGTCGCCAGAGCCTGCAATGGAAAATGCAGCGCATTGCAATGCAATGCACCGTTGCACAAAAAGATGCAATAGTGGGGCGGCTGTCGTATGCTCGAGTCCTCTACAGGAGACCGTATGACTGCCCCGCTGATTGCCCTGATGCAGGAACAAGGCATCAAGTCGCTCGACGAGCTTGCGCGCCGTTTGTGTGAGGTGAAAACCACCGAAAAGTGGCCCGCAGCGCGCTCAGTAAGCGCCAAGCTCGGCCTGCTGAGCAAGGACGAGGCCGAGTGGTGGCTCAAGCGCCCGGCGTTCATTGATGCGCTGGTATCGATACTTCGGTGCCGTCGCGAGGACTTAAGACTGGAGGCGCCGCGCAAGCAGAAAAGACTGCTCGAGTTCGAGAATTTCCCAGAACTCCCTGGCTTGGATCTCACGCGTGAGGCTGCCTGCGCGTTAGGCGAGTTCGAGTCTGACGATGTGGCGCTGCGACCGTGGTTTGGTGTTCAGTCAGGACTAACGGCCGAACTTGAGGGCGTCTTCTGGTTGCACTTTCCGCCAGGTACGGGGAGAGACGTTTATTGGGCAGAACTGAAGCGACAAACGGCCTACAAGGCTGTTGAGGCCAGATGTCTTGCGGACGTAAAACTCTTGCATCAGGCGCGAGAGCCCACCCCCTGTGCCAATATGACCTGCGTCACCTACCCCTGACCATTTAGTGAGCAACGAGGTAGGCATGACGACCACCACTCAACCCAAGGCATCGATGCACATTCTGAAGACCTCTGCCGATCCGCTCGTCTCGCAAGGCGCCCGTAGGGCGACTGAAGAGACGAGCGGATCGGCGGCGCCGACCACGCAGCCCGGTGCGGACACCGAGGTCGTGCCGCGCGCCCGACGCCGGCAGTTCTCCAACGCCGACAAGCGGCGGATCCTCGACGCGGCCGACCGTTGCACCCAGCCCGGCGAGATCGGCGCGCTGTTGCGCCGCGAGGGCGTCTACTCGTCGAGCCTGAGCACGTGGCGACGCCAGCGCGAGGCCGCCGACTTGGCTGCACTGGCACCGCAAAAACGAGGCCCCAAGCCGGATCCCGCCGCCGCCGAAGCGCGCCAAATCGCGCAGCTGATGCGCGAGAACGAGCGCCTCAAGAGCCAGCTCGACAAGGCGCACCTGGTCATCGAGGTCCAAAAAAAAGTTGCTGCCTTGCTGGGCAGTCCGATCGACAACACGCACGACAAGTCATGATGCGCGGCGCCGACGAACTCGCCCCGACCCTTGGCATGGCCGCCGCCTGCCGGGCGGTGGGCCTCTGGCGCGGTGCGCCGGGCCGGGCGCGCACACGCGCGCACCGCGAAGCCCTTCACGGACCGCACCCCTGCCGCGCGGCACGGCCCCGTCCGCCGCTGGCGCTCGCACCCCCCGAGCGGAAGGAACTGCTCGAGGTGCTCAACAGCGAGCGCTTCTGCGACACGGCGCCGGCGGCCATCCACGCCACGCTGCTCGACGAGGGGCGCTATCTGGGCTCGGTGCGCACCATGTACCGGGCGCTCGCCGCCGACAGCGGCACGCGCGAACGCCGGCGTCAGCTCACCCACCCGACTTACGTCAAACCGGAGTTGCTGGCCACCGCCCCCAACCAGGTCTGGTCCTGGGACATCACCAAGCTCAAGGGGCCGGCCAAATGGACCTGCTTCCACCTCTACGTGATCCTCGACATCTTCAGCCGCCAGGTCGTGGGCTGGCTGATCGCCGAACGTGAAAGCGCCGAACTGGCCGAACAGTTGATCGCCGAGTCCGTGTCCCGCCACGACATCGCGCCCGGCACCCTGACGCTGCACGCCGATCGCGGCGCCAGCATGCGCTCCAAGCCCGTGGCCGCCTTGCTGGTCGATCTGGATATCACCAAGAGCCATAGCCGTCCGCACGTCTCGGACGACAATCCCTACTCGGAATCGCAGTTCAAGACGATGAAGTACCGCCCGGACTTCCCCGCGCGCTTCGGCAGCCTCGCCGACGCCCGCGCCCACTGCCAGACCTTCTTCACTTGGTACAACACCGAGCACCGGCACTCGGGCATCGGCTACATGACCCCGAGCAGCGTCCACTATGGCCAGGCGCTCGCCGCTCGTGCGCTCAGACAGGACGCGCTGGACGCCGCCTTCTTGGCCAACCCCAAGCGCTTCAAGGGGCGCCGCCCCGAACCCCCAGCGCTGCCGACCGCAGCCTGGATCAACCCACCCGCAACGGAGCAAACCGACGACTCGAACACCCCGGCTTCCACAGTAAATTCATGAAGCACGGTGACGCAAAGTCATTGACACGTTCCGCCATTTGCATCAAGGTCGATGAGAGTCAGGGTGAGAGGGATGTCTCTGCGCTACTCAAGCGGGCATCCAAGGCAGTACTCGTCTGTGCTCCTTTCGCGATGCCGCGCGCCGGGCAGGGTGGCGCCTATTGGCGCCACAAAGATATGCCTTTGTCTGATATCGATTCCGATAGCACCTGGAAGGAGTACGCATGGCAGTTGCGCCGAGACTGGAGGGCGCGACTGTTGAAATGGGTTGGAGCGCGACTATCACCGGCCTCCAACTCTTCGTTCGACGCGTCGGCACTGGAGACTTGGCTTGCTGCATTTGGCGACGATTCGCTGTTCGATACACCCCGAAACCTGATGGGGCTGTGCCGCGTTGTCCACCACGTGGGGGTGGCGGGACTGCCCGACCTGGAGGCGACAGAGGCGGGCGAGCAGTTACTTCGGCAGATTGCGCAAGATGATGCCGAGAGCTGCCTCGCTTTTGCAGACGTGGCGTGGGATTGGTTCAACGACCCCGGTCTGCCCTGGGGGGGGCGTATCGGCCCGGATGACTGGAAGAGGTTGATTTCCACTCCGTCGAGGCTAATCAGGCAGCTCTGCTCGGAGAGTGAAGAGGATGAGCGACTACGTCTGTTTCGGACGCTCGAAGAGCGCGCGACCGAGCGTGCACGATTGGACCTTGTAGACACCGTCTTTGTGGCGCATGACGAGCAGGGGCGAGTTGCCTTGGCGCCGCGGTTTGTCGTGGAGCTCGTCACTCGTGGACGCCTGCAGCGCCTGATCACCCGGGAGTCACGCCCGCACTGGGGGGCGCTGTGTTTCGACGCGGACAGGTTTCTTACGGTTCAGCGCGCGTTGGCTCTGCTGTCAATCGAGGAGCTTGCCGCTTGCGCGACGCAGGTCCTGGTTCAGTACCAGGACGACGCAGCCGGCGTCGGTGCCAGTGAAGCGATCTTCTGTGCGTTGAGTACCCGCGACCTAAGTCGACAGGCCGTGCCAGAAGGCCTTCGCTCCATTGTGGAGATTGTGCTGACTCGGATGGTTGGGGTCGTACCGGATACTCCCAGCTCGATGACTATTGGCTGGGCGCTTCCGGACTTGTGGATTGGTGCTTGTTGGTCGGTGAGCCTTGGGATGGCGCGCCCGCGGCTTGAGATTCCGGAGTATTGGGCCTCGTTCTTCCCAGGGTGGTTCGATCTGGATGAGGTGAATTTCTCTGATGTTTCCTGGATGCTTGACTGGCAAAGCCTGGCGAGGAGCCCGCGGCGACAGATTGTCAAAACGATCTTGCAGAGCTCCAAAGCGGTGGTGGAACGACTCGCTGCAGTCCCAGCGAGTCCCCCCGGTGTGCTCATCCCCTACCTGGTCGCGCGATTTGCGGGGACACAGTCGGCAGAAGCTGAGGCTGGGTGGTGGAAGGAGATACTGGACAGTCGAGACCCTCTCTTCTGGCTACGCGTGCTCATTGACGTGGCACGGGAGCCGGGTCGCGAGCCTGCGCGAATAGCGGCCTCGATCTTCAACTGCTACGGCGAGCTGTCACAAGGGCCTCGCATGATGCTGTCGCTGATCTGGGAGTGGCTGAGGGAGCATTTGATCGACTTCGTCGCCCCAGATGAGCTGCTCCTGTGTTTGAGCCCCCTGGGGCTGGGGGTGCTGAAATCTAACTTCAACAAGCTTTCGCCCAGTCTTCAGATCCAGCTCTGCAGAGAAATCGCGGCCAGGGCAACAGCTGCAGAAAAACTGGATTTCTGGATGAGGATCAGGCCAGATCCGTCTAAGACCCTGTTTGACGCAATGCTGCCGTTGGTGAGTGCCCCAGACAGCTTCGGCGCATCATGGTTGTGGCAAGCCGATGCAGCGCGAACATTACAGCTCCTGCGCGGCAATGGCGATCCAGAACTGAAATGTTCGCTGGTAGAAAGTTTCGAGGGAGACGCACGCACCTTCTCTGAGCTCCTCGACGTGGTAAAGCAAGATCCGTCGCTGTTCCCATCGGCCGAGGCGCGACGAGCTTGGGCGCTGAGGCGCCTGCCGAACTCAGGAAAGTGGGCGCCAGATCTGATGGTGTTGGTTGCGCACTGATCGCATCAGTCGACCAGGACGGCCTTCCACCCTGACGCCTTCACTGTTTCTGTCGCAATGCGAATCGCCTCCTCACGTTTAGGGTGAGCGGCTTCGGCGGCCGGAGCGATTTTCTTCTCCAGCAACTCGTCGAGGACTGCATCTACGTGAGCACTGACAGCGGCGGCGGCGTCCTGGGTTGATGAGGCGCGCCGACCTCCATTTGCCTGACGAAGAGCAACAAGGGTGTGGTGCGCAGGGAATGCTCGCGTCCACCACGGTCCGCCCTCGTACTGCTGTACGGTGATCAGGTAGGCGATGTCGCTCTCGGTAGTTGTCGGTAGGGCATCGCTGTGCGCCGGCTCGGGTGAACGAGGCGCATCGGTTTCCGTCGGAGATGCCGCCGCGGCGTTCTCGCGGTTCGCTTGAGCGATTGCGTCCTCCAGGACGTAAGCGGCGGGATCGTCGGCCCCGTAGCGCTCCCCGTCTGAACGTGTCCAGGTTCGCTTTTCGACCAGCGAGGGTACTCTTTCCATCGCCCCAATCGGCTCGATACCCATCGCCTGGAGCCTTGAGAGGAGCTCTGCGAAGACTTCGTCCTTTTGCAGTGACCAGGTCGACGCAAAACACCGCCAGAAGACCCAGCCTGCGCGTTCAAGAACGCGTTGGCGGGCCATGTCGTTGGCCCACCGGTCCGGTCCGTGGTAGTCGTCGCCATCGAGCTCAATGGCGAGGCGGGCGTCTCCCGCACCTTCGACGACCATATCAATACGGTATGCGCCCGCCTTGACCTGGGGAATGACCCGATAGCCGTGCTCCGAGAGCCTCGTAAAGACCTCGCGCTCGAATCCCGACTCGCACAGGTCAATGAGGAGTTCTGCCGGTTGCTCATCGGCAATGAGCGGTTTGTCAAAATGGCTTACGAGGGTGAGACGCAGGTCCTTGTCTGACAGGTCCGAGACTTTGAGCGAACGGACAAGGTACATGCGGTCGCGGGCGCGGCTCGCGGCAACGTTAAAGCGCTGGTCGTACATGGTGCCGGAAAGTGCCTTGCAGCTCTTGCTGTCGACCACCATGGAAAGGAACATGATGTCGCGCTCGCTCCCTTGGAAGGTCCGTGCGTCGCCGCAGTCAAACCGGCGGCGCAGGAGTTCGGCCGCGTCGCACCTCTGACGTACGACGCTATCAATGAGCTTTGCCTGCTCCATGCCGAGCAGAGAGACAACGCCAATCGTGCGACCTACGAGGCTTGGGTTGTCGAGAATGGCAGCAATCTCCTCGGCAATTGCTTCAGCCTCCGCCTTGTTGCAGCTGTGCTTATCTCGCATGCCATGTGGGACGTAAAGGTCCACCAAGGGAGGGTCGATGCGCTCATGAGCGCTCGGAATGCGTAGTGGCTGGATGTTGTCCTTGTAGAAGGTACGGTTCGAGTAGGCGATGATGGCCGGGACACAACGGAAATGCTCTCTGAGCATTACCTGGTTCGCCGCGAACACTCGTGCCGCCAGGTCGTACAGGGACTTCTCCGGCGTCATGTCGTTGCCGTACGGCTGGTCCGACAGGAAGCGCGCCTTCAGATTGTTAATTGTGGCACTCGCAATGAACCCGCCATCCGGCGAGACCTGCTTGTCGTCGCCGACCACGAGAATCTTCCTTCCGCGCAGAATCGCCGGCAGCGCCCACAGGTCGGACTGACTTGCCTCGTCGACAATGACGAGGTCGAAAGCGCCAATATCGGCCGGCATCGCCTCGGAGATTCGGGCGTGACTCATGATCCAGCACGGAACTGCGCCAGCGGCTTCAAACATCGCCTCGCGCGCGTCCCGTCGATAACGGGTGGCATTCGGGCCGGTCCCCTGGCCGATGCGGCGAATGGCGGAAGCGTAGCCCGCCAGCGCCTGGAGGACTCGTTGCGTTGCGTTACGCTTGGTTGAGAGCCACGCCGATTTTGCAACGAGCTCCTGATACAGGCGCGCCAGCCCGTTTTCCAGGTCTTTGCGTCGTGCGAACAGTCTGACGAGTTCCTCGCGTGCTTCAATCGACTGCAGGTGGGCCCGTACCCGTGCCCAGTTCCAGGCTTCTCGCCATGTCGGAGGAAAGACTGGGTCTTCCCCAGCCATGCCGACAGCCTCGGTCCGGATTCGCTGCGCGAGCTTCACGCCACCCGCTCGTTCAATGCGGCTAGCGTAGTCGTTCACTCGGCACAAATGGGTGCCGAGCTCCGCGAGGCGACGAAGCTCTGCCAGCAACTCCGCATACCTTGCCGCAACGCGCTCTGGTTCGAGGTCGACCTTGCCCAACTCGCGAAGGACAAACGATCTGAGCGTGTCGATAACCGGCCCTGACGTGCCCACGAGCTTTTCTTGCAGGGTTGCGAGTTGGACAGTCGCCTGAGCCAGCGTCGCATTTGTCAGGTGGTCGTCAAGTTGCTCACGGACCGAGCGCAGCTCGGTTGAATCGCTGGTGAGCGCCTTGAGCGGGGCGCGCTGGAAGACCTCCTGCGCCTTCGCCACCAGTTGGGCGTCATGCTCCGTCGCCAGTTTGTGCGCGTTCTTCGCGGCGCTCGCGATCAACTCGATCCTTCGGAGGCTGGCAACGCCGCCCTCGAGCCGTGGTAGCGAGAGGTCATCCGCAAAGTTATTCCAGCGAACCTGGAACGACAGGATTTCCTGGTGCAGCTGTAAATACCGGTCTACATGTTGCCAATCGGCCGTCGACTGTGGGACAAGGCCCGAAACCCGAATCTGCCCCACATTTTCTTTGGCATCGCTCGCCCCGAATGCGATAAAGCCAAAAGGCTTGCCCGTCTCGGCGGCGCGCTTAACGGCTTCCTTCGTCTTCTGGCAGGTGAGTCCGCGCTCAGGGAAATCGACTGGGCGTTTCAAGAAACCTGCGCGTGCTTCAATCAAAGTGTCGATGTCATTGAACAACGACTCCAAGGCCTCGCGTTCAGCCTTGAAGTTGGCATGTCGGCACTTTTCACGGAGCGCGAAGGGCCAAGCGTCACCGAGACCTTCCAGACCAGTGACGACTTCGAGCGTAGCGTCGATTCGTGCGAGCAAGTCTTGAGCGGCCTGCAGTACTTCGGGGCTACTTGCCTTGAGAGGAAGAAGCCCGCCACTTCTGATACGAGATTCGAGCCGGCGCATTCTGACAAGAATCTCGTGCAGTCGAGCGATGTCGGCCACGCTGGGCAGGGCGTCCGTGGCAGGTAGCTGAACGCCCACATAGCACAGGTCGTCGCGCAGGATCCTTCGGGACTCTCTCAGCTGGCTTGCCTCTTCCTGCGTCAGAGGGGGAGCATGTTTGGCGTCCAGGTCGATGACATCGTCGAACCAGCCGAAATGTTCATGGCCGGAGAGGACCAATTCGGCCATCTTCGCTGCGCGCTGCGGGACGCCGTCCACCTCGATCTCTTGCAACTGCGTGGCAGCTATCTCGTCTACGCGCCGGTCTATTAGCGCGAGTTCCTCGTGTGCGCGGTCAATGGCACTTTGGCGCTCGGAAATCTCGCGTTGGGTGAGTGCCGGGTTCAGCTGTGAAATCTGGTGTTGTATCGCCTCGATGGATGCCTGGAATTGCCGCACACCCTCTCGGTCGCTTGCGAGCAGCGAGACCGTGAGCTTGCGCACACCCTCGGGAATCTTCGACTGCAGCACCTCAAGTGCTTGCTCTCCGCGCGAGGTCACCAGCACGCGTTTCCCGCTCGCGAGGTAGTGGCAGATGATGTTGGCGATTGTGTGAGTCTTGCCCGTGCCCGGCGGTCCCTGGACGGTCACACCGGGGGACTGCTCGAGCTGTTGGATGATGGTGACTTGCTCGTCGTTGTAGGGCAGCGGGAAGTACAGTTCTTGCGTACTTGCAGCACCCCCACCACTCCCCGAGCCGCGGGTCGATAGTCCGCGGAAGCGAATCTCTGAATGGCGGACCGGCTCATCTGAAGGGGGAGAAACGAGGGACAGTGGGCCCGAAGGGATCTCTACGCCGGCCTCGAGCTTTTCCTGAAGGCGTCGGAGGTCGTCAAACAGGTAATTGTTGGACCGGGGGCGTGAGAGAAGGACCCACTCGTCTGTGACGATGAGGTTCGAGCCAGGGGGTGGGACGGGCTCAGCCTTTCCCTGCACTTCCCGATATTGCCCACCACTGTCCATGTTGCTGGCGACGAGCCGGAGGATGTCACCGTAGGTCGATGCATCAAAAGGCGTCACTGGCGCGGCGCCAGGCCGCTTCAGGTGTTCTTTTGCCGCGAGCTCGAGTTCGGCCGCTCCGATGACGGCGCAAGCAGTGAAACCGTCCAACTCGACGCGAGTATCGGTAGAGCGAGGGCGCACCTCAAGCATCATGGTGCGTTCGTCGATGGAGATTTCGAGCGCCTGAGTGATTAGCGGATATTCGAACGCGATCCTGTCCGAGTCGACCGGGATGTTCCAACTGGCGACGCCGATGCCCCACACGAGCTCTTGAGGCCGAGCAGTCTCTTCCGCCTCGAGCTGGTGCTTCAGGGCGAACAGTTCAGCGTACAGCGCAATCGTCTTCCTACGAGGCCGTTCGCCCTCAGCCCAGGCCTGCCAGATAGGCGAGTATGCTTTCAGGGTTGCGTCTGCGGTGGCGCGTATCTCGGCGGCTGCGGCCTCAAAGGTATCGTCCGGTCTCCGTTCTCGAAGCCTGGTGATGCGCGACTTGATGCCTGCCTCGCTCACGACTGGCGGGGCACCGAACGGGTCGGCGCCAACTACAAGCAGGTCACTTGCATGCTCAGGAGGCGCTGGTGGTCTGCGTGCATCCAATCGTTCAACCTGGAGCCACGTGTGGTCACCTTCGACCTTGAGGTCGAAGGTGACGCCCGGGAGGCCTGCGAGTTCGGGCCGACGACGAAGGAAGCCCTTGGCAGCTGAAAGCCGAAACCCTTTCGGATCGACGTTCTTGGCCTGCTCTCGTATGTAATCCAAAAGGTTGTGCAGAAGCTGCCGAGGCGTATTTTTCATCGGTCGTCAGTGATGCAGGTGGGCTTTAATTCTAATGCGATGTAACTGAGCACTGAACAGCTGTCGCTGGCCAGTCACCGGCTTCTGCTGCGGATCTCGGCTTCGGAACGGGAGCCGTCGAGGTGTTGTTTGTGGATCCAAGCGCGGGGGCAACTTATCCCTCGCTGTGCAGGAAGGCCAGCCTCACTCAAGCAGAGACGCCACTCAAACACCACGCGTCAGACGTCTGCAATCAACGGGCTCGCCGCCGCGAAATCGAGAACCGTCAGTGACATGCAGCCATGTTCTCATCCGACTGGGGGGTGGCGAGTTGAGCTAGAGTAATTTGTCATCAGATGCCGCCGGACCGAAACCACACCCTCGTGGGTAAGCCGGGGCCCGCCTGCTCTTTCCGTACTTCAAATTGCCCCGATTCATGCAGAACCTGCCGCCAACTGCTGCAGCCGTAGCGTCGTGGGGTGTGCTCGGGATGTTCCTTTTGGAGGAAGGCAATGGCGTCATTCAGGGATGTCCAACCGTCGTGCGCGAGGCCGGCCTCGGCCTCACGGAGCAGTCTCACGATGGTGCTGCAAGCCCATTCGACCCCGGCCCCTCCGGGCAGGATGCCGTGGTGTAGAAATTCCCTGAACTCGGGCGTTTGCATGAAGCTCGCCATGTACTCGCGCGCCTCCACGCTGGCCTTTGCCCATGCCTGGAGTTCCATGTAACGCTCATCAACCTGCTCATAGCAGGCCTCCAGATACGCTTGGGCCGTGATGCAGCCGCTCTCGCTCCAGATGTCATGCTTCTCGAGAAAGTGATGAACCAGTTCGTTACGCAGGTCGACGAGCGCGCGGAGGGCAGTCACCGTCTCCTCATGGCGCTTTGCCGATAACTCGACCCTGAACCTGGCGCGAAGGACAAAGGCATTTTCTTCTGCCGAGTGGTCGTTGTCCCCATCTTCGTCCGAAGCGATGGAGTCCGGGGTAAGCAGATTTTCGGTCAGCGCTCCGACGACATGCCCAAGGGTCTTCTTCGACAGGCCCTCCATGCGCGAGTCCCGGATGGCGATCAGTCGATGTGCAGGGCCGGAAACGTCGTGCTCTGCGACCAATGCCTTCAGGAGCCGCTCGTATTGCTGCAGCCGGATGAGGCAGCGACCCAACTTGCGTTGAACCAGATGTTGGAGCGCGACGAATTGTTCGGAGCGTCGCGGTTCGAGGTCGAAGGTCATGGTCACGCGGTCGCGAATGCGGGCAGCTGGGGCGCGAAGGATAAGAGCCACATCATACTTGCATCCTTGGCTGCATCCATGAGGGCAGCGTAGGCGTCGGCAAGCGGCTTGCAGTATGGACTTGGTATATTGTCCGCTTCGGGAGCAGGTGCGATACACATTCTTGGCTCACAGGACGCCCGTGTCCGGCAGTGATTGGTATGGAATGAGGCCTCGCTCCGAGGGAGCATGATTCATGACGGCACTTCGAACTTCAGCCGCCTTACTCGCGTTACGCGGCAAGCCGCTATGGCGGCTGCTTGCTGCAGACAAAGCTCCTTTGGTCATGGGCTTGCTCCAGAGCCTTTTGCTCGACCAGGACAAAACCTTATCCAGTTCAGTGTTCCACGAGCGACTGGCTCGCGAGATGGAGCTCTTGCGTGACCATGGACATGAACTCCCGCAGACCGCACAAGCCTACGTTGCAGATTGGATTGGTGAGGGGTGGCTGACGAGGCGTTTTCCCCCCGGCGCAAGCGAAGAAGAGTTCGAGCTGACCGCCGATGCAGCGGTCGCACTGCGGTTCATCAACGGCATCCTCCGGCCGCGCACCTCCGCCACTGAAAGTCGTCTGGCAAACGTCATGCAGCAGTTGTCCCGCCTCGCGGAAGAGACCGACACCAATCCGAAAACCCGTATGGCGGCACTGACGGCGGAGCGGGAACGCATTGACCGGGAGATAGCAGCGCTCGAACGCGGTGGTGTGAAAACGCTGCCCGATGAGCGTGCCCTGGAGCGCGCCCGCGAAATCATCTCGCTGGCCGAGGAGTTGGCGAACGATTTCCGAAGCGTGCGTGATGCTTTCGACAAGCTCAATCGGAGTTTGAGGCAGAGCCTCATGGAGAGTGACGGAAGCCGGGGGCAGGTGCTGGAGGCCCTATTTTCGGGGGTGGACCTCATCGCCGAGAGTGAGCATGGCAGAACCTTTTCTGCGTTTTGGCGTTTGCTCACCGATGGCGAGCAGTCAGCCGTGTTGCTCGAGTCGCTCGACGAGGTCATCGCACGCCCGTTCGCGCAGCAACTTGAATTGCGCGAGCGCCGTTTCCTGCAGAACCTGACCGCGACGTTGATGAGCGAAGGTGGAGGTGTGCACGACGTTGTCCAGCAGTTCGCGCGCAGCCTCAAGACCTTTGTCCAGAGTCGCGAATTCCAGGAGCAGCGCCGACTCCATGGGCTGCTGAAGGAGGCCCAGCAAGCGGCACTTCAGGCGCGTCCTGCTGTGCGGCCGAGCGCCCACATTGACTATTTCTTCAACCTCACCAGCAGCCGTATCCGCTCGGTCAGCCAGTGGGAACTGCATGACCCGACATTGAGCGTTGCCGATGCGTCGATGCCCGAGGCCGAGGCCTCCGAACTTGGACTCGATGTCGTCGAAGACATGGTG
Source organism: Thauera aminoaromatica (assembly GCF_000021765.1). Lineage (NCBI taxonomy): Bacteria > Pseudomonadati > Pseudomonadota > Betaproteobacteria > Rhodocyclales > Zoogloeaceae > Thauera > Thauera aminoaromatica. Next base: position 3,433,132 of record NC_011662.2, on the reverse strand, counting down.
CGCCAGTCCGAAATCGACTTTCGAACACTACGAGAGCACCTGCGCGTCATGCTCACGTCGATGTCGCAGGTGACGATTGGGCAAGTGCTCGAACACTTTCCGGCAGAACAGGGGTTTGGCAGCGTCGTGGGTTACGTTGCGCTTGGGGCAAAGCACGGCGAGCTGACGGACAAGCTGGAGACGGTCAGCTGGGTCGGCGCCGATGGCATCAGCCGCAAGGGGCGTGTGCCCACAATCTACTTTGTCAGGGAGCGTGCCCTTGAGCTACTCGACTGATTACGATCCTCAGGTGGAGACATCGATGGGGGTTGGTACGGACGGTTTCTGCCCGGAGGCTGAAGCCTCCGGCGGCGACAGCGGGGCGGCATTTCCAGGGGACAGCGGACGTCTCCCGTTGGAGACCCGACGGGTACTCGTCCAGCTGCTTCTTGGGCCTGCGGTCGATGGGCGACGCCAGACGAAGCTCTGGCCGGTGCTGGTGCGCGACGAGGTGGTTGTGCGTGAGCGCTTGCACGAGCTGTTTCTTGAGCTCGTCATCGACCATGAGCAGAAGGTCGCGTTCACGCGGCAGGTTACGGCCGACGATACAGAGATCCCTGTGTTGCTGCGGCGAGCAAACTTGACCTACCTCGAGTCGGTCTTGGTGCTCTTTCTGCGGCAGAGACTCACCCAAGCAGACACTCAGGGTGAGCGGGCAGTCGTCTCCTTGCCAGAGCTGCTGGAGCATCTGAGCGTCTATGAGAAGGATGACAACGTCGACCATGCGCGCTTTGTGAAACAGCGCATCGCGGCCATTGAGAAGGCGAAGAAGCTCAGTTTGCTACAGAAGATTCGCGGGGCGGACGACCGCTTCGAGGTCTCCCCGACCCTGAAGTTGTTGTTTCCGGCAGAAGAGATCATGGCGCTCACCCGTACTTACGCAGCCTTGGCGCAGCGGACTGGGACGTCGGCAGCGGATGACGAGGTGGATGAGGGGGCCGAATCCGATACCGGGGGTGAAGGCGATGAATAGCGAAATGAGCGCGACGGCCGACCTTTTTGGTGATGCTGGCGCTGAGGCCAGCCAGTTCCGACTTGCGCGGATACAAACCTTTAACTGGGGCACCTTCGACAAGCTTTTTACTTTTGACATCTCCGAGAAGGGCTACTTGTTCGTGGGACCGTCTGGGTCCGGCAAGTCGACCATCCTCGATGCGCATGCTGCGTTGATGACGCCGCCGAAGTGGGTGGACTTCAACGTTGCGGCTCGCGAAGCGGAGCGCCACGGCAGGGACCGCAACATCATCACCTACATCCGCGGGGCTTGGTCCCAGCAGACAGGGGATTCCGGCGAATACGTGTCGCAGTATCTACGGCCCGATACCACCTGGTCAGCGATTTCGGAGACCTACCGCGACGGCAGGGGCCGAGTGGTTGTCCTCGCCCAGGTACTGTGGGTGAGAGGAAAGAGCACCGCCACGCGTGACGCCAGAAAGCTCTATGTGGTCCTGCAGCGCGAGTTTGATGTGCGTGAGCTCGAGTTCTTCCCGGCAAGCGATTTCGACACGCGCAGGTTCAAGTTCGACTTGCCCGATGCGTTCGTACGTGATGAGTTCAGCGCGTATCAGGAGCGTTTCCGGTATTTGCTAGGGATCGAGAACGAGCGGGCCTTGAGGCTGCTGCATAAGACCCAGTCAGCGAAGAATCTGGGCGATCTGAACACCTTCTTGCGGGATTTCATGCTCGATGCGCCGGAAACCTTCGAGCTTGCCGACCGCCTGGTTTCGCAATTCCAGGAGCTCAACGAGGCGCATCGTGCCGTCGTCGATGCGCGACGGCAGATTGAGACCCTGCAGCCCGCCAAGGATGAGGCCGAGCGCCTGGAGGCGGCGCGGCTCGCCAAGAACGAGCTCGATGAGCTTTCCGCAGGCATCGACCCTTACCGCGAGCAGAAACGGAAAAGCCTGCTCGAGGAGGCTATTCGCCTCGCCGAGGCGGAGATTGTCGGACAGGCGGCGGAAGCGGCGCGATTGGGTGAGCTGGCGGGCCGCGAGTTCGAAAAGCTGCGCGACTTGCAGGACAAGCGCGCTGGCGCGGGCGGTAACCTCATTGAGCAACTGACACGCGACATTTCCACTGCCGAAGGCCAGAGGAGGGAGCGACTTGCCAAGCGGGAGAAAGCGCAGGCCGCATGCGCAGCCATGGGCTGGGCTTACCCGGAGGACACGACCTCGTTCGCCGGTCTGGTTGCCGAGTCGAAGCAGCAGGTCCATGCGGCGCCCGAGTGGCGTGAGCAGCAGGCGGACAAGCAGTACGCGCTCCGCCAGGCTAGGGACAGGAAAGAAAACGACTTCAAGGAGTTGCGCCGGGAAATCGAGGCGATGGAACGGCAGCGCTCGAACATCCCCGCGAGAATGCTCGACGTCAGGGAGAGGCTGGCAAAGGCACTCAACATTCCGGAGGAACGATTGCCGTTCGCAGGCGAGCTCATCGAGGTGAAAGCCGAGGAGGCGGATTGGCAGGGGGCGATTGAGCGGGTGCTGGGTGGATTCGCGCGCTCCCTGTTGGTGTCGGACAAGCACTATTCCGCCGTGTCGGCGTACATCAACGACACGCACCTCGGTGAGCGTCTGGTTTATCTGAGGATGACGGAGTTTCTCCCCGCCGGCCGCTCGCTGTCTTCGAACTCGCTTGTCAAGAAGCTGAACTTCGCTGCGGGGCCGTATCGAGACTGGTTGCTTGAAGAGGTGAAGACGCACTTCGATTATGAGTGCGCCGATAGCGTCCAGGCATTTCGAAGTGCCCCCCGCGCGCTGACACGTGAGGGGCAGGTCAAACACAGCACGACCCGCCACGAAAAGAATGACCGCCGCCCCGTCGGTGACAAGAGCCAATGGGTGCTTGGGTTCGACAACGCGCGCAAGCTCAAGCTGTATCAGGAGCAGGCCTTGGCGCTTGTCGGTGAAATCGAAGAGATCAAGAAGGCGCTTACGGCATTGGTCGATGCCGGACGGTTGAACGAAGAGCGGCTCATGCATTGCCAGACGTTGGCTAACCTCACGTGGGCAGAGGTTGATGTCGGTTCGGTTCTCGAACGCATCTCGGACCTGCAGTCGCGACTCGAGACGGAGCGAGAGGCGCATCCGGACCTCGCGGTGCTTGATGCCCAAGTCGTCGAACAGGACAGGCTCTACAAGCATGCTGTGAATGCCGCCAATGAGACAGAGGGCGGTTTGCGTGCGAAGGAGTCTGTGCTTGCCAGCTTGGAAAAGCGGCTGAGCGGCCTTCAGGAGGCGCTTCTCAGTGTCGCTCTGACGCCCTTTCAGCTCACTGGACTCGATGAGCGGTTGGCGCAGATTCCCATCCCGATGGAGTTGGAGCGCGTTGATGAAATTGTGGGGCGGTTGGAACGGGGCATCGGGGCCGAACGAACCGGCCTGCTCACTCGCATTGGTGAGCACGAGAAGAAAGTCGAACGCTGTTTTCAGACGTTCGTAACGACCTGGCCGGCCGAGGCTGGTGGGCTCGACCCGAGTATTGAGAGTGCGCCCGATTTCTTCTCCAAGCTCGCGCGTCTTATCGGTGACGGTTTGCCCGAGTACGAAGAGCGCTTTCTTCGGCTCCTGCATGAACAGAGCGACCAGAATCTCACCCGTCTTTCAGCCCAGTTGGACCAGGAGCGAAAGGCGATTCGCGACCGTATGGACCTCGTCAACGAGAGCCTCAAGACTGCGCCCTACAACCCAGGGACGCACTTGGTGATCGAGACCACGGACCGCATGCTCGACGATGTGCGGCAATTCAAGCAGAGCCTCAAGGAGTCGTTGAGCCACTCGTTCAGCGCTGACCCATTGATGGCGGAGCGGCGCTTTGAAGTGCTGAACGCCTTGGTGAAGCGCTTTTCCAGTCAGGAGACGGTCGACCGGAACTGGCGAGGCCTGGTCTTGGATGTCCGCCTACACGTGGAATTTGTCGCCCGGGAACTCGATGCGTCAGGGCTTGAAGTCGAGGTCTATCAAAGTGGTGCCGGGAAGTCAGGTGGGCAGCGGCAGAAGCTCGCGGCGACCTGTCTCGCTGCGGCGTTACGTTACCAGCTCGGTGGCCAAGACCGAGCGTTGCCGATGTTCTCGACCGTGGTCCTCGATGAGGCTTTCGACAAGGCTGACGCGGAGTTCACGTCGATGGCCATGAACATCTTCAAAACCTTTGGCTTCCAGATGATTGTCGCAACGCCGATGAAGTCGGTCATGACGCTGGAGCCCTTCATTGGCGGTGCCTGTTTCGTTCACATCAAGGACCGCAAGCACTCGGCGGTTGTGCTCATTGACTATGACGAGGGTGCGCAGCGCTTGAAGCTCAATTCGGATACGCCCGATGACGAAGAAGCTGCTGTTACCTGAGGATGTACGGGCGCTTCTTCAGCGTCGCTACACCAATCAGCAGAAATCGTGGCTCATCGGCGAAGGGCAATGGCCTCTGTCCGTGGCGCTTGGTCTGCCGACTGAGAAGGATGTGACCGCCGACCCCGCAGGCGTCAGGAGGTGGGTCCAAGCGTGGGCAGAGTGGTCTTCAGGTGGCTCCGTTTCCTGGATGTCCCGGCAGTGGGGCCGTCTGGGCACGCAGCAACTTCCCGCAAGCCTGGCGTTCGCGACACCGCATGAGGTGGCGGCAGTCGTGGGGGATGGTTCGCGATGGGAGCAGGTTGAGCTTCGCTATCAGAGCATCACTGACCGTTGGCCTCAGCTGTCCGGTCCTGCGGTGGTCAGCAAACTTTTCAACGTACTGGCGGAGTATGACGATGCTGACTTTCGTCGGCTGTTCGCTTTGCTCGACTGGCTTGAACGCAACCCGGCGTCAGGGCTTATGGTCCGACAGTTACCCGTGGAGGGCCTCGATACCAAGTGGCTGGAAAAACGGAAGGGGCTCATTGCGGACTTGGTACGTCAACTGCGGTCCGTCATCCCCGAGGGCGATTTCCATAGCATCTGCGGTCTTCGCCGGCAGCCCAATAGAGTTCGTATCCGCATACTGTGCCCGACTCTGCGGCACAGGGTCGGTGGCCTACGTGACCTCGAAGCGCCTACGGAAGAGCTGGCCGCCCTGAGTCTGGATCCCAGCACCGCCCTCATTGTCGAGAACCTGGAAACAGGCTTGGCACTACCTGATTTGCAGGGTGTTGTGGCCTTCATGAAGCTCGGCAACGCGGTTAGCACGCTCTCTCAGCTGCCTTGGATACGTGACGCCAGGGGCCTTTACTGGGGAGATATTGACACCCATGGCTTCGCAATCCTGAACGTCGCCCGCGGGGTAATGCCAGCCGTTGAGTCGCTCCTAATGGACGAGCACACGCTGATGGCTTATCGCAGGTTGTGCGTGGAGGAGCCGGCGCAGACGAGCTTGCTCGAGCTACCCCTCCTGACCGCGTCCGAGCGCTCGGTCTTCGAAGGTCTGATTACTGGACGATGGGGTCCCCGGCTCAGGTTAGAGCAAGAGCGTATCCCCTGGGATTACGCCCTAGGGCGAATCAGGACGGCGACGACGTACCCGATGGGGGCGATGGAGGGCAGCTAACATCAGGCGGGTGGTGATTGCTTGCTTCGAGGGGAGCATCTGAGATGGAGAGTACGGCTAAGCCTGTTGACCGGGAAACGCTTTACAACGAGGTCTGGACTGAGCCGGTGTCCGTTGTCGCCCCTCGATACGGGCTGTCTGACGTCGGCCTCGCCAAGATATGCCGGTCTTTGGCCATCCCCCTGCCAAGTCGGGGGTATTGGGCCAAAGTCAAAGCGGGTAAGGTCATGCACCGGGTCCCCCTGCCCCCCCTGAAGCACTCGGGCGCAGTTCCCACGGGATTGGTCAAGTTGCCGTCTGAAAAGGTAGCAGTCCGGGAAGCTGCAAGAAAGACGGCGGCTCGGGTGCGGAAAGAAGTCCCACCACTTCCTCCTCCCGAAGAAGTGGGCACCCCTCACTCGCTCGTGGTGGCTACATCGAAGCGGCTGCGCAGGCGTGAAGGCTGGCCTGAGGGCACTATGCTACGCTCGGCCCCGAAGGAAGTGCTCAACCTTTCCGTGACCAAGGACGCCCTCGACCGAGCACTTGCACTGACGGATGCGCTCATCAAGGCGCTCGAGAAAGAGGGCTTCTCCTTCGAAATCGATGCCGAAAAAGGGGCCACCTGGGTCAAGTGGTTGGAGACCGGTACGAAGATGGCCTTCGCCATCAGCGAGCACGTCAAGCGCAGTGTGCATGTGGTTACGCCTGCGGAGGAGCGTGCCCGGAAGCGGTACTGGGATCGGTCGCGCTGGGACCACGCTGCAAGTTATCCAAGCATCCCACAACATGACTACACTCCGACAGGCACCCTGACGATAGAGGTAGGGCGCTGGCCATCCCGCAAATGGAACGACACACCGAGAACGCAGCTAGAAAGTCGCCTCGGGGAGGTCGTCGGTGGCGTCATCGTCCTGGCGAGGGACATCCATGCCAAAGAGCAAGAGGAGGCACGCCGCAAGGAGGCCTACCGCCTCGCAGTGGAGCGCTATGAGTTCCTCACGACCCGCCATGCCGATGAAGTCGCTCGCTTCGAGGCGCTTGAGGCCGATGCAGCGAACTGGGAGCGAGCAGCAAAGCTTCGTGCCTTTGCTGATGCGAAGGAAAGGCAACTTCGTGCAGTGGGTGGGCCTTCGGCTGAGCAGGCCGACTGGCTTGCCTGGGCGCGGGCAAAGGCCGACTGGCTGGACCCCTTGGTGCTGGTTTCTGACGTCATTCTGGATGCGCCAGAGCCCAAGCGGCCCGGCTACTGGTAGGCCGCTGGCGGATGCAGCAAAAAGTGCCTGCGGTTCCAAGAGATTTTTTTGGTCACGAATTGCTTTATTTCGTGCTGTTTGGCCAAGATATGCTTTCCCGGCGGTCGCGGACGGCTGGAAGAGGCGTCCGTAGGCCGCTTTTCGGGCTGTTTGTGGTCGTGAGTTCGGTAGTTCTTGGCCACTTTATGCTTGATTTCGTGCCAGGAAATGCTTAACGGCACATTACACTTTGCAGTGTGATGCGCTGTTTTGCTTTGTATGGCAGGTTTTTGCTGAGTCAGTGTGGCAAAGTTGTGCCGGGTAGTGCCATTGCCAAGTGCATAGCAAAGCCGTGCCGCTATCATGCGGACTACGCCGCAGTGGTCTTCCGTCCCTTCCTGCAGTCGGTTTGTCGTCTGCTGCGTGCTTGACGACCTCATTCAGGTCGCGTTGGCCAAACGCAGCAAGCGACAGATTTCCGGATGGCGCAGACACCGCAAACCCTCCAGCCAAAGTGCTTGATCTTCGATCTTGAGACTGTTCCGCAAGCAGACGGTGGCCGGCAGCAGATCATCAAGATCGGAGCATTGCGACCGGATACCGGTGAAACGCTCGAGCTGAATACCGGCGCGGGGCTTCGTGCGGCGCTCGTCCGCCTCGATGCGATGTCCGCGGGGGCGAGCTTCGTGCTCGGGCACAATGTGTTGGCTCATGACTTGCCCGTGTTGCGCGAGGTTGCGCCCAACTCTGCGCTGCTGCAGCTTCCGGTGATCGACACACTGCACCTGTCGCCGCTCGCCTTTCCGCAGAACCCCTACCACCGGCTGATCAAGGACTACAAGCTGATCCGCGACAGCCTGAACTCGCCGCTGTCCGACTGCCGCTCGACACTGACGCTGTTCGCCGACCAGCAGAACGGTTTCGACAAGCTGTTCGAGGCGAATCCCGAGGAGTTGCTGTGCTACCAGGCCTTGATCGCGCCGCGCACCGGAGCGGGGCTGGGTAATTTCCTGTTTGCGCTCACGCGGCGCGCTCCCTTGTCGCTGGCGGAGGTCGCCTGTCGCCTGCCGGCCTTGCTGGCGGAGACCGACCCCGCGCTCGAGCGCGAACTCAAGGTCTGCCGCACCCGGCTGACAGGTCTGCTAGAGGACGATCTGCGACGGCCCGAACTGCATTGGCCGATCGCCTACGTGCTGGCATGGCTGCGGGTGTCGGGTGGTAATTCGGTGCTCGCCCCTTGGGTGCGCCACCAGTTCCCGGCGGTGGGGCAGCTGATCGCCGAGTTGCGCGATCGGCCTTGCGACGACCCCGGCTGCACCTACTGCCGCACGACGCACGACCCCCGGCGGGAACTCAAGCGCTACTTTGGCTTCGACGATTTTCGCTACGAGGCGGAAGGCCGCAGCATGCAGCACGACATCGTCCTGGCCGGCATGCGAAGCGAGCCGGTGTTGGCCGTGCTTGCCACCGGTGGCGGCAAGTCGATCTGCTATCAACTGCCGGCGCTGAATCGCTATCACCGCAACGGCAGCCTCACAGTGATCATCTCGCCGCTGCAGTCGCTGATGAAAGATCAGGTGGACGGCCTGCTCGCGCGCAACGTCCAGTGTGCGGCCGCATTGAACGGCTTGTTGACCATGCCCGAGCGGGCCGACGTGCTGGAGAAGATCCAGTTGGGCGATGTGGGCATGCTGCTGGTGTCGCCCGAGCAGTTCCGAAACAACGCTTTTCGCAAAGCGATCGCCAATCGGCAGATCGGTGCCTGGATCTTCGATGAGGCGCACTGCCTGTCGAAGTGGGGCAACGATTTCCGACCGGACTACCTTTACGCGGCGCGTTTCATCCGTGAGTTCACCGGCGAGGGTGAGCTCGCCCCGATCGGGTGCTTCACCGCCACCGCCAAGCAGGATGTGCTGGACGATATCCGCAAGCATTTCCTCGATGAGTTGGGCGTTCGCTTCAAGTCCTTCATCGGCACGCCCGAGCGCCCGAACCTGCATTTCGAGGTCTTTCCGGTAGCGGCCGGCGAGAAGTTTGCGCGCACCCACGACTTGCTCCGCGACGAACTCGAGGGGCGTGAGGGCGGTGCCGTGGTGTTCGTCGCCAGCCGCAAGAAGGCGGAAGAGTTGGCCGATTTCCTCATCGGGCAGAACTGGACCTGCAGGCATTTTCACGCTGGACTGCAGCCACACGAGAAGAAGGACATCCAGGACGCTTTCATTCGTGGCGAGCTGCGCGTGATCGTCGCCACCAACGCCTTCGGTATGGGCGTGGACAAGCCGGATGTGCGCCTGGTCGTCCACGCTGATATCCCCGGCTCCTTGGAAAACTACCTTCAGGAAGCAGGCCGTGCCGGGCGGGACCAGGACGATGCCCGTTGCGTCTTGCTTTACGACCCGCAGGACATCGAAACCCAGTTTGGGCTCAGCGAGCGTTCACGGCTGAGCTATAAGGACATCCAGCAGATCCTGAAGAAGCTCCGATTCGAAGCCGCCAAGCGCAAGGGCGGACAGGTGGTGATCACCGCGGGCGAAATTTTGCAGGACGAGACCGTCCAAACCAGCTTCGAGTCGGATGACCGGGATGCGGAAACCAAAGTCGTTACCGCCATCGCCTGGCTGGAGCGTGGGCAGTTTCTACGGCGACAAGAGAACCACACGAAGGTTTTTCCCGCCAAGCTGTGCCTGACTGAGGAAGAGGCGGCAAAGCGGCTCGACAACGCCCGCCTGCCTCACCGGCGTCTCGAGGAATTCCGCGCGATCCTGCGCTACCTGTATTCAGCCGACGCAGACGAGCGCATCAATACCGACCAGTTGATGTTGCTGACCGGGCAGACGAACGAGGAGGTCAGCGCTGCGCTCAGGCAGCTCGAGGCGCTTGGCCTGCTGGAGAACGATTCTCAGCTTACGCTTTACCTGCGTCACGGGATTGCCGGGGCGTCGAGCGAGCGCCTGCAGCGCTGCCTGGCGCTGGAGGCGGCGCTGTTCAAGGTCTTGCGCGAGCTCGCGCCGGACGCGGACGACGGGTCGTGGCAGGACGTCAACCTGCCGCCGCTGACGGCTGCCCTGCGCGAGTGCTGTGGCCAGGCCGAGCTGCTGCCCCTGCATGTCTCCCGCCTGCTTCACAGTCTCGCGCTCGATCGCGACGGCGACAGCCAGCAGCGCAGCAGCTTCGAGCTCCGGCAGGTCAACCGCGACCATCTCAAGCTGCGCATCCGCGGCGGATACAGCTGGTCGCAGGTCGAGGGGCTGGGCGACAAGCGGCGGCGCATCGCCGCGGCGGTGCTGCCCTTCCTGTTCGGCAAGTTGCCACCCGGGCAGCGCGGCAAGGACTTGCTGGTGCAGACCACCTTTGGCGAGCTTCAGCATCTCCTCGCAGCGGACCTGGAACTGTCCACCACGATCAAGCCGGAACAGCGTCTCAAGGCGCTGGAGCACGTGCTGCTCTACCTGCACCACCAGGAGGTGCTGACTCTCAACCACGGCATGACCGTGATGCGGCGGGCGATGACGATCGACATCAACCCGGACAAGCAGGGCCAGCGCTATGTGAAGGACGACTTCCAGCGCCTGGACGAGCACTACCGGGAGCGCCGCATCCAGGTGCATGTGATGCGCGAATACGCCGAGATCGCGCTCAGGGAGATGGCCGACGCCTTGCGGCTGGTCATGCATTACTTCACCCGCAGCAAGGACGATTTCCTGCGCCACTACTTTCCGGGCAAGGAAGAGATCCTGCAGCTTGCCACCAGCGAGGGCTCGTGGAAGGCGATCATCGACGCGCTGAACGCCACGCAGAAGGCCATCGTCACGGACCACCGGGACCAGAACCGGCTCGTGCTCGCCGGCCCGGGTTCAGGCAAGACGCGGGTCGTAGTGCATCGCATCGCTTACCTGTTGCGTGTGCGGCGCGTGCCGGCCGCGGCGATCATCGCGCTCACCTTCAACCGGCATGCGGCCAACGAGATCCGCAAGCGCCTGTTTGCCTTGGTCGGCAACGATGCGATCGGGATCACTGTGCTCACCTATCACGCCATGGCCATGCGGCTTGTTAACGGCGGTCGATTCCCGCACAAATCCGGCGTCCACCGCCGGCACGGCACAGCATGACCTTGATCTGGTGAGCGGATAGCGGCTGTTTGCTTGATGGGGTCAGGGGCGTTGGAAGGCGCCCGTAGGGCGACTGGGAAACGCCCCTGACCCCGGCGCGCCGATGGCGGGCGGGGTGTTCGTGCAATCGGGAGGGAGGGCGTTTGGCACCCGAGTGGCCGATGCGCGCACAATCGGGCTCGGCCTGTGGCAACGCAGGCGCGACACCGGCTCAAACCGCCAAGTCATCCCCAGTGTCGCGCCCCGCACCCGCGCAAGGCTGCGCGGTCGTTGCGCCCGTAGTCTTTCACGAAGTGGGCGCTGGCGTCGAGTCTCCCACGGGCCTCAAGGCCCATGGAGTCGACCGGACGACGCTATCTCTGTGCCGCGTGCCGCGCGGCAGTGCTGATCTGCAGCCACTGTGATCGGGGGCAGCGCTATTGCGCCGCCGGCTGCGCCCAGCGTGCCCGCGCGGCCTCGCTGCGGGCAGCCGGCACGCGCTACCAGGCGAGCTTTGCGGGGCGCCTGGCGCACGCGCAACGCCAGCGCCGCTACCGCGCGCGACGCCAGGAAGTGACGCATCAGGGTTCCCCGCCGCCGGCCCCGCCTGTTGAAGTAAGGACCGCGCCGACCGTGCCCGAGTCCGTACCGTCCGCGAGCGGGCAGTGCCACCTGTGCCACCGTGTGCTGTCCCCGTTCGTGCGTCAGGACTTCCTGCACTCCCCGGTTCGGCGCCCCTGTCCGCGATCCGAACGGAGTCCGCCCCGCCATGGCCCTGTCCCCTGAACACGAAGCGCAGATCCTGCGCTACTACCACGCCGAGCGCTGGCGCATCGGCACCATCGCCGTGCAGCTCGGGCTGCACCGCGACACCGTCGCGCGCGTGCTCGCCCAGGCCGGCCTGCCCCGGCACGGCCCCGTGCAGCGCGCCTCGGCGATCGACCCCTATCTGCCCTTCCTCCACGAGACGCTCGCGCAGTTTCCGCGCCTTACGGCCGCGCGGCTCTACGACATGGTGCGCGCACGCGGTTACCCCGGGCGCCCCGATCACTTCCGCCACCTGATCGCCCGCCACCGCCCGCGCCCGAGCGCCGAGGCCTACCTGCGGCTACGCACCCTGCCCGGCGAGCAGGCCCAGGTCGACTGGGGGCACTTCGGGCACCTGACGATCGGGCGCGCACGCCGTCCGCTGATGGCCTTCGTCATGGTGCTGTCGTGGTCGCGCCAGATCTATCTGCGCTTCTTCCTCGATGCGCGCATGGAGAACTTCCTGCGCGGCCATGTCGGCGCCTTCGAGTGCTGGGGCGCGGTGCCGCGCATCGCCCTCTACGACAATCTGAAGAGCGCGGTGCTCGAGCGTTGCGGCAACGCGATCCGCTTCCACCCGACCCTGCTCGCGCTCGCCGGCCACTACCGCTTCGAGCCGCGCCCGGTGGCGGTGGCGCGTGGCAACGAGAAGGGGCGCGTCGAGCGCGCGATCCGCTACGTGCGCGAGGCCTTCTTCGCCGGATGCGCCTTCGCCGATCTGGACGACCTCAACGCGCAGGCCCAGGCCTGGTGCGAGGGCGCCGCCGGCGCGCGGCGCTGCCCCGAGGACGCCTCGATGACGGTGACCGAGGCCTTCGCGGCCGAGCGCGAGCGCTTGCTCGCGCTGCCCGAGGCGCCGTTCCCGACCGATGAGCTGCGCGCGGTGTCGGCGGGCAAGACTCCGTACGTGCGCTTCGATCTGAACGACTACTCGATCCCCCACACCCATGTGCAGCGCCCCCTCACCGTGTGCGCCGACCCGCTGCGGGTGCGCATCCTCGACGGCGAGGACGTCATCGCCACCCACGCGCGCAGCTACGACCGCCGCCAGCAGATCGAGTGTGCCGCGCACCTCGAGGCGCTCGTCGCGCACAAGCACGCGGCCCGCGCCCACCGCGCCACCGACCGCCTGACGGCGGCCGTGCCGGCCTGCCAGGCGCTGCTCGCCCAGGCCGCCGAGCGCGGTGAGCCGCTCGGGCGCACCACGCGTGCGCTCACCGACCTGCTCGATCGCTACGGGGCGGGCGAACTGGCCGTCGCCGTCGACGAAGCACTCGCGCGCGGCGTGCCGCATCCCAACGCGGTACGCCTGGCGCTCGAGCGCCGGCGCGAGGCGCCCCCGCCGCTGGGCGTGCCGCTACCCGCGCATCTGAAGACGCGCGACGTCACCGTGCGCGCCCACCCCTTGGCCGGCTACGACCGCCTGCTGGAGGACGACCATGACGACGCCTGAACCGCTGCTCGCGCGCGCCCGCGCGCTGCAACTGCACGGCGTGGTGAGCCACTGGGCCGAGTGCGCCCAGGCCCCGTGGATCGCCCCGCTCATCGAGTGGGAGGAGACCGAGCGCGCCCGACGCTCACTCGAGCGCCGGCTGCGCTGCGCGCACATCGGCCGCTTCAAGCCGCTGGCCGACTTCGACTGGCGCTGGCCCGAGCAGTGCGACCAGGCCGCCATCGCAGAGCTGATGACGCTCGGCTTCCTCGAGACCGCCACCAACGCCTTGCTGGTCGGCCCCTCCGGGCTCGGCAAGACCACCATCGCGCAGAACATCGCCCACCAGGCGGTGCTGCGCGGGCACACCGTGCTCTTCACCACCGCCGGCCAACTCCTGGGCGAGCTCGCCGCGCTCGACTCCGACTCGGCGCTGCGCCGCCGCCTGCGCCACTACGCCAGCCCCACGCTTCTGGTGATCGACGAGGTCGGCTACCTCTCCTACTCGAACCGCCACGCCGATCTGCTCTTCGAGCTCATCAGCCGTCGCCACGAGAAAAAGAGCACCCTCATCACCACCAACAAGTCCTTTGCCGAATGGTCCGAGGTGTTCCCCAACGCCGCCTGCGTGGTCGCGCTCATCGACCGCCTGGTCCATCACGCCGAGATCATCGCCCTCAAGGGCCCGTCCTGGCGCCACAAGGAAGCCCAGGAGCGCGCCGCCACCAACGCCCGCAAACGCAAATCCGCACGGAGTCCCGCATGAAGACCGACCACCCGCCGTCCGGGCTGCTGCGCGGTCTGGACCTGCTCATCGACGCCGACTGGACGCCCGAGCAGGCCCGGGCCGTGATCGAGCTGCTCGACGATCTGCGCGAGCGCATCTGGGCGCACTACGAGCTCGCCCTGTTCGAGCACTACCGCCAGGACCGCCTCACGCAGGCCGAGCTGCCGTTCGACGATCCGTCGTTCTGATCGAGCCCCGCCCCCCAGCACAACGAGGGCCGACGCGCGCGGCCCTCGTGCCGTTTACGGCGCCGCCGGCGCCCACTCGACGACGCCGTTTAACGACGCCAGATTTGTGCGGAATCAGGGAGCCGGCAACACGGCTGACCGGCACCAGTTTCGATCGCCGCGACAAGGTGGAAGAGGGCGAGCTGGATGCCGTTCTCGACCGCGCTGCGGAACTGCTGGAAGGCCGTGCATCGGTCGAAGGCGAGGACGATCTGCGCGAGCGTCTGTTGCAGGGCTATCGCTACATTCTGGTGGACGAATACCAGGACATCGACGACCGCCAGTACCGGCTCGTCAGCGCGCTCGCCGGGCGGCACGACGAACAGGAGGGTGACCTGTGCATCCTCGCCGTCGGTGACGACGACCAGAACATCTATCAATGGCGGGGCGGCAGCAACCGCCACATCGCACGTTTCTGCGAAGAATACGACGCGCAGATCAGCTATCTGGTCGAGAACTACCGTTCCAGCCGGGCCATCATCGGCGCCGCAAATCACCTGATTGGCCAGAATGCCTCGCGGCTCAAGGTGCAGCATCCCATCCGCATCGATCCGGCGCGTGCGACCGGGCCGGCGGGCGGCGCGTGGGAAGCGCTCGATCCCGAGCGGCGCGGCAGCGTGCTCCGGCTTCGCATTCCGGGGGCGGACCGCAACTGCGGCAACCTCCAGGCCCAGGCTGTAATCGCAGAGTTGGACCGGCTCCGGGCACTGGAGGTGCGGGATCACTGGCAGGGTGTGGCAGTGCTGGCGCGCAGTCACCGCTACCTGTGGCCGGTGCAGGCCTTGTGCGAGCGCAAAGGCATTCCGTATTTCCTTGCGGCGGACAAGCAGAACGGCTTGCCGCTCACCCGGCAGCGTCCCTTCGTCCGCCTGGTCGCGCATCTGCGTGCCCTTGCCGTGCCTTCGCTCGCTGCTGCGGCGCTAGCGCAGCACGCCAGCGAGCTGACCGCGGATCCGGTCTGGCGGGATTTCTTCGCGACCGCGCTTGAGCAACTCGGCAGCGAGTATGGCGATTGCCTTCTTGCGCCGGGAACGATGGTCGACTGGCTCTACGACTACGCCCGCGAGATTCGGCAGCAGCCGCGCCCGGGGCTGTTCCTCGGCACGGTGCACTCGGCAAAGGGGCTCGAGTTCCGCCACGTCGCCGTGCTGGATGGAAACTGGGAGGCGTCGGCCGAGCAGATGGAAGAGGCCCGCAGGCTCTACTACGTAGGCATGACACGGGCGGAGGAAACGTTGACGCTGTGCGACTTCGAGCCCGGCAACGCATTCGTCACGACGCTCAGCGCCGCTACGCAGCACCGCCGTTTTGAAGGCGATCATGACCCAGCGCTGGACGTGCAGTATCAGTTGCTGAGCCTCGGCGATGTCGACATCGGCTTTGCCGGCCGGCAGCGTCCCGGTGCATCGGTGCATGAGGCGATCAGCCGGCTCGAGCCCGGCGATCCGCTGGCGTTGCGCGCCGACGGTGATCGCTACGTGCTCCTCGACCTTCGCGGCAACATGGTCGGACGCACTGCAAAGGCCTTCAAGCTGGCGCTCGAGCCCGAGAGGTGCGAGGTCGCCGGCATCGTCGTGCGATACAAGGAGGAAACCGAGCCCGCGTACATGGATGCGGTCAGGTGCGAGCAGTGGGAGGTCGTCGTTCCGCGGTTGCGCGGCAGCCAGAAGGCCTGACCCCCTGCTGTGCGCGTCTCATCTGCGATAATCCAGCCCAGTTTTCCACCTGCGAGTACGTGCCTTGCATCAACCCAGCATCACGCTCGCCCAGCTCGAATCGCACCTCTGGGAGTCGGCCAACATCCTCCGCGGGCCGGTCGACGCGGCCGATTTCAAGACCTACATCTTTCCGCTGCTCTTCTTCAAGCGCATCTGCGACGTCTGGGATGAGGAGTATCAGGAGATCGTCGACGAGACGGGCGACGAGCAGCTCGCGTGGTTCCCCGAGTCGCACCGCTTCCAGATCCCCGAGGATTGCCACTGGAACGATGTCCGCGCCAAGGCTGCCAACGTCGGCGCGGCGCTGCAGCACGCGATGCGCGAGATCGAGAAGGCCAACCCCGACACGCTCTATGGCGTGTTCGGCGATGCCCAGTGGTCGAACAAGGAGCGCTTGTCCGATGCGCTGCTCAAGGATCTCATCGAGCACTTCTCGAAGCTGCCGCTCGGCAACGGCAACGTCACGTCCGACCTGCTCGGCGACGCATACGAATACCTGATCAAGAAGTTCGCAGACGCCACGAACAAGAAGGCCGGCGAGTTCTATACGCCTCGCAGCGTGGTGCGGCTGATGATCGACATGCTCGACCCGCGCGAAGGCGAGACCATCTACGACCCTGCCTGCGGCACCGGCGGCATGCTGCTGGCCGCGGTGCAGCACGTGCAGGAGATGCACGGCGACGTGAAGCGCCTGTGGGGCAAGCTCTACGGGCAGGAGAAAAACCTCACCACCTCGTCCATCGCGCGGATGAACCTCTTCCTGCACGGCATCGAGGACTTCAAGATCGTGCGCGGCGACACGCTGCGCAACCCCGCCTTCTTCGATGGCGACCGCCTTTCCGCCTTCGACTGCGTCATCGCCAACCCGCCGTTCTCGTTGGAGAAGTGGGGCGAGGATCTTTGGCTCAACGACCCCTTCGGCCGCAACTTCGCCGGCCTGCCGCCCTCTTCGAGCGGTGATTTCGCCTGGGTGCAGCACATGGTCAAGTCCATGGCCGACGGCACCGGCCGCATGGCGGTCGTGCTGCCGCAAGGCGCGCTGTTCCGCAAAAGCGCCGAAGGCGGCATCCGCCAGAAGCTGCTCAAGCTCGACCTCATCGAAGCGGTGATCGGTCTGGCGCCCAACCTGTTCTACGGCACCGGTCTGGCCGCGTGCATCCTGGTGCTGCGCAAGAAGAAGCCCGCCGCGCGCCGGCGCAAGGTGTTGGTCGCCGACGCCTCTCGCCTCTTCCGGCGGGGCAGGGCGCAGAACTATCTTGAAGCCGAGCACGCCGCGCAGATCCTCGGCTGGTATCGCGACTTCCAGGACGTGCAGGACGCGGTGCGGGTCGTCGCACTCGACGAGATCGAGGCCGAGGACTGGACACTCAACATCTCGCGCTACGTGCTGCCGCCGCTGCAGGAAGACATCCCGCCGCTGCCCGAGGCGATCGCCGCCTTCAAGGACGCGCTCCAGCGCTGCCGCGAGGCCGAAGAGCGCCTCGCCCAGGTCATGGCGGAAGGGGGCTGGCTGAAATGAGCAGGCGCATCACCCAGCAAGAACTCGAAAGCTACCTCTGGGGCGCGGCCGTGTTGCTGCGCGGGCTGATCGACGCCGGCGACTACAAGCAGTTCATCTTCCCGCTGCTGTTCTTCAAGCGGGTCTCCGACGTCTGGGACGAGGAGTACGAGGTCGCGCTGGCCGAGTCCGATGGCGACCTGTCCTATGCCAAATTCGCCGAGAACCATCGCTTCCAGATCCCCGCGGGCGCGCACTGGAACGACGTGCGCCAGACGCCGCGCAACGTCGGCGCCGCCATCCAGCAGGCGATGCGGGCGATCGAGTCTGCCAACCCGGACCTGCTCGACGGCATTTTCGGCGACGCGCCGTGGACCAATCGCGAGCGCCTGCCCGACGAAACGCTCAAGAACCTTATCGAGCACTTCTCCACGCAGACGCTCTCGGTCGCCAACGTGCCCGAGGACGAGCTCGGCAACGCCTACGAATACCTCATCAAGAAGTTCGCCGACGACTCCGGCCACACCGCGGCCGAGTTCTACACCAACCGCACCGTCGTCCACCTGATGACGCAGCTTCTCGCCCCGCAGGCGGACGAGTCCATCTACGACCCCACCTGCGGCACCGGCGGCATGCTGATCTCCGCGCTGGACGAGGTGAAGCGCTCGGGCGGCGAATACCGCACGCTCAAGCTCTACGGCCAGGAGCGCAACCTGATCACCTCGTCGATCGCGCGCATGAACCTCTTCCTGCACGGCGTCGAGGACTTTCAGATCATCCGCGGCGACACCCTCGCCGAGCCGCGCCACATCGAAGGTGACCGGCTGCGCCGCTTCGACGTCATCCTCGCCAACCCGCCGTACTCCATCAAACAGTGGGACCGCGAGGCGTGGACGCAGGACAAGTGGGGCCGCAACTTCCTCGGCACCCCGCCGCAGGGGCGGGCGGACTACGCCTTCCAGCAGCACATCCTCGGCAGCCTGTCCGACCGCGGTCGCTGCGCCATCCTGTGGCCGCACGGCGTGCTGTTCCGCAACGAGGAACAGGCCATGCGCAGCAAGATGATCGAGCAGGACTGGGTGGAGGCGGTCGTCGGCCTCGGTCCCAACCTGTTCTACAACTCCCCCATGGAGTCCTGCATCCTGATCTGCAACCGGCGCAAGCCGGCCGAACGCCAGGGCAGGGTGCTGTTCATCGACGCGGTGGGCGAGGTCACGCGCGAGCGCGCGCAGAGCTTCCTCAAGCCCGAGCACCAGCAGCGCATCCTCGGTGCCTTCAAGGCCTTCGCCGACGCGCCCGGCTTTGCCCGGGTGGCGACGCTCGCCGAACTGCACAAGAACGCCGGCAATCTGTCGATTCCGCTGTACGTGAAGCGCCCGTCGGCCAGTGCCGCCGCCGCGGCGGCCGGCGGCGACCAGCCGGCCAGCCTCGCCGAGGCCTGGGACGCCTGGCAGGAGAGCGGGCGGGCGTTCTGGCAGCAGATGGATGCGCTGGTCGAGACGCTGGACGGGCTCGGCGTGGCGAAGGAGGCAAGCGATGCGTAGCGCGCAGGAACTGCTCGACGAGCTCAATGCCAGCGACGAGTCGCCGCGCATCGAGGCCAAGCGTGCGCGGGAGGTCGGCAAGTCGGTGCTGGAGACCGTCATCGCCTTTGCCAACGAGCCCGGCATGGACGGCGGCCACTTGCTGCTCGGCGTCGATTGGTCGATCAACGACAAGGGCGACACCGTTTATCGCCCCGAGGGTGTGCCCGACCCCGACAAGCTGCAGCAGGATCTGGCCTCGCAATGCGCGAGCATGCTCAGTTTTCCATTGCGTCCGGAAATCAGCGTCGAGCGTATCGACGGCAAGACCCTGGTCGTGGTGTATGTGGCCGAGGTGGATAGCGGGCACAAGCCGGTCTATCTCAAGGCCACCGGCCTGCCGCGCGGAGCCTTCCGCCGCATCGGATCGACCGACCAGCGCTGCACCGACGAGGATCTGTGGGTGCTGCGCGGCGACACCCGCCCGCAGAAGGGGCCGGACCAGAGCATTCTCACCGATGCACGCCTGGACGATTTCGACCCCGCCGCGCTGGCCGAATACCGCCGCGTGCGCAGCCGCTTGAACGCCAGCGCCGAGGAGCTCGGTTACGGTGACGACGATCTGCTCGAGGCGCTCGGCGCGGTGCGCCGCGTCGATGGCGAGCCGCGCCCCACGTTGGCCGGCATCCTGCTGTTCGGCAAACCGATGGCGCTGCGCCGCATGCTGCCGATGGTCAAGATCGACTACATCCGCGTGCCGGGCATCGAGTGGATGGAGGACCCGCACGAGCGCTTCCAGTCCATCGAGATCCGCAAGCCGCTGCTGCTGGCGCTGCCCCTGGCCGAAGCCAGCATCATCGACGAGCTGCCCAAGGGTTTTCATCTGCCCGAGGGCGAACTGCACAGCGTCCAGGAGCCGATCGTCCCGCGCAAGGTGATCCGCGAGGCGCTGGCCAATGCGGTGATGCACCGCAGCTACACGCAGCACAGCCCGATCCAGATCATCCGCTACAGCAACCGCATCGAGATCCGCAACGTCGGCCACTCGCTCAAGCCCGTGGCCGAGCTTGGCATTCCGGGCTCACGGCTGCGCAACCCCACCCTGTCCGCCGTGCTCCACGACTTGAACCTGGCCGAAGCCAAAGGCACCGGCATCCGCAGCATGCGCAGGCTGGCCGCCGAGGCGGGACTGACGCTGCCCGAGTTTCACTCCAGCCGCGAGTCGGACGAGTTCCGCGTCACGCTTTTCCTGCACAACCTGCTCACCGAGGACGACCACGCCTGGCTGCGCTCGCTGAGCAGCGAGCCGCTGGATGCCGACGAAACCAAGGTGCTGATTTACGCTCGCGCCACCGGTGCGGTGGACAACACGGCGTGCCGCGACTTCAGCGGGCTGGACACGCTGACCGCCAGCCGCGTGCTGCGCCGCCTGCGAGACAAGGGTTTGCTGGAAAAACATGGAGGCGGCAGCCACACGTATTACGAACTGGCCAGCCCAACAATCCCCACGCCGCTTGCAATCCACCCAAGCTCAAGTGCGCCAGCAGGGGAGGCTTGCAACCCAAAGCATGCAACCTTGCCTCTCGAGCTTGCAACCTTGCTTGCAACCCTACAGGGCCGCGTCAGCACGGAAGCCTTGCGTGGAGGCATTGTGCGCCTGTGCGCATGGCAGGCTTTGGGCGTGGACCAGCTTGCAAGTTTTCTGAACAAAGACCGGCACTACTTGCGCAACAAGCACCTGATTCCAATGGTGCGAGAGGGGCAGCTGCGCTTTCGCTACCCCGAAAGCGCTAAACACCCGCACCAGGCCTATGTCGCCGCCGGCGCGGAGGACAGGAACAATGGCTGAGAAGCAACTGAAGCCCGGCTGGAAGGTGTGGCGCTTTGACCAGATCGCCACCAACGTCAACGAGCGGGTCGACAACCCTTCCGAATCCGGCATGGAGCATTACGTCGGCCTCGAGCACCTCGATTCCGATTCGCTGAAGATCCGGCGCTGGGGTAGTCCGGACGACGTCGAGGCGACCAAGCTCGTCTTCCGCAAGGGTGACATCATCTTCGGGCGCCGCCGGGCGTATCAGCGCAAGCTCGGGGTAGCGGAGTTCGATGGCATCTGTTCGGCGCATGCCATGGTGCTGCGGGCGAAGCCTGACGTCGTGTTGCCGGAGTTCCTGCCGTTTTTCATGCAGAGCGACGTGTTCATGAATCGGGCGGTGGCAGGGTCTCCGCACTCGGAATGCATTTTTCCTGATCGCATAGCCACCTGAAAATCTTCGTTCACATTCAACACCTTATGCAGCCATCTTGTGGACCCTTCGAAAATCACGTCTACTCTCGCCTTTTGGGCGAAGAGCGTGAGTGCGACGCAAAGGGGTTCCCTGATGAGCTATCTGGACGAAATCGATGATCCGCGCAAGCCGAGCAACGGCACCTTGCACGACTTCCGGGAGATCCTGGTGATCCTGATCGCCGCTGTGCTCTCGGACTGCGACACGGTCGAGGACATCACCTTCTGGGCGCGCACCAAGGAGGCGTGGCTGCGCCGCTTCCTCGTGCTCAAGAACGGCATCCCGTCCGAAGAGACGTTCCTGCGGATCCTGCGTGCGCTCGATCCGAAGCAGTTCGAGAACATGTTCCGGCGCTGGGTGGGCGGCGTGGTCGGTGCGCTCAGCGACGATGCGGGCCTCGCCGGCACGATCGCAATTGACGGCAAGACCGTGCGCGGCTCGGGCAGCGGCGGCGAGAGCGCGATCCACATGGTCAGCGCCTTCGCCACCGAGTTGGGACTGGTGCTCGGCCAGGAGAAGGTCGCCGCCAAGAGCAACGAGATCACCGCGATTCCGGAGTTGCTGGAGGCGCTCTCGATCAAGGGGCTGCTGGTCACGATCGACGCCATGGGCTGCCAGAAAAGCATTGCCAAACAGATCGTTGCGAAGAAAGGCGACTACCTGCTGATGGTCAAGGGCAACCAGCCCAAGCTGCTCGAAGCGATCGAGACCGCCTTCATCGATCAGCACGGCGTCGAGTCGGTCGACCGCAGTTCGCTGGTCGAGCGCGGCCACGGCCGCACCGTCGGGCAGATCGCCTCGGTGCTCTCGGCCAAGGGCATCGTCGATCTGGCCGACTGGCCCAAGTGCGTGACGATCGGGCGCATCGACTCGATGCGGGTGGTCGGCGACAAGCAATCCGATCTCGAGCGGCGTTACTACATCAGTTCGCGCGCACTGAGCGCCGAGCAACTGGCCGCAGCGATACGTGCGCATTGGGGTGTGGAGAACCGGCTTCATTGGATCCTCGATGTCAGCTTCAGCGAGGACGCCAGCACGGTGGCCAAGGACAACGCGCCGCAGAACCTTTCGCTGCTGCGCAAGATCGCGCTCAACATCATCCGTGCCGACAAGACCGACACGCGCAAGAGCAGCCTTCGGCTCAAGCGCAAGGGGGCGGCGTGGGATGACGGGGTGCGGGAGCGCATGCTGGGGATCCGGGCGATATGCTAGGCGAGTGCGGAGGCCCTGCGGGCGGTGGAGATCTCGGTTGGGTCGCTGTCGCCGACGATCAACTGGAGGACTTTAGCGGTACAGGACTTTGCTCTACCACCACTTGATGCTCAGGGTGCAATAGTTGAATTACTCAACGCGTGCGCGGAAAGTACCCGGCGTTCGGAAGATGCACTTAACGCCGCAAGGCATGTCCTCCAAGCGTACAAAGACACTCTGGTTGGCAGAGCAGGGCCCGGCAAGTCAGAGAGTTGCCTATTGAGCGGCCTGTTGCTTCAGTCTCCAGAGAGTGGATGCAGTGCGCCACCGCGGGACGCAGTTACCGGCCACTTTGTGTTGGGCTTGGCATCATTGTCCCGCACCGGATACGTGTCGGGAGACTTCAAATCAGTTGAGCCGACCAGCAGAATGCTCGCTGCGAGGCTTGCTGTCGGCGACCTCCTGATATCTCGATCGAATACAGCAGATCGTGTCGGATACGTGGGGATCTTCACTGACGAACGAAATGACGTTTCTTTCCCCGACACAATGATGCGGTTGAAGCCGAACCCTTTCCTGATCGATCCTCGCTACCTCGAAGCATTGATGCAAGCGACTCCCGCACGGGAATATCTCATGAGGATTGCTGCAGGAACGAGCGCGAGCATGAAGAAGATAAATCGCGCCAATCTGCTCAATATGCCACTGAGGGTGCCACCGCTTGAGGACCAGCGAGTGTTTCTGGCAACTCTGGGTACGCTCAGGAAAGCTATGAATGCGCAGTTGGAACGACTCGAGACGGCGCGTAGTTTTGCGAGAAAAGCTGCGGCAACGGCGCTGGATGGAGGTTAGATGTTCACTGAATCCAACACCGTCGAGGCCTACCTGTCCGACCTCCTGGCGGACTTAGGCAACCCCCTCGCTAATAAGGCCGAAGAGCCCTCTCCCAACTACCTCCGCAAGCCAAGGCGCACTGGTTGGCACTTCGCAGCCCCCGCCGACATCCCCCGCCAGCCGCATGAGCTCCTCGTCGAACCCTGGCTGCGCGACGCCCTCATCCGCCTCAACCCCGAAATCGCGGCCCGGCCCGATCTGGCCGACGAAGTCCTCTACAAGCTGCGCGCCATCGTGCTGTCGGTGCGTTCCGACGGCCTGATCCGCGCCAACGAGGAAATGGCCGCCTGGATGCGCGGCGAACGCTCGATGCCGTTCGGGCCGAACAACGAGCATGTGCCGGTGCGGTTGATCGACTTCGACGACCTGGGGCGCAACGAATTCGTCCTCACCCGTCAATTCACCTTCCGCGCTGGCCCCGCAGAGCGCCGCGCCGACCTGGTGCTGCTGGTCAATGGCTTGCCGCTGGTGTTGATCGAGGCCAAGACGCCGGTGAAGAAGTGCATCAGCTGGGTCGACGGCGCGCTGCAGGTGCATGAGGACTACGAGAAGTTCGTCCCCGAGCTGTTCGTGTGCAACGTGTTCTCGGTGGCGACCGAGGGCAAGGAGTTCCGCTACGGCTCGATCGGCCTGCCGGTGAAGGACTGGGGGCCGTGGAACCTGGATGGCGAGGCGGACGATGCGCGCGGCCAGACGCATCCGCTCAAGTCGCTGCGGCAGTCGGTGGAGAGCATGCTGCGTCCGCAGGTGGTGCTCGACATCCTCGCCAGCTTCACGCTGTTCGCCACCGACAAGAAGAAGCGCCGCATCAAGATCATCTGCCGCTACCAGCAATACGAGGCGGCCAACAAGATCGTCGAGCGCGTGCTGGCGGGCCAGCCGAAGAAGGGCCTGATCTGGCACTTCCAGGGTTCGGGCAAGTCGCTGCTGATGGTGTTCGCGGCGCAGAAGCTGCGCATGCACCCGCGGCTGAAGAACCCCACGGTGCTGATCGTGGTGGACCGCATCGACCTTGATACCCAGATCACCGGCACCTTCACCGGCGCCGACATCCCCAACCTGGAAAAGGCCGACTCGCGCGAGAAGCTGCAGCAACTGCTGGCGCAGGACGTGCGCAAGATCATCATCACGACGATCTTCAAGTTCGGCGAAACGCCAAACGGGAAAGCCGGGGCGCTGAACGAGCGCAGCAACATCATCGCCCTGGTCGACGAGGCGCACCGCACCCAGGAAGGCGACCTCGGCCGCAAGATGCGCGAGGCGCTGCCCAATGCCTTCCTGTTCGGCCTCACCGGCACCCCGATCAACCGCGCCGACCGCAACACCTTCTACGCCTTCGGCGCCGACGAGGACGAGAAGGGCTACCTGAGCCGCTACGGCTTCGAGGAGTCGATCCGCGACGGCGCCACGCTGCGGTTGCACTTCGAGCCGCGGCTGGTGGACCTGCACATCGACAAGGCCGCGATCGACGAGGCCTACAAGGACCTGACCGGCGGCCTGTCCGACCTCGACCGCGACAACCTCGCCAAGACCGCCGCCAAGATGGCGGTGCTGGTGAAGACGCCCGAGCGCATCCGCCGCATCTGCGAGGACATCGTCCAGCACTACCAGAGCAAGGTCGAGCCCAACGGCTTCAAGGGCCAGGTCGTCACCTTCGATCGCGAGTCCTGCCTGCTGTTCAAGGCCGAGCTCGACAAGCTGCTGCCCACCGAGGCGACCGACATCGTCATGTCGGTGCAGCCGGGCGACCGCAAGGAGCGTCCCGAATACGCCCGCTACGACCGTAGCCGCGACGAGGAAGAGCGCCTGCTCGACCGCTTTCGCGACCCGGCCGACCCGCTCAAGCTGATCATCGTCACCGCCAAGCTGCTCACCGGCTTCGACGCCCCCATCCTGCAGGCGATTTACCTCGACAAGCCGCTGCGCGACCACACGCTGCTGCAGGCGATCTGCCGGGTGAACCGCACCTATTCCGAGCAGAAGACGCACGGCCTCGTCGTCGATTACCTGGGCATCTTCGACGACGTGGCTGCCGCCCTGGAGTTCGACGACCAGAGCGTGAAGCAGGTCATCAGCAACATCCAGGAGCTGAAGGACAAGCTGCCCGAGGCAATGCAGAAATGCCTCGCCTTTTTCCCCGGCGTCGACCGCAGCCAGCAAGGCTACGAAGGCTTGATCGCCGCCCAGCAGTGCCTGCCGAACAACGACACCCGCGACGCCTTCGCCGCGGAATACAGCGTGCTCGCGCGCATCTGGGAAGCACTGTCGCCCGACCCGCTGCTTGGACAGTACGAGACCGACTACAAGTGGCTGTCGCAGATCTACCAGTCGGTGCAGCCGTCGAGCGGCCACGGCAAGCTGATCTGGCATTCGCTCGGCGCCAAGACCATCGAGCTGATCCACCAGAACGTGCATGTCGACGCCATCCGCGACGACCTCGACACCTTGGTGCTCGACGCCGACCTGCTCGAGGCCGTGCTGTCGAACCCTGACCCGAAGAAGGCGAAGGAACTCGAGATCAAGCTCAACCGCCGGCTGCGCAAGCACCAGGGCAATCCGAAGTTCAAGGATCTATCCGAGCGGCTGGATGCGCTCAAGGAGCGCTTCGAGTCCGGCCAGATCAACAGCGTCGACTTCCTCAAGCAGCTGCTGCAGATCGCCAAGGAAACCCTGCAGGCTGAAAGGGAGACCCCTCCCGAGGAAGACGAGGACCGCGGCAAGGCCGCGCTGACCGCGCTATTCAACGAGGTGAAGACCCCCGAGACGCCGATCATCGTCGAGCGCGTGGTGACGGACATCGACGAGATCGTGCGCCTGGTGCGCTTCCCGGGATGGCAGGGGACGCAGGCGGGGGAACGGGAGGTGAAGAAGGCGCTGCGGAAGGCCTTGTTCAAGTACAAGCTGCACGCGGACGAAGAGCTGTTCGAGAAGGCGTTCAGTTATATCCGGCAGTATTACTGAGCGACCCGAGCATCAACGGGCAAAACGACACATGACCACGCAGACCCATTTCAGCCTTCTGCCGCCCGTTACACCCCGGATTGACAACGCGCGCCAGCGCGGAGTATCAGTCACTCCCCCTGCAGCAAGCGATCCGCACAACCGTCAGTCTCGACGCGAGAAGACCCGATGACCGCAGCACAACCCAAGAATCCGCTCCATGGCCTGACGCTCGAACGGATCGTGACCGACCTGGTCGCCTGCTTCGGCTGGGCGGGCCTGGGGCGGCGGATCGACATCCGCTGCTTCAACCACGAACCGAGCATCGCCTCGAGCCTCAAGTTCCTGCGTCGCACGCCGTGGGCGCGCGAGCAGGTGGAGGCGCTGTATCTCGATACCCTGCGTGCGGCCGCCCGGCCGGGCGCGGCAACGGACCCCGACACCCCGCGGAGCACCCCGAACACGTGAAGACCCCGAGCAGAATTGAACCGCTGGTGGCCGACGGCCTCGTCGACCACGTCCTGCGCCAGCTCATGAGCGGCAAGGAGGCCATGGTCTATGTCGTGCAGTGCGGCGACGAGCTGCGCTGCGCCAAGGTGTACAAGGAGGCCAACAAGCGCGGCTTCCACAAGGCGGCCGACTACACCGAGGGGCGCAAGGTCAAGAACAGCCGTCAGGCGCGCGCGATGGCCAAGGGCTCGCGCTACGGCCGCCAGGAGCAGGAGGCGGCGTGGCAGCACGCCGAGGTCGACGCGCTGCGGCGGCTCGCCGCGGCCGGGGTGCGCGTGCCCGTGCCCTACGACTTCCACGAGGGCGTGCTGCTGATGGAGCTGGTGGCCGACGAGGACGGCGAGCCGGCGCCGCGGCTCAACGATGTGGTGCTCGACGAGGCGGATGCGCGGCGCTTCCATGCCGAGCTGGTGCGCCAGGTCGTGCGCATGCTGTGCGCCGGCATCGTCCATGGGGATCTGTCGGAATACAACGTGCTGGTCGATCGCGACGGGCCGGTGATCATCGACCTGCCGCAGGCGGTGGATGCGGCGGCCAACAACAACGCCCGCGCCATGCTCGAGCGCGATGTCGGCAACCTCGCCGCCTACTTCGGGCAGTTCGCCCCCGACCTGCTCGACACCGCGTATGGCAAGGAGATCTGGGCCTTGTACGAGTCGGGCAAGCTGCAGCCCGAGAGCGCGCTCACCGGGGTCTTCGAGGTGGAGGCCGGGCACGCCGATGTCGATGAGGTGATGCAGGTGATCGAGGCGGCGCGTCGTGAGGAGGCCGCGCGCCAGGCGGGCCGGGCAGAGGCCGCCGGCCAGCGCTGAGCGGCGAGGCGGACTCCGATGCGCGCTTGCCCGGGCGTCTCGCCCGACGGGGTCGAGTGCGATCGGCCGATCCGATGTTCCATTGGTCGGTCCGGATCGTCGGTGACGTGCGTCGCAGACTCGACAGCATTCGTACGCGCGCGGACCGCGCGCAGGCTGCCCGGCTCGAGGGCTGGCTGGGGGCGGTGCTTGCCGACCGCTCGGACCGGAGTCCGGGTTTCGACCTCGACTGCGCTCAGGTGTGGGGGAGGCGCGTGTCGCCCGGCCCCCGCCATGGCAGAGGCGGCGCCACGAGGCGTCGCGCCCGGCCGTCACCGACCGCGCCGAAGCGCTCGTCGCCGCGCTCCCACGCGGCCTGCGCCTGCGCGATGTCGGCTCTGCTGAAGCCGACGAAGTTCCACCACATCTGCACCGGTTCGTCGAACGGCTCGCCACCCAGGAACAGCACCCGCGCGCCTGCGGGCAGGGCCAGGTGCAGCTCGCCGCGTCCTTTGCCGAGGTAGGCGAGCTCGTCTGTACGGATCGTCTCGCCGTCGATCTTCAGATCGCCCACGAGCGCCATCAGCCCGTACTCGAAACCGGGGTCGAGCGCGAGCGTGAGCGCGCTCGCCTCGTCGCAGGCGATGTCGATGCCGACCAGCGCGGAGTGGATGCGCGCCGGCGCGGTCCGTTGGCCGTAGCGGCCGGCGAGCAGGGTGAGTTCGGCGCCGCCTTCGCGCCATTGCGGCAGCGTGGGGTAGTGGTCGAAGGCCGGGGCGCAATCCTGGTGCTCCGGCGGCAGGGCGATCCACAGCTGCGCGGCGTGCAGCCGCACGCCGTCGTGCAGCGAATCCTCGGTATGGGCGATGCCGTGGCCTGCGGTCATCAGGTTGACCTGTCCCGGGCGGATGAGCTGCTCGTTGCCCAGGCTGTCGCGGTGCAGCACCTCGCCCTCGATCAGCCAGGTGAAGGTCTGCAGGCCGATGTGCGGATGCGCGCCGACGTGCAGGCCCTTGCCGGGCTCGAACTGCACCGGCCCTGCGTGGTCGAGGAAGCACCACGCCCCGACCATGCGCTGCCGGCGATTGGGGAGGGTGCGGCGGACGAGCATGCCGTCGCCGAGGTCGGCGCTGCGGGGCTGGATGCGGACGAGCGGGTTCATGGTCGGTGTCCTCGTGGGGCTGCTGCCTTGGGCGTCGTGGGGATTCCCCGTGGAGAGATTCTTGCGGCGCGTCGACCGCGGTGGGCTGTTCGGGTGCCGAGTCCCGGCGGGGTTCTTCAGTACAATGACCAGAGGCTCGACAGATCGATGTGTCGAGGCGCCGCTCGCTGGAAAAGTGGACAGCGCGTGACGAGATCGACGAATGAGGATTTCGATGAATTGGATCATGGCAGTGTCGATCGGTTTCTGTGTCCTCCTTTCGAGTGGCACGGCCATGGCCGCGGGCGCCGGACAGGAAGGGGGGATGGCGAGCGTGCAGGTGCCCGCGCAGCAGGAGAAGAAGGAAGGCGCGAAGACGGCAGTGACGGAGGCGGACCCCGGCAATCGAGCTTCGTTGCTGTATATCGTGCTGATCGGTGGGGTGATGGTCGTGGCCATGAAGATGGCGATCGCTTACGGCAAGAAGAAGCTGGACGAGGAGCGCGAGGCCGCCCGAGAGAAAGCTGCGCGTGAGGAGCGACAGAACAAGTCGCAAGCGCAGGGGTGAGGCAGGCGGGGCCCTGCGTTTGAAAACGCGGAATCGATCCCCATATAGAAACGATTGGCCATCCTGGCCACCCACCCCCAGGAACTTCCGGAGACCATGTGATGGGCTGCTGCGGCCGCGCGAGATTCGCCTTGTGCATCGACCAGGCACATGCCTGGCCCCGGCCTCGATAGCGCCTTGCCGGCGCGGATCGGCAGGCCGGGGTCGGTGGAGTGTCTTTTCCTCTCGTCTCGAAGGTCCTGCCATGGTTCGCGCGCTGTACTCCCGCGCCGGCTCGCATGCCGGCGTCGGTCTCCTCCTCCTGGTGTTGTTCTTCCTGTATGCCGAGCGGGCGTTCGGGTTGCTGCCGGCCGATCATGCCGTGCAGGCCTGGCTCGATCCGGTGCGCAATGCGGCGCTCGCGCTCGCCCTGTTCACCGGCGCGCATCTGCTGCACGCGCTCGCGTCGGCGCGGCTGTCGCAGCGGCGCAAGGGGCGCAAGCCGGTGCCCAAGGTGCTGCTGGACCTGCTGCGGGTGTTCCTGTTCGCGCTGGCGGCGCTGGGCGGGCTGTCGCTGCTGTTCCGCCAGGACCTGTCGGGGATCCTGACCGGCTCGGGCCTGGTGCTGGCGGTGCTGGGCTTCGCGATCCGCAACGTGGTGGCCGACACGCTGTCGGGGATCGCGCTCGGGATCGAGGCGCCGTTCCGCATCGGCGACTGGGTGCGCATCGAAAACCTGGCCCAGGGGCGGGTGCAGGAGATCGGCTGGCGCACGACGCGGCTGGTGACCGGGGACAGCACCTACGTGATCCTGCCCAACAGCCAGATCTCGCGGCAGCGGATCACCAATTTCAGCGCGCCGAAGAAGGAATATCGCGACCATGCCGAGCTCACCCTGCCGGTCGCGCTGCCGGTGGCCGAGGCGCGGGAGCTGATGCGCGCGGCGCTGACGCATGCGGCGAGCATCGCCGAGGACAAGCCGCCCGAGGTGCAGCTGGTGTCCTATGGCCCTGGGGGCATCACCTATCGGGTGAAGTACTGGGTGCCGCAGCACGACCGCGAGCCGGTCTGCCGCGACGAGGTGCTCGGGCTCGTCGATGCGGCGCTGCGTGCGCGCGGGGTCGTGCTGGCGCAGCCGCTGGCGGTGTCCGCGTGCCAACATGCGGAAGCCGCGTCCTAGGAACAGGCTTGCCTGCGCGGCTCGTCGGGGCGGGGTGTGGCGCTGTCGGTCTTTTTTACACTCGGAGACGGGTGTCGACGGAAGTCGTCGATAAATCAGCGGCTTACGGTTTGGTTCGGTTCTTGCTTGAGTCTTTTCGGGGAGTGTTGGATACCGGGGAGGAGCGAATCATGAGGCAGGCTTGCGCATCGATCCTTGCAACTGCGGCGCTGGTCACGGCGCTCGGTTCCGGCACGGCAGAGGCGGCCGTGCTCGATGTCACGGTTCGCGGCAGCGACGCGATCTTCCTGGCGGGGAGAACGGACATCACGATTCCGCTGGCGTCTGCGCCTTGGAGCTCTCCCACCGGCATGCAACGCCACGGGGGGGCGACGCCCGAGGAGATCCAGGAGACCTTCCCGCCATACCTCGGCGTGGCTGCGGGCGACGTCATCCGCCTCGCGGATCCCTCGATCGGCGGCATCAGCTACTTCAACGGGGTCGGTGCGCCGTTCTATGGCCCCGAGGGCAACAACGCCGATTGCGCGGGGTCGAGCTGCAGCGATCTCTCGTCCTTCGGCGGCATCAGTGGCTACTTCGGTCCCGAGGGGGCACTCGTCGGCGTCTTCCTGGACAACAGCATCCCCAGCGCTGGCGCACCCGCGCGCCTCGACTTCAGCACGACCGGCCTGGGCCGCAACTTCACGACACTGAGCCCCGGGCTCGGGCAGATCTTCTATATCGGCAACGGCGTGACCACGTCCTCGATTTTCCAGGAGTTCATCGCGCCGAGCGGCGCCACGAGGCTGTTCCTGGGGATCCCGGACGGCTTCGGCTTCGATGGCGTGCCCGGTGCCTACGACGACAACGATGGCGCCTACCGCGTCCGCATCGGCGTCAACGAGGTGCCCACCGTGCCGGAGCCGGGCGTGCTCGCGCTCCTCGGGCTGGGCCTCGTCGGCCTTGCCGCCGCGCGCCTGCGCACTCCTCAAGGGAGCAAGGTGCCGGGCTGAGCACGCCGCCGCGCCGGCTTCGCCACGGGCTCGGCGCCCTTGGCGAAGCCGGCGGGTTTCGTGTGCTCCGGAGCGCTTTCAGTCGTGTAGCGGCGCGACCATCACGCGGTTGCGGCCGGCCTGCTTGGCTTGATACATCGCGCCGTCGGCGCGCTTCAGCGCGCTCTCCAGGCTTTCGCCCTCGGCCAGGCGGGTGACGCCGGCGCTGAAGGTGATCACGATCTTCTGCATTTCGGCCATGAAGAATTCGCGGGTGAGCTCGCGCTGCAGGCGCACGAGCGCCTGTTGGGCGTCGGTGTCGCCGGTCTCGGGCAGCAGGATGACGAACTCCTCGCCACCATAGCGGGCGAGCACGTCCTGGGGGCGCAGGTGCTGGCGCACGACCTTGGCGAGGTGTACCAGGGCGTCGTCGCCACCTTTGTGGCCGAGGCTGTCGTTGAGCTTCTTGAAGTGGTCGATGTCGAGCAGCGCGACGGCGAGCCGCGTGCCGCGACGCTGGGCGCGCGCGGATTCGGTCTGGAACATCTCGTCGAGGCCACGGCGGTTGAGCGCGCCGGTGAGCTGGTCGTGGCGCATCAGGCGGCTGGCTTCCTCGAGCTCGTTCTGCAGCGTGACGACGCGCTCCTGCGCCGCCGTGGCCTCGCCGCGGGCGACGATGAGCTCGTCGCGCGAGCGGCGTGCCTCGTCCTGGATGCTGCGAGTCTCGGTCATGACCTCGTCGAGCAGGGGGCCGATCTCGGTGATGTCGTTGGCCTGGGCGATACGCTGGGCGCACTGGCCGATGCGGTCGTGGTAGGCGCCGGTCGATTCGGAGAAGCGCGCGAGCTGGTCGACGAAGCCGGCGAGCATGTCGCGCAGGTGGCGCTGGGACTGGGCCAGGGTGTGCTTGAGCTGGCCCTGCTTGTGGATGAGTTCCTTGAGGCGGCGGCCGGCGTCGTCGATCTTGCGCGGGTCGGGACGGCTGTCGACGATCTCGCGCAGCATCTCGATCTGGCCGGCGAGCCAGCGATCGTCGAGCACCAGCTCGTCGATGTTGCGAAGCAGCATGCGCAGCAGCTCGAGCATGCCGGCGCGGATTTCGGCCTCGTCGGCGGCGGCCAGCTCGAGCTCGTGTGCGAAGGCGCGCAGGCGCGTGCCGACCTCGCGCAGGCCAGCGGCCTCGCTGCGACTGGCAGCTTCGGCGCACAGCGTGGCGGCGGTCTCGCGCAGCGGCGGTTGTTCCTCCAGCAGCGGCGGCAGGGCCTCGCCCAGGCTGATGGTGACGAGCTCGCGCAGGGCGTCGATGGTGGCGGAGTCGACGCCTGGAGTGGAGGCAGGGGGGTGCGCGGCAGCGGCGGTGCGCGCGGGCGTGGCGGGCCTTGCGGTGCTTGCGTCGGCACGGGGCGAAGCGCTGGCGTCGGGTTCGTCTGCCGCGTCGGGCACCTCGACGGCGAGCGCATCGGCATCGGTCATGGCCTGCGTCCAGCTCTTGAGCAGGCCCTGCAGGCGGGTGTACAGCGCCGCCGGGTCGGCTGCGCCCAGCACGCGGTCGAGGGCCTCGCGCTTGCGCGCCGGGGTCCAGCCGGTCTGACGCGCCTCCCACTGGCGCAGCAGGTTGCCGATGAGCTCGTTCCAGGCCTGCGGTTCGCCCAGCTTGAGGCTGTCGAGGTAGCGCTCGAGTGCGGCCTCGGCGGCCTTGTCGCGACCGTCGGCGAGCGCTTGGTCGAGCTGGTGGCCGTGGCGCTGGCGCTCGGCGCTGTCGCGCGGCAGGCGGCGGGCGAGTTTGCGCACGAAGGCTTCGGGCAGGGCGTCGTCGTCGGGCCGGGTGCCGGCGATCTCGTGATAGAGCTTGCGGTAGTTGTCCGGCGTGGGGGCAATCCGGCGCAGCGCGAGCTGGCGCAGGGTTTCGCGGGCGATCTCGGAGGGATTGCTGGGCGTGGACATGTTGAGCGGTGGAAATTCCTGGGTCTGGCGCATGTTTCCGGCATTCTGACAGGACTTCCCGTGCTTTCGGTGAGGAAGTTCCGAGGGCGGGCACGGAGGGAGTCGAGCCCCGGTGATCTGCCGATCCGTAGATATTAATCAAATGCTTATATTTCTGGCTGGCCTAGACTGGAAAAGCAGGTCGTCTCGGCGGAGGAACGGAAAATGGGCAGGCGGACATTCGACTGGCGGCGCTGGATCGGCGGGGCCTTGATCCTCGCGACGAGCATCATGGCGGGTGCGGCAAGCACGCCCGCAGGGGGGGGATCTTCCGGTGGCTGCGGCCGGCGGCAAGGCGGCGAGCACGGCGGACCACAGCAGGTTCAAGGAACTGCAGGGCCCGTTCGAGAGCGGGCCGGAGGTCACCAAGGCCTGTCTCGCCTGTCACAACGAGGCCGGGCACCAGGTGATGAAGAGCGTGCACTGGACCTGGGAGGCGATCAGCCCGACCACCGGCAAGAAGCTGGGCAAACAGCACGCGGCCAACAACTTCTGCGGCTCCATCCTTTCCAACGAGCCGCGCTGCACGAGCTGCCACGCCGGCTACGGGTGGACGGACAAGAACTACGATTTCACCAACCAGAACAACGTGGATTGCCTGGCCTGCCACGACACGACGACGACCTACAAGAAGATCGCCACCGATGCCGGCCATCCGCTCTACGCGCCGCGCGAGCTGCCCAAGGGCAGCGGCAGGATCGTGCAGCCGCCCGACCTGGCCAGGATCGCGCAGGCGGTGGGCAAGCCGGGGCGGCACAACTGCGGCGCGTGCCACTTCAACGGCGGTGGCGGCGACGCGGTCAAGCATGGCGACCTCGACTCCTCGCTGGTCAAGCCGCCGAAACACGTCGATGTGCACATGTCGCCCGATGGCGAGAACATGAGCTGTGCGGACTGCCACACCTTCAACGCCCACCAGCCCTCCGGCAGCCGCTACGCGGCTACCGCCAAGGACACCAAGGGCCTGGACATGAAGCATGAGGACCACAAGCGCGCGACCTGCGAGTCCTGCCACGACCTTCGCCCGCACAAGAACGAGCGCCTCGACAACCACGCCAGGCGAGTGGCTTGCCAGACTTGCCACATCCCCGAGTTCGCGCGCGGCGGCATCGCCACCAAGGTGCTGTGGGACTGGTCGACCGGCGGCAAGCGCGGTCCGGACGGCAAGCCGCTGTTCATCCAGGACGACCACGGCCACCTGATCTACTCGGCGGAAAAGGGCGACTTCAAGTACGGCGAGAACGTGCGCCCGACCTACAAGTGGTACAACGGCGTGGTCCATCAGATCGCGCTCACCGACAAGATCGACGACAGCAAGATCCTCGAGCTGAACCGCGTCGAAGGCTCGGCGAGCGACCCGAACGCGCGCATCTGGCCCTTCAAGGTGATGGTCGGCAAGCAGCCCTACGACCCGGTGAACAAGACTCTGGTGGTGAACCACGTATACGGCCAGGACGACACCGCGTTCTGGGGAAACTTCGACTACGCCAAGTCGATCAAGGCCGGCATGGACTACGCCGGCCTGCCCTACAGCGGCCAGTTCGGCTTCATCGAGACGCGCATGAACTGGTTCATCACCCACATGGTGGCGCCCAAGGAAGACGCGCTCAAGTGCAGGGACTGCCACACCCGCTCGGAAGACGGCCGCCTCGCCGGGATCACCGACCTCTACCTGCCCGGTCGCGACCGCAACGGCTGGGTCGATCTCCTCGGTGGGCTGGCGATCATCGGCGCGATCGGCGCCGGCTCGATCCACGGCATCGCCCGCATCCTCACCCGTCGCAAGGGGCACTGAAAATGAGCGCGAACCGCATCTACATCTACAAGCGCTATGAACGCTTCTGGCACTGGTCGCAGGCGCTGCTGATCATCGTCATGATGATCACCGGCTTCGAGATCCACGGCAGCTATACTCTTTTGGGCTTCAGGAAGGCCGTGGATGCGCACACGATCGCGGCATGGACGCTGCTGGTGATCTGGGCCTTCACGATCTTCTGGCAATTCACCACGGGCGAGTGGCGGCAGTACGTCCCGTCGATGAAGAACGTGTCGGCGATGGTCCTCTACTACACGGTGGGGATCTTCAAGGAGATGCCGCATCCCTTCCGCAAGACGACGGTGCAGAAGCACAACCCGCTGCAGCGCCTGGCCTATCTCGCGCTGCTTGCGTTCATCTCGCCGCTGATCTGGGGCTCGGGCCTGCTTTACCTGTTCTATGGCAACTGGGCGCAGCTCGGCATCGACGAGATGTTCTCGCTCGAGGGCGTGGCGCTCGTGCATACCGCAGGTGCGTTCATGATCACCGCGTTCTTCTTCATCCACGTGTATCTGACGACCACGGGGCACACGATCTTCGCGCACATCAAGGCGATGATCACCGGCTGGGAAGAGGTCGATGACGACCACCCGCCCGCCGCGGCCGAGCAGGGCGGGCGCACACCCGGCGCGGCTTGAGTGCTTGCGCCGTATCGCGGCACCACCAAGGGACGCAGACGCCCCGCGGCGGATTCAGCGCGGGGCGTCTGCGTCCGGGAGTTCGTAGCGGTCGGCGATGTAGGCCGGGCCCTTCATCACGAACACGATGAAGGCACCGATCGCCACGGTGAACACCACCGTCCAATGCAGGATCACCGCTGCCAGCACCCAGATGTCGACCATCTGCAGCGCGCGCACCGCCTCGATGCTCTCGTCGCCCCACCAGTGCAGCCGGGCGAGCAGGGACACGGCCACGCAGGCCGCGGTGCCGACGAGCGCGACCATGGGCAGGCGCGCCAGCACCTTGCGTTCGAATCCTGCCGGTTCGGTGCGCGAGCCGGGCAGGCGGCGCCAGCGCTTTTCCATGATGTTTCCCCGAGGTGTGTGGTGCGGCAGCAAGCCGGTTCCGTTCGATCCGATGCCTGGGTGCCAGACCGATGCGATCCGTGGCAAAAATCACCACGTCCGGCAGAAGCCCGGCGGACCGGGGGTAGAATGCCGGAACAGCACTCGACTCGCACAGTTCGCGGCACCGCTCCGGACGCGAGGTTTCCGGACTGCTGTTCAGACACCGATCCGCGTACCAGAGTTCTCCCCGAAATGACCCTTCAGCAAGCCGAAACCGCCGCCCCCGCGCCCCTCAGCACCAACGCGCAGGACCAGGCCAAGCAGCCGCGCATCGAACCGCGTGCCATCCTCAAACGCCTGCAGGCCGAATCGCCGGCATTTCGCGACAGCAAGCCGTTGGCGCTGAAGATCGACACGAGCATCCTGGCCCGCTTTCCCGATTTCGACCGCAAGAACCTGCGCATCGCCCTGCGCATGTACACCGCCTCGACCAAGTACCTCAAGGCGGTCGAGCGTGGCGGCGAGCGCTTCGACCTCGACGGCAACGCCTCCGGAGAGGTTACCGAAGAGCAACGCCAGCACGCGGCCACCACGCTGAAGGAACGCTTCGCCGCGGTGGCCAAGCAGCAGCGCGAGAAGCGCGAGGCCGAGGAGGCCGAACGCCGCCGCACCGAGAAGCTCCAGCAACTGGTGAGCAAGTTCGGCCGCTGAACCCGGGCGGGCCTACGCTCGGCGCAGATCGCGCCGTACCGAGTCGGCCCGCGCCATCCAGATCCCTGCCCCGGCCGCGACCGCCACCACGAGCGCCCCGCCAGGATGGCCGGTTCCGATCATCAGGCCGGCGAGCAGGCCGAGTGCGAGCAGCACCCTGGAAGTGATGGTTTGCATGGTGGTCTCCTGAGCTTTTCGACTGTGCAACAACTGTATATATAAACAGTTATCCGTGCAAGTTCGTGTGCATGCAGGGGCTGCCCGTGCGTTTCCTCCGACGCGATGGCTGAGTGGCGTCTTGCGCTATAATCCGCACCGCCTTGCCGGCATAGCTCAGTTGGTAGAGCAGCTGATTTGTAATCAGAAGGTCGTGGGTTCGATTCCTATTGCCGGCACCAGAATTCCTCCGGTGCTTGTGCGGCGCAAAAAGTTCTTGCCTTCTCGTAGTTCACCGTTTATAGTTCTGTTTCTCCGACGCGGGGTGGAGCAGTCTGGCAGCTCGTCGGGCTCATAACCCGAAGGTCGCAGGTTCAAATCCTGCCCCCGCAACCAAAAAAGTCATTAAAGCCAATCACTTAGCGGTGATTGGCTTTTTTGCGTCTGGAGTGTCGTGCCCACGCCGATCGGGTCTTAGCGTCCTGAGCGCCGACATTCATGGCTCTTTGTGTCACGTGCCGCCATGTTTTCCTGTCAAGTCAGGGTGTTGCCCGCGTGGAGCTTTTCACTCCCCAGTTCTCCGATCGAGCAGGTCGGTTCGCAGGCAGCTGGCGGCGACGGGCGAGGCCTGGGCACGGCGTGCGGATCGGCACTCGTTGCCGATCGCGTGGCTGGCGCGCCGGGGTTGAGAGTCCGAGGAGAGTGCGGGTGGTGCGGATGCCCTCGACAGGCTTGCGACCGGCGGGCTCGACGTCTTGCCGATCAAGCCGATCACGCGCGACGCCTTCGCTCAGCGGCCGCGGTCCTCCACGGCGGCGCGCAGCGCGCGGAAGCTCTCGTCCTCGCCCTGGCCCGAGGTATCGACCACATGGTCGGCGCGCAGGTACTGCGGTTCACGCGCGGCGAGGATGCGGCGCAGGTCTTCCATCGCTTCCGCGCTACCGGCCATCGGACGCAGGTCGCCCTGCGCGCTGACGCGCTGCATGTGCTCCTCGGGCGAGGTGCGGAGCCAGATCGTCAGACAGCGCGACAGCAGCAGGTCGTAGGTCTCGGTCTGCGAGACGATTCCGCCGCCCGTGGCGAGCACCGTGCGTTCACCGCTGTCGAGTGCGCGCCGCAGGCAACGCTGTTCGATGCGGCGATATCCCGACTGGCCGTAGAGGGCGAAGATCTCGCCCATGGGCATGCCGGTCTCGCGTTCGATCTCGGCATCGAGCTCGACGAAACGGAAGCCGAGTTCGGCCGCCAGCCTGCGGCCCAGTGTGGTCTTGCCGGCGCCGCGCAGGCCGATGAGGGCGATCCGGTTGCGCCGCGCGGCCTCTTCCTGGCCGTAGTCGCGCATCAACCGGAAGACCACGTCCTCCAGCCGGTGGCGCGGCAGTTGTTCGAGGATGCGCCGCACCAGGCGCTGCTCGACCGACTCCTCGGCGCCCAGGTTCA
This sequence comes from Thauera aminoaromatica, assembly GCF_000021765.1. NCBI lineage: Bacteria > Pseudomonadati > Pseudomonadota > Betaproteobacteria > Rhodocyclales > Zoogloeaceae > Thauera > Thauera aminoaromatica. The sequence continues at coordinate 3,394,722 of NC_011662.2, read as the reverse complement.
ACATCTCCGGCAGCGACAGCCCCAATGCGCTGGCGATATGGCGTAGCAGCACGATCGAGACGTTGCCCTCGCCGGCCTCAAGATGGGCGAGATGCCGCTCCGACACCCCCGCGTCGCGAGCCAGCTGCTTGCGAGTCAGGCCACGCCGGTCGCGCGTCTCGCGCACGCGCCGGCCGAGCGCGAGCAGGAACTCCCCGTCGCTGCGCGGATCGGGTCGCACCGCCGGGTGCGCGACCGGTACAGGCGCGTCGGAGGCTGCGAGGGTCGGATTCTGGTCGTTCATTACGGAGCGGAGGTCGGAGATTCGTGTTTATGGTGCCGCTGGCGATGCGCTGTCAACGGCGTGACATCGGAGGCTCCCGGCCGGTGTGCGGGGAGTGCATTCAAGCATAGCGGCAAGTGCAGTATATTGCACCTTAGACTTTATCTAAATAATTGAATTTCCTTGTTTTTGGTGCGATGCAGGGTTGACAGCATCCGGATTGGGGGTATTCTTTTGCATGTCTCGCCGAAAGATGCACTTTAGTGCACTTTTTTGGATGGCTTGTGCGGTACCCCAGCCAGTCCGCTCGGCGATCGTGCCAAGGTTCTCTCGCGTCGTACCGTTCCGTGTGCATGCCGGTCGGTACGGTCCGGGATCAGGATGGAGACAGGACGATGCACACCCTCAGCACCGCAGATCACGGCTGCACGCCGCCCCGGATCGTGATTCCGGATCCCTACAACGCCGCCGACGACCTGCTCGGGCGCAACCTCGTCGCCGGGCGCGGCAGCAAGGTCGCCTACATCGACGATGCCGGCAGCTACACCTACGACCAGCTCGCGGCGCGTGCCAGCCGCTGTGGCAATGCGTTGCTCGGCACCCTCGGGCTGGCACGCGGCGACCGCGTCCTGATGTGCGTGCTCGACTGCATCGATTTCCCCGCGATGTTCCTCGGCGCGATCAAGGCCGGGGTGGTGCCGATCGCAGTCAATACGCTGCTCACCGAACGCGACTACGAGTACATGCTCTCCGACAGCGGTGCGCGTGTGGCGGTGGTATCGCAGGCGCTGTTGGCCAATTTCGCCGCGCTGCCCGGGCGCGTGCCGACGCTCGAGCGCCTGGTCGTCGCCGGTGGTGACGACGACGACGGTCTCGAGGCGCTGCTCGCCGCGCAGTCCGAGCAGCTCGATGCCGCGCCGACGCGTGCGACCGACCCCTGTTTCTGGCTCTACTCCTCCGGTTCCACCGGTGCGCCGAAGGGCACGGTGCACATTCACTCCAACCTCATCCATACCGCCGAGCTGTACGGACAGGAGGTCCTGGGCATCCGCGAACAGGACGTGGTGTTCTCGGCCGCGAAGCTCTTCTTCGCCTACGGCCTCGGCAACGGCCTCACCTTTCCGCTTTCGGTGGGCGCCACCGCCATCCTGATGGCCGAGCGGCCCACGCCGGATGCGGTGTTCAAGCGCCTGCGCGAGCACCAGCCCGACATCTTCTACGGCGTGCCCACGCTCTACGCCGGCATGCTCGCGCACACCGGCTGCCCGACCGCGGGCGAGATGAAGCGGCTGCGCGCCTGCACCTCTGCGGGCGAGGCGCTGCCCGAGGGCGTGGGGCGGCGCTGGAAGGAGCGCATCGGGGTCGACATCCTCGACGGCATCGGCTCCACCGAGATGCTGCACATCTTCCTGTCCAACCGCGCCGGCGACGTGCAGTACGGCACCAGCGGCACGCCGGTGCCGGGCTACCGCGTGCGCCTGATCGACGAGGGCGGCGACGAGATCACCGCGGCCGAGGAGCCGGGCGAACTGCAGATCTCCGGGCCGAGCTCGGCGGTGCAGTACTGGAACCAGCCGGAGAAGAGCCGTGCCACCTTCCTCGAGGGCTGGACGCGCAGCGGCGACAAGTATTACCGCAACCGCGACGGCTACTACGTCTACTCCGGGCGCAGCGACGACATGCTCAAGGTGAGCGGCATCTACGTGTCGCCGATCGAGGTCGAGTCGGCGCTGATCGCCCACGAGGCGGTGCTCGAGGCGGCGGTGGTCGGCATCGAGGACGAGGAACGCCTGATCAAGCCCAAGGCTTTCGTCGTGCTCAAGCCCGGCTACGGACCCGGCGAGGCGATGCGGCAGGAGCTGCAGGCGCACGTCAAGGGCATGCTCGCGCCCTACAAGTATCCGCGCTGGATCGAATTCGTCGAGGATCTGCCCAAGACCGCCACCGGCAAGATCCAGCGTTTCAAGCTGCGCGGCATCTAGTGCTTTGGCGGCGCTCGGGGGCGCCGCCCGTGTTCACACCATCAAAAGAGAGGAGACGGACATGGTCGGAAAGGACAGGAAGCTGCGCCTCGCAGTGAGCGCGCTCGGGCTCGGCCTGGGCATGTTGCTGGCGCAGGGCGCGGCGGAGGCGGCGGACAAGGTCAAGGTGGGGCTGATGCTGCCCTACACGGGCACCTACGCCTCGCTCGGCAACGCGATCACCAACGGCTTCAAGCAGTACGTGGCGGAGCAGGGCGGCAAGCTCGGCGGTCGCGAGGTCGAGTATTTCGTCGTCGATGACGAGTCCGATCCGGCCAAGGCGACCGAGAATGCCAACAAGCTGGTCAAACGCGACAACGTCGACGTGCTGGTCGGCACCGTGCATTCGGGCGTGGCGCTGGCGATGGCCAAGGTCGCGCGTGACTCCAAGACCCTGATGATCATCCCGAACGCGGGCGCGGACGAGCTTACCGGTCCGCTGTGCGCGCCGAATGTGTTCCGCACCTCGTTCTCGGCCTGGCAGCCGGCGAATGCGATGGGCAAGGTGGTCGCCGAACGCGGCCACAAGAACGTGGTCACCCTGGCCTGGAAGTACTCCTTCGGCGAACAGTCGGTCGCCGGCTTCAAGGAGTCCTTCGAGCAGGCCGGCGGCAAGGTGGTCAAGGAGCTCTACCTGCCCTTCCCGAACGTGGAGTTCCAGCCCTTCCTGACCGAGATCGCCAACCTCAGGCCGGATGCGGTGTTCGTATTCTTCTCCGGCGCCGGGGCGGCGAAGTTCGTCAAGGACTACGAGGCGGCAGGCCTGAAGGCGGGCCTCCCGCTCTACGCCCCGGGCTTCCTCACCGACGGCACGCTGGAGGCCATGGGCGGCGCCGGCGAGGGCGTGCTGACCACGCTGCACTACGCCGACGGCCTCGACAACGCCAGGGAGAAGTCCTTCCGCAGCGGCTATGTCGCGGCCTACAAGGCGCAACCCGACGTCTTCGCGGTGCAGGGCTACGACAGTGCGCAGCTGCTCGCCGCGGGGCTCTCGGGCGCGCCGGCCGGAGCCTTCGACAAGGAGGCGGTCATGAAGGCGATGAGCGCCGCCACCATCGACAGTCCGCGCGGTAGCTTCACCCTGTCCAAGGCCAACAACCCGGTGCAGGACATCTACCTGCGCAAGGTCGAGGGCGGGCAGAACAAGGTGATCGGCGTCGCCGCACCCAAGCTCGCCGACCCGGCGCGCGGCTGCAAGCTCATGAACTGATTCCGTCGCGGAGGCGGTGGCGGGCCCTCCGCCTCCGCGTCGCAGCCCGCTTCCACCCGTCTGTCCATCGCATCCCGGCGTGTTCCGCATGTCTGGGAGGGAAGGGTTCAATCATGGATTTCACCTCGTTCCTGATCCAGATCCTGAACGCGCTCCAGTACGGCCTGCTGCTTTTCCTGGTGGCGAGCGGGCTGACCCTGGTGTTCGGCATCATGGGCATCATCAACCTGGCGCATGGCAGCTTCTACATGATCGGCGCCTACCTGGCCTTCGCGCTCACCAGCCTGACCGGCAACCTGATGCTCGCGATCGTGCTCGGCATCCCGCTCGCCTTCGGCTTCGGCGCGCTGCTCGAGAAGCTGCTCTTCGTGCATCTGTACAAGCGTGACCACCTGCAGCAGGTGCTGCTGACCTACGGGCTCATCCTGATCTTCGAGGAGCTGCGCAGCCTCACGGTCGGCGACGACGTCCACGGCGTGGCCATCCCCGACCTGTTCTCGGCTTCGATCGCGCTCTCCGACAACCTCTCCTATCCGGTGTACCGGCTGGTGATCTCGGTGGTGTGCATCGCGCTCGCTGTCGGCTTGTGGTGGCTGATGCAGCGCACCCGACTGGGGATGATGATCCGCGCCGGCTCGTTCAACCGCGAGATGGTGCAGTCGCTCGGGGTGAACATCGACCTGCTTTACCGCACCGTGTTCGCGCTCGGCGTGGCGCTGGCCGCGCTGGCCGGCATGCTCGCGGCGCCGATCTCCTCGGTGTACCCGGGCATGGGCGGCAATGTGCTGATCATCTCCTTCGTGGTCGTGGTGATCGGCGGCATCGGCTCGGTGTGGGGCGCGCTGGTGGCGGCGCTGCTGGTGGGGTTCGCGGACACGTTCGGCACGATCCTGCTCCCCGAGCTCGCCGGACTGGCGGTCTATCTGCTGATGGCGGTCGTGCTGCTCTGGCGCCCCGAAGGCATCTTCAGGAAGGGGTGAGGCGATGAACCCGCGAGTCGTGCTGTCTTTCAAGCTCGCCGTGCTGGCAGGGCTGGTGCTGTTTCCGGCGATCGGATCCAGCTTCTATGTCGAGTTGGTGGCGAAAATCCTCGTGATGTCGATCTTCGCGATGAGCCTGGCGCTGCTGGTCGGCTTCACCGGCCTGGTGAGCCTCGGCCATGCCGCATATTTCGGCATCGCCGCCTACACGGTCGCGCTGATCGCGCCCGAATACGAGGCGGCCAACCTGTGGTTCGTGCTCGCGGCCTCGGTGCTGGCGGCAGGCGCCGCGGCGTTCTTCATCGGGCTGTTCGTGCTGCGCACCAAGGGCATCTATTTCATCATGGTGACGCTGGCCTTCGCGCAGATGGCCTACTACATCTTCCACGACACCGCACTCGGGCGCAGCTCGGACGGCATCTATCTCAACGTCAAGCCGGATGCCAGCCTCTTCGGCTGGATGCCGTTCAACCTCGACGAGCCGCTGCACCTGTACTACTTCATCCTCGCCGCGATGGTGGCGGTGTTCGTGCTGCTGGCCTTCGTGCTGCGCTCGCCCTTCGGTCGCGTGCTCGCCGGCATCCACAGCAACGAGCACCGCATGAAGTCGCTCGGCTACGCCACGCAGCGCTACAAGCTTGCGGCCTTCACCCTGGCCGGTGCGCTGGCCGGGGTGGCGGGCTTCCTGTACGCGGTGCTGTTCGGCTTCGTGACCCCCGATTACCTGTCGTGGCATCAGTCGGGCAACGTGTTGCTGATGGTCATCCTCGGCGGCCTCGGCAGCCTGGCGGGGGCGGTCGCGGGCGCGTTCGCCTTCATCGGCCTGCAGGAGATGTTCTCGGACTGGACCAAGCACTGGCAACTGCTGATGGGCCTGGTGATCGTCGCCGCGGTGCTGTTCATGCCGAGTGGACTGGCCGGACTGCCGCGACGCATCTTCCGCACGGTCAATTGGGGAGAAGACGATGAGTGAGGCGATGCTGGTGGCGGACCGCCTGACCCGCCATTTCGGCGGGCTGACCGCCAACCTCGAGGTGTGCATCACGCTCGAGCGCGGCAAGCTGCATGCGCTGCTCGGCCCCAACGGGGCGGGCAAGTCGACCTGCATCAACATGCTCTCGGGCGACCTGCCGCCTTCCGCGGGGCGCATCCTGCTCGAAGGGCAGGACGTGACCGGGCTGGATTCGGCGGCACGCTCGCACCGCGGCATCGGCCGCAGCTACCAGCGCACCAACATCTTTCCGCAATTCACCGTGCTGGAGAACTGCCGGCTCGCCGCGCAGTCGCGCAGGCCGCGGCCGTGGCGGATCTTCACCGATGCGATGAAGACGCGCGACACCGTCGAGCGCGCGCAGGCGGCGATCGTCGAGGCGGGCCTGGGCGGGCGCGAGCTGCGCAAGGCCGGCCTGCTCTCGCACGGCGAGCAACGCCAGCTCGAGATCGCGATGGTGCTGGCCACCGACGCGCGTGTCCTGCTGCTCGACGAGCCGCTCGCCGGCATGGGCTCGGAAGAGTCGGCGCAGATGGTCGAGCTGTTGCGCAAACTCAAGCAGAACCGCGCGATCCTGCTCGTGGAGCACGACATGGATGCGGTGTTCGCGGTGGCCGACACGATCACCGTGATGGTCGAGGGCTCGGTGCTCGAATCCGGACCGCCCGAGCAGATCCGTAACAGCGAGGACGTCCAGGCGGCCTATCTCGGGGAGGATGAACATGGCTGAGATGCTGCTCGAAGCGCGCGACCTCCACACCTACTACGGCTCGAGCCACATCCTGCACGGGGTGAGCTTCTCGATCCGCAAGGGTGAGGCGCTCGGCCTGATGGGGCGCAACGGCATGGGCAAGACCACGCTGATCCGCAGCATGCTCGGCCTGGTGCGGCCGCGCCACGGCACGGTGCGCGTGAACGGCGACGACATGACGCGCGCCAAACCGCACCGCATCGCGCTCGCCGGGGTGGCCTACGTACCCGAGGGGCGCGGCATCTTTCCCAACCTGAGCGTGCGCGAGAATCTCGTCATGGCGGCGCGCGCGGGCGTGGACGGGCGGCGCGAATGGACCTTCGAGCGCGTCATGGAGACCTTCCCGCGCCTGGGCGAGCGTATCGACAACGGCGGCGGCCAGCTCTCGGGCGGCGAGCAGCAGATGCTCACGATCGGACGCGCGCTGATGACCAACCCCGACCTGCTGATCCTCGACGAGGCCACCGAGGGCCTCGCGCCGCTGATGGTCAAGGAGATCTGGAAGGTCATCCGCACCATCCGCGACACCGGCATCGCCACGGTGGTGGTGGACAAGAACCACTCGGCGGTGACTGCGCTGACCAACCGCTCGGTGATCCTGGTCAAGGGCGAGGTGGTGTTCGACGGTCCGAGCGAACAGGTGCGCCAGGAGCCGGCCTTGATCCGCAAGCACCTCGGGGTGTGATGCTTCGATACGCGGGCGCGGCCCGGCAGGCCCCGTCCGCGCGTTGTGCGCCGCCCGCGGCGGCGCTGCGCCCGTCCCGGTCCGTCCTCCTCAATCGTCCGGCAGCACCGCCGTGACCTCGATCTCCACCTTCGCGCCGGCCTCGACGAAGCCAGCCACCTGCACGGCGCTCATCGCCGGGTAGTGGTGGCCGATCAGGTCGCGATAGACCGTGCCGATCTCCTCGAGGCGGGCGTTGTACTCGGCGGCGCTGCCCAGGAACCAGGTCATGCGCACGATGTCGGTCGAACGCGCGCCGCCGGCGTCCAGGATGGCGAGCACGTTGCGCAGCGCCTGGCGGATCTGCTCGACGAGGTCCTCGCTGCGGAAGACCTCGTCCGCGTCCCAGCCCACCTGGCCGGCGACGAACAGCATCCGTCCGCTCGCGGCCACTCCATTGGCGTAGCCCTTCGGCCGTTTCCAGCCCGCGGGTTGAAGAATCTGCATGTCTGTCTCCTCGAGTGCGTTTCTGGCGCTGCGCGTACGCGCTTGATGCGCGACCGGGCAGCATGTCAAATAGTGCAGTTCGCGGGCGTATTCTGCAATAAAATGCAGAACTTGGGCGGCTGACGATGCGATGGTGTCCGCTTTGGCGGCGTGCCGAGCCATAGCGCAAGTCTTATAGAGGACTTTTGCTTCGCACCCTTGACCCACGCCGCGATCGAAAGCATTCTTCAAAGGTTATGCGCCCCTTCATGCGGGCGTGTTCCTCAACAACCGAGCCAGTGAGTGCGAAAGATGACCGAACGAGTGAGTGTCCAGCGTCTGCAGGTCGCAGCGAACCTGAAGCGTTTCATTGAAGAAGAAGCCCTGCCGGGCAGCGGTGTCGACGCTGCCGCCTTCTGGTCCGGGTTCGATGCGCTGGTACACGATCTCGCACCGAAGAACGCCGCTCTGCTCGCCGAACGCGATCGCATCCAGGCCGAGATCGACGCCTGGCATCGCGCCCACCCGGGGCCGATCGCCGACATGGCCGCGTACAAGGCCTTCCTGTCCTCGATCGGCTACCTGCTGCCGGTGCCCGCCGGTGCCAAGGCCACCACCACCAACGTCGATGACGAGCTCGCCGTGCAGGCCGGCCCGCAGCTCGTGGTGCCGGTGATGAACGCGCGCTACGCGCTCAACGCCGCCAACGCGCGCTGGGGCTCGCTCTACGACGCGCTCTACGGTACCGACGCCATCCCGCAGAAGGACGGCGCCGAGCTCACCAAGGGCTACAACCCGGTGCGCGGCGCGAAGGTCATCGCCTTCGGCCGCCAGGTGCTCGACCAGGCCGCGCCGCTCGCCGGTGCCTCGCATGCCGACGCCGCGGGCTACGCGGTCGAGGCCGGCCGCCTGGTGGTGAAGCTGCAGAGCGGTGCCAGCACCGGCCTGCAGCAGGCCGAGAAGTTCGTCGGCTTCCAGGGCGAGGCCGCCGCGCCGCGCGCCGTGCTGCTGAAGAACAACGGCTTGCACATCGAGATCCAGATCGACCGCAGCGGCGCCATCGGCAAGTCCGATGCCGCGGGCGTGAACGACCTGCTGATGGAAGCCGCGCTGTCGACCATCATGGACTGCGAGGACTCGGTCGCCGCGGTGGATGCCGACGACAAGGTCGTGGTGTACCGCAACTGGCTCGGCTTGATGGACGGTACGCTGGAAGACACCTTCGACAAGGGCGGCAAGCCGATGACGCGGCGTCTGAACGCCGACCGCGAGTACACCGGTGCCGACGGCAAGCCGGTAAAGCTGCACGGTCGCGCGCTGCTCTTCGTGCGCAACGTCGGCCACCTGATGACCAACCCGGCCATCCTTTGGGGCGAGGGCAAGGAAATCCCCGAAGGCATCATGGATGCGGTGGTCACCACGCTGATCGCCAAGCGCGACCTCGAGCGCCGTGGCAACTCGCGCAAGGGCAGCATCTACATCGTCAAGCCCAAGATGCACGGCCCGGCGGAGATCGGCTTCGCCGACGAGCTGTTCACCCGCGTCGAGCAGCTGCTCGGGCTGCCGGCCAACACCGTCAAGCTCGGCATCATGGACGAGGAGCGCCGCACCAGCGTCAACCTGCGTGCCTGCATCGCCGCCGCGCCGGCGCGCGTGGCCTTCATCAATACCGGCTTCCTCGATCGCACCGGCGACGAGATGCACACCTCGATGGAGGCCGGCGCGATGATGCGCAAGGGCGACATCAAGAACAGCAAGTGGATCGCCGCCTACGAGCGCCGCAACGTGCTCATCGGTCTGGCCGCCGGCCTGCGCGGCCGCGCCCAGATCGGCAAGGGCATGTGGGCCATGCCCGACCTGATGGCCGCGATGCTCGAGCAGAAGATCGGCCATCCCAAGGCGGGCGCCAACACCGCCTGGGTGCCGTCGCCGACCGCCGCCACCCTGCATGCGCTGCATTACCACCAGGTCAGCGTGGCCGCGGTGCAGCAGGACATCGAGAAGCTCGACCTCGACAAGGAAGCCGAGGCGCTGCTCGACGACCTGCTCACCATCCCGGTGGTGGCCAAGGCCGAGTGGAGCGAGACCGAGCGCCAGCAGGAACTCGACAACAACTGCCAGGGCATCCTCGGCTACGTGGTGCGCTGGGTGGAGCAGGGCGTGGGCTGCTCGAAGGTGCCCGACATCAACGACATCGGCCTGATGGAAGACCGCGCCACGCTGCGCATCTCCAGCCAGCACATCGCCAACTGGCTGCGCCATGGCGTGGTGCCCGCCGAGCAGGTCGAGGCCACGCTCGAGCGCATGGCCGCGGTGGTCGATGGCCAGAACGCGGGCGACCCGCTGTACCGCCCGATGGCGCCGAACTTCGACGACTCGGTGGCCTACCAGGCCGCGCGCGCGCTGATCTTCGAGGGCTGCGCCCAGCCGAGCGGCTACACCGAGCCGCTGCTGCACCGCTATCGCCAGCAGTTCAAGGCCAAGGTCGGCGCCTGAGCGTCGTCCACGCTCGGCGCGAGTCGCGTCGCTCCTGTGCTCCTGCAGGAGCGACGCGACTCGCGATCCGGCGATGGAGAGCTGCACGCGTGCATCGCGGCGACGGCACTGGAAATGTAAAAAGGCGCCTCGCAGGGCGCCTTTTTACATCTTGCTCCGCCCGATCTGCATGATCGGGGGATCAGACCCTCACCACAGCTGCCACCACGGCCGCGTGTCTTCCGGGCCACCGCGGAAATACACGCTGTCGGGGAAGTTCTTGCGCATGACGCGGTCGGCGTCGTCGCGCAGCTGCGCCATGCCGAGCTTGTCGTAGCTCATGACCATCAGGAACAGCGCCTCCTCGATCGCCGGTGCCTGCGGGAAGTTATTCACCGCGGTCTGCGCGCGGTTGATCGCCGCGACGTAGGCGCCGCGGTTGTAGTAGTAGCGCGAGACATGCACCTCGTGCGAGGCGAGCGAGTTGATCAGGTACTGCATGCGCGCCCGCGAGTCGTCGGCGTAGCGGCTCTCGGGGAAGCGCTCGACCAGTTCGCGGAAGCTGTCGAAGGCCTCGCGTGCGCCCTTGGGGTCGCGCTCGGAGAGATCCTGGCGCGACAGGCCGGCGAGCAGGCCGAGGTCTTCGTTGAAGTTGACCAGGCCCTTGAGGTAGTAGGCGTAGTCGACGTTCGGGTGATTGGGATGGAGCTTGATGAAGCGGTCGGCCGCGGCGAGCGCGAGCGCCTGCTCGCCCTGCTTGTAGTACGCGTAGGCCACCTCAAGCTGGGCCTGCTGGGCGAAGCGGCCGTAGGGATAGCGTGCCTCGAGCTTCTCGAATAGCGTCACCGCGCGATCGTAGCCGCCCTCGCTCATCGAGGCCTTGGCCTCGGAATACAGCTTTTGTGCGTTCCAGCCGGCGGTCTCGTCGACCTGCTCGGGCAGGAGGCCGCAGCCGCCGAGCAGCAAGGCGCCAATCAGCGCGGCTTTTGCCGTTAAACTTCCGGGGGTGAACCTGGCCATCGAAGACACTCGCGTGAATGAACACGCCGATTATATCCCAGCCGCCCTCCCAGCCGATCTTCCCGCCGACGACGCCGATGCGTGGGAGGCGCTGACGATTCCCGTCGAACTGGGTGGGCTGCGCCTCGATCAGGCCCTGGCACGGCTTCTCCCCCAACATTCGCGCAGCCGCCTGCAGGGCTGGCTCAAGGAGGGCTGGATCCGCGTCGATGGCGCGAGCCCCGATGCGCGCCGCAAGGTGTGCGGCGGGGAGTGCGTCGAGATCGACGCGCCGCCGCCGCCCGAGGTCACCGCCGCGCTGCCCGAGGACATCCCGCTCGCGGTGGTCTACGAGGACGAGGACCTGCTGGTGATCGACAAGCCCGTCGGCCTCGTCGTGCATCCCGGCAGCGGCAACTGGAGCGGGACCCTGCTCAACGCCTTGCTGCACCGCAACCCCGCGCTCGCCGGGGTGCCGCGGGCCGGTATCGTGCACCGGCTCGACAAGGACACCAGCGGGCTGATGGTGGTGGCGAAGACGCTGGCCGCGCAGACCGAGCTCGTGCGTCAGCTCCAGGCGCGCACGGTCGGGCGCCACTACCGCGCGCTGGTGCAGGGCGCGCTGACGGCCGGCGGCACGGTCGATGCGCCGATCGGGCGTCACCCTACGCAGCGCACGCGCATGGCAGTCGTCGGCAACGGCCGTCCGGCGGTCACGCATTACCGCGTCACCGAGCGTTTCCCGCGTGCGACCCTGGTCGAATGTCGTCTGGAGACCGGGCGTACCCACCAGATCCGCGTCCACATGGCGCACATCGGCCATGCGCTGGTCGGCGATCCGCTTTATGGGGCGCGCCGCTGCGGCGATGTGCGCCTCGATGCGTTCCCGCGCCAGGCCCTGCATGCCTTCCGGCTGGGGCTCACGCATCCGCGCAGCGGCGAGGCGATGCGTTGGGAGGTGCCGCTGGCGGCGGATTTCGCCGCGCTGCTGGACGAGCTGCATGGAGCGCCGCGATGAGCCTGCCGCCCGGCTACCGCTTTTTCGCCCCTGGCCTGCTGTGCCCGCAGTGGAGCCTGCCGCCCGGGGTACGGGCCGTGGTGAGCACCCGCGAGGGCGGCGCAAGCTTGCCGCCATGGGCGAGCTTCAACCTCGGCAGCCATGTTGGCGATGATGCGCGCGCGGTGGCGGCCAACCGCGCACGCCTGGGTGCGGCGATCGGCGCCGAGCCGGTGTGGCTCGAGCAGGTGCATGGCTGCGCGGTGGCGGACGCCGATCGCGCGGCCGGAGTGCCCGAGGCCGATGCGGCCGTGGCGCGCATGCGCGGGCGGGCGTGTGCGGTCATGGTCGCCGACTGCCTGCCAGTGCTTTTCTGCGACGACGACGCCACCGTGGTCGCCGCCGCCCACGCGGGCTGGCGCGGCCTGGCCGCCGGGGTGCTGGAGCGCACCGTGGAGCGCATGGGCGTGACGCCGGGGCGCGTGCGCGCGTGGCTCGGGCCCGCGATCGGGCCGACGGCCTTCGAGGTCGGGGACGACGTGCGCGCGGCCTTCGTCGGTGCGGACCCGGGCGCGACCGCAGCCTTCGTCGCGGGTGGCGTGCCGGGGAAGTGGCTGGCCGATCTCTGCGCGCTCGCGCGTCGACGGCTCACGCTTGCGGGCGTGGGGCGGATCGACGGCGGCAGTGTGTGCACCGTGGCCGATCCGGCGCATTTCTATTCTTACCGGCGTGATGGGACGACCGGGCGTTTCGCCGCGCTGATCTGGCTGGAGGAGGGGCGGCCCGGCGCGATCGCGTGAGCGCGGCGTTGCCGCGATCCGTCTCGCATGACCGTCTTAGGGATTGCGGCTATTGATCGGCGTCAGTTTCGGCTCTATCGTTGCGTTCGAGTGCTTCTCGCTCCTGCTGCAGGCGGCGACGTCGGCGGGCCGGGGTGCCGAACAGCCAAAGAAACAAGGCCAGGGGCGCGAGCCCCCAGAACACGAAGGTCAGGACGGCGGCAACGATCGAATCCTCCGCCGCGGCGACGAGGACGACGACGTAGAGCCAGGCGATCGGGATCAGATACATGGGTGGATTCTAGCGCGCGCCGCGAGCCGGCGCCGGAGGATCACGGACAGGGCAGGAAACCGCGGCCCCGGCCCGGAGCGGGCGGACGCGGCCTCAGGAGAAAGGGATGTCGGATACGACGGGCAAGCAGGTGCCGCCGGGAATGCAGGCGATCCTCGCCGCGGGACAGGCGATGGCGCAGGGTTTCTTCGATGCGCTCGCACGCCAGCATGTGGCGATGCAGGATTCCTCGGGGGTGGCGGCGCAGAAGCTGCCGATGCCCGAGACCGAGGTGATGGCCTCGCTGCAGAAGGTCTTCGCCGAGAAGCACGCCGAACTGTGGTCGTCCATGCTTGCGCGCACGCCGGGGGCGGCAGGCCCCGCGGTGGTGCAGCCCGAGCCGGGCGACAAGCGCTTCGCGGCGCCGGAGTGGTCCGAGAGCCCGGTGTTCGACTACATGCGCCAAGCCTACCTGCTCAACGCCGGCTTCCTGCGCCAGATGGCGGACGCGATGCCGATCGCCGACGGCCGCGCCAAGGCGCGCATGCAGTTCCTCACCCGCCAGTACATCGATGCGCTGTCGCCGAGTAACTTCGCGGCGACCAACCCCGAGTTCATCAAGACCGCGGTCGAGACCAAGGGCGAGAGCATCGCGCGCGGCATCCAGAACCTGCTCGGCGACCTCGAGAAGGGGCGCATCTCGATGACCGACGACGCGGCCTTCGAGATCGGCCGTAACCTCGCGCTGACCCCGGGTTCGGTGGTCTACGAGAACGAGCTGATGCAGCTGATCCAGTACGCGCCGCTGACCGAGAAGGTCGCGCAGACGCCGCTGTTGATCGTGCCGCCGTGCATCAACAAGTTCTACATCATGGACCTGCAGCCCGAGAACTCGCTCGTGCGCTTCGTCGTCGAGCAGGGCTTCACGGTCTTCCTGGTGTCGTGGAAGAACCCCCGTCCCGACACCGGCGGCCATTACACCTGGGACGACTACCTCGACAAGGGACCGCTCGCGGCGCTCGAGGTGGTGCGCTCGATCACCCGCGTCAAGAAGCCCAACGTGCTCGGCTTCTGTGTCGGCGGCACCATCCTCACCTCGGCGCTCGCGGTGGCGCGCGCGCGCGGCGAGGAGCCGGTGGCGAGCCTCACCTTGATGACCACGCTGCTGGATTTCTCCGACGCCGGCGAGCTCGGCTGCCTGGTCGACGAGGCGAGCGTCACCGCGCGCGAGGCCGCGATCGGCAAGGGCGGGGTGCTCAAGGGGCAGGAACTCGCCAACGTGTTTTCCTTCCTGCGCGCCAACGACCTGGTGTGGCAATACGTGGTCGGCAACTACCTCAAGGGCAACAAGCCGGTCGCCTTCGACCTGCTGTACTGGAACTCCGATTCGACCAACCTGCCGGGGCCCTTCCTCACCTGGTACCTGCGCAACATGTACCTCGAGAACAACCTGCGCGTGCCGGGCAAGCTCAGGATGCTCGGGCACAAGGTCGACCTCGGCAAGGTCGACGTGCCGGCCTACCTGATGGCGGCGCGCGAGGACCACATCGTGCCGTGGAAGAGCGCCTACCTGGCGCGCAACGTGCTGGGCGGCGACACCACCTTCGTGCTCGGCGCAAGCGGCCACATCGCCGGCGCGATCAACCCGGCGTCGAAGAATCGCCGCAGCTACTGGACCGCCGATGTGCGCCCGGCCGACCCCGACGAATGGTTCGAGAGCGCGGCCGAGCACAAGGGCAGCTGGTGGCTGCACTGGGCCGAGTGGCTGCGCGGCCATGGCGGCAAGGAGGTGGCCGCGCGCGGACGCCTGGGCAGCACGAAGTACGAGCCGATCGAGCCGGCGCCGGGGCGCTACGTCAAGGAGCGTTCCTGACCCGGAACGAGGAGGTTTTCAGTGTTCGACGGCAGCGGATCGGGCGGTCGCTGCCGTCGTGTTCAAGGTCCGTCCAGCACTACGAAAGTACCCCGCATAGGGAGAGGAGAAGAAGATGGCAAGAGTTGCACTGGTAACCGGCGGCATGGGCGGTCTCGGCGAGGCGATCTGCATCAAGCTGGCCGCGCTCGGCTACAAGGTGGTGACGACCCATTCCCCGGGCAACACCAAGGCCCAGGAGTGGCTGCAGACCATGAACAACATGGGCTACGGCTTCAAGGCCGTTCCCTGCGACGTGGCGGATTTCGACTCGTGCAAGGCCTGCGTCGAGCAAGTGGTCAAGGAGGTCGGTCCGGTCGACGTGCTGGTCAACAACGCCGGCATCACCCGCGACATGACCTTCAAGAAGATGACCAAGGCCGACTGGGATGCGGTCATCAGCACCAACCTCGACTCCGCCTTCAACATGACCAAGCAGGTCATGGACGGCATGGTCGAGCGCAAGTGGGGCCGCGTGATCAACGTGTCCTCGGTCAACGGCCAGAAGGGCGCCTTCGGCCAGACCAACTACGCCGCGGCCAAGGCCGGCATGCACGGTTTCACCAAGGCGCTGGCGCTGGAAGTGGCGCGTAACGGCGTCACCGTCAACACCATCTCGCCGGGCTACATCGGCACCAAGATGGTGATGGCGATCCCGCAGGAGATCCTCGACTCCAAGATCCTGCCGCAGATCCCGGTGTCTCGCCTGGGCAAGCCGGAAGAGATCGCCGGCCTGGTGGCCTACCTGTCCTCCGACGAGGCGGCCTTCGTGACCGGTGCCAACATCTCGATCAACGGCGGCCAGCACATGTTCTGACCCGTCGGCGGCCGGTTCCGGCTCCGCAACGTGGCGCGCTCCGGTGGAGCGCGCTTTTTTTTGTGCTCGCGGGGCGCGGGAATGGGGCTATTGCATCGCAACATGAGTTGTGAAACAGGGGCTATAATCCGCGCGTGAGGTGGCTGATGCGCTGCCGCATCCACGACCGAAGCGCGTGCCGGCTGTACTGGCCCGCAGGCGGCCTCGGTTTCTACAAATGCTCCTGAAGGATTTCAAGATGTCCAAGAAAATCGCTCTTGTCACCGGCGCCATGGGTGGTCTCGGTACGGCGATCTGCCAGTCGCTTGCCAAGGACGGCTTCAAGGTCGTGGCCAACTGCCTGCCGAACTTCGAGCTAAAGGACGCCTGGCTGTCCGCCCAGCGCGACCTCGGCTTCGACTTCGCCGCCGCCGAAGGCGACGTGTCGAACTACGAGTCGTGCGCGGCGATGGTCGCCAAGATCGAAGCCGACGTCGGTCCGATCGATGTGCTGGTGAACAACGCCGGCATCACCCGCGACAAGTTCTTCCCCAAGATGGAGAAGGGCCAGTGGGATGCGGTGATCAACACCAATCTGAACAGCCTGTTCAACGTCACCCACCACGTCTCTGCGAAGATGGCCGAGCGCGGCTGGGGTCGCATCATCAACATCTCTTCGGTCAATGGCGTCAAGGGTCAGGCGGGCCAGACCAACTACTCGACCGCCAAGGCCGGCGTGCTGGGCTTCACCAAGGCGCTCGCCGCCGAGCTGGCGACCAAGGGTGTGACGGTCAACGCGATCGCCCCGGGCTACATCGGTACCGACATGGTGATGGCGATCCGCGAAGACATCCGCCAGGGCATCATCGACACCGTGCCGATGAAGCGCCTCGGCCGTCCGGACGAGATCGGCGACCTGTGCGCCTACCTCGCCTCCGACAAGGCTGCCTACATCACCGGGGCGACCATCAACATCAACGGTGGCCTGCACATGTGCTGATGTTGCGCCGTGTCATGCGCGAAATCACGCAACCCCGTCGAAAGACGGGGTTTTTTCGTGGTTTCGATGTCGCAGCGCGATATAATTTTTTCGCACAGAGCGAAGACACCGCCGCCGAGGAGACGGAGAAATGCCGGAACAGCAGCGACTGATCAAGAAGTACCCGAACCGCCGTCTGTACGACACGCGGACCAGTTCCTACATCACCCTGGCCGACGTCAAGGACTTGGTGCTCGGTCACGAGCACTTCCAGGTGGTCGATGCGAAGACCGGCGAGGACCTGACGCGCAGCATCCTGCTCCAGATCATCCTCGAGGAAGAGGCGGGGGGCGCGCCGATGTTCACCAGCGACCTGCTCGCGCACATGATCCGCTTCTACGGCAATGCCATGCAGGGCATGATGGGCAAGTACCTCGAGAGCAACATCAAGGCCTTCACCGAGATGCAGGTCAAGCTCCAGGACCAGGCGCGCGCGATCTATGGCGAGAACAGCCCGGTGGGCCAGGACCTGTGGGCGCAGTTCCTCAACTTCCAGGGGCCCGCGCTGCAGAGCATGATGGGCGCCTACGTCGACCAGTCGAAGAAGATGTTCGAGCAGATGCAGACGCAGCTCGAGAGCCAGACGCGCAACATGTTCACCGGCTTCCAGTTCCCGGGCTACGTCCGTCCCGAGGACGCCGAATCCGCCGCGCCCGCCGCGCTCAAGGGCGACGGCAAGAAGTGAGCGGCGCCGCGCGCCGCTGAGGCCGCCGCCGCCCCGACCCGACAGGTTCTTTGCATGACCACCTTCAAGACTTCCGACCTGCCGCGCGTCGGCTTCGTTTCCCTCGGCTGCCCCAAGGCGACGGTCGACTCCGAGCACATCCTTACCCGGCTGCGTGCAGAGGGCTATGCGATCTCGGGCAGTTACGACGACGCCGACCTGGTCGTCGTCAATACCTGCGGCTTCATCGATGCCGCGGTCGAGGAATCGCTCGACGCGATCGGCGAGGCGCTCGCCGAGAACGGCAAGGTCATCGTCACCGGCTGCCTCGGCGCCAAGGACGATGTGATCCTCGCCGCGCATCCGCAGGTGCTCGCGGTCACCGGCCCGCACGCCACCGAGGAGGTCATGCACGCGGTGCATCGCCACCTGCCCAAGCCGCACGACCCGTTCACCGACCTCGTGCCGCCGCAAGGCATCCGCCTGACACCGCAGCATTACGCCTATCTCAAGATCTCCGAGGGCTGCAACCACCGCTGCAGCTTCTGCATCATCCCGTCGATGCGCGGCGACCTCGTCAGCCGTCCGATCCACGAGGTCATGCGCGAGGCCGAGGCGCTCGCCGACGCGGGCGTCAAGGAACTGCTGGTGATCTCGCAGGACACCTCGGCCTATGGCGTGGACGTCAAGTACCGCACCGGCTTCTGGGGCGGGCGCCCGGTGAAGACGCGCCTGCTCGACCTGGCGAAGGCGCTCGGCGAACTCGGCATCTGGATCCGGCTGCATTACGTGTATCCGTATCCGAGCGTGGATGATCTCATCCCGCTGATGGCCGAAGGCAAGATCCTGCCCTACCTCGACGTGCCCTTCCAGCACGCCAGCCCGCGTATCCTCAAGGCCATGAAGCGCCCGGCCAATGCCGAGAACGTGCTCGAGCGCGTGCGCAAGTGGCGCAGCATCTGCCCCGAGCTGACCATCCGCTCGACCTTCATCACCGGCTTCCCCGGCGAGACGGAGGAAGACTTCGAGATGCTGCTGAACTTCCTCGAAGAGGCCCAGCTCGACCGCGTCGGCGCCTTCGCCTATTCGCCGGTCGAGGGCGCGACCGCCAACGAGCTGCCCGGCGCGGTGCCGGACGAGGTGCGCGAGGAACGCCGCGCGCGCCTGATGGACTTCCAGGAGGACATCTCCACGCAGCGCCTCGAGGCCAAGATCGACCGCGAGATGACCGTGCTGGTCGACGAGGTCGACGAGGAGGGCGCGCTCGCGCGCTCGCCGGGCGACGCGCCCGAGATCGACGGCCTGGTCGTCATCCCCGAGGGCGACGGCCTCGCGCCGGGCGACTTCGTGCGGGTGCGCATCACCGACTGCGATGTGCACGACCTCTACGCCGAGCGCATCGAGTAAGGCCGGCATTTCCGTGCCGGAGCCCTCGCCGTGCTGAGCGGGGCGGGCTCTGTCGGGCTGGCCTGCGCCGAGCCCTCGGGTGGCGGGCCGGTGATCGGCCTGGCGCTCGGCAGCGGTGCCGCGCGCGGCTGGGCGCACTTGGGCGTGTTGCTCGAACTTGCGCGTGAAGGCGTGGTGCCGCAGATCATCACCGGCTGCTCGATCGGTGCCTTCGTGGGCGCCGCCGCGGCCTCGGGTGACCTCGACAAGCTGGTGCGCTGGGCCGAGACCCTCAAGTGGCAGGACGTGGTGTCGCTGCTCGACGTGTCGCTGCGCGGGGGGCTCATCAAGGGCCAGAAGCTGATCGACTTCTTCGAGCGCAACTTCGTCGACCGCGACTTCACCGAGCTCGACCAGCGCTTCGCCTGCGTTGCCACCGAACTCTCCACCGGACGCGAGATCTGGCTGCACGAGGGCAGCGTGTCGGCCGCGGTGCGTGCGTCGATCGCGCTCCCCGGGCTGATGACGCCGGTGCTGCACCAGGGCCGCATGTTGGTCGATGGCGGCCTGGTCAATCCGGTGCCGGTGTCGCTGTGCCGCGCGATGGGGGCCGACGTCGTGATCGCGGTGGATCTCGGCTCGGACATGGTGGGGCGCGCCTTCCGGCGCTCGGCGGTCGAGCCTGCGCCGGTCGAGGAGACCGAGGCGGGGTGGACCGAGCGCCTGCTCGCGCGCTTCGGCTTCGCCGCCGAAGCCGAGTCCGGCATGCCCTCGCGGCCCCTGGCTGCGGCCGACAGCCTTCCCTCGCTGGTCTCGGTGATCAGCTCCAGCATCAACATCATGCAGGTGCGCATCGCGCGCAGCCGCCTCGCCGGCGAGCCCGCGGACCTGCTGGTGTCGCCGCGGGTGAGCCAGCTCGGCTTGATGGACTATCACCGCGCCGACGAGGCGATCGCCGAGGGCGTCGCGGCGGTGGCGCGGGTGCGCCCGTTGTTGCGCGAACTGCTCGGCGGCGCCAACGAGTGAGGATCGGATGAGCGATGAACTGAATGCGCGCCTGCGCGCGATCGTCGGCGCGGCCAACGTGCTCGACGGCGAAACCGACATGGCACCCTTCCTGAGCGACTGGCGCGGGCGCTACCACGGCCGCGCGCGCGCGGTGGTGCGTCCGCGCGATACCGCCGAGGTGGCCGCGGTGGTCGCCGCCTGCGCGCAGGCGGGCGTGGCGATGGTGCCGCAGGGCGGCAACACCGGCCTGTGCGGCGGCGCGACCCCGCTCGCCGATGGCGCGGCGGTGGTGATCAGTCTCGCGCGCCTGGACCGTGTTCGTGCGCTCGACCCCGACAACGACACGCTCACCGTCGAGGCCGGTTGCACGCTCGCCGCGGTACAGGAGGCGGCGCAGGCCGCCGGGCGCCTGTTCCCGCTCTCGCTCGCCTCGGAGGGCAGCTGCCTGATCGGTGGCAACCTGTCGACCAACGCCGGCGGCGTGCAGGTGCTGCGCTACGGCAACACGCGCGACCTGGTGCTCGGGCTCGAGGCGGTGCTGCCCGACGGCCGGGTCTGGGACGGGCTGCGTGCTCTGCGCAAGGACAACACCGGCTACGACCTCAAGCAGCTCTTCATCGGCGCCGAGGGCACCCTGGGCATCGTCACCGCCGCGGTGCTGAAGCTCTTCCCGGCCATCCGCACTCGCGCCACGGCCTGGGTGGCGGTGGCCGACCCGCGCGCGGCGGTGCGCCTGCTCGGGCTCTTGCGGGCAGCCTGCGGCGACCGCGTGAGCGCGTTCGAGATTGTCGGCCGCACGGCGCTCGGGCTCGTGCTCCGGCACATCCCGGGCGCGCGCGATCCGCTCGCCGGTGCGCCGGCGTGGACGGTGCTGGTCGAGCTCTCCGATCCGGCCGTCGATGCGCCGCTCGAGGCCCAACTCGAGGCGGTGCTGGGCGAGGCCGTCGCGCAGGGCCTGGCCAGCGACGCCGTGGTGGCGGCGAGCGTGGCGCAGGCGCGGGCCTTGTGGGCGCTGCGCGAGGACATCTCCGAGGCGCAGCGCATCGAGGGCGTCAGCATCAAGCACGACGTCTCGGTGCCGGTCAGCCGCATCCCCGAGTTCCTCGAACGCGCCGGCGCGGCGCTTGCCGCGCGCTGGCCGGACATTCGCGTGGTGGCCTTCGGGCACATCGGCGACGGCAACCTGCACTACAACCTGTCCAAGGCGGTGGCCGACGACAACGCCACCTTCATTGCACGCACCGCAGAGGTCAATGGCATCGTGCACGACCTGGTTTGCGAACTCGGTGGCTCGATCTCTGCCGAGCACGGTCTCGGCCAGCTCAAGCGCGAGGAGGTGCTGCGCTACAAGCCGGCGCTCGAGATGGAGCTGATGCGGCGGGTGAAGCAGGCCTTCGATCCGGCCGGTTTGATGAATCCGGGCAAGGTGCTGTAGAAAGTTCGGAGAGGGGGTTTACAGGTCCCGGGGAGCGACCTATAATGCGCGCTCTTTGGTGCCGGGGGTATAGCTCAGCTGGGAGAGCGCTTGCATGGCATGCAAGAGGTCAGCGGTTCGATCCCGCTTACCTCCACCAAACTGAAGAATGCAGTCCCCATCGTCTAGAGGCCTAGGACACCGCCCTTTCACGGCGATAACCGGGGTTCGAATCCCCGTGGGGACGCCATACAAGGCGGTCCGGCCAATGGCTGGAAAGCAAGCCGGTGAAAGCCGGGCAGGTCAGCGCGGAGTGGTAGTTCAGTCGGTTAGAATACCGGCCTGTCACGCCGGGGGTCGCGGGTTCGAGTCCCGTCCACTCCGCCAGTTTCAAGAGCAGGGCTTCGGCCTTGCGATGTTTCGGAAGTGACGCTCCGGGGCAGTTGCGGTGGGCTTTTTCAGAAGCTATAATCGCCGACTCGTTGTGGGGGTATAGCTCAGCTGGGAGAGCGCTTGCATGGCATGCAAGAGGTCAGCGGTTCGATCCCGCTTACCTCCACCAAAGGTTTTTTGCAGTAGATAGGCTTGCAGTCCCCATCGTCTAGAGGCCTAGGACACCGCCCTTTCACGGCGATAACCGGGGTTCGAATCCCCGTGGGGACGCCAGAAAAGGCGGTCCGATGTTGCTCGGGTCGCAACCGGCGAAAGCCGGAGCAGGTCAGCGCGGAGTGGTAGTTCAGTCGGTTAGAATACCGGCCTGTCACGCCGGGGGTCGCGGGTTCGAGTCCCGTCCACTCCGCCACCAAAAAAGCCACCGTACGGTTTCCGTGCGGTGGCTTTTTTCCGTCTGCGGCCGCAACGGGCATGCTTCCGTTGGTCCTAGGGGAGGGGCCCGCATGCGCCCCTCCTCGCGCCTTACGCCCCCTGCTTCTTGATGCGGTAGTTCAGCTGCGGCCGCGTCATGCCCAGCAGTCGCGCCGCCGCCGACAGGTTGCCGTTGGCGCGCTCGACCGCGTGCTGCAGCAGGCGCTGCTCGAAGGCGTCGAGCGACATCCCCGAGTCGAGTACCGCCGCGGCGAGATCCTGCTGCGCGCGTCGCGCGGTTTCGAGCCCGCCCTGGGCGCTGAGCGAGTGCTCGCGGGCGTGCTCGTCGAGCGTGCCGATGAAGAGGTGCTCGACCTCGATCTGGCCGTTCTGGGGCGCGAGGATCACGCCGCGCTCGAGCACGTTCTCGAGCTCGCGCACGTTGCCCGGCCAGGCGTGCAGCTTGAGTGCGTGCATCGCCTTGTCGCTGAGGCCGGCGATGCGCTTGCCGTGCAGGGTTTCGAAGCGGCGCACCATGGCCTCGACCAGTGCGGGAATGTCGCCGGTGCGCTCGCGCAGCGGCGGGATGGTGACCGGATAGACGTTGAGGCGGTAGTACAGGTCGCGCCGGAAAGTGCCGGCATTGACCGCCTTCTGCAGGTCGACGTTGGTCGCGGCGACGAGGCGGACGTTGACCTTGCGCGTGCGCTCGTCGCCGAGGCGCTCGATCTCGCCTTCCTGCAGCGCGCGCAGCAATTTGGCCTGCGCGGGCAGCGGCAGCTCGCCGACCTCGTCGAGGAAGAGGGTGCCGCCATGCGCGCGTTCGAACTTGCCCGCGCGCGAGGTGTGCGCGCCGGTGAAGGCGCCGCGTTCGACGCCGAAGAGCTCGGATTCGATCAGCTCGTCGGGCAGCGCGGCGCAGTTGACCGCGACGAAGGCCTCGTCCTTGCGCGCGCTCATCTCGTGCAGGGTACGGGCGAAGCGCTCCTTGCCGACGCCGGTCTCGCCGAGCAGCAACACCGACACGTTCGTGGACGCGGCGCGACCGATGAGGTCGTAGGCGTGCAGGAAGGCGGCGGAGCTGCCGATGAGGTCGGGGGTGCGGCGCGGACAGGAGATCGTGCGGCGCATGGCCTCGATCTCCTCACGCAGCTCGAGCAGGCGGCCGACGATCGAGTCGGCCTGGAAGTAGGGCAGCAGCGTGTCCGCGTCGGGCCAGTCCTCGGCAGGGCGACCGACGATGCGGCAGCGCTCTTGCCCGGTCGCCGCGCATTCGGTCTCGCGGAAGAGGATGAAACGCCCGGTGAAGGCGCTGGTGTAGCCGGAGGCATAGCCGATCATCATCCAGCACACTGGCTCGGCGGATTCGCCGAAGGCCTGCACATGCGCCTCCGCCTCCCAGGCGTTTTCCCACAGGAATTCGGCGTAGAAGCTGTTGCCCGGGCCGCCGAACTCGAGCCGTACCGGCTCGACGCGCGCGCAGCCTTCGAGCATGTGCAGCTGCGGCCCCATCACGAAGGCGTCGGCCAGGTCGCTGCCGCTGCGTGTCTTGCGTGCCAGCTCGGCGTCGCGCATCCCCGAGGCGAAGCCCATGCGGGTGAGGATGCGGCGCGCCTGCTCGCGGCCGACCGATTCGATCAGCTCCTTGCGCAGCTCGGCCATTGCGCCGGCGTGCAGCAGCAGCATGCGGTGCTCGCCGAGCCAGATGAGGCCGTCCTCCGCGGCGAAGCGCAGCAGGCTGCGCAGGTCGGCGTTCTCCGGGTATTGGATGCTGGCCAATTGGTCTCCTCCAGGCGGGTTTCGCTTCCGCTCTGCGGCGGTTGGTTTCCGGGGTCGTCGTGGTGGCCGGGCGAAGCGATCAGATTACCTCAGGCCGATTGGCTTCGGGTGGCACGAAATCCTTTCGATTATGTAGAAAATCTCGAGAAAAAGAAACGGCGTAGGACAAGGAGCCGGACTTTTCACCATCTCGCCGATCCTGTCCTTCTTCAGCATGAGCGCGGAGTGACGCTGCCCGGCAAGCGGGGTGGGACGACTCGCCGGCCAGACGGCTTGCTGCATGGCAATAAATAGACTAAATCAAATAATCAACGAGACGCTGGATTTGATCATTTGGTGAAGCGGGTAGTCGTCGCCACAGGCTTGGAATATCGAGAAAGTGGCTGAATCAGGCTATAAACGTGGGTTTTCTGAAATTGGCACGGAACTTGTTAAGTAGTTCCCTGCGGCCAGCCCGTGTTGATCAATCCGAAGGAGTGTGGGCCATGAAGAACAGCGAACCGGCGGTGGACCTGAACCGGAAGTTCGTCCGTCTGATCGAGCGTCGTCCGGACGGTTTCGTGGAATTCGAGTTCGCCATCGGCGACCCCGAGCTGTTCGCGGAGATGTTGCTGCCGTCCGACGCCTACGACTCCTTTTGCCAGTCGAACCACGTCGTCTTCCTGGAGCCCCGCGTGGAGGAAACGAAGGGCGAGGACGAGTCCGGGGACTGGAACTGGAACCTGCATCAAGCCACCCACCAGCGCTTCCGCTGAGCGCCGACAGACGAGTACACAGGAGGAGATTCCACGCAGATCGATTTGCGCACCGTCACCATCAAGCCGCTGCGGCAGACGTTCGACAACATCGTCCGGCGCATCGGCGCGGACAAGCCCGCGTCGCGCTACCAGGAAGGCACGCTGGACATGCAGCAGACGGCGAACTTCCATTACCGCCCGACCTGGGATCCCGAGCACGACATCTACGATGCCTCGCGCACCGCGATCAAGATGGCCGACTGGTACGCCTTCAAGGATCCGCGCCAGTTCTACTACGGCGCCTACACCCTGGCGCGCGCCAAGCAGCAGGACACCGCCGAGGCCAACTTCGACTTCGTAGAGAACCGCGGCCTGGCCGCAACCCTGCCCGAGTCCGTGCGCAAGACCGTGCTCGAACTGCTGCTGCCGCTGCGGCACGTGGCCTGGGGCTCGAACATGAACAACGCGAGCGTCTGTGCCTACAGCTACGGCACGGGCTTCTCGCAGCCGCACATCTACCAGGCGATGGACCAGCTCGGGATCGCCCAGTACCTCACCCGCGTCGGCCTGCTGCTCGGCGACGTCGAGGCGCTGGACGAGGCCAAGCGCGCCTGGATGGACGATGACGCCTGGCAGGGCCTGCGCCGCTACGTCGAGGATTCCTTCGTGATCAAGGACCCGGTGGAGCTCTTCGTGGCGCAGAACGTCGCGCTCGACGGCCTGCTCTACCCGCTGGTGTACGAAACCATCATCGACGACGTGCTGTCGTCCCAGGGGGGCACGCCGGTGGCGATGCTCACCCAGTTCATGACCGACTGGTTCACCGAGACCCGGAAGTGGGTCGACGCCACGGTGAAGATCGCCGCGGCCGAGTCGCCCGAGAACAAGGAAGTCATGGCGCGCTGGCTGAGCCAGTGGCGTGATCGCGCGGCCGCAGCGCTGCTGCCGGTCGCGCGCATCGCCCTCGGCGACCGCTCGGACGAAGTCCTCGGCGAAGTCGTCCAGCAATTCAACGCGCGCATGGCCAAGGCCGGCGTCGCCCTCTGAGCGGAGCATTCAATGTCGACCGTATTTCTCGCATTGCAGACCAACGAAGACACCCGCCCGATCATCGAGGCGATCCTGCAGGACAACCCCGGCGCCGTCGTGGATGAGCAGCCGGCGATGGTGAAGATCAACGCCGACGGCCGCCTCGTCGTGCGTCGCGAGACCATCGAGGAGCTCATCGGCCGCGACTACGACCTGCAGGAGCTGCAGGTCAACATGATCACCATGTCGGGCAACCTCGATCAGACCGACGACGAAATCACCCTGTTCTGGAAATCCTGAGACCCCGAGGAGACACGAAAATGGACATGCAAGTCGCCAAGAAGAAGCTCGGCCTGAAAGAGCGCTATGCCGTGATGACGCGGGGCCTCGACTGGACCCCGTCCTACCAGAAGATGGAAGACATCTACCCGTACATCGCCTACGAGGGGATCAAGATCCATGACTGGGACAAGTGGGAAGACCCGTTCCGCCTGACCATGGACGCCTACTGGAAGTACCAGGCCGAGAAGGAACGCAAGCTGTACGCGATCATCGACGCCTTCAACCAGAACAACGGCCATCTGAACGTCACCG
The DNA here is from genome assembly GCF_000021765.1 of Thauera aminoaromatica. NCBI lineage: Bacteria > Pseudomonadati > Pseudomonadota > Betaproteobacteria > Rhodocyclales > Zoogloeaceae > Thauera > Thauera aminoaromatica. Next base: position 3,368,674 of record NC_011662.2, on the reverse strand, counting down.
ACGCGCGTTACATCAACGCGGTCAAGCTGTTCATCAGCGGCATCAGCCCGCTCGAATATATGGCGCACCGCGGCTTCGCCCACGCCGGCCGCCAGTTCCCCGGCCCCGGCCCGCGCGTCGCCTGCCTGATGCAGTCCCTCGACGAGATCCGTCACGCCCAGACCCAGGTCCACGCCGTCTCGAACTACAACAAGTACTACAACGGCATGCATGACTTCCATCATGCCCACGACCGCGTGTGGTTCCTGTCGGTGCCGAAGAGCTTCTTCGACGACGCCATCACCGCCGGCCCGTTCGAGTTCATGGTGTCGATCGGCTTCTCGTTCGAGTACGTGCTGACCAACCTGCTGTTCGTGCCCTTCGTTTCCGGCGCGGCCTACAACGGCGACATGGGCACCATGACCTTCGGCTTCTCGGCCCAGTCCGACGAAGCCCGCCACATGACCCTGGGCCTCGAAGTCATCAAGTTCATCCTGCAGCAAGACCCGGCCAACGTGCCCATCGTGCAGCGCTGGATCGACAAGTGGACCTGGCGCGGCTACCGCGTGCTGACCCTCGTCGCGATGATGATGGACTACATGCTGCCCAAGCGCACGATGAGCTGGAAGGAGGCCTGGGAGGTTTACTTCGAGCAGAACGGCGGCGCGCTGTTCAAGGATCTGGCCCGCTACGGCATCAAGATGCCCGACTGCGCGGCCCAGATCGCCCTCGAAAAAGACCACCTGTCGCACCAGGCCTGGAGCACCTTCTACAACTACTGTGCCGTCACCAACTTCCACACCTGGATGCCGGACGAGGACGAAATGGCCTGGCTGTCGGCGAAGTACCCGAACAGCTTCGACAAGCACTACCGCCCGCGCTACGAGTTCTGGCGCGAGCAAGCCGCCAAGGGCAATCGCTTCTACAACAAGACGCTGCCCATGCTGTGCCAGACCTGCCAGATTCCGATGATCTTCACCGAGCCGGGCGACGCGACCAAGATCTGCTACCGCGAGGTCGATTACAAGGGCGACAAGTACCACTTCTGCTCCGACCACTGCAAGGAGATCTTCGAGCACGAGCCGGAGAAGTACGTCCAGGCCTGGCTGCCGGTGCACCAGATCTACCAGGGCAACTGCTTCCCCGAGGGCACCGACCCGACGGTGGAGGGCTTCGACCCGCTCGCCGCGGTGCTGGAGTACTACAAGCTGGAGCACGGCCGCGACAACCTCGACTTCGACATTTCCGAGGACAAGAAGAACTTCGCCGAGTGGCGCGGCCAGGCGACGAAGAACATCTGACCCACGCACGCTGCGGGCGCCTCGGTGCTCGCAGCGATCAAGCGATCGCTAGGAGACAAGACATGGCTGTTGCCGCAATTTCGAAGTACGAATTCGCCCCCGCTGACACGCAGGACAAGTTCCACGGAGCCCAGTTGTTGTACATCGGCTGGGAAGATCACCTGCTGTTCTGCGCGCCCTTCGCCTTCCCCTTCCCGTCGACCATGCGCTTCGGCGACGTCGTCGCCAGGCCGATGCAGGCCGCCTTCGGCTACCACCCCGATTTCGCGCAGATCGACTGGGCGAAGGCGGAGTGGCTCAAGTCGGGCAAGCCGTTCGCGCCCGACTTCGACAAGTCGCTGGCCGAGAACGGGCTCAAGCACAAGGACGTGATCCGCTTCCGCACGCCCGGCCTCACCGGCATCAAGGGCTCCTGCAGCTGATCGCCCCCCCCCCACCGGGGTGCGGCGCGCGCCGCACCCCGCGCACCCCGCCAGAGAACGCACAAGAACGGAAGCGCACCATGAGCTACGAACTGACGATTGAACCGATCGGCCAGACGATCGAGGTGGAGGAGGGCCAGACCATCCTCGACGCCGCGCTGCGCGCGGGGATCTGGCTGCCCCACGCCTGCTGCCACGGCCTGTGCGCCACCTGCAAGGTGCAGGTGCTCGACGGCGAGATCGACCACGGCGAGGCCTCCAGCTTCGCGCTGATGGACTTTGAGCGCGACGAGGGCAAGACCCTGGCCTGCTGCGCCCGGCTCGAGTCCGACGTGACCATCGAGGCCGAGATCGAGGAAGATCCCGACGCCGAGTCGATCCCGGTGCGCGACTTCCCCGGCACCGTGACCCGCATCGAGGCGCTGACGCCGACGATCAAGGCGGTGTTCATCGAGACCGACGAGCCGATGCATTTCCAGGCCGGCCAGTACATCAACTTCTTCCTCGAGGGCGGGGAATACAGCCGCGCCTTCTCGCTCGCCAACCCGCCGTCCACCGGCCGCGAGGTCGAGCTCAACATCCGCATCGTGCCTGGCGGCCGCGGCACCACCTGGGTCCACGAGCAGCTGCAGGTCGGCGAGCGCGTGCGCCTGTCCGGCCCCTACGGGCGCTTCTTCGTGCGCAAGTCGGCGCCCGAGGCGCTGCTGTTCATGGCCGGGGGCTCGGGTCTGTCGAGCCCGCGCTCGATGATCCTCGACCTGCTCGAGGCCGGCGACACACGGCAGATGACCCTGGTGTACGGCCAGCGCAACCGCGCCGAGCTCTACTACCACGACGAATTCCTCGCCCTCGCGGCGAAGCACTCCAACTTCACCTACGTGCCGGCGCTGTCCGACGAGCCCGCGGATTCGGGCTGGGAAGGCTTCCGCGGCTATGTGCACGAGGCGGCGACGGCACACTTCGACAACGACTTCCGCGGCCACAAGGCCTACCTGTGCGGCCCGCCGCTGATGATCGACGCCTGCATCACCGCGCTGATGCAGGGACGCCTGTTCGAGCGCGACATCTACATGGAGAAGTTCTTCTCCGCGGCGGACGTGCAGCAGGTACGCAGCCCGCTGTTCAAGAAGATCTGAGACGGGCGAGGACGGACGGATGAGCATCATGTCCAGCGCGCAACCGGCGGCGCCAGCGACCGCTGCGGACGATCCGGAGATCGGCCGCAGCATCCACGCGGCCGGCATCCTGACCAACTACCACGACCTCGGCGAGGGCTTTCCCGCGCTCTTCATCCACGGCTCGGGTCCCGGCGTCTCCGCCTGGGCCAACTGGCGCCTGGTGCTGGCGCCGCTCGCGCAGCGCATGCGGGTGATCGCGCCCGACATGGCGGGCTTCGGCTTCACCGAGCGGCGTGCCGACCTGCGCTACGACATCGACACCTGGGTCGCGCAGGCGCTCGGGCTGATGGATGCGCTCGGGCTGGAGCGGGCAGACGTGGTGGGCAACTCCTTCGGCGGCGCGCTCGCGTTGGCGCTGGCGATCCGCCACCCGCAGCGCGTGCGCCGGCTGGTGCTGATGGGCAGCGTGGGCGTGCACTTTCCGATCACGCCGGGGCTGGACGCGGTGTGGGGCTACACACCCTCGTTCGAGAACATGCGCCGGATCATGGACTGCTTCGCCTGGGACCGCAGCCTGGTGAACGACGAGCTCGCCGAACTGCGCTACCGCGCCAGCGTCCGCCCGGGCTTCCAGGAGTCCTTCGCGAGCATGTTCCCCGCGCCGCGCCAGCGCTGGGTCGATGCGCTCGCCAGTCGCGAGGAGGACATCCGCGCGCTGCCGCACGAGACCCTGATCATCCATGGCCGCGACGACCAGGTGATTCCGCTGCAGACCTCGGAGACCCTGCTACGCTGGATCGAGCGCGCACAACTTCACGTGTTCGGCCGCTGCGGGCACTGGACGCAGATCGAGCACTCCACGCGCTTCGTGCGTCTGGTCGGCGACTTCCTCTGCGAGGAGGGCGAGCGCCGAGCCTGGCCGGCGGCAGGGCGGGCTGAAGGCGGTACTTGAAGGCTTCGTGGCGCGCCCGCAGGGCGGCACGGGCCACGGCAGGATCCGTCGAACGACGGATGAAGATCGAGCAAACCGACCCGGGCGGGCGTGCCGTCCCGGGCATATCAAGAGAGGAGCAGACAACATGGCAATGACAGGCGTACTTCGTCCGGGACACATCTCCCTGCGTGTCCTCGACCTCGAGGAAGGCATCAACTTCTACAAGAACACCCTCGGCCTGGTCGAAACCGGCCGCGACGGCCAGGGCCGCGTCTACTTCAAGGCCTGGGACGAGCGCGAGCACAACAGCGTACTGATCCGCGAGGCCGAGAGCGCCGGCGTGGACTTCTTCGCCTTCAAGGTCGCCGACAAGGCGACGCTCGACAAGCTCGACGCCGACCTGCAGGCCTTCGGCCTGAAGACCGAGCGCATCCCCGCCGGCGAGATGCTCGAGACCGGCGAGCGCGTGCGCTTCGAGGTGCCGTCGGGCCACCTGATCGAGCTCTATGCCGAGAAGACCGACATCGGCAACGGCCAGTCCTATGTGAACCCGGACCCGTGGATCCCGGATGCCGAGCGTGGCATCGCGCCCTCGCGCATGGACCACTGCCTGCTGTACGGGCCGGACATCGAGAAGGTGCAGGAGATCTTCGAGAAGGTGCTCGGCTTCTACCTCGTCGAGCACGTGGTGATGGAAGACGGCAAGACCGACCTGGCGATCTGGCTGTCGTGCTCGACCAAGGCCCACGGCATCGCCTTCGTGCGCCACCCCGAGCCGGGCAAGCTGCACCACATCTCGTTCAAGCTCGACAGCTGGGAGAAGGTGCTGCGCGCGGCCGACATCATGTCGATGAACCGCATCTCGATCGACATCGGCCCGACCCGCCACGGCGTCACCCGCGGCACCACGATCTATGCCTTCGACCCCTCGGGCAACCGCTTCGAGACCTTCTGCGGCGGCTACGACACCTACCCCGACTACAAGACCATCACGTGGACCTGGGACGAGGTGGGCGCCGGGATCTTCTATCACGACCGCAAGCTCAACGAGCGCTTCCTGAGCGTGGTGTCCTGACCGCGGCCGCGCCGGCGCTCCCTGCCGATCGGGCAGGGGCGCCGGTGGGCGCGCAGGCAGGTTGAACGGGGCGTGCGTCCGGCGAACTCAGGACTTGTGCTTGCCGGCGAAGAACTCCGCCGGAAGCAGCTTCACCGCGTCGAGCGTGCGCAGCACGTGCTCGGTGAGGATGGAGGTCGCGCGCGTGGTGTCGCGTGCCAGGCTGGCGTTGAACAAGGCCTGGTGCTCGGCGTGGATGTCGCGCGGGATCGGATGGCTGAACAGGCTCAGGCGCCGGTAGCGCTCGGACTGCTGGTAGAGGATGTGCTGGAAATGACGGATCCAGCGCGAGGGCGACGCGGCGATCAGTGCCTCGTGGAAGGCGCGGTTGCGCCGCTCCCACTCCTCGGCGGCCAGCGAGTCGTGGTCGCCGAGCTTTTGCTCGGCGCGAGAGAGGCGGTGGAAAGCCGCGACCACGGAGGCCTCCCAGTCCTCGCCGCCGAGCTGCAGCGACTGGCGCAGGGCTTCGGTCTCGAGCAGCAGGCGGGTGCGGGTGATGTCCTCGAAGTCCTCGATGGAAATCGGCGAGACGCGGAAGCCGCGTTGTCCCTGGGCGACCACCAGGGCGTCGGTGACGAGCAGGAGGAGGGCCTCGCGCAGGGTGCCGGCGCCGACCTCGTAGCGGTCCTTGAGATGTTCGACGCGAAGTTTCTCGCCGGGCGGGTGAACGCCCTCGATGATGTCCCGGCGCAGGCGCTGGTAGGCCCCCTCGACGAGGGTCTTGGGCTCGACGGCCTCCGGTGTTCTTTGCGGAACGGCTTCGTTCATGATTGCGAAAATGTTGGAAACACCCCGGTTCCCGATTCTATCCGAGCGGGATGGAATTAGCTTCTTCTATAAATCTCGAGAAAAATCCTTGACGTCGACATTGCCCTGGCCTATCTTCAAAAACATTACAAATCAAACCTGAACCACAGGAGCTCACCCGATGAAAGTCGCTGTTCCTCAGGCCACCATCAGCTGGGAGGCGGCACATGCCGCCGTCGCCGCCGCGGTCGAGAAGGCCGAGGCGCTCGGGGTGCGGATCAACGTCGGTGTTGCCGACGCCTCCGGCAACCTCGTCGCTTTCCTGCGCATGCCCGGCGCCTTCCCGCAGTCGATCGCGATCGCCATCGACAAGGCCTACACCGCCGGCGGCTTCGGCTTCCCGACCGGGAAGTGGATGGACGTGTGCGCCGGCAACGAGGGCATGAAGCTGGGCTTCTCGGCACAGCCGCGGCTGGTCGTGTTCGGCGGCGGCCTGCCGATCCGCGTCGGCGGCGAGCTGGTCGGCGGCATCGGCGTTTCGGGTGCCTCCGAGGACCAGGATGGCATCTGCGCACGCGCAGGGCTGCTCGCGATCGGCGCCGACGACGTCGAGCCCTGAGCGGCGAGTTCTTTTTTTCGTCCGCACTGCGGGCATCTCCCGGTTGCAGTCGTGCGGCGGTCCGTCTCTCTCCCCTCTCCCCGGACCGTCGCGCGGCCTGCATTCCTGGAAACGACTCAACCCCAAAGGAAGACAGGCATGAACAAGATCAAGTGTGCGCTGATCGGACCGGGCAACATCGGCACCGACCTGCTCTACAAGTTGAAGCGTAGCCCGGTGCTCGAGCCGGTGTGGATGGTGGGCATCGACGCCACCTCCGAAGGCCTCGCGCGCGCGCGCGAGCTCGGCCTCAAGACCACCGCCGACGGCGTCGACGGGCTGCTGCCGCATGTGAAGGCCGACGGCGTGCAGATCGCCTTCGACGCCACCTCGGCCTATGTGCATGCCGAGAACAGCCGCAAGCTCAACGAGCTCGGCGTGCTGATGATCGACCTCACCCCGGCCGCGATCGGCCCCTTCTGCGTGCCGCCGGTGAACCTCGTCGAGCACGTCGGCAAGGGTGAGATGAACGTGAACATGGTCACCTGCGGCGGCCAGGCCACGATCCCGATGGTCGCGGCGGTGTCGCGCGTGCAGCCGGTGGCCTACGGCGAGATCGTCGCCACCGTGTCCTCCAAGAGTGCCGGGCCCGGCACGCGCAAGAACATCGACGAATTCACCCGCACCACTGCCGGCGCGGTCGAGAAGGTGGGCGGCGCCAGGAAGGGCAAGGCCATCATCATCCTGAATCCGGCCGAACCGCCGCTGATCATGCGCGACACGGTGCATTGCCTCACCGAAACCGAACCCGACCGCGAGAAGATCACCGCCTCGATCCACGCCATGATCCAGGAAGTGCAGAAGTACGTGCCCGGCTACCGCCTGGTCAATGGCCCGGTGTTCGACGGCAACCGCGTCTCCGTCTTCCTGGAAGTCGAAGGCCTGGGCGACTACCTGCCCAAGTACGCCGGCAACCTCGACATCATGACTGCGGCCGGCGCGCGCACCGCCGAGATGTTCGCCGAGGAGATCCTCGCCGGGCGTCTGCAGCTCGAATCCAACCGCGCCACGATGGTGGCCTGAGCGCCCCGGCACAAGGAGATGAACATGGAACTTCGCGGCAAGAAGATCACCGTCCACGACATGACCCTGCGGGACGGCATGCACCCCAAGCGCCACCTGATGACGCTCGAGCAGATGAAATCGATCGCCACCGGGCTCGATGCGGCGGGCGTACCGCTGATCGAGGTCACCCACGGCGACGGCCTCGGTGGCAGCTCGGTCAATTACGGCTTCCCGGCGCACAGCGACGAGGAATACCTCGGCACCGTGATCCCGCTGATGAAGCAGGCCAAGGTCTCGGCGCTGCTGCTGCCGGGCATCGGCACCGTCGATCACCTCAAGATGGCGCACGAGCTCGGCGTGTCCACCATCCGCGTCGCCACCCACTGCACCGAGGCCGACGTCTCCGAGCAGCACATCGGCATGGCGCGCAAGCTGGGCATGGACACCGTCGGCTTCCTGATGATGGCGCACATGAACAGCCCCGAAGGCCTGGTCACGCAGGCCAGGCTGATGGAGAGCTACGGCGCCAACTGCATCTACGTCACCGACTCGGCCGGCCACCTGCTGCCCGACACGGTGAAGGCACGCCTGTCCGCGGTGCGTGACGCGCTCAAGCCCGAGACCGAACTCGGCTTCCACGGCCACCACAACCTCGCCATGGGCGTGGCCAACAGCCTGGCCGCGCTGGAAGTGGGTGCCACCCGCATCGACGCGGCCGCCGCGGGCCTGGGTGCCGGCGCGGGCAACACCCCGCTGGAGGTCTTCATCGCGGTGTGCGACCTGATGGGCATCGAGACCGGCGTGGATGTGTTCAAGATCCAGGACGTGGCCGAAGACCTGGTGGTGCCGATCATGGACTTCCCGATCCGCATCGACCGCGATGCGCTCACGCTCGGCTACGCCGGGGTGTACGGCTCCTTCCTGCTGTTCGCCAAGCGCGCCGAGAAGAAGTACGGCGTGCCGGCGCGCGAGATCCTGGTCGAGATGGGCAAGCGCGGCATGGTCGGCGGCCAGGAAGACATGATCGAGGACACCGCGCTCAACCTCGCCAAGGCGCGCGGCCTGGCGGTGTGAGTCGCCGCCGGTGCGGCGCGGGCCGCACCGGTCGTTTTCCGCGGGCCGGACGCCGGGGGCGCCGGCTCGCAATAGTTCGACAACCGGAGGAAGAGACCATGCCGCTGGCAGAAATCACCATGATGGAAGGCCGTACCGAAGACCAGAAGCGCGCAGTGATCCAGAAGGTGACCCAGGCGATCGTCGAGGCCGTCGGCGCTCCGATCGAGAGCGTGCGCGTCGTCATCCGCGAGGTGCCCAAGACCAACTGGGGCATCGGCGGGGTGTCGGCGAAGGACCTCGGGCGCTGACGGTCGTGCACCCGCGAGAATGAGATTCACCGAGCGCTCCGCAGAGGGCGCCGGTCCAGGAGCAGCACACTCGTCGCAAGACCAATCAAGGAGGAATTCAAGGGATGAACATCAGCAAGATTGCGGCTGCGGTCGCGCTCGGTGCGCTCGCGATCGGCGGCGCCCACGCCAAGGAAGGCGGTGACCAGTATCCGAACGGGGCCGAGACCTGGCTGGCCGGCGCGGTGCCGCCGCCGGGGAACTAATTCATCAACTACTTCGGCTATTACAGCGGGGATCTGGTCGACGGTGGCGGCAACAAGGTCGCGGGCGCCGGCGTCGATGCCTGGTTCAACGCCTTCCGCTTCGTGCACACCAGCGAGTACAAGATCCTGGGTGGCAACTGGGGTTGGCACGTGATCGTGCCGCTGGTGCATCAGGACGTGGCGCTGGGTGCGGGCTCGGAGTCCAAGTTCGGTCTTGGCGACATCACCATCGACCCCTTCATCGTCTCCTGGCATTCCAAGAACTGGCACTGGGCGATCGGGCTCGACATCAATCTGCCGGTGGGAGCCTACAAATCGGGTGAGCCGCGCCAGAGCATCGGCGCCAACTACTGGAGCTTCGAGCCGCTGTTCGCGTTCAGCTACATGGGAGACACCGGCTGGGAGGTGTCGTCCAAGATCATGTACAACATCAAGACGTCGAACAGTGATTTCCGTCCCGCCCTCGGCGCGCCCAAGATGAAGTATGAGTCGGGTGACGAGTTCCACTTCGACTATCTCGTCGGCAAGCGATTCGGGCCGTGGGGCGTGGGGCTGTCCGGTTACTACCTGAAGCAGACGGGCAATGACAAGCTCAATGGACAGACGATCTCGTCCGCGCTTGGACCGTGGTCGGACGGACGCAAGGGTGAGGTCTTCGCCATCGGCCCCACCGTCAGCTACACGACCAAGGGCGGCGTGCATTTCACTGGCCAGTGGAACCGTGAAACGGGCGCGGAGAACCGCTTCGAGGGCGACAAGTTCATCCTCAAGCTGATCATGCCGCTGTAAGAGGCGGCGGGGCCTTTCCCGGAGCTGCGCGCACAACCCCGGCACACCGTCCTGGTGGCCGGGGTTTTTCGTCTGCCGTGTGCGCGGAGCGGCCGATCGTGACCATGCAAAATATTAATCACGATTATTTATAAAAATCTCGAGAATTATGCGTTAGAGTAGAGCTCTACCCGCGGTGATGCGCAATCCGGCTTCACCGCCCCGTCAGAACAGGAGAGTCCTCGATGAATGCACCTGCCGCCGCTCCCGCCCGCATCACCCGCATCGCCCGCCGCCGCGCGCGCCCGGGGCATGAGGCCGAGTACGAAGTGATGCTGCGTGAAATGCTCGCCAAGATGCGCGAGCACAAGGGTTTTCTGGGCGGCGATCTGATTCCGCCCGAGGCGGCGGGCGAGGAGTATCAGCTCGTGATCCGCTTCGCCTCGGAGGCCGAGTTGCAGGCCTGGGACATGAGCGAGGCACGACACGAGCTGCTCGAGCGCATGAAGGCGGTGGCCGAGGGCGAGCCTGAATTCCGCAAGCTGAGCGGGCTCGAAGCCTGGTTCGAGCCCGCGGTGGTGCCCGCGACGATGCATCCGCCGCGCGTGCGCATGGCGGTGGTGACCTGGCTGGGGATCTTCCCCACCGTGTCCTTCTTCCTGTGGTTCGTGCTGCCGTGGATCCAGCCGCTGCCCTTCCTGCCGCGCACCGCGGTGCTCACTGCGCTGATCGTGGTGACGATGACCTGGGTGGTGATGCCGCGCCTCACCCGCCTGATGCGCGGCTTCCTGAATCCGCCGCGCAAGGGCTGATCGCGCGCCGACGGCACGCGCGTGCCCTGCCTGCCCGGCGGCGCCGGAGCGCGGCGCGCCGGGCCTTTGCGTCACTGCGCCGCGATGATGTCGATCTCGACGCGCAGCCCGGGGAAGGCGAGGCGCTCGATGCCGAGCAGGGTGACCGCCGGCGGGCGCTCGGCGTCGAAGTAGGCGGAGCGGATCTCGCGGATGCGCGTGGTGTCCTCGGGGCGCAGCCCGACGACGTAGATCGTCACCTGCACCAGGTCGCGCATGCTCGCGCCTTGCGCGCGCAGTGCGATCTCGAGGTTGTCGAGCGTGCCTTTCAGTTGCGCCTCGAGGTCGTCGGGGTTGCGCACCTTGCCCTCGCGGTCGCAGTCGACCTGGCCGGACACGAAGATCAGCCGTTGCGGCGTGCTGATCGAGAAGGTCTGGCTGAAGGCCTTGCCGCTGAAGAGCTCGGGGGGATTGATCGCGATGCGTTCCATGGCGCATTTCTCCAGGTGGGGTCGTGACCCTGCCCCGCCCGGAGGAGGGCGGGGCAGGGTGGGGTACGGAAGATGCGGCGCCCGGCTGCGGGCGCCGGTCGCTGTTCAGCGCCCGGCCTGGGGCTGGCGGCAGCGGATCGACTGCGAGGGCAGCACGCCGTAGGTGGATTTGTAAAGTTCGGAGAAGCGGCCCAGGTGCGAGAAGCCGTACTCGAGCGCGACCGCGGTGACGTTCGGACAGGCCTGGCCCGGGTCGCTCAGGATCGAATGCACCTTCTCGAGCTTCTTCTGGCGCACGAAGTTCTTCGGCGTCGTCTTCACGTTCTTCTCGAACAGCAGGTAGAGCGAGCGCAGGCTCAGCCCGGCGTAGTGGGCGAGATCCTCGGCGCTGAGATCGAGCTTGATGTTGCGCTCGATGTAGTTCACCAGGCGCTCGAAGCTGGGCGCGTGCCGGGTGGGGGCGACCATGCTGACGTTGTGCTTGAGCATCACCATCAGCTTGGTGGTGACCACGCGACAGTAGTGCTGCAGCATCTGCGGCGTCGCCAGCTCGGATTCGGCCTCCTCGCAGAGCAGGCGCAACAGCAGCAGCAGGCTGTCGATGTCCTCGAAACGCTGCGGCTCGGGGCTGAACTTGATGCGCTCGTTGGGCTTGAACCAGCGGTGCTCGGTGCAGGCGTCGTCGAGCATCGCCGAGGGGATGCGGACGATGAACTTCTCGCAGTTGTCCGAGTAGGTGAGGTCCACCGGCTCGTCCGGGTTGAGCACCAGCACGTGGCCGGCGGGCAGGTCGAGCGTGCGGTTGGCGAGCGTGTAGCTGCAATAGCCTTGCAGGATGAACTGGGCGTGGTAGATGTCGCCGAGGCTCTCGGACAGCACGCGGGCCTGCGCGCCGTAGCTGAGACGGCAAAGATCCAGCGTGCCGGCGCGGCGGTGGCTGAGCGAGGCGCTGGCGTCGCTGGCGCGCGGCAGGCGCAGGCTGTGCGAACCCACGTTGGCGCGCACGTACTCGGAGACCTCGAAGGGGTTGGCGGCGGCGAAGACATTGCTCTGGCCGTTGAGGAAGCGGATGGGCATCACGCGGTCCTCCATTCGGGTTTGCTCACGTGCGTCTGAAACCGGCGTTCCTTGCTCATGCGCTTCTCCTCTCCGCCTGGCGTGCAGGCTGTCTCGCTCTCTGTCGGACGAAGTCGGCTTCTTGATCGGCCATTCTTCGAGAAACTTAAGAATCTCGATTTTATTGGGAAGCAAAAGCGCTGTCTATGGTTCTATGGATAAAGTTTTTTAATTCTGAGGCCGCAAGACAGGGGGACGAAAAAAAGCCGCGCTGCATCGCTGCAGCGCGGCCGAGGCGTCCGAGGGGAGGGAGAGGACGCGGGAAAATCAGCCCAGGTCGCCACCGCCCACCGGCACGATGGTGCCGGTGATGTAGGCGGCGTCGTCGGAGGCGAGGAACAGGATCGGGTCGGCCTGCTCGTCGAGCGTGCCGTAGCGCTTCATCAGGCTGCTGTCGATCGACTGGGTGTAGATCTGCTTGTACCAGAGCTTCTCCTGCTCGCTCTGTTCCTTGGTGTTGCGCGGGATCAGACGCGGCGGGGCCTCGGTGGCGCCGGGCGCGGTGGCATTGACGCGGATGCCGCGCTCGGCGTTCTCGAACGCCAGGCAGGCGGTGAGCGCATTGACGCCGCCCTTGGCCGCGCCGTAGGGCACGCGGTTGACGCCGCGGGTGGCGATCGAGGACACGTTCACGATCGCACCCTTGCCCTGTTCCTGCATGTAGGGCAGGGCGGCGCGGCAGCACCACAGCGTGGGGAAGAGCGAGCGCCGCACCTCGGCCTCGATCTCGTCCTCCTCGTAGTGCTCGAAGGGCTTGGTCCAGATCGTGCCGCCGACGTTGTTGATCAGGATGTCGATGCGGCCGAACTTCTCGACCGCGGCCTCCATGACCCGCTTGCAGTCGGCGAACTTCTCCAGGTCGGCGGTGAGGCTGAGGACTTCGACCTTGCCGGACAGCTCCTTGGCCACCTCATGCACGAGCTCGGAGCGGTCGACCAGCACCAGGGTGCCCTTCTCCTTGGCCATCTTCTCGGCGACGCGCTTGCCGATGCCCTGCGCGGCGCCGGTGATGACGGCCACTTTCTTCTTGAAACGGTTTGCCATTGTCGCTCCTGACGGGATGGGCAGCGCTCAGACGCTGGCGGCGAACTTCTCGTAATGGAAGCTGTTCGGTTCGACCTTGCGCTCGCGCAGGTCGTGGGCGACGGCCTCGACCATGGGCGGGGGGCCGCACAGGTAGATGTCCACGTTGCCTTCGTTGAGGTGGGCGGGCTCGATGTGGGCGGTGACATAGCCCTTCTTCGGCCAGCTGCTGTCGTCGGCCACCACGCAGACGTCGTAGGTGAAGTTGGGCAGTGCGGCCTTGAAGGCGTCCAGGCGCTGGAGCTCGACCACGTCGGCATCGGTGTTCACGCCGTAGATCAGGTGCACCGGGTGCGCGCTTCCACCGGCCGCGACGAGCTTGTCGAGCATGGCGAGGAAGGGCGCGAGACCGGTGCCGCCGGCGAGCATCAGCACCGGGCGGGCGACGTCGCGCAGGTAGAAGCTGCCGATCGGGCCGGCGAGCTTGATGGTGTCGCCGGCCTTGGCTGCGCCGGTGAGGTAGCCGCTCATCAGGCCGTTGGGCACGTTGCGGATGAGGAAGCTCACCTGGCTGTCGGTGGGCATGGAGCTGAACGAGTAGGCGCGCGTCTGCTCGGTGCCGGGCACGGTGAGGTTGGCGTACTGGCCGGGCAGGAAGGCGAGCTTGCCGATGCCTTCGCCCTGCAGCACGAGCGAGAGCGTGCTCGGCGAGAGCTGGCGCACCTCGGCCACGGTGGCGGTGAGGGTGGCGTGCTTGATCTTGCACACCTCGGACGAGGCGGGCACGTTCACGACGCAGTCGCTCTTGGGGTGCATCTGGCAGGTGAGGACGTAGCCGAGCTTGGCCTCTTCCGCGCTCATGGCGTCGTCGATGTAGAAGCCGAGCTCGTACTTGCCCGACTCGGCCTTGCACTTGCAGGCGCCACAGGCACCGTCGCGGCAATCGATGGGCACGTTCACGCCCTGGCGGTAGGCCGCGTCGGCCACGGTCTCGGTGGCGTTGCAGTCGATGAAGCGGGTGACGCCGTCCTCGAAGTTCAGCGCGATCTTGAATGTCATGGTTGTCTCTCCCGGTTGGGGCGGGGTCGCCCGCGCCGTTGCCGGCGCGCGGTGCCCCGCCCTCGTTGTCAGACGTGGTAAACGTCGATGACGTGGCGGATGTAGTCGGTCTTCAGGACGACCTTCTTTTCCTTGATCAGCGGGCTCGCACCGGACACGTCCAGGGTGTAGAAGCTGGTGCCGCAGAAGTGGTCGGTGTGGTTGTAGCGCACGCTCATGGTGTGCCAGTTGAAGCGCAGCTTGACCGTCTTGTCGTTCTGCTCGACCACCTCGACGTTGCTGATGTGGTGGTTCGTGCGGGTGTCGGGGATGGTCGCGCTCGAGCGCTCGGTGCGGATGCGGAACACGCGGTCTTCCAGGCCGGCGCGGCGGCCGTACCAGATCAGCGAGATCTCGGTCTGCGGGTCCTCGGTCAGCTCGCCGTCATCGTCCCAGGCGGGCATCCAGAAGGTGCAGTTCTCGTCGTACATCGCCAGCCACTCGTCCCACTCGCGGTCGTCGAGGTGACGGGCTTCGCGGTACAGGAAGGCGCACAGGTTCTCGTAGGAAAGGCTCATCTCTTGGGTCTCCGGTTATGCGTTCTTGGCCGCGGCAGCCTTGCGAATCTCTTCAAGCCAGTAGGTGTGCTGGGCGACGTAGAGGCCCTCGTCCTCGGTCTTCACGCCCGACAGGATGGGCTTGAGGTCGATCTTGTCCGCTTCTTCGTCCGGGCCTTCGACCCAGTGCGTGGCGCCGCGCGACATGTCGTTCCACTCCAGCGCACGGCCCATGAAGCCTTCCTGGCAGGCGCGGAATTCTTCGAGGTCGTCCGGCGTGGCCATGCCCGAGGCGTTGAAGAAGTCCTCGTACTGGCGGATGCGGCGGGCACGCGCCTCGGCCGACTCGCCCTTGGGCGCGATGCAGTAGATGGTGACTTCGGTGCGGTTGACGTCGAGCGGGCGGAACACGCGGATCTGCGAGCTGAACTGGTCCATCAGGTACACGTTCGGGTACAGGCACAGGTTGCGCGAATTGCCGATCATCCAATCGGCCTTGGCTTCGCCGAATTCCTTGACCAGACGGTCGCGCTGTTCCATCAGCGGACGGTCTTCGGGGTTGTCCCAGCGCGTCCACAGCAGCAGGTGGCCGTTCTCGAACGAGTACGAGCCGCCGCCCTTCTTGGCCCAGCCGCCGGCGCTCATGGCCTTGATGTCGTCGCCGGCGTCGCGGCTCTTGCGCTGCGCCTGGGTGGCGGCGTAGTTCCAGTGCGTGGCGGTGACGTGGTAGCCGTCGGCGCCGTTCTCGGCCTGCAGCTTCCAGTTGCCTTCATAGACGTAGGTCGAGGAGCCGCGCAGCACTTCCAGGCCCTCGGGCGACTGGTCGACGACCATGTCGATGATCTTCTTCGACTCGCCGAGGAAGTCTTCCAGCGGCTGCACGTCGGCCTTCAGGCTGCCGAACAGGAAGCCGCGGTAGGACTCGAAGCGCGCGATCTTCTTGAGATCGTGCGAGCCCTCGCAGTTGAAGCTCTCGGGGTAGCCGGTCTCGGACGGGTCCTTGATCTTCAGCAGCTTGCCCGAGTTGTTGAAGGTCCAGCCGTGGAACGGGCAGGTGTAGGTGGCCTTGTTGCCGTGCTTGAAGCGTGCCAGCGTGGCGCCGCGGTGGGCGCAGGCGTTGATGAAACAGTTGAGCTGGTTGTCCTTGTTGCGGGTGATGAACACCGGCTGACGACCGATCTTGGTCGTGTAGTAGTCGTTGATCTTCGGCAGCTGGCTCTCGTGGGCGAGGTAGATCCAGTTGCCCTCGAAGATGTGTTCCATCTCGAGGTCGAACAGCTCCCTGTTGGTGAACATCTCACGCTTGCAGCGGAAAAGGCCCTTTTCCTTGTCCTTTTCGATGAGTGAGTCCAGATATTCCGTGGTGATCATCGCCAGAGTCTCCTGTGTTGTCTGATGCGCGGAGTTCGCATCGTAGGGAGGTCAAAAGGCGCGAAATATCCAGTTCTTGCAACATCAGTATCCACTCTCTGCAGGGTGGTCCCGGCTGCACAAAGCGGATAGCGGTTGTGCACGAAGTGGATATTGCCGTATGGCCGCTCCCCCTAATCTGCGCCCCAGATCGTTCCGCCATGCCGCCCGGCGCGTGGGGGACGAGACGGACAAAACGCCCGGAGACGGGCTGATAAAAGGGGAAGGACACTCATGTCATCCGGCAAGCAAATCTCCAACACGTTCACCCAGGAAGAAGGAGACATCCACCTCGGCGGCATCGACGCGATCGTCCGTCTGACCCTCGATCAGGTGCGCACCGACGCCCGTCGCGGGCTCAAGACGGGCATGTTCGTCTCCGGCTACCGCGGCTCTCCCGTCGGCATGCTCGACGCCGCGCTGATCAAGCAGCAGAAGCTGCTGGTGCAGAACCACATCCACTTCGTGGACGGCATCAACGAGGATCTCGCCGCCACCGCGGTGTGGGGCACGCAGATGCTGCACACCGTCGGCAAGCAGAAGTTCGACGGCGTCACCGGCATGTGGTACGGCAAGGCGCCGGGCGTGGACCGCTCGGGCGACGCGCTCAAGCACGCCAACTACACCGGCATCGCCAAGAACGGCGGCGTGCTCGCGATCGCGGGCGACGACCCGAGCTGCAAGAGCTCCTCGCTGTGCTCGCAGTCCGAGCCCATGCTGTTCCACGTCGGCATCCCCTCGCTGTACCCGGGCAACGTGCAGGAGATCCTCGACTACGGCCTGCACGGCTACCAGATGTCGCGTCTGGCGGGCGTGTGGATGGGCATGAAGATCGTCACCAACGTCGCCGACGGCACCGGCACCGCCAACGTGTCGCCCGAGCGCCTGAACTTCGTCACCCCCGACCTCGAGTTCGACGGCAAGCTGTTCACGCCCAACATGAACCTGGGCATGAACGTGCGCGTCGAGGCGCTGGAGATGGAGCAGTCGCTGTACACCCGCCGCCTCGAGGTGGTGAAGCGCTACGCCCGCGCCAACAACCTCAACAACGTCGTCTTCCCCAACCCCGACGCCTGGATCGGCATCCTCACCGCGGGCAAGACCTACAACGACCTCAACCAGGCCTTCCTCGAGATGGGCCTGGACGATGCCGCGCTGCGCCGCTACGGCATCCGCATCCTCAAGATGGGCATGCTGTTCCCGATGGAGCCGACCATCGTGCGCGAGTTCGCGCAGGGACTGGAAGAGATCTTCGTCATCGAGGAAAAGCGTCCCTTCCTGGAGATGTTCGCCAAGCAGGTGCTCTACGGCATGGCCAACGCGCCGCGCATCGTCGGCAAGTTCGACGAGGAAGAGAAGGAGCTGCTGCCGCACTACGGCGAGTTCGAGTCCGACGTCATCGTGCGTGCGCTGCTGAAGCGCCTGTCGCGCAAGACCCGCATCGAGTCGGCCGAGAACTGGCTCAAGCGCCTGGACGAGATCCACTCGCGCAACAAGCTGCCGACCGCGGTGCGCACCGCCTGGTTCTGCTCGGGCTGTCCGCACAACTCCTCGACCCAGGCCCCCGACGGCAGCATCGTGTCGGCCGGCATCGGCTGCCACACCATGGCGATGTGGATGGGCCGCAACGTGGTCATGGGCACCCACATGGGCGCCGAGGGCACGCAGTGGATCGGCATGGCGCCCTTCACCGAGGCGCAGCACATCTTCCAGAACATGGGCGACGGCACCTACGCGCACTCGGGCAGCCTGGCGATCCGCTATGCGGCTTCGACCGGGGTGAACATCACCTTCAAGCTGCTGCGCAACGCGCACACCTCGATGACCGGCGGCCAGGCCATCCAGGGCGAGGTCCCGGTGACCAACATGGTCTCCGACCTCCTCGCCAACGGCGTCAAGAAGATCATCGTCACCACCGACGACCCCTCGCGCTTCAACGGCGTGCAGCTGCCCGGTGGCACCGAGGTCTGGCACCGCGACCGCATCGAGGAGGCGCAGCGCGAGCTTGCCGCCACCCCGGGCTGCACCGTGCTGCTGCACGACCAGGAGTGTGCCGCCGAGCTGCGCCGTGCGCGCAGCCGCGGCAAGGCCGACGAGCCGGTCGAGGTCACCGTCATCAACGAGCGCGTCTGCGAAGGCTGCGGCGACTGCGGCGAGAAGTCGAACTGCATGTCGGTCGAGCCGGTGCAGACCGAGTTCGGTCGCAAGACCCGCATCCACCAGTCCTCGTGCAACAAGGACTTCAGCTGCGTCAAGGGCTTCTGCCCGTCCTTCCTGACCATCACCCCGCATCCGGCCCCGGCCGCCGATGGCGCGCCCAAGAAGAAAAAGGGTCGCATCCCGGCGCTCGAGCGCGAGCTGCCGCCGCCGGTCAAGAAGGTCGATGACAGCCTTGGCTTCGGCATCCACGTCATGGGCATCGGCGGCACCGGCTCGGTGACCGTCGTGGCGACGCTGGCGCGTGCCGCCCGCCTCGAAGGCAAGCACGTGATCGGCCTCGACCAGACCGGTCTGGCGCAGAAGGGCGGCGCGGTGATCTCCGACATCAAGATCACCCACGCCCCGTTCAAGGGTTCGAACAAGATCTCCGACGGCCGTGCCGACCTGTATCTGGGCTTCGACATCCTCAACGCCACCGACCCGAAGAACCTCGACAAGTGCAATCCGGAGCGCACCATCGCGATCGTGTCCACCACCCAGACCCCGACCGGTCAGATGGTGACCAACCGCAAGGCGCTGTTCCCGGCCACCAGCGGCCTCACCGGCGGCATCGACCGCGTCACCCGCAAGGAGCACAACGTGTTCCTCGACGGTGAGGCGCTGGCGGCGGGCCTGTTCGGCGATGCGATGGCGACCAACAACTTCATGGTCGGCGTGGCCTTCCAGGCCGGCACGATCCCGCTCCGGGCCGAGTCGATCGAGGACGCCATCCGCCAGTCCGGCGTCGCGGTGGACATGAGTCTGGCCGCCTTCCGCTGGGGCCGCATGGCGGTGGTCGATCGCGCCTTCGTCGAGGCCGAGGTCGCGCGCCAGAAGACCGGTGGCCAGGTGGTCGTGCTGAACAAGGCGCCGCAGCTGTCGCCGGCTGCGCGTGCGATCGTCGATTCGATCGGCGCCAGCGGCGAGGTCAAGCGCCTGGTCGAGATCCGCGTGCCCGAGCTCATCGCCTTCCAGGACGAGGCCTACGCCAGGCGCTACGCCGAGGTGATCAAGCGCGTGGTTGCGGGCGAGCAGAAGGCGGTTTCCTCCTCCGCGCTCGCCGAGGCGGCCGCCCGCTACCTGTACAAGCTGATGGCCTACAAGGACGAGTTCGAGGTCGCCCGCCTGCACACCGACCCGGCCTTCCTCGCCGAGCTCGATGCGCAGTTCCCGCATGGCTACTCGGTGAAGTACAACCTTGCGCCTCCGCTGCTCTCCAAGACCGATCCGGTCACCGGCCACCCGCAGAAGAAGCAGTACGGCGAGTGGATGTTCAAGGCCTTCAAGCGCTTGTCCGGCCTGAAGCGCTTCCGTGGCAGCGCGCTCGATGTCTTCGGCAAGACCGAAGAGCGCCAGACCGAGCGCAAGCTGATCGAGGAGTACATCCAGCTGCTCGACCAGATCCTCGCCAGGCTCAACCCGGTGAATCACGCTGCGGCGGTGGCGCTGGCGAGCGTGCCCGACGAGATCCGCGGTTTCGGCCACGTCAAGGAGAAGAACCTCGCCGCGGCCCGCGAACTGCAGGCTGCGCGCCTGAAGGCCTTCAACGAGGCGCAGCAGGAACGGCAGGTGGCCTGACATGAACGCCCCCGCGCCGAAGGTCTTCCACCAGGTGACCATCGTCGAGACCGGCGAGGTTTACCGCTGCCGTGAGGACGAGACCCTGCTCGCGGGCATGGAGCGGCTTGGCAAGCGCGGCATCCCGGTGGGCTGTCGCGGCGGCGGTTGCGGCGTGTGCAAGGTGCAGGTCGAGGCCGGCGAGTACAGCAAGCGCGTGATGAGCCGGGCCTACGTCAGTGCCGAGGAGGAGGCCGCCGGCATCGTCCTCGCCTGCCGCGTGAAGCCGCTGTCGGACCTCCGCCTGGCGGTGCTCGGCAAGATGAAGAAGAACGTGTGCGCGACGCCGTCAGCGGCGGCCGCGGACGCAAGGCAGTCGTAGAAACAGGCGGGCGCGACCCGCCGCATGAGAACCCGGGGAGCGCGGGTCGCACGAGGCGCCCGCAACCCCGTCCGTGACCCCTGAGAGGAGATGCAAGATGGCAACTACCGGAGTGATGCGTCCTGGCCACATCCAGCTGCGCGTGCTGGATCTGGATGAAAGCGTGGCCTTTTACAAGGACGTGCTCGGGCTCGTCGAGACCGGCCGCGATGCAGCCGGCCGTGTGTATTTCAAGGCCTGGGACGAGCGCGACCACAATAGCGTGATCCTGCGCCAGGCCGACCGTGCCGGCGTGGACCTGATCGGCTTCAAGGTCAAGGACAAGGCGACGCTCGAGCAACTCGACAAGGACCTGCAGGCCTACGGCGTCGCCACCGAGCGCATCCCGGCCGGCGAACTGCTCGAGACCGGCGAGCGCGTGCGCTTCACCATCCCGACCGGCCACGTCATGGAGCTGTATGCCGAAAAGACCGACGTCGGCAACGGCCAGCCCTACACCAACCCGGATCCGTGGATCGCCGCCTCCGAGCACGGCATCGCTCCGCACCGCTTCGACCATTGCCTGCTCTACGGCCCGAACCTCGAGGAGAACCTCAAGCTGTTCACCGAGGTGCTCGGCTTCCACCTCGTCGAGCGCGTGCTGCTCGAAGACGGCAAGTCCCTGCTCGCCACCTTCATTTCCTGCTCGCACAAGGCGCACGACCTGGCCTTCGTCGCCCACCCCGAGCCGGGCAAGCTGCACCACCTGTCCTTCCTGCTCGACAGCTGGGAGAAGGTGCTGCGCGCGGCCGACATCATGTCGATGAACCGGGTGTCGATCGACATCGGCCCGACCCGCCACGGCATCACCCGCGGCTCGACGATCTACGCCTTCGACCCCTCGGGCAACCGCTTCGAGACCTTCTGCGGCGGCTACGAGACCTATCCCGACCACGCGCCGATCACCTGGACCTTCGACGAGGTCGGCGCCGGCATCTTCTACCACGACCGCAAGCTCAACGAGCGCTTCCTGACCGTCGTGACCTGACCTGGTCCGCATGCCCGGCGCATCGCGCCGGGCATGCGCCAGGACGCACCCCCCGACCCCATCCCCGACGCCGCCCGCCCGACGAGGCCACGACGAAAAGCGGCAACACAATCCAGCAACGTTCGAAAACGTAACGGGAGAAATCATGATCGCTGACAAGATCCTCAACTTCATCGACGGCGAATACGTCGCCACCGACAAGTGGTACGAGAACCGCAACCCGATCAACAACAAGGTGATCGGCATGGTCGCCGAAGCCGGCGAGAAGGAAGTCGACGCCGCCGTCAAGGCCGCCAAGGCCGCGCTGAAGGGCCCCTGGGGTTCGATGTCGCTGCAGAAGCGCATCGAGTTGCTCGAGGCCCTGGTGGTCGAGATCAACAACCGCTTCGACGACTTCCTCGAGGCCGAGTGCGCCGACACCGGCAAGCCCAAGAGCATGGCCTCGCATGTGGACATCCCGCGCGGTGCGGCCAACTTCAAGGTCTTCGCGGACATGGTCAAGAACGTTCCGACCGAGTTCTTCGAGATGACGACGCCCGACGGCGGCAAGGCGATCAACTACGGCTATCGCCGTCCGGTCGGCGTGGTCGGCGTGATCTGCCCGTGGAACCTGCCGCTGCTGCTGATGACCTGGAAGGTCGGCCCGGCGCTGGCCTGCGGCAACACCGTGGTCGTCAAGCCCTCGGAAGACACCCCGCGCACCGCCGCGCTGCTCGGCGAGGTGATGAACAAGGTCGGCATCCCCAAGGGGGTCTACAACGTGGTCAACGGCTTCGGCGCCAACTCCGCCGGCGCCTTCCTGACCGCCCACCCGGACGTCGACGCGCTCACCTTCACCGGCGAGACCCGCACCGGCGAGGTCATCATGAAGGCGGCGGCCAACGGCTCGCGCCCGGTGTCGCTGGAAATGGGCGGCAAGAACGCCGCGATCGTGTTCGCCGACTGCGACTTCGACAAGGCCATCGAAGGCACCCTGCGCTCCGTCTTCCTGAACTGCGGCCAGGTCTGCCTGGGCACCGAGCGCGTCTATGTCGAGCGCCCGATCTTCGACAAGTTCGTCGCCGCCCTGAAGGCCGGCGCCGAAGGCATGAAGATCGGCGTGCCGGACGATCCGGCCGCCAACTTCGGCCCGCTGGTCAGCAAGAAGCATCAGGAGAAGGTGCTGTCCTACTACAAGGTCGCCGTGGAAGAAGGTGCGACCGTGGTGACCGGTGGCGGCGTGCCCCAGATGCCGGGCGAACTCGCCGATGGCTGCTGGGTGCAGCCGACCATCTGGACCGGCCTGCCGGAAACCGCCCGCGTGATCAAGGAAGAGATCTTCGGGCCGTGCTGCCACATCGCCCCCTTCGACACCGAGGAGGAAGTGCTGGAGAAGGCCAACGACAACAAGTACGGCCTGGCCTGCGCGATCTGGACGCAGGACGTCTCGCGCGCCCACCGCGTCGCGCAGAAGATGGAAGTGGGCATCTCGTGGGTGAACAGCTGGTTCCTGCGCGACCTGCGCACCCCCTTCGGTGGCTCCAAGCAGTCGGGCATCGGCCGTGAAGGCGGCGTGCACTCGCTCGAGTTCTACACCGACCTCAAGAACGTCTGCATCAAGCTGTAATAGGAAGATCGTACATGGACCAGAAAACCATCGAAGCCCTGGGCGATTCGCTCTACGACGCGCTCGTCGCGCGCACGCCGATCGCGCCGCTGAGCGCCGCGCATCCCGACATGACGATCGAGGACGCCTACCACGTGCAGCAGCGCATGATCGCGCGCCGCCTCGAGAAGGGCGACCGCGTCATCGGCAAGAAGATCGGCGTCACCAGCAAGGCGGTGATGAACATGCTGGGCGTGCATCAGCCCGACTTCGGCTACCTGCTCGACAGCATGGTCTTCAACGAGGGCGAGTCGGTCGACATGGACACGCTCATCCAGCCCAAGGCCGAGGGCGAGATCGCCTTCCTGCTCAAGAAGGACCTGCAGGGTCCGGGCGTCACCGCAGCCGACGTGCTCGCTGCGACCGAAGGCGTGATGGCCTGCTTCGAGATCGTCGATTCGCGCATCCAGGACTGGAAGATCAAGATCCAGGACACCGTGGCCGACAACGCCTCGTGCGGCGTGTTCGTGCTCGGCGACCAGCTGGTCGACATCGCCGACCTCGACCTCGCGCTCGCCGGCATGGTGCTGGAGAAGAACGGCGAGATCGTCGTCACCGGCGCCGGCGCGGCCACCATGGCCCATCCGGTCAACGCCATGGTGTGGCTGGCCAACATGCTCGGCTCGCTCGGCATCGCGCTCAAGGCCGGCGACATCGTGCTCTCGGGTGCCATGGGCGCCATGGTCCCGGTGGCGCGCGGCGACAACCTGCGCATGACGATCGGCGGCATCGGCGGCTGCTCGGTGCGCTTCGTCTGACCCGCCCCCAATCCAACAGGAAACTTCCAATGAAACTGAATCAGCAAACCATCGAACAACTGGCCGAACACCTCGAGAACGCCGAACTGCAGGCCTTCGAAGTGGTGAAGATCACCGAGGCCCATCCCGACATGGACTGGGACGACGCCTACGCGATCCAGGCCGAGATCCTGCGCCGCAAGCTGGCGCGTGGCAACCGCGTGGTCGGCCTCAAGGCGGGCCTGACCTCGCGCGGCAAGATGAAGCAGATGGGCGTCGACACCCCGGTGTTCGGCTGGCTCGTCGACTACTTCAGCGTGCCGGACGGTGGCGAGATCAAGACCAGCGAGCTGATCCACCCGAAGGTCGAGCCCGAGATCGTGTTCGTCACCAAGCGCGCGCTCAAGGGCCCCGGCTGCCACATCGGCGCGGTGCTTGCGGCGACCGACTTCGTCATGCCCGGCATCGAGATCATCGATTCGCGCTACAAGGACTTCAAGTTCGACCTCAAGAGCGTGATCGCGGACAACTGCTCGTCGACCCGCTTCGTGCTCGGCGGCCAGGCGGCGCCGGTCGCCGGCCTGGATCTGCGCACCCTGGGTGTGGTCCTCGAGAAGAACGGCGAGCCGGTGGCGGTCGGTGCCGGCGCCGCGGTGCTCGGTCACCCGGCGGCGGCGATCGCGGCCCTGGCCAACCACCTCGGCGCGCGCGGCGAGGAGATCCCCGCGGGCACCATGATCCTGTCGGGCGGCGTCACCGAGGCGGTCTCGGTGCAGGCCGGCGACAGCGTCAACCTGCGCATCCAGTCGCTCGGCAGCGTCAGCACCCGTTTCATCTGAGGCCTCCGCCCTCGTCGGCGCGCGGCCGCCTCGGCGGCCGCGTTTCCAGCCCGGTCGCGGCACAGCCCGTGCCGCGACGGGGCCGACCGAATCCGCAAGACGATGCGTCGTCCAGAAGACGCACGAATCCAACCCACCTGCAAGGAAGAGACATCATGAAGAGCACGTTCAAACTCGCCGGCAACCTCGCCCTGACCCTCGCGCTGGCCGCTGCCGGCATCGGCGCCGCGAACGCGGCCGACAAGGTCAAGGTCGGCCTGATGCTGCCCTACACCGGCACCTACGCCGCGCTCGGCACCGCGATCACCAACGGCTTCAAGCAGTTCGTCGACGAGAACGGCGGCAAGCTCGGCGGCCGCGAGGTCGAATACTTCACCGTCGACGACGAGTCCAACCCGGCCAAGGCGACCGAGAACGCCAAGAAGCTGGTCTCGCGCGACAAGGTCGACGTGCTGGTCGGTACCGTCCACTCCGGGGTCGCGCTCGCCATGGCCAAGGTGGCCCGCGACACCAAGACCCTGATGATCGTCCCCAACGCCGGCGCCAACGAGCTGACCGGCCCGCTGTGCTCGCCCTACATCTTCCGCTCGTCCTTCTCGGCCTGGCAGCCGTCCTACGCGATGGGCGAGGCGCTTGCGAAGAAGGGCATCAAGAACGTCGCCACGGTGACCTGGAAGTACTCCTTCGGCGAGGAGTCGGTCGCCGGCTTCAAGGAAGCCTTCGAGAAGGGGGGCGGCAAGCTCGTCAAGGAAATGACCTTGCCGTTCCCCAACGTCGAGTTCCAGCCCTTCCTGACCGAGATTGCCGCGGCCAAGCCCGATGCGGTGTTCGTCTTCTTCGCCGGCGCCGGCGCCGCCAAGTTCGTCGCCGATTATGCCGCGGCCGGTCTCAAGAACAGCATCCCGCTGTACGGCCCGGGCTTCCTCACCGACGGCAACCTCGGTGCGATGGGCGGAGCGGGCGAGGGCCTGCTCACCACGCTGCACTACGCCGACGGCCTGACCCACGCCAGGGATGCGGCCTTCCGCACCAAGTACGCGACGACCTACAAGCTCCAGCCCGACGTCTATGCGGTGCAGGGCTACGACGCCGCGCAGATGTACGAGGCCGGCCTGAAGGCCGCCGGCGGCGATCCGGAGAAGCAGGAAGAGATCATCAAGGGCATGGAGTCCGCCAAGATCGACAGCCCGCGTGGCGCCTTCACGCTGTCCAAGGCGCACAACCCGGTGCAGGACATCTACATGCGCCAGGTCAAGGGTGATCAGAACGTGATGCTCGAGATCGTCTCCAAGGGCCTCGAGGATCCCGCCCGCGGCTGCAAGATGTAAGCCTTCAGCCTCGCAGGGGCGGCCGCTCGGGCCGCCCCCCAATCCCGTTCCTTCTTGAACCCTGATCGATCCTGACAGGCGCATGCCTGCCGGGAGGGGGAGTGTCATGGATTTCGCAAGCTTCCTGATCCAGACGCTGAACTCGCTGCAGTACGGATTGCTGCTTTTTCTGGTGGCAAGCGGACTGACGCTGGTGTTCGGCATCATGGGCATCATCAACCTGGCGCACGGCAGTTTCTACATGATCGGCGCCTACCTGGCCTTCGTGCTCACCAGCGCGACCGGCAGCCTGGTGCTGGCGGTGGTGCTCGGCATCCCGCTGGCGCTGGCCTTCGGCGCCTTCCTGGAGTGGGCGCTGTTCTCCCACCTGTACAAGCGCGACCACCTCGAGCAGGTGCTGCTCACCTACGGCCTCATTCTCATCTTCGAGCAGCTGCGCAGCCTGCTCGTGGGCGACGATGTGCACGGGGTGGCGATTCCCGCCTTCCTCGACGCCTCGATCCAGCTCACCGAGGTCATGAGCTATCCGGTATACCGGCTGGCCATCTCGGCGATCTGCATCGTGCTCGCGGTCGCGCTCTACTACCTGATCCAGCGCACCCGCCTGGGCATGATGATCCGCGCCGGCAACGACGACCGCGGCATGGTCGAGGCGCTCGGCATCAACATCAACATGATCTACCGGGTCGTGTTCGCGCTCGGCGTCGCGCTCGCCGCGCTCGCCGGCATGCTGGCCGCGCCGATCTCGTCGGTGTTCCCGAACATGGGCAGCCACGTGCTCATCATCTCCTTCGTGATCGTGGTCATCGGCGGCATCGGCTCGGTGTGGGGCGCGCTCGTCGCCGCGCTGATCGTGGGCTTCGCCGACACCTTCGGCAAGGTCCTGGTCCCCGAGCTCTCCGGCATCGTGGTGTATGTGGTCATGGCGGTGGTCCTGCTGTGGCGCCCCGAAGGCATCCTGAAGAAGGGCTGAGACCATGAACGCAAATGCTTCCCTGATTCCCAAGCTGGTCGCGCTCGCGATCGTGGCCTGCGTGCCGCTGTCGGGCGAGTCCTTCTACATCGAGATGGTCGGCAAGGTGCTGGTGATGGCGATCTTCGCCATGAGCCTGGACCTGCTGGTGGGCTTCACCGGCCTGGTCAGCTTCGGCCATGCGGCCTACTTCGGCATCGCCGCCTACGCGGTGGCGATCCTGAGCCCCGAGTACGAGGCGGCCAGCCTGTGGTACGTGCTGCCCGCCTCGGTCGGCCTGTCCGCGCTCGCCGCCTTCGTGATCGGGCTCTTCGTGCTGCGCACCAAGGGCATCTATTTCATCATGGTGACGCTGGCCTTCGCGCAGATGGCCTACTTCATCTTCCACGACACCCCGCTCGGCGGCGGTTCGGACGGCAAGTACCTCAACAACAAGCCCTCTGCGTCCATCTTCGGCTGGGAGCCGTTCGACCTCACCAACGAAGTGCACATGTTCTATTTCGTGCTCGCGGTGCTGGTGCTGGTGTATCTGTTCCTGGCGCGCGTGCTGCAGTCGCCCTTCGGCCGCGTGCTGGTGGGCATCAAGAGCAACGAGCACCGCATGCAGTCGCTCGGCTACTACACCTTCCGCTACAAGCTCGGCGCCTTCACGCTGGCCGGCGCGCTCGGCGGGCTGGCGGGCTTTCTGTACGCCGTGCTGTCCGGCTTCGTGACCCCGGAGCTGCTGTCCTGGCACGAGTCGGGCAACGTGCTGCTGATGGTGATCCTGGGCGGCATGGGCAATCTCGCCGGCGCGATCGCGGGGGCCTTCGCCTTCGAGGCGATGCGCGAGATCTTCGCCGACATCACCAAGTACTGGCAGCTGCTGATGGGTGGCGTGATCGTCGCGGTCGTGCTGTTCCTGCCGGGTGGCCTGGCCGGCGTTCCGGGCCGTATCAAGCGCGCCCTGCAGGGAGGAGAGGCCAAATGAGCGTGACGACGAAGAACGAAGTCCTGCTGCAGGCGGACAAGCTGACCCGCCGCTTCGGCGGTCTGGTGGCGAACCAGGACATCAGCGTGACGCTCGAGCGCCAGATGATCCATGTGCTGCTCGGCCCCAATGGTGCCGGCAAGTCGACCTGCATCAACATGCTTTCGGGCGACCTGCCGCCGTCCGAGGGGCGCATCCACTACCTCGGCAGGGACATCACGGCGCTTACCGCGGCGCAGCGCTCGCAGGTGGGGATCGGGCGCAGCTACCAGCGCACCAACATCTTCCCGCAGTTCACCGTGCTCGAGAACGTGCGCCTGGCCGCGCAGTCGCGCCGCCAGCAACCGTGGCGCCTCTTCAGCAAGGCGATGGAGCAGAAGTGGGCGCTGGAGAAGGCGCGCGCCTGCATCGAGGAGGCCGGCCTGGGCAAGCGCGTCGACTGGGTGTCGGGCGTGCTCAGCCACGGCGAGCAGCGCCAGCTCGAGATCGCCATGGTGCTGGCCACCGACGCGCAGGTGCTGCTGCTCGACGAGCCGCTCGCCGGCATGGGTTCGGAGGAGTCGGCGAGCATGGTCGAGGTGCTCAAGCGCCTGCGCCAGACGCGCGGCATCCTGCTCGTGGAGCACGACATGGATGCGGTGTTCGCGGTCGCCGACATGATCACGGTGATGGTCAACGGCCAGCTGCTGGAGTGCGGGCCGCCCGCGCAGATCAAGGCCAGCGTGGCCGTCCAGCAGGCCTATCTGGGTACGGAGGACAGCTTCCATGTCTAACATGCTGCTCGAAGCCAAGGAGATCCACACCTACTACGGTGCGAGTCACATCCTGCACGGCATCGACTTCAACATCCGCGAAGGCGAGGGCATCGCCCTCATGGGCCGTAACGGCATGGGCAAGTCCACGCTGATCAAGAGCATGCTCGGGATCGTCCGCCCCAGGCACGGTCGGGTGCTAGTGCGCGGCGACGACTACACCAGGGCGCGCACGTTCCAGACCGCGCAGCAGGGCATCGCCTACGTGCCGGAAGGGCGCGGCATCTTCAAGAGCCTGAGCGTGCGCGAGAACCTGCTGATGTCGGCGCGCGCCGGCGTCGATGGTCGCCGCGAGTGGACCTTCGACCGCGTGATGGAGACCTTCCCGCGCCTGGGCGAACGCATCAACAACGGCGGCTGGCAGCTCTCGGGCGGCGAGCAGCAGATGCTCACCATTGGCCGTGCGCTGATGACCAACCCCGATCTGCTGATCCTCGACGAGGCCACCGAGGGCCTCGCGCCGCTGATCGCGATGGAGATCTGGCGCATCGTCAAGGAGATCCGCAAGACCGGCATCGCCACCGTGATCGTGGACAAGAACCACGGCGCGGTCACCAGCATCTGCGACCGCGCGATGATCCTGGTCAAGGGGCAGGTCGTATTCGACGGCACCAGCGACGAGATCCGCGCCCAGCCGGAGCTGATCCAGAAGCATCTCGGCGTCTGAGAGCAAGGAGGAAACCAAGCATGAGCAACAAGTCGCTGGACATCATCCATGACGAGCACCGCGCCCTCGCCGCGATGCTGAGCGGGTTGCGCGGGCTCGTCGCCTCGATCGAGGCGGGGCGGCTGAAGCCCGATTTCGAGCTGATGGCGTCGATGATCGAGTACATCGAGATGGTCCCGGAGAAGGTGCACCACCCCAAGGAGGACAGCTACCTCTTCGCCCGCCTGCGCGAGCGCAGCGCGGAGGCGCTGCCGATCATCGAGCGCCTGGAGGCCGAGCACCGCGAGGGCGATGCGCGCATGGCCACCTTGCGTGCGGCGCTCGAGGCCTACCGGCGCGAAGGCGAATCCGGCCTGGCGGGCTTCCAGGGCGCGCTCAAGACCTACATCGAGCACGAGTGGCAGCACATGAACACCGAGGAGCACCTGATCTTCCCGCTCGCCCGGAAGCACCTGAGCGCGGAGGACTGGGCGCACATCGACGCCGCCTTCCTCGCCAACGACAACCCCTGGCAGGGACCGGCGGGCAAGTACGCGGCGCTGTTCACCCGCATCGTCAACACCGCCCCGGCGCCGGTCGGGCTGGGCGGCGGTTGAGCACACGCTCCGGCGGAGATGGCCGCAGGCTTCGCGCGCCCCGCGGCCCTCTCCATCCCAGGCTCTCCCTCCCCGAAATCGAGCAGTTCGTCGTGGTTGCCTTCTGCGCGCCCGCGCAGAGGTGATTTCGGGTTTGGCCCGCTTCGGCGGGCCATTTTTTTGACTGTTCGCCGCTGTGCGGCGGCAAGCCCGGGTGGCCGGCTCAGTGGCTGGCGGTGGCGGCCTTGTCGAGGCTGACCGACTGCAGCGTCAGGCGGATGTGTTCGCCGAGCAGGCGGGTGGCAGTCTCGGCGTCACGCCCCATCGCGGCCTCGAACAGGGCGGCGTGCTCGTCGTGCAGCCGGCGCGTACCGTCGCTGCGACGCAGCGAGAGGTGGCGGTAGCGCTCGGCCTGGTGATAGAGGATGGACAGGAAGTGCTTGGTCCAGCGCGAGGGGCAGGCGGCGATCAGCACCTCGTGGAAGATGCGGTTGCGCTCTTCCCACTGCTCGCGATTGTTGCCTTCGGCGAGCTTCTCCTCCGCGCGCGTGAGGCGGTGGAAGGCGGCGGTGAGCTCGGCCTCCCAGGCCTCGTCGCCGAGCGTGATCGACTGGCGCAACGCGCTGCACTCGAGCATCACCCGCGTCTCGGTGATATCGGCGAGGTCCTCGAGCGAGACCGGGGCGACGCGGAAGCCGCGCTGGCCCTGCGACACCACGAGCGCATCCGAGGTGAGCAGCGAGAGGGCCTCGCGCAGCGTCGCGCCCCCCACGCCGTAGTCGTTCTTGATGTGCTCGATGCGCAGCTTCTCGCCCGGCGACAGGCGGCCCTCGATGATGTTGCGGCGCAGGCTGCGATAGGCCGCCTCGACCAGCGTCTTCGGTTCGGCGACCTCGGTTTCTTGGCGGACGGCGTAGGGAGGCGAGGTGTGGAGCATGATCTTGGAGAGGAAGGGGGACGGATGGAGGCCTCTCTAATGTAGCCGCTGCCCCGGGGGACTCACAAGAAAAATATCGAGAAATGATCGAAAAGCCGGCTTGCTTGCAGCGCTTCGCCCGAGCTGCCGAGCATCGAGAAACGCTTGGGTGGAGCGCCTTTCGATCCTCCCGCTGTGCGGCCGCGCGACGCTGGCACCCGCCCGCGGAATCCGCTAAAGTCCCCGCGCATACGCAGCGGTATGGAGACCGTCGTCCGGCGGCCGTTGCGTCGACCAAAATCCTGTGCGGAGAACGAAGGCGATGAGTATCGGCAAGATCGGAGTGGTGGGTGCGGGCACGATGGGTAACGGCATCACCCAGGCGTTCGCGGTCGCGGGGCGCAAGGTGGTGATGATGGACGTCGCCGAGGCGCAGGTGCAGCGCGGGCTCGCGACCATCTCGGCCAGCCTCGACCGCCTCATCAAGAAGGACAGGATGAGCGCGCCGCAGAAGGACGCCGCGATGGCCTGCATCACCACCGTGAGCTCGCTCGATGCGCTCGCCGACTGCGACCTGGTGATCGAGGCGGCGACCGAGAATGTCGATCTCAAGCTGCGCATCTTCGCCGACCTCGACCGTATCGTGAAGCCGGAGGCGATTCTCGCCAGCAACACCTCGTCGATCTCCATCACCCGCCTGGCCGCCGGCACCCAGCGTCCCGGCCAGGTGATCGGCATGCACTTCTTCAACCCGGTGCCGGTGATGGCGCTCGTCGAGCTGATCAACGGCCTGCAGACCTCGGCGGCGACCTACTCCGCGGTCGAGGACGTCGCGAAGGCGATCGGCAAGACGCCGATCAAGGTCAAGAACAGTCCGGGCTTCGTGGTCAACCGCATGCTGTGCCCGATGATCAACGAGGCGGTGTTCGCGCTCGGCGAGGGCCTGGCGACCGCAGCCGAGATCGACGAGGCGATGAAGCTCGGCTGCAACCACCCCATCGGCCCGCTCGCGCTGTGCGACCTCATCGGCCTGGACGTCGAGCTCGCGGTCATGCAGGTCCTCTATGAAGGCACCAAGGACCCCAAGTACCGCCCGGCGCCGCTGCTGGTCGAGATGCTCGAGGCGGGCTACCTCGGTCGCAAGAGCGGCAAGGGCTTCTACGACTACAAGTGAGCGTCGGCCGCGCACGGCGCGGCCGCACAAGAAAAAACGCCACCTCCAAGGTGGCGTTTTGCTGTCGAGCGCGGAATCAGCCGCGGCCGGTGCGCATCGCGTCGAAGAACTCGGCGTTGCTCTTGGTGGCCTTGACCTTGTCGAGGAGGAATTCCATCGCGTCGATGTCGTCCATGCCGTACAGCAGCTTGCGCAGGATCCACACCTTCTGCAGCACGTCGGCCTTGAGCAGGAGCTCCTCGCGGCGGGTGCCGGAGCGGTTGACGTTGATCGCCGGATACACGCGCTTCTCCGCCATGCGGCGGTCGAGGTGGAGCTCCATGTTGCCGGTGCCCTTGAATTCCTCGTAGATCACGTCGTCCATGCGGCTGCCGGTGTCGACCAGCGTGGTGGCGATGATGGTCAGCGAGCCGCCTTCCTCGATGTTGCGCGCCGCACCGAAGAAGCGCTTGGGCTTCTGCAGCGCGTTGGCGTCGACACCACCGGTGAGCACCTTGCCGGAGGCCGGCACCACGGTGTTGTAGGCGCGCGCCAGACGGGTCAGCGAGTCGAGCAGGATCACCACGTCGTACTTGTGCTCGGTCAGGCGCTTGGCCTTCTCGATCACCATCTCGGCGACCTGCACGTGACGGGTGGCGGGCTCGTCGAAGGTGGAGGCCACGACCTCGCCCTTCACCGAACGCAGCATCTCGGTCACTTCCTCCGGGCGCTCGTCGATCAGCAGCACGATCAGCTTGACGTCGGGATGGTTGGCCGTGATCGCGTGCGCGATGTGCTGCAGCATGACCGTCTTGCCGCTCTTGGGCGGGGCGACGAGCAGGCCGCGCTGGCCCTTGCCGATCGGCGCGATCATGTCGATGATGCGGCTGGTGACGTTCTCCTCGCCACGGACCTCGCGCTCGAGCTTCAGGCACTCCTGCGGATGCAGGGGCGTGAGGTTCTCGAAGAGGATCTTGGTCTTGCACTCTTCCGGCGGCCGCCCGTTGATCTTGTCGAGCTTGGTCAACGCGAAGTAGCGCTCGCCGTCCTTGGGCGTGCGGATCTCGCCCTCGATGGTGTCGCCGGTGCGCAGGTTGAAGCGCCGGATCTGCGAGGGCGACACGTAGATGTCGTCCGTCCCCGCGAGATACGAGGTGTCGGGAGAGCGCAGGAAGCCGAAGCCGTCAGGCAGCACTTCGAGTGCGCCGTCGCCACAGATCGGTTCGCCCCTGCGGGCACGGTTGCGCAGCAGCGCGAAGACGAGTTCCTGCTTGCGCAGCCTGTTCGCGCCCTCGACACCGGCGTCCATCGCCATCTGCAGCAGCTGGCTGACGTGCAGGGCCTTGAGTTCGGACAGGTGGAGCGCGGGCGCGTCGGGGTCGCGCGGCGTGGAAGAACCTTCCTCGCCGCCGTTCTCGACGTCGAACAGATCGTCTTCGGTCTGCGGATTCTGGGGGGAATTGCCGTCCCGGTTGCGCGCGCCGCGGCGACGGGCGCGCGAGGAACCGCGGGAACGGGCCGGAGCCTGGTCCGGCTTAGATGTTGCTGTCAATGAAGGCGGTCAGTTGAGATTTGGAAAGGGCGCCCACTTTGGTCGCCTCGACATTGCCGCCCTTGAACAGCATCAGCGTCGGGATGCCGCGGATGCCGTACTTCGCGGGCGTCTCCTGGTTGTCGTCGATGTTGAGCTTGGCGACCTTGAGCTTGCCCGCGTAGTCCTTGGCGACGTCGTCCAGGATCGGCGCGATCATCTTGCAGGGGCCGCACCACTCGGCCCAGTAATCGACCAGGACAGGGGTCTGGGACTGCAGCACTTCATCGTCGAAGTTGCCGTCGGTCACATGGTGGATGTGCTCGCTCATGATTCCTCACTAAGGCTGGCAGGGGGTGGTGACGAAGGCGGAAGCCCTCGTTGCCGGGTAACGGGTGCTGCGGGGTATGGGGTGTTGCGGGGTAATGCGAACGGATGCTGCGTGCGGGAAGGGGCGGACCCCCTGCGATCTCGCCGCGAGCGGGAGGCGCTGCTGCGATGCACGACGATCCAGCGGAAGGAGAGGCCTTCCGTAAAGAAATTTTTCCGAAACTTATGCGATGCCGGGGGCGCCGTCAAGGAAATCGCTGCTGGCGGACGGGCAAGCGCCTGCTTGCCGTGGCAAAAAAGCCAAGGGCTGGTCTATATTGTCCCCCCTTCGGCCAGCCGCAGCGGGTGGCGGCCGATCCTGCCTGGAGAGTCGAGATGACCTACGTCGTTACCGAGCGCTGCATACGCTGCAAATACACCGACTGCGTGGACGTCTGTCCGGTCGACTGTTTCCGCGAGGGGCCCAACTTCCTTGTCATCGATCCGGAGGAGTGCATCGACTGCACCTTGTGCGTGGCCGAGTGTCCGGTCGAGGCGATCTATTCCGAGGACGACGTGCCGGACGACCAGAAGGGTTACATCGCGCTCAACGCCGAACTGGCCAAACAATGGAAGCCGATCGTCGAGCGCAAGGATCCTCTGCCGGATGCCGACCACTGGGCCCGCATCAAGGGCAAGCTCGGCGAGCTGAAGCGCTGAAGGCACGCCGCGGCTGGCTTTGCGCGCACGCGGCGATGCACTAAGATGGTGAGCGTCATCAAACCTGTAAGTGCAACGGCACGGAGACCGACATGCTGGTGAGCGAGATTCTCGCGATCAAGGGCAAGGTGTTATTCACCATCGGCCCCAACCGACCCATCGCCGAGGCGGTCGAGATCATGAACGAGCAGGACGTCGGCTCGCTGGTCGTGTTCTCGCGTGGCGAGATGGTCGGCATGCTCACCTTCCGGCAGGTGTTGCAGGCGGTGCAGCAGGGCGGGGCGGACTGGCAGTCGCTGCAGGTCGAGGCGGTCATGCTGCGCGAGCCGCGCGTGGCCGCGCCCGACATGGAGATGGACGAGCTGCGCCGGCTGATGGTCGAGCACCACCAGCGCTACCTGCCGGTGATGGACGGCAACACGCTGCTCGGTGTGGTGAGTTTCCACGACGTCGCCAAGGCGGTGCTCGAGGAGCAGAGCTTCGAGAACCGCATGCTCAAGAACTACATCCGCAACTGGCCCGCGGGCGAGGGCGAGGAATAAGCAGCATCGCCGGGCCCCGCGCCCGGCAGCGGCGGTCGAACCGCCGCACCTCCAGGAACGGGCTGCGCCCGTTCGGTCGACACCCACACCAAGATCGGGTGCGGCATGGTTGGAATGAACGGAAGGGCCGCTTGCCCGTCCGACGCCTTGGGAGGGCGGAGCCGGGGCGCCATCGCGGCGCTCCGGCGGTATTTCCAGCAAAAGGAGGAGACCATGGAAAAAATCTGGCTGAAGAGCTACCCCCCGGGCATTCCGGCGGAAATCGACGTCGACGAATTCCGTTCCCTGGGTGACCTGTTCGAGCGCAGCGTGGCGCGCTATGCGGACAAGACCGCCTATCACTGCATGGGCAAGTCGATCACCTACGCGGAGCTCGACGCGCTCAGTGCGCGCTTCGGCGCCTGGCTGCAGGGCGCGCTGAAGCTGCCCCGCGGTGCGCGCGTCGCGCTGATGATGCCCAACGTGCTGCAGTACCCGATCGCGCTCTTCGGCACGCTGCGCGCGGGCTACACGGTGGTCAACGTCAATCCGCTCTACACCGCGCGCGAGCTCGAGCACCAGTTGAAGGACTCCGGCGCCGAGGTCATCGTGATCCTGGAGAACTTCGCCCACACGCTCGAGCATGTGCGGGCGCAGGTGCCGATACGCCACATCGTGGTCACCAGCCTGGGCGAAATGCTCGGCCTGGTCAAGGGCGCGATCGTGAACTTCGTCGTGCGCAAGGTGCGCAAGCTGGTGCCGCCGTGGCGGCTCGACGGCCACGTGCGCTTTTCCACGGCCTTGCAGCGCGGCGCTGCCCACGAGCTGCAGCCGGCGCAGGTGGGCCATGAGGACGTCGCCTTCCTGCAATACACCGGCGGCACGACCGGAGTGGCCAAGGGGGCCATGCTCACTCATCGCAACGTCATCGCCAACCTGCAGCAGGCGCATGCGTGGATCGCCCCCTACGTGGGCGAGGGCAAGGAAATCATCATCACCGCGCTGCCGCTCTACCACATCTTCTCGCTTACCGCGAACTGCCTCACCTTCCTGAAGATCGGCGCCAAGAACGTGCTGATCCCCAACCCGCGCGACATCCCGGGCTTCATCAAGGAGCTCGGCCAGCACCGCTTCACCGCGATCACCGGGGTCAACACGCTGTTCAACGCACTGCTCAACAACCCCGAGTTCGCCAAGCTGGACTTCTCCACGCTGCGGGTGAGCCTGGGCGGCGGCATGGCGGTGCAGCAGGTGGTCGCCGAGAAGTGGAAGAAGGTCACCGGGGTGTCTCTGGTCGAGGCCTACGGCCTCACCGAGACCTCGCCGGCGGTGACGATCAACCCGCTCGATCTCGCCGAGTTCAACCATTCGATCGGCCTGCCGGTGTCCTCCACCGAGATCAGCATCCGCGACGATGCCGGGCATGAGGTGCCGCTCGGCCAGCGCGGCGAGCTCTGCGTGCGCGGTCCGCAGGTCACGCCGGGCTACTGGCAGCGCCCCGAGGAGACCGCGCGCATCTTCACGCACGACGGTTTCCTGCGCACGGGCGACATCGCCACCGTCGACGAGCGCGGCTTCGTGCGCCTGGTCGATCGCAAGAAGGACATGATCCTGGTGTCCGGCTTCAACGTGTACCCGAACGAGGTCGAGGACGTGGTCGCCGCTCATCCGGGCGTGCTCGAGGTCGCCGCGATCGGCGTACCCGACGAGCGCAGCGGCGAGGCGGTGAAGGTCTTCGTGGTGCGCAAGGATCCGGAGCTGACGG
The DNA here is from genome assembly GCF_000021765.1 of Thauera aminoaromatica. Classification (NCBI taxonomy): domain Bacteria; kingdom Pseudomonadati; phylum Pseudomonadota; class Betaproteobacteria; order Rhodocyclales; family Zoogloeaceae; genus Thauera; species Thauera aminoaromatica. The sequence continues at coordinate 3,331,967 of NC_011662.2, read as the reverse complement.
CCGAGGCCCTGATCGCCTTCTGCCGCGAGAACCTCACCGGCTACAAGGTGCCGCACCACGTCGAGTTCCGCGACGAACTGCCCAAGAGCAACGTCGGCAAGATCCTGCGCCGCGAGCTGCGGCCGAAGTGAGCGCGCGCGGTCCGGCACGCGAAAATTTTCTTGTGCAGTGCAGCTTTTCGTGATTAAACTCGCCGTCACGTTGTTTACGCTTTCTTGCAGATCCGTTCCAATGTCCGTTTCCGGCCGTCCCTCGCTCCTGTCGCTGGTCGTTGTAGTACGCGTAGTAGGCGTAGGCATGCGCGCGACGTAACGGGACCGGACACTCGAGAATCAGGAATACCAGACCCCCGTCGGCGCGCAAGCCCGGCGGGGGTCTTGCTTTTGTGCCCGCCGGTCCGGCCGTCGAACCCGAAGCCAAGGAGAGCAACATGATGCAAATGACCGGCGCGCAACTGATGGTGCGCCTTCTCGAGCGCCAGGGCGTGCGCACCGTCGCCGGCATTCCCGGCGGCGCGATCCTGCCCTTCTACGATGCGCTCTCGGGCAGCGAGCACATCCACCACGTGCTCGCCCGCCACGAGCAGGGCGCGGGCTTCATCGCCCAGGGCATGGCGCGCGTCTCGGGCGTGCCGCAGGTGTGCATCGCCTCGAGCGGTCCGGGCGCGACCAACCTGGTCACCGCGATCGCCGACGCCTGCCTGGATTCCATCCCGATGGTCGTCATCACCGGGCAGGTGCCGCAGGCGATGATCGGCACCGACGCCTTCCAGGAGGTCGACATCTATGGCATCACGGTGCCGATCACCAAGCACAACTTCCTCGTGCGCTCGGCGCAGGAGCTGCTCGAGGTCATTCCGGACGCCTTCCGCATCGCCATGTCCGGCCGTCCCGGCCCGGTGCTGATCGACGTGCCCAAGGATGTGCAGAACCAGCTCGTCGCGGTCGCGGAGTTTCCCGCCCCGGCGGTCGCCGATCCGGCCCCGCAGCTCGACCTGGCGGCGGTGGAGCTGGCGGCGAAGATGATCAACGAGGCCGAGCAGCCGGTGCTCTACCTCGGTGGCGGGGTGGTCGCCTCCGGCGCCGCGCCGCTGGCGGTGCAGCTGGCCGAACAGGCCGGCCTGCCCACCACGATGACGCTGATGGCGCTCGGTGCGATGCCGATGGACCACCCGCTGTCGATCGGCATGCTCGGCATGCACGGCGCGCGCTACACCAACTTCGTGCTCGAGGAGGCCGATGTGCTGGTGTGCGTGGGCGCACGCTTCGACGACCGCGCGATCGGCCGCGCCGCGCAGTTCTGCCCGAACGCGAAGATCGTCCACATCGACATCGACCGCTCCGAGCTGCACAAGATCAAGAACGCCCACGTCGCCATCCACGCCAACGTCAAGTGCGCGCTCGAGGCGCTGCTGCCGCGCGTGCAGGCGACGCTGCGCAAGCGCTGGCTGTCGCATGTCGACAGCCTGAAGACGCGCTTCCCGATGCAGTTCCCCGGCCAGGACGACCCGCGCACCCACTACGGCCTCATCCAGGCGGTCGCCGCCGCGCTCGACGACCGCGCCATCGTCGCCACCGACGTCGGCCAGCATCAGATGTGGGTGGCGCAGGCCTATCCCTTCCGCCGGCCGCGCCAGTGGCTCACCTCGGGCGGCCTGGGCACGATGGGCTTCGGCCTGCCGAGCGCGCTCGGCGCCGCGCTCGCCGAGCCCGGGCGCACCGTGGTCTGCTTCACCGGCGACGGCAGCTTCAAGATGAACATCCAGGAGCTTGCGACGCTGGCCGAGGAGGGTCTGAACGTCAAGATCGTGCTGATGAACAACAACGCGCTCGGCCTGGTGTACCAGCAGCAGACGCTGTTCTACGGTCAGCGCCTGTTCGCTTCGAAGTACCGCACCGAGCCCGACTTCGTGAAGATCGCCGAGGGCTTCGGCGTGCCGGCGGTGGATCTCGATCTCGCCGACAATCCGCGCGCCGCGCTCGCCGAGGCGCTGCACCGCCCCGGTCCGTGCCTGATCCACGCGACGATCGACCGCGAACAATTCGTCTACCCCATGGTGCCGCCGGGTGCCGCCAACACCGAGATGATCGGAGGCTGATGATGATCGAACAGGTTTCCGACCCGCTGCCGCAAGCCGGCTATGCCAAGGTCGTTCTGGAACTGGATGTGAACAACCACCCCGGGGTGATGAGCCACATCTGCAACCTCTTCGCGCGTCGCGCGTTCAACGTCGAGGGCATCCTGTGCATGCCGGTGTCCGACGGCAAGCGCTCGCGCATCTGGCTGCTGGTGTTCGAGGACCAGCGCCTCGAGCAGATGGTGCGCCAGCTCGAGAAGCTCGAGGACGTGCTCAATGTGCGCCGGCATGGCGCCGAGCACGAGGTCTTCGAGCGCCTGGAGGGCTTCTTCCACTGAGGGGCGGCGCTCCGGCGCCCAAGCAGAAGGGGACGGCACGCGTGCTAGACTCGCGACCCGTCCCCGTTCCGTCATCGCGATCAGGCAGGAAATCCATGTCCGGCAACACCCTCGGCACGCTCTTCACCGTCACCTCCTTCGGGGAATCCCACGGCCCGGCGATCGGCTGCATCGTCGATGGCTGCCCGCCGGGACTGGCGATCTGCGAGGCAGACATCCAGGCCGAGCTCGACCGCCGCAAGCCGGGCACCTCGCGCCACGTCACCCAGCGCCGCGAGCCCGACACCGTCGAGATCCTCTCCGGCGTGTTCGAGGGCGTCACCACCGGCACCCCGATCTCGCTGCTGATCCGCAACCAGGACCAGCGCAGCAAGGACTACGGCAACATCGCCGACACCTTCCGCCCCGGCCACGCCGACTACGCCTACCTGCAGAAGTACGGCCTGCGCGACCATCGTGGCGGCGGGCGCTCGTCGGCGCGCGAGACCGCGGTGCGGGTGGCGGCCGGCGCGATCGCGAAGAAGTGGCTGAAGGAGCGCCACGGCATCGTCATCCGCGCCTGCATGGGTGCGCTCGGCCCGATCGAGATTCCCTTCGTGTCCTGGGACGAGGTCGACGGCAACCCCTTCTTCGCGCCCAACGCCGCGATCGTGCCCGAGCTCGAGGCCTTCATGGACGCGCTGCGCAAGTCGGGCGACTCGATCGGCGCGCGCATCGACGTGGTCGCCAGCGGCGTCCCGGTCGGCTGGGGCGAGCCGGTGTATGGCCGCCTGGACGCCGACATCGCCTATGCGATGATGGGCATCAACGCGGTCAAGGGCGTGGAGATCGGCGCCGGGTTCAAGTCGGTCGCGCAGCGCGGCACCGAGCACGGCGACGAGATGACGCCCGCGGGCTTCCTGTCCAATCATGCGGGCGGCGTGCTCGGTGGCATCTCCACCGGGCAGGACATTCTCGCCAGCATCGCGATCAAGCCGACCTCGAGCATCCGCCTCGAGCGTCGCTCGATCGACCGCGCAGGCAATCCCGTCATGGTCGCCACCGAGGGTCGCCACGACCCCTGCGTGGGCATCCGCGCGACGCCGATCGCCGAATCCATGCTCGCACTGGTGCTGATCGACCACGCGCTGCGCCATCGCGCGCAGTGCGGCGACGTGCGCACCGACACCCCGCGCATCCCGGCGCTCGCGCCCGCAGGGAGCCAGCGCCTGCCTTCGCCGCGCTGAGGCGATGCGGGCAGGGCGGGGCGGTGCGGGGCGCCGCCCGGACGCAGGGGCTGGAGGGGGTGAGCGCGCGTACCCGGAGTGGGCGCGATGATTCCCTACTGGCGCCTGTCGGCGTACTACTTCTTCTACTTCGCCTTCGTCGGCGCGTTCTCGCCCTACTTCACGCTCTACCTGCAGTCGATCGCGCTGTCGGCCACCGACATCGCGCTGCTGATGTCGCTGATGCAGCTGATGCGCGTGCTGGCTCCCAACCTGTGGGGCTGGCTGGCGGAACGCCTGGGGATGCGTATCGCGATCGTGCGTCTGTCGGCGCTCGCCAGCCTGGCGGGCTTCTCGGTGTTTTTCCTGACTACCGAGTTCGCCGGGCTGTTCGCCGCGATGGCGCTGATGGCCTTCTTCTGGAGCGCGGTGCTGCCGCTGATCGAGGGTCTCGCCTTCGCCCACCTCGGCGAGGCTTCGCACCGCTATGGCCGCATCCGCGTATGGGGCTCGGTCGGCTTCATCGTCGCCGTGCTCGCGCTCGGGCATTCGCTCGACCGCCTGCCGATCGAGGCGGTGCTGTGGATCACCATGTCCATCCTCGTCGGCATCGTGCTGTGCAGCTTCATCGTCCCCGAGGCGCCGCGCCCGCCGCTGCAGCGCGACGCCGCGAGCTTCGGCGACACCCTGCGCCGTCCCGAGGTGCGTGCCCTGCTCGGCGCCTGCTTCCTGATGTCGGCGGCACACGGCGCGCTCTACGTGTTCTATTCGATCCACCTGGTCGGCATGGGTTACGACAAGGGCGTGGTGGGCTGGATGTGGACGCTGGGGGTGCTCGCCGAGATCGGGGTCTTCATGTGGATGCCGCGCATCTCGGTGCGCTTTTCGCTGCGTGCGATCCTGCTGTTCTCCTTCGCCTGCGCGGTGGCGCGCTTCCTGATGATCGGCTGGGGCGCGCACAGCCTGGCGCTGCTGCTGCTCGCCCAGGTTCTGCACGGCGCCACCTTCGGCGCCTACCACGCCGCGGCGATCGCGGTGGTCAACGAGTGGTTTCCGGGCCGCCTGCAGTCGCGCGGCCAGGCGCTCTACGGCAGCATCTCCTTCGGGGCCGGCGGCATGCTGGGCGGCTTGCTGAGCGGTTACACCTGGGAGGGCATCGGGCCGGCGTGGACGTATACGATCGGCTCCGGCTTCGCGCTCGCCGGCCTGCTCTGGTTGCTGCTGGGCTGGAAAGGGGAACCCCGCCCCGCGCACGCACTCCACGAACCGAGGAGGTAATCGACCCATGCAATCCATCTTCAAGATCGCCCTGCCGGTGCTGCTCGCCGGCACCATCGCCACCGCCTGCCAGACCGTGCAGACCACGCACGGCGGCGCGGTCGGCGTGCAGCGCTCGCAGCTGATGATGGTCTCGGCGCAGGAGGTCGAACAGGCCTCGAACCAGCAGTACCAGCAGATGGTCGCCGAGGCGCGGAGCAAGAACGCGCTCGATCGCGACCCCGCCACCGTGCAGCGCGTGCGCCGCATCGTCTCGCGGCTCGCCGCGCAGACCGGCGCCTTCCGCACCGATGCCCCGTCGTGGTCCTGGGAGGTGCATGTGTTCAGCTCGAGCGAGCTCAACGCCTGGTGCATGGCCGGCGGCAAGATGGCGATCTACACGGGGCTGATCGAGCGCCTCGCGCTCACCGACGACGAGATCGCCGCGGTGATGGGCCACGAGATCGCGCATGCGCTGCGTGAGCACGCGCGCGAGCGGGTGTCGAAGTCGATGGCGACCGGGCTGGGCATCTCGGTCGCGGGCGCCCTGCTCGGTGTCGGCCAGCTCGGCCAGGACCTCATGGGCCAGGTTGCCAAGGTGACCTTCGAGCTGCCCAACTCGCGCGAGCACGAGACCGAGGCGGACCGCATGGGCGTGGAACTCGCCGCACGCGCCGGCTACGATCCGCGTGCCGCGGTGACGCTGTGGAACAAGATGGCCGGACAGTCGGCCGGCGCGCCGCCGCAGTGGCTGTCCACCCACCCCTCGCATGCGACGCGGCAGCGCGACCTGGCAGAGTACGCCGCACGCGTGATCCCGCTCTACGAGGGCGCGCGGCGCTGAGGGCGGGGCGTGCCTACACAGTTTTGCAGGCTTTGTGAAATAATCGATTCCTTTTTCAGACGCGGAACACTCCGGGATGAAAGCTCAAACGCTGTATGAAAAGCTCTGGTCCAGCCACGTGGTCCACGAGGAGGCCGACGGCACGGCGCTGATCTACATCGATCGCCACCTGGTGCACGAAGTGACCAGCCCGCAGGCCTTCGAAGGCCTCAAGCTCGCCGGGCGCAAGCCCTGGCGCGTCGGCTCCATCGTCGCCACCGCCGACCACAACACGCCCACCGACCACTGGGACCTGGGCATCCAGGACCCGGTGTCGCGCCAGCAGGTCGAGACGCTGGACGCCAACATCCGCGAGGTCGGCTCGCTCGCCTATTTCCCGTTCAAGGACGCGCGCCAGGGCATCGTGCACGTGATCGGGCCGGAGAACGGCGCCACGCTGCCGGGCATGACCGTCGTCTGCGGCGACTCCCACACCTCCACGCACGGCGCCTTCGGCTGCCTTGCGCACGGCATCGGCACCTCCGAGGTCGAGCACGTGCTCGCCACCCAATGCCTGCTGCAGAAGAAGTCCAGGACCCTGCTGATCCACGTCGACGGCCAGCTCGGCCGCGGCGTCACCGCCAAGGACGTGGTGCTCGCCATCATCGGCAGGATCGGCACCGCCGGCGGCACCGGCTACGCGATGGAGTTCGGCGGCAGCGCCATCCGCGCGCTGTCGATGGAAGGCCGCATGACGATCTGCAACATGGCGATCGAGGCGGGCGCGCGCGCCGGGCTGGTCGGCGTGGACGAGACCACCATCGAATACCTGAAGGATCGCCCCTTCTCGCCCAAGGGCGCGCAGTGGGAGCAGGCGGTCGACTACTGGCGCAGCCTGCACAGCGACGAGGGCGCCGAGTTCGACAAGATCATCGAACTCAAGGCCGAAGACATCCTGCCGCAGGTCACCTGGGGCACCTCGCCCGAGATGGTCACCACGGTCGACGGCCGTGTGCCCGATCCCGCCGCCGTCACCGACCCGGTGCGCCGCGAGGGCATCGAGCGCGCGCTCAAGTATATGGGCCTCGAGGCCAACACCCCGATCACCGACATCCCGGTCGACCAGGTCTTCATCGGCTCGTGCACCAACTCGCGCATCGAGGATTTGCGTGAGGCTGCCGCGGTGGCCAAGGGCCGCAGCAAGGCCGCCAGCGTCAAGCGCGTGCTGGTGGTGCCGGGCTCCGGCCTGGTCAAGCGCCAGGCCGAGGCGGAGGGCCTGCACGAGATCTTCCTCGCCGCCGGCTTCGAGTGGCGCGAGCCGGGCTGTTCGATGTGCCTGGCGATGAACGCCGACCGCCTCGAGCCTGGCGAGCGCTGCGCCTCGACCTCGAACCGCAACTTCGAGGGCCGCCAGGGTGCGGGGGGGCGCACCCACCTGGTCAGCCCGGCGATGGCCGCGGCCGCCGCGGTCACCGGCCGCTTCACCGACGTGCGCGCGCTCTGAGCGGGCGTTCCGGACAGAGGAGAAGGCAATGAAGAAACTCGCACTGATCGCCGCGGCGCTCGTCGCCGGCTTCGTCTCCATGGCCTGCAACACCGTGCAGGGCGTCGGCAAGGACATCGAAAGGGGTGGCGAGGCCATCCAGAGGGCAGTCAAATAATGAAGCCGTTTACCCAGCTCGACGGGCTGGTCGCGCCGCTCGACCGCGCCAACGTCGATACCGACGCGATCATCCCCAAGCAGTTCCTCAAGTCGATCAAGCGCAGCGGCTTCGGCCCCAACGCCTTCGACGAGTGGCGCTACCTCGACGTCGGCCAGCCCGGCGCGGACAACAGCAAGCGTCCGCTCAACCCCGACTTCGTGCTCAACCAGGCGCGCTACCAGGGCGCGCAGATCCTCCTCACCCGCGACAACTTCGGTTGCGGCAGCTCGCGCGAGCACGCGCCGTGGGCGCTCGAGGACTACGGCTTTCGCGTGCTGATCGGGCCGAGCTTCGCTGACATCTTCTTCAACAACAGCTTCAAGAACGGCCTGCTGCCGATCAAGCTGGATGCCGCAGAGGTCGACGAGCTGTTCCGCCAGTGCGAGGCCAGCGCGGGCTACCGCCTGAAGGTCGACCTCGCCGCGCAGACGATCACCCGCCCGGACGGCAAGTCGATCGCCTTCGACATCGACCCCTTCCGCAAGGAATGCCTGCTCAACGGCTGGGACGACATCGGCCTCACGCTGCGCCACGCCGACAAGATCCGCGCCTTTGAAGAGCAGCGCCGCGCCCAACACCCTTATTACTTTGCCTGAGCCGGCCTGGCTCACCGAACCGAGGAAAACGATCCGATGAAGATTTGCGTGCTGCCGGGTGACGGCATCGGCCCCGAGATCATGGCGCAGGCCGTGCGCGTGCTGAACGCGCTCGATCTCCAGTTCGAGATGGAAGAGGCCCTGGTGGGCGGCTGCGCTGTGGATGCCACCGGCAATCCGCTGCCCGAGGCCACCCTCCAGCTGGCGCGCGCAGCCGACGCCATCCTGCTCGGCGCGGTCGGCGGCCCGAAGTGGGACAGCCACCCGCGCAACCAGCGCCCCGAGCTCGGTCTGCTCGGCATCCGCAAGGAGCTGGCCCTGTTCGCCAACCTGCGCCCCGCGATCCTGTATCCGGAACTGGCCAACGCCTCGACGCTCAAGCCCGAGATCGTCGCCGGCCTGGACATCCTGATCGTGCGCGAACTGACCGGCGACATCTACTTCGGCCAGCCGCGCGGCATCGAGCTGCGCGAGGTCAATGGCGAATCGCAGCGCGTCGGCTGGAACACCATGATCTATGCCGAGTACGAGATCCGCCGCATCCTGCGCGTGGCCTTCGAGGCCGCGATGAAGCGCGGCAAGCGCCTGTGCTCGGTCGACAAGATGAACGTGCTCGAGACCACCCAGCTGTGGCGCGACATCGCGATCGAGGTGAGCAAGGAGTTCCCCGAGGTCGAGCTCACCCACATGCTGGTCGACAACGCCGCGATGCAGTTGGTGCGCAACCCCAAGCAGTTCGACGTGATGGTCACCGGCAACATGTTCGGCGACATCCTGTCCGACGAGGCCTCGATGCTCACCGGCTCGATCGGCATGCTGCCTTCGGCCTCGCTCAACGCCGACAACAAGGGCATGTACGAGCCCTCGCACGGCTCCGCGCCCGACATCGCCGGCAAGGATCTCGCCAACCCGCTCGCCACCATCCTGTCGGCGGCGATGATGCTGCGCTATACCTTCAACCAGGAGGCCGCTGCCCAGCGCATCGAGCGCGCGGTCAAGAAGGTGCTGGCCCAGGGCTATCGTACCGGCGACATCTACGAGCCGGGCACGAAGCGCGTCGGCACCCGCGAGATGGGCGACGCCGTGCTCGCAGCGCTGTAAGCTCGCGCGCTGGCAAGGCTTTTTCGAAGAACGTTTTTGTTGAGAGTGATGAACATGAATCGAGTCGGTCTGGTTGGCTGGCGTGGCATGGTCGGTTCCGTGCTGATGCAGCGGATGGTGGAGGAGGGCGACTTTGCCTTCATCGAGCCGGTGTATTTCTCCACCTCGAACGCCGGCGGCAAGGCGCCGTCCTTCGGCGGCAAGGAAGCGGCCGCGCCGCTGCAGGACGCCAGCAACATCGACGCACTGAAGTCCTGCGATATCGTGATCACCTGCCAAGGCGGCGACTACACCAAGGAAGTCTTCCCCAAGCTGCGCGCCACCGGCTGGAACGGCCACTGGATCGACGCCGCCTCGGCGCTGCGCATGAACGACGACGCGGTGATCATCCTCGACCCGGTCAACCGCAACGTCATCGATGCCGCGCTCGCCAAGGGCGGGCGCAACTGGATCGGCGGCAACTGCACCGTGTCGCTGATGCTGATGGGCTTGGGCGGCCTGTTCAGGCACGGCCTGGTGGAGTGGATCTCGGCGATGACCTACCAGGCGGCCTCGGGCGCCGGCGCGCAGAACATGCGCGAACTCATCAGCCAGATGGGCACCATCCACGACTCGGTCAAGGACCTGCTCGCCGACCCGGCCTCGGCCATCCTCGAGATCGACCGCAAGGTTGCCGAAACCATGCGCTCGGACGCCTTCCCGAAGAAGAACTTCCGCAACACCCCGCTCGCCGGCAGCCTCATCCCGTGGATCGACGTCCCGGTCGAGCACGGCCAGAGCAAGGAAGAATGGAAGGGCGGCGCCGAGTGCAACAAGATCCTCGGCAACCCGGCCTTCCGCACCCCGGGCTCGATCCCGATCGACGGCCTGTGCGTGCGCATCGGGGCGATGCGCTGCCACTCGCAGGCGCTCACCATCAAGCTCAAGAAGGACGTACCGCTCGACGAGATCACCGAGATCATCGCCGGTGCCAACCCGTGGGTGAAGGTGGTGCCCAACGACCGCGAGATCACCGAGCGCGAGCTCACGCCGACCGCCGTCACCGGCACGCTCACCGTCCCGGTCGGCCGCCTGCACAAGATGGCGATGGGTCCCGAGTACCTTGGCGCCTTCACCGTCGGCGACCAGCTGCTGTGGGGGGCGGCCGAGCCGCTGCGCCGCATGCTGCGCATCCTGCTTGAGCGCTGAGCGTTTCGCGGCAGTCTGGCAAGGGGGGCGAAAGCCCCCCTTTTTGTTGCGAACTCGTGTCGAAAGGCGGTATTTCTTCACACCGGACGGGTACGAATCAGGCCCGGCTAATGCGATGCAAGCCGGGAAATGCTAGATTCCTAGGCCAGACGCGGTGAAATCGACCGTGATGCTCCGTTGCGGGGGAACGAGTTTTGAGATCCAAAATGACAAAATCGGTCCGGGCTTCCCTGCTCGCCCTCTCCATCGCCGCGCTTCCGCTGTCCGTGCAGGCGGCCGGGCTCGGTCAGATCAACGTGCTCAGCGGATTGGGTCAGCCGCTGCGCGCCGAGATCCAGATCTCCGCCAGCGCGCAGGAACTGCAGTCGCTGAGCGCCCGCATCGCCTCGGCAGACGCGTTCCGGCGTGCGAACCTGAGCTACGGCTCCGCGGTGAGCACGATCCGCGTCAGCGTGGATACGCGCGCCGCGCGTCCCGTCGTCCGTCTCACCAGCGACCGGCCGATCAACGATCCCTTCGTCGACCTGCTCGTCGAGCTCGACTGGGCGGGCGGCAATCTGGTGCGCGAATACACCTTCCTGCTCGATCCGGTCGAGCTCTCCGCCCCGCGACCGCTTGCAGCGGCGATCGAGACTCCAGCGGCGCGGCCCGTGCGCGGCGCGCCACGCGCCGCCGTGGCGGCGCCCGCGCCGATGCGTGCCGCGCCCGTCGCGCCCGCGCCCGCCGACACCTGGACGGTGCGGCGCGGCGACACCATGCACCGCATCGCGAGCGCGAATGCGCACCCCGGCACCACGCTCGACCAGATGCTGATCGCGCTGCTGCGCGCGAACCCCCAGGCCTTCGACGGCGGCAACATCAACCGTTTGCGCGCCGGAACGGTCCTCAATGTCCCCGGCGCCGATGCCGTGCGCGCCATCGACGCCGGCGAGGCGCGCCGCGAGATCCGCGCCCAGGCCGCCGACTTCGACGCCTACCGGCGCGGCCTCGCGACTTCGGTCGCGGCACGCGCGCCCGAACCCGCCGCTGTACAGGAGAGCGGCGGACGTATCGTGCCGCGCGTCCAGGAGCCCGCCGCGGCGACCGAGGCGGGCGACAAGGTGACGGTCTCGCGCAGCGACACCGGTGCGGACGCGGGCGGAGAGGCGCGCCTGCAGGTGCTGGAAGAAGAACTCACCACGCGTTCGAAGGCGCTCGAGGAGGCCAACGAGCGTCTTGTCCGGCTCGAGCGCAGCATTCGCGACCTGCAGCGCCTGCTCGAGGTGCAGAGCGGCACCATGGGCCAGTTGCAGGCCTCGTCCGGCGCGCCCGCCCAGAGCGTGGCGGCGGCCGAAGCACCCGTCGTGACCCCGCCAGTCGAGGCGGCCAAGGCACTACCGGCCCCTGCGGCCGTGCCGGGCCCTGTGGCCGAATCCGCCCCGGCGCCTGCGCCGGCCGCGCCTCCGGTGTCGGCGCCTGTGCCGGCTCCGGCGCCCGCTCCGGCGCCCGCGCCCAAGCCGCCCGCCGCGCCGGCCGCGGCAGTCGAGCCCGCAGCCGCACCCGGCTTCGTCGATACCCTGATGGAGGATCCGACCCTGCTCTACGGCGGTGGTGGCATCCTCGCGCTGTTGCTCGCCTACGCAGGCCTGAAGGCGCGCCAGCGCCGCAAGGAAGAAGAGATCCGTGCTGCCGAGGCCGCCCTCGGTGCCGCCTCGGTGGGCAGCAGCGGCCAGAGCGTGTTCGCGGGCACCGGCGGCCAGAGCGTCGATACCGGTGCCACCAGCATCATGCACACCGACTTCAGCCATTCCGGGCTGTCCTCGATCGATACCGACGAGGGCGTGGACCCGGTGGCCGAAGCGGACGTCTACATGGCCTACGGCCGTGACGCGCAGGCAGAGGAAATCCTGCAGGATGCCCTCAAGGCCGATCCGGGCCGTGCCGCGATCCATCTCAAGCTGCTCGAGATCTATGCCCAGCGCCGCAGCACGCGCCAGTTCGAGACGGTGGCGAGCGAGCTTTTCGCACGCTCCGGCGGCCAGGGGCGCGACTGGGAGAAGGCTGCTGCGCTGGGGCGCCGGCTCGATCCGGAGAATCCGCTCTATGCTGCGGAGCGTGGCGACACGGGTGCGCAGCGCGCGCCGCAGGGCGAGCCCGCGGTGGCACCGACGGTCGCTGCGGCAGCGGGCGTCGCTGTCGCAGGCGCCGCCGCGACCACAGCCGAGGCCGCACCGACCGGGCCGGAGCTGGCCTCGCTCGATTTCACCGCGGCGGCCGCTGCGCAGCCCAGCCACTCGCAGATGCGCGACACGTGGACATTGCCGGGAGAGCTGAACAAGTTCGCCTCGGGCGAGCGTGAGGGTCCGGCAGGCGAGCCGGCCGGAGAGGGGGCGCCGGCTGCGCCCCTGGCCGACGAGATCCCCTTCGACACCGGTGCGCTCGACTTCGAGCTCGACCTCGCGGATGACACGCCCACCGCGATGCCCGACCTGTCGGCGACCACGCCCGGCCTCGGTCGCGAGTTCGATCTCACCCTGGAAGCCGCGGACGAGGAGCCGCCTCCCCCGGCCCCAGCTTTCATTCCCGCTTCCGAGCCGGCCGCTGATGGCGGGCTGACCTTCGACCTCGATCTTGGCGAACCCGACGAGTCCCTCGACGCCGCGGCGCGCGAGCCGCAGCCGGCCAGCCCCGCCGCGATCGAAGCCGCACCCGCACCCGAGGCGTTCGCCTCCGCGCCGACGATCTCGGTGGAAGACTCCGGCACGATCAGCAACCTCGACTTCGAGCTCCCCGGCATGGAGGCTCCGGGCGGCGAGGCCTTCGATCTCGATGCGACCGTGGTCAGCGCCACCGGCACGCTCGACGACGAGCTCGCGCCGCCGCCGGCGGCCCCTGCGGGCACGGCCGACGAGGCCGTGGTCGACCTCGAGAAGACCGCCTTCGACTCCAGCCTGCTCGACTTCGACTTCGAGCTCGACGCACCGGCGACCCCGACCCAGGCCGCGGTGCCGGCCGGGCTCGACCTGACCTCGATCGATCTCGACCTCGAGGCGCTGCCCGCCGAAGCCGGTGCCGCGTTCGATGCGGTGCCGTTCTCGGTGGCCGACACCCAGTTCGACCAGCCGGCCGCAGGCGGCGCGGAAGCGCCGGGGTCGATGAACGAGGAGGCCGAGACCAAGCTCGAACTGGCCCGCGCCTACGAGGAGATGGGCGACAAGGAAGGTGCGCTCGAATTGCTCGAGGAAGTGGTCGCCGAGGGGACGCCGCGACAGCAGACCACGGCCCGCGATATGATCGCGCGCCTGGGCTGAACGCCCCCGCCGGCAGGCCGCCACGAGCGCGGGCTCGCGGCGGCCTTTTCCGTTTACCGATGCACTCCGGCCTTGTCCTGCTCCTCTGGCTCGCGGCGGTCGCCGCCGTCCAGCTCCTGCCGTCCGCTGCGCTCGGCGTCGCGGTCGCGGCCTGTGCGCTCGCGGCCGCCGTCTTCGCGCGCGCGCGCACCTGGCGCCTCGTGCGGCGGATCCGCGTGCTGCTGATCGCGATCGCCATCCTCTTCGCCTGGTTCACCCCGGGCGAGGCGGTGCTGCTCGACTGGCCGCACCTGGGGCCGACACGCGAGGGGCTTGCGCTCGCGGCGCTGCATGCCGGGCGGCTGCTCGCCGTGGTGTGCGCGGTCGGCATCCTGCTCGAGCGCCTGCCGCTCGCGCGCCTGGTCGGTGGCCTGTACGCGCTGTCGCGCCCGCTGCGCCTGGTCGGCGTGGCGCCCGAACGCCTCGCCCTGCGCCTCTTGCTGGTGCTGCGCTACGTCGAGGCCTCGCCGCGCGGGCAGGGGCCGGCCGACTGGCGACACTGGCTGGCAGACGAGTCTCCGTCCGACGCGGCCGCCGAAGCGGCGCCGGTGGTGCTGGCGCGCGAGCGCCTCGGACTGGGCGAGGGGCTGCTGGCGGGTGCGCTCTTCGGCGCGCTGCTGTGGTGGAGCCTGGCATGAGGCGCATCGTGCTCGGCCTCGAATACGCCGGCGACGCCTTCTGCGGCTGGCAGAGCCAGGCCCATGGCCGCACCGTGCAGGACGTGCTCGAGCGCGCGCTCGCGCAGATCGCGGGCGAGCCGGTGCGCACCCACTGCGCCGGACGCACCGACACCGGCGTGCATGCGAGCGCGCAGGTGGCGCATTTCGACACCCGCGCCGTGCGCCCGGCCTCGGCCTGGGTGCGCGGTGTCAACGCGCTGCTGCCGCCGGCCGTGGTGGTGCGCTGGTCGACCGAGGTGGGCGACGACTTCCACGCCCGCTTCCTGGCCTGCGAGCGGCAGTACCGCTACATCCTGCACAATGCGCCGACGCGGCCGGCGATGCTGGCCGGGCGGGTGGGCTGGTACCACCCGGCGCTCGACGTCGAGCGCATGGCCGCCGCCGCGCAGTGCCTGGTCGGCACCCACGACTTCTCAAGTTTTCGCGCTGCCGGCTGTCAGGCGAAGACGCCGGTGCGGGTGATGCACGAGGCCCGCGTGGTCCGCCAGGGCGAGTACCTGCTGTTCGATTTCCGCGCCAACGGCTTCCTCCACCACATGATCCGCAACCTGGTCGGCGCGCTGGTGTACGTCGGCAAGGGGCGCTATCCGGTGGCGTGGATGCGCGAGCTGCTCGAGGCCCGCGACCGCGCGCGCGCGGCGCCGACCTTCTCCCCGGACGGGCTCTACCTGTGCGGCGTGGCCTACCCGCCGCGCTGGTCGCTGCCGGGTGATGGGCGTATCATCGCGCTGCCCCAGCTACCCCTCGTCTGAATGTTCCGTACCCGAATCAAGATCTGCGGCCTGACACGGCCGCAGGACGTGCGCGCGGCTGTCGATAGCGGTGCCGACGCGATCGGCTTCGTGTTCTACCCGCCCAGCCCGCGTGCGGTCTCCATAGAGCAGGCTGCCGAGCTCGTCGCGCTGCTGCCCCCCTTCGTCGTCTCGGTCGGCCTCTTCGTCAATCCCGCTCCCGGCGAGGTCGAGGCGGTACTCGCGCGCGTTCCGCTGCAACTTCTGCAGTTCCACGGTGACGAAAGCGAGTCCGACTGTGCCCGTCACGGGCGCGCGTGGATCAAGGCGGCGCGAATGCGGCCCGGGGTCGATCTGCTAGAATTCGCGGCTTCGTACCCGCGCGCGAGCGGCATCCTGGTCGACGCCTTCGTCGACGGCTATGGCGGCGGGGGCAGGACCTTCGACTGGACGCTGATCCCCGCAGGCTTCAAGCGTCCGCTCGTGCTTTCGGGCGGACTCGACGCGGACAACGTGGGCGACGCCGTGCGCCGCATCCGCCCGTGGGCGGTGGATGTGTCGAGCGGGGTCGAGAGTGCCAAGGGAATCAAGGACGCGGACATGATCGCCGCGTTCATCGCCGGAGTTCGACATGCAGATGGCTGACACGCCTTACCAGTTTCCCGACGCGAGCGGGCATTTCGGGCCCTACGGCGGCATCTTCGTCGCCGAAACCCTGATGCCGGCGCTCGCCGAGCTGCGCGAGGCCTACGCGGCCTGCCAGAACGATCCGGCGTTCGTCGCCGAGTTCGAGTACGAGCTCAAGCACTACGTCGGCCGCCCGAGCCCGATCTACCATGCCAAGCGCTGGTCGGAGCTCCTTGGCGGCGCGCAGATCTACCTCAAGCGCGAGGATCTCAACCACACCGGCGCGCACAAGGTGAACAACTGCATCGGCCAGGCCATGGTCGCCCGCCGCATGGGCAAGCCGCGCGTGATCGCCGAGACCGGTGCCGGCCAGCACGGTGTGGCCACCGCCACCGTGGCCGCACGCTACGGCATGGAGTGCGTGGTCTACATGGGTTCGGAAGACGTCAAGCGCCAGGCCGCCAACGTCTACCGCATGAAGCTGCTCGGCGCCACCGTGGTGCCGGTCGAGTCCGGCTCGAAGACGCTCAAGGATGCGCTCAACGAAGCCATGCGCGACTGGGTGACCAACGTCGCCGATACCTTCTACATCATCGGCACCGTCGCCGGCCCGCACCCGTATCCGATGATGGTGCGCGACTTCCAGTCGGTGATTGGCAAGGAATGCCTGGTGCAGATGCCCGACATGGTGGGCCGCCAGCCCGACTACGTGATCGCCTGCGTGGGCGGCGGCTCCAACGCGATGGGCATCTTCCATCCCTACATCGGCGTGCCGGGCGTCAGGCTTGTCGGCGTCGAAGCCGCCGGCGACGGCCTGGACACGGGGCGCCACTCGGCCTCGCTGACCGCCGGCCGCCCCGGTGTGCTGCACGGCAACCGCACCTACCTGCTGCAGGACGAGGACGGGCAGATCATCGAGACGCACTCGGTCTCCGCCGGACTCGACTACCCGGGCGTCGGTCCCGAGCACGCCTGGCTGAAGGACACCGCACGCGCCGAGTATGTCGGCATCACCGACGCCGAGGCGCTCGAGGCCTTCCACAAGCTGTGCCGGCTGGAGGGCATCATTCCGGCGCTCGAGTCCTCGCACGCGCTCGCCTACGCCGCCAAGCTGGCGCCCTCCCTGCCCAAGGACAAGATCCTGCTGGTCAACCTCTCCGGGCGCGGCGACAAGGACATGCACACCGTCGCCGAGCGCTCCGGCATCCAGTTCTGAACCTGAATCCGAACCTGAAGCGGGCCGCTGATGCGGCCCGCAGTGTGATCGAGACATGTCGAGAATCCAGACCGTTTTCCAGCGCCTCCAGGCCGATGGCCGCAAGGCGCTGATTCCCTTCGTCACCGCCGGCTTCCCGGCGCCCGCGCTCACCCTGCCGCTGATGAACGCGCTGGTCGAGGGCGGCGCCGACATCCTCGAGCTCGGCGTGCCCTTCTCCGACCCGATGGCCGACGGCCCCACCATCCAGCGCGCCTCCGAGCGCGCGCTCGCGCAGGGCATGAGCCTGCGCAAGGTGCTCGAGACCGTGCGCGCCTTCCGCGCCGCCAATGCCGATACCCCGGTGGTGCTGATGGGCTACGCCAACCCGATCGAGGCCATGGGCCAGGAGCGCTTCGTCGCTGCCGCGCATGAAGCCGGAGTCGATGGCGTGCTGGTGGTCGATTACCCGCCAGAGGAGTGCGTGAGCTTCGCCGCTACCGCCAAGGCCGGCGGCCTCGATCCCATCTTCCTGCTCGCGCCCACCTCGGGCGAGCAGCGCTTCGCCGATGTCGCGCGCGCCGGCAGCGGCTATATCTACTACGTCTCGCTCAAGGGCGTGACCGGCAGCGCCAAGCTCGACGTCGACGAGGTCGCCCGCCGCATTCCCGAGATCCGCGCCGCGGTCGGCATGCCGGTGGGCGTGGGCTTCGGCATCCGCGACGCCGAGAGCGCGCAGCGCATCGGCGCGGTGGCCGACGCGGTCGTGATCGGCAGCCGGATCATCGAGGAGATCGAGAACAACCCGGGTGACGAGGTGGCGCGTGTGCGCGACTTCATGCGCCCGATCCGCGCCGCGCTGGACGCGCTGGCGACGGGCAGGGGGGTACAGGCATGAGCTGGTTCGAGAAACTGATCCCGCCGCGCATCAAGCGCGGCGACTCGTCGCGCAGCAAGTCGATCCCGGAAGGGCTGTGGAGCAAGTGCGAGGGTTGCGAGTCGGTGCTCTACCGCTCCGACCTCGACAGCAACCTCGGCGTGTGCCCGAAGTGCGGCCATCACCATCGCCTGCGCGCTCGCCGTCGCCTCGACCAGCTGCTCGACCCCGAGGGCCGCGTCGAGATCGGCGCCGAGGTCACGCCGGTCGATGCGCTCAAGTTCAAGGACTCGCGCAAGTATCCCGATCGCCTGTCCGCGGCCGCTGCCGACACCGGCGAGGCCGACGCGATGGTGGTGATGCGCGGCGCGATCAAGACCGTCCCGGTGGTGGTCGCCTGCTTCGAGTTCGAATTCCTCGGCGGCTCGATGGGTTCGGTGGTCGGCGAGCGCTTCGTGCGCGGTGCGCGTGCGGCCTTCGAGGAGCGCCTGCCCTTCATCTGCATCACCGCCTCGGGCGGCGCGCGCATGCAGGAAGGCCTGCTCTCGCTGATGCAGATGGCCAAGACCACCGCCTCGATCACCCGCCTGGCCGAGCGCCGCCTGCCCTTCATCACCTTGCTGACCGACCCCACCATGGGCGGCGTGTCGGCGAGCTTTGCATTCATGGGCGACGTGGTCGTCGCCGAGCCCAACGCGCTGATCGGCTTCGCCGGCCCGCGCGTGATCGAGCAGACCGTGCGCGAGAAGCTGCCCGAAGGCTTCCAGCGCGCCGAGTTCCTGCTCGAGAAGGGCGCGATCGACCTGATCGTCGACCGTCGCGAGCTGCGCGACCGTCTCGCGGTGCTGCTCGCCATGCTCAACCGCCAGCCCGCGGACGTGGTCGTCGGGTGATGGCGGAGCAAGCCGCATCGCCCGCCAGCCTGGACGGCTGGCTCGCCCTGCTGGAGCAGCGCCACGGCCAGCGCGTCGAGCTCGGGCTCGAGCGCGTCGCCGCGGTGCGTGCGCGCATGCAGGCCGAGTCGGACGCCGTGGTGATCACCGTCGGCGGCACCAACGGCAAGGGCTCGTGCTGCGCCATGCTCGAAGGCATCCTGCTCGCCTCGGGCTACCGCGTGGGCTGCTACACCTCGCCCCACCTGCTGCGCTACAACGAGCGCGTGCGCATCGACGGCAGGGACGCCGACGACGCGGCCCTGGTGGCCGGATTCGCCGCCGTCGAGGCCGCCCGCGGCGACACCGCGCTGACCTATTTCGAGCACGGCACCCTGGCGGCCTGGCAGGTCTTCGCCGCGGCAGGGCTGGACGTGATCATCCTCGAGGTCGGCCTCGGCGGCCGGCTCGACGCGGTCAACGTGTTCGAGCCCGACTGCGCGCTGGTGACCAGCGTGGCCATGGACCACATGGACTACCTCGGCGACACGCGCGAGGCGATCGGCTTCGAGAAGGCGGGCATTTTCCGCGCCGGCCGTCCGGCCGTGTGCGGCGATCCGCAGCCGCCCGCGACCCTGGTCGAGCACGCCGCGGCGATCGGCGCGCAGCTGTGGATCAGCGGGCGCGACTTCGGCTTTGGCGGCGACCGTCAGCAGTGGGGCTACTGGCGCTACGCCCAGCCTGCGCGCGAGGGTGCGCTGGTGCGCCGTGGCGGGCTCGCCTATCCGGCGCTGCGCGGCGCCAACCAGCTGCTCAACGCCGCGGCGGTGATCACCGTGCTCGAGTGCCTGCGCGAGCGCATCCCGGTGTCGATGCAGCACGTGCGCCAGGGCCTCATGCTGGTCGAGCTGCCTGGCCGCTTCCAGGTGCAGCCGGGGCGCCCCTCGGTGGTGCTCGACGTCGCGCACAACCCGCAGGCCGCCGGCGTGCTCGCCGACAACCTCGGCAACATGGGCTTCTACCCCGAGACCTGGGCGGTGCTGGGCATGCTCGCCGACAAGGACGTGGCGGGCGTGGTGGGGCTCATGGCCGGCCGCGTCGACCACTGGCTGCTCGCCGACCTCCCCGGGCCGCGTGGCCTTTCCGCCGAAGCGCTCGCCGCGCAGGTGCGTGCGGTGAAGGAGGGCGCCGACATCCGCTGCTTCGCCACGCCGGCCGAGGCCTATGCTGCGGCGCAAAAATTGGTCGCCGAGGATGATAGAATCGTCGTTTTCGGTTCTTTCCTGACGGTTTCGGATGTGCTCGCCGCGATCAAGGCGGCACGGCGCGGATGAGGTTTGGCGGTGACTGAGGCAGATTCCCTCGAGATCAAGAAGCGCGCGCGCCGTCGGCTGGTCGGCGCGATCGCGCTTGCCCTGCTGGCCGCGATCGTGCTGCCGATGATGATGGAAGAGGAGCCGAACCCCTCGATCGAGGACATCCGGGTCTCGATCCCCGATCGCGACAAGGCGGCCAGTCCGCGCCGCGGCGGCGCGCCCGAGAATGCGAGCGCGCCGGTCGCCGTCGCGGTGCCGGAGGACGACGAGGTGGTCGCGGCCGAGAAGCCTGCGACCGAGAAGACACCGGCGGCGGGGGACAAGCCCGCTCCTGCCGCTTCCTCCGCGCCCGCAAAGCCCGCCACGCCACCCACGCAGCCCGCCGCGGCGATGCCGCAGCGCCCGCCTGCGCCGGTGGCGACCCCCGAGCCGCGCCGCCCCTCCGCCGACGAAGAGGCCCGCCTGCGCGCGCTCATCGAGGGCAAGGCCTCGCCCGCGCGTGGAGACAGCTACGTGCTGCAGATCGGTGCCTTCAGCGACGCCGTCAAGGCCGCCAGGCTGGTCGATGATCTGCGCGCGCGCGGCTTCCCGGCCTACACCGAGCGCGCCGGCAACGTGATGCGGGTGCGTGTCGGTCCGGTGGCCGGTCGCGCCGAGGCGGACGCCACCGCGGCCCGCCTCAAGGCCGCCGGACACCCGGCGGTCCTGCAGCCGCGCTGACTTCCCGGATCATGACCGTCTTCGACTACGTCTTTCTCGGCCTGCTCGCCTTCTCCGCGCTCATCGGCATGTGGCGCGGCCTGGTCAGCGAGGTCATGGCGGTGCTCGCGTGGGCGGCAGCGCTCTTCGCCGCGTGGCGCTATAACGAAGAAGCGGCCGGGGTCTTCACCGGCATGATCGTCGAGCCGATGTGGCGCCAGGTCGCGGGTGGTGCGCTGGTCGTGGTCGGGGTGCTGATCCTCGCCGCGTTGCTGCGTTACCTGTTGCGCGAGTTGCTGCGCGCCGCCGGGCTGGGCGCCACCGACCGCTTCTTCGGCGCGCTCTTCGGCATCGCGCGCGGGCTGGCGGTCGCCTTCGTGGTGGTGCTGATCGGCGGGCTCGCCGGCGTTTCCAAGGAGCCGTGGTGGCGCGACGCGCTGTTCGCGGCGCCGCTGGAGTCGGCGGTGATCGCCGCCAAACCCTGGCTGCCTGCAGAGGTAGCCGACAAGATTCGATTCAGATAGGCCTCAATCCATGTGCGGAATTCTCGGTGTCGTCGCCACCTCCCCGGTCAACCAACTGCTCTATGACGGCCTCCAGGTGTTGCAGCACCGCGGCCAGGACGCGGCGGGCATCGCCACCTCGGAGGGCGGGCGTTTCCACATGCACAAGGGCTCCGGCCTCGTGCGCGACGTGTTCCGCACGCGCAACATGCGCAATCTCCAGGGCAACTGGGGTATCGGCCATGTGCGCTACCCGACCGCGGGCTCGGCCTACAACGCCGCCGAGGCGCAGCCCTTCTACGTCAACTCGCCCTTCGGCCTGTTGCTGGCGCACAACGGCAACCTGACCAACTCGGAAGCGCTCAAGCGCGAGATGTTCCTGTCCGACCTGCGCCACATCAACACCAGCAGCGACTCCGAGGTGCTGCTCAACGTCTTCGCACACGAGCTGCAGGCTGCCTGCAAGGGGCTCAAGATCGACGAGGAGGCCATCTTCACCGCGGTCGCCGGCGTGCATCGGCGCTGCCGCGGCGCCTACGCGGTGGTGGTGATGATCGCCGGCTACGGTCTGCTCGCCTTCCGCGACCCTTACGGCATCCGCCCCCTGGTGATCGGCCGCAACGACTGCGAGGCCGGCACCGAGTGGCTGGTGGCCTCGGAGTCGGTGGCGGTGGACGTGCTCGGCTTCCGCCTGCTGCGCGACGTCGCGCCGGGCGAGGCGGTGCTGGTCGATACCGCCGGCCGCTTCCACAGCCGCCAGTGCGCCGCGCGCACGGTGCATGCGCCGTGCATGTTCGAGTTCGTCTACCTGGCACGGCCGGATTCGATCATCGATGGCGTGTCGGTGTACGAGTCGCGCATGAAGATGGGCGAGTTCCTCGCCGACAAGATGCGCCGCACCATGCCCAACGTGCACATCGACGTGGTGATCCCGATCCCCGACTCCAGCCGCCCCTCGGCGATGCAGATGGCCGACCGGCTCGACCTGCCCTTCCGCGAGGGCTTCGTCAAGAACCGCTACATCGGCCGCACCTTCATCATGCCCGGCCAGGCCACGCGCCGGAAGTCGGTACGCCAGAAGCTCAACACCATCCATCAGGAGTTCAAGGGCAAGAGCGTGCTGCTGGTCGACGACTCCATCGTGCGCGGCACGACCAGCAAGGAGATCGTCAACATGGCGCGCGAGGCGGGGGCCACCAAGGTCTATCTCGCCTCGGCCGCGCCGCCGGTGCGCTACGCCAACGTCTACGGCATCGACATGCCCACGCGCGGCGAGCTGATCGCCTCCGACCGCAGTGAAGAGGAGATCTGCCGCGAGATCGGCGCCGACGGCCTCATCTACCAGGACCTCGACGACCTCAAGGCCTCGGTGCGTGCGCTCAATCCCTCGCTGCAGTTCTTCGAGACCTCGTGTTTCGACGGCCACTACATCACCGGCGACATCACCGTCGAGTACCTCAACGGCGTCGAGAACCAGCGCAGTGAAGCCAAGCCGGGCAAGAACGACCAGGATGACGGGGACGATGGCCAGCTCGACCTGAACCTCGCCTCCGACGCCGAGCACTGAGTCGCCCCCAAGACGAAACCAAGCACGACCACGATGAACCGCCCCC
This sequence comes from Thauera aminoaromatica, assembly GCF_000021765.1. NCBI lineage: Bacteria > Pseudomonadati > Pseudomonadota > Betaproteobacteria > Rhodocyclales > Zoogloeaceae > Thauera > Thauera aminoaromatica. Next base: position 3,309,237 of record NC_011662.2, on the reverse strand, counting down.
TTCCGCCCGAGCTTCACCCCGACACCCTGGCCGTGCGCGCCGGCACCGAGCGCACGCAGTTCCGCGAGCACGGCGAGGCGATGTACCTCACCTCGAGCTTCGTCTTCGACAGCGCCGCGCAGGCCGCCGCCTGCTTCTCGGGCGAGGAGGAGGGCTACGTCTACGCGCGCTTCTCCAACCCCACCGTGACCGCGATGCAGAACCGGCTCGCCGCGCTCGAAGGCGGCGAGGCCTGCATCGCCACCGCGTCCGGCATGTCCGCGATCCTGTCGCTGGCGATGGCGACCATGCAGGCGGGCGACCACGTGGTGGCCTCCAACGGGCTGTTCGGCGCCACCCAGCAGCTCTTCGGCGGCATCCTGTCGAAGTTCGGCATCGCCACCAGCTTCGTGCCGGCCACCGAGCTCGACGCCTGGCGCGCCGCGATCACGCCGCGCACCAGGCTCTTCTTCACCGAGACGCCCTCCAACCCGCTCACCGAGGTGATCGACATTGCCGGCGTGGCGGCGATCGCGCGCGCGGCGGGGGTGATCTTCGCGGTCGACAACTGCTTCTGCACGCCGGCGCTGCAGCGCCCGCTGGAGCTCGGCGCCGACGTCGTCGTGCATTCGGCCACCAAGTATCTCGACGGCCAGGGCAGGGTGCTCGGCGGCGCGGTGGTCGGCAGCAAGGCGATCACCGACGAAGTGTTCAAGTTCCTGCGCACCGCCGGGCCGACCCTGTCGCCGTTCAACGCCTGGGTGATCCTCAAGGGCCTGGAGACGCTGCGCATCCGCATGGAGGCGCAGTCGGCGAGTGCGCTCGAGCTGGCGCGCTGGCTCGAGGCCCAGCCGGGCGTGGCGCGGGTGTACTACCCCGGGCTGGAATCCCACCCCCAGCACGCGCTGGCCATGCGCCAGCAAAAGAGCGGCGGCGCCATCGTCAGCTTCGACGTGAAGGGCGGCCGCGAGGCGGCGTGGAAGGTGGTCGACGCCACCCGCCTGATCTCGATCACCGCCAATCTTGGCGACACCAAGAGCACCATCACCCACCCCGCGACCACCACCCACGGCCGCATCAGCGCCGAGGCGCGCGCCACCGCCGGCATCGGCGACGGCCTGCTGCGCATCGCCGTCGGTCTGGAAGACGTCGACGACCTCAAGGCCGACCTCGCCCGCGGCCTGGCGGGCTGACGCGCGTCCGTCGCAGATATCACACCGGCCTCTGCCCGAAGCGTTCGAGCCTCCTGCAGGCGCGACGCAAGTCGTATGGGTTCCTGTAGGAGCGACGCAAGTCGCGATGCGCGGCGCCGATGCGGATCGCCGTCATTTCAGCGCCCGATCGCGACTTGCGTCGCTCCCACGGGAAAACCCGCCACAGCCCGGGCCTGTATGTAGGAGCGACGCAAGTCGCGATCCAGCGCGCATCCAAGCAAGACATCGCGCCGGAAAACGCCACCGGAACCATCCCTGGCCTGCCGCACTCGCGACCAAGCCTGCGTCGCCTTCAGGCCTCGCCGTCCAGATCCTCGAACGCCTCCGCCGGCGACAGCGTCATGTCCACGCTCTCCAGGCGCAGGGCGGGCCCGTCGCCTTCGCTCTCGAGCAGGATCCAGTGCCCGGCGTCGCGGCGGTACAGCTCGAGGCGGCGCTGATCGACGTCGACCAGCAGGTATTCCTGCAGATCCGCCAGTTTTCGATAAGCGGCGAACTTGATCCCGCGGTCGTAGGCGGCGGTGGAGTCCGACAACACCTCGACCACCAGCCGCGGATGCTCGATCGCGAGCTCGGCGCGGCGGTCGCGCTCGTCGCAGGTGACCATCACGTCCGGGTAGAAATAGGCGTCGGCATCGGCGACGAAGAGCTTCATGTCGGAGACGAAGGTGTCGCAGCGTGAGCCCTTGAGGTGCGCGCGCAGCTTGGCGTAGATGGCGCCCGCGGCCAGCGCATGCCCTCGCCTCACCCCCACCATCGCGAACACTTCGCCGGCCAGATACTCGTGCTTGTCCGGCTGCGCGGCCTCCCAGTCGAGGTAGGCCTGCCGATTCAGTGTCGCGGCTTCCTGTGCGTGTCCCATTGCGAAGCTCCCGTCGATGTCCCGCCATTGTGGGCGAGGAGGGCGGCGGGTTCAACGCCGCACGCGTGCAAGGCCGTGGATCTCCGGCCGCCGGTCGCCCCCGATCCCCATGGCATCATGTCTGCCCCACATCGTCCCGGACCCGCACCCCATGAAGACCATCGGCCTCCTTGGCGGCATGAGCTGGGAATCCACCGTGCCCTACTACCGCCAGATCAACGAAGCGGTGAAGGCCCGCCTTGGCGGCCTGCACTCGGCCAGGATCGTGCTGTACAGCGTCGACTTCGCCGAGATCGAGCGCCTGCAGCACGCCGGTGACTGGGACGCCGCCGGCGCCGTGCTCGCCGCGGCCGCGCAGGCGCTGGAGCGCGCCGGTGCCGACTTCATCGTGCTGTGCACCAACACCATGCACAAGGTGGCCCCCGCCATCGAGGCCGCGACGAACATCCCGCTGCTCCACATCGCCGACCCGACCGCCGCGGCCATCCGCCACGCCAGCCTGTCCCGCGTCGGCCTGCTCGGCACGCGCTTCACCATGGAGCAGGCCTTCTACCGCGGCCGGCTGGAGGAGCGCCACGGCATCGCGGTGCTCGTCCCCGCAGCGGACGACCGCGAGCGCGTGCATCGCGTGATCTACGAGGAGCTCTGTCTCGGCCGCGTCGAAGACGCCTCGCGTGCCGCCTACCGCGCGGTGATGCGCCGCCTGGTCGAACGCGGCGCGCAAGGCATCATCCTCGGCTGCACCGAGATCTCGATGCTGGTGTCCGCGCAGGACGCGAACGTGCCGCTGTTCGACACCACCGCGATCCATGCGGCGGCGGCGGTGGAGCTGGCGCTCGGGGAGGGGCAGGAGGGGGGCGCCGTGTTGTAGCGCCGGCGAACCCCGGGCGGTGGGACGTGCGGGCAATGCGTACGGCCGCGTCCGCGGGGATAGGCCCGAAGGCTTTTGCGCGCTGCCCTTACATCTCGCGTAAAGGTCGATGGCGCTCGTCTATGCTGAAGCAAGGGGATGACGGGTGTCCGTGTCGGTCGGCAGTGGCCGCGGAGCGTGGCCCCGGCTGAATGTGGAAGGGTGAGCCATGAAAGAACTCATCAAGCGCTTGAGGAAGATCCTCGACACGGTCCAAATGGCCGACGATCTTCGTAAACGCCTCGAAAGGCTGCTGGAGGCCCTCGAGGGGGGGGAACCGACTGATATCGTCATTGCCCGCTTGCTGGCTGATTTGCTCGAGCTGGGTGCTGACCGGCTTCCCGGCCCGGTGGGCGACTTCGTCAAGGCTTATGCGGAGGCATTCCGAAACGCCATCGATGCGATTCTCGCCGTGCTGTGGAAGCGTTACCGCGAGGCACGCCGGGCCGGACTCGACCACCAGGAGGCCAACGACCTCGTCACCTTCGATGCGAAGATCTGCGAATGGCTCCGCTTCCGCTGGTTGCTGGAGCAGTTCGATGAATCGCGTGAAGCGGCTGGCGACGGCGAGAGGGAAGAGATTCCGGGAGGACTGATCCCGGGACCATTCGATCCGCCGGAAGGTGAGCCAGAGCCGCTACCACCCGTGCAGCTCTGGGATGACGAGCACGATGGCTGTTGCCGAGGCCTCAGCGCGCGCCAGCGCGAGCCGGTGGCGAGCATCATCCACGAGCGCGTCTATCGCGAAGGTGGAAGCTGGTACATCGACGCGATTATCGAGATCACGCACCGATGCGGGCTGAAGTTCGGAGGGGTCAGGGCGCTCTACATCAACATCGGGTCGGGCGCCATCAAGCTGCAACGCCACTACGCGACCGAATCGGCTGCCGTCGGCGGGAGGGGAAAGCGGTACACGTGGAGGCGCTTGCAGGTGTCCGCCCAGGAGCCGCGCGAGATCCTCGTGCACGTACGCGCCGTTTCGGCCTGCATCGGTGTCCTGGACCGTATGGTGCGCATCGGCTGATCGACCGAAGGGGCGCGCGGACGCTTCAGCCGCCACTGAGCGCCTGCACGAGGACGAGCGTGTCGTCCGCGCGCAGCGGATGGGCAGGATCGAAGATCTGTCCGCCGTCGGCGAAGAAGCGGACGTGGCGCCGCAGCCGGCCTTGCTCGTCGATGACGCGGAAGCGGATGCCCGGATAGCGACGATCGAGGTCGGTCAGCACCGCATCCAGGGTGGCGCCCTCGGCATCGACCTCGCGCACGCCGGTGTAGGACAGCAGCGGCGTGGGAATCAGCACCTTCATGTCGCGGCGGCGCTCGGATGGCCGGTCTCGACCGCGAGGATCTCCGGCAGGTGCCGTGCGATGCACTGCCAGTGCTCACCCTCGTCGGCGCTCGTCCACAGCTCGCCGCTGGTGGTGCCGAAGTAGAGCCCCAGCGGGTCCAGCCCATCGGCGCACATCGACTGGCGCTTGACCGTCCACCACGCCTGCTGCGGCGGCAGGCCGCGGTCCAGGCGCTGCCAGCTCGCCCCGCCGTCGCGGGTGCCATACACCGCCGGGCGGCCGCCCGGGCTCGTGCGCGGCCAGACGTCGGTGCCGTCCATCGGGAAGATCCACGCGCGCTCGGCGTCGCGCGGATGCACCACGAGCGGAAAGCCGATGTCGCCGACCTCCGCAGGCATGTTGCGACCGATCCGCACCCACTCGTCGCCCGGGCGGTCGAGCCGGTACACGCCGCAGTGATTCTGCTGGTAGAGCCGGTCCGGTGCGCTCGGGCACATCCGGATGCAGTGCGGGTCGTGGAAGCTGGGGTCGGCGCGGTCGAAGCCCTCGACCACCTCGAGCCCGTTCAGGAGTGGCGCGAAGCTGCGCCCGGCGTCGCGGGACTCGTGCACGCCGCCGCCCGACATGCCGATGTACAGATGCGCGGGGTCGCGCGGGTCGATGATGATCGAATGCAGCTTGGGCCCGTCCGGCGTACCGTCCTGCACGGTGCCCATCCACCGGATGTACTGCGGGTCGTCGTTGAGGCAGGAGAACGGCGTCCAGTGCACGCCGCCGTCGGTGGAGCGGAACAGGCCCTGCGGCGAGGTGCCTGCATACCAGCAGCCGGGTTCGCCGGCGGGGGCGGGGGTGAGCCAGAAAGTGTGGTCCACCGTGCGCCCTGCAGTGCCTTGGGGGGCACGCGCGAAGGCGGGCGGCTGGACGGCCTCCGACCAGTGCCGGCCGAGGTCGGTGGAGCGGAACAGGGTGGGGCCAAGATGGCCGGTCCTGGCGGCGGCGAGCAGCGTACGGCCGTCGCGCGGGTCGAGCACCGCGTGGCTGACGATCTGGCCGAGCAGTTGGGGCCCCTCCACCCGCCAGGTCCGGCGCGCGGTGTCGCTGTGGAAGAACCAGGCGCCCTTGCGGGTCGCCACCAGCACCATGATCGTGCCCTCGGATCCGTTCATGACTGAGCTCCGCGCAGGGGCGGACCCGGAAGCCCCCGGGCCGCGCCTTTCCTGTTCTATAGACCAGGATGCTGCGGCTTGCCGGATGCAGGAGCGCGCCGCGGCGGATCGATCAGCGTCCGGAAGCGGCGTCCATGCGCGTGAAATTCGCGCCGTCGAAGGCGAGCCAGGCCGCGTGGCCGCGCCAGTCGGGCAGCACGCGGCGGATGCAGTCGTGGCCGTCCACCCGGATGCAGTGGGTGTCGGGGCGGTGGGTGTGGCCGTGCACCAGCGTGGGGTAGCCGTGTTCGCGCAGCAGCGCGGCGACCGCGTCGGCGTTGACGTCCATGATCTCCATGGCTTTTTCGGCCTTGGCGGCCTCGCTCTTCTGGCGCAGGCCGGCGATGAAGGCCTTGCGCGCGGCCAGCGGCTGGGCGAGGAAGCCGGCCTGCCAGGCGGGGTCGCGCACCTGGCGGCGGAAGGCCTGGTAGGCGAGGTCGTCGGTGCATAGCGCGTCGCCGTGGGCGAGCAGCAGGACGGGGGCGTCGGTAGCGTCTGCGTCGTCGCGATCGCCGCAGCGCACGCGCGCCGGGTCCTCGAGCAGGGTCGCGCCGATCGCCGCGGCGAAGGCCGGGCCGGCGAGCAGGTCGCGGTTGCCGGTCATGAAGAAGACCGCGGTGCCGGCGTCGGCGAGCTGACGGATCGCCGCGGCGATGCGGGCGTTGAAGGGGGTCTCGAGGTCGTCGTCGCCGGCCCAGTATTCGAACAGGTCGCCGAGGATGAAGAGGCTCGCGGCCGCGCGCGCCGGGCCGTGCAGGAAGTCGAGGAAGGCGGCGGCGTTGGCGGGCTCGTCCTCGGTCAGGTGGAGGTCGGAAATGAACAATGCCGGAAGCGCCGCGCGGGCGGCTTCCGGCATCGTGGCGGCGGCCCCGCCCGGCCGGGCCGGGGCGGAGGCGACTTGCGAAGGGTCGCGCGCGGGCACGATCAGACGACTTCGGCGCGCTCGATGATCACGTCTTCCTTCGGCACGTCCTGGTGGAAGCCGCTGGAGCCGGTCTTGACCTTGCGGATGCTGTCGACCACGTCCATGCCCTCGCTGACCTTGCCGAACACACAGTAGCCCCAGCCCTGCAGGTCGGGCGAGGTGTGGTTGAGGAAGGCGTTGTCGGCGACGTTGATGAAGAACTGCGCGGTGGCCGAGTGCGGGGCCTGGGTGCGCGCCATGGCGATGGTGCCGCGGTCGTTCTTGAGGCCGTTGTCGGCCTCGTTCTTGATCTGCTCGCCAGTGGCCTTCTGCTTCATGCCGGGCTCGAAGCCGCCGCCCTGGATCATGAAGCCGTCGATGACGCGGTGGAAGACGGTGTTGTCGTAGTGGCCGGCCTCGACGTAGGCGAGGAAGTTGGCCACGGTGACGGGGGCCTTCTCGGCGTCGAGTTCGAGGGTGATGACGCCGTGGTTGGTGTGCAGCTTGACTGCCATGGGGGTTCTCCTGGGGTGGGTCCGGTGTGGGCCCGGCAGCGTGGTCGCCGGGCAGGGGGGGTGTGGGTTCGCTTCGCGGGCTTACTTCGCAGGCTTCTTCGCCGGCGCGGCGGTGCCGACCACGCGCGCGCTCTCGACGACGATCGCCTCGACCGGGACGTTCTGGTGGAAGCCGCGGTTGGCGGTGGGCAGCTTGGCGATCTTGTCGACGACCTCCATGCCCTTGACGACCTTGCCGAACACCGCGTAGCCCCAGCCGTCGCGCGACGGGTAGTCGAGGAAGGTGTTGGGGACGAGGTTGATGAAGAACTGCGCGCTCGCCGAGTGCGGGTCGGAGGTGCGCGCCATCGCCAGGGTGCCGCGCTCGTTCTTGAGGCCGTTTTTGGCCTCGTTCTCGATCGGGGCGCGCGTGGCCTTCTGGTTCATGCTTGCGTCGAAGCCGCCGCCCTGCACCATGAAGCCGTCGATCACGCGGTGGAACACGGTGCCGTCGTAGAAGCCGTCCTTCACATACTGCACGAAGTTCTCGGCGGACTTGGGCGCCTTGTCGGCGAAGACCTCGACGACGATATCGCCCTGGCTGGTCTTGAGCTCGACCGTCGGGTTGGCGGCGAGCACCGGGAAGGCTAGGCTGGCCGCGGTGGCGAAGGCAAGCAGGTGTCGTTTCATGGGGACTCCTGGAATGGGGCGGAAGGATGGCCGCCGGGATGGCTGGAGAGCTGGCAGGACGCGGGCGCTCCGGGCAAGCCCGATGCGCGTGCCGCATGCGCTCCCGATGCACGCCGGGCGGCCGGGCCCGGGGAAGGGGGCGGAGGCGGCGTGCTATACTCGCGCGCTTGCGTGGGCCTGCCGAAGTCCGCCTCGAGCGCCGGATTCTAGCAACAAGCCCCCCCCCCTCACAATCGAGCCGCCGCCCGCGTTCCGCCTGCGGCCGGCCTCCAGCAACGACCCGCCCGCACCGATGCTCTCCATCTACAACACCCTGTCGCGCAGCAAGGAAGCCTTCACGCCCATCGAACCCGGCAAGGTCCGCATGTACGTCTGCGGCATGACGGTGTACGACTTCTGCCACCTCGGCCATGCGCGCGTGATGGTGGTGTTCGACATGGTGGCGCGCTGGCTGCGCGCGAGCGGGCTGGACGTGACCTACGTGCGCAACATCACCGACATCGACGACAAGATCATCCGCCGCGCGCAGGAGAACGGCGAGAGCATCCGCCAGCTCACCGACCGCTTCATCGCCGCGATGCACGAGGACGCCGACGCGCTCGGCGTGCTGCGCCCCGACCACGAGCCGCGCGCCACCGACTACGTCGCGCAGATGCAGTCGCTGATCTCGCGCCTGGAGCAGAAGGGCCTGGCCTACGTGGCCGGCAACCGCGACGTGTGCTACGCGGTGCGCAAGTTCGACGGCTACGGCAAGCTGTCGGGCAAGTCGCTCGACGAGTTGCGCGCCGGCGAGCGTGTGGATGTAGCGCAGGACAAGAACGACCCGCTCGACTTCGTGTTGTGGAAGCACGCCAAGGTCGAGGAGCCGGGCGAGGTGAAGTGGGCCTCGCCCTGGGGCGAGGGCCGGCCGGGCTGGCACATCGAATGCTCGGCGATGAGCTCGGACCTGCTCGGCGACCACTTCGACATCCACGGCGGCGGCATGGACCTGCAGTTTCCGCACCACGAGAACGAGATCGCCCAGTCCGAAGGCGCGCACGGCCATGCCTTCGTCAACTATTGGATGCACAACGGCTTCGTGCGCGTCGACGACGAGAAGATGTCGAAGTCGCTCGGCAACTTCTTCACCATCCGCGAGGTGCTGCAGAAGTACGATCCGGAGGTGGTGCGCTTCTTCATCCTGCGCGCGCACTACCGCAGCGCGCTCAACTACTCCGACGCCCACCTCGAGGACGCCCGCAACGCGCTCACCCGCCTGTACACCGCGCTCAAGAACGTGCCGGTGGCCGGTGAGCCGGTGGTCGACTGGAGCGAGCCCTTCGCGCAGCGCCTGCGCGCGGCGATGGACGACGACTTCAACACCGCCGAAGCGGTGGCGGTACTGTTCGAGCTCGCCAACGAGGTCAACCGCAGCGCCGCGCCGGCGCTCGCCGCGCAACTGAAGGCGCTCGGCGGCGTGCTCGGCCTGTTGGGACGCGAACCGCAGGCCTTCCTGCAGGCGGGTGCGCCCGACGCGGACGGGCTGGACGCCGACGCGATCGAGGCGAAGATCGCCGAGCGCGCGGCCGCCAAGAAGGCGAAGAACTTCGCCGAGGCCGACCGCATCCGCGCAGAGCTGACCGAGGCCGGCGTGATCCTCGAGGACGGCCCCGGCGGCACCACCTGGCGCCGCGCCTGAGCCTGCAGCGGCCAGCGGGGCGACTGCGCTGGTCGGCATCAGCGCTGTGCTGTGGCGCAGGTCACCGCGGTATCGCCAGGCGCTGCCGTGGCTGGCCGAGTTGAATCCAAACGATCCGAACCCGTACAAGGAACCCCGCACATGATCATCACCGGCTTCCAGAGCCTGCTCGACGCCGCGCGCCAGCAACCCGAACCGCAGCGCCTGCTGCTCGTCTTCACCCGCGCCGAGCTGCCGGAGAAGGCCACCGCCGAGCAGCGCGCCAAGTTCGAGCAGGGCGAGGGCGGGGCGCTGGTTCCGGTGATGTATGTGGACAAGAAGCCCGACGAGCTGCAGAGCTTCGAGGAACTGGTCGAGGAGTCGCGCCACACCGGGCAGAGCTGGGACATGATGTTCGTCGGTTGCCTGAGCGGGCAGGGCGGGCGCGAGCCGAGCGACGATACGGTGCAGAAGGCGCTCGAGACCATGATCATGTCGATCCAGGGCGGCATCGTCGCCCACCTGCTGGCCTACCGCCCGAACGGCGAGCAGGTCTGGCTGCCCGACCAGGCCGAAGGGCTGGCCTGAGCCTCTCAGTCGCGCGGCGGTCGTTGGGCGGCTGAAATCGCGACTTGCGTCGCTCCTACGGGGGACGCATCGGGCGTTGGCCGGCGTGACGGTTTCCGTGGGAGCGACGCAAGTCGCGATCGACGTTGCGAGCCGCGACGTGCGGCGGCGGGCGTGACGGTTTCCGTGGGAGCGACGCAAGTCGCGATCGACGTCGCGAGCCGCGACGCGCGGCGGCGGGCGTGACGGTTTCCGTGGGAGCGACGCAAGTCGCGATCGACGTCGCGAGCCGCGACGCGCGGCGGCGGGCGTGACGGTTTCCGTGGGAGCGACGCAAGTCGCGATCGACGTTACGAGCCGCGACGCGCGGCGGCGGGCGCGAGGCGGCTGAAACCGGGCCCGCCCCGCGCCCGCGAACAGGTGTCAGCCGCCGAAGAAGTCCCGCACCTTGTCCATCCACCCCTGCGCCTTGGGGTTGTGGCGGGTGGCGTTGCCGCTGGCGCTCTCCTCGAACTCGCGCAGCAACTCCTTCTGACGCTCGGTCAGGTTCACCGGGGTCTCGACCACCACGTGGCACATCAGGTCGCCGTGCACGTGGCTGCGCACGTTCTTGATGCCCTTGCCGCGCAGCCGGAAGACCTTGCCGCTCTGCGTCTCCGCGGGGATCTTCAGCCGCGCCATGCCTTCCAGCGTCGGGATCTCGATCTCGCCGCCGAGCGCCGCGGTGGTGATGCTGATCGGCATCTCGCAGTGCAGGTCGTCGTGGTCGCGCTCGAACACCGCGTGCTTGCGGATGTGGATCTCGACGTAGAGGTCGCCCGGCGGGCCGCCGTTGAGGCCGGGCTCGCCGTGGCCGGCGTGGCGCAGGCGCATGCCGTCGTCGATGCCGGCGGGGATCTTCACCTCGAGCGTCTTCTGCTTCTTGGTGCGGCCGGCGCCGCCGCAGTCGCGGCACGGGTCGGGGATGATCTTGCCGCTGCCGTGGCACTTCGGGCAGGTCTGCTGGATCGAGAAGAAGCCTTGCTGCACGCGCACCTGGCCGTGGCCCTGGCAGGTCGGGCAGGGTTTGGGATGGGTGCCGGGCTTGGCGCCGCTGCCGTGGCAGGTGCCGCACTCCTCGACGGTGGGGATGCGGATCGTCTTCTCGGCGCCGCGCGCGGCCTCTTCCAGGGTGATCTCGAGGTTGTAGCGCAGGTCGGCGCCGCGATAGACGTTTGAGCGCCCGCCGCGTCCGCCGCCCCCGAAGAGGTCGCCGAAGATGTCGCCGAAGGCGTCGGCGAAGCCGTCGAAGCCCTGCGCGCCGGGGCCCGCGCCCATCGACGGATCGACGCCGGCGTGGCCGTAGCGGTCGTAGGCAGCCTTCTTCTGCGGGTCGGAGAGCATCTCGTAGGCCTCCTTGGCCTCCTTGAACTTCTCCTCGGCTTCCTTGTTGTCCGGATTGCGGTCCGGATGAAACTTCATGGCCAGCTTGCGGTAGGCCTTCTTGATCTCGTCGTCGCCGGCGTCGCGGTTGACGCCCAGGACTTCGTAGTAATCGCGTTTGGACATGGTGCTGCGCTCAGTCTGGTCTCAAGCAAAGGCCGAGCCGGCACCGGAGCAGGGCTCCGGCGGGGCTCGGCCGCGAAGGATTCGCCAGAACGACGATTACTTCTTGTCCTTCACTTCGGTGAATTCGGCATCCACCACGTCGGCGTCGTCGGCCTTGCCGCCGGCCTGCTGGCCGCCCGCTCCCGCACCTGGCTGGGCGCCGCCTTCGGCCTGGGCCTGGGCGTACATGTGCTCGCCGAGCTTCTGCGCGGCCATCGCCAGGGCCTGGCTCTTGGCTTCGATGCTGTCCTTGTCGCCGCTCTTGATCGACTCTTCGGCCTCCTTCATCGCGGCTTCGATCTTGGACTTCTCGTCGTCGGAGAGCTTGTCGCCGTACTCGGTCAGCGCCTTCTTGGTCGAGTGGATCAGCGCGTCACACTGGTTGCGCGCGTCGACCAACTCGTGGGCCTTCTTGTCTTCCTCGGCGTGCGCCTCGGCGTCGCGCACCATGCGCTGGACTTCCTCGTCCGACAGGCCGGAGTTGGCCTGGATCTTGATCTTGTTCTCCTTGCCGGTCGCCTTGTCCTTGGCCGACACGTGCAGGATGCCGTTGGCGTCGATGTCGAAGGTGACCTCGATCTGCGGCATGCCGCGCGGCGCCGGCGGGATGTCGGAGAGGTTGAACTGGCCCAGGCTCTTGTTGCCCGAGGCCATCTCGCGCTCGCCCTGCAGGACGTGGATGGTCACGGCCGACTGGTTGTCGTCGGCGGTCGAGAAGACCTGGCTGGCCTTGGTCGGGATCGTGGTGTTCTTCTGGATCAGCTTGGTCATCACGCCGCCCAGGGTCTCGATGCCCAGCGACAGCGGGGTGACGTCGAGCAGCAGCACGTCCTTGACCTCGCCCTGCAGCACGCCGCCCTGGATGGAGGCGCCCACCGCCACGGCCTCATCAGGGTTGACGTCACGGCGCGGCTCCTTGGCGAAGAACTCCTTCACGCGGTCGATGACCTTGGGCATGCGGGTCTGGCCGCCGACCAGGATCACGTCGTCGATGTCCGAGACCTTGAGGCCGGCGTCCTTGAGCGCGATGCGGCAGGGCTCGATCGAGCGCTCGATCAGGTCTTCCACCAGCGACTCGAACTTGGCGCGGGTGATCTTGATCGCGAGGTGCTTTGGGCCCGAGGCGTCGGCGGTGATGTAGGGCAGGTTGATCTCGGTCTGCTGGCCGGAGGACAGCTCGATCTTGGCCTTCTCGGCGGCTTCCTTCAGGCGCTGCAGTGCGAGCACGTCGTTCTTGAGATCGACGCCCTGTTCCTTTTTGAACTCGGTGACGATGTAGTCGATGATGCGCTGGTCGAAGTCCTCGCCACCCAGGAAGGTGTCGCCGTTGGTCGCCAGCACCTCGAACTGGTGCTCGCCGTCGAGGTCGGCGATCTCGATGATCGAGATGTCGAAGGTGCCGCCGCCGAGGTCATACACCGCGATCTTGGAGTCGCCCGGCTTCTTGTCCATGCCGAAGGCGAGCGCGGCCGCGGTGGGCTCGTTGATGATGCGCTTGACTTCCAGGCCGGCGATGCGGCCGGCGTCCTTGGTGGCCTGACGCTGGCTGTCGTTGAAGTAGGCCGGCACGGTGATGACCGCTTCGGTGACTTCCTCGCCGAGGTAGTCCTCGGCGGTCTTCTTCATCTTGCGCAGGATCTCGGCGGAGACCTGCGGCGGCGCGATCTTCTTGCCGCGCACTTCCACCCAGGCGTCGCCGTTGTCGGCCTTGGTGATGGTGAAGGGCATCAGGTCGATGTCCTTCTGCACTTCCTTCTCCTGGAAGCGACGGCCGATCAGGCGCTTGATCGCGAACAGGGTGTTCTTGGCGTTGGTGACCGCCTGGCGCTTGGCCGGCGCGCCGACCAGGATCTCGCCGTCTTCGGCGTAGGCGACCACCGAGGGGGTGGTGCGCGCGCCTTCGGAGTTCTCGATGACCTTCGGCTTGCCGCCTTCCATCACGGAGACGCAGCTGTTGGTGGTGCCGAGGTCGATACCGATGATCTTGCCCATGAGAGTTCCTTTTTCGTCTGGATTCGGGTGGCGCGGCCTGTGGCGCGCCGGTCTGGTTCGAATATGGGGCGGGCGGACGCGCTTTCAAGCGCGCCGCGCGAATTTGCCTGCGGGGGTTACTGGGCCTTGCCCTTGGAGACCATCACCATCGCCGGGCGGATGACGCGCTCGCTGAGCAGGTAGCCCTTCTGCAGCACGGTGACGACGGTGTTGGGCTCGGCATCGGCCTCGACCATGCTGATCGCCTGGTGCTTGTTGGGGTCGAACTTCTGCCCGAGCGGGTTCTCCTCGGCGAGCTTGGCGCCCTCGAACGCGGAGATCAGCTGCCGGAGGGTGAGCTCCACGCCCTCGCGCATCTTCTCGACGGTCTGGTTCTCGGTGGCGAGCGCGGCCTCCAGGCTGTCCTTGACCGGCAGCATCGCGGTGGCGAACTTCTCGGCGGCGAATTTGGAGGCCTTGGCGATGTCGTCCTGCGCGCGTCGGCGCAGGTTTTCGGTCTCGGCCTTGGCGCGCAGCCAGGCGTCGTGGTGCTCGGCGGCCTTCAGCTCGGCCTGGCGCAGCGCCTCCTCGAGGCTCGGCATGCTGTCGATGCCGTTCTCCGGCGCGGTGTCCGCCGCCGCAGCGGCGGCCTGGAGGTCGAGCTCCGGGCCTCGCTGCGCGGGCTGCTGCGCGCCGCCCTGCGCGGCCTGTTCCGCCGGCTGGTCGGTGGGGTTCTGGCTGGCCTGGTTCGGGTCCTGCATGTCGGTTGGCTCCGTGTTGGAATGCGAAACAGCCGGGTACTTGGGGACGGTCTGCGCGAGTTCAAGAGGCGCGGCGGAAAAATGTCCGACGGGCTAGCATCGTCCGCGGCATGCGCCCGCGAACGAAGGCCGGCGATGGTGGCATGGTAAGATCACATGTTTTGGTTTTCGCGGCTCGCCCGCCTTGAAGCATGACCCAGTTCGCCAAGGAAACCCTGCCGATCAGCCTCGAAGAGGAGATGCGCCACTCCTACCTCGATTACGCGATGAGCGTGATCGTGGGGCGGGCGCTCCCCGATGCGCGCGACGGCCTCAAGCCGGTGCATCGGCGCGTGCTGTTCGCGATGCACGAACTGTCCAACGACTGGAACCGCGCCTACAAGAAGTCGGCGCGTATCGTCGGCGACGTCATCGGCAAGTACCACCCGCACGGCGACACCGCGGTGTACGACACCATCGTGCGCATGGCGCAGGACTTCTCGCTGCGCTACATGCTGGTCGATGGCCAGGGCAACTTCGGCTCGGTCGACGGCGACAACGCGGCGGCAATGCGATACACCGAGATCCGCATGGCGCGCATCGGCCATGAGCTGCTGGCCGACATCGACAAGGAGACGGTGGACTTCGGGCCGAACTACGACGGCTCGGAGAAGGAGCCGCTGGTCCTGCCCGCGCGCATCCCCAACCTGCTGATCAACGGCTCGGCCGGCATCGCGGTGGGCATGGCGACCAACATCCCGCCGCACAACCTGGGCGAGATCGTCGACGCCTGCCTGAAGCTGCTCGCCGAGCCCGACACCGACATCGAGGCCCTGATCGACATCGTGCAGGCGCCCGACTTCCCCACCGCCGGCCTGATCTACGGCCTGGCCGGCGTGCGCGAGGGCTACCGCACCGGCCGCGGCCGCGTGATCATGCGCGCGCGCACGCACTTCGAGCCGATCGGCAAGACCGATCGCCAGGCCATCATCGTCGACGAGCTGCCCTACCAGGTGAACAAGCGCACCCTGCAGGAGCGCATGGCCGAGCTGGTCAACGAGAAGAAGATCGAGGGCATCAGCGAGATCCGCGACGAGTCGGACAAGTCGGGCATGCGCCTGGTGATCGAGCTCAAGCGCGGCGAGATGCCCGAGGTGGTGCTGAACAAGCTGTTCAAGCACACCCAGCTGCAGGACAGCTTCGGCATGAACATGGTGGCGCTGGTCGACGGCAAGCCGCGCCTGCTCAACCTCAAGCAGATGCTGGTGTGCTTCCTCGAGCACCGCCGCGAGGTCGTTACCCGCCGCACCATCTTCGAGCTGCGCAAGGCGCGCGATCGTGGCCACATCCTCGAAGGCCTGGCGGTGGCGCTGTCCAACGTCGACGAGATCATCGCGCTGATCAAGGCCGCGCCCACGCCGGCCGATGCCAAGCGCGAGCTGATGGCGCGCGAGTGGCGCTCGGCGCTGGTCGAGGAGATGCTGTCGCGCGCCCTGGCCGACAGCTACCGGCCGGAAGGGCTGGATCCGCAGTACGGGCTGCAGGCGCAGGGTTACCGCCTGTCCGAAGCCCAGGCCCAGGCCATCCTCGAATTGCGCCTGCAGCGTCTGACCGGGCTGGAGCAGGACAAGATCGTCGGCGAATACCGCGAGGTCATGGACGTCATCACCGACCTGCTCGACATCCTCGCCCGCCCCGAGCGCATCACCGCGATCATCGTCGAGGAGCTCGGCGCGATCCGCAACCAGTTCGGCGATCCGCGCCGCTCCGAGCTGGTGATGAACACCGCCGAGATCAACATCGAGGACCTGATCACGCCGGAAGACATGGTCGTGACCCTGTCGCACACCGGCTACTTCAAGCGCCAGCCGCTCGCCGACTACCGCGCCCAGCGCCGCGGTGGCCGCGGCAAGCAGGCGACCTCGATGAAGGACGAGGACTTCATCGACCACCTCTTCGTCGCCAACACTCACGACACGGTGCTGTGCTTCTCCAACCGCGGGCGCTGCTACTGGCTCAAGGTGTACGAGGTCCCCGAGGGCACGCGCAACTCGCGCGGCAAGCCGATCGTGAACCTCTTCCCGCTGGTGGAAGGCGAGAAGATCACCGCGGTGCTGCCGATCAAGGAGTTCGACGAGGAGCACTTCGTGTTCATGGCGACCTCGGAAGGCACGGTCAAGAAGACCGCGCTCACCGCGTTCTCCAATCCGCGCAAGGCCGGCATCATCGCGGTCAACCTGGACGACGGCGACCACCTGATCGGGGTGGCGATCACCGACGGCCAGTGCGACGTGATGCTGTTCTCCGACGCCGGCAAGGCGGTGCGCTTCGCCGAGACCGACGTGCGCCCGATGGGGCGCGACGCGCGCGGCGTGCGCGGCATGACGCTGGAGGACGGTCAGGCGGTGATCGCGATGCTGGTGGCCAAGGACGAGTCGCAGTCGGTGCTGACCGCGACCGAGAACGGCTACGGCAAGCGCACCCCGGTGGCGGAATACACCCGCCACGGCCGCGGCACCAAGGGCATGATCGCGATCCAGACCAGCGACCGCAACGGCAGGCTGGTGGGCGCGGTGCTGGTCGAGCCGAGCGACGAGGTGATGCTGATCTCCACCGGCGGCGTGCTGATCCGCACCAGCGTCGAGAGCATCCGCGAGATGGGCCGCTCGACCCAGGGCGTGACCCTGATCAACCTGGACGAGGGCACCTTCCTCGCCAGCATCGAGAAGGTGGCCGAGTCCGAGTCGGACGAGAGCATGCGTGCCAGCGGCGAGGGCGCCGAGGGCGGCGAGGCCGAAGGCGGCGCACAAGCCGCGCCGGGCGAGGGCGAGGCCCCCGCTGCGGACGAGGAAGGAGAGGCCTGATGAGTCGCGTGTGGAACTTCAGCGCCGGTCCCGCGGTGCTGCCCGAAGAGGTGCTGCGCCAGGCCGCCGACGAGATGCTCGACTGGCACGGCAGCGGCATGGGCGTCATGGAGATGAGCCATCGCGGCAAGGAATTCACCGCGATCGCCGCCCAGGCCGAGGCCGACCTGCGCGAGCTGCTCGCGGTGCCGGCCGGCTACCGCGTCCTCTTCATGCAGGGCGGGGCCATCGCCGAGAACGCGATCATCCCGATGAACCTGATGGGCGACAGGCGCGTGGCCGACTACGTGGTCACCGGTTCGTGGTCGCAGAAGTCGCAGAAGGAAGCGCGCAAGTACGCCGAGGTGAACATCGCCGCCTCGTCCGAGGCGGGTGGCTTCACCACCGTGCCGGCGATGGCGGAGTGGAGGTTGTCGGCCGACCCGGCCTACGTGTTCACCTGCACCAACGAGACCATCGGCGGCCTCGAGTACCCCTTCGAGCCCGACCTCGCGCAGATCGGCCGCGGCGAGGTGCCGGTGGTGGCCGACATGTCCTCGCACATCCTGTCGCGGGTGATCGACGTCTCGAAGTACGGCCTCATCTTCGGCGGCGCGCAGAAGAACATCGGCCCGGCGGGTCTCACCATCGTGATCGTGCGCGAGGACCTGCTCGGGCGCGCGATGCCGCACTGCCCCACCGCCTTCGACTTCAAGACCGTGGCCGACAACGGCTCGATGTACAACACGCCGCCCACCTACGGCATCTACATCGCCGGGCTGGTCTTCCAGTGGCTCAAGCGCCAGGGCGGGGTGGCGGCGATCGAGGCGCAGAACGTCGCCAAGGCGAAGCTGCTGTACGACTTCCTCGACGCCAGCGATTTCTACGAGAATCGCATCGACCCGGCCTGCCGTTCGCGCATGAACGTGCCCTTCTTCCTCAAGGACGAGACCTTGAACGACGCCTTCCTCGCCGAGGCCAAGGCCGCCGGGCTGGTGCAGCTGAAGGGCCACAAGTCGGTCGGCGGCATGCGCGCGTCGATCTACAACGCGATGCCGCTCGCGGGCGTGCAGGCGCTGGTCGACTTCATGCGCGACTTCGCCGCCCGCCGCGGCTGAGGCCGCGCGGGGCAGGGCAAGGCGGGACGGAAACACGGGACAACATCAGGACGCAAGCCGGAGGGGCCACGGGCCGAGCATGAGCGACGAACTGCTGAAACTGCGCAACGAGATCGACCGCATCGACGAGGAAATCCTCGCCCGCCTCGCCGAGCGCGCGCGCTGCGCGCAGCGCGTGGGCGAGATCAAGCGCGGGGTGATGTATTACCGCCCCGAGCGCGAGGCGCAGGTGCTGCGCCGGCTGGCCGAGCTCAACCCCGGCCCGCTGTCTTCCGATGCGGTGAAGACCATCTTCCGCGAGGTGATGTCGGCCTGCCTCGGGCTGGAGCAGCCGCTGCGCGTGGCCTACCTCGGCCCCGCCGGCACCTTCTCCGAGAGCGCCAGCCGCAAGCACTTCGGTTCCGCGCCCAACTTCCTGGCGATGGCGGCGATCGACGACGTCTTCCGCGCGGTGGAAGCCGGCAATGCCGACTACGGCGTGGTGCCGGTGGAGAACTCCACCGAGGGCGCGGTCGGCGGCACGCTCGATCTGCTGCTGGCCAACCCGCTCAAGGTCTGCGGCGAGGTGCGCCTGCGCATCCACCAGCAGCTGATGTCGCGCGCCGAGGGCATCGGCGCCGCCCGCCGCATCTACTCGCACGCGCAGTCGCTGGCGCAGTGCCACGAGTGGCTCAACCGCAACCTCCCGCACCTGCCGCGCATCCCGGTGGCGAGCAACGCCGAGGCCGCGCGCATGGCCTCCGAGGATCCAGAGTCCTGCGCCATCGCCGGCGACGCCGCGGCGCAGCTCTACGGGCTCAACATCCTCGCGCCCAACATCGAGGACGATCCCAACAACACGACGCGCTTCCTGGTCATCGCCGACCACGACGCCGGGCCCTCGGGCAAGGACCGCACCTCGCTGGTGTTCTCCGCACCCAACCGGCCGGGGGCGATCCACAGCCTGCTCGAGCCGATGGCCCGCCACGGCGTGGACATGACCAAGCTGCAGTCGCGCCCGGCGCGCTCCGGGCTGTGGGAGTACGTGTTCTACGCCGACATCAACGGCCACCGCGAAGACCCCGAGGTGGCGGCCGCGCTGCGCGAGCTCGACGAGCGCGCCGCCTTCGTGAAGATCATCGGTTCCTATCCGGTCGCGGCGATCTGAGCGCGGCCCCGATTGCACACCAGGCCCGCGCGGGGAGTGCGGGCCGCAGCAGGAGACGACCCATGAGCATTGCCAGTCTTGCCCCCGACTACATCCGCGCGATCATGGCCTACCAGCCGGGCAAGCCGATCTCGGAGCTCGCCCGCGAGATGGGAATCCCCGAGGAGAGCATCGTCAAGCTCGCCTCCAACGAGAACCCGCTCGGCATGAGCGCGCGCGCGCGCGATGCCGCGATCGCCGCGATCGGCGAGGTCTCGCGCTATCCGGACGGCGGCGCGTTCGCGCTCAAGAAGGCCTTGTGCGAACGCTTCGGCGTCAAGCCCGAGCAGCTCGTGATCGGCAACGGCTCGAACGACATCCTCGAGCTGGCCTCGCAGGCCTTCCTCGCGCCGGGGCTGTCGGCGGTGTATTCGCGTCACGCCTTCGCGGTCTATCCGCTCGCCACCAACGCGCGCGGCGCGCGCGGCATCGAGGTGGCGGCGAAGAACTTCGGCCACGACCTCGACGCCATGGCGGCGGCGATCGAGCCGCAGACCCGTGTCGTCTTCATCGCCAACCCGAACAACCCCACCGGCACCTTCGTCCCGGGCGCCGAGCTCGAGGCCTTCCTCGCCAAGGTCCCGCGCCACGTGCTGGTGGTGCTCGACGAGGCCTACACCGAATACCTCGCCCCCGAGCAGCGCTACGACTCGATCGCCTGGCTGGCGCGCTTCCCCAACCTGCTGGTGTCGCGCACCTTCTCCAAGGCCTACGGCCTGGCCGGCCTGCGCGTGGGCTACGGCATCGCCCACCCCGAGGTGGCCGACCTGATGAACCGGGTGCGCCAGCCCTTCAACGTGTCCTCGGTGGCGCTCGCCGCGGCCGAGGCGGCGCTCGGCGACGACGAATTCCTCGCCCGCAGCGCCGAGCTCAACCGCCGCGGCATGACGCAGCTCGTCGCCGCTTTCCGCGAACTCGGCCTCGAATGGATCCCCTCGGCCGGCAACTTCGTCACCTTCAAGGTGGGCGACGCGATCGGGGTGAACCAGGCGCTGCTGCGCCAGGGCGTGATCGTGCGTCCGATCGCCGCCTACGGCATGCCGCACTGGCTGCGCGTGTCGATCGGTCTGCCCGAGGAAAACGCGCGCTTCATCGAGGCGCTGCGCCAGGCGCTCGCCTGAGCAGGGGGCGGACGATGGCGCACATCGGCAAGCTGGTCGTCTGCGGGGTCGGGCTGATCGGCGGCTCCTTCGCGCTCGCGCTGCGGCGCGCGGGCGCGGTCGAGCGCATCGTCGGCATCGGCCGCCGGCGCGAAGTGCTCGAGCGCGCGTGCGCGCTCGGCGTGATCGACGAGATCGCCGAGGGCTGGGCGGATGCGCTCGACGGCGCCGACCTGGTGCTGCTCGCCGCGCCGGTGGGGCAGACCGACGCGATCCTCGCCGCGATGGCGCCGCACCTGCGCCCCGGCACCATCGTCACCGACGCCGGCAGCACCAAACGCGACGTGGTCGCCGCGTTGCGCACCCACCTGGGTGGCGCGCTCGCCGACGTGGTGCCGGCGCACCCGATCGCCGGCGCCGAGAAGAGCGGGGTCGAGGCCGCCTTCGCCGAGCTCTACATGGGCCGCAAGGTGGTGCTGACGCCGCTGCCCGAGAGTCGCCCCGAGGCCGTCCAGAAGGTGCGCGACGCGTGGGAGGCCTGCGGCGCCAACGTGGTCGGCATGACACCGCAGGAGCACGACCGCGTGTTCGCCGCGGTGAGCCACCTGCCGCACCTGCTCGCCTTCGGCCTGGTCGACGACCTCGCCGGGCGCAGCAACGCGCCGCTGCTGTTCTCGCATGCGGCGAGCGGTTTCCGCGACTTCACCCGCATCGCCGGCAGTCATCCCGAGATGTGGCGCGACATCTGCGTCGCCAACCGGGTCGCGCTGCTCGAGGAACTCGATGCCTACCTCGGCGAGCTCGCGCGCTTGCGCATGATGCTGGTCGAGGGCGATGGCGACGGCCTGGAGGCGGTGTTCGAGCGCGCCCGGCACGCGCGCAACGCCTGGGCCGAGGGGCTGCCGATCCGTACCGCCGAGTGAGCCTGCGCTTTTTCCTGTTTCGCGGGGACGGCCCCGTTTTCTGAGGTCATGATGGAATTTCTCGATCTGCCCCCGATGCTGGGCGCCGCCGGCAGCGTCCGCCTGCCCGGCTCGAAGAGCATCTCCAACCGCGTGCTGCTGCTGGCCGCGCTCGCCGAGGGCGAGACCGACATTCGCGACCTGCTGCTGTCGGACGACGTCGAACGCATGCTCGAGGCCCTGCGCGCACTCGGCGTGGACTGGCGGCGCGAGGGCGACAGCCTGAACTACCGTGTATGCGGCGTCGGCGGCCCCTTCCCGGTCAAGACCGGCGATCTCTTCCTCGGCAACGCCGGCACCGCCTTCCGGCCGCTCACCGCGGCGCTCGCGCTGTCGGGCGGCGAGTACCGCCTGTCGGGCGTACCGCGCATGCACGAGCGCCCGATCGGCGACCTCGTCGACGCGCTGCGCCAGCTCGGCGCCGACATCACCTGCACCGCCAACGAGGGCTACCCTCCGCTGCATCTCAAGCCCGCCACGATCCGTCCCGGTGGCGTGGTGCGCGTGCGTGGCGATGTCTCCAGCCAGTTCCTCACCGCGCTGCTGATGGCGCTGCCGCTGACCGGAGTGGAGACCACGATCGAGGTGGTGGGCGAGCTCATCTCCAAGCCCTACATCCGCATCACCCTCGAGCTGATGGCGCGCTTCGGCGTGCAGGTCGGGCAGCAGGGCTGGGAGCGCTTCGTGGTGCCGGGCGGCGCGCGCTACCGCAGCCCGGGCACGGTGTTCGTCGAGGGCGACGCCTCTTCGGCATCCTATTTCCTCGCCGCCGGGGCGATCGGTGGTGGGCCGGTGCGGGTGGAAGGCGTGGGGCGGACCAGCATCCAGGGCGACGTGCGCTTCGCCGAGGCGCTGGAGCAACTCGGCGCGCGCATCACCCTGGGCGACAACTGGATCGAGGCCGCGGCGCCCGCCGGCGGCGTGCTGAAGGCCTTCGACCTCGACCTCAACCACATCCCCGACGCGGCGATGACGCTGGCGGTGGCGGCGCTGTTCGCCGACGGGCCGTGCCGGCTGCGCAACATCGCGAGCTGGCGGGTCAAGGAGACCGACCGCATCGCCGCGATGGCGACCGAGCTGCGCAAGCTCGGCGCCGAGGTGGAGGAGGGCGCCGACTACCTGGTGGTGCAGCGCCCGCCGCGCCTGCAGCCGGCGGCGATCGACACCTACGACGACCACCGCATGGCGATGTGCTTCTCGCTGGCGAGCCTGGGGGGCTGCCGCGTGCGCATCAACGACCCGAAGTGCGTGAACAAGACCTTCCCCGGCTATTTCGAGGCCTTTGCGCAGGTGGCGCGGCCGGTGCCGGTGCTGGCCATCGATGGTCCCTCGGCCTCGGGCAAGGGCACGGTGGCGGCGCGCGTCGCCGAGACGCTGGGCTGGCACTACCTCGACAGCGGCTCGCTCTACCGCCTGGTGGCGCTGGCCGCGATGCGCGCGGGAGTGGCCTTCGACGACGAGGCCGGCGTGGCCGCGCTCGCCGCGGGTCTGCCGGCGCGCTTCGAGGGCGGGCGGGTGCTGTTGGGAGAGGGCGCGGACCGCGACGTCACCGACGAGATCCGCTCCGAGGCCTGCTCGGTCGGCGCCTCGAAGGTCGCCGTGCTGCCGGCGGTGCGTGCGGCCCTGCTCGACCGCCAGCGCGACTACCGCGCGGCCCCCGGCCTGGTGGCCGAAGGCCGCGACATGGGCTCGGTGATCTTCCCCGATGCAGGGCTCAAGGTCTTCCTCACCGCCTCGGCCGAGGCGCGCGCCGAACGCCGCCATAAGCAGTTGATCGAAAAGGGTTTGGCTGCTAACATGGAAAATCTTCTGAAAGACCTTCAGGAACGGGATGCGCGCGATGCCGCCCGGCCTGTGGCGCCACTCGTGAAGCTGCCGGATGCGGCCCTGCTCGACACCACTCAACGGGACGTCGACGAGGCCGTCGCCTTCGTTCTCGATCTCGTCGGGCGGGGGGGCAAGTCGTCCGGTTGAACGCAATCGCGCGGGAGCGTGGGCTCCGGCGCGTTTTTTCTTGAACCAGCCATGTTTGCCGTCCCACGGCGGTGCCGGAATCCACCTTTTATGTCCAACGCCACCCCTGCCTTCGAAGAAAGCTTTGCCGCCCTCTTCGAGGAAAGCCTCGCCCTCCAGGAAATGCGCGCCGGTGAAGTCATCACCGCCGAAGTCGTGCGCATCGACCAGAACTTCGTCGTCGTCAACGCCGGCCTGAAGTCCGAAAGCTACGTGCCCATCGAGGAGTTCCGCAACGACCGCGGCGAACTCGAAGCCAACATCGGCGACTTCGTCCACGTCGCCATCGACGCCCTCGAAGACGGCTACGGCGAGACCCGCCTGTCGCGCGACAAGGCCAAGCGCATCGCCGCCTGGAACGACCTCGAGAAGGCGCTCAACGAAGGCACCCTGGTCAAGGGCGTCATCACCGGCCGCGTCAAGGGTGGCCTGACCGTCATGACCAACAGCATCCGCGCCTTCCTGCCGGGTTCGCTGGTCGACATGCGTCCGGTCAAGGACACCACGCCGTACGAAGGCAAGGAATACGAGTTCAAGGTCATCAAGCTCGACCGCAAGCGCAACAACGTCGTGGTCTCGCGTCGCGCCGTGCTGGAAGAGTCGATGGGCGAAGAGCGCGAAAAGCTGCTCGCCAACCTCAAGGAAGGCACCGTCATCAAGGGCGTGGTCAAGAACATCACCGACTACGGTGCGTTCGTGGACCTCGGCGGCATCGACGGCCTGCTGCACATCACCGACCTGGCCTGGCGCCGCGTCCGTCACCCGTCCGAAGTGCTGTCGGTCGGCGACGAGATCGAAGCCAAGGTGCTCAAGTTCGACCAGGAAAAGAACCGCGTCTCGCTCGGCCTCAAGCAGCTCGGCGAAGACCCGTGGGTCGGCATCTCGCGCCGCTACCCGCAGGGCACCCGTCTGTTCGGCAAGGTCACCAACATCACCGACTACGGCGCCTTCGTCGAGGTCGAGCAGGGCATCGAGGGCCTGGTCCACGTGTCCGAGATGGACTGGACCAACAAGAACATCCACCCGACCAAGGTCGTGCAGCTGGGCGACGAGGTCGAGGTCATGATCCTCGAGATCGACGAAGACCGTCGCCGCATCTCGCTGGGCATGAAGCAGTGCATGTCCAACCCGTGGGACGATTTTGCCATCAACCACAAGAAGGGCGACAAGGTCCGTGGCCAGATCAAGTCGATCACCGACTTCGGCGTGTTCATCGGCCTGGAAGGCGGCATCGACGGCCTGGTGCACCTGTCCGACCTGTCGTGGAGCGAGTCGGGCGAGGATGCCGTGCGCCGCTTCAAGAAGGGCGACGAGGTCGAGGCCGTGGTGCTGGCGATCGACGTCGAGCGCGAGCGCATCTCGCTCGGCATCAAGCAGCTCGAGGGCGACCCCTACACCAACTTCATCGCCACCCACGAGAAGAACAGCCTCGTGCGCGGCACCGTGAAGTCGGTCGAGGCCCGTGGCGCGGTGATCTCGCTGGGTGACGACGTCGAAGGCTACCTGCGCGCGTCCGAGGCCGCTCCGCACCGTGTCGACGACCTCACCACCATGTTCAAGGAAGGGGACGAGGTCGAGGCGCTGGTGATCAACGTGGATCGCAAGACCCGCTCGATCAGCCTGTCGATTCGTGCCAAGGACCAGGTCGAGCAGTCCGAAGCCATGAGCAAGCTGGCTTCCGAGAGCTCCGCTTCCGCCGGTACCACCAACCTGGGTGCCCTGCTCAAGGCCAAGCTGAACGAGCAGAAGCAGTAATCTGTCCGATCATGACCAAATCGGAGCTGATCGCCCAGCTGGCGGAGCGTTTTCCCCAGCTGGTCGCAAAGGACGCCGATTACGCGGTCAAGATGATTCTCGATGCGATGACCGACGCGCTCGCGCGCGGTGATCGCATCGAGATCCGCGGGTTTGGCAGCTTTGCGCTGAACTACCGTCCGCCCCGTACCGGGCGCAATCCCAAGTCCGGCGAGAAGGTGCTGGTGCCGGAAAAATACGTCCCGCATTTCAAGGCGGGCAAGGAATTGCGCGAAAGGGTGGATCTCGGCGGAAGTTGACCGCGCGGCGATCGGTTTACAGGCAATAATGGAGGGCGACTGCGGTCGCCTTCTTTTTGTTCATCGTTCGGGAATCATGCCGGTCATGCGTGCAATCATCTGGATCATCCGCCTGCTGCTGTTCTTCCTCTTGTTCGGCTTCGCGATCAAGAACGACCATCTGGTCACGCTGAACTTCTTTTTCGGCATCCAGTGGCAACTTCCGCTGGTGTTCGTGATCCTGGTCACCTTCGCCGCCGGTGCCCTGATCGGCGTCACCGCGACGCTTGCCTCGATGATGCGCCAGCGCCGCGAGATCTCGCGCCTGCGCCGCCAGGTCGAGCTCGTCGAGCGCGAGAAGGCCTCGACCGAGACCGCGCTCGCCGCGGCAGAGTCCCGCTTGCCGATGCCCTGATCCCCGATGGAAATCGAATACTGGTGGCTGCTCGCGCTGCCGCTGTTCTTTGCGCTCGGCTGGCTGGCCGCGCGCATCGACATCCGCCAGGTGGTGCAGGAGTCGCGCGCGCTTCCGCGCTCCTACCTGAGCGGGCTCAATTTCCTGCTCAACGAGCAGCCCGACAAGGCGATCGACGCCTTCGTCGAGGCGGTGCGCATCGACCCGCAGACCGTCGAGCTGCACTTCGCGCTCGGCAGCCTTTTTCGCCGTCGCGGCGAGACCGACCGCGCGATCCGCATCCACCAGCTGCTCGTCGACCGCGAGGACATCAGTGACGAGCATCGCCTGCAGGCGCTCGGCGAGCTTGGCCAGGATTTTCTCAAGGCCGGCCTGCTGGACCGCGCGGAGGCTGCCTTTCTGCGCCTGCGCGGCACGCGCGCCAACGATGTCGCGCTGCGCTATCTGCTCGAGATCTACCAGCAGGAGAAGGACTGGGCCAAGGCGATCGAGGTCGCCGAGGCGCTGCCTGGCCATGAAGGCGTGATGTGGCACACCGAGGTCGCCAACTTCCATTGCGAGCTCGCTGCCACGGCGCTCGCGAACTCGCGCCACGACGAGGCGCGGGGCCATCTCGATCGTGCCTTCGAGGTCAATCGCCGCTGCGTGCGCGCGAGCCTGCTGCTCGGCGACCTGCATGCCGCCCAGGGCCGTGACGAGGAAGCGCTGGAAGCCTGGCAGCGCATCGAAAACCAGGACCCCAATTACCTCGCCCTCGTCGCCGAGCGCGTCATGGACGCCTGCGGGCGCCTCGGTCGCGTGGCTCAGGGGCACCAGCTGTTGCGCGCCTGGCTCGCCGGGCACGCCTCGCTCGACCTGCTCGACGAGCTCTTCCACTGGGAGCTCGAGCGCGAGGGGCCCAAGGCGGCCTACGAGATGGTGCGCGAGGAGCTGCGCCGCAACCCCACGCTGCTCGGGCTCGACAAGCTGCTCGAGGCGGCGGCGCTCAACGCGCCGGCCGAGCAGCGCGCCGACATCGACCTCATCAAGCAGCTCATCCACGGTCACACCCGACGCGTCGCACGCTATCGCTGCAACACCTGCGGCTTCAAGGCGCGCCAGTTCCACTGGCGCTGCCCGGCCTGCGGCGGCTGGGAGACCTATCCACCGCGGCGCACCGAAGAGTTCGACCTGACGCCCTGAAGCGCGGCGAACCCGGCGGGCCGGTCGGGAGTCCACCTCCCGACGAACCCTCCCGAAGAACCCCACTCCACAGGGTAGAAATGGAATTCAGGACGCTGGAAGACTACGTCGGCCGCACGCCGCTGGTGCGCCTCAAGCGCATCGACGCCGGCCGCAACAACGTGATCCTCGCCAAGCTCGAGGGCAACAACCCGGCCGGCTCGGTCAAGGATCGCCCGGCGCTGTCGATGGTGATGCGCGCCGAGGCGCGCGGCCAGATCAAGCCGGGCGACACCCTGATCGAGGCCACCAGCGGCAACACCGGGATCGCGCTCGCGATGGCCGCGGCGATCCGCGGCTACCGCATGATCCTGGTGATGCCGGAGAACCAGAGCGTCGAGCGCCGTCAGACCATGCGCGCGTTCGGCGCCGAGCTCGTGTTGGTGCCGAGTTCGGGCGGCATGGAGATGGCGCGCGACATCGCCGAGAAGATGCGCGACGAGGGCCGCGGCATCATCCTCGACCAGTTCGCCAACCCGGACAACCCGGTGGCGCACTACGAGGGTACCGGCCCCGAGCTGTGGGAGCAGACTGGCGGCCGCATCACCCACTTTGTCAGCTCGATGGGCACCACCGGCACCATCATGGGCACCTCGCGCTTCCTCAAGGAGCGCAATCCCGACATCTGCATCGTCGGCTGCGAGCCGGAGGAGGGCTCGTCCATCCCCGGCATCCGCAAGTGGCCCGAAGCGTACTTGCCGAAGATTTTCGAGCGCCCGCGGGTCGATCGCTTCGAGCGCGTCAGCCAGGCTGACGCCGAGGAGATGACCCGCCGGCTCGCGCGCGAGGAGGGCATCTTCGCGGGCATCTCCTCGGGTGGCGCGATGCATGTCGCGCTGCGCATCGCCGCTCAGGTCGAGAACGCGGTGATTGTCTCCATCGTCTGCGACCGCGGCGACCGTTACCTGTCGACGGGTGTGTTCCCGGCCTGAGCGCCTTCGGCTGGCCGGGCCGCGGGTGACGCGGCGATCGCGTCGCGTGGAGGCTGCAGGTGCCGAACGGGAGTCGTCCCGCCGCGGTCGCGGCTTGCGCGTGGCGTCCTGCGCCCTCTTGCTGCTGATGCTGGCGACCGCCGTTCCGCTTGCGGGCGCAACGGTGTTTCGGGTGCTCGCCCTCCAGATCGCCGAGATCACCCGTCCCGGCCTTGCTGCGGAGGAGCTGAGCGTGCGCTTCGACGCGCATGCGCAAAGCGGGGAGATCGCGGTCGGCCGCCTGCGGGTCGGTGCGCGCGAGTGGCGCGCGCTCTCGCTGCGTTGCGGTCGCCTGCATCTCGACGACGGCGTGCTCGGGTGCAGCGCGGCACGGTTGGAGCTGCGCGGGCGGAGATTGCCCTTCGAGGCCGACATCGAGGCGACGCTCGGCCCCGGGCCGGCGCGGATCGTGCTGCGCCTGGCCGAAGGCGGCCGCATCGAGGCTGCCATTCAAGCGGATGGCAGCTTGCGCGCCCGTCTGCACCGGATCCGCCCTGCGGCGACCGCGGCCCTGCTGGAGCCCTGGCTCGCCGAGCTCGCCGCGCGCCTGCGCGAGCTCGAGGCCGTCGGCGTGCTCGATGCCGAGCTCGATTACCGGCCCGCGGGTGTGGGCGACGCATCCGCAACCCTGCGCGGCCGGATCGCGGGCGGCGGCTTCGGGAGTGGCGACGGTCTGCGTGCAGCCGAGGGCGTGGAGGCCGGTTTCACGCTCGATGCACGTGGGACGGGCGCGGCGTGGTCCTGGGCGGCGCAGCTCGACTGGGACGCGGGCGCGGCCTATGTGCATCCGCTGCTCTTCGAGGCCGGCCCGCGGCTGCGCGCGCACGGGCGCTTCGACGGCCGCCGGATCGTGCTCGAGCGCGGCGAGCTGGCGCTCGATGGGGTTGCTGCCGCCTCCGCGCGCGGCGTGTTCGACACCTTCGGCGGCACGCTGGACACCCTTGCGGTCGAGCTGACCGATGTCGATCTCGTCCGCATCGGCCCGCGCTGGCTGGCGCCGCTGCTGGCGCCGGCGAGTGCGCAGCGGTTGCGCCTCGAGGGGCGGGCGGACCTGCGTGCCGAATTGCGCCGGGATCGGCTGGAGACGGTCGACGTGGAACTGCATGGGGCGGGCTTCGGTCTCGCGTCGCCGCAGGGCGAGGGAATCGCCGCAGGCGGCGTAGCGGAGGAGGCGCGCGCCGAGGTGCTCGCCTTCGGCCCCGTGGATGGGCGCGTGCGCTGGTCCTCGCGCGGCCGGGGCGAGGCCGCCCTGCAGGTTGGCGGAGGGCGCTGGGAGAAGCTCGCGCTCGGGGCCTTCGCGCTCGACGCGGTGCTCGGGCCCGCCGGGCTGCGCCTGCCGGGCGCGCGCATCCCCTTGCTCGACGGTGCGCTGGTGCTCCGGGATCTCGCCCTCGGCTGGTCCGTCGCAGGCTGGGAGGGGAGCGCTGGCGCGGTCCTCGAGCCGGTGTCGATGCCCTTGCTCACCGAGGCGCTCGGTCTGCCGCGCATGGCGGGGGTGATGTCGGCCGCGTTGCCGGGCTTGCACCTGCGTCCGGGCGAGCTCGTGCTCGACGGCACGCTCGCGGTGTCCGTCTTTGGCGGGTGGGTGCAGGCGAGCGGACTGCGCGTGCACGAACCCTTCGGCGTCGCTTCGCACCTGACGGGCGAGATCGAGGCGCGCCACATCGATCTCGCCCAGCTTACCGAGGCCTTCAGCTTCGGCAGCATCACCGGTCATATCGACGCCGATGTGCGCGGCCTGGAGCTGTCGAGCTGGCGGCCCACGGCCTTCGACGCCCGCATCGCCAGCATCGCCGGCGACGAGCGCCGCCGCATCAGCCAGCGCGCGGTGCAGAACCTCGGCGCGCTCGGCGGCGGGGGCGCGCTCGCGGCGGTGCAGCGCAGCGTGCTGCGCCTGTTCGAGACTTTCGGCTATCGCGAGCTCGGCCTGCGCTGCCGGCTTGCCAAGGGCGTATGCGAGATGGACGGGCTGGATGCGGCGCCGGACGGCGCCGCGCGCGCCGATGGCGGCTTCACCATCGTGCGTGGCGGAGGCGTCCCGGCACTCGACGTCATCGGCTACAATCGGCGCGTCGATTGGAACGAACTGGTGGCCCGCCTGCAGCGCGTGGTGGCCGAGGGCGTCTCTCCCACGATCGATTGAATCTGCATATCCCGCGAGGACGGCATGAACCCTGTTGCGCGCTGGCTGTTCGCGGCTGCGCTGGTTGCGAGCACCGCGGCCTGCGTCACGATCAACATCTATTTCCCGGCCGCGGCGGCCGAGAAGGCCGCCGACCGGATCATCGACGAGGTCTGGCAGCTGCGCGAGGGTGCGGGCAGCGCGCCTGCCACGCCGCCGGCTGCGGGAGACGCGAAATGAAATCCGCTTCGATGCCGTCCGGCTCCTGGGCGGGCCGCCTGGCGGCCCTGTTCGTCGGCCTCGCGCTCGCCTTCCCGGTGCATGCGCAGGGCAACCTCGAGATCGACACCCCGGCGATCTCCGCGCTGCGCAAGACGATGCAGCAGCGCCACGCGCAGCTCGCGCCGCTGTATGCGTCGGGTGCGGTGGGCATCGCCGCAGACGGTACCGTGAGCCTGCGCGACGCCGCGGCGGTGCCGCTCGCGCAGCGCGCCCAGGCCAACGCCGCGGTTGCCGCCGAAAATGCCGACCGTGCCGCGCTCTACCGCGAGATCGCGCGCGCCAACGGTCACCCCGAGTGGGAGGCCGAGGTGCGCCGCACCTTCGCGCAGCGTTGGCTCGAGCGCGCGCAGCCGGGCTGGTGGGTGCAGCAGGGCGCTGCGTGGTCGAGGAAATGATGCCGGTCCTCGTCTTCGACATCGAAACCATTCCCGACGTCGCCGGCATCCGCGCGATCGAGAACCTGCCCGCGGGCCTGTCCGACTACGAGGTCGCGGAGTGGGCGTTCCAGCAGCGCCGCGCCAGCCACGGCAACGACTTCCTGCCGCACCATCTGCAGCGCGTGGTGGCGATCTCCTGCGTGCTGCGCGACGCGCAGCATTTCCGGGTGTTCTCGCTCTCCGAGCCCGAGAGCGGCGAGGGCGAGATCATCCAGCGCTTCTTCGACGGCATCGAGCGCTACTCGCCGCAGATCGTGTCGTGGAACGGCGGCGGCTTCGACCTGCCGGTGCTGCACTACCGCGGCATGCTGCACGGCGTTGCAGCACCGCGCTACTGGGACCAGGGCGAGGGCGACTACCACGACTCGCGCGACTTCAAGTGGAACAACTACATCAGCCGCTACCATAGTCGTCATCTGGATCTGATGGACTTGCTGGCGCTCTACCAGCCGCGCGCGAGCGCGCCGCTCGACGACCTCGCCAAGCTCATGGGCTATCCCGGCAAGCTCGGCATGGACGGTTCGGCGGTCTGGCAGGCCTGGCAGGAGGGCCGGATCGCCGAGATCCGCGACTACTGCGAGACCGACGTCGTCAACACCTACCTCGTCTACCTGCGCTTCGAGCGCATGCGCGGGCATCTCGACGCCGCCGCGTGGGCGGCGGAGGTGGAGACGGTGCGCGAGGCGCTCGGCCGCATCGACGCACCGCACTGGAAGCAGTTCCTCGCCGCCTGGCCGCAAGGCTGAGCGGCGCGGCGCCGGCTCCATCCCCCATCCTCTTACGGAGAGCATCATGGGCATCATCGGAACCATCCTCATCGGCCTGATCGTCGGCTTCGTCGCGCGCCTGCTGCACCCCGGCAAGGACGGCCTCGGGGTCATCATGACCTCGCTGCTCGGCATCGCCGGCTCGCTGGTCGCCACCTACGGCGGCCAGGCGCTCGGCATCTATCACGCCGGCGAGGGCGCGGGTTTCCTCGGTGCGGTCATCGGCGCGGTGGTGATCCTTTTCGTGGTGACCCGCCTCAAGAAATGATCCCGTTCCGCGACACTGCAAAAAAACTTTGACAAGTTCTTCGCAGTGTCTATAATGCGGGACTTCAGCAGGCGCGTAGCTCAGTTGGTTAGAGCACCACCTTGACATGGTGGGGGTCGTTGGTTCGAGTCCAATCGCGCCTACCAGGATTCTGGAGTCGAAAAGTCATGTTCCGAACTACCACTCAGGCCGGAAACTGAACAGGTCGGCTCCGCTTGTCTGCTAAGAGAAAAAAGCGCGCCCAAACCGCGCTTTTTTTTCGTCCACGTTTTTCCCGATTTCCCCTGTACGTCCTGCGCCTCGCGGGGCGACAACAGCCCGAGGCTACAGCCATGCCCAACATCACGCTTCCCGACGGTTCCGTGCGCAGCTTCGATCACCCGGTGACCGTCGCCGAGGTTGCGGCTTCGATCGGTGCCGGTCTCGCCAAGGCGGCGATCGCCGGTCGCACCGACGGGAAGCTGGTCGATCTCTCGCACCGCTTCGAGGCCGACGCCGATCTGGCCATCGTGACCGACAAGAACGCCGAAGGCCTCGAGATCATCCGCCACTCCACGGCCCACCTGCTCGCGCACGCGGTGAAGGAACTCTTCCCCGACGCCCAGGTGACGATCGGGCCGGTGATCGACAACGGCTTCTACTACGACTTCTCGTACAAGCGTCCCTTCACCCCCGAGGACCTGCAGGCCATCGAGCAGCGCATGGCCGAGATCGCCAAGCGCGAGATCCCCGTGCATCGCGAGGTGTGGCCGCGCGACAAGGCGGTGGACTTCTTCAAGGGCATCGGCGAGCACTACAAGGCCGAGATCATCGCCTCGATCCCGGCGGGCGAGGACGTGTCGCTGTACCGTCAGGGAGACTTCATCGACCTGTGCCGCGGCCCGCACGTGCCCTCGACCGGCAAGCTCAAGGTCTTCAAGCTGATGAAGCTGGCCGGTGCGTACTGGCGCGGCGACTCGAAGAACGAGATGCTGCAGCGCGTGTATGGCACGGCGTGGACGAAGAAGGACGAGCTCGACGCCTACCTGCACATGATCGAGGAGGCCGAGAAGCGCGACCACCGCAAGCTCGGCCGCCAGCTCGACCTCTTCCACATCCAGGACGAGGCGCCCGGCATGGTGTTCTGGCACGCCAAGGGCTGGACGCTGTGGCAGCAGGTCGAGCAGTACCTGCGCCGCACGATCGGCGAGCATGGCTACCAGGAAGTGAAGACGCCGCAGATCGTCGACCGCTCGCTGTGGGAGAAGTCCGGTCACTGGGGCATGTACTCCGACCTGATGTTCACCACGCAGTCCGAGAAGCGCGACTACGCGGTCAAGCCGATGAACTGCCCCTGCCACATCCAGATCTTCAACCAGGGCCTCAAGAGCTACCGTGACCTGCCGCTGCGCATGGCCGAGTTCGGCTCCTGCCATCGCAACGAGCCCTCGGGTTCGCTGCACGGCATCATGCGGGTTCGCAACTTCGTGCAGGACGACGCGCACATCTTCTGCGCCGAGAGCCAGGTGCAGGCCGAGTCGGCCGAGTTCATCCGCCTGTTGCAGCAGGTGTACCAGGACTTCGGCTTCACCGACGTGCAGGTCAAGCTGTCGACCCGCCCCGAAAAGCGCGTCGGCACCGACGAGCAGTGGGATGCCGCCGAGGCCGCGCTCGCCGCCGCGCTCGATGCGCAGGGCCTGCAGTACGAGCTGCAGCCGGGCGAGGGCGCCTTCTACGGCCCGAAGATCGAGTTCTCGCTCAAGGATTGCCTGGGTCGCGTGTGGCAGTGCGGCACGCTGCAACTCGATTTCAACCTGCCGGTGCGCCTTGGTGCCGAATATGTCGACGAGGACAACACCAAGAAGGTCCCGGTGATGCTGCATCGTGCCATCCTCGGCTCGCTGGAGCGCTTCATCGGCATCCTGATCGAGCATCACGCCGGCGCCATGCCGCTGTGGCTCGCCCCGGTGCAGGCGGTGGTGATGAACATCTCCGAGGGCCAGGCCGAATATGCCGAAGAGGCGGTGGCGAGGCTGAAGAAGGCCGGCTTCCGCGTCGAGGCGGATTTGCGCAACGAGAAGATTAACTATAAAATTCGCGAACATAGCGTGCAGAAGCTGCCGTACCAGATCGTCATCGGCGAGAAGGAGAAGGCGGCAGGCCTGGTGGCCGTACGTGCCCGGGGTGGCCAGGATCTTGGCCAAATGTCCCTCGATTCGCTGATCGAACGCTGGCGTCGCGAAGTCGAAGCGAAAGCCGGCACGGTCTGATTTTTGGTTTTCGTGGAGAGTTGAACCATCGCTCAAGATAAGAAGCAGCGCGTAAATCGGGAGATCACTGCGCCTGAGGTCCGGCTGGTCGGCGAGGAGGGCGAGCAGCTCGGCATCGTGTCCTTGAATGCATCCCTCAACATGGCCGAGGAGGCCGGGCTGGATCTGGTCGAAATCGCACCGATGGCCGTGCCGCCCGTGTGCAAGCTGATGGATTTCGGCAAGTTCAAGTATCAGGAACAGAAGAAGGCCCACGAAGCCCGACTCAAGCAGAAGCAGGTGCAGGTCAAGGAGGTCAAGCTCCGCCCCGGCACCGACGAGAACGACTACCAGATCAAGCTGCGCAACCTCAAGCGCTTCCTGGAAGAAGGCGACAAGTGCAAGGTCACCCTGCGCTTCCGCGGTCGCGAGATGGCTCACCAGGAGTTCGGCCTGCGCCAGCTCGAGCGCGTGAAGGCGGACCTCGAGGAACTCGGCCAGGTCGAGCAGATGCCCAAGATGGAAGGGCGCCAGATGATCATGATCATCGCGCCGAAGAAGAAGCACTGAGCTTCTTCCCGAAGAAATCGCCTCGCGAGGGGCGAGACCGCGGGAAGGAATTTCCCTCCGGCGGAAAACAAGTGGTGCCGGGTAACAAAACGCGCCGGGCTTTTCGGCGCTACCTGGCGTCATCCAAAAACATGGAGTCTCAGCAATGCCCAAGATGAAGACCAAGAGCGGAGCGAAGAAGCGCTTCAAGGTCCGCTCCAGCGGCGGGATCAAGCGGTCCCAGGCGTTCAAGCGCCACATCCTGACCAAGAAGACGACGAAGGTGAAGCGTCACCTGCGCGGCATGACCGAAGTGCATGCGGCAGATGAAAAGCTGATCCGCGCCATGCTTCCGTACGCCTGATAGGAGACCGCAATGCCCCGAGTCAAACGTGGTGTAACCGCCCGCGCCCGTCACAAGAAAGTCCTCTCCCAGGCCAAGGGTTACCGTGGCCGCCGCAAGAACGTCTATCGCATCGCCAAGCAGGCGGTGATGAAGGCGGGTCAGTACGCCTACCGCGACCGTCGTCAGCGCAAGCGCCAGTTCCGCACCCTGTGGATCGCGCGTATAAACGCCGCTGCACGCGAGCTGGGTCTGACCTACAGCGTGTTCATGAACGGCCTCAAGAAGGCCGCGATCGAGATCGACCGCAAGGTGCTGGCCGACCTGGCCGTGTTCGACAAACCGGCGTTCGCCGCGATTGCCGAGCAGGCCCGGGCCAAACTCGCTGCGTAATCGCGCGCAGCCAAAAAAAAGGAGGCCTGGCCTCCTTTTTTTTTCTGGATTGCCGGCGCCCGGCGGGCGCCGTGACCGGACCCCCGAATTCCCGATGAGCGGCGCGCCCCGCGGCGCTCATCCCGCAACACCGCATTCCGCCAGGGCAGGGACATGGAACAGCTCGATCAACTGGTACAACAGGCCGCCGCCGAATTCGCCGCCGCGGTCGACGGCGCGCAGCTCGAACAGGCCAAGGCGCGCTACCTCGGCAAGTCCGGCGCGCTCACCGAGCGCCTGAAGGCGCTCGGCAAGCTCGAGCCCGAGGCGCGCCGCGAGGCGGGCGCCGCGATCAACGCCGCCAAGACCGCGATCGAGGCCGCGCTCGAAGGCCGCCGCAACGCGCTGCGCGAAGCCGCGCTGCTCGCCCAGCTCGCCGCCGAGGCGCTCGACGTCACCCTGCCCGGGCGCGGTGGCGTGCAGGGCGGACTGCATCCGGTGAGCCGCACCCTCGAGCGCGTCGAGCGCCTGTTCGGCTCGATCGGCTTCGTGGTCGCCGACGGTCCCGAGATCGAGACCGACTGGCACAACTTCACCGCGCTCAACACGCCCGAGAACCACCCGGCGCGCTCGATGCACGACACCTTCTATCTCGAAGGCCACGACGACGTGCTGCTGCGCACCCACACCAGCCCGGTGCAGATCCGCGCCATGCAGGCCCACGTCGCGCGCCACCGTGACGCCGATGCCATGCCCGACCTGCGCATCATCGCGCCCGGCCGTGTCTTCCGCGTGGACTCCGATGCCACCCACTCGCCGATGTTCCACCAGGTCGAGGGCCTGTGGGTGGGCGAGACGGTGAGCTTCGCCGACCTCAAGGGCGTGATCGCCGACTTCCTGCGCCGCTTCTTCGAGACCGACGACCTGCAGGTGCGCTTCCGCCCGTCCTTCTTCCCCTTTACCGAGCCTTCGGCCGAGATCGACGTCGCCTTCATGAGCGGCGCGCTCGAGGGGCGCTGGCTGGAGATTGCCGGCTGCGGCGTGGTGCACCCCAACGTGCTGCGCTTCGGCGGCATCGACCCCGAGCGCTACACCGGCTTCGCCTTCGGCATGGGGCCGGACCGCCTCACCATGCTGCGCTACGGCGTGAACGACCTGCGCCTGTTCTTCGAGGGCGACCTGCGCTTCCTCGGCCAGTTCCGCTGAGCGGCTTCGCACAAGCTGCGCCCTACCACGCAATCCGGGTAATCGAATCATGCAATTCTCAGAACAGTGGCTGCGGACCTTCGTCGATCCGCAACTGGACAGCGCCGGACTCGGCCATCTGCTGACCATGGCCGGCCTCGAGGTCGAGGAGGCCGAACCCGCCGCGCCCGCCTTCCGCGGTGTCGTGGTGGCGAAGATCGTCGAGGCCGAGAAGCACCCCAACGCCGACAAGCTCAAGCTGTGCAAGGTCGACGCCGGCACCGGCGAATTGCTGCAGATCGTCTGCGGCGCGCCCAACGCTGCCGCCGGCATGAAGGTGCCATGCGCGGTGGTCGGCGCGGTCCTGCCCGGCGAGTTCGAGATCAAGAAGGCCAAGCTGCGCGGCGTCGAGTCCTTCGGCATGCTGTGCTCTGCGCGCGAGCTCGGGTTCTCCGAGGATCACTCCGGCCTCTACGCGCTGCCCGAGGATGCCCCGGTGGGCACCGACATCCGCGCCTACCTCGGCCTGGACGACACCTTGTTCACCATCAAGCTGACCCCCAACCGCGCCGACTGCCTGAGCCTGACCGGCGTGGCGCGCGAGGTCGCGGCGATCACCGGCGGCGAGTTCCGTCCGCTCGCGATCGACCCGGTCGCGCCCGCGATCGAGGCCCGCCGCGACATCGTGCTCGATGCGCCGCAAGCCTGTCCGCGTTACTGCGGCCGCATCCTGCGCGGCGTGGACGCGCGCGCCGCGACGCCCGACTGGATGGTGCGCCGCCTGGTGCGCAGCGGCATCCGCTCGATCAGCGCGCTGGTCGACATCACCAACTACGTCATGCTCGAGCTCGGCCAGCCCCTGCATGCCTTCGACAACGCCAAGCTGCAGGGCGCCATCCATGTGCGCCTGCCGCGTGCGGGCGAGCAGGTGCTGCTGCTCAACGAGCAGACGGTGACCCCGGCTGCGGACACCTTGCTGATCGCCGACGAGGCGCGCGCGCTCGCGCTCGCGGGCATCATGGGCGGCGAGGACAGCGGGATCACCCTCGACACCACCGAAGTCTTCCTCGAGAGCGCCTTTTTCGCGCCCGATGCGATCGCGGGCCGCGCGCGCGCCTACGGTTTCGGCTCGGATGCCTCGCACCGCTTCGAGCGTGGTGTCGATCCGGAGCTTGCGCGCGGCGCCCTCGAGCGTGCCACCCGTCTGGTGATCGAGCTGTGCGGCGGCGAGGCCGGTCCGGTGGTCGAGGCCGTCGCCACCGACGCGCTGCCCGCGCGCGCGCCGGTGCGTTTGCGTCCGGCGCGTGCGCGCCGCGTGCTCGGCATCGTGCTTGCCGACGCGGACATGCTCGCGCTGCTGCGTCGCGTCCACCTGCAGGTCGAGCGCACAGGTGACGACATCCTCGTCACGCCGCCGTCGTGGCGCTTCGACATCGAGATCGAGGAAGACCTGATCGAGGAGATCGCCCGCCTGCACGGCTACGACAACATCCCGGCGATCGCCCCGCAGGGCAGCCTGATGATGCTGCCGAGCAGCGAGAACGGACGCCCGGTGTGGGCGCTGCGTCACCTGCTCGCCGCGCGCGGCTACCAGGAGGTGGTCAACTTCGCCTTCGTCGAGGAGGCCTGGGAGCGCGACTTCTGCGCCAACGAGAACCCGATCCGCCTGGCCAACCCGATCGCCAGCCACCTCAGCGTGATGCGCTCCAGCCTGATTCCGGGCCTGGTCGGCACGCTCGCCGCCAATCGCAAGCGCCAGATCGACCGCGTGCGCGTTTTCGAGGTGGCACGCGTGTTCGAGCGCAAGGCCGATGGCGATCCGGTGCGCGGCTTCCATCAGGTGATGAACATCGCCGCGCTGGCGGCCGGCCAGGTGGTGCCCGAGCAGTGGGGCGAGCGCGCGCGCAGCGTCGACTTTTACGACGTGAAGGGCGATCTCGAGGCGCTGTTCGCGCCGCGCGAGCTGCAGTTCGCCCCGCTCTCGCATCCCGCCCTGCATCCGGGGCGCGCGGCCGCCGTGCGCCTGGACGGGCACATGATCGGCGTGCTCGGTGAACTGCATCCGGTGTGGGTGCAGCGCTACGAGCTCGGCACCGCGCCGGTGGTGTTCGAGGTTGCGCTCGATGCTGCGCTCGCCGCCCGCGTGCCGGCCTATGCCGAGATCTCGCGCATGCAGGCGGTGCGCCGCGATCTTGCGCTGGTGGTGGGCAACGAGGTTCCGGTCGAGCGCGTGCTCGAGGTGCTGCGCGAGGCCGCACCCGCGCTCGTACGCGAGATCGCGCTGTTCGACCTTTACCAGGGCAAGGGCATCGATCATGACAAGAAGAGCCTTGCCTTCAAGGTATCGATGCAAGATACTCGACGCACCCTCGAAGACGCCGAAGTGGATGCGGCCATCGCGCTGCTCGTGACGCATGCCGAAACCGTGCTGGGTGCGCGCCTGCGAGGCGCGGGAGCCTGACATGACCCTCACCAAGGCCGAGCTCGCCGACCTGCTGTTCGAGCAGGTCGGGCTCAACAAGCGTGAAGCCAAGGACATGGTGGAGGGCTTCTTCGAGGAGATCCGGACGGCGCTGGAGCGCGGCGACAGCGTCAAGCTCTCCGGCTTCGGCAACTTCCAGTTGCGCGACAAGCCGCAGCGTCCGGGTCGCAACCCCAAGACCGGCGAGGAAATCCCGATCACCGCCCGGCGCGTGGTCACCTTCCATGCCAGCCAGAAACTGAAGGCCGCGGTGGAGCAACTCAGCGATGCAAGCAAGCAGCCCTGAAACCGGTGGCGAGCAACTGCCGCCGATTCCTGCGAAGCGCTATTTCACGATCGGCGAGGTGAGCGAGCTGTGCTGCGTGAAGCCGCACGTGCTGCGCTACTGGGAGCAGGAGTTCACCCAGCTGAAACCGGTCAAGCGCGGTGGCAACCGGCGCTATTACCAGCACCACGAGGTCATGCTGATCCGGCGCATCCGCCAGCTGCTGTATCAGGAGGGGTTCACCATCTCCGGTGCGCGCAACCGCCTTGGGGAGTCGGCGATCCAGGAGCAGGAGAACGGCGTGGAACTCGAGCAATGCAGGTCCACGCTGCGGCAACTGCGCGCCGAGATTGCGGCCACGCTGCAGGAACTGCGCGCCTGATCCGCGGCACGATTCGCAGGCTGATCATCGCGCAGCAAAAGTACTGGTATTTCTGAAAACCGCTGCTATAATGGCGGCTTGTGTCGGGGCGTAGCGCAGCCTGGTAGCGCACTTGCATGGGGTGCAAGGGGTCGCGAGTTCGAATCCCGCCGCCCCGACCAATCAAACTAACCGGCCCAGGCCGGTTTTTTTGTTTGTGCCGTTCGCCAGGCGTGCCGCCTGGTACGCCATGCTAATATCTCCGCTCCCGCCGGTTCGCGGCGCCCCTTGCAATCCCTCGCAGCCACCCGCACGGAATCAAGATGCGCATCCTGGTCAGCAACGACGACGGTTACTTCGCCCCCGGCATCGCGGCGCTCGCCGAGGCGCTCGGTACGATCGGCCAGGTGACCGTGGTCGCTCCCGAGCGCGACCGCAGCGGCGCGAGCAACTCGCTGACGCTCGACCGTCCGCTCTCGCTTCGCCAGACCTCCAACGGCTTCTATCACGTCAATGGCACCCCCACCGACTGCGTCCATCTCGCGGTCACCGGGATGCTCGACCACCTTCCCGACATGGTTGTCTCCGGTGTCAATCACGGCGCCAACATGGGGGACGACACGGTGTATTCGGGCACGGTCGCGGCCGCCACCGAGGGCTTTCTGCTTGGCGTGCCCTCGATCGCGGTCTCACTGGTGAGCAAGTCGGCCACCGATTTCACCGCCGCCGCACGCGTCGCTCGCGACCTCGCCGAGCGCTTCATGCGCAACCCCTTTCCGCGTCCGGTGCTGCTCAACGTCAACGTGCCCGATGTCGCCTACGAGCGCCTGCAAGGCATCCGCGTCACCCGCCTGGGCAAGCGCCACAAGGCCGAGCCGGTGGTGCGCAGCGAGACGCCGCGCGGCGAGACGGTCTATTGGGTCGGTGCCGCGGGCGGTGCCGCCGACGCGGGAGAAGGCACCGACTTCCATGCGGTGGCCAACGGCTTCGTGTCGGTCACGCCGCTGCAGATCGACCTCACCCATACCGGCCTGATCGCTCCGGTCTTCGACTGGTTGCAGCGGTGAGCGTGCGCGCATCCGACCCGGGGCAGGCCTCGCGCGCACGCGCGCGCATGGTCGAGCGGCTGCGCGCCCAAGGCATCCGCGACGAGCGCGTGCTCGCGGCGATGCAGGCGGTGCCTCGCCACGCCTTCGTGGACGAGGGGCTGGCATTCAGCGCCTACGACGACACGCCGCTGCCGATCGGCTTCCAGCAGACCATCTCGCAGCCCTTCGTGGTGGCGCGCATGCTCGAACTGCTGCGCAACGGGCGCGAGCTCGGGCGCACGCTCGAGGTCGGCGCGGGCTGCGGTTATCAGGCTGCGGTGCTGTCGCTGCTCGCCACCGAGGTCTATGCCGTAGAGCGCATCCGCGGCCTGCTCGATCGCGCGCGCGCGAACCTGCGCCCCTTGCGCCTGCCCAACGTGCGGCTGAAACTTGCCGACGGTAGTCTTGGTCTCCCCGAGGCCGCTCCCTTCGACAGCATCGTCGTCGCCGCGGCGGCGGTCGGGCTGCCGCCGGCATTGAAGGAGCAGCTCGCCTCGGGCGGGCGGCTGATCATTCCGGTCGGTGGAGCGGAGCAGCGCCTGTTGCTGATCGAGCGCCAGGGCAATACCTTCCGCGAGACCTGGTGCGAGGCGGTGCGCTTCGTTCCCCTGATCGCGGGTACTGACTGAATCACGGTATTTTCGGATGCACAAGAACACTTCTCATCTTATCGCCCTCGTCGCCGCCGCGCTGCTTGCCGGCTGCGCCTCGCAGGGGACGGCGCCGGTGCGCGACGGTAGCGGGGTTTCGCCCGCACCGGCCGCTGCGGTCGCGCCGGCCTCGGGTTATCACACCGTCCGTCCGGGCGACACCCTGCTCGGCATCGCACGCCAATATGGCGTCACCCTGCCCGATCTGGTGTCGTGGAACCGGATCACCGACCCCGACCAGATCCACGTCGGCCAGAGCCTGCGCGTGTCGCCGTCGGCCTCGACGGGCGCGATCGCGGGGGCTGGGGGGGCCATCGCGACGCCGATCCCTTCGACCGGCTCCGCTACGGTCCCGACCGTGCGGGAGCCGGTCGGCGGCCGTGCGCCGGTGACCGAGCCCGCTGCGGTCGAGAGTCCGCCGCCCGCCGCGGCGGAGGCGCCGCCTTCGACGATGAGCGGCCAATGGCGCTGGCCGGCCTCCGGCAGCGTGATCGCCGGCTTCAACGAGGCTTCCAACAAGGGGCTCGACATCGGTGGCGCGGTCGGCGAGCCGGTGTATGCGGCAGCGGCCGGCAAGGTGGTCTACGCAGGCAGCGGCCTGCGGGGTTATGGCAAATTGATCGTGATCAAGCATAATCAGGAGTACAACTCCGTGTATGCTCATAACGACAAGCTCCTGGTCAAGGAAGACGACCAGGTCGCACAGGGCCAGAAGATCGCCGAGCTCGGCAGTTCGGAAGCCGATCGGCCCAAGCTTCATTTCGAGATCCGCAAGCAGGGCAAGGCGGTCGATCCGACCGGGTATCTGCCTGCGCGCTGAGGAGGGCGAGGATGGAAGAACCGGTCAATCTTGATGAACTGGAAAGTCAGCAGGAACCGGATCTTCCCCCTGAGGTGGAGGTGTTCTCGTTCCAGGCGCCGCCGGTTGTCGAGAACGAGTTCTTCAGCGACGTCACCCAGCTCTACCTCAACGAGATCGGTGCCAATCCGCTGCTGACCGCCGAGGAGGAGCTGGTGATCGCCCGCCGCGTGCGGATGGGCGACTTCGATGCCCGGCAGACGATGATCGAGCGCAACCTGCGCCTGGTCGTCAATATCGCCAAGCACTACCTCAATCGCGGGATTCCCTTGCTCGATCTGGTCGAGGAGGGCAACCTCGGCCTCATGCACGCGCTCGAGAAGTTCGACCCCGAGCGCGGCTTCCGCTTCTCGACTTACGCGACGTGGTGGATTCGGCAGAACATCGAGCGTGCGATCATGAACCAGTCGCGCACGATCCGCCTGCCCGTCCACGTGGTGAAGGAACTCAACCAGGTCCTGCGCGCGCAGCGCCACATCGAGGCCGATTGCAACGGCGAGTCCTCGCTCGAGCAGATCGCCAATCGGCTAGGCAAGACGATCGAGGAGGTGCGCAGCATCCTCGCGCTCGGCGAGCACACCGCCTCGCTCGACGCACCCCTCGACATCGACCCGTCCTTGTCGATCGGCGAGTCGCTCGCGGACGAGCAGCACATCTCCGCCGACCTTCGCATACAGTGCTCGGAAGTCGAGCAACTCGTGCGCGAATGGCTCGCGATCCTCAACGACAAGCAGCGCATGGTGATTCGTCACCGCTATGGCATCGACGAGTGCGAGTTGCTCACGCTCGAAGAACTCGCCGAACGCCTCGAACTCACCCGCGAGCGCGTGCGCCAGATCCAGCTCGAGGCGCTGGGCCAACTGCGCCGGATCCTGCGCCGGCGCGGAATCTCGCGCGACGCGCTGCTCTAGGCAAGCACAACGGCAGGTGCGCGCAGGAGTCCCGTCATGTCGCGGGCGCGGCAGGGGGAAAGGTGCGGAAGTAGAGTTCCCGGCTCGCGTAGGCCATCACCGGCAGGCTGACCAGCAGCAGCGGCAGGGCCATAACGCTGCCCATGATCACCGCGGCGAGCAGGAAGGCCCAGCACATCATCACGCCGAAGCGACCGAACACCGCACGCACGCTCGCCACCACGCCCGACACCAGCGTCGCGCGGCCATCGTAGATCAGCGGGATCGAGAACGCCGACACGGCGAACAGGATGAAGGCCAGCACTCCACCCATGATCGCGCTGTAACCGGCGTAGTCCATCACGACCTGCTCGATTCGCAGCAGGCGCACGAAGCCGATCGGCTCGCGGCCCACCATGAAGCCGTAGAGGATGCCGGCGTCGGTGATCCAGATCAGGAACAGCAGCCCGCAAACGAAGGACACCACCCAGCCGCCGCGCGGCATCTGCCGAAAACCGCTCCAGATGTCGCCGAAGCTCGGCTGGCGGCCCTTGCGCAGCTTGTCGGAGACACCGAAGAAGCCGGCCAGCAGTACCGGACCCACGAGCATGAAGCCCCCGGCGAGCGACAGGCTCATCGGCGCGATCGCGCCGAACTCGAGAATGCCGAAGAGCAGGGCTCCGATCACCACGAAGAGTAGTGCGAAGGCCATGCTCAGGAGCGGAATGGCCCGGAACTGCGTGATGCCGAAACGCAGCGCGCCGCCGAGGTCGGCGAGGCCGAGCGGCGCCGGACGGAGGGAGGAGGGGTCGGAGGACGACGGCGGGGCGCTTGCGGGCATGGGCGGATCCTTCAGCGGCGTTCGGCGCGGATTTCCTCCACCAGCCGGCCCAGGCGCAGCGCCTCGGCGAGCTCGAACACCGACATCGCGTAGAAA
The DNA here is from genome assembly GCF_000021765.1 of Thauera aminoaromatica. Taxonomy (NCBI): domain Bacteria; kingdom Pseudomonadati; phylum Pseudomonadota; class Betaproteobacteria; order Rhodocyclales; family Zoogloeaceae; genus Thauera; species Thauera aminoaromatica. Next base: position 3,265,221 of record NC_011662.2, on the reverse strand, counting down.
CTGCTTCGATTGTAGCGCGTGATGACGTAGAAGTTCCGGTAGCCGAGCCAGTACTCGGTGTCGGCGCCCGGCGTCTCCAGGTCCACCAGGGTCGCCGCGGCGGCGACAGGGCGGCCGTCGGCGGTGGTGATGCCGTTGTCGGCGAGCAGCGCGGGCGCGAGCGTCGGCTCGATGCCGGCCGCCACCAGGCCGGCAGCATCGGTCGCGGGCGACAGGCGAGCGCGCTCTGCGACCGGTGCGCCTGCCTGCCAGCCATGCGCGCGCAGGTAGTTGGCCACGCTGCCGATCGCGTCCACCGGATCACCGTCGAAGTCGATCGCGCCGTTGCGGTCGAAGTCCACCGCATAGGCGCGCATGCTGCTCGGCAGGAATTGCGGGTAGCCGAGCGCGCCGGCGAAGGAGCCGTAATAGCTCGCCGGGTCGCGTCCCTGTTCGCGCGCGAGCAGGAACAGGGCCTCGAGTTCGCGGCGGAAGAGTTCGGCGCGCGGCGGGTAGTCGAAGGCCAGCGTGGCGAGCGTGGAGAGGGTCTCGAAGTTGCCGGTGTTGCGCCCGTAGATCGTCTCCACCCCGATGATCGCGACGATGACCTCGGCGGGGACGCCGGTCTCGCGCTCGGCGCGTTCCAGGGTATCGGCGTGCTCGTGCCAGAAACGCATCCCGCCGTCGATGCGGGTGCGGTCGAGGAAGCGCGCACGATAGGTCTGCCACGATCGCGCGCCCTTGCGCGCGGGGGGGGTGATCAGGCGGATCACCTCGGGATCGTGGCGGGCACCCGCGAGCGCGCGCTCGATTTCGCCGGCGTCGAGCGCATGGCGGCTGGCGATCTCTGCGGCGAAGGCGCGCACGTCCTCGCGCTCGGCGTAAGAGGCGTGCGCGGGCGTGCCCAGCGCGATCACGAGGGCAGCGAGGAGACCGCCGAGCGTGCGGGGCTGGCGCGGGGGCGAGGAAGGGCGGGCGGGGAGGGGTGGGGTCGGAATCATTCGAGGCGCAGTGAGGCGATGCGGTTGTACAGGAGCCGGAGTTGCTCCTCCGGGGCGGGCGGTCCGTAGCGCAGGCGGGCATAGAGCATGCAGATGCCGCGTAGTTCCGAGGCATGCGCCGGGAAGCGTGCGGCCAGTTCGTCCGCATAGTCCTGCGGTCCCTGCCAGGCCGGACGGGCCGCGCCAGCGGCGGCCATCTTCGCGCAGAAGCGTTCCCAGGTGCACGTGAGCGGGTCGCGCACGTGCGGGCGGCGCAGGCTCCAGGCATAGAGGGCGGCGAACAACAGCACCGCTGTGGCGACGAGCGCCCCCAGGGGCGGCGCCAGTCTGCCCGTGCCGAGGCCGATGCGGGCGAGGAGTTCGCGCTGACGCTCGGGATTGTAGCCAAGGACGTGCTGGTTCCACAGGTTCGCGACGGCCTCCCAGCGGTGGCGCAGGCCGCGCAGCCAGGCCATGTCGGCGCGCAGCATGAACGGTAGCTCGCCCGCGTCGGCGAGCGCCGCGGCCAGCCCGCCATCGATGCGCTCGGGGGCGGCGAGGGCGGTTGGGTCGACTCGCAACCAGCCGCGTCCCTGCAGCCAGACTTCGGCCCAGGCGTGGGCGTCGGACTGGCGAACCACGAGCTGACCGTCGATCGGGTTGATGTCGCCGCCCTGGTAGCCGGTGACGATCCGCGTCGGCACGCCTGCGGCGCGCATCAGCACGGCGAAGGCGGAGGCGAAGTGCTCGCAGAAGCCGCGCCGGGTGTCGAACAGGAACTCGTCGGCGGCGTGGCGGCCGAGCATGGGTGGACGCAGCGTATAGCCCAGGCGCAGGGCGCGCAGGCGGGCGAGCACGCGCTCCAGGATCTCGGCGTGGTCGCGCGCACCGACGGCGAGTTCGGCGGCGAGCCGGCGGCTGCGGGGGTTGCTCTCCGCGGGCAGGGCGGTGGCCGCGGCAAGCACCGCGGGCGCCTCGTCCATGCCGACCGGCGTGTGCGGATACGCGCCGAGCGTGAAGCGCGCTCGCGCCCGCAGGGGCTCTGCGGCGAGCGCGCGCAGGTCGCCGGTGTAGCGGATCGGCGGCTGCGCAGGCCCGGGGTGTTCGAGGGCGAGCAGCCAGCGGCGCAGGTGCGGCTCGATGGTGATCAGGTAGTCGATGCGTTCGCCCTGTGGTGTGTAGCTGGGTGCGAAGGACTCGGCGGCTGCCTCGGCGTGCCACTCGCGGCCGTCGAAGCGGGTGAGCACCGGGCCGCGCCAGTAGCGCTGCGCGGGTGGTGGCGGCGCGCCGGCGAAGGCGGCGCGCAGGGCGATCTCGTCGGATTGTCCGAGGGCGCTGATCGAGCCCGGTCGCATCGTGTCCGATAGCCCGGTGCGCGCCGAGAAGGCGTCGGCCGGCAGGCCCCACAGCGGGCCCTGGATGCGCGGGAAGAGCACGAACAGGATGAGCATGAAGGGCAGGCCCTGGGCGAGCAGGGTGGCCGCGGTGCGCAGGCGCTCGCGCTCGCCACCGTCCGGGTCGGCGAGCGCCACCAGGGCGCCGAGTGCGAGCAGGGTGCCGGCGAGGACCGGCACGGCCACCGGCAGGGACTGATCCTCGAAGAAGATCGCGAGCTGCAGGAACAGGGACAGCAGCACCCCGGCGCGGATGTCACGCGCCGCGCGCGTCTCCAGCAGCTTGAGGCCGAGCAGCAGGACCAGTACCGCCACGCCCGGCTCGCGGCCGAAGAAGTGCCCGAACTCCAGTCGCACCCCCGCGGCGGCGGCGAGCGCGAGCGCGAACAGCAGCGCGCGCGGAGGCGGCCGGCTGCCGCGCCACAGCAGCAGCGCGCGCCAGGCGAGCAGGCCGAGCCCGAGCGCCGCGACCCATCCCGGCAGCCAGACCGCATGCGGGGCGATCGCCAGCGCCGCCGCGGCGAGCAGCCAGACACCCTGGTCGCGCCGCAGCGTCGGCGTCGGGCGCGCGGCGCGCGTGCGGCGCGGCGGGCCGCTGCGGTGCAGGAGGCCGCCCAGGCGCGGCGGGCGCTCCGCGCTCACGCTGCGTCCTCCACCGCTGCGTCGGCAAGCCCATGGAGTGCGAGCAGGCGCAGGCAGCGTGCGTGATGGGCGCTGCCGTTCGCCGCAGGCACGCGCACGCCGGGCAGCGCGAGCGCGTAGCGCAGGCCTTCGCGCTCGGCGGCGAGCACCCAGGCGGTGAGCCGCGACAGCCGGCGTTCGTCGTCGAGTCCGGCTGGAAGACGCTCCCAGTCGAGCAGGAGCGCGCGCTCCTGTCCGGCGGCGAACTCCTTGGTCAGCATCGGACCTCCGCGCGCGAGCACCTTCCACGCCACATGGCGCGGCGAGTCGGCGCTGCGATGCGCGCGCAGGCCGGCGAAGTCGTCGTCGCCCTCGCGTGCGCGCCGGCCGCCGTCGGCATCGCCGCCTGCATCGAGGGGCAGGGGCGGCGGATCGGACTCCGGCGTGGGCAGCACCAGGCACTCGGCCTCGGGGACGAACACGCTCCAGGCGCGGATGAGGCCGAGCGGCCAGTGCGTCTCGAGCACGCTGCGCCCGAGCGCGAGCCGGCCGCGCCGGAGCGCGGGGCAGGCCAGCGTGACGGCGCTTTCCTGTGCGGGGGGGAGCGCGAATGCGCTCCATTGCCCGTGCGCGGCGAGGCGCAAGGCAGGACGTCGTCGCGGGGCGGGGTTATCGACCAGGAGGGAGAACACGGCAGTCTCGCCCGCGAACACCGGTGCGCAGCGCCCCGGGCGGATCGACAGGCCATGGAGGTTGCGGAAGGCGTGCACCATGCTCGCTGCGGCGCTGCCGCCGAGGGTGAACACGAGCGCGTAACCGAGGCTCAGGTTGTAGTTGATCGCCGCGATCAGCATCACCAGCAGCGCGAAGGCGAAGCCGATGCCCGCGGCGCTCGGCAGCACGTAGATGCGGCGTTGGCCGAGGCGGATCGGCGCGGGCTCCGGGGCGCCGATGCGGAACAGCCAGCGGTCGGCGGCGTGGCGCAGCGGCGTGGCGAGCGATGCGGCGGGGCGCGCCATCAGCCCACGGCGACGGCCTGCAGCAGCCGCAGCAGCGTCGCCTGCGGCGCCGGGCGGCCGTCGCCGGCGAGGTGCAGGCGGTGCGCGGCGACGTGGGGGAAGAGGGCCTGCACGTCCTCCGGCAGCACGTGGTCGCGGCCGTCGAGCTGCGCCCAGGCACGCGCCACGGCGAGCAGGCCGAGGCCGGCGCGCGGACTCAGTCCGCCGGCGAGCTCCGCGCTGTTGCGGGTGGCGGCGAGCAGGGCCTGGACATAGGCGACGAGCGCCCCGGTGACATGCAAGCCCTGCGCCGCCTGCTGCATGGCGAGCAGTTCGGCCGGGCCGATCACCGCCGGCTGGCGCTCGAGCAGCCCGCGCCGGTCTTCGCCCATTAGCAGTGCGCGCTCGGCCAGCGGGTCCGGGTAGCCGAGGCGGATGCGCAGCAGGAAGCGGTCGAGCTGGCTCTCGGGCAGAGGGAAGGTGCCGATCTGGTGGGCGGGGTTCTGCGTGGCGATCACGAAAAAGGGTTCGGGCAGCGCGCAGGTCTGGCCGTCGGCGGTGACCTGGCGCTCCTCCATGGCTTCCAGCAGCGCGCTTTGCGTCTTCGGCGTGGCGCGGTTGATCTCGTCGGCGAGGACGAGCTGGGCGAACACCGGCCCGGGGTGGAACCGGAAGGCGGCGGTGTCGCGGTCGAAGATGGAGACGCCGAGGATGTCCGCGGGCAGCAGGTCGCTGGTGAATTGGATGCGCTGGAACTGCAGCCCCATCAGGCGGGCGAGCGCATGCGCGAGCGTCGTCTTGCCGACGCCCGGTACGTCCTCGATCAGCAGGTGGCCGCGCGCGATCAGGCAGGCGAGCGCGAGGCGCAACTCGCGCTCCTTGCCGAGGATGATGCGCGAGGCGGCCTCGAGCAGACGATTCGCATGGTGCAGGGTCATCGTGCGCACTGTGAAATTGGCCTGGAAGCGGTGATAATAGACGACAAAGGCGAGCGGCCCGACGATCGGGCTCAACACGGTTGGCGGCCGCCAGAGTCGGCGCGGGGTGCGTTTCGCCCCGCGTCCGTCGTCCGCGAGGCGAGAGGGAGGAGTATGACCACGACAGCATTCATTACTCACCGTGACTGCTGGTTGCACGACATGGGCGCGATGCATCCCGAGTGCCCCGACCGGTTGTCGGCGATCAACGATCGCCTGATCGCGTCGGGGCTGGATATGTACGTGTCCTTTTTCGATGCGCCGCTCGCCGAGCGCGAGCACATCCTGCGCGTGCATCCGGCCGAGTATTTCGACAACCTGATCGAGAGCGTGCCGGAGCACGGCATTCGCCACCTCGACCCCGACACCGCGATGAGCCCGGGCACGATGAAGGCGGCGCTGCGTTCGGCGGGTGCGGGGGTGTACGCCACCGACCTGGTGATGAAGGGCGAGATCGAGAACGCGTTCTGCGCGGTGCGTCCGCCCGGCCACCATGCCGAACGCGCCAAGGCGATGGGGTTCTGCTTCATGAACAATGTTGCCATCGCTGCCCGTCATGCGCTCGAGGCACACGGGCTGGAGCGCGTCGCGGTGGTCGACTTCGACGTGCACCACGGCAACGGCACCGAGGACATCTTCCGCAACGACCCGCGGGTGATGATGGCGGGGATCTTCCAGCATCCCTTCTACCCGTATTGCGGCACCGAGAATCCCCCCGCGCACATGTGCAACGTGCCGCTGCCGGCGGGTACGCGGGGCGATGCCTTCCGACAGGTCTTCGGCGACATCGTCGTGCCCGCGCTGCGCAGCCACAGCCCGCAGATGATCTTCATTTCCGCCGGGTTCGACGCGCACTACGAGGACGACATGGGTTCGCTCGGCCTGCTCGAGGCCGACTACATCTGGGCCACTCAGCAGATCAAGGGCGTCGCCGAGTCCTGTGGCCACAAGCGCATCGTTTCCGTGCTCGAAGGCGGCTATTCGCTGTCCTCGCTGGCGCGCTCGGTGGTGGCCCACATCAAGACCCTGGCCGATCTCTGAGCCCCGCTCGCCGAGCCGCCGCCGCCGGCCGGCACGCCCGCGCAAAGGGCCTGCCGGCCGCGTCCTGTAACAGCGGCGGGCTCGACCGCGCGCGGCGATCGGTTAGAATCCCAGCTTTAATTCACTGTCGGATGCCATGATTACCGGATCGCTTGTCGCCATCGTCACGCCCATGCACGACGACGGCAGCCTGGATTTCCCCCGCCTGCGCAGCCTCATCGACTGGCACATCGCCGAAGGTACCGACGGCATCGTGATCGTCGGCACGACCGGCGAGTCGCCCACGGTCACCGTGGACGAACATTGCGAGCTGATCCGTGTGGCCGTCGAGCACTGCGCGGGGCGCGTGCCGGTGATCGCCGGGACCGGTGCCAACTCCACCGCCGAGGCGGTCGAACTCGCACGCTTCGCCGCGCAGGCCGGTGCGAACGCGCATCTTTCGGTGGTGCCCTACTACAACAGGCCCACCCAGGAAGGCCTCTACCGCCACTTCCGCACCATCGCCGAGGCGGTCGAGCTGCCGCTGATCCTCTACAACGTGCCTGGCCGCACCGTCGCCGACCTCGCCAACGAAACCGTGATGCGCCTTGCCGAGGTGCCCAACATCGTCGGCCTCAAGGACGCCACCGGCAACCTCGACCGCGCCTGCGACCTCATCGAGCGTGCGCCGGCGGACTTCGGGCTCTACAGCGGCGACGACATGACGTCTGCCGCCTTCCTGATGCTCGGCGGCCACGGCGTCATCTCGGTGACCGCCAACGTCGCGCCGCGCGCCATGCATGCGCTGTGCGCGGCCGCCGCCGCGGGAGACATGCGCACGCTGCGCGAGACCAACGCCGGGCTCACCGGCCTGCATCGCGACCTCTTCTGCGAGGCCAACCCGATCCCGGTGAAGTGGGCGGTGGCGCGCATGGGGCTGATCGGCGACGGCCTCCGCCTGCCCCTCACCCCGCTGTCCGCAGCCCATCACGAGCGCGTGCGCGCGGCGATGCGCAAGGCCGGCATCCAGGCCTGATCCGAACCTCTCTGCCCAGGACTTCCATGATCCGCTCCAAGCGCACCTCCCTGTCCCTGCTCGCGCTCTCGATCGCGCTCGGCGGTTGTTCAGGATCGCTGCTCGAATCCAAGCGCATCGACTACAAGAGCGCGAAACAGATCGAACGCCCCCTCGAGATCCCGCCCGATCTCACCGCGCCGCAGCGCGACGACCGCTTCGCCGTGCCCGATGTCGCCCCGCGCGGCGTCGCCACCTACTCCGCCTACACGGCCGATCGTGCCGGCCAGCCGGCGCAGGCCTCCAGTGGTCCTGCGGTGCTCGCCAAGTCCGACACCATGCGCATCGAGCGCGCGGGCAGCCAGCGCTGGCTGGTGGTGGGTGGCACGCCCGAGGAGCTGTGGCCGCAGATCAAGGATTTCTGGCTCGAACTCGGCTTCATCCTCAACATCGACAGCCCGGAAATCGGCGTCATGGAGACCGACTGGGCCGAGGATCGCGCCAAGATCCCGCAGGATTTTCTCCGTTCCAGCATCGGCAAGGTGCTCGACGGCCTGTTCTCGACCCCCGAGCGCGACAAGTTCCGCACCCGCCTCGAGCAGGGCAAGGAGACGGGCACGGTGGAGGTTTACATCTCGCACCGCGGCATGATGGAGATCTACCCGACCGAGGCCAAGGACTCGACGATCTGGCAACCGCGTCCGGCCGACCCCGAACTCGAGGCCGAGATGCTGCGCCGCCTGATGGTCCGCCTCGGCGCGGAGGAAGCGCGCGCGGAGGCCGCAATCGCCACGCCGCAGCAGGCGTCGGAGCGGGCGCGTATCGCCGCCGCGCCCGACGGCCAGGTAATGCTGGTGATGGACGAGGCCTTCGATCGTGCCTGGCGTCGCGTCGGCCTCGCGCTCGACCGCATCGGCTTCACGGTCGAGGACCGCGACCGTGCGCAGGGCTTGTACTTCGTGCGCTACGTCGACCCGGATGCGGACAACCGCAGCCCCGAGAAGGGCTTCCTGTCGCGGCTTGCCTTCTGGCGCAGCGACGCCAAGCCGGCCGCCGGGGGGAGCGAATACCGTCTGCGCGTGCAGGGGCAGGGCGAGGCTTCGCGGGTCAGTGTGCTCACCCGCGAGGGCGGGCTCGACAACTCCGACACTGCGCGCCGCATGCTGGGCCTGCTGCGCGAACAACTGCGCTGAACTACAAGGGGGAGAGGGCCTCAACGAGGCCGTGTCCCCCGACCGCGGGAGCGGCCTTCTGCGAAGCGACAGCATGAAAAAAGCCGGCATGAAGCCGGCTTTTTTCCGCGTCGTGCAGCGGGCGCTTACTTCGCAGCCGATTCCTTGGCGGCGCCGACGGCAGCTTCGGCGGCCGCCTTGGCTTGGGCCGCGGCATCGACGGTGTCGGCTTTGGCTTCGGCGGCGGCGTCCTTGACCGCCTCGACCGCGGCGTCGGCCTTCTTCGCAGCCGCGTCGGCAGCAGCGTCCGCCTTGGCGGCCGCGGTAGCGGCGGCTTCCTTGGTCGCCTCGACCGCCGCGGCGGCCTCTTGCTTGACGGCCTGCGCGCCGGCCGCGGCAGCGTCGCCGGCGGCCTTCGCGCTCTCCTTGGCCGCTTCCACCGCCTGGGCGGCCGATTCCTTCATCTGTTCCTGGGCCGAGGGTGCCGGCTGAACCGCGACCGGCTCTTCCTTCTTGCCGCAGGCAGACACGGCGAGGGCGACGAGGGCGGCGGCGAGGATGGAATGCTTCATGGTCTGTCTTCCTTGTTCTGGGGGTCGGGGTGCGTACGGCTTGTTTCGGCGGACGCCGGGAGACCCCGTCTTCCGCGCTGGATGCCGCAATGCACAAAGATTCTAGCATGGGGGATCATGTCGTCCGGATGAGGTGGCGGCGCGCAAGTGGGGCCCAAAGGTAAGGAGACATTGCCTGAAGCGGACATCCGCGCAGGCGTGGCGCGGTAGAATCGCGCGCTTCCCGAACCCTCTCGCACGACCATGCCGACAGCCAAGATCGATTCCCTGGACCACGAAGGCCGTGGCGTGACCCGCGTCGAGGGCAAGGCGGTATTCGTCGAGGGCGCCCTGCCGGGCGAGCGCGTCGAATACGTCGTGCGGCGTGCCAAACCGAGTTACGAGCAGGGTGAGGTGGTGCGCGTGCTGCGCCCGAGCGCGCAGCGCGTGGCGCCGCGCTGCCCGCATTACGGCGTGTGTGGTGGCTGCTCCATGCAACATCTGGATGCGGATGCGCAGGCCGCGGTGAAGCAGCGCCTCCTCGAGGACGCGCTGCGCCACATCGGCAAGCTGCACGCCGACCGCATCCTGCCGGCGATCCACGGTCCCGCCTGGGGCTACCGCTACCGCGCGCGCCTGGGCGTGCGCCTGGTGCCGAGCAAGGGTGGGCTGCGCGTGGGTTTTCACGAGCGCCGCTCGAGCTACATCGTCGACATGCGCACCTGCCCGGTGCTGCCGCCGGCGATCTCGGCGCTGCTGCCGCGCCTGCGCACGATGCTGGCCGGGCTGTCGATCGCGGATCGCCTGCCTCAGGTCGAGATCGCGGTGGGCGAGGACAGCACCGTGTTCGTGTTTCGCAACCTGCTGCCGTTCTCCGCGGCGGACGAGAAGCAGCTCGCCGCCTTCGCCGATGCCGAGGGCATCCAGGCCTGGGTCCAGCCCGCGGGCCCCGATTCGGCGCGGCCTCTGCACCCGGCGAACGCGCAGCTACCGTTCTACACCTTGCCCGAGTTCGGCCTGCGGCTGGATTTCCGCCCTACCGACTTCACCCAGGTGAACGCAGACATCAATCGACTGCTGATCCGGCGTTCGATGCAACTGCTCGACCCGCGCCCGGGCGAGCGTATCGCAGACCTGTTCTGCGGGCTGGGAAACTTCAGCCTGCCGATCGCGCGCCTCGGCGCCGAGGTGGTGGGTGTGGAGGGCAGCGAGGCCCTGGTCGAGCGCGCCCATGCCAACGCGGCGCGCAATGGGCTCGCGGCGCGCTGTGAGTTCCACGCCGCGAATCTGTTCGAGACCACCGAGGACAGCCTGGCCGCGCTCGGCCGGCTGGACAAGCTGTTGATCGATCCGCCGCGCGAGGGCGCGATCGCGGTGGTGAAGGCGATCGACCCGTCACGCGGGCCATCGCGGATCGTGTATGTGTCGTGCAACCCGGCGACCCTGGCGCGCGACGCCGCGGTGCTGGTGCACGAGAAGGGCTATCGGCTCGCCGCGGCGGGGATCGCCAACATGTTCCCGCAGACCTCGCACGTCGAGTCCGTGGCGCTCTTCGAGCGCACCCCGGGGACTGAAGTCGGGCCGGGCTGAGCGGGGGCGCTCGCCCTCCGATGTGGGTGCGTCGCGGTGGTATACTTTGCAGTCTTGCGGAAGCTTGGCAGAGCGGTCGAATGCAACGGTCTTGAAATTTGTTTTAGGTAGTACGCAGGAAGCTTGGCAGAGTGGTCGATTGCACCGGTCTTGAAAACCGGCAACCCGCAAGGGTTCCAGGGTTCGAATCCCTGAGCTTCCGCCAATGATAAAGGCATTCAGCGCATTCCATTGAGCGCGCAGCAGCTTGAAGATGGCGACAAAAAGCCCCGCTAGCCGGGGCTTTATTGTTTGTGGAGAATTCTCACTCCGTATGTGATCAACTGCTCCGCCTCGAGATTCCAAGGCAGGAGGGCCTCGAAGTGTTCGACGGTGGTCGTGGTGGGCAAGGCGCGCAGCACTTGGCGCAGCCACAGGTACGGCTCGACGCCGTTGGCCTTGGCGTTTTCGGCCGGGTTGTTGTCGATCGGCAGATCGCCGCGCTCGAGGTAGCGCGTCGGACGCGGCCACTGCCGATGCAAGTCGCCCAGCGCACCTCCGAGCACCGAGGACGGTGGCACGGTAGGGAGCACTTGGTCACGACAGCAGCGCCGTTCATTGATGACAGCGCGGCTTCGGCCCTGGCGTAGCGCGAGCCACTCGGTGGCCTTGAGTTTGCGCGTGTTCTTCTCGATGGCGTAGAGCTTGCCGATCAGGACCAGCACTTCGTGGGCGCGGCGGTGCTTGCCGGCGGGCAGCCCCTTGCTGACATCGACGAAACGGCATTGCGCATGCTCCCGGCCAAATTCATGGTTATGGAATTCTTGCCGACATGCCTAAGAAGCCCCTGGAATGAGGAAACACAGGAATTTCATGGATTTGCCGAAACGAGTGCCCAAGTGCGAGCCTTCATCGGGTGTAAAAAAATCCGACACTTCTGCCGAAGGACGAGCTGAGACACGCCTCTTGCTGCTCAACAAGCCGTTCGGCGTGCTGTGCCAGTTCACCGACGAAGCCGGTCGCCGCACGCTGAAGGACTACGTGGAGGTGCCCGGTGTCTATGCCGCGGGCCGCCTCGATGCCGACAGCGAGGGCCTGGTGCTGCTCACCGGCGACGGTGCCCTGCAGCACCGCATTGCCGATCCGCGCCACAAGCTGGCCAAGACCTATCTGGTGCAGGTGGAGGGGGAGATCGACGAGGCCGCGCTGGCGATCCTGCGTGCGGGGGTAGATCTGGGGGACTTCCGCAGCTTGCCGTGCGCCGCGCGCCGCATGCCGGCGCCCGACTGGCTGTGGCCGCGCGATCCCCCCGTGCGCTTTCGCAAGTCGGTGCCGACGAGTTGGATCGAGATCGTGCTGTGCGAGGGCAAGAACCGCCAGGTACGCCGGATGACGGCCAAGGTCGACCATCCCACGTTGCGGCTGGTTCGGGTCGCAATCGGGCCCTGGACCTTGGCCGGGCTGGGCGTGGGCGAGTGGCGCGAGCTGGCGGGCGCGGAAATTGCGGAGGTCCTGCCCGCTGGTGCTCCGGCGGCGGCGCGCAGGGGCCGGTTGCGGCGCTAGAATCGGGCGTTTCGAAGAGCGCTGGTGGAGGCGTCCGTGAAAGTCATTCTCGATCTGTGCGTGGTTCCGCTCGGCGTGGGGCTGTCGGTTTCATCCTATGTGGCGGCTTGCGAGCGGGTGATCCGCGAGGCGGGCCTCGTGTCGCAGCTCCATGCCTACGGTACCAATATCGAGGGCGAGTGGGACGAGGTGATGGCCGCGGTCAAGCGCTGCCACGAGATCGTCCATGCGATGGGCGCGCCGCGCATCACCACCTCGATCCGCCTGGGCACGCGCACCGACCGCGAGCAGACGATGCAGGACAAGATCGACAGCGTCGAGCGGGCGCTCGACCGGGCGGCGAGCGGCCCCGGTGCCTGACAGGTCCGGGGCCGCGCTCGGCAAGGACGCGCTTCAGCCGGTGCTGCGCGCGAGCTCGTTGCGGCGCAGCTTGCCGGTGTCGGTGCGCGGGAAGTGGTCCACGAGGTGGATCTTCTCGGGGCGCTGGTAGGGCGGCAGGCTCTCGATCGCGGCCTGCGCGGCGGCCAGCACCTGCGGTGGCGGCAGGTCGCCGGGAATGGCGAAGAGGTGCAGGCGGATCATGTCCGCGTCCTCGCCCTGCGCCGGGATCACGCACACCTCCTCGGCCTTGCCGCGCATGCGTTCCTGCACGGCCTGCTCGACCGCGACCACGTCCACCCAGCGGCCGAACACCTTGACGAGCTGGTCGCTGCGGCCGGCGAACAGCCAGCCTTCCCCGTCGGGGGCACGGCGGAACACGTCGCCGGGGGCGAAGCGGCCGTCGGCGAAGCGCGCGCTGTCGTGGGTGACCACGCGCGTATAACCGAGCGCGACTGCGGGGTGGGAGAACCACAGCCGCCAGGTCTCGAGCTCGCCGCTGGTGAGCTGCTCCGGATGGATCTCGGTGAGTGGAGTGGGGCACGCGGCGTCCATCTCCGGCGTGCGGTAGAGCACCAGCGACAGCGTCTCGGTGGTGCCGTAGCCATTGACCAGCGGCACTCCGGTCATCGCCTGCCAGTCGCGCGCAAGCGCGGGCGGACAGGCTTCACCGGCGGAGCCCGCGGCGTGCACGCCGCGGAAACGCACGCCGGCATCGATCAGGCGGCGGTAGAGGGTGGGCACGCTGAAGAAGATGTGCGGCTCGTGGCGCTCGACCATCGCCGCGACGCGCGCCGGGTCGGGCCATTCGGGGTCGAGCACGACGGTGGCGCCCAGGCGCAGGCCGGCGAAGAAGGCGTTGGCGAGCGGGTAGGCGAAGAACAGCTTGGAGCTGGAATAGAAGCGGTGCTCCGGGCGCGCACCGAGAAGGTCGCGGGCGAACACGTGGGCATAACGGATCGCGCGGTGGGCATGGAGGATGCCCTTGGGGCGGCCGGTGGTGCCGGAGGAGTACAGCAGGAACGCCGGATCGTCGTCGGCTGCCTGCGCGGCTGCGGGCGTCGCGGTGGCGCGCTCCACCCGGCGGCGCCATTCGCCGAGGTCGATCGCGCGCTTGTCGCCGAGCGCACGCGCGGCTTCGTCCTCGAGCAGCGCCGCGGCGGCGCCCGAGTCCAGCATCAGGTCGGCGAGTTGCGTGGTGGCGGTGCGCGGGTTGATCGCGATCGGCCGCACCCCCGCCCACAGCATGCCGATGAAGGCGGCGGCCCATTCGATGCCGTCGGGCAGCGCGAGCACGCAGGCGTCGCCGGGGCGCAGCCCGGCGTCGAGCAGGGCCGCGGCGCTGCGGATGGAATCGGCACGCAGGCCGGCGTAGTCGATGCGGACATCGCCCTCGATCAGCGCGATCCGCGCGGGATCGCCGGCGAGCAGCCATTCGGCGGCGTTCATGATGTCGCTCCGCAGACGGTGGTTCGCAGCGCGGGCGCGTGGCCCGAAATGGGATGGGTGGACATGATCGGTGTGTCTCCTCGGCAGGACTCCCCTCGCGGGCGGGGACGTCATCTGTTTGTCCGGACCATTAAATTCCCCCGGGCGATGCTGCACAATACCAATGAATGGATTACCTTTATTGACCCTATCAATAACACTCGGGCCCGCATGAGTCTGCGCGACTTCGACCTGAACCTGCTGCGTGTCCTGCTCGCGGTCTATGAGGCCGGCAGCGTGAGTCGTGCCGCGGAGCACCTCGGCCTGAGCCAGCCGACCGTGAGCAGTGCGCTCGGCCGCCTGCGCCGCGCGCTCGGCGAGCCGCTGTTCATCAAGACGGCGTCGGGTGTCACGCCCACCGCGCGCACGCATGCGCTGGCGAGCAGCGCGCGGGCGATGCTGGCGCGGCTGGAAACCGATTTCTTCGTCGCCGACCGCTTCGACCCGGCGAAATACGAGGGCAACCTCACCGTCGCCCTCTCGGACGTGGGCGAGCTGGTCTTCCTGCCGCGCATCCTCGACAGCGTGCGCCGCCTCGCGCCGCTGGCCATGCTCGATTCGGTGACGCTCGCGCCGGGAGAGCTGATGCGCGCGATGGAGGATGGAGAGGTCGATCTGGCGATCGGCTATTACCCCGACCTCGACGCCGCCGGCTTCTACCGCGAGAAGCTGCTCGATCACCGCTTCGTGTGCCTGTTGCGTGCCGATCATCCGGTGCAGGACCGTCAGCTGTCGCTCGAGCGCTTCCTCTCGCTCGAGCACGCCGCGGTCCGTGCCAAGGGGCGCAGCCAGGAGATCTTCGAGAAATACCTCGAGCGTCTGCGCATCCAGCGCCGCATCGTGCTGCGCACCCCGCACTTCATGAGCCTGCCCGGCATCATCGGGCGCTCGGACCTGGTGGTGACGCTGCCGCATGCGATCGGTCATTACTTCACGCGCGTGGGCGAGAAGGTGCGCATGGCCGAGCCGCCGCTGGCGATCCCGCATATCGAGCTGTACCAGCACTGGCACCGTGGCTTCCACCACGACCCGCGCAACCGCTGGCTGCGCACGCTGGTCGCGGGGCTGTTCTCCGACGGACAGGACGAGTGGCCCTATCCCTTCGCGTGAGCGGTCCGGCGCAGCCGCGTCGAGCGTTCAGCCGGCACGCCGGCGCGCGTCGCTCAGCGGCATGACGTCGGGCATCTCGAAGCGCGCGCGCTCGCGGTCGCCCTCGCGCAGCGGTTCGCAGGGCTTCAGGCTGGCGAGGCTGCGGCGGGCGAGGTTCTGGTAGCAGTCGGTGCCGATCACCTTCCACTTGCGCTCCTGCTCGGTGAGCTCGCGCAGCACCTTGGCCGGCACACCCGCCACCAGCACGCCGGGAGGGATCTTCATTTCCGCCTTCACGAAGGCGGCGGCGGCGATGATGCTGCCTTCGCCCACCTCCGCATGGTCCATCACCACCGCGTTCATGCCGACCAGCGCGTTGCGCCCGATCCGACAGGCGTGCAGCACCGCGGCATGGCCGACATGGCCGTTGACCTCGACCACGGTGTCGATGCCGGGAAAGCTGTGCAGCACGCAAGCGTCCTGCACATTGCTGCCCTCCTCGAGCACGATGCGGCCGAAGTCGCCGCGCAGCGAGGCGAGCGGGGCGACGTAGCAGCCGGCGCCGACGAACACGTCGCCGATCAGCACGGCGTCGGGATGCACGTAGGCGGTGG
Organism: Thauera aminoaromatica; assembly: GCF_000021765.1. Classification (NCBI taxonomy): domain Bacteria; kingdom Pseudomonadati; phylum Pseudomonadota; class Betaproteobacteria; order Rhodocyclales; family Zoogloeaceae; genus Thauera; species Thauera aminoaromatica. The sequence goes on along the minus strand of NC_011662.2, from coordinate 3,249,813 downwards.
GATGGACGACCGGGCGGACGCCGTCGATTTCGTAGCAGGGCATGGCTGGGCTCCGATGGGATGGAATTCGTGCGGCCGACAGTAGCATGCCGGTGCGCGGGGCGCGTCGCCCCTCGCGTCGATGCGCGGCCTGCGGATCGAGGACGGGCCCCGGTCCCGGCTGCGGTGCAGGGCGCGCGTGAGTGCATGGGAAGGGCGCGGCACGCAAGCAGGGGTGCAAGAAAACCACTCGTGTCTTGATGTAGCGCAACATTGTTATTGATCGACTGGTTGGTCGGATCTGTTGCCGGGCACAATCCTGTTAACGGCGATCGAGCGCAAGCACGAGCCCGCGACCCGCAAGGATGCAGGGGCGAGGCGATGCGGACGATCCTCTCGATCGGCGACGACAGGCGCCGAGGGCGTGCGGCGTGCCCCCTCGGTGTGCCCCGGACAACCCGGTCGGCGTGCGTGCGCCTGCGCACCACGGAGCGGCCGCAGCACAGGAGCGAGACCCCGATGGCCAGAGGCAAGGCGCCGACCTTCCAGTTGCAGCGCGCGACGATCCTCGACGCCGCCGCGGGCCTCTTCGCGGCCGAAGGCTTCCATAACGCGTCGATGGCGGAGATCGCGCGCGCGTGCGGGGTTTCCAAGGCGCTGCTCTATCACTACTACCGCGACAAGGAACACATCCTCTACGACATCGCCGCGGGCCACGTCGAGGATCTGCTGGCGATCGTGGCGGATGTCGAGGCCGCGGCAGAGTCGCCGCGCGAGCGTCTCGAGCGCCTGATCCTGCGCTTCATGCAGGCATATGAGGGCGGGCGGCGGCAGCACGTCGTGCTGATCCAGGACGTCAAGTTCCTCAGCCCCGAGCAGCGCGCGCGCATCCACGAACAGGAACGCCGGGTGGTGCACGCCTTCGCGCTCGCGATCGAGGCGGTCGAGCCCGGCCTGCGCGTCGTGGCGCTCGACAAGGCGGTCACGATGGCGCTGTTCGGGATGATGAACTGGACCTTCACCTGGCTGCGCCCGGATGGTCCGCTGTCCTACGAGGACATGGCCCGGGTGGTGGCGCGGATCTTCCTGCAGGGCGTCGCGGGCTTCGCCGCGCAGGCGGGCCATCCGTCCGCCGCGGCGGTCGAGATCGCGCTGCCTTGAAGGCCCGGGTCGCCGCGGACAACGACTTCCCGGTGGCGCCCGGATCACACGGCTGCGCAAGTCCTTGCGCGGACGTTCGTTGACGTTTACGTTAGCGGAACTTCTGTGCAATCATCCAGGTCGGATGCGATTGCATGCGAGCCCGGTGCGAGCCCCGTCGTGCGAGCGGCGTGAGAATGGGGCATGGGCGGACATCGCAGAACGGAGAATGAAATGAATCAAGAGATCGCCGGAAGGGCTGGCCGGGTGCGCGAATCGGCGAATGCGACGACGTATACGATATCCGATCTCGCCAAGGAGTTCGACATCACCACGCGCGCGATCCGCTATTACGAGGACCAGGGCCTGATCAGCCCGGCCCGTCGCGGCAGCCGGCGCATCTACAGCCGCCGCGACCGTGTGCGCCTGAGCCTGATCCTGCGCGGCAAGCGGCTGGGTTTCTCGCTGCAGGAGACGCGCGAACTCTTCGACCTCTACGACAACGCACCCGGCGAGCAGGCACAGATGTCGCACTTCATGGAACTGCTCGGTGCGCGCAGGGCGATGCTCGAACGCCAGATGGAAGACATCCGCGCCATCCTCGACGAGATCGGCGCGGCCGAGAAGGAGGCGCTGCGCTCGATCGCCGCGCGGGCACCGCATCCGAAGGCGGCGACGAGCCCGAGCGCCTAGCGGCGCGCGCCCGCATCCGGGCCGCCCGATCAGTCCCCTTCAGGCCGCTCGGCCCCCTCGGTCCCGTCGCCGCCGTCCGCGCCCGTGCGCTTGCGGCGCGGCGCGGTCTTGGGGTCGATCACGATCGGCTGGTAGATCTCCACCCGGTCGCCTTCGGCGAGCACGGTCTCGAGCGGCTTGATCTTGCCGAAGATCCCCACCTTGTTGCGCTCCAGGTCGATGTCCTCGTAACGCGCGAGGATGCCCGAGCGCTCGATCGCCGCACGCAGCGTGCAGCCTTCGTCCACATCGAGGCGCATCCACGCCGGTTTCGCGGGGTGCGCGTAGCTGACGCTGATCTTCATCCTTCCCTCCTGCAGTGCAGTGTGCGATTGCGCTTCGATCAGGTGCCCGCGGTGATCCCGGCACCTGCGCTGGCGCCGAGGCTGCGCGCGCGGGCGCGGGCGAGCATGCGCTGGCGTGCCGCGACCAGAAAGCCGAGGGCGAGGAAGCCGCCCGGGGGCAGGATCATCAGCAGCACGCCGCGGTAGCCCTCGAGGCGCAGTTCGAGAAAGGCGAAGTGCTGGCCGAGCAGCATCGAGGCATCGGCGAACAAGGTGCCCTGGCCGATCGCCTCGCGCACCCCGCCCAGCACCATCAGCGCGAGGGTGAAGCCGATCCCCATCATGAGGCCGTCGAGCGCTGCCATCCCGGGCGCGCGCTTGGAGGCGAAGGCTTCGGCGCGCCCCATGATCGCGCAGTTGACCACGATCAGCGGGATGAACAGGCCGAGCACCTTGTGCAGCTCGTGCAGCCAGGCGTTCATCGCCATGTCGACCAGGGTGACCACGGTGGACATCAGGAGCACGTAGATCGCGATCCGCACCTCGCGCGCGATGACGTTGCGGAACAGCGAGACGAGCACACCGGAGCTCACCAGCACCACGGTGGTGGCCAAGCCCATGCCGAGCCCGTTGGTGGCGCTGCCGGTGGTGGCCAGGGTCGGGCACATGCCCAGCATCTGCGCGAACACCACGTTGTTGTCCCACAGGCCGTCGCGGACGACCCTGCGCACTTCGCTCATGACGGGGTCTCCGATCGAGTTGCCGCGGCGTCGCCACCGGGGCCGGCCGGCGCGGCGAGCAGGCGCGCGCGGTTTCCGGCGAAGAATTTCAGGCTGGCATGGACGGCCCCCACCACCGCGCGCGGGGTGATGGTGGCGCCGGCGAACTGGTCGAATTCGCCGCCGTCCTTGCGCACCGCCCAGCGTGTGCCGGTGTCCAGGCCGCGGCCGTCGAAGCCGCGGATCCAGTCCGACTTGCGCACGTCGATCTTGTCGCCCAGGCCCGGCGTCTCGCTGTGCGAGAGCACGCGCACGCTGGCGATGCGCCCGTCGCGGCCGATGCCGACGGTGAGCGTGATCGGTCCGCCGTAGCCGGCTTCGCTCACCCAGTTGAAGGCCACACCGCGCACCTCGCCCGCCAGGCGCGCGCGATACACCGTGACCGCGCGGCCCTCGTCCTCGACCGCGACCGTGTCCGCGGCCGGATTGTTGTCGTGGGGCACGGCGGAGAGGGTCTGGTCGAGGGCGTTGCGCAGGTCTTCGGCCTGGCGCAAGCGGATCTCCTCGTGGGTGGCGAGGTCGCCCATGCCCAGCATGGCACTGCAGCCGAGGGCGAATGCCCCGAGCAGCAGCCCCGGGCGCTGGCGCAGGCCGCCGGCAGCGATCGAGCTCATCGGCCATCCTCCTTCGGGGCCAGGGGGATCGGGTTGCCCGTGCGCAGGCGGCCGTAGCGGCGCGGACGCACCAGGCGATCGATCAGCGGCGTCGCCGCGTTCATAAGCAGGACCGCGAAGGCGACCCCCTCGGGATAGCCGCCCCAGGTACGGATCACGTAGATCAGCGCGCCGATGCCCGCGCCGAAGATCGCCCGCCCGAGCGGGGTGACCGGGGCGCCCACCGGATCGGTGGCGATGAAGAACGCGCACATGACCGCGCTGCCGCCGAGCAGGTGGAGCAGCGGCGGCGGGTAGTGCGCGGGGTCGATCTGGTTGAACAATGCCGCGAGCAGCGCGAGCGTGCCGAGCAAGGCCGCGGGGATCTGCCAGGGCACGATGCGGCGCGCCACCAGCAGGGCGCCGCCAGCGAGCAGCGCGAGCGCGGAGGTCTCGCCCAGGCTGCCCGGCACCGTGCCGAGCGCGAGCGCGAGCAGCGCCTCGCCGGCGGCGAAGTCGCCGCCGTGCTTGAGCGGGGCGAGCGCGGTCGCCGCGCTCATGGCGTCCGGCACCGCGCCACCGCCGAAGGTGATCGCGAGGCCGTCCAGCAGGCCGGGCGCCGTGGGCGAGAACAGCGGCTGCGGCGCCACCCAGGCGGTCATCTCGAGCGGGAAGGACACCAGCAGCGCGACCCGCGCCAGCATCGCCGGGTTGAGCACGTTCTGGCCGAGGCCGCCGAACACCTGCTTGCCGACCACGATCGCGAACGCGCCGCCCAGCAGGGGCAGCCACCACGGTGCCCACGGCGGCAGGCAGAGCGCGAGGATCAGCCCGGTCACCACGGCCGAACCGTCGGCGAGCGTGTGGCGCAGCGGGCGCTTGCCGATCGCCAGGGCCGCCGCCTCGGCCGCCACGCAGCCGGCGATCGCCAGCAGCACGGTGGCGAGCGCCGGCCAGCCGAACAGGAACACGCCGGTCGCGGTCGCCGGCAGCAGGGCGAGCAGGACCGTGCGCATGACCTGCGGAATATTGCTGCGCCCATGCACGTGGGGCGCCGCCACCGGGGAGCGGTTCGGGGTCCAGCTCGTCATGATTCGGTCTCCACCGTCTCGGCCGGACGGGCGGGCCGGCGCGCGGCCTTGGCGGCGGCTTCGGCGGCCAGCCGCAGCCGGCGCGCCTCGGCCAGCTTGCGTGTCTCCTCGGCCTTGCGCTGGGCTTCGCGGCGGGCGGCGATCTCGCCCTTGGCATAGTTGAACAGGTGGGCCAGCGGCAGGTGGGCCGGGCACACGTAGGCACAGCAGCCGCAGGACAGGCAGTCGCCCATGCCGAGCTCGGCGGCGTCGTCGATACGCCCGGCACGCACGCGCGCGGCGAGCTCGAGCGGCACCAGGCCGACCGGGCAGACATCCACGCAGCGCCCGCAATGCAGGCAGGCACGTTCGCTCGCCGCATGCGCCTCGGCGGCGGTGAGCGCGATGATGCCGCTGGTGCCCTTGACCACCGGCGCCTCCAGACCGGGCAGGACCTGGCCCATCATCGGCCCGCCCATCAGCACGCGGGTGGGGGGCTCGGTGAAGCCGCCGCAGAAGTCGATGAGGTCCCCGGCCGGCGTGCCGATCGGCACCACCACGTTGCGCGGGTTGCGGATCGCGCCGCCGCCCACGGTGACCACGCGCGACACCAGCGGCTTGCCGAAGCGCACCGCGCGGCACACCGCGAGCGCGGTGCCGACGTTGTGCACGCTGACGCCGATCTCGGCGGAGAGCTTGCCGGCGGGGATCTCGCGCCCCGTCACGGTGGTGACGAGCTGCTTCTCGGAGCCCATCGGGTAGCGCGAGGGCACGCGCAGCACGTGGATGCCGGGATGGGCCGCGGCGGCCGCGCGCATCGCCTCGAGCGCCTCGGGCTTGTTGTCCTCGATCGCGATCACGGTGCGTTTCGCGCCCAGGCCGTTGGCGATCAGGCGCACACCCTCGACCACGTAGCCGGCGCCCTCGCGCATCAGGCGGTCGTCGCAGGTCAGATAGGGCTCGCACTCGCCGCCGTTGAGGATCAGCGTGTCGATCGGGTGGCGGTTGCCGGCGTCCAGCTTGACCGCGGCCGGGAAGGCCGCGCCGCCCAGGCCCACGATGCCCGCGTCGCGCACGCGTGCGGAGACCTCGGCACGGGTGAGCGCGAAGGGGTCGACCGCCGGCTCGGTCTCGATCCAGCGCTCCTCGCCATCGGGCTCGAGCGTGATCGTCTGCACCGGCAGGCCGGAGGGGTGCGGCGCCATGTGGTCGCCGATCGCGATCACCCTGCCCGACGTGGGCGCATGCACCGGCGCCGAAACCGAACCCTGGTGGCGGGCGAGGCGCTGGCCCTTGAGGACGTGGTCGCCGACCTCGACCTCGGGTGCGGCCGGTTCGCCGATGTGCTGCTGCAGCGGGATGTACAGGCGCTGCGGCAGCGGCAGGCGGGCGATCGGATGGCAGGCGGTGGGGTCCTTGTTCCCTTCGGGATGGATGCCGCCGCGGAAGCGGAAGATCTTCATGGTGCGTGGGGTTCCGGTGTGCTTGCGGCGGGCGTTCAGGCGTGTCCCACGCCCGGCTTGTGCCAGCGCCAGTTGCGCAGGGTGACCGGGATGCCCTCGAGATCGATGCCGCCGGTGGGGCAGACCTCGGCGCAGGCGCCACAGCCGATGCAGGCCTCTTCGAGGACCACGTGGAGCTGCTTGGTCGCACCCAGGATGGCGTCGGTCGGGCAGGACTTGATGCAGCGCGAGCAGCCGATGCAGGCGTCGGTGCGCACGCGCGCCAGCAGCGGGCCGCGGTCGGGCAGGTTGCCCGGGTCGAAGGTGGCGCCGAGGATCTGCGCCAGCTTCTCGGCGACCGCACGCCCGCCCGGGGGGCACAGCGTGACGGGCGCGTCGCCCGCGGCCACCGCGGCGGCCGCCTGTGCGCAGCCGGCGAAGCCGCACTGGCCGCATTGCGAACCGGGCAGGGCCTCGGCGATGCGCTCCACCACCGGGTCGGTGGTCGCTCCCAGCCACTGCGAGGCGAGACCGAGCAGCCAGCCCAGGGCGAGGCCCAGGGCGGCGACCGCCACTACCGAGAGAATCATCGTCATCGTCGTGCTCCTTGCGCGTTCGTGGGGAGGTTTCAGCGCACCGGCAGGCCGGCGAAACCCATGAAGGCCAGCGACAGCAGGCCGGCGGTGATCAGCGCGATCGGCGCGCCGGCGAAGGCGGCGGGCACGTTCGCGAGCGCGATGCGCTCGCGCAGGCCGGCGAAGAGGAGGATCACCAGCGTGAAGCCGAGCGCCGAGCCGGCGCCATAGAGCATGCTTGCGACCAGGCCGTTGCCTTGCTGGGTGTTGAGCAGCGCCGTGCCGAGCACGGCGCAGTTGGTGGTGATCAGCGGCAGGTAGATGCCCAGGGTGTGGTGCAGCACCGGACTGGCCTTCTGGATCGCCATCTCGGTGAACTGCACCACCGCGGCGATCACCAGGATGTAGGTCAGGATGCGCAGGTGCAGCATGTCGAGCGGCTGCAGCAGGGCGTGCTCGACCACCCACGCCGCGCCCGAGGTGAGGGTGAGCACGAAGGTGGTGGCGAGCCCCATGCCGAGCGCGGTCTCGAGCTTGCCCGAGACCCCGAGGAAGGGGCACAGGCCGAGGAAGCGGACCAGGATCACGTTGTTCACCAGGGCCGTGCCGAGCAGTAGCAGCAGATATTCCTTCATGTCGGGATCAGGTTCCTGCAAGCGGTTCGAGTGGCATGCAAGTTCATCTTAATTGACGTTGACGTTAACGACAAGTAGAATTCGTTCCGCAGTGTCGCAATCCGTCCCGCACTCCGCCTTGTCCCGGTGCTCACGGATCGCTTCCCCCAGTCGCAGCACAGCCCTACCAAGCCGGAGGAGTCCGCCATGCCCAATGTCACCGCCGTCATGTCCACGCCCAACCCGCTGGCGAACAAGTTCATGCTCGATGCGCCGCTGTATACGGGCGCGCCGCGTCATTTCAGCGCTGGTGTCGCGGTCGTCGGCGACACCCTGGGCGAGAGCCTGCTGGCGGTGCCCGGCGTCGTCGACATCTATTGCACCGGTGGCTTCATCACCATCACCCGCGACCCGGGCACGCCCTGGTCGGCGATCGAGCCCGCGGTCACGGAGCTGATCGAGGGGCACAAGGCGCGCCGCGTCATCGGCATCGCCAACCCGGCAGGACCGGGTGGGGCGGCGGGCGCCGCGATCGGCGCCGGCGAGGCCGTGGCCGAGGAGCCGGTGGAGGTCGAGGCCGACGATGCCGAACTGCTGATGCGCATCAACCAGATCCTCGACGAGCACATCCGGCCCTTCCTCGACCAGGACGGCGGCGGCCTCGACGTGGTCAAGCTCAAGGAATTCACCCTGACGGTGCGCTACAAGGGCGCCTGCGGAGGTTGTCCGTCGTCCTCGACCGGGACGCTGTTCGCGATCAACAACCTGCTGCAGAACTATGTGGACGACCGCCTGCTCGTGGAGCCGATCTACTGAGCACCTGCTGCGCGACCGTCGCACAGCGGCTGCGCCGCTTCGGATGCGCGGGAGACGACCTCCGGGTAGTAGCACATGAAGCCGGTCGCGCAGTGTTCGTGCGCAGGCCGCAGGTTGCGCGCACGGGCCATCACCGCCGCGGGGGCTTCGCCGTTGTCGTGGGCGTCGAGGATCCGCCGGACCATGCGCACGCTGGCGAGCTTGCGCTCGGGCGGACCCTCGCGGCCGGCGATCTTGAGCGCGTGGATGCCGCCGCGCCCGAACGCCGGGATCGCGCACAGGCCGCAGGGGCCGAAGGGCAGGCCGTCGGCGGTGGTGGTGAAGCCGCAGGAGAAGCGGTACCACAGCCAGCGCCGATAGGCCTCGTCGTTCTCCTGCAGGCGGGCCGCGAGCGCGGCCGAGAGCGGCCGGCCGTCGCGGTGGCGGTGCGCGTAGGCGTAGCGGTCCAGGCAGATCGGCCCGCCGAGCGCGCCCGGGAGGTGCAGGGTGTTGCAGCTGCCTTCCTCGTAGACGCAGCCGTCGTTGAGCACGAAGGCCTCGATCTCCAGGTCGGGCACTGCGGCGGCGATCTCCGCGGCCTCGTCGAGGGTGATGTCGCGCGGCAGGATCAGCCGGCGCGCGCCGAGCTCGCGGTAGAGGCGGGCGCCGTCGGCATTGCGGCAGGTGGCCACCGAGCTGACGTGGATGCGCAGCTCCGGCTCGGCTTCGGCCAGCGCCAGGAGCAGGCCGGGGTCGCTCGCGATCACCGCATCGCCCCCCATGTCGACGTAGCGGTGCGCGATCGCGAGCGCGAACTCGATCTGTTCGACCGAATACTGCTGTGCGTTGAGCACCAGGGAGAGCTGTACGCCATTGCGGTGGGCGAGCGCCACCGCCTCGGCGAGCGCGGCCAGCGAGGGGAGGTTGCCTCCGGGACGGCGGTTGGCGCTGGCGCCACCGAAGCGCTCGGCCCACTCGCGCGGCGTCACCCCGCAATAGAGTTCGTCCGCCCCGGCGCGCGCCAGCGCGGCGATCTCGTCGAGTTGCCGGATGGGGGCGACGATCTTCATGCGCGTTTCCTCACAAGGTCTCGCCGGGCACGATCAGGCGCGCCACCCGGCCCGCCGCGACCGCGCTGGCGAGCGTGGCGAGGTTGGCGGCGGAGTGGCGGCAGAACACGGTGTTGCCCACGTGCAGGGTCTCCCAGGCGTCGTGTGTACCGTCGCGTGTGCGCTCGGTGCGGGCGGCGAGTCCGAGGCATTCGTGGTGGCAGAAGGGCCGCGCCGCGAACCGCTCCGGGCCCTCGCGCGCGAGACCTGCGGTGCGGCACATGCGTCCCTTGGCGACGAAGGCGAAGGGCAGGTGCACCCCGAGCGGCAGCGGCACGCCCGCGAAGCTGTCGGCGGACGCGAAGAGCGGCAGGTCGATCTCGACGCGTGCGATCCCCAGGCGGGCGAGCAGGCGCCGGGTCCAGGGCGAGGCGAAGCCGTGCGCGGCGGGCGGTGCGTACTGCGGGTTGCCGAGGCGCGGGTCCTTGAGCATGCGGCACAGGATGCGGCCGGCGACGGCCTGCAGCAGCGGATGGCGCTCGCGCAGGCGCAGCGCCACCCCCCAGTCGTTGACCACCACCTCCGCGCCCGGCGGCAGCAGGGCGAAGAGCGCATCGAGGGCGCGCAGGACCTCGGGCGAGGCCACCGGCGTGAGCAGGCAGACCTCCAGCCCGGCCACGGACGCCTCGGCGAGCGTGCGCGCGAGCTGCGCGGGCTCGGGCAGCAGGCGCTCGCAGAATTCGCTGCCGACGCGCAGCCGCGTCGGGCGCAGCGGTGCCAGCCAGGCCGCGAGCGCCTCGTCGTGCAGGGTGGCGGACCAGAATGCCGCGCGTGCGGGCGTGTCCGCACCCAGGTGCTCCAGTGCGCGCGGTCGCACCATCGCCACCGCGATCGCCACCCCGGTCGCCGGCAGCGCAGCCAGGGACGGAGGCGACGCCGTGCTCGCAGCAACGCTCGCGCTTGCCGGCGCGGACGGGCGGCGCAGGAAGCCGAGCGGTGCGGACATTCAGGCGGCGGGGAGGTTGATGTTGAAGAGCTGCGGGCGGGTGTATTCGAGCAGCCCCTCGAGGCCGAACTCGACGCCGAAGCCCGACATCTTGCAGCCGCCAAAGGGGCAGTGCGGCAATACCTCGGCATGGCCGTTGATCCACACCGTGCCGCACTCGAGGCGGTTCGCCAGCGCGCGCGCGGCCTCCAGGTCGCCCGACCACACCGAGCCGCCGAGACCGTTGGTGCTGGCGTTGGCGAGCCGCAGCGCCTCGTCCACGTCGCGGTAGCGGATCACCGGCAGCACCGGGCCGAACTGCTCCTCGTCGACCAGCCGGGTGCCGTCGGCGATGTCGGCGACGATGGTCGGCGGGTAGAAGTAGCCCTTGCCGGGCAGCGGCTCGCCGCCGCACAGGATGCGGGCGCCGGCGGCGCGTGCATCCTCGACGAGCTCGCATACGCGCTCGAACTGGTCGCGGTTCTGGATCGGCCCGAAGCTCGTGCCCTCGTCCAGGCCGCTGCCGAGCTTCTGCCGCGCGGCGATGGCGACCAGGTGCCGGCACATGTCCTCGTACTGGGACTCGTGCACATAGAGGCGCTTGAGCGCGGCGCAGGTCTGTCCCATGTTGAGGAAGGCGCTGCCGAACACCCCCTCGGCGATCGCGCCGATGTCGGTGCCCGGCAGCACGATGCCGGCGTCATTGCCGCCCAGTTCCAGTGTGAGCCGCTTCAGCGTGTCGGCGGCGTTGCGCATGATGTCCTGGCCGGTGCGCGTCGAGCCGGTGAACACGATCTTGTGGATGCCGGGGTGGCCCGAGATCCCGCGCCCGAGCGCTGCGCCGCCGGCCACCGCATTCACCAGCCCGGGCGGCGCCACCTCGTCGATCAGCTCGACCAGGCGCAGGGTGTTGAGCGGGGTCAGCTCCGAGGGCTTGATCACCACCGCGTTGCCGGCGCGCAGCGCGGGCATGATGTGCCACACCGCGATCATCAGCGGCCAGTTCCACGGCGTGATCGATCCCACCACGCCGAGCGGCCTGCGGTGCAGCTCGATGCGCTTGCCCGGGCGGTCCTCGATCACCTCGACCGGCAGCTCGAGCGCGGCGGTGGCGCGCGTCCATGCGACCGCGCCGCCGACCTCCATGTGCGCGAGCGCGAGCGGCTTGCCCTGCTCGCGGACGATGATCTCGGCGAGCTCGGGCGCGTTCTGTTCGATGCGCGCGGCGATCGCTTCGAGCAGGGCGCGGCGTTCCGCGCAGGAGCTGTGCTGCCACTGCTCGAACGCGCGCGCGGCCGCCGCCACCGCCTCGTCGAGCTGCGCGGGGGAGGCGTTCGGGCACTCGGCGAAGGCCTCGCCGAGCGCGGGGTCGATGACCGGCAGGGTGCCGCGGTCGCCGGCGACCTTGCGGCCGCCGATGACGAGGGAGGGCGTCTTGTTCATGGATCGGATCCTGGCAGGAGTTGGAAGGCGTGGTGACGGGCTCGCGGGTCGGCTGCCGCGGCCCTGCCTGCGTCGATGGGAAGACTAGCCCGGCGCTGTAAACCAGCTTTTCACGATTTGTGCGGAATTGTGCGCAGTTGTAGCGTGCGCGGCGCGAGGCGGGCGGCCTCAGCGCGCCGCGGCTTCGAGCGCAGCTTGCGCGTCCCGGGGGGCGAACGCGTGCAGCGCCGCGATGCTGTCCTCGAACAGCGTCCGCAGCGCGCCGGCCTGTGCGCGCAGGTCGGCCGGGAGGGGCGTCGCCTCGAGCTCCCGGCAACGCGTGGCGAAGGCGGCGAGGCCCAGGTTCGCGGCCATGCCGACGAGCCGGTGCAGGCGCTCGCGTTGGGTCGCGGGGTCGGCGCTCGCGGCGAACTCGGCGAGCCCGGCGCGGCCCTGGGTGGCGAGCATGTCCATCATCGGCCGCACGCGCTCGTCGCCGAGGCGGGCGAAATGGGTGGCGAGCAGGCGCGTGTCCATCAGGGCGCTCCCCGGTGCCGCGGCGGGCGGTACGGGGGGCTCGCGCAGGCTGCGGATCAGCTCGTCGAAGTCGAAGGGCTTGCCGACGACCGCGTCCACGCCGGCCGCGCGGTAACGCGCCACCTCGTCGGTGGTGATCGAAGCGGTGAGCGCGACGATGCGCGCGCGCGCCTTGCGCGCGTCGGGGTGGCGGCGGATGCGGCGTGCGACCTCCATGCCGTCGAGGTCGGGAAGGTGGATGTCGAGCAGGATCGTGTCGAAATCCTCGCGCTCGTGCAGCTCGAGCGCGCCGTAGCCGTCGGACGCGAAGCGCACGGTGTGGCCCTCGTCCTCGAGCAGCGTGCCGGCGATGCAGCGGTTCAGTTCCACGTCCTCGACCACCAGCACGTGCAGGCGCGCCTCGCCGATGGCAGCGTGCGGACGCGGCGATGCCCGTGGCGCCGGGGTTGCGAGGGGGTATTCCAGTTCGCAGGAGAAGGTGCTGCCCTCTCCCGGGCGGCTGCGCACGCCCAGGCTTCCACCCTGCAGGTCGACGAGGCGCCGACAGATCGCCAGCCCCAGGCCGGTGCCGCCGAAGCGGCGGGTGATCGAACCGTCGGCCTGGGTGAATTCGGTGAAGATGCGGCGCTGCGCCTCCTCGGCGATGCCGATGCCGCTGTCCTCGACCTCCAGGCCCAGGCGGCAGCGCCCCGCGCGCGCCGGCAGGCACCGCGCGCGCACCGCGACGAAGCCGCGCGCGGTGAACTTCACCGCGTTGCCGGCCAGGTTGAGCACGATCTGGTGCAGTGCGCGACGGTCGCCGAGCACCCCTCCGGGGAGCGCCGGATCGATCTCCAGGCGCAGCACTAGCCCTTTCTGTGCGCTCATCGTCGCCAGCATCGGACGCAGGGCGGCGAGCGCCTCGGCCGGCGAGAAGGGCGCGGACTCGAGCGTGAGCTGCCCGGCCTCGATCTTGCTGAAGTCGAGCACGTCGTCCAGGATCCCGAGCAGCGTGCTGCCCGAGGCCCGGATCGCGTCCACCCATTCGGCCTGGCCCGGCGCCAGCCCGGAGCGCGCGAGCAGCTGCGCCATGCCGAGGATGCCGTTCATCGGCGTGCGGATCTCGTGGCTCATCGCGGCGAGGAAGTCGCTCTTGGCGCGGCTGGCGGCCTCGGCGCGCTCGCGTGCGAGTTCGGCGCGCTCCTTGGCCTTGCGTTCGCCGATGTCGGTGAGCGAGCCCTCGTAGCAGCGCAGCCGCCCGCCGTCGTCGAGCACGCGGCGGGCCGAGATGGAGACCTCGACCTCGCTGCCGTCGCGCCGGCGCCAGCGCGTCTCGAAGCCGACCACCTTCTCCTCCATGTTGAGGCGGCCGAGGAAGCGGCGCTGGTCCTCGGCGCGGGCGAAGCACTGCGTGCTGACGTCGGTGATGCCGGTGAGGAACTCTGCCGCGCTGTCGTGGCCGAGGAGGCGGACCAGCGCGGGGTTGGCGGACAGGAAGCGCCCGTCGGGATCGACCCGGAAGATGCCCTCGATCGCGTTCTCGTACAGCGAGCGGTAGGCCTGCTCGGATTGCTGCAGGCCGAGGTAGAGCTTGGCGTTCTCGATCGAGATTGCCGCCTGCGCGGCGAGGATGCGCAGCGTCTTCAGGCGTTGCTGGTCGAAGATGTCGCGGCCGAGGCGGTGCTCGAGGTAGAGCAGGGCGGTGAGCTCGCCGTGGTAGAGGATGGGCATGCACAGCAAGGAGCGCGGCGCCTGGCTGCGGATGTAGGGGTCGTGCGCGAACATCTGCTGGCGCGGGGCGTCGCCCAGCACCAGCGCCTCGCCGGTGCGGGCGACGTAGTTGAGCACGCTGACCGGCACGCGGCTCGTCGCGGCTTCGAGGGCGAGGCTGCACATCAGCGTCGAGCCCTCTTCCAGCCCGGCGATCGCCTCGACGCGCAGATGCCGGTCGCGGCTCAAGGCGAGCGCGCCGCGCTGGGCGCCCGCGCTCGTCAGCGCGAGCTGCAGCAGGCGCTCGATCAGGCGCTCGAGCACGATCTCGTCCGAAATCGCTTGCGAGGCCTCGATGACCGAGGAGAGGTCGAAGGAATGGTTGGTCTCGTCGAGGCCGCCCTGCATTTCGCCCGCGCCCGCGAGCCCCGGCGGTCGGGGCCACAGGCCGTATTCCTCGAGCTGCTCGTGCAGATGGACGACGGGGGAGTGGGCGCCGAGGCGCTGGTAGCGTCGGCAGGCGTCGTCGAAGCAGCTGCGCGCCACCGCGCGTTCGCCGGCATCGAGGTGGAAGCGCGCGGCGAACTCGCAGGCGAGCGCGGCGTCGAGCCAGAAGCCGCCCTGCTCCGCGAGCGCGATGGCGCGATCGTAGGCCGCCGCTGCCCCGGGGCGGGCGCGCACGCGCAGGCGTTCGGCCTCGATCAGCGCCACGCGGTGGGCGTGGTTGGCGGGCGCATGCCTCGCCTGCATGCGCACGTGGCGCACCAGGCGTCGCAGCGTGTGCAGCGCGCGCCGGCGCGCCTTGCCCGGTGGCGGCAGGGTGCGCAGCAGCGCGAGCGCATGCAGGCTGCGGAACCAGGTCGCGGTATAGGTGCCGCCGACGTAGGGCAGGTGGGCTTCGCCCAGGGTGCATTCGGCGAGTGCGGCGGGATAGTCCGCATGCACCAGCGCGAGCAAGGCCTTGTAGAAGTGGTGCAGGCAGACCGCGGTGAGGTGGTTCCCGCGCCGATGCGCCTCGAGCATCGCCGCCTCGCGGTAATGCTCGCCGTCGAGCGCGGTGGGCGAGGCCGACGGCTCGCACAGCCGGGTGACCGCCTGAAGCGCCATGTAGCTGTATTGCAGGGACTGCTGCTGCCCGGTCTGTTCGAGCTGCACCAACTGCCCCCGCATGCGCCGGGCGAGGGCCTCGAGATCGTCGGCGAGCGGCACCGCGTACTGGATCGCGGCGGCGAGGCTGTACGCGGCGTACTCGAGATCGCCGCAGGCGAGCGCCTCGGCGTGTGCCTCGCGCAGGCCGTCGAGGGCGCACTGCAGCGGTTCGCGGTAGTGGCGCACGTAGCAGTTGAACAGCGACAAGGTGCGCTGGCGCCCCTGGCGCGAAGGGCGCGCCGCCTCCAGTGCGAGTGCCAGCGTGCCGGCGCGGTAGCCCTCGTCGATCGCGCCGAGCACGCCGCAGAGCACGCCGCCGAAGCCGGCGAGGGCCTGGGCGCTGGCGTCGGTGTGGCCGTGGCGCAGCGCGAGCTCGACCTGGCGCGCCATCACCAGCGGGCGCAGGGCGGAGCTGGAGAACTTGACGATGCCGAACATGCCTCCGAGCAGCGCCTGCGCGGCGAGCACGCGTGGCTCGGTCGCTGCGGGCATGTGCAGCAGTTCCTCCGGCGCGGTGTGGCGGATCAGCAGGCGGGTGCGCAGCAGTTCTGCCGCGATGCGCAGGCGGCCGGGCGCCGCGGGAAGATGTACGCCCAGACGCGCGAGGGTGTCGCGCGCGATCTCCAGCCCGGCGCCGAAGCGGTTGTGCGCGACGTGCGCCTGGATGCGGATCTGCTCGCAGCGTACGCGGTCGAGCGGAGCGTGCGCGTGCTCCTGGGCGGCATCGAGCAGGGCCTGCATGCGCTCGCCGTCGCCGCGGCTGTTGGCCGCATCCGCGGCGGCGAGGTGCAGGTCGAGGCACAGCCGGTGCTGCGTGCGCCAGGCGTCCGCGGGCAGCGCGTGGAGGCCGCTGTCGAGATAGTCGAGGGCCGACTCGAAGGCGGCGGATTCGCGCGCGCGCAGCCCGGCGCACAGGTTGAGGGTGGCGAGCGCGATGCGTTCGTCGGGGTCGTCGATGGCGCTGCGCGCGAGGTTGAGGTGGCCGGCGATCTCGAAGACCCGGCGGTCGAGCGCGCCCGTGTCGAGGTTCTGGCGCAGCAGGCGGCCGACGCGCAGATGGAGCTGCTCGCGCGCGTCGTCCGCGAGCAGCGAGTAGGCCGTCTGCTGCACGCGGTCGTGCGCGAAGCGATAGCGCGCGCGCCCGAGACGGTCGCGCTCGGGGCGGTCGCCGTCGTCGAGCGGCACCACGAGGCCCTCGCCGAGCGCCGGCACGAGGTCGTGCGCGAGCTGGCGCGCGCGCCCCTCGGCGACGATGGACAGGGTCTTGAGGTCGAAGGTGCCGCCGATGCAGGCCGCCAGCGGCAGCACCGCGCGCGTGCGTTCGGGCAGGCGGCGCAGGCGCTCGACCATGAGCTCGACCACGTCGGTGCTGAGCGCGCGCGCGCGGATCGCCGCTTCGTCCCATTCCCAGCGTTGGCCGTGGAAGCGGATCAGGCCTTCCTCGTGCACCGCGTCGAGGAGCTGGTTGAGGAAGAACGGATTGCCCTGCGTCTTCTCGTGGCAGGCTTCGGCCAGGCGCGCGCATTCGATCGGGCTGCAGCGCAAGGTGTCGGCGAGCAGCTGGCGGACCTGCGCGAGGTCGAGCGGCTGCAGGCGCAGTTCCACCGGCGGCAGCGCGCTCCTGCGCAGGTGCTCGATGAACCCGGCGAGCGCATGGCCCGGCCCGATCTCGTTGTGCCGGTAGCTGCCGACGAGCAGCAGGCGCGGCAGCCCGGCGTGGGTCGCGAGCGACTCGATGAGTCCGAGCGAGGCCGGGTCGGCCCATTGCAGGTCGTCGAGGAAAAGCGTGAGCGCCTGTCCGGGCTCGGTGAGCGCGTCGATCAGGCGCGAGAACAGATGCAGGCGGCCCTGCTCGTCGAAGCGGTGCTGGCCGGCCGGCGACGTGCCGGCGTCGGGCACGACGAGGCCGAGTTCGGGCAGCAGGCGCACCAGCGTGCCGAGGTAGCCGCCGAGCTGCTCGCGCAGACGGCTGCCGAGGGCCGCGAGGCGTTCGCCCGGCTCGGTGAGATGCTGACGGACGAGCTCGCGCAGCGCCTGCAGCAGCGCGGAGTGGGGTGGGTTGCGGCGGTACTGGTCGAACTTGCCGCTGGCGAAGTGGCCGTGGCGCTCGAGGACGGCACGGCGCAACTCGTGCACCAGGCTGGACTTGCCGACCCCGGTGTAGCCGCTGATCAGCACGATCGCGCGCCCCCCGGCGGCGCACGCCTCGACCCGACCCTCGAGTTCGGCGAGCTGGGCCGTGCGGCCGTAGAGCCGCCTGGGCACCTGGAAGCGCGCGGAGACGTCGCGGCTGGCGAGCACGAAGTCGTGCGCCGCCGGCTGTTCCCGCCGCTGCAGGCACTCGCGCAGGTCGTGCACGATGCCGTGCGCCGACTGGTAGCGCTCGGAGGCGTCCTTGGCGAGCAGCTTCAGGACCACGGCGGAGACCGCCTCGGGGAGCAGGCGGTTGATGTGGTGCGGCGGGCGCGGCTTGCGGGCGATGTGGCAATGCACCAGTTCGAGCCCTTCGCGACCCGCGAAGGGCGGCTGGCCGGTGAGCAGCTCGTACAGGGTGGCGCCGAAGCTGTAGTAGTCGGTGCGGTAGTCGATCTCGCGGTTGATCCGCCCGCTCTGCTCGGGGGCGAGGTAGGGCAGGCGATGTCCCGCCAGCTGCGGCGTGTTCCAGTCCGCCTGCTCGCGCAGGAAGCGCGTCGCCATGCCGAAATCGACCAGCAGGGGCGCGCCGGACGGGGTCACCAGGATGTGGTCCGGATTGATCTGCTTGTGGATGACGCGGGCCTCGTGCAGCCTGCCGAGCAGCTCGCACACCCGGATCATCAGCGCCAGCCAGTCGTGCCATTCGCGGCTGCCGGGCCGCATCGCCTGGCGCAGCGAATGCGCCTCGCGGTCGGCGAACACCAGCGCCGGGCCGCGCTCGAACTCGAGCTGCTCGAGCGCCTGCGGAATGCCTTCCAGCTCGAGCGTGCCGAGCAGCTCGAACTCGTGCTGCAGGCGTGCGGGCGCCCCGGGCGCGCAGCGTCCGCGATCGAGCTGCTTGACGATCACCGGCGCGTCGCGTCCCGGCAGCAGCACGCGGCTCACCGTGCTGCAGCGCCCCTGGTAGAGGCGCTTGAGCAGGCGGTATTGCAGCGGGGGCGCGTTCATCGCGGCGGCCGGCGCGGGTTCAGTCGAGCTCGCCGGCGAAGAGGTAGCCCGCGCCGTGCGCGGTCAGGATCAGGCGCGGGTCGGCGGGGTTGTCGTCGAGCTTGCGGCGCACGCGCCCGACCAGCACGTCGACCGTGCGGTCGTTGGGCGTCCACTCGCGGTCGTGGATCGCATCCATCAGCTGGTCGCGCGACAGCACCTGGCCGGCGTGGCTCAGCAAGGCCATCAGCAGCTTGAACTCGCCCTGGGGAAGGCGCTCGATGCGGCCGTCCGGGGAGACCAGCTGGCGCTTGTGCGGGTTCAGCGTCCAGCCTTCGAAGCGGAAGCAGCCTTGCTCGGCCTCGCGCGTCTCGCTGCCGGCGCATTGCGCCACCCGCCACAGCAGGTTGCGCGCGCGCACCAGCAGCTCGCGCGGGTTGAAGGGCTTGGTGACGTAGTCGTCGGCGCCGAGCTCGAGCCCGACGATGCGGTCGATCTCGTCGTCGCGCGCGGTCACCAGGATGATGCCGACGCGCGAGGCGGCGCGCAGCTCGCGGGTGAGCGTGAGCCCGTCCTTGCCGGGCAGGCGGATGTCGAGCAGCACGAGCGCGATGCGCTCCTGCTCGACGCGCTGCAGCAGGTCGTCGGCATTGTCGCTCGCGGAGACGCGATAGCCTTCCTTCTCGAAATAGCCGACGAGCAATGCGCGCGAGACGGGGTCGTCCTCGACCACCATGATGTGCGGCATCGCGGGTGTCTCCTTCGACATCGATCCTCCTTCGTTTGGGGTCGAACGTTCGCTTGTCGTGCGCGGATGATCCCCCGAATCCCCGTCACCGGCAATCCGTCGCGAGAGGGCGTGCGTGGGATGTTGCGCGGCGTTTACATTCGCGCACAACTCGGCACATCGGCCGCCAAGTTCGTTTACCGGACGGCCTTATCGTGTCCGTCATCGGAAGTCCGGCGGGCCGCCACGGCACCCGCCCGGGCCGCATGCGCAACGGAGCGAGGAGCGAAGGCCTTGGAAAAGGAAAGGAACATCACGTCGATGATCGCGGCGGGGCTGCTCGCCCTGGCGGCCGTGGTCGGCGCGCCGGAGCGGGCGCTGGCGGCGGACGGCGCGGCGCTGCTGGCCGCGAACTGCCTGTCCTGCCACAGCGCGCAGGGCGGCAGCATTTCCCGCGTCGAGGGCCAGCGCAAGACCCCTGAAGGCTGGCAGATGACGATCACCCGGATGCAGGAACAGCACGGCGCGAAGGTCTCGGCCGAGGACAAGCGCCGCCTGATCAAGTACCTGGCCGACACGCGCGGGCTGGCCCCGGCCGAGACGGCGGGCTGGCGCTATCTGCTCGAGCACGACAACAACCGCGTCGAGACCATCGACGGGCGCTACCGCGACATGTGCGCGCGCTGCCACTCCGGCGCCCGCTTCGCGCTGCAGCGGCGCAGCGAGGACGAGTGGAAGCTGCTGATGCACACGCACATCGGCCTCAACCCGACGCTCGAGTTCCACTCGCTGGCACGCGACCGGCAGTGGTTCCCGCTCGCGGTGAACGAGGTCGCCCCCGCGCTGGCGCGCGACTTCGCGCTCGATGCGCGCGCATGGAAGGCGTGGCAGGCCGCGCCGCGCACGGCGCTGGACGGCAGCTGGCGGATCGCCGGCTTCCTGCCCGGCAAGGGCGCGTTCGAGGGACGGATGCGCGCGAGCGCGGCCGGCGAGGACCGCTACGAACTGGCGATCGAGGGCCGCTACGCCGACGGGGCCCTGCTCTCGGGGCGTGGCGTGGCCACGGTGTACACCGGCTACGAGTGGCGGGGCAGCGTCGACATCGACGGCGTCGCGCTGCGCCAGGTGATGGCGGCCGATGCGCGCGGCGAGCGCATGCATGGGCGCCAGCACTTTGCCGATTCGCGCCGCATGGGCGGGGCGCTGAGCGCGCTGCGCGAGGGTGCCGCGCCGATGGTGATGGCGGTGATGCCCGCGCAGCTGCGCCGCGGCGAGACCGCCGAGCTGACCGTGGTCGGCAGCGGGCTGGCGGGGGCGGTGTCGCTCGGCAAGGGCGTGCGCGTGCTCGAGGTGGTCTCGCGCAGCCCCGACCGCGTGGTGGTGCGTGCGCGTGCCGAGGGCCGTGACGGGCTGAACGACGTGGCGGTGGGCAGCGCGCGCGGCAAGGGGCTGCTCGCAGTTTATGGGCGGGTGGCGCGCGTCGAGGTCGAGCCGGCCAACGCGATCGCGCGCGTGGGCGGGCCGGGCGATGCGCAGATGCAGAAGGTGGGCGTCGCCTACCGCGCCATCGGCTGGGCGGCGGGGCGCGACGGCAAGGCGGGTACCGCCGACGACCTGCGCCTCGGTTACCTGCCTGCACGCTGGTCGATCGAGGCCGCCGACGAGGAGGCCGAGAAGGCACACGATGCGGACTTCGTCGGCCATATCGGTGCCGACGGCGTGTTCGTCCCGGGCGATGCGGGACCGAACCCGGCGCGGCCGAAGTCGCTCGGCAACACCGGCCGGGTGAATGTGGTCGCCACGGTCGAGGCCGCGGGCGCGACGGTCGAGGGGCGCGGCAAGCTCGACGTCGCGGTGCCCGACTTCGTTCAGCGTGCGCTCGATTGAGCGCGGGGCGGATCCGATGACGACCCTGACCCTGATCCGGCCCAACCTGCACCGCGTCGACAGCGCGGGCCGGCAGCTGCTGTTCCATGTGCCGAGCAGCAGCCTGTTCGAGCTCGATGGCGCCGCGCGCGACGTGCTGGCGCTGTTCGACGAGCAGGCCACGCTCGAGACCGCGACCCTGGCCGATCGCCTCGGTGGCCGCCACGATGCGCTCGCCCTGCGCGAGACGGTGGACGAGCTGCGCCAGCTCCACGTGCTCGCCGAGCACGGCGAGGACGGCCCGATCGAGCCGCCGCCGGACCCGCCGACGCGCTTTCCCCTCGACACCCTGGTGCTCAACGTCAATACGGGCTGCAACCTGAGCTGCACCTATTGCTACAAGGAAGACCTCAGCGCGCCGGCCAAGGGCCTGCGCATGAGCCTGGAGACGGCGACGAAGGCGATCGAGATGATGCTCGTCGAGTCGCCCGGCAAGCCGAAATACACCCTCGTCTTCTTCGGCGGCGAGCCCCTGTCGAACATGGGCCTGATCCGCGCGGTGGTCGACTTCGCCGAGCGCCGCTTCGCCGAGGTCGGCGCGCGCGTGGATTTCACCCTCACCACCAACGCCACCCTGCTCACCGCCGAGATCATCGACTGGCTGGACGCCCACCGCGTGGGGGTCACCGTGTCGATGGACGGGCCGCCCGCGGTGCATGACCGCAACAGGCGCAGCTTCGGCGGCGAGGGTACCTACGACGTGGTGCGGCGCAAGGTCGACCTGCTGCTCGCGCGCTACCGTGCGCGCCCGGTCGGCTGCCGGGTCACGCTCACCCGCGGCATCACCGGGGTGGTGCCGATCTTCGAGCACCTGCACCACGAGGTCGGCTTCGCCGAGGTCGGCTTCGGCCCGGTGACCTCGGGCGACATCCAGGCCTTCAACCTCACCGCCGAGGAGCTCGCCGAGGTGTTCCACGGCCTCAAGGCGCTCGGTCGGCGCTATCTCGACGCGGCGCTGCGCAACCGCAGCCTCGGCTTCGGCAATCTGCACCAGCTCATGACCGACCTCCACGAGGGCAACAAGAAGCGGCTGCCCTGCGGCGCCGGGGTCGGGCTGCTCGCGGTCGATGGCAAGGGCGGGCTCAACCTTTGCCATCGCTTCACCGGCTCCGCGCTGCCCACCTTCGGCGACGTCGATGCCGGCATCGACCGCGCCCGCCTGGGCGCCTTCATCGGCCGCCGCCTGGACCGCAACGGCACCGGCTGCGCGACCTGCCGCATCCGCAACCTCTGTTCCGGCGGCTGCTACCACGAGAGCTACGCCAAGTACGGCGATGCCGCCGCGCCTTCCTATCACTACTGCGAACTGCTGCGCGACTGGATCGACTTCGGCATCGAGACCTACGCGCGCATCGTCACCGAGAACCCCGGCTTTTTCGCCGCACACGTTTCCCCGCGGAGGACCGCATGAAGCACCTGAAGTCGCTCAACAAGAAGGCGCAGCGCCTGGACGCCGCGGAGGGCAAGCCCGAGGCGATCGAGGAGGTCGTCGCCATGCAGACGGTGGTCGGCTGCACCGCGACCACCGACCCGGGCTGGGAGATCGACGCCTTCGGCGGCGCCGCCTCGCTGTGCCAGCCGATGGAGGCCGACCTCTACGGTTGCGCCGACTCGTGCTGGTGGCCGGCGCAGGTGCCCGACACCATGAGCCATTACCCGGACTGGGGCGACGGCAAGGCCGATGCGACCAGGGACTGGCGCAAGCTGGACGGCATCTTCGAGGACAAGATCTGAATGGGAGCGATCCTCATGAGCCTCATCCCCGACCTGCGTGCGCTGCGGGCAGCCGGCGCGATCGCCGCCGCGGCGCTCGCGACCGCGTGCGCGACCCCGGCGCAGAAATCCGCGACGAGCGACGCGGAGTACCTGCTCACCGTCACCCGGCCCGGCCTGCTCCACGTCATCGACATGAAGACCGACCGCATCGCGCGCAGCTGCGAGCTGCCCGGCAAGTTCGGCTCGGGCGCGCTGGTGCCGACGCGCGACGGCCGTCACGCCTTCGTGCTCGGCAACCTGTGGGAGGACGTGTACGGCTTCGAGCTCGAGACCTGCAAGCTGGTGTTCTCCGCCCGCCAGTCGGAAGGCGACGTCACCGTCAAGACGGTGCAGTCGCTCGCGGTGAGCGCGGACGGCAGCGAGCTGTACACCGTGCAGAACCCGGTGCGCCGCGGTGCCGACCGCTTCGAGGTGCTGCCGCCGCGCCTCGCGGTATATCGCATCGCCGACGGGCTGGACGCCAAGCCGGTGCGCAGCTTCCCGGTCAAGCGCCGCATCACCAAGATCGCCGCCACCGCCGGCGGCGAGGTGATCCTCGGCGGTGCCGACGTGGAGGCGATCGACGTGCGCAGCGGCGCGGTGCGCACCGTGTCGGCGCTGGCGAGCTGGGACCGCGGTCCGCGCTGGCTGACGCCGGACGCGTTCGCGATGCACTCGCAGGGCGAGCATCTGAACGAGTACGTGATGCCCTACGTGACCGCGAAGTTCGCCGACGACCGCCAGGACATGGCGAGCGCCGAATGGTGGTGGGGCATGAGCCGGGTGGACCTCGCGACCGGCAAGGCCGAGGCGCGCGAGATCTTCCCCTTCGAGTTCGTGATCTTCTCGCTTGTCGCCGATCCGCGCGATCGCAACATCCTCTACGGCGCCTTCAATACGCTCTCCAGGCACGACATCGAAAAGCGCGAGACGCTGAAGGTGGTGGAGCTCGACCACACCTACTACAGCCTGCAACTGTCGCGCGACGCCTCGCGTGTTTACGTCGGCGGGGCGGGCAGCACGATCAGCATCCACGACAGCGGCACGCTGGAGAAGATCGGCACGATCCAGCTCCCGGGCGACATGTCGACCGCCGACGTGCGCGTGGCCTGGCGGCGCCCGTAGTCGCGGTGCGTGTTTCCCTGGCGCCTGACGGGGGCCCGTACTATATGTTCAGCAGGAGCCGGCCGCTGCCGCGACCGGATTCGGCGAACGCCGCTTGCTGCGGCGAGTCGCGGCCACGTCAGGGAGGGATCCGCCATGACCCGAACGCCCAAGGTGTGCTTCGACCGGGTGCTGCCCCGGGACCTGATGCGCTTCCAGACCACCATGCCCGACCGGCCGGGCCAGGTGCGCGGACTATCGCCGATCGGCAAGACCTGGATCAACGGCTCCACCCTGCATGTGCGTTTCATGGGTGGAAGCGCGCAGCACAAGAAGAAGGTGCAGGAGCAGGCCGCGTGGTGGACGGCGCACGCCAACCTGCAGTTCGTGTTCGACGACGCCCCCGCGGCCGAGATCCGCATCACCTTCGACGAGAACGACGGAGCCTGGAGCTACATCGGCACCGACGCGAAGAGCATACCGGTCAACGAGCCGACGATGAACCTCGGCTTCCTCGACGGCGGTACGGCGGCGCACGAGTTCGGCCATGCGATCGGGCTCGCGCACGAGCACCAGAACCCCGCCGGCGGCATCCAGTGGAACGAGCAGGCGGTGATCCGCGCCATGGCGGGGCCGCCCAATCACTGGAGCGAGACCCAGACCCGGCACAACATCCTGCGCAAGTACGCCGCAAACCAGGTCAACGGCACCGACTTCGACCCCAAGTCGGTGATGCTGTACTTCTTCCCTGCGGAGTGGACCCTCAACGGCGTGGCGACCTCGCGCAACGAGGTGCTGTCGGAGCTCGACAAGCAGTTCATCGCCGGCGCGAAGATGTATCCGCGCGCCAAGCCCGGCGTAACGGGCGAGGTGACCGAGCTGAAGGTCAACGCACGCCGGCGCACCGCCGCCAGCATCGGCAAGTTCGGCGAGGAGGACGTGTTCCGCTTCCGCGTGACGCAGCCCGGGCGCTACGTGGTCGACACGCGCGGTCCGACCGACGTGTACATGAAACTCTTCGGCCCCGATTCACCGACCGCGCTGATCGCGGAGGACGACGACTCCGGCCTGGGCAGCAACGCGCGCATCGCGACGGATCTGGTCGAAGGCGAGTATTTCGTGCAGGTGCGTCACTGGAATCGCGCCAGCGGCGTCGGGGATTACACCGTGGCGGTGCGCACGGCGAACTGAGTCCGCATGCGCGGCCGGCCGTTTCAGCCGGCCGCGAGCAGCAGGCGGCCGAGCAGCTTGCGCAACTGCACGCGTTCGGCAGGATCGAGATCCTGGAGCACGCGTTCCTCGTGGGTCCGGACCTGCGGAATCAGGCGCTGCAGCAAGTGCCGGCCGGTAGCGGTGAGATGCAGGGCGTTGGCGCGCCGGTTGTCCGGTGCGCGCACGCGCTCGACCAGGCCGCGTGCCTCGAGCTTGTCGAGCACCGACACCACGCTGGAGCGGTCGAGCTGGATCGCGTCGGCGAGCTGGGTCTGCTTCATGCCCGGATTGGCATCGATCAACACCAGCACGCCGAACAGGGTGGGGGTGATCTCGGCTTCGTCCATGCTCGTGCAGAAGTCGCGGAAGATGCCGATTTGCGCGATGCGCAGGCGGTAGCCGATCAGCTCGGGGAGCATCCCGAAGCGGATGCCCTCCGGCGGGGTCTGCGCGCTCGTTTCGTCGTTGCCACGGCCCATCGGTCGCTCGACTCGGGGTTGAACAAGCGTGAAATTCTAACAGGCGGAGCGCGCGGCGCGGGCAAACCTGGCGGCCCGCGCCAGGACGAGGGCGCGCGGATCGCTTGCCGATGCGCGGCAGGCGTGGGGACGCGGCCCGCCGGCGCACCTCATCCCGCCCCGCCACCGTCTGTTCGCCCCACCGCCTGGTGAGCGCCGATGCCCACACCCGCTTGCTCGCCCTTGCCGCCCGCGGCACCCGATGCGGCCCCGGTATCGGCGGGCCTGCCCGGGCCTGTCCAGGTGGGCGACGTGAGCGATTTCGGCAGGGGGCTGCTTGCCTGGAATGCGACCTACGAGCAGCTCGCACCGGGCTGCTTCGAGGGCGGCGCGGAGGAGTTGTGGATCGACGACGGCCTCGAGGTCCTGTGGGAGACGGGCAACCGCTCGGTGTGGACCGCAGGCAGCAATCGGGCGGGCATGGTGTCGCTCGGCATTCCGGTGGCAGGCGGCGGCGCCGGCATGTATTGCGGCGTTCCGATCCAGGACGGGGCGGTGTCGTGGCTTCCGGGCGGCGGAGATTTCGAGATCTTCTCCCGCGAGCGCATGGATATCGTCTCGGCGACGGTGTCCGAATCCCTGCTGTGCGGATTTGCCGCCAGCGACTCGCCGCGGACCGCGGAGGCATCGCTGCAGCGCCCGTTTCTCCAGCAGCAGCCGAGGCGTGCCGGGATGTTGCGCCGCGCGCTGATCGAGATCGTCGTCGTGGCCCGCCGCCAGCCCGGCCTGCTGGAGATTCCGGCGAGCAGGGCGGCGATGCGCGACTGCGTCCTGTCGCTGATGCTCGATACGCTGGATCGGGCCTCGGAGCGCCCGACGGCGGACCTGCGTCCGAGCGTGAAGGCCTGGATCGTGCGCAAGGTGCGCGAGCTGGCGCTCGAGCGCCCGAGCGAGCCCCTCCAGATCGCCGACATCTGCCGCAGCCTCGCGGTGTCGCGGCGCTCGCTGCAGTACGCGTTCGAGGACCTCGTCGGGATGGGGGCGGTGGAGTTCCTGCGCAACGTGCGCCTGAACGCCGTGCGGCGCGAGCTCCGTGTTGCGACCGGCAGCCCCGATGAACCGATCGCCGCGATCGCGGCGCGCTGGGGCTTCTGGCACATGCCGCGGTTCGCGGCGTACTACCGGGCCCTGTTCGGAGAGCTGCCCTCGGAGACGCGTCGGCGAGAGGGTGGCAGCACGCCGCACGGTCCCGGTTGAGCGTTTGCTGCACTGCGTCGGCATTTCCATGCCGATTGCGGATACCGTCCCATGCATCGGTCTTCCTAATCTCCACATCACGACTCGGCCAGCTGGTGCGAGCGCAACACGCCGCGGACGCTCATTCCAGAGCATGGACAGCGGCGACGGAGGAGATCGGAGATCATGGAATACAAGACCTCTGCGGCGTCGGCCGCGGGCGCCGACGACAGTGCGCGGCGACGGTTCCTGAAGCTGGCATCGACGGCTGCGGCCGCTTCGGTGTTGCCGGTGGGCGTCGGCGCGGCGGCGCCCGCGCAGCCCGGCTACGACGTGGTGGTGGTGGGCGGCGGCTTCGCCGGCGTCACCGCCGCGCGCGAACTCGCCCACCGTGGCGCGAGGGTGCTGCTGCTCGAGGCGCGCAATCGTCTCGGCGGGCGCACCTTCCATGCGAACTTCGGCGAGCGCAAGGTGGAACTGGGCGGCACCTGGATCCACTACACCCAGCCCCACGTGTGGGCCGAGGTGATGCGCTACGGCATGGAGATCGCCGAGACGCCGGGCGTCGCCCATCCCGACCGCGTGCTGTGGATGTCCGAGGGCAAGGTGCTGGAGATCCCGGTGATGGAGAACTGGGCGCTGCTCGAGGACGCGCTCAAGCGCTTCCATGCCGAGGCGGGCGAGGTCTTCGAACGACCGTTCATGGCGGGCCTGTCGGCCGCCGGGCGCAAGCTCGATCACCTGTCGATCGCCGACCGCATGGCGGCAATCGAGATGAGTCCGGCGCAGCGCGACCTCATGAACGCGATGATGGCCACCAACTGTCACGGCCCGATCGCGAGCGGCGCCTACACCGAGATGCTGCGCTGGTGGTCGCTGGTCGATGGCGATGCGGCGCGGCTGCTCTACAGCTGCGCGCGCTACAAGCTCAAGGACGGGACCTCGACGCTGATCGAGCGCATGGCCGAGGACGGCGGCTTCGACGTGCGCCTGTCGACCGCGGTGGTGGAGCTGAGTCAGGACGCCGCAGGCGTGAGCCTGGTGACGGAGGCGGACGAACGCATCTCCGCCCGCTTCGCGGTCGTCGCGGTGCCGGTGAACACGACCGGCCAGATCGAGTTCTCGCCGCCGCTGCTGCCCGGCAAGACCGCGATGGCGAAGGAGCACCACGCGGGCAAGGGGCACAAGCTCTATCTGAAGGTGAAGGGCCGGCTGGAGACGCTGATCTTCTTCGCGCCCGAGACCGAGCTGTTCACGATGGTGTTCACCGACCAGCCGGGCGAGGACGGCGGCGTGCTGGTCGCCTTCGGTCCGCCAGTCGACGGCAGGGTCGATCTCAACGACCCGAAGGCGGTCGAGCCCTTCGTGCGCCGCTTCCTGCCCCACCTTGCGGTCGAACAGGTGCTCGGCTACGACTGGGGGCTGGATCCGTATTCGCGCGGCACCTGGTGCACGCTGCGTCCGGGGCAGTTCGGCAAGCACCTGGAGGACCTGCGTGCCCGCGAAGGCCGGGTGTTCTTCGCCGGGGCGGACATCGCCACCGGCTGGCGCGGCTTCATCGACGGTGCGATCGAGTCCGGCCTGCAGGTCGGACAGGCGGTCGCGGCCGAGCTGCGCGGTCGCGCGTGATGGGAGCCGGCATCATGAGCAGATCCGTCCCGCTGCGCGCCGTGGTCGCGATCCTCGGCGTGCTCGCCGTGCCGGCACCGGCGCTTGCCGCCGACATCGGCGAGTCCGGCTTCGTCCAGTGCGCCGCCTGCCATCCCGCCGCTGCAGGGCAGCCCCACGGCGTGGGGCCCAACCTGCACGGTCGCTTCGGACGGGCGATCGCGGGCACCCCGGGTTTCGTCTTTTCCCGCGCACTCCGGAAGCGCGAGGGGGTGTGGACGGAGGCGGAGCTGGACCGCTGGCTCGCCGATCCGCAGGCCTACGCGCCCGGGACCAAGATGGCCTATGCGGGCCTGAAGGACCCGGCCCAGCGCCGGGCGGTGATCGAGTACCTGAAGACGCTGCGCTGAGGAAGGCGGGCCGGTGGGGCAGGGCCGTGGTGGCCTCCGCTACAACTGCGCACAAATCGGCACATTTCGCGGAAATGCGGTTTACACCGCGTCGCTATGCTCGACACACCATAGGCCTGCAAGGCTGGCGGGAAGGCGGGCCCGGTCGGCCGCTGCGCAGCGGTGGCGTCCTCGGTGACCGCCTGCCGCTGCCGACAAAATCAGAAACGTGGAGGAGACACTCATGAGGTTCTGCAAGCTGACTGCGCTCGCCGGCGCCCTGCTGGCCAGCCACGCCGCCCTGGCCGCCGACGCGGCGAGCCTGGGCACCACGCTGACCCCGCTCGGCGGCGAACGCGCGGGCAACGCCGACGGCAGCATCCCGGCCTGGACGGAAGGCTCGGCGCTCGAGCCGGGCTGGAGCTACGGCAAGCCGCGCGCCGACTACTTCAAGCACAAGGGCGACAAGCCGCTGTTTACGATCGATGCCGCCAACGTCGACAAATACGCCGGCAAGCTCACCGAGGGCCAGGTCGCGGTGATCAAGGGCTTCAAGAACTACAAGCTCGAGGTCTATCCGAGCCGCCGCTACTGCTCCGCGCCCGACTTCGTGCAGGCCAACACCAAGGCCAACGTGGGCATGGCGAAGATCGGCGCCGACGGCTGGAGCCTGGCCGAGGCCACCGTGCCCGGCATTCCCTTCCCGCTGCCGCAGAGCGGCATCGAGGTGCTGTGGAACGCCAAGATGAAGTACGCCGGCGTCGCCCTCGACATGAAGGCGCTGTGGGTGATGCTGTCGCCGCGCAGCGGCGGCAGCGACTGGATCGAGGCCGGGTCCACGCAGACCTATTACTACCCCTGGGGCAAGAAAGGCTCGAACAAGCTCAGCGAGCTGCCGCCGGTCGAGTACCACACCTACTTCAACTACACCTCGCCCACCGCACTGGCCGGCCAGGCGCTGGTGATCACCTCGTACCTGAACAAGACCAGCGACACCTTCTACTACTTCCCCGGCCAGCGCCGCGTGCGCCGCATGCCGAGCTACTCCTACGACGCCCCCCAGGTCGGCTTCGAGAACCAGTACACGCTCGATGAGCCGCGCGTCTTCAACGGCACGCCCGACCGCTTCGACTGGAAGCTGGTGGGCAAGAAGGAAATGTTCATCGGCTACGGCAGCTTCGGCATGTACGACCCCGCTGCCGACCGCCGCAAGGTGGTGACGCCCGACGGCGTGGATCCGAAGGCGACGCGCTACGAGCTGCACCGCGTCTGGGTGGTCGAGGCCACCGCCAAGGACGGTGTGCGCCACGTCGCGCCCAAGCGCCGCTTCTACTTCGACGAGGACTCCTGGGCGCTGATGGGCGCGGAGGACTACGACGCCCAGGGCAAGCTGTGGAAGGTCCGCGAGAGCTTCCTGATTCCGGTCGCCGAAACGGGCGCCTGCGACAACCCGGCCTTCGTGCAGTACGACCTCGTCTCCGGCCGTGTGCTCTTCGACCAGGCGGGCATGGGTGCCGGCAAGGACATGGTCTGGGCGGTCGAGGCCGACGATCCGAAGTACAAGGACGCCTTCTACACCCCGGACAACCTGCGCGCGATCAGCGACCGCTGAGCCCGCTCCCTCCTCTTTCTTCCCGACCATCACCCGGGCGCGTGCGCCGGGCCGTCATGCGGCCCGGGCGGGGCGTCCTGCGGAGAACGATCATGACGACACATCTGAAGAAACTGGTGCTGGGGCTGGCCATGGCCGGCATCTGTGCGCCGGCGGCGTACGCCTTCCAGTTCGAGGCCGGCTCGGTGCGCGGTTCGCTCGATTCCACGCTGACCGCGGGCTTCGGCAAGCGCGTCGAGGGCCGCGAGTGCAGCCACCACGGCGATCAATCCACCCCCTGCGGCGCCGATGCCAACACCGCGGTATGGGGCAACGGCGACGACGGCAATCTCAACTACGACAAGGGCGACCTGTTCACCACCCACCTCAAGGGCTCGCACGAGCTGCTGCTGAGCTTTCCCGACGAGTGGAAGTTCATGGGCCGGGTGGGCTGGCTGTACGACTTCGTCGCCGACGACACCGCGCGCACCCCGCTCGACGGCGACGCCAAGCAGGCGGTCGGCCAGTACGTGCGCCTCTACGACCTGTGGGTGAGCAAGGAATTCGACCTCGGCGAGCGCCGCGGCCGCGTGCGCTTCGGCAACCAGGTGGTGAGCTGGGGCGAGAGCCTGTTCATGATCGGCGGCATCAACTCCAACGTGGCGATGGACCTGCAGCGCCTGTCCTCGCCCGGCGTGCAGCTGAAGGAGGCCTTCCTGCCCTCGCCGGCGCTGTCGGTCGCCGCCAACCTCGGCAGCGGAGTGAACGTCGAGGCCTACTACCAGTTCCAGTGGAAGCCGTACAGCTTCCCGCCGGCGGGGACGTATTTCTCGCAGAGCGATTTCTTCGACAAGGGGCGTGACAGCCTGATCTATTTCACGCCGGATGCCGCCAGCCGGATTCGTACGCCGGGTGATCCGCTTTACGGCAAGACCCTCGCCGCGGCTCGGGAAGAAATGCTGAACAGTGAACTCACGGCGATCCCGGTCGACGCCGACGACGAGCCGGGCGACTCCGGCCAGTTCGGCGTCTCGCTGAAGTACCGGCCCGAGGGCATGGACGTCGATCTCGGCCTCTACTACCAGCGCTTCCACGACAAGACCCCCAACCTTCAATACTGGAACGCGAACGGTGCGGCTCGCATGTACTTTCTGGAGGACCGCGAGCTCTACGGCATCAGCGCCAACACCTCGGTGGGCAACTGGGCGGTGGGCGCCGAGTTGTCGTATCGGCCGGAGGATGCGGTTTCGCTCGGGGCCTGCCAGGACATCGGCTTCGGGTCACCCGATCAGTGCGACGGCTCGATCGACGAGGAGCGCTACCAGTTCCACCTCACCGGCATCCTCAGCCTGACGCCCGGCGACCACGGCTGGTTCCTCGACCTGATGGGCGCGCAGACCGGCACCTTCCTTGGCGAGGCGGTGGCGATCGCCTATCCGGGGGTGAGCAAGGACAAGGCCTACGTGCGCACCCGCAACGGCGTGACCTACCAGCAACTCCCCGCCGCCGGCGCATGGACGCACGACAGCGGCGTCGGCGACAAGCTGTCCTGGGGCTACATGTTCGACTTCAGCCTGACCTACGACAGCACCCTGATCCCGGGCTGGCAGGTGATCCCGGGGGTGTTCTTCTCGCATGCGGTCAATGGCAACACGCCCAACTTCATGGCCAACTGGATGGAGGGGGCGAAGTCGGCCAACTTCTATGTGCTGTTCAACCGCAACCCGATGACCTGGCAGGCCGGCATCAACTACACCCGGTTCTGGGGCGGCGACTACAGCTTCAGCGCGCCCTACAAGGATCGCGACTTCGTCGGCGGCTTCATCTCGCGCAACTTCTGAGGAGCACCCCCGGGGGCGGCGAGCGCCGCCTCCGGCCCGCTGTCCCGTTCCAATCCCGATCGGTAGCACCCGCCCATGCTCAATCCCTTCAGCGTCAGCGAGGTCGACACCTTCCTGACCCGCTACCTGCGCCTGCTCGAGGCGGTGTGCTTCCGCTTCCGCGGCACCATCCTGGTCGCGCTCATGTTGTTCACCGCGCTGATGGGCTACTTTGCCCTGCAGCTGCGCATGGACGCCGGCTTCGAGAAGCAGATGCCGATCGGCCACGAGTACATCCAGACCTTCGACAAGTATCGCGAGGACGTGCTCGGCGCCAACCGGCTGAACTTCGTCGTGAAGGCGCGCAGCGGCGACATCTGGACCCAGGCCGGGCTGGAACGCCTGTACGAGGTCACCCAGGCGGTGAGCTTCCTGCCCAACGTCGACCGCCTCGGCGTGCAGTCGCTGTGGACGCCCAACTCCTTCGTCAACGAGATCACCGAGGAGGGCTTTCGCGCCGATCCGCTGATCTCGGGCACCATCATGCCGCGCGACCTCACGCCCGAGATCATCGCCGGCATCCAGCGCGCGGCCAGCCAGGGCGGCTTCATCGGCACCCTGGTGGCGCGCGACCAGACCAGCGCGATGATCGTCGCCGAGCTGCACGAGCGCGACCGCGAGGGCAAGGCGCTCGACTACGTCGCCTACAACCGCATCCTCGAGGAGCTGCGCGCGAAATTCGAGGACGCGCAGTTCGAGGTCCAGATCATCGGCTTCGCCAAGCAGATCGGCGACATCGCCGACGGCGCCTCGGCGGTGCTCGAGTTCTGCGCGATCGCGCTGCTGCTGACCGCGCTCGCGGTGTACTGGTACTGCCACTCGGTGCGCTTCACCCTGCTGCCGATCGCCTGCTCGCTGACCTCGCTGGTGTGGCAGTTCGGCACCCTCAGGCTGCTCGGCTACGGGCTCGACCCGCTCGCGGTGCTGGTGCCCTTCCTGGTGTTCGCGATCGGCGTCTCGCACGGCGTGCAGCAGATCAACTTCATCGTGCGCGAGCTCTCGCACGGCAAATCGAGCGACGAGGCCGCGCGCGCCAGCTTCACCGGGCTGCTGATCCCGGGCACGCTGGCGCTGGTCACCGCCTTCGTGTCCTTCATCACGCTGATCCTGATCCCGATCCCGATGGTGCGCGAGCTGGCGATCACCGCCTCGCTCGGCGTCGGCTACAAGATCGTCACCAACCTGGTGATGCTGCCGCTGGCGGCCTCGCTGTTCACCTTCACCAAGGAATACGCCGACAAGGCCGTGCTCAAGCGCGAGCAGCGCTCGGCCTGGCTGCGCACGCTGGCGCGCGTGGCCGAGCCGCGCAACGCGGCGATCGTGATCCTGGCGACCCTGGCGGTGTTCGCGGTGGCGGTGTGGCAGAGCCACGACCGCGTCATCGGCACGGTGCAGCCGGGCGCCCCGGAGCTGCGTGCGGAGGCGCGCTTCAACCGCGACGCGGTGTCGATCGCCTCCAGCTACGACACCGGCCTGGACTGGCTCACGGTCATCTTCGAGGCGCCGCCCGACGCCTGCGACGACGTCGCGGTCGGGCGCTATCAGGACCGCTTCGTCGCCGAGATTCAGTATGTGCCGGGCGTGCTGTCGGCGCTGTCCTTCTCCGGCCAGCTGCGCACCTACAACGAGGGCTACAACGAGGGCAACCCGAAGATGTCCGTGGTACCGGGCGACCCCGGCAACTACGCCGCGCTCGCCACCGAGATCGGCCGCGTGCGCGGCTTCATGAACAAGGACTGCAGCATGACCGCGGTGCACCTGTTCCTGTCCGATCACAAGGCGACCACGATCAACCGCGTGATCGCGGCGGTGAAGGCCTTCCGCGAGCGCGACCGCGAGCCCGGGCTGACGATCCGGCTGGCCTCCGGCAACGCCGGCGTGCAGGCCGCGGTGAACGAGGAGGTGCACAAGTCCGAGCTGCCGATGATGCTCTATGTGTACGCGGCGATCATGGTGCTGGTGGCGCTGATGTACCGCGACTTCCGTGCGGTGATCGCGTGCTGCCTGCCGCTCACCGTGGGCACCTTCATCGGCTACTGGTTCATGAAGGAGCTCGAGATCGGGCTCACCGTGGCGACCCTGCCGGTGATGGTGCTGGCGGTGGGCATCGGCGTCGATTACGCCTACTACATCTACAACCGCCTGCAGCTTCACCTGGCGGGCGGCGAGAACATCGTCAAGGCGCTCGAGCACTCCATCCTCGAGGTCGGCACCGCGACCATCTTCACCGCGATCACGCTCGCGGCTGGCGTGGCGACCTGGATGTTCTCGGAGCTCAAGTTCCAGGCCGACATGGGCAAGCTGCTCGCCTTCATGTTCATGGTGAACATGGTGATGGCCATGACCGCGCTGCCGGCCTTCGCGGTGTGGCTGGAGCGAATTTTCCCGCGCAAGGGGCCGGTGCGTGCGCCGGGCATCCTGGCGCATTGAGTCTGGAGTGGAAATGAACCCCTTGCCGACGCCGCGCCCGCTGCGCGCGCTGTTCTCCCCCACCGGCCGCTCGACCCTCTCCGCGACGCTGTCCATGACGCTCTCCGCAAGCCTCGTGCTGGCGGTGGGCGATGTGCTCGCCCAGGGTGCGGCCGCCGAGCCTGCCGCCTTCGTGCCGCGCCCCGCGGTGCGCTCGCCCTTCGCCGAGCACAGCATGATCCTCGACGCGACCCGGGCCGGCACACGCCTGGTCGCGGTGGGCGAGCGTGGCGTCGTGCTGCTCTCCGATGACGAGGGCGCGCACTGGCGACAGGCGGGCACGGTGCCGGTCGACGCGACCCTGACCGCGGTGAGCTTCGCCGACGCGCGCGAGGGCTGGGCGGTGGGGCATCTCGGCGTGATCCTGCACAGCGCCGACGGCGGCGAGACCTGGAGCGTGCAGCGCATCGACCCTGTCGAGGACAGGCCGCTGTTCGCTGTGGCGTTCACCGACGCACGCAACGGAGTCGCGGTCGGGCTGTGGTCGCTGATGCTGCGCACCCGCGACGGCGGCCGGACCTGGGAGGCGGCGGAGCTGCCGCCGCCGCCGGGCGACACGCGCGCCGACGCCAACCTGATGAGCGTGTTCGGCGATGGGGAGGGGCGACTATTCATCGCCGGGGAGCGCGGCCTGGTGTTGCGCTCGCTCGATGGCGGCGCGACCTGGAGCTATCATCCGACCGGCTATCGCGGCACGTTCTGGAGCGGCACCGCGCTCGCCGACGGCACGCTGATCGTCGGTGGCCTGCGCGGCAGCGTCTATCGCAGCACCGACAACGGCGAACACTGGCAGCGCGTCGAGACCGGCTCGCAGAGCTCGGTCACCGACCTCGTCGCCTTCGACGGTCGCGTGCATGCGGTCGGCCTCGACGGTGTCAGCCTCGACAGCCGCGATGGCGGGGCGAGCTTCGCGGTGGAGCGGCGGGCGGATCGCCTGTCGCTGACCGCCGCGGTGGCGACGGCCGGTGGTGTGCTGCATTTTTCACGCGCTGGCCTGGTGCGCTGAAACGGGTGGGCGCGCAATTCAGGCGCCGTATCGCGGCTCGCGCCGCTCCTGCGGAGAACCGCTTCCGCCGTGCAGGAGCGCCGCAGGGCGCGAACGGTGGCTTGCAGCAGCGATGACGCGGGATCCATGCGCCGTATCGCGGCTTGCGCCGCTCCTACGGAGAACCGCTTACGCCCTGTAGGAGCGCCGCAAGGCGCGAACGCTGGCCCGCTCAGGCCGCCTGCGCCTTGGCGAGCTTGCCGAGCAGGCGCTGGCGGGTCTTGTCGACGCCGACCACGAAGCGGTTGTGGCGGCCGCGGGCGACCTCCTCGAGGGCGTCGCGCGCGCTGAACTCGAAAACCACCGCGGGTCCGTTGACCTCGACCAGCTTCACGGTGATCTCGATCCACATGCCGAGCAGGGTGGCGCCGACGTGGTCGAGCTCGATGCGGGTGCCCACCGAGTCCTTGCCTTCGCCGATGTGCTGGAGCAGCAGGTCGCGGCAGCACACCTCGATGTCGTAGAGCAGCGCGGGGGTGGAATAGACGCGGCACTCGTCGCCCATGAAGGCGATCGTGCGGGCGGCGTCGATATCGTACTTGCGGGTGAGGCTGAGGCCGGGTTGAAGGGTGTCGCTCATCGTCTGTCTCCGTCTGCGGGTGGTTGGGTGTGTGTTCGTGCTGCGGGGTGCTTGCGGGCTGGAATCACGATTGGCCGAAATGGCGGCGGATACGCTCGGCGTCCAGGCGGGCCTCGACGTGGCGCACCAGCGCGCGGGTGCCGCGCGCGACGTTGCGGAACACGCATACGCCGCGATCCATCAGGCCGGCGGCCATGGCGTCGTAGAGGCGGCCGGCGTCGACGACCGCGACGATCGGCTTGTCTGTGCGCGCCACCAGCGGCGGCAGGGTGTGCACCGTGCTCTCGGGGTCCGACAGGTCGTAGCCGGGGCGCAGCCTGCTCTGTTCGAGCGCGCGCACCATGGGGGCGGTGGGGTCGAGGCCGACCACGACCGCGTCGACCTCGGGATCCTCGATCATCGCGGCGGTGATGCGCACGTGGGCGTCGTCGTCGGCGCCCGGGTTCATGTCGAGCGGGTTGCGCACCTCGACCAGGGCGGCGAGCTTCTTCTCGGCCAGCACCGCCTCGATGCGGCCGACGGTGTCGGCGGACAGCGCGGCCATGCGCATCGAGAAGGTCTCGCCGACGATCGCGTCCGCGGCGCTCACCGCCTCGAAGCCGGCGCCGCTCGCCGCGGCGAGGCGGTCGCCGCCGATGCGCTTGGCGTGCAGGGTGCCGGCCATGTAGAAGAGGTCGTCGAAGACCTCGACGTCGTCGGTGACGGTGGCGCCGGCCTGGGCGAGCACCGAGGCGAACAGCACCGGGTCGCCCGCGATCGAGGCGGTGTGGCCCATCACGCCGGCCTGGCCGGCCTCGCTGCGGCCCGACTTGTACACCACGACCTGCTTGCCGGCGAGCACCGCGCGCCGCACCGCGCGCGCGAAGGCCAGGCCGTCGAGGTCGCGGAAGCCTTCGACGTAGATGCCGATGCTGTCGACGTCCTCGCGCGCGGCGAACCAGGACAGCAGGTCGCCGTGGGTGAGGTCGGTCTGGTTGCCCATCGC
The DNA here is from genome assembly GCF_000021765.1 of Thauera aminoaromatica. Lineage (NCBI taxonomy): Bacteria > Pseudomonadati > Pseudomonadota > Betaproteobacteria > Rhodocyclales > Zoogloeaceae > Thauera > Thauera aminoaromatica. The sequence goes on along the minus strand of NC_011662.2, from coordinate 3,212,891 downwards.
GATCATGTAGCGCGGGTCGAGCCAGGGGTTGTGCGAGAGCCGGGTGATCATGAAGGCGCCGCTCTGGCTCAGCATGACCGCGCGGCGTTCGGGTGCCTTCTGCGGCTTGGGCAGGCGCTCGAGCGGAATGAACCAGGAGTCGTAGCGCCCCGGGTGCGAGACCACGCCGAGGCAGTTGGCACCGAGGAAGATCGGCCCGCCGTCGCCGCACGCGTGCGCGGCGTTGATGCGGGCCGCCAGGTCGGCGGCGGGCGCGCGGCTCTTCGCGGTCTCGCCGAGGCCGCCCGGGATCAGCATGACGGCCTCGACGGTGCCGGCCGCGATGATCTCGTCGACCAGGGGGTAGACCGCGTCGGCGGCGACCGCGACGATCAGCAGGTCGAGCTTGCCCTCGATCGCGGCGAGGTTCTCGATGCAGGCGACGCCGTCGATCTCGCCGCCGCCCGGGCGGATCACGCACAGGCGCTCGGGCGCGCAGCCGCTGCCGAGCAGGTTGCGCAGGATGATGCGACCGAAGTTCATGCCGCTGGCCGAAGCGCCGACGATGCCGATGCGCTCGGGGTGGAGCAGGCGGTCGATCTTGTGGATTGGTCGTGCCACGCGCAGCGGCGGAGGGGCGCCGACGCTGCAGCGTGCCGCGACAACCCGGACAGCCTCGCCGTCGCAGGCGCAGTCCAGCGCCAGCTCCTGCAGCGCGGCCTGCGCGCCCGGGGCGTCGGGCAGGCCGCCCGCGGCCAGCTGCAGCGCGGCCTCGAAGAGGCGGGCGAGCGCCGCGTCCGGGGGCTGCACGCCGCGACGGGCGGCGAGGGCGGTGATGCGCTGCCAGGCGATCGTGCGACGGAAACGCTCGAGGAAGTCCTCGCCGTCGGTGAGCTCGACCGCGGCATGCACTGCCGCGCGGTCGCGCGCGAAGTTGGCGGGGTCGAGCGCGCCGTCGAGGCCGCCGGCGCCGGCGCTGAGCACCAGGCCGAACTCGCGCGTGGCATGGACGCGGATCGACAGTTCGATCGCGTCCGCTGGCGCGGTCGTGGTGTGCAGGTCTGCGGCGGCGAGCAGGCGGGCGAGCTCGTCGGCGTCCAGCGTCGCGCGCCCGGTTGCGAGGGCCGTGCGGTAGTGCTGCGCGGCCTCCCCTGCTGCGCGGCTGGCGGCATGGCTTCGGACTTCGGTCATCGGGTGTCTCCGTGTCTGTTCTTGTGGGGTGATGCGTTCCCGGCGCGCCCTCAGGCGGTGCTGGTTGCGGCGTTGCGGCGGTCGATCACGCGCTTTGCCTTGCCGACCTGGGTGCGCTCGATGCTGTCGGGGTCGAGGATCTCGATCTCGGCGCTGATGCCGACGAAGCTCTTGATCGCGTGCCGGACCTCCTCGCCGATCTGGCGGCGCAGGCCCTGGCCGATGCCGTCGGCGAGCTCGGGGCGCAGCTCGGCGCGGACGGTGAGCTGGTCGAGGTGACCCTCGCGGGTGAGCACGAGCTGGTAGTGGCCGCACAGCTTGTCGTGGCGCAGCAGCACCTCCTCGATCTGGGTCGGGAAGACGTTGACGCCGCGGATGATCAGCATGTCGTCGCTGCGCCCGGTGATCTTGTCGATGCGGCGCATCGCGCAGCCGCTGCCGGGCAGCAGGCGGGTGAGATCGCGGGTGCGGTAGCGGATCACCGGCATCGCTTCCTTGGTGAGCGAGGTGAACACCAGCTCGCCACGCTCGCCGTCGGGCAGCACCTCGCCGGTGACCGGGTCGATGATCTCGGGATAGAAGTGGTCTTCCCAGATGTGCGGGCCGTCCTTGTGACCGACGAACTCGCAGGCCACCCCCGGGCCCATCACTTCGGACAGGCCATACACGTCGATCGCGTCGATGCCCAGCACGCGCTCGATCTCGGCGCGCATCTGGTTGGTCCACGGCTCGGCGCCGAACATGCCCAGCCGCAGCGTGGTCGCCGAGGGGTCGAGCCCCATGCGCTGCATCGTGTCGGCCAGTGTCAGCATGTAGGACGGCGTGGCCATGATCACCGTGGGGCGGAACTCCTGGATGAGCTGGATCTGCTTCTCGGTGTTGCCGCCGCCCATCGGGATCACCGTGGCGCCGAGCGCCTCGCCACCGTAGTGGGCGCCGAGGCCGCCGGTGAAGAGGCCGTAGCCGTAGGAGTTGAGGATGATGTCCTCGCAGCTCGCGCCGGCCACGCGCAGCGAGCGCGCCATGACCGCGGCCCAGCGCTCGATGTCGCCCTTGGTGTAGCCGACCACGGTGGGGCGGCCGGTGGTGCCGGACGAGGCATGCACGCGCACGATCTTGGCCATCGGCACCGCGAAGAGGCCGTAGGGATAGTTGTCGCGCAGGTCCTGCTTGGCGGTGAAGGGGAACCTCGCCAGGTCGGCCAGGCCGCGCAGGTCGGATGGCCGCACGCCGGCGGCCTCGAAGGCGTGCCGGTAGTGCGGCACGTTGTCCCAGGCGTGCTGCAGCGACCAGCGCATGCGCTCGAGCTGCAGCGCCTGCAGCTCGGGGCGGCTCATCTGCTCCGGGGGGGACGGCTTCTCATTGCTCATCGGCCTGCTCCGCGATCTTGCGCACGAAGCGCAGGTTCTCGGCCACCTTGTTCTGGATGTGCTCGACCTGCTCCGGGCTGAGGTGGCGGAAGCGCCCCATGGCCTTGAGGTAGTCGGCCACCGGCAGCGGCTTGTCCACCGGGCGGGTGAAGTGCAGCCCGGCCTCGGGGGTGTATTCCCACAGGGTGACGAAGTTCGACTCCACCGCCTTGCGCGCGACCTCGATGTTGAGCGCGCTCTGGAAGCGCCAGCCGGTGGTGCAGGGCGAATACACGTGCAGGTAGGCGAAGCCCCGCTCGGAGGCGGCGAGGGCCTTGTCGAGCTTCTCGTAGAGGTCCTCCATGTACGCGGTCGACGCGGTGGCGACGTATTCGCAGCGGTGGTTCACCATGATCATCGGCAGGTTCTTGGCGTCTTGCGTCTTGCCGCGGCCATGTGCGCCGATCGGGGTGGTCGAGGTCCATGCGCCGTAGGGCGTGCAGCTCGAGCGCTGCATGCCGGTGTTCATGTAGCCCTCGTTGTCGACCACCATGAAGAGGATGCGCTCGCCGCGCTCGGCCGCGCCCGAGAGCGACTGGAAGCCGACGTCCGAGGCGCCGCCGTCGCCGGCGATCGCCATCGCGGTGACCTTGCGGCCGACGCGCTCGTACTGGCGCTTGACCCCGGCGAGCATCGACGCGGTGTTGGTGAGCAGCGGGTGGAAGACCGGGACCTTGGTGCCGGTGGTGCCGTTGAAGCCCACCGAGCCCATGCCGGGCACGCAGCCCGGCGGGGTGGCGAGCACGGTGTCGGGGCCGACGCGGCGCAGCGCGTGGCGCATCAGCAGCTCGGTGTTGCAGCCCTGGCAGCCCGCCAGGCCGGGTGCGAACAGGTCTTCCCAGCTGCCGACCTCGTTGTAGATGCGCGCGGTGGTGATGTGGCGCAGCGCGCCGGTGGGGCAGGCGGGCACGCAGGCCGGCTTGCCCTCGCAGGTGTCGCACTTGCTGACACGGCCGCTGTGCTCGTCGAGCGCGATGCCGGCGTAGGTGCAGCCGATGGTGCACAGCAGGCAGTCGACGCACTTCGAGGCGTCCCAGTCGATCACGCCGGTGGCGCCGTTCTTGCCGAGCGCGCCCGCCGGGCACACGGTGACGCACTTGGGATCGGCGCACTGGCGGCACAGCGCGAGCTCGAACTCGCCCGGGCGGGGCGGCTCGATGCGGGCGCCGCCGCTGCGCACGATCTGGATCAGCGAGCGCGTGGTGTCGGTGGAGTCGAACTTGACGCTCGCGCACGCCGTCATGCATTTGCCGCAGCCGTCGCACTTGGCGGGGTCGAAGGCGATGGTGGAGTAGGCTTGTCCCATGATCTTCCCCTTAGCGCCAGAGCTGCGACATGAGCTCGCGGCCGGTGGCGAGCGGCTGCGCGAAGAAGCGTTCGCGCAGCGGTCCGAGATCGGTGCGGCGCAGGATGAGCTGGGCCATCACGCCGGCATCGAAGAATTCATTCACCCCGAAGATGCCGGTCAGGCGCTCGTCGCGGTCGAACACCGCGCGCAGGTAGCGCCCGCTCGCGGCGTCGAAGCGCACCTGCGCCCGCCCGCCCTCGGGGACCGCGGCGCTGCCCACCGAGATCGCGTGGCGGCCGAAGAAGTGGTAGGTGTTGAGCGGCAGACCGCCCGCGTAGGGCTTGAGCCCGGGATCTTCCGCCATCGCCATGCCGGCGATGCGGCCCTGGAGCGTGGCGTCGGGCAGGATCGCGTTCATCACCGGCGTGCCGGTGAAGAAGCCGCGCGCCTGCGCACAGTCGCCGGCGGACCAGACGTCCTCTGCGCTCGTGCGCATGGTGTCGTCGACCAGGATGCCGCGCTCGGTGGCGATGCCGCTGCCGTCGAGATAACCGAGCTCGGGGCGCACGCCGACCGCGACCAGCAGCAGGTCGGTGGGGATGGTGTCGCCGTTGTCGAGCTTCAGGGTGGCGCCGTCGGCGCTCGGCTCGAGGCCGACGACGCGGTGGCCGGTGCGGATCTTCGCGCCGTTGCCGAGGAAGGCCTGCTCGATCATGCCGGCGGCGACCTCGTCGAAGTAGCCGGAGGTGAGCTGCTTGCTCATCTCGACGATGGTGACGCTGGCCCCGGCCTTGACCAGGTTTTCGGCGGCGTGCATGCCGACCAGGCCGGCACCGAGCACGACCGCGTTCTTCGACGCGGCCATCGCCGCACGCAGCCGGGTGGCGTCGTCGAGCGTGCGCAGCACGTGGTAGTCGACGCGCTCGATGCCGGGGATGGGCGGCACGATCGGGCTGGCGCCGGTGGCGAGGAGCAGCTTGCGGTAGCCGATGGTGCTGCCGTCGGCCAGGCGCGCTTGATGCGCCGCGGGGTCGAGGCCGGCGAGCGCGCAGCCGCTGCGGTAATCGACCTTGTTCGCGGTGAAGAAGTCGTCGTCGCGCAGGAACACGCGTTCGGGCGTCGAGCGCCCCGAGACCACGTAGGGCAGCACGGTGGGCGAGTAGGGGCGGTGCGGATCACGGGTGACGACGGTGATGCTGCCGTCGCCGTCGTGCATGCGGATCGCGTTGATGGCCTCGAGCGCGGCGTGGCTGCTGCCGGCGATCAGGTAGTCGGTGGTGTGCATGGCGGTTTCCTCGGTCCTTGGCGCTCAGTCTTTGGCGTTGAGCCACACCGGCTCGTCGGAGGGCGCTCGCTCGAGCAGGGCGCGGGTCTCGTCGATGACGCGGCGGAAGGTGGTGACGGTGAGGTCGGCGCCGGCCAGGCCGCCGATGAAGCTTTGCGCCGGCACCTGGCGGCCGAGGCGGTAGAGCACGCCGAGGGTTTCCTGGAACATCGGGCCGCAGTTCCAGCGGAAATTGACCGAGCGGTCGACCACGCCGAGCGCACGCACGCCGCGCAACGCGTGCTGCAGCGCCTCGACCGGGAAGGGGCTGAAGGTCTTGATCTTGATGAGGCCCACCTTCTCGCCGGCCGCGCGGGCCTCGTCGACCGCGTCCTTGGCGGCGCCGGTCATGCTGCCCAGGGTCATGATTGCGTACTCGGCGTCGTCGAGCCGGTATTCCTCGACCAGCGGTGCGAAGCGGTGGGCTTCGCCGAAGCGGCGCGCCCAGTCCTCGTGCATCTCGGTGATCACGTGCAGTGCGTTCTTCATGCCGGCGCACTGGCCGCGCCGGTAGCGCACGAAGGTCTCCGGACCGTTGCCGCCCGAGCCGCCGGTGAGCGGGTCGACCGCCATCGGACGCAGCGGGTCGAGGGCGACGTGCCAGTTGACGTCCTTGTGTCCCATGAAGTCGTCCACCTCGGCCTGATCGGGCATCTCGATGCGCGAGGTGCCATAGGAGAGGTAGTTGCCGTCGAGGCAGACGTTCACCGGCAGCATCACGTCGTGATGCTCGGCGAGGCGGAAGGCCATCACCGTGGTGTCGAGGACTTCCTGGACGGTCTCGCAGTACATCTGGATCCAGCCCGCCTCGCGCACCGTCATCGCGTCCTGGTGGCCACCCCACACCGACTGCGGGGTGATGCCGTCGCGGGTGACGATGGTCATCACCAGCGGCAGGCGCATGCCCGAGGTGCGGAAGTAGGGCTCGAACATGAAGGCGAGGCCGGGGCCGCAGGTCGCGGTGTAGGTGCGTGCGCCGGCGAGCGCGCCGCCCTGCAGCACCGACAGCACCGAATGCTCGCCCTCGGCATCGACGATGTCGGCGTCCATCCTGCCGTCGGCGATGAGCTTGGCGAGCTTCTCGACCAGCGAGGTTTGCGGCGTGATCGGGTACACCGCGACCATGTCGGGGCGGGCGAGCGCGACGCCGAGCGCGGCGGCCTCGTTGCCCTCGCACAGCATCAGCTGCGGTGCCGGGCGCTTTTCGGTGGTGGGAGCGGTGTCGAGCGTGGTGGTGTTCATTGCGCCTCCGGAATCATGGTGATCGCCCGCTGCGGGCATTCGTGCGCGCAAATGCCGCAGCCCTTGCAGGTCTTCATGTCGAAGTCGAACCAGGCGGCGTGCTCCTCGACGCACTGCACCGGACAGTAGAGCCAGCACACCGCGCACTTGACGCACTTGTCGCGATCGACGACCGGGCGGAAGCTGCGCCAGTCGCCCGGCAACATCGGACTCTGCTCGGTGGCGACCGGACAGAGGTCGTCGGGAACCCCGGCCTCCTTGAGGTGCCAGGCCGGGTAGTGTTGGTGGCGTTCGCTCATGCTGTGATCCTCCGTTCGAGGGTGTGCACGGTCGTTTCCGCATAGCCGCGCTCGAGGGCGTCGAGGTTCTGCCGCAGGCCGGCGTCGCGGAAATCGGATTGCTCGATCACCTTCTTCAGCGCCTCGAGCGAGACCTGGCCGGTGCTGCGCGCGAAGGCGCCGAGCATCAGGGTGTTGGTGATCGGGCGGCCGAAGATCTCGGTGGCGATGCGCACCGCGTCGCACAGGCCGACGGTGCCGACGCTGTCGGGCACGTCGATCTCGGCGAGCGGGCGCGAGGTCGCCTGCACCAGGGTGCCGCCGGGCTTGAGGCCGGCGAAGATGTTCACGGTGCGGGCGAGCGCGGGATCGACGCAGACGATGCAGTCGGGTGCGTAGATGTTGGTGAGCTGGCGGATCGGCTGTTCGCTCGCGCGGATGAAGGACACCACCGGCGCGCCGCGGCGCTCGAAGCCGAAGGCGGGAATGGAGACGGCGTACTTGCCGTCGAACACGAGTGCGGTCGCGAGCAGCTGGGCCGCAAGCACCGCGCCCTGCCCGCCACGACCATGGATCCTGACCTCGTACATGCGCTTTGCTCCTGATTTCGGCGGCGGTCCGGCATGGTCCGCCGCCCCGGGGTGGAGGGAGGGGTTCAGTTCCAGCCCGGCTTGACGCCGGGGTGCGAATAGCCGGGGGTGCGCGCGGGAACGTGCTGCAGCGCGAAACCCTGGGTGTAGGCGATGCGGGTGATGAGCGCGAGCTTGAACAGCCAGCCGCTGGCGGCGACCGCGATGCCCGCGAGCGCGAGCAGTGCGGTGCCGAAGCTGCCGCCGGCGAAGAGCGCGATCAGCAGCACCGCCGCCGGCAGGGTGTGGCCGAGGAGGAGGAAGTGGCGATCGTTCTCGCGCAGCGCGCGCAGCGTCTTCAGGGGGGCGTTGTTCGGGCGGGCGAGATGGGCGGCGTAGCGCCGCGACAGCCAGAAGCGCAGCACGACCAGCACCAGCAGCGGGAAGGCGAACTCGGCGCCGGGCGAGCGGACGAGCAGCGGCGAGAGCAGCGCGAGCATGCCCGCGCCTTCGGCGAGCCCGGTGACCACGATCAGCGGCAGCAGCGCCGGCTCGCGCCAGGCCGGGATGCCGCGCGCGGCCTGCAGGATGCGCGCCTGACAGTACAGGAAGACGAGGCCGATCAGGGCGGCGAGCCAGGCGAAGAACAACCAGCCGCTGAGCAGCGCGATGAGGCCGCACAGGAAGAGCGGGCCGGCGACGATCGCCTCGCGGGTCATCCACGAGGTGCGCGCGTGGAAGAAGACGTTGAGCGCGCGCAGCGGACGACCGATCTCCATCCACACGCAGAACAGGCCGACGCCGATGAAGGCGAGCGCGAGGAAGAGCGGCAAGCCGATCGCGGTGCCGTGGCCGCTGGCCGCGATCGCGCTCCACAGCAGCAGTCCGGCGCCGGTGCCGCCGCCGATGAAGTTGCCCGCGGCACGTTCGTCCCAGAAGGGCTGCAGTTCGGGTTCGACGCCTCTCATTGCTTTTTCTCCCAGAGATAGAAGAAGCCGGGGCCGGTGCCGAGCTCCTCGTGCATGCGGAAATGCTCGTTCTCGCGCAGCAGGCGCGAGGCCTTGCTGTCGGGGTCGTCGATGTCGCCGAAGGTGAGCGCGCTGGCGATGCAGGCGTTGGCGCAGGCCGGGGTTGCGTCGGGATCGACGCCGGGCACGAGGCCGTGGGCGTGGCCGTAGTCGATGCGGTCGGAGCAGAAGGTGCACTTGGTGGCCACGCCGATGCGCGCCGGGTCGGTACGCTTCACCTCGTTGGCCATCTTGCCCTCGCCATAGGCGGGGGTGTCGCGGGTGACCTTGTAGCGTGCGTTATACGGACAGGCGACCGAACAGTAGGCGCAGCCGATGCACAGGTCGTAGTCGATGGTGACCAGACCGTCGGCGCGCTTCTTGGTGGCGGTGGTGGGGCACACCGTCTCGCACGGCGGCTCGTCGCAGTGCTGGCATCCCACCGGGACGAAGCTGCGGGTGACGTCGGGGAATTCGCCCGCCTCGACGTCGAGCACCCAGCGCCATTGAACGCCCGGCGGGGTGGCGTTGGTGTGCTTGCAGGCGGCGGTGCAGGTCTGGCAGCCGACGCAGCGGCGCAGGTCGACCACCATGGCGTAGCGGGTCATTGGGCACCTCCGATGCGCTTGATCGACACCGGCACGATGTCGGCGGCCGAACCGGTGGCGTCGGTCAGGTCCATCAGCATCGGCACCAGGGCGTTCATGCTGGGGACGTCGAAGTCCTTCGCGTAGGGCGTGATCCAGTGGTCGAACTGACCCACCATCAGCAGGGTGTCGGGGCGGATGCCCTGGCGCAGCACGACGCGACCGCGGGTCTCGCGCAGCGGCGAGCGCACCTCGACGAGGTCGCCGTCCTCGATGCCGAGCTTGCGTGCGGCCGTCGGGTTCATGATCACGCCGCGGTGGCCCTTCACGTTCGCGGCCACCTCGCGCACCATCTGCAGGCTGACGTTGCCGCCCCAGGAGTACTGCATGCTGCGCGCGGTTAGCAGCCAGAACGGGAAGTCCTCGTCGCGCCCGCCCAGGTTGGAGATCACCGCGTGCTTGATGAGGTGGGAGAAGTCGTGGAACTCGGGCAGCGGGCGGTATTCGGTGAGCTGGCGGTCCCACCAGTCGATGCCGGATTCGTGCAGGCGGCGGCCGAGCTCCTCGCCGATGCGGTAGATGCGCTCCTGGTAGGGCATCTCGAAGCGCAGCCCCTGGTCGACCAGGTGGGGATAGAGATACCACTGCAGGCGCGGATACTCGATGGTGCGGAAGCCGTGCTCCTTCCACCACTCCAGCCCGTGGTCCTCGGCGCCTTCGGTGAGCTCGGCGCTGGCCGCGCGGCAGCTTGCGTCCCAGATCTCCTCGACCCCGTAGGCGTGGTCGGGCTGCAGCGAGAAATCGTAGTTCGGCCCCTTCAGCGGCACGCCTGCGGCGCCGCGGTTGATCGCCTTGTTGTACGGCTCGAGGATGCCCGCGCGGCGGGCCAGTTCGGTGCTGATCCAGGTGAAGTCGCGGGTGTCGCCCTGCGTCGGCACGACCGGTTGGCGCAGCGCGAAGCCCTGGTGGTCCCAGAACTGCTCGACGTACTTGGTGCCACCGATGCGCAGCATCTGCAGGCCTTCGAGGTCGGTGCAGTCGGGCAGCAGGATGTCGGCGAAGTGGTTGGTCTCGTCGCGGGTGTAGGTGAAGGCGACCACGAAGGGGAACTTCGCCACCGCCTCGGCGACCTGGGGCGTGTCCCAGAACGAGATCACCGGGTTGGTGCGGTAGAAGAACCAGACGTCGGGCTGGGTGGGCTCGGGGAAGCTCTCGAAGCCGTGACGCTGCTGCATCCAGGCCAGGTGGGTGGGGCCGAGCGCGGCGCTCCACGCCGAGTTGGCCACCAGCGGCACCAGGGTGCGGTTGGCGTTGCGGATCTGCGGGCGCGAGATCCAGTTTTCCTTGTCGGTCGGGTTGAACGGATAGTCCATGAACCCGTCGACGCCCGGCTTGGCGCTGCTCTGGCGGTCGTTGGCTGGGCGGTTCAGGCGCACCGCGGTGCCGATGGTGCCGCCGGGCACGTCGAGCGCGCCGACCAGGCAGGCCATCAGCGTGCGCGCCCAGCAGCAGTCGTAGCCGCCCCAGCCGTTATTCACCGTCTTGCCGAGCGTGACCGCCACCGGGCGATAGGGCAGGGTGCGGCCCTCGATCTCGATCGTCGCGCCGATCTCGGCATGGTCGAGGTATTCGTTGGCGATGCGGCGGATGGTCGCCGCCGGTACGTCGCAGATGCCCTGCGCCCACTCCGGGGTGAAGGTGCGCTCGTGGTCGAGCAGCTTGCCGAAGGCACTGCGCACCGGCGCGGCCTCATGGGTGACGAGTTCCTGGTCGGGCAGCACCTCGAGGCCGGAGGCGAGGAAGTCGCCGTCGAGCGCGGGATCGATGCCGGGGGTGTCGAAGACGACGGCCTTGCCGGACTTGAGGTCCCACACCAGCGGCTTGCGGGTGTCGGGATCGCGCAGGTAGAAGCCATTGGGCGCCACCAGGTAGGGCGACGCCGTCATGTGCTTGAGGAAATCGATGTCCAGCCGCGAGCGTGCGTTCTCGAACAGCATCACGTGGATCATCGCGTGCATGCAGGCGGCGTCGGTCTTGGGCTTGATCGGCAGCCACTCGGCGGAGCAACCGCCGGTGACCGACAGGTGCGGCTCGACCTGCACGCGCTTGACGCCCTGCTCGACGCGTGCGGCGGCGTGGCGCCAAACGCCGCATACGCCGCCCGAGGCCTCGATGTTGCTGCCGAAGGACAGGATGTACTTGCTGCGCGGCGTGTCCGGACAGACGATGAAGGCGCGATGCCAGAGCTCGCCGTAGAGGTGCTCGGAGTGGTAGCACTTGACGCCCTGGCCGCTGCCGAAGCTCATGTCCACCGGGCCCCAGGCCGCCAGCAGGGCGGGGAAGGTGCCCATGTAGGCGGTGGGCGTGCCGCCGCCGCCGAAGCTCGCCGCCACGCGCGGGTAGCCCGAGGCGTCGAGCAGGCCGGTCTCGCGGATGCCGCGCAGCTTGGCGGCGATGGTGTCGAGCGCCTCATCCCAGGAGATGGGCACGAAACGCGGGTCCTCGTGGCGCCCCTTCTTCGGGTTGGTGCGCTTCATCGGCTGCAGGACGCGGTTCGGGTTGTAGGTCTTCTGCACGAGGCCGAAGGCCTTCACGCAGACCCGGCCCGCGGCCGGATGCACGTCCTCGGCGTCGAAGTTCGGCTCGACGGCGGTCGCCACGCCGTCCTCGACCTTCACCTTGAGCAGGTCCGGCCCCGCCACGCACTGGTAACAGTAGGTGGCGACCTTGGTTGTGCCCTGTGGGCTGCTGACGGTCATCAGGTGTCTCCTCCGGTGGTGTGCGGGCGAGGCTGAGGCCGCCCGCTCCCCCTTCTTGGCTTATGGGATGAATCCTAGAACTTATGACTGACCGGTCGGTTGATATTTGTCAAACAGTAACGTTGACGTGAACGTAATTTTTTTGTGTAGAGTTAACGTTAGCGTTAACTATAGGCGCTGCTTGGGGATGTGGGTTTCCGATAAACTGCGTTCCAGCCGCAGATCCGGCGACCGCATGCGCGCTGGTCCGTGTCCGGCCGGGGCCGCGTCGCGTGCCCGCTATTCCTCTTGTGCTGTCTCGAACCCGCTGTTTACCGCTGTTTCTTCTTCCAACTGGAGTGACCCATGTTCGTCGAAAACATCATGACCCGGGAGGTGCTGCACGTCGGTCCGGAGGCCTCTTTCTCGCAGGTCTCCGAGATCATGCGGCTCAAGAAGGTGCGCCACGTGCCGGTGATCGACCAGGATCGCAAGGTGCTGGGCATCATCTCGCATCGCGACGTGCAGCGCGCCCAGCCGTCCATGATCACGACGCTCGACGTCGGCGAGGTGAAGTACCTGCTGTCCAAGATCACCGCGGCGGACATCATGCACAAGTCGGTGGTGAGCTGCTCGCCACGCACGCAGATCGAGGAGGCCGCGCGCATGATGCGGCCCAAGAAGCTGGGCTGCCTCGTCGTGGTGGACGACGCCGGGCGCCTGGTGGGCATCGTCACCAGCGTGGACCTGCTCGATTTCTTCCTCGACATCACCGGCTGCTGGGTCGAGGGTGCGACGCGGATCACCGTGAAGTTGCAGGATCGCGCCGGCCAGCTCGCCGCGCTGCTCGCCTCGGTCAATGCGCAGGGCGGCTACATCGTCTCGGTGGTGTCGCCGCGCACGCCGCAGTCCGAGGGCTTGCGCACCGCGACCATCCGCTTCGAGGCCAAGGATGCCGGCGCGGTCGTGCAGGGCCTGCGCGAGGCGGGCTACGAGCTGAGCGTCGATCAGACGGCGTGAGATGTGAGATGTGAGATGTGAGGCGTCAGGCCTGGGGGGGTGAAGACCTCTCGGCCTGGCGCCTCGTCACATCCGGTCGCAGTGTCGTCGGTCGACGGCGGACGGGCGCAGCTCGAGATCCTTCGCTCGGGATTTCCCTTCATCCTCTCCGCAGGCATCTTTCGCCCGACCTCCAAAAGCCGATGCGCGCGCTGGTCTCCCAGCGCGCGCATCGCTCCTGGCGCCTTACCCCTTGCTCCTCACCCCTGCAGCAAGGGCGGATCGGGGTCCTCGTTCCAGCCCTTGGGCGGGGGCTGGAAGCGGGCGAGCCAGCCTTCGAGCAGGGTGACGTGCTCGCGCTCGGTCTCGCACAGTTCGGCGGCGAGCTTGCGGATGTCCTCGCGCTCGGACTGGGCGACGAGGCGGTCGTAGAAGTCCACCCCGCGGCGCTCGGCCTCGAGCGCCATCGCGATCGCCTGGTAGGGATGCATCATGTAATGCAGGCCTTCTGCCGACACCGACGGCGCCTCCGGGCTCTCGGGGGCTTCCCAGGAGTATTCCCACGGTGCGATGTGGGGCAGGGTGTGTCCCTCGCTGATGTCGTTGACGTTGTCGACGTGCAGCTTCTCGATCTCGGCCAGCTTGCGGAAGAGCACGGCGACGTCGCGGTTGTTGTGGGTCTCCATCTGGTCGGCGAGTGCCTCGTAGCGCTCGACCGCCTCGACTTCCATCGCCAGCGCATGGGCCAGCAGGTGCTCCACCGAGTGGATGCCGGTTTCCTGCGGATCGGGTTTGCTCATAACACGAACTCCTTCTCGAGATCTGCAACTGAATCGACGCTCGCCGGCTGCCCGGGCTGGAAGGGCTTGCGGCTGCCGCGGAAGAGCACGCCGACGTTGAAGCCATCGTCGGACATCAGGCGGCGCGCGGCGCGCGCGGGGTCGTCGGTCGGGTCGACCGCGGCGGGATGCACCATGTCCTTCCAGTCGCGCTGCTCGGGACGGAAGGTGACGCAGGGGCTGAGCAGCTGCACGAAGGAGAAGCCGGGATGGCGGATCGCCTCGGTGATGAGCTTCGCGGTGCCGTTCTGGTCGCCGGAGAAGCCGCGGGCGATGAAGTTCGCGCCCGCGGCGAGTGCGATCACCAGCGGGTGGAAGGGGTTGATGCCGGTGCCCTGCGGGGTGAGCTTGCTCTTCTCCCAGTCGGGCGCGGTGGTCGGCGAGGCCTGGCCCTTGGTCATGCCGTAGACCTCGTTGTCCATGACGATGTAGGTCATGTCGACGTTGCGCCGGCAGGCGTGCATGAAGTGGTTGCCGCCGATCGAGAAGCCGTCGCCGTCGCCGCCGGAGGCGATCACGGTGAGCTCGGGGCGGGATACCTTGATGCCGGTGGCGATCGGCAGGGCGCGGCCATGCACGCCGTGGAAGCCGAACACGTTGGTGTAGGCGGGCAGGCGCGAGGAGCAGCCGATGCCGGAAACGAGGGCGACGCGCTCGGGCGGGATCGACAGCTCGGCGAGCGCCTTGGTGATCGAGCCGAGCACCGAGTAATCGCCGCAGCCCGGACACCAGACGGGCTTGACCTCGGACTTGTAGTCGCGCGCGGAGTAGCTCGGGCAGGTGGATGTGGCTTCCATGTTCAGCTCCAGTCGGCCAGTTGGCGGAAGATTTCGTTCGGACGGATCGGCAGCGGGCCGGGCCGGTGGAAGGCGCGCACGCTCCCCGGGAGGTCGTAGTGGGCGCGCAGGTAGCGGTGGAACTGGGCGCCATGGCTCTGCTCGACCACGAGCACGCGCGCCACGCCCGCGAGCGCGGCGGCGAGCTGTTCCGGGCGCACCGGCGAGATCAGGCGGATCGACACCAGGCGGGCACGCCCGCCGCTGGCGCGGAAGCGCTCGAGCGCCTCGCGCACCGGCCCGGTGGTGGAACCCCAGGTCAGCACGGCGATGTCGCCGTCGCCCTCGATGTCGGCCCAGTGCGTGCCGTAGTCGTGCAGGGCGAGCTTGCGCAGACGCTTGTCGAGCTGGGCGCTGTGGTCGGCCGCGCCGCTGGACGGGGTACCGAACTCGTTGTGCTCGAGGCCGTCGGCGGTGTACTGGTAGCCCTTCATGCCGGGTACGGCCATCGGCGAGACGCCCGAGGCGGTGTTGGTGTAGCGGCGGTAGCGTTCGGCCGCCTCGCCCTCGGGCATCAGGCGGACCGCGCGCAAGCCGGGATCGGCGGGCGGCGAGATCGTCGCCCGGCTCTGGCCGAGGGACTGGTCGGAGAGCACGATCGCGGCGGTCTGCAGGGTATCGGCGAGATGGACCGCCCACTGGGTGGCGAAGGCGCAGTCGGCGAGCGAGTTGGGCGCCACCACCAGGTGCGGGGCGTCGCCGTGCAGGCCGTAGAGCGCGATGTTGAGGTCGCTCTGCTCGGACTTGACCGGGATGCCGGTGGAGGGGCCGCCACGCATCACGTTGACCACGGTGATCGGGGTCTCCGAGGCGACCGCGAGACCGAGCGATTCGGTCATCAGCGCCAGGCCGGGGCCGGAGGTCGCGGTCAGCGAGGGCACGCCGGCGTAGGAAGCGCCGATGATCTGGTTGATCGAGGCGAGCTCGTCCTCGGCCTGCACCAGCACGCCGCCGAGCTTGGCGAGGTTGGGTGCGAGCCACTCCAGCACCTCGGTGCCCGGGGTGATCGGATAGGCGGCGACGAAGCGGATGCCGCCGCGCACCGCGCCGAGACCGGCGGCCTCGTTGCCGGTGATGCTCCACAGGCGCTCGCTCTGGCCCTGGGCGGTGGCCAGGCGGGGGCAGGGCGGCAGGTCGGCCGCGAAGGCCATGCCTGCACGCACCGATGCCTCGCTGGCGGTGCGCGCGGCCTCTCCCTTCTTGGCGAGCGAGTCGCGGACCACACCGAGCACGGCGTCCTCGGGAAGGCCGACGAGGCCGGCGACCGCGCCCAGGGCGATCATGTTGGGGCGCCCGCCCTCGATCGTCTTGGCC
This sequence comes from Thauera aminoaromatica, assembly GCF_000021765.1. Taxonomy (NCBI): domain Bacteria; kingdom Pseudomonadati; phylum Pseudomonadota; class Betaproteobacteria; order Rhodocyclales; family Zoogloeaceae; genus Thauera; species Thauera aminoaromatica. The sequence continues at coordinate 3,197,291 of NC_011662.2, read as the reverse complement.
ATCTTCTTGAACGGGATGTCTGCCGACCGCGTGCCCTTGGCGCGGATGGCCTCGGGGAATTCGCCGCCGTCGGGATCGCCGACGACCAGGCTATCGGCGGTCATCGGGATCTCGGCGGAGAAGCGCCCGACGTTCTCCCAGTCGATGGCGACCAGCAGATCATATTGATCGTCGTGCGACTGCACCGGCGACGTAGACAGACGCATCATCGCGGCGGCCTCGCCGCCGCGGATCTGCGCGCCCGACGAGCGGGTCATGTAGGCATACCAGCCGGCACGGCCGGCGGCGTCGAGCAGCATGTTGCCTGCGGTCATCACCCCCGCGCCGCCGCTGCCGGCGAATGTTATCGATACCGATCGGGCTGTCATCCTCGTTCTCCAATGTTCGACCTTCGACCGGCGGGTGCCGGCGCGGTCCTGTTCAGGGCCCATGCGCGCGTCCCCCTCGGGTGAAGCGGGCACGGCGCCGACCGGAGGCTGGTTGGGTTGCAGCGCCGCCTTCGCAGCGCTCACCTCCGATGTGTCGAAGTTTACGTTGACGCAAACGTCAATCTGTTGACTTTGGTCAACTGCCCTCCTGCCGGCCTGATTTAACTTTGCATCCAACGCGGCGGCAGGAAGCAGTCGATCCAGTCGCCAATCAGATCGATCAAAGTTGACGCGAACGTAAACGGAAGGAGTGGGTAGATGAGCACCAAACCGTATCGCTGGATGATGGTGGAGCCGGGTCGGCCGATGGTCCGCACCGAGTTCGAGATCGGCGAGCTGGCCGCCGACCAGGTGGTGGTCGAGGTCGCCGGCTGCGGCGTCTGCCACACCGATCTCGGCTACTACTACGACGGCGTGCGCACCAACCAGCCGCTGCCGCTCGCGCTCGGCCACGAGATCAGCGGCCGGGTGGTGGGCGCGGGCAGCGCGGCGGGGCAGTGGGTCGGCCGCGCGGTGGTCGTGCCGGCGGTGATGCCGTGCGGGACCTGCGAGCTCTGCACGTCGGGACACGGCACCATCTGCCGCGCCCAGGTGATGCCCGGGAACGACATCCAGGGCGGCTTCGCCTCCCATATCGTGGTGCCGGCGCGCGGCCTGTGCGCGGTCGATGAGAAGCGCCTCGCCGCCGCCGGACTGCAACTCGCCGACGTGTCGGTGGTGGCCGACGCGGTCACCACGCCCTACCAGGCGGTCACGCAGGCCGGAGTCGAGCCTGGCGACGTCGCGATCGTGATCGGGGTGGGCGGCGTCGGCGGCTACGCGGTGCAGATCGCCAACGCCTTCGGTGCGAGCGTGGTGGCGATCGACGTCGATCCGGCCAAGCTCGAATTGATGTCGAAGTACGGTGCGGCGCTGACGCTCAATGCGCGCGAGGTGACCGGACGCGACCTCAAGAAGGCGATCGAGGCGCACGCCAAGGCCAACGGCCTGCGCACCACGCGCTGGAAGATCTTCGAATGCTCGGGCAGCGGTGCCGGCCAGACCAACGCCTATAGCCTGATCAATCACGGCGCGACGCTCGCGGTGGTCGGCTTCACGATGGACAAGGTCGAGGTTCGCCTCTCCAACCTGATGGCCTTCCATGCCCGCGCGCTCGGCAACTGGGGCTGCCTGCCCGAGTACTACCCGGCCGCGCTCGACCTGGTGCTCGACGGCCGCATCAACCTCGCCAATTTCGTCGAGCGCCACCCGCTCGCGCAGATCAACGAGGTCTTCGAGGCGGCTCACGCGCACAAGCTCAGCCGCCGCGCGATCCTGACCCCCTGATCCCGCACCCCCTACCAATCCGACAAGAGAGCAGACAGAGGAGCCATACGAGATGAAAGAAACGACGCAACGCGTGATCGATCAGACTGCGCCCAAGCACTTGGTCGACCATAACCTGGTGCCCGAGACGGTGGTGCCGGGCGTGATCTACGAGAAGCGCCCCGCGCGCAATCTCCAGGGCGAGGTGGTGCCGGGCCTGTACAACGCCTGGATCTGGCTGGACAACCCCAAGCAGTACAACTCCTACACCACCGACATGGTGAAGGGCCTGATCCTTGCCTTCCGTGCCGCGTCCTGCGCCCGCGACGTCGCCACGGTGGTGTTCACCGCGGTCGGCGACAAGGCCTTCTGCACCGGCGGCAACACCAAGGAATACGCCGAGTACTACGCCGGCAACCCGCAGGAATACCGCCAGTACATGCGTCTTTTCAACGACATGGTGTCGGCGATCCTGGGCTGCGACAAGCCGGTGGTGTGCCGCGTCAATGGCATGCGCATCGGTGGCGGCCAGGAGATCGGCATGGCGGCGGACTTCACCGTCGCCCAGGACCTGGCCAACTTCGGCCAGGCCGGCCCCAAGCACGGCTCGGCCGCGATCGGCGGTGCGACCGACTTCCTGCCGGTGATGATCGGCTGCGAGCAGGCGATGGTGTCCGGCACCCTGTGCGAGCCGTTCTCGGCGCACAAGGCCTACCGCCTCGGCATTTCCTCGCAGATCGTCCCCGCGCTCAAGATCGATGGCAAGTTCGTCGCCAACCCGCTGGTCATCACCGACCGCTACCTCGACGAGTTCGGCCGCATCATCCACGGCGAGTTCAAGACCGGCGACGAACTGGCCGCCGGCAAGGAGCTGCTCAAGCGCGGCGAGATCGACCTTTCCCTGCTCGACGAGGCGGTCGAGAAGCTGTGTGCCAAGCTGATCTCCACCTTCCCCGAGTGCCTGACCAAGAGCTTCGAGGAGCTGCGCAAGCCCAAGCTCGATGCCTGGAACCGCAACAAGGAGAACAGCCGCGCCTGGCTCGCGCTCAACATGATGAACGAGGCCCGCACCGGCTTCCGCGCCTTCAACGAGGGTACCAAGGAGACCGGCCGCGAGATCGAGTTCACCGACCTCCGCCAGGCGCTCGCCGTCGGCACGCCCTGGACGCCCGAGCTGATCGAAAGCCTGATGCCGGGGGCGAAGTGATGGGCGAGGCGATCAACCCGCTCAAGGCCTGGCTGGAGCGCGACGGCGGCCTGCTCCGCCTGCGCCTGGCGCGGCCCAAGGCGAACATCGTCGATGCCGCGATGATCGGCGCGCTGCAGCAGGCGCTCGGCGCCCACCTCGGTTCGCCCGCGCTGCGCGCGGTGCTGCTCGATGCCGAGGGCCCGCACTTCAGCTTCGGCGCCAGTGTGGACGAGCACATGCCCGAGCAGTGCGCGCAGATGCTGAAGACCCTGCATGCGCTGGTGCGGCAGATGCTCGACAGCCCGGTGCCGATCCTGGTCGCGATCCGCGGCCAGTGCCTCGGCGGCGGGCTCGAGGTGGCGGCGGCGGGCAACCTGCTCTTCGTGGCGCCGGATGCGCGCCTGGGGCAGCCGGAGATCCGCCTCGGCGTGTTCGCGCCTGCGGCCTCCTGCCTGCTGCCGCCGCGCGTCGGGCAATCGCGTGCCGAGGAGCTGCTGTTCTCGGGGCGCAGCATCGACGGCGCCGAGGCGTTCCGCATCGGCCTGGCCGACGTGCTGGCCGACGACCCCGAGGCGGCCGCGCTGAAGTGGTACGACGAACATCTTGCTGCGCTGAGCGCCAGCTCGCTGCGTTTCGCGGTTCGGGCCGCACGCTGCGACCGGGTGCCGGCGATCAAGCAAAAACTGGAAACCGTGGAGGCCATGTATCTCGAGGAGCTGATGGCCAGCCACGATGCGGTGGAAGGTCTACGGGCCTTTCTTGAGAAGCGTTCTGCAAACTGGGAGAACCGTTGACCATGAGTACGGCAGACATCATCGCGCGCTGTGAAGCGCTCTACGAAGACCTCGATTTCACCGCCGCAAGGAAGTGGAAGGAGGCCGACCCCTCGCGCAAGGTAATCGCCTACATGCCGGTGTATGTGCCGCGCGAGATCATCCACGCCGCGGGCATGCTCCCGCTCGGCATCATGGGCGGAGGCGACGGCCTGGAGGTGATCCACGGCGACGCCTACTACCAGAGCTACATCTGTCGCATCCCACGCTCGACCATCGAGCTGGGGCTGTCCAAGCGCATGGATTTCGTCGACGGCATGCTGTTTCCCAGCATCTGCGACGTGATCCGCAACCTGTCCGGCATGTGGAAGCTGCTGTTCCCGGGCAAGTACGTGCGCTACTTCGACGTGCCGCAGAACTATCGCGACGACGTCGGTGGCAGCTACTACACCAACGAGCTGAACGAACTGCGTGAAGGCCTCGAGCACCTCTCCGGGCGCAAGATCACCGACGACGCGCTGCGTGCCTCGATCGCGGTCTACAACGAGAACCGCAGGCTGGTGCAGGCGGTGTACGGCATGCGTTCCCGCGAGCCGTGGAAGGTGCCCTCGTCCGAAGTCTATCTGCTGATGCGCGCCGGCCTCGTGCTGCCGGTGGAAGAGCACAACCAGATGCTGAGCGAATACCTCGCCGCAGCCGAGAATGTGAAGGCATCCAAGCGCGACAACTGCCGCGTGGTCATCAACGGCTCGTTCTGCGAGCAGCCGCCGCTCAACCTGATCAAGTCGATCGAGCTCGCCGGCTGCTACATCGTCGATGACGACTACATGATCGTGCATCGCTGGCTGCGCAATCCGGTCTCGACCGGCGGTGATCCGATGCAGAACCTGTCGCTCGCCTTCCTGCACGAGTCGATCGCCACCGCCGCGAAGTACGACGACAAGGAAGAGGACAAGGGCAAGTACCTGCTCGAGCAGGTTCGCAGCAACGCCGCGGAGGGTGTCATCTTCGCCGCGCCCAGCTTCTGCGACCCGGCCCTGCTCGAGCGGCCGATGCTGGCCGACCGCTGCTCCGAGCACAACGTCCCCTACATCTCGTTCAAGTACGCGGAAAACTCGGGCCAGATGCAGCCGATCCGCGAGCAGGCCGGCACCTTCGCCGACTCCATCAAACTCTGGAGCTAATCATGAGCGCAGCCACCTCCCCCGAAGTCATCAAAGAACCCTCGATGGTGAAGCAGAAGGAGATGATCGCCGGCAACTACGATCGTCTCACCGGCACCAAGGAGTCGGGCGAGAAGGTCGTGTCGACCTTCGTCCCGGGCAACCTGAACGAGCTGATCATGTGCTTCGACATGGTCAACAACCTGCCCGAGACCAACGCCATCCAGAACGGCATGCGCAAGGTTTCCGGCGGCATGATCATGGACGCCGAGAAGGCGGGCCACTCCGAGGACGTGTGCACCTACGTCAAGGCCGACATCGGCATGATGGGCCGCGGCAACATCGCGCCCAACGGCAAGCCGATGCCCGCGCCGGACATGCTGCTGCTGTCCTACACCGGCTGCTTCACCTTCATGAAGTGGTTCGAGCTGCTGCGCCACGAGTACAAGTGTCCGACGGTGATGCTGCAGATCCCGTATCAGGGCGACGGCAAGATCACCAAGAACATGCGTGACTTCGTGGTCAAGCAGCTCAAGGAAGAAGTCATCCCGATGTTCGAGAAGGTCTCGGGCGTCAAGTTCGACATCGACCGCCTGCGCGAATACCTGAAGAACTCGGCCAAGGCCGAGGACAACCTGGTCTGGGTGCTGGAGAGCGCGAAGAACCGTCCCTCGCCGATCGATGCCTACTTCGGCGGCGTGTACTACATCGGCCCGATGTTCACCGCCTTCCGCGGCACCACCGACGCGGTCGAGTACTACGACCTGGTGCGCAAGGAGATCGAGCAGCGCATCCGCGAGGGCAAGGGCCCGATCACGCCCGAAGGCGACATGAAGGAAGAGAAGTACCGCCTGGTCGTCGAGGGTCCGCCGAACTGGACCAGCTTCCGCGAGTTCTGGAAGCTCTTCTACGACGAGGGCGCGGTGGTGGTGGCGAGCTCCTACACCAAGGTGGGCGGCCTCTACGACCAGGGCTTCCGTCACGACCCGAACGATCCGCTGGGCACGCTGGCCGACTACTGCCTGGGTTGCTACACCAACAACAACCTGCCGCAGCGCGTCGAACTGCTCGAGAAGTACATGAACGACTACCAGGCCGATGGCCTGCTGATCAACTCGATCAAGAGCTGCAACAGCTTCTCGGCGGGTCAGCTGCTGATGATGCGCGAGATCGAGAAGCGGACCGGCAAGCCGGCGGCGTTCATCGAGACCGACCTCGTCGATCCGCGCTACTTCTCCCACGCAAACGTCAAGAACCGTCTGGAAAGCTACTTCCAGATGGTCGATCAGAAACGCAGCGGCGCGTCGCTGGCAGCCGCGTAAGGAGCGAACCATGGAATGTTTCGTCGGAATTGATCTGGGGTCCACCACGACCAAGGCGGTCGTCATGGACGACAAGGGGCAGGTGCTCGGTCGCGGCATCACCAACTCGCGCTCGAACTATGACACCGCCGCACGCGTCTCCAAGCTCGAGGCGTTCATTGATGCGCGCCTGAGCCTGATCCGTCGCGAGCTCGAGAAGGTGCCGGCCGTCGCCGGTCGGGTAGACGAGATCCTCGCCGGCCTGACGCGCAACTTCCGCCGCGAGCAGTTCGTCGAGCAGCTCGGCGACCTCGAGCAGACCTGCATCGCCAACGTCGAAGGCCCGCGCTTCGCCGGCAAGGAAAAAGTGATCGTCGGTGCGCTGACCGAAGTCTTCCGCCGCCTGCGCGAGGAAGAAGCCGACAAGCTGTTCGCACCCACGGCGCAGCGCAAATCGGACTTCTTCCGCGATCTGGCCGGTTCGCGCTTCATGCAGATCGGTGAGGAAGTGGCGCGCGATGCCGGGATCCCCTTCGACACCCTGCTGCACATGTACGACAAGTCGATCATCGAGGTCGAGAACCGTCCGCCTTCGGGTGACATGAACCGCAAGTTCCGCACCGCGATGGAGCGGGTTCGTGGGGAGATGTCCAGCGCCCTCGACACCGCCGCGCTCGGCGCGCCGATCGATGCGGCGCTCGATGTGGACATGGTCGAGCGCTATGTGGTCGGCACCGGCTACGGCCGCGTCCGCCTGCCCTTCCCGAAGGAGCACATCCGCTCCGAGATCCTCTGCCACGGCCTGGGCGCCCACCTGATGTATCCGAAGACCCGCACGGTGCTCGACATCGGCGGCCAGGACACCAAGGGCATCCAGATCGACGAGAAGGGCATCGTGGTGAACTTCCAGATGAACGACCGCTGTGCCGCCGGCACCGGCCGCTATCTGGGCTACGTCGCCGACGAGATGAACATGGGCCTGCACGAACTCGGCCCGCTCGCGATGAAGGCGACCAAGTCGATCCGCATCAACTCGACCTGCACCGTGTTCGCCGGCGCCGAGCTGCGCGACCGCCTGGCGCTGGGCGACAAGCGCGAGGACATCCTCGCCGGCCTGCACCGCGCCATCATGCTGCGCGCGATGTCGATCATCTCGCGCTCGGGCGGCATCACCGACGAGTTCACCTTCACCGGCGGCGTGGCCAAGAACGAGGCCGCAGTCAAGGAGTTGCGCCAGCTCGTCAAGGAAAACTACGGGGAGGTGAAGATCAACATCGACCCCGATTCGATCTATACCGGTGCGCTTGGGGCTTCCGAATTCGCCCGTCGCGCCGTCGTGGAGGCTTGAAAATGACCATCACCGCAGGCATCGACATCGGCACCGGCGCCGTCAAGACCGTCCTCTTCCGCGTCGAGGGCGACAAGACCGAGTGGCTGGGCAAGCGCAACGACCGCATCCGTCAGCGCGATCCCTTCAAGCTCGCCGAGGAGGCCTACCACGCGCTCCTCGAGGAGGCCGGCCTCAAGGCGTCCGACGTGGATTACGTCGCCACCACCGGCGAGGGCGAGAGCCTCCACTTCCACACCGGCCACTTCTACTCCATGACGACCCATGCGCGTGGCGCGGTCTACCTCAACCCGGAAGCGCGCGCGGTGCTCGACATCGGCGCGTTGCACGGGCGGGCGATCCGCAACGACGAGCGCGGCAAGGTCGAGACCTACAAGATGACCAGCCAGTGCGCCTCGGGCTCGGGGCAGTTCCTCGAGAACATCGCGCGCTACCTCGGCATCGCCCAGGACGAGATCGGCTCGCTGTCGAACCAGGCCGACAACCCCGAGGTGGTGTCGAGCATCTGCGCGGTGCTGGCCGAGACCGACGTCATCAACATGGTGTCGCGCGGCATCACGGCGCCCAACATCCTGAAGGGCATCCACATCTCGATGGCCGGTCGCCTGGCCAAGCTGCTCAAGTCGATCGGCGCGCGCGAGGGCGTGGTGCTCTGCACCGGCGGCCTGGCGCTCGACGAGGGCCTGCTCAACACCCTCAACGAGTCGGTCAAGGAGCAGAAGATGAACGTGACTGCGTTCAACCACCCGGACTCGCCCTTCGCCGGTGCGATCGGCGCGGCCCTGTGGGGTGCCTTCCGCCACGAGAAACTCGCGCGCCTGGGCGGGCAGCAGCTCGCCGCCGCGGCCTGAAACCAGCCTACAGGAGGAAGCCATCATGGCCCTGCTCATCAATGACGACTGCACCGCGTGCGATGCCTGTGTCGAGGAGTGCCCGAACGAGGCGATCACCGCCGGCAACCCGATCTACGTGATCGATCCGGGCAAGTGCTCCGAGTGCGTCGGTGCCTTCGACGAGCCGCAGTGCAAGCTCGTCTGCCCGGCCGACTGCATCAAGGATCACCCGGACTACCGCGAATCGCAGGACGAACTGCAGGCCAAGTACGACAGCCTGCACTGATCCACCGGCGGAGGGGGCCGATGGCGGCCCTCCCGCCCCAGTCATCTCAGGGAGACGCAATGACTGCGAATACCGAAATCAAGCTGCGGCCGCTGGCCGCCGGCGACCTGGCGGCGGTCACCCGCCTCGACGCGACCAATGGCGGCGAGAGCCGCGCCGGCTTCTTCGAGCGCCGCCTCCAGGCCGAGCAGCAGAGCCCCACGGGATTCTTCTCCTGCGTGGCCGAGCGTGGCGGCGAGGTCGCCGGTTTCCTGCTGGGCCACCTGCTCGACGGCGAATTCGGCGGCCTGGAACGCGTCGCGGTGCTCGACGCCGTGGCGATCGACCCCGCGGCCCAGCGCCAGGGCCTCGCCCGCAAGCTGGTCGGCGAGTTCGACCGCAGCGCGCGCGAACGCGGCGCCAGCGAGATGCGCACCCAGGCGCAATGGGATCGTCCCGGTCTGGTCGAGTTCTTCTCCGCGGCCGGCTTCCGCCTGTCGCCGCGGCTGGTGCTCGAGCGCCCGACCGAATACGTGAACTTCTGAGTTCACGTCCGGAAACGACAACCTGGAGATCAGCGATGACCACGCGTCCGCATCCCACCACCAAGCAACTGCTGGACCAGTTCAACACCGAGCCCGACTACAGCGACGCCAGCCAGGATGACGCCGAAGCCTTGTCGCGCGACCGCATCCCGGTGCGCTCGCTGACCGCGGCCGACTTCGACGCCGTCGTGCGCATCGACCGCCGCACCACAGGCCACGACCGCAGCGCCTACTACCGGCGCAAGTTCGACGAGGCGCTCGGCGAGTCCGGCGTCCGCGTCTCGGTCGTCGCCGAGCAGGACGGCATGGTCGCCGGCTTCCTGATGGCGCGGGTCGACTTCGGCGAGTTCGGCCGCGCGGCCACTGCTGCCGTGATCGACACCATCGGCGTCGATGCGGCGGCCAGCGGCAAGCACGTCGGCCGTGCGCTGGTGTCGCAGCTGCTCGCCAACCTGACCTCGCTGCACGTCGAGTCGGTGCGCACCGAGGTCGAGTGGAACCGCTTCGACCTGCTGCGCTTCCTCGACCGCTGCGGCTTCCGTCCCGGCCAGCAGCTCTCGCTGTCGCGCCCGCTCGTCTGAGCGCTCGGCATCAACCGGCCCGGGGGCCGCGCAAGCGGGCTCCGGGCATATGCACATCCAGAGGGGAAGCGGCTCATGGGTTTTAGCGGAGAACTGGCTGGGAAGGTGGCGATCGTCACCGGCGGCGCGCGCGGGATCGGACGCACGATCACCGACGCGTTGGTCGCCTCCGGCGCGCGCGTGCATGTCTTCGACATGACCGACAGCAACGAGTCGGCGGGCGTGCTGCATCGGGTGAATGTGGCCGACGCGCAGTCGGTGGCCGACGCGGTGGCGCAGCTGCCCGAGCCGGCGACGTTGCTGGTCAACAACGCCGGCATCACGCGCGACCGCAGCCTGCTCAAGATGAGCGACGAGGAATGGCGCTCGGTGCTCGACGTCAACCTGAGCGGCGCATTCCACATGCTGCGCGCCTGCGCGCCGGGCATGATCGCGGCCGGCCGCGGCCGGGTCGTCAACATCACCTCGATCAACGGCCTGCGCGGCAAGTTCGGCCAGGCCAACTACACCGCGGCGAAGGCGGGCATGATCGGCCTCACCAAGACCGCGGCGCGCGAACTCGGCCCCAAGGGCATCACCGTCAACGCGGTTGCGCCCGGCATGGTGATGACCGAGATGGCGCGCGCGCTGCCGGCCGAGGTGCTCGAGCGCGCGCTGCAGGAGTCGGTGATGCGCGAGCTCGCCACCCCGGACGATATCGCCGCAGCCGTCGTCTTCCTGCTCTCGGACATGGCGCGCATGATCACCGGCGAGGTCATCCGGGTGGACGCCGGGCAGTACGTCTGAAACATCGCAAAGCGGCCTGGGAAGCCGCTTTGCGCGTAGCATGCATCACGCCCGCAGGGCCCGGAATCGTCTACCATTGAGGCGCTTTTCGTGGAACTGCAGGTATCGGGTTTCATCGGGTGGCAAGAAGGGCGGCCCGTCATGGTCAGGCTGGTCGCCTAATCCATAACGACCGGAGGAGATACCATGAAACTGAAGAAGACGCTGTTCGTCGCGCTCGGTCTTGCCTTTGCGGCGGGCGCCGCTCATGCCCAGCTCAAGGTGGGCATCACCGTCTCGGCCACCGGGCCGGCCGCCTCGCTCGGCATCCCCGAGCGCAACACCGTCGAGCTGATGCCCAAGGAGATCGCCGGGCAGAAAGTCACCTACGTCGTCCTCGACGACGCCTCGGACACCACCAGCGCGGTCAAGAACATCCGCAAGCTGGTCTCCGAGGACAAGGTCGACGTGGTGCTCGGTTCGACCACCTCGCCCAACTCGCTCGGCATGATCGACGTCGCCGCCGAATCGCAGACCCCGATGATCGCGTGGGCGGCCTCCAGCCGCATCGTCGAGCCGGTGGACGAGAAGCGGCGCTGGGTGTTCAAGACGCCGCAGAACGACTCCCACATGTCGACCGCGATCGTCTCCCACATGACGAGCAACAACGTCAAGAACGTGGCCTTCATCGGCTTCGCCGACGCCTATGGCGAGGGCTGGTACGAGCAGTTCAAGTCGGTCGCCGAGGCGCGCGGGATCAAGATCGTCGCCAACGAGCGCTTCACCCGCACCGACACCTCGGTTACCGGGCAGGTGCTCAAGATGATGGCGGCCAAGCCCGACGCCATGTTCATCGCGGGCTCGGGCACGCCGGCGGCGCTGCCGCAGAAGACGCTCAAGGAGCGCGGCTGGTCGGGCAAGGTCTACCAGACCCACGGTGTGGCGAACAACGACTTCCTGCGCGTCTGCGGCGCCGACTGCGAGGGCACGCTGCTGCCCGCCGGTCCGGTGCTGGTCGCCGAGCAGTTGCCCGACAACAACCCGGTCAAGGCGAGCGCGATGACCTACATCAAGGCCTACGAGGCGGCGCACGGCAAGGGCAGCGTGTCGACCTTCGGCGCCCACGCCTGGGATTCCGGCGTGATGCTGCAGGCGGCCGTTCCCGCGGCGCTCAAGAAGGCCCAGCCCGGCACCGCCGAGTTTCGTGCGGCGCTGCGCGACGCGCTCGAGAACATGAAGGAGGTCCCCGGGGCCCACGGCGTGTTCACGATGGGTCCGAACGACCACCTCGGCCTCGACCAGCGCGCGCGCGTGATGGTGCAGATCCAGAAGGGCGCCTGGAAGCTCGTCCAGTAAGCGGTGCTCCCGCGCGGTCGCCGGGCTTGCGGCCCGGCGACCGCGCCGTTCCCATCAGTCGGTCCACTCGATCGCGCTTCGGCTCCCGGCCGGGGCGCGCGGAGGCTCGCGTCCATGGATTTTCAGATTGCACTGATCCTCGGTCAGGACGGCATCACCAACGGCGCCATCTATGCGCTGCTAGCGCTCGCGCTGGTACTGGTGTTCGCTGTCACCCGGGTGATCTTCATCCCGCAGGGAGAGTTCGTCGCCTACGGCGCGCTCACGCTTGCGATGATCGGTAACGGTGTCTTCCCCGCCACGGCCTGGCTGCTGCTCGGTGCCGGGGTCGCCGTCGCCGCCCTCGACGGACTCGGGGCGCTGCGTGCCGGGCAGGCGCGCAAGCTGCCGAGCGTCCTCGCGGTCAATATCGGCTACCCGCTTGCGGTCCTTGCCCTGCTGCGCCTGTTGCCGCTAACCGAACTCGGCCTCGCGGTGCAGATCCTGCTCACCATGCTGGTGGTGGTGCCGCTCGGACCGATGATGTACCGCATCGTCTTTCAGCCGATCGCCGAGGCCACGGTCCTGGTGCTGCTGATCGTCTCGGTCGCGTCCCACGTCGCGATGGTGGGCCTGGGCCTGCTGTTCTTCGGCGCCGAGGGTTACCGCACGCCGCCGCTCTCGGATGCGAGCTTCGAAGTCGGCCCGCTGACGGTGAGCGGGCAGACGATCTGGGTGATTGCGGCTTCGGTCGTGCTGATCGTCGCGCTCGCGCTGTTCTTCGGCCGCACGATCTACGGCAAGGCCTTGCGCGCCACCGCGATCAACCGCAACGGCGCCCGCCTGATGGGGATCCCGCCCGCGCTCGCCGGCAAGCTCACCTTCCTGCTCGCCGCGCTGATCGGCGTGCTGTCGGGCGTGCTGATCTCGCCGATCACGACGATCTACTACGACAGCGGCGTCCTGATCGGCCTCAAGGGTTTCGTCGCCGCGATCATCGGCGGGCTGGCGAGCTATCCGCTCGCAGCCTTCGGCGCGGTGCTGGTCGGCCTGCTCGAATCCTTCAGTTCGTTCTGGGCGAGCGCCTACAAGGAGGTCCTGGTGTTCACGCTGATCATCCCGGTTTTGGTCTGGCGCTCCCTGACCAGCCACCACGTGGAGGAAGAGGAATGAAACCCGCGCTCTCTCCGCGCCTGGTGATGGCCGCGTTCGTCGCTCTGCTGGCGGTGGCGCCGCTGGTGCTGTCGGCCTTCTACGTCACGCTGCTCAACTACATCGGCCTGTATGCCATGGTCGCGCTCGGGCTGGTGCTGCTCACCGGTGTGGGCGGCCTGACCAGCTTCGGCCAGGCCGCCTTCGTCGGCCTCGGCGCCTACACCACCGCGCTGCTCACCACCTCGGCGGAACTGCCCGGCTGGCTGGCCTGGGCGGGCGGCTCGCCCTGGCTCGCCCTGCTCGTCGGGCTGGTGCTCACCGTCGTGGTGGCCTTCCTGATCGGCAAGCTCACCCTGCGCCTGTCCGGGCATTACCTGCCGCTGGCGACCATCGCCTGGGGCCTGAGCCTGTACTTCCTGTTCGGCACCATGGGCTTTCTGGGCGGCCACACCGGCCTCACCGGCATCCCGCCGATCTCGCTGTTCGGCTACGAGCTGCGCCAGGGCGAGGAGGTGTATTACCTGGTCTGGCTCTTCGTGCTCGCCGGCGTGCTGACCACCAGCAACCTGCTCGACTCGCGCGAGGGCAGGGCGATTCGCGCACTCAAGGGCGGCATGGTGATGGCCGAGGCGATGGGCGTCGACACCGCGCGCTCGCGCATGGTGATCTTCATCCTCGCCGCCTTGCTCGCTTGCGCCTCGGGCTGGCTGTACGCGCACATGCAGCGCTTCGTGAATCCGACGCCATTCGGCCTGCACATCGGCATCGAGTATCTGTTCATGGCGGTCGTCGGCGGTGCGGCCCACGTCTGGGGCGCGCTCGTCGGCGCGGGCGTGATCACCGTGCTCAAGCAGTGGCTGCAGGACCTGCTGCCCAAGCTCTTCGGCACCAGCGGCAACTTCGAGGTGATCTTCTTCGGTGTGCTGATGGTGCTGGTGCTGCACAAGGCACGCGGCGGGCTGTGGCCGATCCTGGTGTCGGGGTTCAAGCGCTTCATCCCGGTCGCGGCACAGCGTCGGGCGGTCGATCGCGATGCGTTGGCGCTACCGCGGCGCGAGCTGCCGGCCGCCGGCAGCCTGCTGCTCGAGGCCAAGGCGGTCACGCGGCGCTTCGGCGGCCTGCTCGCCAACAACAACATGAGCCTGGAGGTGCGGGCGGGCGAGATCCTCGCCCTGATCGGTCCCAACGGCGCGGGCAAGAGCACGATGTTCAACCAGGTTTCGGGCGTGGATACGCCGACCTCGGGCGAGGTCCGTTTCCTCGGCGAGTCGGTGGTCGGCAAGGGCTCACGCGCGATCGCGCGCATGGGCATGAGCCGCACCTTCCAGCACGTGCGCCTGCTGCCCACCATGAGCGTACTCGAGAACGTCGCCATCGGCGCCCACATGCGCGGCACGAGCGGCGTGCTGTCGGCGGCGTGGCGGATGGACCGCGCCGAGGAGGCGCGCCTGCTCGCCGAGGCTGCGCGCCAGATCGAGCGCGTGGGCCTGGGCGAGCACATGTTCGACGAGGCCGGCAGCCTCGCGCTCGGCCAGCAGCGCATCCTCGAGATCGCGCGTGCGCTCGCCTCCGACCCCTGCCTGCTGCTGCTCGACGAGCCTGCCGCCGGTTTGCGCTACAAGGAGAAGGAAGCGCTCGGCGACCTGCTGCGCAAGCTGCGCGGCGAAGGCATGGGCGTGCTGCTGGTCGAGCACGACATGGACTTCGTGATGGGCCTGGTCGATCGCGTGGTGGTGATGGAGTTCGGCGAGAAGATCGCCGAGGGCCTGCCGGAGGACGTGCAGCGCGACCCGGCCGTGCTCGCGGCCTATCTCGGAGGAGAAGACTGATGGCGACGAAGAACCTTAGCGATCGCCCGGTATTGCGGGTCGAAGGCCTGTGCGTTTCCTACGGCAAGGTCGAGGCGCTCACCGACGCCAGCATCACGGTCGGGGAGGGCCAGATCGTCACCGTGATCGGCCCCAACGGTGCCGGCAAGACCACCATGCTGTCGGCGATCATGGGGCTGCTGCCCTCGCGTGGTCGCATCGAGTTCGACAGCGTGGCGATGGTGGCGCCGGAGGTCGAGACCATGGTCGCGAGCGGGATGAACCTGGTCCCGGAGAAGCGCGAGCTTTTCGGCGAGATGAGCGTCGAGGACAATCTCGTGCTGGGTGCCTTCCAGCGCTACCGCATGGGCTTGCGCGACCACGCGCAGACCATGGAAGAGATCTTCGCGCTCTTCCCGCGCCTGCGCGAACGTCGCACGCAGATGGCCGGCACCCTCTCGGGCGGCGAACGCCAGATGCTGGCGGTCGGTCGCGCGCTGATGGCCAAGCCCAAGCTGCTGATGCTCGACGAGCCCAGCCTGGGGCTGGCGCCGCTGATCACGCGCGAGATCTTCCGCATCGTCACGCAACTGCGCAGCCGCGGGGTGTCCATCCTGCTGGTCGAGCAGAACGCCCGGGCTGCGCTGCAGGTGGCCGACTACGCCTACGTGCTCGAGACCGGCGGGATCGCCATGGAGGGCCCCGCCTCCGAGCTCGCCGGCGACCGGCGCGTGATCGATGCCTACCTCGGCGTGGGCGGCAAGCATCAGGAGATGCTGGCGACGTAAGGAGTGAGGGGTGAGGTGCGAGGCGCGGTGGGTCCGGGGGCGCTCGCGGACTTCCCGGCTGTGGCGGTTCCGCTCCTTGCGCCTCACGTCTCGCGCCTTACTCCTCGGCGCGCGCTAAACTCGCGGCCTCCATGCTTTTTCGGGCCTGTTCCGCGATGAAGAAACGCTCCTCCGTTCTCCGTTCCTCGATCGCCTCGGTCCTGTGCGCGGCCGCCTTCTCCGCCGCGGCGCAGGGGGGGGGCGCCAGCCTGCCGGTGGCCGAACTCGGGGCCGGCATGTACCGCATCGAGGCCGAGGTCGCCCATACCGCAGATGCACGCCAGACCGGGCTGATGCACCGCGTGGCGATGCCGCTGCATCGCGGCATGGTGTTCGTGTTTCCGGAGGAGGGTGCGCACTGCATGTGGATGCGCAACACGCATCTGTCGCTCTCGGTCGCCTTCATCGATGCCAGGGGGAAGATCCTCAACATCGAGCGCATGGCGCCGCGCACCGAGGTCAACCACTGCGCGGCCGCGCCGGCGCGCTTCGCGCTCGAGATGAACGCCGGCTGGTTCGAAGAGCGCGGGATCGCTGCGGGTGCGCTGCTGCGCGGTATCGACCGCCTGCCCGCGCCGCGCTGAAGGGCGCCCGGGCGGATCGAAAGCCCGCGCCGGGACACGGCCGGGATGATCGGCGCGGTCTCGGCGGCGCTCGCACAAAGCGCCGAATTGCGCCGCTTTCCACCACGTTTTCTGCGTCCGGCCCTTGCCGGCATCGGCCGATAATCCGCACACGTCGCCGCGCGCCCGTATTCCTGCGGTGCGGCGCGACGGCGGACGGAGCCGGCCGTGGCCGAAGACAGCGACCTCGAGAAGACAGAAGACCCCTCGTCACGCAGGCTGGAACAGGCGCGTGAGGAAGGCCAGGTCCCGCAATCGCGGGAGCTGTCGACCTTCCTCGTCACCATGACCGGTGCGGCGACCTTGCTGTTGCTCGGGGGCTGGATGGCGGGGCGGGTGATGGGGCTGTTCCGCGACGGTTTCGCCTTCGACCGCCGCGCCGCCTTCGACGAGAACGTCATGCTCGACATGCTCGAGCGCATGCTCGGCGGCGCGCTGCTCACCCTGATGCCGCTCTTCGTCGCGCTGATGGTCGCCGCAGTGGCTGCGCCGATGGTGCTCGGCGGTCTGGTCTTCGCACCCAAGGTGCTCGGGCTCAAGTTTGACCGCCTCGACCCGCTGCAGGGGCTGGGGCGCATGTTCTCGCTGCACGGGCTGGTCGAGATGTTCAAGGCCATCCTGAAGTCCGTACTGGTCGGCGGCGTGGCCGCCCTGGTGCTGTGGTACGAGTTCGAGCACCTGTTCAGCCTGATGGTCGAGCCCCTCGAGACCGGCATGGCGGATTTTTCCGCCACCATCGTCTTCGCCACCCTGCTGATCGTGCTCAGCCTCGGCCTGCTCGCCGCGATCGACGTGCCCTTCCAGCTCTGGCAGTACCACAAGAAGCTGCGCATGACGAAGGAAGAGGTCAAGCGCGAGAGCAAGGAGCAGGAAGGCGACCCGATGATCAAGGGCCGCATCCGCGCGATGCAGCGCGAGATGGCGCGCCGTCGCATGATGGCCGAGGTGCCCAAGGCCGACGTGGTGGTCACCAACCCGACCCATTTCTCCGTCGCCCTCAAGTACGACGCCGCGAAGATGGGCGCGCCGGTGGTGGTCGCCAAGGGGCGGGGAGAGCTCGCCCTCAAGATCCGCGAGATCGCGAAGGAGAGCGAAGTCCCGCTGCTCGAGGCGCCGCCGCTTGCGCGCGCGCTATACAAGCATTGCGAGCTCGAGCAGGCGATCCCGGCCGCGCTGTACACCGCGGTCGCCGAGGTGATGGCCTATGTCTATCAGCTCGACGCCTGGATGAAGCAGGGCGGCCTGCCGCCTGCCGCCCCCACTGCCTTGCCGGTGCCCGTCGGGATGGATCCCGGCGTGCCCGCGGAATGAAGCCTGAACCATGGCCCTGAACGACACCCTCAAGCTGCGCCAGCTGCTCGCGCCTGCCAACCTGCGCCCGCTCGCCGCGCCGCTGCTGATCCTCGTCATCCTGTCGATGATGGTGCTGCCGCTGCCGGTCTTCCTCCTCGACGTCTTCTTCACCTTCAACATCGCGATCTCGGTGATGGTGATGCTGGTGGCGATGTACTCGACGCGGCCGCTGGACTTCTCCGTTTTTCCCACCGTGCTGCTGGTCACCACGCTGCTGCGCCTGTCGCTCAACGTCGCCTCCACCCGCATCGTGCTGCTAGAGGGTCACGCCGGACCGGATGCCGCCGGCAAGGTGATCGAGGCCTTCGGCAACTTCCTCGTTGGCGGCAACACCGCGGTCGGGCTGGTGGTGTTCATCATCCTCACCGTGATCAACTTCGTGGTGATCACCAAGGGCGCGGGCCGCATCGCCGAGGTGTCGGCGCGCTTCACCCTGGACGCGATGCCGGGCAAGCAGATGGCGATCGACGCCGACCTCAACGCCGGCCTGGTCGACGAGAAGGAGGCCAAGCGCAGGCGCAAGGAGATCGCGCAGGAATCGGACTTCTACGGCGCCATGGACGGTGCGTCCAAGTTCGTGCGCGGCGACGCGGTCGCCGGCATCATCATCCTGGCGATCAACATCATCGGCGGCCTCTTCGTCGGCATCATGCAGCACGACATGGCGGTGGGCGACGCCGCCCACACCTATACCCTGCTCACCATCGGCGATGGCCTGGTGGCGCAGATCCCCTCGCTGATCGTCTCGGTCGCGGCCGGTCTGGTGGTGTCGCGGGTGGGCGACGAGGGCGATGTCGGCGGGCTGGTGATCGGCCAGCTGTTCTCCAATCCGCAGGTCATGGTGCTGACCGCGGCGATCATCGGCGTGCTCGGCCTGATTCCGGGCATGCCCAACCTGGTCTTCCTGCTGCTCGCGGCCACGCTCGGCGGCATGGCCTGGATGCGGCGCAAGCGCATCGCCGAGGAAGCCGCGGCCGCCGCCGCGCCCGAGGCCGCGGCGCAGGTGCCGATGCCCGCCGCCGACAATCTGGAGGCGAGCTGGAACGACGTCTCGCAGGTGGACGTGCTCGGGCTGGAGGTCGGCTACCGGCTGATCCCGATGGTCGACAAGGGCCAGGACGGCGAGCTGCTCAAGCGCATCCGCGGCCTGCGCAAGAAGTTTGCCCAGGAGGTCGGTTTCCTGTCCGCGCCCGTGCACATCCGCGACAACCTCGAGCTCAAGCCCAACGGTTACCGGCTCGCCCTCAAGGGCGTCGAGGTCGGCAGTGGCGATGCCTATCCTGGCCAGTTCCTCGCCATCAACCCGGGGCGCGTGTCCGGCCCGCTTGCCGGACGCGAGACCACCGACCCCGCCTTCGGGCTGCCCGCGGTGTGGATCGACGCCTCGATGCGCGAGCAGGCGCACGCGCTCGGCTACACCGTGGTGGACGCGAGCACCGTGGTGGCGACCCACCTCAACCACGTCATCCTCAACCACGCCGCCGAGCTGCTCGGCCGCCAGGAGACCCAGGCCCTGCTCGACCACCTCGGCAAGGAATCGCCCAAGCTGGTCGAGGACCTCGTGCCCAAGCTGCTGCCGCTCGGCACCGTGCAGCGCGTGCTGCAGAACCTGCTCGAGGAAGGCGTCAACATCCGCGACATGCGCAGCATCATCGAGGTGCTCGCCGAGAACGCGCCGCGCGTGCAGGATCCGGCCCAGCTCACCACCCGGGTGCGCGAGGCGCTCGGCCGCGCCATCCTGCAGGGCCTGTTCCCGGGCAATGCCGAGGTCCAGGTGATGGCGCTCGAGCCCGGGCTGGAGCGCATCCTGATGCAGGCCATGGCTGCGGGCGGCGAGGGCGGGGCGATCGAACCGGGCCTGGCCGATACCTTGCTGCGCCAGACCGCGCAGATCGCCCAGCGCCAGGAGGATGTCGGCTTGCCGCCGGTGCTGCTGGTGCCCGCGCAACTGCGCCTGCTGCTGTCGCGCTTCCTGCGCCGCGCCGTGCCGTCGCTGAAGGTCGTCTCCAACAGCGAGGTGCCGGAGAACCGCACCATCCGTGTCACCGCGATGGTGGGCGCGCAGGGCTGAGCACCCACGCGCCTGCGGAGTCGCCGTGGGAGCGACGCAAGTCGCGATCAGGCGGTTCGTCCGTGTTGGAGCGGATTCCGTGCGCCGCGATCGCGACTCGCGTCGCTCCTACGAAGAACCACTGCGTGCGGAGTCTCCTCCGCAGGCGCGACGCAAGTCGCGATCAGGCGGTTCGTCCGTGTCGAGGCGGATTCCGTGCGCCGCGATCGCGACTCGCGTCGCTCCTACGAAGAACCACCGCGTTCGGCGTCTCCTCCGCAGGCGCGACGCGAGTCGCGATCAGGCGGTTCGTCCGTGTCGGAGCGGATTCCGTGCGCCGCGATCGCGACTCGCGGCGCGCCTGCGGACAATGCTCGCGCTTCCCGGCACGGCTGCGGGGCCAAGATCGCTGCCGCCGGTGCGCGCTCCCCGTCTCCCGAATTGACCCCGGAAACCCGCTTTATTCCACCCCAGGCGCTTGACCCGGCATCGCGATAATCCTCATCAAGCAGTGGTCGACGACGGCCACCGGGAGATTCGCCATGAACGTCAAACGCTACTTTGCCCCCACCGCCCGCGAGGCGCTCCGCGCGCTCAAGGAAGCCCTCGGTCCGGATGCGATCGTGCTGTCCAACCGCGCAGTCGAAGGCGGGGTGGAGATCCTCGCGCTGCCGGGCGAGGCGGTCGGCGCGCTGCAGGCGGCCAATCGGGCGGCGGTGGTGGCGCGTGCGGGTGGGGAGGTCCGGCCGGCAGCGGTCGAGATGCCGGCCGCGGCGGCGCGCAGCGCCGACGACGCCGACTTCCGCGTGAGCCTTTCCGCGCTGGCGGCCAGCGCCGCGCGCAACGCTTCCCGTCCCGTCGCGCAGCCGGCCGCCGAGCCGGCGACGGTGGTGCGCGCCTTCAATCCGCCACGCATCGAGACCGCCGACTACGCGCTGCGCAGCCGCGACGGCGTGCTGCGCGCGGCGGCCGCGGCCCAGACCGCCGCCCGCCCGGCGCCGAGCGGTCCGGCGGTGTTCTCCGGTCGTGCCGCGCGCTCCGACGCCGACGAATTCGGCAGCGCGCGCGTGCGCGAACTGCAGGAGACCAACACCCGCCTGATGGCCGAGCTCACCGGCATCCGCGGCATGATCGAACGTCAGCTCGCCGGCTTCGCCTGGGGCGAGACGCGCCGCCAGGCGCCGGCGCGCGCGGCCATGCTCGGAGAGCTGCTCGAGGCCGGGTTCTCCGCGGCGATCGCGCGCAAGCTCGTCGAGGCCGTGCACGAGGACGCCGACCGCATCGAGGCGCGCGAGGCCGTGGGTGCCGCCCTCGATCGCCTGATGCGGGCCTGCGCCTCGGACGAGGATCTGCTCGACCGTGGCGGCGTGTATGCCCTGGTCGGCCCCACCGGCGTCGGCAAGACCACCACCACCGCCAAGCTCGCCGCCCGCTGCGTGGTGCGCCACGGCGCCGGCCGGCTCGCGCTGATCACCACCGACGGCTACCGCATCGGCGCCCAGGAGCAGCTGCGCATCTACGGCCGTATCCTCGGCGTGCCGGTGTTCTCGGTGCGCGACGCGGCCGACCTGCGCCAGACCCTGGCCGGCCTGCGCAACAAGCACATGGTGCTCATCGACACCATGGGCATGAGCCAGCGCGACCGCATGGTGGCCGAGCAGGCGGCCATGCTCTCCGGCGCCGGCGACGTGCGCCGGCTGCTGCTGCTCAACGCCACCGCGCGCGGCGACACCCTGGACGACGTGGTGCGCGCCTATGCCGGCGGCGACCTCGCCGGCTGCATCTTCACCAAGGTGGACGAGGCCGCCTCGCTCGCGCCGGCGCTCGATGTCGCGGTGCGCCACGAGCTCGACATCCGCTACCTCACCAACGGCCAGCGCGTACCCGAGGACCTGCACCTGCCCAACCGTGCCTACCTCTTGCATCGCGCGCTGCGCGAGCACGGCAGCGCCTCGCCCTGGCACCTGCAGGGCGACGAGGCCGGCATGCTGCTCGCGGCGGGAGGGGCCTGAGCATGCTCGACGGACGCGAAGACCAGGCCGCCGGCCTGCGCAGGCTGTTCCGCCGCGCGCCGCCCCAGGTGGTGGCGCTGTATGCGGGCGGTCGCCGCGCCGCCGACAACGCCGCGCTCGCCGCCCACCGCATCGCCGGGCGCAGCGAGCGTGTGCTGGTGCTGGACGAGGCCGAGGGCGGCGCCAGGCTGTGCGGCGCGCTCGGCGTGGGCGAGGGCGTGGACCTGCTGCAGCTGCTCGACGGCCGCAGCACGCTCGCCGACATCGTGCAGCCGGTGCCGGGCCTGGTGGGCCGCGTGCCGGCCGCGGCCGCGGCGCTCGCGCTGCCCCTGCTCGACGATCCGCGCCGTGCCTGCCTGATCGAGGCGCTGCGCATCCTGCACCGCCACGCCGGCTTCGTTCTGGTGCACGCGAGCGGCGAACAGGCCGCGGAGCCGTCTCCGTTCGTACTCGCCGCGCCACGCCGACTGGTGGTCGCCGAGGCGAGCGCGAGCGGCGCCACCGACGCCTACCACACCATCAAGGGCCTTGCCGCCGCGGGAGCCGGCTCGGTGCACGTGGCCGTGTGCCGCGCGCGCGGGCGGGCGGACGCTACCGCCTTCTTCCGCAGTCTCGATGCGCTCGTGCGCCGCCACGTGGGCGTGCCGCTCGCGTGGGTGGGCGAGCTCGAACGCGACGAGATCGCCGGCGGCCTGCAGCAGCCGCTGCAGGCTTCGACCCACGATGCGGGCGCGGCCTTCCTGCGCCGGGTCGGCGCCATGGCGCGTGCCGGCGTCATGCGCGCCTGATGCGCCGCCGACGTGACAGATCGCGCTGGTAAAGGCGGCGATGCTACGGGAAAATGCACAACTCCTATCCACGCGGGCGGGGTCCGACGGTCCCGTCTGCTGCCAGAACCCACAGGCCCGATGCATGTACGACGCACACGGTAAGCTCGACAAGGGTGGCCTCGTCGAGAACTACGCCCCGCTGGTCAAGCGCATCGCCTACCAGTTGATGTCGCGCCTGCCCGCCAGCGTGGATGTGGACGACCTGATCCAGAACGGCATGATGGGCCTGCTCGATGCCCTCGGCCGCTACGAGCAGGGCCTCGGCGCCCAGTTCGAGACCTATGCGGTGCAGCGCATCCGCGGCGCCATGCTCGACGGCCTGCGCGAGAACGACTGGCTGCCGCGCAGCCTGCGCCGCGACATGCGCCGCATCGAGGCGGCGATCCACAGCCTGGAGCAGCAGAACGGCCGCCCGCCCTCCGAGAGCGAGCTCGCCGCCGCGCTCGACCTGCCGCTGGAGGATTACCAGCGCATGCTGCAGGACGCGCGCGGCCACCAGCTCGTCTATCTCGAGGATTTCAACCGCGAGGAAGACGACGACTATCTCGACCGCCATCTCGCCCAGGAGGGCAACGATCCGCTCACCCTGCTCGAGGACACCGACCTGCGCCGCCGCCTGGTCGGGGCGATCGAGCACCTGCCCGAGCGCGAGCAGCTGGTGATGGCGCTGTATTACGACGAGGAGCTCAACCTGCGCGAGATCGGCGAGGTGCTCGGCGTCACCGAGTCGCGCGTGTGCCAGCTGCACAGCCAGGCGGTGGCTCGCCTGCGCGCCTGCGTCTTCGAGGGCGGCACGGCGATGCCGGTCGCGCGCCGGCGCGGGCGCCCACCCAAGAACGCGGCCGCGGGCCGCTGATCGGGGCCGCTCGCGCCGCCCCCGGATACCATGGACAAGATCAGCCTCGTCGGCCTCACCCTCGGAATCGCCGCCATCCTCGTCGGCCAGGTGATCGAGGGCGGTCACCTGTCCTCGCTGTTCCAGCCCACCGCGTTCATGATCGTGATCGGCGGCACGCTCGGCGCGGTCATGCTGCAGAGCCCGCTGCGCGTCTTCATGCAGGGCATGCGCATGGCGCGCTGGGTCTTCGTGCCGCCGGCGCCCGCCTTCGATACGATCATCGAGCAGGTCGCGAACTGGGGCCAGACCGCGCGCAAGGAGGGCCTGCTGAGCCTGGAGAACCAGATCGAGGCGCTGTCCGACCCCTTCATGCGCAAGGGCCTGCAGCTGCTGGTCGACGGCATCGAGCCCAACCGCCTGCGCGAGGTGCTCGAGGTCGAGATCGGCGTGTGGGAGAACCAGATGAAGATGTCGGCGCGCATCTGGGAGGCGGCCGGCGGCTATGCGCCGACGATCGGCATCCTGGGCGCGGTGATGGGCCTGATCCACGTGATGGAGAACCTCTCCGACCCTTCGCGGCTGGGCGCCGGCATCGCGGTCGCCTTCGTCGCCACGATCTACGGCGTGGGCTTCGCCAACCTGGTGTTCCTGCCGATCGCCAAGAAGCTGGGCGCGCACATCGTCACCCTGACCACCCAGCGCGAGATGTTCGTCGATGGTCTGGTGGGGATCGCCAACGGCGACAACCCGCGCATCATCGCCAGCCGCATGCAGGGCTACGTGGCCTGAGCGCCGGGAGACATCATGCGGCGCAGGCGCAAGCTCGACGAGGAACACGACAACCACGAACGCTGGCTGGTGTCCTATGCCGACTTCATCACGCTGCTGTTCGCCTTCTTCGTGGTCATGTATTCGCTGTCGTCGGTCAACGAGGGCAAGTACCGCGTGCTCTCCGACTCGCTCGTGCAGGCCTTCCGCAACGTCAATGTGAACGAGAGCGGCGAACAGATCGTGCTGCCCAAGGTCAGCGTCGTGCCTTCGCAGGCGATCACCCGGCCGGCGCCCCCGGCGGTGGATCCTGTCGTGGAGCAGCGTCGCCAGCAGGCCGCGCAGCGCATGCGCAACGTGGCCGACGAGATCCGCCGCGTGCTCTCGCCGCTGACAGGGTCCGGCCAGGTGAAGGTCACCGAGGGCGCCTTCGGCGTCAGCGTCGAGATCAACGCCAGCCTGCTCTTCGCGCCGGGCGAGGCCGCGCTCGGCAGCAATGCCGTGTCGGCGCTGCAGGCGGTGGCGCGGGTGCTGGCGCCGGCGGAGTTCCCGATCACGGTCGAGGGCCACACCGACAACGTGCCGATCAGCACCTTCCGCTTTCCGTCGAACTGGGAGCTCTCGGCGGTGCGTGCCTCGACGGTGGCGCGGCTCTTCATCGACAACGGCGTCACCCCGGCGCGCCTGACCGCCGCCGGCTATGCCGACCAGCGCCCGGTCGCGGACAACGCGGACGAGGAGGGCCGCGGCCGCAACCGTCGCGTCACCATCCTGATCGAGTCGCGCATGGCCGACCCCGAAGGCAATGCCGGCCCGACCACCATCCCGCCCGACGACCCCATCCGCTCCATCCTGCCGGAGGCCCCGCAGGGTTGATGGCAGCCGGTCGGGGTGAGACCCCACGGCGTGTCCGGTTCCTTGCGGATCTTGTAGCAGCGACGCAAGTCGCGATCGGCGCAACGATTCCCGCCGTGCCTTTTTCGCCGCTGCGATCGCGACTTGCGTCGCTCCCACGAGAGACGCCGAGGTGCATTGGTACGTCGCTCCCACGAGAGATGCCGAGGTGCATTGGTGCGTCGCTCCCACGAGAGATGCCGAGGTGCATTGGTGCGTCGCTCCCACGAGAGACGCCGAGGTGCATCGGTGCGTCGCTCCCACGCGAGATACGAGGCGCGTCGGTGCGCCGTAGGAGCGACGCGAGTCGCGATCGGCGCAACGGTCAGCGCATGCGCTCGGGCTTGAGCTTCGGAGTCAGCGGCACGCCCTTGCGTGCGCGGCGGTGGCGCAGCGGTTCGCGCTGGGCGGGCTTGAGCTCGATCGTCAACGCCTTGCCGCCGCGACCACTGCCCTCGACGGCGAGCACCGCATCGTCGGCCGGCACCGCCACCGCCGCCAGCGCCTCGCCTTCGTCGAGCGCCATCACGATGACGCCGCGGCCGCCGCTCTGGGTCTTCATCTCGGGGCGGGGGAAGACCAGGATGCGGCCGTTCTCGGACGCCGCCGCGATCCAGTCGCCGAACACCTTGGCCGGCGCCAGCACCTTCTCGCCCTTTTCCAGGCTCATGAAGGCCTTGCCCGCGCGCTGACGGCTGCTGGCGTCGGCGACGCTGCACAGGAAACCATAGCCGCCGCTGTTGGCGAAGAAGTACACCGAATCCGGCGTGTCGGTGACGACCTGTGCGAGCTTGCCGCCGTCCTGGAACTCCACCAGCGTGGTGATCGGCGCGCCGTCGCCGCGCCCGCCGGGCAGCTCGGACACCTTTACCGTGTAGGCGCGGCCGTTGCCGTCGATGACGATCAGCGGCCAGGTGGTGCGCGTCTCGAGCACCGCGAAGCCGAAATCGCCGGCCTTGTAGGCGATGCCGGCAGGGTCGATGCCGTGGCCCTGGCGCGAGCGCACCCAGCCGTTCTTCGACACGATCACGGTGACCGGCTCGTCCGGTACCGAGATCTCCGCGGGCGCGACCGCGGCCACGGCCTCGACCAGGGTGCGGCGGTCGTCGCCGTACTTCTTCGCGTCGTCCTGAATCTCCTTGAGGATCAGCTTGGTCATCGCCGCGCGGCTGTCGAGGAGGTGCTGCAGTCCGGCGCGCTCGTCCTTGAGCTCGGCGAGCTCCTTCTCGATCTTGAAGCCTTCCAGGCGCGCAAGCTGGCGCAGGCGGATCTCGAGGATGTCCTCGGCCTGGACGTCGGACAGCCCGAAGGCCGCGATCAGCGCCGGCTTGGGCTCGTCCGACTCGCGGATCACGCGGATCACTTCCTCGATGTGCAGGAAGGCGATCATGCGGCCTTCGAGGATGTGGATGCGCCGATCGACCTCGTCCAGCCGGTGGCGGGTGCGGCGCTCGACGGTCACGTAGCGGAAGTCGATCCATTCGCGCAGGATCTGCACCAGGTTCTTCTGCTGCGGCCGACCGTCGCGGCCGATCATGGTCATGTTGACCGAGGCCGAGGTCTCCAGGCTGGTGTGGGCGAGCAGCACCGCCATGAACTCGTCGCGGTTCTGCCGGCTCGACTTGGGCTCCAGCACGATGCGCACCGGCGCCTTGTCGCTGGACTCGTCACGTACCGTGTCGAGCGCGCCGAGCACGAGCTGCCTGAGGTTCTTCTGCTCTTGCGAGACCTCCTTCTTGCCGGCGCGCGGCTGCGGGTTGGTCAGGGTCTCGATCTCGGACAGCACCTGTGCGGCGGACACGCCGTGCGGCAGCTCCTCGACGATGGCGCGCCACTGGCCGCGGGCGAGCTCCTCGATCTTCCAGCGCGCGCGCAGGCGCAGGCTGCCGCGGCCGGTCGCGTAGGCCTCGCGGATGGTCTGGGGCGTGGAGATGAGCTGGCCACCACCGGGGAAGTCGGGGCCGGGCAGCATGGCCAGCACGTCGTCGAGCGTGGCCTCGGGGTGGCGGATCAGGTGGCAGGTGGCCTCGGCCACCTCGCGCAGGTTGTGCGGCGGGATCTCGGTCGCCATGCCCACCGCGATGCCCGAGGCGCCGTTCAACAGCACGAAGGGCAGGCGCGCGGGCAGCAGCTGCGGCTCCTCGAAGGCGCCGTCGTAGTTGGGGATGAAGTCCACCGTGCCGCGGTCGATCTCGGACAGCAGCAGCTCGGCGATCGGGGTCAGGCGGCATTCGGTGTAGCGCATCGCCGCCGCCGAGTCGCCGTCGCGCGAGCCGAAGTTGCCCTGGCCGTCGACCAGCGGATAGCGCAGCGAGAAGTCCTGCGCCACGCGGACCATGGCGTCGTAGACGCTGGAGTCGCCGTGCGGGTGGTACTTGCCGATCACGTCGCCGACCACGCGCGCCGACTTCACGTGCTTGGAGGTGGACGACAGCCGCATCTCGTTCATCGCGAACAGGATGCGGCGCTGCACCGGCTTCAGGCCGTCCTCGACCTGCGGCAGCGCGCGCGACTTCACCACGCTCATCGCGTAGGCGAGGTAGGCGCGCTCGGCGTAGCGGTCGAGCGCCAGCGTGCCGTCGTCCTCGGGCTCGGGTTCCGGGTCGGCGGGCGGGGCAGGGGGCGGGGGGATGTCTGCGTCGGAGGCGGTCGCAGGCGCTGCGCCCCGAGTTGTCGAGGCAGCACTCGGGGCTGCGCCGGCCGGGGTCGAGGGGGCGACGGATTCGGGCACGCCAGGCGCGTCGAAGAGGTCGGGAGTGTCTGTGCTCATGAGCTCGAATTGCATGCTGCGAGCAGTAGCGGGTGCGCGACATGCTCGAAAGGATTGATAACGGTGACGCCGCGCCAGGTGAAGCCGTGCTGCAGGTCTTCGCTCAGCAGCAGGCGGCAACGGTTTTCCGCAGCCACCGAAAGGACCAGGCCATCCCAGATCTGCATGCGGTGATCGCAGGCCAGGTCGATGGCGGCCTGGAAGCTCGGCCAGGTCGAATCGGCCACCTCGTAGGCATCGGACCAGTCGAGCAGGGCGCCGCGCACTGTCTCGGCGTCGCGCCTGAGCTTGCCGGTGAGGACCCGGTGCAACTCACCCAAGGCCTGCGCCGGGATCAGCACCTCGCTCGCCGCGAGATCCGCGATCAGCGCACGAGCCGCTGCACAACGCGCGTCGTCTCCGGCGCCCTCTGCGTAGGCGAGGATGTTGGTGTCCAGCGCGATCTTCATTGGTCGCGGTCGTAGAGTTCGTCGCGGTTCCAGCTTCGTTCGCCTGCGGCAGGTTCCCGATTGAGGCGGGCGAGCAGACGGGCGCGTGCGTTGGCACGGTCGTGACCGGATTCGCCCGCTTCTGTGGCGGGGCTGATCGTGGCGACGGGACGGCCGTGGGACAGGACCGTGATGGTCTCGCCCTGGCTGACCTGGCGGAGCAGGCTGGAGAACTGTCGATTCGCTTCGGCGGCGGAAATGGTGTGCATGGCAGGTCCGTAGCTTGCATCGGTGTAGTGAATATCACTACTTTATTCCGGGTGATGGCGTCGGGCAATTCGATTTGCCTTGGGGGACTCAGACATCCGCCTCGACGCTGTCGCCCTTTTCTTCCATCCACGCACGCCGCCCCGAGGCTTCGCCCTTGCCCATCAGCAGGGTGAACATCTTCAGCGTGTCCTGCAGCGCGCCGCTGCGCACCTTCACCGGCAGCACCCGACGGGTGGCCGGGTCCATGGTGGTCTCGCGCAGCTGGTCGGGGTTCATCTCGCCCAGGCCCTTGAAGCGGCCGATCTCGATCGCGTCGGGCTTGAAGCCTTCCTTCTCCAGGCGCTCGCGCATCGCGGCGAGCTCGCCCTCGTCGAGCGCGTAGAGGCGGCGCGGCGGGCGCTTCTTGCCTTGTGCCGGGACATCGATGCGGTACAGGGGCGGCTGCGCCACATACACGTGGCCGCGCTCGATGAGCTTGGGGAAGTGGCGGAAGAACAGCGTCAGCAGCAGGGTCTGGATGTGGGCGCCGTCGACGTCGGCGTCGGACATGATGACGACCTTGCCGTAGCGCAGCCCGGAGAGGTCGATCGGGCTGTCGGCGGTGTGCGCGTCCACGCCGAGGGCCACCGCGATGTCGTGGATCTCGGCGTTGGCGAAGAGGCGATCCGGGTCGATCTCCCAGGCGTTCTGCACCTTGCCGCGCAAGGGCAGGATGGCCTGGGTCTCCTTGTTGCGCGCCATCTTGGCCGAGCCGCCGGCGGAGTCGCCCTCGACCAGGAAGAGCTCGTTGTCGGCGAGGTCCTCGGACTCGCAGTCCGACAGCTTGCCGGGCAGCACCGCCACGCCCGAGGTCTTCTTCTTCTCGACCTTCTGCGCGCTCTTCTGGCGCGCAAGCGCCTGCTTGATGGAAAGCTCGGCGATCGCGCGGCCGGCCTCGACGTGGTTGTTG
Organism: Thauera aminoaromatica; assembly: GCF_000021765.1. Taxonomy (NCBI): domain Bacteria; kingdom Pseudomonadati; phylum Pseudomonadota; class Betaproteobacteria; order Rhodocyclales; family Zoogloeaceae; genus Thauera; species Thauera aminoaromatica. Next base: position 3,167,885 of record NC_011662.2, on the reverse strand, counting down.
AGCCAGATCTCGAAGGGGTCGCGCAGCTGGCTGGAGACGAGCTTGACCGCCTCGCGCGAGTTGAGCTTTTCCTTCACCTGGCCCTGGAACTGCGGGTCGAGCAGGCGCGCCGAGAGCACGAAGCTCATGCGCCCGCACACGTCCTCCTGCTGCAGCTTCACGCCGCGCGGCAGCAGGGTGTGGTGGTCGATGAAGGACTTCATCGCCTCGAACACGCCGGCGCGCAGGCCGGATTCGTGGGTGCCGCCGTTCACGGTCGGGATCAGGTTGACGTAGGACTCGCTCGGCACCGGGGATTCGAACCATGCCAGCGCCCACGCCGCGCCTTCACCGGCGGCGAAGGTCGGATCGTCCTTGGCGGCGTATTTCTCGGCGGTGAAGATCGGCGCCACCGGCTCGACATCGCCCGCGAGCTCTTTCAGATAACCGGCGAGGCCGTCGGGGTAGGACCACGTCTTGGTCAGCGCCGGGCCGTTCGCCTGCTCGATGTCGAGCCGCACCGCGACCCCCGACAGCAGCACCGCTTTCGAGCGCAGCAGGCGCTCGAGCTCGTTCATCGGCACGCGCGGAGATTCGAAGTACTTGCCGTCCGGCCACACCCGCACCCGGGTGCCGGTCTGGCGTCCGCAGTCGCCCTCGACGCGCACCGGGCCGATCGTCTCGCCGCCGTCGGAGAAGTCGATGCGGTGGATCTTGCCCTCGCGCCTGACCTCGACCTCGATCCGGGTCGACAGCGCGTTGGTCACCGACACGCCGACGCCGTGCAGGCCGCCCGAGAAGGCATAGGCCGAGTTGCCCTCGCGCTTGTCGAACTTGCCGCCGGCGTGCAGCCGGGTGTAGGCCAGCACCACCACCGGGACGCCTTCCTCGGGGTGCAGTCCGACCGGGATGCCGCGGCCATCGTCGGCCACGGTGACCGAGCCGTCGACATGGAGCGTGACGTGGATCTTTTTCGCGAAGCCGCCGAGCGCCTCGTCGGCGGCGTTGTCGATCACCTCCTGGATGATGTGCGCCGGGCTGTCGGTGCGGGTGTACATGCCGGGGCGTTCGCGCACCGGCTCGAGCCCTTTCAGGACGCGGAAGGAGGATTCGTCGTACTGCTTTGGAGTGCCTTGCGTGCCGGCCATGCTGACTGCCCGTTCGAACTTGCGAAGGGCGCAAGGATAGCAGAGCGAAGGGCTGTATGTATGTTCAGGCGCTGCCGAGCATGCGCCCGCCGCCAATGGCGCGGGTATGGCCTTCGGCGTCGTAGAGCGGCGGCTGGTCGGCGGCCGAGAGCAGCAGGCTGAGCGCGGCCTGATTGTGCGCCATGCGCTCGGTGATGAGCTTGCCGTTGAGGGCGTTGCGCTCGCGCGTCGTGCGGGCCAAGCCGAGGACCTCGTCCCAGCGCGCCAGCACGCGCGGCAAGCCGGCGAGCCAGTCGCGGATCACGGTGTCGGAGACCGCCTGGCCGAAGCGGCCGAGCAGCAGGCTGCGGTCGTCGGAGAGCCGTTGCAGGCGGCGGTAGCGTTCGTTCTTGTCCTGGCAGAGCACCACCAGTGCATCGACCTCCCCGGCGATCAGCAGCGCCTCCTCGCGCGCGAGCAGCTCGACGAACTCTCCGAGCTGGATCGCTTCCGCTTCGATCAGCAGCGCGAGGCGCTGGCGGTCGGCGGAGGAGGGCGGGACGGCAGGACGGTTCATGCGCGGTGAAGCGTTCAGCGCTGGCCTGCGAGCATCTCGCGCACGCTGTCGATCAGCCCGTCGGCGATGCGTCCGGCGTCGATCCTGAATTCGCCGTTGGCGATCGCCTGCTTGATCTCCTCGACGCGCTGCGCGTCGACGACCGGGGTCTGGGCGATGCTCGCCTCGGCCTTGGCGAGGCTGGACGACAGCGAGGAGAGCTGGACCTTTTCGCTGCCGGCGGAGACCGTGGCGCCGGGGCTCGCGGGGCTGCGTGGGCGGGCCTCCGCTGCGGTGGAGGGGGCAATCGCCTTGCCCGAGCTTTCGATTTTCATGGCGCAGTTCCCATACAGAGTGACTCTGACGTTCTCTTCGGCGCGATGGCGTGGAACTTGAGCGATTAAAGCATGAAATCTTTCACGCTCGGCCATCCGCTCGCGGCCGTCTCCGTTCGGCACGCAGCCGCCTCAGAACTCCAGCGCCACTGCGCCGCCCGCCTGTGCGGTCCCGGTGACGACCTGGCCGTCGGCCAGGCGCACCCTCACCTTCTCACCCGGGGCGGCGTTGTTCATCGCACGGCCTTCGCTCGCCACCCGGAAGCCCGCGCCCACGCCGAGCACGCTCACGGTCTGGCCCTGGCGCACCGCGTGGGGTACGCGCAGCATGTCGCCGCGCAAGGGGCTGCCGGCGGCGACCGCGATGCGGGTGTGGTGGCCGCTGGCCTGGGTGGGGTCGGTGAGGAGATTGTCGGGGAGCGCGGTGAGGTCGCCCCTGCGCTGCCCGAGGTCGGCGGGGCCGAGCACCTGGCCGGCGCGCAGCGGGCGGGCGGCGATCAGGTAGTCGGCGACCACGGCGACGCGCGCCTGCAGGTAGGCGGTCCACGTCACCGGTGAGTCGCAGCGCACACCGACGCTGAAGCGTCCCCACGCGCGCGTGCCCGCGGGCAGGAAGGGTTCGAGCGCGGCGCAGGCGGGCAACTGGCTGTTGGGATCGAGCGGCGCGAGCTCGATCGACACCTCGCCGGGCAGGCCGGCGACCTGGCGCTGCAGGAACTGGCGCACGCGGGCCTCGACCGCCCCCTCGGCGTGCTGGGCGATCGCGGCGGGGGAGGGAAGCAGCACGAGGGCCGCGCACAGCGCTGCGGCCGGGCCGCGCAGTCGCCCTGCGGCGAGCCTGCGGTGGAGGGGAGTCGTCATGGCGGGATTGCACCATGACCCCCGCCGGCCTGGCAACCGGCAGCGTCCGCCGGCAATCCTTGCCGGCGGGTGGCGGCGAAATTGGCCGGGCTTTGCCCCCCTTATCGGCGCCAGGGTCTTGCCGGCCCGCGCCTACCATCGCTGGCATGGAAACTGCGTCCGGAACGTCCGGGCGCACCGTCCCGGGAGCACAGCGATGAAGACCCTTTTCGACCGGCAGATCCAGTTCCACCAGACCGCGCTGAACCTGCAGGCGCACCGCCAGCAGCTGATCGCCTCGAACATCGCCAACGCCGACACGCCGCACTACAAGGCGCGCGACGTGGATTTCCGCGCCGCGCTGCAGGGCGCGCTCAATGCCTCGCGGGAGGGTGTGCAGATGGCGACAACGCAGGCGGGCCACATCGGCAGCGCACCCGCGCCTGCGCTCGAAAGCCTGACCGGCTACCGCAGCGAGCTGCAGTCCGCGGTGGACGGCAACACGGTGAACATGGACGTCGAGCGCGCCGCCTTCGCCGAGAACGCCTTGCACTACGAGGCCAGCGTGACCTTCATCAACGGCATGCTGCGCTCGATGAACACCGCGATCACCGGCCAGTAAGGAGAGCCGCCATGAGCATGCTGAACGTCTTCCAGATCGCCGGCTCGGCGCTCAATGCGCAGTCGCTGCGCCTCAATGCCACGGCCTCCAACCTTGCCAACGCCGACAGCGTCATCTCCGAGGACGGCCAGCCCTACCGCGCCAAGCAGGTGGTGTTCGCCGCGCGCCCGGTCGCCGGCCCGGCGGCGGTCGGCGTGCAGGTGACCCAGGTGGTCGAGAGCGCCGCGCCCCTGCGGCTGGTCTTCGAGCCCAACAACCCTGCCGCCAACCCCGACGGCTACGTCGAGATGCCCAACGTCAACGTGGTCGAGGAAATGGTGAACATGATCTCCGCCTCGCGTTCCTACCAGAACAACGCCGAGGTGATGAGCACGGCACGAACCTTGCTTCAGCGTACATTGCAGATCGGCCAGTAAGCACCCCGCAGGCGCCGTGACGCGGAAAACGCCGACAGCAGGAGAGAGGAATGAGCAGCGTAACGAACAACCAGGACATCGCGGCGAGCGTGCTCGCCAAGATCAACACGCGCGAGGAGTCGAAGGCTTCGGCCTCCGGCGACATGAACTCGCGCTTCCTCACCCTGCTCACCACCCAGCTGAAGAATCAGGATCCGCTCAACCCGATGGAGAATGCGGAGGTCACCTCGCAGCTCGCACAGATGAGCACGGTCGACGGCATCGAGCGCCTGAACAAGATGTTCCAGAGCTTCGTCGATGGCCAGAGCGCCTACGACTCGATGCAGGCTGCCGCGCTCGTCGGGCGCGGCGTGCTGGTGGAGGGGAAGAAGCTGACCCTCACCGAGGCCGGCGCGGTAGGCGGTTTCGAGCTCGATGCCGCGGCCGACAGCGTGGTGCTGTCGATCAAGGACGCCGCCGGCCTCGAGATCAAGAAGATCGAGCTCGCGGACGTCAAGGCGGGCAGCCAGAACTTCATCTGGGACGGTACCGCCAGCGACGGTTCGCGTGCCGTCGACGGCGCCTACACGGTCGAGCTGAGCGCGCTCGCCGAGGGCAAGAAGGTCACGGGTCGGACGCTCGAGTTCGGCCCGGTCACCAGCGTGATCCGCGGCGCCTCGGGTACCGACTTCCAGGTCGGCTCGCTCGGCATCTTCAAGTACGACGACATCAAGCAGATTCTCTGATCCGGAGCCCCGATCATGTCTTTCCAGCAAGGTTTGAGCGGCCTGAGCGTTTCCTCCAAGGCCCTGGACATCATCTCCAACAACGTCGCCAACACCAACACGATCGGCTTCAAGACCGGCTCCGCGATCTTCTCGGACGTCTTTGCGGCCTCGCTGACCGGCTCGATCTCGGGCAAGCAGGTGGGTGTGGGCGCCACGCTCGGTGCGGTGCGGCAGACCTTCACCCAGGGCAACCTCACCACCACCAACAACCCGCTCGACCTGGCGATCAACGGCGACGGCTTCTTCGTGGTCAGCCGCGAGAACGGCCCGGACGTGTATACCCGCAACGGCCAGTTCGAGCTCGACAAGGAGGGTTTCATCCGCACCCCCACCGGCGAAAGGCTCAAGGGCTTCCAGAGTCCGGTCACCCCGGGCGCCCTGCCCACGCCGATCGGCGGCCTCAAGGACGTCCAGGTGCCGATCGTCGGTTCCCAGCCCATGCCGACCAGCCGGGTGGAGATCGGCGGAAACCTCGATGCGAACGACCTGAGCGCAGCCCAGCGCTACCCACAGCTGTTCGGCTCGACCTTCACGTTTCCGCTCCCTGCGGGCGAGAACTGGCAGGACGCGCGCACCTACAATTTCTCGACCTCGATCAAGGCGTACGACAGCCTCGGGAAGTCGCACGAGCTCACCTACTACTTCGCCAAGGTGACCCCGACCCCGAACGATCCGGTCAACACGAACGAGAACACCTGGAAGGTCTTCACCAGCGTGGACGGCGGCTATCCCTTGGGGGTCGGGACCGATGGCTCGATCGAGGACCCGAGCGTGATCTGGAGCCTGACCTTCAACGAGAAGGGTACGGTGAACACGCCCATCGTCGGGCCGACGGCTGCGAATCCGCTGGCGATCCCGGCTTCCTACACGCCGGGTGCGGACCGCATCCGTTTCCACGTCGATTTCAGCGACATGCGCCAGATCGGTGGCTCCTACCTGATCACCGAGCTCACCCAGGACGGCTACACCGGCGGCGAGCTCGCCGGAGTCAGCGTGGGACGGGACGGCATCGTGACCGGTCGCTACACCAATGGCGAGACGCGCGAACTCGCCCAGCTCGCGCTGCAGACCTTCCGCAATCCGAACGCGCTGCTGTCGATCGGCAACAACTTCTGGGAAGCGACCACCGAATCCGGCCTCACTGCGCCGTCCAAGGCCGGCGAAGGGGTCGCGGGCGTGGTCTCGGCGGGCATGATCGAGGACGCCAACGTGGAGCTCACCAACGAGCTGGTGCAGATGATCGTGCAGCAGCGCAACTACCAGGCCAACGCGCAATCCATCAAGGCGCAGGACCAGGTCCTGCAGACCCTGGTGAACCTGCGCTGATCCTGAAACCCGCCTGACACGAGAGGCCAGCGATGGACCGCCTGATCTACACCGCGATGACCGGCGCCAAGGGCACCATGGACCAGCAGGCGGCGGTCGCGCACAACCTCGCCAACGTCGACGCCACGGGTTTCCGCGCAGAGTTGCACAAGCTGCGCGCGGTCGAGGTGCAGACCGAGGCGCTGCGCACGCGCGCCTTCACGGTCGACGCCAGCGTCGCCAACGACTTCACCGAGGGGCCGCTGCAGTTCACCGGCCGGCCCTTCGACGTCGCGCTCGCCGGCAAAGGCTGGCTGGCGGTGCAGATGCCGGACGGCAGCGAGGCCTACACCCGCAACGGCAGCCTCGCGGTGAGCGCCAACGGCGTCCTGCAGACGCGCGACGGCAGGCCGGTGCTGGGCGACGGCGGGCCGGTCACGATCCCGCCCGACAACGAGATCACCATCGGTGCCGACGGTTCGGTCTCGGCCTTGCAGCCCGATCAGCCGGGTGTGGTCAACGTGGTCGCGCAGCTCAAGCTGGTGAATCCGCCCGAGGCGCAGCTGGTGCGTGGCGACGACGGCCTCTTCCGCCTGCAGGGCGGGGCGCCCGCGCCGGTCGATCCCAATGTGCGCGTCGCCGGGGGCTATCTCGAGGGCAGCAACGTCAACGTGGTCGACCAGATGGTGCAGATGATCTCGCTCGCCCGTCAGTTCGAGATGCAGACCCGCATGCTGTCGACCGCCGAGCAGAACGACCGCTCGGCCGCGCGGGTCATCGGCGGCCAGGGCTGATCGAGGCGCGCTCCCCGCCGAGCCGGGCTGCGCGGGCCGGGTAGCGTGGGGCGCCCGGCCTTTTTTGCGCACCCGGCCGCTTCGATTAGCACGGTTTTTGCGTTGCTTATCGCAGGATGGTCGGTGACGGCACCGGCCTAGACTGATCCCATCGAAAAAGCGGCAGCACGGCGGCAATTTCAGCTGGGTATTCCAACCCCGCACGGCAAATCCTGCCGCCCCGGCAACGCAAGGCAAAGGAACCCATCATGATCCGCTCCCTGTGGACCGCCCGTACCGGGCTGGATGCCCAGCAAACCTCGCTGGACGTGATCTCCAACAACCTGGCCAACGTCTCCACGAACGGCTTCAAGCGTCAGCGTGCGATCTTCGAGGACCTGCTCTACCAGACCATCCGCCAGCCTGGCGCACAGTCGACCCAGCAGACGCAGATCTCCAGCGGCCTGCAGATCGGTACCGGCGTCAAGCCGGTGGCGACCGAGCGCATCTTCACCCAGGGCACGTTGCAGCAGACCGGTGGCTCGCTCGACGTCGCGGTGCAGGGCAACGGCTTTTTCCAGGTCGCCATGCCCGATGGCACCACCGCCTACACCCGTGACGGCGCTTTCCAGCTCGACAGTCAGGGCAACGTCGTCACCGCCAGCGGTTACACCCTGGCCGACAACATCAACATCCCCGCCGACGCGCTCTCGATCACCATCGGCAAGGACGGCACGGTCAGCGTGCTGCAGGCCGGGCAGACCGCGCCGGTGGAAATCGGCGCCATCCAGCTCGCCACCTTCATCAACTCGGGCGGCCTGCAGGCCGCGGGCGAGAACCTGTTCTACGAGACCGCCTCGAGCGGCGTGGCCACGCCCACCCAGCCGGGCACCAACGGCGCGGGCGTGCTCAACCAGGGCTATGTCGAGGTCTCCAACGTCAACGTCGCCGAGGAGCTCGTGAGCATGATCGTGACCCAGCGCGCCTACGAGCTCAACTCGCGCGCGATCTCGACCTCCGACCAGATGCTCGGCCGGCTGACCCAGCTGTGAGGCGCACGATGAAGCTCGCCAGCCATTCGATCGCCGTCGGCCTGCTCGCGCTGCTGTCGGGCTGCGCCGCGATCCAGACCACCCCGCCGTCTGCGGTGCATCAGCCGATGAGCGTGCGCCCCGAGGCGATGGCAACCGCGCTGCCCGGCAATGGCGCGATCTACCAGACCGTGCAGGCACGCCCCTTGTTCGAGGACCGGCGCGCGCGCCGCATCGGCGACACGATCACGATCAACCTGGTCGAGCGCAACACCGCGGAGAAGAGCGCCAACGCCAACGCCACCCGCAACGGCAACATGAGCGCCGGCATCGGCCCCATCAACCGCCTGCCCTTGAGCGGCCTGAACGGCCTGGAGCTCGAGGCCGATGCCGAGTCCGACTTCAACGGCAAGGGCGCGGCCGCGGCCAACAACGTCTTCAACGGCACGATCACGGTCACCGTGATCGACGTCTACCCCAACGGCAACCTGCTGGTGTCGGGCGAGAAGATGGTGGCGATCAACCAGGGCAACGAGTTCATCCGCTTCTCGGGCGTGATCAACCCGAACACCGTCACCACCGCCAACACCGTGCAGTCGACCCAGGTGGCGGATGCGCGCATCGAGTACCGCGGCAGCGGCTTCATCGACGAGTCCAACACCATGGGCTGGCTGCAGCGCTTCTTCGTGGCGATCATGCCGTTCTGAGGGCCGCGCCATGTCCTGTCTCGCCTCCCTTCTGCTGCGCGCCGCGGTCGTCTCCCTCGCCGTGCTGATCTTGCATCCGGCGCAGGCGTACGCCGCGGCCGAGCGCATCAAGGACCTCGCCTCGGTGGCCGGCGTGCGCGACAACCAGCTCGTCGGCTACGGGCTGGTCGTCGGCCTGGACGGTTCGGGCGACCAGACCACGCAGACTCCCTTCACCGTGCAGAGCATCGTCAACATGCTCGGCAACCTCGGCGTGAGCCTGCCGCCCGGGACCAACCTGCAGTTGAAGAACGTGGCCGCGGTGATGGTCACCGCCAACCTGCCGGCCTTCGCCCGTCCCGGGCAGGCGATCGACGTCACCGTGTCCTCGATCGGCAACGCCAAGAGCCTGCGCGGCGGCACTCTGGTGATGACGCCGCTCAAGGGTGCCGACGGCCAGGTCTATGCCATTGCCCAGGGCAACATGGCGGTCGGCGGCGCGGGCGCGCAAGGCGGGGGCGCCTCGCTGGTCATCAATCACCTGTCGGCCGGACGCATCCCGGGCGGCGCGACCGTCGAGCGCGCGGTCCCGACCGCACTCGGCCAGGGCGACGCGGTGCTGTTCGAACTCAACGACGCCGACTTCGGCACCGCGCGCCGGGTCGTCGATGCGATCAACCTGGTCTATCCGGGCGCGGCGAGCGCGCTCGACGGGCGCAGCATCCAGGTGCGCGCGCCGACCGACTCCAGCGCGCGCGTCGCCTTCCTCGGCCACATCGAGAACCTCGAGGTCACGCCGGTGCAGCAGGCCGCCAAGGTCATCGTCAACTCGCGCACCGGCTCGGTGGTCATGAACCAGCGCGTGACGCTGCAGAACTGTGCGGTCGCCCACGGCAACCTCACGGTCACGGTCAATATCGAGACCCAGGTCAGCCAGCCGCCGCCGCTCTCGGGCGGACAGACGGTGGTCACCCAGCGCGGCCAGGTCGACGTCGCCCAGGAGGGCGGTGCGCTCTTCAACGTGCGCGGCGGCGCCAACCTCGCCGACGTGGTGAAGGCGCTCAACACCCTGGGCGCCAAGCCGATGGACCTGGTCAGCATCCTGCAGGCCATGAAGGCGGCCGGCGCGCTGCGCGCCGAACTCGAGGTCATCTGAGGAAGTTGCCATGAACAAGGGCGTCCAGCTCAACGCGCTCGATCCCAATTCGCTCGGCGACCTGAAGCGCCTGGCGCGCAGCGAGGGCGGCTCGGACGCGGCCCTGCGCGCCGCGGCCAGGCAGTTCGAGGGGCTCTTCCTGCAGATGGTCATGAAGTCCATGCGTGCGACCACCGGCCAGAACGGCATGATGGACAGCGAGCAGACGCGCTCCTGGCAGGGCATGCTCGACCAGCAGATGGCACTGGAGATGTCGCAGTCGGGCGGCACCGGCCTGTCCGAGATGCTCTACCGCCAGCTTGGCGGCAAGGCTGCGGTGCGGCCCGACGCGGCAGGCGAGGCCGGCAAGACCGGCTTCGACCTTGCCGACGTGCGTCGCCGCCCGGCAATTCCTGCCGTGCTCGCGCGCGATGCGGAAAGTGCTGCCGCCCCGCGCCTTGCCGCCTTGCCGGCCGAGGCGCGCGTGCCCGCGCTGGGCGCCGCCGCGACCGCAGGGGAGTTCTCCGCGCTGTCGGTGTACGAGCGTGCTGCGCTGCAGACCCGCCTCGACGCCGCGGTGCGCAGCGCGCGCGATGCCGGCGGGGCGGTATCGAAGTCCGCGCAGGACTTCGTCACCGAGGTGTGGCCGCACGCGCAGGAAGCCAGCCGCCGCACCGGCATCCCGGCTGAATTCATGGTCGCCCAGGCGGCGCTCGAGACCGGCTGGGGACAGAAGCAGTTGCGTCACGAGGACGGCAGCCCGAGCCACAACCTCTTCAACATCAAGGCCGGCAGTGCGTGGCCGGGGCGTACCGTCGCGCGCGAGGTCACCGAGTACGCCGACGGCCAGGCCTACATCGAGGCTGCGCACTTCCGTTCCTACGGCTCGTATGCCGAGTCCTTCCGCGACTATGCCCAGCTGATGACGCGCAGCCCGCGCTACGCCGGCGTGCTCGGCCAGACCGACGCGGCGGCCTTCGCGCGCGGCCTGCAGGACGCCGGCTACGCCACCGACCCGATGTATGCCGACAAGCTCACCCGCATCATCGGCGGCAATACCTTGCGCAGTGCACTGGCAATGGCGGGCTGAGGACCGGCGGTCGAGGTGCGTATCGAGCGCTGGCAAGGATCTTGCGTGTAGAGGCTCGAACCAGCGCATCAGGGAAACATCATGGCGTCCTTGCTCAATATCGGACTGACCGGGCTCAGCGCCTCCCAGGCCTACCTCAACACCACCAGCCACAACATCGCCAACGCGGCGACGCCGGGCTTCCATCGCCAGACCGTCACCCAGGAAGCGCGCGACCCGCAATACAGCGGCGGCGCCTTCTTCGGCACCGGTACCGGCGTCACCGGCGTGGCGCGCAGTTACAGCCAGCTGCTCGAGGGCCAGGTGCTGAGCGCCGACAGCCGGCGTGCGGAATACGCCGCCTACAGCCAGTTCATCAGCCAGCTCGACAACGTGCTCGCCGACGCCGACACCGGCCTCACGCCCGCGCTCAACGAATTCTTCGGTGCGCTGCAGAACGTCACCTCCAACCCGACCAACGTGGCCGCGCGCCAGGCGCTGCTCTCCAGCGGCGATACCCTGTCGGCGCGCTTCCGCACCCTGGACGGGCGTATCTCGGAGATCGCGGAAGGCGTCGAGACCGAGATGCGCAGCACGCTGGAGAGCATCAACGGCTACGCCGCCGCGATCGCCGAGCTCAACGAGCGCATGGTGATCTCGCGCACCGGCGGCGCCGGTTCGGCCGCCAACGACCTGCTCGACCAGCGCGACCAGGCGATCGCCGAGCTCAACCGCCTGGTCAAGGTGAGCACGGTGGAGCAGCGCGACGGTTCGACGTCGGTCTTCATCGGTTCGGGGCAGAGCCTGGTCATGGGCAATCGCGCCAAGCAGCTCGAACTGGGCGACCAGCTCGACGAGAACGGGCGCTCGATGATCACGGTGCGCGCCAACTCGGGGGTGGTGGAGCCGCTCGCCGAGAGCCTCGTCGGTGGTGGCACGCTCGGCGGCCTGCTGGCGGCGCGCCGCGAGGGCACGGCCTCGGCGCAGCGCAGCCTCGGCTTGCTGGCGACCACGCTGGCGACCGAGTTCAATAGCCAGCACGCGCTCGGCCTCGACCTGGAAGGCCGGCTGGGGGGAGATTTCTTCAGGATCGGCGGGGTGCGCGTCGATCCGTCGGACAGCGGCCTGAGCGTCCGGATCGACCCCGGGCAGGTCTCCTCGCTCACCGGCAGCGACTACTCGCTGCGCTACGACGGCGCGGCCTTCCAGCTCACCGACCTCGCCACGGGCAACGCCGTGCCCGCCGCGCAGATGCAGCTCGTGACCGAGGCGGACGGTTCGACCACCATCCGGGCGCAGGGGCTCGTCTTTACCGGCGCGCGGAGCACCCTGACCGAGCCGGCCTTCGTCTATCCCACCCGTTACACCGCGGGGGCGATCGAGGTGGCGAACCGGGACCCGCGCGCCGTCGCGGCCGCGGCGCCGGTGCTGGCCAGTCCGACCAGGGGCGACGGCAGCTCGCTGCGGATCGAGCAATCCGGGCTGCTCAGCCGCGGCAGTGCGGCGGCCGGCACCGAGCTCGGCCTGCCCGCCCTGAAGTACACCTTCAACGCGGTGGACAAGCGCTTCGAACTCGACGCGGCTGCGCCGGGGGCGGCCGGCTGGCCTGCGACCCTGGCCTACGACCCGGCGACCAGCGCCGCGGGTGAGTCCTTCACGCTGGAGGGGCCCGGAGGCGTCCGGCTCGAGCTCAAGATCTCCGGCACCCCTGCCGCTAACGATGTCATCGCGCTCGCCGACAACAAGGGCGGCGTCGCCGACAACCGCAACGCTGCGCTGCTCGGCGCGCTGCAGACCGACAAGCTCTTGTTCGGCAGCGGCGGCCAGGCCACCGCCACGCTCAACAACGCCTATGCGCAGCTGGTGGCCAAGGTCGGCAGCAAGACGCGCGAGGTGCAGGCCGGCGAACGCACCCAGACCTCGCTGCTCGACCAGGCCAAGGCTTCGCGCGACGCGGTCTCGGGCGTGAACCTGGACGAGGAGGCGGCCAACCTGGTGCGCTTCCAGCAGAGCTACCAGGCTGCGGCCAAGGTGATGGGCGTGGCGCAGCGCCTGTTCGACGAAATACTGGCGATCGCCCGCTGAGGAGAGAGCACACCATGCGCGTATCGACCAACATGATCTACGACCAGGGCGTCATCGCCCTGCAAAAGCAGTCCGCCGCGCTGTTGCACACCGGCCAGCAGATCGCCACCGGCCGCAAGATCCTCACCCCTTCGGACGATCCGGTGGCCTCCGCGCGCGCGCTCGATGTCAGCCAGTCGAAGAGCGTCAACCAGCAGTTCATCACCAACCAGGGCTATGCCGACGATGCGCTCAAGCTGGTCGACGGCCAACTCGACGGAGCCGGCGAGATCATCCAGTACGCGCGCGAGCGCGTGCTCGCGGCTGGCAATCCCGCACTGTCGCCGTCCGACCGCCAGTCGATCGCCTCCGACCTGCGCAGCCAGTTCGATGCCATGCTGGCGATCGCCAACACGCGCGACGCCAACGGCGACTACCTGTTCGCCGGCTACCGGTCGAACACGCCGCCGTTCGAGAAGACGGTCACTGCCGGCACGCTCGGCAGCGACTACAAGGGCGATCAGGGTTCGCGCACCATGCAGGTTTCGTCCTCCCGCTTCATGCCGATCAGCTTTGGTGGCGAGTCGGTGTTCGGGAGCGAGGGCGACGGGGTGTTCAAGGTGCTGGGCGAGTTCATCTCCGCCCTCGAAGGCGGAGGCGATGTGAGCGGCGCGGTGAGCACGGCGCTGGGCGGTCTCGACGACAGCCTGGACCGCACGCTCACCGTGCGCGCGCAGATCGGCTCGCAGCAGGTCGAGGTCGAGCAACTCGGCTTCATCGGCAGCGATCTCGACCTGCAGTACCAGACCACGCTGTCCAACCTGCAGGACCTCGACTACAACGAGGCGATCTCGCGCCTGACCCAGCAGCGCACCTTCCTCGAAGCCGCCCAGCAGTCCTTCCTCAAGACGACCGGGCTGTCGCTGTTCAACTACCTCAGCTGACCGCCATGCGCCGCGCGCTCCTCGTCCTTGCCGCCTGTTCCGTCCTCGGCTGCGCCAGCGAGCGCGAGGGCACCGGCCTGCTCGACCGCGCCGCCGCGGCCCCAGGGCCGATCGCCGGTGCGGTGGGCGCGGTGTGGATGGCGAGCGAGCTTTCCTACCTCGAGCCGGAATACCTCGCCGGCATGCTGGTGGCCTACGGCATCTACGATCCGCTCGCGCCGACGTGGTCGATCGAGGTCAGCCGCAGCGGCGAAGACCGTGTGCGCATGGACCTGCACATGAAGCGGATGACCACCGGCGGCGACGGCGAGGCACGCCGGGTCTTCCTGCGCAACGCGCGCGAGATCGTGCGTGCGGGCGGTTTCGCCGGCTTCGACGAGCTGAGCTGGGAGGAGGGCATCGAGTCCACCCGGCCTTTCGCCCGCCGCGTCGCCAGCGGCGAGATCCGCCTGGTGCGTTCGCGCACCTTCCCGGAGTTCTGAGCGCGGCCCTCTCAGGGTGTGGGGCGTGGCGCGAGCGCGTCGAGCAGCAGGCCGATGGTGTCGTAGCTGCGCTCGAAGAGGCTTTGCAGCACCGGCGCGAAGTTGCTCATGATCAGCAGCACGCCGATGAAGCCCGCGGTCAGCGTGATCGGAAAGCCCACCGCGAAGAGGTTGAGCTGCGGCGCCGCGCGGGTCAGCACGCCGAGCGCGATGTTGGCCACCAGCAAGACCGCGATCACCGGCAGCGACAGCAGCAGCCCCGCCGAGAACACCGTGATGCCGCTGCGCGCGAGGAAGGCCCAGCCGCCGGCATCCACCGCATCGGTCGCCACCGGCAGCCACTCGAAGCTGCGCACCAGGAGGTCGATCATCAGCAGGTGGCCGTCGATGGCGAGGAAGATCAGGGTCGCGAGCAGGTTGAGGAAGTCGGACAGCACCGCGGTCTGCCCGCCCGCGTCGGGGTCGAAGAAGACCGCGAACGAGAGGCCCATCTGCATCCCGATCAGGGCGCCGGCCATGTCCACCGCAGCGAATACGATGCGCATCACGAAGCCGATGGCGATGCCGATCAGGATCTGCTGCGCGAAGATCGCCAGGCCCAGTCCGCCGCCGGGTGGCACCTGCGGCATCGGCGGCAGGACCGGCAGCACCGCCATCGCCACGCCCAGCCCGATCGCCAGGCGGATGCGCACCGACACGCCACGGTTGGAGAACACCGGCGCCGACGCGAACAGCCCGAGCAGGCGCCCGAGCGGGAACATCAGCGCCGCCAGCCAGGCGTCGAGCTGGGCTGCGGTGACGGAGAGCATGGTGGCGGGGAAGGGCGAGGGGCGGGGAGGAGGCTCAGCCGATCATCGCCGGGATCGACTCGAACAGCCGGCGGATGAAGTCGGTGAGCAGGGTGATCATCCACGGCCCGGCCAGCACCAGGGTCACGAAGATCGCCACCAGCTTGGGCACGAAGGAGAGCGTCATCTCGTTGATCTGGGTGGCGGCCTGAAAGATGCTGATGATCAGGCCGGTGACGAGCGCGGCGAGGAAGAGCGGCGCCGACACCATCAGGGTGACCTCGATGGCCTGGCGGCCGAGCTCGATGACGGTGGTGGGGGTCATGGCGTTTGTCCTCGGGCAGGCGCGGTCACACCGCGAAGCTCTGCACCAGCGAGCCGATCAGCAGCGTCCAGCCGTCGACCAGCACGAACAGCATGATCTTGAAAGGCAGCGACACGATCACCGGCGACATCATCATCATGCCCATGGACATCAGCACCGAGGCCACGACCATGTCGATGATGATGAAGGGGATGAAGACGATGAAGCCGATCTGGAAGGCGGTCTTGAGCTCGGAGGTGACGAAGGCGGGGATCACCACCCGCATCGGCAGGTCCTCGGCCTTGTCCACCGGCGGCAGCTTGGCCAGCCCGGCGAAGAGCGCGAGGTCGGGCTCGCGCACCTGCTTGAGCATGAAGCCCTTCACCGGCACCGAGGCGCGCTCGAGCGCCTCGTCGAACTGGATGCGGCCTTCGGACATGGGCAGATAGGCCTCCGTGTATACGCGCTCGCCGACCGGCGCCATCACGAAGAAGGTGAGGAAGAGGGCGAGGCCCAGCAGCACCTGGTTGGGCGGCGCGGTCTGCGTGCCCATGGCCTGGCGCAGCAGCGAGAACACGATGACGATGCGGGTGAAGCAGGTTGTCATCAGCACCAACGCCGGGATGAAGCTCAGGAGCGTCATCAGCATTAGCGTCTGGATGGTCAGGCTGTAGGTCGTGCCGCCGCCCGCCGCCGGGCTGGTGGTGAGCGCGGGCAGGGCCTGCGCCGTCGCCAGCAGGGGCAGGCCGGCGAGCGCGCAGGCGAGCGCGAGGCGCAGCAGTGCCACGGGGTGGCTCGGGGCGCGGCGCTCAGGCTTCATCGCGGCGTTCCCTGCGTTGCGCAGCCTGGCGCAGCCAGGTGGCGAAGGTCTTGCCGCCCGGCAGGGGCTGGGCCGGCAGGTCGGCGGGCAGCGGCAGGTCGGCGCGCTTGAGTTCGTGCAGGCGCGCGACGCTGCCGGGCGCCACGCCCAGCACCAGCACGTCTTCACCGATCTCGACCAGCACCACGCGCTCGCGCGGGCCGACCGCGGCCGCGCCGAGCACCTTGATCGCCGCGCCGCCGCCGCGCGGGGCGGACAGGCGGCGTAGCAGCCACAGGCAGGCGAACAGCAGGCCGACCACCACCGCCAGGCCGAAGCTCATCTGCACGAGACTGGCGCCGAGTTCGGGCATCGCGCTGCTCAGTTGCGGATCTTCCGCATGCGCTCGGCGGGGGTGATGATGTCGGTGAGGCGGATGCCGAACTTGTCGTTGACCACCACGACCTCGCCCTGGGCGATCAGGGTGCCGTTCACCAGCACATCCATGGGCTCGCCGGCCAGGCCGTCGAGCTCGACCACCGAGCCGTGCGCGAGCTGCAGCAGGTTACGGATCGACAGCTTGGTGCGCCCGAGCTCCACGGTGATCTGCACCGGGATGTCGAGGATCATGTCGAAGTCGTTGAGCGCGCCCGGCTTGCCCGCCGGGGCGCCGAAGTCCTCGAAGAGCTGGCTGGCGGGGCGGGCCTGGTAGGGCGAGTCGCCCATCGCCGCGGCCGCAAGCTCGGCGGCGACCCGATCGGCTTCGCTGTCGCCGCCTTCCTCGGCGGCGGCCTGTTCCTGCATCGCGGCTGCCCAGTCGTCGTCGGTAATCAGGTTCTCGTCAGCCATTCTGGGCTCCCGGAATCATGGGGGGTTCGTTGTCCTCGGCGGTGATGAAGCGCTCCACGCGCAGCGCATAGCGCCCGTTGCGCGTGCCCTGGCGGCATTCGAACACCGGCACGCCGTCGACCTCGGCCTGCAGCACCGGCTGCACCGCGAGCGGGATCACATCGCCGACGCGCATGTCGACGATGTCGCGCAGGCTCACCCGCGCCGTGCCGAACGAGCATGCGAGTTCCACCTCGGCGGTCTGCAACTGACGTGTCAGCAGCTTGATCCAGCGCCGGTCCGAGGTGAGGTGGTCGCTCTGCATCGAGGAATAGAGCAGGTCGCGGATCGGCTCCAGCATCGAGTACGGGAAGCAGATGTGCATCTCCGCCTGCGAGCCGCCGAACTCGACCGAGAGGCTGGTCGACACCACCACCTCGGAGGGCGTCGCGATGTTGGCGAACTGCGAGTTCATCTCCGAGCGGATGAACTCGGGCTGCAGATTGAACACCGGTGCCCAGGCGCGCACGTATTCGGCAAACACGACGTCGAGCATGCCGCGGATGATGCGCTGCTCGGTCGGGGTGAAATCGCGGCCCTCCACGCGGGTGTGGAAGCGCCCGTCGCCGCCGAACATGTTGTCCACCACCAGGAAGACCAGGTTGGGGTCGAACACGACCAGCCCGGTGCCGCGCAGCGGCTTGGCGGTGATCAGGTTGAGATTGGTCGGCACCACCAGGTTGCGCACGAACTCGGCGTACTTCTGCACCTTGATCGGCCCCGCCGACACCTCGGCGTTGCGGTGCATGTAGTTGAACAGGCCGATGCGCAGGTAGCGCGCGAAGCGCTCGTTGATGAGCTCGAGCGTGGGCATGCGCCCGCGCACGATGCGTTCCTGGGTGGCGAGGTTGTAGGGGCGTACGCCCTCGACGCCGGCTTCGTCCGCGACCGGCTCGTCCGACTCGCCGGTGACGCCCCGCAGCAGGGCGTCGACCTCTTCCTGGGAGAGAAAGTCCGCGGACATGGCGGCGATCCCTTACTGGATGATGAAGGAGGTGAACAGCACGGCCTGCACCGGGCCGTTGGGCACCGGCCTGCCGGCGGCGTCGCGCACCGGCTTGAAGCCGAGCGCCTCGTTCACGCTCTCGGTGATCGCCAGCGACAAGGCCTCGCGGCCCTCGACGGTGGCCACCTCGGACGGCAGCTTGCTCGACAGCAGCAGGTTGATGCGGTGGCGGATCTCCGGCATGAAGGCCTTCAGCGTCGGGTCCATGGTCGCGTCGGCCACGCGCATCACGGCGACCACCTGCAGGTAGTGGTCGCCCTCGTCGCGGCGCAGGTTGACCGTGAAGGCGTCGAGCGGGATGAAGGTGGGCGGCTTGGTGAGGTCCACCGTGCCGGTGGTGTGCAGCTGCTGCGCAGCCGGCGCGGCGTGGGCCGCCGGCTCCTCGTGCTCCTTGTCCTTGCCGCCCTTGAGCAGCAGCAGCGCGACGAGCGCGCCGAGCACGAGCACGATCACCACGAGCACGATGATGAGGATCAGGCCGAGCTTGCCCTTCTTCTTGGGGGTCTCGTCGCCTTCCTCGGTCTTTGCCGGCGCCTTGGCCATGCGAATCTCCTGTAGTACGGATTGAATTATCCGGGAGGTCCGCACCCGCCAAAGCGCCGATTAGTGGGGCAAGCCCGCCCCAATTCGCGCGCTTCAGGCGAAGGTGTCGACCATCCCCTGTTGCTGTTTCAGCCACACCCCGGCACCGCCGGTGCCGGCGTGGCCACTCGCGCCCGCCTCGCCGCGCTCGCCACGACCGCCGCTGCCTTCGCGTCCATCGCCCTCGCGGCCCTGGCCGGAGGTGCTCACGTTGGCGTCGCCCAGCAGGATGCCGGCCTGCTGCAGCGCCTCGCGCAGCTGCGGCAGCGCGCGTTCGAGCGCGTCGCGCGCGGCCTGGCTCGAGGCGATGAACTGCGCCGTCGTCTGGTCGCCGGCGAGGTTGATCGACACCTCGAGCTTGCCCATGTTCGGCGGCGTCAGCACGAGTTCGGCCTTGCTCTCGGCACGGCCGAGCATCCAGCGCACCTGATTGCCGACGTCTTCCGCCCAGCCCTGCTCGCCGGCCGGGGTCGCCACCGGCAGCTGCGGCGATGCGGCGTGCGCGGAGGACGCCTGGCGCAGCAGATGTGTCGCGCCATGCGTGTGCGCCAGGCCGGCCGGCAGGTTGCCGTTCGCGTTGCTCGTGCCCGGCACCTCGAGGCCATCCGCCGCGGTGCCGCCTGCACCGGCGCCGCTCGCGCCGCGAGCCGCCATGGTTGCGGCGGCGAACTCGCGGCCCTGGAGCAGGAAGGCCGGCGTGGCGTTGCCATCGGGACCGGTGTTGCCGCCAGCCGTGGCCGACAGATCGGTTTTCGGCAGCAGTGCGGAATTCTGAAGCGACTTGCGCCCGCCGTCCGCAACCAGCTGCAGCGTGCCCGCTTCGGAGCCGGTCGCATCCGCGCCGGAGGGGGCTTCGGCGCGACCGGCGAGCAGTGCGGCAATCGCTGCCGGCAGGCCGGCAAGGGCTGCCGGGTCGGTGGGCGAGCTTGCCGTCGCGGTGACCGTATCGGCAGATGTTGCGTCGGCATCGACCACGGCGCCCGCGGCCAGGGCGGCGAGGCGCGCGGCGTGGCCCGCCTGGCTCGCGACGGCCTGCGGCGAAGCGGCGGCATCGGCTGCTTCGCCGGCGGCGTCCGCCTGCGCGGTGGCGGCGTCCTCGTCGGCGGCGGCGCCCGCCCCGCCGGTGCGAGCGTCCGTAGCGCCCTTGTCAGGTGCGGACGTACCGGAAGCGGCGGCCTTGCCTGCGTCCGCCTGTGTGGCGGGCCCGGCGCTGCGGTCACCCGCGGCGGGGCCGCTGCCGGCAGGGCGCTCGGGCTCGCGTGCGGGTTCGGCGGAGGCCGTGCGCTCGGGCGGTCGCGGGGCCGGGGGGGGCGACTCGGGCTTGCGCGGCGCCGGCTCGGGCGTGTTCATGCGGTTCTCGAGCGTGCGCGAGAAGCTGTCGGGCTGCGCGCCCAGGCCGTCCAGGGCGGAGATGCCGATGCGGGCCTGCTGCGCGCCGAGGCGAAGCTGCGCGACGTTGCCGAGACTGGAGGGGGAGAACGGTGCGGACATGGTTGCGGGCCTCTCGTGGGCTGGATGCGATGGATCGCGGACGATCCGACAGCCCATCAAAAGCAAGCCTCATGCCATGGGTGTGTCACCGGGTCGGGCGGCTGCCGCGGCTTCCCGCGTCAGGCGTCCTCGCCACCGCGTCGGGCGGCGTGCTCGTCCGACTGCTTCTGCTCCTGGCGCGCCTCGCTGCGCGCGACCGCGTGCTGGTGGCGCTGGGCGAGGGTGTCGAAGGCCTTGAGCTTGGTGCGCTGGGCGAGCCAGGCCTGCTGGCCCTCGACGGTGCGCGCGCGCGATTGCTCGACCACCTTGCGCTGCGCGGCGATCGCGTCGTCGAGCTTGGCGATGAAGGCGCCATAGTTGCGCCATGCGTCCGCGCTCAGGCCGTCGCGCGCGGCCTGCACGAAGCGCTCGTGATATTCCGTGCGATAGTCCTCGAGCATCTTCAGCTTCTGTTCCACGTCGCGTTCGGCGGCGACGAGTTCGCCCAGGCGACGCGCAGCCTCGTCGGTGCGGGTGCTGGCGAGGTCGAGCAGGGGCTGGAGGTGGAAGGAGGCGGGCATCGGCGTCGTGTCACGGGGGCGTTGCAAACAGCATTCTAGCCGTTCGCCGGATGCCCGAGGTGGGCATATTTCGGTCGGCTCGTCCTCGACCGTGACGAAATGCTCGCGATCGATGTCGCGGGTGCAGGAGCGACGCCAGTCGCGATCGCGGCGCTTCGGCCCCGCGGCGGCGCAGCTTCGCCGCCCGATCGCGGCTGGCTTCGCTCCTACGGGCGAGCGGGAGCGCTTGCGCCTCGTGCCTTTCTCACCCGAACACCTGCGCCAGCTTCTGCAGGGCACCCTCGTAGGTTTCGTGTTCCTGGATGCCTTGTTGCAGGAAGGCTTCGAGCCTGGGGTAGAGCTTGACGGCCATGTCGAGCAGGGGATCGCCGCCGGGCTGGTAGGCGCCGACGGCGATCAGGTCGCGAGAACGCTGGTAGCGCGAGAAGAACTGCTTGAACTGGCGCACCACGTTGAAGTGGTCGTCGCCGACGAGGTTGTGCATCGCGCGCGAGATCGACTGCTCGATGTCGATCGCCGGGTAGTGGCCCTGGTCGGCGAGATTGCGCGAGAGCACGAAGTGGCCGTCGAGGATGGCGCGCGCCGCGTCGGCGATCGGGTCCTGCTGGTCGTCGCCCTCGGCGAGCACGGTGTAGAAGGCGGTGATCGAGCCACCGCCCTCGGGGCCGTTGCCAGCGCGCTCGACCAGCGCGGGCAGGCGGGCGAACACGCTCGGCGGGTAGCCGCGGGTGACCGGCGGTTCGCCGATCGCGAGCGCGATCTCGCGCTGCGCCATCGCATAGCGCGTCAGCGAGTCCATGATCAGCAGCACCTGCTTGCCCTGGTCGCGGAAGTACTCCGCCACCGTGGTGGCATAGGCCGCGCCCTGCATGCGCATCAGCGGGCTGGTGTCGGCGGGCGCCGCCACCACCACCGAGCGCGCCAGGCCCTCGGGGCCCAGGCTGTGGTCGATGAACTCCTTGACCTCGCGGCCGCGCTCGCCGATCAGCCCGACGACGATGACCTCGGCCTCGGTGTAGCGCGCCATCATGCCGATCAGCACCGACTTGCCCACGCCGGAACCGGCGAACAGGCCGAGGCGCTGGCCGCGGCCGACGGTGAGCAGCGCGTTGATCGCGCGCACGCCGACGTCGAGCGGCTGTGCGATCGGCGCGCGTGCGAGCGGGTTGATGGCACGCCCCTGCAGCGAGCGCGTCTCCTGGGTGTGCAGCGGGCCCTGGCCGTCGAGCGGGCGGCCGGCGCCGTCGACCACGCGGCCGAGCAGGGCGTCGCCCACCGGCAGGTGCTTGGCGCGGTCGGCGGCGCGCCGGCGCGGGCCGATGCGCTTGCCCGGGACCAGGCGCGGCACACCGACTTCCATCGGCAGCACGCGCGCGCCGGGCGCCAGGCCGAAGACGTCGTCGGTGGGCATCATGTAGAGCTTGTCGCCGTTGAAGCCGACCACCTCGGCCTCGACCGCGCCGCCGCCGGGCACCAGGATGCGGCAGCCCGACCCGAGCGGCAGCTTGATGCCGGCCGCTTCCATGACCAGGCCGTTGATGCGGGTGAGGCGGCCGGAGACCTCGAGCGGGTTGCAGCCCTCGACCAGGCGGCGGCCGTCGCCGAGGAAGTCGCGCCACAGCGCCTGGTGACGGTTCATGCCGGCGGCTCCGGCGCGGGCGGGGCGGTGTCGGCAACCGGGCCGGTCGCGTCGCCCGCCTCCGCTTCCTCCGCAACGTGCCAGCGCGCGCGCTCGTGGCCGATGGATTCGAGCACCCGCCGCCAGCGCGTCTCCAGCGTCGCATCCACCTGCGCGCCCTGGCCGTCGATGCGGCACTCGCCGCGTTCGAGGCGGGCGTCCTCCTGCAGGCGGTGGCCGGCGTGGGCGAGCTGTTCGCCAAGGTGCTCGCGCACCAGGGCGAGGTCGTCGGGGTGGAGCTGGATGTGGGCGTGGCCCTGAGGCAGCTGGAGCAGCGCGCTGCGCACCGTCTCGAGGATGGCCTCGGGGTGCTCGGCAAGGGTGAGCTTCACCATCCGCCGCGCCATCTCGATCGCCAGCGCCATCAGCTGCTCGGCGATCTCGCCGTCGAGCTCGCGCAAGGCCTCGTCCAGGCTGTCGGCGAGCCCGGCCAGGCGCGCAGCCTCGGCCTCGGCCCGTGCACGACCCTCGGTGTAGCCTTCGGCACGCCCGGCTTCCAGCCCCTCGGCGTGGCCGGCCGCGCGGCCTTCCTCGAAGCCGGCGCGGCGCATGTCGTCGTGCATGCGCTCGATCTCCTCCGCGGTGGGCAGGTGGAAATCGGGCGGCAGCGCGGCGACGGAGTCGGCTGCGGGCGGGGACGGGGCGGGCTCCGGCGCGGGGGGGGCAATGGCAGGGCTCCCGCAGCTACGCGTTCATCATCAATCGTCGTCATCCTCGTCTGGTGGCTCAAAGCCCAGCAGCGCAGCCCGAAACTCATCGGACGTCGCGGCCAGCAGTCGCTTGGTTTTGATGCTCGTCTTGATGGACTTATCGAGCCGGATGAGATTGAGCGCCATGTGGCGCACCAGCGCCAGGTTGTGGGCAATGTGACCGATGCGTCCGCGTGCGTAGTCGTCACCGAACTGAACATCCAGACACCAGTGCAGCCGATTCTCCACTTCCCAATGACTTCTGATCGCCACCGCAATGCGCTCGGCGTCGGCCGGCAGGCTGCTGATGTAGTAGACGCGCTCGGTGCTGGTGCGCTCGCCCACCGTTCGCACGCGCTCGACGACGGCAAAGCTGGCCACGTCCTTCCAGGCCTCGGCCTTGTGGAGCCGATCGGTCGCATCAAAGGCCGTACAGCGTCGCACCTCGATCCGTCCATGGCCGGTGCTCGTGGTTTCATGGGTCGAACTTGGTGTCAGCGGACCGCGCGGATCGATGTCGGCGAACATGATCGAGTCGAGCAGCTTCGGGTGGTTGTCCTTCACGCACAGCACGTAGTGGGCACCTCGCTCACGGATGGCGCGTGCGATCTTGGTCTGCGTGCCCATCGCATCGATGGTGACGATGCAGCCCTCGATGTCGAGCACCTTGAGCAGTTCGGGGATCGCCGTGATCTCGTTGGACTTCTCCGCCGTCGCCGTCTGGCCCAGCACCACGCCCACGTTGGCCGCAAACGCGCTGACCAGATGCAGCGGCGCAGCGGCCGCCTTGCTCGTGGTACGTCGGCTCGACTTGCCATCGATGGCGATGACCTGGTCTTTGCCCACTGCCGGAATGATGCCGCCGACCCAGGTGCGAAAGGCCTGTTCGAACTGTTTCGGATCGAGCAGCGCGAACACGCGCTCGAAGGTGTCGGGCGAGGCCACGCCGTAGTCGAGCCGCAGAAAGCCCCTCAGCCACGGCACTTTGGCGCGCCCCCACTGCGAGATCTCCTCGAAGTCGTCGGCGCCGCTGAGCACCGCGCACACCGCCACGGTGAGCAGTTCGCTCAAGCGGTGCCGCGTCTGTTGCGCATTGCGCCAGTCCTCGAGGCCCTCGAAAACCTCCACCATGTCGGCCAGCTTCCCTATGTCCATCGGTCGCCCAAAAAGACAGGAAGCTACACAAAAACACCGATTGTGAACAGGGGTATGTCAAGTGACTGATCGTGAACGAGTTTTTGAGGTGGTCAACGACGAATGGGTAGCTGCGGCAGCCCTGGGGGCAATGGGCGGCGAGGCTGTGGAGGGCGCGGGCGCCGCTTGCACGAGGCCTGCGAGATCCGCGGGCGCGAAGGCTTCCGGCGGCGGTGCCGAGCCCTTGCCGGCGGGGGCATCGAAGTCCTCCGGTTCCCAGCGCCGGTAGGCGCCGACCGCCTGGTGGCGCGAGATGCTCACGGCACGATCCTCCTGTCTCCACGCGGGTTCCACCCTGGGCCGCGCCACGCGCTTCCTCCCGCGCGGCCGCACGGGTGCGCCGCGGGCGAACTCCGCATGCGGGCGGCGCGGGGATCACACGAAGCCATCGTCCCCGCCCTTGCCGCCGAGCATGACCTGGCCTTCCTCGGCCAGGCGGCGCACCGTCTTGAGGATCTCCTTCTGCTCGGCCTCGACCTCGGACAGTCGCACCGGGCCGCGCGCCTCGAGGTCCTCGCGCAGCATCTCGGCGGCGCGCGAGGACATGTTCTTGAAGATCTTCTCGCGCAGCTCGGGCGGGGCGCCCTTGAGCGCGATGATCAGCGAGTCGGACTGCACCTCGCGCAGGATGGACTGGATGCCGCGGTCGTCGATGTCGAGCAGGTTCTCGAACACGAACATCTCGTCGAGGATCTTCTGCGCCAGCTCCGGGTCGTATTCGCGCACGTTGTCGATGACCGCGGTCTCGGCGCCCGAGCCGACGAAGTTGAGGATCTCGGCGGCGTGGCGTACCCCGCCCATGGCCGCCTTCTTCACCGTGGTCGCGCCCGAGAGCATGCGCGTGAGGGCGTCGTTGAGCTCCTTCAGCGCGGTCGGCTGCACGCCGTCGAGCGTGGCGATGCGCAGCACCACGTCGTTGCGCAGGCGGTCGTCGAAATGCTTGAGGATCTCGCCGGCCTGGTCGTACTCGAGGTGCACCAGGATGGTGGCGATGATCTGCGGGTGCTCGCCCTTGATCAGGTCGGCGGCGGTGGCCGCGTCCATCCACTTCAGGCTCTCGATGCCGGCGGTCTCCGAGCCGCTCATCATGCGCGACAGCAGCTGGTTGGCGCGGTCGTCGCCGAGCGCCTTGGTGAGCATCTCGCGCAGCTGGTCGTCGTCGGACTGGATCATCGAGCCCTTGCCGAAGTGCTCGTTCACCTCGATCAGCACCGGCTCCACGGTCTCGCGCGACTGCGGCGTCATCGAGGCCATCTTCATGGTCAGCTTCTGCACCTCGCGCGGGCCGAGCTGGCGCAGCACCCCGGCGGCGGCGTCGGGGCCGAGGGTCATCAGCAGCAGCGCTGCCTTCTCCAGGCCTTCCTCGGGCGTCGTCACTTGCGCGCCTCCTCGTTCATGCCCATCCAGTCCTTGATCAGGTTGGCGACCATCTTGGGATCGTTGCGCGCCGCGGCGCGGGCACGCTCGAGGCGCTGCTCGAAGGTCTCCGTCTCTTCACCCTCGCCGGTCTCGCCGGACAGGGTGACGCGCACGCCTTCCTCGCCCTCTTCGCCTTCCCCGCCTTCCTCGCCCGCGGCGGCGCCCTTCTTCTCTTCCTTCGGCTTGGGCGGCACCACGGTGCGCAGCAGCGGGCGGATCACGCCAAAGTAGGCGAACAGGATCGCGATCAGAACCAGCAGCCAGTTCAGGCCTTCCTTGCCGAGCGCGACGATCTCCGGATCCTTCCACGGCGGCGGTGCGGCTCCGCTGCCGTCGTCGGCGAAGGCGCCGCTGGCGACGTTGATGGTGTCGCCGCGGTCGGCGTTGTAGCCCACCGCCTCGCGCACCAGGTTGGTGATGCGCGCGATCTCCTCGTCGGGCAGCGGCACGTTGGTGGGCGTGCCGTCGGGCCCGGGGAGGGTGCGATTATTCACCACCACCGCGACCGACAGGCGCTTGATCTGCCCGACCGCCTGCTTGACGTGCTGGATGTTGCGGTCGAGCTCGTAGTTGAGCACCGCGCTGCGGTTGCCGCTCGCCAGGCCCTGCGCGCCGCCGCCGCCGGCCACCTGCGGGTTGGTGATCGGCGCGGTGGCCGGCACCGGGGGCTGGTTGGTGAGCGCGCCGGGCACGCCCTGCGCGCCCGGCTGCGGGTTGAAGGCCTCGCTGGTCTGCTGGCTGCGGATCGCCTGGTCGGGTGTGGGGTTGGGCTTGTAGGTCTCGGCGGTCTGCTCGACCTGGTTGAAGTCCACGTCGGCCGCCACCTGGGCGCCGTAGTTGCCCTTGCCCACCAGGGGCGCGAGGATCTTGTCGATGCGCTCGATGAAGCCCTGCTCGAGCAGGCGGACGTATTCGAGCTGGGTGGCGTCGAGCCCGGCGCGCAGCAGCGGGTCGGCCTGCTCGGTGAGCAGCTTGCCGTTCTGGTCCACGATCTTCACGCCCTCGGCGTGCATGCGTGGCACGCTCGACGACACCAGGTGCACGATGCCGGCGACCTGGTCGGGCGAGAGGATGCGGCCGCCGCGCAGGTTCACCATCACCGAGGCGGTGGGGCGCTGGTCGTCGCGCAGGAAGGCGGTCTGCTTGGGCATCGCCAGGTGCACCCGGGCGCTGGCCACCGCGTCGATCGCCTGCACGGTGCGGGTCAGCTCGCCTTCGAGCGCGCGCTGGTAGTTCACCTGCTCGTTGAACTGCGAGATGCCGAGCTTCTGGCCGTCCATCAGCTCGAAGCCGGCGAGGCTGCCCTTGGGCAGGCCGTCGGCCGCCAGACGCAGCCGCGTCTCATGCACCTGCGCCTGCGGCACCAGGATGGCGTGGCCGGTGGGCGACATCCTGTAGGGGATGTTGCGCTGCTGCAGCTCGGCGATGATCTGTCCGCCGTCGCGCTCGTCGAGGTTGGAGAACAGCACCGCGTACTCCGGGGCGCGGTTCCACAGCAGGGAGCCGGCCACGAGCGCGATCGCCAGCGCGATGGCGACCGCGCCGGCGATCTTCTGGCGCGTGCTGAGCGCGGCGAGGTTCTGCAGCGCCTGCTGCATCCGCGTCGTCGCCTGCGCATCGGCGGGGGCGGCGCCCGGAGGCAGGTCGGCGGTGTTTTCTGCTGCGGCCATGATGGCGGTCCTGTTGCATACGCTTTGGCGGATGGCGGCATTGTGCGTCCGCGCGTGCAAGCCTCGTGGCGTGAAAAGCGGCATTTTTTGCCGCCTGTTTGCCGGCTACCATGGCGGCCTGTGCATTTAGAGTGCATCCCGTGAAAACGGATTCGGACCTTCCCATGCGGGCCGCAGTCGTCGCCTCCGATCAAGCAGGGAGCATGCCCGCCGCGGCGCCGGTGCTCGACGCCGCCCAGCTCGCCGAGGCCTTCGCGCTCTTCAGCCGCGCCTCCGAGGAGCTCTCCACCGCCTACGCCGCGCTGCAGGCCCAGGTCGGCCAGCTCAGCGAACGCCTGTCGGTGCTGATGGGGGCGCTGCCCGCCGGGGTGCTGGTGGTCGATCGTGCCGGCACCGTGGTGCAGGCCAACCGCGCTGCCGAGAGCTTGTTCGGAGGCGGGCTTGCCGGGGTGGCGTGGGCGGAGCTCGCCGCCCGCCTCGAAGATAGCGGCACCCCGGGCGAATTCGTGCTGCGCCGCGACCCCGCCGCGGTCGATGGCGACCCGCGCCGCTTGGCCCTGTCCGAGTCCGAGCTCGACTCCGGTGCCGAGCGCATCCTGCTCGTTCACGACGTCACCGACACCCATCGCATGCGCCTGACCGCCGAGCGCAACGAGCGCCTTGCGGCGATGGGCGAGATGGTCGCCGGGCTCGCCCACCAGTTGCGCACGCCGCTCGCCGCCGCGCTGCTATACACCGGCAACCTGCGCCAGCCCGAGCTCGACCCGGCGCAGCGCGCCATGGTGGCCGACCGCGCGCTCGAACGCCTGCGCTACCTCGAGCGCCTCATCCGCGACATGCTGCTGTTCGCGCGCGGCGACAGCGCCGGACGTCAGCGCTTCGCGGTGTGCGAGCTGCTCGCCGAGCTCGCGCACACGCTGGAACCGGTGGCGCGCGCGCGCCAGGTGGCGTTCGCGGCCGACTGCGCCTGCGGCGCGGCCGAACTGGTCGGCGACCGCAAGGCGCTCGGCGGCGCGCTCACCAACCTGCTGGAGAATGGCATCCAGGCCTGCGAGGCGGGCGGCACGCTGCGCTGCGAGGCCGTGCTGGTCGGCGCCGCCGACGCCGGCGTGGGCGCGCCCGCGGTGCGCTTCACGGTGCGCGACAGCGGCCGCGGCATCGCCCCCGAGCTGCAGGAGCGCCTCTTCGAGCCCTTCTTCACCACCCGCGCCGAAGGCACCGGGCTGGGCCTGGCGATCGCCCGCGGCGTCGCGCGCGCCCATGGCGGCGACATCACCCTGCGCTCCGCGCCCGGGCAGGGCGCGGAATTCACCCTCGTCGTGCCGCTGGCGGCGGCGCCCATTGGCGCACAAGAGAACCCATGATCGAGACCCTCAACATCCTCGTCGTCGAGGACGACGCCGCGCTGCGCGACGCGGTCTGTTTCACGCTGGAGATGGCGCACCACCGCGTCGTCGGCGTCGATGGCGGCGCGGCGGCGCTCGCGGCGATCGAGCGCGAGCACTTCAACCTGGTCGTCACCGACCTGCGCATGCAGCCCATGGACGGCCTGCAGGTGCTGCACGAGGTGCGCGCGCGCCGGCCGCAGACGCCGGTGCTGCTGATGACCGCCTATGGCGACGTCGACAAGGCGGTGGCGGCGATGCGCGGCGGCGCCTGCGACTTCCTGATGAAGCCCTTCGAGCCCGAGGTGCTGCTCGAGAGCGTGCGCCGCTACGCCGCGGTGCAGCCCGCGGGCGAGGACACCATCGCCGAGGACCCCCACACCCGCGGCCTGCTCGCGCTCGCTGCGCGCGTGGCCGAGTCGGATGCGACGGTGATGCTCTCGGGCGAGTCCGGCACCGGCAAGGAGGTCTTCGCGCGTTACATCCACCAGCATTCGCCGCGCGCCAAGGGCCCCTTCATCGCGATCAACTGTGCGGCCATCCCCGAGAACCTGCTCGAGGCCACGCTCTTCGGCTACGAGAAGGGCGCCTTCACCGGTGCGCAGGCGGCGCAGCCGGGCAAGTTCGAGCAGGCCCAGGGCGGCACCATCCTGCTCGACGAGATCTCCGAGATGCCGCTCGGCCTGCAGGCCAAGCTGCTGCGCGTGCTGCAGGAGCGCGAGGTCGAGCGCGTCGGCGGCAAGAAGCCGGTGGCCCTCGACATCCGCGTGCTCGCCACCAGCAACCGCGACATGCTCGGCGAGGTCGCCGCCGGGCACTTCCGCGAGGATCTGTATTACCGCCTCAACGTGTTCCCGATCGCCATCCCCGCGCTGCGCGAGCGCCCGGGCGACATCGTGCCGCTGGCGCGCCACTTCCTCGCCCGCCACGCCGCCCGCCAGCAGCGCCAGGTGCGCTTCTCGCCCGCCGCCGAGGCGCTGCTGCCGCAGTACGCCTGGCCGGGCAACGTGCGCGAGCTGGAAAACATCATGCACCGCGTGCTGATCCTGACCCAGGGCGACGAGGTGAGCGCCGAGACGATCCGCCTGTGCTTGCCACAATGGAAGCCGGAGCCGGCAAATTCTGCCGGCGGGGCGGCAGGGCTTGCCGCTTCTCCCGGGATGCAGGGGGGTGTCGCGGCCGTGCAGTCGGGTAGCGGGCAGGCCGCCGGGGCCGGCACGGCCGGTCCGGCTCCCGAGCGCCCGACCAACATGAAAGACCTCGAGCGCGAGCACATCCTCGCCACGCTGCGCGAGTTCGGCGGCTCGCGCAAGAAGACCGTGGAAAAGCTCGGCATCTCCGAGCGCACCCTGCGCTACAAGCTGCAGCAATACCGCGAGGAGGGCCACGACGTGTGAGACCGGGCGCCCTGTGGGAGCGACGCGAGTCGCGATCCCGGCCCCGCAGCCCTTTCCGGCCGCCCATCGGCCACCGGATTGCACGATCGCCCGCTCGCGACTTGCGTCGCTCCTACGGCAAGTCAACCCTCTTCCGAAGGCGCCTGTGGGAGCGACGCAAGTCGCGATCGGGCGCATGGAATCAGTGCCGACGCCGTCGTCGCGACTTGCGTCGCTCCTACGAAAACCGCAACGACCGCGCGTCCCCGGCGGCTCTGGCACGCGATTTGCTCTGCTACACTGACGTCACCGACCACCCTGAAGCCGGGGGATTACGCTATGGACACCCGTGGAATCGACCAGATGCTGAGCGAACTGCGCTCGGTGTCGCAGGCCGCGCAAGGCAAGGCCGCACCCGCCGCGGACGCGCCCGCGGGAGGCGTCAACTTCGCCGACGTGCTCAACACCGCCTTGAAAGACGTCAGCGCCGCCCAGGGCGAGGCGCGCGCGATGGCGCAAAACTTCTCCGCCGGCGACCCCAACGTCAATCTGCAGGACGTCATGGTCAACCTGCAAAAGGCCAGCATGTCCTTCCAGCAGATGGTCCAGGTCCGCAACCGCTTGGTCACGGCGTATCAGGACATTATGAACATGCCGGTCTGACCGGCTTCGCCGCGGTTCTCCCGTAGGAGCGACGCAAGTCGCGACCGGGGCGTTGTCGCGCATTTCGAGCGCCGGAATCGCGACTTGCGTCGCTCCTACGAAGACCCCCGGCGTCTCGGGTGGGATGCAGGTGACGCAAGTCGCGACCGGGGCGCTGCGGAAAGGCTTGGCATCAAGCCTACAGGCCTCCGCGTGCCTTGGCGTTGAGCGCGCGTTCCGTCTTGAAGATGTAGCGCTGGATGCGGGTGTCCGCAGCGCGCGGCAGGGCGGCGAAGCGCAGGCCCACCCGCAGTTGTTCGGTGCCGTTGCGCTGCGTCTGGCGGTTGAGGTTTCTCACCTCGAGGTCGAGTTCGATCGGCTCGCCGTCCGGCAGCGCGAGGCGGCAGGCCGGCAGTGTGCCGCCGATGACGAATTCCGCCGCCCCCGTGGGCACCACCACCGCCACCCCTCCGGCACCGATGTCGATCACGCGTGCGCTCACCTCCACCGGCTTGCGGGCGAGGTCCTCCGCTTTCAACAGGCAGCTCAGCTCGTGCGCGAGCGGTACCTGCAGGCGGTAGAACTCGCGCCGCTGCAGGCGCAGCATCTCGGCGGGCAGGGGTGCGAAGAGGGCGGGGCGGCCCTTGTCCTGGCCTTCGCCGAGGCCGACGAGCGGGAACTGGATGCGGATGCCGTCGAGCTGGGTCACGCAGGTCAGGCGCGGCGCGGCGAGCGCACGGCGGTTGGCCTGGGGGTCGGGGCTGGGGTCGAGCACCACGCGCCCGCGCTCTTCGTCCACCTTCAGCACCGCGGTCATGAAGGAGTGGCCGCCGCCGGTGTGGGCGGTGATCAAGCCGCGGTGGGTGATGAGATCCTGCAGCAGCTGCAGGATCTGGCGCGCGCCGCGCAGGGTGAATTTCTCGAGCTCGTCGCCGCGTCCGCCGTCGAGCGGTGCCGGGCTGGCGGGGCTTGGGGTGCTGAGTTCGGCCATGCGGGGCTATCGTGTCTTGGGCAGGGTCGGGAGGCGGGTGGGGTGCCGCGGGTTCACAAGCGGCCGCGCTCGCGCGCGTTGCGGGTGCGCTCGGCGCGCAGGATGTAGCGCTGGATCGCGTCCTCGGCGCCGCGCGGCAGGTCGGCGAACTCGCAGCCGGCACGCAGCACCTCGGCGCCGCCGCGCCGGGTGATGCGGAAGAGGTTGCGCACCACCAGGCGCGCGGAAATCGGTGCGGTGTCGGGCAGGCGCAGCAGGCTGTCGGGGAACTCGGTTCCGGGCTCGAAGTGCACGCCCACCGGCGGCACCGCGATCGCCACGCCGCCGCCGCTGATGTCGAGGATGCGCAGCTCGGCCTCGCGCCGGCTGCCGTCGACACGGGGGAGGGCCAGCGTGCAGCTCACCCCCTCCGAGATCGGCGTCTGCAGGCGGTAGAACTCGCGTCGCTGCAGGCGCAGCAGGGCTTCCGGCAGCGGCGCGCGGAAGCCCGGGCTGCCGCCGTCCTCGACGAGGCGCTGGCCGCGCAGCAGGAACTGGATACGCACCTTGTCGAGCTGGGTCACGCAGTCGAGCGCGTCGGCGCGCTCCATGCGCTGGTTCTGCAGCGGGTCGGCGCTGCCGTCGAGCAGCAGGCTGGTGCCGTCTTCCGCGACCGCGACAAGGGTGGACAGCACGGATTCGTTGCCCGGCGCCAGCCGTGCGCTCACGAGCGCCCGCGCACCGAGCAGGTTGCGCACGATCGCGAGGATCTCGCGCGCGTCGCGCAGCACGTACTTCGCC
This sequence comes from Thauera aminoaromatica, assembly GCF_000021765.1. NCBI lineage: Bacteria > Pseudomonadati > Pseudomonadota > Betaproteobacteria > Rhodocyclales > Zoogloeaceae > Thauera > Thauera aminoaromatica. The sequence continues at coordinate 3,135,512 of NC_011662.2, read as the reverse complement.
TCGTCGTCGGCGTGGATGAGTTCGATGCGGGTGTCTTCTTGGTCGATCGTCATGCCTTGGGGCTCGTCGCTTGAGGCAGCGCACGGCTGCTGCACAAACTCGTTTTCTTATATCACGAGACACGCCCCGGGGGCGTGGTAGCGCGCCCCGCGAGGCCGCGGCGTCCGGGAGGCCCCGCAGGTGCGATGCAAGTCGCGATCATCGGGGCGTGGAAGTCGAACGGCGCCTGTCCTTGCCGGCAGAATCGCGACTGGCGTCGCTCCTACGGCAGGCCCGCGGTGCCTGGGGTGGGATGTAGGAGCGACGCAAGTCGCGATCGGCGCGGCAGTCTCATGGTTCGGCAGAGGACGGGCGCGGGCGGAGCGACTCCGGCAGATCGCGGGCGACCGGCGCGGCACCGGCTTCGGCGCCTTGTTCGAGGCGGTAGAGCCAGGCGAGCAGCTCGGCGACCGCGACGTAGAGCTGGGGCGGGATGCGGGCGTCGAGGTCGACCTGCATCAGCAGCGCGACCAGCTCCGGCGACTCATGCACGAACACCCCGGCCTCGCGCGCGCGCTCGAGGATCTCGCGCGCCACCACGCCCTTGCCCTTTGCGACCACGCGCGGCGCGGCCTCGCCGGCGGTGTAGGCGAGGGCGACGGCCTCGTTGCGCAGCGGTGGGCGGGTGTCAGGCATGGGCGGCGGCTCGGTGCCCGCTGGTACAGGCGGCGGTCTGGTTGCGTCGCAGGATGTACTTGTCAGGCATCGCTTGCCACCTCCCTATTCGGCGCCACTGCGCGCGGCTCGATCACCAGCCCGGTGAGCTTGAGGTTGGCGGCTTCGAGGGCCGAGGCGAGCGCGGCGGCGCCGCCGTCCAGGGTCTGCAGGGTGGCGCGGTCGTCGGCGACCAGGCGCAGAGCGACACCGGCGGGGGTGAGGTGGAGCCGGGCTTCGACGCCGCCGAGCCGTGGCAGGGTGAGGCGCAGCGTCGTGTTCCAGGTGTTCTCGGGCTCGTCGCCGGCGTGCTCGCCCTCATGCTGCGGGTCCTCGATCCACCACTCGAAGTTCTGCCCCGGCCATGCCTGGCCCTGCCAGACATATTGCTGGGTGGCGAGCGCGTCGAGCTGCTGGTGCACCACCGGCATCAGGCGCTCGGGAATGGCGCCGGGGCGGGGGGCTGCGGTCTCGTCGAGGGCGGCACGTGCGGTGGTGGAGGCGCTGCGGTTGGCCTCGGTGTCGGCGGCGCTGCGGCTTGCGGTGGCTTCCGTCGCGCGCGAGGCCGTTTCGGCCGTGGTCCCGCCGGCCTGGCCTGCGGTCGCGGTGGCCGGGCCCGCAGCGGCGGCAGCCGTCGCGCCGGGTCCGCTCGCAGCAGCCCCGCCTGCTGCAGCCGCCGCCGCGCCTCCCGCGCTCGCACCCGCTCCGCCTCCCGCCGTGTTCGCCCCGCCCGCCTGCCCCTGCGGCTCGCGCAGCAGCGCGGCGGTTTCGAGCTTGCCGAGCACCCACTGCACCTGGTGCGATTCGTAGAACAGCCCGCTCTGCCCGAGCGCCTGGCGCAGCACCGGCACGAGCTGGCTGCCGGCGGTGGGAGGAGCGTCGAGCAGCGGGCGGTTGCCGGCAAGGCTTGCCGGCGAGGGCACCGGCTGGCCGGTGAGCAGAAAGCTGATCAGGCGCCCGGTCTGGCTCAGCGCCGGTTGCGCCGAGGCGCCGGCGGTCGTGGCCGCCTCGCCGCCCACCACGCGCGCGAACACCGTGCGCGGGGTGAGCTGGGTGACCTCGAGCTCGAGCGTGTCGCCGGCCTTGGCCGAGCCGTCGAGCGCCAGCGTCATCTGCTGTCCGGCCACCACGGCGCGGAAGCTGCCGTCGGGCAGGGTGCGCTGCAAGGTGGCGAGGAAGCGCTGGCCGGGCACGAGCTCGGGCAGGCGGGCCTGGATCTCGCGTGCGCGCTGCAGGCCGGGGACTGGCGGCTCGGTCTCGAAGAAGCTCGCTTCGGTGAGCGTGCGCAGGCGGGCGGCGAGGTCGGAGGGGATCATCGCATGCGCTCCATCGGGCCCGGCCGGTCAGGGCGCGTCGGCCTCAGCGCGAGGACGCGCCGTAGGCGTCGCGCAGCGCGCGCTCCTGGCGCCCGGCGGAGAGCAGCTTGCGCACGCTGGAGAGGAAGGGATCGGTGTGGCTGCGGATCTCGGCGTCGAGCGCCAGCAGGCGCGCGATGCCCTCGCGCAGCTCGGCGGCGTCCGCCGGCGGCAGCCTGGCCAGCGCGGCTGCGTCGTCCATTGCGCCCCACGTATTCCCTCGCGCCGCCTCGCGCAGCGCCGCGGCCTCGCGTTCGAGCGCCGAAAGGCGCTCCCAGTCGTTCGCACGCGCCGCCTCGGCCATCGCTTCGTAGCGCTCGAGCAGGGCGGCGAGGGTGGGCAGGGTCAGCATGACGGAAGAGGACTCATCGGGAAGCGGTTCGATCATCGACAACAACGCAGCACGCACCTGTAGGAGCGACACAAGTCGCGATCACCCCCGTCACGAAATGCACTCCGCGCCCACCACCACCGGCGGCGATCCTTCGCCCGGCTCGTCTATCGCACGGGCAGCGGCGATCGGGATTGCGGTTGCTTCGCGACTTGCGTCGCTCCTACGAAAAGCAAGAAGCAACAAATGCCGATGCAAGAAATGCGCCCGGCCGCAGCCTCACGCCGCGCTCGGCTGCACCTGGCTGCGGATCTCCGCCCAGGCCTCGCGCAGCGTCGCCAGCAAACCCGCCACTTCGTCGAGCGCGGGCTGGCTGTTGTGCAGGTTGGCGTAGAGCAGGCGCTCGCTCATGTAGTCGTAGAGCGCGGCGAGGCGCTGCGCGAGCTCGCCGCCGGCATTCATGTCGAGGCTGACCTTGAGGCCGTTGATGATGATCTCGATCGCCTTGGAGATCGCCGTGCCCTTGCCGGGAATGTCCTGGTTGCCGATCGCGATGCCGGCGGTGCGCACCTGCAGCAGGGCGCCGTCGAACAGCATCAGGATCAGCTTGTGCGGGTCGGCGGTATTGACGCCGGTTTCGACGCTGACCTTTGCGTAGGCGGCGGCGCGGTTACCGAAACCTCCAAACATTTTTTCTTCTCTCCTGGAAACGCTCGTCCGAAGTGTGCGGCTTAGAGGTTGGCGAGTTGCTGGGTCAGGTAAGCGCTGGTTGTGCTCATGCTCGACATGGCGGCATCGAGTGCGGTGAACTGCGCGCTGTAGCGCGCCTGCACCTTTTCGAGCCGCAACTCGAATGCTTCAATGCGGGAATCGAAGGACTTGATCGTGCGATTGATGCCGTCGGTTCGTGACGTCAGCAGGCCATCCGTCGCAAGCATGTCCTTGATGCGGGTTTCCAAGGTCTTGGCAAAGCCATCCACGGTGCCGTTGCCGGCAAAGAGCTCAGCGATCTTCTTCGATGGGTCGGCAAGGGCTGAAGCAAGCTTGGTGCTGTCGACCGACATGCTCCCGTCCGTCCTGATGCTGATCCCGGCATCGGACAGCATGGTCGCGCCACTCAGGCCCGAGATCGGATTTGCGAAGACGCCGCGAAGCTGGCTCTGGATCGACCGTACGCCGGTGTCGCCGTTCAAGGTGCCGGCCTTCTTGGTCTCGGCGTTGTAGCTGGTCTGACTGCGGATCAGCGAATTGAGCTCGTTGTACGCCTTGGCGAAATCGTCGATCGCCTTCTTGGCCGTCTCGTCGTTGCGGGCCACGGTCATGGTGGTTTCGCTTTCGGTCGGCTTGGCGAGTGTTAGCGTCACGCCCTCGATCGCATCGCTCACCGTGTTGCTGGAACGAGTGATCGCAAGACCGTCGATGCTGAGCTTCGCGTCCTTGGCCTGCTGGACCGAGACCATGTCGCCAGCGGGTGCCGCGGGGTCGAAGCTGAATTCGCTCAATCCGCCGAAGCCCTCGAGCTTGAAGGCGCTGGCTGCCCCGGTTTCCTTGCTGCTGATGACGAGCTGATTGACCGTGCCGTTATTGACGATTTGAGCACTGACCCCGGCATCGGCGGCATTGATCGCATCGCGCAGGTCCTGCAGCGTACCCCCAGCCGCGAGATTGACCGTCTTCGGCGTGCCTGTGCCGAGGGTAATGTCGATCGAGCCACCACCACTGAGATCGGGTGCGGTTGTGGCGCTCGTGGCAGTGCGCTGCGCGCGGGCGAGCTGGCTGACTTCGATGTTGTAGCTGCCCGTCTGCGCCGAGGCGGTCGAGCTGACCGTGAACGCCTTGGTGTCGCCCGCGCTCGCCGTCGTGGCCGAGAAGGTGCTCGACTTGGTCAGCGCCGTTGCGGCGTCCTGCAGCTTGGACATGGCGCTCTGCAGTTGCCCGAAGGCCGAGAGCTTGGATTGATAGCTCTTCTGCTGCTCCTGCAGGCGACTCAGCGGCTGGCGTTCGACCGCCATCAACTGGTTGAGGATGCTGCCGACGTCCAGCCCCGAGCCGACCCCTGCTGCGCTGATTGCCATGTTGCTACCCTCCTGCCGCTCAGGCCTGCTGCTTGAGGAGCAGACCCTTCAGCTTATCGACCGCCTTCGATATGGCGAGCACTTCTTCGGACGGAATCTGGCGGATGACCTCGTTGGTGTCGGTGTCCATGACCTTGACCACGGTCCTGCCGGAATCCTTGTCGAGCGAGAACTGCAGGCTCTGCGCCATGGGCGCGACCGCCTTCTCGACCTCCTCGAGGGCCTTTTGCACCTCGCCGATGTCGGGAGTGCGCGGATTCTGGTCCTGTGGACTGATGTTCTGCTGGATGATCTCTCCGCGTGCTTCCGCGGCACGGGAGCCGCCGGCGGGCGCATCGGCCTGGTTGCGTGCCGCTTGGGCATCGCGAACCGGCGCGGCGGTCATCGCCTGCATCGACATCGACGCGTTGTTGATGGGTTGGATTGACATGATTCGACCTCCTGATGGGCCAACGGCGCGAAGCGTATTCTACGCTCCGCGCCGATCGGTTCATGACGCTTGCCGAGAATCAGCGGAGCAGGGACAGCACGTTCTGCGGCAGCGAGTTCGCCTGCGCCAGCATCGCGGTACCGGCCTGCTGAAGGATCTGGGTGCGCGACAGGTTCGCGGTTTCGGTTGCGAAGTCGGCGTCCATGATGCGGCCGCGGGCGGCAGCCTGGTTTTCGGAGGCGACCTGGAGGTTCGAGATCACGGACTCGAAGCGAGTCTGCGCTGCACCAAAGGTTGCGCGTTGTTTGACCACCTCGGAAATCGCGAGGTCGATTGCTGCGATGGCAGCCGTTGCCGATGAGGCATCCGTGCCACTCACTGCGATTGCGCTGGCGCCGGTCATCGCTGCGCTCTGGATGTTCGTCGCCGAGACCGCAGTCGCGGAGACGCCAATGGTTTCACCCGTGTTTGCCCCGACCTGGAAGGTGAAGTTCGTGCCGGCAAGGACCGCCTGGTTGTTGAACTTCGTGTCCTTGGTCACACGAAGGATCTCATCCTGAAGCTGCCGGAATTCGAGTTGCAGGTTGTCACGGTCGCCGGAAGTGTTGGTTCCGTTTGCCGACTGGACAGCGAGGTCGCGCATGCGTTGCAGGGAATCACCGATCTTGCCCAGCGCACCTTCGGCCGTCTGAGAGAGCGAGATGGCGTCGCTGGAGTTGCGGATTGCGACGTTCATGCCGCGCACCTGGGAGTTCATGCGTTCGGCGATCGCGAGACCGGCAGCGTCGTCCTTGGCGCTATTCACCCGGAGGCCGGAGGAGAGGCGCTGCAGGGTCGTGCCCAGCGAGCTCTGGGAGGAGGTGAGGTTACGCTGCGCGTTGAGCGAGGCGACGTTGGTGTTGATCGTCTGGGTCATGATTTTTCTCCTGGGATATCAGGTTGGTCATTCACCCGCAGGTTGCGTCGGTTGCCTCGTCGGGTGCGGAGCGTTTGTCGTGCTCTTGAATGCTGTTACGGCAACGGTGCTCTGCTTCTTGAGTGCTTTTTCGATCTTCCGACTGTCGTGCGCTGGATCCGCCGATGTCTTCGGCGCGCGGGGTCGGTCGTGGGCCGATCCTGCGCGCCGTCCGGGGCGCGCAAAGGCTCAGGGACCGTAGGCCTCGAGCCAGTCGGTCGCGTGATCCTCAAGGATGAAGTTGGCGAGGACCCATTCCTGTAGTGCCTTGCCGGCAGCTCGCATGGCTTCGGGTTCGGCCAAGTGCTCGCGGATCGCGGAAATCCACCTCTGGGGCTCGTTCGGCAGGCGGGTCACCGGCGCATCCTGATAAGGGAAGATGTCGGTGCAGATCACCGGCCAACCCATGAAGCCATACTCGAGCAGTCGCAGGTTGCTCTTCGCCTCGTTGAAGGCATTCAGCTCGAGTGGCGCGATCGCGAGATCCAGGTCGAGCTTGGCGAGTGCCGCGGGATAGGCTTCGAAGTCTCGAACGAAGTCATGAAACTCTCGCACGAAAGGACGGAGAGGGTCGGGGCACATCCCCATGAAGATCCAATCCACTTCTTCCGAAAGGGCCTCGACGACCGGATAGATGATCTCGAGATCGCCAAGGTGCTGCTGGGCACCCGCCCATCCCACCCGGGGTTTGCGTCGTGGGAGCGCTGGCGGCCGGGCTCCGTCCCAGATCGCTCTCTCGAGGCAGTTGGGCATGATACGGATGTCTTCGATCATGCTCGAGCAGAAGTCTGCAAGCGGCTGGGTGCTGACGACCAGTTTGTCGGCCAAGCCCAGCGTTCTCCGCAGGCGGGGGCGGGCATCCTTGTATTGAAACTTGTAGAACGAGTTCTTCTTGGGGACCGCGGTGAACAAGTCATCGATTGTGATGATCCGACGTACCCGAGGGAGGAGATTGGCCAGACTCTGTAGTGTGTTCGTCTGATGGTCGTCGACCGGTTGATGGAAAATGATCGAATCCGGTGCGGTCCGGGCGATCTCGATAGGTGAGAGGACTCGGACGCTCAGATGAGCGGGAGGCTCGCAGATCGCGGTCTGCGCCAACCCGGCACGCGCGATGATGCGCAAGGGCGCGCGAAGACGGTACTCGCCAGCCCCGCCGCTCAATGGGATGCCCAGGATCCGCGAGCGATCGTGGAAATTGGTGTCCCACACGATCGGCGCGATGTGATCCGGCTTGAATGTCTCGACGAGGCTGAGATTCTTATTGTACCCGGGGTCGCTGGCGAGCACGGGGAGCCATCTTTGCAGAATGCCTTCACGCTCGACCTTGCCTGCAATGACGTCTTCTAGCGCACTGGCTATGTCTTTCCGACGCTCGTGGGTCGATACGCCTCCGTAGTGTACAAGCATCGAGTAGGGTGTCCACACGATCTGGAGGCCTCTTTCCGAAACACGAAGGCAGAGGTCAAGCGCTCCGTTGAATTGCGGAAAATCGGTTTCGTTGAAGCCGCATAAGTCGTCGAAAAGGGATGCACGAACGAGCAATGCGGAGCCGCTCACCGCCCCCACGTGCTGATCACAGACTGCACGACCCATGTACCCGGGCTCAGTCAATTCCATTTCGCAGTTCCAAGGGGTCGCCGCGAGGCCATTCAGCCCGAGGATCCAGCCGCCATCCTGAATCTTCGCGGTCTCGGCGAAAGCAAGGCGTGGTCCGACAATACCGACCTCCGGGCGCTGCGCGATGCCTAGCATCCTGCCCAGCCACTCCTTCTGAACAACGTGAATATCGTTGTCCAGGAACAGCAGATATTTTCCACTGGCTGCTCCCGCGCCGATGTTTGCTCCCGCGGACCAGTTGAACTTGCCCTTTCTTTCAATTACCGTCATGCGGCCATGCCAGCGCGGATCGCTCGGCAGAGCCTTCAACCATTCAAGCGCATCGGGGTCGCTGGTTTCGTTGTCGACGATCACGAGCTCGTAGTTGGTGTATTGCGTGAGCTCATGCATGCTTTCGAGCAGGGGGCGCAAATATTCTTCGCGATCCCTGGTCTGGATGACGATGCTGACCAACGGATTTTCGGGCCAGAGATAGTCGATGCGGCGGGTGCCGTAAACGATCCCGTCGCTCACCTTCGCCGGTACTCCTTGGCGTTCCAGGTGATCGATTACTGCCGCCTTCTCTGCCTCGGGGGCGATTGCCCGAGTCGACTCGCGGGGGAGATGAACGAGCATCTGGCTTATATGACCGATAGCCCGTGGTCCAACGTGGTCTGATATGCGAAGACTCAGGTCGTATATCTCGGCGCCACGGTGTTCCCCATAGCGCCCGGCAACCAGGAATGCCTCCTTGTTGATCAGGGCGAATGCGCCGATATAATTTTGTGCCCTGAAAAGGTCGAGATCGAAGTCCGGCTTGAACAGCGGTTGGCTCAAGCTCCCATCCGCCTCTCGTGTGTCCTCGTCACAATAAATCAGATGCCACATCGGCCGAGAATTGATGTAATCGGCGAATACTTGCAGAGCCTGGGGCTCCAGGCTCAGGCCCGGATCGATCCGGGCAAGCCATGAGCCGGGCGAGGCCGCTGCAACTTCGTCGATCACGTAGTTGATATGAACGGCGTCCTGCAGAGAAAGCCACTGCAGGTTCGCTGACTCATCCAGGCCTTCGGGTTGGGGCAGGTCGGTCACGACCGTAAGCAGCCAGTCCGGGTATAGCTGCGTGGCCAGACTGTCGAGTGTGTCGGCGAGCAGAGCCTCCTCGCTGCCATGGAGGGTCATGAGCAGGTGAATGCCTGGACGTTTCGTCCATTTGAGCATCATGCGTTCGGCGAGTATCTCCGCATCGATTTCGGCGAATGCCGTGCGGGCGCGCCAATTCGAATAATGTAGCTGGAGGGTATTGTCCTTGGTCGGGCTCTTGTGGGTCTTGGGGCGGCTTTCGGCGACGGCTTGGGTCTTGTCTAGCAGGCGTTCCAGTTCTTCCCAGTACGCTGCCTCGAGACGTCTGTACTTCTGGGTGAGCGAGGGCAATAGGCGACGGGCTTCGGCGAGTGTTTCCGCATCGTCGGAGGTGACCAGTGCGTCCGAGAGTCCGAGGCTGTCGGCGAAGGGTTTGTCCGGATCGGCATAGGGACTGGGCAGTTGGACGACTGGGCATCCGCAAAGACGAGCCTCCATCGAGATGGACGTGTTCTCGAAGCAGTAGACGTGGGTGCTGCGTCGAAACAGTGCAGCGAGTTCCTCGTGACTGGTTGGAAAATCCTTGGTGATTACGGTGCACCGGTCCGTCAGTTCGGGAAAAGCTTTGGCTCCTTCGACGTAGCGGCCAAAGTAGATGCACGCGCCTTGCCGGTTGTTGTCGTGGGGATTGTCCACGTTGTTGAAAATCGAGGTGTCCACTGCCGGCATGTGCAGTACGCCCTCATGATGGGGAACGGCTTCGGCTACCTCTGCGTTATGGAGCCAGTAAAGGTCGTCCGGGCTGTAGTTCGGCCTTTCACCCAGCAACCCAGGTCGGTTCAGGATGTAGCGGACCACCACGTTGCAGTCCAAGGGATTGGAGCCGACGATTTCCGGGTAAATGGCGATGGGGTTGAGGCCGGCCTCGAGGTGTTCGTTCTGGATGTCTGGCGTTAGCTGCGGGGTGTGTAGCGCATGGCTGCGGAGAGGCGTCCGGATATAGGCCTCGGCTCCCAGCTGGTTGAGGCTTGCGCAGAGCTGATGCATGACGCGGATGCCGGACGATTTGCGGTCATAGCTGGGGGAGACGATGTAATAAGGGTGGAGCCGTTTGGCGTATAGCCCCGGAATGTGCCTGACGGTGGGCATGAGTGATGTCTCGCTGTATGCGCAGTCTTGTGAAGCCAGTTCAGCCGTCCTCGAGCACGGTCAAGCCGCAGCTCCAGTACTCGGCGGCGAGGCCGAGGTGAGGGCGCCGATTGAAGGTGAGGTTGAAGCCGTAGGCTTCGAAGTGGTAACCCATCGCGGGCTGCTCGGAACTGAGTGCGCCTAGCCAGAGCAGCGGCGGGTAGGAGTCGGTGCGGAGCAGTAGCCCGGGGGCACTGATCAGGGCCGCGCAGGTGTCCACGCCACCCGCCAGCAGGAACTGCTCGGGCAGGGCTGTGACCTGCTCGAGGGCTGCTGGCAGTGAGTATTCGGAAAGGGCGGGAAAGTAGATCCCGACCAACTCGCTCCGGCTCATGGCAGCCACCAAACGCGCATGCCGAGATTCCGGCTGGATTCCCGTGCGCCCTTCCAGGCCACCACGGTGGTGATTGGCGAAGCGGTAGTCCGGGTAGGTGCCTTCAAAGGCTTCACGGACCGCGGGAAGGAATCGGTGATCCAGGCTTTGTCCCATGTCGTCGATGGTGAGGCGCGGCAGGATGAAGGGTACCGCTACACCGTGGGCAATTGCCGCCGTTCGTGGATCGGATTCCAGGCGGCTCAGAATGCTCGCCGCACGAGCCTCGAAGGCGGCGGCGTCCAGCGTTGTTCCGGCTCCGAGACACGAAAGCAGCCGGGCGTGGCTGGCGACGTAGTCGATTTTGGGCTGCAGCAGGGTGAAGTAGCGGCGGCTGCGCGGATGGGCTGGAGACCGGGCAGCGCCCGGCACGCAGCGCCCGAAGTCGTCGAAGAGGGGCATGTCGGATACTTCGGCCATGATCTAGTCGTCCAGCAGAGAGTCGTTATCGGAGAAGCCTTGCCCCCACGGTAGGGGCAGATGGGTAACCCCCTTGGTCTTTTCCGTGTGAATCCGGATGAATTTGGGGTCCTCCCCGATCAGGCAGTCTGGACGATGTGGGCCAAGCCAGGGATTTCGCATGCCACGGGCCAATACTTCCTTGAGTGGCGTCTCACGTAGATTACCCAAGGAGAAGTCGATATACGGGCAGGGTGTGACCTCCGCTGTTGAGGTTACCGTGATGATGCCTTTGACGGTGATGCAGCCCTTGTATGAGCCATACGAGGGTGTCATATGCGTGAAAACCGGGTAATCCTTTTCGAGTTCCCGCACGATGTCCGCGTCTTCCTTGGTGATGACGAATTCGGGATGCTCGGTGCAGGAGCCTGTGGGTTTGGCGTAGGACACATAGAGGCCGATTCCTTTGCGCTTGGCGAACTCGCACATGGACCGGAACTCTTCGGTCCTGCCGCGCCCACGGACCAGAACGGTGGACAGGATGAGGTTCAGGCCCGCCTCGAGCGAGGCATCTATGGCGCGCATGACTCGCTTGTAGGAGCCGGGCTTGTTGCGGAAGGTGTCGTGCTCTGCCTCGATCATGCTGTCCAGGGACAACTGAACCTTTTCCACACCGATGGATTTCAGGTGGCGGGCGCGCTCGAGGTCGAGGAACCACCCGTTGGTGTCGGTGATGATGTAATGGCGGTCCGGATCGATGGCGGCCACGACTTCATCGAAATCCTTCATGACCAGGGGTTCCCCGCCGGTGATCACGAAGCGCGCCAAGCCCAGTTCGTCGGCTTCCCGAGACAGGCGACGAATGTCTTCCAGATCGATCTTGCGACGCTCGTCCTTGATCTTGAAGACTTTCTCGATGTGCCGGTCCATGTAGTACTCGGCAGAGCAGTGTGTGCACTGGAAGTTGCAGAGGTAGCTCTTCTCGAGCCTGATGATGGGGCTGATCTCTCCCCGCTCCTCCATGGCTGCGATGTTGCGCAGTTTCTCGGCGATGTAGGGCTTTCGAGTGGCGAGGTCGTTACGCTTGGCGGCCTCGCTGGCCGTGAGCCCGCTGGGCTCGGCTTCGGGAATGGTCATGATGAGACTCGTAGGGTTCAAAGGCGAGCCAACTGCTGGATCAGCGCGTCGTGCTTGCCTTCGCAAGTGAACAGGAAGTTGGTCGCCACGGTGTCGCCGGTGATTTCCGTGCAGGGGTGGAGGCCCGATGATTCGATGGCCCAAGCCTGGTAGCCGAGTTCCTGCATGATCTCGAGCACCTCGTTCGGGTGGTAACCGAAGTTGGCGCTCCATTTGCGGAGCAATTCGAGGAATACGACAGGCTGGCATTCCTGCAGGGTGGCCAAGGCACCCCGGACCACCGAGAGCTCTCCGCCTTCCACATCGCATTTAATGAGATCAGGGCGGATACCTTGGCGGCTGCAGTACAGATCGAGAGTGGTGCACCGGATTTCTTCCGGTTGCACACCGGTGAAGCCCCGGTTGTCACGCACAGAGCTGGCGCCGGTTTCGGCGGGGTGGAAATACAGGGTGTCGGTACCCTCTTGGTCCTGCAGGGCCAACTGCTCAGTGACCACGCTGGTGATACCGTTCAGGGCCAGGTTGGCCAACAGGCGGGCATGGATGCGCGCCGCGGGTTCGAAGGCGTAGATCCGGGCTTCGCCGGCCACGCGTGCGAAGTGCAGGCTGTACCAGCCCACGTTGGCGCCGATGTCGAGGATAACCCGCGATTGCTGGGCGGCGGCGAGCAAAGCCCTGCGTTCCAACCGCTCGGCATCTCCGAAGGCCAGGATCCCGGTGCCGAGAGAGTTGGCTTCCTCCGGGTAAAGCATCAACTCGAGGTCGTGGTCGACAGTCCGGATGCGCAGCCCGTCCGTGCCCACGATGATTTCCCGGATCTGGGTACCCTTCAGGGCGTCCTGGAACTCGACGAGGGACTGCGTAAGGGCATACACGGCACCGAGGAAATAGGGCTTTGGCAGGGTGCCAGCCTGGTAGGCATTCCTGAGCTGAATGATGCTGGTCACTGCGGGCGACTCCCGAGGGGCTGTTCGGCGGGGTGTGCTGCACCGTCCCGGTGACCTGGAAAGCCGGTGCTGCTGACGATTCCCGTCATCGATGCGCGGGCATTCCTGCCTGTTTGCGAGATGAACGCGAAGCGGTGTGGAGTGTGCTCATGAGGTTGTCGAAACATGGGCCATTCGATCTGAAGTTATTGGCAATAGCGGCACAAAAGACGCTCTCTTGAGAAGAGCCGCAGTGGGCTTTCCGCGGGGCTTGCGCATTGTAGGCCGTCTGCTCTCGGCTAGGATCTCGCCCCGTTTGCCGGCGACCTGGGCAGGGCCGTGGTATCGTCGCAGCCGTCGCATGCAGGGTCCTGGCCGGGATCCACGACGTGCCTCGTCCGTTGCCGATTGTGCGGTCACTCCATCATGTTCGACCCTTCCCATCCGGTTGTTCGCGAAGACATCCATGCCATCCTTGCCGAGCGCTTGCCCTGGGAGCGCCTGGCAGGGCGTCATGTGTTCGTGACCGGCGCCAGCGGCATGTTGGGGGGATACCTGACGCTGAGCCTCGCCGCTTTGCATCGGAAGCTCGACGATCCGCCCAAGCTAAGCCTGCTGGCCAGAGACGCGGCGCGCCTGCGAGCGCGCCTGGGTTCAGTTCTCGATCCGGCCCGCTGCGAGATTCTCGAAGGCGACTTGAACGCGCTGCCCATGCCGCGCTTCGGCGTGCCCGACGTAATAATCCACGCTGCGAGTCCCGCGTCACCACGCGATTACGCAACCGATCCGGTGGGCGTGATCCGGGCCAATGCGGTGGGCACCCTGGCCTTGCTGGATCGATTCGGGCGAGATCGTCCCATTGCCTTCCTGATGCTGGGCTCTGCCGTGTACGGTTCCACCGAGAATGAGGGGGCGGTGCACGAGGAGAGCTTCGGTGCCGTCCCCACGCTCGATCCCCGCAACTGTTACATCGAGAGCAAGCGACTGGCGGAGACTCTGCTGGCCTGCTGGAGGGTCCAATATGGCCTCGAGTTTGGGATCGGGCGGATCTTCCATACGTTTGGGCCGGGTTTGAATCTGGCAGATGGACGCATTTTCTCGGATGTGTTGAAAGCTGCACGAGATCGTCAGCCTATTGTTTTGACCAGCGACGGCAGTGCGTTGCGCGCCTTCTGCTATCTTGCCGACACCGTATCGGGGCTCCTCCACATCTTGCTGAAGGGAGACGGAGCGAGCGCCTACAACGTGGGAAATCCCACAAACGAGTTGTCGATCCGGGATTTCGCCACCCTGGCGTCACGGCTGATCGACCCACCACTAGCCCTGACCTTCGGAGAGGCCGATCCCCAGGCCTACTTGCCTGCCAAGACGTCCCGTGGCTTGCCCGACACTCGTCGGCTGCAGGCTCTGGGCTGGCAGTCCCGCACGAGTGTGGAGGAAGCGTTGGCCCGCAGCTATCGGAGTCTGTTCGGGAGAGAGCGTGTCCATGATGATCCACGCAGGGTTCAGGCTGGGCAGGGAGCTTCCAAGAAGCGGCTGTAGATCCGGTGCTGCAGGATCAGATCGTGGGGCGCTCCGATGTGCCACTGCCAGTCGCCAGCGCGGGGCGCCTCAGGTTTGAATCGCCCTGCCTCGTCGAGAGGGATTCGTAGGGTGCACGCATACAGCAGCGAAATGAAATGGCCGCGGATGTCCCGGGTTGGATGGGTGATTTCCGCCATGTGAAGCGGCACGGGCTCGAAGTCCACCTCCACTCCCAGTTCGCCCAATGCAACGGCGGCAATGCGACTGCCAATACTCTCCTTGAAGCGGATGATCCCGCCCGGGAGATGCCAACCAGGGCCATAGAAACGATCGTGTCGCCAGGTCAAGAGATTTCGACCGGCTGAGTCCTTGATCAGCAGATCAACGTTGATCATGGGGGTAAGGCTGCTGACCAGCAGGAACAGGTCCTCGGGCAGGTCCCGGCTGGCTGAGTCGAGGGACTCGCGGATCGTCGTGATGGCGACCTGGAGGGCTTCGGGGGAGACGGCAGGGTGACTCATGGGGTGAGATCTCGTGCCACCGCGCAGAGGCCGGAGTCCCGCAATACCGCCACTTCGAAGCGGGTACCGAAGCGCTCGGCGATGAGCTTGGCAACTTCGTCCGAGTAGCTGGCGGCGAGGACAATCACGGCATCGACCTCGCCTTCGTCGAGACGCTCTGGCGCCACGATGGGCAGGTGAGTGGCGGGCGTGAAGCGCCCCTGCTTGAAGGGCGCGGAGTCCAGCACGTAGCGGATTCGCGGAGCAATGCCCAGCAGGCTGATCAGGGCCAGGGCCTGGTGGCCGGCACCCCAAATCGCGACGCGCCCCGTGTCGAAGCGATCCAGGAATGCGTCAAAGGAGGCTTGGAGGTCGGCCCGGGCATGGTGCAGCGCGGACAGATCGAGCGGAGAGCGCTTTCTCACCGTGGCGGAAAGAACGTAGCCATGCCATTCCGAGCTGCATTCGAGGACTTCGAGGCCATTACCTTCCAACAGGTGTGTCAGGCTCTGCCGGGTGAAATAGTAAAGGTGGTCGGGAATGAACTCTGCGAATAGACGCATGCGCAGGATCATTTCGAAATCGGGGACCTCGACCAGACCGATGGCGCCCGGCTTGAGATTGGCGACGATGCCACGAAGGGTGAGGTGGGCCGTCGGGATGTGCTCGAGGAAGTTGAGGATCGCGAAACCGTCGAAGGGGCCGTCGGCGAGCCGGGTGTCCGGGCCGTCGATGAAGCCTTCATTTACCCGCAGGCCGGCGGCGCGGCAGGCGTACACCGAGGCGGGCAGGTGTTCGATGCCGGTGGCGTCGGCGCCGGCATCGCGCAGCAGGCTGAGGTATTCGCCGCGGCCGCAGCCCACCTCGAGCACCTTGCGGTCGGTGAGGTCGTGCTGGCGCAGCCAGCGGCCGAACTGGGCGAGCCGATAGGCGCGCATCTCGGCCGAGATGCCGGCGGCGCGGATCACGTCGCGCCAGTAGGGCACGGGCTCGGTGGCGAGCTGGACCGTGCCGCAGCCGCTGCACTGGTGGAGCGCCAGCGTCACGCCCCGGTCCGTGGCGAGCTGATCGGGGGTGGGCAGCCCTTGGGCGGCGGCCGGCATGTCGTGCTGGACGAGCAGGGGCTGCGCGAAGAGGGCTTGGCCGCACAGGCGGCAGAGGGCGGGCATTGTCAGGCGGGCCGCGGGGCGTCGAGCGAAGCAGGCAGGAGCGGCACGATCATCTCGGCCTCGAGGGTTTCCAGGGGCAGCAGGGGGCTCATGTCCTCCAGCGGCATTGAAATGATGGAGCCGTCCGCCCGGGGAATGGCGGCGCACTTGGGCTGCAGGCTCTCTTCCGGAATCAGGCGTACGTCGATGAGGCAGGGGCGCGGCAGCGCCTGGGCGCGGGCCAGCGCGGCGGCGAGTTCGGCGCAGTCGTCGATGCGCAGGTACGGCAGACCATACACTGCGGCGAGTTTTTCGAGATCGGGCATGAATAGCCCCGAGGCCGGGCCGCTGCCCACGTAGCGCCCATTGAAGTAGTTGCGCTGGGTGTTGCGAATGGAGGCGTAGCCGCCGTTGTTCATGATGAACAGGCAGATCGGCAGCTGCAGACCGGTGAGGGTGGCAAGCTCCTGCAGGTTGAGCTGCAGACTGCCATCCGATTCCACGGCCAGCATGGGCTTGCGGTCGTTGCCGAGGCAGGCGCCGATCGCTGCCGGCAGACCGTAGCCCATCGCGCCGAGGCCGGAGGTGAGGAAGGTGCGCTGGCCCCGTTTGTTGCGAAAACCAGCGTAGAAGAACTCCACTGCCAGGCCGGAGCTGCCGGTGGCAATAAGAGTGTCGGCCGGCGCAGCATCTGACAGGGCCTCGACGAAGTGGGCGTGGCCGATGGGGCCGGAAGGCGGGAAGACGCGGCCCTCGTTCTGCGTGTAGCGGGCCTTCCAGCGGGTGCAGCGGGCGCGCCAGTCGGTGGTGTCGCCGGGTATGGCGGCGGCCAGCAGGGTTTGGATGAAGTCGCCGGCGTCCATCGCCAGGGGTTGGTCGATGGCCATCGCGGTCTTGTCGGCCAGCTCGTTGGCGTCCACGTCCACCACCACCTTGCGCGCGGCGCGGGCGAAGCCTTTGGGGTTGTAGGCGGTGACGATCATGTCGAGGCGGGCGCCGATGCTGATCAGCAGGTCGCAGTTCTGCACCGCGAAGTTCGCAGCGCGGGCGGCGACCACGCCGGGGCGACCGATGTTGAGCGGATGATCGTAGGGCAGCAGGTCGAGCGCGTTCCAGGTGAGCACGGCGGGCACCTGGAGGTGATCCACGAGTTGGCGGAAGGCGTCGGCGGCACCGGCGAGGCGCACGCCGTGGCCGGCGAGAATGAGCGGGCGCTTGGCCTCGGCGAGCATCGTCAGCACCGGGGTGAGATCGGGCATCGGTGCGGTGGCGTCGGCCGGCGGCGTCCAGCCGGGCAGGGTGGCCGGGTCGATGGGCGCGGCCTGCACGTCGAGGGGCACGTCGATCCACACCGGGCCGGGGCGGCCGGTCTTCATGAGGTGCAGGGCTTTTTCGAGATGGACGCGCACCGACTGTGGGTCGTCCAGCGTCACGGCGTACTTGGTGATCGGACTGACGATGGGGACGATGTCCACCTCCTGCACGCCGCCCTGGCGGATCGGGCGGCCGCCCAGGCGGTCGGGGCGCTTGGCCTGGCCGGAGAGCACCAGCATCGGCACCGAGTCGATCCACGCGCCGGCCACCGGGGTGATGGCATTGGTGGCGCCGGGGCCGGTGGTAACCATCGCCACGCCGAAACCCGGGTTGCCGGCGTTGCCGGTCCGGCCGGCGGCTTCGGCGGCGATGGCGGCAGCCTGCTCATGGTGGCAGGGCACGGCGTTCACGCGGGGTTCACAGGCGAGGGCGTCGTTGAGGTACATGGCACCGCCGCCGGGCAGCATGAAGATGTGGTGGATGCCCTCGTCGGCAAGGCGGGCGAGCAGCCAGTCGGCAACGCGGATGGTCATCTGCTTACATCCAGTAGGTGAGCCAGGTCTTGCGGCTGACGTTGGCCGCGATCGCCGGGTCCGTGTAGTAGGAGTCGTACTTGTCGTGGGTGGAGGAGATTTCCTCGAACACCACACCTTCGGTGGTCTTGAAGGTGTGCTTCACGCCGCGCCCCACGGTGATCACGTCACCGGCCCTGGCGTCGCGGGCTTCGCCGTCGAGCCAGATCGTGAGGCTGCCGTGCAGGACGACGAAGGTTTCTTCCTTCTTCTGATGGTACTGCTCGGGGTGGGTCTGGCCGGGGAGCATCACCAGCAGCTTCTTGCAGTATTCGCGATTGACGACGGTGACCATCGTCAGGCCGAACTCATCGAAGCGCTCCAGCCCGTAGTGGTGGGAAATTTCCAGATCGGACTTGCCTGGCACGACGACGTTGCCGGCCTTGAGCAGCGCCTTGACGGCGGTGACGATCTCCAGCACCTGGCCGCGCAGCTGGGTCTCGCCCACTTGCGAGTGGAGTACCGGCTGGCTGGCAGGGATGGCCTCGCGGGTGACGAAGCGGGCGTACTTCGACCACTCGTTGGCGGTGACTTGGCCCTCCACCGGCGGGAAGGCGAACTCGACCATGTCGGCGGAAAGCTCGGTGGCGGCGGGCACGTCGCGGGTGGTGAACACGCCACGGCGAAGGGAATGCAGGCTGCTCCGCTCGCTGGCGGAGGGCTGGTAGCGTTCGCGGCTGCCGCAGATGGCCTGGGCGCGGCGGCAGGCTTCTAGCCAGGCGCGGATCTGCGCCGGGTTGGCCGAGTACGCGTTGGCGGCGTACCTGTCGGTGGGCAGCACCACATGCTTCTCGAAAACGCTGGCGCCCTTGGCGAGGGCGAGGCCCACGGCGAAGGTATTGTCTGGTGACTCGTGGGTGGAATAGCCGACCCGTACGTCGGGATAGCGGGTGCGCAGCAGCTCGATCTGGTTGACCTGCAGGGCCTCGTCGGGTGTGGGATATTCGGCGACGCAGTGCATCAAGGTGAGGTCCTTGCCCCGGTGCAGGAAGAAGCTCGTCACGTTGTCGATCTCGTCGAGCGTGGCACCTGCAGTGGAGGCGATCACTGGCTTGTCGGCCTGGGCAATGCGTTCGAGCAGCGGCCAGTCGGTGAAGGAACAGCTGGCGATCTTGATGGTGTGGATGCCGTGCTCCTCGATGCGGGCCACGGAGGCCTCATCGAAGGGCGTGCATACGGTGATGAAGCCTTGGGCCTCCATCTCGGCTACCAAGGCGCGGAAGGCGTCGTCGGATAGTCGGGTTTCCTCGAAGCGTTTGACATATTTGATGTCGTCATGGCCGCGGGCGGATGCGTGGATGAAGGTGTCCAGGTCGCGGTACTGGAGCTTGAAGGCGAAATCGAAGTCGTCTTCGAAGCCGTGGCAGGCCTCGCGGATCGCTCGGATGGTGGCGATGCCGTGGGGTAGGTCGCCCATGTGGTTGTTGGCCATTTCGAAGACCATCAGGGGCTTGGTCATAGGTCGACTCCGAGGAAGGTGCGGATGTGGCTGGCGGCGTAGTCGAGCTGGGTTTCGGTGAGGCCAGGCCACACCCCAATCCAGAAGGTATCCCGCATGATGCGGTCGGCCACCGGCAGGTCGCCGACGACACGGACGTCGCGCCCGCTCATTGAGGGTTGGCGGACGAGATTGCCTGCGAACAGCAATCGCGTGCCGATCTTGTGCTGATCGAGGTATTCGAGCAGATCCACCCGGTTGATGCC
This sequence comes from Thauera aminoaromatica, assembly GCF_000021765.1. Lineage (NCBI taxonomy): Bacteria > Pseudomonadati > Pseudomonadota > Betaproteobacteria > Rhodocyclales > Zoogloeaceae > Thauera > Thauera aminoaromatica. Next base: position 3,116,206 of record NC_011662.2, on the reverse strand, counting down.
GGCTTCCTCTCGCAGGGTCACCGGAAACCCGAACCAGGATGGATCGCTCCCGGAGCTAGCCTCCGGCAGGATCAGGAAATCCTCAACGTCCGCCAACGCCGCGCTCAGATGCGCGAAGTTGCGCTTGCGTGCTTCGATGAAGCCTTCCAGCCGATCGAGCTGGGCCAGCCCGCAGGCGGCCTGCATGTCGGTGATCTTGAGGTTGTAGCCGATGTGGCTGTAGGTGTATTTGTGGTCGTAGCCGGCCGGCAGGCTGCCAAGTTGCCAGCCGAAGCGCTTGCCGCAGGTGTTGTCGCAACCGGGCTTGCACCAGCAGTCGCGGCCCCAGTCGCGAAAGGATTCGGCGATCTGCCGCAGCTGCGGGTCATTGGTGAGCACCGCGCCGCCTTCGCCCATGGTGATATGGTGCGCCGGGTAGAAGGAAAGCGTGGCGAGGTGGCCGAAGGTGCCGACCTTGCGACCCTTCCAGGTGGAGCCGAGCGCATCGCAGCAGTCCTCGATCAGCCATAGCCCATGCTGCTCGGCGAACGCGCACACTGCATCGAGGTCGATAGGATTGCCCAGCGTGTGGGCGATCATGATGGCCTTGGTCCGCGGCGACAGGGCGGCTTCGAGCATCGTCACGTCGATGTTGTAGGTTGGCAGGCATACATCGACGAAGACGGGAACGGCGCCGTTCTGCAGGATCGGATTCACCGTAGTGGGAAAGCCCGCCGCCACCGTGATCACCTCGTCTCCGGGGCGGATTGCCCGATCGCCGAGCGTGGGCGAGGTGAGGGCTGAGAATGCCACCAGGTTAGCCGAGGATCCGGAATTTACGGTGAGGGCGAAGCGCGTGCCGACGAAGCTTGCCAGGCGTTTCTCGAAGGCGTCGTTGAAGCGACCGGTGGTCAGCCAGGCGTCGAGCGCGGCGTCGATCATCGCGTCCTTCTCGGCGTCGCCGACGACCTTGCCCGATGCGGGGACGGGGTCGATGCCCGCGCGCCAGGCCTGCGCGGCGTTTGTCGGGCGGGCTGGGCGGACGATGACTTCGAGTGGCTGACCGGCCAGATCGGGCAGGTCGAGCAATAGCTTGCCGTCAGCATCGGGCGTGAGGGTCTTGCGGATCAGGCTCATGAGCTGGCTGTGAATGCGGAGATTTCGTCGAGAGTGTATCGATGCATATCGGCACCGGCACGCCAGGCTTGATACCAGGCGAGGCTGCGGGTGACTGCGTCTTCCGCTTGCCAGCGAGGCCGCCAGCCCAGCCGGACGCGGGCCTTGGTGCAGTCCAGCTTGAGGGTGTGCGCCTCATGGATCCGCGGCTCGCCGGATGGCTGCCAGTCGGCACCGGCGCCCCAGCCGGCGGCAAGCATCTCCACGATCCACGCGACTGTACGCGCGTCGGTTTCGTCGGGCCCAAAGTTCCAGCCCTCGGCGAAGGCCTCTCCATGCTCGACGAGGTGCTGGGCCAAGAGCAGATAACCCGCCAAGGGCTCCAGCACGTGTTGCCAGGGCCGGATCGCGTCAGGATTGCGCAGAACAACGGCTTCGTTGCGTGCAAAGGCCGCCAGGACGTCGGGCACCAGACGACTGGGGGTCCAGTCTCCGCCTCCGATCACGTTGCCGGCCCGAGCGCTGGCGAGGGCAACGCCGCGAGCGGCGAGGAAGGAGCGACGGTACGACGCGACGACGAGTTCAGTGCAGCCCTTGCTGGCCGAATACGGGTCGTATCCGCCCATCGGATCCGTCTCACGATAGCCCCAGAGTTGCTCCCGGTTTTCGTAGCACTTGTCGCTGCTGACCACGACGACGGCTTTCAGGTCGGGCTGGTGCCGACAGGCCTCGAGCAGATTCACGGTGCCCATGGCGTTGGTCGAGAAGGTCTCGACAGGTTCGGCGTACGAGTAGGGCACGAGCGGTTGCGCGGCGAGATGAAGCACGATCTCCGGCCTTGCTGCCGCGAGTGCCTGTCTCAACCTTTCATAGTCCCGCACATCGCCGAGCACGGAGTGCATGCCGCGCTCGACATCTGCGACATGGAACAAGGCCGGCGCGGCGGCGGGCGGCAATGCGAAGCCGCAAACATCCGCCCCCATGCTCTGCAGCCACAGGCTGAGCCAACCGCCCTTGAAGCCGGTATGACCCGTGACGAAGACGCGGCGCCCCCGCCAGAAAGCAGGGCTCACCAGGTTTTCCATGGTGCCTCGCCGCGCTGCCAAAGATCCTCGAGCATGATCTTGTCGCGCAGGTTGTCCATCGGTCGCCAGAAACCGGTATGCCGGTAGGCTGCAAGTTGCTGATCGGCGATCAGCTTCTTGAGCACGGATCCTTCGAAAATCGTCTGGTCGCCCTCGGTGATGTAGTCGAGCACCTCGGGCGAGAGGACGAAGTACCCGCCATTGATAAAGCCGCCGTCGCCCAGAGGTTTTTCGACGAAAGCGTCGACGTCGTCGCCTTTCAACTCCAGTGCGCCGAAGCGGCCGGGTGGCTGTACGGCCGCGACCGTGGCCAGCTTGCCGTGGGCCTTGTGGAAGTCGATCTCCGCGCCGAGGTCGATGTCTGCCACGCCGTCGCCATACGTGAAGCAGAACGCCTCCTCGTTCCGCAGGTACTTGGCGACGCGGGCCAGTCGTCCGCCTGTCTGCGTGTTCTCGCCGGTGTCCACGAGCGTCACGCGCCAAGGCTCGGCATGGCGCTCGTGAATCTCCATGCTGTTGTCGGACATGTCGAAGGTCACATCCGACATGTGGAGGAAGTAATTGGCGAAGTATTCCTTGATGACATAGCCCATGTAGCCGCAGCAGATCACGAAGTCATGGATTCCGTGGCTGGAATAGGACTTCATGATGTGCCAGAGGATCGGACGGCCGCCGATATTCACCATCGGTTTGGGGCGATTGACGGTTTCTTCGCTGATTCGGGTGCCCAAGCCACCCGCGAGGATCACGGCTTTCATCAGAGGTTCTTCGTGTTGGATCCGGTCGCATGATACCGCCCGAGTCGAGACTGATCGCCCCGAATAGAGGGGGTCCGCGCGGTCTGTTCTGGTGAAGTGCATCGACCACAGTCGGTTCTCGACAAGCGATGACGGAGAAAGAGTGGTTGAGTGGTTGGGGGCAAGGCTTTCATTTGCGCGCGCACATGATTTCCCACCCGTCAGCACCCCACCCGATCCGTCCTTTCCGCGTTCCGTGATTCCAGCGCCCGCACCAGAACCTCCACCGCCCGATGCGTGGGCAGTTCTGTTCCCGTCCGCGCGGCCATGCGCAGCAGTGCGCCGGTGATCGCGTCGATCTCGGTGCGCCGGCCGGCGAGCAGGTCCTGCAGCATGCTCGCCCGGTTGGCCGCGGTGGCGCGGGCGACCGCGTGCACGCGGGCGATTGCGGCGGCCTCGTCGAGCTCGAGGCCGTGCGCGTGCAGTACCGGCAGGGCTTCGCGCACCAGGGTGTCGAGCAGCACGCGGTGCGGCGGATCGAGCAGGGCGCCGTTGGGTACGCGGAAGAGCGCCGCGAGCGGGTTGATGGCGACATTGACCAGCAGCTTGGCGAGGCGGGCATGCGCGATGTCGGGTTCGACGCGCGCACGCAGGCCCGCGCGACCCAGCAGTTCGGCGACCGCCTCGAAGCCGGGCGGCACGAGGGTTTCGCCCGCACCCGCGGGGTGCACCCGCTCGCCGTGGTCGCCCTGCTCGCGGTAGGCGCCCTCGGTGGTGATGCCCTGGTCGACGTGGCGCGCCGCGCAGTGCGCGCGCAGCAGCTCGCCGGTGAGGCCGTTCTGCAGCGAGAGCACACCCAGCGGACGCATGCGCGCGGCGGTGGACGCGGCGGCGGCGGTGTCGCCCGCCTTCACCAGCACGATCACCCAGTCCGCCTCCGGGGCCCGCTCGGCGGCGAAGGCGTTCGGATGGAAGATGTGTCCGCCCACCTCGACGCCGGCGTTCAGGCGCGCGGCTCCGGCGGCGTCGCGCGCGATCAGCGCGACCGGCGCAATGCCGTCGACGCGCGCAGCGAAGTGCAGGCCGAGCGCGCCGGGGCCGATGATCGCGAGCGGAAAGCGGCCGGTTGCCGGGCGCGCGACCGCGCCGGATCGCGCTTCGGCGTGCGCCTGGGAGGGAGAGGGGGCGACCAGCGGAGAGGGGGCGACCGGCAGGGAGGGGGGCTCTTTCATCGCAGCGGAGATCCTGGCAGGGAGTCTTGCAGGCCGCAGGGGCGTCGCTCGCCTGCGGCCGGCGCCTGCTCCGGAGGTGCCATTCCGAAGCAGGGCGGGCAGGGATTGTGGAGCATCCGGAGCGGACTGTGCGCCTGCGTTGCGCACAAATGCCCGGAACAGGCCGCGTTTTGGGGGGGTGGCACAGCGTTTGCGCAGCCCGCCTTCGATCCGGCCGCCGGGCGGGCGGATCGAAGGCATCCACACCATCCGAGGGGACATCCATGCAAAACAAGCTTTCCAGCCACCGCCGCACCCGACCCGCCACCACCGCCCTGCTGCCGTCGGCGCTCGGCGCCGCGCTGCTCGCGCTCGCCGCCACGCCGGCCCAGGCGATCGGGTTTTCGCAGGGCGACGCCACGCTCGACATCAACGGCACGGTCAACGGCTTCTATTCTCATCGGACCGAGGAGCGCGCGGGCGTCAAGACCACCGACTCCGCGCTCACCAACGGCTTGCTGCCGGGCTGGATCAACTTCGTGTTCACCACCAAGGTGGAGGGCCTGGACATCAAGGCTCACGTCGGCTTCGCGCCCGGCATCAACGACAAGTCGGACGTGGTGGGCCTGCCCAGCGACCCCAGCTGTGGCGGTTCCACCGGCTGCGACAGCCCCTTCACCCAGATCGACACCCGCAACCTGTATTTCCAGTTCGGCAACACCGAGTGGGGCACGGTCAAGTTCGGCCGCGACATCGGCCTCTTCGGGCAGAAGATCATCCTGTCCGACATGACGCTCCTCGGCCTCGGCGGCAACAGCTACGCGTCGACGCCCTTCAACACCACCTTCGGCATGATCGGCCACGGCTACATGTACACCGGCTTCCAGCCCCAGATCACCTACACCACGCCGGCCTTCGGCGGCTTCTCGGCCTCGGCGGGGATCTTCGATCCCAGCAAGTTCGCCGGTGACGAGACCAAGGACCCCGGCTTCCAGGCGATGGCGAACTACGACTGGAAGGCCGGCACGGCCAAGGGCTCGGTGTGGGCGGGTGCGGTCCACCAGCGCACCAGCGGCGCAGGCAGCTTCAACGCCAACGGCTTCGAGCTCGGCGCGAAAGTCGGCATCGGCGCCTTCGAGGCCGTCGCCTACGGCTTCGACGCCAGCGGGCTGGGCCTGTCGACGGTCGGTGCGCTGTACCTGTCGCCCTTCGGCAAGACCGACGGCAAGGGCTACTTCGTGCAGGGCACCTACACCGTGGGCAAGACCAAGTTCGGAATCAACTTCGGCGAGAACCGCGACAGCGGCGGCGCGCTGGCCGACACCAACAAGTTCCGCTCCGCCACCGTCGGCGTGTATCACAGCCTTAACAAGTACATCACCCTGGTGGGCGAATACAACCAGGAGAGGGGCGATGGCGACGACCTGTTCGCGGGTGACCTGAAGACCCGGACCATCTCGCTGGGCGGCATCATCATGTTCTGACGCGCGCAACTTTCCCAGCCTGCGGGGCAGGGCGACGAAGGTCGCGCTGCCTCGCTTCATTTCGGCGCGTGCTCCATGACGGTACGGGCATGGAGCAGATGGAGCAGCTGGAGCAAGTGGAGCACTTCGAGCGCTGCTCCAGAACCCGCCACGGAGCGCTCCCATTGCCGCATGGATACGGCAAGTATCTGATAAATAAGGGATGGATTGCGCTGGCACGAAGGATGCTCAATCGACGTGTGGCGAAACCGCCCGCAACCGAAACCACACGAGGAGACGACACCATGCTGTACGCACTGCCCGGCCAGGCCGAAGCCAAGGTTCAGTTCAAGACCCGCTACGACAACTTCATTGGTGGCAAGTGGGTGGCCCCGGTCAAGGGCCAGTATTTCGATGTGGTGACCCCGATCACCGGCCAGAAGTACACCCAGGCCGCGCGTTCCACCGCCGAGGACATCGAGCTCGCCCTCGACGCCGCGCACGCAGCCTTCCCCAAGTGGGGCAAGGCCGACGCCACCACCCGTTCGAACATCCTGCTCAAGATCGCCGACCGCCTCGAGGCCAACCTCGAGCTGCTCGCCTACGCCGAGACCGTCGATAACGGCAAGCCGATCCGCGAGACGCTCAACGCCGACATCCCGCTCGCCGTCGACCACTTCCGCTACTTCGCCGGCTGCCTGCGCTCGCAGGAAGGCGGCATCTCGGAGATCGACGAGAACACCATGGCCTATCACATCCACGAGCCCCTGGGCGTGGTCGGCCAGATCATCCCGTGGAACTTCCCCATCCTGATGGCGGCGTGGAAGCTGGCGCCGGCGCTGGGTGCGGGCAACTGCGTGGTGCTCAAGCCCGCCGAGTCGACCCCGATCTCGATCCTGGTGCTGATGGAGCTGATCGCCGACCTGCTGCCGCCGGGCGTGCTCAACATCGTCAACGGCTACGGCCGCGAGGCCGGCATGCCGCTCGCCACCAGCAAGCGCATCGCCAAGATCGCCTTCACCGGCTCCACCTCCACCGGCCGCGTGATCGCCCAGGCCGCCGCCAACAACCTGATCCCGGCCACGCTCGAACTGGGCGGCAAGTCGCCCAACATCTTCTTCGCCGACGTCATGGACAAGGACGACGCCTTCCTCGACAAGGCGATCGAGGGCCTGGTGCTGTTCGCCTTCAACCAGGGCGAGGTGTGCACCTGCCCGAGCCGCGCGCTGATCCAGGAATCGATCTACGACCGCTTCATGGAGCGTGCTCTGAAGCGCGTCGCCGCGATCAAGCAGGGCAGCCCGCTCGACACCGACACCATGATGGGCGCGCAGGCCTCCGCCGAGCAGATGAGCAAGATCCAGTCGTATCTGCAGCTCGGCAAGGAAGAGGGCGCCCAGGTGCTGATCGGCGGTGCGCGCGCCCAACTCGGCGGCGACCTGGCCGACGGCTTCTATATCCAGCCGACGCTGTTCAAGGGCCACAACAAGATGCGCATCTTCCAGGAGGAGATCTTCGGGCCGGTGCTCGCGGTGACCACCTTCAAGGACGAGGCCGAGGCCCTGGCGATCGCAAATGACACCCTGTATGGTCTGGGCGCCGGCGTGTGGAGCCGCAACGGCAACGTCGCCTACCGCATGGGCCGCGCCATCCAGGCCGGGCGCGTGTGGACCAACTGCTACCACGCCTACCCGGCGCACGCGGCCTTCGGCGGCTACAAGGAGTCGGGCATCGGCCGCGAGACGCACAAGGTCATGCTCGACCACTACCAGCAGACCAAGAACCTGCTGGTGAGCTACAGCGAGAACAAGCTCGGCTTCTTCTGATCAAGGCGTTCTCCCTCCCTCGCCCGCGTTGCGGGCGACCTTGCCGGGGGCGGGCGACCGCCCCCGTTTTTCATCCTGGAGGTGCATGACATGGTCGAACGCGTTACTGCCACCGCCGCGACGCTCGAGCTGATCGAGCAGCTCAAGGCCGAGCATGGCCCGGACCTGATCTTCCACCAGTCCGGCGGCTGCTGCGACAACAGCGCCGCCAACTGCTACCTGCCCACCGACCTCACCATCGGGCCCTACGACGTGCATCTGGGCGAGATCGGCGGCGTGCCCTTCTACATCAGCGCCTCGCAGTACGAATACTGGAAGCACACCCAGCTCATCATCGACGTGGTCGAGGGGCATGGCGGCACCTTCTCGCTGGAAGGCGGCACGGGCAAGGCCTTCCATACCCGCTCGCGGCTCTACGACGACGCCGAGATGGCGGCGGTCGAGGCGGAGGATCGCGCCCTCGGGCGCTGAGACCCTGCGGCCGTCGACCTTTCCTCCACGGCTCCACGCTTCCTGGGCCGGACTTGCGGCATGATGCTTGCTTCAGTCGTTTGACGAGACGGCCGCGATCCGACCCCCGGAGCGGCCGGGACGACAACGGAAGAGCCCGGGCGCGGCGTGCCGAACGCCGATGCACCGCGGCCGCAGGTGGAGAGGAGACGATGGTCGATAACACGATGCGTGCCGCGCAGGCGGCGGTGGTCGAGTCGCTGCGCAGGCAGTTTTCCGCCTCCGGCCAGGTGCCCGACGCGGGCCTGCCGGTGCCGGTGCTGCGCTCCTGGGCGCGCTGCCAGCGCCTGGGATTGGACATGGGCGAGCGCGTGCGCCCGCCCAGCACCACGCGGGGCGACCTGATGGTGGCGCGCGAGCGCAGCGCGGCCCTGCTCGCGCACGCCAGCGGCGTCATGGAGCACCTTCACGAACAGATCCGTTCCTCGGGCAGCATGGTGCTGCTCGCCGACGCCAGCGGGATGATCCTGCACGGCATCGGCGACCCCGCCTTCGTCGACCGCGCCAACCGCGTCGCCCTGCAGGCGGGCGCGAACTGGAGCGAATGCGAGCGCGGCACCAACGCGATCGGCGCCACCCTGATCGAGCGTGCGCCGGTCGAGGTGCTCGGCGCCGAGCACTACCTCGACTGCAACGGCGTGCTCACCTGCAGCGCGGCGCCGATCTTCGACTGGCGCGGCGAGCTGCTCGGCGCGCTCGACATCTCGGGCGACCACCGCAGCCACCAGCCCCACACGCTCGGACTCGCGCGCATGGGGGTGCGCCTGGTCGAACGCCGCTTGTTCGAGAGCGAACACGCGCGCCATGCGCTGCTCTCCTTCCATCCGCGTCCCGAGGGCGTCGGCGGCCTGCAGGAGGGTCTGCTGGCGATCGATGCGGATGGCGAGATCGTCGCCGCCGACCGCCAGGCGCGCGCGCTGCTGGGGGTCGAAGAGCGCCGGGTGGCGGGCCTGGGGAATTTCTCCAACCTGTTCCGGGGCGGCTTCGGCACGCTGATCGGGCGCGCGGCGCGCGATCCGGCGGCGCTGGTCGAACTCGAGCTGCGTTCGGGCGCACGCATCCACGCGCGCCTGCGGCTGAGCCCGGCCTGGCAGGCCGGCGCGCAGTCGGCCCCGGCCGGCACGGCCCGCGTTGCCGCCGCCCCCGATCCCTCACGCTCGGCGCGCCACAGGACCACCCTCGAGACCCTGTCCACCGGCGACCCCGCGCTGCAGTTCGTGCTCGACCGCTGCGCGCGCATCGTCGGGCGCAGCATCCCGATCCTGATCCAGGGCGAGTCCGGCTCCGGCAAGGAACTCCTCGCGCGCGCCTGCCACAACAGCGGTCCGCGTGCGGATGGCCCCTTCGTCGCGGTCAACTGCGCGGCCATCCCCGAGAACCTGATCGAGTCCGAGCTCTTCGGCTACGTCGGCGGCGCCTTCACCGGCGCGCGCAAGGAGGGTGCGATCGGCCGCATCCAGCAGGCCCATGGCGGCACGCTCTTCCTCGACGAGATCGGCGACATGCCGCTGGCGATGCAGGCGCGGCTGCTGCGCGTGCTGCAGGAGCGCTGCGTGCAGCCGGTGGGCGCGGGCTCCGCGGTACCGGTCGATATCGCGCTGCTGTGCGCGACCCACCGCCAGCTCGGCGAGCAGGTCAAGGCCGGGCGCTTCCGCGAGGATCTCTACTACCGGGTCAACGGCCTCGGCGTGCAGTTGCCGCCACTGCGCGCGCGCAGCGACCTGCAGGGCATCGTGCGCCGCCTGCTTGACGGCAGCAGCCACCACCCCGAGCCCGCGCGCGTCGACGTCGCGCCGGAGACGATGGCGATCCTCGCGGCCTACCCCTGGCCGGGCAACATCCGCCAGCTGCAGAACGTGCTCGAGGTCGCGCTCGCGTTGCTCGACGAGGGCGAGACGCGCATCCTGCCGGTGCATCTGCCCGAGGAAGTGCTGCAGGCGGTCGGCGATGCGCCGGCGCTCGCCCCGTCGGCAGGGGCCGAACGCGGCGAGCCGCGTTCCGCGCGGCCCGCCGACGATCCCGACCCGCTGCCGCTGCCGCTACCGCTGCGGCGCGCGCGCGCGCTCGACGACGACGCCATCCGCGCCGCGATCGAGCGCTTCGACGGCAACCTCTCCGCCGCCGCCCGTCACCTCGGCGTCGCGCGCAACACGCTTTATCGGCGGATGGGACGGCCGTTCTGAGCGGCGTATCGCGCGCGGTGCAGGGCGCGCGGCCGATCGCGACTCGCGTCGCTCCTACGGCACCGCAAGTGCGGGTTCTCGTATCACGGCCGATCGCGACTCGCGTCGCTCCTACAGCGCCGCAGCCGCTCGGGTTTTCGTGGGAGCGACGCAAGTCGCGATCGGCGGCGTTCCGGTCCGCGTCGTGCTTCCGCCGCTGCCCTGCCTGTATCGCGGCTGCAATCGCGACTCGCGTCGCTCCCACGGCACCGCAAGCGCGGGTTTTTGTATCGCGGTCGATCGCGACTTGCGTCGCTCCTACGGCACCGCAAGCGCGCGGATTTTTGTATCGCGGCCGATCGCGACTTGCGTCGCTCCTACAGTGCCGTAGCCGCGCGGGTTTTCGTGGGAGCGACGCAAGTCGCGATCCGCCGCCGATCCGCGATGGCGGCGGATCGTCAGGAGTCCGCGCCGGCCGTCGCTCAGAACCGGTAGCTCGCGCTCACCCCGGCATACACGCTGCGCTCGGGACCGGGCTCGTAATAGCGCTTGTTGCTGTCGCCGACGATCACCGAGCCGACGTATTCGCGATCGAGCACGTTGTCCACCCGCAGCAACTGGCCGAAGGTCCACGGCCCCTGGCGTTGCTCGGCGGACAGGCGCAGATTGACGAGCGTGTAGGCCGGTGCGACGTGGTCGTTGTTGAGGTCGCTGACCTCGACCTCTCCGCGATGCAGCACCTCGCCCGCGAGCGTCACGCCCGGCGTGGCTTCCCAGGCCAGCTCGGCGAAGGCCGCGATGCGCGGAACACCCGGAATGCGGTTTCCGGCCGCCACGGTGGTCCCGCGGCTGCTGAACGCCTCGTCGTACTCGGCCTGCATCCAGGTCAGCGAGGCCCGCGCCGTCAGCGTGCGGGTCAGCTCGGCCTGAGCGGCCAGCTCGAGCCCCTGGCGCAGCGTGCGCCCGGCGTTCTGGTAGCTGGTCCGGCCGTCCTCCGAGGCCAGGACGACGATCTCGTCGTCGGTCTCGATGCGGAACAGCGCGGCGTTGATCCGCGCGTTGTCGCTCACGAAGGTCTTGATGCCGATCTCGGCCTGGCGGCTGGTGCTCGGACGCAGCCCGAAATTGAAGCCGGTGGTCGGGGTCGCGTACGACAGCTCGTTGAGCGTGGGCGTCTCGTAGCCTGCACCCACGCTGGCGTAGAGGTTGGTCGCGGGGCTCAGCGCATAGCTCACCCCGAGCGCCGGGGTGGTCTTGCTGAAGCGCACGCTGCCGCTGTCGTCGGGGTTGTCGGTCTTGATGTAGCGGTCTTCCACCTTGAACGAAACGCGCGAATGGCGGGCTCCGAGCGACCACTGCCACGGTCCGCTCTTCCACAGCGCCTGGACATAGGGGTCGATGCTGGTGATGGTGTCGAGCTCGTCGCGGCGCAGCGCTCCCTTCACCCCGAGCGTGCTGCCGACGAAGTTCTCGTAGCCGCGCCGATCGTCCTCGGAGCGATCGTAGTCGATGCCGGCGGTCAGGGTGAGCTCGCCGCTCCCCAGCGCGCGTTGCGAAATCCAGCGCAGGCCCATGCCGTGGAAGTCGCGGTCGAAGTCGACCACGCCGCCCGCATGGCGCGGGCTGGACTGGAAGCCCCTGGAGAAGGACTGGTACTGGGTGACCGCGCGGCTGCCCGCGTAGGCCGACACCTGCATGCGATCCTCGCCGAGGCGGCGCTCGTAGGTGGCCCCGCCCTGCAGGTGGTGGATGCTCTTGCGCGTGTTGTAGCGGTCCGCGTAGGAGCGCTTCGGCGTGGCGGGGTCGAGCGGATCGATCGTGAGCGACTGCGGATCGCGCTCGTAGGTCTCCCAGGTCACCCCCAGCGGATCCTGCGTCTCCGGCTGGCGCAGCCCGTTGGCCACCAGGGTCAGCGTGCTGTCCTCGTCCGGGTTCAGCGTCAGCTTGGCGAAGCCCTGGTCGCGGCGGGTCTTGCTGTGGTCGCGGTAGCCGTCGGTGTCGAAGCGCGAGGCGTCGAGCACGAAGCCCACGCCGTCCTTCTCGCCTTCGGCGCCGATGCCGAACTTGGTCGTGCCCCAGCTGCCGCCGAGCGCGCTCGCGCGCACGCGCGGCGCGCCTTCACCGGTGCGCGAGAAGAGCTGGATGACCCCGCCGGCGTGGTTGCCATAGACGGTGGAGAAGGGCCCGCGCATGACCTCGATGCGTTCGGCGGTGTCGAGGTTGAAGGTGGCGGCCTGGCCCTGGCCGTCCGGGTTGGTGGCGGGGATGCCGTCGGCGATGAGCTTGACGCCGCGCACGCCGAAGGCCGCGCGCGCGCCGAAGCCGCGCACCGAGATCTGCAGGTCCTGGGCGTAGTTCTGGCGATTCTGGATCACCAGGCCGGGCACGCCGGCGAGCGCCTCGGAAGCATTCACGCCGAGGTTTCCGGCCTGGTTGGCGCGCATGTCCACCGAATCGACCGAGTAGGGCAGGTCGAAGCTCTCGGTGGCGGTGGGTGCGCCGGTGACCACCACCGGATTGAGCGTCACCGCCTCCGCGGCCGCCGGCGCGGCCTGCTGCGCGCCGGCAAGGCAGGCGAAGCCGGCCAGTGCACCCGGAACGCCGAGGTGGAGCAGGGAGGCGAGCTTCTTCGCGCGCGGCGGCACGTGGCCGGCGATGGGGGCGATGGGGGCGATGGGGGCGGCAGGGACTGCGCGGTGCTCGGGTTTCACGGTGAGACTCCTCGGCGGACGTGACTTTCCGGAGGATTGTCACCGATCGTCGACGCTGCCCGCCTCGACGCAAGCTCCAGCGCTCCCTACAGAAAATCATGAGTCCTGCGCCCGTGGCCCCACGCGGCGCCCGCAGGGGCCTCGCGATCAGGGGCGTTCCGGGCGCACGCGCGTGACCGCCTTGCGGACGAAGCGTCGATCCTTGCGCACGAAGTCCCACTGCTCGACGAGGCAGCTTGCACCCTCCGCCGCGCCGTGCTGCGCCGGGGGCTCGTGCGCCCCGGCGGCCTCGCCCCAGCGCAGGATGTTCACCGAATTGGGCACCTCCGCACGCGTGCGCCACGAGACCGCGGTTCCGGCCTGGAGCACCCATAGCCGCCGTGCAAGACCGGGCGGTGCCAGCGTGTAGGGCAGATGGATGTGTCCGCCGAGGACGAGATCGGCCCCGGCGACCGACCACGCCCGCAGGGCAGCCTGGTGGCCGCGCACCAGATCGGCCCGGTCCCGCGCGCAGGACACCGCCGCGGGCTGATGCACCACCACCACGCGCAACTGCTGCGGACTCGCCGAGGCCAGCAGGCCTGCCACACGGTCGACCTGCGCGGCCGACACTTCCCCGTTCTTGTGCCGCCAGGCGCGCGTGGTGTTGACCCCGACGACCAGCAGGTCCGCCGACGCGTGAACCGGCTCGAGGTCGGCGCCGAACACCTCGGTGAAGCGCGCGTACGGGCGGGTCAGGCGCGCCCAGAGATCGAACAAGGCGATGTCGTGGTTGCCGGGCACCGCCAGGACCGGCGCCCCCAGTCGGTCGACGAAGGCCCTCGCCGCGCGGAACTGGGCGGGTCGCGCGCGCTGCGTGATGTCGCCCGCGAGCACCACCAGGTCCGGCCGCTGCTGCGCTGCGAGGGCGACCAGGGCCTCGACCACCGGCGGCTGCTCGGTGCCGAAGTGGGTGTCGGCGATGTGCAGCAGGACGCTCATGCCGCAGCCCTCATGGCCCGGCCTCGGGCGTGCCTGCCGGGTCAGGGGCCTGGAGCAGGTACAAGGGCTTGTCGAGCACGCGGATCTCGATGGGCGCGCGCATCCGCGCCACCTCGCCGTCGAAGGCCACCACGACCTCCCTGCGACCGGGCGCCAGCCTGGGCTTCACCACCATGTGGGTGAACTCGAAGCTCTCCACGCCGGCAGCTTCACCCAGCCGGCCCATCGCCCCATGAAGCATCAGCCCGAGCATCGACAGGGTGCCGATGGGCCGCAGCATCAGCGCGGCCAGGCAGCCATCGCCGGGCGTGCCGGCGAGGGTGTCCGCGGGCTCCGCGCCGAACTGCTGCAGCTGCAGCCGGTTGTTGCCGACGAAGAGGGTCAGCGTCTGCACGTCGCGAACGGTGGAGCCCGTCTCGATGTGCAGGCGCAGCCGGCGCTGCGCACGCAGCAGCGTCGCGCAGCCCGCGACGAACGCCACCCAGCGGCTGCGGCCGAAGCGGGCCTTGTACGCCTCGCGATCCTGCAGGAGTTCGGGATAGACGCCCAGGCTGGCATTGACCAGGAAGACGCGGTCGTTGATGGCCCCCACCTGCACCGGCCGCGGGCGCGCATCCAGCAACTGCCGCGCCGCGGCCGCGGGCTCGGTGGGGATGCCGTGCGTCCTCGCGAAGTAGTTGAAGGTCCCGTACGGGATGACGCCCATCGGGCAGCCCGCCGCGTGCGCGGCCTGGGCGACCGTGCCGAGGCTGCCGTCGCCGCCCACGGCGACCACCGCCGTGCCGCGCGCCAGCGCCGCCGCTGCGGCCTGGGTGGCCACGCGTGCCAGATCGTCCGGGCCGCAGATCAGCAGTTCGCCCCTGCGGCCGTGGGCGGCGAGGGTCGATTCGATCACGGCACGCTTGGCGTCGACGTCGTGCGCGCCCGCGGAAGCGTTGATCACGAACACCAGGGCGGACTCCGGGTCGAGACGCGGGATCGGCATCGCGGAGCGCCGTGCGCCGTCGGCGTCGATCGACGCGGGCTGGAAACCATCGCTCATGCTGCACCAGGTCGGCGAACGTGGAGGAGAGCCCCGCAGCGGGCGGGCTGCGGGCGAGGGGACCCCAACCGTACCACCAAAACGTTCTCGTGATCGCGGCCCGCAAGCGGCTCGCACGGGGAGTGCAGGCCGGCTCCGCGGCGGGTCGCGACGCGGGGGAACCGGCGGACGCCGGGACTGGTCCGACCCCACAGGAAAAACGTGAAGCACGCGTTCCCGCACAAGCGAAGACACCGTCGTGTCCCGTTCCGATCGATCATCTCCGGACCGTCATGGAAGACCAGGACCCCCGCGCACCACGTCGTCGAGCCGAATACCCCAGCGAGAAGCGCCGCGCGACCGTGCAACGGATTGCCGGGGCGCATCTTGCGTCCATGGACGGCACGATGGCGGATGCCCTCGGCCGCAGCAACCGGCAGCGGCTGGTGTGGCTGTCCTTGCTGGCGATGCCGCTCCTTTTCCCGGTCGCGCTCCCCGGCATGGCCTCGGTGGTCGGCGCCTTCTGCCTGCTGATCGCGTTCGGCCTGTGCATCGGCCAGCCCGTGCCCTTGCCGCGCTGGCTCGCCAGGCGAGAGATCGACGGTCGTGCCAGGGCGCTGCTGCAGCGGATGTTCGGCCGCGTCGTCGGCATCGTCGCCTCCCTCGGTCGCCCCCGCCTGCTGCGCCTGAGCGACCGGCGGGTGCGCGTGCTCAACGCGTCGATGCTCTCCATCGCCGGACTGTCGATGATGACGCCCGTGCCCATCATCAGCTTCGACAATGTGCTGCCCGCGCTGGCCATCGTGCTGATCTCCTGGGGGTTGCGCCTCCGCGACGGCCTGATGCTCCTGGTCGGCTACCTGGTCACGCTCGCGGCGGCGGCCTCGGTGCTGCTGCTGTGGTGGGGAGGCGCCGCCGCCGTCGCCGAATTGCTGTCGTGGGCGGGGCTCGCGTCCGGAGGCTGATCGCGGGAGGCGCAGCGGGGGACCGGGAAGCGCTCGGCAGCGCTTCATCCTCCGCCCGTCCGGCATCGCGGAAGGCATGCCGCGCGGTCGAGCGGCTCGCGTTTCATTTGTGCATCTGTTCGCGACCGGGGACGCGCGGGCGCTGCCCGAGGAGGTTTGCAAGCGCTAAGGCGGCTATCTGGTCTTCCGAGGCTCAGCCGGTTCTTAAGGGCGGCAGGCTCGTGCTCGGCCACTCCGGTCATCCAAGACTCGACGAATTTATCCGAGAAGGATGACGGCTTACAGGACTTGCGAATTTCCGTAGTCGACCCGTTGCAGTCACTGGAGTACGAGGAAAGCTGTCCTTCACGGTTTGAGCTAAGCGGGCCGCTTGCGCGAGGGGTTAAGCCTCACCGTGCGCACGCTCTAGTAATGCGGCCCAACCTTCAAAGCCGACCAGATGCTTGGGCCACAGGGCGCAGTGTGTTGACTGTGGATTCTTTGGGCGCCTGCCGCCCTTGTAGTGCTGCCGCAAAAGCTCCTGAAGATCGGCGACCGTGAGCGTGTAGAAGGCATCCGTTCCCGCAGAACGGAGTAGCACCAACACGCAAACGATTGACTGATCGATGCCCAGGCGCGGTCCGAGGACAGTCTGATAATCGTCCTTGATCTCGATTTGCAGAAACGAAGCCGCGTTGAACTGCCAAGACGGGCCATTGATGGCCTTCACCTGCACCGGAAATGCGATGCCTGTCTGAGTGGAAGCAAGCAGATCGAACTGAGGGACGTTTCCCGAGAACGGCGTGGCAATGATGTCCATACGCCCAAGTTCGGACGCGACAAGGTGCTCGCCGATCTGGCGGGTGAGTTGTGTGCTACGGCCGGTCGCCATGTAGTTACGTGAGGCCTAACTTGACGCTTCAGGACTTGATTCACTGCGCTTCATTGTAAGGGCCTTTGATTTGCCCGCTTTGACCGACAAGGAAGTCACCGTTGCATGTGGCGCAGTGGTAGACGCTTTGGCGGCCGCCTTGGATTCTGACGACCATAATAGTCGGAGGCCAACGACATCGGCACAGGGGATAACCTAATGCCTGTGCAGCTTGAGCTTCCGCTAATTTTGCTGTTGAGGCGGCCTTTTCCACAGCTTCCTCGGCTTCCTTTTTCTCCTTGCTGTCGGGAAGCAGGTCCTTTGCACTCCTGAAGGCGGAAATGGCAGTACTGAACGTTTCGAATGCTTCCTTTATCCCGTTGAGCTCCATCGTTTCTCCTTTGGATCGTTCTGGCTATCCGCCGAACTGAGCCCGCCACCCAAGAGTCCTCGTCGCTGCAGCTCGGTGAATCGTTTGCGACAGTCTTGAGTCTACCCACAGCAGTCACCGAAGCTCAAGGAAGGCTACCATTCAACGTTGCGCGTCAACCGCGCCACCCCATCTGCTTCGCCGAACTGACTGTAGCCACCTATTGGCGATTCCGCGCACAAACTGCTCGGCCTCCACCCTACTCATTGGATTATCGCTATTCAGCTTATGGTGGTGCGCATGCCTTGCCCAGTCGCCAGTAACGGCAGGATTATGAACGGCATCCTTGAAGCGATTAAACTGCTCTTTATCAATCTCAAACTTGGCTTGAAATGCCATCCTGTTACCTGGGTGTCCTTCGGCAAGTTCATAAATCTTATACAACGTTTCACCAGATGGATTTTCAATACACAGCAAATCAATTGCCTTCGTTGCCTTTGGGTCGAGAAAAGCCGGCTCGAGAAGAGCCCGTTGGCGCTCTAGTTCCGCCTGATATTGGCGTTCATTGTGTTCTTCGCGCCACTTGACTAACTCGTCGGGAGAAAGTCCGGCTCTATGCCCTTTCCAGTGGAAATTGACTCAACAACAAACCGTGTGATCGGTGGTACAACGCCCCGATCTTGACCGCACCCGCACCCGCACCCGCACCCGCACCCGCACAGACCATGAGCTCTCCGATCGAAGCCCTCTTCACCACCGCGCTCGGCCTGCAGCCGCCCTGGTACGTCGCCAAGGTGGACCTCGACACCGCGAAGCGGCGGATCGACTTCGAAGTCGAGCACGCCGGCAAGCGCGTGCCCTGTCCGGCCTGTGGGGCGGCGCATCAGCCGGTCCACGATCGAGTGCGGCGCAGCTGGCGTCACCTGGACTTCTTTCAGTTCGAGGCGTGGCTCCATGCCGACATCCCGCGCGTGCAGTGCTCGGGCTGCGGCAAGACCACGCAGCTGCCGGTGCCGTGGGCTCGCGAGGGCAGCGGTTTCACGCTGCTGTTCGAGGCGCTGGGCCTGTCCCTGTGCAGCGAGTTGCCCGTGCGCCAGGCCGCCGCCCAGATGCGCGTCGCGCCCAAGCGGCTGTGGGGGCGGATCCGCCATTACGTTCACGGTGCACGCGCTCGGGATGACATGTCGGGCGTGCGCTACGTCGGCATCGACGAGACCAGCGTCAAGCGCGGGCACGCGTACATCACCGTGGTGCATGACCTGGAGGCCAAGCGCCTGCTGTTCGCCACGCCCGGGCGAGACCACGCGACCCTGCAGGCCTTTGCCCAGGACCTGCGCGCGCACGGTGGCGAGCCGGAGCGGATCGAGCACGCCTGCATCGACATGAGCGCGGCCTACGCCAAGGGGATTGCCCAGGCGCTGCCCACGGCGCAGGTCAGCTACGACCGTTTCCACGTCGTGGCCCTGGCCAATACGGCGATGGACGAGGTTCGCCGCGAGGAGATGCGCAGCGCCGCAGCCGCGGTCCGCGCGGCGGCCGGTACGGGAAACAAGAAGACGCTGCGCCAGCTGTTGTGGGCGATGCGCAAGAACCCGCCGCAATGGACGCCGGCACAGTGCGACGCGATGAACTGGCTGCAGCGCTCGGGCCTCAAGAGTGCGCGGGCGTGGCGGATGAAGCAGGGCCTGCGGCTCGTCTACCGCGAGGCGGCGGCGAGCAACTGCGAAGAGGTCGCCCGCGGGGCCTTGATGAAGTGGATCAGTTGGGCCCGACGCTCTCGCCTGGAACCCTTCAAGCGGCTCGGCGCCACGGTCAAGGCGCATCTGGGCGGCGTGCTCCGCGGCATGCTCGACGGGCGCAGCAACGCCTACGTCGAGGCGATGAACGGGCAGCTTCAGCAGACGAAGACCGCCGCCCGAGGCTTCCGCAACCTCGACAATTTCATCGCCGTCGCCTACCTGCGCATGTCCAAGCTCGAGCATCTACCGAAGAACCCCATGGTGCCGGCGATCCCCCGCGAATACGGGCGCTACCGTCATGTTTGTTGTTGAGTCAATTTCCACTGGAAAGGGCATAGAGCCGAAAGTCCTCGTGGTGGAGAGATCGTCATCGTAGCAGTTCCGCTGGTCATCCTCATGACACATGAGGCTGCCTCCAGAAACGAATGACGTTGCGGTGGCGTTGCGGCGTAGTCGATCACTGATCCAAGCCTAAATTCTGGATCAATCTTCGCGGCCCCATTAAATGCTGATCTTATATCCTTAGCTATCGCATACGCATCCGCTGCTGTGTCACAAGCATCAATAGTCGGAGACGATATTTCTGGATATTCAATGCCCTGTATTAGATCGAAGCCTAGTCCTTTGAGAAGATCTGTTAGGTTCCTTTGCGCTAGGCTGGTCTTCTGAACCTCAACTGCCCATTTCATTACGGCATCTCCTATCTGGTCTCAGACATAATTGACGCATGGCTCTAATATGGTGACTGCGCTACTGTGCAACATTGACCGTGCCCCGTAAAAACCGAGCGCAGTCATCGAACCCAGAGGAAAGTTGTCGTTCAAAACGGGAATGAGGCGCGTAGCCCGGTTTTATCGCGGCGCATCCCCTCGACTCTACGATTGGACGTCTCGATTGGGGGAAACACTATGGAGCATCAGCAACGGTACCTATCGATGACAATGCGAGCAATCAACTTTCCGTCATTTCCGCTGTAGAGGTAGACGTACTGAACTCCGAGATCAATGAGATCCCTGGTTGCCTTACTCCTGAATCCGTGTTCGCTTAGCCGGAAATCCAGCCTAACGCATTGATGTAATTGTATAATTACGCATCCGAGCCTTTCACCCAACCGACCATGCCGCGCTTCGAAGTCAAGCAATCCGCCAAGCTCAATCTGACGTCCTACTCGGGCCTGGCGTTGATCGGGCAGTGCTGCCAGGCGGCACAGGTCGAGGCGGTGATCGACCCGAGGCTGCCGGTGTCGCAGGGTATGCGGAGCTCGGACCTGGTCAAGTCGGTGGTGGGGCTGCTGAGCCTGGGCAAAAGCGACTTCGAGGCGATCGAGCCGTTTCGCGGCGACCGCTTCTTCAAGGAAGCGCTCGGGCTCGCCAAGGTGCCCGGCAGCGTGTGGATGCGCCAACGGCTCGATGCCCGCGCGGCCGAGCTGCGCGAGCTGACCGACGAGCTGAGCCTGCGCCTGCTCGAGCGCACCGAGGCGCCGATCACGGCGCACAAGGGCTACGTCTGCGCCGATCTGGACACCTTCGTGATGGACAACTCCGACACCAAGAAGGAGGCGGTCAGCCGCACTTACCAGGGCGTCGATGGCTACACGCCGATCGCGCTGTACCTGGGCAACGAGGGCTGGAACCTCGGCCTGGAGCTGCGCGCGGGGTCGCACCACTCGGCGCTGGAGACCGAGTATTTCTTCGAGCGCGCGTTCCCGCGCCTGCGCCGGGTGTGTGCGGCCGATGCGAAGCTGCTGTGGCGGGCCGACAGCGGCTTCGACAGCGCCCGGCTGCTGTTCGCGCTGGCCGACGAGCGCGATCGCTGGGCAGCGCTGGGGCGTTCGTTCGACTACCTCACCAAGTGGAATCCGCGCCGTCAGGACAAGACCGCCTGGGTGGACCGGGCCGAGGCCGCCGGCGTCTTCGAGGAAGTGCGCGCGGGCAAGCGGGTGGGGCTGCTGGACCTGAAGATCGACCGTGCCTGGAAGAAGGCCAAGCGCACGCTGCGTCTGGTGGTGCGGGTGACCGAGCGCACGATCGACAAGAAGGGCCAGCACCTGCTGACCCCCGAGATCGAGATCGAAGGCTGGTGGACCAGCCTCGAAGTGGCGATGGCTGACGTGATCGAGCTCTACAAGCACCACGGCACGCACGAGCAGTTCCACTCCGAGATCAAGACCGACCTGGACCTCGAGCGCCTGCCCTCGGGCAAGTTCGACACCAACGACGCGGTCATGCATCTGGCCGCGTTCGCCTACAACTGCCTGCGCCTGATCGGCCAACTCGGGCTGACCGGCGAGCTCTCGCCGATCCGTCACCCGGCCAAGCGCCGACGCATCAAGACAGTGCTGCAGGAGGTGATGTACCGTGCGGCGAAGTTCGTCGAACACGCCCGCCGCCTGGTGCTGGACTTCGGACGCGGCGTCGCCGCGCATGTGAAGGTGTTCACCACGGTGCAGGCGCGACTGTGCGCGGTGGCTTCGCCGTGATGCAAATCCGACGGCCAAATTCTCCGAATCGAGGCCATTTCGCTGCGGCGAAAGGGCGACGGCCGCGTGGGAGCAGGAAAATGACGTAGCGCACCCCCCGTAAGCCCGGCTCGCCGGGCCTCCGGGCCGTGAAAGGACGGTGCTCGGGGCTGCGGTGAGCTGAGATTGGGAGTCAGGCAGCAGAAAAATCATGCGCTGGGGCTCGCGGAGCGGGTACGCGCTGAAGACAACACGGATTCAGGTTACTGCTACAAACCGTATGATTGAGATTCTCTTTGGTCGTCTGCACAAAGTGGTTTAGATCAACCTGAAAGGCTGCGTAGTTGACAAGGCGCATGTTGAACGTAATCGTCTTCTGTAAAGCAATTGCACTCATCGCGCGGGTTTCTTCATCAAGCTGTACCGGAGTTTGCGAATTTATCTCAGAAGCCATCTTTTTGAGAGTGACCGCGATGAATGCGTCTTGCTCCTGCTTCGACTCGAAGTTTCCGTTCTTGTCTAGCGCGGCAGCATTCGACGTGAAAACTACGGCCACCGCAGCAGCGAGTGCGTAACGCAGCGCCTTGGAGGGTCTAGTCATTGTCATGAGTGATTTCCTCCTTGGCACGACGAACAACTACATACTCGTATCCGATCGCGAATCCAAAAGTCAGCAGTAGTACAGGGAGTCCTTCGATCGAATACCGCCCGACGAGCCAGAGGTTGAACAGCAAAATTGCTCCACCGATGAAACGCAGCTTCGTTCGTGCATTCATGTCTTGGCGATCTCCAGAAATTCGTACTGAACAATGCGCAGAATAATGGGATGGTGGACCGTGACGCCCAGCTTTCTTGGGGGACGACTGAACCGGTTCAAAATAACGAAGATCCCATGCCTCGAGATTTTCTTTAGAAAATCGATTTATCGGCATGTAGGCCTCTTCAGCCCTCCATAACAGAGTGGCAAATCAAGCAACCAAGAAACGCGCCTAGCATACCGCATGCAGATGGCGGCCGTCCGCTTCTGGGCGCTAGCCCTCAGTGACGGCTTGTGGCCGGCTGCCGCTATTGGAAATAGCCTCCGCATAGCTGTCGTTCATCGCGGATTGAGGCAGTCAGCGAGCGTCGGGTCCGGCCGACGACCTGACCGACGCCCAACACCGCCGAGCGACAAGTTCCCGAGCGCTTATCCGCCCCTCACACTCATCCATCTTTCGCGACCACCGTGCCTCACCGTGGTCGCAATCCGCTATCGGAAACCGCCTGCGCATAGCAACCATTGATTGCGGACGCAGTTGCTCCCCGAGCGACCGCGCAGGCCGACGACCACCGGGCCACCGGAGCCCTCTCATGGTTCTCGTCGATCCCCAGGAGATCGCGCCCCACGGAGCCCGGCACCTTGCCGCGGCAGCCGCTCAGTGCGCGCCGCGCAGCTTCTGCACCACCATCACCGCCGCGAGCACGATCGCACCGGCGACGATGCCGACCCCCGCGCCCGCGCCGGTGTTGATCAATGCGCCGCCCACGCCGCCGAAACCCGCGGCGAAATGCTCCACCGCGTGCGCCGCCGTCGGCCAGCCGTGCAGCAGGATGCTGCCGCCGACCATGAACATCGCCGCGGTGCCGACCACCGACAGCGTCTTCATCAGCCACGGTGCGAAGCCCAGGATGGCGCCGCCGATGCGGCGGGTGAAGGCCGAGGCGCTGCGCTGCAGGTGCAGGCCGAGGTCGTCGAGCTTGACGATGCCGGCCACCAGGCCATACACGCCCACCGTCATCACCAGCGAGATGCCGACCAGCACCGTCACGCGCTGGCCGAGCGAGACGGCGGCCACGGTGCCGAGGGTGATCACCACGATTTCGGCCGACAGGATGAAGTCGGTGCGCACCGCGCCCTTGATCTTCTCCTTCTCGTAGGCGACCAGGTCCACGTTGGGGTCGGCCACCGCCTCCAGGGTCTCGCGGTGCTCGGCCTCGGCCTCCGCCTTCGAGTGCAGGAACTTGTGCGCGAGCTTCT
Organism: Thauera aminoaromatica; assembly: GCF_000021765.1. Classification (NCBI taxonomy): domain Bacteria; kingdom Pseudomonadati; phylum Pseudomonadota; class Betaproteobacteria; order Rhodocyclales; family Zoogloeaceae; genus Thauera; species Thauera aminoaromatica. The sequence goes on along the minus strand of NC_011662.2, from coordinate 3,093,005 downwards.
CGAAGCCCTCGAAGCACAGGAAGGCGCCGCCGAGCATCAGCAGCGGGGTGATCAGCCACGGCGCCAGCCAGCTGATCAGCAGCGCCGCCGGCACCAGGATGGCCTTGTTCACCAGCGAGCCCTTGGCCACCGCCCACACCACCGGCAGCTCGCGGCTGGCCTGCACGCCGGTGACCTGCTGGGCGTTGAGGGCGAGGTCGTCGCCGAGCACGCCGGCGGTCTTCTTGGCGGCGACTTTGGTCATGGTGGCGACGTCGTCCAGGAGGGTGGCGATGTCGTCGATGAGTGCGAGCAGGGTGGTTCCGGCCATGATCTACCGTTGTTGGGAGGAAAGGCGTGATGGTGACAGAAATCCGCCGGGTGCCGGGCAGGTCCGCATGGCGCTACCATGGGCGCCTTGCGAGTTCGAGAAGGGGGGCCGATGCCGGTCGATCTGCTGTTCGCCATGCTGCGCAACCCCGCATCGACCGGCGCGGTGCTGCCTTCCTCGCGCACGCTGGCCAATGCGATGGCGGGCGCGGCGGTTGGCGCCGACACCGTAATCGAGCTCGGCGCCGGCACCGGCCCGGTGACCGAGGCCTTGCTGCGCCGCCTGCCCGGCGTGCCGCTGATCGCGGTCGAGCTCCAGCCCGCGCTGGCGCGGCGGCTGCAGGCGCGCTTTCCGACGGTCGATGTGCGCCAGGCGGCGGCGAAGGAGGTCGTCGATGGCCTGATCGAGCGCCCCGGCCGCCTGGTGCTGGTTTCCAGCCTGCCTTTCCGCTCCCTGCCCAAGGAGGTCGCGGCGGCGACGGTCGACAGCCTCTGCCGATTCCTCGCCCACGACGGCGAGCGCAAGCTCGTGCAGTTCACCTACCAGCCGCGCGCGCCGTTCGCGGTGCCGCGCCACCTGCGCTGGCAGCGCCGCACCGTGGTGTGGCGCAACACGCCGCCGGCGGGGGTGTGGGAGCTGCAGGCGGTGCGCTGAGGCCTTCGCGGCGGCAAGTCACCCGTGAAGCCGTGCCGTGTCCGCCACGCCGCCGCCCGGCGGTGCTCGCGCGGTGGCCGCTCAGCGGTCGACCATGGCCTCGTGCTCGAAGTCGCCCTTCAGGTCGGCCTCGGCCGCTTCGACCAGACCCGGGTGGTGCTCCCACATGTCGGCGACGAGCGCCTCGAAGGGGAAGTCGTCGAAGGTCCCGCGCTCCTTCACGTACTCCATGTGGCGTTCGTCGCGCGCGTTGTAGGGGTGCATCAGCGAGTCGTTGCGGCCGTCGAATTCGAGCGGATGGACGTCGAAGCGCTCGCACATCTGCAGGTTGAACGCCGGCGTCGCCTTCACCCAGCGGCCTTCCAGGTGCATGGCGACGTAGCCGTGCCAGCGATACACGTCGCCACCGACGAGCTGGCGCAGGCGCTCGGTGCTGAGGTGGTTGCGCACGTCGGCGAAGCCCACCCGCGCCGGGATGCCCGCGCCGCGTGCGACGGCGGTGAGCAGGTTGGCCTTGGGCACGCAGTAGGCGGCGCCCTCGATCAGCGTGCGGCTGGCGGTGAAGTACTCCTTGCGCATGTAGAAGCGGTAGGGGTCGTAGCGGATGCCGTCGCGCACCGCGTAGTACAGCTTCACCGCGCGCTCGACCGCATCGACCGCGTCGCCCACGCTCTCCTCGATGAAGGCGCGCACGCGCGGATGCTCGTGGTCGAAGTAATAACTCGGTGCCAGAAAGTCCTGCGGATCCTTCTCCTTGCTCATTCCCGGTTCTCCTCGGTGTGCCTGCGTTGTCTCGGGAATGTATAAGGGGAAGTTGACGTTCGCGTCAATATTATTTGCGCCGCACGGCTCGCCGCGATGTCTGCTCCGCGGGCGCCGACGCGCCTGTCGCTAGACTTCGATGAGGCCGCAGCGCACCGCGACGAGCGCGAGCTCGGCGGCGTTCGACACTTCGAGCTTCTGCTTGATGTGATACAGGTGGGTGCCCACCGTGCTCGGGCTCAGGCTGTGGGTCTCGGCGATCTCGGCCACGCTGCGCCCGCGCGCCAGCTGCAGGAAGACGGCGAATTCCTTCTCGGTGAGTGCCGCGACCGGGTCGCCTCCGCCGGCGAACTGCGCGAGCGCGAGGGCGGGCGCGATCGCCGGGTCGATGTAGCGCTGGCCGCGCGCGACCGTGGCCACCGCGTGCAGCAGCTCGTCCGGATGGGCGCGTTTGGACAGGTAGCCGCCCGCGCCGGCACGCAGCGCGCGCGCGGGGATCTGCGCGTCGTCGTGCGCCGACAGCATCAGCACGCGCGCCGCTGGGTGGTGGGCGAGCACGCGCTCGAGCGCGCCGAGTCCGCCGATGCCCGGCATCGACACGTCCATCAGCAGCACATCGGGGTGCAGCTGGCCGAAGGCCTGCACGGCCGCCTCGCCGCAATCGGCCTCGCCGACGACCTCGGCACCGGCGCCTTCGAGCAGCAGGCGGAAGCCCATGCGCACCACCGCATGATCGTCGGCGAGCAGGATGCGCAGGGCGTGGAGGGAAGGGGGCTTCATCATTGCGTGACCGGTAGGGGTTGCCGCAGAGCCTGCGGGAGACGGGCGCGCACGCACAGGCCGCCGGTGGGCGGGCTGTGCAGTTCGAGCCGGCCGTGGAGTTCGGCGAGGCGCTCGCGCATGCCGGCGAGGCCGTGGCGGCCGGGGGTGGGCTGCGGGCCCAGGCCGCGGCCGTCGTCGCGGACCTCGACCTCGATCTCCGCCTGTCCGTCGCGACCGCCGCCCTCGCGGCGCAGGCCGACGCGCACCTCGACCGAGCGCGCGCGAGCGTGGCGGGCGACGTTGGTGAGGCTCTCCTGCAGCACGCGCAGCACGGCGAGGCCGACGCCGTCGTCGAGCGGCTCGTCGCGAGCCTCGCCGAGGGGCTCGATCTGGCAACGCAGCGCGATGCCTTCGTGATGGCTGGCCCACAGCGCGCAGTAGGCCTGCAGCGTGTCCTCGATGCGCTCGTGCGCGGCCGGTGCGTCGCGGCGCAGGCGCTGCAGGATCGCGTGCACGCCGTCCTGCATGTGGCCGGTCATGGCGAGGATGGCCTGCGCGCTGCCGTGGATGCCGGGCTGTTCGGCGCTGCGCTGCAGGATGGCGCCGGCGATCGAGCGCACCGCGGTGATGCTCTGGCCGAGCTCGTCGTGGAGCTCGCGCGCGATCGCGCGGCGCTCCTGCTCCAGGCGGGCCTGGATGGTGCGCGCGAGGCTCTGGTCGGCCTCGAGGCGGGCGTTGGTGGCGCGCGACTCGTCCAGGCGGTCGGCGAGGCGGTTGTAGCTGCGCGCGAGGAGCGCGAGCTCGCGGGTGGCGTACTCCGGCAGGCGCTGGTCGAAGCGGCCGCGGGCGCCGTGCTCGAGCGCGACGTGGATCTGCTGCAGCGGCGCGAGCGCGCGCCGGATCGCCATGCGGGTGGCGAGCCAGAGCGCGAGCAGCAGCGCGCACGCCCAGCCGAGCGCGGCGACGAGATGGTCCCAGGCGTCGAGCACCGCGCGCGAGGTGTCGGGCGTCAGCACCACCTCCAGCGCGCCGGCGTCGAGCCGGCGCGCGCCGAGCTCGGGCGCGACGTGCTGCGCGAACCAGGCCGGCGCGTCGCGACCGGCCTTGTAGGGCGATTCGGGCGACACGTAGAGCCGCTCCCCGCCCGCGCCGAAGACCTCCAGGCGGTTGGCGCGGATGCGCCCGACCGCGGCGAGTCGGCTCAGCAGCCGCTCGCGCGCCTGCGTGTCGCCCTCGCGCGGCTCCGCCAGCACGACGACCAGCCACTGCTGTGCGACCCGGGTCGCCGCCTCGACCTCTTCGTGGATGGCCTGGCGCGTCTCGCGCATCCACACCGCCGCGCCCGCGCTCATCAGCACCGCGATCAGCACGGTGAGCACCAGGCTCAGGCGGGCCTGCAGGCTGGGCGTGCGCACGGCGTTCATGATGCGTGCCGGCGCAGGCTGGCCTGCGCGGAGAAGCCGCCGCCGCGGCGGTCGCGCAGCACGAAGGGCTGACGCAGGCCGAGCGCGGCGTAGCCGACGATGCCGCACCACTGGGTGGCGAAGCAGGCCGCGGCGCCGCCCGCACCGAAGGCGCAGGGGGCGAGCAGGGCGCGCGCGGTGTGGTTGGCGAGCAGGACCGCGCCTCCGGCGTCGAACAGCACCAGCGCCTCGAGCGGCGTGCCGAGCACGCTCGCGTAGCGGTGGAAGCGCAGCAGCAGGAAGCCCTGCGGCTCGGTCTCGATCAGGCGGTGCTCGATGAGGCAGGCGGCGGTGTGGAGCAGCGCGTTGGCGTGGCTCAGCCATTCCAGCGGGGCGGCGTCGGCGTCGAGGAAGCCGAGCAGGGCGCCGGCCGGGGGCAGGATCGGCACCGCGATGCCGAGCTGGCCGGGCGGCACGGCGGGGGCCTTGGTTCGCGGCGTGGCTGCCGACCGCGCGTGCGTGGCCAGCGCGCCGCTGCGCGCACCGATCGCGCGCAGCACCCCGCCCGCGCTGTCGGCGAGCAGTACGGTGATCGTGGGGCTGTCGAGCTGGCGGTGAAGATCCTCCATCGCCGGCGCCGACAGCGCGAGCAGGCGCTCGTGGTCGAGGGCCACGTCGGCGCCGCGGCGATCGCGCGCCGCGTCGTCGATGGGGTGCCCGACCGTGCGCGTCGTCGGCGCGCCCCAGGTGGGCGCGGGGGCAGGAGAAGCTGCGGGAGTCGGTAGGCTGGACATCGCTGTGGTGATCCTGGAGTCGCTGCGGCCGAGGCCGCCCGTGGCCACCCATGCAGGATTCGTGCCGAGGATGACGAAGGGGTGCGGACCGCTGCGGGACCTGCTTGCACGCAGATGCCGGCGTGCCGTTGTTGCGTCCCTGAGCAAGCTTGCTCCCAAACGGAACAGTCGCCGCTGCGCCAGTGCTGCTGCGCCGCGGGCAGTCATGTGCACCGGGGGGCGATGTCGATTGCTGGCACGGAACCTGCATAGGAATCGGCACAAAAGGCCTGCGCCCGTGCCCGGGCCATGCAAGACAAGGGAGGAGACCCCATGCTGCAGCTGTTCGCCCGCCTGATCGGCATCGTCCTGCTGGCGCTCGCCGCGGGCGGCGCCGCATTCGCCGCAGACCGGCCGGTGGTCCGTGTCGGCGTGCTGCAGTTCGGCACGGTGAGCTGGGAGCTCGAGACCATGCAGCGACACGGCCTGCTCGAGCGCGAGGGCGTGGACATCCGCGTCGTGCCGCTCGCGCTCAAGGACGCCGCCAACGTCGCCCTCCAGGGCGGCGAGGTCGATGTGATCGTCAACGACTGGCTGTGGGTGACGCGCATGCGCTCGGAGGGGGCGGATTTCGTCTTCGTGCCCTTCTCGCAGGCGGTCGGCGGCATCCATGCGCGTCCGGACGCCGGCATCGCCAGCCTCGCCGACCTGCGCGGCAAGCGCCTGGGCGTGGCTGGCGGCGCGCTCGACAAGAGCTGGCTGCTGCTGCGCGCGTATGCCCGCAAGACCGTGGGCGAGGACGCCGCGAGCTTCCTGCGCCCGCAGTTCGCCGCGCCGCCGCTGCTCAACGAGCTGGTGACGCGCGGCGAGCTGCCGGCGGCGATGAACTTCTGGCATTACGGTGCCCGCCTCGCCGCCGCCGGCATGCCCGAAGTGCTGGGCATGAAGGAGATCCTCGCCACGCTCGGCATCGGCGACGAGATGCCGCTGGTCGGCTGGGTGTTCGGCGAGCGCTGGGCGCGCGCCAACCCGGCGGCGATCGCGGGCTTCCTGCGCGCCTCCGCGGCGGCCAAGGCGTTGCTGCGCGAGTCCGACGCGGCCTGGGAGGCGCTGCGTCCGTCGATGCGCGCCGAGGACGAGGCCAGCTTCGTCGCGCTGCGCGAGGGTTTCCGCGCGGGCATCCCGCACGCATCGGGCGAAGAGGGCGAGCGCGCCGCCGCGCGCGCCTTCGCGATCCTCGCTGCGGAAGGGGGCGAGGCCCTGGTCGGGCGCGCCCGCGAGATCGCGCCGGGCACCTTCTGGCATGGAGGCGGAGGGCGGTGAGTGCGCGGCGCCTCGCCCCGCCTGCGCCCGCCGTGCCCGCGCGTCCCCAGGTGACCTCGTCGACCTCCCCGCACGAGCCCGCTGCCGCGGTGCCGCAGGGGGCGCTCGCCCGGCGCGACGAGGGGAGGCTGCGGATCGCCTCGCTGGTCGTCTTCGTCCTCCTGTGGCAGCTCGGCGCCAGCCTCGCCGACAGCCGCACGCTGCCCGATCCGCTCGCGGTGCTGGCGCGCATCGGCGCCGAGACGGCCTCGCTCGCGCTGCCCGGCCACCTTGCGGTGACCCTCGGCCGGGTCGCGGTCGCCTTCGCCGCGGCGATGCTGGTGGGCGCGCTGGTCGGCATGGCGATGGGGCGCTGGCGCAAGGTGGATGCCTTCCTCGACGCCTGGCTGGTGCTCGGGCTCAACATCCCGGCGCTGGTCACCATCATCCTGTGCTACGTGTGGTTCGGCCTCAACGACTGGGCGGCGATCGTGGCGGTGGCGATCAACAAGATCCCCACCGTCATCGTCACCGTGCGCGAGGGCGCGCGCGCGGTCGACCCCAGGCTGCTCGAGGTCGCGCGCGCCTACCGCCTGGGCCGTCGCACCACCTTCCTGCGCGTGTATCTGCCGCAGCTCGTGCCCTATCTGATGGCGGCAGCGCGCTCGGGCCTGTCGCTGATCTGGAAGATCGTGCTGGTGGTCGAGCTGCTCGGACGTAGCGAGGGCGTCGGCTTTCAGCTCAACGTCTTCTTCCAGTTCTTCGACATCACCGGCATCCTCGCCTACACCCTGGTCTTCGCCGGCGTGGTGCTGGCCGCCGAGGGCTGGGTGCTGCGTCCCCTCGAGCGCCTCCTCGGCGCCTGGAGGGCATGAACGATGCTGGACATCCGTATCGACACCAAGCGCTACCCCGACCGCGGCGGCCGGCCGCACCTGGCCTTGTCCGGCCTGCACATGCAGGTCGCGCGCGGCGAGTTCGTCTGCGTGGTGGGGCCCTCGGGCTGCGGCAAGAGCACGCTGCTCGCCATCGTCGGCGGGCTCGATCGCGCCTGCGCGGGTGAGGTGAGCATGGACGGCCGCGCGCCGGCCGACCTCGGCTTCATGTTCCAGGAGCCGCGCCTGATGCCGTGGATGAGCGTGCTCGATAATGTGCTGCTGGTGGTGCCCGACGGCCTGCGCGAGCAGGCGCGCGCGCGGGCGGTGGAGCTGCTGTGCGCGATGGAGCTCGGCGACGTGCTCGACGCCTACCCCGGGCGGCTCTCGGGCGGCATGATGCGCCGCGTCGCGCTCGCCCGCGCCTTCGTGAATGAACCCGCGCTGCTGCTGATGGACGAGCCCTTCGTGTCGCTCGACAGCCCGACCGCGAACCGCCTGCGTGCGATGCTGGTGGCGCAGTGGCGGCGCTGCGGCGCGAGCGTGCTCTTCGTCACCCACGACCTGCGCGAGGCGCTCGCGCTCGCGGACCGCATCTGCTTCCTGTCGCCGTCGCCGGGGCGGGTCGTGCTCGAGTTCGCGGTCGATCTGCCGCGCCCGCGCGATCCATCCGGTGCGCAGCTCGAACAGCTGCACGCAGAGCTGCTCGCCCGCCATCCCGAGCTGCTCGCCGGCCTGCCGGCGCTGCGCGAGGAGGCGGCCCATGACTGAGGCGCGCGAAGTGCTGCTCGAGGCGCAAGGAGTGCGCAAGGCCTACGGCGCGCGCCCGGCCCTGAAGGGCGTGGACCTGGCGGTGCGCGCCGGCGAGTTCGTCGCCCTGCTCGGGCCCAACGGCGCCGGCAAGAGCACGCTGTTCCAGTTACTGACCGGCCTGTTCGACGCCGACGCCGGCGAGCTGCGGGTGTGCGGCGAGGACATGCGGCGCACGCCGGTGCGCGCGCTCGGCCGCATCGGCGTGGTGTTCCAGCAGATGACGCTGGACCTCGACCTCAGCGTCGAGGCCAACCTCGTCTTCCATGCGCGCCTGCACGGCATCGGCGGTGCCGAGTCGCGCGTGCGCATCGCCGACGTGCTCGCGCGCGTGGGTCTCGCCGAGCGCCGCGCCGACCGCGTGCGCGAGCTATCCGGCGGCAACCGGCGCAAGGTCGAGCTCGCGCGTGCGCTGCTGCACCGGCCGGCGGTGCTGCTGATGGACGAGGCCACGGTCGGCCTCGACCCGGCCTCGCGCCGCCATCTGCTCGACGAGGTGCTGGCGCTGCGCGCCGCGGGCGTCGGCGTGCTGTGGGCCACCCACCTGGTCGACGAGGCCGAGGTCGCCGACCGCGTGCTGGTGCTCCACCGCGGCGAACTCCTTGCGGCCGGTCGCCCGGCCGAACTGACTCGGGCCGCGGGATGCACGCATCTGGCGGACGCCTTCCTGAACCTCACTGGCGCGCCGCAGGCGGCCGAGCCCTGAAGAATCACCCCCGGCAACTTGCCACCCACCGTCGCAGCGCAGACCGCTGTGGCAAGCATAAAGAGGAGACCTCCACCATGACCCGACCGAAGACCCCGATCCGCACGCTCGCCGCGCTCCTGAGCCTTGGCCTGTGCGCCGGCGCCGCGCTTGCCAAGGACACCGGCTACCTGTTCGTCAGCAGCGAGAACGACAACGCGGTGACCGTGCTCGATGGCAAGAGCTTCCAGGTCGTCAAGACCATCGCCACCGGCGAGCGCCCGCGCGACATGAAGCTCTCAGCCGACCGCAGCCAGGTGTTCGTCATCGCCAGCAACAGCGAGCGCGTGGACGTGATCGACATCGGCAAGCTGGAGGTCGTGCGCAGCATCGACGTCGGCGAGGACCCGGAGATGTTCGCCTTCGGCAAGGACGGCAGCCGCCTCTACGTCTCCAACGAGGAAGACGCCCAGGTCTCGGTGATCGACGTGGCCGCCAACAAGGTGCTGGCGAAGATCGAGGTGGGCGAGGAGCCCGAGGGCGTGCTCGTCGGCAAGGACGGCAGCCGGCTCTACGTCACCTCGGAGGTGGCCAACATGGTCCATGTGATCGACACCGCCAGCAACGCGATCCTCGCCAACGTGGTGGTCGGCAACCGTCCGCGCCGCTTCGCCGACACGCCGGACGGCGGCGAGGTGTGGGTCACCAACGAACTCGGCGCCTCGGTGACCGTGCTCGACGCGAAGACCAACGTGGTGAAGGAGACGGTCACGTTTGCGCCGAAGGGCTTTCGCAGCGACGACGTGACCCCGGTCGGCATCGCCATGACGCGCGACGGCAAGACCGCCTATGTGACCCTGGGGCGCGCCAACCACGTCGCGGTGGTCGACGTCGCCACCCGCAAGGTGCGCGACTACGTGCTGGTGGGCAATCGCGCCTGGGGCGCGACGCTGAACCGCGACGAATCGATGCTGGTGGTGGTCAATGGCCTGTCGGACGACATCTCGCTGGTCGACACCAGGACCAACAAGGTGCTGCGCTCGGTCCCGGTCGGCCGCGTGCCGCACACCGCGGTGATCGACGATTGAGCCCCAGGCCCCCCGCAATCGCGACTCGCGTCGCTCCTACAAGAACGCTTGGCGCCCGGGCTGGCACCCTGTAGGAGCGACGCAAGTCGCGATCAAGGCGGTGCAGGAAGCACGGCGCGGACTGGAGGGCTGCAATCGCGACTCGCGTCGCTCCTACGAGAACCCCGGGCGCCCGGGGCGGCACCGTGTAGGAGCGACGCAAGTCGCGATCAAGGCGGTGCAGGAAGCGCGGCGCGGGCTGGAGGGCAGCAATCGCGACTCGCGTCGCTCCTACAAGAACCCCGGGCGCCCGGGGTGGCACCGCGTAGGAGCGACGCAAGTCGCGATCAAGGCGGTGCAGGAAGCGCGGCGCGGGCTGGAGGGCTGCAATCGCGACTCGCGTCGCTCCTACGAGAACGCCGGGCGCCAGGGTTGGCACCGTGTAGGAGCGACGCAAGTCGCGATCAAGGCGGTGGACGAAGCGCAGCGCGGACTGTGACGAACGGTGCGGATCCGGGGTTGTGATGCTCGAACGATCGATGGGGTGTTCCAGATGATGATTTTCCGTGCGCTGACGCAATTCGCCCTGGCGGCCTCGCTGCTGTTCTTCGCGCTCGCCGCCGGGGCGGCGGAGGTGATCCGCTTCGGCTATCTCGAGCTCGCCGACGATCCGCGCTACGACGAGCGCAAGGCCTTCTTCCGTACCTTGTCGCGCCCGCTCGGTGCGCCCTTCGCCGGTGCCGAGGTGGCCTTGCGCGAGTCGCGCTTCGTCGGCCAGGCGATCGGGGTGAGCTTCGAGCTCGTGCGCGCGCGCGGTGCCGACGCGCGCGCGCTGGTGGCCGAGCTCGACAAGCTGCACGCCGAGGGCGTGCGTCACTTCCTGATCGACGCCCCGGGCAAGGTGGTGGCCGAAGTCGCCGCCGCCACGCGCGGCCGCGAGCTGCTGCTCTTCAACGTCTCGGCGCCGGACGACGCGCTGCGCCAGGCGCAGTGCCAGGCCCACCTCTACCACACGATCCCCAACCACAGCATGCAGACCGACGCGCTCGCGCAGTTCCTGGTGGCGAAGAAGTGGCGCAAGGTGCTGCTGCTGCAGGGGCCGCGCGACGACGACAGGCTGATCGGCTCCGCCTTCGAGAACTCCGCGCGCCGGCTCGGCTTGAAGATCGTCGACAAGAAGGACTTCGTGCTCGGCAACGACCCGCGCCAGCGCGAGCTCGGCAACGTCGGCCTGCTGACCGCGGGCGACGACCACGACGTCGTCTTCGTCGCCGACAGCGACGGCGAATTCGCGCGCAGCGTGCCCTACGACACCGTGCGCCCGCGCCCGGTGGTGGGCGCCGAGGGGCTGGTCGCCGAGGCCTGGCACTGGGCCTGGTCGCGCCACGGCGCGCCGCAGCTCGTCAGCCGCTTCGACAAGCAGGCGGGGCGCCACATGGGCAGTGCCGACTGGGCCGCCTGGGTGGCGGTGAAGGCGGTGGTCGAGGCCGTGGTGCGCACCGGCAACGCGCCCTTCGACAAGCGGGTCGCCTACCTCGGCGGCGAGGAGATCACCATCGACGGCTTCAAGGGCAACCGCCTGTACTTCCGCGACTGGGACCGCCAGCTGCGCCAGCCGCTGCTGCTCGCCACGCACAACGCGGTGATCGAGCGCGCCCCCATCCAGGGCTTCCTCCACCAGACCAACAACCTGGACACGCTCGGCTTCGACCGCCGCGACAGTCGCTGCAAGCCCTGAGCCCGACCGGATCATGAACCTGCCTTCGCCCACCCCATCCGCTTCGCGAGGATTCCGATGAGACCTGCCCACGCCCTGCTCGCGCTGCAGGCGGTCGCCAGCCGCGAGCTCGCCAAGTTCGTCCGCCAGGGCGGGCGCCTGGCCTCCGCGCTGGTGCGGCCGCTGCTGTGGCTGGTGGTGTTCGCCGCCGGCTTCCAGAACGTGTTCGGGGTGTCGATCATCCCGCCCTACGACACCTACATCCCCTACCAGACCTACATCGTGCCCGGCCTGCTCGGCATGGTGCTGCTGTTCAACGGCATGCAGTCCTCGCTGGCGATGGTCTATGACCGCGAGATGGGCATGATGCGCCTGCTGCTCACCGCGCCGCTGCCGCGCGGCTACCTGCTGCTGTGCAAGCTGCTCGCCGGCACGCTGCTGTCGGTGCTGCAGGCCTACGTCTTCCTCGCCGTCGCGGCGCTGTTCGACGTCGGCGTGCCGTGGTCGGGCTGGCTGTACGCGCTGCCGGTGCTGGTGCTGGCCGGCATGATGCTGGGCGCGCTCGGCCTGCTGCTGTCGGTGAACATCCGCCAGCTGGAGAACTTCGCGGGCACGATGAACTTCGTCATCTTCCCGATGTTCTTCCTGTCGCCGGCTTTGTATCCGCTATGGAAGCTGGAGGAGTCGGGCGCCACCGTCATCCACTTCCTCGCCACCTGGAACCCCTTCACCCACGCGGTCGAGGCGATCCGTTTCGCGCTCCACGGCCAGCTCGCCGTGGGCTCGCTGGCGATCGTCGTCGGCTGCCTCGCGGCCTTCTTCCTGCTCGCCGCCTGGGGCTACGACCCGCAGCGCGGCCTGCTGCGGCGCACCGGCAAGCCGGGCTGAGCGCTCGCCGGGGCAGGGGGCGGGCCGCGGGATACAATCCGCGGCCCGTTTCGTCCTGTCTCGCCCATGTCCGCTCCGCCCGCCGTCCCACCGCTCGACCCCGCCTGCTTCGCGCTGCTCGACGACTGCCATGCCACCGGCGCTTCGCCGTCCAGCCGCCTTTATCGTGGCCTGGTGCGCGCGCATCGCTGCGCGGACCCGTCCGCGCTGGAGGCGACGTGGGCCGCGGTGGACGCCGACCTGCGCGCCGGCCTGCACGCGGTGGTGCTGGCCGACTACGAGTGGGGCGTGCGGCTGAATGGCGTCGGGCAGGAGGACGTCGGGCGGGAGAGTAGGGCGCCGGAGGCTTGCGGCCGCTTGGCCGTGCTGATGTTCGCCACGCTGCAGCACCTTTCGGCCGTCGCGGTCGAGGCCTGGCTGGCGGCGGCCGAGGCCGGCGGGAGCGAGACGGGCAAGCTCGAGGTGTGTGAGGCGCAGCGCCAGCGCCGGCCTGCGATCGGCACATCGGCGACGGCGCCCGATCCCGACACCGGTCCGGCTCCCGCCGGCGTGCTCGGCCTGCGCGCCTCGGTCGATCGCGCGGCCTTCGAGGACGCGATCGCGCGCATCCACGCCGCCATCGCCGAGGGCGAGACCTACCAGGTCAACTACAGCTACCGCCTGGATTTCGACACCTTCGGCTCGCCGCTCGCGCTCTACCGCCGCCTGCGTGCGCGCCAGCCGGTGGCCTTCGGCGCGCTGATCCGCCTGCCCGCCGACGCCGACGAGGGCGGCCCGGACTGGGTGCTGTCGTGCTCGCCGGAGCTCTTCCTGCGCCACCACGACGGCGTGCTGCAGGCGCGCCCGATGAAGGGCACTGCGGCGCGCAGCGGCGACGACGCGGCCGATGCGCTCGCCGCGCGCAGGCTCGCGGCCGACGCCAAGAACCGCGCCGAAAACCTCATGATCGTCGACCTGCTGCGCAACGACCTCGGCCGCGTCGCGACCACCGGCAGCGTGCGCGTGCCGGCGCTGTTCGAGGTCGAGCGCTACCCGACCGTGCTGCAGATGACCTCCACGGTCGCGGCGGAGCTGCCCGCGGACGTCGGCTTTCCCGCGCTGCTGCGCGCGCTGTTTCCCTGCGGCTCGATCACCGGCGCGCCCAAGCACCGCACGATGCAGCTCATCGCCGAGCTGGAGACCGAGCCGCGCGGCCTCTACACCGGCAGCCTCGGCTGGATCGACGCGCCGCGCCCGGGGCACGCCTGCGGCGACTTCTGCCTGTCGGTGGCGATCCGCACGCTGACGCTGGAGCGCATCGGGCAGGGTGCGGATGCGCTCGCCGGCGCGCGGCATCGCGGCCGCATGGGCGTGGGCGCCGGCATCGTGATCGACAGCGCGGCCGCCGACGAGTACGCGGAGTGCCGGCTCAAGGCGCGCTTCCTCAGCGCGCTCGACCCCGGCTTCGCGCTCTTCGAGACCCTGTACGCGACCCGCGAGGCCGGCGTGCGCAATCTCGACCGCCACCTCGCCCGCCTCGAAGCCAGCGCCGCCGCGCTCGACTTCGTGTTCGAGCGCGCACGCATCGAGGTCGCGCTGGGCGCCCAGCTCGCCGCGCTGCCGCCGGCCACGCCCTCGCGCCTGCGCCTGGCGCTGCACAAGGACGGCCGCCTCGAGCTCGCCGCCGCCGCGCTCGACGCGCTGCCGCCCGGCGCGGTCACGGTGCTGCTCGCCGAGCGCCCGCTCGACGACCCGCAGGGCCTCGGCGCGCACAAGACCACGCTGCGCGCGCGCTACGACGAGGGCCTACGCGCCGCGCTGGCCGCGGGCGCCTTCGACACGCTGTTCTTCGACTCGGCGGGCCGCCTCACCGAGGGCGCGCGCAGCAACGTCTTCCTGCTCCTCGACGGCGAGTGGCGCACCCCGCCCGCCGGCCGCGGCGTGCTGCCCGGCACGATGCGCGCCGCGCTGCTGGAGGATCCGTCCTGGGCCGCGCGCGAGGCCGAGCTGCGCGTGGAGGACCTGCTGCGCGCGCAGCGCATCGTGCTGACGAACGCGCTGCGCGGGGTGGTGGAGGCGAGGCTGGAGCGCGCCGTCGGCGGTCGCTGAGCCGGCGGCGAGTGCTCGGGTCCGACCCAGGGTGGCTCGCCAGCGTGCGGCCGGCATCCGCGGGCGGATCCCGGGAGTGGTTTGACAGGCTGGAGGCGCGCGGCTAACCTCGGCCGCGTTTCATGGTTGCCTGCCCTCACCGGCCGGCATGAAAAGGGAATCCGGTAACACGCCCGCGCGTGCAAGCCGGAGCTGCCCCCGCAACTGTATGCGACGAGTCGCGTGCCCATCTGGCCACTGGAGTCTCTCCGGGAAGGCTGGCACGAGGCGAGGACCCGCAAGCCAGGAGACCTGCCATGGACATCACCTTCATTCGTTTAGGGCGGGGTGTCCCTGACAAGAGGCATGGTCCATACCATTTCACTTGCTCGTCTCGCAGATGATCCGGCAGTTCCCTGCGCCCTTCGCGGCGCCGGGGAGGCTGGGACGCGTCCGCCGGAGATCCCGCCCGCCTGCCCGGGGTCTCCGCCATGTCCGTCGTCGCCAGTCCAGTCTCGCCCAGTTCCCTCGCTGCGGATGATCGCAAGCGGCACCGCCCTCCCGGCCCGCTGCTCGGGTTCGCGCCGGCGGATGCCGAGCGCATCCTCGCCCACCTCGTGGCGCTCGATGTCGACGATCGCTTCCTTCGCTTCGGCTACGGCATCGGTGACGAGGGGATCGCCCGCTACGTCGCCCGCATCGACTTCGCGCGCGACCACGTCCACGGCCTGACCGACGCGGGCGGAAGGGTCGTGGCGCTCGCGCACATGGCCGTCCGCGATGGCGAGGTCGATTTCGGTCTCAGCGTGGCACCCGCCTGGCGCCGCCGCGGCTGGGGCCGGACCCTGTTCGCCCACGTCGTCGAGCTCGCACCCCTGCTGCGCGCGCAGCGCGTGCTGTGCCACAGCATCAGCCCCGCGGTGCTGCACATGGCCGGCGCCAGCGGTTTTCGCCGCGTGGGCGGCAATCCGGCCGCGCCCCTGGTGCTGGACATTCCAGTCGGCTGACGCCTCGGCTACCGGAGCACTCGACCGGTTTTTCAGCCGGCTCCGGCGACGCGAGGGAAGCCATTTCGGCGGAGCTTCAGCGAGAAGGTGCGCCAAACCGCTGAATCCAGGGCTCACGCCGCAGTGAGCGGCACCGCGAACTTCGGGAATGCCCTGAGCAGCCTGGCTTCCATCGTCACCAGTTTCACGTCCAGGCGCAGGGCCAGCGCGGCAAACTCGCAGTCATACGCAGAACAATCGGTGTCGCGCACGAGCTCCAGTACCCGCTGAGAGTCGACTTTATGCTCGTTCCCCGCAAGCAGGCTCTCCGCCTCGGCCTGCAAGGCGCGCGCATCATCGAAAGCCAGGGTCTTTCGTCGCAGGTAACCCGCGAGAATGCTGCGGAACTCGCTGCGCCACAGCACCGGCGCCACCCACTCCGGGTCATGCTCCAGCAGCGCCTCGGCATGTGTAGTGAACTCGGTCGGCAGGTACAGGTACGCCAGGACATTGGTATCCACCACGATCACAGGCGGTCCTCGCGCTTCAAGGCGTCGATGTCGTGCGCCCTGAACTTCGACGCTGGCAGTGCAGCTCGCAATGCGCGGGCACGGGCCAGTCGCTCACTCGGGGCGATCCTGCCCGGCAGCAACACGGTCTCCAGGCACACGATCGCTTCGCTGTTCAGGCTGCGCCTGTGCGTTACCGCCGACGCCTTCAGACGTTGGTATATCTCATCTGGAATATTCTTCAGGGTCAGCGTAGTGGGCATGGCAGGCTCCTTCCAAAGTGGAACCATAATGGTTCTTGAGGCCAGTGCGTCAAGCCGATACGTCCACCATATCGACCACATCGCGCGCCAGGTGCGATTCGGGCAGCCAATCCTGCAACGAGGGCGGCAGAGGTAGTCCGCCAGCTTGCTAGGCGCTGCCCAGCAACTGCGCCAGACAGGTCGCCCCCGATTCGGAGAATGCGCGGTGAACCTGCACGCCCGCAGCGCCGCTCGCGCGGACTTCGGCGACGTCGCTTGCCTTGCGGATGCCGCCCACTGCCACCACGGCCGGACCGTCGGACACTGCGGTGATCAGAACGTGCAGGCGCGAGAGGCGCTTCGGGTCGTCGTCCGGCAGCACGGCCGTCAGCAGGTCGAAGCCTGCTGCCGCGGCGGCGAGGGCGACCGCCGGCGGCGCCTCATTCGCCCAGTTCGCCCCGCCGAGCCTGAACTTGAGCGCGAGCGGAACCCGGCGCGGCAGCCCGGCGCGCGCCGCCGCCACCGCGCGCAGCGCGGCCTCGACGAGCGGCAGCCTTGCAGGCGCCAGCAGCGGCGCGCAGGCGCGCGCGGACAGGTTGAAGCTGAGGTAGTCCGCCACGTCCCAGGCGCCGTAGAGCCCGGCGATCCAGCACGCGGCGAGCGTCCGGGGCGCTGCGTCGGCGGGCTGGCCGAGGCCGATGCCGATCGCGGCCGCGCCGGGCGCACGCGCGGGCAGGGCGGCGAGCCGGGCGCGCAGCGCGGCCAGCTCCGCGCCTGCCCGCGGCCCGACCGCGACGGTGCCGAACTCCACGCTGCCGAAGCCGAGGCCGAGCAGCTCGGCGGCGCGCGTGGCGTCCTTGTCGATGCCGCCGGCCAGACCCGGGCGGGCGTGCCAGGGGAAGGTCGCCCGGCTCATCCGCGACGGCGGGCGAAGTCCGCCATGAAGCCGGCCAGCGCGTCGGCGCCGGCCTGCGGCATGGCGTTGTAGAGACTGGCGCGCAGCCCGCCGACCTGGCGGTGGCCGCGCAGGTTGTGCAGGCCTCGGGACGCGGCCGCGGCGAGGAAGGGCTCGACGAGTGCTTCGTCGGCGAGCTGGAAGCGGACATTCACCGGCGAGCGGTGCGCCGCGGCCACCGGCGCGCGATAGAAGCCGCCGCTGCCGTCGATCGCCGCGTACAGCGTGGCCGCCTTGCGGCGGTTGGCGGCGCCCATCGCGGCCAGCCCGCCGGATTCGGCGATCCAGTCGAAGACCAGGCCGGCGAGGTGGATCGCCAGTGTCGGCGGGGTATTGAGGCAGCTGTCGGCCTCGACCTGGCGGCGGTAGCTCAGCGCCGCGGGCACCGCGGGCGCGGCGCGCTCGAGCAGGTCCGCGCGCACCACCAGTACGCACAGCCCAGCGACGCCGAGGTTCTTCTGCGCGCTGGCGTAGAGCAGGCCGAAGCGGGCGAGGTCGAGCGGCGCGGTCAGCAGGCACGAGGTGGCGTCGGCCACCAGCGGGACCTCGCCGGTGTCGGGCAGGGCCGGGTAGGCGAGGCCGTCGACCGTCTCGTTGGGGGTGATGTGGCAATAGGCGCAGTCGGCGGGCAGGTCCCAAGGTCCCGCCGGTGGCGCGGCGAGCGGCGCGGCTCCCGCAAAACCGGGCGCGGCAACCACCTCGCAGTAGCGCCGCGCCTCGGCGATCGCGCGCTGCGCCCAGTAGCCGGAGTCGGCGTAGGCCGCGCGCTGCGCGCCGCCGAGCAGGTTCATCGGCACCAGCGCGAACTGCTGCATGGCGCCGCCGGCGAGGAAGAGGACGCGGTAGCCGGCGGGCAGCTCGAGGAGCTGCGCCAGGCGCTCGCGTGCGCTGTGCAGCGTCGCGCGGAAGGCGTCGCCGGTGAAGGGGCGCTCGAGCGCCGAGGCGCCGTCCGCGCCGCGCACGAACAGGCCGTCGCGCGCGCGCTCGAGCACCGCGTCGGGCAGGCGCGCCGGGCCGGCGGCGAAGTTCCAGGCGGTGGCGGGATTCATCGCGTTCAGCCCGCCAGACCGCCGTGGCTGCTCGCCGCCATGAAGAACAGCAGCGGGATCGACAGCATGGTGTTGGTGCGCGAGGACAGGTGGGTGATGCGCGAGCAGCGCAGGCGCTCGTCCACGCTCGCCGGCACCAGGCCGAGCACCTTCTGCTGGTGCGGCCACAGCACGAACCAGACGTTGAGCATCATGAAAGTGCCGATCCAGGTGCCCAGCCCGATCGGCGCCAGCGCGCCGTCGAGCATGAGCGCGTCAGGCAGCCAGCCGCGCTGCCACAGCATCAGCAGGCCGGCGCTCCACGCCACCACCGAGGCCCAGCGGAAGAAGCCGTGCTCGCGGTTGAGCAGGGCCTGGAAGCGCGGGCTGGTGTCGTCGGTGAGGTCGGTGGCGGCGAGCGGCCGCCAGCCCGGACGCTGCACCACGCTGGAGTAGTTGTGGCCGACCCAGAGGATGCCTGCGATGAAGTGCGTCCAGCGCAGTGCGAGATCGAACAGCGGGTCCATGGCGCTTCAGCCGGCGACGAGTGGCAGCAGGAGGGCGAGCACCGCGGTGAGCAGCAGCCCGAGCGCGATCGTGCCGGTGGCGGTGTCGTAGGGATGGCGCATTCAGTCCTCCATGAAGGCGGTGGATACGGCGCCGGCGGCGCGCTTGACGAGCGGCTTGCGGAAGCGCAGCGGCGCCGCCACCCCGGCCACCGCCTGCTGCACCAGGTGATGGTGCGGCGAGCGGCTGCACGCCGGGTCGGTGTTGGCGGCGTCGCCGGTGAGCAGGAAGGCCTGGCAGCGGCAGCCGCCGAAGTCCTTCTCCTTCTCCGCACAGGACCCGCAGGGCTCGGGCAGCCAGTCCAGGCCGCGGTACTTGCGGAACAGCGGCGACTCGTGCCAGATCCAGCCAAGCGGTCGGTCGCGCACCGACTCGAACGCCAGCCCGGGGATCACGCGCGCCTCCTGGCAGGGCATGGCGACGCCGTCGGGCGCGATCGTGAGGTGGATCGCGCCCCAGCCGTTCATGCACGCCTTGGGGCGGCCCTCGTAGTAGTCGGGGATCACGAAGTAGATCGTCATCGCCTTGCCGAGCTTCGCGCGCCATTCATTGACCACGCGTTCGGCCTCGCGCACCTGCTCGAGGGTGGGCATCAGTTCGTCGCGGTTCATCAGCGCCCAGTTGTAGTACTGGATGTTGGCGAACTCGATGTACTCGACGCCGAGCCCGGCGGCCCACTCGATCATCTCGCCGATCAGCTCGATGTTGTGGCGGAACACCGGCATGTTGAGCACCATCGGGAAGCCGTGCGCCTTGATCAGGCGCGCGGCCTCGAGCTTGTGCGCATGGGCGCGCGCGCCCACCAGCGCGTCGGTGAGCCCGGGGCGGGTCGACTGCAGCGAGAGCTGGATCTGCTTGAGGCCGGCGGCCTTGAGGGCGAGCAGGCGTTCTTCGCTCAGGCCGATGCCCGAGGTGATCAGGTTGGTGTAGAAGCCCAGCCCGTCGGCGTGCGCGACCAGCTCTTCCAGGTCGGCGCGCTGCAGCGGCTCGCCGCCGGTGAAGCCGAGCTGCAGCGCGCCGATCGCGCGTGCGTCCCGCAGCACCTGCTTCCACTCCTCGGTCGACAGCTCCTTCGCGGCGTAGTCCTCGAAGTCGAGCGGGTTGTTGCACCAGGTGCACTTGAGCGGGCAGCGATAGGTCAGCTCCAGCGACAGCCACAAGGGCTTGCCCTGGCCGTCGAGGCTGAGTCCGTGGGTTTCCTTGGGCATGGCGTGCATCCTCCGGTGTCGATGCGGCCATGTTGCCCGTCGTCCGGGGGCGTGGCGTCCTGATGCTCTGCGATGCGGGCTGGCGATTTTCTTTAGCGGCTGCGGCGGGGGTGGGCGCCGCGGTGGGCGCACTCTGCGACACGGTCGAGTGCGGCGACGCAGGCGGCGGCGATCGCCGCATCCAGCCCGGAGTGGCCCGCGCCGGTGACCTCGGTGTATTCCGCCGCCGGCCATGCGCGGTGCAGCGCGCGCGCAGTGGCGGGCGGGCACACCGGATCGTCGGCGCCATGCACGATCGCCGCCGGCAGGTGGCGCAAGGCCGCGCAGGTGGCGAGCAGGCGTGCGGCGTCGGTGAAGCAGCCGTGGGCGAGGTAATGCGCCTGGATGCGCGCCTTGGCGAGTTCGCGGGCGTCGGGCGGGGCGGCGAGCGGCGGCTCGCCCATCAGCGCGCGCTCGTGGTCCAGCCAGTGGCGCGCGGCGGCGCACCTCGTCTCGGGGCGGCCGGCGAGCATGCGGCGGCACCAGGTGGCGAGCAGATCGTCTTCCGCGTGCCGGGATCGGGCCCGGGGCAAGCGGATGAGCGCTTCCTCCGCGAGGCGCTGGCGCAGCCCGGGTGCGCGTGGAGGAATGCGCTCGGTGTAGGTACGCAGTTCCGCCGGCGAGCCGAGGAAGATGCCGCGCAGCACCAGACCCGCGACGCGATGCGGGTGCGCGCCGGCGTATTCGAGCGCGAGCAGGCTGCCCCAGGAGCCGCCGAACACGATCCAGCGCTCGATCGCCAGCGCTGTGCGGATGCGCTCGATGTCGGCGACGAGGTGGGCGGTGGTATTGGCGCGCAGGCCGCCGAGCGGCGTGCTGCGACCGCCGCCGCGCTGGTCGAAGAGCACGGCGCGAAATCGTGCGGGGTCGAACAGCCCGCGCTGGCGTGGGCTGCAGCCGCTGCCCGGGCCACCGTGCAGGAAGACCACCGGGATGCCGTCGGCGCGGCCGCATTCCTCCACGTGCAGCACGTGGCCGCTCCCCACCGCGAGGCGGTGCGTGCAGAACGGCGCCGCCTCGGCCCACAGCGGCGGCGCGCCGCGCGAGGGCGCCGGGGCGGCGTCCATCAGGCGGCGCGCAGCCAGCCCTTGTCGCAGGCGAGATCCACGAAGGCGCGCACGCCGTCGGCGATCTCCGCGCCCTGTGCGGGAAAGGCCGCCTGCAGCTCGGCGACGATCGTCGCGACCGTGCGCGCACCGTCGCAGCGCTCGAGGACCGCGCCGGCCGAGGCGTTGAGTTTGATCAGACCTTCCGGGTAGAGCAGGATGAAAGCCGACTGGCTCTCTTCCCAGCGGAAGACGTAGTGGGGCGACAGCCGCGGGCGGGCGTCGGCGGGCAGGGGGAGGGCGTCCATGGTCGTCGGGGCGGCCGCGGCGGCGGCGATCCGTCTCCGCCGCGGCCGCGCGCTGCATACGCTCAACGTACGTATACGTAAGCCGTGACTTCGAAGCCGAGACGGATTTCGCAGTAGGCGGGGGTTTCCCAGTTCATGGCGCTTTCCTTGTGAGACGGGGCGGCACCGTGCTGCCCCCACGACGCATTGTTCTCCGGCGGACACGGCGCAGACCAGCGGCGAATCGCGAACACGGGCTCGCGAAAATCATGAGCCGGCGGGTGCGGGCGAGATGGACGCCATCGTTCATGCCGCTGGTCTGCTCGAGGATCTGCCTGTCGGGCGGTGCTTGCGGAGCGGAAAAATCCCGCAAACGCGCGCCGCAAATACTCGTAAACTGCAGCCGTGGTTTTCGTGCTGGAGCTCCCGTGCTTGAACACCCTTCTGATCGTGGATGACGAGCCGGCCAATCTGGCGGTGCTGACGCACCTGTTGCAGCCCTACTACCGCGTGCGTGCGGTCAATTCCGGCCGCCGCTGCCTCGCGGCGGTGCGGCCGCCGCTGAAGCCGGATCTGATCCTGCTCGACGTGATGATGCCGGAGATGGATGGCTACGAAGTCCTGGCCCGGCTCCGCGCCGATCCCGCGACGAGCGACATCCCGGTGCTCTTCGTCACTGCACTCGATGACGACCTCAACGAGGAGAGCGGGCTGGCCCGAGGTGCCGCCGACTATCTCACCAAGCCGATTCGCCCCGGCGTGCTGCTGGCCCGTGTGCGCACCCAGCTCGAAGCCAAGCGGGGCCGCGACTTCTTGCGCGACCAGAATGCCCTGCTCGATGCGGAGGTCGCTCGGCGCATGCGCGAGAACGAACTCACCCAACTGGTCAGCATTCGCGCCTTGGCCCACCTCGCCGAAACGCGCGACCCCGAGACGGGCAACCACATCCTGCGCACTCAGGGCTATGTCCACCAGCTCGCCACGGCGCTGCAGCGGCACCCGCGCTTCAGCGACGTGCTCACATCGCGCTACATCGATCTCCTGACCAAGTCGGCGCCGCTGCACGATATCGGCAAGGTGGGGATCCCCGACGCCATCCTGCAGAAGCCCGGCCCGCTCACGCCCGAGGAATGGGCGGTCATGAAGACACACGCAGAGATCGGCGCCGAAGCCATCGATCGCGCCGAGGCCGACATCGAGACGACGGTCGATTTCCTTGTCCTGGCCAAGGAGATCGCCCACTGGCATCACGAAAAATGGGATGGCAGCGGTTACCCCGACGGACTCGCGGCAGAGGCCATTCCGCTCTCGGCTCGCCTCATGGCGCTGGCCGATGTCTTCGACGCACTGATTTCGGTGCGCGTGTACAAGCCAGCCATGTCCTACGAGGAGGCGCGGGAAGTCATCCTGGCCGGCCGGGGCCGGCATTTCGACCCGGACGTGGTCGATGCCTTCCTGACGAACTACGCCGAATTCGTCCGCATCGCCGAGCGCTACAGCGACACCGCCGCTTGAGTGCCATGATGACGCCGAGCACAGCCGACATCGCCGCAGCCTCCGCCATGGAATATCGGCGCGCCGGGCGGCCGGCGTCGTGGCCGCGCGCCGCGAGCGCGCCGCCCATCTCCCTGCGTCACATCCTCGCCGCGCTGTGGCTGGCGCTGATTCCCTCCACCTTGTTCGCACAGGTGCCCGATTTCCGCCAGGTGTTCGACGATCACGGCGTCGTGATGCTGCTGATCGACCCGGCCTCCGGGCAGATCGTCGATGCCAACCCGGCCGCGGCGGACTTCTATGGTTACGGACGCGATGCGCTGCGGTCCATGACCATCGCGCAGATCAACTCCTTCAGCGCGGAGCTGTTGGCGGCCGAGCGCGCCCTTGCCGAAAAGGAAAACCGCAACTACTTCATCTTCCGCCATCGACTGGCGAGTGGCGAGCTCCGTACCGTCGAGGTGTATTCCCATCCTTTCGAATTCGATGGACGTCCCCTGCTGCTGTCGATGATTCATGACATCACCCCCGGACGCAGTCTCGAAGAGGGGATGTGGCACTACCAGCAGCGGCTGGAAGAGTTGGTGGCGGCGCGCACGGCCGAGGCCGAAGCGCGCCATCGTGCCGTTATCGCGCTGCTGGCAGGATTGTCGGTCGCCGCGGTGCTGACCCTGGTCCTTGTCCTGGCCATTCGCCGGATCAAGCGCGCCGAGGCGGAATTGCGCGAGAGCGACGCCCTCTACCGCCATCTCTTTCATGCGAACCCGAACCCCATGTGGGTCTTTGAGCTCGCGACACTGCGCTTCCTGGCCGTGAACGATGCGGCAGTCAGCCACTACGGCTATTCGCGGGACGAATTCCTCTCCATGACGATCAAGGACATTCGCCCGCCCGAGGATCTGCCGCGCCTTTACGAGAATCTGGGCGAGTTGCCCGCAGGGGGCCTCGATCAGGCGGGCGTCTGGCGGCACTTGAAGAAAGACGGCAGTGTGATCGAAGTCGAGATCACCTCGCACGTGCTGGAGTTCGACAGACGGGAGTGCGAACTGGTGCTGGCGCACGACATCACGGCGCGTCGGCAGGCGGAGGAGCGCTTGCGCGAGAGCGAGGAACGCCTGCGTCTGTCCACCGAGCTGGCCCAGGTAGCCGTTTGGGACTATCGCGTGCCGACCGACCGCATGTCGCGCTCGAAGAACCACGACTCCCTCTACGGACTGCCCTGGCAGGACGACTGGGAGTTCGGCACCTTCCTCGACGTAATCCACCCCGACGACCGCCCACGCGCGCGCGAGACGATCCGGCAGTCGTTAGCGCCCGGCGGCCCCGACCACTATGCGTTCGATTTTCGTGTCATCCACCCCGACCAGAGCATCCATTGGCTGAGTGTGGTCGGTCAGGTGGTCGAGCGCGGTCCGGACGGGAGCGGCATGACGGTTCGCGGCACCTTGACGGACGTCACCGAGCGCAAGAGGGGCGAGCTTGCGCTTGCGCTCGCAGCCCGCCGTGACCAAGCCCTGCTGAACCTCCCGGAGGCCGCCGAGGCGCTCGACGAAGCCGCGTTCATGCAGCGTGGGCAGGAACTCGCCGAGGAACTGACCGGTAGCCGGATCGCCGTCATCCATCTCGTCGACGACGACCAGGAGACCATCGAGCGGGTCACCTGGCCGCGTGCCACGCTGGAACAGGATTGCCGGGCCACCCGCGACAAGCATTGCCCGGTCAGCCAGGCCGGCGTCTGGGCGGATGCCCTGCGTCTTCGCGCGCCCGTGGTTTTCAACGACTACGCCAATGCGCCCGACAAGCATGGATTGCCGCAAGGCGATGCGGGCCTGGAGAGGCTGATCAGCGTGCCGGTGATCGAAGACGGGCGGGTACGCATGCTTACGGGGGTCGGCAACAAGCCCGAGCCTTATTCGGGCGCCGACGTGGAAACGGTTCGTCTGCTCGGTGAATCCATCTGGCGCATCGTCAGCAAGAAGCGCCAGCAAGCCGAACTTCGGCAAAAGCTCGCCGAACTGCAGCAGTGGTACGAGGTGATGCTGGGCCGCGAGGGGCGCATCCTCGAACTCAAGCGCGAGGCTGACGCCCTGCGCCAGCGGCTGGATGAACCGCGGCGCTATGCCGAGGACCTGGCAGATCTTCCGCAAGAGGGCGGGATCGCCGAATGAGCACCCCGACCTCGAGCCCGACTCCCCCCGCAAGCCCGATGGGCCGCTCTTTCGGCGCGCGGCTGCTGCTCGTGCTGGCGCTGTCGGTGGCGCTGATCGGCGCCGGCGGCCGCTGGCATTACCACAACCAGCAGGCCGAGGCCCGCCACTTTGCCGCGGAAACGCTCATCCAGATCGCAGACACGAAGGTCGAGCAGATCGCCCAATGGATGACGGAACGGTACGCCGATGCCGAGGCCATGCAGGATGTGCCGCAGGCGGCCCGCTACCTGCAGAGGCCGGACGACGCCCAGGCCCTCGAGAGTGTGCAGGCATGGATGAGCGGAATCCAGCAGCGTCACGGTTACCGCGCGGTGGCCTTGTTCGATGCGGCCGGCGAGCGGTGCCTGGCGGTTCCGGAAACGTATTGCGGCGATGCCGCGAACCTTGCGCATGGCCGCGAGCATGTTCGGCGCAATCGGTTGGCGCGCGAGGTCTCCTTCAGCGACCTGCATCGCCTGCCCGACCAGTCCATCCAGATGATCTTCGCCGCGCAGGTCGGCTTGTCATCCCAGGCGGGGGAGCCGGCAATCGGCATGCTGTTGGTCGTCATCGACCCGCGCCGCTTTCTGTACCCCCTGATCCAGCGCTGGCCCACCCCCAGCGCCAGCGCGGAAACCATTCTCATCCGGCGCGAAGGCGACGAGCTGGTTTCTCTGAACGACCTGCGCCACCGCGCCGATTCGGCGCTCAGGCTGCGGCTGCCGATCGCGACAAACCCGCTCCTTCCGGCGGCGATGGCGGTGCAAGGGGTGCAGGGCGTGGTCGAAGGCGTGGACTATCGCGGCACCCCCGTGCTCGCCGTCGTTCGCAGGGTCATGAACACGCCCTGGTTCATGGTCGCCAAGGTGGATGAGGACGAGATCCATGCGCCGGTGCGTCGGCAGGCCTGGACCACCGGGCTGCTGAGCGTTCTGCTGATGCTGCTGGCCAGCCTCGGGGTCGCTCTGCTGTGGCGCCAGCAGCGGCTGGTGAGCGCACAGCAGGCGGCCGCCGTGCTGCGCGAAAGCGAAAACCGGTTGAGGAAGGCTCTGGATGTCCAGAACGTGGGCGTGATGTTCTGGGACGTGACCTCCGGCACCCTGATCGATGCCAACGACACCTTTCTGAAGATCATGGGTTACAGCCGGCAGGAGGTGG
The DNA here is from genome assembly GCF_000021765.1 of Thauera aminoaromatica. Lineage (NCBI taxonomy): Bacteria > Pseudomonadati > Pseudomonadota > Betaproteobacteria > Rhodocyclales > Zoogloeaceae > Thauera > Thauera aminoaromatica. The sequence goes on along the minus strand of NC_011662.2, from coordinate 3,067,222 downwards.
ACGCGCACCAGTTGACCTGGCAAACGTTCACGCCGCCGGAATACATCGAGACGAGCATCGCGGAGATGGAGTCGTTCCGGGCGAACGGCCGCGTCGGCCCGTACGAGAAGGAATACTTGCGCAAGGATGGCTCGCGGCAATGGTTCGTGTTTGCCGGCAGCGCGCTCGACGAGAACAGGTGCGTGGAATACTGCATCGACGTTTCCGGCCAGAAGCGGGCGGAATCGGCACTCGCCGAAAGCGAAGAAAGACTGCGGCTCGCCTTGCAGGCCACGAACCTCGGCCTGTATGACCTGAACGTCCAGTCCGGCGAGGCACTCGTCAACGCGGAGTACGCCGCGATGCTGGGGTATGCCCCCGAAACCTTTGTCGAAACCAATGCAGCCTGGATCGAGCGCATTCATCCGGACGACAGGGAGATCACGGCACGCGCCTACGCGGACTACGTGGCGGGAAGAACTGCGCAGTATCGGGTGGAATTCCGTCAGAAAACGCGCGACGGGGACTGGAAGTGGATTCTTTCGCTCGGCAAGATCGTCGCATTCGACGATGCCGGAAAGCCCCTCAGGATGCTCGGCACCCATACCGACATCACCGAGCGCAAGCGGGCCGAGGCCTCCGTGGCGCAACACGCGCGGGAACTGGAACGTGGACGCCAGGCACTGCTGAGCGTGCTGCAGGACCAGCGCCGCGCGGAAACTTCGCTGCGCCAGCTGGCGCTGGCGGTGGAGCAGAGCCCGGAGAGCATTGTCATCACGAACCTCTCGGCCGAGATCGAATACGTCAATGCCGCGTTTCTGGCCACCACAGGCTACACGCGCGAGCAGGTCATCGGCAGGAACCCGCGCATTCTGCAATCCGGCAGGACGCCGCGCGCGACCTACGACGCGATCTGGGCGGCGCTCACGGCCGAGCAGACGTGGAAGGGCGAACTGGTCAACCGCAAGGCCAGCGGCGAGGACTATGTCGAGTTCGCCCATATCGCACCGCTACGGCAGCCGGATGGCCGTATCAGCCATTACGTCGCGGTGAAGGAGGACATCACCGAGAAGAAGCGCCTCGGCGAGGAACTGGATCGCCACCGCCACCACCTCGAAGACCTGGTGACGCAGCGCACCGCCGAACTGGCGCAAGCGCGACAGCAGGCCGAGGCCGCCAGTCAGGCCAAGAGCGCCTTCCTGGCCAACATGAGCCACGAGATCCGCACGCCGATGAACGCCATCATCGGACTGACTCATCTGCTGCGAAAGGATGGTGTCACTCCGCAGCAGGACGGGCGGCTGGAGCAGATCGAGGCATCGGGCCGGCATCTGCTCGGCCTGATCAACGACATCCTCGACCTCTCCAAGATCGAGGCCGGCAAACTCGATCTGGCGCTGGAAGATTTTCACCTCTCGGCGGTGCTCGACCACGTCGCCTCGTTGATTCGCCCGTCCGCCCAATCCAAGGGCTTGCACATCGAGCTCGACGGCGACGCCGTGCCGACGTGGTTGCGTGGCGACCCGATGCGCCTGCGCCAATGTCTGTTCAACCTGGCTGGCAATGCGGTCAAGTTTACCGAAAGGGGCAGCATCGTCCTGCGTGCCAAGCTGCTGAAGGATGGCGCGGAGGGCTTGCAGGTGCGCTTTGAAGTCGAGGACACGGGGATTGGCGTGACGCCGGCGCAGGGGCAGCGCCTGTTCCACGTGTTCCAGCAGGCCGAAGTCGGCACCACGCGCAAATACGGCGGCACCGGTCTCGGTCTGGCGCTGACGCGCAACCTGGCGCAGATGATGGGCGGCGAGGCGGGGATGGATAGCATCCCGGGCGAGGGCAGCACCTTCTGGTTTACGGTGCTGTTGCAGCGCGGCCACGGCATCATGCCCGCGCCAACGGCGCGGCGCGCCGATGCCGAGCGGGCGCTGCGCCATGAGCAGGCGGGCACGCGGGTGTTGCTGGTGGAAGACAACCCCATCAACCGGCTGGTGGCATTGGAGCTGCTGCATGCCGTCGGTTTGACGGTGGAGACGGCCGAGGACGGCGCCGAGGCCCTGGAGCGGGTCAAGGCCGCCGACTACGCGCTGATCCTGATGGACATGCAGATGCCGGTGATGGATGGCCTGGACGCGACCCGCGCCATCCGCGCCCTGCCGGGCTGGCGCGACAAGCCGATTCTGGCAATGACCGCCAATGCCTTCGATGACGATCGCCGCACCTGCGTGGAGGCCGGCATGAACGATTTCATCGCCAAGCCCGTGGAGCCGGAGCGGCTCTACGCCACCCTGCACAAGTGGCTGCCGGGGCGAACCGGGAAGTTGCCTCCGTCGGCGTCCGACGAGTCGGACTTCGCACTTGATGAAGGCGACCACCCGTGCAGCGTTGCAGGTGCTGGCGTGATGGCGCCGCAGGCCGACCTGGCTCCGCTGGCCGCAGCGCCTGCGGAGGCCGCCGATGCCGAGCTGCGCACGCGGCTGTCGGCGATTGGCGATCTGGATCTGGAAAGTGGCCTGCGCACCTTGGGCGGTTCGTGGCTGGACTACCCGCCTATCCTGGGGCTCTTCGCCGAATACCATGGCGACGATGCACGCAAACTCGCCGAACAGATCCAGCAAGACGATCTTGCCGGCGCGAGGCGCCTGGCTCACGCGCTGAAGGGTGCGGCCGGCACGGTCGGCGCCACGATCGTCCATCGACTCGCCGGCGACCTCGAGGACGCGCTCAAGCGCGGCGACCGTGCGGAGGTGCAGGCGGCGCTGGTGCCGCTGACCGAACGTCTGCCCAGGCTGATTGCCGCGCTACAGGATGCTCTGGTGCGTGCGAATCGGGTAATGGTGCAGGAGATGCCTGCAAGACGGGTGGACACCAGCGTGCTGGTGCGACTCGAGGCCTTGCTGACCGGGGACGACACGACGGCGATCAGCTTCCTTGCGGAGAATCGGCAGGCCCTGCGCGAGACCTTGCTGATGGACTTTGAAGAGGTTCGACGCCAGATCGAGGTGTTCGACTTTCCGGGGGCATTGGAAAGCGTGCGCGCGGCGCTTGCGGCCTTGGCGAGCAAGTAGCGTCGGCACGCCGGTTTCAGCGTCTGCAAGAGGACGACGGCGGGCTCGGTTCCGCGCCGCCGCATCATTTCCCTTGCCTGTCACTTGCCACCGTCTAGAGTGAAGGATCAAGCCGGCAGGGTGGGTCAGGCTGGCAAGGCGCGGAGGATCGACGGATCCATCCACAGGCAGCCAATCGAGCTGCTGCAATCCGGCAGTGATCCGAATGTCCCCCACATCAATAACCCCGGGACTGCGCCGGATACGACCCAGGGTGGGGTGCTCGACTTCTATTGGTGGGACAACAACAATCAGAACATCAGCTCGCCGTTCAGTGCCGCCGATCTCGCCAGGCGTGGCCAGGGGGGCAGTCGGAGCGGCAACGCCGAGGGCGCCTATCAGGGGGTGAGCTGCGCAGCGAACAATAATGCCGGCTGCTATTTTCTTGCGCGTTTCGACTTCACCTCTGGTGCCGATGTCAATAGCCAGGTCAATACGATGATCTCTCCGGCAGGGACGCAGAACTTCTCGAGTTATCTGAGTGTCGATACCGGTGTGATGGGCTATTGGAGCGCCGCGCTCGATTCGGATTTCTTCACGCTCAACCCCAACAACCAACGATGCGGCGACCCGGGCGTCTCTTGCGTCCGCGCCAACGATATGCGAACGGCGGGCGACTTCACGAGGCTCGGTGCCGAAAATTGGGATGTCGCCAATACGGATATCATTGGACTGGGCAAGACTGGAACCTCGACGGCGTTCGTCGTGCCGGAGCCGACATCGCTCATCCTGCTCGGACTTGGCGTGGCGCTGATCGGCGTGAGCAGAACGGAGCGCCGGGCAAGGAGATGAAAGGATTCGGTGGGCCAAGGGTGTTCATCAGCAGGCGCGCATTCGAAATGCGCGCCTGCTTTCGTCTTGTGGGCGAAGAGCGTGAGCGCGACGCAAAGGAGGGCCTGATGAGCTGTCTGGAGATGGATGAGCAAATGGAAGACCTGACCCCATCGTATTTCAGGAGCGAGACATGGTGAGAAAGCTTGAAGGCAAGGTGGCCGTCGTCACGGGCGCAAGCAGCGGGATCGGCAAATCGATCGTCGAAAGCTATGCGCAGGAAGGCGCCCGGGTGGTGGCGTTCGCGCGCAATCTCGACGCCTTGAAGGCACTCGAGACCGCGTGGCCCGGGCAGGTCCGGGCCGTGGCGGGTGACGTGACCAGGGCCGAGGACCTGCAGCACCTGGTCGATGAAGCCGTCCGCGTCCATGGCGGTGTGGATGTCGTCGTGCCCAATGCCGGCATCGCGCGCGTCGTGTCTTTCGCGGACAGCACCGCCGAAGCCTTCCATACGCAGTTCTCGGTCAATCTCTTCGGTGCGGCGGAAACCGCGCGTCTCTTCGTTCCCCACATCCGCAAGGGGGGCTCGATCCAGTTCATCACGACCTTCCTGACCCAGGTCGGCTTTCCCGGGCTGGCCATCTACAGCGCCAGCAAGGCTGCGTTGAAGTCCCTGTCCCAGACCCTGGCGGCCGAGCTTGCCCCCCTGGGCATCCGGGTCAACTCGATCGCCCCCGGCCCGATCGGGACGCCGCTGTGGGGCACGGTCGGGCTGCCGCCCGAGATCCTGGGGGCCGTCGCGGAGAAGATCACGTCCCGGCTCATGCCTGGCGCATTCGGTCAGCCGGAGGATATCGCCGAGCTCTCGGTGTTCCTCGCGTCGGACAGCGCCAGGAACATCTACGGCCAGGAAATCGTCGTGGATGGCGGCTACACGGTCGGATGAGCTGCGTCGCGCTCGCGGCCTCATGAGCCGTCGACCGGGCCAGAGTCCGGCGGCGCGGCGTTGTTGGGCCGGTCGGAGACGACGACTCCGTCCACGAGTTCGATGATGCGGTCGCAGCGGCGGGCGAGGCGGGGGTCGTGGGTGACGATCAGGAAGCTCGTACCGAGTTGCCGATTGACCTCGCGCAGCAGCGCGAAGACCTCGTCCGCCGAGTGCGTGTCGAGGTTGCCGGTGGGTTCGTCGGCGAGCACCAGCGCGGGCGACATCGCCAGCGCACGGGCGATGGCGACGCGCTGCTGCTGGCCGCCGGAGAGCCGGTTGGCGAGCTGGCGCCGCTGCCGGGCCAGGCCGACGCGGTCGAGCAGCTCGCCGGCGCGCGCGAACATCGCCGCGTCGGGCCGCCCGCGCGCGATCAGCAGCGGCATGGCGACGTTCTCCTCGGCGGTGAAGGCGGGGATCAGGTGGTGGTGCTGGAACACGAAGCCGATGCGTTCGCCGCGCAGGCGGGTGAGGGCGGTGTCGTCGAGCGTCGCGGTCTCCTCGCCATCGATGACGAGGCGGCCGCTGCTGGGGCGGTCGAGCAGGCCGATCAGATTGAGCAGCGTGCTCTTGCCCGAGCCGGAGGGGCCGATCAGGGCGGCGAACTCGCCGCGCCCGAGGCGCAGGTCGATGCCGTGCAGGACTTCGTACTCCGTGTCGGCGCCGGCGTAGGCCTTGCGCAGGCCTTCGAGTTTCAGGACCGCGTCAGCCACGGATCGCCACCACCGGGTCGAGCCCTGCCGCACGCCGTGCCGGCAGCAGCGCCGCGAGGATGCCGACCACGCTGGCGCCGCCCGCGGCGATCGCCACCAGCGCGGGCTCGACGCCGATGTCGAACAGCGGCGTGCCGTCCGGGTTGCGCGCGAGCATCCGCCACAGCATCAGGAAGGCCCACGCCAGCGCCGAGCCCAGGAAGGATCCGAGGAAACCCACGATGCCGCCCTGCAGCAGGAAGATGCGCCGCATCTGCGCCTGCGTGGCGCCCATCGCCCGCAGGATGCCGATCTCCTTGCTGCGCTGGACCACCGACACCACCAGCACGCTGGCGATGCCGAAGGACACCGAGAGCGCGATGAAGAAGCGGATCACGTTGCTCGACACCCGCTGCGAGGTGAGCGCGGTGACGAACTGCGCGTTGGTGCGGATCCAGCTGTCGGCGATCAGGCCGGACTCGGCGGCGATGCGCTGCGCCACGTCCTCCGCGAGGTCGAGGTCGTGGAGGGCGAGGTCGATGTTGGAGACGCCGCCGACCAGGTCGAGCAGGGTCTGACCGGTGCGCAGGCCGACATAGACGTTGCGTGCATTGACGCCCTTGTTGCCGAGATCGAACAGCCCGGTCACGGTCAGCGTCTCGGCCTCGCCCTGCGCGCCGCGGATGCGCAGCTTGTCGCCGACGTCGGCGCCGAGGTCCTTGGCCAGCTCGATGCCGATCACCGCCTCGCCGGCGCCGACGCGCAGCTCGCCGGCGGTGATGCGTCCGCCGAGGTCGATGACCTGCTGGTAGCGCGCGGGTTCGATGCCGAGCAGGGTCACCGCCTTGCTGGCGTCGCCACGCACCGCGAACGCCGGGCCGGAGGCGGCCGGCGACACCGCGGCGATCTCGGGCCAGGCCTCGAGGCGGTCGCGCAGCAGTTGCCACTGGTCGATCGAGCGCAGCCGCTGCGCCTGCTTCTGCAGGCGGATCGCGTCGTGCCCGCTCGAGGCCTGCGGGCGCGCCACCTCCTCGGCCGGCAGCAGCACGATGTGCGCCTGCGAACTGAGCGTGCGGCGCACCAGGTTGGCCTGCAGACCGGACAGCAGCGCCGACATGAACACGATCACCGCCACGCCGACGCCGACGCCGACGATGATCAGCAGCGACTGCATGCGTCCCTCCTGCAGGAAGCGCAGCGCGGCGATCCATTCGAAGGGCATCCACGACTTCATGGCTGCACGCGCGTCCGCACCGCCCGCCCTGCGGGCACGTCGGCCGGCGCCGGCACCACGGCCTCGCCGGCGGCGAGGCCCTCGAGCACCTCCACCCTGCCGGCGCCGCGGATGCCCAGCCGCACCGGCTGGCGTGCGGTACGGCCGTCGCGCACCACCAGCACCCAGGGCTGCGCCCCGCCGGACTCGCGTACCGCCGCGGCGGGCACGGCCAGCGTGCGCTCGCGCCGCGCCGCCTCGATGTCGAGCGATACCGTCATCTCGTGGCGCAGGTAGGGCGGCGGCTCGGGTACGCGCAGGCGGACCTCCACCGAGCCGCGCTGGGCGTCCACCGAGGGGGCGATGTAGGCGAGCACGGCGGCGAAGCGCTCGCCCGGGTAGGCATCGGCCGAGGCCAGCGCGGCCTGGCCGGGGTGAAGCAGGGCGAGGTTCTTCTCGTCGATCTGCACGGTGAGCTCGGTGGCGCCGGCCGGGGCGATCGTCATCAGCGGCGTGCCTGGCTGCACGGTGTCGCCGGCCTCGACGTTGCGGGTCAGCACGGTCCCCGCGACCGGGGCGCGCAGGGTCGCGTAGCTCAGCCGGGTCTCCGCCGCGGCCAGCGCCGCGCGCGCCTGTTCCAGGGCGCTGCGCGCGAGCTCGATCTCGCTGCCGCCAGGCTGCTGGCTGGCGCGCTGCAGGCGGGCGCTGCGGACCTGGCTGTCGGCCACGTCGAGCGCCCGGCGCGCCTCGTCGAGCTGTGCCTGGCTGTAGAAGCCGCGCGCGACGAGCTCCTGCACGCGCCGATGGTGCCGCTGCGCCTGCAGCGCCGTGGCCTCGGCCTGGCGCAGCGCCTGTTCGGCCACCGGCAGGCCGAGCTCGCGCAGCTGGCGCAGGCGCGCCTCGCCCTGCACCACGGCGGCGCCGGCCTGGGCGACGGCCGCCCCCCACTCGCGCTCGTCCAGGCGCAGCAGCGCCTGGCCCGGCGCCAGCGCGTCGCCCTCGCGCACCTCCACCGCCTGCACGCGCCCGGCGATCTGCGCCGATACCACGATGCGCTCGGGCGTGCGCACCCGCCCGCTCGCCACGATCGCCTGGCGCAGCGGTCCCTCCTCGACGAGGGCCACGTTCACCGTCTCGTGGTGGAAGGTGGCGAAGGCGAGCGCGGAGATCGCCAGCACGCCCGCGCCGACGCCCGCGCGCGAGCCGAGCAGGCGTCGCAGGGTGGAGGGGCGGCCGGCGCGGAGAGGATCGTCGGGGGTCTTGCCGGGTGTGTTCAGGATGATCGTGGCTCCGCTGTCGATGCCGCGGGCTGGGTTTGCTGCTGCGGGTACGAGGGCCGCGTCGTGCCGCCCGGCCGGCGCCGACCGGCTCGGGCAGGTCCGGCGGGGTTCCGCGGACGGGGCTCGGAGGTCGGGGCAAGGCAGGGCGGACGCGGCGGGAACGCCCACGAGCCGGCGGGACCCGCATTGTCGCCGCCCGGCGCGGTCGCCGACAAGCGCCGGGGCTGAGCTTCGATCGCGTCACCGCCGCGGAGGCGCGCACTCGCCCGCGATGCGCATGACGGCGTCGACTTACTTGGCTTCGCCCTGCCTGGCGGGGATCTCGCGGCCGATCCAGACCTCGATCACGCCGCGGGTCGGCTTGAGCGATGCCGCGAGCGGCTCGACCTTCCAGTTCCCGAAACCGACCGCCTTGCCCAGCTCTTCGGCGCAGCGCTTCGAGGCGGGATCGTGATGGCGCACGGTGGTCAGCGCGACCTGGCGCGGCGGCGTGCGCTGCGCCGCGCGCGCCGTGGCCTCGACGTCTTCGATCGGCGGCACCGAGGCGCCGAGCTTGCGCCAGGCGTCCCGGTAGTCGCGCACCGTGTCGCGTTGCGTAGGGCCGAAGATCTGCAGGTAGATGGTCGTGCCGGCGCAGATCTTCGAGTTCGCCTCCACCGCGGCGGGCGCAGTGGGCGCGGGCGCGGGCGCAGGCGCGACGGGCGCGACGGGCGGCACGGGCGCCGGTCGTGGGGGCGGAGCGGTGGGTGGAGGGGGCGGCTTCGCCGTCGGGGACTGCGCGGTCGGTGGGGTCGGCTGTTCGCCGGCGAGCGCCACGGTGGGGCAGGCCAGCGCGGCGTTGTGTTCCTCCCGGGCGAACTCGCGTGCCTCGGCGAAGGAGTCGGCCGGGTGTGCGGACTTGCCCCGCTGTGCCTCGAAGCCGTAGCGGTAGGCCCAGTAAGTCGGCAGCCTGGTCTTGGCCGGTGCGGCCGGGCGCCCGGCGAAGCAGATCTGTGGCCATTCGGCGCCCCCGGCGTCCGGGCGGGTGTTGGCGACGAGGAGCGCGGCGCACGCGCGGCTGCGCATGCGCGTCTCGACCAGGCCGCAGCGCTCGGCAACCTCGTCGAAGATCTCCTGCACCAGGCTGGATTCCGCGAGCCAGTCGGCCTCCCGTCGGGCGCACAACGCGTCCGCATGGTGCAGGAAGCTGCCTGCCAGCGCGGTGAGCTTCGGATGCTCCTCGCTCATGAGTGTCGTCGAGCAGCGGTCGCGTCCGGGCAGGGCGGCCCAGTCCTCGGTGATCTTCAGGATCGCGGCGCGTTCGGTCTTGCGTTCCTCGGCCAGGGCGCCGATCGCGCCGTCGATCGCCTGCCATGAGGACACCAGCACGGTGGCCACCGCGCCGATGCCGATCGAGGCGCTCACCGCGCTGTTGCGGATGCGCTCGGGCAGCCGGCTGGCCGCGGCCTCGGCGGCGGCCGCGGCGGCCGCGCCCGCGCCCGCCGGCACCGTCGCCGGGGTAACGGAGGCCCGGGGCGTCGCGGCGGTGAGGGCGCCGGTGTCGGACTCGAACAGCGTCGCGTGGCGACTGCGCAGTGCCTCCAGCAAGTCGCTGTCGAGCACGTCGCCGAGATTGAAGCCGAGCTGGTAGTAGCTCTCCCACTGCGCTTCGTCGAAGAACTGGTCGGCGGTGGTCTGCTGCGGGAAGGCCGGGTTGCTGGCGGCGAAGTTGATCAGGTCGACCGGCAGCCCGGCGCTGATGTTGGGCTTGACCAGCACCAGCCAGCCCGGCTCGGTCGCGCCGACGTAGCGCACACGGGCGAGCGCGAGGCAGGCGTTGCTCTTGCGCGAGGCCAGATCGTTGAGCGAGCCGAACAGCTCGACCCCGGGCGGTCGATCGTTCTCGCCCGCTGCGCGGGGGCGCGGGCGCAGGAACTCGATCTCCGCGCCGAGGTCGATGCGCGCCTTGCGCACCAGGTTCTCCAGGTCGCCGAAGCGGTAGTCCGGGTCGGCGCCGCAGTCGGCGAGCACGATCATGCGGCAGCGTTCGGCGAGCAGGGCGTAGGCGGCCGTGTTCTCGAAGTGGCCGCCATCGCTGAGGAACCAGTCGGGTCCGCTGCTGCCCTTGAAGTTGCAGAACACCTCGCTGAGCAGGCCGCGTGACTTGGCCGCGAGGCGGCGTTTCGGGCGCTGCAGGTTCTCCCGTGCAGCGCGCGTCCACCAGTAGCCGAGGCGAATGCCGGCGAAGGCCAGCAGCGCCGAGATGCCGCCGCGCGTCTGGCTGCCCAGGCCGGGCGACACCGCGGCGCCCGAGATCGCCACCCACGAACCCAGGCCGAGGGCGCCTGCACCGGTCACCTGGAACCACGGTTCCTGGCCCACCCGCACCCAGCCTTCGGGGCCCACCGTCAGCGGCAGGCCGCGGCGGTCGCGGTTGAACAGTCCGCCGCGCGGGTCGTGCGTCTGATTGATGCAGACCCCGATCAGATGCACCGGGCCGCCTTGCCGATGCGGCGCGTAGGCTTCCAGCGCGAGGTCATCGTCGGGGTCGGGGTCGAACACGCTCTTGTGGGCGAGGTGTGCGGCGCCGCGCTCGGACACGACGGCGGTCGGCCCGAGTGTGTCCTGCTGGCCGAAGCGGGCCGGATTGGCCGCGCCCAGGTAGCTGCGCACCAGGCGCGCGCGGTAGAAGGTGTGCAGCGAGGACAGGTTGAGGAACTCGAAATTCCGCCCGGTGGCGAGCACGTAGCCGCCGGCCGCAGTACCGATCGCGAGCAGCCGGAGCCAGGGCGCGCCGAAGTCCACCGTGCCCTCGGTCGCGAACATCGGCCCCAGCGCCGCCGCGTGCACAAGCGAGACCCACCACGCGCACAGCAGGAAGCTGAGTACGTAGCCGGAGAGCTGGCCCAGGCTCAGCAGCAGCTTGCCGCTGATTCCGCCTTGGGGGCCGCCACCCAGCGCCGGCATCGCCGCCCGCAGCACGGCGGCGGCCACCGCCAGGGCGAGCGCGGTATTGGCCTGCGCCTTGAACTCGAAGGCGAGGAACCACGCCACCCGGTCCACCAGTCCGAGCAGCAGCACGACCGCGATCGCCTTCATGCACAGGGATTGCCAGTCGGCCAGCCAACGCCGCACCGCCTCCTCGCGGAGCCGCAGCGCATCGCGCTCGGTCTCGTCGAAGAGGTGGCGCAACAGGAAGCGCGACCACGGGATCGCGATCAGCCAGGCGACGGCCAGGCCGATCGCGCCCCAGGCCAGCGCCATCCGGATCGCATGACCGGGCTGCCACTGCGGACCGATGATGGCGTCGCCGTAATGCACCAACAGGCCCAGGACGATCGTCAGGATCACGCATTGCACGGCGACGAAGCCGGGCCGCCATCCCGGCCGCCCGGCCGACGCCACCCAGGGCACGACCCAGTACGCCGCGGTCGCCAGGCCGCCGAGCACGGCCAGCACCGGGATCGCGACCGGCCACAGCGTGGGCAGCCAGGGGGGCAGCCGGCGCAGGGCCTCGATGCGCTCGCCCGTCACCCACCCGTCCGTCACCCAGTGCGCGATCGCCGCCCACACGCCCACATCGACCGCCGCCAGCACCACGCCGAGCGCGAGGGCCAGCGCGCCGAGCTCGAGGTGGATCGCGAGCAGGTTGCGCAGGAAGACGGCGAGCGCGAAGGTCTTGTCGGCCGGTCCGCGCGGCACCAGGTAGCGGCCGTTGGCGCGCAGCCACCAGCGAAACCAGCGTGGCTCCTGGGAGCCGAAGGCCGCGAAGATGGCGCGGGTGTCGTCCGCGGAGCGTGCGCCGTGCAGCAGGCGGCCGAGCATGCCGCCGATGTAGCCGCCGCCGGACACGGTCGAGAGCAGGTCGAAGCGTTCAAGCAGACGGTTGCGGGCGAGCACGCCGAGCAGGCCGAAACAGAAGGTCGCGCTGCGGATGCCGCCGCCCGACAGGGCCAGGCCCCATTTGTCCGCGACGCCGTCCTTGCGCCCGAGGGCCGCGCGCCGTTCGGCCACCAGTTGGTCGATCTTCTCGCTCATGGCACCGTCCTCCCCGCCGCTGGTGCGAAGCCGCGAACACCGTTTCGCGCGCACAGTGTCTCTATAGCACCCGAACTCTGCGCATGACAGCATCAAGCACGGCCGCGGCGGTGCCGCGCGGACCCGGTGCCCCGCGTTCGGGACGGCGGCGCGCGCACAGTGCGCCGCCCGGCAGGTTCATGCGGGCGCGAGCCGGCACGCAGCGTACTTGAACTCCGGAATCTTTCCGTACGGATCGAGGGCCGGGTTGGTGAGCAGGTTGGCTGCGGCTTCGACGTAGCAGAAGGGCACGAAGACCATGCCCGCGGGCATCAGCGGATCGGCGCGGGCGGCGAGCGTGATGCGGCCGCGGCGGGTCTCGATGCTCAGCGCGGCGCCGGGGGCGAGGCCGAGTCGGGTGAGTTCGGCCGGGGCCAGCGTCGCCACCGCGGCCGGTTCGAGCGCGTCGAGCACCGCGCTGCGCCGCGTCATCGCGCCGGTGTGCCAGTGTTCGAGCTGGCGGCCGGTGATCAGCACCGTGGGCCAGGCGGCGTCGACCGGCTCGTCGGGCGGCAGCGGCACGGTGGGGCGGAAGCGCGCGCGTCCGCTCGCGGTGGGGAAGCGGTCGTCGAAGACCACGTCCTTGCCCGGGGCGTCCTCGGCCGGGCAAGGGGTTGTGACCGCTCCCTCGCGCTCCAGACGCGCCCAGTCGATGTGGTCGAGCGAGCGCATCGCCCGCTTCATCTCGGCGAAGACTTCGCGCGGGTGCGCGTACTGCCAGTCGAGGCCGAGGCAGCGGGCGAGCTGCTGGAGGATCCACCAGTCGGGCCGCGCCTCGCCGGGCAGCGGCACGGCGGCGCGGCCGAGCTGGATCTGGCGGTTGGTGTTGGTGACGGTGCCGTCCTTCTCGGGCCAGGCCGAGGCGGGCAGGATCACGTCGGCGAACTGCGCGGTCTCGGTGACGAAGAGGTCCTGCACGACGAGGTGCTCGAGCCTGGCGAGCGCGGCGCGGGTGTGGTGCAGGTCGGGGTCGGACATCGCCGGGTTCTCGCCGAGGATGTACATGCCGCGCACCCGGCCGGCGGCAATCGCGTCCATGGTCTCGACGACCGTGAGGCCGGGCTCGGCGGGGAGCGGCGTCGCCCACAGTTCCTCGAAGGCGGCGCGGTACTGCGCGTCGCCCACCGGGCGGTAGTCGGGCAGCACCATGGGGATGAGGCCGGCGTCGGACGCCCCCTGCACGTTGTTCTGCCCGCGCAGCGGATGCAGGCCGGTGCCGGGGCGGCCGACATGGCCGGTGGCGAGCGCGAGCGCGATCAGGCAGCGCGCGTTGTCGGTGCCGTGCACATGCTGCGAGATGCCCATGCCCCAGAAGATCATCGCGCGCTCGGCGGTGGCGTAGAGGCGGGCGATGGCGCGAATCTCGTCCGGCGCCACCCCGCACAGCGGCGCCATGGCCTCGGGCGTGAGCGGTGCGACGTGGGCGGCGAGCGCCTCGAAGCCCTCGGTGCGCGCGGCGATGAAGTCGCGGTCGCACAGGCCCTCGCCGACGATGACGTTGAGCATGGCGTTGAAGAGCGCGACGTCGCTGCCCGGCGTGAAGCGCACCATGCGGTGGGCGTGGTGGCCGAGCACCAGGCCGCGCGGGTCGAGCACGATCAGCCTGGTGCCGCGCTTGGCGGCCTGCTTGAAGTACGTGGCGGCGACCGGGTGGTTCACCGTCGGGTTGCAGCCGGTGAGGATGACCACGTCCGCGTGCGCGGCCTGCATGAAGGAGGCCGTGACCGCGCCCGAGCCGATGCACTCCATCAGCGCGGCGACCGAGCTGGCGTGGCACAGCCGGGTGCAGTGGTCGACGTTGTTGGAGCCGAAGCCCGTGCGCACCAGCTTCTGGAACAGCCAGGCCTCCTCGTTCGAGCACTTGGCGCTGCCGAAGCCGGCGAGCACGCCGGGGCCGTGGGTGTCGAGCAGGCGGCGCAGGCCGGCGGCGGCGAAGTCGAGCGCCTCGTCCCAGCTCGCCGGGCGGAAGTGGCTGAGCGGATTCGCCGGATCGAAGGCGGGATCCACGCCCTTGGGCACGCCCGCGCGGCGGATCAGCGGCGTCGTGAGGCGGCCGCGGTGGTTGGGGTAATCGAAGCCGAAGCGGCCCTTCACGCACAGGCGGTTCTCGTTGGCCGGGCCGTTGCGGCCCTCGACGAAGAGGATGCGCTCGTCCCGGACGTGGTAGGTGAGCTGGCAGCCCACGCCGCAGTAGGGGCACACCGAATCCACCTTGCGCTCGGCGCAGGCCGAGTCGCCGCGGCCCTGCGCATCGACCAGGGTGGCGGGCATCAGCGCGCCGGTGGGACAGGCCTGCACGCACTCGCCGCAGGCCACGCAGCTGCTGTCGCCAAGCGCATCGTCGAAGTCGAAGACGATCTTCGCGCGTGCACCGCGGTGGGCGAGGCCGATGACCTCGTTCACCTGCACCTCGCGGCAGGCGCGCACGCACAGGCCGCAGGTGATGCAGGCGTCCAGGTTCACGTGGATCGCGGGGTGGGTGCGGTCCGGCTGCTGCGCTGCGGGGCCGCGGTCGGCGGCGGGCAAACGCATGTGCTCGACCAGCTCCCAGAAATGGCTGGAGCGGTCGGGGCTGTGCGTGCGTGCCGGCTGCTGTTCGAGCAGCAGTTCGAGCACACCCTCGCGCGCCTGCCGTGCCCGCGCCGAGCTGGCGCTGCGTACCACCATGCCCGGCTGCGCCGCGCGCATGCAGGAGGCGGCGAGCACGCGCTCGCCCTCGATCTCGACCATGCAGGCGCGGCAGTTGCCGTCGGCGCGGTAGCCGGGCGCGTCCTTGAAACACAGGTGGGGGATGCGTTCACCGGCGCGCAGTGCGACCTTCCACAGCGTCTCGCCGGGGAAAGCCTGCACCGCGACGCCGTCGAGGAGGATCTCGAAGGCGTCCGCACGCTGGTCGAGCGCGTCGTGTGCTGCCGCACGATCCGGCGCGGTCGCCAGGCCGGGGGGCTGGGGCGTGGGGCTGCGGTCCTCGCGATCGTGCCGGCTCATGGCTGCAGCTCCCCGGCATCGCGGGCAGGAGGCCCGGCATGCAGCCTCACCCCGGCGCGCGCGAGCTCGGCCGGGAAGAAGCGCAGCAGGCTGCTCACCGGATTGGGCGCGGCCTGGCCGAGGCCGCAGATCGAGGCGTCGCGCAGGGTCTGCGCGAGGGCCTGCAGCCGCGCCACGTCCCAGTCGTCCGTGCGCAGCAGCGTGAGCAGCTTTTCGGTGCCGAGGCGGCAGGGCGTGCATTGGCCGCAGGATTCGTCGGCGAAGAAGGCGAGCAGGTTGTCGGCGACGGCGCGCAGATCGTCCTGGTCCGAGAGCACGATGATCGCCGCCGAGCCGATGAAGCTGCCGTGGGGCTGCAAGGTGTCGAAGTCGAGCGGCAGATCGGCGAGCGCGGCGGGCAGGATGCCGCCCGAGGCGCCGCCGGGCAGGTAGGCGAGCAGGCGGTGGCCAGGCTGCAGGCCGCCGCAGTGCTCGTCCACCAGCTCGCGCAGGGTGATGCCGGCGGGGGCCAGGTGCACGCCCGGCTTGTTCACCCGGCCAGACACCGAGAAGCTGCGCAGGCCGCTGCGCCCGCGCCGCCCCTCGCCGGCGAAGGCGGCGCCGGCGGCGAGCAGCGGGATCCAGTACAGGGTCTCGACGTTGTTCACCAGCGTCGGCCGGCCGAAGAGCCCGGCCTCGGCGACGAAGGGCGGGCGATGGCGCGGCTTGCCCGGCTTGCCTTCGAGCGACTCGATCAGCGCCGACTCCTCGCCGCAGATGTAGGCGCCGGCGCCGCGGCGCAACACGATGAAGCCGGGTGCGACGAGGCCGGCGGCCTCCAGTTCGGCGATCGCCTCGCGCAGCACCGCGTGCAGGCCGGGGTATTCGTCGCGCAGGTAGACGTAGATCGCCGCCGCGCCCACCGCGAGCGCGCTCGCCAGCGCGCCCTCGAGCACCCGGTGCGGCGCCGTTTCCAGGTAGTGGCGGTCCTTGAAGGTGCCCGGCTCGCCTTCGTCGGCATTGACGACCAGGTAGCGCGGTGCGGCGCCGGCGCGCACCGCCTGCCACTTGCGCGCGGTCGGGAAGCCGGCACCGCCGAGGCCGCGCAGGCCGGCTTCGGCGAGCCGGGCCTCGAGCGCGGCAACGCCGGTCTCGCCGCTGCGCAGGCGCTGGAGCAGGGTGTAGCCGCCTGCGGCGCGATAGTCGGCGAGGCGCTGCCAGGCGATCGGTTCGGGGTCGAGCGCTCCGCGGGCGAGTGCGGCCAGGACCGCGGCCGGGGTCGCGCGGCTCAGGTGACGGCGGCCGAGCTGGGCGACCGGGGCCTGGTCGCAGCGTCCCATGCAGGGCGCGCGCAGCACGCGGATGCGCGCCGGATCGAGCGCGGCGTCGAGCGCCGCGCGCAGCGCCTGCGCGCCGGCGAGCTGGCAGGGCAGGGAGTCGCACACGCGCACGGTAAGCGCGGGTGGCACCGGCTCGTCCTCGCGCACGACGTCGAAGTGGGCGTAGAAGGTGGCGGTCTCGTACACCTCGGCCATCGGCATCCGCATCCAGTCGGCGAGCGCGCGCAGGTGGCGCAGCGAGAGGTGGCCGAAGCGGTCCTGCAGCGCATGCAGGTGCTCGATCAGCTCGTCGCGCTCGCGGTGGGCAGCGCCGAGCAGGGCCTCGATCTCGGCGAGCGCGGCGGGATCGGTCTGGCGTCCGCGCAGGCCGGGGCGGGTGTGCCGGCCTGCGGCTTGGGAGGCGGAGGGGGAGGGGGAGGGGGAGGGAGAAGGCATGGCGATCGGATCCGGGGTGCTGCGGGCGCGGGCTCAGCGCCGCCCGACGAGCCGCGCGGCGCCGGACACGATGCGCGCCATCAACGCGCGCACGGCGTCTCCGCCGGGGGAGTCGAGCGTCGGCGGGCGCCAGGCGAGGGTGGCGTCGCGCGGGGTGTGCGGCAGACTGTACACCGCGATCGATAGCGGGCACAGCGCGATGTGTTCGCGCGCCTCGGCGACCAGACGGGCGGCGACGCCGGCACTGCAGAAGCTGAGTACCTCGGCGTCGCCGTAGAGCGCGGGGTCGTGGCCGAGATCGGGTGCGGTGCGTTCGAGCATGGCGCCGAAGCGGCTGACCACCGGCGCGCTCAGGCCCTCGTCGGTGATCGCATCGGCGAGGGCCTCGCGCAGGTCGGCGAAGGGCACGCCGGGGAAGTGCTCGACCACGATGCCCTCGGCCAGCGCGCTGGAGCTGGTCGCCGCAGCGAGCGCGAGCGCACAGCAGATCGCGGCCAGGCGCAGGGCGCGCAGCAGTCGTCGCGGCACGGCGTGGGCCGGGGACGCCGCTGGCGTGCTGGTGTGCGTAGCTGTGCGCGCCGGCCGCGGATCCGTCCGTGCGCGGCCGCGTGCGACGTCGCGTCGCGCTACGGGCCCGCTTGTTGCTTCGTTCATGTCCTCACCTCGACCGGAGCCGCAACGCCATGCGCCCTCTCGTTGCACGATTGTTGACCGCCTGGATCATTGCACAGGCGCCCGGCGCGGCGCACGCGCTCGAACCCGAGGAGCTCGACGCGCTGGTGGCGCGGCCCAGCATCGGCCTCTACAAGGCCTACGCCGAATTCAAGATGGCGCGCTACGGCAGCGCGCGCGAGATCTGGAGCGCGCTCGCGCAGGCCGGCGTGGCGGAGGCCTGGTTCCACCTCGGCATCCTCGCCGAGGATGGCCTGGGCGAGCCGCGCGACGCCGCCGCGGCGCTGGAGCGCTACCGCCGCGGCGGCGAGGCCGGCTCCAGCAAGGCGCAGTACCGGCTCGGCCTGCTCCATCTCGAGGGCCGCCTGGTGCCGGCCGATCCGGTGCAGGCGCGCTACTGGCTGGCGGTGGCCGCTGCCAACGGCGACGAGGAGGCCGCACGCCGGCTCGCCACGTTGCCCGCGTCGATCCCCGCCGCGCGCTGAGCGCGCAAGCCGGCGCGCACCCGCGCGCGGGACGCTCGCGTGGCCGCGCCGGCGACCGTCCCGCCGCACCCTCGGCATGATCGCGCCGCGCTCAGCGCGACGCCTTGTTGCGCGCGGCTTCGAGCACGGCCTGCTCCGCCGCGGGGAAGAGGTGCACCACCGAGCGGCGGAACTCCGCCTCCACCAGCGCCAGGCCGGCGAAGCGCTGCGGGATCGGCGTCTGGAACAGCTCGGTCATGTCCTGGCCCGACTCGGCGCCGGTGCGGATGGCCTGCGCCAGCCAGCCGAGATAGTCGCGGGTCTGGCGCAGCGGGGCGAGGTCGGTCGCGGGCTCGCCGTGGCCGGGCACCCAGCGCCGCGCGGGCAGGCCTTCCAGCGTGTCGAGCGCGGCGAGCCAGCGCGCGATGTCCGCGTGCGGCGTGGTGGGCGCGCGGCCGTTGAAGAGCAGGTCGGCGGCGTACACGGTGCCGCTGTCGTGGTCGATCACCACCAGGTCGGCGACGGTGTGGCCGCCGAGCGCGACCAGCTCCACGTCGCGCCCGCCGATGCGCTGGCGCCCGGCGGCGAGTGCGCGCTCGGGGACGACGACCTCGGTGTCGCGCATCCAGTCGCCGTTGAGGCGGTACATGTTGGCGTTGAAGCCTTCGCCCTCGCTGCGGAGCGCGGCGATGGTCTCCGGCAGCGCGGCGAGCGTCGCGCGCGGGAAGGCCTGGTTGCCGAGGAAGTGGTCGGGGTGGTGGTGGGTGTTCACCGTCAGCACGATCGGCAAGGGAGTGACGCGGCGGATGGCGGCGAGCATCTGCTCGCCGTAGCGCTTCGACGAGCCGGTGTCGATGACGATCACCCCCTCGCGGCCGACGATGAAGCCCGTATTGACGATGTTGCCGCCGTTGGCGAAGGAGAAATCCTCCTTCAGGCCGACCACGACCCAGGCGCCGGGGGCGAGCTCGCGCGGCTGCAGGCGGTAGTTGAAGTCCCCGGCGAAGTCCTCGGCGTGCGCCGGCAGGGCGGTGAGGAGCAGGGCGCACAGCGCGACCAGCAGCCCCGCGAGCAGGGTCCGCAGCGCGCGGGCGGCAGGACGGCGCTGGAGCGCCGGAGCGCAAGAGGCGGGTCGGCTCATCGGGTCACCCATGCGTCGATGCGGTTGCCGTTGTTGTCGCGCCCGGCCACGTGCAGGCGCGCGCCGGGCGCGGCCGCGCGCAGGTCGAGCGTGAAGCTGGGGTTCTCGGAGACCGGCTCGAGGGGCTGGATGCGGCTCAGCGTGCGGCCTTCGGCGTCGGCGATCACGATGTCCTCGATGTGGAAGGCGGGGATGCCGGCGGCCAGGCCGGTGTCCATCGGATGGATGATGCGCATGCGCAGGCGCTCGCCACCGTCGACCCGGGGCCACAGCTTGCCGTTGACCTCGTTGAGGCGCTCCTGCCATTCCGGCGAGCCCGAGCCCACCGAGGGCAGCGTGCAGCCGCCGCCGGTGGCCGTGATCCAGGCGCCGCCGACGTGCCATACGCCGTCGGCCGTGCGCGCGGCGGCGCGCACCGGCGAGGACTGCTGCAGCTTGATGCGGAAGCCCAGGCGCGGCTGGGCGGCGCCGGGCTCGAAGCGCAGCGCCTTGACGATCGGGTTGAAGTCGGCGAACACGATCAGCTCCTCCACCCCGGGGAGGGCGCTCGCATCGACATTGACCGGGACGTTGAGCGAATCCTCCGCGACCGCCGGGCCGCTCACCTTGACGCGCTCGTCGAACACCACCGCGACGTCCGCGAAGAAGCTCTTGCGCATGTCTTCCCAGCGTGGCGAGTCGAGCGGGTCGGTGTGCGCGGCGGGGGGGGAGGGGGCGCCCGTGCGGGGGGCTGCGGCGAGCGCTGCCGGGCTGGCCAGCGCGGTCAGGGCCGCGGCGATCCAGGCGAGGGCGGGGCGGGCGGACGGTCTCATCGGTGCTCCTGTGGGCCGGGCGCGGTGCGTGCGCCTGCGTGTGCCGGAGCGTGGATGCAAGCCACATGCCAATTCCGCGAGCGGGCCACGGACGCGGACCTGCGCAGCCGCGGAGCATTGCGCCCGGATCCCGGGTGTTCCGATCCGCAACATCCTGTGCTCCGCCGCCACAGTGTCCGTCCGCAATGCGCCCGCGTTGGAGCAGCGCGGGCGCGAGCGCATGGGTTCGTGGCCCTGGCACGGGCTTTGCGGTGGGGTCGTGGTCCGGCACGAGTTGGTGCCGGAAGTCACACCACCCGGAAAAGCTTAGAAAGAAATCCAAGGAGGAGTCGATGATGAAGAACGACAGACGCGCGCGCACCCTGCCGGCGATGCTGACCGCCCTGACGGTCGCGCTGGCCGCGGCGGGCATGGGCGCCACGGCGCAGGCCGCGAGCGTGAGCGACGAGGACATCCTGAAGGATGCCGAGACGACGCATCAGGTCGTCACCAACGGCCTCGGCACCAAGGGTCAGCGCTACAGCCCGCTCGCCAAGGTCAATGTCGACACCGTGAAGGACCTCGTCCCGGTGTGGGCCTTCTCCTTCGGCGGCGAGAAGCAGCGCGGCCAGCAGTCGCAGCCGTTGATCCACGACGGCAAGATGTTCGTGACCGCGTCCTACAGCCGCATCTACGCGCTCGACGCCAAGACCGGCCAGAAGCTGTGGAAGTACGAGCACCGCCTGCCCGAGGGCATCATGCCGTGCTGCGACGTGATCAACCGCGGCGCCGCGCTCTACGGCGACCTGGTGATCTTCGGCACCCTGGACGCGCAGCTCGTCGCGCTCAACCGCGACACCGGCAAGGTGGTGTGGCGCGAGAAGATCGACGACTACAAGGCCGGCTACTCGATGACCGCCGCGCCGCAGATCGTCAAGGGCATGGTGATCACCGGGGTGTCGGGCGGCGAGTTCGGCGTCGTCGGCCGCGTCGAGGCGCGCGACGCCAAGACCGGCAAGAAGGTCTGGGTGCGCCCGGTGGTCGAAGGCCACATGGGCTACAAGTACGACAAGGACGGCAAGGAGATCGAGAACGGCATCTCGGGCACGACCAACGCCACCTGGCCGGGCGACCTGTGGAAGACCGGCGGCGCCGCGACCTGGCAGACCGCCTACTACGATCCGGACGTGAACCTGATCTTCATGGGCACCGGCAACCCGGCGCCGTGGAACTCCTGGCTGCGTCCGGGCGACAACCTGTACTCGTCGTCCACGGTCGCGGTCGACCCGGACACCGGCAAGATCGTCTGGCACTACCAGAACACGCCGCACGACGGCTGGGACTTCGACGGGGTGAACGAATTCATCGCCTTCGAGTACAAGGACCCGAAGAGCGGCAAGCTCGTCAAGGCGGGCGCCAAGGCCGACCGCAACGGCTTCTTCTTCGTCAATGACCGGACCAACGGCAAGCTGCTCGCCGCCTACCCCTTCCTGACCCGCATCGACTGGGCCAAGGGCTACGACCTCGAGACCGGTCGTCCGATCACCAACGACGACAAGCGTCCGCCCAATCCGTTTGCCGAGGGCGCGGCCGGCGAGGGCGGCAAGGGCAAGCCGGTGTTCGCCGCGCCGTCCTTCCTCGGCGGCAAGAACCAGATGCCGATGGGCTACAGCCCGGACACCGGCCTGTTCTACGTGCCCGCCAACGAGTGGGGCATGGACATCTGGAACGAGCCGGTGAGCTACAAGCGCGGCGCGGCCTACCTGGGCGCGGGCTTCACCATCAAGCCGCTGTACGAGGACTACATCGGCGCGATGCGCGCGATCGACCCGGTGAGCGGCAAGATCGTCTGGGAGGTCAAGAACAACGCGCCGCTGTGGGGCGGGGTGCTCAGCACCGCCGGCAACCTGGTGTTCTATGGCACGCCCGAGGGCTACCTGAAGGCGGTCAACGCGAAGACCGGCGAGGAGGCGTGGAAATTCCAGACCGGCTCGGGCGTGATCGCGCCGCCGGTGACCTGGGAAGCCGACGGCGAGCAGTACGTCGCGGTGGTGTCGGGCTGGGGCGGGGCGGTACCGCTGTGGGGCGGCGACGTCGCCAAGCGGGTGAACTTCCTCGAGCAGGGCGGCACCGTGTGGGTGTTCAAGCTGCACAAGAGCTGATCGCGTTGCCTGCGGCGCCCTCCGGGGGGCCGCAGGCCGCGGCACCGCACTCCCCGCGGCCCGGACGCGATGGCGCCCGGGCCGTGTCGTGTCGGGACGCCGCATGCGTGGCTGCGGTCGCGCCGCGAGAAAGAGGCAGGTTTTTCGGCAACATGGAGCATTTCCGATGACAAAGTTACAGCTATCCAGCTTCGCCACCGCGGTCGTGCTCGCGGTCGGCGTCGGTACGGCCGCGCATGCGGCTGAGCGCGCGACACCGCGCGAGGCGCGCACGATGTTCGAGCAGGCCGTGCGCTACATGGAGGAGAACGGCCCCGAGCGCGCGTTCGCGGCCTTCAACGATCGCCAGGGCGGGTTCGTGCGCAAGGACCTCTATGTCTTCGCGATCGACGACAAGGGTGTGTATCAAGCCAGCGGCGCGGCGCCCGAGGCGCTGGTCGGGCTGAAGGTGCTCGACACCACCGACGCGGCGGGCAATCCGCTGTTCCGCGAGATGATCGACGCCACCCGCGTCAGCCAGGAGGCGACGGTGCGCTACGTGTGGCTGAACCGCGCGAGCAACAAGGTCGAGCCCAAGGTCAGCTATGTGCGCAAGGTCGGGCAGTACGTGGTCGGGGTGGGCTACTCGGCGCCACGCGCGAGCGCGGACGATGCGCGCGCGATGCTCGAGCGTGCGGTCGCGGTGGCGCGCGGCGAGGGTGGCGCGCGGGCCGCGGCGCGCTTCAACGACCGCCGTGGCGACTTCGTCAAGGACGACCTCTACGTGTTCATGGTGAACATGGAGAGCGGCCGCTTTGAGGCGATGGGCATGAACCCCGCGCTCTCGGACACCGACGCGCTCGGCCTGCGCGACGCCGCCGGCAATCCCCTGATCGCCGAGATGATCGCCCGGCTGCAGCAGGCGGACGAGGCCACCGTCGATTACGTGTGGCGCAATCCGGTCACCAACGCGGTGGAACACAAGCGATCCTACGTCCGCAAGGTGGGCAAGTCCCTGGTCGGCGTGGGGCACTATCTCGAGTAAGTGCAGGGTGTTGCTCCACCATGGAGCACATGCTCCGTGGTGGAGCAATGTGGAGCAGAAAAAAGGGCCCGCGATGCGGGCCCTCTTCATTGGCGGGTGGATTGTCGGAGCGAATCTGCGCGGCTGGGGTGGCGTGGGCGTGCGAGCCCGGCTGCCCCGAAGGATCAGGGGGTGCGCTGCCTGACCCCGTGCGCGGCGAAGATCCTGCCCAGCTCGCCGGAGCGCTGCAGCTCGGCGATCGCCCCCGACAAGGCCTGCTCCAGGCCGCTGTGCTCCGCCTTGACGGCCATGCCGAGCGGCCAGGAGGCGACGCGCAGCTCGGGCATCGACAGGGTGTCGAGCGCGATCGCGGCGTCGCCGCCGATCGCCGTCTCCAGCTCGGAGCGCGCGCCCATCACCGCGGCGATCTCGCCGCGCTTCATCGCCGCCACCGCCTCGCCCACGTTGCGGAAGTGCGCGACGTTGGGCTGCAGGCGCCCGCCCAGGATGTGGCGCAGGAAGTCGCTCGCATGCGAGTCGAGCTCGGCGCCGATGCGTTCCTGCTCGAACACCGCGAAGCTGGCGTCGGCCGAGCCCCCCGGTGCGGGCACGCGCTCGGGCAGGCGGGCGAGCGCGATGGTCTCGAGGTGGTAGGGGCCGAAGATCTTCACCTGCTTGTTGAGCGCTGCGAAGCGCGGGTCGACGGGCACGTGCAGCATGACGTCGCCCGGCTTGTGGCCGAGGTAGTGGCCGCGCCAGACCATGTTGCGCAGGTCGTCGTTCATGTTCTCGTCGGCGGGAAACTCCACGACCTGCGGCTGCAGGCCGAGGCGCTCGGCGAGCGCGCGCCCGAGTGCGATATCGATGCCCTTGCCGGCGGTCGACCAGGGCGCGAAGTTGGCATAGACCGCGACGCGCAGCGTGCCCGGCTGCTGCAGCTCGAGTTCGGCCGCGGCCGCCCGCGCGGGGCTGGCGGCAAGGACGGCGAGCGCGCCGGCGGCGAGCAGGAAACGGCGGCGATCAGTTTTCATGGACGGTCTCCAGCCAGGCGCGGATGGCCCACATGGCCTCCTGGGTCAGCATGCCCTCGAAGGGCGGCATATAGACCGCGCCGTTGCGGGTGACACCGTTGCGCACCTTGCCGATGAAGAACTCGTCGGTGCCGTCGTCGGCGACGTCGAGCAGGCGCAGGTCGGGGGCGATGCCGCCGGAGACCGCGCCGAGGCCGTGGCAGCGCGCGCAGTTCTGATTGAAGGCGGAGTCGCCGATGCGGATCGCCTCCTTGTTGCCGCGGTAGGGGTTCACCGTGACCCAGGTCCCGCCGAGCTGCTTGAGCGAGGACGTGTCGACCGCCTGCGGCGTGACGTCGCCGTGGGCATGGGCCAGCGCGCTGGCGGCTGCAAGGGCGATCCCGGTCGCGGTGATGGCCAGGCGCTTGCGCAGGTTCTCCTTGATGGTACGAGTGTTCACCTTGTCTTCCTCTTCGATGTGGTGGTGTTTGGATCCGCTCCGGTTCACCCCGGATGGGAGTCCTACTGCAATCCCTGTGCCATGTGCGTCCGGCTGCCCAGGCATGGACGGCCCCGGGTTCCGGCCGCCATGCCGCGGTCGGCCTGGCAGGATTCCTGCTTGCTCCTTCGCCGGCGGAGCAGCGGATTTGTATCGATCCGCATCAGGTGCTTCGTTTTGAATCGAAGTCGAAGAGTCACAAGAGGCGGTCGCCGGCACGTCGCGCGGCAAGGCTGCCCGGAGGAGACATGAAAGTCATGCAACAGACCGCGATGGCGCCGGCCGTCCGCGAGGACGCAGTCCGGCTGGCACGAGGCCAGTTTTTCGGGGAAGGGCGTGCGCCCGAGGCAGGCGTGTCCCCGCTCATCGTCGACTCGTGGCTGCGTTGCCGCGAGCGCGGAATGGCAGCCGACGACCGCGCCGAAGCCGAGCATGCGGGTCGCCTGCAGCTGGCGGAGGCGCGCGAAGGCAACCGCGGCCTGCTCGATTACGCCAGTGGGGTCATGGAACACGTGTTCGAGCAGATCCGTGCCTCGGGCAGCCTGGTGATCCTGTCCGATCCGCAGGGCATGATCCTGCACAGCCTGGGCGACGCGGAGTTCGTCGATCGGGCGAGCCGGGTGGCGCTGCAGCCGGGCGCGTGCTGGAGCGAGGCGGCGCGCGGCACCAACGCCATCGGCACGGCGATCGTGACCGAAGCCCCCACCGTGGTGCTGGGCGGCGAGCACTACCTCGACCGCAACGGCTTCCTGTCCTGCACGGCCGCGCCGATCCGCGATCCGCGCGGCGCGCTCGCCGGCGTGCTCGACGTGTCCTGCGAGCAGCGCATGCACCAGCGTCACTCGCTCGGACTGGTACGCTTGTCCGTGCAGCTGATCGAGAAGCGCCTCTTCGAGGCCGAGTTCGCCAACCACATCCTGGTCGCCTTCCACGAGCGCCCGGAGTACGTCGGCAGCCTGCAGGAAGGACTGGTTGCGGTGACGCCTGAGGGCCACCTGGCCGGTGCCAACTCGATCGCGCGCGAGTGGATCGGGCGTCGCGTCGAGTGCGGAGGTGGGGCCTCGTTCGCGGAGCTGTTCCGCCAGGGGCTCGGAAAGGTGGTCGACCGGGCGATGAACTCGAGCGACGCGCTGATCCGGCTGGGACTGCGCGATGGTTCCGAGATCCACGTTCAGCTGCGCTCGCTGCGCCCGCGCTTCACCGCCTTCGGCTCGGCCCAGGCCGGGGAGGGCATGCGCACGTTTGCCGCGGAATCCAGCCCGGCGGCGGTCGGCTCCGCACCCCCGGTGTCGGCGCCGGCGCCTGTGTCGGCGCCGCACGGGCCGATCACGCTCCACGATCTCGCCACCGGGGACGCGGGTATCGGGCGGGCGGTCGATCGTGCGCGGCGCATCCTGGGCAAGGACATTCCGCTGCTGATCCAGGGCGAGTCGGGCGTGGGCAAGGAGCTCTTCGCCCAGGCCTTCCACAACAGCGGGCCGCGCGCCGACAAGACCTTCGTCGCGCTCAACTGCGCCGCGGTGCCGGAGACCCTGATCGAGTCGGAGCTCTTCGGCTACGTCGGCGGCGCCTTCACCGGCGCGCGCAAGGAAGGCGCGCTCGGCAAGATCCAGCAGGCCAACGGTGGCACGCTCTTCCTCGACGAGATCGGCGACATGCCGCTCGGCATGCAGGCGCGCCTGCTGCGCGTGCTGCAGGAGCGCTGCGTGACGCCGGTGGGCTCGGTCAAGTCAATCCCGGTCGACATCTCGCTGGTGTGCGCGACCCACCGCGTGCTGCGCGATGCGGTGGCGCGCGGCGAGTTTCGCGAGGACCTCTACTACCGGGTCAACAGCCTCACCGTGACCCTGCCCGCGCTGCGCGAGCGCAGCGACATCCGCTGCATCGTCGAGCGCATCCTGGCCGCGGAGTGCCGCGAGGCCGGGCTGCAGGGCGTGTGGATCGGCGACGAGGTCATGCGCTTCGTCGAGCGCCACGGCTGGCCGGGGAACGTGCGCCAGCTGCAGAACGTGATCCGCGTCGCGGTCGCGCTGCTCGACGAGGGCGAGCGCGAGATCCGGCCCGAGCATCTGCCCGAGGACCTCTTCCTCGCCGATCCGGTCGACGGTGGCAAGACGCCGCCGGCGGCCCACGCGGGGCCGCTCGTGGCGGCGGCGAGCGCCGCGCTGCCGCTGGCGGCCGACGCGCCGCCGATTTCCGCCGCGAAACGCCTGGACCAGCTCGAGATCGAGTTGATCGAGCGCGTCATGCGCGAGGTCGGCGGCAACCTGTCGGCGGCGGCGCGCACGCTCGGGGTCAGCCGCAACCGCCTCTATCGCAAGCTCGGCCGCGCCGGCGGGGTGTCCTGAGTGGGGTAATCCCGCCTTGCCCGCGGGCAGGTATGACTTATGCTTGTACTTGCATAGGTGAGCAGTGGGGCGTACTGCCCGCAGCACTGTGACCGAGCGCAGGAATCGATAAACGACAAGGAGACGATCGATGTGGAAAGCACTGCACATTGATCCCGCGAAGTGCACCGGCTGTCTGCAATGCGAGATGGCCTGTTCCTACGAGCACACCGGGGTCATCAATCCGAGCAAGTCGCGCATCAAGGTGTTCAACTTCGAGCACGAGGGCCGCAAGGTGCCCTACACCTGCACGCAGTGCACCGAGGCCTGGTGCCTGAACTCCTGTCCGGTGGATGCGATCCGCATCGACCTGTCGACCGGCGCCAAGATGGTGTTCGAGGACACCTGCGTCGGCTGCAAGGTGTGCACGATCGCCTGTCCGTTCGGCACCATCAACTACAACCAGGACAGCGGCAAGGTGCAGAAGTGCGACCTGTGCGAGGGCAACCCCGCCTGCGCCAGCGCCTGTCCGACCGGGGCGATCACCTATGTGGACGCCGACTGGACCGGCATCGACAAGATGCGCGCCTGGGCCGCGAAGGCCAACACCCCGGCTTCGGCCGCTGCCTGAGGAGGATGCGTCATGGGATGGAATCGCAAAGTCCTGCGCGTGAACCTGACCGCAGGGACCTGTACCGAAGAAGCGCTGAACATGCAGTGGGCCGACGAATACCTCGGCTCGCGCGGGCTGGCCACCAAGTACCTGGTGTCCGAGATCGACCCCAGGGTCGACCCGCTGTCGCCCGACAACAAGATGATCATGGCCACCGGGCCGCTCACCGGCACCATGGCCTCGACCGGTGGCCGCTACACCGTGGTCACCAAGGGGCCGCTGACCGGCGCCATCGCGTGCTCGAACTCGGGCGGCTTCTTCGGCGCCGAGATGAAGTTCGCCGGCTGGGACATGGTGATCTTCGAGGGCAAGTCGGCCAAGCCGGTATGGCTCTACATCGAGAACGACAAGGCCGAGCTGCGTGACGCTTCCGGCCTGTGGGGCAGGAGCTGCTGGGAAACCGAGGAGAAGATCAAGGAGCAACTCCAGGACCCGCTGGTGCGCATCTCCTCGATCGGCGTCTCGGGCGAGAACCAGGTGCTCTATTCCTGCATCGTCAATGACCTGCACCGTGCCGCCGGGCGCTCCGGCGTGGGTGCGGTGATGGGCTCGAAGAACCTCAAGGCGGTGGCGATCCGCGGCACCAAGGGCGTCTCCGGCATCAAGGACTTCGGCGCCTTCCTGAAGGCCACGAACGACGCCAAGAAAGTGCTCGCCGACAACGCGGTCACCGGCCAGGGCCTGCCCAAGTACGGCACCCAGGTGCTGATGAACGTGATCAACGAGATCGGCGCGCTGCCCACGCGCAACCACCGCGACGTGCAGTTCGAGGACGCCTCGAAGATCTCCGCCGAGGCCATGCACGAGAAGCGCGCGTCCGACGGCAAGACCCACCTCGTCACCAATGCCGCCTGCTTCGGGTGCACGATCGCCTGCGGGCGCATCTCCGAGATCGACAAGACCCACTTCACGGTCAAGAACAGCCCGAAGTACTGGGGCGCCTCCGGCGGCCTGGAGTACGAAGCGGCGTGGGCGCTCGGCGCGGCCAACGGCGTGGGCGACCTCGAGGCGCTGCAGTACGCCAACCTGATCTGCAACGAGCAGGGCATGGACCCGATCTCCTTCGGCGCCACTGTCGGCGCGGCGATGGAGCTCTACGAGCTGGGCCTCCTCGACGACGCGAAGATCGGCATCGCAGCGCCCTTCGGCTCGGCCGAGGCGCTGGCGAAGATGGTCGAGATGACCGCGCTCGGCGAGGGTTTCGGCAAGGAGCTCGGCCTGGGCAGCAAGCGCCTGTGCGAGAAGTACGGCCGTCCCGAGCTGTCGATGAGCGTGAAGGGGCAGGAATTCCCCGCCTACGACTCGCGCGGCATCCAGGGCATGGGCCTGGCCTACGCCACCTCCAACCGCGGCGCCTGCCACCTGCGTGGCTATACCGTGGCGTCGGAGGTGCTCGGCATCCCGGTCAAGACCGACCCGCTCACCACCGATGGCAAGCCCGAGCTGGTGAAGGCCTTCCAGGACGCCACCGCGGTGTTCGACTCCGCCGGGATCTGCGTGTTCACCAGCTTCGCGTGGACCCTGGCCGACGTGCAGCCGCAGGTCGCCGCGGCGTGCGAGGGCGACTGGAGCATGGAGAAGCTCAACGAGGTGGGCGAGCGCATCTGGAACATGGAGCGCATGTTCAACAACGCCGCCGGCTTCACCGCCAAGGATGACAACCTGCCGCCGCGCCTCACCCAGGAACCGGCCAAGACCGGCCCGGCCAAGGGCCTGGTCAACGGCCTGGCGAAGATGCTGCCCGAGTACTATCAGGTGCGCGGATGGACGCCGGGTGGCGAGCCGACCGCGGAGACACGGGCACGCCTGGGCCTGTGATTCAGCAAACGCCCATGGACGCCCCCGCGGGCGCCCATGGCGCTGGATTGCCCTGCAGGAGCGGCGTCAGCCGCGAGGGTCTGGACGGGCGCGGTTGGCGCCGCGCACGCTCGGCCCGATCCGAAGGGCGCGCGGCTTGCGCCGCTCCTACGGGGCCCGGATCACCCGGATTACCTGCGATCGCCTTGCCGCGGCCTGCCTTCCACGCCGCGGTTCGCTAGAGGACGCTGCAATGAAACACCTGATTCTCGGCAACGGCCCCGCGGGCGTCGTTGCTGCCGAAACCCTGCGCAAGGTGGCGCCGGCCGACGACATCCTGATGGTCGGCCACGAGGACGCGCCGCCGTATTCGCGCATGGCGATTCCCTACCTGCTCGAAGGCAACATCGACGAGTCGGGCACCTGGCTGCGCAAGGACCCCGGCCACTTCGAGCGCCTGCGCATCCGCCAGCTGCGCGGCCGCGCGGTCGCGCTCGACGCCGACAAGCGCAAGGTGCTGTTCGACGACGGCCACTTCGAGCACTACGACCGCCTGCTGATCGCCACCGGCTCGCATCCGGTGCGCCCGCCCATCCCCGGCGTGGACCTGCCCTCGGTGCACACCTGCTGGACGCTCGCCGACGCGCGCGCGATCGCCGCCCATGCCAGACCCGGCGCGCGCGTGCTGCAACTGGGCGCCGGCTTCATCGGCTGCATCATCATGGAAGCGCTCGCCAAGTGCGGCGTGCAGCTCACCGTGGTGGAGATGGGCGACCGCATGGTGCCACGCATGATGACGCCGAAGGCTGGCGGCATGATCAAGCGCTGGGTCGAGGAGAAGGGCATCCGCGTGCTCACCTCGGCCGGCGTGCAGCGCATCGACCGCGGCGGCGACGTGGGCAGCGATGCGCCGCTGGCGGTGAGCCTGTCCACCGGCGATCGCCTCGAGTGCGACCTGGTCATCGTCGCCGCGGGCGTGGCGCCCAACGTCGGCTTCCTCGACGAGACCCCGGTGCATGTGGCCAAGGGCGTGCTGGTGAATGACCACATGGAGACCAGCGTGCCCGGCATCTTCGCCGCCGGCGACGTGGCCGAGGCGCCCGATCTGTTCACCGGCGCGCACCTGGTGTCGGCGATCCAGCCCAACGCCGCCGACCAGGCGCGCATCGCGGCCACCAACATGGCGCGCGACCTCGTGCACGAGTCGCGCCTCAACGGCGTGCTGGCGATCAACGTGCTCGACACGCTCGGGCTGATCTCGTCCTCGTTCGGCCAGTGGTGGGGCGAGAAGCCCGAGGCCGGCGGCAGCGGCGTGGAAATGGTCGACGAGGCGCGCTACCGCTACCTGAGCCTGCAGTTCAAGGACGACGTGCTGGTGGGCGCCACCTCGATCGGGCTCACCCAGCACGTGGGCGCGCTGCGCGGGCTGATCCACGGCCAGGTCAGGCTGGGCGACTGGAAGGAGCGCCTGCTCGCCAACCCGCTCGCCTTCGTGGACGCCTACGTCGCGCGCAGCCAGCAGCCGATGGCGCTGGCGCGCTGAGGGGGCCGACTTGGAGACTCGTGTGACGATCCGCATCGCCTTCAAGCTCTTCGCCTCGCTGTCGGACTACCTGCCCAGCGGCCACCGCGGCAACCGCCTCGAGCTCGAGGTGGACGAGGGCACCACGGTGGCGGAGATGATCCGGCGCTACAACGTGCCCGAGCGCAGCGCGCATCTGGTGCTGGTGAACGGACACTTCGTGCCGCCCTCGGAGCGCGCCCGCAAGCGCCTCGCCGAGGGCGACGAGCTCGCCATCTGGCCGCCGATCGCGGGCGGTTGAGCAGTGGCGTTCATCAATGGCCCGGTGCCCGAGTCCTTCGAGCGCCGGGTCACCGCCACCGCGCGCGAGTTCGAGCGCGACCTGCGCCAGGCCTGGCCGGGGGTGGAGGGCGGCGCGGCAAGCCTGCGCTTCCGCCTGCAGGACGGCGCGCAGCGCCTGGTCATCGACATCGAGCCTGCCGGCGTGCGCCGCCTGGGTCTGTTCGAGCTGCCGCAACTGATCGTGCGCTACGGCTTCGGTCCGGGCGAGGAAGCCGCGCGCCGCGCCTTGCTGGCGCGGCTCGATCGCGCGATGCAGAAGGGCGGCGGTTGATCTGCAGCACAATCGATTTCTGGAAGCCCGTCCATGAGTGAAGCATACGTCGTCGGCCATATCACGGTGAAGAACGCGGAGATGTGGGCCGAATACCGCAGCAAGGTTCCGCAGACCTTGGCCCCCTGGGGCGCGGAGCTGGTGTTTCGCGGCCGGCAGGTGGCCGCGCTCGCGGGCGAAAGCCCCCACCCGGACATCGTCGTGATCCGCTTTCCCAGCGTCGCGGCGGTGAACGACTGGTTCTCGTCGCCAGCCTATCAGGCCCTGATCCCGCTCCGGGAGCAGGCGGCGGACGTGCTCCTGCTGTCCTACGAAAGCTAGCCGCGGGCGCCTTTCGCACCGGCCTCCGACACCAGCGCGCGCCGCGGCGGCGCCCGGCTGAAGCCGCTCCCGGCGTTCCGGCCGGCGTCGGCTTTCGGTTATCCTCCCCGCCGATGTCCGCCTTCGCCGCCACCTTCTCCGATGCGCTGTCGCTGCTTGCCCATTTCGACCACACGGTGCTCGAGATCGTCGCGCTGTCGCTGCAGGTCAGCGGCGCGGCGGTGGTGCTCGGCACGCTGATCGGCCTGCCGCTCGGGGCCTGCATCGCGGTCGGGCGCTTTCCGGGCAAGACCACGCTGTCGGTGCTGATCAACGGCATGATGGGCCTGCCCTCGGTGGTGGTGGGCGTGGTGGTGTACCTGATCCTGTCGCGCTCGGGGCCCTTCGGCGCGCTCGGCATGCTGTATTCGCCGGCGGCGATGGTGGTGGCGCAGACCCTGCTGGTGGTGCCGTTGATGGCGGCGATCACCCGCCAGGTGGTCGAGGACGTGTGGGCGCGCTACGCCGAGGAGCTGCAGGTGATGCGCTTTTCGTGGTGGGACAGCGTCACCACGCTGCTGCACGACTGCCGCCACTCGCTGGTGGTGGCGGTGCTCGCGGGCCTCGGACGGGCGATGAGCGAGGTGGGCGCGGTAATGATCGTCGGCGGCAACATCGACGGCGCCACCCGGGTCATGACCACGGCGATCGCGCTCGAGACCAGCAAGGGCGATCTGGCGCTGGCGATCGCGCTCGGCATGGTGCTGATCGTGATCATCCTCGCGCTCAACGCGCTCGCCTACGTGCTGCGGCAGTGGGCGATGCGTCGCTTCGGGTGAGGTCCGCGATGCCCATCTTCCCCCTCTCCATCCACGACCTGCGCTTCGCGCCCAACGGGCGGGAGGTGCTCGCGGGCGTGGATCTGGAACTGAGCGAGGAGGGCATCACCCTGGTGCTCGGCCCCAACGGCGCAGGCAAGAGCGTGCTGCTGCGCACGATCTGCGGGCTGATCGAGCCGAGCTCGGGCAGCATGGCCTGGGGCGGGGCCGGCGGTACGCGGCCGCAGCAGGGCGTGATGATGGTCTTCCAGCGCCCGATGATGCTGCGCATGGCCGTGCTCGACAACGTCGTCCTCGGGCTCAAGCCGCTCGGCGTGGCGGGGGCGGAGCGGCGCCGGCGCGGCCTGGAGATGCTGGAGCGGGTCGGCCTCGCCGACCGCGCCGGCGACAGTGCGCGCCAGCTCTCCGGCGGCGAGCAGCAGCGTCTCGCGCTCGCGCGCGCCTGGCTGACCAGGCCGCGCCTGCTGCTGCTCGACGAGCCCACCGCCAGCCTCGACCCCTCGGCGAGCGCGGCGGTCGAGCGCATCATCCGCGAGATCCGCACCGACGGCACGCGCATCCTCATGGTCACTCACAACCTCGGTCAGGCGACTCGCCTGGGCGACGACATCGTCTTCATGGCGGGCGGCCGGGTGTGCGAGCACACCCCGGTGCGCGCCTTCTTCGCCCGTCCGCGCTCGGAGGAGGCGCGCCTCTTCATCCAGGGAGAATTGCCATGGCGGATGCGTTTTCAGGGAGCATGAGATCGACGCTGCGGGAGGCGGCGCGATGAGTCCGGTGGCCGCCCGTCTGCCGCTCGTCGCGCTTGCCCTGTTCGGGCTCGCAGCCGTGTCGCTCGGGGCCGCGCTGCTGTGCTTCGCCGGTCTCGGCGCGCTCCTGCACCCCGCCTTGTCCGACCCGATGGCCGGGCTGGCCTTCCTCGTCTCGGCGATCGCGCTCGCCGGCACCGGCGCCTTCCCCTTGGTCTTCGCGCGTCTCGCGCGGCGTGATGCAGGCCCCCAGCCGCCGCCCGGCGCCTGAGGCCTCGCTCCTCACGCCCGACGCCGCGCCCCCCTCACGCCTTCCAGTGCCCCGACTTGCCGCCCAGCTTCTCCATCAGCTGGATGCCCTCCATGCGCATGCCGCGGTCCACCGCCTTGCACATGCAGTTGACCCACCCTGAAACCCAGCAAATACGCGGGTTTCGTCCTTCCTCGTCGTGCGCTGTCCATCGGTGGTTGGACAAAATTTGGACAGCCTGAACTGTCCCTGTGCTGCATCGGTGGCGCTGCGTCAAACGCTCGCGAAAAGGGCACGAGTTCACCCCGTGCCCGTGTCGGTTCTCGCCTGTTAGGCGAACGCGGTTTCTGCGATCACATCGACCATGTCCGCTAGGGCGGACTCACGCACCGTGAGGCGGTCGCGTTCGAGCAATGCGGGGTACTCATCCATCCAGCCTTCGGCGGCGTCAGTGTCGCCGTGCATGATCGCGTGCGCCGTGCGCACCATGCCGCACTCCAGGGCGGTCATGTCCTTCCCCATGAAAGCTAGGTTCAGGTCGGTAGCATCCGCGCGCAGTAGGGTGGCGGCGAAACGTTCGGCGGCGTCGGCGGGGAACTTCGAGAGGGTAAGATACAGGTCAGCCATGATCGACTCCAAGTCAGTCGGTAGTGGTCAGGCGGTCGGGGAGTTGCCGCTCCCCGATTCGCCGCTCATCCCGTTCGGGACAGTTCTACTATAGGCAATGTCTCGCAGAGAGTCAAGAAATATCGTTAAAGATCAGCGATTTACGTGTAATCGCGTTGTATGCTGCGGTCCTGTCGGGGCGCGCGTGCTCGGTCTGTCTGTCGCGCGCTCGCAGCGTCAAGGGGGAGGGGGGTCCCCCTGCCGGGTGGGACATCGACCCGACCACCCCCGCCCACGTCCGATCTATCGCACTCATCATCCCCGGCTCCAAAAGACCCTGTAAACTTCTTAACAGCATACGCAAGCGGTATAGTCGAAGCGTCATCGCCTGATGATGATAGGTGCCCCCGCCCGCGTCGCCTGTTTACATAACTCGTTCGTCAAGCCCCTTGCAGTATGTCGTGCCTGAGAATAGACGCCATGGCACAGGGAGAGGTCATGCAGGACAACGAACCTACACGCGCGCAGCGCATGGCGGCGCAACTTAAAGCAGATCAGGCACGTTTGATCGAGCGGGGCGTACTGCCCCCGGACATTGTGCGCCGCACGGTCAAGGCGTCAGAGAAGGAAACGCCGGAGCAGCGCGAGAGACGACGTGCTGCGCTGGAGAAACTACGGTCATTCTTGGACTAGGGAGGTTTTATGAACGACCTGATGGGCCAGTTGATCGCCCAATTATTCGTTTGGCCGGTTGTGGCTCTTGTCCTCTTCTATTACCCGATTCGCAAGGTTTGCGTTCGTGCGGGTCTGAGTCCCCATAACGCCTTTTGGGTCTTGGTGCCTTTCCTCGGCTGGTTGATCATTCTGGGCATTCTTGCTTTTTCAAGTTGGCCAAACCGGATAGAGGAAGACTGAGGAAAGAAGATGGACATTCTGCTGCTGGGTTTCATCGGCTGGACTTTGTTGTGCTGCGCATTGATCGCTAGAAAGGCAGGCTATTCAGGATGGTGGTCTATTTTAATGGTCATTCCAATAATAAGCTTGGTTTTGATGTGGCGTTTCCCGTTCTTGAAATGGCCAGCGCTCAGGCGACAACCGCAGCCTGAATCCGTACGTGAATCGTCCGCAAGAATGGCCAAGGGAGCTTCACAGCACGATGGGGTGACGTACGTCGTACCTGCGATTGGGGTTCAGTTCGAGGCAGCATCTCAAAAGAATGATGAGGCTGTGCTTGATGCCCTTTTAGAAGTTGATCTCGTGCCTGCTGAGGTGAGTCTTGACAGGATTTACGAAGAAGTGGCTGAGGAACTAGAGAGGGAAAGGGTCGATAAAGGGCTGTGGACTAGGCTGTACGCGGAATTTGATGGCGATGAAAGAAAAGTAAAGGTTGGGTACATCAAGGCCCGTGCAGAAAAGCTGCTTCGTGAAAAAGGCGAAGAGATTCGGATTGCCCGCTTGCGTCATGAGGAGAAGCTAAGGGCTATAAGCCAACTGAAAATGAAACGAGATTATATTCGTGAGAATATTGATCGTGCTTCGTCAGACGGTCGCGCAGATGCTGGCCTCGAGGGTCTTTCATCAACACACACTGCAACGTTGTTTCTAAATTCAGTTAGGTTCAGTCGCATTGACGAGGCAAGGTCTTGGCTTGATGAAAACCCAGCGTTAGTCGACGTTAAAGATAGCGGGGGTATGACTGCGCTTCACATAGCCGCACGAGAAGGTTATGCGGATATGATTAAATTTCTGATCCAGAGAGGAGCTTCTCTGACGGCTAGAAATTTGGAAGGGAAGGTTCCGTTAGATCTGTCTGCCGGGTTCGGTGCTCAATGGATAAATGAAGTGCTTGGATCAACGCAAGTCCGCCAAAAAAGAGACAAAGAAAATTCGGAAAACAGTTCAGTGAGAAAGGGGGTTGATATAGCCCTTATGAATGTCAGGGCCTCTAGAAAGCTTCTTACTGAAGACGATATGATCCGTGCGCTCCGAGAGAAAGGTTCAAGCTTGGCAAAAAATTTCTGGAGTGACGTAAAAGATGGGAATCATGTATTCATCAGCCGGGAACTAGATAGAAATCCGTGGCTCGCAGCAGTTGCCTTCGATTATGGCGAAACGGCACTGCACAAAGCGGTAGGCCGTAAAGATCTCTGGTTAATTGAACATCTTCTAATTGCAGGTGCTATGCCGGATAAGGCTGCGGATTACGGGAAGTCGGCGCTTGACTTAGCGAGGGCGTCTGGGGATGGCGACATTGTCACGCTTCTAGAGTGCTGTTCTGAATTTGATGCTAAGTCATGACGAATGGTTGATTGCGTTGCCTCGAAGAGCCCCGCTCTAACGGTTGAAAACCCCTGAGGCTGAGACGGCTTGGTGATTAGCGCCTGCGGCGAGCTGAAGCTGCTTTGAGTTTCACACAGTCTTCTGTGTATCTGTCGCGGTCAGCCTTACCCGGTTGCGCAGCGGGCTGAGTTCCTCACCAAGGCCGGAGCGTTTCAGCTCACCATCGAGCCATTTGCACACAGCGTCTGTCTTATCCGCGCTCAGAATGCCGTCCGTCTTGCGGGCCTTGGTGATCGCCCGTACTGCTGTCTCTTCGATCAGTCGCCACACGTCGGGCCATCCGTACATCGTGACCAAGTCGCGGAGGATTTTTCCGGCAATGATGCCGGGGCGCTCGATGTCCCACAGTTCCATGCACCAGCGTTCCGCGTCGTTGAAGTCGTCAAATGTTGCCGGAAGTTCTCGCGAATAGTCTCCCTCGATCCGATACTCCATTGCCACCCCGGCAAGGCTGATCAGGATTTCGCGCTCGTCGTACGAATGAACATGAATCCATCCAGCGCCGGAGCGCTGGATTCTGAGGGTGTAGGGGTTGGCATCGACGAGGCGCGCCACGAACAGATGCGCGGTTTCATGCAGTGCGCTGCGGCACAGGCGGTCGCGGGTTCGCTCGTTGGCGTTGGGGTAGCGGGTGGCGACCGCAGCGGCGAGGTTGGGGTAGTTCATCGTTGTCGTTCTCATGCTTGGTTGTTGGGGGGATACCAGACGGCGGGGTAGCCTTCGTCACCGTTTGACCAGTCACGTTTTCGACGCCATCCGAGTCGGCGCAGCGCCTTGCCGACGTCGCCCGCTGAAGGGTGTTGTCGTGTGCGCCCGATCAGCTGATGAACCAGCGGCGGCAGTCTGATGCCTTCGGCCTTGATGCTGTCCGGGATGTCGTCGAGGACCTTGCGCAGGCGGTCATCCAAGGGGGTGAGGCGGTCACGCCATCGACGTTCCTTTTCGACTGCCTGACGTTGCTGGGCTGCGGTGTGTTGTTGGGCGATCTGCTCGGGTTGCGGGATCTCTGCGAGCATGGCCGTGACGAAAGCGCGTTGCTGTTTACTCATTTACAGTTCTCCAGATGTGGTGTGCAGGGGTGTGCAGGGTTTGAGGGTTTTTTAAGGTTTGAGCAGAATGAAATTTCTATAGAGAAAAACATTGAAAACGACCGCAACCCTGCACAACCCTGCGCAGAGCGGTCACACCAAACTTCCCTGACGCGGCGTGAGACCGAGATAGATCATTCCCTGCCGTTCCTTGCGCTTCGTAAAACCGCGCTCATCGAGCTTCTGCGCGAATCGAACCTCGGTAATGACTTGGTGTCCGCCGTCCTTGGCCCACGTCGAATAGTCCTGATACGCGCTTCGAGCGCGGCACCGCATCGCCGGGCCAACACTGCACTGCTCATCGAGCCATTGGGCGATCAGGTCCATATCGGACTTGTACTGATCCACCTCGCGCACAACGTCGGATGGGAGGTCGAGCCCGACACGCTGCCACTCAAGGCAACCGCGAATCAGCCAGTTCAGCACCCCCGGATATTCATCGCGGAGCTTTTCGGCCAGCATCCTGTCTCGCTTCTCCGGAGGGATCGTTACCAAGAAGGGGATCAGCACGATCCGGCGCCAGATTCCGTGATCGTCACCACGGATAACGGGTCGATGGTTTCCAGCGAGCCACAGTTTGAATTTCGGGACGAAGTCGAACGGCTCGCCGTGCAGAACACGCGCGGTCATGGCGTCACCCCCGGACATCTGCTTAACCCTCGATTCGTGAAGGCGTTGCCCGTCTTCGGTTTCGACCATCGCGACCATGCGCACGCCCGCGAGCCTTGCAAGCTCCGGAGTCGGGCCACTCGGGTTCGTGTTGCGTTGTGCCATGATGACTTCGGGTTGCGACTGCAGCCCGTGACCGCCCATGATTTCCCGCAGCGCATTGATTACCGTGCTCTTGCCGTTCGCACCTACGCCGTAAGCGAAGAAGAAAACCTGTTCGCTCGTCGATCCGGTCAAGGTGTATCCCGCCGCACGCTGGATGAAGTCCGCGAGTTGCCTGTTACCTCCCATGCACCCGTCGAGCATCGCTTCCCAAGTGGGGCAGGTGGCGCCCGCCACATATTCAACGTTTGCGATCTTCGTAATCAGGTCTTCCGGGCGGCTTTGGCGAAACGTGCCCGTCCGCAATTCGACGACACCGTTTTTCACGCCCAGCAACCAGGGGTCGGCATCAAGTTCCGACACTGAGACGGCCAAGGGGGCTTGCGCGAGCTTGACCATTGCTTCGAGGCGTGGAAGTTGAAGGCTTGCGTTCGCCCACTTGAAAAGCGCATTCCGGTCCGCTGCTGTCGCCAGTTCGCCAGCGTCGGAGAACATCCGGGTTGCGACCCGTTTCGCAAGCTCGACAATCTGTCCCTTGCGGTCGTAGCGCCAGTGTCCTTCGTGCCAGACCAGCCAGATACGCAGCTCGACGACGTAACGAAGGCGTTCGCCGCACGCCCTTACAAAGCGTTCCGCGTTCGACGTATCGTTGAGGGTCTGCGCAATGTCGGGCGTGGGCTGCTTTGTCGAATTGACGACGTGGCGAGGATCTACCCAACCGTTCTGTTCAGCGAGCTTGAATACCGACCCCATCCCGATTCGCTCGGTCCGCTGGGCGTCGTAGGATCGCCAGTCCTTGCCGAAATCGTCCTCGTCGAAGTCCTCAGGGCTGGTCATACACCACTCGCGCGCGAGTTCTTCGGCGCAGTTCCAGCCTGTCGCGGCGAACCCCCAGAGCACGGTCAAGTAAATGTCGCGTGTGCAGCCCTTCGCTTTCGAGGAAGGAATGGCCGCAGCGGCGGACCGAAGCCGTTCAACGTTCTCCCGGGTTTCCGGCTCAGGAAGCGCGGACCGTCCTGTTGACCATTCGTTACTGATTGCCACGCTCGCGAGGTGCGCAGGCGCCCCCGTCGGTGTCGAAGGTGCAAGGATCTCGCGCCCCCGTTCAATGAAGGGCTGCGGGTCAAGGAACGCGCCCTCCAGGCGCATCGACCGGCGATGCTCGGCCATCTCGGGCGGACAACTGGGGAAGTAATACAGGCGCGCGGCGTCCTTTGTCGCCGGGTCGAAGATGTCGGTGCCGAAATGCGCTTTCGCTCCCTCCAAGAAGGCGCGCCAGTCCTTCACGGGTACCGGCCTCAACAGAGGCGCTACGACCCGCGCTTTCGTCTTGTCCGGGCTGTGGCTGTGCGTCGTGTAGATCGCCGCTTGAAGGCCCGCAAAACGCGCAGCAAGCTCACCAAACGAAACGCCGTCATCCGAGTCCGTGACCAGCATCGAAAGCGCTTCCACGTCAGAATTTCGGCGGGTTCCGCCGTGGGTGAGCGAGTAGGGGCCGAAGGCCAGTCCGGATTTCTCGGCCCGGATGTCGTGGTTCAAAAGGCGCGGTTCGAAGCGCTCCCAACCGACCAAGCCGTGACGCTTCGGTGAAGGCTGCTTTTCGTTCGCGTAAATAGCCACCGCAACGCGGGGGGCGGGGCGTTCTTCGGTCTGGGGTATAATGGCGGGCATGTGAAGTCCTTCCGCCTGCTCGGGTGATCCCGGCAGGCGTTTTTGTTTTTGGGGGAGCGTCAAGCGGCAACCGTGCTTTGCATACGGCGCGAGTCGACCCATGCTTCGATCTCGGAGAGCTTCCAGACCGTGACCCGCTCCGACAACTTGATGGGCTTCGGGAACGTGGGGTCGTCCTTCGTGCGGCGCCACACGGTGGCGACTCCGCACCCCAGGAATGCGGCGACACCCTTCACGCGGAGGCATTCGCGCAGGAGTTGCACGTGGTTTTTTTCGGGGCGCTGGTGGGCCGGATTTTCGGGCACCCCCAAGTGCGTGCGCAGTTGCTGCGCGCCGTTCTTTGCGGGGGTGTGGTGGCGCGGGGTTGCGCTGGTCGTCTCAGTTTGCATGTCCTAGTTCCTCAAGGTGTAGCGTCATATCGACGTGAGGAAGATAGAACCCGGCGCCCCGCGCTATAAGAGTTTCACTATTTAACTGGGGTATCTTTCTTCGATTTCGCGGATGATGTCGCCAAATAGATCAGCGTGCTTACGTCCGAGTGTCCTGCGTCTGTCGCTGTTTTTCACGGTCGCGGCGTAGTCGTTTTCGTCCATTTCGCCATGCCTGATCAGCACGTCGGCCACACCGAACACGAACGCTTTTACGGACAGGCTGCCACCTCGCGGTGGCTTGATGCCCCTGAGCCTTAGTTCCAGAAAGCAGGTGATCAGGTCTGCACAAAACGCCATGCGTTCCTGTCCTCGGCGTTTCTTCCCAGGTCCGCGCGCTCCGGCTACGCGCTCCAGAATTTGCATGCGAGCGTCGGTTTCTTCCTGCGTGTCAGCGATGAATCCCACATATTTCATGGGCTTCGGTGCAGTGGTCCTTGGTCGTCCCCCACGCTTTGCCGTTTCCCGCTCGATCTCACGGATGAGGGCGTCGGCCTCGGCTGCTTGCTTGAGGATCGACAGGGGCACCATCACATTAATCTTGCCGCTCTTGCCGCGTTCGTCGTTCTGCCCGTTTGTCACGATGCACCCTGAATGGTGGTGATGTCGTATGCGACACAGCATACTGGAGCGCACGGGGTTCGTTAAGTTTTGAAATCATCGAAAAAACAGAAGTTTACAAAATCACGTCGAACCCCGCCCTGTGCTTAACCGTGTCGCGCCAGCTTTTCCGCGAGTGCTTCGGCGTTGGGGTGGTAGTACCGCTTCAGCATCTGGAGCGATTTGTGTCCGGTCACGGCGGACAACTCCGCAAGGTTGGTCAGCTTCTCGGCAAGTCTGGTGGTTGCCGTGTGTCGCAAGTCGTGGAAGTGGAGCCCGTCGATTCCCGCTCGGTCGCACGCCAGCTTGAACCGCAGGTGCAGGGCTGGTTCCGAGATTGGGAACACGCGCCCATCAATGGCGCGCGGCATGTGCTTGAGGGTGTCGATTGCGCGGGGTGAAAGCGGCACAAGGCGTCGTGTGCCGTTTTTGGTGTCGGGAAGTAGGGCGGTGCGCTTGTCGAGGCTGACATGCTCCCACCGCAGCGCAAGCAGTTCGCCGCGCCGCATGGCCGTTTCCAGTGCAAGGATGATGATCGGCTGGAGCCAGGGACTACGACGCCCGATAGGGGCCGATGCGGCCAGCAGGCGGGCTTCTTCGTCGTGCGATAGCACGCGTTCCCGCCCTTGAGGCTGGCGGGGCTTACGGATCGCCTGAACGGCGTTTTCAACCGGGAAGCCCCATTCCCTGCGCGCATGGTTCAGGACCGACGAAATCAGGGCGAGGTCACGCAGCACGGTTCCCGCCGATACGGTCTTCAAACGCTCGTCGCGGAACTTCGCCACCGCTGCGGCGCTGAGGTTTGCCAGTGAATGCTTGGCGAGCTTGTTTGCCCGCAGGGCGTTCAGCCGGATGGCTTCATCCTTCGCCCCCTTCTTGCAGGGCGTGACCTCTTCGGCGTACCGCAGCAGGATGTCTGCAAGCGTTGTTCGCTCGACTGATGCACGGTTCTGATGGACGCCCTTGTCCATCTCGACTTCGATGGATCGTGCCCATGTTTCCGCGTCCGCCTTCGTTGCGAAGGACTTGGTTTCGGGCGGGAAGCCGTGCCGT
Source organism: Thauera aminoaromatica (assembly GCF_000021765.1). Lineage (NCBI taxonomy): Bacteria > Pseudomonadati > Pseudomonadota > Betaproteobacteria > Rhodocyclales > Zoogloeaceae > Thauera > Thauera aminoaromatica. The sequence goes on along the minus strand of NC_011662.2, from coordinate 3,025,034 downwards.
GTGACGCGACATTGCCACCTGTTCCCGCGTTGCCTGATTGATGCCATCGTTGCCCCCAGTTGGACAAACGATGGACAGAACGCCGATTTGGTTGGGGTGCTGCGCTCGGGTGTCGGGTTTGGAGGCCAACCGATCAAGCTTCAGGGTTCAACAGCCTCCCAGCAAAATCAGTGCTTTAGCCTCACGCCTTCCAGTGCCCCGACTTGCCGCCCAGCTTCTCCATCAGCTGGATGCCCTCCATGCGCATGCCGCGGTCCACCGCCTTGCACATGTCGTAGATGGTGAGCAGGCCGACGTTGACCGCGGTGAGCGCCTCCATCTCGACGCCGGTGCGGCCGACGGTCTCGGCGGTGACCGTGCAGCGGATGGCGTGCGCGGCCGCGTCGAGCTCGAACTCGACCGCGACGCGGGTGAGCGGGATGGGGTGGCAGAGCGGGATCAGCTCGCTGGTGCGCTTGGAGGCCTGGATCGCGGCGATGCGGGCGATGCCGAGCACGTCGCCCTTCTTCGCGCTGCCCGACTTCACCATGTCGAAGGTGGCGGGCAGCATGTGGATGCGGCCGGTGGCGACCGCGACGCGGCGGGTTTCGGCCTTGGCACCGACGTCGACCATGTGGGCCTGGCCGTCGGCGTCGAAGTGGGTCAGCGGACTGGATTCCGGAGTGCTCATGGTGGGGCAGGGCAGAAGATGCGGGTGTGCCGCGGCGGCAATCGCCACGCGGCGGGAGGCGCCGCTACACGTCGATACATCGGCGGGGGAACGGGCGCGGATCGGCGGGTATCATAGCATCCGATGATGCGCCGACCCCTCGCCCTGCTGCTCAGCCTCGCGCTGGCCCTGCCTGCGCCGGCCCCCGTGCTCGCCGCCGATCTGCCCGATCTCGGCGACGTGGCCGCGTCCGAACTCTCTCCCGCGGCCGAACGCAAGATCGGCGAACAGATCATCCGCGAGATCCGCTGGCGTGACGCGGCCTATCTCGACGATGCGGAGGTCGAGGAGTACGTGAACCGCCTCGGCCAGCGCCTCGCCGCGGTGAGCAACAACCCGGGACTCGACTTCGACTTCTTCGTCGTGCGCGACGCCACGCTCAACGCCTTCGCGCTGCCGGGCGGCTTCATCGGCGTGCACACCGGGCTGATCCTGGCGGCGGAGGGCGAGTCCGAGTTCGCCTCGGTGCTCGGCCACGAGATCGCCCACGTCACCCAGCGCCACATCGCGCAGATCGTCGGCAAGCAGAGCCAGTCGGCGATGCTGATGATCGCCTCGATGCTGGTCGCGGTGCTGGCCGCGCGCAGCAACTCGGATGTCAGCACCGCGGCGATCGCTGCCGGCCAGGCCGGGGCGATCCAGTCCCAACTCGGCTACACCCGCGCCTTCGAGCGCGAGGCCGACCGCGCCGGCCTCGAGACCCTGGACAAGGCCGGGCTCGACGTGCGCGGCATGCCCGGCTTCTTCGAGCGCCTGCAACGCAACACGCGTGTGTACGAGAACAACGCGCCGGCTTACCTGCGCACCCACCCGCTGACCACCGAGCGCATCGCCGACATGGAGAACCGCGTCGCGGCGATGCGCTATCGCCAGGTGCCGGACTCGGCGGATTTCCGCTTCGCGCGTGCCAAGCTGCGCGCCAACGCCGGCCAGCCCGCCGAGGCGGTGCAGGAGCTGGAGGACCGCCTCGCGCGCGAGCCCAAGGACGAGGCGCTCGCCTACGGTCTCGCCCGTGCGCTGATGCGCGCCGGTCGCCTCGACGAGGCCGAGGCCCGCCTGCAGCCGCTGCGCGCGAAGGCGGCGGGCCTGGCCTGGGTCGAGGGGCTGGCGGCGGAGATCCGTCTCGCGCGCAACGACGCCGGGGGCGCGATCCGCATCCTCGAGGCCGCGCAGAAGCAGTTTCCGTCCAGCCGCAGCGTGAGCTACGCGCTCGCCGATGCGCGCATCCTCGGCGGACGGGCGGACGTCGCCGCGACCGAACTGCGCCGCCGCATCGACAACCGCAGCGGTGATCCGCGCCTGTGGCAGCTGCTGTCGCGCGCCTACGCGGCCCTCGGACAGCGCACCGAGCAGCACCGCACCCAGGCCGAGGTGTACTACCTGCGCGGCAGCCTGCCGGCCGCGATCGAGCAGCTTGAGATCGCGCGCAGGGCCAGCGATGGCGACTTCTATACCCTGTCGGCGGTGGATGCGCGCCTGCGCGAGCTCAAGCAGCGCCTGCTCGAGGAAAAGCGCGAGCGCTGAACGACCTCGCGCCGCATGTCGCGCAGCGTGACGGGCGCGCCTTCCGGGGCGCAATGCCATCCTTTAGAATCGGCCGCCTTCAACACGACCCAACCAGGGAGCGGGGATGAGATACGACAAGGAAGTGGATGCGCGCGGGCTCAACTGCCCGCTACCGATCCTGCGGGCCAAGAAGATGCTGTCCGAGATGCAGAGCGGACAGATCGTCCGCGTGCTGGCGACCGATCCCGGGTCGATCAAGGATTTCCAGGCGTTTGCGCGCCAGACCGGCAACGAGTTGCTCGGCCAGGGTGAAACGTCCGACAAGGCCTACGAGTTCTTCCTGAAGCGGAAGTAGTTTTCGGCGCTTGCCGGAGTTCCGCGCGGGCTGGGGCGCCGCATCGCGACTCGCGTCGCTCCCACGGGCGCTTTCGGTAGGAGCGACGCAAGTCGCGATTTCGGCGCTGGAGGAAGCGAAGCGCTACGGCATTGGTAGGAGCGACGCAAGTCGCGATTCCGGCGTCGGAGGAAGCGCGACGCGCATTTGAACGGAATGCACGCGCGCCCTCCGTGCGGCCATCAGCCCCCCAGCTTGGCGAGCTGCGGCTTGAGCTTGCCCACCGTGGCCTTGAAGCCCGCCAGGCGGTCGCGTTCCTGCTGCACCACCGCGGCCGGCGCGCGGTCTACGAAGCTGGCGTTGCCGAGCTTGCCTTCGGCCTTGGCGATCTCGCCCTCCAGGCGGGCGATCTCCTTGCCCAGACGCTCGCGCTCGGCGGCGACGTCGATCTCCACCTTCAGCATCAGGCGGGTCTCGCCTGCGACCGCGACCGGGGCGAGCTCGTCGGCGCCGATCTCGTCCACGACCTGCACCTCGGCGAGCTTGGCGAGGCCGGCGAGGTAAGGCGCGTACAGCGCCAGTGCCGCCTTGTCGCCCGCGGCCACCAGCGGCAGGCGCTGCGCCGGGGAGATGTTCATCTCGCCGCGCAGGTTGCGGCAGGCGTAGATCATCGCCTTGAGCTCGGCGACCTTGGCCTCGGAGGCCTCGTCGATGCGCTTGGGCTCGGCCTGCGGGTAGCGCGCGCGCATGATGCTGTCGCCTTCCTTGCGCCCGGCGAGCGGGGCGACCGTCTGCCAGAGTTCTTCGGTGATGAAGGGGATCAGCGGGTGTGCCAGGCGCAGCACGGTCTCGAGCACGCGCAGCAGCGTGCGGCGGGTGGCGCGCTGCTGCGCCGGGGTGCCCGACTGGATCTGCACCTTGGCGAGCTCCAGGTACCAGTCGCAGTACTCGTCCCAGACGAACTCATACACCGCACGCGCGACCAGGTCGAAGCGGTAGGCCGCGAAGTGTTCTGCGACCTCGGCCTCGGTGCGTTGCAGGCGCGACACGATCCAGCGGTCGGCGAAGGAGAAGTCGAGCACCTCGGTGGAGCAGGCGACGGTCTCGCCGATGCCGCAGTCCTGGCCCTCGCAGTTCATCAGCACGAAGCGGGTGGCGTTCCACAGCTTGTTGCAGAAGTTGCGGTAGCCCTCGCAGCGCGCGAGGTCGAACTTGATGTCGCGGCCAGGGCTGGCGAGCGAGGCGAAGGTGAAGCGCAGCGCGTCGGTGCCGAAGGCGGGGATGCCCTCGGGGAATTCCTTGCGCGTCTTCTTCTCGATGCTCTGCGCCTGCTTCGGGTTCATCAGGCCGAAGGTGCGCTTCTTGATGAGTTCGTCGAGCGCGATGCCGTCGATGAGGTCGATCGGGTCGAGCACGTTGCCCTTGGACTTGCTCATCTTCTGGCCTTCCGCATCGCGGATCAGGCCGTGCACATACACGTGCTTGAAGGGGATCCTGCCGGTGATGTGCTTCGTCATCATCACCATGCGGGCGACCCAGAAGAAGATGATGTCGAAGCCGGTGACGAGCACGGTGGAGGGCAGGTAGAGGTCGAGCGCGTCGTTGCTCTTCTCCGGCCACTCGGCGGTCCAGTCGAGCGTGGAGAACGGCCACAGCGCGGACGAGTACCAGGTGTCGAGCACGTCGTCTTCCTGGCGCAGGCGGCCGGCGTCGTGGCGGGCGTGGAGCAGGGCGAGGCGCTCGGCGATCTCGGGGTATTGCTCGGCGGTCTGGCCTTCGCGCTGGCGCGTCTGCACCTCGGCGTCGAGGGCGTCGATGCCGAGCTGCAGGTCGGCCTTCCAGGCGCGGATCGCCTCTTCCTCGCAGGTGGCGACGTAGATGCGGCCTTCCTCGTCGTACCAGGCCGGGATGCGGTGGCCCCACCACAGCTGGCGCGAGATGCACCAGTCCTGGATGTTGTTGAGCCACTGGTTGTAGGTGTTGACCCAGTTCTCGGGGTAGAACTTGATCTCGCCCGAGGCCACGACCTCGAGCGCCTTGTCGGTGATCGACCTGCCGTCCGCGCCCGGCTTGCTCATGGCGACGAACCATTGATCGGTCAGCATCGGCTCGATGACGACCCCGGTGCGGTCGCCGCGCGGCACCTGCATCTTGTGCGCCTTGACCTCGAGCAGCAGGCCGAGCGCCTCGAGCGCCTCGACCACCTTCTCGCGCGCCGGTACGCGGTCGAGCCCGACGACGCCCGCCGGCATCGGCACACCCTCCAGGGTGACGCCGTCGGCGGTGTAGCGCTCGGCCACCGCGGGCACGGCGCCTTCGAGGGTGAGCACGACGATGGTGTCGAGCTTGTGGCGCTGGCCCACCGCGTAGTCGTTGAAGTCGTGCGCCGGCGTGACCTTCACGCAGCCGGTGCCGAACTCGCGATCGACGTAGTCGTCGGCGATGATCGGGATATGACGGCCGGTGAGCGGCAGCTCGACGGTCTTGCCGATGAGGTGGGCGTAGCGCTCGTCCTCGGGATGCACCATCACCGCGACGTCGCCGAGCAGGGTCTCGGGGCGGGTGGTGGCGACCGTCAGGCCTTGCAGGTCACCGATGGGGCCGTCGGAGAACGGATACAGGATGTGGTAGAGCTTGCCGTCCTCTTCCTCCGACACCACCTCGAGGTCGGACACCGCGGTGCCGAGCTTGGGGTCCCAGTTCACCAGGCGCTTGCCGCGGTAGATCAGGCCCTCGTTGTAGAGGCGCACGAAGGTCTCGGTGACGGTGCGCGACAGGCCCTCGTCCATCGTGAAGCGCTCGCGCTTCCAGTCCGGGCTGGTGCCGAGGCGGCGCATCTGGCGGGTGATGGTGCCGCCGGAGTATTCCTTCCACTCCCACACCTTCTCCAGGAAGCGCTCGCGGCCGAGGTCGTGGCGGCTGACGCCCTGGGCGTCGAGCTGGCGCTCGACGACGATCTGGGTGGCGATGCCGGCGTGGTCGGTGCCCGGCTGCCACAGCGTGTTGTCGCCGCGCATGCGGTGGTAGCGCGTGAGCGCGTCCATGATCGTCTGGTTGAAGCCGTGCCCCATGTGCAGCGTGCCGGTGACGTTGGGCGGCGGCAGCAGGATGCAGAAGGCGGCGGGGTTCGACTTGTCGAGCCCGGCGTCGAAAAAGCCGCGGGATTCCCATTCCGGGTACCAGCGACGTTCGATGTCGGCGGGCTCGAAGCTCTTGGCCAGTTCCATGGTGTTCTACGCGCGTGAAGGCAAAGCGCGGATTATAGCGGATGGAGCACCGGCGCCCCGGTACGAGCGCGCCATGGGGCGGTGTCGCGCCCTTCTCCCCTGCCGAACCGCGGTGGTCCGCCGTGGGAGCGACGCGAGTCGCGATTGCGGTGGCCGTCCGGCCGCAGCACAAGGCAGCGGTCCCGTTCGCGACTCGCGTCGCTCCTACCGGGCAGGCGGAACGTCGTGGGGACGGTCGTCGAACAGGCTGCTGACGCGTGCAGAGATCCCGGGCAGCAACGTGGCGCGCAGGTGGGCGAGGGCTTCGTCCTGGATGCGCTCGCCGAGGCGCTCGAGTTCGCGGGCGATGATCTGCGGCAGCTCGCGCGCGGCCCATTCGTCGATTTCGCGCGCGATCGCGGTGTCGAGCTCGACCAGGCGTTCGGCGAGCTGCTGCTCTTGCGCCGCGGCGCTCCGTGCCGGTGGCGATGCCGCCGCGGATTCGGCGGCGGAGGGCGCGGACTGCGGGTGGGGTGTCTGCGGCGCGGGCGGTTCGGGCTGCGTGACGGGCTCCGGCGCTGCATCGCGCACTGTCGACGCGGCAGGCTCCCCCGCAGGCGTGAATTGCGCCGCTGCAAGGCTGCGCACGAAGGACGGCATGGCCGCCGTGCTCGCCACCGCGGCCGCCGCGAACGGCGCCTCGACCGGCTGGAAGATTTCCGCAGGCAGATCGAGGTCGTCGACGACCTCGGTCAGGATCGGCAGGTCGTCGTCGTCGAAGGCCTGCATGGTCGCGGGCGAGATCGCCGGCGCGGCATCGGCGGGCTCGGCGGGGCCCGCGCCGCCCGGCGATGGTGTGCGGGGGGAGGCTGGCGTGGCGTCCCCGCGATGGCGGCGCAGCAGCGCGTCGGCCTGGCCGAGCAGGTCGTCGGCGCGCTCGAGTTCGTCGTCGGAGTCGTCTTCCCAGCCTCTCACAGCGCCACCCTGCGTTCGGCGTCGAAGGCCTTCAGTTCGTAACCGCGCTGCCGGTAGGCGGCCCAGCGCAGGCGGGCGGCGTGCACTTCGGCGGCGTCGCGGCCGACGATCTCGACGACCATGCGAAACCCTTCCGCCTCGGCGGGAACGTCGTCGGCGAGGTTGAACAGCATGTCGGCGTGCGGCCACGGGCAGGGCTCGCCGGCTGCGCCCAGCACCACCGGGGTCTCCGCGGCCAGCGCCGACCCGACGCCGACGTGGGGCACGAAGTCGAGCGGCACCGCGGTCCATAGCGCCTGGTCGAGTCGGCGCAACTGGGTCGCGTCGGTGCAACGCAGTGCCACCTTGCGGCCGCGTGCGTGCGCCCCGGCGGCCAGCTCGTGCGCGAGCGCGAGGCGGTCGGGGGTGTTGTGATAGAACTGCACGCGCGGGGCCATGGCGGCCGCCGGCCGGCGCTCAGGCCGCATGGGCGCGGGCGCGCCCGATCAGGAAGCTGCTCAGCAGCGGCACCGGGCGGCCGGTCGCGCCCTTGGCATCGCCCGACACCCAGGCGGTGCCGGCGATGTCGAGGTGGGCCCACTTGTAGGCCTTGGCGAAGCGCGACAGGAAGCAGGCCGCGGTGATCGTGCCGGCGTAACGGCCGCCGATGTTGCCCATGTCGGCGAAGTTGCTCTTGAGCAGTTCCTGGTATTCGTCCCACAGCGGCAGCTGCCAGGCGCGGTCACCCGACTCGGTGCCACGGCGCAGGATCTCGGCGGCGAGCTCGTCGTCGTTGGCGAGCAGTCCGCTCGGGATCTTGCCGAGCGCGACCACGCAGGCGCCGGTGAGCGTGGCGATGTCGATCACGCACTCGGGCTTGAAGCGCTCGGCGTAGGTGAGCGCGTCGCACAGGATCAGGCGGCCCTCGGCGTCGGTGTTGAGCACCTCGATGGTCTGCCCCGACATCGAAGTGACGACGTCGCCGGGCTTGGTGGCGCCGCCGCCGGGCATGTTCTCGGTCGTGGGGACGAGGCCGACCAGGTTGATCGGCAGGCCCATCTGCGCGACCGCCTTGAAGGTGCCGAGCACGCTCGCGGCGCCGCACATGTCGAACTTCATCTCGTCCATCTCGGCTGCGGGTTTGAGCGAGATGCCGCCGGTGTCGAAGGTGATGCCCTTGCCGACGAGCACGACCGGCTTCGCCTTGGCCTTGCCGCCCTTGTAGTGCATGACAATGAACTTGGGCGGCTGGTGCGAGCCGCGCGCCACGGACAGGAAGGAGCCCATGCCGAGCTTCTCCATGTCGTCGCGCTCGAGCACCTCGACGTCGAACTTGTACTGCTTGCCCAGGGACTCGGCCGTTTCCGCCAGGTGGGTGGGAGTGCAGTGGTTGCCGGGCAGGTTGCCGAGGTCCTTCGCCAGCGCCATGCCGCTGGCGATCGCGTGGCCCTGCAGGACGGCGGTGTCGAGCTCGGCGCCGAGCTCGCAGCTCACCAGCAGGCAGAGCTTCTTCGCGCCACGCTCCTTCCGGGTCTTCTTGTCGGACTTGAGTGCGTCGAAGCGGTAGGCGCCGTCGGCGAGGATGCGCGCGGCCTGCTGCAGCCGCCACGCCATGTCGCGACCGGAGAGCTCTGCGTCGGCGAGCGCGACCACGGCGTCCTTCGCCGGCCCGGCGGAGATCGCCTTCGCCGCGGCGGCGAGCGCGTCGCGGTACGCCTTGTCGCCGAACTCGTCGTGCTTGCCCAGGCTCACCAGCAGCACGCGCTCGGCGTGCACGCCGGGCAGGTCATGCACCAGCAGCGTGGCGCCCGCCTTGTCCTCGAGGTCGCCACGCTTGATCAGGGCGGCCAGGCGGCCTTCGGCAGCACCGTCGGCCGCGGCCGAGAGGGCGGGGAGACGGCCTTCGGCAAACGCGCCGAGTACCAGCAGGCCAGTCTTGAGCTTGGCCGGGCTGCCGGTCTTTATGGTAAATTCCATGCGTTTTTCCTTGTTTGGATGCCTGGTTTCGATTGCCGAAGATTATGGCGCGTTCGCAACCGGGGCGTCAAAAACGCTTCCCATCCACATCCGCCGCGGCCTGCCGCCCGGCCTCATCCCGGTATCGACCCCCGCCCGATGATCTTCCGGCGCGCCCTGCAACGGGAATTCGCGCAGACGGCCGCCGCGGTCTTCGTGGCGCTGTTCGCGATCCTGATCTCCACCGTGCTCATCCGCCTGCTCGGCCAGGCGGCGGGCGGGCGCGTGCCGCCCGATGCCGTGGTGGCGCTGATCGGGTTTGGCGCGCTTGCGCAGCTGCCCACGGTGCTGACGCTCACCTTGTTCATCGCCATCCTGGTGTCGCTGTCGCGCAGCTACCGGGATTCCGAGATGGTGGTGTGGTTCGCCTCGGGTGTGCCCCTCACCGCCTGGATCCGGCCGGTCCTGATGTTCGCGCTGCCCGTCGTGCTGGTGGCCGGTGGCGGCTCGCTCTACCTGACGCCGTGGTCACAGCAGAAGAGCGCGGAATACCGCGAGCGCCTGGAGAATCGCGACGATACCCATCGCGTCGCGCCCGGCGTCTTCCGCGAGTCCGCGAGCGCGCAGCGGGTGTTCTTCGTCGAGGTCGGCGCCGGCGAGGATGGCCGGGTGCGCAATGTCTTCGTCAGCGAGCAGACCCGCAGCGGCCAGTTGGTGGTGATCGCCTCGGCCGAAGGCTACCTGCGCGGCGATGCGGACGGCCGGCGGTTTGTCGTGCTCGAGAAAGGGCGGCGCTACGACGGGACCCCGGGTACGCCCGAGTACCGGGTAATGGAGTTCGATCGCTACGAAGTGCAGGTCGAGCAGAAGCAGGTCGCGGGCCAGCAGGCACGCATCCGCGCGCTTCCGACCGCGGTGCTGCTCGCGCAGCCCGAGCCGCGCGGCCTCGGCGAACTCGTCGGCCGCTTCGGCGTGCCGGCGGTCGCGTTGCTGCTGGCCTTGATGGCGATCCCGCTGTCCTTCGTCAATCCGCGCGCCGGGCGTGCGAACAACCTGCTGGTGGCGCTGCTCGTGTACCTGCTCTACAGCAACGCGATTTCCGTGTTCCAGTCCTGGGTTGCGCAGGGCAAGCTGCCCTTCGTGGCCGGATTGCTGCTGCCCCACGTGGTGGTGCTGGCGGTGCTGGCGCTGATGTTCCACAAGCGCCTGGCGATCTCGCCGTTCTGGCGGAGGCGTGCATGAGCGCACCCGCACGGCCGCCCGAAGGGAGGCGCTCGGCGCCCTCCCGAAGGATGTCGCCCGGCGGCAGGAGGGGAGTCCGGTGAGTCCGGTTCTGCTGCGCTATCTCGCGCGCGAGATCTTCGCCGCCAGTGCGCTGGTGCTGGTGGCCTTTCTCGGCCTGTTCGCCTTCTTCGACTTCATCAACGAGCTCGAGGACGTGGGCAAGGGCGGCTACACGCTCTACCAGGCCCTGGTGTATGTCGGACTCACCCTGCCGGCGCGGGTGTATGAGCTGATGCCGATCGCGGTGCTGATCGGCACCCTGTATGCGCTGGCGACCTTGGCGAAGAACTCCGAGATCACCGTGATGCGAGCCTCGGGGATGTCGAACGCGCTGCTGACGAGCGTGCTCGGCCTGATCGGCGGAGTGTTCGCCGTGCTGATCTTCCTGGTCGGCGAATACGTGGCGCCGCCCGCGGAGGCCGCCGCGGAGGAGTGGAAGCTCACCGCCACGCAGGCGACCGTCTCGCAGCAACTGCGCTCGGGCCTGTGGGTGAAGGACGGCCGGCTCGTGCTCAACGTGCGCACGCTGATGCCCGACCGCAGCATGCGCGGTGCGCGCATCTATGCCTTCGATGAAGACTACGCGCTCGAATCGATCGCCGAAGCGGCGACCGGCGTGTTCGACGGCAGCGGGGAGTGGAAGCTGCTCGACGTGCAGCGTACGCGCTTCCACGGCGATCGCACCGAGATCGAGCGCCTGCCCGAAATCCGCTGGCGTTCGGAGCTGACGCCGGAGGTGCTGGGGGTGCTCATGGTGTCGCCCGAGCACATGCCCTTCGGTCGCCTGTGGACCTACATCAACCACCTGCGCGACAACAACCAGAACGCCGACCGCTTCGAGATCGCGCTGTGGAAGAAGCTGATCTACCCCTTCACCGCGTTGGTGATGATGGCGTTGGCGATGCCCTTCGGTTTCATCCACGACCGCATGGGCGGCGCGAGCGCGCGCATCTTCATGGGGGTGATGCTGGGCGTGGGCTTCCACCTCCTCAACGGCCTGTTCTCCAACCTCGGCATGATCAACGCCTGGCCGCCCTTCATGGCTGCGCTGACGCCCAGCCTGATCTTCCTCGCGGCCGCGTTCTGGCTCATGCATCGCGTCGAACGGCGCTGAGCAGGGGGCCACGGAGGAGGCGTCCCGGCGCGTGTCCAGGCGTCGCAATCGCGACTCGCGTCGCTCCTGCAACGGACTCCCAGCGCCGCAGCCGCGCCGCAGGAGCGACGCAAGTCGCGATCGACGGGCCGGCGTGGCCGCGCCTGCCAAGCCCCGCCGCGCGGCTGCGGTGAACGAAAAAACGGGCCCGAAGGCCCGTTTCGATGAAGCGAACGCCGGAGCGATCAGGCTTCCTGTTGCTGCTGGGCGGCACGCTTGGCGGCGGCGGCCTTGTAGTCCAGCTTTTCCTTGATGCGCGCCGACTTGCCCGAGCGCTGGCGCAGGTAGTACAGCTTGGCACGACGCACGTCACCGCGACGCTTGACCTCGACGCCGGCGACCAGCGGCGAGTAGGTCTGGAAGGTACGCTCGACGCCCTCGCCCGAGGAGATCTTGCGGACGATGAAGGAGGAGTTCAGGCCGCGGTTGCGCTTGGCGATGACCACGCCTTCATAGGCCTGCAGACGCTCGCGGTTGCCTTCCTTGACCTTCACCTGGACGATCACGGTGTCGCCGGGACCGAACTCGGGGATGGTCTTGCCCTGCGAGACGCGGGCCATTTCTTCCTGTTCGAGTTGCTGAAGCAGGTTCATTGCAGATACTCCGTCGATGTTATCGGCCTTCGCCTCTTGCGCCGGCCTGGCCGCAGAGCAGGTCGCAACCTGATGCGCGCCGTTTGTGAAAGGACGCTCAGCCGCGCTGGGGTTCCAGTGCGTCCTGCGTCCCGGCTTGCTCCTGCCTGAACTCTTCAAGCAGTTTCAATTCGGTCTTGCTGAGCTGGCGCGCCGCGAGCAGGTCGGGGCGGCGCAGCCAGGTGCGGCCGAGCGACTGCTTCAGGCGCCAGCGGCGGATTGCCGCATGGTTGCCCGACAACAGCACCTCGGGCACGCGTTCGTCTTCGTACCGCTCCGGCCGCGTGTAGTGCGGACAGTCCAGCAGGCCGTCGGCGAAGGAATCCTCCTGCGCCGAGCCGGCGGTGTTCAGTGCGCCGGGCAGCTGGCGCACGATCGCGTCGAGCAGCACCATCGCCGGCAGCTCGCCGCCCGACAGCACGAAGTCGCCGAGCGAAAGCTCTTCGTCGACCTCGCGGTCGATCAGGCGCTGATCCACGCCTTCGTAGCGCCCGCACAGCAACACCAGCGCGGGCTCGGCGGCGAGTTCCAGCACCACCTCCTGCTCCAGCCTGCGCCCCTGCGGCGACAGGTAGATGACCCGCCCGCTACGTCCGAGCGCCCTTTCCTGCGCCGTGCGTGCGGCGCGGATCGCCTGCATCAGCGGCTCGGCCAGCATCACCATGCCGGGGCCGCCGCCGTAGGGGCGGTCGTCCACCGTGCGATGCGGATCGCTGGTGAAGTCGCGCGGGTTGTGGAACCCGAGCGCGTACAGCCCGCGATCGATCGCCCTCCGCGTGATGCCGCTGCCGGTGAGCGCGGCGAACATCTCGGGGAAGAGGGTGATCACGTCGTATCGACGCGGGCCGCCTGCAACGCCCGAAGGGCTCGCCTGCTGTGTTTCGCCTTGCGGGCTCTGCGGATTCACCGGCCTTCCACAGTCCCGTGTTACCAGTCTTTCTGCCAGGCGACCCGGATGCGCCGCGTGGCCAGGTCGACGTCGAGCACGTAGGCGGCGACGAAGGGGATCAGGCGTTCGACCCCCTCTTCACCTTCGCCTTCACGCACCTGCAACACGTCGTGCGCGCCGGTCGAGATCAACCCTGCGACCGTGCCCATCGCTTCACCCGCCTCGTTCTCGACCGCCAGGCCGACGAGGTCGCCCCAGTAGTACTCGCCCTCGGCAGGCTTGGGCAGCGCCTCGCGCGGCGCGGCGATGTAGAAGCCGTCGATCGCCTCGGCGGCGCCCCGGTCGGATATCTCGGCCAGTGCGGCCACCAGCCCCTTGCCGTGCGGCCGGCAGGCGCTCAACGTGTATTGCTTCCACGCCTCGGCGGGCGCGTCGTCGTCGCTGCACAGCCACCAGTGCGACATATTCCGCCACGAGGCGGGGTCGTCACCGAAGGGATGGATCTTGATCCAGCCCTGAACGCCAAAAGGGGCGACGATGCGCCCCAGTACGATCATGCGCCGCTCGGCCGCTGATCGAAGTCGATCAGGCCGCGGCCGTGCCGGCCTGCTTGACCAGGCGAGCGACGGTGGGCGAGAGCTGGGCGCCGTTCTGCTGCCAGTAGGCGAGGCGCTCGGCGTTGATCACGAGGCCTTTCTCGGCGCCCGAGGCGATCGGGTTGTAGAAGCCGACGCGCTCGATGAAGCGACCGTCGCGGCGGTTGCGCGAATCGGCAACGACCATGTTGAAGAACGGGCGCTTTTTGGCGCCACCACGGGCAAGGCGAATGACGACCATCTGGATGTTCCTGATCGGTGGATGCGAAAAACCGCGGATTATAGGGGAGTCGCCCGTCGCGGACAAGGTTTTATTGCGGCCGACGAGCGATTCCTCGACATCTTCCGCGTACCGGCGCCGGGTGTCCGCAGTGTTGCGGCGTGTGTGCGCGGGATGGGGATAGAATGTGACCCGAGCAATGTTTCTCCGGGGACCATGGAAGCGCCTTCGACACCGTCCGATGCCGAGCAGTCGCTGCTGCGCTGGCTCGACAGCGAGCCTGCAGACGCCGTGGAGGATGACCTCGCCGCGCTGCGAGCGCGCATGCACGACGCTTTTGGCGGCACCGCTGCCGGTCCGGCGACGAGCGACGCGTTGTTGTGCGCGCTGGCCGAGCGCATGGGCGACATCGGTGGCCGGCTGCGGCCCTTGCTGCTCGCGAGACAGCTCCCGGTGGACGTGCCGCTGTTCGAGGCGAACGAGCAGTTGTGCGTGCTCGCGCTCGATGTCGCCACGGCCGTCTCGGCTGCAGCCGGGCGCGCCGGAAGGGCGCGGCCGGGGGGCGGAGCGGAGCTCTGCGAATACGCGATCGGCGTGGTGACCGAGATCTTCGTGCTGAGCGCGCTGGCGGCGGCTGCGCCTCCCGCGGGGACTTGGCGGTTGGCGCACGACTTCGCGGCGCACCATGAGGTTGCCGCGGCTGCCGCGGACGATCCCCTGCGCTGTGCCTACCTGCGTCTGCTGGCCGTCGCGGTCGCACAGCCCGAGGGGCTTACCGGCCGCGAGATCGCCTGGTTGTACGACTTTCTCGATGCGCGTGTTCTCGGCGCCGCGGTGCTCGCGCGCGGCACCGGCGACACGAGCGCATCGGCGTGGTGGATCGACCTCGGCGCCGACCTGGGGCCGCAATCCGTGGCGCGGCGGCCGGCGCCCTCGGAGTCGGTGCTCGGCGGCGATCTGTGGAGCTTCAATCCGCGCCCGATGGCGCAGAAGCTGGGCGAGTGCATAGAGTGGGTGACGGCGCGCATGACCGCGGCAGAACTCGCGGGCATGCAGGGCGAAGTCGAGTCGCTGGATGCCGAGGAGGCGCTGTTTCCGCCTGGCCTCTCACCCCTCGAGACGGTGGCCTTGCTGCGCCGCCTTCGCAGCCACTGGATGGCGGCGCCGGTGCGGGGGCAGCCGCGGCGCCAGCATCAATACGTGGTTCAGGTCGGGATCGGCCTGCAATCGGTGTGGGATCTGGGCAGTGGGGGAAGGGATGACCCTGCGTTGCTGCAGGAGTGGATGGTCCTCAACGAAAGCCCGGGCGGCCTTGCGATCATGAGTGTGGCCGGCGTGCGCGGCGAGATCGAGGCGGGCGGCGCGCTGGCCCTGCGGCGCAAGCCCGAGCAGGCCTGGTCGGTGTGCATCGTGCGCTGGGTGCGCAGCGATTGCCCGGGGCAGGTGGAGGTCGGGTTGCAGATCATCGGGCAGTCCTTCCATCCGGTCATGGTCGGCTTTCGCGGGCGTGCGGTGCAGCAGCTCTCGCCCGCGCTCGCGCTGCCGATCATGGAGCCGCTGCGCCGCCATCCGGCGATGCTCGCGGTCGCCGGCACCTACGCCTCGCGCCGCTTCGTCTTCGTACGCGGGACGCAGACGGTCTATGTCGCCCAGGCACGCGCGCTCGGGCTCGACCTGCAGACGCCGAGCGTCGAACTTTTCCAGTACGAGATCGATCCCTATCCGATCTGAGCGCATTGCCCGCGTGCGCCTTCGGGCTGCGGGTGGCCGGCGACGCCGCGCGATATAATCCGCTCCCCTTCCGGAACTGGCATCCGATGCACGAAATCCTCGTCCTCTACTACAGCCACCGCGGTTCGGTGCGCGCGCTCGCCGAGCACATCGCCGCCGGCATCCATCAGGTGCCGGGCGCGGTGGCGCGGGTGCGCACGGTGCCGCGGGTGTCCGCCGTGTGCGAGGCGGTGGAGGACGACATCCCGGCGTCCGGGCCGCCCTACGTCGAGGTCGCCGACCTGGAGGAGTGCGTCGGCCTGGCGCTCGGCAGCCCGACGCGCTTCGGCAACATGGCGGCGCCGATGAAGTACTTCCTCGACGGACTTGCCGGTGCCTGGCTCAACGGCGCCCTCGAGGGCAAGCCGGGCTGCGTGTTCACGTCCTCGTCCAGCCTGCATGGCGGGCAGGAGAGCACGCTGCTGTCGATGATGCTGCCGCTCTTCCATCACGGCATGCTGGTGCTCGGCCTGCCGTTCTCCGAGCCGGCGCTCGGCGAGACGCGCAGCGGCGGCACGCCCTATGGCGCGAGTCATGTCTCCGGGAGCGAGGGCGATTCTGCGCCGAGCGCAGAGGAGATCGCGCTCGCGCAGGCGCAGGGCCGGCGCCTTGCCGAGGTGGCGATGCGCCTGGCGGGGTCGCGATGAACGCGCGCATGCTGAGCGTGGTGTCGAGCGTCGCGCTGCTGGCGCTGATCGCGCTGTGCGTGATCTGGGAGGGCTGGCTCGCCCCGCTGCGTCCGGGCGGCTCGTGGATGATGCTGAAGGCGCTGCCGCTTCTGCCGGCGGTGTTCGGCGTGCTGCGCGGCCGCCGCTACACCTCGCAGTGGCTGTCGATGCTGTCGCTGCTGTATTTCACCGAGGGTGTGCTGCGCGCCACCGACCCCGGGCTCACCGGCGTGTTCGCCCTCGTCGAGGTCTTCCTCGCGGTCGTGTTGTTCACCAGCACGATGCTGCATGCCCGTGCGACGGCTCCCTCCCGCGCGCAGTGAGGCGGGCGGGGCGGGGTCGGCAAGTTCCGCACCCGCCCTTCGCTCCTGACGCCTTACGCCCTCATACCTGCGGGTTGAGCCGTTCGGCTCCCACGTGCAGCTTGTTGAGCGCGTTCAGGTAGGCCTTGGCCGAGGCGACGATGATGTCGGTGTCGGCGCCCTGTCCGTCCATCACGCGGCCGTCGCGCGACAGGCGCACGGTGACCTCGCCCTGGGCGTCGGTGCCGCTGGTGATCGCGTTCACCGAGTAGAGCAGCAGCTCGCTTCCCGTCGTCGCCACCGTCTCGATCGCCTTGAAGGCGGCGTCCACCGGGCCGGAGCCGTTGGCACGGGCGTGCTTCTCGGCGCCGCCGATCGACAGGGTGATCTCGGCCACCGGCGTCTCGCCGGTCTCGGAGTGGAAGCGGGTCGACACCAGGCGGTACTGCTCGGGCGCCGGGGTCACCGCCTCGTCGCGCATCAGCGCGGTGAGATCTTCGTCGAAGATCTCCGACTTGCGGTCGGCGAGCTCCTTGAAGCGCGCGAAGGCCTGGTTCAGGTGCTCCTCGCTCTCGATCTCGATGCCGAGCTCCTGCAGGCGGGCGCGGAAGGCGTTGCGACCGGAGAGCTTGCCGAGCACGAGCTTGTTGGCGCCCCAGCCGACGTCCTCGGCGCGCATGATCTCGTAGGTCTCGCGGTGCTTGAGCACGCCGTCCTGGTGGATGCCGGACTCGTGCGCGAAGGCGTTGGCGCCGACGATGGCCTTGTTGGGTTGCACCGGGTAGCCGGTGACCTGCGAAACCAGCTTCGAGGCCGGGACGATCTGCGTGGTGTCGACGCCGGTCTCGACCGGGAAGATGTCGGCGCGGGTGCGCACCGCCATGACGATCTCTTCGAGCGATGCGTTGCCCGCGCGCTCGCCCAGGCCATTGATGGTGCACTCGACCTGGCGCGCGCCCGTGCGCACCGCGGCGAGCGAGTTGGCCACGGCCAGCCCGAGGTCGTTGTGGCAATGCACCGACCACACCACCTTGTCCGAGTTGGGCACGCGCTCGATCAGCGTGCGCACGGTGGCGGCGAACTGCTCGGGGACGTTGTAGCCGACCGTGTCGGGCACGTTGATGGTCTTCGCGCCGGCGTCGATCACGGCCTCGAAGATGCGCACCAGGAAGTCGATCTCGGAGCGGCCGGCATCCTCTGCGGAAAACTCGACGTCGTCGGTGTATTCGCGCGCCCAGCCGATCGCCTTGACCGCCTGCTCGACGACCTGATCGGGCGTCATGCGCAGCTTCTTCTCCATGTGGATCGGGCTGGTGGCGATGAAGGTGTGGATGCGGCCGCGCGCCGCCGGCCGGATGGCCTCGCCGGCGCGGCGGATGTCGTGCTCGTTGGCGCGCGCCAGCGAGCACACGGTGGATTCCTTGATCGCCTCGGCGATCGAGCGCACCGCCTCGAAGTCGCCATTGGAGGCGGCGGCGAAGCCGGCCTCGATGACGTCGACCCGCATGCGTTCGAGCTGGCGGGCGATGCGCAGCTTCTCGTCGCGCGTCATCGACGCGCCGGGGCTCTGCTCGCCGTCGCGCAAGGTGGTGTCGAAGATGATCAGCTTGTCTTTCATGGCTTGCTCCCGGGGTCGGATGAAGCGCCCTCGACGGGCGCGGCGGCGGCGTCGCCGGCTTGTGCGGTGTACGCGGCCGCCTGGGGTGCGGCGGGTTCGGCGCGATGGGTGCGGCGCCGGCGCCAGCGCAGCGCGGCGACCACGTAGCCCGAGCCGGCGTAGGCGAGGAAGAGGCCGAAGAGGATGCCGGGCGGGTAGCTGGAGATGAGCGCGAAGGCGAGCACCAGCGCGATCAGCACGATGAAGGGCACGCTCTTGCGCAGGTTGATGCTCTTGCCGCTCCAGAACAGCACGTTGCTGACCATGGAGACGCCGGCGAAGATGGTCAGCACCGCGGCGTACCAGCGCAGCTCGTTGCCGGCGAAGCCGTTGTCGATGCCCACCCACACCATGCCGGCGACCAGGGCCGCCGCCGCGGGACTGGGCAGGCCCTGGAAGTAGCGCTTGTCGACCACGTCGATGTTGGTGTTGAAGCGTGCCAGGCGCAGCGCGGCCCCGGCGCAGTAGATGAAGGCGGCGACCCAGCCGAGCTTGCCGAGGTCCTGCAGCGCCCACTCGTACATCACCAGCGCCGGTGCGGCGCCGAAGGAGACCATGTCGGAGAGCGAGTCGTACTCGGCGCCGAACTCGCTCTGGGTGTTGGTGAGGCGGGCAATGCGGCCGTCGAGGCCGTCGAGCACCATGGCGACGAAGATCGCCACCGCGGCGTACTCGAAGCGCTGGTTCATCGCCTGCACGATCGCATAGAAGCCGGCGAACAGCGCTGCGGTGGTGAACAGGTTCGGCAGGATGTAGATGCCGCGGCGGCGCTTGTCGGACAAGGGCAGCGGGGCGTGTTCGTTATCGGGCACCTTGGGCGTCGCCTCCGTGGATTCCAGGATCGTCATTTTAGCGTACGCGCGCGCCGTGCCGGCTGCAAAAGCGCCCGCGCCGCCGCATGACGATCCTGCGGTGCGTGCGCTTGCGCGGGCGATCGGGCGCAGCAATGAAAAAGGCCGGCACCGCGAGTGCGGTACCGGCCCTTGGACCGAACGCCGGGGCGATCAGTTCTTCGACTTGTCGACCAGGGCCTTGGCCTTGATCCACGGCATCATGTCGCGCAGCTGGCCACCGACCTTCTCGATCTGGTGGTCGGCGTTGAGGCGGCGGTAGGCGGTCATGCTCGGGTAGTTGGTCTTGCCCTCGAGGATGAACATCTTGGCGTACTCGCCGGTCTGGATGCGCTTGAGCGCGTTGCGCATGGCAGCGCGCGACTGCTCGTTGATGACCTCGGGCCCGGTCACGTACTCGCCGTATTCGGCGTTGTTCGAGATCGAGTAGTTCATGTTGGCGATGCCGCCCTCGTACATCAGGTCGACGATCAGCTTGAGCTCGTGCAGGCACTCGAAGTAGGCCATCTCGGGGGCGTAGCCGGCTTCCACCAGGGTCTCGAAGCCCATCTTGACCAGCTCGACGGCGCCGCCGCACAGCACGGCCTGCTCGCCGAAGAGGTCGGTCTCGGTCTCTTCGCGGAAGTTGGTCTCGATCACGCCGCCCTTGGTGCCGCCGTTGGCAGCGGAGTACGACAGGGCGATGTCCTTGGCCTTGCCCGAGCGGTCCTGGTAGATCGCGATCAGGGTCGGCACGCCGCCCCCGCGCAGGTACTCGGAGCGCACGGTGTGGCCGGGGCCCTTGGGGGCGACCATGATGACGTCGAGATCGGCACGCGGCACGATCTGGTTGTAGTGCACGTTGAAGCCGTGGGCGAAGGCGAGCACGGCGCCCTTCTTGATGTTCGGCTCGATGTCGTCGCGATAGACCTGGGGCGCGGTCTCGTCCGGCAGCAGGATCATGACGAGGTCGGCGGCCTTGACGGCTTCGCCGATTTCCTTGACGGCCAGGCCGGCGGCCTCGGCCTTGGCCCACGAGCTGCCGTCCTTGCGCAGGCCGACGGTGACATTCACGCCGGAGTCGCGCAGGTTCTGGGCATGGGCGTGGCCCTGCGAGCCGTAGCCGACGATGGTGACCTGCTTGCCCTTGATCAGCGAGAGGTCGGCGTCCTTGTCGTAGTAAACCTTCATGTCTTTCCTTTGGTTCGATGTGGAGCGGGGGAGGGGGGAGCTCAGACCTTGAGCACGCGGTCGCCGCGGCCGATGCCGCAGACGCCCGAGCGCACGGTCTCGAGGATCAGTGCCGGGTCGATCGCGCCGATGAAGGCGTCGAGCTTGCCCTGGTTGCCGGTGAGTTCGACGACGTAGGAGGCGTCGGTGACGTCGATGATGCGGGCGCGGAAGATGTCGGCGGTGCGCTTGATCTCCTCGCGGTCCTTGCCGGTGGCGCGCACCTTGACCAGCATGAGTTCGCGCTCGATGTGGGCGGCCTCGGAGATGTCGACGACCTTGACGACCTCGACCAGTTTGTTCAGCTGCTTGGTGATCTGCTCGATGATCTCGTCGGAACCGGTGGTGACGATGGTCATCCGCGACATCGAGAAGTCCTCGGTCGGAGCCACGGTCAGCGATTCGATGTTGTAGCCGCGCGCCGAGAACAGGCCGGACACGCGCGACAGCGCGCCGGATTCGTTTTCGATCAGGAGGGAAATGACGTGACGCATGGTGATGTGTTCCGGATTCGGTAGGAGGCGATCAAAGGTCTTCGGCCGACAGGATCATCTCGGTGAGACCCTTCCCGCCCTGCACCATCGGATAGACGTTTTCGGTCTGGTCGATCTGGAAATCGAGGAACACGAGCTCGTCCTTGTGGGTGGTGAAGGCCTCGCGCAGCGCACCCTCGACGTCGGCCGGCCGGTCGACACGGATGCCGACGTGGCCGTAGGACTCGGCCAGCTTGGCGAAGTCGGGCAGGGAGTCCATGTAGGACTCGGAGTAGCGCCCGCCGTGGAACAGCTCCTGCCACTGGCGCACCATGCCCAGGTAGCGGTTGTTGAGGTTGCAGATCTTGATCGGCAGGCGGAACTGCTTGCAGGTCGAGAGCTCCTGGATGTTCATCTGGATCGAAGCCTCGCCGGTCACGCAGGCCACCTGCATGTCGGGGTTGGCGAGCTTGGCGCCCATGGCATAGGGCATGCCCACGCCCATCGTGCCCAGGCCGCCCGAGTTGAGCCAGCGCCGCGGCTTGTCGAAGCCGTAGTACTGCGCCGCCCACATCTGGTGCTGGCCGACGTCGGAGGTGACGATGGCGTCGCCACCGGTGACTTCCCACAGCTTCTGGATCACGAACTGCGGCTTGATGATCTCGTCCGAGTTCTTGTAGACCATGCACTTGCGCTCGCGCCACTGCTCGATCTGCTTCCACCACGAGGCCAGCGCCTCGGGGTTGGGGCGCGCCTCGCCGGATTCGATCTGGCGGATCATCTCGTCGAGCACTTCCTTGACGTCGCCGACGATCGGAGTGTCGACGCGCACGCGCTTGGAGATCGACGAGGGATCGATGTCCACATGGATGATCTTGCGCGGCTCTTCGGCGAAGTGCGCCGGATTGCCGATCACGCGGTCGTCGAAGCGGGCGCCGACGGCGAGCAGCACGTCGGAGTAGTGCATCGCCATGTTGGCTTCAAAGGTGCCGTGCATGCCCGGCATGCCGAGGAACTGGCGGTCGCTCGAGGGGTAGCCGCCGAGGCCCATGAGGGTGTTGGTGATCGGGTAGCCGAGGAGCCGCGTGAGCTTGACGAGCTGCTCGGCCGCGTTGGAGAGCACCACGCCGCCGCCGGTGTAGATCATCGGGCGCTTGGCTTCGAGCAGCAGCTGCACCGCCTTCTTGATCTGGCCCGAGTGGCCCTTGGTCACCGGGTTGTACGAGCGCATCGAGATCTCTTTCGGGTACTCGTACTCGCAGCGCTGCATCGACACGTCCTTCGGGATGTCGACCAGGACCGGGCCGGGGCGGCCGGTGCGGGCGAGGTGGAAGGCCTTCTTCATCGTCGCGGCGATGTCGCGCACGTCCCTGACGAGGAAGTTGTGCTTGACGCACGGGCGGGTGATGCCGACCGTGTCGACTTCCTGGAAGGCGTCCTGGCCGATCGCGGCGACCGGCACCTGGCCGGAGATGATCACCATCGGGATCGAGTCGCAGTAGGCGGTGGCGATGCCGGTGACGGCGTTGGTCGCACCCGGGCCGGAGGTCACCAGCGCGACGCCGACCTTCTCGGTGCTGCGCGCGAAACCGTCGGCGGCGTGCACGGCGGCCTGCTCGTGGCGTACCAGCACGTGGCGGACCGTTTCCTGCTGGAAGAGCGCGTCGTAGAGGAAGAGGACCGCGCCGCCCGGGTAACCGAAGACGTACTCGACCTTTTCTTCCTGCAGGCACCTGATTACAATTTCGGCTCCGGACAGCACCATCGCGAACTCGCTCTATTGGGGTTTGGATAAACGCAGAACGTTACCGGCCGCTTGCGGTTTGGTCAAGGCTGCAGGCGGTGGCCGGGAGCGCATGCGGCGACGCGCGCGCGATTGACGTTGTCCTGCGGGGCCGCGATCCCGATCCCGCCGCCGGCGGCCGCAGCGCAGGTCCTCGCGCACGCGCTCCTCCCCGGTTCCCCTACCGTTTTCCCTTTTTGCGCCGCCGCCATGCGGCGGCCTGGATCGACTCATGACGCGCAGCAAGAGCCGGGCCGGCAAGGCCGTCCCCGACGGGGCGCGCGCCGCCCAGCCCCCGGCACGGGATGCTTCCTCCCTCAAGGACACGGCCGGTGCAGGCCCAGCCGACCGCCCCTCCGCCGAGCTTGCCGGACTGCGCCGGCGCCTCGCTTCGATGCTGTACGAATCGATGCTGATGCTCGGCGTGCTCGCGCTCACCTTCCTCGTTCCCTACCTGATGCTCGGCATCGCCGCCGGGTTCGCCCCGCCCGGCTGGTTGCTCTGGCTGCACGTGTTCGGCGTGCTCGGGGGGTATTTCGTGTGGTACTGGCGGCGCGGCGGGCAGACCCTCGCGATGCAGACCTGGCGATTGAAGATCGTCACCGGTGCGGACGGGCGCATTGCCTCGCTCGGGCGCTGCTGGCTGCGCTATGCGCTCGCCTGGCCCTCGGTGCTGCTGGGCGGCATCGGCCTGGCGTGGGCGTTGGTCGATCGCGACCGCCAGTTCCTCCACGACCGCCTGGCCGGCACCTGCATCGTGCTGCTGCCCGCACCCGCGAAGGCCTGATCCGGCGCTTTCCCGAGTTTCCGCGCGCGCCTTTTCGTCCGCCGGCCCTGGCGGCGCGGATCGGGTACCATTCGTGCGAAGGCTTTGGTTCCGCTCCGCGCGCCCCCGTATCCGGGTGTCTCGCCGGGTGACACGAGGATCGAACGATGGCCGGGATGCTGGCCCACGGGCCCTACGCCGAATTCGCCGTGCTGCTGATCGTCTCCGCCCTGGCCGGAGCGTTCGCGGTGCGCCTCCGCCAACCGGTGCTGATCGCCTACATCGTGGTCGGCATCCTGGTGGGCCCGGCGGTGTTCGGCATCGTCACCGCGCACGACGAGGTCGCCCTGCTCGCCGAGATCGGTGTCACCGTGCTGCTTTTCGTGGTCGGGCTCAAGCTCGACCTGCATCACATCCGCCACATCGGCCCGGTCGCGCTCGCCACCGGCCTCGGCCAGCTCGGCTTCACCATCGTGTTCGGCTTCCTCATCATCGTGCTGATGGGCAAAAGCCTGATGGACGCGCTCTACGTCGCGGTGGCGCTGACCTTCTCCAGCACGATCATCGTGGTCAAGCTGCTCTCGGACAAGCGCGAGCTCGACTCCCTGCACGGGCGCATCGCGGTGGGTTTCCTCATCGTGCAGGACGTCGCCGTGGTGCTGGCGATGATGACCATGAGCGCGCTGCGCGGCCACGGCGACGACGCCATCCTCGCCGTGGCCGGGCACCTGGCGCTGCGCCTGGTGGGCGCCGGCATGCTGATGTTCGTGCTGATGCGCTACGTGCTGCCCTGGCTGGTGCACGCGATGGCGCGCACGCAGGAGCTGCTGCTGATCTTCGCCATCGCCTGGGGCACCGGGCTCGCCGCGCTCGGCGAGCTGGCCGGTTTCAGCAAGGAGGCGGGCGCCTTCCTGGCCGGCTTCTCGCTCGCCTCGACGAGCTACCGCGAGGCGATGAACGCGCGCCTGACCGGCATCCGCGACTTCATGCTGCTGTTCTTCTTCGTCGACCTCGGTGCCAAACTCGATTTCTCCACGCTCGGCGGTGAGCTCTGGCCGGCGGTGATCCTGTCGCTCTTCGTGTTGATCGGAAACCCGTTGATCGTCATGGCGATCATGGGCTACATGGGCTACCGCAAGCGCACCGGCTTCCTTGCCGGCCTCACCGTGGCGCAGATCAGCGAGTTCTCAATCGTGTTCGTGGCGATGGGCATCACCCTTGGTCACGTCGGTGTAGAGGCGCTCGGTCTCACCACCCTGGTCGGGCTGGTCACGATCATGGTGTCCACCTACATGATCCTGTACTCGCAGCCGCTCTACGAGCGCCTCGCGCCGCTGCTCGGCGTGTTCGAGCGCGCGCGCCCCTTCCGCGAGCTCGCGGTCGAGCGCCAGGGCAGGGCGGCGGGGCAGCCCGACATCGTGGTGTTCGGCCTCGGCCGCTATGGCGCGCGCCTGATGCGCCAGCTCCGCCAGGCCGGCATCGCCGTGATCGGCGTCGATTTCGACCCCGAGATCGTCCGCCAGCTGCGCCGTCAGCGCCTGCCGGTGCGCTTCGGCGACGGTGAGGACCCCGGCTTCCTCGAATCCCTGCCGCTCGCCGATGCGCGCTGGGTGGTGACCACCTTCCCGCAGTGGGATTCCAACCGCGCCTTCCTGCATGCGCTCGGCGAGGCCGGCTTCAAGGGCCGCATCGCCGGCGTGGTGCGTGACGACATCCATGGCGCCGCGCTCGGCGCTGCCGGGGTGGAGCGCGTGCTCAACCCCTTCAACGATGCGGCCGACTACGCGGCGCGCGCTTTCGCGGCGGAGATCGCCTACGAGGACGCTCATCGCACGGACGCACCCGCAGCTGCCGGCACGCAGTCCGCAACGCCGGCGCAGGATCCGGCCGCCGCGCAGCCCGCGGCGAGCCCGCGGGCGCACGCGCCCGACCGGCCCCAGGAGACCGAACGATGAACCCGATCCGCACCCTCGTCGCCCCCACCGACCTCTCGGCGCTCGCCCGTCATGCCGTGGTCCGTGCCTGCCTGCTCGCGGCCGAGCTCGGTGCGCGGGTGTCGCTGCAGCACGTGGTCAATTCCGGCGCGCTCGACACCTTGCGCCAGCTGCTCGACACCGACTCCGTCGGGCTGCAGGAGAAGCTGCTCGAGGAGGTGCGCGGCGAGGTCGAAGCGCTCGCCGCCGAGATGCACAAGCGCCACGGGGTGACGCCCGAGCTGCACCTGGCGGTGGGTGGCGTGCTCGGCGAGATCGTCGCCCACGCCGAGGCGATCGACGCCGACCTGCTGGTGATGGGGGCGCGCGGCGCAGGCTTCATGCGCGAGCTGCTGATCGGCTCCACCACCGAGCGCGTGCTGCGCAAGTCCGTGCGCCCGATGCTGGTGGTCAAGCAGATCGCCCACGAGCCCTATCGCCGCGTGCTCGTGCCGGTGGACTTCTCGGCACGCGCGCTCGAGGCGCTGGAGTTCGCGCGGCGCGTGGCCCCGCAGGCCGAGTTCGTGTTGCTGCACGCCTTCGAGGTGCCCTTCGAGGGCAAGCTGCGCTATGCCGGCGTGGAGGAGAGCGCGCTGTCCTCGCTGCGCGTCAACGCGCGTCGCGAGGCGGGTGCGCAGATGAACGAGCTGGTCGCGCGCGCGCGGGTGGACGAGAACCGCGTGCGCCGCATCGTGGTCCACGGCGAGGCCACGACACAGATCCTCGAGCAGGAGCAGGAACAGGATTGCGACCTGATCGTGATCGGCAAGCGCGGCCACGGCCTGCTCGGCGAAATGCTGCTCGGCAGCGTCACCAAGCACGTTCTCGCGCGTTCGACGGCCGATGTGCTGGTCTGCGACCGCAAGCCCGACTGAGCCGCGCCGCGGGCAGCCTGGCGCCGCTCGCGCCGTGGTCCCGTCGTCCTGACCGGTCCTGACCGGTCCTGACCGCAGCTTTGCGCCAGGCATGCCCGCCCTGTGCGGCTCGCCCGCCAGGGCGTACACTCGCGCCCTTGCCGCGCCCGCGAGGCGCCGATGGAGAACATAATGAAAACCGAACATGCCCCGACGATCCAGCGCGCCGACTACCGGCCGCTGGCGTGGACGGTCGAGACCGTCGACCTGCACTTCCGCCTCGACCCCGAGGCCACCCTGGTCACCAACCGAATGTCCTGCGTGCGCAAGCGCGACGCCGCCGACGGCCCGATCCGGCTATGGAGCGAGGCGCTCGAGCGCGTGTCGCTGAGCGTAGACGGCCAGGCCCCGCAAGCGCTGCGCGAGGACGGCGGCGTCATCGAGATCGACGCTGCGGGCGATCGCGTCGTGGTCGAGGTCGTCACCCGGGTGAATCCGCGCGCCAACACCACGCTCTCGGGCCTCTACCTGTCGAACGGCGGCTTCTTCACCCAGTGCGAGGCCGAGGGCTTCCGCCGCATCACCTGTTTCCCCGACCGTCCCGACGTGATGGCGCGCTACACCGTCACGCTCGAAGCCGACCGCGAGGCCTGCCCGGTGCTGCTCTCCAACGGCAACCTGGTCGACGCGGGCCTGCTGCCGGGTGGGCGCCACTACGCCAAGTGGGAGGATCCCTTCCGCAAGCCCTCGTATCTGTTCGCGCTGGTCGCGGCGAAGCTGGTCGCGTTCGAACGCAAGGTCGAGACGATGTCGGGCCGCGAGGTGCTGCTGCAGGTGTGGGTGGAGGAGGGCAACCTCGACCGCGTCGAACACGCGATGGATTCGCTGGTGCACTCGATGCGCTGGGACGAGGAGACCTTCGGCCTGGAGCTCGACCTCGACCGCTTCATGATCGTCGCCGTGGCCGACTTCAACATGGGCGCGATGGAGAACAAGGGGCTGAACATCTTCAACACCAAGTTCATCCTCGCCAAGCCCGACACCGCCACCGACCTCGACTACGAGAACGTCGAGAGCGTGGTCGCGCACGAGTACTTCCACAATTGGACGGGCAACCGCGTCACCTGCCGCGACTGGTTTCAGCTCACCTTGAAGGAAGGCCTCACCGTCTTCCGCGACCAGCAGTTCTCCGCCGACATGCTGGCGCGCGCGGCCGGCCCCGAGGGGGCGGCCTCGGCGCGCGCGGTCAAGCGCATCGACGACGTGCGCG
The DNA here is from genome assembly GCF_000021765.1 of Thauera aminoaromatica. Lineage (NCBI taxonomy): Bacteria > Pseudomonadati > Pseudomonadota > Betaproteobacteria > Rhodocyclales > Zoogloeaceae > Thauera > Thauera aminoaromatica. The sequence continues at coordinate 2,998,019 of NC_011662.2, read as the reverse complement.
TGCTGCGCGCCGCGCAGTTCCCCGAGGACGGTGGGCCGATGGCGCACCCGATCCGCCCCGACAGCTACCAGGAGATCAACAACTTCTACACCGCCACGGTCTACGAGAAGGGCGCCGAGGTCATCCGCATGCTGCACACCCTGCTCGGGCAGGAGGGCTTCCGCAACGGCATGGACCTCTACTTCAGCTACTTCGACGGCCAGGCGGTGACCTGCGACGACTTCGTCGAGGTCATGTCCGAGGCCAACAACGGCTTCGACCTCGACCAGTTCATGCGCTGGTACGAGCAGGCCGGCACGCCGCGGGTGAAGGCGAGCGGGGAGTGGAACGCGGCCGACGGCAGCTACACGCTGACCCTGGCGCAATCGACCCCGGCCACGCCCGGCCAGCACGTCAAGTTGCCGCTGGTAATTCCGGTCGCGCTGGGCCTCATCGGTGCGGACGGGCGCGACCTGCCGCTGCGGCTCGAGGGCGAGGCCCAGGCCGGGGCGACCACGCGCGTACTGAAGCTGACCGAGGAGGCGCAGGTGTTCCGCTTCGTCGGCCTCGCCGCCGAGCCGGTGCCCTCGCTGCTGCGCGGCTTCTCCGCGCCGGTGATCCTCGAACTCGACGAGGATGATGCGCGCCTGGCCTTCCGCATGGCGCACGACGCAGACCCCTGCAACCGCTGGGACGCCGCGCAGCGCTACGCCGAGCGCGTCGCACTGGCGCTCGCGGCCGACCCCGCGGCGACGGTGCCGGAGGCCTTCGTCCGCGCCTTCCGCGCCCTGTTGAACGACGCCGCGCTCGACCCCGCCTTCCGCGCCCAGGCGCTCGCGCTGCCGGGCGAGGCCTATCTGCTCGAGCGCATGTCGCCCGCCGATCCCGCCGCGCTGCGCGGCGCGCTGGTGCGCATGATGCGCGCGCTCGGCGCCACCCTCGCCGCCGACTGGCTGGAGGTGGTCGAGCGCCTGCAGGTAGCGGGTGAATATCGCTACCACCCGGGCGACGCCGGCCGTCGCGCGCTGGTGAATCTCGCCCTGCGCTACCTCGCCGCCGCCGGCGTGGCCGAGGGCCTGGCGCGGGCCGAGGCGCGTTTCGCCGCCGCCACCAACATGACCGAGCGCTTCGGCGCGCTCGCCGCGCTGGTGCACAGCACGAGCCCGGCGCGCACCGCCGCGCTGCAGGCCTTCCACGACCGCCATCGCGACGACGCCCTCGTGCTCGACAAGTGGTTCGCCTTGCAGGCGGGCGCCTGGCGCTGGGACGAGGCCGCCGAGCCGGCGCTGGCGCGCGTGCGCGTGCTCCTCAGCGACCCCGCCTTCAGCCTGTCGAACCCGAACAAGGTCTACGCCCTGCTGGGCACCTTCTTCCGCGCCAACCCGGGCGAGTTCCACGCCGCCGACGGCAGCGGCCACGCCTTCTGGGCCGAGCAGGTGATCGCGCTCGACGCCCGCAACCCGCAGGTCGCCGCCCGCATGGCCCGCGCGCTGGAGAACTGGCGTCGTTTCACGCCTGCGCTGCAGGCCAGCATCCGCCCGCAGCTCGAACGCGTGCTAGCCACGCCGGGGCTGTCGGCGGACGTGGCCGAGATCGTCGGCAAGGCGGTGGGGGAGTGAGCCGCGAGGCGTCTGCTCGGCTCGACAACCCGAGGGGGTTCGTAGGCGCGACGCCAGTCGCGATCCATGCGCCGGGGGGCCGCGCCGGCGCAACTCGACCACAGCAATCGCGACTTGCGTCGCGCCCACGGCGCGGCTCGAAAGCCGAGGGGTTTCTGTGGGAGCGACGCAAGTCGCGATGAGCGCGCTTCCGGGCCGCGCTGGCGCAGCCTTCCCGCGCGCCCCGCGACGCATCCCGCAGACGACGACGCCGGACCCGACTCCCGTCGGCTCCGGCGTCTGCTTGTTCGGCGGCGATGTCGCCGCGCGGCTCACTCCGCGGCGAGGTCGCCGGCGATGTAGCTCTCGAGCTGCTTGATGGTCTTCTCGTGCTGGGTGACGATGGACTTCACCATGTCGCCGATCGTCACGATGCCGAGCACCTTGCCTTCCTCGACCACCGGGATGTGGCGGAAGCGCTTGGCGGTCATCGTCGCCATCACGTCGTCGGCCGTGCCCGTCAGGCCGACCGTGTAAGGGTTGGGCGTCATCAGGTCGCCGACCTTCACATCGCGCGACACCAGCCCCTTGAGCACGACCTTGCGGGCATAGTCCCGTTCGGTGAAGATCCCGACCAGCTTGTCGCTGTCGGTGACCAGCACGCAGCCGATGTCGAACTGCGCCATCAGCGACAGCGCGTCGAAGACCGAGTCGGTCGGGCGCACCGCATGGAAGGTGCTGCCTTTCGCCTCGAGGATCTGTTTTACCGTCGTCATCATCTTTCCACTCCCCCTTCTTCGTTGAAATGCGCGCCGCAGGTCGCGGCCGGGCCTTTATTTGCGGGTTTTACGGTTTTTAACCAGATCCGTCCGCCGATGCAAGCGCGGGCGAACCCGGATCCAGCCTCCCGCTTCAGATTTCCAGGTTGTCGATCAGCCGGGTGCGGCCAAGTTTCGCCGCGGCGAGCACAACGAGCACGTCGTCTTCCTGCACCGGCGGCTGCAGGTCGAGGCGGCGGCGCACGGCGACGTAGTCGGGCGCCCATCCTGCTGCGCTCAAGCGGGCCATCGCGTCTGCCTGCAGCCGCGCGAAGTCGCGCTCGCCGGTGCGCACCGCGGCGCGGATGCCTGCGAGCAGGTGATGCAGCAGGGGCGCGCGCGCGCGCTCGTCCGCGCTCAGGTAGCCGTTGCGCGAGGACAGCGCGAGGCCGTCCTCGGCACGCACCGTCTCACCCGGTACGACCTCGATCGGCATCGCCAGTTCGCGCACCATGTTCGACAGCACCATGAGTTGCTGGTAGTCCTTCTTGCCGAACAGCGCGACCTCGGGGCGCACGATGTTGAGGAGCTTCATGACCACGGTGGCGACACCGCGGAAATGGCCGGCGCGGAACTCGCCCTCCAGGATCGACACCTGCTCTGCGGGAGGATCGACGTGGTAGCGCTGCGGCTGCGGGTACATGACCGACTCGTCGGGCGCGAACAGGTGCTCGACTCCCGCGGCGGCGAGTTTCTCGCAGTCGGCGGCGAAGGTGCGCGGATAGCGGTCGAAGTCCTCGCCGGCGCCGAACTGCAGGCGGTTGACGAAGATGCTCGCGATCACGCAGTCGGCGTGTTCGCGCGCCTGGCGCATCAGGGCGATATGGCCCTCGTGGAGGTTGCCCATGGTGGGCACGAAGGCGACGCGTCCGGCGCCCGCGCGTGCGGCGCGCAGGCTGTCGATGTTTTCGTGGATCTGCATTTGCGGTTCCTCGCGTGCGCGACGCGGGCTCAGTAACAGTGCTCGGGAGCGGGGAAGCTGCCGTCCTTGACCGCGGCCGCGTAGCGCGCAACCGCTTCCTCGATGCTCGCCGCGCCTTCCATGAAGTTGCGCACGAAGCGCGCCGTCTTGCCGGGGAACACGCCGAGCAGGTCGTGCAGCACCAGCACCTGGCCGTCGCAGGCGGCGCCTGCGCCGATGCCGATCGTCGCCATGCTGGAGAGGCTGGCGGTGATCTCGCCGGCGAGCGTGGCGGGCACCATTTCCATGACCATCAGTGCGGCGCCGGCCTGCTCGAGCACGAGCGCGTCGGCCTTGAGGCGCGCCGCGCCTTCCTCGCTGCGGCCCTGCACGCGATAGCCGCCGAGCTGATGCACCGCCTGCGGGGTGAGGCCGATGTGCGCGCACACCGGCACGCCGCGCTCGACGAGGAAGCGCACGGTCTCGGCCATGAACTCGCCGCCTTCGAGCTTGACCATCTGCGCCCCGGCGGCCATCAGGCGGGCGGCGTTGCGCATGGCCTGCTCGCGGCTCTCGTGGTAGCTGCCGAAGGGCATGTCGGTGACGACGAAGGGGCGCGCCCCGGCACGGGCCACGCATTCGGTGTGGTAGGCCATCTGCTCGAGGGTGACCGGCAGGGTGGATTTCTGTCCCTGCAGGACGTTGCCGAGCGAGTCGCCGATCAGGATGGAATCGACGCCGGCGCGGCCGAGGAGCGCGGCGAAGCTCGCGTCATAGGCGGTGAGCATCGCGATCTTGCGCCCTTCGGCGCGCATCTTGCCGAGTTCGAAGAGGGTGACGGGCTTCTGGTCCTGGAGATAGCTCATTCATCGCTCCTGTTGGGAGGCGGCAGTGTCGGCCAAACTGGTGCATTGCACAAGCCTCGCGGCCCGTGCCGGGCACGGGCAGCCATCGTCGGCGCGCGCCCGCCGACTGCGCTCAATCCGCGTAGCCGAAGAACTCGCGGTAGCTGCGCATCTCGCGCAGGCGTTCGAGCAGCAGTTCGAAGTCCTCGTCGCGGTCGACCGGGTTGAGCTTTCCGGCATCCACGATGAAGAGCGGTGCGGCGTCGTACTGGTAGAAATAGCGCGTGTAGCGCTCGGCCACCTGCTCGAGGTAGAGCTCGGTGATGCGGCGCTCGGCATCCAGGCCGCGCTTGCGGATGCGCTCCATCAGGGTGTCGGGGCGCGCCTGCAGGTAGATCACCAGGTCGGGACGGGGCGCGTTGGCGGGCTGCAGGCCGTCATGCACGCGGCGATAGAGCGCGAGTTCGTCGGGCGACAGGTTCTGCTCGGCGAAGAGGTGGTCCTTGTCGAACAGGAAGTCGGCCACCACACGACGCTCGCCCTCGATGGGGCCGAGCGTGGAGAGCTGGTCGATGCGCTGGAACAGGAAGGAGAGCTGGGTCGCCAGGCCCCAGCGCTCGGACTGCTGGTAGAAGCGGCCGAGGAAGGGGTTGAGCTCGGCCTGCTCGAACACCGCCTCGGCCTGGAGGCGGTCGGCCAGACGGCGGGCGAGGGAGGTCTTGCCGGCGCCGATCGGGCCTTCGACGACGATGTAGCGGGCCTTGTCGAGCATGCTGGGCTGCCTTTCCGGTGAGCGTGCGTCAGTTGCGGAAGATGAAATACACCGCGCCGAGCATACACAAGGCGGCCCACAGGTAGTCAAGCTTGAGCGGCTGCTTCATGTAGAGCACGACGAAGGGCACGAAGACCAGCAGGGTGATCACCTCCTGCATGATCTTGAGCTGGGCGAGGCTGAGCGTGGTGGCGCCGATGCGGTTGGCGGGCACCTGCAGCAGGTATTCGAAGAGCGCGATCCCCCAGCTCACCAGTGCGGCCACATACCAGGCCTTCGTCTGCATGTTCTTCAGGTGGCCGTACCACGCGAAGGTCATGAACACGTTGGAGGCGGTGAGCAGCAGCGCGGTCTGCATCCACACGGGAATCGAGCTGACGGACTGGATCCAGGCGGCCATGGGCGGACGGAGGGCGGGTCGGTGGCGAGCGGGTCAGGGGTGGCGGGCGCTGTCGGCGGGGGTGGGCACGCGTTCGATCGCCTGGCCGGCGAGCGCGGGCAGCAGCGCCGCGACCGCGCCGCGGCCGGGAATGCTGGCGGCGGGATCGATCTCGGCCAGCGGCAGCAACGCGAAGGCGCGCTCGTGCATGCGCGGGTGGGGCACCTGCAGGCCGGGCTCGTCGATCACCGCGTCGCCGTACAGCAGCAGGTCGAGGTCCAGCGTGCGCGGCGCCATCGGGAAGTCGCGGCGGCGGCCGCTGTCGTGCTCGATCGCGAGCAGGGCCTCCAGCAGCGGGCGCGGCGCGAGCGCGGTGTCGAGCGCGATCACCGCGTTGAGGTAGTCGGGCTGGCCGGCCACGCCCACCGGGGCGCTGCGGTACAGCGAGGAGCGCGCGACGACGCGCGTGCCGGGCAGCGCATCGAGGCGCTGCACGGCTTCGAAGAACGCGGCGGCCGGGTCGCCGAGGTTGGCGCCGAAGGCGACGTATGCGCGGACCAAGCTCGAGCGCTCAGGACGGATCGACGACGGCGGCGTCCGCCGCCGCGGGGGTCTCGCCGGCCGGCTTGCGCTTGCGCCGGCGGCGCTTCTTCGCCGCGGGTGCGGCGTCGGGCGGCGCCTGGCGCAGCAGGGCCTCGCGCTGGTCGGGGCCCGCGTGGGCGAAGTCGTCCCACCAGTCGACGATCTCCATCGGGATCTCGCCGGCCTGCGCGCGCAGGCGCAGGAAATCCCAGCCGGCGCGGTAGCGCGGCTGCTCGATGACGCGGTAGGGCGCCTTGCCGGCACGCTTGTCGAAGCGCGGCTGCAGCGCCCAGATGTCCTTGATGTCGCCGGCGATGCGGCGGGTGATGGCGAGCTTGCCAGCCTGGGCGTCGAGCACCTCGTCCATGGCCTCGAAGAGTGCGGGCTGGCTATGGTCGCCGGCGGCCTTCTTGTTGTCCCAGGTCTTCAGCACCTCGTGCCAGAGCAGGGTGGAGAACAGGAAGCCGGGCGAAACGGACTTGTCCTCGCGCACGCGCTCGTCGGTGTTCTCCAGTGCCAGGGTGACGAAGCGCTCGCCCATCGGCTGCTCGAGGATCACGTCCAGCAGTGGCAGCAGGCCGTGGTGCAGGCCTTCAGCGCGCAGCTGCTGCAGGCACTTCAGCGAGTGACCGGAGAACAGCAGCTTGAGCATCTCGTCGAAGAGCCGCGCCGCCGGCACGTTCTCGAGCAGCGGGCCCATCTCGCGGATCGGCTGGCGCGCTGCGGGGTCGATGGTCAGCCCGAGCTTGGCCGCCAGGCGCACCGCGCGCAGCATGCGCACCGGGTCCTCGCGGTAGCGCGTGCGCGGGTCGCCGATCATGCGCAGGGTCTTCTGCTGGATGTCGGCGACGCCGTGGTGGTAGTCGACGATGGTCTCGGTGCCGGGATCGTAGTACAGCGCGTTGACCGTGAAGTCGCGCCGGGTGGCGTCTTCCTGCTGGTTGCCGAAGACGTTGTCGCGCAGCACGCGGCCGTGCTCGTCGGTGTCGGCGCTCTCGGCGTCCTGGCTGGCGCGGAAGGTGGAGACCTCGATGGTCTCCGGCCCGCTCATCACGTGCACGATCTTGAAGCGCCGGCCGATGATGCGCGAACGGCGGAAGGCGGCGCGCACCTCCTCGGGTGTGGCGCTGGTGGCGACGTCGTAGTCCTTGGGCGGGTGGCCGATCAGCAGGTCGCGCACCGCGCCGCCGACGACGAAGGCCTTGAAGCCCTTCTCCTGCAGCACCGCGCATACCTTGCGCGCGGCCGGCGACAGCTGCTCGCGGCGGATGCCGTGGCGTTCGACGGGAATGAGGGCGGGTTCGTGGCGTGCGGGGGTGGCCGGGCGCTTGAAAACCTTGCGCAGCAGCTTGCGGATCATCGGGAAAGGAGTCGTGCTTGCATAAGCGCGCAATGATAACCGATCGAAACGTCCGTACGCTGCGCGAAGGCGGAGGGGAGCGGTGGGGATTCGGCAAAATGGCACTCCCGACTCGCGTCCCGCCTGCGGCAAAGCTGCGCGCTTCCGGGGCGGCTGCGATCGCGACTTGCGTCGCTCCTACGGGAAACCGGTGCGTGTTCGGGGCGGTGGCGATCGCGACTTGCGTCGCCCCCACGGGAAACCGGTGCGTCTTCGGGGCGGCTGCGATCGCGACTTGCGTCGCTCCCACGCGAACCGTCGCGCACTCGGAGCCGCGATGTGGGAGCGACGCAAGTCGCGATCGGCGGTGCGGGAGGCGATGAGCGTCGGCGGGTGCGGGGTGGTGTAGGAGCGACGCAAGTCGCGAATCTTCAGCGCAGCGAGATCAACGACCAGTTCAGCGCAGCGAGATCACCGGCCAGCCGGCGGCCTCGGCATGGGCGCGCAGGGTGTCGTCGGGGTCGACCGCGACCGGGTCGGTGACGCGCTGCATCAGCGGCAGGTCGTTGTGCGAATCGCTGTAGAACCAGCTGTGCTCGAAGCTGCCCATGTGCAGGCCGAGCGACTCCAGCCAGGCGTCGACGCGCTCGATCTTGCCCGCCTTGAACGCCGGCATGCCGCGCGGCTTGCCGGTGAAGGCACCGTCCTGCTGTGCGGGGATGGTGGCCACCACGTGCGGGATGCCGAACTCGCGCACGATCGGACCGGTGACGAAGGCGTTGGTGGCGGTGACCACCGCGACCAGGGCGCCGCTGTCGAGGTGCTCGCGCACCAGCGTGCGCGCCTTGGCGGTGATCATCGGACGGATCGACTGCGCCATGAACTCGCAGTGCCAGGCGTCGAGTTGCGCGCGCGGGTGGCGGGCGAGGGGGGCGAGCTGGAAGTCGAGGAATTCGAAGATGTCGAGCGTGCCGGCCTTGTACTGTTCGTAGAACGCGATGTTCTTCGCTTCCTGCACCTCGCGGTCGAGCACGCCCTTGCCGATGAGGAACTGCGCCCAGGCGAAGTCGGAGTCGCCGGCGAGCAGGGTGTTGTCGAGGTCGAAGAGGACGAGATTCACGATCGGGCTCCGCAAGATGGATCGGTTGGATGAGGATTCGAAGAGGGCGTGACGCGCGTCGGACGGCGGCCCCGCGGGGTCAGATTTCCAGCCCTTGCTGGATCATGTCGCGCAGCAGCGGCAGGGTGATCGGGCGCTTGTGCTCGAGCGAGGCGCGGTCGAGCGCGTCCAGCACCTCGCGCAGGCTGGAGAGCTCGCGGCGGCCGTGGCGCAGCAGAAAATCCACCACCTCGTCGGCCAGGCGCAGGCCGCGCCGCGCCGCCAGGGTGGTGAGGATCTCCGCGCGCGCGTCGTCGTCGAGCGGCTTCACCTCGTAGATCAGGCTCTGGCCGATGCGGGTGCGCAGGTCCTCGCGCAGCGCCAGGCCGAGCGGGGCGGCCGGGCCGCACAGCAGCAGCGACTGGCCGTTCGCGCGGGCGCGGTTGAAGGCGTTGAAGAGCGCGATCTGCGCGGCGGCGCCGAGCTGGTCCGCGTCGTCGATCGCGAGCAGTGCGCCCGGCGTCTCGGGCAGGTGGTCCTCGACGGTCGCGGCGGCGAGCAGGTGGGCGGGCCGGCCGGCGGCGCGCGCGGCGTCGACCGCGGCGCGCAGCAGGTGGCTGCGTCCGCTGCCCGGCGCGCCCCACAGGTAGATGTGGCGCGCCGGGAGCTGTTCGGCGGTGGCGGGCGAGGCGAGCAGCGAGACGGTGGCGACCAGCTCGGCGTTGGCGCCGGCGACGAAGTTCTCGAGCGTGGGCGGGGCGTCGGGGCGGATGTCGAGGACGAGCTGCTTCATGGGCGCTCGCGCTCGCTCGCGATGATCGGCCGCGGCTGCGTGCCGAGATACACCGGGCTGGCGAGCCAGGCCTCGCGCACCTCGCGCAGGCCTACCAGCAGCGCGGCGCTCACCGGCAGCGCGACCAGCACGCCGACGAAGCCGAAGAGCTGGCCGAAGGCCATCAGCGCGAAGATCACCGCGAGCGGGTGCAGGCCGATGCGTTCGCCCACCAGGTAGGGCGTGAGCACGAAGCTCTCGACGACCTGACCAAGCGCATACACGATTGCCACGCCGGCCAGCGGCGGCCAGCCCTGCGCCTGCAGCAGCGCGGCGACGATGGCGAGGATCAGCCCGCCGCCGAAGCCGACGTAGGGGATGAAGACCAGCAGGCCGGTGAGCACGCCCACCGGCAGCCAGAAGTTGAGCCCGGCCAGCCACAGGCCGGCGCTGTAGAACACCGCCAGCAGCAGCATCACCGAGAGCTGGCCGCGCAGGAACTCGGACATCACCGAGTCGATGTCGCCGAGGACGCGCTTGGTGCCGTCGACCCAGGGGCGCGGCACGATGCGCTCGAGCTCGTCGAGGATGCGCGGCCACTCCTGCAGCAGGTAGAACATCACCAGCGGAATCAGCACCACGTTGGCGAGGAAGCCGAGCACCGCCATGCCGCCGGTCTTGAGGTGGGCGAGCACCGCCGGCACCAGTTCCTGCGCGCTCGTCCAGTTGTCGGCGATCAGCTGCTGGAACTGTTCGGCGTTGAGCCTGATGTCTACGCCGAGGCGGGCCTCGAGCAGCGGCGCGACGTTGAGGTTGAACATCTGCACCAGCTCGGGCAGGCGGCGCACCAGCAGCACGCCCTCGCGATAGACCATCGGTACCAGGATCAGCGCGAGCGCGATCAGCAGCAGGCCGAGCGCGAGGATCACCAGCAGCACCGCCAGTGCCCGCGGCACGCGGCGCGCGACCATCCAGTTGACCGCCGGGTCGCAGATGTAGGCGAACACCGCCCCTACCACGAAGGGGGTGAGGATGGGTCCGAGCAGCCAGAGCAGGGCGACGAGGGCGGCGCCGGTCGCGGTCCAGGCGACGGTTTGCAGGCGATCGACGCGGGGAGGCTTCATTTAAAGTAAAATCGCGGGCTTGGCGCGGGCGAAAACCGCCCGCAGAACACGTAAATGTAGCCACTTGGCGTTGCGGCCTCAAGCTCGGTCCCTCCGGGCATGCGGCGACGCCCGGCAGCCTGCGAGCCCGAAGGAACGATCTTGGCCGACCATCATCCCGAACCGCTGGATCCCCAGCCCTCCCTTTCCTACCGCGACGCCGGCGTGGACATCGAAGCCGGCGACGCGCTTGTCGAGCGCATCAAGCCCTTCGCCAAGCGCACCATGCGCCCCGAGGTGCTGGGCGGCATCGGCGGCTTCGGCGCACTCTTCGAGCTGTCGAAGAAGTACAAGGAGCCGGTGCTGGTGTCCGGCACCGACGGCGTCGGCACCAAGCTCAAGCTCGCCTTCCAGCTCGACAAGCACGACACCGTCGGCCAGGACCTGGTGGCGATGAGCGTGAACGACATCCTGGTGCAGGGCGCCGAGCCGCTGTTCTTCCTCGACTACTTCGCCTGCGGCAAGCTCGACGTCGACACCGCCGCCGACGTGGTCCAGGGCATCGCCCGCGGCTGCGAGCTCGCCGGCTGCGCGCTCATCGGCGGCGAAACCGCCGAGATGCCCGGCATGTACCCCGAGGGCGAATACGACCTCGCCGGCTTCGCGGTCGGCGTGGTCGAGAAGGCCGACATCATCGACGGCAGCCGGATCGTCCCCGGCGACGTGGTGCTCGGCCTGGCCTCGAGCGGCGCGCACTCCAACGGCTACTCGCTGATCCGCAAGATCGTCGAGCGCGCCGGCACCGACATGATGGCGCCCTTCCACGGCCGTCCCTTCCGCGACGTGGTCATGGAACCCACCCGCATCTACGTCAAGCCCATGCTCGAGCTCATGCGCGCGATGCCCGGCGTGGTCAAGGGCATGGCCCACATCACCGGCGGCGGCATCACCGAAAACGTGCCGCGCATCCTGCGCGAGGAGCTGACCGCGCGCATCGACGGCGACACCTGGGCGCTGCCGCAGATGTTCCGCTGGCTGCAGTTCGCCGGCGGGGTGAACCAGGACGAGATGTATCGCGTGTTCAACTGCGGCATCGGCATGGTGGTGATCGTGTCGGCAGCCGACGCCGAGGCCGCCGAGGCGAAGCTCGCCGCCGCGGGCGAGACCGTGTATCGCATCGGCGTCATCGACACCCGCCGCGAAGGCGAGGCGCAGACCATCATCGACTGAGGATGTGCCCCGGCGCGCAGGGGGCGACCCGTGCGCGCCGCGTTATCGACCTCGGTCGAGCCGCGTTTCCGCGCCGCTTTCCGCGTTCCCCTCCGCGTTCCGTTCCATCCCCCGGCCTGGAGCTCGCCGCGCCATGGGCTATCGCCTCGCCGCCGACGCGGTGCTGCTGCTTCACCTGGGCTTCATCGCCTTCGCCGTGCTGGGCGGGCTGCTCGCGCTGCGCTGGCGGCTTGCCCCCTGGCTGCATCTGCCCGCGGTCGCCTGGGCCGCATGGATCGAAGCGAGCGGCGGCCTGTGTCCGCTCACCCCGCTCGAGAACCGCCTGCGCGTGCTGGCCGGCCAGTCCGGCTATGCGGGCGGCTTCATCGAGCACTATGTTCTTCCGCTGATCTATCCCGCCGCGCTCACCCGCGAGCTGCAGTTCGCGCTCGCCGGCTTCGTCGTGCTCGTCAACCTGGCGGTGTATGCGTGGGTGTGGCGTCGGAAGCTGCGCCAGGGCAGCACTGGTGCGTGCGCCAGGCGGGCGCGGGCGCCGTGATCGCGACTTGTGTCGCCCACGTCGCCGCTCCGGAAGCGCAGCGGTTTTCCGTAGGAGCGACGCAAGTCGCGATCGCAGCCGCTGCGGGCCTGCCTACGCTCATCGACTTTCGCACCGCCGATCGCGACTTGCGTCGCTCCTACATGACCACTACGCCTGCCGAGATTCCCGCAGGAGCGGTGCAAGTCGCGATCGGCGGTTCGGGGCCAATCCGCGTCGGGGGGAACAGCCGGGCAAGGTGCGCTTGCCTGATCACTCGCTCCAGCCTTCGAAACCGCGCGTGGCCTGTGTCGGGCGGGCGAAGCCGCCGGTGATCCAGGCGGTGGCGCTCGCCACGCCGAGGCGGAAGTCCGGCGGAACGCGCACCTGCGCGACCTCTTCGCCGAGCGCGTCGAAGGCGCTCAGCGTGGCGTAGGGCTCGTACTCGTCGGGGGTGATGTCGAGGCGGACGTCCCACTGCGCGTCGAGCGCGAACACCGTGAGGCGCTTGTGCAGCATCGCGTGCGCCTGCTGGCGGTGACGCTGCAGGACCTCGCCGGCGGTCTTGACCAGGGTGTTGAAGGCGGACTGGTCGAGCGGTTTGGGGTTCTTCTTGTCGCGCCCCATGGTCCATGGGCCCACCAGCGCCGGCTCGGCCTCGCCGTCCTGCAGCATCTCGACCGCCCAGCCGTCGTCGTCCTCGTTCTTGATCACGCGCGCGGTCCAGCCGTCGAGCTGCCACAGACGGTCGCTGCGGAGGGCGGGCACGCCGGGCTGGGGCGGAGTGAAGAGGGCCTGGGCTTCGTCCCGGGCGGGGTCGGGGAGGCTGGGGTTCGTCATGAGGGCCGTGGGCGTGGTATCGGTATGGGGCGCATCGAGCGGGAGCTCGAGCGCGATGGAGACGGTGAGGGATGGCGCGTCGGACGGCATTGGCATGACCGCGTCCGTATGCGGAGCCGCCCGTGGCTTGCGCGTTCGGCGCTGCGGAAGCGATGGAGACGCCGACGACGCCTGTGCTGCAAACAGGGAGAGTTGATCGGTGTTCATGCTTGCCTTTCTCCGAAGCTGATATTTTATACAGTCTTCAGGCGTGAGCAAGCACCGTCGTCCAGCGCACGCAGAAGTGCGACTGGATGCTCCGAGTCGGGCCGTCTATGCTGAATAAAAGCGCCGACGCTCCGCGGCAAGGGCGTCGCGCGTGTTTCGGCTTTCTCGTCGCATGCATTCCGACAGGAGTCTTCGTCATGCCCAAGACCGTTCCCAAGCAAAGCGATTCCCAAGTTCCCGTCGCCGCAGCACCTGCCGGGGCCCCGATCGGCATCGGCGAAGGCTTGTTCTCGCCCAATGCCGGCGCGGACGGCAAGACGCACTTCCGTGCCAGCATCGATCTGGCGACGGATGGTCATCCGGCCAGCCTGCTCATCGATAACCCCGGCGAAACGGGGACGGTGCAAGGCGGGGGGACTTCGGTCTGTCTCACCCATCCACTGAAGGTCAAGTTCGAACATCTCAAGGAATATCTCGGCACCCAGGGCGCGACGGTTTCCACACCCTTGTCCAATGTGATGGAGAGGGCTGAACTCGACTGCGCAGCCTTCTATTATCGCGATAGCGGACCGATGTTGCTGAGCATTGCCTTGAAGTGTTCCGATGAGCAGAAGGGGGGCCTCATCGCGGCGCTGACCAATAGTCCTGAATTGGGGAAGCTGTTCGACGTCGAGGGCGTGTCCTTGCGGGTGTTGAAATGCCCGGAGGCTTGCCAGGAGGAACTGGAAACCTACTGGAAGGCCGTGTCCGCGTTGCCGTCCTCTCCTTCCGAACAGAAGGACCCCAAGGACGTGAATGCGCCCCCCGCGCCGACCGCCGAGGAAGGGGGGGAGCAGGGAGCGGGCGCAGCCGACACGCCGGCAGCCGTCGGATGAGGGCGATCCATCCGCCTTGCCGCGGAGCCGCGGGGTGAGCACGACGGAGGATGCCGGGCCGGCCACGCCGACGACGGTCGAGCTCGAACTCGAACTCAGGGTAGGCGGCCGTCCACTTGGGTTGCGCGGGACGCTCACCGGTGGCGGGCTGACGGGCCTTGCGGGGACACTGCGCGGCGAGAAGACCGATACCCTGGGCGGCCTGCTCGCCGGTCTCGGCGAGGCCTTCGCCGGCCCCGGCGCGGCGCTCGATGCCCTGGGCGGGGGGGGCTTGGCGGCGATCCATTTCGAGGCGGTCGAGCTCGCCTATCGCAGTACCGCAACGCCCTGCGTCGTGCTGAACACCACCCTGGGCGTCGGGGTCGGCCACACCCGGATCGTCGTCGCAAAGCTCCTTCCCGTCCCCGGGCGTGCGGAGGATGAAGGCGGCCTGGTGGCGGGTTTCGAGCTCGAGCTCGAACCGCGGCCGATCGGTGACAAGGGCCTCTCGGAGCTGATCGGCGGGATCGTGGTAGAGCGCCTCGGCGTCTTCCATGCGAGCCGGGACTGCAGCGGGCTGCACCTCGAGCCGGCGACCGCGCCGGGCGCCTTCGCGCCCCTCGTCGAGCGCGCCGGGGAGGGCCGCAGCCTGCACGCGGGGCTGAACCTGTCGGGGCGAGTGCTCATCGGTGGCGTCGATCTGCTCGAAGGTTTCGGGCACGACACCGGCAATACCCTCGACGCACAGGCCCCGGCCGCCGAGCCTTCCCCCGCAGCCGCCCCCGCACTCGCATCGCCCGCGCCCGAAGCACCCCTGCCGGCGCGCGGCAGGGCGTTCTGGAAGCGCATCGACAAGCGCATCGGTCCGCTGAGCTTCCGCCGCGTCGGGCTGGTCTACGAGTCCTCGCGGCTCGCCATCGCCCTCGATGCCGGCCTGCGCATCGGCGGCCTGTCCTTCGAGCTGGTCGGCTTCGGCGTCGATTGCCCGATCGCGGCGTTGCTGAAGGGGCCCCACGCGGCGATGGACGGCCTCGGCGTCCGGCTCGAGGGCGCGATGCTCGGGCTCGAGACCGGGGCGATCGCGATCAGCGGCGGGTTGACGCGCGCGCCGGGAGAGACGCTGCGTCTGGACGGCAGCCTGCGCGTGAGCACGCCGGTGCTCAGCGTGAGCGCGATAGGCTCCTACGAGCGCATCGAGGGCGCGCACTCCTTCTTCGCCTTCGCCGCCTTGCACAAGGAGATCGGCGGTCCGCCCTTCTTCTTCGTCACCGGGCTGTGCCTGGGCATCGGCATCCACCGCCGGCTCACCCTGCCGCCGATCGAGCAGGTGCACAGCTTCCCCTTGCTGCGCGCCGCGGCCGAGCCGGATTACCTCGGCAAGGATGCGGATCCGCGTCGCATCGGCGCGCTGGTGGACACCTGGCTCGCCCCCGAGCGCGACAGCATGTGGATCGCCGGCGGCGTGCGCTTCACCTCCTTCGGCATCGTGGAGTCGGTGGCGATGCTGTCGGTCGCCTTCGGCAACCGCCTGGAGATCGGCGTGCTCGGCCTGTCCCGCCTGCAACTGCCGCGCAAGGCGGGCGGCGAGGCTGCCATGGCCTGCGTGGAGATGGAACTGCGTGTGGTGATCGCGCCCGACGACGGCCTGGTCGCGGTCGAGGGCCGGCTCACCGAGAACTCCTTCGTGCTGCGACGCGATTTCCGCCTGCGCGGCGGTTTCGCCTTCTTCGCCTGGTACGCGGGCCCGCATGCGGGTGATTTCGTCGTCTCGGTGGGTGGCTACCATCCATCCTTCCAGGTTCCGGCGCATTACCCGCGACCGGAGCGGGTCGAGTTCAACTGCCAGATCGGTCAGGTCACGATCAGCGGGCAGTGCTACTTCGCCCTGTGTCCCGCGGCGATCATGGCCGGCGGCAGCCTGTCGATCGTCTACGCTTCGGGCGGCATCCGCGCCTGGCTGGTCGCGCGCGCGGATTTCCTGATGCAGTGGAAGCCGCTCCACTACGAGGCCGCGGTTGCGGTCTCGCTGGGCGTGCAGCTGAACATCAAGATCTGGTTCGTGCGCATCCGCCTGTCGATCGAGCTCGGCGCGGCGATCGCGCTCTATGGTCCGCCGCTCGCCGGCAGCGTGCGTATCTCGCTCTACGTGGTCAGCTTCACGGTCGGCTTCGGGCCGCCCAAGAGCCTGCCGCCGCCGATGGTCTGGGAGTCGGACGACCCCGAGCGCTCGTTTGCGCACAGCTTCCTCGGCAACCCCGACGTCACCCGCATCTCGGTCGTGGATGGCCTGCTCGATACGCCCGCCGCGCCCCCGGGCAGCGCGCCCCGGCGCCCGGTGCTGCAGGCGCATCGCCTGCACCTGCGCTGCCAGAGCAGCGTGCCGGCGACCGAGCTGCGCTTCGACGGCCGCGAGCTGCACCCGCGCGGGGGTGGCACCTGGCCGCAGCTGGGCGTGCAACCGATGGGCCTGGGGCGCTTTCATTCACGGATCGAGCTCACGCTCGAGGCGCTCCACCCGGATGGCAGCGTCCGGGGAGACGCGCAGGCCGAACTCGACCTCGCGCCCCTCACCGTCAGTGTCCCCAGCGCGCTGTGGAGTCCGCGCCCGCCCGGCATCGATATCCTGTCCGGGAAAGCCCTCATCGACGGCGCGCCGGTGGGCATCGAACTGCGCGGCCGGGTCGATCCGGACACAAGGGTCGGCCCGGCGCTCGAGCTGGAGACCTTCGCGTACGATCGGGTCGAGTATCCCTGCAGCGATGTCGGTGCGCTCCGCCCGGCGACGGCCCTGCCCGGGAGCGCGGCGAGGCTGGGCGACACCCTCATGGCGGGCGTCGTGGTCGAGCGCCGCAGGGCAATCGTGGACTGCCTCAACGCCGGCCGCGGCGTGCGCAAGCTGAGCGCCGACGCCGAGCTGCCCATCCTCGCCGCGGCGCCCGAGCACGTCCTCGACGTCGAGCCCCTGATGGCGCGGATCGGCCAGGACGTGCCGCGCATGTTCGCCGAGATCTGATCGCCTCGATATGGGAGATTCCGCTGTCGTGGAAGAGACCGCCGCCGTTCCGTCGTCAAGTGTCGGGCCCGGGCAGATCCGCTTCGCCGATGCCTGCCTGCCCGCGCTCGCGGCGGGCGACTACCGCCTGCGCATGAATCAGGAGGTACGCGCGGCGCCCCTCGTTCCCTTGCCGATGCACTCGGTGCCCTATGCGTCCGAACTGTTGTTCAGCGTCGATGGGCCGCGCTTCCGCCTCGAGCCGGCGGACATCCACGCCACCTATCCACCGCCGGGTGCGGCCGGCGCCTTCGCCGACGCGCTGCCACACGTGGTGTTCACCCGCCGCACGCTGCCTTGGGAGCGCACGCTCGACGGGGGGCCGCAGGGCGATCCGCCACGACCCTGGCTCGCCGTGCTGCTGCTCGGCGAGGACGAGTTGCTCGCCGGCGTGGAACAGGGCGAGGGCAGGGCGGTGGCAGCCTGTGTCCCGCCTCGTCCGCTGCCGGTGTGCGGCGGTGCGGACGGCAAGGAGGACAGCCTGCTCTTCGCGCGCGACCCGCAGGGCCGGAATCCTGCCCGGATCCGGGTCCCCGCACTCGGCCAGGAGGGGGCCGACCACGAGCGGCTGCTGGCCCGCCACGCTGGCGAGCGCTGCCAGGCGCTGGACCTGCCGGCGAATCTGTTCGCCGCGATCGCACCCCGGGATGCAGACCTGCCCTGGCTGGCCCATGCCCGGCTGATCGACACCGGCGACAAGGAGATCTTCCGCGGGCACGACCAGGGCTGGTATGCGGTGGCGATCGGCAATCGCATGCCGGCCGCGGGGGGCGCGCATCATGCCTTCCTGGTCTCGCTGGAGGGCTTCGCGGATGTGCTCGCCGACTTCAGCCGCCTCGACGGCTACACCAGCGTGCGCCTCGCGGTGCTCGCGAGCTGGCGTTTCGAGTGCGTCGGCAAGGGCGACTTCAAGGCACGGATGCGCGGGCTCGATGCGGGGGCCTTCGAGCGCGCACGGATCGCGGGCGAGCGCGCCGGGAGCGAAGGAGCGGGGACCGAAAGGACGGCAGCCGGGGTCGACGCCTGGCTCCACCTGCCACTGCCCGAGCCGGCCCTGGCGGCCGAATCGGCGCCGGCGCGCCTGCCCGGAGAGGCTCCGATGCCGGCCGCGCTGGTGCATGGCGCGCTCGCCCGCGGCTACGCTGCGTTCGATCATCGGCTCCGCCACGGCGAGCGGACGGTGTCCTGGTATCGCGGTCCGCTCGTGCCTCTGGAATACCCGCAGCCGCGCCTGGTGCAGCGGCTGGTGCGCTGCAGCGACGAGCTCCTGCGCTACGACCCGGAGTGCGGCATGTTCGACACCGCCTACGCCGGTGCCTGGCAGCTCGGTCGCCTGCTCGCACTGCAGAACCGCGGCTTCGTGCTCGCGCTCGAGCGTGTGCGGCTGGGCCTGCGGCGGCGGCTCGCCGAGCTGCGCCACGCCGCCCGCCTGGCCAGCCTCGTGCCCTGCGCGGGCGTGCGCGGCGAGCCCGACGATGGCGGGCGGCCCGGGCGGCTGCGCGAGGCGCTTGCGCTGGCTTGCGCAGAGGCGATCGAGGCTGGCGTCGGGGCCGGACGTGCCGGCCTCGGGCCGGGGCCGACCCCCATCGCGCCCGCGGCGTCGGCGCCCACGGCAGCGCCGGTGCTGCGGGCGACCGAACTCGAGGCCATGCTCGCCGAGGCCAGCGCCTGGCTCGGACGGTTGGTGCTGCTCTACGGCGTGCCGCTGCACAACCTGGTGCCCGACGAGGACATGCTGCCGCCGGAGACCCTGCGCTTCTTCTTCCTCGACCCGAACTGGATCCAGGCGCTGGTGCAGGGGGCATGCAGCGTGGGCAACGCGGATTGCGGCGATCTTCTGGTCAACCGGGTGATGCGCTTCTGCCTGTCGCCCACGGTGGGCGATCCCGCCGCGGAGACCGACCTGCCCATCGAGGTGGGCGCCGCGGGGGAGGCCGGACGCGCCGCGGCGAGCGTGCGCGCGCGCCTGCGTGCCGAATGCGAGGGGCGCGCAACGGCCTCGGCAAAAGCCTCGGAAAAGGCCTCGACAGCGTCGCCTGCCGGCCTGGCCTGGCCGCTCGGTGGCTTCCTGCTGCGCTCGGCGGTGGTCGAAGGCTGGCGCGGCCTGGAGGTCGAGGCGTGGCAGGGGGGCAACAAGCTGCCTGCGCTGCGCATCGAGCAGCTGGCCGACGACGTCATGCTCGCGCTCTTCAACGGCATGCCGGACACGGTCGAGATCCGCCAGCCGCGCGAGGGCCTGCACTTCGGGCTCAGCCCGACGGTCGGTGGCAGTGGCTTCACGCGCACGCGGCGCGACCCGCAGACCGGCGCGGCGCTCGTCGGGCGCCCGATCGATGTGCCGATGCGCGGCGTGCCGGAGCCAGGCGCGAATGTCCTCGGGGCCCCGGGGGTGATCGACATCGATGCGCTCGCCGGTGTGCTCCGTCCGGTGTCTGCACCTGGCGTCGCGCCGACCGCGTCCGCCTCAGCACCTGCCGCCGCTGGCGGCGCCGTGCCCGACGGAGTCGTCGCCGCGCAGCCCTTCGGCCCCGGCGCCTTTGCGATGCAGATGATCGAGGCGGCGGGGGCCTTCCGTTTCCAGATCGTTGCCGGAGGCGCGCGTGTCGGCTGACCCCTCCCGTCCCTTCCTGCTCGTACCGATGAACGTCGAGGCGCTCGCGGTGGGCGCGGCGAGTGCGGCGATCGATCTCGCGGCCGATTTTTCCGCGCTCGCCGAGGGGGGGCCCTGCCTGGGCAGCCTGCTCGCCCGCGAGCCTTTCCAGGAGACGCCGCAAGCGCTCGCACCCGGGGTCTATCTGCACTGGTCGCTGCCCGACGGCCTCACCCACGCCCCGGAGTCGGGCGAGGGCGAGGCCGTCGGGCAGCGCATGCCGGCGATTCCCAACCGCTGGCTCGTGCTGCGTTTCGGGGCTGCCGATGCCGCGTGCCGGGGCTGGGTGGTCGAGAGCGACACGCTGGTCGATGTGCGCGCGGGGCGTGCGTGGCCGCGCAGGGTCGCCGACGCGTCGGCGCCACTCGGGCCGGACGAGTTGCTCGTGCACCTGGGGCGCTGCGTGCCGCTCGAGGCCTGGTCCGAACACCACCCCGTGCGCCAGCCCGGCATCACCGCGCTCGGCTATGGCGATCCGGTGTTCGCGGCGAGCTTCCCGCACGGGCGCGGGGTGCTCGGCTTCCACGACGGGGAGGTGTGCGCCCTGCACGAGGGCGAACTCCACTACCTCGTGCTCGGCTGGTACTCCGCCGCCAAGGACGAGGATCCGCTCGCCGTCTGCCTGCACAAGGCGCGCTCGGCGCGCGACTGGGATGCATGGAAGGCCTTCTTCGAGGGCTGCGCATGGGTGTATCCGGGGCTCGATGAACTCCTGGTCAAGCACGAGGAGGGGCTCGAGGCAGAGGATCGGGCGCTGCAGGCCAGCGCGCACGCCCGCCGCGTCGCACAGCGTCGCCGCGGTGCCGTGCCGCGCGACGCGGCGCGCTGGCTCGCGAGCGAGTATGTCGAGGCGCGGCGCCAGGCGCAGGCGCGCAAGGCCGAGCTCGACACGGCCTGGCACCACCTGCCGGGGCAGATCCTGTGCCATGGCCTCCTCGCCGGGCTGCGCTGGCGCGGCCCGGCAGCGGTGTACGGCGGCCCGCCGCGCGATGCCCCCTTCCGCGCGGCCCTGGGCGAGGACGGCGCCGAGGCCATGGCGGCGCTGCTCGGCGCCCAGCCCGGCGTGCCGGCCGAGCACGCCGCCTACTTCGAGGCATTGCAGCACGACCTGGATCCGCTGCTCGAGCATCCGGGCGGGGCCGAGCGCCTGGCCCACGAACTGCATGT
Organism: Thauera aminoaromatica; assembly: GCF_000021765.1. Lineage (NCBI taxonomy): Bacteria > Pseudomonadati > Pseudomonadota > Betaproteobacteria > Rhodocyclales > Zoogloeaceae > Thauera > Thauera aminoaromatica. The sequence goes on along the minus strand of NC_011662.2, from coordinate 2,977,315 downwards.
GCGCCGCTTTCAGCCGCTGTCGCGCGCCTCCGGCTGGGAGATCGCCGAGCGCGAGCCGGCCCCGCTGCGTGCCGGGCGCCCTGCACGCAAGGCCATCCCCGGCATCGTGCGGCGTGCGCTCGCCGCCCTGGAGCGACAGCAGCGCGCGGCCGACGCCGTCGCGCGCGAGCTGGACAGCCTCGGGCAGGCGTTCTACCTCGCCTGGTACCAGCGCGGCCTGGCCAGCTTCGACTGCGACGCCGAGGCGGTCGAGCGCTGGCGCGCCGAGGAGTCCGTGCTGCGCGCGAGGATCGCCTTGCAACGCGAGCGCCTCGCCGAGCGGGTCGATGCGCAGGGCATGCCGCGCGGGCGTCCGCTCGAGCGCGTGCGCGCGTTGGTCGAGTGCCTGCTGCCCGGCCACGAGTTGCGACGGGTCGACGGTGTGCGCTTCCATCGCCCGCGCGACCCGGTCCTGCTGCTCGCCGGAGCGGCCTTTGCCGACCCCGGGCGACATGGCACCGACGGTCGCCATCGCGCCGATGGTCGGCTGCACTGCCGGACCAGTACCCGCCTCGCCGAGGGCGGCCCTGCCGCCGCCAAGGATGAGGCCGTGATCGGCGCGATGGCGGGTCTCGATCTGCAGCGCCGTGGCATTCCGGCACCCGCGGCGGGCCTGCTGCGCGAGGCGATGCGCATCGCGCGTGCAGACGGGACAGTCGTTCCCCGTGCAGATGCAACCGACGCCGGCCCCTCGAACGCGCCACCCGCCGGCGGGTCCGGAACCGGTGCTCCCGGCAGCGCGGACCTGGCCCCCGCGGCGATCGCCTGCACGCGCTGGTGTGGCAACCCCTGGCTGCCGCTGCTGCTGCAGTGGCGGGTGTCGTGGAGCGAGCTCGCCGGGGCCGGGGAGGGGGCCGAGGCGCTCGCGGGGTGGCGGCTCGATGCGCGCGGCGACGGGTTCGAGCGCAGCGTCGACGCGGTCCCCGGGCGCGAGCACGTCTTCACCGGCACCTCGCTGATGACCCCCGGCGTGGCCGACGCGCTGCGGCGCCGCCTGGTCGAGGCCGGAATGGAGGTGGCCGCGATCGACGTCCTCGGGCAGAACCTCGACGGCCTGATGGACGGCCTGCTGGCCCGCTGCGCACGACCTGAACTTCCCCCGCTCGAGGCCGACGGCCCGGCGGGGCCGCTGCGTCCCGCGCCGCATGCCGCACAGCTCGAGGCTGCAGAATGGCTTTCGCCGCTGCGCAACGCGAGCCTGCTGCCGCTGCGCGCCGGCCTGCTGCGCATCGAGCGCCTGCGGGTGATCGACGCCTTCGGCCAGTTCATGGAGCTGCGGCCCGAGGGCGGAGGTGCCCTTCCAGTGCTGCTGCCGCCACGCCTGCGCGGGCCCGGCGGGGCTGCGCTGTTCGAGCCGCGTCTGGTGCAGGCCGCCCGCCTGGTGGTGGAATGGCCTGCAAGCGGGTGCGACGAGGGCAGCAAGCCGGGCGGAACCGCGCGGGAGCAGGACGATGCTACAGAGGAGCCCGGCGAGGGCGAGCCGTGCGGCTGGATCCTTCCCGATCGGGTCGGTGGCACGCTCGTGGTGCTCGACGGCGCGGGCAATCTGCTCGGGGCCCTGCAGGCGATGCGCGGCAAGGCGGACGCGCACGGCGTCGGTGGACGCGCCCGCCCGATCGACGGCTTCCGCTGGGTCACGACGCGCGGTCCGCACGCCGCCACGGCAGCGGAGGCGCAGGGCGAGGCCATGCTCGACCCGGCCGATCCTCTGGCCGAAAGCGGCGCCGATCCGGTCGTCCGTGCAGTCGTGCGCGAGCTGCTGCGCTGGCAGGGGGCGAGCGGGGCGCGTCTCGCCGACCTGCTCGACACCTTGCAGCAGGCGGCGGGCGAACTCCTGCCCGACGCCGACGACCCCGCTGTCGGGCTTCTCGTCGGACGGCCGCTGGCGCTGCTGCGCGCGCGCCTGCGGCTCGAGCTCGATGGCGCACCTGCCCACGACCCGGCGAGTGTTCAGGGTGGAGGCCACTGTGGCGGAGTCGGGGCGATCGAGTTTCCGCTGCGCCTGGGCGACTTCGACGGTAGCGCGGGGGACGGGCTCGCGGGCTTCTTCCTGGCCGACGAGCCGGGGCATTTCCACCCGGCCTGGGGCCTGCGCACCGGCGGGGGAAGGCCCGAGCTGCGCGACCGGGCCCAGCCCGTGGTCAGCATCGAGCGCCCGCTCGAGCTCATCCTCCTGATGGACCCGGAGCGCGGTTTCACGGTGACCAGCGCGGTCCTCCCGCGCGCGAGCTTCCGGCCGCCCGGCGCGTGCGAGCGCGTGCGTGCGCGTTCGCTGATGTTCTTCACCGGCCCGGTGCTGGGTGCGCGCGACGAGCTGCGCATGCCGCGGCCGTCGGACCTCTATGGGCAGTGGTCGTGGAACCATCACCCGCGCGTGGGCGTGCGCGAGGAGCGCGAGATCATCGACACCGCGGCGAGCGGCAGCGTCGCCTTCCCGTCCGGGCTCGCGCTGGCCGAGGGCTGGCTGCGGCTCGAAGCGGTCGCGCTGGCGATCGACGGCTTCGGGGTGGTCGAAGCTGCGACCGCCGCGTCGGCGGGCGGGGCCGCGCAGGATGCGGCGGAGGGCTTCGAGCTTCCCAGGGGCGTGCCCGCCACGCTCGTGTGGACGGTGAGCGGCGCCGACGCCATCGAGCTGAGCGCACCGGACGGGCGCGTGCTGCTGCGCACCGCGGTGGCGCCCCTGCCCTCGACCTGGGTGCTGGCGCATCCGCAGGCCGGCCGCTACCGCCTGCGCGCATGGCGTCGGCTCGCCACCTCGGACCGCGACTCGCCACCGGCGTGCCGCATCGCCGAGGTGGCGCTGCGACTGCGGAGGCGGGCATGACGGACGACGCCATGGGGCTGCTGGCCCGCCTCGACAGCCTGGGCGACTTCGTCGTCGGCGCGCGTTCGGCAGCCAATCGGCTGACGCTGCGGATCGACTACCGCGGCGACGCGGCGCTTGCGCGCACGCGCTGGCCGGCGCTCGTCCTGCGTGGCGGGGTCGGCGGCGGGGAGGGCGACCTGGTGCGGAGCGCGGCGCAACTGCGGCGCTGGACCTGCCAGGCGCCGGCGGGCTGGGTGGCGCAGTGGCGGCTGCCGCCGCAGCGGCCGGAGCGCTGCGAGCTATGGTTGCTGCGCCGCGGCGAAGTCCTGCTGCGGCCCGGCGACGCCCTCGAGGTGGTCCTGTCGGGCGCGGTCTCGGACGCGCAGCCCGGCCTTGCGGCGCTCGCGCTCGGGCTGCAGGCGAGCGGCGATGCGGCCGCCACGGCGGCGATTGCGCTGCGGCTCGCCAAGCGTGCATCGGCCGCGGGCGTGCTCGACTTTGCCTGCGTGCCGGACCAGGCCGCGGTGAACCTGCCCGGCGACGTCGTCGAGCTGCGCTGGCGCACCTGCGGGCTGGCGGGCCTGAGCTTGCTGCGTGACGGCCTGTGCATCGCCGAAGGTGTCCCGGACGAAGGGGGGCGGCGCGTCGTGGTGGGGGTTGCGGATGCCGAGTTCGTGCTGCGGGGCTGGGACGGAGCGGGCGAGCGTCACGAGGCGAGATTGCGCGTGCGCGCCTTGCGGCCGGGCTGGCAGCGCTGGCCCTGCGTGCTGGCGACGCGGGAGGGCCGCAGGCTGGCCATGCCCGCCCTCGCCGATACGAGCGCACAAGCGGTGCCGCTGCGCCTGTTCGGAATTGCCGGCGGCAAGTTGTACGCGAGCGTCGCGTTGCCCGGGGGGGGCGGCTCGCGCGTGCTGCTGTGTCGCACGCACCATGCGTTGGGGCCCTGGGAGCCGGTGGGTGCGCAGGGGGTGACCGAGGGGGCAACTGCGGTGGCAACTGAGGGGGCAGGCCCGTTCGTGGCCTTCCCGCCTGGCTGCGAGCGCTTGCCCGGGGCCTTGTTCCGCGGTCGCCTGTGGCTCTTTGGCGGCATGTCCGGCACGGAGGGGCGCTGCGGAAACCGGGTGTGGAGCCTCGACGTCGGTGCCCGTGAACCGCGCTGGCGGGATCACGGCGAGGCCTCCTGGTGCGCCCGGCGGGCACACGGCGTGGCGGTGTTCGAGGATCGCCTGTGGGTGTTCGGCGGCATCGACTCCGCCGGCGCGCCGCTCGACGACGCCTGGGCGGCGACGCAGAAGCCTGCCGAGGACGAGAAGCCTGCCGAAAATGCCGCGGGGCCGGCCCTGGACTGGAAGGAGCAGCCCGCGGGGGGGCCGTGCGAGCGTCCGCGCGGCGCCGCCCAGCCGGCGGTTCACGGTGGGCGGGTGTGGCTGTTCGGCAGGACAGGATCGAAGCGTGCCGCGGAGGAGGGCTGCGAACCGGGGCGGGAGTCCGACCAGGAACGCAGCGAGTGTTTCGACCTGTGGTCGTTCGACGGCCAGCGCTGGGAGCGCAGCTTCCTGCTCGGTGACCTGATCGACGGGCGGGTGCTTGCCGCCGCGCTGGCGAGCGACGGGTGCAGTCTGCACGTCTTCGCATGGCTGGACCGTTGCGGCGAACCGGATGGCGGCGACGCCGAGCGGGTCGAGGCCATCGCGCTGCGCCTGGTGGATGCGCCCGCGAAGCGCTGGGCAGTGCTGCCCTGCGGGGATCTGCAGCGCCTGGTTCCGGCGGAGATCGAGGATTTCCAGGTGCAGGCGCTACGCGCCGGCGCATTGGTGGTCCACCTGCACCCCGCGGAGAACGAATGCGCGGCGGACCGTGCGCTGCGACTGTACTTCCCGGCCTAGGCGCGACGCCGCCGGGATGCGCAAGGGGAGGACGGGATGAAGCTGCGATCACTGCACATCTGCCTGGCGCTGCTCGCGCTGGTGCCCGCCATGCTGCCGGCGGCCGAGCGCACGGTGGCTGCGGCGGAACCGGGGAGCGTGGCGTTTGCGGGCAGCTCGGCGGTTTCCACGACCCTCCTCGAGGCGCGCGATCCCCCGCCTGCATCGACGGCCGAGGCGGCAACAGGGGGTGAGCATTACTGGCTTCGGCCCGGCAACGGCGTGAGACTGGCGTTCGACCTCGACAGCCTGCCCGCCGGCTTGTCGGCGGCGCAGATGCGGCGCTGCGTGCTGCGCGTGGTGGCGAGCGAGGTGCGATATGTGCGCGAGCACGAGGCGGTCGCCGCCGTGGTCGAGCTGGCGGTGCGGCGCGTGGGCGAGACGCGTCCGCTCGCCGCGCTGCGCGACCTGCGACCCGACCGTCCGGTGTCCCTGAACCCCGACAACGGCCGCCTGTGCGAGGCCGTCGCCGAGGCGGCCGCGGCGCCGGCCCGTCGCCTGGAGCTCGAGCTCTACACCGCCACCGCCAGGGCGAGCAGCCTGCTGCACGGCCGGGCGCCGGCGGAGGACACGATTCGCCACGCCTCGAGTGCGCCGCGCCTGGTCATCCAGTACGCGCCCGACGCGGTGGCGGCCGCGGCTGCGACGGGTTGGCACCAGCCGCAGCACGACGCCGGCCACAGCGGCCGTGGCGATTCCAACCCGGCGCACGGCCCGAGCGGTTTCGAACTGCAAGCGCTGCCCTTGCCCGCCGTCGGCGAGGACGCCGGCCCCGGCGTGCTCGCAGAGCGTCCGCTGCTGTGGCGCGATCAGGTGATCGCGGTGCTAAAGCGGGGCAAGCGCAATTTTCTGGTCGTGCTCGATGGCATGGGGGCCTTGCTGTGGTCGAGCGAGATCGGCGGCGGGGTCGTGCAGCGCGCGCCGGTCATCGGCCCGCAGGGCTTGCTCTATCTGGTCACCGAGGATGCCGTGCGCGCCTGGGACCTCGAGGCCCGCGGCGCCTTGCGCCACCGCTTTGTGCTACCGGAGCTCGCCCCGCAGATGCCGGTGCGCCTGGCGCCCTTCACCAAACCGACCGTGGGCGAGGACGGCAGCCTCTACCTCGTGCTCGGGGACGGCGTGGATGGCGTGCTCGGCCTCGACGCGCGGTTGCGCCCCTTCCTGTTCTTCGGACTGCACGAGGATGCGGGGACGATCACGCCGGGCAGCCCGGCGCTGAGCATCGATGGCCGATACGTGGCGGTCCCGAACGGCGAGGGCGCGGTACTCATCGATCTGCACGACCCCGCCGAGGCCGAGCGCCTCGCCTTCGGCGACGGCGCAGCCGTGTCCGGCTGGAGGCATCACCTGCCGGTGGCCGGCATGCGCGCGGGCGAGTGGATCTTCTCGGGCTACGACGCGGAGGACGGCACGGGAACCGTGTGGGCCTTCGCCGGGCGCGCGCCGCGCTGGCAGGCGAGCGGCGGGACGAGCACGCAGCCGGTGCTGGCGCCCGACGGCCGCGTGTGCTTCGTCCAGGATGGGACGCTGAACGTGCGTGGATTCGGGCCGGGCGATGCCGGCCGGCGCTTCGGTGACGGGCTGTGCGCAAGCTCGAATCCGGTCATGGATGGCGCAGGCAACCTCTTCTTCTGGTGCAGCGGTACGCTCCACGGCTTCGCGCCCGACGGGCGGGCCTTGTTCGCCGGGCAGCGCTTCGCAGACGGGCCGGAAGAAAACCTCGCGCTCGCGCTCGGTGCGGACGGCAGCCTGTGGACCGCCAACGCGAACGGCGGCGAACTGTTCGTCTTCCGGCCGCGCTTCTCGCCACCGCCGGCGCCGCCTGCGGCCCGGCACCAGCGGCGTTGATGTGGCGCAGGCGTCGTTGAGACGGTGCCGCGCGCTGAAGCGCCGCGCGTCGCACCGTCCAGACAGTGCCGGAAGTTGCGCGGCGCCTTGTGAACAGACTGGTGCGAGGCAGCGCCGGCCAGCCGTCAGGTCACCACCGTCGGCCCTTCCATGCCGCTGTGCCTGCGGATGCCGGCGACCTCGTCGGCGATGCGGATGAGCGCGCCGAGCGCCTGCTGCACCGGCTGGTCGTGGCGGGCCGGGTCGGCATCGAACCGCTCCAGGTACACGCGCAGCGTGGCGCCCTCAGTGCCGGTGCCCGACAGGCGGAACACGATGCGGCTGCCGTCGGCGAAAAGCAGGCGCACGCCCTGGCGGGTGCTGACCGAGCCGTCGACCGGGTCGGTGTAGGCGAAGTCGTCGGCGCTGGCGATGCGCAGGCCGTCGCCGCAGTCGCGTCCGGCGAGCGCGGGCAGGCTCGCGCGCAGCTCGGCCATCAGCGCGTCGGCGCGCTCGCTGGGGATGCCCTCCCAGTCGTGGCGCGAGTAGTAGTGGCGGCCGAAGCGCGCCCAGTGCGCGCGCACCAGATCTTCCACCGAGCGCCCGGTGGTGGCGAGCAGGTTGAGCCAGAACAGCACCGCCCACAGGCCGTCCTTTTCGCGCACGTGGTTCGAGCCGGTGCCGTAGCTCTCCTCGCCGCACAGCGTGGCCTGGCCGGCGTCGAGCAGGTTGCCGAAGAACTTCCAGCCGGTGGGCGTCTCGTGGCAGGGGATGCCGAGCGCCGCGGCGACCTTGTCGGCGGCGCGCGAGGTCGGCATCGAGCGCGCGATGCCGGCCAGCCCGGTGCGATAGCCGGGCACCCGGGTGGCGTGCTCGGCGAGCACCGCCAGGCTGTCGGACGGGGTGACCACGAAGTCGCGGCCGAGGATCATGTTGCGGTCGGCGTCGCCGTCCGAGGCCGCGCCGAAGTCGGGCGCGCCGGGGCCGGACATCGCCGCCATCAGCTCGGCGGCGTGCGCCGGATTGGGGTCGGGATGGTGGCCGCCGAAATCCTCCAGCGGCTCGCCGTTGATCACGGTGCCGGCGGGGGCGCCGAGCTGGCCTTCGAGGATCGCGCGCGCGTACGGCCCGCTCACCGCGCTCATGGCGTCGAAGCGCATGCGGTGGCCGGCGGCGAACCAGGCGCGCATGGCGTCGAAGTCGAAGAGCTGCTGCATCAGCTCGGCGTAGTCGGCGACCGGGTCGATCACCTCCACGGTCATGCCGCCCAGGGTGCGCGTGCCGAGGGTGTCGAAGTCGATGTCCGCGCCCGCGTCCTCGATGCGGTACTCGGCAATCTCCGTGCTGCGCGCGTAGATCGCCTCGGTGAGCTTCTCCGGCGCGGGGCCGCCGTTGGCGGCGTTGTACTTGATGCCGAAGTCGCCCTCCGGTCCGCCCGGGTTGTGGCTGGCCGACAGGATCAGCCCGCCGAAGGCGCCACGACCGCGGATCACCGCGCTCACCGCCGGCGTCGACAGCAGCCCACCCCGGCCCACCAGCACGCGGGCGAAGCCGTTGGCCGCCGCCATGCGCAGGATGGTGCAGACCGCGACGCGGTTGTGGAAGCGGCCGTCACCCCCCAGCACCAGGGTCTGGCCTTCGTGGCCGGGCAGGGTGTCGAACACCGCCTGCACGAAGTTCTCGAGGTAGTGCGGCTGCTGGAAGACGGCGACCTTCTTGCGCAGGCCGGAGGTGCCGGGGCGCTGGCCGGGGAAGGGGCGGGTGGGGACGGTCTGGATGCTCATGGATGCTCGCGGCGGTTTGTGGGCGCGGAAGGCTTGGCGGTGGCCGAGGCGGGTCGCGTCGGCGTGTCGTGGAGGGGCGGCCTCGGAAGGCCGGTATTGAACGTGTTTGCGGCGAAGTTCTCAAGTGCTGCGCGGGGTCGGCGCGTGCGTGCAGCCACGCGGGACGATGGGACGCCGCCCCGGTGCATCGCGGTCAGCGGCTCATGGCTTGCGGATTCGATCGCTGATGATGCCCAGGCCTGCCGCCACGGCGACGATCAAACCCAGCAGCGGCGGCCAGCCGAGCTTTCCGCTCCAGGCGATCACGATCAGCGCTGCCGCGGGCGCGACGACCGCCGCGACGAACAGGTTGAACAAGGCATTCCACATTTCGGCACCCCATCGGCGGTGGTCCTGACGAGCACAGGGGCGGGAAGGCTTGATCGGGATGGGTTAATCGTGGTCTGTCCCCGATTTTCCCACATGTAGACGAGAGCGGACGCACCGACCGGCTCTTCGAGGCGCTGGCCTCGTATCTGGAACGACGGGACGACAGCGCGGTCAAGGCGTGACGCGTCGTCGTTCGGCGGGGGGCGTCCCCGATGCTCGCCTTGATCTGAGCCATAGCGAGCAAGGCTGACGGCTAAAGGGATAATCGGGGTCTGCCCCCGTTTTTCTCGATTCTCGCCTTTATTTGAGCTATAAACGGAGCTATATTTGTAGCTCTTTAAAGGAGGTGGCTGTGGATGCGATCTATGCCGATTTCTCGGTCAGCATGTCCGAGTTCAAGAAGAACCCCGCACAGGTCCTGCGTACGGCCGGGGAAAAGCCCGTGGCGGTTCTCAACCACAATCGTCCTGCCTTCTACATGGTGACGCCGAAGCTGTTCGAGGCGCTGATCGAGGAGTTGGCAGACCGCGACCTGGTCGAGCTTGCGCGGCAGCGACTGGCCAAGAAAGCTGAGGCGATCGAGGTCGATCTTGAGCAGCTCTGAATCGCCGCCGCCGCGCTATCGACTGAAGTTCCTGCCCGACGCCCTCGACGAATGGAACGCTCTCGACGGCAGCGTCAAGGAAGTGCTCAAGAAACTGCTGAGGAAGCGTCTGGAGCATCCCAGGGTGCCAGGGGCTGAGCTTCATGGCGATCTGCGTGACTGCTACAAGATCAAGTTGCGCAAGCAAGGCTACCGGCTCGTTTACCAGGTCGAAGAAGGTGTGCTGACCGTTCTCGTTCTTGCAGTGGCGAAGCGCGAAGACATGGCCGCGTATCGCGCCGCTGTGGATCGCCTGTTGTCCGGTTGACGCCGCCCAACCGGAGGGATAATCGGGGTCTGTCCCCGTTTTCCGTTCACGGCGTTGGATGTTTCTTGACCCACTCGCGCAGGGCGTCGTTCATTCGCGTCTGCCACCCCGGCCCGCCCGCGCGGAAGGCCTCGAGGATGTCGTGGTCGATGCGGATCGCGACCTGCTCCTTGGTGCCTGATCCGACAGGCCGTCCGCGCTTGCGCCGCGCGGCATCGATTCCTGCGGCCAGCTCGACTGCAGCGGCGGGACGGTCATCCTCATCCGAGCCGTCCCACACAAAATCCTGCGCTGGCGGGATGGCGCGTACCGCCTCCAGCACAGCCTTACGTTTCATCGCATTCGTTTTCGAGCCACTCATCGCATACCTCGCGTTGTTCACGACTTGCCCGGCGAAAGCTGATCACGCGCGTCGCACCACTGCGCCCGGTATGCACCACCGTCAACACCGCCATAAAGGCGCCGACAAGCGACCTTAGCCCTGCAGCCGATACGCACCGTCCTCAGGCAACACCGTGCCGAGCTCTTCCAGCGCTTTGAGCACCGCCTGCACGCCGGCGCGGGGCGTGCGCTTGAGGCGGGTGGCGATGGCCTCGGCGGGGAGCGGCTGGTGGGCGAGCGTGCTGCGCACGGCGGCGACCTGTTCGCGCGTAACCGGGGTACGTCCCCGTTATTCCTTAATTGCGATCCGCAGCATCGAGCCGATCCAGAACCGCGAGCGCCGCGCGGACGTCACCCGTCGCCGCAACGGCGCGAAAGTGATTCTCCGTATCCCATGCGGCCAGCGCCTGCGCGCCGAGTTCTTCGATCAGCTTGTTCATGCTCTGCCCGCGGCTACGCGCCAGCGCCTTGAGCCTCGCGGCGGTGTCATCAGGCAAACGAATCGTCAACGTACTCATGGCCACTCCTTCAATGCTTCAGCCGGCGTCATCACGCGCAGCGCGCCCAGCTTTAGTTCACCCCGCCCGACATCCCGAACGTTGTGGGTGATGATCGCAGCTGCATTCCCGGCAAGTGCAAGTTCGAAAAGATGATTGTCGCCCTCGTCGGGCAGGTTCGGGCGCCACCCGAAATAGACCGAAACCCATCGACCGCGCCGTGCAAGTGCAGCCAGAACCCGCTGTCGTTCGGTCAAGGTTGTTGCATCGCCCCACACCGGCCGACCAAGGAGGTCGTTGTATTCCAGCCAGAGTGCGTTTCCGAACAATGGCTGAAAATTGCCTTCCAAGGCCCGGCGCAGCACCTGTCGCGATGCACCTCCCGCGGATCGCAAAGCTGCGACGAAGACATTCGTATCGATGACGACTGGCACGATATTGACAGCATAGGTGCTGTCAGATTCCCGGACAAGACGGCTCATTGACTCACCCCTGCAAGCGATACGTGCCGCCCTCGTGCGCCACCATGCCCAGCTCTTCCAGCGCTTCGAGCACGGCCTGCACGCCGGCGCGGGGGGTGCGCTTGAAGCGGGCGGCGATGGCCTCGGCGGGGAGCGGCTGGTGCGCGAGCGCGCTGCGCACGGCGGCGACCTGTTCGCGCATGTTCTTGGGCCAGGTCGCCTTGCCGGCGGCGGCGGGGGCTGCAGCGGATTCGGCCTCGTCGGCGGGGCCGAAGTCGGCTTCGACCTGGCTTGGGACGGCAGTGGCGGAAGTGGCGCCGGGGTTCTGGTAGTCGGGGCGCAGCCAGCGGATGTGGCCGCGGGCTTCTTCGGCGGCGCGCACGGCGTTGAGTTCGACGAGGCGGCGCAGCAGTTCTTCCTCGGCGGCGGCCTGGGCTTCGGGCTTGTCGGGCAGCGGCGTGGTGGCGCCGGGCTTGCCGACGAGTTACGCGGCGAGGTCGCACCAGCCGTAGGCCTCGAACACTGCGCTGTCGAGCGCGTCGTGCAGCTCGCGCAGCACCGACACCAGGCCCTGCTCGTGGATCGTGCGTTCCTTGGGCGTGAGCGTGTCGCCGGCGCGCAGCTTTTCGAGCACGTTGTACATGCCGGTGAGGGTCAGCTCGGGGTGCAGCGCCTGCTGGCGCTTGCGGTGAGCGTCGAGCTGCTCGGCGAGGTCGCGGATGCGGGCGGCTTGCGCGGGCGAGGGGTCGGGGAAGGGGAAGGTTTCGAAGCAGGTGGTTTTTACATAGACGGAGTCGTTGCCAACGCCAAGGCGACTACCAGCCGCAAGGGCCCACGCAACATGGAGCCTGCTACCCAGGATGCCGAGTAGCAGGGCGTCATCGGTCGCAACATTCACCACCTTGTTGTCCGGAAGGATGTTGGCGTCGAGCAACTGGAAGACCCGATGCTTCATTGTTTCCACTGTCGCGACATGTGCCTTCAAGCCCGCAGACATCGCGCGCCAGTCCCTTCGAGCCTCACCAAAGATCCACCAATTTTCTCGGTAGATTGCACGGTTGTTCTGATCGCGCTCTGGCTTCACCCGCTCTAGTACCCACTGATAAATCGCTGGGTATCGGGTTCGCACTTCGTCGACGGTGAGGCCGAAGAGATCGATGACCATTACTCCGCGGGGTCTATCGGTGAGGTCGCGTCCATTCCGATAGGCCCGAATGTGGTGCTCAATGCCACCAATTGTGCCGAGGCCAAGTGACCTTGCCTCGTCGGGCGTGACGATGAAGCCGGCACCGTGGAGCTTTACCCCCGGCGAACTGATGCCAACATTTGACCGAAGCGAGATTGCACCGGTCACGTTTGCGCCGCTGCGGAGATCCGCATGCAAGCGTCCACTACGTGTTTGTAGCGTTACGTCGATTTCGTCTTGGTCAGTCTCACGTTCGTCCTTTACTTCCGACAATTGCCCGTCCTGCTCACCCCCCGCCCCCACCGTCATCGCAATCCTCACCGCCGCCCCGTCCGCCGCATCCACCCACGGGTGATCCGGAATCGCGAACGCCAGCGACAGCGGGTTCTTCGCCTCGAGCTGCGCCTGCACGACGCGGCGGTTGAAGGTCTGCTTGATGCTGTTGGTGGTGATGAAGCCGAAGCGGCGCGCCTTGTCCGCGCGCACGGTCTCGCTGGCGATGTGCCACCAGTACATGACGAAATCGGCCGATTCCGGCACCTCGGGCCAGGTGCGGCGTACCGCGTCCACATAGCCGTCGCCGAGCGCGCGGCGCATGGTGGCGGCGCCGATGAACGGCGGATTCCCCACGATGTAATCCGCCTGCGGCCACGCCGCCTTGCGCGGGTTCACGTAGCGTATCTGCACCACCTGCGCGGTCTCGTCCGGGATGTCCTCGCCGGTGATCGGGCTCTTCCGGTAGCTCACGCCGTCCCAGCGCGTGACCGGGCGTCCCGCCTCGTCGGTGACCGGTTCCTCGCGCTCGTACTCGATCAGCGCGTCGCGGTGCTCGATGTTGCGGAAGTCGCGCAGCACCGGCTCGGGCGGGTTCACCGAGCCGTGGGTGCGGAAGTGCCATTGCAGGTAGCCGATCCACAGCACCATCTCGGCGATGCGGGCGGCGCGCGGGTTGATCTCGAGGCCGAGGAACTGCTGCGGATCGACGGTGACGCCTTCGAGTTCGAGCAGGCCCTGGGATTCGCCGAGGTCGTGCAGCAGGTTGAGCACCTCGCCTTCGAGGCGCTTGAGGTGTTCCAGCGTCACATACAGGAAATTTCCGCTGCCGCAGGCGGGGTCGAGCACGCGCACGGTGCACAGGTGGCGGTGGAAAGTGCGGATCTCGGCGACCGCCTCCCTGTGCTTGCCCTGCTGCTCGTAGGTGAGCGCGGCCGCCTGCACCTCGCGCCATTCCGCGCGCAGCGGTTCGATGACGGTGGGCAGCACCAGGCGTTCGACGTAGGCGCGCGGGGTGTAGTGGGCGCCGAGCTTGTGGCGTTCGCGCGGGTCGAGCGCGCGCTCGAGCAGGGTGCCGAAGATGGCGGGTTCGACGTAGCGCCAGTCGGCCTTCGATGCCTTCAGCAGCAGCTCGAGCTGGTCGCGGTCGAGCGGGATGGCGCTGGCCTCGGCAAACAGGCCGCCGTTGAAGCGCAGCACCTTGTTGCGCAGGATCGGCGAGAAGCCGCCGGTGTTCATGTTCTGCCACAGGTGCTCGAGCATCGGCGCGAAGGTGTGCGGCTGGCCCTTGAGGCTTTCGAGCAGTTCGGTGAGGGCGCGCGGCGGCAGCAGGCCGACGTCCTCGGCGAACATGGTGAACAGTGCGCGCATCAGGAAGCCGGCGACCTGCTGCGGGTCGTGACCGGCGGCTTCGAGCGAGCGCGCGAGCGAGGCCAGGCGGTCGGCGATCTCGCGCGTGACGCGCGCCGAGCGGCGGGCGGGGTCGAGCGCGAGCGGGTCGAGCCAGACCTCGCGCAGGCGCTGGCGGATGTCTTCGCGATGCAGGTCGTCGAGGCGGATGCGGTGGCTGCGGGGGTCGGGGTAGGGCGTGTAGGTGGCGCCCGAGCGGCTGAACTCGGCGTAGAGCTCGATGTTGCGGCCGACGTCGACCACCAGGATGAAGGGCGGCCGGCCCTCGTCGGCGGGGAGCGCGCGGGCGTACTGGTCGGCCTGGTTGTGGGCGCGCAGCATGGCCTTGTCCCAGCCCGAGCTGTCGAGCGTCCTGCCCGACTGCTTGGCCTCGAGCACGAAGGCGCCGCGGCGGTAGAGGTCGATGAAGCCGTTGCTGGCGCTGCCGTCGGGCTGGCGCATCAGCACCCGGCGCTCGAACACGTAGGCGTTGTCGCGGGTGTCCTCGCCGGCAGGGTCGGGGCGCGGCAGCGCGAGCAGTTCGCACAGCTCGGCGAGGAAGAGCTGGTAGTTGGCGCGCTCGCTGCCACCGGCGCGCTGCCAGCGCGCGATGAAGGCGTCGAGGGCGGCGGGGCTGGCGCTGTCGGCGGGCTGGGGCAAGGTGGATGACGAGGTCACGGGGTGGTCATGCATGCGGGTTGGGGTGCGGGGATTGTAGCGGGCGGGGTGGTGTCAGGACTTGTGGGTTTGCACTGCACGCGCGGCGAAGGCAAGGGCGGGGAAGTGGTCGCAGTGAGGTCGGGGTGTGGTGAATTGGACGTGCATGTACAAAAATGTCGGACAGATTCCGTCGTCTTCGTGGATCGTGCCGATAGCCGGCGGGTGATCAGCCTTCGCAAGGCAAACCAACGAGAGGTCAAACGCTATGCCGAAGCTTAGGACGGGAACCCTGCATCCGAGCGCCGAGGAAGTTGCTGCCATCACGGCCGCTGCGTTGTCGGATCCGGATGCCATCCCCTATACGGATGCGGAGTGGGAGGCGGCCAAACCGACGATCCGCTGCGGCAGGCCGCCGGCCGCTGTAACCAAGGAACGCATCACGATCCGCTTGTCGCGCGACGTGGTGGAGCAGTTCCGCGCGACGGGGGATGGCTGGCAGACGCGGATGGATGCCGCGCTCAAGGACTGGTTGAAGACGCACTCGCCGGCTTGAGACGTTTGCGCGGTAGGTGATGCGTATGGCACGCACACAATTCTTGTAAGCGTTCGTGGGGCGTGGTGCGCAGGTTGGGTGTCGTGCTCTCTTCCTCCCGGGAAGGCGTGCCGTGCTGATCCGACCACCATCCGGAGCCTGCAAGCCACGCGCTTAGGACAAGCAGCCTGAGATGGAGACAACACAGATGCCTGCAGATACCTGCATGCGCTGGGCACTCGCCCTGTCACTGATGTGCTCCGCAACCGTGGCGCAGGCTGCCACGGTCTGGGTCGGGCGCTTCCCCGCCGGCGCCTCGGGCCTGCCCGAGCCCTGGCGCGTGCAGCAGCTCGACGCGCGCGTCGCGCCCACGCGGTACACACTCAAGACCTGGAATGGCGTGGTCGCGATCGAGGCGGTGGCCGAGCGCAGCATGGCCTTGCTCGGCCGCCCGCTCGAGGTCGACCTCGAGGCCACGCCGCACCTGTGCTGGCTGTGGCGCGTCGATGCGCCGCTCGTCACCGCGGACATGAGGACCAAGGCTGGCGACGACTACGCGGCGCGGGTGTATGTGAGCTTCAAGGTGGCGCCCGAGGCGCTCGGCTTGGCCACCCGGGCCAAGCTGGCGCTGGCGCGCTCGATCTACGGCGACCAGGTGCCGGACGCGGCGCTCAACTACGTGTGGGACAACCGCCAGCCGGTCGGCACCCTGATGCCCAACGCCTACACCGACCGCACGCGCATGATCGTGCTGCGCTCGGGCGCGGGGGATGCCGGGGCCTGGGTCGTCGAGCGGCGCGATGTGGCGGAAGACTTCAAGCGCGCCTTCGGTGATCTGCCGGCGCAGCTCGGCGGGATTGCCCTGGCGTCCGATACGGACAACACCGGCGAGCGGGCACGCGCAGGGTTTGCGGAGTTCCGCTTCGTGTCGCGCGACGAGATCTGTGCGGCGCCCGATCCAGCGACGAAGCGCGATGATCGGGTTGCACCCGACAGGAGCGAGCGATGAGCAAGGCAGGCGCACAGGCTGCGGCCCCGCCGTGGGACGACGCGTCGATCAGCGCCATCCGGCGCGACATGCTGCGCTTTGCCCGCATGCAGCTGCGCGACAGCGGGGCGGCGGAGGACATGGTTCAGGAGGCGCTGATGGCGGCGATGCGGAGCGCAAAGAGCTTTGCCGGGCGGTCTGCCTTCAAGACCTGGATGTTCGCGATCCTGCGCAACAAGATCGTCGACCACATCCGCGCGTCCTCGCGTGAGATCTGCAGCTCGGATCTCGTCGGGTCCTCGGATCTGGACGCCGGGCTGGAAGAGTTCGACGTGCTGTTCAAGCAAGGGGGGCACTGGAACCCCGACGATCGCCCCGCGACCTGGTCCGATCCGGAAGCCGCCTTCGAGCAGGACGCGTTCTGGCAAGTGTTCGACCTCTGCATGAACAAGCTTCCCGAGCACATCGCCCGCGTCTACACGATGCGCGAGCTGCTGGAGCTCGAGACCGCCGAGATTTGCGCGGAGCTGGGCATCACCCCCAACAACTGCTTCGTGATCCTGCACCGTGCGCGGCTCGGGCTGCGGGAGTGTCTGGAGAACCGCTGGTTCCAGGGAGAGTCCCGATGAAGATGATGAACTGCAAGGACGCGACCCGGCTCATGTCCGAACGCTACGAGCGCACGCTGAGCCTGCGCGAGCGCCTGGCGCTGAAGGTGCACACGGCGATGTGCAGGGGCTGCTCGAACTACGGGCTGCATCTCGACGTGCTGCGCCTCGCCGCCAGGCGCCTGCGCGAGGGCTGCGAGGGTGGCGAGCGCTGAGCATCAGCGCAGCAGCAACGTCGGGATCGTCGCTGCGCGCAGCAGGTCGGTGGTCTTGCTGCCGACGAGCACCGCGCGCAGCGGCGAGTGGGCGTAGGCGCCCATCAGCAGCATTTGGATCACGCGGATCAGCAGCGCGAGCGGGAATAGGCCCGCCAACAGCGTTTTCCCGCCGGCCTCTGCCACAGGTAAAATGCGATCGAAATATGCATTAAGCAATTCTGTTGGCAGCCCGACCCTGCTGTGCAAAATCTTCGAGAACGCTCGCTGAAGTCGCTCTCCTTAAAAGTAACTTATCTGTTACCATTGGCAAGCAATGCCCTACCATCTCAGAGAGCTTGTTTTACCTGATGGCAGCAGTCCCTACGCCGACTGGTTTTCAACGCTCGACCCCATCGCGGCCGCGAAGGTTACGGTAGCAGCGGCAAGAATGGAGCTGGGCAACCTCTCGAACGTCGAGTGGTTTCGGGGCATCGGTGAGTACAAGATCGATTGGGGCCCTGGATACCGCATCTACCTGGAGAAGGATGGGCTCGAGATCGTCGTGCTGCTCGGTGGCGGGAGCAAGAAGCGCCAGCAGGGCGATATCGACGAAGCGGTGGCCTTGTGGGAGGACTACAAGCGCCGCAAGGCCCGGATGAAGAAAGGAGCCTGACCATGGCACTGACCCGCGACTTCAAGCAGACCGTCGCTGCACGGGTGCAGCGCGACCCCGCGTTCGCGCAGGCGCTGCTCGACGAGGCGATCACCCTGTTCATCAACGGTGAGCCCGACACCGCAAAGCTGGTTTTGCGAGACCTTGTGAACGCGACCCTTGGCTTCGAGTCCCTCGCCGAGGAGATCCACAAGCCCGCGAAAAGCCTGCACCGGATGCTGTCGGCGTCGGGCAATCCGACGATGAGCAACATCTCGGCGATCTTTGCCGCCATCAAGCGGGCGCTCGGGGTCGAAGTGCGGACGACCGTCGTCGTGGCATGAGTGCGGGCGCGCACCGAGACGTGCGCTCGCACCGTCGGGTGTGACGGGGCAGGGCGCGCGCGTCAGTCTGCGGCTGCCCCCGCACCCCCGCCCACATCCCCCAGAAACGCCATGTCCGCACGCACGAACCCGAGCAGCAGGGCCGCCAGCGCCGGGTAGACGTCGAAGCGCGGCCGCGCCTGCTGGCAGCGGGCGACGAAGTGCGGCAGCCAGTCCAGCAGCGCGGTGCGCAGGAAATCCGCCTGGGTCGCGGCTGCGGTGGGGAGGTCGCTGGCCCCCGAGTCCTTCTCCGCCACCTCCGCCATCACCGCCAGCGCCACGGCGAGGTGGTCGGCGGGTTCGCGGAAGTCGGCCTGGATCGCCAGCTTGCGCGCGGTGAGGAACTCGCGCATGCGCGCCTCCGCCGCGCCGTAGAGCGGCGAGGCGGCGTCCTTGCCCGCGTAGGCCGAGGCGTAGGGCAGGGCGCTGGTCGTGCCGTCGAGCAGGAAGAGCTGGGCGAAGTCCGCGGCCAGCTCCAGGCGTGGCAGTTGCTCCGCGCGCAGCGCGGCGACGGCGTCGTCGAGGCGCTGCACCTCGGCGGCGAGGCCCAATTCGGCCAGCCCCGCGAAGGGGGCGAAGCCCCCGTCCGCGAAGTGGCTGCGGAACAGCTCGTCGGTGACCTCCTGCGCGTACAGCCGGGAGAACCAGCCGTACAGCCCGGCGCGCTGCGTGCTCGCGAACCGCCATTCCGCGGGCGAGAGGGGCGGGGGTGTTCCTGCCTGCGATCGCGCGTCCATCACGCCTTCACCTCCCGGCCTTCCGGATCGACCTCGATCGGGCCGCCGAAGGACGTCACCCGCGGCGGGGTGCCGACGAACTTCTCGATCTGCACCAGGCAGGTGTTGGCGCTGGTGGCCTGCGCCAGGCTGGAGGTGCCGATGTCGAGCGTCAGCGTGTTGGGGTCGCCGTAGGTGTCGAGCGCGCCGATCTCCGGACCGGTCGGGCCGTACCAGGCGCCTTCCTGGATGCGCACCACGCCGCGCGGGAAATTGTCGGACACGTGCGCGCCGGCCAGCAACTGGCCGCGATCGTTGAACACCCGCACCAGGTCGCCGTGGGCGATGCCGCGCGCGGCGGCGTCATCGGGGCCGATGAACACCGGCTCGCGGCCGGCGATGGCGTAGGTCTCGCGCAGCGGCTCGGATTCGCACAGCTGCGAGTGCAGGCGCTTGTCCGGGTGCACCGACTGCAGCCACAGCGGGAAGCGGTCGGAGCCGGGGCCGCCGTGCGAGCGCTCGGTCTTCTCCATCCACACCGGGTGGCCCTTGCAGTCGGCGTAGCCGTAGCGCTCGATCTTGCGGCTGAAGATCTCGATGAAGCCCGACGGCGTGCCGAGCGCGTTGACCTCGGCGTCGTCGCGGAAGTCGGCGTGGCGCACCCAGGGCTTGCCCTCGGGGAACAGCACGTAACCCTTCTGCCAGAACTCGGCGAACGGCGGCATGGCGATGTCCTTGAGGCCGTTCTCCTTGCGGCAGTCCTCGTAGATCTTCTCGATCCACTGCATCTCGTCCATGCCGCGGGTGTATTCGGCGTCGCGGTTGAAGCGCCGGGTGAGGCCGCGGAAGATCTCGAAGTCGGGGCGCGAGTGGAAGAGCGGGTCGATGAGCTTTTGCATCGCGAGGATGCCGCGGTTGCTGTACGAGCCGTAGCCGTCGAGGTCGTTGCGCTCGAAGGGCGTGCACGCCGGCAGCACGATGTCGGCGAAGCGGCAGGTGGCGGTCCAGTTGTAGTCGATGGCGACCACGGTCTCGAGCTTCTGCCAGGCTTCCTTCATGCGGTTGCGCTGGGGCTGGCGATGCCACTGGTTGCAGCCGCTGAAGATCGCCATCTTGTAGGGCGGCAGCTTGACCTTGCCGCCGTTGAAGTCGATCTCCTTGCCCGGCTCGAGCAGGGCGTCGATGACGCGAGCGATCGGCACCACCGCGCTGTAGCCCTTGTAGTCGGTGTTGTCGTGCCTGGGCTTGCGGCCGGGGTCGAGGTTGAGCGGGAAGGCGCCGGGCATGGCGGCGCCCGACGAGGACACGCCCACCGAGCTGTAGTGGTGCGCGTAGCTGATGCCGCCGCCGGGCAGGCCGATCTGGCCGAGCATGGCGGCGAGCACCGCGCCCATCCAGTAGGGCTGCTCGCCGTGCTGCTGGCGCTGCACCGCCCAGCCGAAGATGAGCTGGGTGCGGTGCCTGGCCATCAGGCGGGCGAGCTCGCGGATGCGATCAGAAGGCACGCCGCAAATCTTCTCCGCCCACTCGGGCGTCTTCTCGACCTTGTCCTCGGTCTTGCCTTGGAGGTAGGGCAGGAACTGGTCGAAGCCGAGGGTGTAGGTGTCGAGGAATTTCTGGTCGTGCAGGTTTTCCTTCACCAGCGTGTGCGCGATGGCGAGCATCAGCGCCACGTCGGTCATCGGGTTGATGTACTGGTGCTCGGCAGCGCCGAGGTAGTTCAGCGTCTTGCTCTTGACCGGATCGATGCAGATCACCTGGATCGACTTGTCGGCAACCTTGGCCTTGAGCTGCTCGAAGTAGGCGTAGGACTCGTGGGTCTCGGTGTTCCAGCCCACCTGCAGGTTCTTGATCGGGTCGTTGGCCCAGAACACGACGAGCTTGCTCTCCTTGAGGATCACGTCCCACGAGGTACCTTGCGAGTACACCTCGGTCGAGCCGAGCACGTAGGGCAGGATCATCTGCCCGGCGCCGGTCGAGTAGTCGCCGATGGTACCGACGCTGCGGCCGTGCATGCCGACGCCGCGCACCATGTGGTTGCCGCAGCTATGCACCTGGCCGACCGAGCGCCAGCCCACGCCGCCGGTGTGCAGCGCCCACGGGCCGTAGTTTTTCTGGATGCGCTCGAGTTCTTCGTAGAACAGGTCGAGCGCCTCGTCCCAGCTCACGCGCACGAAGCGGTTGTCGCCGCGCTGGCTGGTGTCGCTGAGGTGGCGCTTGCGGTACCAGTCCAGGCGCACCATCGGGTAGCGCACGCGGGACGGGCTGTAGATCAGGCCGAGCAGGCCCTTGACCATCTCCGTCGGATGCTTGTCGTGCTCGAAGGGGCGGATATCGACCACGCGGTCGCCGACCACCTTGGCGCGGATGGCGCCGAAGTGCGAGCCGGAGATCTTCCAGGTGGTGATGTCGTCGCCGACCGCGGCCGCCTCGCCGGCCGCGAGGGCCGGGGCGGCGGTGAGCAGACCGGGCGCGACCAGCGCGCTGCCCGACATCGCCGCCATGGCCTTGAGGAAACCTCGCCGAGAGTAGTTCATGGTGTTCAACTCCTGATCAGGGACGCGCGGTCTGCAGGGCGGCATCGGGCGAACCGGCGCCATGCGACTTGCTGAAATCGGACGAATGGGTCTGGAGGTACTTGAGCACCACGCGGGCGGTGTCGTCGTCCATGCTGGTGAAGCCGACCATGCCGCCGAACAGGCCCGGCCAGGTGTTGGCGTCGAAGTGCGCTTCGTCGGGCTGGCGGTGGCACACGCTGCAGCTGCTGCTGTAGCTGGCGCGGGCGATCGACCACACCGGTTCGACGCTGTCGAGCACGCTGCCCTTGCGCATCCACGCGGTGGCGGTGACCTGCTGCCATTCGAGGCCGGTCATCGGGTCTTCCCGGGTGTCGAGCACCTTCACGAAGCTCGTGTCCTGCGCGACGTCCTTGTCGAAGGTGGCGCTGGTGATGTTGAGGCCGAAGTGGCTGTACCAGACGCGACCATAGCCCTTGTTCTTGCGCCACAGCGCGAACTCGACCCGCTGCGCGTCGCCCTTGGTCTCGAGCACCTTGACCTGGGTGGCGACCTCGACCGAGCCGATGCGCTTGCTCAGACCTTCGTCGGCGAAGAGTTCCTGCGGCACCACCAGGAAGTAGTCCTTGCCCGTAGCCACGCTCTGTCCGGAGGCGGAGGACACCAGGGTGTCGAAGGCCGGGTTGCGCGCGCCCTTCATCTCGGGCAACTGGTGGGCGACGCCCTTGTGGCAGTCGACGCAGCTCTGGTTGCGCTCGGCGGCCTTGCGCATCGCCACCTGCGAGGCGGGGCGCATCTTGTCGAAGTTCATGTCCTTGTAGTCGTGGCAGGCACGGCATTCCTTCGAGCCGTTGGCCGCGAAGCGCTTCCACTCGCGCTGCGCCAGCACGATGCGGTGCTCCTTGAACTTCTCGCGGGTGTCGATGGTGCCGAGGAGCTGGCCGAGCACCTCGCGGCTGGCCTGCATCTTGCGCGCCACCTTGTCGGTGAAGTCGTGCGGCACGTGGCAGTCCGGGCAGCGCGCGCGCACGCCGCTGCGGTTGTTCCAGTGCACCGTCTTCTGCAGCTCGGGCAGCAGGTTGTCGTGCATGGTGTGGCAGCTCAGGCAGAACTCTTCCTTGTTGGTGGCTTCCATGGCGGTGTTGAAGCCTTGCCAGGCCAGCACGCCGGCGATGAAGCCGCCGGTGACCAGCACGCCGAGGCCGATCCGAACCGATGGCTTGAGGAAGAGGTCCCGCAAGGACCTGAGTAGATTCTTCATTTCAATGCTCCTGCTTGTTGTCCGGTTCCCGGGCCTGCGGCCCTGCCGCGAGGCCTGTGTTGCAGCGTGGAGGGATCAGGACGGGGGGCCGAAGAACAGGATCTGCAGGAACCAGACCACGAATCCGTAGGCCGCGATCGCCAGCACCATGGTGATGGGCAGGCCGACGAAGGCGAGCAGCAGGAACCTGCGCCACTCGCCCGGGCGCTGGGGCGCCTGGGTACCCGATGGGGCGGAATGCCCGCTTGCTTGATTGTTCACGTCTCGATCTCCGCGTTGATGCGTTCTCCGGACGAGGCCGGAGGCGACGCGCGCGTGGCGCGGGATCGGCTCGGGCTGGGGATGGTCCGGTACTAAAGCCACACCCTGATCATAGATATCGGGTGTTAACGCCGAGGGGAAATTTGTGAATGGAAAGGAGCGCTGGTGTTAATGGCATTAACACAAGCCTCTTTTCACCCGGAAAGCCGCCCGGCGGTGGCCACGAATACCGGCGCAAAGCCGCCGCCCGGCGTGCGGAAGTTGGTCGTCTGTCCCTTGTACAGCCGCGCAGCGACCAGGCGGATCGCGCCGGCATACGCATACGCGCGGACATCGAGCTTGAGATCGCTGCGTTGGCCATCAACGGCGACGCGCCGTGCGGAGGGAAGGGCGAGGTCTTGCGCGACGTAGCCGCCGGCGAGAATCTCCTGCCAGACGCGCTGCGTGAGCTTGTCTCCCCGATAGGTCGCACGACTGCCGAAACCGGCGAAGGGTTTGAAGAACAGGCCGCGCCGTGCTGCCCACAACGCTCCTGCGCGTTCCGGGGTGACTTCGACCGTGCGCGGGACCCCTGCGAGCAGGCGGTCGACAAGGGGCTGTGGCACGCCGAGTTCGGCAAGCCGTGCGGCATCGCTCAGGACGGTGAGGTTGCGCTTGTCCGCGTAGAGCGCGTGCGCACGCGGGTGGGGGGTCAGCACGACCGCGCCGGTCTCGTAGGCTGCGCGCAGGGGCGCCAGCGCTGGAGCCTGCAGGTAGAAATCGGTGAGGCGGTTGTAAACCAGGTCGATCGGCGCGCCGCCATGCAGCAGGCGGCCCGACTCGAACGACAGCTCGGCCGGGTCGCAGATCACGGCATCGATGCCGGCGCCGCGGAAGAGCTGGCGAAAGAGCAGGAACTCGGGATACAGGTATTGGCCCGTGGGATGTTCGTCGACGATGGCGACGCGGGCGGGCTTGCCGCTTCGCCCCTGCAGCGACCAGTCGGCGAGGAAGTCGTCCAGCCAGCGCTGGTCGAGCGTCCCGAGCGCTGCGGTCGGGCGCAGGAAGGGCTGGATCTGCTCGCAGCAGGCTTTTTGCGCGCGTGCCAGTGCCCCGTTGAGCAGGGCTCCGCCGGCGTTGGTGTTGATCTCGATGAGCTGCGGGCCGGCTTCGCCCAGGTGAAAGTCGAAACCCATGAACACCGATTTCGGTCCGAGCGCGATGCGGGCGATCGGCGGTGCGCGATCGAGCGCGATCGCCTGACAGGCCGGCAGCGTCAGGACCGATTCGACCGCGCCGATGAGGTCCGCCATGGCCGCCAGGGTTGCGGGCGCGATGAACACGGCGGTCGCGGAGAAGAGCTGCGGCCGGCTGCGGCCGATCTCGGCGGCGAGCCCGAGCAGGCTGGGCTCCGCCTCGAGCTGCCGGCGCAGGCGCTCGGGATCGAGGCTGCGGCAGTCGCAGCCCCGGTTGATCGCCTCGGCCACGTCGCGCGCGCCGGCGTGCAGGCTGAAGCTGAAGTCGCTCGTCTCCATGGTCATCCCTTTCTGCAAGCCCGTCCGGGCTGTTGCATGCTCATTGGAATACGACCCGGGTGGCCCCGGTCCCCGGCTTCGGATACCGTACCCCCTATCGGCCGAGGTCGTCGAGGAGCACATCCGCACCCGCATCGCCGATCCGGCGATGACCGATGATGCCGAGCGCACCAAGGGCGCCGACGAACTGATCGGCGTCCTGCGCACCTATCTGAAGTGAGCCCCGCCATGCACACCGAGAACCTGTCCGCGTGGACCCACGACCACGTCTTCGATACCGGCAACGCGCTCGCCGAGCGCAGCACGCGGGTGGTGATGTGGATCACCGCCGCGGCGATGGTGATCGAGATCACCGCCGGCTGGTGGTTCAATTCGATGGCGCTGCTGGCCGATGGCTGGCACATGAGCTCGCACGCCTTCGCGATCGGTGTTTCCGCGCTGGCCTATGCCGCCGCGCGGCGCTACGCGCAGGACCGGCGCTTCGCCTTCGGCACGTGGAAGATCGAGATCCTGGGCGGCTTCGCCAGCGCCATCTTCCTGCTCGGCGTGGCGGCGATGATGGTCGTCGGCTCGATCGAGCGCATCGTGTCGCCGCAAGCCATCCAGTACCGCGAGGCGATCGCGGTCGCCATCCTGGGGCTGGCGGTCAACCTCGTGTGCGCGCTGATCCTGGGCAGGGCGCACCATCACGGTCACGACCATCACCACCACGGCCACGGTCACGGCCACTCGCACGGCCATGGTCACGAGCATCGCGGTCATGCCCACGATCACCCCCATCACGACCTCAACCTCAAGTCGGCCTACCTCCACGTCATCGCCGACGCGGCGACCTCGGTGCTGGCCATCGTCGCGCTCGTTGGCGGTTGGATCTACGGCTGGTCCTGGCTGGATCCGGTGATGGGCATCGTCGGCGCGGTGCTGGTCGCCGTCTGGGCCAAGGGCCTGCTGGTCGAGACGGGCCGGGTGCTGCTCGATCGCGAGATGGATCACCCGGTCGTGGCCGAGATCCGTGAAGCGGTCGAATCCGCACCGGAGGCGGGCGAAACCCGGATCACCGACCTGCACGTCTGGCGCGTCGGCAAGGCGGCCTACTCGTGCGCCGTCGCGGTGGTGACATCCGATGCCGCGCTCACCCCCGACGCCGTACGCGCCCGCCTGGCGGAGCACGAGGAGATCGTGCACTCCACGATCGAGATCCATCACCATGGCGGTTCCCGGGGAGCCCTTGTCGAGGCCGCTTCGTGAGGCGGCGACGGTGCGCCCGCCCGCTTGGCACCGATGCCGGGGCGCGATTAAATTGGGTGCTTCGGCGCCGTGGGTGACCGAATCGATCGATCTTTCCATCGACTTCGCCGGGCTGGCGGGTACAGGAGACAAGAAATGAGAAACATCCAGATTTTCGAGCTTTCGCAGGGTGGTAGCGGCGCGGTCGCGGACGAGTCGATGGCTGATTTCGCCGCCGACGTGGCGTGGGCGATGGGGCAGGGCGCACACATCGAGCGCTTCAGCTTTGCCGAGCAGCCGGACGAGTTCGCGCGGAATGCGGTTGTCGAGGACTTCGTCGAGCGCTCCGGATATGACGCCCTGCCGCTGGCCCTGGTCGACGGCGAGCTGGCCGTGGCCGGCCGCCATCCCACGCGCAGCGAGCTCGCGCGCTGGGCCGGGCTGGCGCAGCCGATTCCGGCGGGGGGGTGCTGCTCGGGCGGCCATTGCGGCTGAGCTTGGCACGGGCCCTTCATTCGACCGCCTGCGCGCGGTCTATTCAAGCAGCAGCGCCGGAAGGCGCGAATGCGGCGGGTGGGGTGGCACGGAGGCCCGAAATGGGGCAAGGCGGTCCCGGGCGCCGGCGACGCGCGCGATCATGCCGGCTGTGAGCACTTGGGCGCGTGCGGGAGGGGGCTTCGATGGTCAAGGCTTGCCATGAGCTGCGTGTCTCCCTGGACAGCATCCGGTCCTTGGGCCCTCCGGATGCCGGTGCCCTTGGGGGGACGTTGCCGGCGGACATCGCGGAGGAACTTCTCACCCAGGCACGTTCGGCCGACGAGCGTGCGGCGCTAGTGATCCGGTTTGTGGTGCCCGACGCCGACACGGCGTGCGCCGATGCGATCGCGGCGCGGGTGCACACGCATTTCGCGCGCGCTGCGCAGCGTCACGCGCTGCAGATCCGCGACATCTTCCGCTTCGCGCGGGTGTCGACCGCGGTCGGTCTGCTTTGCGTGGTGCTGCTGCTCGCCTGCGCACAGGCGATCCCCGAGGACGCGGGGAAGCTGATGAACGGGGTGCGCGAGAGCCTGAACATCTTCGCCTGGGTGGCGATGTGGCGACCCGCCGAGCTGTGGCTGTACGCCCATCTGCCCGAACGCCACTGGCGCCGCCTCTCCCTGCGCCTCGGCCAGGCGAAGGTGGGCGTGGAGCGACCGGCCGCGACGATTACTCGCGCAAGCGCATCGGGAACGCCTCGCGGCCCTGCCTCCGAGACCGTCGCCGCAACCTGAACGGATTCCCCGTTCCCCCGGACCGAGCCACCCTGTCCGCCCCTGCCGCCGGCAGTCGGCGCCGGTTCAGTCCAGGCGCGCGTGCTGCAGGATGCCCTCGATCACGCGCGCGGTCTGCAGCAGGCGCTTGACCGACTCGCGGGTGAACTCGTAGGTGGTCTCGTCGACGCCGCTCCGCAGCACCACCCAGCGCCCGTCCTCGGTGCGTCCGAGCTTGCCGCGCTCGCGCAGCTTTTCCAGCTTGCGCCGCACGGTCTCCTTCGGCAGCCCTGACACCTGCACCAGATCGGCGAGGCGAACCGGGCGTGCCTCGCCGAGCAGGAAGCCGTCGGGCGCGAGCAGGTCCGCCGGCTGCGCGCCGGGATGCATGGCATGCGCGACGCTGAGGTGCGCGACCAGGCCCCACAACATGGCGCTCTCCGCGTCGACCTCGAGCAAGTTGATGATGCGTCGCATGTGATCGACCAGGTGGCGGTTACTCGCAAAGGCCACCATCGCGAAGGTCTTCTCGAAGCGCCGGTCGAAATCGTCCATCTCGATGTCTCCAGACGAGCGGCGGCCCGAAATGGGCCGTTTGCCGCCGATTTTCCCTGCGCCCGATTTATCCTGCAACGCCTTTTCGACCCAATCCAGTTCCAGCTGCCGGAGGCCGCACTTGAAGCTGATCCGTCGGGCCTGAGTCCGGAAACGGATCTCGCCAACCTCACCAAGCGCATGAGCCGTTTCGGCCCGGTGCGTGGCGTCCGACCGGTCCGCGAGGGCGATCCGCAGCGCCCATGGTTCATCGTCGACCTCGACCTGCCGCACGGCGCCGCGGTTGCGGTCGCGCGCCGCATCGACGGCATCTATTTCAACGGCCGCTTCCTGCACGCGAGTGTGATGCTCCCGATCGGATCCGATAGATGAAGACGTTACGCCTTGCCCTGCCGTGTGCGCTCATGCTGGACCTGAGCGCCTGTTCCACCACTCCGGCGCTGCGCGCACCGGAGGATTACCCCCGGCTCGACGTCAAGGCCGACGAGCCCAACACCCTCGTGTTCGTCAAGCCGGGCATCGAGCTGAGCCGCTACACGAAGGTCTTCGTCGCCCCGGTGGCCGTGCAGATCGGTGAAGAGGGGGCGCGTCACGATGTCGGCGACGCCGAGGCGCGTGCGGTGGCGGCGTTCGCCGAGCGGGTGCTGAAGGAGAAACTGTCGCGAACCCGGCAACTCGTCACCGCGCCCGCGCCGGGCGTGCTGAGCGTGCGCTTCCGCATCATCGGGCTCGAGCCGACGAGCGGCGCCCAGATGGTGATGATGGTGCCGCCCTTCGCCCTCATCAACATGGTGAGCCCGAAGGGGCTCTTCATCGGCTCGGTCACCGTCGGCGGCGAACTCTACGAGGGGCTGGCCAGCACGCCCAGCGTCGCCTTCGTCGCCACCCGCAGCCGGCCGGGCATCGACGCCGCCTCGGCGTTCGGGCGCTGGTCGGCCGCCGAGAAGGTGCTGGAGAACGCCGCCGAGCGCCTGGCGACGGACCTCGATCGACCCTGAGCCCTCGGCTGCGCATGCGCCGTCCTGATTGCCGTCTCCCTAGAAGGAAACCTGACATGAAAATTCGTCCGTTTGTCTGCAGCCTGGCGCTGTGCCTAGGCCTTTCCGCGCCGAACGCGGGGGCCGAACCCGCACAGGGCGACGAGATGGAGCGTGCCCGCTGCAGTGGCATCATCGATCTTTTCGTAGCGGCCGACCCAGCGCTCGAGAAGGACGAACAGGCGCTGGCCGCCGCCCAGGATCGTGCCTACGTCTTCCTGATGTGGGCCCATGGCTACCTGAGCGGCCGCGACGGCATCGACTTCGCCCGCCGGCCGCTGAACCAGGACGGCATCACCGCGCTGGTGGGCGAGATCTACGCGGTGTGCAGGAACGACGAGGCGCGTCTGTTCCTCGATGCGGTGAAGGAGATCCGCTGATGAGCGAACCGGCCTTCAACTTTCGTCACGGCAAGCGCGGCGACGCGCGCCGGCAACTCGCCGCGCTGGGCCTCGCCCTGGTCCTGCTCGCGGGCCTGTGGCCGCAACCGGCCGAGGCGCAATCGCCACGCGCACGCGAGCGGCGGGTGGAGCGTTCGCTGGCGGCCAAGGATGCGATCCGGCATCGGCAGATGAAACGGGCCTATGTCGCCGGCGCGGTCGCGCAGCATCGGCGCGAGCGGATCCGGGACCGTTACGAGGACCGCTATTACCGCGACCGTTACGAGCGCTACGACCGTCGCGACGATGACGATCTCAGCCGCGTGTTGATCGGGGTCGCAGTCGGCGCGGTCGCCACGAGCATCATCATGAACAGTCACCAGGATGGGGACGCACGATGACGATCCGATCTGCAACCCGTTACCTTGCCGGCGTCGTCCTTTGCGCCGGGCTGGCCTTGGGTGCGCATGCCGGAACGCCCGAGGAGGACGCGACCCTCGGTCTGATCCGCGAGCAGTTCCAGGATGTGGACCTGCGCCGCGTGATCGAGGTCAGCGCCAGCATGAAGCTCGACGAGCAGGGTGCGAAGCGCTTCTGGCCGATCTATCGCGCCTACCTGGCCGAGATCGTCGCCTTGCGTGACCGTCAGATCGACACGCTTGCCGAGTACGCCAGGCAGCTCGACGCGGGCTGGATCGACGACCCCACGGCGCGCACCTCGCTGGCACGCTCGCTCGCGCTGGAGCAGGCCCGGGTGGACGCCCGCCACCACATGATCCGGAAGGCGGGTGAGGTGATCACGCCCATCCAGACGCTGCGGCTGTATCAGCTTGAACTGGCGATGGATGCGTCGATCGGCAGTCGTGTGCTCCAGCAGATCCCCCTGGCGAAGTAGGCAGTGGCCGGCCAGCCGAAGCGATGTTCGCAGCCGAGTGCCTGCAGGCGGGCGCCTGTTGCGTCGGCCTGGCCCATTTTGGGACGAACGCGGACATGGGGCATGCGGGCCGGATTAAGCTGCGCAAATCGGTTTCGCCCGTCCCGCATGGCCGGTTTCGGTCGTGCCTGTCGCCACGCTCATGGGATCCTTTCAATGAATACCAGGCTTGCCCTCTTCGCCGGGCTGATCGGCTTGTCGCTGACGGGTTGCGGTGGCCACGAAGTCGTACGGCCTACGGTGGACGTCTCCATCGGCCAGCAGCTCATCGACCTCAAGCGTGCGCGCGAGGCGGGCGCCCTCTCGGACCGCGAGTACGAGCGCCAGCGCGAACGCCTGATCGACAGCGTGGAGTGAACCATGCGCACGAAAGCTTATCCCTTGCTGGCCGTCCTCGGTTGCCTGCTGTTGGCGAGCTGCGGCGGGGACACCTATGTGAAGGTGCAGGGCACCACGACGATCTCGAAGGGGCAGGAGCTGGCCGACCTGCAGCGCGCGCTCGACGAGGGTGCGATCGATCGCGGCGACTACGATCTGCTGCGCAAGCGGATACTGGACCGACCCAACTGACGATCGGTCCCGCGTCGTGCGTGCCCCGCATGCACGCGTCGTGTAAACAGGCCTTGCGCGATGAGCACGTCTGGTGGCTGCGCCGCGCCGGCAGTGCGCACGCGACCCGCGCCCCGACCGCCCGCATCCGACCAGAAGAAATTCATGCGCATTCAAAAATCAGTTTTCGCGCTGACTACCGCGCTGCTTTGCCTGTCGTTGGCCGCCTGCAGCGAGCGGCCCGCGCCCGTTGCGGCGGTGGAGGCGACGCGTCCGGCGCCGATTCTCACCGTCGGACGGCGCACGGCGGACGAGGCCTTGCGCCTGCCGGGGCGGGTGCGTGCAGCCAGGCGCGCCGAGTTGTCGTTCGACGTGCCCGGCTTCGTCGACTCCTTCAGCCTGGAGGAGGGGCGGCGGGTGAAGGCTGGGGAGGTGGTCGCGCGCCTTGACGACCGCATCTACCGCTCGCGTCTGGACGCCGCGCGTGCGGAGTTCGAGCGTGCGCGGAACGATCTCGCGCGCTATCAGCGCCTGTGGGAAAGCGAGCAGGCGGTCGCCCGCGCCGAGGTCGACGACCGCCGCGCCCGCCTCGAAGCCGCGCGCACCAGCCTCGCCGCCGCCGAGCGCGATCTCGCCGACACTGCGATCAAGGCGCCTTTCGAGGGCGTGATCACCCGCCGCCGCATCGAGCCCTTCACCAATGTGCAGGCCAAGCAGCCGATCGCCGAGCTGCAGGACCTGCGCGCGCTCGAGGTCGTGGTGAATGTGCCCGAGCGTCTGGTGCGCCGCATGCGGCCGCAGCAAGCTGCGGTCGCATTTCTCGAGGGCGAGCGCAGCGTGGAGGGCGACCGCGCCGCGCCGGGGCAGGTGCTGAGGCTCGAGCTGCAGTCCTTCGCCGCCGAGGCCGACGCGCTGACGCAGACCTATGCGGTGGTGCTCGCGGTGCGCTCGGTGCCTGCCGGCGTCAACCTGCTGCCGGGGATGGCGGTGAGCCTGGAACCGGCGGCGGACGCCGGCGGGGCGCCCGCGGCGGACGCCGCCATCACCGTCCCGCTCGCCGCCGTGGCCGCCGACGCGCAGGGCCGGCCGGGCGTGTGGGTCGTCGGCGACGACGAGCGGGTCGCGCGCCGCCCGGTGCGTACCGGCGCCATCGTCGGCGCCGACATCGTCGTGGAGTCCGGGCTCGCGCCCGGCGAGCGCGTCGTCGCTGCGGGCGTCGGCGCGCTGCGCGAAGGCATGGCGGTCCGCCCGCTCGAGTCCCGCTGAGCCCCGGGTCCGCGCATGAACATCGCCGAGTACACGATCCGCAAGTCCGTCGTCGCCTGGGTGGCCACGCTGCTGGTGCTGGCGGGCGGCTGGCTGGCCTACGAGCGCCTCGGCCGCTTCGAGGATCCGGAGTTCGTCATCCGCCAGGCGGTGGTCGTCACCGCCTACCCCGGTGCCTCGCCGGCGCAGGTGGCCGAGGAGATCACCGACCGCATCGAGGGCGCGGTGCAGCAGATGCAGGAGGTGGAGGAGGTCGTCTCGGTGTCGCGCGCCGGCGAGTCGCTGGTGAAGGTGGAGGCCAGGCTCGCCTTCTCGCATACCCAGGCCGAGCTCGACCAGGTGTGGGACAAGCTGCGCGGCAAGATCGCCGAGGCCGCGCGCGCCCTGCCGCCGGGTGCGGCCGAGCCGGTGGTGAAGGGCGACTTCGGCGACGTCTTCGCGCTCTTCTACGCGGTCACCGGCGAGGGCTACAGCCCGCGCCAGCTCTATGACTACGTCGACCTGCTGCGCCGCGAGCTGGTGCTGGTGCCGGGCGTGGCGCGGGTGGCGCTGCTGGGCGAGCGCAGGGAGGCGATCTACGTCGAGGTCTCGAGCGCGCGCGCCGCGCAGCTCGGCGTGCCGCTCGAGCGCATCTACGCCTCGCTGCGCACGCAGAACCTGATCGCGCCCGCCGGTGCGGTCGATGCCGGCCCGCTGCGCCTGCAGATCCAGCCGGCGGACGGCGTGGTCTCGGTGGCGGCGCTCGGCGAGCTGGTGGTGGCGGGCGACGCCGCGAGCGGCCTGCTGCGTCTGCGCGACGTGGCCGAGATCCGCCGCGAGTACGTCGACCCGCCCGCGGTGCTGATGCGCCATGACGGCCAGGCGGCGATCGGACTGGGCATCTCCAACGTGCTCGGCGGCAACGTGGTGGAGATGGGCGACGCGGTCAAGCGCCGCCTCGCCGAGCTCGAAGGCCAGCGTCCGGTGGGCATGGAGCTGAACGTGGTCTCCTTCCAGTCCGATTCTGTGCGCGCCGCGGTGGCGGGCTTCGTGGACAACCTGGTGGCGGCAGTGGCGATCGTGGTCGTGGTGCTGCTGCTCTTCATGGGCCTGCGCAGCGGGCTGATCATCGGCGCGGTGCTGGTGCTGACTGTGGCCGGCACGCTGATCGCGATGTGGATGGACGGCATCGCCATGCAGCGCATCTCGCTCGGCGCGCTGATCATCGCGCTCGGCATGCTGGTGGACAACGCGATCGTGGTCACCGACGGCATCCTGGTGCGGATGCAGAAGGGCGAGGCGGTGGGCCCGGCTGCGGGTGCCGTGGTGCGTGGGACGGTGTGGCCGCTGCTCGGCGGCACCGTGGTCGGCATCCTCGCCTTCAGCGCGATCGGCCTGTCGCCCACCGACATGGGGGAGTACGCCGGCTCGCTGTTCTGGGTGATCCTGTACTCGATGCTGCTGTCGTGGCTGTTCGCGATCACGCTGACGCCGCTGCTGTGCGCCGCCTTCCTGAAGGTGAAGGTGGAGGCGGGTGCGCGGGAGGGTGGCCTGCTGCGCGCCTATCGCCGCCTGCTGCAGGGCGTGCTGGCCCGGCGCGTGGCGAGCGGCGTGGTGCTGCTGGGGTTGCTCGCCGCCGGCGTGCTCGCCTTCGGTCACGTGCCACCGGGATTCATGCCCGATTCGGCGCGGCCGCAGTTCGTCGTCGACCTGGCGCTGCCGCAGGGTACCGACATCCGAACCACTGCCGCCGTGGTCGCCGAGGCCGAGGCGAAGGTGAGCGCGGCGCCGGGCGTGAGCCATGTGACGAGCTTCATCGGCCAGGGCGGGCTGCGCTTCATGCTCACCTACAGCCCGGAAGACCCCAACCCGGCCTATGGCCAGCTCTTGGTCGATGTCGAGCGCTTCGAGGACATCGCCGGCCTCATCGAGCGCCTGCAGCCCGAGCTCGAGGCCGCCTTCCCGCAGGCCAGCGTCAAGGTGTGGAAGTTCATGCTCGGCCGCGGCGGCGGCAAGAAGATCGAGGCCGCCTTCCGCGGCCCCGACCCGGCGATGCTGCGCCGGCTGGCGGAAGAGGCCAAGGCGATCATGGCCGCCGACCCCGGGGCGGTGGCGATCCAGGACGACTGGCGCCAGGCGGTGCCAGTGGTGCGCCCGCACTTCTCGGTCGAGGCCGCGCAGCGCGCCGGCGTCCTGCCCTCGGACATCGCCGCCGCGCTCGAGCGCACCTACGTCGGCCAGAACATCGGCGTGTATCGCGACAAGGAGCGTCTGATCCCCATCCTGGCGCGCGCGCCGGCGGACGAGCGCGGCGGCGTCGAGGATCTCGGCAACGCCCAGGTCTTCAGTGCGACCGCCGGCAAGTGCGTGCCGGTGAGCCAGTTCGTCGAGCGCGTCGACACGGTGTGGGAGGACGCGCTGATCCGGCGCGAGAACCGCTTCCCGACCATCAAGGCGCAGTGCGACCCGCCCGCAGGGCAGCTGTCCGCGCCGCTGTTCGAGCGCCTGCGCCCGCAGATCGAGGCCATCACGCTGCCGCCAGGCTATGTTTTGGAGTGGCACGGCGAGCACAAGGCCTCGGTCGAGGCCAACGCCGGCCTGGCCGCGGCGGCGCCCTTCGGCTTCGCGGCGATGGTGGTGGCGGTGATCGTGATGTTCAATGGCCTGCGCCAGACCGCGGTGATCTGGCTCACCGTGCCGCTGGCGGTGGTGGGGGTGGCGATCGGGCTGCTGCTGTTCCAGGCGCCCTTCGAGTTCATGGCCATCCTCGGCTTCCTGAGCCTCACCGGCATGCTGATCAAGAACGCGATCGTGCTGGTGGACCAGATCGACGTCGAGATCCGGGAGGGCAAGCCGCGCCTGCTCGCGCTGCTCGACGCGTCGGCCAGCCGGGCACGCCCGGTCTTCCTCGGCGCGGTCACGACGGTGCTGGGGGTGGCGCCGCTGCTGGTCGATCCCTTCTTCCGCAGCATGGCGGTGACCATCATGTTCGGCCTCATCTTCGCCACCGGACTCACCCTGGTGGTGGTGCCGCTGCTGTACGCAAGCTTCTTCCGCATCCGCGGCGACGAGGCGGAGGCGGGGCGATGAGACGCGCGTCGCTGCCCGGGTGCCCGCGGTCCGCCCTGCTGCCCGCGCTCGCACTGCTGCTGGCGGCATGCCAGCCAGCCGCCTTCGTGCGGCCGGACGTGCCTGTGCCCGCAAGCTGGCCGCGGCAGGCCGAGGTGGCGCAGGCGGAGGCCGCCGCGAGCCTGGGCGTGCAGCCGTGGAGGGAGATCCTGCCCGCGCCCGAACTGCACGCGCTGATCGAGGAGGCGCTCGCCGCCAACGCCGACCTGCGCATCGCGATCGAGCGCATCGAGCTCGCCCGCGCCCAGTACGGCGTCGAGCGTGCGGCGCTGTTTCCGGGCGTCGATGCCGCCGCATCCGTGGCACGCGAGCGCATGCCCGGCTTCGATCCACGCGCGAACCGCATCGGGGAGAACGCCGTGGTCGGGCTGTCGATGCCGGCCTGGGAGATCGACCTGTGGGGCCGCCTCGCCGCCCGCAGCGAGGCCGCGCGTCGGGAGGTGCTCGCCAGCGCCGCGCTCGCCGACGGTGTGCGCACCAGCCTGGTCGCGCAGGTCTCCTCGCTCTACCTGGACCTGCTCGATCTCGACGCCCAGCACGAGATCACCCGCCGCACGCTCGACGGTCGGCGCAAGGCGCTGCGGCTGACGCGCGCGCGCTTCGACGAGGGGGTGTCGTCCATCCTCGACGTGCGCCAGGCCGAATCCCTGCTGGCTGGATCCGAGCAGGCGCTCGCCGACCAGGCGCGCCGCATCGCGCAGACGGAGAACGCGCTCGCCATCCTGCTCGGCCGCAACCCCGGCCCGATCGCGCGCAGCGCCCGGCTCGACGAGCTGCGTACGCCCGCCCGGCTCGAAGCCGGCCTGCCTGCGGAGCTGCTGCAGCGCCGCCCGGATATTCGCGCCGCCGAGCAGAACCTGCGCGCCGCCGGCGCCAGCGTGGAGGCGGCCCGCAAGGCCTTCCTGCCGCGCATCACGCTCACCACCCTGCTCGGCTTCGCCAGCACCGACCTGGGCCAGCTCTTCGACAGCGACCGCTACGCCTGGTCGCTGCAGCCGACGCTCGGCCTGCCGCTCTTCGACGGCGGCCGCCTGCAGGCCGGCGTGGAGGTGGCCGAGGCGCAGCAGCGCATCCTGGTCGAGCAGTACAAGGCGACGATCCGTCAAGCCTTCCGCGAGGTCGCGGACGCGCTCGTCGCCTTCGAGCGCCTCACCGAGCAGCGCGCGGCCACGCGCCGCCTCGTGCACGCCAATCGCGAGCGCCTGCGCGTGAGCAAGGCGCGCTACCTCGCCGGCATCTCCAGCTACTTCGAGGTCATCGACGCCGAGCGCCAGCTCTTCGACAGCGAGCTCGGCCTCGCGCAGGCCACGCGTGGTGCGCAGCAGGCGGTGGTGCAGCTCTATCGGGCGCTGGGGGGTGGAGCGGCGGAGTCGAGTGCGTCGAACACCTAGCTGGCGCCGGTCGAACGCTGCGCCCTCGACGATCCAGCGGAGCTTCGAAGGCTGCGGTGTTCCCTCGGACACGTCCGTCCGCGTGTCTTGACATCTGCTCACCTGTCACCTTGATTGAAAGCGGATGGCGTCGATGGTGGTCGGGATATGCGAAGCTGCTTCCCGGCGAGGACGGATGGATCTTCTCGAGAGGAGCGCGACATGGCCGCATACTGGGATGAAGCCGCGATGCAGCGGGCGCTGGTGATGCCGAGCATCCTGGCGATTGGAGATTCCTGGTTCTGGTATCCCTTTCCCGGAGGCAGCCTGATCAGCTACCTCGGACCGATCGTCGAGAAGAAGGAGCACACCATCCTCGCGCAGGGAATGAACGGGGCGGAGGCCTTCGACTACGTCGATGGCAAGTACAAGGACCGGATCACCGGTGCGCTGCGTCGATATGGCAGCAGCCTGTCGGCGGTGTTCATCAGCGGTGGCGGCAACGACTTCGCGGGGTTCAACGACATGCGGCCCCTGCTCGCCTTGGACTGCAGCGGCGCGCAGTCGGCTGCCGACTGCTTCCGCAGCGGGGACGGCGGGCTCGGTCAGTTCCTGGAGCGCATGGACGATCATTACCGGCGCCTGATCGGCCTGATCTACACCCATACCTCGCTCGACTGCCTGATCCTGATGCACTCGTATGACTATGCGATTCCCGATGGTCGCGGCGTCGCGGGCAAGGCCGGCTGGCTCAAGCCGGCGCTGGTCGACGCGGGCGTGCCGGAAGCGCTCCAGCGTGACTGCGTGCGCTATCTCATCGATGCGTTCCACGCCATGCTCGGGCGCATCGCGATGGGCGACCCGGCGCATCTGCGGATCGTCGACAGCCGGGGTACGCTCGCGGAAGAGGATTGGGCGAACGAGTTGCACCCGAAGGGCAAGGGCTTCAGGAAGATCGCCAAGGAACGCTGGAAGCCGGTCCTCCAGGGGGCAGGGCTCGCCTGAGCGGTTCATGGATGGCGGAACTTGCGATCGGGGGCCGATCACATGGGGCGTCAGCTCGCGCCGGAGTTTCGCCGGGACCGTCCCTCGTCCATCCGGTCTTCGCCCTTGCGATGACGTCGATCGACGGGTTCATCGCCGCCTCGCTCAGCA
The DNA here is from genome assembly GCF_000021765.1 of Thauera aminoaromatica. NCBI lineage: Bacteria > Pseudomonadati > Pseudomonadota > Betaproteobacteria > Rhodocyclales > Zoogloeaceae > Thauera > Thauera aminoaromatica. The sequence goes on along the minus strand of NC_011662.2, from coordinate 2,940,348 downwards.
GCCCGGCGCGCTGAGCGGGAGGGGGGAAAGTTCGGCAACCCGGTGCGCGCAAGGCGACGGTGCCGTATGCGGGCGAACCTGCACCGCCGCGAACAGGCGATGCCCGCTCGAGGGTCTTCGGGACGACGGTTGAATCGTGTAGCGCAACAAAAAAGCGCCCCGAAAGGCGCTTGATTGCAGGTGTTCTGGCGGACAGGGCGGGATTCGAACCCGCGTTGGGATATTATCCCAAACACGCTTTCCAGGCGTGCGACTTAAACCACTCATCCACCTGTCCGGTGAAGCGCGGCATTATAGCCGCAGGGGCGCGGATTAGAAAGCGCTTTTTGTGCGCGGGGCGCCGGGTGCTGCCCGTCCGGAATCGGTACTCCTCACCGCCGCAGCGCTTCGAGCTGTGCTGCGACTTCCGCGGCGAGGGCATCGAGTTCGGCGTCGAGTTCGGCGAGCAAGGCATGGTCCCGCGAGAGGCAGGCTTCGGGATTTGCCTTGCAGTGCGCCTCGAGCTTCTTCACCAGGGCCACCGCCGGCGCGGCGCGCAGCTGCGCGAGGGCGCCGCGCAGGCGGTGGGCCACGCGACCCAATGGCTCGGCTTCAGCGCTCTCGATGGCCGCGCGCAGCTGCTGGCGGGTGTCGGTCAGCCAGGGGGCGAAGGTCTCCAGCACGACGCGCACGGCGGCGCGGCTCTCGGACATGTCGCTGCGCAGGGCGGCGAGGTCGAAGTGGGAGGTGGATTCGGGCGTGTGGGGGGGCATGTCGGTCTCGCAGCTCAGTCGTTCGGTGCGTGGCCCACCGCGGCGTGCAGCCCGCCGATCGTGATCGGCTTGGTGATGACGGCGTCGAAGCCGCCCGCGAGGTAGCGCTGGCGCTCGGTCTCCATCGCGTGGGCGGTGTAGGCGATGACGCGGACGCCGTTCCAGGCGGCATTGGCGCGGATCCTCCTGCAGGCTTCCTCTCCGCCGAGGTCGGGCATGGAGATGTCGAGCAGCATGAAGACGGGCTGCACCTCGGCGAGGCGCGCGAGCATCGGGATGGCGCTGTCGAAATCCTCCACGACCCAACCCAGCCGGCGCAGCAGCAGGCGGGCGACCGCGACGTTGACCGCGCTGTCGTCGATGATGAAGGCGAGCTTGTTCATGATTGAGGACCGCCCGCGGGGGCGGTGAAGTGGCGCGGGAGGCGCAGGGTGAAGGTGGATCCCTTGCCGGGGACGGAGTCGAGATCGATCGTGCCGCCCATCCGGTGGGCGAGCCGACGCGACAGGGTGAGTCCGAGGCCGGTGCCGCCGTGCCCGCGGTTGAGGAAGGATGCGGCCTGGTAGAAGGGTGCGAAGACGCGCTCCTGCTCGTCGCGAGCGATGCCGCAGCCGGTGTCGGCGATGCGGATCGAGATCTCGTCCGCGGCGGCGGCGAGGCCGACGAGGATATGGCCTTCGCGGGTGAACTTCACCGCGTTCGACAGCAGGTTCTCGATGATCTGGCGCAGGCGCACCGGGTCCGCGTCCACGATGCACGGATGGGCGGGCAGATCCAGCCGCAGGTCCACGCCCTTGGCTTCGGCGTTCACCTTGTGCAGCGCGGCCACCGAGGCGACCAGGGGGACGAGGTCGATCGTCTGCGCGACGAGGGTGAGCCGGTTGGCCTCGACCTTGGCGAGGTCGAGCACGTCGTTGACCACCGCGAGCAGGTGGCGGGCGCTGTCGTGGATGGTGGTCGCGCACTCGCGCTGCTCGGGGTCCTCGAGCTCCATGCTGAGCAGCTCGGCGAAGCCGATCACGCCGTTGAGCGGGGTGCGCAGCTCGTGCGACATGTTGGCGAGGAACTCGCTCTTCATGCGGTTGGCCTGCTCGGCGGTGTGGCGGGCATCCTCCAGGCTGCGGATCGAGCGTTGCACGGTGTCGGCCATGCGGTTGAAGGCGCGGGCCAGTTCGGCGAGCTCGTCGCCGCCCGCGGCGGCCAGGCGCTGGTCGAGGTCGCCCTGCTCGAAGCGGTGGATGCCATCGACCACGTGGGTGATCCGGCGCGAGAGCAGTCCGGCCATCCAGATCGCGATCAGGATCACCGCGAGCACCATCGCGAGCGTGGAGGCGGCCAGGCGGGTGGTGGTCCCGCGCAGCTGGTCTGCGATGTCGCCGACCAGGGTGTCGCGCTCGTGCTGGGTGAGCGCGTCGGCCTCGCCGATCATCTTGCCGATGCGCTGGCCCGATTCGGTGGCCGCGCGGTGGAAGTCGTCGACATTGGCGCCGATGGTGACGTAGCCGAAGCCGCGCGGCGTCCTGCCGTACTGGCCGGTGTAGTAGGGGATGGTGGCAACCGTGGTGAGCTTGCGCAGCCCCGAGAACAGGATGGTGAAGGAGCCCGAGCCGCCGTGCTCGGTCATGTCGTGCCAGCCCTGGCATTGCGGCGAGAAGTCGAGGTAGCGGCAGTCGAGCGCGACCAGGCCCGAGGCGGTGGATTCGGGGTGGGGCTCCCGGGTGAGGCGCTGGTCCTGATAAGGCGTCAGGGCGGCGGAGAAGGTCGGCCAGGACCGTCCGCTGCTGCGCCAGGCTTCGTAGAGCTCGCGGTCGAGCCAGGGCACGCTGCGCTCGCCGGTGGCAGGGTCGTAGCCGTGGATGAAGTAGTCGCGCGCGTGCGAGATGTTGTGGCCTTCGTCGTCCCAGATGAAGGCGTAGTTGCCCGAGGCGGGGTCGGCGATCGGGGCGAAGCGTTCTGGCGTGGGCCGCAGGGTGTCGGTGAAGGCCATCAGGTGGGCGTGGTCGAGCGCCAGCGTGACGTAGCCGATGATCCTGTCCTGGCGCAGCACCGGGGCCGCCCACCGGATCAATCCCCGGAAGCGCTTGCCGACCGGGTTCTCCAGTCCGGCGTAGCCGGAGTCCTCGGGGGCGAAGGGTTTGCCGAGGGCTTGCGCGCGAGTGGGGGTGTAGTCGCCGATCCAGTGCGTGCGCACCTGGGCGCCGATCACGCGCGAGACGTGGATCTCGCCGGGGCGCAGGGCCTTCAGTGCCGGCCAGTAGGTCTCGGCGCGCACGAAGGTGTTTTCGCGCCGGGTGATGTCGCGCAGGCCGGGGTCGAGGACCTGGCGGCCGGTCTCGCTCAGCGCCTTGATGCGCTCGTGGCCGTCGCGGTCGATGAAGGTGATCTCGAGGAAGAGCGGGCGTGGGGTGCCGCGCATGTGGGTGTCGGGTGCGCGGTAATGGAAGCTGTTGGAGTTGTCGGGCAGCGGCGCGCGCACCAACGCGAGCTCGCGCGGCTGCGGGTCGCGCTCGACCCAGCGCTCGCCCTCGGCGTCGAGCGCGTAGGGCCCGTGCTCCTCGATGTTGCGCACACGGGTGTCGACGAAGCTGCGGTAGGCAGCCGCGTCCGCGGGCAGGCTGGCGGCCGCGCGGATGTCGCCGTCGCGCTCGTGGAGGAACTGCGCGATGCTGCGCGCGGTGGCGGTGGTGAGCGTTTCGATGGCCTCGCGCGAGCGGTCGTCGAGTGCGTCGATGGCGTCGTCGATCGCGGTCTGGCCGGTGCGCATCTGGGTGTCGCGCATCACGTCGGACATGGTGATCGCGCGCTCGGTGACGAGCCGGCCCAGATCGTGCGCCGCCTTCCAGGCGAACACCGCGAGCAGCACCAGCGGCACCACCTTGATCGCGATGAAGATCGCGATCAGCTTGGCGCGCAGGCTCATCCCGCGGATCGCGCGAGGGGTCTCCATCGAGCAGGCTCGCGGGGCAGGCGGCGCTCAGCCCGGGTGGCGAGCGCGGCGGCGCATCGAGATCATCGCCTGGACGTAGCCGTGCAGCTCGTGGAAGGGAATGGGCTTGCGATAGACGGTGATGTCCTCCGGCAGTCCACCCGCCGCGGCGATCTCCTTGGGACCGAGCGCGGACACCACGACGATGGCGATGTCGCTCGACAGGGGGTTGTCGCGCAGGCGGCGGATCATCTCGAAGCCGTCGATGCCCGGGATGCGCAGGTCGGCGATGAGCAGGTCGGGCGGCTCGCGGCCGACCTCGACGAGCGCATCGAGGCCGTGCTCCATCAGGTGCACGTCGAGCGGCAGGCTCCAGGTAAGGAAGGTCTCGCGGTAGATGTTCTGCAGCAGTCGGTCGTCCTCGACCACCATCACGCGCAGGCGCTCACGGTTGCTGCGCATCGGTGCCGAGGGCGAGCGCGCATGCGCGAGCAGGGCGTCGACAGAGTCCTGGCGGATGCGGCGGTGGCCGCCGGCGGTCTTCCAGCCTGCCAGCGTTCCGCTTTCGACCATTTGCTGCACCGCACCGAGCGACAGGCCGAGCTGGCGTGCTGCCTGGGCTGTGCTGATGAACTCGGAATTGGAGTCGGACTTTCCAGCCATGGGCGTCTGCGATTCGAGGGAAAAGTTAAAAGTACCAGAATTATGGCAGTCTGACGTGGCGATGCGAAAGGAATTTCAAGGGTGCGGGCCTCGACCCGGCGGGGGTGTTCCGCGCACGGGACGGGCCGCTACAATGATCCGGACGCGGTGGGCCGCGGGCGCCGCGGGCGTTCGCCGATGCCGCTACGAAAGACTTCCGGATCGCCGACCATGAACACCTCGAAGAACGTGCTGGGCGGAGCCTTGCTCGCCTGCAGCTACTCCCCCCTGACCGGTTTCTACCGCACCGGATGCTGCGAGACCGGGCAGGACGACCTCGGGCGCCACGTCGTCTGCGTGAAGGTCGATGCGGCCTTCCTCGAGTTCTCGCGACGGGCGGGCAACGACCTGTCGACGCCGCGACCGGAGTACCGCTTCGCCGGGTTGAAGCCGGGCGACCGCTGGTGCCTGTGCGCGCTGCGCTGGAAGGAGGCGCTCGAGGCGGGCGTGGCGCCGCCGGTGATCCTCGAGGCCACCCACGAGGCGGCGCTGCGCGTGATCGACCTCGAGACCCTCAAGGCCCACGCCTACGGCGCGGCGCACGGCCCCAGCGCCTGATGGCGAGTGCGCGCGCGCCGCTGCGCGAGCGGCTCGCCGGCTTGCTCGCCGTACTCGAGGCGGGCCTGGTCGAACGCCGGCAGGTGCTGCGCGCGAGCCTGCTCGCCGCGCTCGCGGGCGAACACTCGCTGCTGATCGGGCCGCCCGGCACGGCCAAGAGCGCGCTCGCGCGCCGCATCCACCTGGCCTTTCGCGATGCGCGCTATTTCGAGCGCCTGCTCACCCGCTTCACCGTGCCGGAGGAGCTCTTCGGCCCGCTGTCGATCCGCGCGCTCGAGGAAGACCGCTACGAGCGCCACGTGGCGGGCTTCCTGCCCGATGCGGCGGTGGCCTTCATCGACGAGGTCTTCAAGGCCAACAGCGCGATCCTCAACGCGCTGCTGACACTCCTCAACGAGCGCGAGTTCGACAACGGCGCGGGCCGCCTGCGCTGTCCGCTGATCAGCGTGGTGGGGGCGACCAACCAGGTCCCCGAGGACGAGGTGGCGGAGGCCTTCTTCGACCGCTTCCTGCTGCGCCTGACCGTGGCACCGGTGAGCGCGGAGGGGTTTCGGTGGCTGCTCGGGGAGGATCGCCCGGGGTCGCCCGAAGTACTCGCGCCGCCTTCCGGACTGCAGCTCGACGAGGCCGACCGCGCGGCGCTGGCGCAGGCTGCCGCCGCTTGCGCACTGCCTGCGGCGGTGCTCGACCGCCTCGGCGAGCTGCGGGCCTGGCTGGCGGGGCGTGGGGTGTATGTATCCGACCGGCGCTGGGTCAAGCTCGCCCACCTGCTGCGCGTGGCCGCGGCGAGCGAGGGCAGGGCGGCGGCGAGCGAGTGGGATCTGGGCCTGGCGCCGTGTTGCGTCGCTGCCGACGAGCCCACGCGGCTGGCGGTGGCGGACTGGCTGGCGGCGCGTCTGGGGATCCGCGAGGTCTGGTCGCCGCCGCGCATCACGCGGGTGGTGGAAGCCTTCGAGGCTCAGCTCGCCACCGAGCGCGAGGCTCGGGATCTCGACTACGACGAGCGTGGGCGCTTGCGCTTCTCGGCGATCGACCCGGTGGCGACGCAGGCCGGCGAGCTCGCCGGCTCGATCGGCGACGCCAAGGGCGGGGCGGCGGCGCTGCGCATGAGCGCCGCGCGCATGCGGCGCTATGGCAGCCTGCACATCGGTGCGCGCACGGCCCAGCTCGACGGCGTGCTCGCGCGCCTCGCGGCGTATCGCGGCGAACTCGGCGCGCAGCTTGCGACGCTCGAGGCATGGGCGGACCAGGCGCTGTGGGCGGACCCTGCCTTCGTCGCCTGCGCGCGTTCCGGGCTGGACGCGGTGGATGCGGTACTGGCCGGGCTCGAGGTCCGCGCCCGCAGCGCGCGTGCCGGCTTCGAGGCGTTGCCGCGGCTGGAGCAGGCAGGCGCGGCGCCCGCGCCGGTCGAGCACGACCCGCTGCCGGAGTGAGGCGGGGGTGATGGCGACCGGCGATGCAGGTTCCGGCGTGGCGCCCGCCGTCGCGCAGCAATCGGCCTCCGCGGCGGCCGACAGCGCGCCCGCGCCGCTGCCGCCGGACCGCGCCCGGGCCGCCGAGGCTCCACCCGTCCCCCGGCTCTTCGAGGCGCTCGAAGCCGTGCTCGCGCCGCTCGATCGCCTGCCGCGTCCGCTGTGGCTCGGTGGCATGACCCACTCCGGCGGCGAACTCGCGGGCCGTCTCGCCGCGCTCGAAGCCTGGCGGGCTGCGCTGCTCGCCGGCGGCCTGCCCGGGTCTTGCGCGGCCTGGCCCGAGGCGGAGGTGCAGGAGGCCGTGCGCGAGGTCTTCCGGGGCCTGGGCTTGCCCGCCTACTGTGCAGACCAGCCCGCGCTGGTCGATACCGTGCTGCAAGGCCTGCTCTTCCACCTCGACCTGATCGTCGACTACCGCGACCGCGGCGATACCGAGGCCGCGGCGCAGGCGAGGGCGCTCGATTCCTTCGCTGCCGACTGGGCCGAGCGCTGCGGCGAGATCGACGAGCTGGTCGGCGCCTTCGGGGATCTCGGCGATCTGCTCGACAACGCCCGCTGGGATGCGCTGCGCGGCCTGCTGCGCAGCACGGACTGGCGCGAGGTGCTGCGCATCCGCGCGCTGATCGAGGGCCTGCCCGAGCTCGCCCGCATCCTGCGCGCACTCGGCCGCGCCTGCCCCACCGACGAGGACGCCGAATCCAGCCGGGCATTGCACGCCGTGGTCGAGCACACCGAGATACAGCGCAGCGTCTCGCACCGGGTGCGGGTGCCCGACCTGCCCGGCGAAACGCGCGGCGTGCAGCGCTCGGGCCGGATCGCGCGCATGCTGCCGGCCGAGGCGACGCTGCTCGGCCATCCGCGCCTGCGCTTGGTCTGGCATGCGCGCCGCGCCGAGCGCACGCTGCTCGCCTACGAGGACGACGACCACCTGCAGGAGGACTGCCTGCGCCCGGCGCCGGTGCTGCGCCCCAGTCAGCGCCCTGCGCCGGCACGGCGCCTGGAGCAGGGGCCGATGCTGGTGTGCGTGGATACCTCGGGCTCGATGCAGGGGGGCGCCGAGGCGGTGGCCAAGGCGGTCGTGCTGGAGGCGGTGCGCTGCGCTCACGCCCGGCGCCGCGCCTGCCGGGTGTATGCCTTCGGCGGGCCCGACGAGGTGGTCGAGATGGAGCTCGGCGTCGATGTCGATGGCGTCGGCCGGCTCGCCCGCTTCCTCGGCCAGGGCTTCGGCGGCGGCACCGACATCTGCGCCCCGCTCGAGCGTGCGCTCGCCCGCCTCGACGAAGCCGGCTGGCAGCTCGCGGACCTGCTGATCGCGTCCGATGGCGAATTCGGCGCCACCCCGGCGCTCGCCGCCCGCGTCGAGGCCGCCCGCCGCGAGCGCGGCCTGCGCGTGCAGGGCATCCTGATCGGCGACCGCGAGACCATCGGCCTGCTCGAACTCGCCGACGACATCCACTGGGTGCGCGACTGGCGGCGCTATGGAGGCGGTACGGACAAGCCGGGTGGGGCCGACGCGGACAAGCGGCGTGGCGATGGCGCCGGCGCGAACGCCCCGACCCTTGCTGCCGGCGGTGGCTCGCCGGTGCATTCCAGCCACCTCACCGCGGACTATTTCCCCGGTGCCCTGCGCACCCCCGAGAACCGTGCCGCCACCGTCACACCCGAGGCGGCTGCCGCTGCCATCCGTGCCGGCCGCCACCGCGGCGACCGGTTGTAGGAGCGGCGCACGCCGCGAACGTCGGCCTTCGGGCAATCCCCGCGCGTCTCGTTCCCGCGGCCGGATTCGCGCCTTGCGGCGCTCCTGCAGGGGCGTGCCGTCGTGGTAGGCTCGCCCGACCCCACCGCCCGGCCTTGCGCCGCTGTCCATCATGAGCTTCGCCACCGACCTGATCGCCGAACTCGAACGCGCCACCGCCGGCTGCCCGATCCCGCGCGTGCGCGCCCTGCACCCAGGGCTGCCGCAGCTACCCATTCGTCGTTGACCACCTCAAAAACTCGTTCACGATCAGTCACTTGACATACCCCTGTTCACAATCGGTGTTTTTGTGTAGCTTCCTGTCTTTTTGGGCGACCGATGGACATAGGGAAGCTGGCCGACATGGTGGAGGTTTTCGAGGGCCTCGAGGACTGGCGCAATGCGCAACAGACGCGGCACCGCTTGAGCGAACTGCTCACCGTGGCGGTGTGCGCGGTGCTCAGCGGCGCCGACGACTTCGAGGAGATCTCGCAGTGGGGGCGCGCCAAAGTGCCGTGGCTGAGGGGCTTTCTGCGGCTCGACTACGGCGTGGCCTCGCCCGACACCTTCGAGCGCGTGTTCGCGCTGCTCGATCCGAAACAGTTCGAACAGGCCTTTCGCACCTGGGTCGGCGGCATCATTCCGGCAGTGGGCAAAGACCAGGTCATCGCCATCGATGGCAAGTCGAGCCGACGTACCACGAGCAAGGCGGCCGCTGCGCCGCTGCATCTGGTCAGCGCGTTTGCGGCCAACGTGGGCGTGGTGCTGGGCCAGACGGCGACGGCGGAGAAGTCCAACGAGATCACGGCGATCCCCGAACTGCTCAAGGTGCTCGACATCGAGGGCTGCATCGTCACCATCGATGCGATGGGCACGCAGACCAAGATCGCACGCGCCATCCGTGAGCGAGGTGCCCACTACGTGCTGTGCGTGAAGGACAACCACCCGAAGCTGCTCGACTCGATCATGTTCGCCGACATCGATCCGCGCGGTCCGCTGACACCAAGTTCGACCCATGAAACCACGAGCACCGGCCATGGACGGATCGAGGTGCGACGCTGTACGGCCTTTGATGCGACCGATCGGCTCCACAAGGCCGAGGCCTGGAAGGACGTGGCCAGCTTTGCCGTCGTCGAGCGCGTGCGAACGGTGGGCGAGCGCACCAGCACCGAGCGCGTCTACTACATCAGCAGCCTGCCGGCCGACGCCGAGCGCATTGCGGTGGCGATCAGAAGTCATTGGGAAGTGGAGAATCGGCTGCACTGGTGTCTGGATGTTCAGTTCGGTGACGACTACGCACGCGGACGCATCGGTCACATTGCCCACAACCTGGCGCTGGTGCGCCACATGGCGCTCAATCTCATCCGGCTCGATAAGTCCATCAAGACGAGCATCAAAACCAAGCGACTGCTGGCCGCGACGTCCGATGAGTTTCGGGCTGCGCTGCTGGGCTTTGAGCCACCAGACGAGGATGACGACGATTGATGATGAACGCGTAGCTGCGGGAGCCCTGGCCCTGCACCTGCCGCCGCCGGAGGCGGCCGCATCGAAGAACGGCGAGTTCTGCGCGCTCGAGCTCGACGACGGCGCGCTCGGCCTCTCCTATGTGCTGCTCGGCGGCATCCTCCCGCGGCTCGCCGCCTCCGACGACCCGCACACCATCGTCGGCATGGACGCGCTGCAGCTCGCGCGCGAGTTCGCCGCGCCCGCCGCCGGCGCGGGGGGCGACGCGGAGATCCGCCGCACGCTCGGCTTCGCCGCGGCCAACGCGCTGTCGCGCACGGTGATGGAGCGCATCGGCTTCGCGCCGCCGCGCGCCACCGACTCGATCGGCGGCATCGACCCGCAGGCGGGCGACCACGTCGGCATGGTGGGGTTGTTCACCCCGCTGCTGAAGCAGGTCACCGCTGCCGGCGCGCAGCTCACCGTGATCGAGCTGAACCCCGACTATGCCGGCCACTACGACGGCTACCGCGTCACCCTCGACGCCGCGGCGCTGGAAGACTGCAACAAGGTGCTGTCGACCAGCACCATCCTGCTCAACCACACGGTGGACGACATGCTCGCGCATTGCCGCAATGCGCGGCGCATCGTGCTGATCGGCCCGAGCGCCGGCTGCCTGCCCGATCCGCTGTTCGCCCGCGGTGTCACCGTGGTGGGCGGGAGCTGGATCACCGATCGCGCCGGCTTCATCGACGTGCTGCGCCGGGGCGAGTCCTGGAGCGGCTTCGCCTACAAGTTCGCGCTCGGCGCGGCGGACTGGCCAGGCCTGCCGGAAAACCGCTAAGGTTGCGGCCTCGCGTGCGGGCAGCCTCCACGCTGCCCGCAAAACAATAAAGATCGACCCCCCCAAATGCACCTGACTCCCCGACTCGTCTTCTTCCTCGTCCTGCCGCCCCTGCTGTGGGCGGGCAATGCGGTCGTCGGCCGCCTCGCCATCGGCAGCATGGACCCGCTCTGGCTCAACGCGGTGCGCTGGATGCTCGCTTTCGTGCTGCTGCTGCCGCTCGGCTGGCGCGCGCTCGGCACGCCGGCGGCACGTGCGCAGATCCGCGCGCGCTGGACCCACCTCGCGGTGCTCGGGCTGATCGGCGTGGGCGCGTACAACGCGCTGCAATACATGGCGCTGCGCACCAGCACGCCGCTCAACGTCACCCTGATCGCCTCCAGCGCGCCGGTATGGATGATGCTGATCGGCGCCGTGTTCTACCGCGTCATCCCGCGCCCGGTGCAGGTCTTCGGCGCGCTGCTCTCCCTGGTCGGGGTGGCGCTGGTGCTGTCGCGCGGCGACCCGGCCGCGATCGCGCGCATCGAGTTCGTCGAGGGCGACCTGCTCATGCTGCTCGCCATGCTTGGCTGGACCGGCTACAGCTGGCTGCTCGCGCGCCCGCCCGCGCACATGGCGGGCGAGGCGCGGCCGAAGTGGAACTGGGCCGAGTTCCTCGTCGCCCAGTGCGTCTTCGGCGTGCTGTGGGCGGTGGCCGCCGCCGCGGCGGGCGACGTCGTGTTCCCGTCCGGGCCCACGCAGTGGTCGTGGGGCCTGGTCGCGGCCATCGTCTATATCGCCGTCGGCCCCTCGATCATCGCCTACCGCTCCTGGGGCGTGGCGGTGGCCGAGGCCGGCCCGGCCACCGCGGCCATCTTCTACAACCTCACCCCGCTCTTCGCCGCGGTGTTCTCCGCCGCGGTGATCGGCGAATGGCCGCGCCCCTATCATGGCATCGCCTTCCTGCTGATCGTCGGCGGCATCCTGGTGAGCACCCGCGCGGCGGCGCGGCGCCAGGCGGCGTAAGCCGGCGCGGGACGGTGCAGTCGGTCCCGTGCGCCTTCACCGCGCGCGCGTCAATAGTCCGTCTCGACCTTTCGGCCGGTGCGGCGCTCGATGTGCCAGCCCTTGCGCACGACCTTGCCGTTGACGATTTCGGCCTCACGGAAATCGCCCCCGGCGAAGGAGTGGACGGCGGGAAAGTGGATGTCCCGGCCTTGCGGGTCGCGCAGGTTCGGATCGTAGCCCGGCCGGCGCTGGATATCCCAGCCGAACAGCGTGCCATCCTTGCTCATGCGGAACTTGAGCCGCAGATTGCCGCGCGGGTCGCGCTCGAGGTCGTCGATGAGCTCCTGCGGGATGCGGGAGCCGACTTCGATGGTTTCGTCGCCGAGGATGTTGCCGGCGTATCGACTGCCGACCCCCTCGATGAAGCGTCGCTCGGAGGTGTCGCGCCAAAGAATCCGGGCGCGTTCGGGGACGGGTTGAGAGAGGATCAGCTTGGCCTGCGATCGCAAGGTCTGCCCGCCAGCCCGGTAAAAAGATTGATTCGCATACTCCGGGAAAAACTCCACGCCGAGGAACTCCTGTCCGGCCAGCGCATCGACCACCAACTCGAAACCGGGACGACCGAAGCGCTGCAGCATGCGCTGCCGGCTCTCCAGGTAGCGCGCCTGGGATTCGGTGAGCGGGGCGGGCGGGGCTGTCGGCAGGGGCCCGCGACAGGCCGTCATAAGGGCGGTGCCGAGGGTCGCCACCGCGAGCCGGATCAGGAAGCGTCGTCGCATCAGAATCCTCCATTTGTCGTCGTGTAGCCGTTCTCGGGCTGCCCGAGCCAGGCGAGGTAGCTCGCCATATCCACCGTGCCGGTGACGTCGCCGAGACGGCGCGGGTCGAGCGTGGAGCCGTCGCCGCGCCTTGTGGCGTCGCGCGGGAGCCAGGTGATGTAGCGCAGGGTGTCGGCGTGGGTGAGGCTGCCGTTGTCGAACGCCATGCGGCGCTGGCGATCTCCGGCCACCGCGCCGTTGACCGCGCGGTCCTCGGGGAAGACGTAATCGATCCGGGGCAGATCGCCGTTCCCGGTCGGGCGCGGAACGACGCTGTGTTGCGGGTTGCCGATCTCGATCACATTGCTCTGGTCGTGGATCACCACATTAAGGATGGGAACGGGGGCCACCGACTCCATTTCTACCCCGGCGTCGCGTGCTTGCGCCACCATCCAGTTGAGTGCAACCAGCGAGAGGCCTTGCTCGGCGTCGGGATAGCCCCCGCCGATGTCCGCATGGGCGCCGACGAAGCCCTTCTCGATGCGGATGCGACCGGGCGCATCGCTGCTGGCGCCGATCGACTCGAGCGGAAAGCCGCCCCAGTGCATGCGATGCGGCTTCGGGTTGCGATAGGCGAACTCCGTGATCGAGTCCGAGCGGTGCTCGTTGAGCGCGACCGCCTGCGCAACATGGGCGAAGACCTCCGGGATCCCGAGGCGATACGCTTCGCCGCTGAAATTGGTCGATAGCACGGTGTCGAAGAGCCCCATGAAGCGGAAATCGACCGCCTGACAGGCAGAGTCTCCGCGGCGGTTCGTGTAGCGGTAGTAGTCCTGGCCCTCATGGCGGACCGTCTTCGCGACGATCCGGTTGGCGAACTCGCGCGCCTGGGCCGCGCCGCGGCTGAAGCCGACGATGTCGATGTCCATTACCCGGTCGTCACTGAAGAGCTCGGCCTCGTCGTCCAGGTATTGGCTCATCCGCCCGATCCGTGCCGGCCCCGAGTAGTTGCCGCCCATGTCGTTCACATGGACCGGATCGCCCGGTGTCAGCCACCACAGCAGATGGCCGGTCGCGTGGTCTTCCGGGCGGATGTCGCCGTAGTCGATGTCGTGATGCACGGTGCCGACGCCACTTACATAGCGCTTGGTGGCAGTGTAAGCGTCAAAGAAATACACCACATTGCTGAATCCGCTGCCCGCCATCGCCGGGTCGTTGAGGTCGTCGCTGTTCCCCGTCCCATCGAACGCGAACAGCACCAGCCCATCCGGATCCACGTTCCGCAGCGGATTGAACGCCGCATACGCATACGGGTTCGGCCCGTCCGGCGTACCGAGCGGGTCGGGGGTGAGGTATTCGCCCAGGGTCGGCGCGTAGTAACGGCGGCGGTTGTAGTGCAGGCCGGTTTCGGCGTCGAAGACCTGGCCGGGCAGGCGCAGGTCGAGGGTGAAGTCGGGATGCCGGGGCGAGGTGGTGACCGTCGCGGCACCGAAGGGGGCGTGGCGCGCGCGCCAGAGCGGCTCGCCGTCGGCGTCGGTGGCCAGTTCGGGGGCGCCGAGGTGGTTGGTGTGCAGCCAGGCGAGGCCGGCCTGCGGGGCGAGCCAGCTTTGCGCGATGCGGCCGAGGTCTGCGAGGATGCGTCGCGCGGAGTCGGTTGCGCTGTCGGGGCGCGCCGGGGTGTCGAGCACGGCGAGGGGCAGGTCGGCTAGCCACAGATACTGGCGGATCAATCTGCCGTCGGCGTCGAGCTCTGCGAGGGGTTGGCGGGCGTCGTCGTACACGGTGTGGGTCGTTGTGGGCGCGACCATTGCGGGATCGAAGCGCGTGCGCTCGATGCGCAGGCCGCGGTGGTCGTAGGCGTAGCGGGCGATGCTGCGATCGCCTGCGTGCACCTCGATCAGGCGGCCGAGTGCGTCCCATCGCAGGCTGCGCGTGCCGAAGCGTTCGGGCTGGCCGCTGGCGTCGTGGTGACCGGGCGTGGCGGCCTCGTGCGGTCGGCTCGCGGCGGCCCGCGCCGGCACGTTCGCTGCGCGTGGGCTCGAGGACAAGGCACGGTGGCTGCCCGGTGCGAAGTGGGTCGGGCGGGTGTGGCCGGCGAGCTCCTGCTGCGACACGACGCCTTCCTGGGCAAGGACGCGGCGCTGGTGGCGATCGTAGGCGTAACGCCACACGGCGGTTTCGGCCAGCACGTCGCCGTCGTCCCGCCATTCGACGCTGGCCACGAGCTGGTTGCGAAGGTCGTAGGCCTGGCTGCGGCGCGTCGAGGGCAGCGGGCCTCCGGGCTCGCGCCGGCGCGCGTGCAGGAGGTTGCCTTCCGGGTCCCAGACGTACTGGTAGTCGAGCAGGATGGTGTCGGCGGACGCGACAGTCTCCTGCAGGCGTGGTAGTGCACCTTCGAGGGCTTGGCCATCTGCTGCCTCCACCGGCTGGGTGACGTCCGCATCGGTGTTTGCTTGCGCGGCGTGGGCCGCGGAAATGCCGAACAAGCGTTCGATGCGCGTGGCCAGGGGCTGGCCAGGTGCGATCGGCAGCAGCGCACGTGCATTACGGACCGGTGCGCCGCGCTCGTCGGCGCGCAGATGAACGACGCGGACCAAGGTGCCGGTGCGCGTGCGCTCGTGCAACGTACGCATGCCGTTGCCGGCCCGGAAGCCACGCAGGCCGAAGAGATCGCGCTGGAACGCGCTGGCGATGACCTGTTCGCGCGCCAGCGCGCGCAGCCAGGGCGTGGCCACCGGCTGGCGCTTCAGCGCGACGACCTGGCCCTGGCCGTTGCGCTCGTAGCGCAGGCGACTGCCATCGGGCAGGGTGGTGGCGACAAGATGCCCCTCGGCGTCGTACTCGTAGCGCGTGACCACGACGAGCTCGCCGCCGTCGCGCTTCAGGCTCACGATGCGCGCGCTGCGCAAGCCGCGCTGGTCGTACTCGTAGCGTTCGCGCCCCTTGGGGTGATCGACTTCGAGCAGGCGGGAGCCGTCGTAGCGCCAGCGGGTGGTCTCGGTGCTGCCGTTGCGCCCGTCGGTGACCTCCTGGGCGAGGATGCGGCCGCGCGGGTCCCAGGTGTAGCGCGCGCGGTGGCCGAGGGCGTCGCCCATGGCGACAAGGCGCCCCGCGGCATCGAAACTGCGCCAGCGCGCTCCGGCGTCGGGACTGCGTTCGAGGACGGGGCGTCCGAAGTCGTCCTTCAGGATGCGTGGGTGGGCAGGGGGTGCTGGCGGCGCGGATCCGCCGTCGGGGTGGCGCGCGGGCGGCAGCAGCTCGCGACCGTGACTGTCCAGGAGGCCGACGAGCCGGCCTGCGACGTCGTGGCGCAGGCTGCGGGTGAAGCCGGTGTCGTCGTCGATCGCGGCGAGGCGTCCGTGCTCGTCGTAACGCCAGCGGCGCCGCAGCAGCCGGCTGGCGCTGCGCAGCCCGGTCTCGACGACGCGGCTCTCGTGGTCGTAGGCCCAGGTCCGCAGGATGCCGAGCGCGTCGGCGTGCCACTTCAGGCGGCCGGCGGCATCGAAGGCGCGCCGCCAGCGCGGATGCAGGCGCTCTTCATCCTCTCCGGAGCGCAGCTCGACGAGTTGGCCGAGGGCATCGTATTCGGCAGCGTGGATGCGATCTGCCGCCTCACCCGGGCTGCGGCTGCGCCACCGGATCAGCTGGCCGGCGGAGTCGTGGCGCAAGTGGGTCTCGTGACCTTCGGCATCGCGCACCCGCCGCGGCAGGCCGGTGGCCGGATCGGATTCGATCTCGCTGCGCTGGCCGCCGGGACCTTCCAGCGCGCGAATGAAGCTGCCGCGTTCGTCCCAGTGCAGGCGGACGAGGTCGCTGTCGAGCGGGCTGGCGTCCGCTCCGTCGGGGAGCGGGCCGTCGAGCTCGGCAAGCACGCTGCGACCGTTGATCGTGGCGTAGCGCCAGGTGACGCGGCGTTCGATCGGCACGGGATCCGGCCGGCCTTCCGCGTCGATCGGGCTGAAACCGGACTCGCGCAGTTCGATGGGCTGGCCGGTCGTGTTGTAGCGCAGCTCGATGCGGTGCTCGCGGCCGGGGACGACGCTCGGGCGGATGATCGCGCGCGGAGGCGTCGTCGCGGCGGGCTCGGTGCGTTGCGCTGCGCGGTCCGTGTCGGCGAGCGCGGTTGCCGGCGTGTCGGGATATTCGTAGCGCGTGCGGTCGAGCAGGCGCGGCCGGGCGCCGGAGAGATCGGCACCGAGGGTCTCGGCGAGGCGCCCGCGGGTGTCGAAACGGTGCTGGGTGGAAAGGCGCGGCCTGCCCTCGGCGTCCAGGGTCGTGATGGCGCTCAATCGGCCGTCGGGCGTGTAGCGGTAGCGGACGTCGGTGGGGCCGCAGCGCGCGCAGCCCGGGCCGCGCGCTTCGAGCAGGCGGCGCTGGCCGGCGATCACCGCGCCAAGGTAGGTGGTGCGCTGGCCGAGGCTGTTGGTGAGCACGCTGCGGCCGCGTTCGGGATAGTCGAGGCGCACGTCCTCGGGGCCGCTTTCACCGCCTGCCGGCAGCGCGCCACGCACCGAGCGGATGCCGCGCCCGGCGTGGTCGTAGGCGTAGCTGGCGATGCGTTCGGGCACGGGCGGGCCTGCGGGCTGACGCGCGAGCACGCTGATGCCGGTGAGCGCGACCGGATGGCGCGGGTCCTCGTAGTGATATTCGCGCGCGGCGGCTCCGCCGGTCTGCGCAGCCGGTGCGCCGGGGTAGTCGACACGGAGCAGGCGCGCCGCGGTGACCGCGGGTGCAGCGGCCTTTCCGGCGGGAGCGCCGCGCTGCAGGGGGCGGCTCGGGCCGGCGGAGCCCGGGCGTTGCGGAGCGTGGACGGAGCGCCCAGGCTGCGTGCCTGCGTCCGTCCGCGCGGGAAGCGCGACGCGTTCCTGCGCATACGAGAAGCGTCCGAGCGGACTGTCGATGTGGGCGATGCCGCTGCCGGGAGCGTGGTAGTGAACTTGCAGGCTGCGGCCCTGCGGGTCGGTGACCTGCAGCAGCCGGCCGGCGGCGTCGTGGCGCAGTGAGACGAACTCGCCGCTCGCAACGAGGATCTGCACCAGGTGGCCGGCGCTGTCGAACAGCAGGCTGCGGCCGTCGGGCCAGCGCCAGAGATATTCGTCGCCGCCGCCGGGGCGGTGCCGGAGCAGGATGTCGCCGCGGCTGGGGTCGCGGCTGGCGCAGCGCTGCGGCTCACCGGGCCGGCGCGCAAAGATCACCCGCGCGCCGTCGGCCTGGAGGATTTCGAGGCGATCGTCGCGGATGTTCAGGCGCGTTTCGTAGGACAGTCTCCAGCCGCTGCCGAGCGCCCCGATGTCGCCCGGGCGCGCACGTCGGCTGTTGTAGTGGCGGACGATCTCGAGGCCGAGGATGCCTGGCAGCGCCGGAAGATCGACCTCCTGCTGGTACTTGTTGCCCGAGAGGACGTCGATCGGGTTTCCCGCGCCGACGTCCTGGCCGGTGGTGGAACCCTGGCTGGCCGGGCCGCTGGCGCTGCCGCAGGGGTTGCCCGCGTTGTTGGAGACGCATTGCCCCGCTGCGGGGGGCTCTGGCGCCGAGGGGCCGTCCTGCGCAGAGTCCGGTGCACAGCTCATCGTGATTCCGCACCCGCTCTGCTGGATGCCGTGATCCGCGGCGCCGGATTGCGCCGCCGAGGTCTCGGCCGCTACCCCGGGGAGCGCCGTGATACAGAGCGCCGCCAGCAGTGCGGCACCCGCCCGCATCGCATGGTGCAGCCGACCGGCTGGCGGCTGCAGGCATGCGGACGAGCTGCGCATCGGTTGCCGCCGCGCCGGAGTGGTCCGGCGGTACAAGGCCGCGGGGGCATCGCATGAAAGCCTGGGGGCAGCGTTCAGCACTCGGGTTCCTCCTCCGCGTCCTCGGCGTCCTCGGCGTCCTCCGCGTCCTCGGTTTCGTCGCCGCTGTCGGTTCCCGGCCCCGGCTCACCGTCGGATCCGCTGCCGTCGCCAGCCGGCGTACCGTCTTCCCCGGTCGGGTCCGCCGCCTCGGGTGCAGTGTCCGCGGTCGCAGGTTCGGGCGTGCACAGAGGGGCCGTGGGGGGGCAGCCGGGCAGGGGCGTCGAATCGGCGGCTGGGGGGGTGGCGCTTCCCGCCGAACGGGGCCGCATCGCCTCGTTCTCGATCGCGTCGGACTGCATGCGCAGCGTGACCTGGCTCACCATCGGGATGCGGCCGGCCTCCACCAGGCCGCGGCGGAAGGCGTCGTCGTCGCCCGGATCGAGCATGCGCAGGGCCCAGGTGAAGAATCGTCCGGCGAGGGGAACCTGCTTGGCCGGCGGCAGCCCCCAGGTGACGCGCAGCTTGAGCAGGTTGGCGTCGGCGAGTGTCTGGCCCGAGCGGTTGCTTGCCGGATCGGCGTTGCAGTTCGCGCGGTCCGCCGGGCAGCCGAGCACGCCCGGCTGCGCGGACGGAATCACCCGCGCCGTGGTCTGCAGGCGGCGCGCGGCCGCCAGGCTGTGGTAGTCGTCGAAGCTCTCGCGGGTGGGGGAGACGATCTCGATGCGCAGGGCGGCGACGAGATCGATCTGTGCCGCGGCGAAGGCGTCGGCGAGCTCGGCGAGGTTGCGACCGCCGCCGTAATAGGGGGTCATCGCGCGCGCGAAGGCCAGGCGCATGCTCGCCAGTCCGGCGTTGGCGATGCTTCCGGCGCGTGCGGCCTCGAAGCTGGCGTAATTGACGATGCTGCGGGCATGGAAGGCGAGCCCGGTCTGCAGCATCGCCAGTGTGAGCGCGAGCAGGGCCGGGGCGACGATGACGAACTCGGCCGCGCCGGCGCCCCGCTGGCGGTGGCGCCAAGGCCGTGGAAGAAGCCGTGGAAGAGGCCGCCGCGCCGGCGGCAGCGGATGGGCGGGATTCATCATGCGCGCACTACCACCGACAAGGTGGAAGCCAGCCTGAGATGCGTGCCGGGGACGAGTCCCGCCCGTCTCGCGGCGCCGGCCGCCATCTCGAGCACGGCGGCGGCGCCGCGGCAACGCGCGAAACGCCACGGGCCGAGCGCCTCGCGCACCGCGACAACGACGCCTTGCGGGTCGATGAACACCACGTCGATGGCGAAGCACATGCCGAAGGTGTGGACCGACGAGCATGGACGAAGCAGCAAGGCCTCGTCGGCGGCGAGGTGCGTGCGTCCGAGCAGGCCGCGGGCGCGTTGCAGGAAGCTGCGGGCGACAAGGACGCGCATGCTCACAGCCCCATGGTCATGAACTTCACCGCGATCGGAAAGCCGAGCACGATGAAGGTGCAGGGGAAGATGCAGGCGATCAGTGGGAGCAGCATCTTCACGGGCGCTTCCATCGCCGCCTTCTCGGCGCGGGCGAAGCGCTCCGCGCGGCGTTGCTCGCCCTGCGCGCGCAGCATCGGGCCCAGGCTCATGCCCATGTTCTCGGCCTGAATGACCGTGGAGACCAGGTTCGCGATCGCCGGTTCGCCGATGCGGTCGGCGAAACCGCGCAGCGCGTCGGCGCGCGACTTGCCCGCACGCACGTCGCGCAGCACGCGGTGCAGTTCTTCGCCGAGCGGTCCGGCAGGGCCTTTCGCGGCCGCCTGCTGGAGTGCCCCGGTGAGGTTGAGGCCGGCCTCGACGCACAGGGTGATGAGGTCGAGCACGAAGGGGAGCTGCTTGAGCATCAGCCGGCGTCGGCAGCGGATGCGATCGTCCAGCCAGGACCACGCGATCAGTGTGCCGGCGGTGGCGCCCGCCAGCGCGGGAAGCGCCGGAGGAAGTGCCCATGCGTGGGCACACCCGAGGCCGGCGGCCAGCCCGCACAGCCCGACGGCGACCCGGTGTGCGAGCAGCTGCGCCGGAGAGAGCGTGTAGTCGAGTCCGGCAAGGCGCAGTCGCACGGCCAGCCGTGCCTGCAGCCGCGCCGGCAGCAGCGGTGCGACCAGGTGCGCGATCCAGCGCGTGGGCCACCACAGCAGGCGCAGGAAGCGCGGTGGCGTGTCGAGCCAGGTGCGGTCCTCGGGCCGGACGGCGCTGACGCTGCGGGCCAGCGCGGCGACGATGCCGGCGCTGCCGAAACCGGCGAGCAGGGCCACCGCCGCGATCACCGTGCGTTCGTCGAGCACAAGCAAGTGCGCGGAGCTCATACGTCGATCGCCACGATGCGCCGGATCAGCAGCACGCCGAGCACCTCGAGCGTGGCGATCACCGCCAGCGTCGCCCAGCCGGGCGGCGAGTGCCACAGGAAGCCCATCGCCTCCGGTTCCATGCGGTCGAGCACCAGCAGCAGCGCCAGCGGCAGCATGCCGACCACCACCGCCTGAAGCTTGCCCTGTGCGGTGAGGGCGCCGATCTTGCCTTCCATCGCGAGCTGGCTGCGTACGGTCAGCGCCGCGCGTTCGAGCGCTTCGGCCAGGCTGCCGCCGGTCTCGTTGGCGATCCGCATCGCGGCGATCACGAGGGTCAGCGAGGGCATGCGCACGCGTGCGGCGAGATGGTCGAGCGCCTCGTCGAGCGGAATGCCGAGGCGGTGCTCGCGCAGGGTGAGGTCGAACTCCTGGGCGATCGGCGGGCGCCCTTCGCGGACGAGTTGCTGCAGCGCCACCGTCATCGAAACCCCCGCGCGCAGGCCGCCGGCGATCACCTGCAGCGCGTCGGGCAGCTGCTGTTCGATGAGGTCGAGCCGGCGCTGGCGCAGCAGTCCGAAGGCAAGACGCGGTAGCAGGGCGAGCGCACCCGCGCTGGCGAGTGCGATCAGCACCTCGCCGCTGGCGAGCCAGCTGCCGATGCCGCCGACGGTGACCGCGAGGAGGTTCAGGACGAAGAGTCGCGCCGGGTCCATGAACAGGAAGAGTTCTTCGAGCTGCAGGTGGGCCTCGGCGGTGAAGCGTTCGCGGTAGCGTGCGAGCGCATTGCCCGCGATGCGCATTGCCGACCAGGCGAGCAGGGCGGAGGCGAGGCCGAAGGCGAGCGTGGCCAGCAGCACGGCGGGTGACGAAGCCAGGGCACTCATGAGCGCTTCCGGTCGAACAGGTGCAGGTCGAGCGCGACCCCTTGGCGACGCAGTTCGTCGTAGAAGCCCGGCACGGCATCGCAGCCAGTGAAGTGGCCGCCGCTCGGGTCGGCGGTGGGGGAATCGGCGGTGCGGCGCTCGAAGCGGAAGAGTTCCTGCAGCTGGATGCGTCCGCCCTCCATGCCGGTGAGCTCGGTGATGCTGGTGAGCCGGCGCGCGCCGCAGGCGAAGCGGGTCTGCTGGACGATGATGTCCACCGCGCTGGCGATCTGCTCGCGGATTGCGGCCAGCGGGAGATCCATGCCGGCCATCAGGACGAGCGTCTCGAGGCGGGCGAGCGCATCGCGCGGGCTGTTCGCGTGCAGGGTCGTCATCGAGCCCTCGTGGCCGGTGTTCATCGCCTGCAGCATGTCGAGCGCCTCGCCGCCGCGGCATTCGCCCACCACGATGCGGTCGGGGCGCATGCGCAACGCGTTGCGCACGAGGTCGCGGATGCTGATCGCGCCGCGTCCTTCCAGGTTGGACGGGCGCGCCTCCAGGCTGACCAGGTGGCTGTGGCGCAGGCGCAGCTCGGCGGCGTCCTCGATGGTGATGATGCGTTCGCCGTCGGGGATGAAGTTCGACAGCAGGTTGAGGAAGGTGGTCTTGCCCGAGCCGGTGCCGCCGGAGACCACGATGTTGCGCCGCTGCTCGACGCAGGTGCGCAGGAATGCGGCCATCTCGTGCGAGAGCGAACCCATGCGGACGAGGTCAGCGACCTCGAGCGCCCGACGCGCGAACTTGCGGATGGTGAGCGTCGGGCCCTTGAGGGCGAGCGGCGGGATGATCGCATTGACCCGCGAGCCGTCGCGCAGCCGGGCATCGACCATCGGCGAGGATTCGTCGATGCGGCGGCCGAGCGGCGCGACGATGCGCTCGATGACGCCGAGCACCGCGCGGTCGCTGGTGAAGGTGGTGGGGTGCGGCGCGATGCGGCCGCCACGTTCGACGAAGATCTGGTCGAAGCGATTGACCATGATCTCGCTCACCGACTCGTCGGTGAGCAGGGTCTCGAGCGGTCCGAGGCCGATGGCCTCGTCGAGCACCTCGCTGCACAGCTGTTCGCGGTCGAGCCCGCCTGGAAGCGCGGCCTCGGCGGCGATGATCTCGCGTACGAGCGCGGTGGTCTCGGCGCGCAACTCGTCGTCCGACATGCGGTTGAGATCGCGCCGGCGCAGGTCGATGGTGTCGAGCAGGCGTTCGTGGATGCGTTTGCGCCAGGTGAAATCCGCGTTTGCTTCGGCAGCTGCCGGGAGTGGTTCGAAGCCCGGGCGGAACGGAGGCTCGGGTACGGGCGCGGGCGTTGCGGCCGGCGTATCCGCCGCTGCGGCCAGGGTGGTGGACGAGTCTTCGGGCGGTTTGCGTGCGGTGCGGAAAAACATGCAGGGCTCCGGTCAGTTGCCGCCGTAGAGGGCGTTCCACGCGGGATCCGCGGGCTCGCGCAGCGCCGGCGAGGGTTCGGGCGCGGGGGCGAGGGCCTGCTCGGCACGGCGTTCGAGCAGTTGCGCGCGCGGATCCAGAAGGCCTTCGCCGGGCTCGAGCAGCCAGGGGGTGACGAAGACCACGAGTTCGCTTTCGCGGCTGTTGAACCGGGTGGACCGGAACAGTCGACCGATTACCGGGAGCTCACCCAAATGCGGGAGCGCATTCTCGTCGCTCTGCTGTTCGCGCTGCAGCACCCCGGAGAGCACCAGGGTCTCGCCGTTGCGCAGGTTGAACTCGGTCTCGGTTCGGCGCGAGAGCAGGCCGGGAACGCCCTGGGCGGCGACGCTGCGGTCGAGCGAGCTGACTTCGGTGCGGATGCGCGCGCGGATCGTTCCGGCGGCGTCGGCGACCGGTTCGAGGATGTTGAGGCGGATGCCGTATTCCTTGAACGTCACGCTCGGCGTCCCGGTGGCGGAGGCGACCGGGACGGGGATTTCACCGCCGGCGAGGAAGCTCGCTTCGCCGCGGTTGCGCGCCGAGAGTCGCGGCGAGGCGAGGATGACCGCGTCGCCCTTCTGCGCGAGCAGGTTGAGGCGGCCGAAGAAGCTGCCGACCAGGGCCACGTTGGCGGCGAAGGGCGAGACGCGGTTCGCCTCGATCTCGACCTCGGAGCTCAGTTCGCCGCTGCCGAGCGTGCGCGTCACGGTCGCCCCGGTGCGGTTGTCGTGGTACAGGTCGCCGATCACGCCGATCCCGAGCAGCGGCTTGCCCTGCGTGGTCCAGTCGATGCCGAGGTCGCGCAGGCCGCTGCGGCTGATCTCCACGAAGCGCACGTCGAAGGCGAACATGCGGTCGAGCCCGACGCGGCTGGTGAAGTCGATGAGCTGCGGGAAACGCTTGGCGAGCTCGGTGACCTTGTCGCGTTCGGCGTCGCTCAGGCCCTCGCCCTCGATGACCACGTTGTCGCCGATGGTGCGCGTGCGCAGCCGCGGGACGTCGTGCAGGAAGCCCTGCAGGTCGCGTGCGATGCGGGCGGTGTCGGTCTGGCGGACGGTGATCTTGATGCGCTGGCTGCGGCCCGAGCGGGTCCACACCTGCAGCATGGTGTCGCCCGGGCCGTTGGCGATCAACAGGATCTCGCGGTCGTCGAGCACGGCCGCGGAGAGCACCTTGGCGTCGCCGACGGCGAGGCGCTGCGCGTCGCGCTGCGGCAGCACCCGGGTTTCGCCGGCGAACATCTGGATCTCGTGGACGACCGCGAGCGCTGCGCGCCCAGGTTCCGGCGGCGCGGCGCTTGCGGGCGGAGCGGCGCGGCTCGGGCCGGGCAGGCCCAGGATCAGGATTGCGCACACGAGGGGAGGGAGCGCCCGCCGGCGCGCCGGCGGGGAGATCGGGTCAGTCCGGGTCATGGGCAGGCTCGGCGCGCGGGGTGGGGCGGGTAAGGGGGGACGGGGTGGGGACGAGCGCGGGGTTCTCGATGCCGCCGTAGATGACCGGTACGCCCGCTTCGCGGGCTGGCGGTGCGAGGCCGAGCAGCGCGAGCGCGTCGGTCCGCTGCAGCGGAGCCGTTCTTGTGTCCCGAGGATGGCGGAGCACCGCGGTCAGGCGGGCGAGTGCGCGTGCGGCGACGAGCCGGGTCGCCTCCTCCTCGGAGAGATCCAGGGTCAGGGTGCCGAAGCTTCCACCCAGGAGGTCGCCCGCGCCATCGTCCTCGCCGGGCCGGGTGCGGCTCCCGGTCGCGAGCACGCGTACGCCCTGGAGCAGGGGCAGGGTCAGGTGATGGTGGTCGCGCTGCACGGTCGCGAGCAGGTCGATGCGGTCGCCCGGGCGCAGCAGGCCGGAGAGCGAGCTGGTCTCGTCGACCGGAATCGTGGTGGCGCGCCGACCCGGGGCGAGCTGCGCGGAGAGGGTGGCGGGTCGCCGCTCTTCGAGCTGCGACCACACCAGAGGCTCGCCACCGCGAGCCGGCTGGGCGAGCACCGCACCTGCCGCGCGCTCGAACTGCTCCGGGGTGATCGCGCTCGAGTGCAGCCACTCGACCGGCACTTCGCGCACGGCGACGAGGTCGCGGGTGAGGGGGGTCCCGACCGCGAGGTCCGTCTTGGCGACCACCGCATGGCCCATCTGCCCTTGCTGGCGCAGTTCGATCTCGGTGGCGCGCTCCTCCAGGTAGCGTGCGGCGAGCCACGCGGCGCCAAGGCCGAAGAGGGAGGCGACGGCCAGGATGATGAGGTTGCGGGGGACTCTCTTGAGCATGGGTGGATCACAACGGCAGTGAAATGCTGGCGAGAAAACGCGCGAAGCCGGTGGCCACGGCTTCGGCGAAGAAGACGAGGAGCGGCTTGCCGTCGAAGGCCGGAAGGCCGAAGACGCCGAGCACGATGGCGAGGATGACCAGGTATTCATGCATCGCCTGGCCGCGGAGGCGCCGGATCCGCTTCATCGCCCGCTCCGTGCGCCGTGGTCGATCATCTGCAGCGTCACCGTGGTCCCGCTGCCGTGGCGGACGATGGTCGCAACCGCCTCGCGGCCCCGGGCGCCGAACCACAGCCCCACGCCCTCCAGGCCGGGCCGGGAGACCGGCGCACGACGCTCGAGCGCGAGGCCCTGGGCCGAGAGCTCGCGGACCAGGCGCGCCGCGGCCCAGGAGGGCGAGGATTCGTCATGCCAGACGAGGATGCGTGCATGCCGGCCGGCATCGTTCGTTTCCAGGTCGGTGCTGAGCAGGCTGTCCGCCGGGCGGCCCGGAGCTGGCGAGGATGGCGCCGGATCGCGCGAGAGATCGGACTCGGACAGGGTGCCTTCGGTGCAGGCGGCCGGCGCCGTACGGCATGGACGCAGGCGCAAGGTGCGCAAGGCCGCGCCGTGCTTCCAGGACAGCACTTCCCAGCCGTCGATGCGCGAGCTCAGGGGCGTGCCCTCGACCGCTCCCTCGTAGAAGGCGCGCACGCTGGCTGTCGCGGTTCGCGCCTCGAACCGGCGGATCCGGGTCGGTACGCCATGGACGCGGGCGTTGTCGAGCACCGGCGTGATACGGGCTCCGGCGAGGGGCGGCAAGGGTTCGGGCAGGGCGGCCTCGGCGTGGGAACCGACCAGCAGCGCGAAGGCGATCGACAGGCCTGCGCGCGCGCCGCGACCACGTCCGTCCGGACGAGGCCGGGGATGGAGGGCAGGAGTCGTGTGGCGCGAAGTCGGGAGGCGCGGGGCGGGGTGTGCGGGCATGGTCAGCACCCTTGTTCGAGACGGTCGCAAGGCAGGATCTCGGCGTGCACGCGCCCGACCTCGATCGCCTTGTCGAGCACCAGCGGCGGCAGGAGGCGCCCGACCGTATTCCCGATCAGCGCCAGCGGCCGGATCGGGTAGGCGAGCGGGCCGGCGTCTTCGATGCGGCGGGCGTAGTCGGTCGATCCGGCCGCCGACCAGTTGTGACCGAGCAGGACCTGGTGGCGGCGGATCGACAGTCCGAGGGTGTCGAAGGGGGGCAGGCCGGCAACGTCGCGCGGCGACACGTGGATCGTCCCGGTGTGTTCGGAGCCGGCCGGCAGGTCGAGGCCGTGCGGGCCGGCGAGCAGCGCGGAGGCCGGTGCCGCGTTGGCGTGCGCCGCGAGATCGACCCCGATCCGGCTGGCCGGGTCGGCGAGCAGGTGTTCCCCGCGATGATCGATCCACAAGGGGTTGGCCGGATGCTCCGTCGCGGACGCGTTGCCGGCACCGCTGAGGATCGGCGCTCCGCTTGTGGAGAAGATGCGCTCGCGGACCTGCGCGGCCAGGGCTGCGGCCGTGGGGGGCTGCCGGGCAGGGCCCACGATCGAGGTCTCGAAGGCCACGTAACGTGCCGCCTGCTCGGTCGCATGGGCGAGGTCGAGGTACTTGCCGAGCAGCGGCAGGCTCAGGAAGAGCGGGACCAGGACCAGCGCGAGCACGAGGAACTCGGTTGTCGACTGGCCGCCTTGCGCTGCGCGCGCAGCCGGGAGGAGGGGGTGGCAGGGCTTCATGGCAGCGCCATCCCGTCCTGCCGTCCGGCGGCCCAGGCGCGGTCCGTCGGGGTGACGGCGGCGAGCCTGGCCTGCCAGTAGGGGCTGTACAGACTTGCCCGCTCGGTCTTGTTGTCGCTGCGCGCGGCGGGACGCTCGAAGAACACCTCGGCGCGCGCCATCGCGGCGAGGTGGCCGCCCGGCGCGGTCGCTTCGAATGCACGCAGGTTTCCCTGCGGTTGCACGCTGCCGATGCCCCCCGAACCGCGCAGTCTTTCCCGTGCCTTGGCAACGTGGACGGTCACGCCGGAGCGGTGCTCTGCGGCGGGCGAAAGGTCGCGCAGCTCGCGTGTCTCCGGCAGCCCGCCGAAGTGCGCGGCCCCCGCATCGACGATCGCGGGCTCGGCCCGGTTCAGCGTCGTGATCGGATTGCTCGTGTAGGTGTCGCCGTGATCGCCACGCCGGGCATCGGCACCCTCATCGCCCGTAAAGCCGGCACCGCCCCAGGCGAGCGGCGTGCGACGCCAGCGCCAGCGCCAGCGTTTCATCCGCTGGCCCTGGTGTTCGAGCGTGTCGAGCGCGCGCCATTCGTCGTAACCGATCAGCTCGGTGCCGCCGCGTCGCTTGAGTTCGACCTTGCGTTGCAATGGCGGGAGGTTCAAGCCGCGGATCGACCAGACGCGCTCGCGGGTGAATGCGTCGCGCGAGCGTAGCGTCACGTCGGCGATCCGTTGGCGCGCATCGCCTTGCGCGGAGTCCTTCGCCATCGTGCGGGTGAGATTGCGGAACCCGTGGCTGATCGGGTTGATCGACGCTCGCATTTCGGGATCGATCCGACGCACGAAGTCGTTCGCGAAACCGGCCTGGGCGATGCCCGTGTCCAGGCTCGCGTGCATGACGCGCTGCGAGAGCGAGAGTGCGTTCGCGACCGCGTCGTGGGCGGTGGCGATGGTACCCAGCCCGATATCCAGGCCCTCCACGATCGCCCGCAGCGAACCGCCGCTCCCGACATCCAGATAGGACGTGCCATTGACCCCGGCGAGCAATTGAAGGAGGCGCGGATACTCGCCGGGCTTGTACAGCCAGCTCGCGGCGACCTGGTTCAGGTTCGGAGCGTTTTCGACCGCCGTCTCGAAGTAGTGCATCCACGAGATCAGGCTGATCGCCTGCGCGATCGCGACCTCGTTGGCGACGATCGCTCGATTGGTGTAGGCGTCGTAGTTGAGCGCGCGCGCCTCGAGTGTGGCCACGCTCCAGGCGGTGGCGTCGGCGGCGTTGGTGAGGCGCATCTTTTCGTCGACCACCCTGCCGGTGTTGAACATCAGCAGCAGGACCGCGAGGGTGGCAAAGACGAGGAAGAGACCGAGGACGAGTGCCTGGCCGTGCTGGCGGTCGGCTCGTTGCGGGCGCTGCGCGACGCCGGGACGCGGGGTGGCGGCCATGGCAACCGGTGCGGGCGGTTCGGACAGGCTCAGCGGCCCGCGTTGCCGGTGTAGGTGTCGAGCGTGCGGGCGGTGTTGGCCTCCGTCGCAGCCTTGCCGGCCGCGGTTTGTGCGGCGCTCTTGGCGGTGCCGCCGTCCTTGCCGGCGATCTCCGTGGCGATCGCCGCGGTCTGGTTGCGCACCGTCTGGCCGAAGTACTGATACACGGCGATCGCGGCGACCGCGATCAGGGCCACGATGATGATGTACTCGGTCATGCCCTGACCGCGCTGCCACTGGATCCTTCTGCCTGCCGCCATGATCGATCCTCCGGGTTGATGATGAGCGGATAATGACAAACGGGAATGGTGTCGTCAATATGCAAATAAGATTCTCTGTTCGAGGTCCTCGGGAGGCGTAAACGCAAAAGCCCGCTGCAGGGCATGCAGCGGGCCTCCGGGGACAGCGCGTCCGGTGGATGTGTCAGCGCGCGATCGGCTTGTAGCGGATGCGCTTGGGCTTGGCGCCTTCCTCGCCCAGGCGCTTCTTCTTGTCCTCTTCGTATTCCTGGTAGTTGCCCTCGAAGAAGAACCACTGCGAGTCGCCCTCGGCCGCCAGGATGTGGGTGCAGATGCGGTCGAGGAACCAGCGGTCGTGCGAGATCACCAGCGCGCAGCCGGCGAACTCCAGCAATGCGTCTTCGAGCGCGCGCAGGGTCTCGACGTCGAGGTCGTTGGACGGCTCGTCGAGCAGCAGCACGTTGCCGCCCTGGATCAGGGTCTTGGCGAGGTGCAGCCGCCCGCGCTCGCCGCCCGACAGGTTGCCGACGATCTTCTGCTGGTCGCCGCCCTTGAAGTTGAAGCGGCCGATGTAGGCGCGGCTGGGCATCTCGAAGCGGCCGACCGTGAGCACGTCGGCGCCATCGGAAATGGCGTCGAACACCGTCTTGTCGTTGGCCAGGCCCTCGCGGGTCTGGTCGACCGCGGCGATCTTGACCGTGGCGCCGATCTCGACCGTGCCGGAGTCGGGCTTGTCGCGGCCCTCGATCATCTTGAACAGCGTCGATTTGCCGGCGCCGTTGGGGCCGATGATGCCGACGATGGCGCCGGGCGGGATGGCGAAGCTGACGTTGTCCATCAGCAGCTTGTCGCCGAAGGCCTTGCTGACGCCGTGGAACTCGATGACCTTGTCGCCGAGGCGCTCGCCGGGCGGGATGAAGATCTCCTGGGTCTCGTTGCGGCGCTGGTATTCGACGCTCGCCATCTCCTCGTAGCGGGCCAGGCGGGCCTTCGACTTGGCTTGGCGCGCCTTGGGGTTGGAGCGCGCCCACTCCAGTTCGGTCTTCATCGCCTTCTGGTGGGCGGCCTCCTGCTTGGCCTCCTGCGCGAGGCGGTCGCCCTTCTGCTCCAGCCAGGACGAGTAGTTGCCCTTCCAGGGGATGCCGTGGCCGCGGTCGAGCTCGAGGATCCATTCGGCGGCGTTGTCGAGGAAGTAGCGGTCGTGGGTGACGGCCACCACGGTGCCGGGGAAGCGGGTGAGGAACTGCTCCAGCCACTCGACCGATTCGGCGTCGAGGTGGTTGGTGGGTTCGTCGAGCAGCAGCATGTCGGGCTTGGACAGCAGCAGCTTGCACAGCGCGACGCGGCGCTTCTCGCCGCCGGAGAGCTTGCCGATCACGGCGTCCCAGGGCGGCAGGCGCAGCGCGTCGGCGGCGATCTCCATCTGGGTCTCGACGTCGCTGCCGGCAGTCGACAGGATGTTCTCGTACTTCGCCTGTTCCTCGGCGAGCTTGTCGAAGTCGGCGTCGGGCTCGGCATAGGCGGCGTAGACCTCTTCCAGCTTCTGGCGCGCCTCCATGATCTCGCCGAGCGCAGCCTCGACCTCTTCCTTCACCGTCTTGGCGGGGTCGAGCTCGGGCTCCTGCGGCAGGTAGCCGATGCGCTGGCCGGCGAGCCACTGCACCTCGCCGTCGTATTCCTTGTCCACGCCGGCCATGATGCGCAGCACGGTGGACTTGCCCGAGCCATTGAGGCCGAGCAGGCCGATCTTGGCGCCGGGGAAGAAGGAGAGGGAGATGTCCTTGATGATCTGGCGCTTGGGCGGAACGATCTTGCTCACGCGCAGCATCGACATGACGTATTGGGCCACTGCGGGTACCTCGTTGGCGGTGTTCGGTGGGGCGGAAAAAGCGGAAGTCTACCCGAGTGGGCAGCGGCAGGCACGCATGGAGCTTGCAGCTAGCCGATTGGGGTATTACGCTGCGAAGACGTGTAAGAAATACAGGAAGGAGAGAATCGAGATGCACACCACACTGACGAGCAAGGGGCAGGTGACGATCCCCAAGCACATCCGCGACGCGCTGCATCTCGAGCCCGGATGCGCGATCGAGTTCCGCATCAATCGCGAGGGTGAGGTCGTCCTGACGCGCCCCAGTGAACTACGAGACGAGGATGATCGCTTCGAGCGCTTGCGCGGCAAGGCCGACGTCAAGTGGCGGACGGATGACCTGATGGCCTTGCTGCGTGGCGACAACTGATGCTGCTGGTCGACACCAATGCGCTGATCGATGTGCTGGAAGACGATCCGCGCTGGGCGGATTGGTCGATCGACATGCTGCGTCGGCAGTCGCAAGTGCATCGACTTGCGATCAATCCCATCATCTACGCCGAACTTTCCTTGACCTTCTCGACCGTCGAGGCGCTGGATGAGGCGGTCACCGATTTCGGCGTTGAAGTCGTCGAGATCCCCAGGCCGGCGCTCTTTCTCGCGGGCAAGGCCTTCGTCGCCTATCGTCGAAACGGCGGCCAGCGGCGCAACGTGCTGGCCGACTTCTTCATCGGCGCGCATGCCGCGGTCGAAGGCTGGAACATCCTTACGCGAGATCCGCGCAAGTACCGACAGTACTTTCCCTCGGTCGAGCTTGTGACGCCCTGAATCCTGTCGCGGGACCACGTCCGCCCCCCGCCTTGGGGCGCACGAATCCGGCCCAGCGCATGCGTCTCCCTTGCCTAGAGCATCCCCTCGATCTCCTTCACCAGTTCCTCCGGCGTGGTGGTCGGCGCGTAGCGCTCGATGCGCTCGCTGTCGCGGCTCACCAGGAACTTGGTGAAGTTCCACTTGATCGCCTCGGTGCCGAGGATGCCTTTCGCGTGCTGTTTCAGATACTTGTACAGCGGATGTGCGCCGTCGCCGTTGACCTCGATCTTGGCGAACATCGGAAAGCTCACGCCGTAGTTCCTGGTGCAGAAGGCGCCGATCTCCTCCGCGCTACCCGGCTCCTGCGCTCCGAACTGGTTGCACGGAAAGCCGAGCACCACCAGGCCGCGGTCCTTGTAGGTCTGATAGAGCTTTTCCAGGCCGGCGTAATGCGGGGTGAGCCCGCACTGGCTTGCGGTGTTGACGATCAGCAGCAGCTTGCCGGCGTATTCGCCGAGCGTGGTGGTGCCGCCGGCGAGGCGGTCGACTTCGAGGTCGTACAGGGGCGAGCTCATGGGGGAGGGTCTCCGTGCGCGGGTGGGATGCGGGCCCGCCGCATGGCGGACTTCGCAGGCTTGGAGGCGGGCGGGCCGGCGCAAGTTTCCGCCGAGCCGCGCGATTCAGGCGCGCCGGCTCAGGAAGCGCTCGATTTCGCGCGCAGGCGCCGGGCGGGCGATCAGGAAGCCCTGCAACTGATGGCAGCCGTGCATCTGCAGGAAGGCGCGTTGGGCCTCGCTCTCCACGCCTTCGGCGACCGCGTCCAGCCCCAGGCTGTGGGCCATGCCGACGATGGCTGCGGCGATCTTGCCCTCGGCGCCGTCGCTGCCGATGTCGCTGACGAAGCTGCGGTCGATCTTCAGCGCATTGACCGGGAACTGGCGCAGGTAGTTGAGCGAGGAGTAGCCGGTGCCGAAGTCGTCGATCGCCAGGCGCACGCCCATCTCGCGCAGGCGCACGAGGGTGCGGATGGTGCGATCGACGTCGCGCATCAGCATGGTCTCGGTGAGCTCGAGCTCGATCAGGCCGGGCGCGAGGCGGTGGCACTCGATGGCCGCCGCCACGGTTGCGACGATGTCGGGTTGGGCGAGCTGGTGCGCCGAGAGGTTCACCGCGAGCGGCGGCACGTCGAAACCGGCGTCCAGCCAGGCGCGCTGTTGGCGGCAGGTTTCCTCGAGCACCCACTGGCCGATCGGCACGATCAGGCCCGATTCTTCGGCGAGCGGGATGAACTGGCCGGGCGCGACCATGCCGAGTTCGGGATGCTGCCAGCGCAGCAGCGCCTCGAAGCCGCCGAGGCGGCCGTCGGCGGCGCTCACCTTGGGCTGGTAGTGCAGCAGCAGCTCGCCGCGCTCGGCGGCGCCGCGCAGCTGGTGTTCGAGCAACAGGCGGCCGAGCGAACTGGTGTTCATGTCCTCGGTGTAGAACTCGAAACCGTTGCGTCCGGCCTCCTTGGCGCGATGCATGGCGGCGTCGGCGTTGCGCAACAGGGTCGATTCGTCGCCGCCGTCGCGCGGGAAGAGGGCGATGCCGATGCTCGCCGTGATGCTGATCTCGTGCTCGCCCAGCCGGCAGGGTAGGGCGATGGCGTCGAGGATCCTGCGCGCGGTGTCTGCGCTGACGTCGGCGGTGGTGGCGTCGGGCAGCACGATGACGAACTCGTCCCCGCTCAGGCGGGCAAGCGTGTCGGTGTCGCGCAGCACGCGCCGGCAGCGTGCGCAGATCTCCAGCAGCAGACTGTCCCCGCGTTCGTGGCCGAGGGTGTCGTTGATCGTCTTGAAGCGGTCGAGGTCGAGCAGCAGCACCGCGGCGCCGCGGCCGTCGCGCCGTGCCTGCAGCAGGCTCTGGCTCAGGCGGTCGTTGAGCAGCGCGCGGTTGGGCAGGTTGGTGAGCGGGTCGTGGTGGGCGAGGTGCAGGATGCGCGCTTCGGCCTCCTTGCGTTCGGTGATGTCGGAGAAGATGCCGATGTAGTTGCACGGCTGTCCGTCCGCCCCCTCGCCCTCGCCCGGCACCGCGGTGATCGACAGCCACTCGGGATAGATCGAGCCGTCGCGGCGGCGGTTCCACAGTTCGCCCTGCCACTTGCCGCGGCTGGCGAGCGTGGACCACATGCGCCGGTAGAAGCCGGCGTCCTGCCGCCCGGAGTTCAGCAGCGCCGGCGAGCGCCCCGCGACCTCCGCCGGGCTGTAGCCGGTGATGCGGGAGAAGGCCGGGTTGGCGGCGATGATGCGGCTGTGCGCATCGGTGATCAGCATGCCCTCGCTGGCGTTGGTGAACACCGTGGCGTACAGGCGCAGCTCGGCTTCGGCACGGCCGAGCGCAGCGGCGTGTTCCTGCAGGTCGGCATGCGCCTTGCTGACAGTGAGCGAGACCGCGCGCAGTCGCAGCGCGGTGAGCAGCAGGTAGGCGCCGAGCGCGAGCGCGGCGAGCACCAGCAGCACGCGGTGGCGGTTCATGCGGGTTTGCGAGGCGACGTAGCCGTCGGTGTAGCTCTCCACCAGGCGCTCGCCCTCGCGTGCGGTCTGCAGCGCGAGGAGCTGGCGCAGGAGGCGGTCGGCCTCGGCTTCGGCCGCGCCGCCGTTCTGCGGCGGCGCGTCGAGGAGCACGCGCAGCGCGCTGATCACGGTGCGCTTGTCGATCTGCAGGGCGGTGTAGTGATCGAGCTGGCGGCGCACGGCCGCCATCTCGCTGCCGGTGAGGAAGTCGGGAACGCGGCCGAGGTCTTCGAGGAGTTCACCCATCCGCGCCAGGTGGGCGTCGGCCCCGTGCCAGTCCTCGGCGAGCCCGAGCCGGCGGGCGAGCGCGGCGGCGCCGAGCTCGGCATCGACCTGGCGGATCTCGCGCAGGTCGCGGGCGTAGCGCAGGTGCTCGCGTGCCGAGCTGGTGCCGGCCTCGACCACGAACCACCCCAGCCCGGCGAGGCCGATCAGCGCGAGCACGAGCAGGCGGATGCTGCTCGAGGTGTGCAGCAGCAGCGCGAAGGCGGCGCGGGTCACTTCCTCCGCTCCGGAGCGAGGGGCCGGGGAGCGGGGGGCAAGGTTGAGCCGGGGAGAAGGGAGGTGGGCAAGGCGGGCACGGGCGGATCCTATCTGCGCGTCTTGCCCTGGAATTGATCTGTATCAAAGGTTGGATGATAGGACACCCGGGTCGGGCATGTCGATCCACTATGCCGGGATGACTCCTTCCACGACAGCTTCACTTCTCCACGAACGCGCGCTCGATCACGTAGTCGCCCGCCACGCCGATGCGCGGCGACATCTTGAAGCCGCGCGCGTCGAGCAGGTCGCAGCAGTCCTTGTTCATCGCCTGGCTGCCGCAGATCATTACGCGGTCGTGCTCGGGATCGAGCTCCGGCAGGCCAATGTCGGCGAAGAGCCGACCGGAGTCGATCACATGAGTGATGCGTCCGGTGTTGCGGAAGGGCTCGCGCGTCACCGTCGGATAGTAGATCAGCTGCTCGCGCACCTGCTCGCCGAAGTATTCATGCTGCGGCAGCTCGCGGGTGATGAAGTCGGTGTAGGCGAGTTCGGAGACGAAACGCACACCATGCACCAGCACGACCTTCTCGAAGCGCTCGTAGGTCTCCGGGTCCTGGACCACGCTCAGGAAGGGCGCCAGGCCGGTGCCGGTGGCGAGCAGGTAGAGGTGTTTGCCCGGGTTGAGGTCGTGCAGCACCAGGGTGCCGGTGGGCTTCTTGCTCACCACGATCGGGTCGCCCGGGCGCAGGTGTTGCAGGCGCGAGGTCAGCGGGCCGTCCGGCACCTTGATGCTGAAGAACTCGAGGTGCTCCTCGTAGTTGGGGCTGGCGATGCTGTAGGCGCGCGTCAGCGGCTTGCCGCCGACGTCCAGGCCGATCATCACGAACTGGCCGTTCTCGAAGCGCAGCCCGGGGTCGCGGGTGGTGCGGAAGCTGAAGAGGGATTCGTTCCAGTGATGGACGCTGAGGACGCGTTCGGTGGCGAGGCTGCTCATGGTTTCGGGTCTCTGCAGGCTGCGGGATGGAGGAGTGAGCGGATTCTAGGCACTTCTCCTTACCTGTATGGTGGATAATATTCATATCCTTAATCGACTTTATCGATATGAAGTTCACCCTCCGCCAGATCCAGGTCTTCGTCGCGGTGGCGCGCGCCGAGCACGTCTCGCGCGCTGCCGAGGGCCTCGCGTTGTCGCAGTCGGCGGCGAGTGCGGCGCTCGCCGAGCTGGAGAGTCAGTGCGCGCAGCCGCTCTTCGACCGCCACGGCAAGCGCCTGCGCCTGAACGAGCAGGGCAGTCTGCTGCTGCCGCATGCGGTGGAGCTGCTCGACCGTGCCGCCGAGTTTGAGGGCCGCATGCGCGGCGAGCAGGGCCTCGGCCCGCTGCGCGTGGGGGCGACGCTGACCATCGGCAACTACCTGCTGCCGCTGATCGTGTCGGATTTCCTCCAGGCCCACCCCGAGAGCCGGGTGCATCTGCAGGTGCGCAACACCGCGACCATCGCCGAGCGCCTGCTGCACCACGAGATCGACCTGGGTCTGGTCGAGGGCCAGGTGGTGGATGCCGAGCTGCACGTCGAGCCCTGGGTCGAGGACGAGCTCGTGGTGTTCTGCGCGCCGGGGCATGCGCTCGCCGCACGCGGTCGCGCGAGCGTGGCCGAGCTCGCCGGCCAGCCGTGGATCCTGCGCGAGCGTGGTTCGGGCACGCGCGAGACCTTCGATCGCGCGTTGCGGCAGCACCCGGGCGGGGTCGTGCCGCGGCTGGAGCTCGAGCATACCGAGGCCATCAAGCGCGCGGTGGAGAGCGGCCTGGGCTTGGGTTGCCTGTCGCGGCTGGCGCTGCGCGATGCGTTCCGGCGCGGCAGCCTGGTGGCGGTGGAGGTGCCCGAGCTCGACCTGCGCCGGCGCTTCAGCTTCGTCTGGCATCGCGGAAAATATCACGGTGCCGCGCTGCGCCGCTTCGTCGAGGATTGCCGCGCCTTCACCGCCGGCGCCCGCCGCAGCGACGAGATCCCGCTGCCGCCGGTGGCTTGAATTCGTCGCGGTGTCTCGTTCGGCACTGCGATCGCGACTTGCGTCGCTCCCACAATGTGCGACGCTGTCATCGCGACTTGCGTCGCTCCCACAATCCGCAGCGCTGATATCGCGACTGGCGTCGCTCCCACAATGTGCGCAGCGCTTCCGCAGCCCGTTCTGCAGGAGCGACGCCAGTCGCGATATCAGCGCCTCAGGCCGCGCCGCGGCGGCGGAAGTCGCGCAGGCGGAAGCCCAGGGCGAACAGGGTGGCGAAGTAGGCCACCGCGCCGCCGAGCACGATCAGGGCCAGGCGCAGGCCGCGCTCGAGACCGCCGATCCCGGTCCACAGGCTTGCCGGCCCGCTCGCGAACCAGAGCGCGGCACCCATGACGCCCAGTGCCGCCAGCAGCTTGAGCGCGAACGCCCCCCAGCCCGGCTGCGGAATGTACACCGCACGCTTGCGCAGACCACGGTAGAGCAGGGCGGCGTTGAGGCAGGACGCCAGGCCGATCGACAGCGCCAGGCCGGCGTGGCGCAGCGGGATTACGAAGGCGAGGTTCATCAGCTGCGTCGCGGCCAGGGTCAGGATGGCGATCTTCACCGGTGTGCGGATGTCCTGGCGGGCGTAGAAGCCCGGTGCGAGCACCTTCACCAGGATCAGCCCGGTCAGGCCCACGCTGTAGGCGACCAGCGCGCTGCGCGTCTGCATCACGTCGGCGGGGGTGAAGGCGCCGTAGTTGAACAGCGTCGCCACCAGCGGCACCGCCAGCAGCGCCAGGCCGAGCGCGGCGGGCAGGGTCAGCATCAGGGTCAGGCGCAGGCCCCAGTCGAGCAGCGAGGAGAACTCCTCCGCCTTGTCGTCGGCGTGCAGCTTGGAGAGGCTGGGGAGCAGGATGGTGCCGAGCGCCACGCCGAGCAGGCCGGCGGGAAATTCCATCAGGCGGTCCGCGTAATACAGCCAGGACACGCTGCCGCTCTCCAGGAAGGAGGCGAAGATGGTATTGATCAGCAGCGAGATCTGGCTCACCGACACGCCCAGGATCGCCGGCGCCATCAGCGTCATGACGCGGCGCACGCCGGGGTCGGAGAGGTCGAGGTCGAAGCGCGGCATCATGCCGATCTTCATCAGCGGCCGCACCTGCAGCGCGAGCTGCAGCAGGCCGCCGAGGAACACCGCCCACGCCAGCGCCAGCACCGGGGGGTCGAAGTACGGCACCGCGAACAGCGCCATGCCGATGAAGGCGAGGTTGAGCAGCACCGGCGTGAAGGCCGGGATCGCGAACCGGCTCCAGGTGTTGAGCACGCCACCCGCGAGCGCCACCAGCGACATGAAGAAGATGTAGGGGAAGGTGATGCGGGTGAGCTCGACGGTGAGCGCGAACTTGCCCGCGTCGCCGGAGAAGCCCGGGGCCGACACGTAGATGATCAGCGGTGCGGCGAGCGCGCCGAGCGCCGCGACCACCGCCACCACCAGCCCGAGCAGGGTGGCGACCCGGCTCACCAGAGTGTGGGTGGCAGCCTCGCCCTGGCGGTTCTTGTACTCGGCGAGGATGGGTACGAAGGCCTGCGAGAACGCGCCCTCGGCGAACATGCGGCGCAGCAGGTTGGGCAGGCGGAAGGCGACGAAGAAGGCGTCGGTCGCCATGCCGGCGCCGAAGGCGCGCGCGATCACGAGGTCGCGGACGAAGCCCAGGATGCGGGACAGCAGGGTCATGCCGCTGACGGTGGCGAGCGCGCGCAGGAGGTTCATTCGGTCGAGGCGCGCGCCGGCCGGCGGCGCGCGGAAGATGCGGAGGGCGCATCATAGCCGCCCGCCGGTGTCTCGATAAGCGGGAGTGCGGGAAAAGACGCTTGCATTCACCGGAGCCGGTCCCTATAATCGCGGACTTTTCCAGAACCACCAATACGGACTTCAAATCTATGGCCAACTCGGCACAAGCTCGCAAGCGCGCCCGTCAGGCGACCAAGGCCCGCGCCCACAACGCCAGCCTTCGTTCCCGCCTGCGTACCGCGATCAAGGCCGTGCGCAAGGCCATCGTGGGTGGCGACAAGGCGGCGGCTCAGTCGGTCTTTCGCACCTCGATGAGCACCATCGACAGCATCGCCGACAAGAAGATCATCCACAAGAACAAGGCTGCTCGCCACAAGAGCCGCCTGTCGGCCGCCGTCAAGGCGATGGCCGCCTGATCCTTGCCGCATGCCGGCGCCTCGGCGCCGAGATCGAGAAAGCGACCCGAGGGTCGCTTTTTTGTTGGGCGTATGCCAAGAAGGCCTCGGCGCGGACTCCCTCGGCGCGGACTCCCGGTCCCGGGATCGGGACTTCGTCGCTCTTGCGGTTCCGGAGCGGAGGGGACGAGTGCGCCGTCTCAGAACGGCGCGTCGCCCATCCACTCGATCTGGAGGTTGTTGTCGTTGGCGAAGTTCACCATGAACTTGTAGGCCAGCGGTTCGACGTCGTAGAGGCGGGCGTCGACGAGGACGGTCTTGTCGCCCTTCAGCGTGCACCCTGGGCGCACGTAGGGCGAATACGTCATCCTATGGTCGGCGCCGAAGGCGGACATCACGCCGCACAGGCGATCGGACCAGTCGCTCGGACGGAATTTCTTCCCCTCCCTCGTGACCCCGACGATGATGAAGTTCTCGATCTTCTGATTCATGTGTGATGCCTTGGCGGCTTCGGGGATGCGCATGTTCCGGTTCTTTGTCGCCGGAATCAGGACGGGCGGCATTCTAGCAGAAATCCCCCGCGGCCATTCCGCCGCGCGGGCGTCGGGCGATCCTGCCGAAGGGCTTCGTGCGACCTGTCGGCGCCGGGGCTCCGGTCGTGCTGACTAGGCTCGCGGATGGCGTCCGGCGTCCCGCGGAGCGCGGCCCGCTTATGTACAGGGTCGGCCGTTTTGGCTTAACATCGGCACATTTCCTGCACGGCGGCGTCTGCCGCCGTGTGCGTTTTCCGGCTTCGCACCGATCGAGGTACCCCCATGTCCCATGTCATGAATACCTACGCCCGCCTGCCCGTGGCCTTCACGCACGGCGAGGGCGTGTGGCTGTACGACGAGACAGGCAAGCGATATCTCGATGCCCTCTCCGGCATCGCGGTCAACACGCTCGGGTACAAGCACCCCCGCCTGGTCAAGGCCATCGCCGACCAGGCCGAGCGCGTCCTGCACACCTCCAACCTGTATCGCATCCCGCTGCAGGAGCAGCTCTCCGACCGCATCGCCGAAGCCGCGGGCATGGACGAGGTGTTCTTCTGCAACTCCGGCTGCGAGGCCAACGAGGCGGCGATCAAGCTCGCGCGCATGTGCGGCCACAACAAGGGCATCGAGCTGCCGCACATCATCGTCATGGAGAACGCCTTCCACGGCCGCACCATGGCCACGTTGTCGGCCACCGGCAACCGCAAGGCCCAGGCCGGTTTCGAGCCGCTGGTGCAGGGCTTCATCCGCGTGCCCTACAAGGACATCGAGGCCATCCGCAGGATCGCCGAGCACAACCACACCGTGGTCGCGGTCATGCTCGAGATGATCCAGGGCGAGGGCGGGGTCAACGTCGCCGACGAGGCCTTCCAGCGTGATCTGCGCGCCCTGTGCGACGACAGGGGCTGGCTGATGATCTGCGACGAGGTCCAGTGCGGCATGGGCCGCACCGGCAAGTGGTTCGGCTGGCAGCATGCGGGCACGAGGCCCGACGTGATGACGCTGGCCAAGGGTCTGGCCTCGGGCGTGCCGATCGGCGCCTGCGTGACCAGCGGCCTGGCCAAGGGCCTGTTCGGGCCGGGCAACCATGGCTCCACCTTCGGCGGCAACCCGCTCGCCTGCGCGGCGGGCCTGGCCACCTTCGACGCCATCGTCGAGGACGAGCTCATGGACAACGCCGTCGCCGTCGGCGCGGCGATCCGCAAGGGCATGGCTGAGGCGCTCGCCGGCGAGGCGGGCGTGGTCGACATCCGCGGTCGCGGCCTCATGATCGGCATCGAACTCGACCGCCCCTGCGGCGTGCTGATGGCGCGCGCCGCCGAGAACGGCCTGCTGCTGTCGGTGACCTCCGAGCGCGTGGTGCGCTTGCTGCCGGCGCTCACCTTCACCACCGCCGACGCGCAGACCCTGGTGTCCATGCTGGCGCCGATGATTCGCGACTTCCTCGCGAACGGCTGAGGACTGCGTATGAGCTCTCCCATCAAGCACTACCTCCAGTTCAAGGATTTCACCCGCGAGGAATACGAATACGTGTTCGCGCGCGCGAAGTGGATCAAGGACAAGTTCAAGCGCTACGAGCCCTACCACCCGCTCTTCGACCGCACGCTGGTGATGATCTTCGAGAAGGCGAGCACGCGCACGCGCCTCTCGTTCGAGGCCGGCATGCACCAGCTCGGCGGCTCGGCGATCTACCTCAACACCCGCGACTCGCAGCTCGGCCGCGGCGAGCCGGTGGAGGACGCCGGCCAGGTGATCTCGCGCATGAGCGACCTGGTGATGATCCGTACCTTCGAGCAGGACATCGTCGAGCGCTTCGCCGCCAACTCGCGCGTGCCGATCATCAACGGCCTCACCAACGAGTACCACCCCTGCCAGATCCTCGCCGACATCCTCACCTTCATCGAGCACCGCGGCTCGATCCAGGGCAAGACCGTGGCCTGGATCGGCGACAGCAACAACATGTGCAACACCTGGCTGCAGGCCGCCGAAGTGCTGGACTTCAACGTTCACGTGTCGACCCCGCCGGGCTATGAAGTCGAGCCCGAGCGCGCCGGCCTGTACGGGACGGCCAACTTCGAGCAGTTCGCCGACCCGATGGACGCCTGCCGCGGCGCCGACCTGGTCACCACCGACGTGTGGACCTCGATGGGCTTCGAGGCCGAAAACGAAGAGCGCATGAAGGCCTTCGCCGACTGGTGCGTCGATGCCGAGATGATGTCGGTCGCGCACAAGGAGGCCGTCTTCATGCACTGCCTGCCCGCGCACCGCGGCGAGGAAGTCACCGCCGAAGTCATCGACGGCCCGCAGTCCGTGGTGTGGGACGAGGCCGAGAACCGACTGCATGCGCAGAAGGCGTTGATGGAATACCTGGTCCTCGGCCGCATCGAGAACTGATCCAACGAACAATCACGGCACGCACGGGCGTGCGCGCCGGCAACACAGCAGGAAACAGGAAAACAGCATGAGCGACGTCAACAAAGTAGTGCTCGCCTACTCGGGCGGGCTGGACACTTCGGTCATCCTGAAGTGGCTGCAGGACACCTACCAGTGCGAAGTGGTCACCTTCACCGCCGACCTCGGCCAGGGTGAAGAGCTCGAGCCCGCGCGCGCCAAGGCGCTGCAGTTCGGTATCCAGCCCGAGAACATCTTCATCGACGACCTGCGCGAGGAGTTCGTGCGCGACTTCGTCTTCCCGATGTTCCGCGCCAACACCATCTACGAAGGCGAATACCTGCTCGGCACCTCGATCGCGCGTCCGCTGATCGCCAAGCGCCAGATCGAGATCGCGCGCGCCACCGGCGCCGATGCCGTCTCGCACGGCGCCACCGGCAAGGGCAACGACCAGGTCCGCTTCGAGCTCGGCTACTACGCGCTGATGCCGGGCGTGAAGGTCATCGCGCCGTGGCGCGAGTGGGACCTGCTGTCGCGCGAAAAGCTGCTCGCCTACGCAGAGAAGCACGGCATCCCCATCGAGATGAAGCACAAGCAGGGCGGCTCGCCCTACTCGATGGACGCCAACCTGCTGCACATCTCCTTCGAGGGCCGCCACCTCGAGAACCCCGCCGCCGAGGCCGAGGAGTCGATGTGGCGCTGGACGGTGTCGCCGGAGGCCGCGCCCGACGCCGCCGAGTACATCGACCTCGAGTTCGAACAGGGCGATCTGGTCGCGATCGACGGCAAGCGCATGAAGGCGCACGAGCTGCTCGCCAGGCTCAACGAGCTCGGCGGCAAGCACGGCATCGGCCGCCTCGACCTGGTGGAGAACCGCTACGTCGGCATGAAGAGCCGCGGCTGCTACGAGACCCCGGGGGGCACCATCCTGCTGCGCGCCCACCGCGCCATCGAATCGATCACGCTCGACCGCGAAGTCGCCCACCTCAAGGACGACCTCATGCCGCGCTACGCCAGCATGATCTACAACGGTTACTGGTGGAGCCCCGAGCGCCGCGCCATCCAGGCGCTCATCGACCACACCCAGCAG
Organism: Thauera aminoaromatica; assembly: GCF_000021765.1. NCBI lineage: Bacteria > Pseudomonadati > Pseudomonadota > Betaproteobacteria > Rhodocyclales > Zoogloeaceae > Thauera > Thauera aminoaromatica. The sequence continues at coordinate 2,898,218 of NC_011662.2, read as the reverse complement.
ACCGTCAACGGCTGGGTACGTCTCAAGCTCTACAAGGGCAACGTCATCGTCACCGGTCGCGACTCGAAGACCGACTCGCTGTTCGACCCGACGATCGCCACCTTCGAGGACGACGCCGGCGCCTACAACCAGAAGGACGCGCACGGCTTCATCCGCCTGAACGCGCTGCGCATGCGCATCGCGGCCAACGCCAAGGCCAAGCGCGGCTAAACCCGCAACGGATCCCTTGCGATGGCCAACGACGACTACATCCTCGGACTCAGCTTCGTCGAGTTCGAGGACCTCGCCCTCAAACTCGGCTTGACCGGCCTGATCCTGTTCATGGTCTTCATCATCTGGAACCTGGGCAAGGAATCCAAGGCCGGCCGCTACGGCATGATGTGGCTGTTCCTCGGCCTGGGCGTGGGCTTCGTCGGCTTCATCGCCAAGGGCATCATCCAGAAGCTGCTCGGCATCGAATAAGGAAAACACAAGCGATGGGCATTACCGCCAAGCTCGACGGCGTCGCCGTCACCACCCAGGCCAACGTCTATTTCGACGGCAAGTGCGTCAGCCACAGCGTGCAGTTCGCGGACGGCACGAAGAAATCCGTGGGGGTCATCCTGCCGGCCTCGCTCACCTTCAACACCGGCGCGCCCGAGATCATGGAGGGCGTGGCCGGCTCCTGCCGCGTCCGCCTGAAAGGCCAGGCGGACTGGAAGACCTACGGCGCCGGCGAATCCTTCGACGTGCCGGGCGACTCCAGCTTCGACATCGAGGTGGCGGGCGAGCCCTACCACTACATCTGCCACTTCGGCTGAGCGGGGGAGGGGAGCATGCCGTCTTTCGACATCCTGTCCGAGGTCGACCAGCCCGCGCTGCGCAACGCGGTCGAGCAGGCCAACCGCAAGGTCGACGGCCGTCACGACTTCAAGGGCACGAGCGCCAAGATCGAGCTCGCCGAGAAGCTGCTGACCCTCTACGGCGACAGCGACTTCCAGCTCGAGCAGATCAAGACCATCCTGCTGCCCGAGATGACCAAGAAGAACGTCGACGTCCGATGTCTCGACTACGGCGACGTGCAGAAGATCTCCGGCAACAAGGTCAAGCAGGAGGTCAAGGTGCGGGTCGGCGTGGAGCAGGAACTGGCCAAGAAGATCGTCAAGCTCTTGAAGGACAGCAAGATGAAGGTGCAGGCTGCGATCCAGGGCGACGCGGTGCGCGTCTCCGGCGCCAAGCGCGACGTATTGCAGGAGGCGATCGCGCTGGTCAAGAAGCAGATCACCGATTTTCCGCTGCAGTACGGCAACTTCCGCGACTGAGCGGAACGCCGGGGCAGGAATCCGACGGGCGCCGCGAGGCGCCCGTCGTGCGTTCGGGGGTTGGGTTGTGGGGGAGTCGGGTTGACGGCGACGAGGCGATGTTCCGGGCGGGGAATCGCGACTTGCGTCGCTCCCACGAGAAGCAGCGGGGAATCGCGACTTGCGTCGCTCCCACGAGAAGCAGCGCGATTTCGGACGCGGTTCGGCTGGGGTTCGGCCGTTGTTTCCCGCGCGGGTGGGGCGGTCCTCACGCATGCCGAGCGCGCTGCGTTCGCGTATTTCCGACACCTGCACGCGCTGCAGGAGCGGCGCAAGTCGCGATGCGGGCGGTCCGTCACCCGCTGCCGCCGGTGCGGCTCAAGCTCCTCCGCTCCCTGCCGATATGCTCTTCGACATCACCGCCCTCGCCCCGGCTCGACAGGAGAACAAATCATGGAAGCAACCGCAATCGCCGCGCTGGCCTCGAACAATGCGCTCGCGCAGGTCCAGCAGGAAGCCTCGGTCGAAGTCCTGCGCAAGGCGCTCGACCTCCAGGGCGAGAGCGCGATGCAACTGCTGCAGGCGATTCCCCGGCCCCCCGCTGCGGCGGTCGGCAGCACGGCGGGCGGCATCGTCGACACCTGGGCTTGAGCAGGTCGTCGGGCCCGAACCACGAAAACCACCCATGCGTCTCGCAGCCATTGGCTGGACCCCATTTTGGGGCATCGATGAGGCCTCGATTTCGCTTTGCGTCGGTTTTTTTTACAGTTACCCAGGGTTCGGGGGGGGGTAATAATTTAAGTCACGGATTATTAAGCAAAATTTCTTCTGGCTTGATTTTTGCTGGTAACGCTCGTCGGCAAGCATGTAATACCCGCTTGCTCAAATAGAACGGGAGAACCACATGAATCCTCAACCCCGCCTGATGGCGCTGGTGCTTTCCATGATCGGCATGTCGGCTGTCCAAGCCGCACCGATGATTTCCGTGCGGACGTACGATATCGCTGAGAGAAGTTATGCAGTGACCGACTCGTCCGTGATGGACGGCGCGGTTAGCACGGCAATAACGACCAGCGGCTCGATCGGCCCGAATTCGTTCCAGCAGTTCGATGCATCGACGGGCGTGCTGACCTCGATTACCGCATCGGTCTCCGCTTCGAACTTGCTGCTCTCGCAGCAAGTCACGGGTGGCGCGACGGGGACGAGTGCGGTGCGCGTCAGCTGGACGTCCTTCGGCGAGTCCCTGTTCGATCGCCAGGTCATCGGTTCGGTGAGCACGCCGACGCCGTCGCTGAGCAATTTCGATACTCTTTCTCGAACCATCGCCTCGGGTGATGCGGCCGGAGACGCCTTCGTCGCGAAAGCCGGGCAGCCGCCCGGAAACAGCGCGGCTTCGTACGGGCTTGTTGCCGACCTGAGTTCGACGGCGCCGGGTTCGGCCGACTCTTTGACCTCATCCCTCAGCTCCCGTACGGCCGACGCGGCTGGATCGTTCACCCATAAGCTCGCTTACAGCTACGTTCCTCATGCGATCGCCTCCTTCGAAGGAGACCAGACCACGACGACTTGGCGGCTACCTGTGTCAGGGAACATCGAGGTCGAGCTCGGCGACTTATTTACGCTCGATCTGAACATCTTCAACCTTGGTTTGCTCGGCGGAGCGGGACTGGATCTGGATGGATTCAATCCCAAGAGCGGTTCCGGGCTGTCGATGACGGACCTCGAATTGTTCGAGGGGCTCGCGCAGGGCACAGGCCGGAATGTCAAGGCGAGCTTCAGGGCGGACGAGCTTGGCAGCCACGAGATGATGTTCTCGCTCTTGCTGTCGGATGAGGATGTCGGGTTCGCCTCCAGTCGCGGCAGCTACGAGTTGGAGCTGACGGTGTTTGCCAACGTCGTCGACAACGGAAACGGAAATCCGGTGCCCGAGCCGGGCGTGCTGGCGCTTCTCGGTATCGGTCTCTTCGGGCTGGCCGTGCGCGGGCGTGCCGCGCGATGACTTCTTAGGTGGTTCCCGAAACGAGAAAGGCGCCGTCGGCGCCTTTCTTGTTTCCAGTGATCGTGTCCGGTCTCAGCGATAGTTCAGTTCGCGCCAGGATATCCGGCGAATGTCGCCCCCGGACACCGAAGTCACGATCGGCTCGGCTTCGCTGCTGTCGTCGGTCTTGCGGATCAGGCCGATGACCTGGCCGTTCGGCGTCACGATCAGTACGACGCGGCTCGCCAGACCGGGCCGCAGGCGCTTGCCCACGTAGGGAAGGGCGTTTGTACCGATCGGAGCCATCCCGGTTGCGAGGTCGAACTGGAACAGATAGCTCGTCCCGCCCGGCACGCATGGATCGGACGCGCTCGGGACGTTGGTCGTGAATGCGACCGTGGTGTGGGCGATCGCAGGATCGGTCGTGGCACGTTCGCCGCTGATGTTCAGATCCACCCTCCACCCGCGCTTCGCAGACCAGTTGATGTCCGCTGCATCGGACAGGGTGCGCGTGCCGTCGGTCTCCGCGGCGAGGGTCCGAGGCGTCAGGTCTGCGCGCACGACGGTGCTGCCGCCGCGGTCGATGCGATCTTCGATGACGTAGAACGTCTGGACCTGGGCCGCGTCGGCCGCGGAGACCGTGGTACCGGGGACGTCCTTCTCTCCAAGGTAGCGCCCCGTGCCCACCACGACCAGGTTGCGGAAATCGTTGCCGGCCTTGACGCGGGTGAGTTCGGGCGCCGCGGTGATGGGCTGGACGTTGCCGCTGGCGTCGGTGAGGACCGCAAGTTTGCTTGTCGACCAGGCGTCGGGGTTGGTTGCGCTCAGGTCGAAGCGCCACAGGTTCCCCTTCAGGTCCCCACCGTAGACCCACTGCACGCCATTATTGACGTCGGCGTTGTGCACCCAGGCGCTGAGCTGGCCGAGCCCGCTCGGGTCGCTGGCGCTGCCGACGCCCGTGGAGAGCTTCTTGATGAGCGCACCGGTCTTGGCGTTGAGAACATACAGGTAGCCTCTGCCGTCGCCACTCGAGTTGTTGTAGCCCGAGCTGACGAGCACGACCCACCCCTGGCCCGAGCGCGTCTCGTTACCCCGGTTGTCGGTCGTGACTACCTCGTGCTTGACGATGATCGGCCGCGAGAAGGCGAGGCCGAGATCGGCGTCGCCGCTGAATTCCCACAGCACCTTCGCCGTGAGCGGGCTGGACTCGGTCACTTCGGGGGAGGTGATGTCGAGTGCATAGAAACCCTTGCCGCCACGGCCAAGGCCACCCACCAGCAAGGTGCGCCAGTCGGCGGAGCCCCGCGTTCCCCCGGTGAAGCCGAAATCCACATCGCCCTCCGTGAGATAGCCGTCAACCGTGGCCTCGAACAGTCCGCTGGGCGAGGCCAGTCCGGGCAGCCGCGGAAACACGGCCTTCGGGACGTAGGCCCACTTCTCCACGCCCGTGGAGGCGTCGAATGCATGCATCATGCCGTCGTTGGCGCCGACGTAAAGCATGCGGGTGCGTCCCGTGGTGCTCGAGCGGAAGCTCACGTAGCCGGCGTCGGTATAGGAGCGGTCAGGCTCGCGCACCAGGACCGGTTCGCTGTGGATGATCGGACCGAGGAGCTGCAGCCGGCGACGCAAGCTCGTCGACTCCTGGCTGCGGTCGCCGCGCAGGTAGGCGAGCACCTGTGCGCCATTGCCAGCCCCTGCCGGGGACTGGAGCTGACCGAGGAGCGTGGTGCCGAGGCCGCTGCTGGTGAAGTCCACTCCGCTGCTGCCGTTGAAGGTGGCGATCTGGCGCGAGTCCGGGGTGCGCGCCTCGAGCATCTCGGCGACCCCTTTGGCGCAGGTCCTGCTCGCATCGGTCGGGCAGGGCTTTGTCCAGGCCGGTTGGTTACGGTCGGGCTGCCCGGTTTCCAGGTGCAACTTGTAGGCCTTGATGTCGCCCATCCGCTGCGCAGCCCTGTAGCTGGTCTCGTAGGTGAAATTGTTCGCGATATCGATGTAGGGCTTGGTCACGGCCGCGGCCGCGGCGCCGCTCGGATTGTTGGCGAGCGATTCGAGCACCTTGCTCAGGCGCTGGGCGAAGAGCTCCGGATCGTCGGCGCGGAAGAACTCTCCGCGGCCATTGAGTGCCGCGTGGACGAGGTCGTCGCCCTTTGCCCGGTCGTTGCCGACGGTGGTCGGGTTCAGCCAGGACACCGAGTTCAGGCGGCCCGCGAACAGCGCGACGATGTCGCTTTCCGAGAGCATGCCGGTGATGCCGAAGCCGATGGTGTAGGTGGAGAGATGCTGCCAGAAGGCCGGGTTCCGATCGTCGTCGGGAATGCCGTTGGCGAGGCCCGGGCGCAGGTCGGTCTTCCAGTAGTACATCGCCACGTCGGCGAGGGTATTGGTGTAGTCGTCCTTGTACGGGGCGGCCGGCAGGTAGCTATAGCTCCTGGTGCCGTCCTCGCTGGTGTGTTCGTCGCCTTCGAGGTTGTCGATGTTCGATCCCGAGATGGAGGTGCGTGCGCTGTCTCCGGTGTTGTCGTAGTAGCCGTCGGTCATCAGGATGTGGTGGCTGCGCTGGCAGCTCAAGGCCGCGCTGGTAGAGTCCTCGACCTTCGCACGCCAGGGCGGCGCGCTCGTGAAGTAGTTGCCGACATCGTCCATCGCGGTGCGCAGCGGCGTGGTCAAGAAGCGCTGCATCGGGTCCTTGTAGAGCCAGTCGAAGAACTGGGTGCGCCAGCGCTTGTCCGTGGCCTCCTCGTCCTTGAGTAGCCGCAGGCCACGCACGATCCGCCTGGTGGTGACGCCGTCGATGTTCGTCTCGGTGGTCCGGTTGATCGTCGCGTAGCCGACGCGCAGATTGTCCTTCTGTTCGGAGAAGGCCTTGCCGATTGCCGCGCGTGCGGCGAGATGGCGCGAGCGATGGTAGGAGAACCAGTTGGCGAAGTTCTTGATTTCCTCCGCGGAGGTGCAGGGGTCGCCGGCACAGTCGGTACGCTTGGGACTGCGGGGGGGTAAGGTGGTGAGGCCGATCTGTACCCGGGTGAAGTTGCCGGGCGTGTTCGTCGTGGTCGTGTCGGTGCGCACGAGAGGGGCCGGGCCCGTGTAGGCGAAATAGGTCGCAGGATAGATCGTGGCCTCTGCAACGGTGGAGTTGTCCGCTGGCGGAGGCCGCCAGAGCAGGTTCTGCGTGAGGTCCAGGGTGTAGTCGTCCCTGTTCGGATGACCCGGATTCAGCCAGGCCCGGGTCGGCTCCGCGTTCGGCCACAGGCTGCCGTCGCTGTTGCTCCAGGGCTTGTAGGTCTTTTCCGGGTTGTAATACAGGGGGTTTCCGGCGTACGAACGATAGAAGCGCGCATTGGGGTCGTCCAGATCCGTGGAGACCGGGTTGGCCGGATAGTCGGTGGCGCCGGTGCGCCAATCGTAGACGTTCGCCGGGCGCGGAAAGAGATAGATGCCGTCCCGATTACCATGTGAATCGGGGATGCTCTCCCAGTACATCGAGCCGGAGTCGTCGAGCGTGAACATCACGTTCGCCGGCACCGTGATCTTCGATTCGGGAGGGACCTCGGAAATCTCGGTCTGGGCGGCGAAGCCAATCTGGGCGGCGAGCAGGCCGGCTGCGAGCAGCGCGAGGCGGGTGTGCCGGGCAATCGGCCGGAAGGCGGGGTGTGCGTTGTTCACGACGCGTTCTCCGGTTAAGGGCGAGGAGTCCATCAGTCGCGCAGCACGACCTGCACGAAGGACTGCGCATTGTTCGGGCCGGTGACGCGGACGGTCAGCCGGTAACGGATCGACGAGGCGCCGGTGATGCGTGGCGAACCGGCACGGCGGGATCCGCCTTCCTCGGGGTTGTCCGAAACGCAGGATTCGGCGCGGTTGGCGATCGGCAGCGTGCCGGTGCACAGGCGGTCGATCACGTACTGCACCCGGTATCCATCGGGGATCCGGGAGTCTTCGATGCAGGCGACCTTGTCCCAGTCGAGCGTGGGGACCCCCGGAATCGTGTAGCTGCGCCCACCGATGGTCGGGCTGCCCATCGTGCTCGCCGTGGCGAACATGGTCGGGAAATAGTTCGAGACCGTGGGTTCGGCGCTCGTCAGCCGACAGGTCCCGCCGACCTTCCACTGGCTCTCGCGCGGCTTGGTGTCGAGGTCGTGCGCGGCGGCTTCGACGCCGAAGTCGGAGGCCTGCAGTGCCGCCTGCTGGAAGGCGAGGTTGCCGGCGATCGTGACCGTGGTGTCTACGCTGCGCACGAGCGAGACCGCGGCGATGCTCATCGCCACGAGCATGATCAGCGCCATGAAAAGCGCGGCGCCGCGCTGGCGGCGTTCACCGTGCATCACTCGCGGTTCCATAAGGCATTCCTCAACGGAACCACGGTTTCGTAGCTCCGATAACGGTAGTTGCGCTCCGCGCTGCCCAGGGTGATCTGGACCGGCGTGTCGTATTCGAAGAAGCTGAAGGTCTCGGGCGCGGTGTAGCTGGCGTCGCGCTGGCTCGCGCGCACCAGAATGCCCACGCGCACGGCGACCAGGTCCGCCGCCCCGGCTCCGGTGGGGATCGTCGAACTGAAGCTCACGGTGTTGGTCGTCCTGTTCCACCAGCCGTACTGGGCCCGCAGGGCGACGACGTCGCGCACGAGCGTCTGCGCGGCCGTGGTGCTCGCCATGTCGGCGCGCGAGGTTGCCAGGTCGGTGTCGGGTGGCGCGGTGCTGCTGCCGCGCGACTGCAGGCGATAGACCGTCTCGGCGATGCCGCCCGGGCCGAGCGAGCGGATCGTGCCGGTCCCCGACTGGTAACCGTCGGAGGGGAACAGGCCGGCCGAGTCGCCCGGATCGTTATACGGACTGCTCGGGTTGATCTGGAACCGCCATGCACCGCCTCCGCGCCCGACCGAGCCGGGGTCCTGGGTGAGCTGCTGGATCGCGCAGTGGCCTTCCGCGTCGTTGAGCACGATCAGATCGTCCTCGGAAAACCCCATCCCGATGTTCGCGAACATTGTGGACGAGGGGCTGGGCATGGATTCGGTGAGGGTGGCCTTGGCGATCGAGGCCTCTCCCGAACTCGCGTAGCGGATCGTGATGCGATCGCTGCGCGAGGCCAGGGCGCTCGGCGCGCTCGGATCCGCCACGATCGTGACCGGCATGCCATTCATCTCCTGTGCTCCGCTGGTGCCGGGCTTGAGATACTTGATCGTTCTGCAGCCCGTGCCGATCAAGCCGGCGCCCGCGTTCAGCAGATCGCGTTCCAGCAGCGTCATGGCCACCTGGCCGGCCGTCGTCGCGTCGGCGCCGCTGACCGTGTTGGCCTTGTGTGCATTGCTTGCCGAGAAGGTTTGCACCATGACGAGCAGCGCGATCAGGCCGATGGTCATGCCGACCATCAGCTCGACCAGGCCAATGCCGCGCGTGCGTAGCCGCGGAGCGCGGCGCCATCTGCCGGCGCTTGCGCGCCCGGGTGCCGGCCGCGCGGCTTCAGTTGTTCGAATTGATGCGGGCGCGGACGACATGGTTGCTCCATTCGTTGGTCTGCGGGCGCGGCCAGCAGATGGTGAGCCGGGTCTCGCCAGTGGTCTCGTCGTGGCCGATGACCACCTGGGCGCCGGGGATGGTCGCCCGCAGCTTGTTCAACCAGGACGACAGGATGTCTGGCGGTGTCGTCGCGGTCGCAGTGCAGTCGGCGTCGGACCGATAGACAAAATCCTCACGCCTGATCGCAGGCGCCAGCCACATGCGACCGATGATCTCGTCGGCCAGCAGCGCTGCCTCGGCGCGCTGACGGGCCTCGGTGCTGCGGATGTTCATGCTGGCTTGCAGGCCGACGATGCCGAGCACGCCGAAGGAGAAGATCAGCAGGGCGATCAGCACCTCGAGCAGGCTGGCGCCGCGCTGCGGACGGCTGCCCGCGCAGGCCTTGGAGCGGCCGGGCTGGATGGGGAGTCTCACGGTGCGCTTCATGGCTGGCCTCCTCAACAGGCACGCGGGTCGCCGCTGGCGGTGATGCCGGGCTCGCACAGGCGGGTCTGGCCGCCCGCGCTGACGCCCAGGCGGAGCGTACGTCGTTGTGCGGAGGGGAGATTGTTGCCGAAGTCGATGGTGGCCGTGGCTCCGCCCACACTCATGCCGATCCCGTTGAAGATGAGCGTGCCCCTCGAGGTGCTGACCGTGACGCCCGCCTCACTACCCCCGGCGACGAACCTTTGCACCACCGTCGCGTCGTTGTTGCAGGTCGTGCCCAAGAAGACCACCCAGTTCGTGCCGGTGGTGTCGGCGCTGCAGCCGGTGACGGCGGAGACGACGGCGAACCCGACCGGCAGATTGCGCCGCATCGCCTCGGTACGGGCCAGATCCACACCGGCGCGGAAGGATTCGGCGATGGTGCGGGTGCGGCCGTTGACGATCATCTGCTGGAAGCTGGGTACGGCGACCGCGAGCAGGATCGCTAAGACTGCGATCGTCACCATGGCCTCGACCAGGCCGAAACCGCGCTGGATCGGCGTCCTCATAGACAGCCGCCTCCCCTCTTGCCGACCCAGCAGGTCGTGCTGGTGCCGAAGCTGCCGCCGGTTGTCGCGCGGACGTTTTGCTGGTTCAGCGTGTACGTGAACCCTGCCACGTCCGTGCCGGACTTGCCGGTCGCGGTCAGCGTGTAGGTGGTGCTGGTGCCGGTGCAACTCATCGTGAAGAACTGCTGTGTGGGCATGGCGACGCCGCAGGTGGTGCCGGTCGACACGTAGCTGCGGTTGTCCTGGTAGAACTGCTCCATGCGCACGCGCAGGTCGGACAGCACCGAGGTCGCCTCGACGATCTTCGAGCGGCGGATGTAGTCGGAGTAGGCGGGCAGGGCGATCGAGGCGAGGATGCCGATGATGGCGACCACGATCATCAGTTCGATCAGCGTGAAGCCGCGGGTGCGGGAGGCGTGTTTCAAGGGGGGCTCCGTGTCGGATGGTGCACAGTCTCGATTGCATTGTCGGACTTTGCCGCCGGGGTGTTCGTGACGGATTCTATGGCGCCACGCAGAATGCCGCCGTCGCGGGTGGACGAACGGCGGGGGCTCGGAGGATGATCGGCGGGCGGTGCGCAGCGCGGGCGGGCCCGCTTGGCGGATCGGCAACGGGGAGGGAGATCGGCGCGATGCGGAGGAAGGACGGGATGGACGGATGGAAGGCGGCTTCGGTCGGCGTGCTGGCCATCGCGGCGGGCTTGGGCGCGGGGGCGGCGTACGCTGCCGACGTGGCGGTGGCCGGGCTGTTCGCGGGCCGGGCGGTGCTGGTGGTCGATGGCGGCGCGCCGCAGACCGTGAAGGTGGGCGCACGCACGCGCGAGGGCATCGTGCTGCGGGCGGCGACGAGCGAGGCGGCCACGCTAGAGCACGACGGCCGTGTCTTCGTCGCGCGCCTGGGCGAGCAGGTGGCGAGCAGCGCGGGAACCGCGGCGAGCGAGATCAGTCTGCAGGCCGACGGGGGCGGGCACTTCTTTACCGGCGCGCGCATCAACGGCGTGGCGGTCAATGCCCTGGTCGACACCGGCGCCACCCTGGTGGCGATGGGGCGCAGCGATGCGCTGCGGCTCGGCATCGACTACCGCGCCGGCACGATGGGCCAGAGCGCGACCGCGAACGGGCTGGCGACGATCTGGAAGGTGAGGCTGGACGCGGTGGAGCTCGGCGGCGTGCGCATGCTCGGGGTCGATGCGGCGGTGCACGAGACAGACCTGCCCGTGGTGCTGCTCGGCATGAGTTTCCTCAATCGAATGGACTGGCGGCGCGAGGGCGACCGCCTGCTGCTCAAGAAACGTTACTGAGGCGTCGCGTGAATCCTGCTAGCGGACCGCATGGTCTTCCCCCTCTGGAACAGATCCGCCGCCGGCTGGCCGCGGGCCCGCACCGGGACGGCGGGTTCAACGGCGACGGCCGCGACCTCGCGCGCTCGCGCCCGCCCAAGCCGGCGGCGGTGCTGGTGCCGCTCGTGGTGCGCGACGAGGTGCCGTCGGTGCTGCTCACCCGGCGCACCGACCACCTGCACCATCATCCGGGCGAGATCAGCTTTCCCGGCGGCCGCCTCGAGGACGACGACCCCTCGCCGGTGCATGCCGCGCTGCGCGAGACGGAAGAGGAGATCGGGCTCGCCCGCCGTCACGTCGAGCTGATCGGCGCGCTGCCCGACTACTTCACCGGTACCGGCTTCAGGGTGACCCCGGTGGTCGGCGTGGTGCATCCGCCGCTCGAACTCACGCTCGACGCCTTCGAGGTCGCGGAGGCCTTCGAGGTGCCGCTCGCGCACTTCCTCGATCCGCGCAACCATCAGGAGCACAGCATCCTGCACGAGGGGCGGATGCGACGCTTCCACGCCATGCCCTGGCACGGCTATTTCATCTGGGGTGCGACCGCGGGGATCCTGATGTCGCTGTATCGCCTGCTGAACGAGGAAGGCTGAGCGCGGCCAAGGGTTTCCGGCAGGCGGCGCGCGCTTGCCTTTGTGATATCTTGCCGCACCGATGACTCGGCTCTGTGCCCGGGGCCTTTTCGGCCCGCGACGTCCTGCCTGAATGACCTTCTTTTCCTTGATCCTTGCGCTCGTCCTCGAACAGTTGCGTCCGCTGCCGGCGCGCGGGTGGACGGTGCGCGGGGTGCGCGGCGTGGTCTGCGGAATGCGAGGGCGCTTCGAGGGCGGCTCGGCGGCGCAGGGACGGCTCGCGTGGCTCCTGCTGGTTCCCGCCGCCGGGTTCGCGAGCGCGCTCGCCTTCTGGCTGCTGTGGGAGATGCATCCCGCGCTGGCCTTCCTGTTCAACGTGGTGGCGCTCTACCTCTGCATCGGCTTCCGCCACGACACCCGCTTCTTCTCGGCCATCCACATGGCGCTTCGCCTCGGCGAGCCCGAGGGCGCGCGCAGCCTGCTCGAGGATTGGCGGGGGACCCGCCACGAGGGGGCCTCCGCGAGCGAGATCGCCCGCCTCGCGATCGAGGAGGCGCTGGTCGTCTCGCACCGCCGGCTGTTCGGCGTGATGTTCTGGTTCGTGCTGCTACCCGGCCCGAGCGGCGCGGTGATGTACCGGCTCGCCGGACTGCTGGCCGAGGAGTGGGGGCGCCCGGATGGGGGCGACGCGGGCTTCGGCGGCTTCGCGCTGCGCGCGCGCGAGGCGATCGAGTGGCTGCCTGCGCGGATCACCGCGATCGTTTTTTCCATCATGGGCAATTTCGAGGATGCGATCTACTGCTGGCGCTCGCAGGCGGTGCTGTGGCCGGAGAGGTCGTCGGCTATACTTATCGCTAGTGGTGGTGGCGCGCTGGGCGTGCGGCTCGGCATGCCGGTCCATGTGGCCGGGGGCATCGTGGATCGGCCCGAACTGGGGCTGGGGAGCGAGGCAGGCGTCGATCACATGCAAAACACGGTGAGCCTGCTATGGCGGGCTCTGTTCGTGTGTCTGTTCCTGCTCTTCCTGCTCGCGGCTGCGGGCTGGGTGGGGCGGTGACAAGTCTAATCTCAACAAGGGAGTGGGTTATGGCAAATCGTGAAGTCGTCGTTCTGAGCGCTGTTCGTTCCGCCGTGGGTGGTTTCGGTGGCTCGCTGAAGGACATGGAGCCGTCCGATCTCGGCGCGGTGGTGATCAAGGAAGCGATCGCCCGCGCGGGTGTGGACCCGAAGGCGGTTTCGTTCGCATCCGTCGGCCACTGCATCCCGACCGATTCCCGCTATGCCTACGTTTCGCGCGTGGCCACGATCAACGCCGGCATGTCGATGGATTCGGTCGCCTTCCAGGTCAGCCGTCTGTGCGGCTCGGCGCAGCAGGCCATCGTCAGCTCGGCCCAAGCCATCATGCTGGGCGATGCCGACTTCGCCATCGGCGGCGGCGTCGAAGTGATGTCGCGCGGTACCTACCTGCTGCCCGCCCTGCGCAGCGGTGCGCGCATGGGCGACACCAAGGCGATCGACTCGATGGTCGCCGTGCTGACCGACCCGTTCGGCGTCGGCCACATGGGCATCACCGCCGAAAACCTGTGCACCAAGCACGGCATCACCCGTGAAGAGCAGGATGCCTTCGCGCTCGAGTCGCAGAAGCGCGCCGCCGCGGCGATCGCCGAGGGCCGCTTCAAGGGCCAGATCGTGCCGATCACCTTCGAGACCCGCAAGGGCACCGTCGTGTTCGACACCGACGAGCATCCGCGCATGACCACCATGGAAGCGCTGGGCAAGATGAAGCCGGCGTTCAAGAAGGATGGTTCGGTCACCGCCGGCAACGCCTCGGGCATCAACGACGCCGCCGCCTTCCTGGTGCTGGCCGATGCCGCCAAGGCGGCTGCGGGCGGCCACAAGCCGATCGCGCGCCTGGTGTCCTACGCGATCGCCGGCGTGCCCAACGACGTGATGGGCGAAGGTCCGATCCCCGCCACCAAGCTCGCGCTGCAGCGTGCCGGCCTGAAGCTCGACCAGATCGACGTGATCGAGTCCAACGAAGCCTTCGCCGCGCAGTCGATCACGGTGAACCGCGGTCTCGGCCTCGACACCGCCAAGGTCAACCCGAACGGCGGCGCGATCTCGCTCGGCCACCCTGTCGGCGCGACCGGCTCGGTGATCATCACCAAGCTGCTGCACGAGCTGATCCGCACCAACGGCCGCTATGGCGTCGCCACCATGTGCATCGGCGGCGGCCAGGGCATCACCACGGTGTGGGAACGCGTGTAAGCGTCGTCCTCGTCGCAAGAAAAACCCGCGCGGCCGAGAGGCTGGCGCGGGTTTTTTCGTTTCGGGCGCGCTGAACTGGCAATCGCGACTTGCGTCGCTCCTACGGGGCGGTCTGGGGGTCTCGATCGCGACTTGCGTCGCTCCCACGGGGGGCCTCGATCGCGACTTGTGTTGCTCCTCCGGGGGGCTGCGGAGCTGTGCGGGTTTTGTGGGAGCGACGCGAGTCGCGATCTTCAGTCCGACTCCTTCTCCAGGCGCACCGACGCCGAGTTGATGCAGTAGCGCAGCCCGGTGGGCTGCGGGCCGTCCTCGAAGACGTGGCCGAGGTGTGCGCCGCACTGGTGGCAAAGGACCTCGGTGCGGACCATGAAGTGGCTGCGGTCTACCGCGGTCTCGACGTTGTCGGGCTCGGCTGCGGTCCAGAAGCTCGGCCAGCCGCAGCCGGCGTCGAACTTGTGCTCGGAGCGGAAGAGCGGGGCACCGCAGCACACGCAGTTGTAGGCGCCCTTGTCCCAGACGTCCCAGTATTCGCCGGTGAAGGCACGTTCGGTGCCTTTCTCGCGGGTGACGCGGTACTGCAGGTCGGAGAGCTGGCGGCGCCATTCGGCGTCGGGTTTGTCGACTTCGCGGGCCATGGGAACCTCGTGCGGGATCAGTGGAGGTGGCGCGGCGCCTGCACGCCCTGTTCCTCGGGCATCTCGGCATGCACGACCTCGCCCTCGGGCGAGGGGTAGAGCGGGGCGCCGCAATCGTCGCAGTACTCGAGCGGGAAGTGGTGCTCGAGCGCCACGACGTCGGTGAGACCGGATTCGCGCAATACGGTTTCGATCTGCGCGACGCAGTCGGTGGTCTCGTCCTCGGCCCCCAACAGCGGCCACACCACCCCGTGCACGACCTCGTCGCGGCCGCGCACGGTGAAGCCGATGCGGTATTCCTCGAGAGTGCGCTCCCAGAACGGCGCGACCACCGCGCGCAGGTTGGCGGCAGGTGTTTCCAGCGTGGTGGCGAGGAAGGCGACCGAGGCGCGCACCGAGTAGGGCCGGCTGTCCTTGTCGGCGGCGCGGCTGGCGGCGAAGTAGGAGTCGGGCAGCACGAGGTCGACCGCGCAGCCGGGCAGCAGCGGGGTCAGGCAGGCGCCACCCTGGGCGCGCCACTGCTCGAGCGCGCCGTCGCGGGTGCCGTCCGGCTCCTGCCAGCGGAACAGCGCGGCGCCGCGCGGCACGGCCACCGCGGCGAGCAGGTAGCGGGTGTCGGAGAGGAACTGCGCGGTCTCCGGCATGCCATCGGTGTCGATGTGCAGATCGAGGTTGTCGGCCGCCGCACCGCAGATCACCTTGGCGAACTCCGCGGTGGCGCAGTAGCCCTGGGGCAGCTGGTCGGGGCTGAAGAGGAAGTCGGCCACCGACAGCTTGGCCCCCTTGGCGAGCACGTGGGCCTGCAGGTGCACGCGCAGGTTGGCGAGCACTGCGGGCGGGATGTTGGCGGCGGGGATGCGGTAGCGCGACCAGGCCAGCACCGGCGCGGCGATCAGCACGACGTCGTGCTCGGCGAGGCTGCCGGCGGCGCATTCGGCGCGCGACTCGATGTTGTCGGCGAGCTCGTCGTAGGCGCGCGCGTCGGCGCTGTAGAGGTGGTCGAGCGCGGCGTTGAGCACTTCCTCGTCGTTTTCGGTCAGGGTCTCGTCGATCAGCCTGGCGAGCTGCATCTCCCAGTAGTGGTCCTCGATCCGGCTGCCGGACTGGGCCAGCCCGCCGGCGAGCCAGACGAGTTGTTCGGCAGTGCGGCCGAGACCGCCGCGGCGCTTGAGGCGCGTTCTTTTCATGTCGGGTTCCTGTTGCGCTGTTCGGGGTGCCGGCTTGGGCGGCACGCATGGCCGCGTATTCTACCAATGCCGCGGGAAAACGCCGGTCGAAGCGCCCGGCGCGCGCTCAGAAACCGGGGCGGTCGACCCCGGATGGTCTGCAGGATGGTGGCGGAGATCTCCTCGATCGACTTGGTGGTCGAGTCGAGGCAGCGGATGTTCTCGCGGCGCATCAGCTTGTGCGCGGCGTCGATCTCGTAGCGGCAGTTCTCCAGCGCGGCGTAGCGGCTGTTGGGGCGGCGTTCCTGGCGGATCTGCGACAGGCGCTCGGGGGCGATGGTGAGGCCGAAGAGCTTGGTGCGGTACTTGTGCAGCTCGCCGGGAAGCTTGTTGCGCTCGAAGTCCTCGGGGATCAGCGGGTAGTTGGCCGCCTTGACGCCGAACTGCATCGCCAGGTAGAGGCTGGTGGGGGTCTTGCCCGAGCGCGACACGCCGACCAGGATCACGTCGGCCTCGGCGAGCTCGCCCTCGCTCGAGATGCCGTCGTCGTGTGCCATGGCGAAGTTGATCGCCTCGATGCGGTACTTGTAGTTGAGGCTGTCGGCGATGCCATGGAAGCGGCCCACGGCATGGGTGGAGCGCTGGCCGAGCTCGGCTTCGAGCGGGCCGATGAAGCGCTCGAAGAGGTCCAGGAAGAGCGCGTCGGATTTGTGCAGTGCGTCAACGGTGGCCTGATTGACCAGCGTGCTGAATACGATCGGGCGCACGCCGTCCTCGGCCGCAGCCTCGCGGATCTGCGTCGCGCAGTCGATCGCCTTGTCGATGTCGTCGATGAAAGGGGCGCGCACCTGGCGGAAGCGCGCCTCGGGAAACTGCGCCAACAGGCTGTGGCCAAGGGTTTCGGCGGTAATGCCGGTGCCGTCGGAGACGAAGAAGACGGTGCGGCGGGCGATGTCGTTCATGATTTCGGACCTTGCGGCCCCGACCAGGGGTGCGGGGCGTGTATTGGGGCAAACCCTGTGATGCGGCACAGCACAAAAAATCGTACACTGCCGTTCGCGATATTTTGCTTTTTCCCCAACATTTGCGGAAGCCACCCATGACACGCTACGTGATCCCTTTCAACGAACTGCGCATGTCCGACGTCGAGAAGGTCGGCGGCAAGAACGCCTCGCTCGGCGAGATGATCAGCCAGCTGCCTTCCAGCGTCCGTGTCCCGGGCGGCTTCGCCACCACCGCCGAAGCCTATCGCGAGTTCCTCGCCCACGACGGCCTGGCCGACCGCATCAACGCCGCGCTTGACGCGCTCGACGTGGATGACGTCGATGCCCTGGCCAAGACTGGCGCGCAGATCCGCCAGTGGATCGTGGACCTGCCCTTCCCGGCCAAGCTCGAGGCCGAGATCAAGACCGCCTACGATGCGATCACCGCCGAGGGCGAGGGCAGCTTCGCGGTGCGCTCTTCGGCGACCGCCGAGGACCTGCCGGATGCCTCCTTCGCCGGCCAGCAGGAAACCTTCCTCAACATCCACGGCTACGAGAACATCCTGCATGCGATGAAGGAAGTGTTCGCGTCGCTGTACAACGACCGCGCGATCGCCTACCGCGTGCACAAGAACTTCGCCCACGCCGACGTCGCGCTGTCGGCCGGCGTGCAACGCATGGTGCGTTCCGATTCGGGCGCCTCGGGCGTGATGTTCTCGATCGACACCGAATCGGGCTTCGATCAGGTGGTGTTCATCACCGCCTCCTATGGCCTGGGCGAGACCGTGGTGCAGGGCGCGGTGAACCCGGACGAGTTCTACGTCCATAAGCCTACGCTCGCGCTCGACAAGCCGGCGATCATCCGCCGCAACCTCGGCTCCAAGCTCATCAAGATGGTGTTTACCGACAAGGCCGTCGCCGGCAAGTCGGTGCGCACGGTCGATGTGCCCGAGGCCGATCGCAACCGCTTCTCGCTGACCGACGAGGACGTGCTCGAGCTCGCCCGCTACGCGGTGATCATCGAGAAGCACTACGGCCGCCCGATGGACATCGAGTGGGGCAAGGACGGCGTCGATGGCAAGCTCTACATCCTGCAGGCGCGTCCCGAGACGGTGAAGAGCCAGGATTCCGGCCTGGTGATGGAGAAGTACCGCCTCAAGCAGTACGGCAAGGCCCTCACCCACGGCCGCGCGATCGGCCAGAAGATCGGTGCCGGCACGGTCCGCATCGTCGGCGACGCCTCCGAGATGAACCGCGTGCAGGCCGGCGACATCCTCGTCACCGACATGACCGACCCCAACTGGGAGCCGGTGATGAAGCGCGCCAGCGCGATCGTCACCAACCGCGGCGGCCGCACCTGCCACGCCGCGATCATCGCGCGCGAGCTGGGCATCCCGGCCATCGTCGGCTGCGGCAACGCCACCGACGTGCTGCACGAAGGCGAATCCGTCACCGTGTCCTGCGCCGAAGGCGACACCGGCTACGTGTATCGCGGCAAGCTGGAGTTCGAGGTCATCACCACCGACATGGGCAACCTGCCCGAGATTCCGGTGAAGATCATGATGAACGTGGGCAACCCCGAGCTCGCCTTCGAGTTCGCGCAGATCCCCAACGGCGGCGTCGGCCTGGCGCGCCTGGAGTTCGTCATCAACAACATGATCGGCATCCACCCCAAGGCCATCCTCGACATCGGTCAGGTGCCGGCCAGCCTGCGCGACGAGATCACCCGCCGCTCGCGCGGCTATGCGACGCCCAAGCAGTTCTTCATCGAGAAGCTGGTCGAGGGCGTGGCCACCATCGCCGCGGCCTTCTATCCGAAGCCGGTGATCGTGCGCATGTCCGACTTCAAGTCGAACGAGTATCGCAAGCTGCTCGGCGGCGAGATCTACGAGCCGGAGGAAGAGAATCCGATGCTCGGCTTCCGTGGCGCCTCGCGCTACATCGCGCACAGCTTCCGCGACTGCTTCGAGATGGAAGTCGCCGCGATGAAGAAGGTGCGCAACGAGCTCGGCCTCACCAACGTGCAGATCATGATCCCCTTCGTGCGCAACCTCGAGGAGGCCGCAGGGGTGGTGGACCTGCTCGCCGAGCACGGTCTCAAGCGCGGCGCGAACGACCTCAAGCTGATCATGATGTGCGAGATCCCGTCCAACGCCATCCTGGCCGAGCAGTTCCTGCAGTACTTCGACGGCTACTCGATCGGCTCGAACGACCTCACCCAGCTCACCCTGGGCCTGGACCGCGACTCGGGGCTGGTGGCGCATTCCTTCGACGAGCGCGATCCGGCGGTCAAGCAGCTGCTGTCGATGTCCATCCAGGCGGCCAACAAGCTCGGCAAGTACGTGGGCATCTGCGGCCAGGGGCCGTCGGACCACCCCGACCTGGCCGAGTGGCTGATGGACGAGGGCATCCAGACCATCTCGCTGAACCCGGACACCGTGGTCGACACCTGGCTCAAGCTCGCCGCACACGGCAAGCGCTGAACGCCGCTTCGGCACGCTGTCGTATCGAGGGCGTCGACCGCGAGGGTCGGCGCCCTTTTTTATGCATCCGGGCGTTGCAGTCATGCCGCTGGAAAGAGCTTCCCGCTAACATGCGCGCTTGTCGTGCATGCGGATTCGAGGGGATCGGATGTCGGGCTTGAGGATCGAGTCGTCGGTGGAGGTGCCCGCCCGGGCAGGACATGGGGATGTGCCGCCGGCGCCACCGCCCGCATCCGTCGCGCTCGCCGACCTCGAGCGTCGCGTGGCGCGCCAGGCGCAGATGCTGTCGGTGCTGTCCACGCTGCAGCGCGGCATGCTCGTGGGGCGTTCGTCCGCCGACACCTTCTCCGCGATGCTCGACCAGCTGGTGGCCTTGACCGGCAGCGAGTACGGCTTCATCGGCGAAGTGCTGCACGACGAGGCCGGCGAGTCCTTCCTGCGCATGCACGGACTCAGCGACATCTCCTGGAGTCCCGAGTCGCGCGCCCTGTTCGAACGCATGCGCACCGGCGGTTTCGAGTTCCACAACCTCGACACCTTGTTCGGTTCGGTGGTGAGAACCGCCACGCCGGTGATCTGCAATGCGCCCGCGGGCGATCCCCGCGGCGCAGGGGTGCCGCCCGGCCACCCCGAGCTGCGCGCCTTTCTCGGCCTGCCCTTGTTCCACGGCGGGCAGCTGATCGGCATGGTCGGCCTGGCGAACGCGGCGCAGGGTTACGACCACGCCCTGATCGTCGAGCTGGAGCCGATGCTGGTCACCTGCGCGAGCATGATCATCGCGCTGCGCACCGAGCAGGACCGCAAGGCCGCACGTCGCGCCCTGGAGGAGAGCGAACGCCATTTCCGCGAGCTCGCCAACAGCAAGTCGGCGCTGATCTGGACCTCGGACGCGGACGGCGGATGCAACTATTTCAACGACACCTGGCTGCAGTTCACCGGCCGCACGCTGGAACAATCGCAAGGCACGGGCTGGGTGGCCGACGTGCATGCGGACGACCTGGAGGGCTGCCTCGACGCCTGGCAACGAGCCTTCGCCCGCCGCGAGTCCTTCCGCATGGAATACCGCCTGCGCCACGCCGCGGGCGGCTACCGCTGGATTTCGGACGAGGGCAATCCGCGCCGCGACGCGGACGGCGCCTTCGTCGGCTACATCGGCTATTGCTACGACATCACCGAGCGCAAGCGCGGCGACCTCGCGCTCGATGCGCTCGCGGCGCGCTACGCGCGGCTGTCGGGCGAGGGCTTCTACGAGGCCGTGTGCCGGCACATCGTCGAGGCGCTCGATCTGGACATCGCCTTCGTCGGCCAGCTGTGCGCGGACGGCGCGCACATCGAGGTGCGCGCGGGCTGGGGCGAGGGCGCAGCGATCGGGCCGTTCCGCTATGCCCTTGCCGACTCCCCCTGCGATGGCACGATCGGGCTGGGCGCCTGCATCTACCCGCGGGGGGTGCATGCGCGCTTTCCGCGCGACCGCGAACTCGTGCGCATGGGCATCGAGGCCTACGCCGGCATGCCGCTATTCGATCGCGATGGCGGCGTGCTCGGCCTGATCGTCGCGCTGCGTCGCCGCCCCTTCGACGACGAGGCGGCGGTACGCACCCTGCTGGAGATCTTCGACGACCGCGTCGCGGCCGAGCTGGCGCGCGAGCGCGCGGAGCGCGTGCTGAACGGACGGATCGCCTTCGAGCGCCTGGTCGGGCGGATCTCGTCCGATCTGATCCTCGCCTCGCCGGCCGAGCTCGACCTTCATCTCCATCGGGCGCTCGGCGAGCTCGGGCGCTTCGCCGAGGCGGATCGCGCCTACGTGTTCCAGGTGTCCGAGGACGGTTCCCTGCTCGACAACACCCACGAGTGGTGCGCCGAGGGCGTCGAGCCGCAGATCCACAAGCTGCAGGGCTTGCCCTTCGACGACTCGCTGCTCTTCCTGCGCACGATCAAGCAGCTCGGGATCGTCGATTACCCCAGCGTCGCCGCGCTGCCGTCCGAGGCCGAGGCCGACCGCGTGCTGCTCGGGGCGCAGTCGATCCGTTCGGTGCTTGGCGTGCCGATGGTCGTGGACGGCCAGGTGCGCGGCGTCATCGGGCTCGACGCGGTGCGCAGCGAGCGCACCTGGACCGACGAGGACAAGACCCTGATGACCCTGGTGGGCAACGCCTTCAGCGGGGTCATCGAGCGCAAGCGCGCCCACGACGGCCTGCAGGCGAGCGAGGCGCGCTACCGCTCGGTGGTCGAGAGCGTGCGCGAGGTGATCTTCCAGCTCGACGGGCGAGGGCGCTGGACCTTTCTCAACAAGGCGTGGGCCGACATCACCGGCTACGCGCTCGCGGATAGCCTCGGCCGCCACTTCCTCGCCCACGTGCACGCGGACCATCGCGACCAGCACGGCGAGATGATCGAGCAGGTGCTTGCAGGCGAGCTCGAGTCCTGCACCCACGCGGCACGCTACCGCTGCGCCGGCGGCGGATTCCGCTGGCTGGAGATGAGCGCGCGGCGCGCGTTCGACGCGCAAGGCCGGCCCGCGGGCCTTTCCGGGACGCTGACCGACATCACTCAGCAGAAGGAGCACGAGTCGCGCCTGGAATACATCGCGCATTACGACGCGCTCACCGGGCTGCCCAACCGCGTCCTGCTCAGCGACCGCATGCAGCGCGGGATGGCGCAGGCGCGCCGGCGCGGTCAGCAGCTCGCGCTCGCCTACATCGATCTCGACGGCTTCAAGGCCATCAACGATACCCTCGGCCACCAGGCCGGCGACCAGTTGCTCGCGGTGGTGGCGGCGCGCATGAAGGCGGCGCTGCGCGAGGGCGACAGCATTTCGCGCCTGGGGGGGGACGAGTTCGTCGCCCTGCTGCTCGACCTGCCCGATGTAGAGGCTTGCGAACTGCTCGTGCGCCGCCTGCTCGGCGCGGTCTCGCAGGCGGTCCAGCTTGCGGGGCAGGAGGTGAAGGTCTCGGCGAGCATCGGCCTGACCCTGTACCCGCAGGCGGAGGAGGTCGACGCCGACCAGTTGCTGCGCCAGGCCGACCTCGCCATGTACCAGGCCAAGCTCGCCGGCAAGAACCGCTACCACCTCTTCGACACCGCGCACGACCGCTCCCAGCGCGGGCGCCACCAGACCCTGGCGGCGATCCGTGGCGCGCTGCGCACGGGCGAGTTCCGCCTCCTGTACCAGCCCAAGGTGAACATGCGCAGCGGTGCGGTGGTGGGTGCCGAGGCGCTGATCCGCTGGCGGCATCCGCGCCAGGGCGAACTCGAGCCGGGCGGCTTCCTGCCCGTGGTGGCGGACCACCCGCTCGCGGTCGAGATCGGCGACTGGGTGATCGAACAGGCGCTCGCCCAGGTTGCCGCCTGGCAGCACGCGGGATTGTTCCTGCCGGTGAGCGTGAACGTGGGCGCGCGTCACCTGCAGGCGGCGGATTTCATGCCGCGCCTGCAGGCGGCGCTGGCGCGCCACCCCGATCTGGGGCCGGGCGCGCTGGAACTGGAGGTGCTGGAGACGAGCGCGCTGGAGAGCATCGCCCAGGTCACGCGCATCGTCGAGGCGTGCGCACGCATCGGCGTGTCCTTCGCGCTCGACGACTTTGGGACGGGGTATTCCTCGCTCGCCTATCTCAAGCGGCTACCCGCGGCGCGTCTCAAGATCGACCAGCTGTTCGTGCGCGGGATGGTGGAGGACGCCGAGGACCTCGCCATCCTGAAGGCGATCATGGGGCTGGCCGATGCCTTCAAGCGCGAGGTGATCGCCGAGGGGGTCGAGGAGGTCGAGCACGGCAGCCTCTTGCTGCAACTGGGCTGCGAGGTGGCGCAGGGCTACGGGATCGCGCGGCCGATGCCGGCGGAAGAGATTCCGGCCTGGGTGGCGAACTGGTCGCCGCCCTCGGCGTGGCGGCAGGCGCGGGCCTGAGCCCGCGCCCTGCGTCCTCCACCCGCGCCCCGGCCCCTCGATGCGGGCGCTCCGGGAAGCGCTCGGGGGCAGGGCGCGCGTCGAGGGCGTTCAGGCGACGACGACCGGGATCTTGCCGATCTTCGCCTGCCACTCCTGCGGGCCGGTGTTGTGCACGCTGGTGCCCTTGGCGTCGACTGCGACCGTCACCGGCATGTCCTGCACGGTGAATTCGTAGATCGCCTCCATGCCGAGGTCGGCGAAGCCGACGACCTTGGCTTCCTTGATCGCCTTCGACACCAGGTAGGCCGCGCCGCCGACCGCCATCAGATAGGCCGACTGGTTGTCCTTGATGGCCTCGATCGCGACCGGGCCGCGCTCGGACTTGCCGATCATCGAGATGAGGCCGGTCTTCTCCAGCATCATGCGGGTGAACTTGTCCATGCGGGTCGCGGTGGTGGGGCCTGCCGGGCCGACGACCTCGTCGCGCACCGGGTCGACCGGGCCGACGTAGTAGATCACGCGGTTGGTGAAGTCGACCGGCAGCTTCTCGCCCTTTTCCAGCATGTCGGCGATGCGCTTGTGCGCGGCGTCGCGGCCGGTGAGCATCTTGCCGTTGAGCAGCAGGATCTGGCCCGGCTTCCAGGACGCGACCTCTTCCTTGGTGAGGGTGTCGAGGTTCACGCGGGTAGCGACGTTGGTGTCGGCCTTCCAGGTGACCTGCGGCCAGTCTTCGAGCTTCGGCGTGGGCAGATGCGCCGGGCCCGAGCCGTCGAGGTGGAAGTGCACATGGCGGGTGGCGGCGCAGTTGGGGATCATCGCGACCGGCAGCGAGGCGGCGTGGGTCGGATAGTCCATGATCTTGACGTCGAGCACGGTGGTGAGGCCGCCCAGGCCCTGGGCGCCGATGCCGAGCGCGTTGACCTTCTCCATGAGCTCGAGGCGCAGCTCCTCGACGCGGGAGAGCGTGGCGCCGGAGGCGGCCTTCGCACGCAACTCATGGATGTTGACCGGATCCATCAGCGATTCCTTGGCCAGCAGCATGGCCTTCTCGGGCGTGCCGCCGATGCCGATGCCGAGGATGCCCGGCGGACACCAGCCGGCGCCCATGGTCGGCACGGTCTTGAGCACCCAGTCGACGATCGAGTCGGAGGGGTTGAGCATGACCATCTTGGTCTTGTTCTCGGAGCCGCCGCCCTTGGCCGCGCAGATGACCTCGACCTCGTCGCCCGCGACGACCTCGTAGTGCACCACCGCCGGGGTGTTGTCCTTGCTGTTCTGGCGCTTGCCGGCGGGGTCGAGCAGCACGGAGGCGCGCAGCTTGTTGTCCGGGTGGTTGTAGGCGCGGCGCACACCCTCGTCGATCATCTCCTGGACGCTCATCTTCGCATCCCACTGCACGTTCATGCCCACCTTGAGGAAGACGACCGCGATGCCGGTGTCCTGGCAGATCGGGCGGTGGCCCTCGGCGGCCATGCGCGAGTTGGTCAGGATCTGCGCGATCGCGTCCTTCGCGGCCGGGCTTTCCTCGCGCGCGTAGGCTTCGCCGAGCGCCTGGATGTAGTCGAGCGGGTGGTAGTAGCTGATGTACTGGAAGGCATCCGCGATCGACTGGATGAGGTCTTCCTGGCGAATGATCGTCATGGCGCTTGGTCTCCGGAATGACATGGGGGCAGAATGACGCGGCCGGACCGGAAGGCCCGGAGTGGCGCCGGATTCTACCACCGGCCCCGCCGGCCGTCGCTGGCCGGGCGGTGTAAGTCCTGTGTAAGATAGCTGTTCTCTAATGCCGGCGTTTCGAACGGCATCCGAGTGTCCGGACGGGGAGGGCCCTCACGGGGCGTCGGCGTTCGGGCGGATCATAGGCTGGGTTCAACCAGCCCACCCGCAACGGGTAGCTTCAACCATTTGAACAGTTGAGGAGAGGTGAGCATGTCCAACGAGCAACAAGTCCGCATTTACAATCCCTCGGAAGAGATGGTCAAGAACGCAGCGGTGTCCGGCATGGACGGTTATCGCGCGCTGTGCAAGGAAGCCGAGGACGACTACGAGGGTTACTGGGGGCGTCGCGCCAAGGAGCTGCTGGACTGGAAAGTGCCCTTCACCCAGGTCCTCGACCAGTCGAATGCGCCCTTCTTCAAGTGGTTCGCAGACGGCAAGCTCAACGTCTCCTACAACTGCCTCGACCGCAACGTGGCCAACGGCCTCGGCGACAAGGTCGCGCTGATCTTCGAAGCAGACGGCGGCGAAGTCACCCGCATCACCTACAAGGACCTGCTCTCCCGCGTCAGCAAGTTCGCCAACGCCCTGCGCGGCATGGGCGTCAAGAAGGGCGATCGCGTCATCATCTACCTGCCGATGTCGATCGAAGGCGTGGTCGCGATGCAGGCCTGCGCCCGCATCGGCGCCACCCACTCGATCGTGTTCGGCGGCTTCTCCGCCCAGGCGCTGCGCGATCGCATCGAGGACGCCGCTGCCGTGGCCGTGATCACCTCCGACGGCCAGTTCCGCGGCGGTAAGGCGCTGCCGCTCAAGCCGATCGCCGACGAGGCGCTGTCGCTCGGCGGCTGCGATACCGTCAAGAACGTCATCGTCGTCAAGCGCACCGGTGCCGACATCGCCATGGTCGCCGGCCGTGACAGCTGGTTCCACGACGTGGTGGCCACCCAGTCCGAGGTCTGCGAGCCGGAGTGGGTCGAGGCCGAGCATCCGCTGTTCGTGCTCTACACCTCGGGTTCCACCGGCAAGCCGAAAGGCGTGCAGCACTCTTCGGGCGGCTACCTGCTGCAGGCCGTGCTGTCGATGAAGTACACCTTCGACATCAAGCCGAACGACGTCTATTGGTGCACCGCCGACATCGGTTGGGTCACGGGTCACACCTACATCACCTACGGCCCGCTCGCCTGCGGCGCGACCGAGATCGTGTTCGAGGGCGTGCCGACCTACCCGGACGCCGGCCGCTTCTGGAAGATGATCCAGGACCACAAGGTCAGCATCTTCTATACCGCGCCGACCGCGATCCGTTCGCTGATCAAGGCCGCCG
The DNA here is from genome assembly GCF_000021765.1 of Thauera aminoaromatica. Classification (NCBI taxonomy): domain Bacteria; kingdom Pseudomonadati; phylum Pseudomonadota; class Betaproteobacteria; order Rhodocyclales; family Zoogloeaceae; genus Thauera; species Thauera aminoaromatica. The sequence continues at coordinate 2,872,101 of NC_011662.2, read as the reverse complement.
ACAACAACCCGGCAGTGCATCCGAAGCAGTACGACCTGTCCTCGCTGCGCATCCTGGGTTCGGTCGGCGAGCCGATCAACCCGGCGGCCTGGGAGTGGTACTACGAGAACGTCGGCGGCGGCCGCTGCCCGATCGTCGATACCTTCTGGCAGACCGAGACCGGTGCGCACATGATCACGCCGATGCCGGGCGCCACGCCGATGGTTCCGGGCTCGTGCACGCTGCCCTTCCCGGGCATCATGGCTGCGGTGGTGGACGAGACCGGTACCGAGGTGCCCTGGGGTCAGGGTGGCATCCTCGTCGTCACCAAGCCGTGGCCGTCGATGATCCGCAACGTCTGGGGCGATCCCGACCGCTTCAAGAAGACCTACTACCCCGAGGACTTCAAGGGCAAGCTCTACCTCGCGGGCGACGGCGCCATCCGTGACGCCGAGACCGGTTACTTCACCATCACCGGTCGTATCGACGACGTGCTGAACGTCTCCGGCCACCGCATGGGCACGATGGAAATCGAGTCGGCCCTGGTCGCGCACGAGAAGGTGGCCGAGGCCGCCGTGGTCGGTCGTCCGGACGACCTGACCGGCGAGGCGATCGTGGCCTTCGTGGTGCTCAAGGGCGCGCGTCCGACCGGCGAGGATGCCGCGAAGATGATCAAGGAACTGCAGAACTGGGTGGGTCACGAGATCGGGCCGATCGCCAAGCCGAAGGACATCCGTTTCGGCGAGAACCTGCCCAAGACCCGCTCCGGCAAGATCATGCGCCGCCTGCTGCGCCAGCTCGCCAAGGGCGAGGATGTCACCCAGGACACCTCGACGCTCGAGAACCCGCATATCCTCGAGCAGCTCAAGGGCTGATGCAGTGCCGGCCGGGCGCCCCGCGTCCGGCCTTCCTGAACGACAGGAGGAAGCCGGCCAGCGAGCCGGTGCCGGGGGGAGACCGGGTACGCGCAAGGCGTGCCCCTGATCGTGCGTCGCGCCGACCCTGCCACGAAGAGCAGGGCGGCGCTGCGCCTTTTCGTTTGCCGTGGCTCGTTTCATGGGAGCGACAGGATGCGCAAGGGTCTGGCCGGGCAGCGGCTGGTGGCCGTGTTCATCGCCGGCCTGGTGTTGCTCAACTATCCCATACTGTCCCTGTTCGACCGGCCGCAGACCGTTCTCGGGTTGCCGCTGCTCCACGTCTATCTGTTCTCGGTGTGGGTCGCGCTGATCCTGGTCGTGGCGTGGATCGTCGAGCGCGGGGCGCGCTGATGCGGAGGTCGGGATGCTCCCGGGCTGGCTGATCGTCGGCGCTTCGTTCGCCTATCTGCTGCTGCTGTTCGCGGTGGCCTACTTCGGCGACCGGCGCGCGGATGCCGGGCGCTCGGTCATCGACAATCCCTGGGTTTTCAGTCTTTCGCTCGCGGTGTATTGCACCGCGTGGACCTATTTCGGCAGCGTCGGCCGCGCCGCCTCGGGCGGGCCGTGGTTCCTGCCCACCTATCTCGGGCCCACGCTGGGCCTGACCCTGGCCTGGCTGGTCGTGCTCAAGATGATCCGCATCGCGCGCAGCTACCGGGTCACCTCGATCGCCGACTTCGTCGCCTCGCGCTACGGCAAGAGCCACCTGCTCGGCGGGCTGGTCACGCTGATCGCGGTGGTCGGCATCGTGCCCTACATCGCGTTGCAGCTGAAGGCGATCTCCAGCGGCTACGCGCTGCTGGTGGGCGAGCACGACCCGCTGTTCCGCATCGAGAGCCAGGCGGGCTGGTGGCAGGACGGCACGCTCTACATCGCGCTCGCGCTCGCCGCCTTCACGGTGCTGTTCGGCACCCGCCACCTCGACACCACCGAGCGCCACGAGGGCATGGTCGCGGCGATCGCCTTCGAGTCGGTGGTCAAACTTTTCGCCTTCCTGGCGGTCGGCATCTACGTCACCTACTGGCTCTACGACGGCTTTGGCGACCTCTACGCGCGCGCCGCCGCCGTGCCCGAGCTGCACCGCCTGCTCGCCTTCGACGGTGCCGGCCGGCTCGGCTACGGCGGCTGGTTCGCTCACGTGCTGCTGGCCATGCTGTCCATCATCTTCCTGCCGCGGCAGTTCCAGATCGCGGTGGTCGAGAACGTCAACGAGCAGCACCTGCGCCGCGCGACCTGGGTCTTTCCCGCCTACCTGCTGGCGATCAACATCTTCGTGATCCCGATCGCGATCGGCGGGCTGCTGCATTTCGGCCGCGGCACCGTGGATCCGGACACCTTCGTGCTGACCCTGCCGCTCGCGCACGGGCAGAGCGCGCTCGCGCTGCTCGTCTTCATCGGCGGCCTGTCGGCGGCGACCGGCATGGTGATCGTGGAGGCGATCGCGCTCTCCACCATGGTGTGCAACGACCTGGTGATGCCGATGCTGCTGCGCAGCCGGCGGCTCGACCTCGCGCGCGAGCGCGACCTCACCGGTCTGCTGCTGGGCATCCGCCGCGGTGCGATCGTGGTGCTGCTGCTGCTCGGCTACCTCTACTTCCGCCTCGCCGGCGAGGCCTACGCGCTGGTCAGCATCGGCCTCATCAGCTTCGCCGCGGTGGCGCAGTTCGCCCCGGTGGTGATCGGCGGCATGTACTGGCGCGGCGGCACCCGCGAGGGCGCGCTCGCCGGTCTGCTCGCCGGCTTCGCGGTGTGGGTCTATACGCTGCTGCTGCCCTCGTTCGCCAAGTCGGGCTGGCTCGATCCGGGCTTCCTCGAGCACGGCGTGCTCGGCCTGGAATGGCTCAAGCCCGAGCAGCTCTTCGGCCTCACCGGCCTGGACAACATCAGCCACGCGCTGTTCTGGAGCCTGCTCGCCAACATCGGCTGCTACGTCGCGGTATCGATGCTGCGCGTGCCGACCGGGCCGGAGGCGACCCAGGGCGCGCTCTTTGTGGACGTGTTCCGGAGCGGCGCGGCGGCGCCGGCGAGCTTCTGGCGCACCGGCGCCGAGGCCGGCGAGCTGGTGCCGCTGGTGGCGCGCTTCCTCGGGCAGCGCCGCACCGAGGAGGCCTTCGGCGCCTACGCGCGCTCGCACGGCCTGCAGCAGGTCTCCGAGCTCAAGGCCGACCCCGAGCTGGTGCACTTCGCCGAGACCCTGCTCGCCGGCGCGATCGGCAGCGCCTCCGCGCGGGTGATGGTGTCGACCGTGGTGCAGGCGGAGCCGCTCGGGCTCGGCGAGGTCATGGACATCCTCGACGAGGCCTCGCAGGTGCGCGCCTACTCGCACAAGCTCGAGGAGAAGTCGCGTGCGCTCGAGGCCGCGACCGCCGAGCTGCGCGCCGCCAACGAGCGCTTGAAGGAGCTCGACCGCCTCAAGGACGACTTCATGTCCTCGGTGACGCACGAGCTGCGCACGCCCTTGACCTCGATCCGAGCGCTCTCCGAGATGATGCTCGACGACCCCGACATCGACGTCGAGGACCGCCAGCGCTTCCTCGGCATCATCGTGTCCGAGGCGGTGCGCCTGTCGCGCCTGGTGAACCAGGTGCTCGACATGGCCAAGATCGAGTCCGGCCATGCCGAGTGGCACAACACCGACATCGACCTGTGCGAACTGGTGCGCCACTCGGGCGACGCCACCCTGCAGCTCTTCCGCGACCGCGGCGCCGAACTGCACCTGCACCTGCCGGAGTCGGTGCCGACCCTGCGTGCCGACCACGACCGACTGCTGCAGGTGATGCTGAACCTGCTGTCGAACGCGGCGAAGTTCGTGCCCACGGGCAGCGGTCGCGTGGATGTGACGTTGAGCTGCGATGGCGAACGCCTGCGCGTCGCGGTGAAGGACAACGGGCCGGGGATCGAGCCGGCGCAGCAGCCGGTGGTGTTCGAGAAGTTCCGCCAGGGCGGCGACGAACGCTCGCGACCGCAGGGTACCGGCCTGGGGCTGCCGATCAGCCGCCAGATCGTCGAGCACTTCGGCGGTCGGCTGTGGCTGGAGTCGGTGCCGGGCGAGGGCGCGACATTCTCCTTCGAGCTGCCGCTGAAGTCGGCGGCGGGCGAGGGATGACATAGAATATCGGGCGGGGAGGAGACGCTGATGGACAAGAAAGTACTGATTGCCGACGACGAACAGAACATCGTCATTTCGCTGGAATTCCTCATGAAGCGCGAGGGCTACCAGGTCGAGGTGGCCAACGACGGCGAGGAGGCGGTGCGCAGGATCCGCGCCTCGCGACCCGACCTGGTGCTGCTCGACGTGATGATGCCGAAGAAGAGCGGCTTCGAGGTCTGCCAGGAGATCCGTTCCGACCCCGAGATGGCGGGAATCCGCATCCTGATGCTGACCGCCAAGGGCCGCGACACCGAGGTCGCCAAGGGCCTCGCGCTCGGCGCCGACGCCTACATGACCAAGCCCTTCTCCACCCGCGAGCTGGTGGACAAGGTGCGCAGCCTTCTGGAGCACTGAATCATGCAGGCACGTGCGCGATTCATTCTCGCGGTCGTCGTGCTGTTCCTGCTGATGACCGGGCCCTTCCTGCTCACGGCGCTGATCGTCTGGGTGGAGACCGAGGGCGAGGCGCGCGACCTGCTTCTGAAGGTGCTGTCGCCGCACCTCACGCTCGGTACCCTGCTCACCGCGATGGGCTTCGCTGCCGGGGTGGGCGTGGTGCGCGTGCTCTTCCGCCAGTACGTCCAGGGCCTGCTGCGCATGTCGGAGAACCTGCGCCTGATGTTGGGGGCCAACCGCGGTTTCCGCGTGCACCCCGAGGGGCCGCCCGAGGTGCAGCAGCTCGCGGTCGCCACCAACGAGCTCGCGAGCCAGCGCGACGTGCTGCTGCAGGACGTGGAGGCGCAGATCGGGCGCGCCAAGGCTTCGGTCGAGCTCGAGAAGGACCGCCTCGCCGCGCTGATGTCCGAGCTCACCCAAAGCGTGGTGGTGTGCAACCTCGACGGCCGCGTGCTGCTCTACAACAACCGTGCGCGCGCCCAGTTCCGCGCGCTCTCGGACGCGCCCGGCGTGGCCGGCGGCGGCGAGCTGATCGGGCTGGGGCGCTCCATCTATGGCGTCTTCGAGCGCAACCTGATCGCGCACGCGCTCGACACCATCCAGCAGCGCCTGCGCCGCGGTGCCGCCCAGGCACAGGCCAACTTCGTCACCACCACCCGTGCCGGCCAGCTGCTGCGCGTGCAGATGGCGCCGGTGCTGTCGCTGGCCGCGCCGGCGCTTGTGGCGGCGGAGTCGACAGCCGTCGCCGCAGGGAGCGTGACCGGTGTGCAGCAGAATGCGGCAGCGGAGGGCGACGGCGCTGGCAATGCAGGGGGCGGCGCGTCCCCCGCAGCGCCCGAGGTCGCCGCGGCAGCGGTTACGTCCGAGCGCACGCTCACCGGTTTCATCCTGATGCTCGACAACATCACGCGGAACTTCGAGACCGAGTCGCGCCGCGACCAGATGCTGCACAACCTCACCGAGGGCAACCGCGCCTCGCTCGCCAACGTGCGCGCGGCGGCCGACATGCTCGAGTTCGAGGACCTCACCGACGAGATGCGCACGCGTTTCCGCAAGGTGGTGCGCGACGAGGTGCAGGCCATGAGCCAGCGCCTCGACCACACGGCGAACGAGTTCGCCGACTCGCTGAAGGCGCGCTGGCCGCTCGAGGAGATGCTCGGCGCCGACCTGATCGCCGCGGCGCAGCGCCGCATCGAGGCCCGCATCGGCCTGCCCACCAAGCTCGAGGAGGTCGATGAATCCCTGTGGGTGAAGGTCGACAGCTTCTCGCTGATCCAGGCCATCACCTACCTCGCCAGCCGGCTGTCGGACGAATTCGAGGTGCGCGAGGTGCGCTTCCGCCTGAGCGCGGCCGGGCGCCTCGTGCACCTCGACCTGATCTGGTCGGGGCAGGCGATGAGCACCGAGACGGTGATGAGCTGGGAGCTCGAACCGATGAAGATCGAGGACGAGAGCAGCCCGCTCACCGTGCGCGACGTGGTCGACCGCCACGACGGCGAGATGTGGCTCGAGCGCGAGAAGGTGCGCCACCGTGCCTTCTTCCGCATCCTGCTGCCGGCGGCGACGCCGCAGGAGCAGGCCGAGGCCGAGACCTACCTGCGCGGCGAGAGCCGTCCCGAGTACTACGACTTCGATCTCTTCGCGTGGTCGGAGAAGTCGCACGAACTCGACGACCGCCTGCTCTCCGAGCTCAGCTACACGGTGTTCGACACCGAGACCACCGGGCTCAACCCCTCGCAGGGTGACGAGATCATCCAGGTCGGCGCCACCCGCATCCTCAACGGCAAGCTGCTGCGCGCGGAATCCTTCGAGCAGCTGGTGGACCCGGAGCGTCCGCTCGCCCCCGAGTCGGCCAAGATCCATGGCATCACCTCGGAGATGCTGCGCGGCCAGCCCACCATCGACAAGGTGCTGCCCGCCTTCCACGCCTTCGCCGCCGACACCGTGCTGATCGCGCACAACGCCGCCTTCGACATGCGGTTCCTGCAGCTCAAGGAAGAGCAGACCGGCCTGCGCTTCGACCATCCGGTGATCGACACCCTGCTGCTGTCGGCAGTGGTGCATCCCAACCAGGAGTCGCACCGCCTGGAGGCGATCGCCGAGCGCCTGGGCCTGACCATCGTCGGCCGTCACACCGCGCTCGGCGACGCGATCGTGACCGCCGAGGTCTTTCTCAAGCTGATCCCGCTGCTCGCCGAGAAGGGCATCCGCACCCTGCGCGACGCGCGCGAGGCCGCCGAGAAGACCTACTACGCGCGGGTCAAGTACTGATGACCGGCCGCCGCAGGCCGCGCGGAGAGCATTCCCCTTGAGGCGCAACCCCGGCTTCGCGCGCCAGCTGCGCCGCTACTACGGCATCTACACCCTCGGCTTCGCGCTTTTCGTCGTGCTGCTCGCGATCGGCGAGAGCCTGGGCCTGTCGCAGCAGCTCATCGGCCACGTCTTCCTGTTCGTGACGATTGCGATCTACGCCACCATCGGCGTGCTCTCGCGCACCTCCGACGTCACCGAGTACTACGTCGCCGGACGCCGCGTGCCGGCGCTGTTCAACGGCATGGCGACCGCGGCCGACTGGATGAGCGCCGCGTCCTTCATCGGTCTGGCCGGTACCTTGTACTTCAGCGGCTTCGAGGGCCTGGCCTTCGTGACCGGCTGGACCGGCGGCTTCGTGCTGGTGGCCTTGCTGCTCGCGCCCTACCTGCGCAAGTTCGGCCAATACACCATCCCCGACTTCCTCGGCGCGCGCTACCAGGGCAACGTCGCGCGCCTGGTCGGACTGGCGGCGGCGGTGCTGGCGAGCTTCGTCTATCTGGTCGCGCAGATCTACGGCGTGGGCCTGGTGACCAGCCGCTTCGTCAGCGTCGAGTTCGAGATCGGGCTCTTCATCGGCCTGGCCGGCATCCTGGTGTGCTCCTTCCTCGGCGGCATGCGCGCCGTGACCTGGACCCAGGTGGCGCAGTACGTGATCCTGATCATCGCCTACCTGGTTCCGGTCGTGATCCTGTCCTACAAGCTCACCGGGATTCCGATCCCGCAGGCGGTTTACGGCACCGTGCTGCAGCAGATCAGCGCGCGCGAGGACGAGCTCCTCGAGGCTCCCACCGAGCGCGCGGTGCGCGATCTCTACAGCGCGCGCGCGCGCGACTACGCCGACAAGATCGCCGCGCTGCCCGCCTCGCTCGAGGACGAGCGCCGGCGCATGATCGACGAGCTCAACCGCATGCGCCTGGACAGCGCGCCGGCGCGCGACATCGCACTGACCGAGCGCGCGTTGCGCGACCTGCCGCGCACGCCGGCCGAGGCCCGCGAGGCCTGGCAGCGCGCGCGCGCCGAGGCGCTCGAGCGCGCCCGCCCGCCGCCGCGTCACGCCGAGGCGCATCCGGGCGCCACCGCGAGCGAGTCCGCCACCGCGCGCAACAACTTCCTCGCCCTGATGTTCGTGCTGATGGTCGGCACCGCGGCGCTGCCGCACATCCTGATGCGCTACTACACCACGCCCGGCGTCATGGAGGCGCGGCGCTCGGTGCTGTGGTCGCTGTTCTTCATCTTCCTGCTCTACGTCACCGCGCCGGCCTACGCGGTGTTCGCCAAGTGGGAGGTCTATAACAATCTGGTCGGCTCGAACATCGCGATCCTGCCCGACTGGGTCGCGTCGTGGGGCAGGGTGGGGCTGGTGCGCATCGAGGACCTCAACGGCGACGGCATCCTGCAACTCGCCGAGCTGCGCCTGAACACCGACGTGATCGTGCTCGCCACCCCGGAGATCGCCGGCCTGCCCTACGTGGTATCGGGCCTGGTCGCGGCCGGGGGGCTGGCCGCCGCGCTGTCGACCGCCGACGGCCTTTTGCTGACGATCTCGAACGCGCTGTCGCACGATCTCTACTACAAGGTCATCAACCCCAAGGCGAGCGCGCACCGGCGCCTGGTGATCTCCAAGTCGCAGCTGCTGGTGGTGGCGGTGGTGGCGGCCTGGGTGGCCTCGATGCGGCCGGACAACATCCTCTTCATGGTCGGCCTGGCCTTCTCGATCGGTGGCTCGGCCTTCTTCCCGGCGCTCGTGCTGGGCATCTTCTGGAAGCGCGCCAACCGCCCGGGGGCGGTCGCCGGCATGCTGGCCGGGCTGGCGGTCACGGTGTTCTACGTGGTGCGTACCCATCCCTTCTTCGGCGGCGCGATGGCGAACGCCTGGTTCGAAATCAACCCGATCTCGGCCGGCGTGTTCGGCGTGCCGCTCGGCTTTGCGACCATCGTCGCGGTCAGCCTGCTGACCAAGCCACCGCCGCAGGAGATCCAGGACCTGGTCGACTACGTACGTTACCCCGACATCCCGGGACAAAGCCGGCCGCATCTTTGAGCGCGCACTTGAAGCGCGCCGGATGCGCCCCACATAGGGTTCAGTTCAACGAATCCCGAGGATGACCTCCATGCGTTTCGACAAGCTCACCACCAAGTTCCAGCAGGCCCTCGCCGATGCGCAGAGCATCGCCGTGGGCAACGACCAGCAGTTCATCGAGCCGCTGCACGTGCTGCAGGCCCTGCTCGAGCAGGACGACGGCGGCAGTGTGTCGCTGCTGCAGCGCGCCGGGGTCAATGTCCCGCCGCTCAAGAATGCGGTCGCCAAGGCCGTCGGCCGCCTGCCCAAGGTGGAAGGGCACGGCGGCGAGGTCAGCATCGGGCGCGACCTCAACAACCTGCTCAACGTCACCGACCGTGAAGCGCAGAAACGCGGCGACCAGTTCATCGCCAGCGAGATGTTCCTGCTCGCGCTCGCGGACGACAAGGGCGAGGCCGGCCGCCTGCTCAAGGAGAACGGCCTGGCGCGCAAGGCGCTCGAGGCCGCGATCGAGGCGGTGCGCGGCGGCGCCAACGTGGGCAGCCAGGACGCCGAAGGCCAGCGCGAATCGCTGTCGAAGTACTGTCTCGACCTCACCGAGCGCGCACGAAGCGGCAAGCTCGACCCGGTGATCGGTCGTGACGACGAGATCCGCCGCGCCATCCAGATCCTGCAGCGCCGCACCAAGAACAACCCGGTGCTGATCGGCGAGCCGGGCGTGGGCAAGACCGCGATCGTCGAGGGCCTGGCGCAGCGCATCGTCAATGACGAGGTGCCCGAGACGCTCAAGGGCAAGCGCGTGCTCTCGCTCGACATGGCGGCGCTGCTCGCCGGCGCCAAATACCGCGGCGAGTTCGAGGAGCGCCTGAAGGCGGTGCTCAAGGAGATCGCCCAGGAAGAGGGGCGCATCATCGTGTTCATCGACGAGCTCCACACCATGGTGGGCGCCGGCAAGGCCGAGGGCGCGATCGATGCCGGCAACATGCTCAAGCCCGCGCTCGCACGCGGCGAGTTGCACTGCATCGGCGCCACCACGCTCGACGAATACCGCAAGTACATCGAGAAGGACGCGGCGCTCGAGCGCCGCTTCCAGAAGGTGCTCGTCGAGGAGCCTTCGGTCGAGGCGACCATCGCCATCCTGCGCGGCCTGCAGGAGAAGTACGAGATCCACCACGGCGTCGACATCACCGACCCGGCCATCGTCGCCGCGGCCGAACTGTCGCACCGCTATATCACCGACCGCTTCCTGCCCGACAAGGCGATCGACCTGATCGACGAGGCCGCGGCGCGCATCAAGATGGAGATCGACTCCAAGCCCGAGGTCATGGACAAGCTCGACCGTCGCATGATCCAGCTCAAGATCGAGCGCGAGGCGGTGAAGAAGGAGAAGGACGAGGCTTCGCTCAAGCGCCTGCAACTGATCGAGGACGAGCTCGCCAAGCTGCAGCGCGAGTACAACGACCTGGAAGAGGTGTGGAAGGCGGAGAAGGCCAAGGTCGCCGGCTCGGCCCACATCAAGGAGGAGATCGACGCGCTGCGCGCGCAGATGGCCGAGTACCAACGGAAGGGCCAGCTCGACAAGGTCGCCGAGCTGCAGTACGGCAAGCTGCCGCAGCTCGAGGGCCAGCTCAGGATGGCCGAGCAGGCGGGCCAGAATGCCGCGCCCAACAAGCTGCTGCGCACCGAGGTGGGCGCCGAGGAGATCGCCGAGGTCGTATCGCGCGCCACCGGCATCCCGGTGAGCAAGATGATGCAGGGCGAGCGCGAGAAGCTCCTGAAGATGGAGGACAAGCTGCACGAGCGCGTGGTCGGCCAGGACGAGGCGGTGCGCCTGGTGGCCGACGCCATCCGGCGCTCGCGCGCGGGCCTGTCGGACGAGAACCGTCCCTACGGCTCCTTCCTCTTCCTCGGCCCCACCGGGGTGGGCAAGACCGAGCTGTGCAAGACGCTGGCGAACTTCCTGTTCGATTCCGAGGAACACCTGATCCGCATCGACATGAGCGAGTTCATGGAGAAGCACTCGGTGGCGCGCCTGATCGGTGCGCCCCCGGGCTACGTCGGCTACGAGGAAGGCGGCTACCTGACCGAGCAGGTGCGGCGCAAGCCCTATAGCGTGATCCTCTTCGACGAGGTCGAGAAGGCGCATCCGGACGTGTTCAACGTGCTGCTGCAGGTGCTCGACGACGGTCGCATGACGGACGGCCAGGGCCGCACGGTGGACTTCAAGAACACCGTGATCGTGATGACCTCCAACCTCGGCAGCCAGATGATCCAGGCCATGGCGGGAGACGACTACGGGGTGATCAAGCTCGCGGTGATGGCGGAAGTGAAGACCTACTTCCGTCCGGAGTTCATCAACCGCATCGACGAGGTGGTGGTGTTCCACGCGCTGGATGAAAAGCACATCGCCGGCATCGCGAAGATTCAGTTGCAGTACCTCGAGAAGCGCCTGGCGCGGCTGGAAATGGGCATGGAGATCAGCGATGCGGCGCTCGCCGAGCTCGCGACTGCCGGCTTCGACCCGGTGTTTGGCGCACGGCCCTTGAAGCGGGCGATCCAGGAGCGCATCGAGAACCCGCTCGCGAAGGCGATCCTCGAAGGTCGCTTCGCCGCCAAGGACTGCATCCGGGTGGATGCCGAGGGCGGGCAACTGGTGTTCCGGCGCGCCGACTGAGGCGCGGCGCGCAAAGCCGCGCCCCGATCGCGCTTCGTCTCGTGCCTGCCGGCCCGTGGCGAAGCGCGATCGGCGTCATGCGATCGCCGCCGCCTGTTCCTCGAACCATGTGCCGAACTCCTCTACCCCCAGCGGCCGCGAGAACAGGTAACCCTGCATCGCGCGGCAACCCCGCTTGCAGAGGTAGCCGCGCTGGTCCTCGGTTTCCACGCCCTCGGCGACCACCTCCATGCCGAGGTCGCGGGCGAGCGACAGGGTGGCCGAGGTGATCGCGGCGTCTTCCGGATTGTCCGGCAGGCCGTCGACGAAGGAGCGGTCGATCTTCAGGCGGCGCAGCGGCAGGCGCTTGAGGTAGGACAGGCTGGAGTAGCCGGTGCCGAAATCATCCAGGGCCAGCGTCAGTCCGAGCGCCACGAGCTGGTCGAAGCTCGCCACCAGCTCGGGCGTCGCGTCCATCAGCGCGCTCTCGGTGATCTCCAGCTCGATCCGCGCCGGATCGGCGCCCGTCTCGCCCAGCACGCGCGCCACCGTGGCGACGAAGTCGCGCCGGCGGAACTGCAGCGCCGAGATGTTTACCGCCACGTCGAGCGGCGGCAGGCCGGCGTCGCGCCAGCGCACCTGCTGCAGGCAGGCTTCGCGCAGCACCCATTCCCCGAGCGGCACGATCAGGCCGCTCTGTTCGGCGAAAGGGACGAAGCGGTCGGGCGGGAGCAGACCCCGCTCGGGATGTTGCCACCGCACCAAGGCCTCGCAGCCGTACACCCGGCCGCTCGCCGCGTCGATCTGGGGCTGGTAGTGCAGGCGCAGATCGCCGCTCTCGATCGCCTTGCGCAGCTCGGCCTCGGTCTGCAGTCGGCGGGTCACGCGCTGGGTCATCTCGGGCAGGAAGAAGCGGTAGGCGTTGCGGCCGGACTCCTTGGCCTCGTACATCGCAGTGTCGGCGTGCTTGAGCAGCGTATCGATCTCGCCACCGTCGGCGGGGTAGAGGGCGATTCCGATGCTCGCGCCGACGCGCAGCGGCTGGCTGTCGATCTGCAGCGGGCGGGCGAGCGCATCGAGCACGCGCTCGGCAACGCGCGCCGGCTCTTCGGCGTGCGCGAGGCGCGACAACAGGATCACGAACTCGTCGCCGCCGATGCGGGCGACCAGGTCTTCCGCGCGTACGCAGCCGCCGAGGCGGCAGGCCACCTGGGCGAGCAGGCGATCGCCGGCGGCGTGGCCGAGCGAGTCATTGACCGTCTTGAAGTCGTCGAGGTCGAGGAACAGCACGGCGCAGCGGTCGTCATGGCGCGCGGCGTGCCGCAGCACGTCCTGGGCGTGGTCCTGCCAGGCGCTGCGGTTGAGCAGCCCGGTGAGCGGGTCGAAGCGGGCCAGGTAGCGGATGCGGGCTTCGGCCTCGCGCAGCGCGGTGACGTCCTGCGCGGTACCGCGGATACGCCGGAGGCGGCCGCCCACATGCTCGCCCTCGATGCGGAACTGCAGCGTGCGCATCGGCAGGCTGTCGGTGTTGCAGTCGAGCATGATCCGGCCCGGCTCCGTGGCGGCGCGCTCGAGCGCGTCGGTCAGGGCCGCGCGGCTGGCGGGGGCGATCGCGTCGATCAGGTCGGCGAGCGAGTTCAGGTCGCCTGCCGTGCTGTCGAGCAGCAGGTGGAGCTCGTCCGAGGCGTGCAGCCCGTCGCGTGCGCAGAGGGTCTCCCAGCTGCCGAGGCGGGCGATGCGCTGGGCGTCGATCAGTGCGGCGCGGTTTTCATGCAAGCGTACGCTCGCGGCCTGGAGCTCGGCGGTGCGGTGTTCGACCAGCGCCTGGATGCGGCGACGGTTGCCGGTGGTGATGAGCAGGAGCGCGCCGAGCATTGCGCTGGTGAGGACGCCGACCGCGATCGTGCCCCACGCTGCCCAGCTGCGCAGCTGTTCGATGTAGCGGGGCAGGGCGCGGGTGTGCAGCTCCCATCGACGACCGGCGAAATCGATGCTCGTGGTGCGCGCCAGGATCTCTTCCGGCCAGACCGACTCCTGTCCGCGATCGTCGCCGGCAAGCAGCGCCGACTCGGGCCCGGCGTCGCGGTCGGAGAGTCGCACCGCGATGCCCTGCGCCGCAGCCTGGCGTGAAACGGCTGCGAGCAGGTCGTCCATGCCCAGTGCCGCGGACACGACTCCGAGCGGGGCGCGGACCGGTGCAGGCGGCGAGGAGGCGAAAACGGCTTGATAGAGCACCACGGCATGCTGCTCCCCGTGCTCCTGCACCAGGCGCATGCGCGCGCTGGCCGCTGGCTGGCCGGTGGCCAGCGCGCGTTCGATCGCCTCGCCTGCGACCGGGAAGGACAGTGGATCCATGCCGAGCACGGCGTGGTTGCCCTCTTCGGGCTCGACGTGCGTGACCGGGAAATACTCGCGACGCTCGGTAGCAGGCGAAGTTTGTCCGGCGGGATCGCGGTCGAGGATGCGGTAATCGACCCGGCAGTCGCTCCGGATCCCCTCTTCGAATGCCGCGCGCTCAGCGTGTCTTACGTAAGGGTTCCAGGTGAAGCTGCGCGTGCCCGGGTGCAGTCGCATCCAGGGCGCGACGAACTCGTGGAAATCGGCGCGCGAGACCTGGTCGCTCGCGAGCAGCAGGCGCTCGATCGAACGCACCATGTCGACCTGTTCTTCGAGGCGCTTCTGCAGCAGGGCGGAGAGATGGACGCTGTCGCGCTCGAACTGCGCCCGCACGCGCGAATCCTCCCAGCTCACCACCTGCCGGTAGGCGAGGGCGAGCAGCACGAGCGCGATCGACATCGGCAGCGCGACGCCGAGTCTGCGCTGGCGCCAGTCCTGCGCCGGGCGGCCAATGAACACCAGGGTGAGCGGGGCGGCGACGAGCATGCCCAGGGTGTCGCCGGTCCACCAGGTCCACCAGTTGAAGAGCGCGTCGGATGCCGGGATCACCGCCGCCCAGACCAGGGCGGAGACGCCGATCGTCGAGCACACCAGCCCGCTCAGCGGCATGCAGATGCCGAGGAAGCGCATCACCGAGCCGGCCGTGTCGAGCGTGTCGCCGGGCGCGAGCAGCCGGCGCGCGAGCAGGACGCCGACCACCGCCTGCAGGGTGGCGCCTATCGGGACGGCGAGCGGACCGAGCGGATTCCAGCCTGCGCTGCCGAGCAGCGGCCAGGCGGTGGCGAGCTGGACCAGGGCCGACCCTGCGAACACCGCAGGCCACAGGCGCAGTCCGAACACGAACAGCGCGGCGAGTGCGATACCGGCCGGTGGAAAGAAGGGGGCGGTGTAGCCCGGTGGGATGGCGAGATGGAGGGCGGGATAGCCGACCGCCCAATAGGCCAGGGCGAGGACGACTGCGGGGAGAGGGCTTGCGCGCATCCGCGCAGTATATTGAGCGCCGTTCCCTGCGCGCTGTGACGGATGGCATGCCGCGGACCCGAAGCCGGACCGATGCGCTAAACTGCGGAACTTTTCGCGCCGGGATCCTGCCACACGGCTGCATTTTTCTGTCCTTTCCACGGAATACGAGATGTTCGAGGCTGTTCGCAACAATAAACGCGTCGCCCAGGTGATCCTGGCGCTCCTGATCGTCCCCTTCGCCTTCTTCGGCATGGACGCCTACTTCAGCGACTCGGGTTCGGCGAACGAGGCCGCGCGTGTCGGCGGCACCACCATAGGAGCATGGGAGTTCGACCAGGCCCTGCGCGAGCAGCAGGACCGCCTGCGGCAGGACGGCGGGGGCCAGGTCGACCGTGCGCTGCTGCAGTCGGCCGAACTGCGGCGAGCCGTGCTCGAGAACCTGATCAACCAGCGCGTGCTCGCACTCTACGCCGCCGAGAACCGTCTCGTGGTGACGCCGCAACAGCTGCAGGAGACCATCGCCGGCGTGGCCTCCTTCCAGGAAAACGGCAGCTTCTCGCTGCAGCGCTACGAGACCCTGCTGCGTGCCCAGGGCATGACCCCCGCGACTTTCGAGGCGCGCCTGGCGCAGGACGTGCGGGTGCAGCAGATCGTCGCGGCGGTCGGCGACGCCGGCATCGTTCCACAGGCATCGGCACGGCGCTTCCTCGACGCCCAGCTGGAGTCGCGCAGCGTGCGCGAGTTCCGCCTCTCGGCGAAGGCCCTGGCGGCCGACGTCAAGGTGGACGACGCGCAGGTCAGCGCCTACTACGAGGCCAACCCGACGCGCTTCGAGCGCCCGGCGCGGCTGCAGGCCGAATACCTGGTCTTCGACCGCGCGGCGGTCGAGCGTGGCGTCGAGGTCGCGGACGACGCGGTGCGCGCCTTCTACGACGGCAATCCGCAGCGCTTCGGCGTGCCCGAGGAGCGCCAGGCTCGTCACATCCTGCTCGCCCTCGACCAAGGCGCCGAGCAGGCCGAGGTCGATCGCGTGATGGCCGAGGCGCGAGCGCTCGTCGAGCAACTGCGCGCCGATCCCGCGCGCTTCGCCGCCCTCGCGAAGGAGAAGTCGCAGGATCCGGGCTCGGCCGGCAACGGCGGCGATCTCGGTTTCTTCGCCCGCGGCGTGATGGTCGGCGCCTTCGAGGACGCGGTGTTCAGTCTGCAGAAAGGCGTGATCGGCGAGCCGGTGCGCAGCGACTTCGGCGTGCACATCGTCGAGGTCACCGACATCAAGCCTTCCTCGGTCAAGCCCTTCGAGGCCGTGCGCGCGGAGATCCTCGCCGAGCTGCGCGCCCAGGAGGCCGGTCGTCGTTTCGCGGAGCTGGCCGAGCAGTTCTCCAACACGGTGTACGAGCAGCCCGACAGCCTGCAGCCCGCGGCCGAGGCGCTCGGCCTCAAGACCGCCACCACCGACTGGATCAGCCGCGACTCCGCCCCGGCGCCGCTCGCCGACGAGCGCGTGATCTCGGCCCTGTTCGGCGACGAGGCGGTGCAGAAAAGCCGCAACACCGAGGCCATCGAGATCGGCAACGGCACCCTGGTGTCGGCGCGGGTCAAGGCCTTCGAGCCGGCGCGCCGGCTGCCGCTCGACGAGGTCCGCGAGCGCATCGTCGAACTCGTCCGCATCGAGCAGGGCCGGGTGAAGGCCACCCGTGCGGGCGAGGAGATGCTGGCCGCGCTGCGCAGGGGCGAGCAGCCCGCAGCCCGCTGGGGCGAGGCGCGCAAGCTGCAGCGTGGTGCCCCCGGGCTGCCGGCGGCGGCCATGCAGGCGGTGTTCTCGGCGTCGGCCGAGACGCTCCCGGTGCACGTCGGCGTGCAGTCGACCGAGGGCGACTACGTGCTGTACCGCATCGAGGCGGTCGAGCGCGCGCAGATCGGCGACGCGGACCCGCGCGTCGCCGCGGTTACGGGACAGTACAAGCAGCTCCTGGCCGGGCGCGACTTCGGCGCCTTCCTGAGCGAGCTGCGCCAGCGCTACGAGGTCACGATCAACCCGACGGCACTGCAGGTCGAGCCGCGCTGATTCCCAGCGGATCCCCGCATGCTCCGCCACTCGCCCGTGCGGCGAGGGCAGCATGGAAACAAAAAGCCCGGTGTCGAAACCGGGCTTTTTTGTGCCGTCCGCCGAGGCTCGGCAGGCGGATGCGGCGGCTGCCGCGCAGCGCCGTCCGCCGCGATATCCTTACTGCGGCAGCGGCAGCGCGTTGCCGAGCGCGGTGGTGTTGAAGCCGCCATCCACGTACATGACCTCGCCGGTGATGCCGCTGGCCAGGTCCGAGCACATGAAGGCGGCGGCGTTACCCACTTCCTCGATGGTCACGTTGCGGCGCAGCGGGGCGTTGTGCTCGTTGAAGGCGAGCAGCTTGCCGAAGCTGCCGATGCCCGAGGCCGCGAGCGTCTTGATCGGGCCGGCGGAGATCGCGTTGGCGCGGATGCCTTCCGGGCCGAGGGTGACGGCGAGGTAGCGCACCGAGGCTTCCAGGCTGGCCTTGGCGAGACCCATGATGTTGTAGTTGGGCATGGTGCGCACGGCACCCAGGTAGGACAGGGTCAGCACGCTGGCGTTGCGGCCCTGCATCATCGGGCGCGCGGCCTTGACCAGCGCCGGGAAGCTGTAGGTGCTGACCTCCTGCGAGATGCGGAAGGCCTCGCGGGTGAGGCCGTCGAGGAAATCGCCCTCGAGTGCCTCGCCGGGGGCGAACGCGATCGAATGCACCAGCGCGTCGAGGCCGTCCCAGTGTTGCCCGAGCTGCTCGAACAGGCCGGTGATCTGCGCGTCGTCCTGAACGTCGAGCGGGAAGATCAGGCTGCTGCCGAAGTCGGCCGCCAGCTTGGCGACGCGGTCCTTGAAGCGGTCGTTCTGGTAGGTGAAGGCGAGCTCACCGCCTTCACGGTGCATGGCCTTGGCGATGCCGTAGGCAATCGAACGGTTGCTGAGCAGACCGGTGATGAGGATTCGTTTGCCGGCGAGAAAGCCCATGAGAAATGACTCCGAATGACAAGACGGGGATTATAGCGAAAAACCGTCAAAACCCTTCGACGGACGGGACTTTCGCCCGCGCGGGGGGATGGAAGGAGGCGACGGAGCCGGTAGGGCAGGCCATGTTTCGTCGAGGCGGGCGGGTCACGGCTGTGGGTCCGAGGCCGTGTGCAGATCGCAAGCGCGTGCGAAACCTGCCAGAATCCGCGCTTTCATCGAAGCTTCCGCGTGCCCGTGCGCCGGTTCTCCTGCCCTCTCCGGACCCCCGGCCGCCCCGGCCCGATCCGCCCTGCGCACCCGCGCAGGGCGGGTGCGTCGTTACGTTCCGCGGCTGCGCTGTTGATCGCCTGCCTGGCACTCGCGGCCTGCGGCCCGGTGTGGAACGACCCCTATCCGGTGGCCGAGCGCGGGGAACACATCCTGTACACCGCCTTCACCGAGCGCCCCAAGCATCTCGATCCGGTGCAGTCCTACAGCGAGGACGAGGCGAGCTTCCTGTACCAGATCGTCGAGCCGCCGCTGCAGTACCACTACCTGAAGCGCCCCTATGTGCTCGAGCCCGCCACCGCCGAGGCCATGCCGAGCCTGCGCCGGCTCGACGCTGGCGGCCGCGAGCTGCCCGCGAACGCCGACCCGGCCAAGGTGGTGCGTACCGTGGTCGAGGTGCGTATCCGCCCGGGCATCCTGTACCAGCCCCACCCGGCCTTCGCCCTCGATGAGGATGGCAGCCCGCGCTATCTCGGCCTTGGCGAGGCCGACCTGCGCGCAGTGCGGGGTCTCGGCGACTTCGCCGCGACCGGCACGCGCGAGCTCGAGGCGCGCGACTACGTCTATCAGATCAAGCGTCTCGCCCATCCGCGCCTGCACTCGCCGATCTTCGAGCTCATGGCGGAGTATCTGCCCGGGCTCCAGGAGCTGCAGGCCGGGCTGGTTGCGGCAACCAAGGAAGGCAGGGCGAGCGGTGCCGCGGCGAAGGACGACCCGCCCGGCTGGCTGGATCTCGACCGCTTCGCGCTGCCCGGCGTGGAGGTGGTGGACCGCCACACCTTGCGCATCACCCTGCAGGGCGCCTATCCGCAGTTCCTGTATTGGCTTTCGATGCCCTTCTTCAGCCCGGTGCCGCGCGAGGTGGACCGCTTCTTCGCCCAGCCCGGCATGGCCGAGCGCAACCTGACGCTGGACTGGTGGCCGGTGGGCACCGGGCCGTACATGCTGGTCGAGAACAACCCCAACGCGCGCATGGTGCTTGCGCGCAATCCGAACTACCGCGGCGACGCCTATCCCTGCGCGGGCGAGTCCGGCGATGCCGAGGCTGGGTTGCTCGGCGACTGCGGCAAGCCCATGCCATTCATCGACAAGGTGGTGTTCTCGCGCGAGCGCGAGGGCATCCCATACTGGAACAAGTTCCTGCAAGGCTATTACGACGCCTCGGGCGTGTCTTCGGACAACTTCGACCAGGCCGTCAGTCTCACCAGCCAGGGCGAGGTGACGCTCTCGGACGACATGCGCGACAAGGGCATCCGCCTGCTCACCTCGGTGTCGCCGTCGATCTTCTACCTCGGCTTCAACATGCTCGACCCGCTCGTGGGCGGCGGTGCCTCGAAGGCGGAGAAGGAGCGCGCGCGCAAGCTGCGCCAGGCGATCTCGATCGCGCTCGACATGGAGGAGTTCGTGTCGATCTTCCTCAACGGCCGCGGCCTGCCCGGCATGAGCCCCTTGCCGCCGGGCATCTTCGGCGCGCGCGCGGGACGGGCGGGGATGAACCCGGTGGTGTACGAGTGGCAGGGCAGCGAGGCGGACGGCCGTCCCGTGCGCCGTGGCGTCGACGAGGCGCGCCGCCTGCTCGCCGAGGCCGGCTGGCCAAATGGACGCGATGCGCAGACCGGCGAGCCGCTGGTGATCCACCTCGACACCACGCCCGGCGGGCTGGGCGACAAGGCGCGCTCGGACTGGCTGGCGAAGAAGTTCCGCGCGCTGGGCGTGCAGTTCGTCGTGCGGCCGACCGACTTCAACCGCTTCCAGGACAAGATCCGCCAGGGTAACGTGCAGCTCTTCTTCTTCGGCTGGAACGCAGACTACCCCGATCCGGAGAACCTGCTCTTCCTGCTCCACGGCCCGCAGGGCAAGGTGAAGTTCAACGGCCAGAACGCGGCCAACTACGAGAACCCGGAATACGACGCGCTGTTCGAGCGCATGAAGGCCATGCCCGACGGCCCCGCGCGCCAGCAGATCATCGACCGCATGGTGGCGATGCTGCAGCACGACGCGCCGTGGATCTTCGCCTTCCACCCGATGTCGTATTCGCTGCAGCATGGCTGGGTGCTCAACCGCAAGACCGGGGCCATGGTGCGCAACACCATGAAGTACCAGCGCATCGACCTCGAGCGCCGTGCCGCTGCGCGCACGGAGTGGAACGCGCCGGTGACCTGGCCGCTGCTGCTGGTGGCGGCGCTGCTCGCCGCGCTGGTGGCGCCGGCGGCGATCCACTGGCGCCGGCGCGAGACCGCGACCGCGGCGCCGGGCGCGGCCGGGTCCGGCGCGCGAGGAGGGCGCTGATGCCGGCCTACCTGCTGCGCCGCCTGCTCTACGCGGTGCCGATCCTGATCGGGGTGAACCTGCTCACCTTCGTGCTCTTCTTCGTGGTGAACTCGCCCGACGACATGGCGCGCATGCACATCGGCGTCAAGCGCGCCACGCCCGAGGCCATCGAGCGCTGGAAGGTCGAGCGCGGCTACGACAAGCCGATGTTCATCAACGACGCCGCGAGCGGCAGCGCGCGCCTCACCGAGACCCTCTTCTTCGACAAGTCGCTGCGCATGTTCGCGCTCGAGTTCGGCCGCGCCGACGACGGCCGCGACATCGGCCAGGAGATCCGCGAGCGCATGGGGCCCTCGCTGGCGATCGCGCTGCCGACCTTCGTGCTCAGCCTCGTGGTGTCGATCAGCTTCGCGCTGCTGCTGGTGTTCTTCCGCGCCACCTGGCTGGATTTCTGGGGCGTGGTGCTGTGCGTGGCGATGATGTCGATCTCCAGCCTGTTCTACATCATCGGCGGCCAGTGGCTGGTGTCCAAGCTGTGGGCATTGGTGCCGATCTCGGGCTACGCGCCCGGGCTGGATGCAGCGCGCTTCCTGGTCTTGCCGGTGCTGATCAGCGTGGTGGCCGGCATCGGCTCTTCGGCGCGGTGGTACCGCACGATCTTCCTCGAGGAGATCTCGAAGGACTACGTGCGCACCGCGCGCGCGAAGGGGCTGTCGGAGCTCGCGGTGCTGTTCCGCCATGTGCTGCGCAATGCGCTGATCCCGATCCTGACCGGGGTGGTGGTGGTGATCCCGCTGCTCTTCATGGGCAGCCTGCTGGTGGAGTCCTTTTTCGCGATTCCCGGCCTGGGCAGCTACACGATCGACGCGATCAACGCGCAGGACTTCGCGGTGGTGCGGGCGATGGTGTTCATCGGCTCGGTGCTGTACATCGTCGGCTTGATCCTCACCGACCTGTCCTACACCCTGGCCGATCCGCGGGTGAGGCTGCAATGAGCGCATCGAGCGTGATCTTGGGCTTCCAGCCGGTGCTGCTGTGGACCGACGCGTTGCTCTTCCTGCTCGTCGCGCTGGCGCTGCTGGCGGGCATGCGCGCGCGTGCGCAGGCGCCGCTGCGCGCGGCCTGGCGCAAGGTGGGGAGGCGACCGACCGGGATGGCGGCGGCCACCGTGTTGCTGGCCTTCCTCGTCGTGGGCCTGGTCGACAGCCTGCACTACCGGCCGCTGCTGCCGGCGCTGGAGCGCGTGGCGGGGGCGGATGGGGGCGGGCCGGCAAGCGGAGCGGCACCGGCGGCTCCGGTCGTTTCCACCGAGGTGCTGTCGGCGCTCGACGCCCTGCTCGCGCCGCTGCGCCTGCGCACCGAGAAGACCTATTCCGCGCCCTTCGCGTGGACGCTGTACCAGCGCGAGACGATGGAGACCGCCGACGGCGGCCAGGTGCGCGACTATCCGCGTCTCGCCCACGGCGCGGCCCACCTCGGCGCCGACCCGGGCCCGGCGCGGGCGGGCGACCTCGCGCTGCGGCTGGCGAAGGCGCTCGCGCAGGCGGCGCTCGCGTGGCTGCTCGCCTTCGTCGTGCTCGCCAGCCTGGTATGGCGCGGCAGCGGGCTGCGCTGGGGCGAGGTGGCCGCGGCCTTGCTGGCCGGACACACCGTGCTGGCCTGGCGCGCGGCGCTGGTGACGCTGGCGGTGCTGCTCGCGGTGGTGGGGGTGTGCGTGGAGCTGGCGCCGCTCTACCACGTGCTCGGCACCGACAAGGTCGGGCAGGACGTGCTCTACCTGGCGCTCAAGAGCGTGCGCACGGCGCTGGTGATCGGCACCCTGACGACGCTGGTGATGATGCCCTTCGCGGTCGCGCTCGGCATCGCCGCGGGTTACCTTGGCGGCTGGGTGGACGATGCCGTGCAGTACGTATACACCGTGCTCAACGCGATCCCCGGAGTGCTGTTGATCGCCGCCGCGGTGCTGATGATGCAGGTCGTCATCGACACGAATCCGCACTGGTTCGACACCGCAGCCGAGCGCTCGGATGCGCGCCTGCTGGCACTGTGCTTCATCCTCGGCATCACCAGCTGGACGGGGCTGGCGCGCCTGTTGCGCGGCGAGACGCTCAAGCTGCGCGAGCTCGAGTACGTGCAGGCGGCGCGCGCCTTCGGGGTGTGCACCCCGGCGATCCTGCGCCGCCACATCCTGCCCAACCTGATGCATATCGTGCTGATCGCGCTGGTGATGGACTTCTCCGGGCTGGTGCTGGCCGAGGCGGTGCTGTCCTACGTCGGCATCGGCGTCGACCCGTCGACGATCAGCTTCGGCACCATGATCAACATGGCGCGTGCCGAACTCGCGCGCGAGCCGATGGTCTGGTGGTCGTTGGCGGCGGCCTTCGTGTTCATGTTCGTGCTCGTGCTCGCCGCCAACCTGTTCGCCGACGTGGTGCGCGACGCCTTCGACCCGCGCCGCGCCTGAGCGCGCCCTGGCCCGCACCCGCCGGGCCGACCATGACGAGGATTTCCCGATGAGAGCGCTTCGCTTCGACAACCGCTTCGTGCGCGAGCTGCCCGCCGATCCCGAAGCGGAGAACCACGTCCGTCCGGTCCATGGCGCCTGCTACTCGCGGGTGATGCCGACGCCGGTGCGGGCGCCGCGCCTGCTGGCGTGGTCGCGCGAGGTGGCGCACATCCTGGGCCTGGAGGAGGCCGACGTGCGCAGCGCCGAGTTCGCCCGCGTCTTCGGCGGGAACGGCCTGCTGCCCGGCATGGAGCCCTACGCCGCCTGCTATGGCGGCCACCAGTTCGGCAACTGGGCGGGGCAGCTCGGTGACGGGCGCGCGATCACGCTCGGCGAGTCGATCAATGCGCGCGGCGAACGCTGGGAGCTGCAGCTCAAGGGCGCCGGGCCGACGCCGTATTCGCGCTTCGCCGACGGCCGCGCGGTGTTGCGCTCCTCGCTGCGCGAGTTCCTGTGCAGCGAGGCGATGCACCACCTGGGCGTACCGACCACGCGCGCGTTGAGCTTGGTGGGAACCGGCGAGACCGTGGTGCGCGACATGCTCTACGACGGCAATCCCCGACCCGAGCCGGGCGCGGTGGTGTGCCGGGTGGCGCCGTCCTTCATCCGCTTCGGCAACTTCGAGATCTTCGCCTCGCGCGGCGAGGAGGCGCTGCTCGAGCGCCTGATCGACTTCACGATCGCGCGCGATTTTCCCGAACTCGCCGCCGAGCCCGATGCGGCGGCGCGGCGCATCCGTTGGTTCGACGAGGTCTGCCGGCGCACCGCGGTGCTGGTCGCGCACTGGATGCGGGTGGGCTTCGTGCATGGGGTCATGAACACCGACAACATGTCCATCCTCGGCCTCACCATCGATTACGGCCCCTACGGCTGGGTCGACGACTTCGACCCCGACTGGACGCCCAATACCACCGACGCCGGCGGGCGCCGCTACCGCTTCGGCAACCAGCCGTTCATCGCGCATTGGAACCTGTGGCAGCTCGCCAACGCGATCTATCCGGTGGTGCGCGAGGTCGAGCCGCTGGAGCGCGCGCTCGCCGCGTACGCGGACGTCCATGATTCGAGCTATCGCGACATGATGCGCGCCAAGCTCGGCCTCGCCGAATGGCGTGGTGGCGAGGAGGGCGACGACGGCCTGCTCGAGCGCCTGCACCGCCTGCTCGCGGCAGGCGAGGTGGACATGAGCCTGTTCTTCCGCCGCCTCGCCGACGTCGATCCGGCGGCGCCCACGCTGGAGCCGCTCGCCGAGGCCTTCTACGACCCCACGCGCCGCGCCGCGGTGGAGGCGGAGCTGCTCGCCTGGTTGCGAGCGCATGGCGCGCGCGTGCTCGGCGACGGTCGGCTGGCCGCGGCGCGACGGGCGGAGATGAACCGCGTCAATCCGCTCTACGTGCCGCGCAACTACCTGGCCCAGCAGGCGATCGACGCCGCGGAGGGTGGGGACATGAGCGAGCTCGAGGCCCTGCTCGAGGTGCTGCGCCGACCCTACGACGAGCAGCCCGGGCGCGAGCGCTTCGCGGCGCGCCGGCCGGACTGGGCGCGCGATCGCCCCGGCTGCTCCATGCTCTCCTGCAGTTCCTGAACGTGCAGGCGACATCGCGCGTGGTCGTCGCCGGGCGTGCCTGCGCCATCCGGGTTCGCCGCTTCCCGAGGGCCCCTTGAGGCGAGGGTAGTCCTTTCGGCGTAGCGCTCCGTCGATCGGCCAATGGTCAGCGGCCGTGCCAGGGTCTAGGATGGAACTGGAGGAGGAACCGTCGCGACCCATGCCGGCGGATAAAACAGACCTGTGTCCACCATCGTCCTGACTCATGCGGAGGAGTCGCGCGTGCGTCCTGCGCTCGCGCGCAAGGCCGCTTCGCCTCGCGAGGCCTTGGCGCGCATGCCGATCCTGCTCGGCAGCGGGCCCGAGGTGCTCGACGAGCTTGCGCGCGGCGCGGAGTTCGTCCGCCTGTCCTCGTCGGCCACGGTGTTCGAGCGCGGCTCCCACCCCAGCGGCCTGTTCTTCGTCTGCAACGGCGCGGTCCGCCTGATGGTCAGCGGGCCCGAGGGCAAGGACAAGGTGGTCGAGCTCTTCGAGCCGGGCGGCATGTTCGGCGAGATCGGCGTGTTCACCGGCGAGCGCTATCGAACGTGGACGCAGGCGGTCGGCGCGGTCGTGCTGGTGCATGTTCCGCGCGAGCGCGTGCTGGCCGCGGTGGCGATGGACAATTCGCTCTCCAACCGCATGCTGGTCGCGGTGTGCGCGCGCATCCAGCGCCTGATCGACGCGATCGGCAGCACCGTCGGCGGCCCGGCGGCGGTGCGCGTGGCGAGCTATCTGCTCGAACAGCTCGAGCGCGGTGCGCGCAGCGATGGTTGCATCGTCCTGGCCGCGCCCAAGAAGACCATCGCCTCCTTGCTCAACCTCACGCCCGAGACGCTCTCGCGGGTGTTGCGCAGCCTGGTCGAGGAGGGCGTGCTCACCGTGAGCGGCCGTCGCATCCGCGTGCGCAACCGTGCGCAGCTCGCCCGCCTGCTGACGCACGACGAGGCGGTCCTACCCCTCTGAGCTCGTCCGGGCTAGGCACTAAGGACTAGTCCGCCGTCGTGCCGGCAGTGCCGATCCCGTGCTTTTGGCGAATGGTGCGGGGCGCCGCCCGAGCCTATCCTCACCCCGGAAAATTCGTGACCGTCGGACCTTTCCGGAGCGCAGTGGGAAATGGCTACTCGCAAGTTTCAGCAGATGTCCGTGCTCATCATGAGCACCACCGCATTCACCGTCTGTTTTGCCGTGTGGATGCTGTTCGCGGTGATCGGTATCCCGATCAAGGAGGTTCTCGCCCTCAACGAGACCCAGTTCGGCCTGCTGGCGGCTACCCCGGTGCTGACCGGATCGCTGATCCGTCTGCCCCTCGGCATGCTCACCGACAAGTTCGGCGGCCGCATCGTCTTCTTCGTGCTGATGCTGTGCACCGTGCTGCCGATCTGGCTGATCGGCCATGCGACCGAATACTGGCAGTTCCTCGTCGCCGGCCTCTTTGTCGGCTTCGCGGGCGGCTCCTTCTCGGTCGGCATCGCCTACTGCGCGCGCTGGTTCGAACGCCAGAACCAGGGCTTCGCGATGGGGGTGTTCGGTGCCGGCAACTCGGGCGCCGCGGTCACCAAGTTCGTCGCGCCCACGCTGGTGGTCATGTTCGGCTGGCAGATGGTGCCGCAGGTCTATGCGGCGGCGATGCTGATCACCGCGGTCGCGTTCTGGTTCTTCACCTACGACGACCCCGAGCACCGGGTGCACTCCTCGGTGACCTTCCGCGACCAGCTGCGCGTGCTCAAGGATCCGCGCGTGTGGAAGTACTGCCAGTACTACTCGATCGTGTTCGGCGGCTACGTCGGCCTGTCGCTGTGGCTCACCAAGTACTACGTCAACGAGTTCGGCATGGGCATCCAGGCGGCGGCGCTGCTCGCTGCCTGCTTCTCCCTGCCCGGCGGCGTGCTGCGCGCGGTGGGCGGCTGGCTGTCCGACCGCTACGGCGCGCACAAGGTCACCTGGTGGGTGATGTGGGCGTCGTGGATCTGCCTGTTCCTGCTCTCCTATCCGAACACCGACTTCACCGTGCAGACCGTCGAGGGGCCGCGCACCTTCAGCATCCACCTCAACGTGTGGGTGTTTACGATCCTGCTCTTCATCGTCGGCATCGCCTTCGCCTTCGGCAAGGCCTCGGTGTTCAAGTACATCTCCAACGAGTTCCCCAAGGAGATCGGCGCGGTCTCCGGCATCGTCGGCCTGGTGGGCGGCATGGGCGGCTTCCTGTTGCCGATCATGTTCGGCGCCCTGGTCGACCTCACCGGCGTGCGCTCGAGCGCCTTCATGCTGCTCTACGGCGTGACCTGGGTTTCCCTGATCTGGATGTACCTGACGGAAGTCCGTCGTGTCGACATGTTCGACGGTCACGACACCGCGGTCGACTCGTCCAAGGCCTGATTCGCAAGACAACGAGGAGTGGGTTTCATGCAAGCAAGCAATGTCGCGGCGCCGAGCCCGGCGATCACCAGCAGCGTCGACCTCGTCGATTGGCGCCCCGAGGACGAGGCCTTCTGGAAGGAGAATGGCTCGCGGATCGCCAACCGCAACCTGTGGATCTCCATCCCCAGCCTGCTGTGCGGCTTCGCCGTGTGGCTGATGTGGGGGATCATCACGGTGCAGATGGCCAACGCGGGCTTCCCCTTCGCCCCCGACCAGCTCTTCTCGCTCGCCGCGATCGCCGGCCTGTCGGGTGCCACCACGCGCATCCCGGCCTCCTTCTTCATCCGCATCTGCGGCGGTCGCAACACGGTGTGGCTGACCACCGCGCTGCTGATGATCCCCGCCGTGGGTACCGGCATCGCGCTGCAGAGTCTGGAGACGCCGCTGTGGGTGTTCCAGCTCATGGCGCTGCTGTCGGGCATGGGCGGCGGCAACTTCGCCTGCTCGATGGCCAATATCTCCACCTTCTTCCCCAAGCGCCTGCAGGGCACCGCGCTCGGCCTCAACGCCGGCCTGGGCAACTTCGGCGTGACCACCTCGCAGCTGCTGATTCCGGCAGTGATGACCATGGGGGTGTTCGGCGCACTCGGCGGCGACGCGATCCCGCTGGTCAAGGATTCCGCCACGCTGATCGGCAAGATCGCCGCCGGCACGCCGACCTACGTGCAGAACGCCGGCTTCGTCTGGCTGCTGCTGTTGGTGCCGCTCGCGGTGGTCGGCTGGTTCGGCATGAACAACCTCCTCACCGTGTCGCCCAACATCGGCTCCACGGGCGCGGCGCTCGGCAAGATCATCCTGTTCTACGGCATCGCCCTGGTGGTTTCGGCGATCGGTCTCTACCTCTACCTGCCGAGCGGCCTCGGCGTGCTCGCGGGCGGCGGGATGTGGATCATGCTGCCGCTGGTCATCCTCGGCACGCTGTACGGCATGAAGTTCGCCGCCAGCGGCGAGATGAAGACCAATCTCGACAAGCAGTTCGCGATCTTCCGCAACAAGCACACCTGGTCGATGACCGCGCTCTACGTGGTGACCTTCGGCTCCTTCATCGGTTTCTCGATGGCGCTGCCGCTGTCGATCACGGTGATCTTCGGCAACACCCACGTGCTCGATCCGGCCACCCAGGCCTGGGTGCATGCGAAGAACCCGAACGCGCCCTCCGCGCTGATGTTCGCCTGGATCGGCCCCTTCGTCGGCGCGTTGATCCGACCGGTGGGCGGCTGGATCTCGGACAAGCTGGGCGGCTCGATCGTGACCCAGTGGATCTCGATCGTGCTCGTGATCGCCTCCGCGGTGACCGGCTACGTGATGTTCCTCGCCTACCACTCGGCGACGCCGGAACAGTACTTCTTCATGTTCATGGCGCTGTTCGTGCTGCTCTTCGCGGCCTCCGGCATCGGCAACGGCTCGACCTTCCGTACCGTGGGCTTCGTGTTCGACAAGGACGAGCGCGGCCCCGTGCTGGGCTGGACCTCTGCGGTGGCGGCCTACGGCTCCTTCATCGCTCCGGTGGTGATCGGCGGCCAGATCAAGGCCGGCACGCCCGAGTACGCGATGTACGGCTTTGCAGTGTTCTACGCCCTGTGCGTGGTCCTCAACTGGTGGTTCTACCTGCGCAAGGACGCGTACATCCAGAACCCCTGATTCCCGCCCGACCGACGGATTCCCTTTTTCAACCAGACTTTTACCGATCGCGCTTGACGAACGAAGCGACGACTTGAGAGGAGCAAACCATGAGTCATTTTCTCGATCGCCTGAGGTTTTTCGACAAGGTCAAGGAGACCTTCTCGAACGGACACGGTATCGTCACCAATGAAGACCGCAACTGGGAGGATGCCTACCGCAACCGCTGGCGCCACGACAAGGTGGTGCGCTCCACCCACGGTGTGAACTGCACCGGCGGCTGTTCCTGGAAGATCTTCGTCAAGAACGGCCTGGTGTCGTTCGAGATGCAGCAGACCGACTACCCGCGCACCCGCGAGGACCTGCCCAACCACGAGCCGCGCGGCTGCCAGCGTGGTGCCTCGTTCTCGTGGTACCTGTACTCGCCGCACCGCATCAAGTACCCGATGATCCGCGGCCGCCTGCTCGACCTGTACCGCGCCGAGCGCAAGGCCGGACGCGACCCGGTCGAGGCCTGGGAGGCGATCCAGAAGGATCCCGCCAAGCGCGAGAAGTACGTGCACGTGCGCGGCCTGGGTGGCTTCGTGCGCACCAGCTGGGACGAGGTCACCGAGATCGTCGCCGCAGCCAACGTCTACACGATCAAGAAGTGGGGCCCGGACCGCATCTACGGTTTCTCGCCGATTCCCGCGATGTCGATGATCTCGTACGCCGCCGGCGCGCGTTACCTGTCGCTGATCGGTGGTGCCTGCGGCTCGTTCTACGACTGGTATTGCGACCTGCCGGCCGCGTCGCCGCAGACCTGGGGCGAGCAGACCGACGTGCCCGAGGCCGCCGACTGGTACAACTCGACCTATCTGATCATCACCGGCGCCAACCTGCCGATGACCCGCACCCCGGACGCCCACTTCGCCACCGAAGTGCGCTACAAGGGCACCAAGATCGTGTCGATGGCGCCGGACTACGCCGAGTACGTCAAGTTCGCCGACCTGTGGATGCCCGTCAAGCAGGGCACCGACGCCGCCGCCTTCCTGGCCATGGGCCACGTCGCGCTGAAGGAATTCCTCGTCGAGAAGCAGGACCCGTACTTCACCGAGTACGCGCGCAAGTACACCGACCTGCCGATGCAGGTCGTGCTGCGCAAGCACGGCGAGGGCTATGTTTCGGATCGCAACCTGCGCGCTTCCGACTTCGACAACAACCTCGGCGAGTCCAACAACCCCGAGTGGAAGACCATCGTCTTCGACAAGAAGAGCGGCCGCTTCATCGCGCCCAACGGCTCGATCGGCTTCCGCTGGGGCGAGGACGGCAAGTGGAACCTGCTCGAGAAGGCCGGCGCCGACCAGGCCGAGACCGAAGCGGAGCTCACCTGCATCGGCAGCCAGGACGAGGTCGTCTCGGTGGGCTTCCCGCACTTCGTGCCGGGTGAACCCGAGCTGCTGTACCGCAACGTGCCGGCGCGTCGCCTCAAGCTCGCCAGCGGCGAAGAAGCCTTCGTGACCTCGGTGTTCGACATGCAGGTCGCGCAGTACGGCATCGACCGCGGCCTGGGTGGCGCCAACGTGGCCTCGTCCTACGACGACGCCAATGTCGCCTACACCCCGGCCTGGGCTGCCAAGCAGACCGGCGTGAAGGCCGCCGACCTCGAGCGTACCGGCCGCGAGTTCGCCGAGAACGCCTCGAAGACGAAGGGCAAGTCCATGGTGATCATGGGCGCTGCGATCAACCACTGGTACCACAACGACCTCGCCTACCGCTCGATCATGAACCTGCTGCACATGTGCGGCTGCGTGGGTCAGACCGGTGGTGGCTGGGCGCACTACGTGGGCCAGGAAAAGCTGCGTCCGCAAGCGGGCTGGGCGCCGATCGCGTTCGCGCTCGACTGGCAGCGTCCGCCGCGCCACATGAACTCGACCTCGTTCTGGTACTTCCACACCGACCAGTGGCGCTACGAGACGGTGGATGCCGACTCGCTGCTGTCGCCCGCCGGTCCCTGCCGCAACAAGGGTTCCTCGCTCGCCGACTACAACGTCAAGGCGGTGCGCATGGGCTGGCTGCCGTCCGCCCCGCACTTCAACCGCAACCCGATCGAACTCGCCGAAGAAGCCGCGCGTGCGGGTGCGACCGACGAGGCGAGCGTGTCGAAATACGTGGTCGAACAGCTCAAGTCGGGCGCGCTCGACGTGTCCTTCGCCGACCCGGATGCCGAGGAAAACTGGCCGCGCAACCTGATCGTGTGGCGCGCCAACCTGATCGGCTCGTCGGCCAAGGGCCACGAGTACTTCCTCAAGCACCTGCTGGGCGCGCAGAACGGCGTGATGCAGGAAGGCGGCGCGGGCAACAACTGCAAGGAAGTGAAGTGGCGCGAGCATGGCCCGACCGGCAAGCTCGACCTGATGGTGGACATCAACTTCCGCCTCAACTCGACCGGCGCATACTCCGACATCATCCTGCCGACGGCGACCTGGTACGAGAAGAACGACCTCAACACCACCGACATGCACCCCTTCATCCACCCGCTGGGTGAGGCGGTGACTCCGGGCTGGGAGTCGAAGTCCGACTGGCAGATCTTCCGCACCCTGGCGAAGACCTTCACCGCGCTCGGCGCCAAGCACCTCGGCACCCGCAAGGACGTGGTCTCGCTGCCGATGCAGCACGACTCGCCGATGGAACTCGCGACTCCGATGGGCGTGGGCAAGGACTGGAAGCACGGCGAGTGCGATCCGATCCCGGGCAAGACCATGCCGATGCTCAAGCTCGTCGAGCGCGACTACGCTCAGATCTACAATAAGTACATCGCGCTCGGCCCGCTGATGGTGAAGTTGGGCAACAACGTCAAGGGCATCGACTGGGATACCACCCAGGAGTACGAAGAGCTCAAGAAGTGCAACTACCCGGTGCAGGTCGAAGGTGTTTCGAAGGGCATGCCGTCGCTCGAGGAAGACATCTACGTCTGCGACTCGGTCATGCGCATGGCGCCCGAGACCAACGGCGAAGTGGCGCACAAGTCGTGGAGCGCGCTGTCGAAGAAGACCGGCATCGATCACCACCACCTGTACGCCGGCCGTCACGAGGACAAGATCACCTTCCGCGACATCGTCGCCCAGCCGCGCAAGATCATCACCGCGCCCACCTGGTCCGGCATCGAGTCGGAGACCGTGTCCTACACCGCGGGCTACACCAACATCCACGAGCACATTCCGTTCCGTACCCTGACCGGTCGTGCGCACTTCTACCAGGACCACGAGTGGTTCCTCGACTTCGGTGAAGGCTTCTGCGCCTACAAGCCGCCGGTCGACCTCAAGGCCCACGAGAAGGTGCCCGACAGCGTGCGCAACAAGCCGCACCTGACCCTGTCGTGGATCACCCCGCACTCGAAGTGGGGCATCCACTCCAGCTACCAGGACAACCTGCGCATGCTCAACCTGTTCCGCGGCGGCCCGTACGTCTGGCTGTCCGAGGAAGAGGCCGCGACCATCGGCATCCGCGACAACGACTGGGTCGAGGCGATCAACGCCAACGGCGCCACGGTGGCCCGTGCGGTGGTGTCGCAGCGCATCCCGCGTGGCATGGCGATCATGTATCACGCCCAGGAAAAGAACGTGAACGTGCCCGGCTCGAACACGACCGGCAAGCGTGGCGGCATCCTGAACTCGGTCACCCGCGTCATCGTCAAGCCCACCAACATGGTCGGCGGCTATGCGCAACTGGCTTACAGCTTCAACTACTACGGCACCGTCGGTTGCCAGCGTGACGAAGTCGTGGTGATCCACAAGATCGAGGACCAGGACATCGACTGGCTGGAGCGTCCGCTCACGCCCGAACGCGAAGCCCAACGCAACCCCGTGGGCATCGGCAAGAAGTAAGCGCCGACTCGAGACCAGAGATTCAGGAGAAACAAATGAAAATCCGCGCGCAATTCGCGATGGTGTTCAACCTCGACAAGTGCATCGGTTGCCACACCTGCTCGGTGACCTGCAAGAACGTGTGGACCAACCGCAAGGGCGTCGAGTACGCCTGGTTCAACAACGTCGAGTCCAAGCCGGGCATCGGTTACCCGAAGGAATGGGAGAACCAGGACAAGTGGAAGGGTGGCTGGACCAAGCTCAACGGCAAGCTCGAGCTCAAGGCCGGCGGCCGCCTGAAGAAGATCGTGCAGATCTTCTCCAACCCGAACCTGCCCGAGATCGACGACTACTACGAGCCCTTCACCTACGACTACGCCCGTCTGCAGAACGCGCCGCTGTCCGAGGCCGCGCCGACCGCGCGTCCAGTGTCGCAGATCACCGGCGAGAAGATGGACAAGATCACCTGGGGCCCGAACTGGGAAGACGACCTCGCCGGCGAGTTCGCCTCCCGTGCTCGTGACAAGAACTTCTCCAACATGGAGAAGGAAATGTACAAGCAGTTCGAAAACACCTTCCACATGTACCTGCCGCGCATCTGCAACCACTGCATCAACCCGGCTTGCGTGGCCTCGTGCCCGTCCGGCGCGCTCTACAAGCGCGAGGAAGACGGCATCGTGCTCGCCGACCAGGACCGCTGCCGCGGCTGGCGGATGTGCATCTCGGGCTGCCCGTACAAGAAGGTGTTCTTCAACTGGGAGTCGTCCAAGGCCGAGAAGTGCGTGGGCTGCTACCCGCGCGTCGAGAACGGCATGCCGACCGTCTGTTCGGAGTCCTGCGTCGGCCGCATCCGCTACAACGGCATCATCCTGTACGACGCCGACAAGATCTCGGCCGCGGCCAGCGCCGACAACGTCCAGGACCTGTACCAGGAGCACCTGGACATGTTCGTCGATCCCTTCGACCCGGCCGTGATCGAGCAGGCCAAGAAGGACGGCATCACCGACGACTGGATCCTCGCCGCGCAGAAGTCGCCGATCTACAAGATGGCCGTGCAGTGGAAGATCGCCTTCCCGCTGCACCCCGAGTACCGCACGCTGCCGATGATCTGGTACGTGCCGCCGCTCTCGCCGGTGCAGTCGCAGATCGACCAGAAGGCGCTGCCGACCGAGGCCGACGGCGTTATCCCGAAGGCCTCCGCGATGCGCCTGCCGGTCAAGTACCTGGCCAACCTGATGACCGCGGGCAAGGAGCAGCCGATCATCGACGCGCTCAACCGCATGATCGCGATGCGCTCCTACCAGCGCTCGGTGCACGTCGAGGGCACGCCCGACACGCGCGCGCTGGAGGCGGTGGGCATGACCGAGGACATGGCCAAGGAGATGTATCGCTACCTGGCGATCGCGAACTACGAAGACCGCTTCGTGATTCCGACCTCCAAGGAAGAGATGCGCCTCGAGGACTACCACGGCTTCCAGGGTCAGGCGGGCTTCAGCTTCGGCAGCGCGTCGTCGGTCGGCATCTCGCCGAACTCGCTGTTCCCCGAGCGCCGCAAGGAGTCGATGGAGCCGCGCAAGCCGGTCCCGCACGCCGACGAGCTGCACGACGTCACCGGCGAACGCTACTGAGGAGATTGAACCATGCAGACCTACAAGCTGCTTGCCATGCTGCTCGACTACCCGGGCAGCGAGATCGTCGGCGACCTGCGCGCCGCGGTCTCGGAGCAGGGCGGTGCGCGGGGTCTGGTGCGCTCGGTGGACACCGACCAGGTGTTCACCGAGGCTGAGCACGGGAGCATCGCCGGTTTCATCGACTGGATGCTCGCTCAGGACCAGACCGAGCTCGAAGGCCGTTTCGTCAAGACCTTCGACCTCACCCCGGAGCACAGCCTGCACCTGACCCACCATGTGTTCGGCGACGACAAGAACCGCGGTCCGGCGCTGATCGACCTGTCGGAGTTCTACAAGTCCTACGGACTGCAGCACGACGAGCACGAGATCCCGGACTACCTGCCGATGATGATGGAGTTCGTGTCGCAACTCGGGGAGACCGAGGCGCGCGTGTTCCTGACTGACGCGGTGAAGGTGTTCAACGTGCTCGCGACCAACCTGGAAAAGGCGGAGAGCCCCTATGCGGCGCTCGTTCGCGTGATCGAAAACCACAGCTCGCTGGCCCGCGCGGCCGCCTGAGGAGAAGACGATGTCCCTGACCAACCTGTTTTTCGGGGTCTATCCCTACATTGCGCTGACCGTGTTCGTGATCGGCAGCTGGATCCGGTACGACAACGAGCAGTACACCTGGAAGACCGATTCGTCGCAGCTGCTGTCCAAGCAAGGCATGATGCTGGCGAGCAACCTGTTCCACGTCGGCGTCATCATGATCTTCTTCGGCCATTTCGCCGGTCTCGTGCTGCCGCACGGCCTGTGGCTTGGCCTGGGGATCTCCGACCTCGCCCACCAATGGATCGCGATCATCGCCGGCGTGATCTTCGGCATCATGTGCCTGGTCGGTGGTTCCATGCTGTGGTATCGCCGCATGTACAACCCGCGCGTGCGCATCAACAGCCGTCGCAGCGACGTGTTCATCATCACCTGGCTGATGGCCACGCTGATCCTCGGCCTGCTGACCGTGCCGTTCTCGATCGGTCACGCCGTCAAGGGTGATCCGGCCGTGATGCTGGCGCTGGCCGAGTGGGTCAAGAGCATCCTGCTGCTGAACCCGCAGCCCGAGCTGATGACGAAGGTCGATCCGATCTTCCGTGCCCACATCTTCTTCGGCATGACGGTGTTCCTGGTGTTCCCCTTCACCCGCCTGGTGCACATCCTGACCGCGCCGTTCAGCTACCTGACGCGCGCCTACCAGATCGTCCGGACCAAGCGCCGCCTGGCCTGAGGCTGAAGCGAGAGGCAGGGCTGGCAGCCATCGAGGCTGCCGGCCTTGCCTTTCGGTCCTTTTGCCCCTAGCTTGCGCGGATGCGCCAGAAAGCACCGATTCTCATGTTCATCCGCGGCTCGGGCCTGTCGGTCAAGATCACCGGCATGCTGCTCGGCTTTTTCCTCGTGGCACTTGCCGCGATCGCGCTGACGCTGTTCATCTCGTGGCGCCTGGAAGGCGCGGCGGCTGCGATCAACGATGCCGGCAGCCTGCGGATGCGCTTGTACCGCGTGGCGCATCACCTCGCTCGTGCGGATCTGCATACCAGCGACCGGCAGGGTTTCGCTGGCGACCTGAGGGCGAGGGTCGACGACTTCGACCGCATCCTCGGCGTGCTGCGCCGGGGAGATCCGTCCCGCCCCTTGTTCGTGCCGCGCGAAGCCGGTATCCAGCAGGTGCTCTCCGGGATGTCCGAAGAATGGAGCGTGCAGCTGCGCCCGATCCTGCTCGCGATCGCCGCGGACCCGGATCCGGCCAACCTGCATCGCAGGGGCCTGGAGTTCGACCGCGCCGCCCGCGACTACGTCGAGGACATCAACGATTTCGTGCTGCGCATGGAGCAGAGCTATGCGCGCAACACCAACATCCTGCGCACCTCGCAGGTGATCCTGGTTGCCCTCGCGGTGATCGGCACCATCCTGCTGCTGCGCTTCTTCTTCCTCACCGTGATCCGCCCCGTGTTCGAGCTCCACGAGGGCGTCAAGCGCATGGGGCAGGAGGATTTCGATGCCCGCGTGCCGGTGCTGTCGCAGGACGAGTTCGGCGAGCTCTCGGCCGGCTTCAACCGCATGGCAGCCCACTTGCAGAACGTCTATGACACGCTCGAGGAGCGTGTCGTCGCCAAGACCCGCAGCCTCGAAGAGAAGAACCGCGAGCTTGAGATCCTCTACGAGATCGTCGCCTTCCTGCGCGAACCCAACGACGTCGACACGCTGTGCAAGGGCTTCCTCGAGCGGGTGCAGAAGACGATGGGTGCGAGTGCGAGCTCCGCGCGCCTGCTCGATCTCGAATCGCGAAACCTGTGCATGATCGTCCACGACGGGCTGGGCGACGACTTCCTCGATCGCGAGGAAGTGCTGGCCTGCGGCGAATGCGTCTGCGGCGAGGCGGCACAGGGCAGCGGGCTCTCGCTGACCCTGGATGTACGCAATGCCGCGCTCGCGGTGACGCGCGACGCCTGTCGGCGCGCCGGGTTCCGTACGGTGTCGGCCACCTCGATCACGGCCAGCAAGCGCGCGCTCGGCGTGTTCAACCTGTATTTCGACCAGCCGGACGCGATCGGCGACGCCGATCGCCAGCTGCTCGAGGCTCTCGGACAGCAGCTCGGCATCGCGATCGAGAACCAGCGCCTGCACGCGCGCGAGCGCGAACTCGCCGTCTCCGAAGAGCGCAACCTGCTCGCGCGCGAACTGCACGACTCGATCGCCCAGGGCCTGGCCTTCCTGAACCTGCAGGTGCAGATGCTGGAACGCGCGCTCGCCGAGAACCGCGCCGCGGACGTGAGTACGACCGTGGAGATGCTTCGTCGCGGTATCCAGGAGAGCTATGAGGATGTGCGCGAGTTGCTGGTGCACTTCCGCACCCGGGTCGAGCAGCAGGATCTCGATGCCGCCATCGCCGCAGCCCTGCGCCGGCTCGCAGAGCAGACCGGCATCGCCACCGACCTCGACGTGCAGGGCGACGGCGCACCGCTCGATCCCGAGGCCGAGACCCAGGTGCTCTACATCATCCAGGAAGCGCTCTCCAACGTGCGCAAGCACGCCGGTGCAAGCACCGTTTCCGTGGGTGTGCGGCGCGGTCGCGACGGGCTCGCGGTGACGGTGCGCGACGACGGCGTGGGCTTTGCGGAAGACCGTGACGCGTCCGACAGCGAGGCGCACATCGGCCTGCAGATCATGCGCGAGCGCGCCATGCGGATCGGTGGCCGCTTTGCGGTGCGCTCGTCGCCCGGGCGGGGCACCGAGATCCGACTGGAACTGCCGAGAACGAACGAGGTGCTGGCTTGATGGCTGAAGAGAAGATCCGTGTCCTTCTGGTCGACGACCACACGCTGTTCCGCAGCGGCATCCGTTCGCTGCTGCAGAGCTACGTCTGCTTCGAGGTGGTGGGCGAGGCCGGCGACGGGCGCGAGGGCATCCGCCTCGCCGGGCAGCTGCGACCCGACGTGGTGTTGCTCGACAACAACATGCCCGGGCTCTCCGGGCGCGAGGCCGCCCGCCTGCTGCTCGAGGAGGTGCCCGAGACGCGTGTGCTGATGTTGACGGTCTCGGAGGACGCCGACGACCTTATCGAGACGCTGCGCGCCGGGGCCTGCGGCTACCTGCTGAAGAACATCCAGGCCGAAACCCTGGTATCGGCGATCAAGACGGCCGCGCAGGGCGAATCGGTGGTTTCGCCCCAGATGATGGGCAAGCTGCTGAGCGGCGTGCGCAGCAGCGCCAGCCGAGCGGCGATGGGCGGTGCGATCGCGCCTGCGCCGGGAGCGCTGGCGAGGAGTGCCCCTGCTGCCGGTGCGGAGCCGGCCGAACTCGAGAAGCTGTCGCCGCGCGAACGCGAAATCCTGCGCTTCATCGCGCGCGGACAGAGCAACAAGGAGATCGCCCGTGCACTCGAGCTCGCCGAGAGCACGGTGAAGATCCACGTGCAGAACATGTTGCGCAAGCTCAACCTGAGCAGCCGGGTGCAGGCGGCGGTATTCGCGGTGGAGAACGGCTTGGGGCAGGGACCGGAGGGCTGAGCTCCGCCGGCGCGTTTGCAGCGGGCTTCCGAAGGCTTCAGCGCAATTGCGAGGCGAGGTCGCGGAACACACCGCCGAGCAGCTTGACCTCCTCGCGGTGGTGCAGTGCGATCGTTGCCGCGAGGCGCTCGCCTTCGGCGGTCAGGTGCACCTCGACCGCGCGCCGATCCTCGCGACCCGGGCGGCGCTCGACCAGTCCGAGTTTCTCGCAACGCGAAACCAGCGACACCACACCATGCTGGTGGGCCTGCAGGCGCTCGGCGAGCTCGCCGATGCAGGCCCATTCGCGTCCGGGATAGCCCTTGACCTGGAGCAGCAGCAGGTATTGGAGGTTGGTGATGCCGTGGCGCCGGGTGAGCAACTCGGAGAAGCGCAGGAAGCGCCGCAGCTGGTAGCGGAAGTCGGCGAGGGCCTCGAATTCGGACTTGTCGAGTGGAGTGTTCATCGTGCGCGGATTTTAGCTTCTTCCGCCCTCGCTTCGGCAGTCCGATCGAGAGATCGTCCTTGCAATCCGACGATTGCGGATTAATATCAAAGTGTGATGTAAAAAGAGCGATGGCCCACGCGCGCAGGTGGATCGTGGCGGCGGCCGGATTTCCACCCCGAAAGAGGAGACCGAATCATGGACGTCATGCAATTTCCCCGCATGGTGGTTTCGAGCCGCGATGGCTGGGACTTGGTCGCGCGCGAACGGCCACCGATGGACTGGCTGTTCCGTCGCCTGGTCCTGCCGATGTCGCTGCTGCCGCCGCTGATGATCCTGCTGGCATCGGGGGGCGTGGGCGCCCGGGTGTTTCCCGACGCGGGCTTCGGCAACTGGTTGATCGCGGCCGTGCTGTTCTTCGTCGCCGAACACTTCAGCGTGCCGATCATGGCGAACTCGATCCGCCAGGCCTCGATGGCCAAGGACGGCAGCAGCCGGCTCGAGGATGCCTACACGGTGGCGGCGATCGCGCCGGTGCCACTGTGGCTGTCCTCGCTCGCGGTGGTGTTCGGCAGCGCGTGGTTCGTGGTGCTCGTCGGCCTCGTCGCGCTCGGCGCCTCGGCCATGCTGATCCGCCACGGCGTCGACCGCCTGCTCGGCATCGACGAGGACGTCGAGGCGAGCGAGGTGGCCATGCAGGTGACCAGCTTCGGCGTGCTGACCTGGCTGGTGCTGCTGGCGGTCGCGGGGGGGGCGGTGACGCTGCTGTGAGGGCGCTCAGGCCTTGACCCGCATGAGGCGCTGCTTCTCGCGCTCCCAGTCCTTCTTCTTCTCGTCCTCGCGCTTGTCGTGCAGCTTCTTGCCCTTGGCGAGCCCGATCTCGAGCTTCACGAGCCCATTCTTGTAGTGCAGGTCGAGCGGCACCAGCGTATAGCCGGCGCGCTCGACCTTGCCGATCAGGCGGGCGATCTCCTTCTTGTGCAGCAGCAGTTTGCGCGTGCGCGTCGGGTCGTGGCGCACATGGCTGGAGGCGGTGCTGAGCGGGGTGATGTGCATGCCGAAAACAAAGATCTCCTCGGCGCGGATCACCACGTAGGATTCCTTGATGTTCGAGCGACCGGCGCGGATCGCCTTGACCTCCCAGCCTTCGAGGACGATGCCGGCTTCGTGCTTCTCCTCGATGAAGTAGTCGTGAAGGGCCTTGCGGTTTTCGATGATGCTCATGGTTCGGCGTCCCGTGGCGGCGCGGCCCTGAGCCGGCGCGTCCGTATGCGGTAGAATCGCGGATTTTAACAGTTCGGCCGCACCTCCGTTCCGTCATGGTGGTGGCGCCGACCAACTTGCCCATGGCCGAAGTCAACAAGCTCGTCCTGATCGAATTCACCCCGGCGCAGATGTTCGAGCTCGTCGACCGCTGCGAGGAATACCCGCTGTTTCTGCCCTGGTGCGGCGGCGTCGATCTGATCGGGCGCACCGAGACGATCACCGCGGCTACGCTGCACATCAATTACCATGGCATCAAGGCGCATTTCAGCACCGAGAACGCCAAGCGCTACCCGCAGGAGATGAAGCTGCGCCTGACCGACGGCCCCTTCACCCATCTCGACGGACACTGGCGCTTCACCGCGCTCGGCGAGACCGCGTGCAAGGTCGAGTTCCAGCTGCGCTACCAGTTCGCGAGCAAGCTGCTGGAGAAGGTGCTCGGGCCGGTGTTCAACCATATCGCGAACACTTTCGTCGATTCCTTCGTCAAGCGTGCCGGCCAGGTCTATCGGGCCGGGCAGGGGAGTGCTGCATGAGCGGGATGATCAACGTGGAAGTGGTGTACGCGCTGCCGCAGCGCCAGGAGCTGGTGCACGTGCGGCTGGCGGAAGGAGCCTCGGTGCGCGATGCGCTGGAGGCTTCCGGCCTGTTGCAGAAGCATCCGGAGATCCAGCCCGACCGTGCGAACAAGCTGGGGATCTATGCAAGGCTGGTCAAGCTCGACACCGAGGTGCGCGACCGCGACCGGGTGGAGATCTATCGTCCGCTGATCGCCGACCCGAAGGCGGTGCGAAAGAAGCGTGCCGACGAGGGCAAGGTCATGAAAAAGGGGGGTGGGCCCGCCGAAGCGGCCGAGTGATGGATCGGCGCGACCCTGTGCAGCGGACCCTGTGCAGCGGAATTTCCGCTCGCGCGACGTTGGGCTTGCGAGCCTGCTGGCGTCGACCTGCGGGTCGGATCTATCTGCAATGATCTGCGATCTTGCGCTCCAGAGCCTCGGCCTGCTCCGCGCGCGCACGATCGTCGAGGAACTCGCGTTCCCCCTTGACGTTGAAGCGGACCATGCGCTGGCCGCCACGCAAGGCGGCGAGTTCATGCTGCGCGTCCGTGCAGAAACGTTCCGTCTCGCCTCTCGATTCAGCTTCCCGAGCGGCCTTCGCCTCGGCCTCCGCCGCGGCGGCGCGGCGTTCCCGGAAAGCCTGTTCGCGCTCGGCGAGCGAACTCGGGGAGGTGGGAGTGGCAGCAGGCGGCATGTCCGCCGACGGCGCGGTCTCTCCAGCCTTGCGCGCGGCGGCACCCGGTCGTGCTCCGCGGATCACCGTGGCCTCGACGCCTGCGGGAGGCATGTCGCCGTAGTGGATGCGCCCGTCCTTGTCCTTCCAGCTGTAGACCTGCGCGGCCGCGGGAAGGGCGGTCAGCAACAGGGCGAGGATCGCGACCGGGGCGAACGGATGGGTCATCGGCACAATTCTCCGCGGCGAGCCGCTTACGTGGTGCAGGAGCGCTCTGTATAATACGGATTTGGTCGAAAGGAAAAAAGCCATGCGAGTGATCCAGAAGGCGCTGACCTTCGATGACGTCCTTCTCGTTCCCGCCCACTCCACGGTCCTCCCTCGCGACGTGAGCCTGCAGAGCCAGGTCACGCGCCGCATCCGCCTCAACGTCCCGCTTGTCTCGGCCGCCATGGACACGGTGACCGAGAGCCGTCTCGCGATCGCGCTCGCGCAGGAAGGCGGGATCGGCGTGGTGCACAAGAACCTCACCCCGGCCCAGCAGGCCGCCGAGGTGCTCAAGGTCAAGCGCCACGAGTCGGGCATACTCAAGGATCCGATCACCATCCCGCCCACGATGACGGTGGGCGAGGTCATCGCACTGCAACGCCAGAACCGCTTCTCCGGCGTGCCGGTGGTCGAAGGCGGCAAGGTGGTCGGCATCGTCACCAACCGCGATACCCGCTTCGAGACCAAGCTCGACCAGCTCGTCTCCGAAATCATGACCCCGCAGGACCGCCTTGTCACCGTGCGCGAAGGCGCCAGCCTCGAAGAGGCGCGCGAGCTGCTGCGTGTGCACCGCCTCGAGCGCGTGCTGGTGCTCAACGATGCCGGTGAGCTGTGCGGTCTCATCACCGTCAAGGACATGATGAAGTCCACCGAGCACCCGCTCGCTGCCAAGGACGAGCATGGTCGCTTGCGCGTGGCCGCTGCGATCGGCGTGGGGGCCGGCACGGAGGAACGCGCGGAGCGCCTCGCCGACGCGGGCGTGGACATGATCGTGGTCGACACCGCCCACGGTCACTCGCAGGGCGTGCTCGACCGCGTCGGCTGGGTCAAGAAGCACTTTCCGCACATCGAGGTGGTGGGCGGCAATATCGCCACCGCCGACGCCGCGCGTGCGCTGGTCGATGCCGGTGCCGACGGTGTCAAGGTCGGCATCGGTCCGGGCTCGATCTGCACCACCCGCATCGTCGCCGGCGTGGGCGTGCCGCAGATCAGCGCGATCGACAACGTCGCCAACGCGCTGCTGGGCACGGGCGTGCCGATGATCGCCGACGGCGGCATCCGCTTCTCGGGCGACATCGCCAAGGCGATCGCCGCGGGCGCCGACGTGGTCATGCTCGGTGGACTGTTTGCCGGCACCGAGGAGGCGCCAGGCGAGACGGTGCTGTTCCAGGGCCGTTCCTACAAGTCGTACCGCGGCATGGGCTCGCTCGGCGCGATGGAGAAGGGCGCGGCCGACCGCTACTTCCAGGAAGAGAACACCGGCAACATCGACAAGTTGGTGCCCGAGGGCATCGAGGGTCGCGTGCCCTACAAGGGCTCGGTCACGGCGGTGATCCATCAGCTCGTCGGCGGCCTGCGCGCCTCGATGGGCTACCTCGGCTGCGCCGACATCCCGACCATGCATGCGCGCGCGGAGTTCGTGCAGATCAGCTCGGCCGGCATGCGCGAATCGCATGTGCACGACGTGCAGATCACCAAGGAAGCGCCCAACTACCAGATCAGCTGAGCGCGCTCCTTCGAGACATCCGGGCGGCTGCGAGGCCGCCCTTCCTTTTTCGACGTTCGAGATTCCCGCCCCATGGCCCACCAGAAGATCCTCATCCTCGATTTCGGCTCCCAGGTCTCCCAGCTCATCGCGCGCCGCGTGCGCGAGCAGCAGGTGTACTGCGAGCTGCATCCCTTCGACGTCTCGGACGAGTTCGTGCGCAACTTCGGCGCGCAGGGCGTGATCCTCTCCGGCGGGCCCAACTCGGTCTACGAGGCAGAGGACTGGCGCGCACCGCAGGCGGTGTTCGAGCTTGGCGTGCCGGTGCTGGGCATCTGCTACGGCATGCAGACGATGGCCAGCCAGCTCGGCGGCAAGGTCGAGAGTTCGGCCAAGCGCGAGTTCGGCTATGCGGAGATGCGCGCGCGCGGGCACTCGAAGCTGTTCACCGGCATCGAGGACCGCAGCAACGCCGAAGGCCACGGCCTGCTCGACGTGTGGATGAGCCACGGCGACAAGGTCACCGCGCTGCCCCCGGGCTTCAA
Source organism: Thauera aminoaromatica (assembly GCF_000021765.1). Classification (NCBI taxonomy): domain Bacteria; kingdom Pseudomonadati; phylum Pseudomonadota; class Betaproteobacteria; order Rhodocyclales; family Zoogloeaceae; genus Thauera; species Thauera aminoaromatica. Next base: position 2,828,890 of record NC_011662.2, on the reverse strand, counting down.
GATCATCGGCAGCAACGAATCGACTCCGATCGCGGCGATGGCCGACGAGGCGCGCGGCTTCTACGGCGTGCAGTTCCACCCCGAGGTCACGCACACGATCAAGGGCAAGGAGATGATCGGGCGCTTCGTGCACGACATCTGCGGCTGCGGCCACGACTGGAACATGCCCGATTACATCGAGGAAGCGGTGCAGAAGATCCGCGAGCAGGTGGGTGACGAGGAGGTCATCCTCGGCCTGTCGGGCGGCGTGGACTCCTCGGTGGCGGCGGCGCTGATCCACCGCGCGATCGGCGACCAGCTCACCTGCGTGTTCGTCGACCACGGCCTGCTGCGCCTGAACGAAGGCAAGCTGGTCATGGAGATGTTCGCCGGGCGGCTCCACGCCAAGGTCGTGCATGTCGATGCGACCGAGCAGTTCATGGGACACCTGAAGGGCGTCACCGACCCCGAGCAGAAGCGCAAGATCATCGGCCGCGAGTTCGTCGAGGTCTTCCAGGCCGAAGCCAGGAAATTGCCGAACGCCAGGTGGCTGGCCCAGGGCACCATCTATCCTGACGTGATCGAGTCCGGCGGCGCAAAGAGCAAGAAGGCCCACACCATCAAGAGCCATCACAACGTCGGCGGCCTGCCCGAGACGCTCGGCCTGAAGCTGCTCGAGCCGCTGCGCGACCTCTTCAAGGACGAGGTGCGCGAGCTCGGCGTGGCCCTCGGCCTGCCGCACGACATGGTCTATCGCCACCCCTTCCCGGGCCCGGGTCTGGGCGTGCGCATCCTCGGCGAGGTCCGCCAGGACTTCGCCGACCTGCTGCGCCGTGCCGACGCGATCTTCATCGACGAGCTGCGCGCCGCCGACTGGTACGACAAGACGAGCCAGGCCTTCGCGGTCTTCCTGCCGGTGAAGAGCGTGGGCGTGATGGGCGACGGCCGTACCTACGAGTACGTGGTGGCACTGCGCGCGGTGCAGACGCAGGACTTCATGACCGCGCACTGGGCGGAGCTGCCGCACAGCCTGCTCGGCAAGGTCAGCAACCGCATCATCAACGAGGTGCGCGGCATCAACCGGGTGGTCTACGACATCTCGGGCAAGCCGCCGGCGACAATCGAGTGGGAGTGAGCTGAGGGGCGCGTTCTGGAAGCGGCTTCCAGGGCAATGGCGCTAACATGCGGCCATGACCGAAGCCCGACCGTCGATCCTGCAATACTGGTCCGCCGTGATCCGGACCACCGTGAAGCTGTGGCTGGAAGCCCAGGTCTTCGTACATGCCGCTGCGCTGGCGTTCTTCACCGTGTTCTCGGTGGCGCCGGTGGTGATCATCGCGGTCAGCCTGGTGGGCCTGGTGCTCGGCGAGAGTGCGGCTCAGGGCCGCATCGCCGAGCAGCTCGAGGTGGCGATCGGGCCGGAGGTGGCGGCTGCGATCCAGACCGCGGTGGTCAACAGCCGCATCCAGCACAGCGGGCTGCTGCCCACGATCGCCGGCGTCGGTGCCATCGTGTTCGGCGCGACGACGGTATTCACCCAGATGCAGGAATCGCTCAACGCGATCTGGGGAGTGGCGCCGCGGCCCACGCGCAGCGGCGTGTTCATCCATCTCAAGACGCGCCTCCTGTCGCTCGCGGTGGTGCTCGGCATCGGCTTCGTGCTGCTGGTGTCGCTGTCGCTGAGCATCTTCGTTCGCGCGCTCGTCGCCTTCGCGCAGGACTGGCTGCCGGTGCCGGTGGGGCTGATCATCGGGCTGGACTGGGTGATCGCGCTGCTGGTGGTGACGCTGCTCTTCGCCACCATCTTCCGCGTGCTGCCCGAGGTTGTGCTGGGCTGGCGTGACGTGCTGCCGGGCGCCTTCGTCACCGCGCTGCTGTTCGCGCTCGGGCGCGCGCTGATCGCGATCTACCTGTCGACCACCGCGACCGCGTCCACTTACGGGGCGGCGGGCTCGCTGGTGCTGCTGCTGCTGTGGGTGAATTACTCCTCGTTGATCCTGCTCTTCGGCGCCGCGTTCACGCGCGCCTATCTGGAGGCGCGCGGCCGGACGGTGCGGCCGCGCGCGACGGCGGTGCTGGTGCATCGCCAGCTGATCGAGGATTGAGTCCGCTTCCCGTGGGTGGCTCGGCCGCGCTCAGTTGCGCAGCAGCTGCAGCTTGAAGTGCTGCTGGATGAAGGCCTGGAAGCTGGCGACGCCCTCCAGGGCGAGGCGCAGCTCGCCCTGCTGCATCGCGTTCAACTGGTCGAGCGCGATGTAGTTGCCCGGCGTGCGCCCGCCGCGCAAGGCCTCGACCTGGCCGCGCAGGCGCATCCGCACCAGGAAGTCGAAGGCCGCGCGCAGGTCGGCGACCTGTTCGGCCTTGAGCACGCCGGCCTCGACCAGCGCCTCCATGCGGTCGTGGGTGCTGCCGTCGAGCCGGCGCGCCTCCATCGCCAGCGCCTTGATGCCGTCGGTGATGGCGAAGATGCCGGCCTTCTTGAGGTCGACCTCGCCGCGGCGCTCGCCGGATTTTTCCACCTTGATGCGGCCGAACCAGCCCAGCGGCGGGGCGAAGTTGACCATGTTCTGCGCCATCCGCACGAGGAAGCCCTGCTCGTGGCTCATGTAGTGCAGCGCGTGTTCGCGCAGGGTGTCGGCGAGCTCCCGCCGACCGTAGAGCGGGCGCAGGTCCATGAACATGCTGCCGGTCATCACGTTGTCGGGCGTCGGCGTCGATAGCCACTGCGTGAGCTCGCGCTTCCAGGCCGTCAGACTGCGCCGCCAGGCGGGGTTGCGCGCCATGATGCCGCCGGGGCAGGGTGGCACGCCGATCGAGATCAGGGCGTCGATGAGTTCGTTGGAGAAGGCTTCGAGCCGCGCCAGCGCCTCGCCCTGCACCGAGTCGGCGTAAAGGATGGCGTTGTCCTGGTCGGTCGATAGCGTCTGTTCGCCGCGCCCTTCGCTGCCCATCACCACGAAGGCGAAGTCGGTGGTGAGATCGGGGTAGCGATCGCGGCGCAGCAGGTCGATCAGGCGGATCAGGACCTGGTCGTTGAGGTTGGCGATCAGCTTCACCGTGTCGCGGATTGCGATGCCGGTGCCGGCGAGATGCACGATCAGCTGCTGGATGCGCTGATGCAGCTCGCGCAGGGCGTCGATCGATTCGGCCTTCTCGATGTCGAGCACGAGCTGGTGGGGCGAGTGCGCCTGCAGGCGCAGCAGGTCGGTGACGGTGACGATGCCGGCGAGTGCGCCCTTGCGGTCGACCACGACGAGGCGGTGGATGCCGTGGCGCGACATGCGGTAGAGCGCCTCGTAGAGCACGTCGTCCTCGCCGATGGTGATCACCGGCGCGCTCATCACGTCGCGCACCCGGAGCCCCGCCGGGTCGCGCCCAGCGGCGATCACCTTGTTGCGCAGGTCGCGGTCGGTCAGGATCGCCGTCGGGTGCGCGCCGTCGACGACGACCACGCAGGAGATGCTCATCTCGCGCATGCGGCCGACGATATCGACCAGCGCGTCGTCGGCGCTGCAGCTCACCACGCGGCGCTGCTCGATCTCCCGGATCGGACGAAAGAACTCGTTTTCTCCTGCCATGGCTGCTCCCCGGGGTGCGTCGAATTCGCCATTTTACCCGGGCGCGGCCGTTTCAGCCCGCCGTCGCCGCGGCTGCGAGCAGCGCGCCGGGGTCGAGTGCGACCACCTCGCCGATCATGATCAGCGCCGGCGCGCGGATGCCGGCCGCGCGCACTGCCCCGGGCAGGGTCGCGAGCGTGGCATGCACGCCGCACTGCCGCGGTGTGGTGGCGGCGTGGATCACCGCCGCCGGCGTGTCCGCCGCCAGTCCGTGGGAGATCATCTGCGTACAGATGATCTCGAGCGCGCCGAGGCCCATGTAGACCACCACGGTCTGGCGCGGGCGGGCGAGCGCCGCCCAGTCGAGGTCGACGGTGTCGTCCTTGAGGTGGCCGGTGGCGAACACCAGGGTCTGCGCGTGCTCGCGGTGGGTGAGCGGGATTCCGGTGGCCGAGGCCGCGCCCGCCGCGGCGGTGATGCCGGGCACGATCTCGCACTCGACGCCGGCCTCGAGCAGGGCCTGCATCTCTTCGCCGCCGCGCCCGAAGATGAAGGGATCGCCGCCCTTGAGTCGCACCACGTCGTGCCCTTCGCGTGCGAGTTCGACGAGCAGGCGGTTGATCTCGTGCTGGGCGAGGGCGTGGTTGCCGGCTTCCTTGCCCGCGTACAGGCGACGCGCGGCGGGCGGGATCAGCGCCACCACCGCCTCGCCGACGAGATGGTCGTAGACGACCACTTCGGCGCCGGTGATCAGGCGCAGCGCCTTCACGGTGAGAAGGTCGGGGTCGCCCGGGCCGGCGCCTACCAGATGGACCTTGCCATGTCCCTGCGCACGCGTGGATCGCGGCCGCTCGCCGATGCCCTCGGGCGTGCCGCGGGGCGGCAGGGCGGCGCGACTGGCGCGAAGGGAGCGCGGCTTGGCCGCGCCGGCCGGCGAAGCATCCGATCGAAAGGTTCCTGCCTGCATGATGTGGGCTCCAGCACGGTCTCGGGAAATCCGTTGCGGCGAAAAATCGGTTCCGCCAGGGGCCGGAAAACGCTTGTCCAGGACACCGCGAAATCCGCGGGCGTGCGCATGGCGACGTCGTTCCGGCGTCCCCGAACTTTATCCTCGGCGCTGGTGTGGAAAATTAATTCACATCAAGGATGGGCCTGCCCCGGAAAAACCATACTGCCGTCGCAATGTTGTTTCACATCCCGTGTCGTGTAAGGAGAGGGCTATGCAAAAGAAAGGTTTGATCGGATCGGCGTTTGCCATGGGGGTGCTGTCCCTCGCGATGAGCAGCGCCTGGGCCCAGGAAGCGCCCAAGCTGACCGCCGAGGAGATGGAAAAAGGCAAGCAGATCTACTTCGAGCGCTGCGCAGGTTGCCACGGCGTGCTGCGCAAGGGCGCCACCGGCAAGAACCTCGAGCCGCACTGGACCAAGACCGCTCCGGACGGCACCAAGCTGGAGGGCGGCACCCTCAAGCTCGGCACCGAGCGCCTCGAGAAGATCATCTCGTACGGCACCGAAGGCGGCATGGTCAACTACGATGACATCCTGACCAAGGAAGAGATCAACCTGATGGCGCGTTACATCCAGAACACGCCTCCGATCCCGCCCGAGTTCTCGCTCAAGGACATGAAGGACAGCTGGAAGCTGCTGGTCCCCGTCAAGGACCGTCCGACCAAGCAGATGAACAAGGTCAACCTGAAGAACGTGTTCGCGATCACGCTGCGCGACGCGGGCAAGCTCGCGCTGGTCGACGGCGACACCCACAAGATCTGGAAGATCCTCGATACCGGCTACGCGGTGCACATCTCCCGCCTGTCGGCTTCGGGCCGCTACGTCTACACCGTCGGTCGTGACGGCCTGACCACCATCATCGACATGTTCTACGAAGAGCCCACCACGGTCGCCACCGTGCGCCTGGGTTCGGATGCCCGTTCGGTCGATACCTCCAAGTTCAAGGGCTACGAGGACAAGTACCTGATCGGTGGCACCTACTGGCCGCCCCAGTACTCGATCATGGACGGCGAGACGCTCGAGCCGATGAAGATCGTGTCGACCCGTGGCAACACCGTCGATGGCGACTATCACCCCGAGCCGCGCGTGGCCTCCATCGTGGCCTCGATGACGAAGCCGGAGTGGGTGGTCAACGTCAAGGAAACCGGCCAGATCCTGCTGGTCGATTACTCCGACATCAAGAACCTGAAGAGCATCGCGATCGAGTCCGCCAAGTTCCTGCACGATGGCGGCTGGGACATGTCGAAGCGCTATTTCATGGTCGCCGCCAACGCGTCCAACAAGGTCGCCGCGGTCGACACCAAGGAAGGCAAGCTGGCTGCGCTGGTCGATACCGCCAAGATCCCGCACCCGGGGCGTGGCGCCAACTTCGTCCATCCGAAGTTCGGTCCGGTGTGGTCGACGGGTCACCTCGGCGATGCCGTGGTCTCGCTGATCTCGACCGCTTCCGACGATCCCAAGTTCGCCAAGTACAAGGAGCACAACTGGAAGGTCGTCGAACAGCTGAAGATGCCGGGCGCCGGCAACCTGTTCGTCAAGACGCACCCGAAGTCGAAGCACTTCTGGGCCGATGCGCCGATGAACCCGGAGCGTGAAGTGGCCGAGTCGGTGTACGTGTTCGACATGAACGATCTGTCGAAGGCGCCGGTCGCGCTCAACGTCGCCAAGGACTCGGGCCTGCCCGAGAGCAAGGCCATCCGCCGCGCCGTGCAGCCGGAGTACAACGAGGCTGGCGACGAAGTGTGGATCTCGCTGTGGGGCGGCAAGACCGACCAGTCCGCGATCGTGATCTACGACGACAAGACCCTGAAGGTCAAGAAGGTGATCACGGACCCGGCGATCGTCACGCCGACCGGCAAGTTCAACGTGTACAACACGATGCACGACGTTTATTGATCGATCTTCCGGTCAAGCTCTGAAAAACCCCCGCGCCTCCGGCGCGGGGGATCGAGGGGAAGAGTTCCATGTCTGATCGAAACAGCGACAACTCCAAACAAGAAAATCCGGGCGGCCTGTGGGCACGCCTGCGCCGTCCTTCCGCTAAGTCGCTGGGCGGCCTGTTGGCTGTCGGATTCGTGGTGGGCGTGCTGTTCTGGGGCGGCTTCAACACCGCGATGGAAGCCACGAACACCGAGAAGTTCTGCATTTCCTGCCACGAGATGTACGACAACGTGTACCAGGAGTACAAGCAGACGATTCACTACAGCAACCGCACGGGCGTACGCGCCACCTGCCCGGACTGCCACGTCCCGAAGCAGTGGACGCACAAGATGATCCGCAAGGTTCAGGCGTCCAAGGAGCTGTGGGGCAAGCTGGTCGGCACCATCGATACGCGCGAGAAGTTCGAAGCCAAGCGCCTGGAGCTGGCGCGCAACGAGTGGAAGCGGATGAAGGCGGTTGACTCGATTGAATGCCGTAACTGCCATAGTCTGGACAGCATGAACGCCGAGGTCCAGAAGCAGCGCGCACGCAAGCAGCACGAGATGGCCAAGGAAGACAAGATGACGTGCATCGACTGCCACAAGGGAATCTCCCATAACAAGCCGGCAGGCATGACCGAGGAAGACGAGATGTAAGGCTCGTCCTGCATCGAAGCCCAACCCAAGCACAGTGAGGAAATGACGATGAAGAAAACCATGATTGCTGGCGCCGTGGGCGCGTTCCTGGCATTCGGTGCCGGTACCGCGATGGCCGCTGCGCCCGACTGGGGCAAGGTCGAGGGCAAGGACATCACCGCCTTCTACCCCGGCGTGTCGCCGCTGGAGTGGATCCAGAAGGGCACCGAGCACGGGGGGGCGCGTGCGCTCAAGAAGGGCGAGACCTGTGCCGACTGCCACAGCGACGAGGCGGGCGACATGGGCAAGAAGATGGCCAGCGGCCAGAAGATCGAGCCTAGCCCGATCCCCGGCAAGGCCGCCTTCATTCCGGTGAAGGTGCAGGCTGCGCACGACGGCGAGAACCTCTACATCCGCTTCTCCTGGAAGCAGCCGGCCGCCTCGGGCGCCGCCAAGATGGACGACAAGAACCCGGTCAAGATCGCGTTCATGCTCGAGTCGGGCGGCAAGGTCGAACTCGCCGATCAAGCGGGCTGCTGGGCGACCTGCCATACCGATTCGCGCACCATGCCGGGTGCGGACGATGCCAAGACCAAGTACGTCAAGGGCGGCTCGGTTGCCGAGGGCAAGTTCTACGACCTCTACCAGTGGCGCAGCGGCGAGAACAAGGGCTACAACGGCTACGTCGCCGACAAGCGCGTGATGGAGGGCGGCAACGCCCTGGTCAGCGCCGAAGGCAAGAAGGACGGCGACAACTGGTCGGTGGTGTTCACCCGCAAGCTCGCTGCGGGTGACGGTGACGTGAAGCTCGAGTCGGGCAAGGCCTACAACTTCGGCTTCGCGATCCACGACGACAACGCGGCCGGTCGTTTCCACCACGTTTCGCTCGGCTACAAGCTCGGCCTCGACACCGACGGCCACATCAAGGCGGCCAAGCAGTAATCCGGTCCGACCCCGCCCGTGCTCCTGGGCGGTGTTCGATACGGCGGAAGCATCCGGCGAACCCGGGGCTTCCGCCGTTGTCCTTTGCGGTGGATCCATCGCGACTGCGTGGTCGCGTGGGCATGAAACGGGAGATTTCCATGAACGCCAGACTCGTTCCGGCAAGTCTGTTCGCGGTCGCAATCGGGCTTTCCGCGGCCGTTCCGGCGCAAGCCGCCGAACATCAGGTCGTGGTGGAGAAATACGCCTTTTCGCCGATGGAGTTGCGCATCAAGCGTGGCGACACCGTGACCTGGGTAAATAACGAAAAGCGGGTGAGTCATTCGGTGCTGCTGATCGGCCGTAACGAGGAGTCGGAGCGCTTTTTTCCCGGCGAGAAGTGGTCGCGCGCCTTCCCGGAGGCCGGGCGCTTCGAGTACCGCTGCGGACCGCATCCGGAAATGCTCGGCGTGGTGATCGTCGCCGAATGATCCGCGCGTGGCTCGCCGACGGATTTCGCTCGTGGGCCCTGGCGGTCGAGGTGGAAAGGGTGCGTGAGCGGATGCAGCGGGTGCGGCGGAGACCCCTCGCCCTTCGAGGTTGATGCGAGTCAAGGTTTCGACCCGGTCGAGGCCCCATGCTCTTCACCGATGCCTTACCGTCGGATGCCAGCATGAAGATTCCGCCACTCCTCGCCCACGCCGTCGTCTTCCTCGGCGCAGCGCTCGTCTCCGCTTATGCCGCAGCCTCCGGGCACGTCCCGGTCGAGCCCGCTCCGGCGCGTGCGCGCGAACTGGTCCACATCGTCCGCCAGGATTGCGGTTCCTGTCATGGCCTGACCTTCAAGGGCGGGCTCGGCCCCGCACTGACCGCCGAGGCGCTTGCCGACAAGCCGGCCGAGGGCCTTGTGGCCACCATCGTCGGTGGCCGTCCGGGGACGCCGATGCCGCCTTTCCAGTCCATCCTCTCCGAAGCCGAGGCGGAGTGGATCGTGTATTGGCTGATGCGCGGTTTTCCCGCCGATGCCGGCCTGCCGCAGGCCCCCGCGCGCAACTGAACCATCGCCGTCCGTCGTACGGCCCCCGTGCCACGCCCCTGTTGGCGAGTGCGGACGGCAGTCTTCCCGGTGGCCCTCCGCCACCCCAAGTTCCCGGAGCTCCCATGTCTTGCCGTGAAGTTCGTCTCGCACCGCCCGCCCTATGGGGCGTGGTCCTCTCCGCCATGGTCGTGCTGCTGTCGGCCTGTTCGAGCGTGCCGCCGGTCGCCGTGCGCGGCACCGGCGACCTCGGCGTGGTGATCGAGCGTGCCGACGGCAAGGTCAAGGTGATCGAGACCACTGGCCGCAGCGTGCTGGCCACCGTGGATGGCCTGGGCGATCTCTCCCACGCCTCGGTGGTTTTCTCGCGCGATGGCCGCTACGCCTTCGTGTTCGGGCGCGACGGCGGGCTGACCAAGGTCGATCTGCTGGCGCGCCGGATCGTCGGCCGCAAGGTCCAGGCGGGCAATGCGATCGGCGGCTCGATCTCGCACGACGGCAGCCTGGTGGTGGTGCAGAACTACGAACCGGGCGGCATCAAGGCCTTCGACGCCAACACGCTCGAGCTCGTCGCCGATGTGCCTGCGACCACGGACGACGGCACCCGCTCCAAGGTGGTGGGCCTCGCCGACCTCTCGGGCAAGCGCTTCATCTATTCGCTGTTCGAGGCGGGCGAGATTCGCATCACCGACTTCTCCGACCCGAAGAATCCGCTGACCCGGCGTTTTGCCGGCGGCAAGCAGCCCTACGATGCACTGGTCACGCCCGATGGCCGGTACTACATCGCCGGCCTGTTCGGCGAGGACGGCCTTGCCCTGATCGACCTGTGGAACCTCGACAAGGGCAGCCGCAAGATCCTCTCCGGCTACGGTCGTGGCGAGCAGCCCCTGCCGGTGTTCAAGATGCCCCACCTGCGCGGCTGGTCGATCGCCGGCAATCGGGCCTACCTGCCCGCCATCGGTCGCCACGAGGTGCTGGTGGTCGACACCGCCACCTGGCAGGAGGTCGATCGCATCCAGGTGAAGAGCCAGCCGGTGTTCGCCATGGCGCGCCCCGACGGGCGCGAGATCTGGGTGAACTTCGCCTTCCCCGACAACGGCTGGGTGCAGGTCATCGACACCGTCTCCGGCAAGGTCACCGACACCCTGCAGCCGGGCCGCGGCATCCTGCACATGGAGTTCCTCTCCAAGGGCCACGAGATCTGGCTGTCGGCGCGCGACGACAACAAGGTCGTGATCTACGACACCGCCAGCAAGCAGCCGATCGGCGGCTTCGAGTCGGCGAGCCCGAGCGGCATCTTCTTCACCACGCGCGCCGCGCGCACGGGCTTCTGATGCCGCGCCAGGCCATCTTGCCCGCGGCGCTCGACGCCACCGGCTTCCGCCTGCTCAACGAGTGGCAGCGCGACTTCCCGCTCGAGCCGCGACCTTTCGCACGCATCGCGCAGGCGGTGGGCGCCGCCGAGGAAGACGTCATCGCGGCCTACCGCGACCTGAGCGCGCAAGGCCTGGTGAGCCGGGTGGGCGCGGTGTTCGCCCCGCGTCGCCTGGGTGCGAGCGCACTCGCGGCCCTGGCCGCGCCGCCGGAGCGCCTGGAGGAGGTCGCCGCGCGCGTCACGCGCGAGCCGGCGATCAACCACAACTACCAGCGCGAGCATCGCTACAACCTCTGGTTCGTGGTCACCGCGGCCTCGCGTGCGCAACTCGAAGAGGTGGTCGCCGGCATCGAGCGCGACACCGGCTGTGCGGTCATCGTGCTGCCGCTGGAAGAAGAGTTCCACATCGACCTGGGCTTCGACCTCAAGGCGGGCGGGGAGGGGCGGCGACCGCATGCCGACGCGCGCAGCGACGAGCCGATCGCACGGGGCGACGCCGACGGCGGCTGCGCGTTGCCTGCGCTCGAACGCAAGCTGATCGGCGCGCTGCAGGGCGGCCTGGTGCTTGAGGCGCGGCCCTTCGCCACGCTGGCGGCGCGCGTCGGCCTCACCGAGGGCGAGGTGATCGCCTGCATCGCGCGCTGGGTGGACGAGGGCTTGATCCGCCGCTTCGGCGTGGTCGTGCGCCACCATGAGCTCGGCCTCGAGGCGAACGCCATGTGCGTGTGGGACGTCCCCGACGCCGAGGTCTCCGGGCTTGGTCGCCGGCTCGCGCAGGAGGCGGCGGTCACGCTGTGCTACCGCCGCCGCCGCGTGCTGCCCGGCTGGCCGTACAACCTGTTCTGCATGATCCACGGCAGCGCGCGCGAGGAGGTGCTGGCCGCGCGGGCGGATCTCGCCGCGCGCCTCGGCCTCGACCGCCATCCGCACGCGGTGCTGTTCAGTTGCCGGCGTTTCAAGCAGACCGGCGCGCGCTATCTCGACGCCAAGGATCTCGCCCATGTCTGAAGCCCAGCCGGCCGCGTCGGTCGGCCGTCGTGGCGTGGCCGCGAAGCGTGCGCCCGACGACACCGACCGTCGCCTGATCAATGCCATCCAGGGCGAGTTCCCGCTCTCCGAGCGCCCCTTTGCCGAGGTCGGCGTCCTGCTCGGCCTGGCGGAGGACGAGGTGATCGCGCGCCTGCAGTCGCTGCTCGACGACCGCGTGCTGACCCGTTTCGGGCCGATGTACCAGATCGAGCGCATGGGCGGCGCCTTCTGCCTGGCCGCGATCGCGGTGCCCGAGGCGCAGTGGACGAGCGCGGTGGAGGCGGTCAATGCCTTCCCCGAGGTCGCGCACAACTACCGCCGCGAGCACGCGCTCAACATGTGGTTCGTGCTCGCCACCGAGACGCCGGAGGGCATCGCCGACTGCGCGCGCCGCATCGAGGCCGCTACCGGCTTGGTGGTGCATCTGTTCCCCAAGGAACGCGAGTACTTCGTCGAGATGAGGCTGGAGGCCTGATGGTGCAAGGCATGTCCGGGAACGGAGCCCTCGCGCGGGCGGATGCGCAGGATGCCGCGGGTGCCGGCATGGATGAAGCTGCCCTTGCGGAGTTCGACCGCCGCCTCGTGCTCGCCACCCAGGGCGGCCTGCCGCTGGTTCCACGCCCCTACGCCGCGCTGGCCGAGACGCTCGGCGTGGCCGAGGGCCGCGTGCGCGAGCGCCTCGCCGCCATGCTCGCCGACGGCCGCATTCGCCGCATCGGCGCGGTGCCCAACCACTACGCCATCGGCTACACCGCCAATGGCATGAGCGTGTGGGACATCGACGCCGCGGTGATCGACGCGGTCGGCGAGCGCGTCGGTGCGCTCGACTTCGTCACCCACTGCTACCGCCGCCCGCGCCATCTGCCCGACTGGCCCTACAACCTGTTCGCGATGGTGCACGCCGCCAGCCACGAGGCCGCGCTCGCGCGCGTGGAAGAGATCGCCGCGCTGATCGCGGCGGAGTTTCCTGGTGCCTGCCGCAACCGCGACGTGCTGTTCTCGTCTGGCATCCTGAAAAAGACGGGCCTGCGCATCGGCGCCTGATCCGGCAAGCGACTCTTCCGGCCGGCACGAGCGCCCGCCCCGGGCACCCTTGACGCGCATCATTTTCATTCGCGGGCGCCTCGGGTGAAATGGCCAGCATTCAGGAGGCTCCCATGTTCCGCATCTCCCAATTCATCCGCGAGCTCGACCACCCCACGCCTGCCGGCCCCCGCCGCAACCCGCCAGGTCCGGTGGTGATCTGGAACCTGATCCGGCGCTGCAACCTCACCTGCGAGCACTGCTACTCGATCTCGGCGGACAAGGATTTCCCCGGCGAGCTGAACACACAGGAAGTCTTCAAGGTCATGGACGACCTCAAGGACGCACGCGTGCCGGTGCTGATCCTGTCCGGTGGCGAGCCGCTGCTGCGCCCCGACATCTTCGACATCGCCCGCCGCGCCAAGGGTATGGGCTTCTACGTCGGCCTGTCGTCCAACGGCACCCTGATCGACGAATCCAACATTGATGCGATCGACGAGATCGGCTTCGACTACGTCGGCGTCAGCCTCGACGGCATCGGCGCCACGCACGACCACTTCCGCCGCAAGCAGGGCGCCTTCGAGGCCTCGATGCACGGCATCCGCCTGTGCCGCGAGCGCGGCATCAAGGTCGGCGTGCGCTACACGATGACCGAGGGCAACGCCCACGACCTGCCCGCGCTGTTGAAGCTGGTCGAGGACGAGGCCATCGACAAGTTCTACTTCTCGCACCTGAACTACGCCGGGCGCGGCAACAAGAACCGCGCCGGCGACGCCCGCCACCGCACCACCCGCGAGGCCATGGAGCTGCTTTTCGAGACCTGTCTCGACCTGCACCGGCGTGGCATCGACAAGGACTTCGTCACCGGCAACAACGATGCCGACGGCCCCTTCCTGCTGCACTGGGTGCAGCGCCGCTTCCCCGACAAGGCCGCCCACATCGAGGCCAGGCTGCGCCAGTGGGGCGGCAACGCCAGCGGGGTGAACGTCGCCAACATCGACAACCTGGGCATCGTGCACCCGGACACCATGTGGTGGCACGTGCCGCTTGGCAACGTGCGCCAGCGCGCCTTCGGCGAGATCTGGAACGACCTGTCGAACCCGCTGCTCGCCGGCCTCAAGCAGCATCCGCGCAAGCTGGAGGGGCGCTGCGGCGCGTGCAAGTACCTGGAGATCTGCAACGGCAGCTCGCGCGTGCGCGCGGAGCAGGTCACCGGCAACCCGTGGGCGGAGGACCCGGCCTGCTACCTCTACGACGAGGAGATCGGCGTGAATCCGGCAGACTACGGCGCCGAGCGCGTCGTCACGACGCCCTGGACCCGCATCGACAAGGTTTCCGCATGAAGATCCGCGCCTCGACCCTGACCGGCCTGTTCGCACTCGCCGGTGCACTGGTCGTCTTGCCTGCCGCCGCTTCGCCGGACAAGGCCGTCGCTCGGGCCGCGTCCGGGGCAGCGGCGTCGCCGGCTGCCATCGACGTACCCGCGCTCTACGCGCAGCATTGCGCGGCCTGCCATGCGCCCAATCGCCTCGGAGCGATGGGGCCCGCGTTGCTGCCCGACAACCTGGGCCGCCTGCGCAAGAGCGAGGCTGCCAAGGTGATCGCCGAGGGCCGGCCCGCGACCCAGATGGCCGGCTTCGCCGCGCAGCTGGGCAAGGACGAGATCGCCGCGCTCACCGAGTGGATCTACACCCCGGTGGTGCCCGAGCCGCGCTGGACCGACGAGGACATCCGCGCCTCGCGCGTCGTCCATGTCGACACCGCGACCCTTTCCGACAAGCCGGTGTTCGACGCCGACCCGCTCAACCTCTTCCTGGTGGTGGAGGCGGGCGACCACCACGTCAGCGTGCTCGACGGCGACAGGCTCGAGCCGATCCACCGCTTCCAGTCGCGCTTCGCGCTGCATGGCGGGCCCAAGTTCGCCGCCAACGGGCGCTACGTGTTCTTCGCCTCGCGCGACGGCTGGATCACCAAGTTCGACCTGTGGAACCTGAAGGTCGTGGCCGAGGTGCGTGCCGGCATCAACACCCGCAACGTCGCCGCATCGCCCGACGGCACCCACGTCGCGGTGGCCAACTACCTCCCCAACACGCTGGTGCTGCTCGACGGCGAGCTGAACCTGGTCAAGACCATCCCGGCGATGGACCGCGACGGCAAGAAGAGCTCGCGGGTGTCGGCGGTGTACGACGCCACGCCGCGCCAGTCCTTCATCGCCGCGCTCAAGGACGTCGGCGAGGTGTGGGAGATCAGCTACACCAAGGCGGTCGAGGACATCCCGGTCAGCTACATCCACGACTACACACAGCGCGAAGGCAGCTTCATTCCCGGTTACCTCAACCCGCGCCGCACCATCCTCGCCGAGGTGCTCGACGACTTCTTCTTCACCCAGGACTATTCCGAGCTGATGGGGGCCTCGCGCGAGGGGGTCGGACAGGTGGTGAACCTCGACGTGCGCAAGAAGATCGCCAATCTGCCGCTTGACGGCATGCCGCACCTGGGCTCTGGCATCACCTGGGAATGGCAGGACCCCGCCGCCGGTCCGGGCGCCAGGCCGCGCACGGTGATGGCGAGCACCAACCTCAAGGCGGGCGAGGTCACCGTGATCGACATGAAGACCTGGGAGGTGGTGAAGCGCATCCCCACCCGCGGCCCGGGCTTCTTCCTGCGCAGCCACTCCAGCAGCCGCTATGCGTTCGTCGATTCGATGATGAGCGCGGAGGCCAAGCACATCCTGCAGGTCATCGACAAGCAGACGCTGGAGGTGGTGCGCGAGATCACCGGTGAGCCGGGCAAGACGCTCGCCCACGTCGAGTTCACCCGCGATGGCCGCCATGCGCTCGCCAGCCTGTGGGAGGACGATGGCGCGGTGATCGTCTATGACGCGCGGACCCTCGAGGAGGTCAAGCGCCTGCCGATGAGAAAGCCTGTGGGCAAGTACAACGTATGGAACAAGATCACGCGCGAGGAAGGCACCAGCCACTGATTCCTCCCGGCCGGGCAGGTGTGCGGCCGTGCGCAGCTTCATCCGCCTTCAACCCGTTCAGCAGAAAAGAGAACCGAACATGGCGCTGATCCGCCTCGACGAACCCACCACCAAACGCATTCCGCCCGACACCTTCTCGCTGTGGGCGCTCGCCTTTCGTCCCTTCTACCTGCTCGCCGCACTGTTCGCAGCGATCGCGGTGCCGGTTTGGGCGGTGGCCTACTCGGGCGCGATCGACCTGCCCATGCCGGGAATCTGGTGGCATTCGCATGAGATGATCTTCGGCTTCGCCGTGGCGGTGATCATCGGCTTCCTGTTCACCGCAGGGCGCAACTGGACCGGGCTCGACACCCCGACGGGCAAGCCGCTCATGGTGCTCGCCGCGGTGTGGCTCGCCGGGCGCCTGGCGATGGCCTTCGGCAGCGGAGCCTGGGTGGCCATCGTCGATCTGGCCTTCCTTCCGGTCGCGGCGGGGATGCTGCTGAAGGTGCTGATCAAGGCCAAGAGCAAGCGCAACTACTTCGTCGGTGCGCTGCCCGCGATGCTCGCGCTCGCGAACCTGTTCTTCCACCTCGCCGTGCTCGGCGTGATCGAGGCCGATCCGCTGACCGCCATGCACCTGGCCCTCGGCCTGGTGGTGGTGCTGGAGACCATCGTCGGCGGCCGCGTGATCCCGATGTTCATCTTCAACGCGGTACGTGGCGTCAAGCAGTGGCGCAACGTGAAGGTCGACTGGGCGGCGGCGATCGCCACCGGTATCGCGCTGCTGCTGTGGGCGCTGGGTGCCGGAGGCTGGGCGGGTGTGGTGTCGTTGATCGCAGCCGTTCTGCAGGCGGTGCGGCTAGGCGGCTGGAACCCTTGGGCGACGCGCGGCCATCCCATCCTGTGGGTGCTGCAACTGGCCTATCTGTGGATTCCGCTCGGCCTGGCGCTGCTCGCGCTTACCCAGTTCGGCGTGCTGCCGCGCTCGGCCGGAGTCCATGCCCTGGCCATCGGCGCGACCGGCGGCCTGATCATCGGCATGATTACCCGCACCGCGCTCGGCCACACCGGCCGCATGCTGATCGCCGGTCGCATCGAGACCGCGGCCTACGCCCTGGTGCTGATCGCCGCGCTGGTGCGGGTGCTGACCGTGGGCTTCTTCCCGGCCGCACAGTTCGGCGGCGTGCATGCGGCCGCCACGCTGTGGTCGATCGCCTTCCTGCTCTACCTGTGGCGCTACGCCCCTTACCTCTGGTATGCGCGGGTGGACGGCAAGGAGGGTTGAGCGCTTGCGGGGCGCCCACAAACAGGAAAGGGGCCTGCGGGCCCCTTTTGCATCGCCCGGACATTCACGACGGCTCAAGGATCGCCCTGCAGGAGCGATGCGAGACGCGATTGCGACGTTCCGGAAGCGTGGGTGCGGGTTTGACGCGCTGAAAGGCGTGACCCTCAACCCAGGCTTCGGCGCAGGCGGCCGATGTCGGGGATGTGGATGGTGCGGCCTTCGACCTGGATGAGGCCTGCGCTGGTGAGTTCGCTGAGGATGCGGGAGAAGTGTTCCTGGGTGAGGTTGAGCCGCGAGGCGATCGTGCCCTTGCTGGTGGGCAGGCGCAACGACACCGAGCCTTCGGCCACCCCGTCGCCGTCACGCTCCTCTTCGCGCAGCAGATAGCCCACCACGCGGTCGCGACCCGAACGCAGCGAGTAGCTCTCGACGTCGGCCATCAGCAGATGCAGTCGCTGGGCCAGGCCGGCGATGATCTTGCGGCAGAACAAGGGATCGCCCGACATTTCCTCGAAGAAGATCTGCTTGCCGATGTGCAGCAGGGTGGCGTCGGTCAGTGCCTGCGCCATCACGACGTAGGGCTTTTCCATGAACATCACCGCCTCGCCGAAGCTGCGTCCGGCGTAGAGGATGTCGACCACCTTCTCGTTGCCCTCGGCCGAGGTGAAGGCGAGCTTGATCTGGCCGTCGAGGATGAGGTGGAAGCCGTGGCAGGGGTCGCCGCGATGGAACAGGATCTCGCCGCGCGCGACCCGTACCTCGCGCACACCACGCGCGAAGCGGACGATATCCTCGCAGGCGAGGCCGTTGAAAAGCGGCGCGCGCGCGAGCAACCGGCACAGGCGGTCGATCTCCGTGACCGGGCTGGCGGGGGAGGAATCGATCCGGACAGGTCTTTCCCCGACCGGGGTGGCGTTACGAGGCATGGCTTCAGCGGGTGAGCTGGGCATAGAACATGGGCAGGCGTGCGGGCAACTCGTCGGGTTGGCGGATCACCGCGTAGCCGGCCGGACCGAAGAGGTGCGGCAGGTAGCTTGCGCCTTCGCGGTCGATGGTAACGCAGAACGGCACCACACCGCGGTTGCGTGCCTCGACGACGGCGACGCGGGTGTCCTCGATGCCGTAGCGGCCGTCGTAGAGATCGAGGTCGTTGGGTTTGCCGTCGGACAGGATCAGCAGGATGCGGCGTGCGGCGCGCTGGCGGTCGAGGATCGTGGTGGCGTGGCGGATCGCCGCGCCCAGGCGGGTGTAGTAGCCCGGCTTGATCGCCATGATGCGGCCGCGCGCGCGGTCGTCGAAGCGCTGGTCGAAGTCCTTGAGGCGGTGGAAGCGCACGTTGCTGCGCTTGACCGAGGAGAAGCCGCATAGCGCGAAGCTGTCGCCGGTGGCGAGCAGGGCTTCGCCGAAGAGCAGCAGCGAGTCGCGGATGACGTCGATCACACGCGCCTCGGAGGAGACCCAGGAATCGGTCGACAGCGACAGATCGGCCAGCGCCAGGCAGGCGAGGTCGCGCTCGCGCTTCTCGAGCGAGAGGTAGAGCTGATCGGACGGATGGTGGCCGGTGGCGCGGTCGGTGGCGGCGCGCACCACCGCGTCGAGGTCGAG
Organism: Thauera aminoaromatica; assembly: GCF_000021765.1. Lineage (NCBI taxonomy): Bacteria > Pseudomonadati > Pseudomonadota > Betaproteobacteria > Rhodocyclales > Zoogloeaceae > Thauera > Thauera aminoaromatica. The sequence continues at coordinate 2,810,553 of NC_011662.2, read as the reverse complement.
CTCGGTGCCGTCGACCTGCGCCTTGAGCCAGCGTCTGCCCGGAGTGAGCGCGGCGAACTGGCGGTGCAGCCGGCGCGCAGTGCGGCGCAGGTGCTCGGGCAGGGCGCAGGGGGCGGCGCGCGGGTCGTGGATCGAGGGGGTGAGCTCGGCGAGGCGGACGTGGTCCTCGAGCAGCAGGTTCTTGCGGTAGTCCCACTCGGGCAGCGGGATGCCGTCGCCGAGCACGACGTCGTCCTCGGCAGCCGAGGGCAGGTCGAGGTCGAAGCGCACCTTGGAGGCGACGCGCTCGCCGTCGCGGGTGATCGACAGGTGGTCGAGGTTGGCGGCGGCGTCGGCGGCGTTGTCGTCGGGCTCGTCGTCGGTGCTGCGCTGGACCTTGATGAACTCCGCCACCGACAGCAGGCTCTCGGCGCGGAAGGGGATGATCATGCCGTGCTTTTCCGGCATTTTCTCCTGGCGCTCGACACGGTGGGCCTGGCGGCTGCTGTCCTTGCCGGGACGGCTGGCGCCGGCCTCGCCGAGCTCGCCGCCCGCGCCGGCGCCGCCGCTGCCGCCCGCGGCGCTGGCGTGGAACTCGCTCAGCCACAGCAGCACGGGCTGGGTGGCGCGCGCCTTGGCGGGCAGGCGGGGCAGGGCGGCGACGCTGCCGGGGGCGTGCAGGGCGAGGCGGATCAGCTTCTCGCGTTCGGCCTCGGCGGGCGGCAGCTTGTCGAGCCTGGGGCGCTGGGCGATCATCGCGTCGACCAGGCGGCGGTAGCGTGCCTGGATGCCCGGCCAGCGCGCCAGGGCGCGCAGGGTGGCGGCCTGGTTCTCGCGCAGCTCGCGGGTGGCGGCCTCGTCGATCGGCTCGTCGGGCACGGGGCCGAGCGCGGGGTGGCCGTCGCCATCCTCCGCGGGGGGCGCGGCGGCCACGGCGGCGAGCCAGAGGTAGAGGTCGCGGTTGAGGCCGCGCTCGGGCAGCACGTCGAGCTCGGGCGGCAGGCGCAGCGTGGACACGTCCATGCGCGCGCGCGCGACGCGTTCGTCGGCGCCGGCGATGCGCTGCAGCAGGCTGCGCCGCGCGCCATGCTCGTCGGTGGTGGCGGCCGCCAGGCGCAGGCCGGGGTCGCCGCCGAGGGCGCGGAAGAACACGCCCGCGGTCTTCTCGATGTCGCGCAGGCGGACCGCCGCCTTGGGGAAGTGTCCGCCGGCGGCGCGGGTGATGAGGCGGTGCCAGAGCAGGCCTACGGTTTCTTCCATGGCGTCAGCGATCCTTGAGTGCGCGGAACCCGGCCTCGTTCTGGCGCGCCGCCTCGCCGGCCACCCAGGACAGCAGCGGCCCCTGCGGGTTGGCGTGCTGGGTGGTCGCGCAGGCGTCGACGCATTGGCGGCACTGGGTGCAGGTGAACATGTGGCGCTTGATGTTGCGCGGGCGCAGCCGCATCGGGCAGGCGGCGTCGCAGGCGGACTGGCGGTCGGGCAGGCAGTTCGAGCAATCGCTCGCGCGCTCGCGCTCGAAGCCGACCACCAGCGCGTCGCGGTTGCCCATCCAGGCCAGGCTCTGGAACAGCCCGACGGCGCACACGAAGCGGCAGAACAGGTGACGTGCGAAGAGGAACTCGAGGCTCAGCACCACCGTGGCCGCGGTGAGGAAGATCGCCTGGTTGCGCGTGAGCTCGCCGGCGAAGAGGTTGCCGTACACCTGCGCGGGCGGCAGCAGGTAGGTGAGCAGCACCACCGCCCACAGGAAGGCGAAGCCCACCGCCGCCGGCACGACGACGCCCCACCAGCGCGCGTCCACCCGCGCGGGGCGGCCGTCGGGCTTCCACGCCGGCAGCAGGTGGCGGTCCCATACCGAGGCCTTGCCCGAAGCGCGCGCCATCAGCCGGTTGATCGACTCCACCACCGAGAAGTGCGGGCACAGCCAGCCGCAGTACAGCCGTCCCCACTTCCACGCCGCGCCGATGACCAGCGCGGCGAGCGCGAGCAGGGGCACGAAGAGATTCAGGATGATGCTCCCGGCCGCCTCGAGTGCGCTCGCCTGGCCGGCGAGGAAGGGGTCGAGGCCGAGCCGCCATTCCATGCCGAGCAGCCAGGCGTGGTCGGCGTCGAGGTCGTAGCGGAAGAGATCGAATACCGGCGCGAGCACGAAGAGCGCGAAGAAGCCGGCCTGGAACGCACGCCGGCGGCGCTGCATCGCCGCGGCGGCGGCCGCATCGCCCGCAGGGGCGGTCGCGATCGGGATGACGCGCTGCGGTTTGCGCGCAGGGGCTCCGGTGTTCATCGTGGTCACCGGCCGGCTCAGGAGGGCTCGCGCGGTCCGAACACCGGGAAGCGCCAGCTGCGGCCGTTGATCGCGCGCGACAGGCCCATCACGCCGAGCAGGATCAGGCTCGAGTGGACGAAGGTGAAATAGAGCACCCCGATCACCCAGGTCCACGGATTGTCGAAGCCGCCGAGCAGGAAGATCGCGACGCTGATCACGACCAGCAGCAGCCCGCCCCAGATGCAGGTCCACCCGGTCTGGCGCAGGTGATTGCGCACCAGCGGATCGGGGTGCCCGCGATGCAGGTACCACAGCACCATCAGCGCGAGGAATGCCAGCCCGGGCAGGAGCATCAGGTTGATCAGGAACAGCGCCTCGGCGACGACCGCCAGGCGCGGGCCGGGCATGACGTGGCGGAGCGGATCGGCGCGCTTGATTTCCATCTCGATGTCCCGGCCTTCAGCGGCCGAAGGTGGCGGCGACCACCTCCATCAGTCCCTCGGCGACGTCGGCGTCGTCGGTCAGGCTCTCGACGATGCCGACCCGGCTGGCGGCGACCGGGTCCATGCCGTCCTTGACGAGCAGGGCGGTATACACGAGCAGGCGGGTGCTCGCGGCCTCTTCCAGGTCGCGGTCCTTGAGCGCGCGCAGCGCGTTGGCGATGGCAACCAGGCGCTTGGCCAGGTCCGGTGCGCAGGCGGTCTCGCCGATCAGCACCGCCTCTTCCTGCTCGGGGCGCGGGAAGTCGAAGCGCAGGCTGACGAAGCGCTGGCGGGTCGAAGGCTTCATGCCCTTGAGCAGGTTCTGGTAGCCGGGGTTGTAGGACACCACCAGCATGAAGGAGGGTGGCGCCTCGAGGAGCTCGCCGGTGCGGTCGATCGGCAGCACGCGACGGTCGTCGGCGAGCGGGTGCAGCACCACGGTGGTGTCCTTGCGTGCCTCGACCACCTCGTCGAGGTAGCAGATGCCGCCTTCGCGTACCGCGCGGGTGAGCGGGCCGTCGCACCACATCGTCTTGCCGTCGCCGATCAGGTGGCGGCCGACCAGGTCGGAGGCGGTGAGGTCGTCGTGGCAGGCCACGGTGTACAGGGGCAGGCCGAGGCGGGCGGCCATGTGCGAGACGAAGCGCGTCTTGCCGCAGCCGGTGGGGCCCTTGATCAGCAGGGGCAGGCGGTTCTTCCAGGCGTGCTGGAAGATGTCCACCTCGTCGCCGGCGGGTTGGTAGAAGGGAATGTCGAGGTTGGGCGTATCGGGCTTCATTGGGCGAGTCCCTTGATGTAGGCGATGGCGATCAGCGCCCAGACGACGATGATCCAGCCCATCGTGATCGCGCGCCAGAGCAGCGGTGCATGGCGCAGCGCCATGAAATCGAGGATGACCACCGCGCCCTTCCAGAACGAGATCGCGGCGAGGATGGCGACGCCCCAGGTGCCGGTCACGCCGAGCGAGCCCATGCCCCAGGTGGCGACGGTGGCGAGGATCAGGGTGGCGAACAGGATCGTGGAGCCGCGGGGCGTTCCGTGCATGCGTGCGCTCATGGCGGGCTCCTCAGTGGATGACGTAGACGAGCGGGAAGAGGATCAGCCAGACCAGGTCGACCATGTGCCAGTAGGCGGCGCCGGTCTCCAGTCCGTTCATCTCGCCCGGGCGGTAGCGGCCCTGGCGCGCGCCGTTCCACATCGCGATCAGGATTACCAGACCCAGGATCACATGCATGAAGTGGAAGAAGGTCAGCGACAGGTAGAACATGTGGAAGGTGCTGCTCGAGAGGCTGATGTTGTGCTCGAACGCTGCGGCGTACTCGCTCAGCTTGACGACGATGAAGCCGAGGCCGGTGAGGATCGCGCCGCCCAGCCAGTTGGCGCACTGTCGCGAGGCCTGGGCCTCGGCGGCCTGCACGGCGCGCACCACGAAGTAGCTCGCAGTGAGCAGCAGCACGGTGTTGAGCGCGCCCGCGTTGCGGTTGAGTGCGGCCTGCTCGGCGGCGAAGAGTTCGATGTTTTTGGCGCGCGCGAAGGCGTAGGCGGCGAAGAAGACCCCGAAGGCGAGCAGCTCGGCGAGGATGAAGAACCAGATCGCGAGGTCGCCCGCAAGGCGGGGGCCGTGCGCCTGTGCCGGTCCGCCGGCCGGCAGGGAACTCGGCGGAGTGGTGACGGTATTCATGCGGCGCAGTCTAGGCAGAAGGGCGCGGGTTTAACTTGATCGTGGTTAATTGGGATTCGTTCGTGTTCAGCCCGCCGCCGCCAGCCAGCGCCGGGTGACGTCGACCATGCGGCTGGCGAAGCCCCATTCGTTGTCGAACCACACCACCAGGTTGAGCATCTTCGCTCCGACTGCGCGCGTCTGGCTGCAGTCGATGATCGCCGAGTGCGGGTCGTGGTTGAAGTCGATCGAGGCGTGCGCCTCGTCGGAGCACGCGAGCAGGCCACGCTGCGGCCCGGCGGCGGTCTCGCGCAGCAGGCGGTTGACGGCCTCGGCCGAGACCTCGCGGCCGAAGCTCAGCACCATGTCGATCGCCGAGACGTTGTGGGTGGGCACGCGGATCGCCTTCGCCTGGACGCGTCCGGCGAGCGCCGGCAGCAGGCGTTCGACGCCGCGCGCCAGACCGGTCGACACCGGGATGATCGACTGCATCGCCGAGCGCGTGCGGCGCAGGTCGGCGTGGTGGTAGCCGTCGATCAGCGGCTGGTCGTTCATCGCCGAATGCAGTGTGGTGAGCAGGGCCTGCTCGATGCCGATCTCGCGGTGCAGGCAGTCGAGCACCGGGACCACGGCGTTGGTGGTGCACGACGCGTTAGACACCAGGCGCCCGGGGCCGCGCAGCTCGTCCTCGTTGATGCCGAACACCACTGTGACATCCACATCCTCGGCGCCGTTGCCGGGGTGCGACAGCAGGAGTCGCGGGCAGCCGGCAGCGATGAAGCGCTGCAAGTCGCGGCGTCCGCCGTACTGCCCGGAGCACTCGACGACGAGATCGAGCCCCAGCGCGGTCCAGTCGACCTCTTCCGGGGTCCTCGCGTGGCTCACGTGGATCGCATGACCGTCCACGATCAGCTCGCGCTCGCTGCGCTCCACCACCCCCGGAAACCTGCCATGGGTCGAGTCGAAGCGGGTGAGGTAGGCGATGCTGGCGAGGTCCGCAGGCTCGTTGATCGCGACGATGCGGTAGCGCTCGGCGAGGCCGGCTTCGTGCAGGGCACGCAGGTAGCAACGACCGATGCGGCCGTAGCCGTTGATCGCGATGCGGAAGGGGCGCTCGGCGCCGCTCGGGTGCAGCACGGGAGGTGCGTCGTGGGACGGCGGGGAGGGCAGAAGGGAGGCGTTGGGCACGGGCGGAGGGGAGCGAGCGGAGGCGATGGGACGCGCGCGCCGGGGGGATCCGGCGGCAGCGGAGTGCCGTTCGGGCGCGGACGAAGCCCGACATTCTAGCGGCCGCTCCATGCTGCGAGCGCGGCACGCAAAAAAAGAGGGGCGGCTCGCGCCGCCCCAACCCCTTACCCTGGATGATCCAGGCTTATTACCGCATTTCGGTCGGCAGGGCTCAGCCGTGCACGACCCCCTTGGCATCGCCCTTCACGAAGAAGCTGGCGAGATAGGCCAGCAGGCCGATGAAGAACATCACGCCCGCCCATTCGCGCATCCAGTAGAACAGCATCAGCTGATCCTGGGTGGCCATGAAGGACATCGGGGTGTCGGACACGCGCTGCAGCCAGACCTGCAGGATGCCGGCGGCGGTCAGGAACAGGGTGATGAAGACCATCGCGATGGTCATCAGCCAGAACGCCCACATCTCCAGCACTTGCGCCTTGGTCGAGTTGGCGGCGCGGCCGCGCAGGATCGGCATGGCATAGCTGATCATGGTGATCACGACCATCACGTAGGCGCCGTAGAACGCCATGTGACCGTGCGCGGCGGTGATCTGCGAGCCGTGGGTGAAGTAGTTCACCGGAGCCAGGGTGTGCAGGAAGCCCCACACGCCAGCGCCGAGGAAGGCCATCACGCCGGTACCGAGCGCCCACAGCACGGCAGCCTTGTTCGGGTGCTCGCGACGACGACGGTTGACCATGTTGAACGCGAAGACGGTCATGGCGAAGAAGGGGATCGGCTCCAGCGCGGAGAAGATCGAACCCCACCACTGCCAGTATTCCGGCGTGCCGATCCAGAAGTAGTGGTGGCCGGTACCGATGATGCCGGTCACGAGCGCCAGGGTGATGATGACGTACAGCCACTTCTCGATCACTTCACGGTCTACACCGGTGACCTTGATGAGCACGAAGGCGAGCATCGCGGCCATGATCAGTTCCCACACGCCTTCCACCCAGAGGTGAACCACCCACCACCAGTAGAATTTGTCGCGGACGAGGTTGACCGGGTTGTAGAAGGAGAACAGGAAGAAGATCGCCAGACCCCACAAGCCGAGCAGCAGCACGATGCTGATGACGGTCTTGCGGCCCTTGAGCACGGTCATCGTGATGTTGAACAGGAAGGCGAGCGCGACGATCACGATGCCGATCTTGGTCAACAGCGGCTGCTCGAGGAACTCCCGGCCCATGGTGGCGAGGATGTCGTTGCCGGTCATGGACGCCAGCGTGCTGTAAGGCACGAGCAGGTAGCCCACGATGGTCAGCGCACCGGCCACCAGGAAGATCCAGAACATCGCCAGCGCCAGCTTCGGGCTGAAGAGTTCGGTCTCGGTCTCTTCCGGGATCAGGTAGTAGGCCGCACCCATGAAGCCGAACAGCAGCCACACGATCAGCAGGTTGGTGTGAACCATCCGCGCGACGTTGAACGGGATCTCCGGGAACAGGAAGTCCCCGACGACGTACTGCAGGCCCAGAATCAGGCCGAAGATGATTTGCCCCACGAACAGACCGATCGCCGCGATGAAGTAGGGCATGGCGACCGCTTGTGATTTGTATTGCATGGATATCCCCTTGTGGTCTCCAGAGTTCCGATCAGCCCTCGATGTTGGGCGGCCAGTTGGCGGTGTTGATTTCCGAGGTGTACTTCAGGAAGGCCACCAGCTGGTCGAGCTCTTCATCGGTGAGGTTGAACTGCGGCATCTGGCGACGGCCGGGGGCTCCGGTGGGCATGGCCTGCATCCAGCCCTTGATGAAGTCGCCGCCGCGGCGCTTGTAGACGTTGCCGAGTTCGGGAGCGAAGTAGGCGCCCTCGCCGAGCAGCGTGTGGCAGCCCAGACAGTTGCGGGTTTCCCAGATGTGCTTGCCGGCGGCAACCTCGGGGGTGATGGCGGCGCGGTTGTCCCGGTTGGGCAGCTCGCGCTCGGTGTCGAAGGTGAGCGCCAGGAACAACAGGAAGAAGAACGTCGTCCCCCCGTAGAAGATGTTCCGCGCCATCGATTTTGTGAAAATACCGCTCATGGAGTACTCCTCATCGCTTGTCTCGTTTTGTCAGGAAGGTCTCGGTTCGCCCGCGTGGGTCAGGGGTACAACTGTCCACGGCAATGCCGATGGTGGGCGGATTGTCACGGCGGGCACCCGCGCTCTCCATGATTTGAATCAAGATGTAGCCCGAGTGGAACTTTTCCATCCGCATGGGCGCTCGCTTTGCGGGTCTTTGCAGGCCTCGGGGCACGCACGGACCGGGGATGCGTGGCGGCGTGCGCCGCGCCACGGGCTGCTTGCGCTCGTGCTGGCGGCGATCGCGGGGGGGGCGCTGGCTGGCGGGGAGGGGCCAGGGCCGGTGGCTGTCGACGTCGGCCACACCCTGGACGCGCCCGGGGCGACGAGCGCGCGCGGCCGCAGCGAGTTCGAGTTCAACCGCGATCTTTCCGTGCATGTGGTCGATGCACTGCACGCGCGCGGCTGGGCGGTGAGCACCATCAACGCCGACGGCCGCATCGCGAGCCTGCGCGCGCGGCCGCAGGCCGCCGGCGAGGCCGGAGCGGCCTTCCTGCTCTCGCTGCATCACGACTCGGTCAATGCCGTCGAGTTGCGCCCGTGGACCTGGGAGGGGCGTGCGCTCGACTACAACGACGAGTTCGCCGGGCATTCGCTCTTCGTCTCGCGCGACAACCCCGATACGGCCATGAGCATCCTGTGTGCGCGTGCGATCGGCGCCCGCCTGCAGCGCATGGGTTTCGAGCCCACGCACAAGAACGGCCGCCGGCGCAGCTACGCCGACCGCGAGCATGCCGTGCACCACTACGACGGGCTGGCGGTGCTGCGCCACGCGCGCATGCCGGCAGTGCTGTTCGAAGCCGGCATCCTGAAAAACCGCGACGAGGAACTGTTGCTGCGCGACCCCGAACGCCAGGCGCGCATGGCCGACGCGATCGCCACCGGGATCTCGGCCTGCCTGCGCAACGGCCTTCCGGCTGACGACGAGGCGTGGGCGGACCGCCCGGATCGCGCCGACCCGCCCACGCCGTGAAGCGAGCGGGGGGCTGCCCGCTCCGCACGAGGGCGGTCTCGTCGCCGGATGGAACCGACGTGGTGGGGAAGCAGGCTTACTTGGCGGTGGGCAGGCGCGAACCGACGCCCTGGACGAAGTAGTCCATCCTGCCCAGGGTGGCATCGTCCATCACCGCACCGGCGGCGAGGCGTTCCTTCCCGGCCTGGTCGAGCACCGGGCCGGTGAAGGGATGCAGGCTGCCGGCGGTGATGCGGCCCTGGAGTTCCTTGACCATGGCCTGCACGTCGGCCGGAATCGCCGGGTTGAGCGGGGCGAGGCGGATCATGCCGTCCTTCATGCCACCCCACACGCCCTCCGGCTTCCACGTGCCCCCGAGCACCGCGTCGACGGTGCGGGCGTAGAACTCGCCCCAGTGGTGGGTGGTGGCGGTGAGCTGGGACTTGGGCGCGTACTTCGACATGTCGGAGTGGTAGCCGAAGGCGTACACGCCCTTTTCTTCCGCGGCCTGGACGGTGGCGGTGGAGTCGGTGTGGTGGGTGAGCATGTCGGCGCCCTGCGAGATCAGGGTCATCGCCGCCTCGCGCTCCTTGCCCGGGTCGTACCAGCTGTTGGCCCAGATCACCCGCACCTCGACGTTCGGGTTCACGCTGCGCGCGCCCAGGGTGAACGCGTTGATGCCCTGCAGCACCTCGGGGATCGGGAAGGCGCCGACGTAGCCGAGGACGTTGGACTTGGTCATCTTGCCGGCGATCACGCCGTTGAGGTAGCGGCCCTCGTAGAAGCGCGCGTTGTAGGGCGCGAAGTTCTTCGCCGACTTGTAGCCGGTGGCGTGCAGGAAGGTGACGTTGGGGAACTGGCGGGCGACGCGCTCGACGTAGTTCATGTAGCCGAAGCTGGTGGCGAACACGATCTTGCTGCCGCTGGCGGCGAACTCGCGGATCACGCGCTCGGCATCGGCACCTTCCGCGACGTTCTCGACGTAGCGCGTCTCGATCCTGCCGCCGAGCGTCTTCTCGAGCTCCTTGCGACCGAGGTCGTGCTGGTAGGTCCAGCCGGCATCGCCGATCGGGCTCACATAGACGAAGCCGACCTTCGCGGCGTCCGCGGCGTGGGCGGCGAAGGGCAGGGTGGCTGCGACCGCAAGCGCGGCGGCGGAGAGGACGAACTGGCGGCGATGAGTCATCTTGGGCTCCTCGGAGGGTCGGAAGGTCGGCACGGGCGCCGCTGCGGACGAGCGCGGCGTGCTGCTCGCCGGGTGAAGGAAGAGGTCGGGGAAGGACTCACCCCGCGGTGGCGCGCACGCATTCGCGCACCAGTGCCGGGCCGCGGTAGATGAGTCCGCTGTAGAGCTGAACCAAAGCGGCGCCGGCCTCGAGCTTGGCGCGCGCCTGTGCGCCCTCGAGCACGCCTCCGGCGGCGATGATCGGCAACTCGCCGGCGAGCGCGTGCGCGAGCTTGCGCACCACGGCGGTGGAAGCCTCGAACACCGGCGCGCCCGACAGGCCGCCCTGTTCGTTGCCGTGGGCGATGCCCTGCACCTTGTCGCGCGCGATCGTGGTATTGGTGGCGATCACGCCGTCGATGCGGTGGCGGCGCAGCGCGTCGGCGATGTTGCTCACCTGCGCGTCGTCGAGGTCGGGGGCGATCTTGAGGGTGAGCGGGACGTAGCGCCCATGTTGCTCGGTGAGGCGGGTCTGCGCCGCCTTGAGGCGGCCGAGGAGGTCGTCGAGTTCGGATTCGCCCTGCAGCTGGCGCAGGTTCTTGGTGTTGGGCGAGGAGATGTTCACCGTGACGTAGCTCGCCAGGGCGTACACTTTTTCCAGGCAGGCGAGGTAGTCGTCGGCGGCACGCTCGATCGGGGTGTCGAAGTTCTTGCCGATGTTTATGCCGAGGATGCCGCGGTACTTCGCCGCACGCACGTGCGCGAGCAGGACGTCGACGCCGTGGTTGTTGAAGCCCATGCGATTGATGATGCCCCGCACCTCGGGCAGGCGGAACATGCGCGGGCGGGGGTTGCCCGGCTGCGGGCGCGGCGTGATCGTGCCGATCTCGAGGAAGCCGAAACCGAGGCGGGCGAGGCCGTCGATCGCCTCGCCGTTCTTGTCGAGCCCGGCGGCGAGGCCGACGCGGTTGGGAAAGCGCAGGCCCATGACCTCGACCGCGCTCGCCGGCTCCGGCTCGGCGGCGGGCAGCAGCTTGCCGGCATAGTGCAGGCCATGCAGGGTGAGGTTGTGGGCGGTCTCGGGGTCGAGCGCGAACAGGAGGGGGCGGGCGAGTTCGTAGAGCATCGCGAGATTGTAGCGAGTCGACCCGACCGCCGGGCGCCGTGATCAGGCGAAATCGCCCGGAAAGGGCTGCCAGTCGCCGTCGATCAGCGCCTCGAGCGGGCGGAAGCGCGCCTTGTAGGCCATCTTCGGGCTCTCGCCGATCCAGTAGCCCAGGTACACGTGCGGCAGTCCGAGCACCCTGCACGCCTCGATCTGCCAGAGCACGCCCCAAGTGCCGAAGGCGCTGCGCGGCTGGTCGGGATCGTAGAAGGTGTAGACGCTCGACAGGCCGTCGGTGAGGCGATCGATCACGCTCACCATGCGCAGGCTGCCATAGCTGCGGAACTCCACCAGGCGGGTGTCGACATGGCTCTGCAGCAGGAAATGGGCGTACTGCTCGCGGTTGTCGAGGTCCATGCCGCCGCCGGCGTGGCGGGCGGTCTGGTAGCGCTGGTAGAGCTGGTAGTGCTCCTCGACGAATTCGAGGGGACGCTCGATCGGGATCAGATCTGCATGTCGAGCCCATGTCCTGCGCTGGCTGCGGTCGGGCTGGAAGCGCTCGACCGGCACGCGCACCGGCACGCAGGCCTGGCAGTGGTCGCAATAGGGGCGGTAGGTGAACACCCCGCTGCGGCGAAAGCCGCGGCGCACGAGTTCGCTATAGACCTGCGGGTCGATGAGATGGCCCGGGGTGGCGACCTGCGAGCGCGCGCTCCGCCCGGCCAGGTAGGAGCATGCGTAGGGCGCCGTGGCGTAGAACTGGATGAGGGCGTAGGGATAGTCCGATTTCATCGCGTCCGTCGTGCAACTTGCCGTCCTGCGTCAGTTCCAGTCGAAGTCCTGCATTGTTCGCTCGGCCCAGCGCTGCGGCGCCGGGCCGTCGTGCGCCCACTGGCGCAGGGCGGCGGTGAAACGCGCCCTCGGCACCTCGCGTGCCCCGAGCGAGCACAGGTGGGCGGTGGTCATCTGGCAGTCGATCATGCCATAGCCGCGTTCGGCGAGCAGCCGCGCGAGATGGGCGAGCGCCACCTTGGAGGCGTCGGTCTCGCGCGCGAACATCGACTCGCCGAAGAACACGCGGCCGATCGCCATGCCGTAGAGTCCGCCCACCAGCCGGCCCTCTCGCCAGCATTCGACACTGTGCGCCCAGCCCAGTTCGTGCATGCGCTGGTAGGCGGCGCGCATCGCGGGGGTGATCCAGGTGCCCGGGCCGCCGGCGCGCGCCGCGGCGCAGGCCAGCAGCACCTCGGCGAAGGCGGTGTCCGTCCTGACCTCGAAGCGCCGTCGGCGCAGGGTCTTGCGCAGCGAATGGCTGACGTGGAATTCGTCGGGCACGAGCACCAGGCGAGGGTCGGGTGTCCACCACAGGATGGGTTCGCCCTCGCTGAACCAGGGGAAGATGCCGCGGCGGTAGGCGGCGAGCAGCCAGGGTGGGGTGAGCGCGCCACCGGCGGCGAGCAGCCCGTTGGGTTCGCGCAAAGCGCGCTCGTCGGCGGGGAAGCCCGGCTCCGCGCCCAGCCAGGGGATCATGCCAGAGACGCTGCGGGATGGGCGGGCGCGCACTCGTCGGCGCGCTCGTCGGAGAAGGTGACGACGTGGTCGACGTCGAGGCGGATGCCGATGCGCTCGCCGATGGCGTGGTTGTGGTGGCTGGGCACCAGCGAGAGCACGCGCGCGCCGCCCGCCAGGCGCAGGGTGTACAGGATGTCTGCGCCGCGGAAAGCCTTATGCACCACCTCGGCGCGCAGCGCGCTGGCGTCGTCGTGCACGAGGTCGTCTGGGCGCAGCAGCACGTCGACCGGGCTGCCATGCACGCAACCGGCGCAGTCGGCGCAGCACACCAGCGGCTGCGTGCTGTCGAGCACGCCGAGCTCGATCTGCACGCGGTGATCGTCGAGCACCTTGCCGCGCAGGAAGGCACCCTGGCCGATGAAGTCGGCGACGAAGCGGTTGGCCGGGCGGTGGTAGAGGTTGTAGGGCGTATCCCATTGCTGGATGCGACCCTCGTGCATGATGCCGATCTCGTCGGCCACTGCGAAGGCCTCGTGCTGGTCGTGGGTGACCAGGATCGCGGTGGTGTCGGCGGCCTTGATGATCTCGCGCACCTCGTACGACAGGCGTTCGCGCAATTCGACGTCGAGATTGGAGAAGGGCTCGTCGAGCAGCAGCAGGCTGGGCTTGGGAGCGAGTGCACGCGCGAGCGCGACGCGCTGCTGCTGGCCGCCGGACATCTCGTGCGGATACTTGCGGCCCTGTCCGGCGAGGCCGACCAGCGCGAGCAGCTCGTCCACCCGCGCGTTGCGCACGGCGGCGCTGTCGCGCCGGAGGCCGAAGCCGATATTGTCCGCCACCGAGAGATGCGGGAAGAGCGCATAGTCCTGGAACACCATGCCGATGCGCCGGCGCTCGGGCGGCAGCATGTGGCGCGGCGTGCTGACGACCTCGCCGTCGAGGCGGATCTCGCCGGCCGCCAGCCGTTCGAAGCCGGCGATGCAGCGCAGCACCGTGGTCTTGCCGCAGCCGGAAGGCCCGAGCAGGCAGCCGATGCGGCCCTTCTCGAGCTGCAGTGAGAGCTGGCGGACCACGAGGTGGCTGCCGAAGGCGAGGTCGATGCGGGAAAGGTCGAGGTGGGACATCGCGGTCGTCGAGGGCCTATGGGCGTGGGGAATTATTGCACCCCGGTGTTCCAAATGCGATCAATTATAATTCGCTCAGTTCGCGGGGGCCGATTTCCGGCGCCGGGGCGCAATCATGGGAACGGCATGGATTCGACGGCAGGGCAGGGCGCGATGCGCATTCGGTTTTCTTCGCTGACAGTGCTGGCGGTTGTGGTGGCCACGCTGATCGCGGCGCCGGTGCTGTCGGTGTTCTCCAACGTGCTCGCCGGCGACACCGGGGCGACCTGGTCGCACCTGGCCGACACGGTGCTCGGCGAGTTCGTGTTCAACACCGTGGTGCTATGCATCGGCGTCGGCCTGGGGGTGTCGTCGATCGGCGTGACCTCGGCCTGGCTGACGACGATGCTGGACTTTCCCGGGCGGCGCTTCCTGGAGTGGGCGCTGGTGCTGCCGCTGGCGATGCCGGCCTATGTGATGGCCTACGTGTATACCGATTTTCTCCAGTTCGTCGGCCCGGTGCAGGGCTGGCTGCGCGAGACCTTCGGATGGGGGCGCGGCGACTACTGGTTCCCCGACGTGCGCACCGTCGGCGGCGCGGTGGCGATGTTCATGTTCGTGCTCTACCCGTATGTCTACATGATCGCGCGCACCGCCTTCCTGGAGCGTGCGGGCGGGATGCTCGAGGCCGGGCGCACGCTCGGGCTGGGTCCGTGGGGCTCGTTCTTCCGCGTCTCCCTGCCGCTGGCGCGCCCGGCGGTGGTGGCCGGCACCGCGCTGGCGCTGATGGAGACGCTGGCCGACTTCGGCACCGTGTCCTACTTCGGCGTGCAGACCTTTACCACCGGCATCTATCGCGCCTGGTTCTCGCTCGGCGACCGCATCGCCGCCGCGCAGCTGTCGGCCGCGCTGCTCGCCTTCGTGGTCCTGGTGCTGACACTGGAGCGCATGTCGCGCGGGCGGGCGCGCTTCAACAACACCTCGCGCCAGGTGGCGATGCCGGTGCGGCTGCGCCTGCCGCTGGCGCTCGGTGTGCTCGCCGCGTTCGCCTGCTTCATGCCGCTGCTGCTCGGCTTCCTGCTGCCGGCGGCGCTGCTGCTGCGCATGGCCTTCCTCGAGGGCGATGCCCAGTTCGGCGCGCGCTTCGTCGAGCTGGCGCACAACAGCTTCGTGCTCGCGGCGATCACCGCGGTGGTGGCGGTGCTGCTCGCAGTGCTGCTCGCCTACGCCGCACGCTTGGCGCGCTCGCGCCTGCCGCAGGTGCTCAACCGCATCGTCGGACTGGGCTACGCGGTGCCCGGCTCGGTGATCGCGGTGGGCGTGCTGATCCCGCTGACCCGGGTGGATCGCTGGCTGGCCCAGGGCTGGGAGGCGTTGTGGGGGACGAACCCCGGGCTGCTGCTCACCGGCGGCATCGCCGCGCTGATCTACGCGTACCTGGCGCGCTTCCTCGCAGTGGCGCTGCAGACGGTCGAGTCCAGCCTGGGCAAGATCACCCCCAACATGGACGACGCCTCGCGCAGCCTGGGCTTCGGCAAGTGGGCGACGCTGAGGCGGGTGCACATGCCGATGCTGCGCGGTAGCCTGCTCACCGCCGGCCTGCTGGTGTTCGTCGATGTCATGAAGGAGCTGCCCGCCACGCTGGTGATCCGACCCTTCAACTTCGACACCCTCGCCACCCAGGCGCACACGCTTGCGGCCGACGAGCGCCTGGCCGAAGCCTCGACCGCGGCGCTGATCATCGTGGCGGTGGGCTTGCTGCCGATGTTCTGGATTTCGCGCCAGATCCTGCGCGTGCGCCGCCGGGAGGGCTGAGCGAGGTGCCTGCCGACGCGAAATAATGCACGCGGGGTGCGCTGCCGCGGCGGCGGTCGCGGGTCGATCATGCATAATTACGCGATGTCCCCGCGTCCTTCAATCTTCGCCCCGTGCAGCGCTCGGCAAGCTGCCCGGGTCGTCCATACCATGCCTTCCGGCTGGGGGGGCAAACCACGCTCCTGCGGTGTGCCCGAGGCGCGTTGATCTTGGCGACCTCGGTGCTGCACCGCTTCCGTCGTCCGCTGCAGGCCACCGGCCTGCTCGGGGTACTCTTCGTCCTCAGCGTCTTCATGCCGCCGGTGCGCCTGTTCGCCGATGCGCGCGATTACCTCCCGCTGCATTCAGGGCTGGAGATCTTCTCGCTCGTGGTCGCCGGGATGGTGTTCGCGCTTGGCTGGAACCTGCGCCGCAGCGCGCGCGGGGCACGGCTGGTCTGGCTCGGCGCAGCCTGCCTCGCGGTGGGGCTGCTCGATTTCGCCCACCTGATGTCCTTTCCGGGCATGCCGCCCTTCTTCACGCCCAACAGCGCGGACAAGGCGATCGCCTTCTGGCTGATGGCGCGTCTGCTCGGTGTGCTGGGCCTGCTCGCCCATGCCGTGCTGCCGGAGCGCGATGGCGGCGGATCCGCCGCGGCCTGGGCCGTCCTCGCTGCGATCGGCGTCGCCTTCGGCTGGAGCTGGCTCGTCCTTGCGCACCCGCAGGTCTTGCCGGCGACCTTCATCGAGGGGCAGGGCGTAACCCCGTTAAAGAGCGTGCTGGAGGGTGGGCTCGTGCTGCTGCACCTTGCTGCCGCGATCTTGCTCGCGCGCCGCGCGCTGGCGGACGGCGAATCCGCCGCTGGCTGGCTGGCCGCCGCCGCGGCGACGATGGCGCTGGCCGAGCTGCATTTCGCGCGTTATGCCGCGGTCGCCGACCTTTACAACGTGCTCGGGCACGCCTACAAGGTGGCGGCGTTCGCGATGATCTATCGCGCGGTGTTCGTGTCCGGCGTGCGTGCGCCACAGCGGGCGCTGGCGGCCGAGCGGGCGCTGCTGCGCGGGCTGATCGATTCGGTGCCCGACCTGATCGCCTTCCGCGATCGGGAAGGCCGTTACCTGGGCTGCAACAAGGCCTTCGCCGAGGCCTACGGGATCCGCGAGGCGGCCCTGGTCGGGCGCAGCGACGGCGAGCTGTTCGCGGGGCGGCTGCCGCTCGCCGGGGCCGGCCAGGACACCGTGAGCTGCGCAGAGAACCACGAGGAGTGGCTGGAGGCGGCGGACGGAACGCTACGTCTGCTCGACACCTTGCGCACCCCCTATTTCGACCTCGACGGCGTGCAGCTCGGCGAGATCCGCGTCAGCCGGGACTTCACCGAGCGGCGCCGGGTGCGCGAGCAGATCGCCGAGCGCGAACGCCGCCTGATGCTCGCACTCGAAGGTGCCGAGCTCGGTTTGTGGGACTGGGACGTGCCGAGCGGGCGAGCGAATTTCAGCCCGATGTGGTGCAGGATGCTCGGCTATGCAGCGGAGGAGCTGCCGGCGAATGTATCGAGCTGGGAGTCCCTGGTGCATCCGGACGACTGGTACGACATCCGCGACTCGCTCGAGCCGCACCTGCGCGGCACCAAGGATGCCTATCGCGCGGAATACCGGCTCAAGCACAAGAGCGGGCACTGGGTCTGGGTGCTCGCGGCGGGCCGTGTACTCGATCGCGGCGAGGGCGGGGAGGCGCTGCGCATGGTCGGCATCCACCAGGACATCTCGCAGCGCAAGGCGATGGAGGAGAGCCTGCTGCAGCTGGCCACCAGCGATCCGCTCACCGGGCTATGGAATCGCCGCCACTTCGTCGAGGTCGTGCGCGGCGAACTCGGACGCGTGCGCCGCAACCAGGCGCCGGCAGCGCTGCTGCTGATGGACCTCGACTTCTTCAAGCGCATCAACGACACCCACGGCCATGCCGCGGGTGACGAGGTGCTGCGCCATTTCACCGCGACGGTGAGCGCGCAGTTGCGCGAGGCCGACGTGTTCGCACGCCTGGGCGGGGAGGAGTTCGCGGTCCTGCTTCCCAGCATCGACGCGCTCGGCGCGGTGCGGGCGGCGGACCGGCTGCGCAGGGTGGTGGCGGATTCGCCGGCCAGCGTCGACTCGGGGGCGCTGCACTATTCGGTCAGCATCGGTGCGACCATGCTGGACGCGGCCGACGAAGGCTACGAGGCCGCCTATGCGCGCGCCGACGAGGCCTTGTACGCGGCCAAGCACGCCGGGCGTAACCGCGTCGTGCTGGCGCCGGCGAGTGCCGGTGCGCCCTGCGGCGAGCCCGTCAGCGAGGGGGCCGCCGCAGGGGCTGCGGATCAGCGGTAGCCGGCGCGGTCGAAGATGCGCTGGGCCTCGGCCACCGTGTCGGCGAGCTCGCCGATCGGCAGGGTGTCGGCCTTGAACTCGCCGAGCTTCTTCAGCGCGGGGTTGTCCACCTTCACGCTCGGCACCGCAGGCCATTCGTTGTTGCCGTTGGCGAAGTATTCCTGCGCCTGGTCCGAGGCGAGATACTCGAGGAACTTGACCGCGGCCTCCTTGTTCGGCGCGTGCTCGAGCATGCCGGCGCCGGACACGTTGATGTGGGTGCCCCAGGTCGCCTGGTTCGGCCACACCGCCTTGATCTTCGCGACCACGGCCTGGTCTTCGCGCTTGTCCGAGTTCATCAGGCGGGCGAGGTAGTAGCTGTTGGCGATGGCCACGCCGCACTCGCCCGCGGCCACGGCGCGGATCTGGTCGGTGTCGCCGCCCTTGGGCGCGCGTGCGAAGTTGGCGACGATGCCCCGGGCCCAGTTCTCGGTTGCTTCCGCGCCGTTGTGCTTGATCATGGCGGCGCCGAGCGAGAGGTTGTAGGGGTGGCTGCCCGAGCGGGTGCACACCTGGCCCTTGAGCGCGGGGTCGGCGAGCTGCTCGTAGGTCTGCACCTGCTCGGCCTTGACCATGTCCGGGTTGTAGACGATCACGCGTGCGCGGGTCGAGTAGGAAAACCAGTTCGGTGCGCGCAGGTGGGCGGGGATGCGGGCCTCGAGCGCGGCGGACTTCACCGGCCGGAAGATGCCGAGTTCGTCGGCCTTCGCCAGGCGCGAGGCATCGACGGTGACGAAGATGTCGGCCGGACTGTTGGCGCCCTCGTTGCGGATGCGCTCGAGCAGTTCGTCTTCCTTCGCCTCGATGCGGTTGATCTTGATCCCGGTCTGCTTGGTGAAATTGCCGTAGAGCTCTTCGTCTGTCTGGTAGTGGCGGGCGGAGTAGACGTTCAGCTCGGCGGCGGTGACGGTGCCGGTGAGACCGAAGGCGGCGATGATCGAGGCGATGAGGACTTTCTTGCTCATGGTGTGCGAACCTTGGTGTGTTTGCGGTGCGACGATACTAACGATAAAGGTTCGCAGTTGCAAATGGATCGCATTCACTTCATTATTGTTGAGAAATGTTCTCAACAAGGAGATTCCATGAATGCGCTGCTCGTCGGTGCCGACCGCCTCGGCAACATCCCGGATGTTCTGCACAACTTCGGCATTCGCATCGCCGCCCACGTCAGCGGCCGCGACACGACGCACCAGCGCCGCAGCACGCCCTTGCCGAGCGGGATCGGGCTGGTGATCCTGTTCACCGATTTTCTCGGCCACAACGTCATGCAGCGCTTCCGTGAGGCCGCAGGCAAGCAGGGCGTGCAGGTGGTGTGCTGCCGGCGCTCCACCTGCGCGCTGCAGCAGGCGCTCGATCGGCAGATGGGTTCGCGCTGCGACGAATGCCCGCGGCGCTGCGAGAAGGCATCCGGTGGGCGCCGGCGGGCGTCATCTGCCTGCTGAAAAAGCAAGAGGCCCCGGCATGCGGGGCCTCTTCCTCGGCGTGTTCCTCGCCGGCGCTCAGTGCGTGCGCATCACCTGGGCGCTGAGACCGAGCGATTCCTCATCGACCAGCCGGCGGGCGCCGTTGAAGCGTTTGGCCCAGTACGTCGCGGAGATGTTCTCGACGCGAACCTTGCCGCCGCTCGAGGGGGCATGCACGAACTTGCCGTCGCCGAGATAGATGCCGACGTGCGAGAAGGTGCGTCGCATGGTGTTGAAGAACACCAGGTCGCCCGGCTTGAGGTCCTGCTTGCCGATCTTGTCGCCCAGGCTCGCCATCTCGCTCGCGCTCCGCGGTAGGTCGAGCCCGACGGCATTACGGAACACGTTGAGCACGAGTCCGCTGCAATCGAAGCCGGTCGCCGGCGAAGTGCCTCCGAAGCGATAGCGGATACCCAGGTAGGAGAGCGCCTCGTCGACCAGTTGTTCGGCGGCCGTGGTGTACTCCTCGAACGCCGAAGACGCCTGGAAGGCGTGCTCGCGCTGCGCCGGGGCCGGCTCCGCGCCTTGGGCGGGAAGGGCGAGCGCGAAGGAGGCGAGCAGGGCAGGTAGGGATGTCCGGAAAAACATTCGAGGAAATATACGCATCGAGCTATCCGGTGTAAAGGGAAATCTGCGCCTGTCGGACGCATTCGTCCCGGTTCTTGTCGGCCTGCTTTCAGACCTTGATCTTTTGCCGGTAGGCCTGGGCGTGCTCGGCAAGCGCGCGCGGACTGGTGACCGCGAGCGAGAGTGCGCGCGACTGCGCCGCGAGGAAGAGTTGCGCGATCGCCCAGGCGTCGCCGAGCGCGTGGTGGCGCTGGAAGGTCTCGATCTCGAAGGCGGCCATCCAGTCGGCGAGCCGACCGGGGCGTTCCAGCCGCTCGGGAAACAGCGAGGGCAGCAGGAAATAGAGGTCGATCCAGAGGAACTCCGGCGTGAAGCCGAGCATTCTCGAGAACGCGCGCTCGAGCATCGTGCGGTTGAAGGTGGCGTTGAACACGACAAGCGGGCTGTTGCGGGCGAAGCCGAGCAGCCCGGCGAGCGCATCGCCGGGCAAGGGCTCGAGCTGCGCGTGATAGGCGTCCTGCGGGTGCAGCAGGCCGCCGTCGACGGCGATGGCGCCGACCGCGAGCAGGCGGTCGCGTTCGAGGTCGAGGCCGGTGGCCTCGGTGTTGAGCACCACGTAGCGCGACTCGAAATGAGGCTGTTCGTGCGCGGACTCGGCGAGCGCATGCCAAGCCTCGAGCGCGCGCTCGGCCTCGGCGCTCAGCGGCGGCTGGTTGCCGCGGGCGTTCTTCAGGCGAGAGAGCCAGCTCATAGTTGGTAATCGAGTTTAAGCCGCAGCTGGAGCTTGCGCGCCTGGCGGAAGGCTTCCTTGAGGATGCGGCGGTCGAGTTCGTTGAGCGATTCGGGGTCGATGCGGTTGTCCTCGGCGGAGTCGTGCTCGGTCTCGAGGTGCTGCGAACGCAGGCGCAGCAACTGAATGAAGTTGAAGCCGTCGATGATGGCCGAGACTTCCTCCGGACTCATGCCGCCGATCTTGGTGCTGCCCTGGCGCAGGCGCTGCACCGTGCTGCTCGACTCCACGCCGGTGCGCAGGGCGAGGATGCGGGCCACATCGACGAACAGGCGGGCGCCGGATTTCTTCATGTCGATGGTGCCGTCTTCATCCACCACGAAGTCGCGGATGCGCCCGAGCGGGGGCATGACCTTGAGGGCGTTGGCGGCCATCATGCGCAGGAAGGCGCTGTTGCCCTTGGCACCCTTGTTGAGCGCGCTGCGCAGCTGGTCGCCGAAGCGTTCGTTGCCGTAGAGCACGCGGAAGTCGAAGAAGATCGAGGCGTTGAGCAGGGCCTGCGGGTCGGGCTCGCGGATCCAGTCGCCGAAGCGCGACTTCCACTCGTCGAGGGTCAGGCAGAGCTCGGGGTTGCTCGCCATGATGTTGCCTTTGCACAGCGGGAAGCCGCAGGCCGCGAGGTCTTCGTTGACCGTGCGCGCGAACTCGACCAGGCGGGCGCGCGTGTCCTTGAGTTGCTTCGGCTCGGCGCAGCGGAAGATGATCCCGTTGTCCTGGTCGGTGGACAGGGTCTGCTCGTGGCGGCCCTCGGAGCCGAAGGCGAGCCAGGCGAAGTCGATCCCCACCAGCTCGTGGCGTTCACGCGCCAGGATGATGATGCGGCGCGTCAGCGCGTCGTTGAGCGCCGAGATGAACTGCGTGAGCTGCTCGGCGCCGATGCCCTGGGCGATCAGGTTCAGCGCCAGCTGACGGATGTCCTTGCTCGCACGCTGCAGGGCCTCGATGTCGGCGGCGTTGTCGATGCCGGCGCGGATCTGGCGCAGGCTGATGCGCTGCAGCGAGAACAGATCGCGCTCGGAGACCACGCCCAGCAGCACGCTGTCGGAGTCGACCACGAGCAGGTGGCGCACGCCGTGGGTGGCCATCTCCAGGGCCGCGTCGTAGGCCGAGGCGCTCGCCGGCAGCTGGTGCGGATTGGCGGTCATCAGCTCGCCGATCGGGCGCGCGAGGTCGAAGCCGGCGAGGATCACGCGCGGCAGCAGGTCGCTCTGGGTCAGGATGCCGACCGGGCGGCGTTCCGCGTCCACCACCACCATGCAGCCGAGATGCAGCTCGGACATGCGCTCGAGCGCGCTGCGCGTCGGCGTATCGGGGGTGACGAAGACCGCCTCCTTCTCGATCAACTTGCCGAGCGCCGTGGTCATGGTCTGCTGCTCGGCGGCGCGCTGGGCGAACGTGCTCTGCAGCTGCTGGCGCGACTGGCTGAGCAGGCTGGCGATGTACTGCGTGCAGAAGAGGTGGAACACCGGGCTGATCTGCATCAGATGCAGGAAGTCGTCGGCGCTGATCTGGAAGCAGAAGCTGTCCTCGACCGCCACGTAGGCGTTGGTCGAGGGGCGGCGCGCGGAGATGGCGCCGATCGGGAAGCACTCGCCCGGCCCGAGGGTTAGGCTGGTGTACTCGGTGACCGTGGTCTGGCCGGTCTGCCGGGCCTGGATCTTGCCGCGCTGGACGATGTAGAAGTGCGACGGCACACCCGATTCGGGCGTCAGGATCTCGCTGCCACGGGCATGGAAGGCGAGCACCGCGCGCTCGGCGAGAGAGGCGAGCGCGCCCGGCTCCATGCGGTTGAAGGGGGAGAAGTTGCGCAGGAAATCCATGCTGGCTCCCACCAGCAGGTCGGCGGCGTCGTTGCTCATGGGCGGACCGGGATCGAAGCAATCACACATTATAGGCGCGCGCATCGCGGGAACGGCGAGCCGCGAGGGCTGCGTCAGAGCACCTCGGCGGCGTGGTCGGCGAGGCGGGAGCGTTCGCCGCGCTGCAGGGTGATGTGGCCGGAGTGGGCCCAGCCCTTGAAGCGGTCGACCACGAAGGTGAGGCCCGAAGAACCCTCGGTGAGGTAGGGCGTGTCGATCTGCGCGATGTTGCCCATGCAGACCACCTTGGTGCCGGGGCCGGCGCGCGTGATCAGGGTCTTCATCTGCTTGGGCGTGAGGTTCTGCGCCTCGTCGATGATGAGGAACTTGTTGAGGAAAGTGCGGCCGCGCATGAAGTTCAGGCTCTTGATCTTGATGCGGCTGCGGATGAGGTCGCGGGTGGCCGCGCGACCCCAGTCGCCGCCCTCGCCGGCGGTGCCGTTGAGCACGTCGAGGTTGTCCTCGAGCGCGCCCATCCAGGGTGCCATCTTTTCTTCCTCGGTGCCGGGCAGGAAGCCGATGTCCTCGCCCACCGGAACGGTGACGCGGGTCATGATGATCTCGCTGTAGCGCTTCGACTCCAGCACCTGGGTGAGCCCGGCGGCGAGCGTCAGCAGGGTCTTGCCGGTGCCGGCCTGGCCGAGCAGGGTGACGAAGTCGATCTCGGGGTTCATCAGCAGGTTGAGCGCGAAGTTCTGCTCGCGGTTGCGCGCGGTGATGCCCCAGACGTTGTTCTTGTGGTGGCTGTAGTCGGTGAGGGTCTCGATGAGGGCGCTGCGGCCTTCCTTTTCCTTCACCCAGGCCTGCAGCGGGTTGTCGCCGTCCTGATAGACGAACTCGTTCACCAGCATCTCGGCGGCGAGCGGCCCGCTGACGCGGTAGTAGCTGCGGCCTTCTTCCTTCCACGACTGCATGCCGCGCGCGTGGCTGTCCCAGAAGTCGGCGGGCAGCTCGCAGGTGCCGGTGTACAGCAGGTCGCTGTCCTCGAGCACCTTGTCGTTGAAGTAGTCCTGCGCGGCGAGCCCGAGCGCACGGGCCTTGATGCGCATGTTGATGTCCTTCGACACCAGGATGACCTCGCGCCCGGGGTGCTTCTCCACCAGGAACATCACCACCGCGAGGATCTGGTTGTCGCCGCGCGCGGTCGGCAAGGCCGGCGGCAGCTTGATGTCGATCGCCTCGGTCTGCAGGTGCAGGCGTCCGGTGGCCTGGCCGCGCGAGGGGCCCTCGAGCGCGATGCCCGCGGCAATGCCGTCTTCCGAGGCGCATACGATCTCGTCGAGCATGCGGCTGGCCTGGCGGGCGTTGCGTGCCACCTCGCTGGTGCCCTTCTTGTTGTTGTCGAGTTCCTCCAGCGTCATGATCGGCACGTAGAGGTCGTGCTCCTCGAAGCGGTACAGGCTGGTCGGGTCGTGCATCAGCACGTTGGTGTCGAGCACGAAGAGCTTGCACGCTGCCGGGGCCTTGCGGGTACGGCGGACACGCTTGATGGCAGGCTCGCCCGCGTCCGCGGGGAGGGACGGGGAGGTGGCGGATTTGCGGAGGGCGGACATGACGTGGATCCGGGAGGGCGGCAGGACGGCCGCAGGAAGAGGCGAGGCGGCGCCGGGGCGCCGAGCGTGCGGGACGGCTCGCGGTGCGCGGCCGGCGCCGCAAGGATCAGAGCGCGCGCGCGGCGGCGAGCACTTCCTCGGCGTGGCCGGGCACCTTCACGCCACGCCATTCGCGCGCGATCGCGCCCGCGGCGTCGATGAGGAAGGTGCTGCGCTCGATGCCACGCACCTGCTTGCCGTACATGTTCTTCAGCTTCATGACGCCGAAGGCCTCGCAGGCCTGTTCCTCGGGGTCGGAGACGAGTTCGAAGGGCAGTTCGAGCTTGGCCTTGAAGTTCTCGTGGCTCTTGAGGCTGTCGCGGCTGATGCCGAAGACGGCGCAGTCGGTGGCGGCGAACTCGGCGTGCAGCGCGCCGAAGTCGCGCGTCTCGTTGGTGCAGCCGGGGGTGTTGTCCTTGGGGTAGAAGTAGATCACCACCTTGCGGCCGCGCAGCGCGGAGAGGGTGACGGTGTGGCCGGCGGTGGCGGGCAGGGAAAAGTCGGGGGCGAGGGGGGCGCTCAATCGGGTCTCCTGTTCGTCGGGGCGGCGGGGCTGCGCGCTCGGGGCGAGCGCACCGGCGCACGTGCTTCGTATGCCTCAGGGTAGCCGAAAGCGCCTGCCCGGGTGAAGAGCGTATTGCGGCGGCGTTACCGCCGCGTTGCGCCGCTCAGCGTTCGTGGAGCAGTCCGAGCACGACCGCGCGGCCTTCGGCCACGAGGATGTTGTAGGTGCGGCAGGCGGCGGCGAAGTCCATGAACTCGAAGCCGATGCGCGCCTCGACCAGCCCGCGCAGCAGCGGTGGCTGCGGGAAGCGCTGGCGGCGCCCGGTGCCGACGATGAGGATCTCGGCGCCGAGTTCGGCTGCGCGCGCGAGATCCTCGGCCGTCAGTCCTGCGAGGTCGCCACCGGCCTGCGGGGCCCAATCGCCCACAATCCGCCCGGCGCTGACGAGCACGTTGCCCTCGTGGCGGGTCTTCCCGATCATCACGTGGTCGTCGCCGTAGCCGGTTATCACGTTGGTGTTGGCGTGCTTGTCCTGGTAGAGCTTCATCGTCCGTTCCTGGTCGCGGCATGCGGCGCACGCCGGCGGTTGCCCGCGATGCCCGGGCAAATTGCCGCAGTGCGGGAGCGCGGCTAAGATATCAACCTTTTGGCGTGCGGGAAAACTCCGGCGCGCGTTTCCACCTCTCAGGAAGGAATGGCATGAAAGCGGTGAAGACACTCGAGCTCGCGGCGGCATCCCCCGAACCGGTGATCAAGGCCGAGGCGGGCGCAGCCGCCGCGCCGCGTCCGATCCGCAAGTCCGCCAAGCTCGCCGAGGTCTGCTACGACATCCGCGGCCCGGTGCTGGTGCGCGCCAAGCAGATGGAGGACGAGGGGCACAAGATCATCAAGCTGAACATCGGCAACCTCGCCGCGTTCGGCTTCGATTCGCCCGAAGAGATCCAGATGGACATGATCCGCAACCTGCCCAACGCGGCGGGCTACTCGGACTCCAAGGGCATCTTCTCCGCGCGCAAGGCGGTGATGCACTACACCCAGCAGAAGGGCATCAAGGGTGTCACCATCGAGGATATCTACATCGGCAACGGTGTGTCCGAGCTCATCGTAATGGCGATGAACGCGCTGCTCGACGCCGGCGACGAGGTGCTGGTGCCGGCGCCCGACTACCCGTTGTGGACCGCTGCGGTGAGCCTGTCGGGCGGCAAGCCGGTGCATTACCTGTGCGACGAGTCCAAGGGCTGGCTGCCGGACATCGACGACATGCGCGCGAAGATCAACGCCAACACGCGCGCGATCGTGGTCATCAACCCGAACAATCCGACCGGCGCGGTGTATCCGGACGAGACCCTGAAGCAGATCGTCGCGCTTGCCCGCGAGCATGACCTGATCCTCTACGCCGACGAGGTCTACGACAAGGTGCTCTACGAGGGCGTCAGGCACACCTCGATGGCGGCGCTGTCCGAGGACGTGCTGACGATCATCTTCAACGGTCTGTCGAAGAACTACCGCTCCTGCGGCTACCGCGCGGGCTGGATGGTGGTGTGCGGCGACAAGCGCCGCGCCAACGACTACATCGAGGGCCTCAACATGCTGGCCTCGATGCGCCTGTGCGCCAACGTGCCCGGCCAGTACGCGATCCAGACCGCGCTCGGCGGCTACCAGAGCATCGACGACCTGGTCGCCGAGGGTGGGCGCATGCGTCGCCAGCGCGACCTCGCCTGGGAACTGATCAACCAGATCCCAGGCGTGAGCTGCGTGAAGCCGCAGGCCACGCTGTACATGTTCCCGCGCCTGGATCCCAAGGTCTATCCGATCGAGGACGACCAGGCCTTCATCGCCGAACTGCTCGAAGAGGAGCGTGTGCTGCTGGTGCAGGGCTCCGGCTTCAACTGGCCGCATCCCGACCACTTCCGCCTGGTCTTCCTGCCGCACGAGGACGACCTGCGCGACGCCATCGGCCGCATCGCCCGCTTCCTCGAGAACTACCGCAAGCGTCACGGCACCTGAGCCGCCACCGGAAGGCGGCTGCGCCGCCTGCTCCTCCCTCCTGACACCTCACACCTCACGGACAAAATGAAACCTATCAACGTTGGCCTCCTTGGCATCGGTACCGTCGGTGGCGGCACCTACACCGTCCTCAAACGCAACGCCGAGGAGATCACCCGGCGCGCCGGCCGTCCGATCCGCATCGTCACCGTGGCCGACAAGAACCTCGAGCTCGCGCGCAAGGTGACCGGCGGCGAGGTCAAGCTCACCGACGACGCCTTCTCGGTGGTCACCGATCCGGGCATCGACATCGTCGTCGAGCTGATCGGCGGCTACGGCGTGGCCCGGGAGCTGGTGCTGAAGGCGATCGAGAACGGCAAGCACGTGGTCACCGCCAACAAGGCGCTGCTCGCGGTGCATGGCAACGAGATCTTCGCCGCGGCGCAGAAGAAGGGCGTGATGGTGGCCTTCGAGGCCGCGGTCGCGGGCGGCATCCCGATCATCAAGGCGCTGCGCGAAGGCCTCACCGCCAACCGCATCGAGTGGCTGGCCGGCATCATCAACGGCACCACCAACTTCATCCTGTCCGAGATGCGCGACAAGGGCCTGCCCTTCGCCGAGGTGCTCAAGGAAGCGCAGGCGCTCGGCTACGCCGAGGCCGATCCGACCTTCGACGTCGAGGGGGTCGACGCCGCGCACAAGGCGACGATCATGAGCGCGATCGCCTTCGGCATCCCGATGCAGTTCGACAAGGCCTACATCGAGGGCATCAGCAAGCTCGACTCGGTGGACATCGGCTACGCCGAACAGCTCGGCTATCGCATCAAGCTGCTCGGCATCGCCCGCCGCCGCGAGAACGGCGTCGAGCTGCGCGTGCACCCCACGCTGATTCCGGCGAAGCGCCTCATCGCCAACGTCGAGGGTGCGATGAATGCGGTGCTGGTGCAGGGCGACGCCGTCGGCGCGACGCTCTACTACGGCAAGGGCGCGGGCGCCGAGCCCACCGCTTCGGCGGTGATCGCCGACCTGGTCGACGTCACCCGCCTGCACACCTCCGACCCCGAGCACCGCGTGCCCCACCTGGCCTTCCAGCCCGACCAGGTGCACGACGTTCCGGTGCTGCCGATCGAGGAGGTCGTGACCTCCTACTACCTGCGCATGCGGGTCGAGGACAAGCCGGGCGTGCTCGCCGACATCACCCGCATCCTGGCCGACAGCGGGATCTCGATCGAGGCGCTGATCCAGAAGCAGGCGGCCGAGGGCGAGGCGCACACCGACATCATCATGCTGACCCACCAGACCGCGGAAAAGAACGCCAATGCCGCCATCGTGCGCATCGAGGCGCTGCCCGTAGTGCAGGGCAAGGTCGTGAAGCTGCGTATGGAAGCTCTCTGAGCGCAGTTTCGAGTCGTGATCGAAGACGAGGCCGTGCCC
Source organism: Thauera aminoaromatica (assembly GCF_000021765.1). Taxonomy (NCBI): domain Bacteria; kingdom Pseudomonadati; phylum Pseudomonadota; class Betaproteobacteria; order Rhodocyclales; family Zoogloeaceae; genus Thauera; species Thauera aminoaromatica. Next base: position 2,782,659 of record NC_011662.2, on the reverse strand, counting down.
CCGGGTGCGGCCTCTTGCGTTCACGTCATCCCGGGTCGCCATTGCTGCGACCTGGAAGGCAGGGAGGATTGGGGGACATGAAGAGCAAGGTGGATGAGGTCTTCGTCGGCAAGGTGCGCCTGCTGTCGATCGAGGGCGAGCGCAGCGGCATCGTCAAGTCGCCGGCCGCGGGCCCGGTCATGCTGACGCCGACCGGGCTGGAGGGCGACGAGCAGGCCGACCTGCGCCACCACGGCGGCCTGGAGAAGGCGCTGCACCACTATCCGGTCGAGCACTACGCGGTGCTGGCCGCCGAGTGGCCACAGTGCGCAGCCGCGCTGGGTGCGGGTTTCCTCGGCGAGAACATCAGCACGCACGGGCTGGACGAGCACGTGCTGTGCATCGGCGACGTGCTGCGCATCGGCGCGGCGCGCGTGCAGGTGAGCCAGACGCGCTCGCCGTGCTGGAAGATCGACCTGCGTCTGCAGGTCGAGGGCGCCTCGCGTTTCGTCGAGGCGGCGGGGATCACCGGCTGGTACTACCGCGTGCTGCAGCCGGGCAGGATCGCCGCGGGCGACACGATCGAGCTGCTCGAGCGTCCCAATCCCTGGCTCACGCTTGCCGACTACTGGGACACGGTGAGCGCGCACCGGCCCGATGCCGGGCTGCTCGCACGCATCGCCGGCGCGCCCGGGCTCGCCGGCGACAAGGCGACGCGCTGGCGCGAGCGTGCGGCGTGGCTGCGCGCGCAGGGGGGGTGAGGAGGTGGACGGCGAGGTGGGAGGGCGCGTGGGCGGTGGCGGGAGCTCCGGGCATGCGCGACACCACAGGCGTTTGCGCCTAGACTGAAGCACGGCGGCGCGCGCGAGGCGCATGCCGCGATTCCCAACCCTTGCCTGCAGGACGCCTTCGCATGGCCTTCAAGCTCGCCGTCTTCACCGCCATCGTGGTTGCGATCGCCGTGCTCGGCGTCCGTGGCTATGTGGCGTCGGTGCGCGGCTTCGAGGCTGCGCGGGCGTTGCGCGGGGAGGATCGGTCCGCGGATCCGGACGCGGACTGAACAGCCATCCGGCGCTGGCCGGCACCGCAGAGGAGGACAAGATGTCCGATCGCGTCTACAAGCTCGTCGAAATCGTCGGCACCTCGCACGAGAGCACCGATGCCGCCATCCGCAATGCGATCGAGACCGCTGCGCGCACAATCCGCCACATCGACTGGTTCGAGGTGATGGAGACGCGCGGCCACGTGGTCGACGGCAAGGTCGCGCACTTCCAGGTCACGCTGAAGCTGGGCTTCCGGCTCGAGAGCGAGTGAGGCGAGTCGCGCCGCCGCGCCAGCTTGGCGTGCGGCGGTGCGGCCCGATACCCGCGCTCAGACCGCGGTGGCGCCGGTGATCTCGTGCAGGCGGGACAGCGTCGCACCGTCCAGGCGCAGTGCCTGGGCGAGCTGGCGCAGGTAGGCCGCCTCGGCCGGGGTGTCGAGTTCGATCGCGAGCAGCGAGGCGGCATAGACCTCGACCGCCACCATCTCGTTGGGCACCTCGGCGACGAGCGCGGCGAGGTCGAGCGGGCGACGCAGTTCGGCGATCATGAACTGCTTCTCCTCCTCGCTCAGGCCGTCGGCGCCGATGCGGCCGACGATGCGCTGGATCTCGTCCTCGCTCACTTCGCCGTCGGCCTTGGCCGCCGAGATCATCGCGCGCACGATCAGCTCCGCGGTCGCGGGCTCGGTCATGGTTTCGAGTTCGGGGGCGGCGAAGCCCGCCGTGTCGGGTGCCATCGCGGCCTGCGCGCGGCGGCCGTCGGTCCAGTTCTTCAGCGCCGCCATCGCGATGGTGGCGAGGATGGCCATGCCGGCGTTGCCGCCGCCGCTGCGCGTGCCCGTGCCGCCCCCGGCGCTGCCTCCGAGCAGGCCGCCGAGCAGATCGCCCAAGCCGCCTCCGCTCGTGCTGCGGCCGCCACCGAGCGCGCCGCCGAAGATCTCGCCCAGGCCTCCCATCCCGCCCGCCGCGGAGCCGCCACGGCCGCCGCCCAGCACGCCACCCAGCAGATCGCCCAGGCCGCCGCCCGCGCTGCCAGCTGTGCCGCCCGCCGCCTGTCCGCCGAGAATGCCTCTGAGCACGTCTCCGATACCGCCCGCGCCCATGGCGTGGTCGAGGCGCGAACGGCCCTGCTGGCCCATGCCTTGCTGAAGGATCTGGCCGAGGATGTTTCCGAGGTTCATGGCGGACTCCCGTTCATGATGTGAAGGTCCGATTGTATCGGTGTGCGGGCCGCGGGCGTGCGGCATATTCGGGCGTCCTGCACATCGCGGGCGCGTGCGGAGCTGCGGCGCGCGACGTCGTTCCCGCGTTCGGCGTCCGGGCTCCTCGCCGGGGTTGGGGTGTGCCGGCAAGCCGAATTCGTCCGCCGAATTCGTTAGAATCGAGCCTTTGCGCCGGACGGCGCGCGCCGACCACGTCACCCTGAAGGACTGCCCACGTGAAGTATCTCTCCACCCGCGGCCACGCCGGCCAGCCCGCCAACCCGGAGTTCTGCGACATCCTGCTCGGCGGCCTCGCCCCCGACGGCGGCCTCTACCTGCCCGAGACCTATCCGCAGGTGACGCGCGCCGAGCTCGACGCCTGGCGCGGCCTGTCCTACGCAGAGCTGGCGTTCGCGATCCTGTCGAAGTTCATCACCGACATCCCCGCCGTCGACCTGAAGGCGATCTGCGCCAAGACCTACACCGCCGAGGTCTATCGCCACGTGCGCGCGGGCGGCGACGCGCGCGACATCACTCCGGTGCACTGGCTGGAGAAGGATGCCGACGGCCGCGGCCGCCTCGGCCTGCTCGAGCTGTCCAATGGCCCGACGCTGGCCTTCAAGGACATGGCCATGCAGCTGCTCGGCAACCTCTTCGAATACGTGCTCGCGAAGCGTGGCGAGACCATCAACATCCTCGGTGCCACCTCGGGCGATACCGGCTCGGCGGCCGAGTACGCGATGCGCGGCAAGCACGGCGTGCGTGTGTTCATGCTGTCGCCGCACGGCAAGATGAGCGCCTTCCAGCGCGCGCAGATGTATTCGCTGCAGGACGACAACATCTTCAACATCGCCGTCACCGGCATGTTCGACGATGCCCAGGACATCGTGAAGGCGGTCTCCAACGATCACGCCTTCAAGGCCAGGCACAAGATCGGTGCAGTGAATTCGATCAACTGGGCGCGGGTCGCGGCGCAGATCGTGTATTACTTCAAGGGCTACTTCGCGGCCACGACGAGCAACGACGAGCAGGTCGCCTTCTGCGTGCCCTCGGGCAACTTCGGCAACATCTGCGCCGGCCACATCGCCCGCCAGATGGGCCTGCCGGTGGCGAAGCTGATCCTCGCCACCAACGAGAACGACGTGCTCGACGAGTTCTTCCGCAGCGGCGTGTATCGCCCGCGCAAGGCGGCCGAGACGCACGTGACCTCCAGCCCGTCGATGGACATCTCCAAGGCCTCGAACTTCGAGCGCTTCGTCTTCGACCTGGTCGGCCGCGACCCGAGCAAGGTGGCCGCGCTGTGGGCCGAGGTCGACGCCGGGCGCGCCTTCGACCTGTCCGGCACGGACGAATTCGCCCGCATCGGCGCGTTCGGCTTCGTGTCTGGCGCGAGCAGCCATGCCGATCGCCTGGCGACCATCCGCAAGGTGTACGAGCGCTACGGCGTGATGATCGACACCCACACCGCCGACGGCGTCAAGGTGGCCTGGGAGCGCGCCGCCGACGTACCTGCGGGCGTGCCGGTGCTGGTGCTGGAGACCGCGCTGCCGGTGAAATTCGCCGAGACCATCGTCGAGGCCCTTGGGCGCGAGCCGGAGCGTCCCGCAGACCTCGAAGGCATCGAGAAGCTGCCGCAGCGCGTCGAGGTGATGGCGCCCGACGCCGACGCGATCAAGCGCTTCATCGCCCAGCGCACCTGATCGCCGGGTCCCCGTCGGCGAGCGGGCCGGCGGGGACGCCGGGACGTAAACGAAGAAAAGCCCGCGAGCGATTCGCGGGCTTTTCTTCGTCGGACGCCGCCGTCGTCGGCGGGGCCGTAATCTGGTGCCTTGGGCGAGACTCGAACTCGCACGGCTTTCGCCACTACCCCCTCAAGATAGCGTGTCTACCAATTTCACCACCAAGGCTTCGCTGCTGCGGTGTTCTGCGCCGTGGCGCCGGCCGCATCGAGCAAGGGCGCGGATCATAGCCGTGAAGCCGGGTGGGGGTCAACACCTGCCGTGTCTGATGCGAGCGCCGAGCGCGGGCGTCGTTGCGGCGACGGAAGACGGCGCTGCGGATCAGGTGCCGATGGCTTGCGGGTGGGGCTGGAAGCCGAGGCGCCCGGGGATTGCCGCACGCGCGCAGAAGGCCACGTCGACCTCGCGCCAGCGCAGTGTCGGGCCGGACTGCCCGTCGATCAGTGCGAGCAGGTCCTCGTCGCCGGCGGGCGTGCCCTCGAGCTGGCGCAGCTCGGCGGCGAAAAGCGCGAGGTCGCGGTCGTCGATCATCGCCGGACCCAGGTCGGTGGCGAGGAAGGCGCAACCGTCCGCGTCGACCAGCACCGGTCCGGTCGTGGTCGCCTCGCGTCCGGTGTGGGCGACCAGGCGGCCGTCGGGATGCAGGCGCAGGATCAGCGGTGCCGCAGCGAGTTCCACGTAGACGCGCTGCGGGCCGTTATCGACCCCCCAGTTGCCGTGCGCGTCGCCGGTGTAGTGGGCGTCTAGGAAGGCGAGCAGTCCGGGGTGGGTGATGATCTCGCCGCGCAGCCGCCAGCCGCCGCGGGCGTCGAGCGCGAGCCAGCCGTAGCAGGCCGGCACCATGGGCCAGGCGGGCAGGGCGGGCGGGTCGGAAGCGGCGGGCGCGGCAGGGGGCAGGGGGGCGCTGGCGGCCATGGGCGGACCCGCGCCCTCAGCGCTCGACGTGGCGCAGCGACAGGTCGAGCGCTCGTACGTCCTTGGTCAGGGTGCCGATCGAGATGCGGTCGACGCCGGTCTCGGCGATCGCGCGCACGCGCTCGAGATTCACGCCACCCGAGGCCTCGAGTTCGGCGCGGCCGGCATTGATAGCCACCGCCTCGCACATCTGCTCGAGCGTCATGTTGTCGAGCAGGATCATCTTCACGCCGGCATCGAGCGCCTCGCGCAGTTGCCCCAGTGTCTCCACCTCGACCTCGATGAACACGTTCGAGGGCGCGATGGCACTTGCCTGCTCGACCACCTCGCGGATGCCGCCGGCCGCGATGATGTGGTTCTCCTTGACCAGGATGCCGTCGTAGAGGCCGACGCGGTGGTTGGTGCCGCCACCGATCGCGACCGCGTACTTCTGCGCCAGGCGCAGGCCCGGCAGGGTCTTGCGGGTGTCGACGATCTTGGCGCGGGTGCCGGCCACCGCATCGACGAAGCGGCGGGTGACGGTGGCGGTGCCCGAGAGCAGCTGCAGGAAGTTGAGCGCGGTGCGCTCGGCGGTCAGCAGCACGCGTGCGCGCGCGGCGATCTCGCACAGGGTCTGCCCCGCCTTGACGCTGTCGCCGTCCTTGACGTGCCAGTGCACCACCGCCGCCGGGCTGAGCGCGGCGAACGCGGCGTCGAACCAGGCGGTGCCGCAGATGACCGCGTCCTCGCGGGTGATGACGCGGCCGCGCGCCTCGGTGTCCGGTGCGATCAGGCGCGCGGTGAGGTCGCCGGTGCCGATGTCCTCGGCGAGCGAGGCTGCGATGTTGCGCTGGATTTCGACGCGGAGCTGTTCGGAGAGCATGGGAGGACCTGCAAGGTTAGGCGGGAAGGGCGGCGGGCCGGGCGAGGCGGCGGCCAGGCACAGACGCGCCAGGCGCCGGGTGGCTGCGCCCGGTGGCGCCGCCGGGATGCTGCGATTCTAGCACCGGCGCGCTCAGCGCCCGGTCCGCGGGGAATGGGGGCCGGTGTTGCGCGGCTCGCGCTGCGCCTCGATCAGCCAGCCGTTGAAGACGCCACGGGCGGCGTCGATGGTCTCGCTCGCGCTCAACCCGACCGGACCGATGCCTTCGCGTGCGAGTCGGTCGGCTGCGGCACCGTGCAGGTGTACGCCGGCGATGAGCGCGGACTCGGGCGGCCAGCCCTGCGCGAGCAGGCCGGTGACGAGGCCGCTCAGCACGTCTCCCATGCCCGCGCTTGCCATCCCGGAGTGGCCGCTGCCGTTGATGAACCAGCGCTCGTCGGGTGTGGCGACGATGCTGCCACAGCCCTTGAGCACGACCAAGGCACGGTAGCGGCGGGCGAGTTCGAGCGCGGCACGCAGCCGGTCGGCCTGCACGCTTGCGGTGTCGCTGCCGAGCAGGCGGGCGGCCTCTGCGGGGTGGGGGGTGAGCACGGTGGCTGCGCCGCGCGTGCACAACACCCGGCGCAGCGCCGCATCGGCGGAGAGGAGGTTGAGCGCGTCGGCGTCGAGGAGCAGCGGGATCGGGCGCGCGAGGGCGTCGGCGAGCACGTTGGCGGACGCGCCCTGGGTGCCCAGGCCGGGGCCGATGGCGAGCGCGCTGAGGCGCTCGGGCAGGGTCTCGGCGCGACGCAGCATGAGCTCGGGGTGGGCGAAGTCGACCGCGGGGCCGGCGGGGTCGAGCAGGCCGACATAGACCCTTCCCGTCCCCAGCCAGAGCGCGGCGCGGCCGGCGAGTAGCGCGGCGCCGACCATGCCGGCGTTGCCGCCGAGGATGGCGGCGTCGCCGTAGAGACCCTTGTGGGTGTTGCGCGGGCGCGGCTGCAGCAGATGGCGGAACAGCGAGGATGCGATCGCGTAACCGCGCGCCGGCAGCCAGGCAGGGGCGTCGATCTCGATGCGCTGCACGCTGATCTCGCCGCAGTGGTCGGGGCCGTCGTTGGTGAGCAGGCCGGGTTTGAGGGCGATGAAGGTGGTGGTGTGGGTGGCGCGGAAGGTGGCGCCGAGCGGGCTGCCGGTGTCGGCGTCGAGTCCGCTCGGGACGTCGAGCGCCATGCGCGGGCAGGGTTGGGCGTTGAGGGTGTGGATCCAGCTCGCGTAGCGGTCTTCGATCGGGCGTCCGAGGCCGATCCCGAAGAGCGCGTCGACCACAAGGGCCCAGCCGTTGGCCGGCGCGGCGGGGAGGTCGGAGACGATGCTGCCGCCGGCGGCGAGGTAGTCGGCGTGCGCCTTGGCCGCCTCGGCCGGCAGACGCTCGGCCGCGCTGCAGAACGCGACCACCACCTCGCGCCCGGCCTGGGCGAGCTGGCGCGCCATCACGAAGCCGTCGCCGCCATTGTTGCCAGGGCCGCAGGCGATCAGGATCGGCCCGGGGCGATCCATGATCAGCCGTACCGCATCCTGCGCGGCGGCGCGCCCGGCGCGCTCCATCAGCGGCGGGCGGGCGTTCGGGATGAGTTTGTCCTCGATCTCGCGGATGCCGGCGACGGGGTAGATCGGACGCAGGGGGCTGAACATGACGGACTCCGGTGGGGGAGTCGGGATTCTACGTCCTCGGCTGCGCGCGCCCAATGCGCGCGGGCGCAATCTTGGCGGCCGGAGCGCGACCCGCGTCGCCCCTGCGGTGGCCTTCGGGTCGCTTCGGGCGACAGGCGCTCAGCCGGGCGGGCGGGGGCGGGTGGTCTCGCCGCGGATCTCGTGGAGGAGTTCGACCTTGCCGTCGTCGTCCGCACGCTCGAGGCGCACGGTGAAGCCCCACAGGCGGGCAAGGTGGCGCATGACTTCGTCGGTGCCGTCGCCGAGCGGGCGGCGGCGGAAGGGGGTGTGGCGCAGGGTGAGCGAGCGGTCGCCGCGCAGGTCGACGTTCCACACCTGCACGTTGGGTTCGCGCGCGCCCAGGTTGTACTGGTCGGAGAGGATCTCGCGCAGCTTGCGGAAGCCCCCGTCGTCGTGGATCGCGGAGACCTCGAGCTTGTCCTCGTGGTCGTCGTCGAGCACCGCGAACAGGCGGAAGTCGCGCATGACCTTGGGCGACAGGTATTGCGCGACGAAGCTCTCGTCCTTGAAGTTGCGCATCGCGAAATCGAAGGTTTCCAGCCAGTCGCTGCCGGCGATCTCGGGGAACCAGCGGCGGTCTTCCTCGTCGGGGTCCTCGCAGATGCGGCGGATGTCCCGCCACATCGCGAAGCCCAGCGCGTAGGGGTTGATCCCGCCGAACCAGCGGCTGTTGTAGGGCGGCTGCGCGACGACGTTGGTGTGCGACTGCAGGAATTCCAGCATGAAGCTGTCGGCGAGCAGACCCTCGTCGTAGAGGTGGTTGAGCAGGGTGTAGTGCCAGAAGGTGGCCCAGCCTTCGTTCATGACCTGGGTCTGGCGCTGCGGGAAGAAGTACTGCGCGATCTTGCGCACGATGCGCACCACCTCGCGCTGCCAGGGCTCGAGCAGCGGGGCGTTCTTCTCGACGAAGTAGAGCAGGTTCTCCTCGGGCTCGGGCGGGAAGCGCGCCTCGGCGCGGGCATCGGTGCGCAGTTCGTGGGCGGGCAGTGTGCGCCACAGGTCGTTGACCTGGCTCTGCAGGTACTCCTCGCGCTCTTGCTGGCGCAGCTTCTCCTTGGCGAGCGAGAGCCTGGGCGGGCGCTTGTAGCGGTCCACGCCGAGGTTCATCAAGGCGTGGCAGGAGTCGAGCAGCAGCTCGACGGCTTCCTCGCCGTGGCGCTCCTCGCACTGGGTGATGTAGTTCCGCGCGAACAGCAGGTAGTCGATGATGGCGTCGGCGTTGGTCCAGGTGCGGAACAGGTAGTTGCCCTTGAAGAAGCTGTTGTGGCCGTAGGCGGCGTGGGCGATCACCAGGCCCTGCATGGTGAGCGTGTTCTCCTCCATCAGGTAGGCGATGCAGGGGTTGGAGTTGATCACGATCTCGTAGGCCAGGCCCATCTGCCCGCGCTTGTACCCCTTCTCGGTGGCGAGGAAGTGCTTGCCGAAGGACCAGTGGTGGTAGTTGACCGGCATGCCCACCGAGGCGTAGGCGTCCATCATCTGCTCGGCGGTGATGATCTCGACCTGCACCGGGTAGGTGTCGAGCTTGTAGTGCGCGGCGGCCCGGGCGATCTCCTCGTTGTAGCGGTCGATGGCCTCGACGGTCCATTCCGAGCCGGAGGGGAGCGGAGCCTTGGCGGCGCGGCCGCGCGTGCGGGGGCGGGGGGTCTTCATGCGATCGTCTTCTTGAACAGTTCGCGGAACACCGGGTAGATGTCGGCCGGCGACTCGATGCGCTGCATCGCGAAGTTGTCGTGCGCGGCCTCGAGCTTGGCGTACTCGCGCCACAGGTTCTGCGGCTCGCCGGCGGTGATCTCGACGTAGGCGAAGTACTGGCACCAGGGCAGGATCTCCTTGCCGAGCAGGCGTCCGCACACCGGCGAGTCGTTGTCCCAGTTGTCGCCGTCGGACGCCTGGGCGCCGTAGACGTTCCACTGCCCGTTGGCGTAACGCTCGCGCAGGATGTTGCGCATCAGCTCGAGCGCGCTGGAGACCACGGTGCCGCCGGATTCGCGCGAGTGGAAGAATTCGTCCTCGTCGACTTCCTTGGCCACGGTGTGGTGACGGATGAAGACGACCTCGATGTGCTCGTAGCTGCGCGTGAGGAACAGGTAGAGCAGCATGAAGAACCGCTTGGCCATGGACTTGCGCTCCTCGTCCATCGAGCCGGAGACGTCCATCACGCAGAACATCACCGCCTGGGTGGTGGGGCGGGGCTCCTTGACGCGGTTGTTGTAGCGCAGGTCGAAGCGGTCGATGAAGGGGATGCGTTCGATGCGCGCGCGCAGCGCGGCGAGTTCCTCGCGCAGGTCGCGCACTTCCTCGCTGTCTTCGCCGGCGCGCGCGAGCGCTTCGTCGAGTTCCTGCTGCAGCGCGCGGATGCGTGCAGCCCAGGGCGAGCCGAGCGCGAGCCTGCGCCCGAGCGCTCCGCGCATCGAGCGCACGATGTTGATGTTCGCGGGCACGCCATCGGACGTGAAGCCGGCGCGCCGCGTCTTGTAGTCGGTGACCTTGGCTAGCTGGGTGCGGATCAGGCGGGGGAGCTCGAGGTCCTCGAAGAAGAGGTCGAGGAACTCCTCGCGCGAGAGCTGGAAGACGAAGTCGTCCTCGTGCTCGCCGTCCTGGCTCGCCTTGCCCTTGCCGGCACCGTCGCCAGCGCCACCGAGTGGGCGCTTGATGCGGTCGCCGGTGCTGAACTGGTCGTTGCCGGGGAAGACCTGCTCCCAGATGCCGCCCTTGCCGTGGTGCAGAGAGGGCTCGGAGAGATCGCGCGCAGGAATGGAGATCTGCTCGCCGTTCTCCAGGTCGCGGATGGAGCGGCCGTGGATCGCCTCGGATACCGCCTTGCGGATCTGCTGCTTGAAGCGGCGCATGAAGCGCTGGCGGTTCACCGCGCTCTTGTTCTTGCTGTCGAAGCGCCGATCGATGATGCGGACCATGTCTCCTCCCGGTGTCCGCGTCCGGCCAGGCTCCGCGCAGCGATGGCGCGGGCCGGGCCGGACCGTGGCTCGCGAATCAGGACGCCTTGCGCACGCGCAGGTACCACTCGCAGAGCAGGCGCACCTGCTTCTCGGTGTAGCCCTTGTCGATCATGCGGTCGACGAAGTCCTGGTGCTTCTTCAGCTCGTCGGCGCTGGCCTTGGCGTTGAAGCTGATCACCGGCAGCAGATCCTCGGTGTTGGAGAACATCTTCTTCTCGATCACCGCGCGCAGCTTCTCGTACGAGGTCCAGCTCGGGTTGCGGCCTTCGTGCTTTGCGCGCGCGCGCAACACGAAGTTGACCACCTCGTTGCGGAAGTCCTTCGGGTTGCTGATTCCGGCAGGCTTCTCGATCTTCTCCAGTTCCTCGTTGAGCGCTGCGCGGTCGAGGATCTCGCCGGTGTTCGGGTCGCGGAACTCCTGGTCCTGGATCCAGAAGTCGGCGTAGATCACGTAGCGGTCGAAGATGTTCTGCCCGTACTCGGAGTAGCTCTCGAGATAGGCGGTCTGGATCTCCTTGCCGATGAACTCGGCGTAGCGCGGGGCGAGGTATTCCTTGATGTAGCCGAGATAGCGCGCCTCGGTCTCGGGCGGGAACTGCTCGGCCTCGATCTGCTGCTCGAGCACGTACATCAGGTGCACCGGGTTGGCGGCGACTTCGCGATGGTCGAAGTTGAAGATCTTCGACAAGGCCTTGAAGGCGAAGCGGGTCGACAGCCCGGTCATGCCTTCGTCCACCCCGGCGTAGTCGCGGTACTCCTGGTAGCTCTTGGCCTTGGGGTCGGTGTCCTTGAGGTTCTCGCCGTCGTACACCCGCATCTTGGAGAAGATGCTCGAGTTCTCCGGCTCCTTGAGGCGCGACAGCACCGCGAACTGCGCCATCATCTTGAGCGTGTCGGGTGCGCACGGCGCCTCGGCGAGCGAGCTGTGGACGAGCAGCTTCTCGTAGATCCTCACTTCGTCGGAGACGCGCAGGCAGTAGGGCACCTTGACGGTGTAGATGCGGTCGAGGAAGGCCTCGTTGTTGCGGTTGTTCTTGAACGCGACCCACTCGGACTCGTTGGAGTGTGCCATCACGATGCCGTCGAAGGGGATCGCGCCGAAGCCCTCGGTGCCCTTGTAGTTGCCCTCCTGGGTTGCGGTCAGCAGCGGGTGCAGCACCTTGATCGGCGCCTTGAACATCTCGACGAACTCGAGCAGGCCGCGGTTGGCCAGGCACAGGCCGCCGGAGTAGCTGTAGGCGTCGGGGTCGTCCTGCGAGTACTGCTCGAGCTTGCGGATGTCGATCTTGCCGACCAGGGAGGAGATGTCCTGGTTGTTCTCGTCGCCCGGCTCGGTCTTGGCGACCGCGATCTGGCGCAGCACCGATGGACCGAGCTTGACCACGCGGAAGCGCGTGATGTCGCCGCCGTACTCGTGCAGGCGCTTGACCGCCCACGGGCTCATGATGCCGCCGAGGTAGCGGCGCGGGATGCCGAAGTCGTCCTCGAGGATGTGCGCATCCTCGGCGGCGTTGAAGAGGCCGAGCGGGGATTCGTTCACCGGCGAGCCCTTGATCGCGTAGAAGGGGATGCGCTCGATCAGGCTCTTGAGCTTTTCGGCGAGCGAGGACTTGCCCCCGCCCACCGGCCCGAGCAGGTAGAGGATCTGCTTCTTCTCTTCCAGGCCCTGGGCGGCGTGGCGGAAGTAGGACACGATGTTCTCGATGACCTCTTCCATGCCGTAGAAGTCGCGGAAGGCCGGATAGAGCTTGAGGATCTTGTTGGAGAAGATCCGCGACAGGCGAGGATCGAGCCGGGTGTCGACCAGTTCCGGTTCGCCGATGGCCGCGAGCATGCGCTCGGCGGCGGTGGCGTAGGCCATGCGGTCGGTGCGGCAGAGTTCGAGATAGTCCTGCAGGGACATCTCTTCCTCGCGGGCCGCTTCGAAGCGTGCCTGGTAGGCGTTGAAGATGGACATGGTCGTCTCCTCGTCGGGCGCAATGCGGCGCGAAAGGGGCTGCCGCAAGGTGAAGCAGGATCGCGTCATCCGCCTGCTCGGCGGTGCCCGGCTCGCCGTGACGGGGTACCGGGTCTGTACATGAGAACCCCATGATGGGTGGGAGTTCCACCCCTTGCGGCGCTTTTTTCGTGAGCGGGCGTGGACTGTGTCACGACCCGCTACAGGGCCTTTCCCGGGCACGGGACAAGCGCGACGCCTGTGCTAGAATGCCCGACTCAGTTCAATGTGCTCACGCTGGCAAAGTGCGCCTCCGGTCCCCGCGAGTGTGCCGCAAGCGCCCGGCGGGAGCGTTTTTCAGACTTCTCAGGATCGACTCAATGGAGCAGAACCAGGTAACCCCGAGCGCGCTCGAGCGCCGTATCGACATCTCCGTTTCGCTCGCGGACATCGAGAAAGAGGTGGACGCCCGCCTCAAGCGCATGGCGCGCACGGTGAAGATGCCGGGGTTCCGCCCGGGCAAGGTGCCGATGAAGATCGTCGCCCAGACCCACGGCGGCCAGGCCCGCGGCGAAGCCGTCGGTGCGGCGGTCGAGAAGGCTTTCGGGGAGAAGGTGCGTGCCGACAACCTGCGCGTCGCCGGCTATCCGAGCATCGAGCCGAAGGACGGCGCCGCCGAGGGTACGCTGGAATTCACCGCCGTGTTCGAGGTGTACCCCGACGTGGTCCTGGGCGAGTTCGCCGGACGCAAGATCGAGCGCCCGGTGCTCGAGGTGGGTGACGCCGAGGTCGACAAGACCATCGAGGTCCTGCGCAAGCAGCGCACCAGCTTCAAGGCGGTCGAGCGCGCCGCCGCGCAGGGCGACCGCGTGGTGATCGACTTCACCGGCCGCATGGGTGGCGAGGTGTTCGATGGCGGCCAGGCGCAGGACTTCCCCTTCGTGGTCGGCGCCGGCTCCATGCTCAAGGACTTCGAGGATGCCGTCGTCGGCCTCGCGGCCGGCGAGGGCAAGACCTTCGACATGACCTTCCCCGAGGACTATCACGCCGCCAATCTGGCAGGCAAGCAGGTTCAGTTCGAGATCACCGTCAAGGCCGTCGAGGAGCCGGTGCTGCCCGAGGTGGACACCGACTTCGCCAAGTCGCTGGGCGTGGCCGACGGCGACGTCGCCAAGCTGCGCGAGGAGGTCAAGGGCAACCTCGAGCGCGAGGTCAAGCGCCGCATCCAGTCCCGCCTCAAGGAGCAGGTGATGGACGCGCTGATCGAGGTCGCCCCGATCGAGGTGCCCAAGGCGCTGGTGCAGGCCGAGTCGAACCAGCTCGCCGACAACGCCCGTCGCGACCTCGAGATGCGCGGCCTCAAGACCAAGGACATCCCGGTCGATCCGTCGTGGTTCAAGGACCAGGCCGAGCGCCGCGTCAAGCTGGGCCTGATCATGGCCGAGCTGGTCAAGACCAGCGAGCTGCACGCCAAGCCCGAGCAGATCCGCGCCCTGGTCGAGGAAATGGCGCAAAGTTACGAGGATCCCTCGGAACTCGTGCGCTGGTATTACGCTCAACCGGAACGTCTGGCGCAGGCCGAGGCGGTGGTCATCGAAGACAACGTCGTCGAGTGGGTGTGCGCGAAGGCCGACACTTCCGACAAGGACGTGGCGTTCGACGAACTGATGGGCAACAACGCGGCCTGAGGTCGCAGAGGGTCTGACGAATGATGCAAGGAACACCCCAGCACAGCAGCGACTGGAACCCGGTCGGTCTCGGCCTGGTTCCGATGGTGGTCGAACAGAGTGGTCGCGGCGAACGCGCCTACGACATCTATTCGCGCCTACTGAAGGAGCGGGTGGTGTTCCTCGTCGGCCCGGTCAACGACGTCACCGCCAACCTGATCGTCGCCCAGTTGCTGTTCCTCGAGTCCGAGAACCCGGACAAGGACATCTACTTCTACATCAACTCGCCCGGCGGGTCGGTGACCGCCGGCATGGCGATCTACGACACCATGCAGTTCATCAAGCCGAACGTCAGCACGCTGTGCATCGGCCAGGCGGCGAGCATGGGCGCCTTCCTGCTGGCGGCGGGCGAGAAGGGCAAGCGCTTCATCCTGCCGAACTCGCGCGTGATGATCCATCAGCCGCTCGGCGGCTTCCAGGGCCAGGCCTCGGACATCGAGATCCACGCCCGCGAGATCCTCTACCTGCGCTCGCGCCTCAACGACATGCTGTCCAAGCACACCGGACAGGCGCTCGAGCGCATCGAGAAGGACACCGATCGCGACAACTTCATGTCGGCGACGGCTGCCGTCGAGTACGGCCTGGTCGACAAGGTGCTCACCAGCCGCGACGACACCTGATTTCTGGAGAACCCCCACATGACGGACAAGAAGGCTGGCGGCGACAAGCTGCTGTACTGCTCCTTCTGCGGCAAGAGCCAGCACGAGGTGCGCAAGCTGATCGCCGGCCCTTCGGTCTTCATCTGCGACGAGTGCATCGAGCTCTGCAACGACATCATTCGCGACGAGGTCGTCGGCGCGGAGGATGGCGAGGGGATCAAGGGCACACTGCCCACCCCGCACGAGATCTGCTCCATCCTCGACCAGTACGTGATCGGGCAGTCGCTGGCCAAGCGCAGTCTCGCCGTCGCGGTGTATAACCACTACAAGCGCCTGCGCCACCTCGATGCGCGCCAGGACGATGTCGAGCTCGCCAAGAGCAACATCCTGCTGATCGGCCCCACCGGCTCGGGCAAGACCCTGCTCGCGCAGACGCTCGCGCGCCTGCTCGACGTGCCTTTCGTGATGGCCGACGCCACCACGCTGACCGAGGCCGGCTACGTCGGCGAGGACGTCGAGAACATCGTCCAGAAGCTGCTGCAGAAGTGCGACTACGACGTCGACAAGGCGCAGCAGGGCATCATCTACATCGACGAGATCGACAAGATCTCGCGCAAGGCCGACAACCCGTCGATCACCCGCGACGTGTCGGGCGAGGGCGTGCAGCAGGCGCTGCTCAAGCTGGTCGAAGGCACGGTTGCGTCGATTCCGCCGCAGGGCGGGCGCAAGCATCCGAACCAGGACTTCATCCAGGTCGACACCACCAACGTGCTGTTCATCTGCGGTGGCGCCTTCGACGGCCTGGAAAAGGTGATCCGCAACCGCACCGAGAAGGTCGGCATCGGCTTCGGCGCCGAGGTCAAGAGCAAGGAAGGCAAGAACCTCACCGACACCTTCCGCCAGGTGGAGCCGGAGGACCTGATCAAGTTCGGCCTCATCCCCGAGCTGATCGGCCGCCTTCCGGTGGTCGCCACGCTGCAGGAACTCGACGAGGCGGCGCTGATCCAGATCCTCATCGAGCCCAAGAACGCGCTGGTCAAGCAATACCAGAAGCTGTTCTCCATGGAGGGGGTCGAGCTCGAGATCCGTCCCAACGCGCTGCATGCCGTGGCGCGCAAGGCGATCAAGCGCAAGACCGGGGCGCGCGGCCTGCGCTCCATCCTCGAGGTGGCGCTGCTGGACATCATGTACGACCTGCCGACGCTCGACAACGTGGCCAAGGTGGTGGTGGACGAATCGACCATCGAAGACGGCGGCAAGCCCTTGCTGATCTACGCCGAGCAGCAGAAGGTGTCGGGCGCCAACTGAGCGCGCTACCGTCGCCTGATCCGGCGAGGCCGGCTCCGGCCGGCCGCTTGAATTTCCGGGTCACGCCCTCATATGGGTGTGACCTTTTGCTTGAGGAAACCTAGAAAATGTCGGGTCCCGCTGCCCTCCCCAACGAAGCGATGGAACTGCCGCTGTTGCCCCTGCGCGACGTGGTGGTCTTCCCGCACATGGTGATCCCGCTCTTCGTCGGCCGCCCGAAGAGCATCAAGGCGCTCGAGAGCGCCATGGAAGACGGCAAGAGCATCCTGCTGGTGGCGCAGAAGTCCGCCGCCAAGGACGAGCCCGCGGTCGAGGATCTCTACGATATCGGCTGCATCGCGAACATCCTGCAGATGCTCAAGCTGCCCGACGGTACGATCAAGGTGCTGGTCGAGGGCGTGCAGCGCGCGCGCATCGAGCGTGTCGAGGACATCCGCAGCCTGTTCGTCGCCAGCGTGCGCCCGGTGCCGGTCGCCGAGGCGCCGAGCCACGAACTGGAGGCCATGCGGCGCGCGATCATCGCCCAGTTCGACCAGTACGTTAAGCTCAACAAGAAGATCCCGCCCGAGATCCTCGGCTCGCTCGCGGGCATCGAGGAGGCCGGGCGCCTCGCCGACACCATCGCCGCCCACCTGCCGCTCAAGCTCGAGCAGAAGCAGGAAGTCCTCGAGATGTTCGACACCGGCGCACGCCTCGAGAAGCTGCTCGGCCAGCTCGAGGGCGAGCTCGACATCCTGCAGGTCGAAAAGCGCATCCGCGGCCGCGTCAAGCGCCAGATGGAGAAGAGCCAGCGCGAGTACTACCTCAACGAGCAAGTCAAGGCCATCCAGAAGGAGCTCGGGGAGGGCGAGGAGGGTGCCGATCTCGAGGAGATGGACAAGAAGATCAAGGCCGCCGGCATGCCCAAGGAGGCGCTCGCCAAGGCCGAGGCCGAGTTCAAGAAGCTGCGCCTGATGTCGCCGATGTCGGCCGAGGCCACCGTGGTGCGCAACTACATCGACACCCTGATCAGCCTGCCGTGGAAGAAGAAGTCGCGCGTCAGCAAGGACCTCGGCGAGGCCGAGAAGGTGCTCGACAAGGACCACTACGGCCTCGAGCGCGTCAAGGAACGCATCCTCGAGTACCTTGCCGTGCAACAGCGTGTGGACAAGGTCAAGGCGCCGATCCTGTGCCTGGTCGGCCCCCCCGGCGTGGGCAAGACCTCGCTCGGCCAGTCGATCGCCAAGGCCACCAATCGGAAGTTCATCCGCATGGCACTGGGTGGCGTGCGCGACGAGGCCGAGATCCGCGGCCACCGCCGCACCTATATCGGCTCGATGCCGGGCAAGATCCTGCAGAACATGAGCAAGGTCGGGGTCAAGAACCCGCTGTTCCTGCTCGACGAGGTCGACAAGCTCGGCATGGATTTCCGTGGCGATCCGTCGTCCGCGCTGCTCGAGGTGCTCGACCCGGAGCAGAACCACACCTTCCAGGACCACTACGTCGAGGTCGATTTCGACCTGTCGGACGTGATGTTCGTGGCCACCGCCAACACCCTCAACATCCCGGCTGCGCTGCTCGACCGCATGGAGGTGATCCGTCTGTCGGGTTACACCGAGGACGAGAAGATCAACATCGCCCAGCGTTACCTTCTGCCCAAGCAGATGAAGAACAACGGGCTCAAGCGCGAGGAGCTCTCGGTCACCGAGGAGGCGGTGCGCGACATCGTGCGTTACTACACCCGCGAGGCCGGCGTGCGCAGCCTGGAGCGCGAGATCTCCAAGGTCTGCCGCAAGGTGGTCAAGCAGCTGGTGCTCAAGAGCCGCACGAGCAAGGTGGTGGTCAACGCCCGTAACCTCGACAAGTTCCTCGGCGTGCGCAAGTACAGCTTCGGCATGGCGGAGAAGGAGAACCAGATCGGCCAGGTCACCGGTCTCGCATGGACCGAGGTGGGTGGCGAACTGCTGACCATCGAGGCAGTGCAGCTCCCCGGCAAGGGCAAGGTCGTGACCACCGGCAAGCTCGGCGAGGTGATGCAGGAGTCCATCCAGGCCGCGCTGTCGGTGGTGCGCCGGCGTGCGCGTTCGCTCGGTATCGACCCGGACTTCTACCAGAAGAGCGATCTGCACATCCACCTGCCGGAGGGCGCGATCCCCAAGGACGGTCCGTCGGCGGGTATCGCGATTTCGACCGCGCTGGTGTCGGTGCTCACCGGCATCCCGGTGCGTTGCGACGTGGCGATGACCGGCGAGATCACGCTGCGCGGCGAGGTGCTGGCAATCGGCGGCCTCAAGGAGAAGCTGCTCGCCGCCGTCCGTGGTGGCATCCGCACCGCGCTGATTCCGGAGGAGAACGTCAAGGATCTCGCCGAGATCCCCGACAACATCAAGAACGCGATCGAGATCGTGCCGGTGAAGTGGATCGACCGCGTGCTCGAACTCGCCCTCGAGCGCAAGCCCGAGCCGCTGCCCGAGGAGCCGGCCCCGGCGGCGCCCGCCACGCCGGCGGCCGAAGGTGTCGAAGGCGACCAGGCCAACCTGCGTCCGCACTAAACCTGCCGTCCCGGCCCTCGGGCCGGTGCCGGATCCAATAAGCCGTGGCGCCCCGCAAGGGCCCGCGGCTTTATTGCTTTGCGTCGCACCTGCACGGCCTTCGACCTCCGTCGGTGGCCGCCCAGCAGGTGTGCGCTCAGGCCGCGGCCTCCTCCACCGCCAAGCCCCAGGCCTGTGCCACGAGTTCCATAGAGCGCAGCCTCGCGCCATGATCGAAGATCTGTGCGGTGAGGATGAGTTCGTTCGCGCCGGTACGCTCGATCAGCGTCTCGAGCTGCTGGCGAACCGTGTCGGGCGCACCCACCGCCGAGCACGCGAGCGACTGCTCGGCGAAGGCGAGCTCGGCCGGTGACCAGTCCGCCTCGATGAAGGCTTCCGGCGCCTGCAACTGCCCGCGCACGCCGCGCGCCATCGCCGCGAAGCGCAGCCGTAGCGAGCGCAAGAGGCGCTCCGCATCGGCGTCGGTGTCGGCGGCGATCGCGTTGGCGGCGACTGCGAACCAAGGCTTGTCGAGCTGGGCGGACGGACGGAAATTGCTCCGATAGATCTCGACCGCCTGGAACAGGAAGCGCGGTGCGAAGTGCGAGGCGAAGGCGAAAGGCAGGCCGAGGTGGGCGGCGAGCTCGGCACCGTAGAGGCTGGAGCCGAGCAGCCAGATCGGCACCTGCAGCCCTTCGCCGGGCACCGCGCGCACGGCCTGTCCGGGGCTGGCGGGCTGGAAGTACGACTGCAGCTCGAGCACGTCGTGCGGGAACTGGTCGTCGCTGCCGGCGAGATTGCGGCGCAGCGCGCGCGCCGTGGTCTGGTCGGTGCCCGGCGCACGCCCGAGACCGAGGTCGATGCGGCCCGGAAAGAGCGACTCCAGGGTGCCGAACTGTTCGGCGATAACCAGCGGTGCGTGGTTGGGCAGCATGATGCCGCCGGCACCGACGCGGATGCGCCGGGTGGCGCCGGCGATGTGGCCGATCACCACCGCGGTGGCGGCGCTGGCGATACCGGTCATGTTGTGGTGTTCCGCCAGCCAGTAGCGGGTGTAGCCGCAGCGGTCGGCGAGCTGGGCGAGTTCGCGCGTGTTGCGCAGCGCATCGGCCGGCGTGCTGCCGGCGGCGACCGGTGCGAGGTCGAGCACCGAGAGTGGGGCGGAGGAGGGCATGGAAAAGTCGGTTGGAACGAGGTCCGCCATTACGCCATAGAGCCGCCGCCGGTGCCAGCCCGGGGGCGAGCGCCAGTCGGATTGCGTGGCGTGATACGCTTGCCGGAAACTTGCTCGCGGTGTCGATCGTGGCGCCCCGAGGACCCCGGAACGGGCACAGATCGTGGAATACGGCAATTGAGGTGGAGGGCGTTTTTTGACACCATTCGCCCCCTCTGCACTGCCGGTCGATCTGTCGCTGTGCGTGAGGCTCCGCCGCAGCGGCGCGGAAGAACCTACAACAAGACAATCGAGGAGTTCTGGATGAAAAAATACGCCCTTCTGTGCGCGGTGCTCGCCCTTCACGCCGGCGCCGGTTTTGCCAAGGACTGGAACGAGATCCGCCTGGCGTCCGAGGGCGCCTACCCTCCCTTCAACCTCATCGCCGCCGACGGAAGCCTGCAAGGTTTCGATATCGACATCGGCAATGCCTTGTGCGAGGAGATGAAGGCCAAGTGCACCTGGGTGAAGCAGGAGTGGGACGGCATGATCCCGGCGCTGGTCTCGCGCAAGTTCGATGCGATCATTGCCTCGATGTCGATCACCGACGAGCGCAAGGCCAAGGTGGATTTCACCGAGAAGTACTATGCGTCGCCGCTGGCCCTGATCGCGAAGAAGGGCTCGACCCTGCGGCCCGATCTCCCCTCCCTGGCCGGGAAGAAGGTCGGCGTGCAGCGCGGCACGGTATCGGACAACTTCGCCACCAAGTATTGGGACGGCAAAGGCATGCAGATCATCCGTTACGCCAAGCAGGACGAGGCCTACCTCGACCTGCGCGCCGGACGTCTCGATGCGGCCTTCTCCGATTACCTCGAGGCCTACGGCGGTTTCCTGACCAAACCCGAGGGCGCGGGCTACGACGTCGCCGGCGAACGCCTCTTCGGCAAGGACGCCGACGAGAAGGCGGTGATCGGCGAGGGCATCGGCATCGCGGTGCGCAAGCGCGACAAGGAGCTCACCGAGAAGCTGAACCAGGCACTCGGCGCGATCCGCGCCAACGGCAAGTACGATGCGATCCAGAAGAAGTACTTCCCGATGGACATCTACGGCAACTGACCATGCCGGGCTGCGGTCAAGCCAGCGCGGCCCCTGCGGTTACCCTGCCGCGCGCACGCTCCCTGGACCGGGAGCGTGCGCGTTTACCTTTGCGAATCGGTGCGCCATGGATGCCCTGATCGAATACTCCCCCAGCCTGCTCGCCGGCGCCTGGGTCACCCTGAAGGTGGCCTTGATGTCGGTGCTGCTCGCGCTGGCGACCGGCCTGATCGGGGCTGCCTGCAAACTGTCGGGTTTCCTGCCGCTGCGGCTGTGGACGATGCTGTACACGACGGTGATGCGCGGCGTGCCCGATCTGGTGATGATGCTCCTCGTGTTCTACGGCGGGCAGTTGCTGCTCAATGCGGTGATCGACTACTTCGGCTGGGACTTCATCGAGATCGATCCCTTCGTTGCCGGCGTGCTGACGATCGGACTGATCTTCGGCGCCTATTTCACCGAGACCTTCCGTGGCGCCTTCCTGGCCGTCTCGGCGGGCCAACTCGAAGCCGGGCGCGCCTACGGCATGAGCGCCTTGCAGGTGTTCCGCCGCATCCTGTTCCCGCAGATGCTGCGCTTCGCGCTGCCGGGCATCGGCAACAACTGGCTGGTGCTGCTCAAGAGCACGGCGATCGTGTCCATGATCGGCCTCTCCGACATGACGCGGATCGCCGACCAGGCCGGGCGCTCGACGCACCAGCCATTCACCTTCTATCTTGCGGTCTGCGTCCTCTACCTGGCGATGACCGCGCTGTCGAGCTACGGCCTCGGCGTGCTCACGCGGCGCTACAGTGCCGGCGTGCGCGAGACCCGGGTCTGAGGGCGGACATGGAATTCTTCGACTTCAAGGTCATCACCGGCAGCTTGCCCGAGTTCTGGCGCGGGCTGTGGATGACCGTCCAGCTCACCGGCTTGGCGTTGCTGTTCGGCTTCTTCGTGGCGATCCCGCTCGCGGTCATGCGGCTGTCGCCCAACCGTCTGGTGTCGGCCCCGGTCGCGGCCTACACCTACTTCTTCCGCGGCACGCCGATGCTCGTGCAGCTGCTGCTGGTGTACTACGGCGCCTCGCAGTGGGAATGGATGCGCGCGGCGTGGGAGGCCGGGCATCCGCTGTGGTCGCTGTTCCGCGAACCCTACTTCTGCGCGCTGTTCGCCTTCGGCCTCAACACCTGTGCCTACACCGTCGAGATCCTCGCCGGCAGCATGCGCAACACGCCGCACGGGGAGCTCGAGGCCGCCAAGGCGATGGGCATGACGCGCTTGAAGGCCCTGCAGCGCATCGTGATCCCGTCGGCGCTACGGCGCATGATCCCGAGCTACAGCAACGAGGTGATCCTGATGCTGCAGGGGTCGGCGATCGCCAGCGCGGTAACCCTGGTGGACCTCACCGGTGCGGCGCGCAACGTGTATTCGCGCCACTTCGCACCCTTCGAGTCCTTCGTCTTCGTCGGCCTGATCTACCTCGCGCTCACCTTCGCCCTGGTGGGGCTGTTCAAGCTCGCCGAGCACCGCTGGCTCGCCCACCTGGCTCCGCGCAAGGCGGAGGCGGGCAGGCAGTCCTGATCAACCCTGCCGCGAGCCCGAAGCGGCGAACGCTGCCGATTCCTGGCGGCGGTTCGCCGCGGCTCGTGGCGACATGCCGGGTGCCGCGCAAGCCCCGATGCAAGAGAACAACATGAACCACAAGGCCAGCGTCGAACAGGTCCGCGTCGAAGACTTGCACAAATCCTACGGCGACCATGAGGTGCTCAAGGGCGTCTCGCTGACCGCGAACTCGGGCGACGTGATCAGCATCATCGGGTCCTCCGGCTCCGGCAAGAGCACGTGGCTGCGCTGCATCAACTTCCTCGAGTGCCCGACCGCCGGGCGCATCCTGGTGGGCGGCAAGGAGGTCGAGCTGGTGCGTGACCGCAAGGGCGAGCTGGTGGTCAAGGACGCGCACCAGTTGCAGCAGATCCGCACGCGCTTGTCGATGGTGTTCCAGCACTTCAATCTGTGGAGCCACATGACGGTGCTCGAGAACGTCGTCGAGGCGCCGGTGCATGTGCTCGGACTGTCGAAGGCCGCGGCCCGCGAGCGCGCCGAGCGCTACCTGGAGCGGGTGGGGGTGTGGAAGTTCCGCGATGCCTATCCTGCGCACATGTCGGGCGGCCAGCAGCAGCGCGTGGCGATCGCGCGCGCGCTGGCGATGGAGCCTGCGGTGCTGCTGTTCGACGAGCCGACCTCGGCGCTCGACCCCGAACTCGTCGGCGAGGTGCTCAAGGTGATGCGCTCGCTCGCCGAGGAAGGCCGCACGATGATGGTGGTGACGCACGAGATGGGCTTCGCGCGCGAGGTGTCCAACCACGTGATCTTCGTGCACCAGGGGCGCGTCGAGGAGGAGGGCGACCCCAAGGAGGTGCTGGTGCGTCCGCGCAGCGAACGCCTGCAGCAGTTCCTCTCGGGCAATCTGAAGTGATCTGACCGGTGCGCCGATCGTGTTACGGCACGGCGGCCCACGCTCTCCGGCCGACGCCTTGAAGGCCGTCGCGCACAAGCACCGTGACAAGCCGAGTCGGCGGGTGTCCCGCTGCGTTCAGCGGTAGTTGCGGTGCATGCGCATCAGCGTGCTCTTGCCGAACAGGCTCTCGACCAGATCGACCGCCAGCTCGGCGGTCATGTTGCAGTGGTCGAGCGCCGGGTTGAGCTCCACGATGTCGAGCGAGGCGAGCTGGCCGGTGTCGGCGATCATCTCCATGCACAGCTCGGCCTCGCGGTAGGTCGGTCCGCCGCGCACCGTGGTGCCGACGCCCGGGGCGATCGTCGGGTCGAGGAAGTCCACGTCCAGGCTCACATGCAGGTGCGTGTCTTGGTCCACGCCGGCGAGCGCCTGCTCCATGGTCGCGCGCATGCCGATCTCATCGATGTAGCGCATGTCGAAGACTTCGACGCAGAGATCGTGCAGAAAGCGCTTCTCGCCCTCGTCCACGCTGCGGATGCCGATCTGGCGGATCTGCTCGGGCCGGATCGCCGGCATCTCGCCGCCAATGCCGGTCAGCATCTCGGGGCCATGGCCGCACAGGCAGGCGACCGGCATGCCATGGATGTTGCCCGACGGCGTCATGGTGGCGGTGTTGAGGTCGGCGTGGGCGTCGAACCACAGCACGCGCAGCTTGCGGCCGGTCTCGCGGCAGTGGCGGGCCACCGCGCTGATCGAGCCGATCGCGAGGCAATGATCGCCGCCGAGCATGATCGGTACGCGACCTTCGGACAGTTCCGCGTAAACGGCCTGATGGACCGCGAGGTTCCACTGCGCCACTTCGGCAAGGTGGCGGAAGCCGTTTACCGCCGGCAGCTCCGGGTTGGACGGGCCGGCGAGGTTGCCGCAGTCGCGCACCTCGGCGCCGAAGGCGGCGATGGCCCGCCCCAGGCCGGCTACGCGCAAGGCCTCCGGTCCCATGCTCGCGCCGCGCACGCCTGCGCCGACGTCGGTGGGCACCCCGATCAGACTGACTTTGAGATTTTCCATGGCCGCGAGATTACCTCAGGTGTTGCCGCGATGGCAGCTGCGGTCGGGATTGACGGGGGCGCCCCCGAGCGTGTAACACTTGCGCCTTTTTTGCCGGGCCGGGTGATCTGCCGCGCGCGCGACGGTGCCCCGGCTCTCGATCGATGGCGCCCGTGCCCTTGGGAGTATCCGTGTCGACTGTTTCAATTCGTCTTTCCCGTGTTTTCACCCGGCCCGCCGTCGAGGCGACGAGATGAAGCGCGCGCAGGCCAACGGTTTGCTGCTCGTCGCGGCGCTCATCTGGGGCACCGCCTTCGTCGCGCAACAGACCGGCATGCGCGACGTCGGGCCGTTCACGTTCACCGGCGCGCGCTTCCTCTTCGGTGCGGTGATGGTGGCGCCGCTCGCCGTCCTCGAACTGCGACGCCTCGGTCGTCGTGGCACCTTCCTCGACGCGCGCGACCTGCTTGCTTGCGCGCTGCTCGGCGCGGTGCTGTTCCTCGGCGCGGCGCTTCAGCAGATCGGCATCATGAGCACCACGGTGAGCAATGCCGGTTTCCTCACCGCGCTCTACGTCCCCCTCGTGCCGATCGCCGGCGCGCTGCTGCTGCGCGAGCGCTCGCATTGGTCGGTGTGGCCGGCGAGCCTGGGCTGCGTCGCGGGCACCTACCTGCTTGGCGGCGGCAGCCTGGCCGCGCTTTCGGTGGGCGACTTGTGGGTGATCGCGAGCGCGCTGTTTTGGGCCGCCCACGTGATGCTGGTGGGGCGCGTGGCGGCGCGCAAGGGGGCCTCGGTGACGGTGGCGATGCTGCAGTTCCTCGTCGTCGGGGGGCTCGGCATGGCGGTAGGCTTCGGCACCGAGGAGGTCTCGTCAGGCGCGCTCGAGCGTGCGCTGCCGTCGATCGCCTACGCCGGCATCCTGTCGGTGGGCGTGGGCTTCACCCTGCAGGTGGTGGCGCAACGCCACACCCCGGCGGCCGACGCCGCCATCGTGCTGAGCTGCGAGACCCTGTTCGCCGCGCTGGCCGGCCGCTTCGTGCTGGGTGAGACGCTCACTGCCGAGCAGATGGCCGGCGGCCTGCTGATCTTCGCCTGCGTGCTGGCGGTGCAGATCCTGCCTTTGTGGCGGGAACGACGGACCGTGTCGGTGGAGGCGGGCTGAGGCGGCCTGCGCGTCCTTCAGTCCGTACCGCCCGCGGGCGCCGGCAGTCGCCGCAGCCACAGCGCGCAGGCTCCGGTGAACAGCACGCACAGCCCCACCAGCGCGGCCACGCCCGCCCATCGCCAATCGGCCCAGGCCGTGCCGGCAAGGCTGCCGAGCACGCTGGCGCCGAGGTAGTAGCTCGACAGATAAAGCGCCGAGGCGAGTGCGCGCCGTTCGCCGGCGCGCCGGCCCACCCAGCCGCTGGCGAGGGCGTGCGCCGCGAAGAAGCCGAAGGTGAACACGCCGACGCCGGCGATGATCAGCCACAGCGGCCGCGCCAGGGTGAGCGCGAGCCCGGCGCCCATCACCGCGACCATCGGCCACAGCACCTTGCGCCGGCCGCGGCGCTCGGCGAGGCGGCCGCTCGCCGCCGAGGCCCAGGTGCCGACCAGGTAGAGCAGGAAGATCGCGCCGATCGCGCTCTGGCCCAGCCCGTAGGGCGGCTCGAGCAGGCGGAAGCCGAGAAAGTTGTACAGCCCGACGAAGCCGCCCATGGCGAGGAAGGCGACCAGGAAGAGCGCGGGCAGGCCGGGATCGCGGTAGATCGCCAGAGTGTCCGCGAAGATCCGCGCCGGCGTGGCGGCGCGTGCGCGGAAGTTGCGCGAGGCCGGCAGGCGGCGCCAGAACACCAGTGCGGAGACCGCCCCCAGCACGCCGATCATCCCGAGCGCGACCCGCCAGGAGCTCCAGTCGGTCAGCAGCGCGGCGACGAAGCGTCCGCTCATGCCGCCGAGGGCGTTGCCGGCAATGTAGAGCCCCATCGCGCGTGCCTGCGCGCCGGGGGCGATCTCCTCGCCGATGTAGGCCATGGCGGCGGCGGGGAGCCCGGCGATGACCCCGCCGAGGAGTGTGCGCAAGACCAGCAGCGAGCCGTAGTCGGGCGCAAAGGCGGTGGCCAGCGCGAACAGGGCGGCGATCACAAGCGCCGCCTTCATGACCTGCTGGCGGCCGAGGCGGTCGGCGAGCACGCTGGCCGGAATCAGCATCAGCGCGAGTCCGGCAGTGGTGGCCGACACCGTCAGGCTGGCACTCGCCGCACCCACACCGAATTCGGCAGCGAGCAGGGGCAGCAGGGGCTGGGTGCTATAGACCATGGCGAAGGTCGCGAAGCCGCCGACGAACATCGCCAGGTTGGCGCGGCGGTAGCCGGGCGTACCGGCCTCGAGCTGGTCGGGCGAGGGGCCGGGACGAGCGGCGGAGTGTGCGGGCATGGCGTAGCGGTGGCGATAGGCCGAGCGGATCTGCAGCGATCTTAGGATGGCGCCGAACCCATCGTCCAATATATTCTGAACACTTGATCCATATATGGAAATGAATGATGGAGCTGCGCCACCTGCGCTATTTCATCGCCGTCGCCGAGGAACTCAACTTCACCCGCGCCGCGACACGCCTGCACATCGGTCAGCCGCCGCTGTCGATGCAGATCCGCGACCTGGAAGAGGAGATCGGCGTGCGCCTGTTCGAGCGCGGCCCGCGCAGGGTTGCGCTGAGCACTGCAGGGGAGCGCTTCCTGCTGCACGCGCGCCGCATCCTCGACGGGGTGGAAGAGGCCGTGGCCGAAGCCCGCCGTGCCGCGCGCGGGGAGCTGGGCGAGCTGCGCGTCGGCTTCACCTCCTCGCTGCCCTTCACGGACCTCCTCCCCGATGCACTCAACGCCTACCGCCGGCGCTTCCCGCAGGTGCGCCTGCAGTTGCGGGAGATGTTCACGCCGGAGCAGTTCCAGGCCCTGGTAAGCGGAGAGCTTGACGTCGGCTTCGTGCGCCTGCAGGCAGGGACGCCGCCGGCGGGGATCGTGCTGCGCGAGGTCGCGCGCAATCCGCTGCGCCTGGTCGTGAATGCCGCCCACCGGCTGGCGGGCGCTGCGCAAGTGCACCTTGCCGAACTCGCCGGAGAGGACTTCATCAGCTTCCCGGCCGACGTCGGCACAGACTTGCCCGGCGTGCTGCGTGCGCTGTGCCGGCAGGCGGGATTCGAACCGCGCATCGTGCAGACCGCGCGCGAGGCCACGACCCAGATCGGCCTGGTGGCCGCCGGGCTGGGCGTGGCGGTGTTGCCGGCGCCGCTCGAGTCGGTGCGGATCGCGCGCGTGCGCTACCTGGCGCTGGCCGAGCCGGAGGCGCAGTTCCGTCTTGCGCTGGCGATCCGGGAGGGCGAGCCGGTGCCCACGCTTGGCGGCTTCCTGGAGGTGCTGGAGAGCCTGCGCGCGGGCGAGCCGCCTCTCGCGCTCAGTGTCCCGCGCCAGTGAAGAAGCGCTGGCGGGTCTCGCCGGGCAACTCCATGCCGGTGTTGCGCGCGCGCTGCAGCAGCTCCCAGTAGTAGCGGTAGGACGCGCGGTCGTGCAGGCGCCCCTGGTGGCGGATCGGGCCCCAGGCATTGTCCTGCGCGGCGCACAGGATCGCCGCGGCTTCCTCGACCTCGGAGAAGTCGGGCTGCATCGCCGCGATGATCGGCAGGATCTGGTTGGGGTGGATGCTCCACATGCGCAGGAAGCCGAACTCGCGCCGGGCGCGCTCGGCGTCGTTGCGGATCACGGCGACGTCCTGCAACTCGGTGGTGACGTTGTGCGAGGGCACCACGCCGTTGGCGAGCGCGGCGGCGGCGATGTCGGCCTTGGCGCGCACCACCAGCGGGTGCTCGAACTGGCCGGGGCTCTTCATGGCGTTGCCGGGAATGGCGCCGTGGTGGCCGGAGACGAAGTCCATGAGGCCGAAGTCGATCGACTCCACGCCGTCGAGCGCGGCGATCTCCCAGGCCTCGCGCAGCGCGCCGTGGGTCTCGATGAGCACGTGTACGGGCAGGGCGCGCTCGAGGCCGCAGGCGGCCTCGACGCGGCGCAGCCCGCGGATCTGTTCCGCGGCATCCGCGGCCGAGCGCACCTTGGGGATCGTCACGAAGGCCAGCCTCCGGCCGGCGCCGCCGACGAGGATCTCGAGGTCACGCTGCCAGTGCGGATGGGTGACGTCGTGGATGCGGGCACCCACGCGGCCGAAGTGGTTCTCCGCGCCATTGACCACCTCGACCACCATCTGCGCATGCTCGGCCTCGGCGCCAGCCTGGGCGCCGTCCTCGCAGTCGCAGGTGAGGTCGAACACCGGGCCGAGCTCCTGCTGCAGCTTGAGCGCCTTCATCATGAGCTTCTCGGCGCCGGCGTAATGGTCGACGGCGGGCAGGGCAGGGAAGGGCTTCTCGCCGGCGAACAGGACTTGGGCGGGGTGAAGCGACATTTCGGGCTCCTCGGTTGGGGGGGCGGTTCGGCGGCCGCAGGGCGGGCAGTGCGCGGGGCTCCGGCGCGGCGCGGAAATGAAAAAGGCCACGGATTCTACCCCGTGGCCTGTCGCGAGGGCGGCACGCGGCCGCCCGCAATCGCGTCTTACTTGAGCATGTCGGCCACGGCCGCGCGCTCGTCCTCGAGTTCCTTCAGGGTGATGGCGATCTTCCCCTTGGAGTACTCGTCGATCTCCAGACCCTGGATGATCTTGAACTGGCCGCCCTTGCACTCGCAGGGGAAGCCGAACACGACGCCCTCGGGGATGCCGTAGGAGCCGTCGGACGGGACGCCCATGGTGACCCAGTCGTTCGAGCCGAGTACCCAGTCGTGCACGTGGTCGATGGCGGCGTTGGCGGCCGAAGCAGCCGACGACAGGCCGCGGGCCTCGATGATGGCGGCGCCGCGCTTGCCGACGGTGGGCAGGAACACGTCGTTGTTCCAGGCGTGGTCGTTGATCAGCGCCTTGACGCTGTCGCCGTTCGACTCGCAGAAGCGGTAGTCGGCGTACATCGACGGCGAGTGGTTGCCCCACACGACCATCTTCTTGAGCGAGGACACTTCACGGCCGGACTTGGCGGCGAGCTGCGACAGCGCGCGGTTGTGGTCCAGGCGCAGCATGCCGTGGTAGTTGTTCGGGTTGGTGCGACCGACCTTGATGGCAGCGGCGCGTGCAATGTAGGCGTTGGTGTTGCAGGGGTTGCCCACGACCAGCACACGCACGTCTTCCTTGGCGTTCTCGGCGATGGCCTTGCCCTGGACGGTGAAGATGGCGCCGTTGGCGGTCAGCAGGTCGGCACGCTCCATGCCGGGGCCGCGCGGACGGGCGCCGACCAGCAGGCACACGTCGGCGTCCTTGAATGCGACGTTGGGATCGTCGGTGGCGATCATGCCGGCGAGCAGCGGGAAGGCGCAGTCTTCCAGCTCCATCATCACGCCCTTGACGGCCTTCTGGGCCTGGGGCAGGTCGAGCAGCTGCAGGATGACGGGCTGGTCCTTGCCCAGCATTTCGCCGCTGGCGATGCGGAACAGCAGGCTGTAGCCGATCTGGCCGGCGGCGCCGGTGACAGCGACGCGCATGGGGGCTTTGCTCATGTGATTACTCCCTCGAGTGAGACGGTCGTATTAAGGTGCTGGAAACCTGCCCGGCACCGTCGCGGCACCCGCAGGCGGGATCGTCGCGGGAGCTGGCGCGGCGCCCCCCCGCGTGCGCGAGGACCAAGCTGGGCGCCGGCATACTAGACCGGGCTTGAATGCCTGTCAAATGCCATCTTATATCTTATATAAGACACAAGACCAAAGATAGACGTTTGCGAAAATTTATGCTCCAATGCGCGCATGTCGCAGGAGTCGCCTACCTTCAGTCCGCTCTATCGCCAGATCAAGGCCCTGATCCTTCAGGCACTTGAGGCTGGGGAATGGCGTCCCGGCCAGGCCATTCCGAGCGAGCAGGAACTCGCCGCGCGCTTCAACGTGTCGCAGGGCACCGTGCGCAAGGCTATCGACGAGATGGCAGCCGACAACCTGCTCGTGCGCAAGCAGGGGAAGGGCACCTTCGTGGCCTCTCACAACGATCCGCGCGCGCTCTTCCGTTTCCTCCGCCTCGTGCCGGTGGATGGTGACCTCTCGCCTCCGCAGAGCATACCGCTGGATTGCTGGCGTGCGAAGGCCGGGCAGGAGGCTTCGCGCATGCTCGCGATCGAGCCCGGCGCCCCGATCATCATCGTCCGCCGCTTGTTGAAGTTTGCCGCCCGACCCGTCGTCATCGACGAGATCTATCTGCCCGGCGAGGTGTTCCAGGGACTCAGCGCCGAGACCCTGCAGGGCTGGAACGGTTCGCTCTACAGTCTCTTCGAGACCCGCTTCGGCGTGCGCATGATCCGCGCCCAGGAGCGCATCCGCGCGGTCGCCGCCGACCGTGGCGCCGCCGAGGCGCTCGGCGTCCAGGAAGGCACGCCGCTGCTGTCGGTCGAGCGTGTCACGTACACCTATGGCGATCGGCCCGTGGAGTGGCGTCGCGGGCTGTATTCGACGGCGGAACATTTTTATCTGAATGAGCTGAATTGAGGGGCGCGCATGGGCTGCAGGCCGGGACCGGCGCTATAATTTTCCGTCTTTTTTCGGAGTCCGCGACGGGGGTCGTCGCACATGCAGAGGGGAGTCTTCATGTCAGAAGTAACAGCGCGCAAACCAAGGCCGAAGTACCTGGCCCTCAACGAGATCCGGCTGCCGTTGCCGGGCATCGTCTCGATCCTTCACCGCATCAGCGGCGTCGGCATCTTCCTGATGTTGCCTTTCCTGTTGTACCTGCTCGATCGCAGCCTCGGCTCTCCGGAGACCTTCGAGACCTTCGCCGCGGTGGTCGACAACTGGTTCATCAAGCTCGTCCTGTTCGGTCTGCTGTGGGCCTACCTGCATCACTTCTGTGCCGGCATCCGCTTCCTGCTGCTCGACCTGCACAAGGGTCTGGAGCTCGAGGAAGCACGCAAGTCCTCCAAAATCGTTCTGATCGTGAGCCTTACGCTCACCTTGATCATCGGGGTGGTCCTATGGTGAAACAGCGTATCGTCGTCGGCGCGCACTACGGTCTGAAGGACTGGATCGCGCAACGCGCCACTGCCGTCTACATGGCGGCCTACACCATCATCTTCGCGCTCTGTGCGTTCAGCCTGCGCGAGCTCAACTACCAGGAATGGTCCGGCCTGTTCTCGCACGGCTTGTTCAAGTTCCTCAGCTTCCTGTTCTTCCTGTCGGTCTTCTATCACGCCTGGATCGGCATCCGCGACCTCTGGATGGACTACATCAAGCCGAACGGTGTGCGCCTCGCGCTGCACCTGGTCACCATTTTCGTGCTCGTCGGCTATGCCGGCTGGGCAGCCCAGATCCTGTGGAGGCTTTAAGCGTGAACGTCGCGAAGCGTACCTTTGATGCGGTCATCGTGGGCGCCGGCGGTGCCGGCCTGCGCGCGGCCCTGCAACTTTCCGAAGCCGGCCTCAAGACCGCCGTGCTGACCAAGGTGTTCCCGACCCGCTCGCACACCGTGGCGGCGCAGGGCGGCGTCGCCGCCTCGCTGGGCAACTCGACCGAGGACAACTGGCACTGGCACATGTACGACACCGTCAAGGGGTCGGACTGGCTGGGCGACCAGGATGCCATCGAGTTCATGTGCAAGAAGGCCAACGAGGTCGTCATCGAGCTCGAGCACTACGGCATGCCCTTCGACCGCACCGACAACGGCAAGATCTACCAGCGTCCGTTCGGCGGCCACTCGATGAACTACGGCCAGGCGCCGGTGATGCGCTCCTGCGCGGCGGCCGACCGTACCGGCCACGCCATGCTGCACGCGCTCTACCAGCGCAACGTGCGCGCCAACACCCAGTTCTTCGTCGAATGGATGGCGCTCGACCTGATCCGCGACGCCGATGGCGACGTGCTCGGCGTCACCGCGATGGAAATGGAGACCGGCGAGGTCTCGATCTTCCACGCCAAGGCCACCATCTTCGCCACCGGCGGTGCCGGCCGCATCTACTATTCCTCGACCAACGCCTTCATCAACACCGGCGACGGCGTGGGCATGGCGGCGCGTGCCGGCATCCCGCTCGAGGACATGGAGTTCTGGCAGTTCCACCCCACCGGCGTTGCCGGCGCGGGCGTGCTCATCACCGAAGGCGTGCGCGGCGAGGGCGGCATCCTGCGCAACGCCCAGGGCGAGCGCTTCATGGAGCGCTACGCGCCCAACCTCAAGGATCTCGCCTCGCGCGACGTGGTTTCGCGCGCGATGACCACCGAGATCAACGAAGGTCGTGGCTGCGGTCCCGACAAGGATCACGTGCTGCTCGACATCACGCACCTTGCGCCCGACACTATCATGAAGCGCCTGCCCGGCATCCGCGAGATCGCGATCCAGTTCGCCGGCGTCGACCCGATCAAGGCGCCGATCCCGGTCGTGCCGACCTGCCACTACCAGATGGGCGGCATCCCGACCAACTACAAGGGCCAGGTCGTGGTGCCGAAGGACGGCAACCCGAACAGCCCGGTGGCCGGCTTCTACGCCGCGGGCGAGTGCGCCTGCGCCTCGGTGCACGGCGCCAACCGCCTCGGCACCAACTCGCTGCTCGACCTGCTGGTGTTCGGCAAGTCGGCGGGCGAGACCGTGGTCGAGGACTTCCAGTCCGGCCAGCTCAAGCTCAAGCCGCTGCCGGCCGACGCTGCCGACGTCTCGCTCGCCCGCCTGGCCCGCCTCGACGGCCAGACCAACGGCGAGAGCGTGTTCGACGTCGGCCTCGAGATGCGTCGCACGATGCAGAAGCACGCCGGCGTGTTCCGCTTCGACAACCTGCTCAAGGAAGGCGTGCAGAAGATCGGCGAGGTCGCCGAGCGTGCCAAGCGCACCCAGATCGCGGACAAGTCAAAGGTCTGGAACGTCGCCCGCATGGAAGCGCTCGAGCTCGATAACCTGATCGAGGTCGCGCGCGCCACCATGGTCTCGGCCGAGGCCCGCAAGGAGTCGCGTGGCGCCCACGTCCGCGACGACGCGCCCGACACCGCCGAGAACCCCAACGGCCGCGACGACGCCAACTGGCTCAAGCACACCCTCTGGTATTCGGAAGGCAATCGCCTCGATTACAAGCCGGTGAACCTGAAGCCGCTGTCCGACGACGTCGAGCCGATCGCGCTCGCCAAGCGTACCTATTGAGCGTCCGGGAGAAAAAATTCATGAGCAAGCGTACCGTTCATTTCAAGATCTACCGCTACGATCCGGACAAGGACGAGAAGCCCTACATGCAGGACATCTCGGTCGAGCTCGAGCCGTCCGACAAGAAGCTGCTCGACGCGCTGGTCCGCCTGCGCGCCAAGGATGACTCGATGTCCTTCCGTCGTTCCTGCCGCGAGGGCGTGTGCGGTTCCGACGCGATGAACATCAACGGCAAGAACGGCCTGGCCTGCCTGACCGACGTTGACAGCCTGCAGCAGCCGATCACGCTGCGTCCGCTGCCTGGCCTGCCGGTCATCCGCGACCTGATCGTGGACATGACCCAGTTCTTCAAGCAGTACCACTCGATCAAGCCCTACCTGGTGAACAACGATCCTCCTCCCGAGCGCGAGCGCCTGCAGTCGCCGGAGGATCGCGAGGAGCTCAACGGGCTCTACGAGTGCATCCTGTGCGCATGCTGCTCCACGTCCTGCCAGTCGTTCTGGTGGAACCCCGACAAGTTCGTCGGCCCCGCCGGCCTGCTTGCGGCCTACCGCTTCCTCGCCGACACCCGCGACCAGGACACCGGTGCGCGCCTCGACAACCTCGAGGATCCGTATCGCCTGTTCCGCTGCCACTCCATCATGAACTGCGTCGATGTCTGTCCGAAGGGTCTCAACCCGACCCGCGCGATCGGCAAGATCAAGGACATGATGGTCCGCCGTGCGATCTAAGGGCGGGCTCAGTCGATGACCATCAACAGGGGGCGCGTGCGCTGGCAGTGCCGGAGGGCGCTGCTCGAGCTCGACCTGGTGTTCACGCGCTTTCTAGAGCGGCATTTCGATCGTCTCACCGACGATCAGCTGGCGGATCTGGACGACCTGCTGCGCTGCGACGACTATGACATCTGGGCGTGGGTCAATGGCAGCAAGGCATGCGAGAACGACCGCTGGAAGGAGATGATCGGACTGCTGCGTCAGGGCTGACGCAGCAGTATCGGTCCTACAAGAGACCAAAGGCAGTTAAACCGGCAAGTAGAAGGGACGATCTATGAGCACTGAACGCACTGCAACCCTTACCGTCGATGGCAAGACCGTCGAATTCCCGGTCATGACCGGCACCCACGGCCAGGACGTCATCGACATCCGTACCCTGGGCGGCAAGACCGGCCTCTTCACCTACGACTCCGGCTTCCTGTCGACTGCGAGTTGCAAGTCGAAGATCACCTTCATCGACGGTGACAAGGGTGAGCTGCTGTACCGCGGCTACCCGATCGAACAACTCGCCGAGAAGTGCAACTTCCTGGAGGTCGCCTACCTCCTGAAGAACGGTGACCTCCCGAACGCTTCGCAGAAGACCACGTTCGAGAACACCATCAAGAACCACACGATGCTGCACGACCAGATGACGAAGTTCTACTCTGGCTTCCGTCGCGATGCGCATCCGATGGCGGTCATGGTCGGTGTGGTCGGCGCGCTTTCCGCCTTCTACCACGACGCGATGGACTTCTCCGACGCCGAGCACCGCAGCGTGTCGATCAACCGCCTGATCGCCAAGCTGCCGACGATCGTCGCGATGGCCTACAAGTACAACAAGGGCGAGCCCTTCATGTACCCGCGCAACGACCTCGACTACACCGCGAACTTCATGCACATGATGTTCGGCACCCCGTGCGAGAAGTACGAGCCGAACCCGGTGCTGGTGCGTGCGCTCGACGTGATCTTCACGCTGCACGCGGACCACGAGCAGAACGCCTCGACCTCGACCGTCCGCCTCGCCGGCTCCTCGGGTGCGAACCCCTTCGCCTGCATCTCGGCGGGCATCGCCTGCCTGTGGGGCCCGGCGCACGGCGGCGCGAACGAAGCCTGCCTGAACATGCTGGAAGAGATCGGGGATGTGTCTCGCGTGGGCGAGTACATCGCGCGTGCCAAGGACAAGAACGACAGCTTCAAGCTGATGGGCTTCGGTCACCGTGTCTACAAGAATTTCGACCCGCGCGCGAAGCTGATGCAGAAGGTCTGCAACGAAGTGCTGACCGAACTCGGCCTCGAGAACGACCGACTCTTCAAGCTGGCGATGGAGCTCGAGAGGATCGCGCTGGAAGACCCGTACTTCGTGGAGAAGAAGCTCTACCCGAACGTCGACTTCTACTCGGGCATCGTGCAGAAGGCGCTCGGCATCCCGACCTCGATGTTTACCTGCATCTTCGCGCTCGCCCGCACCGTGGGCTGGATCACGCAGTGGGAAGAGATGATCACCGATCCGGAGTACAAGATCGGCCGTCCGCGCCAGCTCTACGTCGGCACCGCGCGTCGTGACGTGCCGGCGCTCGCGCAGCGTCCGTAAGAGACGATGAAGAGGGGTTGCAGGATCCGCCGCGACTGACGGTGACGGGGTGGTTGCGCGTGCGCGGCCATCCCGTTTTTCCATCGGCATCGACGCGTCGGCTGCACTCCCGCACCCGAAAACAGGGCAACAGAACACCACAGGTGCTTATCCCATGATGAAGCAACTCGAACAGACTTCGCACTTGTTCGGCTCGAACGCGCCGTTCATCGAAGAGCAGTACGAAAACTACCTCGCCGATCCGGCCTCGGTGTCCGCCGAGTGGCGCGAATATTTCGACAAGCTGCAGGTTCAGGTCGGCGCTGCCGCGCGCGACGTGCCGCATGGTCCGGTCATTGCCGCCTTCGAGCAGATGGCCAAGCGCGGCCCGGTGCGCACCATCGTCACCGCCGGCGAGGACAAGCAGCAGGTCTCCGTGCTGCAACTGATCAACGCCTACCGCTTCCTCGGCAACCGCTGGGCCAACCTCGATCCGCTCAAGCGCACCGAGCGCCCGCAGATCGCCGAGCTCGAGCCGTCCTATTACGGCTTCACCGAAGCCGATCTCTCCAAGAGCTTCAACGTCGGCTCCTTCCACGGCTTCAGCACCGAGCGCGCCACCCTGCGCGAGATCCTCGAGGCGCTGCGCCAGACCTACTGCGGCTCGATCGGCGCCGAGTACATGTACATGACCGACATCGGTCAGAAGCGCTGGATCCAAAGCCGCCTCGAGAGCCTGCGCGGTACGCCGAAGTTCTCGGCGGAGATGAAGAAGCGCATCCTCGAGCGCACCACCGCGGCCGAGACCCTGGAGCGCTATCTGCACACCCGCTACGTCGGCCAGAAGCGCTTCTCGCTCGAAGGCGGCGAGTCGGCCATCGTCGCGATGGACGAACTGATCCGCGTCGCCGGCAGCCTGGGTGTGCAGGAAAGCGTGATCGGCATGGCCCACCGCGGCCGCCTCAACGTGCTCGTCAACACCCTGGGCAAGTCGCCCTCGATGCTGTTCTCGGAGTTCGAGGGCAAGGCCGCGGCCGACCTCACCGCCGGCGACGTGAAGTACCACATGGGCTTCTCGAGCGACGTGATGACCCCGGGCGGCCCGATGCACCTGACGCTCGCGTTCAACCCCTCGCACCTCGAGATCATCAACCCGGTGGTCGAGGGCTCGGTGTATGCCCGCCAGGTCCGTCGCGGCGACGCCGACAAGAAGCAGGTGCTGCCGGTGCTGATCCACGGCGACGCCGCCGTGGCCGGCCAGGGCGTTAACCAGGAAATGCTCAACTTCTCGCAGACTCGCGGCTACGGCACGGGCGGCACGGTGCACCTGGTCGTCAACAACCAGATCGGCTTCACCACCTCCGACCCGCGCGACTACCGTTCCTCGCTTTACTGCACCGACATCTTCAAGATGGTCGAGGCGCCGATCTTCCACGTCAATGGCGACGATCCCGAGGCCGTGGCCCTGGTCACCGCGCTGGCGGTCGAATTCCGCCAGGAGTTCAAGAAGGACGTCGTGGTCGACATCATCTGCTTCCGCAAGCTCGGCCACAACGAGCAGGACGAGCCGATGGTGACGCAGCCGCTGATGTACCGCACCATCCAGAAGCACCCCGGCACCCGCAAGCTCTACGCCGAGCGCCTGGTCGCCGAGGGCACCCTGAAGGCCGAGGAGCCCGACCAGATGATCGCCGAGTACCGCGAGCATCTCGACAAGGGCCAGCTGCTCTACAACCCGGTGCTCTCCGGCCACAACCGCCAGTTCGCCGCGGACTGGACGCCCTACATCAAGCAGCCCTACACCGACGAGTGCGACACCACGGTGCCGGTGCAGGAGATCAAGCGCCTGTCCGAGCGCCTGAGTACCATCCCGGCGAACTTCACGCTGCACTCGCGCGTCAAGAAGATCATCGACGACCGCGCCGCGATGGGGCGTGGCGAAGCGCCCTTCGACTGGGGCATGGGCGAGAACCTGGCCTACGCCAGCCTGCTGGCGCAGGGTTACGGCGTGCGCCTCTCCGGCGAGGACGTCGGCCGCGGCACCTTCTTCCATCGCCACGCCGTGCTGCACGACCAGAAGCGCGAGCGCTGGGACGAAGGCATCTACAAGCCGCTCGACCACATCCAGGACGGCCAGGCCCGCTTCCAGAGCTACGACTCGGTGTTGTCGGAGGAGGGCGTGCTCGCCTTCGAATACGGCTACGCCACCACCGAGCCCAACGAGCTCGTCATCTGGGAAGCCCAGTTCGGCGACTTCGTGAACGGCGCCCAGGTCGTGCTCGACCAGTTCATCAGCTCGGGCGAGGCCAAGTGGGGTCGCCTGTGCGGTCTCACGCTGATGCTGCCGCACGGCTACGAGGGCCAGGGCCCCGAGCACTCGTCCGCCCGTCTCGAGCGCTACATGAACAACGCTGCCGAGCACAACTGGCAGATCTGCGTGCCGACCACCCCGGCGCAGATCTTCCACCTGCTGCGCCGCCAGGCGATCCGCAAGGTGCGCAAGCCGCTGATCATCATCACGCCGAAGTCGCTGCTGCGTCACAAGGAGGCGATTTCCTCGATCGAGGAACTGGCCAACGGCAGCTTCCAGACGGTGATCCCCGAGGTCGAGAAGCTCGACGCCAAGAAGGTCAAGCGCGTGGTTCTGTGCCAGGGCAAGATCTATTACGAGCTCCTCGCCCATCGCCGCGAGAACAAGATCACCGACACCGCGCTGGTCCGCATCGAGCAGCTCTATCCGTTCCCGACCGAGGCCTTCGCCAAGGCGATCGAGCAGTTCCCGAACGCCAAGGAGATCGTCTGGGCCCAGGAAGAGCCGCGCAACCAGGGCGCGTGGTACTGGCTCGCCTCGCGCCAGCACCTGGTCAACGTGCTCGGCACCAAGCGCCGTCTGCTGCTGGTGAGCCGCCCGGCCGCCGCCTCGCCCGCGGTCGGCTACTACGCCAAGCACAACGCGCAACAAAAGGCGGTCCTCGAAAACGCCTTCGGTCCGATCCAGGACACCACGCCGCAGTCCCCGCACTGAAAAATACCTAGGGAGAGAAATCCATGCTGATCGAAGTCAAAGTACCGCAGCTGTCCGAGTCGGTTTCCGAAGCCACGCTGGTCACCTGGCACAAGAAGGAAGGCGACGCGGTCGCGCGCGACGAGAACCTGATCGACATCGAGACCGACAAGGTCGTGCTCGAGACCCCGGCCCCGGCCGACGGTGTTCTGGTGAAGATCATCAAGCAGGGTGGCGACACCGTGACCTCGGGTGAGCTGATCGCCCAGATCGACACCGAAGCCAAGGCCGCCGCCGCCGCCGCGGCTCCGGCCGCAGCCCCGGCTGCGGCCGCACCCGCCGCCGCTGCGGCGGCGTCCGGTGCCGCCGGCGCCGCCAGCCCGGCCGCGCGCAAGATCCTCGACGAGAAGGGCATCGCCGCCGGCGACGTCGCCGGCTCCGGCCGTGGCGGTCGCGTGACCAAGGAAGATGCCGTCGCCGCCCAGCCCAAGGCCGCCGCAGCCGCGGCGTCGGCCGCGGTGCAGCTCACCGGCGACCGTCCTGAAGAGCGCGTGCCGATGACCCGCCTGCGTGCCCGCATCGCCGAGCGCCTGATCCAGTCGAAGAACGAGAACGCCATCCTGACCACGTTCAACGAGGTCAACATGGCGCCCGTCATGGCCCTGCGCAAGCAGTACGGCGACAAGTTCGAGAAGGCGCACGGTGTCCGTCTCGGTTTCATGGGCTTCTTCGTCAAGGCGGCCGTGGCCGCGCTGAAGAAGTTCCCGATCCTGAACGCCTCGGTCGATGGCAACGACATCGTCTACCACGGCTACATCGACATCGGCATCGCGGTCGGCTCGCCGCGCGGCCTGGTGGTGCCGATCCTGCGCAACGCCGAGACCATGTCGATTGCCGAGATCGAACTGAAGATCGCCGAGTTCGGCCAGAAGGCCAAGGACGGCAAGCTCTCGCTCGACGACCTCTCCGGCGGCACCTTCTCGATCTCCAACGGCGGCGTGTTCGGCTCGATGATGTCGACCCCGATCATCAACCCGCCGCAGTCGGCCATCCTCGGCATCCACGCCACCAAGGATCGTGCCGTGGTCGAGAACGGCCAGGTCGTGGTTCGTCCGATCAACTATCTGGCCATGTCCTACGACCACCGCATCATCGACGGTCGCGAGGCGGTGCTCGGCCTGGTGACGATGAAGGAAGCGCTGGAAGATCCGGCTCGCCTGATCCTGGATGTGTGAGCGGACGTAAGGTGCGAGGCGCGAGGCGCAAGGAGCGGTGAGCGCTCCATGCCTCGCGGTTCGCCTTGCCTGGGCGCCCGCAGGGCGCCTGTTCGCACCCGACTCCTGACTCTCAACTCCTCACGGGTAACCCAATGTCCAAAGAATTCGACGTCCTCGTCATCGGCGGCGGCCCCGGCGGCTACGTCGCCGCGATCCGTGCCGCGCAGCTCGGCTTCAAGACCGCCTGCTGCGAATCCAATCCCTACGCCGACCCGAAGGGCGAGCCGCGCCTCGGCGGCACCTGCCTGAACGTCGGCTGCATTCCCTCCAAGGCGCTGCTGCACACCTCGCACCTGTTCGAGGAAGCCGGCCACGCCTTCGAAGGCCAGGGCATCAGCGTCGGCACGCCCAAGATCGACGTGCCCAAGATGATCGCCCGCAAGTCGGGCATCGTCGACCAGCTCACCGGCGGCATCAAGGGCCTGTTCAAGAAGAACAAGGTCACCCTGCTCAACGGCCACGGCGCCTTCGTCGGCAAGGCCGACGCCGGCTGGCAGGTCCAGGTCGGCGAAGAGCTCGTCACCGCCAAGCAGGTCATCGTCGCCACCGGCTCGGCCCCGCGCCACCTGCCGGGCGTGCCGGTCGACAACAAGATCGTCTGCGACAACGTCGGCGCGCTCGACCTCGACGCGGTGCCGAAGAAGCTTGCCGTCATCGGCGCCGGCGTCATCGGCCTCGAGATGGGCTCGGTGTGGCGTCGCCTCGGTGCCGAGGTCACGGTGCTCGAAGCCATGCCCGAGTTCCTCTCGCTCGCCGACCAGGACGTGGCCAAGGAAGCGCTGAAGGTCTTCACCAAGCAGGGCCTCAAGTTCAACCTCGGCGTCACCATCGGTGAGGTCAAGGTGGGCAAGAAGGGCGTCAGCATCGCCTACAGGGACAAGGACGGCGCCGAGCAGAAGCTCGAAGCCGACCGCCTGATCGTCTCCGTCGGCCGCGTGCCCAACACCCAGGGCCTCAACGCCGAAGCCGTCGGGCTCAAGCTCAACGAGCGCGGCCAGATCGAGGTGGACGACCACTGCAAGACCAACCTGCCCGGCGTGTGGGCGGTGGGCGACGTGGTGCGCGGCCCGATGCTCGCGCACAAGGCGATGGAAGAGGCGGTCATGGTCGCCGAGCTGATGGCGGGCCAGGCCGGCCACTGCAACTTCGACACCGTGCCCTGGGTGCTGTACACCAGCCCCGAGATCGCCTGGGTCGGCAAGACCGAGCAGCAGTTGAAGGCCGCCGGCGTGGCCTACAAGGTCGGCAAGATCCCCTTCCTGGCCAACGGCCGCGCGCTCGGCATGGGCGACTCCACCGGCTTCGTCAAGATGCTGGCCGACGCCACTACCGACCGCATCCTCGGCGTGCACATCATCGGCGCCAACGCCTCGGAGCTGATCTCCGAAGCCGTGGTGGCGATGGAGTTCGCCGGCTGCTCGGAAGACCTGGCGCGCATCTGCCACGCCCACCCGACCCTGTCGGAGGTGGTGCACGAGGCCGCGCTCGCCTGCGACAAGCGTCCGCTGCACTTCTGAGCGAGGCGTGAGCTGTGAGGGGTGAGGTGCGGGGGCTTCCCTGCGCCCACCCCTTTTTGCGTTAACCTGCAGTCCTCCGATCAACGCTCCTGACCGATTTCCTATGCCTCACCGCATCCTGAACGTTCCCCAGCACGGGATGATCGACGCCTACGAAGCCCTGCTGAAGACGCGCGGCTACCAGTCCGATCCCGCCCAGCGCGCCGCAGCACAGCGCCTGCAGGGCCTGTACACCGAGCTCGTCGGCTTCAAGGCGGCGCGCCAGGGCAGCCGCATCAAGCAGTTCCTGAACAAGCCCAAGATGCCGCGCAGCGTCTACTTCTGGGGTGGCGTGGGGCGCGGCAAGAGCTTCCTGATGGACTGCTTCTACGACTCGGTGCCGTATCGCCGCAAGCGCCGGGTGCACTTCCACGCCTTCATGCAGGAGGTGCAGAACGACCTGCGCAAGTTCAACAACGCACCCGATCCGCTGCAGAAGGTCGCTGACCGCATCTCCGAGCACACCCGGCTGCTGTGCTTCGACGAGTTCCATGTCTCCGACATCGCCGACGCGATGATCCTGGGGCGGCTCCTCGACGCGCTCTTCGACCGCGGCGTGATCTTCGTGATGACCTCGAACTATCCACCCGACGGCCTCTATCCCAACGGCCTGATGCGCATCAACTTCCTGCCCACGATCGAGAAG
Organism: Thauera aminoaromatica; assembly: GCF_000021765.1. Taxonomy (NCBI): domain Bacteria; kingdom Pseudomonadati; phylum Pseudomonadota; class Betaproteobacteria; order Rhodocyclales; family Zoogloeaceae; genus Thauera; species Thauera aminoaromatica. Next base: position 2,740,462 of record NC_011662.2, on the reverse strand, counting down.
ATCAAGCAGCGCTTCGACGTCATCGAGGTGGATCACGGCACCGACTATCGCCTGCGCACGCTCGAGAAGATGGAGATCTACCTCGTGCCGCACGACGACGCGGCCAAGCGCAAGATGGCCGAGGACTTCCGCCGCCTCGCCGCGAGCGAGGGCCGCGGCGGCAGCGTCGAGATCCTCGGGCGCAACATCGACGTGGTGCGCCAGGCCCCGGGGGTGATCTGGTTCGACTTCGCCAGCCTGTGCGGCGGCCCGCGCTCGCAGAACGACTACCTCGAGATCGCGCGCGAGCACCACACGGTGATCCTGTCGAACGTGCCCAAGATGCTGGTCGGCAACGCCTCCGAGGCACGCCGCTTCACCTGGCTGATCGACGTGCTCTACGACCACCGCGTCAAGCTCATCATGAGCGCGGCCGTCGAGGCGCACGACCTCTACACCGAGGGCCACAACGCCCACGAGTTCGTGCGCACGGTGAGCCGCCTGATCGAGATGCGCACCCGCGACTACCTCGCCGAGCCGCACCGCACCGAATAGTAGGGGCGCGGCGCCCGTCCGCCGCGATGGGCGTCGCTTGGGCGCGCGTCCGGCCCTTGGACAACCAGGGCGGCGCGGGCGTGTCCCCCGAGCGCTCGCGCCGCCCTGTTCGTCCCGCCGTGGGATCAGGAGCCGACCACGCCCCCGTCATCCTTCGTGATCACGACGGTCGCCGAGCGTGGGCGACCGCCGCCGGCCTCGGGCCACTGACTGAACGCGAGCGGGTTCTGCGCAAGATACTCGTCCATCGACAGGCTCCCGCGCATGCTCGCGTCCGGTGCGCGCGGATGCGAACCGGCCTCGCCGGGATGTTGCACGTTGATGAACATGGTCCGGTAGTCGGGGGAGAATGCAAGGCCGGTGATCTCGCAGCCCGAAGGTCCGACCAGGAAGCGGCGGATCTCCTTGCTCTCGGGGTCGGCAACCAGCATCTGGTTGTTGCCCTGGCCCGCGTAGTCGCCGCTATTCGAGAAGTTTCCGTCGGTCTGGATCCACAGCCGGCCCGCGCCGTCGAAGCCGATGCCGTCGGGGCTGTTGAAGGTGTTGTCGGCGGATACGTTCGCGGAACCGGAGCGCAGGTCCTGGCGGTCGGGGTAAGCCACCGGGTTGCCTGCGAGCACGAAGAGATCCCACTCGAAAGTCATCGCGGCGGCGTCGTCGCCGGCCTCGCGCCAGCGCACGATCTGTCCGTAGCGGTTCTGTGCGCGCGGGTTCGCCTCGTCCGTCGTGGTCCTGCCGGAGTTGTTGGTCAGGGCACAATAGACCTCGCCGGTTTGCGGATGCGTGGTGATCCACTCCGGGCGATCCATCTTCGTCGCACCGACGGCGTCGGCGGCGAGGCGGGCGTGGATCAGGACTTCGGCCTGGGTGGCGAAGCGGGCGTCTGCCGCCAGCGTGGGGTTGGCCGCCTTGTCGAGCAGCAGCCATTCCCCCACACCCATGAAGTCGCCGCTGGCCGCGCCGGCGTCGAATTTGGCCACATACAGCTTGCCAGCGTCGAGCAGGTTGCCGTTTGCAAGCCCACGGCTTGCGTCGAAAACGCCATCGGACACGAACTTGTAGATGTAATCGTTGGCCTGGTCGTCGCCCATGTAGACGACCACGCGCTTGTCTGCGGCGAGCCTCATCTCGGCGTTTTCATGCTTGAAGCGGCCGAGCGCGGTGCGCTTCTTCGGCGTGGAGCCGGGCTCGAAGGGATTGATCTCGACGACCCAGCCGAAGCGGTTGGCCTCGTTGGGTTCCTTGGCGTAGTCGAAGCGGTCCTCATGCTCGTGCCAGCGGTAGCCGGAACCGCCGGCGCTGATGCCGTAGCGGACGAAGGCCGCGCTGCGCGTCGGTGCCGGGCTCGCTGCGGTGGCGAAATAGCCGTTGAAGTTCTCTTCGCAGGTCAGGTAGGTGTTCCACAGCGTCTTGCCGTTGGCGCAGTTGTTCAGCGTTCCCAAGACGTTGAGGCCACTGGGGTCCGCCGTGGTGCGCAGGAGGGCGTCGCCGGCGGCGGGGCCGGTCAGCGTCATCGGCGTCTTGCCGGTGATCCGGCGGTTGTACGGCGAGCCGATGTGGACTTCCCAGCGCCCCGCGCCGTTCTTCTTGACGTGGAGGACCGAGACCCCATGCGCGTTGAGCGCCTTGGAGACCTTGTCCGCCGTCCACGGCGTCATGAATTCGGCGCCGAACAGATACTCGTAGTTGCAGTACTCGTGGTTCATCACCAGGAGGCCTTCGTTCGATCCGTCGATCGGGAAGTAGCTCATCCCGTCGTGGTTGTCGCCGACCTGGCGAGCCTGCTCTTCACCGGTGTTGGTGCCGTCCGCTCGCCATGCGGGGGAGTCGCTGAACAGCGGCGATCCCCAGGGAGTGAAGATCTGCGCCGAATAGCCCGCGGGGACGACGATCGCATCGCCGCTCGATGTGGCGACGGCGGCGAAGCCGAGGAGCGGCCCCGCGGCAGGTGCAGGCGCAGGGGGCGTCCCGGCGGTCGGGGTGCCGGCCACGGGCGTGTCGTCGTCCGAGGTACAGGCAGCGAGCGAGCCCGACAGGAAGGTGACGGCCGAGAGGCCCAGGCCGCTCTTCAGGAAGCCGCGGCGGCTGACCGCACGCTCCACGACGGACTGGAAGTGCTCGTTGGACGAGAGGTTGGTCGGAAGGTCGTCGAGCGTATCGGGCTTCTTCATTGCTTCATCACTCCGGATGCAGGGTCGGAAAAGCCACGAGTTTTCCTGCGCCGGATTACGCGGGCGTGAAGGGTTTCTTACGCTTCGACGAGGGCGATCCCGCGCACGCGGCGGAGTGCGGCGGGGGGTGATTCAGAAACGGATCCGCATGCGCTCGCCATCGCGTGTCGGGCGTAGCTCCGCGAGCATGCCTTCCAGGCGGCCAAGCAGCCGGGGATCGCCGCCGACATCGAGATCGACGCGCGGGCGCTGCCCGCCCGAGAGTTCCACCTTGCCATTCACGGCGAGCGCGCGCCCGCGCAGGGCGCTGATCTCCAGCGTCGTCACCGGCGCTGCGATCGCGGCGACGATGCGATGGTCGCCGAGCGCCTGGCCGGGCAGGATGTCCACGCCGCCGGCGCGCCACTCCGCCTGCAGCGTGCCCGCGCAGCGTCCGCCCCAGCCGCAGGCGAGCGCGGGAACGTTCAGCTCGAGGACGCCGCGCCAACCGGCGCGCGCGATCGCATGGGGAACTGCGGCGAACGCGGTGGCGGGCGGCAGCTGCACCGCGAGGCGCTGCAGGGCGACGCCGCCAGGATCGATCTCCAGCGTGGCGGGGGCGCCGCCGTCGATGGTCAGCTGCCAGCGTAGCCGCGCACCCGCCAGCGCGGAGGGCTCGAACGCCCAGCGCAGGCGGGTGATCGGGCTCAGCGATGCGCTGCTGTCCGCGCTTGCGAGACGTCCCTGGCCGTTCCACAGCGTGCCCTCGGCCAGCACCAGGCGGAAGCGCCCTGCGCTGGCATGATCGAGCGCTGCGTCGAGCAGCCGCGCGGGCGCGCTTGCGACGAGCAGTGCCACCACGCTCGCGGCGAAGATGGCTGCGCCGGTGGCGAACTTCACTGTCCGCCCACCTCGAACATGGCGTCGAAGCGCGCCAGCCCGTCGGTACCGGCGGCTTGCAACTCCAGTCGCGTCGGACGCAGGCGCTGCTCGGCGTGCAGGGTGGCGAGCCAGTCCACGAGCGCAGGCAGGGTGGTACGGCCGCCGACTTCCACCCGGTCGCCGGCGATCCGCGCCGCGGCCTCGATGCCGCGTGCGCTGGCGGCGGCGCGGATCGAGTCGGGCAGGGCCGCGAGCGGGGGCGCGGTCGGCGTGGGGCGCTCGCGCAGTGCGGCCAGGCCCAGGCTGTCCTGTTCCATGCCGAGGTAGGCCAGGCGCGCCGCCGGCAAGCTGCGTGCGAGCCGTTCACGTTCGGCGGCGAGCTGCTCGGCCGTGGAGATCAGGGCGCCGCTGAGCACGACTGCGACGGCGAGCACGAGCATCCGGCGCTCGCGCGGGGCGCATGCGGCATACCAGGCGCGCAGGCGCGCAATCGGCGAGAGGGCCGGCGATCGGCCGGAAGCGAGGGCGGGGGTCGAAGAGGCGGTCATCGGCGTTCAGGGGCGGGCGGCGAGGAGCAGGCGGCTGCCCTCCGCGCGCGCCGCGAGGCCACGCGCGTCGAGGCGGACGAGGAGGTCGGCGGGCGGCGCACTGGCCAACTCCAGCGTGAGCCGGCCATCCTCGTAGCGCAGTGCTTGCGGTTGCGGCGCGCCGGCTTCGAGCGCGGCGTCGAGCAAGGCCAAGAGGTCGCCGGCGGCGAGCTGCCCATGCACCTGCAGTGCGCGTTCGTGCGCGCGGCGCAGTTGCATGCGCGGTTCGAGCAGGGGCTGGCCGGGCAGGGCCTCGGCGGCCAGGCGCTCGCCGCGTTCGCGCAGCGCGCGCTCCTCGCCGCCATCGATTGCGACCAGTGCCGCCTGCACCAGCAACCACGCGCCTGCCGCGCCCGCGGCGAGCAGCGCCGGCCGGCGCAGCTGCCGCCACCAGCCGTCGCCGCCATGCGCCGGCGCGAACTCGCCGTGCAACAGGTTGGCGGCGTCGTTCGCCAGTCGCCACCAATCCAGCGTCGGACCCTCGCGCAGCTCCACCCCGATGCGCGCCGCAAGCGCAGGGGTCTCGGGGATGGGTGTGCCGGTGGTCGAGCGCACTTCCAGCCGGGTGGGGCGCGCCTCGGCGGGCGTCGCGTCGAGCTGCAGCGCGAGCCATTCTGCGAGCGTGTCCGTGCTGTCGGCGTCGAGCGCCATGCCCGCCTGCAGGCCGGTTCGCAGCACCGCGGTCGCGCCGGGCAGCAGCGCCAGCGTCCACTCGCCGGAGGCGGGCGGGGCGAGCTGCAGCGCGCTGCGTACCGCGTCGAGCGGTCGCCCGAGGGCCTTGCAGGTCGCGACCAGGGTGGCGAGCTCGCTGCGCGCGACAACGAGCACGCCGACGCGCGCGCTTGCCGGGTCGCGGCCGCTGACGGTGAGATGCTGCAGGTCGGGGTCGCGCGCGAGATGGCTCTCGAGCGCGTAGCGGATCAGTTGCGGCTGCTCGCGCTTCGGTGCCGGCGGCAGCTCGAGCTCGAGCCGGATCACGAGGCTGCCGGCGAGGACGAGCTCGTGGCGATCGGCTGCGGGCCAGTGGCGCGGATCGCTGCGCCCGTGGTCGAGCGGCCGGCGTGCGGCGTCGAGCAGCACCCAGTCGGCGACCGGGTCCTGTGGCCAGCGCTCGCCGGCGAGCAGCATCAGGGTGGTGGTCATGGCGTGTGGTACCAGAGGATGGCGGGCCAGTTCGACTCGCGGTCGAGCATGGCCTGCAGGTTCAGTAAGGCGTCGCCGTAGGCGGCGCTGATGGTGACGAGGAAGTAGCGGCTGCGTACGTCGAGCACGCGGCCGGCGGGCAGGGCAGCACCTTCGGGCAGGCGTCCTTCGAGGTCGCCGAGGTTGCGGAACCAGGCACGCTCGCGTGCTGCGACCAGGTTGCGCGCGACGTCCAGGCTCAGGCTGTCGAGCACTGCGGCGAGCACTTCCGCGCTTGCGGTGTTGATGTTGATCGGCGCCCCGGGCGGCGCGGCGACGACGTGGGGCTCGAGCGTGGCGAAGGCCGCGGCGGGAACCAGCCCGAGCAGGACGAGCTCGCGTGTCTCGACCAGCGCGCGTCCGCCACCCGCGTTCGCGTTCGTCTCGCCGCCGCTGCGCTCGTCGGGGGCCGTGCCGGGGGCCGCGGCAGGGGCCGTGCCGAGCTCGGCGGTCCCGCCCTGCAGGTGGGCTGCGAGCGCGCGGGCCGTCGCGTTCGCGCTCGCGTCATCCATCCCCACCAGACCGAGCAGGCGGGTGAAGCGGGCGATCGCCGGCGTGTCGGGGCGGCCGTTGGGCGCGAGGTCGTTGAGGTTGAAGCGCCCGGAGAGGTCGTGGATCGCCCCGCCCACGCTGCCGTCGGCGGTATCGCTGCCGATCGCGGTGACGGGGATCGCGGTGGTCCAGATCTCCCCAAAATGATCGGTGGACGTGCGGCGCGCATCGTCGGCGAGGATGTTGCGCGACCAGTCCACCGCGGCGCGCCCGAGCTGCCAGGCCTGGGCCTGGTCGTGGCGGCCGCCGAGCATGGCCAGGCCGTGGCCGAAATCGGCGAGTGCGGCTGCGGCGAGCATGGCGGCGAAGCTGACCGTCAGCAGCGCGAGCACCACCGCGGCGCCGCGCTGCGCGGCCCGCCTAGCGCAGCGCGAAAACGCGGGTGAGCGGGCCGACATCGGCGAGCTCCAGGGTGAGTTCGACCGCCTCGGGCAGCGGCGTGACGAGCGCGACGCGGCCGCGCCGGCGGCTTCGGCTCTCGGCGATGGGCCACTGCGTGTGCGGCTGGCCGGCCGCGAGCAAGCGCCAGCGCAGGGCATCGACGCCGTCGAGCAGCGGCAGCCGGACCGCCTCGCCGCGCGCCTCGCGGTCGGGCCAGACGAGGGCTTCGAGGCGACCATCCCGATGGAGGAGTTCGACCCGACCGAAGCCCTGCTCGCCGCCGACCACCGTCCACGCGAGCCGGCTGCGGTGGCCGTCGGGTTCGGCCTCGAGTTCGAGCGCGGGGAGCGCCGCGCCCGTGGCGGCTGCGGTCGCGCCGGTGCCGTCGGCGAGCTCCGGCGGGGCGATCTGCATCAGCTCGCGCTCGATCAGTGCGCTCGCGTGCATCACCGCCTGCCAGCGCGCGAGCTCGGCGCCGATGCGCTCTCGCCCATCCACCAGTTGGCTGGTGGCGCGCCAGGTGAGCACGCCGATCACGCCGAGCAAGGCCATCGCCACCATCAGCTCGATCAGGGTCAGGCCGGCGCCCCGACAGCGCGCGGAGCGGCGACGAGCGGCGAGGGCAGGGGGGGGAGTGCGGTACGGCTGCATCGGCTCGTTCAGCGCAGCGGACGCACGGCGAAGCCGCTCAGGGTGGCGAGGGTGCGCCGGCCGCTCGCGTCGAGCACGCGCACGTCGATACGCCGAAAAAGTGCGTTGGGCGTGCCGCTCACTTTCTCCTCCCAGCGCATCCTCATGCGCGCCTGCTCGGCTTCGCCGCTGTACTCGCCGATCTCCGGCCAGGCCGCAGTGGCACGGAGCATTGCCAGGCGGTTCTGCGCGACCCAGCTCGCCAGGGTGTGCTCGCGCAGGGCTGCGGTGGACTGCGCGGTCGCGCCCATCGCGCGCAATGCCGACACCAGTGCGATTGCCACGATCGCGAGCGCGACCAGGGTCTCGAGCAGCGTGAAGCCGCGCGTGCGTCCGGCGTGGCGAGGGCGGGCCCGACCGCGATTCGGCGCCGGAGTCATCGTGCGGCCTCCACGCCCGGTCGACGCTCCACACGACCGTCGATGCGGCCGGCGATGCGGTAGCGCATGCCCTCTTCGGCCAGTTCCAGCTCGAAGGCCGGCGCGCGCGTGCCGAAGACGATCCTCCGCCCGCCCCCACCTTCCGCGACCGGGGCGGCGAGCGACTCCCCCGCGGGGGTCGCGACCGCGCCGGGGAGCGACGTTGCGCCCGAATCCGCCAGCAGCGCCTGCCGCCCCGCGCGCTGGCCCACGCGCAGGGCGGCCACGCGCAGGCGGCCGGCAAAGGCACGCGGGGCGAACTCCGGCGGTGCCTCCAGTCGCTTCCAGCCGCCGTCGGGCTGGCGCTCACTGAAGCGATAGCCGTCGGGGAGGAAATCCACCGCGAGCGCGCGGCCGCGCAGCTCGGCGCGATAGGCGGCGCCTTCGAGTGCGCGGCGCAGGCGTTCGACCTCGTGCTCGCCGTCGTCGGCCTGGGCGCGGTCGAGCGCGAGCGCGATGCCACCGCCGGCGATGCCGACGATCACCAGCACGACCAGCAGTTCGACGAGGGTGAAGCCGCGCTGCATGGGCTCGCGTTGCCGAAGGGCGGGGCGCTCAGGGCTGCCAGGAGCCGACGTCGGCGTCGAAGCCTTCGCCGCCCGGGCGGCCGTCGGCGCCGTAGCTGAACACATCGACCTCGCCGTGCACGCCCGGCGCCAGGTACTGGTAGGGCTGGCCCCAGGGGTCGGCGGGCAGGCGCTCCACGTAGGCCTTCCAGTTCTCGGGCGCGGGCGCCGCGGTCGGGCGCGCGACCAGCGCGCCCAGGCCCTGCTCGGTGCTCGGGTAGCGTCGGTTGTCGAGCTTGTAGAGCTTGAGCGCCTGCATCAGCGAGGCGATGTCCTGGCGCGCCGCGACCACGCGCGCCTCGTCGGGCCGGCTCATGATGCGCGGCACGACCAGGGCGGCGAGCACGCCGAGGATCACGATCACGACCATCACCTCGATCAGCGTGAAGCCGCGGGCGCGGCGGCGGCCGGGATGGGTGCGGATGGCGGGGCCGGCAGGGCGGGCGAAGCGTTGCAGCATGGACTTACCTCATCAGGGTGTTGATTTCGATGATCGGCTGCATGACCGCGAGCACGATCAGCAACACCACCGCCCCCATCACCAGCAGCAGCAGCGGCTCGAGCAGGCTGGTGAGGGTGGCGGTGCGGGTTTCGAGTTCCTGCTGCTGCAGGCGCGCGGCACGCTCGAGCAGCTGGTCGATGCGGCCGGTGGCTTCGCCGTTGGCCACCATGTGGATCAGCATCGGCGGAAACGCGCGCCCGGCGGCGAGCGCGCGCGCCAGCGGCCGCCCTTCGCGCACCTGCTCGGCGGCTTCGCGCACCGCGGCGCGGATCGGCAGGCGCTGCACCACGCGGCCGGCGGCGTCGAGCGCGGCGAGCAGCGGCACGCCGCTGCCGACCAGGATGGCGAGCGTGCTCGCGAAGCGGGTGGCGTCCAGGCTGCGCAGGTGGCGGCCGAGCACCGGCAGCGCGAGCAGGCGGCGGTCGAAGGCGTGGCGGATGCGCTCGTCGCGCAGCAGCGCGAGCGCGCCGAGCAGGGCGGCGGCACCCGCGGCGAGCGCGAGCCAGCCCCAGTCGCGGATGAAGTTCGACACCCCGATCATGATGCGGGTGAGCAGCGGCAGGGCCTGCTTGCTCTGCGCGAACACGCCCACCACCTGCGGCACCACGAAGACCATCAGCCCGGTCACCACCAGCAGCGCCACCATCGCCACGAGGGCCGGGTAGATCAGTGCCTGCATCGTCTTCCTCTGCAGGTCGGCGCCGCGTTCGAGGTGGTCGGCGAGCTGGTTCATCACCGCGGCGAGCTCCCCGGACTGCTCGCCGGCGGCGATCGCCGCGCGGTAGATCGGCGGGAAGGCGCCGCTGTGGCGGTCGAGCGCGATGCGCAGGCTGTGGCCGGAGACGACGTCGGAGCGGATCGCCGCCAGGGTGTCGTGCACGCGCTCGCTCTCGGCCTGCTCGATCAGCGCCGACAGCGCGTGCTCGACCGTGAGCCCGGCGGCGAGCAGGGTCGCCCACTGGCGCGACAGCAGCGCGAGCTCGTTCACCGGCAGGCGGCGGCGCGCCTGCACGCGTGCGAGCCAGCCCGGGCGATCGGCGGCAGCGCGGGCCTGCTGGCCGAGGTCGATGACCTCGACCGGATGCAGGCCGCGCTCGCGCAGCGCGCTGCGTGCGGCGCGGCCCGAGTCGGCCTCGATCACGCCGGTGCTCGGCGTGCCCTGGAGGTCGAAGGCGCGATAGCGGAAGGCGCTCATGACAAATGGCTCAGGCGCGGATCACGCGCTGCAGCTCGGCGGCGCTGGTCAGCCCGCTGGCGACGTGGCGCAGGCCGTCCTCGTGCAGGCTGTGCATGCCGGCGGCGCGCGCGTGGGCGCGCAGGCGGTCCTCGTCGGCGCCGTCGTGGATCAGGCGGCGCAGGCCCTCGTCGACCACCAGCAGCTCGTAGATGCCGGCACGCCCGCGGTAGCCGCTGTGGCCGCAGTGCGCGCACTGGCCGGCTTCCCAGCCCCGCGTCGTGCTGGCGGGCGCGGCGGGCTGGCGGCAGTCGGGACAGAGCTTGCGCACCAGGCGCTGGGCGAGCACGCCGCGCAGTGTGGAGGCGAGCAGGAAGGGCTCGATGCCCATGTCCACCAGGCGGGTGAGCGCGGCCGCGCTGTCGTTGGTGTGCAGGGTGGCGAGCACGAGGTGGCCGGTGAGGCTGGCCTGGATGGCGATCTGCGCGGTCTCGAGGTCGCGGATCTCGCCGATCATGATCACGTCCGGGTCCTGGCGCAGGATGGCGCGCAGCGCGCGCGCGAAGTCGAGCTCGATGCGCGGGTTGACCGGGATCTGGCCGACCCCGGGCAGATCGAATTCCACCGGATCCTCGACCGTGACGATGTTGAGGCGGCCGGCATCCAGGCTTTGCAGCGCCGCGTACAGCGTGGTCGTCTTGCCCGAGCCGGTGGGGCCGGTGACGAGCAGGATGCCGTGCGGCCGGGCGAGCAGGTCGGCGAACACGGCGCTGGTGTCGGGCGCCATGCCGAGGCCGTCGAGGCCGATCTGCCCGGCCTGCTTGTCGAGCAGGCGCAGCACCAGGCGTTCGCCGTGGGTGGTCGGTACGGTGGACACGCGCACATCGACCGCCCGCCCGGCCAGGCGCAGGGTGATGCGGCCGTCCTGGGGCAGGCGTTTCTCGGCGATGTCGAGCTGCGCCATGATCTTGATGCGCGAGGCCATCGCCGCGTGCAGGCCGCGGCGCGGTCGGGCGATGTCGCGCAGCACGCCGTCGCGGCGCAGGCGCACCACCGACTCGCGCTCGTAGGGCTCGATGTGCACGTCCGAGGCGCCGTCGCGCACCGCCTGGGTGAGCAAGGCGTTGATCAGGCGGATGATCGGCGCGTCGTCCTGGGTGTCGAGCAGGTCCTCGACCGCGGGCAGCTCGGTCATCAGGCGATCGAGGTCGACCTCCTGACCGACGTCGGCGACGATCTCCGCCGCACTGTCGCCGGCGCCGCCGTAGGCCTCGGCGAGGCGGGCGTCGAAGAGCGCGCGCGGCACGCGCTGCAGGCGCAGGGGCAGGCCGAGGCTGCGGCGCACTTCGGCGAGCGCTTGCGGGCGAACGTCCTCGCGCACCAGCACCTCGGCGTGTTCGGCGCCGAGGGCCGCGACCAGCACGCCGTGGTCGCGCGCGAAGCCGTAGGGCAGCTCGAAACCCATCAGCGCGGGGCCGCCGGCGTCACGGCGGGCTGCAAGGGGCGGAAGGCGAGGTCGACCACCGGCGCCGGCTCGCCCGGCGGCGGGTCGCGCAGCAGATTGGCGCCCGAGGGCAGCTGGTCGCGGCGGCCGATCACGTAGTCGTAGCGGCTGTCGGTGAGCGCGGCGTAGCTTTCGCGGTCGCGCAGGATCACCGGGCGCAGGAACACCACCAGGTTGGTCTTGGCGCGCTTGCGCGTGTCGTAGCGGAACAGGCTGCCGGCGAAGGGGAGGTCGCCGAGCACCGGCACCTTCTCCTCGCCGCCGCTGTAGCTGTCCTCGACCAGTCCGCCGAGGGCGAGGATGGCGCCGTCGTCGACCAGCACCATGGACTCGATCGAGCGCTTCGTGGTCACCGAGTTGCCGGCGGCGGCGCTCTCGGCGCTGCCCACCACGGCCGAGGCCTCCTGGTAGATCTGCAGGCGGATCGCGCCGCCCTCGGAGATCTGCGGCTTGACGTGCAGGGTGAGGCCGACATCGCGGCGCTCGATGGTCTGGAAGGGGTTGGCGGGCGTGGTGCCGCCGCCGGTGTTGGCGTACTGGCCGGTGACGAAGGGCAGGTTGCGACCGACGACGATGCGCGCCTCCTCGTTGTCGAGGGTGATGAGGTTGGGCGTGGACAGGATGTTGGCGCTGACCTCGTTCTCGAGGAAACGGGCCAGCACGCCCAGGCTAAGCACTTCGCCGATGCCGGGCACGTTGACCTTGCCGCCGCCCACCACCAGGTTGAGGCCATTGTTCGGCAGCGTCAGCCTGGTCCGGTCGGCGCTGCCGGCGATGAGCTGGCCGAGGTTGCCGCCGCCGCTGTTGAAGAGCTGCGCGCCGAGTACGCCGACCTCGCCCGCCGAGGCGCCGGCGACCCACTGGAAGCCGAACTCGGCGGCGCGCTCGGTGGAGATCTCGGCGATCAGCGCCTCGATGTAGACCTGCGCACGGCGGCGGTCGAGCTGGTCGATGACCGCGCGCAGGTTGCGGTAGACGGCGTCGGGCGCGGTGATGATCAGCGCGTTGTTCACCGCGTCCGGCTGCACCATGCCGCCGCGCGTGGCGGAGGAAAGACCGCCTGCTGCGCTGCCGGAGGTGGAGCCGGTGCCGCGCAGGGGGGCGCTGGCGACGCCCATTCCGGACGGGGCGGAACTGTCCGTGCCGAAGCCACTGCCGCCGCCGCTGTTGCGCGACAGCGGCTGCGTGCTTGCAGCGTCGCTCGTGCCGCCCTCCCCGGCGAGCGCGGCATTGAGCGTCGCGGCGACCTGGACGGCGTCGGCGTTGCGCAGATACACCACGCGAATGTCGCCGCCCGCGCCCGGACGGTCGAGCGCGGTGACGAGCTGGCGCAGCGCGGCCAGGCGGCTCGGCGTGTCGGCACGCACCAGCAGGCTGTTGCTGTTGGGTTCGGCGACGATCTGCGGCGGTGCGAGCCCGCCCGCGTTCTGGCCACCGGTCTGCTGCTCGGCGAGCAGGCGGACGAGCACCGGGGCAAGGTCGTTGGCCATCGCGTGCTGCAGCTGCAGCACCGCGACGTCGCCCTGCGGCGTGTCGATCGAGTCGATCACGGTTGCCAGCCGGCGCAGGTTCTCGGCGTAGTCGGTGACCACCAGGGTGTTGTTGCCGGGGAAGGCGGTGACCGCGTTGTTGGCCGAGACCAGCGGGCGCACCACGTTGACCATATGCACCGCGGATTCATGGCGCAGCGCGAACACCTGGGTCACCAGGCGGTCGCCGCGCGCTGCGCCCGCGCCCGGACGGCCACTGACCACCGGCACGCCGTGCAGCTTGGCGTCGGCCTCGGGCACGAGCTTGGTCACGCCCGACTCCTCGATCGCCGCGTAGCCCTGCAGGCGCAGCGCCGACAGCAGGATCTGGTAGGTCAGCTCCGGGGCCACGGGGGTGTTGGTGACGAGGTTGATCTTGCCCTTGACGCGTGGATCGATGAGAAAGTTGCGCCCCGAGATGCGTCCGATCGCCTGGATCACCGCGTCGATCTCGGCGTTCTGGAAGTTGAGCGCCACCGGCTCGCCCGCGGCGTGCACGAGGCACGAGCCGAGGCCGAGCGCGGCAATGGCGAGCGCGCGCAGCGCATTGCGCAACACGGCTCGGCCCCGCGCGGGGAAGGAACGAGGAAGCGGTCGGAGGGTGGAAAGGCGGGTCATCGGGGATCGCGTCTGGGCCCGCCATCGGCGACGGGCGTGGGTGGGCGGGAGGACTCGCCGCGCTCGCTGGCGCGCGCGGGCAGGGCGAGCGTGCTGCGGCGGCCATCGAGCTCGAATTCGGCGGCCTCGGGCAGTAGGCGGACGAGCCTGCGGCCATCGGGCAGGGCCTGGCCGGGGCTCAGGCTGAGGCTGGAGCCGTCCTCGGCCTGCAGGATCGCGAAGCCGGGCAGGGCGCCGAAGCCGGTGGCGATGCCGGTGACCGTGTAGCGTGCATCCGGGCCTGCCGCGCGCATCGGGGCCTTGTCGGCGACCGGTGCGGCACGACCCACATGCAGGCCGATGCGTGCGGCCACCTTGCGGGCGTCGGTCTCGTGGCGCGCAACCGCAGCCACCGGCGCGGGCGCCGCAAGTTGCCAGAACAGCTCCGCCGCCACCCAGGCGCAAGAGGTCAGCGCGAGCAGCCAGGCGAGCGTGGGCAGGGTGTTCGGCAGGGAGCGGAGGGCGGCGGTGTGGCGGCGGGAATACGTCGGCATCGGCAGGAGCGGGGACACTGGTGAAGACCGCAGGCGCGATGTCCGGCGCGCGCGACGGGATCGCAGCGACAGGTCGACTGTCGTTCGGCGCAGGGCATGGGACGCCACCGGAATGCGCGTTTTCGGGAAAGCAGGCGCCAGTTCGCATGCGTGGGCTGGCGTCCGTCCCCTCATGGGGCCATTCGGGGTGATCGCCGTTCTGTCGCTGGCAAAGGCTGTGGACTATCGGCTGGAGATGTTGCAGTGGTGTTGCCGTCGACCGGACCCGGGGCGTGCCGCGATCGCCCGAGCGGGCCGTGGAGCCTCGTGGGCGCGGCAAGCGAATAGGCTAGTTGCACCGAAACTGGGATAATGTACAGCTTGCCCCGGAAGCCCACGACGCATCATGTCCGACCCCGCCCCGATCTTCGCCGACGACGGCCCGCTCGCCGCCGCGATCCCCGGTTTTCGTGCCCGTCCGCAGCAGATCGAGATGGCGCAGAAGATCGCCGAGGCGCTGCGCGAGAACCGCGTGCTGGTGGCGGAGGCCGGCACCGGCACCGGCAAGACCTTCGCCTACCTGGTGCCGGCGCTGCTGGCCGGGGGCAAGGCCATCATCTCCACCGGCACCAAGACGCTGCAGGACCAGCTCTTCAACCGCGACCTGCCCACCGTGCGCGCCGCGTTGAAGGTGCCGGTGACGATCGCGCTGCTGAAGGGGCGCGCCAACTACGTCTGCCACTACCACCTCGAGCGCAACGCGCGCGACGGCCGCTTCCTCACCGCGCAGGACGCCGCAGACCTGCGCGCGATCACGCGCTTCGCCAGGCTCACGCAGACCGGCGACAAGGCCGAATGCACCGACGTGCGCGAGGACTCGCTGGCCTGGCTCGCCGCGACCTCGACACGCGACAACTGCCTCGGCCAGGACTGCCCGCACAAGGACGAGTGCTTCGTGATGCAGGCGCGGCGCAACGCGATGGAGGCCGACGTGGTGGTGGTCAATCACCACCTCTTCTTCGCCGACGTGATGTTGCGCGACGAGGGCATGGGCGAGCTGCTGCCGGCGTGCAACGCGGTGATCTTCGACGAGGCCCACCAGCTCCCCGAGACCGCGAGCCTGTTCTTCGGCGACAGCGTGTCCACCGCCCAGGTGCTGGAGCTGGCGCGCGATACGCGCTCCGAGACCGTGGCCGCGGCGCGCGACTGCGTGGCGATGATCGACCAGACCCGCAACCTGGAAAAGGCCGCACGCGACCTGCGCCTGGTGTTCGGGCCGGAGAGCGCGCGGCTCTCCGCCGCGCAGGCCGGCGAGCACGAGAACTTCGACGTCATGGTCGAGGCGCTGGAGAAGGCGCTCGCCGACTTCCACGCGGTCCTCGCCACCCAGGCCGAGCGCTCCGAGGGCCTGGGCAACTGCCTGCGCCGCACCGAGGAGATGTCCGAACGCCTGGCGAGCTGGCGCAAGCCCGAAGACAAGGAGCTGATCCGCTGGGTCGAGGTCTTCACCCAGTCGCTCGCGCTCAATGCCACCCCCCTGCACGTGTCGGACGTGTTCAAGCGCCAGCTCGAAGGCCACCCGCGCGCGTGGATCTTCACCTCGGCGACGCTGGCGGTGGGCAAGGCCGACTTCGGTCACTACTGCCGCGAGCTGGGCCTGGCCTGGATGGACCCGCCGCCGCTCACCGCGGTGTGGGGCAGCCCCTTCGACTACGCCGAGCAGGCGCTGCTGTACGCGCCGGCCGGCATGCCCGAGCCCAACTCGCCCGACTACACCGAGCGTGTCGCGAAGGTCGCGCTGCCGCTGATCCGCGCCGCAAGAGGGCGCGCCTTCGTGCTGTGCACCTCGCTGCGTGCGATGCGCCGCATCCACGAGCTGATCCTCGACGGGCTTGCGCAGAGCGGTGACGCGCTGCCGGTGCTGCTGCAGGGCGAGGGTTCGCGCACCGAGCTGCTCGAGCGCTTCCGCCGCCTGGGCAACGCGGTGCTGGTGGCGAGCCAGAGCTTCTGGGAGGGCGTCGACGTGCCGGGCGACGCGCTCTCGCTGGTGGTGATCGACAAGCTGCCCTTCGCGCCGCCCGACGACCCGGTGCTGGCGGCGCGCGTCGAGCACATGCAGAAGCAGGGCCTGAGCCCCTTCGTGCATCACCAGCTGCCCAAGACCGTGATCAACATGAAGCAGGGCGCCGGGCGCCTGATCCGCAGCGAGCGCGACCGCGGCGTGCTGTGCATCTGCGACCCGCGCATGATCGACAAGTCCTACGGCAAGGTCGTCTGGCGCAGCCTGCCGCCCATGCGCCGCACGCGCGCCGAAGCCGACGCGGTCGCCTTCCTCGAGAGCCTGCCGCCACCAAGGCAAGCCGGCTGAGCTGGGTCAAGGGTGGGCAGCGGCGCTCTGTTGTATCCTTCGGCCCTGCTCATATCACGCCGTGGGGCGAGTCTCGATGAAAGTCTTCGGTTTCGCCGGCTGGTCCGGCTCCGGCAAGACCACCCTGGTCGAAAAGCTGATCCCCGAATTCACCGCGCGCGGTCTGCGCGTGTCGGTGATCAAGCACGCCCACCACGGCTTCGACCTCGACAAGCCGGGCAAGGACTCGTGGCGCCACCGCGAGGCCGGCGCGATGCAGGTGCTGATGCTGTCGAACGACCGCTGGGTGCTGATGCACGAGCTGCGCGGCGCCCCCGAGCCCACGCTGGACGAGCAGCTGCGCCTGCTCGAACCCTGCGACCTGGTGCTGATCGAAGGCTACAAGGCGGCGGCGGTACCCAAGATCGAGATCCACCGCCCCTCGCACGGCAAGCCGCCGCTGTGGCCCGAGAACCCGCACGTGGTCGCGGTCGCCACCAACGGCGAGATCGACTGCCCGCTGCCGCGTCTGCCGCTCGACGAGCCCGCCGTGGTCGCCGACTTCATCCTGGACTACTTCAAGAACCGATGAACCCCGACATGCTTTCCTTCGACGAGGCCTACGAGAAGCTGCTCGGCTTCGTCCGCCCGGTGCGCGAGGTGGAGGAGGTGGACACCCTGTTCGCCGCCGGCCGCGTGCTCGCGGTCGATCAGCATTCCACCATCGACCAGCCGCCGATGGACAACTCCGGCATGGACGGCTACGCCCTGCGCGCCGTCGACGTGCCGGTAGCCGGAACCCGCCTGCCGGTGAGCCAGCGCATCCCCGCCGGCAGCGTCGGCCACGAGCTCGCCCCCGGCACCGCCGCGCGCATCTTCACCGGCGCGCCGCTGCCCCCCGGCGCGGATACCGTGGTGATGCAGGAGCTGTGCGAGCACGCCGGCGACGAGGTGGTGGTCAACACGGTGCCGCGTGCCGGCGAGGCGGTGCGTCGCATGGGCGAGGATGTCGCCCGCGGCGCGCGCGTGCTGCCCGCCGGGCTGCGCCTGAGCCCGCAGGCGGTCGCGCTCGCCGCCTCGGTGGGTCTGGCGCGGCTGCCGGTGCATCGGCGCGTCAAGGTCGCCGTCTTCTCGACCGGCTCCGAGCTGGTGATGCCGGGCGAGCCCCTGCCGCCCGGCGGCATCTACAACTCCAACCGGTACCTGCTGCGCGGCCTGCTCGCCGGGCTAGGCTGCGAGGTCGAGGACTTCGGCATCGTGCCCGACCGCCTCGACGCCACCCGCGAGGTGCTGCGCCGCGCGGCCGAGGGACACGATCTCATCCTCACCAGCGGCGGCGTGTCGGTGGGCGAGGAAGACCACGTCAAGCCGGCGGTCGAGGCCGAGGGCAGCCTGGACATGTGGAAGATCGCGATGAAGCCGGGCAAGCCGCTGGCCTACGGGCGGGTGCATGGTGCCGCCTTCATCGGTCTGCCGGGCAACCCGGTGTCGAGCTTCGTGACCTTCCTGTTGATGGTGCGGCCCTTCCTGCTCGCCACCCAGGGAGTGAGCGAGGTCGCTCCGGCGTCGATGCAGTTGCGCGCCGACTTCGACTGGCCGCGGCCCGACCGCCGGCGTGAGTTCCTGCGCGCGCGCATGAACGCGCAGGGCGGGGTGGAACTCTTCGCCAACCAGGGCTCGGCGGCGCTCGAGTCCACCGTGTGGGCCAACGGCCTGGTCGACATCCCGGCCGGCACGGTGATCGCGTGCGGCGAGACGGTGCGCTTCCTGCCCTACGGCGACCTGCTGCACTGAGGCGCGGATGGGGACGAGCGGACGCGGACGGGCAATCAAGGGAACGAGACGGACATGACGAGCAAGGTGAAGATTCTGTATTTCGCGAGCCTGCGCGAGGCTGTGGGGTGCGCCGGCGAGGAGCTGGACCTGCCCGCCGGCGTCGGCACGGTGGGGGCCTTGCGCAGCCACCTGGCCGCGCGCGGCGAGGGCTGGCAGGCGCTGGCGGCCGGGCGCAACGTGCGCGCGGCGCTCAACCAGAAGATGGCGGGCGCCGATGCGTCGCTCGATGCCGGCGACGAGGTCGCCTTCTTTCCGCCGGTGACCGGAGGCTGACGATGGTGGAAGCGAGAGCGCAGGACGCCGCCGAGGTCAGCGTCCAGCACGAGGACTTCGACGTCGGGGGCGAGATCGCGCGCCTCGGCGAGGGACGGCGCGACGTCGGCGCGGTGGCGAGCTTCGTCGGCCTGGTGCGCGACGCCAACGACGGCAGCGGCGTGCGCGCGATGACGCTGGAGCACTACCCGGGCATGACCGAGCGCGCGCTCGAGGAGATCGTCGAGCAGGCGAAGGCGCGCTGGTCGCTGCTCTCCGTGCGCGTCATCCACCGCTACGGCCGCCTGGAGCCCGCCGACCGCATCGTCTTCGTCGGCGTGACGAGCGCGCATCGTGGCGAGGCCTTCGCCGCCTGCGAGTTCATCATGGACTACCTGAAGACGCGGGCCCCGTTCTGGAAGTGCGAGGAGACGCCGCAGGGCGCGCGTTGGGTCGATGCGCGCGAGAGTGACGACTCGGCCGCTGCGCGCTGGGCCGCCTCCGGTGCGCAGGTCCCCGCGGGCGAGGGCGAGGACTGGGACGACATCGAGCTGCGGCGCTGAGGGGGCGAGGACGGCCGGGGAGGCCGCCCTTTGCGGGTTCTTGCGGGATGCGGATCAAACAAAACGGCGCCGCAAGGCGCCGTTTTCAATCGCAGCGGGAACGGCCCGCCACACGAGGCGGAGGCGTTCAGCGACGACCCTTGCCACCCTGCTGGGTGAAGGCCTGGAAGGCCTGGGTGGAGGCGCGCGTCATCTGTTCGAAGGCCGCACGGGTGGTGTCCATCGCGGTCTGCATCGCGCCCAGCGCGTTCTGATCGGCGATCGGCATGCCGGTGAACATCTTCTGCATGGCTTCGAACATGTCGGTGCTGCCCGAGCTCAGCTGCTCCCCCACCAGCCGGCCGAACTCGGCCTGGGTGGCAGCGGTGATCTCGGCAATCTGGCGTGCGCACGCGAGCATCTCTTCGGTGGTGCGCTGCGCGTAGCTCGCGCGCATTTCCATCGCGCCCTGCGGGTCCTTCGCGGCCGAGAGGGCCTTGGCGTTCTGCACGCCTTCCTCGAACAGACGCTTGGCCGTGGTGACCTGGATCTCCATGATGCGCTGCGAGTTCTCGATCGACATCTGGGCCAGGCGCATCGCCGCCTCGAGGTTCTTCTTCTGAAGTTCGTTCAACTGTTCCTGTTTGCTGGCCATAGGCTCCTCTCCACTCGCACGTATCGGTTGTCTGACTTTTTCCGGGCTTGGCGCCCTCGGGACGGTGTCCCTTGTTGTTCTCGGGCCGGCACATCCTCACCGACTTCACCATCCCGGCTTCCACAATAGCACAGCTCGCTTGCGGCTCCGCGGCGCATCCGGTGCTTCGACGGCGTGACGGGTGCGTATGATGCTGCGCTGCAACAGCTTCGGTCGCTTCAGCGCAGCACCGGGCGGTCGGAGAGACCGCCACCGCTCGCAAGGCCGGTGGCGCCCGCCCCGCGGAAAGCCGCGCGCAGCAGCTGGTCCAGGCAATCCACCGCGGCCGCGAGCGCGTCCTCGAAGCGCGCTTCGCGGCAGGGCGTGGCGAGGCGATCGACCAGTGCCTGCCAGGCGGCGGGTTCGAGCTGGCGTGCGAGCGCACGATCCGCGACGATCTCGATGCGGTGCTCGGCGAGCAGCAGATAGACCAGCACGCCGTTGTTGTCCTCGGTGTCCCACACGCGCTGCTTGCCGAACAGCGTGATCGCGCGGTCGCGGATTACGCTCGCGAGCGCCTCGCGGCGCGCGAGGTGGCGCCAGAGGTAGCTCGGCGGCAGGCTGGCCTCGACGCACAGGCAGATCTGCCCGGTGTGGCCGGTCTCGCTTGAGCGAACACGCGCTTCCAGGCGGTCGAGCGCCGCCTCGCCGAGTGCGCGACGGGCGTCGTCGGCGTCGAGCCAGAGGTGGCGCAGGAGCCTGCGCAGTGTCTCCATCACCAGCTCCCCGAGGCGCCGCCGCCACCGAAACTGCCTCCGCCGCCGGAACGGAACCCGCCACCCCCGAGCCTGCCGCCGCCCAGGCCGCCGAGGCTGCCGCCGCGGATGACCGGCCCTCCGCCGCGATGCGGCGGACCGCCGCGACCGCCGCCGCCGATGCCGAGCGCGAGCACGAAGACCACGGCGAGCACGCCGCCGACGAGGGCGAGAAAGAGGCTGGCGGTAAGCAGATGCACGATGAGCCCGGTGACGGCGCCCGTCGCGAAGGCCCCGGGTTTGCGCCCGAGCATGCCCACCAGCACCGCGCCGAGAATCGGCACGCCGACGAAAAGCAGGGCGCCGAGGTCCTCGATGCCGGCGCCTCCGCCGCCGCGTGCGGCGGGTTCCGGCGCAGGCAGGTTCTCGCCGCGGATCAGCGCGGACAGGCCTCCCACACCGGCGTCGATGCCGCCGGCGAAGTCGCCACGGCGGAGGGCCGGCGTGATCGCGCCGTCGATGATGCGCCGGGCGGCGAGGTCGGGGATCGCGCCCTCGAGCGCACGGGCGACCTCGATGCGCACCTTGCGGTCGTCCTTCGCCACCAGCAGCAGCACGCCGTCGCCCACCTCGCGACGGCCGATCTTCCAGGCATCCGCGACACGGAAGGCGTAGGCGGCGATATCCTCGGGCGTGGTGCTGCGCACGAGCAGCACGGCGATCTGGCTGCCATGCGCGGCCTCGAAGGCGGCGAGCTTGCCCTCGAGCGCGCGCACCTGCGCCGCCGACAGCGTTGCGGTGAGGTCGGTCACACGCGCCTGCAGTGCCGGCACCGGCTGCAGCGGCTGGGCAAGCGCCAGCCCGGTCGCGAACAGTGCGGCGAGCGTCAGCAGCGCGCGCCAGAGCTGCTGCGCCATCGCTCAGCGTCCGCCCTGGCCACCGAAGTCGACCCGGGGCGGCGCCGAGATCGCGGCCTCGTCGGCCACCGTGAAGCCGGGTTTGGGCTGGTAGCCGAACACCATCGCAGTGAGGTTGGACGGGAAGCTGCGCGCCAGCACGTTGTATTGCTGGACGGCGTCGATGTAGCGGTTGCGCGCCACGGTGACGCGGTTCTCGGTGCCCTCGAGCTGTACGCGCAGGTCCTGGAAGCCCTGGTTCGCCTTGAGGTCGGGGTAGTTCTCGGCGACCGCGAGCAGACGCGACAGCGCGCTGCCGAGCTGGCCCTGGGCCTGCTGGAAGCGCTCCAGCGCCTGCGGGTCGTCGAGCATTCCGGGGGTGACCTGGATCGATGTGGCGCGGGCGCGCGCCTCGATCACGCGGGTCAGCGTCTCCTGCTCGAAGGCGGCTTCGCCCTTGACCGTCTCGACCAGGTTGGGGATGAGATCGGCGCGGCGCTGGTACTGGTTGAGCACCTCCGACCACGCGGCGCGGGTCTGTTCGTCGAGGCGCTGGAAGTCGTTGTAACCGCAGCCGGACAGGGTCAGCGAGGCGGCGAGGACGAGCGGTAGCGCGAGGCGGCCGAGGTGACGGAAAGGCCGACGAGCGGGGCGGGAATCCATTTCGCTTCTCCGGAAGATGCCGGTGGAAAGATCTTCACTCTAGCAGTGCGCACGGGGTTTTTGTCCTTGCTCAAGGATTCCGCCTGCGCGCGGTACTAGGATTCGCGAGCTGCGATTCCGGCCGCAGGTTCGAGACCGGACCCCCAATGGAAGATCCAAGATGTCCGATAACGCTGTTCACCCCTTCGATGCGCGCGGCGTTGCCAAGCGCTTCCGCCATGCCGCCATCTTCGGTGCGCTCGAGTCGCTCGAGGACGGCGAGGTCATGCGCTTCGTCAACGACCACGATCCGCTGCCGCTGCTGAACCAGATCCAGCAACGCTACGGCAACCAGGTCGGCATCCACTACGTCGCCCGCGAGCCGGGCAACATCGTCATCGACTTCACCATCCAGCTCGGCGCTCCGGCTGCGGTGGGGGCGCCCGCTGCCGCGGTCGCCGGTGGCGGCGGTTGCGGCGGCGGTGGCGGCCACGGCTGCTGCTCCTAAGCCTTTCCGTACTTGCGGAAGACCGCGCGGGCATCGGCCTGCGCGCGTTCCAGGGTGCATATCGACGGATCGTCGTCGTGCCCGCTGAAGAACCCGTCCTCCTGGGCGGCCATCACCAGCTTGATGGCCGCCTTTTCGCTCTGGTCGTAGCGCTCGTATAAAAGCGTGGCGACCTCGTCCAGGTGTTGCTCGTAAGTCATCGGCATCGCTCGCTCCCTTAGCGCATGGTGACGAATTCTTCGGCGCTGGTCGGGTGGATCGCGACCGTGTCGTCGAAGTCCGCCTTGCGCGCGCCCATCTTCACCGCCACCGCGAAGCCCTGCAGCATCTCGTCGGCGCCGTCGCCGATCACGTGGGCGCCGACGATGCGCTCGTCCGCGCCGACGCAGACCAGCTTCATCGAGGTCTTCGGACGGTGCTCGGTGAGCGCGTTGTACATGGCGGTGAAGCGCGTGCTGTAGACCTTCACGTCGGCGAAGCGCTTGCGCGCCTCTTCCTCGGTGAGGCCGACGGTGCCGATGGCCGGGTGGCTGAACACCACGGTGGGGATGTTCTCGTAGTCCAGCTTGCTGTCGGACCCGCCGCGGAACAGGCGCAGCGCAAGCCGGCGACCCGCCGCGATCGCCACCGGGGTGAGCTCGGCGCGGCCGGTGATGTCGCCGATCGCGTAGATGCCGGGCACGTTGGTGTTCTGGAACGCGTCGGTGGGGATCGTACCCTTGGCGTCGGCCTCGATGCCGGCCGCGGCGAGTTGCAGGCGGTCGGTGTTGGGCTGGCGGCCTGTGGCCCACACCAGCGCGTCCACCTCGAGGCTGCCGGCCTCGCCGCAGTCGACGAGCAGGCTGCCGTCGGCCTGGCGCCGCAGCGCGCGCGCCCGGGTGCCGAAGCGAAGCGCGATGCCGTCCTCCTGCATCTGCGCGGCGAGTTCGTCGCGCAGCATGGCGTCGAAGGGGCGCAGCAGGCGATCGCCGCGCACGAGCATGGAGACCTCGCTGCCCAGGCCGTGGAAAACGCCGGCCAGCTCCACCGCGATGTATCCCGCGCCGACCACGGCGACGCGACGCGGCTGCGCCTCGAGGGCGAAGAAGCCGTCCGAATCGATGCCGAGCTCGGCGCCGGGCAGGTCGGGCAGGGCGGGGCGGCCGCCGGTGGAGATCACGATGTGGGGTGCGGTGAAGCGCTCGCCTTCGACCTCGACCACCCGCGGGCCGGAGAAGCGTGCGAAGCCGCGCTTCAGCTCGACGCCGGACTTGTCCAGCATGCCGGCGTAGATGCCGTTGAGGCGCTCGACGTAGGCATCGCGACGCTGCTTGAGCGTGGCCCAGTCGAAGCGCCCGGCGACCTCCGCGAAGCCGTATCCGGGGGCATCGCGCAGCGCCTGCGCGATGCCCGAGGCGTACCACATCACCTTCTTGGGCACGCAACCGACGTTGACGCAGGTGCCGCCGAGGCGGGCGGCCTCGATCAGCAGCACGCGCGCACCGTATTCCGCGGCGCGGCGGGCGGTGGCGACGCCACCGCTGCCGCCGCCGATGGCGATCAGGTCGTATTCCTTCATGGGTTCTCCCTTTCCGTGGGCGGCTGGCGGCCGCCTCGTTGTCGCGCTTGGTGGGGCGCGGCGCTCACAGCGCCTTCTCGATTGCCGCGATCACCTCGGGGGCGTCGGGCTTGGTGCGGCTGCCGAAGGCCGCCACCACGCGGCCGTTGCGGTCGATCACGTACTTGTGGAAGTTCCACTCCGGCGCCGCCGACTGGCGTGCGATCTCGCGGAACAAGGGATGCGCTTCGGTGCCGGTGACGTGGATCGGCGCGTACATGTCGAAGGTGACGCCGAAGTTCTGGAAGCAGACCTCGGCGGTCTCGGCCTCGTCGGCAGCCTCCTGGCGGAAGTCGTCGGACGGAAAGCCGGCGACCTTGAGCCCGCGCGCCTTGTAGCGCTGGTGCACCGCCTCGAGCTCGCGGAACTGCCGCGTGAAGCCGCAGTGGCTGGCGGTGTTGACCACCAGCACGGGCTGGCCGGCGTAGCGGTCTGCGAGCCGCACCGACTCGTCGGCGTGCAGACGGCGCAGGCTGTGGTCGTAGAGGCGCGTCGTCGCATCGTCGGCAGCGCCGGCGTTGGGGGCGAGGGTGGCGAGCAGAACGGCGGGGGCGAGGGCACGGGCAAGACGGGCGAAGGACATGATCGGTCTCCTGGCAGGAACGGCAAGCGGTGGACCGGGCGATGCGCGATCGGTTCGCCTTGTGGGCGTGGCACGCGCAGCGAGGCACCGGACCCGCCTCGTGGCGGATCCGCGCCGGGGCTCAGAGGCGGCTGAGATCCTCGATCGCATCGACCACCATCCCGGTGCCGACACTGATCAGCAGGATGTCGGCGGCGACGCGGACGAAGCGATGACCTTCGGGCGGCATGCCGAGGCGTAGCACGATGTCGCCCGGCGCGTCGTACCACACCACGTCGCGCGGCAGCGGCGCGCCGATGCGCCACTTCTTCGCCTGTCCCGGCGGCATGCAGCCGTTGCCCTTCTTTGCCAGTCCGGGTGGGCAGTCGCCGGCACGGAAGCGGTCGCCGTAATACTGACGCACCACCTCGCGGTGACGGTCGGAGAAGTAGGCCGAAACGCGCGGCGACGAGCCGGCGCGGTCGGTGCGATGTTCGCGGTCGCGGTCCTGCTCGCGGCCGCGCGCCTGGCCACCGTCGCGGTCTCCACCGCGCCCGCGCGTCTCGTCGCCACGCACGTCCCGATTGCCCTGCTCGCTGCGTTTGTCGGGGCGCTTGTCGCCGCGTTCCTGGGGACCGCCGTGATCGGGTTTGCCGCCCTGGACGCGATCGGGTTTGCCGCCGCCGGCCCCGTCCGGCTTGTCGGCGAAGGCCGGGCCGGCGAGGAGCGCGGCGACGATCAGGCCGGCGGTGGCCTTGTGGCGAAGTTTGCCGATGTTCATCTTGTTCTCCCTTGTCGTTTGTGCCGTGGGGCGCGCGGGGGCGGCCAGCCGGCGAGGAACATCCCGCCGGCGACCCGTGCCTGCAGGATAGATCGCCACGGACGCGGCCCGCACGACGGCTTACCTCTTGTCACCAGCCGTCGATCCCGGATGCAAATGTGCGCTGCGTCGGACCGCAGACGCTTACAGCAGCGCCACGGCGTCCTTCTCGCCGCGCTCGTACACCACGTTGGCACGGCCTACCAGCAAGGGATCGAGCGGGCCGATGAGGGAGACATCCTTGTTGGCATAGGGCAGCTTGTGCAGCACGTAGCGCAGCGCGTTGAGGCGCGCTCGCTTCTTGCAGTCGGACTTGACTACGGTCCATGGCGCGTCGGCGGTGTCGGTGTAGAAGAACATCGCCTCCTTGGCCTTGGTGTATTCGTCCCACTTGTCGAGCGAGGCGAGGTCGATCGGCGACAGCTTCCACTGCTTGAGCGGGTGCGACTCGCGCTCCTTGAAGCGGCGACGCTGCTCCTCGCGGCTCACCGAGAACCAGAACTTGATCAGGTGGATGCCGCTGCGCACCAGGTTGCGCTCGAACTCGGGGACCTGGCGCATGAATTCGTTGTACTCGTCGGGCGTGCAGAAGCCCATGACGCGCTCGACGCCGGCGCGGTTGTACCAGGAGCGGTCGAACAGCACGATCTCGCCGGCGGTGGGCAGGTGCTGGATGTAGCGCTGGAAGTACCATTGGCCGCGCTCGAGCTCGGAGGGCTTCTCCAGCGCCACCACGCGCGCGCCGCGCGGGTTGAGGTGCTCCATGAAGCGCTTGATCGTGCCGCCCTTGCCGGCTGCGTCACGGCCCTCGAAAAGGATCACCACGCGCTGACCGGTCTCCTTGACCCAGGCCTGCAGCTTGAGCAACTCGACCTGCAGGCGGTACTTCTGCTTTTCGTAGGCCTTGCGCGACATCAGGTTGCGGTAGGGGTAGCCGCCCTTGCGCCAGTCGGGCGAGAGCTCGTCGTCCGGATGGGCGCCCGGCGCCTGCGGCAGGTCGGCGCGCATCAGCGCGCGGCGCAGCATGTGGATGTCGTCGGGCGAGGCGCCGTCGAGGATGGCCTCGAGCGCGTCCTCCCTTTTGGCCTGCGGATCCGCAGCCGCTCGGGCCAGGATGTCCTTGACCGCGACGAGCTTGGAGTCCTGCGCGGCGTCGATCGCCTGCTCGATCTCGAAGGCCTCGATGCCCGTGCTGCTGAAATCGGGCGCGGTGTCGCCGGCCGCGATCGGACGTGCGGGGCCGGCGGCCTTGGACTTCGCGCGCGCGGCGCCCGCGTCCTTGGCGCGCGGAGCCGTGCGCGGCTTCTTGCTGCGGGTGGAGGCGGTGTCCACTACGGGGACGGTTTCCTCGGTCTTGTTCATGATGACGCTTCTCCCTTGTCTGCACGAATTCTAATCCCGTGCCTTCCGCAGGGCACGCCCGTCGTGGGGTGCGACGGGTAGAATCGCGGACTCCGCCCGCGGCCGGGCGTGGCCCGGCAAAACGCAATCCGTTCTCGATCATGCCGCTGACCAAAGAAACCCGTTCCCTGCTCGACATGGCCTACCGTGTCGGCGCCCCCCGCTTCCACGAACTCGCGGTGGCGCAGGCGCGTCATTCGGCGCAGAAGCTGCACTTCGCCTTCCGGCCCGAGGCGCCGGCGGTGGCCTCCACCGCCGAGGTGCCGATCCCGCGCCCCGACACCTCGGCGCTGCTCGCCCGCCTGTACCGGCCCTTCGGCAGCCATATGGACGACCGTCTGCCGCTGGTGATCTTCGCGCACGGTGGAGGCTGGTGCATCGGCGACGTGGCGAGCTACGACGTGGCCTGCCGCGAACTCGCCAACGGCTCGGGTTGCGCGGTGCTGTCGGTGGAGTACCGGCTCGCGCCCGAGCATCCTTTCCCCGCCGCGCCCGAGGACATGCGCCTGGCCTTCGATTGGTCGGTCGACAACGCCGACCTGCTCGGCATCGACCCGGCGCGCATCGCCCTCGCCGGCGACAGCGCCGGGGGCAACCTGGCGATCGTCACCGCGCTCGCCCTGCGCGCGGCCGAGGTGAAGCCGGCCTTCCTGCTGCTGATCTACCCGAGCACCGAGATCCGCAGCGCGCGGCCCTCGCGCGAGCGCTACGCCGAGGGCTTCTTCCTCGATCGTGAGTCGCTGCAGTGGTTCTTCGAGCGCTACCTGCCCGGCGTCGATACCGAGGACTGGCGGGCGTCGCCGATGCGCGCGGCCTCGCTCGCCGGGCTGCCGCCGATGCAGGTGATCTGCGCGGAATGCGATCCGCTGGTGGACGACTGCCTGGCGTTCGTCGAGCGCGTGCGCAGCGAAGGCGGCGAGGTGGCGCTGCGTGTCTTCGAGGGCGTGGTGCATGGCTTCTACACCCTGGGCAAGCTCATCCCGGAGGCGCGCGAGGCCGTGGCGCTGTCGGCCGCGGCCTTGCGCTCCCACCTCGCGGAGTGCGCGCAGTCCTGAGCGGATCCGGCAGGCGGGCGTCCGCCGGGAACGGCCGGCCGCGGTGTTCAGCCGCAGGCGGCGGAGATCAGCTCCTGACGGCTGGCGCGGGCTTCGGACATCAGGGTGTCGAAGCCGTCGCGATCGAGTCCGTCCGCCACGCTCGCTTCGAGCAGTTCGCCGCGCTGGCGGCTGCCGAGCAGGGTGTCGAAGGGGTTGGGCGATTCGGCCGCGAGGGTGGCGAGGAAGACCACGTCGCCGAGCTCGGCCGGCGGCCACTCGGTGTTGGCGAAGGGGTCGGCGGCGCAGGCCGTGATGATGCGCTCGGGCATCTCCAGGGCTTCGAGCACGGCGTCGCGCACCGGCTCGTCCCAGGTGGTGACCACCTCGGCGAAGCGGCCCATGTCCCCTTCCAGCGCCGGGTAGCGCGCCGCGCGCGCAAGCAGGTAGAACTGGCCGATGTCGAGCATCAGGCCGGCGAGCATCGCGGCATCGGGGTCGGGGCGCTTGAGGTGGTGTGCGAAGGCGCAGGACCACGCCGCCACGTCGATCGAGTGCATCCACAGGCCGCTGGCGATCAGGCGCATCTGGCGCGAGCGGTGGTCGCGCGCGAGCTGCTCGGCGGCGACCGCGAAGGCGAGGCAGCGCAGCGTGGACAGGCCGATGCGCTGGATCGCATCGCTCAGGCTGGTGATCTGGCCGCGGTAGGGGTTCAGCGTCAGCGTGTTCGCCATGCGGATGACCTTGGCCGCAAGCAGGGGCTCGGTCTGCACCGCGCCCGCGATCTGCGCGAGGGAGGTCTCCGGGGCGTCAGCCAGCTTCTGGACGCGCACCGACAGGTCGAATACGGTGGGAAAGCTCGTCACGCCTTCGCGCAGCTCCTGCTGCACCTGTTCGGCGAAGGCTTCGAATTGGGTGTCGAAAGAGCTCATGGGCCGGTTCCGTTCGTGTGATCGTCGCAGTCTATGCGCATGCTGGCCGGCGTGCGCGTGCATATCCCACGAACGACCGTCGCTTCAGGGCTGGGTGAGGCGGACGTGGCCGTTCTCCAGCGCCTCGACCTGGGCGAGCGTGCACACCGGCACGCCGAGGGCCTCGATGGCGGCGTGGCCGTGCTTGAAGCGCTTCTCGACGATGAAGCTCGCGCACAGCACCTCGGCGCCGGCCTCGCGCGCCATCTCGACCAGGGCCACCGCGGTGCGGCCGTTGGAGAGGAAATCGTCGACGATGACGACGCGGTCGGTGGGCACGATGTAGCGCTGCGACAGCACGAGCTTGGTCTCGCCGCCCTTGGTGGGCGAGGGGATCACGCGCGCGATCGCGGGGGATTCGACCTCGGGCGCGTACTTCTTCGCATACACCAGCGGCACGTCGAGGGCCTGGGCGACCACCAGTCCGGGGGCGATGCCGCTGGCCTCGGCGGTGAGCACCACGCTGGGTTCGAAGCGTGCCAGGCGCTTCGCGAGCTCCTGGCCCATCTCGGTGATGAAGCTGGGTTCGATGCGGTGGTTGAGGAAGTGGTCGATCTTGAGGATCTGGTCGCCGATGACGGTGGCTTCGGCTTCGATACGGCGCACGAGCGGGCCGTAGGGGCGGATGAGGTCGGGATCGGGAAGCATGCGCGGGTCCGTAAACGGGAACGCCCCCGGGCCGGGGGCAGGACGGGCGGATTCTAGCCGAAGGCAGCGTGCTTGACCTCCAAGCCTCGCGCTCGATCGTGACCGCGGCTTCGATCCGGTGGCGGCGCCGGGCGGCCGCTCGCGGCCCGTCGCCGGCTCGCGCTCCCGCGGCGAGGGGCTTGGGTGCACGGCACGCGTGCTCGGGCCAGGTCGACGGCGCGTGCGGCTCGGCCCGCGGCCTTTCGGGCTAGAATCGCCCCCGTTCCCGATCTGCGAAAACCATGAACGACGAAGACTACATGCGCGCTGCGCTCGAGCAGGCGCGCGCGGCCGGGGCCGCGGACGAGGTGCCGGTGGGCGCGGTGGTGGTGTGCGGGGGCGAGATCGTCGGCCGCGGCTTCAACCAACCGATCGGGCGCCACGACCCTACCGCGCACGCCGAGATCATGGCGCTGCGCGACGCCGCGGCGCACCTCGGCAACTACCGCCTGCCCGGCTGCGAGCTCTACGTCACCCTGGAGCCCTGCGCGATGTGCTCGGGTGCGATCATGCACGCCCGCATCGCGCGCGTGGTGTTCGGTGCGCGCGACCCCAAGACCGGTGTCGCCGGCAGCGTGCTCGATCTCTTCGCCGAGCCGCGCCTCAACCATCACGCCACCATCGAGGGCGGACTGCTCGCCGACGAGTGCGGGCGCATGTTGTCGAGCTTCTTCGCCGCCCGCCGCGGGCGCACGCTGGTGGCCTGAATGCACCTCCGCGTGGACCTCGGTCGGCAGTGCCTGGAGCTCTTCGGCGCCGACGGCGCCTGCATCCGCCGCTACGCGGTGTCGACCGGCGAACGCGGTGCGGGCGAGCGCAGCGGCAGCCTGTGCACGCCGCGCGGCCGCCACCGTATCCGTGCGCGCATCGGCGCGGGTGCACCGGCGGGTGCGGTGTTCCGCGGGCGCAGGCCGACCGGCGAGGTGTGGACGGCGGAGTTCGCGGCCGCCCACCCGGGGCGCGACTGGATCCTGTCGCGCATCCTGTGGCTGTGCGGCGAGGAGCCTGGGCGCAACCGCGGTGGCGAGGTCGACACCATGCGGCGCTACATCTACCTGCACGGCACCGGCGACGACCAGCCCATGGGCGTTGCGCGCTCGCACGGCTGCGTGCGCATGCGCAACCACGACATCATCGAGCTGTTCGAGCTCGTGCCGGCGGGCACGGTGGTGGAGATCGTCGAATGAAGGGCGTGCGGATCGAGGTGGTGGGCTGGGACGAGGCCGAGGCGCGGGTGATGCCGGTGCGTACCGGGGTCTTCGTGGTGGAGCAGGGCGTGCCCGAGGAGATCGAGCGTGACGCCTTCGACGCGGTGTGCCGGCACGCGATCGCGCACGATGCCGAGGGACGGGTGATCGCCACCGGGCGCCTGCTGCCCGACGGTCACATCGGCCGCATGGCGGTGCTGCGTGAGGCGCGCGGCGCCGGGGTGGGCGGTGCGGTGCTGCAGGCGCTGATCGCCGAGGCGGCGCGGCGCGGGCTGAACGAAGTCGCGCTCAATGCGCAGACCCACGCGCTCGACTTCTACCTGCGCCACGGCTTCGAGCCGGTGGGCGAGGTCTTCATGGAAGCGGGCATTCCCCACCGCGCGATGCGGCGGCCGGTGTAGCGGCCGCGCACGCGAGCGCATTGCGCGCGGCGTTCAGGTCGTGCCGGCGCCGAACGCGTGCTCGACCCGGCTGCGCAGTTCCCCATCGGCGTCCCAGGTCCATTCGACGAGGCGGGTACGGCCCTTGCGATCGCGCAGCACCACGCTGCTGCAGCGCGTGCCGTAGCCGGGTGCGCGGATGAAGGCGGGCGACAGCCAGCGCTCCCACTCCAGGCTTACGCCGGTCGCGGGCAGGTGCGGGTCGGGCGCGGGCGCGGGGTCGCGCAGCAGGCCGAGGAGGCCGGCGACGAGCGCATCCTCCGTCGCCGCGGCCGGGCCTGACGTCGGCAGCGCCTCGAGCTTGCCGGCGAGTGCTGCGCGCGTCTTCACCAGCTTGGGCCAGGGGCTGTCGAGCAAGTGGTTGGACAGGCCGTAGTATCCCGGCTCCAGCATGCGCAGCCCGCCGGTGGTGCTCTCGAGCACGCCGAGCCGGTCGGCGTCGCCCACCAGCAGGTTGAAGGCGGCGTAGTTGCCCGCGCTCGCCTGCACGGCCTGCAGCGTGGCGGGCGCCGGGCGGACATCCTCGAGCGCCTCGCGCACCAGGGCGCCGCGCGAGGGCGCGCCGGCGATGTGGCGGCTGGGGTCGCGGTAGTTGGTCAACGCGGCGAAGCGGCCGCCGCGCGTAAGGCCCATCCAGGTGCCGCCGGCCTCGAGGTCGCGGCCGGCGAGCAGCTCGGGTGCGTCCACCCACCAATGCGCGGGCGCGGCGGGGCGCGCAAGATATTCGTCGCGGTTGGCCGCGACCACCAGCGGATAGTCGGGATGCGCCTGCCAGGCGAAGACGATCAGGCACATGGCTACGCGCCTCGGCGAGTACGACCAGGCCCCCGGGCCCGGTCGCGGTGCCCGTCAGGCGAGCGCATACGGCAGGTCGAGCAGGTCTGCGCGCGGCCCGTCGGGCGCGCCGACACGGATCTCGCCGGCTTCCGCGCTGCTCGACTGGATCACCGCGAGCGCCTCGACGCCACCGTCGGCGGTCGGTGCGACGTTGACCAGCTTGCCGGCGGACTGCTCGCCGAAGTCGGGCGCATAGACGTCGGTGCCGGGCGCGGCCGTGCTGCCGGCGGGCAGGGCGAGGCGGTAGGTGCGCTTCTTGAGCTTGCCGAGGTACTGGGTGCGCGCGACGATCTCCTGGCCCGGATAGCAGCCCTTGTGGAAGTCCACCCCGCCGATGAGCTCGTAGTTGAGCATCTGGGCGACGAACTCTTCCTGGGTGGGCGCGGTGACCAGCGCCAGGCCGGCGCGGATCATGCCGAGCTGCCAGGCCGCGGTGCCGGCACGCAGCGCGCCGGCGGCGACGAGCGCGTCGAACAGCGCCGGGGCGGCGTCGGTGGCGACGGCGAGCACCAGGCGCTGCGCGCCGAGGCGGATGCAGCGCACGCCCGCGGCCGATACCGCCTGGCGCATGTCCTCGGCGGGCAGCGCGGCGCCTGCCGCCTGCGCGATCGCCACGGCCTGCGGACCGGCGAGGCCGATCAGCGCGACCTCGGCGCTGGCGTCGGCGAGCTTGACCTTGCTGCGCAGCACGTACATCGAGAACTTCTTCAGGAACGCGGGCAGGATGTCTGCCGAGAGCGCGAGCGCATGGCCGCCCTCCTCGGTCCACACCAGGAAGCTGGCGATCATCCGCCCCTTGGGCGAATTGAAGCTGTTCCACGCCGCGGTGTCGGCTTCCATGTGCTTGACGTCGTTCGACACCAGGTTGTGCAGGAAGGCGGCGGAGTCCGGGCCCTGCGAGCGGATCGTGCCCAGGTGCAGCAGCGGCACCGCGATGGTGGCGGTCTCGGTCGCGCGCGCTTCGTCGGCGGGCGAGGCGAAGGCGATGGAGCGGGCGGTTTCGTCGAGCGTGGCGCCCATGCGGGCGAGGTGTTCGGTCCAGGCAGTCATGGTCTCGGTTCGGGCAGTCTCGGAAGGGATTCGGGGGCGCGCCGCAGGAGGGGGAGGGCACGTGCTGCGGTATTATAGGCGCCCTCCCCGTGGCGGTCGCCCCTCGCGCCGACAGGGATTTAGCCGGCTCTTCCCCCTCCGATGAAGCGTTTTCTCCCCCGCCTGCTCCTGCTGCTCGCCGTGCTTGCCATCCTTGCCGCGATGATCGCGGCGACGGGCTGGTGGTATGCGCACCGGCCGCTCGCGCTCGCCGCCGAGCGGGTGGATTTCACCGTGGCCCGCGGCATGGGCATGCGCCAGGCCGCCGCCGCCATCGAGCGCGCCGGCGTGGGCGTGGATGCGCGCCTGCTCGCGCTGCTCGCGCGTCTGACGAAGCGCGACGCCCGCATCAAGGCCGGCAGCTACGAGGTGCACGCCGGCATCACGCCCTGGCAGCTCATCCTCAAGCTCTCCGACGGCGACGTCACGCAGGGCGAGCTGTTGCTGGTCGAGGGCTGGACCTTCCGCCAGGTGCGCCAGGCGCTGGAGTCCCATCCGGATCTGGAAGCCGACACCGCCGGGCTGGGCGAGGCGGAGATCCTCGCGCGCATCGGCGCGAGCGCGCAGAACGCCGAGGGCCTCTTCTTCCCCGATACCTATCTGTTCGACAAGCGCTCGGGCGCGCTCGCCGTGCTGCGACGCGCGCACGAGGCCATGCAGGCCCGCCT
The DNA here is from genome assembly GCF_000021765.1 of Thauera aminoaromatica. Taxonomy (NCBI): domain Bacteria; kingdom Pseudomonadati; phylum Pseudomonadota; class Betaproteobacteria; order Rhodocyclales; family Zoogloeaceae; genus Thauera; species Thauera aminoaromatica. The sequence goes on along the minus strand of NC_011662.2, from coordinate 2,706,954 downwards.
CGACAAGGCCTGGGCCGAGCGCGACCCGGCCACGCCGCTGGCCTCGCCCTACGAGGCGCTGATCCTCGCCTCGATCGTCGAGAAGGAGACCGGCCGCCCCGAGGACCGCGCCCTGGTCGCCTCGGTGTTCGCCAACCGGCTGCGCATCGGCATGCGTCTGCAGACCGACCCCACGGTGATCTACGGCCTCGGCCCCGAGTTCGACGGCCGCCTGCGCCGGGCGCATCTCGATGCCGACCACCCGTGGAACACCTACACCCGTGCCGGCCTGCCGCCGACGCCGATCGCGATGCCGGGCGAGGCCGCGCTGCGCGCTGCGCTCAAACCCGAGAAGAGCGACTTCCTTTATTTCGTCGCGCGCGGCGACGGCAGCAGCGAGTTTTCGCGCGACCTCGCGGCGCACAATCGCGCCGTCGATAAATACATCCGCAACGGAGGTGGGGGATGAGCCGGATGCCGCCGCGCCTGCCCGAAACCGACATGATCGAGAACGCACCCTCCGCCGTGCCCGCGAGCGCAGCCGCGCCCGCCCGCGGCCGCTTCATCACCTTCGAAGGCATCGACGGTGCCGGCAAGAGCAGCCAGATCGCCGCCGTGGTGGCGTTGCTGCAGGCCGCAGGCCGCGACGTCGACCAGACCCGCGAGCCCGGCGGCACGGCGCTCGGAGAACGCCTGCGCGAGCTGCTGCTGCATGAGCCGATGCACCTCGAGACCGAGGCCATGCTGATGTTCGCCGCGCGCCGCGAGCACCTCGCCGCGCGCATCGAGCCCGCGCTCGCCGCCGGGCGCTGGGTGGTGTGCGACCGCTTCTCCGACGCCACCTTCGCCTATCAGGTGGGGGGGCGCGGGCTCGACCGCGCCAAGTTCGACGCGCTCGAGGCCTGGGTGCATCCCGGCCTGCAGCCCGACCTCACCCTGGTGTTCGACCTCGATCCGGCGCTCGCCGCCGCGCGCGTCGCCTCCACCGGGGTCGACCCCGACCGCTTCGAGCGCGAGCAGCGCGACTTCTTCGAGCGCGTGCGCGCCGCCTACCTCGAACGCGCCCGCCTGGCGCCGCTGCGCATTTGCGTGATCGATGCCGCGCGCTCGCCGGAGGCGATCCGCGCCGACATCGAGCGCGTCGTGCGCGAGCGCTTCTTCTCATGATCCACCCCTGGCTGCAATCGACGTGGACGCGGCTCGTCGAGCTGGGCGAACGCCTGCCGCACGCGCTGCTCTTCGTCGGCCCCGCAGGCCTGGGCAAGCGCGCGCTCGCCGAGGCGCTGGCGGCGCGCCTGCTGTGCGACGCCCCCGGCGCCGACGGCCACGCCTGCGGGCAATGCGAGCCCTGCCTGTGGCGGCTCTCGGGCAACCACCCCGACCTCCACAGAGTCGTGCCCGAGGCCGAGACCGCCGCGGCGGAGGGCGAGGGCGACGGCGAGGCGCCCGGCAAGGCGGCCTCCACGCAGATCCGCATCGACCAGGTCCGCGCGCTGCAGGGCGCGCTCGCCGTCACCGGCCACCATGGCTCGCGCCGCGTCGTGCTGCTCGATCCGGCCGAGGCGATGAACGGCGTCACCGCCAACGCGCTGCTCAAGCTGCTTGAGGAGCCACCAGAGGGCTGCATCTTCGTGCTCGTGTCCTCCGCGCCGCGCATCCTGCTGCCCACCATCCGCAGCCGCTGCCAGCAGTGGCATTTCAGCCGTCCCGACGCAGCTGCGCTGGCGCGCTGGGGCGCGCATGCCGCCGCCGATGCGCGTGCGCTGCTGGCGCTGGGCGGCGGCATGCCGCTCGCCGCCGAGCGCCTCGCGCAGGGTGGCGGCGCGGCGATGCACGCGCGCTTCGTGCGCGATATCGCCGGCCTGCAAGGCGCCGACGCGCTGCGCCTGGCCGGGCAGTGGGAGGCCTGGCTGCGCTCGAAGGATGCGCTCGCCGCCGGCTTCGGCCTGCCCGAGCTCACCGACTGGATGCAGCGCTGGGTGAGCGACCTCGCCGCGCTGCGCCTGGGTGGCCGGGTGCGCTTCTTCCCCGCGCAGGAGGGCGTGCTCGCCGCGCTGGCCAGCCGCATGAGCGTGGCCGCGGCGAGCGCCTGCTACAATGAAGTCGCCCAGATCCGCAAGGTGTCGCGCCATCCGCTGAGCCTGCGGCTGGTGCTGGAGGACATGCTGATGCGCTACGCCCGTGCCGTCGCCGGAGCCCGAGGATGACCCAAGCCGTTCGACCAGCGGTCAGCCGCCCGAGCGTGCTGTCGCTCAACATCAGCTCCAAGTCGGCGCTCTACGCGGCCTACATGCCCTTCCTGGCCAACGGCGGGATCTTCGTGCCCACGCCCAAGAGCTACAAGCTGGGCGACGAGGTCTTCATGCTGCTGCAGCTCATGGACGACGCCACCCGCCATCCGGTCGCGGGCACCGTGGTGTGGATCACGCCGGACGGCGCGCAGGGCGGCAAGACCCAGGGCATCGGCGTGCAGTTCTCGCCCGACGAGTCCAGTCGGGTGCTGCGCGACCGCATCGAGAAGGTGCTCGCCGGCCATCTCGGCTCGAGCCGGCCCACGCACACGCTCTGAGCGCGCCGGCAAGGGCAGGGCCCGCTTCGCGTCGCGCGCTGCCGAGTTCAACAACGCCGACTTCATCAAACCATTCCAGGACCCGGATGTTCGTCGATTCACACTGTCATCTCGATTTTCCCGGCCTCGCCGAGCGCGAGGACGAGATCCTCGCCACCATGGCGGCCAACGGCGTCGGCACCGCGCTGTGCATCGGCGTACGGCTGGAGGAATTCCCGCGTGTGCGTGAGCTCGCCGAGCGCCACGCCCACCTGTGGGCCTCGGTCGGCGTGCATCCGGACAATGCCGATTGCGAGGAGCCGGACGTCGCCCGCCTCGTCGCGCTCGCGGACCACCCGCGCGTGGTGGCGATCGGCGAGACCGGGCTGGACTACCACTGGCACAAGGACGCGCCCGAGTGGCAGCGTGAGCGCTTTCGGGTGCACATCCGCGCGGCGCGTGCGACGGGCAAGCCGCTGGTCGTCCACACCCGCAACGCCGCCGCGGACACCCTGCGCCTGATGCGCGAGGAGGGGGCCGGCGAGGCCGGCGGAGTGATGCACTGCTTCACCGAGAGCTGGGAGGTGGCCGAGGCCGCGCTCGAGCTCGGCTTCTACATCTCGTTTTCCGGCATCGTGAGCTTCCGCAACGCGAAGGAGCTCAAGGAGGTCGCCCGCCGCGTGCCGCTCGAGCGCCTGCTGATCGAGACCGATTCCCCCTATCTCGCCCCGGTGCCGCACCGCGGCAAGACCAACGAGCCCGGCTGGGTCGTGCATGTCGCCGAGGAGATCGCCCGCCTGCGCGAGCTCCCGCTGGCGCAGGTCGAGCAAGCCACCACCGACAACTTCTTCCGTCTCTTCCGCCATGCACAAAGACCTGCCTGATCTCCGCACGCCCTCCCGCACTCCGGTACATGGGCTGCGCCGCCTCGTTCTCGCCGCGGCCTTCGTCGCCGGCGGCCTGGCTTCGCATGCCGCGCTCGCCGCCACCCTCGACGACGCGCTCTCCGCCGCCAGCATGGGCGACGCGAAGGAACTCGTCAGCCTGATCCAGCGCGGCCTCGACCCCGATACCGTCGACGCGCAGGGCAACACCTTGCTCATCCTCGCCGCGCGCGAGGGCCACACCGCGGCCGTGGAGGCGCTGGCGAAGAACCGCGCCCGCCTCGACTACCGCAACCCGGCGGGCGACTCCGCGCTGATGCTGGCCGTGCTGCGCGGCCACGAGGACGCCGCACGCGCGCTCATCAAGGCCGGCGCCGTGGTTGCGCACGACGGCTGGGCGCCGCTGCACTACGCCGCCTTCGAGGGCCGCGACGAGCTGATCGCGGACATCCTCGCCGCCGGCGCCGACGTCAATGCACCCGCGCCCAACAAGGCCACGCCGCTGATGCTGGCGGCGCGCAACGGCCACATCGACGTGGTCCGCCGCCTGCTCGCGCTGCCACAGACCGATCTCAACGCGCTCAACGACGCCGGCCTTTCGGCCGACGCCTGGGCGCTGCAGAACAACAACACCGACATCGCCGAACTGATCCAGGCCGAGCGCAAGCGCCGCGGCATCCGTCCGCCGGCGATGAAGATCACGATCGAATGATTCCCCATCCGGGCGGCCGTCGCGCCGCCTGCGGTCCAATCCATCAGGAAACGAAATGAGCAGCCTGCCCAGGTGCCCCGCCTGCAATTCCGAATACACCTACGAGGACGGCGACAACTTCGTCTGCCCCGAATGCGCCCACGAATGGCCGAAGCTCGCAGCAGCCGAGGCCACCGAGGCGCACAAGGTGTGGAAGGACGCCAACGGAAACGTGCTTCAGGACGGCGACAGCGTCACCGTGATCAAGGACCTCAAGGTCAAGGGCTCGTCCCTGGTCGTCAAGGTCGGCACCAAGGTGAAGAACATCCGCCTGGTCGAGGGCGACCACGACATCGACTGCAAGATCGACGGCATTGGCGCGATGAAGCTGAAGTCGGAGTTCGTGAAGAAGAATTGAGCGGTCGTCAGGAAACGCTCCGCAACCGCGCCGGTTCTGTAGGAGCGACGCAAGTCGCGATCGCACGGCACGGTGGTGAGGGGCGTGGGCGAGCGCGGAGACGTCGCAATCGCGACTTGCGTCGCTCCTACTGCGCTTGCCCGGGTGCGCATCACCGAGCCGCTCGAGATGCTCCGCGGCGCACCCCGGGGCACGGTCGGCAAGCACGCCGGTTTTGTAGGAGCGACGCGAGTCGCGATCGCACGGCGCGGCTGCGATGGGCGTGGGTGAGAGGCGTGGGTGAGGGCGGAGACGCTGCAATCGCGATTTGCGTCGCTCCTGCAGCGCGCCACGGACACAACGCGCATGCGCCCATGCCCTCAGACCGCGCTCAGTCGCGGAACTTCGGCGGCTGCTTGGTCAGGCCGGCGCGGATCGCCGCCTGCAGGTCCTCCGACAGCAGCATCGCGGCGTTCCAGGTGGCGACGCGGTCGAGACCGTCGGCGACGCTGTGGTCGCGGGCGTGGTTGAGCATGTCCTTGGTGCCGCGGATCGCCAGCGGCGACTTGGCGGCGATGGCTTGCGCGAGCTGCATCACCCCCTCCATCAGGGCCTCGGGCGTGTCGAAGACCCGATTCACCAGGCCGATCCGCCCGGCCTCCGCGCCGTCCACCCGGCGCCCGGTGTAGGCGAGCTCGCGCACCATGCCTTCGCCGATCAGGCGTGGCAGGCGCTGCAGGCTGCCGACGTCGGCGACCATGCCGAGGTCGACCTCCTTGACCGAGAAATACGTCCCCGCCGCGCAGTAGCGCATGTCGGCGCAGGCCACCAGGTCCACGCCGCCGCCCACGCAGGCGCCGTGGATGGCGGCGAGCACCGGCTTGCGGCAGCGCTCCAGGCTGGTGAGCGTGTCCTGCAGGTCGAGGATCAGGTTGCGCAGGTTCTCGCGCGTGCGCGCCTCGCAGGCGTCCTTCACCATGGGCAGGATGCCCATCATCATCTGCAGGTCGATGCCGGCGCAGAAGTTGGCGCCGGCGCCGTGCAGCACCGCCACGCGCACCGCGGGCGTGCGATCCACCCACTGCATCGCGGCGCGCAGGTCCTGCCACATCTGCAGGTTCATCGCGTTGGCCTTGTCGGGGCGGTTCAGCGTCACCAGCGCGACCTGGCCATCGAGGCCGATGCGCAGGGTGTCGAACTGCGGCAGGGGGATGCCGGCGCTGCCGGGAGAGGCGGGGAGCTGGCCGGCGAGCAGTGCAGGGGCGGATGCCGCCTTCTCGATCCTGGCCGCCAGCTCGATGCCCTGCTTGATCGCGCGCTTGGCGTCGAGCTCGGCGGCCACGTCCGCGCCGCCGATCAGATGCACCCGCATGCCGGCCTCGACCAGCGCGGCCTGCAGCTCGCGCTGCGGCTCCTGGCCGGTGCACAGGATCACGTTGTCGACCGCCAGCACCTCGTCCTTGCCGCCGATGCTCACGTGCAGGCCGGCGTCATCGATGCGGCGGTAGGTGACGCCCGCGATCATCCGCACGCCGCGGTTCTTCAGCGCGGTGCGGTGGATCCAGCCGGTGGTCTTGCCCAGGCCCTCTCCGACCTTGCTCGCCTTGCGCTGCAGCAGCACGATCTCGCGCGGCGCGGTTTCGAGCTGGGGGCGGGTGAGCCCGCCGCGGTTCGCATAGCGCGCGTCGATGCCCCATTCGGCGTAGAACTTCGCCGGCGCGAGGCTGGGGCTGATCCCCTCGTGGCTCAGGTACTCCGCGACGTCGAAGCCGATGCCGCCCGCGCCCAGGATGGCGACGCGACGGCCGACGGGCTTGCTGTCCCGCAGCACGTCGAGGTAGCCGAGCACCTTGGGATGATCCACGCCCTCGATCTCCGGCACGCGCGGCACGATGCCGGTGGCGAGCACGACCTCGTCGAACTTCCCGGCCAGCTCGGCGGCCGAGACGCGGGTGTTCAGCTTCAGCGCGACCCCGGTCTGTTCGATGCGGCGCCCGAAGTAGCGCAGGGTCTCGGCGAATTCCTCCTTGCCCGGGATCTGCATCGCGATGTTGAACTGCCCGCCGATGCGCGCCCCGGCCTCGAACAGCACGACCTTGTGCCCGCGCTCGGCGGCGGTGGTGGCGAAGGCCAGGCCCGCCGGGCCGGCGCCGACCACCGCGATCCTGCGCGGGGCCGTGGTCGGCTCGATCACCAGCTCGGTCTCGTGGCAGGCGCGCGGGTTCACCAGGCAGGAGGTGATCTTGCCGGCGAAGGTATGGTCCAGGCAGGCCTGGTTGCAGGCGATGCAGGTGTTGATGTCGGCGCCACGGCCTTCCGCAGCCTTGCGCACGAAGTCCGGGTCGGCCAGGAAAGGCCGCGCCATCGACACCATGTCGGCCTTGCCCTCGGCGAGGATGCTCTCGGCGATTTCGGGCGTGTTGATGCGGTTGGTGGCGATCAGCGGGATGCCGACATGGTCCTTGAGTTTCTGCGTCACCCAGGCGAAACCGGCGCGCGGCACGCAGGTGGCGATGGTGGGGATGCGCGCCTCGTGCCAGCCGATGCCGCTGTTGATCAGCGTGGCGCCGGCGGCCTCGATCGCCTGCGCGAGCTGCACCACCTCCTCGAAGGTGGAGCCGTCCTCGACCAGGTCGAGCAGCGACAGGCGGAAGATGAGGATGAACTCGCGCCCGAGGCGCGCGCGCGTGCGGCGCACGATCTCGGTGGCGAAGCGGATGCGGTTCTCGAAGGCGCCGCCCCATGCGTCCGTGCGCTTGTTGGTATGGGCGACGATGAACTCGTTGATCAGGTAGCCCTCGGAGCCCATGATCTCGACGCCGTCGTAGCCGCCTTCGCGGGCGAGTTCGGCGCAGCGTACGAAGTCCTCGATCGTGCGCTCGACGTCGGCGGCGGACAGTTCCCGCGGCACGAAGGGCGCGATCGGGGCCTGGATCGGGCTGGGTGCGACCTGCTCGGGGTGATAGGCGTAGCGGCCGAAGTGCAGGATCTGCAGGGCGATCTTTCCACCCTCGCGATGCACCGCGTCGGTGATCACGCGATGGCGTGCGGCCTCCTCGGAAGTCGTCAGCGTGGCGCCGCCGCTCCACGGCCGGCCCTCGAGGTTGGGGGCGATGCCGCCGGTCACGATCAGCCCCACCCCGCCGCGCACGCGCTCGGCGTAGAACGCGGCCATGCGCTCGAAGCCACCCTCGGCCTCTTCCAGGCCGACATGCATCGAGCCCATCAGGAAGCGGTTGGGCAGGGTGGTGAAGCCGAGGTCCAGGGGACGGAACAGGTTCGGGTAGGTGGCCATCGTCTCGCTCGCGGATTTTTATCGGGGCTGGTCGCATGGCCGGGCGGCAGGGGAGGGTCTGCCCCGCGCGCGGGAGAGGGGAGGGAGAGACGCGCGGGGCAGGGGCAGGCCTGCGCCGCCCACCGGCCGTCCGACTATGCAACCAGTTGCAGGACTGTAGAAGATTCGCGCCAACTATGCAACGCGTTGCATGCTCCTGCTGCGCGCGGCTAGACTTCGTGCATGTCGCTCGCCCATGCCCTGCTCACCTCGCTGCTCGAACAACCCTCGTCCGGCTACGAGCTCGCACGGCGTTTCGACAAGTCCATCGGCCACTTCTGGCAGGCCACGCATCAGCAGATCTACCGCGAGCTCGGCCGCATGGAGAAGGCGGGGTGGATCCGCTCCGACGCCAACCCCGACGCCGGCCGCACCCGCAAGCGCAGCTACAGCGTGCTGCCCACCGGGCGCGACGAGCTGATGCGCTGGGCCGCCGAGGCCTCGCCCTTGCCCGAGTTGCGCGACGAGTTCATGGTCCGCCTGCGCGCCGACGCGGTCACCGGGCCGCTCGGCCTGCTGCCCGAACTCGATCGCCGTCGCGCGCTCCACGCCGACAAGCTGCGCGCCTATCGCGCCATCGAGGCGCGCGACTTTCCCGCCGAGGTCGAGCCCACCCGCCAGCGGCGCATCCACCACCTCATCCTGAAGGCCGGCATCCAGTACGAGCAGGGCTGGATCGCCTGGTACGACGAAGCCATCGGCGTGCTGGGGGAATGAGCGCCGCGCGGCGGACGCGCGTCGCTCAGGGCTGCACGCCGCTGCGCAGCATGTCGACCATCGCGTCGGCGATCTCGCGCGGCGAGCGCTTGCCCTCTCGGTACCAGAGATAGACCCAGTTCATCCCGCCCAGCAGGAACAGGCGCAGCAGCGAGCGATCGGTTCCCGCGCGCAGGGGCAGGGCGTCGATCAGTGTCTTGAACACGGTCTCGTAGGCGGCACGATGGGGACGGATCTCGTTGAGCAGCTCGTCGTTCTGCGCGGTCGCCAGGTTGCTCCCCGCCAGGCGATCCACCGAGGTGCCCCCAACGATGCCTTCGACGTGGGCTTCGCAGGCGCGCCGCAGGCATTCCCAGGGATCGCCACCGCTCGCGGCCGCTTCACGGACGCGCTCGAGCGTGTGCTCGAAGCCCTCGCGATGAACGGCGAGGAAGAGCTCGCGCTTGGACGGGAAGTAGTGATAGACCGAGCCGGGCAGCAGGCCGACGTTGCGTGCGATGTCGCGGATCGAGGTGCGGTCGTAGCCCTCTGCGGAGAACAGGCGTGCAGCTGCATCCAGGATCAGCCGGCGGCGCTCGGTCGGCTCCTGCTCTTTGCCCGCTCCGTCCTCCGCCTGCTCGCCGCGCGCCAGGCGCTCGGTGAGCAGGCCGCGCTCGAGCAGGCGGCGCTGCGCCTCCGTCAGTGCCTCCGCGCCCCTGCCTTCCTCCAGCGCGTGCAGGCGCTTCACCGCAGTCTCGAGGCCGTGCTTCTGCCAGAGGTAGCGCACGCCCGAGGGCGAGATCCGCAGGCCTTCGCTGCGGAGCCGTTCCGCCACCGCGACCTGGCCGAGCTCGGGCGCCTCGCGCGCGAGCTGGAGGATCGCGGCCTCCGTGTCGGTCATGGGCGCCATTGCGGCGCCGTCGGGTCGTGCTGCGTTCATGGGGGTTTCGTTTCGGGTCGTGTCTCTCATCCGGAGCGGATTTTCCGCCGCATCGCAGCGAAAAGCGAGCTCAACGCGCGGCTTCGTGGCCCTGGGGGACGGCTGGATGTTCCGGTAGATGATGCCCGAAGGTCAATCGAAAAAGTAATTGAACAAGTGTTTGACAAGGTAGTTAGTCAAGCGATATCTTGCGCACAGCCTAGAAGAGCTGCAGTCCCGCGAGAGAGCAGCCGACTTTCCGCCGGCCCTTGCCGTAGCGGTCACCACACCAGCCAATTGGAGGAAACATGAAACTCGCCAAGCTCGTCGTCGCGCTCTCCGCCACCTTCACCCTCAGCTCCGCTGCGTTCGCCGACATCACCATCGGGGTCTCGCTCTCGGCCACCGGCCCGGCCGCCTCGCTCGGCATCCCCGAGAAGAACGCCTTCGCCCTGCTGCCGACCGAGATCGGCGGCGAGAAGGTCAAGCTGGTCGTGCTGGACGACGCCACCGATCCCACCGTGGCCACCAAGAATGCCCGCCGCCTGGTCACCGAGGACCGCGTGGATGCGATCATCGGTTCGTCCAGCACCCCGGCCACCGCCGCGATGGCCGAGGTGGCGCACGAGACCAAGACCCCGCTGGTGACGATGAGCCCGGTGTCCCTGCCGGTCGAGCGCAACGAGTGGGTCTTCCGCACGCCGCAGCAGAACGAGGTGATGGCGAGCGCGCTGGTCGAGCACATGAAGTCCAAGGGCTACAAGACGCTCGGCTTCATCGGCTTCTCCGACGCCTACGGCGAGGACTGGCTGAACTCGGTGACCAAGCACGCCGGGGCGGCCGGCATCCAGCTCACCGTGGTCGAGCGCTACAACCGCAACGACACCTCGGTGACCGGCCAGGTGCTCAAGCTCACCACGGCGCGCCCGGATGCCGTGCTGGTCGCCGGTTCGGGCAGCCCCGCCGCGCTGCCGCAGGGCGCGCTGGTCGAGCGCGGCTACAAGGGCCAGATCTACCAGACCCACGCCGCCGCCAACCAGGCCTTCCTCGGTGTCGCCGGCAAGGCGGCCGAGGGCGCGATCCTCCCGGTGGGGCCGGTCTCGGTCGTCAGGCAGCTTCCCGACAGCCATCCCTCCAAGGCCTCCGGTGTCGATTTCGTCACGAAGTACGAGGTCCAGTACGGCGCGGGCAGCTTCTCCGCCTTTGCCGGCTATGCCCACGACGCCTTCCGCCTGATCGAGGCCGCAGTGCCCGCGGCAAAGGCCAAGGGCGCGCCCGGTACCGCCGAGTTCCGCGCCGCGCTGCGCGATGCGCTCGAGGCGAGCAAGGAGGTGGTGGGCGTGCATGGGGTGTTCAACATGACCCCGAACGACCACTTCGGCCTGGACGACCGTTCCCGCGTGCTGATCCGCATCGAAGGCGGCGCCTACAAGCTGGTCGCGCAGTAAGTGCGAGCCGCCGCGACGCTAAAAGGAGGAGACGAGGCCATGGCTGAGATCATTCGCGACGCTGCACGCCTGTTCGCCGACCCGGACCTGATCATCCGGCACCGGCCCAACGGCGACCGCATCCTGCGTTCGGGCATCGAGCTGCCGGATGCGATCCCGCGCTGCGTGGGCGACTGGCTGGAGCACTGGGCCGCGGTGCAGCCCGACGAGGTCTTCCTCGCCGAGCGCAACGCCGCCGGCGAATGGGATCGGCTCAGCTATGGCGAGGCCCGCCGCCGCGTCGTGGCGATCGCCTCCTGGCTGCTCGGCCAGAAGCTCTCGGCCGAGCGGCCGGTGGTGATCCTCTCGGACAACGGTATCGAGCATGCCCTGCTGGCGCTGGCGGCGATGCACGTCGGCGTGCCGGTGGCGCCGATCTCGCCGGGCAACTCGCTGATGTCGAAGGACTTCGGCAAGCTGCGCGGCAACTTCGAGCTGCTGCGCCCGGGCGTGGTCTTCGCCGACCCGATCGAGCGCTTCCTGCCCGCGATCGCGGCGGTGGCCGACCTGCACGACGGTGTCGTCGTCGCCGGCAGTCGCAGCCAGCCGCAGCCCGGCGTGCTGCCCATCGCGCAGATCGAGGCGCAGGCCGCTGCGAAGGCCGACGAGGCGGCCGTCATGGCGGCCTTCGCTGCGGTCGGCCCCGACACCATCGCCAAGTTCCTGTTCACCTCGGGTTCGGTGGGCACGCCGAAGGCGGTCATCAACACCCAGCGCATGATGTGCTCGAACCAGCTCGCCAAGGAGCTGGTGTGGCCCTTCCTGCGCAGCAACCGCCCGGTAGTGTGCGAGTGGCTGCCGTGGAGCCACACCTTCGGCGGCAACCACGACTTCAACATGGTGCTGCGCTGGGGCGGCAGCTTCTACATCGACGACGGCAAGCCCACGCCCGCGCTGATCGAGAAGACCCTGCGCAACCTGCGCGAGGTGTCGCCGACGATCTATTTCAGCGTGCCGCGCGCCTACGACATGCTGGTGCCCCACCTGCGCCAGGACGCCGCCCTGCGCGAGCGCTTCTTCCGCCGCCTGCAGGTGATCATGTACGCCGGTGCGGCACTGCCGCAGCACCTCTGGAACGAGCTCGAGGCGTTGTCCGAGGCGAGCGTCGGCGCGCGCATCCCCATGGTGTCCTCGTGGGGCTCCACCGAGACCGCGCCGCTGGCCACGGACTGCCACTTCCAGGCGGTGCGCGCGGGCGTGATCGGGGTGCCGGTGCCCGGCACCGAGCTCAAGCTCGTGCCCTCGCACGGCAAGCTCGAGGTGCGGGTCAGGGGGCCCAACGTCTTCACCGGCTACTGGAAGCAGCCCGAGCTGACCGCGAAGTCCTTCGACGACGAGGGGTACTACCTGATCGGCGACGCCGTCGAGTTCGTCGATGCGGCGCACCCCGAGCGCGGCCTGCTCTACGACGGCCGCGTCGGCGAGGACTTCAAGCTCCTCACCGGCACCTGGGTGCATGTGGGCTCGGTGCGGGTGGCGGGGATCGACGCGATGTCGCCGATCGCGCAGGACATCGTCGTCACCGGCCACGACCGCGACGAGATCGGCTTCCTGATCTTCCCCAACCTGCCCGAATGCCGCCGCCTGTGCCCGCATCTGGCACCCGACGCCGACATCATCGACCTGCTGCTCAACCCGGCGATCCGCAGCCGCGTCGCGCAGGGCATGGCGGCGATGATCAAGAAGGGCGGGGGCTCCTCCACCCATCCCACGCGCGCCATCCTGATGGCGGAGCCGCCCTCGGTCGAGGCCGGGGAGATCACCGACAAGGGATACATCAACCAGCGCGCGGTGCTGACCCGCCGCGCAGACCTGGTCGAGTTCCTCTACGCCGACGTGCTCGACAAGACCGTCATCACGGTCCATCCGGCGGCGTGATTTTCATCGAAAGGGAACAAGCAATGACCGAACAGCTCGTCAAGACCACGTCCGAGGACGGCATCTACACCCTCCTGCTGGCCCGTCCGGACAAGCGCAACGCGATCAGCGACCGCCTGCTCGCGGCGCTCGAGGCGGCGCTGGTCGCCACCCCCGAGGGCACCCGCGCCATCATCCTGGCGGGCGAGGGCAAGCACTTCTGCGCGGGGTTGGACCTCTCCGAGCACCAGCACCGCGACGCCTTCGGCACCATGCTGCACTCGCAGTCCTGGCACCGCATCTTCGCCCGCATCCAGAACGGCGGCATCCCGGTGATCGCCGCGATGCAGGGCGCGGTGATCGGCGGTGGGCTAGAGCTGGCCACCGCGGCGCACATCCGCGTCGCCGAGCCCAGCACGATCTACCAGCTGCCCGAAGGCCGCCACGGCATCTACGTCGGCGGGGGCGCCTCGGTGCGCGTGGCGAAGATCGTGGGCGCCGGGCGCATGTGCGAAATGATGCTCACCGGCCGCATCCTCGACGCCGACGAGGGCCAGCGCCTCGGCCTGTCGCACTACCTCGTGGGCGCGGGCGAGACGCTCGCCAAGGCGCAGGAGCTCGCGCGCCGCGTCGCCGAGAACGCGCCGATGGCCAACTGGGCGATGGTCACCGCGATCGCCCGCATCGACAACATGGCCAGCGACGACGGCTTCTTCGTCGAGTCGCTGACCGCCGCGGTCGTCCAGACCAACCCCGAGATCGCCGCACGCATCGGCGAATTCCTCCAGCGCAAGGGCCAGGGAGCACGTCAATGAGCAAGCAGGGCATGGGTAACTTCGCCGAGTCGGAGGCGGCCGCGCGCGGCCTCGCCTACGACGACATCTGGCTGGTGGCCGGCCGCCGCACGCCGTTCGCCGACTACAACACCGTGCTGCGCGACGTCTCGCCGACCGACCTCGGCATCGCCGCGGCGCGCGCGCTGTTCGCCGACAGCGGGATCCCCGCCGCCGAGGTCGACGCGATCGTCGCCGGCAACATGGCGCAGTCGAGCTTCGACGCCTACTACCTGCCGCGCCACATCGGGCTGTACTCGGGCGTGAATCCCGACGTGCCGGCCCTGCTGGTGCAGCGCCTGTGCTGCACCGGCTTCGACACCATCCTCACCGCCGCCGACCACATCACGCTCGGCAAGGCGAACGTCGTGCTCTGCGTCGGCGCCGAGTCGATGTCGCGCAACCCGGTGGCGGCCTACACCCACCGCGCGGGCTTCCGCATGGGGCAGGTCGAGTTCAAGGACTTCCTCTGGGAGGCCACGCTGGACACCGCACCGAAGACCTCGATGGGCGGCACCGCCGAGAACCTCGCGGTGCGCTATGGCATCGACCGCGACGAGGTCGACCGCTTCGCCGCGCAGAGCTTCGCCCGCGGCGTGGCGGCCTGGGAGGCAGGCTGGTTCGGAGACGAGGTGAGCGCGCTGGCGAACGAGACCTGGGAGCTCGACGGCTACAAGCCGCGCGGCATCCGCCTCGCCGATCGCGCCAGCGTGTGCGATCGCGACGGCCACGTGCGGCCGACCGCGCTCGAGATCCTGCAGAAGCTCAAGCCCGCCTTTGGTGGCGTGCAGACCGGCGGCAACAGCTCGGCCATCGTCGATGGCGCGGCGGCGGTGCTGGTGGCGCGCGGCGACTGGGTGCGCGCCCACGGGCTGCAGCCGCTGGCCCGGGTGGTGGCGGGCGCGGCGGTGGCGGTGCCGCCCGAGATCATGGGCATCGGCCCGGCGCCGGCGATCCGCGCCGCCGCACGGCTGGCCGGCATCGCGGTCGAGGACATCGGTCGCGTCGAGATCAACGAGGCCTTCGGTGCGCAGTACCTCGCCTGCGAGCGCGAGCTCGCGCTCGACCGCGACAAGGCCAACGTGCATGGCGGCGCGATCGCCATCGGTCATCCGCTCGGTGCCTCGGGCGTGCGCCTGACCCACACCGTGGCGCGCGCCGTGCGTGCCGCCGGGCTGCAGTACGGCGTGGCCTCGGCCTGCGCCGGCGGCGGCCAGGGCGTGGCGGTGATCGTGGAGAACGTCGCCTGAGCGGCGACCGGGAGAACGCAATGAGATTCGCAGGCAATACCTTCATCGTCACCGGCGGCGCCTCCGGCCTGGGCGAGGCCACGGTACGCGCGCTGCATGGCGCCGGCGCCAACGTGGTGATCGCCGACCTCAATGCCGGGCAGGGCGAGCCGCTCGCCACCGCGCTCGGCGAGCGCGCCGCCTTCGCCCGCACCGACGTCTCCGCCGAGGCGGACGCGCGCGCGGCGGTGGACCTGGCGGTGAGCCGCTTCGGCGGCCTGCAGGGGCTGGTCAACTGCGCCGGCATCGGCAACGCCGGCAAGGTGCTCGGCAAGGAGGGCGCGCAGCCGCTCGCCGACTTCGAGCGCTCGATCCGCATCAACCTCATCGGCACCTTCAACATGATCCGGCTCGCCGCCGAGGCGATGAGCAAGGGGGTGCCGCAGGCCGACGGCGAGCGCGGCGTGATCGTGAACACCGCCTCGGTCGCGGCCTACGAGGGCCAGATCGGCCAGGCCGCCTACGCGGCCTCGAAGGGCGGCATCGTGTCGATGACGCTGCCGATCGCGCGCGAGCTCGCGCGCTTCGGCATCCGCGTGATGACGATCGCGCCGGGCCTGTTCATCACCCCGATGATGCGCGGCCTGCCGCCCGAGGTGCAGAAGTCGCTCGGCGAGAACACGCCCTTCCCGCCGCGCCTCGGCGAGCCCGAGGAGTTCGCCAAGCTGGCGCTGAGCATCATCGACAACGTGATGCTCAACGGCGAGACGATCCGGCTAGACGGCGCGGTGCGCCTGGCCGCGCGCTGAGACGGGGCCCGCCATGGCACGCCGCCACCTCCACCGCATGCGCATCGCGTTCAGCGACTGCGACCCCGCGCAGATCGTGTTCTTCGCCAACTACTTCAAGTGGTTCGACACCGCCTTCCGCGAGTTCTGCACCGCCTGCGGCGTGCCGAGCTGGCGCGAGACCACGGCTACGCGCGGCATCATCGGCGCGCCCCTGGTCGACGCGCAGGCGAAGTTCCGCAACTCGGCCACCTATGGCGAGGACATCGAGATCGAGTCCTGGGTCGAGGACTGGGGCGGCAAGAGCTTCGTGATGCGTCACGTCGCGCGGCGCGGCGACACCGTGCTGTGCGAGGGCAGGGAGGTGCGCGTGTTCGCGGTCCAGGACCCGGAGGATCCCCTGCGCATCAAGGCAATTCCGATCCCCGAGGATCTCCGCGCCGCCTGCAGCTGAGCGCGCGAGAACAAGAACGACAGAGAGGAGACTCCGGATGTACGACTACCAGCCCCCCTTGCGGGACATGCAGTTCATCCTCGCCGAGCTCGCCGGGCTCGACGACATCGCCCGCCTGCCCGGCTGCGAGGAGGCCAGCGCCGACGTGATCGGCGCCGTCCTCGAGGAAGCCGGCCGCTTCGCCGCCGGCGTGCTGGCGCCGCTGAACCGCGCGGGCGACGAGCAGGGCTGCCGCTTGCTGGAGGGCGGCCGCGTCGCCACCCCCGAGGGCTGGCAGCCGGCCTATGCGCAGTTCTGTGCCGCGGGCTGGCTCGGCCTGTCGCTGCCGGTCGAGTTCGGCGGCCAGGGACTGCCCAAGCTGGTGTCCACGCCGGTGATGGAGATGTGGAACGCCGCCAACATGGCCTTCACCATGCTGCCCATCCTCAACCAGGGCCAGGCCGAGGCGCTGCGGATCGCCGCCAGCGCGGAGCAGAAGCGCACCTGGCTGCCCAAGGTGGTGAGCGGCGAGTGGGGCAGCACGATGAACCTGACCGAGCCGCAGGCGGGCTCCGACCTCGCCGCCACGCGCACCCGCGCCGAACCGCAGGCCGACGGCAGCTACAAGCTGTTCGGGCAGAAGATCTTCATCTCCTACGGCGAGCACGAGCTCACGCCCAACATCGTCCACCTGGTGCTCGCCCGCCTGCCCGACGCACCGGCGGGGGTGAAGGGGCTGTCGCTCTTCATCGTCCCCAAGTTCCTCGTCGAGCCCGATGGCAGCCTGGGTGCGCGCAACGACGTGCGCTGCATCTCGATCGAACACAAGATGGGCATCCACGGCAGCCCGACCTGCACGCTCAGCTTCGGCGAGGGCGGCGGCGCGATCGGCTGGCTGGTGGGCGAGCCCAACCGCGGCCTCGAGGTCATGTTCGTGATGATGAACGAGGCGCGCTTCGGCGTCGGCGTGCAGGGCGCGGCGCTCGCCGAGCGCGCCTACCAGATGGCGCTCGGTTACGCCCGCGAGCGCGTGCAGGGGCGCGACGCGGTGAGCGGGGCCGCGGGCCGGCCCATCCTGTGCCACCCCGACGTCAAGCGCATGCTGCTGTCGATGCGGGCGCGGGTGATGGCGATGCGTACGCTGCTCTACACCGCCGCCGGCTGGTTCGACATCGCCCACCACCACCCCGATGCCGCGGTGGCGGACAAGCACCGCCGCTACGTCGACCTGCTGATGCCGGTGGCCAAGGGCTGGTGCACCGAGCTCGGCAACGACGTGTGCGACGAGGCCATCCAGGTCTTCGGCGGCATGGGCTTCGTCGAGGAGACCGGAGTCGCGCAGCACTTCCGCGACGCCCGCATCATCACCATCTACGAGGGCACCACCGGCATCCAGGCCAACGATCTGGTGGGGCGCAAGATCCTGCGCGAGGGCGGCGCCACGCTGCGCGAACTGATCGTCGAGCTGCGCGCGAGCGCCACGGCGCTCTCGGCCGCGGGGCTCGCCGAGCTCGGCGACGGCCAGGGCGCGGCGATCGACGCGCTCGAGTCGGCGACCGACTGGATCCTCGCCAACGGCCGCGAGCAGCTTGGCGAGGTGCTCGCCGGCGCGGTGCCCTTCCTGCACCTGCTCGGCACCGTGTGCGGCGGCTGGCAGCTCGG
This sequence comes from Thauera aminoaromatica, assembly GCF_000021765.1. Lineage (NCBI taxonomy): Bacteria > Pseudomonadati > Pseudomonadota > Betaproteobacteria > Rhodocyclales > Zoogloeaceae > Thauera > Thauera aminoaromatica. The sequence goes on along the minus strand of NC_011662.2, from coordinate 2,689,217 downwards.
GCGTGCCGCGCTGGCGGCGCGCGCGCGGCACGCGGCGGGCGAGGGCGACCCGGTGTATCTGGACGGCATCGTCGAACTCGCGCGCTTCTACATGGCAACCCTGGGCCCGCAGGCCGCAGCCCATGCCGCCACCGTGCGCGAGGCCGGCGGTGCACTGACCCGCTTCGACGAAGCGGCCTTCTGATCACCGTCCGCCCGGCAGGGCAGGCCGATGCCTTGCCGGGTGCAAAAATTGGAACTGGACCAATGTCGAAATCGAAAGTCATTCCCGCCGCCGAGGCGGGCAAGCTGATCAAGGACGGCGCCACGCTGTATTGCAGCGGCGTGGGCCTGGCGGGCTTCGCCGAGGAGGTCGCGATCTCGATCCGCGAGCGCTTCGAGGCCACCGGTCATCCGCGCGACATGACGATCTGGCACGCCTGCGGGCTCGGCAACGGCAAGAACAAGGGCATCTTCCACCTCACCCAGCCGGGCATGATCAAGCGCATCGTCGGCGGCCACTTCGGCGTGGGCGGGCCGGTGCTGATGCAGCTGATCATGGACAGCCGCATCGAGGCCTACAATCTGCCGCAGGGCGTGCTGGTGGTGCTGCCGCGCGAGATGGCGGCAGGCCGCCCCGGGCTGATCACCAAGGTCGGCCTGGAGACCTTCGTCGATCCGCGCATCGAGGGCGGCAAGCTCAACTCGGCCACCAGCGAGGAGATCGTCGAGCGCGTCGACTTCGACGGGCAGGAGTGGCTGTTCTACCGCGCGCCGCGGATCGACGTCGCGCTGATCCGCGGCACCACCGCCGACGAGAACGGCAACCTCACGGTCGAGGACGAGGGCATCTTCAACGAGTCGATCTCGATCGCCCAGGCCGCGAAGCGCAACGGCGGCATCGTCATCGCGCAGGTGCTGCAGGTGGTGCAGAACGGCACCCTGCATCCGAAGCAGGTCAAGGTGCCGGGCATCCTGGTGGACCACGTCGTCGTGGGCCGTCCCGAGAACCACATGCAGACCATGGGCACGCAGTACAACCGCGCCTTCGCCGGCGACATCCGCGTGCCGGTCGGTTCGCTGCGCCGGCTGCCGCTCGACGAACGCAAGATCATCGCCCGCCGCGCCGCGGTCGAGCTCGGCCACGGCGCGATCGTGAACCTCGGCATCGGCGTGCCCGCCGGCATCGCCTCGATCGCGGCCGAGGAGGGCGTGCAGGACCTCATGGCCTTGACCCTGGAGACCGGCCCGATCGGCGGCATCCCCGCCGACGGGCTCGACTTCGCCCACGCCAGCAACGCCGATGCGACCATCGACCCGGGCTACCAGTTCGACTTCTACGACGGCGGCGGCCTCGACGTGGCCTTCCTCGGGCTCGCCCAGACCGACGTCCATGGCAACGTGAATGTCTCCAAGTTCAGCGGCCGGCCGGTGGGCTGCGGGGGCTTCATCAACATCACCCAGAACGCCAAGAAGGTGGTGTTCTGCGGCGCCTTCACCGCCGGCGGGCTGGAGATCCGCGCCGCCGACGGCCGCCTCGAGATCGTCCGCGAGGGCACGAGCCGCAAGTTCCTCGACCACGTCGAGCAGATCACCTTCAGCGGCCACTACGCCGCCGGGGTGGGGCAGACGGTGATGTACGTCACCGAGCGCGCAGTGTTCCAGCTCACCCGCGAGGGCGGCATGGAACTGCTCGAGGTGGCGCCCGGCGTCGACATCGAGCGCGACATCCTCGCCCACATGGACTTCGTGCCGCGCATGGAGCGCGTGCGCGAGATGGACGCCGGCATCTTCAGCGAGCGCTGGGGCCGGCTTTACGAGATCCTGCACAGCTGAGACGCGGGCTCGACCCCGGGCGGCCGCCCGGGGTGAAACCCGGCCGCGGCCGCCTGCGCCGCTGCTTCGCCTCAAGCCCCCGCGTAGCGCTCCAGCCAGTGCGCGTAGGGTGCCGGCAGCACCCAGGTCGGGCGCTCGACGCCCAGGGCGCGCGCGGCATGCATCGGCCAGTGCGGGTTGGCGAGGTGGGCGCGGCCCACCATCACCAGATCGAGCTGCCCGTCGCGCACGCAGGCGTCGGCGATCACCGGGTTGTCGATGCCCCAGGCCGCGGCCACCGGCAGCCCGGCCTCGCGGCGCACGCGTTCGGCGACCGGGGCGAGGAAGGCGGGACCCCAGGGCACCCTGGCCTTCAGGGTCGAGAAGCCGACGCTGACGTTGAGAAAGTCCAGGCCCTCGCGCTTGAAGCTGCGCGCGAGCTCGATCGACTCGGCGAGCGTCTCCTCGTCGCGGCCGTCGTATTCGATGACGCCGAAGCGCACCGTCAGCGGCAGGTTCTCCGGCCACACCGCGCGCACCGCGCGCACGGTCTCGATGAGGAAGCGGCTGCGGTTCTCGAAGCTGCCGCCGTAGGCGTCGCTGCGCTGGTTGGCGTGCACGGAGAAGAAGCACTGGCCGAGGTAGCCGTGGGCGAAGTGCAGCTCCAGCCATTCGAAGCCGGCCGCGCGTGCGCGCTTCGCGGCGGCGACGAAGTCCGCGCGCACGCGGGCGATGTCGTCCACCGTCATCTCGCGCGGCAGCTTGGGCAGGTGGGCGCCGAAGGCCGTGGCCGAGGGCGACAGGGTCTCCCAGCCGCGCGCATCGTCGGCGGCGATGTGGTCGTCGCCCTCCCACGGCCGGTTTGCGCTGGCCTTGCGACCGGCGTGGCCGATCTGGATGCCGGGCACCGCGCCTGCGGCCTTGATCGAGGCGGCGATCGGCGCCAGTGCGGCGGCCTGCGTGTCGTTCCACAGGCCGAGGCAGCCCGGCGTGATGCGGCCCTCGGGCGACACCGCGGTGGCCTCGACGATCAGCAGCCCGGCGCCACCGCGCGCGAGGGCGGGGTAGTGCACGCGGTGCCAGTCGTTGACCACGCCGTCGGTGGCCGAGTACTGGCACATCGGCGGGATGGCGATACGGTTGCGCAGGGTGAGGTCCTTGAGCTTGAAGGGCTGGAAGAGGGCGGTCATGAGCGATGTGGTTCCGAAGGGGCGATGCAGGCCGCGTGGCGGCCGGATGGGGAAAGATGAGCGAAGGGATTGTGCGGCCGACGGGCCGAACGAGGGCTGGAAGGTAGCGGACGAGCGCTGCGCGCGTCCACTCGGCATTGCCTCGGCTCCAAAGGCACAAGCGAACGGCCCGGCGCCTGGCGACGCTCGGGCCGTTCGCACTTCGCCCGCGGACGACCGGGGCGGCAAACCCCTCAGCAGCCGCATCGGCAGGTCGAGTCCGGCGTCCAGTTGACGCCGTCGAAGCTTCCCGCTTCACGTCGGCAGCAAGGCTTCGCGGGCGCACGGCCGGTCTTCAGCAGCAGGCGCTGCCCACCGACGGCGCGCCCCTTGGCGTCGAGCTCGATCAGATCGAGCTCGAAGACCTGGGCGCCGGTCGGGCGCCGGCCATCGGGCACGAACTGCACATGCACGGTGCCGAAGCTGCCGGGCTTGAGCGGCGGGCCGACGACCTCCGCGCCCGCACGCGCGATGAACAGGCGCCCGTCCTGCAGGCGCTCGAAGCCATCGCCCTTCACGCCCTCCTTCACCCATTCGAGCAGGGCCTCGCCGCGGAACTCGACCATCAGGTGGCCCCAGTCGAACAGCGAGAAGCCGCGCCGCTTCGGCGTGCGGAACAGCAGCCGCGTGGCGCGCCGTTCGCGCGTGAAGCGCCCGATCACCACGTCCGCGTGGCGCGCCCCGTCGCCGTCGGTGTCGACGATGGAGATGTTCTTCCACACGATGTTGTTGTTGTTCTGCACGTTGGCGTAGAGGTTGGCAGTCTCGGCGAAGCTCATGCCGAAGGGCGCGGTGGCGGAGGTCTCGATGCGGGCGAGCAGGCAGAAGTGCGCCTTGTCCGCGCCGAAGGCCGCATAGTCCGAAGGATCCGGCGGCGTCCACGCGAACTCCACGATCTCGGTGTCGCCGCCGTTCACGCTCACCGCCTGGCTGCCGACCAGCCCGCCCATCAGCGCCGGGCTGGCCACGCTGCCGTCCCAGGGCGCCGGCCACGACAGCGAGCTCGACGCCTTCGCCCAATACAGCTTGAGCGTGCCGCTCTGCGCCGCGGCGCCGGCACAGCCGCGGTTGCGCACGCGCACATAGACGTAGTTCGTCTGCTCGCCGTTGGGGTTCTGGTGGTCCTGGTTGGTGAGGCCGTCGGCGACGTTGCGCACCCAGATGTCGTCGCTGATCCACATCGGGTTGGTGCTCGCGTCCGGCTCGGCGCCGACGTCGTCGGCGTTGTCCTGCATCCACAGGTCGGGCGCGGGCGAGCCGCCGCCCACCGGCACCAGCCCGTCGGAGGCCAGGATGCCGGTGCGCGCGACCATCAGCGTCGCGTTCATGCGGGTCACCTGGTCCTGGGAGAACATGAACATGCCGACGTCGTCGGTGTAGTCCATGTAGTTCATGTACATGTCGCCGTTGGGCCCGTTGCCGCAGGAGATGCGGATGCCCGCGGGGTTGCCGTAGGTCTCGTCCGCCTGGTTGGGTGTGTCGGCGCACATGTCGGTGCCGCTGCACTGGTCGGGCTGCGCGGTGTCGTCGCCCCAGATGTGGATCAGGTTGAGCCAGTGGCCGATCTCGTGGGTGGCGGTACGGCCGAGGTTGAAAGGCGCGGCGGCCGTGCCCATCGTCCCGAAGGCCTGCGTATCGACGACGAAGCCGTCGAGCGCCGCCGGGCCGCCGGGGAAGGTGGCGAAGCCGAGCAGGTCGTCGGTGAAGTTGGCCACCCACATGTTGAGGTAGCGGTCCGAAGGCCACGGATCGGCCCCGCCGGTGGCCGCCGACTTGACGTTGTTGCGGGTCGCCCGGGTGAAGCCGGTCGTCGCCGTGTTCGTGCGGGTGATGCCGGTGGTCGCGCCGCAGTTGGGGTCGCGCACGGCGAGCGCGAACTCGATGCGGGCGTCCGCGGCCACGCCGGCGAAGTGGGCCGGCACGCTCGCGGCGTCCGCGTTCGTGCGGCGGAAATCGGCGTTCAGCACGTCGATCTGCGACTGGATCTGCGCATCGCTTACGTTCTGCGCCGCGGTGTTCCACACCACATGCACCACCACCGGGATGCGCACGATCCCGGTGCGCAGGCCCTCGGCGGCGTAGCGCGCGATGAACTGGCGCGTCTCGAGCTCGATCTCCCGGCGCCTGCGGCGATACTCGGGATAGAGATGGGCGAGCCGACGATGCTCCTCCATCGTTGCGCAAGTGCGCTGACGCCGTTGCTCGGAAGGTTCCTTGTCCTTGGTCCTCGCCATGATGGCCTCCTCTCGATGGATGCAGCCGAGCCCGCTTCGGCTCGGTACGCCTCGCGGCACACCGGCCTGCTCACACGTCGATACGGAGGCGGAAGGGAGGCCCGACCAAGGGCAGCGGCTTGCGGATGCCGCTGCAAAGGATCGCGCACGCACTCCCGGCCAAGGGCCGGGACGCCAGCGCCGTGCGTCGGTAACACGCTGATTCGTAATCGGTAATTCAGCATAGATAAGGACGGTCGCGAGTCAAGGCACGTGTGCGGTGCGGATTCTGCCAGGCCATGCCGGGTGCTTCGCGGCGGGTGCATAATCCAACGATGTCCCTGCCCCTGTTCCTCTTCGACCGTCCCGAGTCGGTCGTCACCTGGTCGGCGATCGACGACCGCGTCATGGGCGGCGTGTCGCGCAGCGCCTTGCGCTTCGATTCCGCCGGCCATGCGCTGTTTGCCGGGACGGTGTCGGCGGACAACAACGGCGGCTTCGCCTCGGTGCGCAGCGCCCTGGCGCCGCCCGCGCCCGGCGGGTTCGGCAACGAGGGGGGCGGCAACGAGGGGCTCGACGCGGGCGACCGCGACGCCATCGAACTCGAAGTGCGCGGCGACGGCCGCCGCTACAAGCTGGCCCTGCGCACCGACCGCGGCTTCGACGGCGTCAATTACCAGGCTGCCTTCGCGCCCCCGGCCGGCTTGTGGACCCGGGTGCGCCTGGCCTTGGCCGATTTTCGGCCCACCTGGCGCGGTCGTCCGGTGCCTGACGCACCGTCGCTGCATGGGGCGCGCATCGAGCAGGTGGGGCTGATGATCGCCGACCGGCAATTCGGCGGCTTCGAGCTCGCGGTCCGGGGGATCTGGATGCTGCGCGACCGTGCAGAAGCAGGGGGTTGAGCGAGGCGCGGCGAGCCCCTTCGCCAGAGCGGACGCCTCGGCCACGCCTCAGTGATCCTTCCCCGCGTAGATCCACATCGGCACCGTGCGCCCTGCGCGGGTGAAGCCCATCGCCTCGTAGAAGGCCACCGCGTCGCCGTCGGCGGTCAGCATCAGTTGGTGGAAGTCGCGATAGCGCGCGAGCATCGCCGCCATCAGGCGGCGCCCGATGCCCTGGCGCTGGAACGCCGGCAACACCAGCATGTGCGGGAAATACGCCACCAGGTGCCCGTCCGAGATCGCATTGACCAGCCCCACCAGCCGCCCGTCCACGCGCGCGGTCGCCAGCGCATGCGAATCGCGCAGCGCGCGCAGCAGCACATCGGGCTTCTCGGCCGAGGACCAGCGGTTGGCGACGTAGAGCGCGAGCACCTCGTCGTGCTCGACCCGATCGGACAGGGAAATGACGGCGTTCGGTGACATGCTTGGGTGATCCGGGAGGCGTGGAGGGATGGAGAAGGCGGCGGCCGCCGTCCGGCGAGCCCGCCGGCGCTCAGATCGCGGCCAGCACCGCCTGCAGCGTCTGCGCCCCGTGGGGCGACAGCAGCCAGGCGAGCGCCGCGCAGTTGAGCACGACGGTGATCCAGTAGGTGGTCTGGAACGAGGCCTTGGAAGACTTGTGGCGGAACAGCCGCTGCGCCACCAGCGCCCCCGGCCAGCCGCCGAGCAGGGCGAACAGGTGCAACGTGTTCTCCTTGACGCGCCAGGCGTCGCGCACGGCGGCCGACTTGTCGTGCCCGTAGGCGAGGAAGGCGACGACGCTCGCCGCCGCGTAAAGCGCGAGCACCGCCAGCGACAGCCGCCCGAGCCAGGCCATCACGCCCAACCAGCCGACGAAGCCCGCCGCGAAAAGCGGTGGCAGGCTGCTGCGCCCCGGCGCCGCAGGCGCTACCGCGCGCTCGCCGACAAAGGCGACGGCCTTCGCCTGCAGTCGTCCCTTGGCATCGGTGGCGAGTTCGTAGCTCACCAGCTCCGTGCCTTCGGGCCGGCGCTGGCGGTTGGCAAGGCTGCTGACGTGGACGAAAACCGGCTCGCCGCCGCCGTTGGGGGTGATGAAGCCGAAGCCTTTGTCGTCCTTCCAGGTGGTGATCTTTCCTTGGTGGCGCATGATCGTGGGGTCAGGGGAGGGATCGAGGGAGGGTGGAGACTACCGCGCCATCAGCGCAAACACACCCCAGCCCAGGTATTCACGGGTGTAAGCAACGTGGCGCGCCGGTTCCGAAGTCAGCCGGGCGCGAACCTCGTGGGCCAACTCGTCGTCGGGGTTGGCGTCAAGCCAGCGGCGCATGGTGAGCCATTTGGCTGCTTCGTATCGGTCCCAACCGTCCTCGTTTGCCAGAACCATCTCGACAAGGTCGTAGCCGAGCGTGCCGAAGGACGACACAAGTTCCGGAAGCGGGAGGAAATCAGAGATCGAGTTTGCAAGACAACGCTTGGCGATCTCGTCCGTAGCGGGCAGTCGTCGCCAGTAGGGCTCGCCAATGAGGATGATCCCTCCGGCGCACAGGCTTTGCGCCAGAAGTTCGACCGTTCCGGAAAGCCCTCCGCCAATCCAGGTGGCGCCTAGGCAAGCGGCGACGTCGACCTTTTCTTCAGCAATGTAACCCGCTGCATCGCCATGAATGAACCGAACTTGATCGGCAACGCCGAGTTCTTTGGCGCGCAGTCCTGCATGCTCGGAAAACAACGCGCTCATATCGATTCCGGTCCCGAAGATCCCGTGATCGCGAGCCCATGTGCAGAGCATCTCACCCGAACCGCTGCCGAGGTCGAGCACTCGTGTCCCGGGCGCCATACGCAACGCCGTGCCGAGCGTGGCGTACTTGTCGGGAGTGAACGGATTATGGAAACGGTGAGCGCTTTCAGTGATGTTGAATATTCGCGGGATGTCCACTGTAAGAGCTCCTTGGCGGAATGAGTGGGTGAAATGCTGATGCGATCGCGGTTTGGACGACTGCTAATTTGGAGCGTCAGGGATTGGTCTCAGGCGCCCGACTGCGACTCCGTCCTTTGCAGCGGACCGGCAAGTCGTACTCAAGCTTCTCGACCCGACCTGTTGTTGCTGCTGAGCTTTGAGGAATGGTGCCTTTCAACGTCCGAGATAATCCTTCCCGCAACGTAATCGGGGTCTGTCCCTATTTCCTGCTGTTTCCTGTCTCCCCTGACGTGCAGGAAGACCGGCTCGCCGCCGCCGTTGGGCGTGATGAAGCCGAAGTTTGCCGTCGAGAATTTTTACACTTCGACAGGTTTGAGCGCCAGTAGTATCGGGCGTAGGAAATAAAGTTGATATTATTCAATGTGTTAAGTAGATTTGTTCTGGCTGGAATACATCTTGCGTGCGTTGATGCCAGCAAGGTCGCGCCGAATGGGGCGATAGGACGATCGCTCGGGCGGCGTCCGCTTGCCAAACACCAGACAGCAACATTCGGGGACATCAAAATGAACAAGCAGCTTCTCTCGGCAAGACTCATTGCCATCGCAGCGCTCGCGACCGCCGGCGGCACCGCGCTGGCGGCGCCCTACACCCTGACGACCGGCGCCGGCGACGGAAGCGTCACGGTCGGCGTGGATGGCTATGGCAGTTTCGGCTCATCCGTGGGAGCGAACTCCACCGATGCGCTCTACAACCCGATCGGCGCGGGGGTGGCGGCCGGGACGACGTACGAGTCGGGCGTGGCCATCAGGCTGGGCGCAACGGCGGGCGCACGCACCTTCCTGACCTCCGGGGACATCGGCGGCAGCGGCAGCTTGACGAACCCGACGGTCACCGGCTCGACGACGACGGCGAGCAGCGCGTTCGCCCTCAGCGGTCTTTCGTTCAGCCTGTCCCAGGTGCTGACTCCCTTGATGACGGGCAGCACGCAGACCGGCAGCGTCCTGACGCAGACCTACTCGATCACGAATACCACGCAAGGCCTGCTCGGTTTCGAGCTCGTGCGCTATATCGATGGCGATCTCCAGTTCGACGGCAGCATCTCGGACGGCGGTGGCCGCATCAGCCTCGGCGGGGTCGAGGTGCTGTTCGAGACGGATACCGCGACCGGGTCGGCGACCTCGACGACCTTCGTCGGTATCAGCGCCACTGGCGGCACCGTTCCGGCCACCGGGCGCTATGAAATCGACTCGTTCAGCGGCTTGCGCGGACGCATCGTTTCCGGCAGCGCCCTCGACGACCTGATCGCCGGCGACGGTGCCGATATCGACCAGTTCATCGATCTGGGCGGCGGTTATGACGTCACGCTGGCGCTGCGCAACGTGTTCTCGCTTGCTGCGGGCGCATCGTCGGAGTATGTGACGCGCACCTATTTCGGCGCAGGGACGCCGGAGAGCGTTGTGAATCCGACTCCGGAGCCCGGTTCGCTGGCGCTGCTCGGCCTCGGCCTCGCCGGTCTGGCGGCGCGCCGCCGCAAGGCAGCCTGAGCGCCCGGCGCATCGCTCCGACAACGGCAGCTGCGGCTGCCGTTGTCGTGTGCGCCCGGGCCAGGCGCACTCCAGGCAGAAGGGCAAGAGGCCGAGCGGCACCTGGCGCGGGCGGGGAGCTCAGGCTCGCGCCGGGCGGGGCCGCTTCGCCTCCGCAAGCGCATACACCCAAGCCTCCACTTCGGTGCCATCGGCCAGGACGGCCTTGGCCGCTTCGCGCACGTAGTCCTCTCCCTCGAAGGCATCGAGCGCGGGCCAGTGCGCGGCGAGGTTCGGCGACACGAAGACGTGGCCGGCGACCTCCTCGCCGTGCGCGTCGGGCACCAGTGCGGGGAAGCCGGAGCGCTCGAAGCCCCAGCCGGCGCGGACGAGCCGGCCGCGCACGCTGGCGGGCTGCCAGGTGCCGCCGATCTTCTGCAGGACGTGTTCGTTGGGGCGGCCGGGGCCGAGCGTTCCGTAGACGAAAAGGCGTTCCATCGGGATCTCCGGGTTGGCATGCGGCGGCAGGCTGCTAGCATGGTATGAGCCGCGAGCGTGTGCCTCGCCCTCGATTGGACCACAGCGTCATGCCGCTCACCATGCCCGATGATCCCTCGGCGGATCCTTCCGCCTCGCGCCGCTCCATCCCCGGCTTCTGCGGTCTGTGCAAGTCGCGCTGCGGCTCGCGCATGGTGGTGGAGGGCGGGCGGCTGGTGGCGCAGCTGCCGGACCCGGCGCATCCGACCGGGCGGGCGCAGTGCGTGAAGGGGCGGGCGGCGCCGGAGCTGGTCTACGACCCGCAGCGCGTGCTGCGCCCGCTGCTGCGCACGCGCCCCAAGGGCGACTCCGATCCCGGCTGGCGCGAGATCTCGTGGGACGAGGCGCTCGATCGGGTGGCGCAGGCGCTCGCGCGCGTGCGCGACGAATCCGGCGCGGAGGCGGTGGCGTTCGCGATCGCGACGCCGAGCGGCACGCCGATCGCCGACGACATCCGCTGGATCGAGCGCCTGGCCAACGCCTTCGGCAGCCCCAACGTGGCCAACGGCACCGAGATCTGCAACTGGCACAAGGACTTCACCCACCAGCTCAGCTTCGGCCGCGGCATCGCCACGCCGGACTTCGCGCACAGCCGCTGCATCGTGCTGTGGGGGCACAACCCGCGCGACACCTGGCTGGCCAACTCGCTGGCGATCCGGGCGGCGCGCAAGGCGGGGGCGAAGCTGGTGGTGGTCGATCCGCGCAAGGCGGGCTTCGCGGCCGATGCCGACCTGTGGCTGCGCGTGCGCCCCGGCTCGGATGGCGCGCTCGCGCTCGGGGTGGCGCGGGTGATGCTGGCGCGCGGGTGGTTCGACGCCGGCTTCGTGCGCGATTTCAGCAACGCGCCGCTGCTGGTGCGCGGCGACAACGGCCGCCTGCTGCGTGCCGGCGAGCTGGCCGCGCTGCCGGCGGGGGCGGGGGCGGGGGCGGACGACTTCGTCGCGCTGGGGGTGGATGGGGGCGTGATCGCTTGCGCGCGCGGGCGGTCGGGCGCCGACCGGACACCGATCGCGTCGGGTCGGGACGTGCGCGCCGCGGCGGGCCGCGGTGATCCGGGTCTGCTGTGGTCGGGCGGGCTCGATGTCCGTCTCGTCGACGGCGGGATGCTGCGCTGCGAGACCGTGTTCTCGCTCTTCGAGCAGGCCTGTGCCGACTACACCCCCGAGCGCGTCGCCGAGCTGTGCTGGATCGAGCCCGCGCAAGTGGAGGCGCTCGCCCGCCTGCTGCACGAGGCCGGGCCGGCGGTCTCGTACTACTGCTGGGCGGGCGTGTGCCAGCATACCAACGCCACCCAGACCGACCGCGCGATCGCCACGCTGATGGCGCTCACCGGCAGTTTCGACGCGCCGGGCGGCAACGTTGCGTTCACGCCCGCGCCGTCGAACGACGCCAGCGGCAAGGAACTGCTCCCCGCTGCGCAGCGCGCGCGCTGCATCGGGCTGGAGCGCTCGCGGCTCGGCCCCGCCAGGCTGGGGTTGATCGGGTCGGACGTGCTGTGGGACGCGATCCTGGAGGGTCGGCCGTACCCGATCCGCGCGCTGGTGGGCTTCGGCCGCGACTTCCTGCTCAACCATGCCGATGCCGAACGCGCCGCGCGGGCGCTCGCCGCGCTCGAGTTCTGCGTCTATGCCGACCTCACCCTGACGCCCACCGCGGCGCTGGCCGACATCGTGTTGCCGATCTGCACGCCGTGGGAGCGCGAGGCGCTGCGGGTGGGCTTCGAGGGCAGCCAGGCGGCGGAATCCTGGGTGCAGCTGCGCCCGGCGGCGATCGCGCCGCTCGGCGACAGCCGCGCGGATGCCTGGGTGGTGTTCCGGCTCGCGCAGCGGCTGGGGCTGGGCGAGCAGTTCTGGGGTGGCGACCTCGAGGCGGGGCTGGCCCATGTGCTCGCCCCGACCGGACTCACGCTCGAGACCCTGCGCGCGCACCCGGGCGGGCTCGCGCTGCCCGCGGCCACGCGCTACCGCAAGTACCGGGACGAGGGCTTGCGCACGCCGAGCGGGCGTATCGAGCTGTATTCCGAGACGCTGCTCGAGCACGGCGAGTCGCCGCTGCCGCGCTTCGCCGAGCCGGTTGATTCGCCCTTCGGCAAGGCGGCGCCGGAATATCCGCTGGTGATGACCACCGCCAAGCTGCGCCACTTCCGCCACGGCCAGGACCGCCAGGCGCCCTCGCTGCGCCGGCACTCTCCCCAACCGGCGGTGCATCTGCACCCGGACGCGGCACGGGCGCGCGCCATCGCGGAGGGCGACTGGGTGCGGGTGCGCACTGCCAACGGCGCCATCCGCATTCGCGCGCGTTTCGATGCGGCGCTCGATGCGCGTGTGGTGTGGGTGGAATACGGCTGGTGGCAGCCTGGCGCGGCGGGGGCGGCCGACGGCTACGACGCGCGCTCGGAGGCGGGGGCGAACTACAGCCGCCTCGTCTCCGACCGCCGCGTCGATCCGGTCGCCGGCTCGCAGCCCCTGCGCTCGGGGCTGTGCGAGATCGAGCCGCTCAGTAGCTCAGGTTGAGCTGGTACACCGCCGTGGTGCCGCTGACCTCGTTGCCGACCAGCAGCAGCGGCTTGGCGTTGGGAGAGTCCTTGGCGGGGATGAAGTGCAGGCCTTCGGGGCCGAGGTCGCCGACGCTCGCCAGCACGGTCGAGGGGTCTTTGGTGCTCCAGTCCTCGCGCGGGTTGAGGTAGTCCACGCGGGTCGGCGCCTGCGGGTCGGTGATGTCATAGACCAGCACGCCGCCCATGCGCTCGAGGCCGACGAAGGCGAAGGTCTTGTCGCCGATGCGGCCGAGCGCGACGCCTTCGGGTTCCGCACCCTTGTTGTCGCTGCGATTGTCCAGCGTGTTGCCTTCCTCGTGGTTGGTGTTGAACCAGGTCGCGCAGGGGATGTTGCGCGCGCTGCCGAGCTTGCACTCGTCGCTGGCGAGGAAGCGCTCGATCTCGGCGCCCGAGTCCCACACCAGCTTGCCGTCCGCGTCGCGGATCGAGAACGAGCGTCCGCCGAAGGCGTAGAGCGTGTCGTACATCAGGCGGGTGCCGGCCGGGTTCTCGTTGCCGGCGGTGTCGAACAGGATCGGCTTGCCGTCGGCGTCCTGGCGATAGCCCATGGTCCAGGTGATGTTGAGGCGGCCGAGCTGGTCGTCGTCGCGGCACTTGCCCGGGTTGCCAGCGACCGCGCCGCAGTAGGCGAAGACCGTCGGGTCGAGCAGGCCGCCGTCGGCGAGCGCGTCGAGCTGCGGCGGCAGGTCGTCGCCCTTGCGGCCGGTCCAGCCCCTGGTGTTGGTGAGGTGCTTGACGCGGAACTCCTCGACGAAGCCCTTGCTGGCGTCGCCGTCCCAGTAGGCGTCGTCGCCTTCGCCCCAGGTACGGGCGTCGCCCTCGTTGGCGGTGACCAGCAGGGTGCGGCCCTGGTGGGTGTATGAGGCGATCGCGTCGGGCAGGTAGAGGCCGCGCACGCCCGGCCAGGCCTGGATGACGGCCTTCTTGTCGGTGTCGGAGGGATCGAACGCGTTCGCATCCACACCGTGGTCCTTGTCGCCGAGCGGCAGGATCGCCTCCACCGTGGCCTTGGCCACGTCGATGCGGGCGAGCGCGTTGTTCTCCTGCAGCGTGGCCCACGCGGTGGCGCCGTCGGCCGAGACGGCGATGTACTCGGGCTCGAGGTCCTGCGCGGCGCTCGCGCCGGGGCCGTAGATGCGCACGCCCTGGGCGCGCAACGCCTTCTCCTGGCCGTTGAAGGCGGTGAAGCCGGCGCTGCGGGCGACCGGGGCCGTGGGGGTGGAGACGTCGATCACGCTGATCGAGCCCTCGGGGTCGATCGAGTAGTCGTCGTTCGGCTCGCCTTCGTTGGCGACCAGCACGGTCTTGCCGTCGGGCGTGAAGGTGAGCATGTCGGGCAGGGCGCCGACCTCGACGCTGCCCAGCAGCGAAAGGTCAGCCGCGCGGTAGAGCGCGACCCGGCCCTTGTCGGTCTTGGGGCTGGCCTGGATCGCGACCGCGACCACGCCATCGCGCACGGCGACGCTGTTGATCTCGGAGCCGGCGAGCAGGGCCTGCGAGTCGAGCCGGCCGACGGAGATCGGCGTTGCGGGGTTGGCGAGGTCGAGCACGTCGACCGCGCCCGCATCCGCGTTGACCACGAAGGCGCGCTTGCTGGCGGGGTCGTAGGCGGGGATCTCCGCGGCGCTCTTGCCGAAGAGATTGGTCGCGTAGCCGCCGATGCGCTCCAGGCGCAGCGAGATCGGGGTGCGCTCGGGAGCGGGGGCCTGCGGGGCCGGGGCGGTTTCGGTTGCAGGCGGCGGCGGTGGAGTGTCGTCGTCGCCGGTGCACGCAGCCAGCGTGGCGGCGGCGAGGAGGCTGAGGGAGAAGGTCTCGAGGGCGTGGCGCAGGCGGTGGCTCATGGTGTCGGGGGGCGGTGGGCAAAGGCCCCCGAATCTATGAGCACGGCGTGACCGGGGTGTTACAGGAGGCTGCGCGCAGACCGTCCGACCGGCCGCCATCGTGCGCAGGTGTCGCCGCAATCGTTTGCAGGCGCAGCCGCAATCGCGACTTGCGTCGCTCCCACATGCGACCCGGGCGAGGTGGTTCGCTCCGGATCGGGGATGCGGTGCTTCCACCGCCGCGGAGCCGCGATGGTCTTGTGGGAGCGACGCGAGTCGCGATTCTGCGCTTCAGCCCCCGCCTACGCTCAGCCGGTTGTGCCGCAGCGAGCTCCAGAACGCCGCGCCGATCAGCACCGCGCCGATCAGGCCGGTGAAGGTCTCCGGGATGTGCATGTGCACTCCCACGAACATGATCGCCGCCAGCGCACCGATGGCCCAGAAGGCGCCGTGCTCCAGATAGCGGTAGGCCTCGAGCGTGCCGCGATACACCAGCATCAGCGTGAACGAGCGCACGAACATCGCCCCCACGCCCAGGCCGATGGCGATGATCGGCAGGCTGGTGGTGAGCGCGAAGGCGCCGATGACGCCGTCGAAGCTGAAGGACGCGTCCAGCAGCTCCAGGTACATGAAGCCGGCGAAGCCGGTCTTGGCGACCATCTTGCCGCCTTCGCCCTCCTCGCCGCCCATGATCGCGCCCAGGCCGTCGGCGGCGATATAGACGATCAGCCCCCACACCCCGGCGACGATGAACTCCATGCGCTTGTCCGCACCGTCGATCCACGCCGAGGTGGCGAGGATGGCGAGCAGGGTCAGCAGGATCTGCGCGGCCTCCAGGCGGCCGAGCTTGGTCAGCGGGCTCTCGATCGGCGCCAGCCAGTGGGTGTCCTTGTTCTCGTCGATGAAGAACTTCAGGAAGACCATCATCAGGAAGGCGCCGCCGAAGGCCGCGATCTCGTGATGCGCCGAGGTGAGCAGGCGGGCGTATTCGTCGGGGTTGAAGAGCGCGAGATCGACCACCTCGACCGGCCCCAGGCTGGCGACCACGCCGACGATGGCGAGCGGGAACACGATGCGCATGCCGAACACCGCGATCAGGATGCCCCACAGCAGGAAGCGCTGGCGCCACTTCTCGTCCATGTGGCGCAGCACGGTGGCGTTGACCACCGCGTTGTCGAAGGACAACGAGGTCTCCAGCACCGCCAGCACGGCGACGATGAAGGCGGCCGGCCAGCCGCCGAGCAGATAGCCGCCGACGAGCCCGAAGACGGTGAAGCCGATCGACCAGGTGAAGTACTTCAGATTCTGCATTGGGGGAGGGAGCGAAAAAAGGTGCGCAATGTTAGCGCTTTCCCTCCCCGCTGCGGAGTGCGGTGGCCGGCTCGTGCTCCGCCGACTTGCGCTCGGGCGAGCGAACCGACATGGCCTCCGGAGCCGTGCCCCAGGAGCGACGCCAGTCGCGATCGGACGGTCGAGTCGCGCCGGCGCCTCCGGAGAGGCCGGAATCGCGACGCGCCTCGTCCTAGGCCTCCTCGCCCAGGTACGCCGCGCGCACCTTCGGATCCTGCAACAAGGCGCTGCCACTGCCGGTGAGGGTGATCCGCCCCGACTCCATCACGTAGCCGCGCTGCGCGAACTCGAGCGCGAGGTTGGCGTTCTGCTCGACGAGCAGGATGGTGACACCCTCGCGCGCCACCGACTGCACGACCTCGAAGATCTTCTCCACGATCAGCGGTGCCAGGCCCATGGACGGCTCGTCGAGCAGCAGCAGGCGCGGGCGCGACAGCAGGGCGCGGCCGATCGCCACCATCTGCTGCTCGCCGCCCGACAGCGTGCCGGCGACCTGGGCCAGGCGTTCCTTGACTCGCGGCAGCATGGTGTAGACGCGCTCGAGGTCGGCCTCGATGGCGGCTGCGTCCTTGCGCGTGTACGCGCCCATGCGCAGGTTCTCCTCCACCGTCAGGCGGGTGAAGATGCCGCGCCCCTCGGGAACCAGCGCGATGCCTGCGCGCAGGCGGCGGTGGGCGGGCAGGGCGTTGATGCGCTCGCCCTTGTAGTGGATGTCGCCGCCGGCGATCGGCAGTACGCCGGCGATGGCGTTGAGCGTGGTCGTCTTCCCGGCGCCATTGGCGCCGATCAGGCACACGGTCTCGCCGGCATGGAGCTCGAGCGCGATGCCCTTGACCGCCTGGATGCCACCATAGGCGATCTTCAGCTCCTGCAGGCGCAGCAGCGGCGTGCTCGGCTCGAGCCGGGGATCAGTTTGCATGCTTGCCTCCGCCCAGATAGGCGGCGATCACCGCTTCGTCCTTCTGCACCACTGCGGGCACGTCCTCGGCGATCTTGCTGCCGAAGTCGAGCACCGCGACGCGGTCGCACAGGCCCATCACCAGCTTCACGTCGTGCTCGATCAGCATCACGGTGATGCCGTCGTTGCGGATCTGCTGGATCAGTTGCTTGAGCTGGCCGGTTTCGGTGGCGTTCATGCCCGCCGCCGGTTCGTCGAGCGCGAGCAGCTGCGGCTCGGTGGCGAGCGCGCGCGCGATCTCCAGGCGGCGCTGGTCGCCGTAGGAGAGGTTCTTCGACACCACGTCTGCGAAGCGCTCGATGCCGACGTAGCGCAGCAGCTCGTAGGCGCGCTCGGTGGTCAGGCGTTCCTCCTCGCGGGTGAAGCGGTTCTGCGTCAGCACGCCCCATATGCCCGCCCGGGTGCGGATGTGGTGGCCGGCCATGACGTTCTCGAGCGCGGTGAGGTCGCGGAACAGGCGGATGTTCTGGAAGGTGCGGGCGATGCCGCGGCCGACCACCTTGTGCGGCTTGCCGCTGGGCAGCTCGCTGCCGTTGAAGACGAACTCGCCGCCGTCGGGGGTGTAGGCACCGGTGAGGACGTTGAAGAAGGTGGTCTTGCCGGCGCCGTTGGGGCCGATCAGGCCGTAGACCTCGCCCTTGCGGATGGTCAGCGATACGTCGGACAAGGCCTGCAGGCCGCCGAAGCGCTTGCCGATGTTGCGGGCTTCGAGCAGCGTGATCACTTCGCGGCCTCCCGCTTCGGCGTGTTGTTCAGGTGATGGCTCAGGTGGTGATCGTGGCAGTAGCGCGCACGCGCCGGAATCATGCCGGCCGGGCGCAGCAGCATCATCAGGATCATCGCCAGCGACAGCAGCAGCATGCGCAGCACCTCGGGGTCGAGCAGCACGTGGCCGAACAGGGTCTGCTGCAGCGGCACGGCGACGTCGCGCAGGAGTTCGGGCAGCAGCGCGAGCACGAAGGCGCCGACCACCGCGCCGGCGAGGTTGCCCATGCCGCCGAACACCACCATGGTCAGCACCGCGATCGACTCCATCAGGCTGAAGCTCTCCGGGCTGACGAAGCCCTGGAAGGCGCCGAACAGCGCGCCCGCCACGCCGCCGAAGGTGGCGCCGAGGGCGAAGGCGAGCAGCTTCATGTCGCGGGTGTTGATGCCGATCGCCTTGGCGGCGAGCTCGTCGTCGCGCATCGCCGCCCACGCGCGGCCGATGCGCGAGATCTGCAGGCGCTGGATGAAGATGATCGAGGCGACCACCGCGGCGAGGAAGAAGTAGTAGTAGAGGAACAGCGAGTGGATGGTGAAGTCCTCGCCGATGCGGATGTTGCGCGACAGGTCCCAGCCGAACAGGTTGATCGGGTCGATCATGTTGATGCCCTGCGGGCCGTTGGTGATGTTGACCGGGTAGTTGAGGTTGAGCATGAAGATGCGCACGATCTCGCCGAAACCGAGGGTGACGATGGCGAGGTAATCCCCGCGTAATCGCAACACCGGAAAGCCGAGCATTACGCCGGCGAGCGCGGCGAAGGCGGCGCCCAGCGGCAGGATGACCCAGAACGGCAGATGCACGTCGAAGTGCGGCGAAGCCAGGAAGGCGAAAGTGTAGGCGCCCACCGCATAGAACGCGATGTAGCCGAGGTCGAGCAGGCCGGCGAAGCCGACCACCAGGTTGAGGCCGAGCGCCAGCATCATGTAGAGCAGCGCGAAGTCGAGGATGCGCACCCAGCTGCGGCCGAACTGCCAGGCGATGAAGGGCGCCGCGATGGCGACGAGGATGATCAGCCAGCGCGCGGCGGTGGGGTTGCGCTTGCCCAGCCAGGGGACGGCGGCGACGAGTTCGTTCATGGTGCGTGCTCGCTCAGGCCCGGTCCGACACGCGTTCGCCGAGCAGTCCGGTGGGCCGGAAGATCAGCACCAGGCCGAGGATGATGAAGGCGAAGATGTCCTGGTAGGACGAGTTGAGGAAGCCGAAGGTGAGGTGCTCGATGTAGCCCGCGCCGAAGGACTCCACCAGCCCGAGCACGACGCCGCCGAGCATCGCGCCACCGAGGTTGCCGATGCCGCCCAGCACCGCGGCGGTGAAGGCCTTGAGGCCCGGCATGAAGCCCATGCCGTAGTGGGCGATGCCGTAGTTGCTGGCGAACATCACCCCGGCCACGGCGGCGAGCGCGGCACCGATGACGAAGGTGAGCGCGATCACCGCGTTGGTGTCGACCCCCATCAGGCTGGCGACGCGGTGGTTCTCGGCGGTCGCGCGCATCGCGCGGCCGATGCGGGTGCGATTGACGAGCAGCAGCAGGCCGACCATCAGCAGCGCCGACACCACCACGATGGCGATCTGCACCGGGGTGACGAACACGCCGGGGATCGGCTGCAGCGGCGTGGTCGAGATGAGTTGCGGGAAGGTGTGGTAGTTGCGGCCCCAGATGATCATCGCCAGGGTCTGCAGCAGGAAGGACACGCCGATCGCGGTGATCAGCGGCGCCAGGCGCGGCGCGTTGCGCAATCGCCGGTAGGCGAGCCGCTCCATGGTGAAGCCGAGCAGCATGCAGATCACCATCGCCACCGCGAGCGCGATCGCCAGCATCACCAGCGGAGACATGCCGGGTGCCATGCCCATCAGGAACAGCATGGTCTGCAGCGCGACCAGCGCGCCCACCATCAGCACGTCGCCGTGGGCGAAATTGATCAGGCCCAGGATGCCGTACACCATGGTGTAGCCGAGCGCGATCAGCGCGTAGACGCTGCCGATCACCAGCCCGTTGATGAATTGCTGGATCAGGGTTTCCATGCTGCCTTCCTGAGTCTGTGAAGTCGCGCGCCACGCCCCGGCGGACGCGCAGGGTCTCCGGGGCGGGCAAATCGAAACGGGGATGTCGCGCGCCGCCGGCGCGCCGCAAGCGGGTGCGCCGGCGGCGGTTCAGGCGCTTACAGCGGCACCCAGGCGCCGTCCTTGAAGTTGTAGATCGTCACCGCGCCTTCCTTGATGTCGCCGTTGGCGTCGAAGGAGACGTTGCCGATCACGCCCGGGAAGTTGCTCTTCTTGAGCTCGGGCAGGTACTTGGACGGCTCGACCGAGTCGGCCTTCTGCATCGCGGTGATGATGGCCATCGCGGCGTCGTAGGCGTAGGGGGCATACACCTGCACGTCGGCGTTGAAGCGCTTCTTGTAACGCTCGCGGAAGTCGGCGCCGCCCGGCATCTTCTCCAGCGGCAGGCCCGGCATCGAGCAGTAGGCGCTGGACGACATGCCGTCGCCGGCGAGCTTGATCATCTCGGGGCTGCAGCCGCCGTCGCCGGTGAGGAACTTGGCGGTGATGCCGAGCTGCTTCATCTGCCGCACCATCGGGCCGGCCTGGGCGTCCATGCCGCCGTAGAAGACGACCTCGGGGTTGGTGGCGCGGATCTTGGTGAGGATGGCGTTGAAGTCGGTGGCCTTGTCGGTGGTGAATTCGCGCGCGACGACCTCGCCGCCCGTCTCCTTCACCGCCTTCGCGGTCTCGTCGGCCAGGCCCTGGCCGTAGGCGGTGCGGTCGTCGATGATCGCGACGCGCTTGGCGCCGAGCGCGCCGGTGGCGTACTTGCCGAGCCCGGTACCTTGCTGCACGTCGTTGGCGATGGTGCGGAACACGCCGCTGAAGTTCTGCAGCGTCAGCTTCGGGTTGGTCGAGGCCGGCGACACCTGCGGAATGCCCGCCTGGTCGTAGATGCGCGAGGCCGGAATCGAGGTGCCCGAGTTCAGATGCCCGATCACCCCCTTCACCCCGGCATCGACCAGGCGTTGCGCCACCGTGGTGCCGGTGCGCGGGTCGGCCTGGTCGTCCTCGCCGACCAGCTCGAACTTGACCTTCTTGCCGCCGATCGTCACGCCCTTGGCGTTGGCCTCCTCGATGGCGAGGCGGGTGCCGTTCTCGAGATCCTTGCCAAGGTGCGACTGGTTACCGGTGAGCGGGGCGGCCCCGCCCAGCTTGACGACCACTTCCTGCGCTTGGGCGGCACTGAGGCCGATGCTCATCAGGGCGACTGCGACGACGGTTCTCTTCATGCTCTGGATCTCCGGGGTGATCGGGGGAGGGGTTTGGGTGAAGCCGAAACGCGTCCGTATTGTGCCCAAAAAAACGCGTTGCGAATGGGCGAATTAACTGCGCGAATGACTTGTCCTGCCCTGAGGCTGAAGCAAGCGCCATGCCAAGCAAGCGACCGTATTGGGCAGGCATGCCCGGGTCATGCGACGTCGTCGATGGTGCGAAGCCGGTGGTCGCCGAGTGCTAAGCGTTGCTTGTCCCGCAACCGGCGATCCACCCCTCCAGCGGATCCATCCCGGCGGGCAGGCCGAAGTGCGGCGGGCCAAGGCGCGCAGCCGCGGCCGCCTGCAGCAGCGCGAGCGCGGCGTCCAGAAGATCGCCGCTGGCGTCGTCGAGCATGGCCTGGTGTTGTTCGCGTGTGGCGGCCAACACCAGCGGTCGGGACGCGCCCTGCGACGAGACCGGTCCGACGGTGAGCGTGTCGATGATCTGCTTGCGTGCCGCATGGCGTTCCGCGTTCTGCTTGCGGCGCTCGTCGCTCTTGTACGAAGCGGGGGTGATGCGGCGGGCGAGCAGCCCGGGATAAGCCTCGATGGCCACGCGGCTCGGGTCACCGTCGTGCATGCCCGGCACACGCACGCCAGCGGCAAGCAGACGCGGCGCCCCTTCCAGGAACATCAGCCCGACCGGCGGATTCACCAGCTTCAGCGGACTGTGCGAGCGTGCGGGGAGGTCGGTGGCGCGATGGGCATAGCGGCGACCGACCGGGCGAGATTCGCGGTAGGCATCGAGCGCGGCGCGAAAGGCGGGCTTGCCGAGCGTGGCGCAATGGCGCACGAGGGCTGGCCAGGTCTGCGGCCAGTCCAGGTCGGCGATCGCCTCGCGCGGCAGTCCGAACGGGAAGTCAAAGGCGCCTAGCCAGGGGCCGGGGCGAGCGAGCAGGGCCTCGAAGCCGGGCCAGTCAACGCAGTGCTCGAAACGGACGAGCTCCACGCGCGCGCCGTCGAGGTGGCCATGGGCCACGGTGATCGGCTTGGCGCGGCGGGGTGAGGAGGTGAAGTCCACGCCGTACAGTCGGGTCGTCATCGCTGCATGTCTCCAGCGACGCAATGCGTCGTGATCGGTGCTTCGGCGCTGCAGGCCGCACCGCGTCGGGACGGACGCGATGCCCGGTGCAACGCAGGCCGATCCGGGGCACGTACTCGCGTTCCGGCACCATCGCAGTGCGCGCCGCGGATTTGAACCCGGCCGTCAGCGCGCATTGGCCACCCGCGCCGCCGTGCAGAGGGTGTTGAAGTGGATCGTCACCGTGTCGTCGATCGGCTGCGCGTAGCCACCGGCCATGGCCACGGCGACCGGCACGTCGGCGGCGCGGCACCGGCCGAGCACGCGTTCGTCGCGCCGGCGCAGGCCGTCGATGCTGAGCGCGAGCCGGCCGAGGCGGTCGCCGGCGTAGGGGTCGGCGCCGGCGAGGTAGATCACCAGCTCGGGGCGGCCGCGGGTGAAGACGGTGTCGAGCGCCGCATCGAGCGCGGCGAGGTAGGCCTCGTCGCCGGTGTCGTCGGGCAGTTCGACGTCGAGGTCGCTCGCCTGCTTGCGGAAGGGGAAGTTCTTCGCACCGTGCAGGCTGCAGGTGAAGACCTCGGGCGTGTCGGCGAGGATGGTCGCGGTGCCGTCGCCCTGGTGCACGTCGCAATCGACGATGGCGATGCGGCCGGCGCGGCCCTCGGCCCGCATCGCCAGCGCGGCGATGGCGGCGTCGTTGAACACGCAGAAGCCCGAGCCGAAGTCGCGATGTGCGTGGTGCGTGCCGCCGGCGAGGTTGGCGGCACAGGCTGCGCCGCCCTCGCGATCGAGCGCGCTGCGGCAGGCGGCCAGCGTGGCGCCCGCCGAGCGGCGCGAGCGCTCGACCATCGCCGCGCTCCATGGAAAGCCGATGCGGCGTACCTCGGCCGCGTCCAGCGTGCCGCCGGCGACGCGCTGCAGGTAGCCGGCGTCGTGGGCGCGCAGGATCTCGGCGTCGCTGGCGGCGGCAGGGACGCGCAAGTCGTCGTCGGCGAACAGGCCGCTGTCGCGCAGGCGCGCGCGCAGCCGCGAGTATTTTTCCATCGGAAAGCGGTGGCCCGCGGGCAGCGGGAGGACGAAATGGTCGGCGTAGTAGAGCTTCAAGGTGGACGGGTTCCGGTTGAACTCGGGCGCGGCAAGGGCGGGCGTTCTGTTCCCGCACGGCTTGGGACCGTGTGCGCAGCAATTGGTGCGCAAAGCATAAGCCGCCGCGCAGCCGCGGCGGCGCCATCGACGCCCGCCTCGGACGCGTATCTCGAACGCGCACGGCCGCAGCTGGGCGGGGACGTGAATCCGCGCCTTCGAGGGGCGGTCAGGATGCTGGCGGACACGAGCCGGACGCGCTGCAACAGGGATGGATTGTCCTGCTCCGTGGAGCGTTCCTGTTGTCAGGCGTTTATGGTGCAGTGCAATATGTCGAATGTCGATTCCATGTCCACTCCAAATCGAGGCTGAAATTGGGTTTCCGCCTGTTCCTGGCAAGCATCCGTGCGGCCATCCTGCGCTTCTGCGCCGGCAAGACCGCCGCCCGCGCGCGTCTGCCGGGGACGCGCGTCGCCTCCACGGCCGTGCCGCCAGTGCCGGCAGATGCGCCGGAAGTTGCACCCGCGTCGATATCCGAGCCTGGGCCCGCACACGCGGAGTCCCCGTCGATGCCTGAGCGTCGCGATCCACTCGGCGCCGAATCCGCGCCCGACGAGCATGTCGAGCCTGCCGCCATCGTCGCCGCGCCCGATCCGGACGCCGAACGATTGCTCGCGCGCTGTGCCCGTCTGCAGGCCCAGATGCTCGACTTCACCGGCCGTCTCGCCGACATGGAGCAGCAGGTGCGCAGCTACGAGCAGCAGCAGTTCCTTGCCCTCGGCGACGTGGTGGGTGAATGCCTGCGCCTGCGCCGGGAATATCTCGACCTGAAGGCCGAGCGCTCGGGTGCGGCGGCCGATCGGGAGCAGGCGCGCCAGGCCGAAGCGGACTTCGACGCCTACCGCCGCAGCACCGCGCACACGCCCGTGCCGCGGCCCGAACTCGATGACGACGAGCAGGACGAACTGCGCCGGCTGTATCGCGCGGCGGCCATGCGCTGCCATCCGGACCGTGCGGAGGAGGCCGAGCGCGCCGAGGCGCACGACGTCTTCCTGCGCGTGCAGGCTGCCTACCAGGCGCGCGACCTCGCGGGGCTGCGCGCCATCACCGCCGAGCTGGCGGGGTGGGCGCGCAAGCGCGACGACGCGAGCCCTGTGCAGGGGAGCGCGGCGCCCGCGAGCAGCGCCGTCCGGCGTCGGGTTGCCGAACTGCAGACCCGGGTCGCCGACCTGATCCTTGCCGTGCAGACCCTGCAACTGGATCCCGCGTACCGCCGGGCCGTTCAGGTCGAGCGCTGGGAAACGCACTTTGCCGAAGCGCGCGCCGGCTTCGAGGCCGAATGCGAGAGCTTGCGCGAGCAGATCGCCGGACTGGCGTCGCGTCGAAGTTGAGACCGGCGCGGGGCGCCCGCGGCTCAAAGCACCCACCGCGAGCCTCGCCCCCGCATCACACTTCCAGCGCGCGCACCTTCACCTTCTTGCCCTTGAGCGTGCCCGCCGACAGCCGGCGCACCGCCTCGCGCGCGATCGCGCGCTCGACCGCGACGTAGGTGGTCTGGTCGGTGACGGTGATCTTGCCGACCTGCTCGCGGGTGAAGCCGGCCTCGCCAGTCAGCGCGCCGAGCACGTCCGCAGGGCGGATCTTGTCCTTGCGTCCGCCCAGGATCAGCAGCGTCGTCATCGGCGCCTGCAGGGGCTCGTTCGCGTCTTCCACCAGTTCGTCGAGGGCGTGCCACTCGGGCTCGAAGCCCATCCTCTGCGCGATGCTCGCGACGCGGCGCTTGTCCGCGCTGCTGCACAGGTTCAGCGCCCAGCCCTCTTCGTCGCCGCGGCCGGTGCGGCCGATGCGGTGGATGTGGATCTCCGGGTCGGGGGTGACGTCGACGTTGATCACCGCCTCGAGACGTGCGATGTCCAGCCCGCGCGCGGCGACGTCGGTGGCGACGAGCACCGAGCAGCTGCGGTTGGCGAACTGGATCAGCACCTGGTCACGCTCGCGCTGCTCCATCTCGCCGTTGAGGGCGAGCGCCGCGAAGCCCCGCGCGCGCAGCAGCTCGACGAGGTCGCGGCACTGCTGGCGGGTGTTGCAGAAGGCCAGCGTGCTGACCGGGCGGAAGTGGCGCAGCAGCGTCGCGACCGC
Source organism: Thauera aminoaromatica (assembly GCF_000021765.1). NCBI lineage: Bacteria > Pseudomonadati > Pseudomonadota > Betaproteobacteria > Rhodocyclales > Zoogloeaceae > Thauera > Thauera aminoaromatica. Next base: position 2,664,111 of record NC_011662.2, on the reverse strand, counting down.
CTCCAGCCGCGCCGGGTGGGCGACCTCGTAGAAACGCTGGCGGATCTTGCCGTGCGCGTGTTGCTCGAGCAGCTTCACCTCCTGCGGCTCGCGCAGGAAACGCGCGGCCAGGCGGGCGATGCCCTCGGGGTAGGTGGCGGAGAACAGCAGGGTCTGGCGCTCGGAGGGGCAGCGGCTGGCCACGAAGGCGATGTCGTCGTGGAAACCCATGTCCAGCATGCGGTCGGCTTCGTCCAGCACCAGCGTGTTCAGGGCCTCGAGCACCAGGCTGCCGCGTTCGAGGTGGTCCATGATGCGCCCGGGCGTGCCGACCACGACGTGGGCGCCGTGCTCGAGGCTGTCGCGCTGCGGGCGCATCGGCGTGCCGCCGCACAGCGCCAGCACCTTGATGTTGGCCTCGAAGCGCGCCAGGCGGCGGATCTCCTGGGTGACCTGGTCGGCCAGTTCGCGGGTCGGGCACAGCACCATGGCCTGGACGGCGAGCTTGCGCACGTCGAGCCGGGCCAGCAGGGGCAGGGCGAAGGCCGCGGTCTTGCCGCTGCCGGTCTTGGCCTGGGCGATGAGGTCGTGCCCGGCGAGGGCAAGCGGCAGGCTGGCCGCCTGGATCGGGGTCATGGCCCGGTAGTCGAGCTGGCGCAGGGTGTCCAGCATGGCGGGCGAGAGCGGCAGGCCGTCGAAAGGCAGGCCGGGGGTTGCGGGCGGGGGTGACCCGGGCGGGGCGTCCGGGGGACTCGCGAGGATGGGGGAGGAGGGGGGCGTCGATTCGGTCATGCGCGATTATCGCGGCGGATTCGACATCTTCCCTAGAGAACTTTGTGCGATCGGCCGGAATCGCCGTGTCCGAGGGGGCGGGAACTTCACGCCGCGTTTTGTTTCAGACCCCGGCGACGTCGACGTGCTCCATGACGGGAAACACATTCTGCGCTGCCCGATCGCGACTTGCGTCGCTCCTACGGTGCGGCCCGCGCGTAGGAGCGACGCAAGTCGCGATCCATGCGATCCCTGCGGTCGAGACGCCACGACGCCTGGAATGCATGCCGACCATCGTGATCCCGCGTCGCGCCAGCCGTCTCCCTTGCCCCCGCCGCAACCGGATTGAGGACGCCGAAGGATCCACCCGCGTCCGCCTGTACTACACTCGGACACCCGCGACAAACCACGACAACACGGTGCAGCCATGAGCCTCATCGAAAGCGTCCGCCCCCTGCAGAGCAAGCTGACCGCGATCCGCCGCGACATCCACGCCCACCCCGAGCTCGCCTTCGAGGAGCGCCGCACCGCCGAGCTGGTGGCGCGCCATCTGGAGGCGCTCGGTATCGAGACCCATCGCGGCATCGGCGGCACCGGCGTGGTCGGTGTGGTGCGCGGCCGCCGCGGGCTGCGTGCGATCGGGCTGCGCGCCGACATGGATGCGTTGCCGATCACAGAGCGCAACGAGTTCGCGCACAAGTCCACCATCCAGGGCTGCATGCACGCCTGCGGTCACGACGGTCACACCACCATGCTGCTCGGCGCGGCCGAGGCGCTGGCCGCGCGGCGCGACTTCGACGGCACGGTGTACCTGATCTTCCAGCCCGCCGAGGAAGGCGAGGGCGGCGCGCCGGCGATGATCGCCGACGGACTCTTCGAGCGCTTTCCCATGGAGGCGGTGTTCGGCATGCACAACTGGCCGGGCATGGAGGCGGGGAGCTTCGCCGTACACGCCGGCCCGGTGATGGCGAGCGCCGACCGCTTCGACATCCGCTTCACCGGCGTCGGCGCGCATGCGGCGATGCCGCACCTCGGCGTGGACCCGGTGGTGGCGGGCGCGGCCTTCGTGCAGGCGGCGCAGACCCTGGTGAGCCGCGTGCTCGATCCGATCGACGCCGGCGTGGTGTCGGTGACCCAGTTTCATGCCGGCGAGGCCTACAACGTGATCCCCGACCGCGCCGAGCTGTGCGGCACGGTGCGCACCTTCTCCGCCGAGGTGCGCGACCGCCTCGAGCGCGGCCTGCGCCAGGTGGCCGAGGGGATCGCGCAGAGCCATGGTGTGCAGGTGGATTTCGAGTTCCGCCGCGGCTATCCCCCGACCGTCAACACTGTCGCCGAGGCCACGCTGTGCGCCGAGGCGGCGCGCGCGGTGGCGGGACCGGAGCGGGTATTCACCGACCGCCGCCCGAGCATGGGTGCGGAGGATTTCGCTTATTTCCTGCAGGAGAAGCCGGGTGCCTACGTGTGGGTCGGCAACGGCCCGGGCGAGGGCGGCTGCATGCTGCACAACCCCAACTACGACTTCAACGACGAGGTGCTGCCGGCCGGCGTGGCCTACTGGTGCGCGCTGGTGCAGCGTCTGCTCGGCGGCGTGAAGTGAGCGCAGCCCGATGATGCGCACGCTTCGACTCGCCCTGCGCATGATGCTGCGCGACTTGCGCGCGGGCGAGCTGCACCTGCTCGGGCTGGCGATCATGATCGCGGTGGCGAGCCTGACCAGCGTGGGCTTCCTCGCCGACCGCGTCGGGCGCGCGCTCGATCGCGAGGCCAACCAGCTCCTCGGTGGCGACCTGCTGCTGCGCGCCGACAAGCCGTGGCCCGACGCCTTCATCGACGAGGCGCGCAGCCGCGGCCTGCAGACCGCCAGGACGGTGCTGTTCACCAGCATGGCGAGTACCGCCGAGGGCGCGGCGCTCGGCGGCGTCAAGGTGGTGGAGGACGGCTACCCGCTGCGCGGCACCATCCGTCTGGCGCCCGGTCCCAACCAGGCCGACGCCCCCGCAGGTCGCGCGCCCGAAGCGGGCGAGGTGTGGCTGGACGAGCGCCTGTTCGCCGAGCTGGGCGTGAACACCGGCGACAAGGTGGGCCTCGGCGAGCTCGAGTTCCGCGTCGGCGCCATGGTCAGCTTCGAGGCCGACCGCGGCGCCAACTTCTTCAGCCTGCTGCCGCGCGCGATCTTCAACCTCAAGGATCTGGAGGCCACCGGCCTGATCGCCGAGGGCAGCCGCGCCACCTGGCGCTTGCACGTGGCCGGCGCGCCGCAGGCGGTGGAGGCTTACGAGAAGTGGGCGCGCGCGAACCTCGGCCGCGGCCAGCGCGTCGAGACCGTGGACAACGCCCGCCCCGAGGTGCGTGCCGCGCTCGACCAGGCGCAGCGCTTCCTGCGCCTGGCGGCGCTGCTCGCGGTGATCCTCGCCGCGGTGGCGGTGGGCCTGTCCGCGCGCCGCTTCATGGCACGCCACCTCGACGGTTGCGCGGTGATGCGCGTGCTTGGTGCGCGTCAGGCGCAGGTGCTGGGCATTGTGGTGGGCGAGTTCCTGCTCTTCGGGCTGGCCGCCGCACTCGCCGGTACCGCGCTGGGCTGGGCGGTGCAGTGGGGGCTGGCGGGCGGGCTGCGCGAGCTGCTCGCCACCGACTTGCCCGCGCCCTCGCCGCTGCCGCTCGCGCATGGCATGGTGGTGGGCATGGCGCTGCTCGCCGGCTTCGTGCTGCCGCAACTGCTGCGCCTGGGCAAGGTCAGCACCCTGCGCGTGCTGCGCCGCGAGTTCGAGTTCGCCGAGCCGGTCTCGGGTGCCGCCTGGGCGCTCGGGCTGGCGGCGCTGCTCGGGCTGATCTTCTGGATCGCCGCCGACGCGCGCCTCGGCGCCATGGTGGCGGCCGGCTTCGCGGTGGCGCTCGGCGTGTTCGCGCTTGCCGCCTGGGGTGTGCTCAGGCTCGCCGGCCGCCTCAAGGGACAGGGCAGCCTGCGCGGTGGTGGCTGGCGCTACGGCATCGCCGCCCTCGGCCGCCGCATGGGCAGCAGCGTGATCCAGGCCGCCGCGCTCGGGCTGGGCATGACCGCGCTGCTGCTGCTCACCCTGGTGCGCGCCGACCTGCTCGACAACTGGCGGCGCATGGCGCCGCCCGATGCGCCCAACCGCTTCGTGATCAACATCCAGCCCGACCAGCGCGCCGGCATCGCCGCGCTGTTCGCCGCCGAGGGCCTGCCGGTGCCGCCCATCCAGCCGATGATTCGCGGCCGCATGGTGGCGATCGAGGGCAAGCCGGTCGACCCCTCGGCGTACGAGGACGAGCGCACGCGGCGCCTGGCCGAGCGCGAGTTCAATCTGTCGTACGGCGCCGAGCTGCCGCCGGGCAACGTCGTCGAGGCCGGGCGCTGGCACGGGGCGGCGGCGCAGCCGCAGTTTTCCGCGCAGTTTTCCGCGCAGTTTTCCGTCGAGGCCGGGCTGGCGAAGACCTTCGGGCTGGCGGTGGGCGACCGTGTGGCGTTTGAGATCGGCGGCCGCCGCGTCGAGGCGCCGATCACCAGCGTGCGCAAGCTCGACTGGGACTCGATGCGGGTGAACTTCTTCTTCATCGCCTCGCCGGGCGTGCTGGAGGATTTCCCCGCGACCCTGATCACCAGTTTCCACCTGCCGCCCGCGCGCCACGACTTCACCACGAAGCTGGTCGGCGAGTTCCCCAACCTCACCGTGATCGACACCGCGGCGGTGATCGCGCAGGTACAGTCGATGACCGACAAGCTGATCGTGATCGTGCAGTTCGTGTTCGGCTTCGCGGTGCTCGCCGGGCTGGTCGTGCTGTATGCCGCGCTGCAGTCCACTCACGACGAGCGCGACTACGAGCTCGCCATGCTGCGTACCCTGGGCGCGCGCAACCGCCAGGTGCGCCAGGCCTTGTTCGCCGAGTTCCTGGTGCTGGGCGGGGTCGCCGGCGTGCTCGCGGGCGTGGGCGCGAGCGCGATCGGCTGGGTGCTGGCCGAGCAGGTCTTCCGCATGCCCTACGTGCCGGCGCTGGCGCCGGTGCTGGTGGGCGTGGTGCTGGGCGCGGCCGGCGTGGTCGCCGGCGGCTGGCTGGGCACGCGTGCGCTGCTGAGCCGGCCGCCGCTCGCCAGCCTGCGTGCACTGGGCTGAACGCATGACGTCCTTGCAACTGACGCCGGTCGAGTGGCTGCTCGCCGGCCTGCTGGTGGCGGTGCTGGTGCTGCAGGCCTGGGGGCTGCTGCGCGGCGGCGGCGCCGAGCGCCGCCTGCGCGAAGGCCTCGGCGACGACCTCACCGACTTCATGGAGCAGCGCCTGGCCGCGCGCCACCGCGAGCTGCTGCTCGACCTGCACGACGGGCTCGCGCGCCAGACCGACCGCATCGGCGAGCACGCGCGCGCCGACCGCGAGCTGCTGCAGCGCGGCCTCACCGCCGCCTCGCTGCAGCTGTCGCGCGGCATGCAGGCGCTCACGCAGAGCGTGGACGGCCGTCTCGACACCCTCTCGGGTCAGGTCAACCAGCGCCTCGACGAGGGCTTCCGCAAGACCAACGAGACCTTCGCCAGCGTGATGGCGCGGCTGGCGACGATCGACGAGGCGCAGAAGAAGATCGACGGCCTCACCACCAACGTGGTCAGCCTGCAGGAGCTGCTCGGCGACAAGCGCGCACGCGGCGCCTTCGGCGAGGTCCAGCTCGAGAACCTCGTGCGCAACATGCTGCCGCCCGAGGCCTTCGCCTTCCAGCAGGTGCTGCCCAACGGCACCCGGGTGGACTGCCTGCTCACCCTGCCGGCGCCCACCGGCAACGTCGCGGTCGATGCCAAGTTCCCGCTCGAGAACTACCACCGCATGTTCGACGACACGCTCGCCGAGCTCGACCGCCGCGCCGCGCAGCAGGCCTTCCGCGCCGACGTGAAGCGCCACGTGGACGCGATCTCCGCCAAGTACATCCTGCCCGGCAGCACGGCCGATGGCGCGGTGATGTTCCTGCCCGCCGAGGCGGTGTTCGCCGAGCTGCACGCTTACCACCCGGAGATCGTGGCCTACGCGCAGCAGAAACGCGTGTGGATCGTGTCCCCGACCACGCTGATGGCGGTGCTCAACACCGCGCGCGCGGTGATGAAGGACGTCGAGACGCGCAAGCAGATCCACGTCATTCAGGACGCCCTCGGCAAGCTCGCGAAGGACTTCCAGCGCTTCGACGAGCGCATGGCCGCGCTCGCCCGCCACATCGAGCAGGCCAGTCGCGACGTGCAGGACGTGCACACTTCGAGCCGCAAGATCAGCGCGCACTTCCGCCGCATCGAGTCGGTGCAGCTGGACGAGGAGGACGAAGAGGCGGGCGAGGGCGCGCCGGCGGCGCTGGCTGCCGGGACCGTGGGAAGCGGATCCGTGGGGGGGCGGGATTGAATTCTGCGAACCTGGGGAATTCTTCCGGGGCCGCTGCGGTCGGACCACCCGTCACGGGCGCGCACGGATGATCGTCCGCCCGATTTGATGCGGGACAGGGACGGGGCGCGCCGCCGCCCGTATCTTCAGGCCCGACTCGCCGCAAGGCCTGCATCGCTTCTCCGATTCACCCGTCCGGGAACCCCGCACCGATGTCCGATTTTCCCCTGCCGATCCTTTTCATCATGGCGGTCTTCTTCACGATGTGGCTCATCCTGAGGAAGTTCCACCGCATCGAGCAGCGCAAGCGCGCGCTCCCCGAGCTCAACGCCTACTTGTACGCCAACAACCAGACCGAACCGCGCTGCTCGGCCTGCGAATCGACCGAATTCAAGGACGAGGGCCTCAGCCACGGCAAGGACGAGCGTCGCATCGTGTCGTGCGCCAAGTGCGACACCCTGCTGTACCGCATCGTGCCGCCGGAAAGGGCGGAGTAGTCGCTCCGCCAATCGCGACTTGCGTCGCTCCCACAGCCCTGCCCGGGCGCCGGCAACGAAGCGCGCGTGCCGGTTTTCGTAGGAGCGACGCAAGTCGCGATCACGGCCCCCGAGCCTGCACCGACGCCCCGGCAGCATCCCGCCGCCAATCGCGACTTGCGTCGCTCCCACAGCCCTGCCCAGGCGCCGGCAACGAAGCGCGCGTGCCGGTTTTCGTAGGAGCGACGCAAGTCGCGATCACGGCCCCCGAGCCTGCACCGACGCCCCGGCAGCATCCCGCCGCCAATCGCGACTTGCGTCGCTCCCACAGCCCTGCCCAGGCGCCGGCAACAAAGCGCGCGTGCCGGTTTTCGTAGGAGCGACGCAAGTCGCGATCACGGCCCCCGAGCCTGCACCGACGCCCCGGCAGCATCCCGCCGCCAATCGCGACTTGCGTCGCTCCCACAGCCCTGCCCCGGCGCCGGCAACAAAGCGCGCGTGCCGGTTTTCGTAGGAGCGACGCAAGTCGCGATCACGGCCCCCGAGCCTGCACCGACGCCCCGTCAGCACCCCTCCGCCAATCGCGACTTGCGTCGCTCCCACAGCCCTGTCCGGGCGCCCGCAACAGCGCGCGTGCCGGTTTTCGTAGGAGCGACGCAAGTCGCGATTGCGCGGTCTGGAGGGGCGGTCATGCGGGCTGCGCACTCACCGCGGGCCCGAGAAGGCATCCACCAGCACCTGGGCAAGCTCATGCATCGGGCCGAGGGGTTGCTGTGGCGGCGTCAGGCCGGCGACGAAGCCGGCGGCCGCGAAGCGGGTGAGCAGCGCGGGGTCGGAGGCGATCACATGCACCGGCACGTCGTGCGGCTGGTCCGGCCCGCTCACCGTGCCGATCGGCTGGTGGTCGCCGATCACGATCAGGACCAGCTCCCGCGCGGCGTGATGGGCGAGGTAGTCGGCGAGCCAGCCGAGCTGGTAACGCATCGAGGCCAGATAAGCGGGGAGCGGCTCGGTCCAGGACACCCGCACGGCCGCCGCGGCTTCGACCTCCTCCTGGCTGAAGGCGTCCGCGCGCAGCAGCCGCGACCAGTCCTCGCGCAAGGGTGGGATCGCTGCGAAGGGGGCGTGCGTGGAGACGGTGGCGAAAACGACCAGCCGTGGCGCGCGACGCGCGGCAGCGGTCTCCGCGCGTGCGCCCGGACGGGAAGTGGGCGCGCTGGCGGAGGTGTCGCCCGCAGAAGCCCGGGAGGAGCCCGGGCTGGAGCGGGCCTGCTGCGTACCGACTGCCTCGCCGAAGCTGCCGCCCAGCTCGTCCACGTGGATGCGCGCCATCGAGGCCTGGTCGGGGATGCGCCAGAAGCCGAAGGGCAGGCCGGCGTAGCCCGCGCTGTCGGCATCGGCGATGCGGTCGAAGCCGTAGAAGCGGCCCTCCGGCCAGGGGCGCTGCAGCCCTGGCATCCAGCCCACGGTACGGTAGCCGTGGGTGGCGAAGTGGCGGACCAGGGTGGGGCGATCGGTGGTCAGCAAGAGTGCGTGGTCGGCCGGGTCGCGGGTATCGACCCCCGCGAGCACGGCGGCGTGCGCCAGCCAGGAGGCGCCGCCGAAGGTCGGCGAGACCACGCGGGCGGAGACGGCCTCGCGGCCGCTGGCCGCGATCGCGGCACCCAGCTCGGTGCGTGCGTCGGCGAGCGCCGCGGTGATCGGCGGTCGATCGAAGCTGACCGCGCCGTAGGCCTCGGCGAACACGATCAGCACGTCTGCGCCCCGCAGCGCCGCGAGGTCGCCGCGGAAGTCGGGGCCGGGGCCGAGCCGCTCGCCGCCGTCGGCGGCGAGCGCCGAGTGCAGGAAGCGGATCTGATCGGAGACCAGCGCGGCGACCGGCCGCGCGAAGGCCGACGCGGCGAGCGGGCCGGGCCACGGCGCCAGCGCCCACAGCAGGATTGCCGCGCCCGCGACACCGCCGAGCAGCGCACGCGCGCCCGGTGCCGCCGCGCTGCGTGCGAGGGCACGCACGCAGGCCGACACCACGCGATGCAGTACCAGCACGACGAGGATACCGAGCGCGAGCGCGAGCAGGACCTTCGCGCCCGGACCGTCGCCGCCCATGTCGAGCACGGCGCCGAGGTGGGGCAGGTCCCAGTAGAGGTTGAGCGGGCGGCCGAACAGCGCGGGGACGGTCACCTGCACGTAGCGCAGCACGATCCACAGCGTGGCCAGCCCCGCGAGCACGCGCACGAGGCCGTGCGCTGCGTGTTTCCGCCAGGCGGCGAAGAGCACCAGTGCGGCGACGGCGAAGGCGAGCTCGATCGAGACGGCCGGCGTCGGCCGCGGCCACAGCGTCGGCCAGGCGTTGTCGAACACCAGCAAGGCGTCGAGCGCGAGCAGCGGCAGGAGCGTGCCGAGCACAAGATCACGCGCCCGTGCGCTCATGCGACCCCTCCGCCGCGTGCGGCAAAGCGCGGGCGCGCGGGTCGGCACCAGGGCGCGGGACACGGCGACGTCGGGCCGTGGCCGAGTGCGGCTATGATCCGGGACAGCCGATGCCCCCCGGGAGACCGACCGAAATGAACGCCAAGCCCGCGCTGCCCTGGTGGCAGGACCTGACCCCGAGCCGCATTGCCGGGCTCGCCCGCGCCGATGCGGTCGCGTTGCTGCCGCTCGCCGCGATCGAGCAGCACGGAGAGCACCTGCCGCTGTCGACCGACCTCGACATCGCCCTCGGCCTGCTCGAGGCGGTCGTGCCGAAGCTGCGCGCGGGCCTGCCGCTGTGCGTGCTGCCGCCGGTCGCGGTGGGGTGCAGCCTGGAACACACGGGCTTTGCCGGTACGCTCGCGCTCGACGCGAAGACCGCGCTGGCGAGCGTGGTGCAGATCGGTGCCTGCGTCGCGCGCGCCGGCTTGCGCCGCCTTGTGCTGTTCAACACCCATGGTGGCAACAAGGCGCTGGTGGACCTGGCTGCGCTCGAGCTGCGCGCTGCGCAGCGCATGCTGGTGGTGCGCGCGCATTCCTTCCGCTTCCCGCCGCCACCCGCCGCTCTGCCGGCGGACGAACTGCGCGACGGCCTGCATGGTGGCGCGCTCGAGACCGCGCTGATGATGCACCTGGCGCCGCACAAGGTGAGGCGCGACGCGGTCGATCGATTCGAGTCGCTGGGGGTGCGCATGGCGGCGGCGGGGCGACTGCTCGGCCCCGAGGGCGAGGCCGGCTTCGCCTGGATGGCGCAGGACCTTCATCCTTCGGGGGCCTGCGGCGATCCTCGCCTGGCGGACGCCGCGCTCGGGGCGCGCCTGGTGGAACACTTCGCGAGCCGTCTCGCGCGCATCGTCGAAGAGGCACACGACTTCGACCTCGAGGCGCTGGTGACGCGCGCACCGGCGCCGGAGCAGCGCTGAGCAGGCCGCATGGCCGGCCTCGAGGCCGCGCCTCAGGCGCGGTGCGCGGCGTCCGCGGCGGGCAGGCATGCGGGCTCGTCGTCGCCCGGCTCGCCCTGCTCGTTCAGCAGATCGTTGAGCCAGTGGCCGTGACGGCTGGCCTTGGTCCTGAGGTAGCGCTGGTTCTGCACGGTGACCTCGCCGTAGATCGCGCGCCGGCCGACGACGTGGATGCCGGCTTTCTGCAGCGCGGCGACCTTGCTCGGGTTGTTGGTGAGCAGCAGGATGCGGTCGATGCCGAGCTCGTCGAGCATCTCGTGGGCGATGCGGAAGTCGCGCTCGTCCTTGGAGAAGCCGATCACCTGGTCGGCGTCGATCGTGTCCAGTCCCTCGTCCTGCAGGCCATAGGCGCGCAGCTTGTTGGCCAGGCCGATGCCGCGACCCTCCTGCGAGAGGTAGAGCAGCACGCCGCCGCCGAGCGCGTCGATCGCTGCCACGCCGCGGCGCAGCTGCTCGCCGCAGTCGCAACGCAGGCTGCCGAAGAGGTCACCGGTGAGGCAGGACGAGTGCAGGCGCACCGGGACGTCCTCGGGCCAGTTCGCGCGCTCTCCGATGACGATGGCGACGTGCTCGTGCACGCCGTCGGCTTCACGGAAGAGCACGAAGCGGCTGTTCTCGGCCTCGGCCAGCGGCACGCGCGCCTCGCTGATGCGGGCGAGCCGGCCGGGGCCGCTCTCGCACAGGCGCATGGCCTCGGCGGCATCGACCGCGAGCAGATCGCCGCTCGCCACCGTGGCCGCAACCGCAGCGGCGCGATCGGGCGCGACTTCGCACACCAGCGCCGCCGGCACCCGCTGGGCGCGCCCGAGCAGGCGCAGGGCGGCGCGCTCGACCGGGCCGCCGTCGCGAAGTTCGGCGTCCGCGGGCAGGCTGGCGCCGCGCTGCCAGGCGAGCGCATGCAGACCGGCGGCGTCGGGAAGCGGCGACAGGCCGACGGAAACCGCCTGCGCGGCCCCGGCGCGGCCGATCGCGGCGAGGCGGTGGTCGCTCAGCACCAGGCGTGCGGGCGAGCCGGCCAGCATCTGCATTTCGCCCGCCGCGGCATCGTCCAGGCCTTCGACAGCGCACACGACGAAGGCGCGCGCGTGGTCGCGCACGAGGATCGAAAGTCCGCGTCGCAGGTCGAAAAGGGCACGCTCGGCTTGGCGCATTTGTTTTTCTCCGTTTGGGGTGTCGGGGCTCGACCCTGCACCAGGCGCTTTCCAGGCCGGCAGACGCGAGTGAAGACGATTTTTCAGGGAAGGATGGATGGCGGACGAACTTGTACCAGATTGGGGCTGGGCCTGCATCCTGCAAGCCCGCGACGCTGATTGGGCCGGCGCCGGGACGATAAGTTTCACGGTCGAGGGCGTGGCGATCGAGATCGCTCCGCGCGGCGCCTGGCGCTGCGCGCGGGCCTTGCGCGCGGACACCGCGGAACTGCTCGATCTCTTCCTGCCCTGGGTGGCCAGGCCCGGCCGTCTCGCGATCGCCCAGCTGGGGCAGAGCCTGGATGGCCGCATCGCCACCGCGAGCGGGGCCTCGCACTATATCAACTGCCTCGAGGCACGTACCCACCTGCACCGGCTGCGGGCGCTGGTGGATGCGGTGGTGGTGGGGGTCGGCACGGTGAATGCCGACGATCCTCAGCTCACGGTGCGCCACGTCGCCGGGCGCAACCCCGTGCGCGTGGTGCTCGACCCGCGCGGTCGCGCGCGGGCGGACGCGAGGCTGTTCCAAGACGGCGCCGCGCCCACCGTGCACCTGGTTGGCGAGGATCTCGCGCCGGGCACCGCCGCCGTGCTGCCGGGGCGGGTCGCGCGCGCGGGCCTGCCAGGTGCCGGGTCGGGTTTCGAGCCGGGCGCGGTGCTCGATTGGCTGGCACGGGCGGGCTGCAGGCGGGTGCTGGTGGAGGGGGGTGGGCACACCGTGTCGCGTTTCGTGCAGGCGGGGGCGATCGAGCGGCTCCATCTGCTGGTCGCACCGCTGCTGATCGGCTCGGGGCGCGCCGGGCTGGTTCTGCCGCCGATCGACACGCTCGACGAGGCCCTGCGTCCGGTGTGCAGGCCGTTCCGCTGCGGGAGCGACAGCTTGTTCGACCTCGACTTCGATGGGGCGGGGCGGGCGGCGCAGCAGAGATGAAATCTCGATATAAAAGAAAAACATCGACAAACGCGTTTCTCGTCGACGAATGACTGATATGATCCCGCAGGTCTTCGTAATCGTTTCCGTGCGATCCTGAATCGTTCGGCTGCGCTGCGGGACGACCGGCGCTCCACGGCGAGTGGGCGACGGACCCCGCTGCAGCCGGCTCGCCGATTCACTGGAGTGAGGATGTCGATCGACCTGCCGTCCAATTCGCATCAAGGCCCGCTCCCGACGCGGGCCTCCGCAACCGCCCGACCTGTGGTGCACGATCTGCCGCGGGCGCGGGAAGCCGGCGCGCGTCCGGCGAGTGTGCAGCGCCTGGACCTGTGCCGGCTGGTCGCCGATGTCGTGCCCGACGAGGCCCCGCCCAACCCCGCGGAGCAATACGAGGCCCTCGTGCTCGTGCGCGGGCACGCCTTCCTGCGCAGCAGCGAGGCGGCGATCGAGCTGGAGCCCGGACAGATCCTGCTCGGCACCGGTGCGTCGCCCGAGCTGCTCTATTCGGCCGATAGCGAGCTGTGGAGTGTGCTCGTCCCCGAGTCCGTGCTGCGCGAAGCGTGTTCGGAGTGCGGCTGGCTCCACGCGGGAGAGGGCGTGCGCTTCAACCGCTGCCCCTGCACGCGCGACGAGCTCGACCACCTGGTCACGCTGCTGCGCCTGGTTGCGAGCGAGAGCGCCAGCGGGGCGCTACGCGCGCAGCTGTTCATGCACTACGCCCATGCCGTGGCCAACAAGCTGCTGTTCACCCTGCAGCATAACCAGCCGACCTCGTAGACCTGCGGCCAGGCGCGCCTGTTCGAGCGCCTCGAGCGCCACATCGAGGCGCGCATCAAGCAGGACATCAGCGTCGAGCAACTCGCCCAGTTCGCCGGGCTGAGCCAGCGCTCGCTCTATCAGGTGCTCAAGGACCAGGCGCGGATGTCGCCGCGAACCTACATCCGCCGCAAGAAGCTCGAGCATGTGTACGCCACCCTGATGGACCCGGCCGTGCGCGTGGCGAGCGTCACCGCGGTGGCGCTCGACTACGGCTTTACCCACCTCGGGCGCTTCGCCGAGCTCTACAAGTCGAGCTTCGGCATCCTGCCCTCGGAGAGCCTCAAGGCCCGTCCGCCCGGCAAGTAGGCGTCGCCTCGGCGGTGGAGCGCGCGCCGGGCTCGTGGCGCCGCAGCGCCAGCGCGCCCGGCAGCGTCGACAGCAGCACGACCACGCCGTAGCTCACCGAGGCCGCCACGCCTTCGGCGGCGTCCAGCCCGGCCGCCTGCCACACCAGCGCGGCCGCGCCTTCACGGATGCCCCAGCCCGCCACCGAGAGCGGGATCGCCATCGCCAGCAGCACCCAGGGCACCAGCGCCGCCGCCTGGGCTGGCGGCGTGGCGAGCCCGCTCATGCGCATGCAGCACAGCCACACCGCGACGTAGCTGGCCACGATCAGCAGCGAGGCGAGCAGCTGGCGCAGCAGCACCGCGCGCCCGAGCAGCGCCTGCCGGGTGGCGCTGGCCAGGCTGCGCAGGGCCGTCCTGGTGCTGCCTGCGAGTGCTGTCGCGACGAGGGCGAGCACGGCGAGCACGCCCATCCACGGCAGTCCCCGGAGGTCGACGGCGTCGCCCAGGCGTCCCGGCACAACCTGCAGCGCGGGGGCGGCGAGCACGCTCGCGACCACCACCAGCAGCAGCGCGAGCTGGCCCGCGCCGCGCTCGATCACCACTGCCTGCCAGGCTGCGTCGCGGGCTGTACCCGGCAGACTGGCGTGGCGCCAGGCGCGCGCGGCGTCGCCCATCACCCCGCCCGGCAGGATCTGGTTGAGAAAGCTCGCGAGGTAGTACTCGCGCAGCGCATGGGCGAAGCCGAGCGGGGCGCCGAGGCGGCCGGCGGTGAGCTGCCAGCGCCACGCCGACAAGGCCGTCTGCAGCACGCCGATCGCGAGCGCGAGCGCCAGCCAGGCGGGCGCAGGCGCGCCGAAGGCGGCGATGAGGGCGCGCGGTTCGATCCACCACAGCACGCCGGCGAGCAGCCCGAGGCTCGCAAGCGCACGCAGGACGGGCAGCGGGCGTCGAGTGCGCCGGGCTTCGCCGCTCATCGCGCGCGGGCGGCGGGGCCGTCGGGCCGGAGCGCTGCCGGGGTGGCGACCGGCGGGCTGGCGAAGAGGTCGAGGTGCCCGACTTCAAGCACCTCCTTGCCCCGTGCGGCGCACTGCGCACTGCGGCGTGCGTGCCAGGCGGCGATGCGCGCGGCGGCGTGCGGGCACTGCGCGGTGGCGGCGTCGCGCCAGCCGTCGATGAGCGCGCATGCGAGCGCAGCCTGGGGCGGGGCGGCGAGGTCCAGCCGCCACGGGCTGGCGGCGGTCTCGACGTCGAAGCCACGCGCCGCGAGCAGCTCGGCGAGCGCGGGTGCGGCGTCCGGCCCGAGGGCGGCACCGAGGCCCTTGTCGCGGCGTTGGTGGGCGTTGAAGGCGTCGCGGACGAAGGCATCGTCGGGGACGGGTGGCTCTGCGGAGCCGTGGGTCAGGAAGCGCCAGGTCCCGTCCACGCTCTGCGTGATCAGCAGCGCGCAGCCGGTGCTCGTGCAGGCATCGGCGAGGCGGACCAGCCAGCTCGCTGGCATGAGGTCGAGCACGGCGGAGGCGCACACGAGGTCTGTGTCCGCGAGCGCAGGTGCGGCGAGCGTGCCGAGGTCCCGGCAGCGGGTGTGGACCTGCGGCTTCGCGCCCTGCGCATCGCGCAGGTCCGCGCCGAGGGTGCGGGCGCGTTCCAGAAGACCGGCGTCGTGGTCGACCAGCGTCCATTGCTGCGGGCCGGGCAGGCGGGGTGCGAGGTGGCGCGCGTTGGCGCCGCTGCCGCAGCCGAGGTCCATCAGGCGCAGCGGGGCCTGCGGGTGCCGTCGCCGCCGCCCCTGCAGCCAGGCGGCGGCGAGCGCTTCGAGTCGGGGCGCGCGCGCGGCGCGGTCGGCGGCGGCGCGCAGCGCGAGCCAGTCGGCATCGAAGCAGGCGTCGGGATGGCGGGGGGCGGCGGCGTCGGGGTGGGTCGGCATGGCGGCTCCGGGTGGGCGCGCGGACGGGATCACGCGGACGCCGGCGCGAGTTCGGCGAGGGCGGCGGCGAAGGCCTCGCCCGCTTGCGGCCAGCCGCGCAGTCCAGCGCGTGCGCGGCGGGCGCCGTCGCGCAGGCGCAGGCGCCGGGCGCGGTCGCCGATCAACTCGCCAAGCGCGCCGGCGAGCGCATCGACGTCGCCGGGCGGCACGGCCAGCCCGGCGCCGGGAGGCAGCGTGCCCGCGAGCGCGCCGCCGGTGGTGGCGAGCACCGGCAGCCCGGCGGCGATCGCCTCGGCGACCACCATGCCGTAGCCCTCGTAGTGGGAGGGCAGCACGAAGAGGTCGGCGGCGGCGTAGGCGTCGCGCAGGGCCGCGTCCGCGCATTCGCCGGAGAGCCGGATGCGGTCCTGCAGGCCGAGGCTGCGGACGAGTTCGGCCACCTCGCCGGCGTAGCCGGGGTCGCGATGCGTGCTGCCGATCAGGGTGCAGCGCCAGGGCAGCGCTCGTACGCGCTCGAGCGCGCGCACGAGCACGTCCTGGCCCTTGCGCGGGGTCAGGCTGGCCACGCACAGCAGCTGCGGCGGCTCGCCCTCCGCGGCGGCCAGCGCGAGCGGCGCCACGCCCGGCTCGACCCAGCGGATGCGCTCGGCGCGCAGTCCGAAGTCGAGCAGCCGGCGCGCGGTGAAGGCGCTGGTGGTGATCGCGAGGCGCACGGCGGCGAGCGCGGCCCGTTCGCTCGCCAGCAGGCAGCGCCGCAGCACGGGATCGAGGCCGCGCTCGTCGGCCAGGGGGTGGTGCACCAGCGCGACCAGTGCCAGCCGTCCGGCGTGCTCGATCGCGACCTCGGGCAGGCCGCCGAGCGCGAGCCCGTCGATGACCACGCGCCGACCGGCGGGCAGGGTGGCGAGGGTGTCGTGCAGGGCGTCGCGCGCCGTGGGGTCGGCGTCGGGGAAGCGGCCGGGCAGGCCATGGACGGTGACGGTCCAGCCGAGGTGGCGCAGCGCCTCGACGATGCGGGCATCGTAGAGATAGCCGCCGGTGCGCTGGGCGGGGTCGCCGGGGACGATGAAATCGAGGTCTGCGCTCCCCCTGTGAGCGCTCACAGCGCGCCCTCGTAGCTCGCCCATGCGACGTGCGACTCGTGCAGGCTCACCTTCAGCCGCTCCAGCCCCTGCGCCCCGGGGCCCAGCCGGCCGGCGCGGATCGTGGCGGCGAGGCGGTCGAAGATCACCCTGGCCATGAACTCGGTGGTGGTGTTGCGGCCGCGGAATTCCTCGAGCTCGTCGAGGTTGCGGAAATTGAACTCGGCGAGCACCGCCTTCAGCGTTGCGGCGGCGAGGCCGATGTCGACCACCAGGCCGTCGGCGTCGAGCTCGCTGCGCTGGAAGCAGGCGTCGACCAGGTAGGTCGCGCCATGCACCCGTTGCGCCGGGCCGAAGATCTCGCCGCGGAAGCTGTGGGCGATCATGATGTGTTCGCGGACGGTGAGGCTGTACATGGGGGCTCCGGATCGATGCTCGGGTGGATCTCAGGTGCTCGGACTGGCATAGCGGATGCGCTCGCACAGCGCCCCGGCGGGGGCTTCGGCGAGGCGCTGCATCAGCGCGGGCAGGTCGGTGAAGTCGGTCTCGCCGCTGATCAGTGCGTCCAGACGTGGATCGACGAGCAGCGCGAGCGCGAGTTCCATGCGGCGACGGTAGTCCCAGCGCGGGCTGCGTGGCGGCGGCAGGCGGCCGACCTGGCTGGACTGCAGGCGCAGGCGGCGGGCGTGGAAGGCGGCGCCGAGCGGCAGCTCCGCGCTGCGGCGGCCGTACCAGCTCATCTCCACGACGGTGGCGTCCTGTCCGGCGAGTTCGAGCGCGCGCACCAGGCCGGCGGGGTTGCCGCTGGCGTGGAAGACGAGGTCGCAGTTGCCACGCGCCTGCTCCGGGAGGCGGTGAACGAGGCCGAGCGCGGCGGCGAGGCCGGCGCGGCCGGGGTCGGTGTCGATCAGCTCGAGCTCGACGCCGGGGAGGCGCGCGCACAGCCAGGCCACCAGGCTGCCGACCACGCCGGCGCCGACCACCGCGATGCGGTCGCCCAGCGCGGGGACGCCGTCCCAGCAGGCGTTGATCGCGGTCTCGAGGTTGGCGGCCAGCACCGCGCGCGCGGCCGGCACGCCGGCGGGGAGGGGGACGACGGCGCCGGCGGGTACCACATAGCGCTGCTGATGCGGGTGCAGGCAGAACACCGTGCGGCCGCGCAAGGCGGTGGCCGCGGTGCCGACGCCGTCCTCCACCACGCCGACGCCGATGTAGCCGTACTTGAGCGGCCCGGGGAAGTCGCCCTCCTGGAAGGGGGCGCGCATGCGTTCGTATTCGCTTTCGGGCACCTCGCCGCGGAACACCAGGCTCTCGCTGCCGCGGCTGACTGCGCCGAAGAGGTTGCGCACCCGCAGCTCGCCGTCTGCGGGCGGGCGCAGCGGCGCCGGGCGCAATTCGCCGTAGCCCGGGCGGACGGTCCAGAAGGCGAGGTTGGTGCTGGACATGCCGAGCTCCTTGTGCGAACCCTTTCGCGCGGCGGATGATCGAAGGAGGAATGGTAGCAGGGCGCTGCAGCCACTGTAGGCGCGCCGCCAAGCGCGAATGGGGCCTGAACGAGGTGGGAAAGGGGCGCAAGGGCAGCATGGCGATGGAGCAGGGCGGATCTTGTGTTCGGCGCGGCGGACTTCCCCGCCTCTGGCTCGATCTGGCCGGGGGCTTCGGCGGCCTCGTCGCGCTCGTCGCGCTGGCGTCGAGCACGCTCGCGCTGCCGCTCGCGGCTGCTTGGGCGGCGGGCGCGGCGTTGCTCGCCATCGCTGCCTTGATCCGGCACTTCTGGTCCGACCCGCGCCGCGGCTTGGGTCCGGCGAACCGGGTGACGCTGGCGCGCGCCCTGCTGGTCGCCCTCCTCGCCGGGATGCTTGCCACGCCCGCATGGGTGGATGCACATCCCGTGCAGGTGGCCGCGCTCGCCGCGCTCGCGCTGCTGCTCGATGGCGTGGACGGCTGGGTGGCGCGGCGCTGGCGCTGCGAGAGCGACTTCGGCGCGCGCTTCGACATGGAGCTCGACGCCTTCCTGATCCTGGTCCTGTGCGTGCATCTGCTGGCGATGGACAAGGCGGGACCCTGGGTGCTGGCGATCGGTGCGATGCGCTACGTCTTCGTCGCCGCGATGCGGCCCTGGCCTTGGCTGGAGCGGCCGCTGCGGGAGAGCCGCCGGCGCAAGCTGGTCTGCGTCTGGCAGGTCGCCTGCCTGCTGCTATGCCTGCTGCCGGCGATCGGCGGTGCGCTGGCGACGGCGCTGCTGGTGCTGGCGCTGGCGCTGCTGGCGTGGTCCTTCGCGGTCGATGTGCGCTGGCTATACCACACGCGTCCGCAATCCTGACCGCGGAAGCCACATTCGCAAGTCCCTGGAGGAGAAAGGAAGATGGAATCGCGCAGACGTTTTCCCCGCATGCTCGCCGCGGCCGTGCTGGCGGGCGTCCTCGGTGCCGCGCCGGCCTGGGCGGAGCCGCGCAGCTACACGATCGACCCGGAGCATTTCGCCATCGGCTTCCAGGTCGAGCACCTCGGCTACGCCGACATCATCGGCCTGTTCCTGAAGGCGAGCGGGCGCTTCGAATACGACGAGGCCGCGCGCACGCTGAAGTCGGGGAGGGTGGTGGTGGCCGCCGACAGCGTGTTCAGCAACCACGAGGCGCGCGACCGCCACGTGCGCGACAGCGACTTCCTCGACGCCAGGAAGCATCCCGAGATCGTCTTCGAGGCCACCGGCTTCGAGCCCGGCGCCGAGCGCGACGGGCGCCTGCACGGCAAGCTCGCCGGCCGTCTGACCCTGCTCGGGCAGACCCACCCGGTCGTGCTCGACGTCACGCTCAACAAGGCTGCAAGCTATCCCTTCGGCCACCGCAAGCACACGCTCGGCATCTCGGCGCGCACGACCATCGAGCGCAGCCGCTGGGGCATGGACTACGGCGTCAGCCGCGGCATGGTGGGCGATGCGGTGGCGCTGCGCTTCGAGCTGGAGGCGATGCGCGACGATTGAGGCGACGATCGAGGTGGCGCAGGCCGCGGTGGCGGCGGCCGCGACCGCTTCAGCCGCCGATGTAGGACATCTCGATCTTGCGCAGCGCGGCGGTCTCGGCGGTGCGGATCTCGGAGTAGCGGTCCTCGCGCCCCTGCCACACCTGGGCGATCGCGGCGTCGATGCGGGCGTCGTCGGCGCCCTCGCGCAGCAGGGCGCGCAGATCGTGGCCCTGCTGCGCGAACAGGCAGGTGTAGAGCTGTCCCTCGGTGGACAGGCGGATGCGCGTGCAGCTCGAGCAGAAGGCCTGGGTCACCGAGGAGATCACGCCGATCTCGCCGGCGCCGTCCTTGTAGCGCCAGCGCTCGGCGACCTCGCCCTCGTAGTTGGGGTCGACCGGCTCGAGCGGGAAGAGGCGGTCGATGCGCTCGACGATCTCGCGCGAGGGCAGCACCTCGTCCATCTTCCAGCCGTTGGAAGCGCCCACGTCCATGAACTCGATGAAGCGCAGGATGTGGCCGCTGTTGCGAAAGTGCGCGGCCATGGGCTCGATGTCGACGTCGTTGGTGCCGCGCTTGACCACCATATTGACCTTGATCGGGCCCAGGCCCACCACCTTGGCCGCCTCTATGCCCTCGAGCACCTTCTCCACCGGGTAGTCGGCGTCGTTCATGCGCCGGAAGAGCGCATCGTCGAGCGCGTCCAGGCTCACGGTGACGCGGTGCAGGCCGGCGTCCTTGAGCCGGCGCGCGAGCTTGGGCAGCAGCACACCGTTGGTGGTGAGCGTGACCTCGACGCCGTCGAGTGCGGCGAGCATGCCGATCAGGCGGTCGACGTCCTTGCGCAGCAGTGGTTCGCCGCCGGTGATGCGGATCTTGCGCACGCCGCGCGCGACGAACAGCCGCGCCACGCGCAGGATCTCCTCGAAGCTGAGCAGCTGCCGCCGCGGCAGGAAGGCGTAGTCGTCGCCGAAGACCTCGCGCGGCATGCAGTACACACAGCGGAAGTTGCAGCGGTCGGTGACCGAGATGCGCAGGTCGCGCACGCTGCGCGCGCGGCGGTCGACCAGCGCAGCGCCGGGCGCCGCAACGGGCGCGGGGGCCGCGGGGGCGAGGGGAGACGCGGCCTGCTGGATCGGGATGACTTTCATGGTCGGCTGCGGCTGCGGGCTGGGGTTCGGGTTGCGGGATTATCAAGTCGTGGACAGCGCGGCGCAAGGCGAGGTTCGCGCAGGCGTGCATGTCGACCTTCGTCGCAAGCCCGCGGCCGATCGCGACTCGCGTCGCTCCCACGAGAACCGGAGCCGCCGTAGCCGGGGGCAGTGGGCGTGGATCACGGGGCCTGCGGGGCGGGGTGTATCATTGCGCTCCCTGCCGCTCCGGCACCAGAAGAAAGATCAAATCCATGGCCGATCTCGTGCCACTGCCGGCGACGGCATTGCGCAAGCGCTGCGACCCCGCCTGCTTCAGCTTCGACACCACCGAATCGCTCGCCGACCACGCCGGCGACCTTGGCCAGGAGCGCGCCGTCGAGGCGATCCGCTTCGGCCTCGCGATGGGCCACACCGGCTACCACGTGTTCGTGCTCGGGGATGCCGGCAGCGGCAAGCACGCGACCACCTTCCGCCTGCTGCGCGAGCGCGCGGCGCGCGAGGACGTGCCGCCCGATCTCTGTTATCTCCACAACTTCGACGAGCCGCTCAAGCCCCGCCTGCTGACCCTGCCGGCCGGGCGCGGCGCTGCGCTGCGCACGCGCATGCAGACCTTCATCCGCGACCTCGGCCCGGCGCTCGGCGCCGCGCTCGACAGCGACGCCCACGTCGAGCGTGTCGAGTCGCTGCAGAGCGCGCACAAGGCGCGCGAGGAAGGGGCGCTGCGCGAGCTCGGCAAGGCCTGCAACGCCGAAGGCATCTCGCTGCTGCAGACCCCCGAGGGCTTCGTGTTCGCGCCCACCAAGGACGGCGAGCCGCTGTCGCCCGAGGCCTTCGAGGCCTTGCCGGAGGACGAGCGCAAGGCCATCGAGGCGCGCATCGGCGCGTGGAGCGACCGCCTCGAGGATCTGCTCAACGACTTTCCCGGCTGGCGCAAGTCGGTGCGCGAGTCGATCGACCGTGCCGAGCGCGAGGTGCTCGGCCCCGCGGTCGCGCACCTGCTGCGCGAGGTGCGCGAGGCGCACGAGGACCTGCCCGAGGTGCTCGCCTTCCTCGACGCGGTCGAGCGCGACGTCATCGACAGCGCGGTGCGCGGCACCATGCTGGAGGAAGAAGACGACGAGGCCCCAGAGCCCGAGGAGAACACGCGCTACCACCGCTACCAGGTCAAGCTGCTGGTGGATCATTCCGGCTCGCAGGGTGCGCCGGTGGTGTTCGAGAACAACCCCGGCTACGGCAACCTGATCGGCCGCATCGAGCACATCGTGCAGCAGGGCAACCAGGTCAGCCACTTCAACCTGATCCGTGCCGGCGCGCTGCACCGCGCCAACGGCGGCTACCTGGTGCTCGACGCGGAGCGCCTGCTGTCGCAGCCCTTCGCCTGGGAAGGCCTCAAGCGCAGCCTGCGCGCGGGCGAGATCCGCATCGAGCCGCCGGCCGAGGCGCAGGGCTGGAGCGGGGCGTTGACCCTGGAGCCGGAGGCGGTGCCGAGCGCGCTCAAGGTGGTGCTGATCGGCGACCGCGAGGTCTACTACCTGCTGATGGAGCACGATCCGGAGTTCGCCGACCTCTTCAAGGTGGCGGCCGACTTCAACGACGACATCCTGCGCACGCCCGAGAACGAATGCGAGTACGCCCGCCTGATGGCGCTGCTCGCGCGCGGCGCGAAGCTGCTGCCGGTCGAGCGCAGCGGTGTGGCGCGCCTGGTCGAGGAAGCCTCGCGCCTGGCCGAGGACTCCGGGCGCCTGTCGCTCAACACCCGCGCGCTCTCCGACCTCATGCGCGAGGCCGACTTCCACGCCCGCCAGAAGGGCCTCGCCGCCACGACGCGCGCCGAGGTCGAGGACGCGCTCGCCGCGCGCGCGCGGCGGGCCAATCGTTACCCGACCCGGGTACTGGAGTCCATCCTCGACGGCACCACGCTGATCTCCACCACCGGCGAGCGCGCCGGCCAGATCAACGGCCTGGTGGTGATCGAGCTCGCCGGGGAGCTCTTCGGCCACCCGGTGCGGATCACCGCCACGGTGCGCATGGGCGAGGGCGACGTGGTCGACATCGAGCGCGAGACCGAGCTCGGCGGTGCGATCCACTCCAAGGGCGTGCTGATCCTGTCGGCCTTCCTCGCCGCGCGCTACGCCCGCCACCAGCCGCTGTCGCTGTCGGCGAGCCTGGTGTTCGAGCAGTCCTACGCGCCGGTCGAGGGCGACTCGGCCTCGCTCGCCGAGCTGTGCGCACTGCTCTCGGCGCTGACCCAGGTGCCGATCCAGCAGCGCTTCGCGATCACCGGCTCGGTGAACCAGTTCGGCGAGGTGCAGGTGATCGGCGGTGTGAACGAGAAGATCGAAGGCTTCTTCGACCTGTGCAGCGCGCGCGGGCTGGACGGCACGCAGGGCGTGGTGATCCCGGCGGCGAGCGTGCGTCACCTGATGCTGCGCGAGGACGTGGTGCAGGCCGCGGCGGAAGGCCGCTTCCACATCCACGCGGTGAAGACGGTGGACGAGGCGATGACCGTGCTGACCGGCGTCGAGGCCGGCGAGCCCGACGCCAAGGGCGTGATTCCCAAGGGCACGCTCAACCACAAGATCGCCACCGTGCTCGCCGAGATGACCGCGGCGCGCCACGCCTATTCGGACGCCGACGGCGCCGCCGGCGCCCGCCAGCACCGCCGCCGGCACGGGGTGTGAGCCCCGCGCCGGACGGGCCGGCTTACGAGAACATGTCCTCGTAGATGGTCTGCGCCCAGCCGAAGTCCTGCGAGATCGTCGCCGCGGTGCGCTCGTTGTAGTCGATCTGGGTCTGCTCGATGATGCCCTGGGCGTTGACCTTGTAGTCGAACTGCACCGAGATGCCTTCCTGCGGGGCGATATTCACCATCATGAAGCAGAGGTTGTCCGGGAGCCGGTAGTCGGGTTCCCGCCCGGCCTCGCGCTCGGAGATGTAGTAGGCCACGATGCGGGCGTGGCGGTTGGCGACGTGGCCGGCCTTGGGGTAGAAGCCGAACTGTGGCGACACGAAGCCGACCGCGTCGCCGATGACGAAGACCTCCTTGTCCGTGCGGTCGTGCAGGAAGAGTGGATCGACGTCGGCCCAGCCGCCGCTCGGGTTGCCCGCACCTGGACGCGGCACCAGACCTGCCTTCCAGGCGAGGTCGCCGGCCTGGTGCGGGGCCATGAGGATGGCGTGCTGGAAGTCGAAATCGCCCGCCTCGGTGCGGATCCTGCGCTTGAACGGATCGACCTCCTCGATGCGCGCGTCGGGGACGTAGGTGATGATGTCCTTGTACAGCTCTTCGAAGGTGGAACGGAAGCCCGGGCCGATCGGGCGCGCGCCGTCCTTGTGGTCGAGGATGTAGATGCGCCCCGGGATCTTCTTCTGCTTGAACATCGACGCGATCAGGCAGGCGCGCTCGTAGGGGCTGGGCGGGCAGCGCTGCGGCGGGGGCGGCAGGGTCATCACGAGGTCGCCGCCCTTGAAGGACTGGAGCGCGTTCTTGAGGTGGAAGTGCTCGGCGCTCGGGATGTAGGCCGCCGGAAAGCGCGCCCGGGTGGCCTCGGCCATGCGGCGGTCGTTGCCGAACCAGGCCTCGTAGTTGTAGCGGATGCCGGGGGCCACGATCAGGTAGTCGTAGTGGATGGCGCCGGCCGCCGTGATCACCCGCTTGCCCTCGCGCTCGATCTCGAGGATCTCGGTCTGGATGAAGCGGTAGGCGTACTTCTCGGCCACGGCGAGGTAGTCGTGGGTGAGATACCGGGTATCCACCTGATCGACCAGCCACTTGTTGCTCATCGGGCAGGAGAAGAACACGGGGTTGCGCTCCAGCAGCACGACGTCGAGCTGGGGGGCGAGCTGGCGCAGGTACTTGGCGGCGGTCACCCCGCCCCAGCCGCCACCGCAGATCACGACGCTGCGTTGCTTGCCGGGTGGCAGCAGGGTGTCGGTGGCGCGGCCGATCAGGAAGGGCAGGCTGCGCTCGGTGCTCGCGGCGGGGGGCGCGGACTGCGCCAGGGCCGGGCCGGCGACGGCGGCGGTGGCGAGCCCGCCGGCCGCGGTGAGGAAGCGCCGGCGTGGGTTCGAGGATGGCTGGTTCATGAGGTCTCCCGATAGGTGAGCCGCCCCGGTGCGGGAAGCCGCCGGGGCTTGATGAGCCGGGCGCGACGGCTCGGCAGGGCTTGGCGACCGCAGTCGCCGCAACGGACGGCCGATATGAAGATCGGCCGGATGCGTCCGTTCAGGTGGAGGGCTGCGCGGCGAGGCGTGCGAGCTGGCGGTCGTGCAGCCGTCCGAACACGATCTGCGCGATTATCGCTCCGAGCAGCGCCATCAGCATGTCGGCCTGGGCGTCCCAGGGGTCGCCCTGGGTGCCGAGGAATTCCACCGCGCCGCCGGCCCACAGCTCGGCCGAGGCCCATTCGACGAGCTCGTACAGCGCGCTGATGCCGGTGCAGCTCAGGGTGAGCAGGGCGAACAGCCATTTTCCCGGGCGCAGCTGCGAGGTGCGCAGCAGCAGCTCGCGCCCGAGGATGGCCGGGGTGACACCCTGGAAAAAGTGGCCGAAGCGGTCGTAGGGGTTGCGCGCGAGTTCGAACCAGTCCTGCACCACGAAGCCGACCGGCACGCGCGCGTAGGTGTAGGCGCCGCCGAGGATGAGGATCAGCGAGAAGAACGCGATCAGACCGTAGGTGAGCGGGGTGAGCGGGAAGCGCTGCGCGCTCGCGAGCAGGATGGGCAGCGCGATCAGGACCGGGGCCACCTCGGCCCACCACACGCCACGGTCGTAGGGGGCGACGCCCGAGGCGAGGAGGGCGGCGAGGACGAGGATCAGCAGGGCAGTGCGCAGGTTCATGGGGGCTCCCGGCGATGACGATGGTGGCGCGTGCCGGCCGGCGATGGCTGGACCGGCGGGTGGGTGCGCTGGGCATTCGGCTCGATCGCGCGGGGCCTCCTGGGGGGCGGAGGGCTACGGGCGACGGCCTTTTCGGGCAATCCTGAGGCTTCGCGGCAATCCTCGCCAGCGTGGCCTGTTGGCGTCGGTTCGTCGTCTGCGCGAGCGCGCAGAAACTTCGCGCCCTGTGCCAAGTCCTACCGGCCCCAGACATGCAGGAGTTCTGATGAAAGCCCGTCCGCTCACGCTCGCCGCCTGTGTCCTCGCCCTCTTCGTGCGCCTTGGCCCCGCCGTCGCGGCCGATGCTCCGCTTCCGCCCGTGGAACCGATCGCCGCGCTCGACGTGCCGCGCTACATGGGCACCTGGTACGAGATCGCGCGCTATCCGAACTGGTTCCAGAAGAAGTGCGTAGGGGATTCTCGCGCAGACTACAGCTTGCTGGAGCGCGGTGAGGTGCGCGTGCTGAACCGCTGTCGCGAGGCCGATGGCAGCGTCTCCGAGGCGGTCGGCGTGGCGCGGCAGATCGGTGGTGCCGATTCGCCGCGGCTGGAGGTGCGCTTCGCGCCGGCCTGGCTGTCCTTCCTGCCGATCGTATGGGGCGACTACTGGGTGCTCGACCTCGACCCCGACTATCGCCTGGTGGCGGTGGGCGAGCCGAGCCGGGAGTACCTGTGGATCCTGTCGCGCACGCCGACGGTGGAGGCGCGTGCCTACGCCGAGCTGCTCGAACGCCTCGCGGCGCGCGGCTTCGATGTCGGGCGGCTGGTGCGCGGGGAGCAGGGTGGCGGCGGGTGAGGGCGGTGCGAGCGTCATCGCACCCTTCAGCGGCGATCGCGACTTGCGTCGCTCCCACAAGAACACCGCGGTTCCGGCGCCCCCACCGGTTGATTCGGGCACCTTGTGGGAGCGACGGGCACCTTGTGGGAGCGACGCAAGTCGCGATACGACGCGCATCTTGTGGGAGCGACGCAAGTCGCGATACGGCGGTGGAAGGGTCGATGAAGCGGGTCGAAAGCGCTGGAGCGCGCCGCTCCCGCGCTCCCAGAACCCGACAGACCCCTGCGGGAGCTCCGCCTTTTCATGCGTGCCCGGTAATCTGGCACCAAATTTGCTGTGGTAACCTCGGCAGGGTTTCGCCGGACCGCCGCACGTCGTCCTGGCCCCCGCCCCGTCCCTGAACGCCTTTCCGCCCCGATCCGCCTCGATGCTGCTCGCCTCGCTCGTCCTCCTCCCCTTTCTCGGTAGCGTGCTCGCCGCGCTGATGCCGCAGGACGCGCGCAACCGCGAGTCCTGGCTGGCGATCGGGGTGGCGGTGGGCGGACTGGCGATCGCCGCGGCCTTGTTCCCGCAGGTCGCCGCCGGCGAGGTCGTGCGTGCGGAGTTCGCCTGGCTGCCCGCCGAGGGCTTGGACTTCGTGCTGCGGGTCGACGGCCTGGCCTGGGTCTTCAGCATGCTGGTGCTGGCGATCGGACTGCTGGTGGTGCTGTATGCGCGCTACTACATGTCGCCCGAAGACCCGGTGCCGCGCTTCTTCGCCTTCCTGCTCGCCTTCATGGGCTCGATGCTGGGGGTCGTGCTGTCGGGCAACCTGGTGCAGCTGGTGGTGTTCTGGGAGCTCACCAGCCTCACCTCCTTCCTGCTCATCGGCTACTGGCACCACCGCGCGGACGCTCGCCGCGGCGCGCGCATGGCGTTCACCGTGACCGCCACCGGCGGCCTGTGCCTGATGGCCGGTGTGCTGGTGCTGGGGCATATCGTCGGCAGCTACGACCTCGACGTGGTGCTCGCCGCCGGCGACCAGATCCGCGGCCACGAGCTCTACCTGCCCGCGCTGGTGCTGGTCGCGCTCGGTGCACTCACCAAGAGTGCGCAGTTTCCCTTCCACTTCTGGCTGCCGCATGCGATGGCGGCGCCCACGCCGGTGTCGTCCTACCTGCACTCGGCCACGATGGTGAAGGCCGGGGTGTTCCTGCTCGTGCGCCTGTGGCCGGCGCTTGCCGGCACGCCGGAATGGACCTGGATCATCGGCGGCGCCGGCGTGTGCACCCTGCTGATCGGCGCCTTCGTGGCCATCTTCCAGCACGACCTCAAGGGCTTGCTGGCCTACTCGACGATCAGCCACCTCGGCCTCATCACGGTGCTGATCGGCATCGGCACGCCGCTGGCGATCGTCGCGGCGATCTTCCACATCCTCAACCATGCGACCTTCAAGGCCTCGCTGTTCATGGCCGCCGGGATCATCGACCACGAGACCGGCACCCGCGACCTGCGCGTGCTGCGCGGCCTGCGCCACAAGCTGCCGATCACCGCCACGCTGGCGATTGTGGCCAGCGCGGCGATGGCGGGGGTGCCGCTGCTGAACGGCTTCCTGTCCAAGGAGATGTTCTTCGCCGAGACGCTGCACGTCGGGGGGGATCGCAACTGGTGGATGTCGTACGCCGCGGTGGCGATGGGCATGTTCAGCGTGGCCTACTCGCTGCGCTTCATCTCGGTCTTCTTCGGAACGTCGGCGCAGGGCCTGCCGCGCGACCCCCACGAGCCGCCGCGCTGGATGCGCTTTCCGGTCGAGCTGCTGGTGCTGGCCTGCCTGGTGGTGGGCGTCGCCCCCGGCGTGAGCATCGAGCCGCTGCTGCACCTGGCGGTGGTCGCCACCCTGGGCGAGGCCGCGCCGGCCTACGACCTGGCGGTGTGGCACGGCTTCAACCTGCCGCTGCTGATGAGCGTGTGCGCGCTCGTGGGCGGCGTGCTGCTCTACGGGGTGCTGCGCCGCCATTTCGACCTGGCGCGGCGCGAGCGCGTGCCGCTGCTCCACCGCCTCAACGGCGCGCAGGCCTACGAGACGACGATGCTGCAGCTCACCCGCGGTGCGGAGTGGCTGCTGCGCCGCGTCGGCACGCGCCGGCTGCAGCCGCAGCTGATGCTGATGATGCTCGCGCTGCTGCTGATCCCGCTCCTGCTGGCGGGCGCTCCGCCGGCGTGGACCGTGATCCTCGTGCGGGGCTTCGACCCGCTCTTCGCCGGCATGTGGCTGATCGGCGCCGGCTGCGCGCTGGCGGCGGCGTGGATGGCGAAGTACCACCGCCTGGCCGCGCTCGCGCTCGTCGGCGGCACCGGTATCGTCACCGCGGCGACCTTCCTGTGGCTGTCTGCGCCCGACCTGGCGCTGACCCAGCTGATGGTGGAGACGGTGACCACGGTGCTGATCCTGCTCGGCCTGCGCTGGCTGCCGCCGCGGATCGAGTCGATCGCCGGCCCGGTGCAGCCGCCGTGGCAGGTATGGACGCGACGCACGCGCGACCTCGCGCTCGCCGTCGGCGGCGGCCTCGCGCTGGCGGCGCTGACCCATGCGGTGCTGGTGCATCCGGCCTCGGACACGATCGCGGACTTCTTCCTGCTCAACGCCCTCGGCGGCGGCGGGGGCAGCAACGTGGTGAACGTGCTGCTGGTGGATTTCCGCAGCTTCGACACCCTGGGCGAGATCACCGTGCTCGCCATCGTCGCGCTCACCGTGTATGCGCTGCTGCGCCGCTTCCGCCCGGCGCCGGAAAGCGCCGGCATCCCGCCGCAGCAGCGCTTCGAGGGCGATCCGGCGAGCCGGCAGAGCCCCGCCGAGCAGGCCGGCAGCGGCTACCTGCTGGTGCCGGGGATCTACCTGCGCCTGCTGCTGCCCTTCATGGGGGTGATCGCGGTGTATTTCTTCATGCGCGGGCACAATCTGCCGGGCGGCGGCTTCGTCGCCGGACTGATCTTCGCAGTGGCGATCCTGGTGCAGTACATGCTCGCCGGCACGGTGTGGGTGGAGAGCCGCCTGAACCTGCGCCCGCATCGCTGGCTGGGCTTCGGACTGCTGCTGGCCTGCGCCACCGGCCTGGGGGCGTGGTGGTTCGGGCATCCCTTCCTCACCACCCACACCGCGCACGTGGAGTGGCCGCTGGTGGGCGAGCTGCACCTGCCGAGCGCCTTCGTGTTCGACCTCGGCGTGTTCGCGGTGGTGGTCGGCACCACGATGCTGATGCTGGTCGCGCTCGCGCACCAGTCGCTGCGCGCGCACCGCCACCCGGGCGAGGACCTGCCGGCGGACGGGCAGGGCGGTGCCGAGGGGAGGCGGATCTGATGGAGCTGGTACTGGCGATTTCCGTCGGCGTGGTGTTCGGCGCGGGGATCTGGCTGATCCTGCGTCCGCGCACCTTCCAGCTCATCACCGGGCTGCTGTTGATGTCGTACGCGGTGAACCTGTTCATCTTCGCGATGGGGCGGCTGTGGGTGGACAAGCCGCCGATCACGCCCACGCCCGCCATCGATCCGGCGCAGTTCGCCGACCCGCTGCCGCAGGGCCTCGTGCTCACCGCGATCGTGATCGGCTTCGCCACCACCGCGCTCTACCTGGTGATGATGATCGGCGCGCGCGGGCTCTCGGGCAGCGACCACGTCGATGGCGAGGAGCCGCGCGAATGACGGTGTTGCCCTGGCTCAACCACCTGATCATCGTGCCCGTGCTGCTGCCGCTGATCGTCGGCGCGCTGATGATCCCGATCAACCAGAAGCGCCACGGGCTCAAGTTCGGCCTCGGCCTCGCGAGCGGCATGCTGCTGTGGGCGGTGGCGGTCGCACTGCTGGTGCTGGCCGACGGCGGGTACTGGCCCGGCGGCATCGGCGTGTATCTGGCGGCCAACTGGGCTGCGCCCTTCGGCATCGCGCTGGTGGCCGACCGCCTCTCCGCGCTGATGCTGGTGCTGACGGCGACGATCGCGCTCGCCGTGCTGGTGTTCTCGGCGCGGCGCTGGGACCGCGTCGGCGTGAGCTTCCACCCGCTCTTCCAGTTCCTGCTGATGGGGCTCAACGGCGCCTTCCTGACCAACGACCTGTTCAACCTCTTCGTGTTCTTCGAGGTCATGCTGGCGGCGTCCTACGGGCTCGTGCTGCACGGCTACAACCTGCGTCGCATCCAGGCCGGCATGCAGTACATCGCGGTGAACCTGGTGGCTTCGCTGGTGTTCCTGATCGGGGTGTCGCTGATCTACGCCGCCTCCGGGACGCTCAACATCGCCGACCTCGGCGCCCGCGTGGCCCTGCTCGGCGCGCAGGACGCCTGGCTGCTGCAGGTCGGGGCGGCGGTGCTGGCGCTCGCCTTTCTCACCAAGGGGGCGATGTGGCCGCTCGGGTTCTGGTTGCCCACCACCTACGCCTCGGCCTCGGCGCCGGTGGGGGCGATGCTGGTGCTGATGACCAAGGTGGGCGTGTATGCCGTGCTGCGGGTGTGGCTGGCGGTGTTCGGCGAGGGGGCGGGCGCCGCGGAGGGCTTCGGCTTCGCCGCGCTGACCCTCGGCGGCATGGCGACCGTGCTGTTCGGCGCCATCGGCATGCTCGCCAGCCAGGACGGCGGGCGCATGGCGGGCTATGGCGCGATCGTGTCCTCGGGCACGCTGCTGGCGGTGATCGGGCATTCCGGGGGAGCGGTGCTGGCCTCGGGCCTCTACTACCTGCTCGGCTCCACGCTGGCGATGGCGGCCTTCATGCTGCTGATCGAGCTCACCGAGCGCATCCGTCCGCCGGGCGCGGCGCTGATCGCGATCACCATGGAGGCCTTCGCGATCGAGGACAAGCCGGAGGATCCGGTCGGCGTCGGCATTCCCGGCACGCTCGCCTTCCTCGGCCTGAGCTTCGCCGCGTGCGCGCTGGTGATCGCCGGGATGCCGCCGCTGGCGGGCTTCGTCGCCAAGTTCAGCCTCTTCCACGCCATGCTCGCGGCCGCGCCCGAAGGCGTCCCGGCGACGACCTGGGGCCTGATCGGGCTGATGATCCTCGCCGGGCTGGCGGCGATCATCGCGCTGATGCGCCTGGGGGTGCGCACCTTCTGGGCTGCGGGCGCGGTGACGCCGCCGCGGCTGCAGTTCTCCGAGGCGGTGCCGGTGGGGGCGCTGGTGATCCTGTGCGTGCTGCTGACGGTGCAGGCGGGCACGGTGTTCGACTACCTCGACCGCACCACCGCGGGCCTGCTGCGCAGCGGCGACTACGCGGCGCGCGTGCTCGGCGAGCCTCCGGTGCTGCGCGCGCCGGGCGCGGAGGGTGCGCGATGAGACGCTGGCTGCCTTCGCCGCTGCTGTCGGCGAGCCTGCTGCTGATGTGGCTGATGCTCAACCAGAGCCTGGAGCCCGCGCACTGGCTGCTCGGCGGCGCGCTCGGCGTGCTCGCGCCGCTGCTGTCGCAGCCGCTGCAGCCGCACGGCCACGCCCGCATCCGCCGCCCGCTGGCGCTGTTCCGCCTGCTGTGGATGGCGGCGATCGAGATCGTCCGCTCCTGTTTCAACGTCACCCAGATCATCCTGTTGCGGCGTTCGGCCGATGTGAACTCGCAATTCATCCGCGTGCCGCTCGACCTGAAGAGCCCGCACGGCCTGGCCCTGCTGTCCTGCCTGATCAACTCGACGCCGGGCACGGTGTGGGTGGAGATCCTTCCCGACGGCCACGAGCTGCTGCTCCACGTCTTCGATCTGCACGACGAGGCGTGGTGGGTGCACACCATCAAGACGCGTTACGAACAGCCGATCATCGAGGTGTTCGAGACGCCCGAACCCGGAGGAGGCCGGACATGACGACCGCGACGCTGCTCTCGGCGGCGACACTTTTCGCGCTGGCCTGCGTGGTGCTGGCCATGCTGTTGTGCACGCTGCGGCTGATGATCGGCCCCTCGGCACAGGACCGCGTGCTGGCGCTCGACACGCTGTGGATGTGCGTGATGGTGCTGGCGCTGCTGCTGGGCATCCGCCACGGCAGCCAGATCTATTTCGAGGCCGCGCTGATCATCGCGCTGCTCGGCTTCGTATCCACGATCGCGCTCGCCAAGTTCCTGATGCGCGGGGAGGTGATCGAATGAGCGCGTCCGCACCACCGCCCGAAGGAAAGCGCTCCCCTCCCTCGGGGAGGAGGTCGCGCAGCGACAGGAGGGCAGCCCAATGAGCGGTGCCGAATCCCTGCCGTGGTGGGCGGCGATCCCGGTGGCCCTGCTGCTGGTGCTGGGCGGCATCGTCACCCTCGTCGGCACGCTCGGCCTGGCGCGCCTGCAGAGCTTCTACCAGCGCATCCACGGCCCCGCGATCAGCATCGCGCTCGGCGCCGGCTGCATCCTGGTGGCATCGATGCTGTACTTCACCGTGACACAGTCGCGCCTGGTGATCCACGAGTTGCTGATCAGCGTCTTCGTGCTGATGACCGCGCCGGTGGTGTCGATGCTGATCATGCGTGCCGCGGTGTACCGCGACCTGCGTGCCGCGCGCGAGATGGACCCGGCGAACGATGCGGGCAATTCGTGAGGGCTCGCGGCACGGCGGCGAACCCGGTTTCAGTGCTCGTTGACGCATCGTGGCGCGGGGCCGGACGCCGGTGCTCGTTCGCGCGCCGTATCGCGACTTGCGTCGCTCCCACCGCGGGCTCGGTCGTCATCGCTTCCGTGAGCCGTCGGGTCGTTCCGCCCGCCTGTAGGAGCGACGCAAGTCGCGATAGGCGAGGTCGATCCGGCGCGGAATAGTGCCGCGTCGCGCTGGCCCCGCCAACAAAAAAGCCAACCCCGAAGGATTGGCTTTCTTGTTGGCGATGCTGGCTCCTCGACCTGGGCTCGAACCAGGGACCTACGGATTAACAGTCCGGCGCTCTACCGACTGAGCTATCGAGGAAGTACTCGGTTGCGATGCTGGCTTGCTGTTCCTTTATGAAACACCAAGTCCTGAAACTTGGCTCCCCGACCTGGGCTCGAACCAGGGACCTACGGATTAACAGTCCGGCGCTCTACCGACTGAGCTATCGGGGAACAGAGGCGCGCATTTTAGGCAGCAGATGCGCGCTCGTCAAGGCTGGGGCGGAAGATTTTGCGATCCCGCCGCCCTGGCCGGGCTGGATCAGCCCTTGACCACCTGCGCGATCGCCTTGGCGACGTAGCCGATGTTCTTGGAGTTGAGCGCGGCCAGGCAGATGCGGCCGGTCGACACGGCGTAGATGCCGAAATCGGCCTTGAGCTTCTCGACCTGCGCGGCGGTGAGCCCGGTGTAGGAGAACATGCCGCGCTGCTTGATCACGAAGGAGAAGTCCTGCGCCACGCCCGCGGCCTTCAACTGCTCGACCAGGCCGGTGCGCATGGCGCGGATGCGCTCGCGCATGCCGCCGAGCTCGTCTTCCCACATCTGGCGCAGCTCGGGCGAGCTCAGCACCGCGGCGACGATGGCGCCGCCGTGGATCGGCGGGTTGGAGTAGTTGGTGCGGATCACGCGCTTGACCTGCGACAGCACGCGACCGGCCTCTTCCTTGCTGGCGGTGACGATGGACAGCGCGCCGACGCGCTCGCCGTAGAGCGAGAAGCTCTTCGAGAACGAGCTCGACACGAAGAACTGCAGGCCGCTGGCCGACAGCGCGCGCACGGCCACGGCGTCGGCGTCGATGCCTTCGGCGAAGCCCTGGTAGGCCATGTCGAGGAAGGGGATCAGGCCGCGCTCGCGGCACACGGCGACCACTTCGTCCCACTGCGCGTCGGACAGGTCTGCGCCGGTGGGGTTGTGGCAGCAGGCGTGCAGCACGATGATCGAGCCGGGCTGCAGGCTGTCGAGCTTGGCCTTCATGCCGGCGAAGTTCACGCCGCGGCTGGCGGCGTCGTAGTAGGGGTAGTTCTCGACCGGAAAGCCGGCGGATTCGAACAGCGCGCGGTGGTTCTCCCAGCTCGGGTCGGAGATGTACACGGTGGCGCCGGGGACGAGACGCTTGAGATAGTCGGCGCCGACCTTGAGCGCGCCGGTGCCGCCGAGGGCCTCGACGGTGATGGTCTGGCCGCTGGTGGCGAGCTGCGAGTCCTTGCCGAAGAGCAGGCCCTGCACCGCGTTGTTGTAGGCCGCGGGGCCTTCGATCGGCTGGTAGCCGCGCGGCGGCATGGCTTCGAGGCGTGCCTTCTCGGCGGTGCGCACGGCGGCGAGCAGCGGGATCTTGCCGTTGTCGTCGTAGTACACGCCGACGCCGAGGTTGACCTTCTCGGCGCGGGTGTCGGCGGCGAAGGCCTCGTTGAGGCCAAGGATCGGGTCACGGGGCGCCATCTCGACGGCGGCGAAGATCGAAGCGGACATGAGGACTCCAGTTGTTCCGGTAGGGCGGCAGTGAATGCGCGTGGCGGGAACGGACTTGCGCCGTGCCTTGTCACGCGATTTGGGAAATAATCGGCGTTTTCGTCCGGTGCCGCCGTGCGGCGATGCACCGGAATGGAGCGGGAATTTTAGCATGACGACTCAAGGCAATAGCGCCGGAAACGATGCACCGCAGCAAGGCGGGACCGTGCTCGGCTTCGAGGGCAGCCCCTTCCGCCTGCACCAGCCGTTTCCGCCCGCCGGCGACCAGCCCGAGGCGATCCGCCTGCTGTGCGAAGGCGTCGAGGACGGCCTGATGTATCAGACCCTGCTCGGCGTGACCGGCTCGGGCAAGACCTACACCATGGCCAACGTCATCGCCCGCATGGGGCGACCGGCCCTGGTGCTGGCGCCCAACAAGACGCTGGCCGCGCAGCTCTACGCCGAGTTCAAGGAGTTCCTGCCCGAGAACGCGGTCGAGTACTTCGTCAGCTACTACGACTACTACCAGCCCGAGGCCTACGTGCCCTCGCGCGACCTTTTCATCGAGAAGGATTCGTCGATCAACGAGCACATCGAGCAGATGCGCCTGTCGGCGACCAAGAGCCTGATGGAGCGCCGCGACGTGGTCATCGTGGCCACGGTGTCGTGCATCTACGGCATCGGCGATCCGGTCGACTACCACGCCATGATCCTGCACCTGCGCGAGGGCGAGCGCATGGCGCACCGCGACCTCATCCAGCGCCTGGTGGCGATGCAATACACCCGCGCCGACATCGACTTCCGCCGCGGCACCTTCCGCGTGCGCGGCGATGTGATCGACGTCTTCCCGGCGGAAAACGCCGAGCTCGCGGTGCGCATCGAGATGTTCGACGACGAGATCGAACACCTGACCCTGTTCGATCCGCTCACCGGACACCTCAGGCACAAGCTGGCGCGCTTCACCGTCTATCCGTCCAGCCACTACGTGACCCCGCGCGCGACGGTGCTGCAGGCGATCGAGGCGATCAAGGAGGAGTTGAAGGAGCGCGTCGCCTTCTTCCAGCGCGAGGGCAAGCTGGTGGAGGCGCAGCGCATCGAGCAGCGCACCCGCTTCGACCTCGAGATGTTGAACGAGATGGGCTTCTGCAAGGGCATCGAGAACTACTCCCGGCACCTGTCCGGGCGCGGTCCGGGCGAGCCGCCGCCGACGCTGATCGACTACCTGCCGCAGGATGCGCTGATGTTCATCGACGAGTCGCACGTCGCCATCGGCCAGGTCGGCGGCATGTACAAGGGCGATCGCTCGCGCAAGGAGAACCTCGTCGGCTATGGCTTCCGCCTGCCCTCGGCGCTGGACAACCGGCCGCTCAAGTTCGACGAGTTCGAGCGCCTGATGCCGCAGACCGTCTTCGTGTCGGCAACCCCGGCGAAATACGAGGAAGAGCACCAGGGCCAGGTGGTGGAGCAGGTGGTGCGCCCGACCGGCCTGATCGACCCCATGGTTGAGGTGCGCCCGGCGATGACGCAGGTGGACGACCTGCTCGGCGAGATCAAGAAGCGCCTGGCGGTAAACGAGCGCGTGCTGGTCACCGTGCTGACAAAGCGCATGGCCGAGGACCTCACCGACTACCTCGCCGACAACGGCATCCGCGTGCGCTACCTGCACTCGGACATCGACACCGTGGAGCGCGTGGAGATCATCCGCGACCTGCGCCTGGGCGAGTTCGACGTGCTGGTGGGCATCAACCTGCTGCGCGAGGGCCTGGACATCCCCGAGGTGTCGCTGGTGACGATCCTGGACGCGGACAAGGAGGGCTTCCTGCGTTCCGCGCGTTCGCTCATCCAGACCATCGGCCGCGCCGCGCGCCACCTGCACGGCACCGCCATCCTCTACGCCGACCGCATCACCGACTCGATGAAGGCGGCGATCGGCGAGACCGAGCGTCGCCGCAACAAGCAGATCGCCTTCAACGAGGCCAATGGCATCGTGCCGAAGTCGGTGACGAAACGGATCAAGGACATCATCGACGGGGTCTATGATTCCGATGGGGCCAAGCGCGACGCCGCACGCGTGGCCGACAAGGGCAGCGACTACGCGGTGATGGACGAGAAGGCGCTGGCGCGGGCGATCAAGCGGCTGGAGAAGGAGATGCAGGAGCACGCCCGCAACCTCGAGTTCGAGAAGGCGGCGGCGGCGCGCGACGAGCTCTTCAAGCTGCGCGAGCGCGCCTTCGGCGCCGACCAGCATGGCAGCGTGTGAACAACAAGAAGAGGAGGGGAGGGGATGAAGAGGATCCTGTTCGTATGCACTGGCAACATCTGCCGCTCGCCGACCGCCGAGGCGGTGGCGCGCCACTTCGTCGAGACCGGCGGGCTGGGTGCGCAGGTGTTGCTCGACTCTGCCGGCACGCAGGGCTACCACGCCGGCGAGGCACCCGACCCGCGCACGCAGAAGGCGGCCAAGCTGCGCGGCTACGACCTCTCGGCGCTGCGCGCGCGCAAGCTCGAGCTGCGCGACTTCCAGGAGTTCGACTTGTTGCTGGCGATGGACCGCGGGCATCTCGAGCACATGCAGCGCCATTGCCCCGAGGTGTACCGGCCCAAGCTGCAGCTCTTCCTGCCCTTCGCCGGCGCGCAAGCTCACGGCGAGGAGGTGCCCGATCCCTACTACGGCGGGCCGAAGGGCTTCGACCTGGTGCTCGACATGTGTGAAGACGCAGCACGCGGGATCGTGCAACGCGTCCGCGGCGAGGGCTGAGTTCGGGGCGAGGGCTGAGTTCGGGGCGACAAGGAAATCGCGACTCGCGCCGCTCCTGCGGAAAGCGCAACCACGCGGGCTGGTTTCCTGCAGGAGCGATGCAAGTCGCGATGTGCGCTCGACAAGCCTTCGCGCCGGGGTTGGTGGAACCGCTTACTTGCGGGTCTCGACCTGTTGCAGCGGCTCTTCGGCGATCACTGCGGCCGGGCGGGGCTGGCGGCCCAGGCGTGCCGGCTGCTCCGGGGCGCCGGTGCCGAACTGCACGCGCTTGGCCGGATCGGTCTCGATCCTGATCAGGCCGCTGTCGCCGGACGGCACCGCGATCGGTGCGCTCGGCGCGTGGCTGGCACGGCCGGCTTCCATCGCGCGAACCACCGTCGACTCGGCTGCCGCAGGCACGGACGGTTCGGCGACCTCCGTCGAATCCGCGAGCGGGGCTGGCACGGCTTCCGGCGCTGCGGCGGCGACCTCGGGGGGGACGCCGGCGCTCGACGTGGGGGCGGGCTCGGCGACCGCGACGGGTTCGGTGCCGATGACCGCCTCCTCGCCCGCTGCGGAGGCGACCGCAGGCGGCGCTTCCTCGGCAGAAGCCGAATCGATCATGGCAGCGGTCTCGGCACGGGGCGCCGCGGCGGATACCGCTTCGACCGTGGCAGCACTCCCGGCGGCAAGCTCTTCGGCAGCAGCACCTTGCTCGGCGAGCACCGCTTCGGCCGCAAGGGCCTTGTCGACCGGGACCTCCGCGGCAGGCGCCGTTTCAGCGACGACTTCCAGCGCTGCGCCGACCGGCACCGGGGCAAGCGGCACCTGAGGTGCGGCCAGGGCGACCGGTGTGACGTCCTCCGCGGTGCCGCCGACGATCGGCAGTTCGGCGATCTGCGCATCCGCCGGAGCGGTTTGCACCACGGCTGTGGCGGCAGCGCCGACGTTCGCGTCCTGTCCGGTCGTGACCGGGCTGGCAGCGTGCGCGGACTCGACGGTCCCCTGCTCGACGGCGGACGCCGCGATTCCCGGCAGTTCGCCCTCGGGCGCTTTCGCCCCGGTCTCGGCTTCGTTACCCGCTTCGGCGGCGCCGTCGATGCCCTGCGGCTCGCCCGAGCGACGGCCGCGGCCACGGCCGCGACGGCGGCGCTTCTCGGACGGGGTGCCTTCCTCTTCGCCGCCTTCCGTGCTGGCAACGGTCTCGGTCGTGCCGGAGTCCGCCGTCGTGGCCGCTGCCACCATCGCAGTGGCGGTGGCGGCCTTCAGCAGATCGTCCTCGGTCTGGGCCGCGCGCTGCTCGGCGCCTTCCTGGGCACGCTCGCCGCGCTGGCCGCGACCACGGCGGCCGCCTTCGCTGCGCTCGGCACGCTCGGGGCGTTCAGCACGCTCGGGGCGCTCGGCACGCTCGGGGCGCTCGGCACGCTCGGCCGCGACGCGCTGCGGGCGCTCGGTGCTCTCGCCACGCTCGGCACGGCTGCCGCGGGTGGAGGGCTGCGCCTCGCCGTCGCGCTCGCCGCGACGGCCACGGCCGCCATTGCTGCCGCCATTGCGGCGACCCTCGCCGCTGCGTTCGCCACGCGGGCGCGCCTCGCGTTTCGGAGTCTCTTCCACGACCGGGGCGGGGACCGGTTCCGCGGCGCCCTTGCCGGCGGAGAACCAGCCCATGATGCGCGCGATCAGCCCCTTGGGCTCGGGCGCGGCAGGGGCCGGGGCCGAGGCGGGAGCGGGCTCGGGTGCAGCCATCGGGGCAGGCTGCGCGGGGGCGATGCCCTTCACCGCGGCCTCGGGGCGTGCCGGGCGCTCGTTGGCCTTGGAGGGCAGGCGGGTGTCCTCTTCGACCGGCTTCTGCACCATCTGATAGCTCGCCAGGGCGATGTCCTCGGTGTTGAGCTGGTCGTGGCGCAGGCGGATGATCTCGTGCGCCGGCGTCTCGAGATGGCGGTTCGGAACGATGATGAGCTGCACCTTGTGGCGCATCTCGATGCGCGCGATGTCGACCCGCTTCTCGTTGAGCAGGAAGGTGGCGACATCGACCGGCACCTGCAGGTGCACCGCGCCGGTATTGTCCTTCATCGCCTCTTCTTCGAGGATGCGCACGATGTGCAGCGCCGACGATTCGGTGCTGCGGATGTGGCCGGTGCCGTTGCAGCGCGGGCAGGTGATGTAGCTGGTTTCGGCGAGCGCCGGGCGCAGGCGCTGGCGCGACAGCTCGAGCAGGCCGAAGCGGCTGATCTTGCCGGTCTGCACGCGGGCGCGGTCGTGGCGCAGCGCGTCGCGCAGGCGGTTCTCGACCTCGCGCTGGTTCTTGGCCGATTCCATGTCGATGAAATCGATGACGATGAGGCCGCCGAGGTCGCGCAGGCGGAGCTGGCGGGCGATCTCGTCGGCCGCCTCGCAGTTGGTGCGGAAGGCGGTCTCCTCGATGTCCGAGCCCTTGGTGGCGCGGCCCGAGTTGACGTCGATCGACACCAGCGCCTCGGTATGGTCGATCACCACGGCACCGCCCGAGGGCAGGTTCACCTGGCGCGAATAGGCCGACTCGATCTGGTGCTCGATCTGGAAGCGCGAGAACAGCGGCACGTCGTCGCTGTAGCGCTTCACGCGGGCGACGTTGCCCGGCATCACGTGGGCCATGAACTGCGTGGCCTGCTCGAAGATGTCGTCGGTGTCGATCAGGATCTCGCCGATGTCGGGCTGGAAGTAGTCGCGGATCGCGCGGATCACCAGACTGCCTTCCTGGTAGATCAGGAAGGCGCCGGACTGGCCCTGTGCCGCGCCTTCGATGGCGGTCCACAGCTGCAGCAGATAGTTGAGGTCCCACTGCAGCTCTTCGGCGCTGCGGCCGATCGCCGCGGTGCGCGCGATCAGGCTCATGCCCTGGGGGACGTCGAGCTGATCCATGTTCTCGCGCAGTTCGGCGCGCTCGTCACCCTCGACGCGGCGCGAGACGCCACCGCCGCGCGGGTTGTTGGGCATCAGCACCAGATAGCGGCCGGCCAGCGAGATGTAGGTGGTGAGCGCCGCACCCTTGTTGCCGCGCTCGTCCTTCTCGACCTGGACGATGAGTTCCTGGCCTTCCTTCAGGGCTTCCTTGATCGAGGCCTTGGCGTCCGCACCAGGCTGGAAGTAGGAACGCGAGATCTCCTTGAACGGCAGGAAGCCGTGGCGGTCGGCACCGTAGTCCACGAACGCCGCCTCGAGGCTGGGCTCGATGCGGGTGATGACGGCCTTGTAGATGTTGCTCTTGCGTTCTTCCTTGGCGGCCGATTCGATATCGAGGTCGATCAGTTTCTGACCGTCCACGATCGCGACGCGCAGTTCTTCGGCCTGCGTCGCATTGAAAAGCATGCGCTTCATTTGGATCGTTCTCCCGCGAGAAGACACACGGGCAGGACGAACGGCGCGCACCATCGCGCTTTCCGGGATCAGGAGCGATTGGGTAGGGCTGCTGCTTTCATCCGGTGGGTTAACAGGGCTGTGATGGGTCGGCTGGTCGAATTTCTCTTGTTCCCGCCCGCGGTGCCGGTGCGGCAGCGTGGCCGGAACATTTGATCCTGCGTCGGTGACTTGCGCGTCAAAATCCAACCCGGGGGCTGGATGGGTGTGTCGAAGGGGATCGCTTGCGTTACCATCGGCGCCTTTTCGGCCTTGGATGGCGGGCAAGGGTTGTGACCGGGAGCGCTCTTCAGGGCTCTTTGCCAGCAGTCTGCGCGCGTCGTCCGGAGCAGGTGTTTCGACCTGACGGACTGCTGACGCGCCGCACTTGGGTGGCAGCGACCGGTTCAACCGCGCGAAAGTATATTTCATGACGACGATTGAAGGCAAAGCGATCGCGGTTCGCCACGAACGCATCGACGAGGCGGCGGCGGGCCAGCGCATCGACAACTACCTCCTGCGCATCGCCAAGGGGGTGCCCAAGAGCCACGTCTATCGCATCCTGCGCAGCGGCGAGGTGCGGGTGAACGGGCGTCGCGTGCAGCAGACCTATCGCCTGCAGGAGGGCGACGAGGTGCGCATCCCGCCGATCCGCATCGCCGAGCCGACCCACGCCGCACCCGCGCCGGCGGGCAAGCCGCTGCCGGTGGTGTACGAGGACGAGGCGCTGCTCGTCATCGACAAGCCCTCCGGCAAGGCGGTGCATGGCGGCAGCGGGGTGAGCTATGGGGTGATCGAGCAGCTGCGCGTGCAGCGCCCCGAGCTACGCATGCTCGAGCTCGCCCATCGCCTCGACCGCGAGACCTCGGGGCTGCTGATCGTCGCGAAGAAACGCTCGGCGCTCACCGCGTTGCACGACATGATGCGCGAGGGCAGCGTGGAGAAGCGCTATCTGACCCTGGTGCCGGGGCGCTGGTCCAATCCGCTGCAGCACGTCAAGGTTCCGCTGCACAAGTACCTGACCGCCGAAGGCGAGCGCCGGGTGCGCGTCGCGGACGAGGGCAAGGCGGCGCACAGCATCGTGCGCCTGGTACGGCGCTGGCGCGACTACAGCCTGCTCGAGGTGGAACTGAAGACCGGGCGCACGCATCAGATCCGCGTGCATCTTGCCCATCTCGGCTTCGCGCTGTGCGGCGACGACAAATACGGCGACTTCGCGCTCAACAAGCGCCTGGAGGTCGAGGGCTTGCGGCGGATGTTCCTGCACGCTGCGAAGCTGCGCCTCGCCCACCCGCTCACCGGTGCGCCGCTCGCCTTCGATTCGCCGCTGCCCGCGGACCTGCAAACCTTCCTCGACCGGCTCGATGCCGCGGAGAAAAAGCATGGCTGAACGTTTCGACCTGATCGTCTTCGACTGGGACGGCACCTTGATGGATTCGGCTGCCGCCATCGTGCGTGCGATGCAGGCCGCGGCGCGCGACCTCGATCTGCCGGTGCCCTCCGAGGAGCGCGCGCGCTACGTCATCGGCCTCGGCCTGGGCGATGCGTTGCGCCACGCCGTGCCCGATCTGGAAGAGTCCGACTATCCGCGCATGGTCGAGCGCTATCGTCACCACTACCTGTCCTCGGATCACGAGCTGAGCCTCTTCGAGGGCATCGACGCGCTGATCGACGCGCTTGCCGGGCGCGGCCACCTGCTGGCGGTCGCCACCGGCAAGAGCCGCGTGGGCCTGAACCGTGCGCTCTGCCACACCGGGCTGGGTCGCTATTTTCATGCCACGCGCTGCGCCGACGAGTGCTTCTCCAAGCCGCATCCGGCGATGCTTGAAGCGCTCATGGACGAGCTCGGCGTGGCGCCGGAGCGCACCCTGATGATCGGCGACACCACCCACGACCTGCAGATGGCGAAGAACGCGCGCACCGCCGGGCTGGCGGTGGGCTTCGGCGCGCATCCGGTCGAGGTGCTGGTGGCCGAGTCCCCGCTCGCCTGCGTGCGTACGCCGGGCGAGCTCGCGGGCTGGCTGCTGGCCAACGCCTGAGCCGCGTAGCGTCGTTCAGGCCAGCAGCAGGAAGAGCGCGGGGCGGCGGGCGAGGGCGGGGCGCGCAGCCTTCTTCCACTCGCGCACGCTGCGGGTGAGGAGGAATTCGTCCGCGGTGTTGAGTTCGCAGGCCACGCACAGCCGGGTTTCGGGCTTGAGCGTGCGCAGCAGGGCGTCGAGCATGCGCTCGTTGCGATAAGGCGTCTCGATGAAGATCTGCGTGCGCCCGAGCTTCCGGGATTCGTCCTCGAGCGTGCGCAGGGCCCCATCGCGCTCGCCCTCGGCCACCGGCAGGTAGCCGTGGAAGGCGAAGCTCTGGCCGTTGAGCCCCGAGCCCATCAGCCCGAGCAGGATGGAGGAGGGGCCGACCAGCGGCACGACGCGGATGCC
Source organism: Thauera aminoaromatica (assembly GCF_000021765.1). Classification (NCBI taxonomy): domain Bacteria; kingdom Pseudomonadati; phylum Pseudomonadota; class Betaproteobacteria; order Rhodocyclales; family Zoogloeaceae; genus Thauera; species Thauera aminoaromatica. The sequence goes on along the minus strand of NC_011662.2, from coordinate 2,621,230 downwards.
GAGGGCGTGCGCGCGTGCCACCAGGCGGGCGCCGGGGTCGGCCACCGCCGGGCAGCCGGCGTCCGAGAGCAGGCCGAGGTCCGTGCCGGCGAGCGCGGGGGCGAGCAGCGCGTCGAGCGCCGCGTCGGCGGCCTCGGCGGGCAGCTCGCGGATGTCCGTGTCGCGCAGCGGGTGGGGATAGTCGAGCTGCTTGAGGTGGGCGCGCGCCGCGCGCGCGGTCTCAACGACGAAGTGGCGCAGGCCGGCTGCGATCGCCTGTGCCTGCGCAGGCAGGAAGTGTGCCCACGGTGTGTGCTCGCCCAGGGCCACGGGGACCAGGTAGAGGTTGCCGCGCGGCATGGCGTCGCCGCTCATGGGAGATGCACTCCGGCCGTGCGCAGCATGCGCGCGAGGGCGATCAGCGGCAGGCCGATCAGTGCGGTGGGGTCGTCGCCCCGCATCGCTTCGAGCAGCGCGATGCCGAGGCCTTCGGACTTGGCGCTGCCGGCGCAGTCGAGCGGCCGTTCGCGCTCGACGTAGCGGCGGATCTCGTCGTCGGAGAGTTCGCGGAAGCGGACGTGCGTCGGCACGCCCTCGACCTGGGCGTGGCCGCTGCGGGTGTCGAGCAGGGCGAGTGCGGTGTGGAAGACCACGGTCTGTCCGCGCATGCGCTGCAACTGCGCGATCGCACGCGCCTCGGTGCCCGGCTTTCCGAAGACCTCGTTGCCGAGGTGGGCGACCTGGTCCGAGCCGATGATCAGCGCGCCGGGCCAGCGCGCGGCGACGGCACGGGCCTTCTCCAGCGCCAGGCGTTCGGCGGTGGCGGCGGGTGCCTCGCCGGGCAGAGGCGATTCGTCCGTCTCCGGGCGGTCGGTCTCGAAGGGGAGTTGCAGGCGCTCGAGCAGCATCCGGCGGTAGGCGGAGGTGGAGGCGAGGACGATCTTCATGGGTCCGGTGCGAACACGACCCGCCGGAGACCGGTCGAGTTGTTCGCGCGACTGTGCTGGAGAGGAGGGATCGGGGTGGGGCTTCCCGAATCGAATGAAGCCTTTACAGGCCGATGCGAAAAATATTATCATGCGCGGCTTATGTCGCAACATGGCGATCCATCCAGGATCATCTCCGACCCGTTTCGATTTGCCGCGGAGGCGCGCACGCTGGAAGGCGTGACCGCTGTCGCGGAGATGTTGCGTCTGTCCGACGTGCTCGCGTCGTCCGGCGGGCAGGTGTCGTGGCGGATCGAGGGGTCGATGGTCGAAGGCGTCGAGGCGCGTGAACCGCGGCTGCACCTGATGTTCGAGGGCGAGTTGCAGCTTTGCTGCCAGCGCTGCCTCGGCGGGATGGCATGGCCGGTCCGGGTGGACTCGGTGCTGCAGCCGGTGCGTTCGGGTCAGCCCATCCCCGAGGAAGAGCTCGAGGATGACGAGATCGATGCGATCGAGCTCGATGGCGAGCTCGACGTGATCGCCCTGGTCGAGGACGAGATCCTGCTCGCCCTGCCGATCGCCCCGCGACACCAGGTTTGTGACGCGCCACGGCCCGATGGTGGTGCGTCGAAGGAATCGCCTTTCGCTGCGCTGGCGTCGCTGCGAGGCAGTCACAGCGCGAAATAGGCGCGATATTTGTTTTAGGAGCTTTACTCATGGCCGTTCAGCAGAACAAGAAGTCCCCGTCCAAGCGTGGCATGCACCGTGCCCACGACTTCCTCACCGGTCCGGCGCTGGCCGTCGAGCCCACCACCGGCGAGACCCACCTGCGCCACCACGTGAGCCCCAGCGGTTTCTACCGTGGCAAGAAGGTCGCCAAGGGCAAGGGCGAGTAATCCTGCTGCCTGAATCGAGAAGGGCGGCGTCGGGCGCATTGCGCCGGCGCCGCCTTTTTTCCGGCTCCCGAAACCTGTAATCACGCGAGAACCCGATGGGTGTCACCATTGCGATCGACTGCATGGGTGGCGATCACGGCCCGGTCGTGACCGTGCCAGCCGCGCTGGAATTCCTGCGCAGCCATCCCCAGGCCAGCGCGATCCTCGTCGGGCGGGAGGAGGCGATCGCGCCCCTGCTCGGCAACGCGACGACCGAGTTCGGCGCGCGCATCCGCGTGCGCGCGGCCTCCGAGGTGGTGGCCATGGACGATCCGCCCGCGATCGCCATGCGCAACAAGAAGGATTCGTCGATGCGCGTCGCGGTCGACCTCGTCAAGGCGGGCGAGGCGAGCGCTGCCGTCTCGGCGGGCAATACCGGCGCGCTGATGGCGATCTCGCGCTTCGTGCTGAAGACCCTGCCCGGGATCGATCGCCCTGCGATCGCGACCGTGCTGCCGTCGATGAAGGGGCACACGTATGTGCTCGACCTCGGCGCCAACGTCGATTGCAGCGCCGAGCATCTGCTCCAGTTCGGTGTGATGGGCGCGATGCTCGTCGCTGCGATCGAGCATAAGGACCGTCCTACGGTCGGCCTGCTCAACATCGGTGAGGAGGTCATCAAGGGCAACGACGTCGTCAAGGAAGCGGGCGAGCTGCTGCGTAACAGCGGCCTCAACTTCCAGGGCAACGTCGAGGGCAACGACATCTATGAGGGCACGGTGGATGTGGTCGTCTGCGACGGCTTCGTCGGCAACGTCGCGCTCAAGACCTCCGAGGGCCTGGCGCAGATGGTCGGCGCCTTCCTGAAGCAGGAGTTCAAGCGCACGCTGTTCACCAAGCTGCTGGCGGTGGCGGCGATGCCGGTGCTCAAGCGCTTCAAGAAGCGCGTCGATCATCGTCTTTACAATGGTGCGCCGCTGCTCGGCCTGCGCGGCGTGGTGCTCAAGAGTCACGGCTCGGCCGACGTGCTCGCATTCGGCAATGCGCTTTCGCGCGCTGCCGAAGCGGCGTCGAACCGGCTCATCGAGCGCATCTCCGAACGCATGGCGAGCATGAACGAGGCGAAGGCATGATCTATGCACGGATTGCCGGTACCGGCAGCTACCTGCCCGGCGAACCGGTCAGCAACGACGACCTGGTCAAGCGTGGCATCGATACCTCCGACGAGTGGATCGTCAGCCGCTCCGGCATCCGCAGCCGCCATCTGGCGGCGGCCGACACCGGGGCGAGCGACCTCGCCCGCGTCGCCGCCGAGCGCGCGATCGAGGCCGCCGGCTGCGAAGCGGAGGACATCGACCTCATCATCGTCGCCACCTCCACGCCCGACTACATCTTCCCGAGCACGGCGGCCCTCGTGCAGTCCAAGCTCGGCATCCGCAACGGCGGCGCCGCCTTCGACGTGCAGGCGGTGTGCAGCGGCTTCATCTATGCGCTCAGCGTGGCCGAGAAGTTCATCCGCTCGGGCAGCAACAAGCGCGCGCTGGTCATCGGCGCCGAGGTGTTCTCGCGCATCCTCGACTGGTCCGACCGGGGCACCTGCGTGCTCTTCGGCGACGGCGCAGGCGCGGTCGTGCTCGAGGCCTCGGAGCGGCCGGGCATCCTGGCTTCGGCGCTGCACGCCGACGGCAGCCACCACCCCATCCTGTGCGTGCCGGGCGCTGTGGCCTCGGGGCAGGTGATCGGCGATCCCTTCCTGCGCATGGACGGCCAGGCCGTGTTCAAGTTCGCGGTCAAGGTGCTCGGCGATGTGGCCAACGAGGTGCTGGATGCCGCGGGTGTGCAGGCGTCCAGTGTCGACTGGCTGATCCCGCATCAGGCCAACATCCGCATCATCCAGGCCACCGCCAAGCGGCTCGGTGTGCCGATGGAGCGCGTCGTGACCACGCTCGATCATCACGGCAACACCTCGGCGGCGTCGATTCCGCTCGCGCTCGACGAGGCGGTGCGTGCGGGGCGGTTGCGCCCGGGGCATCGCATCGTGGTCGAGGGCGTCGGTGGCGGCTTCACCTGGGGCGCGGCCCTGATCGATTTCTGAGCTTCGTTTCCCGATTTCCCACTTTCGACACAAGCGGAGAACAGCATGGCTTTTGCGCTGGTTTTTCCCGGCCAGGGTTCGCAATCGGTCGGCATGATGGCCGCCTACGGCGAGTCCGCCGTCATCCGTGACACCTTCGCGGAGGCCTCCGAGGCCCTCGGAGAGGATCTCTGGGCGATGGTCTGCGACGGCCCTGCCGAGCGCCTTGCCCTCACCGTCAACACCCAGCCGCTGATGCTGACCGCCGGCGTGGCGGCCTGGCGTGCCTGGCGGGCCGCGGGCGGGCCGAAACCGGCCCTGGTCGCCGGCCACAGCCTGGGCGAGTACTCGGCGCTGGTCGCCGCGGGCGCGCTGGCCTTCAAGGACGCCGTGCCGCTGGTGCGTTTCCGCGCCCAAGCCATGCAGGAGGCCGTGCCGGCGGGAGAGGGCGCGATGGCGGCGGTGATGGGCCTGGAGCCCGACGCGGTGCATGCGGCCTGCGCCGAGGCCGCGCAGGGCCAGGTGGTCGAGGCAGCCAACCTCAACGCGCCGGGGCAGATCGTGATCGCCGGCGCCAAGGCCGCGGTCGAGCGCGCGAGCGAGATCGCCAAGGCCAAGGGCGCCAAGCGTGCCGTGCTGCTGCCTGTTTCCGCGCCCTTCCATTGCGCGCTGATGCGCCCGGCCGCCGAGCGCCTGGCCGAGCGCTTGGCCGGTGTGGCGATCGTCAAGCCGGAGATCGACGTCATCAACAACGTCGACGTCGCGGTTTACGATGATCCCGAGAAGATCCGCGACGCCCTGGTGCGGCAGGCGTATTCGCCGGTGCGCTGGATCGAGCTCGTGCAGGCGATGGGCGCCCGCGGCATGAGCCACGTCATCGAGTGCGGCCCCGGCAAGGTGCTCGCCGGCATGACCAAGCGCATCGCCAAGGAAGTCGAGGGTGGCTCGGCGCATGACGCGGCGAGCCTGGAACAAGCCATTGCGGCGGTGAGGTAAGACATGAGTTTTTCGCTCGAAGGCCAGGTCGCCCTGGTCACCGGCGCGTCGCGCGGCATCGGCCGTGCGGTGGCGCTCGAACTCGGCCGCCTGGGTGCGACGGTGGTCGGCACCGCCACCTCGGAATCCGGCGCCGCCGATATCGGCAAGGCGCTCGCCGACGCCGGCATCCAGGGGGCCGGCATGGCGCTGGACGTGACCGACGCGGCAGCCTGCGAGGCGCTGGTCGGCGAGGTCGAGAAGCGCTTCGGTGCGGTCGGCATCCTGGTCAACAATGCCGGCATCACCCGCGACAACCTTGCCATGCGCATGAAGGACGAGGAGTGGGATGCGGTGGTGAACACCAATCTGCGCGCGGTCTTCCGCATGAGCAAGCTGGTCATGCGCGGCATGATGAAGGCCCGCCACGGCCGCATCATCAACATCACCTCGGTGGTGGCCAGCTCCGGCAACCCGGGCCAGGCCAACTACGCCGCCGCCAAGGCCGGCGTGGCGGGCATGACGCGCGCGCTGGCGCGCGAACTCGGCAGCCGCAACATCACGGTCAACTGCGTCGCCCCCGGTTTCATCGACACCGACATGACGCGCGCGCTGCCCGAAGCCGCGCGCGACGCCTTGCTCGGCAACATCGCGCTGGGCCGTCTCGGTCGTCCGGAAGAAATCGCCGGCGCCGTGGCGTTCCTCGCCTCCCCCGCTGCCGCCTATGTGACGGGGACCACCCTGCACGTCAATGGCGGCATGTACATGTCCTGATTTGCGTCGGGATAGCGGTTCCGCGGCGTTTTGGTAGAATACGCCGGCTTTTTACATTCACCTGTCACCCTCAGGAAGGAGTTGGTTCATGGAGAACATCGAACAGCGCGTCAAGAAGATCGTCGCTGAGCAACTTGGCGTGAACGAATCGGAGATCAAGACCGAGTCTTCGTTCGTCGATGATCTGGGCGCGGATTCGCTGGACACCGTGGAACTGGTCATGGCGCTGGAAGAAGAATTCGAGTGCGAGATCCCGGACGAAGAGGCCGAGAAGATCACCACCGTCCAGCAGGCGATCGACTACGTCAACGCCCACCTCAAGAAGTAATCCCCGCGCATTTTCCCGCGCGTCCTGTCCGCGTTACCGCGCATCGTTGCGGCAACCGGACAGGTTTGAATTTCTCCAACGATTTCAACGGAGTCGCCTGTGTCGCGTCGTAGAGTCGTCGTCACCGGTCTGGGCGTGATCTCGCCTGTCGGCAATACTGTTACCGAAGCCTGGTCCAACCTGATCGCCGGCAAGAGCGGCATCGGTCCGATCACCCGTTTCGACGCGAGCAACTTCGCTGCCCGCATCGCCGGCGAGGTGAAGGACTTCGACGTGTCCGCCTACCTGTCGCCCAAGGAAGCTCGCCGCATGGATGTGTTCATCCACTACGGCATGGCCGCTGGCATCCAGGCGATCCGCGACTCCGGCATCGAGGTCACCGAGGCCAACGCCGACCGCATCGGCATCAATATCGGTTCGGGGATCGGCGGCCTGCCGATGATCGAGGATACGCACAACGACTTCCTCGGTGGCGGCCCGCGCAAGATCTCGCCCTTCTTCATTCCGGGCACCATCATCAACATGATCTCGGGCAACCTCTCGATCATGTTCGGCATGAAGGGGCCCAACCTCGCGGTGGTCACCGCCTGCACAACCGGCCTGCACGCGATCGGCATGGGCGCGCGCATGATCGGCTACGGTGATGCCGACGTGATGGTGTGCGGTGGCGCGGAATCCACCGTGACCAACCTCGCCATTGGCGGCTTCGGCTCGGCCAAGGCGCTGTCCACCCGCAACGACGATCCCGCCACCGCCAGCCGGCCGTGGGACAAGGGGCGTGACGGCTTCGTGCTCGGCGAGGGTGCCGGCGTGATGGTGCTCGAGGAGTACGAGCACGCCAGGCGCCGGGGCGCGAAGATCTACGCCGAGGTTGCCGGCTTCGGCATGAGCGGCGACGCCTACCACATGACCGCGCCCGACACCGACGGCCCGCGCCGCAGCATGGTCAATGCGATGAAGGACGCCGGCGTGAACGTCGATCAGGTGCAGTACCTCAACGCGCACGGTACCTCGACCCCGCTCGGCGACAAGAACGAGACGGACGCGATCAAGCTCGCCTTCGGCGTCGAAGCGGCGAAGCAGCTGGTGGTGAACTCCACCAAGTCGATGACCGGTCACCTGCTCGGTGGCGCCGGGGGGCTGGAGTCGGTTGTGACCGCGCTGGCGGTGTACCACCAGATTTCGCCGCCGACGATCAACATCTTCGAGCAGGATCCGGAGTGCGACCTCGACTACTGCGCCAACGTCGCCCGCGAGATGAAGATCGACGTGGCCCTGAAGAACAATTTCGGCTTCGGCGGAACCAACGGCACCCTGGTGTTCCGCCGGGTGTGAGCCTTTCGTTCTGCTCCGCGGCATGCAGTTCCCCGTCGAACTGAAGCTGCGCGGCTGCAGTCTCGTGAAAGCGTCGGTGTGGGTCGTGCATGCAGCGGCCGCACTGGCGCTTTTTCACGTGCCTGTCTTCACGGACTGGGAGGCGGGAGACGTGGATCGGGCGATCGCCGCCTGCGCCTGGGCGCTGATCTTCCTGTCGCTGTTTCGCGGCTTGCGTGCGCAGGCTCGTCTGGATGGCTGCACGCTCTGGCTGGAGCGCGACGGCACGCTCGAACTGTTGCAGGAACCGGACGGTGAAGGTGGGCTGTATCGGGTGCGCGAACGCTCGCAGGTGGTGTTGCCGATGGCCGCCTGGTTCACGCTGGTGCCCGCGCAGATATCGGCGCCGGGGCAGGGCGCCCCGGTTGCTCGAACGCTGTTCCTCGTTCCCGGCAATCTATCCGCCGGCAGTTTCCGCCTCCTCAGGGTCTGGCTGCGCCATCGCTCGGGGCGCGTCGGGCCCGAAGCCGCTGCGCGCTGACGCGGTCTCGTCCGCGGACGGATCGCGCCGGCGCGACAGGGCTGACGCTCAGCGTTTGCGGGGCGTGCGCGCCGGCGGACGAAGCACGGTGTCGCGTGCGCGTGGAAGTGTCTCGGGATAGTCGCGCGAGTGGTGCAGGCCGCGGCTTTCCTTGCGCTTGAGCGCGCAGCGCACGATCAGGTCCGCAGTGGTCACCAGATTGCGCAACTCGATCAGGTCGTTGCTGACGCGGAAGTTCGAGTAGAACTCGTGGATTTCGCGCGACAGCAGGCGGATGCGGTGCTGGGCGCGGCGCAGGCGCTTGTTGGTGCGCACGATGCCGACGTAGTCCCACATGAAGCGGCGCAGTTCCGCCCAGTTGTGCGAGATCACCACCTCCTCGTCGGCGTCGGTGACGCGGCTCTCGTCCCAAGCCGGAAGCACGGGTGCAGGCTCTTGCGCCTTGGAGAGGATGTCCTCGGCCGCGGCTTCGCCGAACACCAGGCATTCGAGCAGCGAGTTGCTCGCGAGGCGGTTGGCGCCGTGCAGGCCGGTGCATGCAGATTCGCCCACGGCGTAGAGCCCGGGAACGCCGGTGCGCGCGGCAAGGTCGGTCATGATGCCGCCGCAGGAGTAGTGCGCCGCGGGCACGACCGGGATCGGCTCCTTGGTGATGTCGATGCCCAGCTCCAGGCAGCGCGCGTGGATATTGGGGAAGTGGCCGCGCAGCCAGTCGGCCGGCTTGTGGCTGATGTCGAGGTAGACGCAGTCGATGCCGCGTTTCTTCATCTCGAAATCGATCGCGCGCGCGACGATGTCGCGCGGTGCGAGCTCCTCGCGCGGGTCGTGCTCGGGCATGAAGCGCGTGCCGTCGGGCAGCTTCAGCAGGCCTCCCTCGCCGCGCACCGCCTCGGAGATCAGGAAGGACTTCGCCTGCGGGTGGTACAGGCAGGTGGGGTGGAACTGGATGAATTCCATGTTCCCCACCCGGCAGCCCGCTCGCCACGCCATCGCGACGCCGTCGCCGGTGGCGACGTCCGGGTTGGTCGTGTAGAGATAGACCTTGCCGGTGCCGCCGGTGGCGAGCACGGTGTTGCGCGCGGCGAAGGTCAGCACGCGCTCGCCGTGGATGTCGAGCACGTAGGCGCCGAGGCAGCCTGCGCCGGACTGCCCCAGCTTGTCCGCGGTGATGAGATCGACCGCGATGTGGTGCTCGTAGATGTCGATGTTCGGGTGTCGGCGCACGTGGTCGCCGAGTGTCGCCTGCACCGCCGCGCCGGTGGCGTCCGCGGCGTGGATGATGCGCCGGTGGGAATGGCCGCCCTCGCGGGTGAGGTGGTAGCCGAGCTGGGAGTCGGCCTCGCGGGTGAAGGGTACGCCGCGGTCGATCAGCCATTCGATCGCGCGCTTGCCGTTCTCGACCACGAAGCGCGTCGACGTGGGGTTGCACAGGCCGGCGCCGGCGACGAAGGTGTCCTGGATATGAGCTTCGATGCTGTCGGTGTTGTCGAGCACCGCGGCGATGCCGCCCTGCGCCCAGTTGCTCGCGCTGTCAGCCAACTCGCGCTTGGTCACGAGCGCCACGCGCAGGCGGTCCGCCAGACGGAGGGCCATCGACTGGCCGGCGGTGCCGCTGCCAAGAATGAGTACGTCGTACTGTTTCAGCAAGATGTCGCTCGGGCAGGATTTGCGGGAGAGGGAATATAGCATGCGGTGACAGGCCGTCGGGCGCGCCCGGTCGTCCGTCCTGCCCGTCCGCGCGCCTGAACTATTTCCACCCGACCCTGTCAGTTCCAGTGTCTTCGATTTCTGCTGAGTACGTGGCCCGCTCGCTTATAATCCGGGATCTTCGAATCTTTGAATTCCCCGGAATCAACAGGAACCCATGAGCGATCGGGAACTCGATCAGCAACTCGTCGAGCGTGTTCAACGTGGCGACAAGCAGGCGTTCGGTCTGCTGGTATCCAAGTACCAGCGCAAGCTGAACAGATTGCTGTCGAGGCTGATCCGCGACTCGGCAGAAGTCGAGGACGTGGCGCAAGAGACCTTCATCAAGGCTTATCGAGCGCTGGGTTCGTTTCGGGGTGACAGTGCCTTCTACACCTGGCTGTACCGCATCGGCATCAACACGGCGAAGAACTACCTGGTCTCCCAGGGGCGCAGGGCCCCGACCTCGACGAGTTTCGATTCTGAAGAGGCGGAGACCTTCGAGGAAGGCGATCAGTTGCGCGACATCAACACGCCCGAGCGGCTGCTGATGACCCGCCAGATCGGCGAAACCGTGGAGGACGCGATGGCCGCACTGCCCGAGGAACTGAGGACGGCGATCATGCTTCGCGAGCTCGAAGGGCTCAGTTACGAGGAGATCGCCGGCATCATGGAATGCCCGATTGGCACGGTGCGCTCGCGGATCTTCCGTGCGCGCGAAGCGATAGCAGAACGTCTGCGGCCCCTGCTGGACACGGCCCCGGACAAACGTTGGTAGGTGCAAGCATGAAGGACAAAGTGTCGGCGCTGTTCGACGGAGATCTCGACGACCAGGGCATGCGTGCGGTGTTCGACGGCATGCGCAAGGATGCTTCGCTGCGCAAGGAGTGGGACACCTATTGCCTGATCGGCGACACCCTGCGTGGCGACTCCGCCGGTTCAAGTGATTTCGTTTCCCGTGTCATGGTCAGCCTGGATGACGAGCCGACGCTGCTCGCGCCTGGGGTCCCGGCGGCAGGCCTCGCGCAGCGCGGCCTCGTGCATCGCCTGATGCCGCTGGCCGCTTCGGTGATGGGGGTGGCCGCGGTGGGGTTGGTGGCCGCGAGTCTGTACCGGCAGGACGCGCCGGCGCCGCAGATGGCGGTCGCCGCGTCGCCGATCCAGTTCGTCGGTTCCTCGAATGTGCGCCCGGTCGCCGCTCCGGCGGCCGATCCGATGCGCGAGTATCTCTTCGCCCATCAGGGCCTCAGCCGCGGCGGCCCGATGCCGGCCGGCGTGCAGTACGTCCGCACCGTATCCGACACGCGCGAGGGCGGCGCTCGATGAGGTGGTTCCCCGCCATGCTCGGTCTCTGCGCGCTGCTCGCGCAGGGACCGGCGTCTGCCGAACACCCGACCGACCCCTTGTCCTGGCTCGGACGCATCTCGACCGCGGGGCAACGACTCAATTACGTTGGCACCTTCGTGTATCAGTCCGGCAGCCATGTCGAGACCTCGCGGATCGCGCATCGTGTCGATGCCAGCGGCGAGTACGAGCGCCTCGAGGTCCTCGATGGCAGTCCGCGCGAAATCATCCGCCGTGGTGCCGAGGTGCGTTGCGTATTGCCCGACGAGCGCACGGTGATCATCGACGAAGCGCAGGGCCGTCGCGCCTTCCCGGCTCGCCTGCCGGCGTCGCCGACCGGGCTGGCCGAAAACTACCGTGTGCGCAAGGGCGAATTGGGCAGGGTGGCCGGGCTCGAGGCCCAGGCGCTGGTCCTCGAGCCCAAGGACGAATTGCGCTACGGCCACGTGCTGTGGGCCGACGTGCAGTCGGGCCTGCTGCTGAAGTCGCGTACGCTCGATCAGCACGGTGCTGTCATCGAGCAATTCAGCTTCAGCGAGCTGCGCATCGGGGGCGAGGTGGAGAACAGCCTGCTCGAGTCGCGCTTCAAGACCGACGAAGGCTGGCGGATGGTCAATGCGCGCGGTGTCAGCATGTCCGTCGAGGCTGCCGGCTGGGTGCTCGAGCCGGCGGTTCCGGGTTACGCGCTCACCTCGGCCATGAAGCGCCCGCTGGGGCGGGATCGCGGTGAAGCGGTGCACATGGTTTTCAGCGACGGGCTGGCGGCGATCTCCGTGTTCATCGAACCGATCGGCGAGGGTTCGCGAGCCGGCCTCGGCCCGCTCTCCAGCGGCGCGATCAACATTTTCAAGCGCGCGATCGACGGTCACCTTGTCACCGCACTCGGCGAGGCGCCAGAGGCGGCGGTGCGTCGCATCGGCGAGGGCATTCGGCCGGAGGCACGATGATGGAAGCGCGCGCCCGTATCCTGCGGATCGAGAATGGTCAGGCCTGGGTCAAGCTCAGTGGCAAGCAGGGCGGCTGCGGACGCTGTGACGAGCCGGGTGGTTGCGGCTCGGTGCAGATCTCCCACGTCTTCGGCATGCCCCGGGACGAATTCTCCATCCCCGCGGACGCCCGCTTCGCAGCTGGCGATGCGGTGGTGATCCGCATCCCGGACGGTGCGCCGCTGCGCGCGGCGCTGGTCAGCTACGGGCTGGGGACGCTGCTGCTTCTGGTCGGCGCCGCGTTCGGCAGCCTCTTGGGCGGCGTGCAGCACGGCGATGCCTGGGGTCTGGCCGGGGGCGTCGCGGGGCTCGCGCTGGCCTGGGTCGTCAATCGGATGCTGTCGCGCAGCCGCAACTGGCGGAACAGTCTCAGCATGGAGCTCTCGGTCGAGGAGAATTGCAGCCGCCGGCTGCGCGTCCTGCAATGAACCCCGAAGTCCGCATGCAAACGAGCGCCGCGAGGGCGCTCGCCGTGGTGCTCTGTCTCCTGCTGATGCTCTGCGCGCCGAGGGGCTTCGCGGCCGGCACGGCAGAGCGGGCGATGCTCCCCGATTTCACCCGCCTCGTGGCGACACAGGGCGCCGCCGTGGTCAATATCAGCGCCACCCAGGTGGCTGCGCAGCCGCAGAAGCAACCCTTCCGTCTTCCGGAACTCGACGAGTCGGATCCGATGTTCGAGTTCTTCCGCAAGTTCATCCCGCGCATGCCCGAGTACCCGGGGGCGGAGCCCGACGACAAGTCGCTCGGCTCGGGCTTCATCATCAGCGCCGACGGTTTCATCCTCACCAACGCGCATGTGGTGGAGGCCGCAGAGAGCATCGTGGTCCGCCTCGCCGACAAGCGCGAGTTCGACGCCACGGTGATCGGCGCCGATGCGCGCAGCGACGTCGCGCTGATCCGCATCGAGGCCAAGGACCTGCCTCATGTCGTGCTCGGCGACCCCGAGGCGCTCGCGGTGGGCGAGTGGGTGCTGGCGATCGGTTCGCCCTTCGGCTTCGAGCAGTCGGTCACCGCCGGCATCGTCAGCGCCAAGGGGCGCAGTCTGCCCGACGAGAACTTCGTGCCCTTCATCCAGACCGACGTCGCGATCAATCCGGGAAATTCGGGCGGGCCGCTGTTCAACCTGCGTGGCGAGGTGATCGGCATCAATTCGCAGATCTACAGTCGTACGGGCGGGTTCATGGGTCTGTCCTTCGCGATCCCGATCGATGTCGCGATGGACGTGCAGCAGCAACTGCGCGAGAAGGGCAGGGTGGAGCGCGGGCGCATCGGGGTGTCGATCCAGGAGATCACCCGCGACCTCGCCGACAGTTTCGGGCTGCCGCGCCCTGCGGGTGCGCTGGTGAGCAGTGTGGAGGCCGGTGGTCCGGCGGCGCTCGGCGGCGTCGTCCAGGGCGACGTGATCGTGCGCTTCAACCAGCGCAACGTCGAGAATTCGGCCGACCTTCCGCGCATCGTCGCGGCGGCGCGCCCGGGCAGCAAGGTCGAGGTCGAGATCTATCGCGACGGGGCGCCGCGTTCCCTGAGCTTGACGCTGGGCGAATGGCGCGACCCGGAGGAAGAGGTCGAGCCCGTGGCGGTCGGTCTGGCCACGGGCGCGACCAACCGCCTCGGCCTCGAACTCGTCGCGCCCACGGCGCAGCAGCGGCGCGAGCGCGGGCTTGCGCACGGCCTGTTGGTGCAGCGTGCCGAAAAGTCCGCCGCGCGGGCCCAGATCGTTCCCGGCGACCTCGTGCTGGCGATCGTCGTCGAAGGGCGCCAGGCCAGGCTCGATCGCATCGAGGATTTCGAACGCGTGGTCGCCGCACTCAAGCCCGGGCAGCAGGTCACCCTGCTGGTCGGGCGCGGCGAGAGCGCGTCCTATGTCAGCCTGCGCGCCGACAAGTGAGCCCGGTCGCGATGGAACGGCGTTTTACCGTGATGAGCCGGGAATGGTGCCACCTGTGCCATGTGCTCGTGGACGCCCTGCGCCCGCTCGCCGAAGCGGCCGGCTGGGGCATCGAGGTGATCGACGTCGACCAGCATCCCGAGCTCGAGGCGCGCTGGGGTGAATGGGTGCCCGTGCTGCTGCACGGGGAGCACGAACTTTGCCACTATCACCTCGACGAGGCCGCGGTCCGCGCTTATCTGGGCGGTTTTCCGCTAGAATCGCGGGCCTGACGCGCTGGACCGAACCCGCCCGGCGACTAACCGAATCCTTTCCGAAACGGGTGCTGAAAGGCACCTTTTTCGTTTCAAATGAAGCACATCCGAAACTTCTCCATCATTGCCCACATCGACCACGGCAAATCGACCCTGGCCGACCGACTCATCCACTTCTGCGGCGGCCTGTCCGAGCGCGAGATGGAGGAGCAGGTGCTCGACTCGATGGATATCGAGCGCGAGCGCGGCATCACGATCAAGGCGCAGACCGCGGCCCTGCACTACAAGGCCAAGGACGGGCAGGTCTACAACCTCAACCTCATCGATACGCCGGGACACGTCGACTTCTCCTACGAGGTCAGCCGCTCGCTTGCCGCCTGCGAGGGCGCGCTGCTGGTGGTCGATGCCTCGCAGGGCGTCGAGGCGCAGACCGTGGCCAACTGCTACACCGCGCTCGACCTCGACGTCGAGGTGGTGCCGGTGCTCAACAAGATCGACCTGCCCGCGGCCGACCCCGAGAACGCGCGCGGTGAGATCGAGGACGTCATCGGGGTCGATGCCTCCGAGGCCATCCTGTGCTCGGCCAAGACCGGCCTGGGCGTGGAGGAGGTGCTCGAGGCCATCGTCGCCCGGGTGCCGCCGCCCCAGGGCGAGCCCGACGGGCCGCTGAAGGCGCTGATCATCGACTCCTGGTTCGACAACTACGTCGGCGTGGTCATGCTGGTGCGCGTCGTCGACGGCGAACTCAAGCCCAAGGACCGCATCCTGCTGATGTCGAACGGCTTGCAGTATCCCTGCGACCAGGTGGGCGTGTTCACGCCGCGCTCGGTGGGCCGGGATGCGCTGCGCGCGGGCGAGGTGGGCTTCGTCATCGCCGGCATCAAGGAGATCGAGGCAGCCAAGGTGGGCGACACGATCACGCTCGCCAACAAGCCGGCGAGTGCGCCGCTGCCCGGCTTCAAGGAGATCAAGCCGCAGGTCTTCGCCGGCCTGTATCCTGTGGAATCTTCCGAATACGACCAACTGCGCGACTCGCTCGAAAAGTTGCGCTTGAACGACTCCTCGCTGCAGTTCGAGCCCGAGGTCTCGCAGGCGCTCGGCTTCGGCTTCCGCTGCGGCTTCCTCGGCCTGCTGCACATGGACATCGTGCAGGAGCGCCTCGAGCGCGAGTTCGACATGGACCTCATCACCACCGCGCCGACGGTGGTCTACGAGGTGGTACTGAACGACAACTCGATCATCCGCATCGAGAATCCGGCCAAGCTGCCGGAGCCCGGCAAGTACCAGGAGATCCGCGAACCGATCATCACCGCGACCATTTTCCTGCCGCAGGACTACGTCGGACCGGTGATCACGCTGTGCAACCAGAAGCGCGGCAACCAGATCGACATGCGCTACCACGGCCGCCAGGTGCAGCTGATCTACGAGATGCCCATGAACGAAGTCGTGATGGACTTCTTCGACAGGCTCAAGTCGGTGTCGCGCGGCTACGCCTCGCTCGACTACGATTTCAAGGAGTACCGCACGGCCGACCTCGTCAAGCTCGACCTCATGGTGGGCGGCGAGAAGGTGGACGCGCTGTCCGTCATCGTGCACCGCGCCAGCGCGCAGTATCGCGGCCGCGAGCTCGCCGCCAAGCTGCGCGGCCTGATCCCGCGGCAGATGTTCGACGTGCCGGTGCAGGCGGCGATCGGTGCGCACATCATCGCGCGCGAGACCATCAAGGCCCTGCGCAAGAACGTGCTCGCCAAGTGCTACGGCGGCGACATCACGCGCAAGAAGAAGCTGCTCGAGAAGCAGAAGGAAGGCAAGAAGCGCATGAAGCAGGTCGGCAACGTCGAGATCCCGCAGGAAGCCTTCCTCGCCGTGCTGCGCACCGACGAAGGCAAGTGATCGACGCCGGCCCTGGGGGCCGGCCTAAGACGGAAACCGCATGAACTTTGCCCTGATCCTGTTCCTGTTGCTGATCGCCTCCGGCGCGCTGTGGTCCGTCGACCGCTTTCACGCGCGCAAGCTGCGTCCCGCGGGCACGCCCGACCCGTGGTGGGTGGAGTACGGCGCGAGCTTCTTCCCGGTGATCCTGATCGTGTTCGGCCTGCGCTCCTTCGTCGTCGAGCCTTTCAAGATCCCTTCCGGTTCGATGATCCCGACCTTGCTGGTGGGCGACTTCATCCTGGTCAACAAGTGGACCTACGGGATCCGCCTGCCGGTGATCAACCGCAAGATCGTCGCCGTGAACGATCCGCAGCGCGGCGACGTCATGGTCTTCCGCTATCCGGCCGATCCGTCGATGGACTACATCAAGCGCGTGGTCGGCCTGCCCGGCGACCGCGTCGAATACATCGACAAGCGCCTCACCATCAACGGCGAGGCGGTGCCGATCCGTGAGGACGGCAGCTACCTGCATCCGGATCGGCTGTACTACTCGCCGAAATACGTCGAGAGGCTCGGCGAGGTCGAGCACTCTGTGCTGATCGAGCGCGACGCGCCGGCCTACGTGCCGCAGGTGCTCAACTTCCCCGGGCGCGAGCATTGCACCTACGTGCATGCGGGCGTGCGCTGCACGGTGCCGGCCGGGCACTACTTCGTGCTCGGCGACAATCGCGACGCCAGCAGCGACAGCCGCGTGTGGGGCTTCGTGCCGGACCAGAACATCGTCGGGCGTGCCTTCTTCATCTGGTTCAACTTCGGCGACATGAAGCGGATCGGCGGCTTCGACTGAAATGGGGGTGGAGATGAAGATGCGTTCCCAACGCGGGCTCACGCTTCTGGGCGTGCTGGTGACCGGCGTGATCGCGGCCTTCGTGCTCGTCGTCGGGTTCCGCAGCGTTCCGGTGATCAACGAGTATCTCGCCATCAAGCGCATCCTCGGAATCGTCGCCGACGAGTCCGACAAGGGGGCGAGCCTGATCGAGGTGCGGCGCAGCTTCGATCGGCGCCGGCAGATCGACGACGTGAGCAGCGTCGGTGGCGCGGATCTGACGATCGACAAGTCGGGTGTCCGCACCGTCATCGACGTCGAGTACACCCGCAAGATTCCCCTGCTCGCCAACGTCAGCCTGTCGATCGACCTGCATCCGAGCAGCGAGCCGCGCTGAGCCGATGATGCCGGATCGACTTCAGGCGCGCCTGGGCCACGCGTTCTCCGATGTCCGCCTGCTGCAGGAGGCGCTGACCCATCGCAGCTTCGGGCAGCCCAACAACGAGCGTTTCGAGTTCCTCGGCGACGCCGTCCTCGACTGCGTGGTGTCGATCGCGCTGTTTGGCCGCTTCGGCGAGCTGCGCGAGGGAGAGCTGTCGCGGGTGCGCGCCTCGCTGGTGCGCCAGGACACGCTGCACCGCCTCGCGCTCGAGCTCGAGCTCGGCGACTGCCTGCGCCTGGGCGAGGGCGAGCTCAAGTCCGGCGGCAGCCGGCGCCCGTCCATCCTCGCCGATGCGCTCGAAGCGCTGTTCGCCGCGGTCTATCTGGACGCCGGCTTCGAAGCGGCGAAGGGGGTCATCGACCGCCTCTACGCACCGCTGATCGCCGAAGTCGATCCGTGCAAGCCGAGCAAGGACCCCAAGACCGCGCTGCAGGAATGGCTGCAGGCGCGCCGCATTCCGGTGCCGAGCTACACCATGGTCGAGATCGTCGGCGAAGCCCACGCGCAGGAGTTCGAGGTCGCCTGCGAAATCCCCAAACTCGCGGTACGCACGCTGGGCCGCGGCCCGAGCCGGCGCATCGCCGAACAACAGTCGGCCGAGCTCGCGCTCGCCGCGGTGAGAAAGAAATGAGCGACGCGTCCCAGACTCCCCTCAGCGACCAGCCCACCGGCGAGGACGGCTTTCGCGCCGGCTTCGTCGCCATCGTCGGTCGCCCCAACGTCGGCAAGTCGACGCTGCTCAACCGTCTGATCGGGCAGAAGATCAGCATCGTCTCCAGCAAGGCGCAGACCACCCGACACCGCGTCACCGGCATTCTCACCGAGCCGGGCGCGCAGTTCGTGTTCGTGGACACCCCCGGCTTCCAGACCCATCACCGCAACGCGCTCAACCGTTCGATGAACCGCACCGTGTCGCAGGTGCTGGCCGACGTCGATCTGGTGTTCTTCGTCATCGAAGCCGGGCGCTTCACCGAGGACGACCGCAAGGTGCTGGCGGTGATCCCCGAGTCCTCGAAGGTGATCCTGGTCATCAACAAGGTCGACCAGTTGAAGGACAAGACCCGCCTGCTGCCCTTCATCGCCCAGGTGCGCGAGGCGCGCGACTTCACCGAGATCGTGCCGCTGTCGGCCGAGAAGGGACGCAACGTCGACGAGCTGGTCAAGGCCGCCACGCCCCTGCTGCCGGTCGGTACGCCGATGTTCGAGGAAGACGAGATCACCGACCGCAGCGAGCGCTTCCTCGCCTCCGAATTCCTGCGCGAGAAGCTCTTCCGCCTGCTCGGCGACGAACTGCCCTACGGGATCGCGGTCGAGATCGAGAAATTCGAGGTCGAGGGCAACCTGCGCCGCATCTACGCCGCGGTGATCGTCGACAAGCCCGGCCACAAGTCCATGGTCATCGGCCGCGGTGGCGAGAAGCTCAAGCGCATCTCCAGCGAGGCCCGCGTCGAACTCGAGAAGCTCTTCGACGGCAAGGTCTTCCTCGAGGTCTGGGTCAAGGTCAAGAGCGGCTGGGCCGACGACGAGCGCGCGCTGAAGAGCCTCGGCTACGAGTGATCCGGACCCCGGGTCATGGCGGCAGCCAAGCAGCGCATCGAGCAGCAGCCGGCCTGGGTGCTGCATACCTACCCGTGGCGCGAGACCAGCCTGATCGTCGAGATCTTCGCGCGCGAGCATGGCCGCGTCGCCCTGGTCGCAAAGGGTGCGCGCCGCCCGCACTCGCAGTTGCGCGGCGTGCTGCTCGCCTTCCAGCCGCTGTGGATGGATTGGTCTGGCGGTGGCGAGGTCAAGACCCTGGTGCGTGCCGAATGGCAGGGCGGGCAGCCGCTGCTGATCGGGCGCGCGCTGATCTGCGGCTACTACCTCAACGAGCTGCTGGTGCGCCTGACCGCACGTGAAGATCCCCACCCGCGCCTCTTCGACGCCTACGCCGAGGCGGTGCGTGCGCTCGGCCGCGGCGAGGCGGAGTCGCCCATCCTGCGTCGCTTCGAGCTCGCCCTGCTGCAGGAGCTCGGCTACGAGGCCGGGCTCGCGAACGAGGGCGACAGCGGCGAGCCGGTGCGGCCCGAGGGGCGCTACCTTTATATAATCGAGCGCGGTCCGGTGAGGCTGGAGGCGCTGGAGGAAGAGGGTGCTGCCCTCGACCCTGCCGCGCTCGGCGAGCAGCCGCTGCTCTCCGGTCAGACCCTGCTCGACATGGCGGCCGGCGACTTCTCGCGTGCGGAGACGCTGGGCCAGTCCAAGCAGCTGCTGCGCATGCTGATCAACCACACCCTGGGCGGCCAGCCGCTGCAGTCGCGCCGGGTGCTCAAGGAATTGCAGGAGCTCTGATGATCGAACTCGGCGTCAACATCGACCACGTCGCCACGCTGCGCCAGGCCCGCCGCACCTGGGAACCCGATCCGGTGTGGGCCGCCGTGGAAGCCCACCTCGGTGGTGCCGACGGCATCACCATCCACCTGCGCGAGGACCGCCGCCACATCGGCGACGAGGACGTGCGCCGGCTCGCCGAGCTCACCCAGGTCAAGCTCAACCTCGAGATGGCGGCCACCGACGAGATGGTCGCCATCGCCTGCCGCACGAAGCCGCAGATGGCGATGCTGGTGCCCGAGGGCCGCCACGAGATCACCACCGAGGGTGGGCTCGACGTGCTCGCGCAGGAGACGCGCCTGAAGGACGTGATCGCCCGCCTCGCCGACGCCGGAATCGTCACCAGCGTGTTCATCGACGCCGAGCCCGAGCAGATCGAGGCCGCCGCGCGCATCGGCGCGCGCGTGTGCGAGATCCACACCGGCCCCTACGCCCACGCCTTCCACGCCGCCGGACGCGACGCCGAGGCGCCGGCGGTGCTCGCCGAGCTCGACAAGATCCGCACGGCGGGTGAAGTGGTGCGCAGCCTGGGCATGCGCTTCAACGCCGGCCACGCGCTCAACTACTACAACGTCGAGCCGATCGCCCGCCTGCACGGCATCCGCGAGCTGCACATCGGGCATTCGATCGTCAGCCGTGCGGTGTTCGTGGGCCTGCGCGCGGCGGTCGCCGAGATGAAGCGGCTGATGCGCGAAGCGGCGCAGGGCGCCTGAGGAAGCGCGATGCGCGTGCCGCGCCCCTGCCCCCTTGCACCCGCCGACAGCGCAGCGCGCCGGCGTCCCCCTGCAGGAGCGGCGCAAGCCGCGAATGCTGCACCCAATCCGGGCGGTGGAGTGGATCCGGGCGCCGCATTCGCGGCTTGCGCCGCTCCCACAGGGGCGCGCGCGAGCCTGTGTGCGAGCGTGCAAGCATGATCCACGGCATCGGCACCGATCTCGTGCAACTGCGTCGGATGCGCGAGGCGCTCGAGCGCCACGGCGAGCGTTTCGCCCTGCGCATCCTGGCCGCGAGCGAGGTCGAGGCCTGGCGCGCCCATCGCGACCCGGCGCGCTTCCTCGCCAAGCGCTTCGCCGCCAAGGAAGCCTTCGGCAAGGCGCTCGGCACCGGCGTCGCGGTGCCGGCCACGCTGCACGCGGTTGCGGTCGGCCACGACGCGCGCGGCAAGCCCGAATACCGCTATGACGAGCGCCTCGCCGCGCACATGCGGGACAACGCGCTGCGCGCCCACCTCAGCATCAGCGACGAGGACGAGCACATCGTCGCGTTCGCCCTGATCGAAAGCGTGTGAGCCCCGGAGCCTCCAGAACATGAATCCACCCATCCGCCGCCCACGCGGCCCCGTCATGATCGATGTCGCCGGCACCGCGCTCACCGACGAGGAGCGCGAACGCCTGCGCGACCCTCTGGTCGGCGGGGTGATCCTGTTCGCGCGCAACTACACCGGCTCCGAGCAGCTGCGCGCGCTCACCGCCGAGATCCGCGGGCTGCGCGACCCGGCGCTGATCATCGCGGTCGACCACGAAGGCGGCAGGGTGCAGCGCTTCCGCACCGACGGCTTCACCCGCCTGCCGTCGATGCGCAGCCTCGGCGCCTTGTGGGCGCAGGACCATCTGGTGGCGCTCGACGCGGCGCGCGCCACCGGCGTCGTGCTCGCCGCCGAGCTGCGCGCGCACGGGGTCGACCTGAGCTTCACCCCGGTGCTGGATCTCGACTACGGCTGCTGCCGCGCGATCGGCAACCGCGCCTTCCATCGCGATCCGCAGGTGGTCGCGGCGCTCGCGCAGGCGCTGTGCGCCGGCATGGCGGAGGCGGGCATGGGCTGCGTGGGCAAGCACTTCCCCGGCCACGGCTTCGTCGAGGCCGACTCGCACCACGACGTGCCGGTGGACGAGCGCGACTTCGACACGGTTTGGAACGAGGACATCGCCCCCTACCGCCATCGTCTCGGCCGCCAGCTCGCCGGCGTCATGCCCGCCCACGTCGTCTACCCCAACGCCGACCCCAGCCCCGAACCGCAGCCCGCAGGCTTCTCGCCGTTCTGGCTGAAGGAGGTGCTGCGCGACCGCCTCGGCTTCCAGTGGGTGATCTTCAGCGACGATCTCAACATGGAAGGCGCCCGCGTCGCCGGTGACATCGTCGGCCGTGCGAAAGCAGCCTACGCGGCCGGCTGCGACATGCTGCTGGTGTGCAATCGACCTGACCTCGCGGCCGAGCTGCTGGATCGCTGGGCGCCGGACCTGGACGCCGGCAACCTGGCCCGACTCGCCGCGATCTTGCCGGACACGGCCAGGCCAGCCTGGCTTGCCGACCCCTTCGCACTCGAACTGCACGCCCCCTACCTCCGGGCCCGCGAGCACCTCGCGTCCATTCCCGAGGACAAGAGCGCCGCGCCAACCATGACCGCCGCCACCATCGGTGAGCAACGTACCGAAGTCCTGCGCAAGGAAGGATAATTCCGCGCAGCGGTAGCGAACTCCCCTGTAGGAGCGACGCAAGTCGCGATCAGCGGCGTTGCTCAAACATCCTGCTCCCATGACCGACCCGACGCCCGCCCCCGCCTTCGACCCCAAGCCCTTCCTGCGCACCCTGACCGAGGAGCCGGGCGTCTATCGCATGATCGGCGCCGACGACAAGGTGCTCTACGTCGGCAAGGCGAAGAACCTCAAGCGTCGCGTCTCCAGCTACTTCCAGAAGACCGTCTCCAGCCCGCGCATCGCGATGATGGTGGCGCAGGTGCTGCGCGTGGACATCACCGCCACACGCTCCGAGGCCGAGGCGCTGATCCTCGAGAACAACCTCATCAAGAGCCTCGCGCCGCGCTACAACATCCTCTTCCGCGACGACAAGACCTACCCCTACATCGAGCTCTCCGCCGACGAGTTCCCGCGCCTGGCCTACCACCGCGGCGCCTTCACCAAGGGCGCGCGCTACTTCGGCCCCTTCCCGAACGCCTGGGCGGTGCGCGAGAGCATCCATCTGCTGCAGAAGACCTTCCAGCTGCGCACCTGCGAGAACACCGTCTTCGCCAACCGCTCGCGCCCCTGCCTGCTGCACCAGATCAAGCGCTGCACCGCGCCCTGCGTCAGTCTTGTCGAGCCCGCCGCCTACGCTGCGGACGTGAAGCTCGCCACGCGCTTCCTCGACGGCCAGGCGAGCGAGGTGATCGACGACCTCACGAATCGCATGCAGGCCGCCGCCGAGCGCCTCGCCTTTGAGGAGGCCGCGGCCTGTCGCGATCAGGTGCGCGTGCTGCAGGCGGTGCTGCACAAGCAGTTCGTCGACAGCCGCAAGGATGAAGATGTGGACGTGCTCGCCGCGATCGAGGCCGACGGACTCACCTGCGTGAACATCGCCATGGTGCGCGGCGGCCGCCATCTCGGCGATCGCCCGCAGTTCCCGAGCGGTGCGGCGGTGTCGGGTGCGGTGGACAGCCTGCTCGCCTTCGTCGAGCAGCACTACAGCCAGCACCCGATCCCGGCGCGCATCCTGGTCAACCTGCCGCCGGAGGCGGTCAAGGAGACGCTCGCCGAGATCACCGAGCGTCCGCCCGGCGTGGTGTCGCCGCGCTTCGAGGCGGAAAAGGCGTGGATGGAGATGGCAGAGAAGAACGCCCACCTCGCCATCCAGGCGCGCGCGCGCGACACCGGCCGCATCGAACAGCGTCTCGAGGCCCTGCGCGAGGCGCTCGGCATGGACGAGGCGCCGCAGCGCATCGAATGCTTCGACATCAGCCACACCATGGGCGAGGCCACGGTGGCGTCCTGCGTGGTGTGCGAGGCGGGCGCCATGAAGCGCGCCGAATACCGCCGCTACAACATCGCCGGCATCACCGGCGGCGACGACTTCGCCGCCATGCGCCAGGCGCTCGAGCGCCGCTATGGCAAGGTCGCGGCCGGGGAGGGTGTGTGCCCCGACCTGATCCTGATCGACGGCGGCAAGGGGCAGGTGAGCGCGGCGCGGGCGATCCTCGCCGAGGTCGGCCTGGAGGCGGTGGCGATGGTGGGCGTGGCCAAGGGCGAGGGGCGCAAGGCGGGTCTGGAGACGCTGATCTTCCCCGACGGGCGCGAGGGTCTGGCGCTCGGCGGCGAGTCGGCGGCGCTGCACCTGATCGTCGAGATCCGCGACGAGGCTCACCGCTTCGCCATCACCGGGCACCGCGCCAAGCGCGCCAAGGCGCGGGTGGGCTCGAAGCTGGAGGACGTCCCCGGCGTCGGCCCTTCGCGCCGTCGCAACCTGCTCGCCGCCTTCGGCGGGCTGGACGGGGTGCGCGAGGCGACGGTGGAGGACCTGTGCCGGGTGGAGGGCGTCAGCCGCAAGCTCGCGGAGCAGATCCACGCTGCGCTGCGCTGAGCGGTCGCGCGTGTCCCGGCTCCGGTTGCCCGCGCGGCGCCGCATCGCCAGGGGGCGTGCGTGCGAGCAACGCCGCGCGAGCGATGCCGCGCTTGACGCCCGGCGACTCGCCTTCTAAAATGCGGCCTCTTTTCGGGAGGGCGGTTAGCTCAGCGGTAGAGCACTGCCTTCACACGGCAGGGGTCACTGGTTCGATCCCAGTACCGCCCACCAGGTAAATCAACGACTTGGTGCCCTCCTGCAAAGAAGGTACGGAAATCGTACGGAACAGGTTCCAGAGACGGGCGATTAACTCAGCGGTAGAGTGCCACCTTCACACGGTGGAAGTCACTGGTTCGATCCCAGTATCGCCCACCAGACAGCAGAAAAAAGCCGGCCCGCGAGCCGGCTTTTTTCTTGTCGACGGAACCATCTGCAACTCGGCCCTCCACCAGCTCTCATCCGGATGCGAGGTGTCCAGCTCCGCGCGCTCCTCATGCCTCAGGAAGTGCGAATGGGTCGGCGCGACCGACCATCCGACCCTCCAGTCGAACCACATGCGACGACACTTCGCCAGCAACCACAGGTTCGGTGCGGTGAAGGAATCCAAGCGTGCCCCTTGGCGGCAGCGGGCGAGTCTTTCCTGTAGTGTCTAGAATGTTACAGGCCCGTATGCGGGCGGACACAAGCCGGGACACGTCGTTGGTCGATCGACGACGACGTATTCACGCGTAGGCCGCCGTAACCACCAACCGAACCTGGGAAGAGGAGGGATGCAGCCATGGCACTGGAGCGAGTTGTCAGGCGACACCGTAAATTGACCCCCTAGCGACACGAGGAACTGACCCCCTCGTTCGCGAGGAGGCCATCATTGGAAACGAAGCACATCGAGGTGAATCCTGTACGCCGTCTGGTTTGCGGAGTGCAGGAGATGTTGGAGCCGGAGGCGGTCACGACGATCGTTCGGTTGGGGCAATCGGGCTGGGGTGCGAAGCGGATTGCGAAGGCGCTGGGCATCGCGCGCAACACGGTGCGGCGGTATCTGAACGCGGGCGGGCCGGTGGCGTACCGACAGCCGCAGCGTGCCAGCGTGCTGGGCGGTCACGACGCATGGCTGCGGGAGCGTTTCCTGCAGCACCGGGGCAACTGCGACGTGGTGCGTCAGCAGTTGAGCAAGGAATTGGGGATCGAGACGAGCCTGCGCACGGTCGAGCGCGCGTGTCGAGGGTTCCGCCAGGAACTGGAGGCGAGTCGCCGTGCGACGATCCGCTTCGAGACCGGACCGGGCGAACAGATGCAGATCGACTTCGGCCAGACACGTGTGCTGATCGGCGGCGAGTCGGTGCGAGTGTTCCTGTTCGTGGCGACGCTGGGCTATTCGCGCCGGGGATTTGCGTGCGCGTTCCGGCACGAGCGCCAGAGTGCGTGGTTCGCTGGGATCGAGGCGGCGTTTGTCCACTTCGGCGGACGGCCGCAGACGCTGCTCATCGACAACGCCAAGGCGCTGGTCGACAAACACGACACGCAGACGCGCCAGGTCCGACTCAACAGCCGCTTCGAGGCGTTCTGCCGGCACTGGGATATCCGTGCCAAGGCGTGCGCGCCGTTTCGCGCGCGCACCAAGGGCAAGACCGAGAACGGCGTGGGCTACGTGAAGAAGAACGCCATCGCCGGCCATGCTTTCGAGAGCTGGACGGCGATGGAGGCGCACCTGGCGCGCTGGCAGCGCGAGGTGGCCGATGTGCGCATCCACGGTACGACCGGTGTCACGCCCGCTGAGCGCTTCGACTTGGAGCGTGAACACCTGCGTCCGGTTGCCGGGATCGCCCCCTTCCTGCAGGTGCGCGAGCTCGTGCGCCGAGTCAATGCGGAGGGCTGCATCG
This sequence comes from Thauera aminoaromatica, assembly GCF_000021765.1. Lineage (NCBI taxonomy): Bacteria > Pseudomonadati > Pseudomonadota > Betaproteobacteria > Rhodocyclales > Zoogloeaceae > Thauera > Thauera aminoaromatica. The sequence continues at coordinate 2,595,561 of NC_011662.2, read as the reverse complement.
AGCTCGACACCAACGCCTACAGCGTGCCGTGGCGGCTGATTGGCGAGACGGTGACGGTCGTGGTCAGCGCCGACACCGTGGTGGTCGAGTACGCCGGCGAGGAAGTCGCCCGCCATGCGGAGCTCGCCGGCAGTCGCGGTCGCAGCATCGAGCGCAGCCACCTGCTGGGTGGGTCGCTGCCGCCGGCCCAGATCGAGGCGCCGCCGCCCACCGATGCGCTGCTGCGTCCGCTGGCCGAGTACGAAGCGCTCGTCGGAGGAGGCTGGTGATGATCGATGCCGACCGACTCGACGAACTGCTCACCCGGCTGCGGCTCACGGCGATCCGCGACCAGCTCGACAGCCTGCTCGACGAAGCCAGCCGGGCGCAGATGACACTGCGCGAAGCGCTGCTCTTCCTGGCCGAGCGCGAGGTCGCCCGGCGCGACACCCGACGCATCCAGATGGGCATGAAGCTCGCCCGTTTCCCGTGCGTGCGCACGCTCGAAGGCTTCGACTTCGACGCGCAGCCCTCGATCGATCCAGGGCAGATCCGGGATCTGTCCTCCGGTCGCTGGATCGGGCACGGTCAGGCCCTGCTGCTGCTCGGTCCGCCGGGCGTAGGCAAGACGCACCTGGCGGTCGCCCTCGGGCGCGAAGCGGTGGATCGCGGCTACACGGTGCTCTTCACCTCGGCAGCAGCGCTGATGGCCGGGCTCACGAAGGCGCACGCCGACGGACGGCTCGAGGAGAAGCTGCTGCAGCTCTCCAAGCCCAAGCTGCTGATCATCGATGAGCTGGGCTACCTGCCGCTCGAGCCGGCCGCTGCGCACCTGTTCTTCCAGCTGGTGTCGCGGCGCTACGAGCGGGCCAGCATGCTGATCACCAGCAACCGGCCCGTTGGCGAGTGGGGGCAGGTGTTCGGCGACGCGGTGGCCGCTACCGCCATCCTCGACCGACTGCTGCACCACAGCCAGGTCATCACGATCCGGGGCGACAGCTACCGGCTGCGCGACAAGCGCCGCAGCGGCCTTCTGCAGAAGGCCGCTGCCCCCACCCCGATCACGTCGGAGAGTTGATTAACCCAGGGGGTCAATTCCAGATGTCGTCAGGGGGTTAAATCTTCGTGTCGCTTGACACGAGTTGCAGTACGGCCGATCGAGCACGAGTCGCCTGGCGCCCGACATCTGGCAGATATCGCGCATTCCTTCACCTCGGACGCCCAACACTTCTACGATCACTCCATGTCGAGAGACCCCAAAGCGGAGGGGTACAAGCCTGCCAAGCGCGAAGAAATCCCGGGACCGAATCGCAGGCTGGTCGAGCGGGCCGCCAAGTTCAGCCTGGATCTCGGCGACTACTGGGCGAGCGCACGTGAGACGGCGTCCGACGCCTACGAATTCGGAGCCTCCACGCTCGAACGTTTCGGGGCAGGCTTGGAAGCGGACTTCAAGTCGATTGATCGAGGTCTGGAAGAGCGATTGGCCGAGTGGGAAGAGGCTACCAGTCCGGCGGCCGAATATGATCCCGATCGGATCGGCGCGGCAGCCGATGCCCTTCGAGAGAGTATTCGCGCGGCCCGCGCAACGCTCGATTCGCGCCTCGAGGGAATGCGCCTGCAAGATCGCGCCGAAATCGCCTGCCTGTCACTGCTCGGCAGCGCGCTGACCGGCCTGTCTGAGCAGATTGCCGAGCGTCTGCATGCCATCGCCGCAGGCGGCATCGTCGAGCCGATCACGATGAGCACGCAGACCAAGCAGTTGATCGAGCGCGCCGGCATGGATGAGGCGGGTGATCTGATTGAACAGGCGCGGGCGAACATGGAGACGGAGCTCGCGAAAAGGCGCGACAACAAGGCCCGCAGCGAGCAGCTGATTTATGATCGGACGACAGAGCTCGACGGCCTCCGCATCGAATTGCAAGGTCCGGACCTGACGGCCGCTCAGCGCGACGAGGCGACACGGAAAGTGTCCAAGCTGGAACGGGACATCAGCCGTCTCAAGAGCGTGTCGGACCGACTGGACAGCGTCATCGCCCTGACAGAGAACGGACTTGCAGCCGCCTCGGACCGTAGCGCCGCATATGAACAGAGCTTCCAGACCGCCGCAAGCGCGTTGGCCAACGGGCAGGATCTCGCAGAGTTCTGGCGCTCGTCGAAGTCACGGCTGTTCAGCGAGGTCGACGCCCTGCTCGGGAAGAGCGTCCGCAAGGTACTCGATGCCGCGTTCGATTCTGATTTGGCGAGCAAACTGGACGACTTCACGAAACAGTTGGTGAAGTCCAAGCTGGATCCGCAGAAACTGCAGAACCTCGCATCGACGCTGCTGCAAACCCTCGACGCGTATGCGCTGCGAACCCGCTCGATCCTGAATGGCGAAGACAGCCGTGCGGCGGCGGGCGACCCGCTGGCGATTGAACAGATCGCGGATGGCGCCTGTGCACCCATCGCGGCGCTGCGCGCCGCAATCGCAAAGGAATTGACCTTTCTGTTCCAGAACGGCGCGTTCGAATCGAGGTGAAACGTCATGAACACGACCGAATGCACTTCGCCTGCATCCACCAGCGAAACGCCTTTCGACCCCTACTATTCGGAGATTCTGGTTCCCGCGGCGGCGGGCGATTCAGTCGCGATGCAGCAGGTGCTGACGGCAAGGCGTCACGTCCTGAACGAGAGGACCGTTGCGGCGACCACCAATCTGACGGTCTATGGCGACGAGGTGGTGGTTGAAGGCGTGATCACCTTGCCCGGACGGCAGGTAACGATCGTCTGCCGGCGCCTGGAGTTCCTGCCCGACCCATTGAACCCAGGCAATTACGGGGGAATCGATGTAAGCGGTTGTCGTGGCAAGGATGGGTGCAGCGGAGGCCAGACGACCGCCGGCACAGAACCAATGGCGGCGACCGCGGGACAGGACGGACAACCAGGGCGGCACGAAGGAGGCGTTGGGTCGAACGGTCAACCGGGCGGGGATGGTGGCAAGGGGGGCGAGGGGGGCTCGATCACGATCTGGTGCGATCGACTGGTTCGGGGACCGCAGTTGGTCCTCGATGCCAGTGGGGGCCTCGGCGGCAACGGAGGGAAGGGCCAGCCTGGCGGACGCGGCGGAAACGGGATCGACAACCTGGATGACAACGATTCGGAGTCGGCACGTGGGGGCGCTGGAGGCTGTGGCGGTCACGGTGGAAACGGCGGGGCAGGTGGCGACGGCGGAACCATTTCGCTGAATTTTCTGGGGTTTGATTTTCCGATGTCAGGCATGAGCCTGTCGGTTGCGGGTGGCATCGGCGGCAACGGAGCATCACCCGGAATCGGCGGCAACGGTGGAAACGGCGGTACGCCCAAAATGGACTCGCTGCGCTACAAGCCCAATTTCCTCGCTTTCATGGGCGGCAGGGATTCGGATGGGCACCAGAACGGCGCCGACAGCGGCGGCGGCGGTGTCTGCGGACTTCCGGGTTACGGCGGAGTTGCCGGCAGCCCTGGCACGATCGCCATTGGCGCGCTCCGCCCGCCGGCAGTTCCATCCGTCGACCCGAAGACGTACCAGATCATTCGCGTGGAGGCCGAGCAGGCGGCCTTCGAAGGAACGATCGCGAATATCTGGGCAGTGTGGACTCGCGCCAAAGTGTGGGGCTCGTGGAATGAGATTCATACGCCCATCGATGCGAACGGGGCAGATGGGCAAGCGCTGCCGGCGGAGCAGACGTTCGGAAAAGCGGGAACACCAGGCGGGCCCGCACCCGTAGATCCCCGGTATGGCGCCGTCAATGGCGGCTTGGACATCCGAGGGCGCGGATTTGGTCCGGGGCAAAGCGGGCAGGTCGGCGCCAACAATACCAATCGCCCTGCGCAAGGCGCGAGGCCCGTTGCGACGCCGCCCACACGTGTAGGCATCAGTCCCGCGTCAAACTATCCCGGCTGCTGGTCGATCGTCGATGACAGATCGCTTGCGTTGCAACTGAGCGGGGATCTTCTGCCCATGGTCTTCGAGCGTTGCCGCGAACGTTTTCTCTTCACGAACGTTCATGCGAACACCAACGAGACCTGCGAAGCGCTCGGCAGCCTGCAGGCAACCCTGTCATGGATTGTCCGGATGGCTACGGAGCGCAAGGAGGCCGACCTTGCTGCAGCGGCGACGATGACGCTGGAGTCGCTTCGACAGGGGCGGAACCTGTTCGGGCACGATCATGATTTCGTCGCGCTTGGGTCGATCGACCGCTATCAGCCGGATCTGACCGAGGTGGTCGCAGAATACAGCGCCATAGAGCAGACGCACGGCGCCTTGGCAGGCGCGCTGAAGAACGCGCAGGAGCGAGCCGGCTTTCTCGGCAACCTCTCGGAGAGTCAGAGCCGCACATTGACGGCGCTCGAGGCGGACGTAGCCGACAGCGTCTCCAAGGTCAATGCGGCCCTGAAGTCCGTTCAGCAGTTCGAGGCGAACCGCGCCGATGGCTCGGTGCACTTGATCAGGAAGTTCACCGATTTTGAAAATGAAGTCACGATCGGCACAGGCCTTACGCCCGCAGCCCTGTTGTCCGCCATCGGTCAGCTGGCCTTCATCAACCCTGAGGCGCCTGCCTTCGCGATACCGCTCGTTGCAGGCCAGGCCGGCGATTTGATCTCGAAGACTGCCAACGAGGTCGCGACCGACAACGGCACTACGGTGAATCGTTCGTATCTCAGCCGTCAGGTGCTGTCCTTGTCCAATGAAGTCACCGACTTCACCGGATTGAAGCAGGCCAGTGACGGACTGATCAGCGCCGACGGAACCGAGCAAGGCCGCCTGATGGCCACGCGCAGGCAGGTTGATGCGATCTGCGCCGACTTCTTCAGCAAGTGTCCGACAGCGCAGAAATTAAGCGACGATCTGGCGCACTACATCGAACTGGTCGCGACGCGGAATGCCAAGATTGCCGAGTACAACGACGCGCTTACCGAATTGTGCTACCTGCGATCGCAGACGGATGCCATAAGGTCGGCCAAGAGCAAGACCGAAAGTTGGCGGGTCAGTCAGGCCGGTCTCAGCCTGCCGCAGATGGCCGCGTTCAGCAGCGCGTTGTGGCGTCACGCGCGCGAGCAGTGTGTGGAGACGCTGTACCTGGCGAGCCGCGCATTCACGATGCACACCTTGAGCAACAAGGATGTGTTCATCGACGTGCTTCGGCAGTTGATGGCTGGCTCGCAGCGGCCCGACAACATCAACTCGACCGCGTTCAGAGCCGCGTTGATCGACTTCATCGTCGGACGACTGAAAGAGGAGAACAAGCGGCTTTCGACCATTCAAGCTTTTGTCCCCATGGGCAACTCCTGCCGAATCGAGTTTACAAAAGCGCGGAACCCCCTGCTGTTCGCAATGCTGATGAACGGCAACGAGGGACTGGTGTCGATTCTTCCGGCGCGAAAAGACACCAACACCGACCATACACACTTCCCGGGAATGGCCAACGTCCGCCTCTCCGCCATTCGAGCGTGCGCGCTCGGGATGAGGACCAAGGACAACATTCACGTGATTCAGTTTACGCATCCCGGCGTAGAGACGATCGTGACCGCCAGCGACGTGCCGGTCACCGTCAATCATCAAAAAGTGCATCACGAGTACCGCTACGATGCACGTGCGCTCTCCCCCGATGGCACGACACTTTCGGCAGGTGCGGCGGCCGCAGCAAGACCCGAGACGGGCACCGTTACCAGCGCATCAGCGGCGACACCAGCGCCCGTGCTGACCGGCGGGTTCCTGGACGCGCAGCGACAAATGATCGGGCCGTTCTGTCAGTGGTCAATCCGAATTCCCCGGGAGTACAACAGTGAGCTCGATCTGAGCGGACTCCGGTCGATCATCATCGAGTTCGAAGGAACCTATCAGTCGTTCGCGTGATGCGCACGGTAATCGATCCATGGGGATGACGGGTATCCGCGGATCGCGGCCGTCACGCCGGGCGTTCGCCGTTGGGCGCCGGGAGATCGCTGCCCACCTCTGTCGCCTCCCCGGCGCCCGGCCATGCGGTTACGATTGGACCTCTTCCAGACGAGTTCCGCCGGAGCCTGCCGATGTCCGCCCGTTCCACCCGCTTGTCCGCCGCCGCGTCGGCGCTCCATGGCCGTCCGCCGCCCGCGGTCGAATACCGCATCCGCCCGGCGAACCCCGGCGCCCACCTCTTCGAGGTGAGCTGCACGGTGGCCGAGCCCGACCCCGCGGGGCAGGTCTTCAGCCTGCCGGCGTGGATCCCGGGCAGCTACATGATCCGCGAGTTCGCGCGCAACATCGTGCGCCTGCGTGCCGAGGCCGACGGCGAGCCCTGCGCGCTGGAGAAGCTCGACAAGCACACCTGGCGCGCGGCTGCGGTGCCGGGCGCGCGCGTGCTGAGCGTGCATTACGAGGTCTATGCCTGGGACCTGTCGGTGCGCACCGCCCATCTCGACACCACACACGGCTTCTTCAACGGCACGAGCGTCTTCCTCGCGGTGGCGGGGCGTACCGAAGCACCTTGCGTGGTGACCATCGAACGCCCCGAGGGCGACTGCGGGCGCGACTGGAAGCTCGTCACCGCGCTGCCGCCCGAGCACGGCCACCCGGGCCAGGCCTGCCGCTTCGGCCGCTTCCGCGCCGCGGACTACGACGAGCTCATCGACCACCCGGTCGAGATGGGCCGTTTCACGCTGGCACGCTTCGAGGCCGCGGGCGTGCCGCACGACATCGCCCTCACCGGCCGCCACGACTGCGACCTCGAGCGCCTGTGCGCCGACCTGCGCCGGGTGTGCGAATGGCAGATCGCGCTCTTCGGCACGCCGGCGCCGGTGGACTATTACGCCTTCCTGACCATGGTGGTGGGAGAGGGCTACGGCGGGCTGGAGCATCGCGCCTCGACCGCGCTGATCTGCAGCCGCGCCGAGCTGCCGTGGAAGGGCATGGAGGGTCTGCCCGACGGCTACAAGAGCTTCCTCGGCCTGTGCAGCCACGAGTATTTCCACACCTGGAACGTCAAGCGCATCAAGCCGGTGGCGTTCACGCCCTACGATCTCGCGCGCGAGAACCACACCCGGCTGCTGTGGGCCTTCGAGGGCTTCACCTCGTATTACGACGACCTCGCCCTGGTGCGCAGCGGCGTGATCGGCATCGATGACTACCTGGGGCTGCTCGGCAAGACCATCGCCAACGTCTTGCGCGGCAGCGGCCGGCTCAAGCAGAGCGTGGCGGAGTCCTCCTTCGACGCGTGGACCAAGTACTACCGCCAGGACGAGAACGCACCCAATGCCATCGTCAGCTACTACGCCAAGGGTGCGCTGATCGCGCTCGCGCTCGACCTGCAGCTGCGCGCGGGCAGCGAGGGTGCGGCCAGCCTGGACGACGTGATGCGGCTGCTGTGGCGGCGCCACGGCCTCACCGGCGTGGGCGTGCCGGAGGATGGCATCTTCGCCGCGGTGCGCGACGCGGGCGGCGAACGCCTCGGCGCGCGCCTGGCGAAATGGCTGCAGAAGGCGGTGGACGGCTGCGAGGATCTGCCGCTGGCGCGCCTGCTGCGTCCCTTCGGCGTGAGCCTGCGCGCCGAGGCGGCGGGGACCGCGCCGGTGCTCGGGATGAAGCTCGGCGGGGGCAGTGGCGAGGCGAAGGTCGCCAATGTGTACGACGACGGTCCGGCGCAGGCGGCGGGCGTCTCGGCCGGGGACGTGCTGATCGCGCTCGACGGGCTGAGGATCTCCAGCGCCAAGGGGCTGGAGGATCTGCTCGCCCGTCGTGGTGCGGGCGACGAGGTGGAACTGCATCTCTTCCGTCGCGACGAGCTGATGAGCTTCCGTGCGGTGCTCGCTGCACCGCCTGCCGAGCGCCAGGAGCTCAAGCTGGCGCCGCGCGCCGATAGCGCGGCAGCGAAGCTGCGGCGGGGTTGGTTGGGGGGGTGATGCGCCGCCTTGCCGTGCGCGAGGCGCAGCCGCGGACGACGGCAAGGTGTGACGGAGCGGGCACGCACGGCCAGGCGCGCCCGCGGCGGCAGGTCGCGTTCAGGCCTCGGGGGCGGCGTCGTGCGCCGGGAACAGCTTCGGCTGCCAGTAGCGCCAGGCGAGGAAGCCGGCGAGCCCCGCGATGATCAGCCAGAAGCCGACGCCCTGCCAGAAGGCGATCGGATCGGTGGCGAGGAGGTAGTCGCGCGGCGGGCGCACGAAGTGGATCCGCCCTGTGGTCAGCGCGCGCACCGCCTGTGCGATCGCCGCCAGCGCGGGCATGAACCAAACCAGCAGCCCGGCGCCGACGATGACGCGGTCGAGCAGCGGCGTGGCGAGGCTGCGCGCGCTGTAGACGCTGCGCACCCCGAACCACACCGCGATCAGGAAGCCGAGCGCCGCAGCGAGCGGGCCGATCGCCATCACGCCGCCGAGCAGGGTGGCCGCCGCGAGGAAGCCGAGCCCCTCCAGGCGCACGATCTCCGGCCACAGGCGCTCGAGCTGGCTGAACAACAGCCACGATGCAGGCAGCGCGACCACGCATACCAGCAGCGCGAACAGCGCGCGGCGCCGGTCGAGGTCGCCCGGCAGGGGGCGGGCGCGGGTTTCAGCGGAAACGGTGACGGAAGAGGAAGGCTCGGGCATGGGAATGGAGGCGGTGGAAAAGGTTCGGAGCCCGGGAAGTGTACTACGCGCACAGCCCCGCGCCCCTGCAGTTCCCGTCACGCGCTCGCGCGTCGTCGTGATCGCGACTTGCGTCGCTCCCACGAAAATCGGCACGTTACCGCAGCACGATGCAGCTTCGGACCCCGCTGGGAGCGACGCGAGTGGCGATCCTCCGTCCCGGCTCGCGCCGCCCTCGTCGCGGGCTCCGGCACCGTGATCGGGACCGGCGTCTTCAGCCGAAATACCCATGCACGAACCACTGCCCCGGCGCATCCAGGCTCTCGAAGATCCAGCACAGGACGTTGTCGGCATCGCGCGCGAGGTAGTAGTCGCGACGGACCGGCATGCCGTCCCACCAGCCGGTCTCGATGCGTTCGGCGGCGCCGAGCAGGGTATAGCGGGGAGCGGAGATCGGACGCGGCGCGGGCAGCAGCCAGAGCGGGCGCAGGCCTGCTGTCGTGCGTGGCGGCGGCGATGCCGTCCGTGTCGAGGCCGGCCCCGCAGCGGCGTCGCGGCCGGCGCGTGCAGTGGTCGCCTGTGCGGAGGGCACGGTGTTTCGCCAGGCGGCTTCGGGACGGTGATCGGCGCGAAGATCCAGGCGCTGCACGCATTCCTCGCCAAGTCGCGCCTGCAGGCGGGCAAGCAGCAGGGCGGCGTCCTCTCCGGCCTGGGCAGGATCGCCGAACAGGTCCCGGGCGCGCGGGTCGGCAGCCACGGGGCTTTCCGCACACAGGGTGATCGAGTCGACCTCGGCGGACAGCTCGAGCATGGCCAGGCGTTCGCGCACGATCAGGGCGAAGTGCCCCTCGTCGCGGCTTGGGCGGCCGAGCGCGAACTCGAGTTCGGTGGGCGGTCGCGAGCCGTGGCCGAAACGCAGGCGGAAGCGGTCGACTGCCGCGTGGCGGGCATCGAGCCAGGCGGCAAGGCTGGCGAAGAGGCGGCGTGCGGCGAAGAGCAGGGCCTCGGCGTGAAGTTCCGGCGCGGGCAGGGCGATGCCGTGGTGGAAGCGCAGCGGCGCTTCGAACCAGGGGCGTGGATCGGCGAGCTCGCCGCGCGCCCGCGCCAGCGCCCGCGCGGCCGCCTGCGCACCACGGCGGGCGAGTCCGGCGGGCGGCAGGCGGCGAAGCTCGCCAAGGGTGCGCAGGCCGAGTCCGGCGAGCAACTCCAGCGTGGCGGCGTCGCAGGCGTCTTCCTCGCTCAGGAGTTCGAGCGGCAGCGGGTCGAGCGCAGCGCGCCAGTCTTGCCCGGCGGCGTCGGTGGGGAGTGCCGCGTCGGTCGGGGGGCAGGAGAGGGCGGAAGGAGCGGCCGCCCGTGCAAGCCAGCGCGCGGCCAGTGGAGTGGGTGCGCAGGCCAGCAGGGCCGTGAAGCCCAGCTCGGCAAGGCCTTCGCGCAAGGCGGATTCGATCTGTGCCGTGCCACCGAACAGGCGCAGGCAGGAGGAGATCTCCAGCAGCACCGCGTCCGCTGCGGACAGGCTGATCCGCGGGCTGAAGCGCCCGGCCCAGGTGGCGATCTCGGCGAGGGCTTCGGCTTCGCGCGCCGGCTCGTGCGGTTGCAGGCGCAGTTCGGGCAGCAAGGCGAGGGCGCTCGCCGCACGCTGCCCCGGTTCGATGCCGGCCGCGCTCGCCGCCGCGCTGGCGGCCAGCACCCGGCCCCGGGGCGACAGGATCGCCAGCGGTGGGGCGGCGCGTACGCCGCGTGTGAAGACCTGCAGCGACAACGCCGGCAACAGGATCGCCAGCCACAACATGGAAACGCTCCGCGTCGAGGTGTTTGAATCGGTCGGCAGCGAGGGCTGCGGTTAGAGCGACGAAACGATTGCGGCGGGTGGAGGAAGGCCGCCGATCGCGACTGGCGTCGCTCCTACAGAAAACGCCGCGCTTCCGGTTTGCATGCAGGCGCGACGGGGGCGACGGTGGTGGATGCGGTAGGGTGGGAAGCTGCCGAGAGGGGCATCCGGGGGGATTGCCCTGCGCGGGATGCCTTCGGTACCGCGCTGGCCCCGGGCGGCAGGGCGAGCACGAGCGGCGCGGCGGCGAGCGGTCCGCGGCGCTTGAGGATGCGTAGCTGCAGGCCTTCGGGCTGCGGGGCGAGCGCAATCCGCAACACCGCCGGCGAAGGCTGGCCGGCGACGCTGCCGGGACGGAAGAGGAAGAGCGGGGTGGCGCTTTCCTCGGCGGCCAGCTGCAGGCGGCGCAGTCCGGTGTTGTCGATGCGCTGCGGCCACGCCAGCACGCAGGCGCAGCTGCCCGACAGCAGTGCCTGGCGTGCGGCCCACAGCAGGTCTTCGCGGCGCTCGGGGCGCACCACGAGCAGGCGCGCCAGCGGCACGCCTGCGTTCGCCAGCGCGGGAGCGTAGGGCAGCAGCGGCGGGGCGATGCAGACGATCCAGCATGCGGGCGGGGTGGCGCCGAGCAGCGGCAGCAGCAGGCTCAGTTCGCCGACGCCGGGGCGGTCGGCGAGGAGCTCGATGAGCGCCCCGGCCGGCCAGCCGCCGCCGGGCAGCTCGGCGTCGAGCGCGGAGAAGCCGGTCGGCAGCACCGCTCCTGCGGCGCCTGCGAGCCGGCTCGCCTGCCACACGCTGCCCGCAGGCAGGCCGGCGAGCACGCCATGCGTGCCGGTGGCGGCAGGAGCTACGGCGCGCAGCGACGCGTCGGCGTGGCGTTGGAGCGGGAGGGCCATGGCGGGTGCGGCATCGGCTCGCTCAGTGGTCCTTGCGGATCAGCCCCACCATGACGCCTTCGATGACCAGCGGCTCGCGGCGGGTGTCCACGACGATCGGGGTGTAGTCCGGGTTGGCGGGGAGGAGCTCGACCACCGGGCCCTTGCGTTGCAGGGTCTTGACGGTGACGTCGTCGTCCACCCGGGCGACCACGATCTGGCCGTTGCGCGCCTCGCTGTTGCGATGCACCGCGATGAGGTCGCCGTCGAGGATGCCGGCGTCGCGCATGCTCATGCCGCGCACGCGCAGCAGGTAGTCGGCCCTGGGCGAGAACAGCGCGGGGTCGAGCTGATAGCGCGCCTCGACGTGTTCGGCGGCGAGGATGGGGCTGCCCGCGGCGACGCGGCCGACCAGGGGCAGGCCGAGCGCCTCGGCCAGGCGGATGCCGCGCGCGCGCCCCTCCTCGAGCAGGATCGCGCCCTTGGCGGCGAGCGCGCGCAGGTGGGTCTCGGCGGCGTTGGGCGAGCGGAAGCCGAAGGCGGTGCACACCTCGGCGCGGGTGGGCGGGCGGCCTTCGGACTCGACGGTGGAGCGGATGAAATCGAGGATTTCCTGCTGGCGCGCGGTGAGGTTTTCGCTACGGGCGGTCATGACAGCCTCCATGGGATGGCTGTAATTTTAAACAGTCCCGCAGCGCTGGCAAGCGGAATTCAGGGCAGCAGCACCGCCGCCCCCTGCAGCGCGCCGCGGCGCAGGCGCTCGAGCGCCTCGTTGGCGTCCTCGAGGGCGAAGCGGACGACCTCGGTGCGTACCGGCACCCTGGGCGCGAGGGCGAGGAATTCGTCGCCGTCGCGGCGGGTGAGGTTGGCGACCGAGACGATGCGGCGCTCGCCCCACAGGATGTCGTAGGGGAAGGCGGGGATGGTGCTCATGTGGATGCCCGCGCACACCACCGTGCCACCCTTGGCGACGGCGCGCAGCGCGGCGGGGACGAGCTCGCCGGAGGGGGCGAAGATCAGCGCGGCGTCGAGCGGGTGCGGGGGGCGCTCTTCGCCCGCGCCCGTCCAGCAGGCGCCGAGCCGGCGGGCGAAGGCCTGGCTTGCGCTGTCGCCGGGACGGGTGAAGGCGTACACCTCGCGACCCTGCCACACCGCCACCTGGGTGATGATGTGGGCGGCCGCGCCGAAGCCGTAGAGGCCGATGCGGCGCGCGGCGCCCGCCATCTCCAGCGCACGATAGCCGATCAGGCCGGCGCACAGCAGCGGCGCGGCCTCGGCGGCGTCGAGCGCCTCGTCGATCGGGAAGCAGTAGCGTGCGTCGGCCACGGTGTATTCGGCATAACCGCCCTGGATCTGGTAGCCGGTGAAGCGCGCCGCGTCGCAGAGGTTCTCGCGCTGGCTGGCGCAGAAGCCGCAATGCCCGCAGGTCCACCCCAGCCAGGGCACGCCGATGCGCTGACCCGGCACCATGCCCGCGGCGTCGCCGACGCCTTCGCCCAGTTCGACCACGCGGCCGATGATCTCGTGGCCGGGAATCATCGGCAGCACCGGGTCGGGCAGCTCGCCGTCGATGAGGTGGAGATCGGTGCGGCACACGCCGCAGGCCTCCACCCGCAGCAGCACCTGCCCGGGGCCGGGGCGCGGCACCGCCAGATGCACCGCGCGCAGGGCCTCGCCGGGGCGTTCGAGTTGCATCGCGCGCATGCCGGCGGGGGGCTTGGCGGGGGCGTTCGGATGGGGCTGGGGCATGCTTGCGGTCTCCAGGACAGGCGGAACGATGGTGCGCTGCGACTTGAGTACGGCCCCGATCTGGGCTATTCGTTGGACACGGAGCCGCATCGCGGCACCCGACACGACGACAAGGAAAAGGGAGGAGACCCCCATGCTCGACCAGTCCGAAGCCTGCGGTCCCGGCGGTAGTGTTCGCCTGGGGTCTCGGCTAGAATCCGGCCCACATCAGGGAGAACACATGCTGCAGAGCGGAGACATCGCCCCCGCGTTTTCGTTGCCGGATGCCGACATGGAAATTTTCGACCTCGCGTCGGTGGCCGGCAAGCACAATGTGGTTCTCTACTTTTACCCTCGCGACAAGACCCCGGGCTGCACGCGTCAGGCCGCCGATTTCAGCGACCACGACGACGAGTTCGCCCGCTACGACTGCATCGTGGTCGGCGTGAGCCCGGACGATTGCCTGACCCACGCCGAGTTTCGCGACCAGGAAGGATTGTCGATCCGCCTGCTCTCCGATTCGGACACCGAGGTGTGCCGGCTCTACAACGTATGGCATGAGCGCGAAGTCGACGGGATGAAGAAGATGGGCGTGCGGCGGTCGACCTTCGTGATCGACAAGCAGGGCAGGATCCGCCACGCGCTCTACGATGTGACACCCCGCGGCCACGCCGCCGCGGTTTTCGAATTGGTCAAGGAACTGGAACCCCAGCATGCAAAACGAAATCGTCAAGAATAGCGTGGTGACGCTGAAGTACACCGTGCGCGACCCCGAAGGCGCGGTGATCGACGACGGCGAGCACCCGCTCGTTTATCTGCACGGCGGCTACGATGGCATCTTTCCGTTGCTCGAAGAGGCCCTGCACGGCAAGAAGGTCGGCGAGCAGCTGCAGGTCAAGCTGCAGCCCGAAGACGCCTTCGGCGACTACGACGAGGAGCTGATCCTGGTCGAGGACGCCAAGCTTTTCCCGGACAACATCGAGATCGGCATGAGCTTCGAGCGCGTCTCCGAGGACGGCGAGGAAGACATGATCTACCGCATCACCGACATCGCCGACGGCAAGGTCGTGGTCGATGGCAACCACCCGCTGGCCGGCGTGGCGCTGGTGTTCGACGTCACCGTCGCCGAGGTGCGCGCGGCGAGCGCCGAGGAGATCACCCACGGCCATGTGCATGGTCCCGGTGGTCATCACCACCACTGATTGCACCGATGTCAGGACGGGGCCGCGCAAGCGGCCCTTTCGACATGTGGACGGCACCTGCGGCTGCGTGGTGCGTGTCAGGGGCCGTCCGCCTCGTCCGCGCCTCGTTCGCCTCTCTCCGCCTTCCTCCGCCTCGATCTGCTGCGGCCCTGCAAGGGTCGTCCCACGCGCATGAACGCTCCGCTCCCCGCCGATCTCCCTGAAGCCGCGACCGCTGCGCTGCTGCACGTCGAAGGACTGGGCGTGGCGATCGCGCGCACCGACGGCGAGGAGGTCCGCCCGGTCGACGGGGTGAATTTCGCCATCGCCGCGGGCGAGACCTTCGCCTTGCTCGGCGAATCGGGCTGCGGCAAGTCGATGACCGCGCTCGCGCTCGCCCGCCTGCTGCCCGACGGCGGCCGCATCGCCGCGGGCAGCGTGCGCCTGGGCGACGAGGACCTGCTCGCGCTGCCCGAGGCGGCGATGCGGCGGGTGCGTGGCGGGCGCATCGGCATGATCTTCCAGGAGCCCGCCACCAGCCTCAACCCGGTGATGAGCGTGGGTGCGCAGATCGCCGAGGCGCTCGCCGCCCACGGCTTGCGCGGCGCGGCGGCGCGCGCCGAAGCCTGTCGGCTGCTCGCAGCGGTGGGCATCCCCGACCCCGAGCGCCGGCTGCAGGAGTTTCCCTTCCAGTTCTCGGGCGGGATGAAGCAGCGCGTGATGATCGCGATCGCGCTCGCCGGCCGTCCGCGCCTGCTGATCGCCGACGAGCCGACCACCGCCCTCGATGTCACCATCCAGGCCCAGGTGCTCGACCTGCTCGCCGAGTTGCAGCGCCGCGAGGGCATGGCGATGCTGCTGATCACCCACGATCTCGGCGTGGTCGCGCGCGTCGCCCACCGCGTGGGGGTGATGTATGCCGGTCAGGTGGTGGAGAGCGGTCCGCGCGAGGCCTTCTTCGCCACGCCGCTGCATCCGTATTCGCGCAAGCTCTTCGCCGCGCTGCCCGAGGCGGCCAAGCGCGGCGGTGCGCTCGACGCGCCCGTGGGCAGCGTGCCGCCGCCCGACCGCCACTTCCCCGGCTGCCGCTTCGCCGAGCGCTGTCCGGCCGCCTTCGACCGCTGCGACGAGGAAGTCCCCGTCTGGCATGCGGTCGGCACGCAGGCCGTGCGCTGCCATCTGTACGAAGGCGTTGCGATTCCGCGCCGGTTCGTGCGCGAGACGGCGGGTGCGGCCGATGTCGTCGCCGCACGCCCGGCGCAGAGCGTGCTCGAGGTCGCCGAGCTGGCGGTGCATTTCCCGGTACGCAAGGGTTTCCTGCGCCGCACCGTCGGTCACGTGAAGGCCGTCGACGGCGTGAGCCTGCGCCTGCAGCCCGGGCGCACGCTCGCGCTGGTGGGCGAATCGGGCTGCGGCAAGACCACTGTGGGCAAGGCCCTGCTGCGCCTGATCGAGCCCACCGCCGGCCGCCTATGGCTCGATGGCGAGCGCTACGACGCACTGCCGCTCTCGGCGCTGCAACCCCTGCGGCGTGCGGTGCAGATGGTCTTCCAGGACCCCTTCGCCTCGCTCGATCCGCGCATGCGGGTGGGCGAGATCATCGAGGAGGGCCTGGCTGCGCTTGGCGTCGGCGCCGACCACCGCGCGCGCCAGGCCCGCGTGACCGAACTGCTCGAGCGTGTGGGGCTGTCGGCGGAGATGCGCTGGCGCTATCCGCACGAGTTCTCCGGCGGCCAGCGCCAGCGCATCGCGGTGGCGCGTGCGCTCGCGGTGGCGCCGCGGGTGATCGTGTGCGACGAGCCCACCAGCGCGCTCGACGTTTCGGTGCAGGCGCAGCTGCTCAACCTGATGCGCGAGCTGCAGCACGAGCAAGGCCTCGCCTACCTCTTCATCACCCACAACCTCGCGGTGGTGGAGTACCTCGCCGACGAGGTCGCGGTGATGTATCTCGGTCGCATCGTCGAGGAGGGCCCGATCGAGCGCGTGCTCGGCGTGCGCGCCCACCCCTACACCCGCGCGCTGCTCGCGGCGGTGCCGCGGATCGAGGGCGCGGGCGGCGCGGCACCGGACGTGGGGGGCACAGGCGTTGCGGGCGGGAGCACGGCGACCCCCGGCACGATCATGGCCGAGCTGCCGTCGCCGCTCGCCCCGCCGAGCGGCTGCCATTTCCATCCGCGCTGCCCATACGCCACCGACGTATGCCGGATCCGCTACCCCGCGCCCGCCGACCTCGGCCAGGGCCACCGCGTGCGCTGCCACTGGCCGCTCGCGCTCCGCTGACACCGGTTTTCTTGCAGGAGCGACGCGCGTCGCGATCGCGCGAGCGTTCAAGCGCCTGCGCTCGTCGAGGCGCTGCAGTCGCGACTGGCGTCGCTCCTTGTGCAGGGGGCGCGAAGCGCGGTGGGAGCCCCGGGACTCCATGCCCCCGCCGCCAGGATCAGCGCTTCTTGCTGCGCTTGGTGCTGCGCTTCTCGCCCGGGCGTTGCCTGGCCTTGGGCGACTTGAGGTGAGGCTCGCCGCTGCGGGCCTGGCTGGTGTTGAGCTTGAGGCCCGGTTGGCGGGCGGCGGTGGCGGCGAACGGGAGCAGGCTGGTCACCTCGAGCGCACCGTCCGGGTCGATGCCGTCGGGCACCAGCAGCGAATGGCCTTCGCCCGGCTGGCTGCCGGGGCCGAGGCCGTTGAGCCTGCGCAGCTCGGCCGAGCTCAGGCCATGGCGGGCGGCGACCGCCTCGAGGGTCTCGCCCGCGGCCATCACGTGCATCCGCCATTCGCCGTCCTCCTCGTCGAGCTCGGCGAGGCCTTGCTGCAGCTGCTCGGCGCGGTCGGTGGGCACGATGAAGATCTGCCCGGGCGTGGTCACCGCGGGGCGGTTGAAGCCCGGGTTGAGGGCGAGGAACTCGTCCAGCGGCATGCCGGAGAGCTTCGCCGCGGTGGCGAGGTCGACCCCGATCGGTGCCTCGACGCTGACGAAGTGCAGCTCGTTGGCGACGTAGGGCAACTCGAAGTGGAAGAGCTCGGGCTCGGCGACGATGTTCTTGATCGCCTGCAGCTTGGGCACGTAGTTCCGCGTCTCGTCGGGCATGCGCAGGTGCTCGTATTCGAGCGGCAGGCCGTCCTCGGCGTTGCGCTTGAGCGCGCGCTGCACCGCGCCTTCGCCCCAGTTGTAGGAGGCGAGCGCGAGGTGCCAGTCGCCGTGCATCTCGTAGATGCGCTGCAGGTAGTCGAGCGCGGCGTTGGTCGAGGCGATCACGTCGCGGCGCTCGTCCACCCAGTGGTCCTGGGTGAGGTTGTAGTGCTTGCCGGTCGAGGGGATGAACTGCCACAGGCCGGAAGCGTGCGCGCGCGAGTAGGCCATCGGGTTGTAGCTGCTCTCGACCATCGGCAGCAGCGCGAGCTCGGTCGGCATGCCACGGCGCTCGAGTTCGTCGACGATGTAGTAGAGATAGCGCCCGCCGCGCTCGAAGACCTGCTTGAGGAAGCGCGGGCGGTTGAGGTAGAAGCTCTGCTGGTCCATCACCCGCTGGCTGTCGAGGTCGGGCATGCCGAAGCCGCGGCGGATGCGATCCCATATGTCGTTGGCGTCGCGGGTGAGATCGAGCGTGAGCACGCGCGCCGTCTCGGGCGCGGACGTCGCTACCGCGGCGCTAGCGGCGGTGTCGCTGGCGGTGAGGGTGGCCGGGGCCGCCGTCACGTCACGGGCGGACGCGGGAGAGGCGAGGGCGGCAAGGGCGAGGGCGCAGGCGCAGACGGCCAGCAGCGGGCCATGCCTGCGGCCGCCGCGGGGCTGGGCGGCACAAGAAGCGGAAGAGGTCATCGGGGCTCAGAAGCGGTCCTTCCAGGCACGCAGCGCGGCGAGGCATTCGAGCGCATCCTGCGGGCGGCTGCCGGTGTGCGCGGCGACGGCCTCGATCACCCCGGGCTGGTCGCAGCGCAGGAAGGGGTTGATCGCCAGCTCGCGGGAGACGGTGCTCGGCAGGGTGGGTTCGCCGCGTGCGCGCAGCGTCTCGCAGTGCGCGGCCCAGGCGTCGCGTTCGACGTTCTCGGGCTCGGCCGCGCGTGCGAAGGCCAGGTTGGACAGCGTGTATTCGTGGGTGCAGAACACCCGGGTGTCGGGGGGCAGGGCGGCCAGGCGGGCGAGCGAGTGCTCGAGCTGGGTCGGCGTGCCTTCGAAGAGCCGGCCGCAGCCGGCGGAAAAGAGCGTATCCCCGCAGAACACCAGGCCCGGCTCGATGTCCATGCCGACGTAGGCCACATGGCCGGCGGTGTGCCCGGGCACGTCGAGGACGCGCAGCGCGATGGCGGGCGCGGGCAGGTGGATTTCGTCGCCGTCGGAGACGGCATGGACGACGCCCGCGATCGATTCGCGCGCGGGGCCGTAAACCGGTACACGGTGGCTCGCCACCAGCGCGGCGATGCCGCCGGTGTGGTCGGGGTGGTGGTGGGTGACCAGGATCGCGCCGAGCACGAGGCCGTGCTCGCGCAGGGCTTCCTCGACCGGGGTCGCGTCGCCCGGATCGACCACCAAGGCATGGCGGCCGTCGTGGACGAGCCAGATATAGTTATCGCGGAAGGCGGGAACGGGGATAATGTCCATCCCGCGAATTGTGAGGACCTGAGTGCCGATGTCAATCCTCCGGCTCGAGGAATGGCTGCAGACCCCGCAGGGGCGCTACCTGCTCGACTGGGAGCAGGACGGACTGGACCGCCTGGTGGCGGACATTTTCGGCTATCACGCGGTGCAGCTCGGGCTGTCCGGATTCGATTTGCTGCGCGCCAATCGCATGCCGCGCCGGATCGATTGCGGCCCGCAGGGTCGCGACCTGCGCTGCAGCGAATACGAGCTGCCCTTTGCCACCGGCAGCCTCGACCTTGTGCTGCTGCCGCATGTGCTCGAGTTTTCCGCGCACCCGCACCGGGTGCTGCGCGAGGTCGAGCGCGTGCTGGTGCCCGAGGGCAGCGTCGTGATCAGCGGCTTCAACCCGCTCAGCCTGTGGGGCCTGCGTCGCCTGATGGCGCGCCGCGGCGCGGAGGCGCCGTGGAGCGGGCATTACCGCTCGGCGATGCGCATCCGCGACTGGCTCAACCTGCTCGGCTTCGAGATCCAGGAGAGCCGCTTCGGCTGTTACGCCCCGCCGCTGCGCACGCCGCAGTGGCTGGAGCGCTGGGGCTGCCTCGACCGCGCTGGCTCGCGCTGGTGGCCGGTGCTGGGCGCGGGCTATCTGCTGCACGGGGTCAAGCGGGTGCAGGGCATGCGGCTGATCACCCCCCACTGGCGCGGCCGCAAGGCCGCGGCCAAACGACTTTCGCCGGTCGCCCAGCGCGACGGCTCGACGAGGAACATGCAGTAACGATGGAAGAAGTGGATATCTATACCGACGGCGCCTGCAGCGGCAATCCCGGACCCGGCGGCTGGGGCGCGATCCTGCGCTCCGGATCGCACGAGAAGGAGATCTGGGGTGGCGAGCCGGCGACGACCAACAACCGCATGGAGCTGCTCGCGGTGATCCGTGCCCTCGACGCGCTCAAGCGCCCGGTGGCGGCGCGAGTTCACACCGACAGCCAGTACGTGCAGAAGGGGATCTCGGAGTGGATCCACGGCTGGAAGGCGCGGGGCTGGAAGACGGCCTCGAAGGAGCCGGTCAAGAACGCCGACCTGTGGCGGGCGCTCGACGACGCGGCATCGCGCCACCAGGTGAAGTGGTTGTGGGTGCGCGGCCACAATGGCCACCCCGAGAACGAACGCGCCGACGCGCTCGCGCGCCGCGGCGTGGACGCGGTGCGCAAGTCCGGCGCCGCGGTGCAATGCTGAGCGGGAGCGTGCAATGAGACAGATCGTCCTCGACACCGAAACCACGGGCCTCGACTGGCGCAACGGCGACCGCGTCATCGAGATCGGCTGCGTCGAACTGCTCGACCGCAGCCTCACCGGCCGCCACTACCACGTCTACATCAACCCCGGGCGCGGCATCGACGCCGAGGCGGTGGCGGTGCACGGCATCACCGAGGAATTCCTCGCCGACAAGCCGAAGTTCGCCGATATCGTCGCCGACTTCGAGGACTTCGTGCGCGACGCCGAGCTGGTGATCCACAACGCGAGCTTCGACGTCGGCTTCCTGGATGCCGAACTCGAGCGCCTCGGGCGCGCGAAGCTGGGTGCGCTGTGCGCCGGGGTCGTCGATACGCTGAAGCTCGCCAAGGAGCAAAACCCGGGCAAGAAGGCTTCGCTCGACGCGCTCTGCGACCGCTACGAGATCGACAACGCGCACCGCGAACTGCACGGCGCGCTGCTCGACGCGGAACTGCTCGCCGAGGTCTTCCTGGCGATGACGCGCGGCCAGGAAAGTCTCATGATCGGGCTCGACGAGGAAGCCGCGCCGCGGGAGTCCGACAGCGAGGGCACGCCCGTGCTGCGCGCCGCGGTCCGGGTGTTGCGTGCGAGCGCCGACGAATGCGCCGCCCACGATGCAGCGCTCGCCGACATCGCAAAGGCGAACAAGGGGCTGTGCTTGTGGTTGCCTCCGGAGCCGGCGTCGGCGGGATGAGCGCCTGGCGGCTGAGCCCGCCGTGACTTGCCACGCCCCTGCAGATGCGGGAGCGTGCGCCGGCGCTCATGGAAGGCGATGCAAGTCGTGATCAGGGCGCATGGGATCTGCGACGGCGCCATGGAAGCGCCCGCTCGCGACTCGCATCGCTCCGCAGGTGCCCCGCAGCGCACCGGTTTCGTGCACGAGGACGCTGAAGGCTAGCGTTCGTCGCGGCGGACCTTCTCCAGGCCCTTGAGGATGTCGTGGCGGGAAATCTGCCCGATCAGGCGCGCGCCCTCGACGACCGGCAGGATGTGGTGGTTCCTGGCAAGGAAGAGTTCGATCGCGTCGATCAGGCTGGCACTGGCGCGGATCGAGACGACGTCGCGGTTCATGAAGTCTTCCACCTTCCCTTCGTCGCGGCGGAAATACGAGGCGTCCAACGCCGCCTTGAGGCAGTCCTTCTCGGAGAGGAAGCCGATGAGGCGTCGGTTTTCGTCGACCACCGGCGCTCCGGAGAGGCCGCGCTGGAGCAGCAGACGGACCGCCTTGAGCAGATCGGTGTCCGGCGAGAAGGCGAGGTGGTCGCCGACCATGTAGTCCTTGACGAGAAGGGAGCCGAGCATCATGTCTCCGGGGAATCAGTGTGGTTGTTCGGCCTGCGCCGCCATCATGCGGGCCTGGCGCTTCGAGCACGGCTTCTTGCAGCCGAACTCGCAGTCCTGACCCATCGAGCCGAGCCCGCCACAGCTGCCGGAGATCGGCTTGCGCCCGAAAAGGACGCCAACCGCCATGGCCAGGATCACGAGGCCGACGACGAGCAGGGTGATCAGAAAAGTGTTCATGGTTTGCAGCTTATCGGGTTGCGGATGCACGGACATCCGATCGGGTGGACAATAACGCGGGCTGCCGGGTTCTGGCCATGGGGCCGTTCGAGCACGCGCGCCGGATCGACGCAAGTCGCGCGCGGGCGGCTCACATGCGCAGCACGCCGCCCGGGAGTTCCCCCGCGGCTTCGAGGCGCGTCACTGTAGGCAGGAGGTCGAGTCCGGTCTCGGCCTTGAGCTGGCGGGCGCGTTCGCGCAGTTCCTCGACGCTGCGTTCGATCGGCTCGCCGGCCGCGCCGAAGGCGACCACGTTGCCGCTGTCGCAGGACGGAAAGGCGAGCGCGCGGTCATCGAAGGCGCGCACGATGCGCTGCAGGCTGGCCTTGTAGCCACGCGCGCGGCCGAAGAGGTTCACCGCCATGATGCCGCGCGCCGACAAGCGCGCACGCACGGCCTGGTGGAAGGGCTCGGTGTCGAGCACGCCGGCGCGCGCATTGCGGTCGAAGCCATCGACCAGCACGTAGTCCCAGGTCTCGTCGTGCTCGAGCACGAACTGGGCGCCGCAGCCGAGGTGCACCGAGAAGCGCGCATCCTCCGTCGGCAGCTTGAAAAACTGGCGTGCCGCGGCCACCACCGCGGGAGCGATCTCGACCACGCGGATCCTGGCCTGCGGCAGGTGGTGATGCACGAAGCGCGCCAGCGAGGCCGCGCCGAGGCCGATGATCAGCACCTTGCGCGGCCAGTGCCCGCCGTCGGCGGCAAGGCCGTCGCGCAGCAGCAGGCCGGCCATCATCTCGCGGGTGTAGGCGAGTTCCAGTGCGTACGGCTTGCGGATGCGCATCGCGCCCTGGATCCAGTCGGAGCCGAAGTGCAGGTAGCGCACGCCGGCTTCTTCGGAGATGTCGATCGGCGGGTTCATGTGTTGCGGTCTCCGGCCAGGCGCTTGAGGGCGTAGAGGCGTTCCAGCGCCTCGCGCGGGCTCAGTGCATCGGGGTCGATGTCGGCGAGCGCGCTGAGCACCGGGTGCGACAGCGGCGCGTCCTCCGGCTCGGGCAGGGCGGCGAAGAGGTCGGCCTGCGGGCCGGCGTCGATCTCGCGGTTCTCCAGCGCGCGCAGCCGGCGCTTGGCGTCGCGGATCACCGCGGCCGGGATGCCGGCGAGCGCGGCGACCTCGATGCCGTAGCTCTGGCTCGCCGGGCCTTCTTCGAGCGCGTGCAGGAAGACGATGCGGTGGCCGTGCTCGACCGCGTCCAGATGCACGTTGGCGCACTCGGGATAGTCGGCGTTGAGCCGGGTGAGCTCGAAATAATGCGTGGCGAACAGTGTCAGCGCGCGCGACTTCTCCAGCAGGTGGCGGGCGATCGCGAACGCGAGCGCGAGGCCGTCGAAGGTCGAGGTGCCGCGGCCGATCTCGTCCATCAGCACCAGGCTGCGCTCGGTGGCGCCGTGCAGGATGGCGGCGGCCTCGGTCATCTCGACCATGAAGGTCGAGCGCCCCGAGGCGAGGTCGTCGGAGGCGCCGATGCGAGTGAAGATGGCGTCGAGCGGGCCGAGCTCGACGGCATCCGCCGGCACGAAGCTGCCGACATGGGCGAGCAGGCAGATCAGCGCGACCTGGCGCATGAAGGTCGATTTGCCGCCCATGTTGGGGCCGGTGATCATCAGCATGCGGCGCGTGGCGGCCAGGCGGGCGTCGTTGCGGATGAAGCTCTCGACCTGGCGCTCGACCACCGGATGGCGGCCGCCTGTAATGGTGAGCCCGGGTGTCTCCAGGAAGCGTGGCTGTACGTAGCCGTAACGCAGCGCGGCCTCGGCCAGCGCGGCGAGGCCGTCGAGCAGGGCCAGCGCGCGCGCGATGCGCTGCAGCGCCGGGATGTGGGCGGCGAGCACCTCGAGCACCTGGTCGTAGAGCGTCTTCTCGCGCGCCAGCGCACGCTCGTTGGCCGACAGCGCCTTGTCCTCGAAGGCCTTGAGCTCGGGCGTGATGTAGCGCTCGGCGTTCTTCAGCGTCTGGCGGCGGCGGTAGTCGTCGGGCACCTTGTCGGCGTTGGCGCGGCTGACCTCGATGTAGAAGCCGTGCACCTTGTTGAACTCGACCTTGAGCCCGGGGATGCCGCTGCGCTCGCGCTCGCGGGTCTCCAGCGCCATGAGGAATTCGCCGCAATTGGTCTGGATACCGCGCAGTTCGTCGAGCTCGGTGTCAAAGCCGGGGGCGATCACGCCGCCGTCGCGCACCATGGCGGCGGGCTCGGCGGCGATGGCTTGCTGCAGCAGGGCGAGCGGCTCGGGGGCGATGGCGAGCGCGCCGACGATCTCGGCGAGCAGCGGCGCCCGGCAGGGTGCGAGCGCGGCGGCGAGCTCGGGCAGCCGCAGCAGGCTCTCGCGCAGCGCCGAGAGGTCGCGCGGGCGCGCGCTGCGCAGCGCGATGCGGGCGGTGATGCGGTCGACGTCGGCCACGCCGCGCAGCGCGCTGCGCACCGCGAAGGCGATGCGGCCGTCGCGGCCACCGAGCGCGAAGCCGCCGGGGGCTGCGCCGGTGTGCTCGCTCATCTCGCCTTCGACCGTACCCACCAGCTCCGCCACCGCGGCATGGCGCGCGGCGGGCTCGGCGCGCTCGCGCAGCGGGTGGTGCAACGCATGGCGCAGCCAGCGCGAACCCATGCTGGTCACGCAGGTATCGAGCAGCGACAGCAGGGTGGGCGAGGACTCGCCGCGCAGGGTCTCGGTGAGCTCCAGGTTGCGCCGGGTTGCGGCGTCCAGGCGCAGATATTCCGACTCGCGTTCGACCACGAGGCCGGTGACGTGGGAGAGCGTCTGGCGCTGGGTGGCCTGGGCGTAGTCGTACAAGGCCGCGGCGGCGCCGAGTGCCACCGGCAGGTCCTCGACGCCGAAGCCGGCGAGGTCTCGCGTGCCGAAGTGGGTCGTCAGCAGCCGCGTGCCGGTCTCGGCGTCGAACTGCCAGTCGGCCAGGCGGCGCAGCGCGGGGGCGAGGGTGTCGAGGAGCGGCAGGGCGAGGCCGTCGGGCACCAGCACCTCGGCCGGGCGCAGGCGCTCGAACTGCGCCTGCAGTGCGTCCGATGGGCACTGCATGAGGCGGAAGTCGCCGTTGGCGAGATTCAGCCAGGCCAGCCCGAGCACGCCGCGGTGCAGGCTGGCGGCGAGCAGCAAGGAGTCGCGGCGGTCGTCGAGCAGCGCGGCGTCCGTGAGCGTACCGGGGGTGACGATGCGGCTCACCGCGCGCTCCATCGGCCCCTTGTTCGCGCCCGGCTCGCCCACCTGCTCGGCGATCACCACCGATTCGCCGAGCTTGACCAGGCGCGCGAGGTATTGCTCGACCGCGTGGAAGGGCACGCCCGCCATGCGGATCGGCTTGCCGCCCGACTGGCCGCGGGTGGTGAGCGTGATGTCGAGCAGGCGCGCGGCCTTCTCGGCGTCGTCGAAGAAGAGCTCGTAGAAGTCGCCCATGCGGTAGAAGAGCAGGGTGTCCGGATGCTGCTGCTTGATCCGGAGGTACTGCTGCATCATCGGAGTGTGGGCGCCGATCTCGGCCTCGCTCAGCGCGGCGGGGCGGATGGCCGTGTCGCCGAAGGGCGGCTTGCGGATTGCCAACTGAAGAAACCTCCCGGTTGCCGTGCTGTCGTCAGCAAAGGCAGGATTATCACCGTGGATCGAAGGAAAGACCGACTTGAACACACCCGACGCCGACACCCGCCGCATCGGCCGCAGGCTGGGCCTGCTGGCGACGCTCGCCTTTCTCGCGCTGGGCTGGGTGAGCTTCGACGGCGCGCTCGAGCGCCGCGAGGACCCCAACCGTAATCTCGTGGTCGCCCCCGGCGCCAGCGAGCTGGTGCTGCAGCGCAACCGCGCCGGGCACTACCTGCTGCCCGGCGAGATCAACGGCCGTCCGGTGCGCCTGCTGCTCGACACCGGCGCGACGCAGGTGTCGGTCCCTGCGCGCCTCGCCGCGGAGCTTGGGCTGCAGGCGGGCGCGCCGGCCTCGGTGCTGACCGCCAACGGCGCGGTCACGGTGCGCCAGACGCGCATCCCGCGCCTCGCCTTCGGCCCCTTCGAGTTCCGCGACGTGGCCGGCCACCTGAACCCTGGCATGCAGGGCGACGAGGTGCTGCTCGGCATGTCGGCGCTGCGTCACCTGGAGTTTACCCAGCGCGGCGACACGCTCACCCTGCGCGCGCCGGGTTCCGGCTAGCGGGCCGCGTTTTCTCGGTCCTCAGGCCCGCAGGTTGGCCGGGCGCCAGGCCTGGATGATCGGCAGCAGCTGGCCGAAGATCTTCGGCGTGCCGGCAACCAGGTTGCCGGTGGTGAGGTAGTTGGCTTCGCCCGACAGGTCGGACACCAGGCCGCCGGCCTCCTGGATCAGCAGCACGCCGGCCGCCATGTCCCAGGGCGACAGGCCCATCTCCCAGAAGCCGTCGAAGCGGCCGGACGCCACGTAGGCGAGGTCGAGCGAGGCGGCGCCCGGGCGGCGGATGCCGGCGGTCTTCTGGGTGAGTTCCTTGAACATCGCCAGGTAGGCGTCGACGTGGTCGAACTGGCGGAAGGGGAAGCCGGTGCCGATCAGCGCCTCGTTGAGGCGGGTGCGGCGCGAGACCCGGATGCGGCGGTCGTTGAGGAAGGCGCCGGCGCCGCGCGAAGCGGTGAACATCTCGTTGGTGTTGGGGTCGTAGACCACCGCGTGCTCGAGCACGCCGTTCTTCGTCTGCGCGATCGAGACCGCGTACTGTGGCATGCCGTGGATGAAATTGGTGGTGCCGTCGAGCGGGTCGATGATCCAGGTGTATTCGCTCTCGGGTCCGGACTCGCCGGACTCCTCTGCTAGAATCCCGTGCCCCGGGAAGGCGTCGCGCAGCACCTCGATGATCGCCTGTTCGGCGGCGCGGTCGACCTCGGTGACGAAGTCGTTGGGCGACTTGGACTGGACGGTCAGCAGATCGAGCTGGGTCGACGCGCGGTTGATGACGGACGCGGCGCGACGGGCGGCCTTGACGGCGATGTTCAGGGTGGGATGCATGCGGAGCGGTCTCGGTTAAAGAATCGGGGCCTGCCACGTGCGTCGGGCGCGCGCCGCCGCCCGCTTCATCGAGCCGCCGCGCGACCGCCGGGCCACGTTCCGGGCAGGCAGCCCGGCAAATTCGGAAAACGCGGAATTTTAATATGAATCGCCCCCTCGCGCTCGACCGCATCCGCGTCGTGCTGTCCCGTACCACCCATCCCGGCAACATCGGCGCCGCCGCGCGCGCGATGAAGACCATGGGCCTGCGCGAGCTCTGGCTGGTCGCGCCCGAGTCCTTTCCCGACGAGGTCGCCACCGCGCGCGCCTCGGGCGCGGCCGACCTGTTGGACGCCGCGCGGGTGGTCGGCACGCTGGAGGAGGCGCTCGCCGACACGGTCTTTTCCGCGGCGCTGACCGCGCGCCGGCGCGAACTCTCGCTGCCGCGCCTGCAGGCGCGCGACGCGGCGCTGGAGCTGGTGCGGCGCACGCAGGACGGCGCCGTCGCGCTGGTGTTCGGCAACGAGACCAGCGGGCTCACCAACGAGGAGGCCGCCTTGTGCAGCCTGCCGGTGACCATCCCCACCGACGCCGGGTTCTCCTCCCTGAACCTCGGCGCGGCGGTGCAGGTGCTGGCCTACGAGTTGCGCATGGCCGCGCTCGGCGACGCCGCCGCGCCCGCCGACCCGCAGCCCGAGCCGGCCACGCATGCCGACTTCGAGGGCTTCATGGCGCACCTCGAGCGTGCGGTCACCGCCAGCGGCTTCCACGATCCTGCCAACCCCAAGCGCCTGTTACCGCGCATGCGGCGCTTGTTCAACCGCGTGCGCCTCGAGCGCGAGGAGGTCGCCCTGCTGCGCGGCATGCTCACCACCTTCGAGACGCCGCGCCGGCGCGGCTGACCCCGGGGAGTCGCACCCGGCGAAGGGGCTGCGAGCACGGGCATGCAGCACGATGGACTGCCCGATGTGGGATAATTGCAGCCATGGTATCCGTCACCCACGCCATCTCCCAGGGCGACACCGCCCCCCCGATCGATCTGCTCGCGGCCGGCCTGGAGCCGACCGAACGCGAGCACATCGAAGCCGCGCTCGAATGGATCGCCGACCTCTACGAGGGCAAGGTGCTCGGCACCGGCGAGCCGACCTGGACGCACGCGATCGGTGCCGCGTTGATCGCGGCCTCGCTGCGTTTGGACGCCGAGACGCGCGTGGCCGCGCTGTTGTTCGCAGCCTGGGAGGAACTCGAGGCCCCCGCCGAGGAGATCGAGGCGCGCTTCGGTCCGGCGATCACCGCGCTGGTGCGCGGCCTGCACAAGCTCAACGGCCTGCGCGTGCTCACCCGCCTCACCACCAGCGCGAGCGCGCCCGAGATCCGCGCGCAGACCGAAGTCCTGCGCAAGATGCTGCTGGCGATGGTCGAGGATATCCGCGTCGTGCTGGTGCGGCTGGCCTCGCGCACCCAGACCCTGCGCTTCTACACCGACCTGCCGGGCGAGGCCCGCGTCGAGGTCGCGCGCGAGAGCCTGGACATCTACGCGCCGCTCGCCAACCGGCTGGGGGTGTGGCAGATCAAGTGGGAGCTGGAAGATCTCTCCTTCCGCTTCATCGAGCCCGACACCTACAAGCGCATCGCGAAGATGCTCGACGAGCGTCGGGTGGAGCGCGAGCAGTTCATCCGCGACTCCATCGAGCGCCTGAAGAGCGAGCTCGCCGCGGTCGGAATCGAGGCCGAGATCACCGGCCGCGCCAAGCACATCTACAGCATCTACAACAAGATGCGCAAGAAGCGGCTCGACTTCTCGCAGGTCTTCGACATCCGCGCGCTGCGCGTGCTGGTGCCCGAGATCAAGGACTGCTACACGGTGCTGGGTATCGTGCACCAGATGTGGCAGCCGATCGCGAAGGAGTTCGACGACTACATCACCAAGCCCAAGGGCAACAACTACCAGTCGCTGCACACCGCCGTGCTGGCGGGCGACGGGCGCGCGCTCGAGGTGCAGATCCGCACCTTCGACATGCACAAGCACGCCGAGCTCGGCGTGGCCGCGCACTGGCGCTACAAGGAAGGCGCCAGGCAGGGCGGCGACTACGACGAGAAGATCGCGCTGCTGCGCAGCCTGTTGTCTTGGCGCGACGAGGTTACCGATGCGGCGCACTGGGTGGAGCAGCTCAAGCGCGCCTCGCTCGACGACACGCTCTACGTGCTGACGCCGCAGGGCAGGGTGGTCGATCTGCCGCGCGGCGCCACGCCGGTCGACTTCGCCTACCGCCTGCACACCGACGTCGGCCACCACTGCCGCGGCGCCAAGGTCGACGGCCACCTCATACCCCTGAACACCCAGCTGGAGAGCGGGCAGACGGTGGAGATCGTCACCGCCAAGGAGGGCGGCCCCTCGCGCGACTGGCTGGACACGCGCCAGGGCTACGTCGCCACCTCGCGTGCGCGCAGCAAGATCAAGCAGTACTTCGCACAACTGGACGAGGAGGAGATCCTCTCGCGCGGGCGCAGCTTCGTCACCAAGGAGATGCAGCGCGACGGCCACGGCCAGGCCAACATCGACGGCCTGGCCGAGCGCCTCGGCTTCAAGAACGCCGAGGCGCTGTACCTGGCCGCCGGGCGTGGCGAGGTGGGCCCGCGCGCGATGCAGACCGCGCTGCGCGAGGGCAGCGCCCCCGAGCCGGCGGCGGAGGCCGAACCCGAGTTCGTGGTCAGCCGCAGCCGCTCGGGCGACAATCAGGACAAGATCCTGATCGTCGGTGTGGGCAAGCTGATGACCTCGCTGTCGCGCTGCTGCAAGCCCGCCCCGCCGGATGCGATCGAGGGCTTCGTGACGCGCGGCCGCGGCATCTCGATCCACCGCGTCGATTGCGCCGACTTCCAGGACCTCGCGCGCAAGCACCCCGAGCGCGTGATCCCGGCCGAGTGGGGCGAGAAGGCGCACGACACCCGCAACGCCCTCTACCAGGTCGACATCAACGTCCAGGCGAGCGACCGCCAAGGCCTGCTGCGCGACATCTCCGAGGTGCTGTCGCGCGAGAAGCTCAACGTCATCGCGGTCAACACGCTCACCAAGAAGGGCACCGCCTACATGCGCTTCACCATGGAGGTGGGCGGCATCAAGCAGGTGCAGCGCGCGATCACGCTGGTGCGCGAGGTGCCCGGCGTGATCGACGCTCAGCGCAAGTGAGCGCCGCCCCCGGCCCTGCGGCGGGCTTGCGCGGCATCGGGCTTGGTCCGGCGAGCGCTTCAGCGGCGCCTCCCCATCGCCGACTCGCGCAGCACGCCTTCCCGTATCGACGCCTCAGCTGCTCGCCGCGAGCTCCTTCAGCAGGATGAGCTGCGCCGCGCGGCGGATGCTGCGCGGGTGCTTGCGGCGGTATTTGCCATCTGCCTGCATGTCCCAGGCCTGGCAGTTGTCCCCGAGGTAGGGGCGCAGGCCTTCCTTCATGACGCGGCGCTTGAGGCGCGGGTCGAGCACCGGGAAGGCGATCTCGATGCGGCGGAAGAAGTTGCGGTCCATCCAGTCCGCGCTCGACAGGTACATGTGCTCGGCGCCGTCGGCGTGGAAGTGGAAGATGCGGTGGTGCTCGAGGAAGCGGCCGATCACCGAGCGCACGCGGATGTTGTCCGACAGCCCGGGCACGCCCGGGCGCAGCGCGCACGGGCCGCGCACGATGAGGTCGATCTCGACCCCGGCCTGCGAGGCCTCGTAGAGCGCCTCGATGGTCTCGGGTTCGAGCAGCGCGTTCATCTTCGCGATCACCCGACCGCGCCGGCCTGCGCGCGCGATCTCGGCCTCGCGCCGGATCGCCGCGACCACGTTGGGCTGCAGGGTGAAGGGCGCCTGCCACAGGTGGCGCAGCTCGGTGGCCTTGCCCAGGCCGGTGAGCTGCTTGAACACGGTGGCGACGTCCTCGCCGATCTCCGCGTTGCAGGTGAGCAGGCCGAAGTCGGTGTAAAAGCGTGTGGTGCGCGGGTGGTAGTTGCCGGTGCCCATGTGCACATAACGGCGCAGGCCGTCTTCCTCGCGGCGCACGATCATCAGCAGCTTGGCGTGGGTCTTGTAGCCGAACACGCCATACACGACGTGCGCACCGACCTCTTCCAGGCGGTTGGCCAGCGTGATGTTGGCCTCCTCGTCGAAGCGCGCCATCAGCTCGAGCACCACGGTGACTTCCTTGCCCTTCTGCGCCGCGCGGGCGAGGTGCTCCATCAGCACCGAGTCGGTGCCGGTGCGGTACACAGTCATCTTGATCGCCAGCACCTGCGGGTCGTCGGCCGCCGCGCGCAGCATCTCGATCACCGGGGCGAAACTCTGGAAGGGGTGGTGGAGCAGGATGTCGCCGCCGCGGATCGCGGTGAAGACCTGGCGGCGTTTGTCGAGCACCTTGGGCAGGCCGGGCACGAAGGGTGCGTACTTGAGGTCCGGGCGCTCGACCCAGTCGGGGACCTGCATGAGGCGCACCAGGTTCACGATGCCGGGCGTGCGGTAGAGGTCGTCGGGGGTGAGGTGGAAGTGCTGCAGGAGAAAACCCGCCATCTCCTCGGAGCAGTTGTCGGCGACCTCCAGGCGCACCGCGTCGCCGAAGTGACGTTGCTGCAGCTCGCCCTTGAGCGAGGCGCGCAGATCCTTGACCTCTTCCTCGTCGACGAACAGGTCGGAGTTGCGCGTGACGCGGAACTGGTAGCAGCCGAGCACGTTCATGCCCGAGAACAGCTCGCCCACGTGGGCGTGCAGCACCGAGGACAGGAACACGAAGCCGTACTCCTGATCGCACAGCTCGCGCGGCAGGCGGATCACCCGCGGCAGCGCGCGCGGCGCCTGCACGATCGCCGCGCCCGAGTCGCGCCCGAAGGCGTCGCGGCCTTCGAGCTCGACGGCGAAGTTCAAGCTCTTGTTGAGCACGCGTGGGAAGGGATGCGCCGGGTCCAGCCCGATCGGGGTCAGCACCGGCATGACCTCGCGCATGAAGTAGTCGTGGATCCACGCGCGCTGGGCCTCGGTCCACAGGCTGCGGCGCAGGAAGACCACGCCTTCCTTCTCGAGTGCCGGGAGGATGTCGCCGTTGAGCAGCTGGTACTGCTCGGAGATGATCTCGTGCACCTCGTCGCTGACGCGCTCGAGCAGCTCGACGGGCGCGATCCCGTCCTCGCCCGACTTGCGGCTGCCGATGCGGATCTGCTCCTTGATGCCGGAGACGCGGATCTCGAAGAACTCGTCCAGGTTGCTCGACACGATGCACAGGAAGCGCAGGCGCTCGAGCAGCGGCACGGTGGGGTCGGCGGCCTGCGCCAGCACGCGGCGCTGGAATTGCAGCAGCGAAAGCTCGCGGTTGAGGAAGTGCTCGGGCGGGTAGTTCAGGGTCATGCGGTCGACGGGCATTCGGGATTCCTGTGCGCGGAAGTTCGCTCGCGATTATGTGACATTTCCATTTCGGTTTGATGACGTCGGGCCGCGCCCGCGGGGCCTTCCCCGGCGCCATGCCGGCGCGGCTCGGAAGCCTTTTGCGGGGTGCTAGAATCCAGGGTTCCGGCGCCCCGCGGGTGCCAGCCGCCGACAAAACCATGCAAGATCTGATCGCCGCAATCGACCTCGGTTCCAACAGCTTCCGGCTTCAGGTGGGCCGCATCGTCAACGACCAGATCTATCCGCTCGACGGTCTCAAGGAGGCGGTGCGCCTGGCCGCCGGCCTGTCGCCCGACAAGATGCTCGACCTCGCCTCGCAGCAGCGCGGGGTCGGCGCCCTGCAGCGCTTCCACGAGCGCCTGCGCGACTTCCCGCCCACCCGGGTGCGCGCCGTGGCGACCAACACCTTGCGCGTGGCCAAGAACGCGCCCGAGTTCCTGATCCGCGCCGAGGCCGCGCTCGGTTTCCCGATCGAGATCATCGCCGGCCGCGAGGAGGCCCGCCTGATCTACGTCGGCGTCGCACACACGCTGCCGGATCCGCACCGCCAGCAGCTGGTGGTCGACATCGGCGGCGGTTCGACCGAATTCATCATCGGCAAGAGCTTCGAGTCGCAGCTGCTGGAGTCGCGCTACATGGGCTGCGTCGGCTACAGCCTGCGCTACTTTCCGGAGGGCCGCATCGACAAGCGCGCCTTCAAGGAGGCCGAACTCGCCGCCCGCCGCGAGCTGCAGACGATCTCGGCGGCCTACCGCGAGGCCGGCTGGGAAGAAGCGGTGGGTTCGAGCGGCACTGCCAAGGCGATCGTGGAGATCCTCGAGCAGAACGGCCTGTCGGCGAGCGGGATCACCCGCGAGGGCCTGGAGAAGCTCAAGGCGCTGCTGCTGCGCGCCGGCAGCCTGGACAACATCGACCTCGCCGGCCTCAAGGGCGACCGCCTGCCCGTCATCCTGGGCGGCTTCGCGATCATGAGCGCGATCTTCAAGGAGTTCGAGCTCGAGCACATGGTGTTCTCCGAAGGTGCGTTGCGCCTGGGCGTGCTCTACGACCTGCTCGGTCGCTACCACCACCACGATCTGCGCGACGCCACGGTAAGCGCCTTCGTGCGGCGCTACGGCGTCGACCTGCGCCAGGCCCAGCAGGTCGCCGACACGGCCTGCCACCTGCTCGCCCAGCTCGAGCCGGAGACCGCCGATCCCGAGCACGACGACCACCGCTTCCTGCGCTGGGCGGCGATGCTGCACGAGATCGGCATCTCGGTGGCGCACTCGAGCTACCACAAGCACAGCGCCTACATTGTCGGCAACGCCGACATGCCCGGTTTCTCGCGCATGGACCAGGCCCGCCTGGCGCGCCTGGTGCTGGCGCATCGTGGCAAGCTCGAACGTGTCGCCTCGATCGACCCTGGCAGCGTGGACTGGCTGCTGATCGCCTGCATGCGCCTGGCGGTGGTGATCCACCGCGCCCGCGACGCGCGCGGCCTGCCGCCCGTCACGCTGCGTCGCGAGGGCCGCGGCTTCAGCCTCACCGCCGCGCCGGGCTGGCTGCAGAAGCTGCCGCTCACCGCGGCCGCGCTCGACGAGGAGCAGCGCCAGTGGCAGGGTCTCGGGCGCGCGCTCTACATCCGGGCGCTCAGCCTGCGCACGCCTGTGGCCTGAGCGCAGATGGCAGGGCGTGTGCTCGACGAGGTCTTCACGGCCGGAGCCGAGGGCATCCGCCTCGCCGGCGACTGGACCCTGCGCGGTCTCGACGAGTGCCTCCCGACGCTGCGCCGGGCGCTGGCCACGGTGCCTCCCGACGCGCGCTGGTCGCTGCGCGCGGTGCGCCGCATGGACAGCTTCGGCGCCTTGCTGCTGTGGCAGGCCTGGGGCGGACGCTGGCCTGCGGCGCTCGAGGCCGATGACGCCCAGCGCGCCATCATCGGCCGTATCGAGAACGCCTCCGCCCGTGCGCTGCCCGAGCCGCCGCGCGCTTCCGCGCTCGACGCGGTGGCGCTGCTCGGCAAGGGCCTGTTCGCATTCGCTGGCCATCTTTCCGGCTTCGTCGCGCTCCTCGGTCGTCTCGTGCTCGATCTCGGCCACCTGCTGCACCATCCACGCGACTGGCCGCTGCTGGAGATCTCGGCAAACCTCCACAAGGTAGGCGTCAAGGCGATGCCGGTCTCGGCCCTGGTCGGCTTCCTGATCGGTGTGGTGCTGTCCTATCTGTCCGCGCTGCAGCTGCGCACCTTCGGCGCGGACGCCTTCATCGTCAACATCCTCGGCATGGGCATCATCCGCGAGCTCGGCCCCGTGCTGGTGTCGGTGCTGGTGGCGGGGCGCTCCGGTTCGGCGATGACGGCGCAGCTCGGGGTGATGCGGGTGACCGAGGAGATCGATGCGCTCGCGGCGATGGGCGTCTCGCGCAGCCTGCGCCTGGTGCTGCCCAAGGTGGTGGCGCTTTCCCTCGCGATGCCGCTGCTCGTGTTGTGGACCTCGGCGATCGCCCTTTTCGGCGGCTGGGTGTCGGCCTGGGTGGAGCTCGGCATCGGGCTACAGTTCTTCCTGCGGGCGCTGCCCGATGCGGTGCCGGTGGCCAACCTCTACATCGGGCTCGCCAAGGGGGCGGTGTTCGGTTTCCTGATCGCGCTCGTGGCCTGCCATTTCGGCTTGCGGGTGAAGCCCGACACCGAGAGCCTGTCCGCGAACACCACCGCCTCGGTGGTGGCGGCGATCACGGTGGTGATCCTGGTGGACGCGGTGTTCGCGATCGCCACCCGTTCGA
The DNA here is from genome assembly GCF_000021765.1 of Thauera aminoaromatica. Lineage (NCBI taxonomy): Bacteria > Pseudomonadati > Pseudomonadota > Betaproteobacteria > Rhodocyclales > Zoogloeaceae > Thauera > Thauera aminoaromatica. Next base: position 2,560,879 of record NC_011662.2, on the reverse strand, counting down.
TCGGGCTGCCGCTGTGAGCGAGCGGGCGACGAGCGACGCCGTGGTCTGCCTCGAAGGCATCGTCACCCGTTTCGGGCGCAATATCGTGCACGAGGGGCTGGACCTCACCATCCGCGCGGGCGACATCGTCGCCCTCGTGGGCGGCTCGGGCAGTGGCAAGACCACACTGCTGCGCCACCTCGTCGGGCTGAGCCGGCCCGCCGCCGGCCGGGTGGAGGTGTTCGGCGAGGCGCTCGATGCCGGCGGGGCGGCCGCGCGGCTCGCCCGCCAGCGCCGCATGGGGGTGTTGTTCCAGCACGGCGCCTTGTTCTCGGCGTTCAGCGTGGCGCAGAACATCGCCTTTCCGCTGCGCGAGCTCGGCGTGATCAGCCGGCCGGAGATCGACCGCCTGGTCGCCCTCAAGCTGGCGATGGTGGAGATGGAGCCGGCGCATGCGCCACTGATGCCTGCCGAGCTGTCCGGCGGGATGGTCAAGCGGGTGGCGCTCGCGCGCGCACTCGCGCTCGAGCCCGAGTTGCTGCTGCTCGACGAGCCCACCGCCGGGCTCGACCCCGACCGCAGCGCGAGCTTCATCCGCCTGATCCGCGCGCTGCATCGCGAGCTCGGACTCACCGTGGTGCTGGTCACGCACGATCTCGATACACTGGCGCAGATGGCCACGAGCGTGGCGGTGCTCGCCGAGCGCCGCATCGTCAGCCACGCCTCGCTCGCCGACACGCTCGCCTACGACCACCCCTTCGTCGCCCGCTTTTTCAGTGGGCTGCAGGCGCGCTGCGGCCAGCCGCGCGGCGCAGGAGCAGGCTGAAATGGAAAACCGTGCCCACGCGCTTGCCGCCGGGCTGTTCGCAATCTTGCTCGGTGCCGGCGTCGTGTTCGCGATCTGGTGGTTTTCGGGCCAGCGCGTGCCGATGCGCGAGATCGTGCTCGAGGCACGCGGCGACATCAACGGCCTGGGCGCACAGTCGCGCGTGCGCTACCGCGGCATGGCGGTGGGGAGCGTGCGCGCCGTCGCGATCGACCCCGAGGACCTGCGCACGCTGCTGGTGCGCATCGCGGTGCCCGCCGATCTGCCCCTGACCCGCGGCACCACCGCCGCGCTCGGCACGCTGGGCGTGACCGGCCTGGCCTTCGTGCAGCTCGACGATCGCGGGGTGGACCGCCGGCCCTTGGCTGCCGCCGATGGCGAGGTGCCGCGCATCGCCTTGCAACCCGGGCTGGTGGAGGCGCTCTCCGGGCGGGCGCTCGCCGCCCTCGACCAGTTCCAGGCGCTCGGCGAGCGCCTGCAGGGGGCGCTGGCCAGCCTGGAGTCAGCGGCCGCGGGCGTCGATCGCGGGGTGGCGGAACTGCCGGCGACCCTGGCCGCGCTGCGGGCCGCCTTGAGTGCCGGGAACATCGCGCGCATCACCTCCGTGCTCGGGAACCTCGAGCGCGGCTCGGCCGAAGCCGTGCCCGCCGTTGCCGAGCTGCGCCGCCTGATCGTCCGCATCGATCAGGCGGCCGCGCGTCTGGAGCTCCGCGCCGCCGCCGCAGGGGACGACCTCGTCGAGCGCACGCTGCCGCAGCTCGATGTCCTGCTCGGTGAGCTCACGAGCACCTCGCAACGCTTCGGCCACCTGGTCGAGGAGCTCGACGCCTCGCCGCAGCTCCTGCTGACCGGGCGCGACCGTCCTCTGCCCGGGCCCGGTGAGGCGGGCCACGAGGGCTTTGCGGGGAGCGACCGATGAGCCGAAGGGAGAAAGGAATGCAGCCACGTCATCCCGACTGCCACCGCGTCCTGCCGCGCCTGTCCGCGTGTATCGCGACCGCGCTGCTGGTGGCCGCCTGCCAGGTGCTCCCCGAGCGTCCGCGTGCGGCGGCGACCTACGATCTCGGCACCGGCGAGCGCGCCGCGCTCGCCCACGGGCTCGCGCCCGCGCGGGTGGCGGTGTCCTCGCCCCCCTGGCTGCAGACGACGACGATGCATTATCGCGATGCCCGGGTCGATCCAGGGCGTCGCCGCGCCTATGCCGACAACCGCTGGGCCGCTCCACCTCCCGCCATGCTCGGACTCGTGCTGGAGCGCACGCTCGGTGCCGGCGAGGGGGGCGGGTGCCGGCTGCAGGTCCAGCTTGACGAGTTCGAGCAGGTCTTCACCGCGGGCGAACGCAGCGAGGCTCGTCTCCTGGCTCGCTTCGCCCTGCTGCCGGTGCGCGGCGCCGCGGTCATCGCCAGCGCTTCGCTCGTCGTGGCGGAGCCGGCCACGACGGCCGATGCGAGCGGTGGGGCGAGCGCCTTCCGTGCGGCGACCGAGCGGCTGGCGCTTGCCATCGCGCAGTGGATCGCCGAGACCGACCGCGCGCTCTCCGGCGGGCTCGGCATCGCGGGTCGCTGCCAGCGCTGAGGAAGGCGATGCCGCGGGGGGCGGCCGTCTCGAGCGCACCGGCGGCGGCCTGGTGGAGTGGGGCGCTCGGTTTCAGCGGGCGGCGATCACGACCTGGTTGCGCCCGGCGTCCTTGGCACGATAGAGCGCATCGTCGGCGTGCTGCAGCACCACGCCGAGGGTCTCGCCCGGTTCCGCCAGGCAGGCGCCGATGGTGACCGTGACGCGTTCGCCGCAGGCCGCGCTGCCGTGCTCGATGTCGGCGCGGACGCGGTGGGCGATCGCCTCCAGCGTGGCCGCGTCGCAAGGCGAGAGCAGCACGAGGAATTCGTCGCCACCCCAACGTGCGGCGCGGTCGTAGGGGCGCAGGCATCCTTCCAGGACACGCGCCAGCCTCGTCAGCGCCTCGTCGCCGGCACCATGGCCGCGGCGGTCGTTGATCTCCTTGAAGTGATCGACATCCAGCCACAGCAGGCCGAAGCGGCTGCCCTGGCGTTCCGCGCGGATGATCTCGGCCTCCAGCATTTCGCTCATGCCGCGGCGGTTGGTCAGGTTGGTGAGCGGATCGATCCGCGCCAGCCGGTGCAGGGCGTCGGTGCGCTCGCGCACCTTGGCCTCGAGCTCCGCGGTGTGCGCCCGGATCGCGCCCGCCATCGCCTCGAAGTGCTGGGTGAGACGCCCGATCTCTCCACTCGCCTGCGCCAGCGGCGCGGGGCTGAGGTCGCCGTCGCGCACCCGCAGCATGGCCTGCTCCAGCCTGCCCAGAGGGTCGAGAATGAGGCGACGCAGGACCAGATGGACGAGGACGAGCGCGACCAGCAGGGTGAGGACGAAGGCGACTGCGACCGGGGTGAGGGCTGCCACCGGCATCAGTACGTCGAGGTCGAGCAGGGTGATCTCGTACCAGCCGATCTCGGGCACGAAGGCGATTCCGAGCAGGGTCCGCCGCCCGCCGGACTCGACAAAGCGGTCCAGGACCCGCGGAACGCCGTCGCCCGACGCCGCCAGGGCACTCATCGTCTCGCGCAGTGCCACGCGGTCGGACTCGCGATCGAGCAGCTGGTCCGCCAGGCTCTTCTGCCCTTCCGGCTTGACCAGGCTGGCGAAGTCGATGAGCTTCGCGTCGCGGTGAAGCTGGATCGCACCGGAAAGATCTGCGAACAGCGTGCTCACGCCGTCCTGGTGCAGGTCCACGATCTCGTCCAGAAAGCGTGTCAGCTCGATGCCGGTGCCGACCACGCCGAGGATCTCGTCGCCGTCGCGGATGAGGACGTCGATCCACAGCTTGGTGACGCCCAGTTCGGCATCGGGATTGACGTTGAGGTGGAAGTCGGGCCCGACCTGGACGAGCTTGTAGAACCACGCGTCGGCGGGTTTGGCGGGGTCGAGGTGGTAGCGCAGCTGGCGGCCGGCGAACTCGTCCCCGGCGTTGTTGTGGTAATAGGCCCCGGAGGTGCGCAGCGCGACGAAATAGTTGCCGGAGCTGAAGTTGCGGCGGAAGTTCTCCATTTCGCGCACTGCCTCGGCTTCGAGCGCCGGATCGACGGGCGAGCGTGCCCAGCGTTTGAGCACGAGCGAGTCGGCCATCTGCCGCGCCAGCGCGATCTCGCGTTCGAGCGGTTGCAGGAGGCGGGCGCGGTCGTAGCGCACCTGGATGTCGGCGACGCGTTGTCCCCACTGCATGACGATCTGCCGGGCAAGATGATGGAACACCGCCCATGCGGATACCGAGCCGACCACGATGAGCGCGGAGATGAGGAGGAGAAATCGAGTTCTCAGGTTCACGCGCCGGCACTCCCTGCGTTCGGGTCGCTGTCCGTGGCTTCTTGCTCAGTTTGGGCTGCCGGCGCGGGCGCAGGTGTGCGTTTTCTCACACCCGGACGCATGGCGCGACGAATCGTGATGGGCGGAGCGCTGCGCGAAGCGCTGGCGTGGCGCGCTTGTTGACGTTAACGTTGCCGCCCGTGGCCACATGGCCCTGCGAACACGAAACCACGAGGAGAGAACCATGAACGCCGAATTCCGCCCCGATGCCGCAGCCGAAGCCCCCATCCTGCGCCGCGAGGATGCCGGCGGCGTGACCACCCTCACGCTGAACCGTCCGCAGCAGTTCAACGCGCTCTCGTTCGAGATGCTCGAGGCGCTGATCGCCGCGGTGGATGAGATCGCACGCGACGAGACGGTGCGCGTGGTGGTCATCGCCGGCGAAGGCAAGGCCTTCTGCGCCGGCCACGACCTCAAGGAGATGCGCGGCAACCATACGCTGGAATTCCAGCAGCGCCTGTTCCGCCTGTGCGGCAGGTTCATGATGAAGCTGACCGAGCTGCCCCAGCCGGTGATCGCGCGGGTGCACAGCATCGCCACCGCCGCGGGCTGCCAGCTGGTGTCGATGTGCGATCTCGCAGTGGCGGCCGAGCACGCGCGCTTCGCGGTGTCGGGCATCAATGTCGGCCTGTTCTGCGCCACGCCCGGCGTCGGCCTGTCGCGCAACATGGGGCGCAAGGAGGCCTTCGAGATGCTGGTGACGGGCGATTTCATCGACGCCCGCGAGGCGCAGCGGCGCGGGCTGATCAACCGCGTGGTGCCGGCCGACCAGCTCGACGAGGAGGTCGGCCGCCTGGCCGCGTCCATCCTGGCCAAATCGCCGGTGGCGATCCGCATGGGCAAGCAGATGTTCTACAAGCAGCTCGAGATGGGCCTCGACGCCGCCTACCAGCTCGCCTCCGAGACCATGGCCTGCAACGCGATGTGCGAGGACGCGGCCGAGGGCATCGATGCCTTCATCGCCAAGCGCAAACCTGAGTTCAAGGGGCGCTGAGCGGCGTCGGGATCATCCCCGTCGAGCAATGCGAAGGCGACCGGTGCTGATCGACACCCACGTCCACCTCGATGCTGCGGAGTTCGACGACGACCGCGAGCAGGTGATCGCGCGTGCGCGCGCAGCGGGGGTAGGGCGCTTCGTCGTTCCTGCAGTCGAGCGCCGGGGGTTCGATGCGGTCGAGCGGCTCGCCGACGACCATCGCGGCATCGTTCATGCGCTAGGCATCCACCCGCTCTACACGATGCGGGCGGCGCGGGAAGACCTCGAACTCCTCGACCAGCGCCTGAACCGTGGCAGGGCGATCGCCGTCGGAGAGATCGGCCTCGACCATTACGTGACCGACGTCGATCGCGGCGTACAGCTCGAGTTCTTCACCGCACAACTCCGCCTGGCCGCTCGCCACGGACTGCCGGTGATCCTGCACGTGCGGCGTGCGATCGATCCGATACTCGCGCAACTGCGCCGCATCCCGGTCCCGGGTGGAATCGCACATGCGTTCAACGGCAGCCGCCAGCAGGCGGACATCCTGATCGGGATGGGGTTCAAGCTGGGTTTTGGCGGATCGATGAGCTACGGCGGATCCACCCGGATCCGCGAGCTCGCCGCCTCGCTGCCCTTGGAGGCGATCGTCCTCGAGACCGATGCACCCGATATCGCGCCGGAATGGGCGCGTGGCAGGCGCAATGAGCCGGCGAACCTCGCCCGTTACGCCGGGATCCTTGCGGAGCTGCGAGGGATGGCGCCCGAAGAGGTGGCGGACGTGACCACGGCCAACGCCATCCAGGTCCTGCACTGGCCACCCCTCGAAGAAGAATAGGCGACGCGGGCGCCGAGATCCCCGGCGCCCGCTTGTCGATTTTTTTTACATTTTTTTTCGCGAGCCACTCGATCGACTCGGCAAGTGTCTGTATTGATGGGGAAGAGCTTCCTGGTTCGAAATTTGCTTTAGCCGAACCGTCGCGGTGATGAATGCATACCCTTGTGCCGCGAGGTTTCGAGTTAACGCTTATTGGACGGGCCTCGTACGCCCGCAACCGGGAGAAAACAACATGAAAAACGGAATGGCCCTGCTCGCCGCCATCGGCATCGCCACCCTTTCAGCGAGCGCGCAAGCTGCGCTCATCCGCCTCGAGGTTTCGGGCAATCTCGCCTACGGGACCGATCGGACCAACGTCTTCGGCCTGGGGGCAAACACCAGCCTCACCGGACGCGCCGCGACCTTCTCGTGGCTCATGGACTCTGCTTCGCTGGGATCCGATCGCAACACCGATCCGACCCTCTCCGCCTACGGATGCGGATCCGCAGCCCCCGGCTGCACCTACTTCATGAGCGCATCGGTCACCATCAACGGGGTCACGCGCACCCTTGCAGGGCGGGGGAGCGACCTCACGAACGACGTGCGGATGTACGCGGACACCAATGGCCCCGGTCTCGGCTCGGCGGACGGCTACTACCTGCGGATGGGGCAGACGCGGGATGTCGGAAACTGGTATCTGGACGAGGGCGGCAACTGGTATCGGGCCGCGACGCGGATCACGTCCAAGGTGGAGATCGGCGTAAACGATGCAGTCGACTCCATCCTCGCCGGCCTCGATCCGGCGGAGCTCCACGGCTGGTCTACCAGCCTGCTGACGGGCACGAACGATGACGGGAGCACGGTCTTCGTCTTCAGCGAGACCGATCTCAACGGCGTGCAGATTTTCGAGTACGCAACTGGTGGGCTGTTGTTGACGGACCGCTCCACGCGGTGGTGGACCGACACTGCGCCCAGTTCGGGTTCGGGCACCGGGGGGACCAACAACCCGGGCGGTGGCACGAACGCTCCCGCGATAACGGTGCCGGAGCCCGCAACGATCGCCCTGCTCGGCTTGGGGCTCGGATTGTTGCGCAGGAAATCCAGGCGCCATTCCGGTCGAGCCTGATTCCGCCCTCGACGCCTGCGCGCGCGCATCGCTCGGCGCGTGCGCTGCCGCGCAGGCGCTAAGCGACCACCCTCGACGGCGAGCGCGCGATCAGGTCGGCGATGTCGCGCTTGAGCCGGACGACGTCGCGATCGAATTTCTCGTAGATCATCAGCGAGACCCCGAACACGTAAGCGTACAACAGCATGCAGAGGCTGGAAGCCTCGTCCATCGGCACCCCGCAGGCGAGAAAGAGGTCGCGTGCGCAGCGCAGGCGGACGTCGTCGACCTCGGCGACGATCGCCGCGGCCTCGGCGTCCCGACGCGCCCAGTCGCGCACGGCAAGCTCGATCATCATGCCGCGACGGCTGCGGCTCGCGCTGTAGACGTCGATGACGTGGTAGATCTGCTCGAGCTCGCGGCCAGGCTGTGCCCGCGTCTGCTTGATGATGTCGCGGATTCGACCTTCCTTCCACTGCGCGAGGACGGCCATCAGCAGGTCGCGGCGGTCGGTGAAATGCCAGTAGAAACTGCCCTTGGTGACCTTGAGCCGCTTCGCCAGCACCTCCACGCGCAAGCCCGCGATGCCTTCCTCGGCGAGCACCTCGGTGGCGCCTGCGATCCAGGCGGCACGGTCGAGCTGGGTACGCGGCTTTTTCACAATGTTTTCCATACGGCGTAGTATTGACGATTCGGTGACCATACGCTACCGTATGCGCCATACTTGGCCGTATGGAAATGCTGCTGCGCAGCAGTGCGACCGGCCAAGGGCGGTGACATAATCCGAAAGTCGGGTCCGCGTTTCGGGCCTACCATCCCCTGCAAAGAAGAGGAGCGCGTCAGAGTGAAGATTCTCGTACCGGTAAAGCGCGTGGTGGATTACAACGTCAAGGTTCGCGTCAAGGCCGACGGCAGCGGCGTGGACCTGGCCAACGTCAAGATGAGCATGAACCCCTTCGACGAGATCTCGGTCGAGGAGGCGGTGCGGCTGAAGGAAGCGGGGGTGGCCACCGAGGTGGTGGCGGTGTCCTGCGGCGTGGGCGCCTGCCAGGAGACCCTGCGCGCGGCGATGGCGATCGGTGCCGACCGCGGCATCCTGATCGAGACCGACGTCGAGCTGCAGCCGCTGGCGGTGGCCAAGCTGCTCAAGGCGGTGTGCGACAAGGAGCAGCCGCAGCTGGTGATCTGCGGCAAGCAGGCGATCGACGACGACGCCAACCAGACCGGCCAGATGCTGGCGGCGCTGGCGGGCTGGCCGCAGGCGACCTTCGCGTCCAAGGTGACGCTGGCCGACGGGAAAGCCGCGGTGACGCGCGAGATCGACGGCGGCCTCGAGACCCTGTCGGTGAAGCTGCCGGCGGTGGTGACCACCGACCTGCGCCTGAACGAGCCGCGCTACGCGACGCTGCCCAACATCATGAAGGCCAAGAAGAAGCCGCTCGACACCGTGAAGCCGGCCGACCTGGGCGTCGATGTCGCGCCGCGTCTGGCCACGCTGAAGGTCGCCGAGCCGCCCAAGCGCAGCGCCGGCGAGCGCGTGGCCGACGTGGCCCAGCTGATCGACAAACTCAAGAACGTTGCGAAGGTGATCTGAACATGGCCATTCTCGTCATTGCCGAACACGACAATCAATCGATCAAGGCGGCCACGCTCAACACCGTGAGCGCGGCCGCGAAGCTGGGCGGCGACGTCCATGTGCTGGTGGCCGGCGCCGGTTGCGCAGCCGCGGCCGATGCGGCGGCGAAGGTCGCCGGCGTCGCCAGGGTGCGGGTGTGCGACGCGCCGCAGTACGAGGCGCAGACCGCGGAGAACGTCGCCGAGCTGGTGAAGGGTCTGGCGGGCGGCTACAGCCACGTGCTCGCACCGGCGACGCCGGCGGGCAAGAACATGCTGCCGCGCGTGGCCGCGCTGCTGGATGTGGCGCAGATCAGCGACATCGTCGCGGTCGAGTCCGCCGACACCTTCGTGCGCCCGATCTACGCCGGCAACGCGCTCGCCACCGTCAAGAGCGCCGACGCGATCAAGCTGATCACCGTGCGCACCACCGCGTTCGACGCGGCCGAAGCCGGCGGCAACGCCGCGCCGGTGGAGGCGGTCGCGGCGGCGGCCGACCTCGGCGTGACCGCGCTGGTCGGCCGCGAGATCGTCAAGAGCGCGCGCCCCGAACTGGGCGCGGCCAAGGTCATCGTCTCCGGCGGTCGCGGCCTGGGCAGCGGCGACAACTACCACAAGCTGCTCGAGCCGCTCGCCGACAAGCTCGGCGCCGCGCTCGGCGCCTCGCGCGCCGCGGTGGACGCGGGCTACGTGCCCAACGACTACCAGGTCGGCCAGACCGGCAAGATCGTCGCGCCGCAGCTCTACATCGCGGTCGGCATCTCGGGCGCGATCCAGCACCTGGCCGGCATGAAGGACTCCAAGGTGATCGTGGCGATCAACAAGGATCCCGAAGCGCCGATCTTCCAGGTCGCCGACTACGGCCTGGTGGGCGATCTGTTCCAGGTGGTGCCGGAACTGACCGGGGCGCTCTGACCGGGCGCGAGGAGCGCGGGCATGGATCTCCCGGCGGCGCTGCTTTCGGCAGACGTTCAGGGGGTGGTGTTCGCGCTCGCCGCGCTGGGACTGCTCGCGCTCGCGCGCAAGCTGCCGTGGAGGGAGCTCGCCGGCGGGGTGCATCTGAACCTGCTGCTCGGCTTCGCGGTGTGCCTCACGCTGATCTGGAGCATGAAGGCCGGGGTCAAGCCGGGGCTTAACCTGCATCTGCTCGGGGCGATGGCGGCAACCCTCGCGCTCGGGCCGTGGAAGGCGATCGCCGCGCTCGCGCTCGCGCTGTGCGGGATCACCCTCAACGGCGCGCTGGAGTGGGGCGACTGGCCCGCCAACTTCGTGCTCATGGTGCTGGTTCCGGTTTCCGTCGCGAGCGGTCTGCATCGCCTGATCGAGCGCCTGCTCCCGGCGCATTTCTTCATCTTCATTTTCGTGACCGGCTTTGCCGGTTCCGCGCTGACCGCAATCGCACAGGGGCTGACCGCCTCGTCCGTGCTGGCGCTGTCGGGCGCGTATTCCGCAGATTTCCTGTGGAGCGACTACCTGCCGTTCTTCCTGCTGCTCGGGTTTTCCGAGGGCTGGATCAGCGGCGCGATCATCACGCTGATGGTGGTGTATCGGCCCGAATGGGTGAGTGCATTCGACGATCGCCGCTATCTGCTCGACAAGTAGGGCTGTTCAACCTTTTCCGGAGCGCAACAATGAGTCAATACAACGCCCCCATCCGCGACATGCAGTTCGTGATGCGTGAGCTCGCCGGTCTCGACGAAGTCATGCAGTTGCCCGGCAACGAGGAGGTCTCGGCCGACCTCGTGGACGCGATCCTGGAAGAAGCCGACAAGTTCGCCAGCGGCGTGCTCGCTCCGCTGAACTGGACCGGCGATCAGGAAGGCGCCAAGTGGAACAATGGCGAGGTCGCCACCGCGCCGGGCTGGAAGGACGCCTACACGCAGTTCGCCGAGTCGGGCTGGACCGCGCTGCCGTGCGATCCGGAATACGGCGGCCAGGGCCTGCCCAAGCTGCTCGCCACCGCGGTCATGGAAATGTGGAAGTCGGCCAACATGGCCTTCTCGCTGTGCCCGATGCTGACCAGCGGCGCCATCGAGGCCCTGATGCTGCGCGGCACCGACGAGCAGAAGAACCTCTACCTCCCCAAGATGATCGCCGGCGAGTGGACCGGCACGATGAACCTGACCGAGCCGAACGCCGGCTCCGACCTCGCCGCGGTGCGCACCAAGGCCGAGCCGCAGGGCGACGGCACCTACAAGATCTTCGGGCAGAAGATCTTCATCACCTACGGCGAGCACGACCTCACCGACAACATCATCCACCTCGTGCTCGCCCGTCTGCCGGACGCGCCCGAGGGCGTGAAGGGCATCTCGCTGTTCGTCGTGCCCAAGTTCATGGTCAACGCCGACGGCAGCCTGGGCGCGCGCAACGACGTGCATTGCGTGTCGATCGAGCACAAGCTCGGCATCCACGCCAGCCCCACCGCCGTGCTCGCCTTCGGCGACAAGGGCGGCGCGATCGGTACTCTGGTCGGCGAGCCCAACCGCGGCCTCGAGTACATGTTCATCATGATGAACGAAGCCCGCTTCGCGGTCGGCATGGAAGGCCTCGCGCTGTCCGAGCGCTCTTACCAGCACGCGCTGCAGTACGCCAAGGATCGCATCCAGGGCACCGACGCCGGCGTGCGCGGCGGTCCGAAGGTCAACATCCTGCATCACGCCGACGTGCGTCGCCTGCTCATGAACATGAAGAGCAAGACCGAGGCCATGCGTGCACTCGCCTACGTCGTCGGCGCCGCCTTCGACAAGGCGCATCACCACGCCGACGAGGCTGTGCGTGCGCAGAATCAGGCCTTCGTCGACCTGATGATCCCGGTGGTCAAGGGCTGGTGCACCGAGAACTCGATCGACGTGACCTCGGACGGCGTGCAGGTGCACGGCGGGATGGGCTTCATCGAGGAGACCGGCGCGGCGCAGCACTTCCGCGATTCGCGCATCACCACGATCTACGAGGGCACGACCGCCATCCAGGCCAACGATCTGATCGGCCGCAAGATCGCCCGTGAGAACGGCGCCACCGTCGGTGCCGTTGTGAAGATGATGCGCGCGGTCGAGGCCGAAGTGGCCGGCGTGCAGGACGAGGCCTTCGCAGCCATCGCGCGCGCGCTCGGCAAGGGCATCGCGGCCGTGGAAGAGGCTGTGGCCTACATCCTCGCCACCTACTCCCAGGACATCAAGGCGGCCTCGGTCGGTTCGGTGCCCTTCCTGAAGCTGCTCGGCATCGTGGCTGGCGGCTGGCAGATGGCGCGCGCCGCGCTGGTGGCCAAGCGCAAGCTCGAGGCGGGCGAGGGCGATGCCGGCTTCTGCAAGGCCAAGATCGTCACCGCGCGCTTCTATGCCGACCACGTGCTCGCGCAGGCCGGCGGTCTGGCCTACACGGTCGTCAATGGCGCCCCGGGCGCGCTGGAGCTGACCGAAGAGCTGTTCTGACCGGATATTGCCCGGCGTGGAAGCGCCGGAGCAACCGAGCGAAAAAAACCCGCTGCGGGCACTTGCCCGGCAGCGGGTTTTTCTTGTGTTCGTGTTCGCGCCTTCCACGCAGGAGCGTCGGAAGGCGCGGACAGGACGGGCGCTTACTCGACCTTGGCCTTCTCGCGCAGATCGAGCACGTGGCGCTCGATCTTCTGCTGCTGCAGGCGTTGCTGCAGTTGCGGCTTGACCTCCTCGAACGGCGGCGGTTGCACGTCGCGCACGTCGTCGAGCTGGATCACGTGATAGCCGAAATCGCTCTTGACGGGCGTCGTCGTGTATTTGCCCTTCTGGAGCTGGACCATCGCATCCGAGAACGGCTTCACGTACATGGCGGGGTTGCTCCAGCCGAGCTCGCCGCCGCGCTCCTTGGAGCCCGGGTCGCGCGACTCCTTGGCGACTTCCTCGAAGGCGGTACCGCCCTGCAGGCGGGCGATGATCGCCTTGGCCTGGTCTTCGGTCTCGACCAGCACGTGGCGGGGCTTGTATTCCTTGTCGCCCATGCGGCCCTTGATGGCCTCGTATTCCTTCTTCAGCTCGGCGTCGTCGACCGGGTTCGTGCGCACGTAGTCCTGCAGGTAGGCACGGATCAGGATGGCCTGGCGGGCCATCTCCATCTGCGCCTTCACGTCCGCCTTCTTGTCCAGGCCCCTCTTGCCGGCTTCCTGGCTCAGTACCTCGCGGCGGATCAGTTCCTCGCGCACCGCATTGCGCAGCTGTTCACCGTCGGGCGCGCCCTGGGCGCGCTGCTCGGCCAGCATGGCGTCGGAACGCTCGCCGGGAATCGCGACTCCATTGACCTTGGCGACCGGGGATGCGGCGAGGGCGGGCAGCGCGAGGAAGCCGGCAAGCAGGGTGATGGCGAGACGGCTCGGGAAATGTTTCATGGAGATTCCTTCAATGTCCTTGTGATTCGGCCTCTGCGGCCGTTAGCGCGCGGATGGCGAGGGCATGGATGTCCTTGTGCATCATGTCCCCGACCGCGTCGTAGATCATACGCTGCCGGACGACTCTGCTGCAGCCCTGGAAAGCTTCCGAGACGATGAAAACCCGATAATGTCCGCCTCCCTCGCGCGCACCCGCGTGCCCGGCGTGCAGCGCGCTGTCGTCGCCGATCTCGAGGCGTGTCGGTGCGAAGCGTTCCTGCAGCGCGGCGCGGATGCGCTCGACCCTCGTCGCGCTCACGGCAGCGTCTTCCGGAACGGGCGCACGGTGGTCCGTACGAACACGCCCTGGCGCACGTAGGGGTCGTCCCGAAGCCAGGCCTCGGCGCTGGCGAGCGAGTCGAACTCGGCGACGATCAGGCTGCCGGCGAAGCCCGCCGGGCCGGGGTCGGGCGAGTCGATCGCGGGCATCGGCCCGGCCAGCAACAGGCGGCCGTCGTCGCGCAATGCCTCGAGGCGGGCGACATGTTGCGGGCGCACCGCGAGGCGCGTCTCGAGCGCGCCGGGAGCGTCCTCTCCGATCAGGGCGTAGAGCATCAGTTGCTTTCCTCTTCCATGTGACGGGACAGGTAGAAACCCTGGGCGAGCACGAAGGCGAGCATCAGCCCCATGCCGCCGAACATCTTGAAGTCGACCCAGGCTTCTTCGCTGAAGTTGTAGGCGACCCAAAGGTTGAGCACGCCCATCGCGATGAAGAAACCGGCCCAGGCGAGGTTGAGCCGCGCCCAAACCGGGTCCGGTAGCTTGATCTGGGCCTCCAGCATGGTGCGGATGAGGTTGCGTCCGAGCAGCGAGGCCGAGCCGAGCAGCACCACGCCGAACAGCCAGTAGAGCGCGGTCGGCTTCCACTTGATGAAGGTGGGGTTGTGGAAGAAGAGGGTGGCGCCGCCGAATACGACGATGATCGCCAGGCTGATCCACAGCATGGTGTCCACCTTGCGGTGCTTGAGCCACACCAGTGCGATCTGCAGGAAGGTGGCGAGGATGGCGACGAAGGTCGCGATCAGGATGGGCGCCTGCGAGACCGCGATGCCGTCGCCCAGCCAGCCGGCAGCGAAGGCATGCGAGGCTTCGGGGTTGGCGCCGCCGATCTTGTAGGCGGCGAAGAAAAGGATCACCGGCAGGAGATCGAAGAGGAATTTCATGGTCGGTCCGGTTCGCTGTGCGCGGAGCGCCGCATTCTATCCTGTTCCCCGGCGGGAGCCGCGAGCGGCAGGCAGAGCGCCGCGCGCAGACCGCCGCCATCGCGGGCGGACAGCTCGAGGCGGCCCTGGTGGGCGCGCATCACCCGATCCACGATCGCCAGGCCCAGGCCGGCGCCCTTCGTGTTGCTGCGCGCCTTCTCGAGCCGGGTGAAGGGCTGGCGCATGCGCTCGATCTCGCTCTCGGGGATGCCCGGTCCGCGGTCGGCGACCTCGATGCGTGCCTGCCCGTCCTCGATGGAGACCGTCACCTCCAGCGGCGCGTTCCCGCCCGCGTAGCGCAGGGCGTTGTCGATCAGGTTGGCGAGCGCGCGCCGGATCGACAGGGCGCGCGCCTGTACGAACAGGCTCTCCGGGACCTCCAGGCGAAGATCCACGCCGCGCAACCGGTACGGTTCGGTGACCTCGCGCGCCAGGGTGGCGAGATCGATGGCCGCGGTGGGTTCCTGCGCGTCGCCGCGGCCGAAGTCGAGGAACTGGCCGATGATGCGATCCATTTCGCCGATGTCCGCGACCATCGCGGTGACCTCGTCGTCGGGCGCACCCGACATCTCGATACCCAGGCGCAGGCGCGCGAGCGGCGTGCGCAGGTCGTGGGAGACGCCAGCGAGGATCAGCGCGCGGTCCTCGTCCATGCGCGCGAGGTTGCCCGCCATCTGGTTGAAGGCGCGCGCCACCAGCGCAATCTCCTGCGGGCCGCTCTCGGGCTGCGGAGGCGGGCGCTCGCCGCTGCCCACCATGCGCGCCGCGCGCGCGAGCTGGCGCAGGGGCGCGCTCACCCGGGCAACGATCAGGAAGGCGCCGAGCAGGGCGGCGAGCAGCGCGCCCCCCCCCCAGCCGAGCCAGCCGAAATCGTCCGGGTTCTCGATACGCTCGGGCGGCAGCATCACCCAGTATTCATCGTTGGCGTCGTCCGGATCGAGACGGAAGCTCACCCAGAAGCCGTCCAGCGTCTTCCAGCGCGAGGCGAAGCGGGTATGGTCGCCGAGCTGCCGACGTACGTCGGCAGTGAGCAAGCGCAAGGGCCGGGTGTCGGCGAGCGGCGCGAGCTCGTCGGTGGCCTCGGCGGGATAGATGCGGATGCCTTCCAGGGCGGCGAGGTCGATCAGCAGATCCATGCGACGGTCGAAGTCGGCATTGATCAGCGCGGTGCGGGTGAGGTTGATCACCGAAACCACCATCTGCGCCACGTCGCGCGAGCGCGCCGGCTCCTGGAAGTAGCGGAAGATCTGCACCCAGCTGCCGAGGGCGACGATCAGCAGCAGCGCGACGAGCAGGAAGGTCTGCCAGAGCAGGGTGCTCGGCAGCAGGCGGGGCCGCGCCGGCCCGCCCGCTGCCTCGACCGTGCCCGCCATCAGTCCTCGCCGCCGGCCGGGGTGTCCGGCTGCCCGCCGTTGTCCTCGCCGCCCTTTTGCTCATCGGGCACGAAGACGTAGCCGAAACCCCACACGGTCTGGATGTAGCGCGGCTTGGCGGGATCGTCCTCGACCAGCTTGCGCAGGCGCGAGACCTGGACGTCGATCGCCCGGTCGAACACACCGTACTCGCGCCCGCGCGCGAGTTCCATCAACTTGTCGCGGGACAGCGGCTGGCGCGGGTGGGTTAGCAGCACCTTGAGCAGCGAGAATTCGCCGGTGGTGAGCTGAATCTCCTCGCCATCGCGGACAAGCACGCGGGTGCCCAGGTTCACCTTGACCCGGCCAAACGCGACGATCTCGTCCTCGGGGGTGGGCGCGCCCGGCAGGGTGTGGGGCTGGCGACGCATCACCGCCTGGATACGCGCCACCAGCTCACGCGGGTTGAAGGGCTTCGCGACGTAGTCGTCGGCGCCCATCTCCAGCCCGACGATGCGATCCACGTCGTCACCCTTGGCGGTGAGCATGATGACCGGGATCTGGTTCTCGGCCGCGCGCAGCCGGCGACAGATCGACAGCCCGTCCTCGCCGGGCAGCATCAGGTCGAGCACGATCAGGTCGTAATGCTCGCGGTGCAGGGCGCGATCCATCATCGGCGCATCGCCGACGGCCTTCACCGAAAAGCCTTGTTCCTGAAGGTATCGGGACAGCAACTCGCGCAGGCGCGCGTCGTCATCCACCACGAGAATGCGATAGCGGTTTTTCTGGTTCATGAACGGAATGCTAGCCTGACTCGCGGCAGGGTGCCAGCCTTCCCGGGGCCGGTCGCGGGGGGCTCCCGGTAAGCCTTCGTAAGGCGGGGACGGAGAGGCAATATCGGCTTACAAAGCAGTCGCGATCAGGCCCGCGAAGGCTTTGCGCACCGGGCGGTTTGCCGTAAGGTGCGGTCATCGCTTTCCTGCGTCGGTTCCGTGCCTCCTCGAGGCCGTAGGGGCCGACGTCGTGCTCTCATGACCCCTTTCCGCGTTTCCCGCGCCTTCCGGCATCCCGCGCAGCACCTTGCCTGCCGGCCGTGCGTGCGCGCTTACCTCGTTTGCGGCTTGCTGGCGTTCTTCGTCTTCGCGCCCACCACGGCCAGCGCGCAGCTACGCTTCATCGTCGGTGGAGAGGAGCAGGCGCAACGCTTGCGTCCGGCGGGAGCAGAGGACCGGCAGGAATGGCGCGACACCCTGAGCGACCAGCGCAACGAGCGCGAGGGCGCGCGCGAGCGCCGGCGCATGAGCGAGGAGGAGCGCAGCGACCTGCGGCGCCACATGCGCGACGCCGCGCGCGGCGCCTACCGCGAGGAATCGGGGCGCAAGCCGCAGCGCTGAGCACTCGGCAATCCGGCAGTCGGGATACCCGCACCCGCATGCGGTCGCGGTCTTCGTTCGCCCCTGTCGATGCCGCCGCGTGACAACCGCGGCCGCAACGAACCGGCGCGCTCCCGGTAGAATGGCGGCCCCATGAACATCCTCTCCATCGAAACCGCCACCGAACACGGCAGCGTCGCGTTGCTGCATGGTGACGAGCTGCTCGTCCGCCGCATCCAGGGCGCGGCCAATCACTCCGAGGCGGTGCTGCGCGACCTGCGCGAACTCCTTGCCGAGACCGGGCTCGCCGTGGCGCGGCTGGACGCGGTCGCCTTCGGCGCCGGTCCCGGTGCCTTCACCGGGCTGCGGCTGGCTTGCGGTGTCGCGCAAGGCATCGCGCTGGCAGCGGATCTCGGCGTGGCCGTGGTCGGCAGCCTGCAGGCGCTCGCGCTCCAGGTCGGCGCGCCGCGGGTGCTGGCGGCCACCGATGCGCGCATGGGCGAGATCTACTGGGCGAGCTTCGTGACCGACACCGAAGGGGTGCCGCAGCCGCAGGGCATGCCGCGCTGTTGCGCGCCGCTGGATCTCGAGCTGCCCCCCGGCGAGTGGAGCGCTGCCGGGTCGGCCTTCCGCGCCTGGCCGGAGGAACTCGAGGCGCGCACTGCAGGGCGTCTCGTCGCCTGCCAGCCCGACCTTCACCCGCGTGCGGAAGAGATTGCCCGCCTCGGGGCGATCCAGGCGCGCGAAGGCGGGCTGGTGGCCCCCGAGCAGGCCGCGCCGCTCTACGTGCGCGACAAGGTCGCCTTCACCACCGCCGAGCGACTCGCGCGCGGAGGGCGTGCCTGATGCTGGCGCTGGCCTTTGCGCCGATGGGCGAGGGAGACCTCGACTGGGTCGGCGCGCGCGAGGCGGAGCTCCATGCCCACCCCTGGTCGCGCGGCAATTTCGCCGACTCGCTGGCCAGCGGCTACGACGCCTGGATCCTGTCCTGCGACGGTGTCCCTTCCGGCTACGCGGTCGTGATGAACGTGCTCGACGAAGCGCATCTGCTCGACATCGGCATCGTCGGCGAGCTGCAGGGCAGGGGGCTGGGCAAGCGCTTCCTCGACTGGCTGGCCGAAGGGGCGAAGACGCGCGGCGCGCGGGATTTCTACCTCGAGGTGCGGCCTTCCAACGCCGCGGCGCTGCGCCTCTACGCGCGCAGCGGCTTCGTCGAGATCGGTCGCCGGCGCGGGTATTACCCCGCGGCGGGTGGGCGCGAGGACGCGATCGTGATGAGGCGGGCGCTGTGATGTCGCCGCGCCTGTCCTCCCGCCGCGACGCGGTGCTGCGCGAGATGGGGCTCGGCCCGATCTGGCGCCTGCGCACGCGGAAGGCGGAGGTCTCCGAAGCGGATGATGCGGAGCGTGAAGCGGCCGAGCCTGCATCGACCGAAACCGACGCGACCGCCTCGCCCCGGGTCGAGGTGCCGCGTACGCCGAATCCTCCGCCAGCCGCACCGGCCCCGGCTGCCGGACCGCGATCGAGCGTTGCGTTCCAAGCCGGCCCGCACCGTGCCGCGCGCCCCCAGCCCGCGGCCGCTTCGACGCCCGCAGCCGTTCGCAGTGCGCCTGCGGCGCCGGATCCGGCTCGCGGCGCCCGCATCTCCACGCTCGAATGGGACGCGCTCGAAGCCGAGATCCGCGATTGCAAGGCCTGTGGGCTGTGCGAGCGCCGCAAGCAGGCCGTGCCCGGCGTGGGCGACCGCCAGGCACGCTGGATGCTGGTGGGCGAGGCGCCGGGCGCGGAGGAGGACCAGCGTGGCGAGCCCTTCGTCGGCCAGGCCGGGCGCCTGCTCGACAACATGCTCGCGGCGATCGGGCTGAAGCGCGGAGAAGACGTCTATATCGCAAATGCGGTCAAGTGCCGACCGCCACACAACCGCACTCCAGAACGCGGCGAGATCGCCGCCTGCCAGCCGTATCTCGATCGCCAGATCGCGCTCGTGCAGCCGCAGCTGCTGGTCGCGCTCGGCCGTCCGGCCGCCCAGGCCCTGCTCGATCGCGAGATCGCAATCTCGGCCGCGCGCGGCAAGCGCTTCGAGCGCGCGGGCACTCCGGTCGTGGTCACCTACCATCCGGCCTATCTGCTGCGCAATCCGCAGGACAAGGCCAAGGCATGGGAAGACCTCTGCTTCGCGCGCCGGCTGATCGCCGAGACGGGGTGAAGGCGGTGGCGGGGTGCCGGGCGGACCGGGGGCGAAGGCCGCCCGGCCTCAGTGCGGGCGATCCTCGAGCAGCGCCACGTTGTCGAACTCGCGCTGGTTGGCCTCGTGGCGGCGCTTCACCAGCAGCATGGTGCCGGCGACAAAGAGCCCGAACAGCACGATCACGGTGTTGATCGACAGGCCGAGCACGATCAGCAGCGCATAGGTGCCGGTCATCATCAGGATCGACAGGTTCTCGTTGAAGTTCTGCACGGCGATCGAGTGCCCGGCGCCCATCAGGATGTGGCCGCGGTGCTGCAGCAGGGCGTTCATCGGCACCACGAAGAAGCCTGCCAGCCCGCCCACGATCACCATCAGCGCCATCGCGACCCAGGCCTCGGTGACGCCGACCATGATCATCACTCCGAGGCCCATGGCGATGCCGAGCGGGATCACGTTCACCGCGCGCCGGAGCGTGATGTAGCGCGCCGCCAGCACCGCGCCGGTGGCCACGCCGAGCGCCACCACGCCCTGCAGCATCGAGGCCTGCGACAGGTTCATGCCCAGGTTGTGCTCGGCCCACTTGATCACGATGAACTGCAGCGTCGCGCCTGCGCCCCAGAACAGCGTGGTGACCGCGAGCGAGATCTGCCCGAGCTTGTCGCGCCAGAGCAGGCGCAGGCAGTGGTTGAAGTCGTGCAGCAGGTAGAGCGGATTGCTCTTGAGCGGCTTGTGGTCCACCCCGGTGTCGGGGATGTACATGTTGAAGATCGCCGCCACCAGGTACAGGGTGCCGACCACCAGCACCGCCGCGCCGAAGGCCGAGCCGGCGCCGGGCAGGCCCAGCCCCATCAGCCAGGTGGAGACGTCGCCACGGATCATGATCCCGCCGATCACGGTGCCGACGATGATCGCCGCCACCGTGAGGCCCTCGATCCAGCCGTTGGCCACCACCAGCAGGCGGTGGGGCAGATACTCGGTGAGGATGCCGTACTTCGCCGGCGAGTAGGCCGCCGCGCCCAGTCCGATCACCGCGTAGGCGAAGAGTGGATGCGTACCCAGGAAAAGCATCAGGCAGCCGCCGATCTTGATCGTGTTGCTGATCAGCATCACTCGCCACTTGGGCATCGAATCGGCGAAGGCGCCGACGAAGGCGGCGAGCGCGACGTAGGAGACGGTGAAGAAGAGCTTGAGCAGCGGCTCGTATTCGGAGGGGGCCGCCATGTCCCGGAGCATGGCGATGGCGATGATCAGCAAGGCGTTGTCGGCCAGCGCGGAGAAGAACTGCGCTGCCATGATGATGTAGAAGCCGAGCGGCATCGTCGGGTCGCGGCGGAAGGTCGAAGCGCGGTTTATATCACGAAGCGGATTGCCCTGTGATGATCTCGCGCAGCGCTTGTGCGAGGGCGCGCAGATGCCCGTATGGCAACGGTTTGAGGCCGCAGCGAGCAGGTTCTCGGGATGAACGCGCAGGGATCCACCTGAATGCGCCGGTTTGTGCTTTAATTCACGTAAATAAAACGTACTTATCCACGCCATGGCAGATCGCAGACTCCAGGTTTTCCACGCGGTTGCGAAGCACGGCTCGTTCACCCGAGCCGCGGAACACCTCCACATGACGCAACCGGCCGTCACCTTCCAGATCAAGCAGCTCGAGGAACACTTCGACACCCGCCTGCTCGATCGCGGGCACGGCAAGATCACGCTCACCGCCGCGGGCGAGCTCGTGCTCGCCTACGCCGAGCGCATCCTCGGTCTGTCGGCCGAGCTCGACTCGCGCGTCTCCGAACTCACCGACGAGCTCGCCGGCCAGCTGCGCATCGGCACCAGCACGACGATCGCCGCCTACTGGCTGCCGCAGGTGCTGGAGAGCTTCAAGCGCCGCTACCCCGGCGTGCTGCCGCGCGTGGTGGTCGGAACCTCCAAGCTCACCGAGGATCGCGTCGCCGCGCGCGATCTCGACCTCGGCCTCATCGAGATCGCCACCGAGCAGCCCAGCATCGAACGCCGCAGCGCCGCGCGCGACGACCTCCTGGTGATCTGCAGCCCCGGCCACCCGCTGGCGAAGTTCAAGGAGCTCACCGCCCGCGACCTGGTCGGCCACCCCTTCATCGACCGCGACCCTGGCAACGGCATCCGCCAGATCGCCGACGAGTTCTTCGAGGCCGCCGGCATCGCCGGCAGCCAGATCACCCTGTGCGCCGAACTCGGCAGCCTCGCCGCGGTCAAGCAGCTCGCGGCCGCGGGCCTCGGCTTCGCGATCGCCTCCGGGCGCGCGATCCGGCGCGACGTGGAAGAGGGCAGGCTGGTGGCGATCCCGCTGCAGCCGCGGCTGCACACCCCGCTCGAGGTCATCCTGCCACGCGACAAGTTCCGCTCGCGCCTGATCAACGCCTTCGCCGACCACGTCTGCGAGGAGTTCGCCCGCATCGCGACCGAGCAGGACTGATTCCCCGCAAGTTTTTGCTCCGGCCGCGGCCGGGGCCCTGACGCAGTTACGGAAGACCCTGATGGCACGGCAGAAATCCGCTTTCGTCTGCACCGAATGCGGTGCGCAGGCCGTGCGCTGGCAAGGCCAGTGCCCGCAGTGCCAGGCCTGGAACACCCTTGTCGAAACCGTGCTCGAGCCCGCAGCGCCGGCTGCGGGCAGCCGCTTCGCCGCGCTCGCCGGCGAGACCAGCCGGCTGCAGCCCCTGTCCGCGCTCGAACCCCGCGAAGAACCCCGCCAGCCCACCGGTCTCGACGAGTTCGACCGCGTGCTCGGTGGCGGCCTGGTCGCCGGCGGCGTGGTGCTGATCGGCGGCGACCCGGGTATCGGAAAATCCACCCTGCTGCTGCAGGCGCTCTCCAACCTGGCCGCGACGAGTGCGTCGGCTGGCAGCGAGGGCGCGACGGGCAAGGGCACCAAGGCGGGCGGCGTCATCTACGTCAGCGGCGAGGAGTCGGGCGAGCAGGTCGCGCTGCGTGCCCAGCGCCTGCAGTTACCGCAGTCGCCCCTGCAGATGCTCGCCGAGATCAACCTCGAACGCATCCTCCACACCCTGCGCGAGGCGCGCCCGCGCGTGGCGGTCATCGACTCGATCCAGACCGTCTATTCCGAGACCCTGCAGTCCGCCCCCGGCTCGGTCGCCCAAGTGCGCGAATGCGCCGCCCAGCTCACCCGCTTTGCCAAGCAGAGCGGAACCAGCCTGATCCTGGTCGGCCACGTCACCAAGGACGGCACGCTCGCCGGCCCGCGCGTGCTCGAGCACATCGTAGACACCGTGCTGTACTTCGAGGGCGACACGCACTCCAGCTTCCGCCTGATCCGCGCCTTCAAGAACCGCTTCGGCGCGGTCAACGAGCTCGGCGTGTTCGCCATGACCGAGCGCGGCCTGCGCGGTGTGTCCAATCCCTCCGCGATCTTCCTGTCGCAGCACTCGCAGCAGGTCGCCGGCAGCTGCGTGCTGATCACCCAGGAGGGCACGCGCCCGCTGCTGGTCGAGGTGCAGGCCTTGGTCGATTCGTCGCAGAGCCCCAACCCGCGCCGGCTGTCGGTGGGCCTGGAGCAGAACCGCCTGGCGATGCTGCTCGCGGTCATGCACCGTCACGCCGGCGTGGTCTGCTTCGACCAGGACGTTTTCGTGAATGCGGTCGGCGGCGTCAAGATCACCGAGCCGGCCGCCGACCTCGCGATCCTGTTCGCGATCGTCTCCTCGCTGCGCGACCGCCCGCTTCGGCGCGGCCTCGCGGTGTTCGGCGAGGTCGGTCTCGCCGGCGAGATCCGGCCCGCACCGCGTGGCCAGGAGCGCCTGAAGGAAGCCGCCAAGCTCGGCTTCGACACCGCCATCGTTCCGCGCGCCAATGCGCCGAAGCATCCGATCGAGGGCCTGAAGGTGATCGCGGTCGAGCGCGTGGAGGAGGCCCTGGAGCAGTTGCGCGGGTTGTAAGCGGGAAGGTAAGTCGCATCCCTGTACGAGCGCCGCCAGGCGCGAATGCAGCGTCGACCGTCCCACCCACGTCGATTCCCCGCACGCAGGAATCGCGGCTCGCGCCGCTCCCACACGACACCCGCAAGCGCGCCGTTTCTTGCAGGAGCGCCGCCAGGCGCGAATGCGGCGTCGGCCGTCCCACCCACGTCGATAATGAGTCCGCCGAGTTCGCGGCTTGCGCCGCTTCTACAGGTCGGGGAGCCAGGCCGTGAAGGCCGCGATGGCGGCGCGCAGGTTGGCGTTGGCGGAGGGGGCTGGCGCGGTGCCGAGCTCCCATGAGTCACCGCGGATGGCGAGCAACCAACTGGGCGGCGCGGGCCGGCCCTCGAGGTCCTCGAACACCTGTAGCACGCTCTGCGGCGAGACCGAGTGGGTGGTGAAGCTGTCGTCGCGGGCCGCTGCGATCGGCTGGAATTCGAAAGGCGGCCGTGCCGTACCGGATGCATCGACGAACAGGATCCGGCTACGGCGACGCAGATCCAGCGCATGCTCGACCTGGAGCTGGAAATCGGTCAGGCACTCGATCCCCGGCAGCTTCATCGCCTCGACCGCCTCCACGAACAGCGGCCCGAGCGCGTCGTCGCCGCGGCTCGGATTTCCCCATCCGAAGACCAGCACCGGCGCGCTCATGCCTTGTATTTCCGGTCCAGCTCCGTGCCCTCGGCATCCACCAGCGTGACCTCCAGCGGCATCTGCCCGAGCGCGTGGGTGGCGCAGGACAGGCAGGGGTCGAAGGCGCGGATGGCGACCTCGATGTGGTTGAGCAGTCCCTCGGTGATCTCCTGGCCGTGGAGGTATTGCTTCGCGACCTCGCGCACCGCCGTGTTCATCGCCTGGTTGTTGTTGGTGGTGGAGACGATCAGGTTGGCCATGGTGACGAGGTCGTCGTCGCCCACCTGGTAGTGGTGGAAGAGGGTGCCGCGCGGGGCCTCGATCACGCCCACACCCTCGCGCCGGCGCTCGCCGCTCGTCATGAGCTCGGTGCCGGAGAGGTCGTCGTCGTGAAGCAGGTCCTTGATGGTCTCGGCGGCGAAGAGCATCTCGATCATGCGCGCCCAGTGGAAGGCCAGGCTGCCGTGCAGCGGCTTGCCGCCGGCGTACGCGACGAGTTCGCGGCGCTCGTGCTCGGCAAACGGCGTGGGGATGCTGTCGCAGTTCTGCACGCGCGCGAGCGGGCCGACCTTGTACCAGCCCGCCTCCGGGCCCATCGACGTGAAGTAGGGAAACTTCATGTAGCTCCAGGGCTTGACCTCCTCGGTGATGAGGCGGTCGTAAGTCTGGTAGTCCACCTGGTCGAAGAGGATCCTGCCGTCGGCGTCCCTGGCGCGCAGCACGCCGTGGTAGAGGTCGAGGCTGCCGTCGGGCGCGACCAGGCCCATGAAGCTCGAGCGCACGGTGCCGAAGTGGTCGTAGAGCGCGCGGTCCTGCTGGTGGAGTTCCTTGATGATGCGCACCGCGTCGCGGCTCCAGGCGATCATCTGGTAGGCATCGGCGAGCAGGAGCTTGCGTTCGTCGGCGCTCAGCGCGCGATTGACGCCCCCCGGTACCGCGCCGGTGCCATGCACGCGCTTGCCGGCGGTGAGGCGGATCACCTCCTGGCCGAACTTGCGCAGCAGGATGCCTTTCTTCGCGATGTCGGGATATTGCTGTGCCACGCCGACGATGTTGCGCCGACCGAGCTCGGAGCCGAAGCCGAACAGCAGGTCGGGCGAGGACAGGTGGAAGAAGTGCAGCGCGTGCGACTGCAGGATCTGGCCGTAGTGCATCAGGCGGCGCATCTTGTCGGCGGTTGGCGTGACGCGTGCGGCGCCGACGACGAGGTCGAGCGCCTTGCTCGCGGCGAGGTGGTGCGACACCGGGCAGATGCCGCACAGGCGCTGCACCATCACCGGCACTTCCCAGTACGGCCGCCCCTGGATGAAGCGCTCGAAGCCGCGGAACTCCACGATGTGCAGGCGCACCTGGTGCACCTTGTTGTCCTCGTCGAGCAGGATGGTGACCTTGCCGTGGCCTTCCACGCGCGAGACGGGGTCGATTGCGATACGGCGCAAGGTATCGCTGGCGACTGTGGCGGTTTCGAGTTGAAAGCTCATTTGGATATCGTCGTCAGTGAGAGGCTCGCGGCTTGCGCCACTCCTGCCGAAAAGCGAGGTGCTCGAGCTTCCTGCAGGAGCGGCGCGAGCCGCGAGCCTTTCGGGGTTTCAGTCATAGTGCAGCAGCCCATGTCCCAGGCTCGGGTCCTTGCCTTCGATCAACTGGGTCAGGAAGGCCCAGATCGCGTCGCCCGATGGCGGGCAGCCAGGCAAGAAGTAATCGATCCTCACCACCTCATGCACCGGATGGACCTGGTTGAGCGGCAGCGGCAGCTCGGGGTCGTCGGGAATGCGGCTGCCCTCGGCGAGACCGTGGCCGGTTCGATAGACCTCCTGCAGGAGGTCGGCGAGCTCGAGGTGATTGCGCTGTGCAGGCAGCCCGCCGTTGACCGCGCACGCGCCGAGCGCGATCAGCACCTTGCAGTTGGCGCGGAATTCGCGCAGCACATGCACGTTCTCGGCGTTGCACACCCCGCCCTCGATGAGGCCGATGTCGCAGGGGCCGCAGTGCTTGATGTCGGTGAGCGGCGAGCGGTCGAACTCGACGAGTTCGAGCAGCGGCAGCAGGCGCTCGTCGATGTCGAGAAAGGACATGTGGCAGCCGAAGCAGCCCGCGAGCGAGACGGTGGCGACCTTGAGCTTGCGTGGCGCGCCGCCAGCGTCGATCTTTGCGATGTCGATGTCCATCATCGAGCCTCCTCGATGCCGGCACCGGCCTTGCCTTCGGGGCTGGTGCTCGCGCTGATCGGCCGGCGGTCGTAGGTCCGCTGCCCGATCGGCACGGCGAAGCCCACCCGTTTACTGAGGATCACGCCCACCGGACAGACCGCGGCGGCGCGGTCGGTGACGGCGAAGTCGGTGTCGGCGAGCCGCCCCGTGTCGCTGTTGACCACCAGGTGCGACTGCGTGCCGCGGCCGGCGAGCGCGAACACGTTCTTGCCGTCGACATCGCGGCTGGCGCGCACGCACAGCTCGCACAGGATGCAGCGGTTGAACTCGAGCAGCACGTCGGGGTGCGAGGCGTCCACCGGGCGATCGGGGTAGAAGTGGTCGAAATGCGGCGTCAGCATGCCCATCTCGTAGGCGGTGGCTTGCAGTGCGCAGTCGCCGCTCTTCTCGCACGAAGGGCAGAAGTGGTTGCCTTCGACGAAGAGCAGCTGCAGCAGCGTGCGGCGCTTGGCGTCGAGCTCTGCCGTGCGGTTCTCCACCTCCTGGCCGGCGGCGGCGCGCACCGTGCAGGACGTGGCGAAGCGCCCGCCGATCTTCACCGTGCACAGCTTGCACGAGCCGTGCGCGGCAAAGTCGGGGTGCCAGCACAGGTGCGGGATGTACTTGCCCGCGGCGGCGGCGGCCTGCATCACGGTCTGGCCGGGGGTGAAGGGGATGTCCTCGCCGTCGAGCAGGAAGGAATCGTTCATGGCTGCAGATCCTTTGCCGAGGCGGCCTCGGCGGAGGAGGGGACGGACTGCGCGGCGCCCGCTGTGGTGGCGCCCTGCGCATGGGGGCGCTCCTCGACCAGGGCCTCGTGGTTGTCGCCGAGGTGGGCGCCGGGGTCGTCGCGGCCGGTCATCCGGCGCGCCTGCGACAGCGCCGCGTCGAGGTCGAAGGCGGGCTCGTAGTCGGGCGAGTGCAGGCGGCGCTCGAAGGCGGGGCGGAACTTGGCCAGCATGTCGTCGATCGCGATCGTCGCCGTGTTGCCCAGGCCGCAGTGGCTGGCGCCCTGCATCAGGCGGTGCATCTTCGCGATCTCGTCGAGGTCGTAGGGCGAGCCGTGGTCGGCGGCGAGCTTGTCCAGCAGGCGGGCGTTGACCGCGGTGCCGACGCGGCAGGGCGTGCAGAAGCCGCAGCTCTCGTGGGCGAAGAAGTGGGCGAAGTTGTGCGCCACCTCGAACATGTCGCGGGAACGGTCGAACACCATGATCGAGCCGCCGGTGGCGACATCCTCGAAGGCGATGCGACGACCGAACTCGTCGGCAGCCAGGCAATGCCCGGCCGCGCCGGCGCTCGTCACCGCCTGCGTGTCGCGCGCGCCGGCGGCCTCGAGCACCTCGGCCACGGTGACACCGAAGGGAAACTCGTAGATGCCCGGGCGCTCGACGTCGCCCGACACCGACAGCAGCTTGGTGCCGGTCGAGGCCGGGGTGCCGATGGCGTGGAACCAGTCGCCGCCGCGCACCGCGATCAGCGCGGCGAGGGCGAGCGTCTCGACGTTGTTCACCGTGGTCGGCTGCCCGCGATAGCCGTTGGTGACCGGGAAGGGCGGGCGGATGCGCGGCTTGCCCGGCTTGCCTTCGAGCGACTCGATCAGCGCGGATTCCTCGCCGCAGATGTAGGCGCCGGCGCCGAGGTGGATCTCGATGTCGAAGGAGAAGCCGCGGCCCAGGATGTTGCGCCCGAGCAGGTTCTGTTCGCGGCGCTGGGCGAGGCGTGTTTCCAGGCGGTCGAGCAGGTAGCGGTATTCGCCGCGCAGGTAGATGAAGCCCTTGTTGGCGCCGATCGCCATGCCGGCGATGCACATGCCGTCGACCACCAGGTCGAAGTAGCTCGACAGCAGCACGCGGTCCTTGAAGGTGCCGGGCTCGCCCTCGTCGGCGTTGCAGATCACGTAGTGCGCGTCGCCCCAGGCGTCGCGGCACGAGCGCCACTTGATGTCGCTGCCGAAACCCGCGCCGCCGCGGCCGCGCAGTCCGGAGCGCTCGATCTCCCACAGCAGCCCGGTGGGGCCGCGCTCGAGCGCCGCGGCGAGCGCCGCACCCGGCGCCAGGCCATGGTCGAGCAGCACGTCGCGGCGGCGGAGCTTGTCCTCGACATGGAACCACTCCGGCGGCCAGTCGCCCACCGGCACCCGGCGGCGGATCAGGTGCGCCATCTCGTCGATGCGCTCGAGCGTGAGGCGGGTGATCGTGCGCCCGTTGGCCAGCAGCGCCGGCCCCTGGTCGCACATGCCGGTGCACGAGGTGGTCGACACTCTCGCCAGGCCGTCCTCCGACACCTTGCCCGGCTGCAGCCAGAGCTTGTCGCACAGCGTCTGCATCAGCGCCTGGTTGCCGAGCATGCGGTCGGTGATGTTGTCGGAGAACAGGATGCGGTATTCGCCCGCCGGCCGGGTGTGCAGGAAGCTGTAGAAGCTCGCGGTGCTCTCGACGCGGGCGCGCGGGATGCCGAGCGCGCCCGCCAGCGCGGAGAGCGTGGCCGGCGGCAGCCAGCCGTCACGGGCCTGGAGCTCGATCAGGATCTGCAGCAACTGCAGCGGATCGCGCCGGTGACGCTCCAGGATGGTTTCGAGTTCTGCCGTCATCGCCGCAAGCTCCCTGTGATTGCGTGCCCCTGCCGCGCGATTATCGCCCGCCGCACTCCGCGACGCTCATGGAAAGCGTGCGCGGGGCCGATGCATTGCACTTATTCGTGCCGATCGCGCCGCGGGCGGCTCCCATGCCGCCGCCCGCGTGCCTTCATAGCCCGCCCGGGCTGCCGATGCGCAGCGGCTCGGTGTGCCAGATCGTGCGCGCGTACTCGGCGATGGTGCGGTCGGACGAGAACGCCCCCATGCCGGCGATGTTGAGCAGGCTGCAGCGGCTCCATTGCAGCGGATCGCGGTAGCGCGCGTCGGCCTGGTCCTGGGCGTCGAGATAGCTGGCGTAGTCGGCCAGCAGCAGGTAGTGGTCGCCCCAGTTCACCAGGGTGTCGAAGATCGCCTGGTATCGCCCCGGCTCGTCCGGGCTGAAGAGGCCCGCCCGGATCGCGTCGAGCGCCGCGGCCAGGCGCGCGTCGCGCTCGTAGTACTGGCGCGGCTGGTAGCCGCCGTTGCGGATCTGCGCGACCTCGGCTGCGGTGTGGCCGAAGATGAAGATGTTGTCCTCGCCGACCTGCTCGCGGATCTCGACGTTGGCGCCGTCCAGCGTGCCGATGGTGAGCGCGCCGTTGAGTGCGAGCTTCATGTTGCCGGTGCCCGAGGCCTCGGTGCCGGCGGTGGAGATCTGCTCGGAGAGGTCTGCGGCCGGAATGATGAGCTCGGCCAGGCTGACGCTGAAGTTGGGCACGAAGACCACCTTGAGGCGCTCGCCGACGCGCGCATCGGCGTTGATGACCGCAGCCACGTCGTTGATGAGGCGGATCACCAGCTTGGCCATGCGATAGGCCGAGGCCGCCTTGCCGGAGAAGATCGCCACCCGCGGCACGTGTTCGCCGTTCGGCTCGGCGAGGATGCGTTGGTAGCGGCTCACCAGGTGCAGCACGTTGAGCAGCTGGCGCTTGTACTCGTGGATGCGCTTGACGTGAACATCGAAGAGCGCGGCCGGATCGACGTGGAGCCCGCAGTGCTGGCCGATCCACTGCGCCAGACGCAGCTTGTTGGCCTGCTTGACCGCGCGCAGCGTGTGCAGGAAGTCGGCGTCGTCGGCGTGCGCGCGCAGGCCCTGGAGCTGCTCGAGGTCGCGCCGCCAGGCTGGACCGATGCGGCTGTCGATCAGCGCCGCCAGCCCTGGGTTGGCGTGCGCCAGCCAGCGCCGCGGCGTCACGCCGTTGGTCTTGTTGTTGAAGCGCTGCGGCCAGGCGCGCGCGAAGTCGGCGAAGATCGACTCGCGCATCAGCGCCGAATGCAGCGCCGAAACGCCATTGACCGAATGCGAGGCGACGATCGCGAGGTAGGCCATGCGCACGCGGCGCTCGCCCTGTTCATCGATCAGCGACATGCGGCGCATGCGCTCGACGTCGGGCCCGAGCTCGGCGTTGAGCTCGGCGAGGAAGTGCGCGTTGATGTCGAAGATCATGCGCAGGTGGCGCGGCAGCACGCGGCCGAGCATCTCCAGCGGCCAGGTCTCGAGCGCCTCGTGCATCAGGGTGTGGTTGGTGTAGGAGAACACCCGCCGGCACAACGCCCAGGCGCGCGCCCATTCCAGCCCGTGTTCGTCGACCAGCAGGCGCATCAGCTCGGGCACCGCGAGCACCGGGTGGGTGTCGTTGAGGTGGATGCTGACCTTGTCGGGCAGGGCGTCGAAGTCGGTGTGGCCGACGCGGTAGCGGCGCAGGATGTCCTGCAGGCTGGCGGAGACGAAGAAATACTCCTGGCGCAGGCGCAGTTCGCGACCCTCGAGGGTGGAGTCGTCCGGGTAGAGCACGCGTGAGACGTTCTCGGAGTGGTTCTTGCTCTCCACCGCGCCGAAATAGTTGCCGCGGTTGAAGGCCGACAGGTCGATCTCCTCGGTGGCGCGTGCTGACCACAGGCGCAGGGTGTTGGTCACCTCGGTGCCGTAGCCGGGGATGATCGAGTCGTAGGCCATCGCCAGCACGTCGTCGGTGCCCACCCAATGCACGCGCCCGCCATCCTCCTGCAGGTGGCCGCCGAAGCGGATGCGCATGCGGATCTCGGGGCGGGGGAACTCCCACGGGTTGCCGTGCGTGAGCCAGTAGTCGGGCACCTCGACCTGTTGCCCGTCGACGATCTGCTGGCGGAACATGCCGTAGTCGTAGCGGATGCCGTAGCCGAAGCCGGGCACGCCGAGCGTGGCCATGGAGTCGAGAAAGCAGGCGGCGAGGCGACCGAGGCCGCCGTTGCCGAGCGCGGCGTCGGGCTCGAGCTCGGGCAGGCTGTCGGGGTCGATGTCGAGCAAGCGCAGCGCCTCGCGCACGGGGCCGGCGAGTTCGAGGGCGAGCATGGCGTTGCCCAGGCTGCGGCCGATGAGGAACTCCATCGACAGGTAATAGACGCGCTTGACGTCCTGCGCGTAGCTCGCCCGTGTGGTCTTCATCCAGCGCTCGACCAGGTGGTCGCGCACGGTGTAGGCGACTGCGTGCAGCCAGTCTTCCGGCAGCGCCGACTCGGGGTTCTTGCCGATCTGGTACATCAGCTTGTTGGCGATCGCGCGCTTGAGCGACTCGACGTCGGTGCTGGGGCGGTCGTACTGGAGGGTGAACTGGGCAAGATCCATGGTGACGTCGGTGAAGGTCCGGTAATCGGGTGGCGCGGCCGCGGCCGGCGTGGTGACGTGGCTAAATCCGCTAGTTTAGGCCTTTCGCCTGCAATGGCGCTCGATCGCCCGCCCGTGCCTGTGCGTCGGTCCCGGCATGGGGCGCGCGGGCAGCGCGAGGTGGGAAGGCAAGCCTGCGGCGCACGGCATGCCGAGCGTCGCTAGAATGCGGTGGCCACGCCCGGTCTTGCCGCGCCCCCGCGACGAGGCTTGCATCCAAGGAGCCCCCATGTCTTCCGATCCCGTCCCCGAACCCCGCCGTCACCCCAGCCTGCACGGTGCCGGCGGCGCCCCCTCCGATTGGGTACGGCGCTTCACCGCGCTGCTCGCGGACGGCGCGCGCGTGCTCGACTTCGCCGCGGGGGGCGGCCGGCATGCGCGCTGGCTTGCCGCGCGCGGCTGCAGCGTCACCGCGGTCGATCGGGACGCGGCGGCGCTGGCGACGCTGGATGGGGTGGCGGGGATCGCGACGCGAGTACTCGAGCTCGAGGGTACGGACTGGCCGCTCGGCGGCGAGCGCTTCGACGCCGTGGTGGTCGCAAATTACCTGTACCGGCCGCGCTTGGCGGAGCTTTTCGAGCTGGTGCGCCCGGGCGGCGTGCTGATCTACGAGACCTTCATGCTCGGCAACGAGCGCTTCGGCAAGCCCTCGAACCCCGATTTCCTGCTCCGTCCGCGCGAACTGCTCGACTGCCTTCCGGAGGGCTGGAGCGTGGTGGCCTTCGAGCAGGGCGAGATCGAGCGTCCGGCGATGATCCAGCGCCTGTGCGCGACCCGCGGCGCATCGCCGGGCCGCCTGGCACAATCCGTCTAGGCTTGGCGGCCACCTGGGCGAAGATGCGACGGTGTCCGCCCCTCGGCCGGAGAGATCGCGACCTGCGTCGCCGCAACGGGCCGACCCGATCGCGACTCGCGTCGCTCCCACCGGCCGATGCGGACGTCGGCGCCACAGGGAACGCGCCGGTTCTTTGAGGAAACGCGCGTCCCGATTGGGGTGGCGGGGCTGCTCGGGCTCGCCCCGGACGCTTCACTCCGCAGCTTCGGCGAGAATGCGACCGGCCAGCGCGCGCACCCCGGCCGCGCTCAGGTCGGCGCTCTCCACCCGCAGCGCGTCGGCGTAGTGCACGTAGTTGTGATTCTGCGAACGATGGTAAAGCGGGTCGTAGTGCTGGTCGATCAGCTCGGCGAACAGCTCGGGGAGCGCGTGTGCGGCGGCGAGCGATTTCCAGCGCTCGAGCGTCTCGCGGCTCTGGTGCTCGCGCAGGCGGTGCAGCTTGTCCTGCAGCGCGCCCACGTCGTCGCCGAGGTAGGCGTAGTCGCGCACCAGAAACTCGAGGCGGGCCGCGCGCGTGGCGTCGATCAGGATGCAGGGCGCGCGCCGCATCGCCAGGATCAGCGCCTCGGGCACGAAGACCAGGCCGATCTTGCGGCTCTCGGCCTCGACATACACCGGGCGCGCCGGATCGAGCCGGCGCAGGCGATCCCACAGCAGGGTCTCGAAGCGCTTCTGCGCCGGCTGCGGACGGTCGGGCAGGGCGCCGAGCACCGAGCCCTTGTGCGCGGCGAGGTCCTCCAGGTCGAGCACCTGCGCCCCTTGTGCCGCGAGCGCCTCGAGCACGCGCGTCTTCGCGCTGCCGGTCGGGCCGCACACGATGCGCAACGCCAGCGTGGGTACGATGCGCTCGATCTCGGCGATCACCAGGTGGCGGAAGGCCTTGTAGCCGCCCTCGAGCTGGCAGGCGTCCCAGCCCACCATGCGCAGCCAGGTGGTGAAGGAGCCGCTGCGCTGGCCGCCGCGCCAGCAGTAGATGAGGGGGCGCCAGTTCTTGGGCTTGTCCTGCAGCGTGGCGAGCATGTGGCGCGAGATGTTGGCGGCCACCAGCGCGCCGCCGAGGCGGCGGGCGTCGAAGGCCGACTGCTGCTTGTAAATCGTGCCGACGACGATGCGCTCGTCGTTGTCGAGCACCGGCAGGTTGATCGCGCCGGGAATGTGGTCTTCGGCGAACTCGGCGGGCGTGCGCGCGTCGATGATCTCGTCAAAGCCGGACAGCTGTGCTACGGTCGCGACGCCTTTTTGCATGATGTTGACACGACGCGCGGCGCCCACTTGCGCCGCGCGTCGCTTTCTCTCCCGGAAACATGAACGAAATCAGACTGACCGAATTCTCCCACGGCGGCGGCTGCGGCTGCAAAATCGCCCCCGCCGTGCTCGCCGAGCTGCTCGCCACCATGCCCGCCGGCCTCGTGCCACCCGAGCTGCTGGTGGGGACCGACACTGCCGACGACGCCGCCGTCTACAAGCTCAACGATCGCCAGGCCATCGTCGCCACCACCGACTTCTTCACCCCGATCGTGGACAACCCGCGCGACTTCGGCCGCATCGCCGCCACCAACGCGCTCTCCGACGTCTATGCGATGGGCGCCCAGCCCATCCTGGCGCTGGCGATCGTCGGCATGCCGCTCGACAAGCTGCCGCCCGCGGTGATCGGCGAGATCCTCAAGGGCGGCGCCGAGGTCTGCCGCGACGCGGGCATCCCGGTCGCCGGCGGGCACTCGATCGACGTGCTCGAGCCGATCTACGGTCTGGTCGGCCTCGGCGTGGTCGACCCCGCGCGCGTGCGCACCAACGCCGGCGCCAAGGCGGGCGACGTGCTCATCCTCACCAAGCCGCTCGGCATCGGCATCCTCTCGGCGGGCTTGAAGAAGGGCCGGCTGTCGGCAGACGGTTACGCGCAGATGATCCGCTGGACGACGACGCTCAACCGTGTCGGCGCCAGGCTCGCCGACCTCGACGGCGTGCACGCGGTGACCGACGTCACCGGCTTCGGCCTCGCGGGGCACCTGCTGGAGATGTGCCGCGGCGCGTCGCTGACCGGCGCGGTGCGCTTCGATGCGCTGCCGGTGATCGAGGAGGCGCGCGCCCTGGTCCGGGACGGCGTCGCCACCGGCGCGTCGACGCGCAACTGGGCGAGCTACGGTGCCAGCGTGGAGCTGCCGGTGGACGCCCCGGAGTGGCAGCGCAAGCTCGTCACCGACCCGCAGACCTCCGGCGGCCTGCTGATCGCCTGCGCGCCGGAAGCCGTCGAGGCCGTGCAGGCCGCGGTGCGCGCCGAGCAGGGCGAGGCGGGGACGATCGTCGGCGAGATGAAGGCGGGCGCAGCGCGGGTGGTGGTGGGGTAGGCGCCACGGGCGGCTGCCGTTCGGCATCGGGCGCCGTGCTCCCCTGCCTTCGGCCGCGACGCGCGACCGGGCAGTGCGATCGCGACTGGCGTCGCTCCTACAGCCAGCCCTCGGTGTTTCGGTTCTTCGTAGGAGCGACGCGAGTCGCGATCGGGCGATCGTGCCGGGACGGGCGTCGGTCGGATCCCGTGCGCCACGATCGCGCCTCGCAGCGCTCCTGCGGCTGAATTCCCCCCAGCGCTTCGAGCCTCACTTGCGCGCTGCCTTCGTCTCCTTCGCGGCAAGCAGCGGGCGAAGGCCGGCCCATACCGTGTCGACGATGCGCGGCTGCGCCTCGGCGGCCGGGTGGATGCCGTCGGGCAGGAAGAGCTCGGGGCGGTCGGCGAAGCCGTCCATCAGGAAGGGCACGAGCGGCACCTTCTTCTCCGCGGCCACGTTGGCGAAGACCTCTGCGAAGCGTTGCGTGTAGGCCGGACCATAGTTTGGCGGCATGCGCATGCCGATCAGCAGGACGCGCGCGCCCG
This sequence comes from Thauera aminoaromatica, assembly GCF_000021765.1. Taxonomy (NCBI): domain Bacteria; kingdom Pseudomonadati; phylum Pseudomonadota; class Betaproteobacteria; order Rhodocyclales; family Zoogloeaceae; genus Thauera; species Thauera aminoaromatica. The sequence continues at coordinate 2,525,945 of NC_011662.2, read as the reverse complement.
CCGCGTCCGCAGCGTCGATCATCGCGGCCAGGTTGTCCGCGAGCAGCTGCGGCTTGAGTCCGCGCAGGCCGTCGTTGGCGCCGAGCTCCAGGATCACCAGCGTGGGCGCATGTTCGGCCAGGGCGGCGGGCAGGCGGGTGAGGCCACCCGACGAGGTCTCGCCGGATACACTGGCGTTGACCACGACATGGCGGAACCCTTCGGCCTGCAGACGCGTCTGCAACAGGGTGGGCCATTCCTGGCCCCTTTCCAGACCGTAGCCGGCCGACAGGCTGTCGCCCCATACCAGGATGGTGTCGGCGCGGGCGACGGCGCCGAAAAGGAACATGAACGCGAAGGGAATGATGAAACGCAACGGCATCGAGCTCTCCAATCCGGTCATCGAGGTCGATGACCTGTGCAAGCAGGTCGCGCTGGCCGACGGCCAGGGCGAGCTGCGGATTTTGCAGGACATCGGCTTTGCCGTGGGTGCGGGCGAGTCGGTGGCGATTGTGGGCGCCTCCGGCTCCGGCAAATCGACCCTGCTGGGATTGCTCGCCGGGTTGGACGTTCCCGCGCACGGCACGGTGCGGGTGCAGGGCCGCGACCTCTTCGCGCTCGACGAGGACGCGCGCGCAGCGCTGCGCGGCGAGGCGATCGGCTTCGTGTTCCAGTCCTTCCAGCTGCTGCCGGCGCTCACCGCGCTGGAGAACGTGATGCTGCCGCTGGAGCTCGCCGGCGTGGACGACGCGCGCGCGATCGCCACCCAATGGCTGCAGCGCGTCGGCCTGGGCAGCCGGCTCACGCATTATCCCAAGCACCTGTCGGGCGGCGAGCAACAACGCGTGGCGCTGGCGCGCGCCTTCGCGCCCGATCCCCGGGTGCTGCTCGCCGACGAGCCCACCGGCAACCTCGACGCCGAGACGGGGAGGGCGATCATCGAGCTGATGTTCGCGCTCAACCGCGAGCAGGGCACCACGCTGATCCTGGTGACCCACGACGAGTCCCTCGCCCGCCGCTGCGGCCGCGTGCTACGCATGGACTCCGGCCGCCTCAGCGAGGCCCCGTAGGAGCGACGCCAGTCGCGATCGGGCGGTGGGGTGGCGCTGACGCGGCGGTGGAGGTGCGGGGGCCGGAATCGCGACTTGCGTCGCTCCTACAAAACCGGCGCGGGTCGGGGGGGGCGAGACGGTGCAGCGCGCCGTGGGAGCGACGCGAGTCGCGATCGGGAGGCGCGGTGGCGCTGACGCGGCGGTGGAGGTGCGGGGGCCGGAATCGCGACTTGCGTCGCTCCTACGAAAACGGGGGCCGCGTGCGGCTTCAGCTTTCGCCGCCAGGGCCGAACAGGTCGAGGATGCCGTCCAGGCCGGTGTGGTCGAGGCAGCAGTGGGCGACGTCGCGCAGCACCGGCTTGGCGTGGAAGGCGACACCGAAGCCGGCCGCGCGCAGCATGGGGATGTCGTTGGCGCCGTCGCCGGCGGCGATCACCTGCTCGGGCCTGAGGCCCAACTCGTCGCGCGCCTGCTCCAGGTGCGCGGCCTTGGCCTCGCCGTCCACGATGTCCCCGAGCACCTTTCCGGTCAGCTTTCCGTCATACACCTCGAGCTGGTTCGCCCACGCATAGTCGAAGCCCAGCCGCGACTTCAGCCGCTCGGTGAAATACGTGAAGCCGCCCGACACCAGCATCGTGCGGATACCCGCGCGCTGCAACCCCTGCAGCAGGCGCTCCGCCCCGGGGTTGAGCTGCAGGCGGTGATCGAAGACCTCGGCGAGCGCGCTCTCGGGCAGGCCGGCGAGCAGGGCCACGCGACGCGTCAGCGACTCGCGGAAGTCGATCTCGCCCTGCATCGCCGCCTCCGTGATCGCCGCCACCTCGCGTTTGAAGCCCTGCATGTCGGCGATCTCGTCGATGCACTCGATGTTGATCAGGGTCGAGTCCATGTCGGTCACGAAGAGGCCGAAATCGCGCAGCTGGCGGCCCTCGGGCAGCCACACGTGGTCGAGCCCCCCGGCCGCGCACGCGGCCACCAGACCTTCGACCGGCTTCGCGCCGACGAGGCGGAAGGAGCGCGTGGTGATCTGCTCGATCGCGCTCGCCTCCGACACCTTGGCGACGTTCTTGAGCGCGACGCTGTCGACGTCCTCGGCCAGCACGACGAGGTTCATGCGCGCCGCTCCCGCTTCGGCAGCACGTCGCGCAGCACGGCGGCGGACTTGCGGATCATGTCCTCGGTCGTCGCCCAATCGACACAGGCATCGGTGACCGAACAGCCGTACTTGAGCTGCGACAGGTCGGCCGGAATCGGCTGGTTGCCGGCTTCGATATTGCTCTCGATCATCAGGCCGACGATCGACTGGTTGCCCTCGCGGATCTGATGCATCACGTCCTTCATCACCAGGGGCTGGTATTCGGGCTTCTTCCACGAGTTGGCGTGCGAGCAATCGACCACGATGTTCTTCGCCAGCTTGGCCTTCGCGAGCGCCTGCTCGGCCAGCGACACCGACACCGTGTCGTAGTTGGGCCGGCCGCCGCCGCCGCGCAGCACCACGTGGCCGTAACGGTTGCCGCGCGTGCGGGTAACCGCCGACTGGCCCTGGCTGTTGATGCCGAGGAAGCTGTGCGGACTGCCGGCCGAAATGATCGCGTTGATCGCCACCTCGAGGTCGCCATCGGTGGCGTTCTTGAAGCCGACCGGCGTCGACAGGCCCGAGGCCATCTCGCGATGGGTCTGCGACTCGGAGGTGCGCGCGCCGATCGCGGTCCAGGCGATGAGGTCGCCGTAATACTGCGGTGCGATCGGGTCGAGCGCCTCGGTGGCCGTGGGCAGGCCGAGCTCGCACACGTCGAGGAGGAATTTGCGCGCACGCTCCATGCCCACGTCGATGCGGAAGGAGTCGTCCATGAACGGATCGTTGATGTAGCCCTTCCACCCGGTCGAGGTGCGCGGCTTCTCGAAATACACCCGCATCACCAGCAGCAGCACGTCGGAGACCTCGTCGGCGAGCGCCTTCAGCCGTCGCGCATAATCCAGCCCGGCCACTGGGTCATGGATCGAGCACGGCCCGACCACCACGAACACGCGCGGATCCTTGCGATCGAGGATGTCCATCACCGCCTTGCGCCCGGCCACCACCGCAGCCGCGGCGCGCTCGGTCAGCGGCACGCGCGCCTTCACCTCGTCCGGCGAGGGCATGTGGTCGAAGGCGAGGACGTTGAGGTTTTCGGTCTGGGTGGGCATTGCGGGCACTCCGATTGCTGCCTGGAAAGCCTGCAATTGTAACGCCCGTGCCGGGGCATGTCCGCGGAGATTTGCGCGGCGCAAGGGATTGGCCGGCACGCATCGAAGCCGCGCCGCTTGATGGATCCGCCGCGCCGAGCCCCTACCCGGCAACGTAGGGCTGAACCTGGTCCTGCTCTGCCGGATGGTTGCGGGCCACCACCGCGCGCGCCGCTTCAGTGGCGCTGAGATTGATCGCCTCGTGGGGAACCCCCGCCGGAACGAACAGGAACTCCCCCGCCGCGCTGATCACCTCATTTTCCAGCTTCGCGCCCCAGCGCGTCAGGACCCTGCCTTCGAGCACATAGATTCCGGTTTCGTAGCCGACGTGGACATGCGGCTCCGACCGGGCCCCGGGCGGGATCGTCACCAGATGCATGCTCAGCCCGCTTGCCCCGACCGTCTGCCCCGAGATCCCGATGAAATACGGCAGCCGCTGACGCGTCAGGACTTCACGGTCCGGTCGTATCGCTTGCACTTGCTTCATGTCGATCTCCTCCGCGCAGGGACGATCCCTTGGAAGTGGGTGTGGCGCATGTTGTGGATGCCTTTCCGCCGTGAAGATTCCGATGTCGCGCTCCCGCGCGCTGCCGTCCTCATCCGCGGCCGGCGACAGATCACGAGGGGCGCACCGCATCGACGACCACGAAGGCGCCTTCGCCCCGCCCCGGGCGCGCCGGCTCGATGTGCCCGTTCTCCGCGAGCGGCCGGGCCAGCGTCTGCGCCCACGACCGCAGGGAAAAGCCCGCATCCAGCAGCAGGCGCTCCACTTCGCACAAGGTGGTGACGACGAGCGCGAGATCGAAACGGTGCCGGTGTGTTGAAATCGTGGCGGCGGCGTGCGCCTGTGTCACATCGATCCCTCTCGATGCAGTTTAGACGTCTTCATCTAGGATGGAACGTAGGGGCCGGAATCGCGCTCGCGCAGGAGAAAACAGTCGGCTGCCGGGCCGCCGCTTCGCCGATGATCGTGCCGCGCCCCGTGGGGAGGCTGCCCCGCCCAGCAGCCGAGGAGAAACGACATGCATGCGAATTCATTGAGCGGCCGCAGGGTGCTGGTCACGCAGGCCGACGCGTTCATGGGCCCGGCACTGTGCGAGGCCTTCCGCGCCGCCGGCGCCGAAGTCGTCCCCGACCAAAGCGCGCTGCTGGAGCGGGGGGCTGGGCGCGCGGTCATCGAGGCGGCCGGCCGCATCGACGTGCTGGTCCTCAACCTGGCGATTCCCGCGCCGAGCACGCCCGTCCATCAGGTGTCGGACGGCGAATGGGAGACCACCTTCGCCGCCCTGGTCCATCCCATGCGGGAGATGGTCGCCGCCGTCCTGCCGCAGATGATCGAACGCAAGGCGGGCAAGATCCTCCTGATGGGCAGCGCCGCCGCCCTGCGCGGGATGGCCCTGCGCTCGAGCTACGCCGCCGCGCGCGGTGCGCAACTGGCCTACATCCAGGCGGTGGGCGTCGAGGCCGCGGCGCACGGCGTCCAGGTCAACGCCATTGCGCAGAATTTCGTCGAGAACCCCACCTACTTCCCGCCCGAGGTCCAGGCCACGCCGGCGTTCAAGGACCGCCTGAAGTGGCAGGTGCCGCTGGGGCGCCTGGTCACGGCGGACGAGGACGCCAGCTTTGCGGTTTATCTGTGCAGCGAGGCGGCGAACTGCTTCGTGGGGCAGGTGTTTCCGGTGTGCGGGGGGTGGGTGAACCGGTGAGCGGATATTCGTGATCGTAGGCAGCATGCCTGTGAGGTCATACGCTCGCCCTCTCAAGATCACATCTAGAAGGGAAGGGCCTATCCCCGCGGACGCTGGGGAACCTGCAGCTCGGGCGTGGTGAGGCCAAAGTACTGGGGCCTATCCCCGCGGACGCGGGGGAACCCCGGTCAGCACCGGCGGATACTCGGGCCGCTCGGGCCTATCCCCGCGGACGCGGGGGAACCCCCGCCTACACCGAGAACACCGTGAGCGACTCCGGGCCTATCCCCGCGGACGCGGGGGAACCCCCGCCTACACCGAGAACACCGTGAGCGACTCCGGGCCTATCCCCGCGGACGCGGGGGAACCAGACCGAGCCTCCTTGCCGCGCACACCGAGCCGGGCCTATCCCCGCGGACGCGGGGGAACCGTGGAACGGGCATCCCGTACACACGAGTGGAGGGGCCTATCCCCGCGGACGCGGGGGAACCTGACCACGTGATCGCGGGGCGGCCGTGAGGTGGGGCCTATCCCCGCGGACGCGGGGGAACCCGATGGTGGCGCCGGTGACGGCGTCGATCGGCGGCCTATCCCCGCGGACGTGGGGGAACCAAATAGACCCGACCGCGCGGGATCTGGTATTCGGGCCTATCCCCGCGGACGCGGGGGAACCAGGGTGAGGACCACACTTGGACGTTCGTCGGCGGGCCTATCCCCGCGGACGCGGGGGAACCGGCGTGCTGTCGGCGAATTACGCAACACAGCAGGGCCTATCCCCGCGGACGCGGGGGAACCAAGTCGCACCAGTTCTATCCGACGCCGGAATGGGGCCTATCCCCGCGGACGCGGGGGAACCGCCGAAGGCCAAAACGGGGGCGCCACCTCCGAGGGCCTATCCCCGCGGACGCGGGGGAACCTGGATGTGGGACAGCCGATCTACAACGCCGCCGGGCCTATCCCCGCGGACGCGGGGGAACCGAATGGCGCTCAATGAAAGGCAGGCGAGATTCGGGCCTATCCCCGCGGACGCGGGGGAACCAGGTCGTCATTGATGACAGCCTGGCGGCTCAGGGGCCTATCCCCGCGGACGCGGGGGAACCCGGGCGGCGCAACTCTATCCGTGGGAGCGCACGGGCCTATCCCCGCGGACGCGGGGGAACCGCGGCGCAGACTGTCGCGCTGTTCCTGGCTGAGGGCCTATCCCCGCGGACGCGGGGGAACCTTGTACGACGCGAGGACGGTAGCGGTCTGTCCGGGCCTATCCCCGCGGACGCGGGGGAACCTTGTACGACGCGAGGACGGTAGCGGTCTGTCCGGGCCTATCCCCGCGGACGCGGGGGAACCTTGTACGACGCGAGGACGGTAGCGGTCTGTCCGGGCCTATCCCCGCGGACGCGGGGGAACCCGTCTGGGGCGTGCATCTGATCACCCAGTACAGGGCCTATCCCCGCGGACGCGGGGGAACCGTTGAGGTCGGAATGCCCGAAGACCCGATCCAGGGCCTATCCCCGCGGACGCGGGGGAACCAGTGGCGTCACTAGCCCGACCTATGCCTGGACGGGCCTATCCCCGCGGACGCGGGGGAACCCGGCAAACAGTGCAATCCCCCCGCCCGGGCTCGGGCCTATCCCCGCGGACGCGGGGGAACCCCACTCCGGCGACGAAACTCGATTCAGGTACAGGGCCTATCCCCGCGGACGCGGGGGAACCTGATTGCAATCCATAGGTATTTTTTCGTGGACGGGCCTATCCCCGCGGACGCGGGGGAACCGGTAATGGGGCAACCGAATCGGCACGGAACACGGGCCTATCCCCGCGGACGCGGGGGAACCTCGCTCGAGCAGACGGTCGCCATCATCGGCAAGGGCCTATCCCCGCGGACGCGGGGGAACCTTGAGGATGCACAGCGGCATGTAGTAGTCGCGGGGCCTATCCCCGCGGACGCGGGGGAACCGTCGTTCAGGCCGCCACGATCGAGCAACTCAAGGGCCTATCCCCGCGGACGCGGGGGAACCGGTGTTACGGTTGCCCGTCATAGCGGGCGGAGGGGCCTATCCCCGCGGACGCGGGGGAACCCGCGCTGCGCAGATCTATCGCGCCCTTCCCGCGGGCCTATCCCCGCGGACGCGGGGGAACCGTGGAAGACGAGGCCGACAAGCGCCGCGACAGCGGCCTATCCCCGCGGACGCGGGGGAACCCCGGGCGCGACCTACCGGAACTTCGTCGCCGAGGGCCTATCCCCGCGGACGCGGGGGAACCGGCGCCTGGCACCAGCACGACACCGCCGGCACGGGCCTATCCCCGCGGACGCGGGGGAACCGGCCCGACGTGGATCGCCCGCGGCCTGCGCGAGGGCCTATCCCCGCGGACGCGGGGGAACCCTGTGATCTTGTCCATGTCAGGCCTCGAGCAGGGGCCTATCCCCGCGGACGCGGGGGAACCCCGACGCCGGATCATCGAGCACGGCGCGCCCTGGGCCTATCCCCGCGGACGCGGGGGAACCCGACCGTAGGGGCCTCCCACATGATGTCGATGGGGCCTATCCCCGCGGACGCGGGGGAACCACGGACGGCCTGTATGACGCTGAGAAGGTCGCGGGCCTATCCCCGCGGACGCGGGGGAACCACGGGCTTGTCGCCTGGCGGCGCTTCTTCGAGGGGCCTATCCCCGCGGACGCGGGGGAACCCAAGACGCCGACGAGCCGATCACGATCAACGAGGGCCTATCCCCGCGGACGCGGGGGAACCTCGCTCGCATTCGAGAGCATGGAGCAGGGCGAGGGCCTATCCCCGCGGACGCGGGGGAACCCAGCAGTGCGGCGGCATGGCTTACGTGTTCGAGGGCCTATCCCCGCGGACGCGGGGGAACCTCGCCGAGGCCGACCGGGCGTTCTGCGCCTGGGGGCCTATCCCCGCGGACGCGGGGGAACCTCTTGAAGTCAAGCCCATGACTCAAAAAGGAAAACTCAAGAAACCATATTCCCAATTTGTTAAAGAGATTGAGCTTGTCGCCTCAGCCGGGCGACCCACATCCCATCCATCTCGACCAGTTCTCGCGGCGGCTCTCCGAGATGAGCGAGGCCGACGCCGCCAGTTTCATTGTTGTCGCGCCAGACCATGACGATGCTGCCGCGCGGCTCGAAGTCGTGCCACTCGGCGAGTACGTTCCAAGTCCGATCCCGCACGCCCTTACTCATACGTGGTGATACGTAGACTGCAGGGGCAACCTCAAGCATCACCGATTTGAGAAAGCCTCGAAAACGATCGGCGACATCACGCGTCACTATCACCACCAGCGGCATCTACTTCCTCCATGCGCAACACAGCCTTGATCTTGTCGATCATTGTTGGAATCACGGACTGCTTCCTGAAAACCGCTGCCGCCTCGCGTCGCACCAATCGGTCGATAGTGTCTGGCGCACCGTCGAGTGCCTTGCGTGCCGCGGCAAATGCGATCGGCAACGTGATCGAATCGCGAAACAGATCGGCAATGTCGAGAACGAAGGACTGACCCGAGTCCTCGTGAATGAAGCCAAGCTGCGGAATTGCAGCCAGCGACTGTACTGCGATCGCCGCCGCGGCCTGCACAGCAGTGGCCGCATGATTGATTGCCTGATTCGGTGTATCGGTCGCTTCGGGCGCAGCGCGGTCGTAATGGCGACCGTTCCAGGGAATGCGGTAGCGCTCGGCGGTTAGCCGGTAAAGCGTCTTCACCCGCGAGCCTTCGATGCCACGCAGCGTGTCCAGATCACGGTGAGGCAATATTTCGCCCAGGCGCAGGGCGTACATGCGGCGGGCGACGGCAATGCGCCGGCGCGGATTGCCCCACAGCTCCGCTTGTCGGCGCGCGACGTCCGAGCGGTCGGGCAGCAGGGCTGGCGCGGTGTAGCTGCGTACGCCATCCGTGCCAACCGCCGCCATCAGCGTGCCATGTCGGGCGAGCAGGCGCAGGGCGTCGTGGGTGACGCTGCTGCCTGGTCCCAGCAGGATCATCGACACTGCTTGATGCGGGATCTGATCGATGTAGGGCGTGAGGCTGTCTTTTCCCGCCATGAAGTGCAGACAGCCGTCGACCACACACAACTCTCCGCGCTCGAGCCATAGCAGGCCGTGCCGGTCAGCGTGGGGGATGCGTGCGGTCTCAAGCCCAAGGCGGCCTTTCAGCATTCAGAGGGTGGCCGCAGAAGCAGCATGCCGAATCCGAAGGCGCGATGGCGTCCAACCCCGCGCGCAATCAGTGCCGCGAAGCCCGCTGGGTCGCGCACCGTGAGTTCGCCGGAAAACAATGCGTCGGGGCCCGTTACACGCTGAGCGGGGCGCCGGCCAACGACTGCGCTTCCCTTGCGCAAGCTGGAAGTGAGACGGAAACCATCCAGTTGTGCGCGGTCGACGTTTGCGGCGTCGCCGCGTGCCAACTCGCGCTGAAGCCATTCCAAGTACACAGCCTCACGCGACAGCTCTTTCTCCGCTACGCCACGTTTCTCGGCCTGGGAGAGGAAAACGTCACGTTCGCGTCCATCTTTCGTCCTCAGCACCGGCCGCACCCGCAACTCGAAACCCAGCCGCCTGCCCGCTGCCCAGTCGGTCGGGAAGCTGCGAGCAGCAAAGCGCTCAAGGCCCAGAACGGCGTGGACGTCGGGCGCGGCCATTTGGGCAGCCGTGTGGATACGGTCGGCGCCTTGCCCGCTGTAGGCCAACAGGCCGCGCACATCGCCAAAATGTCGGAAGGGCTTGGGCGCGAGGTCGCCGAAGGCTGCCGCCAGCAGTGTGTGCAGCGCGTAGCCAAGGTCGTCACCGCCAGCGGTCAGTCCGAAGCGCGTCGCCCAGGCGGCGAGCCGGTGCGGGTCGGGATGGCATTGTAAAAGCGTCAAACTCACGTTCGCTCCTCCAACTTCAGGTTGCCCTCGCAAACGGGGCGCCAGCCGCCATGCACACCGCTGGTCCAGTTGCGTTCATCGCACAGGTCAATCTGGCGGGCGCCGGGCATTTCACCTTCGCCAGCCGGCCACATCACGCGAGGTCGGGCGTTGGCAGCCAGTGGGACAGCGTCTCGTAGCGCAGTGAGTACGTCCGGCGCGTCGATCCAGCCTGCAAACAGCGGCGCAGCTGGCAGACAGGGCTTGCGCCCAAGGAAAAGTGGGCGCGCTGGGCGCTGCAGAGCGTTGGCAACAGCGTCCAGCGTAGGGGTTTCGTTGGCTGGTTCGAGGCGCAGGGCGACGAGCACGGCAGCGTCCGTATGGTGGTCTCGATAACGTTGCAACGTCAGCACCTTTTTGCCGGCTCGGTCAGCCCGATATGACGGACTTTGCTCGCGCCCCTCGGGTAACCCACCAGTCGTCCAACCACTATCGTTCATCCCTAACAAGGCCGTCTGATATTCCCGCATGCGCGAACCGGCACGGTCGAGTCTTGCCCCGAACACGACTCGAGCCTGAAGTCGGTCATGCGCTCCCGCATCCTCGCGCCGCCAGCCGAGTGCATTGGCGATCAGACCGGTCAGCATCGACTGCGCCGGGAAGTCGCGGATCACGCCAATGTTGTCGATGGTCTCGCCGCCAAAGGCCATTAACGGCCCTTCGAGGCGGATGAGCAGGTGGTTTGCCATCTCAGCACGCGCCGTCGCGAACGGTTTGTGCGATCCACTCACCCAGTTGTGAGAGCGTCGCGCGCTCCGCGGCGGGAACAGCCAACTCGTCCAGCGACAGGAACCGGCGCGCCGTAGGCATTCCGTATGCTGCGTCGAAGGCCGCGATCTCTTTGGCCAGTTTGCTAGCGGCGCGGCCACGGATCGAAGAGTCGCCCTTGAGCGGTATTGGATCGTGGAAAGCTGCTGCAAGGCTGCGCGGTTGCCAGTCACCGGCCTCGACCAAGACGAACTTTGCCCAGTCGTATGGTGCAGTGGATCCACGCTTGGCGCCGGGGCTCACGGTGGCGATAAGGTGCAGCAAATGTTGGACGACCTTGCCGGCCAAACCACGCTTGTCGGCCCCGATCGTGAAGACATCCTCGACTTTGATGCCCTCGAGGTTTGCAACGAGTTGCGGCACGTCGATAACCACGTATCCGTAGTACAACCCCGAGGCGAGTTCGGTATCGAAGATGCCGGCCGAGCCCGCACCATCTTCCGCCTGGGCAAAATCATCGACTACGGTGAAGTAGTCGTTTTCGACCTGCGCTTCATGCACCGTGAAGGCGTGGGCGACCGACACCGATGCGTCGCGGTTGGCAAGCAGGTCAGAGGTAACCATGCGACCGAAGAGAGCCGATTCGAGGCCGCTGCCGAGCTTCATCGCCTCGATGTTCTTCTTTTCCTCTTTGAGGAACTTCGCCACCTCTGCCTTCAGCGCGACTGGATCGGAAAAGTCGCCAGTGATGTCTCGGCAGCGGCGCGCAAGGTAAGCGATTTCTTCGTTGCCGAAGAGCACCGCCTGCCCGGTTTGAAGTGCCTTGACGCCTTCCTTCTTCTTGTCGGCCTTCTCGCCGAACAGGGCCTCAAGCAGGGCCTCGGCGGTAGCGTAGGCGCGCGCTTCGTCGATGCCTTGCTCGATAAGGCGTTGGCGAATCAATTCGGCGACGTAGCGTGTGCGCGTGGCCATCGGCACGCCCAGTTTCGCCAGCGAAAACGCGTCGTCGGCGACGCGCCAGTGGCGCTTGAGGCACTGTGAGGAAATGCGCGTTCGGATCGCGCCGCCGTAGGGGAGGCGTTTTGCGAGTCCGGCATCGTCACGGTTGAGCAGGGCAGCGGGGTAGGTGTGCAGGGTGTGGATCTGGATGAAGCGCGGGAGACTCATGGCGATGTCCTGTCGGTGTTCGATCGTGTGGATTCGGTTCAGGAATGGGTAGTCGAGTAGTAACTGCCGGCGATACGTAGGCGTAGGGTCTCGGCACGGGCTTCGTCGTGGTCGGTGGCGAGAATCAGCGCACCGAACTCAAGCCAGTTGGGTGAAGTGCTGCGGCTCGCCATCAGCCGCACCACACGCGGCACCTGCTGGCTAAAGGCGTCACCGCGCGCAGTAAGCAGACGGGTGACACGGCTTTCGGACACTGCGGCGTGGGCGAGTTGGGTCCCGAGTCGGGCGGAGCCGTCGTGACCTGCCAGTGCCATGCCTTGCGCCAACAAGGCCCAGCGTCGCCAGGTTGTGTGCTGCCAGTCATCCGGTGTGATGCCGGCCAGCACCAGCGCATGGGCTAGCGCACCGATCTGGTGAGGCCGCGGCGCCTCGGGATCGAGACGTGCGAGCGCGGCCTGCTCACCCGTGTCGAGTGCGTTGGCGTCCCCGCGGAAGTGCTGCCGCCGCGTGATGACTTGCGCAAGCCGACCTAGCGGTGATGCGGGCGGTGTCGTGTCGGTCTGGTTCATAACGCGGCCTCCTCTGCCGCTTGGTGAGAGCGAAGGTGCTGTGCGAGTGCGACGAGTTCAGGGTGTTTGCCACTGCGTAGCGCGCCATGAAAATAGGATAGCGCCCGCGACCGCGCACGATATCGACGCTCGCCGCTTTGGGGGCCGATCGTGAAAGCGCCCTTCAGCACAACTTCGGCGCGTTCAGCGAGCCCGAGCATCCACGCGAGCCGCTCGGCGTTCCTGTCCTCGGTTTCAATCTCTCGATTCAGGTCCTCGAAAAAGCGCGCATCTTCGGTGCGTTCAAAGGCTCGTATGAAGGCTTCGATCTGCTGTTTGGCAGTGCGACGGTCGAAATCGATCTTCTCAGTACCGGCTTCGAGCAAGTAGAACAGTGCGGTGCGCAAGATAGAACCACGCATCGTCGCCACAGCTTTCACTCGGGCAGCGGCGATTGCTGCCGGAAGGTCAGTCTGTCCACCACGCAAATAGCCGATGGCCTTTTTCGTGAGAGGAATTCGGCGCTCGTGGTAACCCTCCGTCTTTCCCTGGCCTCGTACCACCCCTTGTGCAAGCAGAGAAATTCCCGCGATGCCATCTTCTGCGCGAAGTGCTTGAGCGAGGGTCTTACGGTACTTCGAGCCCCATGCTAACTCCGCAGCAAGGCCGTAGTTGAAACCGTCGGCACCAAGCGTAAGCGCTTTATCTTCTTCGACCGGCGTCCATGCGTCGCCAGTGACACCCTTGCGCGCCGCCGCATCTACGCGCGCTACAGAGGTTCCAATTCCGTGCGCCTTCAGGCGGCCATCCGAGTCAAGGACAAATCGGATCCGCCGACAGATTTCGATGTAGAACGGGTCGAGCGCCGTGAAGGCGAGGCTCTTTGTGCCGTCCCATGGGGGTATCCAGAGCAGTGCCATGCCGCCGTCGCGCTGAAAACCTATGGTCTCGGTGATGTCGTCACGTTCGGTGAGAAGTGCGCCAATATCGCGTCGCCATCGCACACCGACTCCACCTGCGGGTGCGACGCCGAGGGCGGGACGGCTCGAAAAACCTCCGTTCATGCGAGAAATGCCGTAGTTCCCTTTCCCGAGGAACCCCTCTTGCGTTTGCAGGCTTGCCAGGGCAAACAGCCAGTCGTCCGCCTCCGCGTGCCGCATTCGCTCGCTCTTAAGATCATGGTTCTTCGACGTGACCAGCATGTCGAGTGCGTCAGGGGTGGCAATGTATTTCCAACCATCCAACTTTCCGCTTGGCACAGGGGGTTGAAGGAAAGCTGGACGGTCGTGCGGGGCAACGAGGCAAAAGGCGCAACCGTCCGGATGATTGGGCGTCAGAGCGAGTAGTGCCGCGCGCCAATCGGTAGCCTCATCCCAAGGACAGTCCTCGTCGGCGGCGTGCAGCGCAAGAGCGGCCAGTTGCACCAGCAGCGCGTGCCAGGGGTGGCGCTGATGGGGGCGCAGTGCAGGGTAGTCGCGCACCGCATCACGACCGAGGGCAACCAGGAGTTGCGGCAATGTGAGTCGTTGCGGTTGCCCACCGAGATCGCGGACGCGAATCAGCGGTTCGTCGAGTATGTTCAGACGGGTGCGGTCCATTCGTTACTCCGAGGCGGCAGTTTGCGGAAGTTTTTCAAGGCCGATGCGGCTGTAGCGATAGTGCGTGTCGGCCAGGCGGAACCTAAAGCCGCCATGCTCGACGACGATCTCGTCGGGTAACGCTTCAAGTGGGAGGGCGCGCGGCAGCAAGTGGTGCCTAATTGGAAGCTCCCGCACCGTCCGGCCAAAAGGCCCTTGGAGGGGCGAATCGAAAGTGAGCAGACGGTCAGCAGCGCCGAGGCGTGTTGCGAGCTTTACTTCGTCGGGGAAGCCAAGTTCGACGAATGCGGTGTCGAGGGGCAGGAGTCCCAGCTTGGCGCTGGTGCGGCGGGCACCCGTGTCGCCGTCAATCTGCTGACCATGTGTCGCCCAAGCTGTGTCCAGCGATTCGATGGCGTGCAGCGCCTCCGGGTGCGTGGCGGACTCGACCAGTCGCCGGTTGTCGGCCGGGATGCGGACCTGAGATTCGGAGTGAATCAGCTTGCGCGTAGCTTCGAGGATGCGGGTGTCGGCATACACGCCGCCGCCGTCGTGAAAGCGGCCGAGTCCGTGCCGCGGGCGGGTAAGGCACGGTGTGAGGTCGCCCCCTTCGGGCGTCAGCACAAGCACACGCGCCTCCCTGAACGCGTTGGGTCGAGCCTCGACGGGGCGCATATGGCGATGTAATCGGCCGATGCGCTGCAACAGCACGTCCATCGGGCACAGGTCGGTGATCAGGAAGTCGGCGTCGAGATCCAGGCTTTGCTCCAGCGTCTGGGTGCCGACCACGATCAGCGGTCCGCTGGAGCGTCCTTTGCCGAGTTGGGCTTCGACCGTCGCGTCGAGCATGAGCCGGTCTTCGCGCGAGAAGCGGCTGTGATGCAGCGTGATGACGCCGTCACGATTGAAGAGCCAGGTTACGTTGGGTGTGGCCGCTTCGAGCGCTGCAAGGGTGGCGACGGCTGCCGGCACGGTGTTTCGGATCACCAGCACGCGGGCGCCCTGTTCGGCGGCTTCGAGCGCAAGGGCGGCGACGCGCTGCGGGTCATCGATGGCGTCCTCACACTGCCAGGCGACCCGCTTCTCTCGCGGTGCGCCGCTTGTGGAACGAATGCCCCAAGCATCGCTTATGGCAGGGTAGGGTAGGCCGCTCGCTTGGGCGAGTGACGGCAGATGCTGCGCCTTGCGGTTGCCGGCAGCGAGGTAGCGAGTCCGGGCCGCTGCGCCGAGTGTCGCGGACAACAGTAGCGTATGGCCGCCGAGCGCAATTTGTGCGTTGATGAGCTGTTCGATCAACACGGCCATGTAAGCGTCCGATGCGTGCACTTCGTCGATGACAAGCAGCGAACGCGCCGTCAGCGCATGGCGCAAGTGAGCATGCTTTACCTGCAGCGTGCCGAGCAGTGCCTGGTCGACCGTGCCGACGGCAACCGGTGCGGCGAGGAAGCGCTTCGAACTCTCGCCCGCCCATCGCCGACCCGCTTCGGCATCGGACGGATCGTCGCTCCACAACACCTTGAAATCGGGCAGCGCCCGAGCTGTTTCCCCATCCGCGGCGGCATAACCGGCCAATGCCCGAACCGCGAGCGGAGCGCCCTCGGGCCAAGCGCGCGAAAGCGCCTCGCGCACGCGCCGGTAGGCCTGTGATGCGGCCACGCGGGTCGGTAGGGCAAAGTAAAGCCCGTCGACTGCGCCACGCGCGAACAGATGAAGGTAGCGCCACAGCGCGGCTTCGGTCTTGCCGCTGCCAGTCTCGGCTTCGAGCACGACAACCTGACCAAGCGCCGGGTCGGACATTGCGGACTGGGCGGGATAGGGAGTGGTCGTATCGAATACGTCGCCGAAATCTGGTGATGCCTGCTCGAACCGCTTACGGCAAGGCTCAGGATCGAGGCCGATCTCGCGCACCGCTGTCGATGCCAGTTCACGGCTATTGCCGATGCGATCTCGATCGCCCACATTCGTGAAGGGGAAAAATCGAGTGTCCGAACCCAACCAGTCGGCCAATTGGACGAGGCCGGCGAAGTAATGCGCGAAGCGCGGCGTATCGGGAAGTGGCAGGCCCCCTTCGACGAATGCCTCTGGAACGAAGCGTTGGAGGGCGGCGCCAATGCTCTTTAGTTGTTCGGCGGGGTCATACTCACCTTGCCTGGACCAATGGATCCTGGCGTTGAACCAGTCGGGTGCGTTGGCGATCGGCCGTCCATGGTGCGCAATGCTGGCGCGTAGCAAGTTGTCCAGGGTCTCAGGCTTCCCCCAGCCGCAGATTTCAAGAATAGGCAGGTGCAGTAGCAGCGCCTCGGCTTCGTCGCTGTGATTACTTGCTTCGAGCAGCGCGATTGCCTCCGCGCTGTGCCCGGCGGTCAGCCTGCCGCGCGGCCGTTCCTCGTTTAGCCAGCGCTTTGCCTGGAACCCCGCGTTCGCTTTGCCAAGGTCATGAAGAAAGGCGAGGGCAGCAAGCCGCGCGAAGTCACGATGGTCGAGGCTACGCCCAGCAACTGCCTCGATGGATCGGCGGATGGCTCGGCATGCGCACAGCGCCTCAAAAACGGCCGCGACGTCCGCTAAATGATCGACCAGAGGATGCCATTTGATAGCGTCCTCGGAACGGTCCAGCTTGCCAAATGCGAAGGCTTCACTCAGGTTATGGCGCATCGGATTTGTTTCATCCAGCCTCGATATGTCCGACCAACATGCGTTGGTGATACAACGCATTGTGCCCTGAATATCTAGTTCGGGAGTACCGGCCTGCTCCGGTTCAGCAGGGCTGGCAAGATCCCATGGAACAGGGCTTTGGCCGAACAGCACATGGCTTCAAAAGGACTCTCCGACGGTATCTTCATTAGTCGCCGAACTTCATCTAAACCTCGAGCGCAGCGCCCGGGACTAGAATCCACGACTCCCTCAGGAGGAGCACCATCCATGTCCGAGCGCTGCGCCTGGTGCGGCACCGATCCGCTCTACGTCGCCTACCACGACACCGAGTGGGGCGTGCCCAATCACGACGATCGCCACCTCTTCGAGATGCTCGTGCTCGAGGGCGCGCAGGCGGGGCTGAGCTGGATCACCATCCTGCGCAAGCGCGAGCACTACCGCCGCGCCTTCGACGGCTTCGATGCCGAGCGTGTCGCGCGCTATGGCGAGGCGGATCTCGCGCGCCTGCTCGCCGACGCGGGCATCGTGCGCAACCGGCTGAAGATCGAGTCGGCGGTGGCGAACGCGCGCGCGACGCTGGCGGCGCAGGAGCGCTTCGGATCGCTGGATGCGCTGCTGTGGCGCTTCGCCGAGGGTTCGGCGCCGACCGCGCCGCCGCGCAGCCTGGCGGAGATTCCGGCGCAGACGGCGGCGTCGCAGGCGATGAGCCGCGAGCTGAAGCGCCTGGGCTTCCGCTTCGTGGGGCCGACGGTGTGCTACGCCTTCATGCAGGCGGTGGGGATGGTCAACGACCATGTGGAGGGGTGCTTCCGCCAGCGCGATATCGCGGCGCTGCGCTGCGCGACGTCACCACCCCCCAGCCCTTGAGCCGGTTGCAGGAACGCCTCGCGGCGTTGCCCTGCAGGCTCGGGCGCAGCCAGGCGGCATCGCCTGCTTGCGAAGCGGCAGCGATCGAAGTGATCCATGGCAAGGCCGGGTTCGCTGCGCATCGCTAGGATCGTCCCCATGAGCCTCTACCAGGATTTTGCCGACCGGACCGCACAGCGGATCGCCGAGGGTGTCTTGCGCCCGGGCGACAAACTGCTCTCCGTCCGCCAGGCCTGCAAGACTCACGGCATCAGCCCGATCACGGTCACCCAGGCCTACCACCTGCTCGAGAGCCGAGGCCTGATCGAGGCGCGGCCGAAGTCGGGCTACTTCGTGCGCGCCCGGCTTGGCAGCAGACTGCCCGAGCCGGAGATGACCCATCCAGCGGGCGGCTCCACGGCGCTCGAGGTCAGCGACTTCATCTTCCAGATCCTCGACAGCGTGCGGGATCCCGCCATCGTTCCGTTGGGGTCGAGCTTTCCCGACGCGCGCCTCTACCCGCTCGACAAGCTCGGGCGCTTCCTCGCGGCAGCGGCGCGTCACCTGGATCCGCTGGCAACGGTCACCGACCTTCCCCCGGGCAACGACGAGCTGCGCCGACAACTCGCGCTGCGTTACCTGGCCCATGGTGCCTCGGTTTCGCCGCAGGAGATCGTCGTCACGTCGGGTGCGATGGAAGGGCTCAACCTCTGCCTGCAGGCCCTGACCCGACCCGGCGACCTGATCGCCGTCGAGTCGCCCACCTTCTATGCGGGGCTGCAGGCCAGCGAACGCCTAGGACTCGAGGTCATCGAGATCCCGAGCCACCCGCGCGAAGGGGTGAGCCTGGATGCGCTGGCCGATGCGCTGCGCCATCATCCGATCAAGGCCTGCCTGTTCATGTTGAACTTCGCGAACCCGACGGGAAGTCGCGTCCCGGACGACAACAAGCGTGCGCTGGTCGAGCTTCTCCACCAGCATCAGGTCCCGCTGATCGAAGACGATGTCTACGCCGAATTGTATTTCGGACCCGAGGCGCCGCGATGCAGCAAGGCGATGGACACGGAGGGTCTGGTGCTGCACGTGTCCTCGTTTTCGAAGTGCCTCGCGCCGGGATACCGCTTGGGTTGGGTCGCGGCGGGGCGTTACGCCAAGGAGGTGCAGCGGCAGAAATACTCGACCAGCCTGGCGACGGCGGTCCCCATGCAGATCGCGCTGGCCGACTACCTGAAGCATGGCGGCTTCGACAATCACCTGCGCCACTTGCGCCGGCAACTTGCGCGCCAGGAAGCACAACTCCTGGCCGGCATCGAAGAACACTTTCCCCCCGGTATCCGCCTGGCCCGTCCGGACGGCGGCTATTTTCTCTGGCTGGAACTGCCGCCTCGGATCGATACGCTGCGGCTGCACGAAGAGGCGCTCGCGCAGGGGGTCAGCATCGCACCGGGGCCGATCTTTTCCGCCAAGCGCGAGTTCTCCAATTACCTGCGGCTCAACTTCGGCCATCCCGCAACAACTCGCCAGGATGATGCGCTGGCGACGCTCGGCCGGCTGATCAAGCGCCAGCTATAGGCTCGCGAGGCGGGCGAAACCGTCGCGGAAGAAGGTCGTCAGCACGATCGCGATCGGCGTGAAGGCGATGAAGAACCGCAGCACGTTGCGAAGGAAGGGGTGAGTCCGTTCCGCCTCGATGAAGTGGCGCGCGACCAGGTGGCCCTTGATCCAGATGATTGCGGCCACGATCCACTGGACGGCTTCCTGCCCCCAGACACCCTTGCCGAGTTGCGGGCTGACGAGGGTCAGCCCGACCAGGGCCAGCCAGGTCAGGACCAGGGGCCGGAGTGAAGTGGCGGGTTTGCGCTCGATGGAGTCCATGATCAGGCCAGCACGTAGAAGAAGGGGAAGATGACCAGCCAGATGATGTCGGTGGCGTGCCAGTAGCTGGCGAGCGCTTCCAGACCGCTGTGCTCGTCGGCGGTATAGATTCCGAATCCATGCCGGGCGAGGACCCAGAGGATGCCGAGGATGCCCCAGAAGGCGTGCACCATATGGGTGAAGGTCAGGTAGTAATAGACGGTGAAGAAGATGCCCGACTCGCCATCGATACCGTGCGCGAGGTTCCACTGGATCTCGAGGTATTTCGCCACCGGATAGCCCAACGCCACGATCAGGCCCGCGATCAGCCAGCCGATCGATTCGCGCCTGCGCCCGGTGCGCAGACGGGTGACCGAGCAGGCGATGAAAAAGCTGCTGCTCACCATCAACAAGGTGATCACCACGCCGGCCGTCTGCGAGAGCCGCTCCGCCCCGGAGTGAAAGGCGTCGGGAAAGTGCGCGCGGGCGACGAAGTACACGATGAACAGCACCAGGAATTCGACGAACTCGCAGCAGATCCCGACCCAGATCCCCTTGTTGCCGGGCACCCTGCCGGTGCAGGGGGGCGCGTCACCCGCGGTGGTGGGCAAACTCATCGTATTGGCGATCACGGTGTTCCACTCCTGATTCGATAGCGCGATTTTGGGCGTTTGCAGATGAGCGGACAGGAACAGTCGAGTGGATAGTCGTCCGGCACAGACGAGCTGTGGCGGCGGATCTGTACCTGTTCCAAATCGTACGATCTGCAACTGAAGCTGCGCCGTCCGGGGTGATGTACTCCAGGCCATCGTCAGAGCCGGAGCAGCCCGCATGAACCCACCCGTCAGCAAGGTGCGCGAAGCCAAGCTGGAGTTCTATCGCAAGAAGGGAAAGATCCACGCCAAGGCGGTGCAGGGCCGCTTCAACAGCCTGCGCTGGGCCATGGTCTGGCTCACCCAGGTCGTGTTCTACGGCGCGTGCTGGTTGCCGTGGACGACGGAGACCGGCACGCGGCAGGCGATCCTGTTCGACATCGTCGACGAGAAGTTCTACCTGTTCGACCTGGTCCTGTGGCCGCAGGACGCGCTGCTGCTGGCCGTCGTCCTGATCCTGGCCGCGACCGCGCTGTTCTTCACCACCGCGATCGCCGGGCGCCTGTTCTGCGGCTTTGCCTGTCCGCAGACGGTCTATACGTCGATCTTCGTGTGGATCGAGGCCAGGATCGAGGGCGACCACCTCGCGCGCCTGCGCCTCGACCAGGGCCCGATGTCGGCGCGCAAGCTGCTCATCAAGTCGGTCAAGCACGGCATCTGGGCGCTGGTCGCGGCGTGGACCGCGATCAGCTTCGTCGGCTACTTCACTCCCATCCGCGCACTGCTGCCGGCAATCGTCGGCCTCCGGACCGGCCCGTGGGAAACCTTCTGGCTGCTCTTCTACGCGAGCTTCACCTATCTGCAGGCCGGGCTCGCACGCGAGGCCGTATGCCAGCACATGTGTCCGTACTCGCGCTTCCAGGGCGTGATGATCGATCCGGATACGGCGAACGTCGCCTACGACGTCAAGCGCGGGGAGCCCCGCGGCGCCTTGCGGCAGTCGGGCGACAAGGGCGACTGCATCGACTGCGGAATCTGCGTGCAGGTGTGTCCGACGGGCATCGACATTCGCGACGGACTGCAATACCAGTGCATCGACTGCGGGTTGTGCGCCGACGCTTGCGACGAGGTCATGGACAGGATCGGCGCACCGCGCGGCTTGATCCGCTTCATGAGCGAGCGCGAGCTTGCCGGCCAGGCACAGGTTGCCCCAGCCTGGTCGCGGCCGCGGACCCTGGTCTATGTCGGCCTGCTGCTCGTGTTCGCCGCGCTCGGGGTGTGGACACTGAACGAGCGCGTGCTGTTGCGGGTGGAAGTGCACCGGGATCGCGGCGCCCTCATGCAGGAGACGAGCGCGGGCCGGATCGAGAACAGCTACACCCTCAAGCTCATCAACATGGAAGAGACGACCCGCCAGTTCCGCATCGGCGTGAGCGGCCTGCCCGGGCTGCGGATCGAGGGCGCCGGCGAATTCACGGTCGGGCCGGGCCAGGTGCAGAGCGTCACGCTCACCCTGTCATCCCCGTTCGAAGGCATGCCGTCCGGCGTGCAGCCGATCGTGTTCGAGACGGTGGCGCTGCACGACGCAAGCCTTGCGGTGCGTGAGAAGGGCACCTTCATCCTGCCCTTCCGTTGAAATGGTGGCTCGCAGGCGCGGGATCGCGGCGGGCTGCTCCTGCGCTACTTCACCATCCCCCAGGCCTTGAGCCGGTTGTACGAGTACTGCGCGGCGTTGCCCTGCTGGCTCTGGCGCAGGTAGGCGGCGTAGTGCTGGGCGGCGGCCTGGCGGTTGCCCATGCCTTCGAGCGAGATGCCCTTCAGGAAGGTGATGCCGGCGTCGCCGGGGAGCAGGCGGTCGAAGCGGTCGAGGTTCTGGTAGGCGCGGCCGGCGTCGCGCTGCTGCAGGGCGAGCACGCCGGCGAGCTTGTAGGCCTGCGCCTCCTGCGGGTAGATCTCGCGCGCGTTGTCGGCGTAGTCCACCGCCTTCGCGGTCTGGCCCTGGGCCTGCAGGCACTGGGCCATGCGCAGGTTGCTGGCGTAGTCGCGCGGGGTCCTGGCCAGCGCGGTCTGGAATTCGGCCTGCGCCTTGGGGTACTGCCTGGCGGCCATCGCGGTTTCGCCGTTCTTGCAGGCGTCGATGGTGGGGCGGATGCGGCGCAGGCTGGCGGTGCTGTCCATGAAGCGCTCGCGGCGGGCGTCCAGGCTGTTGCTGATGCGGTAGCGCGCGTCGGCCGCGGCCTGCGCGGCCTGCATGCGCTCGCTGCTCATCGGGTGGGTGGAGAACATCGTCTGCAGCAGCGAGGGGGCGGATTTTTCCTCGGCAACCAGCAACTGGTGCAGGCGCACCATGCCGGTCGCCGGGTAGCCGGCCTTGACGAGATATTCCTGCCCGAGCGCATCGGCCTCGCGCTCGTGCTCGCGCGAGTAGCCGGCGAGCAGGGCGCTGGCGCCGATCTGTCCGCCCATGCTCATCAGCCCGCCCCAGTCGGAGCTCTGTGCCGCCACGTTGAGCCCGGCGAGCGCCGCCTGCGCGACCAGGTTCTGGCCCTGGCGCTGGGCGGCGTGGCGGGCGTTGACGTGGCCGAGCTCGTGGCCGAGCAGGGCGGCGAGCTGGGCCTCGTCGTCGAGGTCGGCGAGGATGCCGCGCGTCACGCCCATCGCGCCGCCGGGGAAGGTGTAGGCGTTGACGTAGTTGGCGTTGAGCACGCGGTAGGAGTAGGGCATCTGCGGACGGTGGGTGAGCGTGCCCATGCGCTGGCCGATGCCGGCGACGTAGCGGTTGACCGCCTCGTCCTGGATGGCGCCGAGGTCCTGCGAGAACTGGTGCGGCGCGACCTGGGCGTCGGTCTGCTTCTCCTGCGCCTCGCTCATGCCGACGAGGATGGTCTCGCCGGTGACCGGGGAGGTGGCGCAGCCCGACAGGCCGGCCGCCGCGCCCGCGCCGAGCAGCCACAGCGCCTGGCGGCGGGTGATGCGGTTGCGTTCGAGGCTGCGGGCGAGGTCGTCGAAGAAGCTCATGGCATTCGCTCGTCGAAGGACATGCGGGGATTGTAGCGGCGCGGAGGAAAGGTCTGGGGCAGGGCAGGGGCGATGGGCGTCGATGGGGACCGAGGCGCTGCAATCGCGACTTGCGTCGCTCCTACGGCACGCCAAGCGGTGATTTGGAAGAGCGACGCGAGTCGCGATCGGCCGGCGTGCCGGGGTTTTGTGGGAGTGACGCGAGTCGCGATCGGGCGGTGGAGCGGGAAGGGGTGTCGGCGGGACGGAGCGGCGGCAATCGCGACTTGCGTCGCTCCTACGCATCGGCTGCGCGCTACAGCCACCTTGCCTTGCGGAAGCGCCACCACAGGAAGGTGCTGGCGCTGACGATGATGCCGAGGCCGGCGAAGTAGCCGTACTCCCACTCCAGCTCGGGCATGTGGTTGAAGTTCATGCCCCAGATCCCCGCGAAGGCGGTGGCCACCGCGAAGATGCCGGCCCAGGCCGCGAGGCGCTTGCTGACCTCGGTCTGGTCGATGGTGACCAGCGAGATGTTCACCTGGATCGCGGTGCCGATGGTCTCGCGGACACTGTCGAGCGAGGCGTCGATACGGGCGAGGTGGTCATACACGTCGCGGAAGTAGTGCCGGCTCTTGGCGCAGACCTCGGGCACACGCCCGCTGTGCAGCTTGCCGGCGGCCTCCATCAGCGGCAGCACGGCGTGCTTGAGCAGGGTGACCTTGCGCTTGAGGCGATAGAGGCGGCGCATGTTGGTGTTGCCCGCACCCTTGGTGAAGATGCGCTCCTCGAGCGCCTCGACCTCGGTCTCGAGCTTGTCGATGAGCGGGAAGTAGCCGTCGACCACCGCGTCCATGAGCGCGTACAGCACGTAGCCCGGGCCCTTGGCGAGCATCTTCGGCTCGCGCTCGCAGCGTGCGCGCACGCCGAGGAAGTCGCGGGCGTGGTTGTTGCGCACCGACAGGATGTAGTTGGTCCCGACGAAGACGTGCACCTCGCCGACCTCGAGCTTGCCCTCGCGCTCCTCGATCAGGTGCATGACGACGAAGAGCTCGTCGTCGTACTCCTCGACCTTGGGGCGCTGGTGGCGGTGGTTGGCGTCCTCGACGGCGAGCTCGTGGAGGCCGAACTCCTCCTTCATCACCGCGAGTTCCTCGGCGGTGGCGTCCTTGAGCGCGACCCAGACGAAGGTCTCGGGTTGCTGGATGTACTCGCTGATGTCCTCGACCGGGATGTCGGCGAGCTTGCGGCCGTGCTGGTAGGCGATGCAGTTGATGAGCATGGTCGTGGGTCGCTTGCGCCTTCGCCGGATCAGGCCTTCACCGCCTCGAGCAGGTCCTTCACCGCCTTCACGCGCTCCTTGAGGTTGGGCAGGCTGGCACGGCGCACGAGCTTCTCGGGGCCGGCCATCTTGGTGCTGCGGTCCTTCTGGATCAGGAAGATGACTTTGACCGGGTCGATCGGCGCGTCCTTGGCGAACTGCACGCTGATCTGCGCATCGGACGCATCGAGCTTGTGCACCCCGTAGTCCTTCACCAGCATGCGCAGGCGGTGGGTCTCGATCAGCGCGGCGGTCTGCGCCGGGAGCTCGCCGAAGCGGTCGATGAGCTCTTCCTGCAGCGCACGCAAATCTTCTTCCATCTCGCAGTTGGCCAGGCGCTTGTACAGCGTCAGGCGCTCCTGCACGTCGGGGCAGTAGTCGGTGGGCAGCAGCGCCGGGGTGTGCAGGTTGATCTCGGAGACGACCTCCAGCGGCTGCGACAGGTCGGGCTCCTTGCCGGCCTGCAGGTCCTTGACCGCACGCTTGAGCATCTCGGTGTACAGGCTGAAGCCGACCTGCTGGATCTCGCCCGACTGGTTCTCGCCCAGCACCTCGCCGGCGCCGCGGATCTCGAGGTCGTGCATCGCCAGGTAGAAGCCGGAGCCGAGGTCTTCCATCATCGCAATGGCTTCGAGCCTTTTCTGCGCCTGCGCGCTGGGCTTGGCGCCCGGCTGGGTCAGCAGGTAGGCGTAGGCCTGGTGGTGGCTGCGCCCGACGCGGCCGCGCAGCTGGTGCAGCTGCGCCAGGCCGAAGCGGTCGGCGCGGTTGATGATGATGGTGTTGGCGGTGGGGATGTTGATGCCGGTCTCGATGATGGTGGTGCACAGCAGCAGGTTGGCGCGCTGCTGGGTGAAGTCGCGCATCACGCGTTCGAGCTCGCGCTCGGGCAATTGCCCGTGGCCGACGACGATGCGCGCCTCGGGCAGCAGCTCCTCGAGGTCGTCCTTCATGTTGTCGATGGTGTCGACCTCGTTGTGCAGGAAGTAAACCTGGCCGCCGCGCTTGAACTCGCGCAGCACCGCCTCGCGGATCAGGCCGCGACTGGAGGGCTGGACGAAGGTCTTGATCGCCAGGCGCTTCTGCGGCGCGGTGGCGATCACCGAGAACTCGCGCAGGCCCTCCATCGCCAGGCCCAGGGTGCGCGGGATCGGCGTGGCGGTCAGGGTCAGGATGTCGACCTCGGAGCGCAATTGCTTCAAGGCCTCCTTCTGGCGCACGCCGAAGCGGTGCTCCTCGTCGATGATCACCAGGCCGAGGCGCTTGAAGATCACGTCCTTCTGCAGCAAACGGTGGGTGCCGATGATGATGTCGACCTTGCCCTCCGCGAGGAGCTGCAGGGCCTCGGCCTGCTCCTTGGCCGACTTGAAGCGCGACAGCTCGGCGAGCTTGATCGGCCAGTCGGCGAAGCGGTCGGCGAAGGTCTGGTAGTGCTGCTCGGCGAGCAGGGTGGTCGGGCACAGCACCACCACCTGCTTGCCGTCGGCCACCGCGATGAAGGCGGCGCGCAGCGCGACCTCGGTCTTGCCGAAGCCGACGTCGCCGCACACCAGGCGGTCCATCGGGCGGCCGGATTTCATGTCGGCCACCACCGCGTCGATGGCGGCCTGCTGGTCGGGCGTGGTCTCGAAGCCGAAGGCCTCGGCGAAGGCTTCGAGGTCATGCTGCTTGAAGTCGAAGCGGTGGCCGGGGCGGGCAGCGCGCTGGGCATAGAGCGCGAGCAGTTCGGCGGCGGTGTCGCGCACCTGCATCGCGGCTTTCTTCTTGGCCTTCTCCCACTGGCCGGAGCCGAGGCGGTGCAGGTCGACCGCCTCGGGGTCGGCGCCGGCGTAGCGGGTGATCACGTGCAGCTGCGACACCGGCACATAGAGCTTGTCGCCGCCGTTGTACTCCAGATGCAGGAACTCGGTGTCGCCCTCGCCGAGGTTCATGTGGAGGAGGCCCAGGTAGCGGCCGATGCCGTGCGAGACGTGCACCACCGGGTCGCCGATCTTGAGCTCGGACAGGTCGCGCAGCCAGCCTTCCATGGTGGCGGCCTTGCGCGCGTCGCGGCGCACGCGGCTGCGCGCGGTGGCGGCGTAGAGCTCGGTCTCGGTCAGCACCGCGAGCCTTGCAGCCGGTAGAACGAAGCCGCGCGCGAGCGGGGCGACGCCAAGCGCGAGGCGGGCGTCGGAATCCAGGAAGGCGCCGAAATCGGCCGTGGCCTCGGGGCGCACGTCGTACTCGGCGAAGAACTCGGCCATGGTCTCGCGCCGGCCGGGCGAGTCCGACAGCAGCAGCACGCGACCGTCGAAGCCGTCGAGGAAGGCCTTGAGCTTGTGCAGCGGGTCGGTGGCCTTGCGCTCGACCGCGACCTCGGGCGGGGGCAGGGCGAGCGCGTCGGTGCGGGCGGCCGCGGGCTCGGCGCCCGCCTTGGCGCCCACTTCGGCCCCGATCGCCAGGCGCGGCAGGTTCTTCAGCGCGATGAAGAAGGCCTCGTCGGTCAGGAAGAGCTGCTCGGGTGCCAGCACCGGGCGGCTGCGGTCGCCCTTCAACAGGTCGTGGCGCGAGCGCGTGTCCTTCCAGAACTCGGCGATCGCCGCCGGCACGTCGCGGTGCAGCAGCACCGGCGTCTCGGCGGGCAGGTAGTCCAGCAGCGTCGCGGTCTCGTCGAAGAACAGCGGCAGGTAGTACTCGATGCCGGCGGGGGCGATGCCGTTGGAGACGTCCTTGTAGATCGACGCGCGCGTCGGGTCGCCCTCGAAGGTCTCGCGGAAGCGGCTGCGAAAGCGCGTGCGCCCCTTGTCGTCGAGCGGGAACTCGCGCGCCGGCAGCAGACGGATCTCCTTGGTGGGATACACCGTGCGCTGGGTGTCGGGGTCGAAGGTCTTGATGCTCTCGACCTCGTCGTCGAAGAGGTCGATACGGAAGGGCAGCGGCGAACCCATCGGGAACAGGTCCACCAGCCCGCCGCGCACCGAGAACTCGCCCGGGCTCACCACCTGGGTGACGTGCGCATAGCCTGCGAGCGCCATCTGCGCCTTGAACTGCTCGACGTCGAGCTTCTCGCCCTGTTTGAGGAAAAAGGTGTACGCGGCAAGAAAACCCGGCGGCGCCATGCGGTACAGCGCGGTGGAGGCGGGCACCAGCACGATGTCGGTCTCGCCGCGGCTGATGGCGTAGAGCGTCGACAGCCGCTCGGAGATCAGGTCCTGGTGGGGCGAGAAGCTGTCGTAGGGCAGGGTCTCCCAGTCGGGCAGCAGGTGCGCGCGCAGGCCGGGTGCGACCCAGGCGATCTCGTCCTGCAGGCGCTGGGCGTCGAGCGGGTTGGCCGTGATCACCACCAGCATGCGGCCGCGGCTGGCGAGCTGGGCGATGGCGAGGGCGTCTGCCGAGCCGGCGAGCGGCTCGAGTTCGAGCCGGCCGCCGGGCTTGGGCAGCTTGACCGTGGCGAGCCGGGAGAGGAGGGCGTCGAGGGAGAGGGACATCGTGGTTTCTCGAGCGTCGTCTGCGGACTGCGACCCTCCGTCACCGTGGCGGAGGCGGGCAGCATGGCGGTAGGGACGCGGGGCCGGCAAAGAGAGAATTATCGTTCATCCCGGCCCGCCAGCGCACGGCGTGATCGCTCGAACGCGGAGCGGAAGGCTCAGGCGGTGGCTGAAAGGGTGGGCCCCTGGCCTGGAGCGAGCGCTGCCGAATAGGCCTGCGCCGCTCGCATGCCGCGATAGCCGGGGCCATCGCGCGTGGCCGCCGCCTCGGTGCCCGCGCCGCCTTGCTCGAATTCGCGGCGGGCGATCTCCATGCGCGCATCGCTTGCCATGCGGGAAGCCTGCGCGGCGACCTGGCGGTCCTGGCCCGACGGCTCGGCGGGGGCGAGGGCTGCGGCGCGGATGCGCTCGGCCTTGGAGAGGGACTCCTCGGGGCTGCGGCCCGGCGAGGTATCGATCCCGACCTCGCCGCCGATCGCGTAGCGCTGGCCGTCCGGGCCGGTCTGATAGGTGTAGCTGGCGCCCCGGGTCACCAGGCCGGCGCCCGCGGCGACATGGGCCATCTCGTGGGCACGGACCTCGCGGTCGCGTTCCGCGAGCTCGGCGACCTGGCGCTGTTCGGCCTCGGAGAGCGTGTCGGCCGCCCCCGCTCCTGCCTCTTGCGCCTTGCCGCCGGCCCCCGCCGTCGCCGGCCCGCCGGAGGCGCCGGCAGGGCGGGCGGCATTCATCGCCGTGCCCTGGCGCCACGCCGCGTCACCGCCACCGAGCGAGGAAATCGACATTGCGGACATGAAGCGGGCGCGCTCCGATCCTATTCCACCCGCGTGCGCTCGGCCGCGGCGAGGTGCTGTTCGAGCCAGCTCGTCACCGCCCGCGCCTGCAGGATCTCCTGCTGGCGGGCGTCACCGGTGTCGGGCAGGGCGAGCCAGTGGCGCGCCCCCCCGAGCAGGGAAAAGGCTTTCTCCAGGATCGCGCTCTCCGGGGCGCCGGGGCTGACGATGAAGCGCACCGGGCAGCGCAGCTGGCGCAAGGGCTCGGCACCCGCGAGGTCGGCGCGGCCGTCGACACAGGCGATCGCCGCGAAGGTCTCCGGCGCCTTGACCGCCGCGCGGATCGCGGCGGCGCAGCCGGTGTCCTGCGTGACGAGGCCGAGCTGCAGCCCGGCGAGCGGCGGCTGGTGGGCGATCCACTCGACCGCCGCGAGGATGCGCTCGGTCAGGCGGGCGATGTTGTACGACGCATCGGGGTCGCGCAGCGCCTCCTGCCGGGTCAGCAGGTCGACCCGGAGAGTGGCGAAGCCGCGCGACTGCAGGGCGACATCGACCGGCCGGGGCCCGCTGTCGAGCGCAGGGTGTCCGCTCGACTGCGGGAGGATGGCGAGCCCGCGCACGTCCGGCGCGTGTGCAAGCAGGCCGTCGAGCCACGCGCCCTGTGCGGGGATGCTGATGAGGGTGTTTCGAAGTTTCACGTTGGGGGTCGAATGCGCTCAGGTGCCGTGACGGTGGATGGCGACCGGGATGCGGCGCGCGCCGAAGGCGTCGCCGACCGCGGCGCCCACTGCAGCGAAGCGACCGGCGAGCACGCTGCCGCAGTGCGGACAGTGGCCATCGTTGCCGAGGGCGTAGCGTCGGATCTCGTACCAGTCGCGCACGATCAGGGGCTCGCCGCAGCTCGCGCAACGGGTCGTGTCGCCTTCGATGTCGTGCACGTTGCCGGTGTAGACGTGCTTCAGGCCGGCGTCGAGGGCGATGCGGCGCGCGCGCGCGAGCGTGGCGGGCGGCGTGGGCGGCAGCTCGTCCATCTTGAAGTCGGGGTGGAAGGCGCTGAAGTGCAGCGGCACCTCGGCGCCCAGCTCCTTGCGCACCCAGTTCGCCAGCGCGGTGACCTCGCTGTCGGAGTCGTTGTGGCCGGGGATCAGCAGGGTGGTGAGTTCGACCCACACGTCGGTCTCGTGGCGCAGCCATACCAGGGTGTCGAGCACGGGCTGCAGATGGGCGCCGCACAGCTTGACGTAGAAGTCGTCGGTGAAGCCCTTGAGATCGACGTTGGCCGCATCCATGCGCGAGAAGAAATCGCGCCGCGCGCACTCGGAGATGTAGCCGGCGGTCACCGCCACGGTCTTCAGCCCGCGCGCATGGCAGGCGTCGGCCACGTCCATCGCGTACTCGGCGAAGATCACCGGGTCGTTGTAGGTGAAGGCGACGCTGTGGCAGCCCCAGCGCAGCGCGGTCTCGGCGATTTCCGCGGGCGAGGCCTCGTCCATCAGGGTGTCGAGGTCGCGCGACTTGGAGATGTCCCAGTTCTGGCAGAACTTGCACGCCAGGTTGCAGCCGGCGGTGCCGAAGGAGAACACCTTGCTGCCCGGGTAGAAGTGGGCGAGCGGCTTCTTCTCGATCGGGTCGATGCAGAAGCCCGAGCTGCGTCCATAGGTGGTGAGCAGCATGTCGTCGCCCTCGCGCATGCGCACGAAGCAGGCCCCGCGCTGGCCGGGGTGCAGCTTGCACAGGCGCGGACACAGGTCGCACTGGTAGCGACCGTCGTCGATGCGGTGCCAGTAGCGCGCGGGATGGCGGCTGCCGACCTCGGCGGCTGGCGCGGGCTTCGTGTTCATGAGGGCTCCCGTTCGGTCTCCTTGAACTTTTCCACGTGATAGCGCGCGGCCATCAGCTCGACGACCTCGCGGTTGGTGGGCAGACCGGCCTTGTGCTTGAGCGCGGCGAGGAACTGGCGCGGCTCGGGCAGCTGCTCCCACACCTGGGGCAGGAAGGTGGCGCTGTGGCAGCCGGAGAAGATGATCAGCCCGTCCTCGCCGGGGCGCAGCTGGGCGAGCAGCTCTTCCTCGCCGAAGAAGTCGAGGAACTCCGGTTCGGACAGGATGGAGACCTCGATCGCCACCGCGCCGAGCTCCTCGGGCGCGAGCGGCTCGAAGCGCGAGTCCTCGAAGGCCGCCGCGAGCGCGTTGTGGATCACGTCCTCGCCGAGCTCGCGCGAGCGCCGCAGACTGCCGATGCAGCCGCGCAGCTCGCCGTCCTTGGCGAGGGTGATGAAGGTCGCGCCCTTCTCGTTCAGGCGGGGATCGTCCGGGATGACCGGGGCGGGGCCGCGGCCGAGGCGGTGGGCGATCGCGGTGCGCGCGAGCGCGAGCAGGGTGGTACCGAAATCAGTGTCGGGCATGGCTTGGGGGTTCCGCTTCACAAAAGGCGATGCTGGTGTAGCCGACGACGCGCGAGCGGTCGCCCGCGGTGTCGCCGGAGTTGCGCAGGTCCAGCAGGTGGGCCTGCAGGTCGTGCTTGCGGGCGGCGAGCAGCAGCCCGTTGATCGGGGTGGCGCCGCAGGCCTGCTCGTGGTCGAGACCGGGGCGCAGTTCGAGCACCTGGTCCACCGCTGCGCGGTCGGACCATTGCGCCTCGCGGTAGCTCAAGTAATGCGAGAGGTCCGAGCTGATCAGGATCAGGGTCTCGGGGCCGCCCCACAGGCGCTCGATCAGGCTGGCGGTGGCTTCGGGCGAGGCGTCGCCGACCAGCACCGGGACGATCTCGAAGCGCTCGAGACAGACCTGCAGGAAGGGCAACTGCACCTCGAGGCAGTGCTCGAGCGCGTGCGGGCGATCGTCGACCAGGACATCGTCGCGCGCCTGCAGGGCCTCCCAGTCGCCGCGTGCGACCGGGACCTCGCCGAGCGGGGTGGCGAAGCGCTGCGCTGCCGGCAGCGAGAAGCCGCGCACTGCCACGCGATGCGTGGGGCCGAGCATGACGACGCGGCGGATGCGCTCGCGCAGCGGTGCGAGCAGCGCATAGGCGCTCGCCGCCACCGGCCCGGAGTACATGTAGCCCGCGTGCGGCACGATGATCGCCTTGGGCGCGGGCGCCGACTCGAAGGCGACCGCGGTGGAGAGCATCTCGGCGAGCTGGGTGCGCAGCACGCGCTCGTCGCGAGGATAAAACTGCCCGGCCACGGCTGCCGGGCGGATCGAAGCGAGTGCCATGGAGGAATCCTGCGGGGATGTCATCGTTGGAACAGATTCCATTATAGGCAGCCCGGCCGGGATCGTCCCGCATCGAAACCCGTGCTTGCACAAGCCCGCGCGGCGGGCGGCGCGGCTAGAATGCGCGCCATGCAGATCAGCCACCCACGCCACTTCGCCATCGTGCCCGCCGCAGGCAGCGGCTCGCGCATGGCCGCCGCGCGTCCCAAGCAGTATCTGTCGCTGCTCGGTCGCCCCCTGATCCATCATGCGCTTTCGGTGCTGTGCGCCGCGCCTGCGATCGACGCGGTGTTCGTCGTGCTCTCGGTGGACGACACGGAGTGGGCAACGCACGACTGGAGCGCGCTCGGCCCCAAGCTGCGCCCGCTCTTCTGCGGTGGCGCCACGCGCGCCGACAGCGTGCTCGGCGGCCTGCGCGCAATCGCCGGCGAGGCGGCGGCTGGGGACTGGGTGCTGGTGCACGACGCCGCGCGCCCCTGCCTGGCGCCCTGGCATGTCGACAAGCTCGTACGCGAGCTCGCCCACGACGAGGTCGGCGGCTTGCTGGCAGTCCCGGTGGCCGACACCCTCAAGCGTGCCGACGAGCACCGCCATGTGTGCGAGACCGTGCCGCGCGACAGCCTGTGGCAGGCGCAGACGCCGCAGATGTTCCGCTACGCCATGCTGCGACGCGCGCTCGAAGGCGCGCGCGAGGTCACCGACGAGGCGAGCGCGATCGAGGCCGCCGGCCTGCGTCCGCGCCTGGTGCAGGGCGACGCCACCAACCTGAAGGTCACCTATCCGCTCGACCTGCACCTGGCCGAGTGGATCCTCGAGAACCGTGAGGGCCACAACGCATGAGCATCCCCTTTCGCATCGGCCAGGGCTTCGACGTGCACGCCCTGGTCCCCGGCCGGCCGCTGATCGTCGGCGGCGTCGACATTCCCTTCGGGCATGGACTGCTCGGCCACTCGGATGCCGACGTGCTGTTGCATGCGGTGACGGACGCGCTGCTCGGCGCCGCCGGCCTGGGCGATATCGGCCGGCTCTTCCCGGATACCGACCCGGCCCACGCCGGCGCCGACAGCCGCGTGCTGCTGCGCGAGGCCTTCGCGCGCGTGCGCGCAGCGGGCTGGGAGGTCGTGAACCTCGATGCCACGCTGATCTGCAAGGCGCCGCGCATCCTGCCGCACGCCCCGGCGATGGTGGCCAACCTGGCCGCCGACCTGGAGATGGACGCGACGGCGATCAACATCAAGGGCAAGACCACCGAGAAGCTCGGCTTCACCGGACGTGGCGAAGGCATCGCCGCGCAGGTGGTCGCGCTGATCGCGCGCGCGGAGCATGGCTGAAGCTGCAGCGGACGCGGGGAGGGCGCCGAATCTGCGGCTCTTCTTCGCGCTGTGGCCGGATGCCGCCACCCGCGCCGGGCTGCATGCGCGTGCACGGGCGCTGCATTCCGAGTGCGGCGGTCGCGCGATGCGTCGTGACACCATCCACCTGACCCTGGCCTTCCTCGGCGAAACGCCTGTGCGGCAGGTGGAGCGATTGCGCGCGGTGGCCGCGGGCGTCCAGGGGGAGGGCTTCGCGCTCGACCTCGATCGCGTCGGCAGCTGGCATCGCAACCGGATCCTGTGGACCGGTCCGTCGATGGTGCCGCCAGCGCTGGCCGCGCTCGCGCAGGATCTGGAAGGACGGCTGCGCGCGGACGGCTGCGCACTCGAGGCGCGTGCCTTCTCCCCGCATGTCACCCTCGTGCGCAACGCCCACGCGGCGCCCCGCGAGGCGCAGCTCGCGCCTCTGCGATGGACGGTCGGCAGCTTCGTCCTGGTCGCCTCCGAGCTCAGCGCCGCCGGTGCGCACTACCGCACGATCGGGCGCTGGCCGTTGAAGCGGCGTGGGTGATTCGATCGGGCGGAGCCGAAAGCGAACGGGGCGCAATGCGCCCCGTCCTCGATCGGGTCACGTCTCGCGTGCCCGGGGTCTCCGTGGTGGAGACGATGTCTTCATCGTGTGTACTGCATCCGTCAGGAAAGCTGCATCCTCGGGGGTTCGGTCAAGCACATCCTCCTTGGCTCGGGCAGGTGCCCTCGGCCATTGGCTGATCGGATCTGGAGCCTTCGTGAACGTCCTCCCTCAGAGAAAGATCGTCGAGCCGAGGCGTTCCCCCAGCTCGTCCTGCGTCGACTTGGTGTAATCCTTTTCGAAGCGGTCTGTGACCATCTGCGCGGTGGGGCCGTCGATGACCGCGTTGAGCAGGCCCATGAAGGCGGGTGGAGCGACCAGGATCGCACGCTTGAATGCATTCGAGGTGCGTCCATGGTAGAGCGTCTGGGCAATCTCCTGTGCGAACACTTTGGCCTCGTGCTGCTTGGGCAGGGTCTGCGGCTGCATCGAGCCGCCACCGGTGCCGTTCGAGCCATTCGCGCCCGAGCGGTCCGAGACCAAGTCGCCATTCTTTTGTCTGCTTTCCGGGTGGATCAGTTCCTTGACCAGCGTGAGCCCCTTGTTCGGGCCCAGGTTGGCGTACAGCTTCGCCAGGCTGGCGTTGGCAACCAGAATCCAGGTGATGGCCATAAGCAATCCTCCGTTCGATTAAAGACCGGGTGCCCTGCGCAGTGGGCACGATCGAAGCTTAGGTCACGCGAACCGACTCCGCCACGACCATCGTTACCGCTTCGTGAAAACCGATCCCGATTGACGCAAACGTGAACTTACCCGACGTGCTCGCCGCGACCGCGTCCCTGCGGCATCGCACGCCCGACGCCTCGCCCCTCGCACGCTCAGAACACCCCCATCGCCAACCCGGCCGCCATCGCCTCGCCGAGCTCGCGCGCGCGCTCCAGGTCGGCAGGGGTGATCTCGCGCCGCACGATCAGGGCCTCGGCGACCGTCTTCCAGCCGTAGCCGTTGGCGATGCGGCCGATCTCGCGCACTGCGCCGGTGCCGTCGTTGCCGGCGCTGACGAAGACCGCATAGGGCAGGCCGACGAGTTTGCCCTCGCAGGGGTAGTAGGTGCGATCGAAGAAGTCCTTGAGCGCGCCCGACATGTAGCCGAAGTTTTCCGGCGTACCGAGCAGCAGGCCGTCGCACGCGAGCAGGTCGGCGGTGCCGGCGTCGAAGGCGCGCAGCAACCGCGTCTCGGTCTCGCTCACGCGTAGCGCCCCCTCGAGCACCGCGGTGGCGAGCCGGCCCGTGTTGCCGCTCTGGGTGTGATGGACGATCAGCAGGCGTTTGGGCGCGCTCATGTCAGCCTCCGGCAGCGGCCGCCGCGCGGGCGGCGGGGTCCATTCCGTAGAAGTGCACGAGTTGATCGTAGACCGCAGGAAAGCGCCTGTGCAGCACGAGCGGATCCTCGAAGAAGACCTCGGAGACCACCGCGAAGAACTCGCCCGGGTGCTCGGCGCCATAAGGGTCGATCGTGGTGTCGATGCCGCGGTCGACCTCGGCGCAGAACGCCTCGTAGGCCTCGCCGAAGGCCTTGGCCCAGTCCCGGCGAGACATGCCGGGGCGCAGGCGGGGCAGGCCGTCCACGTCGCCGTTCTCCATGTCGAGCTTGTGGGCGAACTCGTGAATGACCACGTTCACGCCCGCCGGAGCGTCGTTCCCGGGAAACCAGGACAGCAGCACCGGCCCGCCGGCCCAGGCCTCGCCCAGCACCTCGTCCTCGTATTCGTGCAGCACGCCGGCCTCGTCGACGATGCGGCGCGGGATCAGGAAGTCGCCCGGATAGACGATCACTCCCACCCAGCCCTCGTAAGCCTGCAGGCCGATGTGAAGTACCGGCAGGCAGGCCTGCAGCGCGATCGCCAGCAGCATGTCGTCGTCGAGTTCCAGCCCCTGCGCACCATGGAACTCCTTGCACCCGAGGAAGGCGAGCGCCATCTCGCGCAGACGCAACCGATCGTCGGGAACGAGGTGGTCGAGGAAGGGCAGCCTCGCTTCGACCCGCCGCCACTGCGACTCGTCGACCAGGGGGCGGGCGGGCGGGATGCCGAGCAGGCGGCGGAAGAGCTGGAGCATGAGCGCAGGTCCGGAGTGATCCCGCGCGATCATTGCCCGCCCGCGCCACGCGTGCAAGCCGCGTCTTGCGGGTGGAGCGGTCGCAGCGCGGGCTTTCGGCGGGGCGCTATAGTCGATTAAAATTCTCGGGAATTGAATGCGTGGCGCCCGCTCGACGCGGTCCGCCGTGTTTTTTCCACCGCACATCCGGGAGTCCTTCCATCATGTTCAGTCGCCTCCGAGAAGATCTGGCCAGCGTCCGCGAGCGCGACCCCGCCGCGCGCTCCACGCTCGAGGTGCTGACCTGTTATCCCGGCATCCACGCGCTGATGTTCCACCGCCTCGCTCACGGCGCCTGGCGCCGCGGCTGGTTCTGGGCGGGGCGCTTCGCGAGTCACGTCGGCCGGCTGCTCACCGGGATCGAGATCCACCCGGGAGCGAAGATCGGCCGCCGCGTGTTCATCGACCACGGCATGGGCGTCGTGATCGGCGAAACCGCGGAGATCGGCGACGACTGCACGATCTACCAGGGCGTCACCCTCGGCGGGACCTCCCTCTACCGCGGCACCAAGCGCCATCCCACCCTGGGGCGTGGCGTGGTGGTGGGGGCGGGCGCCAAGGTGCTCGGCGGCTTCACGGTAGGTGACGGCGCCAAGGTCGGCTCCAACGCGGTGGTGGTGAAGCCCGTGCCCGCCGGCGCGACCGCCGTCGGCAATCCGGCTCGCATTCTCGACTCGGACAAGGATAGCGAGCGCGACGCCGCGCGCGAGCAGAAGGCCGAGCAGTTCGGCTTCAGCGCCTACGGCGTGACCCGCGACATGGACGACCCGGTCGCCAAGGCGCTGCACGGCCTGCTCGACCATTCCGTTGAGACCGACCGCCGCCTGCAGGCCATCCTGGCCCGTCTCGAGGCCGCGGGGATCAAGCTCGACGACACGGTCGCCCCGAGCGACCATTTCGACCCGGGCCGGCTGTCGCGGATGGTGGATTGATTCGCACGCCTGCGGTGCCGGACGATCGAGCGCCGTGTTCGCGGCTGGCGCCGCGGCTGCAACGGCGCCCCTCGCGCCTTGCAGCGCAAGACTCGTCTCCCGATTAGTTGACCGTTTTTGTCGGGATCCATATACTCGACAAAAATGATGGGATATTCGGCGGCCCCCGGCACGCGCG
The DNA here is from genome assembly GCF_000021765.1 of Thauera aminoaromatica. Classification (NCBI taxonomy): domain Bacteria; kingdom Pseudomonadati; phylum Pseudomonadota; class Betaproteobacteria; order Rhodocyclales; family Zoogloeaceae; genus Thauera; species Thauera aminoaromatica. The sequence goes on along the minus strand of NC_011662.2, from coordinate 2,489,219 downwards.
AGCCCGGACAGCCTTCGAGGAGAGCCTCATGCGACTTACGACCAAGGGACGGTTTGCGGTGACCGCGATGATCGACCTGGCTGCCCGCCAGGGGGACGGGCCCGTCACGCTGGCGGGCATCGCCGAGCGCCAGAGCATCTCGCTGTCCTACCTCGAGCAGCTCTTCGGCAAGCTGCGCAGGCACAAGCTGGTCAACAGCGTGCGCGGTCCCGGCGGCGGCTACCGACTGGCGCGGGCGATGGACGAGATCACCGTGGCCGACATCATCATCGCGGTCGACGAGCCGATGGACGCCACCCAGTGCGGCGGCAAGGAAAACTGCCACGACGATCACGTGTGCATGACCCACCACCTGTGGTCCAACCTCAACCAGCGCATCTACGCCTACCTCGACTCGGTGAGCCTGGAGGCGCTGGTCAAGCACCAGGTACGGCCCGACGCCGACATGACGGTGCTCAAGAGCGTGCGGCGGCGCAGCCGCATGCCGGTGCACGAGATCGCCGCGGTCTGAGGTCGCGCATGAACTTCGCTCCCATCTACCTCGACTGGAACGCGACCACGCCGCTCGATCCGGCGGTGCGCGAGGCCATGCTGCCCTGGCTCGGCGCCGCCGAGCCGGCGCGCTTCGGCAACGCCTCCAGCCGCCACGAATACGGCCGCCAGGCGCGTGCCGCGGTGGACGAGGCGCGCGCGCGGGTGGCCGCGGCGGTCGGCGCGCACGCGACCGAGGTGATCTTCACCAGCGGCGGCTCGGAAGCCAACAATCTCTTCCTCAAGGGCGCCGCGCCCAACCGCGAGCCGGGCGTGGTGGCGGTGAGTGCGATCGAGCACCCCTGCGTGCGCGAGCCGGCCCGCCAGCTGCGGCGCGCGGGCTGGACGCTGCGCGAGATCGCGGTCGATGCGCAGGGCGTGATCGACCCCGCCGACTGGAGCGCGGTGCTGGAAGCCCGCCCGGGCCTGGTGTCGGTGATGCTGGCCAACAACGAGACCGGCGTGCTGCAGGACGTCGCCGCACTGGCGCGCGCGGCGCGCGCCGCCGGCGCCTGGTTCCACACCGACGCGGTGCAGGCGCTGGGCAAGGTGGCGGTGGATTTCCGCGCGCTCGGCGTGCATGCGATGACGCTGTCCGCGCACAAGATCGGCGGTCCGCTCGGCGCGGGTGCGCTGGTGCTGGACAAGCGCGTCGAGCTCGCGCCGCTGATCGCCGGCGGCGGCCAGGAGCGCGGGTTGCGCTCGGGGACCGAGAACGTGGCCGCGATCGTCGGCTTCGGCGTGGCTTGCGAGCGCGCGGTCGCGCGGCGCGAAGGCGAGGGCGTGCGCCTGGCCGCCCTGCGCGACGAACTCTGTGCCGCGCTCGCCGGGCGCGGCGCGCGGATCTTCTCGGCGGCTGCCCCGCGCCTGCCGAATACCGTATTCTTCGCGGTCGAGGACATCGACGGCGAGACCCTGGTCGGCCGCCTCGACCGTGCAGGCTTCGCGTGCGCGAGCGGCTCGGCGTGCTCGAGCGCGAACCCCGAACCGTCCCGCACCCTGCTGGCGATGGGCGTGGAGCGCGGGCTGGCGCGCGCCGCGGTGCGTGTGAGCCTCGGTCGCGACACGCGCGCGGACGACGTGCGCAGCTTCATCGAAACCTTCGTCCGGGTGACGGACGAACTCAAGAACCTGGCCTCGATCGGGGCCTGAACCGGCCACGCTGGCCATTCACCGAACTCGCTAACGAAGAAAGTGCGGAGAGACACAATGCTGAAGTTCCCCATCTACCTCGACTACTCGGCGACGACTCCGGTCGATCCGCGCGTGGCGGCAAAGATGATCCCCTGGCTGACCGAGCATTTCGGCAACCCGGCGAGCCGCTCGCACGCCTACGGCTGGGAGGCCGAGAAGGCGGTCGAGGATGCGCGCGAACAGGTCGCCGCACTGGTCAATGCCGACGCCAAGGAGATCATCTGGACCTCGGGCGCGACCGAATCGAACAACCTCGCCATCAAGGGGGCGGCGCACTTCTACCAGGGCAAGGGCAAGCACCTGATCACCGTGAAGACCGAGCACAAGGCGGTGCTCGACACCGTGCGCGAGCTCGAGCGCGAGGGTTTCGAGGCCACCTATCTCGACGTGCAGGAGAACGGGCTGATCGACCTCGAGGTGTTGAAGGCGGCGATCCGTCCCGACACCATCGTGGTCTCGGTGATGTTCGTGAACAACGAAGTCGGCGTGGTGCAGCCGATCGCCGAAATCGGCGAGATCTGCCGTGAGAAGGGCATCGTGTTCCACGTAGATGCGGCGCAGGCCACCGGCAAGGTCGATATCGACCTCGACAGGCTCAAGGTCGACCTGATGAGCTTCTGTGCGCACAAGACCTACGGCCCGAAGGGCATCGGCGCACTGTACGTGCGCCGCAAGCCGCGCGTCCGCCTGGAAGCGCAGATGCACGGCGGCGGCCACGAGCGCGGCCTGCGCTCGGGCACGCTCGCCACCCACCAGATCGTCGGCATGGGCGAGTCCTTCCGCATCGCGCGCGAGGAGATGGCCGAGGAGAACGCCCGCGTCGGCAAGCTGCGCGACCGCCTGCTCGCCGGCCTCACCGACCTCGAGGCCACCTTCGTGAACGGCGATCTCGCGCAGCGCGTGCCGCACAACCTCAACATTTCCTTCGCCTACGTCGAAGGCGAGTCGCTGATCATGGCGGTCAAGGACATTGCGGTGTCCTCCGGCTCGGCCTGTACCTCGGCCAGCCTGGAACCATCCTACGTGCTGCGCGCGCTCGGCCGCAACGACGAGCTCGCGCACAGCTCGATCCGCTTCACCATCGGCCGCTTCACCACCGAGGAAGAGATCGACTACACGATCAAGCTCCTGCACGACAAGATCGGCAAGCTGCGCGAGCTCTCGCCGCTGTGGGAGATGTACAAGGACGGCGTCGACCTCGACGCGGTGCAGTGGGCAGCCCACTGAACTTTAGTGCAGAAGATGATGTAAATTGCAGGTGAAGCGATTCACCGCCCCAGCAGGAGAAAAAACATGGCATACAGCGAAAAGGTCCTCGACCACTACGAAAACCCCCGCAACGTCGGCTCCTTCGGCAAGGAAGAAGAAGGCGTGGCCACCGGCATGGTCGGCGCGCCCGCCTGTGGCGACGTCATGAAGCTGCAGATCAAGGTCGGCAAGGACGGCGTGATCGAAGACGCGAAGTTCAAGACCTACGGCTGCGGCTCGGCGATCGCCTCGAGCTCTCTGGTCACCGAGTGGGTCAAGGGCAAGACCCTCGACCAGGCGCTCGACATCAAGAACACCCAGATCGCCGAAGAGCTTGCGCTGCCGCCGGTCAAGATCCACTGCTCGATCCTCGCCGAAGATGCGATCAAGGCCGCCGTGGCGGACTATAAAAAGAAGCATGAGGCCTGAGCGGCCTTCGTCGAAGAGGAGGAAACATGGCTGTCACGCTATCTGAATCGGCTGCGCGCCACGTCTCGAACTTCATCGCCAAGCGCGGCAAGGGCTTCGGCATCCGTCTGGGCGTGAAGACCTCGGGCTGTTCGGGCATGGCCTACAAGCTCGAGTTCGTCGACCAGACGGAAGACGAGGACGAGGTCTTCGAGAGCCACGGCGTCAAGGTCGTCATCGACCCCAAGAGCCTGGCCTATCTCGACGGCACCGAGCTCGACTTCGTCAAGGAGGGCCTCAACGAGGGCTTCAAGTTCAACAACCCGAACGTCAAGGACCAGTGCGGGTGCGGCGAGAGCTTCAACGTCTGAGCCGGACCCGATGAGCATCGACCTGACGCAGGACTACTTCGCCCTCTTCGGCCTCCCGCGCCGCTATGCCCTCGACGAAGGCGCGCTCGAAGCCGCCTGGCACGAGCTGCAGGGGCGCGTGCATCCCGACCGCCACGCGCACCTGTCCGACTTCGAGAAGCGGCGCTCGATGCAGTGGGCGACGCGGGTCAATGAAGGCTTTCGCGTGCTGCGCAAGCCGCTCGCGCGCGCCCAGTACCTGCTCGAGCTCGCCGGCGTCGACGCCGCGCTCGAGACCAACACCGCGATGTCCCCCGAGTTCCTGATGGAGCAGATGGAGTGGCGCGAGGCGGTGGAGGAGGCGCGCGAGGCGGCCGAGGTCTCCGAGCTCGAAGATCTGCACAGGCGCCTGCTCGGGCATGCGCGCGAGGTGCGCGGGCATCTCGCCGCGCAGCTCGACGAGCACCAGGACTACGAGGCCGCGGCCGACACCGTGCGTCGGCTGATGTTCATCGAGAAGCTCCAGCAGGAAATCGACGAAGCGCTGCTCGCGCTCGAAAACTAGAACTCGAAAAGGCACGGAACAGCACCGATGGCTCTGTTGCAAATCACCGAACCCGGCATGTCCACCGAGCCGCACCAGCACCGGCTCGCCGTCGGCATCGACCTCGGGACCACCAATTCGCTCGTCGCCACCGTGCGCAACGGCATCGCGATCTGCCTGCCCGACGAGGCCGGCCGCACCATGCTGCCCTCGGCCGTGCGCTATCACGCCGATGGCGGCATCGAGGTCGGTCTGGGTGCGCTCAAGGCGCAGGCGGTCGATCCGCGCAACACCATCGTCTCGGTCAAGCGCTTCATGGGCCGCGGCCTCAAGGACGTCACCCACATCGAGGCGATGCCCTACGACTTCGAGGACAGCCCCGGGATGGTGCGGCTGCGCACGGTGCAGGGCGTCAAGAGCCCGGTGGAGGTCTCCGCCGAGATCCTGCGCCGCCTGCGCGAACGCGCCGAGGCCAGCCTCGGCGGCGCGCTGGTCGGCGCGGTGATCACCGTGCCGGCCTACTTCGACGACGCCCAGCGCCAGGCCACCAAGGACGCGGCGCGCCTGGCCGGGCTCGACGTGCTGCGCCTGCTCAACGAACCGACCGCCGCCGCGGTGGCCTACGGCCTCGACAACGCGGCCGAGGGCGTCTACGCGGTGTACGACCTGGGCGGGGGCACCTTCGACCTCTCCATCCTCAAGCTCTCGCGCGGCGTGTTCGAGGTGCTGTCGACCAACGGCGACGCCGCGCTCGGCGGCGACGACTTCGATCATCGCCTGTTCTGCTGGATCCTCGACCGCGCCAAGATCTCGCCGCCCTCGCTGGAAGACGCGCGCCGCCTGCAGATGAAGGCGCGCGAGGCCAAGGAGCTGTTGACGAGCTGTGACGAGGCCCCGGTGCATGTGCGCCTGGCCTCGGGCGAAGAGGTCGACCTCGTGGTGACCCGCGAGGAGTTTGCCGAGATGACCACGCATCTGGTCCAGAAGACCCTGGCCCCGGTGCGCAAGGCCTTGCGCGACGCCGGCCTCGCGCCCGACGAGATCAAGGGTGTGGTGATGGTGGGGGGCGCGACCCGCATGCCCCACGTCCAGCGCGCGGTCGCGAACTACTTCGGCCAGGAGCCCCTGACCAACCTCGACCCCGACAAGGTCGTCGCACTGGGCGCGGCGATGCAGGCAAACGTGCTCGCAGGCAACCGCGCCGACCAGGACGACTGGCTGCTGCTCGACGTCATCCCGCTCTCGCTCGGCCTCGAGACCATGGGCGGCCTGGTCGAGAAGGTCGTGCCGCGCAACGCCACGCTGCCGATCGCGCGCGCGCAGGAATTCACCACCTTCAAGGACGGCCAGACCGCGATGGCCTTCCATGTCGTGCAGGGCGAGCGCGAGCTCGTCTCCGACTGCCGCTCGCTCGCGCGCTTCGAGCTGCGCGGCATTCCCCCCATGGTGGCGGGCGCGGCGCGCATCCGCGTGACCTTCCAGGTCGATGCCGACGGCCTGCTGGCGGTGTCGGCGCGCGAGATGTCCTCGGGCGTCGAGGCCAGCGTGCTGGTCAAGCCCTCGTACGGCTTGTCGGACGACGAGATCGCCGAGATGTTGCGCTCGGGCGTGGATCACGCCGGCGACGACATGGCCGCGCGCGCGCTGCGCGAGCAGCAGGTCGAGGCCGACCGTGTCGTCGAAGCCACCGAGCAGGCGCTCGGCCACGACGGCCACCTGCTCTCCGCCGTCGAGTCCGCCGAAATCCGCAGCGTGATCGCGCGCCTGCGCGAGCTGCGCGCCGGCACCGACAACCGTGCCATCAAGGCCGGCATCGACGCGCTCGCGCGCGCCACCGACACCTTCGCCGCGCGCCGCATGGACAACAGCATTCGCAGCGCGCTGACCGGCCACAAGGTCGACGAACTCCCCATCTGATACTTCGCCCATGACCCAGATCATCGTCCTGCCCCACGTCGAACTCTGCCCGGACGGCAGCGTCCTCGAGGCCGCCCCCGGCACCACCCTCTGCGACGCGCTGCTCGAGCACGGCATCGACATCGAACACGCCTGCGAGAAGTCCTGTGCCTGCACCACCTGCCACGTCATCGTGCGTGAGGGGTTCTCCTCGCTGAACGTCGCCGAGGACGAGGAGGAAGACCTGCTCGACAAGGCCTGGGGCCTGGAACCGCAGTCGCGCCTGTCCTGCCAGGCGGTGGTCGCCGCGACCCCGCTGGTGGTCGAGATCCCGCGCTACACCATCAACATGGCTCGCGAAGGAAAGCACTGACATGAAGTGGACCGAGGTTCAGGAGATCGCCATCCAGCTCGCCGACGCCCACCCCGACGTCGACCCGACCCGGGTGAATTTCGTCGACCTGATGAACTGGACGATGGCACTGCCCGATTTCGACGACGATCCCAAGCGCTGCGGCGAACGCATCCTCGAAGGCATCCAGCAGGCCTGGATCGACGAGGTCGCCTGAAGGTGCGCGCGTCCGGTGCGCGAGCGCCGGACGCGACATGCGTCGTCGTCGACGCGGTTCGGCTGGAATCGCGACTGGCGTCGCGCCTACGGGGGACTCCCGCGTCGCTCAATACGCCCCGCGCGCGACCGTTTCGGTGGACTCGTTGAGTTCCAGCCAATAGTGCCCGATCAGGCCGATCGCGCGCTCGAAGCGGTCGAAATCCACCGGCTTGCGGATGTAGCTGTTCGCTCCGAGGCGGTAGGCCTGGGCGAGATCGAGCGGCTCCCGCGAGGTGGTCAGCACCACCACCGGCAGCAGCGCCGTGCGCTGGTCGGCGCGGATGCGGCGCAGCACCTCCAGGCCGTCGATGCGCGGCAGCTTGAGGTCGAGCAGCACGACCGCCGGCAGCGGCGGCAGCGGCTGTCCCGCGCGACTCCCGGTCGAGAACAGGTACTCCACCGCCTCCACGCCGTCGTGCGCCACCACCACCGGGCTGGTGATGCGGTTGCGCGACAGGGCGTGGAGCGTCAGCGCCTCGTCGTCCGGATTGTCCTCGACCAGCAGGATCGGTCTTTCGCTTGCCATGTTCCTGAATGAGGTGAGGGGGGTAGGGGCGGCCGAGGCCGCCGAGGCGGCGGGATTACAGGTCCTTGCGCCGCAGGACGAACACCATGTCGTCGCCGCCGCGGGTAGGCAGCCACTCGAAGGGCAGGTCGGGGAAGGCGGCTTCGACGATGGCGCGATTATGCCCGACCTCGACCGCCAGGATGCCTTCGGGATTGAGGTGTTCGGCAGCCTCGGCGAGAAGGCGGCGCACCACGTCCAGCCCGTCCTCACCCGAGGCGAGCGCCATCTGCGGCTCGTGCAGATATTCCGGCGGCAGGGCTTCCATGGCCTCTGCGGTCACGTAGGGCGGGTTGCTCAGGATGAGGTCGAAGCGGCGGCCTTCCAGCCCCTCGAAGACATCGCCGTGCACCAGCTCGATGCGATCCTCCAGGCCGTAGTCGGCAACGTTGATGCGCGCCACATCGAGCGCGTCCTCCGACAGGTCGACCGCGCTCACGTGCGCGTTCGGGAAAGCGTGCGCCATCAGGATCGCCAGGCAGCCCGAACCGGTGCACATGTCGAGCACGCTGCCTACCGCCTCCGGATCCTCCACCCAGGGCGCGAAGCCGTCCTCGAGCAACTCGGCGAAGAAGGAGCGCGGCACGATCACGCGCGGATCGACGGTGAAGCGGAAGTCGCCCAGCCAGGCCTCGCCGAGGATGTAGGCGGTGGGGACGCGCTCGTCGACGCGCTGCTCGATGGCTTCGAGCAGGCCGATGCGCTCCTCGGACGGGATGCAGGCGTCCATGAACGGCTCCAGGCGGTCGAGCGGCAGGGCGAGGCTGCCGAGGATCAGCCACACCGCCTCGTCGAAGCTGTCCTGCACGCCATGGCCGCAGAAGACGCCGGCGCGATTGAAGCGGGTGACGGCGTAGCGTAGCCAGTCGCGCACGGTCACGAGCTCGGCGAGCGGGCCGTGTTCATGCTCGTGGTCGTCGTGCTGTTCAAGGGCGAGGTTGTCGTCGTCGGCGTGTTGTTGGTTGGCCATGGCAAGTCTGTTCGGTAGATTGGGGGCGGAGGGGGCCGTCATCGCGACTTGCGTCGCTCCTACAGGCGGCCGGGGACGAGCAGGGCGGTCAAGGTGCGCTCATAAACCACGGACAAGGGTTCGATCGCATCGGCTGCGATGTGCTCGTCGATCTTGTGGATCGAAGCATTGACCGGGCCGAACTCGACTACCTCGGCGCAGATCTCGGCGATGAAGCGGCCGTCGGAGGTGCCGCCGGTCGTCGACAGTTCTGTCTCGACTCCCAGCGTCTCCCGGATCGCGGCCGACAGCGCGCCGACCAGCCTGCCGCGCCCGGTGATGAAGGGCTTGCCGGACAGGTGCCAGTCGATCTCGTAGTCCAGCCCGTGGCGGTCGAGCACCTCGCAAGTGCGGCTTTTCAGCTCGTCCGCGCTCGACACCGAGCCGAAGCGGAAATTGAACATCACCTCGCACACACCGGGGATCACGTTGTTGGCGCCGGTGCCGGCGTGGATGTTCGACACCTGCCAGGTCGTGGGCGGGAAGAACTCGTTGCCCTGGTCCCAGTCGCTCGCCGCGAGCTCGGCGAGCGCCGGCGCGAAAAGGTGGATCGGGTTGCGGGCGAGCTGCGGGTAGGCGACGTGGCCCTGCTGGCCCTTGACCCGCAGCGTACCCGACAGCGAGCCGCGGCGGCCGTTCTTGATCATGTCGCCGAGCGTCTGCACCGAGGTCGGCTCGCCCACCACGCAGTAGTCGAGGCGCTCGCCGCGCGCGGCCAAGGCCTCGACCACCTTGACCGTGCCATGGGTGGCGATGCCTTCCTCGTCCGACGTCAGCAGCAGCGCGATGCTGCCAGCGTGGTCGGGATGGGCGGCGACGAAGCGTTCGATGGCGGTGACGAAGGCGGCAAGCGAGGACTTCATGTCGGCCGCACCGCGACCGTACAGCACGCCGTCGCGGATCGTAGGTGCGAAGGGCGGCGAGGACCACGCGCTGTCCGGCCCGGGCGGCACGACGTCGGTGTGGCCGGCGAAGCACAGCACGGGCGCCGCAATGCCGCGCCGCGCCCACAGGTTGCAGACGCCGCCGCTGTCGATGCGTTCGAGGCGGAAGCCGAGCGGGGCAAGGCGGGAGGCGACGAGTTCGAGGCAGCCGGCGTCCTCCGGCGTGACGGAGGGGCGGGCGATGAGCTCGCAGGCGAGCGCGAGGGTGGAGGAGCTGGAGGGGCTGGTCTGCATGGGGGAGGGCGGCCGCGCGGGCGCCTAGTTGTTGTTGAGGTCCAGGGTGAACTCCTGGAAGGAGGCACCTTCCGTGTTGGTCGCCTCGAAGCCGGAGATGGCACTGTTGCCGTTGACGGTCAGCATCGGATCGCTCTGCATCTGCGCGTTGTTGATCAGCCAGTGCAGGTTGCTCGGCGAGTCGGCATTGGCGAGCGCCTCCTCGAGGGTGATGATGTTGTCGTGGTGGAGACGGTAGAGCGCCTGCTCGAAGGTCTGCGAGCCCTGGGCGAGCGACTGCTCCATGGCCTCCTTGATCGCATTGAGCTCGCCGCGCTCGACCAGCTCGGCGATGTGCCGCGTGTTCATGAGGATCTCGACGGCCGGGATGCGCTTGCCGTCGGGCTTGCGCACCAGGCGCTGGGAGATCACGCAGCGCAGCGCCACCGCGAGGTCGAGGTAGAGCAGCTGGCGGTTCTCCAGCGGGAAGAAGTTGACGATGCGATTGAGCGCGTGATAAGCGTTGTTGGCATGCAACGTCGCCAGGCACAGGTGGCCGGTCTGCGAGTACGAGATGGCGGCTTGCATGGTCTCGCGGTCGCGGATCTCGCCGATCAGGATGCAGTCGGGCGCCTGGCGCATCGCGTTGCGCAGCGCCTCACCCCAGCTCAGGGTGTCGATGCCCACCTCGCGCTGGTTGACCACCGATTTGCGGTGCTTGAAGAGGTATTCGATCGGATCCTCGATGGTGAGGATATGGCCGCTGCGGTTGCGGTTGCGGTGGTCGATCATGGCCGCGAGCGTGGTGGACTTGCCCGAGCCGGTCGCGCCCACCACGAGCACCAGGCCGCGCTTCTCCAGCACGATGTCGTCCAGCACCGGCGGCAGGCCGAGCGCGCCGATGCTCGGAATGTCGCTCTGGATGTAGCGCACCACCACGGCCATCGAGTTGCGCTGCCAGAACACGTTGACGCGGAAGTTGCCGAGATCGCGCCGACCGAAGGACAGGTTGAGCTCGCGCTCGCGTTCGAGCACCGCCTGCTGGGCCGGGGTGATCGCCTCATGCAGCATACGCTGGATCATCAGCGGGTCCATGACCTGCTGGTTGATCGGCATGGTGTGACCCTGGATCTTGATGTGGATCGGGGTGCCGGCGGTGATGAAGATGTCCGAAGCTTTCTTTTCGGCCATCAACTGGAAGAGATTGTCGAAGATCACGCCTTCGGACTCCTGTCGTCACCCAAGGATTTGCCCGGGAACCGCGCGCAGGCCGGTCCCCGGAGTGCGCCGCTCAGGCGCCGCGCAGCAGCTCGTTGATGCCGGTCTTGGCGCGGGTCTGCGCGTCCACCTTCTTGACGATCACCGCGCAGTACAGGCTGTACTTGCCGCAGGCCGAAGGCAGGCTGCCGGGCACCACGACGGCGCCCGCCGGCACGCGGCCGTAGGTGATCTCGCCGGTCTCGCGGTCGTAGATCTTGGTGCTCATGCCGATGTACACGCCCATCGACAGCACCGCGTTCTCCTCGATGATCACGCCCTCCACGACCTCGGAGCGCGCGCCCACGAAGACGTTGTCCTCGATGATCACCGGTCCGGCCTGCACCGGCTCGAGCACGCCGCCGATGCCCACGCCGCCCGACAGGTGCACGTTCTTGCCGATCTGCGCGCACGAACCGACGGTGGCCCAGGTGTCGACCATCGTGCCTTCGTCCACATAGGCGCCGATGTTCACGTAGGACGGCATCAGCACGACGTTCCGGCCGATGAAGCTGCCTTTGCGGGCGACCGCCGGCGGCACCACGCGGAAGCCACCCTCGCGGAACTGCTCGGGGGTGTAGTCGCCGAACTTGGTCGCCACCTTGTCGAAGAAGTTGAGGCCGCCGGCCTGCACCAGCTCGTTGTCGCGCAGGCGGAAGGAGATCAGCACGGCCTTCTTGATCCACTGGTTGACCACCCACTGACCGTCCTTCTTCTCGGCCACGCGCAGCGTGCCGGCATCCAGGCCGGCGATGACCTCTTCGACCGCGTTGCGGATCTCTGCCGGGGCGGAAGTGGGCGACAGGCTGGCGCGGTTCTCGAAGGCGGTGTCGATGATCGATTGCAGAGCGTGCATTGGGGGGTTCTCTCTCAGAGGGTTTTGCAGAAATCGATGATGCGCCCGGCGGCCTCGACACATTCGTGGGTGTCGGCCACCAGCGCGATGCGCACGAAGCCGGCGCCCGGGTTGACGCCATTGGATTCGCGGGCCAGGTAGCTGCCCGGCAGGACCGTCACATTATATTCAGCCTGCAGACGGCGGGCGAACTCGGTGTCGGGCAGCGGCGTACGCACCCAGTAGTAGAAGCCGGCATCGGGCAGGCGCACTGGCAGCCAGGGCTGCAGCATGGGCGTGATGCGGGCGAACTTGTCGCGGTAGAGGCGGCGGTTTTCCTCGACGTGCTCTTCGTCGTTCCAGGCCACCACCGAGGCCGCCTGCACCGCGGGGTTGAGGGCGCAGCCGTGGTAGGTGCGATAGAGCAGGAAATCCCCGAGGATCTTCGCGTCGCCCGCGACGAAGCCCGAGCGCATGCCGGGCACGTTCGAGCGCTTGGACAGGCTGGAGAACATCACCACGTTGCGGAAGTCGGTGCGCCCGAGGCGCCAGGCCGCCTCCAGGCCCCCGATCGGCTTGTCGGCGTCGTCGAAATAGATCTCCGAATAGCACTCGTCGGCGGCGATGACGAAGCCGTAGCGGTCCGAGAGCTCGAACAGCGTCTTCCACTCGTCTAACGTCAACAGCCGGCCGGTGGGATTGCCAGGCGAGCACACGTAGACGAGTTGGATGTCGCGCCAGGTGGCCTCGTCGATGCTGCCGAAGTCCGAGCCGAAGTCGCTCTCGGGCAGGTTGTTGATGAAGATCGGCTCGGCGTTGGCGAGCAGGGCCGCGCCCTCGTAGATCTGGTAGAAGGGGTTCGGGCACAGCACCTTGGCGCCCGGCTTCGTTCCGTCGACCACGCACTGCGCGAAGGCGAAGAGCGCCTCGCGCGTGCCCGCGACCGGGATCACCTGGCTGGCCGGGTCGATCTTCGGCAGCCCGTAGCGGCGCTCGAGCCAGTGCGCGATCGCGCCGCGCAGCGCGTCGCTGCCGAGCGTGGCGGGATAGCTCGACAGGCCGCCGAGGTTGTCGGCCAGGGTCTGGCGGATGAAACCGGGGGTGGGGTGCTGCGGCTCGCCGATCGACAGGCGGATCGGCTTGAGGTGCGCAGGCGGCTCGACACCGGCGAAGAGGGCGCGCAGCTTTTCGAAGGGATAGCTCTGCAGGCGGGCGAGGTTAGGATTCACGGGTACGCGGGCTCCTTGGCCGGCAATGGACGCGGGCGCCGAGTATACCTGCGTATGGCGGCGGCGCCCGTCGGAAGGCGACGGCGCGAATCCGGGCACAGGACCGCGCTGCGCGGCGACGATGCCTGAATCCGCTGCGTAACGTTTCGATGCGAGGCGGACGCACGGGATGACTTCGGCAGGGTGGTATGATGCCGGCCGCAAAAGCGGAGTGCGGCGGGGTGGATCGCCGGCCTGCACGTCCCGCTGTCTTCCCACTGCCCGCTGTGCGTCTCTCCAAGCTCAAACTCGCCGGTTTCAAGACCTTCGTCGATCCCACCACCGTGCTCACCCCCGGCAACCTCGTCGGAGTGGTCGGGCCCAATGGCTGCGGCAAGTCGAACATCATCGACGCCGTGCGCTGGGTGCTGGGCGAGACGCGCGCGTCCGCGTTGCGCGGCGAGTCGATGCAGGACGTGATCTTCAACGGCTCGACCACGCGCAAGCCGGTGTCGCGCGCGAGTGTCGAGCTGGTCTTCGACAACGCCGAGGGCAGGGCCGCCGGGCAGTGGTCGCGCTATGCCGAGATCTCGGTGAAGCGTGTGCTCGACCGCTCGGGCGAGTCGACCTATTACATCAACAACGTCCATGTCCGCCGCAAGGACGTGATCGACCTCTTCCTGGGCACCGGTCTGGGTCCGCGCGCTTACGCGATCATCGAGCAGGGCATGATCTCGCGCATCATCGAGGCGCGTCCGGAAGAGATCCGTGGCTTCCTGGAGGAGGCCGCGGGCGTCACCAAGTACCGCGAGCGGCGCAAGGAGACCGAGGGTCGGCTGCGCGACGCGCGCGACAACCTCGCCCGCCTCGACGACATCCGCATGGAGCTCGGCGAGCGCATCGTGCACCTCGAGGCGCAGGCCGCGGTGGCGGCGCGCTACCGCGAGCTCGACGCGGCGCACGTCGAGAAGCAGCAGCTCTTGTGGCTGGTCAAGCGCAACGAGGCGCGCGCCGAGCAGGCGCGCGTGGCGGCCTCCTTGAACGAGGCGAGCAGCCGCATCGAGGCCGACAGCGCCCGCCTGCAGGAGCTCGAGACCAGCGTGGAGTCGCGGCGCGACGCGCACTTCGAGGCATCCGAAGCGGTGCACGTGGCGCAGAACGACCTGTTCGCGGCGAGCGCCGAGGTCGCACGCCTGGAGACCGAGCTGCAGCATCTCGGCGAGGCGCGCAGGCGGCTGGAGGCGCGCCTGGCGCAGCTCGAACTCGACCGCGGGCACTGGTCCTCGCGCCGCGAGACGCTCGCCGCCGACCGCGCGCGCTGGCAGGAACTCGCCGAGAACGCAGCGCTGCGCGCCGAGCACGCCGAGGCCCGCCACCTGGAGATCGCCGACCGCCTGCCTGAGCTGGACTCTTCGCGCCAGGGCGCCGACGCGACCATGGCGGCGGCGCGCCGCGAGCTCGCCCAGACCGAGCAGCAATTGCGCGTCGAGGAAACCAAGCGCGCGAGTGCCTTGCGTGCGCTCGAAGCCCTGCAACAGCGTCGCGGCCGCCTGGAGGGCGAGCGCGGCGGGATCGTCGGCCCGGACGAGCGTGTGCTCGCCGAGCGCGAGGCGCGGCTCGAAGCGCTGCAGGACGAGCTGGAGGTGCACCAGCAGGAACTCGCCGCGGCGCAGCCGCGCCTGCCCGACGCGCAGGCCGCGCTGAAGGCGGCGCTGGAGCATGAGCGTGCGGTGCAGCGCCGGCTCACCGAGCTGCGCGCGCGTCGCGACGCCCTGATGCAGCTGCAGGCGCGCGTGCAGTCGCAGGGCAAGCTCGGCGACTGGCTCGAGCGCCACGGCCTCGACCAGCTGCCGCCGCTGTGGAAGCAGCTGCAGGTGGCGGCGGGCTGGGACGAGGCGGTGCAGGCCGTGCTGCGCGAGCGCCTCGCCGCGCTCACCTCGCCCGATCCCGCGCTCGCGCTCGCGGCCGCACGCACCGTGCTCGACGAGACGCCCCCCGAATCGCTCGCCATCGCGCTTCCGGCAAGGTCCGGCGCACCCGCCGAGCGCGCGAATTGCGCACAAGGACCGCTTTCGCCGCAGGGCCGCGTGACCGTCGCCACGACGGCGACGGAATCGTCGACGGCAATCGCGACGGATGTCGCTCCTGCGGTGTTGGCGCTGGCGGGGCTGGTGGAGGTGCGGGATCCGGCCTTGCGCGCGCTGGTGGACGACTTTCTGGCCGGGGCGTGGGCGGTGGAGCGGCTGGAGGACTGGCTGCCACTGCGCGCGCAGCTGGCGCCGAGCACCTGCCTCGTCGGCCCGCGCGGCCAGGTGCTGACCCGCGACGCGCTGGTGCACCACGCCCCCGACGCACGCACCCACGGCGTGATCGAGCGCCAGCGCGAGATCGAGGGGCTCTCCGCCGAATTGCAGGCGCACGAGGACGAGGCCCACCTCGCGCATGACGCGCTCGTCGTGGCCGAGTCGGCTGCGAGCGCGCTGCAGGAACGCATCAACGGCCTGCGCCGCGAGTTGCAGACCATCCAGGCACAGGTGCATGCCGAGCAGGTCGAGGTGCTCAAGCTCGCGCAGGCACGCGCCCGCGCGCAGGAGCGTCGCGAGCAGCTCGCCCGCGACCTCGAAGATATCGTCCATCTCGAGAGCGCAGAGCGCGAGCACCTCACCCGCGCCGAGCTCGAACAGGCGCGCGCGGCCGAGCTCGCGGAGTTGCAGCGCGAACGCCTCGACGCCGCCACCGAGGTGCTGCGCGAGCGCGAACACGCCGTGCGGGAGGCCCGCGCGCTCGAACAATCGGCCGCGCGCGAGTTGCAGGAAGCGAGGTTTTCCGAGCGCGAGTGCGCGGGCAAGCTCGAGGACATCGCACGCAACCAGCAGCTCGCCGGCGAGCAGCTCGAACGCGTCGTCGCCGAGCTCGCCGCGCGTGCCGCCGAGCTCGACGCCACCGACGACCACCGCAGCGCCGAAGCACTGCAAGAGGCGCTCGCGCTGCGGGGGCGCCGCGAGGCCGCGCTCGCCGCCCGCCGCGATGCGCTCGCCGAGGCCGCTGCGGCGCTCAAGCAGGTCGAGGAGCTGCGCCTGCGCACCGAGCACGAGGCCGCGCCGATCCGCGCCCGCGTGGCCGAGCTGCGCCTCGCGCTGCAGGCCGCCGAACTCGCGGTTGCCCAGTTCGAGGAGCGCCTCGTCGAGGCCCGCGCCGACGAGGCGGCGCTCGCGCCGCTGCTCGCCGCCGAGCCCAAGGAATCCACCCTGCAGCGCGAAGTCGCCCGCCTGGCGCGCGAAATCGCCGAGCTTGGCGCGGTCAACATGGCCGCGCTCGACGAGCTCACGACCGCCTCCGAGCGCAAGGGCTACCTCGACGCGCAGACCGAGGACCTGCTGCAGGCCATCGACACCCTGGAAGATGCCATCCGGCGCATCGATCGCGAGACGCGCGAGCAGCTTCAGGACACTTACAATACGGTCAATCGGCAGTTCGGCGCCCTGTTCCCGCAGTTGTTCGGCGGCGGACGGGCGGAGCTGGTGCTGACCGGCGAGGAGATCCTCGACGCCGGCATCCAGATCGTCGCCCAGCCGCCGGGCAAGAAGAACGCGTCGATCCATCTGCTCTCGGGCGGGGAGAAGGCACTCACCGCGATCGCGCTGGTGTTCTCGATGTTCCAGCTCAATCCGGCCCCATTCTGCATGCTCGACGAGGTGGATGCGCCGCTGGACGACACGAACACCGAGCGCTATGCGAACATGGTCAAGCGCATGTCCGCACAGACGCAGTTCATCTTCATCAGCCACAGCAAGATCACGATGGAATTCGCGCAGCAGCTGGTGGGGGTGACGATGCAGGAGCAGGGCGTCTCGCGGGTGGTGGAAGTCGATATCGAAGAGGCGCTGCGCCTGGCCGACCCGGCCGCAGCGTGACGCAGGACAAGCTACACGGAGCAATTCTGGGATCCAAATGGACAGCGAACTTCAGATCGCGCTGATCGGCGCCGGCATCGCCGCGGTGGTGCTGGTGGTGGGCTACAACAAATGGCAGGAGCGCCGCCACCGACGCGAGGCCGAGCGGGCCTTCAAGTCCGAGCACCGTGACGTGCTGCTCGAACCGCGCGAGGAGCCCGCCGAGGGCGAGCGTCGCGAACCCGGCATCGGTGCCGCCGAAGACGAGCCGCGCCGCTTCAGCGAGGCGCCGATGAAGCGCAGCACGCCCGAGTTGCCACGCCTGCTCGATGCGCGCGCCGACTGCGTGATCCGCCTCGAGACCATCGAGGCGCTCGAGGTCGGCCGTGTGTGGGCGATCCAGGCCGAGCAACTCGCCGGGCTGGGCAAGCCGGTGTACTGGTTCGGCTTCAACGATGCGGAGAACGTCTGGCAGCCGCTCGGTCCCGACAGCAGCGGCGCCTGCCACTGGTTCTGCGCCGCGCTGCAGCTGGTCAACCGCCAGGGCTCGATCGGCGAGACCGACTTCATGCGCTTCTCGGGCGGCGTGCAACGCGTGGCCGATGCGCTGATGAGCCTGCCCCCGGCGCTGCCGCCGCGCGGCGAGACCCTGCGCAACGCCACAGAGCTCGACCGCTTCTGCGCCGATGTCGACGTGCAGATCGGCATCAACGTCGTCTCCCGCGAAGGCCAGTTCGAAGGCCGCGCGATCCACGCCGTGGCCGAGAAGCACGGCCTGCGCCTCGGGGCCGACGGCGCTTACCACATGGTCGATGGCGAGCACAGCGTGTTCACGGTGGCCAACCTCGAGTCCGGTCGCTTCTCGCCCGAGAGCCTCAAGGGCCTGGTGACGCGCGGGCTGACGCTGGTGATCGACGTGCCGCGAGTGAGCAACGGCGGTGCCGCCTTCGACCGCATGATGAAGATGGCGACCACGCTCGCCGGCGAACTCGGTGGCGACGTGGTCGACGACAACCGTGCGCCCTTCGGCGCCGAGGCGGCGACGATCATCCGCAACCAGATCGGCCAGTTCCAGAGCCGCATGGCCGACCACGACATCCCCGCCGGCAGCCCGCTCGCCCTGCGCCTGTTCTCCTTGTGATGGACCTGTTCGCCGAAGACGGCCGCGGCGAGACCGCGGCCGACGCCGCCGCACGCGCAGCGGCCCTGCGCGCCGAGATCGCGCGTCACGACCATGCCTATTACGTGCTCGACGCGCCGACGATTCCCGACGCCGAGTACGATCGCCTGTTCCGCGAGCTGCAGGCCATCGAGCGGGCGTACCCGGCGCTGCGCAGTGCCGACTCGCCGACACAGCGGGTGGGCGGCAAGGCGCTCGCGCAGTTCGCCACGGTGCGCCACCGCGTGCCCATGCTGTCGATCTCCACCGAGACCGACACCGAGGCGAGCGGGGCATTCGCGTTCGATGCGCGCGTGCGCCGCGCGCTCGGCCTCGACGAGGACGATGCGGCGGTGGCCTACGCCGCCGAGCTCAAGTTCGACGGCCTCGCGATCAGCCTGCGCTACGAGGACGGCGTGCTCGTGCAGGCCGCTACCCGCGGCGACGGCGAGACCGGGGAGGACGTCACGAGCAACGTGCGCACGGTGAAGGCGATCCCGCTGCGCCTGCTCGGCGAGGCGCCGCCGGTGCTGGAGGTGCGCGGCGAGATCTACCTGCGCCGCGATGACTTCGAGCGCCTCAACGCGCGCCAGGCGGAGGCCGGCGAGAAGATCTTCGTCAATCCGCGCAACGCCGCCGCCGGCAGCATCCGCCAGCTCGACCCCGGCATCGCCGCGCGCCGGCCCTTGTCCTTCTACGCCTACGGGCTGGGCGAGGTCGCCGGTTGGACGCTGCCCGCGACCCAGACCGAGGTGCTGGACGCGCTCGCCGCCTTCGGCCTGCCGGTGTGCGGCCACCGCGCGCAGGTGCGCGGCGCAGAGGGGCTGGCGGCCTTCCACGCACGCATCGGCGCACTGCGCGACACGCTGCCCTTCGACATCGACGGCGTCGTCTACAAGGTCGACGCGCTCGCGCTGCAGCAGCAGCTCGGCTTCGTCACCCGCGAGCCGCGCTGGGCGGTGGCGCACAAGTACCCTGCTCAGGAGGCGGTGACGCTGCTGCGCGACATCGAGGTGCAGGTCGGCCGCACCGGCGCGCTGACCCCGGTGGCGCGCCTCGAGCCGGTCTTCGTCGGCGGCGTCACGGTCACCAACGCCACGCTGCACAACCAGGACGAGATCGACCGCAAGGACGTGCGCATCGGCGACTGGGTGATCGTGCGTCGTGCAGGCGACGTGATCCCCGAGGTGGTGGCGCCGATCCTGGAGCGCCGCGGCGGCGAACTGCCGCGCTTCGTGCTGCTCGACCGGTTCCCCACCTGTCCGGTGTGCGGTTCGCATGTGGTGCGCGGCGAAGACGAAGCGGTCGCGCGCTGCACCGGCGGGTTGTTCTGCCCGGCCCAGCGCAAGCAGGCGCTGCTTCACTTCGCCGGCCGGCGTGCGATGGACATCGAAGGATTGGGCGACAAGCTGGTCGATCAGCTTGTGGACGCGGCGATCGTGAAGACGCCGGTCGATCTCTACCGCCTCGGCGTGCTCGCGCTCGCCAACCTCGAGCGCATGGGCGAGAAGTCGGCGCAGAATCTGCTGATGGCGATCGAGAAGAGCCGTGGCACCACGCTGGCGCG
The DNA here is from genome assembly GCF_000021765.1 of Thauera aminoaromatica. NCBI lineage: Bacteria > Pseudomonadati > Pseudomonadota > Betaproteobacteria > Rhodocyclales > Zoogloeaceae > Thauera > Thauera aminoaromatica. The sequence continues at coordinate 2,469,788 of NC_011662.2, read as the reverse complement.
CTTCATCTTCGCGCTCGGCATCCGCAACGTCGGCGAGGCCACCGCGCGCGACCTCGCACGCCACTTCGGCAAGCTCGACGCGCTGATCGCGGCCGACGTCGATGCCCTGCAGCAGGTGCCCGACGTGGGGCCCATCGTGGCGAAATGCATCGCCGAGTTCTTCGCCGAGCCGCACAATCGCGAGGTGATCGAGCAGTTGCGTGCCGCCGGCGTGCATTGGGCCGAGGGCGAGCCGCAGGGCTCGGTGGCCGGCGCACTCGCGGGCAAGACCTTCGTGCTCACCGGCACGCTGCCGACCCTGAGCCGCGACGAGGCCAAGGCGCGGATCGAGGCCCGCGGCGGCAAGGTCGCCGGCTCGGTGTCGAAGAAGACGCACTACGTGGTCGCCGGCGCCGAGGCGGGCTCCAAGCTCGACAAGGCGCAGGCGCTCGGGCTCGCCATCCTCGACGAGGACGGGCTGCGCGTGCTGCTGAACGAAACGGATACAAACGCTTGATGCAGGCCAGGTCTGCTTGGCGCATGATCGCGCCCGCTGCTGCGTCGCAACCCCCTCTATTCATGGGAGAGCAAGAAAAATGAAGAAAGTCACCAAGGCGATTTTTCCTGTGGCCGGCATGGGCACGCGCTTCCTGCCCGCCACCAAGGCGAGCCCGAAGGAGATGCTGCCGATCGTCGACAAGCCCTTGATCCAGTACGCCGTTGAAGAGGCGGTCGCCGCCGGCATCACCGACATGATCTTCATCACCGGTCGTACCAAGCGCTCGATCGAGGACCACTTCGACAAGGCCTACGAGCTCGAGACCGAGCTCGAGGCGCGCGGCAAGAAGCAGCTGCTCGAGATCGTGCGCCAGACGGTGCCGAAGGGCGTCAACTGTATCTACATCCGCCAGTCCGAGGCGCTCGGCCTCGGCCATGCCGTGCGTTGCGCCAGCCACGTGGTGAGCGACGAGGCCTTCGCGGTGATCCTCGCCGACGACCTGCTCGACAACAAGGATGGCACGCCGGTGTTGAAGCAGATGGTGGATGTGTACAACTATCACCGCTGCTCGGTGCTCGGCACGATGAATGTGCCGCGCGAGGAAACCCGCAGCTACGGCATCGTCAGCACCGAATCCGACAAGGGCCAGGTGCAGCGCATGACCGGCATCGTCGAGAAGCCCAAGCCCGAGGAAGCACCGACGACCCAGGCCGTGGTCGGTCGCTACATCCTGACCCCGCGCATCTTCGATCACATCCGTGCGTTGAAGCCCGGCGCCGGTGGCGAGTACCAGCTCACCGACGCGATCGCATCGCTGCTCAAGGAGGAGGCCGTGCTGGCCTTCCAGTTCGACGGCGTGCGCTACGACTGCGGTTCGAAGCTCGGCTACCTGAAGGCGACGATCGAGTTCGGGTTGCGCCATCCGGAAACTGGTGGCGACTTCGCGGCCTACCTGAGCGGGCGCTTCGGCGCCGAAGGCAAGGCGGCGAAGGCAGCCAAGTAAGTCCCGTCTCGCGCGTCGAGGCGGGTCGGAAACGGGCGGCCCGCGGGTCGCCCGTTTCACATCGTCTTGAGGTATTCGAGCAGGTCCGCCTTGTCCGCGGCGGGGAGAGTGGTTCCGAACGCGTGACCACGGTTGCTGCCACCACGGGCCCCGACGTCGTGCACGGTGCCGATGCGTTCGGCCTCGGGGCCGTGGGTGACGAAGCCGACCCGGTCCGGATCATAGACGTCGTAACCGCGCCAGAAGCGGGTCGGGCGCTGCGCGGGCGGTTCGAGCAGGTCGCGCAGCGAGGGCACCGAGCCGTTATGCAGGTATGGCGCGCGCAGCCAGATGCCGTCGAGGAAGGCGGCGACGTAGCCGGTCAGCGGGGCTTCGACCAGGCCCGGACGCTCGATGCCCATCCCGGCCACCACCTGATTCGCTTCGCGCGCCGCGCGTTCGTTCCATGTCGCGATGCGCTCCGCGCTGGTGCCGACCTCGGCAAGCGGGATCACCGTTCCGGTGCGCGCCGATGCGTGGCAGCCGGCGCAGGTCGTGTCGAACACCTGCTTGCCGCGCGCTACAGCGGCGGTATCGACTGCGAACGGATACGGCGGCGCACGTTTCGCCGAAACGTATTCGATGAGCCAGCGCACCTCGCCGAGAAACTCGGCGTTGTCCTTGGGTGGCGCGCCGAGCAGGCCGAGCGCGGAGTCGATCACCACCGAATACGCGTCGTGGCTGTCGCCGGCGAAGTTCATGCGCATACCCTGATCGGCGCGGTACTTGCCGAGGTTCCACAGCGAAGGCATGTCGGTCGGGCCGAAACTGTCGTCCATCGGCCAGCGGATCATGAAGTACTTGGTCAGGTTCATCGCATCGTCGCGGCCGCGGCCCCAGGGCGGGAAATCGTCGCGGTACAGCCAGGCGAACTGCTGTTCGCGCTCGAGCAGGCGCTTGCGCGTGATCGGGATGATCACGAAGCGATAGAGCAGGCGGTCGATGAAGGACAGGTCGGTGACCAGATTGATCTCGGCCATCAGGTTGTCGGCGTTGAAGCGTGGGTCTTTCGCGCAGTCGACCAGAAAGCGGAAGAAGGCCCACAGGTTCAGCGTGTGATTGGGGCCGGTCGGCACGAAAGTCGGCGCCGCATCGGCCTGGGTGCGGTAGCTCGTGGTGTGGCAGGACGCGCAGTTGTTGGCCACGCGCGGAAAGCCCACCACCTTCTTCGAGAAGCCGACCGGCAGCTCCTGGCCTTCTTCCCACACCACGCCGAAGGCGGCGTAGCCGCCCGGGCCCGGCAGCTTGTCGGGAAACATCCGCGGCAGCACGTAGAAGATCCAGTAGGGGATGCCGGCATCGCGTTCGGCACCGATCGAGCCGTACTTGAAGCGCATGTCGGGATCGCGGGTGATCCATTCCGGCTGCGCTTCCTCGCGAAAGAACTTGTACCAGGCGAAGGCGCCGCCGGCGGCGCCGAGCGCGAGCAGCAGGAGCAGCGCAACGAGCAGGCTGCGGCCGGTGTTGCGGCGCCGGCAGACGAGCCGGGTGGGGCGCGGCCCCGGATTCGTGCAGGGGGCGAATTTCATGGCGGCACTCCTCGCATCAGAAGGTCTTCAGGTGCTCGACCAGCGCATCCTTGTCCGCGGCGGGCAGATCGGTGCCATAGGCCGGGCCTTCGTGACCGCTGTTGCCGTTGCCCGGCAGCGTGGTGTCGAACAGGAAGTGATCGGTTGCGGTCTGGGCCCTGCCCGTCGGCGCGGCGCATTGCGCAGGATCGGCAGCGCTGGCGAAGCCGACCCGCACCGCATCGATCAGCGTGCCGCCGCGCACAAAGCATGTCGGCCGAGCGAAGGCGGACTCGAGCAGATCGCGCAGGGTGGGCACGGAGCCGTTGTGCAGGTAGGGCGCGCGCAGCCAGATGCCGTCGAGCGGCATGTTGGCGTAGCCCCAGGTCTTGCGGAAATGGCGGAAACGATGCGGATAGCCCGCATAGAGGGTCGCCTGATTGACCGCCAGATCCCGGGTGTAGGAATCGAGCCGGGCGGGGTCGGTGGCGATGTCCGCGATCGGGGTGACATGGCCGACCTTCGGCCCTGCGAAGTCGCTGCCGCTCGCGCCGTGGCAATCGGCGCAATAGTGCGCATACAGCGCCGCGCCGCGCGCGGCGAGTGTCTTATCCACCGGCAGCGGCCACGCCGGCGGGGCGAGGTCGAGCAGCCAGGCCTCGACCCGGGAGATTGCCGCCAGGTCGATGGTGGGGGGCGTGGTGCCGGTACCGAAGGCTGCACTCTTGTTGCGCTCCTCGGTGTGGGTGTTGTTCCCGTCCCAGTGCAGTTCCATGCGCTCGCCATCGTCACGTTGCATGCGCTTGCGCTGGTTCCAGATCGACGGAAAATCGGCGGCGCCGAGGCGCTCGCGGGCAGGAAGTCGTTGCACCGGAAAATTGAACAGGACCTTTGCGGCGTTGAAGGTGTCGACCCGACCCGGCCCCCAGGGCGCTTGCGCGGACACGAAGCCAAAGCGCGCGCGCAGCATCAGCAGGCGCTCGCGCATCAACGCGATCGCCACCGGATAGACGAGGTAGCGATCGACGAGCCCGAGTCCGCCGCTCAGGCGCTCGATCTCCGGCACGATGAACTCACGCGAGAAGGTCGGGCCGGCCGCGCATTCGAAGAAGAAGCGCTGGAAGGCGAGAATGTCGAAGCGATGGGCGGGCATGCCGACGACCAGGCGTGCGGGCGCAGCGGGCGTGTCGCGAACGAGGCCGGCGTGGCAAGCGGCGCAGTTGAGGAAGACGCGATCGATGCCGAGGTGGCGCCGCTTCGAAACGCCCACCGGCAGGTCGCGACCTTCCTCGAAAATCAGGCCGAGCGACGCGTAGCCGGGACCGGGCAGATGTTCTGCGCACACGGTCGGCAAGGCCTGCCAGATCCAGTACGGGAAGCCCGATGCGCGCTCGCCGCCGGTCGAGCCGTACTTGAAGTGCTCCACCGGGTCTGCATGGACGACCGGCTCGTCCGGCACGAACCGCACGAGGGCATAGCCGCCCGCGAGCAGGAGCAGCAGCCAGGGCAGCAGCACGAGGATGCGGAGCAGCGTGCGCGCGAGGCGCAGGCGATGCGTTGTGGGGACGGACTCGGGCGTGTTCACGGTGACCTCGGATCTGCAGGACGGTGCGGTGCGATGTCGGAGCGCCGATCACCCTGTCGGGACTCGGCAGGGCGCGAGGGTGGCGTACGGATGGGCAAGCACGTCGGCGCTGCGTACGCCACTTGCCTGCAGCACGTGCTCGAGCAGATCGCGCATCGCCGCCAGGTCGGGTGACTGCAGGAAGGCGCCGGCATGCGCTGCAGCGGGCGGCGGCATCGGGGTTTTCGAGCGGGCGGCGGGCGGCAGCCGGTTCATGTCCAGCCGATGGAGCATGCGTTGCGCACAGGTCGCGAGATTGGCGCGTACCTGCGCTTCGTCGCCGTGCAGGAAGCCGGGCGGGAAGGCGGTGTTCTCGGCATGACACTGGCTGCACTGGCGCAGGAAGGGCTGCAGGTCGGCGGGCCAGTGCGTCGTGCGGGACCGGGTGACATCGGCCATCAACGCGGCTGGAGGCGCTGCCGCGGCGGGCGGGGCAGGAACGTCCTCGCCGAGCCCGCGTAGCAGCGGCGCGAGCAGGGCCATCCGGCGTGCCGGGCCGCCCGTCAGCGCATCGTCCTGACCGGCGACATTTGCCTGCGCGAGGGCCTCGACGGCGTGCCCGAGCGGCTCGAGGTCATCGACGAGTTCGAGGGCTGCCACGACCGCTTCGGCCGCGCCCGGCGACCCCGGCAGGTGGGCGCTGCCGCCGTCGCCACCGAGCCGCAAGGTGGTGATGGCTTCCCCGGTGCTGGCGCGGATCGGACCCCCCGCCCTGGCAGTGAGCGCGAAGCGGATCGGCCAGCCGGATGCCGGGTCGTGGTCCTTCGCGATGGCCAGCGTCACACCGGTGTGCGCGCTCGACCCGGACAACTGGAGACGGTCGAGGATGCCGTCGGCGCTGCGCCCGCCGTCGAGCCTGATGCGCGCCTGCAGCCGGACCTCGGATCCGCGCGCGCAGTCGAGGTCGAGCCGCGTTGCGTCGGTGGCCCGGCGCAGGGTGCAGCTCAGGTCGATCTCCCGCGCTGCAGGCTGTGGCATGCGCGCGAGGGCGCGCTCGATGCGAGCAAGGTCGGCGCGCGAGAACAGCGTCCCGAGCAGGTGGATGAAGCGCATCACGTCGCCCGGGTCGCGTCCGCGCCAGTGCTCGATCGGCGCCCGCAGCGCGAGCGGATCGAAGACCGCCGGAATGTCCGCATAGCGCACGAGCTCGGCATCGCTCGGGGGCGCAATCCCGCCCTCGATGCCGGCGAAGGGCTGGCGGTTGGGGATTTGCGGATCGGGAATGACGAGGCCGTCCGGCCAACGCGCCTGCCAGTTGGCGAGCAGCGGATCCACCAGGCGGTTCGTGGCATCCGCGCGCGCGACCGGCGCCCCGGTGCCGATCAGCCGCTGGCGCAGCGCGTGCAGCAGCGCCTGGGCACGGCAGTCGATGCCGGCCTGCGGGGTGGCGAGGGCGCAGCCGTCCCGCCACAGGCGCTGGGCCACGCCGAGGCGATTCGCTCGTGCGCTCGCGGCGTCGATCGCTTCAGGCACATCGACGCCGTGACGCCAGGGCAGACCCTGATAGTCGAGGCCGGTCGCAGCCAGGCGTGCGGCGACCGGCGGGCTGGCGCTGGTCTCGTCCCACGACGGGCGCGAGAAGATCGGCGCCTCGTTCTGGTGGCAAGCGAGGCAGAGCGTACGGTTCGCGGCGACCACCCGCGGCGTTGCCCCGGCGCGGTAGTCGAGCACGAGCTGGAACTCGAAGCGACCCGCATCCTCGTTGTAGCTGATCACCTCGAGCGCCTCGGCACGTTCGTGGTGCGCGACGTACAAGCGGTCCTTCAGGTAGAGGTGTCCCGCGGGTGCGTCGCTTGCCGGCTCACCGGTGACCGCGGCCACCACACGCGGAAAACGGAAGGCATCGACGTCTCCTGCGGCGTGGCGCTGCAGCGAGCGCCCGAGCGGGATCAGCACGATCGCCAGTCCGCCGTTCGGGTCCTCGCCATCGAGCTGCGCACGCACGCGTTGGAGCAGTGCGGGGAACGGGAAGGGCACCTGCTGCGCGCCGTTCGCCCCGCGCTCGAGCAGGCGATCGAACAGCGACCGCCCGTGCGGCGACGGTGCGCGGTCGACCTCGGCGGCATTGGCCGGAGCCATGAACACGCTGCCGAACAGCGCGCCCAGCAGCACCGGGAGCACATGGCGGGAGACAGGACGAGACAGTCTCATGCTCGTTCCCCTGCGCGATCTTGCGGGCCGCGGACGCAGCCGCCGCCCGCAAAACCACGCGCGGACCGTTCTCAGCCACCCCCTGCCGCGGCGGCGATCAAGCGCTGCTGGGTGCCGCTCCAGCAATCCTGATCGACCTGGCCGGTCTTCAGGAACGCTTCGCGACTCGCCGCGATCATCTGCGCGTTGTGGAGGACGAAGTTCACCACGAAGGCGCGGTCCATGTAGGCCCGACCAAGGTAGAAGCCCGGGTAGACCATGCGGATCTCGTCGCGGATCGCGAAGCCGTTGCGGCCCGCGAGCAGGTCGGGCATGCGCCGGTAGCCCGGCAGTTCATCGGTGAAGGCGTAGTCGATGATGATGGATTCGCGCCGGCCGTCGAGCAGGCTCTGGCCGCAGTAGAGCTTCGCCGGGAACAGCAGCCACTGGTCCTTGCCGCCGACATTGAGCTTCTGCAGCGGGGTGTCCGCGCTTTCCTCGACGAGGCCGAGCTTGCGCAAGGTGGTGAGATCCTCGATGCGGTTACGCAGCAGGCGCTCGTCGCGGTAGAACACCTTGCCCTTCCACAACATCTCGCCAACGAGGTCGAGCTTGCCGCCCGCCACATTGACCAGCAAGCCCTTCAGGCCGCCGCCGGCGATCTCGGACAGGCGCAGCTTGCCGCTGCCACCGCGCGGGAAGAACAGGTCGCCGTCGAACGCGCCGTCGGGGATCGGCCCGGCGCTCAGGCGCGCATAGATCTGGTCGACCTGCTCCTGGTCGAGCTGCGCGATGTTCTGCGGCGTGATCTTGTACAGGTCGGCCGTCGACAGCGGATGGCGATGTTCCAGCCAGGCGAAATCGGGCTTGCCGGCATAGCCTTCGGCATGCGGGGCGAAGGCGATCTCCGGCGCCCGCTCCCCGTCGTCGTCGAACAGGCCGCATCCCGTAACCGCCATGGCGGCCAGCATGCAGACGGCGAGCGCCCCAAACGGCCAGTGCGAGATCCTTGTCATGATGAAGTCCCCCATGCTCAAAGCGTTGCGAGGAAGGCGATCAGGGCGTTCTTGTCGGCCTCGGACAAGTCCTCGCCAAAGCGGTGGCCCGCGTTCTCGACCTCGGCGGTGCAACTGCTGTACACCTGCTTGATCAGGTAGGGGCGCGCGCGCAGCGCCTCGACCACGCCGTTCGGCTTACCGGTCACTTCCCGCGCGACGGCCTGGAGGTCGGCAAGCACCTTCCTCGCGCTCTCCTTGCCCAGGCGCTTGGCGAGGCTGCGCTCGAGCTCGTCGGGCGCGGTCTTCGCGCGCACGAGATCGACGATGAAGGCCTTGTGCTGGAAGTTGCCCAGCGTGCCGGCGGTCACGCCGCGGCCGTCGATCTCGCTCGGGATCGTCAGTTCAAAACCGAGCAGGCGTTCCTTGTCGGTGCCGTCCCATAGCCGCGGGCCGAGGCGCAGGGTCACGTCCTCGTTCAGCAGCGTCACCTTGGGGATGCGCTGGGCGGGATTGAGCAGCGCCTGCATCGACAGGGTGTACAGCTTGAATCGGCCTTCGACGCTCGGGTCGTACTCGAAGCAGGCGGGCTGGCGCTCGGCGGGCAACAGCTTGACATTGCTCGCATCGACGTAGCGCGGACGCTGGGCATAGAAGTCGTTGGCGGCGTTGTGCGGTTTGCCGCAAAGCTCGGGGCCGAGCGCGTTGTTGTGCAGGAAGGGGGCGTGCGCCCACAGGTTGAGCAGCGAGATGTTGCGGTAGTGGCCGCGGCCACCGTCGCCGGGTTCCTTGACGTTGGGGTCGGGCGGCTGTGCGCGCAGGGTTTCGGAGCCGTATTCCTGCCAGACGTGGCCGGCCATGTGGTTCGAGTGCAGGGCGCGGCAGCGGAAGGTGCCGACCTCGGACACTGCGGTGGGGCCATCGTTGCCCAGCCAGTCCTCGCGCAGCCCCGTCTTGAGGTCGAGCTTGTGGAAATCGAGGCCGGCAAGCTGGCCAGTCGCGGCCGCGGGCTGACTCGAGTGGCAGCGTGCGCAGCCATTGGCGAACACTTCACGGCCACGCGCGACCGCACCCGCTCCGAACGTGCGTTCGAGATCGGCGATCAGGTCCTGATCGGTGTAACGCGCGCCGGGGTTGGCAACCCGCAGCGTGTTCTCGCGTGCCTCGCGCAGGTCGGTGGCATGGCCTTCGGCCGACATGAAGAAGTCGAGAATGTTTCCCAAGCGGTCCTCGACGGCGCGGAAGTTCGGGCAGTCCCGCCTACACTGGCCGATGTCGAAGGGCGTCTGGCCAAAGCCGCGTTGTTGCGGATCGAGCTGGCGCAGGTCTGCAAGGTGATTGACCCAGCACTGCTCCGAGCACGAGCCGATGTTGAAGTACACGCGCTGGATGGCTTCGAGCGCGCCGATCGAGTCCTCACCGCCCTTGAGGATGTGGTGTACGGCTTCCTTGTGCAGGGACTTCTCCCAGCATTTGCCGTTGCGGCCCGGCTCGCACCAGCACCGGGTCTCGTCGACGCCCTTGGCGCAGGAGGCGGTCTTGCGCCACTTGATCACGGACTCGTTGGCGAAGGTCGGACGCTTGGCGAGATTGATCAGTGCGTTGATCGTGCCGGGATTGTTGACCTGGTCGGTCGGGATCGCCGAGGTGTCGCTGGTTCCCGGCCTGGCATGGGCGAACATCTGCCATTCGAGGGTGTTCGATGCCATGCCCGAGACCATGATCTCGGAGACGCGCGTGTATTGGTTGCCGATCAGCCCCTTGATGTTCTCCCATGCCGGGCGCGCCGGGTCAGCCGGGGGGTTGAGCGGATCGAAGGCGATGTGGCAGGAACCGCAGGAGGTGCCGATCAGGAAGGGGGGCTCGATGGCACCGTCCTGGAGGTGGGAGCGGGCCGCCTCGCCCCGGCCGCCGGCGGCGGCGATCGGCCGGTTATAGCCTTCCCAGGTGCCCGGGCTGCCGTTGAGCTTCAACCAAGCTGCGCGGTCGAAGCGCGGGTTCGGAAACTTGCGGATGCCCAGTGCGCCGGTCGAGGTGCCGAAACGCAGGTCGCAGGCGTCGTGGCGCTGGTCGGCTGGGCCATGCACATCGCCGGGCTTCAGCGCTGCATCGCGGAAGTCGCAGGCCGGATCGCGGTAGCCGCTGCGCCCGACATGGGGGAGGAGTTCCTCGTCGCCCGGACACCAGTCGAGACCGTAGGTCTCGTCCAGGCTCTTCGCCGGGCAGTCGGGGCTGCCGGGCACGCAGCAGGCCGGATCGTTGATGATGCCCCAGGCGCGGAAGCGGTCGCCGCGCTCGTCGCTGCGCAGCACGCGGAACCAGTCGATCAGCACGCCCACCCGCTGCTGGAACACGTAGGTGTGGAAGCGCTCGTTGCCGGCAGTGGCCTTGAACCAGATCAGCCGTCCGGCGCATTCGGACTCGTTCAAGCCTTCCCGCGCGCAAGCCTCGTAATATGGGAGGTCCTGGGCATGAATTCTTGCCGGCGTCGACGCGGGCGAGGCGGCGGGCGCATCAGCGATTGCCAGGGGAAGGGGCGGGGCGAGCATGGCGGCAATGAAGACAACGGCCGCCAACACCACCTGCGATGATGGACGCATCATGTTCGTTCTCCTGCTCTGTCGGATCGGCAGGGACGAAGGCATCCGAAGCGGACACCCGCAGGGACGCGCTGTGCAGATCGTCGGGCACAACTGCACCCGCGCTCTGCGCTTTGCGCAGCGAAGCTCTCTGTCGGTTCTGGGCGCGCATTACCGCGTGTCCGCGGCGCGCGCTCCATTCATTTGTGGTACTTCCGTGATAGCAGGAAAGCGGGCATTTGCAAACCGTGCGCTGCGTTTGTGGCAAGCGCCCGGATGGCAAGACGCCCCGCGGGCAGAACCGGCGGGGCGTCTTTCGTTCGAGCGGCCTGAGATCAGGACGCGTCGGCCTTGGCAGCGCGCTTGCGGTCGGTTTCCTTCAGGTGACGCTTGCGCAGACGGATGTTCTTGGGCGTGATTTCGACCAGCTCGTCGTCGGCGATGAACTCGATCGCAGATTCCAGGGTGAGCTGGATCGGCGTGATCAGGCGCACGGCTTCGTCGGTACCCGAGGCGCGCACGTTGGTGAGCTGCTTGCCCTTGATCGGGTTGACCACGAGGTCGTTGTCGCGGGTGTGGATGCCGATGATCATGCCTTCGTACAGCGCCTCGCCCGGGCTGACGAACATGCGGCCACGGTCCTGCAGGTTCCACAGCGCGTAGGCCACCGCGTCGCCGTCGTTCTGCGAGATCAGCACGCCGTTGCGGCGCTCGGCCATGGCGCCGGCCATCGGGCCGTAGTCGTCGAAGACGTGGCTGGCGAGGCCGGTGCCGCGCGTCATGGTGAGGAACTCGCCCTGGAAGCCGATCAGGCCGCGAGCCGGGATGCGGTATTCGAGGCGCACGCGGCCCCTGCCGTCCGGCTGCATGTCCTGGAGTTCGCCACGGCGACGGCCGAGCTCTTCCATGACGCTGCCCTGGTGGTCTTCCTCGACGTCGACGGTGAGCATCTCGTACGGCTCGCACTTCACGCCGTCGATTTCCTTGTACACCACGCGCGGGCGTCCCACCGCCAGCTCGTAGCCCTCGCGGCGCATGTTCTCGAGCAGGATGGTGAGGTGGAGTTCGCCACGACCGGAGACCTCGAACACGTCCGAGTCGCCGGTGTAATTGACGCGCAGGGCGACGTTCTTGAGCAGTTCCTTTTCCAGGCGCTCGCGGATCTGGCGGCTGGTGACGTACTTGCCCTCGCGACCGGCCAGCGGCGAGGTGTTCACCATGAAGTTCATGGTCAGCGTGGGCTCGTCCACCGCGATCGGCTTCATGCCTTCCAGACACTCCGGGTCGCACAGGGTGACGCCGATGTTGACCTGCTGGATGCCCGCGATCAGCACGATGTCGCCGGCCTCGGCCAGCTCGGAGGGTTTGCGCTCGAGGCCCTCGAAGGTGAGGATCTGGCTGACCTTGCCCTTGCCGCGGTTCTCTTCGCCGTACATGACGACGACTTCCTGGTTCGGGCGCACGCTGCCGCGCTTGATGCGACCGATGCCGAGCTGGCCCATGTAGGTCGAGTAGTCGAGCGAGCAGACCTGGATCTGCAGCGGGCCGTTGGCATCGACTTCCGGCGCGGGCACGTGCTCGAGGATGGCTTCGAACAGCGGGCGCATGTCCTTGCGCTCGTCGCCCTCGTTGATGACTGCGAAGCCGTTGAGGCCGGAGGCATAGATCACCGGGAAGTCGAGCTGTTCCTCGGTGGCGCCGAGCTTGTCGAAGAGGTCGAAGGTGTGGTTGATGACCCAGTCCGGGCGTGCGCCCGGGCGGTCGATCTTGTTGATGACGACGATCGGCTTGAGTCCCAGCGCGAGCGCCTTGCGGGTCACGAAGCGGGTCTGCGGCATCGGACCCTCGACGGCGTCGACCAGCAGCAGCACGCTGTCGACCATCGACAGGACACGCTCGACCTCGCCGCCGAAGTCGGCGTGGCCCGGGGTGTCGACGATGTTGATGTGGGTATCGCCATACTGGATGGCGCAGTTCTTCGACAGGATCGTGATGCCGCGTTCCTTCTCGATGTCTCCCGAGTCCATGACGCGTTCGGCGACCTGCTGGTTTTCGCGGAAAGTGCCGGACTGGCGCAGCAGTTGATCGACGAGGGTGGTCTTGCCGTGGTCGACGTGGGCGATGATGGCGATGTTGCGAATGGCGCGGGACATGGAGGAGGGCGGCGAAGTCTTTGAAAGGGCGAGGATTCTAGCACGTGCTGTGGCAGCGCAGCATGGATTTCTGAGGGGCGTGCTAGAATCGCGCGCCTCAGCCAAAGGAGGTCTCTTCACCATGCTCGCGATCATCGGCGGCAGCGGACTCACCCAACTGTCGAACATGGAGATCGAGCGCCGCGAGGTCGTGCGCACGCCCTACGGCGAGCCCTCCGGCGCACTCGCCTTCGGGCGCGTCTGCGACGAGCCGGTCGTCTTCCTCGCGCGCCACGGCTACGGCCACACCATCCCGCCGCACCTGGTCAATTACCGCGCCAACATCTGGGCGCTCAAGCAGGCCAAGGCCACCGGCATCGTCTCGGTGGCCTCGGTGGGCGGCATCCGCGCCGACCTGGCGCCGGGCACGCTGATCGTCCCGAACCAGATCATCGACTACACCTGGGGGCGCAAGAGCACCTTCTTCGAGGGCGGCGACACGCCGGTGCGCCACATCGACTTCACCGAGCCCTACGACGAGACCCTGCGCCACCGTCTGCTCGCGGCGATCGCCGCGGCCGGCGACAGCGCGATGGATGGCGGGGTGTACGCGAGCACGCAGGGCCCGCGCCTCGAGACCGCGGCGGAGATCGACCGCCTCGAGCGCGACGGCTGCGACATCGTCGGCATGACCGGCATGCCCGAGGCGGCGCTGGCGCGCGAGCTCGAGCTGCCCTACGCGGCGATCGGGGTGGTGGTGAACTACGCCGCGGGGCGCTCGTCGAGCGCGCACGGCATCCACTTCGACGACATCGAGCTGGTGTTGCAGGAGTCCATGGTGCGCGTGCGCGCCGTGCTGGAGGGGCTGTGCCATGTCTGATCGACCGGTCGAGGAGCGCGATGCGATGAAGCGGATCGAGAGCGGGTTCGAGCACGTGCTGTTCACCAGCCGCTGGCTGATGGCGCCGGTGTATTTCGGCCTCGTGCTGGCGATGGTATTGCTGCTGGTGAAGTTCTCCAAGGAGCTGTTCGGGCTGTTCGCGCAGATCTGGAGCGCCTCGGGCAGCGAGCTGATCATCGGCGTGCTGTCGCTGGTGGACGTGGCGCTGATCATGAACCTGCTGATCATCATCATGTTCAGCGGCTACGAGAACTTCGTGTCCAAGATGGAGGACCTGCACACCCACCGCGACCGCCCGGAGTGGATGGGACACATCGGCTTCTCCGACCTCAAGCTCAAGCTGATCGGCTCGATCGTGGCGATCTCCGGGATCGAACTGCTCAAGGCCTTCATGAACGCCCACAACCTCACCGACCGCCAGCTCGGCTGGATGGTGGGCATCCACGTGACCTTCCTGTTCTCGGGCCTGCTCTACGCCGCCATGGACCGCCTGGCGGGGAAGGGGCACTGAGCGCGCCGCGAGCGCGGCTAGACCTGCAGCCGCTCCAGCAGCTCGCGCTCGATCCTCAGCACCTGCGCGTCCTGGTTGAGCACGTTGCCGGTGAGCAGGAAGGTGTCCTCGACGCGCTCGCCCAGGGTGGCGATCTTGGCGGTGTGCAGGCGGATGCCGTGCTCGGCGAGCACCGCGGCGACGTCGTAGAGCAGGCCGGGGCGATCGGCGGCGGTGAGCGAGAGCACGTGATGGCGGCCGGCCTCGTCGGGACGGATGCTGACCTCCGGGCTGATCGGGAAGTGCTTGACCTGCCTCGACATTCTCCCGCGACTCGGGCGCTCGGGCAGCCCCGGTTTCTGCAGGCGGGCGGTGAGCTCGTGCTCGATCAGGATCACGATGTCGCGGTAGGCGGCCTGTTCGCCCGGGTCCTGCAGCATGAAGCTGTCGAGCGCGTAGCCGTGGCGGGTGGTGTGCACCTTGGCGTCGACGATGGTGAAGCCCATGCGCCCGAAGAAGCCGGTCAGGCGCACGAAGAGGTCCTTCTGGTCGCGGGTGAACACCATGACCTGCACGCCGTCCTCGTCCTCGGCCACGCGCGCCTTCACCACCGGCTCGTCGGATTCGGTGCGGTAGTACAACAAGCGGGTGTGCCAGGCGATCTCCTCGGCGGAGTGGCGCATGAAGTACACCGGGTCGAGCCGGGCCCACAGCGCGTCCTCGACGCCGGGGCGCAGGCCGTGGAAGCGCAACTGGCGGCGGGCGTCCTCGAGGCGGCCGTCGAGGCCGAGCGCCTCCTTGGCGGTGGCGCCGCGCAGCAGGCGCTGGGTGGCGAAGAACAGATCCTCGAGCAGCTTGCCCTTCCAGCCGTTCCACACCTTGGGGCTGGTGCCGCGGATGTCGGCGTGGGTGAGCAGGTAGAGCGCGACCAGGCGACGCTCGTCGCGCACGACGTCGGCGAAGCGCTGGATGACCTCGGGGTCGGAGGTGTCTTCCTTCTGTGCGACCCGCGACATCGTGAGGTGTTGCTCGACCAGCCACACGACCAGTGCGGTGTCGTTCACGTCCATGCCGTGCTGGGTGCAGAATTCGCGCGCGTCGGCCATGCCGAGCGTGGAGTGGTCGCCGCCGCGGCCCTTGGCGATGTCGTGGAAGAGCGCGGCGACGTAGAGCAGCCAGTGGCGCTCGAAGGCCATGATCAGCCGTGTCATCAGCGGGTATTCGTGCGCGTGCTCTCCCATCGTGAACCGGCGCACGTTGCGCAGCACCATCAGGATGTGCTGGTCGACCGTATAGACGTGGAAGAGGTCGTGCTGCATCTGGCCGACGATGCGCCGCCACGCCGGGATGTAGCGCGACAGGATGCCGTACTCGTTCATCTTGCGGAACACCCGCACGATACCGCGGCGCTGCTGCAGGATCTGCAGGAAGAGGACACGGTGCGCGGGGTCGGCGCGAAACGCGGCATTAACCTGATTGCGGTGGATCCACAGCGCGCGCAGGGTGCGCGCCGTCATGCCCTTGAGCTCGGAGCGCTGCTGCAGCAGCAGGAAGCATTCGAGCAGCGCGGAAGGGTGGCGCTCGAAGACGTCCTCGTCGCGGATGTCGAGCAGCTCGCGCACGACCTGGAAGCGCGCGTTGACCACGATCGCGGCGCCGCGGTCGGGGAAGATCACGCTGCCGTAGTTCTGCAGCAGCACGGTGTTGAGCTGCATCACCATCTTGGCGGTGACGTAGTAGCGCTGCATCAGCACCTCGGAGGCGCGCCGGGTGGGCGTGGCCTCGATGCCGAGGATGCGGGCGAGCTTTTCCTGGTGGTCGAAGAGCAGGCGGTCCTCCGCGCGCCCGGTGAGATGATGCAGGCGGATGCGGATGTGCTGCAGGAAGCGCTCGATCGCGCGCAGTTCGCCGGCTTCGCTGCCGGTGATGAGGCGGTGGCGGGCGAGGTCGCGCCAGCTGTGGCCAAGCCCGGCCGCGCGTGCGATCCAGCCCAGCATCTGCAGGTCGCGCAGCCCGCCGGGGCTCTCCTTGCAGTTGGGCTCGAGGGCGTAGGGCGTGTCGTTGAAGCGGGCGTAGCGTTGTTCCTGCTCGAGCAGCTTGGCCTTGTAGAAGGCGCGCACGTCGAGCGCTTCGCGGTAGCGCGCGCTCAGCTCGGCAAACAGCGCCGGGTCGCCGGCGAGCAGACGCGCCTCGAGCAGGTTGGTCTGCACGGTGATGTCGTCGGCGGCGGCGATCATGCATTCGTCGACCGTGCGCACCGCATGACCGACCTCGAGCCCGCAGTCCCACAACGCGCCGACCAGCGCCGACAGGCGCGCCTTCAGCGCCTCGTCGGGCGGTGTGGATAGCAGCACGAGCAGGTCGACGTCCGAGGCGGGGAAAAGCTCGCCGCGCCCATAGCCGCCCACCGCCACGAGCGCGGCGGAGGCGGGCATCGCGCACGCCGTCCACAGGCGGACGAGCTCGTGATCCACCAGTCGAGCGCGGCCCTTGAGCAGGATGGAGGTCTGCGGCCGCCCCTGATAGGCGTCGCGCAGCTGCGCCGTGCCCTCGACGAGACGTTGGCGTGCCGTGGTGGCAAGGGTGTGCAGCTCGTCGGTGAGGGCGTCGTTCATGTGCGGGCCTGCGACGGATTCTTCAGCCAGCCGTTGCGAAACGGGCAGCGACGAGCTCGGGCGGGGGCGGGCACCCGGCGGAAAGGGTGAGCACCTCGACACCGGTCTCGGTGACCACCACCGTGTGCTCCCACTGCGCCGACAGGCTGCGGTCCTTGGTGACGATGGTCCACCCGTCGGGCAGCTCGGAGATCGCCGCCTTGCCGGCGTTGATCATCGGCTCGATGGTGAAGATCATGCCGGGCTCGAGCGTGGGGCCGGTGCCGGCCTTGCCGTAGTGCAGCACCTGCGGTTCCTCGTGGAACTTGCGCCCGATGCCGTGGCCGCAGAACTCGCGCACCACCGAGAAGCCGTTGCCTTCGGCGTGCTTCTGGATCGCGGCGCCGATGTCGCCAAGGCGGCCGCCGGGCTTGACGGTGGCGATGCCCAGCCACATGCACTCGTAGGTGATCCGCGTCAGGCGGCGGGCGACGATGCTGCACGCCGAGTCGCCGCCGAGCAGGAACATGCGGCTGGTGTCGCCGTGGAAGCCCTCCTTGATCACCGTAATGTCGAGGTTGACGATGTCGCCCTTCTTGAGCGCCTTCTCGCCCGGTACGCCATGGCAGACCTGGTGATTGACCGAAGTGCAGATCGACTTGGGGTAGGGCTTGTAGCCGGGCGGTGCGTAGTCGAGCGGGGCCGGGATGGTGCCCTGCACGTTCACCATGTAGTCGTGGCAGAGGCGGTCGAGCTCCCCGGTGGTCACGCCGGGGACAACGAACGGCTCGATGTAGTCGAGCACCTCGGCGGCGAGCCGGCAGGCCACGCGCATCTTCTCGATCTCTTCGGGGGTCTTGATGACAATGCTCATTGTTGTGTGTTCTGTGTCGGGGCGGGAAAGCGGGAAGGCTATCGCAAGCGCCGCGCCGCAGCAAACCCGGTATCCGCGCAAACCGCATGCCAACCGATGCCTTCGCCATTTCCGCGGCGGGTACCCGCGAGGCTTGTGTCGGCCTGGGTTTCAATCCGCTTCAGCCTTGAGCACGATGCGGCCGGCGTGATAACATCGTGGGCTTGTCTGCATGTGCAGGCAAAATCCGCACGCCTTGCGGCACAGGGTCCTTCCGGGGCCTGCTCGACATCCTGCGTTCCGGCTCCGGCCGGGACGGGGACGCGCAAATCCCGGGGGGCAGCGTGGTGAACCGGTTTCCCGGTCGCCCATCCGCGAGGCGGAGGTTCAACCCTTGTACAGTTTGGAGCAACACATGTCCGTCACGATGCGTCAGATGCTGGAAGCCGGCGTCCACTTCGGTCACCAGACCCGCTTCTGGAACCCGCGCATGGCCCCCTACATCTTCGGCCAGCGCAACAAGATCCACATCGTCAACCTCGAAAAGACGATGGCGAAGTACAACGAAGCCATGGAGTTCGTGCGCAAGCTCGCCGCGAACCGCGGCAACATCATGTTCGTCAGCACCAAGCGCCAGGCGCGCGAGATCATCGCCGAGGAAGCCCAGCGCGCCGGCATGCCCTACGTCGACGAGCGCTGGCTCGGCGGCATGCTGACCAACTTCAAGACCGTCAAGCAGTCGATCAAGCGCCTCAAGGAAGTCGAGGCGATGATGGAAGACGGCTCGATCGAGCGCCTGTCCAAGCGCGAGGCGCTGACCGTGCGCCGCGAACTCGAGAAGCTGCAGAAGTCGATCGGCGGCATCAAGGACATGGGCGGCCTGCCCGACGCGCTGTTCGTCATCGACGTCGGCTACCACAAGATCGCCATCACCGAAGCCCAGAAGCTCGGCATCCCGGTCGTGGCCGTGGTCGACACCAACCACTCGCCCGAAGGCGTGGACTACCTGATCCCGGGTAACGACGACTCCTCGCGCGCCATCCGCCTCTACGCCCGTGGCGTGGCCGATGCCGTGCTGCAAGGCCGCAGCCAGGTGCTGCAGGAAATCGTCGATGCCGGCGGCGACGAGTTCGTCGAGGTCGAGGAAGAAGGCTCGCAGGAACAGGCCTGATCCTCAGCGAAGGGGGCCCGCGGGGCCCCTTTTGCAATCCGGGTGGCGCTTGCGAATCCCGCAACGTGCGCCCCGCACAATTCCCGATGTCGCGCCGATGGCCCTCCGGTGCGCTGCGCGGCATCCGCGTTTCGAATGTCAAACCGAACCTATTCAGGAGCTAGCATGGCGGAAATTACCGCAAGCATGGTCAAGGAACTGCGCGAGAAGACCGACGCGCCGATGATGGAATGCAAGAAGGCGCTGGCCGAAGCCGCCGGCGACATGGGCAAGGCCGAAGAGATCCTGCGCGTCAAGCTCGGCAACAAGGCCTCCAAGGCTGCCGCCCGCATCGCCGCCGAAGGCGTGGTCGGCATCGACATCTCGGCCGACGGCAAGCTCGGCTCGATCATCGAGGTCAACTGCGAGACCGACTTCGTCGCCAAGAACGACGACTTCCTGGCCTTGGTGCAGAACTGCGCCGGCCTCGTCGCCGCCAAGAGCCCGGCCGACGTCGCTGCCCTGTCGGCGCTGCCGCTGGGCGAGGGCACCGTCGAGTCGACCCGCACCGCGCTGGTCGGCAAGATCGGCGAGAACATGTCGATCCGCCGTTTCGCCCGCATCGAGGCCAAGGGCAAGCTGTTCTCCTACATCCACGGCGGCGCCAAGATCGGCGTGCTGCTGGACGTGGTCGGCGGCGACGAGCAGCTCGGCAAGGACATCGCGATGCACATCGCCGCGTCCAAGCCGAAGGCGCTCGACGCCTCGGGCGTGTCGCAGGACCTGATCGATGCCGAGCGTCGCATCGCGATCGAGAAGGCCCGCGCCGACAACAAGCCCGAAGCGATGCTGGAAAAGATCGCCGACGGCACCGTGCAGAAGTTCCTCAAGGAAGTGACCCTGCTGGCCCAGGTCTTCGTGAAGGCCGAGGACGGCAAGCAGACCATCGAGCAGCTGCTCAAGGCCAAGGGCGCCTCGGTCGCCGGCTTCACGCTGTTCATCGTCGGCGAAGGCATCGAGAAGAAGGTCACCGACTTCGCCGCCGAAGTGGCCGAACAGGCCGCCGCTGCCGCCAAGAAGTAAGGAGAAGAACGTGTCCGCCGCCTACAAGCGCATCCTGCTCAAGCTCTCCGGCGAAGCCCTGATGGGCGACGACGCCTACGGCATCAACGAGGAGGTCGTCAGCCGCATCGTGTCCGAGGTCGCCGAGATCAGCCGTCTCGGTGTCCAGGTCGGTGTGGTGATCGGCGGCGGCAACATCTTCCGCGGCATGAAGGGCGCGGCCTCCGGCATGGACCGCGCCACCGCCGACTACATGGGCATGCTGGCCACGGTGATGAACGCGATGGCGCTCGCCGACGCGATGCGACGCATGGGGCTCGAAGCGCGCGTGCAGTCCGCGCTGCGCATCGACCAGGTGGTCGAGCCGTACATCCGCGGGCGCGCGATCCGTCATCTCGAGGAAGGCCGCGTGGTCATCTTCGCGGCCGGTACCGGCAACCCCTTCTTCACCACCGACACCGCCGCGGCGCTGCGCGGCGCCGAGATCGGTGCGCAGATCGTTCTCAAGGCGACCAAGGTGGACGGCGTCTATACTGCGGATCCGAAGAAGGACCCGCAGGCGCAGCGCTACCATCGCATCAGCTTCGACGAGGCGATCGGGCGCAACCTGCAGGTGCTCGACTCGACCGCGTTCGCGTTGTGCCGCGACCAGAAGCTTCCGATCAACGTGTTCTCGATCTTCAAGCCCGGCGCGCTCAAGCGTGTGGTGATGGGCGAGGACGAAGGCACGCTGGTCCATTCCTGACCTCCGGAGAGGGCTTGCATGATTTCCGAACTCAAGAAGAACATCGAGCAGAAGATGCTGAAGTCGGTCGAGGCGCTCAAGACCGACCTCGCCAAGGTGCGCACCGGCCGCGCCCACACCGGCCTGCTCGATCACGTGATGGTCGAGTACTACGGTTCTATGGTGCCGGTGAACCAGGTCGCCAACATCACCCTGATCGACGCCCGCACGATCGGCGTGCAGACCTGGGAAAAGCCGATGCTCGGCAAGGTCGAGCGCGCGATCCGCGACAGCGACCTCGGCCTCAACCCCGCGAACATGGGCGAACTGCTGCGCGTGCCGATGCCTGCGCTCACCGAGGAGCGCCGTCGCGACCTCACCAAGGTGGTGCGCCACGAGGGCGAGACCGCCAAGGTGGCGATCCGCAACCTGCGCCGCGACGGCAACCAGCAGCTCAAGGATGCGGTCAAGGACAAGGCGATCTCCGAGGACGACGAGCGTCGCGGCGAGGACGAGATCCAGAAGCTCACCGACCGCTATGTAGCCGAGATCGACAAGCTGCTCGCCCAGAAAGAGCAGGAACTCATGCAGATCTGATCCGCGTGCGCGGATCGGCTGTATCGTCAACGGGCACGACAGGAGGCGGAGCATGATCGGAGGGCTGTTCAGGAGTTCCACCCGCGACATTCCCGACGTCTCGCAGGTGCCGAAGCACATTGCCGTCATCATGGACGGCAATGGGCGCTGGGCGCGCAAGCGCATGCTGCCTCGCGTCGCGGGGCATGCGCGCGGTGTCGAGGCGCTGCGCGCCACCGTGCGCGGCTGCGTCGATCGCGGGGTGGAGTACCTCACCGTGTTCGCGTTCAGCTCCGAGAACTGGCGCCGCCCGCAGGACGAGGTTTCTTTCCTGATGCAGCTCTTTCTGAAGTCGCTGCAGAAGGAGATCCGCCGCATGCACGACAACGACATGCGCTTCCGCGTGATCGGGGACCTCTCGAAGTTCGATCCGCGGCTGGTGGACATGATCCGCGAGGCCGAGACGCTCACCGCCGGCAATGGCGGACTCAACTTCACCGTCGCGGCCAACTACGGCGGTCGCTGGGACATTCTCGATGCGATGTCGCGCCTGATGGCGCGCGAACCGGGGCGCCTGGAACGCTTCACCGAAGATGAGATCGCCTCCGAGCTGTCGATGAGCTTCGCGCCGGAGCCCGATCTCTTCATCCGCACGGGTGGCGAGAAGCGCATCAGCAACTTCCTGCTCTGGCAGCTCGCCTATACCGAGCTCTACTTCACCGACGTGCTCTGGCCCGACTTCGACGACGGTGCGCTCGGGCAGGCCATCGGCTCCTATCAGGGGCGGGAGCGGCGCTTCGGCCGCACCAGCGAGCAGCTCAAGGCCGACGCCGGGGAATAGGGCCTCCATGCTCAAGGATCGCGTCCTCACCGCAATCGCCTTGCTGGTCGGCCTGCTGGCGGCGGTGTTCCTGCTGCCGGCATCGGTCTGGCTCGTGCTCTGCGCAGTCTTGTGCGGTGCGGCGGCGTGGGAGTGGGGCGCGCTCGCCCGCTTCGAGCGCGGGTTGCGCGTGTCCACGGCGGTCGCCTTTGCCGCCGCATCCGCGTTCCTGGGTTGGAGCGCGGGGCTGGGCAGCGGCGAGCTCGGCGGTGCTGCGGCCGTGGTGCCGCTCTATGTCTTCAGCGCGTTATTCTGGATCTTCGTCGTGCCGATGTGGCTGCGCGGCAAGTGGGCCTTGTCCAACCCGATGCTGGCTTCGCTGGTCGGCTTCGTCGTGCTCGTGCCGACCGCGCTGGCAATGATGCAGCTGCGCACGATGGGCCCCGGGGTGCTGCTCGGAACCATGGCCGTCGTCTGGGTGGCCGACATCGCCGCCTATTTCAGCGGCCGCGCCTTCGGCCGTCACAAGCTGGCCCCGGCGATCAGCCCGGGCAAGACTTGGGAGGGCGCCGCAGGTGGCGTGCTGGCGGTGCTGGCCTTCGGCTTCGGCGTGCTCGCGATGCGCGGCGCGGAATTCGAGGGCGGCGCGCCGGTGATCGCCGGCGTCCTGCTGGCGTGGACCGCGGTGAGCATCGTCGGCGACCTCTTCGAGTCGCTGCTCAAGCGTCAGGCCGGCCTCAAGGACAGTGGCAACATCCTGCCCGGCCACGGCGGCATCCTCGACCGCATCGACAGCCTGACGTCGACGCTCCCGCTCGTGGCGCTCGGCGCGGTGTGGCTCGCGCGCTGATCCTCCACGGCTTCCGCCGTGCTCCTTCCGCAACGGATTCTCCCCATGCCTGACCCCGCACCGCAGCGCCTGACCGTCCTGGGCGCAACCGGCTCGATCGGCCAAAGCACGCTCGATGTCGTCGCCCGTCACCCCGACCGTTTCGAGGTCTTCGCGCTCAGTGCGCAGCGCCAGGATGACAAGCTGCTCGAGCAGTGCCTGCGTTTTTCGCCGCGCTTCGCGGTGATGGGCGATGCGACCGCTGCCGAACGCCTGCGCGCGGGATTGCGCGCAGCGGGTCGCGACACCGAGGTGCTATGCGGTGAAGAGGCGCTCGAGCGTGTCGCCGCCGCCGACGAGGTGGCCATGGTGATGGCCGCGATCGTAGGCGCGGCCGGCCTGCGCCCGACCCTGGCCGCCGCGCGCGCGGGCAAGAAGGTGCTGCTGGCCAACAAGGAGGCCCTGGTGCTGTCGGGCCGCTTGCTGATCGATGCAGTGGCCGCAAGCGGGGCGGTCCTGCTGCCGATCGACAGCGAGCACAACGCGATCTTCCAGGCCCTGCCCGCCGGCTACGCGCGCGAACCCGCGCGCGCCGGCGTGCGCAGGGTGTTGCTGACGGCCTCCGGCGGCCCCTTCCGCACGGCGCCGATCGATTCGCTCGCGAATGTCACCCCCGAGCAGGCCTGCGCCCATCCCAACTGGGTCATGGGACGCAAGATCTCGGTCGACTCCGCGACCATGATGAACAAGGGCCTGGAGGTCATCGAGGCGCATTGGCTGTTCGGCGCCCCGGCGGACATGATCGAGGTGGTCGTGCATCCGCAGAGCGTGATCCACTCGATGGTCGACTACGCCGACGGCTCGGTGATCGCACAGCTCGGCAACCCCGACATGCGCACCCCGATCGCCAACGCCATGGCCTGGCCCGAGCGCATCGACGCGGGTGTGCGCCCGCTCGACCTGTTCGAGATCGCCCGCCTCGATTTCGAACGTCCGGACTTCGCCCGCTTCCCCTGCCTGAAGCTGGCCTTCGACGCGCTGCGCGCCGGCGGCACGGCGCCCGCCGTGCTCAACGCCGCCAACGAGGAGGCGGTCGCCGCCTTCCTCGACCATCGCATCGGCTTCCTCGACATCGCCGCCGTGATCGCAGCGAGCCTGGAACGCAGCCGGCCGGGCGCGGTCGATTCGCTGGAGGCGGTTTTGGCCGCCGACGCGCACGCCCGCGAACTCGCGCGGGACGAGATCTCCCGACTTCGCCGCGACCGATGACTCTCTTCGATTACCTGGTTCCCTTCGCGCTTGCCCTCGGCCTGCTCATCCTCGTCCACGAACTCGGCCACTACCTCGTGGCACGTTGGTGCGGGGTCAAGGTGCTGCGCTTCTCGATCGGCTTCGGCAAGCCGCTGCTGCGCCATACCGCCGGCAGCGACGGCACCGAATGGGTGCTCGCCGCGTTCCCGCTCGGCGGCTACGTCAAGATGCTCGACGAGCGCGAGGCGCCCGTAGCGGCACCCGAGCTGCACCGCGCCTTCAACCGCCAGAGCGTGTATCGGCGTTTCGCGATCGTCGCCGCCGGGCCGCTCGCCAACTTCCTGCTCGCGATCGCCCTCTACTGGGGCCTCTTTGTCGGCGGCACCGAGGAACTCAAGCCTCGCGTGGCGTTGTCCGACACGCCGGCGATCGCGCAGGCGGCGGGGGTGCGCGAGGGCGACCTCGTGATCGCGGTGGACGAGGAGCCCGTGCGCAGCTGGCAGGACCTGCGCTGGGTGCTGCTGCGCCACGCGCTCGACAACCGCGAGGTGGTGCTGCGCGTACGCACCCTGGAGGACGTCGATGCCTTCCGCCGCATGGATCTCTCGGGCGTGGCGATCGACGAGGGCAACACCGACCTGATCGCGCGCCTCGGCCTGCGCCCCTGGCGTCCGGCGCTTCCGGCGGTGATCGGCAGGATCGCGGATGGCAGCGCTGCCGAACGTGCGGGACTGCAGGTCGGGGATCGCGTGCTGGCGATCTCGGGCACGGCGGTCGCGGCCTGGGCCGACCTCGTGCGCCTGGTGCGCGAGGCGCCCGGACGCGCGCTCGACTTCGAGATCGACCGTGCGGGCGGGGTGGTAGGGCTTGTGGTGACCCCGGACGCGGCCGAGGAGGGCGGGGCGCGGATCGGCCGCATCGGCGTGGGGGTGGGCGAAGCCGCGACGGGCGGCATCGAGATGTTCGGCGAGATCCGCTACGGTGTGCTCGAAGGCCTCGCGCGCGCGGTTCGGCAGACCTGGGAGACCAGCGTGCTGAGCCTGAAGATGATCGGCCGCATGCTCACCGGCGAAGTGTCCTGGAAGAACCTCTCCGGACCGGTCACGATCGCCGACTATGCAGGTCAGACCGCCCAGCTGGGCTTGGCGCACTACCTCAAGTTCGTGGCCTTGATCAGCATCAGCCTGGGGGTCCTGAACCTGCTGCCCATCCCGGTTCTGGATGGGGGGCACTTGTTGTACTATACGGTCGAAATCATCAAGGGCGGTCCGATCCCGGAGCGCATCATGGAGGTCGGTCAGCAGATCGGCCTCGCCCTCCTGGTGATGTTGATGGCATTCGCCTTCTACAACGATCTCAATCGTCTTATTTCCGGCTGAACTCCCGCATGAATCGCAAGCTCCTGCCCGGGCTCCTGGTGGCCCTTTTTGCCGCAGCGCCGGCCCTCGCCTTCGATCCCTTCGTGGTCAAGGACATCCGCGTCGAGGGCATCCAGCGCACCGAGGCGGGCACCGTGTTCAACTACCTGCCGGTCCGCGTCGGCGAGACCTTCACCGAGGCGCAGGCCGCCGATGCGATCCGCGCGCTGTTCGCCACGGGTTTCTTCAGCGACGTTCGCATCGAGACCGAAGGCAACGTCATCGTGGTGGTGGTGGACGAGCGCGCAGCGATCGCCGACATCACCTTCGACGGGGTCAAGGAGTTCGACAAGGACGCGCTCAAGAAGGGCTTGCGCGAGGTCGGCCTCGCCGAATCGCGCATCTTCGATCGCTCGTTGCTCGAGCGCGCGGAGCAGGAACTCAAGCGCCAGTACCTCTCGCGCGGCAAGTACGCGGCCACGGTCACGACGACCGTCACGCCGCTCGAACGCAACCGTGTCGGCATCAACTTCAAGGTGGACGAGGGGGGCGTGGCCAAGATCCGCCAGATCCGCATCGTCGGCGCGAGGGCTTTCGAAGAAGAAGATCTCCTCGACGAGATGCAGCTCACCACGCCCGGCTGGTTGACCTGGTACACCAAGAACGACCAGTACTCCCGCCAGAAGCTCTCGGCCGACCTGGAGACCTTGCGCTCCTGGTACCTGAACCAGGGCTACCTCGACTTCAACATCGACTCCACCCAGGTCTCGATCACACCGGACAAGCAGGACATCTACATCACGGTGAACATCACCGAGGGCGAGAAGTACACCGTCACCGGCGTGCGCTTCACCGGCGACCTGATCCTTCCCGAGGCCGAATACCAGGCGCTGACGAAGATCCGACCGGGCGAAACCTTCTCGCGCGAACGCCTGACGGAGACCACCAAGGCGATCACCGACCGCCTTGGCAACGAGGGTTATGCCTTCGCCAACGTCAATGCCGCGCCGGAAGTCGACAAGGTCAAGCGCGAGGTGGCCTTCACCGTATTCGTCGATCCGGGTCGGCGGGTTTATGTGCGCCGCATCAACGTCGGCGGCAACACCAAGACGCGCGATGAGGTGGTGCGCCGCGAGATGCGCCAGATGGAAGGGGGCTGGTACGACGCGGCGGCGATCAACCGCTCGCGTACGCGCATCGACCGCCTCGGCTTCTTCGACGAGGTGACCGTCGAGACGCCGGCGATACCGGGCACGACCGACCAGGTCGACGTGAACTTCACCGTCAAGGAACGCCCGACCGGAAACCTGATGCTCGGCGCCGGTTTCTCCAGCTCCGAGAACATCGTGCTGTCGGCGTCGATCTCGCAGCAGAACCTGTTCGGCAGCGGCAACGCCCTGACGCTCGGCCTCAACACCAGTCAGTCCAGCCGCACGCTCGCGCTGTCCTTCACCAACCCCTACTACACGGTGGACGGCATCAGCCTGGGTTGGGACCTGTACCACCGCACCTACGACGCCGACGAACTCGACTCGGTGTCGCCGTACAAGACCGTCTCGACCGGCGCCGGCATTCGGCTCGGCTGGCCGATCGCGGAAGACGACCACGTTAACTTCGGGCTCACCGCCGACCGCACCGAGATCACCACGTACAACGCGAGTCCGCTGCTCTACAAGGATTTCTGCAAGGAAAACGGCCTCGACAACCCCAGCGGCGTCGGCGACTGCACGGTTGACAGCCTGCTGTTGACCGTCGGCTGGTCGCGCGACGGTCGCGACAGCTTCACCTATCCCCGCAGCGGCGTGTATCAGCGTGTCTATGGCGAGGTCACCGTCCCGGTTGGCGATCTGCGTTACGGCAAACTCGGCTACCAGTACCAGCACTGGTTCCCGATCGGAACCGACTACGCCCTGATGCTCAACGCGGACGTCGGCTACGCCAAGGGCTTCGGCGGCAAGGACGTACCCTTCTACAAGAACTACTACGTCGGCGGCATCGGCTCGGTACGCGGCTTCGACCAAGGCTCGGTCGGCCCCAAGTACAAGGATACCGACGGCGACATCAGCTCGACCGGCGGCACCCGCAAGGCCGTCGCCAACGCCGAGTTCTTCTTCCCGATGCCGGGCGCGGGCAAGGACCGTTCCTTCCGCATCTCGGCCTTCCTCGATGCCGGCTACGTCTGGGGCAGGGACGAAGAACCGCTCGGCGGCGGCACTTTCGTGGATCAGAACATCCGTTTCAGCGATCTGCGCTACAGTACCGGCTTGGCATTCTCGTGGAGCTCGCCGATCGGCCCGTTGAAGTTCAGCTTCGGCCATCCGCTCAAGAAGGAAGAGAACGACGAGATCCAGCGGTTCCAGTTCCAGCTCGGCAGCGTGTTCTGAGCTGCGGGCGAAACAGTTTCATCCGGAGGCATAATTGAAAGTCAGTACCCTCTCCCTGGTCGCACTCGCTGTGCTCGGCCTTTCCCAGACCGCGTTCGCCGAAACCAAGATCGGCTTCGTCAATTCCGATCGCGTCATGCGCGAAGCAGCGCCCGCCGTGCGGGCGCAGCAGCGGCTGGAGAAGGAGTTCGAAAAGCGCGACCAGGAGCTGCAGCGCATCGCGCGCGACCTCAAGTCGATGCAGGAAGACCTCGAGCGCAACGGCCCGACCATGGGCGACAGCGACCGTCGCAACAAGGAACGTGCGTTCAACGAGCTCAACCGCGACTTCCAGCGCAAGCAGCGCGAGTTCCGCGAAGACCTGAACCAACGCCGTAACGAGGAACTCGCCTCGGTGCTCGACAAGGCCAACCGCTCGGTCAAGCAGATCGCCGAGCAGGAAAACTACGACATCATCTTCCAGGAAGCGGTGTACGCGAACCCGCGCATCGACATCACCGACAAGGTCATCAAGACCCTGTCCGACGCCAAGTAAGACTGGTCGCCCGATGTTCCGACTGCACGAGCTGGTCGATCGCCTGGGCGGCGAGATCGCGGGAGACGGCGATGTCGCGGTTTCGCGCGTCGGCACGCTGGACAAGGCGGGGGAGGGCGATCTCGCCTTCCTTGCCAACCGCAAGTACCTGTCGCAGGTCGGCGAGTGTGCGGCAAGTGCGCTGATCGTCACGCCCGACCTGCGCGAGGCGCTGGCCGGGCGCAACCTGATCCTGACCGCCGACCCCTACCTGTACTTCGCACGCGTCGCGCAGCTGTTCAATCCGCCCCCCGCGGCGCGTCCCGGTATCCATGCGCTCGCCGCGGTCGCCAGCACCCTGCCGGCCAGCGTGCAGGTGGGACCCGGCGCCTCGATCGAGGAAGACGTGGTGCTCGGCGAGGACGTGGTGATCGGGCCCAACTGCCACGTGGGGCGCGGCACTCGCATCGGGCGCGGCACCCGGCTCTATGCCAACGTCAGCATCTACCACGACTGCGTGATCGGCGAGGACTGCATCCTGCATTCGGGCGTGGTCATCGGCGCAGACGGCTTCGGCTTCGCGCGCGAGAAGTCCGGCGCCTGGGTCAAGATCCCGCAGACCGGCCGTGTGGTCCTCGGCAACGACGTCGAGATCGGCGCCAACACGACGGTGGACCGCGGTGCGCTCGACGACACCGTGATCGGCGATGGCGTCAAGCTCGACAACCTCATCCAGATCGCGCACAACGTGCGCGTGGGCGAGCACACGATCATGGCCGGCTGCGCCGGGGTCGCGGGCAGCGCCCGGATCGGCGCGCGCTGCATGATCGGCGGCCAGGCCGGCATCTCCGGACACCTGAGCATCGCCGACGACGTCGTGGTGTCGGCGTGGACCCTGGTCGCCAAGTCGATCGCCAAACCGGGCGTCTACACCGGCAACCTGCCGCTGCAGACGCATGGCGACTGGGTGAAGAACTTCTCCCACCTGCGCCACCTCGACGCGCTCGCCAGGCGCGTCCGCCAACTCGAACAAAACAGCGACGGTCCCGACGACCGCTCGCAGGGCTGAGCCATCATGGACATCAAGGAAATCCTGCAGTACCTGCCGCACCGCTATCCCTTCCTGCTCGTCGATCGCATGCTGGAGATCGAACCGGGCGTGCGTGCGCGCGGGCTGAAGAACGTGACCATGAACGAGCCCTTCTTTCCGGGGCACTTCCCGCACCACCCGGTGATGCCGGGCGTGCTGATCATCGAGGCCATGGCCCAGGCTGCGGCGCTGCTGTCGTTCAAGAGCACCGGCGTGAAGCCCGACGACAACTCGGTGGTGTACTTCGCGGGCATCGACAACGCGCGCTTCAAGCGTCCGGTGGTGCCGGGCGACCAACTGATCTTCGACGTCGAGATCACCCACGCCAAGCGCAACATCTACAAGTACAAGGCACGTGCCAGCGTCGACGGCGAGCTCGCCGCCGAAGCCGAGCTGATGTGCGCGATCAAGACGCTATGATTCACCCGACCGCCATCGTCCATCCGGGTGCGAAGCTCGGCGCCAACGTCAGCGTCGGGGCCTATTCGCTGATCGGCGAGAACGTCGAGATCGGCGACGGCACGCGCATCGGCCCGCACGTCGTGGTCGAGGGCCACACCCGCATCGGCCGCGACAACGAGATCTTCCAGTTCTGTTCGATCGGCGCCAGCCCGCAAGACAAGAAGTACGACGCCGAGCCCACCCGGCTCGAGATCGGCGACCGCAACACGATCCGCGAATTTTGCTCGTTCAACGTCGGCACCAGCCAGGACGCGCACGTCACCCGCGTCGGCAACGACAACTGGATCATGGCCTACGTGCACATCGCGCACGACTGCCAGGTCGGCGACCACACCATCTTCGCCAACAACGCCACGCTCGCCGGCCATGTCCATGTGGGCGACTGGGCGATCCTCGGCGGCTTCACCGGGGTGCATCAGTTCTGCCGCGTCGGCGCGCACAGCTTCTGCGGTGTCGGTACCGTGCTGCTGCAGGATCTGCCGCCCTTCGTGACCGTGGCGGGCAACCCGGCCAAACCGCACGGCATCAACAGCGAAGGCCTCAAGCGCCGCGGCTACAGTGCCGAGGGCATCGCCGCGATCAAACGCGCCTACCGCGCGCTCTACCGCAGCGGCCTCACGCTCGACGAGGCGCGCCAGCGCGTCGCCGAGATCGCCGCCGGGCAGGCCGAGGCCGCGCCCTTCGCCGCCTTCATCGCGGACTCCGGTCGCGGCATCGTGCGCTGAGCATGATCCGCTGCACGGCGCGGGCCGCGTCTCGAACGGCATGAAGATCCGCATCGCCATGGTCGCCGGGGAGACCTCCGGCGACCTGCTCGCGAGCCACCTGATCCGAGCGCTCCGCCGCCATCTGCCCGACGCGGAGTTCTTCGGCATCGGCGGGCCGAAGATGCAGGCCGAAGGCTTCGACGTGCGCTGGCCCTGCGAGCTGCTCGCGGTGCATGGCTACGTCGACGCGCTCAAGCGCTACCGCGAGCTCTCCGGCATCCGCCGCGCGCTGCTCGCGCAGATCCGCGCCGAGCGCCCCGATGCCTTCATCGGCGTGGATGCGCCCGATTTCAACCTGTGGCTCGAAGGCAAGGTGCGCGACGCCGGCATCCCGGCGATCCATTTCGTCGGCCCGTCGATCTGGGCCTGGCGGGGCGGGCGGATCAAGCGCATCGCGCGCTCGGTGTCGCACATGCTGTGCCTCTTCCCCTTCGAGCCCGAGCTCTACGAGCGTGCCGGCGTGCCGGTGAGCTATGTCGGCCACCCGCTCGCCGACGAATTTCCGCTCGAGCCCGACCGCGCCGCTGCGCGCGAACGCCTCGGCATTCCTCTCGAGCGCGGCGTGGTGGCGATGCTGCCGGGGAGCCGGCAGTCCGAAGTGCGCAACCTGGCCGACATCTTCATCGGCACCGCGAAGACTTTGCACGAACGCGATCCGGAGCGCCTCTTCCTGGTCCCGCTGGCCACCCGCGAGACGCGCCAGATCTTCGAGGAGGCGCTGCACCGCAACGATGCGGGCGGGCTGCCGATCCGCATGCTGTTCGGTCACGCCGTCGAGGCGATGACCGCAGCCGACGTGGTGCTGGTGGCGAGTGGAACGGCAAGCCTGGAGGCGGCGCTGCTCAAGCGCCCGATGGTGATCACCTACCGCATCGGCAAGTGGCAGTACCGCCTCATGAAACGAATGGCCTACCTGCCCTGGGTGGGCCTGCCCAACATCCTGTGCGGCGAGACCGTGGTGCCGGAGCTTCTCCAGGACGAGGCCGACCCGGAACACCTTGCCGCCGCGATCGACGACTGGTTCGCCGACGATGCGCGGCGCGCGGCGGTCGCGGCGCGCTTCTCCGACCTGCATCGCACCCTCCGGCAGGACACCGCGCGGCGCGCCGCGGAGGCGATCCTGCCCTACCTCGACAAGGCGGGACCAAAGGCATGAACGCCGAGCTGTTCGATCCCGGACTGCCGTCCTCCAGCCTGATCTGCGGGGTCGACGAGGCTGGCCGCGGGCCGCTGTGCGGGCCAGTGGTCGCCGCTGCGGTGATCCTCGATCCCGCACGCCCGATCGAAGGCCTGGCCGACTCCAAGAAGCTGAGCGAAGCCGCGCGCGAGCGCCTCGCACCGCTGATCCGCGCTCGCGCGCTGGCCTGGGCGGTGGCCGAGGCGAGCGTCGAGGAGATCGACCGCCTCAACATCCTGCACGCCACCATGCTGGCCATGCAGCGCGCGGTGATGGCGCTCGGGATCGCGCCGGCCGAGGTGCGCATCGACGGCAACCGCTGCCCCAAGCTGCCCTATCCGGCGCGGGCGATCGTCAAGGGCGACGCCACCGAGCCATCGATCTCGGCGGCCTCCATCCTCGCCAAGACCGCACGCGATGCGGCCATGCGCGAGCTCGACGCGCAGTGGCCGCAGTACGGGCTGGCCGCTCACAAGGGCTACCCGACCGCCGCCCACCTTGCGGCGCTCGCGGCGCACGGCGTGCAGGCCTTCCACCGGCGCAGCTTCGCGCCGGTGAAGAAGCTGCTCGAGCGCCGGGATGAGTGAGCCGCAGCTCAAGGCGCTGGCCTCGCGTGACAACGCCTTCGTCAAGCGCCTGCATGCGCTCGCGCACTCGGCACGCGACCGCCGCAAGCTCGACGAGACCGTGCTCGACGGTGCCCACCTGGTCGAATCCGCGCTCGCGGCGGGCGTGGCCTTGCGCGCGCTGGTGGTGTCGGAGTCCGGCCTGCTGCGCGAGGAGCATCGTCGCCTGCTCGCGGCGGCGCCGGCAGAGGTGCCGCGCTACCGCCTGGGCGATGCCTTGTTCGCGCATGTCAGCCCGGTCGACAGCCCCGCCGGCTTGCTGGCCACCATCGCCATGCCGGCGAGCACGCCGAGCGCCCCGGGCGACGCCAGCCTGATCGTGGTCGACGGCGTGCAGGACCCCGGCAACCTCGGCAGCCTGCTGCGCACCGCGGCCGCGGCCGGCATCCGCCACGCGCTGCTCGGTGAGGGCTGCGCGCAGGCCTGGTCGCCGCGCGCGCTGCGTGCCGGCATGGGCGCGCAGTTCGTTGTC
This sequence comes from Thauera aminoaromatica, assembly GCF_000021765.1. Classification (NCBI taxonomy): domain Bacteria; kingdom Pseudomonadati; phylum Pseudomonadota; class Betaproteobacteria; order Rhodocyclales; family Zoogloeaceae; genus Thauera; species Thauera aminoaromatica. Next base: position 2,437,200 of record NC_011662.2, on the reverse strand, counting down.
CGGATCGAGGAGGGCTGCGAACTGCTCGCCCGACTGGAGAGCTACCCGGGTCTGTGCCTGGCAACTGCCCTGCGCGAGGACGCCCACCCGCTCTACGAGCTCGACCTGCGCGGCCCGGTGGCCTGGCTTTTCGGGGCGGAAGGGCAGGGACTTTCCCCGGCCCTGCTGGCGCGCGCCGACGGCTGCGTGATCATCCCGATGACGGCCGGCATCGAATCCCTCAACGTCGCCGCGGCCGCGGCGGTCTGTCTGTTCGAGCAGGCGCGTCAGCTCCGCGCCACGGGGACGATCCGAGGCGTGAATTTTCCTTCTTGACTCGGGCGCAGGCTTGCTTCCATGCTTTCCGCATTCCAAGCGGGGCACGGCGGACGCCGCGACAGACCCCGAGGACGAGACCAGGGGTGGTAGCGCCCCGCGAGGAGGATGATGGAAAAGTACGCCAAGACACTCAAGGGACAGGACGAGATCGCGCATCGCACGCACGGCCTCGGGCTGCGCGCCCGCCGCCTGCTGATCCTGGTCGATGGACAGCGCAGCGTCGAGGATCTGTGTGCCCTTACCGGCGACGCGAAGATTGCGGCTGCGCTCGGAGAACTCGCCGAGGCAGGGTTCATCGCGTCCAGCGCCGGGATGGCCGACCCGCCCGAAGCCAGCATACGCGAAGGACAGCCGGCGGCAGGCGCGGCGCCGGTCGCGCGGGCGCACACCGGCCACACGGCCAGCCTGCCGCTCGCGCGCGACTTCATGATCAACACCCTGCGCACCTTCCACGGCCCCTACGGCAAGCTCGGCCTGGTCAAGCGTGTCCATGCGACCCGGAGCAGCAGCGAACTGCGCGCGCTGATCGCCGAATGGAAGGAGTCGATCGACGAGTCACGCCTTGGCCGCAAGCGGGCGGACGAGCTGCTCGCGCTGCTGGAGGAGGTGCTGCCGGGCTGAAGGCGGTGTTGCGGGGCGATTCGCGTTAACATCCGGCCATCCGGCTCCGCGCCGACACAGCGAACAGAAGGCATGATCCTCGTCATCTCCCCTGCCAAGGCGCTCGACTACGAGACGCCGATCACCGTCTCCAACTACACCCGGCCCGACTTCCTCGACGATTCCGCAGCGCTGATCGAGGTACTGCGCGAGAAATCGCCCGCCGAGATCGCCGAGCTGATGTCGCTCTCGGATCCACTCTCCACGCTCAACGTGGCGCGCTACGCGAGCTGGTCGCGCCCATTCAGCCCCGACAACGCACGGCAGGCGCTGCTGGCCTTCAACGGCGACGTCTACGAGGGACTCGATGCGAGGAGCCTGACCGCGGACGAACTTGGCTGGGCGCAGGACCACCTGCGCATCCTCTCCGGCCTCTACGGCGTGCTGCGCCCGCTCGACCTGATGCAGGCCTACCGCCTGGAGATGGGCACCCGGCTGGCCAACCCGCGCGGCAAGAACCTCTACGAGTTCTGGGGCGAGCGCATCACCGACGCGCTCAACGGCCTGCTCGCGCGCGAGGAAGACGCCGGGCGCGAGCGTGTGCTGCTGAACCTCGCCTCCGACGAGTACTTCAAGTCGGTCAAGCCCAAGAAGCTGAAGGGGCGCATCGTCACCCCGGTGTTCGAGGACTGGAAGGGCGGGCGCTACAAGATCATCAGCTTCTACGCCAAGCGCGCGCGCGGGCTGATGAGCCGTTACGTCATCACGAACCGCATCGACGAGGTCGACGCGCTGCAGGGCTTCGACGCCGAGGGCTACGCCTTCGCCGCCGACGCGTCCGATGCCGATACCCTGGTCTTCCGCCGTCGCGAGGAGTGAACGTGCTGAAGATCAGCTCCAGCTTCGACTCCGGCGCGATCGAGGTCGTGCGCCTCGACGATCCGGCCGACATCCGCCTGCGCCTGCGCAAGGACAACGCCGCCGACTTCCACCAGTGGTTCCACTTCCGCCTGATGGGCGCGGCCGGCAAGCCGGTGCGCATGGTGTTCGAGAACGCCGCGGGCGCGGCCTATCCGGACGGATGGCGGGACTACCGCTGCGTCGCCTCCTACGACCGCCAGAACTGGTTCCGCATCGCCGGCACGCGCTACGAGGACGGGCAGCTGATCGTCGAGCACACGCCCGAGCGCGACAGCCTCTACTACGCCTACTTCGAGCCCTATTCGCACGAGCGTCACCTCGACCTGCTCGCGCGCGTCGAGCTCTCGCCCTACGCCCGCGTGCGCAACCTCGGCAGTACGGTGGATGGGCGGGACCTCGACGTGGTGACGGTCGGGCGCGACGCGCCGGGACGGGTGCCGGTGTGGATCATCGCGCGCCAGCATCCCGGCGAGACCATGGCGGAATGGTTCGTCGAGGGCCTCCTCGAGCGCCTGCTCGACAATGCCGACCCGGTCGCGCGCAAGGTGCGCGAGCACGCCGTGCTGCACATCGTGCCGAACATGAACCCGGACGGCGCGGTGCGCGGCAACCTGCGCACCAACGCCGCCGGGCGCAACCTCAACCGCGAATGGCGCGCGCCCGACCCCGTCGCCAGCCCCGAGGTCTTCCTGGTGCGCGCGGAAATGGAGCGCACCGGCTGCGCGCTCTTCCTCGACATCCACGGCGACGAGTCGCTGCCCTACGTGTTCTTCTCCACCGCCGAGGAGGTGCCTGGCTTCACCGCCGCGGCGGCGGCCGCGCAGGCGCGCTTCGTCGAGACCCTCCTCATGGTCAGCCCCGACTTCCAGACGCAGGAGGGCTACAAGCCCGGCCGCTTCGGCGAGGAACTGCTGACGCTGGCGAGCAAGTGGGTCGCCAACCAGTTCGGCTGCGTGTCGCTGACCCTGGAGATGCCGTTCAAGGACAACATCATCCTGCCCGACGGCCACGTCGGTTGGAACGGTGCGCGCAGCAAGCGCCTGGGCGCGGCCATGCTCGATCCGATCCTGCGCCACCTGCGTGAGGGCGGCGAAGGCTGATCGGGAGGGGAGGCGGTGGCGAGTGGACGTGGCGGCGACGTGCAGCTGCGTCCCCGCTTCACGGCCGCGAGGCCGCGGCCGGATTCACCGAGCGGATCAGGCCTTGTGCCCGATCTCGGCGAGGATCGCGGTCGCGCAGGCCACACCCGAGCGCACCGCGGATTCCAGCGTCGCGGGGTAGTCCGAATCCAGGTAATCGCCGGCCAGCCACAGTCCGGGCAGCGGGGTGCGGATGCCGGGGCGGAAGACGCCTGGCCGACACGCGAAAGTGGCGCGCTTTTCGACGATGACCTGCGACCACTCCGGGGCTGGCAGACGGCGACCGAGCTGGCGTTCGAGCTGGGCGTGCACCGCGAGGACGAGCTCGTCGCGCGCGAGCGCCTCGTGCGGGCCGTGGGCGCTGATCACGCACGAGAAGAGGCCCTCCGGCCCGCCGAGCTGGCCGCGGTCGAAGACCCACTGCGCCGGCCCGGCGGTGCTGCCCGAGGCCAGGCCGATCATCGGCTCGGGGAGCTGCTGGCCGCGTCCGAGGGCGAGATAGACGGACACGATCGGCTCGTGCTCGAGCGCGTCGATCTGCGCCACCAGGCGCTCGCAACCGCCGACGGAGGCGAGCAGCGCTCCGGCATGGTAGGGCGCGGTGGCCACCACCACGTGAGGCCAGGGGTGGCTGCCGGGGTCGCCGTCGAGGCGGTAGCCGCCGGCCACCCGTTCGACGGCCTCGATCGCGTTGCCGGTGCGCAGCCTGCCGCGGCGCACACCGATGTAGCGCGCCGCCGGCACCGGGAAGAGCTCGGACAGGTCGGTGCGCGGCAGCAGCAGCTCGCTGGCGGCGGCACCCGCACCGAGGCTGTCGCGCAGCACGTTCGCGAAGACCTGGGCCGAGGCCGCGGCGGCCGGGGTGTTGAGCGCCGCCACGCACAGCGGCTCCCAGATCAGCTGGCACAGGGTCGGAGTCTGGCGGGTCTCGGCGAGCAGGGCGTCGACCGTCATCCCCGGATCGGCCAGGCGGAAGCCGCGTCGCTTCAACCAGCGCATGAGGCGCAGCATCGCCAGGCGGTCGGCCCAGTGCAGCCCCTGCGCACGCAGCAACCCCACGGCGAGGTGGAAAGGCGCCGGCAGGGACGCGGCCTTCAGGTGCAGGCGGCCGGGGACGTGCAGGGTCAGCGGCAGGTGGGCGAGCTGCTTGGGCGACACGCCGGTGAGGCGCAGCAGGCGGGTAAGCTCGCTGTAGGCGCCGATCAGGATGTGCTGGCCGTTGTCCACCCGCCAGTGGTGGTCCTTGTGCACCACGCGGGCGCGTCCGCCCATGGTGTGCGAGCGTTCGAACACGGTGACATGCACCCCGGCGCGGGCCAGCTCGACCCCGCAGGCGAGCCCGGCGTAGCCCGCGCCGATGATGGCGACGACCGGCACGCTCATGGCCGGAGGTTCCGGCTGCCGTGCCAGCTCGGTCCCGCGCGCTGGGTGCGCTTCCCTGCGGGCGTGCTCATGCGCGGAACCAGGTCGTGCCCGCGAGCCACACCTTGCGCAGCGGGGTCAGGGAGGTGCGGCGGTCGAGCACCAGGAAACCGTCGCGCGCGATTTCGCGCAGCAGGGTGCGGTAGATCGCCGCCATCACCAGGCCGGGGCGCTGCGCCTTGCGGTCGATCGCGGGCAACTGGGCGAAGGCCTGGTCGTAGAACTTCTCCGCGCGCTCGGCCTGGAAGGCCATGAGCTCGCGGAAGGCGTCGGAGTAGCGCGCCTCGAGGAGATCCTTGGCGGGCACGTTGAAGCGCTGCAGGTCCTCGATCGGCAGGTAGATGCGCCCGCGGCGGGCGTCCTCGCCGACGTCGCGGATGATGTTGGTGAGCTGGAAGGCCAGCCCGAGGTCGTGCGCATACTTGAGCGTCTGGCGGTCCTGGTAGCCGAAGATCTCGGCAGCGAGCAGGCCGACGACGCTGGCGACGCGGTAGCAGTAGAGCTGCAGGCCCTTGAAGTCGAGGTAGCGCGTCTGCGACAGGTCCATCGCCATGCCGTCGATGATCTCGAGCAGCTGCTCCTGCGGCAGGCGGAAGCCCTTCAGCACGTCCTTGAGCGCATGTCCGACAGGGTGGGTGGGCAGGCCGCCGTAGATGCGCCCGACCTCCTGGCGCCACCACTCGAGCTTGGTCTGCGCGAGCGAGAGGTCGTGGCATTCGTCGACCACGTCGTCCACCTCGCGGCAGAAAGCGTACAGGGCGGTGATCGCCTGGCGGCGCTCGGCGGGCAGGAACATGAAGCTGTAGTAGAAGCTCGAGCCGCTCTTGGCGGCCTTGTCCTGGCAGTAGTCGTGTGGATTCATCCGAGTTTTCCGTAATTCAGCGCGCGCCAGCCCAGGCGCGCCCAGTCGCCGCGACCAAGCGCGGGGCGGTGGTGGAAGACATCGTAGCCGACCGCCTCGATCCCTTCGAGAATGCGCAGCCCGCCCAGCACGACCAGTCGCAACTCCCAGCCGACGCGCCCGCGCAGGGTACGGGCGAGCGGGGCGCCGTCGAGCATCATCGTGCGAGCACGCCGCACCTCGAAGGCCATCAGCGCGCGCCAGTCCTCGCCCGGGCTGCGTTCGCCGCGGGCGAGCGCGTCGAGCGCGGGCTCGTCGAGGCCAAAGCGGGCGAGATCGTCGAGCGGCAGGTAGATGCGCCGCTTTTCCCAGTCGACCGCGACGTCCTGCCAGAAGTTGATCAGCTGCAGGGCGGTGCAGATCGCGTCCGAGCGGCGCAGGTTCTCCGCGTCCGCCGCGCCATACAGATGCAGCATCAGGCGCCCCACCGGGTCGGCCGAGCGCCGGCAGTAGTCGCGCAGCTCTGCGAAGTCGGCGTAGCGCGTCTTGCCGACGTCCTGCATGAAGGCGTCGAGCAGGTCGCGGAAAGGCTGCAGCGGCAGCGCATGGGTATGTATCGCACGGCCGAGGCGGGCGAACATCGGCGCCAGCGTCGCGTCGGCCACCGGCCGGCCCTGCGCGCAGGCCTGGAGCCCGAGCTGGTAGTCGTGCAGGCGCGCCAACCGCGCCACCGCGGGCGCGTCGCCCTCGTCGGCGACGTCGTCGGCCCCGCGCGCGAAGGCGTAGATCGCCTCCACCGGCTCGCGCAGGCGGGCCGGCAACAGCAGTGAGGCGACAGGGAAGTTCTCGTAGTGCTCGACCGGCATCGGGGCAAAGGAGCGGCGGGATCCGCAGGGTGCCGCAGTATATCCGCACGCCCCGTGGAGAAGCGGCGCAAGCCGCGAACACGGCGGTTCGCCAATGGGGGCTTCGCAATCTCCACCGCCGCATTCGCGCCTTGCGGCGCTCCTACCGGAGGCATCGCACCGGGAAGCGCATGCAGGAGCGGCGCAAGCCGCGAACCTTTTGCGCAGGGCAATGACACAATGGCGTCCATCATTCCGCTCTCCAGCCCCGTGCCACGAGGCCTTCCGATGCTGCAGCTCGACGACGTCACCCGCATCCTGCCCGGCGCCCCCGCGCGCGTGCTGTTCGAGCGCCTTGCGCTGCGGGTCAAGGCAGGGGAGTGCGTGGCGATCGTCGGCGAGTCGGGCTCGGGCAAGTCGACCCTGCTCAACTGCATCGCCGGCCTGGAACCGATCGACGGCGGCACGATCCGGGTCGGCGAAACACCCATCGAGCGCCTCGACGACGACGCCATGGCGCGCCTGCGCCGTAGTCACTTCGGTTTCGTGTTCCAGGCTTTCCACATCCTGCCCCACCTGAACCTGCTGCAGAACGTGGCGCTCCCCTTGTGGCTGCTCGGCATCGCGGAGGCCGAGGCCGCGCGCCGCGCACAAGAGATGCTCGGCCGCGTCGGGCTGGGCGCGCGCGCGCCGGATCCGCCGCAGCAACTGTCCGGGGGTGAGCTGCAGCGCGTGGCGATCGCGCGCGCGCTGGTACATCGGCCTCACCTGGTGCTGGCGGACGAGCCCACCGGCAACCTCGACCCGGGGCGAGCGAGCGAGGTACTCGACCTGCTGCTCGGCCAGATCCGCGACAGCCGCGCCGCCGGCGTCATGGTCACGCACTCGCGCAGCGCGGCGGCGCGCGCCGACCGCGTGCTGGAACTTCGAGCCGACGGGCTGCATGACGTCACGGGGCATCCGTGAGCGTGCCTCTTCGACGCATCTTCCTGGCCAGCCTGCTGCGCCGCCGCCTGGCGAGCGCCCTGTCGCTGCTGGCGATCGCGCTCGGCGTGGCGCTGGGGCTGGCGGTGCATCTGATCCACGGTGCCGCGCTCGACGAGTTCGGCCGCGGCATGCGCGCGGTGGCGGGCAAGGCCGACCTGCAGGTGGTGGGGCCGCGCGACGGGTTCGACGAGGCCTTGTTCGCCACCCTGGCGCGCCGGCCCGAAGTGGCGGCGGCGAGTCCGGTGCTGGAGATCGAGGCGCGCCTGCCCGGGCGCGAGGAGAGCCTGCGCATTCTCGGCGTGGACCTCTTCCGGGTGCTGCGCGTGCAGCCCGGGCTGATGCCGCTGGCAGAGGGCGGCGGGGACCTGCGCTTCGCGGCACTGCGTCCCGGCGTGGTGTTCCTGAGCGACGACGCCCGGCAGCGCCTTTCCGCGCCGGGGCGCTCCATGGAAGGCGAGGTGCTGCCGCCGGCGCTCGTCGACGCCCGCATCGCGGTGCAGTCGGGCGTGCGCAGCCTGGTGCTCGAGGCGGGTGGGCGGGTGCCTGGCGCAGGCGGCGTGCTCGGCGTCATGGACCTCGGCGCAGCGCAGCAGGCCTTCGCACGCATCGGCGTGTTGAGCCGGATCGACCTGCGCCTGGCCGAGAGCGTTTCCCCGGCGGCGGCGCAGGCGGCCTTGTCCGCCCTGCTGCCACCGGGGATCGCCTTGCGCACACCCGAGGCGGCAGCGGGCGAGCTCGGCTCGCTGTCGCGCGCATACCGGGTGAACCTGACCATGCTGGCGGCGATCGCGCTGCTGACCGGCGGCTTCCTCGTGTTCTCCACGCAGCTGCTGTCGGTGGCGCGGCGGCGGCGCGAGTTCGCGCTGCTGCGCGCGCTCGGTCTGGTGCGCGCCGAGCTGATGCGCGGTCTGCTTGCCGAGGGCGCAACGGTGGGCGTGGTCGGCGGGCTGCTCGGGGTCGTGCTCGGCCACGCCCTCGCGGCGGGCGCCTTCCGCCTGGTGGGGGGCGACCTCGGCGCGGGCTTCTTCCGCGGCGTGGCGCCACAGCTCGCGTTCGACCCCGCGGCGGGCCTGGCTTACCTGCTGCTGGGCGTGGCCGCCGGTGTCGCCGGCACCTGGCTGCCGGCGCGTGCAGCAGCCGCGGTGGCGCCAGCGCGTGCCTTGCGCGCGGGGGAGGGCGAGCGCGCCGGCCTGCCGCGAGGCGACGGTCGCGGGCGACTGGGGGCGGCGATGCTGGTGCTCGCTGCGCTGGCCTGCCTGCTGCCGCCGTTCGGCGGCATCCCGCTAGGGGTCGTCTCAGAAAACGGAAAATAAAGCACGCTAAGCGTGCGTGGAGGCTGGCACCCAGCGGTACAGCGTCGGAATGGACACGCCGAGGTTCTTGGCCACGTCCTTGGGCGGCACCCCGCTGGCCAGCAGCTTCTTGGCCGACTCGATCTTGCTGTCGGTCATCTTCGGCTTGCGGCCGCCTTTGCGGCCGAGCTGCTTGGCGACTTCCAGCCCGGCGCGGGTGCGCTCGACGGTCAGCTCGCGCTCCATTTCGGCAAGGCTCGCCATGACGTGGAAGAAGAACCGCCCGGATGGTGTGCCGGTGTCGATGGAGTCGGTGAGGCTCCTGAACTGGACACCGTGCTTGTGCAGATCGCCGACCAGATCGACCAGTTGCTTGACCGACCGGCCCAGCCGGTCGAGCTTCCAGACGACCAAAGTATCGCCTTCGCGCAGCATTTCGAGCGTCTTGGCCAAGCCAGGCCGGTCTGCCCGCGTGCCACTCACCTTGTCCTCGAAGACCTTTTTACATCCGGCCTTGCTCAAGGCTTCGCGTTGCAGCTCCAGGTTCTGATCCTGCGTCGAGACGCGCGCATAGCCAATCAACATGGCTTGTCTCGCGCCCGGTCGATGCGTTCCTGCATCGCCTGCATCACTTCTTCGTGGGTGTACGATCTGGCGTTGGCGTCGGTGGCTTGCCGCAGGGCTTCCTCAACCTCGCGCGTCATCCGCTCGTAATCCTCCGGCCACAGCGCTTGCTCCATGCGCAGCGACGCCTGACCCAGCAGGTGCAGCAGGCTGAACAGCCGCATGTCGTTGGTGGCGACGATGCGCTCCCGAATCTGCTCCTGAATAGCTTCGCTAGCCCGATGCGCTTGTGGTGTGGCAGTCCCCTCGTAGTCAGCGGGGAATTCCGCTTCCTCGGCAATCCTTGCCCAGGCGCTGGCCAGCGCCTCGATGGTTGACGTGCTCATTTCCGCCGCTCCTGTGCTCTTTGGCGAATCAACCGGCCAAGGGGCCTCGACGCGAAAACCAGCAGCATCACGCCTATCGGATACCAGGTCGAGAAGACCACCAAGGCATCGAAGGCTGGCCGTCCGGTGTTGGTAGGCAGTACGGCGGTCACAGCCATCAACCCGCCGACCGTCCAGATGATGCGCCACACGTAGGGCATCACGCGGGGCACGTAGCCGTCATCGAAAGCGGTCTGGTAGTAGCGGCGCAGGCCGCGCTCGGCAAGCGCCTGGCGCTGCCGCTCCGACAGCGCATCCGTCCGGCCATACCAGCGCCGGAATGGTGGACAGCGCAGCAGCAAAGGGGTGAAGAGGATCATCACCGCCACGATCGCGACACCCCACGCCATGACGGCGCCGGCATCGGGCCGCTTGGCGTTCTCGATCACGGGCGCGAAGACGCCCGGAGCACCGATCATCCAGAACAGCGCAATGTGCTGATGGAAGGAGAGCTTCATTTGCTCATCCACTTGCGCAGCAGGCGCTTTTTCAGGGAGGCGCGTTCTTGCGGGTTGCGTCCCTTGTGATTGGCGATGCGATCCGCCGTGGCGGCCTGGCGCTTGACGGGCCAGTAGGAGCGGCCATCCTTGCCCATCGACCAGACGCTGCTGGCCTGGTTTTCCAGCAGGGGCAGATGGGCGCTCAGGGCTTCGGGCGACGCGCTGGTCAGCGCCGTGCGCTCACGGGTGCGCCAGCGCTGATGCCAGAGCTTCTTGTCCTCGCGCTCGCTGCCGCAGGTCGTGTGCCCGACGATGGGTGTTTTGCGGCGGCTGCGGCTCATAACGTAGTGGTCTCCAAGAACATTCAGGACTGATCCCAGGCGTCGATGGTCAAGACCTGATCGGCAGGACAGGCGGCTACGCGGTCGGGAACTGGATGGTGTTCAGTCTCATGCCGACCCCATTCGATTGATCGCGTCGCTTGCGGCACGCTGCGACGCAAGGAGGTTTGCGACCTGGTTTAGCAGCCGTGTCCGCTGCATGTCTGTTACCTATCTCCCCGACCGCTCATTGGACCAACTCCAGAGATTGGGCTCTATCGCTCAGCCAATACGAAACCGGCATTGGCTGATGCCACAACCGAGACGAACACAAATGGCTCGGTACCTGTATTTCGCGCCCCGTGCACTTGGCCCGGTCTTGCCACGGCTATCTCACCTTCCCTGAGGGCACGAACAATCCCATTGCCCTGAAAGTAATCAGCCATTCCCGACAAAACAGTCCACGTGTCTTGGCCGTGAGGATGAATGTGAGCCGCAATTTCCTGCCCGGGATGGACATGCCAAACCACGATAATTGAGTCTCGGGTTTCAAGCACAACGGAACGAATAGGCTCGCCTTCGGACGGCTGAACATACTCGGCTACAGAAAATATTCTCGATTCAACAGTCATCGGAGATCCCTCTTTCACAGTGCCCCCAGACAGGCTGGATATGAGTTCTAACTCGAATTTGAACGGGAGGCTGGTCGTGCGGTCGTGCAGTTGCCGATGAGCGTGTCGGCTGCTGCCTCCTTGCCCCACCAGCGAACTCACGTCCGTTGCGGCCATCCAGAAGGTCTTGCCCGAGCGCGGCTCATAGGTCGCGGGATCGAACACGCCAGAGGGGCCGAACATCGGCGGCTTGATTGGTCATGGCTCCATGCCTTTGTCGTTACGGTCTTCATCGTCGGCATCCTGACGCACGGCGGGCAATTGCTGGAGCAACGCCGGCAGCCATTCCTGTACCGTCTCCCACACCACATCGAGGTTGATGTCGAAATAGCCGTGAGCCATGCGATTACGCATATTGCGCATGCTGCGCCACGGCACGTCGGCATGCGCCTGGGTGAACTCGACGTAGCCATCCATCACCTTTGTGGCCGCCTCGCCGATGACGATCAGGCTCATGATGACGGCCTGCTGGGTGCGCTTGTCGGCCAAGAAGTCGTCCTTGGCCATCCCTTCCACGAAGCTGCGCGCATCGGTTGCGGCCTGCTGAATGTGGTCGAGGTAATCGGGCAGGCGGTTCTCGCTCATATCGGTTGCGCCTCCGCGAGCACCTTGGCCCGGAACTTCGGCGGCAGGTCGCCGGGAGTCAGCAGATCGACGTCAACGCCGAGCAGCGATTTCAGTTCTTCTTCCAAATCGCCCAAGTCCAACAACGTGGCACCGGGCAGCGCATCGACCAACAGGTCGAGGTCGCTGCCATCCCGGTCGGTGCCATGCAGCACCGAGCCGAAGACGCGCGGGTTCGCGGCGCGAAAGCGGCCTACCGCTTCACGCACTGCGCTTCGCTTCATGTCAAGCACAACAGACGGTCGCATGCGCATCCTTTCTTATCGAAACTCGTTGAGATGATATGCAATCAAGAATAGAATTTCAAGAACTATTTTCGAGAATCGCAATGCCTTGATTCCCGTGCCGCGCTGTTGTCTTGATGTAGTCATGTCGTTTTCAGAAGGCGACTGCACGAAATATCAGGAGTCGGCTGCACTGCCAGAACTGGCCGCCTGCAAGGCAGCGTAGAGAGCGGTTTTTCCTACCTTGAGGCGTGCGGCGGCCTCGCGGACATTCAAGCCGTTGGCGACAAGCTCCCGCGCTCGTTGCAACTTGTCGGCAGTGACAACCGGCTTGCGTCCGCCTTTGCGCCCGCGTGCGGCGGCAGCGGTCAACCCGGCCTTGGTGCGCTCGCGGATCAGGTCGCGCTCGAACTGGCCCAGCGCACCGAACACATGGAAGATGAGCCGTCCGCCCGGCGTGGTGGTGTCGATGTTTTCAGTCAACGAGCGGAAGCCGACGCCCCGTGCTTCCAGCTTGCCGACCGTCTCAATCAGGTGCGGCAGGGAGCGGCCAAGCCGATCCAGCCGCCAGACGACCAGCACATCGCCATCGCGCAGATAAGCCAGCGCATCGGCCAAGCCGGGCCGGTCTGCCTTGGCCCCGGATGCCGTGTCCTCGAAAACCCGTTCGCAGCCTGCATTGCGCAGCGCATCCGTCTGCAAGGCGGTGTCCTGTTCCGCCGTCGATACCCGCGCATAGCCGATGAGTGCCATTTCCGCCAATTTGTCCGTTATACCGTCCGCCTATCTTATTGTCCGTCATCCCGTTGCGCAAGATGTTTTCGGACAGGCGTCCGGTTTGGCCGCCTAATGATCGTTTGGCGGACAAGGCGACTGGCATCAGCCGAACAGCTCGCTATGGGAGCCAAGCCGCGCCAGTCGCAGGGTGTCGGCGTCGGACTTGCGGTAGATCAGCAGCAGGTCGGGCTTGATGTGGCATTCGCGGTAGCCCGCCCAATCGCCGGAAAGATCGTGGTCGCGGTATCGCACATCCAGGGGCTGATCGGTCGCCAGCGCGACCAGAACCGGCTTGAGGTCATCATTCGTGCAGCGGACTCCTGATACTGTTCGTTCAATAGACGACTGCACAACAGCCTTCAAACCGCGTTGTCTGGTGCAGTCGTCTTCTGAAAATGACACGCGCCGGTTGCCTTGGCGGGCTTGTCACAAACCTACGTTTTCAAGAAGAAGGAAACCGCATGCCCCGCCGTTCGATCCTCTCCGCCGCCGAGCGCGAAAGCCTGCTGGCGTTGCCGGACACCAAGGATGAGTTGATCCGTCACTACACGTTCAGCGAAAGCGACCTCTCCATCATCCGGCAGCGGCGCGGCCCGGCCAATCGGCTGGGCTTCGCGGTGCAGCTCTGCTACCTGCGCTTTCCCGGCGTCATCCTTGGCGCTGATGAGCCACCGTTCCCGCCATTGCTGAGACTGGTCGCCAACCAGCTCAAGGTCGGCATCGAAAGCTGGGACGAGTACGGGCAGCGTGAGCAGACCCGACGCGAGCACCTGGTCGAGCTGCAAACGGTGTTCGGCTTCCAGCCGTTCACGATTGGCCACTACCGGCAGGCTGTCCAGTTGCTGACCGAGCTGGCCATGCAAACCGACAAGGGCATCGTGCTGGCCAGAGCCTTGATCGAGCACCTGCGGCGGCAGTCGGTCATTGTGCCCGCCCTCAACGCCGTCGAGCGGGCGAGCGCCGAAGCGATTACCCGCGCCAACCGGCGTCTCTACGACGCCTTGGCTGAGCCGCTGACGGACGTGCATCGCCGTCGCCTCGACGATCTGCTCAAGCGCCGCGACAACGGCAAGACGACGTGGCTGGCCTGGCTGCGGCAATCCCCGGTCAAACCGAACTCGCGGCACATGCTGGAACACATCGAACGCCTCAAGGCGTGGCAGGCGCTCGACCTGCCCTCCGGCATCGAGCGGCTGGTTCACCAGAACCGGCTGCTCAAGATCGCCCGCGAGGGCGGCCAGATGACGCCCGCCGACCTGGCGAAGTTCGAGCCGCAGCGGCGTTACGCGACCCTGGTGGCGCTCGCCATCGAGGGCATGGCCACCGTCACCGACGAAATCATCGACCTGCATGACCGCATCCTGGGCAAGCTGTTCAATGCCGCCAAGAACAAGCATCAGCAGCAGTTCCAGGCATCCGGCAAGGCGATCAATGCCAAGGTGCGGCTGTTCGGGCGCATCGGCCAGGCGCTGATCGAGGCCAAGCAAGCGGGCCGCGATCCGTTCGCCGCCATCGAGGCCGTCATGTCCTGGGATGCTTTCGCCGAGAGCGTCACCGAAGCGCAGCGGCTCGCGCAACCCGAGGACTTCGATTTCCTGCACCGCATCGGCGAGAGCTACGCCACGCTGCGCCGCTACGCGCCGGAATTTCTCGACGTGCTCAAGTTGCGGGCCGCGCCCGCCGCCAAGGACGTACTCGACGCCATCGAGGTGCTGCGCAGCATGAACAGCGACAACGCCCGCAAGGTGCCCACCGACGCGCCGACCGAGTTCATCAAGCCGCGCTGGCAGAAGCTGGTGATGACCGACACCGGCATCGACCGGCGCTACTACGAACTGTGCGCGCTGTCGGAGCTGAAGAACGCGCTGCGCTCCGGCGACATCTGGGTGCAAGGCTCGCGCCAGTTCAAGGACTTCGAGGACTACCTGGTGCCGCCCGCGAAATTCGCCAGCCTCAAGCAGGCCAGCGAATTGCCGCTGGCCGTGGCCACCGATTGCGACCAGTACCTGCATGACCGGCTGACGCTGCTGGAAACGCAGCTCGCCACCGTCAACCGCATGGCGCTGGCCAACGAGCTGCCGGACGCCATCATCACGGAGTCGGGCCTGAAGATCACGCCGCTCGATGCGGCGGTGCCCGATACCGCACAGGCCCTGATCGACCAGACGGCGATGATCCTACCGCACGTCAAGATCACCGAATTGCTGCTGGAGGTAGACGAATGGACGGGCTTCACCCGGCACTTCGCCCACCTGAAGTCAGGCGACCTGGCCAAGGACAAAAACCTGTTGCTGACCACGATCCTCGCCGACGCGATCAACCTGGGCCTGACCAAGATGGCGGAATCGTGCCCCGGCACGACCTACGCCAAGCTGGCCTGGCTGCAAGCCTGGCACATCCGCGACGAAACCTACGGGGCGGCACTGGCCGAGCTGGTCAACGCGCAGTTCCGACATCCCTTCGCCGAGCATTGGGGCGACGGCACCACGTCATCGTCGGACGGCCAGAACTTCCGCACCGGCAGCAAGGCCGAGAGCACCGGCCACATCAATCCGAAATACGGCAGCAGCCCAGGGCGGACGTTCTACACCCATATCTCCGACCAGTACGCGCCGTTCCACACCAAGGTCGTGAACGTCGGCGTGCGCGACTCGACCTACGTGCTCGACGGCCTGCTGTATCACGAATCCGACCTGCGGATCGAGGAGCACTACACCGACACGGCAGGGTTCACGGACCACGTCTTCGCGTTGATGCACCTGCTGGGCTTCCGCTTCGCCCCGCGCATTCGTGACCTGGGCGACACCAAGCTCTACATCCCGAAGGGCGATGCCACCTACGAGGCGTTGAAACCGATGATCGGCGGCACGCTCAACATCAAGCACGTCCGCGCCCATTGGGATGAAATCCTGCGGATGGCCACCTCGATCAAGCAGGGCACGGCGACGGCCTCGCTGATGCTCAGGAAGCTTGGCAGCTACCCGCGCCAGAACGGCCTGGCCGTCGCCCTGCGTGAGCTGGGACGCATCGAGCGCACACTGTTCATCCTGGACTGGCTGCAAAGCGTCGAGCTGCGCCGCCGCGTGCATGCCGGGCTGAACAAAGGCGAGGCGCGCAACGCGCTGGCCCGCGCCGTGTTCTTCAACCGCCTGGGGGAAATCCGCGACCGCAGCTTCGAGCAGCAGCGCTACCGGGCCAGCGGCCTCAACCTGGTGACGGCGGCCATCGTGCTATGGAACACGGTCTATCTGGAGCGGGCCGCGAACGCCTTGCGTGGCCACGGTCAAGCCGTCGATGACGGCCTGTTGCAGTACCTGTCGCCGCTCGGCTGGGAGCACATCAACCTGACCGGCGATTACCTCTGGCGCAGCAGCGCCAAGATCGGCGCGGGCAAGTTCAGGCCGCTACGGCCGCTGCAACCGGCTTAGCGTGCTTTATTTTCCGTTTTCTGAGACGACCCCCGCTAGGCGGCTATGCGGCGGTGGTGTTCGTGCTCGCGGCGGCCATCCTGGCGCTGCCGGTGCTCGCGCGCCTCGTGCTGCCCTTGCTCGCGCGCGGGCGCAGCGCGATCTGGCGGCTGGCGCACGCGCGCCTGGCGGCGGCGCCGGGGCAGGCGGTGGTGGCGGGGGCAGGGGTGATCGCCAGCGTCGCGCTCGCGGTGTCGATGGCGATCATGGTGAATTCCTTCCGCGTCTCGGTGGATGAGTGGCTCGCCCAGGTCTTGCCGGCAGACCTGTACGTGCGTGCCTCGGCGGCGAGTGGCAGCGGCTACCTCGATCCGCCTGCGCTCGTGGCGATCGCGGCCACGCCCGGCGTGGCGCGAGTAGAGACGACGCGGCTCGTGAACCTGCGCGTTTCGGACACCGAGCCGCTGTTCAGCGTGCTGGCGCGCGCGACGCAGGGCAACCGGGGGCTGCCGCTGGTGAGCGGATCGATGGAGCCGGTGGCCGGGGACGCGGAAGGCCTGCCTCCGGCCTGGGTGTCGGAGGCGGCTGCCGACCGCCACGATCTGGCGCGCGGCAGCCGCTTCGAGCTGCCGCTGGGAGGCCGGATGCAGGCCTTCCGCGTCGCCGGGGTGTGGCGCGACTACGCCCGCCAGCACGGCGCCGCGCTGATCGAGCGCCGCGACTACGTCGCCCTCACCGGCGACGACCGGGTAAACGACGCCGCGCTACTGCTCGAGCCGGGTGCCACTCCGTCAGCGGTGGCGCAGGCGCTGCGCGAGCGCTTCGGCGCCGAGCACATCACCATCGCGCTGCCGGGCGAGATCCGCGCGCTCAGCCTGCAGATATTCGATCGTACCTTCCTGATCACCTACCTGATGGAGGCGGTCGCGGTGGTGATCGGCCTGTTCGGCATCGCCACCACCTTCGCCGCGCTCGCCGCCACCCGCCAGGGCGAGTTCGGCATGCTGCGCCATCTCGGCTTCACGCGCGCCGAGATCGGTCGCCTGATCGCCACCGAGGGCGCGCTGACCGCAGGGCTGGGCGTGATCGCCGGACTCGCCGGCGGCGCGGCGATCGCCTGGGTGCTGATCGAGATCATCAACCGGCAGAGCTTCCACTGGAGCATGGAGCTGGCCGTGCCGTGGAGCGGGCTGGCGATCTTCGCCGTCTGCCTGGTGCTGCTGGCGGCGCTGGTGGCCCGGCTCGCCGGAAGGCACGCGATGCGGCGGTCGGCGGTGCTGGCGGTGAAGGCGGATTGGTAGGGGGTGAGGCGTGAGGAGTCAGGAGTCAGGAGCGGTGGGGGCGGGCAGGCTCGCGGCGGGCGTTGCGCTTGTGGCGCTGGAGAGGCGGCTTGTCCGGCTGCGCGTGCTGCTCCTGGGAGCGCTGATGCTGGTGTGCGGTGGGGCAGCGCAGGCGCAGGATTCCGGACCGCCCTACCCGCCGGTCGTGCCGGGCAAGGCGCTGGTGTTTCCGCAGGATTTCGGCGCGCATCCGGCCTATCGCACCGAGTGGTGGTACATCACCGGCTGGTTGCGCGATGCGGCGGGGGTGGAGCGCGGGTTCCAGCTCACCTTCTTCCGCGTGCGCACGCGCATCGGCGAGGACAACCCGAGCCGCTTCGCGCCACGCCAGTTGGTGCTCGCGCATGCCGCGGTGGCCGACCCGGCGACCGGCAGGCTGCGCCACGCCGAGCGCTCGGGACGCGCCTATCCCGGACTGGTCGAGGCGCTGGAAGGGCGTACCGCGGTACGGGTGGATGACTGGTTCCTCGAAGGAGGAGAGAGCCCGGCGGCCGGCTACCGCAGCCGCATCGAGGCGGAGGACTTCGGTTTCGAGCTCGAATTCACCCCGGACCGCGCGCCAGTGCCGAACGGGCGCGATGGCTACAGCCAGAAGGCGCCCGATCCGCTCAATGCCAGCTACTACTACAGCCGCCCGCAGCTCGCGGTGAGCGGCTCGCTGCGCCTGGATGGCGAGCCGGTGGCGGTGAGCGGCCATGCCTGGCTGGATCACGAGTGGTCGAGCGAGATCCTGCCCGAGGGCGCGCGCGGCTGGGACTGGATCGGCATCAACCTCGGCGACGGCGGCGGCCTGATGGCCTTCCGCATGCGCGACCACGAGGGCCGCGCGCTCTGGGCGGCCGCGACCACGAGCACGCGCGATGGCAGCGTCCGCATCCACCCGCCCACGGAGGTGCGCTTCGAACCGCTGCGCCGCTGGCGCTCGCCGCGCACCGGAATCGAGTACCCGGTGGAGTGGGCGGTCACGGTGGGCGAACGGCGCTACCGGCTGCGGCCGCTGATGGACGACCAGGAGCTCGACAGCCGCGCCTCCACCGGGGCGATCTATTGGGAGGGCGCGGTGCGCCTGCACGAGGCGGGGGGGGGTGCCGGGGAGGGCCCCGAGCTCGGGCGCGGCTACCTGGAGATGACCGGCTACGCCGAGCGCTTGCGCATGTAGAAACCATGAAGGGCCATCCGTTCCCTCTCCACCTGACCCCGTTGCACGGGAGCTCGCGGCAGAGCGAAATTCCGTCTGACGCGTAGAACGCCAACGCCCGCCGGACCAGCCACGCGAGCCCGGTGCCGGCAACACCTCATCGCGCCCGTTTCGCCAGCGCAGCCGTCAATGAAGCTGGCTGGATGCTGCCGGCCCTGGCGCCTGAAAGGCCGCGCGCGCCTGTGCAAGGCGTCCTTCCAGTTCGTCCTTGGACAAGACGTCCTGCTCATGCAGCCAAGAGAACTTTGCGATCTCGTCCTCGAGCGTGTTGCGCATGTCCAGTTCGCCATAGAGAGCAAGGAGCTGGTCCTTTCGCCGGCGGTTGATTTCATCGACGATCCGATCATGCTCGCGGTCCTGAATCACGAGGACGTTACCCGCTTGCGAGCGGAAAACCGAATACTTGACGGTTGCCCAGCGGTACCAGACAAGGCAGATCACCCCGATGAGAAGCCAGAAGCCTCGCCCCTGAAGCGAGTCGCCGGTGACCATCGCGTGCCCCAATTGCAGCACACCGATGACGCACCAGATCAGTCCGGCATTGCGCAGCCATTCGTTCCGCTCGATCGAGACCGAGGCCTTCGTCGGGAAGCCGGCGTACTGCACGTCGATGTCGCCGGAGCCGCTGCGGTCCTTGTACGCATAGTTGAAGCTGTCGTCGTTGAACGTGAACTTCAATCGGTTGGAACGCTTCTTCTGGTTGATTTCCACGGAGTCCTCCGGTTCATGGGTTGTCTTGCGCCGTCAGGCAAGCCGCTTGATCAGCGCCACGACGCCCAGCAGCAGTGTCAGTTTGGTAATCGACAGCAGGTTCCTGCTCATCTGCTCCTTCATCAGCGCTCGACCTTCACCCCGGACCCGCACCCACGGATAGAACACGAGCACGCCCCACAGGGCGACGGGCAGCAGCGCGACGAGCGCGAACCAGGCGACGCCGCCATCTCCGACCCGTAAGACAGCCTCGCCGGGGTTGAACGTCGCCCTCAACACCCAGGGCGTGGCGGGATCGTTGGTGCGCAGGACAGTGTGGCGGGCACCGGGCGCCGCACGGATATACACATCCCGCGACACCGCAAGACGAGCGCGCTCGCCCGTCTCCAGGATGTGGCCCTCGAGCGTGTAGCCGGGTGACAGGCTGAAGCCCGATGCGGGTGGTGTCAGGGCGGTCGTGACGAAGACCGCGTCTCTGGCCCAATCGGTGCGCAGCACGAGGCTGCCGTGCTCGACGGCGCCTCGAACGATCAGGAACGCGAGGGTCGCGACCACTATCGTCATCAGGATGGCGCTAGGTGCTGCGAGGGCTTGCAGCCGCCGCGATCGGCGCGTTGCGCGTTGCAGCGCCAAGCGGCCCTTGTGGTGCCGCTCGAGCAGCAAGGCAGCGGCGGACACCGGCTCGAGCGTTCGACGCCCCTCCTGGTCCAGGAAGTTGAAGTGCGTCGCGGATTCAAGGCAGGTCAGCAAGCGTGCAAGGGATTCATTCAGGTTGCCGCTGTTCAAGCGCTCGGCGTCGACGGCGAGGCTCACCTCGATCGAGTTGTCGTAGGTGCCGATCAGGACGCTCCCGCACTCCCAGGTGCCGACCAGGCGTACGAAGCGATGCAGGCGCCGGATGGAAACCTCCGGGTCCTGAACGCGGCCGAGCAGATCCGGTACTTCTTCTGCCTCCACCGGCAATGGCTGCAGATCGGGAAACGCCTTCTTCAATCGTTCGACGGTTTCACGCGCACGCGTGGACAGGGTCGCGCATGCTTCAGGGCTCTCGTCGGCCGCCCAACGCGCATCGCTCGTCAGGTCCGAGCCCTGCTGCAGAAGGCGGAGGTGGCCGAGCACGAGGTCGAAACTGTAGCTATGCTGCATGCGTTTCCCGCCGATCAGGAGCTGCCCTGGATTATGCCGAAGAACTTCAAGCCCACAAGGTACAACCGACTTGTGATGGGCATGTTGCTGTCGTTTCTGGCTACCGGCCACAGCCAGGCCAACGACCATGCTGCCGGCCGGAACTTGCGTCCGACGGCGGTAGCCCTTCACATCCACGAGGAGATCGCCGACCAACGCTTTGTTCCGAAACTGGTCGCGCGCCTGCAAGGCAGCCTTGCACCACCGATCGTGACGATCCCGACCAAGATGGATCTCGCGCCTTTTCGGCCAACGCTCGGGCTCATGGATGCGCGTCCGCTCCTCGATGCATTGATCGGCAGCATCGACTGGCGAGGGGATGGAACGGTCGTTCGCGTCGTCGTGATCGCCGACGACATGCAATTGAAACCGGCGCGTTTCAACTTTGCCGCCAGTGCGGGAGACACGAGTACGCCGTTTCACCTTTCGATCGTTTCGCTTGCAAGGCTGCAGCAACTCACCGACCGTGGGCGCGTGGATCGCGACCCCGACCGCACCGCGCAACGCGCGTTCAAGCTGATCGCCAAGAACACCGCCCGACTCATGGGATACGCGTCGAGCGATGCCTGCCTTTTCGCCTTTCCCCGCAGCCTTTCCGAACTCGATGCCACGCCTGAGAACTTCTGCGAGCCGGATCTCTCGGCCCTTGTCGCGGCGGGCATCGCTCGATCGCCGCAGTGATTGCCCAAGGACGCAGCGGTGCAGCGAGACTCAAAACCTGTGATCCGGAGTGGCGTCCTTCCTCGTCGGCCATTGCCCTGAATGCGATAATGGCAGCTTTCCAGACTCGAACAGGATTCCCCACGTGATTCTCGTGACAGGCGGCGCCGGCTTCATCGGCGCGAACTTCGTGCTCGACTGGCTCCAGGGTTCGGAAGAGCCGGTGATCAACCTCGACGCGCTGACCTATGCCGGCAACCGCGAGACGCTCGCGCGCCTGGAAGGCGACGCGCGGCACCTCTTCGTGCATGGCGACATCTGCGACCGCGCCCTGGTCGAGCGCCTGTTCGCCGAATACAAGCCGCGCGCGGTGGTGCACTTCGCCGCGGAGAGCCACGTCGACCGCTCCATCCACGGTCCCGGCGCCTTCGTGCGCACCAACGTAGACGGCACCTTCACCCTGCTCGAAGCGGCGCGCGCGCACTGGAGCGCGCTTCCCGCCGGCGAGCGCGAGGCCTTCCGCTTCCTGCACGTGAGCACCGACGAGGTCTACGGCTCGCTCGGCCCGAACGATCCCGCCTTCACCGAGACCAAGGCCTACGAGCCCAACAGCCCCTACTCGGCGAGCAAGGCGGCGAGCGACCACCTGGTGCGCGCCTGGCATCACACCTACGGCCTGCCGGTGCTCACCACCAACTGCTCGAACAACTACGGCCCCTACCAGTTCCCCGAGAAGCTGATCCCGCTGATGATCGTGAACGCGCTCGCCGGCAAGCCGCTGCCGATCTACGGCGACGGCCAGAACGTGCGCGACTGGCTCTACGTGGGCGATCACTGCAGCGCGATCCGCGAAGTGCTGGCGCGCGGCCGCCTCGGCGAGACCTACAACGTCGGCGGATGGAACGAGATGGCCAACCTCGAGATCGTGCACACCCTGTGTGCGCTGCTCGACGAGCTGCGCCCGAGTGCAGCCGGCAGCCACGCCCGCCTGATCACCTATGTCAAGGATCGCCCCGGCCACGACCGCCGCTACGCGATCGACGCGCGCAAGATCGAACGCGAGCTCGGCTGGCGGCCGGCGGAGACCTTCCAGAGCGGCATCCGCAAGACCGTGCGGTGGTACCTGGACAACCCGGCCTGGATCGCCAACGTGCAGAGCGGCGCCTATCGCGACTGGGTGGCGCGCAACTACGCCGGACGCGAGGCCCGCGCATGAAGATCCTGCTGCTCGGCAAGAACGGCCAGGTCGGCTGGGAGCTGCAGCGCGCGCTCGCGCCGGTCGGCACCGTCGTCGCACTCGACCGTGGCGGCGCCGACGGCCTGCATGGCGACCTCGAGGACCTCGATGGCATCGACCGCACCGTGCGCAGCCTGGCCCCCGACGTGATCGTCAACGCCGCCGCCTACACCGCTGTCGACAAGGCCGAGACCGATGTCGAGCGCGCGCAGCGCATCAACGCGGAGGCGCCGGGCGTGCTGGCCCGGGCCGCGGCGACCGTGGGCGCGCTGCTGGTGCATTACTCGACCGACTACGTCTTCGACGGCAGCGGTGACACCCCCTGGCGCGAGAATGCCCCGACCGCACCGCTTTCCGTGTACGGCCGCAGCAAGCTCGCCGGAGAGGAGGCGATCCGCGCCGCGGGCTGCCGTCACCTGATCCTGCGCACCTCCTGGGTGTATGCGGCGCGCGGCGGCAACTTCGCCCGCACGATGCTGCGCCTCGCGGCCGAGCGCGAACGCCTGACCGTCATCGCCGACCAGCACGGCGCACCCACCGGCGCGGAGCTGATCGCCGACGTCAGCGCGCATGCCCTCCGTGCCGAACACGCGGACCGCAGCCTGGGCGGCACCTATCACCTCGCCGCGGGCGGCGAGACGAGCTGGCATGGCTACGCAAGCTTCGTGATTGAGCAAGCGCGCAAGCTCGGGGCGACGCTCAAGGCAGGCGAGATCGCGCCGATCGGCACCCGCGACTATCCGACCGCCGCGGCGCGGCCGCTCAATTCACGGCTCGACACCTCGCGGCTGCGCGAACGTTTCGGTCTCGCGCTGCCCGACTGGCGCGACGGCGTCGCCCGCATGCTGCGCGAGATCCTGGACTGAAGCACCCGGCCGAACGACAGAACAACGCAAGGACCCGATTCATGACCATCAAGAGCGTGATCCTCTCCGGCGGCTCCGGCACCCGACTGTGGCCGGCGTCGCGCGAGAGCTATCCCAAGCAACTCCTCCCCCTTACCGGCGAGCGCTCGCTGCTGCAGGAGACCGCGCTGCGCCTGAAGGACTTCCCCGGCGGCGAGGTCGACCCGCGTCCGCTGGTCGTCACCAACGAGGAGTATCGCTTCATCATCGCCGAACAACTCCGCCAGATCGGCGTACGTTCGCCACAGATCGTACTCGAGCCGGTGGGACGCAACACCGCGCCGGCGCTCACTTTGGCCGCGCTGGTTGCGGTGGAGGAGGGCGATCCGATCCTGCTGGTGATGCCTGCCGACCACGTCATCACCGAACAGGTCGCTTTCCAGCATGCGATCGCGATCGGCGCCAAGGCGGCAGCCAAGGGTGCACTGGTGACCTTCGGCATCGTGCCCGACCACCCCGAGACCGGCTACGGCTACCTCCGCAGCGGCGAGGCGCTGGCGGAGGGCGAGGGCGCGCGCGCACTGCTCGAGTTCGTCGAGAAACCCGACCGCGCCACCGCCGAGGCCTACGTGGCGAGCGGCGCCTACTACTGGAACAGCGGCATCTTCATGATGAAGGCCTCGGTGTGGTTGGCGGCGATCCGTCGCTTCGCGCCCGAAATGGCCGCGGCCTGCACGACGGCGGTCACCGGCTGCACCCACGACGCGGACTTCATCCGTCTCGACACCGCCGCCTTCGAGCGCAGCCCGAGCGACTCGATCGACTACGCAGTCATGGAGAAGCTCGCCGAAGCGCCGGAGCTTGGGCAGGGCGTGGTCGTGCCGCTGTCGGCCGGGTGGTCCGACGTGGGCGCCTGGGACGCGCTGTGGGCGGTGTCGGCCAAGGACGGGGAGGGTAACGCCGCGCGCGGCGAGGTCCTCTTCGAGGCCTGCCGCAACACCCTGGTGCACGCCGGCAGCCGCCTGGTCGCCGCGGTGGGCTGCGAGGACATGGTGGTGGTCGAGACCCCCGACGCGGTGATGGTCGCGCACAAGGATCGCACGCAGGACGTCAAGAAGGTGGTCGCGCGCCTGAAGGCCGAGGGCCGCACGCTCACCCAGAGCCATCGCAAGGTCTATCGTCCCTGGGGCTGGTACGACTCGATCGACGCCGGCGAGCGCTTCCAGGTCAAGCGCATCGTGGTCAATCCGGGCGCCAAGCTCAGCCTGCAGATGCACCACCACCGCGCCGAGCACTGGATCGTGGTGAAGGGTACGGCGGAGGTCACCAACGGCGAGCGCAGCTTCCTGCTCGCCGAGAACGAATCGACCTACATCCCGCTCGGCCACACCCACCGCCTGTCGAACCCGGGCAAGGTCCCGCTCGAGATCATCGAGGTGCAGTCGGGCAGCTACCTCGGCGAGGACGACATCGTCCGCTTCGAGGACACTTACGGCCGCAGCACGGCCTGAGCGTCGGACCAGCCGCTGCCGCCCGGTACGCGAAGCGGCGCGTGTATAATGCGCGCCGCTTCACTTGTGCTGAAGTGTGCGGGGATGGCGGAATTGGTAGACGCACTGGATTTAGGTTCCAGCGCCGCAAGGCGTGAGAGTTCGAGTCTCTTTCCCCGCACCAGGGTTTTCAATCTGGCATTGCACGCGCGTGCTGCAGCGTTCCCGCAAGCGCGCTCGCGGCCAGGAAGTCCCCCTGCAGTAGGTGCAACTAAAACAGCGAGAATATGTGTTATGTAAACAAATACCCGACATGGCATCTCGGTGCGAAGAATTCGCCGTTCATTTAACTAAAGTTGTTACCAGTATTTTAGTAATTTTGTAACCACCGTCGTGGAGAGCTACAAGGGCCTGACGCGAATGGCTAGTCACTATTTGCCCGTTTCGTATCTGTCTCTTCCTTACTCGTAAGAGCGATCTCTTCTGGTGCACGGCTCTTGACGCGTCGCCTCCTAAGATTTGCAATTTCTTGCCGAAGTTGGCCGATTTCCTCAGCTTGGACGTTAAGCCTGACCGTTGCCTCTTGCCGGAGTTGATCAGCCACCTCGTGCCGCACTCTCACCGCTGCAAGGTCACGCTCCGATATGGAGAGTTGGGCCTCAGCTTTCTCGAGGCTGCTTCGCAGGGTCTCCATTGAGGCTGTTGCCTCTGTCAGCCTCTCGCATATCTTGACGCTCTCTGCCTTGAGTCGAGCGCAGTCCTCACGCAACGCAATGATCTCCTCTCGCGCAGTGGCAGCGTCCTTGCGTGTGCGCTCTACCTCTTCGTTCTGCTGCCTCCGCTCCTTGCTTGC
The DNA here is from genome assembly GCF_000021765.1 of Thauera aminoaromatica. Lineage (NCBI taxonomy): Bacteria > Pseudomonadati > Pseudomonadota > Betaproteobacteria > Rhodocyclales > Zoogloeaceae > Thauera > Thauera aminoaromatica. The sequence goes on along the minus strand of NC_011662.2, from coordinate 2,411,864 downwards.
GGTTTGACGCTCGTTGTCCAGTTGCTGCAACAGTCGATGGGTCTCCAGGCGGTGATGTTCATTAGCTTGCTCGATGGCGAGTCTCGCCGCGTCCAGCGAGGAGAACTGGCGCACGAGTTCGGCATCCTTTTCGTCGATCGTGCGCTGGTGCTCAAGGACCCTATGCGACTCTTCGGCCAGCTTCTTCTGAGACTCCGCGAGGTTGGCCTCCAGGTCTCCGATCCTCATTCTCAAGGCCGCGACCTCACTCTCCATGCGTAGGCGGAGTTGATGGGATTCGAGGGCACGCTCGTTTGCCTCCTGAGCGGTTGCCTCCATTTCTCTGGATCGCTTGTCCAGATGGGCCTCCCGCTCCCTGAGGCCCTCCTCAGCAAGTCTCTTGGCAACCTGCACCATATCGCCAAGTGCGCGATCGATGATCGTTACGAAGGCCTCGGGGATCCCGTCCACCGTCCGCACGGGCACCTGCAACGTGTTTGCCATGGCACTCCAGAACTCTTGGATGTGGTTCTGGACGACGGCGTTGCTGCCTTTCTGGCCAACATACCGGTCACTGGAGAGTAGTTCTTGAACCGCTGGGCGGGTTGGTCGTTCCCCCTTGGCGAGGATCTCGTAGCAGGCCTGACGGACATGCTCGTATGTAATAACGGAGCTACGGCTCATTTTTTGGGCTCGGGTTTTCGACCAATTTCAGGATGGTAGCCGCCTTGGCGGTAGAAACACAATATACAGGGCAGCGCTGTCCGGTGTCCGGACAAATCCGGCCGTATAATCATTAAATTTAGACATTATTCCTATAATGTGTAGTAACGTGCGGAATCCGCCGTTCTGGAGGTGACCCTCGTGAATTTGATGCCCCGAAACGCGTTCGGCCCGTTGGAACTGGTCAACTTGCCAAGCGAACTCAACGGAAGTGTCGGTAATAACCGCGCCGTTGGCGGTCGGCCGCAGATTTCGGCGCAGAACGACGTCGATGCCGTCAAAGCGTGGCTCGCCCGCTTTGTCGAGACCCGAACGACGTTCGATAGCTACCGAAAGGAGGCTGAGCGCCTCCTCCTCTGGTCGGTCACGGAGTTGGGCAAACCCCTTTCCAGCCTCAGTCACGAGGATCTGTTGTTGTACAGGCGATTTCTCGCAGATCCACAGCCCGTTGCACGCTGGGTCATGGCCAAAGGCCGCAAATGGCCCCGAAACGATCCTGCCTGGAGACCGTTTTCTGGGTCGCTGTCTGCCAGCAGTCAGCGACAAGCGATTGTCATCCTGAACACGATGTTCGCCTGGCTTGTGAATGCTGGGTACCTTGCCGGCAATCCACTATCCATCTCTCGACAGCGCCAGCGGCGGTCGAAGCCCCGAATCACCCGATTCCTCGATGAGCCTACCTGGGTGGAAGTCAAGGCATCGATCGAAGCGATGCCAAACGAGACGGATCGCGAGCGCGAGCATTACTTCCGCGTGCGCTGGCTCTTTAGTCTGCTCTACCTGTGCGGCCTTCGTATCACGGAGGTCACGACCAATACCATGGGGTGCTTCTTTTCCCGGCGTGACCGAAACGGGGACGACCTTTGGTGGCTTGAAGTAACGGGCAAAGGTGAGAAGACGAGGATCGTCCCTGCCACGAACGAACTGATGATGGAGTTGGTGCGCTACCGCCGGGAGTACGCGTTGGCGCCCTATCCAGTTCCAGGCGAGCCGACCCCCCTCCTCCTTCCAATCGGCGGACAGCGTCGGGCTCTGACGCGCGGGGCCGTGCATCTAGTCGTGAAAGAAGTCTTTGAGCGTGCAGCGAAGCGAGTTGAGGAGCGTGGCGATGAGTTTGTGTCGCGGGCAAACGCACTGCGTGCGGCTTCGGCGCACTGGCTACGTCACACGGCCGGTTCGAACATGGCAGGCGCCGAGGTCGACTTGCGGTTCGTCCGCGATAACTTAGGCCACGAGTCAATCACAACCACGAGCCTATACCTCCATGGCGACGATGATGAACGCCACAAGGCTACAGAGCGCGGTCACCGCATCGCCTGGTCCTGATGCTGGTGTGCGGGCCCTCGATTGATCTCTAACTCAGGCCCGATGCAACACGGCCGCCGTTGCGATCCTCGAACTCAAGAAGCTTAGAGGGTGGAAGCTCCAGCGCGTTTGCCAAGCGAATGATGTTCAGAAGCGCGATGTTCCGCTGTCCACGCTCAACGCCGCCTAAGTAACTCCGCGCGAGACCGCTCTCAAGCGCGAGGTATTCCTGGGACCATCCGCGGCTTCGGCGAAGCTCGGCAAGGTGCTTACCGAAGAGGACCCTGGGGTCGGAGGAAGAAGTCACAGCAGTCGGAAATGGATTTTCGACTGATGCTAGGAGTGTGGCCTCTATGAGGCGACGCTCTATGAGTGACAATGGGCGCGCCGACACGTACTATTCCCACTCGATTCTGACGACTTAGACGACGAGACTTCGTGCAGACAAGGGATAAAGCAAGCGTCATTCGGACGTTGCGTGGGCATCTGCATCGGCGGGAGCATGCCGCCTTTGTCACTTTATTTCTCGACGGTGAGGTTCAGGTTTTCCGGAGGAACGACGACTACTTGAAGGCCCTCGCCGGCGAGGCCTTATGTCTCCTCCTCGAAGCACCGCAAGCCGCAGAGGATCTGCTGACTGAGTATGAGCAGCTCCTTCTCGCCGGCGAGATATCAGCTCCTTACTCGACCGTTATCGGCCTCGCCGAGCGCCTGGATTCAAGCACGTTGCACGCTATCGCGAGGACACTTCGCGACGAGCATCGACGTTGGTCCGAACGACGCCAGAATACCAATCGAAAGCAGTTGGAAGCAGCCAAGGCTCTTTCCGAGCCCGTCATTGAAGTGCGGCGCGTTGTCAGCAGCACACTTATGCGCTTCGGCGATCCAAACGCGTCCGACGCAATGGGAATCCGGCGTTCGGTTTTCAGGAGTAGCCAGGAGAGAGCGTTTCTCAAGGCCTTGTCGCTGAGATTTCCCGCGCTACTTGCGCTGCCGAATTATCCACTTGACCAGATGATCGAGTTCAGTCGCCTGCGTGAGCTCGTAGGTAAGTCGACGTGGGCCTACGCAAAAAACTCCCGGGTCGATGCGGTGCTGATCGTGCCGGATGAAGGGGATCCCGTTGCCGCGTTCGAGCTCGATAGCTCATATCATGATCGGCCCGAAATCAAGACCCGCGATGAGATGAAGAACGCGATTTTCGGTCTCGTTGGACTTCCCTTTTATCGTCTGCGCGCCGAATCTCCGGAGACGATGACGACAGACGACTGGTATGCATTCCTGACGGAAGAAGTCGCTCCAAACATTGACGTCGGTAAGCGGTTACGAACGCGATCCACTGGAACGAAGTTCATTCCCGCCTAAGGCGTCGCTGCTGGCCTCCACAAGCACCGCTGGACCATGATGGGCTGAGCCCTCGTCCCCGTTCCACTCCTCGAGAAAGCGCTCGACGAAGGAGGCCATGAACTGGTGTCGCTCCTGCGCGAGCAGGCGTCCGGTCGCGGTGTTCATGCGGTCCTTCAGCAGAAAGAGCTTTTCGTAGAAGTGATTGACGCTGGTCCCCTTCGCGGCCTTGTAGGCATCAGCGGTCGCGTGCAGTACGGGCGGGACTTCAGGGTCGTACATCAGGCGACCCGCATGGCCGCCGTATGCGAAACAGCGGGCGATACCGATCGCTCCGATCGCATCGAGCCGGTCGGCATCCTGGACGCACTGCCCCTCGAGCGTCCGCATGGGCTGCCGGACCCCTGCGCCTTTGAACGAGATCGTCGCCACGATCTCGACGACCGGCTCAACGAGGTCGTCGCCGGCGCCTTCCTCGCGCAGCAGCCACTCGGCTTCGCGTGGCCCGATGGCGTCGTCACCCCCGTGGAACTTCCAGTCGGCGATGTCATGGACGAGTGCGGCCAACTCGACCACGTCGAGCCTCGCGCCCTCGGCCACGGCGATCTTCCGGGCCAGGCGCCAGACACGGTGGATGTGGTGCCAGTCATGGCCCGAGGCCTCCTCGGCGAACCGGGACCGGATGCGTGCGGCGACACGCTGCACCAGGTTGTCGGCGTCCAGCCGTACCCCATCGCCCGCCGCGACGGCAGTGTTGGGATCAGAGTTTGTAGGCAACTTTCCCCTCCGCGATCGTCACCTGCCCGCGCTGCTGAAGTTCGGCAAGCAGCTTCTTCAGGTTGGCGTCGGAAATCGGCTGGTTCGTACGCTGCTTGATCAGGGCCTGGATCGTGGTCATCAGGGTCGCCTCCTTGCGCGGTCGCGAGTTGCCGCGCTTGCGAAGGTCCTCGAGGACGAGCGCAAGGCGTTCCTGATGGGTGTCCCGGGTCGGCGCGACGGCTGCAGGCGCACTGGCGGCGACAGCGGTCGGCTTCACGACCGGTGGAGTCGGGTTGTCGCCTTCAGGCAGGGGCAGCGCACCTGGCGCGGGCGCGGACTCTCGCGGCCGGGGGCAGCGGAAGTCGCCGCGCTGGTTCAGCACGATCTGCAACTTCTCCTTGATCGACTTCGATCCGAGGAGGCTGTTGAGGGTACGGCAGCAGGCGACACAGTTCTCCTCGCTGTTCGTGCCCCCGTTGGCGCTGGCCACCAGATGCTCGATGGAGGCCTCACCGCGAGGCAAGGGCTGCCGGCAGAAGAAACACTGGCCGCCCTGCATGAAGAGAAGCCGATCGAGGTGTGGAGTGCTCATGCGCGGATTCTATGGGCGGCTTGCATCCGGCATCAATGCAAGACCGGCAAGCGATGTGAGAGATTGCCTGACGCGCCGTCGCCCCCTACCCCTTCACGCACACCACCTGCTTCAAGGTATGCAGGACCTCGGTGAGGTCGCGCTGGTTGGCCATCACTTCGTCGATGTCCTTGTACGCGCCGGGGATCTCATCAACCACGCCCTTGTCTTTGCGACAGATCACCCCTTCGGTCTGGCGTGCGAGGTCGGCCTCGGTGAAGCGTTTGTTCGCGGCCGTGCGGCTCATGCGCCGGCCGGCGCCGTGCGCGCTGGAGCAGAAACTCTCCGCATTGCCCTTGCCGCGCACGATGTAGCTGCGCGCGCCCATGCTGCCAGGGACGATGCCGAGCTCCCCCTTCCCTGCACGAATCGCGCCCTTGCGCGTCACCCAGACATCGGCGCCATAGTGGTGCTCGCGGGCGACGTAGTTGTGGTGGCAGTTCACCGCCTCGGTGGTGACGGTAAAGGGCGGCAGGTGGCGCGCCAGCCCCGTGAGCACGAGATCGAGCATCGCCTGGCGGTTGGCCATCGCGTACTCCTGCGCCCAATGCACAGCCTCGACGTAATCGGCGAAGTGCTCGCTGCCCTCGGCAAAGTAGGCCAGATCGCGATCGGGGAGGTGGATCATGTGGCGCGCCATGTCCTTTCTCGCCAGCTCGATGAAGTACGTCGCGATGGCGTTGCCGATGCCACGGCTGCCCGAGTGCAGCATCACCCAGACTTGCTCGTGCTCGTCCAGGCAGACCTCGATGAAATGGTTGCCGCCCCCGAGCGTGCCCATCTGGTTCGCCCACTTGGAGAACTTGCCGAAGGCCTTGAGCAATTGCGGGTGACGCTCGGTCAGGGCCTTGAGGCCCGGCTCGAACGGGCGCACCGCGTCGACCAGTACCCGGCCGTCCGCATGCTGGTCGCGGCCGACCGGCACATCGCGGCTGATCTGATCGAACACCTTCTTCAGGCGCTTCTCGTCGATGTCGTTGGCGGTGAGCGACAGGCGCGCCGCGACCATGCCGCAGCCGATGTCGACACCCACCGCCGCCGGAATGATGGCCTGATGGGTGGCGATCACCGAGCCGATGGTCGCGCCGATGCCCAGATGCACATCGGGCATGGCAGCCACGTGATGGTGGATGAAGGCCAGGCTGGCGATGTTGGCGAGCTGCGCTTTCGAGCCCTCGTCGATGTCGTCGGTCCAGATCCTGACCGGTACGGCGCTGCCGTCGAGGACGGTCTTCACGGGCATGACTGCTCCCTTACGTTTCCCTGCCTCTATCCAACGCCGACACCCGACTGTTCGAGCGCCGACGCCCCGTCCTGGAGCGCAAAGACGCAGTCGGGCCAGCGCTCTGCCCGCAGCGTACTTACAAACACCTGCAGGCGAGCAAGGATCGACGCAGCCGCAGGGTCATCCTGGCTGACCTTCAGCGCCGCGCCCGGTGCCACGCGTTGTGCCAAGGCCTTAAGCCTACCAAGCGCGCCGGTGTCCGACAGCAGCGCTTCGTACAGGTCGCGCTGCGCCATCACCTGAACGAAGCAGGCGACCACCAGCGACTCACCCTCCCCTTCAGCCAACACGAACTCGAGCCAGTCGAGCACTGCCGTACCGACACCGAGTCGGCGCAACTCGGCATAACGTTGCGGCCATTCGGCCTGCGGGTGACTGCGGAGCCACTGTGTCAGACCGAGGGGAGTGAGACCTGTGTAATGCGGTTCGGCACACCAGTAACGCGGATCGTCCCGGGGGGGCTGCCCGGCGTCCTGGTTCGAGCTTCGGCGCAGGAAAGCCGGGATGTCATAGGTCCCAGCCTTGTTGGGCGTATCGCCGTGATCCGCACGTCGACCCGAGCGCAGCACCACGGGCGCATCGAAGGGATCGTCGAAGTCGAGATACGCACCGCTTGCCGCAGCCGGCGAGCCGTAGTGCTCCGGTGCCTCATTAACAGTGAGCGGCGCCATGCAGGGGTCGATGCAGAAGTCGAGACTGCCGAGCCCGCCAAAGCCGGCGGGCAGCATCGAGGGCACCTTCACGAGATCGGGCATGTCCGCCGGCTTGTCGGCTTCGGCACGCGTCTCGACGAGCAGGAAATGCGTCAGCGGGCTGACCAGCTGATACGCGACGGCCAGTTCCAGCGCCTGACGCGATTGGGCGCCCTCGGTCGCGAGCAGGGTTTCGATCTGCGCGGCCACGGCCATCCGGCTGAGCGCCGAATCATGCTCCGCAGCCGTCAGGCAGGCTTCGCCCAGCGACTCGGGCACCGAGGCGTGCGTGCGCCGGCCGATCAGACGCACCGTCCCATCCGGCACCTGCGCGAAGCGTGCCCACACGGTCACCGCGTCACCATCGAACACCGAGCCGGGTAGCGCGCTCATCCACAGGGGCTTCGCACCAGCCGGCCACGCAAGCGCCAGGGACGCCATGCGCTGCGAGCGCAGGCGCGCAAACATGCGCAGCACGGCAGGCTCCACAGTCTCTCCGGGGGCGACGAAGTCACAGGCCCCGCCGCTCTCCTCGGCCAGGCGGCGCAGCACACCCTCGGCAGGGGCGCTGCCGATACCGACGACGAACACCCGGTGACCCAGCGCGCGCGCCTTCGCCACCGTTCGGTCGATGGCGTGGATCTGGCCATCGGTGATGAGGAGCAGATCGACCGGCGCGGCACCTTCCCCAGCACCGGGGCTTACCGATGCGTCTCCGGCCAGGGCCAGCGTGGAGTCCAGCGCCTTCTCCATCTCCGTGCCGCCCAGGTCGGCTTGCAACTGTGCCGCCCAGCGCTGCCCGGCCAGCCGGGTAGCGGGGCTCGTGCGCCACAGCGCGCGCGAGCGATGCTCGACAGTGCTGCCGAAGCGTGACAGCGAGAACCGCTCGCCCTCGCGCAGGCCGGCGACGATGGCCTGCAGCGCACGTCGCGCAGCGGCGATACTGTCGCCCTGCATCGAGCCCGAGCAGTCCACCAGGATCTTCACCGCGAGCGGATGGGCCGCCGCCGGCACACGCGGGCAGAAGCTCGCCAGCACATTCACCGCGCCCTCATCGAGGGTGTCGTGCGCGCACACGGCAAGCGAATCCTGCGCAACCTCGTCGAGCACCAGGATGAAGTCGCGATCGAGTGCCCCGCCGCGACCGAGCGATACGAGCATCGCCGCCGTCTCCCCCTCTCCTTCGAGCCGCGTCGACAACGGATGGCTCGGCGAGCCGATGCGCGCCCGCGCGAGCTCGCCTTCGATGCGCAAGGTGAGCTCGAACGGATAGACGGCCATCAGGTCGTGCTCGACCAGCTGATGTGGCTTCAGGCCGGCATCGGCCACCGGGTCGCCGTAGCGCGGGGCGATCACCGTGGGCACCACCAGGCGCAGGCCATGCTGCTCGAACTGCAGCACCTGGGCGTAACGCAGCCGTACCACACAGGTCTCCCCGGGTGCGAGGTTGCCCAGGTTCAGCGTGTAGCTGCCATCGACGTTCTGCTCGAGCAGGATGGTGGTGTTGCCCTCGGCCAGCGCGTCCTCGTAGCCCTGCTCGGCTTGCCTCTTCTCGATGACCGCACCGGACAGGCGGCGCTCGCCGATCCGCACCTCCACCCCGAGGAGCACCGCCGCCCAGGGCAGCGGGAAGCTGTAGACGAGCTCGACATGGCGCTCGAAGGGGTTGGCAAAGCGCTGTTCGAGATCCGCTTCGAAGAGCGTGCCGCGCAAGGTGCCGGTGAACCGCACGCCCTGCAGCGTCAGTGCCTCACCCGCCCTCGTCTCGAGTCGTGCCGATTGTTGTTGTATCATCGTTCTCCCGCCTGTCGGTCGTTCTTGTCCGTGTTGTTCGAAGCAGCGCTCTGCGACACCGCCCCGCCTTGCCCCTGCACCGCCTCGAAGGCGGCCATCACGCCCTGGATGAACTGGCGCACCGCCTCGGGACTCAGGCCCGCGCGCTGCGGATCGATCACCACCTCGACCCCCTCGGCCACCGCCAGATGGCTGCGCACCGACACGCTGCCGATGGCGCGTTCGCGAGGCGGCACCGGCGGTGGCGCACCGTGGAGCAACTCGCGGATGCGCTCGAGCGAGACGCCGGCAGCGGTCCATTTGCGGATCTGCAGCAGCTGCTCGAGATGCCGCGCGCCGTAGCGGGCCGCCCGGGTCTCGCCCTCGGGGCGGTCGACCAGGCCGATCTGCACGTAGTAGCGCACCGTGCGGGGCGGCAGGTCCGCGAGCACGGCCAACTCGGCCAGGGGATAGCTTGGGGAGGCGTCGGTGTTCATGGCACCTATTAAGCCACTTTTATTTGAACAGTACAACTGTGCCTTAAAACCAGCAGAGGGCTGATAGCATCCGGCCGTCTCCTGACCCAACCTGGCCGTTACACCATGTCCCCACCTCCCCGCCCGACACCGCCCGCAGACAGCCGAGGCACGCGCGCCGCGCTGATCTTCGCGCTCACTGCCGAGCGCCTGTCGATCCACTACGAACATGGCCAGTGGCTCACCGAGGCCCAGGGCGCGAGCTTCATCGCCGATTGGCTCCGGCGCAGCGAGCGCGCACTGCCACTGGCCGATCGCCGCCAGCTCTCCGCGCGCAGCGACGGGCTGGCGCGCCAGATCGCGGGCTCGCTGTCACGGGAAGCGGGTCTCTACACCACGCACGAGATGATGGAAGCGCTCGATCCGAACTACGACTCGGAGTTGGCGCGCTCGATGATGGACGAATGCGCGCGCCTGCTGGACGCTGAGTGATGCGAGACGCTGATTGAGCCTCAAGGGCACCGATCCGTCAGTCGCTGACCTTTCCGCGCGCAGCCTTGATCGACCCCCGCCGCGCCTTCCCCTCCAGCCTGCGGGTGACCGACGCGCGGGTTGGCCGGGTCGCACGGCGCGCCTTCGGGGGCACCGCGACACGCTCGATCAGCTCCTCCAGCCGGCGCAGCGCCTCGGCGCGGTTCTTCTCCAGGCTGCGAAACTTCTGCGCCTTGATGATCACCACGCCCTCCTTGCTGATCCGATGGTCGTGCAGGGCGAGCAGACGCGCGCGGATGTCATCGGGCAGGCTCGACGCGGCGATGTCGAACCGCAGGTGCACCGCGTTCGACACCTTGTTGACGTTCTGGCCGCCCGCGCCTTGCGCGCGAATCGCGGTGATCTCGATCTCATCGGGGGAAAGGATGAAGCGGGTCGTCATCGCTGAGTCCCTGTCCGCGCCCCACGTCGCACGCGCATCAGCATCCCCGGGCAGCGGCCAGGCATCTTGGCAGCTGCGCCTTCGACGCGCGCTGGATCTGCCGCAGCAGTTCGACCGACACCCTGGGCACCTGATGCCGCAGCCGCAGCTCATCCTCGAGCCGCAGCAGCAGGCTCGCGGCCATCTCGGCATCGGCCAGTGCGCGGTGATAGCGCCCGGCGACCGGCAAATTGGCGTACTCGACCAGGACGCCCAGCTTGTGGCTCGGTGCGAGTGGTAGGAGACGTCGGGACAGCAGCAGCGAGCACACGAAATCCTGCTTCCTGTTGCGCTGGATGCGCCCGAGCTCCGCGTCCCAGAACTTGGCGTCGAACGAGGCGTTGTGGGCGACGATCGGCATGTCGCCGACGAAATCGGAGACGTCGCGCATGACCTCGCCCGCCAAAGGTGCGCTGCGGACCATGGCGTTCGTGATCCCGGTCAGCGCCTCGATGTAGGCGGGAATCCGCACGCCCGCGTTCATCAGGCTCTGATAGCGGTCGACCACACGACCGTCCTCCACGATGACCGCTGCGATCTCCGTGGCGCGATCGCCCTGCGCGGGTGACAACCCCGTGGTCTCGAAATCTATGACTGCCACCGCTTCCATGCTCGACACCTTTCTCCAGGACGTGGCGCATGGGCCATGCGCACCTTGATGACCGGCCGCGATTATAGGCACGGCGGCCAGGGCCCAACGACTGCCTTCGCCTTGACAGCCCCAATGCCCCTCCGCTTTAATCCGGTCATCGCGCCGATTTGAAATCACAGCTTGCGGGCGCGTAATAAATGCAGCTAAAGCGGCCTGACCAGACCCGCTGAGCCTGCATGGCCATCGGGTCTTTTGCTTTTTGCAGCACCTCACGGGCGCCCAGCGCCCAACCGCCGGCATTAACGACAACTTGCCGGGGCGGATGACAAATACCGGCTAAAGCGTCACCGCCTCTTCGCCCCCGCGAGGCCGGTCACGCCGGCTCAACAGGGGGCGAGGAGCAAGACCATGATCAGTACGCAATCCACGGGCGACCGGCGCCTGACCCCCAGCCAGCGCGAGGCGCTCGGCAAGTTCGTTCCCAATCCCTTCCCGCCTGCGCAGGCAAGCGCGCCTCTGCGCCAATCGTCGAGCGAGCCCCTGCCGATCCGCCCAAGTTGGCTCGGCTGGCGTTGAGCCCGGTCACACGAGGAGAAAATCATCATGTGGCCTTACGCAACCCGTGGCTCGCGCTTCATGGGCGACGTCAGTGAGATCAGCCCCAGCGCGCTCGTGTACGAAGACTTCAGCACCAATGCGGTGTCGATCAAGCTCTGGCTCCCCGAGAAGCTGGTCGCTGCCATCGATGTGCTCTGCAATCAGCACGACGCGAGCCGCCCTGACGTGCTGCGCTGGATCCTCTTCGAGCACGTGTTCGGGCGAGTGGAACTCGCGCATCTGAAGCGTCGAATGAGCGCTCGGCTCAAGGAGATGGAGAAGATCGAGATCATGGGATCCGTCCGGCGCAGCGCCACCGAAGAAGGGCCGACACCCCGCGAGATCAACGCCCGCCACCTGGGCAAGGCCACTGAGGATCTCAAGCTCTTCCTGCCCGCGCGGCTCAAGCTCGAGCTGCAGGACCTGGCCGACGCCGCAAAGCAGCCGCTCTCCGATTACCTTCGCGCGGTGCTCGCCCGTCACCTGCTCGGCGAACGCTTCTTCCGCGAGTGGCAGGCAGCGCTCGCCAAGGCCAACGCCGAGGCGGCCCGGCACGAGTCGGACATCGTCCTCTCGCGCTAGCGCATGGCCACCCACCCGGGCGCGGCCGAGCGCAGTTTGCGGGGAATTTCTCCCGCAGGCTCGGCCGGCCCGGTAGTCTTTCACCCATGCCGCAACGGCATCCGGTCCCTGATTTAGCCCCACTTGCGGGGGACGTTAAACGCATACCGCTAGGGGCTGTTCACATTAGCTGATTTGTGTTTACATCCTGATCTTTGGGCGGAGATCAGGATGCTTCGAATGGTGCTGACAGATGAACAGTGGCAGTCAATCGAAGGGCTTCTACCCGGCAAACCCGGCGATAGAGGGCGTTCGGCCAAAGACAACCGGCTGTTCGTTGAGGCGGTCCTTTGGTTGGCACGCACAGGCAGTCCGTGGCGCGACCTTCCGCCCGAGTTCGGCAACTGGCATTCGACGTATGTACGCTTTGCGCGTTGGCGCGATGCAGGCGTCTGGAATCGGGTCGCCCTCGCACTGGCCGGCGAGCGCGATCTGGGGCGGGTGTTCATCGATTCGACCATCGTTCGCGCCCACCAGCACGCCTCAGGCGCCCAAAAAAAGTAGGACCGCAGGCGCTGGGGCGCTCGCGTGGAGGCCTGACGACCAAGCTGCACTTTGCCGTCGATGCCTTGGGCAAACCGCTGCGCATGATTCTGAGCGCAGGACAGGTCGCCGACATCGAGTGTGCGCACGATTTGATTGCCGATATGCCGTGCGCCAGCTTGGTTGCCGACAAAGGATACGATGCCAACGCCTTGGTCATGAGTATCGAAGCATCCGGTGCCCAAGCAGTCATCCCGCCTCGATCCAACCGCATTACCCCCAGGCACTACGACCGCTGCGCGTACCGCGCGCGAAATCTGATCGAGCGCTTCTTCAACCGTATCAAGCATTACCGTCGGATCGCCACACGCTACGACAAGCTCGCATGCAGCTACATGGCATTCGTGCGAATCGTTTGCGCGGTGATCTCATATCGTTATATGTGAACAGAACCTAAAGAGGGCGCTTCTGTTCTGGAGGCGAACATGTCCCGCGACAAAGCAATCAAGGCCGTTCAGCGACTGATCCGGCTCTACCTCTCCAAGCACGGCTACCACGTCGAGCAGGCCGGCCAGCAGTGGCAGTGGCGCCGTGACGGCGCTGCGGCAACGCCGGCGGACGACGAACTCACCGCCATCCTGGCTGCTTCCGAAGCGCTCATCCGCGCCTCGGTCAGCACCGCCGCAGCTTGAACGAGGTGACCGCCATGGATCGCCGTACTTTCCTCAAGGCGCTGGCCTCGTTCGGCGCCTCGATCGCCCTGCCCCTGGATCTGGCCACCGCGTCCGCTGCCGAGATCGACACCGCCTGGACCGAAGCCGTCAGCACCTGGGATCTGTTCGAGGTCAGCGAATTCCGCGCGCTCTCGTACGCCAACTTCGAGGAGCCCACCACACGCTACGACGCCTATGGTTTCAGCGACACGAGCGACGTCGATGCCTCGATGCTCGAAAGCCATTACGACCTCTACGACCCCATCCAGGCGCTCTACCGCGAGCACCTGCTCGAGCAGGATCCCGCGCTTGACGAGGCGACGGTCGACGAGAAGGTCGAGGACGATTGGCTCGAGTGGTGTGAGCAGGCCAGCGGCACTGATCGGACCAGCATCGACAGGATCATCGACGACTGGCTCTCCGAAGCGCCCGATCCCTGCCAGGAGTGGGAGCGCTACTACAAGACCGGCGACGCCCAGGGGGCTGCGTACGACCATTTCCTGCGCGAAGATCCGGAGTTGATGGATGCGCTCGGCATCGTCGTGGTCGAGGGCGACTGCCCCGGCAGCAGCTACTACGCCGCCGAACTGCACACCGAGGTCGAGGCGGCCAACCGCATCGCCGCCGAGCGCGACTGGACGATCCGCTTCGTCCATGACGGCGAAGACATCGTGCGCTACGACCGCAAGCCGATCGTGTGATCGAACATGATGAGAACCAGGAAACGGATGGAGGGCGTGCCGCGATGACAGCCAAACCCAAAGCCCCGAGTCAGCCCCCGGAGGGCGTTGTCTCGCAGTACATCCTCAGCCCCGATGAGGGCGATCCATTCTGCTGGGAACGGGTTCTCGGCCGTGACTCGCGCTACAGCCTGTGCGGGGACTGCTGCGGCTGGAACGGCTCGCACCCGATCTCGGAAGAACTCTTCGAGGCCCTGGTCGAATGGTACCGGCGATTCTGTCGCGCTCCGGAGGTCCCGGGCCTGATGACCAACCTCGACCTCGACTGGATCGACTTCCCTGCGCAGGGGCTCGAGCTTGCGCGCCGGCTCAAGGCGGAGGTCGGCCCGACGGCCGAGGTGCGGTACCGCAAGCCGATGGAAGACCCCAACCAGCAGCTCGAGCCGCTGCGGTACGTGCTCGATGATGGTTCGGTCGTCGCCGAGGAGAGCGAAGAACCTGACGAGCAGGAGCCCTGGCCCGCTCGCCAGATCCACTCAGGGGGACAGACCGGCGCCGACCGGGCGGCGCTGGACTGGGCCATTGCCTGCCGGATCATTCACGGGGGGTGGTGTCCCAAGGGCCGGAAGGCCGAGGACGGCCCGCTTGCCGGCCGCTATCAGCTCAGGGAGACGGAATCTGCCGGCTATCGCCAACGCACCAAGCGCAACGTGCTCGAGAGCGACGCCACCTTGATCGTCAACCTCGGCGAACTCGACGGCGGCACGCTGGAGACCGTGCAGATCGCCCGCCAGCACAAAAAGCCGGTCCTGGTGCTGCAGCTCGACGAGACGCCCATCCAGGAGGCGGCCGTGCGCCTGCGCACCTGGGTTGAAGCGAACCGGTTCTGCTCGCTCAACGTCGCCGGCCCTCGCGAGAGCAAGCGGCCCGGTATCTACGCCGCGACCTACGAGCTGCTTGAGCGCAGCCTGGAGCCGGACGGTTCACTACGGCCGAAGGAAGTCTTCGTATGGCCCGACTGGGCGCTCGGGGGCGATGATGAGGAGGAAGCCTGACACCCGGCTCGATCAGGGCGGCGCAGCACCAAGTTGCGTGCGCTTTCTGCACTGGCCGGCGTCGCGCTAAAGGCCCGGCAACCGAACACACGGTCTGGCTCACCTCACGAGCCAGGGGGATTTGATCCAACTTGCGGCCCCCGCCACGCCGGCAAAGCCGCTAAAGAGGAGTGTGTCATGTCGTTGTTCATCCCGTTCTCACCCATCAGCGAGTACCCGTCTTTCGCTCAGGGAGGTGCGCGATGACCATTCCCGTCGTCTTTCTGACAGCCGTGCTCAAGAAAAGCGCAGTGCGCTACCACTATGCCGGGGGCGAGGCGGCCTTCCGGGTGCGTTATCCGTATGCGGCTGAGGATCGTTACCTCTTCGGACTCGCAAGCATGTCGGGGCAGGAGATGGATGAATTGTTGACAGAGTTGGCCGTGGCAAACATCGAGCTCACCCGTGACGGAGCGCTGGCCGACCGCACCGGCGGAGCCCTCCTGTCCCACCCGGACATCGTCTTCAGCTTCTGCGACTCAGCGAAATTCGCGGGGCTGGAGGCGCGGCTCGTGCGCGATGATCCGATCGAGATGGCGCGCGAGGGCGAGGGAATCGTGCGCTTCTTGATGGCGCGAGGCTTCAGCTTCGAGGTGCCGACCGCAAGCCTGGCCGACACAGAGGATGGACGATGAGCGCAGGCGGAAGCTTTCTCGCCGCGCACGTCAATAGGGCCTCGCTGATATTGGCGGGAGGGTCGGGCGGCTACCGGTCAGGCTTTGGCATGCCCCGTTGCAGGCGCCGCCGACTAGGCCCCGAGCTTTGCCATGAAACTAGCTGTCATCCCCCGCCCCTGACACAATCGATCGAGTCAGCACCCAACCCTCATCCGGAAAACGCAGATGCGGCCAACGATCGGAAAACTCGTCGGAGACAACCTCTACATTCACCGGCAATGCCTCGATTACCTCCCAGACGAGTTGGGAGAGACGATCACTCAAGCTCGGCATGCTTCGGCGGAAGCCTTCGAGTTGGCAGACGTCTTCAAGATCGGGACTTCCAACCGCACGGTCTCCCTCCTTCGCTATCCGTCCTTCTTCGAGGATCCCTTCCCCACCTTGGCGGAGAGCCGGCGCATCCATCTCGATGGCGATCGAGTCAGCTATCGCTCGTATGCCGAGTCACTCAACCCACCCATCTTGCACAGGAAGGAACTCCTCCTTCCGCCCAACCACCCGGACCGCGAAGCCTTCGCCACGCTCACTGCCCAAGCTGAGCAGCTTGGGCTGTTTCGTGACAATCACCTGATCGGTTTCAAGCGCACGTGGGAGGAGAAGATACGCGCAGCCGGGTATTACCTCGATGGCCACACCCTCCTCCCGGTAGGTAACGAAGTCTCCGAGGCAGAGCAAGGCGACACGCTCGACACAACGGCAGCGGAGATCCAACGACACCGCACCGCATTAAGTCGAGCGGGCCTCTCCGCCCCGATGCAGGCCCTTGCTCGCCACGGCCTGCTCGGCGAGCAAACAACCCTGTTCGACTACGGTTGCGGTCGTGGCGACGACCTGACCGCACTGCGCAGCAACGGAATTGCAGCCAATGGTTGGGACCCCTACTTCGCACCCGACCAGCAGAAGCGGCCCGCCAAGGTCGTCAACCTCGGCTTCGTCATCAACGTCATCGAGGACTTCGACGAGCGCATCGCCGCCCTGCGAGGTGCATTCGAACTTGCAGAAGAACTGCTCGTCGTTTCGACGATGCTTTATGGAAGCGCGCCACCGCCCGGACAACCCTATCGGGATGGCTACCTGACCGGGCGTCAAACGTTCCAGAAATACTTCACCCAGAACGAACTCAAGGAATTCGTCGAGTCCGTTCTCGACACAGAGGTCGTCGCCGTCGGACCGGGCATCATGTTCGTTTTCGCGGGTAAGGGTGCTGAGCAGCGATTCCTGTACGGCCGACAACGCAGCCATCATGCCGTGAAGCTACTGGGCTACCGCCGCGCGCAGGCAGTTCGCAGCCCGAGGGTGCCACGGCCTTCCAGACGCGAACAACAACTCGCGGCGCATCACGACCTCATCGACGCGCTGTGGCAGGCGATGCTGAACCTCGGTCGCACGCCCGAGCCATTCGAGTTTGCGGACTACGCGGCAACTGTTGAGGCTTTCGGCTCGTGGGCGCGCGCGACTCGATTCGTACTCGAGGTCAAGGACACCGCAGAGTTCGAGCTCGCGGCAGCCGAGCGTCGCGCCGATCTTCTCGTGTACCTCGCTCTCCAGCTCTTTTCGAAGCGGAAGCGCTACAGCCACCTCGATGAAAGCCTGCAGCGCGACGTCAAAGCGCACTTCGGCGACTACCAGAAGGCCCCTCGCCACCGCGCAGGCGTTGCTGCTGAGCGTCGCAGATCCATCCACACTTGATGACGCTGCCGTGCCGCACAAGCGAGGGGTTTGGGCTACTACGTCGAGAGCGACTACTGCAACTCCACGCATCCCTAATCGAGCGCTTGCCCGCCGTGTTGCGAGTGTACGTGGGGTGTGGCTCGATCCTCTATGGCGACCTCGACGGGATCGACCTCGTCAAGATCCACATCCGCTCGGGCAAATTGAGCCTGATGAAGTTTGACGATTTTGACGGCCAGCCCATCCCCCTCATGACCGAGCGGATCAAGATCCGCCTGCGCGACCAGGACATCGACTTCTTCGTCTATGGCTCACCCCATGAGCCCCCGCCCCTGTACTTTAAGTCCCGTTACCTCAACGAGGACCATCACATGTTCGAGCAGCAGTCCCGCTTCGACGAAGACTTGGAAGCACTGAGCCTCTTCGACCCCGATGGTTTTGGTCTTCCGCTGCAACAACTACAGCAGGCACTAGCATCGCGGCGGCTGGAGGTCTCGGACTATGCGCTTGCCCCGTCCTCAACGATCCCCAGCCTCGACGAACCATGCGGGGCGCACTTCACCTTCCGGCACTTCATCGAGTGTGGCGAAACCTGGGAGAGGACCAGACTGCACAACGTCCCCCAGCAGGCTGCCACGTTCAACGCTCTCCACGCGCTTGCGACAAACATCCTGGACCCAGTCATCGATTACTTCGGAATGATCCGGCTGACCTACGGCTTCGCCTCGGCCGCACTAGCCAAAGAGATCCCGGGCCGGATCGCACCACACCTCGACCAACATGCCGGACACGAACTCAACCGCGCTGGCAAGCCGATCTGCTCGCGACTTGGCGCTGCAGTCGACTTCTTGGTCGAGGACGAAGACATGGTGGAGGTTGCCAAATGGATGACAGCCAATATCCCATTCGATAGGCTATACGTCTACGGTCCAGATCGACCCATCCATATCAGCTATGGCCCAGAGGGTGCCCACCAAGTCGTAGTGATGAGCCCGACAGCGACTCCAGCTCAGCTTGTACCAAAGGCCCTCACACCGGACAAGTTCGCGTCCTTCAAGTGGCCCACCGCGACGTCAAACAGTCTCCTTGGTTAGACGTACAAGACCAAGCAGCTCACTAAAAAAAGAATCATTCATCCAATATAGATAGAAACCGCTTCCCTGCAAGCTCTCTGCCTGAGCCGGTGAACGGGTCGTTCTTTGCCCTACAGGAAGGTCCTGTTCATGAACTGGTGAACCCCTCCAGTCGGCTTCTTTATGACTGGAGGGGTTCACCAGTGTAAAATCCACGCATGACGACCGCTGCCATCTCCCCCGGATACACACCTCACTTCTCCGGACACGAGACCTTCACACTGAGGCAAATGTGGCTCAAGAAGGTCTTCGATCAGAGAACGAAAGCTAACAGGATCAAGAAATCGGTCTTCACCGACGACGAGTCGATCGCGCGCTTTGGCGTCGGTAAGAACATGGTCGGCTCAATGCGGCATTGGGCCCTCGCCACCAATTTGATAAGCGAAGGCGGCCCGGACGATTATGTCGTGTCGCAAAGAGCTCAATGGATGTTTTCCAACGACGGTTTCGATCCCTATTCGGAGAATCCGAACACTGCTTGGTTCGTTCATTGGCAACTTGCAGGATTGGCCACGCGCTCGACGACTTGGTTCTGGCTTTTCAACAAGGTAACAGCGCCGACATTCACGAAGACGGACCTTGAAAAGCCCTTGGCTGACTTTGCGTTCAAATTCAATATCAAACGTGGCATCTCCGCCTCGACCCTTGCCCGCGACATCGACACGTGCGTCCGCAGCTATGCTCCTAGGTCAGGGGGCAGTTCGCCGGAAGATTTCGCCGAGCCCATGCTCGGAGAACTAGGCTTGATTTCCGAAGAAACTAAGGGGGTCTTCACCTTTCGGCGCGGCCCGAAGCCCACGCTCAGCAACGGACTCTTCATCTACGCATTGATCGATTATTGGGAGCTGCTCGATCCCTCTGCGAGCTCAATGGGATTCGAGTCCGTAGTCTATGGTGAGGGTTCTCCTGGACGAGTCTTCAAACTCGACGAGGAGTCCGTTGCGGAACGCCTCTTCTCTCTTGAGGAAGACACCGCGGGCGCCCTTTCTTGGACCGACACCTCTGGTCTTCGGCAAGTGCTTCGAAAGAGCTGGAACAGTTCAGCGTTCCAAGACTCGATGCTGAAAAAGGCCTACGAATGAACGCTCACAACACCAAGAAACTCTCCGAGCTCGTTCGGATTCGCCGGCAATACCAACGCTCCATCCGTCTGGACGCCGATCTCGGGCGCATGGACGCGCTCGACGGCTACGTATGCCACAAGACAGCCGCTGATGTGCTTGACGCCATGGCGAAGCAAATCAGCGGGAGTAATCAACGGGCCTTCACGTGGACCGGCCCGTTTGGAGGCGGCAAATCTTCGCTCGCCATTGCTCTGGCGTCAGCTCTCGGTCCCGACAAAGACCTTCGGGCAAAAGCTCGGGACGTCTTGCGCTTGGACTCCCATCCGAATTTCGACGAAGCCCTCCCCGTAAGACGCGGCTGGCTCGTTCTTCCGGTTGTCGGCCGGCGAGGGTTCGTCTCCGAGGAAATCTCGAAGACGCTCAATCACGCGCTCGGATCAAACACGGCCCCCGGCTCGGCTGCGGAAGTCGTCGTGGATCTGTGCTCGGCGGCGGCCGACGAGCGATACGACGGCGTCTTGCTCGTCATCGACGAAATGGGCAAGTTCCTCGAAGCCGCGGTCCTCGGCCTCGGCGACGACGTCTACTTCTTTCAGGACCTGGCTGAATCGGCGGCCCGAGCCCAAGGCAAGATCGTCGTGGTCGGCGTTCTGCATCAATCCTTCCGGCAGTATGCCTCCCGCTTGGGGAGCGAGTCCCGCGACGACTGGGCGAAGGTCCAAGGCCGCTACGCGGACATCCCTTTGGTCGCGGCAAGCGACGAGGTTGTGGAGCTGATCGGCCGCGCGGTCGAAACGGACGCCCGTCCCAAATCCAATCGAGCCGACGCCAGAGCCATCGCCTCCTCGATGGCGGCTCGGCGGCCCGCCATCGGCGTGGAAGCCTTCGCCGAAAGCTTGGACGCATGCTGGCCGTTGCACCCCGCGATGGCGGCCCTCCTCGGCCCGGTATCCCGTCGGCAATTTGGCCAGAACGAACGCAGCACCTTTGGCTTCCTCGGATCCGTGGAGCCTCACGGGTTTCGCTCCTTTCTCAAAGAGCAGACCCTATCCGACGAATGCCGATACCGCCCGGACCATTACTGGGATTACCTCCGGGTCAACCTTGAACCGGCGATTCTTTCCTCGCCCGACGGCCATCGCTGGGCGCAGGCTGCGGACGCCGTTGAGCGGACTGAGGCGCATCACAGTCCTCTTCACTCCGCCCTGATCAAGAACATCGCCGTAATCGACCTGCTTCGCAGCGCCTCCGGCTTGGCCGCCGACTCTAATGTTTTGCGCTCGCTTTTCCCGGAGACGCTCGGCAAGGAAGTTGACGCGGCGTTGGAGCAGCTTTCAAAGTGGCGCGTCGCGATCTACAAAAAACATCTCGGCGCTTGGTCGATTTTCGAAGGCAGCGACTTCGACATCGAAAAAGCCTTGGCCCAAGCCAAGTCGACCCTTCCGGGCATCGACTTCTCGGTCTTGACGAGTCTCGCCAACCTCTACCCTGCGATCGCCAAGCGGCACTATCACAAGACCGGGACGCTCCGTTGGATGGATGTAGCTTTGTGCCGCCTCGAAGACGCCGAAGGGATTGCCTCCAACTTCACTCCTAAGAAAGGCGAGTTCGGCCTCTTCTTGTTGGCGCTTCCGTCCAAGGACGTCCGGCTGGAGGCCGCAGTTGACGCCTGCGAAAAGATCGCCCGCAGCCGCCCTTGGCCGGTGGTCGTCGGCATCCCGCCAAACTACGCCCGGATCGAAGAGCTTAGCTTGGAGCTAGTTTGCTTGCAGTCCGTGCAAGGCCGGCCGGAGCTCGAAGGCGACCAAATCGGGAAGCGCGAAGTTACCGCCCGAATTTCAGCCGCACGCTCGGCCCTGGAAGAACAGCTTCGCTCTGCCGTGACCCGAGCGATCTGGACCGTAGCAGAACGAACCTACCGGCCCGGAACACCGATCGCCCGCTGCGCCTCGGATCTGGCGGACGACCTTTACCGGGACTCACCTCGCCTTTGGAGCGAGCTGATCAACCGCGACGCCCCTTCGAGCGCGAGCGTCAAAGCCCGACGCGACTTGATTCATGCGATGCTGGAAACCGAGCATCTGGAAAACCTCGGATTTGAAGCCTTCCCGGCGGAGCGCGGGCTCTATGAGTCCCTGTTGAAAGGGACAGGGCTGCATCGCAAGGACGAGGGCTCGGATGCTTGGCGCTTTCAGCCGCCGGATGAGCGGCGCGGAGCGACCCTAATCCGCTTGTGGGACGAAACCCGCAAACTGTTCTCCGACGCCTCCAAACGCGTGGAGGCCGTTCAAATCGACAAGCTGTGGGCCGGCGAGCCTTTTGGAATTCGCTCGGGGGTCAGGCCCATCCTGATGACGGCGTTCCTTTTGGCTCACAAGGGAAACCTCGCGGTTTACAAGGACGGCATGTTCATCCCCAGCTTGAACGACGCCGACCTCGACGAGTATTTGCAGGACGAGAAGCGCTTTTCATTCCGTTGGGTGGTCGTCGACGACGAGAAGACCCGAATCCTCTCCGGGATCTCGAATCTTCTGGCGTCAATCGGCGCCGCGGCTCCGGCCAGCGATCCGTTGGAAGCGGCCAAAGGCTTGGTCGCCTTGGTTTTCCGCCTTCCCAATTGGACGAAGCGAACTGCGACCCTATCGCCCGAAGCCCGGGAAGTGGGGTAGAGCAAGCAGTCGTGTCACCAGCCGCCATTTCGATCACGGTAGGTCGAGCCGGGTGTTCATATCGAGATCGAACCGACCATACGGGTTGACGTGTTCCCAGATCAGCGGCGTCAGGGCGGCGTAGTCGCGTGGTGTGAACCTGCCCTGCCAATGCGGCAGGGCCAAGACCTTCTGGATCATCAGCGTGTTGATGTAGACCATACAGTTCTGGATCAAGTGCAGCGCGAGCATGCTGACCTCGTGATCCTCGCGGCGGTTGCTCGCCATCTCGCCCCGGCGGGCGAAGAACACGAAGTCGGTCGCGCCGTTCCACTGCTCGACTACGTTCAGCCCCTCGTTGATTTCCCGGCGCAACGCCTCGTCGTGCAGGTAGCGGCACAGGAAGATAGTCTTGATCGCCTTGCCCAACTCAGCGAATGCCTTGTAGGTCGGGTGCTGCACGTTCTTCTTGGTGAAGCGGCGCAGGATGGCTTCGGTGTCCGCTGTCCCCAGGCGCAGCGCGGTAGCGTACTTGACCATCTGGTCGTACTGTTGCCGCACCGAGTCCCAGTCGATGGGCTTGGTCAGAATCTGTTGCAGGTTCGCGTAGGCGTCGGCCTTGCCGGTCTCTGGCCGGTACAGCTTCTGTGAGTGGATGGCCTTCAGCCGTGGCAGCAACTGGAAGCCCAGCAGGCGGCAGAAGGCGAACGCCACCGTGCTCTGGCCGTGCGAATCGACATACTGCCGATCCACCTCCATCTCGGTGCAATGGTGGATCACGCCCTCGATCATCGACGCCACCTCCGACGACGACGGCGACTTGAGCTGCGAATGGATGCACAGCGAGCTGCGCTCGACATGCCAGTAGATCATCACGCCGCGCCCGCCGTAGCGGACGTGCCATTGCGTGGTGAGGTTCTGATCCCACGCGCCGAAGTGTTTCGAGTCCGACGCGCAAGCGGTGGTGCCGCTACCCCAGATCGCCGGGTTGCGGGCTTGCAGCGTGCCGTCTGCGACGATGGCAATCGCGCGGCGCATCGCGTCCACGCTGATGTAACGGCGGCGCACATAGGCCAGGTCGCGCGCCGTGGTGCCGGAATCCAGCCCGGCCATGCGCTGCAAGCCAGCATTGGTGCCCAGGCCGTGCAGACACAGGAGCAGGCGCGGCTGCAACACCGAGCGATCCATCGACTCGTAGGAGGTCGGGCTTTTCAGGGCATCGGTAAAGCTCAACCGCAGATCGGTTTCCTTGACCATATCGAGCAGGCTGGTCATCGGCCAGAGGACATTGAGTTCGGCCTTTAGCGCGGTCAGATTGGGGGGATCGGGTTGCGCATCGAGCGGCGTCAGCGTGATCCAGCCACCGCCCTTGCTGCTCAGCCGGACGGATGGATTCTTCTTCAAGCCAGCGTCGAAGGTGGACAGCGCCGCGCGCATTTCGGCCTGCAAGTCGGCGATGAAGCGCTCCACATCGAGAGGCAGGTTCAGCGCCCGGTAGTAGTCCTCGCGGTTTTGCTCGAAGTCAGCCGGCAGATCGTCGTCGGGGTTGCGGTAGCGGTTCGCGCCGACCACCCAGATTTCCTTGCAGCGCAGCCGCTCGCGCAGGGCTTCCAGCACGGCGATTTCATAGGTGACGCGGTTGACCCGATCCCGGCCGGCGGCGTCCGTCTCCATGACGGCTTCTCGCCACAGGCCACGTACCACGCCATCGAGCGGCACCTCGATGTCGGCTGGGAAGGTATGCACCTTGGTGTCGGCAAAGCGCTTCACCAGGTCGAGCGCGTCCATCACCGGGCGGTGGCGGTCGTTGTTGGAGCGGAATACCAGCGCGGCCAGCAAGGTCGGTACTATGCGCCGGTAGTGGCCCTGGTACGAATTGCGGATCACAGTGCGCAGCGTGATGCGGTAGGTCGGGCCGGTGGCCTTCCACTCCTTGACCAGATCGCGCAGCGTCTGCTCGCCGACCACTGGAAACACCACGTCGCGCACCACGCCGTCCGGCTGGGCCAAGGTGGCGTCGGCCAGATTGAACAGCAGGTTCTGCTTGCCGGACACGCGCTTGAGGTCCTCCAGCAGTTCGCGTTCGACCTTGCGTTCGGCACGCGCGCCGATCTGGTGGATGGTCTCGATCAGCAAGTCCACCAGGTCGTCGGTCAGGCTGCGGGCGCGCAGGTGGACGAAAGCGGCCAGCCAGGTGAGGCGCGCTGCATCGGGATGTCGGCGCAGGTCGCGGGGAACCTCGACCGACACACGCTGGCGGCAGCGCTCCAGGTCACGCGGCGAAGTCCGGTCGAACAGATCGGCAGACAGCTCGATCCCCCGGATCAGTTCGAGCTTCGCCAACTCATCCTGCATGCTGGCAAGGCTTGGGCGGCCGGGACTGCCGCGCAGTTTCAGCAAGACGGCCGGCGCGTTGCCTGCGGCTTCGCCTTGAGCATCTTCAACGGCGCTCTCCCCGTGGCCCGATTCTTCTGGGCGCAGCAAGGCATCCAGGCGTTCGCGAGTCGCGGGCGGCAGCCGCCCATACACGCAGCTATGGAAGCGGTCTTCGTGGGAGCGCAACGCACTGCGCGCGATGCGCTCCATCCGGTCTGGTTTCGGCGGCTCGATGGCGAGTTCGCGGCAACGTCCTTCCAGCCGCTCGATCATCGGCTCAATGTCACCGCCAACTTCTCCGGCAACATGATCACGCAGCCACTCCGTCAGCATCTCGGCATCGGCTACCGTCGCTTCGCGGAAGCCGAAACGCACGCGGATTTCGCCGCGCAGCCGCTCGGCAGTGCGGCCCGTGAGGAAGGCTTCGCCATCGATGGGCGCGGGTGCGTCGAGTTGTTTGGCGAGCGCGGCTATGCCCTGTACCTCGACTTCGGTTTCGTCGCGCGGAAAACGGCCGCGATCGCGGAAGAAGGTCAGCAGGATGGCAAAGCCCAACCGGTTCGCCCGGTTTTTGGTCATCACCAGTTCGCGTTCGGCTGGCGCCAATACCCACTGATCTTCCTTACTGCCGCCGCCGTCCGCCATACCGCTACGCTCCTGGGGGCACTGACGCGGGCCAGCCGGCCCGCGTCAGAGTTTCGATCAAGGTGGTCCGCTTCACGCCGAAGTTGCGGCACACGGCTGCCTTGGACATGCCACCTTCGAGCGCGGCGATAATGGCATCCAGCTTCTCGCCGGTGATTGCCTGCGGCCGCCCACCGATCCGGCCACGTTTGCGGGCAGCAGCCAGGCCGGCAACGACACGCTCCTGGATCAAGGCGCGCTCGTACTGCGCGAGCGCGCCGAACACCTGGAATAGAAACTCGCCCGATGGCGTGGTGGTGTCCAGATTCTCCGTCAGCGAGCGGAACGCCACCCGCTTGTCCTTGAGCGAGGTCACGATGGTGAGTAGGTGCGACAGCGATCGGCCGAGCCGGTCGAGCTTCCACACGACCAGTACGTCGCCGGGCCTGACGAATTCGAGCGCCTGCACCAAGCCGGCGCGGTCGTCCTTCGCGCCGGAGGCGTAATCCTCGAACAGGTGACGCGGATCGACGCCGGCGGCGAGCAGCGCGTCGCGCTGCAAGTCCGTGCTCTGCCGGTCGGAATCTGACGACACGCGCATGTAACCTACTAACATAAGCGGAAAACCATCAAGACGCGGTTTCCGCATGGTAGCGTCTGGCGACACAGTTTTCCGCACAATTTTGCGGCCACTCGGAGCTTGGTGCAGAGGGCTGTTGAAGATCTGTCGACAATCAAATGTTTTCCGACAGGTCTTGGCATAGCGCAGGCCCGCCTTGCAGTGTTCTGTGAGTAGCGCTTAGTAAAGACGACGTATATACTTTGTTAGTATTAAGTGGCAGGAGGCCCCGATCATGTCAAAACAAGCCGTTTTCACGATGAAGCTGGAGCCCGAGTTGCGCGCCGAGTTCATGGCCGAAGCCGAAGCGGCCCATCGCCCGGCGTCGCAAGTCCTGCGCGAGTTGATGCGCGAGTTCATTCAGAGCCAGCGCAAGTCGCGCGAGTACGACGAGTTCCTGCGCCGCAAGGTCGAGGCCGGCCGGGCTTCAATGCGCGCTGGATTGGGGCGATCGAACGATGAAGTTGAGGCCGAATTCGCCGCACGGCGTGCCAGTGTGGCGAGGCAGTCGTGAGAGTTGTTTGGACGCCCGAAGCGCAGCAAGACCGTGCCGATGTGTGGGACTACATCGCAGCCGACAATCCGCGCGCGGCGGCCCGGATGGATGAGATTTTCAGCGATGCGGCCGCCCGGTTGACCCAGCACCCCATGTTGGGCAAGCCGGGAATCGTTCCTGGCACCCGCGAGTTGATCCCGCATGAAAGCTATCGCCTGGTGTACCAGATCGACGGCGAAACGGCGTGGATACTGACGCTGGTTCACACGGCCCGCCTGTGGCCGCCTGTGCGCGATTAAGAAACAATCATGGCAACGATGAAACGGCGCGTTGACTGACTGCTTTCGAGCCAGACCGCGGTCGGCGGCAGGCGGCCACGACCCGCCGGTGGCGATTCTTCTCAAAAGCCGACGTTGAGCAGAACCTCGCACCGGTAAGCCGTCATTCACCTGGCAATGTCAGTTTTCGCGGACGACGGGCAGCTTTATGGGGGCACCGGCCATCGGAGCAACGTTTGGCGAAGTCGGCCCCCGGCCAACTGCCGCCCCTCGCCAATTCCAAAGAACTGTTATTCGAACGGCTGGTCCGCACCGCAATCGGTGCATTACGCGAGTATGTCGTCCAGTTCTGCGGACCAACCTACTCCGACTAAGAATGACTGCGATGCGTTCCGTGGTCGTCGTTAACGGCACCTGCGGATCCGCTTCGATACGCCGTACGGTTTCATGCGCCTGGCCGTTGCGCGTAGGTCCCACCGGAAAACTCAGCCATCAGTCGCTGCAATTCACCAGCATTTGCGACCTCCATTTTTCGCATTACGTTGGCGCGATGGACGTCCACCGTCTTCGGGCTGATGTCGAGGGCGTATGACCGGGATAAGGGGAAAAACTGTACATATCACCTGTAACCGGTTGATCTACAACTAATCCTGATGACGTGCCAACCGCTGCAATTCTCCGTTACCCTTGCATGCTGGCACGGATACCGGAGGATCAGGATGGCGTCACTGGAGCGCACTGCATACCCGCAGTTTCTGAGCTACTACTCACCGAGTGACCTGCGACAGTTCTTTACTCTGCAGGATGAAGAAATCAACTGGCTGAAGTCGGCCGGCCGTTCTGCCGGGACCCGACTCGGACTGGCCGTCCTGCTCAAAGTTTTCCAGCACTTGCGCTACTTTCCTAGCCTCGACAAGATACCTTCCGAGGTGATCACCCACGTCCGGAATGGCCTCGGTTTCGGTGACGCGATACGGATCGAATACCCCGTCGAACGCACCCTCTTTCGGCACAAAGCCATGGTGCTGGGCTTGCTTAACGTCAAACCCTTCCATGGGCACGATGCGATGCGCCAAGCAGAACGCTTTGCCTGCGATGCGGCTGAGCTCATGGATCAGCGTGCCGACATCATCAATGGGATAATCGAGGGGGTGCTCCAGGCGCGCTACGAACTCCCCGCCTTCTCGACGCTCGACGATTTGGCAGAGAAGGCCCACGCTGCCGTGCAGAACCGGGTGTTCGGTAAGGTATTTCACCGTATCACCCCCCAACAACTCGAAGCCCTACAGGCGCTGCTGGTCACGGACAAACTGGAACGCCGCCAAAGCGAATACAACGAGCTCAAGAAATCCGCGAAACGCCCGACCCGCAAGCATCTCGATATGCTGGTGGAGCATCTGGAATGGCTGGATTCGATCACGGCGGGGGATGACGTCCTTGCAGGCCTTCCCGACACCAAGATTCGCCACTTCGCCGCCCAGGCCATGGCCTATGACGTGTCCGAGTTGCGCGAATGCGCCGAGACCAAGCGTTACACCCTGCTGGTGGCCCTGATCCGGCGCATGCAGGTGCGCGCGCGGGATCAGTTGGCCGAGATGTTCCTGCGCCGCGTGGCCACGATTCACAAACGCGCCAAGGAAGAGCTCGACCAGATCCAGTTCGGGCAGCGCGGCCAGATCGAGCGCCTGATCGGCACGCTGGATGGCGTGCTCGCCATCCTCGACGGCGAACCGGACAATGCGGCGGCCGGCGCTCAGATACGCGAATACCTTGCACCCGCAGGTGGAGTCCACGGGGTCCGCGAGACCTGTGCCCAGGTGCAGGCGACCAGCGGCAACAACTACCTGCCGCTCGTGTGGAAACACTTCAAGAGCCATCGCTCCATCCTGTTCCGGCTCGTGCATTTGCTCGACATCCGCGCCACCACCCAGGATCGGACGCTGATCGACGCTTTGAACCTCATCAAGACCTACCAGGACAAGCATCGCATCGAGTGGATTACGGAGAGCATTGACCTTTCCTTCGCCTCGGACCGCTGGCGCAAGCTCCTGCGCGAGGGCGACAGCGGCGATGGTTTCGGTCTGGGCTTAAGCCGGCGCAACCTCGAAATCTGTGTCTTCTCCTACCTCGCCGAGGAGTTGCGCTCTGGCGATCTCAGTATCGTCGGCTCGGAGGAGTTCGCCGATTACCGCGATCAGTTGCTTTCGTGGGAGGAATGCCAGGAGTTGTTACCCGCCTACTGCGACAAGATTGGCCTGCCGCAGGACGCAACGACCTTTGCCAGCAGTTTGCGCGACTGGCTCACCGACACCGCGCAGCACCTGGATGACACGTTTCCTGAATGCCGCGGCGATGTGGCCCTGACTGCCAGCGGAGAACCCGTGTTGCGCAAGCCGATTGCGCGCGAAATCCCGCCTTCGGTTATGTCGCTGCAGAACGCGCTGACCCAGCGCATGCCGGCGCGGCACATTCTGGACGTGCTCGCCAACATCGAACACTGGATGGGCTTCACGCGGCACTTCGGGCCACTATCGGGCAACATGGCCAAGCTCAAGCAGCCGGCCGAGCGCTACCTGCTGACGATCTTCGCCATGGGCTGCAACCTCGGGCCCACACAGGCGGCGCGCCATCTGGGCAACAGCGGCGTCACGCCGCACATGCTGTCCTTCGTCAATCGGCGCCACCTCTCACTGGAGAGCCTGGAAGCGGCCCAACGCGAGCTCAACGAGGTATATCTGCGCCTGGATCTCCCCAAGATATGGGGTGATGGCAAGACGGTCGCCGCCGACGGTACGCAGTACGATTTCTACGACGAAAACCTGCTCGCGGGCTACCACTTCCGTTACCGCAAGATGGGCGCCGTCGCTTACCGCCACGTGGCCAACAACTACATCGCGGTGTTCCGTCACTTCATCCCGCCCGGCGTGTGGGAAGCGATCTACGTGATCGAGGGGCTACTCAAGGCGGGCTTGTCGGTCGAGGCGGATACGGTGCATGCCGACACCCAGGGCCAGTCGGCCACCGTGTTTGCCTTCACCCACTTGCTGGGCATCAAGCTGATGCCGCGGATCCGGAACTGGAAGAATTTGACGCTGTTCCGGCCGGACAAGACGGTGAAGTACAAGTACATCAATCGGCTGTTCGGCGACAGCGTGGATTGGAATCTCATCGAGCGGCACTGGCAGGATCTGATGCAGGTGGCCTTGTCGATCTACGCCGGCAAGATTTCTTCGGCCACGCTGCTGCGCAAGCTGGGCAGCTACAGCCGCAAGAACCGTCTGTATTTCGCGGCGCAGGAACTGGGCAACGTGATCCGCACGGGCTTCCTGCTGGAGTGGATCGGCAGTCGTGAGCTGCGCCAGGAGATCACGGCGAACACCAACAAGATCGAGTCCTACAACGGCTTTGCCAAGTGGCTGTCCTTCGGTGGCGACGTGATCGCCGTGAATGAGCCGGACGAACAGCAGAAGCGCCTGCGCTACAACGATCTCGTGGCCTCCGCCCTGATCCTGCAGAACACCGTCGACATGATGCGCACGTTGGGCAACCTCCGGCATGAAGGCTGGCAGATCACGGAAAACGATGTCAGCTTTCTGAGCCCCTACCAGGTCGCGCACGTCAAGCGCTTCGGCGAGTACAGCCTGAAACTCAAGCGCAAACCCGAAGCCTGGATCGCGGACGACACCTTTCAACAAGTGGCCGCGTCGGTGCAGGACATGCGGCGCGCGACGCGCAGAGCCTGAGCATGGACATCCCTGAACCCCGTTTCGCGGTTACCCCCTACGGCGATGTCGACGCCGCAGCACTGGACAACCTGCGGCAAAGCTTTGATACCACAGCGCTACTCGAACTCGTCGAGCGGCTGGCGCCGATCGCGCAGCGATTCGAAAAGACCGGTGGTGTTCGCGATGAACTGCTGCGTCTTCACCGCATGGCACACACCGTCATCAATGGCGCGAATCCGAGCGAATCGAGCGCCGATGACCTGTGGGAAGTTGCCGCCGCCCTCATCGACGAGTTCCGGCAGATGTCTGATCACTGTCTCGAGATCGCCGCGGCGCTGCAGCCACTGGCTGACCTGGAACCCCATCACGACGCCTGATCGTCAGCTGAGAAGGCGCGTTCGATGCGCTGCCGGCCGAAGGCATCGGCCCCGTCGATATAGCGCAGGGCGGACTTCACATCGCGCCAGCCGACGTATTCCATCAGGCTTTTGACATCCCAGCCGTTGTCGTTGGCCCAGTTGGCGAAACCACGACGCAAGGAATGGCTGCTGAAGCTGTCGGCCGACAGGAGTCCCGCGCGCTCAAAAATGCTGCGCAGCAGCGGCGTGACGCTGTTGACGTGCAGGCCGTGGACACGGATTCGTCCCCATTGATCGATCCCGCGGAAGACCGGCCCTTCCTCGATCCCCGACAGATCCTTCCAGGCCGTATAGGCCGCCACGGGGCACAGACGCGACAAGGCCGGCACCTTGAAGCACCGTCCGGCCGCCTGCCGGTCGCCCTTGGTTCGAGGCAGGAAGCAGGTCATGCCTTGGGCGGGCACGAGTTCGACATCTTGCGTTTCCAGGCGGATCAACTCGTCACTTCGGAATCCGCGCCAGAAACCCAGGAGGAGTAGCGCCTTGTCACGGGTGTGGCGCAGTCGCGCGACCGCGCCCTGGGTCCCGATCGCGTGGTCCAGCCATGTCACGGCGTGGGACAGTTGGCCAATCTGTAGCGGCACCGCCTGACGGGTTTGCGGCGGATGCACGGTTTGAATGCCCTTCATGGTCTGTCGTACCAGAGGGGCCTTGGTAGGATCGGCAAAGCCGTGATCCTGGTGCCAGCGCGACAAGGCTGCGAGGCGCTGTCGCAGGGTAGCGATGGACAGCAGTTCGGCATGCCGCGCCAGATAGCGCGCGATGCTGTCCGCGCTCGCCGGCAGGAAGCCACCCCATTCCTCCTCGAAGTGGCGCACGGCGGAGGTGTAGCTGCGACGCGTATTGGCGCGTGTTGCCGCGTGTACGTAGACATCGACCTCATTCATGGGAGCGTCCTGATGACCGACTCAAGCATAGCGTGCGGCGTGGCTGAATGTCGTTCATTTTCGGACGCCGCCGTGCGCGCCATGCACGTGCCCGCCACTGATAGGTGCTCCCGGACACGCGGGCTGTGACAACTCGTGCAGGATGCCACAGTGGGCAGCATCCCGTGCCTGGGGACATTGTTCGCGCAGGCTCTTGAGTTGCCGCTCCAGCACACGCAGTTCGCGGATACGTGCCGCGACGTGAACGATGTGAGCATCGAGCAACGTGTTCACATCGCCGCAGTTCGCGCCCGGCGCATCCTTGAAGCGCAGCAGGATGCGAATCTCGTCCAACGACATGTCCAGCGATCGGCAATGGCGGATGAACGACAAACGCTCGGCGTGGGTGTCCTCGTAGATGCGGAAATTGCCGTCCGTACGTGCCGGGGCGGCCAGCAACCCTTCGCGCTCGTAGTAGCGGATGGTCTCTACCGGGGTGCCGGTCACTCTGGCCAGCTCACCGATTTTCATCGTGCTTGCCCTCCAGGCGGGAAGGAAGGTCCTACCGGCATTCTAGGTCCTTGACTCTGTAGTGACTACGGATTGTTAAATGACTGCAAGTCCAGACAGGGGAACCAAGCATGAGCAAATGCAGTGTTGGTAGTTGCGGATGTTCCATCGTGTCGCAGTCGCCGGGTGATTCGTCCCCCGACGGCCCCAACGGGAAGCTATACGGCGTCGACAGCACGGACTGCCCCACCGATGCGGCGCTGGTCCGCAACAATCTTGAACCCCTCGACGGCGTGACGGGACTCAACCTCACCGTGACCCGGCAAAGGTCGGACGTGAGCGATCGCCCCGACCCGCCGGTCGCGGCCGACGCCGCCGTGCCAGCCATCGGTGCGCCGGCACAGCGCATCGATAAGACCACTGCTGCCGTGCACACGACGCTCGCGATCGCCGGGATGGACTGTCCGACCGAGGAGGCGTTGATCCGGAGCAAGCTCGCTGGCATGGCCGGAGTGGCGGCGCTCGATTTCAACCTCGTCCAGCGTCGGCTGAGCGTGACGCATCGTCCGGGAGCATTGGAAGCGGTCCTCGGCGCCCTGAAAGCCATCGGTCTCGAAGCGAAGGTCGAATCGGCAGGCACGGAGAGCGCAGCGCCGCCGATCAAACCCGCGCCCAAGACCCACTGGTGGCCGATGGCGCTGGCCGGAGTCACCGCGACGTTGGCCGAGGGGGTGTATTGGCTCAACGGCGGTGACCACTGGACCGTCCTGGCTCTCGCGCTGGTGTCGATCTTCAGTGGCGGTCTGGCGACCTACAAGAAAGGCTGGATCGCGCTCAGGCATCGCAATCTCAACATCAACGCACTCATGTCGATTGCCGTGACCGGCGCGATGCTCATCGGACACTGGCCGGAAGCGGCCATGGTGATGTTCCTCTTCGCACTGGCCGAGGTGATCGAAGCGAAATCGCTCGATCGGGCGCGCAATGCGATTCGCGGTCTGCTGGAACTCGCGCCAGACACCGCGACGGTGCGCCAGGGCGATGGAAGCTGGGTGGTCGTGCCGGCCAAAACGGTGCCGCTGGAGGCCATGGTGCGCGTGCGCCCCGGTGAGCGCATCGCGCTCGATGGCGTGGTGATCAGCGGACGTTCGACGGTCAATCAGGCGCCCATCACCGGAGAGAGCCTGCCGGTGGACAAAGGCGAAGGCGATAGCGTGTTCGCGGGCACGATCAATGAAGCGGGATCGCTGGAATATCGCGTGACAGCGGAGGCGAAGCATTCCACCCTGGCCCGCATCATCCACGCCGTCGAATCCGCCCAGGGCAGCCGCGCGCCCACCCAGCGCTTCGTCGACCGGTTCGCCCGGATCTACACGCCCGTCGTGTTCGCCGTCGCGCTGCTGGTGGCCATCGTGCCACCGCTAGCTTTCGACGGCGCGTGGATGGACTGGATCTACAAGGCGCTGGTGCTGCTGGTGATTGCCTGTCCGTGTGCCTTGGTGATCTCGACGCCGGTCACGATCGTCAGCGGTCTCGCCGCGGCCGCCCGCAAGGGCATTCTGGTGAAAGGTGGCGTCTATCTCGAAGAGGGGCGCAAACTCGCCACGCTGGCCCTCGACAAGACCGGCACGATTACGCACGGCAAGCCCGCCCAGACGGACTTTCTGGTACTGAGCGGCGACGCGAACCAGGCGCATATCCTGGCAGGCAGTCTCGCGGCGCGCTCGGATCATCCGGTCTCGCTGGCGATCGCCCGTACCGCGGTTGAAATCGGATGGGTGCTGCGCGAGGTGACCGATTTCGCCGCCATTCCGGGCCGAGGCGCGCGTGGCAGCATTGATGGTCACGTCTATCAGCTCGGCAACCATCGACTGATCGAGGAAATCGGCCTGTGCTCACCCGACATCGAAAAAGCGCTCGACACGCTCGAGCGCCAAGGCAAGACGGCCGTACTCTTGGCGAACCATGCAGAGGTGCTGGCCATCTTCGCCGTCGCCGACACGCTGCGCGAGACGAGCCGTCAGGCGATTGCCGATCTGCATTCCCTGGGGGTGAAGACGCTGATGCTCACCGGCGATAACACTCACACGGCCGAAGCGATTGCCCGCGCGGTGGGTATCGACGAGGCAAGGGGCAATCTGCTGCCCGAAGACAAACTCAGCACCATCGAATCACTGCTGACGCACCGGAAGGGGGGCAAGGTCGGCATGGTGGGAGACGGCATCAACGACGCACCCTCGCTGGCCCGCGCGGACATCGGTTTCGCGATGGGGGCGGCGGGCACGGACACCGCGATCGAGACCGCGGACGTGGCGTTGATGGACGACGACCTGCGCAAGATCCCCGCCTTCGTGCGCCTGTCACAGGCCACATCCGACGTGCTGATCCAGAACATCGTAGTGGCGCTCGGCATCAAGGCGGTGTTTCTGCTGCTCACCGTGAGCGGGCAGGCCACGATGTGGATGGCGGTATTCGCGGACATGGGGGCGAGTTTGCTGGTCGTGGCAAATGGACTCCGCTTGTTGCGGAGATAACCGGCACACTTGGACGGCTTACCGGCTTGAGGCAAATGCAAGAATACTGAAACCGATCGTCGTCCTGCCGGCGGCCGATCGGGCGAACGGCTTGCCGCCATGCATGCGCGCGATCGCTGCGACGATCGACAATCCGAGTCCGTGATTGGTGCTTCCGTGTTCGCGCGCCGCGTCCGCCCGGTAGAAGCGGTCGAACAGGCGTGGAAGATGTTCCGCAGGAATCACCGGCCCGACGTTGCTAACGGACAGGCGAACGCCGCCGGCAGCGTCCGGCTCGATGTCGACGTCAACCATCGACCCGCGCTCCGCAAAACGGGTCGCGTTGGCGAGGAGGTTCGATATCGCCCGCCGCAACAAACCCGCATCAAAGCCGCCGCCGCCGTCCCCGCAAACCCGAACGCTGACGCCCGCCTCCTGGAGTGCTGCATCGTGGAATTCGACCACCTCGGTCGCAAGAGCGGCGAGGCTGCCGACAGGGCTTCGGCGCGCCCGCTCGCCGCGATCGGCCTTCGACAGGAACAGCATGTCATTGACGAGACTCGCCAGGCGGTGCAGGTCCTCGAGGTTCGATCCCAGCACGTCCCGCAACTCGGGAATGCCGCGTTCGCGGCTCAGGGCGAGTTCGGTCTCGCCGATCAGTGTCGCCAGCGGCGTACGCAGTTCATGGGCGACGTCCGCATTGAAGCCTTCCAGTTGCCAGTATGCGTTGTCCAGCCGCACGAGCAGCGCGTTGAACTGCGCGACCAGCGGC
Source organism: Thauera aminoaromatica (assembly GCF_000021765.1). Taxonomy (NCBI): domain Bacteria; kingdom Pseudomonadati; phylum Pseudomonadota; class Betaproteobacteria; order Rhodocyclales; family Zoogloeaceae; genus Thauera; species Thauera aminoaromatica. Next base: position 2,376,753 of record NC_011662.2, on the reverse strand, counting down.
TGCAGTTCCTGCGCCTGCGCGGAACCATCCAGCGGCTGTCCGACGTTTTCCGGACTGAGCGCGGCGGCTTGCCGAGCCAGGTCGCGAACGGGCAGCAGCGCGCGTTGCACGAGCCACGCCCCCCCGGCGGAGACGACCACGGCGCCGGCCAGCGCACTCGCCAGTAACGTCCACGCCAGTTGCCTCAGCAATTGGGCATCGGAACTGCTGTCGAGCGCCAATTCGGCACGCAGCACGGCCGTGCCCGACCACGGTGAAGGGATCTCGAATTCAACCCGACGCAGGTGCGCGGGGGGCTCGGGGGCCGGCGGCGTCATGTACAGGAGCGTCTCGGCGTCCTCGGTCAGCCGCAGTTTGAGGTCGGCATGGCCGATGAAGAAATCGTCGAGCTTGTGACGTAGGCTCGGCAGTTCCTCCGGTGTCGCGATCTCACGAACAAGGTGGCGGATCACGTCCTGCTTGTGCCGAAGCTCCTCGGTCTGCTTCGCAGAAAAGTTGAGGCTGGTGGCCACATACACGACGACGCAGACGAATCCGAGTCCGATGAAGGTCTGTACCGCGAGCCACCATGACAGCCAGCGGCCCAGCGAACGCGGATTGCGCATCCTCAGGGTTCCCGGTCTTCCAGCACGTAGCCCATGCCGCGCACGGTGTGCAGCAGCTTCTTCGCGAAGGGGTCATCGAGCTTGCTGCGCAAGCGGCGCACCGCAACCTCCACGACATTCGTATTGCTCTCGAAGTTCATGTCCCACACCTGCTCGGCCAGTGCCGTGCGCGACAGGACCTGCCCGTGCCGGCGCAGCAGCAAGGTCAGCAGCGTGAACTCCTTGGCCGTCAGATCGAGGCGCTGTCCGGAGCGCGACGCCTTGCGCCGGACCAGATCGAGTTCGAGGTCGGCCAGTTTGAGAACGGTGGAATCCTGACCCGGTGTTGGGAGGGCGCCACGCCGTAACAGCGCCTGGACGCGTGCGAGCAGTTCGGACAGGGCGAAGGGTTTCACGAGATAGTCGTCCGCACCCGCCTGCAGCCCCTTCACGCGATCCTCCACCTTGTCGCGCGCGGTGAGCATCAGCACCGGTACGTGCTTGTCGCGCCGCAATTCGCGCAGGACGGCGAAACCATCCAGGCCAGGCAGCATGACATCGAGCAGGACGAGATCGTAATGCCCTTCGATCGCGAGGTAGCGACCCTCGGTGCCGCTGTGTGCGACATCGACGACGTAGCTGTTTTCGGTCAGCGCCTTGCGCAGGTATTCGGCGAGTTTGAGTTCGTCTTCGACGACCAGGATCTTCATGCGCGGATTATCTCGAAGAGCGCAGCGCGCCGACATTACGAATTCGTAATCGGGCTGTTCGCGATTCGACGTGGGCGGTTTTCTACAGTACGCCCCGTACCCGGCACATGGCGTATGCAGCGGCCACCGCCGGGACGCATATCCCGTGTCAACGATAGGAGCCTCATCATGTCAAAAATCCGAACCGCCACCGTCCTCCCTATCCTCGCTGTCGTCCTGGTCGTGCCGAGCGTCGCTCAGGCGAACTCGGAATGGCATTTCACCGGCGGCGAGGTGGGTTACACCTCTTTCCCCGATCACGTGACGAGCACCAAGACGCGTGCTGAAGTGTTGCGTGAGCTCGAGCAGGCCAAGGCGGACGGAAGCTATTTCTACCTGCAGCGGGGCGTGCCCGTTCCATCACGCGATACCGGCCCGGGTAAAACGCGCGAGCAAGTGCTCAAGGAGCTGGTGAACATATCGCCCGAGGAGCGGGCGCGCATGGACGAACTCTACTTCGGGCAATGATCGCGGCGGTGTGAGCACGGAGCCCTTGGTCCCTCGGGGCGGGCGGTCATGCGTCGCAACGATGACGGGCAACAAGATGTTGGCAACGCTATTTTTCATTTCCGTTCGTACCGCTACAATCCGTCCCCATGCGCCGCTGGTTCGCGATTCTCTTCCTGCTGTTTCTGCCAATCCAACTCAGTTGGGCGGCTGTGAGTGCGTATTGCGAGCATGAAGCCGGTGCTGCGGCGGACCATCTCGGCCACCATGAGCATAAACATCAGAGCGAGGTCGACGACGAGTCCTGGCCCAAGGGCGGCGGAGTCGATGTCGACTGCAGTTTCTGCCATGCGGCCAGTTGCACCGCGTTGCCGAGCGGCACGGGATTGCCGACCCTCGACCTCGCGATTGCGACGATCCGCGGGGGAGCCCAAGTGTGGCTCCTTGCCGGGCATTTCTCGGAACCAGAGCGCCCCAAGTGGCGACAGCCCGCCTGATCGGCAGGGCGGTCGCATCCATTCTCATTCCGGCAGTTTCACCGTTCTGAACGGTGTTGCCGCGCGCCCATTGCGATCGAGCTGATCGCGCCCTGCCGATTTTCCGTGTGTCTTGTCATCAACGGAGAATTGGATGTTTCGAAGAATTGGCATCAACTGGCTGCCGGGCCTGCTGCTCGGACTCGCGGCCAGCGGGGCGTGGGCGCAAGCCGCGTCCCCTGCATCGCCTGTCGTAACGACGCTCAGGCAGGCGTTCGACGCCGCGTGGGCGCGTCAGCCCGAGGCGCAGTCGCTCGACATGCGCCGGGCGGCTGCGCTGGCGCGACGCGAGAGCGCCGACAGCTGGTCGGCCGAACCACCGGCCTTCGAGGTGTCGGGCAAGACCGACCAACTCCACCGCAACGACGGCAGCCGCGAATACGAGATTGGCCTCGCGGTGCCGCTGTGGTTGCCCGGCGAACGCGCATCGACCGCAGCCCTTGCCGATGCCGAAGTGCGTGCGAGTACGAGCCGCACGCTTGCGGCACAACTGCGCACGGCCGCCGGGGTGCGGGCCGCGTACTGGGATTGGCAGCGTGCGCGGGTCGACGTCCTGATCGCCCGCGAGCGGCTTGCCAGTGCTCGCGAACTCGCAGCGGATGTGTCGAAACGGGTTCGGGCCGGCGAACTCGCACGCGCCGACCAGCATCAGGCGGACGGAGCGCTGGCGACCGCCGAAGCGTCGCTCGCCGAAGCCAGCGGCGCGCTCGCGGGTGCGGAACAGCACTTGCGCGCCCTGACAGGCATGACACCAGCGCTTGCCGCGGAAGGACTTTCCGTGGCCGAAGCCGAACCCGCCCCCGCCGCCCCCCCTGTCGCCCTGGGGGCGGGGCATCCGGCCATCGCCGAGCTGCGCGATCGGGCGGAGCTGGCACAACGCAGCATGACTCTCGCCGGGATTCAGGGGCGCGCCAATCCCGAGCTGAACCTGGCGACGACGCGTGAGCGCGGTGCATCCGGCGAATCCTGGCAACAGACGGTGACGATCGGCGTACGCATTCCCTTCGGATCCGATACCCGCAACCGCGCCCGTGTTGCCAGCGCCAGCGCCGAGGCGATCGAAGCCGAAACCCAGCTGAGGCTGGAACGCGAACGCCTGACGGCCGAAGTGGATACGGCGCGCGTCCGGGTCGAATCGGCGCGCACCCTGGTCGCCTCTGCCGAACAGCGCGCGCAGTTGGCCCGCGAGTCGCGCGGTTTCTTCCAGAAGGCGTTCCGCCTCGGCGAAACCGATCTGCCGACCCGCCTGCGCATCGAACTCGAAGCCGCCGAAGCCGAGCGTCAGGTGGCGCGTACCCGCATCGAACTGGCCGCAGCCGTGTCCGCGCTGCGGCAGGCCATGGGCCTTCTTCCCGAATGAACACCAGGAACCCGAACATGAAAGCTTCCCTTACCCTGGCGGCGTGGAGCCTTGCCGCCGTCCTTGCGGGCGTCACGCCCCAGGCCCTGGCCGGCGAAGGCCACGACCACGGCGACGCCCCGGCGCCCGTGGCGGGCCCGGCGCTGCCGCGATTCACCGCCGTTTCGGAGCTCTTTGAGCTGGTGGGCGTGGTCGATGGCAAGCACATCACACTCTATCTCGACCGCTTCACCGACAACAGCCCGGTCAAGGACGCGACGCTGGAGCTGCAACTCGACGGCAACGCGATCCCCCTCGAAACCCATGCCGACGGCGAATTCGAAGCCACGTTGCAGGACGCACTCAAGCCCGGGGTCGTGTCCGTGACGGCCACGGTCGTCGCCGGACAAGACGCGGACCTTCTTGCGGGCGAGCTGGATCTGCATGAACAAGCCGCCGAGGTGCACGACGAATCGGCCGGGCCAAGCTTGCAATCTTACGCAGGATGGCTCGGCGCCGGCGTTCTCGTGATCGGACTGGTCGGCTGGGCCGCGCTGCGCAAGGGAAACGCCCGCAACCGTTCGGCCGGAGGTGTCGCATGAAACCGGGAATCCTGCTGGTCATGCTGTGCCTCGTTACGGCAAGTGCATCGTGGAACGCATTCGCTGGCGACGGGCACGATCACGGCGACGAAGGCTCCGCGCCCGTCGGCGGCAACGGTCCGCGACGCTTGCCCGACGGCAGCGTATTCCTGCCCAAGCCGGCACAACGGCAGATCGGCGTGCGCACGCTGGTCACGGAAGCGGGGGAGCTGCCCCGCACCGTGGCGCTCGCCGGCAAAGTGGTGATGGACCCCAACGCGGGCGGAAAAGTGCAGGCGCTGGTCGCCGGCCGCCTCGAAGCCGGGCCGCGCGGCTTGCCCGGAGTCGGGCAGACCGTGAAGAAGGGCGAGGTGCTGGCGTATGTCGTGCCGTCGGCGGGGCAGATCGAACGCTCGAACCAGATGGCGCAGCTCGCCGAGTTGCAGGCCGCCAAAGTGCTCGCGGAGAAGCGCGTGGCGCGGCTGAAGGAGCTCGCCGACACGGTGCCGCGCAAGGAGATCGAAGCGGCCGAGAGCGAACTCGCGAGTCTCGCGGCCCGCGCGACGGCGGTGGGTGCGGGGCTCAGCAATCGCGATGCGCTCGTGGCGCCCGTCGCGGGCGTCATCGCGTCGAGCAACGCCGTCGCCGGTCAGGTCGTCGATGCGCGCGAACTGGTGTTTGAAATCGTCGATCCGAAGCGCCTGCGCGTCGAGGCGCTGGCCTACGATGCCGACACCGCCATCGATGTGGCCGGCGCGAGCGTTGCGGTGGGCGAGCAACGAGTGAGGCTCGACTTCCTCGGCGCGGCGCGCAGTCTGCGCGAGCAGGCGCTGCCGCTCGCTTTCGGTGCCGCGGGCGATTCCCTGGCGCGTTTCGCTGTCGGGCAACCGGTCGAGGTGTTCGTGCAGACGCGCAGCACGCTGCAGGGCGTGAGCGTCCCTGCAGGATCGGTGCTGAAGAACCCGGCGAACCAGATCATCGTGTGGGTCAAGACCGCGCCGGAACGCTTCGAGCCGCGCACCGTCACCATCGCCCCGCTCGATGGGGCGAACGTCGCCGTGACGTCGGGCCTCGCGGCCGGGGAGCGTGTCGCCACGAACGCGGCAACCCTGATCAACCAGATCCGCTGACGGGGAGCCTGACCGATGTTCAAATGGCTACTCGACAACAGTCTGGGCAACCGGCTGCTGGTGATCATCGCCAGCCTGGTGCTGATGGCCTACGGCGCGTTCACGCTCACACGCACGCCCGTGGACGTGTTCCCGGACCTCAACAAGCCGACGGTCACGATCATGACCGAATCCGGCGGCATGGCGGCGGAGGAGGTCGAACAGCTCATCACCTTCCCGCTCGAAACGACAATGAACGGGCTACCCGGGGTGGAGTCGGTGCGCTCCATCTCCAGCGCGGGGCTGTCCTTCGTCTATGTGACCTTCGAGTGGAGCACGGAGATTTTCCGCGCCCGGCAGATGGTGTCGGAGCGCCTGTCGGCGATGGAGGAAGGCCTGCCGGCGGACGTGATTCCGCGCATGGGGCCGATTAGCTCCGTGATGGGCGAGATCATGCAGATCGCGATCCCGATCGATACCGCTAAGATCTCGCCGATGCAGGTGCGCGAATACGCTGACTGGGTGCTGCGTCCGCGTCTCATGGCCATCCCCGGTATCGCGCAGGTCATCCCGATCGGCGGAGAAGTGCGGCAGTTCCAGGTGCAGCCAGATACGCGGCGCATGGCGGAACTCGGCATTTCGCTGGAACAGATGGAAGCGGCGATCCGCGGCTTTTCGTCGAACACCTCGGGCGGCTTCCTCGAACTCACCGGGCGTGAATACCTGATCCGCAACCTCGGACGCACCTCGAGCCTGGAGGATCTGAAGAATCTCGCGATCACGGCACGCGACGGTCAGCCGATCCTGCTGCGCCAGATTGCCTCCGTGACGTTCGCACCGGCGCTGCGCCGCGGCGATGCGGGTTTCGAGGGCAAACCGGCAGTCATTCTCGGTATCCAGAAGCAGCCGACCGCGGACACCATTCACCTCACCCGCTCGATCGAGGCCGCGCTCGACGAGATGAAGAAATCGCTGCCCGCCGGCATGGAAGCGCCGCAGGTTACGTTCCGGCAGGCGAGCTTCATCGAGGCATCGATCGGCACGCTGCAGGGCAAGCTGATTGGCGCCTCGGTGTTCGTCGCGGCGATCCTGTTCTTCTTCCTCGGCACGCTGCGCCCGACGGTGATCGCGCTCACCGCGATCCCGGTGTCGATCTTCATGACGGCGCTGGTGTTCAAGTATTTCGGTCTGTCGATCAACACGATGACGCTCGGGGGGCTGGCGATTGCGATCGGCGGCCTGGTCGACGACGCGGTGGTGGGCGTCGAGAACGTGTTGCGCCGGCTGAAGGAGGATCGCGCGAAGCATCATGACCATCGCCTGCACCCGATCGAACTCGTGGCTCATGCAACGATGGAGGTGCGCTCGGCCATCCTCTACGCGACGATCATCATCGTGCTGGTGTTCCTGCCGTTGTTCGCGCTGCCCGGGATGGAGGGGCGGCTGTTCGTGCCGCTCGGCGTGGCATTCATCGTCTCGACGTTGGCGTCGCTGGTCGTTTCGGTAACGGTGACCCCGGTCCTGTCCTTCTATCTGCTGCCGCGCATGAAGTCCCTCGACCATGGCGACACGCGCGTACTTGCCTGGCTCAAGGCGCGCTATCGCAACGGTCTGCAGGCCGTCCTCGAGCGGCCCAGGGCGGCCGTGTTCGCCGGCACAGTCGCGGTGATCGTCGCGGCCGCCGCCGTGCCCTTCTTTCCGACCACGTTTCTGCCGCCCTTCAACGAAGGCACCCTGCTGATCGGCATGCGGCTCAACCCGGGGGTGACGCTCGCCGAGTCCACCGCGCTTGCGCAACAGGCGGAGGTGCTGGTGAAACAGGTGCCGGAGGTCACGCACGTTGGTCGTCGCAGCGGACGTGCGGAACTCGATGAACATGCTGAAGGCGTGCACGTCAGCGAGCTCGATGTCGGGCTCAAGCCGGCGTCAGAACTCACCCGTTCGATGGGGGAGATCGCCGCCGACATCCGCGCCCGGCTCGTGAACCTGCCCGCTGCGATCGCGATCGGCCAGCCGATCTCACACCGCATCGACCACATGCTCTCGGGCGTGCGTTCGCAGATCGCGATCAAGATCTTCGGCGAAGACCTCGACACGCTGCGGGGGCAGGCCGATGCGCTGCGGGCGCGGCTGGCCGGCATCCCCGGACTCGCGGATCTGGAAATCGAGAAGCAAGTGCTCGCGCCGCAGATCAAGGTGCGCATCGACTATGCCGCAGCGGCCCGCTATGGCGTGCCGGCACCGCAGATCCTGGCCGCGCTGCAGAACCTCGTCGAGGGCGAGAAAGTCACCCAGATCGTCGAAGGTGGAAGGCGTTTCGCGCTGGTCGTGCGCCTGCCCGAATCGGCGCGTTCGGTCGAGGGGCTCGCGCAGATCCTCATCGAAACGCCCACCGGCCACGTCCCGTTGTCGAAACTCGCGTCGATCGAGGATGGCGACGGGCCGAACCAGGTCAGCCGCGACGACGGCAAGCGCCGCATCGTGCTGTCGGCCAATGCGCAGCAGCGCCCGCTCTCGGAAATCGTCGAGGACATCCGCGCCGTGGTGGCCGACATGAAACTGCCCGAAGGCTACTTCATCACGCTCGGTGGGCAGTTCCAGGCACAGGAAGAAGCGTCGCGTCTCGTGGGGCTGCTGTCGATCGTGTCGCTCGTGCTGATGTTCGTCGTGCTCTACAGCCGCTACAAGTCGGTGCGTCTCTCGGCGCTGATCATGGCCAACATTCCGCTCGCGCTGGTGGGCGCAGTGATCGGCCTGTGGATCTCCGGCCAGCCCTTGTCGGTCGCGGCGCTCATCGGCTTCATCACGCTCGCCGGCATCTCGGTGCGTAATGGAATCCTGAAGGTCAGCCACTACATCAATCTGATGCGCATCGAAGGCGAGAGCTTCGATCACCAGATGATCCTGCGCGGCTCGCTGGAACGGCTATCGCCGGTGCTGATGACGGCGCTGGTGACGGCCTTTGCGCTGGCACCGCTGCTGTTCGAGGCCGAACGCCCGGGTACCGAGATCCTGCACCCGGTCGCGGTGGTGATCTTCTCGGGGCTCATCAGCTCGACGCTCCTCGATACCTTCCTCACCCCGGCGATGTTCTGGCTTTTCGGCCGCCGCGACGTCGAGCGCCTGCTCAACGACCGCAATGCCGAAGCGTTCTGACGCTGATCCGCTTACACAATCGAATCCTGAAAGGAGAAAACATGAAACTCTCGAAGCTCATCACGCTTGCCGCCCTGGTGGCCGTCGGTCCTGCCTTCGCGGCGGACAAGCACGACCACGCGCACGAACATGAGTCCATGCACGGCGGCCTGGTGGTCGAGGTCAAGGATGTCGACCTCGAACTCGTCGCCAAGCCGGACGTCATCCAGCTGCACCTGCGCGATCACGGCAAACCGGTTGATGTGACCAACGGCAGCGCCAAGCTCACGCTCCTGTCCGGCACCGACAAACAGGAAGTCGAACTCAAGCCTGCCGGCGACCGGTTGGAGTCCAAGGGAAGCTTCAAGGTGGGCGCCGGCACCAAGTTGGTGGCCGTCGTCACGCTGCCGGGCAAGCCCTCCACCACGGCGCGCTTCACGCTGAAGTGACGTCGTCCGCTTGCCCGCAGCACGTCGCTGCGGGCGGCCAACTCATGTAACCCAGAGGTGACCCAATGAAAACTCTTGTGGCAGGAATGGTTGCCGTTGCCGTCGGTGGACTGGGCGGCTGTGCGAGCCCCACCGTGTTCGAAGGGAAATACGCGCAGGACGATGGGTGGCGCAAAGGAACTGTTGTCGAAATCGGTCCGGCGAATAGCTTGAAGCGGCCTTCGTTCTATGACTGCAGGGCCGAGGCGTCCGACGCGGAAGGCGACAAGCCGTACGTGATGGTTGCGTTTCTGCGCAATGGCCACCCGTACGCGCGCGCCGCAAAGTTGCCTGCCGATGCGCAATTGCAGGTCGGTGACAAGGTGTATGTGAACTTCAAGGACTGCAACGCACCGATCCCGAAGCGCAGCTCATCAACATCTGACGAGAAGGACTTCAATTGATGCGCCTGTCGCGCGGGACGCCAGGGATTGTTGCGACGGATCAACGCCCCAAGGGTCCGGGTTCGCCTCGTCAGGACCAAGACGATGCATGACGACGTCCATCACGAAGCCTGGCGCGATCGAGTGGCCCCGGAACTGCTCGACGCGGTTCGCCAGGGCAAGATCCCGGAAGTGCTGAGATGGCTGGAGGACGGACTTCCCGCCGATTGGCAAGATACCGAGGGGTGCAGCTTGATCTTCCTGGCGGCATATCACCGTCGGTGGGCCGTTATTGACGGCCTGTTGGCGCACGGCGCATCAGTCGACCTGCCCGATCGTCGGGGATGGACGCCGCTCTTCTGGGCCGCTTTCAACGGCCATGCGGACATCGTTTCATTCCTGATCGGCCGTGGCGCCAATCCAGACGTGCGGAACGAGGACGGGGAGTGGCCCTTGTTCTGGGCCGTCTACAAGGGGCACACAGCAGTTGTCCGGCATCTCCTGATCGGCGGTGCGAAGCGGAACCAAATCGATGCGGACGGACACGACGAGCTCTGGCTCGCAAAAAATTTGGGCCGACAGGACATCGTTGCCATCTTGGAGGGGCCTCGAGGCCCGCGCCCAAACCGTGCCCTGCGTGGGACTTCGGACGAGGGCATTTGATTCGGCCTCTCCACCCTTGCTCGCCAGCCGCGCGGGGCCGGGAACAGCGGACCTCTAGGCAAGATCCTGGCAACAGACCCGGAACTGACCGCATTCCCGGTGCAGTTGTACCGAAAATCTCGTTCTTGCCCCAGAACGTGGCCAACAGGCGTGATAATCCGCGATTATCCCGTGTCGTAATATGCATTTTCATACGCGTACGATCATTGACAATAGTATGTACAGGCGTACCATGTAATACAGTACGTAAAAATCAGGGGTGTCGCGATGGCCAGAAGCGGGATCTACAAGTCCGAGGTGGTGCGGGCACGTGACGCGTTGCGCGCGCAGGGGCGACACCCATCGATCGACGCCATTCGGGTCGAACTCGGCAATACCGGCTCAAAGGCAACGATTCACCGCTACTTAAAGGAGATCGAAGAGGAAGAGGGCGGAACCGGCGGCACACAGGTTGCCGTGAGCGAGGCAATCCAGGACCTCGTCGGCAGGCTGGCCGGCCGCTTGCACGAAGAGGCCGATGCCCGGATCGCGGAGGCAAAAACCCGCTATACCGGCGAAATTGCCCAACTCAAGGACGCGCTCCGGCAGCAGCGCCAAGAGGGTGAAGCACTCAAGACCCAGTTGCAGCATACCGAATCCCTGTTGAGCGAGGAGAGTGACCGTCATCGCCAGACGGCACTCACGCTGCAACAGGAGACCGTGCAGCGCGCGCAGGCCGCGCAACAGGTTGCCGATCTGCAGTCACAACTGGCGCAAGGCGAACAGCACCGGCAATCACTGGAGGACAAACACCGTCACGCCCGCGAAGCCCTGGACCATTTTCGGCAGGCGGCCAAGGAACAGCGCGATCAGGAGCAGCGCCAGCATGAGCAGCAGACCCAGCACCTGCAGGCCGAACTGAGGCAACTGAATCAGACGCTCGGAACCAAACAGGATCAACTGACCGGGATCAGCCGGGACAACGCCCGCCTGGCGGCCGAGTTGTCGCAGGCCCATGCGCAGCTTCACCAGACTCAGACGGAGGCGCGATCGCTCCGAGACGAATTGTCGGTGGCCAAGGAAACCGGGCAACGCGTCGAGGCGCTGGGCCAACGCCTGGCGGAGCGGGAACTGCAGATCGAGGATCTGCTGCGCGGCAAGAGTGTGGTCGAAGCTACGCTCGCCGAACAGGCCGAACGTCGTCAAGCCCTGGAAATCGAGCTTGGGGCCGCCCGGGCGTCCTTATCCATACAGGAAAAAGTGATTGCGGACATGCATGCACAGCTTCTACGTCATGGCAGCCGCCGGAAACAAAGCGGCAAACAGGACCACGTCGCGGGAGTCGGCGAGAAAGCCGCAACGCCCACCGCACCATAATTAAACATTTAAAACATACGCTTACAGCTCGAAAGTCCTAATATTGGCTTCATCCCGGCGCCGCAGGAGCCAAAATCTTTTGTTGCAAAACAACGGTTTGCGGCGGATATGTACAGTTTTTCCCTTCATCCCGGTCATACCCCCTGACACATGTTAACGGCGGTCGATTCCCGCACAAATCCGGCGTCCACCGCCGGCACGGCACAGCATGACCTTGATCTGGTGAGCGGATAGCGGCTGTTTGCTTGATGGGGTCAGGGGCGTTGGAAGGCGCCCGTAGGGCGACTGGAAACGCCCCTGACCCCGGCGCGCCGATGGCGGGCGGGGTGTTCGTGCAATCGGGAGGGAGGGCGTTTGGCACCCGAGTGGCCGATGCGCGCACAATCGGGCTCGGCCTGTGGCAACGCAGGCGCGACACCGGCTCAAACCGCCAAGTCATCCCCAGTGTCGCGCCCCGCACCCGCGCAAGGCTGCGCGGTCGTTGCGCCCGTAGTCTTTCACGAAGTGGGCGCTGGCGTCGAGTCTCCCACGGGCCTCAAGGCCCATGGAGTCGACCGGACGACGCTATCTCTGTGCCGCGTGCCGCGCGGCAGTGCTGATCTGCAGCCACTGTGATCGGGGGCAGCGCTATTGCGCCGCCGGCTGCGCCCAGCGTGCCCGCGCGGCCTCGCTGCGGGCAGCCGGCACGCGCTACCAGGCGAGCTTTGCGGGGCGCCTGGCGCACGCGCAACGCCAGCGCCGCTACCGCGCGCGACGCCAGGAAGTGACGCATCAGGGTTCCCCGCCGCCGGCCCCGCCTGTTGAAGTAAGGACCGCGCCGACCGTGCCCGAGTCCGTACCGTCCGCGAGCGGGCAGTGCCACCTGTGCCACCGTGTGCTGTCCCCGTTCGTGCGTCAGGACTTCCTGCACTCCCCGGTTCGGCGCCCCTGTCCGCGATCCGAACGGAGTCCGCCCCGCCATGGCCCTGTCCCCTGAACACGAAGCGCAGATCCTGCGCTACTACCACGCCGAGCGCTGGCGCATCGGCACCATCGCCGTGCAGCTCGGGCTGCACCGCGACACCGTCGCGCGCGTGCTCGCCCAGGCCGGCCTGCCCCGGCACGGCCCCGTGCAGCGCGCCTCGGCGATCGACCCCTATCTGCCCTTCCTCCACGAGACGCTCGCGCAGTTTCCGCGCCTTACGGCCGCGCGGCTCTACGACATGGTGCGCGCACGCGGTTACCCCGGGCGCCCCGATCACTTCCGCCACCTCATCGCCCGCCACCGCCCGCGCCCGAGCGCCGAGGCCTACCTGCGGCTACGCACCCTGCCCGGCGAGCAGGCCCAGGTCGACTGGGGGCACTTCGGGCACCTGACGATCGGGCGCGCACGCCGTCCGCTGATGGCCTTCGTCATGGTGCTGTCGTGGTCGCGCCAGATCTATCTGCGCTTCTTCCTCGATGCGCGCATGGAGAACTTCCTGCGCGGCCATGTCGGCGCCTTCGAGTGCTGGGGCGCGGTGCCGCGCATCGCCCTCTACGACAATCTGAAGAGCGCGGTGCTCGAGCGTTGCGGCAACGCGATCCGCTTCCACCCGACCCTGCTCGCGCTCGCCGGCCACTACCGCTTCGAGCCGCGCCCGGTGGCGGTGGCGCGTGGCAACGAGAAGGGGCGCGTCGAGCGCGCGATCCGCTACGTGCGCGAGGCCTTCTTCGCCGGATGCGCCTTCGCCGATCTGGACGACCTCAACGCGCAGGCCCAGGCCTGGTGCGAGGGCGCCGCCGGCGCGCGGCGCTGCCCCGAGGACGCCTCGATGACGGTGACCGAGGCCTTCGCGGCCGAGCGCGAGCGCTTGCTCGCGCTGCCCGAGGCGCCGTTCCCGACCGATGAGCTGCGCGCGGTGTCGGCGGGCAAGACTCCGTACGTGCGCTTCGATCTGAACGACTACTCGATCCCCCACACCCATGTGCAGCGCCCCCTCACCGTGTGCGCCGACCCGCTGCGGGTGCGCATCCTCGACGGCGAGGACGTCATCGCCACCCACGCGCGCAGCTACGACCGCCGCCAGCAGATCGAGTGTGCCGCGCACCTCGAGGCGCTCGTCGCGCACAAGCACGCGGCCCGCGCCCACCGCGCCACCGACCGCCTGACGGCGGCCGTGCCGGCCTGCCAGGCGCTGCTCGCCCAGGCCGCCGAGCGCGGTGAGCCGCTCGGGCGCACCACGCGTGCGCTCACCGACCTGCTCGATCGCTACGGGGCGGGCGAACTGGCCGTCGCCGTCGACGAAGCACTCGCGCGCGGCGTGCCGCATCCCAACGCGGTACGCCTGGCGCTCGAGCGCCGGCGCGAGGCGCCCCCGCCGCTGGGCGTGCCGCTACCCGCGCATCTGAAGACGCGCGACGTCACCGTGCGCGCCCACCCCTTGGCCGGCTACGACCGCCTGCTGGAGGACGACCATGACGACGCCTGAACCGCTGCTCGCGCGCGCCCGCGCGCTGCAACTGCACGGCGTGGTGAGCCACTGGGCCGAGTGCGCCCAGGCCCCGTGGATCGCCCCGCTCATCGAGTGGGAGGAGACCGAGCGCGCCCGACGCTCACTCGAGCGCCGGCTGCGCTGCGCGCACATCGGCCGCTTCAAGCCGCTGGCCGACTTCGACTGGCGCTGGCCCGAGCAGTGCGACCAGGCCGCCATCGCAGAGCTGATGACGCTCGGCTTCCTCGAGACCGCCACCAACGCCTTGCTGGTCGGCCCCTCCGGGCTCGGCAAGACCACCATCGCGCAGAACATCGCCCACCAGGCGGTGCTGCGCGGGCACACCGTGCTCTTCACCACCGCCGGCCAACTCCTGGGCGAGCTCGCCGCGCTCGACTCCGACTCGGCGCTGCGCCGCCGCCTGCGCCACTACGCCAGCCCCACGCTTCTGGTGATCGACGAGGTCGGCTACCTCTCCTACTCGAACCGCCACGCCGATCTGCTCTTCGAGCTCATCAGCCGTCGCCACGAGAAAAAGAGCACCCTCATCACCACCAACAAGTCCTTTGCCGAATGGTCCGAGGTGTTCCCCAACGCCGCCTGCGTGGTCGCGCTCATCGACCGCCTGGTCCATCACGCCGAGATCATCGCCCTCAAGGGCCCGTCCTGGCGCCACAAGGAAGCCCAGGAGCGCGCCGCCACCAACGCCCGCAAACGCAAATCCGCACGGAGTCCCGCATGAAGACCGACCACCCGCCGTCCGGGCTGCTGCGCGGTCTGGACCTGCTCATCGACGCCGACTGGACGCCCGAGCAGGCCCGGGCCGTGATCGAGCTGCTCGACGATCTGCGCGAGCGCATCTGGGCGCACTACGAGCTCGCCCTGTTCGAGCACTACCGCCAGGACCGCCTCACGCAGGCCGAGCTGCCGTTCGACGATCCGTCGTTCTGATCGAGCCCCGCCCCCCAGCACAACGAGGGCCGACGCGCGCGGCCCTCGTGCCGTTTACGGCGCCGCCGGCGCCCACTCGACGACGCCGTTTAACGACGCCAGATTTGTGCGGAATCAGGGAGCCGGCAACAACACAAAAGCCGAGATTTTCAGCGTTGCGCGTGTCGGTCATCAGCGGAGAACCACCAGTCTCCCCAACCCCGTAGCCCAGACCTATATTTCACTACGAGTTGTCGAGCACTGGGGGGAAATTGTCTCTCACTACAGAAAATCGAAAATCAGTGCCAGCAGACCCCGGTTCCTTCCGAACGGAGGACGGGCAACAAGCATCACCTCGATGCAACTCTTGTATGACCGAAAAATTGCCAAATCGGCCGGCTACAGGTTCATGCTGAAAACAGATCTGTCCCGCTTCTTTCCGACGATCTACACCCACTCGGTACCTTGGGCCGTGCACACGAAGTCCAAAGCAAAGAAGAATCGCGGGCTCACTGCGAAATGGTACGGAAACTTTTTGGATTTGGATCTGAGACAGTGCCAAGACGGGCAAACCATCGGGATTCCGATTGGTCCCGACACTTCTCATATCATCGCAGAAGCGGTAGCCACAGCCGTAGACGTCGAATTCCACAAGCACTTCAAAGGCTGGCCTGCCGGATTCCGCTACGTGGATGATTATTTTCTGTTTTTCGAGACAGCCAAGGAAGCAGAGCGGGCATTGGCTGCGCTCATTCGCTCCCTTCGGGAGTTCGAGCTTCAAATCAATTTTGAGAAGACCAAGACGTGCCCCGTAATAGAAATCACAGAGGACTTCTGGACGCATAAGCTACGCGCCTTTGATATAGCCCCGAAGGGGCGACGGCACGCATCCGATTTGAATCACTTCTTTGAACTTGCCAAGGACTTGGCCAAGGAAAACTCCGATGAGAGCGTAATGCTTTACGCCCTCAAGCGCGTGTCTGCCACTATCGTCAGAAAGGAATGTTGGGACGCCTTTGAGGCTCACTTGTGCCATGTTGCGATGGCATATCCAAACACTTTGCAGACCGTTGCCAGAATCCTTGCGTCTTATGCGCGTGTCGGGTACCCACTGACTAAGGAGAGGCTTTCCCGCACGATCAACTCAATAATCGAAGATCATGCCCCCGTCGGGCACCATAGCGAGGTTGCATGGAGCTTATGGATGGCTAAAGAACTCGACCTCAAAGTTACCGCGAAGAATATCGACTCCGTCGCTGAAATGAACAGTTCAGTGTGCGCATTGCTCTTGATGGATATGGATGCTTCGGGACTACTGCCAAAAGCTCCGCCTACGGTCTTTTGGCGTAGTCATCAGACAACCGATGCTCTTTGGGGGGAGTTGTGGCTACTGTCCTACGAGGCAGGGGTGCGCGGTTGGGCTGGCTTCAACTCCGCGCACGTAGCGGCCGACCCGCATTTCTCCGTCCTGATGAATGCGGGAGTCCGGTTCTACGATGACACCGTAACGCTATCTCCGCTTTTCCAGGTCAAGCCAGCTGCTTTGAAAGCTAAAAACCTCGAAAACGAAAATGACTTCTTTAATCTCGACTTCGACGACGACCTCGAAGAGTTACTCATTCACGACCCTGGCGAAGGCACCTACGAGCATGGCTTACTTTTCTCGGAGGGCCAAGAGGAAGGCGACGAGAAAAACGAAACGGGAGAGATTTACGAGATTCCGTTTTGAGTCTAAGAATCGGATCCAACGTCCGATCACTGAATTGGACCGGATCACTTACTTAATTCAGACGGACGGTAGCTCCGGCCGACATGTTGACTGTTGCCAACGGTATCGGGCATGTCGTCGGCCGGAGCGGCCATTGAGGTCAGATCTTGTCGGCGGCCGGTCTCGATCAGATACCGGAGGCCGTCGGAGAAAAGCTGCCGAAATTCACGTAGAACTTCATTCTCTAGGTTCCCCTGTGCATACTGTCCGAAAAGGAGCCCGGCCCCGAGACGACTGAGCCGACGCCCCGGCAGAGATCGTGGCAGCGGCATCAACCTACACTCCTTTCCCGCCATATTCTTTCCTTCCTTACTTTGCGCGATTCGCACGGCGCTGAGGACAAGGAGCAGACATCGGAAAGAAGTGCGCTGGTTACCGGACATTGATGTCATCGACCATGCGAAAATGCGGGCTGGTTGAAGAGAGTGTTAGCAGGGATGGTTTTTCAAGCGTTTGCCACGCGCTATTGAGCAAGAACAAGAATGATGAATAAAGAAAACTTACTTAAAGTCATCGCAGACAGTGGCTACAACATCGGTTTCGGGGCCAAGAAGAACTTCGCAACATTCGACATCGTCGAGAAGGCGCCAGGTTGGCTTGGATTTCTGTCCCTCATAGTAGGCATCTACGCGCTATTCGTGCCCGAGCTGGCAACCAACCACATCAGCGCAGCGATGGTGGTCTTTGGAATCACCACCCTCTACATCAGCTTCTACTTGCCGGACAAAGAGCGGTACGAGAAGGCAGGCATTGAGCTGACAGGAGGCTTTCATCGGCTCCGCGCCCTCTACTACGAAGTCAGGTCACTCCCTGACGGCGCCGACTTCACGAAGCAAGTCGCCGAGCACGACGCAATCGTACGGGCCTCGCTGAACAGCACGGTCTCCAAGCAAATATTCCTTAGCGACTGGTATGCCCACTTCAAGTTCTTCTGGCAGCAGCAGACTGACTGGCTCGACGAGCAGAAGCATTTCAAGTTGCTCAGGGATAAGCTGCCCCTTTCCTTCTCTCTTACCGTCCTGCTCGCTCTCGCTGGGGCGGGAGGGTGGGGCTACTGCAACGGCCTTCCTACGCCTTGCGCTATCTTCCAATAACGACACGAACGAGGAAAACGGTTGTCCGCAAATTTGTTTGAGCAATTCCGCACAAATCTTCAGGTCGCCAACAGCGACGCTATTTCAAATTCCTATCGGGCGATTACGAAGCGCCTGAACAAGGATTTCTGGGATATCGACTCGGAAGAACAGCACTGCTTGCAGGTGGGCTCCTACGGCCGACATACGGCCATCAGGGACGTGAGCGACCTCGACATGGTCTTCGAGCTCCCTCAATCGGTCTATGAACGTGTCTCGAAAGTCAATGCTAACGGCCCGTCACAACTTCTTCAGGAGGTAAGAAAATCACTGAAGGAACGTTACCCGGCAAGCGACATTCGAGCAGCGCAACAAGTTGTCCAAGTCCACTTCGAAAAGTACCGTATAGAGGTTTTGCCCGCTTTCAAGCAAGCGGACGGTCGATACCGCTACGGCGACGCCAACGACGGAGGGTCTTGGGACAACTACTGCAACCCGCGGGCAGAAATCAATGCCCTCAACACTCAGAATAAAACCTCAAATAGAAATCTGAAGCGTGTCTGCAAGATGCTCCGCGCTTGGAAGAACAAGCACGGCGCCCCGATGAGCGGGATGCTGATTGATACGCTTGTAAGCAGATTCTTTCAGGAAAACACTTCGTACAATGATAAATCTTACTCTTCATATCCAGCACTGACGCGTGACGTTTTCGCCTTTCTCGGGAACTTGGACGAGCAAGACTATTGGTTAGCTCCAGGCAGTCGCTCACGAGTACAGACGAAAGGAAAATTTCAACGCAAAGCCAAAAAGGCTGCTGCAAAGTGTCAGGACGCGTTGGACGCGGGAAAAGACACAAAGAAGGTCAAACTCTGGAAGGAGGTGTTCGGTCGCCGCTTCCCCAGTCTGCAGACCGATTCTGCTACCAAAGCTTTCGTCGAGGCGCGTCAAGATACCAAGACGGAGCAGTTTATTGAGGACCTATACCCCGTCGATATTCAGTACAGCCTCGACATCGAGTGCATCGTTGCTTATGCCGGCAACGAGGAAACGCGTTATCGATTCATGGAAAGTGTATTTCCATGGTTGAAGCTTGGCCGCAGCCTCACTTTCATAATCGTGAACTGTAATGTGCCCGAGCCGTATGAGATATTTTGGAAGGTGCGGAACGTAGGCGTCGTCGCGGAGCGGCGAAACATGATTCGGGGCCACATTACTCGCGACACCGGGCGTCGTCAGGCAGTCGAAACCACAAGCTTTGGAGGCGAACACTTCGTGGAGTGCTATGTGATAAAGGACGGAATTTGCGTCGCGCGAGACCTCATTGAGGTTCCTATTGAGATTACATAGTGAAAATGTTGCTGGCGCCTAACTGCATAATTCTCCGAGAGCACGCGCTTGCCGTCCGCTAATTCCTCACTAATTCAAGGGAACCTCAGAGACTCCCGCTCTTGCCGAAAGCGCCCACGCAAACATTGATTTTCCGTGTCTTGATTTTCGGAAACTGAGATTTTTTCGAGGTATCCTGAAATGAAAAGTGGTCGCTCGACCATCGTTTCTCAGCTACGATTGCTGACCGACAGGTTCCTGTCGTTGGCGGCGCAGGACCTCAATGAACGCTTAGGCCGACAAGCTGTCGCCTCCCGCTTCCAGAGCCACGACATGATGAAGCGACATGCATGCGTATGGGTCTATTTGTGCCCTCGTTCCCCTCGCTCCGTAAGCACCCGGCGAACCCACCTTCCCCCAGCCGCTTAGCCCATTGAAGATCGTGTCCATCAATTTTGATGGTGGAGACGATGGATGTGTCTATCCCGCGCCGGCGTCGGCGCATGCATACGGAAACCTTCAAGCAGTCGGTGATCGCGGCGTGTCGCGAACACGTCTAGATGGCTGGTTTGGCGCTGGCCAACGGCCTGAACGCCAACCAGATTCGCGCTGGATGCGCGAGCGCGGCATCGCGCCACCGAGCCGGCACAAACCGACCTGCGCTGAACGCACGGCATTGGCTGAGCGGGGCTTTGTACCCGTGCAGGTGGCCCCCCAATCGAGACGTTGATGATCCGCCTCGAGGGGCAGCATGGCATGTGGGGCCCGGGCCGGAAACCTCTACGACTTAGGCCCCTCCAAGGACCGTCCGAAAGCAAAACTAAAGATTGCCCATGCTCATCAATGCAGACTTCTCGCGCCCTGCTGCGCTTACGTTCAAGGATTACAAGTGGATTGCATCGCCGCAGGCCGGCGTCGAGCGCGTGATGCTGGACCGCGTGGGCGAGGAGCGCGCGCGGGCGACCAGCATCGTGCGCTACGCCGCGGGGGCCCGATTCCCGCATCATCAGCATCCCGGCGGCGAGGAGATATTGGTGCTTTCCGGCACGTTTTCCGATGAAGACGGGCACTACCCTGCAGGCTGGTACCTGCGCAATCCCCCCGGCTCGGGTCACCGGCCGTTCAGCGACGAGGGCGCCGTCATCTTCGTCAAGCTGTGGCAGATGCCCGGGCATGAGACGCGTTGCGTGCGCATCGACACGAACGATCCCGCGTCGTGGCGGCGCGACGGCGAGCGCGAGATCTGCCAGCTCTTTTCGGCGGATGCGGAGCAGGTGTGCCTGCAACGCTTGACTGGCGGGCAGGCGGTGTTGCCCGACCCGGTGGATGGCGCAGAACTGTTGGTGCTGGCGGGAGCGCTGCGTGCGGGCGGCCAGTCGTACGAGCGTGGCAGCTGGGTGCGCTTGCCCGCAGGGGCCTATCCCGAGTTTGTTGCCGCGGCCGAGGGCGCGAGCTTCTACCTCAAGACGGGCCATCTGCGCGACGTGACGGGCGTGGCCTGATGCTGCAGACAACGCATGTCGCTATCGTCGGCGGTGGCTTGAGCGGTCTGTACGCCGCCTACCTGTTGCAGCAGCGGGGCCTCCGGGACTACGTGCTGCTTGAGGCGCGCGAGGTGCTCGGTGGTCGCATCCGGTCCGTGCTGGCTCCGGGCGGCGCCCTTGATCGCGGAGGAGAACCCGTCAATCGCTTCGATCTCGGGCCGTCCTGGTTCTGGCCCGGCTACCAGCGCCAGCTGGATCGACTGGTGGATGCGCTGGGCCTCGCGCGCTTCGCGCAGTTCGAGGACGGCGACATGGTGGTGGAGCGTTCGCTGTATGCTGCGCCGGAACGGATGCGAGGGTACGCGAGTGCGCCGCCGTCGATGAGGCTAATGGGCGGCATGGCGGCGCTGACCGATGCCTTGCGCCACCAGTTGGACCCGGCGCGGATCTTCACCGGTCACTCGGTGCGCGCGCTGCGTGCCGCCGATGCGGGGGTCGAGTTGGAGTGCGTCGAGGTCTGGGGTCGCGTGACGACCTGGCGCGCGGCGCAGGTGCTGCTCGCGCTGCCGCCACGGCTGGCCGAGACGCGCATCGCCTTCTCGCCGGCCCTGCCGGAGGTGCTTTCGCGTCGATGGCGCGCAACGCCGACCTGGATGGCGCCGCACGCCAAATATCTTGCGGTCTACGACACGCCGTTCTGGCGCGAGCGAGGACTCTCCGGTGAAGCCCGGAGTGCCTGCGGACCGCTTGGCGAGATCCATGATGCGTCGATCCCCGGGGGCAGCGCTGCCCTGTTCGGGTTCTTTGGTGTGCCGGCCGCGGTGCGCAAGGAAGTATCAGAGGCGGCGCTGCGAGAGGCTTGCCGTACCCAGTTGGCGCGTCTCTTCGGCCCACAGGCAGCCGCGCCGCGCGGGGAGTTCATCCAGGACTGGGCGCTGGAGTCATACACCGCGACCCTGGCGGATCTGGATTCGGTCGGCCATCACGCGGAAGCGCCGCCTCCGGCGGCGGCGAGTGGTCCCTGGTGCGGCCGGCTGATGGGGGTCGCCAGCGAGTGGTCGCCGCAGTTCCCGGGCTATGTTGCGGGCGCTATCGAAGCGGCCAGCCTGGCGGTCGCGATGCTGGCCGACGTGGAAGACGAACTGGCCCCCTTCAGCGAGAGGTGAAGCCGCGTCAGGCGCGAGTCAGTGCTTACATCGACTTTGATTTCGCTCTTCCCCTCAAGGTCAATCCGCCTTTGAGCACCGTCCAAAAAGAAGCCCGCCGAGGCGGGCTAATCCCGAAATCACCCCCGCGCCTTGCGGCGCGAGAGGCAACCACGACGCACATCCTGATTTCGGGGAGGGAGATCGTCTAAAGCGCGACGCCGCACCGGCTCAGGCCTTGGCAGAATCGCGGCGGAACACCAGCGGCGCGCCGCCGTGCGAGCGCTTGACCATCCACTGCGCGAGCGCCGAATCCATGTAGTCGGCATGGCCGGGGAACCAGTCCATCAGCGCCTGTGCCAGCTCGCGCACCAGGACGGCATTGCCCGCGGCAAGCTCCTGCTGCACTTCGCGCACCGAGGCCAGCACCTTGGCGTGCTCGTCGATGTGGCAGTCGGCGGCCGGAAAATCCGTGCCTCTCATCCAGCCGTCTTCCTGCTCGAAATGGGCCACGGCATGCGCGGCAAACGCGTCCAGGGCTTGCGCCAGTCCGGCGTCCGGCGCCGTCAGCAGCGCATCGACCAGGGTCACGAACTCGCGGTGGGTGTCGTCCATCGACGTGTAACCGAGTGAGTACCGGTCCGTCCAGTCGAATCCCGGATGCGCCTCCGTCATTTCTGTCTCCGATGATTGCCGAGGCTCCTTGCCCGGCCGTCAGCCACCCAACCCTACCGGGCTAGGTGTCCTATTTGCGATGCAGGTGAACAACGCTACATGCTCACTTGCGGTGCCCTGTCACAAATTATCGTATGCCAAGGCGAAGTCAATCTCGGCGCGGCCAAGCGCTTCTCGGCCAGATGCACTCCAGTGGTCTGGTATTTCCACTGAAAGTCGCATCCGACCTTGAGCGCGATCATCCGCACAAATCCTAGTTATGCAGATGGAGCAATCCCCTTCGCCCGCGCCAGATTCAGCGCCGTATCCTCGATCATGTCCTCCTGCCCGCCGACCATGCCGCGCCGGCCCATCTCGACCAGGATCTCGCGCGCGGGCACGCCGTACTTCTTCTCGGCCCGCTTGGCGAACAGCAGGAAGGAGCCATACACCCCGGCATAGCCCAGCGTGAGCGCGTCGCGGTCGATGCGGATCGGGAAGTCCATGATCGGCACCACCAGGTCCTCGGCCACGTCCTGGATCTTGAACACGTCCACGCCGGTCTCGATTCCCATCAGGTCGCACACCGCGATGAAGACCTCCATCGGGGTGTTGCCCGCACCGGCACCCAGCCCGGCGGCGGCGGCGTCGATACGGGTGGCGCCGACTTCGAGCGCCGCGAGGCTGTTGGCCACGCCCATGGCGAGGTTGTGGTGGCCGTGAAAGCCCAGTTCCGTTTCCGGTTTCAGCGCGTCCCGCACGGCACTGAGGCGCGACTTGACCGTGTCGGGCAGCAGGTGCCCGGCCGAGTCGGTGACGTAGATGCAGTTGGCGCCGTAGCTCTCCATGAGCTTGGCCTGCTTCACGAGCCCTTCGGGGCTGTTCATGTGCGCCATCATCAGGAAGCCGACGGTGTCCATGCCGAGCTTGCGGGCCATGCCGATGTGCTGCTCGGAGACGTCGGCCTCGGTGCAGTGGGTGGCCACCCGGATGGTGGAGACCCCGATCTCGTGCGCCATCTTCAGGTGATCGACGGTGCCGATGCCCGGCAGCAGCAGCGCCGAGACCTTGGCCTGCTTCATCAGCGGGATCACCGCGCCGAGGTATTCCTCGTCGCTGTGGGCGGGGAAGCCGTAGTTCACCGAGCTGCCGCCCAGACCATCGCCGTGGGTGACCTCGATCAGCGGGATGCCCGCTTCGTCCAGGCCGACGGCGATGGTCTTCATCTGCTCGAGCGTCATCAGGTGGCGCTTGGGGTGCATGCCGTCACGCAGGGTCATGTCGTGGACGGTGATCTTCTTGCCGCGAAGTTCCATGTTCATCTCCTTCGTCTGGTCGCCGCTCAGGCCACCATCGTGGCGCGGTTGGATTCGAGTTTCAGGCGCCCGGCGAGGATCTCCTCGGCGAACATCTCGGCGGTGCGCGCACCGGCCGCGGTCATGATGTCGAGGTTGCCGGCGTACTTGGGCAGGTAGTCGCCCAGGCCTTCGACTTCCAGGAAGACCGAGACGCGGTTGCCGTCGAACACCGGGCCGTTCACGAGGCGGTAGCCGGGGACGTACTTCTGCACTTCGCGGATCATGGCGTGGATGGATTCGGTGATCGCGGCCTGGTCGGGCTCGGTCTCGGTCAGGCAGTGCACCGTGTCGCGCATGATCAGCGGCGGCTCGGCCGGGTTCAGGATGATGATGGCCTTGCCCTTCTTGGCGCCGCCCACCTTCTCGACCGCACCGGCAGTGGTACGGGTGAATTCGTCGATGTTCTTGCGCGTGCCCGGACCGGCCGATTTGCTCGACACGGTGGCGACGATCTCGCCATAGGCCACCGGCTGCACGCGCGACACCGCTGCGACCATCGGGATCGTGGCCTGGCCGCCGCAGGTGACCATGTTCACGTTCATCTCGCCCTTGCCGACGTGCTCGGCGAGATTGACCGGCGGCACGCAGAACGGGCCGATCGCCGCGGGGGTGAGGTCGATCATCAGCACGCCCAGCTCGTTCAGCTTGCGGCTGTTCTCGGCATGGACATAGGCCGAGGTGGCGTCGAAGGCGATCTGCACGCCGTCAGCGACCACATGCGGCAGCAGGCCGTCGACGCCCTCGGCGGTAGTCTTGAGGCCCATCTCGCGCGCACGCGCCAGGCCTTCGGAGGTGGCGTCGATGCCCACCATCCACACCGGCTCCAGCACCGGGCTACGCTTCAACTTGTACAGCAGGTCGGTGCCGATGTTGCCCGGACCGATCAGGGCGCATTTGATCTTGTTCATGAGGACTTCCTGAAAACGCATGACTTGAGGATGCAGGCCGCACGGCCCCCCACGAGGAGAGGGAGAGAGAGGAGCCGTGCGACTGCAATCGGGAAGCAGAAACGGGTCGGAGGCTGTCGTGCGCTCAGACGAAACGCACGGCGCAGCTTCCGATACCGCCAATCGTGACGCGCAAGTTGTCGCCAGCCTTCACGGGCACCATGGCGCCAAGCGCCCCCGACAGGATGATCTCGCCCGCCTTCAGGCCAATGCCCAGTCGGCCGAGCGTGTTCGCCAACCACACCACAGCATTGACCGGCGAGTTCATCGTCGCCGCACCTGCGCCCGTCACTACGACCTCGCCGTTCTTCTCGAGCACCATGCCGCAGGTGATCAGGTCCACGTCGCGCGGGTCGATGAGCGCGGAACTCAGTACGAATACGCCGCAGGAGGCGTTGTCCGCGACGGTGTCCTGGATCTTGATCTTCCAGTCGCGGATGCGCGAATCGACGATCTCGAAGCAGGCCATCACGCCTTCGGTGGCGCGCAGGACATCCGCCGCTGTCACGCCTGGCCCCATCAGATCGTGCTTGAGCACGAAAGCGATCTCGCCTTCGGCCTTGGGTTGGATCAGCGAGGACGCCGGAATCGGGTCGCCCGAGTTGAACACCATTGCATCGGTCAGTATGCCGAAATCGGGCTGATTCACGCCGAGCATGTTCATGACTGCCTGCGAGGTCACGCCGATCTTCTTGCCGATGATGCGCTCGCCGTCCCGCAGACGGCGGGCCATCAGCTGCTGCTGGATGGCGTAGGCATCGTCGACCGTCACGTCTGGATGATGGGAGGTCAAGGGATCGACCACTTCGCCCTTGCGTAGCGCTGCGTAAAGCAACTCGGCGGCGTCATTGACCAAGGAGTTATTCATCATGTTTTCATTACCTACATTGCAGTTTCGGGATTTTTCGATGCGAACTCATCACGCCCCGCTTACTTGGGCACTACCCTGCTTGAGATGAACCTTGGAGGAGCAATTGCCTCGGTCCCCAATCAGCAAGGACGCAAGCGCGGGAATCATCACGACCGCCCCAAACATGTTCCACAAGAACATGAAGGTCAGTAACAGGCCCATATCCGCCTGGAACTTGATCTCTGAGAAAATCCATGTCGCCACACCCAGGGCAAGCATGACTCCGGTCAACGCCACCGCCGCGCCGGTTGTCTTCAGCGTCTCCAGATAGGCTTCCTTGAGGGCCAGTCCCTTCTCCAGGTAATACTCGAGCTTGTTGTAGAGCCGGCTGGAAGCCCTGCGCCGGGCCGGCATTGTGGAGCGCGTGGCGGAAGGGCTATGGAAGGTGCCGGACGACCTGGCCGAGCGTGGCCGCCAGTACGACGCGCAGCGCCTGGGCGGCGTGGCTGTGGAACTGAAATCGCACTTGCCCATCGAGCGGCAGGCCCGCGTGATCGGTTCCACCTGGCTCGACCAGCAGTTGATCGGTGGCGGCTCGGGCCTGGGCGACCTGGGCTTTGGTGGCGACGCCAAGCAGGCCATGCAGCAGCGCGCCGACTTCCTGGCCGAACAGGGGCTGGCCGAGCGGCGTGGCCAGCGCGTGATCCTGGCGCGCAACCTGCTGGGCACGCTGCGCAACCGGGAACTGGCGCAGGCCGCCAAGGACATTGCGGCCGAAACCGGCCTGGAGCATCGCCCGGTGGCCGACGGCCAGCGCGCGGCAGGCATCTACAGGCGCTCCGTCATGCTCGCCAGCGGGCGCTACGCGATGCTCGATGACGGCATGGGGTTCAGCCTGGTGCCGTGGAAGCCAGTGATAGAACAGCGGCTGGGTCAGCAGCTCGCGGCCACAGTGCGCGGTGGCGGGGTGTCTTGGGAGATTGGGCGTACACGCGGGCCTGCTATCAGTTGAGGCGGTGAACAAAACGTTTTTCGCAACACGATACGGAAGGCTTGCACACGTTCCGATCAAGAAAGCATCGAGCGCGCACGGAGGTCATCCGCTCGTTCTGCACTTGACTAAATTATTCGATAAAATATAGTTCGATCGTACGAACTTGTTTAGAATCTGACATGACCAAGACTCCGAGATGCTCATGAACCGCTTGACTACCTATGCGCTCGGTCTCCATAGACCCGTACCGTCGGTCTGGGAGGCTGACACGCAGATCACAGGTGGGGGCACGCAGGCGTGCATGGCGGCTGTGCTGTCCATATGCGTATTTCTGCTCGCTGCCTGCACGGATGGCTCAAGCTCGCCTCGATCCGCATCCACGCCAGTCGCTGCAGAAGTTGCCGTGGTACGGCAGGCACGATTGCCTGTTACCAACGATGTGACTGGCAACGTCGTCTCTGATGGACGCATCGACGTGGCTTCGCGCGTGACCGGATTCATTCGCCAACTCGATGTTCGCGAGGGCCAGGCGGTCAGGCGCGGCGACCTGCTGTTGCGCATCGACGCCTCCGACATCGACGCGGCCATCGCACAGGCACGCGCCGGCGTGCAGGCCGCCCAGGAGGCTTGGCGGGATGCGCAGCACGACGTGAATCAGAACGCGCAACTGGTGCCGGCTGGCGCGATCTCGGCCGATGCGCTGCGCAAGTCCAAGGTGCGGGAGGAAACCACCCGCGCGACGCTGGAACAAGCGCAGTCGGCGTTGGCGGCGGCACAGGCGCAGCGCAACTACGTGGCCATCACCAGTCCGGTGGACGGCGTAGTCGTCTCAGTGGCCCGGCGCAGCGGCGAAATGGCAACTCCCGGCGCGTCGCTGATGACGGTGGAGTCGCGCGAGGTCTTGCTGTTCAAAGCGTTCGTGCCCGAGCGCAGCCTGGCGGCAATCAAGTCCGGCGACTCGATTCCCGTGCGCATCGACGCGCTGGGCGATGAGCGCTTCAAGGGACGGGTTCGGGGCGTGGTGCCATCGGGCGATGGCGTGACCCGTCGCTACGAGGTGGACATCGTGCTGCCGCGGGACGCGCGCCTGCTACCGGGAATGTTCGGCCGCCTCGAAATCCTGCTGGACGAGAAACAGGCCGTCACGGTGCCGCGTGCGGCCCTTGTGCGACGCGGTGGCTTGGACGGCGTGTTCGTGCTCCAGGACGGCGTGGCGCGTTTTCGATGGCTGCGCACCGGTCAGCGCCTGGGCGATGTGGTGGAGGTGACCGCCGGCCTGTCGGACGGAGAAACCATCCTCGCCAGCGTCGCCGACACCGTCCATGACGGCATGCCGATCCAGGTCGTCGGGGGCGCGCGATGACGTCGCGGCGCCTGAACTTCGCGGGTTTTCTCGCGAAGCACTTCATCACCTCCAAGCTCACGCTGGTCTTCATCATCGCCGTGGCGTTGATGGGTGTCGTGGCGGTGCTGCAGACCCCGCGCGAGGAGAACCCGCAGATCATCGTGCCCGCCGCCGCCGTGGTGGTCGGCCTGCCCGGTGCCTCGGCCGCGGAGGTCGAATCGCTGGTGGTTACTCCGCTCGAAGGCATCCTGAGCGAACTGCCCGGCGTTGATCACATTGAGAGCACTTCCCGCAACTCACAGGGAATCGTTCAGGTGCAATTCAAGGTCGGTGAATCCAAGGAGCAGTCGCTGGTCAAGCTCTATGACCGCGTGATGGCCAGCCGTGCCTGGCTGCCTGCCGATGCCACGACGCCATTGGTGCAAAGCGTCGACGCGGACGACGTGCCGATCGTCACCTTCACGCTGGCTTCGTCGAAATACGATGACTACGCGCTCAACCGCATGGCCGAACGCATGGCCGAGCGCCTGCGCAGTACCGAAAACGTCTCGGTGGTTTCCTTGCGCGGCGGGCAGCACCGCGAAATCACCATCGAACTGGACCCCGATCGCCTACAGGCTTACGGCGTGACCCTCGGCCAAGCCCGAGCGGCCTTCCCAACCAGCAACCTGACGTTGCCACTGCAGCCCACCGTACGTGACGGTCAGATACAAGCCATCAAGCTGGATGCGGCCTATACCTCGGCCGAGGATGTGCGTAACCAGCTCATCGCCGTGCGCGACAAGCGGCCGGTTTACGTGCGCGACGTGGCCACCGTCACCGACGGCCCGCCGTCGGAGCCGGCCACGGCCAGCCGCCTCTCCTTCGGTCCCGGCTATCCACGCTTTGGCACGGCCGATGCCACAGACCTGCCCGCCGTCACCATCGCTGTGGCCAAAAAGAAGGGCACCAATGCCGTGGTGGTCGCCAATGCAGTGATCGACCGCATGCAGCGCATGCAGGCCACCTTCGTGCCCCAGGACATCCAGGTCGTGGTGACGCGCAACGACGGCCAGAAAGCCGACGACGCGGTCAACCTGCTGCTGGAACACTTGGCGATCGCCCTAGTCACCGTGGGCCTGGTGCTGATCCTCTTCCTGGGCTGGCGCGAGGCGTTGATCGTGATGATCACGGTGCCGTTGATCATGGGCATCACGCTGGCGGCCAACCTGCTGGGCGGCGTCACCATCAACCGCGTCACGCTGTTCGCGCTGATCCTGGCGCTGGGGCTGCTGGTGGATGCCGCCATCGTGGTCATCGAAAACATCCACCGCCACTACGCCAGCCGCAAACCGAAGGCGGACAAGGAGGCGGAAACCGTGCTGGCGACCAACGAGATCGGCAACGCCACCAACTTGGCCACCTTCGCGGTGATGCTGGTCTTCATCACCCTGCTACTGGCCCTGACCGGCATGCCGCGCCAGTATTTTTTCCCGGTGGCGGTCACTGTGCCGGTCGCCATGGCCGCTTCCATCGTGGTGGCCTACATCGTCGTGCCGTGGGCATCCAATCGCTGGCTTCATCGCCACGACATCCAGCAGGAAGAATCAGAGCACGGGCAACAGTCCCATGGTCATGGCGCACCGGGGCGGATCGAACGCCTCTACCTGCGCCTGTTCGGCCCTCTACAGCAGCGCAGAAACGTGCGCATCGGCTTCGGTCTGGCGGTGCTGTTGCTGATGACGGTCTCGCTGATGCAAGGCGCCTGGCAGTTCGTCCGTCCGGCGGGCGTGGGCGGGGCTGTGTCCGCGCTGGGCGTGCCGATCGGCTTTCTGCCCAAGGATGACCAGAATACTTTCAACGTGGTGGTTTCGATGCCGGAAACCACGCCGGTGGAAGACACCGATCGCCTGGTACGCCAGATCACCACGGTGCTGGCACAGGAACCGCACGTGCTCAACTACCAGACTTGGGTCGGCCAGGCAGGTGTGGCCGACTTCAACGGTCTATTCAAGGGCACCTCCGTGCGTGCTGGCAACCACGTCGCGGAAATCCGCGTCAACCTCATCGACAAGCGTCACCGCAAGGAAAGCTCCATCGACATCGTGCGCAAACTGCGTCCCCTGGTGGAGTCCATTCGCACAGCCTGGCCCGGTGCCGAGGTGGCACTGGTGGAGCAGCCGCCGGGTCCGCCGCTGCGCTCGACCGTTTTGGCGGAAATCTACGGCCCCGACGCCGAGGGCCTGCGCGCGCTGTCGGCCCAGGTACGCGGGGCCTTCGCACAGACCTACGACATCGTCGACATCACCGACACCGAACCAGAAGATGTGCGGGAGCACCGCATCGTGCCGGACAAGGACAAGGCCGCGCTCTCCGGCGTCTCGACTGCGCAGATTGCCGAGGCGCTGACGCTGGTCTACGGCGGCACCATCCTCGGCCGCGCCCACCTGCCGGACGAGAAACTGCCGGTGCCAGTCAGGGCCTTCGTGCCGCGCCGCTTCGAGGTCGATCCCGCCCGGCTCGACCGGGTATTCGTGGACAACGCCGCCGGCCAGCCCGTGCCGCTGGTGGAGTTGGTCAAAGTGGTCCCCGCATCGGTCGATCGCCCCATCCTGCACCGCGACAACGAGAAGGTCACCTTCGTCGGCGCGGAAATGTCGGACTCGGTGCCGCTGTACGCCGTGCTCGACCTGCAGCGGCGCTTGCACGGCATCACCGCGCCGGACGGACGTCCGCTGCGCACCGGCAACCTGCGCTTCAAGGAGGACGTGCCCGACACCATCGACGGCTACCAGTTGCTGTGGGGCGGCGAGATACGCATGACGCTGGACGTGTACCGGGATCTCTCCCTCTCCCTCAGCGGCGCCCTGCTCATCATCTATTTCGCGCTGGTCGCCTACTACCGCTCGTTCATCGTTCCGCTGGTGGCCATGTCGGCCGTGCCGCTCGGCATCATCGGCATCTTTCCTGGGCACTGGCTAGTCGGCATGGATTTCTCCGCGACATCCATGGTCGGCATCATCGCGCTGGCGGGGGTGGTGATCCGCAACTCGCTGCTGATCATCGACTTCATCCAGGACAACATCCGCCACGGCATGCCGCTGAGGGAGGCCGTGCGCCAGGCCGGCGCGGTGCGTCTGCGGCCCATCCTGCTGACGATGCTGGCGATCATCTTCGGCTCGGCCGTCATGGTGACCGACCCGGTCTTCGGGGGCCTAGCCGTCTCGCTGATCTTCGGCACGCTGGTCTCGACTGCGCTGACCGTGTTCGTCGTACCGCTGCTCTACGAGCTGCATGCGAAGCGCCATGCAACCCCGGCGGCCACAGGAGCAGACCATGCATGAGAATGACCGCGGTACATCCCCTCGCAGTCGCCAGGCCCGCCCAGGCCATGAGACCGGCCCATCGGCCCGCCATCGGCTCGTCGGCACGCTGGCGGTGGCGGTGCTGGCGATGCTGAGCGGTTGCGCCTCACTGGCACCCGCGCTCGATCCCATAGCGCTCCCCGTCGCATCGAACTGGCGGACGCAGCCCGACACGCCGGGCGTTGCGGCCGCGGCTGACCTGGCGTGGCGCGAGTACTTCACCGACCCGGCCTTGCAGGCGCTGATCGAGACCGCGCTGGAAAACAACCGCGATCTGCGCGTGGCGGTGCTGCGCACCGAGGAGGCGCGCGCCGCCTTCCGCATCCAGCGTGCGCAGCAGGCGCCAATGGTCGGCGTGGGGGCGCAGCAAATCCGCACTGGCCTGCCCGATGGGCTACAGCCGCTGGCGGGCCGCTCGGTCCTGGAGGTCAACGTAGCCTCCGTGGGCATCAGCAGTTGGGAGTTGGACCTGTGGGGCCGCGTACGCAGCATGAAGACCGCCGCATTGGAGCAATGGCTGGCCACCGAGCAGGGCCACCGCGCCGTGGAGTTGGCGCTGGTCGCCCAGGTCGCCGATGCCTACCTGGGCCTGCGCGAACTCGACGAGCGCATCGCGCTGGCAAGGCGCACCGTTGAAAACCAGCAAGAACTGGAACGAATCTTCCAGAAGCGCTTGGAGCTGGGCCATGGCTCCCGGCTCGAACTGACCCAGGTGCGTACCCTGCTCAGCCAGGGCAAAGCCCTACAGGTGCAGCTCGAATTACAGCGCGAACAGCAGCGCAATTCCCTGGCGCTACTGCTCGGCAGCGACCCCCAATTGCCGCCGCCATCGGCCCCGATGGATGAAGCCCTGGTCATGCCCGAACTGAGGCCCGGGCTGCCATCGGACCTGCTGGCGAACCGCCCGGACATCCTGGCCGCCGAGCATGCGCTGCGGGCGCGCCAGGCCAACATCGGTGCGGCGCGCGCCGCGTTCTTCCCACGCATCGCACTGACTGGCGGCGCCGGCTCGGTCAGCACCAGCCTGAGCGACCTGTTTTCGTCGGGCACCCGGGCATGGTTGTTCCAGCCGACGATCGAACTACCGATCTTCGATGCCGGTATGCGACAGGCCAATCTCGACGTTAGCGTCGTGCGGCGTGACATTGCCATTGCCGAATACGAACGCGCGATCCAGGCAGCATTTCGCGACGTTTCCGATGCCCTGGCCGCAAGGCAGAAGCTCACCGAGCAGCTCGTCGTGGCGCGCCAGGCGCACGCCGAGCAGAGCGAGCGTTTGAAACTGGCGCGGATGCTGTTCGATGCTGGCTCGGCGGCGCACCTGGAGGTACTGGACGCCGAGCGCGACCTGCTTGCCGTCGAGCAGCAACTGGTGCAGGTACGCAGGGCGGCCTTGTCAAGCCAAATCGGGCTGTACGCGGCGCTGGGCGGTGACACGAACCAGCCCCCGAAAAGATGAGGAAACGCAATGTTCTGGCAGGCACTGACCGCGATGCGTGATCTACGGCGCTTGCACGAAATCGCCTCGATCCTAGTCCGCTACGGGTTTGGCGACATGGTGCGCCGGATGGGGCTGTCCAACGTCTTGGAGCGGGCGGGGACGGCACTGCACTGGAACGAAGCGACAGACTTCGCCCACATGACGCCCCCTGAACGAGTGCGGCGGGCGCTGGAGGAAATGGGGCCGACTTTCGTCAAACTCGGCCAGGTGCTCGCTACCCGGGTCGATCTACTCGAACCCGAGTGGACCGCCGAATTCGGGAAGTTGCAGGACAGCGCACCGCCCGCTCCCTGGGCAGCCGTACATCAGCAGCTCACCGAAGACCTCGGCGCGCCACCCGAGGAAATCTTCGCGGCCTTCGATCCCGAGCCCTTGGCGGCCGCTTCCATTGCGCAGGTGCATCGGGCGCGTCTCGAAGATGGCGGCGAAGTCGTGGTCAAGGTGCGCAGGCCCGGCATTCGGCCCATTCTGGAAGCCGATCTGCGCTGGCTTGCGCGCTTGGCCGAACTCGCCGAGACGGAGCGCGCGGAATGGCGCGTCCTGCATCCGCGCGAGATGGTGCGCCAGTTCGGCCAGTCGCTGCGCAATGAACTCGATTTCGCCGGCGAATGCCGCAATGCCGAACGCATCGCCGAGAACTTCACCGGTTATACCGATCAGGACTCGCCTCCTGTCGTCCCGGGCGAGGAGAAGCCGGACGCGGATGGCGCACATCCCATCATCGTCATTCCCCGCGTGTATTGGCAGTGGACCGGCGAGCGGGTCTGCGTACAGGAATTCATTGGTGGTATTTCCGGGCGCAGGCTTCAGGCCGTAGATCAGGCTGGCCTGGACCGCAAGATGCTCGCACGGCGTGGCGCCAATGCCGTACTGAAGATGATCGTCGAGGACGGGGTGTTTCACGCTGACCCCCATCCGGGCAACGTGTTCTATTTGCCGGGCAATCGAATCGCCTTCATCGACTTTGGCATGGTTGGCAGGCTGGAGGAGGAACGCCGCGACCAGTTGATCCGCCTGCTGCTGGGGCTGGTGAGGAACGACGCCCGCAGCGTCGTCGACGTCATGCTCGAATGGACGAGCGACGGTGTGGCAAATGAGCAGGATCTGTTGTTGGAAGTCCAGTCTTTCATCGATCGCTACCACGGCGTGCCGCTGAAGCAACTGCGGTTGAGCGCAATGTTGTCCGACCTCGTAGCGATCCCGCGCCAACACCACCTTGTCCTGCCTAACGATCTGTCCTTGCTGATAAAAGCCTTCGTCACACTGGAAGGCTTGGGCCGCGAACTCGATCCCGGCTTCGACATGGCCAACCAGGTACTGCCGCTGCTGGAGCGTGCCATGCACGCGCGCTACTCCCCGGCAACGCTGCTCAGACGGGGGCGGCGGGCGGCCGGTGACATCTTCTCGTTGCTGGCTGGCTTGCCCCAGGACATCTCCCGGCTGTTGCGAGCCGTCCGCCGAGGCCGTCTCGAAGTACACATCGACGTCACCCATCTGAGACGGGTCGGCGATCAACTCGACAATGCCGCCAACCGCCTGGTGATCGGGATCGTCGTCGCCGCGCTCATCGTCGGCTCGTCCATCGTCATGACCGTGTCGGGAGGACCGACGCTTCTGGGGTTACCGGTTTTCGGCCTTCTCGGATTCCTGGGCGCGGTGGCCGGCAGCCTATGGCTTCTGCTTTCCATTCTGCGCAGCGGGAGAGGACGATGAGCAGCATCGGGAAGGTCGTCATCTTCTATTCCTCCATCGGATACGGACACATCAGTGCCGCGCAATCCATTCAGGACGAGATACGGCGGCGATCTCCGGCGACCCGGGTGCTGCTGCAGGACATCCGTACGTTCATGCATCCGGTGTGGCGACGGGTTGACGAGCGCCTGTACTGGTTCGTAGCCAACAATCTGCCAGCGTGCTTCGATAGTCTGTTCCGTGCGATGCAGGCGCGCGGTAGTCGTGTGGCCTCGCTGTCGATGCTGCCCAATGACTATCCGGAAGAGAGCGTATCGGCCTACTTGACCGCGCAGCGGCCGGATGCCGTTCTCGCCACCCACTACGGGGCAGCCCAGGTGCTGGGAACATTGCGGGAAAAAGGACTGCTGTCCGACACGAGAATCGGCTGGCTGCACACGGACTTCTTCGAGGGCTATTTCCCACGCATCTCCAAGCGGATCGACCGTACCTTTCTTGCCCACCCGGAACTGGAAACGCGCTGGCTGGCCGCGGGCGTTCCGGCCGACAAAGTCGTTACCAGTGGCATGCCGGTGCCTATTTCCGCGGCATCCGCCGACGCCCGCCGTGCCACGCTCCAGGGCCTAGGGCTGTC
Organism: Thauera aminoaromatica; assembly: GCF_000021765.1. Taxonomy (NCBI): domain Bacteria; kingdom Pseudomonadati; phylum Pseudomonadota; class Betaproteobacteria; order Rhodocyclales; family Zoogloeaceae; genus Thauera; species Thauera aminoaromatica. The sequence goes on along the minus strand of NC_011662.2, from coordinate 2,341,885 downwards.
GGTGGACGTGCCGACCCTGCTGCTGACCGGCGGCAAGGAAGGGGCGGGCGACTATCTGGGGGTCGTCGAAAGCATCGTTCGCCGCTGCCCGGGCCGCCTGCAGATCATCGCGGTGTGCGGCACGAATACGCGGCAATACGAGGCGCTTGCCGATCTGCGCGAAAGGCTGCCGGACACGGTGACGTTGAAGCCGCTGGGGCTGCTGCCGCGCAGCGAGATGGCGTCGTGCATGGCAGCCACCGACATCCTGGTCACCAAGGCCGGCGGGATGACGCCCGCAGAGGCTTTTGCCCTCGGGGTGCCGACCGTGCTGCTCGACGTGATCAGCGGCCATGAACGCGAAAACGCCGCGCTGTTCCAGCGCCAGGGCCTGGCCCGGTTCGCGGCCAGCGCCGACGATGCGGGCAGATCCGTGATGGAACTGCTGGGCGACCCTGCCGAGCGCGAGGCCATGCTGCGAGCCCAGCAGGAGTTCCGGCAGGGCATCGACATCGCGAGCATCGTGCGGTTTGCGCTGGACGATGGCTTCCGGCCAGGCCGCCCGCTGCCCGGCTATGGCGTCGAGAACGGCGCGCCCGTCCAGGGCATCGATCAGGCGCTGGCGCAACTGGATTCCGAAGCACCGGCAGAGGTCGAGCTGCTGTTGTCCTACGCCACGTCCAAAACGCCGCAACGGGTCGTTCTCGAAAACCCGTTCGGGCATCTTGCCGTGCGCATCGGCGACACCGTCTACAGCGCGAACTACATCGCGGACCCGTCCGTCGACCCGAACTTCCTGCAGCACGTGAGCCTGGCGGACTACCTGTACGGCATCCATCGTCCGTCCCGTTCGCAAGTTCACACCAACACCTACGGCATGGCCTATGGCCGTGAGACGCTCGGGCTGCGGGTCCAAGGCATTCCCGCCGAGCGCCGTGCGGCGATGGTGGTCGAGGCCCACCGCATCGAAAACGGATTCCGGGACGCAAGCCTGCGCTGGAGCAGGAGCGATCTCAATTGCGCCGACGTGGTTGCGCGAATTCTCGCCGCCGGTGGCTACGACGACCGCTCCTTGTACGACCGGGCGGGTCTGCCGAGCATGCCGCTGGATTTGTTCGAGCGGATGCGGGCGCACTTCGAGGCCGATACTTCCTTGCGGGAAGAACTGGTGGCCTACCGATTGCTGCCTGGAACGCAGGCAAGCTACCGCTTCTCCCGTTTTCCGCTGTCGGTCGGGCAGCCATTGCGCTCGATGGCGCGCGTCCTGAGCGATGCACCGCGGGATGCGCTTGAGCAGGCAGCGACCCGGCAGGTCACTGGTTATTTCGGCGACCGGCGGCTCTACGTGGAGGACCTGCGGGCATGCTGGCCAGCTTCGGAATCTGCGGACTCCTCCTTGACCGGCCGTCCTCATTTGGCGCTGGAGCAGGCCATCCTCGCCGATCTGCGGCGCCTGCTCGCGGTATGCGTGAAACTGCCGCTCAGGCGGATCGAACGCCTGGGCAGCTTTCCCGCCGCGCACGAGTTCCACCGTCTCGTCGGCCGCGGGCTCCAGCTCGCCCGGCTCGCCACCGAACATGTGGAAGATGATGTGCGTCCCCGCACCGATCGCCTGCGCGCGCTGTTCACCCGGCTCGTGGAGGACTACGGGCGGATTGACCCGCAGCGTTTGGAGTCGCGCCGTGTGCGGTCATACCTTGCGCGGCTTCGGGCGTTCGAGTCGGCGCTCGGACGTGAACTCGTGCCCGCCGGTCCTTCGTGGGCGCTCCTGCCCGCCTGGTGGCACAGGATGGCGGCACTCGCTCGCACCGGTGCGCGGTCGCACCCTCGCAGCAGGGGGGTGAAGGGGTTCAGCGGCATGCGGATTGATTCGGGCGAAGTCGAGCCCAACGGCGATGCGAAAGAGCACGGTGCACATCCTCTTGAAGCCGATCCGGCCACGCGCTTGACGCTTGGTGGCCTGGAAAAACCCATTCAGGGCTTCCAGGAGGCTGTCAGCCTGGTAGGTCTGGGTCCAGGCGGCGAAGCCCTCAAAGGAGCTTCGGATCAGCCAGGCGACGTCCCTCATCGGCTTGAGACCCCTATGACCGTTGCCACTGACCATGAGGCACCCGATTTTTCGCAATTCCATTACCATTGAAAAGATCGTTCGTATGAACTATATTTTCATCGGAACAGTCGGAGGATGTATGCCAAATCATGCCGAAACAACCAGCGGCCACGAGGCCCGCAGTGCCAAGACCCGATCGCAGTTGATCGAAGCGACGATTGACGTTGTCGCTGCCGTTGGCTACGAGGGGGCAACCACACGTGCCTTGTCCCAAGCGGCTAAAACCACGCTGTCGGCCATTCCCTACCATTTCGGCAGCAAGAAGGAACTCTATCTGGCCGCAGCGGACATGATCGCCGAATATGCGGCCATTCGCTTCGCGGAAGCCGCAGCCTTGCTTGACGATACGTCGGACGTCGGGCTTTCCGCTCGCTTCGAACTCGCACTGATCCAACTGCTCCACACCATGCTGGAGGAAGCCGAGCCGCATGCCTGGACGGCATTCGTGGCCCGCTGCGCTTACGACAACGACGACGCCTTCGCCCTGATTTACGGACGCGCAATCGCTCCGCTGCAGGAGCGTCTAGTGCATGCCGCCAGCCAGTTTAGCGGCAGATCTTCCGATGACGAGGCACTGCGGCTGCGCGTCATCGCAATTCTGACGGCAATTTTCAGTTTCAGGTTTCTGCGCGGCGTGATGCTCCGTGGCATGGACTGGCAAAGCATTCAGAACGAAGCCGTCAGGCAGATCACGGACATGGTCCGCGATCTCTGCCGAAGCGGCTTTCTTGCTGTTCGGCCGGCTGATGACAGCGCGAACCGAAAAACAGGCCCCACTTGACTCCATCAATCCCTCTCAACTGAAAGGAAATGCACTATGACTCTCCAATCCTACGTACACCAGACCATCGCATGGGCGAAGCAGCGTCTCGATGAGACCGATGCCATTCTCTCCGAGGTCGAGAAATCGGCCGCCAGTATCAAGGAGGATGCCCGCAAGCAAGCCGATACAGCTCGCGCACGCCTCGCGGCATCCCGCGCGAAGCTGCAGCAGTACTACGATGATCTGCGCGCCCAGGCGGATACCGCGAAGCAGGAAGCGGGCGAGATTCAGGACAAGCTCGAAGCCGAATGGGTCGAGGTCGAGTCCGCCCTCCAGCAATTTGTCGCCACGACCGGCGACCAAGTGAAAACCGTGCGCAGCATCGTCGTCGTCCGTGCGCGCGCACAGCGGCAAGCGTGGCAAAACTCCCTGAAGGAGTTGCGTGACCAAGCGGCCGATGCCGTCGAGAAGGCCCGCGGCGAACTCGATGCCGCGTTCGATCACCTTTCCACTGAGGCCGAGAAGTTCCAGGCGCGCATCGGCGAGGTCAAGGACGCCGGCGATGAATCCTGGCGTGCCGTCAAGCAGGGGTTCACCAATGCCAAGGCAGCTCACGACGTCACGGTCCAGAAGATCAAGGATGCCTTTTCCAAGGTTCTCTGAACCTAGGCGCCGCATTGCTTTTGTTTTGGCTCATCAGGAGAAATCACCATGAAACTTCGCTTTTCCACGGTCGCCTTGGCGCTGCTTACTCAGGCAGCGCTGCTGTCGGCCCCTCCCGCACTGGCACAAAATGCAGAAGCACAGGCCGCTTCAGCCGCCACGCAGAAGGAGCCCTCAAAGGTTCATCAAGCACTGGCGTGGTCGCAGGATCGGCTGGCCCAGCTTGATGCCAACATTACTGCCCTGGAAAAAGACGCCAGCAGGCTCCGGGACGAGGCGCGTACCAAGGCCGATGCGGCGTTGGCGGACCTGCGCAAGCAGCGGGATGCCTATCGCCGCCGGGCTCAAGATGCCGCAGTCAACGCAAAGGACTGGAGCGATGCCCAGATCGCCGAAGCACGTCAGGCACTCGACAACGATTGGGCCACCTTCCAGGCCGCCCGAGACAAGTATCTTGAAGAAAGCAAGGCCAGCATCGCTACACAGCGTGCCGTACTGGAGGCGGAACTGAATGCGCAGCAGAAAGCGCTTGCTGGATTGCGTGCCGACGCGGCCAAGCTCGCGGCAGATCAGCGCGCAGCCATTGAAGGGCGTATTGCTGCACTGAATGCAGACGTGGAGGAGACCAAGGCCCGGGTCTCAAAAGCCTCGGCCGAGGTATGGGAGACCACGAAAAAGAGCTATGGGGAAGCCCAGCGGCTTTTCTCTGAGACCTATGCGTCTATCCGCCAGTCCATCGACGAGGCTAAAAAGTAATCTCCCTAATGCCGGAGACGCAGACATGTCCTGCGCATTCTCGTCTCTGGCGCATGTGCAGATGCATGGGAAGGTGACAGCCGGAAAATTCTATTGAAGAGGAAAGGCGATGAATCTGGCAAATGAAATCAAAGCCCTTGGCGTACAGATCGCCGAGCAAGCTCGCCAACGGCCGAAGCCGGATGATGAAGCCCCGCCGCCCATCGAAGAAGCGACCGGCGTCGGCGAAGCACGTTCTCAATTGCACGATGCTGACGCTTTCTTGAAAGCTGTAAACGAAACCCTTGATGAGTTTGCGGACGATCTGAATAGGCACCCGCGCTTGACGGCGCTGGCCGCGCTTAGCATCGGCCTGGCTGCGGGCATCGTCATCGGTTACCAGGCTCGATAACCGATTTGTGCTTTCCTTGAAAGGTCTCCTATGTCGACTCTCAACTCTGCAAAACTTTATGGCCGCATCGCATTTCTGCGCCGCCAAGTCCTGCTTCGACAACTCATGCGGCGCAGCGTCACCGCCGCTCTGGCTGTCGCGGCGTTCATCGTTACCTCCGGGCTGGCGACTTATGCACTGTTCCTGGCCATCAAAGCTCCTCTCGGCGATCTCGGGGCAACACTGGCAATCGCTACCCTTTACTTGGTGGCGGCGCTCATTTTGCTGGGTTACACCTTGCATGAGCCACATTCCCCTGAACTGGAGGCACTTGCCGAGATGGAGGCCGCCGCGCTTGAAATAGTCACGGCCGATACGCAAGGCATCGTGCAACTGGCCACCGCAGCCGGCCACCGCATCGAGAATCTTGGCAGCAGCTTGACTCTTGGCGTTGGCATTCTGGGCGCACTTCGCAAGCTCCTGGCTTCTCGAAAGCCTTAAAGAATGGGGCGCAACCGACCGGCTGTGCCGGTGAGTGCTCACAAGAAGAATGCACCGCGAGACGTCGATCTGTGCCAACGCGGAACTCAGTTATCACGGCAAGGATTTGCCAGCCACCCAGTGAGGAAGGGGACGCATGGAACTTCGTCACTTGCGCTGCTTTCTGGCCGTGGCCGAAGAACTCCACTTCGCCCGAGCTGCTGAGCGGCTGCATATCGAACAGTCTCCGCTATCGCGAGCGATCAAGGAGTTAGAAGAGGAGCTGGGCGTGACGCTGTTCGCCCGCACCACACGCAGCACACGACTGACCCTCGCGGGCAAACTATTCTTGGAACATGTCCGGCGTGTCTTCGCCGCCTTGCAGCAGGCGCGCGACAGTGTAAAGGCGGCCGCTAATGGATTTCATGGCCAATTGCGCATTGCCTTGTCGGACGGCATCACACCATCTAGGTTGCCTGCTCTGCTGGCGCTGTGCCGGCAGGAAGAGCCCGAGGTCGAAATCCGGCTGTTCGAGGTTCCGCTATCGCAGCAGATAAAGGGGCTGCATGACGACCTGTACGACGTGGGCTTCGCCCGATCCGATGAGGTCGGTGATGGACTCATTGCCGAACCGGTATGGAGCGACCCGCTTATGGTGGCTGTTCCGGCACGCCATCCTCTACTGGCGCACAAGCGCATTCCGCTGGAAGAGTTGCTGCGTTATCCGTTGGTGCTGTGCGATCCAACGGTATGCGAAGGCGATGCGCGACAAGTTGAGCGCGTGCTGCGGCGGGTGGATATGGAGCCGCTGATTGCCGAGCGGGTCGCTTCCTCCGATCTGATGATGGCGCTGGTATCTGCAGGTTTTGCGCTGGGGCTGACAGGTGCCGCGCATATCGCGACAAGTCGGGAGCCGGGTGTCGTAGCGCGACCCCTGGCAGGACGCTCGCCGGTACTCACGACCTACCTACTGCGTCTTGATGGTGTCCCCTCGGAGACGTTGGCTCATTTCATTGAACGGGTCCAAGCCATCGAATCACCCGAAGCCAACCGGCCCATATCGGGCCGTCCATCCTGACTCTTTAGAGAAGCCCGAGCCATGAAGAAAGCCATTCCGTTCTTGCTGGCCGTGGTATTGACCGGCTGCGGCCAGTCCGAAGTGCCGCAAAAGGCAGACCTGCCAACTGTGGAGGCATTGGCATCCAACCCCGAGCGCCTGAAAGAGCTGCGCCAGCAATGCAAGCTGGAACGCGCTCGATTGGGCGACGAGCTATGCAACCGAGTTGCCGAGGCCACGCGCAAGCGGTTCTATGGTGACGGCAAAGTGCCCTACACACCGCCGGAGAACCAGCCCAAGTTCTGATCGTTGGCATCCCGCCAATCATTCAGATAAGCGCACGGCGGAGATGGTTAAGGTCTGATCAAGAGTCGGAAGTTCGGGTTCATCGGCTAGAGAAGCGGCCACTGCCCGCAGTCAGGGGCTTAACGGCCGGTTAACGGCGCATTGCCGACCGAGTTGGGCGAGGGGTCCAAGGTCGGCTCTGGCCGACAACCAGAAGTTCGCACCACCCTCGCCTCGCCCGCTGAACTCGAGAAATCGTCAAAGCACTTGAGTTTTCCTCAAAACTTGCAGCTTTTGTGGCGCTCGAGTCGAAAAGCGTGAAACCTTAGCGTGCCTCGGAGCCGTCCTCCGGCGTGAGCTCAAACGACTCCCGCCCCACGTCTTCAACACGGTCCAGCACGTGTGGCGGTCAGTGACACCCAGTCGGTAGCAGCCCCGAGTGCGTCAGCACCTGATGGATGAGAACCCCCCTGTTGCCCACGCTCAACAAGAGGTGCTCGAGCGCTTCCTATCGGCGCAGCGCCTGATGCTGGACGCCGACCGCTGGCTGCTCAGCCTGGACACACCTCGAGGCGTTGAAGGCCGTGCGCCTAGCCAGCGACAAGCCGCTCGAATTCATCGACGCGGCGCCGGGCCGGGGGCTACAGCGAGTTCGTCGAGTTGCTCTAACCCTTCCACGACCAACGACACCACCGCCCACGCAGGAAGTGATCGCGGAGCACCCCTGGAGCGCGCCGCGGTTGGTGGTCGCGCACGATCCAATGGCTTCGGCCACCAAGGCGGATCAGCGCAATGCGCGTCTCGATGAGCTGATCCGCCAGGCAAACCAATGGTCGGGCTAGCTCACCGAGCAGGGCGAAGGTGTGAATCTCCGCGGGCGCGGTACTCGGACAGCGGCGCCAACGCGCGCTTCTACCACGCGGTCAGCGAAGTTCGACGACTGCGCGCTTGAAATCGATCGAATGGCGGCGGTATGGCCCGCGCAGGCCGCGATGCCGGCGTTGGTCCAAATTTGTGTCCATGAATGCAATTGTGGGCACAAATTTGGGTGCCCCCTCCTTGGGGCGATCGTCAGCGACAGCTATCCCGGGGGGAAGACGGCAGTGGGCGGACGCTTACGAAACACGCGCGCCGATGAGGCATCGATAGATGACCGACACGGGGCGTCCGTCACGCACCTTTGACCGATTGCAGTACAGCTCCCGCTTACACCACCTCCTGGAGCGACCTACCGATCGCCCTGGCCATCTGAAGCTGCTGGCCCGGAAGACGTGCCTACACTGGCACCCGAGAACAAGAAAGAATGATGTTCGTGAGTCCCTCCCCTATCAACGAAGAGTTCCTCTTGGCAGCGCTCGACTCTCCGGCGATATTCATCCCGACCGGGCCGACGCCTGTTTCCGCAGGTTTTCCATCACCCGCAGAGGACTACGCGCAGAAGCGTCTGGACATCAAGGAGTACCTCGTCCGCAATCCGATCTCGACCTTTTTCTTCACCGTCAAAGGCGATTCGATGCAAGAAGCGGACATTTTCGAGGGCGATGTTCTGGTCGTTGATCGAAGCATTAAACCGGTACACGGTCACCTCGTCGTGGCTTTTGTGAACGGCGAGCGGCTCGTAAAGAGGCTTTCAATCAGGGTTGGCAGTGTGATGCTTCTGGCGGGACATCCAAAATACCCGCCTTTAACGTTGAAGGAGAGAAACGATCTGGAAGTCTGGGTAGTCGTTATCGGGAAGTTCAAACGCATCCCCGCTTGATAAAAGCCGTGTTATTCTCTCGCTCGACTCCAGAAACGGAGTAACCCTTTCCAGACTCGCCACGAGAGAATAATGACGTCCCTTCAAGAACTCCTTGCTCAAAAAGAAGCCCTCGAACAACAGATCGCTCAGATCAAGAAGGCTGAGCGCGCGGACGCACTGCAGAATGCCCGTAGCCTGATCGGCACGTTCGACCTCACGGTTGACGAGCTTTTCGGCAAGCAGAAGTCCATTGGAAAAGCAGTGGCAGTCAAGTACCGCAACCCGGAAACCGGCGAAACTTGGACCGGCCGTGGGCGCGCTCCGCGCTGGCTCGATGGTAAGAACCGGGAGGACTTTGCGGTCTGACGATAGAAATGCAGCGCTCAGGCTGAGTGCGTTTGTGTGAAAGACGGTCGGTCACTCTTGATTGAGTGTGCCGGCCGCTTTTCAATCTGCCTGCCGTTTGATTCAGAACCTCCCACCGACCGTACGGTACAGCGATTTCAACACAACACGCATCTGCTGCGGGAAGAACCGCCCCCCTCATGGCCCTGATGGGCGACTTCGGAAGGTATAAGGCACGCAACCAACCACCACTCTCGATCTGCTCCCACCGCCGGGCATCCCCTTTCAGCCAGTCATCGAAGAGTGCGGCTCGAGCACCCCCAGCAGGGCCGCCCACCGCATGACCGAAGAAGCGCTCCCGAAGCGTCTGCTTGCCTTTCCGTTCGAATGCCAGAGGGCGAACGTGCTTTGCTCCATGAAGGCGTTGCGCTTTACGAGATTGGTATCGTCTCATCCCGGAATAGATCGGATTTCCATAAGTAATGTTCAGTCAACTCCACGCCTACTGAGTGAATGCAAGTAGAGCAAGCAGGTCTCACCAAACCAGCACCGCATCCACCAAACCATCCTTCTCTATCAGAAAGGCTCTTGGCAAAACGCCGATTTCAAAATCAATATCCTTTCCGTCATCCGCCTGATTCAGCCAGCTCCTCAAATCAGATAAATACGATTCAAATATAGCAACCTGTATTGAGGTTAGAAAATCAGAAAGCTCAAGCGTAAATCTAGGGCGAACCAAGGCAACCTTGCGTATCGCACCCCTACTGACCCATTCAACGTCGAAAACACCTATCTCTGCGTAACAACGGACGCTCGCAGAGTAAGAAAACGCTTCCATGCCCGCTCGGAACATACTGCACATCAACGGATTTCCCCACCGCAATTCTAGTTCGCCCCGAGCATCTACATACGGACAAATATAGTTAATACTATACCGGACCTCCTCTTTTGGGACCTTGGTCCAGCGCGAATATCGCCCTCTTCTCCAAACGCACTCACACCTAACCGATCTATGAGTGATTATGTCCTCATACCCATCGGGATTGTCGTTCTTGACGCCAAGGAATTTCATTTCTTCGATAAGGTATGAGGTATTGAGAATGCCCAGCAAGATGTTTAAATCAATTCTCTGAAGCAGGCTCGTTAGCTCTCGTGATAAAGATTTGCTTAAATTGTAGCTCTTAGGTTTTAATGAACGTGGTGCGGCGATCATGAATTTTATAAATTTTGCATCAAGCCTCTTGATCCATTGCAGCCTACCGAGGAGTGAATCAATTTCGTTAACGACGCAATCCCTGCTTTCATAAGAGTCCTCTGTGTCCAAAGGAGTCCAACTCCCGATCTCAGATGCAACTGAATGCTTCCACTCGAAATATCTTCTCTGAGATGCAAAAAACATTCTTTGAATTCGAAGAGAATCACCTGAGACGCAACCAGGCCAATCAACGTAGTACTCCATGAATACATCACTTAAAGCTCGCACCGCACAGTCCCACTTCGCCCCAGTGATCTTTCGACTATACGTAACTTTCAAGTCTTCGCCATGCACCGGACACTTCGCCATAAGTGCATCTTCATGAATCCGGCCGTGATAACCTAATTGCAAGCACTTTTCACAGTATCGAACAGAATCAATTATTCTTAATTTTTCTTCTATAAGCCTAAATTTTCTGTTCGAGAGTGTCTCATAGAAAACAGTTTTAACAATCGAAATAGGTTCATCGATGGTATTTGCTATGAGTTCGATTTGCTCCTTGCTATATCCGGCTTTGTTCCATTCTAAAATATTTACGCCGATGGTTTCGAACCAATACTCTCTAAACTCTCTCGGTCCGATGCAATTCAAATTGCAGAAGATTGCCGCGAAACTAGTAAATGATTGATAATATATAAGCCTTCCCCTCCCCCAATTTAAGCATAGCGGGGTTTTTTTGTTATTTATTTTATTGTCCTTTGATATAGTTTTCATTATGGACATGACAACTACTGTTTTGCCATAACGGTTCGCATGTAGTCTGTGAATTTAGTACTGGCAACCACTCTCAATAACTCACCCTTATCCGTTAATGCATCCCAATCTTCCCCATTTTTTAGGCGTCTAAGGATAGTCTCGACCGTTTCGGCTACATGTTTCATGCCTATTTCTGGCTTGTAGTTCTTCTGTTTCTTTACGTCGTCGGGGGTTAGTTTAACAAACGCGTCCCAGATATCAGTCGAATAAGCGGCAAGCCTTTTCCCTTTTTTAAAATAATCAGGCGCGAAATATTGGAGGTAAGTTATTCCACTCTCTGCAGGCCACTCAGAATCAAGGTCATAGCCATTGAGAACGAACTCGAGTTCTTTACTCGATCTCAATCCTCTAAAACGCATGTCTTGAGAGAAAAATCTAGCAGTAATGTGTGCATTGCCCGTTCTGGCTAGGTAGTTAGGTTGAAATAAAATGCCATGTGAGCCTATTGATATAACGCAAAGGCGAACGCCTCTGGCATCAAGCGCATTCTGTAGTCCGAGAAGCCACTTCCATTCCTTTAGCGTCACCTCATGCGCTTCGTCTATTAGAACAGTAACGAAACTCCTCCTAGATGACAAAGCCATAGTATAAAGTCTTTCTGTAAAGAGATAGCGGCCAACTGTTCGACTCTTCGGTTTTAGCGGATCATAGAATTCATAATTAGCAGCCTGAAGAAGATCATTCCAAAACTCTCTTTCAGTGATCGACGAATCCCGGCGAATCCAAACAACGAGAGGTACTCTTGTTCCAAATCTTTCTTCTAGGAGAGAGAAAAGGAACCACTTTATGGTTTTAGATTTTCCGTAACGGGATGGGCCATAAATATATCCACCGGTTACTCTAAGGTCGATCCAATTTCCAATCGTTTGAATCATTTCGTCTATCGGAGCTGTGAATATAGCGTACTCGCCACGTAGGACAGGATGGCGATCGTCGACGTCGATTCCTTCTTGGCTATCCATCGATAAAGCTCCTTGTCAATTCGAAGGCAGCAATACCCAATAGGTGCCGACGAAAATTATTCTGCGAGACAGACAACTACCGCTTCTCGTGCTGTCTGTTCAACGACGAACAGATCTGGTTCTGGCTACCACATACGGGGAGAGGACCTCTCACGTATGCGTGCAATGCCCTTATGAGCGTATTTGAGCCACGGGGTGTCACTCCGCCGTGATCTCACGCCGACCCCGAGATGCATCAAACCAAGAAGGGCAACCAGTGGTACTTCAGCATGAAGGTCCGCGTAGGCGCCGACCTGATTCCGGACGCGTGCATACCGTTTCGGTGATGCCCGCCAACGTCTCGGACATCAACCAGTTGTCGCACTTGGTGCGCGACGCGGGCCTGTTCTGGGCCGCGTCGTTCACGGCCAGCAAGCAGCGCCCTCTGACCGAGGCGAACAAGCGCTTCAACCACAACATGTCTCCGATCCGCGCACACGTCGAGCACATGTTTCGCGTCATCAAGCGCCAGTTCGCCTACACGAAGGGGGGCTACAAGGAGATCGCGAAAACGTCGCGCGTGGGTTCTCGCCGTTCGGTTTGACCGATCTCTATCTTGCGAGGCGCGCCTTAGCGAGTTGATAGCCGAAATCTGCCCGCTGCGCCCGAAAACGGACGCTCGGAGCCATTAAGGCCTCGAAAAGAAGCAGTGGAAGCGGAGATATCGATCATCGGGATCAGTGGAAACGGCTGGCCTGGGTGAGTGCGCTCAGAACATGGATTGATCAGAGGTTCCTTAACTCGATGCTGCTTTTCGGCGTCGAGGGGAACTTCCTTGAGAGCACTCATTCACCTCACTATCAGAATCCTTTCCACCGATGGCTTGATCTCTTCGAGCAATTTCCGCCTCATCGCTCGAGCTAATGGTATCTAGCGCAACCCTGAGGAGTTCTTCGGATTCGTTCCGCTCCGAGTTCGCGATTATTCTGCGAAATTCGAGGTAAGATGGATGTGGCGGAAGTTTTTTATTGGACTGAGACTCGCAATATTCCACAAACGCCTCGGTCGCATCGGTGCCTGATGCCACGTAGAACATTTTCTTCCTTATCATGCCTTTAATGGCGGCCCTAATTCGCAAGCTATGGGGGAATCTATGCCATGGCGGACCAGCACGAAGAACGCCGAGGCTTTGTCCGTCCGACGTGGAGGCTAGTGCGATTCTTGCGTCATTCTCTTCATGATTGATCACGTCTATATATTTCCCCGCTAGGTCAAAACGCTGCGAAAGTATCTCGTTTGTATACCTGGCGTTCTCGAAATTCACATAAGGCGCTCTTCCTTCTTGGACGCCGCCATGCACTTTGCATTTTTTTCTTAAGCTTAGCAGGAGGCTAACCTGCTCGGGGTCTGCGTATCGAAAAGAGAAGTCAGGGCGATTAGTTGCATACTCGAGAAACTGCAATGGAGTGCGATACCCAAGACTGGTATGGGGCGTTGCATTATAATTCGCAATCAAGACATCAATTAAGTCCTCCGCATATTCAAGTTGAAACTGACTATTCAATGCAACCTCCTCCGGCTCCCGCCCCTTACGATCCTTGGGTTTTGAGCCTGTGGTATTTGACATTTTGTGCAACCCCCCGCCTGCAAGAACTCGAAAGAATGTTTCAATAAATGGGCGCTCATCAAGGCCTCGCCGGGATGCAAATCCCTCCTTTGGCGAAATTAATCTCGAACTTACGACGTCCCTTAGAAACTGTTCTACCCTTTTGCACGTCTCGGCGAGAGCGCCGTCAACGCTCGTTTCGTCCCAGCACATGCCAACATATCTGTCCGACATCCCTGAAGGAAAATTAGCATTATCCCAATAGATATGTTGGAGGCCGGGAGATAATATTCGTCGTCGCCATCGAGTCAGAGCAGATTTAATCGCTCGAAGGACGTCAGTCTTAGAAACCTCTTTTCCTAATGCAAAGTGGTATCCCAGAACGGCTCGTGATTCAACATCCAAAATTACGATCACCCATAACCTGTGGACGATTCGCGGCACATGATCGCCATCACCATTGGGCATCAATACACAGAATCGCCCATCTAGTTTATGGGCGTCCATCTCAACCCGCTGCAGCACCCTCTTTACGGGACGGTCCACGCCATCCCCGGTAATCAACTTTCTTTCAAGGGTTTTGCCACCAATGGCTCGCGCGGCCATTTTTGGATTTAATTTGTAAACAAGATCGATGTATCGGCATACGGAATTATATCCATTAGTGATTGTATTGAACGGCCACTCGCCCCTAACCTCATAGCCTAAGTCTCGCAGGCGATCTAAGAACCACTTCCATAGAGCTTGGCGCGGCTTTCTTATCAGAGATAGGGTGCTTGAACTGGCGGACTCCAATATTTTCTTATCGAAGGATCTACGTAGATCTGGATTCAAATCAAGAACCAGGCCCATCGCACCGACAGCACCTCCACCAAATTCGTTGACTTTTACTTTTCGCTTTCGCTTGTAAGGTTTGATTCTTAGTTTCGGTATTAACCCACGGAATCCATATATGCGACCATCGGGATGGGTCTTAAGGCATCGCTCAGTGATCAATCGGTAAGTCTGTTTAAGTCCGATCTCGCATTTTTCTCGAATTAAGCTATCGCCGTAGCCTGCGAGGTATAGTCTTACGGCTTCTTTTCTCATCAGATATTTTTTTCGATCGGACTCTGTGAGGACTCCATCATCTGGAGTGGGCCAAACATCTAGATCTTCATTCCCAGTTCTCAGCAGACAGGGCAATTGTCTGCCTAGTGGATTTTCACGCGTCTTCATGTTTGCACGCCTGCCAGAGCGGTTTAATTTATTTCATGCATTTTTTTAAATAGTTTTATTATTTACATAGAAAGATAAAAGCGAACTCAAGAATTAAGACATTGTTTTAAAAAGTTTTCAATGCACTTTAATTGGCGCGTGTAAATTAAGGCGCTTTCATGCCCCTCTTCACTTTTTCGCAAAGGTGACTTCCGGAGACGCTGACGACTCACTTTTGTAGCTACAGTTTTCGTATCTTCGATACGAAGGAACTTACTACAAAATCTCGCGCGTTCAAAAGATTGATTGCAAAGTGAAAATCTTCCGGATTATTTTTCACTTTGCTGCTCTCGGCTGAAGGTGATACACACAAGGAGTTTTTTTTCACCTTGCGGCAATCTTGCTAAGGTCTTAATTACTAACGTTCTGTTTTAAAAAGCTTTTTGCACTTGGTTGCGAGATAAGACGGCTACGGCAATGCTCGCGCTGTGGGCACGTGTAGTCTCGCTATCGTGGTAGTTCTGCTGTGACACAACTGGATCTACTCAGGCGCGCACATCTACTCATGGTTCGGTAGGACGAAGCCGCTGTGGCACTGGGGCAACTCGACAACCTGAACCTCCTGAGCCCATTTATGGCCTGCGGTGGGGGATTCACCCTTGTCTTTCGAGGGAGGGGTGCGTCTAGGGAGGCTCTGATCTACTCGGAGCCGGCAAAATACTGAGGTCATGAGCAGCACTGCCACCATGAAGCAAACGACTTTCGCCTCGCTGGCTTTCGAACGGAAAAAGAAGCAGACGCGCAGGGAGCGCCTCCCGGCCGGGATGGAGAAGGTCGTGCCTTGGGCTGCGCTGCTGGCAGAAATCGAGCCGCACTACCCGACGACGGGCCGACGCGGGCGTCCGCCGATGCCGCTTGCGGCGATGCTGCGGATCTAGTTCATGCGGCATTGGTACGCGCTGTCCGATACGGCGATGGAGGATGCGCTTTACGAGGTCGAGTCGATGCGCCGCTTTGCGGGGCTGGGCTTGACCGACGAAGCGATGCCCGACGAGACGACGATCCTCAAGGTCTTCCACCTGCTCGAGAAGCACGCACTGACCTCGCAGATGGTGAACATCATCAACGACACGCTCGAGTAGCGCGGACTACGGCTCAAGGGGCGGCACGATGGTTGACGCCACGATCATCCATGCGCCGCCCTCGACGAAGAATTGGGACAAGCAGCGCGACCTAGAGACAAGAAGGGCAACGAGTTGTAACTTGGCATGAAGGTTCACGTGGGTGCCGACGTCAATTCCGGGCTCATGCATACCGTATCCGTGACGCCAGCCAACGGCTCGGACATCAACCAGTTGCCGCACCGGGTGCGTGAAGATGACCGGGCGGTGTTCGGCGACAAGGGCTACGTGAACAAAAAGCTCAAGGGTCTGGTCCGCAAGGCAGGCTTGTTCTGGGACGTCTCGCTCAAGGCCAGCAAGCAGCATCCGCTGACCGAGGCGAAAAAGCGCTTCAACCACAAGATGTCCTCGATCGGTCCGCGCTCATACCGGCGGCTGATATCACCTGGAATATCAGGTTTGCGCCCTGGAGCCCGATCGGCTTGTAGCCGATCACATGCCGGAGGCAGGCCTCGGAGTCAGCCTCGTTGAGGTTGGCCCCGCCGATCAAGTTACAGATCGCCGGTGGACGCTCGCTTCCTGCGTGAATCCGTCGCCATTCCACCGTAGCGCCCTGATCCGGTTTCCGCGCTAGGCCCCGAAACACGATTGAACGCGACGATCTGGCCGCTAAAGGGATCGGTCTCGAATGGTGTCTGAGCGAGCGCAGCGAGCCCATCGAAGCCGCGCCGCATGTCGATAATGCCGGCCGCGGTACAGATTCGCTTGCCGTAACGCGGGACGCTCGTCGCAGCAGTAGCAGAGCATGAAGCCGCGCGGGAAAGTGCCGTCGAGACCTCCTTCGACGGTCAGCCGTGCGCCCTTGCCTCGATCGTCAGCCGACCGAGCGCGACTGCTGGGGCATCGAGCATCTCGGGCGCGTCCAACGCGTCGGTGTCGGTGCGGATGATCGGCACGAACGCAGCGACGCCCAAGCGACCTTCGTGCTGGCCCTTGCGCCACGCGAATATCTGCTTGGCGTTGATGTCGTGGGGGTGCGCAAGCCGCGACACTGAGGCACCTGGCTGCCGCGACTGCTTGACGACGGCGCGCTTGAACTCTGTGGTGTGGCGACGGCACGGCCCACGGGTACCGCGACGCGGGCGCTGGTCCACCTTTGTGCCCATGTAATTCATTGTGGGCACAAAGGTGGGGGCTCAGTCCGAGGTGCTGATCGTCAGCGACGGCCAAGCTGGAGGTCGGAGCCAACACCCACTTAAAACCGTTCTGGGGATCAGATCTACATTTTTACGTGAAACGTCGCGAGAGTTACATGATTACGATAAATGGCCTCCACTAAAGCTGTTACCAACTGTCGCTAAGGGCTTGACTAGAAAAGATGCGTCCAGTTACAGCATTAGTGGAATGAACGTTCGCCTTCCAGCCTTAGAATCCCGCCTGTCCTCCTTGCTCCTTCCTGCCTCCCACCCCTCGCGTTCCTCGCGATCCCATGCAAGCGCCCCTCGAATCCCACGTCACCCTCTTGGTCGTCGACGACGATCTCGTCGCGCAGGCGCGCATGAATGCCTACTTTTCAAAGGAAGGCTACCGCGTGCTGCTGGCCGGCGACGGCGAGTCCTTCTGGCGACAGCTCGCCCAGGGAGAGGTCGACCTCGTGCTCCTCGACATCAACCTGCCCGGTCAGGACGGCTTGTCGTTGGCGCGCGAGCTGCGCGCGCGCGACGCCTCGATCGGCATCATCCTCGTCACCAGCCGCAACGACGACGTCGACAAGATCGTCGGGCTCGAGGTGGGCGCCGACGACTACGTGACCAAGCCCTTCAACCCGCGCGAGCTGCTCGCCCGCGTCAAGAGCCTGCTGCGGCGCAGCGCGACGCGTCCGGCGGAGACGGCGGACAGCCTGCGCTTCGCGGGCTGGGTGCTGGAACTTTCGCGGCGCAGGCTGCGCGACCGCGCGGGGCAGGACGTGGCGCTGACGCGCGGCGAATTCGAAGTGCTCGCGCTGCTGGTGCGCCACCCCGGCGAGATCCTCGACCGCGATCGCCTCAGCCGCGCGGTGAGCGGGCACGACTGGTCGCCGCAGGACCGTTCGGTGGATGTGCTGGTGCGCCGCCTGCGCGCGAAGCTCGACGATCCGGCACGTACGGACTCGCTGATCGCAACGATCCGCGGCGAGGGCTATCGGCTGGCTGCCGACGTCGAGCCTGGCGGGGTCTGATCCGGCCTTTGCGCTTCGGCGTCGTCCGCCGCAGAACGCAAGGCGTCGAGCGCCTGCAGCGTGTACGACCAGGCCTCGCCCAGCTCGCCCGCGCGCACGGCCAGGTCGCCGATCGCGCCCACGCGCGGCGCGTCCCCCGTCGGGTCCGGTTTCAGCGCCTCCTCCAGCGCGCCCGCGCATTCCGCCAGCCGCCCTGCCCCCACGTTGCCCGCGGCGCCGCGCAGCTTGTGCGCGAGGCGTGCGCAGGCTTCGTGCTCGCCGGCGCGGGCGGCGGCGAGCAGCGCGTCGATCAGCGGCTGGCCCTGCGTGCGAAAGACGCCGACGATGTCGGCCACGGTCTCCTCGCCCAGCGCCTCCCGCTCCGCACGCAGGAAATCGGCGTCGATCCAGTCTGTCGCCTGCAGTACCTCCGCGACACCCGCCGTGCCTCGCGTGGGCACTGCGGCCGCTGGCTCGGCAAGGAGATCGGCGAGCAGCGCGCGCAGGCGCTCGCGCGCGAAGGGCTTGGACAGGAAGGCGGCGAAGCCCGCTTCGAGCAGCGCATCGACCTCTCGGCGCGGGATGTGGGCCGACATCAGCACGGCCGGAGTGTGCGCGTGCGCCGGCAGCGCGCGCAGGCGGGCGAGCAGCTCGCGGCCGTCGCCGTCGGGCAGGTTCATGTCGATCAGGGCGAGGTCGATCGGGCGCGCCTGCAGCAGGCGCAGTGCGTTCTGGATGTCGGGCGCACACACCGCCTGCTGACCGAGGGCGTCGAGGAAGCGCTCGACCACCATGCGATTGACCTCGTCGTCCTCGACCACCAGCACGCGGTGGCCGGGGGGCAGCGCGGTCCGCTTCGGCTCCGTCGCGGCAGGCAAGGCCTCGACGGCCGCCGCTGCGGTCGCCGGGAGGGGGATCTCGAAACTCACCGTGGTGCCCTGCCCCGGCGCGCTCTTCAGCTCGATCGCGCCGCCCATGGCCTCGACCAGGCGGCGGCACACCGCCAGCCCGAGGCCGGTGCCGGCGTGGTGGCGGCCGCTGTCGCGCACCTGCACGAAGGGCTCGAAGACCTCCTGCTGGCGCGCGGGCTCGATGCCGATGCCGTGGTCCTCGACGGCGAAGTGCAGGTGGTCGGGTTGCGTACCGGCGCGCACGCGCACCGTCACCGCGCCCGTGTCGCTGAATTTGATCGCGTTGCCGACCAGGTTGAGCAGGATCTGGCTGAGCTTGCGGCGGTCGCCCTGCACCGCGTCGGGCAGCGCGGGATCGACCTCGGCGATCAGCGCGAGCCCGCGTACCGCGGCGCGCGTGCCCTGCACCGCGAAGACATCGTTCACCGTGTCGCGCAGGCTGAAGCTCGCCTTGTCGACCTGCACGCCGCCCGCTTCGATGCGGGCGAAGTCGAGCATGTCCTCGAGCAACTCGAGCAGCAGCACGGC
Organism: Thauera aminoaromatica; assembly: GCF_000021765.1. Lineage (NCBI taxonomy): Bacteria > Pseudomonadati > Pseudomonadota > Betaproteobacteria > Rhodocyclales > Zoogloeaceae > Thauera > Thauera aminoaromatica. The sequence goes on along the minus strand of NC_011662.2, from coordinate 2,322,824 downwards.
CGCGGCGCGCATCTGCGCCTGGTACTGCTTGCGCTCGGTGGTCGAGCTGGCGTCCTCGACGAGTTCGAGCAGACCGAGGATACCCGCGAGCGGGGTGCGCAGCTCGTGGCTGACGGTGCCGAGGAAGGCGGTCTTGGCGCGGTCGGCCTGCTCGGCGGCGTGACGGGCGCGAGCGTGGTCGGCGGTCTCGCGCGCGAGCGCGGCGTTGGCCTCGCGCAGCTGCGCGGTGCGCGCCAGCACCTGATTCTCGAGCTCCTGCTGCTGCTGCCGAAGCTCTTCTGCGAAGCGGTCGCGCTCGATCGCGTTGGCGCGGAAGCGTTCGAGCGCGACCGCGAGCGAGGCCAGCTCGTCGTCGCCCGCGGTGTCGATCGCCACCTCGCGTCGGCCGGACGCGAGTGCGAGGGTGGCCTCTTCCAGCGCGCGCAGGCGCCCGAGCGTGTGACGCCGCAGCGCATGGACGGTGACGCCCAGGGTCACCAGCAGCAGCGCCGCGGCGATCACGCCGAAGGCGATCAGACCCGAGGTCGCGCTGCGTTCGGCGGCCGATCCGGCGGCGGCGAGGATGCGGCCGCCGCGGTGGATCAGCTCGCCGGCGAGGGCGTCGAGCTCGGTGGTGAGTTCGCCGACCACGCCCTGCAAGGTCTCCACCTGCGCGCGCAGGGCGATCTCGCGTGCGCGCAGTGCGAAGGTACCCTCCTCGTCCAGCGCCGAGGCGAGCAATCGGAGCACCCGCTCGCCCTGCTCCCGCCCACCCGGGTCGGCGATATCCGCGAGCCGGCGCGCCAGCAGTGCGAGGTGCGCGGCGAACTCGACGCGTGCCGCCTGCAGCCGTGCGCCCGAGTCGAGCTCGTCGAGGCGGCCGATGAGAAAGCCGAGCGCATGCACGGTGAGGTTGAGTTCGTGCATGCGTTCGAGGCTATCGATGTCGAGATCGAGCACACGCTCGCGCGCAGCCTCGCGCTCGGCCAAGCTCGGCGCGCCCTGCCCGGGGTCGGGCTGCAGCAGGGTCGTGAGGGTGGACACGAGCTGAGCGGTGGCGTTATCCGCGTGGATGCGGGCAAGCTCGTCGAGTCCGTCGATCGCCGCGCGCAGCGTGTCGATGCGCTCGAGGCGGGCTGCACGCAGGCGCAGGCGTTGGTCGATCGCCGCGCTCATGCCTTCGAGGCCGGCGGCGAGGCGGTCGCCGGTCGCCAGCAGGCGCTCGCGCAGCTCCGTCTCGACGTGCGGCGAGCGCAGCGCCGCCAGGCGGTCGCGCACCAACGGCACGTCGACACCGAGCGCGGCGCGCAACTGATCGAGCTCGGCCGCCGAATCCGCCCGCAGCAGCCGCGGCGCAAGCGCCGCGAGGCGGGCGTTGGCGCGCACCGCCTCGTGCAGCGCGTCGGCGGCCGGCAGGGTGTCGCGCACGATCGCCTGCTGGCTGCTCACCACGCGCTGGAAGCTGACCCAGCCCACCACCGCCACCAGTACGGTGCCGAGCGCGGCGACGAGCAGCCCCAGCAGCAGGCGTTCGCGCAGGCCGAAGCGGCGTTCGTGGCGGGGTTTCACGTAAGATGGGGCGGTCACGGTCGGTGGGGAGCGGGTGTGCTTGCGCAGTGGTCGAAGGCGACGAGTCGATGGGTTTCATCTTACCGGCGCAGCGTCCGCCACGGGTTGCTCGGGCTTGCGCTGGGCGCGCTGCCGAGCTGCGCCGCGGCGCTGGCCGGTGCGCAGCCGGCAGCCGAGTGGCCGCTGCAACGCTGGGCAGGCGATCATCGCGCGGCAAACGGCGCGGCCGAGACCGGGCCGGACATCGTTCCGCCCTCCCCCACGCGTGGCTGGCGCCTGTGCGCGATCTACCCGCACCTGAAGGACAGCTACTGGCTGGCGGTGAATTTCGGCATGACCGAGGAGGCGCGCGCGCTCGGCCTCGGCCTGGGCGTACGCGAGGCCGGCGGCTACGGGCAGCTCGCCCGCCAGCGTGAACGCGTGGCGGAGTGCCTGGAGGATGAGGCGGTCGATGCGCTGCTGATCGGCACCGTCAGCCGCGGCGGGCTCAACGACCTGCTCGCGCCGCAACTCGACCATCGGCTCGTGCTCGGGGTGGTGAACGACATCGACCCGCAGGTGGTGCGCGCGCGCATCGCCGTGCCCTGGTACCAGCTCGGCTGGACGATCGGCCGCTGGCTGGCCGCACGCCATCCCGCGGGCGGTCCCCCCGCGCGGATCGCGTGGATTCCCGGACCGGCGGACGCGGACTGGGTGGGCTTCATCGACCGCGGTTTCCGCACGGGCATCGCAGGCAGCGCGGTGAACGTCGTCGCCGAGCGCCACGGTGACACGGGGCGCGCGATCCAGCGCCGGCTGGTGGAGGCTGTGCTCGACGAGCAGCCGCAGCTCGATTACCTGGTCGGCAACGCGCCCATGGCCGAGGCCGCGATCGCCGCGCTGCGCCGGCGCGGACGCGAGGGGGCGACGGCGATCGTGTCGTCCTACCTGACTCCGGCCGTCCATGGTGGCATCCTGCGCGGCCGCATCCTCGCGGCGGTGACGGATTTCCCGGTGCTGCAGGGGCGGCTGGCGGTGCGTCAGGCCTTGCGGGCGCTGGAGGGGCGGCCGATCGAGCCCTACCTCGGCCCGGCGGTCGAACTCGTGGACAAGAGCTCGCTGGGACGTTTCCCGGTGCAGTGGATGTTGCCGCCGGCGGGTTTCGTACCGGTGTATCAGATCGCACCGGCACTGCCCTGAGAAATCCCTTCTCCGCCTCCGAAAGCCGATGAATCCACCTGCCGATCCCCTTGCCCGCATCGCCCGATGGCTGCGCGAGACCGACGGGCTGATCGTCGCCGCGGGCGCGGGCATGGGGGTGGATTCCGGGCTGCCGGATTTCCGCGGCCCCGAGGGCTTCTGGCGGGCCTATCCGGCGCTCGGCCGCGCCCACGTGCGCTTCGAGGAGATCGCCAATCCGGCCGCGTTCGAGCGCGATCCGGCGCTCGCCTGGGGGTTCTACGGGCACCGCCTGGCGCTCTACCGGCGCACCGTGCCGCACCGGGGCTTCGCGCTGCTGCAGGAGATCGCCGCGGGATTGCGCGGCGGCGCCTTCGTCTTTACCTCGAATGTGGATGGGCAGTTTCAGAAGGCCGGCTTTGCCGATGCGCGGATCATGGAGGTGCACGGCTCGATTCATCACCTGCAGTGCCAGCGCGGCTGCCGGGGCGCGGTGTGGTGCGCGGAGGGCTTCGAGCCGCAGGTGGACGAGGAAGCCTGCAGACTGCTCGGCGAGCCGCCGCGCTGCCCGCATTGCGGCGGCGTCGCGCGGCCCAACATCCTGATGTTCGGCGACTGGGCCTGGATTCCACGCCGCACCGAGGCGCAGGAGGCGGGGCTGGTCGCCTGGCTGGAGCACGTGCGCAGGCCCGTGGTGATCGAGCTCGGCGCGGGCGAGAACGTGCCCACGGTGCGCCGCTTCGCCGAGTCGATCGGCGGACGGCTGGTGCGCATCAACCCGCAGGCGGAGCCGATGCTCCCGGCGGGCGCGATCCACCTGCGCTGCGGTGCACTCGAAGGCATTGCCACCGTCCATGCGGCCCTGGTCCGGCACCGCTGACCCGACGCCCGATTCGCGCCTTGCGGCGCTCCTTCTACATTAACCGGCACGGCTGCGGGCGTAACCGGCGATCAGCTGTCGACGTGCGTCGATCTCCGGAGCGCCCGTTTCGCGCCTTGCGGCGCGCCTACATTTTTCCCACGCGGTATACGCGGGCCTCGTAGGGTGCGAGCTCGAGCGCGTGGGCGGCAGGGTGCGCTTCGACGGCGCGGTTGGCGAGCAGCAGGCGTTCGTGGCGGAGCACCACGCCGGGATGATCGAAGCGCGCCGGGCGAGGGCTCAGGTTGACGATCACCGCAATGCGCTCGCCGTCCAGCCGGCGCTGGTAGGCGTAGATCTGCGCGTCGTCCTTCATCAGCAGGCGATAGTCGCCGAGCACCAGCGCCGGCTCGGCCTTGCGCAGCGCGATCAGGCGGCGGTAGTGGTTGAGCACCGAAGCCGGGTCGTGGCGCTGCTGGGCGACGTTGATGCGGCGATGGTTGGGATTGACCGCCAGCCACGGCCGTCCGCGCGTGAAGCCCGCCTGAGGGCCGTCGTCCCACTGCATCGGCGTGCGCGCCGGGTCGCGGCCGGTGAGCACGAGGTCGGCGACGATCGCGCCCTCCTCCTCGCCGGCCAGGCGGCGCTGCGCGTAGTCGTTCTTCGCCAGCACGTCGTCGAAGTCCTCGATGCGCTCGAAGACGCCGTTGGTCATGCCGATCTCCTGGCCCTGGTAGATGAAGGGCGTGCCCTCCATCAGGAAGTACATCGTCGCCAGCGCGGTCGCGCTCTCGCGCCACAGCGCGCCGGTGTCGCCCCACTTGGAGACGACGCGGGGGATGTCGTGGTTCTCCAGGAAGAGCGCGTTCCAGCCCTTGCCGTGCAGCGCATGCTGCCAGCGCGACAGCACCTTCTTGAGCGCGACCACGTCGAGCGGCGCGCCGGGCGCGCGCGACCACAGCGCCAGGTGCTCGAACTGGAAGATCATGTCGAGCCGGCCGCGGTCGCTGCCCACCCACTCCACCGCCTCGCGCGGGCCGACGCCGTTGGCCTCGCCCACGGTCATCACGTCGTAGCGGCGGAAGGTCTCGCGGCAGAGCTCGCCGATGGTGTCGAGCACGCCGTCGACGTTCATGTGCATGGCGAAGGACGGCACCCAGGGCAGGCCGCGCGGATTGGGCAGGTCGGGCAGGCCCGGCATCTTGCGGATGTGGCTCACCGCATCGAGGCGGAAGCCGTCGATGCCCTTGTCCAGCCACCAGCGCACGATGTCGTGGAAGGCCGCGCGCATCTCCGGATTGGTCCAGTCGAGGTCGGGCTGGCGGCGGGTGAACAGGTGCAGGTAGTACTGCCCGGTGGCCGGGTCCCGGGCCCACGCGGGGCCGCGGAAGATGCTCTCCCAGTTGTTGGGCGGATGCCCGTCGCGGCCCTCGCGCCAGATGTACCAGTCGCGCTTGGGGTTGTCGGGCGAGGCGCGCGACTCGAGGAACCAGGGGTGCTCGTCGCTGGTGTGGTTGAGCACCAGGTCGAGGATCAGCCTCATGCCGCGGCGGTGGACTTCGGCGAGCAGGCGGTCGAAATCCTCCATGGTGCCGAAGGTCGACAGGATCTTGCGGTAGTCGCGGATATCGTAGCCGTTGTCGTCGTTCGGGGAGTCGAAGATCGGGCAAATCCAGATCACATCGACGCCCAGCCATTGCAGGTAGTCGAGCCGCGCGAGGATCCCGCGCAGGTCGCCGATGCCGTCGCCGTCGCTGTCCATGAAGCTGCGCGGGTAGAGCTGGTAGGCGACGGCGGATTTCCACCAGGGGGCAGCGGGGCTCGAAACCGGCTGCGGGCCGACGGAGGGGGCTGCAGAGGGGGGCATGATTGCACCGAGCAGGCGGGTTGTTCGGGAGGCCGCGTTCGATTGTAGGCCCGCGCCCGCGGGATGACGAACGCAGGCCGGACGAACCCGTGCGCCTGTTGCCATCGCAGGCGCGACGGAACCTTGAATTGCTGCGCCCCCGCCCCCCCGGCTGGAGCACCGGGCGACGCAGGCGGAGAATCGCGACTTGCGTCGCTCCTGCGGACAAGGCCGGCTGGCGGCGGGTAGCCCCCGTGGGCGCGACGGGGGTCCTGATCAGGGTGATTCGGCCCCACCACGGCGCGGGGGAACGGAATCGGGGGACGGCGATTACAGGCAGGTGCCTTGTGGCAGCTACGGACACCCGGGCCGGGCAAGCGCCTTTGCACGTGGCAGAATCGGGGGACATGAACGCCACCCCTGCTCCCTATCCCCGCCTGGTCGCCGACATCGGCGGCACCAACGCGCGCTTCGCCCTCGTCGAGGCGCCCGGAGCGGCACCGACGCATCTGCGAGCGCTGCGCTGCGCGGAACACAGCGGCCCGGAGGCCGCGTTGCGCGCCTGGTTGGCGGACACCGGCGCCCGCCTGCCCGCTTACGCCGCCTTCGGCATCGCCACGCCGATCGACGGCGACGGCGTCGCGATGACCAATCATCCCTGGCGCTTTTCGATCGGCGCGCTGTGCGGCGCGCTCGGCCTGCGCCGGCTGACCGTGGTGAACGATTTCACCGCGCTCGCGCTCGCGCTGCCCGCGCTCGGCGACGGCGACCTGGTCCGCGTCGGCGGCGGCGAGCCGCGTGCGGGCGCCGCGCGGGCGTTGATCGGCGCCGGCACCGGGCTCGGCGTTTCGGGCCTGCTGCCCGTGCCGGGCGGCTGGGTCCCGCTGCAAGGCGAGGGCGGGCACGTGACGCTGCCGGCCTCTTGCACACGCGAGGCCGCGGTGGTCGCCTGGCTCGCCGCCCGCCATGGCCATGTCTCGGCCGAGCGCGTGCTCTCGGGTCCCGGTCTGGTCGTGCTCCACGACACCTTGCGCGCGCTCGACGGCGAAGCGCGTGTCGAGCGCACGCCGGCGGAGATCAGCGAACGGGCGCTGGCCGGCGGCTGCCGCCACTGCGTCGAGGCACTCGAGCTCTTCTGCGCGCTGCTCGGCACGGTGGCGGGCGACGTCGCGCTCACCCTGGGCGCGCGCGGCGGGCTGTATATCGGCGGTGGCATCGTGCCGCGGCTGGGGGATTTCTTCCTGCGCTCCGCGTTCCGCGAACGTTTCGTCGCCAAGGGCCGCTTTCGCCCCTGGCTCGAACGCATCCCGATCTGGGTGGTCGTCGCCCCCCACGCCGCCCTCACCGGCGCCTCGGCGGCACTCGACAGCGCCATCGAGCTCGGCTTCACCACGCTCGCCGAGCCGCGCGGGCACGTCTCCCCGTAGGCGCGACGCGAGTCGCGATCGGGGCGCCGCCGCGCTCACCGACGGTTTTCGCATGCGCAATCGTGCGGTCGCGACTTGCGTCGCTCCCACGAAAACCGGCGCGCGTGCTCTGTTGCCGGCATCCGGGCCGGGCGGTGGGAGCGACGCGAGTCGCGATCGGGGCGCCGCCGCGCTCGCCGGCGGTTTTCGCATGCGCAATCGTGCGGTCGCGACTCGCGTCGCTCCTACGAAAACCGGCGCGCGTGCTCTGTTGCCGGCGTCCGGGTCGGGCGGTGGGAGCGACGCGAGTCGCGATCGGGACGCCGCCGCGTTCACCGGCGGTTTTCGCATGCGCAATCGTGCGATCGCGACTTGCGTCGCTCCCACGAAAACCGGCGCGCGCACTCTGTTGCCGGCGTCCGGGTCGGGCGGTGGGAGCGACGCGAGTCGCGATCGGGGCGCCGCAGCGCTCACCGGCGGTCGCCGCATGCGCAATCGTGCGGTCGCGGCTTGCGTCGCTCCCACGAAAACCGGCGCGCGTGCTCTGTTGCCGGCGTCCGGGTCGGGCGGTGGGAGCGACGCGAGTCGCGATCGGGGCGCCGCCGCGCTCGCCGCGGTCGCCGCATGCGCAATCGTGCGGTCGCGACTTGCGTCGCGCCTACGGACACCGCGGCTTATGGAACGGAGTCTTCCGCTGCGACGCGCGGCGGGCGGGAAATGCGGATCCGTTGCAGCGCAAAACGCGCGAAAGTTTTATCCTTGGGGCTGTCGGGCCCGTTTCGCTGCGACGCAACGAAAAAAACGCCCGGCACTCGAACCGGAGAGGCGCAGATGCGCGGCGAAAAGCAGGCCGGCAAGGCCAGGACGCGAACGAGCGTTGCGGCACCCCCCTTGCAAGCGATGGACCCGGACTTGGCCAGGGTGGCTCCCGAGTCGCTGCAGTCCTTGCTGCAGGCGAGCCATGCCGATCCCTTCGCGCTGCTCGGCGCACATCCGGTCGCGGGCGGAATGGTGCTGCGCACGCTGCTGCCCGGTGCGCAGGCGGTCGTGGTGCTCGACATCGACGGCCGTCCGCTGCTCGAGCTCCAGCCTCAGGACGGATCGCCGCTCTTCATCGGCGCGCTCCCGGGAGGCTCGCATCCGCTGCGCTACCGACTGCACGTACGCTGGTCCGGTGGCGGCGAGACGCGCTTCGACGACGCCTACCGCTTCGGCGCGCTGATCGAGGATCTCGACGTCTGGCTGCTCGCCGAAGGCAGCCATCACCGCCCCTACGAGTGGCTCGGCGCGCACCCTGTGACCGTCGACGGCGTCGCCGGCACGCGCTTCGCGGTGTGGGCGCCCAACGCGCGCCGGGTTTCTGTGGTGGGCGGCTTCAACGCCTGGGACGGGCGCCGCCACATGATGCGGCATCGCCGCGAGTGCGGCGTGTGGGAGATCTTCCTGCCCGGCATCGGCGAGGGCGAGCTCTACAAGTACGAGATCCTCGGCGCCGACGGCGTCGTGCGCCTCAAGGCCGACCCCTTCGCCTTCCGCGCCGAGCTGCGCCCGCACACCGCCTCGGTGGTGCAGCGCCTGCTGCCCGGGCTGGCGATCGACGAAGCGCGCCGGCGCGCCAACGCGCTCGACGCGCCGATCAGCATCTACGAGGTCCACCTCGGCTCCTGGCAGCGCAAGGAAGACGGCGGCTGGCTGTCCTACCGCGAGCTCGCCGAGCGCCTGGTGCCCTACGCGGTCGGGCTCGGCTTCACCCACCTCGAGCTGCTGCCGGTGCACGAGCACCCCTTCGACGGCTCCTGGGGCTACCAGCCCACCGGGCTGTACGCGCCGAGCGCGCGCTTCGGCACACCGGAGGATTTCCGCGCCTTCACCGATGCCGCGCGCGCCGCCGGGCTGGGGGTGATCCTCGACTGGGTGCCGGCACACTTTCCGAGCGATGCCCATGGCCTGGCCGAGTTCGACGGTACCCATCTGTACGAGCACGCCGACCCGCGCGAGGGCTTCCACCAGGACTGGAACACGCTGATCTACAACTACGGCCGCGCCGAGGTGCGCAACTACCTCGCCAGCAACGCGCTGTACTGGATCGAGCGCTTCGGCGCCGACGGGCTGCGGGTGGATGCGGTGGCCTCGATGCTGTATCGCGACTACAGCCGGCGCGAGGGCGAGTGGGTGCCGAACCGCTTCGGCGGGCGCGAGAACCTGGAGGCGATCGACTTCCTGCGTCGCATGAACCACCTCGTCGGCACGCAGCGCCCCGAGGCGATCACGCTCGCCGAGGAATCCACCGCCTTCCCCGCCGTCAGCCGCCCGCCCTCACCCGACCTGCAGGGCGGCGGCCTGGGCTTCCACTACAAGTGGAACATGGGCTGGATGAACGACCTCCTCGCCTACCTCGCGCGCGACCCGGTGCATCGCAAGCACCACCACGACCAGCTGCGCTTCTCGCTGGCGTATGCCTTCAGCGAGAACTTCGTGCTGCCGCTGTCGCACGACGAGGTGGTGCACGGCAAGGGCTCGCTGCTCGCCAAGATGCCCGGCGACGTCTGGCAGAAGTTCGCCAACCTGCGCCTGCTCTACGGCTACATGTGGGCGCACCCGGGCAAGAAGCTGCTCTTCATGGGTTGCGAGTTCGCCCCGTGGTCCGAATGGAACGCCGACGCCAGCCTGCCCTGGGAGCTGCTCGGGCACGCCCCGCACGCGGGCATGCAGCGCCTGGTGCGCGATCTCAACCGCGTGCTGCGCAGCCATCCGGCACTGTACGAGCAGGACACGGCGAGCGAAGGCTTCCGCTGGATCTCCCACGACGATGCGGCGCACTCGGTGCTGGTCTTCGAGCGCCGCGCGCGCGACGGCCGCAGCGTGGTGGTCGCGTGCAACTTCACCCCGGTGGCGCGCGAGGGCTGGCGCACCGGCATACCCGCGGCGGGCACTTGGCGCGAGCTTCTCAACACCGACGATCCGGTGTATGGGGGCTCGGGCGTCACCAATGGCGCGCTGCGAAGCGAGGCACTGCCCTGGCAGGGCGAGGCACAGTCGATCGTGCTGCGCCTGCCGCCGCTGGGCGTGGCGATGTTCGTACGCGTGGACTGACACGCCTGGACGCATGCCCCGGCAAGAGAACGCAGCGATGAGCGCCCCGCACCCCGACTCCCTTCCCATCCTGCAGCACGGGTGCGCTCCTTGCGAGGACGGGCCCGGCGCCGCAGCGGATCCGCTCGCCATGGCGCATGCGCTGCCTGATCCGGACTTGCGCCCGGGGCAGCCGTGGCCGCTCGGTGCCACCCTCACCGCAGACAGCGGCGAGACCGGGGTGAACTTCGCGGTGTGGTCGCCGGACGCCGAAGCGATCGAGGTCTGTCTTTTCGATGCCGCAGGCCGCGAGGCGCTTCGCCGCCTGGCGCTGCCGGCGTGCAGCGAAGGCGTCTGGCATGGCTTTTTGCCTGCCGGCGGGGTCGGCCTGGTGTATGGCCTGCGTGCTCATGGCCCGTGGGCGCCAGGGCGCGGCCACTGGTTCAACCCGGCGAAGCTGCTGCTCGACCCCTGGGCGCAGGAGGTGGTCGGCAGCTACGGCCGCCAGCAGCCCGGAGCAGCCGACGATGTGGAGCTCGCGGTAAGGCTCGCCGCGTTCCGCGCCGCCCGCAGCGACGATCCGCGCCTGCCCGACCCGCGCGACAACGCTGCCTTCGCCCCCAAGGCGAGGGTGCCCGCCCCCGCCCCTGCTCCGGCGTATGACCGCCCTCCCCGCCCGCACATCCCGCGCGAGCGCACGGTACTCTACGAGGCCCACGTGCGTGCGCTGACGATGCGCCACCCGGACATCCCGCCGGCGCTGCGCGGCAGCTACGCCGCCCTCGCCCACCCGGTGATGCTCGATCACTACCGGGCGCTCGGCCTCACCACGCTGAGCCTGCTGCCCCTGCACTTCCGCGCCGACGAAGCGGCGCTGCAGCGCCGTGGCCTCGCCAACCACTGGGGCTATGCGCCCGCAGCCTGGCTCGCCCCCGAGCCGCGCTACTGGAGCGGGCGCGCGGGCACCACCCCGACCGGGGAACTCGCGGGGGCGATCGACGCGCTGCACGCCGCCGGGCTCGAGGTGGTGCTCGACGTGGTCTTCAACCACACGGCCGAGCTCGACGCGGACGGCCCGATGCTGTCGCTGCGCGGGCTGGCCAACGCGCGCGCCTACCATCTCGACCCGCAAGACCCGGCGTGCTACCGCGACTGGAGCGGCTGCGGCAACGCGGTGAACCTCGGCGAGCCGCGCATGGTCGAGCTGGTCGTCGGCGCGCTGCGCCACTGGGCCGCGCGCTACCGCATCGACGGCTTCCGCCTCGACCTCGCGGTCACGACCGGGCGCGACCGCCACGGCCATTTCGATACCGGTGCGCCGCTGTTCGCGGCGATCGCCGCCGACCCGCTGCTCGCCCGCCTGAAGTGGATCGCCGAACCGTGGGACCTCGGCCCGGACGGCTACCGGCTGGGCGGGTTCGCGCCCGGCTGGATGGAATGGAACGACCGCTTCCGCGACACGATGCGCGCCTGGTGGCTATGCGGAGGGGGAGACCGCGGCGCATTCGCCCACCGCTTCGCCGGTTCTGCGGCGGAGTTCGACCACGACCGCCGCGCCCCCACGGCCAGCATCAACTTCCTGTGCGCGCACGACGGCTTCGGCCTGCGCGACGTGGTGAGCCACGACCACCGCCATAACGAGGCCAACGGCGAGCACAACCGCGACGGCCATCCGCACAACCACTCGTGGAACTGCGGCGTGGAAGGCCCGAGCGCGGACCCCGACGTGCTCGCCCTGCGCGCCCGCCTGCAGCGCGCCCTGCTCGCCAGCCTGCTGCTCGCCCAGGGCACGCCGATGCTGCTCGCCGGCGACGAGATCGGCCACAGCCAGCGCGGCAACAACAACGCCTACTGCCAGGACAACGAGACGACCTGGCTCGACTGGGCCGCCGCCGACCGCGAACTCCTCGCCTGCGCTCGAAGGCTGCTCGCCCTGCGCGCAGCCCACCCCGCGCTGCGCCAGGTCGCCTGGCTGCGCGGCCCGGAGCACGGCGAGGCGGCGAGCGTGCGCTGGCTGCGCCCCGATGGCGCCGAGCTGCAGGCCGCCGACTGGAACGATCCCCGCGAGCGCGCACTGGCGATCCTGCTGCATCCGCCCGGCCTGCGGCCGCACACGGTCGAGCACATCGCCAAACCCGCGGCCGCCGCACCCGCGCGCAGCGTGCTGCTGCTCGTCAATCCCGCCGCGGCCGCGTGCCGCTTCCGCCTGCCCGCGGGCGGATGGTCGCCGGTCTTCGACAGTGCCCGGGCCGACGGGGGCCCGGCGCCGCCCGCCCCCGGCCACGAAAGCCATCCTGTCGAGCCGGTGCTGTCCGCGCGCACCGTGCTCGTCCTCCTAGAATCCGCACAACACCACCAGGAGTCCTGATCATGCCTGCCGAAGCCGCCAACCGACGACGGATCCTCACGCGCCGCACCCTCGCCCTCGTGCTCGCCGGCGGGCGCGGCTCGCGCCTGCGCGATCTCACCAACGTGCGCGCCAAGCCGGCGGTGCACTTCGGCGGCAAGTTCCGCATCATCGACTTCGCGCTGTCGAACTGCATGAACTCGGGTCTGCGCCGCATCGGCGTGATCACACAGTACAAGTCGCACTCGCTGCTGCGCCACCTGCAGCGCGGCTGGAGCTTCCTGCGCAACGAGATGGGCGAATTCGTCGACCTGCTGCCGGCGCAGCAGCGCATCGACGAGGAACAGTGGTACCAGGGCACCGCCGACGCGGTGTTCCAGAACCTCGACATCATCCGCAACTCCACGCCGCCCGACTACATCGTCGTGCTCGCCGGCGACCATGTGTACAAGATGGACTACTCGATCATGCTCGAGGACCACGCCGCGAGCGGGCGCGGTGTCACCGTGGGCTGCATCGAGGTACCGCGCGAGGAGGCCAAGGCCTTCGGCGTGATGGCGATCGATGCACGGCGCCACATCACCGCCTTCGTCGAGAAGCCCGCCGACCCGCCAGCGCTGCCGGGCAATCCCGGGCTGTCGCTCGCCAGCATGGGCATCTACATATTCTCGGCCAACTACCTCTACCGCCTGCTCGAGGACGACGCGAAGAATCCGGACTCCAGCCACGACTTCGGCAAGGACCTGATTCCGCGCGCGGTGGCGGAAAACCAGGCGCTCGCCCACCCCTTCACGCTGTCGGCGATCGCCACCCCGCCCTTCTCCGGCCCCTACTGGCGCGACGTCGGCACGGTGGACGCCTACTGGGCGGCCAACCTCGACCTCGCCTCGACCACGCCGGCGCTCAACATGTACGACAAGGACTGGCCGATCTGGACCTACCAGGAGCAACTACCGCCGGCCAAGTTCGTGCACGATCTCGACGGTCGCCGCGGCGAGGCGCTCAACGCGCTGGTCTCGGGCGGCTGCATCGTCTCCGGATCGGTCGTGCGCGAGTCGGTGCTGTTCTCCAACGTGCTGGTGCGCTCCTACAGCACGATCGAGCAGGCGGTGGTGCTGCCCGACGTGCAGATCAACCGCCACTGCCGCCTGAAGAAGGTCGTCATCGATCGCCACTGCGTGATCCCCGAGCGCACGGTGATCGGCGAGGACGCCGAGGCGGATGCGCGCCGCTTCCACCGCACCGAGGGCGGCGTGGTGCTGGTGACGCGCGAAATGCTCGACCGACTGTGAGCGCGGAGACCAGACGATGCGGATCCTTCAGGTGTGTGCCGAGATCTTCCCACTGCTGAAAACCGGCGGGCTGGCCGACGTCGCCGGGGCGCTGCCGCCCGCCCTGGGCGCGCTCGGCGCGGACGTCCGGGTGCTGCTGCCCGGCTTCGACGCCATCCTCGCCGGGCTGGAGTCGCCGGTCGAGATCGCCCGCCTGCAAGCGCCGGGCGGGATGGGGAACAACCCGGCGCGGCTCCTGCGCGGACACCTGCCCGCGATCGGCGGGGAGGCCTACGTGATCGACGCCCCGGGCTGGTACTTGCGCACGGGTGGTCCCTACGCCGACGCCGCACAGCAGCCCTACGCCGACAACCACCTGCGCTTCGCCCTGCTCGGGTGGACCGCAGCAGAGCTCGCCCAAGGGCTCGACACGTCCTGGCAACCCGGCGTGGTGCACGCGCACGACTGGCACGCCGGCCTCGTGCCGGCATGGTTGCAGGTTGCGGCAGCGCGCGGGCGGAGCGTGCCGGGCTGCGTGTTCACGGTACATAACCTCGCCTATCAGGGCATGTTCCCGCGCGCCTGCTTCGACGCGCTCGGGCTGCCCGCGCATTTCTTCTCGATCCACGGCGTGGAGTTCCACGGGCACCTCAACTTCATGAAGGCCGGGCTGTACTACGCCGGGCGCGTCACCACGGTGAGCCCGAGCTATGCGCGCGAGATCCAGGGGCCGGAACAGGGCTGCGGGCTGGACGGCCTCCTGCGCGCCCGCGCGCACGAGCTCTCGGGCATCCTCAACGGGGTCGATGCGGCGGTGTGGGATCCGGCCACGGATACCCTGCTGCCCGCGCGCTACACCGCGGACTACATGGCCGGCAAGGCGCGCTGCCGCAGCGCGCTGCGCCGCGAACTCGGGCTGGCGGGCAAGGCCGAGGGCCCGTTGTACTGCGTGGTGAGCCGGCTCACCGAGCAGAAGGGCCTGCACCTGGTGCTGCAGGCCCTGCCCGCGCTGCTGGCGGGCGGCGGCCAGCTCGCCCTGCTCGGCAGCGGCGACGCCGGGCTGGAGGCCGCCTTCCGTGACGCGGCGGCAGCCGCGCCTGAATCGGTGGCGGTGCGCATCGGCTACGACGAAGCCTTCGCCCACCGCCTGATCGCCGGCAGCGACGTGATCCTGGTGCCCTCGCACTACGAACCCTGTGGCCTGACCCAGCTCTACGGCCTCAAGTACGGCACCCTGCCTCTGGTGCGGCGCGTCGGCGGCCTCGCCGACACGGTAGCCGACACCCGCCTGGAGACGCTCGACACCGACGCCACCGGCTTCGTCTTCGAGGAGTTCTCCGCCGCTGCGCTCGAACGCACGCTGCTGCGGGTGAATGCCGTCCACCGCCGTCCCACCGAATGGAGACGCGTGCGCGCCCGCGGCATGGCGAAGGACTTCGGCTGGGCGCGTGCCGCGCGGGAATATCTCGCCCTTTATCGTGGTCTCACGCCTGCATGAGGTCGCGCCGGCGCCCGTCGCCGCACCCGCTTCGCGCACGGCCCGCCGCGGGCAGCTTCTGTGCTATACAGGACGAGTCCGACCGCCACGGAAACCATGCGGCATGCGGGACCGCCGCCACTGACCAGGTGAGCCCCATCGACGCGTCCAGACCGCACCCACCGCCTCGTGCCGGGCATGTGCTCGTGGTGGCGCTCGCCCTCGGCGCGGGCTCGGCGCAGGCCGCGGGGATCGATGCCGGCGGGCTGGCCTGGAATGGCGGTCTGGTTCTGCTCGGCGGCGGGCTGGGTTATCTGCTCGGCCGCCGCAGCCTGCGCCGACGCACCCTCGCCGGTGCGGCAGAGGGCTGCGCTGCGGACGGCCCGCTTCACGACGACGCCCCGGCGAGCGGCGGCGCGGTTTCGAGGCGGGAGTGGGCAGGCACGCCTGCAGACGCCGACGATTGCGCG
This sequence comes from Thauera aminoaromatica, assembly GCF_000021765.1. NCBI lineage: Bacteria > Pseudomonadati > Pseudomonadota > Betaproteobacteria > Rhodocyclales > Zoogloeaceae > Thauera > Thauera aminoaromatica. Next base: position 2,307,370 of record NC_011662.2, on the reverse strand, counting down.
CCGGCGAGCGCGCTCCCCCATGCCCTCCTCCCCGCCGCGCACGCCGCTCCGCCCGCGGGCGCAGGCGCGGCGATCGGGGTGATCGCGACCGAATCCTATCGCGAGGTGGTCGATTCGCTCAGCGAGGTGCTCTTCCGCACCGACGAGCTTGGCCGCCTGGTTTTTCTCAACGACGCCTGGAAGGATCTCTCCGGTTTCGATCTGGACGCCACGCGCCAGCATGCGCTGACCGATTTCCTCCATCCAGACGACCGCTTGCGCGCACGCGACGCAATCCGCGCCCTGCTGTGCGGAGACGGCCAGGAATGGACCGACGAGTTGCGGCTGCGCACGCTCTCCGGCGAGATCCGCTGGGTGGCGATCGACTGCCGTGCCTTGCGCGACGGCAGCGGGCAGGAAAGCGGGATCGCCGGCACCATCGACGACATCTCGGCGCGCAAGATCGCCGAGTTCAGCCTGCGCAACCTGAACCAGGAGCTCGAGTCGCGGGTGCGCTCGCGCACCGCCGAACTCGAGACCGCGGTGCGCGAGCTCGAGGCCTTCTCGTATTCCGTCTCGCACGACCTGCGTGCGCCGCTGCGCGCCATCGACGGCTTCGCGCGCATCCTCGTCGAGGAGGCCGGGCCGCGGCTCGACGAACGCCAACGCGAGCAGCTCGTGCGCATCCGCGCCGGCGCCGAGCGCATGGCGATCCTGATCGATGCGCTGATCGACCTCGCCAGCGTCTCCCGGCAACCGTTGCGCAGGAGGCCGGTCGACCTGTCGCGCATCGCCGATGCGGTGATCCGCGACCTGCAGGCGGAGTCGCCCGGGCGCGTGGTCGCGGTCGAGATCACCAGCGACATGACGGTGGTCGCCGACCCGGTGCTGATGCACGTGCTGCTCGACAACCTGCTGCGCAATGCATGGAAGTTCACAAGCCAGTGCGAACATCCGCGTATCGTCTTCGGCGCGGAACGCGACGGCGAGCGCACGGTGTTCCACGTCGAGGACAACGGCGCCGGATTCGAGATGAACTACGCGGGCAAGCTCTTCCAGCCCTTCCAGCGCCTGCACGCGCAGCACGAGTTTCCCGGCACCGGGATCGGGCTCGCCACCGTACAACGCATCGTCGCCCGCCATGAGGGCCGGGTGTGGGCCAGCGCGGAACCGGGCAAGGGCGCGCGCTTCTGCTTCATGCTGGGGCATTGAGGGTGACGACGCCGCGCTCGGAAACGGGAAAGCCCACTCCGGACAGCGGCGGTCGGTCGGCCGCGGCACGAATCGCAGGCGGCAGAGACAAAGGTCTCAACTGCCCGTTGTGCACTGCAGTACAATGAATTCCATTCCGCGCGCGCCCTGCGCCCGCCAAACCATTGCAGCACACCACTCGGACCTCAGGTGGCCACCATGAAAGAAAAGCACTATCTGACCCCGCTCCTCGAGCCGCGCTCCGTCGGCATCATCGGTGCCAGCGAACGCGAGGCCTCCCTCGGCAGCGTGCTCATGCGCAACATGCTCGAGGCCGGCTACAAGGGCAAGCTGTTCGCGATCAACCCGAAGCACGAGAAGGTGCACGGGGTCGCCTGCTACAAGTCGGTGGAAGACGTGCCGCAGCGCCTGGACCTGGTGGTGATGGCAATCCGCGCCGAGAAGACCCCGGCGCTGATGGAGGCCTGCGGCCGCGCCGGGGTGAAGGCGGTGATCCTGCTGTCGGGCGGCTTCTCCGAATCGGGCGCGCGCGGCGCGCTGCTCGAGCGCCAGGTGGTCGAAGCCGCGCACCGCCACCGCATCCGCCTGCTCGGCCCCAATTGTCTGGGCGTCATGCGGCCGCAGCTCGGCGTCAACGCCACCTTCGCGCACGCCAGCGCACTCAAGGGCAGCATCGGCCTGATCTCGCAGTCGGGCGCGCTGTGCGCGGCCATCCTCGACTGGGCCAAACCGAACAACGTCGGCTTCTCGACCGTGGTGTCCCTGGGCTCCTCGTCCGACATCGACTTCGGCGAGGTGCTCGAATACATGATCTCGGACCCGCGCACCGAGAGCATCTTCCTCTACGTCGAAGGCATCCGCGACGCCCGCCGCTTCATGAGCGCGCTGCGCGGCGCCGCGCGCGTCAAGCCGGTGCTGCTGGTCAAGGCCGGCCGCCACCCCGGCGCCTCGCGCGCGATCCTGTCGCACAGCGGCGCGCCGATGGGCGAGGACGCGGTGTTCGACGCCGCGCTGCGTCGCGCCGGCGTGATCCGCCTGTACAACATGGGCCAGCTCTTCGCCGCGGCCAACGCGCTGTTCTCGCACTTCCGCCCGCGCGGCAACCGCCTCGCGATCATCACCAACGGCGGCGGCCCGGGCGTCATGGCGGCCGACCGCGCGGCCGACATCGGCATCCCGCTCGCGGAGTTCGCCGAGAGCACGGTCGAGAAGCTCAACGCCTGCCTGCCCAGCGGCTGGTCGCACGGCAACCCGGTGGACATCCTCGGCGACGCCGGCCCGGAACGTTATCGCGCGGCGCTCAAGGCGGTGCTCGAAGGCCCCAACGTCGACGGCGTGCTGGTGATGCTGACCCCGCAGGCGGTGACCGACCCGAGCGGCGTCGCCGACGTCGTGATCGAGCTCGAGAAGACCGCCGACAAGCCGGTGCTGGTGTGCTGGATGGGCGAGGAGCTCGTCGCCGAGGCGCGCGCCAAGTTCAGCGCCGCGGGCATCCCGCACTTCCGCACGCCGGAGCCGGCGGTCGAGCTCTTCAGCCACATCTCGGCCTACTACCAGAACCAGAAGCTGCTGATGCAGACGCCGTCCTCGCTGTCGCACCTGCCGCCGCCCTCGATCGAGAGCGCGCGCCTGGTGATCGAGATGGCCCTGTCCGAGCGCCGCAAGAAGCTCAACGAGATGGAGTCGAAGGCGCTGCTCGCGGCCTTCCGCATTCCGATCGCGCAGACCGTGGTCGCGCGCAGTGCCGCCGAGGCGATGGTGCTCTCGGCCGAGATCGGCCTGCCGGTGGTGATGAAGATCGACTCGCCGAACATCGTGCACAAGTCCGAGGTGGGCGGCGTGCGCCTGAACATCCGCAGCCTCGCCGCGGTGCGCTCGACCTATCAGGAGATCCTCGACGAGGTCAAGCGCGTGCAGCCCGAGGCGGTGATCAACGGCATCGCGATCGAGCCGATGATCCAGAAGCGCAACGGCCGCGAGCTGGTGGTGAGCGTGCGCCGCGACCCGGTGTTCGGCCCCGCGATCACCTTCGGCGAGGGCGGCAACCTGGTCGAGGAGAACCGCGACGTCGCGGTGGCCCTGCCGCCGCTCAACAGCTTCCTCGTCAAGGACATGATCCGCTCGACCCGCATCTCCACCCGCCTCGGCGAGTTCCGCAACATGCCGGCGGTGGACATGAACGCGCTCGAGCTGGTGCTGTTGCGCATCTCCGAGATGGTCTGCGAGCTGCCGTGGATCACCGCGATGGAGATCAACCCGCTGATCGTGGACGAGAACGGCGTGGTCGCGGTCGACGCGAACATCAGTGTGGAAAACGTGTCTCCGACGGCGGACCGCTACGACCACGTCGCGATCCACCCGTATCCGTCGCACCTGATCAGCACCTGGACCGTGCCCGACGGCACCACGGTGACGATCCGTCCGATCAAGCCGGAGGACGCCGAGCTCGAGGTCGACTTCGTGCGCCGCCTGTCGGCCGAGACCAAGTACTACCGCTTCATGAACACCATGCGCGAGCTGCCGCCCGCGATGGTCGCCCGCCTCACCCAGATCGACTACGACCGCGAGATGGCCTTCGTCGCCACCCTCGAGGCCGACGGCGTAGAGAACGAGATCGGTGTGTGCCGCTACGCGGTGAACCCCGACGGCGAGTCCTGCGAGTTCGCGGTCGTGGTGGCCGACGACTGGCAGCACCGCGGCCTCGCCCGCAAGCTCATGGGCGTACTGATCGAGACCGCGCGCAGCCGTGGCATCCAGTACATGAACGGCGTCTTCCTCGCCAACAACGAGCGCATGCTCAAGTTCGTGCAGAAGCTCGGCTTCGTGCTCAGCAACGACCCGGAAGACAGCTCGGTCAAGCTAGGCATTCTGGCGCTGCAGGACTGAGCGATGCCCGCGACGATCGAGCCCATCGAGTTCCACGGCCAGCCAGCGCTGCGCCTGGCCACCGCTTCGGGTGCACGCGCGGTGGTGGCGCTGCACGGCGCGCAGGTGCTGTCGTGGGCGCCGCCGGGTGGCGAGGAGCGCCTGTACCTGAGCCCGAAGGCAGTGTTCGACGGGCACAGCGCGGTCCGTGGCGGCATCCCGGTGTGCTTCCCGCAGTTCGCCGACCTGGGCCCCCTGCCCGCGCACGGCTTCGCGCGCAACCGGCGGTGGTCGCTCACGACCGAGCGCAGCGGCAAGGACTTCGCCCTCGCGGGGCTGACGCTCGCCGACGACGAAGCCACCCGCGCGCTGTGGCCGTACGCGTTTTCGGCCGAACTGTCGATCCTGATCGAGGACAGCCGGCTCGACCTCGAACTCGAGATCACCAACACCGGCGACGAGGCCTTCGAGTTCACCGCCGCGCTGCACACCTACCTCGCGGTACGCGAGGTCGAGGAATCGCGCATCGAAGGCCTGCACGGCTTCTCCTATCGCGACAAGACCGACGCCGACCGCATCCAGCGCGATAGCGGGGACGCCCTGGTGATCGAGTCCGAGACCGACCGCGTCTATCACGAGGTAAGCCGCCCGCTGCTGCTGCGCGAATACCACCGCAGCCTGGGCGTCAATGCCGACGGTTTCCCCGACGTGGTGGTGTGGAACCCCTGGATCGAGCGCAGCGCCGCGATCGCGGACCTGCCGGACGACGGCTTCCGCCGCATGCTCTGCATCGAGGCCGCCGCCGCCCGCCAGCCGGTACGCGTGCAGCCCGGCGAATCGTGGTGGGGGCGGCAGACCCTGGTCGCCCTCTGAGCCTGCGTCGCGCACGCACGAGCCGCCGCAGCCTCGCTGCCTTCTGCCGGAGCGACGCGAGTCGCACTCACGGCGCCCGGAGTCCGCGCCGCCGTCGCCGGATCGCCCGCTCACGACTCGCTTCGCCCCGCAGCGGCCGCCACACCGGTCCGCGGGTTGCTCTCCCCGCGCCGCCTGTTGCACTATCCGGGCCTTATCTTCTGCGCTTCACCGCCTCTTCCCCATGCTCCCCCCGATCGAATACCGCATCGCCGAAGAGCTCGGCGTCTCGCCGCGCCAGGTCATCGCCGCCGTCCAGCTCATCGACGATGGCGCCACCGTGCCCTTCATCGCCCGCTACCGCAAGGAAGTCACCGGTGGCCTGGACGACACGCAGTTGCGCACGCTGGAGGAGCGCCTGGGCTACCTGCGCGAGCTCGAAGACCGCCGCGCCACCGTGCTGGCCTCGATCGAGGAGCAGGGCAAGCTCACCGCCGAGCTGCGTGCCGAGGTCGAGGACGCCGACACCAAGCAGCGCCTCGAGGACCTCTACCTTCCCTACAAGCCCAAGCGCCGCACCAAGGCACAGATCGCGCGCGAGGCCGGCATCGGCCCGCTGGCCGAGACATTGCTCGCCGACCCGACCCTGACGCCCGAAGTCGAAGCCGAAAAGTACATCAACGCCGAGGCCGGTTTTGCCGACACCAAGGCGGTGCTCGACGGCGCGCGCCAGATCCTGATGGAGCACTTCGCCGAGGACGCCACCCTGCTCGGCGAGCTGCGCAGCTACCTGCACGAACATGGCCGGGTGCGCTCGAGCGTGATCGAGGGCAAGGAGAACGAAGGCGCCAAGTTCCGCGACTGGTTCGACTTCGCCGAACCGATCGCCACCATGCCCTCGCACCGTGCGCTGGCGCTGCTGCGCGGGCGCAACGAAGGCGTGCTGCGCCTGGCACTCGACGTCGAGCGCCCCGACCCCGACGCCCCGCATCCCTGCGAAGGCCGCATCGCCGTGCGCTTCGGCATCCGCAGCCAGGGCCGCCCGGGCGACCGCTGGCTCGCCGAGACCGCGCGCTGGGCGTGGAGCGTGAAGATCTCCATCCACCTCGAACTCGAGCTGATGAGCGAGCTGCGCGAGCGCGCCGAGGAAGAGGCGATCCGCGTCTTCGCGCGCAACCTCCACGACCTGCTGCTCGCCGCCCCCGCCGGCACGCGCGCCACCATCGGCCTCGACCCCGGAATCCGCACCGGAGTGAAGGTCGCGGTGGTGGATGCCACCGGCAAGCTGGTCGACACCGCCACCGTGTATCCCTTCGAGCCGCGCCGCGACCGCGAATCGTCGATCGCCACCATCGCCGCGCTGGCGAAGAAGCATGCGGTCGAGCTGATCGCCATCGGCAACGGCACCGCCTCGCGCGAGACCGACGCGCTGGTGGCCGAGCTGATGAAGCGCTACCCGGAGCTGCAGCTGACCAAGATCGTCGTCTCGGAGGCCGGCGCCTCGGTGTATTCCGCGTCCGAACTCGCCGCACGCGAGTTCCCCGAGCTCGACGTCAGCCTGCGCGGCGCGGTTTCGATCGCCCGCCGCCTGCAGGATCCGCTCGCCGAGCTGGTCAAGATCGATCCCAAGTCGATCGGCGTCGGCCAGTACCAGCACGACGTCAACCAGGGCCGCCTGGCGAAGAGCCTGGACGCCGTGGTGGAAGACTGCGTGAACGCGGTCGGCGTGGATGTGAACACCGCGTCTGCACCGCTGCTCGCACGCATCTCGGGTCTGAACGCCACGCTCGCCGGCAACATCGTCGAGTATCGCAATACCCGGGGCCCCTTCCGCAGCCGCAGCGCATTGAAGGACGTGCCCCGCCTCGGCCCCAAGACCTTCGAGCAGGCCGCGGGCTTCCTGCGCATCCCCAGCGGCGACAACCCGCTCGACGCCTCCTCGGTGCACCCCGAGGCCTACCCGGTGGTCGAGCGCATCCTCGCGCGCGTGCGGAAGAGCGTGCGCGAACTGATGGGCAACGGCGGCTTCCTCAAGAGCCTGAAACCGGAGGAGTTCACCGACGAGCGCTTCGGGCTGCCCACCGTGCAGGACATCCTCGCCGAACTGGAAAAGCCCGGCCGCGACCCGCGCCCCGAGTTCCGCACCGCGACCTTCCGCGAGGGCGTGGAGACCTTGAAGGACCTCGAGCCCGGCATGCTGCTCGAAGGGGTGGTCACCAACGTCACCAACTTCGGCGCCTTCGTCGACATCGGCGTGCATCAGGACGGCCTGGTGCATATCTCCGCGCTGTCCAACACCTTCGTCAAGGACCCGCACAGCGTGGTCAAGGCGGGTCAGGTGGTGAAGGTGAAGGTGCTGGAGGTGGACATCCCGCGCCACCGCATCGCGCTCACCATGCGCCTGGGCGACGAGGTGACTGCGAAGCGCGGCGAGTCCGGCGCCCGGCGCGACGAGGGTGCGCCGCGGCGCGGGGAAGGCGGTCAGGCCCCGCGTAGCGAGCAGCGCCCGCGCGGCGGTGACAACCGGCGCCCGCCCGCGCAGGGCAAGGGTGGCGCGCGCCAGGAGGCTTCCCGCCCCGCCGCTGCCAACGCACTCGCCGAAGCATTCGCCCGCGCCCGCGGCAATCGCTGAGGAGGCCGTCATGCCGACGACGATCCACGGCATCAGGAACTGCGACACCATGAAGAAGACCTTCGCCTGGTTCGACGGCGCGGGTGTCGCCTACCAACTCCACGATTACAAGAAGGCCGGCGTCGACGCCGCCACACTCGCGCGCTGGTGCGAGAAGCTCGGGTGGGAAGCGCTCGTCAACAAGCGCGGCACCACCTGGCGCAGGCTCCCGCCCGAGCAGCAGGCGATCGCCGACACGGCCGCCGCGATCGCGCTGATGCAGGCCCAGCCCAGCCTGATCCGTCGCCCGGTGGTCGAGTTCGCCGACGGCGGACTCGTCGTCGGCCTGGATACCGAGGCCTTCGAGCGCCACAGCCGGGGCCGAGCCCAACCGCCAGCAGGAACACCGGACACTCCAAGATGAAGACGCCCCTCCCCACCAGCTATGTGCAACGTTTCCTGCTCGAGGACCTCGACATCCGCGGCGCGGTCGTGCGCCTCACCGACGTCTGGGAAGCCATGCAGGACGGCCGCGGCTATGCGCCCGCGGTGGTGCGACTGCTCGGCGAGATGAGCGCAGTCTCCACCGTGATCGCCGGCAACCTCAAGCAGCCCGGCCGGCTGACCTTCCAGATCACCGGCCACGGCCCCGTCAGCCTGCTGGTGATCGACTGCGCCGAGACCCTGAACCTGCGCGGTTACGCCAAGGCCGAGGGCACGCCCGCCGCGGGCACGCTGGTCGAGCTCGTCGGCGACGGGCGCCTGCAACTCTCCCTCGACATCGAAGGCCTCGATCAGCCCTACCAGAGCCTGGTGCCGCTGGAAGGCGACAGCATCGCCGAGGTCTTCGAGCACTATCTCGTCCAGTCCGAGCAGCAGCCCGCCAGGCTGTGGCTGGCGTGCAGCGCGCAGGCGGCGGTGGCCCTGTTCGTGCAGAAACTGCCCGGTGCCGACCTCAAGGACATCGACGGTTGGTCGCGCGTCCAGCAGCTGGCCCACACCGTGCGCGAGGACGAGCTGCTCGGCCTCGACGCCGAGCAGATCCTGCGCCGCCTGTTCGCCGAGGAGGACATCCGCCTCTTCGACGCGCGTCCGGTCACCCACGAATGGCCGGCCGATCCGGACAAGATCGCCGAGATGTTGCGCGCACTCGGCGAGGACGAAGTACGCACGGTCCTGGACCAGCATGGCGAGGTGGTGGTGCATGACGATCTGTCCAACCACACCTACCGTTTCGATCGCAGCGACGTGGACGCGCTCTTCCGCCCGCCCACCCTGCATTGAGCCGGAAGCCGGCAATGCCGGCCGGCTTGCGCCGCCGGCCTTGCCCGAACGTGTTCGCCTAAGTACACTCGCTCGATTTTGAAGACCGTTCAGCACATGTCCGCCAGCGCGCCCGCAAGATCGATCGAGTTCCACAACACGACCCTGGGCGCCACCATCGCCGTCCTGCAGGCGGCGGAACCGAGCACGCTTGCCGATTCGCTGCACAAGATGCTCGGCGGCATGCCCGACTTCTTCAGCGGCGAGCTGCTCATCCTCGATTTCGGCGGGGTGGCGCAACTGCCCGAGCGTATCGATTGGTCGGGCCTGCAGTCGCTGCTGCGGCGCTACCGCCTGCAGCCGATCGGTGTGATGCGCCTGGCGGCGGAACACCACGAGGGCGCCCGGCGCGCCGGGCTCGCACTGGTCGATCCGGCGCAGCTCGCCGCCCGCCCGCCCGCCGAGGCGCCCGCGCGCCACGCTGCTCCCGCGGAGCCCGCGCCCGCGGCTGCGCCGCCCCCGCTGCCGCCCCCGGTCGCCGCTGCGGCCACCCCGACCATGTTCGTCGAACGCCCGCTGCGCTCCGGCCAGCAGATCTATGCGCGCGGCACCGATCTCGTCCTGCTCGGTGGCGTGAGCCCCGGCGCCGAAGTCATCGCCGATGGCAGCATCCACTGCTACGGCCCCCTGCGCGGACGCGCGATCGCGGGCGCTCAGGGCAACCAGGCGGCGCGCATCGTGGCCAGCAACTTCGGCCCCGAACTCGTATCGATCGCCGGCGTGTACCGCACCTTCGAGCGCGGCATTCCCGAAGCCTTTGCCGGCAAGCCCACCTTGGTGCGGCTGAACGGCACCGACCATACACTCAACCTCGAAGCGCTGAAGCTCGACTGAGCCAGCCATACCGCATCCACAAGGGGAAACCGTGAGAGTCATCGTAGTAACTTCGGGCAAGGGCGGCGTCGGCAAGACCACCACCAGTGCGGCATTCGCCTCCGGACTCGCCCTGCGCGGCTTCAAGACCGCCGTCATCGACTTCGATGTCGGCCTGCGCAACCTCGACCTCATCATGGGCTGCGAGCGTCGCGTCGTGTACGACCTGGTCAATGTGGTGAATGGCGAGGCCCGCCTGAACCAGGCCCTGATCAAGGATAAGCACTGCGACAACCTGTTCATCCTCCCGGCCTCGCAGACGCGCGACAAGGACGCGCTCACCGAGGAAGGCGTCGAGAAGGTGCTGCAGGAGCTCGAGCACATGGGCTTCGAGTACGTGGTGTGCGACTCCCCGGCCGGCATCGAGCGCGGCGCGGTGATGGCGCTGACCTTCGCCGACGAGGCCATCGTGACCACCAACCCCGAGGTCTCCTCGGTGCGCGACTCCGACCGCATCCTCGGTATCCTGCAGAGCAAGTCCAAGCGTGCGCGCGAGGGCGGCGAGCCGGTCAAGGAGCACCTGCTCATCACCCGCTACTCGCCCAAGCGCGTCGAGGACGGCGAGATGCTGTCGTACAAGGACGTGCAGGAGCTGCTGCGCGTGCCGCTGATCGGCGTGATCCCCGAGTCGGAGTCCGTGCTGCACGCCTCGAACCAGGGCACGCCCGCGATCCACCTCAAGGGTACCGACGTCGCCGAAGCCTACGCCGACGTCGTCGGCCGCTTCCTCGGCGAAGACCTGCCGCTGCGCTACGTCAATTACGAAAAGCCCGGCCTGATCAAGCGCCTGTTCGGAGGCAAGTGACATGTCCTTCCTCGCCCGCCTCTTCGGCGAAAAGAAGAAGACCGCGGAGATCGCCAAGAACCGCCTGTCGCTGCTGATCGCCCACGAGCGCGCGGGCGACAGCCCCAGGGCCGACTTCCTGCCCGACCTGCAGCGCGAACTGATCGAGGTCATCTCGAAGTACGTCGCGGTCAACCCCGACGACATCAAGGTCCAGCTCGAAAAGCAGGACAACTACGAGGTGCTCGAGGTCAATATCGTGCTGCCGGAGCAGAACCGCTGAGCCTCGGCCGCCCGGGTGATGAAATCGGTAACCATAGCGGACTTAAAATCCGCCGGCGCAAGCCTTACGGGTTCGAGTCCCGTCCCGGGCACCATCCCGCTCAGCCATTGTCCCATCCTTGCTGCGGCGTCCTGCCCGGCACAGTGACCGGACAGTCCTCGCCATGATCGTACTCGACCTACACTGCAGCAATGCACACCGCTTCGAAGGCTGGTTCGGTTCCGCCGCAGCCTTCGAGGCGCAGCTCGCGGACCGCCTGGTGAACTGCCCGATCTGCGGCGCCACCGAGGTCCGCCGCCTGCCGAGCGCGCCCTACGTCCAGACCGGCCAGTCCGCCTCGGCAAGGCCGCCCGCAGCCGGTGAGGTGCAGGCCGCGAGCGCCGTCCCTCCCTCCGCTCCTGCTCCCGAAGGACTCGCGCGCCTGATGACGCAGCTGCGCAGCCTTGCGCGCGTTGCGGAGAACGTGGGCGAGCGCCTGCCCGAGGAGGCGCGCCGCATCCACTACGGCGAAACCGAGGCGCGCGACATTCGCGGCTCGGCCTCCGCCGACGAGGTCGAGTCCCTGCTCGAAGAGGGCATCCTGGTGCTGCCGGTCCCGCCAGCCGAGGAAGACCTGCACTGAAGAACCAGGGCGCAGGCGGGGATGCGTGCCGAGCACGGACCGCCAGGTCCACCGCCCTGTCGCAGCCGTGTGGAGTGCCCGTCCTCAGGTACGTGCCAGCATCAGCGGCACGCGCATCTCGTCCGCGCTGAGGCCACCATGCACGCCGATCATGGTGTGCTCGTGCTCGCCCGCCACGTGATCCACGATCGTCCACCCGGCCTCCATCAGTAGCGCGTGGCTGCCCAGGCGTTCGGACAGCCGCGGATGCACCTGACCCGGGCCGAGCAGACCGGCGGCGAGAAAGTCTTCGCCGCGCACCGCCACCGCCTTGCCACGCAGCTCGTCCGCAGCCCACGCTTCGAATTCGGCCTGCGCACCGGCGCGCACCCGGCAGAAAGCCAGCCGGCGCTCGCCGAACAGCGGCGCGGCGAGCATGGCGGCGACCTCGCCGTCGGGCGCGAGGTCGATGCGGCGCTCGGGTGGCGCGTCGATGAAGCCGTGGTCGGCCGTCACCAGCAGACGCACGTCGCGCCCCGCCAGCGCCTGCTGCAGCGACACGAAGGCGGCATCCACGCGCGTGAAGCACGCGACCGCCTCGGCCGAGCGGCAGCCGTGCTGGTGGCTCAGCATGTCGAACACCGGGTAATAGGCGTGGATCAGCCCGCCACTGTGCGCGAGCGCATCGGCCATGTCGACGATGGCGGCCACGTAGTCCTGCAGCCCTTCGTAAGGCTCGATGTGTGCCCCGCGCCCATGGTGCAGCGAGAAGCGCGAGAATGCGATCTGCACGGGGGAGACCAGGGTGACCGGTCGGCAGGCGTGGCGATACATCGGCGCCACCGGGAACAGGCGCGGCAGCAGGCGGAAGGCCTCCAGCGGCTCGCCGCTGCGGCGGATCAGCGGCAAGGGCGCGATCACGCCACCGAAGCGGCGATCGTGGATGAACCAGCCGTTGAGGCCGTGCTCGACCGGCGCGACGCCGGTCGCCAGCGTGGTGATCGCACTCGCCGTGGTGCTCGGGCACACCGAGCTCAGGCCGGCGTGCTTGGCCGCATGCAGCGCGGAGCCCCACCCGACCGTGTCGAGAAAGCGTTCGCCCAGCCCGTCGATGACCAGCAGCACGACCAGCGCGCGCTCGCCCGGCGCGACCTCGACCGCAGGCCACCCGGCCTTGCGGTCGTGCAGCCAGTGGCGGAGCCCGCGCGCGAAGCCGTAGAGCCCGCCGTCGCCATAGTCGGGAAGAACGGCGCCGGCCGGGAGGGGCAAGGTGGAGTCGATGGTGAAGGGCATGCGGTGCGCGAGGATCGCAGAGAGCTCCGGGAGAGCTTCGAGCCTACCCTGCAAGGCCGCGCCCGGCAAACCGCCGGCGAGGCATGCACCGCGGGGGCACAATGCAAAAGCCGGATGGGCGCTGGGCGCACATCCGGCTTTCAGAATCTGGAGCGGGAAACGAGTCTCGAACTCGCGACCTCAACCTTGGCAAGGTTGCGCTCTACCAACTGAGCTATTCCCGCTTTGACGACAGGGCGCAAATTCTAGCTTCTTTTGCACCGCATCGCAATACTTCTTTACAACTTTTTTACTACTGGAGGCGCGACTCGGAATCGAACCGGGGTACACGGCTTTGCAGGCCGCTGCATAACCACTCTGCCATCGCGCCACAACCGTTTCGGCCAGCTGCCCCAATGCCCCGGGGCCACTTGGCTGGGCACTGCCCAGCCTGCGAATTCTTTGGAGCGGGAAACGAGTCTCGAACTCGCGACCTCAACCTTGGCAAGGTTGCGCTCTACCAACTGAGCTATTCCCGCCCGGGAAAGACCGCTATTATAGACACAATTCTTAGCTCGTCAACCCCTATCTGCGCTTTCTCGCGATCCGCTTCATTCTTCCGTCTCGCGCAGCAGCGGCATCGCGCGCCGCAGATAGTACCCCATCGACCATAGCGTGAGCGCGGCGGCGACGTAGATCAGCACTTCTCCGGCCAGGCGCAGGTCGAGACCGTACAGGGAGGCATCGAACAGCAGCATCGGGATCGCGACCATCTGCGCGGTGGTCTTGAGCTTGCCGACATAGGCCACGGCGACGCTGGCCGACTGGCCGACCCGCGCCATCCACTCGCGCAGGGCCGAGATGGTGATCTCGCGACCGATGATGACGACCGCGATCAGCGCATCCACTCGACCGAGCTGCACCAGCAGGATCAGCGCGGCGGCCACCATCAGCTTGTCGGCAACCGGGTCGAGGAAGGCGCCGAAGGCCGAGGTCTGGCCGAGCGCGCGGGCGAGGTAGCCGTCGAACCAGTCGGTCACCGCGGCGGCGACGAAGATCACCGTGGCGACGAGGTTCTGGGTCGCGATCGGCATCCACGACTCGGGGAGATAGAAGAGGCCGACGAAGACCGGGATCATGGCGATCCGCGCCCAGGTCAGCGCATTCGGAATGTTGAGCGGCATGCCGGAGGGCAACTCGCAAAGGTTCGGGAAGCGGCGAGTATATCAAGCGCCCATACGCGCGTAGGGACGGCCGCATTCCGTGCGCGCGCGCAGCGTGCCGAAAGTCCCGCCCTGCGGCGCTTCCGGTGCACACAGGCACGCGTGCGCTAGGTAAGATCCTCGACAAGCATCCATCTTCCTCGCATCGGCCGTTCCGGTCCCTTCCAATGCCTGCCCCCAGCTCCCTGGCCGCCTGGAAATCGCTCCAGCAGCGCCGTCGCACCCATCTCCCGCGCTCCCTGCGCGAGCGCTTCGCCGCCGATCCCGGGCGCGCCGCACGCATGCAGGCCAGCGCCTGCGGCATCACCCTGGATTACTCGAAGAACCTGCTCGACGACGACGAGCTGGTGCTGTTGCTGCGCCTGGCCGACGAGGCCGATCTCGCCAGTCGCATCCGGGCGATGTTCGGCGGCGAACGCATCAACACCACCGAGGTCCGCGCCGTCCTCCACGTGGCCCTGCGCTGCCCGCCGGGGGCACACTGGCCAGTCGGGGACCTGGACGTCGCTGCCGAGGTGCATGCGGTGCGGGCGCGCATGCGCACGTTCTGCCTGCAGGTCCGCGGTGGCGACTGGCGTGGCCACGGCGGCGAACGCATCACCGACGTGGTGAACATCGGCATCGGCGGCTCCGACCTCGGTCCGGCGATGGTGTGCGAGGCGCTCGCGGACCACGCCGGCGACGGCCCGCGCGTGCACTTCGTCTCCAACGTGGACGGCGTGCACATCGGCGACGTGACGCGCCGCTGCGATCCGCGCAGCACCTTGTTCGTGGTCGCCTCGAAGACCTTCACCACGCAGGAGACGCTCGCCAACGCGCACGCCGCACGCGCCTGGCTGGTGGGCGCGCTCGGCGACGAAGCCGCGGTGGCGCGCCACTTCGTCGCCGTGTCGACCAATGCCGCAGCGGTGCGCGACTTCGGCATCGACACCGCAAACATGTTCGGCTTCTGGGACTGGGTGGGTGGGCGCTTCTCGCTATGGAGCGCGATCGGCCTGCCCATCGCGCTCGCGCTCGGCCCCGATCGCTTCGACGAACTGCTCGCCGGCGCGCACGCGATGGACGAGCATTTCCGCACCGCCCCGCCTGCCGCCAACCTGCCGGTGCTGATGGCGCTGCTCGCCATCTGGAACGTGAATTTCCTCGACGCCGCCAGCCAGCTCGTCGCACCCTATCATCAGCGCCTGCACCGCCTGCCCGCCTACCTGCAACAGCTCGACATGGAATCCAACGGCAAGTCGGTGCGCCGCGACGGCACGCCGGTGGATTGCCGCACCAGCCCCATCCTGTGGGGCGAGCAAGGCATCAACGGCCAGCACGCCTATTTCCAGCTTGTGCACCAAGGTACGCAGCTCGTGCCGGTGGATTTCATCGGCGTGCTCGATCCCGGCCGAGAGGACGAGGCCCTGCACCGCATCGCCTTCGCCAACCTGGTGGCGCAGGCCGAAGCGCTGATGCGCGGCAAGACCGCCGCCGAAGCCGAGGCCGAGATGCGCGCGGCCGGCGTTCCCGAGGAACGTATCGCTGCCCTGCTCCCGCACCGCGTCTTCTCCGGCGACCGGCCGAGCAACGTTGTGCTGCTCGAGCGCCTCGACCCCTTCACGCTCGGCGCGCTGGTCGCCGCCTACGAGCACCGCACCTTCGTCCAGGGCGTGATCTGGGATGTGAACAGCTTCGACCAATGGGGCGTGGAGCTCGGCAAGCAGCTCGCCGCGCGCGTGCTGGCCGAGCTCGACCCGCACGCGGCCGCCCCCTCGGCGGACGCCCACGACGCCAGCACGCGCGGCCTGATCGAGCGCTACCGCGCCCGCCCGCGCTGAGCGCCGCGGCGCGAGGTGCCTGCGGGGCGGCCTTTCTTGCGGGAGCGACGCGCGTCCTCGATCGCGATGGGCGAGGGCCATACGCGGCCACAGGATGCAAGCCTTCCCTCACCATCCCTTAGTCTCCCGCATGCTCGCCTTCCAGGACGACTACCCCGAGAAGCGCCCGAGAGGCAGCGAGCCGCCGCTGCGCTTCATCACCGCCGCGCTGTGGGGCGACGACCTCGACCCACGCCGCTCGGCCCGGTCCTCGAGATCCATGGGCGCTTCAAGGAGGTCAAGGGTCGCAAGGTGATCGTCGAGGCCAAGGCCGCGGGCCGCTGGCGTGCTCGCCGCGCGCGGCGAAGTCGTCGCGGTGCGGATGCCCGGCAACTTCAAGGCCCGAAGGTTCGGACAAGCGCCGTCGCGAGCAGGGTGCGGGCGGGCGCAGGACGACACTAGCCTGCCAGCGCTGCCAGTAGCGCCAGCCGAGCTGCCACGCTGGCGCAAGTGGGCACGCGGCGAGCCCGCCTCGACCGCCGGATCGCCGGCAACGACGCCGCTTCCGCCATCGCACGACGCTGGCACGATTCCTGTTAGTCATCTTGGGACGAGGCTCGCGCGGCCCGCACGATCCATGCGAGCGCAGCGGGCCCGTCGGACAATCCACCCCGGAATGCGGCACCGCCGTATCCGCCCCCCCGCCGACCCCAGGGAGTGTTCCAT
Organism: Thauera aminoaromatica; assembly: GCF_000021765.1. Lineage (NCBI taxonomy): Bacteria > Pseudomonadati > Pseudomonadota > Betaproteobacteria > Rhodocyclales > Zoogloeaceae > Thauera > Thauera aminoaromatica. The sequence goes on along the minus strand of NC_011662.2, from coordinate 2,290,967 downwards.
GCAGAACAAGCTGCTCGCCGACAAGTACCCGATCCACGTGCTCGAACTCGGCAAGAACGAAACCGATCACGTCCGCCTCGACGACCTGCTCGCGGCGATCGAGGCCAAGGCCGAGGCGGACCCCACCGTGCGCCTGATCGCGACCTTCGACCATCTGAGCCACACGAAGCTGATCGGCGGCGAGATTCGCCCCGACATCCTGGCGGCGAAGAATCTCATCTTCTGTTTCGGCGTGAAGCTGCTCGATCCCAACATGATGGCGGTCCGCCCGCGCTCGATCGGCTTTGCCGAGTTGCCCGACCGCTTCGTCATCAGCTTCCTCGAGGCGCCGATGCCCGAGGCCAACCGCAAGATGATCGAGTGGGTCACCGCCCTGCGCAAGGCCGCCTGACAACCGAATCCGCCCGCTGGAGCGGGCGCGCGCCGCCACGTACCTTCATCCCCTGCACAGCCCCGACTCCGGCCCGATCGGCTACCTGCTCGCCGACCTCGACGAGCAGGAGGCGGTGGTCATCGACCCGCCCCCGCGCCAGACCGAGCTCATCCTGGCCCTCCTCAGCGAGCGCAGCCTGTGCCTGTGCCATGTGCTGCGGCCCCATGTCCATCAGGCAGACATGGCCGATTGCAGTGCGCCGTGCGACTGCACCAGCGCTCAGCTGATGGTCGGCGCGGGCTGAGTCAGGTTTCGCCGAGCGCTTCCGCCTCGATCGGACGGCCTCCCGCGACGCGCGCGGCGAACTCGTCGGCGAGCCGCTCGCTTTCCGCGATCGCGCGCCGCCACACCACCGCGCGTCCTGCGTGGTCGGCGCCATAGGTCTTGAAGTCGCGCCGATCGGGCAGCTTGGCGTTGGGCAGGCGGGCGATCCACTCGGCGTCCGGCACCAGCAGCACCACGTTGTCCAGGCGCGCGGTAGCGCGATGGCGCGTGCGCAGCGACTTGTCCAGCCAACCCGGAACGACGCTGGGCTGGAAATGCGGGTAGAGCACGAGCCGGGGCGCCTCTGCACGGGTTTCGTCGCGCGGCCGCCGCCCCATCGTCGTCTCGCCGTCCTCTTGGCTACCCGCATTCCCGGCCATCCTGCCGGGACTGCGCTCGCCCGCGCGTTGCGCTGCCGCAAGGCTGTTCCCCTCCCCGCGCAGCACCGAGGCGTAATCCAGGTGCAGGTGGTAGTCGGTGATGCCGCCATCCCAGTACGCACCCGGCGGCGCGCCGGGAATATCGTGCACCGCCTGCAGCCAGAACGGGATCGAGCAACTCGCCACCAGCGCCTCGAAGGCGTTGTAGGGGCCCAGCGCACAAGTGCGCCCGGCGTAGTCGTCCATCGCGAAAGGCAAGGCATCGCGCGGATCGGAGAACACCACGCGCTCCAGCCAGTCGCCCATGCGCGCACGGCTGTGCAGGTTGGCGGCGTAGGCACCCGCGTAGCCCGCGAGCGTGCGCAGCCGTCCCTCGCGACGCAGCAAGGGATGCACACCGTGGCTGGTGAAGAGATGCAGGCGAAAGCGCGGGTGGCGCAGCAGCTCGCCGGTGCGCGCGCCCAGGTGGGTGGCGAGGCGTGCACGGAAGGCGCGACTGACCGCCGCCGCGCCGGGCTGACGGACGGGCCGGCCACCGGCACGCGCTTTCTCCACCGCATCGGCGTCGAGGTAACTCTCCTCGACGTAGTGGTGCGCCATTTCGGCGAGCGCTGCATCGGCATCGGCGAGGCATGCGCTGGCCATGCGCCAGGCGCCGATCGAGGCGCCGAGCAGGTGCACCGGCGCACCCGCGCCCGCCAGCCAATGGCCGAAGACGAAGCGATCGAGCGGATTGAGGATGAGGCCCTTGGGGCCGCCGGCCGCGCCGGGGATCGCAAGGACGTCGGCGGGCGCCAAGCCGCGCTCGCGCAACTGCGCACGCGCCGCCGGACCAGCCAGGATGCGCAGCGCCGGCTTCATCGCGCCGTCGCCTCCGCGCGGCCCCTCACGGCCTGATCGGCTCCCACCCCGGGTGGTCGTACTCGCGACCGTAGAAGTTCAGCGTCTCGGCGACCCGCAGCAGGCCGAGCCGCTTGGCTTGCAGGCGCGGCGCATCGCGCATGAGCCCGGCGCCATCGCTGATGTCGCCGAGCAGCCATTGCAGGTGGCGGCCGGGACGGCTGTGGAAGTCGCGCCCCTCGCTGATCATGGCGACCTGGCGCAGGATCTCGCCGGCGAGCGCGACCTGCGCAGCCTCGTCCATGGCCGGGTCGGACACGCGTGCGGCGACGGTCTCGCGCAGTTGCAGCATGCCGGCGCGCAGCTTCTCGTCGGCGGGGCGCGGCAGCTCGTCGGCCGATGCCTGCAGCCTGGGTTGCGGGCGTGTGTCGTCGGCGGCGAGAACGGGAACAGGGGCGGCACACAGCGCCGCGATGGCGGCGCTCAGGAAGGCGAGGCGCATGCACGATCTCCGGTTGGATGCGAACGGTCGCCATCCTACCCGGGCGGCCCCTGAAAGCGCTTGAACTGAATCAAGCCGCCACCGTGTCCTGCACCACGACGACACGTTGCCCGGGCGCATCGGCGTACAGCGTGGGTGCCTGCGCGGGCTCGGCCACGTGCACCACCGTGCTCCAGTCCGCGTCGTCCGGCAGCAGCGTGCCGAGCCGGTTGGGCCAACGCAGGATCGCCGCCTCGTCGAGTACGTTGCCCGCCATCCGGGGGAACAGCGCGAAGTACAGCAGGTCGGCCTCGATCAGCTCGTTGAGGAAGTGGGTGCCGAGCGAGACGTCGGGCACCAGGTGCTCGTGCATGGCGACGATCTCGCACAGCGCGGCGACGTGATTGATCTCGGAGAACAGCACCGGGATGCCGAGAAAGGGGTCCTTCGAGCCCCAGCGCCCGGGGCCGAGCATCAGCACGCAACGTTCGTCGGCAAGCGCGTTGAGGCGGCCGAGCACGCGCGTCACCGCCAGGCGGCGGGCCTGGTCGAGCGCGGCGAAGGCAGCCGGGCGCACCAGCACGATGCGCTCGGGGCGAATCACCCGGCTCGGTCCGATCACTGCACCGCACGCTTCCACCAGGCGCGGCGCGTCGGCCGGCGGCTCCACGCCCTGCACGCCCTCGACGCTGCGCACCTGCATCGGCCGGCACTGCAGCAGGTTGATGCGGTAGCCGCCGTCGGGAACGAAATTGAGCGCGAACTCGATCTCCACCGGATGCGCGTAGGCCGCGTGCAGCGCGCGCAGCAGCGTGCGCAGGTCGGCGACGAAATCGGTGTGGGCGATCAGCCCGTCGAAGGTCAGAAAGGCCGGACGGTCCTCGGCCTCGCGCGTCGTGAACAGCGCGTGCGGAAAATCCGCATGGCCGCGCACCAGCTCGGCGAAGGGGCCCGAGACCACCTCGCCGCGCTCCAGGTCGAGGCTGTCCATGCGGCGCTGGGCATGGCGCGCGATCGCACCGAAGCTGGTCTCCGGGCGCAGCTCGGGCGCATCGAGCGCGATCAGGCGGGTGTAGTCGTCGTCGGCGCGATCCACCGCACGCGTGCCCAGACCGGCGACCAGGCGCACCACGCCCGCCTTCATGTCGATGCGCGGGTTCCACGGGTAGGGATTGACCGACAGCCCGACGCCGGCCGCGTGCGGGTTGAACCAGCGCCCGCCGGCGGTGCCCGAGACGCGCATGATCAGCAGCGCCATCTGCTCGTGCTCGTCGAGCAGGCCGCGGCGCTGGCGGTAGCGCAGCGCCGACTCCGACAGCGTGCTCGCATACACCTGGCGAACGGCGTCGAGCAGCGCGGCGAGGCGCTCCTCGCGCGTGCCGCGGTTGGCGCAGAACACGCTGTCGTACTGGCCGGCGAAGGCGTTGCCGTAGCGGTCCTCCAGGCGCGAACTGGAGCGCACGATGAAAGGCCACTCGCCAAAATAATCCAGCATGCCCTCGAACTGGCGCAGGGTGGATTCGGGGAAGCGGCCGCGCAGGATGCGTGCGCGGGCGCCCTCCTCTCCGTCGAGGCCCTGGAGGAAGCAGTCGGCCTCGCGCTGGCGGCGGCGCACCCACCACAGCCCGTTGATCACGAAGAAGGTATCGAAGACCTCGCTGCCGACATGGAAGGAGTCGTGCGCCTCGAGGCGGGCGTGCAGTGCAGGCGCGTCGCGGCGCACGATCGCGCGCGCGATCAGCATGCCCGCGGCCTTGCCGCCGATGGTGCCGATGCCGATCATGCGCGCGCGCACCGCGAGCAGGTCGTCGAGGTTCAGGTAGCGCGCGATCAGCTCCTGCAGGCCAGCCTCGTCGGGAAACAGCAGGCCCGCCAGGCGGGCGAAGGCGGCGGCCTCGCCGGCCAGCTCGGGCGCCCCGGCCGCGCGCAGGGCGGCGAAGGTTCGCGCCTGATCGAAGAGGCGCTGCCAGTGGCTGCGGATCTGTTCGTCCTCCAGCCCCTGCCAGCCCGAGCCCGCGAGGATCTCGGCCACCGTGCCGCTGTCGGCGACCGCGCGGAAGCGATCGCCCGGCTCCCAGGCGTGGATCAGGTTCATCGCCGCGGCCGAGCGGTGCTGCACCTTGATCGGCCGGATGTAGAGCCGATCGCGGCAGCGGAACACGTCGAGCAGGTACTGCGTCGTCTCGGTGATCATGTCCATGCCCGCGCGCGCATGTCGATGGCGCAGCACGCCGAAGTAGGTCACCGTGTCGAGGTCGAAGAGCCGCGGGCAGGTGAGGCGAAAGAAGTTGCCGAGCATGCGGTCGGACAGCCAGGCGTCGGCGAGGTCCGAAAGGCAGTCGAAGACATACATGGTCTCGCGACCGGCGGCCTCGATCACCGAATGCACCTGATCGACGAAGGCGTCGAAGCCGTCCTTGGGACGCGGGGTGAACAGCTCGGCGCCGCTGTCCCCGGCGAGCAGCGGAGGATGCGCGGCGAAACGGAAATAGATCAGCCGCCGTCCCTGCGCCTGCGCCGCGGCCGCATAGGGCAGCACCAGCGCGCGGTAGTCGTCCAGCGCCTGCACCTGCCAGACGATGTTGTCGCCGCGCGCCACGCCACGCAGCATGGCGTCGAGGTCGGGCAGGCCGGTGGTCGGGGCGAAGGTGGCGGGGAGCGTGGGAGCGGACTTGGCGGGAGACGTGGGAAGATCGGACGGGATGGGTCCGGCCGACGTCGGAACGGCAGAATTCATCAGGAGCTCCTCGGACAAGGCCTGCGAGCGCGATTATGCGCGCAAGCCCCGCGGGAACTTTCCCGCAGCTTGGCATTCTTCTTGCCTTGCAAACCGTCGAACGATCGTGCTGCGGCATCATCGGCCGGCGGCCGCGCGCCCTCGTGCCGGGAATCCGCCCCTTCCCGCCTCGCCTTCGAGTTCCGCAAGAGCCTAGACCGGCACCCGACGCATCACTCCCGACTCCTCACGCCCGAAATGTCCCGACAGCCCCTCGCCCGCATCCTGCTCCTCGCCCTGCCCGCCGTCCTGCTGCTCGCCTGTTCGTCGGAGCCGCCCGATACCCACCCGGACAAGCCGGTCACCCAGCGCCGCGACGCCTTCAAGGCCATGCTGCGCAGCACCGAGCCCATGAACACCATGCTCAAGGACCGGCGTTTCGACGCCGACCAGTTCGCCAGCCTCGCCGAGCAGCTCGCCGCGAAGCGCGACGCGCCGTGGAAGCACTTCGGCCCCGGCAGCAATTACCCCCCCACCAAGGCCCGCCCGGCCGTCTGGGAAAAGCCCGCCGAGTTCGAGCGCCGTCGCAGCGAGTTCATCACCGCCACCGACCGCCTCCTCGCCGCCGCTGCGGCGCGCTCGGAGGAACAGGCGCGCACCGCCCTCGCAGCCGTTCAGGACAGCTGCAAGGCCTGCCACAACGACTTCAGGCGCTGAGGCGGCAAGACTGCAGGCGCGATTGCGGAACCCGCGGTCCCACCGCGCGTCGTCGCATCTCCTGCGCCCGATCGCGACTCGCGTCGCTCCCACGGTGCGCTTCCGGAGACGCCGCGGTCTCGCGCAAGTGCGATTCCAGCGTACGAGATCCCGCCGGGCGTTCCCGAACCTCATGCGCTCCGATCGCGACTCGCGTCGCTTCCGTCCTTGGCCCTGCCGCCGACACTCAGCAAGCGGGTTGGTAGCGGCGGCCTTGCCAGCTTTCCCTCCGCGCCAGCTCTGCACTCAGCCGCGGGGCGAGCTCGGAGAGGCGGATGTTCCACTGCGGCGCCAGCTTCAACGCCGGGGGAACCTCGCTGCCCAGGCGCTGGAGCAGGATCGTGGGCGCAAGCCGCTCGACGAAGTCGGCCAGCAGCGCGATGTACTCGTCCTCGGCGAGCAAGGGTACGCTCGCGGGATCGCGCTCCCAGTCGCGTGCCATCGCGGTGCCCCTTACCAGCTGCAGCTGATGCAGCTTGAGCGCCGCCACCGGGAGCGCGGACAGGCGGCGCGCGGCTTCCAGCATGCCGGCGCGCGTCTCGCCGGGCAGGCCGAGGATCAGGTGGGCGGTCACCCCCAGGCCGCGCGCCGCGGCACGCCGGATCGCCTCCTCGCTGCAGGCGAAATCGTGGCCGCGGTTGATCCGGCGCAGGACTTCGTCGTCGCAGGACTCCACGCCGATCTCGAGCTCCACGATGTGCTCGCGCGCGAGCTCGGCCAGGTAGTCGAGTACTACGTCGGGCAGGCAGTCCGGCCGCGTGCCGATCGCGAGCCCGCAGATGCGCGGGTGCGCGAGCGCGGCCTCGTAGCTCTCGCGCAGGCGCGCGAACTCGCCGTAGGTGTTGCTGTAGGTCTGGAAGTAGGCGATGAAGCGCGCGGTGCCGGGATAGCGCCGGTCGAGGAAGCGCAGCCCGGCGTCGATCTGCTCGCCGATCGGGTCGCGGCGATCCAGGTAGCCGGGGGTGAAGCCAGCGTTGTTGCAGAAGGTGCAGCCGCCGCTGCCCAGGGTGCCGTCGCGGTTCGGGCAGGTGAAGCCGGCCGCCACCGAGACCTTCTGCACCCGCCCACCCCAGCGCCGCTTCACGTGGTCGTTCCAGGCGTTGTAGCGGCGCTCGCCGAAGGGCGAAACCGCGTGCGGCTCATCGACCGGATCCAGCACCGGAGAGTGAACGCAGGGAGAGACGAGTGCGGGAACCGGGTTCATGCGGGGAGCGAAAGTGGATGGACGGTGAAAGCGGCGCAGCCGGATGCCGCTGGCGAAGTTGCCGAGGCGCGAGTGTGCCGCCGATCGCCCGCGCAGCCCTTGACCGTGCGCAAACGCAGGCCGCTGGAGAAATCGCCCCGCGGAGCAGAATGGCTTGCGCGGAAGTGCCGCGCTTCGGAAGCCCTGCAGGAGCGGCAGCCCCGTTCATGCCATGCCGTGGTCGTCCTCGCCGATCAGCACGAGGCCGTCGGAGAGCCACTTGTGCGGCGGGATCTCGAGGTTGGTGGGGGCCGGCTGGCTGAGATAGACGCGGCCGGCGAGGTCGAAGATCGAGCCGTGGCAGGGGCACAGGAAGCCGCCGGGCCAGTCGGCGGTCATGCCCTCGGTGGTGCCGATGGCGAACTTCTCGGACGGCGAGCAGCCCAGGTGCGTGCAGATGCCGATCACAACGAGGTATTCCGGCTTGATCGAGCGCTGCCGGTTGGTGGCGTACTCGGGCTGCTGCGGTTCGCCCGAGACAGGGTCAGCGAGGCGGGCCTTATTGTGCTCGAGCGTGGCGAGCATCTCGGGCGTGCGGCGCAGGATCCACACCGGCTTGCCACGCCACTCCACGGTCACCATGTCGCCGACTGCAAGTTTGGAGACGTCGGCCTCGACCGGCGCGCCGGCGGCCCGGGCGGGCGGCGGAAAAAAGGGCGAAGCGGCCGGGGGGCACTCCATCGGAACTGCGCTGCCAGGGGCAAGACCGTCGAGGGGGGACGATCATGCAGCGATCACGACGCGGCCTGCTTCGCTCTGGGCTCTACAAAGCAATCGGCGTACCAGCTCCAGAAAAGGCCGGTCTGTCGGGCATAGTTGTCGTATTTGGGCGCCTTGATACTGCCAAAGGCTGCCGCCCCCTCGATGGTACTGCCACAGCTGACAGCAACCCGGCACCTCCGCGACCAAGTGCCGCGATCCGGTGCTGCTTCCCGCGCCCCCCCACTCAGCGCGCCGCCCCCCCACCCTCCTCATCCCCGCCGCGCATCGCCTGGCCCTCGAGCAGGCCGAGTGACTTCAGCCGCCGATACAGCGTGCGCTCGCTGATCCCCAGCCGGCGAGCCAGCTCGCGCCGACTGCCACGATGCGCGCGCACGGCGCGCAACATGGCCTGGCGCTGCACCTCCTCGAGATCCAGCGGATCGCGCACCGGGATCGCTGCGGCCAACGGACCTCCACTGGCAAATCGTGACTCGGCGCTCTCGCTCTCGGGATGCAGCACCTCCTCGGGCAGATGCTCGAGCCCGATCAGCTCGCCGTCGCACATCAGACTGGCACGCTCGAGCACGTTGCGCAGCTCACGCACGTTCCCCGGGAAGGCGTAGTTGCTCAGCACGCGCAGCGCGGCGGGGCTCAGCGACAGCTTGCGCTTCGGCGCGACACGTTCGAGCAGGGAGTCGATCAGCAGCGGCAGGTCGCCCTCACGCTCGCGCAGCGGCGGTACGGTGATCGGGAAAGTGTTGATGCGGAAGTACAGGTCCTGACGGAAGCCGCCCTCCGCGATCATGCGCTTGAGCGGACGGTGGGTGGCCGAGACCAGGCGGATGTCGGCACGACGCAGCTCGGTGGAGCCGACGCGGCGGTAGGTGCCGGTCTCGAGCAGGCGCAGCAGCTTGACCTGCATGGCGAGCGGAATGTCGCCGACCTCGTCGAGGAAGAGGGTGCCGCCGCTGGCCGCCTCGACCAGCCCGGGCTTGCGCGCGGTCGCACCGGTAAAGGCACCGCGCTCGTGACCGAAGACCTCGCTCTCGAACAGGGTCTCGGGCAGGCCGGAACAATCCACCACCACGAAGGGCCCCTCTGCGCGCCGGCTCGCTTCGTGCACCGCGCTCGCGAGCAGCTCCTTGCCGGTGCCGGATTCGCCCTGCAGCAACACGCTCGCGTCCGAGGGCGCGACCCGCGCGATCAGCTCGAGCATGCGCTGGAAGGCCGGCGAACGTCCGATCAGGCCGCGGCGGTCGGACACCCCGCGGGCGACGTGCAGCGGCTCCATCTTCTCGATGAACCAGGCGATCTCGCCAGCGGCGTCGCGCACGGGCGAGAGTTCGATGTCGACGTACTCCTCGCCGCGCGGCGTGTGATGCAGGTGCAGCACGCGCTCGCGCTGTCCCGACTGCAGGCTGCGCGCGAGCGGGCAGGATTCTCCGGCGCGATCGCAGGGCACGCTGTAGTGGTGCGACACGTCGTAGCAGGTGCGCCCGATCACGCTGCGCGCCTCAGGCCATGAGCGTCGGTAGGCGGCGTTGGCGGCGAGGATGCGGTAGTCGCGATCGCACAGGATGTGCGGTTCGGGGAAGGTCTCGAGGAAGGAGACCAGCTCGGGCAGCGGGCGGGGGTCGGGCGGCATGTCCTGTCAGATCTGGCGGAAGGTCTGCCAGCAGTCTGCGTCCCCGGGGGCGGCGCCGTCAATCGCCTCCCCTTGAGCCGGGCCTGGGCAGCGCGAGCGGGCGGCGCGACTGCGGCAGGCGTGCTTCGGCAACGTGCGCCGCGTCAGCGGGAACCGCAGGCTGCGAGGCGCGATCCGGGCGCTGTGGCGGTACGGGCTGCGGTAGACTCGGCCCCCGACCGGCGTCCTGCACGCCGCTCCGTGACCGGAGGCCTGCGTCGCACGCCTCCCCCGCTCGATTCCACCGGAGACCCCGATGAGCCTGCTGGCCCAACTCAAGAAAGACTCCCTGCTCGCGCGCAAGGCTGCCGACAGCGTGCGCGCCACCCTGCTGTCCACCCTGATCGCCGAGGCCGAGATGGTCGGCAAGAACGCCGGCAACCGCGAGAGCACCGACGACGAGGTGCAGCAGACGATCCGCAAGTTCCTCAAGAACAACCAGGAAGCCGCGGCCGTGATCAGGGACAGCGGCCGCCTGGCCGTGCTCGAGCGCGAGTGCGCGGTGCTGACGGCCTACCTGCCGCCGATGGCCACCGAGGCCGAGGTGAAGGCCTTCATCGCCGACGCGGTCGCCAGCCTGGCCGAGCGCTCGCCCAAGCAGATGGGCGCGGTGATGGCTGCGCTGAAGGCCAAATACGGCAGCGGCTTCGACGCCAAGCAGGCGAACGCCTGGGTCAAGGAAGCCCTGGCCGCTTGAGGCCCGTCGGCAGGCCCGGCCGGCCGCTGCGGCTTCCATGCGGCGAGCCGGGCACCATGTAAGAAAGGCCGCCCGGCAATGCCGGGCGGCCTTTTCTGTTGCGTGGAGAAGCGACCGCCTCTCCGCGCGCTGCGATCACTTCTTGGTCGCGGCGCTCACGGCCTTGACGGTGGCTTCGGTCGCGGCGGCCATGTTGGCTTCGGCGACTTCGGCGGCTTGGCGGGCGGCCTTGCTGGCGTTGTCGTACAGGCTGTTGGCGGTGTTCATCGCCGAGCGGACGGCCTCGAACACGCCTTCCGAACCGGCGGGCGCCTGCTTGGCGGCCTGCTCGAGCATGTCGTGGAAGCGCTTGTTGAGGTCGGCGATCTGCTTCTCGAACAGGTTCGACACTTCCTGCTGACCCTCGGTGGCGATCTCCTGAACGCTACGGGCGTAGGCGACGGCCTTGTCGAGCATCGGCTTGGTCAGTTCGCCCTGGAGCTTGGCGAGCTGCTGCGGGTCCTTGGCTTCGGCCAGCTTGCGGGTGGTGGCGACGCTGTCCTCGAGCACCGAACGCACGGTGTTGAGGTTGAGTTCGGCCAAGCGCTCGGCACGGGCGATGGCGCTGTTGGCGAGCGACATCATGGCTTCGAGGTTGGCTTGGCCGACGGCGGCGAACTGCTCGGGGGTCTGGATCTTGGTCATGGCTGGCTTCCTTGGTGAGTTGCAGTGGAGTCGATGATGCGAAAGAAACTCGCGGTCCATGCGGCCTTGTTGCCCGAAACCATTCCGGCTTCGTTTTGCTGCACCGCACAATGGAGCCGATTATAGCGTTGGGAATTCCACCGTCAACACTTTTTTGTTGCACCGCAACATTTCGCTGTGCCACCCGTTAGCCAAGTGGTGGAAATCCCGCTCGCAATCGCATTCGCCGCGATCCTCCTGATCCTCTTCCATCGAGGTTTCAGGCGCATGAAAGAGGCAGCGCAGCGCCCTCGCCCGCCTGCTCACGCCGCCTTCTTCTTGCCCGGCGTCGCGGGATCCTCCGGGTCGATGCCCCAGTCGCCATAGGTGTACCAGTCGTCGCCGAGCAGCTCGATCGGGTGCTGGGTGCGTCCCGAGCCGTTGCCGCAGCCGAGCGCATCGACCGGACAATATTTGTCACACCCCCAACAGATGCGCTCCGGGTTCTTCGGATGAAGGGGAAATTTCTTCGCCATGACCACACTCTCCAATACGCTGCCCGGGTTCCGGGCGCGCTCGACTGCCCGCGCGGGCACCCGGCAGGCGGCCGGGTGCGCCACCTCCCCGCTCAGGCCTTGCGCTCGCCCTTGAGCATCACCAGCAACATCTTGAACTGCGCGCGCGGCGCCACCGCATGCGGCGCGCCGGCGGGGATCAGCAACGTTTCGCCCTCGCCGAGCCGATGAATGTCGGCGTCGACGCGCACTTCCGCTTCGCCCTCCACACCGATCAGCAGCGCATCGAAGGGCGCGGTGTGCTCGCTGAGGCCCTCTCCCTTGTCGAAGGCGAACAGCGTGACGCTGCCGGCGGCATTCTTCACCAGCATGCGGCTCACGATCGCCTGGTGCTGGAAGTCGAGCATCGACTTGAGCTTCTCGACGCGGGTTTCGCCGCTCGCGGCATTCGTGCGATCCGTCATTTCGGGTTCCTCCCTTCTGTCAGGCATTCCATTGCAATCCTACTCCTGCGCGCGCGGGTCGATCCGCCGGCGTCCGCTAAGCCCCGCGCTCGCCGGCGAAGAGCGCCGCCACCACGTCCGACTGGGTGATCATGCCGACCAGCCTGCCGTCCTCGTCGGCCACCGGCAGGTGATGCAGGCCGCCGTCCGAGAAGGCCCCCACCAGGTCGGCGAGCGATTGCCCGGGGCGGGCGCTGTGCACGCGCCCGCTCATGATCTCGGCGACCACGCGGGCGGTGCGCATGCGCGGCACCGGCTGCGGCTCGGGGTTGTGGCGGTCGATGAAGAAGTCCGGCACCGATACGATGCCGACCAGCCGGCCGCCCTCCTCCACCACCGGCAAGGCCTTGATGCGGTGGTGCGCGAGCAGCGCCCAGGCCTCGCCCACCGGGGCCTGCGGACCCACGCTCACCACGTCGCGCGACATGATGTCGGCGCAGCGCAGCGCGCCCCAGGTGCGCCGGCGCGCGTTCATCTGCGCGCGCACCATGATCTCCTCGAGGTCGTCGCGATCGACGTCGAGCACCTCGCCGAAAGAGGCCAGCGCCGCGTCGAGGTCCTCCGCACGAAAGCCGACGCGCTTGCTCGGCAGCGGATCGGCCGTGCCGTGCGCCTGCGCACGCGCGGGCGCAAGGTGCGGATAGCGCCGTCCCACGAGGTTGTTGAACAGGAAGGCGACCACCAGCATCGCCAGCGTATTGACGAGCACGGGCATCAGCGCGAAGGCGTAGCCGAGTTCATGCACCATCGGACCACCCAGCACCGCCGTCAGCGCCACCGCTCCGCCCGGCGGATGCAGGCAGCGCAGCAGGAACATCGCCCCCACCGCCAGGCAGCCGGCGAGCGCGACGGCCATCCCGGTCTCGCCCAGCCAGCGATAGCAGCCTACCCCGATCAGCGCCGACACCAGGTTGCCGACGAGGCTTGGCCAGGGCTGCGCGAGCGGACTCGCCGGGACACAGAACAGCAGCACCGCCGACGCCCCCATCGGGAGGATGAACCACGGTTCCTGCCCGCCCAGCGCGAGGAAGCCGATCCACTCGGTGCAACCCAACCCTACCGCCACCCCCAGCGTCCCCAGTGCCATCTCGCGCCGCCCCGCAGACAAGGCGGCAGGCAGGGAGAACAGTCGGGCGAGGGACATCGGCAGGCTCCAGCGGCGAGGCGCAACGAGGGGTGCCCACCGGTCGGTCAGGCAGGCGGCAGACTCCCGTCTGCACTGTCCGGCAAGCACGGCACCGTGCGGGTGGGCGCTCGCCCTTGCGGCATCGACACGCATCCGCACGAGCCGGTCATTACATCAAAAAATGATATTTTAAACCGTATCCCGGATTCGGCGAGGACTCGCGGCATTACAAAATGTATGGGTGCGAGGGTGCGGGAGTCAGCGGGAACGGATGGGGGATGGGCGGCGGGTGCGCAACGGAGGGCGCGCGACCATTCGATCATCCACGACAAAAAGGCCCGGTACGCGGTCCGGGCCTTTCGTTTCGCCGAGAAATCGGCGCATTCGGTGGTGGGTGCTGACGGGGTCGAACCGCCGACATTCGCCTTGTAAGGGCGACGCTCTACCGACTGAGCTAAGCACCCGCGCTTTCCCCGGCGCGGATGCCGGAGCAGCAAAGTCCGCTAGTTTACAGAATCCTTGAGCCCTTTGCCAGCGCGGAATTTCGGCACCTTGGCCGCCTTGATCTTGATGTTCTTGCCGGTGCGCGGGTTGCGCCCGGTGCGCGCGGCGCGCTCGCCCACGTAGAAGGAGCCGAAGCCCACCAGGGTGACCGTTTCGTCCTGACGGAGGGCCTCGGTCACCGCGGCAACGGTCGCGTCCAGCGCGCGCGCCGCATCCGCCTTGGTCATGCCAGCCTTCTCCGCAATGCTTGCAACCAGTTCCTGTTTATTCACTTGACCCCCTCCGGTTTTGTACTGCAATGGGTGGAACCGTGGCTTTGGAATGATCGGAGCGCACCACGGGTTGCGACATGACCTGCGGAACTCGCGATTTTATAGCGCGCGCGATTCAGCACTGTCAACGCGGCAGGAAGTGCCGCCGTGGGACATTCGACGAGACTTCCGGCGCGTGCGGTGCAGCATGGCCGGAGCCTGCATCTCCACCAGACCACCTACTGCGGCTCAGCCGCAGCGGGCAGGCGCTCTTGGATGAAGCGGTCGTACCCCTCCAACACCAGCTCGCGCGTCTTCATCACGTCGGCCTCGACCGCGCCCTTGAAGACGCCCAAGCCTTCGAGGATCTCGCGCGCCTCGCCGAAGCCGCTCTCGAAACCGCCACGGATCACGTCAATGAAGTCGCGCAGCACGGTCTCGGGGGCATCGTCCTGGCGCCGCGCGGCATAGGCCTCGAAGAACGCGGTCGACATCGACACGATGCGCCCGGCGGTGGCTTCGGCCGAACGATCCTGGTCCATGGAGTTCTGGATGGCCTGCGGACCCAGCGTGGGTGCAAGCGCCTCGTTGATGCCCTCGATTGCCGAGCGCAACAACAGCGCTTGTGATTGATCTCCCGAGCGGATCGACACCTGTATCGAAGCCTGCAGGATGCCGATATGGAGATCCTTGCGCAACTCGGACTCGGTGGTTGGCGCCTGACGCTGCAGGCGCGACGCCGCCGCACTGTTCTGGCGCGCGGCATCCGCCGCCTGGACGGACGCACCCGCGGGGACGGAAGCACTCATCAGGACGGTATTCATGGCGGACTCCTTTGGCGTTGTTCTCTCACTTCCAGTCTAGACAGCGGCCCGGCATCGCGCTGCGCCAAGACCGCTCAAACGTCGCGAGTCCGCAGCCGCCCGGGATGATCATCGCCCCGACGGCGAGCGTGAGCGCGCGCGGACTCATGCCGGCACCCCCCGTCCGCACGGGCGCCGCAGCACCCGCAGGACCAGGATCGCCGCCAGCGCGACGACGAGGAAGAACAGCCATTTCGGCATGATGTCCCACCACCTGTCGAAGAGCTTGGTGTATCGGAAGAGCATTAAGAACACGATTCCGGTGTTGACCATGTCGTTCCACGCGCGGCGCGCGCCGAACCAGATCGCCAGGGCGCTGGTGACGAAGCCCGTGAGGCGCCGGTGCGGGGCTTGCACCGATCAGGATCGCCACCTGCACCGTCTCGGGAAAGAAGCCCCGGAACAGGCGGGAGAGGAAGAACACGCTCGCCAACATCGCGAGCGCACCGAGAAAGGACGCCACCCGCATGCCGAGCGAGACATGGCGAACGCACTGCCTCGTCGGCCGGTCTCGATGACGTGGGCGAATTCGGCGCCACGCTGCCCGGCAAGGCGTGTGCGGACGACTCCGGTACCGGACTGCCCGCCGCGCTGCGCGACCGCGCCGCTTCAGGCGTGCAGCCGAGCCGCCCAGCGCGCGACGATCTCCGCCAGCGCCGGCAGCCCCTCGCGGATCGCCACCGGCCCCGGCGCCAGGATCAGCGCGGATTTCACCTCGTGCAGCTCGTCGTCGCGCACGGCCGGAACGTCCTCCCACCCCGCACGTGCAGCCACACGCTCGGGGCGGAAGCGCTTGCCGCACCACGAGCCCACAACGATATCCGGCGCCGCCCGCGCCGCCTCCAGCGGATCGGCGAGGATGCGCTGCGCCGCGCCCGGATGGCGCGCGCGCTCGGCAAAGATGTCCTCACCGCCGGCGATCCCGATCAGCTCCGACACCCAGCCCACCGCGCTGATCGGCGGCTCGTCCCACTCCTCGAAATACACCCGCGGCCGCCGCGGCAGCGCCGCCGCCCGCGCGCGTACCGCGTCCATCGTCGCCTCGAGCTCGGCCACCAGGGTCAGCGCACGCGCCTCCGCCCCAACCAGCCGGCCCACCGTCTCGACCATCGCCAGGATGCCGTCGACGCTGCGCTGGTTGAACACATGCACCGCCACCCCGGCCTTGATCAGGTCACGCGCCACGTCCGCCTGCATGTCGGAGAACCCCAGCACCAGGTCCGGCGCGACCGCGAGGATCTTCTCCAGGTCGCCGCTGGAGAAGGCGAACACCTTCGGCTTCTCCTTGCGCGCACGCGGCGGGATGACTGTGTAGCCGCTGATGCCGGCGATACGGTCCTCCTCGCCCAGGGCATAGAGGACTTCGACGGTCTCGGTGGTCAGGCAGACGATGCGGGAGGGGAGGCGGCGTGGGTTCATGGCGGGATTATCGCGCATCCCCTCGGGCACGCGTGCTCAGCCCCGGTCTGCTCCTCGCCCATCCGCCGCGCGTGCGGCCTGCATGCTGGGAGCGACCCGCTTCGCGATCCCCACGTGCAGAAACCGGTGCGATCCGGAATCGTCGGCTTTGGCGACCGATTGCGAACGGCCTTTCCGCTACCTGGAGGACGCTCGACTTGAAACGGCGGCCTAGCTTCAGGCGTTATCTTTAACACTCCTCTTGTTTTCTTTAAAACAGACTACTATCCTCGAAGTACCGATCACCACCAAGCGAGGAGCCCGCCATGAGCGCCATCGCCGAGCGCGAAGTGAACGCATCGGAAGACCGCGGTGCGCTGGCCAGGATGGTCATGACCCTGCTCGATCACTGGAACCTGAGCACCGAGGACCAGGCCGCGCTGCTCGGCATCGCCGCCAGCAACCGGGCGGCGCTGTCGAACTACCGCAGCGGCAAGCCGATCGGCACCAGCCGCGACCAGCACGACCGGGTGGGCCACCTGCTGGGCATCCATAAGAATCTGCGCCTGCTTTTTCCGCACAACCGCGACCTCGCCTATCGCTGGATGAGCACCCGCAACAAGGCCTTCGACAACCTGAGCCCGGTCGAGGTGGTCAAGGAATGGGGCTTTGCCGGCTTGCTGATGGTGCGGAGCTATCTCGACCGCGCCCGCGGCGTGTGAGCCGGGCGCACGATGAATTCGCTGTTCGCGCAGGTGTCGCTGGCCGACGTCCATCAGGACGTGGCGCGGAACATCGTGTCGCTGCGCCAGTCGCAGGACCTGTTCGACGACCTTACGGACGATCCGACCGGGTGGTTGCTGGCGCAGAAGGTGGAGGCGGAGGTTCGGCCGCCGTCGTACCGCTCGCACACGCCGATCATCGACCGCCCCTTCGAAGATGCGGCCTGGTTCAACGCCATCCTGTGGCCGTTCAAGCACTGGCAGGCAAGCCGGTTTTCCGACGGATCCTTCGGCGTGTGGTACGGCTCGGACTCGGTCGAGACCACGGTCTTCGAGTCGGCCTATCACTGGTACCGGGGCCTGCTGTGCGATGCCGGGTTCGAGCGCGAGACCGTGATCGCCGAGCGCAAGGTCTATCGGGTGGCCTGCAGCGCCGCACTGCTGGATTTTCGCAAGGCGACCGCCGAGCACAGCGACCTGCTTCACCCGTCGGATTACACCTTCCCGCAGGCGGTGGGCGCGCGGATTCATCGCGAAGGCCACCCGGGCCTGCTCATCCAGTCGGTCCGCCGACGCGGGGGCGAGAACGTGGCGATCTTCAACCCGGGCGTGCTTTCCAACCCGAGGCACCACTGCCAGCTCACCTACCGCCTCGAGGGCGCGCGGATCGTGGTGGAAAAGCACCCGGGGGAGACCTGGATCAGCGCGGCGGTCGCCGAATTGGGCTGATCGCGCAGCAGCCTCCGCTGCCCGGGGCACCGGCGCCCCCAAAAGCAAAACCCCCCGCCATCGCTGACGAGGGGTTTCTCCACCAGGACGGCCTCTCAGCCGCCCCGGCGCTCGAGCCGCTTACCGAATCAGACTTCCACCGTATCCGCGACCGAGCGGAATTCCTCGATCTGGTCGAAGTTCATGTAGCGGTAGATGTCGGCGGCCTTCTTGTTCACCACCTCCACCTGCGCCATGTACTCGGCAACGCTCGGGATCTTGCCCATCAGCGCGCACACCGCGGCCAGCTCGGCCGAGCCCAGATAGACGCGGGTGTCGATGCCGAGGCGGTTGGGGAAGTTGCGCGTCGAGGTCGACATCGCGGTGCTGCCCTTGCGGATCTGCGCCTGGTTGCCCATGCACAGCGAGCAGCCCGGCATCTCCATGCGGGCGCCGGACTTGCCGAGCACGCCGTAGTAGCCTTCCTCGTTGAGGATCATCGCGTCCATCTTGGTGGGCGGGGCGATCCACAGGCGGGTCGGGATGTCGGACTTGCCGTCGAGCACCTTGCCGGCGGCGCGGAAGTGGCCGATGTTGGTCATGCACGAGCCGATGAAGACCTCGTCGATCTTGTCGCCGGCGACTTCGGACAGCAGCTTGACGTCGTCCGGGTCGTTCGGGCAGGCGACGATCGGCTCCTTGATGTCGGCGAGGTCGATCTCGATCACGGCGGCGTAGTCGGCGTCGGCGTCGCCCGACAGCAGCGTGCCGTTGGCGATCCAGTCTTCCATGGCCTTGATGCGGCGCTTGAGGGTGCGGGCGTCCTGGTAGCCGTTGGCGATCATCCACTTCATCAGCGTGATGTTCGAGTTCATGTACTCGACGATCGGCGCCTTGTTGAGGTGGACCGTGCAGCCGGCGGCGGAGCGCTCGGCCGAGGCGTCGGTGAGCTCGAAGGCCTGTTCGACCTTGAGATCCGGCAGGCCTTCGATCTCGAGGATGCGGCCGGAGAAGATGTTCTTCTTGCCCTTCTTCTCGACGGTCAGCAGGCCTTGGCGGATGGCGTACAGCGGGATGGCGTTGACCAGGTCGCGCAGGGTGACGCCCGGCTGCATCTTGCCCTTGAAGCGCACCAGCACCGATTCCGGCATGTCGAGCGGCATCACGCCGGTGGCTGCGGCGAAGGCGACCAGGCCCGAGCCGGCCGGGAAGGAGATGCCGATCGGGAAGCGGGTGTGGCTGTCGCCGCCGGTGCCGACGGTGTCGGGCAGCAGCAGGCGGTTGAGCCAGGAGTGGATCACGCCGTCGCCCGGGCGCAGCGCGACGCCGCCGCGGGTGCTGATGAAGCTCGGCAGCTCGCGGTGCATCTTGACGTCGACCAGCTTCGGATAGGCGGCGGTGTGGCAGAAGGACTGCATCACCAGGTCCGCGGAGAAGCCGAGGCAGGCGAGGTCCTTGAGCTCGTCGCGGGTCATCGGGCCGGTGGTGTCCTGGCTGCCGACGGTGGTCATCTTGGGTTCGCAGTAGGTACCCGGGCGGATGCCCTGGCCTTCCGGCATGCCGCAGGCGCGGCCGACCATCTTTTGCGCAAGCGAGAAGCCCTTGCCGGTATCGGCGGGGGCCTGCGGCAGGCGGAACAGCGTCGAGGGCGGCAGGCCGAGGGCCTCGCGCGCCTTGGTGGTGAGGCCGCGGCCGATGATCAGCGGAATGCGGCCACCGGCGCGCACTTCGTCGAGGATGACCAGGGTCTTGAGCTGCGATTCGGAGATCACGGCGCCGTTCTTGAGCGCGGTGACCTTGCCGGAAGCGTGGTCGACCTTGAGCTCGATCTCGTCGCCCATGTCCATCTGGCCGGCGTCGATCTCGATCGGCAACGCGCCGGCATCTTCCATGGTGTTGAAGAAGATCGGGGCGATCTTGGAGCCGAGGCACACGCCGCCGAAACGCTTGTTCGGGACGAAGGGGATGTCCTCGCCGGTGAACCACAGCACCGAGTTGGTGGCGGACTTGCGCGAGGAACCGGTGCCGACCACGTCACCGACGTAGGCGACCAGGTTGCCCTTGGCACGCAGCTCTTCGAGGAACTTGACCGGGCCGCGCACGCCGGCTTCTTCCGGGGTGATGCCCGGACGCGGGTTCTTGAGCATGGCCAGCGCGTGCAGCGGGATGTCGGGGCGCGACCAGGCGTCGGGTGCGGGCGACAGGTCGTCGGTGTTGGTCTCGCCGGTGACCTTGAAGACGGTGAGCTTTTGCGAGGCGGGGACTTCCGGGCGGCTGGTGAACCACTCGGCGTCGGCCCACGACTGCATCACGGCTTTGGCGTTGGCGTTGCCCTTCTCGGCCAGCTCCTTGACGTCGTGGAAGTAGTCGAACATCAGCAGGGTCTTCTTGAGACCCTCGGCGGCGACCGCGCCCACTTCGGCGTCGGCCAGCAGATCGATCATCGGCTTGATGTTGAAGCCGCCCAGCATGGTGCCGAGCAGCTCGGTGGCCTTGGCGCGCGACACCAGGGCACAGGCTTCCTCGCCCTTGGCGACCCTGGCCAGGAACTCGGCCTTGACCTTGGCGGCGTCATCCACGCCGGCGGGGACGCGGTAGGTGAGCAGCTCGACGAGGAAGGCCTCCTCGCCGGCGGGGGGGTTCTTGAGCAACTCGACGAGTTCGGTGGCCTGCTGCTTGGAGAGCGGCAGCGGCGGGATGCCGAGGGCGGCACGTTCGGCGACATGGGCACGGTAGGCTTCAAGCACGGCGACTTCCTCACTATGTGACGGTGATCGGGACTCCGGACGGGTCGGCCCCACCGGAACGGGCGAGATTATATGTCTTTTATAAGACTTGCGGTGCAGTGCAACACCATGGCTCGTCGCCCGACATTCGAGCCGGAAGATTCTACGCCTTCGTCACGCTGCGGGGGATATCCCCGCGCGCGGCATGCGTTCGCTGACCGGCAGGGTCTTGCGGACGATCCCGCAGAGGGTGTGCCGTAGAGCGATGCAAGTCGCGATTGCAGCGTCTGCACCCCGCCGTCGCCCGTCGCCACCACGCCATCGCGACTCGCGTCGCTCCCACGGGAACGCACGACTTGCGCCTGCAGGAACTTCCCCGCCGCGCAGCGATCGTTTGTATTGGTCCCAACAGGAAAAGGAGATCCACGATGTCTGCCACCCCGTTCGATACGCTCCGCCCCCTGCCCGCGTCCGCCGCCCGCCTCTCCTATCACTCGCTGCCGGCGCTCGAAGAGGCCGGCGTGGGCCGCATCTCGCGGCTGCCGGTGTCGATCCGCATCGTGCTCGAGGCCGTGCTGCGCCACTGCGACGGCCACAAGGTGACCGCCGAGCACGTGCGCGAACTCGCCAACTGGGAGGCCGACGCGCCACGCACCGCCGAGATCCCCTTCGTGGTCGCGCGCGTGGTGCTGCAGGACTTCACCGGCGTGCCGCTGCTCGCCGACCTCGCCGCGATGCGCAGCGTGGCCGTGGCGCAGGGCCGCGAGGCCAAGCTCATCGAGCCGCTCGTGCCGGTCGATCTGGTGGTCGACCACTCGGTGCAGATCGACCACTACGGCACGCCCGACGCGCTGCGCCGCAACATGGAGATCGAGTTCGAGCGCAACCACGAGCGCTACCAGTTCATGAAGTGGGGCATGCAGGCCTTCGACAGCTTCCGCGTGGTGCCGCCGGGCATCGGCATCGTGCACCAGGTCAACCTCGAACACCTTTTCCGCGGCGTGCGCACGCGCGATGGCCTGTGCTTCCCCGACACCCTGGTGGGCACCGACTCGCACACCACCATGATCAACGGCATCGGCGTGGTGGGCTGGGGCGTGGGCGGCATCGAGGCCGAAGCGGCGATGCTCGGCCAGCCGGTGTACTTCCTCACCCCCGACGTGATCGGCGTGGAGCTGCGCGGCAGCCTGCCCGGCGGCACCACCGCCACCGACCTGGTCCTCGCCGTCACCGAGATGCTGCGGCGCGAGAAGGTGGTGGGCAAGTTCGTCGAGTTCTTCGGCGAGGGCACCGCCAGCCTGTCGGTCACCGATCGCGCCACCCTCGCCAACATGGCGCCGGAGTATGGCGCCACCATGGGCTTCTTCCCGGTGGACGCGAAGACCATCGACTACATGCGCGCCACCGGCCGCGAAGAGGCCGAATGCGCGCTGATGGAAGGCTACTTCCGCGCGCAAGGCCTGTTCGGCGTGCCGCGCGCGGGCGAGATCGACTACACGCGCAGCCTGATGCTGGACCTCGCCACGATCGAGCCCGCGCTCGCCGGCCCCAAGCGCCCGCAGGACCGCATCGCCCTGCCCGCCATGCGCCACGAGTTCGAGCGCCTGTTCTCCGCGCCAGTGTCCGAGAACGGCTTCGGCCGCGAGGCCGCCCGGCTCGACGACCGCTTCGCCACCGGACGAGAGGATGTGGACCTCGGCCACGGCGACGTGCTGATCGCCGCCATCACCTCGTGCACCAACACCAGCAACCCGGCGGTGATGATCGCCGCCGGCCTGCTCGCGCAGAAGGCGGCCGCGCGCGGGCTGCGCGTGAAGCCACACATCAAGACCTCGCTCGCGCCGGGCTCGCGGGTGGTCACCGACTACCTCGGCAAGGCCGGCCTGCTCGAGCCGCTCGCCACGCTCGGCTTCGCGCTCGCCGGCTACGGTTGCACCACCTGCATCGGCAACGCCGGCGATCTCGCCCCCGACTTCAACGCGGCGATCGTCGAGCACGACCTCGTGGTGGCCGCCGTGCTGTCGGGCAACCGCAATTTCGAGGCCCGCATCCACCCCAACATCCGCGCCAACTACCTCGCCTCGCCGCCGCTGGTGGTGGCCTTCGCGCTCTCCGGGCGGGTCAACATCGACCTCGACACCGAGCCGCTCGGCACCGGCAGCGACGGTCGGCCGGTGTATCTGCGCGAGCTCTGGCCGAGCTCGGACGAGATCGCCGCCGCACTACCCTTCGCCACCGATCCGGCCAGCTACCGCCGGCTCTACGCCGACTTCACGCGCGACCACGACCTGTGGAACGCGATCCCCGCGCCCACCGGCCAGACCTACGACTGGCCGCCCTCCACCTACATCGCCTGCCCGCCCTTCTTCGCGGGCTTCGGCATGACGCCCCCGCCGGCGAGCGACATTCACGACGCACGCGCACTGCTGCTGCTCGGCGACTCGGTGACCACCGACCACATCTCGCCCGCAGGTTCCTTCCGCGAGACCAGCCCGGCCGGGCGCTGGCTGCGTGGGCAGGGTGTGGAGAAGACGGACTTCAACTCCTACGGCTCGCGTCGCGGCAACCACGACGTGATGGTGCGCGGCACCTTCGCCAACGTGCGCGTGAAGAACCTGATGCTGCCGCCCAACCCCGACGGCAGCCGCGTCGAAGGCGGCTACACCCTGCTCGACGGCGAGCAGACCACGGTGTTCGAGGCGGCGAGCGCATGGATCGCGCGCGGCGTGCCGACCATCGTGTTCGCGGGCGAGGAATACGGCACCGGCTCGTCGCGCGACTGGGCTGCCAAGGGCACCGCGCTGCTCGGGGTGAAGGCGGTGGTGGCGAGGAGCTTCGAGCGCATCCACCGCTCCAACCTGGTCGGCATGGGCGTGCTGCCGCTGCAGTTCATCGGCGAGGACAGCTGGCAGGCGCTGGGGCTGGATGGGAGCGAGAAGTTCACGCTGGAAGGCATTGCCGCCGGTCTGGCGCCGCAGCGGACGCTCACGCTGCAGATCGAGCGCGCCGACGGCTCGAGGCAGTCCGTGCCCCTGCTGTGCCGTATCGACACCCCGATCGAGGTCGAGTACTACCGCCACGGCGGCATCCTGCCCTACGTGCTGCGCGCGATCCTCGGCGGAAGCTGAGCCGCGCGGCCGGATCGCAACCTGCGTCGTCGCAGCCCCCCCCGCAGCACGCTCCGGCCCCGCGTCCGCATCTCCCCTCGGCCCGCTATACTCGCCCCCCATGATCCCCTCCACCCCTTGCCCCTGCGGCTCCGGTCGCGCATTCGGGGCGTGCTGCGGGCCGGTGCTCGCGGGCGAACGCCCGGCGCCCACCGCCGAGGCGCTGATGCGCTCGCGCTACACGGCCTTCACCTTGCGCGACACCGCCTACCTGCTCGCGAGCTGGCATCCCTCCACCCGCCCGCAGGACTTGGCGCTCGACGAGCAGCCGCCGCCGAAATGGCTCGGCCTCGACGTGCGTGCCCACCGCCCGCTCGCCGACACCCGCGCGGAGGTCGAATTCCTCGCCCGTTGCCGCATCGGCGGCCGCGCCCGGCGCCTGCATGAGACCAGCCGCTTCGTGAAGGAGGACGGGCGCTGGTATTACGTCGACGGCGACCTCCACGACTGAGGCTCGCCCTCGTGCCAGCCGGCCTCGGCCCGGGATCACCGCCGGCGCCTGAGCGAACCGCCCGATCGCGACTTGCGTCGCTCCCACAAAGACCAAAACGCCCCGCAATCCGCGCGGCCACCCGGCCTGCTGTCGGCGCTGCGCGACATCGCAGGTCCGGCGCGCGCATAATTGCCCCATCGTCATCGCGCGCACCCAACGGAAGATCATGAACCTCGAAAAAGTCATCTTCGGTTTCTTCATCGTGCTGGCGGCCACGCTCAACTTCGGCTTCTTCGTCGGCGACATCGACAATCCGGTCCACCACGACGTCTACGAGCTCTTCGCCGCGCTGGTGGTCAGCCTGATCGCCACCGTGCTCAAGTTCGGCGACCGCACCCAGATCGGCGCGGTGCATCTGTCCACCAGCCTGGTGGCCGACCTGCAGCTGGTCGCCGCCGCGATGGTGTGGGGCTACTCGGCGCACGTCGCGGGCGCGGGGATGACGCCGGAGATGACCGCGCGCGTGGTCTCGCTCTCGGGCGGCGCGCTCTTCGCCAACGTGGTGTCGGTGATCATCCTGATCGCCGAGACCATCATGCAGCGCCGCTGAACGCCACCTCGCCGAGACCCGCGCCGTGCAGCAGGCCCTCGCCCGCCACCACAGCATCTTCCTGCTGATCCTGCGTCGCCTGCGCGCACCGCTGATCCTGCTGATCGTGCTGTTCGCGATCGCGGTGCTCGGCCTCACCCTGGTGCCCGGCCCGGTCGTCGACGGCGAGACGAGCTATCTCAGCTTCTTCCACGCCTTCTACTTCATCAGCTACACCGCGACCACGATCGGTTTCGGCGAGATTCCCTACACCTTCTCCGACCAGCAGCGGCTGTGGGTGATCGTCAGCATCTACCTGTCGGTGATCGGCTGGGCCTATACGCTGGGCTCGGTGTTCAGCCTGCTCGCCGACCGCAGCCTGCGCCAGGCGATCGCGATGCAGGGTTTCGTGCGCGCGGTGCGGCGGCTGCGCGAGCCCTTCTACCTGGTGTGCGGCTACGGCGAGACCGGCCGCCTGATCTGCGACGCGCTCGACCGCATGGGCCTGCGCGTCGTGGTGATCGAGGTCGACGAGACCAAGCTCGGCGAGCTCGATCTGCACAGCTATTCGGCCGACGTGCCCGCGCTGTGCGCGGACGCCGCAAACCCCGAGACGCTCCAGTTCGGCGGCCTCACCCACGCGAGCTGCATCGGCGTCATCGCGCTCACCAACGACGACGCCACCAACCTGGCGATCGCGATCGCCGCACGCCTGCTGGCGCCGAAGGTGCCCGCACTGTGCCGCGCCGAGCACACCGCGACCTCGGCCAACATGACCTCCTTCGGCACCCGCCACATCCTCAACCCCTTCGAGCGCTTCAGCGAAACGCTCGCACTCTCGCTGCACGCGCCCAAGGCCTCGCAGCTCTTCGACTGGCTCACCGGCCTGCCCGGCAGCCACGTCGAGCAGCGCCGCGATCCGCCGCGCGGCAACTGGATCGTCTGCGGCCACGGGCGCTTCGGTCGCCTGCTGGTCGATGCGATGGACTCCGAGGCAGTGCCGGTGACCATCATCGACATCGACCCCAAGCCCGACGGCATTCACCGCTGGGTGCAGGGCGACGGCACCGGTGCCGCATCCCTGCTCGAGGCCGGCGTGCGCGAGGCGACCGGGATCGTGTGCGGCACCAGCTCGGACGTGGACAACCTTTCGATCGCGGTGACGGCGCGCGAGCTCAACCAGGAGCTCTTCGTGATCCTGCGCCAGAACCACGAATCCAACCGCGCGCTCTTCGAGGCCTTCGAATCCGACATCACCGTGGTCCCGAGCCGGGTGATCGCGCACGAATGCATCGCGATCCTGAGCACACCGCTGCTCGCGCCCTTCCTGGCCGAAATCCGCCGCCGTGACGAGGAGTGGTGCGGCGCACTGCTGCATCGCCTGACCCGCCACCTCGGCTGGAGGGTTCCGCGGATCCGCAGCCAGCGCGTCAACCTGTCGAGCGCGCCGGCGCTGTATCGCCGCCTGATGCGCGGCGAGACGATCACGCTCGAACGCCTGCTGCGCTCGCCCGCCGACCGCTCGATGGCGCTCGACTGCGCGGTGCTCTACCTCGAGCGCGACGACGACGACCACCGGATGACGCCCGCCGCCGACGAGAAGCTCCGCCCCGGCGACGAATTGCTCTTCGCCGGCACCCGCCGCGCGCTCGAGGATGTCGCCCTGATCTTCGCCAACGAGCACACCCTCGAATACATCCTCACCGGCCGCGACCTGCCCGGCGGACGGGTCTGGGAAATGCTCGCGCAGCGCAAGCACGGGAAACGCTCGCCGCAGCTGCCCTGAGCCGCTCCCCACGTTGCCGGGGCACGGCCCCGCCGCTCGAGCGCCGATCGCGACGTGCGCCGCGTCTGCGAGACCTGCTAGCCCGCGCCTTCCTCCACGAGTTCCACCGCCTCGCCGGCGAACGACACCCGCTGTCCCGGCCGCAGCTTGGCGCGCTTGCGCGACTCGGGCTTGCCGTCGACCTTCACCAGGCCGTTTTCCACCGCGGCATGCGCCGCACCGCCCGACTCGACCAGACCGGCGGCCTTGAGCAACTGGTCGAGCTGAATGTATTCACCGCGCACTTCGAACCGTATCGCCATCGCGATCCCTCCTGCCCGCCACGGCTGCGCGCGCGGGCCTCGTGTCAAAATGGCGGCATTGTCTCCCGCACGCCCGCCCATGACCAGCACGCCCACCGCCCGCGATCCGGCAAGCGACGCCGCCCCGGCCAGCGCCTCGGCGCCCGCCCACCGTTCTCCGTCCGACGCCGCAGCGCTCACCGCCCATCCGCCGTCGAGCGCCCGCTCGCGCGCGGACGACCTCCTCGAGCGCACCGACCACGTGATCGCCGCGGCGCTCGCCAGCGGCGCACTGCAGCCGATCCGTACCGAGCTCGACTGGCTGGAGCAGGACGGCCTTCGCTTCTCGGTGCGTTGGGTATCGTCCCTCGCGCTCAAGGATCGGGCGCGGGTCGACACGGTCACCGCCCGACGGCCCGACTTCAACCCCTTCCTGCCGCCCGAGCCTGCGCTCACGGTGGCGGCCCTCGGCGCGGATCACCTCGTGGTGCTGAACAAGTTCCCGGTGATCGATCGTCACCTGCTCATCGTGACCCGCCGTTTCGAAGACCAGAGCACGCCGCTCGGCGGCGCGGACTTCGCCGCGCTCGCCGCGGTAGTGGGCGCGCACGGCGGGCTGGGCTTCTACAACGGCGGCCGCATCGCGGGGGCGAGCCAGGCGCACAAGCACCTGCAGTGGGTGCCCGCGCAGGCCTCGGCGCTGGAAGACTTCCTGCCTCCGCTGCATCCCGGGGCGGCAGCGGAGAACCTCGCCCTGCCCTGGGCGCACGCGGCGGTGGGGATGGACGAATCCGCCTGGTCGCACCCGGACGACGCCGGATCGGTCCTTCTGGCCGCCTACCGCCTGGCCTGCGAGCGGCTGGAGCTTCCCTGCGACGCCGATCCGATGCCGCCCTACAACCTGCTGGTCAGCCGTGGCGCGCTGCTGCTGGTGCCCCGCACACGCGAGAAATGGGACGACGTGTCGCTGAATTCGCTCGCCTGGGCCGGCTCGCTGTTCGTGCGCGACCGCGCCCAGATCGACGGCTTGCGCCGACATGGCCCGCTCGAGGTGCTCGCCGCGGTGGGCCGGCCGCGCGGCGGATAGGCTGGCGAGACGTATCCGGCGATCAGGCCGCGCGCGGCAGCGGACTCTGCGGCAGCGGCGGCAGGCCGATGGTGGCGCGGAGCTCGTCGCACTTCGGGTTGGGCGTACCGTCCTCGAAATAGACGGGAAATTCACGACAGGGGGTGGGCCGGTTCTCGTAGATCGAACGCGCGACCTGCCGGCCCACCTCGCCGGAGAGCGCGCTGCAGCGTCGCGGCACCTGGTTGCTGCCCTTCATGCAGCGCAAGGTGTGGTTGAGTTTCTCGGTCATCTCCGCCGGCACGAAACCGCCCGGCGCGTCGTCCGCCTCGGCCCAGTAGAAGGAGATCCGAAAGTGCGTGCAGCAGATGCCGCAGTCGAGGCAGGGGTTGAACTCGTCCATGAACGGAGCGCCGAAAGGACCGGCCGAGGGCCGTGGGGCGCGCATTCTAGCGCCGCCGGGAGGCGCCGGAAAGTGGTGCAAAGCGCTTTGTTTTCAGTAACCTGAAATCATTTTGAGAAATATTTTCCGGAGCGGGAAACCCGCTCGCATCGGATCGCGCCCGCAGCGCGTCCCCGGGCGCGGCGGTTCCTTGTGGGAGCGACGCAAGTCGCGACTACGGCTTGTCCACGCTCGCCAACGCTCGTCCGCTGTTCCGGCGCCCGCTCGCGACTCGCGCCGCTCCGGCGGCGCATCCCCGGGCGCGACGGTCCTGTGCGCGCCGGCACGCCCGGGATGCTCAGTTTTCGGCTTCGCCGGATTCGGGCTCGGGCTCGGGCTCGGCGCCGTTGGCGCCGCAGCATTTCTTGTATTTCTTGCCGCTGCCGCACGGGCACGGATCGTTGCGGCCGGGGCCGGCGCTGGCGGGCTTGCGCGGAGCCTCGGTGGACAGCGGCTCGGCGGCCGGCAGACCCAGATCGCGCCAGTGGGCGAAGATGTCGTTGACCGCCTCGCCCACGTCGGCGAGCCAGCCCAGGCGGGTCTCGTCGTCGGCCTTCGCGGCGTCCTCCTCGCCCCAGGGCGCGAGCACCTCGTCGAGGGTCTCGCGCACGGCCTCGACCGCCTCGGCGTCCAGCCCCTCCTCCCAGCCCTCGGGCCACAGGTCCAGGCCCTGAGCGAAACCGTCGATCCAGGCTTCGCCGAGCTTGAGCCCATCGCCCTCGGCGACCGCGAAGCAGAACGGCTCCCAGCACGCCTCGTCCTCGTCGTCCAGGCCGAGCGTGGCGAGCAGCTCGTTGTGATACGCCTTCACCAGCCGGATCGCGCGCTGCAGGCCGCTGCCCGAGCCGAAGCCGACCTCGTCGCCGTGCGCCGACCACACGCCGGGCATCCAGCGCTCGGCCGGGATTGGCCGCGGCGAGATCATCACGCCAGCGAGGTAGCCGTCGAGCATCTCGAGGTCCATGCAGTCCTCGGGCACGATGTCCGAGGTGAGGATCTCTTCCAGCGCCTCGAAATCCTCGTCGCTCATCGTGCGCAGCGCGGACGCGTCCGCGCCCCTTTGTTCCATACCGTTCATGGCAATCTCCTTTGACCGGCGCCAAGGGTGGCCCAAGGCGGCGCGGCGGGCAAGCACGATCTTGCGGAATCAGCCCGCGGCCGCGAGATCCAGCCCGATGCGGTACAACGGCTGCCCCGAGTCGCGGTACTTGCGCTCGAAGGGGGTCAGCGGCGTGACGGCCTCGAAGCCTTCCCAGGCGACCTCGCGCCCGAGCACGAGGCCGAGCGCGAAGGCGAACTCCTCGATGTAGACCTTCCAGTTGCTGCGGCATTCCAGCACGCCACCGAGGCGGGGAATCCACGGGAACACCGGGTGCGCGTGCCAGCGCCGGCCGAGGTGGCCGATCTTGGGCCAGGGGTTGGGATAGAGGAGGTAGTGGCGCGCGAGGCGCAGCCCGGCCTCGTCGAGCAGGCGCCAGAAGTCCACCAGGTCGGCGCGCACGAAGACCATGTTCTTCGGCAACAGCGCCTCGGGATAGGGCTTGCGACGCGCGAGGCGGTCGGCGGACTGGTCGACGCCGATCACCCAGTGGTCGGGAAACTGGCGCGCGATCTGGATGGTGCTGTGGCCGACGCCGCAGCCGGCATCGAGGATCAGCGGCGCACTGCGGCCCCAGCCGGCGAGCGCCTCGGCGAGCGCGGCACGGTTGTAGTCGGTGCAGGGCTTGCGGAAGGGATGCTCGAGGTGCTTGCGCACGCGCTCGGCGAGCGCCTCGTGGACGCCCTGCTGGGCGCTCTGCGGGATGCGGGAGTTGGCGTAGCTCATCGGGCCGCTCTCATCGGTCGGGACTCGTCGGCCGGGGCCCGTCGGCCCGGGCAGATGGCGGGTGGTCGCACGCGGGAATGCCGTGGCGGCGGAGTTCCTCGTTCATGCGCGAGGGGTGGACGACGCGGCGCACCGCCTCGTGCAGCCGGCCCGCCGCGGGGTAGTTGCGCCGCAGCATGCCCAGCCACAGCTTGAGCCGGCCACAGGCATGCACCGGGGCGGCGCGCCCCTGCACGCCCTCCCAGTAGCGCAGGAGGTGCGGGTGCAGTTCGACCCAGTCGCGCTCGTCCGGCTCGGTGCCGCGTTCGCCGCGGATGCGGCGCGCGAGCCAGGGGTCGGAGACCGCGCCGCGGCCGATCATCACATCCTCGGCTGCGGAGACCTCGCGGCAGCGTGCCCAGTCGCGCACGCTCCACACCTCGCCGTTGGCGGTCACCGGCACGCGCACCGCGTCGCCGATGCGCGCCACCCACTCCCAGTGCGCGGGCGCGCGGTAGCCCTGCTCGCGGGTGCGCGCATGGACGACGATGGCCTGCGCGCCACCGTCCGCGAGCGCCTGCGCACAGTCGAGCGCGCGCGAGGGGTCGGCGATGCCCAGGCGCATCTTGGCGCTCACCGGGATCGCTGCGGGCACGGCGGCACGCACTGCGGCGGCGATGTCGTGCAGCAGGCGCGGGCGGTCGAGCAGCATCGCACCGCCACCATGGCGATTGACCACCTTGGCCGGGCAGCCGAAGTTGAGGTCGATGCCGTGCGGGCTCAGCGCGGCCAGGCGCGCCGCGTTCTCCGCGAGCAGGACGGGATCGCTGCCGAGCAGTTGCACCGCCACCGGCGTGCCCGCGGCGGTGCGGCTGCCGGCGAGGATCTCCGGGCAGATGCGCTCGAACATGCGCCGCGGCAGCAGGGTGCCGGAGACGCGGACGAATTCCGACACCGCGAGGTCGTAGCCGCCGATCGCGGTCAGCACGTCGCGAAGCACGAAATCGGCCACGCCCTCCATGGGCGCGAGCAGCAGGCGCACGCAGGAACCTCGTCGGTGATTGATCAGGCGCGCGATTGTACCGGTCGCCGCCCGAAAAACCGTCCCGGCGCACGACAGCAGACGTGTTTTTCCTTGTCAGGACGGGGCGGCTGGCGGATAATCTCGCGCTTTACGACACAGGGCGGTCACAACCTCCGCCCGCAAGATTCAGGAAATCACCATGAAAGCGGACATCCATCCCAAGTACGCCGACGTCAACGTCACCTGCTCGTGCGGCAACACCTTCGTGACCCGTTCGACCCTGGGCAAGCCCCAGTACCACGTCGAGGTGTGCTCGGCCTGCCATCCGTTCTACACCGGCAAGCAAAAGATCGTCGACACCGCCGGCCGCGTCGAGCGCTTCCGCCAGAAGTACGGCAACGTCCAGCGCGCGAGCTGAGCCGTCGCAAAGCCGGGATCCGCACCGCCCCGGGCGGTCGTGGCAGGATTCCGCAGGCACCGAGGAAGGCAGCGCAAGCTGCCTTTTTTATTGCCCCGCCGCCGGCAGGCACCCGCGCCCTCTCCGTCCTGCCCACTCCGCCGCGCTTGGTCCGCGCAGCCACTCCGAAGCACAATGCCCGCATGATCCGCGATCCCGCCACGCCCACCCTGTTCCAGCGCCGCGTCTACGGCACGGTCGGCCTGACCCTGCTGGTCGGCCTGTACCTGCTCGTCGGCCTGACCGCGCACGACCCCTGGCGCGGCGACGACGCGCGCCATTTCGGGCCCGTGCTGGCGATGCTGCGCGGCGAGTCCTGGCTGTTTCCCCTGCTCGCCGGCGAACCCCTGGTGGAGCATCCCCCGCTGTATTACTGGGTCGCCTCGGCCTTCTCCGCGCTCACCGCGGCCTTTCTTCCGGCGCACGCCGGGGCCCGCCTGGCGAGCGCCGTCTTCGTGGCGCTGGCGATCTGGTGGCTGGCGCGCGCGGCCGAATCCCTGCATGGTCGCGCCGCCCGCACGCCCGCCGCGCTGCTCGCGCTCGGCACGCTAGGCCTGGTCCTGCATGCGCACGAGACGCAGCCCCTGCTCGCCCTCTTCGCCATGCTCGCACTGACCCTGTCCGGCCTCGCGGAGTTGCCGACACGCCCGCTCGCCGGGGGCCTGAAGGCGGGCATGGGTAGCGGCCTGGCCTTCCTCTCCGCAGGCTTCGGCGGCCTGTGGATGAGCGCTCCCCTGTTGCCGCTGGCGATGCTGCTGAGCGCCGACTGCCGCAGCCCGCGCGCGAGCGGCGCCGTGCTGCTGGGACTGTGCCTCGCGCTGACCACCGCCGCGCTGTGGCCGCTCGTGCTCCACCTGCAACACCCCGAACTCCTGAGCCTGTGGCTGCGCAACGAGTGGCAGTGGATCGTCGGCCCGATGCTGCGCCCGGCCGAGCTGCCGCGACTGCTCGAGCTCGGCGCCTGGTTCATGTGGCCGCTGTGGCCGCTGGCCTTGTGGGCGCTCTGGCGCGCGCGCCGCCAGCCCGGCGTGCTCGCGATCCTGCTGCCGCTGGCGAGCGCCGGACTGGTGCTGGCCTGGCTGGTGGCGATCGACGATCTCTCGCAGGCCCGGCTGATCCCGCTGGTGCCCGCGCTCGCCCTGCTCGCCGCCGGCGGCGTGGCCAGCCTGCGCCGCGGCGCCGCGAGCGCGCTCGACTGGTTCTCGCTGATGAGCCTGGCCGTCTTCGGCATCCTCGTCTGGCTGGCATGGAGCGCCCAGGTCGCCGGCTGGCCGAGCGGTCTCGCACGCCACGTCGCGCGCAACGCCCCCGGCTTCGTGCCGCCGGACGCCAACCTGCGCCTGCTTGCCGGCGGCGCCATCAGCGTGGTGTGGATCCTCCTCGTCGCCCGCCTGCCCCGGTCGCCCGCACGTGCGCCGGCGAACTGGGCGATCGGCCTGGTGATGCTGTGGAGCCTGGCGGTGGTGTTGCTGATGCCCTGGTTCGACCAGGGACGCAGCTACCGCACGGTGGTGGAATCGCTCGATATCGCGGTGCGCGGCGAGCGCGGCGCACAGGCGAGGGAATGCATCGCCACCACCGGGCTGCCCGACGCGATGAAGCTGTCGATGGACTATTTCGCCGGCCTGCGCGCACGCCCGATCGACGCCGACGCCACACCGTGTGCTCTGCTGCTGGTCCATGTCGAGCGCCGCGGCCGCTCCGCCGCGCTCGCACCCGAATGGGAAACCGTGTGGGAATACCGCCGTGGTGCCGGCAAGCGCGCCGAAACCTTCCGGCTGCTGCGCCGCGCCGGACGCTGAATCGACGCATCCGTGCCGTTGCGGCGAGGTCCTTGCATTCTCGCCTGCCCGAATCGCGACTTGCGTCGCTCCTACCCGACGTCGAAGCCGCTTCACGCGCCGGTCCCCCCGTCACCTTCCGGAACCCGTAACGCCTTGGCGCCGCGTCACCCCGGGGGCACCCTGTCGGTTTTCGTGGGAGCGACGCAAGTCGCGATCGGACGGTTCGGCTGCGACGGACGTCGAGGGCCAGCGCCTGCGCACGGCCCTCAGCCGTAGATCCTGCACATCCCCGGCAGCGATACCGGGTTGGTGAAATAGCCCAGCACGCTGAAGAACACCGACAGCAGCGCGAGCACGATCAACCAGCGCCGGTGACGGCTCGCCCAGGCGACGAGGCCGCGGACCCGCCCGGCGGGACCGATCCTCATGTCGCGCTCCTCGCGCTCAGTCCAGGCGCAGGAAGTGGTCGCGATAGTGGCGCAGCTCGGCGATCGACTCGTGGATGTCGGCGAGCGCGGTGTGGCTGCCCGCCTTCTTGACACCCGCGTAGATCTCCGGACGCCAGCGCCGCGCGAGCTCCTTGAGCGTGGACACGTCGAGGTTGCGGTAGTGGAACCACGCCTCGAGTTCCGGCATCCAGCGCGCGAGGAACCTGCGGTCCTGGCACACCGAATTGCCGCACATCGGCGAGGTGCGCGCAGGCACGTGCGCGCGCAGGAAGGCCAGCACCTGCGCCTCGGCATCGGCCTCCGACATCGTGGAGGCGCGTACCCGAGCGGTGAGCCCGGACTTGCCATGGGTATTGCGGTTCCACTCGTCCATGCCGTCGAGCACGCTGTCGGGCTGATGCACGGCGATCACCGGCGCCTCGGCGATCACTTCGAGCGCCTCGTCGGTGAGCACGATCGCGATCTCGATGATGCGGTCACGATCGGGTTCGAGGCCGGTCATCTCCATGTCCAGCCATATCAGCGTCTTCGGGTCCTGTGCCATAATCCGTCCGCCCTTTTCCGGGGCCTTCCTGCGAAACAATGAGGGCGCGATTGTGTCATAGATCGCGTACGTTGCCGGCCTCGGCCAGCAGCGATCGCGCCAGCCTGTCACGGACAGCAGCGCATGGCCGGTCGGGTCGCACACCTGCCCGCAGCCCTACCTCCATCCACCGCCCGCGCTTCGCAATGACCGATCCCGCCCCATTCATGCTGTCGCCCTTCGGCCTGCCGCCTCTTTCCGCCCTGTTCCTGGCCTTCCTGGTCGCCGGTACCGTGCTCGGCCTCGGTCTGCTGCATCGCCACGCCCACCACGTGCGCCGCCATCGCGACGCGGTGCCGCAGCCCTTCGCCGGCTCGATTCCCCTGCATTCGCACCAGCGTGCCGCCGACTACACCGTCGCGCGCGCGCGCCTGTCCGCCTTCCACGCCGCGGCCAACGCCGGCTTCGTGCTCGCGCTCACGCTCGGCGGCGGGCTGCAGGCGATGCACGACGCCTGGGCGGACGTGCTGCCCGCCGGCGGGCTCGCCCACGGCGTCGCGCTGCTCGCCAGCCTGGGCGTGCTCGGCTGGCTGTTCGAACTACCCTTCGCGCTGCTGCGCACCTTCGGCATCGAGAGGACCTTCGGCTTCAACCGCATGACGCCGCGCCTCTACCTCGCCGACACCGTGCGCGAGGCCGCGCTCGCCGCGCTGATCGGGCTGCCGCTGCTCGCCGCGGTGCTGTGGCTGACGCTGGCGACGGGCGCGCTGTGGTGGGCCTGGGTGTGGGCGTTCTGGCTCGGCTTCAACCTGCTCGCGATGGTGATCTGGCCGACCTTCATCGCGCCGCTGTTCAACAAGTTCACCCCGCTCGCCGACGCCACGCTGAAGGCGCGCGTCGAGGCCCTGCTCGCGCGCTGCGGCTTTCGCGCCAAGGGCCTGTTCGTGATGGACGGCTCGCGCCGCTCGGCACACGGCAACGCCTACTTCACCGGGCTGGGCGCGGCCAAGCGCATCGTGTTCTTCGACACCCTGCTCGACAAGCTCGATGCCGACGAGGTCGAGGCGGTGCTCGCGCACGAGCTCGGCCACTTCCACCACCGCCACCTGCTGCGCCGGCTGGCGGTGCTCGCCCCGGCCAGCCTGGGCGTGCTCGCCTTGCTCGGCTGGCTCGCCCAGCAGCCCTGGTTCTTCTCCGGGCTGGGCATGCAAAGCGCCGACCTGGCGAGCGCGCTCGCCCTGTTCACGCTGGTACTGCCGGTGTTCAGCTTCCCGCTCGCGCCGCTCGCGAGCCACTGGTCGCGCAAGCACGAGTTCGAGGCCGACGCCTACGCCGCCCGCCAGGCCGACGCCGGCAAGCTGGTGAGCGCGCTGGTCAAGCTCTACCGCGACAACGCCTCCACGCTGACGCCCGACCCGCTGTACTCGCGCTTCCACGACTCGCATCCGCCCGCCGCGCTGCGCATCGCGCGCCTGCAGGCGCTGCAACGGTGAGCGGCATGCGCAAGCGCACCCACGCCGGCGCGATCGCCGAAGCCCGCATCGACGGCGTGGTCGTGGCCGCCTTCGGCCGCCACTACGAGGTCGACACCGCGCGCGGGCGCCTGCAGTGCTATCCGCGCGGCAAGAAGAGCAGCTACGCCTGCGGCGACGAGGTCGAGCTCGTGCCCGGCGGCGACGGCCAGGGCGTGATCGAGACCCTGCATCCGCGCCGCAACCTGCTGTGGCGCTCGGACGCCTTCCGCGAGAAGCTGATCGCCTCCAACCTCAGCCATCTGGTGATCGTGGTCGCCACCGAGCCCGGTTTCTCCGATCTGCTGGTGTCGCGCTGCATCGCCGCGGCCGAGAGCCAGGGCATCGTGCCGCTGATCGTGCTCAACAAGGCCGACCTCGCCGCGCGCCTCGAGGCCGCCCGCCATCAGCTCGAGCCCTTCCGCAAGCTCGGCTACGAGGTCGTCGAGGTGTCCGCGCTGCAGGGCGCGGATGCACTGCGCGCTCGCCTGGCCGGCCTGCAGGCGATCTTCGTGGGCCAGTCGGGCATGGGCAAATCGACCCTGACCAACGCCATCGTGCCGGAGGCCCAGGCCGCCACCCGCGAGATCTCGGACGCGCTCGACTCGGGCAAGCACACCACGACCTTCGCACGGCTGTACCACCTGCCGGTGACCGCCGACGAAGCCCGCGGCGGCTGGCTGATCGACAGCCCCGGCCTGCAGGTGTTCGGGCTCGCCCACCTGGCGGCGGAGGACCTCGCCGAGACCTTCGTCGAGCTGCGCCCGCACCTGGGGCGCTGCCGCTTCCGTGACTGCCGCCACGACAGCGAGCCGGGTTGCGCGCTGCTCGGAGCACTCGAAGCCGGCGCCATCCACCCGCGGCGCTGGGAGCATTTCCGCGCCATCCGCAGCGAGATCGCCGAGGCGCGACGGCTCAATCCGGGCTGGTAGGCGACGCCCGCCCGACGCGCCTGCACGCGCAACTCAGGCGCCGGCGAGCAGAAATTCCCGCACCGTGGCGATCTGCGCCGCATCCATCAGCATCGGCGCGTGCCCCACGCCGGGGAACTCCACCGTCTGCGCCCTCGGCCCGCGCGCGCCCATCGCCGCGAAGGTGGCCGGCTCCAGCAGGTCGGACTCTGCGCCGCGCAGCGCCAGGGTCGGGCAACGTATCGCTTCATATACCGGCCACAGGTCGATATCGACCGGCACCGGATTGAGCCGGAAGACTTCGCCCAGTCCGGGGTCGTACACCATCGCGTAGCCCCCTTCGGCGTCATCCATGCGACGCACCGAATATTCCGTGAGGTGGCGCCACTGCGCGTCGGTGAGCGCGCCGAAGGGCGCGCCGACCTCGCGGATGTAGGCCTCGGCCGCCGCGGGGTCGGCAAAGCGCGGCGCGCGTCCGACGTACTGGCCGATGCGACGCAGGGATGCTGCGGTGATCACCGGACCGACGTCGTTCAAGACCAGCCGGGTGATCGGCGTGCCGGCCAGGCTCGCGAGCAGCATGCCGATGATGCCGCCCATCGAGGTGCCGACCCAGTGCACCTCCTCGACGTCGAGGCGGGCGATCAGGGTGACCATGTCGGCGACGTAGACCGGGAAGCCGTAGTCCGCCTTGTCCGTCAGCCAGTCGCTGCGCCCGCGCCCGACCACGTCCGGGCAGACGACGCGGTACTCGCCGGCGAGCGCGCGCGCGAGATCGTCGAAGTCGCGGCCGTTGCGGGTGAGACCGTGGACACAGACCAGCACGCGCCGATTCGTCGGCTCGCCCCATTCGGTGTAGGCCACGCGGTGCAGGCCGTGCGGCCCGCTGCACAGCACATGCCGGGCGCGCGGCTGGAGCAGCGGTTGCGCGGCGCGCACACGCTCCGGCTCCACCGCGGCACGCTCGGCCGGGGTCGTCGGTGCGGACGGGCTGAAGAACTTCTTGAGCGAATCGAGCAGGGACATGAGGGGCGGGCACTCGGAACGGGTTTCGGGTCGCTGCAAGTCTAGCCCGAAGCGGCGGATCCGGGACACAAGCCCGCCGCCCTCAGCGACCGTGCCAGTAGCGCGGCTGCATCTCGCGCTCGGCGTTCACCTGGACGCCCTCCTCCGGCGCCGCCGCGAAGTCGATCCGGATCGCACCCTGCGCATCGGTGCGCCAATTGCGTGCCCCCGCCTCCGCCCAGCGCGCCCACACCTCGGGGTGGGGATGGCCGAAGCTGTTGCGGCTGCCGGCGGAGTGGACCGCGTGTTCCGGGAGGGTCGCGTCGACGAAGGCGGCCGAGGACGACGAGCGGCTGCCATGGTGGGCGCTGACCACGACCGCGGCGGAAAGGCTTGCCGGTGGCTGGCGGGCGATCAGCTTGGCCTCGGCGGCGGTGCCGATGTCGCCGGTCAGCAGCAGCGCGCCGGCGGCGCCAACGACGCGCAGCACGCAGGAGGCGTCGTTGTCGTGCGGACTTGCGCCCGCGCCTGCCGGCTCCTCGCTCGGCGCGCGCACGGGCGCCGGATGCAGAATCTCGAAGCGCACGCCATCGCGCTCCCATGCGGGCACGCGTGCGCAGTCCGCAGGCTCGCGCCCGTGCGCCAGGCGGGCCGCCCAGGCTGCGCGTTCGCGCGCATGGACGGCCTGTCCGGCCAGCACCGTGCCCACCGGCAGGCCGGCGAGCAGCGAGGCCGCGCCACCCACATGATCGGAATCCGGATGCGACAGCACCACCCGATCCAGCCGGCGCACGCCGGCCGCGCGCAGCCAGGGCAGGACCACCCGCTCGCCGGCATCGGACTCGCTGCCGAAGGGTGGCCCGCTGTCGTAGAGGAGGTCATGCGCACGCGTCTGCACATGCACCGCGAGACCCTGGCCGACGTCCAGCACCCAGGCGCGGAAACCGCCCTCCTGCGGGCGCGCCGGCTGCCAGGACAGCAGCGCCGCGAGCAATGCCGGTGCCGCCAACCGCCCCGGGCTTGCGCGCGGCAGCAGCAGGATCGCCACGGCGGCGAGCGCACCGCCGAAAAGCCACGGCGGCGGCGCCGCGCGCTCGATCATCGCCCTCTCGAGCGCTGCAAGCGGCGCAAGGAAATCCATCATCCACCCCGCGGCGAAGTCGGCAGGCACGAGCAGCAAGGGGATCGGCCAGGGAATCGCGAGCAGCACCAGCGGCGTGACGACGAAGCTCACCAGCGGAATCGCCACCAGGTTGGCAAGCGGCGACAGCAACGGAACCGCCTGGAACTGCGCAAGCAGCAGCGGCACCAGCGCGAAGCTGATCGCGAGCTGCACGCGCAGCGCGGCGCGCCAGCCGGCCGACGGTGCGACACGGCCGCCGAGCACGGCGAGGATCACCGCCACCGCACCAAAGGACAGCCAGAAGCCGGCCGACAGCACCGCCCAGGGATCGACCACCAGCACCACGAGCAATGCGATCGCGAGTACGCGCGAGGGCGGTATGCGCCGCCCGCCGATCAGCGCCAGCGCGCCCACCAGCAGCATCAGCCAGGCGCGCAGCACCGGAACGCCCATGCCGGCCAGCAAGGCATAGGCGGTGGCCCCGGCCAGCCCGCCGAGCGCGTGCACCTGCTGCACCGGAACACGCAGCACCAGCGCCGGCTGCCGGCGCCACGCCGCGCCGGCGAGACCGCCGCAGAACATCGCCACCAGCGCCACGTGCAGGCCCGAGATGGACACCAGGTGGGCGACGCCGGTGCGGCGGAAGATCTCCCACTGCCCGGCATCGATGCCTTGTTGATCGCCGACCGCGAGCGCCACCAACAGGCCGGCGTGCGCCCCGTCGGGCAGGGCGGCGAGGATGCGCTCGCGCACCGTCGCGCGCACGCGATGGACGTGCTGCATCCAGGTGGCGGGAAGCTCGTCTAGGAGCCGCCCCGTCCCCCGCACGCTGCCCGTGGCGCGAACCCCGCGCTCGAGCAACCAGGCCTCGTAGTCGAAGCCGGAGGGATTGGCGAAACCGTGGGGCCGCCACAGACGCACGGTCAGCGCCCAGCGCTCGCCCGGACGGGGCATCGCCAGCGGCAGGGGGCTCGCGGAATCGGCCTCGGCGTCGAGCTTGGCCTCGACAACGGTGCGTTCGGGACGCCAGGCCAGCTGCACGAGTCCCGGCACGCCGGGCGTGTCGGGCTCGACCTCGAAGTCGAAGCGCCAGCCGGACCCGCTCGCGCGTGGCAGCCCGGCCACCCTGCCCCGCAGCTGCAACTCGACACCGTCGAGGGTGCCGGCGAGCTCGTCGCTCAGCCGGACCTCGGCCCGCCACGCCGCCCAGCCCGCGCCGGCGGCGAGCGCACCGAGTGCGGCCAGGGCGATGGGGATCCAGCGCCCAGCCCGAGCCGCCGACCCGCGGCCCCACGCCAACACCAACGCGAGCCGC
Organism: Thauera aminoaromatica; assembly: GCF_000021765.1. NCBI lineage: Bacteria > Pseudomonadati > Pseudomonadota > Betaproteobacteria > Rhodocyclales > Zoogloeaceae > Thauera > Thauera aminoaromatica. Next base: position 2,251,122 of record NC_011662.2, on the reverse strand, counting down.
AAGCCGAGCGCAGCGACGAGGCCGAGCGCCGCCGCGGCCACGACGCCATCGAGCGCAGCCGACCGCTGGACGAGGACGGTGCCGGCGAGGAAGGCGAGAGCGATGATGCGCATGGCATCGAGTATGCCTGAGGCATTCCCGGAAGGGCGGGCGCCGTGATCGCCGGCCGCCATCCCGCCCTCGACGGACGATCGCGACCCGGGCCGCCGCGTCGAGGATGGCCGCGCATGCCACGACGCGATGGGCCGGGCTCCTGCTAGACTCGCCCACGCGGACCTGAACCATGCGCAAGCTCTTCAAACGCTTCCTCCCCGACCACCGCAGCGTCAGCGAGAACCGCTGGCTGCGGCCGTTCGCGTCCACCTTGCTGCATCCGCGCCTGTGGCACCTGAACCGCCATTCGGCGGCCGGGGCGGTGGCGGTGGGAATGTTCTGCGGCCTCATTCCCGGCCCCTTCCAGATGCCGAGCGCGGCGCTGTTTTGCGTGCTCTTCAGGGTCAACCTGCCGCTGGCGCTGATCACCACGCTCTACAGCAACCCGCTCACCATCGTCCCCCTCTACGTCGCGGCATTCGCGATCGGGAGCCTGATGTCGGGAAATGGTGCAGTCGCGTTCATCCCGCCGCCGGACTTCGCCGGCTTCGATCCACTGCAGTGGGCGGCCGACCTCGCAGCCTGGGCGGGCGAGCTGGGCCGCCCGCTGGTGGTCGGCCTGATCGTGCTCGCGGCAAGCCTGTCGATGGTGTCGTATCTGGCGGTGCGCTGGGGCTGGCGGCTGTGGCTGATCCGCCAGTGGCGGCAGCGACGGCAACGGCGATAAGCGGGCGCAGCGTCCGGTCCGCAAGATTCGAGCCCTGCGCGCGGCACGGCCTTCGCATCGCCGCAGGGCTCATGGAGAATCGATCGCAGCGGGTACCGCGAACACTTCAGACGCGGAAGCGGCTGGCCTGCTCGCGCAGGGTGCCGGCGAGCTGCTCGAGCGTCTCGGCGGTGGCCGCGGTCTCGCGCACGGTCACGCTGTTGTGCTCGGTCATGTCGGCGATGCGCTCGATGTTGCGCGCGATGTCGTTGCTCGCCAGGCTCTGCTCGTGCAGGGCGGTGGAGATCTCGCGCACCGCGGTGAGCACCTGGTCGGCGCCCGCGCTGATCTGCGCCATCGAGGAGCCGGCGCGGTTGCTCATCTCCACGCCGTCGCGCACGCGCTGCACGCCCTGCTGCATGGTGTCGACCGCGCGCTCGGTGCCCTGCTGGATCGCCGCCACCATGCCGCCGATCTCGCGCGTGGCGAGCGAGGTGCGCTCGGCGAGCTTGCGCACCTCGTCGGCCACCACCGCGAAGCCGCGCCCGGTCTCGCCCGCACGGGCGGCCTCGATCGCGGCGTTGAGCGCGAGCAGGTTGGTCTGGTCGGCGATGTCGCGGATCGAGTCGACGATCGCGTTGATCTGGCGCGACTTCTCGCCGAGCTCGCGGATGGCCTCGCTCGACAGATCCACCGCCTCGGCGATGCGCTCCATCTCGGCCACCGACTGCTCCATGACCGAGCGCCCCTCCTGCGAGAGCCGGCCCGAATCCTCGGCAAGCTGCTGCGCGGTCGAGGCGTGGTGGGCGATGCCGTCGACCCCGCGCGTCATCTCCTCGACCGCTGCGGCCACGCTGGAGGCAGCGTCGCTCTGCGTCTCGGAGCCCTCCAGCACGCGACGCGCGGAGGCCGACATCTCGGTGGCGGCGCCGCCGACGTGGGCGGCACCGGTCTGGATGTCGCGGATGAGGCCGGCGACGTGATCGGCCATCGAATTGAACTGGCGCGCCACCTCGGCGAGCTCGTCGCGCGCCGAGAACTGCACGCGGCTGCGATAGTCGCCCGCGGCGAAGCCCTGCGCGCCGGCCGAGAGCTCGCGCACCGAGCGCACGATGGCGAGATAGATGCCGATGAAGAGATAGCCTGCGAGCAGCATGCCGACCGCCGAAATCGCCACCTGGGTCTGCAGGCGCTGGTTCAGGCGGTCGCGGCGCGCCTCGAGCAGGCGGCCGACCTCGGGGCGCAGCACCTGGTCGAAGTTGCGTACCGCGGTGTCGATCGCGCCGGTGACCAGTTCGAAGAAGGCCGCCGAGCTCAGGCCGAAGCGCTGGTCGAGAAGCTCCTTCCCCGTAGCCTCACGCACCCGCGCGACACCCTCGGAGATTTCGCGGCCCATGCCGTCGACGCTAGCGGCGAGGCTGGCGTTGGCCGCCGCGGTGCGGCGCAGGCGCTCCAGCACCGCAGACTCGGCGCGGCCGATCTCGGCGAGCAGCGCGACCAGGGCGTGCTCGTCGCTGCGCGCAAGCTCGCGGCGGGCGCTCAGCGCCGTGCCACGGGCACGCAGTTGACCGAGCCGCTCGCTGAGTTCAGGCAGCGCGCCGAGCAGCGGCGCGAGCAGGTTGGAACTCGCCGGCTCGGGGTCGAGCGACAGCCCGGAGGCGTCGCCGAGCTCGCCGAGCCAGCGCATGAGTCCGGCGATCGTCTCGGTGTGCAGGCGGAAATTCTCCGCGCCTGCCATGGAGAGCCCGCTGTCGGCGAGGCGTACCAGCGCCGCCCGCTGCATCTGCCAGCCCGCGCGCAAGCCCGACCAGCCGGCATCGCCGTCGATTGCCGCGTCGAGTGCGCCGAGCGCGGCACGCAACTCCGCCGCCTTCGCCTCGCGCTTGGGCGCCAGCTCGCTGCTGCCCCCCAGCACACCGGCGGACAGGCCGCGGTGCTGCTGCGTCTTGAGGATCACGCCGAAGCCCGCGTCGAACAGCTGCAGGCCGGCGATCTCGCGTTCGGTCACGCGGATCTCTTCGCGCAGGCTGGTGAAGATCTGCGCGAGCAGGATCACCGAGGCGACGGCACAGACGAGGATGATGAGCCCGAACTTGAGCGGATAGCTCAGGCGGTCGAGCAGGCGGACGGCAGGCTGGAAGAGGATTTTCATGGCTCGATTCCCGGCGCGGGGCCGGACAGGATGGTCTTCGAGCCTGTATACGGTCGTTTCCGGTAGAACTTGACCCATCCCGGGGCGTTGCCGCGGGATTTTTTCCTCAAGCGCCGAGCCGGCCGTCCACCAGGCGGAGCGTGCGTTGCGCGCGCGCGGCCAGGGTCTCGTCGTGGGTGACGATGACGAAGCTGGTCGCCAGGCGCTCGTTGAGCGAAAGCATGAGATCGAACACCGCACCGGCTGTGCGGCGGTCGAGGTTGCCGGTGGGCTCGTCTGCGAGCACGCAGGCGGGCTGTGTGACGAGCGCGCGCGCGATCGCGGCGCGCTGGCGTTCGCCGCCGGAGAGCTCGCCCGGAGCGTGGTCGAGGCGATGGCCGAGGCCGACCTCGCGCAGCATCTGCGCGGCACGCTCGTCCGCCTCGGCACGCGCGACGCGGCGGATGTAGAGCGGCATCGCGACGTTCTCGAGCGCCGAGAACTCCGGCAGCAGGTGATGGAACTGATACACGAAGCCGAGCGAGGCGTTGCGCAGGCGTCCGCGCGCGGCCTCCGACATGGTCGAGAAGTCCTGCCCCATCAGCCGCACCCTGCCCGCGCTGGGCACGTCGAGTCCGCCGAGCAGGTGCATCAGGGTGCTCTTGCCCGAGCCGGACGAGCCCACGATCGCGACGCGCTCGCCACGCCGCACCTCGAGCTCGACGCCGTCGAGCACGCGCACCGCCTCCGCGCCCTCGCGAAACTGTTTGGACAGCCCGGTGCAGGCGACGACCACGGGTTGCGCGCCGGTATCCAGGGTTTCATTCATAGCGCAGCGCCTCCGCAGGATTCACCTTCGAGGCGCGCCAGCTCGGGTAGAGCGCGGCCACCAGGGTCAGCACGAAGGAAACGGTGACGATGGTGCTCACGTCCGAGCCCAGGACCTTCGAAGGCAGCTCGTTGATGTAATAGATTTCCTTGTTCCACAGCGTCGCCCCGGTGAGCGTCTCGAGCGCGGGGATCACCACGTCGAGGTTGTGCGCGATCGCCAGCCCGCCGGCCACGCCCGCGGCCAGGCCCACCAGGCCGATCACCGAGCCCTGCAGCACGAAGATCGCCATGATCGAGACCGGGCTCGCGCCCAGCGTGCGCAGGATGGCGATGTCGGCGTACTTCTCCTGCACCGCCATCACCAGCGTGGAGACGATGTTGAAGGCCGCGACCGCCACGATCAGGAAGAGGATCAGCGTCATCATGGTCTTCTCGAGCGCGACCGCGCGGAAGAAGTTGGCGTGGCTGCGCGTCCAGTCGGCGACGACCAAACCCGGCTCGCTGATCGTCATCGCCAGCTCGCGCGCCACCCGCGGCGCTGCGAAGAGGTCGTCGAGCTTCAGGCGCACGCCGCTCACCGCGTCGCCCAGCCGGTACAGCGCCTGGGCGTCGGCGATGTGCACGAGCGCGAGGCTGGAGTCGTACTCGTACATGCCGGCCTCGAAGATGCCCACCACCTCGAACTGCTTGACGCGCGGCAGCACCGCCGCCGGCGTCACCAGGCCCTGCGGCGCGATCAGCGTGACCTTCTCGCCCAGGCGCACGCGCAGCGCGGCGGCGAGGTCGCGTCCGAGCACGATGCCGAAGCGGCCCGCCTGCAGTGCATCGAAGCTGCCGGCCTGCATGTAGCGGCCGAAATCGGCGACCTTTTCCTCCGCGGACGGGATCACCCCGCGCACCAGCGTTCCGCGCACGCCCTCGTCGAAGGAGAGCATGCCCTGCTCCTGCACGTAGGGCGCCGCGGCGCGCACCGAGGGGTTGCGCAGCGACTCGTCGGCGACCTGCTGCCAGGCCATGAGCCCGCCCTCCGGGCTCTGCACCTGCACGTGCGAGGCGACACCGAGGATGCGGGTGCGCAACTCCTCCTGGAAGCCGTTCATCACCGAAAGCACCACGATCAGCGCCGCGACGCCCAGCGCGATGCCGAACATCGATACCAGGGAGATGAAGGAGATGAAGCGGTTGCGCCCCTGGGCGCGCTTGCGCGAGCGGGTGTAGCGCAGGCCGACGAGGATTTCGTATGGCATTGCTTGCTGTCGACGATGGCCGGGAAGGACAAGGGCGGCATTGTGCCCGCTGGCGGTCGCGCGCGCGACCTCGAAACGCATGCGGATGTAAGCCCGGCCGCGGCGGCGGTCCCACCTGCGGGCTGGCCGCTCCGCACGATTCGTGGAACACTCGCGAACAGGCCACCCCCTCACCCCTCCCGCCCATGACGCAGGACGCAGGATCCGCGCAAGTTCGCGCCGCCGCCATGCTCGACCGCAGCACGGCCGCCTGGCTCGCGCTCATCCTGGGCCTGCTCCTGACGGCGGTGCTGTGGAGATACGTCGACGCCCATCTCGAGGAGCGGACGCGCGACCGCTTCGCCACGCACGCCACGCTGGCCCGCGACAACCTGCTCTCGCGCGTGCAGGCCTACGAGCAGGTGCTGCATGGCGGCGCCGCGCTGTTCGCCGCGAGCGACCACGTCGGCCGGTCCGAGTGGGCGGCCTATGTCGCAGCCCTCCACCTCGAGCGCTCGCTGCCCGGTATCCAGGGCACCGGCTTCACCGTCATGCTGCTCCCGGCGCAGCTGGAGGCCCACGTCGCGGCGGTGCGCGCCGAAGGCTTCCCCGACTACACGGTACATCCGCCCGGGTATCGCGACCGCTACAGCAGCATCGTCTACCTGGAGCCCTTCGACGGGCGCAACCGGCGCGCCTTCGGCTACGACATGTATTCCGAGCCGGTGCGCCGCGAGGCCATGGAGCGCGCGCGCGACACGGGAACGGCCGCGCTCAGCGGCAGGGTCACCCTGGTTCAGGAGTTCGGCACCGAGGTGCAGCCCGGCTTCCTGATCTACCTGCCCGTGTACGCGAAGGCCATGCCGGTCGCGAGCGTGGAGCAGCGCCGCGCCGCCTTGCTGGGCTACGTCTACGCGCCGTTCCGCGCGTACGACATGATGCAGGCCATCTTCCGCGACGACCTGCGCGACGCCGACATCGAACTGCACGACCTGCACGAATCGCCGCAGACCCTGCTCTACGCCTCGGCCGAGCGCAATGCCGCCGCGCACTACGTCGTCACCCACGCGGTCGAGGTCGCAGGGCGCGAATGGGTGGTCCGCTTCAGCAGCACGCCGGCCTTCGAGGCCGACCACGCGAGCGCGGAACCCGCCCTGATCCTCTACGGTGGCAGCGCTCTCAGCCTGATGCTGTTCGCGGTGATGCACAGCAACGCCCGCCACCGCCGCCGCATGCGTGCCGCCGCGTCGCACCTGGCGCACAGCCGCGACGAGTTCCGCACCCTGGTCGAGAACGTGCCCGGCGTCGTCTTCCGCTGCCAGATCGAACCGCCCTGGAGGGTGATGCACATCAGCCGCGGGATCACCGCGCTCACCGGGGCGACACCCGAGGATTTCATGTCCGGTCGATTGTCGTTCGGAGACTTCATCCTGCATGAGGACGTCCCCACGATCGTCGCCGCGATCGAGAGCGCACGCATCAGTCACACCAACTACGAGGTGGAATACCGCATGCGCGGGCGCGACCGGCGCGTCCATTGGGTCAGCGAGCGCGGCCGCGTGGCGGTCGACGCCGATGATGAACCGCTCCGGCTCGACGGGGTGATCATCGACATCACCGAACGCAAGGCCGCCGAGGAAGCGATCCGCAATCTCGCCTTCGTCGACACGCTGACCCAGCTCCCCAACCGCCGTTTCCTGCTCGACCGCCTGCGCCAGGGCCTGGCCAACGCGCGCCGCCACGGCCGCCACGGGGCGCTGCTGTTCATCGATATCGACCACTTCAAGCGCGTAAACGACACCTACGGCCACGAGGCCGGCGACCAGCTGCTATGCGAGATCGCGGCGCGCCTGCGCCAGGTGGTGCGCGAGGGCGACACCGTGGCGCGCCTCGGTGGAGACGAGTTCGTGGTGATGCTGGAGGATCTGGGCGACGCCACAGCCGAGGCGGGCGAAAAGGCAGCCCTGATCGCCGGCAACATCCTCGCCGCACTCAACGAGCCATACGCAATCGGGGCAGTGCGTCATCACAGCACGCCCAGCATCGGCATCGCCTGCTTCGACGGCGGCGAGCAGCGCGCCGAAGAACTGCTGCGGCGGGCCGACGAGGCGATGTACCGCGCCAAGGCCGGCGGACGCAACCGGCTCGAGACGCTGAACGCCTCCTAGGCCCCGCGCCTCGCCCGCGATTTCGCGCAACCACCCGGCTTGCGCCCGCCCCCGGCCTTCGCCGCCACCAGCCGTGCCGGCTGCTGGCGCGGCACCAGGCAGTGCGGACCGTTGCCGATCAGCTCGGCGCGCCCCATCTCGATCAGCGCCTCGCGCAGCAGCGGCCAGTTCTCCGGGTCGTGCCAGCGCAGGAAGGCCTTGTGCAGCTTGCGGATGCGGCCGGCGCGCGCGGTCTCCACCAACTCGGAATCCGCCGACACCTTCTTCAGCGGGTTCTTGCGCGAGTGGTACATCGTGGTCGCCAGCGCCATCGGCGTGGGCAGGAAGGTCTGCACCTGGTCGAGGCGGAAGTCGTGCGCCTTGAGCCACAGCGCCAGGTTGAGCATGTCCTCGTCGGTGGTGCCCGGATGGGCGGCGATGAAGTACGGCACCAGGTGCTGCTTCTTGCCCGCGAGCTTCGAGTACTTCTCGAACATGCGCGCGAACTCCTCGTAGGCGCCGATGCCCGGCTTCATCATCTTGGAGAGCGTGTTCTCCTCGGTGTGCTCGGGCGCGATCTTGAGCAGGCCGCTGACGTGGTGGGTGACGAGCTCCTTCACGTATTCCGGGGAGCGCACCGCGAGGTCGTAGCGCAGGCCCGAGCCGATGGTGATGCGCTTGATCCCCGGCACCGCGCGCGCCTTGCGGTAGAGCTCGACGAGCGAGGAATGGTCGGTGTCGAGGTTTTCGCAGATGCCCGGATACACGCACGAGAGCCGCCGGCAGTTCTCCTCGATCGCCTTGCTCTTGCACGCCATGCGGTACATGTTGGCGGTGGGCCCGCCGAGGTCGGTGATGTGGCCCTTGAAGTCGGGCGACTTGTCGCGGATCTCCTCGATCTCGTGAATGATGGATTCGTGCGAACGGCTCTGGATGATGCGGCCCTCGTGCTCGGTGATCGAGCAGAAGGTGCAGCCGCCGAAGCAACCACGCATGATGTTGATCGAGAACTTGATCATGTCCCACGCCGGGATGCGCGCGCCGCCGTAGCTCGGGTGCGGCGCACGCGCGAACGGCCGGTCGTAGACGAAGTCCATCTCGGGCGTGGTGAGCGGCACCGGCGGCGGGTTGATCCACACGTCGCGCGCGCCCGGGCCCTCGCCATGGCACTGCACCAGCGCGCGCGCATTGCCCGGATTGGACTCGAGGTGGAACACGCGCGAGGCGTGGGCGTACAGCACCGGATCGTCCTTGACCTCCTCGTACGCGGGCAGGCGGATCACCGTGCGCGCGCGGTCGGCGCGGCGCGCCGCGACGCGCTCGGCCGCCGGCACGATGCGCACCGGCTGGGCGCCGTCGGCGGCGGGCCTGGGCGCGGCGGCGGCCGGCTCCATCGCGTAGGGGTCGGGGTGGGCGTCGATGCGGCCGGGCTTGTCGAGCGCGCGCGAATCGAGCTCGTGCCATTCGTCCGCCGGCCGCCAGCCCGGCTTGACCATGAACGCGGTGCCGCGCAGGTCGCGGATCGATTCGATCGGCTCGCCCGCGGCCAGCCGATGCGTCAGCGCCACCAGCGCACGCTCGGCGTTGCCGAACAGCAGGATGTCGGCCTTGGAGTCGGGCAGCACCGAGCGCCGCACCTTGTCCGACCAGTAGTCGTAGTGCGCGATGCGGCGCAGCGAGGCCTCGATGCTGCCGATCACGATCGGCGTGCCGGGGTACGCCTCGCGCGCGCGCTGGGCATACACGGTCACCGCGCGGTCCGGGCGCTTGCCGGCCTCGGCGCCGGGCGTGTAGGCGTCGTCGGAGCGGATCTTGCGGTCCGAGGTGTAGCGATTGACCAGCGAGTCCATGTTGCCGGCGGTGATGCCGAAATACAGCCGCGGCCGCCCCAGCGCGCGGAAAGGCTCGGCCGAGTGCCAGTCGGGCTGGCTGAGGATGCCGACGCGGAAACCGTGCGCCTCGAGCAGCCGTCCGACCAAGGCCATGCCGAAGCTCGGGTGGTCGATGTAGGCGTCGCCGGTGACGAGGATGACGTCGCATTCGTCCCAGCCCAGCGCGTCCATCTCGGCGCGCGACATGGGCAGGAAGGGGGCGGCGCGGCAGCCGGGAACGGCGCCGGCAAAGAGGCTGGTCGCGACCGGGTCGGCAACGGCCCGGGCGGTTTCGGAGTCGGGATGTGAAGGCATGATGGGCGCCATTGTATCGGGCAGGAGGGTCGACGACGTCTCCTTCGACTCCGATCGCGCGCCCGCATTCCCCGCGCCGAGATCCCCTGGCTTCACGCCGGGAACTGCTCCAGCGCAACGCTCAGCTCCGCGCGCCCGATCTCCTCGAACGCGCCCGCCCCCTTGCCGCCTTGCGCCGGCCCGACACCGCTGTAGCCCGACCCGGCGACGACGAGGACACGGTTGGAGCACGCCGGCACCAAGGATGCGAGCAACTCGTCGAGCAGGGCCTCGCTTCCGCGCCCGGGCGTGCCGGCCCCCGGTCCGCACGCGACGCGCGGCGACACCGCGGTGCCGGCGAGGACGAGCCACTGGAAGCGATCCATTGGGAGTCCCGTCTGCAGGATCTCGTCGTCGTGGATGGCGAGCACGAGGGCATCCACACGCGGGTGGGTGAGCAACATCTGCCCCGAGGCGAACATGCCACCTCCCCGCACGAGCCATTCATCGTCGATCCCGGCTCCGCGCCGGTCGCACCAGCCCACTGCCCAACCCCGCTGGCGCAGTTGCATCACGAGGACCTCGCTCAACGGCGGCGATCCCGCGTCGCCCAGCACGACTACGATCGGGATGCGTCCATCGCCACCGAGCCGCCTGCGCAGGATTTCACCGTAAAGATGTGGCGCCGTGGTCGCACCGAGCTGGGGTTGCGCATTGATCTCGCAGATCGCCGCCCCGGTCTCGAGCCAGGAGCGCGCGATGTCCGGCATCAGCACATCCACCCCGGCGAGGTCGAGCCTCAAGGCCTCCACCGCACGCACCGCCAGCGCGGCATTGTAGGGATGCACCCGCTCGTTCACCGCCACCGGCCTGCCACCGCCGTTCACGTTGGCGATGCGGCGCAGCCGGACCTCCCGGCCGCGCGCAGGAACTGCGTCTGCGGCGAGTGTCTGCGCGGCAAGGAGGCGCCTTGCCTCGTCATCGAGGCTCAGCCTTTTCAGCGCGGCGTGAGGACCTTCCCCGCGGCGCGGATCCCGATTCTCGCGCGCGACGAGTTCCTCGACGGTGGAGACGCCGTCACCGGTCACCCCTGCGGGAATCCGTTCGATGGCCCACAGCAATCTCCCATCGAGCACCGTCAGCCGGTAGTCCCTTCCGAAGACGTGCTTCTCGATCAGCACCCGAGGGGAGACCGCGCTCGCACGGGCATAGGCGGCGCGAACCTCTTCCTCGGTCTCGAGACCGGTCGACACGCCCACGCCACCATCCCGGTCCACCGGCTTGACGACCACGGGGAAGCCGAGCCGCCGTGCGACACGCACGGCTTCGTCCGCGTCCAACACCGCCTGATGGACGGGCACCGGCAGGCCCGCCTGCCGCAGCCGTGCAGCGGCGGCAAGCTTGTCGCGCGCCAGGGCGACGGCAAGACCTGGCGTCTGCAGGGTCAAGGTACTCTCCAGCCACTGGGCACGCCTGCCGTGGCCGTATTGAAAGCCTTCGAAGGCGAGCGCCATCACCGGTATGCCGAGCTCGTGCGCGGCACGCAGGAAGCGTGGCGTGTTGCCGCCGCGCGGGGCCTGCCGCCCCAGCGACGCCAGGCCCGCGCGCAGGCGTTCCTCCATGCGCTCCAGCCGCATCGGGTCTGCGACCTCGAACGCGCCTTCGAAGAGCTCCAGCACCAGCGACCATGCCTGCCGGGTCGCATCCGCGCGTCCGGGCATCACGGGGAGCAACAGCGTGGTCCGCGCCGCCGGCCCCGTCTCCCGCCTCGGGAGCTGCAACACCTCCGCGGCTTCGAATACCGCCAGCCCTGCGCGCTGCAGCAGCGCGACCGCGCACGCACCCAGCAACGCCGCCCACACGCGCCAGGCCGCCGGTGTGGGCGGCTCGGTCGGCCACGGCAGATCCTCCCCCAGAGCCTTGCGCCAGGCCTGTCCGACAACCTGCCAGACAGGTCCCGGGTCGGCGCTATCCAGCGCCCCCATCGCATCGGCATCCGCCAGCACGCTGACCAGCATGCAGGGCTGGCGCCTGCCGCGAACATGACCGGGGACGAGGCGGCAAGGCCCGCTCCCGAACAGGCGGCCCTGCCGCTCCTGCCCGGTCATGTCCGCCGCGCCGAGATGGTCATCAAGGACCAGTGCATGGCTGCACCACCGTTGGCGAGCGTGCTCACCCCGAGCTGGTCCTCGATCGCAGCCTGCGTATCGGCCGGGGTGGATGAGCGCAGATCGAAGAGTTCGTGACAGAACATCGCCATTGCGGCTCGATCCGGAAAAACCCAATGAAAATCGCGGATCGCGGCGTTCTCCACGGTCCAGCCCGCCTCGGCCAGTTCGCGGAGCGTGCGCTCGTCGAGGAAGACCCCCTCGTGCCCCGTGCTGTTGTGTCCTCCGACGTAGCCGTCGAGAAAGCGCGCCACGGCCGAGGCCGCCGCGACATCCGACACCACGAGCCGCCCCCCGGGCCGGACGACCCGATGCAGCTCGGAGAACAGCGGTCGCTTGTCGTCGAGGTGATGCACCCCCGCGAGGCTGATCGCCCCATCCACGGTCGCACGAGCCCAGGGCAAGGGCAGCAGCTGCGTGGGCTGCCCCGCCACGGCACCATGGTTCGTGAAGCTCGCGCAGGGTTCGTGACCCAGACAGGTGCAGCCGGACGGCAGATACGCCTGAAGATAGCCCCCGCCCGCCGGCACGTCGGCCACCACCATGCCCGGCGCCGGGGCTGCGGCCTCGATCGCCTGCTCGAACTCCTGCCTGCGGGCCTCCGGGTAACGCCTCATCGCGCGGTCGTAGGCCGAGCCGCGCTGGTCGAAAAGTTCCTGGTAGGTCTTGCTCAAGATTTCGCCATCATCACTTGCAGCGGCGCCCCGTGTGCGGCGCATGGGATCCGTCACCCGCACTGCCCGCCGCCGATCGAAAAAAAAGCCACGGGCGTTGAACCCGTGGCTCGAGCTTAGGACAGCGCTTGTCGAATCAGAAGGCCTTGCGCGCCCTCAGCCACGCGGTGTGGTTGAGGAAGTCGCTGCGGCCCTCGACCTCGTAGCGGGCCGAGAACTCCCAGGACTCGATCGGCGTATTGACCAGCCCCAGGCCCGCGCGCACCAGCCACGGGCTCGGATCGACACCGCGGGTCACGAAGGAAGCCCCCGGCGCGCCGGCGAGCGTGGAGGTGATCGAGGACTGCTCGTTCTCGAAGTCGTAACCCACCCCCGCATGACCGACGAAGGTCAGCGTGTCCGACAGCTCGTGCGTGATCTTGCCGTCGAGCGACAGGATCAGCTCGCTGACGGTGTTCTTGCCCACGCTGAGGTCGAGCGCGCCCGCGCCCTGCTCCTGATAGGCGTCATCCTTGATCCGGGCGTAGTCGAGGCGGACCGACGGCGTGAGCGTGGTCTTCTCGCTCATCGGGTAGGTACGCGCGATCCCGACCCCAGCCACGATGCTGCTGCTGTCGTAGCTGGAGGCGGCCACGCCGCCCGTCGTATGGCGCGTGCCGTCGGTGCTGTGACGACCGAAGCCGATCATGCCGTTGATGTCGGTGCGTTCATCCAGCGTGTGGCTGCCGTACAGCCCGAGCTGGTAGGTGTCGACATCGGCGGACTGCTTGGCCGCGCCGGTGCTGTCGACGTCGGTCTCGGAATATGCGAACAGCACGCCGACCCGGTTGGTATCGGTCACGATCGCATCCACACCGACTGCGAGGCCGGCGGTGTCCGCATCGTAGCCGGAAGCGCCGCTGCGCGCGTCCTGCTCCGCCCAGCTGCCGAAGCCCTTCAGCCACATGCGCTTGTCGCCGAGGAAGCCGTCGCCGGACGAACGCCCGAGGTTGCTGTCGACCCGCGCCTGCACCACGCGATTCGCCCCGTGCAGCGCACCGAGCGTCGCCGTGGTGACGCCACCGCTGGCGAGCGGAAGCAGCGTGGCGACCTTGTCCGCGACCTCGCGGGCATTGCCCGAACCGGCCACATCGAAGAGGAAGTCACCCAGGGCTCCCGGCTGCGAGTCGGCCGATCCGAGCAGGCCGTCGAGCACACCGGCGACTCCCGTGGCCGAACTCAAGCCGGCCGTATTCACCGCGTTGGAGATCGTGGTGAGGCCGGTACCCACGACGGAGAGATCGAGGTCGTTGGGCGATGCGTCCGAAGTCGCCATGAAATTCAGCGGCAGGACGTTGTCCGTCACCTTCACCGCACCCCGAGTGATGCCACCCTCGGCATACACCACGTCCTGCAGCACATCCCCGCTGGCGAGCGTGCTGGCCGGGTCGACCATGACGCGGACGCCGGTGCCATCGGCGAGTTGGGCCGTGCCACCGACATGTAACGCACCATAAGCGTTGTCAACGACAGCGCCCGCCTCGTCGCGGACCGGCACGACGTCGATCTTCAGCACACCGGTCGCACTCTGGGTGAAGTTGCCACCCACGTGGCTACCGCCGCGTTCCAGGGGCGATGCGGCCATCGCAGCCATTTCGACTTCGCCCTCGGCAGACTCCTCGGACTGATCACTCAGCAACCGACCGCTGTCGCGGATGTCGAGCGTTCCCGCGTTGTTCATGGCGACCTCGCCACCGAGGAACAAGCGGCCCGACATCAAGCCACCCTGAAGGTTATTGACCGTTCCGGTGCCACCCGAGGCGATGACGGAAAACACCCCCGCCGACTCGATGCCGCCACGACCTTCTGCGGTGATGGTTCCGGAGTTGTTCAAGGTGCCGTAGAAACCATCCTCCGGGACGTCCTCGCCGACCATCACGGCCAGGGTGGGCTCGCTCATGATCTCGTCGGCGCCGATCAAGACGCCTGCGACGCCACTCATGCCCGTAGCGGCAGCCTCGGCAACTGCGCTGATCGTGCCACGGTTGTCGAGCACGCCGTCGGCGCCGATGCCATGGACGACCAATACACCAACCGCGCCTGCACCTGCGGCCTCCTCGACGTTCTCGCCGTTGGCGGTGACCGTCGCGGAAGCGGATGCATGAATGGTGCCCGTGTTCGTGAAGCGACCGTCGAAGCCGTCCACCACGACGCCGTATGCGGACGCCCCGTCGTAGGATCGAGCCTCGGCCTCCTCGCCCGTGGCGACGGCCGAGAGGGTGGCTTCTGCCTGGATGGTTCCGGAGTTGGTGAAGTTGCCGGTGTAGACGCCCGGATCCGAAACCCAGATCTCGACGCCAGCCGCCTCGGCGCCTCCGGCATATGCGCTGGCGCTCGCGCCGCCATTCGCCAGGGCCGTGACCGTCGCGCGCGAAACGATGCTGCCGCCGTTGTCGAAGTCCCCGCCGGCACCGCCGAAGCTGACACCCGAGGTCCATGCTTCACTGGCCATCGCTGCCGCAGCATCACCGGTTGCCGAGGCAGACACGATGGCGCTGGCCGACACCGACCCGGTGTTCGAGACCTTGCCATCGACCACAGCGCTCCCGATACCTGCGGCGTCGGCGCCGTACGCCCCTGCGTAGGCCTCATCCTCGGCCTCGGCGACGGCTTCCGAGCGCGCCTCGGCAACAACCGTGCCGCTGTTCTCGATACGCCCTTGCGAGGACACCAGCCCGGTACCCACACCGATGGCATACGTGCCACCTGCGCGCACCGCGACGCTCGTCGAAGGCGCCGGCTCCTCTTCCATCGCGAGCAGGCTGTACCCCGCCTCGTAATCACGGCCTTGCGCGAGAGCCGTGGCTGTCACCGTGCCCGCGTTGCGCAAGGTGCCCGAGACCTTGCCGTAAGAGTCTTCGCCGTCGTAATCCTCACCCGTGCCGAAACCGACCCCCACCGCGTTTGCGTAACCATCCTGCGTGATCGAAGTGGCATCGATCGTGCCGTCGTTGCCGATCGTGCCGCTCAGATCGCCGTAGCGGATCGATACGCCACGCGAACGTGCGGTCGATGCCTCGGCGCGCGCCGAGATTTCACCGTTGTTCTGCAGCGTCCCGGAGACGTTGTAGCCGACGCCGACCCCGTAGGCGCCGGCGTAGCCATCCTTGCTCACGGCTTCGGCAGCGATCTCGCCGTCGTTCTGGATCGTGCCGATCAGGTCGCCGGAATAGGTCGAAACACCGTAGGCGTGTGCATAGCCCTCCTCGGCCTCGCTGCGGGCGCCGATGCTGCCGCTGTTGGCGAGCTTGCCAACCAGATCGCCGGTGACGACGCCATAGGCCTTCGTGTAGGTCGAAGAGCCGCCTTCGCCCGCGGTCCGGACGGATTCCGCGCGGATCGTCCCGGCATTGTCGATCGTCCCGCTCATCGATCCGTAGGCTCGCACACCGTAGGCATTCGCGTAGCCGTACTGGTCGCCGCCGCTGACCTCGGTCCGGGCCAGGATCTCGCCCGAGTTGAGCAACTCTCCGGTCAGATCATCGCCGACATGCACGCCGACGGCCCACATGTAATCCGAGTAGGAGGAATAGCCACCCTCGGACGAGCGCGTCGCCGTCGCATGAATCGTGCCCGTGTTCTCGAGCGAGCCGGTGAGATCCTCTCCGATGGAAACCCCGTAGGCGCGGACGTAGTCGTTGTAGTTGCTGCTGCCTTCAGCGCTCTGGGCATGGGCCTCGATGGCACCACTATTGGCGAGCGCCCCGTTGAGCGATCCACGGATGCGGACGCTCTCGGAGTCGGTGAAGGAATACGACGAACCTCCGGCACTATCCGCCCGGGACTCGGCGCGGACATTACCCGAGTTGGTCAGCGTTCCATCCACATCGCCATCGATCGAGACGCCATAAGCCCCGGCGTACCGGTAGCCACTGCTCGTGACGTTCTGAGCGGACACCTCGATCGTGCCCGCGTTTGCGAGACTCCCGCCGAGATCCCCCTGATCAGTACACCGTAGCCGTCGCCGTAGCCATCTCCCTGGCCGGTGGCAGAGACGGAGACCGTGCCGGTCGACGCGTTGACGACACTACCGGAAACCCGGCCCTCGAACAGCACGCCATAAGCATAGGCGTTGTAGCCCTCGGCATCGGCCTCCAGCGTGCCCTGGTTCGCGAAGTTGCGCGCGTAAGGCGCCGCCTGCACCTCGACCCCGATCGCGGTCGTTCCAGTGGCCACGACGCTCCCGCCGGCCGCGACGGTCACATCGACGTTCTCGTAGCATTGTGTCGAAGTCTGCGCGTCGGTGAGCGGATTTTGCCCCTCACAGGACTGGGCTGCGGCGAGGCCGGGCCCCATGAAAAGCGCTGCGATCGCGGTGGCCAGCGCCTTCCTGACCGACGAGGGCTTGCCCTTCGCCGAAGCATTCTCTCCAGCGACGATGTACGCGTTGCGCGCGTCGCTCCAGACGATACGATGACTCTTGTTCATGACGTCAAGCCTCCCTTAGAGAAGTCACGAGAAACACGTCCATCGACCCAGCCAGGGGGTCTCCGGATCAATCGTATGGCGCCAGTCTTCACGCTTGTTTCTCGCCCCCATCGCGACTTTAAGTCTTCTTCGGCACCAAGGTGTAGAAACGATCTCTTATCCAGAAACATACTGCAACAAGATCCGATTGCATACCCTGCATGGGCGGAAACCTCACATGCAACGCATGAACGCAACACTCGCGAATCCTCTCCTTCCTCCGCCCGTGCGCATCGCACTCGCGCTCATGGCAGCCGGCGCCATGAGCGCGTGCGCGCCGTCCGGGCTCGAAGCGCGCCGGACCGAAGCGCGGAGCCTCGCCGCGCATGCAGGCTGGGAGCGTGTCGCGATCGACAGCGGACGCTTCGTGCTGATCGCTCACCGCCCCCATACCGTTCGGCGCGTGGACACGCTTAGCGTCTATATCGAGGGTGACGGGCTGGCCTGGCTGAGTCGCTCGGAGCCATCGCGCGACCCCACGCCGCTCGATCCGGTTGCCCTGGGCCTCGCGCTGCGCCAACCCTCGGGGGCCGCGGTACATCTGGCCCGACCCTGCCAATTCACCCTCGACCCCGAGCGCCGCAACTGCAGCAAGCAATACTGGACCTCCCATCGCTTTGCCGGCGAGGTCGTGGATTCGATGAGCCGCGCGATCGATCGCCTCAAGGCGGATCAGGGTGCGCAAGGGCTGGAACTGGTGGGGTATTCGGGCGGGGGGGCGATCGCGGCGCTGCTCGCCGCGCGCCGCGGCGATGTCGAACGTCTGATCACCGTCGCCGGCAACCTCGACCCTGCGGCCTGGACACGCCTGCACCGGATCACCCCGCTCGAAGGATCGCTGGATCCGGTCGATGTGGCGCCCGCGCTCTCGAAGCTGGAGCAGATCCATCTCGCGGGGGCGAAGGATCGCGAACTGCCCGCTGAACTCGCCGAAGGATGGCTGCGCCGCTTGCGCACCCCCAGCGCGGCCCGCCTGCAAGTGGTTCCCGACTTCGACCATCACTGCTGCTGGGTCGAGGCCTGGCCGACGCTCTACCCGGATCCGGCCCCCCGCCCCGACCCGGCGCGCTGAGCCTCGTTCGGTCGCGTGCGCACCGACTCGTCGGCGGCGAGCGCTCGACGGCCCTCGACGGCCAGGAACCGGAGTTCCCCGAGCAGGGTCTCGAGCATCGCCACCGCCGCCGGGTAGTCCCCCGCAGCCGCGCAAGAAAAGAGCTGCGCGATCCGCTGCTCGTAGTGCGCCGGACGCTGCGGCAGGCGGGCGATGACCAGGCTGCCCCCCTTCTCCAGAACCGGATACACCCCATTCACCGCAAAGACGAGGAGGTTGGCGAAGAAGACGAAGCCCGAGCACAGCCCGACGAGGTATTGAAGATCCAGCCGACGGGAGATCTTCGCCGCATGCGTGACGGTGATGTCGGCCTGCTGGAGGAAGGTATCGACGAGCGCGGCCCTGAGCGCGACCGGGAAAGGCGTGGCGGCGGCGCGCAGGCGCTCCAGGTGTCCGTCGGGGTCGCTGCACACGATCAGATGGACGACATGGCTGATCAGCCCGGTGCTCAAGTCGCCATGCGGAAAGAGCTGCCGGATCGACCAGGTGAATGCGCCCTCCCGCGCCTGCCCGATCTCGCGCTCGATGGCCAGGAGATCCTTCTGGAAGATCTCGAATCGATGCGTACCCAGCCTCCCCGACACGAATCCCGCGGGATCCCTGAGCTCGCAAACCCCGGCGCACGCACGAAGCGCGTCGAGGATCTCCCGCGCATCGACCCGTTCGCCGCCACGCCGGAACAGCACCAGATCGAAATCCGAAGCCTCGGAAGCGATCCGCAGCCCGCGCGAGCCGCCGATGCCAACCCCGACGACCCGATCGAGCCCCCCCAGCGCGCGGATCAGCTCATCCATGCCCGAGGCCTCCGCCGGTCCCTGTCATGCCCGGCTCAATCCAGCCCGCTCGCCCGCAAGCCGCTCGTGATGCCCTTCAGCGAGCCGGCCACCTTCACCTGCTGCCTGCCGGCGTTGCCGTAGAACTCGAGGTTGAGCACGCGGCCGGCCTTCAGTGCCTCGATCATGCCCGCGTCGAGCGGCACCGTGGCGATGCAGCCCTGCGCGACACAGGTCAGCGGTGTCATGGCGAAGCCGTTCTTGCCATCGACGTCGCCCCGGATGCCGTTGGGCAGGTGAATGCCGAGCGGCACGACCACACTCATGCCGACCCCACCGCCCTGGGGCGGACGGCTGATGTTGAAGCGCACCGAGCGCTTATCCCCCTCGCCGAAGGAATGCACCTGCACCAGCGCACAGGCCTTGCTCGCACCGGAAAGCGCCTGGCATTCGTAGACCCAGTCGCCGAAACGCTCCCCCTGCGCGACCTGCGCGCGCAACATGGAGGGGGCGAGCAAGAGCGACAGGGACAGCAGCAGCGGAATCGCGCGCGGGGCTCGGGCCTTGAGCATTGGACAGCTCCTCTGGTCGGGGTGAAAGCGTGTTTTCATTCTTACCGAAGCTCGCGGCCACTGTACAGCACATCCGGCAGCCCGCCCGCCAGCGCCACGCCACGTGCGGCGCGCTTCCCGGCGGCCGGCAGCGGGCACGTCGCCCTACGCGGCCCTTGCGCTGCGCATCGACCGGCAGACGGCGACGGCGAGCAGCACGAAGACCGCGCCGAGCGCCGCGAGGGCGATCGGGCTGGAGACGAAGATCGCAAAGTCGCCCTGCGAAATTGCCAGCGCGCGGCGGAAGTTGTCCTCGACCAGCGGCCCGAGGACGAAGCCGATGAGCACGGGTGCCAGATGCACCCCCGATCGCCTCATCCCGTAGGCCACCAGGCCGATGGCGAGGGCCGCCCAGACGTCGAAGGCACTGCCGCGCACACCGAAGGTCGCCACCGCGATCAGCACGAGGACGAGTGGATAGAGTCGCTGGGGCGGCAGCCGCAGGATGCGAACCCAGACCCCCACCAGCGGAACGTTGAGCACGAGCAGCAGCAGGTTGCCGATCACGAAGCTCGCCATCAGCCCCCAGAAGAGCTCCGGATTCTCGACCGCCAGCAGCGGGCTGGGCACCACCCCATGGGCCGACATCGCGCCGAGCATGAGAGCCATGGTTGCGCTGCCGGGGATGCCCAGCGCCAGCGTGGGCACGAAAGCCGTCTGCGCCGCCGCGTTGTTGGCCGCCTCGGGGGCCGCCAGCCCGGCGATCGCGCCGCGGCCGAAGCACTCCGGGCGAGCAGAAAGACGACGCTCGAGCGCATACGCGGCGATCGACGCCAGGGTGGGTCCGGTGCCCGGCAAGGCACCAAACAATCCGCCCAGCACGCCCCCGCGCAGCACCGGCCCTGCTGCACGGCGCCACGCCTTCCAGCGCGGGAGCGCGCTGCGCTCGCCAATCCCGCCACGCACCACAGGCAAGGCGCCGAACATCGACAGCATCACCTCCGAAACGCCGAAGAGCCCCATGGCGAGCACCACCAGCGGAATGCCGTCGCGCAGTTCCGTCAGCCCGAGGGTGAAACGGGCCACGCCGGTCTGGGCGTCGGTACCGACCATCGCGAGGCCGACCCCGGCGAGCATCGCCACCATGCCCGCGGCCAGACGCCCGCGGCCCACGGCGGCCGTGCAGACCAGTCCGAAGATCATGATCGCGAAGTATTCGGCCGGCCCGAGCATGAACGCGAGCCCGGCGAGCGGGGCGGCCATGGCGAGCATCATGCCGATGCCCACGACCGCGCCGCCGAAGGACGCTCCCGCACTCAGGATCAGCGCCTCGCGGGCACGCCCCGCGCGCGCCATCGGGTGACCGTCGAGACATGAAACCGCGGAAGCGGGCGTTCCCGGCACGTTGAGCAGGATCGCCGCGATCGCCCCGCCGTACTCGGAGCCGTAATAGACCCCCGCCAACAGCACCAGCGCCGCGGTTGGCGACAAGGCATGCGTGAATGGCAACAGCATTGCGACCGCGGCCAGCGAGCTGACCCCGGGCAACACGCCGACCAGGGTTCCGAGCGCCACCCCGATCAGGCAGAACCAGAGATTGCCCGGCGACAGCGCGACCTCGAACCCCGCCATCAGGCCGCTCAAGGCATCCACGACACCCCCGCAAAAGGATTCCTGAAACTCGCCGCGGGGAGCTCCAGCCCGACGCCGAACATCGCTGCCACCAGGCCCGCCAGCAGTACTGCCTGCAGGAGCTTCCCACGCCGCTCCCAGCGCGCATCCCCAGCGCTCGCAAGCAGCGCAGCCGCGAAGGCGGCCGGCACATAACCCAGCACGGGCGCGAGCGAGGCGAAACCCGCCAGTCCGGCGACCGCCGCCCACACGCCACGCAGACCCGCGTCGTCCCCCTCGCGCGGGGTGGAGGAATCGTCCGCCGACATGGACCATGGCCGCAAGCACGCCAGGGCTGCGGCGATGAGCAGCGCCGCCCCCGCGAGCGCGGGGAACGCCCCGGGCCCGAGGCGTCGCAAGGAACCCAGGCCCAGCGCGGCGCCCCCGAGCACGAGCCACGCACCGAGGCCCGAGAGCGCAAGCAGCACCAGCGTCCACAGGCGCGCTTGGCGATCCGGCCCCTGCCCCCGCACGCGGCGGTCCTGCGTCGGAGTCATGGCCGGCACGCCCCCGACGGTGGCGCGGGGGGCCGCATGGCTCTAGAGTTCGACTCTGCGGTCATCCACTTCCTCCCGAGCGTGATTCATGAACCGACGACATTTCATCGGCGCCCTCGCCGGCCTCGCGGCAGCGCGCGCCCGAGCCGGAGAAGGAAACGGCGTCCGGATGATACCGGAGCGGCCGACCCTCCTCGTCGCGGTCGCCGCCGGTGGCGGCCCCGATTCGGTCGCGCGTGCGATCGCTGGGCATCTCGCCGACCGGCACGGCATCCATGCACGCATCGTCAACCTCCCGGACGCCAACGGCGAGCGGGCCCTGGCGGATTTTCTCACCCTGCCGGCAGACGGCAGCACCTGGCTGATCGCGGCCGACAGCCTGATCGTGGTGAATCCCCGGCTCTACCCGCGCGAGTCCGCCGACCCGCTGCACGGTCTTGCACCGGTCGCCCAGGTCGGCAGCAATTTCTTCTTTCTCGCGGTCGGGGCCGAGGATCCGATCCGGAGCATGGCCGAGCTCGTGCTCGAGGCGCGGGCGGCGGAGCGCCCACTGAACTACGCGAGCGGCGGCATCGGCAGCATGCACCATCTCCTCATGGCCGACCTGGCGGCACGCCTCGGACTGCGGCTGAACCACGTTCCCTACAAGGGCGGAGGAGCCGCCGCGACCGGTCTCGCGCGCGGCGACGTGCGAGTCGCGTTCGCCGGCGCCTCCGCCCTCCCGCTCGTGCGGGCGGGCAAGCTGCGGCTGCTCGCAGTCGCGGCGCCGCAACGCTCGCCGCGTTTTCCGGATCTGCCCAGCCTCGCCGAGGTGGCGCCGGGTTTCGACGGCACGCTCTGGTTCGGCTGGTACGGCCATGCGGGCACGCCGGCACCGATCCGGGACGCGATGCGGGGACTGCTGCAGGAGGCAATGGCCAGTCCGCAAACGAGCGCCGCACTCGACCGCCAGCACGGCGGCATTTCCCCCAGCTTCACTTCCGGGCCGGCCTTCGACGCGCTGATCGAGCGCGAACGGGAGCGCTTCGCCCGGCTGATTTCCCTCCTTCCGGAACAGACGCGATGAGCCATGCACAGGCCCCCCGCCCGCTCGCGCCCGCAGGCACCGGTCCGCTCGCCGAACCTGTGCTCGAATCGGCTCCCTTTGCCCTCGAGATCTCGCGCTTCGCCTGTCGCTGCGGCGCGCAAGGGGATTCCTGCCAGCCCTACCACGGCTTCTGGCAGTACCTTCGCCTGCTCGGGCTGGGAAAGACGATGAGCGGCTTCAGCGCCGAATTCGTCGCCGCGATCCGGCAGGCCGCCCAGACCCATCGCGGCCCCTCGTTTCGCGTCCTGATCAGCGGCTGCGCCGACTATTCCGCCTACGCCCATGTGCTTGCCGGCTGCGCCGGCCTGTCGGTGCAGCCGCGCGTGACCGCGCTCGACCTCTGCGCGACCCCGCTGATCCTGAGTCGCTGGTATGCACGCCGGCACGGCGGCGACCTCGCTGCGGTCTGCTCGGACATCCTGGACCATCGCCACCCGGGAGGCTACGAGCTGATCCTCACCAGCAGCTTCCTGGGCTACTTTCCCCCCGCCCGGCGCGCGGAGCTGTTCTCGCGCTACGCGGCGCTGCTCGCGCCGGGCGGTCGCCTGATCTTCACCACCCGGCTCCGTCCCGGCGCGGAAGACCAGCTCGTACCCTTCGGGCCGGACCAGAAGGAAGCGCTCGTGCGCACCGTCGTCGACTCGCTGACGGAGCTTTCCGGCCTCGGGCTGGACCGGAGGGAAGCCGCGCAGCTCGCCGCCGCTTACGCCGACCTTTGCGCCTCGTATCCGGTCAATGGCGAAGCGAGCCTGCGCCGGCTCGCCGAAGCCGCGGGCCTGCTCTGGCTGGACTGCGACCGGCGGCGCTCCGAGGCAGCCCGGCCCGGGGTGACCGGGCCGACAGTCGGCGCAGCGGAATACCTCTTCGTTACTCTGGGACGTCCCGCCTGAGCACGCGGGCAAGGCCCCTCACCGGCGCAGGTGCGGCTCGATCATGGGCCGTATCGCAGCGAGCGCGCCGCGTTCGGCCGCGCTCATCGCCGTCTCGTCGGCGACCCGAAGGCTGTCGAGCACGTCGCTCGGGAGACCCAGTCGCAGGATGTCGGGCGCCGACATCAGGCACGCCGCGGAGCCGACATCGGCCCGGCACAACAGGGCCTGCGCCGCCGCCAGCGCGTCCTCGAACGGCATGCTGACCCGAGCTCCGCGCAGGACGAGGCCATGACGCGACGACACGCCATCGACCTCGCCGTGCTGCAGCAGCCGCGCCGAAAGGCCCGCGTGCCAATCCTCGCGGTCCGGACAGACGACGAGGTGGACCGGGATGCGTCCGTCGCCCCCGACGAGCTCGCGCACCACCGCATCGAGCACGCCCGCGTGGGAATTGCCCCCCATCTGCGGTTGGCCGTTGACCTCGCAGATCGCCCCGCCCGCCTCCAGCCAGGATCTGGAGACATCCTCGATGATCAGATCCACGCCGGCCAGATCCAGCCGCAATGCCATCGCGGCGTCCACCGCGAGCTGCAGATTCGCCGGATGGACGTCGCCGAGCGCACAGGGGCGGTTTTCCCCACCGGCATTGATGTTGTCGCGCCGCCGCAAGCGAATGTACTCGCCGGCTGCGGGCACCGATGCGGGCCCCATGCCTCGGCGCGCCAGCAGATCGAGCGCCTCCGCGTCCAGGCTCAGCAGGGGAGCCCCCGCGCGCTGCGCGCGCCGCCTGTGGATCTCGTCCTCCAGGCGCCGCTCCACGAGAGTGGCCACAGCGGACACGCCATCGCCCACCACGCCCCCCGCCACCCTGCGCATCACGCGGACCACCCTGCCCTGGAAGACGGTCAGGCGGTGCGTGTAGCCCTCGACATGGCGCTCGACGAGGATCGTCCGCGACAGGGCGCTGGCCGCGTCATACGCGATGCGGACCATCGCATCGTCGGACAGCCCGGCCTGCACCCCCGCCCCCTGCTCCTGGTCCGCAGGCTTGACCACTACGGGGTAGCCCAGCGCACGGGCGGCCTCGACCGCGCCTTCCGGCGAGCGCACGACCACCTGCTGCGGCACCGGGAGGCCCGCGGCACGGAGAACTTCCGCGGTATGCACCTTGTTGCGGGCGATCCCGAGGCCGATGCCGGACGTCCGGTCGGTGATCGTGCTCCTCATCCAGCGCGCCTTCCGCCCCTGACCGAGCACCAGTACATCATGCAGGAGGCGCCCCACAGGGATCCCGGCGCGGTAAGCGGCAAGTGCGATGTTGATCGGGTTGATGCCGGGGATCGCATGCGCGCCGAGCATGCGATCCAGCTCTTCCAGCGATTCCTGCGAGCTGCGCCCGTCCTTGCTCCCGGCCTGCCCGCCGGTCGCGCGTCGATTCACCTCGGCCACCACCCAACGCAACGCACGCTCGGTCGCCGCAGGCTGGTCCGACGGCAGCGCGACCCTGAAGACGCGCACATCCGCCACGGTCCGGATCAGGGCACGATGGCTTCTCCACGACACCGGGACTCCCGCTCGTCGCTGCAACGCGCCGACGCAGCGAAGGATGCAGTCGATCAGGCACTCGACGCCCGAGGCGCCCGCCGCCCGCTCCCCGCCTGTCGACGCTTCGTCGGCGAACGCCGCCAGCATCTCCTCGACGATGCCGGCACGCCCCTCGTCCGTCAACACGAGTTCTCCGGCGAGTGCGCCCTGTTGCAAACCGAAGGCGGCTCCGCGCAGCCATGTGAAGCGGGTGCCCACCCGAACCAATTCGACCATGATCTCCCCTGCCGTCCGATGGAATCCTCACCCGCCCCGGCGGTTCAAGACGCAGTCCCGCTGGCGTCCCAGGCGCGGCACAGGGCGATCAGCCCGGCCACCTCCGCATCCGCGGCCTGCCGCGCTGGCGAACCGGCCGTCCGGATGTCGCCGTCGATCACGACGACGCGGTCGACCCGATCCAGCGGGATCCCCGTCCGCAGCAGCTCGAGCGTCTGCACGACAAGGACCAGCGCGCCCACCTCGGCGCGCAGCGTCAAGGCACGCACCCTTGCATGCAGCCCATCGACCGCCAGGCCGAAGGGTTGGCCGTCGCCGCCCAGGGTACGCACGTCACTGCTCAGGACCGCGGCCATGCCGGCCTGGAGCAAGGTCCGCCAGCGCGCTGCAGCCGCCTCCCAGGCGGCCGCCCCGCCCACGAATACCTCGACGGGAATCCGCCCACGCCCATCGACCAGGCGGAACAGGTATTCCTCGACGTAGCGCCGCGATATTTCGCCACCGCCCAGCAGGGGAGCGAAATTCACCTCGTTGAGGATGGCGCCGTTGGCATGCCACGGCGCGGTGATGTCGGGGCTGATCATGTCCACCCCGGCAACCTCCAGGCCGAAGAGGCGTGCGGCGGCAATCGCGGCACGCACGTTCTCGGGATGCAGCGCATGGGTGACTTCCTCATCCACGCCCCCCGAGGCCGTGGTCTCGATACGACGCAAGGCGACGAACCGGCCGGCACCCGGCACGTCCTCCGGCCCCAGGCCCTGGCGCGCGAGCATCTCGAGCGCGCTGTCGTCCAGCGCGCAAAGCGGCGCGCGCTTCCACGGTGGCAAACCCATCCGACGCGCGCACTCGGCATCGACCAGGCCCCCGATCGAAGTCCTGCCATTCCCGTACACGCCGGCCGGGAGCCGCCTCACGGCATACAGCAGACGTCCCGCAGCAACGAAGATCCGATGGCAGACCCCCGGCGCCTGTCGCTCCACCAGAACCCGCTTGCCCGGCGAGCATTCACGAGCCGTCGTGTAAGCCCGCGCCACTCCCTCGTCATCGCCCACATCCACGCTCACCCCTTCGCCGCGATCCCGATCGACGGGCTTGACGACCACCGGATAACCCAGGCTGCGGGCTGCCGCGCGCGCTTCTTCCGCCGTCATGACGAGCCGGTTCACCGGCGCCGGCAGTCCGGCCGCACGCAACAGTTCGGACGCCATCCATTTGTCGTGCGTCCAGCGCATGCCGAAGACCGAGTCGCCATCGGTCGTGCTGCGCTCGATACGCCTCGCCCTGCTGCCCCAGCCGAGCTGATACACGCCCCTTCCAAGGGGCCGGAAGGGAATATCCAGCCGATAGGCTGCGCGCAAGACCTCGAGGGTCGACTTTCCCGCGGGCATCAGCTTTCCATGGGGCTGCAGAAGCTCGTCTCCGATGGCCACGAAGACACGCTCGCGGTCCTGCGGGCTGCCCGGATCCGCGCCCTGTGCAAGCTGTGCGATGCGGAATGCGATCCCGACCACCTCCATGCACGCCGTAGCGGAGACGAACTCGGGTCCCGGACACAGGAACGCCGCCCGCCACCGCCGCCGATGTTCGTCGACCGGAGCGCAGTCGATGAGCTCGAAGACGTCGAACACCGGCACGCGGACCAACTGCAGGAACAGCCGCGCCAGACGCAGGACCTGCTGCAGCCAGTACCGGGCCGTGTCTGCGTCTTCGCACCCCTCGGACGGCCTCGTCCCGAGTGGGGCGTCCTCGCCCAGCAAGGCCATCCAGGCGTCCAGACGGTTTGTGGCTGGCGCGATCGGCGGTGCGAACTCGATCTCGAAGCGGGTCTGCAACTGACGCGGTCTCGACCAGTGGCGGCGCGCCCCTTGCGCCCGACCGCCCTCGTGTGCCCAATCGTGGCGCTCCAGAACCGCCTCGAGCGCTTCGCGCTGCACCTTGCCTTGTTCGCTCCGCGGGATGCGGTCGACCCAGATCACGTCGTGCAGGGCATGGCGCCCCAAGGCTGCGCGGACATGGGCGACGAGTTCATGCGCGCTCGGATGCGTTCCAGCTTCGGGAACCACCAGCGCGACCGGGACATCCTGCAGCACGCGATGCCGCAGGGGCGTGGCCAGCGCATCGGCCACGCCCGGATGCCGCCGCAGGCACTGCTCGATCTCGGCTGGATGGAGATTCACGCCACCGACGATCATCATGTCGTCCATGCGCCCTCTGTGCACCAGCTGTCCGTCGGCCGTCAGATGGCCGATGTCCCCGGGATAGAACCAGCCCTCCGCGAAGGCCTTGCGGTTCGCCTCCTCGTCACCGAGATAACCGTCGATGACCATCGGCGAGGCGATCCGCACCCGTCCGTCCACCCCTGCCGGGACCGGCTGCCCGCGCTCATCGACCACCTCGATGCGGATGCCGGGAAAAGGACGCCCCACGCCGCCGCTCGTCCGGTGAACCTCGTCCAGTCGAGTCAGGGTCGCGGTGTGGCTCTCGTTCGTCCCGTAGAAGACATGGATGCGGGGGGTCAAGCGTCGCCGGATCTCGTCGCGCAGCGCCATCGACACCGTCGAGCCCCCCACCATCAGCGCCTGCAGCCGGGCGAACGCGCCGGTCGCCTCCGCCGGAAGCCGACGCAGGAGGGTCTCGATGTGGCAGACCATGGCGTGGATCACCGTCACCTCGCCCTCGGCGACTTCACGGCGAAGGTCCACGCGGCCGGGGGTGTCCAGGAAGATTCCCGCCCCGATCGCCATCGCCTCCAGGCAGCGCTGCTTCGCGGAATAGAAATGCATGCTCACCATGGAGCACAAGACGTCCTGCGCGCCATAGGGCAGCCAGCTCGGCCCCAGCCTCGAGCGCAGGCATTGCTGCCGGTGCGTGACCGGCATGATCTTGGGTCGCCCCGTGGAGCCGGAGCCCGTCACATAGATCCACGGCCGATCCGCCACCTCGCGCGCCGGCTCGGGCGTCATCGACGGCGGGCTTCTCTCGAGCATGGACCAGGCGAGGACCGGGAGCCCGCCGAGGTCCGCTCCAGTTCGACGACCGTCGTCGGCGAGCGCCCGACCAGCCCGCGTGAGCGCCAACAGTCGCCCACGCAACGCATCGGGCAGGGTGCGCGGGACACTCACCACCGTCGCCCCCCGATGAGCGACCGCCAAGGACGCCACCAGATGATCGAGGGGGTCGTCCAGACATAGCGCGAGCACGTCCCCTCGCGCCACTCCGGCGTTCGCCAGGCCCGCGGCCACCGAGCACACCCTCCGCCCCAAGGCCCCATAGCCGAGCACTTCATCGCCATGGCGCACGGCGAGGGCCTCCGGGCGACTCGAAGCCTGCTGCAGAAGCAGATCGACAACATTCATGTCCTGCGCGAATCCTTGAGCGGGAAAACAAGGCTGCGTGCGGCTCAGCCCGAGCGCCCGATCATATGCGCATTCCACCGGGTGGAGTGCCGCGACCGCCACCGCAGGCGACCCGTCGCGGCGGAGAGCCCGCAGCGCCACGCATGGTAGACTCGCGCCGCCTTCAGACACCCGACCTCGATGCAGATCCAGCTCCTGATCCCCGGCCTGCTATGGCCTGTCGCAACCTTGCTCGGGCCGGCCTCCGGACTCGCGCTCGAGGGTCTCGCGACCCTGCTCGGCCGCGGCCGCCGGGAGCTGACCGCCTTCGAGCCTTACGATCGCCAGCTCGCGCGCCTGTTCGGCGTGCACGGCGACACCCTGCCGATGGCGACCCTGCGCCGCCTGGGCGAGGCCGATGCGCCGGCGCCCGAGCCCGGCAGGCACTGGCTGTGCGCGGATCCGGTGAACCTGTCGTTCGCCCGCGAACACCTGCTGCTGCAGGCTTTTCCGGACGAAGAGCTGGACGCGGCGGAGAGCGCCGAGCTGGTCGCCGAGCTCAACGCGATCTTCGCCGACCTCGGCCGCTTCGAAGCCTGCACGCCCACGCGCTGGTACCTGCGCCTGCACCGCCCGACCGCGGTCACGCTCTACCCGCTCGACGACGTGACCGGGCGCCCGGTCAAGCACTTCCTGCCCGAAGGCGAAGATGCCCGGTTGTGGCAGCGCACCATGAACGAAGCGCAGATCGTGCTGCACAACCATGCGCGCAGCCGCGCCCGCGAGGAGGCCGGCCACCGCGCGGTCAACAGCGTCTGGCTATGGGGCGCGGGCGCGCTCGATGCGCCGCCGCGGGCGCCCGCCCGCCAGGTCCAGGCGAGCGATCCGGTCAGCATCGGCCTCGCGCGCGCTGCCGGGGTGGCGTTCGGTGCGCCGGATCCCGCTGCAGCGCTTGCGCAGGACACGCTGGTCGTCCTCGACGAGCTGCGCAAGCCCGCACAGCAGCTCGACCTCGACACCTGGCGGCGCGGCCTCGAGGCGATGGAGCGCGACTGGTTCGGCCCGCTCGCCGAGGCCTTCCGCGCCGGTCGCATCGACACCCTGCGTCTGACCGCCCCCGGCGATCGCGGCACGCTGCAACTCGAGCTGCGCGCCGGCGAACGCTGGAAGTTCTGGCGCAAGCCCTACGCCTTCGACGCGCTGCTGAAGTCCATCGCCCCCGCGCCGATGCAGATGCCCGACGCCCCGCGCCCCGCCCATGGCGCCCCATAGGCGCAGCCGATGATCGCGACTTGCGTCGCTCCTACGACAGTCCGGATGCGCGACACGTTCTGTAGGAGCGGCGCAAGCCGCGATTGCCGCGGCTCCGGATGCGCGGCGCCGACCGCAAGGCCGGTGATCGCGACTTGCGTCGCTCCTGCGGCAGTCCGGATGCGCGACACGTTCTGTAGGAGCGGCGCGAGCCGCGATTGCCGCGGCTCCGGATGCGCGGCGCTTTCCGTAGGAGCGGCGCGAGCCGCGATTGCCGCGCCGCCGACGCGCCGCGGCCTGTGCATGAACACCGGCCACCTACAAGCTTTCTTCGACCGATGACCCGAATCCAGCCCCGCTCCATCCCGCAGCAAGCCTTCGCCCGCCTCGCCGACGCCGGCCTGCATCCGCTGCTCGCCCGCCTCTACGCCGCGCGCGGCATCGCGCGCGCCGACGAGCTCGACACCAGCCTGAAGAACCTGCTGCCGCCCGAGGCGCTCACCGGCACGGCGGAAGCCGCGATCCTGCTCGCCGACGCCATCGAGGCCGGCGCGCGCATGGTCATCGTCGCCGACTACGACTGCGACGGCGCCACCGCCTGCGCGGTGGGCGTGCGCGCGCTGCGCGCCTTCGGTGCCGACGTGCATTACCTCGTGCCGGACCGCGTCACGCTCGGCTACGGCCTCACCCCGGCCATGGTCGAGATCGCCGCGCGCCTCGAGCCCGACGTGCTGATCACCGTCGACAATGGCATCGCCAGCGTCGAGGGCATCGCCGCCGCGCGCGCCCATGGCATGGCCACGGTGATCACCGACCATCACCTGCCCGGCGACGTGCTGCCCGAAGCCGACGTGATCGTGAACCCCAACCAGCCCGGCTGCGACTTCCCGAGCAAGGCGCTGGCCGGCGTGGGCGCGATGTTCTACACGATGCTCGCGCTGCGCGCCGAACTGCGCGAGCGCGGCGCCTTCGCCGGCGCCAAGGAACCCAACCTTGCCGAGCTGCTCGACCTCGTCGCGCTCGGCACCGTGGCCGACGTGGTCAAGCTCGACCGCAACAACCGCATCCTGGTCGCGCAAGGCCTCGCGCGCATGCGCGCCGGGCGCCTGCAGCCCGGCATCCGCGCGCTGTTCGGGCTCGCCGGGCGCGACCCGGCGCGCGCCAGCACGATGGACCTCGGCTTCATGATCGGCCCTCGCCTCAACGCGGCCGGGCGACTCTCCGACATGAGCCTGGGCATCGAGTGCCTGATCACCGACGACCCCGGCCGGGCGATGAACATCGCCCAGGAGCTCGACAAGCTCAACCGCGAACGCCGCAGCATCGAGGCCGGCATGCAGGAAGAAGCGCTCGCCCGCCTGGCGGGTTTCGACGCCGGCAACCGCGCCACCGTGGCGCTCTTCGAACCCGACTGGCACCAAGGTGTGATCGGCATCGTCGCCGGCCGCATCAAGGAGCGGCTGCACCGCCCCACCATCGCCTTCGCGCGCGCGAGCGACGGCGAACTCAAGGGCTCCGGGCGCTCGATCCCCGGCCTGCACCTGCGCGACGCGCTCGACCTCGTCACCAAGCGCCAGCCCGACCTCATCGTGCGCTTCGGCGGCCACGCCATGGCGGCCGGCCTGACCATCCGCGAATCGGAACTCGCACGCTTCGACGCGGCCTTCGAGGAGGTCGTCGGCGAACTGCTCGAGCCCGCCCAGCTCGAGCGCCGCATCGATACCGACGGCAGCCTGGAATCGGGCTACTTCGCGCTCGACGCCGCGCGCATGCTCGACAACGAGATCTGGGGCCAGGGCTTCCCGGCGCCGCTGTTCGACGACGTCTTCCGCGTCGAGCGCCAGCGCCTGTTGAAGGACAAGCACCTCAAGCTCGAGCTCGCGCGCGGCAGCACGCGCTACGAGGCCATCCGCTTCAACCACGCCGAGGGCGCCGCCGGCCAGATCCACGCCGCCTTCCGCCTCGGCATCAATGAATACAACGGCGTCGCCAGCGTGCAGCTGATGCTCGAACATTTCGAGGCGGCGTAGGCCCGCCGCCATCGCGATGAGCGCGCAAGCCTCGGACTGGCGGGTCCCCGCCGCCACCCTGCGCTGGCTGGACGCGGTGCCGGCCGAGCGCGGCGTGGCCATGCTGGTCCGCCATTCGGTGCGCGACCCCTTGCCGCCCGGCGACCTCGGCTACGCCAACGCGCTCAACGCCGAAGGCGTCGAGCTCGCGCGCAGCCTTGGCGAGCGCCTGCACGGACGCCTGCGCAGCCTGCACACCAGCCCGCTGCAGCGCTGTGTGCACACCGCCGAGGTCTTCGCGCGCGTGGCCGGCGACACGCCACCGATCGTCACCGACCGCATGCTCGGCGACCCCGGCGCCTGGGTGCTCGACCGCGCGCTGGCGGGCGAGAACTGGAAGCGCCTCGGCAGCGAGGGGATCATGGAGCAGTTGGCGACGACCGACGAGGACCTGCCCGGCACGCGTCCGGCGCGCGTGGGCGCGCAGAACCTCGCCATGCACATGCTCGCGATCGCCGCGGGCTCGCCCGGTCTGCACGTCTTCGTCACCCACGACATCCTGCTCGCGATCGCGGCGGCGCGCTTCCTCGGCCCGCCGCCGGCCGGCCCGGAGCGCTGGCCGGGCTACCTCGAGGCCGCCTTCTTCTGGCAGGACGACGACGGCCTCCACGCCGGCTATCGCGACCGCCACCGCGGCGGCCTCACCGGCGCGCGCTGACGAAGCGGCAACCGCGTCGGGAACATCCGCGCACGGGCGCGCTCCAATCCCGCAAACGGAAAACGTCGCGGCGCCGCCACCCGGTCGCCGACGACATCCACGCCCGGATGCCACCGGCGCCCAAAGGAGACGAACCCCGACCGGGGCGCGCAGGCATGCGGGGCCGACCGAGCCTGAAGGGAGCGCGCCATGAGCACTGTCGCCCGGTTCCACATCGATCACGTCCGTTTCCTCGACCCGCAGGGCGAGGCGCTCGGGCCGCTGCCCGACTTCGCGCGCGATCCCGCACAGCTGGTCCCGATGTACCGCGCGATGTACCTCACGCGCACCTTCGACGCCAAGGCGATCGCGCTGCAGCGCACCGGCAAGCTCGGGACCTTCGCGTCGGCGCTCGGCCAGGAGGCGATCGGGGTCGGGGTGGCGAGCGCGATGCGTGCCGAGGACGCGCTGTTTCCCTCCTATCGCGAGCACGCCGCCCAGCTCGTGCGCGGCGTGCGCATCGAGGAGAGCCTGCGCTACTGGGGCGGCGACGAGCGCGGCAGCGACTTCGCCCAGGCCCGCCACGACTTTCCCAACTGCGTGCCGATCGGCACCCAGGTCTGCCACGCCGCGGGCGCGGCCTATGCCTTCAAGCTGCGCGGCGAGGCGCGCGCGGCGGTGTGCTTCCTCGGCGACGGCGGCAGCTCGAAGGGCGACTTCTACGAGGGGCTCAACTTCGCCGCCGTCTGGAATGCGCCCCTGCTGATCGTGGTGAGCAACAACCAGTGGGCGATCTCGGTGCCGCGCAGCGCGCAGAGCGCCACCGCCACGCTGGCGCAGAAGGCCATCGCCGCCGGCGTCGAGGGCGTGCAGGTCGACGGCAACGACCTCGTTGCGGTGCACCACGTTGCCCGTGAAGCGCTGGCGAAGGCCCGCGCCGGCGGTGGACCGACCCTGATCGAGGCGATCACCTATCGCCTCGGCGACCACACCACCGCCGACGACGCCTCGCGCTACCGCGACCCTGCGGTGGTGCAGGAGCAGTGGTCCTTCGAGCCGCTGACCCGGCTGCGCAACCACCTGGTCGGGCTCGGCGCCTGGGGGCCGGACAAGGAGGAGGCGCTCGCGCGCGAGTGTACCGAGACCGTGAACACCGCGGTCGAGGCCTATCTGAACACCCCGCCGCCCACCACCGCGGCGATGTTCGAGCACCTCTTCGCGACCCTGCCCGCCGCGCTCGTGGCCCAGCGCGACGAGGCCCTGCGCTTCGCGCCGCGCAAGGCGGGCGGACAACCGGGAGGCGATCATGGCTGAGATCAATCTCGTCGAGGCGGTCAACCTGGCCCTCGCCCACGAGCTCGCGCGCGACGAGGCGGTCGTGCTGCTCGGCGAGGACATCGGCGCCAACGGCGGCGTGTTCCGCGCCACGGTCGGGCTGCAGCAGCGCTTCGGCGCCGGGCGCGTGGTCGACACCCCGCTCGCCGAGACCGCGATCGTCGGCACCGCGATCGGCATGGCGGCGATGGGCCTCAGGCCGGTGGCGGAGATCCAGTTCTCCGGCTTCCTGTATCCGGCGATCGACCACCTGATCAACCATGCCGCGCGCCTGCGCAACCGCACCCGCGGCCGGCTCACCTGCCCGCTGGTCGTGCGCACCCCCTGCGGCGGCGGCATCCATGCGCCCGAGCACCACTCCGAGAGCCCGGAGGCGATGCTCGCCCACACCCCCGGCCTGCGCGTGGTCATGCCGTCCTCGCCCGCACGCGCCTACGGCCTGCTGCTGGCGGCGATCCGCGACCCCGACCCGGTGATGTTCCTCGAGCCGACGCGGATGTACCGCCTGTTCCGCCAGGAGGTGGCCGACGACGGCGAGGCGCTGCCGCTGGACGTGTGCTTCACCCTGCGCGGCGGCACCGACCTCACCCTGGTGAGCTGGGGCGCGATGCTGCACGAGACCCAGGCCGCGGCCGACGCGCTCGCCACCGAGGGCATCTCGGCCGAGGTCATCGACGTCGCCACGCTCAAGCCGCTCGACCTGCCGACCATCCTGGAGTCGGTCGCCCGCACCGGGCGTTGCGTGATCGTGCACGAGGCCGCGCGCACCGCCGGCCTGGGCGCCGAGATCGCGGCCGGCCTCGCCGAAGAGGGCCTGTATTCCCTGCTCGCGCCGGTGCAGCGCGTCACCGGCTACGACACGGTGATGCCGCTGTCGCGGCTCGAAACCCAGTACCTGCCGAGCGTCGAACGCATCGTCGCGGCGGCGCGCAAGACCCTGGAGGCATCATGAAGATCTTCAAGCTGCCCGACCTGGGCGAAGGACTGCAGGAAGCCGAGATCGTCGAATGGCATGTCAAGGCGGGCGACGAGATCGCCGCCGACCAGCCGCTGGTATCGGTCGAGACCGCCAAGGCGATCGTGGACATCCCCTCCCCTTACGATGGGCGGGTCGCGAAGCTGTACGGCGAGGTCGGCCAGCTCGTGCATGTGGGCGCACCGCTGGCCGGCTTCGAGGGCGGCGCCGAGACCGCCGACACCGGCACCGTGGTCGGCGAGATGCAGGTCGGCCAGGAGGTGCGCGCCGAGGCGCCGGCCGCGCTCGCACCGGCAGCCCACGGCGGAGCGGGGATCCGCGCCACCCCGGCGGTGCGCGCGCTGGCGCGCCAGTTGAAGGTCGAGCTCGAGATGGTGACGCCCTCCGGCGCCGACGGCGTGATCACCCGCGAGGACGTGCAGCGCGCCGCGCGCGTGCTCGCCGAGGCCGGCCCCGCCGAAGCGCTGCGCGGCGTGCGCCGGGCGATGGCGCAGAACATGAGCCTGGCGCAGAGCGAGGTCGCCGGCGCCACCGTGATCGACGACGCGGTGATCCACGCCTGGCCGCCCGGTACCGACGTCACCGTGCGCCTGATCCGCGCCCTGGTCGCCGGCTGCCGCGCCGCGCCGGCGCTCAACGCCTGGTACGAGAGCCACGCCATGGCGCGCCGGCTGGTGCCGCAGGTGCACGTCGGCATCGCGGTCGACCTGCCCGACGGCCTCTTCGTGCCGGTGCTGCGCGACGTCGCCAACCGCAGCCCCGACGACCTGCGCCAGGGCCTCGAGCGCATGCGCGCCGACGTCAGGGCGCGCAGGATTCCGCCCGAGGAGATGCGCGGCCACACCATCACGCTGTCCAACTTCGGCATGATCGGCGGCAAGTACGCCTCGCCGCTGGTGGTGCCGCCCACGGTGGCCATCCTCGGCGCCGGGCGGGTGCACGAGCAGGTGCTCGCGGTCGATGGCGCCCCGGCGGTACGCCGCGTGCTGCCGCTGAGCCTGTCCTTCGACCACCGCGTGGTCACCGGCGGCGAGGCCGCGCGCTTCCTGAAGGCGGTGATCGACGATCTGGAACGCGCCGACTGAGCGCTCCTTCAGCGCGCCGGCCGAGACCTTCGGGCGTCGAGGAAGGCCTCGAGCGCGTCGATCGGCTGCGGGGCACTGAAAAGGTAGCCCTGATAGCTTGAGCAGCCGTTGCGGGCGAGGAAGTCGCGCTGCTCCTCGCACTCCACGCCTTCCGCGATCACACGCAGGCCGAGGTTGTCGGCGAGCACGATGATCATGCGCGCGATCGCCGCGTCGTTGGGATCGACCAGGATGTCGCGCACGAAGCTGCGATCGATCTTCAACTGATCCAGCGGCAAGCGCTTGAGATAGGCGAGCGAGGAATAGCCGGTCCCGAAGTCGTCGAGCGAGAATCCCACGCCGAGCGCCTTGAGGGCCTCCATCTTCTCGCTGACCTTGTCGACGTCGGTCACCAGCGAGCTCTCGGTCAGCTCCAGGTCGAGCCGGCCCGGGTCGGCCCCCGAGCGCTCGAGCGCGGCGACCACCCCGGCGACGAAGTCTTCATGGAGGAACTGGCGTGCGCTGACATTGACCGCGATCACCAGCCTGCTGCGCCACGGGTCGTCCGCCCACGCCGCCAGCTGCGCGCAGGCGGCCTCGAGCACCCAGCGCCCGAGTGGAAGGATCAACCCGCACTCTTCGGCGAGCGGAATGAACTCACCCGGCGGTACCAGGCCGCGCACCGGGTGATGCCAACGCACCAGCGCCTCCACGCCGAGCACCGCACCGTCGGCGGCGACCTGGGGCTGGTAATGCAGCACGAACTGGCGCTGCTCGAGCGCGATCCACAGCCCTGCCTCCACGTCGGCCCGGGCGCGCACGTCGGCCAGCATCGAGGGGTCGAAGAAGCACACCGCGTTGCGTCCGCCGAGCTTGGCCCGGTACATCGCCATGTCGGCCCGTCGCAGGGGCTCGTCGACCGGTTCGTCGGCCAACTCGCCGAAAAGGCTCACGCCGATGCTCACCGAGGTGCGATGTTCCGAACTGCCGAGCTGGAAACGCTGGTTCAGCGCCGCGAGGATCTTGCTGCCCACCGCCGCGGCCTGTTCCGCCGCCTCCCGCCCCTCCCCGCCCAGTTCCTCCAGCATGACGATGAACTCGTCGCCACCGAGCCGGGCCACGGTATCGTCCTTGCGCACGCAGCGTACGAGGATGGCGGCGACCTGCACGAGCAGCCGATCGCCCTCCTGGTGGCCCACGGTGTCATTGACCGCCTTGAAGTTGTCCAGGTCGATGAACAGCAAGGCGCCGACCGTGCCCTGACGCGCGCAGCTCGCCTGCGCCCGCTCCAGCCGCTCCATCAGCAGCCGCCGGTTGGGCAAGCCGGTCAAGGCGTCGAAGTAGGCCAGCTTCCTGACCTCGGCCTCCGCCGACTTGCGCGCGGAGATGTCGCGCGCGGAGTTGAACAGCACCGTCCTGCCGTCCACCTCGAGCGGGAACGCGGTCACCTCGACGGGATACACGCTTCCATCCTTGCGCCGATGCGCCGTTTCGAAGGTGTGCACTTCGCTCGAGGCGAACAGCTCGCTGATCAGCGCACGCATGTCGGGCTCCGGATGGCAGGCATCCCAGCTCCCCGCCCGCATGCCGATGACCTCGCTGCGCGATCGCCCGAGCATGCGGCAGAAGGCGTCGCTGGCCTCGATGACGATGCCCTCCGCATCGGTGATGTGGATGCCGTCGCTGGCGTTCTGCAGCAGGATGCGGCTGCGCTCGTTGGCACGGTCGTTGGCGTCGACCAGCCGATACAGCAGCCAGGCGGCCAGCCCGGTCACGCCGAGGAAAAGTGCCCACAGCAGCATGGCCTTGCCGACGTCCTCCTTCCACTGCGCGAGGTAGTCCTTCTCGCCCCAGCCGACGACCACGAAGGCCGGCAGGCGCTCGAGCCGGCGGTAGGCATTGATGCGCGCCACGCCGTCGGCCGTGCGCGCGCTGTAGAAGGACTGCGCGCGAACGTCGGAGGCGACGATCTCGTTGAGCTCCTGCGACCCGCCGCGACTGCCGATCACGCCGGCCGGGGCATCGAGACGCGGCCAGCGCGCGATCAGCGTCATGTCGAGGTCGCGCACCAGGGCGATGCCATGCGGCCCGAGCTGCAGGCCCGAAAGCAGGCGCTGGAAATGATCGGCCGGCACGGCTGCGGTCACGACGCCCGCGAAGTCGCCATCGGGCGCGTTGTAGCGGCGCGAGAACACCACGATCCACGTATTTGAAATGCGCCCGTGCAGCAGCTTGCTGGCCTGCATCTCGCCATCGTCGAGCGCGCGATGATCGATGAAGAACGGGCGGTCGGCATAGCTTGTACGCGTCTCGGCCGTCACCTGGTCGCCGAGGACAACCGTGCCGGTGGCATCACTGACCCGGACCTGGGCGGTCTGCGACAGCCCGTCGCGATGCACGTCGATCACCGAGTCGAAATCGTCGCGCTCCAGGCGCCCCTTGTCGCGCAACGCACGCTCGATCCGGTTCTGCGCTCCGCGCAGCAGGAGGTCGATCTCGCGCACCGAGGAACCGACGCTCTGGTCGAGGAGCAGGGCCAGGTTCTCGACCGTGGTGCGCACCTCCCGCTCCTTGCGTGCCTTCGCCTCCAGCATCGCATAGCCCAGCAGTCCCGCAATGAATGCGTTGAGCGCCAGCACCGTGGCGATCAATACCCCGAGGATCTTCCTGCTGTTGTGCTGCATGTGCCCGCCAGACGAGTTCCTACCGCGTTCCCCGGGTCGATGACGGCACGCGGATCCTGAATTGGGCGTAATTGTAACCGTCCCGCCTGCAGGTACTCCAGCCTGGAAGCGGGAGGCGAACGAGGCTCTCGCTGCGTCTGCGCGGAGTCGGCGGGACGTCCCTGCTCATGAAGCTGCGCTGCGGCCGACGGCGCTGCTCCGGTAACCGGTATAATGAGCGGTTTCCCAGATTCCGCCGGAGCCTCGCCATGGAAGCCGAACGCCAGAACGCCATCGCCGAAAAACTCGCCGACCTCGCCGCCCGGGGTCGCGAACTACGGAGGTATCTTTGACTACGATGTGAAGGCATCGAAGCTCGAAGAGGTCAATCGCGCGCTCGAAGACCCGGCGGTGTGGAACAACGCCGAGCGCGCGCAGGAGCTCGGCAAGGAGAAGCGCCAGCTCGAGGACGTGGTGCTGACGCTGCAGAAGATCGACGCGCAGTCGCGCGACCTCAAGGATCTCTTCGAGCTCGCCGAGGCCGAGGACGACGACGACACCTTCGAGGCGGTCGAGGCCGACCTCGTCGAGCTGCAGGGCGCGATCGAGAAGCTCGAGTTCCGCCGCATGTTCAGCAACCCGATGGACCCCAACAACTGCTTCATCGAGATCCAGGCCGGCGCCGGCGGCACCGAGGCGCAGGACTGGGCGGGCATGCTCGAGCGCATGTACCTGCGCTACGGCGAGAAGAAGGGCTTCACCGTCGAGCTCATGGAAGAGACCGAGGGCGAGGTCGCCGGCATCAAGAACTGCACGATCAAGTTCTCCGGCGAATACGCCTACGGCTACCTGCGCACCGAGACCGGCATCCACCGCCTCGTGCGCAAGTCGCCGTTCGACTCCAACGCGCGCCGCCACACCAGCTTCACCTCGGTGTTCGTGTATCCGGAGGTCGACGACTCGATCGAGATCGAGATCAACCCGGCCGACCTGCGCATCGACACCTACCGTGCCTCGGGCGCGGGCGGCCAGCACATCAACAAGACCGACTCCGCGGTGCGCATCACCCACGAGCCCACCGGCATCGTCGTGCAGTGCCAGAACGACCGCTCGCAGCACAAGAACAAGGCCGAGGCCATGTCGATGCTGAAGGCGCGCCTGTACGAGGCCGAGCTGCGCAAGCGCCAGTCCGAGCAGCAGAAGCTCGAGGACTCCAAGAGCGACATCGGCTGGGGTCACCAGATCCGCAGCTACGTGCTCGACCAGTCGCGCATCAAGGATCTGCGCACCAACTACGAGGTCGGCAACACGCAGGCCGTGCTCGACGGCGATCTCGACGATTTCATCGGGGCAAGCCTCAAGCAGGGCGTCTGAGGAAAGGGCGTTGCAGGCTTGAACGACCCCTTCCTCTCCGACTTCCTCGCCGCGGGCGTGGACGCCGACGAAGTGCCCGAGCTCGCGGCGCTGGCTTCGGCGCGCCCGCTGCTCGACGCCTTCATCACGCTGTTCCGCGGCACCGAGACCGAGGTGCTGATGCGCCTGCTGGTGCTGCGCGAGATCGGCCGCGAAGCCGACGCGCCGCGCTGGGCGCCCGAGGCGCTGCGCGCACGCTTCAGCTATCTCGACCCGGTCAAGCTCGAGACGGTCCTGAAGCGCCTGCGCGAGAACGGCCTGCTCGCGATCGGCGAGGACGGCCACTACGCGCTCTCCGACCATGGTCGCAACGCGGTGGCGGCGATCGCGATGCTGCTGCGCTTCGGCGAGGAAGAAGACGCCGAGCTCGGCTTCCTCACCGCCCAGCTCGCCGGCCTGCAGGCAGTCGGCGGCATCACCGCCGAGTCGCTCGGCCATCTGCTGTCCAAGCTCAACGACCTCACCTGGCACTTCGAGGAGGCGATCGCCTCCGGCTCCGAGTTCCGCATCCTCGACGCCCGCCGCCGCCTGTCTGCCAACGGGCGCTGGCTCGAGCGCGGCACCGAGCTCCTCGACAAGCTGCTCGCCGACCCCGAGGTCGACTTCGACATCGCCCGCATCGCGCAGCGCATCGGGCTGGCGCAGTCGCGCCTGGCGCGCGCCGACGCCTCCTTCCAGCGCGCGCTGAACAAGATCGAGGCGCAGCGCGTGACGCTGGGGGCCTCGGGCATCTCGTCCTCGGACGTCGCCGCCTGGCTGCGCGGGCTCGACGCCGCGGCGCTCGCCACGCTGGCGGCGGACGCCTGCGCTAGCGTGCCGGAGCTGCCGCTGCTCGCCGGCGGGCACGAGCTGCTCGACCGCGCCGAATCCTTGCTCGAGGGCGGCGGCAGCGCGGCCCCGGCCGACACCACCCTGCCCCCGGCCGACGCCGCCGCGACCGGCTTCGCCCCACAGGCCGAAGACCTGCGCATGCTCGAACACTTCACCCATCGTCTCGGGGCCCTGCCCGCGCCGCAGCCCCTGCACCACGTGATTGCCGGCGGCGGTTTCGCCCCGGCGAGCTACCGCCTGTCGCTGCTCGCGCTGCTCGCCGACGGCGCGGAGACCGCTCCGGAGGGCGGCCCGGAGGATGGCCCGGTGAGCAGCTTCATGCGCCTGCCGGTGGAGGTCGAGTTCGGCGACACGCTGACCGCGGTCGGCGAGGACGAGATCGGCGCGATGACGCTCGGCGAGGTGCGCCCGCGCGCCACCACCGCGGCTTGAGCCCCGCCCCCGGCCCGAGCCCCCAGGATTTCCATGGAACACGAACTCAAGACCCTCACCGCGCGCCTGCTCGCCCAGCGCTGGCTGCCGCGCGGCGACAAGCTGGTGCGACGCGCGCTGGTGGATGAAACCTTCCGCCTCGAACTCGACCGGCGGCTGGCCGACGTCGGCCTGCGCCTGCTCGACAACCCCTACGCCGCCCACGTCGGCGTGGCGCTGCAGCCCGAACTCGCCGAACCGGTGTTCGGCGCCGGGCGCGAGTACGCGGCCAGCAACCTCGGCCTGACGCGCGACGAGGTCGCGCTGCTGGTGATCCTCTGGGCGCTGATCGTGCTGCCCAAGCGGCAGCGCCAGGTGACCCGGCGCGAGCTCGTCGACGACGGCCAGACCGATCTCTTCGGTGGCGACAAGCCGGTGGCGCATGGCGATGCCGTCTCGGGCACGCTCACCGAGGCCTCCCTGATCGCCGACTTCGGCCCGCGCCTGGGAGGGCGCACCAAGGTGCGCAACTTCATGCTCGGCAAGCTCGCCCGCCTCGGCTTCATCGAGCGCCGCAACGGGCTCGTCACCGAGGGACCACTGCTCGACCTCGCGCTCGACTACCGCGTGATGGCCGACCGCATCATCCACGGCACCCTGGGCGAGATCCTCGAAGCCGCCGGCCACGCGCCGCCGGAGAGCAACGCCTTCGAACTCGCCGAGGTCCTGCCCGACGAAGCTGAAGCCCTCGACGAGGAAGACTGAGCCCATGCCCCTGCCCTGCATCGACCCCGCGCGCTACGAGGACCAGCTCGCCGCCAAGCTCGCGCGCTACCGCAGCGACTTCGCCGAGTTCGACCTGCCCGAGCCGGCGGTCTTCCGCTCCGCGCCGCTGCACTACCGCCTGCGCGCCGAGTTCCGCCTGTGGCATCACGAGGACCGCATCGACTACGCGATGTTCGACAGCGCGGACCCGAAGCAGCCCATCCTGCTCGAGACCTTCCCCGCGGCTGCAGAACCGATCGCCAAGCTGATGCCGCGCCTGCGCGACGCGCTCCAGGCCAGCGAGGCGCTGCGGCGCAAGATCTTCCAGGTCGACTTCCTCGCCACCCTGAGCGGCGAGTGCCTGGTCAGCCTGGTCTACCACCGCCCGCTCGACGCAGACTGGGAAACCGCCGCGCGCGCGCTCGCCGCCGCGCTCGACATCCAGGTGATCGGGCGCAGCCGCAAGCAGAAGATCGTGCTCGAGCGCGACTGGGTACAGGAGGTGCTCGAGGTCGACGGCCAGCGTCTGCGCTACCAGCAGTTCGAGGGCAGCTTCACCCAGCCCAACGGCGGCGTGAACCAGCACATGCTGGCCTGGGCGCGCGCGCAGGCGAAGGCCGTGGGCGCGCGTCCGCAAGGCCCGGGTGACCTGCTCGAACTCTACTGCGGCAACGGCAACTTCACCGTGGCGCTGGCGCCGCTGTTCGGCCGCGTGCTCGCGACCGAGATGAGCAAGACCTCGGTGCGCGCCGCGCACACCAACCTCGCCGACAACGGCGTCGCCAACGTCACCATGGTGCGCATGGCGAGCGAGGAGATCAGCGACGCCCTCGCCGGCGGGCGCGAATACCGCCGCATGCAGGGCGTGGACCTGGCCGGCTACCGCTTCTCCACGCTCTTCGTGGACCCGCCGCGCGCCGGCCTCGACGAAGGCACGATCGCGCTGGCGAAGGGCTTCGAGCACATCCTCTACATCTCCTGCAACCCGGAGACCCTGCGCGCCAACGTCGCCGCGCTGGCGACGACGCACCGCATCGCCGCGGCCGCGGCCTTCGACCAGTTCCCCTACACCCACCACCTCGAATGCGGGCTGCTGCTGCAGCGGCGCTGAGCCTCACCGCGACCCCGGCCCATGTTCCACATCAAGACCCTCGAGCTCGTCCACTGGGACTTCTGGCGGCGCTTCACGCTGCCGCTGGATGCCCAGATCATCACCATCGTCGGCCCCAACGGCTCGGGCAAGACCACGCTGCTCGACGCCCTGCGCACCCTCTTCGCGCTGCGCTGCTCGGGCAAGCGCGATTTCCGCCGCTACGTGCGCCGCGCCGACCGCAGCTTCGCGTGGATCCGCGCGGTGGTCGCCAACCAGCCCGGCCACACCGGCAAGCGTCCCTTCTTCCCCTGCCTGGCCGACGAGGTCACGCTCGCCTGCCGCATCCGCAAGGCCGGCGGCGACTGGATCCGCGATTACACCATCGTCGACGGCAACCAGCCGATCGAGGCGCTGGAAGCCACCAACGACTGGATCGGCCTGCGCGACTACCAGCACCGCCTGGCCTGGGGCG
The DNA here is from genome assembly GCF_000021765.1 of Thauera aminoaromatica. Taxonomy (NCBI): domain Bacteria; kingdom Pseudomonadati; phylum Pseudomonadota; class Betaproteobacteria; order Rhodocyclales; family Zoogloeaceae; genus Thauera; species Thauera aminoaromatica. The sequence continues at coordinate 2,207,777 of NC_011662.2, read as the reverse complement.
GCCTCACCCCGGCGATCACCAAGGTGCTGGCGCTCGAGCAGGGCGACACCGACAAGCTGTGCGAATACTCGCCCAAGGCCTTGCTCGAGCTCGTCTTCGACGTCTTCGGCGACAAGGAGGTCCTGGACAACTACCAGGCCGCGCGCGAGGAGCAGAAATCGGCCGAGCGCGAGCTCGGCGAGCTCGGCATCGACCTCGATCGCCTGAAGACCCAGGCCGAGGAGAAGAAGGCCGAGGCCAACCGCTTCCTGGAATGGAAACAGCTCGCCGACGAGATCCACGCGCTCGAGGCCGGGATCGTGCCGCGCCTGGAGATCGCCGAGCTCGAGCGCGCGCTCGCCGCCGAGCGCGAGACCTTGTTCCGCGTCGGCCACGAGCGCGCCGACAAGCTCGTCGAGCAGCGCGAATCGCGCCAGCGCCTGGAGATCGTGCGCGCCGAGCAGGAGTCCGTGCAGGCCGAGCGCAAGCGCCTGAAGGAGGACGACCGCGCCTCCGAACAGCGCTACCTCGCCGCCCACGACCGCGTGCGCGACCTCGAAAGGCTGCTCGAGGAGCGCGACATGCTGCGCGCCCAGCTCGCCAGCGAGCACGGCGCCGACGCCGTGGCGCTGGAGAAGGAGCACGAGGAGGCCGACGCCGCGCTCGCCGCGCTGCGCCGCAAGGAGCGCGAGCTCGTCGCCGCCTTCGAGGAGCGCAGCGAGACCCTGCGCGGCGAGCGTAACCGCGCCGGCGCGCCGGGGGACGCCGAGGTCGCGCGCTTCCGCGTCCGGCTGAGCGCCGAGGGCATCGCCCACCGCAGCCTCGCCGAGGTGGTGGAGGTCACCGACCCCGCCTGGCAGGCCGCGCTCGAAGCCATCCTGCGCCCCTACCGCCACCTCGTCCTGCTCGAACGCGAAGCCGACCGCCACGCCGCCTGGGCGCTCGGCGAGCGCGAGCGCTTCCGCCACTTCATCGTGGCCGAGCGCGAGAGCGCACCTCCGCCGCGCCCGATGAGCCTCGCCGAGGTGGTGGAATTCGGCGCGCCGGTGCCGCGCTGGCTCGCCGACCTGTTGAACCGCATCCGCCGCGTCGACGACGCCGAGGCCGCGCGCGATCTGCCGCGCGAGCAGGAGTGGATCACCCGCGACGGCTACCACCGCGAGCGCCGCGGCGCCCGCCACCTCGGCCGGCCGCAGGAGTTCCACTTCGGCGAGCTCGCCCGCCAGGCGCGCATCGCCGCGCTGCAGGACGAGATCGGCGGGGTGGACAAGCAGCTCCAGGCCCTGCGCCCCAGGCTCGACGCCGCGAGCGCCCGCCTCACCACGCTGCGCCAGCGCCTGCTCGGCCTGCAGTCGGCGCAGCTGCTCGCCGCCCGCGCCGAGGCCTACGCCAGCGCGGAGGCCGAGCTGCCCGCCGCGCGCAAGGCGCTCACCGAGGCGATCGCCGAGCGCAGCGACACGCGCGGCGAGATCGACCGCCTCGCCGAGAAGGCGAACGGCATCCAGATCGAGCTCGACCGCCGCACCCGCGAACTCAAGGCGATCGACCTGCGCCTGGCCGACATCGCGCGCGAGCACGGCCCGCGCCGCCGCGCCCAGGCCGAGCGCATCCTCGCCCTGCGCCGGCGCCGGCGCGGCATGCCGGCGCACTGGCTGGACGCCGGCGAGCTGGCCCTGCTCGCCGAAAGATACGGCGACGCCCGCGGCGCCCGCCTGCAGCTCGACCGCCTGCGCCGCCACCTCGACGAGGGCGAGTGGATCACCGACCCCGCCGTGCTGGTGGTGCGCGACCGTCTCGGCGCCGACGTCGCCCTGCGCGAGCGCGACTACCTCAACCGCCAGGGCTACTGCACCACCGCGCGGCTGCACTCCGACAACGCCCGCGCCGCCTACATCGCCAAGCTGCGCGCCACCGTGCGCCAGTACGCGAAGAACCTGAAGGCGCTCGGCGAGCTCGCCAACGTCAGCGTCGACTGCCCCACCCCGCACCTGGAGAACGATGACCTCTCGCTCGCCCAGGCCGGGCTCGAGGTGCGCTTCGACTTCGACCGCAAGGGCGCGGTGGGCCTCAACGACGGCGAGGCCTCGGGCGGCCAGCAGGTCATGAAGTCGCTGATCCTGCTGATCGGCCTGCTGATGGACGAGTCCCGCCCCGGCGGCTTCGTCTTCATCGACGAGCCCTTCGCACATCTGGACGTCGCCAACATCGACCGCGTCGGCACCTTCCTGCGCGCCACCCGCGCGCAGTATCTGATCACCACGCCGGTGACCCACAACGCCAACGTCTTCGCGCCCGCCCAGCTCACGCTGGTCACGCGCAAGAAGCAGCCCGGCACCGACTGGGCGCCGCCGATCGGGGTGCTGCAGCGCGCGGTGGATTGAAGGACAAGGCCGTCGAGCACCCTGCGGCCGCGTTCGCGGCTTGCGCCGCTCCTGCAGGGGGCGCTGTTTCACGCAGGAGCGCCGCCAGGCGCGAACACGGCGCTCGTTCAGCGCTCCAGCAGGGCCTCGGCCGGCATGCCGACGCGCACGTTGCCCCAGTGGCGCCCGCCGATCACGATCGGCATGGCGAGGTCGCACAGCACCTCGCCGGTGTCGCGCAGGTAGGTCTGCAGCAGCATCGGCTCGGTGTTGCGCGCGGCGCGCAGCTCGGCGGGGTTCTCGAACTTGCGGCAGGTGCGGTTGCCGACCAGATCCTTGGCGGGATCGCCGGTCAGCGGCTGCGAGTAGCGGCTGTTGTGCGCGGAGAGGTAACCGTCGGTATTGACCGCGACCGCGAACACCGCGCCGCGCGCGCGTTCCAGGCTCTCGTCGAGGAGGCGCTGGCAGCGGCGGGTGAATTCCTCGCCCCAGGCCACGCGGAACTTGGGCGGGTTGCTGCCCGGCACGGGGCGGTAGGTGCGATCGAAGACGTCCACCCTCGCAGCCGCCATCTGCTCGAGTTCAGCCTGGACGCCGTCACGGAAACCGCGCGTTTCGTTGACCAGCAGGTCGAAGACCCCGGTGCCGATCTTGAAGCGCGACACCAGCTCCTGCACCGCCTCGGTCGACTTGGTGAGCGCGAGGGTGCGCTGCTCGCAGTTCTCCATGCGCCCGGCCACCTCGGCGGACAGACGGTGGATGTCGGTGACGTTGGCGTGCACATGGGCGTTGGTCTCGGTCAGCGAGGCCATGCCGGCGGCGATCTGCGAGAGCTGCCCGCCGGTGCGCTCGAACTCGCCCACCATGTGCTCGAACTGCGTGGCCGAGCGCGTCACCACGTCGCGCGTCTGCTCGACGTCGTCGTTGATCACGTCGTTCTCGGCGCGCGTGTCGCCCACCAGCTCGAGCATGCCGTTGATGTTGCCGACGATCTCCTGGGTGGCCTTGTTGACCCGCTCGGCGAGCTTGCGCACCTCGTCGGCGACGACCGCGAAGCCGCGCCCGGCCTCGCCTGCGCGTGCAGCCTCGATCGCGGCGTTGAGCGCGAGCAGGTTGGTCTGGTCGGCGATCTCGCGGATCAGCGCGGCGATCTCCTTGACGCTCTCCGAGCGCTGCGAGAGCTCGTCCACCGTGTGGTTGAAGCGCTGCAGCTTCTCGCTCACCGCGAGGATCTTGGCGGCGACGTTCTGCACCTCGCCGAGCGACTCGCGCGCGATCTCGAGGTTGCGCAGCGTAGAGGCGTCGATCGCGCGTGCGCTCACCGACACCTCGCCGATCGCCTCGGTCGAGCGCGTGCTGGCCTCGAAAACGGTGTCGGTCATGTCGCCCTGGCGCTGCGCATCGCGCGCGGAGTTCTCCACGCCCAGCTTCACCTGCACCGCCTCGCGTGCGATGTTGACGCTCATCGAGCGCACCTTGCCGATGATCTCGCGCATCTTGGCGGCGAAACGGTTGTAGCTCGCCGCGAGCTCGCGCAGCTCGTCGTGCGTGGTGAGCGGGAGGTCGCGGGAGAAGTCGCCCTCGCCGCGCGCGATCTCGTCGAAGATGGCGGTGATGACGCGGATCGGCCGCACGACCAGGTGGCGCAGATAGAGGATCTGGCCGAGCAGCATCGCCAGCGCCAAGGCCGAGAGCGCAAGCATCGCGTAGAGGCCGGCGTCGAAGGTCGCGACCACCGACGAGAGGACCTCCGGCGCCACCGTACCCTTGGCAAGCGCCTTCTCCACGGCCTCGCGCCGGTCCTGCCAGATGACGAGATAGCCCAGGTTGATCGCGAACAACAGCAGGAAGCTGAAGAGTTTCTTGGTCAGCGAGTTCCAGAAGGTCTTCTCGATGCCTTCGTACATTTGCCGGAAGGTGCTCATGGGGGTTCCGCGGGGAGTTTGAATCGACCTCTGTCTTATCGGTCCCCGCAATGGGGACTTTAGGATCGGGCCCGGGAGATCACCGACTCATGCTGCGGATGGACGCCGCCGCAGCCGATCGCGACTTGCGTCGCGCCTGCCGGAGACTCTCGAAACGGGGACGATCCTGGGGCGGGACCGCGGATTCGCGGACATCTCCAGAAGATTCCGTGGGTCCGGGGCGCGTTGCGCAATTGCCCCGCCTTGCCGGCCCTGCCACAATCACGCCTTTCGCACGCGGCCCGCTGCGGCGCATCCCCTTTCAGAGCTTCGACACCCAGATCATGTCCGACCAGACGCAGACCACGCCCCAGCCCCAGGACGAAAACCACCTCATCGCCGAGCGCCGCGAGAAACTCGCCGCCTGGCGCGCGAGCGGCGGTGCCTTCCCCAACGATTTCTCGCGCGAGAACACCGCCGGCAAGCTCGACGAGCTCTACGGCGACAAGGACGCCGAGGCGCTGGAAGCGACGCCGGTCGAGGTCAGGGTGGCCGGCCGCATCATGTTGAAGCGCATCATGGGCAAGGCGAGCTTCGTCACCATCCAGGACCTCTCCGGCCGCATCCAGCTCTACGTGCAGCGCGACGGCGTGGGCGAGGACGTCTATGCCCAGTTCAAGACCTGGGACATCGGCGACATCGTCGGCTGCGTGGGCACGGTGTTCAAGACCAAGACCGGCGAACTCACCGTCAAGGCCGCGGAGATCCGCCTGCTCACCAAGAGCCTGCGCCCGCTGCCCGACAAGTTCCACGGCCTCACCGACGTCGAGCAGAAGTACCGCCAGCGCTATGTCGACCTGATCATGAACGAGCAGTCGCGCTTCACCTTCGTGGCGCGCAGCCGCATGGTGCAGTCGATCCGCAACTACATGACCGGCCACGGCTTCCTCGAGGTCGAGACGCCGATGATGCACCCCATCCCGGGCGGTGCCGCGGCCAAGCCCTTCACCACCCACCACAATGCGCTCGACATGGAGCTCTTCCTGCGCATCGCGCCCGAGCTCTACCTCAAGCGCCTGGTGGTGGGCGGCCTGGAGAAGGTCTTCGAGGTCAACCGCAACTTCCGCAACGAAGGTCTCAGCCCGCGCCACAACCCCGAATTCACCATGATGGAGTTCTACGAGGCGTACGCGAACTACAAGACGCTGATGGACTTCACCGAGGGCCTGATCCGCCACGCCGCGCGCGAGGCGCTGGGCACCGAATCCTTCGTCTATCAGGGCCGCGAGCTCGACCTGTCGAAGCCCTTCCACCGCCTCACCATCGTGCAGGCGATCCGCAAGTACCACCCGGGCTTCACCGCGGAACAACTGGCCGACGCCGCGTGGCTGAAGGAAAAGATCGTCGCCTTCGGCGAGAAGGTCAAGCCGGGCGGCCTGGGCAGCCTGCAGCTGCAGCTCTTCGAAGCCTGCGCCGAGGCCGAGCTGTGGGAGCCGACCTTCATCATCGACTACCCGGTCGAGGTCTCGCCGCTGGCGCGCGCGTCCGACACCGACCCCGAGATCACCGAGCGCTTCGAGCTCTTCATCGTCGGCCGCGAGATCGCCAACGGCTTCTCCGAGCTCAACGACCCCGAGGACCAGGCCGCGCGCTTCCGCGCCCAGGTCGAGGCCAAGGAAGCGGGCGACGAGGAGGCCATGTATTACGACGCCGACTACATCCGCGCGCTCGAATACGGCCTGCCCCCGACCGGCGGCTGCGGCATCGGCATCGACCGCCTGGTGATGCTGCTCACCGACGCGCCGGCGATCCGCGACGTGATCCTGTTCCCGCAGATGCGCCCCGAGGCCGCTGCGGGCCTGGTCATCCCGGAACCCGAGCTCTGATCCCGGCGTCCGCCGCGCGGAGCGTCCCCACGCTCCGCGCCGGCGCCCTGTGCTTGCCCTCGCCATGCCGATCCATCCCGCCCGCCTCGAGCGCACGCCCGAGGGCGTGCTGTACTCGGGCGCCTTCGGCGACGTCTACCACTCGCGCGACAATGCGCTCGGCCAGGCGCACGCGGTCTTCATTGCGGGCAACGGCCTGCCGCAGCGCTGGCAGGGGCGTGAGCGCTTCACCATCGTCGAGACCGGCTTCGGCGCCGGACTGAACTTCCTTGCCACCTGGGCGGCGTGGCGCGAGGATGCCTGCCGCAGCGCCCGCCTGCACTTCGTCTCCTGCGAGCTGCACCCCTTCTGCCGCGAGGATCTCGCCCGCATCCACGCCGCCTGGCCCGAGCTCGCCACCTTTGCGGCCGAGCTGCGCGCGCAGTGGCCGGTGCTCGCGCCCGGGCTGCACCGACTGAACCTGGACGCGGGCCGCGTCACCCTGACGCTCTTCCTCGGCGATGCCGCCGACGGCCTCGCGCGCATCGACGCGCGCGCCGACGCGCTCTATCTCGACGGCTTCGCCCCGGCGAAGAATCCCGCGCTGTGGTCCGAGCGCGTCTTCCATCTGCTCGCCGGCCTCGCTGCCCCGGACGCGACGCTCGCCACCTGGTCGGTCGCCGGCCAGGTGCGCGAAGGCCTGCGCCGCGCCGGCTTCACGACCGAAAAGGCGCCCGGCTTCGGCACCAAGTGGCAGATGCTGCGCGGCCGCCTCGCACGCGAGGCCCGCCCGCTCGCTGTACCGGAGGCCGCGACCAGCGGTCGCCACGCGCTGGTGCTCGGTGCCGGCATTGCCGGCTGCACCGTGGCCGAGCGCCTCGCCGGGCGCGGGTGGACGGTGGAGCTGATCGACCGTGCCCCTGCGCCGGCCACGGGCGCCTCGGGCAACCTCGCCGGCGTGCTGCGCCCGCTGCCCAGCCTGGACGACAACCGCATGAGCCGGCTCACCCGCGCCGGCAGCCTGTACGCCTGGCGGCGCATTCATCAGCTGCGCGCGCGCGGCCTGGCGCTGCGCGCCGACGACTGCGGCGTGCTGCACCTGGGGCGCGACGCTGCACAGGAAGTCAAGATGCGCGCGGTGGTCGAACGCCTCGCGCTGCCGCCAGAACACTTGCGCTTCGTCGGCGTCGACGAGGCGGCGGAAATCGCCGGCTGCGCGGTCGCCAACGGCGGCTGGTGGTTCGCCGGCAGCGGCTGGGTGCAGCCGCCCAGCCTGTGTGCGGCCAGCCTGGAGGCGGCGGGCGGGCGCCTGCGTGGGCACTTCGGCCACACCGTGGCGCGGCTCGGGTACGACGGCGGCGCCTGGCACGCGCACGGGCCCGACGGCAGCACGATCGCGAGCGCCCCCGTGGCGATCCTCGCGCCCGGCACCGGCATCGCCGACTTCGAGCAGGCCAGCCTGCCGGTGGTGAGCGCGCGCGGCCAGGTCTCCCATCTGCCCGCGGTCGCGGGCAGCGCGCCGCGGGTGGTGGTGTGCCGCGGTGGCTACGTGAGCCCGGCGGTGGACGGCCTGCGCTGCGCCGGCGCCACCTTCGCGGTGGACGACCCCGACCCCGGCCTGCGCCCGCAGGACCATGCCGAGAACCTGCAGCGCCTGGAAGCCATGATTCCCGGCTTCGGCGCCGGCCTGGGCGCGGGCTTCGACCCCGATCGGCTCGATGGCCGGGTGGGGTTCCGGCCTGCCTCACCCGACCGCCTGCCGATGGTCGGGGCCCTCCCGCTGCCCGACCGGCCTCCCGCCTCGGCCGCCCGCGGCCTCGACGAGCTGCCGCGCCGGCCCGGGCTGTACGCGCTCTCGGGCTACGGCGCGCGCGGCCTGGTGTGGTCGGTGCTCGCCGCCGAGCTGCTCGCCAGCGCGCTCGAAGGCGACCCCGCCCCGCTCGAGCGCGACCTGGTCGAGGCGATCGATCCGGCGCGCTTCGTGCTGCGCCCGCTTGCCAGGACGGCGGTGCGCGAATGAGGTCGCCCCGGCTCGAAGCCTTGCGCAGCGCGCTCGAGAAGGCGGAGTTCCGCCTCGCCGCCACCCAGGACCTCGCCCGTGTCGGCGACTGGGAGCTCGACCGCCACACCGGGCGGATGTACTGGTCGCGCGAACTCTTCCGCCTCTTCGAGCGCCCGGAAGCGCTCGGCGTGCCCGACCTCAACGAGGCGCTCGGCTACTTCAGCCTGGAGTCGACGAATCGCACCCGCGACCTGTTCTGGGAGGCGATCGACAGCGGCCGACGCTGCGCCCTGGAGCAGGAGGTCCTGCTGCCCTCGGGCGAGGAGCGTCGCCATTTCACCGTGATCGTGCCGGTCGCCGACGAGACCGGGCGCGTGTTCCGCCTGTACGGTACGGTGCAGGACATCACCGAACGCCGGCGCCTGGAGGCCGAGCGCCTGGAGCATCTGGAACGCCTCGAAGAGCTCTCCCGCCACCTGGTCGAGATCGAGGAGCGCGAGCGCCGCGAACTCGCCAGCGCGCTGCACGACCGCGCCAGCCCCAACCTAGCCGCGCTGCAGATCCTGTTCTCCAGCCTGGCCGACGCCCTCCCCGAATCCGCCCGCGATGAGCTCGCCCCGCTGCTGGAGGACGCCTCGGCCCTGCTCGCCGACACCACCGCCGGCATCCGCGAGATCTGCACCAACCTGCGCCCGGCCACGCTCGACTACGCCGGCCTGGTACCCGCACTGCGCGAATACGTCGCCCAGTTCCGCGCCCGCACCGGGCTGGACGTGCGCGTCGACGCTGCGTCCGGCAGCCCCCCGTGCGCCCTCTCCCGCGCGACGCAGACGCTCTGCTTCCGCCTAGTGCAGGAGGCGCTCACCAACTGCGCCAAGCACGCTCGCGCCGGCAGCGTGCGCATCGGGCTCGGCGGCTGCGCCGGCGGGGTCCTGCTGCAGATCGGCGACGACGGCGTCGGCTTCGACCTCTCCCGTCTCGGCGAAGCGGGCAGCACCCCGGGGCTGGGCCTGATCACGATGCGCGAGCGCGTCGAGCTCGCCGGCGGGGACTTCCGACTGTATACCCGCCCCGGCGACGGCACCGTCATCGAGGTACGGCTGCCCGCCGAGCTCCACCCCGCGGAAACGAACCGATGAGCCTGCGCATCCTGCTTGCCGACGACCACCAGATGTTCCGCCACGCGCTGCGGGCGCTGCTCGCCCGCGACCCGGAGCTCGAAGTGGTCGCCGAGGCGGCGAGTGGCGAGGAGGTGCTCGCGATCGCCGATGCCCAGCCGGTCGACCTCGTGTGCATGGACATCGCCATGCCGGGCATGGACGGCATCGAGGCCACCCGCCGCCTGCTCGCCCGCCATCCGGCGCTGCGCGTGATCGGCCTTTCGGCCTTCGCCGACCGCCAGTTCGTGACCGACCTGCTCGCCGCCGGCGCGCGCGGCTACATCACCAAGGGCGAAGCCGGCGACGAGCTGCTGCGCGCGATCCGCACCGTGTGCGAGGGGCGCAGCTACCTGTGCCCCGAGGTCGCGGCGACGGTCGCGGATGCACTGCGCGACAGCCCCGGGGTGTACGCCGCCGCACCCCGGCTCACCGCGCGCGAGCGCCAGGTGCTGCAGCTGATCGCCGAAGGCCTGACCTCGGTGCAGATCGGCGATCGCCTGCACATCGCCGCCTCCACGGTCGAGGTGCACCGCCGCAACCTGATGCGCAAGCTCGACCTGCACAACGTTGCCGAACTCACCCGCTACGCGATCCACAGCGGCATCAGCCCGAGCGCGAGCCCGGGCGGCGCGGCTTGAACGCCTCCGCCCGCATCCGCGACTACCCTGAAACCGGTAGTCCAAACACTGCGAACGCTGTATATGCCCGAAACGGGGGGCCGCTTAACATCACAGGCTGAGAGATCCACCCGGCATCCTTTAGCGGAGACTTCGCCATGAACACCCATCCGGCCTTCCAGCAGTTCGCCCACTCGACCCGCAACGGCTTCGAGCAGTTCCAGGCCTATGCCCTGATCGCGCTCGACGCCTCCGAGAAGCTGTGCGCGCTCAACTTCGGCGCCGCGCGCGCGCTGTGCGAGGCCGCCTCGGCCGCGCCGATCGCCCAACCGGGCAGCGACCTGGAGGCCGGCTTCGCGAAGCAGCGCGAGACCCAGGGTCAGGTGCTCGAGCAACTGGGGAACTACCTGCAGCAGGTGAACGAGGTGGTGTCGGGCGCGCAAAACGAGCTGCTCGAACTCGGCAGCCGCCACTTCGAGGACTTCCAGGCCTCGATGCAGTCGATGCTGGAACAGGCGCGCAAGCTGGGCGGCGTCGAGGTCGTCCAGTCCGAAGCCGCCGAAGAGCCGCGCAGCCGCGCCATCCGCAAGGCCGCCTGAGCCCCCTGCACCGCCATCCCGACCGCCGCACTCGCGGCGGTTTGTTTTTGCGGGAGCAGCGCACGGACACGCGCCCGCGCCCGCTTTCACCGCTGCAATCGCGACTGGCGTCGCTCCTACGCACACCGCTGGGGTCACGCCTACGCAGCCCGCTGCCCTGGCGGACGCGCCTGTGGGAGCGATGCAAGTCGCGATTCGCGCCCGCAATGCCCCGCCGACACCCGTCGCAGCCGCGCCGACATGATCGCGACTTGCGTCGCTCCCACACGTCGTTCCAAGGGGGCGTGTAGGAGCGACGCAAGTCGCGATACGGCGCACGAACTCGCGCCTGCGGCTGCGTTCAGAGGCGGCGGTCGAGGCGCTCGAGCACGCGCCCGCGGCCGAGCACCTCCAGCACGGCGTCGATCGCCGGGGTCTGGGGCACGCCGAGCACCGCCACGCGCAGGGGAATCGCAACCTGCGGCATCTTCAGGCCATGCTCGGCCATGGTGTCCTTGATCGCCTGGCTCAGCGCGGCCCTGTTCCACTCGGCTGCGGCCAGGCGGCCACGCAGGCTGGCGAGGGCGGCCTTGGCGACGTCGGTCAGGTGCTGGCCGACCACCTCCGGTGCCGGATGCACGTCGGCGACGAACAACTCCGCGGCATCCGCCAGTTCGTTGAGGTTGGCGACGCGGTCCTTGTACAGCGCCACCACCGCCTCCAGGCTCGGCCCCGTCTCGGGGTTCACCTCGCGGCGCGCGAGGCGGCTGGCGACCTCGGCGGCCAGGAAGGCGTCGTCCGCCTTCTTGATGTACTGCGCGTTGAGCCAATTGAGCTTCTCGGTGTTGAACTGCGCGGCCGAGGGCGTGATGTGGTCGAGGTCGAACCATTCGACGAACTGCCGACGATCGAAGATTTCATCGTCACCGTGGCTCCAGCCCAGGCGCGCCAGGTAGTTGATCACCGCCTCCGGCAGATAGCCTTCCTCGTCGTACTGCATCACGCTGACCGCGCCGTGGCGCTTGGAGAGCTTGGAGCCGTCGTCGCCGAGGATCATCGACAGGTGGGCATAGAGCGGCACCTCGGCGCCGAGCGCCTGCAGCACGTTGATCTGGCGCGGGGTGTTGTTCACATGATCGTCACCGCGGATGACGTGGGTGATGCCCATGTCCCAGTCGTCCACCACCACGCAGAAGTTGTAGGTCGGCGTGCCGTCGGCGCGCGCGATGATGAAGTCGTCCATCTCGGCGTTGGCGATCTCGATGCGACCCTTGACGAGGTCGTCCCAGCTCACCACGCCTTCGGCCGGATTGCGGAAGCGCACCACCGGCTGCACGCCCGCGGGCGGCTGCGGCAGGACCTTGCCCGCTTCGGGACGCCAGCGCCCGTCGTAGCGCGGCTTCTCGCCCCGCTCGCGCTGCGCCTCGCGGAGGCGATCGAGTTCTTCGGGCGACAGGTAGCAGTGGTAGGCGGTGCCGGCCGCCAGCATCTGGCCGATGACCTCCTTGTACCGGTCCATGCGCTGCATCTGGTAGAACGGGCCTTCGTCATGTTCCAGGCCCAGCCACTGCATGCCGTCGAGGATGGCCTGCACCGCCGCGGGCGTGGAGCGCGCGACGTCGGTGTCCTCGATGCGCAGGATGAAGGTGCCGCCATGGCGGCGCGCGAAGGCCCACGAGAACAGCGCGGTACGCGCGCCGCCGATGTGGAGGTAGCCGGTGGGGCTGGGGGCGAAGCGGGTACGCACGGGGGTACGGACGGGGCGGGAAGCGGAGGTCATCGTTGCTTTCGGTCGTGTTTCGTTTGAATTCGGGGATCAGGCGGGTCGCTTGGCCAGCCGGTGCGCGGAAGAGGCCCCGCCCCAGGCTCTTGGCCCCGAGACTCGACCCGGGGAATCAGCCCAGCAGCAGCGCGTCGTCGTCGATCTTCTCGCCGCGCACCTTCTCGAACATGTCGAGCAGGTGATGCACGTCGAGGCCCTCGCGTTCCTTGCCGGAGACGTCGAGCACGACGCGGCCCTGGTGCAGCATCACGGTGCGCTGGCCGACGTCGAGCGCCTGGCGCATCGAGTGCGTGACCATCATCGTGGTGAGCTTGTGCTCGGCGACGATGCGCACGGTCAGTTCCAGTACGAAGGCCGCGGTGCGCGGATCGAGCGCGGCGGTGTGCTCGTCGAGCAGCAGCAGGCGCGAGGGCTGCAGCGCCGCCATCAAGAGGCTCACCGCCTGGCGCTGGCCACCGGAGAGCAGGCCGATGCGGTCCGAGAGGCGATTCTCCAGGCCGAGACCCAGCGTGGCGATCTGCGCGCGGAACTCCTCGCGCAGCGCCGGCTTGACCGCGAACGAAAAACCCCGGCGCTCACCGCGCATCTTGGCGAGCGCCATGTTTTCCTCGATGGTGAGATCCTCGCAGGTGCCGGCGAGCGGGTCCTGGAACACCCGCGCGACGTGGCGCGCACGCCCCCACACCGGCTGGCGGGTCATGTCGATGCCGTCGATCTCGATCGTGCCGCTGTCGACCTTCTGCTCGCCGGAGACGGCATTCAGGAAGGTCGACTTGCCGGCGCCGTTGGAACCGATCACGGTGACGAACTGCCCGGTCGGGATCTCGAGCGACATGCCGCGCAGGGCCTGGGTCTCGATCGGCGTGCCAGGGTTGAAGGTGAGACGAAGGTCGGTTGCTTTCAACATATTTCAGCTCACCCTTTTTCCGGACCAGTGCGCGCGCAGGCGCGGCACCACCAGCGCGACCGTCACCAGCACCGCGGTGACGAGGTTGAGGTCCTGCGCCTGCAGGCCGATGAAGTCGGAATTGAGCGCGAGCGCGATGAAGAAGCGATACACGATGGCGCCAACGATCACCGCGATCGTCGCCAGGTAGAGCTTGCGCGAGGGCAGCAGGCTCTCGCCCACGATCACCGCCGCGAGACCGATGACGATCGTCCCCACGCCCATCGAGATGTCGGCGCCGCCCTGGGTCTGCGCGAACAGCGCCCCGGCCAGGCCCACCAAGGCGTTCGACAGGGCCATGCCGGCCAGGATCGCCATGCCGGTGTTGACGCCCTGCGCGCGCGCCATGCGCGCGTTCGAGCCCGTCGCGCGGATCGCCAGGCCGCTCTGGGTGGCGAAGAAACCGTCGAGCGCGAGCTTGACCGCCAGCACCACGAAGACGAGCAGCAAGGGCCGGAACACGTAGTCGGCGAGCGCCTCGGGCTGCAGCAGGTTGAACACGGTGGGTTCGGTGATCAGCGGCACGTTGGGCTTGCCCATGATGCGCAGGTTGATCGAGTACAGGGCGATCATCATCAGGATGCTGGCGAGCAGGTCCATGATCTTGAGGCTGACGTTGAGCCAGCCGGTGATCAGCCCGGCGATCGCGCCGGCGAGCGTCGCCGCGATGGTCGCGGTGAAGGGGTCGTGGCCGGCGGCGATCATGGTCGCGGCGACGGCGCCACCGAGCGGGAAGCTGCCATCCACGGTGAGGTCGGGAAAGCGCAGCAGCCGGAAGGAGATGTACACGCCGAGGGCGACGAGGCTGAAGATCAGGCCGATCTCCAGCGCCCCGAGCAAGGTGTAGAGCGACATTGGGGGATTACCGTTGGTGAGGATCGAGCGGAACGCGCGCCGGGACGCGTCCCCCGCGGCCGGGCATCGACGGCCGCGCGGGGATGCGGGCGACCCGCTTACTGGACGACCTTGGCAGCCGACTTGACGAGGTCTTCCGCCAGGGTGATGCCCTGCTTCTGCGCCGCAGCCGGGTTCACCTGCAGCGACAGCTTGTTGCTGGTCTCGGAGGCGATCGCACCGGGCTTCTCACCCTTGAGGATGCGAACCACGATCTCGCCGGTCTGCACGCCGAGCGCCTTGTAGTCCATGCCGTAGGCCGCGACCGCACCGCGCGCCACGCTGTCGGTGTCGGCGGCCACGAGCGGGATCTTGGCGTCCATGCCCACCTTGACCAGGGCCTCGTAGGCCGACACGACGTTGTTGTCGGTGCTGGTGTAGAACACGTCGGCCTTGCCGATCAGGCTGCGCGCCGCCGAGCCGACGTCCACCGAGCGCGGCGCCGCGGCTTCGACCAGGCTCAGGCCGTGCTTGGGCAGCAGCTCGCGCAGCTGCTCGACCACGACCACCGAGTTGGCCTCGCCCGGGTTGTAGACGATGCCGACACGCTTGGCGGCGGGCACGACGCGCTTGATCAGCTCGACCTGCTTGCCGAGCTCGAGGGCATCCGACACCCCGGTGACGTTGGTGCCCGAGGGCTGCATCGAGGGCACCAGCTTGGCCACCACCGGATCGGTCACCGCCGAAAACACCAGCGGGATGTCCTTGGTCGCGGCCGCGACGGCCTGCGCCGAGGGGGTGGCGATCGCGACGATCACGTCGGCCTTGTCGCCGACGAACTTGCGTGCGATCTGCGCCGCGGTGCCGGTGTTGCCCTGGGCGCTCTGATACTGCCACTTCAGGTTCTTGCCGTCCTCGTAGCCGGCCGCGGCCAGCGCCTCCTTGACCCCGTCGCGCACCGAATCGAGCGCGGGATGCTCGACGATCGCGGTGATGGCGACCGACTTCTGCTGTGCGTACGCCGGCATCGCCATCGCGAACGCGAGCGCCAGCGCGCCGAACAGGACCTTGCGGGACAGGGGGAAGGACATGGAGGTCTCCTTGGCAGCCTTGCGGCCGGGAATTCTTCGAAAAAGGCACCAGGCCGGCATCTTGGCCAGCACGGTGTTGCAAAGGACGCGAGTTTAACAGCAGGTCCGGATTGCGCGATTGCGGTGGACCCGCAATCGCCGTGGAGGACACTCGCCCGACTTGCCTGATGAACTGTATTTTTATACAGTCAAAACATGCTTCCCGCCTACGCCGAACTCCACTGCCTGAGCAACTTCAGCTTCCAGCGCGGCGCCTCGCACCCCGAGGAGCTCGTCGCGCAGGCGGCAGCCTTCGGCTACAGCGCGATCGCCCTCACCGACGAATGCTCCTTCGCCGGCGTGGTGCGCGCCCACCGCGCGCTGCAGGCCCTGCCCGAAGCCGGCCGGCCGCGCCTGATCGTCGGCTGCGAGCTGCGCCTCGCCGACGGGCCCTGCCTCGTCCTGCTCGCCGCCGATCGCGCCGGCTACGGCCGGCTCTCGCGCCTGCTCACCCAGGCCAGGCGGAGCGCCGACAAGGGCCGCTACCACCTCACGCGCGCGATGCTCGACGCCACCCGCGCAGACGAGGCGGCCGCCGAAGCCCTGCCCGGCTGCCTGGCGCTGCTGATCCCACCCGAGGAATTCCCGCCGCCGGGTGCCGCCGGCGACGCGGCCGTCGCCCTGCGCAGCGAAGCGCGCTGGCTGGCGAAGCGCTTCCCCGGACGCTCCTGGATCGCCCACACCCCGCGCCTGGACGGACGCGATCCCGCCCGCCTGCACTGGATCCTGCGCATCGCCCAGGCCACCGGCGTCCCTGCGGTCGCCGCCGGCGGCGCGCTCATGCACGAGGCCGCGCGGCGCCCGCTCGCCGACGTGATGAGCGCGCTGCGCCTGCACTGCAGCGTGGCCGAGGCCGGCCTGGCGCTCGCGCCCAATGCCGAGCTGCGCCTGCACGAGCGCGCGACCCTCGCCCGCCGCCATCCTCCCGAGCTGCTCGCCGAGACCGTGGCGGTGGCGGCGCGCTGCCGCTTCGACCTCGACGAGCTGCGCTACGAGTACCCCGCCGAGCTCGTCCCCGCGGACGAGACCCCGACGCGCTGGCTGCGCCGGCTGGTCGAGGGCGGGCTGGCCTGGCGCTACGGCAAGGCCGGCAAGGAGCGCCGCGCAGCCGCGCCTGCCACGATCGCGGCCGCACCGCCACCGGCCGAAGACCCCGCCCCGCCCACGGTGCGCGCGCAGATCGAGCACGAGCTCGCGCTCATCGCCGAGCTCGGCTACGAGCCCTACTTCCTCACCGTGCACGACATCGTGCGCTTCGCCCGCGAGCGCGGCATCCTGTGCCAGGGCCGCGGCTCGGCGGCCAACTCGGTGGTGTGCTGGGCACTGGGCATCACCGAGGTCGATCCGCAGCTGGGCATCATGCTGGTCGAGCGCTTCATCTCGCGAGAGCGCGACGAGCCGCCCGACATCGACGTCGACTTCGAGCACGAGCGCCGCGAGGAGGTCATCCAGTACCTCTACCGCAAGTACGGCCGCGAACGCGCCGCGCTCGCCGCCACCGTGATCCGCTACCGCGCACGCAGCGCGCTGCGCGACGTCGGCCGCGCGCTCGGCCTCGACGAGACGCAGATCGAGCGCCTCACCCGCGAGCACCACTGGTTCGACGGCCGCCACATCCTGCCCGAGCGCCTCGCGGAGGCCGGGCTCGACCCCGCCAGCCCGGTCACGCAAAGGCTGGTCGCACTCACCGAGGAACTCATCGGCTTTCCGCGCCACCTCTCCCAGCACGTCGGCGGCTTCGTCATCGCGCGCGGCCGGCTCGACGAGCTGGTGCCGGTGGAGAACGCCGCCATGTCCGATCGCACCGTGATCCAGTGGGACAAGGACGACCTCGACGCGGTCGGCCTGATGAAGATCGACGTGCTCGCGCTCGGCATGCTGTCGGCGCTGCGTCGCGGCCTCGCCCTGGTGTCGGCATGGCGCGGCGAGGCGCTGACGCTGGCGACCATCCCGCGCGAACGAAAGGAGGTCTACGAAATGCTGTCGCGCGCCGATTCGGTCGGCGTGTTCCAGGTCGAGTCGCGCGCGCAGATGACCATGCTGCCGCGCCTGAGGCCGCAACGCTTCTACGACCTGGTGGTGGAAGTCGCGATCGTGCGCCCCGGCCCGATCCAGGGCGGCATGGTCCATCCCTACCTGCAGGCGCGCGAGCGTGCGGCGCGCGGCGAGGATCCGTTGGACGGCCTGCGCGAAGAGATCCGCGGTGTGCTGGCGCGCACGCTGGGCGTGCCGATCTTCCAGGAGCAGGTGATGCAGCTCGCGGTGGTCGCGGCCGACTTTACCGGCGGCGAGGCCGACCAGCTGCGCCGCGCGATGGGTGCCTGGCGGCGCAAGGGCGAGCTCGAGCGCTACCGCCAGAAGCTGCTCGACGGGCTGGCGAACAACGGCTACGACCCCGACTTCGCCCAGCGCCTGTGCCAGCAGATCGAGGGCTTCGGCAGCTACGGCTTTCCCGAATCCCACGCCGCCAGCTTCGCGCTGCTGGTGTATGCCTCGGCCTGGCTCAAGTGCTTCGCGCCCGCGGCCTTCCTCGCCGCGCTGCTGAACAGCCAGCCGATGGGCTTCTACGCGCCCGCGCAGCTGATCCAGGACGCCCGCCGCCATGGGGTGGAGGTGCGCGCGGCGGACGTCGGCGCCAGCGCGTGGGACTGCATGCTGGAGACCGCCGACGGCGCGCAGCCCGCGGTGCGCCTCGGCCTGCGCATGATCCGCGGCCTCGGCCGCGAGGCCGCCACGCGCATCGCCGCCGCGCGTGGCGAACACGCCTTCGCCGACACCCGGGACCTCGCCGCGCGCGCGCGGCTCGACACCGGCGAGCTGCGCACCCTCGCCGCCGGCGGTGCCCTCGCCAGCCTCGCCGGTCATCGCCGCCAGGCCCTGTGGCAGGCGAGCGGCGCCGCGCCCCTGCCCGGCCTGCTCGCCGAAGCCCCTGGCGGCGACGTCGCCGCCACGCTGGACGCCCCCGCCGAGGCCGAAGACCTGCTCGCCGACTACGCCCGCCTCGGCTTCACCCTCGGTCGCCACCCGCTCGCCTTCGTGCGCGAGCAGCTCGCCCGCCTGCGCTTTCTCACCGCCGCCGACATCACCGCCGCGCCCGACCGCATGCTCGCCCGCGGCGCCGGCCTGGTCACCTGCCGCCAGCGCCCCGGCACCGCGAAGGGCACGCTCTTCCTCACCCTGGAAGACGAGACCGGGCTCACCAACGTGATCGTCCGCCCCGAGCTCTTCGAACAGCAGCGCCGCATCCTGCTCGGGGCGCGCCTGATGGGCGTGTTCGGCCAGATCCGCCGTCAGGGCCGGGTCGTGCATCTGGTGGCGAGCCGGGTGGTCGACCACTCGCCCCTGCTCGGCAGCCTCGCCGCGCGCAGCCGGGATTTTCACTGACGGCCCGTACGCGCCTCCTACCCGCCGGTGCTATCCTTTCCCCCGTTGCGATTCCGGTTCGAGGAGCCTCTTCCATGAACGCGCACAAGATCGACGACCCCTTCGGATTCCGCGAACACCCGGGCGTGTACGACACCGGCACGGGAGCGATCAAGACCGTCGAAGCCAACCGCGGCATCCCCGGCATCGAGCGCGTCGTCATCCGCAGCTATTGCGGGCGCACGCAGGACAACCGGGTTTTCTATCGCCTCAGCGCCGACCGCAGCCGCGAGTTCGCCACCCTGGCGGAGGCCTTCGCCGCGCGCCCGGTGCACCTGACCTGAGGCGGCGCGACACCACCCGGCCCAGTTCGCGTGGTGACGTGGCTTCGCCCCACCTCGCTCGCAGCACTTCGCTCACGCCGCGTCGTTCAAGCCGGCCCGGCGCCCTCCACGCGCTCGCGCCCGTCCCGCCACTCCGCCACGAAACGCCGGGCATCCGGCACCCAATCGGCGAAATCCTGCGCGAAGCCCGCCGGGTCGGCCACGAACTCCACCTCCGCGCCCGCGAGCGGGTTGGGCTGGCGCGCCCGCCGGCCCATGCGCGCGAGCACGTCGGCGATGCCCTCCAGCCCGGCGTAGCTGCCCAGCCAGTCCTCGCGCGCCATCCGCTCCAGCGCAAGGTGGGCCGGCGCGGGCAGGTCCGCCCTGCGCGCCGCGAGCTGCCGGTACACCCCGGCGCAATAGGGCGCCAGCGCCCCTTCCCCATGCTCCGCCCAGTCGCGCGCCAGCAGGTGGTCCCAGAAGATGTCGACCAGCACCCCGGCGTAGCGCCGCCGCGCCGCCGACACGCGGGCGCGGCTGGCGCGGAAGGCCGGGTGGGTCTCGGCGAAGGCGTCGATCGCGCGGTGCAGCGCCACCCCGCGCGCGAGGTCGGCGGGCAGCGCGCCCGGAAGTGTCCCCTTGACCCAGTCCCCGAAGACCCCGCCCACCACCAGCGCGGGCGACTCTCCGGCGAGCCAGGCGTGGGCGAGGAAGTTCATGCGCCCTGCCCGTCCGCCGCACGCCGCCGCAGCAGCGCAAGCCACCCCAGCGCCGCGGCGGTAAGCGCGAGCGGCGCGATCGAGCCCACGTTGAGCAGATTCCAGCCCTGCGTCGTCACCAGCGCGCCCGAGGCGAAAGAAGTAAACGCCATCACCGCGAACACCACGAAATTGATCGCCGCCTGCGCCTTGTCCTTCTCCTCCGGCCGGTAGGCTTCCATCGACAGCGTGGTCGCGCCGGTGAACAGGAAGTTCCAGCCCACGCCGAGCAGGAAGAGCGCGAGCAGGAACTGGTGCAGGTCCTGGCCCGAGAGCGCCACCGCCACGCAGGCGAAGTTCAGCACCACGCCCACGCCCATGATGCGCAGCACGCCGAAGCGCTTGATCAGGTGGCCGGTGAAGAAGCCGGGCGCGAACATGCCGATCACGTGCCACTCCAGCACCAGCGCCGCGTCCGAGAAGGGCATGCCGCACACGTCCATCGCCAGCGGCGTGGCCGCCATCAGCAGGTTCATCACGCCGTAGCTCATCGCCGCGGCCAGCACGGACACGATGAACACCGGCTGGCGCAGGATCTCGCCCAGCGGCCGTCCGCCGTCGGCACCCGCCTTCTTCACCGGCTGCGGCGGAAACCGGATTCCGGCCATCACCGCCATCGACACCAGCGCCACCACCGCGAGCGCGAGATAGGAGCCGAGGAAGGGCACGGCCATCGCCTCGCGCGTGTGGTTGGCGAGGTTGGGACCGATCACCGCACCGATGAGGCCGCCTGCCAGCACCAGCGACACCGCCTTCTCGCGGAAGGACGACGGCGCCAGCTCGCCGGCGGCGAAACGGTAGAGCTGGCCGTTGGCGCTGTAGTAGCCGGCGACCACCGTGCCCGCCACGAGCAGCCAGAAGCTGCCGAGCGACAGCGCGAAGGCGCACAGCAGCGCGGTCAGGAAGGCCACCAGCAGGCCGAGCTGAAAGGAGACCTGCCGCCCCCAGCGCCGCTGGCTGCGCGCCACCAGCCCGGTCGACAACGCCCCGCCCACCACGTAGCCCATCACCGGCAGCGTCGCCATCCAGCCCACCGGCGCCAGGCTGAAGCCCACCAGGCCGTTGATGGCGATGAACACCACGTTGTTGGTCAGGAACAGGCCCTGCGCGATCGCGAGCAGCCAGAGATTCTTCTTCATCGTTGAATGCTTATGTACACGAGAGGCTGAACTCTACTCGTTCTGTCCGAGCCACGCCTCCGCAAGCGCGCAAGCCAAGCGGTGGCTCGGCGCGGAGGCGGCCGTGGCGTTGCCAGTCGGCGCCATGCAGATCCGTCCGCGATGATCGCGACTTGCATCGCGCCTACACGGGAGCCCTCGCGCATCTCGTGCATGCGGCGCCTGCGATTTTCGTGGGAGCGACGCAAGTCGCGATCGGCCGCCCCCCGCTCCCGGCTCGAAGCCGACGGCCAGGGCGGTTTCGACAGGATCGCGCACGATCGCGCCCTCGTGGGCCAGCCTGGCGTGCCCCGGCTTGCAGGGCGGCAGCTCGAGGACTTGGGCGCAGACCGCGCCTCAACGCGCGGGAACGTCTCCTCCGGGCGCGGCGCCGCCGCCAGGTCCCATGCCCGCTCCGGATCCCATCCCCGCTCCGGATCCCATGCGTCCTCCCGGACCCATCCCCCCTCCGAGCCCCATACCCGCTCCGGGTCCCCGTCCTCCGCCCGGCCCCATGCCACCGCCCGGCCCCATGCCACCGCCCGCCCCCATCCCGGCTCCCGCCCCCATGCCACCGCCCGCCCCCATGCCGCCGCGCATCGGCGGCTCGTCGGGTAGGGTGACGCCGCGCTCGCGTGCACGCTCGACCATCTGCTTGTGATGCTCGAGCCGCAGCTGCTCGCGTTCCTCGGGCGTACCCGCAGCACGCATGCGCTCGCGATGTTCCACGCGCTCCTGCTCGGTCATGATCTGGGCGCCGAAGACGGGCGCCTCCTCCCCCGGCGCCGCGACGGGTTGCTGGGCGAAGGTCAGCCCTGCGCACAGGACACCCATTGCCGTTGCCATCAGCGTACGCGTCTTCATGGTCTTCTCCTTTACGACGTTGGACATTGCTCGCCGGCCCTCCCGGAGGGCATGGCAGCTCTCAGGCTCGTCCGCGTCAAATGTAGTCTTCCCGCGGGGGGCGTGTGTACCGCAGTGTATCGCCGTCCCGGCAGCCGCCACACTACTGCCACGACGTCCGCCCGCCAGACCTTCATCCCTCCCGCAGGCGCGCCCGGGCAAACCCGACCCCTGCCCGCAGCAGCTCGCGGGGACCATAGCGATGGCGCATGTTGCAGCCCTCGCACAAGGTCGGGAGCGCCGCCATGCCCTCGCGGCGCCGCAACACCGCAGCCACCGGATCGGCGGCGACATGGCCGATCGGGTGGCGGTGCGCGACATCGTTGTAGCAGTAGAGATAGTCACCGCTCGCGGCGACGAACAGGTCGACATTGCGCGGAATGCAGCCGAAGCGGTTGCGCCGCCACTGGCGGAAGATCTCGGCCGCGCTCGGCACGAAGTCGAGTTCCTGCGAGCGCAGCCCGTGCTGGCGGATCATCCGCCGCAGCTCCGCGCTCGCCAGGCGATGGGCCTCGAGCTTGCCGCCGCGGTTGTAGAGCGTGGGCGACATGGTCAGCCGCTCGATCCCATGCGCGCGCAACCACGCGATGGTGTCGCCCAGCGCGGGCAGGCAGTCGGGCATCGGGGTGAGGCTGATCGCAAGCCGGGTGCGGCGCAGGACGCGGCTCGCCGCCTGCAGGTTGTCCATCACGCGGCGCTGGTCGAGATTGACGTGAACGCGGGCATAGACGTCCGGGTCGATGCTGGAGAACGACACCATCAGCAGGTCGATCGCACCGTCGAGGTGGCGCAGGCGCTCGACGTCGAGCAGGTGACCGTTGCTGACCATGTCGAAGCGCACCGGGTGCGGGCGCAGCTCGTCGATGAACTCGAAGAAACGGGGATGCGTGGTCGGCTCACCGTAACCGGCCAGCACGACCCGGAAGATTTCGTCCGGCGCCAGGCGATCGAGCACCTGCCGCCAGGTCGCCATGCTCATCGACTGCGGGCGGTCGATGGCCTCGCGCGGACACATCGCGCACGCGGCGTTGCACTTGCTGGTCCACTCGACATTGGCGGCGATGCGGTAGGGAATCTTCATGCAGCGCCCCGCGCGTCGGCAGTGGGGGGGTGCAGTGTGGGGACGTGGCGGGCGCAGTTGGGCACGACCTGCTCGACGTCCACCACCACGGCGCGGTCCTGCCCGGGGAAGAGCCTGGCCGCCGCCTCGCCCTCGAGCAGCGTCGCCCGTCCATTGACGCGCAGGCGGGCGCCGTCGCCGAAGTCGATGAACAGGCAGCCGACCTGCGGATTCTGCCGCAGGTTGCCCAGGCTCATGAACGCGCCGTTGCCGTCGAAATCCGGGAACGCCAAGCGGCGCGCATCGAGGATGCGCACCAGGCCGGGGCCGCCCCCCTTGAAGGAACAGTCGCAACGCCCCGTGGCATCGCTGGTGGCGAGGAAGAAGAACGGGGCCGCCGCGAGGCGGGGCTGCACCCAGTCCGGGAGGTGATCCCACAGCAGCCGCTCCCGGCGCGCCGCATCCCACAGCGATGCGGTGCCCCAGCGCTGCTGCAGGGCGCGCTCGCTGGCATGGAAATCTTCATTCGATGGCATCTTCCCGTCCCCGCTCGCAGGTTCACGCCGGGCGCTCGGCAACGGCCGGAGGGCCGACTTGCACCCGACGAGCGCTCCCACGCGGAGCGCAGGTTCACGGTAAGGACGCCGTCTTAAGCGACGCTTAAGGGCGGGCCGCTCCGCCGGACGCGGAGCACGGCGGCACCTTCCCCTCATCGCCCTGCACCCGGCGCGGCGCGGCGGCATCCCGCGGCAGCACCACCCGCACCTCCAGCCCGCCGAGCGCACAGCCGTCGAGCGCGATCGTGCCGCCATGCAGTTCGACGATGCGCGCGACGATCGCCAGCCCGAGACCCGCCCCCTGCCCGCCACCGGCGCGGAAGAAGCGCTCGAACACCTTCTCGCGCAGCTCCGGCGGCACGCCATGGCCGCTGTCCTGCACCCGCAGCACGATGGCTGCGGGCGTGGCCTCAAGCAGCACGCGGATGCAGCCGTCGGGCGGCGTGTGCCGCACCGCGTTGCCCACCAGATTCTGCATCAGGATGCCCAGGCTGCCGGCATCGCCGAGCAGGTGGAAGTCGGCCCCCTCGTCCGCCTCGAGGGCGAGGTCCTGACCATGTTCGTCGGCGAGCGGGGTCAGCTCGGCGAGCTGCTCGCGGACAAGCGCGAGCAGCTCGATCGGCAGCCTCTTGGGCCGGCTCGCGTCGGGTTCGAGGCGGGCCAGCGTCAGCAACTGCGCCACCACCCGGGTGGCACGCTCGATGCCCGAGCCCAGCAGCCGGAGCGCCTCCTCGCGATCGGCCGGATCAGGCGCCTGCAGCGCATTCTGGGCATGGATGCGCAGCACGGCCAGCGGCGTGCGCAGCTCGTGCGCGGCATAGGCGAGGAAGCGGCGCTCGCGTTCGAGCAGCTCGTTGACCTGATGCAGCAGGCGGTCGAGCGCGGCCACCATCGGCTCGAGCTCCTGCGGCACGTCCTGCAGCGCGAGGGCGGAGAGGTCGTCCGGCCCGCGCGCCTGCAAGGATTCGACGATGCGCGCGAGCGGGCGCAGGCCCCAGCCGATCGCCAGCCACACCAGCACGGCGACCAACGGCAACCCGACGAGATCGGGCAGCACGCTGCGCAAGGTGATCCTGCCCAGGAGTTCTCCCCGCACGTCCTCGCGCTCGCCGACCAGGATCCACTGGCGGTCGCGCGCATCCCGGAGCAGGAAGAGCCGCCAGGCGCCATCGTGCAGACTCACCGTGTGATAGCCCGCAAGATCCTCTCCCACCTCGCCGAGCCCCTGCTGCTCGGCGCCCCTGGTGCGTGCGCCGAGCAGCAGGTCGAGCGCACCCATCGGCGCCGCGGCGGACTGCAGCAAGGCCAGCCCCTGGTCGTCGACCACCACGAAGCCGAGCTTGCCCTCGTACTCGTGGCCCAGCGGCAGCGCCTCGTCACCGTCCTCGCGTTCCGCGTCCGTCCCCTCCCCCACGGCCGCACCGAGCCCCCCCGCATCGAGCGCGTCCTGCAGCGCCGCACGTGCATCCGGTGCCATCCCGCCCGGGATCATGCCCGCGAGCAGGCGCGCCTGCTGGGCGAGACGGGCATCGAAGAGTTCGCGCACCTCGTGGCGGGCATCGCGATAACCGAGGTAGGAGATCGCACCCAGCGCCACGCCGAGCAGGCCGAGCACGAGCAGTAAGGTGCGACGGCGGATCGAGCCCATCAGGCCTTGTCCGCCAGATAGCCCACGCCGCGCACGGTGCGGATCAGCTCGGGAAACAGCTTGCGCCGCAGATGGTGGATATGCACCTCGAGCGTATTGCTCTCGGCCTCCTCGCCCCAGCCGTACAAGGCCTGCTGCAGCCGATCGCGGGTCAGCACGCGGCCGGGCTGGGTGAGCAGCTCGTGCAGCAGCAGGAACTCCTTGCGCTGCAGGACCACCGGCTGGCCGCGGTAGCTGACCTGCTGGTTCACCGGATCGAGGACGACCTCGCCGTGGTGCAGCACCGGCTGCGCACGATTGGCGCTGCGTCGCAGCAGCGCGCGGATGCGGGCCTTGAGCTCGTCGACGTCGAAGGGCTTGACGAGGTAGTCGTCCGCCCCCGCGTCCAGTCCCGCGATGCGGTCGCTGGTGGCGTCGCGCGCGGTGAGCACCAGCACCGGCACCGGGTTGGCGGCGGCGCGCAGGCGCTGCAGCACCTGCAGGCCATCCATGCGCGGCAGGCCGAGGTCGAGCACGGCGAGCGCGAAGTCCTCGTGGGTGAGCGCATGCAGCGCGCTCGCACCGTCCTGCACCCAGTCGACCGTATAGGCCTCGGGCTTGAGCGCGACGCGGATGCCCTCGCCGAGCGCGGCATCATCCTCGACGAGCAGGATGCGCATCCCCTTCCTCCCCTGTGATCCCGGCAATCATGGGCACTGCATTCATCCGCATATTGAACGCCTACTGCGCGCCTTGCGCCAGCTTCGCGGCCACCTGCTCGAGCAGGCGCCGCGCTTCCGCGCGCCGACCGGCGTCGGCGCTCGCACGTCCGGGGCGATCGGGGGCGGCGAGCGCCCTCTCCAGCGCCGTGCGCGCCTCGGCGTAGCGCTTCTGCCGCGCCAGGAAGTCGCCGTAAAAGTAATTGGGATCGATCCCGCCGGGGTTGATCGCCAAGGCCTGCTTCAGCAGCTTCTCGGCCTGCGCGTCGTCGCCGAAGCCCACCGGCCACCCCGGCACCTGGTAGTACAGGCTGCCGAGGCTGGTGTAGGCCGAGCCGTCGAGCGCCTGAGGGTCGAGCCGCAGGGCGGTCTCGAGCTCGGCCTTGGCCTCCTTGACGAGCCCGAGCGCACCGAGGCCGCCCTTCGCCCCCGCCAATGTGCTCAGGACGATGCCGTGCCAGATGCGCAGCTCGGCCGCCTCCGGCTCCGCGGCAACCGCCCGGGCGGCGCGCTCGGCGAGTTCGGCGAAGGCCGCCTCGCGCTGCTTCTCGGGCAGCCCGTAGTGGATTTCGGCCCAGCGCCCCTGCACTGCCTGCAGTTCGAGCTTGCCGGCGTCGGCGAGCGCGAAGGCGGCCGGCGCGGCCACCAGGGAGAGGAGCGGGAAGGCGAGCGGGAGCGCCACGCGGCGGGCGAGCCGGAGCGTCCCGCTGGCGAACGTTTCTTGGGCGGGCATCTTCATGAGCGGATTTCCTCCGATTCGGAATGGGCGAAACGCCGGATGGTGGCCAGCTGCCCGCGCAGGGCGCGATCGACCACGCGCGGCAGCAGCCGGTTGAGGCGGGCGAAGAACTTCTCCGGCCAGCCGAGATGGCGCTCGGGCGACTCGTCGCGCAGCGCCTGCACGATCGCGGCCGCGACCTGCTGCGGCGGGTCCATCGCCACGCCGAGCGCGCGGTTCATCGCGACCACCGCGCTCGCGTTCATCGCGGTGCGCGTGGCGCGCGGCGCCAGGTAGAGCACGCGCACCGGGCCGTCGGCGAGCTCGCGGCGCAGCGCCTCGGCGAAGCCGCGCAGGCCGAACTTGGTCGCGCTGTAGGGTGCGAAGCCGGGATAGCCGATCGCGCCGAAGGTCGAGCCCACGAACAGCAGCAGCGCGCGCGGACGTTCGCGCAGCAGGGGCAGGAGGCGCCGCGTGAGCAGCATCGGCGCCACCAGGTTGAGCGCGACCTGGGTCGCGATGGCGTCGTCGTCCTGCTGCTCGACGAGGCCGAAGCGGTTGAGGCCGGCGGCCTGGACCACGCAGTCGACGCCCCCGAGTTCCCGCGCCGCGGCGGCCACCGCGTCGACGCCGGCGATCGTGGCGAGATCGGCGACGACCCGGCGCAACGCCTGCGGAAAGCGCTCCTGTGCGTCCGCGAGCCGATCCGCGTCGCGACCGACCGCCAGCACCTGCGCGCCCGCTGCGCACAACTGCTCGACCAGCGCCTGGCCGATGCCCCCGCTCGCGCCCGTGACCAGCACGCGGGTTCCGTTCAGTTCCATCGCGCCGCTCCTCAGGCCGCCAGCGGCAGGCTGCGGAAAATGTCGCCGTACAGGCGATAGACGACGCGCGCGGTATGCACCACCGCGGCGCGGTCGTCATCCTCGTCGAGCCGGTTCATCAGGGTCGCGAAGAAATCCATGTGCTCGAGGTCGAGGCTGCCGTGCGAGTTCAGGTAGCTGAAGGCCTCGGGGGGCAAGCCCAGGCTGCTGCGGATCGTCCCCGCCGCGCGGGTGGCGAGCGCGATGCTGGTGCCTTCGAGCACATTGACCATGCCGAAGAAGCTCACCGGATTGTGGCGTGCGATGCGGTCGTAGACGTAGGCCAGCATCAGCTCGGTGGGCAGCGCCGGCTGGCTGCGCCGCACCGCCTCGGGGTCGGCACCGCAGGCGGCGAGGTCGTTGAGGATCCACTCCTGGTGGCCGTACTCCTCGTCGATGTATTCGGCGATCGCGCCGCGCAGCCATTCGAGCCGCGCCGGCAGGCGTGCACCGCAGGCCATCAGCAGCGGCACGGTGTGGCTGACGTGGTGATACGCCTCGGTGAGGAAGGCGACGTAGCTCGGCAGCGCGACCTTGCCGGCGAGCGCCTGCTGGATGATCGGTGCGGCGAACAGCGTCTCGCGCTCGGCCGCGGTCTGGTCCTGGAGTTGCTGGAAGAAGCTCATGTGTCGATCTCGTCGCTGAAGGAGGTGAAGGTCGCGCAGGAGGCGGCGCCGTCGGCGCCGCTGCGTGGCAGGTAGTGCGCCGCGAGCGCGGCGCGGCGCAGGCGGCCGTTGGCGGTGAGGAGGCCGTTTGCCGGGGTGAAGGGCGCGTCGGCGCGCAGCCAGCGCCCGGCGCGCGCGTAGTCGGGCAAACCCGCGTTGGCGGCGGCCACCGCCGCGTCGAGCTCGGCGTCGCTGCAGTCGGCGCGGCGCGGCACGAGCACGGCGAGGTTCTCGGCGAGCGCCTCGCCATGCACCCAGGCCTGGGCGATCGGGCCCTGCTGGACGAGTTCGGCCTCGACCCACTCGGGATTCACGTTGCGCCCGTAGGCGGTGATGAACTGGTGCTTCCTGCGCCCGTGCAGAACGAGGAAACCATCGTCGAAATGGCCGAGGTCGCCGGTGCCCAGCCACTCGCCTGCCACCAGCTGGTCTGCCAGCGGCGCCTCGCCCAGGTAGCCCAGCATGTGCGCGCCGCGCACCTGCACCTCGCCATCGTCGGCGATGCGCAGCGCGGCATGGGGCAAGGGCCGCCCCACCGTGCCGACGCGCCGCGCAGCCGGGGTGTTGAGGCACACCACCGAGGCGCACTCGGACAGGCCGTAGCCCTCGTACACAGGCAGACCGAGCGCTTCGGCGCGCTGCAGCAGCCGCGCCGACACCTGCCCGCCACCGACCGCGACGAAGCGCAGCCCGGCGGGCGGCGCGTGGCCCTGCTCGGCGGCCCCGACCAAGGCGAGCAGCATCTGCGGCAACAGGATCAGACTGTGCGGTCGACGGGCATGCAGGGTCTGCAGGAAGCGCGCCGGATCGAAGCCCCCGCCCCCGCTGAAGCCGATCGTGCGCATCGGCAGCAACTCGACGCAGGCGCCAGCGAGCAGGCCGGCGTACAAGCCGGCGATGTTCTCGAGCAGCGTCGCCAGCGGCAGCACGCCCAGATGACGCTCGACCGCGCCAGCCTCGCCGATCCGCGCCACGCTGCGCGCCACCGCGAGCTGCGCCGCCGCGCTCAGGCAAACCCCCTTGGGCTGGCCGGTGGTGCCGGAGGTGTAGGTGATCTTCACCGTGCCCGTGGGCAGCGCCGGAACCTGCGCCGGCACGCGCCGGAGGATCCCGGGTGCGACCGGCACGAAGCCCGGGAACACCGCCGCGCTCGCGCTGGCGGCCACTGGGTCGACGATCAGCGTATCGACGCCGGCACTGTCGAGCACGTGAGCCTGCTGCGCCGGCGAGAAGAAGCCCGGCAGCGGCACGCACACCCGCCCGTCGGCAAGCAGCGCGAGATCCCAGAGCGCCCACTGTAGGCCGTTGTCGAGCGCGAGCGCGACACGGCGCGCAGCCACCGACTCGAGCACACCCCTGCACGCGGCGACGGCCTCGGGCAGGCGGTCGAAGGCAATCTCCCCACTCTCGCCACGCAGCGCGGGCCGGCCGCCATGGCGGGCGAGGCCGGCCAGGAAGGACTCAGACGCATCCGGCACGGAGCTGCCCTCCACGCCCGGATTGGAGCTCGCGGCCGGCGCCCGCGAGGGTGCGATCCCCGCCCCGGATCTCGCCCGCCATCACCAGCGGGCCGGCGTCGTAGTAGCTGCCCCACTCCGGCAGCTCGGCACCCATGCGGCGCGGATCGGCAGGGCCGAGCGTGAGCGGATCGAGGCCGAGGCGGCGGAAGCTGTTGATCAGCGCCGGCGTTCCGGTGAAGCACACCCAGCGCAGGCCTTCAGCGGCCAGGATGCGGGTGAGCGCGATGATCAGCAGGCGTGCGGTGCCGGCCCCGTGGGCGGCGAGGTTGCCGACCTCTACGATCCCGTCGCGTGCCACCCGCTCTCCCGCCCGCCGCGTGATGACGCGCTCGACCGGCTCGTCGAGATAGCGTTCGAGGAAGAGCCCCTGGTCTGCCGCGCCACGGCAGCCGACCGCCCCGTGCAGGCTGCCGTCGGCGGCTTCGAGTGCGAACAGCCGCGGCATGAAGTGGCGTACACGCGCCTGGTAATGCGCCGCGAAGCGTTCGCGCACGAAGTGCTCCACGGCGGGGCGGCGGGCGTCATCGACCTCGAGCAGGCGAAGACTGCGCGCCGCGGGCTGTGCGCCCGGCGCTGGGCGGGCTGGGTGGTCGAGCCATGGGAGGTCCATGTGTGTCGGGGTCCGTTGATGAGAACTGCACCGGATCCTGACCATGCTGGCTTAAGTGCAGCTTAAGGAGGAACCAACCGCGGGCGTCGCGCACCGGATCACCGCCCCTGCCTGTTCAGCTTCCCTTCATGTACGGAAGCTTAAATTGCGGTCGCGTTCCGGATCGGGGCGCGCTCGATCGACAAACAGGAGAACACACATGAACCGCATTCTCGCCCTCGCCGCCGCTGCGCTCGTTTCCACCTCGGCCCTCGCCGGCCCGACCTGCACCGCCCCCAAGGAGAAGTGGATGAAGGAGGCCGACTTCAAGGCCAAGGTCGAAGCCCAGGGCTACAAGATCAAGAACTTCAAGGTGACCAAGAACGACTGCTACGAGATCTACGGCTTCGACAAGGACGGAAAGAAGGTGGAGATCTACTTCAATCCCGAGACCGGCGCCGAACTCGAACGCAAGTGACCTGCCATCGGGGCGGTGCGCGGCCGCGCGCCGCCCTCCTCCACCCGACAAGGAGCCTCTGCCATGCGCCCGCCCGATTCCGAACTTGCCCTGCGGGTCTGGGACCCGTTCGTGCGCGTCTTCCACTGGAGCCTGGTGAGCTGCGTCATCCTGAACTTCTTCGTCGTCGATGACGGCGAGACGCTGCACCAGTTCGTCGGCTACACCGCCTCGGGTCTCGTCGTCGCCCGCCTGGTCTGGGGCTTCGTCGGCAGCGAATACGCGCGCTTCGCCAACTTCTTCCCGACCCCCGTGCGGCTGCGCGCCCACCTCGCGGCGATGCGCACCGGCAGGCGCGACTTCCAGCCCGGCCACAATCCCCTGGGCGCGCTGATGATGCTCGCGCTGATGGCGCTGGTCCTCGCACTCGGCCTCACCGGCTTCCTGCAGACCACGGACGCGTTCTGGGGCGAGGAATGGCTGGAGGAGATCCACGAGGCGCTCGCCGCCACCCTGATCGCACTCGCCGGGATCCATGCCGCGGCGGCCATCGTGATGGGCCGGCTGGAGCGGGTGAACCTGGTCGGCGCAATGATCACCGGGATCAAGCGCACGCGGGGCGGCCGCGTCGACCTGCGCTGACGGAGCAGCGCTGCGGTCCGCCGCAGCGCGGACGCGTCATGCGCCGCGCCGCCCCGCGAGACCGAGGTCGGCGCGCACGAGCACCGCCAGGCTCACGCTCACGGCCCACGCCAACCACAGAGTCCACAGCGTGTGCGACAGGAAGTGCGCACCTTGCAGCATGCGCGCCGTACCGAGGACGCCGCCGGCGAGCACGCCCGCCACGAGCGCGGCGCGCGCCGCACGCGGCCCGGCCGGTTTCAGCGCCACCGCCCAGACGATCCACAGGAAGCCGGTCGACGCGTGCCCGGCCGGGAAGCACTGCCCCGCCTTGAGCCCCGGCGGCGCAGCCTCGAACAGGCCCAGATAGGGTGCGTAGCCGCCGAAGTCGATGAGGTCCCAGGGGCAGTAGCGCGCCGTCAGCAGCTTGGCGGTCGAGGTCGCGAGCGGAATCGCGAGCATGCCGATCGCCGCGAGCAGTGCATTGCGCGCGGGCAGCCACGCCAGCCGGCCGCGCCAGCCCTGCCAGCACAGGTACAGGCTGGCCGCCACCAGCACGTAGGTGGCCTGCTTGGCCGCCTTGTGCATCACCGCCTCGAGGAACCAGCTGTGCCTCAGGGGAAAGAGGCGGAGCTCCGCATCGAACAGCGCGTGCGCCAGGCGGCGATCCAGATCGGTTCGCTCGAATGTCCCGTAGAGCAGCAGTGCACCGAGGAAGAGCAGTGCGGACTGCGCGAGCAGCCAGCGCCGCGACGCATCGAGCGCGGGCACCGGCAGCGGGGTGAAGAGTTCGCTGGCGTGCATGTGCTCAGCTCCGGCAGGGGGCGGTCAGGTCGAGTGCGTCGTCGCGGACCGCGGTGCGCACGTCGAGCAGGCCCAGGACGGTATGGAAGAGGTTGTCATGGCTGGCGGGCCGGGCGGCCTGCCCGCGCAGGCACGCCGCATCGACCCGGTTGCGCGCGGCGAAGCCGGACGACAGCCACATCAGCATCGGCACGCGGGTCTGCTCCGCGGGCGCGATCGAGTACGGCAGCCCGTGCAGGTAGAGGCCGTTCTCGCCGAGCGACTCGCCATGGTCCGAGACATACAGCAGCGCGGCGTCGTAGCGCGGCTCCAGCTCCTTCAGCAGGTCGATGCCGCGGGCGAGCACGTGGTCGGTGTAGCTCAGCGCGTTGTCATAGCTGTTGACCACCTGCTCGCGGGTGCACTTCGACAGGTCCTCGTCGTCGCAGGTCGGCGTGAAGCGGCGGAAGGCTTCCGGATAGCGGCGGAAGTAGGCCGGACCGTGGTTGCCAAGCTGATGCAGGACCAGCACGAGGTTGCCTTGCGGATCACGCAGCAGCGCCCGACTGCTCTCCAGCAAGGCCTCGTCGAGGCAGCGCTCGCCGTCGCACAGCGCGGGCAAGGCGGCGGGGTCGGGGCGCAGGCTCTCGACCCCGGCGCACACGCCCTTGCAGCCGGACTGGTTGTCGTTCCACACCACCCGCAGGCCGGCGTGACGCAGCACATCGAGCAAGGACTCGCTGCCGCGGATGGCATCCTCGTCGTAGTTGCGCCGCCCCTGCAGCGAGAACATGCAGGGCACCGACACCTCGGTGTTGGTGCCGCAGCTCGTCACGTCCGGGAAGTTGATGACCGCGCGGCGGGCGAGCTCGGGCGTGGTGTCGTGGGCGGGCGACTGCCCCGCCCCACGGTCCAGGCCCCAGTTGGCGGCGCGCGCGGTCTCGCCGACCACGATCACGAACAGGGTCGGCTTCTTCGCCGCCGCCCAGCTCGCTCCCAGGCGGGCATCGGCGCCGACCGGCCGGCGCGGCTGATTGGCCGCCTGCGCGTCGCGGCTCAGCACGCGCGCGAGCGACCACAGCGGCGCGGCGGGGGTGATCAGGTAGCGCAGCTCCTTGTGGTTGCGCATCTGCCCGGAGAAGTCCTTGAACACGCTACCGAGCGCCGCGACGGCCACGAGCAGCGCGAGCACGGCGGCGGCGGCCCGGATCGCCAGCGCGCGCCGCAGCGGACGCCGGCGCACGCGCGCTCGCGCAAGAAAGACGAGGGGCGGCAGGGCCAGCGCGGAGACCTGCAGGAAGAAGCCGGGCGTGAGGAGCTCGCGCGCCTCGGCGAGGTCGGTGCGCAGCACGTTGCGCAGCATGCTCGGGTCGAAGTACACGCCGAAGTGGCCGGCGTAGTAGCTCGACACCGCGGCCACGAGGATCAGGCCGCCCAGCAGCGGCTTGGTCGTCCAGCGGTTGAGCAGCGGCGCGAGCAGCGCGACGTTGAGCGCGGCGAGCGCCACGCCGAGCGCGAGCACATAGAAGAGGCCGCCGCCCTCGCCGCCACGGCTCGCGAGCAGCGCACGCCAGAAGGGCGTATTGCAGGCGAGCGCGAAATAGAGGCCGAGCCCGACCAGCAAGCCCTCGCCCGACACCTCGGGGCGCCAGCTGCGCGCGCCGGACCAGGCGGCGGCGAACGCCGAAGCGCCCAGAGCGCGACGCCCGACGGGCGTCGATGCGCCGGCCGAGGGAGCGAAGGGCGGGACGTGGGAAAGACGTAACTTGAACATGATCGCGCGGAGCCGGAAAGGATCGGCGCAATCTACCCAGGCGGGCGTGAGGAAAGCGTGATGCGGGTGTGAGGAAAGTGTGAGCGCGGGCAGCCGGAACCACGCCAGCCGCGCTATCTCGACGCGGGCCCGAAGTCGATCGTCAGGCAGGCGCCGCCGTCGGGCCGGTTGGCGGCGCGGGCCTCCCAGCCGCAGGCGGTGCAGATGTGCCGCACCAGCGCCAGGCCGAGGCCGTGTCCCGGCTTGGCCCCGCCGCGCCGGAAGCGCTCGAAGCAGCGCGCCGGGTCCTCGTCGCCGAAGCCGGGGCCACGATCGCACACCTCGAGGCGACGCCCTTCCAGCACCACCTCGATCGCGCGCCCCTCGCCATGACGCAGGGCGTTCTCCAGCAGGTTGCGCAGCACGAGCGCCAGCAGGCCGGGGTCGGCGACGAGCTCGGCCTGGGGGTCGACACGGATGCTGGGCGCTGCGGCCGCAGCGCCGGCCGGGTGCAAGCGCGTCCAGGCGTCGCGCACCGCCGCGCTCAGGTCGATCGGTTCGAGCACCTGCGGCCGCGCCTCGCGGGCGAGCAGCAGCAGGCTTTGGGCGAGCGTGGTGGTGCGGTCGGTGGTGGCGATGATGCGCTCGGCACGGCGGCGGGCCTTGTCGGACAGGACCGGATCGTTCAGCAGCATCTCGGCATCGCTTCGGATACCGGCGAGCGGGGTGCGCAGCTCGTGCGACAGATTGGCGTTGAAATCGCGCTCGCGCGCCAGCACGGCGGCCTGGCGCGCCTCGGCCCTGTCCAGCGCACGCGCCACCACGCGGAGCTCGGCCTCGAGTCCGTCCTCGGCGAAGGGCGTGCCGTCGCCCCCCTCCTCGACGCGCTCGGCCAGCGTCTCCAGCCCGCGCGTGAGCCGTGCGGCGATGGCGTAGACGAGGAGAAAGGACAAGGCGCTCAGCACCAGGCCGCCGATCACGACCGTGGCGACCACGGCCGACTCGCGCTTGCGATGCTCGGATTCGTCGTACACGAGCACGTAGCGCTGGCCATCGGCCTCTCGCACTGCAACGTGCAGCTCACGCCCGGCGGACCATTCCTCGTGATTGCCCACCGCGAGTCCGGCCAGCGCGGGGCTCAGCCCTTGCGGTGGCAGCGCACCCGGCGCGAAGCGGTAGAGCGTCATGTTCGGAGTCTGCGGCCCGATCAGGGTACCGAGGCGGCGGCTATGCTCGATGCTGTAGTGCAGCTGCTCCTCGAGTGTGCCGTCGATGAACTCCTCCTCCATCTCCTCGTTGAGCCGCACCAGGGCGAGCGACTGCGCCACGATGAGCACGACCAGCACGGCCGTGACCGACACCGCGATGCGGATCCGCATGCCGTCCGGCAGCCAACGCCGGCCGCCGCGGCGCGCGCCGCAGTCAGCGGCTGACGAGCTTGTAGCCGAGGCCATGGACATTCACCACCTGGGTGGATGCGTCGTCGCCGAGGGTGCGCCGCAGGGTGTGCAGCACACTGCGCAGGTTGTCGCTGCTGTCCTGCTCGTGCCCCCATACCGCGATCTCGAGCTCGCGGCGCGAGAACACGCGCTCGGGCTGGGCAAGCAGTTCGGCGACCAGGCGCAAGGGCTTCGGCGGCAGGGCGAGAAGACGGCCCTGCAGGCGCAGCTCCTGGGTCGCGGCCCTGAACTCCAGCGCGCCGTGGCGCAACACCGGGTCGGCCGGCCGCACGGCACTGCGCCGCGCCAGTGCCAGCAGGCGGACCTCGAGCTCCTGCAGCGCGAACGGCTTGACCAGGTAGTCGTCGCCGCCCGCCTCGAAGCCGAGCAGCTTGTCTTCGAGCGCGTCGCGCGCAGTCAGCACCAGGATCGGCATCGCACGTCCCTCGGCACGCAGCCGGCGTGCGAGCGCGAGCCCGTCGCCGTCGGGCAGGTTGCGGTCGAGCACCAGGGCGTCGAACGCGGTGCACGCGAGCAAGGCCGCAGCCGCCGCGATCGAGCCGGCATAGTCGCACTGGTGGCCGCGCGCCTCGAGGTACTCGTAGAGGTTCTCGGCGATCGTGCGGTCGTCTTCGATGATGAGCAGGTGCATCGGCGGGATGGGGTCTCGTTCGTCTATGGCCCTTCGTCGGGCACGCGGCCCAAGTCCACGCCCGCGCCCTGCGGGAGGTTCGGCGGGAGGGGCTCGAGGTGGGTCGAGAGGCGGGTGCCGGTGCGCTCGAGCACGATGCCCTCGAGTGCATCGGCCACCGCGTGGGCCTCGGCGACGGTCCACTCCCCGGGAACGCACAGCTCGACGTGGGCGAAGTGCAGCGCACCCGCGGCCCGCGTGGCGAGCCTGCCGTGGAAGCAGCCCGGCGGCGAGGCCTCGGCCAGGGTACGTTCGATCGCGGCCACCTCGGTCTCGGACAGCGCGCGGTCCATGAGGCCGTCGATCGAGCGCCGCATCAGCTCCCAGCCCTCGCGCAGGATGTTGAGCGCGACCGCACCGGCGACCACCGGGTCGAGCCAGCTCCAGCCGGTGGCGCCCGCGAGGCCGACACCGCAGACCACGCCCGCGGTGGTCCATACGTCGGCCATCAGGTGGCGCGCGTCGGCCTCGAGCGCGAGCGAGCGGTGCGCGCGACCGACCTGCAGCAGCACGCGCGCAACGAGAAAGTTGATCAGACTCGCGCCGACGGACAGCAAGGTGCCGAGCCCGAGGTCGCCGATCGCCTGCGGATGGAGCAGGCGTTCCCCGGCGGTGATCAGGATGATCAGCGCGGCGATGAAGATCAGCCCGCCCTCGAACGCGGCCGAGAAGTATTCGGCCTTGCCATGACCGTACTGGTGATCCTCGTCCGCCGGGCGCTGCGCGTAGGACACCATCCACAGCGCAAAACCCGCGCCCGCCAGGTTGACCACCGATTCGAGCGCATCCGACAGATAGCCGATCGAGCCGGTCAGCCACCAGGCGCCGGTCTTCATTGCGATGGTGCTCAGCGCTGCGGCGAGCGAGAGCAGCAGGGCCTGGCGCGGCGTGATCGAGGTCATCGGTTCAAAGTGCGGTGGGTCGAGTGGCGGAGCACCCCAGGGTCTCCAGGACGCGATTGTAGAGCCGTCGATCGTCCTCGAGGCGCTGCACCGCGAGCAGGCGGGCTTCGAGGTGGGTGGCGCCGCGCACCAGGACCAGGGCGTCACGCATGTCGCTCAACAACTCGCCAGCCTGCGCGCGCGGTGTCGCCGGCGTCGGCAGGCCGGCCTTCAAGGCATCGAGGTGGGCCTCCAGTGCCTGCGCCAGCGCCGGGTAGGGATCGGGCGCGTCCGCGTGTGCGGCGCCACTCGCGCGCGCCTCGCGCACATGGGCCGCGACTGCGTCGAGCTCCTGGTGCAGCGCCTGGCAGGCCTGCGGCGACAGCGCCGTCGGTTCGTCCCCGGCGGCGCGGGCGTGGGTAGCGATCCCGGCGGCAAGCGCCAGCAGCAGCGTCGGAATCAAGCTCTTGGTCATCATTGGAAAGGCTCCGTGGTCGGGACAACCCGCAGCATGGGGCCGCGATCCTTAACCGAACCTGAACGGCCAGCCCCAGAACGGCGTCGCCATTCGGTGCGCGGCGGCCTTGCGCGGCGACAAGGCGGGCCGCTGGCTTTTCGCGGATACTCGGCGCAGGTGGCGCTCCACGCGGCGTGCGGGCCGCGCCTTGCCGCGGGCGCCGAAATGCGATCCGAGGGAGAGCACGATGAAGAACATCCGATTTGCGTACGCGGGACTCCTGCTGCTGCTCAGCCTGCTGTGGTGGATGGCCGATCCGCTGCTGCCTGCCGGCTACGAATACTTCGCCCTGCGCACGGTGGCGATCAACTACACCGGCGTGATCGGCATCGGCGTCATGAGCGTGGGGATGATCCTGGCGCTGCGCCCGGTGCGGGTCGAGCCGCTGCTCGACGGGCTGGACAAGACCTATCGCCTGCACAAGTGGCTGGGCATCACCGGCCTGGTGTTCTCGGTCATCCACTGGCTGTGGGCGCAGGGCACCAAGTGGGCGGTGGGCTGGGGCTGGCTGGTCAAGCCCGAGCGGGGGCCGAAGCCGCCGCTCACCGACCCGGTCGAGAGCTTCTTCCGCGCACAGCGCGGCCTGGCGGAATCGGTCGGCGAGTGGGCCTTCTACGCGGCGGTGGTGCTGATCGTGATCGCGCTCGCCAAGCGCTTTCCGTACCGGCTGTTCTTCAAGACCCACCGCCTGCTGGCCCTCGCCTACCTGGCGCTGGTCTTCCACTCGGTGCTGCTGACGCCGTTCGCCTACTGGACGCAGCCGATGGGCATCGTGCTCGCCGTGCTGATGGCCGGCGGCAGCGTCGCCGCCGTGGTGTCCCTGTCCGGCCGTGTCGGCCACCGGCGCAAGGCGGTCGGCGAGATCGAGGAGCTGGTGCCCTTCCCCGACAACCGCGTGCTCAAGGTGGCGATCCGCTTCAAGGACCGCTGGCCGGGGCACGAGGCTGGCCAGTTCGCCTTCGTGACCTTCTCCAGGGACGAAGGCGCGCATCCCTTCACCATCTCCTCGGGCTGGAAGGAGGACGGCCGCCTGTTCTTCCTGATCAAGGGCATCGGCGACTACACCGCGCGCCTGCCCGAACTGCTCCGCGTCGGCGACCTCGTGACCGTCGAAGGCCCCTATGGCCGCTTCGATTTCGCCAGCGGCAGCACCAGCGGCAAGCGCCGCCAGATCTGGGTCGGCGGCGGCATCGGCATCACCCCCTTCATCGCCCGCATGAAGGCGCTCGCGGTGGAGCCCGACGGGCGCGAGGTCGATCTGTTCTACAGCACGGCCGAACCGGACCAGGGCTTCATCGCCCGCCTGCAGCGCGATGCGCAGGCGGCGGGGGTGAGGCTGCACGTGCTGGTGAGCGCGCGCGACGGCCGCCTCGACGTGGCGCGCATCTGCGACACCGTGCCGGGATGGGCCGAAGCCGACGTCTGGTTCTGCGGACCGGGCGGCTTCGGCCAGTCCCTGCGCGAGGGCTTCGTCGCCCGGGGCCTGCCGGCGGCCGACTTCCACCAGGAACTCTTCGACATGCGCTGAGCGCGGGCAGCGCGCGGGCGCATCGGCGCCCGCCCCCGCCGCTCCTTGGCGCACGCGCTTTCTCCGTTCAGGTTCGATTCAGTGGCGCGCTTGCACACTGGGCTCGCGATTCCGGACGACTGGCATCCGCGATGCCCGTCCGGTCGAGTCCTCAGCCCGGATCAAGGAACGAACCATGAACAGCCAATTCCGCGCGTTTGCGCTGCTGTGCGGCCTCGCCGCCAGTGCCGGGGCGCTCGCCGCCCCGAGCGCCGCCCTCCTGGAGCGCTACGCCGCCGAGGCGCGCGCCACCGACCCCGCCTTCGCCGGTTTTTCCGCCGCACGCGGCGAAGCCCTGCACCGCACCCGCCACGGCCTCGGCAAGCCCGACACGCCCGCCTGCACCTCCTGCCATGGCGAGAACGCGCGCTCAGCCGGCCAGACCCGCACCGGCAAGGCCATCGAGCCGATGGCGGTGTCGGTGTCGGCCACACGCTACGGCGACCCGGCGAAGGTCGAAAAATGGTTCAAGCGCAACTGCAACGAGGTGCTCGGCCGCGAGTGCAGCGCACGCGAGAAGGGCGACTGGCTCGCCTGGATGAGCACCCAGTAAGCGCCACCCCGGAGACCCGCCATGAAGACCCCCGCCCTTCGCCCCCTCACCCTCGGTGCCGCCGCGATCGCCGTGACCCTCATGCTGCTCGGCCGCGCCCAGGCCGGCGACGACGACTTCTATCCGCCGGTCACCGACCCG
The DNA here is from genome assembly GCF_000021765.1 of Thauera aminoaromatica. Classification (NCBI taxonomy): domain Bacteria; kingdom Pseudomonadati; phylum Pseudomonadota; class Betaproteobacteria; order Rhodocyclales; family Zoogloeaceae; genus Thauera; species Thauera aminoaromatica. The sequence continues at coordinate 2,168,394 of NC_011662.2, read as the reverse complement.
CTCACCGTGCAGGAGTGCGCGAGCTGCCACATCGCCTTCCCTGCGTCGATGCTGCCCGCGGCGTCGTGGACACGCATGATGGGCGAACTGGAGAATCATTTCGGCGACGACGCCAGCGTCGATGCCGACACCACCGCCGCGATCACCCGCTACCTCGTCGATCACGCCGGCGACGCGCGCGGGCAGCCGGGCAAGCTGCTGCGCGGCCTGCGCCCCGGCGATGCCCCCCTGCGCATCACCGAACTGCCGAAGTGGGTGCGCGAGCACGACGAGGTCCCGCGCTCCGAGTGGACCCGCAAGGACGTCGGCAGCAAGGCCAACTGCACCGCGTGCCACATCGACGCCGCGAAGGGCTACTTCGAGGACGACTGAAGGAGGGACCGGATCATGAAACGCTTTCTGTCCGCCTTCATCGCCCTGGTCGGCCTGGCCTGGGGCGTGGAAATGCTGTCGGCGACGGGCGCCGTCGCCAGCGCGCCGGGCAATCCCTGGGCGGTGCGCGAGCACGCGCTGACGCTCACCGGCCTGGGGTCCTTCGCGCTGATGTCGCTTGCGATGGTGCTCGCCACCCGTCCGGCCCGGCTGGAGCGTTTTTTCGGCGGCATGGACCGCATCTACCGTGTGCACAAATGGGCCGGCATCCTCGCGGTCGGCTTCGCGGTGCTGCACTGGCTGGTCGAGCTCTCCGACGACCTCATCAAGACGCTGTGGGGGCGCGAGGGGCGCCTGCCCAAGGATCACGGCGGCGGCCTGCTCGAAGCCATGCGCGACGTCGCCGAGGAGCTGGGCGAGTTCGCGATCTACGCGCTGCTGGCGATGCTGGTGCTGACGCTGTGGAAGCGCTTACCGTTCCGGATCTGGCGTTACGTTCACAAGGGGATGCCGGTGCTGTACCTGGCGCTCGCCTTCCATGCCGCCTTCCTCGCGCCGCTCGACTACTGGACGCAACCGGTCGGCGTGCTGCTGGCGGGCCTGATCGCCGCCGGCAGCGTCGCCAGCGTGCGGGTGCTGGCCGGGCGCATCGGCCAGGACCGCCGCGTCGGCGGCGTGGTGGAGTCGGTCCGCGACGCCGGCGCGGGCGTCACCGAGGTGGTCTGCCGGCTCGACGAGGGCTGGCGCGGACACCGGCCGGGGCAGTTCGCCTTCGCGACCTTCGATCGTCTGGAGGGCGCGCATCCCTTCACGATCGCCGGCGCCGACCGCGGCGACCGTCGGGTGCGCTTCCAGATCAAGGCACTGGGTGACTACACCCGCGGCCTCGCGCAGCGCCTGCAGCCGGGTCGGCCCATGCAGGTCGAAGGCCCCTATGGATGCTTCGATCTGCCGCAGTCGCTGGACGGGCGGGAGCAGATCTGGATCGCCGGCGGCATCGGCGTGACCCCCTTCCTCGCCTGGCTCGAGGCGCTGCAGGCGAGGCCGGAGCAGGCGCCCGACGTCGATTTCTACTACAGCGTGCGCGAGCATGCGACCGACCCCTTCGTCGCCCGCCTCCAGGCCTTGTGCGCAAACCTGCCCGCGGTGCGCCTGCACGTGATCAGCGGCGCCCGCAACGAGCGCCTCACCGCGGCGACGCTGCGCGACCGCCCGCGCGCGGGCGCGGCGCCGGAGATCTGGTTCTGCGGGCCGCGCGGCCTCGCCACCAGCCTGCGCAAGGGCTTGCGCGGCCTCGGCATGGGCGGCGCGAGCTTCCACCAGGAGGCGTTCGAGATGCGCTAGCGCGTCGGGCGCGCGTGCAGGTCCTCGACCGTGGTGCGTGCCGGCGGCTGGGCAAGGAGCAGGCCGAGCAGCTGCTGGCGCTGGCGCGCGTCGAGAATCTCGCGCTCGGCGATCAGCTGCTCGATGATCAGGCGCTGCTGGTCCTGCTGCAGCTCGGCGATCGCCGCGCGCGCGGTCTCGATGCGCAGCGGATCGATCGCCTCGGCAAAGAGGGCTTCGACGAGTGCCCGCCGATGCGCCTCCAACTGGCCGCTGGCAGCGTGGAACTGCTGCAGGAAGGGCGCTTCGACCGCGTCCCAGCGCGCGCGCTGCGCCTCGTCGAGTTCCAGGATGCGATGGAGGGGCGGCGCCGATGTCGAGGACGCCCCCGGCCCGAGCCGATCCAGCACCACGGCACCGAGCACGCCGACGTTGAGCGCGACCGACAGGAGCAGCGCCATTCCAGGCTTGGTGGTTTTCATCGCGCGTTCCCGCTTGCGCCGCAGGCCCCGGCCCGCGGACAGAGATTTCCCGGTGGGACGGAACCGAACACGCTCATGGCGGCCAGCGTCGTGTTCGCCGCAGGCGGCGACACCGGTTCCTCGAGCTCCATCAGCATCCCGCCCAGCCACAACCCGAGCCCGACGGCCGCAATGGATCCGGCAAACGGCGAGAAGGCGAAGCGCCAGGGCGTCGGCGGACGGATACGATCCATCCAGCGCACCCACCAGGGGCCCTGCCCGCGCTTGCGCGCGGCCGCCGGGGCGCCCGCCTGCAGGCGGTCGACAAGCTGCGCGGCCAGATCGACCTCGAGGCGGATCGCGGGTAGGGCCGCGAAGGCGTCGCTGAGGGCGCGCAATTCGGCGAGCCGGCGCGTGCAGCGCGGGCAGCCCGCGCAGTGCGCGAGCAGTCCGGCGCCGGCCTCGGAGGGCAGGGCCGCATCCACGAGCGCCGACAGCGCCTCGTCGGGAGGACACGGCCCGGGGGCACAAGATCCTGTGGGGCAAGAGCTATTCATGGGAGGCTCCGGTGTGCGGGTCGAAGTGTTCGAGCAAGGCGCTGCGTGCGCGTGCGAGCCGGGATTTCACCGTGCCCTCGGCAATGCCGAGGACGCTGGCCAGCTCGCCGTAGGCCAGGCCCTCGACCTCGCGCAGCAGCAGGATCTCGCGGTGCTCCGCGGCAAGCCGCTGCAGCGCCCGCTCCAGTTGCGCCTGGCGTTGTCGGCTGGCATAGCGGGCCTCCGGTCCCGGAGCGTCGTCGGCGACCTCGAGGCCTTCCTCCAGCGGCGCGAAGCGCACGAGCTGCCGGCGCCGCAACTGGTCGAGCGCGGCATTGCGCGCGATCTGCAGCAGCCAGGTGGAGAACGCCGCCTCGGGGCGCCAGTCGGGCAAGGCCTGCCAGGCCTTGACGAAGACGTCCTGGGTCAGCTCCATCGCCTCTTCGCGGGCATCGAGCATGCGGTGGAGGAAGCGGAACACGCGCTCCTGATGGCGGCGGACGAGCGCGCCGAAGGCGGCCACGTCGCCGGCGCGGGCGCGGGCGAGCTCGCGCACCTCACCCGTGTCCGCGCCCGCGTCCGCCCCGCTGCTCGGGCGCTCGCCGATCATGCGCGCGGGAGATCCGTCACCAGGCCTTCCTCCGCTGCCGCTGTCGAATCAGTGTCCGGTCTCCAGCCCTTTCCAGCCCGGGTGGTCGAAGTGCGCGGCGTAGTCGTCGAGGGTCTGTGCGAGGTGGACGACGCCCTCCTCCGGCTTCGTTCCGGCGGCGTGGCCGCCGATCACCTCGACGCCCTGGCCGAGCCTGCCGATGATCGCGTGCAGCACCTCGTCCGCCTCAGGCTTCAGCTTGCAGTTCTGCACGATGTAGGCGACCTGCCCTTCGACCCCTTCGGCCAGCGCACGATACTGCGCCGCATCGAAGCGCCCCGCATGCACCTGCGGGATGGCCCGCGCGAGCGCGTCGCGGATCGCCTCCATGCCGGTCCGGAGCGCGGCGTCGGTTTGCCATCTGGCCCCCTGGTCGAGCTGGAGGACCGCCGTGTGGGTGTCATGGCGATGGCTGTCGGCCGCCGTGGCGGGAGCGGCCGCAAGAAGGCCGGCGAGGATCGCGACGGCGCCGAAGGCGAGCAGACGGGGGGTGGAGCGGGATTGCATGTCGAAGAGGTCCTTTCGTGATGGTTTCGAGAGGGCGGAATCGCCTTCCTGGACAATGAAACGAAGCGCCGCGGAAAATGTTCCATGCCCCGGTGCAAGAACATTCCGTGCCGCCCGACCCCATCGCAGCGCGGCGGGGCGGCCCGCGCAGCGGTCCTCACGCGCTTTCGCGCACGAGCCGCCCCTCGCCCGCCTCCTCGTGCGTCACCCCGTCGCGGATGTGATAGATGCGCTTGAAGGTGGGAATGATCTTCTCGTCGTGGGTCACCACGATGATCGCGGTCTGGAACTGCGCCGCCATGTCGTTGAGGATGCGCACCACCGCCATCGCGCGCACGCTGTCGAGCGGCGCGGTAGGCTCGTCGGCGAGGATCACCGGCGGGCGGTTGACCAGGCCGCGGGCGATGGCGACGCGCTGCTGCTCGCCGCCCGACAGCTGCGCGGGCATGGCCGCGGCACGGTGCGAGATGTCGAGCGCGCTCAGCAATTCCTGCGCCCGCGCGCGCGCCGCGGCGTTCGGCACGCCGGCGAGCATGGGCAGCAGGGCGACGTTGTCGGTGACGTCGAGGAAGGGGATCAGGTAGGGCGCCTGGAACACGAAGCCGATGCGGTCGCGGCGCAGGGCGCGCAGGTCGCGCACCTTCCAGCCGTTGTCGAAGATGCACTCCTCGCCCAGGGTCATGCGCCCCGCCGTAGGGTCGATGACCGCACCGAGGCACTTCAGCAGCGTGCTCTTGCCCGAGCCCGAGGGGCCGATCAGGCCGACGACCTCGCCCGGGGCGACACGCATGTCCACGCCCTTCAAGGCATCCACTGCGGTGTCGCCCTTGCCGTAGCGCTTGGTGAGGCCTTCGATCAGGATGCCCTTGCCGGCGCGCGTCGGTCGGTCCATCTCAGCCTCCGATCGCTTCGGCCGGATCGACGCGCAGCGCGAGCCGGATCGACACCAGGCTGGCGAGCACGCAGATCGCCATCACCGCCGCGAAGCCCGCCACCGTGTCGGCGGGCACCAGCAGCACGTACTTGGGGAAGAAGGGCGCCGACCAGGTGGCGGCGATCTTGCCGACGACGAAGCCGATCAGCCCGAGCGCCACCGCCTGCTGCAGGATCATCGCGGCAATGGTCCGGTTGCGCGTGCCGATGAGCTTGAGCACCGCGATCTCGCGGATCTTGTCCATGGTCAGCGTGTAGATGATGAAGGCGACGATGGCCGCGCTCACCACCGCGAGGATGACCAGGAACATGCCGATCTGGCGCGCGGAGGTGGCGATCAGCTTGCCGACGAGGATGCCCTCCATCTGCGCCCGGGTGTACACGGTGAGGCGCTGCCAGCGCCGGATGGATTCGGCGACCTCGTCGGGCGCGTGGCCGGGCGCGAGCGTGAGCAGCACGGCATTCACATAGGGGTTGGTGCTCTGCGAGGCGAGCACCGCGTCGAGCAGGCCGGGCACGCCCGGGCGGTTGAGCGCCGGGTTGGCCGCAGTGCGGCGGCGACCCTGCAGGATGGCGTCGTTGTCCTTGAGGAACTGAGCCTCCTGCGCATCCTTGAGCGGGATGAACACCATCGGGTCGCCGGCCGAGGACACCATGCGCCGGGTCAGCCCGACCACGGTGTACTGGTTGCGCCGGATGCCCACGCGCTCGCCGAGGCGCAGGCCGCTGGCGACGTCGGCCACCGCCTCGTAATGCCCGCGCGTGATCTGCCGCCCCGCGACCAGATACGGCGGCCAGCCCGGCGTGGCCCCCGGCCGGCCGGCGGCGATGCCGACCACCATCGCGCGCACGTCCTCGCTGCCCTTGCGCACCTGCATGGTCAGGTAGGTGATGTTCGCCGCGCCCGCCACGCCACGCTGGCCGAGCAGGCTGCGGTAGAGGTCGTCGTGGACGCTGGACGACTCCGCATAGGGGCCGAGCGTGTCGCGCTGCACCACCCAGAGGTCGGCGCCGCTGTTGTCGAGCAAGGCCTTGCCGTCGTCGACCATGCCGCGATACACGCCCGCCATCACCAGCGTGACGCCGATCAGCAGCCCCAGGCCGACGCCGGTGAACACGAACTTGCCCCAGCCGTGCAGGATGTCGCGGCCGGCGAGGCTGATCATTTGCCCGCTCCGTCCAGTGCCGCGACGACCTCGGTGCGGCGGCCTGCGCGCAGCCCGGCCTCGCTATACACGACGATCTCGTCGCCCGCCGCCAGGCCCTCGCGCACCTGCACGCGCCCGTCGAGGTCGCTCGCGCCCAGCTTTAAGGGCACGAAGCGCAGACCGCCCTCCCCCGCGCGCCGCCACACCCCGACCGCACCCGCCTCGCGCCGCAGCGCGGCGTTGGGGATCACCGCCGCGGCGTGCAGCGGCGGCAGCGCCAGGGTGACCTCGGCCAGCTCGCCGAGCGGCGGCATCGGCTCGGGGAGCCGGTCGAAGACCACCTTGGCGAGCAGCTCCTCGGTCACCGCGTCGGCCTTCGGCTCCACGCGCAGCACCCGCCCGGCGAGCGCCTCGCCGCTGCGCGAGCGCAGCACGACGCGGGCCGGCAAGCCGGCGGCCAGGCCTCCGGCATTGACCTGGTCGAGGCGCAGGTCGACCCACAGGGTCGCCGGGTCGATCACTTCGAGCACCGCCTGGCCCGCCACGACCGTGGTGCCCGGCTCCACCTCGCGCAGCGTGACCACACCATCGACCGGCGCGACCAGGCGCAGGTTGGCGAGCTGAGCCTGCAGCGCGGCGCCTTCCGCGCGGGCGCGCGTGCGCTCCTCGCGCGCGGCGGCGAGGCCGGCCTCGGCGACCTCGAGCTCCTGGCGGCGGGTGAGCGCAAGCTCCTCGCTCGCGGCCTGCAGGCTGCCCAGCTTGTCGTAGCGCCGCGCCTGCGTGCGCGCGAAGCCCTGGCGCGCCTCGGCCTCGCGCATCGCCGCCTGCGCGCGCTCGAGCGCAGCCTCCTGGGCGCGGATGCGGTCGCCGAGATCCACCGCGTCCATCTCGCCGAGCACCTGCCCGACGCGCACACGCTCGCCCACCTGGACGTCGACGCGCTTGACCCGCCCAGCCGCCGTCGGGCCGATCCGGTAGACGTGGCGTGCCTCCACCGTGCCGATGCCGAACAGCGCCGGCGACACCACGCCCTCCTCCACCCGCGCCACCGTCACCTTGAGCGGGGCGAGCGGACCCGAGCGCATTGCCACGTTGGCGAACACGGCCAGCAGCGGAACGATCACCGCGACCAGCGCGAGCGTACGCGCCTTCATCCTGGGCAGGCTCATGTCGCGCTCCGGATCCCGGCCAGGTAGATGGCGAAGACGCGCGGCGCGTCCCGCCGTATCCGGAGCAGGTCGCCGGCGAGCATGGACTGCATGATCAGCCCCTGCAGGGTGCCGACGAAGAGGATCACCGCCGCATCGATGTCCAGCGCCGCCGACACCTCGCCTGCCGCCTTGCCGGCTTCGAGGCGGCCGCGGATGCGCTCGCCGTAGCGCTCGAGCAGCGCGCGCGCGAGCCGCTTCGCCGGCGTCGCCTCGGCACGCTGGAGCTCCCCGAACAGCATGCGCGGCACGCCCGGATGCTCGGCGACGAAGTCCGCATGGGCGAGGAAGATCGCCTGCAGCGCCGCGAGCGGCGACGCCGCCTGCGCCGCGGCACGGTCGACGCGCGCCAGCAGGCGCTCGGCGACCCACTCCATGACCGCCTCCCAGATCGCGTCCTTGCTCGGGAAGTGGCGAAACAGCGCGCCCTGCGTCAGCTTCATGTGGCTGGCGATCGCCGCGGTGGTGATCTCGCCGGGATCACGCTCGGCTGCCAGCTCGATCACCGCCTCGACGGTGACGGCCCGACGCGTCTCGGCGGGGAGGGGTTTGGCACGCACGGCAACGCTCTCTTTAGTGAGTAATTGCTTACTATCTTAGCTAAGGAAAGTCCTTCGGGAAACCCTTCTATTCGGATCACGACGCATCCGTAGCCGACGTAGGGGCGACCCGACGGGTCGCCCCTACACTGCCAGCGGCAGCTCGACGTCCACGCGCAGGCCGCCGAGCACGCTGCCGCGCCCGAAGCGGAGCGTGCCGCCGTACTGGGTGACGATGTCGCCGACGATCGCCAGGCCGAGGCCGTGGCCGGGGCGGGACTCGTCGGCGCGCAGGCCGGCGGTGCCGAGGCGCTCGAGCAGCTCGGGCGCCACGCCGGGGCCGTCGTCCTCCACGCTGAAGGCGAGCCGCGCCGTCCCCGCGTCGGGCGCCACAACCACCCGCACCCGCGCACGCGCCCACTTGCAGGCGTTGTCGAGCAGGTTGCCGAAGAGCTCCAGCATGTCCTCGCGATCCACCGGCCAGGTGCGCTCGTCCGCCTCCAGCTCGATGCGCAGGCCACGCCCGGCGTGCAGGCGCTGCAACACCTCGACCAGCGCGCCGAGCTGGGCGCGCAGCGCGAAGCCGGCGCCGCCCGCAGCGCCGCCGGCAAGGCGGGCACGGCGCAGCTCGCGCTCGATGGTCGCGCGCATGGTCTCGAGCTGGGTGCGGATCGCCGCCGCGCCCTCCCCGTCGCCACGCGCCGCAAGCGCGTCCGCGCTGTGGCCGAGCACCGCGAGCGGCGTCTTGAGGGCGTGGGAGAGGTTGCCGGCGGCGTGGCGGATGCGTCCGAGGCGCTGGGCCTGATGGCGCGACAGGCGCTCGACGGCGGCGAGCAGCGGGCGCACCTCGGCGGGCGCGTCGGCCTCGAACTGCACCGCCTCGCCGCGCTCCAGCCGCCGGCAGGCGTCCACCGCCTCGTCCAGCGGTGCCAGCCCGCGCAGCAGCACGCGCCGCTGCAGCACCAGCAGCACGAGCAGCGCCAGTCCGAGCACGGTCAGCGCCTGCGCGCGGAAGGCCGCGATCGCGGCATCGATCGCGGCGACGTCCTCGGCGAGCGCGATGCTCACCGCGCGGCCGTCGGCGCTGTCGGGGAAGCGCTTCGCGACCACCAGCAGCGCCTGCCCGGCAGGGCCGGCCAGGCGAGGCGACACAAGCCCCTCCGCCCCCTCCGGCAGGTCGAGGTCGGCGTCCCAGGTCGAGCGCGAACGCCACTGCCGATCGCCGAGGCGCACGAGGAAGTAATGCCCCGACAGCGGCAGGTCGTAGGCCGGCCCGGCCGCGCCCATCAGCGCGCTGTCCATCCCCGCCTCGCCGTCCTGGCGTGCGAGCGCGTCGAGCAGATGCACGTAGAGCAGGTCGGCGTCGTGGTCGAGGCGGGCGAGCACGTGCTCCTCGACCATGCGGCGCGGAAAGTCGCGCAGTGCGAAGGCCAGCAGGACGCCCGCGGCGAGCAGCACCAGGGCGAGCGTGAGCGAGAGGCGACGGCGGATCGAGTTCATCTTCCGGCCCGCCCCCGCGCACGCGCCTCAGTCGCCGCTGCGGAACACATAGCCCTGCCCGCGCCGGGTCTCGATGCGTTCGTTGCCGAGCAGGCCGCGCAGGCGGCGGACGTAGACCTCGATGACGTTGCTGTCGCGCTCGGCGTCGTAGTCATAGACGTGCTCGGAGAGCCGCGTCTTCGACAGCACCTCGTCGGGGTGGCGCATGAAGTAGCGCAGCAGGCGGAACTCGGTGGCGGTCAGGGCCTGCTCGTTGCCGGCGCGATCGACCAGGCACTGGCGCGCCTCGTCCAGCCGCCAGTCGCCCGCGCGCAACTCGGTGTCGGGCACCGGCGCGGCGCGGCGCAGCAGGGCCTGGATGCGGGCGAGGAGCTCCTCGACATGGAAGGGCTTGCCGAGATAGTCGTCGGCGCCGGCCTGCAGGCCCTCGACACGCTCGGCCCAGCCGTCGCGCGCGGTGAGGATCAGCACCGGCACGCGGTTCGCCGCCGCGCGCCACTCGCGCAGCACGGTCAGCCCCGGCTTGCCGGGCAGGCCGAGGTCGAGGATCACCGCGTCGTAGGGCTCGGTCGCGCCCAGATGGGCGCCGTCGATGCCGTCGCGCGCGAGGTCCACCGCATAGCCTTCGGCGACCAGCCGCGTGCGCAGGCGCTCGCCGAGCGCCGCATCGTCCTCGACCACGAGCAGGCGCATCGCTCACTTCTCCTTGCGTTCGAGCACTTCCCCGTTGGCGGCGTCGAGCTCGAGTTCGTGCACCCGGTTGCGCTCGTCGATCAGCTTGACCTCGTAGATCCAGCGTCCGTCCTCGCGCTCGAGCTCCAGACCGACGACCTGGCCAGGCTGGATGGCGCGGCTGCGCGCGAGAATGTCCTCGGCGGAGAGAATCTGCCCGCTCTCGCGCAGCTGGCGGATCTCCTCCACGCGCACGCGCTCGCCCGCGCTCGCGCCGGACACGGACAGGCCACCTGCGACAAGGAGCGCGGCGGCGGCCAGCAGGGAACGGAATCGCGTCTTCATCTTCATTCTCCGGCGGGTTTCGACGCAGACAGTGTGCCCGCCGCAATCTGAATGCAAGCTGAACACGAGCACGCAGATCGCGACTCGCGTCGCTCCCACAAGAACCACCGCGGCTCCGCAGCGCGCCGTAGGAGCGACGCAAGTCGCGATTCCCCCGTCCGGCCCTCGCCGCCGTCGGTCGCCGCCCAGCGGCCCGATCGCGACTGGCGTCGCTCCCACAAGAACCACCGCGCCTATGAAGCGTGCCGTAGGAGCGACGCAAGTCGCGATTCCCGTGTCCAGCCCTCCCCGCCGTCGGTCGCCGCCCGGGCGGCCGCAATCGCGACTGGCGTCGCTCCCACAAGAACCACCGCGGCTCCACAGCGCGCCGTAGGAGCGACGCAAGTCGCGATTCCCCCGTCCGGCCCTCGCCGCCGTCGGTCGCCGCCCGGGCGGCCGCAATCGCGACTGGCGTCGCTCCTACAAGGACGACCGCACCTATGAGGCGTGCCGTGGGAGCGACGCGAGTCGCGATCCGGACCGTGAAGAAACGCGAGCATGCGATTCCTGCCGCACCCGCCGCGCCACAGGGCAGTCCCGCTCACCCCACCTGGCAGGCCAGCCCCTTGAGATATTCGCCCTCCGGCACGGCCAGCCCGATCGGATGGTCCGGCGCGGCCGACAGGCGGTACAGGATGCGCGCATCCACCCCGGCGTCGATGGCCGCGCCGGCGACGATCTTCTGGAACAGCTCCTGCCCGATGCCGCCCGAGCACGAATAGGTCATCAGGATGCCGCCCGGGTTCAGCAGGCGGAAGCCGAACAGGTTGATGTCCTTGTAGGCGCGCGCGGCGCGCTCGGCGTGCGCGGCCGAGGGCGCGAACTTGGGCGGGTCGAGCACGATCAGGTCGAACTTGCGGCCCTCGTCCTTCAGCGCGCGCAGGGCCTTGAACACGTCCGCCTCCAGCCACTCGGCGCGCTCGGCGTCGAGTTGCGGGTTGAGCGCGAGGTTGCGCCGCGCCGACGCCAGCGCCGGGCCGGACGAGTCGATCGACAGCACCGAGGCCGCCCCGCCGGCGAGCGCCTGCAGCGAGAAGCCGCCGGTGTAGCAGAAGCAGTTGAGCACCGTGCGCCCGCCCGCGAGCTGGCCGGTGAGCAGGCGGTTGTCGCGCTGGTCGAGATAGAAGCCGGTCTTGTGCCCGCCCTCGGCGTCCACCTCCATGCGCACGCCGTTCTCGACGATGGTGAGCCCGCCCGCCGGCAGCGCACCATGCGCGCAGCCGGTGCGCGACTCCAGACCTTCCAGCCCGCGCACCTCGGAGTCGGAACGCTCGTACACCGCCGCGCAGCCGGTGGCCTGCACCAGCCCGGCGACGATGGCCTCGCGCCACTTGTCCGCGCCCGCACTGGTGAGCTGCAGCACCACCACCTCGCCGTAGCGGTCGGCAATCACGCCCGGCAGACCGTCGGACTCGCCGTGGATCAGGCGCACACCCTCCTGCCCGCGCAGCGCCGGGATCGCCGCGCGGCGCGCCACCGAGGCCGCCACCGCGCGCTTGAAGAAGGCGTGGTCGATCGCCGCCTCGGCATCGAAGCTCCACACCCGCGCGCGGATCTGCGAGGACGGCGACCACGCCGCCCGCGCCAGCGCCTTGCCCTCGGCCGTCACCACGGTCACCGTGTCGCCCGGCCGCGCGCGGCCCTCGAGCCGGTCCACCGAGCCGGCGAAGATCCAGGGATGGCGGCGGAACAGCGAGCGTTCCTTGCCGGGGTGGAGGACGAGTTGGGCCATGGGAGCTTCCGGAGAGTGCGAACGAGTCAGGGCGCGGAGTGTAACGGCTGCGCATCGTCGCACCCAAGGCCGGCGCCCAAGTTCGGAAACGAAGAGCCGCTCACTTTCAGCATCGGGCAGCCCCGATCGGCGACCTCGGCCCTGCAGACGCATCCTCCACCGCCCGCTTCAGCCGCGCCACCGCCCCTTCGACCGCGCCCTCGTCCAGGTTCCCATAGCCGAGCACCAGCCCGTTGCAGCGCACCGGCGGGCGCGCGTAGGCGGACAGCGCGCGCACGCCCAGCCCCACTTGCGCGGCGCGCTGCGCCACCGCGACATCGGGCAGCTCGTCGGGCAGCCACATCACCAGATGCAGCCCGGCTTCTCCGCCCGACAGCAGCAGCCCGGGACCGAAGGCCTGCCGCAGGGCGGCACGCAGCGCAGCCTGGCGGGCGTTGTAGCGCGCCCGCATGCGACGGAGATGGGTGATGTAATGCCCGCGCCCGATGAAGTCGGCGAGCGCGCGCTGCTCGATGCCCTGCCCGGCGCGCGTGGCGCGCGCCGCAGCGTGGATGAAGTCCGCCGCGATGGTGCGCGGCAGGACGAGATAGCCCAGGCGCAGGCCCGGATACAGCGTCTTGCTGAAGGTGCCGGCGTACACGACCGTGGCGCCGGGCTGCAGGCCGAACAGCGCGGGCGGTGCCGGACCGGCACGGCGGAATTCGCTGTCGTAGTCGTCCTCGACGATCCAGGTGCCAGCCGCACGGGCACGCTCGATGAGCGCGAACCGGCGCGGCAGCGACATCACCCGCCCGCTGGGGTACTGGTGCGAGGGGGTGGTCATGATCAGCCGCGGCGGATGGCGCAGCCAGTCTTCCGCGCCGGGGGCCAGCCCCTCGTCATCGACCATGACGTCGTGCACCTGCAGGCCGGCGAGCCCGAAGGCGACGCGGGCGGCGAGGTAGCCCGGGTTCTCCACCCAGACCGTGTCGCCGTGATCGGCGAGCAGGCGCGCGCACAGGTCGAGCCCCGCCTGCGTGCCGCTGGTGATGAGGAGCTGCGCGGCATCCACCGCGAGGCCGCGTACGCTGCCGAGGTGGGCCGCGAGCGCCGCACGCAGGCTCGGATCGCCACCGTGCGCGGCGTAACCGAGCTGACGCCAGCCGGCGTCGCGCCACGCGCGCTCGAGGCAGGCGCGCCAGGCACGGAAGGGGAAGGCACCGAAGTCCGGCACGCCGGGCGAGAACGGCAGCGCTTCGGCGTCGCGCGCCGGCTCGCGTTGCAGCGCCGCAGCCGCGCGCGCGGACAGCACCGGCGGCGGCCCCTGTGTGCGGGACACGGGCTGCGAGGCGCCCGGTGCGGCGGGCAGTTGTGCCACCCGCGTCCCGTGGCGATCCGCCACCAGGCAGCCTTCGGCGACGAGCTGCTCATAGGCGAACAGCACCGTGTTGCGTGCGATGCCGAGCGTCGCCGCGAGACTGCGGCTGGCGGGCAGGCGCGTGTCGGCCGCCAGCCGGCCCGACAGGATGGCCTCGCGCAGGCGGAGATAGAGCACGCGCTGGCGCGGCACCGCCGCGGGCAAGGGTGGGGCGAGCAGCCAGTCGAGCTCCATCGTGGCTCCAATCTGGAAGGTCCTTGTGGCACTACGAAAGGTACCACCACGAACCTAGGATAAGGTGATCGAACCCCTCGGAGCCTCGACGCCATGCCCCGCCCCACGCGACCTGCCCCCTCCCCGCGCACCCGCGTGCGCCGCCTGCCCGAGCGCGCGCACTACGACGCCGACACCATCGCCGCGATCGTCGATGCGGCGATGCTGTGCACCGTCGCCTTCCAGCTCGACGGCGCGGTCCATGCCATTCCCACGATCCACTGGCGCGAGGGCGGGCACCTCTACCTCCACGGCGCCAAGGCCTCGCGCATGCTGAAGGCGCTGACCGAGGGCGAGGCCTGCGTGACGATCGCACTCGCCGACGGCCTGGTGCTGGCGCGCTCGGCGATGCACCACTCGATGAACTACCGCTCGGTGGTGGTCTACGGCCGCTTCGAGGCGGTGACCGAGCCCGCACACAAGCTCGCCAGCCTGCGCGCCTTCATCGACGGCCTCTACCCCGGACGCTGGGACACGCTGCGCCCGATCACGGAGAAGGAGCTGAACGCCACCAGCGTGCTGCGGATTGCGCTCGACGAGGCGTCGGCCAAGGTGCGCGACTGGGGCGTGAAGGACGACGAGGAAGACCTGGACTGGCCGGTGTGGGCGGGCGTGATCCCGCTGCGCACGCTGGCTGGCGAGCCGGTGACCGAGCCCGACAGCGTGGCGCGATCGGTACCGCCGACCCGCTTCGGTTAAGGCAAGAACCGGGCGGCGAGCGCCTCGCGCGGACCGCCACTACGCCATCAGGGACGCCGCCGCGCATTGCCGAAGCGGCCGCCGCCGGGCCGGCCGCCGTACGGACGCCTGCGCTCGTCCTCGTCGTCACGCTTGGGCTTGGGCATCAGCAGGTTCTTGCCGCCCTGCTGCGCCAGCCTGGCATGCTCGCGCAGCGCCGCCTCGAAGTGCTCGGCGCCGATCGCGATTGCCGCATGCTCGGTGGCCGGCTTGTACGCCGACAGGCGCTCGCGCAGCAGGAACACGCGCTCATCGGCCTCGGCCTTCCTCGGCAGGCCCTCGACCAGCTGCACGGCCAGCGGCGTCAGCACGTAGCCCTCGCCCGCCGTGGTCAACAGGCCGTGGGTGACGAAGCGCTCGAAGGCCACCGCCCACGCCGCGGGGGCGGTGACCGGAAAGCCCATGAACTCGGCGGCCGCGACGATATCGGCCAGCGCGGCGGGTCGCCTCTTTGCGGCGATCAGGGTCGCCAGCAGCAACTGCGCGTCGGTGTCGTGGATGGGGTACATGGGTTTTGCCTGCCTCTCGGGTTGTGAAGCGCGCCATGATGCCCGAGGCGCGGCGATCCGGCGCAAGGGAAGTCGTCGTGCCGCGTAACAATCGTCCGCTCGGATTTCCTCGCAACTTGATAGACTTGAACCACTACAGATCGGTGAAACCGACTTGCCCCTCTCCTCCCTCCTGTATCGTTCGCGCGCCACGGTCGCCGCCCTCGTTCGCAGTGACGGGATCGCGGGCAGGCTGGTGGTTGCCTGGCTGGCGTTCACGGTACTGCTCGGCGGCTACTGGTTGCAGCTCGACCACTCGCACACCGCGCTCGTCTCCCAGGCCGAGAGCCTGACCCGGTTGCGTGCCCTGCAGACCGCACACGCATTGGCGCTGCACACCGGAGCGCTGTTCCGCAAGCTCGACTATCTTTCCCTGCACCTGGGCGAGCATTGGCTGAAGGAAGGTCCGCAGGGCGCGCGCGACGCCCTCGTGCGTGCGCACCTTGCGCTTCCCGAAGACGCCCTGGTCGGCATCGACGTCGCCGATGCCGAGGGGCGGCTCCTCTACTCCACCGTCGGCGAGCGCCTGCCGCTCGAACTCGAGCGCTACGGCATCGCGGACTTCGGGCATTTTCGCGTCCATCTGGAAGGGGACAAGGGCCTCTTCATCGGCCAGCCCTACCGCGGACGCATGACCGGCGCCTGGATCGTGCCGTTTTCCCGTGCGCTCGTGGAGGAGGGGCGACTGCGCGGCGTGATCGTCCTGTCGGTGTCGGTCGCCCATCTCACCCGGGCACTGAGGGAACTCTATCCGGGGACCTCGGACGTGGCGGCGCTCGTGCTCGACGATGGTCACTTCCTCGCCCACTCCAACCGGACCGCGGGAGCCATCGGGCGCTCGGTGCCGTCCGACCGCCCCTATCTGCTCGATCGCGTGGCGCTGCAGGGCAACTTCGATGCGACCGCGCCACTGGACGGCGTCGAGCGTTATTACGCCTGGCACCGCGTTGCGGGCTTTCCCGTCGTCGCCGCGCTCGGGCTGAGCAAGGCGGACGCGCTCGCCCCGGTGCGCGGCACGATCCGCGACAACCGCCTCCGCAGCGGCCTGGGCTCGCTGCTGCTCTTGGCAGCGGCCTTGCTGATCAGCCTGCTCTGGCGCCGCCACGCCCGCCAGGGCGAAGAGCTCGGCCGCGCCCGCAGGCGGCTGGAGAAGCTGGTCGGTCACTTTCCGGGCATGGCCTACCAGTTCCTGCTGCGTGCGGACGGCAGCACCTCCATGCCCTACTGCAGCCCGGGCGTGCGCGAACTCTACGGGGTGGGGCCCGAGGGGCTGCAGGATTCGGCGATGCGCCTGTTCGAGCGCGTCCACGCCGACGATCTGGACCGTCTGCGCGACAGCATCCTCCGCTCGGCCGCGAACCTCGCGCCCTGGCGATGCGAATTCCGCGTGCGGGGCGAGGGCGACCGGCTGCGCTGGCTGCTCGGCGAAGCCAACCCCGAGCGCACGCCCGAAGGCGACACGCTGTGGCACGGCTATGTGCACGACATCACCGAGCGCCAGGTGGCTGCGCAGCAGTTGCGCGAAAGCGAGGCGCGCCTGCGCCAGGCGGTCGACGCCGTCCGCGACGGCCTGTGGTCGTGGGATCTCGCCCGCGACCGCATCGCGCTCGACGAGCGCATCCTCGAGATGCTCGATCGTCCGGAACTGGGCTCGGAGATGTGCTTCGACGACTTTTGCGCGCTCGTCCATCCGGCCGATCGCCAGCGCCAGGACGCGATGCTGCGCGCCGTGCCGAGCGCGACGCCCGACGCTCCCGTGGCGGGCGACCTCCGCCTGCGCGCCGCGTCCGGGCGCTGGGTCTGGATCCACGCCCGCGGCAGCGTCGTGGAGACCGACGCGCAGGGTGGCCCGCGGCGTCTCGTGGGCACCTTCTCCGACATCACCGCACGGGTCGCCGCCACGCAGTTGCGTCGGGCCCTCCTCGACCACAGCGCGGCCGCCATCGCCATGCTCGACGCCGACCTCGACATCCTCGAAGCCAACAGCCGCGCCCACGAGATCTTCGCGCCGCCCTCGACCCCGATCGGCGGACTCAAGCTCACCGACCTCGCCCTGCACGAGGACCAGGCCATCTTCATCCCGCAGCACTACGCGGCGCTGCGGGCCGGCGGACAGGTCAACATCGAACTGCCCTTGCGCGACAATCGTGGCAAGAAACGCTGGTTCGACGTACATGGCGTGATGCTGGACCCGGAGGACCCCGACAGCGACACCGTCTGGACCCTGGTCGACATCTCCGACAAGTACCGCACGCGGATGGCGCTCGCCACCGAGCGCCTGCGCCTGAAGACGGTGCTCGAGCGCTTCCCGGGCGGCGTCCTGATGGAAGACCAGGACGGCCTGATCAGCTCGGTGAACCGGGGGTTCTGCGAACTGCTCGGTCTCGCGGCCGCCCCGGACGAACTGATCGGCCTCACGCACGCGGCGCTGTGCGAGCGGCTGGGTACGGAGCGCATGGGGTGGCTGCATCGGCCCGACGCCGACCTCACGGCGGAGAAGCGCGCCACGGTCGAAGTGGAGGGCGTGAAGGGGCGCACGCTGGAGATCGACTGGCTGCCGATCGAACACGACGGGCGACGCCTCGGCCGCGTGTGGCTGCTGCGCGACGTCACCGAGCGCAAGGAGCGCGAACGCCGGCTGGCGGAGCTCGCCGCCACCGACCCGCTGACCGGGCTGCCCAACCGGCGCAGCTTCCTGGCGTGCCTGGACGCCGCGCTCGACGACGCCCGGCGCGAGCCCGCGCGCGGCAGCGCACTGTTGATGATCGACATCGACCACTTCAAGCACGTCAATGACACCCACGGGCACCCGGTCGGCGACGAGGTATTGCAGCACGCGGCACGGCTGATCCGCGGCGGCCTGCGCCAGCACGACCGGGCGGGCCGCCTCGGCGGCGAGGAATTCGCCGTGCTGCTCGACGACGTCGACGCCGACACCGACACCGCCCTCACCCTCGCCGAACGCCTGCGCCGTAGCGTGGAGGCGGCGCCCGCGGCGACCGCGGCCGGCGCGGTGTCGCTCACCATCAGCCTCGGTCTTGCCCTCGTGTCGGGAGGGGATCCCGCCCGCGTCCTCGGTGACGCCGATGCCGCGCTCTACCGTGCCAAGCGCGGCGGCCGCAACCGTGTCTGCGTCGCAGTTCGCACCCCGGGATAGACCAGCGCGCCGCCGGCATCGAAGCACCACGCGCATGCGGCGGTTCCGCCATCCCGCCCGCGCTGGCTATACTCCCCGCCACTTTCACCCAAGGGGAGACCTGACCCATGAAGCTCGAGACCATCGCCGTGCACGGCGGCTACTCGCCCGATCCGACCACCAAGGCCGTCGCGGTGCCGATCTACCAGACCACCTCGTACGCCTTCGACGACACCCAGCACGGCGCGGACCTCTTCGACCTCAAGGTGCAGGGCAACATCTACACCCGCATCATGAACCCGACCACCGCGGTGCTCGAGCAGCGCGTGGCCCAGCTCGAAGGCGGCATCGGCGCGCTCGCCGTGGCCTCGGGCATGTCGGCGATCACCTACGCCATCCAGACCATCGCCGAAGCCGGCGACAACATCGTCTCGGCGTCGACGCTGTACGGTGGCACCTACAACCTGTTCGCGCATACCTTCCCGCAGTTCGGCATCGAGGTGCGCTTCGCCGACTACCGCGACCCCGACAGCTTCGCCGCGCTCATCGACGCGCGTACCAAGGCGATCTACTGCGAATCGGTGGGCAACCCGCTCGGCAACGTCACCGACATCGGCCGTCTCGCCGAGATCGCGCACAAGGCCGGCGTGCCGCTGATCGTGGACAACACCGTGCCCTCGCCCTACCTGTGCCGCCCCTTCGAGCACGGCGCCGACATCGTGGTGCACGCGCTCACCAAGTACCTCGGCGGCCACGGCAACTCGATCGGCGGCGTGATCGTCGACTCGGGCAAGTTCCCCTGGGCCGAGCACAAGGCGCGCTTCAAGCGCCTCAACGAGCCCGACGTCTCCTACCACGGCGTGTGCTACACCGAGGCTCTGGGTGCAGCCGCCTTCATCGGCCGCGCGCGCGTGGTGCCGCTGCGCAACACCGGCGCGGCGATCTCGCCCTTCAACAGCTTCCTGATCCTGCAGGGCATCGAGACCCTGGCGCTGCGCATGGACCGCATCTGCACCAACACGATCAAGGTCGCCGAGTACCTGAAGAAGCACGCCAAGGTCGAGTGGGTGAACTACGCCGGCCTGCCCGACCACGCCGACCACGCCCTGGTGCAGAAGTACATGGGCGGGCGCGCCTCGGGCATCCTGTCCTTCGGGGTCAAGGGCGGCTTTGAAGCCGGCGGCCGCTTCCAGGATGCGCTGAAGCTCATCACCCGCCTGGTGAACATCGGCGACGCCAAGTCGCTCGCCTGCCACCCGGCCTCCACCACCCACCGCCAGCTCTCGCCGGCCGAACTCGCCAAGGCCGGCGTGTCGCCCGACATGGTGCGACTGTCGATCGGCATCGAGCACATCGACGACATCGTTGCCGATCTGGAGCAGGCGCTGGCGGCGGTCTGACGTAGTTCTTAATGCGTCTGTCCGGGACAGACCGCGCATTTCCTGCGAAATCGTGGTCTGTCCCCGTTTCCTCCCGTTTCCTTTCCCTTCCCCGTTTCCCGCGGCTTTCCGCACAGACCACCGCTTTCACGAGAAACCCCGATGCTCGCAGTCCTGCAGCGCGTCTCCGAAGCGCGTGTGATCGTCGATGGCGAGACCATCGGCGAGATCGGCCCCGGCCTCCTCGCGCTGGTGTGCGCCGAGCGCGGCGACACGCCCGCCGAGGCCGACAAGCTGCTCGCCAGGATCCTCAAGCTGCGCATCTTCGCCGACGAAGCCGGGAAGATGAACCGCTCGGTGCAGGACGTCGGAGGCGGGCTGCTGGTGGTGAGCCAGTTCACCCTCGCCGCCGACACCTCGGGCGGCAACCGGCCGAGCTTCACCAAGGCCGCAGACCCGCACACCGGCCAGGCGCTCTACGAGCATTTCGTCGCCCGTGCCCGCGCCGCCCACGCGCAGGTGGAGACCGGCCGCTTCGGCGCCGACATGAAGGTGCAACTCATCAACGACGGCCCGGTCACAGTGCCGCTGCGCATCGCCCCGACCGCAGCGGACGACCCCCGCGGTTTTGCGTAGGAGCGACGCGAGTCGCGATCGGCCTCGCTGCTGCGAAGGACGCCGGCGGGAGTCCGAACGCTGCAATCGCGACTTGCGTCGCTCCTACCCCCCGCCCCACCGGCGGCGCGCGACTGTTTCATGGCGCGTCGTGGCATAATCGTGGCTCCCAACCCCTCGACCAGGAGACAACATGAAGCTCTACTTCAAACCCGGTGCCTGCTCGCTCTCGCCCCACATCGCGCTGGAAGAATCCGGCCTGCCCTACGAGACCGAGTCGGTCGACCTCAAGACCAAGGTGACCGCCAGCGGCGCCGACTTCTGGAAAAGCAACCCCAAGGGCTACGTCCCGGCGCTGCTGCTCGACAGCGGCGAGCTGCTCACCGAAGGCGCGGCGATCGTGCAGTACATCGCCGACCAGGCGCCGCAGAAGAAGCTCGCGCCGGCCAACGGCACGATCGAGCGCTACCGCCTGCAGTCATGGCTCAACTTCATCGGCACCGAGCTGCACAAGTCCTGCAGCCCCTTCTTCAACCCGGCCTCGGGCAAGGAGTGGAAGGAGATCGCCGGCGCCAACCTCGAGCGCCGCCTCGGCTATGTAAACGAGCAGATCGATGGCAAGTCCTACCTGCTGGGCGAGGACTTCAGCGTCGCCGACGGCTATCTGTTCACCGTGCTGAGCTGGATGAAGTTCGTCGGCATCGACCTGGCGAAGTGGCCCAACCTGAGCGCCTTTCAGGCCCGCGTGGCGGCGCGTCCGGCGGTACAGGCGGCGCTGAAGGCGGAAGGCCTGGCCTGAGTGGCGCGAAGCATCGCCAGCAGATCGTGAATGCGCGGCTGCCGGCGCTCCTGCAGGGGCCGACGCCGCGATGTCTCTGCAGGAGCGCCGCAAGGCGCCAAGACCGCCATCGTTCTCTCGCATCGGCTCGATGATCGCCACCGTCACAGCTAGCTCGCACCCCTCTCCATGACCGATCCCGCCTCCCGCGCTCCCCTCCTCGCCGGCGCCCTGCTCGCTGCCCTCGGCGTCGCGCTCGGCGCCTTCGGTGCGCATGCGCTGCGCGGGGCGCTCGATGCCGCCGCCCAAGGCTGGTGGCAGACCGCGGTGCAGTACCAGATGTGGCACGCGCTCGGGCTGCTCGCGATCGGCGCGGCGCGCGTGCAGGGCGGCAGCCTCCCGGCTTCGCTGCTCGCCGGCGGCACGCTGATCTTCTGCACCACGCTCTACGCGATGGCGCTGGGTGCGCCGCGCTGGCTGGGGGCGGTCACCCCGATCGGCGGCAGCCTGATGATCGCCGGCTGGCTGGTGCTGGTCTGGCGAGTGGCGCGCCCGCGGCGCTGAGGACACGGCCGCAGCTTGGAAAGCGTCTTTCAAGGACACGGGCACTTTGGGAGCCGCCGCAGCGGCTTGCAGCGCCCGCTCTTCAGCGGTGTGGCGGCGGCAGCGTGCCGAAGACGCGGTCCCAAAGATCCGTCACCGTGCCGTAGCCGCGGCGCTCGTCGCAAAAATGGTGGAAGCCGTGCAGCCGCCGCCGCGCCTCCAGCCAGCGCCCCGCCGGGCGGGTGTCGTGCAGGCGGTGGTGCACCGCCTCCTGCAGCAGGTTGCCGAGCAGCATGCCCGCCGACAAGGGCGCCGCGTATGCGCTGCCACCGGAAATCAGCGCCGGCAAGCCGACCACTGCCAGCACCAGCAGCACGCTGAACAGCACCGGTACGCGGATCGTCACCCCGGCATGGCGGTGATGGGCCAGGTGCCAGCGCTGGAAGGGCTCGATCCCATGCAGCATCCAGCGGTGGAGGACGTATTCGATCAGCGTCCACGCGGCCAAGCCCGCCACCACCAGCACGGCGGCGAGGCCCGGGCCCGCAGCGGCGGTCGGCTGCGAACTCATCGCCAGCACGACCAGACCGGCGCACGGCACCACCAACGAGGCCGGATAGGCGAGCGCCAGGCGCAAGGTCCAGGGTTCAGCCATCGTCGGCGCGCTCCAGGATTTCCCAGGCGTACATCAGGCTCGCGTCCGAAAAGCCGAGTCCGGTCTCCTCGTCCAGCCACCAGCCGAATCCGCGTTGATCCACGCCTTCAAAGCGCCACCGGCGCAGTTCGCCGCTGCACAGGCGGATGACATAGCTGCAGCCGCCGACGGGTTCCATGGTGTCGAAGTCCTCGCAATCGTCATGCCGGCGCAAGCGCGCGCCCTGATGGAATGATAGCCGCGCTGCACCACCACGCCAGCGCGACGCACCCCTGAACCACTGCGCGGGGGATTGCAGCGCAGATCGCGACTTGCGTCGCTCCCACGAAAACCGTCGCGCCTCCAGCCCCCGGCGCGCCCCGGGGCGTCCGGCAGGAGCGACGCAAGTCGCGCTTGCAGCGGCGGAGCGAGCGCAAGGGCATGACTGCGCCGCCCGATCGCGACTTGCGTCGCTCCCACGAAAGCCGTCGCACCTCCAGCCCCCGGCGCGCCCCGGGGCGTCCGGTAGGAGCGACGCAAGTCGCGATCGGGTGGCCCCGCGGCGCTGGCGCAGACCCGGTGCGCTGCAATCGCGACTTGCGTCGCTCCTACGGCAGGCAGGGCGCGGGACGCCTGGGCGACGCAAGTCGTGGTCCCCGCAGTCGAGATGCCACGGCTTGACTATACAGTACCGTTTTGGTACTTTTAATTCCGACACCACCCACGCGAGCACATCGACATGCTGCGCATCAGCAAACTCACCGATTACGGCACCCTGATCCTGACCCACATGGCCGGGCATCCGGATCGACTGCACAGCGCCGCCGGCCTCGCCGAAGCGCTCGGCCTCGGTCTGCCCACGGTCAGCAAGGTGCTCAAGACGCTCGGCCGCCACGAGCTGGTGAGCAGCCAGCGCGGCGCGCATGGCGGTTACGCGCTCGCCCGTCCGCCCGACCGAATCACCGTGGCCGACGTGATCGACGCGCTCGAGGAGCAGGCCTTCGGGCTCACCGAGTGCAGCTCGAGCAGCGGCGTGTGCGCGATCGAGTCCGACTGCCGTATCCGCGAGAACTGGATGCGGATCAACACCGTGGTGCGCCAGGCGCTGCAGGCGGTGAATATTGCCGACATGGTCCACCCCGTCCACGGCGCCGCCTTCCCCGCCCCGCACACCACCGAACACCGCATGCATGGCCCCGCGCGCAGCGCCGCGGCCTGCCTCCCCGCAGCGCGCGCAGACGAACAGGAGATCTGATGATGAACGCCCCCACCTCTGCCCCCACTTCGACCCCTTCCTCGGCCTCCATCGCCTCCCCTGCCCGCCGCGGCGATGCGATCGGTGCCTTCCTCGAGCAGGACTACGCCGCCGGCTTCGAGACCACGCTCGACACCGACACCGTGCCCAAGGGTCTGTCGGAAGACGTCATCCGCATGATCTCCGCGCGCAAGGGCGAACCCGAATGGCTGCTCGACTGGCGCCTCGAGGCCTACCGCCACTGGCTGACGATGAGCCCGCCGACCTGGGCCGCGGTGCAGTTCCCGGCGGTCGATTTCCAGGACATCGTCTATTACTCCGCACCCAAGTCGAAGAAGGACGGCCCCAAGAGCCTGGACGAGGTCGACCCCGAGCTGCTGCGCACCTTCGAGAAGCTCGGCGTGCCGCTGCACGAGCGCGCGCGCCTGGCCGGCGTGGCGGTGGATGCGGTGTTCGACTCGGTGAGCGTGGCGACCACGTTCAAGAAGGAGCTGGGCGCCCACGGCGTGATCTTCTGTTCCTTCTCCGAGGCGGTGAAGGAACACCCCGAGCTGGTGCGCAAGTACCTCGGCACCGTGGTGCCGCCGGGCGACAATTTCTACGCCGCGCTCAACTCCGCGGTGTTCTCCGACGGCTCCTTCGTCTTCATCCCCAAGGGGGTGAAGTGTCCGATGGAGCTCTCCACCTACTTCCGCATCAACGCCCGCGACACCGGCCAGTTCGAGCGCACGCTGATCATCGCCGAGGAAGGCGCTTCGGTCAGCTACCTCGAAGGCTGCACCGCGCCGATGCGCGACGAGAACCAGCTCCACGCCGCGGTGGTCGAGCTGATCGCGCTCGACGACGCCAAGATCAAGTATTCCACCGTGCAGAACTGGTACCCGGGCGACAAGGACGGCAAGGGCGGCATCTACAACTTCGTCACCAAGCGCGGCGACTGCCGCGGCGCGCGCTCGCACATCTCCTGGACCCAGGTCGAGACCGGCTCGGCGATCACGTGGAAGTACCCGAGCGTGATCCTGCGCGGCGACGATTCGGTGGGCGATTTCCACTCGGTGGCGCTGACCAACAACCTGCAGCAGGCCGACACCGGCACCAAGATGATCCACATGGGGCGCAACACCCGCAGCACCATCCTCAGCAAGGGCATCTCGGCCGGGCGCGGCAGCAACACCTTCCGCGGCCTGGTCAAGATCACCCCCAAGGCCGAGGGCGCGCGCAACTACACCCAGTGCGACTCGCTGCTGATCGGCGACCGCTGTGCGGCGCACACCTTCCCGACCATCGAGGTCCGCCACCCCACGGCGCACGTCGAGCACGAGGCCACCACCTCGCGCATCGGCGAGGACCAGCTCTTCTACGCGATGCAGCGCGGCATCAGCGCCGAGGACGCGGTGTCGATGATCGTCAATGGCTTCTGCCGCGAGGTGTTCAAGGAGCTGCCGATGGAATTCGCGGTGGAAGCACAAAAGTTGCTGGGCGTGAGCCTCGAAGGCAGCGTCGGCTGAGCCGGCGCCCACATGGAAACAGGGCCGTGCGTTTTTTCGTGGGAGCGACGCAAGTCGCGATCCAAGGCCCGAGAAGCACGATCGCGACTTGTGTCGCTCCTACGGGGGCGCCACTTGCGACATCGAGATGGAAATCCGGAGAACAAACATGCTTAAAATCAACAACCTGCACGCCGCGATTGACGGCAAGGCGATCCTCAAGGGCCTGAACCTCGAGGTCGCGGACGGCGAGGTGCACGCGATCATGGGTCCCAACGGCTCGGGCAAGAGCACGCTCGCCCAGGTACTGGCCGGACGCGAGACCTTCACCGTCACCGACGGCAGCGTCGACTGGAACGGCGCCGACCTGCTCGCCCTGCCCGCCGAGGAGCGCGCGCGCGCCGGGCTCTTCCTCGCCTTCCAGTACCCGGTCGAGATCCCCGGCGTGTCGAACGCCTACTTCCTCAAGGCCGCAGTCAACGCGGTGCGCCGCCACCGCGGGCTGCCGGAATACGACGCGATGGACTTCCTAGCGCGGGTGAAGGCCGAGATGAAGGCGGTTGGAATGAAGGAGGAATTCCTCTACCGCTCGGTGAACGAGGGCTTCTCCGGCGGCGAGAAGAAACGCAACGAGGTGCTGCAGATGGCGCTGCTCGAGCCCAGGCTCGCGGTGCTGGACGAGACCGACTCGGGCCTGGACATCGATGCGCTGAAGATCGTCGCCGAGGGCGTCAATCGCCTGCGCTCGCCCGCGCGCTCGATGATCGTCATCACCCACTACCAGCGCCTGCTCGACTACATCGTTCCGGACAAGGTGCACGTGCTGTCGCAGGGCCGCATCGTGCGCTCGGGCGGGCGCGAGCTCGCGCTCGAGCTGGAAGAGCACGGCTACGGCTGGATCGACGCGGCGCAGGGCGACAAGGCCGGCGGCGCGTCCGCGGGAGCGCGGCCATGAGCGCGATCGACTTCTGGCTCGGACGCCAGCGCGACACCGCTGCCGATCTGCCCGGCGCCGACCTGCCCTGGCTCGTCCGCCTGCGCGAGGACGCCATCGACCGCTTCGCCGACGAAGGCTGGCCGACGACACGGCGCGAGAACTGGCGACACACCTCGCTCGCCTTCATGGCGCAGCAGGCGCTGGCGGTGCGCGAGACGGTCGCGCCCGAGGCGGTCGTGGCGGACCTGCGCGCGCGCTACCGGGCAGCGCTGGGCACAGCACAGGACCCCGCGCGGAAGGCCGTGGAGTCCGCCGGCGACGACGGCCACTGGGTGGTCTTCGTGGATGGGCACTTCGCCCCCGCGCTGTCCGCCATCGGCGGGCTTCCCGGCGGCGTGCGCATCGGCAGCCTGGCCGATGCGCTCGGGCAGACCCCCGAGGCGGTCGAGGCCGCCTTCGGCCAGGCCGGCGACGGCGAGGCCCCCGCCGCGCTCAACGCCGCGCTGGCCGCCGACGGCGCCTGGATCCGCCTGGGGCGCGGCGTCGCCGTGGAGCCGCCGATACACCTCGTCTTCCTCACCGCGACCGTCGCCGACCAGCACCTGCGCAACCTCGTCGTCACCGAGCCCGGCGCGCAGGCAACGATCGTCGAGCACTACCCGGCCGGCGCCGCCGGCAGCACGCTGACCACCGCCGTCACCCGCGTGCTCGCCGCGCAGGACAGCCACGTCACCCACCTCAAGCTGCAGCAGGAGGCGCCCGAAGCCATCCACCTGGCGACGATCGAAGCCGAGCAGGCCCGCGGCGCGGTGTTCGCCTCGCACTCGCTGTCCTTCGGCGCCCGCCTGGCGCGCAACGACATCCGCACCCGGCTCGCTGGCGAGGGCGCCGAGGTGCTGCTGAACGGCCTCTACCACGCCGACGGCCGCCGCCATGTCGACCACCACACCCGCATCGACCACGCCCGCCCGCAGGGCACCAGCCGCGAGTTCTATCGCGGCCTGATCGACGGCAGCGCGCGCGGGGTGTTCACCGGGCGCATCCTGGTGGCCCAGGACGCCCAGCGCACCGACGCCATGCAACGCTGCGACAACCTGCTGCTGTCCCGCCTGGCCGAGGCCGACGCCCGCCCCGAGCTCGAGATCTACGCCGACGACGTCAAGTGCGCCCACGGCGCCACCGTCGGCCAGCTCGACGAGGACGCCCTCTTCTACCTGCGCAGCCGGGGCGTCGACGCGGTGCACGCACGCCAGCTGCTGACCTACGCCTTCGCCGCCGAGGTGCTCGACCGCATCGCCCACGCGCCGCTGCGCGCGTTCGGCCGCGCCGCGCTGCTCGAACGCCTGCCCGATGGCGCCCGACTGGAGGAACTGCTGTGAACGCTCCGTGTGACCCCGGCGCGCAGACGCCCATCCTGGACCTTGCCGCCGACTTCCCCATCTTGTCGCGGCCGTTGCATGGCCGCCGCCTGGCCTACCTGGACAACGGCGCCACCACGCAGAAGCCCGCCGCGGTGATCGAGGCCGAGGCGCGCTTCTACCGCGAGTCCAACGCCAACATCCACCGCGGCGTGCACTGGCTGTCGCAGCACGCCACCGAACTCTACGACGGCGCCCGCGCCACGGTGCAGCGCTTCCTCAACGCCGCGCGCGCCGACGAGATCGTGTTCACCCGCGGCACCACCGAGGCGATCAACCTGGTGGCGCAGAGCTGGGGCCGGCCACGGCTCGCGGCCGGTGACGAGATCCTGCTCAGCACCATGGAGCACCACTCAAACATCGTGCCCTGGCAGCTCGTGTGCGAGCAGACCGGCGCGGTGCTCAAGGTGATTCCGGTGCGGGACAACGGCGAGCTCGACATGGCGGCCTTCGCGGGCCTGCTCGGCGAGCGCACGCGGCTGCTGGCGATCACCCATGTGTCGAACGCGCTCGGCACGGTCAATCCGGTGGCCGAGATGACGCGGCGCGCGCACGAGATGGGCGCGGTCGTGCTCGTGGACGGCGCGCAGGCGGTGGCCCACCAGGCGGTGGACGTGCAGGCGATCGGATGCGACTTCTACGCCTTCTCGGGCCACAAGCTCTACGGCCCAACCGGCGTCGGCGCGCTCTACGGCCGCGCCGAGCTGCTGCGCCACATGCCCCCCTGGCAGGGTGGCGGCGACATGATCCGTACCGTCGCCTTCGACAACACCACCTTCGCCCCGCCGCCGCAGCGCTTCGAGGCCGGCACGCCCAACATCGCCGGGGCGATCGCGCTGGCTGCGGCGATCGACTACGTCCAAGGCGTCGGGCTCGCGCGCATCCACGTCCACGAGCAGGCCCTGCTCGACTACGGCACGCGCGCGCTCGCCGCCATCCCCGGGGTACGCCTGGTCGGCACCGCGGAGCGCAAAGCCGGCATCCTGTCCTTCCTGGTCGACGGCATCCACCCGCACGACCTCGGCACCATCCTCGACGCCGAGGGTGTGGCGATCCGCGCCGGGCACCACTGCGCGATGCCACTGATGACGCGCTTCGGCATCCCCGGCACCGCGCGCGCCTCGCTCGGCCTCTACAACGGCCTCGCCGACCTCGACGCGCTGGTCGCGGCGATCCACAAGGCGCAGGAACTGTTCGGCACGCGCGGCGGCACGGCGTCTGGCAACGGGAGAGTGGCATGAGCGGGATGCAGGATTCGCTGCGCGAGCTGTACCAGGAGGTGATCTTCGATCACAACCGCAACCCGCGGAACTACCGCCTGCTGCCCGCCGCCAATCACCACGCCGACGGCCACAACCCGCTGTGCGGCGACCAGCTCACGGTGTACCTGCAGGTCGAGGACGGCATCGTGCGCGACGCGAGCTTCGTCGGCCACGGCTGCGCGATCTCCACCGCTTCGGCGTCGCTGATGACCGAGGCGGTCAAGGGCAAGCCGGTCGCAGAGGTCGAGGCGCTGTTCCGCGACGTCCACGCGCTGCTCACCGAAGGCCGCGAGGCCACCGACCCGGCGCGCGACTTCGGCAAGCTGGAAGTGCTCTCCGGGGTCAAGGAGTTTCCCGCGCGGGTCAAGTGCGCCACGCTCGCCTGGCACACCCTGCACAACGCGCTCGTCGGCGAGCACGAAACCGCACACACCGAATAAGACCTCGAGGAGCACATCATGGGCGACCACTACGGCGAAACCGATTCCCGCGTGCTGCAGCGCGACTGCGCGGCGGTGAGCGTGCCCTGGGGCAAGGCGGAGACGCTCCCCGAGGGGTCCTACGCGCTGGTGACCCAGCGCCTGGGCGGCTCGATCACGGTGATGAGCGGGGGCAACCTCTACCGCATCGACGAGCGCAACGCCGACGCGCTCGGCCTCGAGCCGCAGTTGTCGGCAGCCCCGCCGGCCGACGCGGACGGCGAGCAGACCGCAGAGCGCGTCGAACAGGCGGCGTGGGCGCAACTCGCCACCTGCTACGACCCCGAGATCCCGATCGACATCGTGAACCTGGGCCTGGTCTATGCATGCACGGCAGAGCCGCTGGCGGACGGCAGGTTCCGTATCGCCGCGGCGATGACCCTCACGGCGCCCGGCTGCGGCATGGGCACCCTGATCGCCGACGAGGCGCGCGACAAGCTGTTGCAGATTCCCGGCGTCGCCGATGCCGAGGTCAGCCTGGTCTGGGACCCGCCGTGGAGCCGCGAGATGATGAGCGAGGCCGCGCGGCTGGAGATGGGGATGTTCTGAGGGCAGCAAGGCGCATTCGGGCGTTCGTACGAGTGAAGTCGGTCGTCACTGCGTCAATGCCCGCATCGCGACTTGCGTCGCTCCTACGGCATCGTGACTTGCGTCGCTCCTACGGCATCGTGACTTGCGTCGCTCCTGCGGCGTCGTGACTGCGGCGTCGTGACTTGCGTCGCTCCTACGAAAACGTCGCGCGGGGAGAAAGCATCGAGCGTGGAAAAGACATCGCACGCATGGAGGAAACGGCACGCGCGTGGAAAACCTCCGCGTCGGGAAGGCGTCACGCCTGGACACCCTCCCGTAGGAGCGACGCAAGTCGCGATTTCCACGGCCGATCAGCGTAGCGAGAACTGCACCTCGCCGCCCTCGCCGAGCGCCTCCACCTTCGGCTCGAGCACGAAGACGCGCTCGCCGGGCACGCCCCCCTCGCCCGCCAGCCAATCCCGCACGACCTGCGCACGTGCGCGCGCCAGAGCCAGCAAGTCGTCGTCACCGACCTTCGCGTTGGCGCGCATCAGCGCCTCCATCACCGGCACAGGAATGTCCTTGACCATGCCGACCAGGTTGCGCTCCTTCTTGAAGTCGGCGGCACGGTAGGCTTTCTTCAGCAGCTCGGCGTACTCCGCCTCCCCCACCTCGACCTCCTCGATCGAAGGCGCGGCCTGACCCTTGGCGATCATCGCCTTGAGCTTCTGCGCGCGCACCGCGTTGGTCAGCGCCGCCTGGCGCAGGCCGTCGAGGTCGGAGGCGGGGTCGGCACGGCCGACGATGTCCAGGCGCAAGGTGGGGCGATCGACCAGCGCCTGCGCGAGCGTCTTCAGCCTGCCCTGCTCCGCCTCGCCCAGGGTGGCCGTGCCCGCGGCGAGGTCGAGCTGCGAGAGCTCCTCGCCGCCGCCGAGCGCCGAGCCGAGCAGCGCAAAGGGCGAGGTGATCGCCTTGCCGATCAGGTTGAACAGCATCTTCATCACCAGGCCGAACACGCTGAACTGCGGATCGTCGAGCGTGCCGCTCACCGGCAGGTTGAGGTCGATCTCGCCGCGGCTGTTCTTGAGCAGCGACACCGCCAGCTGCACCGGAAGGTTCACCGCATCCGGGCTGTCCACCGCGTCACCGAAGGTGAGCTGGTCGAGGAAAATGCGGTTGGTCGCGGTGAGCTGGCGGTCGATGATCTTGTAGTTGAGCTCCGCCGACAGCTTGCCCTTGGCGATGCCGTAGCCGACGTACTTGCCGGAGTAGCTCGACAGCCCGGTGAGCTCGAAATCCTTCACCGAGGCGAGGATGTCGAGGTGGGCATCCTGGCGGAAGGGGTTGAGCTCGCCGGTGATCGACAGCGGCGCGCTCTTGTCCACCTTGCCGACGATCTCCACCCTGGCGAGCTTGTCCGAACTCGTGGAGAAGCCGGTGATGGTGCCGGCGAGCCCGGTCAGGTTGGCGTCGTAGTTGGGGCGGACGAAGCGGTCGCTGAAGGCGACGTTGCCGCGCTTGAGCTCGATGCGGTCGATGCGCACCGGCGGGGGCGGCGGGCCTGGGGGCGCGATCGGGGCAGTACGCTGGCCGTCGGCGGCCGCCCCACCCTGCATCTCGCCCTGCTCGACCTCCTTCGTGTGCGCGACGGCAGCCGCCGGCTTCGCGGCCGCTTCGGACTCACCCTTGACGCCGCCGATCTCGCGCAGGTTCAGGCGGCCCTGGCTGTCGAGGATCAGGCGGGTGTAGAAATCGTCGAGCGCGATGCGCTTGACGCCGAGCGAGAGGGGCTCAAGGCGCGCGTCGATACCGCCGATCGCGAGCGTGCGCCAGCGCAGGAAGTCGGTCGCGTTCAAGCGATCGACCGAGGCGAAGTTCGCCACCCCGACGTCGCCGCTGAAGCTCGCGAGCAGCTTGCCGCGGCGGTCGGTGTCGAGCTTGAGCCGGCCCTTGGTGGTGAGGTTGCCGCGCGAGATCGCGATCTTGGTCTGCTCGAGCACGTAGGGCTGCAGCGGCAGCAGGTCGACGTTGCGTAGATCGAGGGCGAGATCGGCCTTGAGCGGCGCGATCGTCAGCGGCCCCGAGGCCGCCACCTTGCCGCGCTTGTTCAGCATGGAGTCGAGCTTGAACTGGATGGCGTCGCCCTTCGCGGTGGAGAAGCCGTCGAGCTCGAAGTCGATGCCCTCGAGCGTGGTGAGCACCGGCCGCGCCACGCTGCGATCGTCCAGCCGCACCGAGGCGCCGCGCAGCGCGAACTTGTCCACCGCGATCACCCAGTCGGGCTCGGCCTTGTCCTTGGCCGCCGGCGCGGAAGCTGCCCCCTTCGCCGGCGGCGGCACGAGCGCCCTAACGAGGTCGAACTCGCCATCCTTGGTGCGCACGGCGGAGACCGCCGCCCCCTGGAGCGCCACCCCGCCGATGCGCACGCTGCGCCCGGCGAGGTCGACCGTGGCGCTGCGCACGTCGAGCGCCGGCAGGCTCAGCGCCGGCGTCTTCGCATCCTTCAGCAGCAGCGCGAAATCGCGCAGTGCGAGCGCCTCGGCGCTGACCTGCACCGCCGGCGCGCCGTCCTTGCCGAGCGTCATGCGGTATTGCGCACCGCCGCTGAGACTGCCCTCGCCGATCGAGGCGCCGGGCATCGCCGCCGCCAGGTAGGGCGCATAGCGCGGCAGGCGGATCGACTCGAACTGCAGGCTGCCCGAGTACTCGAAGGGCGCCAGGCGCAGCACGTCCTCGTGGGTGAATTTCTCGCCGGCATCGGTGACGTAATCGAGGCGGATCTCGGCCGGCAGCTCGCCCTCGGTGGCGAGATCGCGCATGTCGAGGTTGATCGCCTCGATGCGCGCGCGGAAGGGCTCGGCCAGGCCGCGGTCCTCGAAGCGCACTACCCCGTCGCGGATGCGCGTGAGCGCGAGCAGGAAATCCGCTCCGGCCGGGGTTGCGTCGCGGGCATCGGCCACCGTCTTGCCGTCCGCCGGGGCGGCCGGCGTGGTGACGCCTGCGTCTGCCTGGGCTGCACCCGCGGCAGGTCCGGAAGCCGCCTTCTGCGCGACCTGCGCGGCGGCCTTGCCCCCTTTCGCAGCCTTGCCCTTTGCCTTCCTGGCGCCTTCGGCGGCCGGAGGCGATATCAGCCCGAGCACGTTGAGCCCGCCGTCCTTCAGCCGCACCAGGTCGAGCTCCGGACGTGCCAGGCGCAGCCGGGTGAAGTGCCAGCGCCCGATCATCGGCTGCACGTCGGCGAATTCGAGCTCCACCTCGTCCGCGGTCGCGACCGGCGCGCCCTCGCGATCCTGCAGCACCAGCTTGTGAACCTGCAGCGGACCGCGCAGGGAGAGCACCGGCGCACCCTCCACCGTCTGGCTGAACGAGAGCTCGAGATTGGTCGTCAGCAGCGCCGAAGGAAGGCGGAAGCGCGGCTCGATCGGCAGGTAGGCGATCCAGGGCGTGAGGTCGAACTCCTTCAGCGAGACGTCGAGGATGGTTTCTTGCGATTCGGCGAAGGGCTTGGTGCGCGCATTGAGCAGCAGCGCGTCGCCGTTGAGCTTGGCCGAGAGCGAGGGTTGCACGAAGACATCCACCCGCACCGGCAGGTTGGAGACGAAGGGCACGCCGACGCCCAGTTCGGAGAGCTCGTGGGTGATGCCGCGCACGCGGTCGTCGACGCGCACAAGGCCGTCGCTGATGCGGATGTTGCCGATCGAGAACAGCGTCGGCGGCGTGTCCTCGGCGGGTTCCTCGCCACCGAGCGCGGCGATGCGCTCGAGCACGTCCGTCCAGTTGTGGCGACCCTCGGCTTCGAGCGCGACATGGACGCGCGGCTTGTCGAGGGCGAGCTCGTGCAGCACGATGCCCTTGCGCAGCAGCGACTCGAGCTCGAGGTTGGCGCGCAGCGATTCGAAGCCGAGCGCCTCGGCGCTACCATCGGCCTCCATGATGCGCAGTCCGCCCACCTCGGCAGTAAGGCGGAAGGGGTTGATCAGCACGCGCTCGACGACGACCTCGCGCCCGAGCGTCTCGCCGAGCAGCTTCTGCGCGTAGTGCCGCGCCACCGGCGGCACGGCGAGATAAGCGGCGGCCGAGAGCGCGAGCAGGATCGCGACCGTCCACAACGTCCGACGCAGCCCCTTGCGCCGAGGCGGCTGCACGGTCGAGTCGGTCGTGGGTTCAGACATGGGAAACTCCATCAGGATGAATTCGTCGCCGGAACTGCCCGGACATCATGCGGCGGGAGCCCGCCTGGCATGCGCCGGAGCCCGGCCGGGCGTTATTTTGCGCCGCTTTGTGGCGCTCGGGTAAGGAAGCTGTGCACACGCAACACGGTGAGACGGTCCATGCGGGCATTCAAGCCTCGCCCTTGGACGGCCTCGCCGCCGGGCGTCCGAGCAGCGGCAGATAGGCGAGCGCCTGCAGCGCGAGCAAGGCTCCGAAGCCCCAGGCCAGCGCGCGCGCAAGCTCCACACCCATGCCTCGCATGAGATCGAGGCCGATGCCGAAGCCCCACTGCACGCAGAAGGCGCCGGCGAACGCCATCAGGTTGAGCGCGGTGCTGACGCGGCCGAACAGCGCGGGCGGAAAGGCGCGCGCCGCCGACAGGTAGATCTGCGAGTTGGCCGCGGTGAGCAGGCCGAATGCGGTCCATAGCGGGAGCACCGGCAGGTCGGACCACAGGATCAGCGCCTGCACCAACAGCATCATGCCGTAGCCCGCGCGCAGCAGGCCGAGCGGCTGGACTCCGGCTCGCGCCAGGCGCACGCCGAACACGCCCACCGCGAGCTGTCCGGCGAGGTTGCCGAGGTTGAGGGCCACCAGTACCGTCGCCGCACCGGCGATGTCGAAGCCGTTCACGTTCATCACCCACGGCACCACCCACAGGCTCTGCAGCGCCATGAAGCCGCCGACGAAGAACACCGAGGCCGCCGCATGGCGCAGGAAGGCGGGCGCGGCGAAGATGCCCGCCACGACGCGCAGCGCGGCCGCCAGCGAGGCCTCGCTACGCGCAGCTGGCGAATCGGGCAGCGCGCGCAGCGCCAGCACCGCGGCAAACAGGGACACCGCGGCGATGATCCAGAACGCCCCGCGCCAGCCCAGCACCGGCAGCACCGCCGCGAGCGGCACGCTGGCGGTGAGCGCGCCGAGCGAGCCCGAGGCCATGATGAAACCGATCATCGAACTCTGGCGCTCGGGCGGATACCACAGCGTGAACCCCTTCAGCGCCGCCATCAGGCAAGCCGACACCCCCAGGCCCACCATGGCGCGTGCGCCCGCGAGCGCACCGAGCGAGTCGGCCATGGCGAACAGCGCGCTGCCGAGCGCCGCGAGCAACAGCAGCGCGGCCTCCACCCGCCGCGGACCGAAGCGGTCGAGCGCGATCCCGACCGGAATCTGCGCCGCGCCGAAGGCGAGGAAATACGCGCTGGTCAGCAGGCCCAGGCTGGCCGCCGACAGGCCGAGCTCGTCGGTGAGCCGCGGCGAGATCACCGCGTTGACCGTGCGCAGCAGGTAGGACAGGTAATAGCCGAGCGCGAACGGCACGAACACCCGTACCCAGCCGCTCGTCGAGCCGCCCTTGCAGCCGTTCTCCGCCCCGCCCGACCGCCTCGTCCGGACCACCCGCGTCCCCTGCGAAAAAGCGCGCATTGTGCCTGCAAGCGCCGTGCCGCCCAAGCGATGCGGACTTTGATGCACGGCAAACAGTTGTCAATCCAACGCAGTCGGAATGCCCTTGACCTGCATCAATGCCGTTTGTCGCCCCCTGCGGAGAATTCGATACACCCGCCAGAGAGGAGACTCCGATGAATACCATTTCCGAACTCATGACCCACGACCACCGCGACTGCGACGGCATCTTCGCCCGCGCCGAGGAGCTCGCCTCCGACGGCGACTGGGCCGACGCTGCCGAAGCGCTGAAGAAGTTCGCGGACGCGCTCAACGCCCACTTCGACGCCGAGGAGAGCACCCTCTTTCCCGCCTTCGAGCAGGCGACGGGCATGACGCAAGGTCCCACCATGGTGATGCGCCATGAACACCAGAACATGCGCGACACCCTGGCCGCCCTGCAGTACGCCCTCGACAAGCAGGACGCCGACGACTTCGCCGGCGAGGCCGAGACGCTGCTGATCATGATGCAGCAGCACAACATGAAAGAAGAGAGCGTGATCTACCCGATGCTCGACAGCCGCCTGCCCGGCGACGAGCAGGAGCGCCTGTCGGCCTCGGTCGGCAAGCACCTCGGCGAGGCCCGCGCAGCATGAGCGGACGTGTCGTCGATGCCCGCGGCCTCGAGCCGCCCGAGCCCTTCGAGCGTGCCATGGAGGGCCTGATGGCCCTCGGCAAGGACGAGGAAATGCTGCTCATCCTCGACCGCATGCCGCACCCGCTGCTACGCATCCTCGATCGCGACGGCTACCGCCACGCCGAGGCCTTCCGCGACGACGGCGCGGTCGAGATCCGGATCCGCCAGCGATGATGGGGCCGGGCCTCTCCTACGACGACACGCCGCCGTTCTCGGCACCGATCCGCTTCTTCCTCACCGCCCCGCTGTTCGGCGTGGCGGCGGGGCTGACGCTGATCTTTGGCGGCGAGATCCTCGTCTCGCGGTGGACGCCCGGCGCACTCGCCATCACGCACCTCTTCGCCGCCGGCTTCATGTTGCAGGTGATGCTCGGCGCGTTGCTGCAGGTCATGCCGGTGGTGGCGGGCGCGAGCATGCCCGCGCCGCTGCGCATCGCCGGCATCACTCACCTGGCGATGGCGCTCGGCGCCGCGGGGCTCGCCTTCGGACTGGGTGCCGGCGCACCCGGCGTCCTGCTCGGCGGCGCCGTGCTGCTCGTGGGCGGACTCTTCGTGTTCCTCTCCGCCGCCGCGCTGGGCCTCAGCCGCGGCGCACGCACGGGCAACAACACCCGCACCCCGCGCGATCTGCGCATGGCCTTCGCCGGCCTCGTCGTCACCGCGGTCCTCGGCTTCAGCCTGGTGCTCGTGCTCACGCGCGGCGTCGCCCTGCCGGTGCCGCTGCCGACCGTGGTGAACCTGCACGCCGGCTGGGGCTGGATGGGCTGGGCCGCAGTGCTGCTCGCCGCCGCGAGCTGGGTCGTGGTACCGATGTTCCAGATCACCGCTGCCTACCCGCAGCGCTTCACCACGCTGTGGGCACCGGCGGTCACCGCCACCCTCGTGTTGTGGACCCTCGCCGAGTATCTCGCAATCGATGCCGCGCGCTTCATCGCCATCCTCGCACTCGGGCTGCTCGGCGCCGGCTACGCGGGCACCACGCTGTACCTGCAGGCACACTCGCGGCGCAGCAAGCCCGACACGCCCTTCCTCGCCTTCCGCGAGGCTATGTACTCGGCGCTCGCCGGCGTCCTGGTGCTGGCGATCTCGCTGTGGTCCGACGCCGACTGCTGGCCGATCCTCGCCGGCGTGCTGATCCTGCACGGCGGTTTCGGCGGCACCATCACCGCGATGCTCTACAAGATCGTGCCCTTCCTCGCCTGGCTGCACCTCACCCAGGCCGGGCTGAAGGCACCGAACATGAAGAAGCTGCTGCCCGACACCCCGATCCGCCGCCAGCTGCGCGTGCGCACCACGAGTCTCGCCACGCTCTGCGTCGCGGTCTTCGTGCCGGTGCTCGCCCCGCTCGCCGGCGTCGTGCTGGCGGTCGAGTTCGGTTGGCTCTTCGCCAACCTGCTGCGTGTGGTGCGCGCCCGCCGCGATGCAGCGAAAAACGCCGGGCCGCGCCCCGGAAGCCACGCCAGCGCGTGATTCCGGTTTTTTTTGCGACGCGCGAATTTTGTTTGACGAACGAAAAAGGCATCTGTATAGTTCGCGGCTCTCGGGGTGTAGCGCAGTCCGGTAGCGCGCTTGCTTTGGGAGCAAGATGTCGGGGGTTCGAATCCCTCCACCCCGACCAGCTCACATCCCGACTGCCCGCCGGAAGCTGCCCGTAGCTCAATTGGATAGAGCACCGGCCTTCTAAGCCGGGGGTTGCAGGTTCGATCCCTGCCGGGCAGGCCAGGAAAAGTTTTTCGGGATTCCGGTTTTCCGGGGTCCCACAGTGGCGGCATTAGCTCAGTTGGTAGAGCACTGGATTGTGGCTCCAGGTGTCACCGGTTCGATTCCGGTATGTCGCCCCATCGATTCGATGTCCCGACGGGACCCGGCCAACGTCGGAAGAGTCCCGAAAGGTACGCTGCAAGCATGAAAACCCACCCGAAGCGGTGGGTTTTTTCGTTTCCGGACACGCTGTTCGCTACCGCATCCATGCCCCATGGAGCAGCGCCGGGCCACTCAGGCAGCCAAGGCCTTCACGCGACCGGCGACGCGAGCATCCACACCATGCCCCAGATCCGGGAAGAACTCGACGCTGACGGCCGCACCGAGCGCCTGCATCGTCTCGGCGGCCATCAGGCTGTAGCGCGCATCGATCACCGGATCCTGCTCGCCGTGCAGCAGATGCACCTGCGTGTTCGCCGGCGCCATGCGCGGTGGCAAGGCAAAGCGGCCGGCGATCGAGATGACGCGCGCGGCGACCGTTTCCGGCAACTGGGTGGACTCCAGCGCCATGATCGCACCCTGCGAGAAGCCGACCAGCGTGGTGGCGGCGGCATCCACCCCTGCCCTCGCCTGCCAGTCGCGCACCAGGCGCACGAACGATGGCATGGCCTCGGCGATACGCGCCGGGCGGCTGTCCTCGGTCACCCCGCGTACCGAGAACCACTGCCAGCCGCCGCCCAGGTCGCTGGGGTCGGGTGAGCGCACGCTGACCACCCAGGCGCCCGGGTCGGCCTCGGCGAGCAGGCGGCCGAGCGGCACGAGATCCTCGGGGCGTGATCCCACACCATGGAAAAGCAGGATCAAGCGCGCCGCCGGGGCGGACGCTTGTTGAACGATGAGATCCTGATCGGACATGGTCGCGCCTCAGTCGGCCAATGCCTGGTTTGCGTCGGCACCCTTCATCGCGGCGAGGTCGGCACCGAACAGGAAGGAATCCATCGACAGCACGCCATGCACGATGCCCCCTTCGATGACGCTCGCGGGCACGGCCTGCGCCGCCGCGCCGGCGGCCACCAGCAGCGGCAGGTAATGCTCGGCGGTGGGATGCGCACGGCGGGCGTGCGGTGCGATCTCGAGCGCCTGGCGCAGGCGCGGGTGGTCGCCCGCCAGCACCGCGTCACGCACCCAGTGCGCGAACTCCGCTGCATAGGCTTGGGCGCGTGGATCACCGAGGCGGAACTCGTACAGGTTGTGGGTCAGGCTGCCCGAGCCCACGATCAGCACGCCTTCGCCGGCCAGCGGCGCGAGCACCCGCCCGTAGTCGTAGGCGCCATCGGCGTCGAGCCATTCCGGCAGCGATACCTGAAACACCGGGATGTCGGCCTTGGGGTAAAGGTGCGACAGGGGCACCCAGGCACCGTGGTCGAGGCCGCGATCGGCATTCGGGGTGGCGGGCAGACCCGCCGCCTGCAGCAGTTCGAGCGCACGGCGCGCAGCGAGATGGGCGCCTTCGGCCGGGTACTGCAGCGTGTAGAGGGTCGCATCGAAGCCGCCGAAATCGTGGATGGTCGCGGGCCGAAGCGACAGCGTGACCTGCGGCTGGCGCGTCATCCAGTGCGGCGACGCCACCAGCACCGCGTGCGGACGCGGCAGCCGGCGGCCGAGCGTGGCGAGATTCGCGCCGGCGAGGCCGGGGTCGAGCGCGAAGGTGGGCGCGCCGTGCGAGACGAACAGGGTAGGCAGCATTTGCATCAGAGGTCTCCAGGCGGACGGCGATGACGCGGGCCGACCGGCCGCTGTCGTGCCGGGCCCCCGGGGGCCCGGATACGCAGCGCGTGCGCGGCCCAGCCGGCGTAGGTGGGCAACAGGCGCTCGAGCGGGCGAGGCGTCATGGTGTTTCTCCGCGGGTTCCGTCGCCTTGTGCGGGTCTGGCGTCCTGTTGCGATGAACTGACCATGGCAACACTTTACGGGCCATCGCGATTGAGATAAACAGCCATCCAGACGAGAAACTGTTCCACATGAAGAGACAATGGACCGATTTGTCGAGATGCAGACCTTCTGCGCGGTGGTCGATGCCGGCAGCTTCGTGGGCGCGGCCGAGGCGCTCGGCTTGTCGAAGGCGACCGCCTCGCGCTATGTGGGCGAACTGGAGACGCGACTCGGTGTGCGCCTGCTCCACCGCACCACCCGGCGCCTGTCATTGACCGAGGACGGCGAACGCTTCTACGCCCGCAGCCGGGAAGTGCTCGCCGGGCTCGAGGAAGCGGAAGCCGAGCTGCATTCGCGCAGTGGCGCGGCACGCGGGCTGTTGCGCATCAACGCCCCGGTCACCTTCGGCATCCGGCACCTCGCGCCCCTGTGGGGCGCGTTCCGGGACCTGCACCCGCAGGTGCGGCTCGAGGTGACGCTGGCGGACCGTACCGTCGATCTCGTCGAGGAAGGCTTCGATATCGCGATCCGGATCGCTGCGCTGCCCAGTTCCACCCTCGTCTGCCGGCAGCTCGCCCGCACGCGCATCGTGCTGTGCGCCGCGCCCGCCTATCTGGCAGCCCATGGCGCGCCCCGGCTGCCGGCAGACCTCGCCAGCCACACGGTCATCGCCTACAGCTACTGGTCCGGAGGCGACGAGTGGCAGTTCGACGGACCGGACGGGCGCGTGAGCGTGCGCACGAGACCCGCCGTACACACCAACAGCGGCGACACCTGCCGCGCGATGGCACTCGCCGGCCAAGGGGTGATCCTGCAGCCCGGATTCCTGGTCGCCGAAGATCTGGCGGCGGGCGCGCTGGTGGAGCTGATGCCCGCATATCGATCCGTCACGCTCGGCATCTATGCTCTGTACCCGACGCGCAAGTTCGTCCCGCCCAAGGTGCGCGCGCTGGTCGACTTCCTCGCCGAACGCTTCGCCGCGCCGCCGCCGGGCTGGTGAGGCCGCGCAGATCGCCGCGGTCGTTGCGCTCGGCGGAACAGTCCATCCGCCGGACAGGGCTGGGCCTTCAGCGGAGAACTCGGCAACGACCTCGACGACGTCAAGGCTGCGCATCACATGCACGAGTTGTACCCCCGCGCGGACCCGGCCTACACGGGACGTGCAACCGTGCCCGTACTGCGGGACCGGTCGCGCCACACCATCGTCAAGAACGAGTCTGCCGACATCCTGCAGATCCTGAACAGCGATTTCGGCGCCCTGGCACACAACGACATCGACCTGCGCCCCCTCTCCGCCGATCCGAACATGATGGCCTACCTGCGCCGCTTGCTGGCGCTGCCCGCGTTTGCCGGCAGCACGCGAGCCGATCACATCAAGGCCGGGTATTACTCCATCCGGGCGCTGAACCCGACGGGCATCGTGCCGGCAGGGCCGCTCCTCGACGATCTCTGCGCGGGCAGCCTTAGTGCGCTTCCCCGAGCACGGCGCGATGACGCCCTGCCTTTTGGTCCGGGCCGCCGCCGGGTCCGGCAAGCGGCTCGAGCAGGATCGTCAAGCCGCCCAGGGCGAAACCGACGTCACCGTGCGCCTGCAGCCTCGGCTCGGGGCCCGGCTTGCTCAGGTCGCCTGGCGCAGCACCGGCGGAGCCGGTTGAAGCTTCGCGCGGCCGCGGCGCGACACCTTCCCGGCCGTGGGCACGAACGCCCGCCCGGATGCAGGTCCCGGCCGGGCGAGGCCGCTCTGAAAACATTTACTTACATTTCGTCCTTTAGCGCGCTTCGCGCGATGTGCCACGTTTCAGAGTGAATCGCAGAACAGGCCGGTCCCTTCCTGATCGGTGATCTGCACCCGGCAACGCCGTCCCCCCAAGGCTCCGGCCTCGAAGCGAGGTAAGCGTGGCGTCGCATCTCGGAATCCTGTCGGCCTTGCGGGCATTGCGGGAACGCTTGGCGATCCGCATGGCCGTGCGCCTCGGCGGCAACCCGCAAGTCGAGATCCTGGGTTCGCAGACGCTCGCCGGCAAGCCGCAGGCCAACACCGACACGCTGGGGCTCTATCTGCATCGCATCTCGGTCGATCCCTTCAGCCGCAACCGCCACCTTCCGCCGCAGCCGGGACGCCACCTTCCCCGCCCGGAACTTCCGGTCAATCTGCACGTGCTGCTGGTGGCCTGGTGCACGCACACCGAGCAGGAGATCGAATACCTCGCCGCCGCGATCCAGATCATCGGCGCCGGGCTCGTGCTCGAGAGCGCCGACATGAGCCTCGCGGATCCGGACTGGGGGTCCGAGGACGTTGTGCAGGTGCTCCCGGAGGAGATGAGCACCGAGGACCTGATGCGGCTGTGGGACAGCCTGCCGGACGACTACCGGCTGTCCGCCCCCTACCTGGTAAAGACCGTGCGTCTCGCCCCCGATCTCGAGCGCGAGGAGGGACCGCCGGTGAAGACCCTCGTCTTCCCGATGCACGTGCCCGACGGGAGCGCGCGATGATCGTCGAGACCCTCGTGCTGCATGCCAGCGACTTCATCGAATGGGAAGACGCGAGCGGCGCCCAAGGGGGAGCACGGCGGCCGGTGTGCGTGCGCGCGTTCCGCATCCAGTTCGACGACGCGCCGGCCGATCTCGAGCTGGTCCACAAGAACACCGGCACGGCCCTGTGGCGCCGCGTGCCGGCCGGGCTGCGGCAGGTGATCGACGGTGAAGCGGACGCGGGGGCACTGCAGCCTCCGGACGAGCCGCTCTATGCGCTCAGCGGAGCACTGCTCGACCCCGCGGGGCACTACCTGCCGCGTCGTTTCGCGCTCGATGCCGGTCGCCGCACCGCTCACAAGCTGCGGCTGTACCGCTCGCCGCTCGGCACGCGCTTCGGTCGCGCTGGCGGGCTCGTC
The DNA here is from genome assembly GCF_000021765.1 of Thauera aminoaromatica. NCBI lineage: Bacteria > Pseudomonadati > Pseudomonadota > Betaproteobacteria > Rhodocyclales > Zoogloeaceae > Thauera > Thauera aminoaromatica. Next base: position 2,126,267 of record NC_011662.2, on the reverse strand, counting down.
GGACGCACCGCACTCGAGGACGGCAGCGCGGTGCCCTGGGCCCTGCTCGCGCTCCGCGTGACCCCGCCGCTGGCCCCCCCCTTCGACTTTGTCGCCCAGAGCGACGCGCGCGGCGAGTTCCGGCTGGCGCTCGAGCGGCTCCCGGCGCTCACCAAGGACGCCCCGGCGGCGAGCTACCCCGGCCTGCTGGAGGTGCGCGCCGCCGCCGCCGGCACCAACCCCGACACCCTCCCCGTCGCGCGCATCCGCGGCAACGGCAGCGGCGACGGCGCATTCAAGACACAACTCGTGGTGGACATTGCGCCCGGGCGCATCGCCACCCTGGCCAGCCCGGGACGGGAAGCCCTCGTCCTGCGGTTTCCCTGACCCGCCGGGTGGACAGGCCTCACCGGCAACGAAGGAGAAGCGACATGCCCGAGTACCTCGCTCCAGGCGTCTTTGTCGAAGAGACGAGCTTCCGCAACAAATCCATCGAGGGGGTCGGCACCAGCGTCGCCGCGCTGGTGGGCCCCACCCGCAGCGGCCCGCTCCGCGGTCTCCCCGAGGTGCTGACGAGCTACGCGGACTTCGAACGCATCTACGGCGACGCGCACGACCTGGCCTTCGGCGCGGACGGCGAGGCCGTGCTCAACCACACCGCGCACGCGGCGCGCGCCTTCTTCGACAACGGCGGCAAGCAGCTCTTCGTCGCCCGCGTCATGCAGGGCGTCAACGGCCTCGCGGCGGACGCGGCCGGCGTGTGGCCCGGTGCCGCCATGAAGGCCGACGCCGGAAACACGCTGAGGTTCTTCAGCCGCTTTCCGGGCCGGATGGGACGGTACACCCTCGAGCTGCGCTGGCGCGACAGCGAGAACCTGCTGCGCAGCGAGACCGCGGCAAGTGCCCGCGCAGGCGCGCTCTACTTCCTCGAGGCGCGGGGCGTGTCGCTCGCCGCGAAGGCAGCCGGTCCGATCGACGACGCGGCCTTCCCGGTCGACCTGCGGGCCATCGTCCGGCTCGACGGCGCCAACCTGGCGATCCAGGACGGGCGCGCCACGATCGTGTCGAGGGCCGACGAGGATGCCCCCGCGGCGCTCGCGGCAAACCAGATCACCAGCCTGATCCCGGCCCAGCTGCCCGCCGGCGCGAGGCTCACCCGCGTGTTCGCGCGTCCGCCCGCATCCGGCGCACTGGCGGCGGGCACGCCGGCCGAATTGCGCCTGGCCGAGGTCGTCGATCTCGCCGCCTTCACCGGCGGTGCGGGCTGGGGCAGCCGCAAGGCAGTGCGCGGCACACTGAATGCCGCGGGCGAGGTCTTCACGGCCACACCCGCGCTCAATCCGGGCCTCGCCGAAGCCGTCACGCTGCCCCTCGCCGCACTCGCCGCGGCGCCCGGTGCCGCGCGCGCGCTGTTCGTGCTGCGCAGCTTCGACGTCGATGTGCGCAACGGCGGCAAGGACGGCGAAGTGATCCGCACCTACCCCGGCCTGACGACCGCCGCCACGGGGCCGACCAGCCTCGCCGCCGGGCTTGCGGTCACACCCGACCGTCGCGCCGAGGCGCTGAGCTCGCCGGTCGCCTGCCGCCTCGCCGCGAACGCGACCGATGACGCGATCCTCGCCGCGCTGCTGTCCATCTGTGCCCCCGCCGCGCGCGACCCGGGCGAGGCCTCGCTCGACGAACCGCGCTACCTGATCGAGCTCGAGGGCGGCAGCGACGGCGACGAGCCGGGCGCGATCGACTACGCCGGCGAAGCCGACGAGACCAAGGGCAGCACCGGACTGAAGGCGCTCGAGGACGTCGAGGACGTCGCCATCGTGATGACGCCCGCAGCCGCGGGCAGCGCCGAGGACGTGCACAAGGCGGTCGTCATGGAGGTGCAGAAGCACTGCCGGCGCATGCGCTACCGCATCGGCATCGTGGACGCGCGCGCCGGGCAGAGCCTCGGCGAGCTGCGCGCCTTCGCCGGCAACTTCGACGACTCCCGCCTCGCGCTCTACCACCCCTGGGTGGTGATCCCCGACCCGACCCGCACCCGGCGCGACATCACGGTGCCGCCCGCCGGCTTCATCGCCGGCGTGTATGCGCGCACCGATGTCGACCGCGGCGTGCACAAGGCGCCCGCGAACGAGATCGTCATGGGTGCGCTGCGCTTCGACCAGCAGATCAACGCCTTCCAGCAGGAGCTCCTCAATCCGAACGGCATCAACTGCCTGCGCTCCTTCGCCGGACGCGGCCACCGCGTGTGGGGCGGACGCACGCTCTCCAGCGATCCCGAATGGAAGTACGTCAACGTGCGGCGCTACTTCCTCTATCTCGAGCGCTCGATCGAGAAATCCACCCAGTGGGCGGTGTTCGAGCCGAACGGCGAGGCACTGTGGGCCAACATCCGTTCCAGCGTGGAGGACTTCCTCTTCGCCGAATGGCGCAACGGTCGCCTGCTGGGCGCCACGCCGAAGGAGGCCTTCTTCGTGCGCTGTGACCGCTCGACGATGACCCAGAACGACATCGACAACGGCCGCATGGTGTGCCTCGTCGGCGTCGCCGCGCTCAAGCCCGCCGAATTCGTCATCTTCCGCATCGGTCAGAAGACCGCCGACGCCTGAGACAAGGAGAGATCGTCATGGCCGTGTTTCGCGAAACCCCGTATTCGGCATTCAACTTCCTCGTCGACCTCGAACCCGGGCAAGGCGAAGAGGTGCAGGCCGGCTTCTCCGAGGTCTCGGGCCTCAACGCCGAGATCACGGTCGCCGAGTACCGTGCCGGAAACGACCGCGTGAATTACGTGCGCAAGGTACCCGGCATCCACAAGGCGGGAGACGTGACCCTCAAGCGCGGCGTGATCGGCGCGCAGAACCTCTACGAGTGGCTCGAGCTCGGGCGCACCGGCAAGCTCGCCCAGGTCAAGCGCGACATCGTCGTCAAGCTGCAATCCGAGGATCGCGCCGGCACCGTGGTGAGCTGGAAGCTGCGCGGCGCGATGCCGATCAAGTGGACCGGCCCGACGCTCACCGCCAAGGGCGGCGGCGACATCGCCATCGAGGAACTGGTCCTCTCGGTCGAGACCATCGAGCAGGAGTGAGGCGGTGCTGCTCGCCGACAAGCGCATCGAGCTCGATGCACGTCCCACGGCGCGGCGGCTGGCGCCGGTCGAGGTCGTGCTGATCGGCCATTGCCCCTCGCTCGACGGGCGTGCGCGCTGGGACAGGCTCGCGCGCGACCCCGCCGTGCTCGGCGAGATCGCGGCGCTGGGCTTCGGCGCGGAGGTCGAGCGCCTGCGCGCCCTCGCGGCGGGCGCCACCGCGGGCGAAGCCGGCGACGAGGCCTTGCTCGCCCTGTATCGGCTGCCGATCCCGATCCGCTCGCTCGGCCACTTCCAGGTGCTCTTCCCCGAGGCCTTCGCGGTCGCTTGCGGCTACCGCAGCACCCTGGCGGGCGATGCGGCGTGGCTGCCGATGGCGGTGCAGGATTTCTTCGCCACCGACGAGCGCGGCTTCGAGGACACGCGCGCGCTGTGGGTGATCCGTGTGCCCGAGGCCGAGGGCTTCGCCGCCTTCCTGCCACGCCCCGACGCGAGCCTGGCCGAGCCCGCCGGGCTGGGCGCCTTCGAACGCGCGCTGCTGGTGGAGCGCGCCGGCATCCTCGCGCTCCCCGACCTCGAGCGGCTGCTGATCCCGCACGCCCTGCCGGACCTGCCGCGCGTGCGCCTGGCCAACCCCGAGCCCGCGTTCCTGCCCTGCGGCACCGAAGTCGACGACACCCATCGCGAGCGCCGCCGCGCGGGCGAGCGTCCGCCCGCTGAAACGCCCCGCGTGCCCGCCGACATCGTCCCGCCCATCCTGCGCACGCTGGCGCGGCTGCGTCCGGACGTGCAGTGCCTGCTGACCCTGCCGCTGGACCACCAGCCGCAGGACGAGCTGCCCGCGCCCGCGCGCGGCTTCCTCGCCCACGTCGCCCGCATCGTCGGCGACGCCGGCGCGGAACCCGCGGGCGAAGCGGACGACGCTCCGCACGCCGAGCTGGCCGGCAAGCTGCGCCATCTGCAGCTGCTGTGGCCCTACCTGCGCAGCGCGGACCGCCCGCTGGCACCGGCCTGCGGGCTGATCGCCGGCATGCAGGCCGCGGTCTCGCTCCGGTACGGCGCCTGGCGCTCGATCGCCGGGCGCCCGCTGCCCGGCAAGGCGCTGCCGTGGCCGCCACCGACGCAGCAAGCGGCCACCGCCCTGCGCGCAACGCCCGGCGCGACCGTGGTGCTGACGCGCGCGGGCCGGCTGCAGGTGGACGACGAGGCCTTATGCGTGCCCTGCCTGCCCGGCGCCGACCTGCAGCGCATGACGAAGGCGCAACGCGGGCTGGAGCACTGGCGTTCGGCCGAGGTGATGCGCTTCATGGGCTGGCTGCGGCGCGAGCTGCAGGCCCTGGGCGAGCGGCTGCTGTTCGACACCGATCCGGGCGACCCGCGGCCCGAGCTCGCCCTGCGCGGCTTTTTCGGGCGCCTGCACGAGGCCGGCGCCTTGCGCGGCGCGCAGCCCGAGCACGCCTACCGCATCCGCGAATTGCCGGCCGTCGATTCCGCGATCGCGTTCGAGATCGAGATCGCGCCGGCCTACCCGATCGACCACCTGCGCCTGACCTTCCTGCACGACCGCCACGCGGCCGTGACGGAAACCCGCATCGAGGCCATCGATGGCTGACTCCGCCGGCGAATTCATCCCCTTCCGCTTCCGCGTCGCGCTCTACGACGGCGAAGGCGGCCGGCTGCTGTGCCGCGGCGCCTTCAGCGAGGTCAGCGGCCTGGAGGCCACCATGGCGCCCAAGACCCTGCGGGAAGGCGGGCGCAACTGGGGCGAGGTGCAGCTCGCCGGCCCCACGAGCTTCGCGCCCGTCATCCTCAAGCGCGGCATCACCGAGGTGGCGGACCTGTGGAACTGGTTCGACGTGAGCACGCGCCAGTCTAACCATGCCTTGCGCCTGTCCGGCACGATCGACGTCTATCACCCGCAGGACCCCGACAAGCCGCTGCTGCGCTGGCGGATCACGAACGCCCTGCCGACCCGCTTCAAGGGCCCCGACCTGTCCTCCACCGCGAGCCAGGTCGCGATCGAGGAGCTTCAGCTCGTACACGAAGGGCTGGAGCTCGAGCGCGGCTGAATGGAGACGACGACATGCCTGCCCCGCAGATCGCCCGTGCCAAGCTGATCCCGATGAACGGCGACCAGGTCGAGACCGACGAATCGAAGCACATCGACGTCCAGTTCAACCCTGCGACGCTGCGCGTGACCCTGTCGAACACGCTGAAGGCCGACAACCGGGCAGGCAGCGGCGGCAGCGGCGCGGCGGCGCAATACATCGACAAGAGCGAATCGACCCTCGCGGTCGAGCTCGTGTTCGACACCAGCGTGGCCGCGAAGCTCGGCTCCGACGCCCGGGCGAATCGCGAGACGGTCGCCGCCGACAGCGACGTGAGGACGCTCACCAAACGTATCGCCGAAACCTTCATGAAGCCGCAGGACGCCGGGTCGAACCGCCCGCGGGCCCCCGGGCGCTGCCGTTTCCAGTGGGGCAGCTTCCAGTTCACCGGAATGCTGTCGAGCTACTCGGAGACCCTCGACTTCTTCGCGCCCGAGGGCATCCCGTTGCGCGCCACCCTGGCCCTCACCTTCAAGGAGGACCGCTACCAGTTCGCGCTCGACCCCACGGTGCGTGCAGACGCACGCCCGATGCCCGGCTTCGCTGCCGGCGGCGAAGGCCGTGATGCCGCGAGTGCCGCGCAGTCTGCCGGCCGCGATCCGCGCGACTGGCGCGTCATCGCCGAACTCAACCGCCTCGACAACCCGCGCTTCACCGTTCCGGGCGCCTTGCTGATTCCGACTGGAGGCACCTGATGCCGCTGATCATCGACGAACTCGTCGCCGAGGTGCAGGCCGAGCCGAACCCCGCGCAAGCTTCGGCCACCGAGGCGCGCCCACCGGCCGGTCCGCCCGGCGACACCCTGCTCGACCTGCTTGCCCTGGCCGGCGAACGGGAGGCTCGCCTTGCCATCGACTAGCGCCGCGCTCCTCAGCGTCCGTCCGCGCATGCGCGTCGATGGAGACGACCGCCCCGCGCTCGGCACCGCGGTGCAGGCGCTCTCGGTGCATCTGCCCGCGAGCGGCATGGCGAGCGCCGAGGCGCGCGTGGTCAATTGGGCCGCGGGGGAAGGCGCGGCACCGGACTTCGCGTTCCAGGATCTGCGCCTGGGCAGCAGCATCGAGATCCTCCTCGGGGAGCACGCCAGCGGCGCCGTCTTCGTTGGCGAGATCACCGCGCTGGAGGAGCGTTACGGCGACGGCGCGCCGCAACTCGTGATCCTCGCCGAGGATGCGCTGCACCGGCTGGCGCGCCGGCGCGCCAGCCGGGTGTTCGAGAACCGTGGCCTGGCCGCGGTCGTCCGTGCGATCGCCGACGACGCCGGACTGCAGGCCGACGTAGGCATCGAGGTCGGCAGTGCGGACTGGCTGCAGCACAACGAAAGCGACCTCGCCTTCCTGCTGCGCGTGCTGGGCCCGCACGACATCCCGCTGCGCATCCAGGACGGGCGCCTGCACGCGCGCGCCGAGGAGGCGGACCCGGACCCGGTCCGCATCGACGCCGGAGCGAACGCGCGCCGCATCCGCATCATCGCCGACCTCAACCAGCAGCCACGGGAAGTGCTCGCACACGGCTACAACCTCGCCACCGACTCCAGCACCCAGGGCAGCAGCGCCGCACTCGCGCCCGCCCCCCCCGGACGCAGCGCCGCGACGACGCTGGCCGAGCTCGGCTGGGAGGGGCGCTCGCCACGCCCCCACCCCTTCCCGCGCACCCAGGCCGAGGCCGAATCGCTCGCGCGTGGCGCGTTCCGCCGCGATGCACGACGCTTCCTCCACGGCGAGATCGTCTGCACCGGCACGCCCGAGCTGGGAGTCGGGCGCGAGCTCGAACTCACCGGGGTATCGCCGCGGCTCGCCGGACGTTACCGCATCGCCGAGTGCTGGCATCACTTCGACAACACCCAGGGCCTGTCGACACGACTGCGCGTCGAACGGCCGGACTGGACCCCCTGAGGAAGCGCCCGCCATGTCGCGCCATAGCCCCGGTCCGCTGCAGGAACTGCACCTCGGCGTCGTCCTCGACAACGACGACCCGGAAGACCGCGGTCGCGTGAAGCTGCACCTGGCGGCGACCGGCCTGGAGACCTGGGCCGCCGTGATGGTGCCGAGCGCGGGCGGCGGCTACGGCGTCAGCCTCCTGCCACGCGTGGGCGAACAGGTCGTGGTCGCCTTCGTCGGTCCCGACCTGCCGATCGTGCTCGGCGCGGTGTGGAGCGGTGGCGCCAGCCAGCCCGAGGACGCGCGCCCGGTCGACGAACGCTACCTCGTGCAGAGCCCTGCCGGCCTGAAGGTTCTGCTCGACGACCGGCAGCCGAGCGTGACGATCGAGACCCCGGCCGGAAACCGCCTCGTGATCACCGACCAGGGCGGCGGCAAGGTCACGATCGAACAGGGCGGCGAGCGGGTGGACATCGCGCCGGGCACGGTCAAGCTCACCGGCTCGGGGATCGTCAGCATCGAGGCCGCCCAGGTCACGATCTCCGCCGGCCTGGTCAAGGTCGACGCCGGCCTGAGCAAGTTCTCCGGCGTCGTGCAGTGCGACACGCTGATCAGCAACGCGGTGGTGTCGACGAGCTATTCGCCGGGAGCGGGGAACCTATGGTGAGCATCGATTCCGCCCTGCGCGCCGAGCGCCCGATGCGTCCCGCCCGCGGCGCCCCCTCCGCGGCTCCCCACCAGCCGCAGGTCATCGCCCCCTTCTTCGCCGGCGAAGGCGAGGGGCTGACCCTGCATCGCTACTTCGACGAGGACTTCGTCGCGCGTTTCCTCAACGACGCCCAGGCTGGCCGGCTCACCGGGACTGCCGCGCAGCCATGGTTCCGCGCCGACCGTTTCGGCCGCTTCGGCGCCGAGCCGACCCTGCGCCTGCCCCTGCACCGCTGCTTCTACCTCGTGTGCGCCGAGGTGCGCTGCATGGCCGCAGGCGGCCCCGCCTTCGATCCGCGCAAGATCCTCGGCGCCGGCCTCGTGGTGCGCCGGGTAGCGGCCGACGGCTCGGCGCAGCGCTGGATGATCGCCGACGGCCAGCCATTGGGCTGGCGCGACGGCAGGATCCCCGATCACGACCCCGACGACGTGCACCGCCTCCGCGCGCGCGGGCTGCTGCCGGTGCGCTTCCCCGAACCGCCCTATTCCGGAGAGGAGGTCGCCCCCCTGCACACGCTGCTGGCGACCCGCCGCGACGCACGCGGAGTCGAGCGCAAGCACACCCTGCTGTGGGGCTACCTGCCGCTCTCGGGCAGCGCCCGCGTGCAGGCCGAGGCGCCGCTGCCGCAGACCGACGGCGGCGACGCCCCCGACTTCGGGCTGGAGCATGCATGGCCGCTCGGCACCCGCGACGCCAGGCCCTGGGTGGACGGCGACGGCCTCGTCGTCACCGAGGGTGTCGCCAGCGTCGGCTTCGTCGAGCTGCTGCAGACCCTGGTCGCGCAGTTCCGCATCGACGACGCCACCGACCCCGACAACGCCGGCCTCCGCACCCTGCTCGGCCAGATGCGCTTCCACCACTTCGAGGTCCGCCTCGTCGAGGGCGAAGGCTTCCCGCAACGGGTGCCGGTGTTCGGCGACACGGCACTCGAATGGCTGGACCGCAGCGCGGCGGCCCTGGTCGAGTTCTTCGCCCGCATCGACCGCGGCGAGTTCGTCGCCGGCCGCACCGCGCTGCCCGACGGCACGGGCGGAAGCCGCAAGGACCGCCTGCTGCTCTCCGAACAGCAGGCCGAGAACCTGCGCAGCCTGGTCGGGCTGCGCCTGGCGCGCGCCCAGGTGCGCTTCGACGACGGCCTGCCCATGCCGCGCTACGGCCAGGGCGACGACGACCGCTTCACCGCCCTGCCCTTCATCCGCTGGCACGACGAGTGCGGTTGCGAGCGCGTCGCCTGGGGCCCGGCCAGCCACGTCTTCCGCGTCGCCTCGCCCTTCGACCCCGAGGCGCAGCGTCCGACCACGGTGGTCCTGCCCGCGCTCGACGACCTCAAGCGCGGGCTTCCGCGCGGCGTGGCGATGCTGGCGCCCAAGTCGCTCGCCGACGTGCTGCGCAAGATCAGTCCGGACGCCGACATGAAGGGCGACGGCCCGGGCAACCGCAGCGGCGCGTGCTGGAGCTTCAGCTTCAGCCTGCCGGCGATCACGCTGTGCGCGACCATGCTGCTGATGGTCGTGATCAACCTGCTGAACCTCTTCCTCGGCTGGCTGCCGCGGGTATTCCTCGCGCTGCCGCGCCTGTGCCTGAAGGCGCTCCGGGGCAAGTGAGACCAACGAGGAGACCGCGATGCCGACCCCGGAGTCCCTGCTCACGAGCTTCCCCCTCCTCGCCAGCCCGGTCGCTGGTGGCCGCCAGCACTGGCAGACCGGCAACGCGAGCGTGCGCGAAGTGATGCTCAACATCCTGCTGACCCGCCCCGGCGAGCGCCTGATGCGGCCCGAGTTCGGCGCCGGCATCCGCAGCTTCATCCACCACCCCAACAACGAGACCACGCGCGCGCTGATCGCCGACGCCGCGCTGCGCGCGCTGCGGCGCTGGGAACCGCGCGTGAGCATCGAGGCGGTGCGCGCCGTGGCCGACCCCGAGCGCCTGTCGCAGGTGAACCTCGAGGTGCGCTACCGGCTGCTTGCCGACGAGCGGCGCGAGACGCTGCAACTGGCGCTGGACCTGGGATGACTGCCATGCACGCCGCACGCCGGTCGATCGCCCCCACCCCGTCTCGACGCCGCCAGGCGAAGGGTGCTGCCTTCGCCCACGCCCGCCGCGCACCCGAATCCTGAGGGAACCGAACAAATGTCGCCCCCCAAGCCGTTCCCCGTCCCCGACCTTGACGACCGCCGCTTCGACGAACTCGTCGCCGAACTGCAGGCACGCCTCGCGCGCCACGTGCCGGAACTCGCCCCGCTCGCGCCCGGCGACCCGGTGTTCGCGCTGGTGGATCTGTTCGCCTGGCTCACCGAAACCATCCTTTATCGCGCCAACCGCATTCCGGACCGCCAGCGCCTGGCCTTCCTCAACCTGCTGCAGATTCCCCTGCGCCCGGCACGCCCGGCGAGCGGCATCGTCAGCATCGACTCGACCGCGCACGCGCTGCCGCTGCCGATTCCACCCGAGGCGCTGCTCAAGGCGGGGACGACGAGTTTCTCGACCATTGGCGAGGTGCAGCCCACGCCACTCACCCTGCGCATCGTCGTCAAGCGCAGGCTCGACGAGGCCGCGCTTGCCGCCGAGGGCATCAGCCTCGACCAGTTGCGCGCGCAGTACGGGGTAGAGCCGGCCGCCTTCCGGCCGGTGACGCTGCACCCCGGGCGCGACCGGCCGAGCGCAGCCGGGACCTGCGACGGCGCACTGCATCTGGGCATCTGCCTCGCCAGACCAGCCCCGGCGACGCAGGCCGAACGCGTGCGCCGGGCGCTCGGTGGCGTCCTCCTGAACGTCGGGCTGGCGCCGGACACGGAGCTGGAGGGCGGGCTCGCCACCGGCCTGCGTGCGCGCAGGCTGACGTGGGAGCTGGCATGGTGGCCCGACCCCGAAGATGCACCGCAAAGGGTGCAGTACCTCCCGCTCGAAGTCGTCGCCGACAGTTCGGCGGGCGGACGCAGGACCGGCGTCGCACGTCTCCGCCTGCCGCGCGACGCGGAGATGCTGCGCGCGACGAGCGCCCTCGATCCCCAGTTCGCCGGACTCGGCGACACGCCGCCCGAGGCACCCGCCGACCTGCGCCCCGATCAGCTTCTGTTCTGGCTGCGCCTGTCCTGCGCGGAGGAGGCCGATCTCACGCTCGGCTACCTCGGCCTCAACGCGGTCGAGGTGATCGGCCAGGGCATCGCGCGCGACGTCCTGCTCGGCGCCGGCACCGGCCGTCCCGACCAGCGCCTCGAACTGCCCGACCCGGACGTGGATGAGCGCAGCGTCGAGATCGAGGTGGAGGCCCGACGCGCCTTTCGCGCCTGGACCCGGGTCGCCCATTTCGCCGGCAGCGGTCCCGACGACACCGTCTTCGTCGTCGACTCCGCCGACCGCAGCGTGCACTTCGGCGACGGCGTCCGCGGCATGCGTCCGCCCGCCGGGGCCCGCATCCGCGCCGCCTTCTACCGCCACGGCGGCGGCAGCGGCGGAAACCTTCCACCCGGCAGCATCCGGGAACTCCATGGCGCGAGCGAAAAGCTCGCGGTACGCCACGAGTGGCCGACCCGCGGCGGCGTCGACGCCGAGTCGCTGGACGAAGCCGAGCGCCGCATCCCGGCCTTCCTGTCCCACCGCGACCGGGCAGTCACGGCGGAGGACTTCGCCGTGCTCGCGCGCGACAACCCGATCAACCCGGTCGCGCGCGCCGAGGCCGTGGCAGGATTCTTCCCCGGCGCAAGCCTCGCCGCGGTGCGGCGCAACGTCCCCGGCGTCGTCAGCGTATTCGTGATGCCGCCGGCACCGCAGGCGATGGCGGCCGCACCGCGTCCGAACGCCGGGCTGCTCGCGGACGTGCACGCGTACCTCTCGGCGCGCTGCATGCTCGGCACCGAGCTCTACGTGCTTTCGCCACGCTTCGTACCGATCGCGCTCGCACTCTCGCTCGAGGTGGTCGATCCGACGAGCGAGCAGCAGGTCCATGCGGAGGTCGAGCGCGCCCTGCTGCGCTACCTGTGGGCCTTGCCGCCGGGTGGGCCGCGCGGTGCGGGCTGGCCACGCGGCAAGGCCGTCGAGATCAACGAGCTGCGCACCCAGGCCGGGCGCGTCGAGGGCGTGGAGGCGGTCAATGCGCTGCGCCTCTTCTACCGGACGACGGAGCAGGACCCGCCGAGCTGGCGCGAGCTCACCGGTGCGCAGGCACTTACGCTGCTCGACTTCGAACTCCCCGAGCTGATGGCGGTCTCCATCCGCCCCGGCGAGGACCGCCCCGCCCCGCCGCGCGGCTTCGGACCCGAGGCGGGCGCGGCAGCGGACGGCCCGCGCCCGGTGCCGGTACCGGTGATTCCGGATCTGTGCTGATCGAGGCCACGTCCATGAACAGCAACGGCACCCGCTTCCTGCTCCTCGACGGCGCGGCCGACTTCCACAACACAAGCCGGCAATGCAGCTGGGACCACGAGCAGCGCGCCTTCACGCTGACCCGCCAGGACGCCCCGCGCCTGCCACGCCTGGCGGCCGCGCGCGCACGCGAGCGCCTGCTCGCGGCGACGCCCTGGATGCTCGACGAGCACGGCCAGCTCGGTCGCCTGTCGGACGACGGCCTGCGCCTGGAGTGCGCGCCGTCCTGGCCGCCACGCACCTGGCAGCCGGTGCGCGCCACGCTCGACGAAACGCACGCCGATGCCTCCGCCCTCGAGGTGCTGGTGCTCGATCCGGTCGATGCGCCGGCGGGCCGCTTCACCGACCTCGCCTTCGGCGGCAGCGGCCTGGTCGTGCTGCCGTGGAGCGACGGTGGCGTACAGCATGGTCTCACCGCGGTGCATCTGCGCCGGCGCTGGCAGGCCCGCTGCGCGCTGCCCTTCGCGCCGCGCCGCGCCTGGGTCGAGGCCGCCAGCGGCACCGACCGCGTGTGGCTGCTCGGCGAGACGCAGCTGGGCCTCGCCGTGGGGGCGCCCCTGCCGCAGCCCTACCGCGGCCGCCCCGAGCGCTTCGAGCCGCTGCAGACCAATCCCGATCCGCTGCGCCTGGCGTGGACGCTGGCCCTGCCGCCCCACGGCGGGCTGCTCGGGCTGTGCACCGACGAAGACCATCTCTTCGTGCTCGGCGAAACCCCCGACAGCACGGCGGACGCCCCGCGCATGCAGATCTTCATGCGTGCGCTCGGCGCCGCACCGGGCGAGGGCTTCGACATCCGGCGCCTGCCGGACGGGCTGCCGCTCGCGACCGACCTCGCCGCGGCCGGCGAGGGCCGGCTCCTGCTCCTGCCGCCCATCGACGAAGGCGCGGAACCTGGAACGCGGCGCGACTGCCCGCTCATCTCCTTGCGCGAGGACGCGCCCACCGCAGAGTTGGTGCCCGAGCGCTGGCCGCGCCGTCCCGCCGCAGCGCTGCCCGCCGCGGACCGCTTCGTGCGACACCGCGACGGCCGGCCACGCGCCCTGAGCGCAGACGGCCCGGTCCGGCTCTACCGCCTCGCGCAGGCCCGCTTCGCGCCCAACGGCACGGTCACGCTGAGCACGCCGCTCGACTCGGCGATGCCCGACACGCTGTGGGACCGCATCTTCATCGACGCCTGCATCCCCCCCGGCTGCCGGATCGATTTCGCCGTGCAGGCAGGCGACGACCGCGAGAACCTGCCCGCGGAGTGGATCGCGCAGCCGCAGCCGGTGCTGACCGCGGTGTCGTCGGAGCTACCCTTCGCGTCCGGGCGCGCACCCGGGAGTGGGGATCACGCAGATCGTTCCGGCCTGTTCGAGCTGCTGATCCAGCGCGCCAGCGGCGCGGTGCGCGAGGTGCGCGGGCGCTACCTGCGCCTGCGCATCACGATGCACGGCGACGGCCGCCACAGCCCGGCGATCTTCGCGCTGCGCGTGCAGTACCCGCGCTTCTCCTGGCAGACCCACTACCTCCCCGAGCATTTCCAGCAGCAGGAGCGTCCGCTCGCGAGCGCGGAGGCCAACCAGGCAGAGGCGAACGGCGCCGACTTCCGCGAGCGTCTGCTGGCGAGTTTCGAGGGTCTGCTGACCCCGATCGAGGACCGCATCGCCGCAGCCGAGATCCTGCTCGACCCCGCGGTCGCGCCCGTGGCGCACCTGCCCGGCCTCGCCGCGATGCTCGGCACCACGCTGCCGCCCCACTGGCCGGAAGCACGCCGCCGGCGCTGGCTGGGCGCGCAGGGCATGCTTCAGCAGAGCCACGGCAGCTACCGCGGCCTGCTGCTCGCGCTCGACATCCTCACCGATGGAGCGGTGGCGCGGGGCGCGGTGATCCCGGTCGAGCACTTCCGCCTGCGCCGCACGATGGCGACGATCCTCGGTGTGGACATGGATGACCGCGACCACCCGCTGACCCTGGGCACCGGTCTTTCCGGCAACAGCCTCGTCGGTGACAGCCTGATCCTGTCCGACGACCTCGCCCGCGAGTTCCTCGCCCTCTTCGCCCCGGAGGTTGCCGAAGCGAAGGGCGAGGCCGCGGTGGTCGAACGCTTCTTCGAAGAAGCCGCGCGGCGCATGACGGTGATCCTGCACGGACCGGCGCGACGGCTCGCAGCCGTCGTGCGCGACGCCCTGCCCGCGCTCGTGCCCGCGACCGTGCAATGGGCGATCCGCAGCAGCGAGCACCCCTTCGTGCCGGGTCTGTCGCCGCTGCTGGGCATCGACACCTGGCTGGAAGCCTCGCCACCAGCGCGGCCCGTGGTGCTCGACCGCACACGGCTGGGTCGCGGTGACCTGCTGCACAACCCGGTCGCCCTCGACCCCGAGCACGCCGTGCCGATCGACGCGACCGTCCTGGACGCACCGTGAAGGACAACACAGGAGAAGGGCCATGAGCGAGCCCGACGACAAGCGCGACACGAGCCTCGCCAGCGACGGCCGCTTCGAGGAAATGCTGAAGCGCGTAAACTACGCACCCGGCATGCTGCTCGGCATCGAGGCGACGCTTGCCGAACAGGATTACCACCGCCGCCGCGCCACCCGCCACGGCTACTGGCTGCATGGCGCCGGCACCGTCGCGGGTCTGCGCGTGAGCCTGCAGTCGAAGGATCCCGGCAACGACACCGAAAACGTGCGCGTGCGCCTGGTGGTGAGCCCCGGGATCGGCGTCGACGGCCTCGGACGCGAGCTGAGCGTGGCCGAGCCCTACTGCGTCGATCTCGGCGCCTGGCTCACCACCCAGCACGAGGAGCCCGAGCGCTGGAACGCGCTGATCCGCGACGGCTACGCCGCAGACGACAACCTGCTGTGGCTCAAGGTCACGATGCGCTACCAGGACTGCGCGAGCGGCCTGCAGCCGGTGCTCGCAACCGAGCTCAACGCGGGCACCGATCCGGTGCAGCCGAGCCGCGTCGCCGACTGCGTGCTGTTCGAGCTCGTCGCCGAGCGCCCCGACGACGCTCCGGCCGAGGAGCACCTCTTTGCCGCCCACGCACGCATCCGCCCCTACGACGAGATCGAGGACAAGCTGGGCGAGCGCGAACGCGCCCAGGTCGAGGCCGCCACCGGCGGCGCGCGCGCGCAGCTCGAGCTCGGCGCCCGCCTGCTGCATTCGCTAGGCGACGACAACCGGGCCCTGGTCGCACGCCAGGCCTTCCTGACCGACCCGGCCGCACTCGCTCGCACCCTGCTCGCGCGCATTGCGATCCGCCTCGCGCCGCCCGCGCCCGATCCCGACCTGATCGTCAATCCGCGCCGAATCGAGATCGACAACCTCGTGCGCCCCTTCCTCTTCAACGCCGTCGCGCTTGCTCGCCTGATCCGCGCCTAAGGAACCGCCATGGCCAACATCCACTTCACCCCGCTCCGGATCGGCACGAGCAACGCCGCCGGCGAGCGCATCTCCAGCGTCGATCCCCTGCTGTCGCGCACGAACTACTTCGACGGCCAGCTCCTGAAGGCGGCCGACCTCGCACGCGACCAGATCTACCTCGACGAACGCCTGCTCGAGCTCGGCCAGGTCTTCGGCGCCGGCATCGTGCGCGGCCTCGAACCCAGCCTGCATTCGGGCCACCTGCTGGAAGTCTCTCCCGGGATCGCGATCGCGCCCTCGGGCCGCGTGCTGCAACTCTCGAACACCGCGCTGAGGATCGACCTGCTCGACAGCGGCCTGATCGCGACCCTCAACGACGGCCGCTTCCGCGGCCCCGCACGCGGCCTACACGCCCTCGCGCTGACCCACACCCAGGTCGTCGATGGCGTCGCCGAGGCCTTCCCCAAGGACCTCTCCACCGCGCGGGTTCCTCATGTCGCGGCATGGGCCGAGGGCGTCGAGCTGCGCCTGATGCCGCTGCCGCTGCCGCTGCCACGCCAGGACGAGATCGCCGTGCGCGCCAGCCTCGCGCGCGAGCTGCTCTCCGGTGGCGAGCGCCTCGCGCTGCCCTCGGACGACGCCGTCGCGCTCGGCCTCATCGCGGTCGAGCGCGGACGGATCCTGTGGCTCGACCGCGGCCTGCTGCGCCGGCCGCAGCGCCCGCCGAACACCCCCGACGCGATCCAGCAGGACCTCGCCACGCATTATCAGGAGCTGATGCAGGCCGTGCTCGCGGCGCGCCGCAGCGCCGGCCTGCGCGGAGCCTTCGCGGCCGGTCAGTATTTCCGCGTGCTCCCCCCCTGGGGGCCGCTGCCGCAGGAAGCGATCGACCCGGTCGGCGGCCGCCAGCAGTTCTTCCCGCAGGATTACGAGGTCGCCATCGCCCCGGTGCGGCGCAGCGAGCTCGCCGCCGTGCTCGCCGACTCCGCCCGGCTCGCACCGATCGACCTCGAACGCGACGCCGACTGCGACGTGATGGTGCTCGTGCCGATGAGCGACAGCGCCTTCGCGCTGCGCGCCCGCCAGCTAGAGGCACCGGCCGAGTTCCGCCCGCGCGCCCTCGGGCGGCTCGCCAACCTCGACCGCCTCGCCCTGCGCATCCTCCCGCGCCCGCCGATCCACCGCGTGGACACCGACGCGGACGTGTGGCGCGCGATCTGGGCCCGAAGCGGATCCGGCCGAGCTGATGTACGTACGCCGCCCGCCGCGCACCGCGGAAACCGGGGTGAGCGCGCTGGTACTCGCCCTCGGGGCGAGCCTGCCGCCGCCCGGCAGCGCGCTGCCGCCCGACGTCGCAGCACTCGAGGAACGGCTCGATGCGGCCCTCGAAGCGGTCGACGCCGCCGCGCAGGCGCGCACCACGCTCGAGAACGAGGCGGCGCGCCTGAGGCTGCACATCGCAGAGCTCGAGAAGGCCCTCGCCGCAACCGGCACCGACTTACCTGACGACCTGCTCGCGGAGGTGGAGCGCCTCGGGCTCGCGCTCGAGACGGCCCGCAAGGAGATCGCCGCGCTCGAGGCCGAAGACCGCAACGCCGCCATCCTCGCCAACGCGCTCGAGGCGGCGAGCGACCGGATCGACGCGCTGAAGCTCGCGCTCGACGCCGCCAATGCCGAGATCGAGCGCCTGAAGACCGCCAGCGCCCCGGTCGATGAGACCCTCGAGGCGCGCATCGAGGAGCTCGTCGCCGCACTCGGCAGCGAGCGCACCCGGGCGGCCACACTGGAACAGGAACGCACGGCGCTCTCCACCCGGCTCGCGGTCGCGGAGGCCACCATCGGCAGGCTCGAGCGCGAGGCTGCGCAAGCCGGCGACCTCGCCACCCAGCTTCCCCTCGCGCTGCTCGCACAGGCCCGCGGCGCGGACGACGCCGGCATCAAGGCCGCGACCGGCGCCGACAAGCTGATCGGCGCCGACGCGCGGGCGCGCATCGCCGCAGTGCAGATCGTGGGCATGGCGGACCGCCGCCTCGACCCCGCGCTGTGGCCGACCCTGCCAGCGCTGGCGCGACTCGACCCCGCCGTCTTCGTGAAGCTTCGCGACCACTTCCTCGCCGCGGCCGGTCAGCTCGATCTTGCGAAGTTCTTCCTCGAGGAAGGCCCCGGCCTCGGTCTTTCCGGTGCGCTCCTCGAACTCTGGAAACGCGTCCTCGGCTGACGACCATGGACACTCCGGGCGCCGCATCCCGAACCCACACGAGGCGTTGAGCAATCATGGCCACCCTGTCCTTCATCCCGCCCGGCCTCCTCGCCGCGCTCGCGTCGCGACCGGCCGCGGCCCTGCTGCCCCGCACGCCACCGTCCATCCGCCTGCACGAGCCGCAGCGACGCCCGGACGACCCGCGCCGGATCAACCTCTTCCCCGGGCGGGCGCTCGGCGAGCGCGAGTTCGAGCGCCTGCAGGCCTACGTCGACGATCGCATCGCACCGTTGCTGGCGAGCCTCGCGCCAGGCATCGTCGAGGGCCTGGCGTGCGCGCTCTTCGGCACCGGCACCGACACCCGCGTACGCGTCGGGCCTGGCCTCGCCGTCGGCGCGGCCGGCCAGCTCGTACGCCTGTTCTACCCGCTCGACCAGGCATGGAACGAGCTCGTCGCCCAGGCCGAGCGCGACCAGGACGCCCCGCTGCGCGACGGCCTCTTCCTGCTCACCATCCGCAGCGCGGTCGAGGAGATCGACGATGCGACCGCAGCGGAACCCTGCACCCGCAGCGAACCGGATCCGCTGCGCGAGCGCCGCATCGAGACGGTCAGCCTGCTGGGCCTGCAGCGCATCGCGGGCAGCCCGCGCATGATGGCGATGCCGCAGGCGCGCGCCGCCAACCGCATCGGCGTCCGCCTGCTGCGCGAATCGCCCTTCCGCGCGGACTCGGGGGGCGTGCCGCTCGGACTCGCGAAGATCGTCGGCAAGCTGCCGGTCTGGTTCGACGCGTGCGCCGGACGCCTGCTCGCCGAGCCGGATGCGGCCGCCCATAGCCTGCTCGCCCATGCCGTCGCCACGCTCGAGACCTGGCAGCGCGCGCATCCCGCCCCCCTCCCCGCGGTGGCGACGCAGACGCTCGACGAACTCCTCGGGCTCGATTTCCTTCCCGCTGCCGGCCCGCTCCCGGCCGCGCTGCTGCGCGACCCCGCCGCGCGGAGCCCGAGCCTCGCCTTCTTGCCTGGCGACCTGCGCGTCGAGCTCGCGCCGGTGCCGGCGGGCACCGTGGAGGAGGTGGTCGTCGGCGAGCTCGGGCGCGGTCCCGTCGACCTGATCCACGGGCTCGGCGAACATCTCCGCCTGTTGCTGGCAATCCCCGATCTCGACTACCGCCGCGACCTCTTCGACCTGCCACAGCGCGACACCCGGCTCGAAGACGAACTGTTCCGCCGCGGCGAACGCGCGGCGCACGCCTACCAAGCGTGGAAGGCGCGGTGGTATGCGCTCTTCCACGGTCTGAGCGGCGCCCAGCTGGAGGCGCTGCGCGCGCCGGTGCTGCTCACCAAGGCTCCCCCCGAGCCCGGGCAATACCGCACGAAGCTGGTCACCGACCGCGCGAAGACGCTGCGGCCCGCTCCGCAGGGCACGACGTCCCATCCCCTCGCGGACCTCGCCACGGAGGGCACGGCAGCGCTGCCCGAACCCTACGCCAGCCACCTCGCCGACCCCCACCCCGCCCCGGACGACTACCAGCCCGTCCCCGACATCCAGCCCGCCGGCAACGGCCTGCTGCACCGGCGCGAGGCGCTGCGCGCCGACATCCGCCACCTCGAGGCCGCGCTCGACAAGAGCTTCCGCCTGCTCGAGGAGGTCGGCGACTTCCTCGGCCTGCAGCGCCAGCAACTCGACGCGCTGACGGTGTCGTTCAGCACGCTTGCGGGCGGCGTACCGGGCGACGGCCTCGGTTCGCAGCTCGTCAGGTGGACGGCGAAGGCGAACTTCGTGCCCAAGCCCCCCACGGAGAACCCGTCATGAGCGACATCCTCAAGCGCTTCACCACCGACGCGAGCGCATTCACCGAACTCAAGTTCGTGGACGCGAAGGGCACGGCAGCCGCGGTCGATCTCGCCGACGCGACCCGGGGCGAGGCCACGATCTCCGCCGGCATGCTGGCCGCCCTCGCCGACCTGCAGCCGAAGGCCGCGCCCGACGAGCCGCTCACCGAGCCGGTCTTCAGCAAGGCAACGAGCACAGGCAGGGGAATGCTGGCGCATGTCGAGCGGGTGCACGACAGCTTCCTCAACGTGCGCCGCGACCTCCTCGAGCTGCGCGCCAGGGCCAACGCTCGCCAGAATCAGGCGAAATCGCTCATCGACCGCGTGTGCGACTTCCTCGACGACTATCTCAAGCCGGAAGAGCTGCGCCGGCTCGGCGTCATCGACGACGAGGCCCAGGCACGTCCCTTCCGCCTGCTCGTCGCGCCCGATCTGCACAACGCCGAGGGCGTGCTGCTGCGCCCCCGACTCGACCTCGCCCTTCCCCGCCCGGGCGAGGACGACATCGAAGGCGTCAAGCACAACGACGAATCGGCGCTCTTCCATGCCGGTAAGGTCGTTGCCGACGACATCCGCCAGGTCGAGGCGCTGCGCGGCGCCCTGACCACGCTGCGCCGCCGCCATCAGGAGGCGCTCGAGGACCTGCGCACCCGCCTGGTCGCACTCGAGGCCGAGCTACCCGGCGAGCTTCGCCGGCTCGACGTCCTGGAGCGCGAACGCACCGAGACCCTGGACGACTACGCGGTTGCACAACGCCTGCTGGCCGAACACTGGCGCGAGGTCGAAGCCGCCCACGCCGAGCGCCGGCGAATCATCGAGGCTCATCAAGGCCTCTTCTACGTGAAGGTGCGCGAGACCCCGCTCGGCCGCAGCCTGCCCGACCCGCTCGAGCTGCGCCCGAGCAGCCCCGACGAGCTCGTGCCCGGCTGCGCAGGACGCGACACCGCGCTGCCGGCTGCGCTCGCGCCTTTCATCGAGGCGGTGTACGACATCCCGGCGGCCGATTGGGCACACCTGCGGCCACTCGGCCACCTGCTGCCGGGGCGCACGATCCTCGCCGGCCTGGTCGAGATGCGCCGCCAGAAGCTCGCACTGCGCCTGAACCGCCCCCCGGACGCCGGCCTCGCCTTGCTGTCCGGCCTGGTGCAGCAGAACAGGGCCCTGGTGCGCGACATCGCCGCGCGCCCCTTCAGCGCCGGCGCACTCGGCGAGTTGCAGCGCCAGGCAGGCGCGATCCTCGCCCTCGACGACCTGCTCGCGATCCCCTCGCCACAGCTGCGCGACCCGGCGCGTGCCCTGCACCAGCGCCTGGATACCGCCGCCGGCTGCCTGCTCGAGCGTCTGCGCACGATCTCTCCCTCGATCCGGCTGAACTGGGCGAGCGCGGCCGAGGCTGACCGGCTCGCCGTCGAGGCCCCCGAGCGCTGGCCCGGCCTCGCCGAGGCGGAGGAGCGCGACTTCAACGGCGTGCGCACGCTGGTCGAGCTCGTCGCCTGGTGGTTCCGCCAGCTCGATGCCGACGCCTCCGCCGCCGCGCACGGCGCGATGCGCAACCTGGTGCGCGCCTGCCTGCTGCTCGCGGCCAGCGACGACCCGCAACAGCTCGTGCAGGGGCGCCTGCAGAGCATCCCGGGGCGCTTCCGCCTCGGCGAGGCGCTGCGCCTGAAGCTCGACCGCGAGGCCGCGCCCGGCACCCTGCTCCAGCTCTTCGACGACGACCAGCGCGTGATCGCGACCCTGCGTGTCGACGACCATGACGACCAGGGCACCGTCGCCTCGGTCGCCTCCATCCTCGACCCCGAGCTCGAACGCAACCCCGGCGCCGTGCTCGCCACGGGACTGCACATCAGCGGAGTCGATCGAGGCTGAGCCCGATGATCGCGCTCGCCGACCTCCACATCGGTCGCCTGACGCTGCGCGGCAGCGCCACGGCGATCGCGCACGCACGCGCGACCCTGCCGCCCGCACTCGCCCGCGCGCGCTGGCCCGACGAGGAAGCGATCCTCGTCGTGCGGCGCATCGCCGTCGGCGGCACTGGCACCGAGCTGCCCGCGCGCGCCGCTGCGCTTGCCGGACAGCTTGCCGGCCGGGCGGTCGATCCGTGGACTCCGGGCGCCGATGGCGCCGAGGTGGTGCGCTTTCGCGACGCACGCGACTACCGCGCCTGCCTCGTTCGCGACCTCCTCGCCGGCACCGCCGCACGCCGCTGGCTATGGCGTCATCGAGCGGCCCTTCTCGCCCACCCCACCGCGACCGCGCTTGCCGAGCTGCTCGGCGAGGATGCCCTCGCACTCCCCGCGCTGCTCGAGCACCCGCCGCTGCGCGCGTGCCTGCCGACCCTGTGGTGCCGTCTCGATGCCGCCGCGGCACGCAGCCTCCTGCGCGCGATCGGGGCCGCGACCGGCTGGCACGGCGCCATCTCGGACGCGCTCGCTTCTCGTGCCGCGGAGGCGGCAGGGAGCGGCGCGGACCTCATGACGGAGGCCCAAACCCACCATGAGCGCATATCCGGAGACGAAATCCGCCCAGGCCCCGAGCCCGGCCCGTCGCCCCCGCCCACCGGGCCGGCGGCGACAAGGGCGGGTTCGCCGCGCCGGCCAGCCCCGCCCGGCGCGGCGGCGCATGGCACGCTGCCCGCCAGCGATCCGCTCGTCGTGCTGGAGGCCCTGCTCACCTTGTGGCGCTGTACCCCCGCAGCGCTGGCGGGACCGCAGGGGGGCGAGGTCCTGCGCGGCGCGGCCGCAGCCCTGGCGGAACTCGGCGGCGGGCAGGATGCGGAGTCGGCGACGGCACGGGCATCCGGACCTGGTCGCGCGCGCACTGCAGGCGGGGACCTACCCGACGCCAGACGGCGGCGCGACGCCGGTGCAGGTTCGATACCCGCCGGCTCCCCCGCCTCCCGAGGGTTCGCACCCCCCGCTTCCATCCGCGTCGGAGCCTCTCCCCGCGCCATCGCTGCGGTAAACGCGCGCCCCGCCGCTCCGCCCCGGGCAGGAGCCCCGAGCGAAGTCACCGACCCGTTCGCGGTGACGGTGACGGCGACGCAGGCCGAGGTCGACTTCCACACCGGCCGCGGCGGGCTTTTTTTCCTGCTCAACGTGCTGAACCATCCGGGATTGCGCGCCTGGCGGGGCACCCTGCACGAACCCCACGCCGGCTGGCGCGAACTCGTCCGTCTCGCGCTCCGGCTCGAGCTCGCTCCCGACGCCCCGCTCACCGGCTTCCTGGCCGAGGCCTGCGCACTGGAGGGCGAGCAAGACCCCGTCGCCAAGCTTGCGGGCCTTGCGAAGCTGCCCGCGCGCGCCGATCCCGTCGCGGTCGACCGGGCCGTGCTGCGTCACGTCGGTGACGCGGCCCTGCGCGCGCTGCACGCCGAGCGCCCCGCTCGCGTGCGCGCAAGTCCGAGCCATGTCGACGTCCACCTGCGCCTCGCCGAGGTCGACCTGGAGCTGCGTCGGGGCGGCCTCGACCTCGACCCTGGCTGGCTGCCCTGGCTAGGGCGGGTGGTGCGCTTTCATTACGACCGCAGCGATGCCGCCGATCGCGGAGGATCCTCACCATGAACGCCCCCGCCAGCCTGCGCCCGGAATCCGCCCCGGCGAGCGAGGGCGCGCGCCTGTCACGCGCCTTCGTCCATGCCGGCATCGCCGAGTTCGCCCGCCTCAGCGTCGGCGCCCCGTCCGCGGTCTTCGAGGCGCTTGCGGCGAGCCAGGGGGGCGAAGACCTCGCCACCCTGCTCGGTACCCCGCCTCAGGACTGGCGAGCCGCCTGCATCGCACTCGCGCAAGCCGCGCCGGAGCTGCACGGCCCCCTCGGGCGCCTGCTTGCCGACCTGAAGCTGCAGCTGCACGAGTGGTTCGCCATGGCGCTGTGCGGCGAGAACGAGTCGAGCTACCTGCTCAACCTGGCGCTCGCCGAGTTGCAGTCGCCCGGTGCGCTCCGCCCCGGCCTTCATCTCCTCTCCGCCGCGAGCGCGGCCTTGTTCGGCGCTCCGCTCGCGCCCCTCGCGCTGCCCAACCACCGCCTCGTGCGGGCGGGGGTCCTCGAGATCGTGGGCGAGGGGCCGATGCCCACCCGCAGCCTGGCGGTTGCCCCCGAGCTGTGGGCGCTGCTCTGCGGCGACCCCACCGCGTGGCGCGACACCGCGCCGCTCGCCGATGGCGACACCATGCTGCCGCGCGGCTTCCGCGAACAGATCCCCACGCTCGCGACCATGCTGCGCAGCGGCGCCACCCGCCACGTGATGTTCCGCGGCGCACGCGCGGCCGGACTTGCCGCCGCCGCGCGCCTGGCAGCGGCGGCGGGACGCCCGCCGCTGCAAATGGAGGCGGCGACCTGGACACGCCAGCCCGCCCTCGCCGCCGCCTGCCGCTATGCAGGCTGGCTGCCGGTGCTGACCCTCGAGCTCGGGCCCGGCGAACGCCACGTCCTTCCCGAGCATCCCGCGCTCGCCGTCCCCATGTTGCTGGTCGGCGGCCGCGACGGCGCGATCGAGGCGTCCGCACTGATCGAGATCGACCTTCCCCCGCTCAGCGCCCAGGAACGCCGCGAGGCCTGGCGCGAAGCCCTCGCCAGCGAGGACGGGGACGGCAGCCCCTGCCTCGACGAGGACCGCCTGCGCAGCTTCGCCGAGCATGCGCTCCTTGACGGCCCGAGCGTGCGCACCCTCGCCGGGCGCATGCGCCTCGACGCCAGGGTGCGCGGCGAGGCGCCCGGCCTCGGCCACCTGCGCCGGGCGCGCGCCGGCTTTGGCAGCGAGCGCCTGCGCCAGCTCGCGCAGCCGGTGGCACGCGAAGTGCCCGACGATGCGCTGGTGCTGCCCGACGACCTGCTCGAGCGTTTCGCGGCCCTGGTTGCGCGCTGCCGCCAGCGCGAAACGCTCTCGGACGGCCTCGGCAGCAGTCTTGCCGAGCCGGCACGCGGCGTGCGGGCGCTGTTCTGCGGCGAGAGCGGAGCCGGCAAGACGCTCGCCGCAAGCCGGCTGGCGACCATCCTCGGCGCACCGCTCTTCCGCGTGGACCTGTCCGCGGTGATGAACAAGTACATCGGAGAGTCCGAGAAGAACCTCGGACGCCTGCTGGACGAAGCCGCGGCTCTGGACGTGATCCTGCTGGTCGATGAAGCGGACGCCCTCTTCGGCCGCCGCGGCGAGGGCAAGGAGACCGGCGAGCGTTACGCCAACATGCTCACCAACTTCCTCCTCACACGCATTGAACAGCACCCAGGCATCGTCGTGCTGACGAGCAACAATCGCGGCCGCATCGACAGCGCCTTCACCCGTCGCTTCGACGTGATCATCGATTTTCCTCCGCCGGGCGCGAACGAACGCCTGCGCCTCTGGGAGTCGCATCTCGGAGGACGCGCCCCCGACGCCGCGCTATGCCGGCAGCTTGCCAGCTATTGCACGCTCCCCGGCGGCCACATCCGCAACGCCGTGCTGCAGGCGGCCGCGCTCGATCCGGTCGGGGACGCGGGCGCCGGCGCCCCGGCCCGCCCGATCGCCGCGGAACGGCTGGTGGCGGCGCTGCTCGAGGAGTACCGCAAGATCGGCCGCACACCTCCACCCCAGCTCCTGAACGCACGGAGTGCGCCATGAACCACCCCACCGCCACCGCGCAACGCCTCGCGCCGGCAGACAAGACGGCTCCTGCCCACAAGTCGCCGGACAGCCCCCCCGCGTCCGCGGCCACCGCTCCTGCCAGCCGACAGGACCACGCCGGCGACGCCGTGACCGAGCGGACCCCGCACAGCGCCGCCGGCAAACGCCCGGGTGCGCCCGGCTACCTGCAGGCCCGGCTCGCCGTCAGCCAACCGCAGGACGCCGAGGAGCGCGAGGCCGACCGCATCGCGGGCGAGGTCTCCCGCGCCCTGCGCACGCCGGCCCGCAGCGCTTCCGGGCGGGAGTGCAGGGACTGCAGCGGCGAGGCTCCGCACGGGAGCCTCGAACCGGCGATCACCCCACCGCGAAAGCCGACCCTCGCCCCCAGGCTGATGCGCAAGACCCGGCCAGGGAGCGCTGCGGGGACTGCCCCGGCTTCCGCCACGAAGGGTGCGGACGCGGGCCCCCATCACGTGCCCGTCGCGACCGAACAACGCATCGCCGCACGCCGCGGCCAGGGCGCGCCCCTCGACCCCGGCCTGCGGGCACAGCTCGAGACCCGACTCGGTCGCGACCTGTCCGCGGTGCGGATCCACACCGACGCCGAAGCCGACTCGATGTGCGCCAGCATGCAGGCACGCGCCTTCACGGTCGGCAACGACGTCTATTTTTGCGCCGGCAGCTACGCCCCTGCGAGCGACACCGGCCTCGAGCTGCTCGCCCACGAGCTCGCCCACGTCGGCCAGCAGGCCGATGCCGGCGGCCCGCAGAGTGCCGCGCCCAAGCTGCAGCGCGATTTCTGGGACACGCTCTTCGGTGACAGCCGCGCACCCGTCGATCCGATGGCGGGCTGCCGTCGAGAGCTCGACGCGTCGGCGCAATGGGCGACGGCCGGCCCCTACCCTGCAGCGCCCCGGGGCATCGTCGGCGCGGGCGGCATCGGCGGCTTCGATGCCCAGTACCGTGCCGACCCGCTCGCGGGCGACGGCGTGCTCGCGATCGAGCAAGGCGTGGCCGCACAGTTCAAGGACACCCTGGTGCGGAACGCGGGCGTGATCGCGCCGCACCCCGACCTCCCCGCCACGCCGGAGATCCGCACGCTCGCCAGCCGGATGAACGCGATCCCGGTCGCCGTGGTGCGCAATGCGCTGCTCGCACGCTACCAGTGGACGCCTGCGGAGCAGGCGCCCTGGCTCGTCCGCCTGGAATCGCTGATCGAGACGACCTGGGGCGGCCGGCACAGCTTCTTCCTCAACAGGCCACGATGGAACTGGCTCGGTGCCGAAGTGCGCGTGGACCTCGACATCGGCCAGCGCGCGAAGGCGGCCACCGACCACCTCGTCGTGGAGATCTACAAGACCCCGCCAGGCGAGAGCCTGCGCAGCTTCGACATCTCGCACGAGGTCGGTTCGGGCAGCACGACCGACCCTGCCGACCAGACGATGCGGCTCGCCAGCACCACGGCCGGCCCCAAGGAGTACGACCTGCTGCGCCAGTCCGTCGAGTTCGACTACGACTCGGACGCGCTCACGGGCACCGCGATCGCAACGCTCAACGGCTTCATCGCACGCTTCAACGGTGCAGTCGGCAACGCTGCCCACCAGGAGGTGCGCGTCGAGATCGTCGGCCACACCAGCGCCGCCGGCAGCGAGCACTACAACGTCGACCTCTCGCGACGGCGCGCCGAGGCCGTGCGCACGCATCTCGAGCGCCACGGCTTCGCGAACACCGCCAACCGTGTGCACATCCGCGCGCGCGGCGAGGCCGAGGCCGATCCGACGCAGCCCCGACGCGCCAGCGACCAGCGCGCCGACCTCGTCGTCGATGGCGGCGGGCGGATGGTGACGGCGGCCCACGAGTGGGGACACGCCTTCGGCCTGGACGACGAGTACGTGACCGGCGCCACCCGCGTCGGCGACCCGGTGGACCACGACGCGATGACCCGGGCGATGACCGACGCCAACGGCGTCCATCTGCCCGGTGCGATCAAGGAACACAACGGCGGCATCATGTCCTTCGGCAACGAGGTGCGTCCGCAGCACTACGCGACCTTCCATCACGCACTCGCCAGCGTCACCGCGCAGTCGCCCTGGGCGCTGGGATTGCACAAGCCGAAATGGCAAGTTGCAATGGAATGCGGCGCCCCCTCGCCACCGGGCGACTGGCCGGTGCCGGCCCCGGCCCGGCCGGTTCCCGGCGCCGGCCCCGCCAATCCGGTGCCGGGTACCACCCCGGGCAACGACGATGGAAGCGCCGTCGCCTAAGCTCGCGCACCGGCCTGCCGAACGGCCCGCGCCGGCCACCCGACCTGCAGCCACGACCGGCCGTGCCGGCCCGGCGGCACCCGCGACGGCCGCGAGCCGCCTGCCTCCACCGTCCATGCCGGCCTACGCACGTCCCCCCGCACGCGTGAGCCAGCCCGGCGAGAACATCGAGCGCGAGGCCGAGGCGCACGCCGCCGCCGTCGCCCCGACGAACTCGCCCCATCCGACGCCGGACTCGGCCCCCGCGCCAGTACCGACCCGCAGCACCGAAGACAGCGCGGGCGCGTCCTCGGCTGCGAACGTCGGCTCCACCCCCCCACCCGCATCCGCCTCCGCCTCCGCCGACGCGAACTCGCCCTCCGCGCGCCTTCCCGCCTATGCCGCCGGCCGTGTCGAAGCGCGCCGCGGGCGCGGCGATCCGCTGCCGGCCGATGCCCGCGCCCCGCTCGAGGACCACTTCGGTCGCGACTTCGCCGACGTGCGCCTCCATTCGGACGCCGAAGCGGCGCGCCTCACCGCTGCGCTCGGCGCACGCGCGTTCACGTCGGGGCGCGACATCTACCTCGCACCGGGCACCGTCGCCTCCGACACCGAGGAGGGGCGTCACCTCCTCGCGCACGAACTCGCCCACGTCGTGCAGCAGGATGGCCAGGCCGCGGCGACACTCGCGCGCGCGATCGAACCGCCCCCTCCGGCCCGCTACCACGAGACCGAGCGCAGCGCTGCCGCCCTCGCCGCACTGGATCGCCTCGAGATCCCCGCGGTGAAGGCGCGCCACCTGCCGCTCTACAGCGGCCTCGCGCAGGCGCACCAGCTCAAGCGCGTGCGTGGCTACGGACGCGAGGGCGCCGACCAGCGCTCGGTATGGAGCCGCCAGGTCGAGGTCGGCGCCGACGCCGTGCGCGAACGCCTGACCGAACGCGGCATCCCGGTTCCCGCCGACCCCAGCGGCCGCGTACGCCTGAAACTGCATCGCGGCGCACGTACGACGTCGAAACGCCTGTCCGAGCTGCAGACCCTGCTGCGCATCCCCGAATGGGACCGCGAGGGCCGCAGGCGCGATTTCCAGGTCGACCACATCGTCGAACTGCAGGTCTCCGGCCAGATGGGCTCGGGGGTGGGCAACAGCGTCGAGAACATGGAGCTCCTCGACCAGCCCTCGAACTCGAGCTCGGGCGGCACGATCCGCAGCAGCATCTATCGCAAGCTCGACGGCTTCCTCGATACCCTGGAGCCTCGACCCGACCGAGCAAGCTTCCTGCGCGGACACGACCTCGTCTTCACCAGCGTCGCAGCAACCGGCGCGGGCTCGGCGGCGACGGGCTCGGCGTGGTGGACCAGGGCCGAGATCGAGCAGGCCCACACCCTCGGCACCGCGAGCGCCCCCACCGCCGCCGAAGACGGCGACCGCGCCGGCAGCGCCGAGGAGTTCATCCTCAGCGCCGCCCCCGGCGGCATCGCCGTGGGCCGCTTCCGCCACAGCCCCGGTGCCGCGCCCACGATCGGCGCCACCCAGGCGCGCGCGCTCGCCGGCCTGCGCATCACGGCGATCGCGCTCACCGACCTTACCGGCACGCCCGACGGCCCCGTCGGTACGCTCTCGGCAGAATGGGACCTGCCCGCCGACTGGCAACCCGCCAATCCTGCGATCACGATCTCGCTCCAGGGCGATGGCGAGTACCGCGGCTACCCGTCGGCGCTTCCCGGCCTCGATCTCGAGTACCGCCATCTCAGCCCGGTGAGTTTCACCCGCATCTCCACCGAAGACGGCGAGCTGTACGCCGAGGGCACGCTCACGCCCTCGATCCCCATCCTCGCAGCTCCGCTGACGGTGCAACTGCGCGGACGCGAGCTCGGCTTCGCGCTCGACTACGGTCCGGAACAGGTCAGCCTGCCGATCCCGCGCACGACGATCGACGACGCCTGGGTCAGCGTCTTCTATTCGACCACCCGCGGACTGGGCGTGGGAGGCGACATCCTGTATTCGATCGAGGGGGCAGGCAGCGGCGAGCTCGGCGCCTCGGTCTCGACCGGCGGGGGCGTCGCCTTCGAGGGCGGCTTCACTTTCGATCCCGCCCTCTTCGACCGCGCTCGCGTCCGCGCCTGGTGGCGTGATGGTCGCCTGGGCGCCGAAGGCACGATCGGCATCGATACCCCGGACAAGATCCGTGGCATCCGCAGCGCGACCGCCTCGGTCCGTGTCGATGAAGGGCGCTGGTCGTTCAACGGCAGTGCCGAACTCTCCGTGCCCGGTCTCAGCCAGGCCTCGATCGCGATCCGCCAGGGCGAGGGCGGACTCGAGCTCGCGGGCGACGTCGCCCTCGCCACCAACCCCGCCATCCGCTCCGGCACCCTGCACGTCGAATGCGCGCAGACCGACGGCGAGTGGAAGGTCGCGGCGAGCGGCACCGCTCAGCCTGCGATCCCCGGCGTCGACGCGGAGCTCGCCGTCACCTATGCGGACGGCGCCTTCGACGCGCGCTTCTCCGGCGCCTTCCGCCGCGGCATGCTCTCCGGCCAGCTCAGCGTCGGCGCCACCAACCGCGCCGTCGCTGCGGACGGGAGCCCCGGCGGCCCGCCCAGCGCTCCGGATGCGCCCATCGTGGTCTACGGCAGCGGCTCCGCGACCGTGCGGATCGCCCCCTGGCTGCAGGGCAGCGCGGGCCTGCGGGTCGCTCCCGACGGCGAGCTCACCGTGTCCGGCGAGATCGCCCTGCCCGATTCGCTGGAGATCTTCTCCCGGCTGGAGTACGACAAGCGCCTGTTCGGCATGTCGACGCAGATCCCCATCGTCCCCGGCGTGGTCGCCGAGGTCGGCGGCAATCTCAGTGCCAACGCCAGCGTCGGCCCCGGGGCACTGGACCGGCTCGCTGTCCGCATCGAATACAACCCCGCACACGAGGATGACACCCACGTCACCGGCGAGGCCCACCTCGAGGTTCCGGCGCAGGCAGGCCTGCGGCTCGGCGCGCGTGCCGGCGTCGGCCTCGGCATCACCGGCGCAAGTGCCACCGGGGGCCTCGAGATCGGCGGCGCCCTCGGCATCGCAGGGGCTGCCGAGGCTGGCGTGCGCATCGACTGGATGCCCTCGCGCGGCCTCGAGATCGACGCCGAGGCCGCGCTCCACGCCCAGCCGCGCTTCCGCTTCGACGTTTCCGGCTACGTCGCCGTCACCGTGCTCGGCGCCAGCCTCTACGACGAGCGCATCGAGCTCGCCGCCTATGAGCTCGGCTCTGGCCTCGAGTTCGGCGTCCGCTTCCCCGTCACCTACCGTGAGGGAGAACCCTTCGACCTCTCCCTCGACGACCTCGAGTTCCAGGTCCCCGAGGTGGATCCGGCGGCGATGATCAGGCAGCTGGGGGAGACGATCTTCTGATTCGCGGAGAGGGCGGGAGGTGAAAGCGCCCCGACCCCATCCCCCGCTCGGAGGGAGCGAATCGCGCAACCCGAGGCCCGGCCTCGGCGGAAAACAGGCTCAATTGTTGCCAAATCAGCAACGAACCTTTGCCCGACTTCGGCTGTTTAAGCCTTGTGGATGAGTCTAAAGTGCAACCAACACGAACATCTGGCCGGCGCCCCCGATCGACGGCCGAAGGACCAAGCACATGGACACGCACTACACCGCCACCGCCAAGCTGCTGCACTGGCTCATCGCGCTGATGATCTTCGGCATGCTCGGATTCGGCTTCTACATGACGGGTCTGGACCTGTCGCCCACCAAGCTGGAGCTCTACTCCTGGCACAAGTGGGCGGGCGTGACGGTGTTCCTGCTCGTGCTGGTGCGCCTGGCCTGGCGGATCGGCCACCGCCCGCCGGCGCTGCCCGCGCACATGCCGGCCATCGAGCGCCTGGCCGCGCATGCGGGCCACCACCTGCTGTACCTGCTGATGCTCGCGATCCCGCTCAGCGGCTGGCTGATGAGCTCGGCCAAGGGCTTCCAGACGGTGTGGTTCGGCGTGCTGCCGCTGCCCGACCTGCTCGCCAAGGACAAGGCGCTCGGCAATCTGCTCGAGACCGTGCACGTGGCGCTCAACTTCACGCTGATCGCCGTACTGCTCGGCCACGTCGGCGCCGCGCTCAAGCATCACTTCATCGACCGCGACGACGTGCTGACCCGCATGCTGCCGCGCCGCCGGGGCTGAACCGGCCTCCTCCATCGCACACAGGAACCCGCGCCATGAAACGCATCGCCCTCGCCCTGCTCGCCTCCTTCGCCTTCGCCGCGACCACCGCCCACGCGGTGGAATACGGCGAGGTCCAGCCCGACAAGAGCCGCATCGCCTTCGACTACCAGCAGATGGGGGTGGCGATGCAGGGCACCTTCGGCAAGTTCGCCAGCGCGCTGCGCTTCGATCCCGCCGCGCCACAAACCGCCTCGGCCCGCATCGAGGTCGAGCTCGCCAGCGTCGACACCGGCAGCGAGGAAGGCGACGACGAGGTCGCCCGCAAGACCTGGTTCGACACCAAGGGCTTCCCGGTCGCGCGCTTCGAGTCGAGCACGGTGAAACCGCTCGGCGGCAACCAGTACGAGGTCGCCGGCAAGCTCACCATCAAGGGCACGACGAAGGACGTCGTGGTCCCCGCCACCTTCACCCCGCAGGGCGGCAGCGGCGTCTTCGAGGGCGCCCTGACCATCCGGCGCGGCGACTTCTCGATCGGCGAAGGCGCCTGGAAGGCCTTCGACGTGGTCGCCAACGACGTCGTGATCCGCTTCCGCATCACCGCCGCGGCACGCTGAGCCGCGGCAGCCGGGCAGCATCGTTCCCGCGCCATCGTTCCAACCCTTCCGTTCCACCCATCTGCCCTCCACAAAGGACCACCACATGAACCGTATCGCCCGCCTCACCGCCGCCCTCCTCGTCTCCGCCGCTGCCGCCTCGCCCGCGCTGGCCGCGCCCCAGACCTACGTCGTCGATGGCACCCACACCTTCCCGAGCTTCTCGTACAGCCACTTCGGCCTGTCGACCCAGCTCTCCAAGTTCGACAAGACGACCGGCACCGTGACGCTGGACAAGGAAGCGAAGACCGGCGCGGTCGACATCACCATCGACATGAAGTCGGTAAACACCGGCTACGAAACCTTCAACGGCCACATCCAGGGCGAGGACTTCCTCGACACCGCCAAGTACCCGACCGCCACCTTCAAGTCGACCAAGGTGAGCTTCGACGGTGACAAGCCGGCCACCATCGACGGCGAGCTGACCATCAAGGGCGTGACCAAGCCGGTGACGCTGAAGGTGAGCCACTTCGTCACCATGCCGCACCCGATGCTCAAGAAGGACACCATCGGCGCCAACGCCAGCACGGTGATCAAGCGCAGCGAGTTCAACGCCGGCAAGTTTGCCCCGCACGTGGGCGACGACGTGACCATCACCGTCTCGCTGGAAGCCATCCAGAACTAAGCTGCAGGCGCGGCGGCAGGCGCGAATTCGGCGATCGGGAGGGTGAGCTGCATCGGTTGCCCGACCGCCGAATTCGCGCCTGCCGCCGCGCCTGCATGAACCGGCACGCGGCCGATGCGGCTCCCGAGCTCGGCCGCAGAATCCGCGCCTGGCATTCCCGCGTAACTCGACGCATCCTTTGTAGGAGCGGCGCAAGCCGCGAATCCGCCGATGCGGCGACCGACGCGCTCCCGGGGCGCTTCGCAACCTCCCCTTCACGCAAGCTTCACGACCGCTTCACGCGGACTCCCTAGCTTCTGGCGCATTCGCGCAAACAGGGATGTCCTTCATGAAGCTCGCCATTTTCGGTACCGGCTACGTCGGCCTGGTCAGCGGCGCGTGCCTCGCGGAAGTCGGCCACGACGTGCTGTGCATGGACGTCGACCAGGCCAAGATCGACCAGCTGCGCGCCGGCACCATCCCGATCTGGGAGCCCGGCCTGCAGCCGATCGTCGAGCGCAACCTCGCCGAGGGCCGCCTGCGCTTCACCACCGATGCGGCCGAGGCGGTGCGCCACGCCGAGGTGCAGTTCATCGCCGTCGGCACCCCGCCCGACGAGGACGGCTCAGCCGACCTGCAGTACGTGCTCGCGGTCGCCGAGGAGATCGCCCGTCACATGCCGGGCTACCGGGTGATCGTGAACAAATCCACCGTACCCGTCGGCACCGCCGGGAAGGTGCAGGAGCGCATCGCGCAGGTACTCGCCGAGCGCGGCGAGACGGTCGCCTTCGACGTCGTCTCCAACCCCGAATTCCTCAAGGAGGGCGCGGCGGTCGCCGACTTCCTCAAGCCCGACCGCATCCTCGTCGGCACCCGCTCGGCGCGCGCGCAGGAGCGTATGCGCGAGATCTACGAGCCCTTCAACCGCAACCACGAGCGCACCCTGTTCACCGACGTGCGCAGCGCCGAGCTCACCAAGTACGCCGCCAATGCGATGCTCGCCACCCGCATCAGCCTCATGAACGAGCTCGCCAACCTCGCCGAGCGCCTCGACGCCGACATCGAGGAGGTGCGCAAGGGCATCGGCGCCGACCCGCGCATCGGCTACCACTTCATCTACCCCGGCTGCGGCTATGGCGGCTCGTGCTTCCCCAAGGACGTCCGGGCGCTCGGTCGCATCGCCGAGCAGGTAGGCTACGACGCGCCGCTGCTGCGGGCGGTGGAGGCCGTGAACGAGCGCCAGAAGAACACCTTGTTCGCCAAGCTCGCCGACCACTTCGGCGGCGCCGGCGGACTCGCCGGACGCACGATCGCGGTCTGGGGCCTCGCCTTCAAGCCCAACACCGACGACCTGCGCGAAGCCCCCAGCCGCAGCCTGATCGAGGCGCTGTGGCAACACGGCGCGCGCGTGCAGGCCTACGACCCGGTGGCGATGGACGAGATGCGGCGGCTCTATGGCCCGCGCGCCGACCTGGCGCTGGCGAGCAACAAGTACAGCGTGCTCGAAGGCGCGGACGCGCTGGCGATCTGCACCGAGTGGCAGCAGTTCCGCGCGCCCGATTTCGACGAGATGGCGTCCCTGCTTCAGGCCAAGGTCATCGCCGACGGGCGCAACCTGTACCCACCGGACCGCCTGCGCGCCGCCGGCTGGCACTACTACGGCATCGGCCGACCCGAGCGCCCCCAAGCCGCAGTCCCGTAGAACAGACGTGGACATCGCGACTTGCGTCGCTCCTACAGAACCGCCGGGCCACCGGGCACGGCGGCACTGGCTGTGGGAGCGACGCGAGTCGCGATACGGCGTGCGGGCCAACGATCGCGCAGGCTGCAAGCCACGATCCCGCCTCCCCTCGCTCCGGCAAGAACCGTCGGGCCCGCCGGAGGTGGCGGGGGCCTTCTGCCTCACAATGAGGCAATCGCCCGCAACCCTTGTGCCTCGAGGCTTGCGCGCGTTTGTCCACAGCCCCGCCCACATGCCTTTCCCCATCGGCTGGGGACAACACCGGAGCCGGAAGGCTTTCTCTGGTTATCATCCCGCAACCCAACCCGAGGCCCCCCCGATGACCGTCAAAGCCTATGGCGCCCATGCCGGCGACCAGCCCCTCGAAGCCATGGAAATCACCCGCCGCGCGCCCGGCGCGCACGACGTGCAGATCGAGATCGCCTTCTGCGGCGTATGCCACTCCGACCTCCACCAGGTGCGCTCGGAGTGGCCGGGCACGCTCTACCCCTGCGTGCCCGGCCACGAGATCGTCGGCCGCGTGTCGGCGGTGGGCGCACACGTGAAGGGCTTCAAGACCGGCGAGCTCGTCGGCGTGGGCTGCATCGTCGACAGCTGCCAGCACTGCGAGGACTGCGACGCCGGCCTGGAGAACTACTGCGACGGCATGGTCGGCACCTACAACAGCCCCATTGCCGACGCCCCCGGCCACACCCTGGGCGGCTACTCGCAGCGCATCGTGGTGCATGAGCGCTACGTGCTGCGCATCCGCCACCCCGAAGCCCAGCTTGCCGCGGTGGCGCCGCTGCTGTGCGCAGGCATCACCACCTGGTCGCCGCTGCGCCACTGGAAGGTCGGCCCCGGGCAGAAGGTGGGCATCGTCGGCATCGGCGGGCTGGGCCACATGGGGGTCAAGCTCGCCCACGCGCTCGGCGCGCACGTGGTCGCCTTCACCAGCTCCGAGTCCAAGCGTGCAGCCGCGCTCGCGCTCGGCGCCGACGAGGTCGTGGTGTCGCGCGACGAGGACGCGATGAAGGCGCGCCGCAAGTCGCTGGACTTCATCCTGAACACCGTCGCCGCCCCCCACGACCTCGACGCCTACCTCGCGCTGCTCAAGCGCGACGGCACGATGAGCCTGGTTGGCGCGCCGGCCTCGCCCCATCCCTCGCCACAGGTCTTCCACCTCATCATGAAGCGCCGCAAGCTCGCCGGCTCGATGATCGGCGGCATCCCCGAAACCCAGGAGATGCTCGACTTCTGCGCCGAGCACGGCATCGTCGCCGACATCGAGATGATCCGCGCCGAACAGATCGACGCGGCCTACGAGCGCATGCTGAGGGGCGACGTGAAGTACCGCTTCGTGATCGACAGCGCGAGCCTGGCGGGGGAAGGCTCCGCCTGAGCGGCCCCGCTCATCCGCTGAAGAGGCCGTGCTCGACGCGTTACGGCATGTCGAGCACGGCGCCTACCCCACCGCGCGGATCCACTCCGCGATCGTCGCCGCGGTCGGAATCCTCCCCGACGACACCAGCTTCTCGTTGATCACCAGCCCGGGCGTCTTCAGCACGTCGTAGGCGACGATCTGCCCCATGTCGGTGACCTTGGTGACTTCCGCCTCCACGCCGGTGGCGGCGAGGGCCTCGTGCACGATCTCTTCGAGCTTGCGGCAGTTGGCGCAGCCCGGGCCGAGAACCTTGATGTCGAGCATGATCAGACTCCTTTGAGGGTAGAGGCGGTCGCGCGCCGGCTGGCGACCGCCAGCAACACCGCAAGCACCGCGATGAAGCCCGCCAGGTAAAGCGCGAGCGAGAACAACGAAGCGCCGTCGATCCAGGCGCCGTAGATGAGGCCGGCGGCGGCGCTGAACAGCGCCACCAGGCCGACGTAGCTGAAGGTCTTCCTGCGGCCGATGATCGCCGAGATGATCAGGATGCTCTGCAGCGACAGCTCGGGGTCGGACATCAGGTAGGCGAGCAGCGGGCCGCGGTGCATGCCGAGCTCGAGGAACATCTTGGCGATCGGCACCTCGACCAGGGTCGGGAAGTACATGAACACGCCGAACACCACGCCGGCCAGGTTGCCGGTGAGCGAGTTCGTGCCGGCGAGCATCTCGATCCACTCCGGGCGGATCAGCACGCGGATCATGCCGACCACGAACACGCCGACCACCAGCAGCGGAAAGATCTGCTTCACGAAGCGCCAGGATTCCCACAGCCAGTCGCGCAGTTCGTCCTCGCTCAGGCGGTGGCGCACGATGAAAGCCAGCGCCGCGAGCGCGGCGGCGACGGCGAAGAACTTGCCGGTGAGTCCGATGCGCAGCCCGCCATCCACCGGCTGCACCGCCAGCGCCGCCACCAGCAGCGTCGCCGCGATCAGCGCGAGGCTGACCCAGGTCCACGCGTTGGCGCCGTCGGCGATGTTCTCCAGGCCGCGCCAGGCGGCATAGCCGATCGAGGCCAGCAGCGCGATCAGCACCACGCCCTGCACCGACACGCCCTCCTCGCCCTTGGCGGCGTCGTAGGGCACCAGGCGGTCGAGCGCGGCCTGCCAGCCCTGCGCGTCGCCGATCGGAAGCTGGAAGTTCAGGTAGGTCCCGGTCAGCACGTCCAGCTTCAGCGTGCCGGCCAGCAGCAGTGCCACCCACACGAACAGGAACACCAGCGCCATCCGCCCCATCCCCGCCCCCTGCGCGCCGAAGGCGCTGTCGGTGGCGAGGTCGTGCGCGGCGTCGTCGGCACGGAAGAGCAGCGCCATGATCAGGCCGATGCCGATGCCGAAGGTGAGCGACAGCAGGAAGCGCGCGACGGCGAGGTCGGGCCCGATGATGCCGCCGGTGTAGACCAGCGCGAGGATGTTGGCGGCCGGGGCGAAGAACAGGAAGGTGATCGCCGGGCCGAGGCCCGCGCCCTTCTTGTA
The DNA here is from genome assembly GCF_000021765.1 of Thauera aminoaromatica. Lineage (NCBI taxonomy): Bacteria > Pseudomonadati > Pseudomonadota > Betaproteobacteria > Rhodocyclales > Zoogloeaceae > Thauera > Thauera aminoaromatica. The sequence goes on along the minus strand of NC_011662.2, from coordinate 2,088,885 downwards.
GATGCCGGCAAAGAGCGGAACGATGGTGCACGAGCACACCGCCAGCAGCGAGCCCGCCGCGGCAGCCGCCGGGTAGGACACGGTCTTGCTGGAGTTGCGCCCGAGGAAGCGGGTGATGGTCTCCTTCGGGATCAGCGCCGACATCGCGCCGGCGATGAAGAAGGCCGGCAGCAGGCACAGCAGCACGTGCGCCGCAAGATAGGCGGCCAGATTGCCCAAGCCGCCATAGAAGACGGGGAGGACCCAGGAAGACAACGCATCCATGACACGAACTCCAGCTCGAGAAACCTGCATCCCGCCATGCGATCGGATCGACCTAAAGACGAAACCTAGTCGCCTGCGCGGTCGCCGGCAAGCGGCTCCAACCATGAAGACGCACGAGTGGTGAAAAGGATGCAGGCGCAGGTGCGGGATGCAGGCGGGGGATGCAGGCGGGGGCTAGAGCGGCGGGCGCGGCACGAAGCAGCACACCTTCCCGTGCTCGTCGAGCTGCACCTGGCAGGCGCGCAGCAGCTGCGCGCGCAGCCTCTGCCGTGCGCGCTGCACGCGCGACTTGGCGCCCGACAGCGACAGGCCCTCGAGTTCGGCGAAAGCCTGTTGCGTCATCCCGCCGATGTCGCAGCGCTCGATCGCCTCGCGGTCCTCCGCGGCGAGCTCGCCGAGGACGCGCGGCAGGCAGGCCGAGAGCAGGTCGACCGGCGCCGGGCCGTCCTCGCTCGCGAGGTCGGGCGCCGGCGCGGCGAGATCGTCCGGCAGGGGCACGCTCGCGTGCGTGCGTCGCGCGTTGTCGATCACCAGGTTGCGCGCCACCGCGAAGAGCCAGGCACGAGGGTTGCCGACGGCGCAGAAGCGCTCGCGCTGGCGCACCGCCTTGAGAAAGAGGTCGTGGAGCAGGTCCTCGGCCTCTCCCGGCTGGCGGAGGTGATGGCGCAGGTAGCGCAGGAGCTCGGCCTCGTGCGCCGACCAGGCGTCGAGCAGGCAGGGGACGGTCACGCCGGCGCTCCCGCGCGCGGCAGCTCGACGCCTCGCTCAGCCACGCGCGCCACCCGGTCGGTCGAGAGCCGCCTGCGGCCCTGCCGCGGACGGAAACCAATGCCGCGTTCGATTGACGATCGCCACCAGCGACAGCATCACCGGCACCTCCACCAGCACACCGACCACGGTCGCCAGCGCCGCCCCCGAATTCAGCCCGAACAGCGAGATCGCCACCGCCACGGCGAGCTCGAAGAAATTCGAGGTGCCGATCAGGCAGGCCGGGCCGGCGACCTCGTGCGGCAGCCTCATCACCTTCGCGGCGAGATAGGCGATGAGGAAGATGCCGTAGCTCTGCACCAGCAGCGGCACGGCGATCAGGCCGATCACCAGCGGCTGTTCCACGAGGGTGCGCGCCTGGAAACCGAACAGCAGCACCACGGTGGCGATCAGACCGACGATGGACCAGGGCTTGAGGCGAGCGACGAACCCGGCCACCGCCTGCGCCGAGCGACGCTCCAGCACATGCCGCGTCGCCATGCCGGCGAGCAGCGGCAGCACCACGTAGAGCACGGTCGACAGCAGCAGGGTCTCCCACGGCACGACGAGATCGGTGACGCCGAGCAGGAAGGCGGCGATGGGGGCGAAGGCGAACACCATGACGAGATCGTTCACCGACACCTGCACCAGGGTGTAGTTGGGGTCGCCCTTCACCAGCTGGCTCCATACGAACACCATCGCCGTGCACGGCGCCACCCCGAGCAGGATCATGCCGGCGATGTACTCGCTGGCCGAAGCCGGATCCACCCAGGGCGCGAACAGGTGCTGGAAGAACAGCACGCCGAGCGCCGCCATCGTGAAGGGCTTGATCAGCCAGTTCACGACCAGGGTCAGGACGAGTCCCTGCGGCTTCTTGCCGACATCGCGAACGGCGTGCCAGTCGATCTGGATCATCATCGGGTAGATCATCACCCAGATGAACACCGCCACCACCAGGTTCACCTGCGCGAACTCGAGCCCGGCGATGGCCTGGAAGGCCCCGGGCGCGAGCAGCCCGAGGCCCACCCCGGCGAGGATGCCCAGCCCCACCCAGACGGTGAGGTAGCGCTCGAAGAGTCCCATCTCAGGCCTCCACTGCGGCCGGCATCTGGCCGATGCGGTCGATCTCGTGCTGGACCGCGAGGCGGTCGAGCGTGGCCAGCGGCAGGCTGGTGAAGAGGCGCAGACGATCGAGGAGCTGGTTCAGCGTCAGGCTGAAGGCGTCGAGCCGGCGCTGCTCGCCGCCCTCGGCCTTCACCGGGTCGGCCACACCCCAGTGCGCGGTCAGCGGCTGACCCGGCCACACCGGGCAGGTCTCGCCGGCGATCGTGTCGCACACGGTAAATACGAAGTCCATCTGCGGCGCATCGGCATCGGAGAACTCGTCCCAGCTCTTGCTGCGCAGCAGGCTCGTGTCGTAGCCCTGCGCCTGCAGCACCTGCAGGGTCATCGGGTGCACCTCGCCGCGCGGCGCGCTGCCGGCGCTGCAGGCCTTGAAGCGGCCCTGGCCGATCCGGTTGAGGATGACCTCGGCGATGATGCTGCGCGCCGAGTTGGCCGAGCACAGGAAGAGCACGTTGTAGCACTCGTCGGACATGGAAGACCCCGGTCGTCGTGTCTGGCCCGCCGCGTGGCGCGCGGCGGGCGTGGTGGATCCGGTCGTGGAAGCGCTGCCATCCAGCCCGCACAGTGCGGGCGCACCGCCGCAGCATTCCTCGGTGAGGTAGGCGATCAGCCCGCGCATCCGCGCCATGTCGGCGCGATAACGCTGGAAGCGCCCTTCCTGTTCGGCCGAGACCAGCCCCGCCTGCGCGAGCGCCTTGAGGTGGAAGGACAGGTTGGTCGGCGGCAGACCGAGCGCGCTGGCGAGCTCGCCGGCCACCCTGCCCTGCGGCCCGGCACGCACCAGCAGGCGGAACACATCCAGGCGGATGCCCGAGGACAGCGCCTCGAAGGCGGAAACTGCGGCTTTCTTGTCCATTCGGATCTCTTCGTCAAGCGGAGTCAGGGGGCCGCCCGGGCGGCGTCATGGCGTTCGAGCGGCAACGCCAGCGTCACCAGCCAGCACCCCAGCAGCATCGCCGCCGAGCCGACGAGCGCGTACGGCAAGCCGCCCCACTGGTACAGCAGTCCCGACAGCAGCGTGCCGATGAAGCGCCCGAGCGCGTTCGCAGCGTAATAGAAACCGACGTCCTCCGCCGCCTTCTCCGAGCCCGCGTAGGCCAGCACCAGGTAGGAATGCACCGAGGAGTTGACCGCGAAGGCGAAGCCGAACAGGCCGAGGCCGCCGACCACCACCCACTCCAGGCCGGGCACCTGCAGCCACACTGCCACCGCGAGCGCGGCGGGAATCAGCGCCAGCAGCGCCGACCACAGCCGTGCCGCCGGCACCTCGCGGCTCAGGCCATCGGCACTGCGGCGGACGATCTGCGGCGCCAGCGCCTGCACCAGGCCGTAGGCGATCGTCCACCCGGCGAGGAAGGTGCCGACCATCGTGAAGGTCCACCCCGCCGAGTACAGGAACACCGGCACCCCGACCACGAACCACACATCGCGCGCGCCGAACAGCGCCACGCGCGCCGCGGCCAGCGCGTTGATGCCGGGGCTCTTGGCGAACAGCTCGCGCACCGAGCCCGACGCCTTCTTCCTGCCCATCATCGGCGGCAGCGCCAGCAGCACGCCAGCGAGCACCAACGCCAGCAAGCCCGCCATCGCCCACAGCGCACCACGAAAGCCGAGCACCTCCAGCAGCACCCCGCCGAGGAAGAAGCCGATGCCCTTCATCGCGTTCTTGCTGCCGGTGAACCAGGCCACCCACTTGAAGAGCTGGCCCGCGCCCTGCTCGTTGGCCTCGGCCTGGAACTGGGCCTGAGTGAGCTTGATCGCCGACTTGCTGGCCGTCTTGGTCAGGTCCTTGGCCACGCCGCAGATGCCCTGCGCCACCACCACCCAGGCCACCGCCATCGTTGCTGTCCATCCGGGGTCGAGCGCGGACAGCAGGCCAAAGCCGAGAATCTGCGTGACCAGCCCCACCGCCAGCATGCGCGCGATGCCGTGTTGCGTCGCCAGCCAGCCGCCGACCAGGTTCGCCAGCACACCGGCCGCCTCGTAGAGCAGGAACAGGAAGGCGAGCGTGAACGGCGAGTAGCCCAGGCGATAGAAATGCAGCAGCACCAGCATGCGCAGCGCGCCGTCGGTGAGCGTGAAGCCCCAGTAGGCGGCGGTGACGACGGCGTAGTTGCGCGCGGCGTGTTGCGGGCCTCCGCCGGGCCGCCCCACGGAGGATCCAGCCCCCTCGGGGGGCAGCGAACGCAGCGCGCGTGGGGGCTCGTTCATGTTTCAGAGGCCCACGGCTTCCATGTGGCAGGCCAGATCCACCATGCGGCAGGCGTAGCCCATCTCGTTGTCGTACCAGGCGTACACCTTGAGCAGCGTGCCGTCGGTCACCATGGTCGACAGCGCGTCGACGATGGCGCTGCGCGTGTCGCGCGCGTAGTCGATGCTCACCAGCGGGCGCTCCTCGTAGCCGAGGATGCCGGCGAGCGGGCCTTCCGCCGCGGCCTTGAACAGCGCGTTCACCTCCTCCACCGTGGTCGCGCGCCGCAGCTCGAACACGCAGTCGGTGAGCGAGGCGTTGAGGACCGGCGCGCGCACCGCGTGGCCATTGAGCTTGCCCTTCAGCTCCGGGTAGATCAGCGCGATCGCGGTGGCACTGCCGGTGGTGGTGGGCGCCAGGCTCAGCAGCGAGCTGCGCGCGCGGCGCAGGTCCTTGTGCGGCGCGTCGACCACCAGGTTGGTGTTGGTGGGATCGTGGATGGTGGTGATCTGGCCATGGCGGATGCCGAGGTTTTCATGCACGACCTTGACCACCGGCGCGAGGCAGTTGGTGGTGCACGAGGCCGCCGTCACGATGCGGTCGCGCGCCGGATCGTAGAGTTCGTGGTTGATGCCGACGACGATGTTGAGCACGCCGCCGGTCTTCACCGGGGCCGCGACGATCACGCGCCTGGCGCCGCGGTCGAGGTGGCCCTGCAGCGCCTCGGGGGTGAGGATCTTGCCGGTGCATTCGAGCACGACATCGACGCCCAGCTCGCCCCAGGGGATGTCGGCCGGGCTGGCGTGGGCGGAGAAGGACAGGCGCCGGCCGTCGATGCGGATCGCGTCCTCGCCGTCGGCGCGGATGTCCGCCCGCCAGCGTCCCTGCACACTGTCGAAGGCGAGCAGATGCGCGCTCGCCGCCGCGCCGCCCTTGATCTCGTTCAGATGGACCACCTCGAGGCGATTGTCCGCACGCGGGTCGTCCGCCTGCCGCTCCGCCGCGCCCATTGCGGCGCGCAGCGCCAGGCGACCGATCCGACCCATGCCGTTGATGCCGACTTTCATCTCGCACCCCTACTGATCAACATTTTTAGAATTGTTGAATTATAACGAGGCGACGTTACGACGGTGTGAAGATTCGGAGGCGGAAGCGTCAAGGCGCTTGAGGCGAAGCGTACGCGCGGCGCATGTGATCGCGACGCGCGTCGCGCCTGCAACGACCTCCGCAGTCGCAGCAGTTCTCCGCAGGAGCGACGCAAGTCGCGATCAAGGCTCTTGCCGTCACGCCACGACTCTCCGCAGGAGCGACGCGAGTCGCGATGCACCGGACTGCGCCGCCCCCAGCCGGTCCGGTGGGACGAGGCATAATCTGCGCACGACTCGCGGCGCATGCGGACGAATACGCCAAACCATCCCGCACGGCTGCGCACTGAACGATGCCCTCCAAGATGACCGCCCCTGCCCCCGCCGCCTCCCTCCCCCCCGGCTTCATCGCCCTGCACGGCAACCGCATCGAGACCCTGCTCGACACCGTCGCCGGCTGGCTGGCGCAGCATCCGCTCGCCCCCCTCGAATCCGAGGTGATCCTGGTGCAGAGCAACGGCATGGCGGAATGGGTGAAGATGGCAATCGCGCGCCGGGCCGGGGTATGCGCGGCGGCGGCGGTGCAACTGCCGGCGCGCTTCCAGTGGCAGACCTACCGCCAGGTGCTCGGGCGCGCGCAGGTCCCGGCGCGCTCGCCGCTCGACAAGACCGCGCTCGCCTGGCGGCTGATGCGGCTGCTGCCCGAGGTGCTGGCCGAACCCGGCTTCGCGCCGGTCGCCGGCTACCTCGCGGATAACGACCCCGGCCGCCGCTTCCAGCTCGCGCTGCGCATCGCCGACCTCTACGACCAGTACCAGGTGCACCGGCCCGACTGGCTCGACGCCTGGGGAGAAGGGCGCGAGGCGCTGCCCGACGCCGGCCGCGGCGAGACTCCACTCACCGGCCGCGGCGAGACTCCACTCGCCGGCCGCGGCGAGACCCCGCTGCCCGAGGACCAGCGCTGGCAGGCACGGCTGTGGCAGCGCGTGGTCGACGAGCTCGACCCGCAGCAGCGCGCGCTGACCCGGCCGCAACTGCACGACCGCGTGCTCGCGGCGCTCGACGCGATCGCGGAGGACGCCGCCCTGCACCCGGCCGCCGCGCTGCCGCGCCGCGTCGTGCTCTTCGGCATGACCCACGTGCCGCTGCCCACGCTGCAGCTGCTCGCCGCGCTGTCGCGCCACGCCCAGGTGCTGCTCGCCATCCCCAACCCCTGCCGCTTCCACTGGGCCGACATCCTGGACGGGCGCGAGTGGCTGCGCATCGCCCGCCGCCGCCAGCCGCTGCGCGACGGCCGCGAGCTGCAGGACGTCGGGCTGGACGCGATGCACCTGCACGCCCACCCGCTCCTCGCCGCCTGGGGTCGCCAGGCGCGCGACTTCGTGCGCCAGCTCGACGCCTTCGACGACGCCGAGCAGACGCGCGCGCGCTTCCCGCTCGCCCGCATCGACCTCTTCGACGACGACCAGGACACCCACGACGTTGCCCAGCCCACCCTGCTCGTCCAGGTCCAGCGCCACATCCGCGACCTCACCCCGCTCGCCGAGCATCCGCACCCGCCGGTGCCGGCCGAGGACCGCTCCATCGTCTTCCACCTCGCCCACAGCCCGGTGCGCGAGCTCGAGATCCTCCACGACCAGCTCCTCGCCCTGCTCGCCCGGCCCCCCGGGGACAAGCCGCTGCGCCCGCGCGACATCGTCGTGATGGTGCCCTCGATCGACGACTTCGCGCCGGCGATCCGCGCGGTCTTCGGCCAGTACGGCCGCCACGACCCGCGCCACATCCCCTTCGACATCGCCGACCTGTCGGCGCGCGCGAGCAGCCCGCTGATGGGCGCGGTGGAGTGGCTGCTGCGCATCCGGCACGACCGCTGCCGGCTGTCCGACCTCGGCGCCCTGCTCGACGTGCCCGCCATCGCCGCCCGCTTCGGCCTTGCCGAGGAGGGGCTGCCACGGCTCACCGGGTGGATGCGCGGCGCCGGCATCCGCTGGGGCCTCGACGCGCGTCACCGCGCAGGGCTCGGCCTGCAGGCCTGCGGCGAGCAGAACAGCGCGCTCTTCGGCCTGCGCCGCATGTTGATGGGCTACGCCGCCGGGCGTTCGGAGGTCACGACGGACGCGCCTTTCGCCGGCATCGAGCCCTACGACGAGGTCGGCGGCCTCGACGCCGAGCTCGCCGGCGCCCTCGCCCACCTGGTCGAGCGCCTGATCCGCTGGCAGGCCGACAGCCGCCGACCCGCCACGCCCGCGGCCTGGACCCAGCGCCTGCGCGCCCTGCTCGCCGACCTGGTGCGTGCGGTGGACGACACCGACCGCCAGACCCTGGCCGCGCTCGACGACGCCCTCGAACGCTGGCTCGAGGCCTGCGACGAGGCCGCTTTCGAGGCCGAGCTGCCGCTCGCCGTCGCCGCCGAGGCCTGGCTCGCCGCGCTCGAGAGCCCCGCGCTCGACAAGCGCTTCCGCGCCGGCGGGGTCACCTTCTGCACGCTGATGCCGATGCGTGCGATCCCCTTCGAGGTGGTCTGCCTGCTCGGCATGAACGACGGCGACTATCCGCGCCGCAGCCCGCGCAGCGACTTCGACCTCATGGCCCTGCCGGGCCAGCAGCGCCCGGGCGACCGCGCCCGCCGCGACGACGACCGCCAGCTCATGCTCGAGGCCCTGCTCTCGGCCCGCCGGGTGCTCTACCTGAGCTGGTGCGGGCGCAACGTGCGCGACAACAGCGTGCAGCCGCCCTCGGTGCTGGTCGCCCAGCTGCGCGACTACCTCGCCGCGGGCTGGTCACCCGCGGTGGTGGCCGAACGCACCGTCGAGCACCCGCTGCAGCCCTTCAGCCGGCGCTACTTCGAGCCGGGCACGCCCTTGCTCACCTACGCGCGCGAGTGGCGCGCCGCACACGTCGAGGCGGCAGCGCAGGACGATGCCGTGCCGTCGCATGACGGGCAGGCGAACCGCGAAGCCACGGGCCGCGCAACTCGTCCCACGCGCGGCGAGGCTGCCTCCCCGCCGCTGCCCCCCTTCGTCCCCGACCCGGCGGTCCCGCTCACCATCGCGGCGCTCGCCGCCTTCCTGCGCAACCCGGTCAAGGTCTTCTTCCGCGAGCGCCTCGGCGTGGTGTACGAGGACGTGGACGAGGCCCTGCCCGACGACGAGGCCTTCGGCTTCGACGGTCTCGAGGAACACGGCCTGGTCGAGGAACTCGCCGCCGCGGTACTCGCCGATCTCGCCCTGCTGCCACCACCCGAGCTGCACGCCTTCGCACTCGAAGCCGCGGTCGAGGCCCAGCTCGGACGCATCGAGCGCGCCGGCCGACTGCCGATCGGCGGCCTCGGCCTGCGCGCCCGCGCCGCACTCGGCGAGGCCGTGCTGCCGCTGCTGCGCGCGTGGCGGCTGGTCCGCGCCAGCCATCCCCTCGACGCCGAGCGCGGCAACCTGCGCTTCGCGCATGCCGGCGCGCTCATGGAGGACTGGCTGGACCACCGCGTGCGCGCCGACGAGCACGCGCTACCCTCGTGGCTCGCCCACGACCCTGGCCGCCTGCTCGAAGACGCCGACAAGGGCACGCTGCGCCCTTGGCGCCTGCTGCTGCCCTGGGTGCGCAGCCTGCTCGCCGCCGCGGCGGACAGCCCGAGCGGCGGCCTGCTGGTCGGCCGCGACGCCACCGTCCACATCGTCCCCACCGACCCCGCCGTCGCGCGCGCCCTGCTCGCCCGCCTGATCGAGGCCTGGATCGCGGGCCTGGGCGAGCCGCTGCCGGTGGCGGCCCGCACCGCGCTCGCCCTCGTCGGCGAGGGCAAGCCTGCCGAAGCCTACGAGGGCAGCGAGCACCGGCGCGGCGAGGTCGAGGAGGCCAGCCTCGCACGCTGCTATCCAGACTACGCCGCGCTGATCGAGGACGGCCGCTTCGAGCACCTCGCGCGCGCGCTCTACGGCCCGCTGCTCGAATGGATGGACAGCCACGTCGAGGCCGTCCCCCACCCGGCACCCGAGACCCAGGAGTCTGCCCGATGAGCCACCGCCTCGACCCCGCCTGCTTTCCGCTGCGCGGCAGCCGCCTCATCGAGGCCAGCGCCGGAACCGGCAAGACCTGGACCATCGCCGCGCTCTACCTGCGCCTGGTGCTCGGCCACGGCGACGCCGACACCGCCTTCGCGCGTCCGCTGCTGCCCGCCGAGATCCTGGTGATGACCTTCACCCGCGCCGCCACGCGCGAGCTCTCCGAGCGCATCCGCGAGCGCCTGCGCGAGGCTGCGGCCTGGTTCCGCAACGAAGATGCGGGCCGCGCACCCGACCCCCTGCTCGACGAACTGCGCGCTGCCTACCCCGACGCGGCCGCGCGCCGCAACGCCGCCTGGCGCCTGGCGATGGCGGCCGCGGCCATGGACGACGCGGCGGTGTTCACCATCGACGCCTGGTGCCAACGCATGCTGCGCGAACACGCCTTCGACAGCGGCAACCCCTTCGACGAGGAGCTCGCCGCCGACGAGAGCGTGCTGCTGACCGAGGCCGCGCAGGACTACTGGCGCCAGCACTGCTACCCGCTCGCCGGCGAGGCGCTGGAGCTCGTACTCGCGCAGTGGGCCGACGTGCACGCCCTCGTCGAGGACATGCGCGCGCTCGTCGGCCAACCGCTGCAGGGCGCGGATCGGGATGACGGCGGGGACCGGGATCGGAGCGCGGATCCCGGCGACCAGGACGGCGTGCGGCGCGATTCGGCCGGTGGCGAAACCCTGGCCGCGCTGATCGGGCGCGTCGGCGGCGCGCACCGCCGGGCGCGGGTGGCGCTCTCGCGTGGCTGGGCCGAGCGCGCGCGCGCCATGAAGGACTGGCTGGACGAGGAACTCGCCACCAAGGCCAAGCTGTGGAATCGCACCAAGCTGCACGAGCGCTATTACACGCCCTGGCTGGAGGCGCTCGAACAGTGGGCGCGCAACCCGCTCGACCGCAGGCTCGAGCTCCCCGACAGCGCCCGCCACCGCCTCACCCCAGACGGCCTGCTCGAGGCGCGCAAGGCCGACGCCCCGGCGCCCGTGCTGCCCGAGCACTTCGCCGCCTTCGCCGGCCTGATCGAAGACCACGACGCCCTACCCGACCCGCGCACCGCGCTACGCATCCACGCCGCCACCCGGGTCGGCGAGCGCCTCGCCGAGCTCAAGCGCCAGGCGCGCAGCTTCGGCTTCGCCGACCTGCTCGACCGTCTCGACCGCGCCCTCGCCGGGCCGCACGGCGCGCGCCTGCGCGAGCGCATCCTCACCCAGTACCCGGTGGCGCTGATCGACGAGTTCCAGGACACCTCGCCTCTGCAGTACCGCCTCTTCGACGCGCTCTACCGCGCCGCCGACGACGACCCGCGCAGCGCGCTGCTGCTGATCGGCGACCCCAAGCAGTCGATCTACGGATTTCGCGGCGCGGACATCTACAGCTACCTGCAGGCCCGCCGCGCCACCGCCGGCCGGCACTACATGCTCGGCACCAACTTCCGCTCGGCGCACGCGCTGGTGGGCGCGGTCAACGCCTGGTTCGCCCAGGCCGAGGACCGCCCGGGCGCGGGCGCCTTCGGCTTTCGCGACGGGGCGGACAACGCCCTGCCCTTCGAGGCGGTGGCGGCGCAGGGGCGCGAAGAGGTCTTCCATGCCGATGGCGGCGTGCCCCCGGCGCTGCTCATCCACCATGACCTGACGCTGCGCAGCGCCGGCGAGATCCGCCGCCTGTTCGCCGCGCGCTGCGCCGAGCGCATCGTCGGCTGGCTCAACGACGAGCACGCCGGCTTCCAGGCCCCCGGCAAGGCATTCCAGCGCCTGCGCCCGGCCGACATCGCGGTGCTCGTGCGCAGCGGGCGCGAGGCCGCGGAGGTGCGGCGCGCGCTGCGCCGGCGCGGCCTGGCCTCGGTCTATCTGTCGGACAAGGACTCGGTCTTCGCCAGCGCGGAGGCGCACGACCTGCTGCACTGGCTGCGCGCGGTGGCCTCGCCGCTCGACGCCCGCCTCGTGCGCGCCGCGCTCGCCACCCGCACGGTGGGCCTGTCGATCCCCGAACTGGCCCGGCTGGCGAGCTCGGACGCCGCCTTCGACGCGCGCAGCGAGCAGTTCCGCGCGCTGCACGTCGCCTGGCGCGAGCTCGGCGTGCTCACCATGCTGCGCCGCAGCCTGCACCTGCTCGACCTGCCCGCGCGCTGGCTGGCCGAGCCCGAGGGCGAGCGCCGGCTCACCAACTTCCTGCACCTGGCCGAGCTGCTGCAGCAGGCCGGCGCCACGCTCGAGGGCGAGACCGCGCTGGTGCGCTGGCTGGCGATGACGATCGAGGCCGGCGGCAGCCGCGCCGGCGAGGAACAGGTGGTACGCCTGGAGAGCGACGCCGACCTCGTCAAGGTGGTCACGGTGCATAAGAGCAAGGGTCTCGAATACCCCGTGGTCTGCCTCCCCTTCGCCACCAGCTTCCGCGCGGTGGAGCGCAGGACCGCGCGCTACCTCAAGCTCGCCGACGCCAGCGGGCGGCGGCGGCTCGCGCTCGACTACGACGACGCCGACCTCGAACGCGCCGAGGCCGAGCGCCTGCGCGAGGACCTGCGCCTGTTCTACGTCGCGCTGACGCGCGCGCGCCACGCGCTGTGGATGGGCTTCGCCGCGGTCAGGATCGGCAAGGGCAAGGCCTGCCAGACCCATCGCAGCGCGCCCGGGCACCTGCTCGCGGGCGGCGCTGCGCTCGACGAGGCCGCCTGGCTCGCCCCGCTGCAGGCGCTGGCGACAGCCGCCGCGCAGGATGGCGCGACCGGCACGGAGGCCGACGGCCGCACCCGCATCGCGCTCGAGGCCGCGCCGCCCGAAGAGGCGCACACCCTGCTGCGCCGGCGCGAGGCCTTGCCGCCGCTGCAGGACAGCGCGCCCTACCGCGCCGACTTCGAGCGTCGCTGGTCGCTCGGCAGCTTCTCCGCGCTGGTGCGCGACATCGATCCGGCGCAGATGGTCGCCCTGCCGGGCGCCGGAAGCGCGCCACCGGCGCCCGCACGCGGCACCACCGCCGACCTCTTCGCCGCGGCGCCCGATGAAGCCGGCTCGGCAGCCCCCCTGGCGGCGGACGATTACGGCCAGGCCGAGGCGGCCGGGGCCGCCCGCATCCTGCCGGTCCACGTCCGCCGCCCGGCGGCCGACGAGGCGCTCGTCCGCCTGGAGGAGGATGCCGCACTGGCGCCATCCGGTGCGGACGGTGGCCTCGCCCTCGCCCCCCCCGACACGGACCGGCCGCCTTGGCACCGCTTCCCGCGCGGCGCCTTCGCCGGCGACTTCCTCCACGACGTGCTCGAATGGCTCGCCGCGGAAGGCTTCGCGCTCGGCGCCAACGAGGGCCTGGAGGCCGCGCTGCGCCGGCGCTGCGAGCGCGCCGGCCACGGCGAGCGTACCGACGAGCTTGTGCAGTGGATGCGCGCCCTGCTCGGCGCCCGCCTGCCCAGCCTGGACGCGGCGCTGCAGGACCTGCGCGTGCTGATCACCGAGATGGAGTTCTGGCTGCCCTCCGCTCACCTGCAGGCGACGGCGGTGGACGCGCTGTGTCGGCGCCACCTGCTCCACGCCCAGCCCCGCCCCGCACTGCCGCAGCGCGAACTGCACGGCATGCTGATGGGCTTCGCCGACCTGGTGTTCGAACACGACGGGCGCTATTGGGTGCTGGACTACAAGTCGAACAGCCTGGGCGAGGACGGCAGCGCCTACGACCGCGCCGCACTCGAGGCGGCGATGGCGCATCACCGCTACGACGTGCAGGCGGCGATCTACCTGCTCGCGCTGCATCGCCTGCTGCGCGCGCGCCTGGGCGGGGCCTACGAGCCCGCCCGCCAGCTCGGCGGCGCGCTGTATCTCTTCCTGCGTGGCATCGACGGGCCGGCGCGCGGCGAATACGCCATCCCGGCCACGCCGGCGCTGATCGAGCTGCTCGACACCCTGGACCACCTGCTCGCCGACGAGGCTTCCCTGGCATGAGCCCCATCCACGCTTCGCCCTCGCCTGCCGCGGCGCCACACGCGGCGACAGCGCCCTCCGCGCCGACCGACGCCCTCCTCGCCACCCTCGACGCCTGGACGGACGCCGGCCTGCTGCGCCAGCTCGACAGCGCCTTCGCCCGTTTCATCGCCAGCCTCGACCCCGCCGCGCCGCCCGCGCTGCTGGTGGGCGCAGCGGTGCTGGCGCGCATGGAGGGCCGCGGCCATAGCTGCCTGCCGCTCGCCCCGCTCGCCGCGACCGACCAGGATCTGCTGGCCTGGCCGATGGAGGCCCAAGCGGCGATCGCCGCGCTGTGGCAGAACCTGCCCGCCGATTCCGCCGCCTGGCTGGCGGCGCTGCAGCAAAGCCCCGTGGTGCGCCGCATCGGCCACGACCCCGAACTCGGCCAGCCCCTGCTGGTGGACGGACCCGACACCGCACCGAGGCTCTACCTGCGCCGTTACTGGCAGTACGAGCGCAGTGTCGCCGCCGCGGTGGCGGCGCGCTGCGCGCAACCCGAGCCGGTCGACGAGGCGCGTGCGCGCACCTGGCTGGACCGCCTCTTTCCGGCCGCGCCCGGCACTCCGGCCCACGAGGCGGCGGTCGACTGGCAGAAGCTCGCCTGCGCGATCGCCTTGCGCGGGCGCCTGAGCATCCTCACCGGCGGCCCCGGTACCGGCAAGACCTACACCGCCGCGCGCCTGCTCGCGCTGATGCTCGCCACCCACCCGGCGCCCGAGCGCCTGCGCATCGCGCTCGCCGCCCCCACCGGCAAGGCCGCCGCGCGCCTGCGCCAGGCCATCGACGGCTCGCTGCAGGCCCTCCAGCGCAGCCTGGGCGGCCACCTCGACCTCGCCGCGCTGACCCGCCGCATCGGCGCCGCGCGCACCCTGCACGCGCTGCTCGGCGCCCGTCCCGACACGCGGCGCTTCCGCCACCACGCCGGCAATCCGCTCGACGTGGACGTGGTGATCGTGGACGAAGCCTCGATGGTGCACCTGGAGATGATGGCCGCCCTGCTCGAAGCCCTGCCGCACGGCGCGCGACTGGTGCTGCTCGGCGACAAGGACCAGCTCGCGTCGGTCGAGGCCGGCGCGGTGCTCGGCGACCTCTGCCGCGACGCCTCGGACGGACGCTACGACGCCGAGACCGCACGCTACCTGCTCGCCACCACCGGCGAGGCCCTGCCCACGCGCTACCTGGAGCCCACGGACAAGGCGCCCGCGCTCGCCCAGCACACCGTGATGCTGCGCGAGAGCCGGCGCTTCGAGGGGCCGATCGGCGCGCTCGCGCACGCGGTCAACGCGGCGCGCGACCCGGCCCTGCCCGCGCGCCTGCTGCGCGAGGATGCGAGCGGCGCGCTGCACGGGGTCGAGGGCGGACCGGTGGCGGCGGTGATCGCGCTCGCGCTCGGCGGCCGCAGGGGCGCACCCGCCTGCTACCGCGACTATCTGGAGCTGCTCGCACGCGGACCGGCAGGCAAGGACGCCGAGGCGCACGCAGCGTGGGCGACGGCGATCCTGCACGCCTTCGACCGCTTCCGCGTGCTGTGCGCGGTGCGCGAAGGCGACTGGGGCATGGCCGGGCTCAACCGCGCGATCGAGCACGCGCTCGCGCGCGCGCGTCTGCTGTCGCCACGCGGGACCTGGTACGCCGGGCGCCCGGTCATGGTCACCCGCAACGACCCCGCGCTCGGCGTCTTCAACGGCGACATCGGCATCACCCTGCCGGCGCTCGAGAGCGGCGGCCTGCGGGTGCACTTCCTCGACGGCGAGGCCTTGCGCTCGGTGGCGGCGAGCCGCCTCGCCCATGTCGAGACCGCGTTTGCGATGACGGTGCACAAGAGCCAGGGCTCGGAGTTCGAGCACACGGTGCTGGTGCTCGCCGCGCAGAGCGGCAACGTGCTCGTGCGCGAGCTGATCTACACCGCGATCACGCGCGCCCGCAAGGCCTTCAGCCTGGTGGCCGAACGCGAGGGCCTGCTGGAGCATGGCGTGTTGCAGGCGACCCGGCGCGAGAGCGGGCTGCTGGACTTTCAGGGAACGTAGACGATCGCCGGCGCGGGCGTGGAGGCGGTGACGGGGAAGACGAAGCGGAGAACGCGCGAGGATGAACGGCGGCGTTCTGCACGGGGGTCGCATCCCGAACCGCTTCATTCGCGGCTTGCGCCGCTCCCACGGGGCGGGGCGGTTTCCGTGGGAGCGACGCAAGTCGCGATCGGGGCATCGGCGGTTTCCGTGGGAGCGGCGCAAGCCGCGAACCGGGCCGTCGGGCCAGCGCCTACCCCTCTACGCCACCGCCCCGCCGAACACCGGCATGTGCGCGAAGCCCGTCTTCATCAGCCGGAACAGCGCGTCCTCCTTCAGGGGCGGGGCGAACATGAAGCCCTGGACGAGATCGCAGCCCATGTCAATGAGGCGTTCGAGCTGGGCCTCCTGCTCCACGCCCTCGGCAACCGTGATGAATTCGAAATGCCGCGCCATGTCGATCACGGTGCCGGTGAGGCGCTGGTCGGCGGGATTGGCGTGGAGCTCGCGGATGAAGGCACGGTCGATCTTGAGCACCGAGACCGGCAAGGCCTTGAGGTAGGCGAGCGAGGAATGCCCGGTGCCGAAGTCGTCGATCGCGATGCGGAAGCCCGCGCGCGCGAGGTGGTCGAGGTGGCGGGCGGCGAGCGCCATGTCCTGCATCAGGCCGGATTCGGTGACCTCGAGCTCGAGCGCCGCGGGCGGCACGCCGCTGGCCTCGACCTCGGCGACGAGGCGCTCGGCGAAGTCCGGCTGCATGAGCTGCTGGGTCGATACGTTGATCGCCATGCCGAATACGTCGGCGACGCGCCTCGCCTCGCGCCAGCGCCGCAGCGTGGCGAGCGCGGCGCGCACGACCCAGCCGCCGATCGCGAGGATCTCGCCGCTGGCCTCGGCGATGGGGACGAACTCGGCGGGCGAAACGCGTCCGTAGGCGCTGCTGTCCCAACGCAGCAGGGCCTCGACGCCGACGATGTCGCCGCTGCACAGCTCCACCTTGGGCTGGTACACCAGCGAGAACTCGTCGCGCCCGACCGCGCCGCGCAAGGCCTCGCGGATGCCGTTGCGGCGCTGCATCCGCGTCTCGAGCTCGGCCTCGTAGGCCTGCCACTGCCCCTCGCCTGCGGGCAGCGCGAGCGCCGCCATGCGCACGAGCTGCTCCGGGCTGCGCTCGTCCGCCTCGGCAGCGATGCCGATGCGCAGACCGAGGTGCAGCCGCATGTGTTCGACCTCGACCGGCGGGCGGAAGCCGGCGAGCAGCCGCTCGGCGAGCGCGCCGGTCGCGCCCCTCGCCGGAGCACAGTCGCACAGCAGGACCCACTGCGTGCTGTTCCACACCGCGAGGAAGCCCTCCGGGACGCATTCGCGCAGCCGCCGCGCTGCCGCGCGCGCGAGCTCGTCGGCCACGCCGAAGCCGTGCAGGCGCGAAACCTCGTCCATGCCCTCGATCGACAGGAAGAGCACCGCGGCGTCACGCCGCGCCGCCAGCCATGCACCGAGCTCGTCGAGCAGAGACAGCCGGTTGGGCAGGCCGGTGAGCGGATCGTGGCGCGCGCGCGCGACGAGTTCCTGCGTGCGTTCGGCGACCAGCGCTTCGAGCAGTTCCGCGCGTTCGGCGCGCTCCTTCATCAGGCGCTGCATGTGCAGGACGTTGCGGATGCGCTGCAACACCTCGACCTGGTCGAAGGGCTTGGTGAGGAAATCGCGCGCGCCGAGTTCGAGCGCGCGGTAACGGGTGGCATCGTCGATCTGCGCGGTGAGGATGATGACCGCCGGCGCCTCCGCGCCGCCCGCCGACAGCCGCTCCATGAGCTCGAGGCCGTTCAGGTGCGGCATGCGCACATCGAGCAGGATGAGGTCGGGCGCGTGCTCTGCCACCCGCGCCGCCACCCTGCGCGGGTCGGTGATGCCTTCGAGACGCAGGTAGCCCGCGTCTTCGAGCAGGGCGAGCAGCAGCTCGACGTTGGCGGGGTTGTCGTCGACGATCAGGATGTCGGCGTCGACCTGCATGGGGACGCGATCAGTCATCGCTGCTCCTGTGTTCGAGGATCTGCCCGAGGCGCGCGACGAGGGCAGGAACGTCGAAGGGTTTGGTCACGTAGTCGATGAAGCCCGCCTCGCGCGCCTTGCGCACGGTGTGCGGCGAGGCCGCGGCGGAGATCGCCAGCACCGGGATGTGTGCGGTGAGCGGGTTGCGCGCGAGCAGGGCGCGCGCCTCCAGACCGCTCATGCCGGGCAGGTCGATGTCCATGAGGATGAGGTCGGGCGGATCGGAGCAGGCCGCCTCGATGCCGGCCTCGGCCGAATCCACGCTGTGCAGCACGGCCTGGCCGACGTCCTCGAAGACGTCCTGCATCAGCTGGCGGTTGGCGGGATTGTCCTCGACGTGGAGCACCCGGTGGCGCCGGCTCAGGGCTTGCGGCGCGGCCGCTGCGCGCGCCTCGTCGCGGACCGCCGGCGCCTGTTCGCACAAGGGCAGCTCGAACCAGAACGCGCTGCCCTCGCCCTCGCGGCTGTGCACGCCGAGCTCGCCGTGCATCAGATCCACCAGCTTGCGGGTGAGCGCGAGCCCGACGCCGGTGCCCTCGATGCTGCCGGACTCGGCGCCGAGGCGGTTGAAGGGCTGGAAGAGTTCGCCCAGCCGGCTCGCCGGGATGCCGATGCCGGTATCGACGACGCCGATCCGGCAGCGCCCGCCGACCGCCTCGCAGCGCACCTCGACCGCGCCACCGGGGCGGTTGTACTTGATCGCGTTGCCAAGCAGGTTGATGAGGATCTGCTTCACCCGGGTGTAGTCGCCCGTGAAGCGCAGCGCGCAGGCCTGCGCCGGCGGCAGCGCCAGCGCGATGCCCTGCTGCTCCGCGAGCGGGAGGACGATCTGGGCGGCGTCCTCGATCACGTCGTGCGCGAGCATGGGCTCGAGCGAGACCTGCAGCCTGCCCGACTCGATGCGGGCGAGATCGAGCACCTCGTTGATCAGCTGCAGCAGGTGCCTGCCACTGCGGGCGATCTGCTCGACCTGGCGGAGCTGGCGCTCGGACAGCGGCTGGCGGCCGTTCTGCAGCAGCTGGGCGAAGCCGAGGATGGCGTTGAGCGGCGTGCGCAACTCGTGGCTCATCGAGGACAGGAACTCGGTCTTGGCCTGGTTCGCCTTCTCGGCCTGGTCGCGCGCCTGCTGCAGCTCTTCGGTGAAGCGCTGCTGCTCCTTGAACAGGCGGTACAGGTTGATCAGCAGTGCGCAGGTCGAGGTGAAGGGCTTGAGCCAGTCGACCAGCTCGTCCGGATAGTCCTGCGGCGCGTTGGCGATCGCGAACATGCCGATGACCTCGCCGCGGTCCATGATCGGCACGCCGAGGTAGCGCGACAGCGGCGGATGCCCGGGCGGCATCGCGCCGCCGCGCGGATCGGACCGCATGGCGTTGGAGAGCACCACCTCGCCGCGGGCGAAGACGCGCCCGAGCATGCTCGCCGGGTTGCTCAGGCGCATGTCCCCGCTCACCAGCTTGCGCATCAGCCCGCGGGTCTCGTCGTTCCAGGACAGGTCGGTGATGGCGTGGATCTTGAGCGCCGGGCCGCCCTCGCCGTGCTCCACCTCGCCGATCAACCCATACGCGCTGCCGGTGAGCGCGCACAGCGCGTCCTTCAGGAAGCCCCACAGCGTATTGCCCGAGATCAGCGCGTGGTAGTCGGTGAGGCCGCGGTGCAGCACCTCGAGCAGCGCGCGCTCCTGACGCTCGCGCTCGCGCACCTGATGCACGTCGCGCAGGTCGGACAGGATGCCGATGAAGTGGCGGCCCTCGAAGTCGTCCGCCTGCGCGCCCTGGCTCACCTCGCTGACGGTGAGCTGCACCGGGATGTGGCGGCCGTCGCGGTGCAGCGCGTCGACCTCGGTGCCCTTACCGATCACCCGCGCCACGCCGGTGCGCTGGTAGGCCTCGAGATGACCGTCGTGCGCGGAACGGAAGGGCTCGGGCATCAGCATGCGCACGTTGTGCCCGCGCAGCTCCGCCTCTTCGTAGCCGAACAGCGCGCAGGCGAAGCGGTTGACCTCGATGATCCGCCCGCGCCCGTCGATGCGCAGGATGCCGGCGGCCGCGCCCTCGGTGATGGCCTGGTAGCGCGCCGCGATGCGCGCGCTGCGGCGCGCCTCGTCGGCCAGGCGCTGGCGCTTGCGGTGCAGGCGGATCAACTGCTCGGCCTGGCGCGCGAGCAGCCGCAGGCGTGCGCGTTCGGCCTCCTCGAAGCGGCGCGGCACGGTGTCGATGACGCACAGGGTGCCGAGCACGAACCCCTGGTCCGAACGCAGGGGCTCGCCGGCGTAGAAGCGCACCTGCGGCGCAGCGGTGACGAGCGGGTTGTCGGCGAAGCGCGGGTCGCGCGCGGCGTCCTCGACCACCAGGGGCGCGTTGGAGAACACCACATGGGTGCAGAAGGAGACGTCGCGCGGAGTCTGCGCCACGCACAGCCCGTGCGCCGACTTGAACCACTGGCGCGCATCGTCCACGAGCGAGACGAGCGCGATCGGCACGCCGAAGATCGACGCGGCCAGTTGCATCAGGTTGTCGAAGGCGTCCTCGCGGGGCGTGTCGAGTATCGCCAGCGCACGCAGTTCGGCGAGGCGCTCGGGCTCGTCGGCCGGCAGTCCTGGGTCGATCATCGCGGGATCCATGCACGCAGGGTATGCGTAAAGGCATCAGGGTAGCCGCTCTCGCCGATCTGCGCCGTGAGCCAGCGCACGCCCCGGCGCATGCGGCGCGAGACGCCGGGGCCCGGCGCAGCCGCGCAACCGCGTTCGTCGCGGCATGGACGGGGAGGACGAATTGCGCGAGACTGCGCGGTCCCCGGGGGACGGCCTCGGCCGCCGCCGGGTTTCTTCCCTGGCCGCACGGAGATCCTGCCGGCGATGCGTTCGGACGAGCTCGACTTCCACGCGCTGATCGACTTCATGCCCGACAGCGGCGCGATCCGCTTTTGCGGGCGGCGGGCGATCCTCGTCCATGCCGACTCGATGGGCGCGCTGCGCAAGGAGCTGGTCGAGACCCTGGGCAGCGAGATCGCCAAGGTGGTGCTCACGCGCTACGGCTTCAGCTGCGGCTACGAGGATGCCGAGCTGCTTGCCGCCTACATGCATCCGGACAGCCTGGAGGAGTTCATCCTCGGCGGACCGCGCACCCACATGTTCTCGGGCATCGCCGAGGTCGCGCCCGATGCGCTCGAGCTCGACCATGCCAGCGGGCGCTACCGCATGAGCGGGCGCTGGCGGCACTCCTACGAGGCCGAGCAGCACCTGCGCCTGTTCGGTCGCGCCGACGAGCCGGTGTGCTGGACGCTGACCGGCTATGCCTCGGGCTTCGCCTCGCGGGTGCTGCAGGCCGACATGATCTGCGTGGAGACGGCCTGCGAGGGGCGCGGCGATCCCCACTGCGCGTGGACGCTGATGAACGCCAGCGATTGCGCGCCCGAGCTCGCCGGCCTGCGCGAATACTTCAAGCCGCTCAACCTGCGCGACCGCCTCAACCTGCTCGAGAGCCGGGTGCATGAGCGCACCCGCGAGCTCGAGGCCTCCGAGCAACGCTACCGCAACCTCATCGAGGACCTCCCCGAGATGGCGTTCGCGCTGCACGCCTCGGGGCGCCTGCTGCACCTGAACAAGGCGGCGCGCCTGCGCCTCGGGGTGAGCGAGGCGCGGCTGCACGCGCTGCGCCTGAAGGACCTCGTGCTGCCCGACTACACCGCGCGCGCCACCGCCTTCCTCAAGGAGATCGCGGCACGCCGCAGCACCACCACGCTCGACCTGGTGATGCGCGACGCCGCAGGCCTGCCCTTCCCGGTACGGCTGCAGGTCGAGCCCGTGCTCAAGGACGATCGCATCGTGGGCTACAGCGGGCTGGCGCTCGACATCAGCGCCCAGCTCGAACGCGAGCGCGAGCTCACCGAGTACGCGCGCCGCATCGAGTCGCGCGAGCAGCAGATCCAGGACGTGATCAACGAGGCGGTCTATATCCTCGACGGCCAGGGCCGGCTGAGCTTCGTCAACACCCGCATGGCCGAGCTGCTCGGTGCCGCACCCGAGGCGGCGATCGGGCACGCCGTCGGCGACTTCATGCCGGCCTCTTCGGCCGCACGCATCGAGCGCGATTTTGCCCGCCGCATCGCCGGCGAGGCCGGCCGGCCCTTCGAGATCGCGCTCTCCGGACGCGAGGGCAGCAGCGTGGTGCTGGAGGTCAACTCCACCCTCTTCGTCGGCCGCGACGTCGCCGAGGGCGTGATCGGCGTGGCGCGCGACATCACCGCGCGCCGGCAGATGGAGCGCGAGCTCGCGCAGGCCAACCGCCTGAGCGCGCTCGGCCAGTTCGCCTCGGGCGTGGCGCACGAGATCAACAACCCGCTCGGCCTGGTGTCCGGCTATGCCGAGGAACTCCAGGCCCTGCTCGACCAATGCACGCCGCTCGGCGACGACCGGCGGCTCGCGCAGCTGCGCCGCGGACTGGCCACCATCCAGCAGCAGGCCCACCGCTGCAAGGCGATCACCGCCAACCTGCTCGCCTTCTCGCGCCGCCAGAGCGCCAGCCTGGAGACGGTGGACGTGGGCCTCTTCGTCGCCGAACGCCTGGCCTTCTTCAACGACGCCGGCCTCACCCGCGGCGTCGAGCTCGCGGTCGACATCGCACCGGGTCTGCCTCAGGCCGGCACCAGCCCGGCCCTGCTCGAACAGGTGCTGCAAAACCTGATCAAGAACGCCTGCGACGCGATGAACGGCAGCGGGCGCATCGACATCGCCGCACGCGCCGTCGGCGAAGGCATCGAGATCGAGATCGGCGACAGCGGGCCGGGTTTCGCGCCGGGGGTCGCCGAACGCGTGTTCGATCCCTTCTTCACCACCAAGCCACCGGGCAAGGGCACCGGGCTGGGCCTGTCGATCTGCTACGCGATCATCAACGAGCTGGGTGGCCGCATCGCCTGCGGCAACCGCCCCCAGGGCGGGGCCTGGTTCCGTCTGGTGCTGCCGCTTGCGGAAGACGGACCGGGAGCCGCGAAGCATGACTGATCGACCCATCACCGATCGCCACGTCCTCATCGTCGACGACGAGGAGCTCTACCGCGAGCTGCTCGGCGGCCGCCTCGGCCGCCAGGGCTACCGCATCAGCGAGGCCGGCGACGGCGAGGGCGCGCTGCGCTGCATCGAGGGCGGCGGTGTCGAGCTCGCCCTCATCGACATCAAGATGCCGGGCATGGACGGCATCGAGCTGCTCGAGCGCATCAAGCAGCTCGCGCCGCGCACCGAGGTCGTGGTGCTGACCGGCCACGGCAGCATCGACAGCGCGATCGCGGCGATGAAGCTGGGCGCCTTCGACTACCTCACCAAGCCCTACCAGCTCACCGAGCTCGACCTCGTGGTCGCGCGCGCGCTCGAACGCAGCGCGCTCGCGCGCCGCTGCGACGCGCTCTCGGTCGAGGTGGCGCGCCTGCGCAGCCGCGACGACGACGGCATGGTCGGGGACAGCCCGGCGTGGCTGCGGATGCTCGAGCAGGTGCGCCGCGCGGCGGCGCTCGACGTGCCGGTGCTGCTCACCGGCGAGAGCGGCGCCGGCAAGGAGGTGGTGGCCGCCGCGCTGCACCGCTGGAGCCGGCGCGCGGGCGAGGCCTACGTCCCGGTGAACTGCGGCCTGCTCGAAGGCGAGCTGGTCGAGAGCGAGCTCTTCGGCCACAAGCGCGGCGCCTTCACCGGCGCGAGTGCGGACCGCGAGGGCCTGTTCGAGCTGGCGAGCGCCGGCACCCTCTTCCTCGACGAGATCGGCGAGTTGCCGCTCGCCTGCCAGGCCAAGCTGCTGCGCGTACTCGACAGCGGCGAGTTCCGCCCGCTCGGCGCCAGCGCCGTGCGCCGCACCGGCGCACGCGTGATCGCCGCCACCCACCGCGACCTGGAGGCGCTCGTGGCCGCGGGCCGCTTCCGCCACGACCTGCTGTACCGGCTCGACGTCGTCCACATCGTCGTGCCGCCGCTGCGCGAGCGCCGCGAGGACATCCCGCTGCTGGTCGAGCACCTGCTGCACCAGGCGGTGCGGCGCCACCCCGGCACGCCCGCCCCGCGCGTCGAGCCCCAGGCCCTGCAGCGCCTGATCGACTATGCCTGGCCGGGCAACGTGCGCGAGCTGCGCAACGTGGTCGAGCGCCTGCTCGTCTTCGCCGACGGCGACCGCATCGACGCGGCGCGCGTCGATGCCTTGCTGCACCCCGGCGCCAGGACGGTCGCAAGCACTGGCCGGACCGGCTTCGAGCGCATCGTCCCGCTTGCCGAGATGGAGCAGGCCTACCTGCGCTGGGTGGTGGACAAGCTCGACGGCAACGTCAGCGCCGCCGCCACCCGGCTCGGCATCGCGCGCTCGACCATCTACCGCCTGCTGCGCCCGCACGCGGACGAAGGCGCGCGACCGTAAGGGCATGCGGGCACGCCGCAGGGCGTGCCCGTCGCATCCTGCAACACTGTCGCAGGACAGGACGCTCTCCCCGCAACCCGCGTCCGCCGCGGGTCTCGCCCTCTCTTCGCCCCTCCGTGCAGCGCCCTGCCCGGTCCCCGCTGTCGCAAACCGCGACACCTCCCCTGCTGCCGGCGAGGCCGGCACACGCACACGATCCGCGCGATTGTTTGATATTCAACAATTAGACGCTCCCTGGCCCGCCCCTTGCTTTGTACTCCTCCAACGGGGAATCCATACCCCAGCCCAGGAGGAGAACCATGCAGTCGAACAAGATCCGAATCCTCGTCGCCAGCCTCGCGCTGAGCTGTGCCCACATCGCCCTTGCGGCCGATCCCCCCGCCGAGGGGCGCGACCGCACCTACGCCAAGGTGTGCAGCTTCTGCCACGACAAGGGCGTCGGCCCGGCGATCCTCGGTCGCGCGTTGCCCGCGGCCTACATCGAGAACGTCGTGCGCCACGGCTTCCGCGCGATGCCGAGCTTCCGCAGCAGCGAGATCGACAACGCCGCCCTCGCCAGCGTCGCACGCTGGGTGTCGCAATCGCCGGCCTCCAAGGCCTCGACGGCCTCGCCCGCCTCGCCGGCCCCGAGCGCCGCACCCGCCACGAAAGCGCAGTAGGAGCCGACCATGGACAGACGCGAATTCTTCCGCCGGACGGGCGGCGGCATGCTGCTCGGTGCCCCGCTCGCCAGCCTGCCCGCGACCGCGGCGGCGCTGGTCTCGCCTGCGGGCGCGGCGGCTGCGGTCGTGGTGATCGGCCAGGCCGACCGCAGCGGCGCGGTCACCCTCGCGCAACGCCTCGCCGCCGCGCTCGGCCATGGCGGACGGCCGCTGCCGGTGCACGCCCGCGACGCCGCCGCGCTGCGCCGCCCCGAGCAGGTCGACGCGCTGCTCGCGCTGCCGCACGGCACCCGCCTCCTCGGCGTGATGGACGACGCCTCGGCGATCGTCTTCCTGGCGATGGCGTCGAGCCGCGGCGCGCACCTGCTCGCCCACGGCCACCATCGCCTCGCCTCGCAGGGCGCGACCCGCCATACCTGCAGCGCCACCGGCTGCGGCGAGGCGCTCGCCTGGCACGAACCGGCCTCGCATCCGGCCACGCACGTCGAGCGCTTCTACCTCGCCACCCTCGGCGAAACCACCCCGGGCGCACGCACGTCGCTGCCCGCAGTCCCGGGCGGCGACGAAGCGCTCGCCTCCTTCCTGATCCGGCTCTGACCCTCCGGACCACCACCCGAACGCCATTCCCCCGCCTTCCGCACCCGGAGAAACCATGACCACCACCCCGCGCAACGTGCTGCCCAAGGGCGTCAGTGCGAACGACTTCGAACAGGCCCTCGCCCAGATCCGCGCGA
This sequence comes from Thauera aminoaromatica, assembly GCF_000021765.1. NCBI lineage: Bacteria > Pseudomonadati > Pseudomonadota > Betaproteobacteria > Rhodocyclales > Zoogloeaceae > Thauera > Thauera aminoaromatica. The sequence goes on along the minus strand of NC_011662.2, from coordinate 2,063,640 downwards.
TCGTCGGCGCCGAATACGTCGTGGCCGAGGACACCGCCCTCGCCCCCTACAACAAGATCATGATGGCCGTGCCCGACGAGCAGCACGCCCCGTCCGCCGCGGTGATGCCCGACAGCGTCGAGCAGATCCAGGCCATCCTGAAGGTGCTCAACCAGCACCGCATCCCGGTGTATCCGATCTCCACCGGCAAGAACCTGGGCTACGGCTCGGCCGCCCCGGTCGAGCGCGGCCAGCTGGTCATGGACCTGCGCCGCATGAACCGCATCCTCGACGTCGATGCCGAGCTGTGCACCGCGCTCGTCGAGCCCGGCGTGACCTACCAGCAGCTCTACGACTACCTGCAGGAGAAGAAGCTGCCGCTGTGGTTCTCCTGCCCCGCCCCTTCCGTGATCGCCGGCCCGCTCGGCAACATGGTCGACCGCGGCGTGGGCTACACGCCCTACGGCGAGCACTTCCTGTTCTCGTCGGGCATGGAGGTGGTGCTCGCCGACGGCGAGGTGCTGCGCACCGGCATGGGCTCGATGCCAGGCTCGAACACCTGGCAGGTCTTCAAGTGGGGCTACGGCCCGACGCTGGACGGCATCTTCACCCAGTCGAACTACGGCATCGTCACCAAGATGGGCATGTGGCTGATGCCGGCGCCGCCCGACTACCGTCCCTTCCTGATCCAGTACCCGGAAGACACCGACATCACCAAGATCGTCGACGCGCTGCGCCCGCTGCGCATCGCGATGGTGATCCCCAACGCGGTGGTGATCGCCCACACGCTGTGGGAGGCGCCCTGCACCAAGGTCAATCGCGCCGACTACCACCCGGGCCCGGGCGCGATCAGCGACGAGGCGGTGCAGAAGATCCGCAAGGACCACAACCTCGGCGCCTGGAACGTGTATGCCGCGCTCTACGGCACGCCGGAGACCAACGCGGCGAACTGGAAGATCATCGAGCAGGTGGCCGCGGCCACCGGCGGCACGCTGATCACCGACTCGACCGAACAGGGCGGGCGCGCCACCCAGTACCGCTTCGACCTCATGAAGGGCAAGCCCAACCTCGGCGAATTCGACCTCTACAACTGGCGCGGGGGCGGCGGCTCGATGTGGTTCGCGCCGGTGTCGCAGGCCAAGGGCAGCGAGACGCTCAAGCAGATGCAGCTGGCCAAGGGCATCCTCGCCAAGTACGGCTTCGACTACGTGGGCGAGTTCATCGTCGGTTGGCGCGACATGCACCACGTCATCGACCTGCTCTACGATCGCAGCGATGCCGAGCAGATGAAGAAGGCCCACGCCTGCTTCGACGAGCTGCTGCAGGCCTTCGCCCGCGAGGGCTACGGCGTGTATCGCGCCAATACCGCCTTCGCCGAGAAGGTCGCCGCCACCTACGGACCGGTCAAGCGCGACGTCGAGCGCCGCCTCAAGCGCGCCCTCGACCCCAACAACATCATCGCCCCGGGACGCTGCGGCATCAGCATCTGATCCCCCACCGGCGGCCGTGCGCACGTGCCACGCGTGCGCTGCGGCCGCCCTTGCGCAGAGGAAACCAAGGATGAACGAGATCCACCTGCTGATCGGCGGCGAACGTCGCCGCGCCACGGACGGCGCCAGCTTCGAACGCCGCAACCCGCTCGACCACGGCGTCGCCACGCGCGCTCCCGCGGCCACCGCTGCGGACGCGGTGGCCGCGGTCGAGGCCGCCGCCGCGGCCTTCCCCGCGTGGGCCGCCACCGGCCCCGGCGAGCGCCGCGCGCTGCTGATGAAGGCGGCGCACGCGCTCGAGGCGCGCGCCGAGGCCTTTACCGCGGCGATGGCCGCCGAGACCGGCGCCTCGGCGATCTGGGCCGGCTTCAACGTGCACCTGGCGGCCGGCATGCTGCTCGAGGCGGCGGCGCTGACCACCCGCATCGAGGGCAGCATCCTGCCCTCGGACGTGCCCGGCTCGGTGGCGATGGCGGTGCGCCAGCCCGCTGGCGTGGTGCTCGGCATCGCGCCCTGGAACGCCCCGGTGATCCTGGGCGTGCGCGCGATCGCCACCCCGCTCGCCTGCGGCAACACCGTGGTGCTCAAGGGCTCGGAGCTGTGCCCGGCCACCCACGGCCTGATCATCGAGGCGCTGCAGGACGCCGGGCTGCCGGCGGGCGTGGTGAACTTCGTCACCAACGCCCCGGCCGACGCCGGCGCGGTGGTCGAGGCCATGGTCGCGCACCCGGCGCTGCGCCGGGTGAACTTCACCGGCTCGACCCACGTCGGCCGCCTGATCGCGCAGACCTGCGCCCGGTACCTCAAGCCGGCGGTGCTCGAGCTCGGCGGCAAGGCGCCTTTCGTCGTGCTCGACGACGCCGACCTCGACGCCGCGGTGGCGGCGGCCACCTTCGGCGCCTTCGCCAACTCGGGCCAGATCTGCATGTCCACCGAGCGCATCGTCGTCGATGCGGCGGTGGCCGACGACTTCGTCGCCCGCCTGGCGGCGCGCGCCCGCGCCCTGCCCCTGGGCGACCCGCGCAAGGGCCCGGTGGTGCTCGGCTCGGTGGTCGACCAGCGCACGGTCGAGCGCTGCAACGCGCTGATCGACGATGCGCTCGCCAAGGGGGCGACGCTGGTGTGCGGCGGCAAGGCCGACAGCACGCTGATGCCCGCCACGCTGCTCGACCACGTCAGCGCGCAGATGCGCATCTACCACGAGGAGACCTTCGCCCCGGTGAAGGCGATCGTGCGCGTCCAGGGCACCGAGGCCGCCATCGCCTGCGCCAACGACAACCCCTTCGGCCTCGCCGCCGCAGTGTTCGGGCGCGACCTCGCGCGCGCCTGGCAGGTGGCCGGGCGCATCCAGTCGGGCATCTGCCACATCAACGGGCCCACGGTGCACGACGAAGCGCAGATGCCCTTCGGCGGCGTGAAGGATTCGGGCTGGGGACGCTTCGGCGGCCAGGCCGGGATCGAAGCCTTCACCGAGCTGCGCTGGATCACCCTGCAGACGAGCCCGCGCCACTACCCGTTCTGAGGCGCCCGCGGCTCCGGGGCCGCAACCCGAGGCCGCGGCCTGCATCGCATCGCATCGCATTGACAGAAAAACACAGGGAGGAGACTTCATGAACAAGCAGCTTCGCAACGCGGTCCTCGTCGCGCTCGGCGCGCTCGCCGCGGGCACGGCCGGCGCCAAGGAAGGCGGCGACCAGTATCCGAACGGAATCGAGACCTGGTTCGCCGGCGCGGTGCCGCCGCCGGGCAACTACTTCATCAACTACTTCGGCCATTACGGCGGCGACCTCTACAACGGCGAGGGCAAGCGCGTCGCCGGCACCTCCGCGAGCGCCTGGTTCAACGCCTTCCGCTTCGTCAAGGTGAGCGGCATCAAGGTGCTGGGCGGGGACTGGGCGGGCCACGTGATCCTGCCCGTGGTGCACCAGCGCCTGAACCTCGGCGGCGGCAGCGCCTCGGCGAGCGGGCTGGGCGACCTCACCATCGACCCCTTCATCGTCGCCTGGCACCAGGGCGACTGGCACTGGACGGTGGGGCTGGACATCAACCTGCCGACCGGGCGCTACAAGTCGGGCGATCCGCGTACGAGCATCGGGGCCAACTACTGGAGCCTCGAACCGATCTTCGCCTTCACCTGGCTGTCGCAGAGCGGCTGGGAGGTCTCGGCCAAGCTGATGTACAACATCAAGGGCGGCAACGACGACTTCCGCGCAAGCCCCGGCGCGGCGAAGCAGAAATACGACTCCGGCGACGACTTCCACATGGACTACCTCGTCGGGCGCCGCTTCGGCCCCTGGGGCGTGGGCCTGTCGGGCTACTACCTCAAGCAGACCACGGACGACAAGGTCGACGGCACGGTCATCCCCGCCATCCCGGGGGTGTGGTCGCGCGGACGCCGGGGCGAGGTGCTCGCGGCCGGTCCCAGCCTGACCTACTCGACCAAAGGCGGTACGATGCTGATCGCGCAATGGCAGCACGAGTTCGAGCGCGAGAACCGCTTCGGCGGCGACAAGGCGGTGCTCAAGCTGGTAATGCCGTTCTAGCGTGGTCCGGAAGGCGGTGGGCTGGGCGGTGGATCGAAGGTTCGCGGCCCCCGCCCCCGCGGCGACCCCGTGGGTCGGATGCCTGCCGCCGCCACCGCCTTCCGCCCACCGGCGCGCGTATCGGGCGCGCCTTTCCTCCCACGATGAACCACCGCGAACGCTTCCTCGAACTGCAGGCCCTGCTCGCCAGCCACGACGCGCTGTGGCGTCCGCCCGCCTTCCAGGCCGGCCTCCCGCCCTGGTGCTTCGAGCGGCCGGCACTCGCCGCCGAGCTGCGTGCACTCGACGAGGCCACGCTCGAGCAGCTGGTGCAGGAGCCGGACGAGGCCCTGCGCTGGCTCGCCCCCCACCTGCCCGCGCTCCTGCGCAGCGTCGAATTGTGCGCGCTGCCGGCCCTGCCGGCGCGCGCGCTGCCCGAGCCCGACCGCCGCTTCGATGCCGGCGTGCCCGGACGCAAGCGAGCGCAGATCGAAGCTTTTGCCGCGCGTCTGCCCGCCACCGGCCTGCCACTGCTCGAGTGGTGTGCAGGCAAGGGCCACCTCGGCCGCCGCCTGGCGCTCGCCGATGGCGTGCCGGTGCGTTCGCTGGAGATCGACCCGGCCCTGTGCGCGGATGCGGAGCGGCTCGCCGAGCGCAGCCGCTTGCCGCAGCGCGTGGTGTGCGCGGACGCGCTCGATCCCGCCTCCCGCCCTCACCTGCACGGCCATGCGGTGCTCGCGCTGCACGCCTGCGGGGAGCTGCATCGCAGCCTGGTACGCAGCGCCGACCGCGACGACGCGGCCGCCTACGCCATCGCCCCGTGCTGCTACCACCGCGGCGCCAACGGCGGCTATCGGGCACTCGGACGCGACGCCAGCCTCGAGCTCGATGCCGCAACCCTGCGCCTGGCGGTGACCGAGACCGTGACCGCGCCGCGCCACGACCGCCGCCGCCTCGCCCGCGACCAGGCCTGGAAGCTCGGCTTCATCGCGCTGCGCCAGACCGCCGAGGGCGGCCCCGTGCCCCACTTCCGCCCGGTGCCACCAGCCTGGCTGAACGGCAGCTTCGAGGACTTCTGCCGCCGCCTCGCCGAGCGCGAGGGCCTGCGCCTGCCGCCTGCGCTGGACTGGGCGGAATGGGAGGCCGTCGGCGAGCGCCGGCGCGACGAGGTGCGCCGCCTGGAGCTGGTGCGTCATGCCTTCCGGCGCGCGCTCGAGGTGTGGCTCGCGCTCGACCTCGTGCTCGGCTTCGAGGCGCGCGGCTTCACGGCGAGGATCGGCACCTTCTGCGAGCGCGCGCTAACGCCGCGCAACCTGCTGATCCTCGCCAGCCGGCGTGGCGAGGGGCCGCTTCAGCCATAGCGCCGCGCCGCCTCGACCGCGAGGCCGGCGCCGATGCTGCCGTACAGGTCGCCCTCGACGCATCGCGCCCGCGGCAGCTCGGCCGCGATGCGCGCGCGCAGCTGCGGCACGCCGCTCGCACCGCCGGTGAAATAGAGCGTGTCGATGCGCTCCCGGTCGACACCGGAAGCCGCGAGCAGGCCGGCCACGCAGCCGCCGACGCGCTCGACCAGCCCCTGCGTCGCCGCGGTAAAGGCCGCGCGCGAAAGCTCGAGCACCAGCCCGGGCTCGATGCGGTCGAGCACCACCTGCGTGCGCTCCGCCGCGGACAGCGCGATCTTGGCCTCCTCGACCTGCATCGCGAGCCAATGCCCCTCGCGCAGGTTGATCAGCCGGCACAGGCGATCGAGCTCGGTACGCGCGAGCGCATCGCGGTAGACCTGCTGCAGGTCGGCCCAGACCTGACGGGTGTAGGCGAAATTGATCGTGTGCCAGGCGGCGAGCTGGAAATACACGCTCGCCGGCATCGTGGCCCCATTGCGCAGGCGGCTGCGGTAGCCGAGCACCGGCATCACGCAGTCCAGGCTCAGGACGCGGTCGAAATCGGTGCCGCCGATGTGGATGCCCGCGTTGCCGAGCAGATCCTCGCGGCGCTCGACGGCGCGGGCGCGCTGCGGCGACAGGCGGACGATGGAGAAGTCGGCCGTGCCACCGCCGATGTCGGCGATCAGCACCAGCTCCTCGCGGCTCAGGGTGCGCTCGTAGTGCAGCGCGGCGCCGATCGGCTCGAACTGGAAGCCGATCTCGCGAAAGCCCACCTGGCGCGCGATGGCCTCGAGCGTGTCCTGGGCCTTGCGGTCGGCGGTCTCGTCCTCATCGACGAAGTGCACCGGGCGGCCGAACACCGCATGGTCGAAGGTGCGCCCCGTCGCACGCTCGGCGCGTGCCTTGAGTTCGCCGATGAAGCTCGCGAGCAGCTCGCGGAAGCCGAGCGCGCGGCCATTCACCTCGGTCTGCCCGTCGATCAGGCTGGTGCCGAGCAGGCTCTTCAGCGCGCGCATCAGCCGCCCTTCGTAGCCCTCGAGGTATTCGGCGAGCGCCGCACGGCCGAACTGGATCGAATCCTCGTCGGCGTTGAAGAACACCGCCGACGGCAGCGTCGCGCGGCCGTCCTCGAGCGGGACGAGGATGGGCGCGTCGGGGCGCAGCCAGCCGACGGTGGAGTTGGAAGTGCCGAAGTCGATGCCGCAGGCGCGGGGAGGCTGGGTCATGGGGTCGCTCGCGGAACGGGATGCACTCGGCGCGCACAAACGGAAAGGTCGCGATTATGCGTCCCGCGCGGCCCGACTGCGAGCGCTCGCGCGGCACGATCTCGCAGGCACCGGCCACGACGATCGCCCGCCCTCGCCGTGCTTCGGGCTAACATCGCCCCGATCCATCACACGAGCACGGCACCATGAACTCCAAGGACACCACGCCCCCCGCCAGCACCTTCTCCACCCCGATCGACGACCGCTATTTTCGAGGACTACGTCCCCGGCGCGGTGCATCGCTTCGGCGAGATGCGCGTCACCGCGCAGGAGATCATCGAGTTCGCGCACCGCTACGACCCGCAGGATTTCCACACCGACCCCGCGAAGGCCGCGGATACGCAGTTCGGCGGTCTGATCGCCAGCGGCTGGATGACCTGCGGGATGATGATGCGGATGTACTCGGAGCATTACCTCACCCACAACGCCAGCCTGGCCTCGCCCGGCATCGACGAGCTGCGCTGGCTCGAGCCGGTGCGTCCGGACGACGTGCTGAGCACGCGGGTCACCATCGTGGAGGCGCGGCGTTCGGCCTCCAAGCCCGACCGTGGCCTGGTGCGCTCGAAGATCGAGGTGCTCAACCAGCACGACAGGGTGGTCCTGAGCATGCTCGCGATGAATCTGATCGGCTGCCGCACCCCCGCCGCGGCCTGAGCTGCGCGGACACAGCGCGGCGGATGCGGACACCGATGGGAGCGGGCGAGCCCCGCGCCCGGCCGCTCACCCGTGCCTGTTCGCTCACCCTTCACGTGCAGCCGCCAGGCACTTGGGCAGTTGCGCCTTCGAGGCGCGCTGGATGCGACACAGCAGCTCCACCGACACCTGCGCGACCCGGTGGCGCTGGCGCAGCTCCTCTTCCAGGCGCAGCAGCAGGCTGGCCGCCATCTCGGCGTCGGCGAGCGCACGGTGGAAGCGGCCGGCGACCGGCAGCCTGGCGTACTCCACCAGTGCGCCGAGCCTGTGGCTGGGGGCAAGCGGAAACAGGCGGCGCGACAGCAGCAGCGAACACACGAAGTCCTGCTTGCGCGCGCGCTCGATGCGAGCGAGCTCGGCATCCCAGAACTTCGCATCGAATGCGGCGTTATGGGCGACCATGGGGATGCCGCCGATGAAGTCCGCGACCTCGCGCATCACCTGCGCCGCAGTCGGGGCGCTGCGGATCATCGCGTTGGAGATCCCGGTCAGGGATTCGATATGGGCCGGGATGCGCACGCCCGCGTTCATCAGGCTCTGGTAGCGATCCACCACCCGGCCGTCCCGCACGATCACCGCGGCGATCTCGGTCGCGCGGTCGCCCTGCGCAGGCGACAGCCCCGTGGTCTCGAAGTCGATCACCGCCACCGCTTCCATGCCTGCACCCCCCGTCTATTGCGGCCACGCCTGCAGGCGGCAGACGTCGCAATCATCCCAGGGCAGGCAGTCGCACACCCGCGGCAACGCGACGAAGCGGCTGCCGACCTGCACCTTGCCCTCGAAACCGGCAGGCGCGCCTCGCCTCGACGCCGCCGCAGCCGCGTCGTGCGGCATCGGCTGCCACCTCGCGAACACGGCCGGATCGAGGCCGCCGTCGATGTACCAGCACTTGCGCGCAGCGTCCCAGCGCGCACCGAGCTTTTTCGCCTGGTCCTTTTCGGCGAAGGGCACCTTCAGGTCGTGTCGCATGGGGGTCACCGGGCGGGAAGTTGGAAGTCCGGCACAGGCCGCCGCGGGATGCTTCGGGCGCATCCGCTCTGCGCACTGTGGACGCAAAAAAGCCCCTTTATGGATCAGGGGCTTGAGTGCTCTGGCGGAGACGGAGGGATTCGAACCCTCGATGCGAGTTTTAGCCCGCATGCTCCCTTAGCAGGGGAGTGCCTTCGACCTCTCGGCCACGTCTCCATCAGGAAGGCGCGATCATAGCGAGTTCGCGCCTGCCGGTCAAACGTTGATCGAACGCATCTATTCAGCGGCCACATCCAGGCCATAGGCCTTGTGCAGGGCGCGCACCGCGCGCTCGAGGTGCTTCTCCTCGATCGCCACCGAGATGCGGATCTCGGAGGTCGTGATCATCTGGATGTTGATGCCCTCCTCGGCCAGGGTGCGGAACATCTTCGCGGCGACGCCGGGGTGCGAGCGCATGCCGACCCCCACCACCGAGACCTTGCACATGGTGTCGTCGCTCTCGATCGAGCGCGCGCCGACGTGGGCCTGCACGCCTTCGAGCACCTTCACGGCACGCGCAAGATCGGCGCGCGCGACGGTGAAGGAGAGGTCGGTCGAGCCGTCGCGGGGGGCGTTCTGGATGATCATGTCCACGTCGATGTCGGCATCGGCGATCGGACCGAGGATCTGGTAGGCGATACCCGGCCGGTCGGGCACGCCGGTGAGGGTGAGCTTGGCCTCGTCGCGCACGAAGGCGATGCCGGAGATGACCGGTCTTTCCATGTTGCTGCTTTCCTCGACGGTGATGAACGTGCCCTCTCCCGGGTCTTCCTCGAAACTGGAGAGAACCCGCAGCTTGACCTTGTACTTGGCGGCGAACTCGACCGCGCGGATCTGCAGCACCTTCGAGCCCAGGCTGGCGAGCTCCAGCATCTCCTCGAAGCGGACGGCATCGAGCTTGCGCGCCTCGGGGACGATGCGCGGATCGGCGGTGTAAACGCCGTCCACGTCGGTGTAGATCTGGCATTCGTCCGCCTCGAGCGCGGCGGCCAACGCCACGGCAGTGGTATCCGAGCCGCCACGGCCGAGGGTTGTGATGTTGCCGTGTGCGTCCACGCCCTGGAAGCCGGCGACCACCACCACCCCGCCCGCGTCGAGGTCCTTGCGGATCGGCGCCGCGTCGATGTCGAGGATGCGCGCCCGGGTGTGCGTCGAGTCGGTGAGAATCCTTACCTGCGCGCCAGTGTAGCTGCGTGCCGGGACGCCGAGGTCGTCGAGCGCCATGCACAGCAAGCCGATGCTGACCTGCTCCCCGGTGGATACGACGACGTCGAGCTCGCGCGTGCGGGGACTTGGCGCGACTGCGCGGGCGAGCGCGATCAGGCGGTTGGTCTCGCCGCTCATCGCCGACACGACGACGACCACGCGATGGCCCTGCGCCCGGAAGTTCGCCACCCTGCGGGCGACGCTCCGCATGCGTTCGGGGGTCCCCACCGAGGTTCCACCGTACTTCTGAACTATCAGCGCCATCGTCGTATCCAAAACTACAGGTGAATAAGGTCCGCGATGCTATCCGGCGGCGTGAAGTTTTGCTCGCCCGATCGAAACAAAATCTCCAGGACGTGTTTTTTATTACTTATTTGCTGAATTTGCTAAAATCTATTTTGTATGTAGAGAGAATACTAACCTGTACTGCATGCGTTCTATGACCTTAGTCATAGGCAGAATCCTGTCCGCATCGAGTCCGGGAAGGCCCGAACGGATACAAACTCGAGGAAATCTCCATGAAAGCAAATGAAAAGCTGGATGTACGCGAAATTCGCCGCAAGCTCGGCCTGAACCAGTCGCAGTTCTGGTCCAAGATCGGCGTGACCCAGAGCGGTGGCTCGCGCTACGAGAGCGGCCGCAACATTCCCCGCCCGGTGCAGGCCTTGCTGCGCCTGGTCCATGTCGAGCAGATCGACATCAACAAGGTCAAGCGCGACGACGTCGAGGTTGCCGAGTACCTCAAGGCGACCAACCCCGAGCTCTACAAGACCCTCAAGAAGGAAGCACGCGCCAAGCGCAAGGAGCGCTGAGCGCATGCCGCGCGCGATCAAGGGCTGACGCGCACCGTCAGCCCTTTTTTTCGGGCGCGCTCGGCGATCGCCTCGAGTTCTTCCGCCGCCAGCGTCGCGATCCGCGGCGCCTCCGGCTGCATCGACGGCCGCGCCACACCGTAGAGCAGCACGCCGCGCAGGCGCTCCGTCCCGGCGGCTTCCAGCACCGCCAGCCAGGCGTCGATGTCCGCGTCCGACGGCAGCGCGCCGTCCCAGCGCAACATGCAGGTCTGCACCCAGGTCGGGCACAGCTCGGCGCAGCGCGTCAGGTTGCGCGCCACCGCCGCGGGCTCGAGCCGCACCCCGTTGATGCGCTCGATCGCCTCGACGCTGCCGCCATCCACCTTGAACCACACTTCGCCGCCCGCCTCGCCCAGCCGGCGCACGCCCTCCTGCACGCGCGCCTGCGCGAGCAGGCTGCCGTTGGTGATCAGGCGCACCGGCACCGCCTGCGGTGACAGCCCGAACTCGTCGCGCAGCCGCAGCACCAGCGCGACCGCCTCGGGGAAGACCTCGGCGCTGGTCGCCTCGCCGTTGCCGGAAAAGGCGATGTCGCGGATCACCCGCGCGCCCTCGGGCACGTGGCGTTCCATCCAGCTGCCGTGAATGAGGTCGGCGAGGAAGCCGCGCAGCTCGCTCTCGAGCCGGGCGAGGTCGATCTCCGGCGCCTTGCCGCGCACCAGGTCGGGCACCTGACAGTAGGCGCAATGCCAGTTGCAGGCGTTGTTCGGGTTCAGGTTGATGCCGACCGACACCCCGCCGGCGCGGCGCGACAGCACCGGATAGACGTAGGTCAGCCCGGCGAGGTCGCGATCGTGCTTGCCCACCGTCAGGGTCGCGAGCGTGCCGGGGGGCTGTCCTTGGGAAGAATTCATCGTTTGTTCAACCACTTGCGGAAAATACGCGGAGTCGGCGCGGGCGCGCCGGTGCTATACTCCGGCGCCTTTCCAGAGAGACCCGCCATGCGCATCACCCGCCGCCTCGAATTCGACGCCGGACACCGGATTCCGGACCACGCCAGCCAGTGCCGGCATCTGCACGGCCACCGCTACGCGCTGGAGGTGACGCTGTCGGGCGACATCATCAAGGCCGACGGCGTACCGGTCAACGGCATGGTGATGGACTTCGCCGACGTCAAGCGCATCGCCAACGAATACGTCGTCGGCCCCTGGGACCACGCCTTCCTGGCCTACCGGGGCGACCACCTGGTGCTCGAACTGCTGGCCGCGATCCCCGGCCACAAGACCGTCGTGCTCGACGTCGTGCCCACCGCCGAGAACCTCGCCGCAGAGGCCTTCCGCATCCTCGACCCGGCCTATCGCGACACCTACGGCAACCACCTCAGGCTGGAGCGCGTGCGCCTGTACGAGACCCCCAACTGCTGGGCCGACGCCCTGCGCGACTGAGTCGCGCCTGACGCCCCACCCCTCGCTCACGCCGCATAGCTGCGTAGCCGCAGCGAAAACTCCTGCAGCGGACGGATGCCGCTGCGCTCGGCGCGCGCCACCCAGTCCTGCAGCTGCGCGAGCAGCTGCTCGCGGCTGGCGTTCGAGCGCGACCACAACGCAGCGAGCTCGTCGCGCATCGCCGCCACCGTGCGCAGCGCCGGGCTGCCCTCGACGGCCTGCTCCAGCCGCCTGCGCTGGGTGTCGTCCAGTCCGCGCAGCTCGCCACCCAGCACCCAGCGCCGCAGCCGACGCGCGCTCAGCTCCAGCCCGTGCACCTCGCCCAGCCGGCGCGCCTCGTCGACGAAGACCTCGCGCAGCGAACGCACGTAGCGCGTCATCACGTCGTAGCGGTGCGTCACGATCGCCTGCAGGGTGTCGAGGTCGGGCACCGGCTTGACCTCGCCGAACCTGGGCCGGGGGATCGTCTTCTTGACCTTGGCGAGGCCGAGCAGCTCGAGCAGGCGGATGTACATCCAGCCGATGTCGAACTCGTACCACTTCGCCGACAGCTTGGCGGAGGTCGCGAAGCTGTGGTGGTTGTTGTGCAGCTCCTCGCCGCCGATCAGGATGCCCCAGGGCACGAGGTTGCGCGAGGCGTCGTCGCAGTCGTAGTTGCGGTAGCCCCAGAAGTGCCCCACGCCATTGACCACCCCCGCCGCCCAGAACGGGATCCAGGCCATCTGTACCGCCCAGATCGTCAGCCCGAGCGGGCCGAAGGCGACGAGGTCGATGACCAGCATGATGGCCACGCCGAGGATGGAGTGGCGGTAGACCTTGCGTTCGAGCCAGTCGTCGGGAGTGCCGTGGCCGTAGCGCTGCAGCGTCTCGACATTCTTCGCCTCGGCGCGGTAGAGCTCCGCGCCCTCCCACAGCACCTTGTGCAGGCCGCGCGTCTGCGGGCTGTGCGGGTCCTCCGCAGTCTCGCACTTCGCGTGGTGCTTGCGGTGGATCGCCGCCCACTCCTTGGTGACCATGCCGGTGGTCAGCCATAGCCAGAAGCGGAAGAAATGGCTGGGCAGCGCATGCAGCTCGAGCGCGCGGTGCGCCTGATGGCGATGCAGGAAGACGGTGACGGAGACGATGGTGACGTGGGTGAGCGCGAGCGCCACCAGCACGTAGCCCCACCAGGGGAGATCGAAGAGACCGTTGTACATGCGAGGAAACGTCCACAAGAGAAAACAGCAGGACGATTCTACGCAAGGCCGTTCCGGATTGGATGCAGTCCAGCCTTTGTTACCCCGCCATACCGCGGGAGGGGTCTTCCGGTGCCCGCATCGCGACCTGCGTCGCTGCTACGAGAACCTTACTCCCGCCACGGCAGGGAGGTGACGCGGGTCGCGTCCTTGCGGTGGCGCAGCCAGTTGGCGCGGTAGGCGCGGGCAAGCTCGCAGTGGTCGCGCACGATGAGGATGTTCTCGGCGTTGCGGTTGTCGGCCGACCAGGTGAAGTTGTAGGAGCCGGTCAGCACCGCGCAGCGCGGGCCTTCGGCGTCCACGATCAGCACCTTGTTGTGCGCGGCGTTGTAGCGCGTCTCGAAGGCCACCGGCACGTCGGCGGCGAGCAGGCGCGGGATCGCATTGCCCTTCTCGCGGCGATTCATCTGCGCGTCGGCGAGCACCTCGACGCGCACCCCGCGCCGCTGCGCCGCCACCATCGCGTCGGCGATGTTGCGGCTGGTGAAGGCGTAGGCGTGCACCTCCAGGCTCTTGCGCGCGCCGCGGATCAGGTTGATCACCACCTTCTCGGTGTCGTCGCTCGGAGCGAAGGCAAGTTCGATCTCGCCCTTGCCCGCGAAACGCTCGCTCGCGTGTACGCCGGGAAGCGCCAGGAGGGCGAGCGCCGCCATCCACCCGAGCATCGGCGCGTGGCGCTTGCCTGCCCGCCGATGCGCCCGCTCATGTCCGCGCTCACCCACCCTTGGCACGCTCCATGACGGCGGCAAAGAAGCCGTCGGTGTCGTGCACATGCGGCAGCAGGCGCAGGCGCTCGCCGGTCTCCAGCGCCACACCCTGCGCCGCCAGCACTTCCTGCGCCGACAGCGCGCGGAACTCGGGATGCGCGGCCAGGAAGGCGTCGACGATGCCGTCGTTCTCCTCGGCGAGCAGGCTGCAGGTGGCATACACCAGGCGGCCGCCCGGGCGCACCACGCGCGCCGCCGCGGCGAGGATCGCGCCCTGCTTGGCGACCATCTCCTCGACCGCCGCCGGCGACTGGCGCCACTTGAGGTCGGGGTTGCGGCGCAGCGTGCCCAGCCCGGTGCAGGGCGCATCGACCAGCACGCGGTCGGCCTTGCCCGCCAGGCGCTTGACCTTGGCGTCGGCCTCGTGGGCGATCAGCACCGGATGCACGTTCGACAGGCCGGCACGCGCCATGCGCGGCTTGAGCTTGGCGAGCCGCTTCTCGGAAACGTCGAAGGCGTACAGGCGCCCGGTCGAGCGCATCATCGCGCCCAGCTGCAGGGTCTTGCCGCCGGCGCCGGCGCAGAAGTCCACCACCAGTTCGCCGCGGCGCGGCTGCACGAGCAGGCCGAGCAGCTGGCTACCCTCGTCCTGCACCTCGAAGCTGCCATCGAGGAAGAGTGGATGCTTCTGCAGCGCCGGCTTGCCCGCCAGGCGGATCGCCTGCGGCGACAGCCGGCCGGGCTCGGCACGCACGCCGTCGGCCTGCAGGCGCTCGAGCAGCGCGTCGCGGTCGCTCTTGATCAGGTTCACCCGCAGGTCGAGCGGCGCCGGGCGGTTGAGCCCGTGCGCGAGCGCGAGCAGCTCGTCCCCGTCCATCTGCGCGAGCAGGCGCTCGGCCAGCCAGTCGGGCAGGTCGGCACGCTCGGCCAGGCTGGGTTCGCCCGCCTCGGCGGCCTTGATCGAGGTGATCCAGTCGCGCTCCGTGGCGCTCGCCAGGCCCTCGAAGTTGCGCATCGGCCAGCCCTCGCCGCGCGCGAACCAGGCCAGCAGCAGCATGCGCGGCGTGGCCTCCGCGCCGGCGATGCGGCGCAGCCAGCGCAGCCGGCGCAGCACACCGTACACCGCCTCGGCGATGAAGCCGCGGTCGCGGTGGCCGAGCTCGCGGTTGTCGCGAAAATGGCGCGACAGCACGGCGTCGGCCGGGTAGTCGAAGGCGAGCACGGCGCCGAGCGCCTGCGTGGCCTGGATGAAGAGCGTGCGCGACACCGCGCCCTCGGCCGGGCGCTCGGCCGCGGCCGGCTCCTGCCGCTTGATCGCCCGGGTCCGGGGCTTTTCGGTCTTGGGTTTCATTTCAGTTCGGGTTCCTGGCGGCGGGCACGCCCGCCTCGATGCGCGCAGCGCGCTGGTCGAGCACGCCGCCCTTGTCGTCGGTGATACGGATGCGGACCGGCAGCAGGCTATGGCGCCTGGACAGCCAGATGTCGATGTCGAGGTCGTCCTTCTCGGCAAAGGCGTGCAGGCGCACGGTGTCGAGCTGCTCGCCGGCGAGCTCGAGGCGCTCCTCGCCGCGCGGCTCGACCACCGCCTGCTTGATGCTCTTGTTGGTGACCACGGCGAAGCGCGCCGGCTTGCCGGACTCGACCACCTTGCGCGCCTGGTGCCACAGGCTGAGCAGATCCTGGTCGCCAGCGCGGATCTCGCCGTTGCGCCGCTCCTCGCCGCCGCGGCGGATGCTGACCTTGCCCGCAGTCCAGTCGAACTCGGCGCGCTCGGGCTTGCGCCCGCGCTGGTCGACCTCGAACAGTTCCGGGCGCATGCCCTTTGCGTCCACCGTACCGCTGCTGCGCTGCTCGTATTCGAGGCCGAACAGGCCGGCGAGCCCCTTGGCCTGAAGCGCGAGCGAGAGCGCGTAGCGCCCCTTGTCCAGCTTCCACTCGTGGCGCGCCTCGCCCACCTTGAAGCCGGACGAGCCATAGTGCACGTCATAGACGATGTGGCCCTGCGCGGGCGGCTCGGCCGCTGCGCCGACGGGCAGCGCCGCCGCGCTCGCGCAGGCGGCGAGCGCGAGGCGCACGACCAGCCCGCGCATCACGCCCGCCCTCCGCCCTCGGGCGCAGGCACCAGCAGCGCCTCGCCGTCCTGGGCCGGCGCGTCGCGCAGGCTCACGCGGCCGGCGACGAGTTCGAGCCGATCCTCGACGAACCAGCGTACCGCCTGCGGGTAGATGAGGTGTTCCTGCGCCAGCACGCGCGCGGCCAGCTTGTCCTCGTCGTCGCCCGTCAGCACCGGCACCGCGGCCTGGATCACGATCGGCCCGTCGTCGAGCTCGGCGGTGACGAAATGCACGCTCGCGCCATGCACCTTCACCCCGGTCTCGAGCGCGCGGCGGTGGGTGTGCAGCCCCGGGAAGGCCGGCAGCAGCGAGGGGTGGATGTTGAGCAGGCGGCCTTCGTAGCGGCGCACGAAGCCGTCGCCGAGCACGCGCATGAACCCGGCGAGCACGACCAGGTCGGGCGCATGGGCGTCGATGCACTCGGCGAGCGCCTGGTCGAAGCCGGCGCGGTCGGGGTGGGACTTGTGGTCGACGACCGCGGTGGCGATGCCGTGCGCGCGTGCGAACTCGAGCCCGCCGGCGCCCGGCCGGTTGCTGATCACCGCGGCGATACGCGCGCCCGGGATGCCCGCACGCACGATGGCTTCCATATTGCTGCCGCGGCCGGAAATGAGGATGACGATGGACTTCATGGGATGCTGGAACGATGAAAAGATCCTGGCGGAGGACAGGGCTTGGGCGCGCGGACCGGCGGGCGCCCGCCCCGGAGCATGGCCGCGATGATACCCGACCCGCGCCACGCTCCCGGCACGGGCAAGGAAAATCGCCGGTTCTCTGCACGAGCGGCGGAAGGCTGTGCCGCCCCCGCACCCCCGTATAATCCCGCTTTTGCGTCGCCGCCCCCCCCATGCCCCACATCCACCGCCTCTCCGACCTGCTGGTCAACCAGATCGCCGCCGGCGAGGTGGTCGAGCGCCCGGCCTCGGTGCTCAAGGAAATACTCGAGAACGCGGTCGATGCTGGCGCGCGCGCGATCGAGGTGCAGCTCGAGCAGGGCGGCGTGCGGCGCATCCGCGTCGCCGACGACGGCTGCGGCATCGCGCGCGACGAGCTCGCGCTCGCGCTCGAGCGCCACGCCACCAGCAAGATCGCCACCCTCGACGACCTCGAGCGCGTGGGCACGATGGGGTTTCGCGGCGAGGCGCTGGCGGCCATCGCCGCGGTGGCGCGCACCGGCATCACCAGCCGCGCCGAGGGCGCGAGCCACGCCTGGCGCATCGAGGCCGGGCGCGAGCCCGAGCCGGCGGCGCTCGACCAGGGCACAGTGGTCGACGTCGCCGACCTCTACTACAACACCCCCGCGCGGCGGAAGTTCCTCAAGACCGAATCCACCGAGTTCGCCCACTGCGACGACATGTTCCGCCGCGTCGCGCTCGCGCGCCCCGACATCGGCCTGCAGCTCGCCCACAACGGCCGCGTGATCCACCGCCTCCCTCCCTCACCGCCCGCCGCGCGGGTGGCGGCGCTGATGGGCGACGACTTCCTGCAGCACGCCCGCGAGGTCCAGGCCGACGCCGGGATACTGCGCCTGGCCGGCTTCGCGTCGCTGCCCGCCTATTCGCGCGCCAGCCGCGACGCGCAGTATTTCTTCGTCAATGGCCGCTTCGTGCGCGACAAGCTGCTCGCCCACGCGGTGCGCGAAGCCTACGCCGACATCCTGCACGGCGCGCGCCATCCGGCTTACGTGCTCTTCCTCGAGCTCGACCCCGCCGGGGTGGATGTGAACGTGCATCCGGCCAAGATCGAGGTGCGCTTCCGCGAGTCGCGCGCGGTGCATCAGTTCGTCTTCCACGCCGTGCGCCGCACCCTGGCCGAGAGCGGAGCGGGACGCGCTGCGGAGCTGCACGCGCCCGCAGCCATTGGCGTCGGTGCCGGCCCCGCGGCCTCCCCGGCATCGGGCACCGTCCCGCAAGGGGGCTTCTCGAGCGCCCTCCCCCCGCTTTCCGTCCCGACGGCCGCCCACCACCCCGCATCGCGGTCCTGGCCGCCCGCAGACGCCCGCCAAGGACGCCTGGCGATGGAGTCGGCGAGCCGCGCCTACTTTGATTTCGCCGCGGGCGCACGCGATAGCGGTGGCGCCAGCCTGCCCGACCGCCCCGGCGAGATCCAGTCGGGCCCGCGCCCGGCGCCGACGGAGACCGCCACGGGCGAGGCGCCGCCGCTCGGCTACGCGCTCGGCCAGCTGCACGGCATCTACATCCTCGCCCAGAATGCCGCCGGCCTCGTGCTGGTGGACATGCACGCCGCCCACGAACGCATCCTCTACGAGAAGCTCAAGACCGTGATCGACGGCCGCCCGGCCGTGCAGCGCCTGCTGATCCCGGCGGTGTTCTCGGTGGGCGCGAAGGACATGGCGGCGGCCGAGGAAGGCACCGAGGTACTCGCCGGCATGGGCTTCGAGATCGCCGCCGCCGGTCCGCAGGAGCTCGTGGTGCGCAGCGTGCCCGCGCTGCTGGCGAGCGCGCCGGTGGCCGAACTGGTGCGCGAGCTGCTGCAGGAGCTGCGCGAATTCCCCGCCACCGAGGTCGTCACCGCGCGCCGCAACGAGCTGCTCGCCACCATGGCCTGCCACGGCGCGGTGCGCGCCAATCGCCAGCTCACCCTGCCCGAGATGAACGCCCTGCTGCGCGACATGGAGGCGACCGAGCGCGCCGACCAGTGCAACCACGGCCGCCCCACGTGGACGCAGCTGAGCTTGGCCGAGCTCGACCGCTTCTTCATGCGCGGGCAGTAGCACACCCCCGGTGCCGAATGCGCGCCCGTCGGCGCGCCTGCATCATCCCGCGCGATACACCAGCACCCCGACCACCACCGCGGCCACCGTGGCCCAGCCGATGCGGTCCACATACTTGCGCAGCGCACCCTCCATGCGCTCGCCCCCCCAGGCCATCAGGCCCGCGACGAGGAAGAAGCGCGCGCCGCGCCCGATCAACGAGGCCAGCGTGAATGGCAGCAGGGCCATCGACGCCACGCCTGCGGCGATCGTGAAGACCTTGTAGGGAATCGGCGAAAAGCCGGCGATGAAGATCGCCCAGAAGCCCCAGGCATCGAACCATGCCACCGCCTGCTCGTAGGCGCCCCAGTAGTTGCTGCCGCGCAGCCAGGGCTCGATGAGGTCGAAGGCGTAGTAGCCGATGAGGTAGCCGAAAAGTCCCCCCGCCACCGAGGTCAGGGTGGTCAGGAGCGCGAACCACCAGGCGCGATGCGGATTCGCCAGGCACATCGGCGCGAGCATGACGTCCGGCGGGATCGGAAAGAACGACGACTCGGCGAAACTCAGCCCCCCCAGGAACCAGGGCGCGCGCGGATGACGCGACCACACCATCGTGCGCTCGTACAGCGGCGAAAAGATCTTCAAGAAAGCACCTCGACAGGATTGCACGGACGCCCCGTGCACAGCGCGCGCAATCATACCTGCAAGCCACTTCTCCTTTGCGGGCACGCTCATCCACGCATCGCTCACCATGGCGACCGCCGGCTTTGTCCCCAGCACCCGTGGGCAGCTCCCGGGACAAGCTGTGGATAAGTTCCGCAAGGCGCTGACGGACAGGCGTATTCCCCCGCTGCCCGTTTTTTGTGCAGCGCCACGGCGCGGAACTATGTCTCATCCGCCGATGCGGCGCAATTGAGTCGGAGCGGGGCTTCTGCTAGCTTTCGGCATAGCTGCGACATACGCCGTTTCACTTGCCCGGCACCGTCCTCGCCGCCTGCGACCGACGCGGTGCCCCGTCCCGGAGAATGCGCTCCATGAAGAAGACCCTCGCCGCGGCCAGCGCTGCGGCCCTGCTGGCAGGCGCCTGCGCCACGCCCGTCCATCACGCCCCCGCGGCGAACGCCCAGGCAGCTGTTTCGCAGCGCGCACTGCACTCCGCCTCGCACTGGAACAGCCTCGCCCGCGACGTCGCGCAGCGCCTGTCCGCCCGCCTGGCCCCGCAGACCGCGCTGTTCGTCAATCAGCATGCCGACGCTTCGGCCTTCGACCGCGCCTTTTCCACGCAGTTGATCACCGCCCTGCTCGAGGCCGGCCACCCGGTGCTGCGCACCCCGGCCGGCGCCCTGCGCGTCGGCGTGGATACCCAGGTCAAGCCCGGCGTCGATGCCACCGGCTCGCTCGAGATCATCGTCAGCACCAGCGTGACGGACAACAGCCGGTTCATCGCGCGCGAGACCGGCGTGTTCCGCGCGGACGCGGCCGACGAGGCGCTCTACCTCGCCGCCCCGCAGGCGCGCACCAAGTCCTTCCAGGTCGTCGGAGGCGAATGATGCGCAAGCCCGCAATCCTCGCCGCAGCCCTCGCCGCCGCCGTGCTCGTCACCGCCGGCTGCGCCACCGAACCGGTCGCGTCGCGCAAGGACATCAGCTTCGACGCCGCCGCCGCCAACCCGCTGATCCCGTCCAACTACGCCGCGGCCGACAGCCTGCTCGCGCAGCTGCGCGGCCAGCTCGCGCCGACGCAGGCACTGATCGCCGCCACCGTGGTGAACATCGACGCGCTCGAGCAATCCTCCACCCTCGGCCGCCTCATCTCCGAACAGGTCTCGGCGCGCTTCACGCTCGCCGGCTACCGCATGATCGAGATGAAGTTCCGCAACAACGTCTATATGGCGCGCGACCAGGGCGAGCTGATGCTCACCCGCGAGATCCGCGACCTCGCCAGCACGCACGACGCGCAGGCGGTGGTGGTGGGCACCTACGCGCAGAGCAGCGAGATGGTGTTCGTGAACCTCAAGGTCATCCAGCCCGAGACCAACGTGGTGCTGGCGGTGCACGACTACGCCCTGCCGCTCGACCCGATGACGCGCTCGATGCTGCGCGGCCACCGCTGATCGCTGCATCCCGGGGGCGGGCGAACGCGCGCCCCCGCCGACCGCAAGCTTTTCGGCACCGGCCCCATCAGCCTGGAAATGCGCCGCCGTTCTCGGCAAACCTGAGGGGTTGCGGGTCGCACGCTGGCGGATCACGACGGCCTGGGAGATAATCCGCGCGCCCTGCGCCGTCGCGAATCCCGCGCCCGAGCGCACACTTCGGCCTCGCCCAAACTGCCTCCGCCCATCCCCGCCCCCCTGCCGCCCGCCCTGCTGCTGCTCGGCCCCACCGCCAGCGGCAAGACCGCGAGCGCGCTTGCGCTCGCGCAAGCCCTGCCGGTGGAGGTGATCAGCGTGGATTCGGCGCTGGTGTATCGCGACATGGACATCGGCACCGCCAAGCCGAACGCGGAGGAACGCGCGGTGTGCCCGCACCACCTGATCGACGTGGTGACGCCCGAGGAGAGCTATTCGGCCGCACGCTTCCGCGCCGACGCGATCCGCCTGATGGGCGAGATCGTCGCACGCGGCAATATTCCGCTCCTGGCCGGCGGCACCATGCTGTACTTCAAGGCGCTGCGCGACGGGCTCTCCGACCTGCCCGCGGCCGACCCCGAGCTGCGCCGCGCGCTCGACGACGAGGCCGCCGGGCGCGGCTGGCCGGCGCTGCACGCCGAGCTCGCCCGCCTCGACCCCGAGGCCGCGGCACGCCTGGAGCCGGGCGACGCGCAGCGCATCCAGCGCGCGCTCGAGATCGTCCGCCTTACCGGCCGCCCGCTCGCGGACAGCTACGCGAAGAAGGAAGACGACCCGCTGCCTTGCCGGCTGCTGCCGATCGCGCTCGCGCCCTCGGATCGCGGCGCGCTGCACGCGCGCATCGAGGAGCGCTTCGACGCCATGCTCCACGCCGGCCTGGTCGACGAGGTTCGCCAGCTGCGCGCGCGCTACCGGCTCGACCCGTCCATGCCCTCGATGCGCTGCGTCGGCTACCGCCAGGTGTGGGAATACCTCGACGGCGGCACCGGCTACGACGAGCTGCGCTTCAAGGGCGTCGCCGCCACCCGCCAGCTCGCCAAGCGCCAGCTCACCTGGCAGCGCCAGTTCCGCGAGACCTGGCCGGGCTTCGTCGAGCTCGACTGCCTGCGCCCCGACCTCCCCGAGGCCGTGCTGCACACCGCCTTGCGGCTGCTGCACGACCTTCCCCTGCATCCCGCCTGAACGGAACCGCTCCAATGGATGAACAGATCATCGCCGACGTCGAGCAGTGGCTCGACGAGGTCGTCATCGGCCTCGACCTCTGCCCCTTCGCCGCCCGCCCGCGGCGCGAGAAGCGCGTGCGCATCGCGGTCAGCCACGCCACCACCGCCGACGCCCTGCTCGAAGACCTGCAGGCCGAGCTCGAGCGCCTCTCCGACACCCCGGTGGCGGAGCTCGAGACCACCCTGCTGGCGATCCCCGACATGCTGGAGGACTTCGCCGACTACAACGACTTCCTCGACGCGGTGGACCTGTGGGTCGAGCAGTTCGGCTGGGAGGGCGAGCTGCAGGTGGCGAGCTTCCACCCGCAGTACCAGTTCGCCGACACCGAGGCGGACGACCCGGGCAACCTGACCAACCGCTCGCCCTGGCCGCTGCTGCACATCATCCGCGAGGAGAGCCTGGAGAAGGCGATCGAGCATTACCCCGAGGTCGACCGCATCCCCGAGCGCAACATCGCGCGCATGAACGCACTCAGTGGCGAGGAGCGCGCGAAGCTGTTCCCCCACCTGTTCGGATGAGGCACCGAGGAACTTTCGATCAGTTTTCCTGCTCGCGGCAACAGCCCGGCAAATGCCATCCGCAAGCGGCCCGAAGCGGGTCGCGGACCACGGGCCACACCCGCCCGCCACGCTGGCCGCGCACCGGAAGCGGGAGTAGACTGGTGCCGAGCGGAAAATTTTTCCTTTGCCCCAGTTCGTAGCCTTTGCAATCCAGAACCAAGGAGTTCTTCCCATGTTCCCCGAATATCGCGACCTGATCACCCGTCTCAAGCACAACGACCGCCACTTCACCCAGCTCTTCGAGCGGCACAACGAGCTGGACCAGAAGATCCACAACATCGAGACCCACGTCGTGCCCGGCACCAGCCTCGAGATCGAGGTCATGAAGAAGGAAAAGCTGGCGATCAAGGACCAGATCTACGCGTACCTGAAGAGGGTCGAAACCGAAAGCTGATCCCCTCCCGGCACCGTGACGAACCCCGCAAGCGCAACCGGCGCCGCGGGGTTCTTCGTTTTCAGGAGGCGGCTCCCTGCGTGACCGCGACCGGCGCTTCGCGCTCGCGCCGCGCCAGCAGCGTATACACCGTCGGCACCACGAAGAGCGTGAAGAAGGTGCCGATCAGCAAGCCCCCCACGATCACCCAGCCGATCTGCTGGCGGCTCTCGGCGCCCGCCCCGGTCGCCAGCGCAAGCGGCAGCGAGCCCAGCACCATCGCCCCGGTCGTCATCAGGATCGGCCGCAGGCGCAGCACCGCCGCCTCCACCACCGCCTCGCGCAGCGCATGTCCGTGCTCGCGCAGCTGGTTGGCGAACTCCACGATCAGGATGCCGTGCTTGGTGATCAGCCCGACCAGCGTCACCAGGCCGATCTGGCTGTAGACGTTGAGCGTGCCGCCGGTCAGCCATAGCGCGCCGAGCGCGCCGGTCATCGACAGCGGCACCGTCAGCATGATGATGAAGGGGTCGCGGAAGCTCTCGAACTGCGCTGCCAGCACCAGGTAGATGAAGGCGAGCGCGAGCAGGAAGACCAGCGCGAGGCTCTCCGCGCTGGTCTTGAACTCGCGCGACTGGCCGTCGTAGTCGGTGCTGTAGCCCGGCGGCAGGATGCGCGCCGCGGTGTCGTCCATCCACTGCAGCGCCTCGCCCAGGGCGTAATCGGGCGCCAGGTTGGCCGAGATGGTCACCGAACGGCGCTGGCCGAAGTGGTTGAGTTCGCGCGGCGCCACGCGCTCGCTCACCTGCACCACGCTGGTCAGCGGCACCATCTCGCCGGTGCGCGCACGCACGTAGATGTCGCGGATGTCGCGCGGGTCGCGGCGCTCGCCGGCGCCGACCTGCACGATCACGTCGTACTGCTCGGCGTCCTGCTTGTAGCGCGTGACCTGGCGACCTCCGAGCATGCTCTCGAGCGTGCGCGCGATCACATCGACGTCGACCCCGAGGTCGGCCGCGCGGTCGCGATCCACCTCCACCGCAAGCTCGGGCATCGTCAGCTTGAGGTCGGTGTCCGGCGACAGGAAGCCGGGGTTGTCGCGCATCGCGTCGAGGAAGGTGTCGGTCACGCGCGCGAGCGCGTCGTAGCCCTCCGAGGTCGCCACCACGAAGCTCACCGGCCGCGAGCGCGCACTCTGCCCGAACGAAGCCGGCATGATCGGGAAGGCATTCACGCCCGGCACGGCGCGCAGCTTGGGCTGCAGTCCGCTCGAGATCTCCCCGGCCGTACGCGTACGCTCCGACCAGTCGGTGAAGCCGACGAAGGAGATGCCCTGCGACACCGTCGGGTTGCCGGCGATCACCAGATAGCGATCGACTTCCGGCAGGCCGGCGTAGATGCGCTCGATCTCCTCGGCGTAACGCGCCATGTAGTCGAGCGTGGCGCCCTCCGGGCCGGTGAACATGCCGATCACCCGACCGCGGTCCTCCAGCGGCGCGAGCTCGCTCTTCAACTGCCCCATCAGCCAGACCGAGCTCCCCGCCACCACCGCGAACACCAGCATCACCAGCCAGCGCGCGCCCAGCGCCAGCTCGAGCACAGCGCGATAACCGCCGGTGAGCCAGGCCAGGAAACGCTCGATGCCGTTGTAGATCCGTCCGTGCGTGGGCTCGTGACGCAGCAGCTTCGAGCACATCATCGGCGACAGCGTCAGCGCGACGAAGCCCGACACGATCACCGCGCCGGCGAGCGTGAGCGCGAACTCGGTGAAGAGCTTGCCCGTGCGCCCGCTCATGAAGGCCACCGGCGCGTACACCGCGGCCAGCGTGATCGTCATCGCCACCACCGCGAAGCCGATCTCCCTGGCGCCCTTGAAGGCGGCGGCGACCGGCTCCATGCCGTCCTCGATGTGGCGGTAGATGTTCTCCAGCACCACGATCGCATCGTCCACCACCAGCCCGATCGCCAGCACCAGCGCGAGCAGCGTGAGCGTGTTGATCGAGAAGCCGAGCACCAGCATCAGCGTGAACGCGCCCACCAGCGACACCGGGATCGTCACCAGCGGCACCAGCATCGCCCGCCAGTTGCGCAGGAAGAACAGGCACACCGCGGCCACCAGCAGCACCGCCTCCCAGATGGTGGAGAACACCGCGTCGATCGAGCGCTCGATGAACACCGTGGTGTCGTTGGCGATGGTCATCGACATGCCTTCGGGCAGCTCGGCCTGCAGCCGCGGCATCATCTCGTCCAGGCCACGCTTGAGGTCGAGCGGGTTCGCCACCGATTGCTTGATGAGGCCGATCGACACCGCCGGCCGCCCCATGAAGCGCACCGAGGTGCGCTCGCTCTCGGGTGCCACCTCCACCCGGCCGACGTCGCGGATGCGCACCGGGTAGGCGTCGGCGGTGTCGCCCTGGCGCAGCACGATGGCGCCGAACTGCTCGGGCCGGGCGAGGTCGGTCTGCGCCACGACGGCGAACTCGCGCTCGCGGCTCTCGATGCGCCCGGCGGGCAGTTCCACGTTCTGGCGCCGGATCGCGTCTTCCACCTCCTGCACGGTCAGGCCGAAGGCGGCGAGGCGGTCGCGATCGAGCCACACCCGCATCGCCGAGCGGCGGTCGCCGAACAGGCGCGCATCGGCCGCACCGGGCAAGGTCTGCAGACGCGGCTTGATGACGCGGTTGGCGAAGTCGCTGATCTCCATCGGCGCGTGGCGGTCGGAGGAAAAAGCCACCCAGATGATCGGGCTGGCGTCGGCCTCGACCTTGGCGATCACCGGCTCGTCGATGTCGTCGGGCAGGCGCTGGCGCACGCGCGACACGCGGTCGCGCACGTCGGCCGCAGCCGAATCGGCGCTGCGCTCGACGCGGAAGCGCACCGTGATCTGGCTGCGCTCCTGGCGGCTGATCGAGGACAGCACGTCCACGCCCTCGATGCCGGCGAGCGAGTCCTCCAGCGGCTTGGTGACCTGCGACTCGACGATCTCGGCGCTGGCGCCACGGTAGCGCGTATCCACCGTCACGACCGGCTCGTCGATGTTGGGGTACTCGCGCACGGTGAGCCGCGAGTACGACATCAGGCCCACCAGCAGCACGAGCAGCGACAGCACGGTGGCGAACACCGGGCGGCGGATGCAGAGCTCGGAGAGGACCATCGCTCAGTCCGCCCGCGCCACGCCGCCCGCGGCCAGCTTCACCGCCGCGCCGTCGCGCAGCTTGAGCTGGCCGGCGGTCACCACCACCTCGCCCGCCTGCACGCCCTCGACCACCTCCACCATCGCGTCGCGCCGCGTGCCGGTGCGCACCTCGACGCGCTGCGCCTTGCCCTCGGCGACCCGGTATACGAACTGGGTGTTGCCCGGCGCCGGCACCAGCGCGGCCTCGGGCACCATCACGACGTCGGCGCGCTCGGCGAGGATCAGGCGCACGCGTACGAACACGCCCGGGCGCAGGCGCAGCTCGGGGTTGGGCAGGCTCGCGCGCAGCCTGAGCGCGCGCCCCTGCGCATCGACCAGCGGATCGATCGCCTCGACCGTGGCGGCGAAACGCTCGCCCGCCAGCACGTCGCTCGCGATCTCCACCGTCTGCCCGGGGCGCACACGGTCGAGGTAGAGCTCGGGCAGGCGGAAATCCACCTTCAGCGTGGCGATGTCCTCGAGGTTGATCATGGCCTCGCCGTCCTTGACGAAGTCGCCGGGGCTCACGCTGCGGATGCCCACGACGCCGGCAAACGGCGCGCGGATCTGCATGCGCGCGAGCCTGGCCTGCGCGAGCGCCACCCCGGCGCGCGCCACCTCGAGCTGCGAGCGCGCGTTGTCCAGGCTGCTGCGGCTCACGAAGCTGCGCGAGAAGAGGTCCTGGCTGCGGCGGAAGTTCGATTCGGCCAAGGTCAGGCTGGCGCGCGCCTGCTGCAGCTCGGCGCGCTGCACCGCGGCGTCGAACTCGATCAGCACCTCGCCGCGCCGCACCGCCTCGCCATCGCGAAAGCGGATCGCCTCGATCCGCCCCGACACCTCGGGACGCAGCACCACCGACTCGTTCGACACCAGCGAGCCGACCGCGCCGACGTCGTCGGCGAGCGCACGCACGCCCACGGTGTGCGTCTCCACCACCACCGGCCCGCCCTGCGAGCCACCCGCAGCGCCCGCGGCCCCCTTCGCGCCCGCAGTCCCCGCCGCAGGCGGCACCGCTTGCACGCCTGCCGCCTGCGCCCGCGCGCCCCCCGGCGGCAAGGCCGGCGGACGGTTTGCATACCAGGCATAGGCGCCCAGCGCGGCGAGACCGACGAGGCTGAGCGAGAGGACGAAGCGGCGGCTGGAAGGCATCGGGAAACGAGGAGTCGGGCGTGAGGAGTGGAGAGCGTGGCTCGGCGCGAACCGCCAGTTTAGGGACAAAGGCGCGCGCTGTCCGGTTCCGCGCCGCGGGACGGTCGCGTTGCGCCGGGCTGCATCCGCTCAGCCGGCCTGCGCGGGACTCAGTCGTCCGCCAGCGGCCATTTCGGGTTCCACGCCACCTCCCACGGATGCCCGTCGAGATCCGCGAAATAGCCCGCATGGCCACCCCAGGCGGTGTCGCGTGGCGGACGCAGAATGCGCGCACCCGCCACCGCGGCCTCGGCCATCACCTCGGCGACCTGCTCGCGCCGGGCGACGTTGTGGCTCAGCAGGCAGCCGCTCGTGCCCGACGGCGGTTCCGCGACGCCGGCCTCGACCGCGAGACTCGTGCGCGGGAAGAGCGCCAGCCGGATCCCGGGCTGCAGCGCGAAGAAGGCGACCGCCGAATGCTGCGCCGCACTCCCCACGATGCCCTGCGTCGGCCAGCCCAAGCCGTCGCGATAGAAGGCGACGGCGCGCTCGAGATCGTCCACCGCGAGCGTGATCACGCTGAGGCGCGGCTTCATGCGCACACGCGGCTCAGCGGCACTGCAACTGGCCGGACTGCGCGTGCACCACGCACTGCAGCGGACCGCACTGGCAGTTGTGCAGGACCGAGGGCGGCGCCTCCGCGAGGCGCAGGCCGCGCGAACAGACGCATTCCTCCGGCATCGCCGGGCCCACCGGCTGGGCGATCGCGCCGGCGGGTGCCGGGACCGCGGCGAGGACGAGTACGGCCACCGCGGCGGCGGAGAGCCCGGAAAGCGTGACGAACAGGGCGCGGATCTTCATCTTCGATCTCCTCGGACGAACCAGCCGACAGCGTAGCAGCAAGCGCCTGCGGCGCGCGCTATGCTGTGGCGGTGCTCGATCGAGGGAATGCCCTGCCCATGTCCGACGCCACCCCCGTGCCCCTCTCCCCCGCACGGCTCGTCTCCTTCCGCTTCCATGGCGAGTTGGCGGCCTTCCTCGCCCCGGCACGGCGCGATCGCATCTTCGAGGTCCGCTGCGCGGCCGGCTCCAGCCTCAAGCACGTGATCGAAGCGCTCGGCGTCCCGCACACCGAGGTCGGAAGGGTGCTGGTCGACGGTCGCCCGGCGCCCCTCGAGCGCCGCTTGTGCCCGGGCGAGCGGGTGTCGGTCCATCCCCATGCCGCGCGCTGCGGGAAGCCCTGCCCGTCCCCGCCGCCGCGCCTCATCGCCGACGCCCATCTCGGCGGCCTGGCGCGACTGCTGCGCCTGGCCGGCTTCGACACGCTCTACGACAATCACATCGACGATGCCACGCTCGTCGCCACCGCCGTGCGCGAGCGGCGCGTCGTGCTGACCCGCGACCGCGAACTCCTCAAGCGCCGGGACGTCGCCGAGGGCTGCTTCGTGCATGCGCTCGAGCCGGCGCGCCAGGCGGTCGAGATCCTCCGCCGCCTCGGACTCGCCGGACACGCCCGCCCGTTCTCGCGCTGCCTCGAATGCAACGCGGCACTGCACGAAGTCTCGCCAGCGGCGGTGGTGCAGCGCCTGCCGCCCGCGGTGCGCGCGCGTCACACACACTTTTCCGCCTGCGCCGGCTGCGGCCGGGTGTATTGGGAAGGCTCGCACTGGCAGCGCCTGCGCGCGCGCATCGACGCCCTGCTCGCGCAGGCGCGCGCGGCGCCGCAGGACGAGGCCGCGGACTGAGCGCCTCAGTCTGCTTCGCGCGCCAGCGCCCACAACACCAGCGCGGCGAAGCCGAACAGCAGCGCCCACTTGAGCGCCGAACAGGTGGTCGACAGCAGGTACAGCCCATGCATGCCGAAGCGCGGCATCTCGGTCAACCAGGCGTGGAGCGCATTCTCCACCGCGTCGAACACGGCCGCGAGCGGCAGGACGAAGCGTGCCGCAACGCGTGCCCGCCCGGGCAGCGACGCGAACAGCGCCGTGCGGGTCGCGAGCAGCCAGCCGAAGCTGCCGTAGGCCAGCAGCAGCAGGCTGTCGACCGGAAGGTGGAGGCGGTAGCGGGCAAGATCCTCGGGCGACCACACATGGACGATCTCGCCGAAGCCGCGCGGCGTCCACGCGAACTGCAGCACGGTCACGCCCGGCTGAAGCCCCGCGGTCATCCAGAAGGTGACGACGGCGAGCACAACCACCAGCAGTCCCGACAGATACACGGCGCGCATGCGCGAACCTCCGAAGTGAGACGCACACGGGGTGCCGACACGAACCCGGCCGCGGCGGCGGCGGCGGGTCGCCAGGATTGTAGCCGGGCCTTGATCGGCAACAGACGACGGTCGCGGAGGTCGAAGTATCATGCGGCGCACCCGCCTCCGAACCCAGCGCGCCGACACCGCGCCGACACCATGACCGGACCTCATCTCCTGCCGCTGCTGCTGCTCTACGCCCTGATGCTGCCGGTCACCGGCATGGTGCCGGTGCTGCCCGAGTTCACCGCGCAGCGCTTTCCCGGTCTGGGCCAGTTCGCCAGCCACTTCTTCATGTCGATCAACATGATCGGCGCGCTGCTCGGCGCGCCGATCGCCGGCCTGCTCTCCGACCGCCTCGGCAAGCGCCGCCTGCTCGCGGTAGGCGCGCTCGCCGTGAACGGCATCGCGCTGCTGGGCATCGCCTGGGCCTGGCGCAGCACGGAGAGCTACGCGCTGCTCCTCGCGCTGCGCCTCGTCGAGGGCTTCGCCCACATGTCGGCGCTGTCGCTGCTGATGGCGCTCGCCGCCGACCACGCCGGCAAGGCCGGGCTGGGCGCGCGCATGGGCGCGGTGGGCGCCTCGATCAGCCTGGGGGTGGCCACCGGCGCGCCGCTCGGGGGCATCATCGGCGACATCGACCCCTTCTGGGTGCCCCTCGGCGGCGGCCTGCTCTCGCTGGCGATGGCCGCGCTCGGCTTCGTCCGCCTCGCCGAGGGCGGCGGCACGCGGCCGCGCATGACGGCATCCGAGATCGTCGACACCCTGCGCAACCGTCGCCAGTTGCTGATCCCGCTCGCGTTCTCCTTCGCCGACCGCCTCACCGTAGGCTTCATCGTGTCGACGCTGTCGCTCTACCTCGGCCTGGTGATCGGTTTCGATGCGCGCCAGATCGGCATCGCGATGGCGGCCTTCCTGATCCCCTTCTCGGTGCTCACCTGGCCCGCCGGCCACCTGTCGCGGCATTGGGATCCGTTGTGGATGATGGTGATCGGCAGCGTGCTCTACGGCGTCTTCCTCGCCGTGCTCGGCTTCGTCCCGGGCGATCGGGTGGTGGCGACGATGGCCGCGGGCGGCGTGATCGCGGCGCTGATGTATGCGCCCTCACTGGTGCTGGCCGCGCAATATGGCGGCAGCGACTGCCGCGCCAGCGCGCTGGCCGCCTTCAACATGGCGGGCTCGCTCGGCTTTGCCGCCGGCCCGCTGCTCAGCAGCGCGCTGCTCGCCTTCTTCGGCCTGGTGCTGGAACGCCCCTACCCGCCAGTCTTCGTGGCGATCGGGCTGATCGAGGTCGTGCTCGCCCTCGCGGTGCTGCTGCTGGTGCGCCGCGGCCGGCTGCAGGCCGGCGCCGCGACGGCCTGAGGGCCCGGGTTCAGACGACGTCGATGTCGCTCGCCTGCCGGGCCGGCGCAGGTTCGTCGCCGCTCTCGACATAGGCCGCAAACTTCATGTCCTCGCCGACGATGTGATCCACCAGCCAGCCGCGCAGGAAGTCGACCGTGTCGCGATCGATGCGGATGCGCCCGTCCTCGAAGTGGCCCTGCAGCACGAAGATCTGCTCGAACAGTGCCTCGTGGATCGCCTGGTGGCGCGCCAGTCCCGGGTAGCCGCTGGCGCGCATGATCTCTTCCTCGCGCGCGAAGTGTTCCTCGGCGTACTCGACCAGGCGGTTGAGCACGCGCGCGATG
Source organism: Thauera aminoaromatica (assembly GCF_000021765.1). Lineage (NCBI taxonomy): Bacteria > Pseudomonadati > Pseudomonadota > Betaproteobacteria > Rhodocyclales > Zoogloeaceae > Thauera > Thauera aminoaromatica. The sequence continues at coordinate 2,032,560 of NC_011662.2, read as the reverse complement.
TCCTTGCGGTCGCGGTTCTGTTGCCACGCAAAGTGAAAATCGTTGACGCGCTCGAACAAGGCGCGGTGATCCTCGTCGATCTTCGCGTTACCGGTGCAATAGTCGGCTTTCCAGTTGAGCAGCGCCATCGTCGGGTCTCCGGGCTCGGACGGCGATTCCGCTGCGGAGCCATCCACGGCCGCCAGCTTAGCGCGTTCGGTGCCAGCACTGCCACGAACCCGGTCACGCTGGCCTGCGTCGGTCCGACCCGAGCGCGGCGCCATCACCGCAGGCCCGTGCCCGCATCAGGGCGGGACGGCCTCGGCTGCCCGGGGAGCGTGGTATTCCTCGCACCCGGCACCGCCATCCACCCGCGCGGCCACGAACAACACGCCCAACCGCCACGCGGCCAGCGCGAAGGCTGTGATCCAGGCCAGCGTGGCAAGCAACTGCAAGGCGGATGCGGGCATGTCGGGCAGGCCGGCGGCCGCGCGCAGCAAGGCCGCGAGCACGATCGAGACTGCCGCCGCCCCCACCCACGGACGCTCGTCGAGCGGGTAGCCGGCGTGCGTGCGCCCGGCGATGCAGAGCACCGCCAGGATGGACAGGCCCATCGCGCCGATCGCCAGCAGGTGAGTCCCGGCGCTCGGTGCCAGCGGCGCCCCCAGACGGGCGAGGCCGAGCAGCAGGTAGCCGAGCGCCAGCAGCCAGTACACCGCATAGAGCAGGAAGGCCCAGCGCGTGAACAAGGCGCGCCCGACGTGCCAGTCGTTGAGCAGGTTGAACACCGCCGCCGCCGCGCCCAGCCCCAGCCAACCGGTGATCGGCGAGCCCGGCAGGAGGTATTCCGCCACCGTATGGACCGCGATCGCCGCGATCGCCAGGTTGCGCCGCGGCGGCCGCGCGCGGTAGGAAGGCAGTTCCAGCTCGGCCTCCTCGTCCCGGCGCAACGTATGCGCGGGCAGGCGGCGCGCGCGCGCGGCGTCGAGCGCGTCGTGCATGACGCGCATCGAGATCCGGCTCATCGCCACCACCACCAGCGTCATCATCACGCCCAGCCCCACCAGCACCCAGCGCATCGGGTACTCGCCGCGCAACACATCGAGGTGGAAGCCCGCCACCGCCATCGCCATCGCCGCCAGGCCCCACTGAAAGCCGAGGTGGCGACGCTCGGGGTCGCGCCACAGCCGCGGCGCCACCGCGGCCAGCAATGCGCAGGCGAAGCCGATCTCGAGCAGCGCCGCGGGCAGGTGCCCGATCCATCGCGCAACGGCCTGCCCCTCCTCCCCGCCGAGCCAGCTCTCCGCGACGGCGGCGAGCCCGCCCGACAGCCAGAAAGCCGCGCGCGCCGCCAGCCACAGCAGTACCAGACGCAGCACAACCCGCGGCGCGAACGCCGGCGTGGCGGTGAACTCCGGTACCGCGGTGAGCACGAAGCCCGCCACCGCGGCGAGCCCGAAGCCGAACATCAGCTCGTGCGCGTGCCACACGAAGGGGCCGCCCGCGACCGCCGGCAGCGCCAGGCCGAAGCCGAGGAAGCCGCCCCAGGCGAGCAGCACCAGCACCGCATGAAGTGCGGTGAGGAGGAAGAAGGGCCGGAAGCCGCACATGAACAGTGGCCGTGCCGCAAGCCGCACGCTCCAGCCCGATTGCGCATTGCCCGCACCCTTCCCGGTCACGACCCCGCGTCCAGCATTCATCGTCCTGTCACCCATGCTCATGCCCCGCAACGCTTGCCGCCCTGCACCGGGATCGGTCTGGAAGTCGGGCTCACCAGGCGCAGCCCGGACAGCGGCTCAGCGCGTGCGGCAGCGCCAGCCCGCCTTGCCGCACGAACTCTGGCCGCGGCGCAGATCCCGCTCGATCCCTCGCCACCGCCACCGCCGGTGGCAAACCGAAGCTCGCGCGTACGTCCGGCACCTGCAGCAGCTCTGCGGTGTGCCGGTACCCCCAGGCGTCATCGCGCCGGGCCGCCGGGCGGTCGAGTTCGAAGCGGCACACGATGCGCCCGGGCGCGGGCGCCATCGCCAGGATCGCATCCGACAGCCGCACCGCCTCCATGAGGTCGTGGGTGATCATCAGCACGCCCATGCCGCGCTCGGCCTGGTGGTCGAGCAGCAGGCGATAAAGCTCTTCCTTGAGGCCGACGTCCAGTGCCGAGAACGGCTCGTCGAGCAGCAGCAGCTCGGGCGCGAGCACCAGCGCGCGCGCCAGCGCCACCCGGCTCTGCATGCCGCCCGAGAGCTGGTGGGGGAACTTGTCGAGGTCGCGGTGGGCGAGTCCGAGGCGCAAGGCCAGCGCGCGCGCGCGGAAGTGGCGCTCGGCGCGCTTGACGCCGGCCGCCTTGAGGCCGAGCGCGACGTTGTCGAGCGCGCTCTTCCAGGGCAGCAGGCGCGGCTGCTGGAACATGAAGGCGGTGGAGGCGAAGCCGCTGTCCACCCGGCCTTGCTGCACCGTCAGCAGGCCGGCCGCCAGGTGCAGCAGCGTGGTCTTGCCGCAGCCCGAGGGTCCGACCAGGGCCACGACCTCGCCCGCACGCACGCGGAAGTCGATGCCCGAGAGCACCTCGTCGCGCGCGAAGGCATGGGAGAGCCCGTGCACGCGCAGCTCGGCAGTCGAAACCGTGTTCATGCGCCCTGCTCCCGCCAGCGCTCGACCTCACGCTTGATCGGCTCCAGCACCAGGTACTCCACCGCCAGCAGCAGGCCGACCACCGCGGCGATCCAGCCCATGGTCGCGGCGGTGTCCAGGTGCGAGCGCGACACCGCGAGCGCCGCGCCCACGCCGTCCTGGGTGGCGAGCAGCTCGGCCATCACCACCACCTTCCAGGCCGTGCCGAGCGCGGCGATCCAGGCCGGGAACAGGTAGGACACCACGTGCGGCAGGTATACGTCGGTGAGCATCATGCGGCGTGGCAGGCGGAAGGCCGCGGCCATGCCGTGGAGCTGGTTGTCGAGCGTGCGCGTGCCCTGCAGTGCGCCGATGAAGATCACCGGGAAGGACGCCACGAACACGGTGAACACGGGTGTTCCATCACTCGCGCCGAACCACAGCATCGCCAGCACCAGCCAGGCGATCGGCGGCGTGCCCATGAGCACGGTGACGAGCGGACGCGCCATCATCGAGGCGGTCATCGACAGCCCGGCGACCAGGCCGAGCACGCTGCCGGCGACCACCGACAGCGCGTAGCCGGTAAGCGCGCGGCGTGCGGTGGCGGCCAGTTCCGGCCACGCCGCGCCACTGTCGATCAGGCCCCACAGCGTGGCGAAGGCCGCGCGCGGGTCGGGCATGACGAGCGGGCCGTAGGCGAGACTCACCGCCTCCCAGGCGGCGAGCAGCAGACAGAGGCTGGCGATCGCGCCCCAGCCACTCCACAGGTAGGCCGGCAAGCCGGCCAGCCAGGCGCGCAGCAGGTTCATGGCGCCTTCGCTCCGCCGTAGAAGCCATCGTCCGGCAGCTTGCCGCCGACCAGTGCGGGATTCTTCGCCACCAGCTTGGCGAACAGGTGCTCGAGCTCGGCACGCGCATCGCGGCTCGGCACCACCTCGAGCTGGCTCACCGCGATCGAATCGGCCACCGCCTCGGCGCTGAGCACGTCGATGCGCGCCGCCACCGCCTTGCCGCAGGCCGCGGCGTTGACCTTGCACCACGCGAGCGCGCGCGCGTACTCGGCCTCGATGCGCGCCACCAGCTCGGGGCGCTCGCGCAGCGCGCCCATGACCGCGATGCCCGCCTGCGGGATGCGTGCCGCACGCGCGAACACCCGGCCCCACTCCTTCTGCAGGTCCACGCTGCGGTGCAGCTCGGGCGCGATCACGCTGAGCGGGAAGGACCCGGTCTTGCGCAGCGCCATCGAGGCCGCCGGCTCGGCGAGCAGCGCGTGGTCGACGCGGCGCATCACCAGCAGCTGCATCGCGTCCACCGGGCTGGCGACGTAGCGCAGGTTCAGGTCCTTCCTCACGTCCATGCCCTGCCCTTCGGCAAGGAGTTGCAGCACGATGTCGGGCATGTCGCCGCGAAACGGCATCGCCAGCTCCTTGCCCCGCAGGTCGGCCAGCGACTTCAGCGCCGGATCGCGCGACACGAGCCACAGCACACCCCAGGTCGACACGTTGATCAGCTGCAGTTTCGCGCCGCGGTTGTAGAGGTTGGCGGCGACGTTGGTCGGCATCGCCAGCACGTCGGCGCGCCCGTCGAGCGCCATCACGCGCAACTGGTCGGGGTCGCGCCACGGCACGAACTCGACCACCTCGGCGAGGTCGGCGAGCGCACCCGAGTCGACCATGTGGATGAGCGCGTTCGACACCGCGGCCGACGGACCGGCCAGGGTCAGTTTGGCAAGCTTCTGCCCCTGCGCATGGACGATGCCGGTCACGAGCAGGAAGGCGCACACCACGCAGACGTGCATGACCGCGCGCATCCACGCCGGGGGCGCCGTCGGGCGGCGACGATCCTGGCCCATGTCAGAAGCTCCCGTTCAGGCTGAGCGCCACGCCACGGCCGGGCGCGGCGAGTTCGTTGCCGGACACGCCCTCGGTCTGGTGCTCGTGATAGCGCTTGTCGGCGAGGTTGCTCAGCTGCACGGCCAGCCCGGCGGATTCGAAGGCGCCGAGCTTGCCGAAGCGCCAGCCGAACTCGGCGTCGGCGGTGACGAAGCCGGCGGTGGGGTTTTCGGTGCCGTTGGAGAACCGGGTCGCGATGCGGTCCTGCTCGGCGACCGCGCGCAATTGCGCGCGCCACCAGAAGCCACGTTCGGCCGCCTGGCCAAGCCCCAGGGTCAGCTCGGGCGCAGGCATCTGGAACAGCGGCTCGTCGTCCTGATGGTTCTCGCCGCGCAGCCAGGTGAAGCCCGCGTCGGCGACGAAGGCGCCGACCGGCATGCTGGCGCTGCCCTCGATGCCGTAGATCGTGACCTTGTCGAGGTTCTCGGTGAGCTTGAAGGGCAGGCCGTTCTGCGGATGCACGGCCCCGGTGACACGGCCGGCGATGTAGTCGTCGATGCGCGTATAGAAGGCGGCAAGCTGGTACCGCAGGCCGGCGCCGCCCCGCTTCAGGCCGAGTTCGAGACTGGTCGACACCTCCGGGTCGAGCTGCGGGTTGCCGACATGGAAGTAGCCGTCGCCGCGCGCCGAGTCCTCGAAGCGCTCTCGCATGTCCGCCGCGCGGTAGGCGCGGCCGAGGTTGGCGTAGGCGCTCAGGCGCTCGCTCAGCGGCTGGATCGCACCGAGCGACCACGACAGGTTGTTGTCGGCGTTCTCCAGCCCGGTGGTCTGCGTCATGCCCTTGCGTTCAGCGTCACCGGTGACGCGATCGAAACGCGCCCCAGCGACGATCCGGGTATCGCCGAGACTGAACTCATCCTGCACGAAGACGCCCGCCGACTCGATCTCGCCCTTGTCGAAAGGATCGTTGCGCAGGTTGTTGTCGAAGGCCGGCGGATTGTTGTCGATGTAGCGCTCCGGATCGCCGCGCATGCGCCAGAGGTCGGCACCCACGGTCAGCAGGTGGTCGGCGCCGAACGGGAACAGGTACTTCGCCTTCGCGCCATCGGTGACGAAGCGGACGTCGTTACGCACATAGTCGCGCTGCTTGGCCGACGAGAACGCGCGGATCTGGCGGAACACTTCCTGACGGTAGAGCTCGGCCGACAGCGTGCCCTCGCCCAGCTTCGCGTCCACGCCAAGCTCGTAGAGCTCGCGGCGCTGCTCGGGAGAATGGATGGTCGCGGTGCCGAGCGGCTTGGGGATTCCGGCGCCGGTGCGCGCCGATCCCGGATACCACACATCCTCGTCCTCATGCCGCTGCAGGTTCACCCGCAGGGTCAGGTCCTCGCTCAGCTTGTGCTTGTACTTTGCCAGCAGCGTGTCGGACTGGTAACCGGTGCGATCCTCGCGGCCGTCCGGGCTGCGGTAGTCGTCCACGTCACGCCCGGCCACGCCCAGCACCAGCGCGCCGTGCGCGCTCGAGCGCGTCAGCAGCGCGGCACCGGCGACGCCCTTGTCCACGCTGGAGAAGCGCGCGCCGACGCGCCCGCCCACCGCCTCTTCGGCGCTGAAGCCGACATCGGGCGTGATCAGGTTGACCACCCCGCCCATCGCGCCGCTGCCGTACAGCACCGAGCCCGGCCCCTTGACCACCTCGGCGCGCTCGAGCAGGCCGAGGTCGAGGAAGGAGGCGATCGCGCCCTGCGGCTGCGCCGAGTTCATGCGCACGCCGTCGACCATCACCACCACGCTTTCCTTCTTGAGCCCGCGCAGCACCGGGTTCTGCCCCCAGGCACCGTCCGACTGCGCCGCCAGGCCGGGCTTGCCGCGCAGCAGCGCGCCCGCGACCGTGCCGCCGGCCGCCGGCGCCTGCAGGATCTCGACCGCCTGCGGGGTCTCCAGGGTGTCGGCGGCGTAGCCCTTGGCGGTGACGGTCTGGGCGCCGAGCAGGGTCTCGGCATGGACGAGGCTGGAAACGGGGAAGGCGGACAGGCCGAGGACGGCCACCGCGAGCGGGCGCAGACGAAGCACGATGGAAAGCTCCAGGAAGTCGGGTTCCCGGGCTGGCTGGCGACGGCTGGCATGCCCGAACAGGAAGATCAGGGAGCGATACTATCGTAATGCGAATTGTTCGCACTTGCGTTTTATCAAATTCCGCCCGCGCGACCCGGCTTTTCGCCAGCCGCCGCTATCATGCGTACGCAAACCCTCCCCTCGATCTCTCCCGCCCCCGCCGATGAAGCTCTCTCGCCTCTACCGCCCGCAAGACCGCCGCTTCTGGCTGATGATCGTGCTCAACCTGCTTTCGGCCATCCTTGCCTGGCTCCTGCGCAGCTGGCCGCTGGTTCCGCTGGCGACCGTCGTGGTGGCGCTGTTCGCGCTCGGCAACGCCGCGCTCGGAATGTTCATCGCCTGGGATCTGCTGCGCGACGAGCGCGAGGATTGAGCCGACTGGCCGCTGGCCCCAGGCAGCGGGAAGCGGTACATCGCGGCGGCCAGTTTCGCGCCTTGCGGCGCTCCTACCGAAAACCGCCACTGTCCCTGCCGATGCAGGAGCGCCGCAAGGCGCGAATGCGGCGGCCGAGGGGCCTCGCGGGTTCAGATGTCCGGCATCAGGTAGATGCGCTCGGCACCCGCCGGAACCGGCGCCGATTGCGGTCGAACGGACGCGGGCCTCGGTGCAGGCAGCGCCGGCAGCGGAGCGAGCGCGTGCGCGCCCAGCGCGCCCCACTGCAGCACCTCGATGCGGCCGTCGTGGTGCTCGACGACGGCGCTGCAACTATCCACCCAGTCGCCGCAATTGAGGTAGCGGATGTCGCCGATGCGGCGATCCGAGGCCCAGTGGATGTGGCCGCAGATCACCCCGTCCACCCCGCGCTGCTGCGCGGCGTGGGCGACCGCATCCTCGAAGTCGAAGATGAAGCTCACCGCCTTCTTCACCTTCTGCTTGGCGTAGCCCGCGAGCGACCAGTATCCCGGCACGCCGAGCAGGCGACGCGCACGCGACAGCAGCAGGTTGATGCGCACCAGCGCGTTGTAGGCGACGTCACCCAGCAGCGCCACCCAGCGGTGGTGGCGGGTGACCTGGTCGTACTCGTCGCCGTGCACCAGCCAGTAGCGCCGGCCGTCGGCGGCGTGGTGGATCCATTCCGACTCGACGCGGATGTCGCCGAAGGCGACGCCGGCATGCTCGCGCAAGGCCTCGTCGTGGTTGCCCGGAATGAAGATCACCTGGCAGCCGTGGCGGGCGCGGCGCAGCACCTTCTGCACCACGGTGTTGTGGCTGGGCGCCCACTGCACGCTGCGCTTCATCGCCCAGAAGTCGACGATGTCGCCGAGCAGGAAAAGGTAATCCGACTCGTGCTCGCGCAGGAAGTCGAGCAGGCGCTCGGCCTGGCAGGCACGGGTGCCGAGATGGACATCGGAGAGGAAGATCGCGCGCACGCTGCTCATGGTTCAGGTCTCCTCCGGGCGGGGTTCGGACAAATCGAGGGGCCGGCCGCTGCCCGCCCGCCACACGCGCAGCAGGGCCGCGGCGAAGCGATCGTTCACCCGCTCCCAATCGATCGCCTCGGCGCTGCGGCGCGCGGCGCGCGCGAGCTCCGCGCGCAGCGCATCGGCCCCGGCCATCTGTACGGCACGCGCGATGAAGCCCTCTTCGTCGCCACAGGCCACGCTGGCACCGTTGCCGAGGTCGCGGATCACCTCGGCGGCGGCGGCGTAGTCGTAGGCCACCGGGCACACGCCGCTCGCCATCGCCTCGAGGGTGACGTTGCCGAAGGTCTCGGTGAGACTGGGGAACAGGAACAGATCGGCCGACGCATAGTGCGCGGCGAGGTCCTCGCCGTGACGCATGCCGACGAAGACGGCGTCGGGGTGGGCGCGCGCCAGCGCCGCACGCTGGGGGCCGTCGCCGACCAGGACCATGCGCGCGTCCGGGCGCAGGCGGCGGATCGCTGCGAAGGCGCGCATCGCGAGGCCGAGGTTCTTCTCCGGCGCCAGGCGGCCGACGCTGATCACCGCCAGCCCGCCCGGGGGTAGGCCCCAGGCACGGCGCAAGGCCTCGTCGCGGCGCGCCGGCGAATACAGCGCGGTGTCGACCCCGCGCGAGATCACCTCCACGCTGCGGTAACCCTGCGCCGAGAGTTGCGCCGCGAGCGCCGCGGTTGGCACGAAGGTCGCCGCGCTGCGGTTGTGGAAGCGGCGCAGGTAGGCCGCCACCGGCTGGCGCAGCCAGCCCATGCCATAGTGGCCGCTGTAGTGGTCGAAATTGGTGTGGAAGTCGGAGCTGACCGGGATGCGCAGCTTGTTGGCCGCGGTGACCGCGGTCCACCCGAGCGGCCCCTCGGTCGCCACGTGCACCAGGTCCGGGCGCTGGCGCGACCACTCGCGCACGAGACGCACCCGCGCCGGCAGCCCGAGCTTGAGGCCGTCGTAGCGCGGCAGGCGCAGGCCGCGGGCGAGCACTTCTTCCAGGCCCTCGCCGTGCGCCGCGGTCTCCCCGGGGCGCTGGCGCGGGCGGATGAGCTGTACGCCGTGGCCGCGGCGGATGAGGCCGTCGACCATCCGCCCCAGGGTCATGGCCACGCCATTGACCTCGGGCGCCCAGGTCTCGGTCACAAGCGCGATGCGCAGGCGCGGCGCGCGGCAGAGGTCTTCGGTGGTGTAGTCGAGCGTTCTCATGGCCCCGCAGACTAGGGGGGCCGCAAGACAGCGGTGTTACGCCGGCATTGCCGCGAGCTTACCGCGGCGCGTGCCGGGGGCCACAGCTTCAGCGCGCCGGCGCGGGCGCATCGAGCGCGGCCACGATCGCCGCGTCGTAGCCGTAGATGTCGTTGCGCAGCAGCACCCTGCCCGCCTCGTCGAGCGCCGCGGTGGCGTAGTGCAGCAACACCTTGACGTCGCGCCCCACGTCCACGGTGCGCGTGCGCCCGCTGTCGAGCGCCGCCTGCAGCGCCTGCGCGCTCCAGCGCCCGCTGTCGGCGAGCAGCAGCACCGCCAGCTCCTCGGGCTTCTCCACGCGCACGCAGCCCGAGCTGAGCGCACGCTCGGCGCGCTTGAACAGGGAGCGCGCGTTGGTGTCGTGCAGGTAGATCACGTAGGGGTTGGAGAGCGAGAACTTGATCCGCCCGAGCGAGCCGTCGGCACCGGACTGCTGCTCGACGCGATAGGGAAAACCGCTCTGGCGCGCCCCGCTCCAGTCGATGGTGGCGGGGTCCACCGTCTGCCCGCTGCGATCGACCACGCGCAGGCGCCGGTTGGCGAGATAGGACGGGTTGCGCGCTGCGCCCGGAATCACGTCCTCGCGCAGGATGGTGGGTGGCACCACCCACTTCGGGTTGAGCACCAGATGGGTGACGCTGTCGAGCAGCGAGGGGGTGCGCCGCTTGGGCTTGCCGACGATCACCCGCGAGGACCACACCGGCTGGCCGTCGAGCACGAGGTCGGCGTGGTAGCCGACGATGTCCACCAGCAGGCGGTCGCCCTGCAGGTCGCTCGCCACCCAGCGCAGGCGCTCGAGGTTGGCGCGGATCTGCGCCACGCGCTGCGCCGGGCTGGCGTTGAGCGCCTCCAGGGTCTGCGCCCCGAGCACGCCGTCGGCCTGCAGGCCGTGCGCGGCCTGGAAGCGCTTGACCGCCTCGACCAGAGCTTCGTCGTAGTGGGACTTGTCGCGCGCCTCGGACACGCGCTCGCCCGCGGCGGCCAGGCGCGCGCGCAACGAGGCCACGCGCGAGCTGCTTGCACCGGGCTTGAGGGTGGGCCCGGCGGCGACCTTGGGCCAGTCGCCCACGGCGAGCCGGCCTTGCTGGGCGAGCAGCTCGGCGCGCAGCGCGCGGTAGAGCGGCAGGTCCGGCGCGTACGCGTCGACCGCGGCGGCCAGATCGGGCGCCTGCAGCACGCGTGCAAGCTCGGCCGCACGCTCGTAGGGCCTGGGCGGCGGGGTGAAGTTCCACTCGCGGTAGAGCGCGCGCGGGTCGACCTTGCCATGGCGGAGCTGGAAGAGCAGCGCGGCCAGGGTGTCGGTGAGCAAGAGCTCGCGCTCGGCCGCACGCTCGGGATCGGCCGCGGGGACGGCACCGGCGCGCAGGCGGGCGGGGGCGAAATCCGCCGCATCCAGCCCATGCCCGCGTACCGCCTCGACCGCCGCGAGCAGGGCGTGCACGCGCGCAGGTTCGGTCCACACCGAGCGGTAGGCACGCGCGAGGTAGAACAGCGCGATGGGGTCGTCGGCCGTCGCGGCGCGCTCGCGCAGGCGCTGCTCGATGCGCAGCGCGAGCGCGGAGTCGCTCGCGGCCGGCTCGACCGCGACCACCGCGGCCTCGCCAGCCGCTGTCGCATGCACGCCGGACGCCATGAGGGCCAGCGCGGCGAGGGCCGCGGCAGTTACAAAACATTTGCCCAGACCGGGCTTGCTTTGCATTAGGATTCCGGCCTCAAGTACTTGTTCGGATTGCTTATTATCCATGTCTAAGATCGTCCGGAATCAGGTCGTGCCGCACCGCCGCCTGTTACTCAAGGGCCTCGCCACGCTGCCGCTGGGGCTTTCGGCCGCCGCCCAGGCCGCCCAGCGCGACCCGCAACTCGACTTCCGCCACACTCACACCGACGAGCGCCTGAGCGTCGCCTTCCGCAACCGCCAGGGTTACATCCAGCCCGCCCTGCAGCGCATCGACTGGCTCTTGCGCGACTTTCGGACCGGAGAGTCTACACGGATGGATCCGCGCCTCTATGACATGCTTCACGCATTGAGCCTCGCGTGCGGCGGAAACACCTTCGAGATCATCTCGGGCTACCGCTCGCCGACCACCAACACCATGCTGCGCAAGACACGCGGCGGCGGGGTGGCCAGGCGCAGCCTGCACATGGACGGCAAGGCGATCGACATCCGCCTGGTGGGCGTCGATACCGCCCGCCTGCGCGACGCCGCGCTCGCGCTCGGCGGCGGCGGCGTCGGCTACTACCCCGACTCCGACTTCGTGCACATCGACACCGGTCCGGTGCGCAGCTGGGGTCCGCGGTCGGCCTGATCCCGTCGCACCCGGCCCGCATCGGCCCTTTCAGAACAGCAGCAAGCCCCACACCACGGCAGCGTGGAGCAGTGCGAGCAGCACCGCCGCGCTGCCGACGTCCTTCGCGCGCTTGGCCAGCTCGTGCCGCTCCAGCGACACCCGGTCGACCGTCGCCTCCACCGCCGAGTTCAGCAATTCCACCACCAGCACCAGCAGGACGCTGCCGATCATCAGCGCGCGCTCGACCGCACCCTCGCCCAGCCACAGCGCGAGCGGAACCGCGACCAGGGTGAGCCATATTTCCTGGCGGAAGGCATCCTCGTGCCGGTAGGCTGCGCGCAGTCCGTCCATCGAATAGCGGGCCGCGTTGAAGATCCGGCGCAGACCGGTCTTGCCTTTGAAGGGACTTTCCATCCTGGCTCATCCATCCGTGCTCGAAAGGTTCGCGATCATGCCACGAAAGCGCGGCACGACCCGCGCCGTGGCGCGGCTCCGACGCTCCCGATCCGGCGCCGGCACGGCGGCGGAGGGGGTACGATGACGCGCACGATCGGCCGCTTCGAGATCCGCCGCGAACTCGGCCGCGGCGCACAGAGCGTGGTGCACCTGGCGTGGGACCCGCAGCTCGAGCGCGAGGTGGCGCTCAAGGCGCTGCACCTCGGCCCCCGCCCCGGCCACGACAACGCCTCGCTGCTCGCCGAGGCGCGCGCGGTGAGCCGGCTGCGCCACCCCGGCATCGTCCCGGTGTTCGAGGCCGGCGAGGACGGCGGCGATCCTTACCTGGTGTTCGAGTACGTGCCCGGCGAAAGCCTGGCCGCGCTGCTCGACCGGCGCGGGCCGCTGCCTGCCGGCGAGGCCGTGGAGCGCATGCTGGAGATACTCGCCGCGCTCGCCGAGGCGCACGCGCAGGGCGTGATCCATCGCGACCTCAAGCCCAGCAACGTGCTGCTCGACACCGGCGGCCATGCGCGCGTGATGGATTTCGGCATCGCCCGCCGCATCGAGGCCGCGGGGGCCAGCGAAGGCCTCTCGGGCACTCCGGGCTACATGGCGCCGGAGTACATCGAGCGCCGCGAGATCGGCCCGCGCAACGACGTCTTCGCCGCCGGCGTGCTGCTGATCGAGCTGCTCGCCGGTCGTCCGCTGGCGCGCGAGGGCGGCGTGAAGAGGGTCCTCGAGCGCACGCGCAGCACACCCGTCACCCTGCCCGCGGACGGCCCCCCGGTCGACGAGGCCCTGGCCGCGATCGCGCTGCGTGCCGCCGCGCTCGACCCGCTCGCGCGCTTTGCCGACGCCGCCGAGTTCCGCCTCGCGCTCGAAGCCTGGCGCCAGCCCGCCGAGACCGACCCGGAGGCCGGCAGCGAGGCCAGGCCGGGCGCGGTGGATTTCCTGATGCGCCGCATGAAGCACCGCGGCGACTTTCCCGCACTCTCCGAATCGGTAGTGGCGATCAACCGCATCGCGGCCAGCGAATCGGAGAGCGTGGGCACCCTGTCGGCACTGATCCTGCGCGACTTCGGCCTCACCAACAAGCTGCTGCGGGTGGTGAACTCCGCGCATTTCCGCCCCGCCGGCGGCGGGCGCATCAGCACGATCTCGCGCGCGGTGGTGGTGCTCGGCTTCGATGCGGTGCGCAACATCGCGATCACCGTGCTGCTCTTCGAGCACCTGCAGAACAAGTCCAACGCCAGCCAACTGCAGGAGGAGTTCCTGCGCGCCTGCCTGGCGGGCCTGTTCGCGCGCGAACTCGCCCGGCGCCTGCGCCTGCGCGACGGTGAGCAGAGCTACATCTGCGCGGTGTTCCACAATCTGGGCAGGCTGCTGTGCCAGTTCTACTTCCCGGAGGAGAGCGAGGACATCCGCCGCGTCGTGCAGCAGCACGGCTGCAGCGAGGAGAGCGCGGCGCAGCGCGTGCTCGGCGCCGGCTACGAGGAACTCGGCATCGCGCTCGCGCGCGCCTGGGGCTTCCCCGAGCTGATCCAGAACAGCATGCGCACCCTGCCCGAGGGCCCGGTCCATGCGCCGCGCAGTGCCGACGAGCGCCTGCAGAGCCTGGCCGCCTGCGCCAACGCGTGTTGCGATGCGGTGTCGCGCCTCGCCCCCGCGGAGCGCGAGCGTGCGCTGGCCGACATCGCCGCGCGCTTCGACGAGGCCGTGCCGGTGCCTGCGCGCGAGGCGCGCGAGCACCTGCGCAGCGCGGTCGACGAGATCGGCGAATTCGCCCGCGTGGTCAAGGTAAGCCTCGCGCAGACGCGCTTCGGGCGCAACCTGCGTCACTTCATCGACGGCAGCACGCCGGCGGAGGGCGCACGGGTCGACGCCACGCTGATGCCCGCCTCCGCGCTGCTCGAGCAGTCGCTGCCCGCCGAGGGCGGTGCGGAAGGCCAGCGCGCCGCCGACCCGCAGGCCGTGCTGAGCGCAGGCATCCAGGACATCAGCAACAGCTTGGTCGAGGATTTCCGCCTCAACGACGTGCTGCGCATCATCCTCGAGACCATGTACCGCGCGATGGGCTTCAAGCGCGTGCTGCTGTGCGTGCGCGACGCGCGCAGCAACGCCATGTGCGGGCGCTTCGGCTTCGGCCCCGAGGTAGGCGAGCTCGCCAAGCAGCTGCGCTTCAGCCTCTCGGCCCAGCCCGACAACGTCTTCAACGTGGCCACCGCACGCGGCGTGGACGTGCTGATCAGCGACGTGGACGACCCCAAGATCGCCGCCCGCGTGCCGGCGTGGTACCGCAGGTCGGTGGCGGCGCGCACCTTCGTGCTCTTTCCACTCACGATCAAGGGCCGCCCGGTGGCGATGATCTACGCCGACAAGGATCGCGCCGGAGAGCTGCGCATCAGCGAGCAGGAGCTCGCCATGCTGCGCACCCTGCGCAACCAGGCGGTGCTGGCGATCAAGCAGGCGGGCTAAGGTGAATCGCCCCCGCGAGGCTTCCGGGGACGAGCACGCGAGCCCCGCTCACTGCGGATCGATCCGCAGCACCCGCCCGGCGCTCTCGTCGAGCAGCCACAGGCGGCCGTCCGGCCCCTGGCGCACGTCGCGGATCCGCCCCAGGCCTTCGAGCAGGCGCTCCTCGCGCACCACGCGCTCGCCATCGAGCACCAGGCGGGCGAGCAGCTGGAACTTGAGCGCGCCGACGAAGAGGTTGCCCTGCCACTGCGGGAAGGCATCGCCGGTATAAAAGGCCATGCCCGAGGGGGCGATCGAGGGTGTCCATTGCAGCACCGGCGCCGCCACGTCTTCGCGCTCGCTGCCGGCGCCGATCTTGCGACCGGTGACGTATTCGCGGCCGTAGGTGATCTCCGGCCAGCCGTAATTGCGCCCGCCCAGGGTGCGGTTGATCTCGTCGCCGCCCTGCGGGCCGTGCTCGTGGGTCCACAGCTCGCCGGTGCGCGGGTGCAAGGCCGCACCCTGCACGTTGCGGTGGCCCCAGGACCAGATCTCGCCGCGCACGCCTGCACGCCCCACGAGCGGGTTGTCGGCGGGCACGCCGCCGTCGGGATCGATGCGCACCACCTTGCCGAGATGGCTGTCGAGCGCCTGCGCGCGCTCGCGGTGGTGGAACCGATCGCCCAGGGTCACGAACAGGCGGCCGTCGCGCCCGAACACCAGGCGCGAGCCCCAGTGGTGATTGCCCGCGGGATCCTCGTCCTGCGCGAAGATGCGGCGCACGTCCTCGAGGCGCAGGCCGTCGACGTCGAGCCGCGCGCGCGCCACGGCGGTGCGCGCTCCCCGCGCGGTCGGCTCGGCGTAGGAGAACACGATCAGGCGGTCACGGTCGAAGTCGGGCGCGAGCGCAACGTCGAGCAGGCCGCCCTGCCCGCGCGCATGGACCTCGGGCACGCCGGCGATGGGTTCCGACACCCGCCCTGCCGTATCGACGATGCGCATCCGCCCCGGGCGCTCGGTCACCAGCATGCGACCGTCGGGGAGGAAGGCGAGCGCCCACGGACTCTCCAAACCGCGCGCGACCTCGGTCACGCGCAGCGGCCCCGTCTCGCTCGGATACACCATGCCGGTCGCGCCCGCGAGCGGGGCGTGCATGCTGCCGGCGGCGAGCATGCCGGCGAGCAGCGCGACGCGCAGCGCTGCGCGCGTGCGCGAGCTCGAAAGTTCGCGAACTTTGCCATCCTGCATCGGGTCATCTCCCCAGGTTATTGCGCGCCGCACCACGCGCCGCGCATTTGCCGCTAAGCTCCGCCAGCCATCGACGCACGACACCGAACCGCCGCCACCTTCCCAGCGCTGCTGCGCGCGCCGCACCACCGACAGGCAGCCAACCGCTTTTTTCGGACCACAGATGCCCACATCCGTTCGCACGCTGCTGCGCGCGCTCTTCATCGCCGCCCTCGGTGGCGCCTTCTGGCTCGCGCTGATGCCGATCGAGCCGGTGATCAAGCTGTTCTCCTGGCAGGACAAGGTCGAGCACGCCCTGCTCTTCGCCGGCCTCGCGATCCTCGGCGTCGCCGCCTGGCCGCGACGCGTCGGCCTGCTCGCGGCCGGGCTGCTGGCCTACGGCGCGGCGATGGAGGTGGCGCAGTCGACCACCGCCTACCGCGTCGGCGATCCGCTCGACTGGCTCGCCGACGCGGTCGGGCTGCTGGTCTTGCTGCCCTTCCTCCGCAACCGGAAAACGAACACGGCGAACGCCCGGTAAACTCCCTGCCGGCACGCGGGCCCATGCGGTCCGCGCTCGACACCTCCCGAACAGGCCTGCCCATGCTCCACCACCCGCGCATCGCCCTCGTCACCGGCGCCACGATGGCCAAGCCGGATCCCGAAACCCACCTGCTCGTCGACGCCCTCGCGCAGCGCGGCATCGTCGCCGAGGTGCCGCCCTGGAACAGCGAACAGGACTGGGCCGCGTACCCCCTCGTGGTGGTACGCACGCCATGGGACTACTTCCGCCACCTCGACGCTTTCCTGGCCTGGGCCGAGCGCACCAGCGCGCTCACCCATCTCGTCAACCCGGTAGCCGTGATCGCGTGGAACAGCCACAAGGGCTACCTGCGCGAACTCGCGGCCGGCGGCGTCGCCACCGTGCCCACGCTGTGGATCGAACGCGGTGACACCGCCGCCGGCGCACGGCTGACCGCGCAGGGCTGGGACGAGGTGGTGGTCAAGCCCGCGGTGTCGATCGGCGCCATCGGCGCCCTGCGCGCCAGGGCCGACGATCCCGCCTGCCGCGCGCATCTGGAGGACCTGGTCGCAGCGGGCGACGTCATGGTCCAGCCCTTCGTGCACAGCATCGCGGAGGCGGGCGAGGTGTCGATGATCTACTTCGGCGGGGTCTTTTCCCATGCCATCTGCAAACGCCCTGCCGCAGGCGACTATCGTGTGCAGGACCTGTACGGCGGCACGGTGCATGCGCACACGCCAACCGCGGCCGAGCGCAGGCTGGCCGAGGCCGTGCTCGCGCAGGCGCCCGCGGCGACCACCTATGCCCGGGTCGACCTGGTGAGCCACGAGGGTCGGCCGGCGCTGATGGAGCTGGAGGCCATCGAGCCCGAACTCTTCCTCGGCGCAACCCCGGACGCGGCCGCGAACTTCGCCGCCGAACTGGCACGCCGGCTCGAAGTGGCGCAGGCGCAAGGATAGGCGCGGGCACGGGCGCACCGGACGATCCGCCGCCAGCACCGGCGGCGCGCCTTTTTTGCGGTCGGGCGCGCCTGCCGGCGCACACCTTGTTATCATCGCGGCCTTTCCAATCAAGCGCTTGCGCACTTCAACCACCGATGAGCATCGACCGCCACACCCTCGAACTCCTCGCCCCCGCCAAGACCGCCGACTTCGGCATCGAGGCCATCGACCACGGCGCGGACGCGGTCTACATCGGCGGCCCGGCCTTCGGCGCGCGCTCCTCCGCGGACAACTCGGTGGAGGACATCGCGCGCCTCGTGCAGCACGCCCACCGCTATCACGCCGAGGTCTTCGTCGCCACCAACACCATCCTCTTCGACCACGAGATCGAGCCGGCGCGCAAGCTGATCTGGCAACTGTACGATGCCGGCGTCGACGCGCTCATCGTGCAGGACATGGGCCTGCTCGAGCTCGACCTGCCGCCGATCCAGCTCCACGCCAGCACCCAGACCGACATCCGCGACGCGAGCAAGGCGCGCTTCCTGCAGGACGTGGGCTTCTCGCAGATCGTGCTGGCGCGCGAGCTGTCGTTGAACGAGGTGAAGAAGATCGCCGCGGCCACCACCTGCCAGCTCGAATACTTCGTGCACGGCGCACTGTGCGTGGCCTTCTCCGGCCAGTGCTACATCAGCCACGCGCACACCGGGCGCAGCGCCAACCGCGGCGAGTGCTCGCAGGCCTGCCGGCTGCCCTACGACCTCAAGGACAAGGACGGCCACACCGTCGCCAGCAACCAGCACATGCTGTCGATGAAGGACAACAACCAGAGCGCCAACTTGCGCGCGCTCGCCGCCGCGGGGGTAAGCTCGTTCAAGATCGAGGGCCGCTACAAGGATCTCTCCTACGTCAAGAACATCACCGCGCACTACCGCACGCTGATCGACGAGATCCTCGAGCACCCGGACACCGACGGCGCCCGATATCGCCGCGCCTCCAGCGGACGCACCACCTTCTTCTTCACCCCGCAGGCCGACAAGACCTTCAACCGCGGCTACACGGACTACTTCACCAACGATCGCCGCCACGGCATCGAGGCGTTCGAATCGCCCAAGTTCGTCGGCGAGCCCATCGGCCGCGTGAAGAAGATCGACACCAAGGGGCGCACGTTCTTCGACGTCGAGCGCGCGGCGCCGATCCACAACGCCGACGGCCTGACCTGGTACGACCCCAAGGGCGAGCTCACCGGCCTGCGGGTGAACCGCGCCGAGGCGGACGGCGGCGGCGAAGGCATCGACCGCATCTTCCCTGCCGACCCCCTGCCGACCGACCTGGTCCCCGGCACCTCGCTGTTCCGCAACCATGACCACGAATTCGAGCGCGCGCTGGGGAAGAAGTCGGCCGAGCGCCGCATCCGTGTCGATGCACGTTTCGCCGCCACCCACGACGGCTTCGCGCTGACCCTGACCGACGAGGACGGCGTCGCCGTCACCGCGACGCTTGCCGCCGCCTTCGAGCCGGCACAGAACGCCGAGCGTGCACTCGCCACCCTGCGCGAGCACCTCGGCAAGCTGGGCAACACGATCTTCAGCGCAGGCGAGCTCGTGCTCGACCTGCCCGCCGCGCCCTTCCTGCCCGCCGGACAGCTCAATGCGCTGCGCCGCGATGCCGTGGAGCGGCTCGAGGCCGGCCGCCTCGCGGCCCACGCCCGCCCGCTGCGGGCCGCGCCGGTCGAGCCGCCGGTGCCCTACCCGCAGGACGCGCTGAGCTACCTCGCCAACGTGTCGAACGACAAGGCGCGCGCCTTTTACGCCCGCCACGGCGTCAAGCTGATCGACGCCGCATACGAGGCCAACGAGGAGCGCGACGACGTCTCGCTGATGATCACCAAGCACTGCCTGCGCTACAGCTTCAATCTGTGTCCGAAGGAGGTCAAGGGCATCCGCCCCGACCCGATGCAGTTGGTCAATGGCGACGAGACGCTGACGCTGAAGTTCGACTGCAAGCGCTGCGAGATGCACGTCATCGGCGCGCTGCGTCCCCACGTGGCGAAGATGCGCGACACCGTGGTGGCGCACAAGGTGAGCTTCGTACCCCAGCGCAAGACCAACGCCTCCGTGCGCTGACCCCCGCCGTCCCGCCCGCGCCGGTGGACAAGGCTCTTGATGTGGAGCGGATTTAACGTTAACGTCAACGTTAAATCACGGCGTTCCGCCAATCGCCCAGCAGGAGGAGACCATGTACCCCCGCTCGCTCACCGTCCTCGAGGGTCGCCGCAAGGCCGCCGGCGCCCGTTCCGCCCTGGACACCGCCGAACGTGCGATCCGCCACGCGATCGGCGCCGGTTTCCGCATCGGCTGTCGCGTGCTCGTCGGACGCGTGCCCGGAAGCGTGATCGGCTATAACATCGCGAGTTCGGGCCGCTTCGGCGGCGCCGCCTATCCGCTGCTGGTCGAGACCGAATTCGGCATCGCCAAGTGCAGCATGCAGGAAGTCTGCCCGGCCTGAGCCTCACGCGCGGGCGGGCGCCAAGCCCGAGCCATGAACGCCACGCCCGTCCCCCCCGCAGCCGAGCCCTCCGCGTCTTCCGCCCCCTCCACCGCGGAGTCCGGGCGCTCCTCGCCCATGCCTTCCGGAGCCACGCCCTGCGGCGCACCCGCTGGCGCGCCTGCGCAGCCGACCGTTTCTGCCACGACCGCCGCCTCGCCCACCCGGGTCCTGCCGGTGGACCAGCTCGCCGCACAGCCTGCGACCGACGCCCCCCTCGTGGTGCTCGCACTGTGCGCGCAGTGGTGCGGCACCTGCCGCGAGTTCCGCCCCACGCTCGAGCGCCTCGCCGAGGCAAGGCGCGACGTCGTTTTCGCCTGGGCGGACGTGGAAGACGATGCCGAACTCGTCGGTGATCTCGACGTGGAGAACTTCCCTACCCTGGCGCTGTTCCGCGCCGGCGTCGCGCTGCACTATGGCGTCAGCCTGCCGCATGAGAGCGTGGTGGCGCGCCTGATCGAGACCTTCGCCGCCGCAGCACCCCGCGCCGCGCCGGGCTTGGCGGCGGAGATCGGAGCACTCGCGCGCCGCCTGTCGCAGCCGGGCGGCGGCTGAGGCGCCGACATGCGCACCCGCGCCTCCGCATGGGTTCGCGCCTTCGCTGCAGCCGCAAGCCGGCGCGGCGCACCGCGCACAGGCCTCGCGTGCGGGGCGCTCAACGCAGCGGGATGGCGAGCGCAGCCGGGACCGGCACGGCGGTGACGCTGTTCTGCGGGCTGCCCTCGATCAGCTTGTCGCTGTAGACGAGATAGACCAGCGTGTTGCGCTTCGGGTCCACCATGCGCACGATGCGCACTTTCTTGAACAGGATCGAGGCGCTCTGCGAGAACACCTCCTCCTGCTCGCGCAGCGGACCGGAAAAGGAGATGTCGCCGACCTGGCGACAGGCGACCGAGGCGTCGGACGTGTCCTCGGCGAGGCCGAAGGTTCCCTTGAGACCGCCGGTGCGCGCGCGCGAGACGTAGCAGGCCACGCCCTTGACGGAGGGATCGTCGAAAGCCTCGACCACGACCTGGTGGTTGCGGCCGATCAGCTTGAACGCCGTGTCGACGTGGCCCACCGTCTCGGCCACGGCCACTCCGGGCAGGGCGACACCCAGCGCGAGCACTGCGGCTGCGACCGAGGCGGACAGCGACGGACGACGCGATTCAAGTACCGCATGGGACTTCAGCATGAAGGCCTCCAGAAGGCTGCGAGACCGACATTATCGCACCCCCAAGACACCACCGGGATGCGCGCGTCCGCATCCGGGCGGCATGCCGCGGCATCGTGCCTTTGGCGCCCGGCGGCTCCGCGCCTGACGGCGCCGCCGGACGGCGTCAGAGGCTGTCGCCGAAGTCCTTGCGGAACTGCGCGACGAGTTCGTTCTGCCAGTCGGAAACCGGCGCGAGGCGGCCGTAGAAGAAGCGCAGGATCTCCGGCTCCTCGGTGAACACCAGGCCGCCGATCAGGCGCCGGTTGGCGTACAGCCACTCGAGGCGGTCCACCGCGTACTTGACCTGCGACAGCGTGAACACCCGCCGCGGCAGCGCCAGGCGCACCAGCTCCATGTTGGCGAAGAGTTCGCTGCCGTCAGGCTCGCGCTGTTCGGAAAGCGTGCCGCGCTCCATTCCACGGATGCCGCCGGCGAGGTAGAGCGCCGAGGCGAGCGCGCCCGCCGGGTACTGCGCCTGCGGGATGTGGTCGACGAACTGCATCGCGTTGATGTGGCAGCCCAGGCCGCCGGCGGGGGTGATCACCGGGATGCCGCGCTTGACGAGCTCGTCGACCATGAAGCCGATGAACTGCGGACCCTGGTTGATGACCTCCTCGTCCATGGTTTCCTCGAGGCCCACGGTGAGCGCCTCCATCTCGCGCACCGACATG
Organism: Thauera aminoaromatica; assembly: GCF_000021765.1. Lineage (NCBI taxonomy): Bacteria > Pseudomonadati > Pseudomonadota > Betaproteobacteria > Rhodocyclales > Zoogloeaceae > Thauera > Thauera aminoaromatica. The sequence goes on along the minus strand of NC_011662.2, from coordinate 2,011,094 downwards.
CCGCCATAGGTCAGGAAGCCCTCGTAGAGGGGCACCAGGCCGCGCATGCGGCGGTACAGCTCCTCGCTGCGGATGCACATGCCGCCGCCGCGCGCGCAGCCGAGCTTGCGCGCGGAGAAGTAGATCACGTCGCACAGGTCGGCCATGCGGCGGGTGATGTCGCGGATGCTCAGGCCCTTGCAGGCCTCCTCGCGCTCCTTGATGAAGTGCAGGTTGTCGGCGAGCAGGCTGGCGTCCATCACCAGCATCAGCCCGAACTCGTCGCACACCCTGCGGATGTCGGCGAGGTTCTGCACCGAGAAGGGCTGGCCGCCGATCAGGTTGGTGCCGGCCTCCATGCGCACGAAAGCGATCTTGTCGGCACCGTGCAGGCCGATCACGTCGCGCAGCTTGGCGACGTCCATGTTGCCCTTGAAGGGATGCACGCTGACCACCTCGAGGCCCACGTCGGCGACGAGCTCCTCGACCTTGCCGCCATTGAGCGTGATGTGCGCCTTGGTGGTGGTGAAGTGGTAGTTCATCGGCACCACCGAGCCCGGGGACACCAGCACCTGGGCGAGGATGTTCTCGCACGCGCGGCCCTGGTGGGCGGGCAGGAAGAAGGGCATGCCGAAGATCTCGTGCAGCTTGTTCTCCAGCCGGGTGTAGGTGGCGCTGCCGGCGTAGCTGTCGTCGGCGATCATCATCGCCGCCAGCTGCTGGTCGCTCATCGCATTGACGCCGCTGTCGGTGAGCATGTCCATGAACACGTCGGCGTTGCGCAGCAGGAAGGTGTTGTTGCCCGCCTCGGTGATCGCCTCGAGCCGGCGCTCGACCGGCGGCAGGTTCAGCTTCTGGACGATGCGGACCTTGTGCATCTCGAGCGGGATCGACTCTTCTCCGAAGAACTTCACTTTCGCCATGACGGGCTGCCTCCTCGTGCGACTTGCGTGGATGAAGGCCGCCATCGGACCACGACGGGGATCAGCGGATGTTGATGCAGCGCAAGAGTCGTTGACGCGAACGGAAACATGATTCCGCCATCGCGCGCACTTCCTGAGCGGAATCAAGGGAAGCAAGCGGCCAGGCTGGCAGACTTGCGCTCAGTGCCTCATCGACGCGGCCCTGCGCCGCCCGCCCCGCCGTGACCCTTGCCGTGCCCCTCTCCCCGACCGCTCCAGTCCCGACCCTGGCTCCCCGACCGCCGCAGGCGGCCGCGGGGCGCATCCCCGGCAGCAAGGCGATGTGGGTGGGAATCTTCTGCGAGATCACCGAGTTCGCGCTGCTGTTCGCGGTCTTCTTCATCGCCCGCGCCCACCACCCGGAAGCCTTCCAGGCGGGCCCCGAGCGGCTCTCGCTGCTGGCCGGCACCGGCTATACCCTGATGCTGCTCACCAGCGGCTGGTGCGTGGCGCGCGCGCTGCACGCGATGCGACGCGGCGACCGACGCGCGACGGTGCGCTGGATGCTCGCCGGCTTCGTGTTCGGGCTGGGCTACCCGGCGATCAAGATCTTCGAGCTGCAGCGCAACTTTGCGCTCGGCCTCGACGGCAGCGCCGGGGTATTCATCGTCAGCTACTACTACCTGACCTTCACCCACCTGGTGCATGTGTTCTGGGGCCTGCTCGGCATGATGTGGGTGATCGCGCGTACGGGCCTGGGCGCCTACACCCCCGAAGAGCACAGCGGGCTGGAGGCCTTCGCCTGCTACTGGCACGTCACCGACATGATCTGGCTGATGATCTTCCCGCTCTTCTACCTGCTCGGATGAGGAAAGCCGCATGAGCCCCGAACGCAAGATCGATCTCGCCTGGCTGATGCTGGTATTGCTCAGCGTGGGCGGCGCGGGCATCGCCCGTTCCGACGCGAACGCCGTGCTGGTTGCGGTGGGCGTGTCGCTGGTGATGGCGATCAAGCTGCGTCTGGTGTGCAACTACTTCCTCGAGCTCCACGAAGCCCACCCGCGCATCCGCCGGGCCGTGCTCGCCTTCTGCCACGGCATGCCGATCCTGGTCATCCTCACCACCGCCTTCGGCGACACCCTCTCCAGCCTCACCGGCGCGCTGCTCGGCTAGGCCGGCCGACGGCGCAGCAGGCCGCCGCCTCGTGCAAGCCGGCCGCGCTCACCAGTGCGGCGGGATCTCGTCTTCGGGGCGAAGGGGGTCGCCCGGCTGCAGGGTCTTGACCTGCTGGGCGAGCTGATGCAGATGCTGGCGCAGCAGGTCGAGTTCCTGCTGCTGGCGCCAGACCGTGCGGTTGAGCTCGTCGAGGAGGTCCTCGGCGGCCATCAGCTTGGTCTCCAGCACGACGATGCGCTCTTCCATGGCGGGCGGTCCTGAATCGGTTTGCGGGCACGCATTCTAGCCGGCGGCGGCGGCCAGGCGGGCGAGCGCCCAGGCGACGTGCTCGCGCACCACCGCATCCTCGTCGTCCGCGCGCGCCTGCAAGGCCGCGCGCGCGGCGGGCGTCGCCGGGCCGTTGCCGAGCGCGACCGCGATGTTGCGCAGCCAGCGCGCGTGGCCGATGCGGTGGATCGGGCTGCCTGCGGTGCGCTCGGAGAACTCCGCCGCGGTCCACGCGAAGAGCTCGGCCAGCCGGGCGTCGTCGAGGCCCTGGCGGGGGGCGAAATCGGGCTCGCGGCCAAGCTGGGCGAAGCGGTTCCACGGGCACACGAGCTGGCAGTCGTCGCAGCCGTAGATGCGGTTGCCGAGCAACGGGCGCAGCTCCTCGGGGATCGCGCCGTGCAGCTCGATGGTGAGGTAGGAGATGCAGCGCCGTGCGTCGAGCCGGTAGGGCGCGACGATGGCGCCGGTGGGGCAGGCGTCGATGCAGGCCGTGCAGCGCCCGCAGTGCGACGCCACCGGCGCGTCCACCGGCAGCGGCAGGTCGGTGAGGATCTCGCCGAGGAAGAACCACGAACCGGCGGTGCGATCGAGCAGCAGGGTGTGCTTGCCGCGCCAGCCCAGGCCCTTGCGACTGGCGTGCTCGACTTCGAGGATGGGCGCCGAGTCGGTGAACACGCGGTACTGGTGCGGCACCTCCGCGCTGATGCGGTCGGCGAGCTTCTGCAGGCGGTTGCGCACCAGCTTGTGGTAGTCGCGGCCGAGCGCGTAGCGCGACACATAGGCGCGCTCGGGGTCGCCGAGCACGTCCATGGCCGGCGCGGCATCCGGCCAGTAGCCCATGCGCACGCTGATCACGCGCACGCTGCCGGGCAGGAGTTCGGCGGCGCGCGCGCGTTTCATGCCGTGGCGCACCATATAATCCATGTCCCCGTGGAAGCCGGCCTCCAGCCAGGCGACCAGGCCGGGTTCGGCGTCGGCGAGATCGACCCCGCCCACGCCGACCGCGTCGAAGCCGAGTTCGCGCCCCCACTGTCTGATCCGCGCAACAAGTGCCGCACCGTCGAGGACGGTCCCGTCGACCGCCGCCCCGTCCGGCGTCGGCAATTTTGTTTCCATTTGTCAGAGGTCCCGATGATCGAGTCGATCCAGACTGCCGATGATAACGGCGCGCGCCTGCAGGCGCATTTACCCGACGAGGCGGCCACCGTGGCGCTTGGCGGCGCGCTCGCCGGCGTTCTCGCGCCCGGACTGCAGATCTGGCTGCAGGGCAACCTGGGCACCGGCAAGACCACCCTCACCCGCGGCCTGCTGCGCGCGCTCGGCCACGAGGGCAAGGTGAAGAGTCCGACCTACACCTTGATTGAACCTTACGTGGTTTCTAGCTTAAACTTATATCACTTTGATTTTTATCGCTTCACCTCGCCCGACGAATATCTCGACGCGGGGCTGGACGAATACTTCGCCGGTGAGGGCGTCTGCATCGTGGAATGGCCGGACAAGGCCTCGCCCCATCTGCCCTCTCCCGACGTCGAAATCGTCCTGCAGGCCGGTGAATCCGGGCGGGATGTGGCGATCAGCGCAAACACGGAAGCGGGGCGAACATGCGTGATCGGACTGGTGAAAGCTTTGCGGGGCGCGGACCCGGCGCCCGGGACGACCTGAGTCTCGGCCAGACTCCGGGGCTTGCCGCCGCGGCCGAGGCCTTCGCCGCGGGGCGCATCGATCGCCGCGGCCTGCTCAAGTTCGCCGGCGCCTCGCTCGCCATGCTGGTGAGCCCGGTCGGGCTGGCGAGTTCGGCAAGCCTGCTCGCGGTGCGCGTATGGCCCTCGGCCGAATACACCCGCATCACCCTCGAGGGCTCCTCGCGCCTGCGCCACAGCCACATGCTGGTCGAGGACCCGCAGCGCCTGGTGGTCGACCTCGAGGGCGTGCAGCTCGACAGCGTGCTGCAGTCCCTGCCCTCGAAGGTGCTCGACTCCGACCCCTACATCCGCCTGATCCGTGCCGGGCAGAACCGGCCGGGCGTGGTGCGTGTGGTGATCGAGCTCAAGGCGGCGATCAACCCCCAGGTGTTCACCCTCGACCCGGTCGGCAGCTACGGCCACCGCCTCGTGCTCGACCTGCACCCGACCGAGGCCCACGATCCGCTGATGGCGCTGATCATGAAGGACTCGCCGATGGACGCCGCGATGGGCGACGCCGGCGGCAACACCGCCGCGGTGGCGCGCGAGGAGCCGCGCGAGCCGGTGCGCCGCGGCAAGCGTAACGAGCCGGCGGTCGATCGCCTGTACACCGTGGTGCTGGACGCCGGCCATGGTGGCGAGGATCCGGGCGCGATCGGTCGTGGCGGCAGCTACGAGAAGGACGTCACGCTGTCGATCGCCCAACGCCTCAAGCGCAAGATCGACGCCATGCCCGGCATGCGCGCGGTGCTCACGCGCGACGGCGACTACTTCGTGCCGCTGCACCAGCGCGTGGCGCGCGCCCGCCGGGTGCGCGCCGATCTCTTCGTGTCGATCCACGCCGACGCCTTCGTTCGCCCCGAGGCCAACGGCAGCTCGGTCTATGTGCTCTCCGAGCGCGGCGCCTCGAGCTCGGCGGCAAGCTGGCTGGCGCAGAAGGAGAACGATGCCGACCTCGTGGGCGGCGTCAACCTCGCCCGCCAGGACGGCCACATCGCCCGCACCCTGCTCGACCTGTCGCAGACCGCCACGATCAACGACAGCTTCAAGCTCGGGCGCGCCATGCTCGGCGAGCTCGGCACCATCAACCGGCTGCACAAGCCCGAGGTGGAACAGGCCGGCTTCGCGGTGCTGCGCGCACCCGACATCCCCTCGGTGCTGGTCGAAACCGCCTTCATCAGCAACCCGCAGGAAGAGCGCCGTCTCAACGACGAGGCCTACCAGGACAAGATGGCGATGGCGCTGATGCGCGGCGTCAAGCGCTATTTCGAGGAGCACGCCCCGAGCGGGCCGACCCGCGTGGCGCGGCTCGACTGAGGGCGAGCGCACCGCCCGCATCCCGAGCAAGTCTGCCCGCAAAGCCCGCAATAGCGGGCTTTGCCGCTATAATCGCGGCTTTTTCAGGCGCTTATGCAGGTTCACCGCGGGATTCCCGAGCAGGCCGACACGGCTGCGGTGCTCACCATCGGCAACTTCGATGGCGTGCATCTCGGCCATCAGGCGCTGCTTTCGCTGCTCACCGACAAGGCCCGTGCGCTCGGCCTGCCGGCGGTGGTGCTCACCTTCGAGCCGCACCCGCGCGAATACTTCAGCCCCGCCGACGCCCCTGCCCGCCTCGCCTCGCTGCGCGAGAAGCTGCTGCTGCTTTCCGCCGCCGGCGTCGACCGCTGCCACGTCTGCCGCTTCGACGCTCGCTTCGCCGCTCAGCCCGCGCAGGCCTTCATCGACGACATCCTGGTGCGCGGCCTCGGCGTGCGCCATCTCTTCATCGGTGACGATTTCCGCTTCGGCGCCCGCCGCCAGGGCAACTTCGCGATGCTGCGCGCGGCCGGCGCCGAGGGCGGCTTCGGGGTCGAGTCCATGCCCACGCTCGCCGTCGCGGGCGAGCGGGTGTCCAGCTCGGCGGTGCGGGCCGCGCTCGCGGAGGGCGACCTCGCCCACGCCGCGCGCCTGCTCGGCCGCCCCTACAGCATCGCCGGTCGCGTCAGCCACGGCGACAAGCTCGGCCGCCAGCTCGGCTTCCCGACCGCGAACATCCAGATGAAGCACCGCCGCCCGGCGCTGGGCGGTGTCTACGTGGTAAGCGTCGAAGGCCTCGCATCCGGCCCGGTGGCCGGCGTCGCCAACATCGGCCTGCGCCCGACCGCGACCGCGAACGGCCGCGCCCGCCTCGAGGTCCACCTCTTCGACTGGACGCAGGACTGCTACGGCGCCCACATCCGCGTACATTTCCTGCATCGCCTGCGCGCCGAGCAAAAATTCCCCTCGCTCGACGCGCTGCGCGCGCAGATCGCCCTCGACAGCCAGACGGCCCGCGACTGGCTGGCCGCGAACCCCCTGCCCGCCTGAAGGCCCGACGAACCCCGCCGATCCCACCGACTTCCGATCCCGCCATGGCCGACTACCGCAAGACGCTCAACCTGCCCGACACCCCCTTCCCGATGCGTGGCGACCTGCCCAGGCGCGAGCCGAACTGGATCGCCGACTGGCAGCAGAAGAAGCTCTACCAGCGCATCCGCAAGGCCAGCGCCGGCCGGCCCAAGTTCGTGCTCCACGACGGCCCGCCCTACGCCAACGGCAGCCTGCACATCGGCCACGCGCTGAACAAGATCCTCAAGGACATCATCGTGCGCTCGAAGACGCTGGCCGGCTTCGACGCGCCCTACGTTCCGGGCTGGGACTGCCACGGCCTGCCGATCGAGCACAAGGTCGAGGTGACGCACGGCAAGAACCTGCCCGCCGACCGCGTGCGTGAGCTGTGCCGCGCCTACGCCGCCGAGCAGATCGAGATCCAGAAGGCCGACTTCATCCGCCTCGGCGTGCTCGGCGACTGGGACAACCCCTACCGCACGATGGACTTCGCCAACGAAGCCAACGAGATCCGCGCGCTCGCCGAGATGACGAAGAACGGCTACGTGTTCAAGGGCCTGAAGCCGGTGAACTGGTGCTTCGACTGCGGCTCGGCGCTGGCCGAGGCCGAGGTGGAATATGCCGACAAGCCCTCGCCGACGATCGATGTCGCGTTCCCGGTATCCGACGCGGACGCCGGCACTCATTTGCGTAAACTCGCCGCCGCATTCGGCCTGGCCAGGCTCGACAAGCCCGCCGCCGCGGTGATCTGGACCACCACCCCGTGGACCATCCCCGCCAACCAGGCGCTCAACGCCCACCCCGAGTTCGACTATGCGCTGGTCGATGTCGGCGATCGTCTGCTCGTGCTCGCCAGGGAACTCGTCGAATCCGCGCTGCAGCGCTTCCAGCTCGCAGGCACCATCATCGCCACCGCCAAGGGCGCGGCGCTCGAACGCATCGAGTTCCGCCACCCCTTCTACGACCGCGTCTCGCCGGTGTATCTCGCCGAATACGTCGGCATCGACGCCGGCACCGGCATCGTGCACTCGTCGCCAGCGCACGGCGTGGACGACTTCAACTCGTGGCACGCGTACGGCCGCAGCAACGACGAGATCCTGTCCCTGGTGACGGGCGGCGGCCAGTACGTGTCCGACCTTCCCTTCTTCGGCGGCATGAACATCTGGAAGGCCAACCCGGCGATCGTCGACAAGCTCGCCGAGGTCGGCGCCCTGCTCTCGCACGGCAAGATCACCCACAGCTACATGCACTGCTGGCGCCACAAGACGCCGCTCGTCTATCGCGCCACCGCGCAGTGGTTCGTCGGCATGGACAGGGTCGCCGCCGACGGCTCCACACTGCGCGAGCGCGCGCTGCGCGCCGTGGAGGCCACCAAGTTCTACCCCGCGTGGGGCCAGGCGCGCCTGCACGCGATGATCGCCAACCGCCCCGACTGGTGCATCTCGCGCCAGCGCAACTGGGGCGTACCGATCCCCTTCTTCCTGCACAAGGAGACCGGCGAGCTGCATCCGCGCACCGTCGAGCTGATGGAGGAGGTCGCGCTGCGCGTGGAGCAGGAGGGCATCGAGGCCTGGTTCAAGCTCGATGCCGCCGAGCTGCTCGGTGCCGAGGCCGCGCAGTACGAGAAGATCAGCGACACGCTCGACGTCTGGTTCGACTCCGGCACCACGCACAAGCACGTGCTGCGCGGCTCGCACAACGACGGCCACCCCGAAGGCCCGCGTGCCGACATGTACCTGGAAGGCTCCGACCAGCACCGCGGCTGGTTCCACTCCTCGCTGCTCACCGGCTGCGCGATCGACGGCCACGCCCCCTACCGCAGCCTGCTCACCCACGGCTTCGCGGTGGACGGGGCCGGCCGCAAGATGAGCAAGTCGCTCGGCAACGTGGTGGTGCCGCAGGAGGTCACCGGCAAGCTCGGCGCCGAGATCCTGCGCCTGTGGGTCGCGTCCACCGACTATTCCGGCGAGCTGTCGATCTCGAAGGAAATCCTCGACCGCGTGGTCGAGGTCTATCGCCGCGTGCGCAACACCCTGCGCTTCCTGCTCGCCAACACCGCCGACTTCGACATCGCCACGGACGCGGTGCCGCTCGAACAGTGGCTGGACATCGACCGCTACGCGCTCGCCTTCACCCGCCAGCTCGCGCAGCAGGCCGAGGCCGACTACGCGAAGATGGAGTTCCATCGCGTCGTGCAGGCGCTGCAGGTGTTCTGCGCCGAGGACCTGGGCGCCTTCTACCTCGACATCCTGAAGGATCGCCTGTACACCACCGCCGCCGGCAGCCTGCCGCGTCGCGCCGCGCAAACCGCGCTGTGGCACATCACGCAGACGCTGCTGAAACTGATGGCGCCGATCCTGTCCTTCACCGCCGAGGAGGCCTGGACGGTGATCCACCCCGGCAAGGACGAGGGTACGCAGGATAGCGTGATGCTGCACACCTTCCACGCCCTTCCCGCGCAGGAAGGCGAAGCCGGGCTGATCGCGCGCTGGGAGACCATCCGCGCCGTGCGTGCAGAAGGCCTCAAGGTCATCGAGGCGCTGCGCACCGAAGGCAAGGTCGGCGCCTCGCTGCAGGCGGAACTGGAGCTCGCGCTCACCGCCGACAAGTTCGCCGCGATGGCCAGCCTGGGCGAGGACCTGCGCTTCGTCACCATGACCTCGGCGGCCACCCTGTCCGAGGTGGCCCGCGCCGAGGACGAGCGCGTCGTCGCCACCCCGAGCGCGGCGCAGAAGTGCGAGCGCTGCTGGCACTACGTCGACACGGTCGGCAGCGACGCCGAGCACCCCACCCTGTGCGGGCGCTGCGCGAGCAACCTGTTCGGCGAAGGCGAAACCCGCGCCCATGCCTGAGGCAGCCCGCACGATGACGACACCTCACCCGACGCCGCACGCGCGCAGTGCGCTGTCTCTGATGCTGCCCTGGCTGATCCTCGCCGTGGTGGTCGGCGTGCTCGACCAGGTCACCAAGCAGATGGTGATGGCGAATCTGCGCCTCGGCGAGCTGGTTCCGATCACAGGCTTCTTCGATCTGGTGCTGGTGTTCAACACCGGCGCCGCGTTCAGCTTTCTCGCCGACCACAGCGGCTGGCAACGCTGGTTTTTCACCATACTGGCCTTCGGCATCAGCGCCTGGCTGCTGACGCTGATGCACCACCATCGCCACGAAAAGCTGCTGCCGACCGCCTTCGCCCTGATCATCGGCGGTGCGCTCGGCAACGTCTATGACCGCCTCGTGCATGGCGCGGTGGTCGACTTCCTGCACTTCCACTACGCCGGCTGGAGCTGGCCGGCGTTCAACCTGGCCGACTCGGCCATCACCGTGGGTGTCGCGATGATGCTCTGGGGCCAGTTCTTTGGCCCCAAAGCCGGCGACCCGCCCCGACCGGGAGCACCATCTTGAGCGAAGCGATCCAGGCCAACAGCCTCGTCACCCTGCACTACCGCATCTCGCTGCCGAGCGGCCAGCCGCTGATCAGCACCTTCAACGCCACCCCCGCCACGCTGCAATTGGGCGCCGGCGAAATGCTGCCGGCGATGGAGCGGCTGCTGATCGGCCTGATGCCGGGCACCCACCACATCTTCGAACTGGCGGCAGACGAAGCCTTCGGCCCCTATCGCGACGAGCTGGTCGAGCGCGTCAAGCGCGAACACATGCCCGACGAGGAGATCGAAGCGATGAGCATCATGGAGTTCACCGCACCCGATGGCTCACGCTACTCCGGCCTGGTGCGCGAGATCGACGCGCAGTCGGCGCTGATCGACTTCAACCACCCGCTGGCGGGCAAGGCGATCCGCTTCGAGGTGCAGGTGATCGGAATCTCCTGAGCGCCGCCCGCGACACCCCACAGAGACGAAAGATGAACGACAAGGAAATCCTGCTCGCCAACCCGCGCGGCTTCTGCGCCGGGGTCGAGCGCGCGATCGAGATCGTCGAACGCGCCCTGAAGCGCTACGGCGCGCCGATCTACGTGCGCCACGAGGTCGTGCACAACAAGTTCGTCGTGGACGACCTGCGCGCCAAGGGTGCGATTTTCGTCGACGAACTCGACGAGGTCCCTACCGGCAATACGGTGATCTTCTCGGCCCATGGCGTCTCGCTCGCGGTGCGCGAGGAAGCCGAGCGCCGCGGGCTGCGCGTCTTCGACGCCACCTGCCCGCTGGTGACGAAGGTCCATGTCGAGGTGGCGCGCATGCGCGACCAGGGCAAGGAGATCGTCATGATCGGTCACAAGGGCCACCCCGAGGTCGAGGGCACGATGGGCCAGGTCGACGGCGGCATCCATCTGGTCGAGACCCCGGCCGACGTCGCCGGCCTGCAGGTGGCCGACCCAGAACAGCTCGCCTACGTGACCCAGACCACGCTGTCCGTGGATGACGCGGCCGCGATCGTCGATGCCCTGCGCACCCGCTTCCCCCGGGTCGTCGGCCCGAAGAAGGACGATATCTGCTACGCCACGCAGAACCGCCAGGACGCGGTGAAGTTCATGACCCCGTACGCGGACGTGGTATTCGTGGTCGGGTCGAAGAACAGCTCCAACTCCAACCGCCTGCGCGAGGTCGCCGCGCTGCGCGGCGTGCCCGCCTACCTGATCGACAACGCCGCCGGCATCGACCCCGCCTGGATCGAGGGCAAGCGCCGCATCGGCGTGACCGCGGGGGCCTCGGCGCCCGAGGTGCTGGTGGCCGAGGTGATCGCGCGCCTGGAAGAACTGAGCGGCGGCGCGGTGCGCAACCTCGACGGCGTGCCCGAGCGCGTGACCTTCGCGCTGCCCAAGGAGTTGCAGGACCCGCGCTGAAGCTTCGGAGCAAGGCGGGAGAGAATCGCGCCTTGCGTCGCTTCTGCAAGGCGGCGGTCGAGTCGCGTGTACTTGGCGGTCGAGTCGCGTGTACTTTCCTGTGGGAGCGACGCAAGTCGCGATCGTGGCGCCTTGAATCGGCGCCGCGCGTGATGGAATGCGCGAGCCGCAGGTCGCGCCTCGCTTCTCTCCGCTTCACCCGCCGATGTGCGGCTCCATGATGCGCCGGTAGAACTCGTGGAAATGCTGCATGCCGTCCTCGAAGGGCGACTGGTAGGGGCCGACCTCGTTGCGCCCCTCCTTCAGCAGCGCCCTCCGGCCGCGATCCATGCGCTCGCCGATCTCGTCGTCCTCGATCGCAGTCTCCATGTAGGCGGCCTGCTCGGCCTCGACGAACTCGCGCTCGAACTCGACGATGTCCTCCGGGTAGTAGAACTCCACCACGTTGGTCGTCTTATCCACATCCGTCGGAATCAGCGTGCTCACCACCAGCACGTGCGGGTACCACTCCACCATCACATTCGGGTAGTAGGTGAGCCAGATCGCACCATGCGTCGGCTTCTTCTCGCCGTAGTAGTCGATCACCGCCTTGTGCCACTTGGCGTAGGTCTCCGAGCCCGGCTTGGCGAGCGAGGTGATGCCCACCTTCTGTACCGAATACCAGTCGCCGAACTGCCAGCTCAGGTCCTTGCAGGTCACGAAGTTGCCCAGTCCGGGGTGGAAGGGCACGACGTGATAGTCCTCCAGATAGACCTCGATGAAGGTCTTCCAGTTGTAATTGCAATGGTGGACCTCGACCTTGTCGAGCTTGTAGCCCGAGAAATCGAATTCGCCCGCCACCTGCATCCCGGCAAGGTCGGCGCTCGCCGAGCGCGGGCCCTTGAAAAGCAGGCCATTCCAGCGTTCGAGCTCGTCGCGCCTGAGGCCCAGGCAGGGCTTCTCGGGGAAGTGCGGTGCGCCGAGCAGGTTGCCCTGGCGGTCGTAGGTCCAGCGGTGCACCGGGCAGACCACGAGCTTGGTCGTGCCGCTGCCCTGCAGCATGATCGCCTGGCGGTGGCGGCAGACGTTGGACATCTGGTGCACACCCGCCTCGGTGCGGAACAGCAGCTTGGCGTGGTCGAGCCACTCCAGCGAGCGGTAGTTGCCGACCTCGGGAACCATCAGCTCATGGCCGACGTACCCCGGACCGGCATCGAAGAGGAGTTTCTTCTCCAGTTCGAAAACCTGCTGGTCGAAGTACCACGAGACAGGCAGCTGGGAGGCTGCCTGGGCCAGTCGAGCCTTGGAAGCGATGTCGGACATCCCCGAACCTCCTCTTGCGGACAAGAAATCCGGAAAAATAAAGGGTTTAGTGTAAGACACCCCCCGTTTGACCGCCATACCCGCCTTCGGTTATTTTTCCGCTTTTGCCGCGCCAGATATCGATCCATGCCAAAGTCGGCATCCTCCCCCAAGTCGTTCGAAGCGGCGGTCTCCGAGCTCGAGGCCATTGTCCAGGAAATGGAATCCGGCAATCTGCCGCTCGAGGATGCCCTCGCGCGCTATCAGCGTGGCGTCGGCCTGCTGCGTCACTGCCAGACCACGCTCAGCGACGCCGAGCAGCGCGTGCGCATGCTCGAAGGCGACGGCCTCACCGATTTCCCGACCGAACCGACCCGCGACGGCGACGAGGCAGGCGCATGAACACAGACAGCAAGCTCCCCTCCTTCTCCGAATGGACGGCGCAGATCCAGCAGCGCACCGAGGTCGCGCTCGCCGGCGTGCTGCCCGATGCCGCGATCGCCCCGCATCGCCTGCACGAGGCGATGCGCTACGCGGTGCTCGGCGGTGGCAAGCGCGTGCGTCCGCTGCTCGCGCATGCGGCCGGCGCACTCGCCGGCGCCGCTGCCGAGGACCTCGACCGCATCGCCTGCGCGGTCGAGCTGATCCACGCCTATTCGCTGGTGCACGACGATCTCCCTTGCATGGACGATGACGTGCTGCGTCGCGGCAAGCCTACCGTGCATGTCGAGTTCGACGAGGCCACCGCCCTGCTCGCCGGCGACGCGCTGCAGACGCTGGCCTTCCAGGTGCTCGCCGAGCGTCCGCTCGGCACGGACCCCGCGAACCAGCTCGCGATGCTGAACCAGCTCGCCATCGCGTCAGGCTCGCGCGGCATGGCCGGCGGCCAGGCGATCGACCTCGCCTCGGTGGGCAAGCGGCTGGGGCGCGAAGAGCTCGAGTTCATGCACATCCACAAGACCGGGGCGCTGATCCGCGCCGCGGTGCTGCTCGGCGCGCGTGCCGGCGGCACATTGGGTGCCGACGAGCACGCACGCCTGGACCACTACGCCAAGGTCGTGGGCCTGCTCTTCCAGGTGGTCGACGACCTCCTCGACGCCGAGGCCGACACCGCCACGCTGGGCAAGACCGCGGGCAAGGACGCCGACAACGACAAGCCGACCTACGTGAGCCTGCTCGGCCTGGTCGACGCCCGCCGCCTCGCCGAGGAGATGCTCGACGAGGCGCGCGCCAGCCTGCGCCCCTTCGGCGCGCGTGCGCTGCGCCTGGAGCAGCTCGCGGACTACATCGTGCATCGCGCCTTCTGATCGCGCCTGACTGCGGCCCCCAAGAACAACCCAAAAGCCGGATCCCCCATGGCCCCCTACCCGAACCTGGAACGCGTCGGCTGTCCCGCCGACGTCCGTGCACTCGATCGCCGCGAACTCGGCGCCCTCGCCTCCGAATTGCGCGCCTTCCTGATCGAGTCGGTATCGAAGACCGGCGGCCATCTGTCCTCCAACCTCGGCACCGTCGAGCTGACGATCGCGCTGCACCACGTTTTCAACACCCCTCACGACCGCATCGTGTGGGACGTCGGCCACCAGACCTACGGCCACAAGGTGCTCACCGGCCGCCGCGAGGCGATGACCGGGCTGCGCCACTTCGGCGGCATCTCCGGCTTCCCGCGGCGCTGCGAGAGCGAGTACGACACCTTCGGCACCGCACACTCCTCCACCTCGATCTCGGCTGCGCTCGGCATGGCCGTGGCGGCGCGCGCACGCGGCGAGGACCGCCACGCGATCGCGGTGATCGGCGACGGCGCGATGTCGGCCGGCATGGCCTTCGAGGCCCTCAACAACGCCGGCGACATGGAGAACCTCAACCTGCTGGTGATCCTCAACGACAACGAGATGTCGATTTCGCCACCGGTGGGGGCGCTCACCAAGATCCTCGCCCGCATGATGTCGGGCTCGACCTACAACACCGCGCGCCGGGTCGGCGAGAAGGTGCTCGGCGTCGCCCCGCCGGTGGCCGAGCTCGCGCGCAAGGTCGAGGAGTACGCCAAGGGCATGATCGGCCCGGGCACGCTGTTCGAGGAGTTCGGCTTCCACTACTACGGTCCGATCGACGGCCACGACCTCGACGCACTGATTCCGACCCTGCAGAACCTGCGCAAGCTCAAGGGACCGCAGTTCCTCCACGTGATCACCCGCAAGGGCCAGGGCTACAAGCTCGCCGAGGCCGACCCGGTGCTCTACCACGGGGTGTCGAAGTTCGATCACACCGCCGGCATCCAGACCGGCAAGGGCGGTGGCAAGCTCACCTACACCCAGGTGTTCGGCGACTGGCTGTGCGACATGGCCAAGGCCGATCCGCGCATCGTCGGCATCACCCCGGCGATGCGCGAGGGCTCGGGCCTGGTGCGCTTCGCGCAGGAGTTCCCCGAGCGCTACTTCGACGTCGGCATCGCCGAGCAGCACGCGGTCACCTTCGCCGCCGGGCTGGCCTGCGAGGGCTTCGTGCCGGTGGTGGCGATCTACTCGACCTTCCTTCAGCGCGCCTACGACCAGCTCATCCACGACGTCGCGCTGCAGAACCTGCCGGTCGTGTTCGCGATCGACCGCGGCGGCCTGGTGGGCGCCGACGGCGCGACCCACCATGGCGCCTTCGACCTCTCCTTCCTCAGCTGCGTGCCCAACATGGTGGTGATGGCGCCCTCAGACGAGGACGAATGCCGCCAGATGCTCTACACCGCGGTGCAGCATGCGGGCCCGAGCGCGGTGCGCTATCCGCGTGGCGGCGGCAACGGCACCGCGCCCCGGGCACAGATGCGCGCCCTGCCGATCGGCAAGGGCGAGGTCGTGCGCCGTGGCCGCGGCATCGCCCTGCTCGCCTTCGGCAGCCTGCTCGGAGTGGCGCGCGAGGTCGCCGAGACGCTCGACGCCACGGTGGCCAACATGCGCTTCGTCAAGCCGCTCGACGTCGAGCTGGTGGCCGAACTCGCCACCAGCCACGACCTCATCGTCACCCTCGAGGAGAACGCGGTGATCGGCGGCGCCGGCGCCGAGGTCTCACGGCTCGTCGACGGCCTCGCCACGCGCCCACGCGTGCTGCGCCTGGGCCTGCCCGACCACTTCATCGACCACGGCGACCAAGCACAACTGCTCGCCTCGGTCGGCCTCGATCAGGACGGCATCCTCGCCAGCATCGCACGCGCGACCGGAGCCCCGGAGCGCGCCTAAAGGTTGAGCATTTTTGTCGGGAAAGATAAGATCGCCAGCAAAGTGCAACACGATTGCACTTTGCTGGCGGCTCCGGCACGCCCATTCCCCCGACCACCCGCAGGGAACCTGCCCATGAACACCCCCAACGCAATCGCCATCCCGGACGTGCAGAGCAGCGCCGACAGCCGCCGGATCGCGATCGACAAGGTCGGCATCAAGTCGATCCGCCACCCCATCAAGGTCGCCGACAAGCGCGGCGGCGTGCAGCACACGGTGGCCAGCTTCAACATGTACGTCGGTCTGCCCCACAACTTCAAGGGCACCCACATGTCGCGCTTCATCGAGATCCTCAACGGCCGCGAGCGCGAGATCTCGGTGGAGAACTTCGAGCCCATGCTGCGCACCATGGTCGAGCGCCTCGAGGCCGAGACCGGCCACGTCGAGATGAGCTTCCCCTACTTCATCAACAAGACGGCGCCGGTGTCCGGCGTGCAGAGCCTGATGGACTATGAGGTCTGCTTCATCGGCAGCATCGGCGAGGGCGGCGCCTACGAGTTCACCATGAAGGTCGTGGTGCCGGTGACCAGCCTGTGCCCATGCTCGAAAAAGATCTCCGCGTACGGCGCGCACAACCAGCGCTCTCACGTCACCGTCACCGCGGTGCTCAACGACCACCTGTGGATCGAGGAGATGGTGCAGATGGTCGAGGCCCAGGCCTCGTGCGAGGTCTTCGGCCTGCTCAAGCGCCCCGACGAGAAGTGGGTCACCGAGCGCGCCTACGACAACCCCAAGTTCGTCGAGGACATGGTGCGCGACGTCGCCGGCCAGCTGAACCGCGAGCCGCGCATCGACGCCTACGTGGTCGAGTCCGAGAACTTCGAGTCGATCCACAACCACTCCGCTTACGCGCTGATCGAGCGCGACAAGCGCGGCGGGGCCTGACCCCCGCCCCTTTAGCGGGGCCGTGTCGCGGGTGCGCTCGGGCACGCACGCCCGGCGCCGCGACGCGATGGTCGCAAGCGCGTCGGCGGAGTAAGATAAGCGTTTTCTGAAATAGGAGAACGCATGATGTCCAAGTCCCACGTCCAGATCGTGAGCGATGTCTCCAAGGCGCTCGCCACGCTGCGCAAGGAGATCCCCGAGACCATGCAGGGCTTCGGCGCGATGGCCAAGAGCTCGCTGCAGGACGGCGTGCTGAGCGAGCTGCAGAAGGAACTCATCGCACTCGCGATCGCCGTCACCCAGCGCTGCGACGCCTGCATCGGCTTCCACATCAAGGCGCTGATCCGCCTCGGCGCGACCCGCGAGCAGATCATGGAGACCCTGGGCGTGTGCACCTATATGGGCGGCGGCCCGGCCCTGATGTACGCCGCGGAAGCGGTGCGCGCCTACGAGGAGATGCTGCCGCAGGCCAGGTGAGCGCAGCCCGGGCCCGACCGCGGCCGCCTTGCCCGTCCCGATGCGCCGGTTCGGGGCTGGCGACGGGGTCTCTTCACTTTACCCCCCGCAAAAAACTGTTCACTTCCCGGAAAAAAACACTATAATGCCGACCTTCGAGCGGAGAGGTGGCAGAGTGGTCGAATGTACCTGACTCGAAATCAGGCGTAGGTGCAAGCCTACCGTGGGTTCGAATCCCACCCTCTCCGCCAATTTAGACTTGAAGTTGCGAGAACAGTCGTTATAATCCCGGTTCTTCGCAGTGCAGCAAGAAGCGCCCGTAGCTCATCTGGATAGAGTACCTGGCTACGAACCAGGGGGTAGGAGGTTCGAATCCTTCCGGGCGCGCCAAAAAAAGCCTTCCGATTTCGGGCTCTAAACGATTTCGGCAACGCGCCCGTAGCTCATCTGGATAGAGTACCTGGCTACGAACCAGGGGGTAGGAGGTTCGAATCCTTCCGGGCGCGCCAGTTTCGAAAAACGCCGACTCTTCACCGGGTCGGCGTTTTTTTTCGTCCTCCTTTTCCGTCCCTCCTCGTCGCATCGGCGCGCCCCCGCCCGATACCCGAGCGGCCCATCCGGGACCCGCCCGGATGCACCGCGCCGACCGCTCAGGACACGCACACCGCCCCGCCCTGCCGCACCGGCTCGAGGAAGGCGCAGACGAGTTCGATGACCGCGGCCGGACGCTCGCGATGCGGCACGTGGAAGGTGTCCGGCAGGATCGCCACCTGCGCCGGGCCCGCGGAGAGCTCGCCGATCGTCTCGGGGTGCACGCTCGTGCCGTACTCGTCATGCATGCCATGGATGGCCAGCACAGGGCAACGCACCTGCGGCAGTACAGACCTCAGCGACCAGGCCGCGAAGCCGGGATGCAACCAGCTCTCGGTCCACGCATCCAGCACCCAGCGCGCCTTGTCGCCGTGATAGCGCGCCAGGCGCTGCAGCTGCGATTCATCGACGAACTGCTCCTTGGCCTCGGCGATGCTGCTCAGGGTGAGGTCCTCGGGGAAGACCTGGGCCGACTCGGTGATCAGGGCGTCGCAGGCCCCGGCAAATGCAGCCGCGCAATTCACCGCCATGCCGCCGCCGACGCTGTGGCCGAACACCACGAAGCGCTCCAGGCCGAGCTGCTCGCGCACCGCCGGAAAATACGCCTGCGCCTCCTCGGCGATGAAGTCCAGCGCCGGCAGCGCCTCGCGCGCATCCGAGCGGCCGAACCCGAGGCGGTCGTAGGCGATCACCCGGCGCCCGCTCGCGGCGCTCAGCTCCGCCGGGAAGTCGCGCCACAGCTCGACACAGCCGAGCGAGTCGTGGAGCAGCACGATCGGGCTCGCCGGCCGCTCGCCGGCCGCCCCGGACGGGGTCCATTCCCGCGCGAAGATGCGCCCCTGCGGATGATGCACCCACGAGTCGCGGGGCTGGGTTTCGGAAGCTCGGCTTGGGCTCATCGTTTCGTCGTCTCCATGTATTCATTTTCCGCGTGTTCGCGCTCCGGCGAGTTCTGCCGGAGCACCAGGCCATACGATTCCGTATTGAACACGGCGCCACATTCTTTCATCCTTGGGAGATCCGTCAAGTGCGGGCGCAGCATCCGCGGGCAAGCTCGGTTAAGCTGATGCCCTCGCGGTCCTCACCCATTCGTCCATGTCCGACACCCACGCACTGCTCGGCCTGCCAGCCGGCGCGAGCGCGCAACAGATCAAGCGCGCCTTCCGCAAGCTCGCCATGCGATGGCATCCCGATCGCAATCCCGACCCCGCCGCCGCCGATCAGTTCAGGCGGCTGCGCGATGCGCACGACCGCCTGCTCGCCGCCCTGCTCGAAGGCAAGGAGAAGGCACACGAGGACGCGGCTGCCACCCAGCCTCCGCCGCAGCGCGGCGCGGACCGCTGGCAGACACTGGAGATCAGCATCGAGGAGAGCTTCACCGGGGCGCGGCGGACGGTCGAGGTCGAGCGCCGCAGCCCCTGCGTGCTGTGCGGCGGCAGCGGCATCGAGAAGCTCAGCGTGAGCCGCCTATGCACACCCTGCCGAGGCTCGGGCCGCTTGCACGGACCTGCGGGGCTGGAGCGCTGCCCGGACTGCGAGGGGCGGGGCTATCGCAACACGGGACCGTGTGGCGGCTGTGGCGGCAGCGGGGAACAAATGCAGACTCGTCATCTCGAGGTGCTCATTCCACCCGGGGTGGTGGACGACGACGAACTGCGTCTCGCCGGCGAGGGCGAGGCGCACCCCGAGCCGCGCCATCGCGCTGGCGACCTGCACCTGCAGATCCGCCTCGCCAGTCATCCGCTGTTTCGCCGCGAGGGCCGCGACCTGGTGCTGCGCCGCCCGGTCAGCGCGCTGCGCCTGCTGATCGGCGGGACCCTGCGCGTGCCCCACCCGACGGGCGTGCGCAGCATCGAACTCGAGCCCGGCCTCGCCCATCCGCGCAGCCTGCGCGTACCCGGCGCCGGCTTTCCGGCGCACGGCCGGCGCGCACGTGGCGACCTCGTCGTGGAGTTCGAGCCCGAACTCCCCCACGCCCCCGAACGCTCGCTGCACGGCCTGATCGACGAACTCGACCGCGCGCTCGCCGCGCGCGCCGAGCACCACTTCCCCGAGCTCGCGCGCTGGGAGTCGGTGTGGCTGGACGAGCACTGAGCGCGGGTGCAAGCGGCGGAGCGGGACGGCATCGCACACGGCACGGCCCCGCCAGGAGGCGGCTGGCGCGGGCCGCAAGGTCGGACCCGCGCCAACCGCCGATCGCCGCTCAGAGCGGCGCTTCGATGCGCTCGATGCCACCCATGTAGGGCACCAGCGCCCGCGGGATCACGATCGAACCGTCGGCCTGCTGGTGGTTCTCCAGCACCGCAACCAGGGTGCGCCCCACCGCCAGACCGGACCCGTTGAGCGTGTGCACCAGCTCGTTCTTGCCCTGCGCGTTCTTGAAGCGGGCCTGCATGCGACGCGCCTGGAAGGACTCGCAGTTCGAGCAGCTGGAGATCTCGCGGTATGTGTTCTGCGCCGGCAGCCACACCTCGAGATCGTAGGTCTTCGCAGCCGAGAAGCCCATGTCGCCGGTGCACAGCGTGATCACCCGGTAGGGCAGCTCGAGCTTCTGCAGGATGGCCTCGGCGTGGCCGACCATCTGTTCGAGCGCCTCCTTGCTCTTCGCCGGCTCGACGATCTGCACCATCTCGACCTTGTCGAACTGGTGCTGGCGGATCATGCCGCGCACGTCGCGCCCGCCGCTGCCCGCCTCGGAGCGGAAGCAGGGGCTATGCGCGGTAAGACGGATCGGCAGGCTCTCGAGCGCGAGCACCTCCTCGCGCACGCTGTTGGTGAGCGTGATCTCTGCGGTCGGGATCAGGTACTGCTCGAGGCCCTCCTCGTCGCCGCCGCGCAGCACCCAGAACAGATCCTCCTTGAACTTGGGCAGCTGACCGGTGCCGTAGAGCGCCGAGCCATTGACGATGTAGGGCGTGTAGCACTCGGTGTAGCCGTGCTCGCGGGTGTGGGTGTCGAGCATGAACTGCGCGAGCGCGCGATGCAGGCGCGCCACCGGACCGCGCAGGAAGGC
Source organism: Thauera aminoaromatica (assembly GCF_000021765.1). NCBI lineage: Bacteria > Pseudomonadati > Pseudomonadota > Betaproteobacteria > Rhodocyclales > Zoogloeaceae > Thauera > Thauera aminoaromatica. The sequence continues at coordinate 1,990,431 of NC_011662.2, read as the reverse complement.
GAAGCGCGAGCCCGACAGCTTGGCGCCGGTCTCGAAGTCGAGGCCGAGCGGAGCGCCGAGGTCCACGTGGTCGCGCACCTCGAAGTCGTAGGCGCGCGGCGTACCCCAGCGCCGCACCTCGACGTTGCCGGTCTCGTCTGCGCCCGCCGGAACATCGTCCTGCGGCAGGTTCGGCAGGGTGGCCAGGAAGGCGTTGATGCGCTCGAGCAGCATCGGCAGGGCCTGCTCGCAGGCCTTGAGCCCGTCGCCGAGCTGGGCGACCTCGGCCATCACCGCGGAGGCGTCCTCGCCCTTGCCCTTGAGCATGCCGATCTGCTTGGACAGCGCGTTGCGGCGGGCCTGCAGTTCCTGGGTGCGGGTCTGCAACTGCTTGCGCTCGTCCTCGAGGGCCTGGAAGGCGGCGGTGTCGAGCTCCAGCCCGCGCGTGGCGAGGCGTGCGGCGACGTGGTCGAGCTGGGTGCGGAGAAGCTGGATATCGAGCATCGGAAACGTTCCTGAAAAGCGATCGGCAAAAGTTGATGCGGATTCTCGGAAAACCGTCGCAGGCGACTGATTACATGGCGGGGTTGCGCGACAAGACCTCGCGCTTCGCAAAATCGGCTTTCTTAATCAACGACTTGGTTCTGGTTCTGAATTTCTATCGAACTTGTAAAAGCGGATCGGTCCACTATCCTTGAGTTGACGACAAAGCCGCATCAGACGGCCCGGACCTGGAGGAAACGGCATGCTATCCATTCGCGACTGCCTGGACTACTGCGATCTCACCGACGAGGAGGTGTTGTTGATTGCCGAGCATGAGGACATCCCGGATGCCGCCGCCGCACAGCTTTGCTGCGGGCTCGTGCAGACGCCGGAGGGCGTGCTGGCACTCACGCACTACATGCGCGAACTCATCGAGCGTGCCAATGCATGCGGGGACGTGCGCAAGGCCAAACTGGCGGCTTCCGTCTGCGAGCGTTTCATGAAGGATCATCCCCTCCCCCACTGATTCTCTCCTCGCCCGGCGTACCTTTGCTCGCCGGGACTTCGCGCGAGGCGCCGCCCGCAGATGGCGACGGCCTCGCGTATTGTTTTCCGCCCTCCGCCGCCTTGCGGTCGAGTTCGCGCAGCCAAGCGAGCTTCTGGCCGATCTTGCCTTCAAGGCCGCGCGGAGTGGGTTGGTACCACCCGGGCGACTGCATTCCCTCGGGGAAATAATTCTCGCCCGCGGCATAGGCCTCGGGCTCGTCGTGCGCGTAGCGGTAGGCCTTGCCGTAGTCGAGCGCCTTCATCAGCTTGGTCGGCGCGTTGCGCAGGTGCAGCGGCACCGGACGCGAGCCGTCGTGGGCGACAAAGGCGCGCGCGGCCTTGTAGGCCTTGTAGGCGGCGTTGGACTTGGCCGCGCAGGCCATGAAGATTGTCGCCTGGGCGAGCGCGAGTTCGCCCTCGGGAGAACCGAGGCGCTCGTAGGTGTGGCAGGCATTGAGCGCGATCTCGAGCGCACGCGGATCGGCCAGGCCGATGTCCTCCACCGCCATGCGGATCAGCCGCCGGCCGAGGTAGAGCGGATCGGCGCCGCCGTCGAGCATGCGGCACAGCCAGTACAGCGAGGCATCCGGATCCGAGCCGCGCACCGACTTGTGCAGGGCGGAAATCTGGTCGTAGAAGGCCTCTCCGCCCTTGTCGAAGCGGCGCAGGTTGCGCGACAGGGCCTGGTCGACGAAGGTGGCGCTCACCGGATCGACCTTCGCGGTCTCGGCGGCAACCTGGACCTGTTCGATCAGGTTCATCAGCCTGCGCGCGTCGCCGTCGGCAAAGCCGATCAGGCGCTCGCGCGCATCCTCGTCGAAGCCGAGCGTCGGGCAGGCGATCGCGTGCGCGCGCTCGAACAGGCGCAGCATGGCATCGTGGTCGAGCGACTCCAGCACATACACCGCGGCGCGCGACAGCAGCGCGGAGTTGACCTCGAACGAAGGGTTCTCGGTGGTGGCGCCGATGAAGGTCACCAGGCCCTGCTCGACGTAGGGCAGGAAAGCGTCCTGCTGCGCCTTGTTGAAGCGGTGCACCTCGTCGACGAAGAGGATGGTGTGGCGACCGCGCGCCTTGGCGGCCTGGGCCTGCTGGATCGCCTCGCGGATCTCCTTGACCCCGGAGAACACCGCGGACAGGGCGACGAACTCGGCGTCGAAGCCGCGCGCCATCAGCCGTGCGAGCGTGGTCTTGCCGACGCCGGGCGGGCCCCACAGAATCATCGAGTGCGGCCGGCGCGACTCGAAGGCCAGTCGCAGCGGCTTGCCCGGTCCCAACAGGTGTGACTGGCCGGCGACCTCGTCGAGGGTGTGCGGCCGCATGCGCTCAGCGAGCGGCACCTGCGGCGGCTCGAGGGCGTCGAACAGGTCGGTCATGCGGAGCCCCCTTGCAGACGGCCCATGGACTCGGGGATCGATTGCGGCGTGCGCACGCGTGCGTGGGGAGTCAGCGCGCGCCGGGCAGTTCGCCGATCACGTCGGCGCCTGCGGGCGGCTCGAAGCGGAAGCGGTCCTCGGCGAGCACCGGGTTGGCGCGCAGGCGGGTGAAGCGGATCACCGTGGTCTGGCCGAAGTGGTCGCGCATCTCCATACGCCGCAACTGGCCTTCAGCCAGCCCGATGCGCAGCGACTCGAAGCCGCTCTCGGTGCGCTTCGGACGCGCCTCGGCCCAGGCCAGACCGTCCCGCTCGCCGGCGTCGGCGAGCTCGAAATTGTCGTCGAGCGCGCCGCTGCCGAACAGGATCGCCGCCGGGGTGGCGCCGAGCGCCTCGCCGATCGCGCGTACGGTCACCTGGTTGAGGTCGGGATCCCAGGACCACAGGGTCTTGCCGTCGCCCACCAGCACCTGGCGATAAGGCCGGTCGTACTCCCAATGGAAGCGCCCCGGGCGAGCGTAGGCGAAGCTGCCCGAGGCCTCCTGAGGTCGGCGCCCGGACTGCGCGGTGACGACCTGCTCGAACTCGCCCTCCGCGCTGCGCGCGCCAGTGACGAAGTCGCGCAGCTGCTGCACGCCACCCGCCGCCGTAGCGCCCAGGGCCGCCAGCGCGAGCACGACGCCCGCCACACCGCGCAGCAGCGCGGCCGGTCGTGTGTTGAACTGGATCATTCGCTCTCCTTGGCCGGCACGATCACTTCGCGGTTGCCATTGCTGCCCATCGGCGACACCAGGCCGGCGCGCTCCATCTGTTCGATCAGGCGCGCGGCGCGGTTGTAGCCAATGCGCAGGTGGCGCTGCACCAGCGAGATCGAGGGCCGGCGCGTCTTCACCACGATCTCCACGGCCTGGTCGTAGAGCGCGTCCGACTCGCCGTCATCGCCTTCCCCGCCGCCGCCGAGCGCGGCGTCGACATCGTCCTCGGCCGAGGAAAGGATGCCCTCGATATAGTCGGGAGGACCGATCCTCTTGAGGTGGTCGACCACCTTGTGCACCTCGTCGTCGGCGACGAAGGCACCGTGCACGCGCACCGGCAGCCCGGTACCGGGCGCGAGGTAGAGCATGTCGCCCATGCCGAGCAGGGTCTCGGCGCCCATCTGGTCGAGGATGGTGCGCGAGTCGATCTTGCTCGACACCTGGAAGGCGATGCGCGTGGGCACGTTGGCCTTGATCAGGCCGGTGATCACGTCCACCGAGGGGCGCTGGGTGGCGAGGATCAGGTGGATACCGGCGGCGCGCGCCTTCTGCGCCAGGCGGGCGATCAGCTCCTCGACCTTCTTGCCGACCACCATCATCATGTCGGCAAGCTCGTCGACCACCACCACGATGTAGGGCAAGGGCTCGAGCGGCTCCGGATTCTCCGGGCTGATCGAGAATGGGTTGGTGAGCGGCTGCTCGGCCTTGCGCGCCTCCTGCACGGCCTTGTTGAAGCCGGCGAGGTTGCGCACGCCCACCGCCGCCATCAGCTTGTAGCGCTTGTCCATCTCCGCCACGCACCAGTTGAGCGCGTTGCCGGCGTGCTTCATGTCGGTGACGACGGGTGCGAGCAGGTGCGGGATGCCCTCGTAGATCGACAGCTCGAGCATCTTCGGGTCGACCATGATCAAGCGCACCCGATCGGGCTCACTCTTGTAGAGCAGCGACAGGATCATCGCGTTGATGCCGACCGATTTGCCCGAGCCCGTCGTACCCGCCACCAGGAGGTGTGGCATCTTGGCCAGGTCGGCCACCACCGGCTGGCCACCGATGTCCTTGCCGAGCACCACGGTAAGCGGCGAATGCGCGTCCTGGTACACCTTGGAACCGATGATCTCCGACAGGCGCACCATCTGCCGCTTCGGGTTGGGCAGCTCGAGCGCCATGCAGGACTTGCCCGGCACGGTCTCGACGACGCGGATCGACACCAGCGACAGCGCGCGCGCGAGGTCCTTGGCAAGGTTCACCACCTGGCTGCCCTTGACCCCGGTTGCCGGCTCGATCTCGTAGCGAGTGATCACCGGGCCGGGGTAGGCGGCGAGCACCTTGACCTCGACGCCGAAGTCGGCGAGCTTGGTCTCGATCAGCCGCGAGGTGAACTCGAGGGATTCGGGCGAAGGCGGCTCCACGCCACCACTGGCCGGATCGAGCAGTGCCACCGGCGGGATCACGCCCTCGGGCACATCCTGGAACAGGGTCTGCTGGCGCTCCTTTTCCACCCGCTCGGACTTGGGCACGGCAACCACCGCGGGCTCGATGCGCAGCGGCGCGGGCTCGGCCTTCTCGACCTTCTTGCGCCGGGTCTGCACCACCTCCTCGCGCTTGTGCGCCACCTCGCGACCCACACGGCGGTCCTGCCAGCGCAGCCAGGCCTGCTGCACGCCGAGCACCGCCTGCTCGATGCCAAGACCGATGCGCTCCATCAGAGCCAGCCACGACACGCCGGTGAACAGCGACAGCCCCGTGGCCAGCAGCGCGAGCAGCAGCAGCGTGCCGCCGGTGAAGCCGAAGCTGCGCCGCACGAACTGGGCGAGTTCCATGCCGATCAAGCCGCCGGGCTCGAGCGGCAGCGCCGCACCGTGGGAGTGGAAACGCAGGAATTCGAGCGCGCTGCTGGTGATCAGCACCACGAAGAAGCCGATCATCACGAAGATGAAGGAGCGGTGGTCGAGCTCGAGCCTGTTCTTGAGGCGGCGGAAACCCCACAGCAGGCTGTAGCCGAGGAAGACCACCCACCACCACGAGGAAATGCCGAAGAGATAGAGCAGGAGGTCCGCCAGCCAAGCGCCGAAACGCCCGCCCGGATTGGCAACGCGGGTGACGTCGGAGGCGTGCGACCAGCCTGGGTCGGACTCGCTGTAGCCGACGAGGATCATGCCGACGTAGAGCGAGACCACGCCGAGGATCAGCCAGCGGGCCTCCTGCAGCAACAGCGAGATCTTTTCGGGCAGCGGCTGGGAACGGGAGGACGAACGAGACAGCATTGCGTTGCGGCCGCAGGGAGAGTGGAACAACCCCGGATTATACGGGATCGGTCCCCACCCCGCCGCCGCGCTTGCGGATGCTCACAAACGGCCGAGCGGCGAGCGCGCGTTCACACGTCGTTGAGGCGCTCACGCAACAGGATGCCGTCGGGCCCTTCCTCGATCAGACCCTGCTGGCCGAGGTCCTTCATCACCCGGCTCACCATCTCGCGCGAGGCGCCGATCATCTTGGCGATGTCCTGCTTGGAGATGCGCCGGACCACCACCGACTGGCCGCCGACGTCCTCGGCCATCTCGATCAGCAGGCGCGCAACACGGCCGTAGACATCCATGAGCGCGAGGCTCTCGATCTTGCGATCGGCGTTGCGCAGGCGCTCGGCGAGGTTGCACATGATGCGCCAGGACACGTCGAAGCTGTCCTGCATGATGCGGCGGAAATCCTGCTTGGAGATCAGCACCAGATCGGCCGGCACCACGGCGATCACCGAGGCCGAGCGCGGCCGCTCGTCGAACATGCCCATCTCGCCGAAGAGCTCGCCCTGGCCGAGGATGGACAGGATTACCTCGCGGCCGTCCTCGTCGCTCACCACGACCTTGAGGCTGCCGGTGAGCACGAGATAGACGTAGTCGGGACGGTCGCCCGCGCACACCACGGACTGCCCGCGGGGGAAGCGACGCATCATCGACACGCGCGCGATGCTGGCCAACGACTCGTCGGACAGGCCATGGAACAGCGGGAAGGTCTTCAGGGCGACGACGGAAACGGCGGTGGCTTGGGTCATGCGCGCTCCAGGCACGAGGAGTGGAACAGTTGAAACATGCATTTTCAAGTTTATACGATCACCCCGGGCTTATTCTCGATTTCGTGACGGAGATCACACTTTCCGCATCCAGCGGGAATTCGATGCGTGTCGCTGCACCACAGACAGGAACGCGCGTCTCCCCATCGGAATCACGCGCGAGCGCCCGGACTCCGGCGACCACCTCCAACCCCCGCCGCCCCCTCCGCTATAATCGGCGCCTCGCAATCCACCCGCAGGAAGCCTCGTCCATGACCACCAAACACGCCCGTCTGCTGATCCTCGGCTCCGGCCCCGCCGGCTACACCGCCGCCGTCTATGCCGCGCGCGCCAACCTGAACCCGGTGCTGATCACCGGCCTCGCCCAGGGCGGCCAGCTCATGACCACGACCGAGGTCGACAACTGGCCGGCCGATGCAGACGGCGTGATGGGTCCGGACCTGATGGCGCGCTTCCAGAGGCACGCCGAGCGCTTCAACACCGAGATGATCTTCGACCACATCCACACCGTGAAGCTGGGCGAGAAGCCCTTCCGCCTGATCGGCGACAGCGGCGAATACACCTGCGATGCGCTGATCATCTCCACCGGCGCCACCGCCAAGTACCTCGGCCTGCCCTCGGAGGAAAAATTCGCCGGGCGCGGCGTGTCGGCGTGCGCCACCTGCGACGGCTTCTTCTACCGCAACCAGGACGTCGCGGTGATCGGCGGCGGCAACACCGCGGTCGAGGAGGCGCTCTACCTCGCCAACATCGCGAGAAAGGTCACCCTGGTGCACCGCCGCGAGAAGTTCCGCGCCGAGAAGATCATGATCGACAAGCTGATGGAGAAGGTCGCCGCCGGCAGGATCGAGCTCGCGCTCAATGCCACGCTCGACGAGGTGCTGGGCGACAACACCGGCGTGACGGGGATGCGCATCAAGGGCGTGAACAACGGCGCCACCCGGGAGGTGGCGCTGCAGGGCGTGTTCATCGCCATCGGCCACAAGCCCAACACGGACATTTTCGAAGGCCAGCTCCAGATGGAGGGCGGCTACATCGTCACCCAGGGCGGACGGAACGGCAACGCGACGCAGACAAGCGTTCCCGGCGTGTTCGCTGCCGGCGACGTGCAGGACCACATTTACCGCCAGGCGGTGACTTCGGCCGGCACCGGCTGCATGGCCGCACTCGACGCCGAGCGCTACCTCGACGCCCTCGGCGTCTGAGCAGGCCGATGAGCCGCCGCGCTCCCGCGCCGGGTCCGGCCGGCACCCCAGGACGCGACGCGCAGGGCGCGGTGCCGAAGCCCGCCTCGCCCTTCGCAGCCCTGCGCAAGCAGCTGCAGCAGCGCGCGCTCCCGGCACCCGTGTCGTCGCCCGCCCCGGCGAAGCGTATCCGCCACCCGCTTGAGGAAGACTCCTCCAGCGCCGGTGCCGATCGTGCACAGGAGCCCGACGCGGAGGCGCTCGAGCTCTTCCGGCGCAGCGTCGGCGCGGTGCGCCCGGTGCGCGGCACGGACCGCGTCGAGATCCACCGCCCCCGCCCTGCCCCGCGGCCGCGCACGCAAGCCGTGGAGGACGAGGAAACCGAGGAGCCCGTCCGTGCGCGACCCGAGACCGACCCGCTACGCGCGGCCTACGAGGGCGTGATGCCGCTGAGGGATACCGGCCGAGTGGCGCTCGACACACCGCTGCGTCACCACGCCCGCCATGCAGGCGGTACGCATCCCGCGCCGGCGCTGCGACCCGACGCGATCGTGCTGCCCGCGGACGCCGACGTCAGCGATCCGGCAGCGCTCTTTCTTGCGGTAGTGGGCAATGCCCGCCCGGTCACCGACCGCAACCGCGTGGAGCTGGAGCGCCCGCAGCCGGCACCTGCGCCGCTCAAGCGCGAGGAGGACGAGCGCGCGGCGCTCGGCGAATCGCTCGCCGCACCGCTCACCTTCGAGGATCGCCTGGACATGGGCGACGAGGCGGCCTTCCTGCGGACCGGGCTGCCGCGCCGGGTGCTGACCGATCTGCGCCGCGGGCGCTGGGTGCTGCAGGGCCAGATCGACCTCCACGGCCTCACCCGCGACGAGGCGCGCGCCGCGCTGGCGAACTTCCTGCACGACGCGCTTGCCCAGGGCAAGCGCTGCATCCGGGTGATCCACGGCAAGGGCCACGGCTCGCCCGGGAAGGTGTCGATCCTGAAACAGCTGTCGCGCGGCTGGCTGGCGCAGCGCGAGGAGATCCTCGCCTTTTGCCAGGCCGGCCCCCACGATGGCGGCGGCGGCGCCCTGCTGGTGCTGCTGCGCGCGCAGAACGCCGCGCCGCGCGCCCGAATGCCGTTACCCGCCTGAGTCCCGCCGCCCGAATATCAGATCGCCGCTTCGTTGGTCTCGCCAGTGCGGATGCGGATGACCTGCTCCACCGGCGTGATGAAGATCTTGCCGTCGCCGATCTTGCCCGTGTGCGCGGCCTTCACGATCGCCTCCACCGCCTGGTCGACGATGTCATCGGCAAGCACGACCTCGACCTTGATCTTGGGCAGGAAGTCGACCACGTATTCAGCACCGCGATAGAGCTCGGTGTGGCCCTTCTGGCGGCCGAAACCCTTAACCTCGGTCACCGTCAGGCCCGTGATCCCCACCTCGGACAGGCCCTCGCGCACCTCGTCCAGCTTGAACGGCTTGATGATCGCCTCGATCTTCTTCATCCGGCTTGCTCCTCTTTCAGAATTCGTCCTGGTAGCGGGATGTTATCGGATAACGCCAATCCCTGCCGAAACCGCGCTGGGTCACACGGATGCCCACCGGGGCCTGGCGGCGCTTGTACTCGTTGCGCTTGAGCATACCCACCACGCGCCGCACCTCGCCCTCGGGGAAGCCCGCGGCGACGATGTCGCGCGGCGACTCGTCGCGCTCCATGTAGGCCTGGATGATGGCGTCAAGCATGTCGTAGGGCGGCAGGCTGTCCTGGTCCTTCTGGTCGGGCTTGAGCTCGGCCGAGGGCGGTCGGTCGATGATGTTCTGCGGGATCACCGGGCTCACCGTGTTGCGCCAGTTCGACAGGCGGAAGACAAAGGTCTTGTAGAGGTCCTTGAGCACGGCGAAGCCGCCGGCCATGTCGCCGTACAGCGTGGCGTAGCCGGTGGCCATCTCGCTCTTGTTGCCGGTGGTGAGCACGATCGCGCCGGTCTTGTTCGACAGCGCCATCAGCAGCATGCCGCGGATGCGCGCCTGCAGGTTCTCCTCGGTGGTGTCGGCGGGCAGGCCGGCAAACTGGTCGGCAAGCAGCTCGGCAAAGACCTTCATCGCCGGCTCGATCGCGATCTCGTCATAGCGCACGCCCAGGCGCGCCACCATGTCGCGCGAGTCGTCGAGGCTCATTTGAGCGGTGTAGGGCGAAGGCATCATCACCGCACGCACCTTGTCGGCGCCGAGCGCATCGACCGCGATCGCCAGGGTCAGCGCCGAGTCGATCCCGCCCGACAGGCCGATGATCGCGCCCGGGAAACGGTTCTTGGCGAGATAGTCGCGCACCCCGATGCGCAGCGCCTCGTACACCTCGGCCTCGAGCGTCCGCGCAGGAACGTGCTCACCGCCCGACCAACCGCCCGAGGCGTAGTCGACGATCGCGACGCGCTCGACGAAGCTGCCGAGTTGCAGCCCGACCGCGCCGCCGGCGTCGAGCGCGAAGGAGGCGCCGTCGAAGACCAACTCGTCCTGGCCGCCCACCATGTTGCAGTACAGCACGGGCAGGCCGGTCTCGGCCACGCGCGCGCGCAGCACCTCCAGGCGCTGAGCCTGCTTGTTCATGTGGTAGGGCGAAGCGTTGAGCGCCAGCAGAACCTGCGCCCCGGCCGCCCGCGCGGCCTCCGCGGGACCGCGCTCCCAGACGTCGGCACAGATGTTCACCCCGAAGCGCACGCCAGCGCACTCGAACACGCAAGCCGTGCCGCCGGCCTCGAAGTAGCGCTCCTCGTCGAAGACCTCGTAGTTGGGCAGCAGGCTCTTGTGATAGCGCGTCAGCACCGCGCCGTCGCGCAACACCGAGGCCGCATTGTAGCGCTCGCCGCCGTCCTCCACCGGGTGGCCAAGCACCACCGTGACCCCCCGCGCAGCAGCGGCGATGCGTTCGACCTCACGCGCGCAGGCGCGATAGAAATCCGGTCGCAGCAGCAAGTCCTCGGGCGGATACCCGGACAGCGCAAGCTCGGGCGTGAGCAGCAGTTGCGCGCCGGCCGCGCGTGCGTCGTCGAGCGCGGCGATGATGTGGTCGGCGTTGCCGACCAGATCGCCCACGGTCAGGTTGAGCTGGGCGACAGCGATGGAAACGGGGGCTTGGGCATGTGCGTTCATGGAGCGGAACTATACCGCTTCGGCGAAGCTCCACGACAGGCTCTGCGTGCGCCGGACCGCGCGCCTGAGCACGCTCTCGCGCCCAAGCGCGCTCCGCTACGCGATGGTTTGCCCCGACTCGAACCGTGCGGCCGTCTCGCGAGCGCAGCGCGACCGTGGATGCCCGCGTACAAACCCACAGCCCGGGTGCGCAAGCCTGTGGACAAGGCGTGGATAGCGCTTGCAAGTCGCTGTCGCGGCAACGTATCGTCGCACTGCACAAAAAACAGGCAGCCGTGCCCCCTGCCCCAGCCACCATGAGCCAGCCCGACGGATTCCACTTCATCCCCCGCATCGCCCGTATCGACGCACGCCAGTGGGATGCCCTGGTCGACGCGAGCTGCGCAAGCGCCGCGCCCTGTATCCGCCACGCCTTCCTGCACGCCCTCGAAGAGAGCGGCTGCGTGGGCGGGCGCAGCGGCTGGACGCCCGCGCACGCCACCCTGTGGCGCGGCGGCACGTTGGGCGCGGCCATGCCGCTCTATGTGAAGACGCATTCCCGGGGCGAGTACGTCTTCGACTGGGCCTGGGCCGAGGCCTACCAGCGCCACGGCCTCGACTACTACCCGAAGTGGCTCGCGGCCGTGCCCTTCACGCCCATCCCCGGGCCACGCCTGCTCGGCCACGACGACGGCGCACGCCGGGAACTGCTCGCCGCCCTGCTCGCGAAGGCGCTGGAGAGCGGGCTGTCGTCGCTGCACCTGCTTTTCCCGCTCGATCGCGAGCGCCCGCTGCTCGAGGCCGCCGGGCTAATGATCCGCGAGGACGTGCAGTTCCATTGGAGAAATCCACCCGCCTCCGCCGAGACCGAGCCGACGCCCGCGGAATCCAGCGCGCCTATCTCCGTCCGGCAGCGGCGCTGGGCCGACTTCGAGCATTTCCTCGCCAGCCTCTCCGGCGCCAAGCGCAAGAAGATCCGCCAGGAACGCCGCCGCGCAGCCGCACACGGTCTGGATCTGCAGTGGCTGGACGGGCATGAAGCGCGGGACGAGGACTGGGCGTTCTTCGCGCACTGTTACGCCAACACCTACGCGCAGCACCGCTCCACGCCCTATCTCGCAGCAGATTTTTTTGTGCGGCTCGCGCACAGCATGCCCGAGGCCGTCCGTCTGCTGGTGGCTCGCCGCGACACCCAGCCGATCGCCGCCGCCTTCTTCCTGTGCGATCGCGAGGCGCTGTACGGGCGTTACTGGGGCTGCGTCGAGGACCTGCCCTTCCTGCACTTCGAGCTGTGCTACTATCAGGCCATCGAATACTGCATCGAGCATGGTCTGACCCGCTTCGAGGGCGGCGCACAGGGGGAACACAAGCTCGCCCGCGGTCTGCTCCCGGTGCGTACCTTCTCCGCGCACTGGCTCGCGGATCCGCGCTTTCGCGGCGCGGTCGACGATTGGCTGGCAAGGGAGCGTGCGGGCGTGGGGCACTATCTCGACGAACTGGCGGAGCACAGCCCATTCCTTCGCGAGAAGGGACCCGGCGGCATCGAGACCGGCGCAGCAGGAGCCGCGGAGCCCCACCGGGGTTCGCGCCGGCAGTGAAGAGAGAAGCGCGACCCGGCGGCGAAGCGCGCTAGCGTCCCCGCAGACGCGCCTGGATATGCGGCAACGCAAGGTAATAAGCGGTGATGGTCTTCGCGTCGGTGATGCGTCCGATCCGGATGGCCTGCTCCACCTCGTCCGCACGCAGGCTCAGCACTTCGAGAAACTCGCCGTCATCGAGCGCTCCCCCCACCTGCGAGAGCTCGTGGGCGAAGAAGACTTCGATGCGCTCGTCCGAGTAGCCGATACACGGGTGCATCACCCCGACATATTCCCAATTCGCAGCGGCGAAGCCGGTTTCCTCGCGCAGTTCGCGCTGCGCGCAGGCCAGGATGTCCTCGCCGGCGTCGATTTTCCCGGCAGGCAACTCGAGGAAGGCGCGTTGCAGCGGATAGCGGAACTGCCGCTCGAACACCAGCGCCCCGCTCTCCTCCAGCGCGACCACGACCACAGCGCCGGGATGGCGGATGTACTCGCGCACGCTGCGGCTGCCGTCCGGCAATTCGACGCGGTCTCGCCACACCTTGAGCAGTGCACCGTCGAAAACCGACTCGCTATCGAGGGTGTACTCATGTAGCGCGTCCCGCTCGAGCCCGCTCACGCACCTACCTCGGATGTCCGGCGCGCCGAACGCCACAGGTAGGCCCAAGTGAAGCCCGGAAAGGCAAACACCACAAAGAGACAGAAGGTGGTCGCGTAGAACGCCCAGCCCTGCCCATACACCCGACCGTGGGACTGCGCCTCGATCGATGCTGCGAGCCCACCCACCACGAAATACAGCACGAGCAGTTCGGCAAACCGCCAGCCGAGCCCCTTGCGAACCCCGGCTGGCGGCTTGCGGATGAGGAAGATGCGGTCGAAGACGAAGGGCAGGTTGGCCATCGTGAAGGCGATGGCCAACAGCAGGAAGACGCTGGCGTCCGCACCCACCGCTGGATCAGAGCGAACGCAGCAGCGCGAACGCGCACAAGGACATCAGCGCCTGCGGGGCGAGGCCGAGGGCCGCGATCGCAAGACCGTTGGCCGAGAGCATCACACGCACTTCGGGCGCAGCATGAATCGGCGAGGAGTCGACCGGCTCGTCGAAATACATCACCTTGACCACGCGCAGGTAGTAGAAGGCACCGATCACCGACATCACCACCGCCAGCACCGCCAGCCAGAAGTACCCGGCCGCGACCACCGCCTGCAGCACCGACAACTTGGCGAAGAAGCCGATGAAGAAGGGCACACCCGCCATCGAGAACATCACGAAGAGCATCATCAGCGCGTACCACGAACTGCGCTTGTTGAGCCCCTTGAAATCGTCGATGTTCTCGGCCTCGAAACCTGCACGCGACAGCAGAATCAGCATGCCGAACGAAGCCAGGCTCATGATCACGTAAGAGATCGCGTAGAACATCGCCGAACTGTAGGCGTTGAGCGCAAAGTGACGGTCGCCCTCGACCACGCCCGCGAGCAGGCCGAGCAGCATGAAGCCCATGTGCGAGATACCCGAGTAGGCGAGCATGCGTTTGATGTTCTGCTGCGCGATCGCGGCCAGATTGCCGAGCACGATCGAGGCTGCGGCCACCAGCATCAGCATCATCTGCCATTCCTCGGCGATGTCGAACAGCGCCCAGATCAGCAGGCGCACCGCCATCGCGAACGCGGCGAGCTTGGGCGCCGTGGCGATCACCAGCGTCACTGCGGTGGGCGCGCCCTGATAGACGTCGGGCACCCACATGTGGAAGGGCACAACGCCGAGTTTGAAGCAGATACCCGCGACCAGGAACACGACGCCGAACATCAGCACGGTCTGGTTGGCGGTCTGGTTGTAGAGCGCCTGCGCCACACCCGAGAACTCGAGCGTACCCGTCGCGCCATACACCATCGACATGCCGTACAGCAGCAGGCCCGAAGCCAGCGCGCCGAGTACGAAGTACTTCATCGCCGCCTCGGTCGAGCGCGCCGAGTCGCGATCGAACGCCACCATCGTATACAGCGCTAGCGACATCATCTCGAGGCCGATGTACATCGGCAGCATGTGGTTGGCCGTGACCATCACCATCATGCCGAGCGTCATCAGCAGCGCGAGCAGGTAGTACTCGGGCTTGTCGATCTTCCGGTCGGCGAGGTAGCCGCGCCCGTACAGCAGCGCGATCGCGGTGGAGAAATAGATCATCAACTTCAGCACGTCACCCAGCAGATCGCTGATGAACAGATTGCTGAAGGTATGGACCACCTCCCCCTCCATCGTGAAGATCGTGATGAAGGCGGCAACGATCAGCGTCGCCTGGGTGAGCAGGTAAGCCAAATTGCGAGCGATGCTGCGCGCGAAGGTACTCGCCAGCATGATCACCAAGGCCATCACGGCCACGAAGATCTCGGCCGCTGCGGGGTAGAAGTCGGGGACGACGAAATTCATCTTCTGACCAGTCCGTAAAGTGTCTCGTGCGCTCGCGCCGGGCAGCGCTCAGAGCTTGCTCACGGCAACATGCCGCAGGAGTTCATTGACCGAGGCGTGCATCACTTCGGTGAAGGGGAAGGGATACAGGCCCATCGCCAGCACGCACGCCGCCAGCACCGCAAGGAAGGCGAACTCGCGGCCGTTGATGTCCTCGAGCTCGGCGACATGGGGGTTGGCCACCTTGCCGAACACCACCCGCTTGTACATCCAGAGCGAATACGCAGCGCCGAGGATCAGCGTGGTGGCGGCGACGAAGCCGATCCAGAAGTTGTACTGCACGGCCCCAAGCACCACCATGAACTCGCCAACGAAACCGGAGGTGGCCGGCAGGCCAGAGTTGGCCATCGTGAAGAGCATGAAGAAGGCTGCAAACTTCGGCATGGTGTGCACCACGCCACCGTAGTCGGCGATCTGGCGCGAGTGCAGGCGGTCATAGAGCACGCCGATGCACAGGAACATCGCGCCCGAAACGAAGCCGTGAGAGATCATCTGCACCAGAGCGCCCTCGACGCCGAGGCTGTTGAACATGAAGAAGCCCAGGGTCACGAAGCCCATGTGGGAGATCGACGAGTAGGCCACGAGCTTCTTCATGTCGGCCTGTACCAGCGCGACGAAGCCGATATACACAACCGCGATCAGCGACAGGGTGATCACCAGCGGCGCGAGCTCGTTCGCCGCGTCGGGCACGATCGGCAGGGAGAAGCGCAGGAACCCATAAGCGCCGAGCTTCAGGGCGATCGCGGCAAGTACAACCGATCCGCCGGTGGGTGCCTCGACGTGGGCATCGGGCAGCCAAGTATGCACCGGCCACATCGGCACCTTGACGCCAAAAGCGATCAGGAAGGCGAGGAAGATGAGGATCTGCGGCTCGATCGGCAGGGGCAACTGGTGCCAGTCGAGGATGCTGAAGCTACCGCCCGACTGCATGAACAGGTAGAGCAGCGCGATCAGCATCAGCAGGGAACCGAACAGCGTGTAGAGGAAGAACTTGATCGCGGCGTACACCCGGTTGGCGCCACCCCAGATGCCGATGATCAGGTAGAGCGGGATCAGCGAGGCTTCGAAGAACACGTAGAACAGCACCGCGTCGAGCGCCGAGAAGATGCCGTTCATCAGGCCCGACATGATCAGGAACGCGGCCATGTACTGCGCGACCTTGGTCTGGATCACCTGCCAGCCCGCCGCCACCACGATGATGGTGATGAAGGCGTTGAGCAGCACGAACAGCACCGAGATGCCATCGACGCCGAGGTGGTAGTTGATGTTGAAGCGCGGCACCCAGGACTGCAGTTCCACGAACTGCATCGCGCTGGTCCCGACGTCGAAGCCCGTGTAGAGCGGAATCGTCACGACGAAGCCAGCCACGGCGACCGCCAAGGCGAGCATGCGCGCCAGCGGAGCGTTGCGATCCGAGCCGGTCGCGAGCACCAGCAGGCCACCGATAATCGGTACCCAGATCGCCAGACTGAGGAGAGGAATGTCCGTCATCGTTGCTTTCCGTTCAGTGCGCCGCGAGCGGCGCGTTCGATCTTGTTATGTGATTCCGTCCCTGCGTGCCCGTCTCAGCCCCGGTTGAACCAGTAGGTGAGCAGCACGAACACGCCGATGATCATCATGAAGGCGTACTGGTACAGGTGACCGGTCTGGAAGAGGCGCGACATCTGCGCCATCCAGCCCACCAGGCGCGCGGAGCCATTCACCGCCACGCCGTCAATCAGGGCCTGATCGCCCGCCTTCCACAGGCCGCGTCCGAGCAGGCGCGCACCTGCCGCGAAGAAGATCTCGTTGAAGCGATCGAAGTAGTACTTGTTCTCCAACAGCGTGTGGATCGGCTTGAAGGTGCGCTGGATCGCCGCCGGGATATCCGGACGCTTCATGTAGAAGAACCAGGCAAGCGCGACTCCGCCCATCGCCAGCCAGAACGGCGCCGTCTGGAGACCGTGGATCGCCATGCCGACCGGGCCATGGTAGTTGGCTGCGAGCTCCCGCAGGCCGACGTGGTTGTCGCCGACGAGGATCACACCCTTGAACCACTCGCCGAACAGCATCGGGTCGATGGTGAAGAAGCCGATCAGGACCGAGGGCACCGCCAGCAGCACCAGCGGCAGGGTCACCACCCAGGGCGACTCGTGCGGCTTCTGCCCCGGCGCCAGGCCGTGGTGATGATCCGCCGAGGGTTCCTCGTCGTCGTGGTCGCCGTGATGATCGTGATGTGCGTGATCATGCGCCTTGCCGAAGCGCTCGTCGCCGTGGAACACGAGGAAGTACATCCGGAAGGAGTAGAACGCGGTGATGAACACCCCGAGGAGCACGCAGAACATCGCATAGCCCGAGCCCGCGATCGTCGAGGAATGCACCGCTTCGATAATCGAGTCCTTGGAGTAGAAGCCCGAGAAGAACGGAAAACCGATCAGCGCAAGCGAACCCAGGAGCGAGGTGATCCAGGTGATCGGCATGTACTTGCGCAAGCCGCCCATGTTGCGCATGTCCTGATCGTGGTGCATGCCGATGATCACCGAGCCGGCGCCGAGGAACAGCAACGCCTTGAAGAAGGCGTGCGTCATCAGGTGGAAGACCGCGGCCGAGTAGGCCGAGACGCCGAGCGCGACCGTCATGTAGCCGAGCTGCGACAGCGTCGAGTAGGCCACGACGCGTTTGATGTCGTTCTGCACGATGCCGAGGAAGCCCATGAAGAGCGCGGTGGTCGCACCGATCACGAGGACGAAGGACAGCGCGGTGTCGGACAGCTCGAACAGCGGCGACATGCGCGCCACCATGAAAATGCCCGCGGTCACCATGGTCGCCGCGTGGATCAGCGCGGAGATCGGGGTCGGGCCTTCCATCGAGTCGGGCAGCCACACGTGCAGAGGCACCTGGGCGGACTTGCCCATCGCACCGATGAAGAGGCAGATGCAGATCGCGGTGAGCAGCGGCCAGCCGGTCACCGCCATCTCGGTCACGGAGAGTTCCTTGGCCTTGGCGAACACCTCGGCATAGTCGAGGCTGCCGGCGTAGGCGGCAACGAGGCCGATGCCGAGCAGGAAGCCGAAGTCGCCCACGCGGTTGACCAGGAAGGCCTTCATGTTGGCGTAGATCGCCGTCGGGCGCTCGTACCAGAAGCCGATCAGCAGGTAGGAAACCAGACCAACCGCCTCCCAGCCGAAGAAAAGCTGGAGGAAGTTGTTGGACATCACCAGCATCAGCATCGAGAAGGTGAACAGCGAGATGTAGCTGAAGAAGCGCTGGTAGCCGGGATCTTCCGACATGTAGCCGATGGTGTAGATGTGCACCATCAGCGACACGAAGGTCACCACCAGCATCATCATCACCGTGAGCGAGTCGATCAGGAAACCGACCTCGAAGTCGATGCCGCCCGCCTGCATCCAGGTATAGACGGTGCCGTTGAAGGTGTTTCCAGCCGCCACGTCCTGGTAGATGAACAGCGACGCCACGAAGGCGATCGCGACGCCCAGGATGGTGACCACATGCGCCCCTGCACGCCCGATCTGCTTTCCGAACAGGCCTGCGAGAATCGCTCCCGCCAGCGGCGCCAGCGGCACGAGGAGATAGAGTGCTTTCATGTCCGACATCGTGACGCTTCCTTATCCCTTGAGGCTGTCCAGATCATCCACGTGGATCGTGCGCATGTTGCGGAACATCACGATCAGGATCGCGAGGCCGATCGCCGATTCGGCCGCCGCCACGGTAAGGATGAAGAAAACGAAGACCTGGCCGGCAATGTCGCCGAGGTAATGCGAGAAAGCGACAAAGTTCATGTTCACCGAGAGCAGCATCAGCTCGATGGCCATCAGCAGCACGATCAGGTTCTTCCGGTTGAGGAAGATCCCGACCACGCTGATCGCGAACAGGATCGCGCCCAGGATGAGGAAATGGGAAAGCGAAAGCATCAGTGACTCCCTGATCGCACCGGCAGGCTGTCGGTGCGGTTCTTGTTTTGTTCGCGTGCGTTGTCAGTCGTCTTTCTCGGACTGCATCTTCACCAGCTCGACCCGGCCCTCGCGCCTCACGGCGACCTGCTCGGACGGCGGGATCGACTTCAGCCCCTTGCGCTTGCGCAGCGTCAGCGCAACCGCGGAGACCATCGCCACCAGCAGCACCAGCGAGGCGAGCTCGAAGGCATAGACGTAGTCGGTGTAGAGCACGCGGCCCAGCTCGCGGGTGTTGCTGTAGTCCGCGGCGACCGGCGCCGGCGCGGGCATCGCCTCGAGGCCGAAGTAGCTGCCGCCGAGCACCATGACCATCTCGACCAGCATCAGGATGCCCACCAGGGCCCCCACCGGCAGGTAGCTCCAGAAGCCCTCGCGCAGGCGGTCAAGGTTGATGTCGAGCATCATGACCACGAAGAGGAAGAGCACCATCACCGCGCCGACGTACACCATCACCAGCGTGACCGCGAGGAACTCGGCCTGGAGCAGCAGCCAGAGGCCGCCGGCGTTGAAGAAGGTCAGCACCAGGAAGAGCGCGGCATGTACCGGGTTCCGGGCGGTGATCACCCTCAGCGCCGCGAGCACCATGATCGCGGCGAGAAAGTAGAAGACGAAGGTCTTGAATTCCATGTTCTTGACTCGTGGCGCCGAGGCGCCCTCCCCTTAGCGGTACTTGGCGTCCTGTTGGCGGTCTGCCGCAATCTGCGACTCGTGTCGATCCCCCACCGCGAGCAGCATCTGCTTCGTGTAGTACAGATCGCCGCGCTGCTCTCCGTGGTACTCCAGCACGCGAGTCTCGACGATCGCATCCACCGGACAGGCTTCCTCGCAGAAGCCGCAGAAGATGCATTTGGTCAGGTCGATGTCGTAGCGCGTCGTGCGGCGCGATCCGTCGTCACGCTGATCGGACTCGATCGTGATCGCCATTGCCGGGCAGATCGCCTCGCACAGCTTGCACGCGATGCAGCGCTCCTCGCCGTTCGGGTAGCGGCGCAGCGCGTGCAGGCCACGGAAACGGTTGCTCTGCGGCGTCTTCTCTTCCGGGAAGAGGATGGTGATCTTGCGCTGAAAGAAATGCCGTCCGGTCAGAGCCATGCCCTTGACAAGTTCCTTCAGGAACAGACTGCCGATGTAATCCTTGGCACCCATGGTCTTCTCAACTCCAGATCGACAGCGGCGACATCATCCACACGGTCACCACGAACAGCCACACGAGGGTGACCGGGATGAACACCTTCCAACCTAGACGCATGATGTGGTCGTAGCGGAAGCGCGGGAAGGTGGCTCGCGCCCACAGGAACAGCAGCAGGATGAACGCGGTCTTGACCGCCAGCCAGTGGAAACCGTCAGGCAGGAAGCCCACGGGCGACAGCCAGCCACCGAGGAACAGGATCGAGGTCAGGATCGACACCAGAATCATGTTCGCGTATTCGGCGAGGAAGAACAGCGCGAAGGTCATGCCCGAGTACTCGACCATGTGCCCCGCGACCACCTCGGCCTCGCCTTCGACCACGTCGAAGGGCGCGCGGTTGGTCTCGGCGATGCCCGAGATCACGTACACCACGAACATGGGAAAGAGCGGGATCCAGTTCCACGACAGGACGCCCAGGCCCATGTCAGCGAAGCGGCCTTCGTTCTGCGACATGACAATGTCGGTGAGGTTGAGGCTGGCCGAGATGAGCAGCACGCAGATCAGCGCGAAACCCATCGACACCTCGTAGGACACCATCTGCGCCGCGGCACGCATCGAACCGAGGAAGGGATACTTCGAGTTCGACGCCCAACCTGCGACGATCACCCCGTACACCTCCATCGAAGTGATGGCGAGCAGGAAGAGCAGACCGGCATTGACGTCCGCGAGCACCAGGCCGTCGTCGAAGGGCACCACTGCCCAGGCTGCCAGCGAGGGCGCGATCGCCAGGATGGGACCGAGGATGAAGAGGCCCTTGCTGGCCCCGCTCGGAACGATGATCTCCTTGAACAGCAGCTTCATGCCGTCGGCGATCGGCTGCAGAAGGCCCTTCGGACCGACCCGGTTAGGGCCGATGCGGACCTGCATGTAGCCGATGACCTTGCGCTCGGCGAGCGTCAGGTAGGCGACGCAAATCATCAGCGGCGCGATGATCGCGACGATCTTGAGCAGCGTCCAGATGGCCGTCCAGGAGGGGCCGAAGAAATCCGCCACGGGTTGCAGCATCGCTTCCATCACGCACGCTCCACGCTGAGATCACCGCTCATCGCGCCGAGCGCCGCGGTCGAGGGATGCGCGGCGGCGACGCGCACGCATCCTGCAGCCAATCCATCATCCGCCTGGGCCACGAGTTCCACGCTCGCCGTACCCTGTGCCACGCGCACACGGTCCCCGGCCGCGAGGCCGAGCGCCGCGAGCGTTGCCGGCGCGATTCGCGCCGTGGGTGCCGCTGCGTCGCGCGTCTTCTGCAGCGACGGGGCGCGGCGCGCGATCGGATCGGCGAAGTGGATCGGCACGTCGGCTACACGCTCGAGCACGCCTGCCGGACCGGTAGCCGAAGAGACCACGATACCTTCCACGCCATTGTCCAACCGGCTGGCGAGATCACCCGCGAGCGCCTCGGCACGCACGGCCTCGGAGTCGGCGTGGGCGAAACCCTCGAGCGCGAGCAGGTTACCGAGCACGCGCAGCACCTTCCAGCCCGGACGGACATCGGCGAAGGGCTTGGCCACCGCGGTGAAGCTCTGCGCGCGGCCCTCGCAGTTCACGAAGGTGCCCGAGGTCTCGGTGAAGGGGGCGATCGGCAACATCACGTCGGCCACCTGCCGCAGCGACGGCGAGTCGAAGCTTGTGAGCGCCACCACGAGCTGGGCACCGTCGAGCGCAGCCATCGCCGCCGCCGGATTGGCAAGGTCGAGATCGGGCTCAAGGTTCAGGGTCACGTAGGCCGCACGTGGCTGCTCGATCATCGCGGCGGCGTTCAGGCCACCCGCGCCGGGAACCGCGCCGGCAAGATAGCCGCCGACGCTGTTGGCAGCCTCGCCGATGAAGCCGAAGCTACCGTCGGTGAGGCGCGCGATCTCCTGCGCGAGCATCTGCAGCTCGGAAGCGCGGGCGTGCTGGACGGCGAGATTGCCGAGCCAAACCGCAACCTTGCGGCCGCTGGCGAGACTCTGCGCGATGGCGAGCGCTTCATCGCTCACTGTCTCGGGCAGTTTGCCGAGCAGCGCGACGCTGACCTCGGCGCCCTTCTCCTTCGCCAGCGCGACCACGACCTGGCCGAGCGTGGCCACCATCGCCGAAGGCGCGACCAGCGCGCGGTTGCGCACCGGGAGCAACCACTCTTCGGCGTTCGGGCCGATGGCGCTGACGTGCAGGCCTTTCTTTGCGGCCTGGCGCACGCGCTGCGCCAGCAGCGGCGCATCCTTGCGCAGGAAGCTGCCGACCACGAGCAGGCGGGTCAGATCCTTGACGCCGGCGATCGGCATCCCCAGCCACGGAGCGCCGGCGCGCTTGCCGTCGGCACGGAAGTCGACCTCGCGCAGGCGGAAATCGATGTTCTCGCTACCGAGCCCGCGCATCAGCTTCTGCAGCAGGTAGAGCTCTTCGACCGTGGCGTGCGGCGAGGCCAGCGCGCCGATCGAGGCGGCACCATGATCGCGCTCGACGCCGCGCAGGCCGGTGGCGACGAACTCGAGGGCGGCCTGCCAATCGACCTGCTTCCACTGCCCGCCCTGGCGGATCATCGGCGCGCCGAGGCGCTGCTCGCTGGACAGGGCCTCGTAGGAGAAGCGGTCCTTGTCGGACAGCCAGCACTCGTTGACGTCTTCGTTCTCGAACGGCAGCACGCGCTTCACCACGTCGTGCTTGGTCTGGACGATCAGGTTGGCGCCGAGGGAGTCGTGCGGGCTCACCGACTTGCGGCGCGAGAGCTCCCAGGTACGAGCGGCGAAGCGGAAAGGCTTCGAGGTCAGCGCACCGACCGGGCAGAGGTCGATGATGTTGCCGGAGAGCTCGGAATCGACCGTCTTCTCGATGAAGGGCATGATCTCCGCATGCTCGCCGCGGAAGGCCTGGCCGAGCTCCATCTCGCCGGCGATCTCGGTGGTGAAGCGAACACAGCGCGTGCAGTTGATGCAGCGCGTCATGTCGGTCGACACCAGCGCGCCAAGGTTCTTGTTGAACACCACGCGCTTCTCTTCCTGGTAGCGCGAGGCGGTCGAACCGTAGCCCACTGCGAGGTCCTGCAGCTGGCACTCGCCGCCCTGGTCACAGATCGGACAGTCGAGCGGGTGGTTGATCAGCAGGAACTCCATCACCCCCTTCTGCGCCTTCACGGCGAGCTCGGAGTGCGTCCATACCTTCATGCCATTGGTAACGGGTGTCGCGCAGGCGGGCAGCGGCTTGGGCGCCTTCTCGACCTGCACCAGGCACATCCGACAGCTAGCCGCGATGGACAGCTTCTTGTGGTAACAGAAGTGCGGAATGTAGGACCCGGCAACCGCTGCAGCCTCGATCACCGTGCTGCCGTCGTTGACCTGGACCTGCTTGCCGTCGATTTCGATCTCTAGCATGACGGGCTCACGTAGATTTGACTGCCAGCGCGCTGCACTTCGGGCGGCACGAGGCACTTCTTGTTTTCGATGTGGTATTCGAACTCGCTGCCAAAGTGCTTGACGAAGCTCTGCACCGGCATCGAGGCGGCGTCACCGAGCGCGCAGATCGTGCGGCCCATGATGTTGGTCGTCACCGAGTTCAGCAGGTCGAGGTCGTCCGGGCGGCCAAGACCGTGCTCGATGCGATGCACCACACGGTACAGCCAGCCGGTGCCCTCGCGACAGGGCGTGCACTGGCCGCAGGACTCCTCGAAGTAGAAGTAGGACAGTCGCTCGAGGGCCCTGACCATGCAGGTGGTCTCGTCCATCACGATGACCGCGCCGGAACCGAGCATCGATCCCGCCTTGGAGATCGAGTCGTAGTCCATCGTGCAGTCCATCATCACGCCGCCGGGAACGACCGGAGCGGACGAACCACCAGGGATGACCGCCTTGATCTTGCGCCCGCCGCGCATGCCGCCAGCCATCTCGAGCAGCTCGGCGAAGGGCGTGCCGAGCGGGATCTCGTAGTTGCCCGGGCGATTGACGTGGCCCGAGACCGAGAAGAGCTTCATGCCGCCGTTGTTGGGCTTGCCGAGGTTCAGGAAGGCCTCGCCGCCCATGTTCATGATGAACGGGACGGACGCGAAGGTCTCGGTGTTGTTGATCGTGGTCGGCTTGCCATAGAGGCCGTAGCTCGCCGGGAAAGGCGGCTTGAAGCGCGGCTGGCCCTTCTTGCCCTCGATCGACTCGAGCAGCGCGGTCTCCTCGCCACAGATGTAGGCGCCGTAGCCGTGATGCGCGAAGAGTTCGAAGGAGAAGTCGCTGCCGAGGATGTTGCGGCCGATGAAACCGGCCTCGTGGGCCTCCGCAAGCGCCTCCTCGAAGCGCGAGTAGGTCTCGAAGATCTCGCCGTGGATGTAGTTGTAACCCCGCGCGGCACCCATCGCGTAGGCGGCGATGGCCATGCCCTCGATGACGCTGTGCGGGTTGTAGCGCAGGATGTCGCGGTCCTTGAAGGTCCCCGGCTCGCCCTCGTCGGAGTTGCACGCGAGGTACTTGTCGCCCGGGAAGGAGCGCGGCATGAAACTCCACTTCAGTCCGGTCGGGAAGCCCGCTCCGCCACGACCGCGCAGCACCGAGGTCTTGAGCTCGGCGATGATCGCGTCCTGCGGTATCTTCTCGGCGAGGATCTTGCGGAGCGCCGAATAACCGCCGCGGGCGACGTAGTCCTGGAGCCGCCAGGTGCGGTCGCCGTCGCAGCCGGCGAGGATCATTCCTTGCGTGCTCATTTCTTGTCCAGCTCGGCCAGCATCTGGTCGATCTTCTCGGTGGTCATCCAGCTGCACATGTGATGGTTATTCACCAGCAGCACCGGGGCGTCGCCACAGGCGCCCATGCACTCGCCTTCCTTCAGCGTGAACTTGCCGTCGGGCGTGGTCTCGTTGAAGTCGATGCCGAGCTTTTCCTTGATGTAGTCCGCCGCATGGACGCCGCCGGACAGCGCGCACGGCAGGTTCGTGCACACGGTGATCTTGTGCCGTCCGACCGGCGCGAGGTCGTACATGTTGTAGAAGCTCGCGACCTCGAAGGCGGCGATCGGCGGCATGCCGAGGTACCTGGCCACGAACTCGATGAGTTCCTTGGGCAGCCAGCCCTTCTCGACCTGCGCGATCCGCAGCGCGGCCATGACCGCAGACTGCGTCTGATCGGGCGGATACTTGGCGATCTCTCGATCGATCTGTTGCAGCGATTCCTGGCTCAGCATGTCGTCTTGATCTTCCGGATAGCCTGCCGATTCTTGTTTGATACCGCGGCGCCCGCAGGCGCCCATCCGCTGTTGCGCGCGGGCGCGCTCAGCGATCGATCTCGCCGAACACCACGTCCATCGTGCCGATGATCGCGACCACGTCGGCAATCATGTGGCCACGGGCGATGTCGTCCATGGCCGCGAGGTGCGCGAAGCCCGGCGCGCGCAGCTTGAGCCGGTAGGGTTTGTTCGCCCCGTCCGACACCGCATACACGCCGAACTCGCCCTTCGGATGCTCGACCGCCGCGTACACCTCGCCCTTTGGCACGTGCATGCCTTCGGTAAAGAGCTTGAAATGGTGGATCAGCTCTTCCATGTTGGTCTTCATCGCCTCGCGAGAAGGCGGCGCGACCTTGTGGTTGTCGGTGATGACCGGACCGGAGTTCTTGCGCAGCCAGTCGATGCACTGCTTGATGATGCGGTTCGACTGGCGCATCTCTTCCATGCGGCACAGGTAACGGTCGTAGCAGTCGCCGTTCTTGCCGATCGGCACATCGAAATCGACGCGATCATAGACCTCGTAGGGCTGCTTCTTGCGCAGATCCCAGGCGATGCCCGAGCCGCGCAGCATCGGACCGGTGAAACCCCAGGCCAGCGCCTGCTCAGGCGATACCACGCCGATGCCGACGGTACGCTGCTTCCAGATGCGGTTGTCGGTCAGCAGTGTCTCGTATTCGTCGCAGTAGGTCGGGAAGCGGTTGGTGAAGTCCTCGAGGAAGTCGAGCATCGAGCCTTCGCGGTTGGCGTTGAGCTCGCGAACCGTCTTCTCGTTCTTGAACTTGTTGACCTCGTATTTGGGCATGCGGTCCGGCAGATCGCGATAGACGCCGCCCGGACGGTAGTACGCCGCATGCATGCGCGCACCCGAGACTGCCTCATAGACGTCCATCAGGTCTTCGCGCTCGCGGAACGTATACAGCACCATGGTCATCGCGCCGATGTCGAGGGCATGGGTACCGATGTTGAGCAGGTGGTTCAGGACGCGGGTAATCTCGTCGAACATCACCCGAATGTACTGGGCCCGCAGCGGAACCTCGACCCCGAGCAGCTTCTCGATCGCCATGCAGTAGGCGTGCTCGTTGCACATCATGGACACGTAGTCGAGACGGTCCATGTACGGCACGGACTGCACCCAGGTGCGCGTCTCGGCGAGCTTCTCGGTGCCGCGGTGCAGGAGGCCGATGTGCGGGTCGGCGCGCTCGACGACTTCGCCGTCGAGTTCGAGCACGAGGCGGAGCACGCCGTGCGCCGAGGGGTGCTGCGGACCGAAGTTGATCGTGTAGTTGCGGATCTCAGCCATGGCCGACGTCCCCGTATTTCTCTTCGCGCACGATGCGCGGCGTGTTCTCGCGCGGCTCGATGCTCACCGGCTGATAGACGACCCTGCCCTGCTCCGGGTCGTAGCGCATTTCGACGTACCCCGAAACCGGGAAGTCCTTGCGGAACGGATGACCGACGAAACCGTAGTCGGTCAGGATGCGGCGCAGATCCGGGTGGCCCGAATACAGGATCCCGTACAGATCGAAGGACTCGCGCTCGTACCAGTTAGCGCTCGGCCACACATCGACCACCGAATCGATCACCGGGAAGGCGTCGTCGTCGGCGAACACGCGAACACGCAGGCGCCAGTTGTGCTTGACCGAGGTCAGGTGGGCGACGGAAGCGAAGCGCTTGCCCTCCCAGATCGCGTTACCGTAGGCGGAGTAGTCGAGACCCGAAAGGTCAATCAACTGCTCGAAGCGCAAATCGGCATGGTCGCGAAGCTGGCGTGCGACGCGGGGATATTCGGCAGCGGAGACCTCGATCGTCACTTCACCGCGATCGAGTACGAGCGACTGGATCCGGTTACCGAAAACGTCGCGCAAGGTCTGGCTGAGGCGTTCTAGCTTGGCACTCATGTCTGGGACACCCGTCAGCGCGCAATCGTGTTCGTGCGCTTGATCTTGTTCTGGAGCTGGAGAATGCCGTAGATCAGCGCCTCGGCGGTGGGCGGACAGCCCGGCACATAGACGTCGACCGGCACGATGCGGTCACAACCGCGCACGACCGAGTACGAATAGTGGTAGTAGCCACCGCCGTTGGCACAGGAGCCCATGGAGATGACCCAGCGCGGCTCCGACATCTGGTCATAGACCTTGCGCAGTGCCGGCGCCATCTTGTTGCACAAGGTTCCGGCGACGATCATCAGGTCGGACTGGCGCGGACTCGGCCGGAACACAACACCGAAGCGATCCAAGTCGTAGCGGGAACAGCCCGCGTGGATCATCTCGACCGCGCAACAGGCCAGACCGAAGGTCATCGGCCACAACGAGCCGGTGCGCGTCCAGTTGATGACCGCATCGAGCGAGGTGGTGACGAACCCCTCGCGGAAGACGCCCTCAATGCTCATGCATTACTCCCAGTCGAGTGCGCCGTTTTTCCACTCGACGATATAGCCAATGACCAGAATCGCCAGAAAAACCATCACTGAGCCGAATACGAACCAAGCGATTTCGCCGGCGGCGATGAACTCCTGGAAGACCGTCGCCCACGGAAAGAGGAAGGCGATTTCGAGGTCAAACAGGATGAAGAGAATGGCGATCAGGTAGTAGCGGACATCGAACTTCATGCGGGCGTCTTCAAACGCCTCGAAGCCGCACTCGTAGGGAGAATTCTTTTCGGAATCGGGACGATAGGGGGCGAGGAGTCGCCCGAGGATGACCGGCGCAAGGCCGAAGCCGAGGCCGACGAGCATGAACATCAGGACGGGAAAATAATTTTCCAGCATGTCCGGAAACCCCCATTTGAAGTCCGCGGCGTCATTGGCGCGCCGCAATTATTGTTATTGCTCAGCTCTGCGTAGAAACGCCCGCTTCTGCGGGCGTTCCCGGAATGTGGTGCCGACGATGAGACTCGAACTCATACGGCTTTCGCCACTACCCCCTCAAGATAGCGTGTCTACCAATTTCACCACGTCGGCGCTTCGTTCTGACAGCGCGATAATTATAAGTGTTTTCCCGCACTGCGCAAAGGGCTCGCAACCAATTATTTCGGGATCGACTGGGCCGGCGAGGACTCGACGGGCGCGGCCGGAGCCGGGTTCGTTGCGGGCGCAGTCTGCGCCCCTTCCATCACGCTGCCCGGTGCCGCCGGCTTGTTGCTGGCAAGGAAGCTGAGCCCGAGGCTGGTCAGGAAGAAAACCGTGGCGAGTACCGCAGTGGTGCGACTGAGGAAGTTCGCCGAACCCGATGCACCGAAGAGACTGCCCGATGCGCCGCTGCCGAAGGCTGCACCCATGTCTGCACCCTTGCCGTGCTGCACGAGCACGAGCCCGATCACGCCGAGGCCCACCAGCACATGCACGGTAAGCACGAGAGAGAAAAGATATTCACCCATCTTGAATCCTGAAAGATACGAATCGTTGAAACTCAGACCCCACCCGCCGCGGCGCAGCAGATGGCCAAGAAATCCGCAGCGACGAGCGAGGCGCCGCCGATCAGCCCACCGTCAACATCCTCCACGGCGAAGAGCGCCGCGGCATTGTCCGCCTTGACGCTGCCGCCGTAGAGGATGCGGACGCCACCCGCCGCCACGCCGTGTACCTTCAGCCACGCGCGGATCGCAGCATGCACCTCGGCCACCTGCGCCACGCTCGCGGAGCGCCCGGTGCCGATCGCCCACACGGGTTCGTAGGCTAGCACCACCGCACCCATCGCCGCGGCGCCGAGCACCTCGCGCACCGCCTCGAGCTGGCGGCCGATCACCTCGACCGCACGCGCCTCGTCGCGCTCGGCGAGCGTCTCGCCCACGCACACGATCGGCACCAAGCCAGCCTGCAGCGCGGCGAGCGCCTTGCGCCCGACCGTGGCATCTTCCTCGCCGAAGAGGGCACGGCGCTCGGAGTGACCGACGATGGCGTAGCGGCAGCCGAACTCCGCGAGCATGGCCGCACTCACCTCGCCGGTATAGGCGCCGGCCGCGTACTCCGACACGTCCTGCGCACCGAGGGCGACGCCCTCGGGCCGTTGTTGCGCCTGGGCGAGATAGGGATACGGCACACACACGGCGATTTCCACGCCCGGGATCGACACGAGGCCGTCGAGCAGCTCGCGATTGGCGGCGAGGCTGCCGTTCATCTTCCAGTTACCGGCAACGAGTCTGGTCATGGGAGAGGGAATATCCGTGCAGATAAACCGCAGGATTATACGGCTTGCGGACGATCACCCGCAATGCGACCAAGCCTCGCGCAGCGCGGGGCGCGCACTCTTCCGCCCGGGATCGTTGCTCGGCCGCAGCGACCGGTGATGTCGTCCTCGGTCTCCTTCTTGTTCGGCTTCACGAAGAGCTCGTCGGTGACGTCGAACTCCACCATCTCGCCCAGGTACATGCAGGCGGTGTAGTCCGAGCTCCGGGCCGCCTGCTGCATGTTGTGGGTGACGACGACGATGATGGACTCTTCCTCCAGTTCGTCGATCAGTTCTTCGATACGCGCCGTCGAGATCGGATCGAGCGCCGAAGTCGGCTCCTCCGCCGGGATGCCCCTCGGGGTTGAAGACCGAGCCCGTCAGGTAGCCAGCGATTGTCGCAGCCACGCTGCGTGTCATCGAACGGGCAGATCTGCCTTCTTCCCGCGTCCGGACGGAGCCTTGCGCCCCGTCCTCCCATCTCATGCAGCCCGAATCAGGCGATCGCTTCCTCGACGACGCCGGCGATCTCGCGCGCGAGACGCTCGACCAGCTCGCCGTCGCGGCCCTCCACCATCACGCGCAGCAGGGGCTCGGTGCCCGAAGGGCGCAGCAGCACGCGCCCGCTATCGCCGAGCGTCTGTTCGGCTCTGGCCTGTGCGCTCGCGATCGAGCCGTCCGCACGCCAGTCGAAGCCGGCAGGCATGCGCACGTTGATCAGGCGCTGGGGGTAGAACACCAGATCCGCGCAGGCGTCCGCCAGCGAAAGTCCGCGCTGCTTGAGCGCGGCGAGCACTTGCAGCGCCGACACGATGCCGTCGCCGGTCGTGTGGCGGTCGAGGCAGATGATGTGACCGGAGTTCTCGCCGCCAATCTTCCAGCCGCGCTCCTGCAGCAGCTCGAGCACGTAGCGGTCGCCCACCTTGGCGCGTGCAAAGGGCGTGCCGAGGCGCTGGATCGCGTGCTCGAAGCCGAGGTTGCTCATCAGCGTGCCGACCACGCCCTCCAGCCGGCCTTCGGCGTGGCGCGCACAGGCCACCACGTAGAGCAGCTTGTCGCCATCGTAGATCTCGCCCCGATGGTCCACCATGATCAGGCGGTCGGCGTCGCCGTCGAGCGCGATGCCCAGGTCCGCGCCATGCTTGAGCACCGCCTGCCGCAGGTTCTCCGGCCGCGTCGCACCGACGCCGTCGTTGATGTTGAGGCCGTTGGGCTCGACGCCCACCGGGATGATCTCCGCGCCGAGCTCGTGGAAGACCTTGGGGGCGATCTGGTAGGCCGCGCCGTGCGCGCAATCCACCGCGATGCGCAGGCCGCGCAGGTCGAGCTCGTTGGGAAAGGTGCTCTTGCAGAACTCGATGTAGCGCCCGGCGGCGTCGTCGATGCGGCGCGCCTTGCCCAGGCGGGCGGAGTCCACACAACCCATCGGCTCGTCGAGGTGGGCCTCTATCTCGGCCTCGACCGCATCGGGCAGCTTGCTGCCGTCGGCGGAGAAGAACTTGATCCCGTTGTCGTAGAAGGGGTTGTGCGAGGCCGAGATCACCACGCCGGCCTGCAGGCGCAGTGCGCGCGTGAGATAGGCTACCGCCGGGGTGGGGATCGGTCCGGCCAGCATCACGTCCACACCAGCCGCGGCGAACCCGGCCTCGAGCGCGGCTTCGAGCATGTAGCCGGAAATGCGCGTGTCCTTGCCGATCAGCACCGCGGGGTGTTCGCCCGCGGGCAGCTTCTCGCGCGCGACCAAGGTCACGCCGGCCGCATAGCCCAGCCTCATCACGAACTCGGGCGTGATCGGCGTATCACCGACCTTGCCACGCACACCATCGGTGCCGAAATACTTGCGCGCCATCTTCGCTCCAGCAGCTTTCGAAAGCGCGGATTATGACACCGCGGGCGGTGCCTTGCTCAGCATCCCGTCACGGTCGCCTTCCACACCGCGAGCGCGTCGCGAGTGGCGGCGACGTCATGCACCCGCACGATACGCGCGCCGTTCTGCACCGCGATCAGCGCCCCGGCGACGCTGGCCGCAAGCCGCTCGCCGACCGCGCGACCGGTGACTGCGCCGAGCATGGACTTGCGCGACAGCCCCGCCAGCACCGGCAACCCGCCGACGCCGACACGCGCGAGCTCGCGCAGCAGCGCATAGTTGTGGCCGACGCTCTTGCCGAAGCCGAAGCCAGGGTCGAGCACGATGCGCTCGCGCGCCACGCCTGCGGCCACGAGGGCGGCAACGCGCTCGTCGAGGAAGCCGGTCACCTCGCCGACCACGTCGGCGTAGCGCGGATCCTGCTGCATCGTACGCGGCTGGCCGAGCATGTGCATCACGCACAAGCCGGACTCGCCCGCGGCAACCGCCTCGATCGCACCCGATGCGCGGAACGCGTTGATGTCGTTGATCATGTCCGCACCCGCCGCGAGCGCGGCGCGCATCACCGTCGGCTTCAGGGTGTCGATCGAGAGCGGCACTTTCCAGCCGCGCGCGGCCTCGACGAAGCGCACCACGCGCTCGAGCTCCTGCGCCTCGGGCACCGGGTCCGATCCCGGCCGGGTCGACTCGGCGCCGATATCGAGCATCTCCGCCCCTTCCTCCAGCGCACGCTCGGCGCGCGCGAGCGCACGGGCGAGGTCGCCACGCAAACCGTCGCCGGAGAAGGAGTCGTCGGTCAGGTTGATGATCGCCATCACCCTGGGCTGGGACAGATCGAGCCGGAAGCGGCCGCATTGCAGGACGGACATCGAGACCTCGGGAAAAGCAAGGCGTCCGGGCGCAGGCGCGCGGACGCCGGAATGGAAAGGGGCCGGTCCGGCCGGCCCCTTGAAACGGAAGTTGTCGAACTCAGGCGGCAGGTGCTGGCGCGGTGGGCGCCGCACCCGGCGCGTCGTCCTTCGGACGGCTGGACGGCGCCGATGCCGGCTTCGGCGGACGCGGCGGGCGGCCGGCCATGATGTCATTCACCTGCTCGGCGTCGATGGTTTCCCATTCCAGCAACGCGGCCGTCATCGCCTCGACCTTGTCGCTGTTCTCTTCGAGCAAGCGCCGCGCCAGCGAGTACTGCTGATCGATGATGCGGCGGATCTCCGCGTCGACCTTCTGCATCGTCGCCTCGGACACGTTGCGGTGCGTGGTGACTTGGCGGCCGAGGAAGATCTCGCCCTCCTCCTCGCCATACACCATCGGTCCGAGCGTGTCGGACATGCCCCACTGCGTCACCATCCGGCGCGCGAGGTCAGTGGCACGGGCGAAGTCGTTCGACGCACCGGTCGTCATCTGCTTCATGAAGATCTCTTCGGCGATGCGGCCACCGAACAGCACGGCGATGGTCTGCAGCAGTCGATCGCGGTCCTGGCTGTAGCGATCCTCGGTCGGCAACTGCATGGTCACGCCCAGCGCACGGCCGCGCGGGATGATGGTCACCTTATGCACCGGATCGGTCTTGTCGAGCAGACGCGCCACCACCGCGTGACCGGACTCGTGGTAGGCGGTGTTGCGGCGCTCCTCCTCGGGCATGACCACCGAGCGGCGCTCGGCGCCCATCATGATCTTGTCCTTGGCGCGCTCGAAGTCCTCCATGTCGACCAGACGCTTGTTGGCGCGCGCGGCGAACAGCGCAGCCTCGTTCACCAGGTTGGCGAGGTCGGCACCGGCAAAGCCCGGCGTGCCGCGCGCCAGCACCTGCGGATCGACGTCGGGCGCGATCGGCACCTTGCGCATGTGCACCTTGAGAATCTGCTCGCGACCACGGATGTCGGGCAGCGCCACCACCACCTGGCGGTCGAAGCGGCCCGGGCGCAGCAGAGCCGGGTCGAGCACGTCGGGGCGGTTGGTCGCGGCGATCACGATCACGCCGGTCTGGCCCTCGAAACCGTCCATTTCGACCAGCAACTGGTTGAGCGTCTGCTCGCGCTCGTCATTGCCGCCGCCCAGACCCGCACCACGCTGGCGGCCGACCGCGTCGATCTCGTCGATGAAGATGATGCAGGGCGCCTGCTTCTTGGCCTGCTCGAACATGTCGCGCACGCGCGCCGCGCCTACGCCGACGAACATCTCGACGAAGTCGGAGCCGGAGATCGAGAAGAAGGGCACCTTGGCCTCTCCGGCGATCGCCTTGGCGAGCAGGGTCTTGCCGGTACCCGGCGAACCGACCATCAGCACGCCCTTGGGAATGCGGCCGCCGAGCTTCTGAAACTTGGACGGATCACGCAGGAACTCGACCAGCTCGGCAACTTCTTCCTTGGCCTCGTCGCAGCCGGCAACGTCGGCAAAGGTCACCGAATTGGCCGACTCGTCGAGCATGCGCGCCTTGCTCTTGCCGAAGGAGAACGCCCCGCCCTTGCCCCCGCCCTGCATCTGGCGCATGAAGAAGATCCACACGCCGATCAGCAGCAACATCGGGAACCACGACACGAATACGCTGGCGAGGAAGGACTGCTCCTCCTCGGGCTTGCTGGCGTTGATCTGAACGCCGTAGCGCATCAGGTCTGAAATCATCCAGATGTCCTGCACGCCCGGCGTATACACCGTGATCGTGCGCCCTTCCTGGGTGGTGGCCTTGAGCACGCGGCCATCGACGGTCGCGCGCGCGATCCGTCCCGCCTTGGCCTCCTCCAGGAACTGGGAATACTCCATGGTGCTGGCCGGCGTCTGGCGCGTGTTGAACTGGTTGAATACCGTCATCAGCACGACGCCGATAACCATCCAGATCGCGAGATTCTTGAAGAGATTGTTCAACTTTCTGTTCCCCGAAAGCCATTCCGGCCTGTACGCGACTGACCGATTCTAGTGGCGATTGTTCCCACGGGCAAACCAATGGGGCACATAGCGCAACCCAATCGCCCCCCCCGCATGCGAACTCAAGGCCGGCGCGGCCCCCGGCCGACGAGATAGACCTCGGCGCTACGGTCGCGCGAAGCCTTGGGCTTGCGCACCTGCACCGAGACGAACGCCGCCTCCATCTGCTTGCGATACTCCATGAAGCCCTCGCCCTGGAACACCTTGACCACGAACTGCCCACCCGGCTTGAGATGACGCACCGCGAAGTCCAGCGCCAATTCGCAAAGATGTACCGAACGTGCCTGGTCGACCGTCGCAACCCCTGAAAGGTTCGGCGCCATATCCGACAGCACCACATCCACGCTCGCGCCACCAAGGCGCGCTTCGAGCTCCTCGAGCACGGCATCCTCGGTAAAGTCGCCGAGCAGGAACTCCACCCCCGCCACCGGCTCCATGGGCAGGAGGTCGAGCGCGAAGATGCGTCCCTTGGGCCCGCAGCGCTTCACCGCAAGCTGGCACCACGAGCCGGGCGCCGCTCCCAGGTCGACGACCACCGCGCCCGGACGCAGCAGGTGGTCGCGCTCGTCGATCTCGAGCAGCTTGAAGGCGGCGCGTGCGCGATAACCCTCGGCCTGGGCGCGTTGCACCCAGGGATCGTTCACATGATCGTGCACCCAGGCACGGCTGGTCTTGTTCTTCTTCATCCTCGCTCCATCCGCGACGGCCATCCTTGGCACGTACGGGGTAGAATCCGCGTCCCGGGCTTCACCCATCCAGAGATTTGCAATGACCGAGCTTTCCCCGGCCGAGCGCAGCGAGCTGCGCGCCCGTGCCCACCACCTGAACCCCGTCGTGACCGTAGCCGGCAACGGCCTCACGCCGGCCGTCCTCGCCGAGATCGAACGCGCCCTGCAGGCGCACGAGCTCATCAAGGTCAAGGTCCAGGGCGCCGAACGCGAGCAGCGCGAGGCCTTGATGCAGGAGCTGTGCGCCGCGGTGGACGCCGCCCCGGTGCAGCACATCGGCAGCATCCTCGTCGTCTGGCGTGCGCGCCGCGAGGACGACAAGAGCTCCGCGCCCGCAGAGAAGAAGCCTGTGCGCACTTCCACCGCCAAGTCGGCCGCCGCCTTCGCTGCCGCCGCGCGTCGTGCCGCGCTCGCCAAGGCGAGCGCAGAGTCGCGCCGCTCGCCGGCACGTGCGCCCGCCCCGCGCGGACGCGGCGCCGCACGCGGCCGCTGAGCCGCACCCGCCCGGCTCGCCCACCCGCCCGGCTCGCCTTGCGCCGAGGCTGCAAACAAAGGGGCGGTGCATCGCACCGCCCTCTTCATCGCCACGCCGGCAAGGTGCAGATCAGACGTAGCGCACGTCCAGGATCTCGTACTCGCGCACCCCGCCGGGCGCCTGCACCTCGGCGATGTCCCCCGCGTATTTTCCGATCAGCGCACGCGCGATCGGCGAGCTGATCGAGATCTTGTTGTCCTTGATGTCGGCTTCATCGTCGCCGACGATCTGGTAGGTCACGACCTGGCCGGACTCGAGGTCTTCGAGCTCGACCGTGGCGCCGAACACGCAGCGACCGTCCGCATCGAGCAGTGTCGGATCGATGATCTGCGCGTTGGCGAGCTTGGACTCGACCTCCATGATGCGGCCCTCGATGAAGCCCTGGCGATCCTTGGCAGCCTCGTACTCGGCGTTCTCGGAGAGGTCGCCGTGCGACCGCGCCTCGGCGATCGCGGCGATCACGTTGGGGCGCTCGACGGTCTTCAGTCGATGGAGTTCGGTGCGCAGCTTCTCGGCGCCGGCGACGGTAAGCGGGGTCTTGTTCATGCTTGCTGCTTCAGTTCGGCGTGCAGGCCCTGCACGGAATACACCTCGAGACCGTTCGAAAGGTGGCGCATGCCCATGCACGCGGCGCGCGCGCCCTCGATGGTGGTGAAGATCGACACCTTTGCGGCGAGCGCGCTGGTGCGGATCGAGCGCGAGTCAGCGATCGCCTGGCGCTTCTCGTCGACGGTGTTGATCACCAGCACGATCTCCTCGTTCTTGATGATGTCGACGATGTGCGGACGGCCCTCGTTGACCTTGTTGACCACGCCCACCGGGATCCCGGCGGCCTCGATCGCCGCTGCGGTGCCGCGGGTGGCCACCAGCGCGAAGCCCATCTCGTGCAGCTCGCGCGCGACCTCGATCGCGACCGGCTTGTCGGTCGGACGCACGCTGATGAACACCGTGCCCGCGGTTGGCAGGCGCACGCCCGCGCCCATCTGGCTCTTCACGAAGGCCTCGGCGAAGCTGCGGCCCACGCCCATGACCTCGCCGGTGGACTTCATCTCGGGCCCGAGGATGGTATCCACGCCGGGGAACTTCACGAACGGGAACACCGCCTCCTTGACCGAGTAGTAAGGCGGAACGATCTCACCGCTGACGCCCTGCTCGGCCAGGCTCTGACCCGCCATGCAGCGCGCGGCGATCTTGGCCAGCGGCAGCGAGCAGGCCTTGGAGACGAAGGGCACGGTGCGCGAGGCGCGCGGGTTCACCTCGAGCACATAGACGACCGCATTGTCGCCCTCGCCCTGGATCGCGAACTGCACGTTCATCAGGCCGACGACCTTCAGCGCGCGCGCCATGGCCTCGGTCTGGCGGCGCAACTCGTCCTGCAGCCTCGCCGACAGGGTATAGGGTGGCAGCGAGCAGGCCGAGTCGCCCGAATGCACGCCGGCCTGCTCGATGTGCTCCATGATGCCGCCGATCATCACCTGCTTGCCGTCGGACAGCGCATCGACGTCCACCTCCGTGGCGTCGTTGAGGAAGCGGTCGAGCAGCACCGGCGACTCGTTCGAGACCTTGACCGCCTCGCGCATGTAGCGCTCGAGGTCCTTCTGCTCGTGCACGATCTCCATCGCGCGGCCACCCAGCACGTAGGACGGGCGTACCACCAGCGGATAGCCGATCTCGGCCGCGAGGCGCACGGCTTCGGCGGGCGTCCGCGCGGTGCGGTTGGGCGGCTGACGCAGACCGAGCTCGACGAGCAGTTGCTGGAAACGCTCGCGGTCCTCGGCGGCGTCGATCATGTCGGGGCTGGTGCCGATGATCGGCACGCCGTTGGCTTCGAGCGCCTGCGCGCGCTTGAGCGGAGTCTGGCCGCCGAACTGCACGATCACGCCGACCGGCTTCTCGATGTGCACGATCTCGAGCAGGTCTTCGAGCGTGATCGGCTCGAAGTACAGGCGGTCCGAGGTGTCGTAGTCGGTGGACACCGTCTCCGGGTTGCAGTTGACCATGATGGTCTCGTAGCCATCCTCGCGCAGGGCGAGCGCCGCATGCACGCAGCAGTAGTCGAACTCGATGCCCTGGCCGATGCGGTTGGGACCACCGCCGAGCACCATGATCTTCTTGCGCTCGGTCGGCATCGCCTCGCACTCGTCCTCGTAGGACGAATACAGGTAGGCGGTGGAGGTGGCGAACTCGGCCGCGCAGGTGTCGACGCGCTTGAACACCGGGCGCACGCCCAGCGTATGCCGATGCAGGCGCACCGCGGTCTCGTCAGCATTGAGCAGCTTGGCCAGGCGGCGGTCGGAGAAGCCCTTCTTCTTGAGCTCGCGCAGCTCGGCGGCCTGCAGCGCCTTCAGCGAGCGCCCGGCGAGCGCCTTCTCGGAGAGCACGATGTCCTCGATCTGGGCGAGGAACCAGGGGTCGATCTTGGACAGGTTGAAAACCTGCTCGAGGCTCATACCCTCGCGGAAAGCCTGGCCCACGTACCAGATGCGCTGCGCGCCCGGGCTGGCGATCTCGTGCTCGAGATCCTCGCGGTCGGCCTCGACCTCGTCCAGGCCATACACGCCGACCTCCAGCCCACGCAGCGCCTTCTGGAAGGATTCCTGGAAGCTGCGGCCCATCGCCATGACCTCGCCCACCGATTTCATCTGGGTGGTCAGGCGGTCGTTGGCCTGGGGGAATTTCTCGAACGCGAAGCGCGGGATCTTGGTGACGACGTAGTCGATCGAAGGCTCGAAGGACGCCGGGGTGGCGCCACCGGTGATGTCGTTGCGCAGCTCGTCGAGGGTGTAGCCCACCGCCAGCTTGGCCGCGACCTTTGCGATCGGGAAACCGGTGGCCTTGGAGGCCAGCGCCGACGAACGCGACACGCGCGGGTTCATCTCGATGACGATCATGCGACCGTCCTGGGGATTGATGGCGAACTGCACGTTCGAGCCGCCCGTGTCCACCCCGATCTCGCGCAGCACCGCGATCGAGGCGTTGCGCATGATCTGGTATTCCTTGTCGGTGAGCGTCTGCGCCGGCGCGACGGTGATCGAGTCGCCGGTGTGCACGCCCATCGGGTCGAGGTTCTCGATCGAGCACACGATGATGCAGTTGTCGGCGCGATCGCGCACGACCTCCATCTCGTATTCCTTCCAGCCCAGCAGCGACTCCTCGATCAGCAGCTCGTTGGTCGGACTCGCCTCGAGGCCGCGCTTGCAGATCTCCTGGAACTCTTCCATGTTGTAGGCGATGCCGCCGCCGGTGCCGCCGAGCGTGAAGCTCGGGCGGATGATCACCGGGAAGCCGATGCCACCCTGGACCTGGAGCGCCTCTTCCATGCTGTGGGCGATGCCCGAGCGCGCGGAGCCGAGACCGATCCTGGTCATCGCGTCCTTGAACTTGAGGCGGTCCTCCGCCTTGTCGATCGCCTCTTCCGAAGCGCCGATGAGCTCGACGCCGTACTTGGCGAGCACGCCGTGGCGACCGAGGTCGAGCGCGCAGTTGAGCGCGGTCTGGCCGCCCATGGTCGGCAGGATCGCGTCGGGACGCTCCTTGTCGATGATGCGCTCGACCACCTGCCAGGTGATCGGTTCGATGTAGGTGACGTCGGCCGTCTCCGGGTCGGTCATGATGGTCGCCGGGTTCGAGTTGACCAGGATGACCTTGTAGCCTTCCTCGCGCAGGGCCTTGCAGGCCTGGGCGCCGGAATAGTCGAACTCGCAGGCCTGGCCGATGATGATCGGGCCGGCGCCGATGATCAGGATGGTCTTGATGTCTGTACGTTTCGGCATTGTCTTGCCTCGATGATTCCTCGACGCCGCGACTGTCGCGCGTCAAAAACTGGGGGGCAGGCCGCAGCCTGCCGCGGGCCGGGTTACTTGGCGGCTTCCATCAGACCGATGAAGCGGTCGAACAGGTAGGCGACGTCATGCGGCCCGGGGCTCGCTTCCGGGTGTCCCTGGAAGGAGAAGGCGGGCACGTCGGTGCGCGCAATCCCCTGATTGGTGCCATCGAACAAGGATACGTGCGTCACCTTCAGGTTCGCCGGCATGGTCGCCGGATCGACCGCGAAGCCGTGGTTCTGGCTGGTGATCAGCACTTTGCCGGTGTCGAGATCCTTGACCGGATGGTTGGCGCCATGGTGACCGGTGGGCATCTTCATGGTCTTCGCGCCCGAGGCCAGCGCCAGCAGCTGGTGGCCGAGGCAGATGCCGAAGGTCGGCATGCGCGCGGCGACGAGCTCGCGGATCGCGGCGATCGCGTAGTCGCAGGGCTCGGGGTCGCCGGGGCCGTTGGACAGGAACACCCCATCCGGATTCAGCGCCAGCACTTCGGATGCCGGCGTCTGCGCCGGCACCACCGTGAGGCGGCAGCCGCGCTCGACCAGCATGCGCAGGATGTTGTACTTGACGCCGAAGTCGTAGGCGACGACGTGGAAGCGCCCGTCGGCGCGGTCGCTGTAGCCGCTCCCGAGCGCCCACTCGGCCTGCTTCCATTCATAGCGCTCGGCGACACTGACGACCTTGGCGAGGTCCATGCCCGCGAGGCCGGGAAAGGCGCGCGCCTGGGCCACGGCAGCCTCGGCGTCGAGCGCCTGGCCCGCGGCCGCAGTGACGATGCAGCCCGCCTGCGCACCCTTCTCGCGCAGCACGCGGGTGAGCTTGCGGGTGTCGAGGCCTGCGATCGCGACCACCTTCTCGGCGCGCAGGTAGGCGTCCAGGCGCTGGGTCATGCGAAAGTTGGACGGCAGGATGGGCAGGTCGCGGATGACCAGACCGGCCGCCTGCACGCGCGAGGACTCGATGTCCTCGGGGTTGATGCCGGTGTTGCCGATATGCGGATAGGTCAGGGTGACGATCTGGCGGCAATAGCTCGGGTCGGTCAGGATTTCCTGATACCCCGACATCGAGGTGTTGAACACCACCTCGCCGACCGTGCTGCCAACCGCGCCGATACCCTTGCCGTGGAAGACGGTTCCATCGGCGAGCGCAAGAAGGGCGGGCGGGAATGCACTCACGAGAAGCTCCTGGAATCTGCTTGGGAAGTCATGCGGGCACGCGAACGACGCGCCCGATATGTACAAAAAGCGGGACGGGCCTCCGGGCCGATCCCGCTTCGAAAACCTTTCAATTGTATATTTCCGGCGGATTCAAGGCAAATCGCCCGCGCACCTCCGCTCACCCGCCGCAGGCCGTTTCTTCCCGCAGAACCTCGCCGAGCAGCTCGATCTCGCGCGCCGCAAGGCCCGCCTGGCTGGTCAGCGCGCGCGGATCGCCCGCCGCGGCCAGCTCCTCCAGACGGCGCGCGGCATCCACCGCACGCTGCGCCGAGAACACCCCGACCGAGCCCTTGATCATGTGCCCGAGCTCGCGCAGGCGCGCGAAATCCATGTCGGCGGCGCCCTTGTGCAAGTCGGCGACCGTGCGCGGCAGATCGCGCAGGAAGACCTCGACCAGTTGCTCGACCACCCCGTCCTCGCCTGCGAACATCGCGCGCGCGTCGTCGAGGCAGGCGATGCGGCGACGGTCGGCAGGATCGAGCTCGAGCAGGGTGATGTCGCCGGCGGCCTCGTCGGCATCCGCCGGACCCAGCACGCGCTCGATCGCGGCGAACAGCGCCTCGGGGCGGACCGGCTTGGCGACGTAGTCGTCCATCCCCGCCTGCAGGCAGCGCTCGCGGTCGCCCTCCATCGCGTGCGCGGTCATCGCGATGATCGGCACCGGCTTCCAGTCGCCCGCGAGCACCCAGCTGCGCCGCGCCTCGCGCGCGCGGATGGCCTGCGTGGCCTCGATGCCGCCCATCACCGGCATCTGCACGTCCATCAGCACCACGTCGAAGTGACGGTTGTCGATCGCCTCGAGGGCCTCCTCACCGTTGTTCGCCACCGTCACGCTGTGGCCGACGTGCTCGAGCATGCGCTTGGCCACGGTCTGGTTGACCGGGTTGTCCTCGACCACCAATACCTCGAGCACGCGCGCCGGCGGCTCCATCCCCACCGTGGAGCGCAGCTCGACCGGTGCGAGCTCGAAGGGCGGCGGCTCGGCAGCCTCGCGCTCGCCGCCCTGCGCCATGCGCAGCACGGCCAGCAGGTCCTCGGCCGAGAAGGGCTTGGCGAGGCGGTAGCCGAGCCCGAGCTCCTCGCAGCGCAGGGCATCGTTGCGCTGCGAGTGGCTCGCCATCATCGGAATGATGCGGTCCGGCCGCGGCCACGCGGCGGCGAAGCGCTGCGCCAGCGCGAAGCCGCCCGGCTCCGGCAGGTCCGCATCCATCAGCAGGAACGCGAAGGGATCGCTGCCGTCCGCGGCGCGCGCCAGCGCCTGCTCCACCGCCACGCCACTGCAGGCCGCCTCGGCACGCAGGGCGGCCTCCTGCAGGGTCGCGCACAGGAAATCGGCGAAGGCGGCGTTCGCGCTCGCCACCAGCACCCGCGTCCCGGCGAGTGCGCCGACGCGCAGCGGGGTCGGGTCGGCGACCGCGCGCAGCGGCAGGGTCACCTCGAAGCGGCTGCCCGCACCCGGCACGCTATCGACACCGATCCGGCCCCCCATCAGCTCGGTGAGCTGGCGGCAGATCGCCAGACCGAGGCCCGTGCCGCCGTACTTGCGCGTGGTCGAATTGTCCGCCTGCGAGAAGGCACCGAAGATCGCCTCGAGCTTGTCGGGCGCGATGCCGCAGCCGGTGTCGCGCACGAGGAACTCGATGCTGGCCGCGCCGCCGTTGCGCTGGACGCAGCGCACGCGCACCTCGACCTCGCCGTGCTCGGTGAACTTGATCGCGTTGCCGATGAGATTCACCAGGATCTGGCGCAGCCGGGTGGGGTCGCCGCGCAGCACCGAGGGCACGTCGGGCGCGACGTCATAGTAGAGCTCCAGCCCCTTCTGCGAAGCACGCAGCGCGAGCGCGCGACAGGTCTCCGACACCACCGAGTGCAACGAGAAGTCGATCTGCTCGACGCTCAGGCGGCCAGCCTCGATGCGCGAGAAGTCGAGGATGTCGTTGATGATGGTCAGCAAGGCCTCGGCCGAGGACTTGACCGTCTGCAGGTACTCGCGCTGCTCGCCCGCGATCGTGGAGTCGAGCAGCAGGTCGGTCATGCCGATGATGCCGTTCATCGGCGTGCGGATCTCGTGGCTCATGTTGGCGAGGAAGTCGCCCTTGGCCCGGCTCGCCGCCTCGGCTGCCTCCTTGGCCTGGAGCAGTTCGATCTCGCGCAGCTTGCGCTCGGTGACATCACGGTAGGTGCCCTCGACGCGCGCCCAGCGCCCGTCCTCGCCGCGGCCGCTCGCGTTGCCGCACACCTCGAGCCAGTGCCAGCTCGCGTCCTGCGCGCGAATGCGGATCTCCGCGCGCAGCTCGGCCGCTTCTCCGCCGAGGTGGGCGCGCAGCGCCTGCTGCAGCGCCGCCCTACCCTCGTCGTCCACTAGCGCCATCCAGTCGCCCGCATCCCCGCCGTCGTAACCGAGCAGCCTGCGCCAGCGTTCGTCGAGCCGGATCGAGCCGCCACGCAGGTCCATGTACCACACGCCGGCACCCGCATTCGCCGACACCAGGTCGAGGTGCCGGCGCGCGCGCGCCAAGCTGCGCAGCGCCGCATCGCGCTCGGCGCGCAGGCGGGAGAGCTCCGCCTCGACGGAACCGGGATCGGGAGGACTCCCGCGCGATTCGGCCGCGCCGCTCATGGCAGGCCTCAGCGCAGGCCGAGCACGTCCTGCATGTCGTAGAGCCCCTTCGCACGACCGGCGAGAAAGCGCGCCGCCCGCATCGAGCCGAGCGCATAGGGCATGCGGCTGCCCGACTTGTGGGTGATCTCGATGCGCTCGCCGATGCCGGCGAACAGCACCGTGTGGTCACCCACCACATCGCCGCCACGGATCGTCGAAAAGCCGATGGTCTCGGCGCTGCGCTCGCCGGTGTGGCCCTCGCGGCCATAGACAGCGCAGGTCTCGAGGTCGCGTCCAAGCTCGCGTGCGACGACCTCGCCCATGCGCAGCGCCGTGCCGGAGGGGGCATCGACCTTGAAGCGGTGGTGGGCCTCGATGACCTCGACGTCGTAGCCCTCGGAGAGGATGCGCGCGGCGACCTCGAGCAAGCGGAACACCGCGTTCACGCCCACCGCCATGTTGGGCGCGAAGACCACGGGAACGTGCTCGGCAGCGGCGGCGATCGCGGTCTTGCCGGCGGCATCGAAACCGGTCGTGCCGATCACCATCGCCTTGCCGGCGGCACGCGCGAGCGCGAGGTGCGCGAGCGTGCCCTCGGGTCGGGTGAAGTCGATCACGCAATCGGCCGCGCCGATCGCGGCGGCGGCATCGTCGGTGATGAGCACGCCGGTGGCCACGCCGGCCATCTCGCCGGCATCGCGACCGATGAAGGGGGTGTCGCTGCGATCGAAGGCGGCGGCGAGCACGACACCCTCCTCCTTCAGCGCGGCCTCGATCAGCATTCTGCCCATGCGCCCGGAGGCACCGGCGATCGCGACTCGAATCTGGGACATCGGATTGTTTTCCTGCATCAATGGGCCGGCGCGGACGACCGACCCGGGATGAACCCGGGCGCCGCCTCAGCGCGCGCTGGCGGGGGGGATCTCGACCACGCGCGAGCGCTCCTGCGCCGCCGCGGCGGGCGTACCCGAGGCGGCAGCGACGTCGCCCTCGATGCGGTCGAGCACGTCGCCCGTGAAGAACAGCGAGATCACGCGCTGCTGCGCCTCGCCACTGCCCGGGCGGAAGCGATAGACGTAGTCCCAGCGGTCCTTGCGGAACATGTCGACCACCAGGGGGGAGCCGAGCACGTAGCGCACCTGGTCGCGGGTCATGCCGCGGCGAAGCTGCGCGACCATCTCCTGGTCGACGTAATTGCCTTGGCGGATGTCGATCCGGTAGGGGTCGACCAGGCCGACAACGGAGTCGAAGGAGCAGCCTGCAAGCAGGCCGGAAGAGACGATGAGCGCAGCGAGGAGGGAACGCATGGGAGAGTGGGCGCCGGGATGCGACCGGGGTCGCAGTTCTCAGTTAGGGGCAAAAAATATAACATAGCCGCGATCGACGGCGCTCGACCGCCATTGCCGGAGACTGCCCGCGGGGGCTCCTGCCTGCTGCGGCGCACACCGTAACGGGCTGGCATCGACCTCCCGCGAGTCCCTGGACAACGGTCGGCCAAACGGCCTTCGCAGGCTCCCGCAACCCGATCTCCCGCAAGTCAACCTCATCCAGAGCCCATGTCCGACAACTCCAGGAACCTGAAAAGCATCGGCCTGAAGGCGACCTACCCCCGCCTGAAGATCCTCGACCTCTTCCAG
Organism: Thauera aminoaromatica; assembly: GCF_000021765.1. Lineage (NCBI taxonomy): Bacteria > Pseudomonadati > Pseudomonadota > Betaproteobacteria > Rhodocyclales > Zoogloeaceae > Thauera > Thauera aminoaromatica. Next base: position 1,946,064 of record NC_011662.2, on the reverse strand, counting down.
AGCTCGGAGCAGCGCCACCTGACCGCGGAGGATGTATACCGCACGTTGATGAACGAAGGCATGGACATCGGCTTGGCCACGGTCTACCGCGTACTGACGCAGTTCGAGCAGGCCGGACTGCTCGAGCGCCACTACTTCGAGTCGGGCAAGGCGGTGTTCGAACTCGCCGAAGGCGGCCATCACGACCATCTGGTGTGCATGCAGTGCGGCAAGGTCGAGGAGTTCTTCGACGCCGAGATCGAACGTCGGCAGAACCAGATCGCGCTCGAACGCGGCTTCGCGATCCGCGAGCACGCGCTCTACATCTACGCCGACTGCCAGCGCGAAAACTGCCCCAACCTCGGGCGCGAGAAGGACTGAAGCCGCGCCGGACCGAGGCATCGCGACGGATGCGCGCCAGCGCCGAGGGCGCGCGGACGACGCGGAAATCAGCGCCGGCCGAGCATCTCGGCCGCGTGTTCGCGGGTGGTCGCGGTGATATTCACGCCGCCGAGCATGCGCGCGACCTCCTCCACCCGCGCCGCGTCGTCGAGCGGCGCGACCTCGCTCAGCGTCTCGCCGCCCTGCTCGCGCTTGGCGATGCGCCACTGCCAGTCCGCGCAGGCCGCCACCTGGGGCAGGTGGGTGACGCAAAGCACCTGGCGATCCTGCCCGAGGCGGGCGAGCAGCTTGCCGACGATCTCGGCGACGCGACCGCCGATGCCCACGTCCACTTCGTCGAAGATCAGCGTGGGCACCGCGCTGTCGCGGCTGGTGATGACCTGGATGGCCAGCCCGATGCGCGACAGTTCGCCGCCGGAAGCCACCTTGGCGAGGCTGCGCAGCGGCTGGCCGGCATTCGCGGCAACACGGAACTCCACCTCCTCGACGCCTGCCGCGGAGGGTGCGCAAGGTGTGAGCGCGACCTCGAAGCGGCCACCCGCCATCGCCAGGTCCTGCATCGCGGCGGCGATCTCCTCCGACAGCCGGCGCGCGGCGGGGAGGCGCGCCGCGGTGAGCTCGGCCGCGACGGACTCGAAGGCGGCCCGCGCCGCCTGCGCCGCCGCGGCAAGGCGCGCCGGATCGGCGGTCGCTTCCAATGTGTCCAGGCGCTCGCGCCACTGCTGCGCGAGCGCGGGCAGCTCCTCGGGCTGGACGCGATACTTGCGCGCCGCCTCCATGACCGCGGCGATGCGGCGCTCGAGCTCGGCGAGACGTCCCGGATCGAGGTCGAGCCGGTCACGATAGCGGCGCAGGGCGTGCAGGGCCTCGTCGGCCTGGATGGCGGCGGCGGAGATCAGTTCGCGCACATCCGCCAGCCCGGCGTCGAAGTCGGCCAGCGCGGCGATGCGGCCGTCGAGGCGGCCCAGCACGGAGCACACCGCAAGTTCACCCTCGCCGAGCGCCACCACCGCCGCCTCCGCCCCCTCGATCAGGCTCGCGGCGTGGGCCAGGCGAGCGTGCTCGGCATTGATCTCCGCCCATTCCTCGATGTCGAAGCCGACCTGCTCGAGCTCGCGCAGCTGCCAGGCGAGCAGCTCGCGCTCGCGCGCCGAGCTCGCCGAGTCGGCCTCCGCTTCGCGCTGCAGGCGCAGCAGGCGCTGCCACTCGCGGTGGCGCGCGGCCACCTCGGCGACCAGCGCCCCCGCGCCCGCCTGGGCGTCGAGCAGGGCACGCTGCGCGTCGGTGCGCAGCAACGCGTGGTGGGCGTGCTGACCATGGATGTCGGCCAGCCACTCGCCGGCGGCGCGCAGCTGAGCGAGCGTGGCCGCCACGCCGTTGATCCACGCGCGGCTGCGGCCGCCCATATCGATCGTGCGGCGCAGGATCAGCATGCCCTCGTCGGCGGGCAGTTCCTGCTCGACGAGCCAGGCAGCGAGTCCCTCGCCGGCGGGCAGGTCGAATTCGGCGGCCACGTCGGCGCGCTCGCGGCCGCTGCGCACCATGGCTGCCTCGCCGCGCCCGCCGAGCGCGAGCCCGAGCGCATCGAGCAGGATCGACTTGCCGGCGCCGGTCTCCCCGGTCAGCGCACCGAAGCCGGCGGCGAATTCGAGGTCGAGGCGATCGACGATGACGAAGTCACGGATGGTCAGGCGGCGGAGCATGGCAGCGGCGGTCGCGGGTGGGGTTGGGACGGGACGACGGGGCCTGAGGAGTGGCGGCGCGGAGATCGGGCGGCGGGTGCGCTCACACCCTCGGCGCCGCGCTCCAGTGCAGCTTCTGGCGCAGCATCGCGAAGTAGGAATAGCCCTCGGGATGCAGCAGGCGCAAGCTGCGGCTCGAGCGTGTCATGCGCACGCAGTCGCCCGCGCGCAGGTCGAAACGGGTCTGGCCATCGAAGTGCACCCGGGCGTCGTGCGGCGGCAGCAGCACGATGTCGATGCGGCAGGAGTCGGGCAGCGTGATCGGGCGTGCGGTGAGCGCGTGCGGGCACAGCGGCACCAGCGCGATCCCGCCCACGCTCGGGTGCAGGATCGGGCCGTTGGCCGACAGCGCGTAGGCGGTCGAGCCGGTGGGGGTGGATACGATCATGCCGTCCGAGCGCTGGGTGTAGACGAACTCCTCGTCGATCGACAGCTCGAACTCGATCATGCGCCCGAGCTCGCCCTTGTTCACCACCACGTCGTTGAGGGCGAGCGTGTGGAACACGCGTGCGCCGCCGCGCAGCACCTCGACGTCGAGCATGAAACGGTCCTCGGCGGTGAAGGCGCCGTCGAGGATCTCGGCGAGGCGCTCGGTGGCCGAGCTGCGCGCGATGTCCGTGAGGAAGCCGAGGCGGCCGAGGTTGACGCCCACCAGCGGGACGCCGTGCTCGATCAGCCGGCGCGCGGTGTGCAGCATGGTGCCGTCGCCGCCGATCACCACCGCGAGGTCGGCGCTCGCGCCGATATGCTCGTAGCTTGCCACCGGGAAGTCGTGGGCGCCGCCGATGGAACTCGCGGTGCCCTGCTCGATCAACACCGCAAGGCCGCGATCGCGCAGGAAGCGGGCGATCGACAGCACCGACTCGGCCACGTCGGGGCTCTGATATTTGCCGATGAGGGCAAGCGTGCGGAATGGCGTGCTCATGGGCGCCGATTAAACCACAATCGTCCCCGCGCTTGACACCGCCGCGCCCGCGCGCGGTGGCCCGCAGTGGCCAGCGCGGGCGTGCTTCAATAGAATCGGCCTCTCGACTCCAGGCAGCCATGAATCCGCTCGACGCACGCTCCCAGATCCTCCTCAAGACCCTGATCGAACGCCACATCGCGGACGGCCAGCCGGTCGGCTCGCGCGCGCTGTCGCGCTATTCCGGTCTGGAGCTGTCGCCGGCGACGGTGCGCAACGTGATGAGCGACCTCGAGGAGATGGGCTTCATCGCCAGCCCGCACACCTCGGCAGGCCGCATCCCGACCGCGCTCGGCTATCGTTTCTTTGTCGACTCGCTGCTCACCGTGCAGCCGCTCGAGAACGCCCGCGTGCGCGCCCTCGAAGGCCAGCTGCTGCCCAACCAGCCGCAGCGCCTGATCAGCTCGGCCTCGCACCTGCTCTCCGAACTCACCCAGTTCGCCGGCGTGGTGGTGGCACCGCGCAAGGACGCGGTGCGCATCCGCCAGTTCGAGTTCATCAGCCTGGCCGAAAATCGCATCCTGCTGATCATCGTCACCACCGGCGGCGACGTGCAGAACCGCCTGCTGATCACCCGGCGCGCCTACACGCCGACCGAGCTAAACGGCGCTGCCGCCTACCTCAACGAGCACTTCGCCGGCCTGTCCTTCGAGGAGATCCGCCGCCGCCTCGGCGACGAGCTGCGCCAGCTGCGCAGCGACATGAGCGAACTGATGACCGCGACCGTCGACGCCGGCTCGGAAGCCGCCGAAGACAACGCGGCGAGCTACGTACTTTCGGGCGAAACCAAGCTGCTCGACGTCGAGGACCTGTCGAGCAACATGTCGCAGCTGCGCGAGCTCTTCAGGCTCTTCGAGCAGCGCACCGGCCTGCTCCAGCTGCTCGACCTGTCCAACCGCGCCGAGGGCGTGCAGATCTTCATCGGTGGCGAATCCGGCCTCGCCCCGCTCGACGGCTGCAGCGTGATCACCGCGCCCTACGAGGTCGACGGCCAGGTGGTCGGCTCGCTCGGTGTCATCGGCCCCACCCGCATGGCCTACGACCGCGTGATCCCGATCGTCGACATCACCGCCCGGCTGCTCTCGAACGCCCTCTCCTCCAAGCACTGATTCCGGCGTGCGCCTGCCTTGCCGTGCGCACGCCCCCACCCGAGGACCACGATGCCCCGTTACCGGCCCGAACCGATCCACCGTCACGACAGCACGCCGCGCACCGGCGTGCTGCTGGTCAACCTGGGCACCCCCGCCGCCCCCACCGCCGCCGCGCTGCGTCCCTACCTCAAGCAGTTCCTTTCCGACCCGCGCGTGGTCGAGATCCCGCGCCTGGTGTGGTGGCCGATCCTCAACGGCATCATCCTCAACACGCGGCCCAAGGCCTCGGCACAGAAATACGCCAGCATCTGGACCGACGAGGGCTCACCGCTGCTGGTGCACACCGTACGTCAGACCAAGCTGCTCGCCGGCTATCTCGCCAAGGACGGCTACGACGGGCTCGACATCGATTACGCGATGCGCTACGGCGCACCCGCGATCGGCGACACCCTGGACGCGATGCGCGCGCGCGGCTGCACCCGCATCCTGGTGGTGCCGATGTACCCGCAGTATTCCGCGAGCACCACCGCCACCGTGGTCGACGAGGTCGGCCGCAGCCTGGCGCGCTGGCGCAACCAGCCCGAGATGCGCTTCGTGCGCAATTTCCACGACGACCCTGGCTACATCGATGCGCTGGTGAAGAGCGTGCGCGAGCACTGGGCGGCCAACGGCGAGCCCGAGCGCCTGCTGCTGAGCTTCCACGGCGTGCCGCGGCGCTCGCTCGATCTCGGCGACCCCTATCACTGCGAGTGCCACAAGACCGGCCGCCTCGTCGCCGAAGGCCTCGGCGTGGCACGCGAGCGCGTACTGGTCACGTTCCAGTCGCGCTTCGGCAAGGCAGAATGGCTCAAGCCCTACACCCAGCCCACCCTGGAACAGCTCGCCGCCGAGGGCGTGCGCCGCGTCGACGTGATGTGCCCGGGCTTCGTCGCGGACTGCCTGGAGACGCTGGAGGAGATCGCGCTCGAGTGCAAGGAAGCCTTCCTGGAGAAGGGCGGCCAGGCCTTCCACTACATCCCCTGCCTGAACGAGCGCGACGCCTGGATCAAGGCGCTGGCCGCGCTGGTGCGCAAGCACCTGGGCAACTGGCTGGAGATCGCCGCGCCGGACGCCGCCGCGCGCAGCGCCGCACTCGAGCGCGCACGCACGCTCGGCGCCGGGCAGTAGCCGCGATGCCCGCCCGCACAGACTGGCCGAAACAGCCCGGCTCGGAGGGATTCAGGCGGGTGCGGGCGGACTCCACCCGCAATTCATTCAGTAGTCGACGATCTGCAGGTCGTGCACGACCGGCGCCGCGCGCACCGCACGCACCGCCGCGGGGGCGTGCTCGGCCGCCTGGCGCGACACCGCCGCAAGCCGGCGCACGGCGACGGTGCCAAGCTGGCGACGGAAGCGCTCCAGCACTTCCTCGCTCGCAAGCGCGAGCGCGGCGGGGTTGACTTCGAGATAGCTGAGCTCGTCGAGCGACACCGCGCTCAGCAGCTGCTTGTGCTCGAGCTGGTCGAGCCAGGCCTGCTCGCCGAAAACCTCGCCCGGCCCCACCTCCAGCACCCGCCGCCCGCCGATGGAGAGCTCGACCTTGCCCTCGAGCACGATCCCGAAGCGCTGATCGAGGTCGCCCTCGCGCATCAGGCCGAGGTCGCTGCCGACCTTGCGCCAGGCGCAGATCCGCATCACCTCCCACAGATCCACGTCCTCGAACTCGGTGAAGAAGGCCAGTTTGCGCAGGCGCGCGAAGCGCTCGGCGTCGTGGTGCACGTGACCTTCGTCGAGGATCTGGTAGCGGACCGCGGCGAGGTCCTTGGCGAACTCCGCGCCGTTGCGGTAGCGCGAATAGAGGTCCTTCTCGAGCGCCTTGCGGATTACCGCGTCCATCTGCTCGGGCACGTCCGGGTTGAGCTGCGAGACCGAGGGCGGATCGGCGTTGATGATCTTATAGACGAGCTGCGCCGGATTGCTCGCGCGGAAGGGCAGCCGCCCGGTCAGCATGTGGAACAGCAGCACGCCGAGCGAATACAGGTCGGTCTTCTGGTTGAGCGGATAGCCCTTGATCTGCTCCGGGCTCATGTAGGCCGGGGAGCCTACGCCCATGATGAAGGTCGAGTCGGTGTCGAGCTTCTTGTTGATGTTGAGCGCGAGGCCGAAGTCGGTGATCTTCACGTTGTCCTGCTCGTCGACCAGGATGTTCGCCGGCTTGATGTCGCGGTGCACGATGCCCTGGCGGTAAGCGTGGTCGAGCGCCATGCAGCACTTGAACACGATCCCGATCGTGCGATGGATGGGCAGCAGGTTCTGGAAGCTGCAGTAGCGCTCCAGCGAGCCGCCCGGGAAGTACTCCATCACCACGTAGGCCTCGTCGGGCTCGATCGAGGCATCGTGGATACGGATGATGTTGGGGTGGTCGAGGCGGCCCGACACCACGCGCTCGGCCTTCAGCAGCTTGATCAGGCGGCGGTTCCACTTCGCCTCGTCGCGCGCCTTGTCGTCGAAGCGCACGTGCTTGAGCGCCACCGGCTCGGGGTAGTCCGGGGTCTCGGCGAGATAGACCACCGCGGTCGCGCCGCGGCCGATCTCCTTGATGATCCTGTACTTGCCGATGCGTTCGGGAATCCGGTTCATGCTGTCTTGCAGGGCGGGGGCGCCCGCGCGGCCGGCGGGCTTCGGCGCGATTGTTGCACGATCCGGTGCCGGCGTGCGCCTCCACACCCGCAGCGACGCGCGGGATTGTCCGCCCGGGCCGCGCATGCTTGAATGAGGCTCTCCCCGCAACTGCCCGCCAGGAGCCGCCTTGAGCGAAGCCGTAGACCTGCTGATCAACGCCCGCTGGATCGTCCCCGTCGAACCGCGCGACGCTGTGCTCGCCGACCACGCGGTGGCGATCCGCGGCGGACGCATCGTCGATCTCCTCGGCCAGGACGAGGCGCGCACGCGCTACGTCGCGGACGAGGTGGTCGAGCTGCCGCGGCACCTGCTGATCCCCGGCCTGGTGAACCTGCACACCCACGCCGCGATGAGCCTGCTGCGCGGCATCGCCGACGACCTGCCGCTGATGCGCTGGCTGGAGGAGGCGATCTGGCCGGCCGAGAGCCGTCACGTTTCCGCCGCCTTCGTGCGCGACGGCACCCTGCTCGCCGCGGCCGAGATGATCCGTGGCGGCATCACCACCTGCAGCGACATGTACTTCCACCCCGAGGCGGCGGCGGAAGCCTTCGCCGCCGCGGGCATGCGCGCGGTGGTCGGCGCGGTCGTGCTGGAATTCCCCACCTCGTACGCGAGCGACCCCGAGGACTACCTGCGCAAGGGCCTGGCCGCCCGCGACCGCTGGCAGGGCCACCCGCGGCTCGGCTTCTCGATCGCCCCGCACGCGCCCTACACCGTCTCGGACGACAGCTTCCACCAGGTGCAGACCCTCGCGGACGAACTCGGCCTGCCGATCCATGTGCACATCCACGAGACCGCACAAGAGATCGCCGACTCCCTCGCCGTCCACGGCTGCCGGCCGCTCGCTCGCCTCGCGCGCCTCGGCGTGCTCGGCAGCAATCTGATCGGCGTCCATGCGGTGCATCTGGACGAGGCCGACATCGAACTGCTCGCCCGCCACGGCTGCAGCGTCGCGCACTGCCCCACCTCGAACATGAAGCTCGCCAGCGGCATCGCGCCGGTGCCGCGCCTGCTCGCCGCCGGCGTCCCGGTCGGCCTCGGCACGGACGGCGCGGCGAGCAACAACCGCCTCGACCTGCTCCAGGAGATGCGCCACGCCGCGCTGCTCGCCAAGGTCGGCAGCCTGGATGCCACCGCGGTACCGGCGCATGCCGCCTTGCGCATGGCCACGCTCGGGGGCGCGCGCGCATTGGGCATGGACGATCGCATCGGCTCGATCGAAAAAGGCAAATGCGCCGATCTTTGCGCACTCGACCTTTCCGCACCGCAATGCCGGCCCTGTTTCGATCCGGTGTCGCATCTCGTCTACGTATGCGGTCGCGAAAACGTCTCCCACGTGTGGATCGACGGCGAAACCCGCGTGGACAAAGGCGTCTCGCTGTTGCATATTAACGACACCGAATTGCTCCGGCTCGTGTCGATGTGGCAAACTAAGCTCGGTAATTGAACTGGATATACTGGTACAAACCGACACGAAGACGGCAGATTCGCCAGTCTTCATTTCGTTCAGTGGCAATTCCGGCGACTCGCCCTTCAAAGAGGAAACCATGATCAAACAATCCAAGAAGCAGATGCTCATGCTGGCCGCCATCGCCTCGATCGGCCTGTCCGCCCCGAGCGCTTTCGCTCAGGTCAGCGACGTCGTCGTCGCCGGCAAGGGTGAAATCCCCTACGTGATCGACGCGCGCAACGTCGTCGCTCGCAGCGGCACCGGCCTGTGCTGGCGCACCGGCTACTGGAGCCCCGCCGCCGCCTCGACCGCCCTCGCCGGCGACCTGCCGGTCGGCTGCGCTTGCGACAAGGACATCGTCCCCGCCGACAAGTGCACCGTGAAGGCTGCTGCCGCGGCTCCGGGTCCGAAGCCCACCGCCGACAAGGTCAAGCTGTCGGCCGACGCCCTGTTCGACTTCGACAAGGCCGTCCTGAAGGCTGAAGGCAAGGCCAAGCTCGACCAACTCGCCGCCCAGGCCAAGTCGCTCAAGCTGGAAGTGATCCTCGCCGTCGGCCACACCGACCGCCTGGGTTCCAACACCTACAACCAGCGCCTGTCCGAGCGTCGCGCCGCCGCCGTCAAGACCTACCTGGTCTCGAAGGGCGTCGATGCCAACCGCGTCTACACCGAAGGCAAGGGCGAAACCCAGCCCGTGACCGGCAACAAGTGCGACAAGGTCGGTGGCCGCGCCGCGCAGATCTCCTGCCTGCAGCCGGATCGTCGCGTCGAAGTGGAAGTCATCGGCTCCAAGTAATTCCGGAGTCGGTAACCCGAAAGCCCTGCCTCGGCGGGGCTTTTTCGTTTGTGCCGGGCGCGCGCGCACCCGGTGCCCGTGCGTGCAAGCAAGGACCCTCGAACGCCATGAACACCGTCAACGCCGATCCCGCCGAACTGCAGAAATTCAGCGACCTCGCCCACCGCTGGTGGGACCCCGCCTCCGAGTTCCGTCCGCTGCACGAGATCAACCCGCTGCGCCTGGGCTGGATCGACGGCAAGGCCGCGCTCGCCGGAAAGAAGGTGCTCGACATCGGCTGCGGCGGCGGCATCCTCGCCGAGGGCATGGCCGCGCTCGGCGCCGAGGTGACCGGCATCGACCTATCCGAGAAGGCGCTCAGCGTCGCCCGCCTGCACCTTTTCGAGAGCGGCCACAAGGTCGACTACCGCCACATGAGCGCAGAGGCACTCGCCGAGGAATCGCCCGGCCGCTTCGACGTCGTCACCTGCATGGAAATGCTCGAGCACGTCCCCGATCCGGCCAGCATCGTCACCGCTTGCGCCCGGCTGGTAAAACCCGGCGGCCACGTCTTCCTGTCCACGCTCAACCGCAATCCGAAGTCCTACCTGTTCGCGATCGTCGGCGCCGAATACCTGCTCAAGTTGCTCCCGGCCGGCACCCACGAGTACGCCCGCTTCATCAAGCCCTCCGAACTCAGCCGCCATTGCCGCAATGCGCACCTGGACGTGCAGGAGATCATCGGCCTGTCCTACAACCCGCTCGCCAAGACCTACTCGCTCGGCCGCGACACGGACGTAAACTATCTGATGCACACCGTCGCCGCCGGCTGAACCTCGTCCGGACAGCTCGAGTTCGACGCGGAGAACCGGGCGCTGGCGGGCCGCTCGACCCGGCCGCAATTCAGTTCATGCATGTGCGGCAGGCATGCATTAAACTGCAGACGAGCGATTCCCTCCCCGGGGAGCAAGGCGATGAGCTTCCGCCACCTGAAAAGCCTGTTCAATCCACGCTCGATCGCCGTGATCGGCGCGAGCGCGCGCGAGCGCCGCATGGGCAACGTGCTCATGCGCAACCTGCTTTCGGGCCAGTTCGCCGGCCCGATCATGCCGGTCAATCCCCGCCGAACCTCGGTGGCGGGCGTGCTCACCTACCCGAGCATCGCCGCGCTGCCGCAGACGCCCGACCTGGCGATCATCTGCACCCCCGCGCCGCTCGTGCCCCGCCTGGTGGAGGAGCTCGGCGAACGCGGCGCGCGTGCCGTGATGGTGATGGCCAACCAGCTCGACACCACGCTCGGCGCCGACGGCCGTCCGATCGAGCGCAGCATCCTCGAGATCACCCGCCGCTACGAGATGCGCCTGCTCGGTGGCGGCACGCTGGGCATCCTGGTACCCGGACTCGGGCTCAACGCGACCTTCTCGCAGATCGCCGCGCGCCCCGGCAAGCTCGGCTTCGTCTCCCAGCGCGACACGGTCGGCACCATGGTGCTCGACTGGGCGCTGCGCAAGAAGGTCGGCTTCTCGCACTTCGTCTCGCTCGGCGACAGCCTGGACATCGGCTTCGGCGAGGTGCTCGACTTCCTCGCCGCCGACTCGGGCACGCGCGCGATCCTGCTCTACATCGAATCCATCCAGGATCGCCGCGCCTTCATGTCGGCCGCGCGCGCCGCCGCGCGCAACAAACCGGTGATCGCGATCAAGGCCGGACGCTCGCCCGACAACCCGCTGATGGGCGTCTCCGACCCGCTCTTCCTCGAGATGCCCAACCTGGTCAGCCACGACGACGTGCACGACGCGGCGCTGCGCCGCGCCGGCATCCTGCGGGTGGACCAGCTCGAGGAGATGTTCGGCGCCGCCGAGACCGTGCTGCGCGCCCGCCCGCTGCGCGGCAACCGCCTGGTCGTGCTGAGCAACGGCGGCGGTGCCGGCCTGATGGTGGAGGACAGCCTCTACCTTGCCGGCTACAGCCTGCCGGCGCTCAAGGAGCAGACCATCGAGCGCCTGCGCCGCTTCATGTCGCCGGCCTGGAACGGACGCAATCCGCTCGAGATCCGCGTCGACTCCGAGCCGGCCTGCTACGAGCGCCTGCTCAAGATCCTGCAGGAAGAGCGCGACGGCGACGCCGTGCTGCTGATCCACACCCCGAACGCGCTCTCCAGCAGCATCGACACCGCGCAGCAGGTCATCGCCACCGCACGCGAGACCGGCATCAACCTGATGACCTGCTGGGTGGGCGACGAGAGCGTGGAGAAAGAGCGCAACCTCTTCATCAACGCCGGCATCGCCACCTTCGACTCGCCCGAGCACGCGGCCAGCGCCTTCCTGCACATGCACCGCCACCGCATCGCCTCCGAGGTGCTGATGGAGGTGCCGACCTCCGAACCCGAAGCCTTCAAGCCCGACGCCGCGCGCGCGCGGGCGGTGATCCAGGGCGCGCTCGCCCAATCGCGTGCCAGCCTGACCGAGTCCGAATCCAAGGACGTCCTCGCGGCCTATGGCGTGCCCGTCATCCAGACCCACCTCGCCGCCACCCCCGAAGAGGCCGCGCAGATCGCCGGCCGCATCGGCCTGCCGGTGGCCTTGACCCTGATGTCGCGCGACATCCGGCGCAAGTGGGACGTCGGTGGCGTCGCGCTCAACCTCGAGAGCACCGAGGCGGTCCAGGTCGCCGCACGCGGCATGATCGAGCGCGCCGGCCGCGCCGAGCCGCCGGTGTCGGTGAGCGGCTTCACCGTGCAGCGCATGGTGATGCGCGGGCACGCGCGCCAGCTGCTGATCGGCGTCAGCACCGACCGGCTGTTCGGACCGGTGATCGTGTTCGGCGAAGGCGGTCGCGCGCTGGAGATCTTCCGTGGCCTCGCGGTCGGCCTGCCGCCGCTCAACAAGCCGCTCGCCGACGACCTCATCACCCGCAGCAAGGCGGCAGCGCTGCTCGAGGCGCGCAGCCACCTCCCCGCGGCCGACCGCGACGCGCTCGCGCTCACCCTCACCAAGGTCTCGCAGATCGTCGTCGACCATCCCGAGATCCACGAGATGGACATCAACCCGGTGTTCGTCGACGAGCACGGCGTGCAGGCGCTCGACGCCCACATGCGCCTGCGTCCGGCCACCGCCCACGAGCACCGGCTGGCGATCCAGCCCTACCCGAAGGCGCTCGAGGAGCCCTCTCGGCTGCGCGACGGCCGCCCGATCCTGCTGCGCCCGATCCGCCCCGAGGACGAGCCGGCGCACTACGCCTTCCTGTCGCGGCTCACCCGCGAGGACTTCATCTATCGCTTCTTCAACTACATCCCCGAGTTCCCGCGTCGCGAGATGGCGCGCCTGACGCAGATCGACTACGACCGCGAGATGGCCTTCATCGCCACCGCGACCGGCCCCGACGGCAAGCCCGAGACCCTAGGCGTTTCGCGCGCGGTGGCCGATCCGGACAACCACACCGCCGAGTTCGCCCTCGTCATCCGTTCCGACCTCAAGCGCCAGCGCCTGGGCTCGATCCTCATGGACAAGCTGGTGCGCTACGCGCGCGAGATCGGCATCCAGCGCCTCGTGGGCGAGGTGATGGGCGAGAACGAACCGATGCTTGGCCTGCTGAAGCACCTGGGCTTCAAGCTCAAGGCCTCGGAGGAGCCGGGGGTGGTGCGGGCGAGCTTCGAGCTCCGACCACCATCGGAGGGGTAAGGCGAGTCGACGGAGGCGCGAGCAGCGATTCATGAGGCGACGCGGCGCCGGTAGGCGGTCGCCGCGATCGCGACTTGCGTCGCTCCTACAGAAGAAGCTGCGGGTGCGGGGTGCGCGGCGATGGAACGGCCCCTGAGATCGCGACTTGCGTCGCTTCTACAGAAGAAGCTGCGGGTTTGGGTGCGCGGCGAGGGACCGGTCTCGGACATCGCGACTTGCGTCGCTCCTACAGAAGAAGCTGCGGGTTTGGGGTGCGTGGCGAGGGACCGGTCGCCGCGATCGCGCCTCGACGGAGCCGCGGAAACACCTCCGCATCGCCGGAGCCGCGCGGTAGGAGCGACGCGAGTCGCGATTCCGCCGCTCCGGCAAGCCGCGGTGTGGATCGTCGACACGGCCGGGCGCGCCCACGATCCGCGCCGCGCTCAGGCGTCCTCGATCACCAGCGCCAGCAGCTCCTTCGGCCCGTGCGCACCGTACGCCAGCGTCTGCTGGATGTCGGCGGTCTTGGACGGTCCCGACACCAGCAGCGCGTTGGTCGGCAGGCCGTCGGTCCAGCGCTGCGCGTGCATGAGCTCGAAGAGGTTGTCGCGCACCTCGCTCGCGTTCAGCAGCGCGATGTGAAGCGGCGGCACCAGGCTCATCAGGCGCGGCTCCTGCGGGCTCGGCCACAGCACCAGGCTGCCGGTGGCGGCGATGCCGCCGAGCGTGCCGGTAAGGCTGGCGGGCGTATGGAAGAAGAGCTCGTCCTTCCAGGCCTCCACCGGGTTCTCGTAGCCCTTCAGGCGCAGCGCCGCATCCTGTGCACGCACGTGCTCCGCCAGGCGGCGGCCGTGCACGGTGGCAGGCGAAACCAGCAGCTCGTCGATGCCGCGCGCGGCGAGCGCCTCCAGCACGCGCTGTGGCCACTCCGCCACCGTGGTGACGAGCGTCTCGCCATGCACCGCCTCAAGCATGCGGCGCAGGCGCGCGATGCGCTCGTCCGCCGCATAGCGCCAGGGATCGGTGACCAGGCCGATGTCGTAGTCGTCGGCGACCGGGGTCGTCCCCGCGAGGCTGGCGCGCAGCTTGCCGAGGATCCGTTCTTTCGCATTCATTCGGGTTTCGCTCCTGGCGTCGTTCATTGCTCGCCCAGATGCTCGCGGGCGAGCTCGTGCAGGCTGCGCGCGGCCGGTTTCGGCGCGCTGCGGTAGCGCGTCCACGGCCCGATGTCGGCCGGCATCAGCCCGCGCAGGCGGGTGCCCGCGTACATCGCCGCGCGGTACAGGCCCGGAGAGGTGTTGAGCGTGCGCCACACCCTCCACACCAGGGTCTCCTTCCTGGAGTGCTTGGCGCCCTGCCCGCGCACGTGATGCGGCTCGGCCGCGGGCGCACGCACCGCCTCCTCGCGCAGGCGGCGCAGCAGGGACGGGATGGGGATCTTCACCGGGCACACCTCGCCGCAGGCGCCGCACATCGACGAGGCCGTGGGCAGGTCGCGGGTGGTCTCCAGCCCGAGCATGTGCGGGGTGACGATCTTGCCGATCGGCCCGGGATACACCGTGCCGTACGCGTGGCCGCCGATCCGCGTATACACCGGGCAGTGGTTCATGCACGCGCCGCAGCGGATGCAGTTCAGCGTCTGGCGCAGCTCGCCGTCCGCGAAGGCCTGGCTGCGGCCGTTGTCGAGCAGGACCAGGTGGACTTCCTGCGGGCCGTCGAGCTCGTCGGCCTTGCGCGGGCCGGAGATCATGTTGACGTAGGTGGTGATCGGCTGGCCGGTGGCCGAGCGCGTCAGCAGCGACAGCAGCGGGATCACGTCGCGCAGGTTCTCGACCACCTTCTCGATGCCGGTGACGGCGATGTGCACCGGCGGCACCGTGGTCGACATGCGGCCGTTGCCCTCGTTTTCCACCAGCAGCAGCGTGCCGGTCTCGGCGATCGCGAAGTTCACCCCCGAGACGCCGATGTCGGCCTCGAAGAAGTTGCGCCGCAAGGTCTCGCGGCCGATCTGGATGAGGCGATCGACGTCCTCGGTGTACTCGACCGCGAGCTTGTCGTGGAACAGCTTCGCGACCTGGCCGGCGTTGAGGTGGATCGCCGGCATGATGATGTGCGAGGGCTTCTCCGCGCGCAGCTGCACGATGAACTCGCCCATGTCGGATTCGAGGCAGTCGACGCCGCGCGCACCGAGGTAATGGTTCATCTCCATTTCCTCGGACACCATCGACTTGCCCTTGATCACCTTCCTCGCCGCGTGGCGCTCGGCGATGCCATGCACGATGGCGTTGGCCTCCTCCACCGTCTCCGCCCAGTGCACCTGCACACCATTGCGGACGAGATTGGCCTCGAGGCGCTCGAGCAGATCGGGCAGCTTGGACAGCGCGCGCGCCCGCACGCGGTTGCCGAAGGCGCGCAGGCGCTCGAGCTCGTCGCCGTCGGGAAACTGGTTGCGGCGCTTGTCCATCAGCGCATCCATGGCGCCGCGGAAGTTGCGCCGCAGCTGCGCGTCGGCGAGCGCCTCGCGCGCGTTGCGGGTGAAGGCGATCGGCTGCGCGGGGGTGTCGGCGACGTGGCTCATCGCACCCCTCCCGTGCTCGCGGAAGTCGTGCGGCGCAGCAGGAAGCTCGCCAGGTGCTCGCCCCGAAGCGTGTCGCCCTGCTTCTCGAAGCAGCCGTTGATGTTGAGCAGGCAGCCACAGTCCGCGCTCACCACCTCGGCCGCGCCCGAACCCTTCAGCGCGGCGGTCTTGTCCTGCACCATGGCGCCCGAGATCTCGGGCATGCGCACGCTGAAGCTGCCGCCGAAGCCGCAGCACTCGCTCTCGTGGTCGTGCTCGACGCGCTCGACCCCCGCCAGCTGCGCGAGCAGCGCGCGGCCATGCAGGTGGGTGTTCATCTCGCGTCGCGCCGAACAGGACGTGTGCAACGCGAGCCTGACCGGCGCGCCGGTGTGCTCGAAGCGGACCTTGCACACCTCCAGCAGGAACTCGGCGAGCTCGAAGGTGCGCGCGGACAGCGACGCGACCTGCTGCAGCGTCTCCGGCTCGTCCTTGAAGAGCTCGAAGTAGTGATGGCGGAACATGCCGGCGCACGAGCCCGACGGGATCACCACCGGCCAGTCGCCGGCGAAGAGCGCGAGCTGCGCGCGCGCCACCTCGCGCGCCTCGTCGGTATAACCCGAGGTGTAGGCCGGCTGCCCGCAGCAGCTCTGCGCCTGCGGAAAATGCACCCGGATGCCCTCGCGTTCGAGCAGGCGGATCGCGTCCATCCCGGCACCGGGAAAGAACACGTCGATCACGCAGGTGCCGAACAGGTACACGTCGGCCGGCTTGGCCGGATAGCTGCGCGCGGCCTCGAGCGGCGGCGCGACACGTGTGGCGTTGGCGGGTGCGGAGGACAGAGGACTCATGCGCTTCGGCTCCGGAATTTCATCGTTCTGAAGTGCGATGCAGCCGCGGCAGGGCCGCGACGGCAGGAAGGACGGATGCGCGGGGGACGCCGATGCGTCCCTCCGCGCGGGACTCAGCTCGCGGCGAGCAGCGGATCGGACACCCCGAGGACGTAGATCGCGATCATCGCCACCGTGCCGGTCATCAGCACGTAGTACACCGTCGGCCAGAAGGTCTTGCGCAGGATCGCGCCCTCGCGGCCGAGCAGACCCACCGTGGCCGAGGCCGCCACGACGTTGTGGATCGCCACCATGTTGCCGGCGGCCGCGCCGATCGCCTGCACCGCCACGACCATCGCCGTGGAGATGCCGAGCGAGGTCGCCACGCCGAACTGGAACTGGCTCAGCATCATGTTGCTGACCGTGTTCGAGCCGGCGATGAAGGCACCGAGCGCGCCCACCGACGGTGCCAGCAGCGGATACACGTTGCCCACGCTGTCGGCCACCCACTTGGCCATCGCGATCGGCATGCTGGGCAGGTCGGCGGCGTTCACCCCCGAGTTGATCAGGATGCGCACCATCGGCACGGTGAACAGCAGCACGAAGCCGGCGCCGAGCAGCACGCGCGAGGACTCGCCCACCGCCTTCACCAGCGAGCGCGCGTGCATGCCATGCAGGAACACGGTGATCAGCACCACCGCCACCAGGATGCCGCCGGGCAGGTAGAGCGGCTGGAAGTCCGCCTTGATGCCCTTCTCGCCGAGGATGTCGGCGAACACGATCACCACCGACTTCATCGCCCCGCCGATCTCGGGGAACACGCGGCTCAGCACGAGCAGCGCGCCCACCAGCACATAGGGCAGCCAGGCGCGGA
The DNA here is from genome assembly GCF_000021765.1 of Thauera aminoaromatica. Taxonomy (NCBI): domain Bacteria; kingdom Pseudomonadati; phylum Pseudomonadota; class Betaproteobacteria; order Rhodocyclales; family Zoogloeaceae; genus Thauera; species Thauera aminoaromatica. Next base: position 1,929,080 of record NC_011662.2, on the reverse strand, counting down.
AGATGCTGATCGGCTGGTGACGCGGGAGCTGATCGAGCTTCATCTCGACGCTGCCCATCCACTCGCTCGGCCACTCCTTCGGGTCGGCGAAGTCCCAGGTCTTCTTCGGCACCAGGAAACCGAAACGCGCCGCGGTGGTGACGAGGGCCAGGCCGACCAGGCCGCCGAGCAGCGAGGGGAACTCAGGCCCCAGGAAGACGCCGGTGAAGGCGTACGGGACGGTGAAGGCCAGACCCGCGAAGATCGCGAAGGGCAGCACCTCGAAGCCAGCCTTCCAGCTCTTCTCGCGGCCGAAGAAGCGCGTCAGCATCATGACCATGATCAGCGGAATGACGGTGCCGACCATGGCATGGATGATCGCCACGTTGCTGGTGATCACCTGCAGGAAGACGTCCCAGCTCGAGCCCCTGGCGGCGAGCTGCGCGCCGATCGTCGCACTGTCGAGGCCGCTATTGACGCCGATGATGATCGGCGTGCCCACGGCACCGAAGGACACCGGCGTGCTCTGCACCAGCATGCCGAGCAGCACCGCCGCCAGCGCCGGGAAGCCGATCGCCACCAGCAGCGGCGCGGCGATCGCCGCCGGCGTGCCGAAGCCCGAGGCGCCCTCGATGAAGCAGCCGAACAGCCAGCCGATGATGATCGCCTGGATGCGGCGGTCGGGGCTAATCTTGGCGAAGCCCGCGCGGATCGCGGTGATCCCGCCCGAGTACTTCAGGGTGTTGAGCAGCAGGATGGCGCCGAAGATGATCCACAGCACCCCGATCGTGATCACCAGCCCCTGCAGGGTCGAGGCGAGCACGCGGTTCAGGCTCATCTCCCACACATACAGGCCGATGCCCGCAGTGAGGAAATAGACGACCGGCATCGCGCGCTTGGCGGGCCAGCGCAGGCCCACCAGCAGCACCGCGGCGAGCAGGATCGGAGAAAAGGCGAGGAATGCGAGCGTACCAGGCTGCATCGGAATCTCCCCCTCAGGCCGGCGCGCGCATCACGCGCGCAGCCTTGAACATCGAACCAACCGTCATTGCCCCTTCCCCCTCGAATGCATTTCATGAAATCAGGATGTCGTGCGCTTCCACTTTCTGGCTAAGTGGTCTTACCACTTAGCCAGAAGTTGCACCAGACTAAGGGAGCCCGGAAGGCGTGTCAATGGAAATCATCAGATTTATCGATGCAAACATGAGAGCCCAATCCAACGGCCATGCGGGGCCTTTTCGGCGCGCTCCGCTCCATGCGCCGCAGGGGCCGCGCCCTCATCGCGCGCGCGCTCGTTACTGGCGCGCGCACCACCGGGGAGAAATCGGCCGTCCCCAGTGCATGGTTGCGCACGCGGAATCGACGGTCGTTGGTGGGCTGCCCGGCGGTGACGTAGTCATCGGGCAGGAAACAGGTCGACGTAGCCTCCCATCGGCAAGGCAGCTGCCTGCAGTTCTCGGCTCCGTCAGCCACTCCCAGAGATGGCACGCCCGCCGGATGTGCGCGCCGTTGGGCGCCGCGTTCAACCTGGCCAGCAAGTCCTCCGGCGTGAGGCGCTCGAACAGGGCGTCGATGACCTCAAGATTCACGCCTTCATGGCGCAGGGCAAACTCGCGGTGCCCGACAAGCGTGCCCTCGATGGCAACGCCGCAAGGAAGAAGCACGCGGTCGGCCGAGTCCACAGGCCGATTGACCGAACCGCTGATCTGCGCCGGCTTCGCCAGCGGTCGGACGACCAGACAGAGTCGGCTGATGAGTTGTGCGTAGCCAATCGTCGACATCCCATTGCGGCCGGTACCCGTCCGCCAAAAGCATCGACTAACGCCGTGTAGTACCACAGCGATCCACCCTTCCCTCCGCTGAAGCGCGCCCAAACGGACTCACCGATTTCAGTCAGATCAAACAGGATCGCCTGCAGGTTGGCCAGCTTGTCGCACGCAGAGACGAGAATGCCCTCGCCTTCCGTCGCACGCAGGTGAGCGAGGTACCGCTCCTTCCGCTCGCGCCAGGAGCTTTTGTGCCGCTGCGCATCGGGCAGGCCGCATGAGCACTCCGTGCTGGATGTAGTGCGGTGACTGTAATGCGCGACAGGCTCAGGAAGTGAGCCTGTCTTTCGCACAGCACGGCCAGCCGTGGTCCATGACGGCTCGAACCCGTTCCCCTGCCATCTGTTGCGCCCCCTACCCTTTCACGCACACCACCTGCTTCAGCGTGTGCAGCACCTCGGTCAGGTCCGACTGGTTGGCCATCACGGTGTCGATGTCCTTGTACGCGCCGGGGATCTCGTCCACCACGCCCTTGTCCTTGCGGCAGATCACGCCCTCGGTCTGGCGCGCAAGGTCGGCCTCGGTGAAGTGCTTGGTGGCCGCCGTGCGGCTCATACGCCGGCCAGCGCCGTGCGCACTGGAACAGAAGCTCTCCGCGTTCCCCCTGCCGCGCACGATGTAGCTGCGCGCGCCCATGCTGCCGGGGACGATGCCGAGCTCGCCCTCCCCCGCGCGGATCGCGCCCTTTCTGGTCACCCACACGTCGGCGCCGAAGTGGTGCTCGCGGGCGACGTAGTTGTGGTGGCAGTTCACCGCCTCGGTAGTCACGGTAAAGGGCGGCAGGTGGCGCGCCAGCCCTGCGAGCACGAGCTCGAGCATCGCCTGGCGGTTGGCCATCGCATAGTCCTGCGCCCAGTGCACCGCCTCGACGTAGTCGTCGAAATGCGGGCTGCCCTCGCGGAAGTAGGCCAGGTCGCGGTCGGGCAAGTGGATCATGTGCCGTTCCATGTCCTTCCTGGCGAGCTCGATGAAGTAGGTCGCGATCGCGTTGCCGATGCCCCGGCTGCCCGAGTGCAGCATCACCCACACCCGGCGCTTCTCATCCAGGCAGACCTCGATGAAGTGGTTGCCACCGCCGAGCGTGCCCATCTGGTTGGCCCACTTGGAGAACCTGCCAAAGGCCTTGAGCAGCTGCGGGTGACGATCGGTCAGGGCCTTGAGGCCGGGCTCGAAGGGGCGCACCGCATCGACGAGCACGCGACCGTCGGCATGCTGGTCACGGCCGACGGGCACGTCGCGCGTGATCTGATCGAACACCTTCTTCAGCCGCTTCTCGTCGATGTCATTCGCCGTGAGCGACAGGCGCGCCGCGACCATGCCACAGCCGATGTCGACGCCCACCGCCGCCGGGATGATCGCCTGGTGGGTGGCGATCACCGAGCCGATGGTCGCGCCGATGCCCAGATGCACGTCGGGCATGGCGGCGACGTGGTGGTGGATGAAGGGCAGGCTGGCGAGGTTGGCGAGCTGCGCCTTCGAGCCCTCGTCGATGTCGTCGGTCCAGATCCTGACCGGCACGGTGCTGCCGTTCAGGACGGTCTTCACAGGCATGGCTGCCTCCTCGTGGCTCCCCTAGTGCTATTCAACGCCGACACCCGACCGTTCGAGCGCCGAGGCCGCGTCCCGGAGCGCAAAGACGCAGTCGGGCCAGGTTTCCGCCTGGAGCGTGCTGACGAACACCTGCAGGCGCGCCGCGAGCGACTCAGACGCCACCTCAACCTGTCGGGCCTCAGGCGCAGCGGCCGGCCTCACCCGCTGCGTCAGGGCCTTGAGCCGTCCGAGCATGCCGTTGGTCGAGCGCAGCGCGTCATGCAATTCGCGCTGAGCCATCGCCTCGACGAAGCAGGCCACAACCTGCGCCTCGTCCTCCCCGTCGGCCAGGACGAACTCCAGCCAGTCGAGCACCGCCGTACCGACACCGATCCTGTGCAGCGCCGCATACGTGCGCGGCCATTCGGCCTGCGTATGACTGCGCAGCCAGTGGGTCAGGCCCAGCGGTGTGAGGCCGCTGTAATGAGGCTCGGCAGACCAGTAACGCGGATCGTCGCGCGGCGGCTCATCGGCTGCCCGGTCAGCGCCGCGTCGCAGGAATGCCGGGATATCGTAGGTGGAGGCCTGTGTTCGCCTTTCGCTGCGCAGCACGCGCGCACCCGAGCGCATCACGGCCGGCGCATCGAGCGCGTTCATGTCAAACGACCCGAAGCCCGCCGCTGCCGGCGCGCCATACGCGGTGGGCGTGTCATTCACCGTGAGCGGCGCCATGTTGGGCTCGATGTAAAGCAGATCGACGCTTCCCAGCCCGCCAAAGCCTGCAGGCAGCATCGCGGGGACCTTCACGAGATCGGGCATGTCCTCGGGCTTGTCGGCTTCGGCACGCGCCTCGACCAGCAGGAAGTGCGTCAGCGGACTGACCAGTTGATACGCGACGGCCAGCGCGAGCGCCTCCGGTGCCCGGAGTGACTGCGCCCCTTCGCCGGCGAGGAGCTGCTCGACCTGCGCGGCCACCGCCATGCGGCCCAGCACGGCATGCGGCTCGACGGCACTGAGCGATGCCTCACCCAGCGCTACGGGCGCGTCCCCCTGTGCCATCCGGCCGACCAGACGCACCGGCTGATCCGGCACCCACCCATGCGGCACCTGCGCAAAGCGCGCCCACACCGTGACTGCGTCGCCATCGAAGACCGAGCCGGGCAGCGGGCTCATCCACACCGGCTCGGCACCCGTCGGCCACACCAGTTGCAGGGCGTCCATGCGCTGCGAGCGCAAACGCGCGAACATGCGCAGCACCGCCGGCTCCACGGCCTCGCCGGGCGCGACGAAGTCGCAGGCGCCGCCCGTCTCGTCAGCCAGCCGCCGCAGCACACCCTCGGCCGGCGCGCTGCCAATGCCGACCACGAAGATCCGATTCCCCAGCGCTCGCGCCCGTTTCACCGTGCGATCGATGGCGTGGATCTGGCCGTCGGTGATCAACAGTAGATCGACCGCTGCGGCCCCCTCCTCCGTCCCAGGGCTCGGCTCGGCATCTCCGGCCAGGGCCAGCGTGGATGCCAGCGCGTTCTCCATCTCGGTGCCACCGAGATCGGCCTGCAACTGCATCGCCCAGCGCTGTCCCGCCTGGCGGGTGGCGGCGCTGGTGCGCCACAAGGCACGCGAGCGATGCTCGACCGTGCTGCCAAAGCGTGACAGCGAGAAGCGCTCGCCCTCGCGCAGGCCGGCGATGATGGCCTGCAGCGCACGGCGCGCAGCGGCAATGCTGTCGCCCTGCATCGAGCCGGAGCAATCCACGAGGATCTTGACCGCGAGCGGATGGGCCGCTGCCGGCACACGCGGGCAGAAGCTCGCCAGCACATTCACCGCGCCCTCATCGAGGGTGTCTTGCGCGCACACGGCAAGCGAATCCTGCGCAACCTCGTCGAGCACCAGGATGAAGTCGCGATCGAGTGCCCCGCCGCGACCGAGCGATACGAGCATCGCCGCCGTCTCCCCCTCTCCTTCGAGCCGCATCGACAACGGATGACTCGGCGAGCCGATGCGCGCCCGCGCGAGCTCGCCTTCGATGCGCAAGGTGAGCTCAAGCGGATGGACCGCCATCAGGTCGTGCTCGACCACCTGATGCGGCTTCAGGCCGGCATCGGCCACCGAATCGCCGTAGCGCGGGGCGATCACCGTGGGCACCACCAGGCGCAGGCCATGCTGCTCGAACTGCAGCACCTGGGCGTAACGCAGCCGCAGCACACAGGTTTCTCCGCGTGCGAGGTTGCCCAGGTTCAGCGTGTAGCTGCCATCGAAGTTCTGCTCGAGCAGGATGGCGGTGTTGCCCTCGGCCAGCGCGTCCTCGTAGCCCTGCTCGGCCTGCTTCTTCTCGATGACCGCTCCGGACAGGCAGCGCTCGCCAATCCGCACCTCCACCCCGAGGAGCACCGCCGCCCACGGCAGCGGGAAGCTGTAGACGAGCTCGACATGGCGCTCGAAGGGGTTGGCAAAGCGCTGCTCGAGCTCCGCTTCGAAGAGCGTGCCGCGCAAGGTGCCGGTGAACCGCACGCCCTGCAGCGTCAGTGCCTCACCCGCGCGCGTCTCAAGTCGTGCCGATTGTTGCTGCATCATGGTTCTCCCGCCTGTCGGTCGTTCTTGTCCGTGTTGTGCGCGGCAGCGCCCTGCGACGCTGCCCCGCCTTGCCCCTGCACCGCCTCGAAGGCGGCCATCACGCCCTGGATGAACTGGCGCACCGCCTCGGGACTCAGGCCCGCGCGCTGGGCATCGATCACCACCTCGACCCCCTCGGCCACCGTCAGATGGCTGCACACCGACACGCTGCCGATGGCGCGCTCACGCGGCGGCACCGGCGGCGGCGCACCGTGGAGCAGCTCGCGGATACGCTCGAGCGAGACGCCGGCAGCGGTCCATTTGCGGATCTGCAGCAGCTGCTCGAGATGCCGCGTGCCGTAGCGGGCCGCCCGGGTCTCGCCCTCGGGTCGGTCGACCAGGCCGATCTGCACGTAGTAGCGCACCGTGCGCGGCGGCAGGTCCGCGAGCACGGCCAGTTCGGCCAGCGGGTAGCTTGGGGAGGTTTCGGAGTTCATGACACAGATTAAGCCACCTTTATTTATACAGTGAAACTGTCGTTTGATACTGACAGTGGACTGATAGCATCGGGGTGTCTCTTCACCGCACCCCGCCGAATCGCCATGCCTACTCCACCCCGCGCCACTCCGCCCGCAGACAGCAAGGGAACGCGCGCCGCGCTGATCTTCGCGCTGACGGCCGAGCGCCTGTCGATCTACTACGAGCATGGCCAGTGGCTGACCGAAGCGCAGGGCGCGAGCTTCATCGCCGACTGGCTGCGTCGCAGCGAGCGCACGCTGCCGCTGGCCGACCGCCGCCAGCTCTCCGCGCTCAGCGACGGGCTGGCGCGCCAGATCGCCGGCTCGCTGTCACGGGAGGCAGGGCTCTATACGGCTCACGAGATGATGGAGGCGCTCGACCCGAACTACGACTCGGACCTGGCGCGCTCGATGATGGACGAGTGCGCACGCCTGCTGGACACCAACTGATACGGGACGTTGACTGATACTCGACGGGATAAGCCGATCAGTCGCTCACCCTTCCGCGCCCGGCCTTGATCGACGCCCGCCGCGTCTTGCCCTCCAGCCTGCGTATGAAGGGCTGAAACCGTCTTCAGCCAAGCTGTGGCGATCGTGCGTGCTCGCGAGCCCAGCCTGCTCAACCGCTCATCTGCGGGGCAACCTGGTAGCCTATTGCCATGCACCAGCACCACATTCCCCTACCCCGCCCCACTGCGTACTGAGGCGGTCGCTAATGTCCCGCACCATCCGCTATTACGACATCGAGGCCACCCGATTTGCCGAGGACACGCTGGGCGTGGACATGTCCGAGCTGCACGACCGTTTTCTCGCGCACGTCCCCGCAGGTGGGCTGATCCTCGATGCCGGCTGCGGCGCGGGACGCGACATCAAGGCCTTCATGCAAGCCGGCTTCCGGGTACGCGCCTTCGACGCCTCCGTCGAACTCGTACACATTGCGAAAGCACACTCCGGCCAGGCGGTCGAGTTACGCCGCTTCGACGACGTCGAGGAACGCTGTTGCTACGACGGCATCTGGGCCTGCGCCAGCCTGCTCCATGTCCCGGAGGCCGACTTGCCCGCCACCCTCGCCCGCTTGTGGGCAAGCCTCAAACCGGGCGGAGTCTTCTATCTCAGCTTCAAGCACGGCGAATGTGAACGCCGCGCCGGGGAGCGCGACTTCACCGATGCAACCGAGGCACGGCTCAGCGAGTGGGTAGCAGGGCTGGCCGAATTGGAATCGGTGGAATGCTGGATCACGCGGGATCAACGACCAGAGCGCAGCGAGGAATGGCTCAATGGTCTACTACGTCGAAAGACCCTCTCGACGCACCGCCTCTTCACTGGAGAGCCGCAGCACCCACTGCTATCGCAGCTCTGCCGCTCGATCGCCACTGCGGACGAGATCGACCTCGCCGTGTCTTTCGTGCAGGCGAGTGGACTGCGCCTGCTACTCCCGGACCTTTATGACGCGCTGGCCCGCTCGGCAGACGAATCGCGCCTACCGGTACGAGTCCGTATCCTAACCAGCGACTATCTCGATATCACCGACCCGAGTGCACTACGGCTACTGGGGCTGTTGCAGGCGCAAGGCGCACGAGTGCGGATCTTCGAGGCCGGCAGTCGCAGCTTTCATCTCAAGGCCTACCTATTTACCCACTTCCCCAGCCCAAGCGCGCTCCACGGAAGCGTCTTCATCGGCTCGAGCAACATCAGCCGGCCAGCGCTCACCGACGGGCTGGAATGGAACTACCGCATCGAATACCCAGGTGACGACGGCTTCCTCGAAGCACGCGCCCGCTTCGAGGAGATCTTCCGAGATCCACGAACGGTAGAACTCACCGACGCATGGATCGAGCGCTATGAAGCGCGCCGCGTCCCGCCGCCACGGCCGATCGAACCGAGCGCCGAGGAGAGCGAGAAGCCCCCAAACCCAACACCGATCCAACAAGAGGCGCTGGCCGCGCTTACCCGCACCCGACACGACGGCTATCTGCGCGGTTTGGTGGTCCTCGCCACGGGCCTCGGCAAGACCTGGCTCGCCGCCTTCGACGCCGAACAAATCGGTGCCCGTCGCGTGCTATTCGTCGCCCATCGCGAAGAGATACTCAAACAGGCCGCAGACACCTTTGTCCGCATCCGCCCGCGCGCGCGTATCGGCTTTTACATGGGTCAGGCCCGTGACACTCAGGTCGACGTGCTATGCGCCTCGGTGCAGACACTCGGCCGCAACGCGCACCTCGAGCGCTTCGCGCCGCAGCATTTCGATTACATCATCATCGACGAATTCCACCACGCCGCAGCCCCGACCTATCGCCGCCTGCTCGCTCATTTCGCGCCGCAGTTCCTGCTCGGTCTCACCGCCACGCCCGATCGTACCGACCAGTCCGACATCCTGTCCCTGTGCGACGACAACCTCGTCTTAGACCGCAATCTCTTCGCGGGCATCGAAGCCGGCCTGCTCGCGCCATTCCACTACTTCGGCGTCTGGGATGCGTCGGTAGACTACGAGGAGATCCCCTGGCGCAACGGCCGCTTCGACCCCGAAAAGCTGTCGAACAAGCTCGCTACCCTAGCCCGAGCCCGCCATGCACTCAAGGAATGGCGCAAGCGGGCCCAGCAACGCACCCTCGCCTTCTGTGTGTCAGTACGGCACGCCGAGTTCATGGCGACGCAATTCCGACTGCAAGGCATCGAAGCCGCCGCCGTGTACGCCGGCTCCGAACTCGCACGTGGAGAGGCGCTGGAGCAGCTCGCCGAGGGGCGGCTAGCGGTGATCTTCTCGGTCGATCTGTTTAACGAAGGCGTTGACCTGCCCGCGATCGACACCGTCCTGATGCTGCGGCCCACCGAGTCCAAGATCCTCTTCCTGCAGCAACTCGGTCGCGGCCTTCGCCGCGCCGAAGGCAAGGAACGCCTGGTCGTGCTCGACTTCATCGGCAATCATCACAGCTTCCTGCACAAACCCCAGGCGCTCGGCCAGATCGGCAGCGGGTACAAGCAGTTGGCAGAATTCGCGCGCAAGATCGAGACGCACCGGCTCGAACTCCCGACCGGTTGTTACATCAACTTCGACTTGGAGTTGATCGATTTTCTGAAGTCGCTCGATGGGGATGGTGTCGCCCGTGACTACGAGGCGCTACGCGACGGCCTGGGGCGCCGCCCGACGCTCGCGGAGTTCTACCGCAGCGGCGCAAACCTCGGGCGGATGCGCAATGAGTACGAAAGCTGGTTCGGGCTCGTGAAAACGATGGGCGATCTCGCCCAGACGGAATCCGCCAGCCTCGGCGCGCACAAAGATCTGCTGCGCGAACTCGAGACCACCGCGATGACCAAGAGCTTCAAGATGGTTCTCCTCGAAGCCTTCCAGGAACTCGACGGCTGGCACCGTACGCCCACCCTCGACCAGCTCGCGGAGCGATCGTGGCAGGTTCTGCAGCGCCGCCGGCCACTCCTCGCCGATCTTCCCGACATCCTCGCAGACACCCAAGACGGCACGACCACCGGCTGGCAACGCTACTGGCGTGAAAACCCGGTGAATGCGTGGATCGGCGGTAACCAGACACGGCAGAAAAGCCAGCTATTCCGCGTCCGGAGTGATCGCTTCGAACCCGTTTTCGATGTCGCGCCCGAGCAGCAGGAAACGCTCACGGAAATGGTGCAGGAGCTGATCGACTACCGCCTGGCCGCCTATGAAGCCCGGCGGAGCACGACGGCCAGTACCGACAACGTGATTCCTTTCCCGCAGCAGCGCCCGGACAGGACCGAGCTACCCTATTTCCCCAATCTGCGCATCGCCTGCGGCCATTTCCGCACCGCCCGCGCCGATGCCGAGGAACATCGCAGCGTCGGCACTGGCTACGGCCGCCTCGACCCCGCCCGCCACTTCATCGCCCGCGCCTCGGGTAACTCGATGAACGGCGGTAAGAACCCGATCCGCGATGGCGACTATCTGCTACTTGAGCTCGTCAGCCCAGGCAATGCCGGCTCGATCACCGGTAGCGTCATGGCGATCGAGCGTCAGGATCGTACGGGTGAGGATCAGTACCTGCTACGGGTCGTCACCAAGCAGCGCGACGGCAGCTACGTGCTCGTCGCGAACAACCCCGACTACGAAGACATCCACGTCACACCCGAAATGGCAGAAGAACTACGTACGCTCGCCCGTCTGAAAGCGATCATCGATCCGCTCGAACTGGCGGTCGGCGAATCCTTCATGCGAGAAGAGATCCCGTCCCTTTTCGGCGCCGAATTCAATCAGGGAAACTGGAATAGCGGGCATGTCGTGCTCCCGGAGCGTAATGCACACGTGCTGTTGGTTACGCTGAACAAGCAAGGCAAGTCAGAAGTTCATCGCTATCTCGATCGCTGGATCGACGATCACACCTTCCAGTGGTCGAGCCAGAACTCGACCACTCCAGAGAGCAAACGCGGACGGGAGATCATCGAGCATCAGAACCTGGGGATCACACTGCATCTCTTCGTACGAGAAACAAAGCTGGCTGGCGGAAAGGCAGCGCCGTTCATGTATTTCGGGAAGGCTCGATACAAGACGCATGATGGGAGCTCGCCGATGAGCGTCGTGCTTGAAATTGGATGAGGCGTGGTCAGAGGCAGTGAGCCATGGCTTCGCTCAGACTCGAGTCCCCGATCAACGACCCGGATCCCGGGGGAAGGTGTGGCGCACACAAATTACGCAAGCGCCCCGCTCAGCGCCGCCTCAGCCGCTCGTGACACCACCACCTCCAACCCCAACTGCGCCCGCGTCATCCCCACAAACAGACGCCTGCGCACAGCCTCGTCGAACTGCTCGAAATCCACCTCCGTCAGCACGACCCCCATGGCGCTCTGCCCTTTGAACCGATGCACGGACTCGATCACGAGCTCGCCCTCGGACCACACCGGTTCCCCGTCGGCCGTGTACCGCCCCAGAAACCTCCGCAGCCCGAACGCCCCCAGCTTCGCCTCCTTGAGCAGGAGAGAACGCCCGTGTCCGCGCGCACTCAGGACGACGATGTCGTCAAGCGGAATCCCGCGCTCGCGCAACGCCTCCACCGCCGCCAGCGTCTCGCGGCGCAGGCCACGCTCGTCGTCGTACGCGCGGAAGGTCGGGAGCTCGCCTACGTAGGGGCTACGTGCCTCGACGGTTCCCCCTGCCAAGCCCAGGGCGTTGATCACATCGACAATGGCGCGCGGCGAGCGGAAGTTGTCGTTGCAGCGCACGCTGACGGCGCCGTCAAGATCGAATCCGTCCCGCTCGTAGAGACGCTGCGCCTCGTCCTCGAGCAGGTAAAGCCGCCCATCTTCCTTCAATTGCGGCAGCAGGCTCACGACCCAGGCGGGGTCGAAGTCCTGCCCTTCGTCGATGATCACGAGGTCGTACAGCGCCTCGAAGTCCTGCGCGTCGCTGCCGTAGCGCTCGACGACCGCCTGGAAGATGCCCTCGGCGGTGAAGTCCGGCTCACCCTGCGTGCGCCGCCAGTGCTCCACGCAGAGCTCATGAAAGCTCGACACCCGCGCACGCGCCGGCGCGATGCGGCCGATGTGGTCTGCCAGCGTGCGGTTGAAGCAGACGTAAAGCGCGCGCTGCCCTGCGGCGGCGGCGTCGTCGAGCAGGCGCAGCGCAAGCTGCGTCTTGCCGGAGCCTGCCGTCGCCTGAATACGTAAGACGCCGGACGGCGAGGCGATGCGCGGCACCCAGGTCGCAAGGCCGTCGGCGAGGCGGCGACTCGTCTGGCGCACCTGGTCACCGAGCACCTGAAGGTCGATCGAGACCTTAAAGACGTTGCCCAGGAAGCGGCGGAGCGATTCCACGTCGCTGCGACTGCTCCCCTGTTCGAGCAGCTCTCGCACACGGGTACCAAGGTGCGCGTAGTCATTCGCGTCGATGATGCGCTCACGCGGCATCGAGACGATGCGGGCCTCTTCCACCTGATGATCGGGAAGGACGACGCAGCCCGTGACGTGCGCATGCAGACCGGCCTCGGCAAGGCGGTTGAGCATGGCCGCATGCTGCACGCGGGTCTGGCGGGCGACATCGTGTTCGCGTTGCCCGTAGAGCTTGACGAGATTGCCCTCGACCAGCGAAAGCTCGCCGGCCTTGACCTCGACCAGGAGGATGTTGCCGCTCGGCGCCAGGACGACGAGGTCGATCTCACCGTGCCGGCCCTCACCGTGATGCGCGGTCTGCCAGGCGACGCTGTGGAAGATCTCATAGCCGTCGGGAAGCGACTGCTGCAGCCGTTCGAGGACATCGAGCTCGCGATACAGGCCGCCGTCGTGGCGAAGGGCGTCGATCGTTGGGAAGAGTTGCGCCATCGGGATAGTCGAATGTCGTGGGGGAAGACGGATCGGATTGTGGCACAGGGTGTGTCGGGGCCGCGTCGGTCAAGACCCCGACTCCTGCCCGCGCAGAAGGCATGTAACGCCCAATACTTGTAACGGACGCGCCCCTGAAGACGGGTGTGCAACACCCTCGGCATCGTGTCCAAGGACAGCCTGAAAGTCACCCGCTCAGCGATTAATGCTGGATGACCAAGACACCACGAGCCAGATCGAACACCGCGAGCAACATGCAGATCTTGTGCGGACTGGCCCGACCACGGGCTGCGCGCCAGCGACCGTCTCTGCGGACGATGCGGGGCTCCTGCCGCGCCCCCCTGACAACGGACACAGAAAAAGCTCGCAGCGAACTCTCCATGAGTCGGTCCAAGGCGCGCCGGGCATGGGGCGTCCGCTCAACCCGCCCCCCCTTGCCCCCGCGCCCCTGCCGGACTAGATTCCCATCCCGCGCCACACAACGACCGCCAAGGAAGTCCGCTCGATGAAACCCGCCCCGCTCCAGCCCCGCCGCCTGTCCGACGGCATCGTCGAGCGCATCGAGACCCTGGTGCTGGAGGGCAGCCTGCGCCCGGGCGAGCGCCTGCCCGCGGAGCGCGCCCTCGCCGAGGAGTTCGGCGTGTCGCGCCCGTCCGTGCGCGAGGCCATCCAGAAGCTGGTGGCGCGCGGGCTGCTGGTGAGCCGGCATGGTGGCGGCACCTTCGTGAACAGCACGCTCGGCACCTCCTTCCGCGACCCGATGATCGAGCTGCTCGGGCGCAATCCCGAGGCCCAGCGCGACCTCATCGAGTTCCGCCACACCCTGGAGGGCGCCTGCGCCTACTACGCCGCGCAGCGCGCCACCGCCCCCGACCGCGAGCGCCTGAAGGCCGCCTTCGAGCGCGTGCAGGACTGCTACCTGCAGCAGGGGCGCATCAGCCGCGCGGACGAGGGGCGGGCCGACGCTCTCTTCCACCTCGCGATCGCCGAGGCCAGCCACAACGCGGTGCTGCTGCACACCATCCGCAGCCTGTTCGAGCTGCTCGAACACAACGTGGTGACCAACATCGGCGGCATGCTGCCGCTCGGCAGCGCGGTGCGCGACCGTCTGCTGGCCCAGCACGAAGCGCTGTATCGCGCCATCGTGGAGGGTCGCGCCGAGGACGCCCGCCGCCTGGCGTCCGAACACATGGACTACGTGCAGGACGTATTGAACGACAACCGCGACGAGATCGAGCGGATCGAGCGCGCGCAGCGCCGGCGCGAACCGGTCTGAGCGGTACCGCGGCCGCTCGCGCCACGAGATCCCCCGCGGGGGCAGGGATCGAGGCCGCCGCTGAAGTCGCCTCTGCATGCGGTCGCGCGCGCACCACGCGAGCGACCGCGCTCACTTCCTGGAGCCCCCGGAAGCGGGAGCGGCCGTCAGCGCGCCGCCGCGCGCAGCGCCTGCAGCGCGCGCTGACCGGCGCGGCCGTCGGCCGGCAGGCCGAGCGCGGCCTGCTCGCGCTGCAGCGCCTCGCGGGTGCGCGCGCCGATCATGCCGTCGGGCTCGCCGATGTCGTGACCGCGCGCGATCAGCAGCCGCTGCAGCTCGCGGCGCTCGGCACGCGACAGGCCGGGGTCGTCGGTCGGCCAGGCGGTGGCGAAGGGCGCGCCGCCGCGCAGGCGGTCCGACAGATGCGCGATGGCGAGGCCGTAGCTCTCCGCGGCGTTATAGGAATACAGCGCGTCGAAGTTGCGCGTGACCAGGAAGGCCGGGCCTTCGCGCCCCGCCGGCAGCATCAGTCCGGCCGGCGCGCCGGCCGCGGGCAAGGCGCTGCCGTCGGCCCGCCGCACGCCGCGCGCGGCCCATTCGGCCATCGGCTGCTTGTTGCGCCGGCCGGCGTCGGCGGTGTCCATGCCGCGCGGCAGGCGGACCTCGAAGCCCCAGCGCAGGTCACTGCGCCAGCCGGCGCGCGCGAGGAAGTTGGCGGTCGAGGCGAGCGCGTCGGGTACGCTGTCGATGAGGTCGCGGCGACCGTCGCCGTCGAAGTCCACCGCCAGGCGCATGAAGGTCGAGGGCATGAACTGGGTGTGGCCGAAGGCGCCCGCCCAGGAGCCGGTGAGACGCTCGGGCGCGACGTGGCCCTCCTGCAGGATCTTCAGCGTGGTGAAGAATTCGCCGCGGAAGAAGGCCTGCCGGCGCCCGAAGCAGGACAGCGTGGACAGCGAAGTCAGCAGCGGCCGGCTGCCGAAGTTGCGCCCGTAGTTGCTCTCCACGCCCCACACCGCAACCACGGTCTCGGCATCCACGCCGTAGCGGCGCTCGACCTCGGCGAGCACCTCATTCCACTGCGTCAGCATCGCGCGCCCGTCGGCGACGCGCTCCTCGTCCACCAGCGCGGCGAGGTAGTCCCAGATCGGGGTGACGAACTCGGGCTGCGCGTCGAGGAAGCCGATCACCGCCATGTCGGGCGCGAGCGCGGCCGTGTGGGTGTCGAAGGTCTCGCCATGCACGCCCTTGGCCGCGGCCTCGCCGCGCAGCTTGGCGAGGCAGGACGCGAACGCGGCCTCGTCGGCAGCGGCAGACAGGGGCAGCGAGAGCGCCGCGAGCGCGGCGGCGAGCAGGAGAGGACGGGAAGACATGGACAAGGCCTGTTATGCGATTGCGGATGGGCGCCGCAGTCTAGCACCGCGAGGAGGCGGATCGCCGCGCGGCGGCTGCAGGCGCCCGCAGCGTCGTGCCCCCTCCCGTAGGAGCGACGCAAGTCGCGATAGCTGCGGTCGAACTGCGCCTGCGCAAACCGCGGGCGCACTGATCGCGACTTGCGTCGCTCCTACGCCGCTCCTCGGGCGTGGAAGCGGGACTGCGAGCTTCGCGAGGGCTGCTCAAGGCTCCACCTTCACCACATTGCCAGGCGCGTCCCATACGCCGCGGGCGCTTGCCCGCGTGCCGTCGAAGACCAGCCAGCTCTGGCTGCCGTAGTGTGGCAACGCGCGCTGCAGCGCGCGCAGCGCGGCGGGGTCGGCGGCGGCGATCACGGCGAGCGCCGGGCCGCGCTCACGCTGCACGGTCCACACCCTGGCGCTGCCGCCTGCGGGCATGCCCCGGGGCTGTGCCGCCAGGCCGGCACCGACGAGCACCGCGGCCACCGCGGGCTCGCTGCCCACCAGCAGCACCGGCCCGCCCTCTGCGCCCAAGGCTGGGAGACCTGCCAGCGTCGGCGTGCGCTCGAACAGGCGGGCGGCGAGCGCCTGCGCCGCCTCGGCGAATGCACTGTCCGCCCCTCTCGGCGTGCCACCGCTTGCGCCACTCCCTGCGCCACTCCCTGCGCCACTCCCTGCGCCACTCACTGCGCCACTCACTGCGCCGCTCCCCGCCCCGCCCGCCTCCGCCTGTGCGTCGGCGAGCACCAGCCGCGGCGCGGCGGCGACGATCCACTGGCGCAGGATGGGCGGCAGTTGCGCGGCCTCGGGCAGGCGCCACAGACGCAGCTCCGGGTCGAGGGCCACGCCCTCGGGCACGAAGCCGGCGGTCAGCTCCACATCGGTACGGCCCGCGGCGAACTCGATGACCCGGGTCTCTACCCGATCCCCCGCCACGAGCTGCAGTGGCAGCCGCAAGGCGTGCACCGGTCCCGGTTGCGCCAGGCTCACGCGCACGCGCGCGCCCTGCCCGGCCTGCTCCACCAAGCGTGCCCGTTCGATGCGCGGCGCCGGCCCGCCGGGCAGCTCCAGCCACTGGCGGAAGAAGCCCTGCAGCGGGCGCCCGGCTGCCTCCTCGAAGGCGGCGCGCAGTTCGTCCCAAGCGGCGATACGGAAGCGCTGGCGTTCCCAGAAAAGGCGGATGCCGCGCGCGAACGCGTCCTCGCCGATTTCGTCCTGCAGCATCACGAAGACCATCGCCGCCTTGCCGTAACCCACCGCGGCCGCGGCGCCGTGGGTGCGCGAGCGGAAATCGGCGAGCGGTGCGTGCGAATCCGCCGGCAGTGCGGCGAAGTCGCGCAGCCAGCCCAGGCGCATCTCGCGCGCCGCGGCGGCCGACGCCTCGGCCTTGTAGGCGTAGTCGGCCATGAAGGTGGTCAGCCCCTCCGACCAGTTGCCACGCGCGTAGTCGACCAGCACGCCGTTGCCCCACCAGTTGTGCAGCACCTCGTGGCCGAGCGAGCTCGCGCGGATGAAGGGCAGGCGCAGCACCTGCTCGCCGATGTAGGTCAGCGTGGGCATGCCGAAGCCGGTCGGCAGCGGGCTCGCCACCACCGAGAACTCGGTGAAGGGGTAGGCGCCGATCTGTGCCGAGTAGCGCTCGATGTAGCGCTGGCTGTCGGCGAGGTAGGCCTCGGCCAGCCCGGCCTCGCCGTCGAGCGCGGCGGGAAAGTAGGTGCGCAGGCGCAGCGGCCGGCCGTCGGCCTGGGTGGCGAGGCGTTCGCGCACCACCCAGGGCCCGGCCATCAGGTCGATGCCGTCTGCCGGATGTTCGAAGACGAAGCGCGCGCGGTAGGGCTCGCCCGCCGCGGCAGGGCGCTGCTCGTGCGCCAGTCGTCCGGCGACCAGCGCCGGCTGGCCGCCACGGACCACGAGGTCCACCTCGTAGGCGAAGAGGTCGGCCGGACGCGGATACCAGCCGCTGCCACTGGCGAGGAAGCTGCCCGCTGGCGAGGCCATCGGCGGCATGGCCTGCAGCACCTCGCGGTGGTCGCGTGCCTGCTCGAGCGCGGGCAGCTTGCCGCCGTAGCGCAGGCGCAGCTCGGCGCCGGCCGGCGCATCCACCCGCCAGGCGCGCAACGTACCGCGGCTGCCCGCGGCACGCAGCGGCAGCGCATGCCCGTCGGCGCTCGCGGCCTGCGGCTGCAGGGATTCGTGCAACACGAAGCGGTAGCCGGCTTCGGGCGCACGCAGCACGGCCTCGACCTGAAGCTCGCCGCGCGCCGGATCGAGCTCGACCGCCAGATGCAGCCTGGCCGGCCCGGCCGCGGCCAGGGCGGAAGGAAGCCCGCCCAGCCAGCCGGCAAGCAGCAGCCACCCGAACAGCCCGCGCAGCATCTCAGCGCGCCTCGCGCGGGAAGCGCACCACCACCTCGACCGCCTTGCCCTCGCGCATCACCTGCAGCGGCAACCAGGTGCCCGCCGGCTGGCGGCGGATCAGGCCGATCAGCTGCGCGGAGCGCCGCACCGGCGCACCCGCCGCCTCGGTGATCAGGTCGCCGCGGCGCAGGCCGCTGCGCTCGGCGAGGCTGCCCGGCGTGAGCTCGGCGATGCGGATGCCGCCGTCGGTGTCGTCGAGCCCCACCCCGAGCCGCGGCGGCGGAGGCGGCGGCTGGCGCAGCGCCGGTACGGCGAACACCGCGTCGGCGAGGCCGGCGGGGAGTTCCACGCAAGGCGTCGCCGCCTCGACCGGCATCAGCTGGCCGATGCTCGGCTCGCCGAGCGCGGCGAGCTGATGGGCCACGCCGTGGCCGTGGCGCACATGCCCGCTCCCCATGATGCCCACTGCGAACGGCAGGCTGCCGTCCGCGGCGGCGTGGCGCGCGCGGCCGGCGAGCAAGGCTTCGGCCATCGCACGGTCCCAGGCGAGCTGGGAATCCACGAAGTTGCGGAAAGCGGCATCGCCGCGCGCCGGCTTGCCCTGGTCCTTGCCGTGCTGGCGCATCTGGGCGTGCTGGCTGTGGATCTCGAAGAGGAAGTCCTCGTAAGCCGACACCGCCGCGGCCGGCCGACCGACGCCCTCGCGCTCGCCCTCGGGCACGCCGTCCCAGCCCTTGTCGGCGATCCGCCGGGTGAGCTCCGCGTCGATGTTGAGCGCGAGCATCGGGATACGGTTCATGCGCGCGAAGTGGAAGAGCGGCAGGTAGAGCTCCGCCGGCATGCTCCACACCTTGCCCCATTCCGACTGCTGCAGGAACTCCGCCTCGGTCAGCTCGCCCGCCACCCAGCGGTCGAGCACCGGCTGCGCCCGGCGCGGGAACATCTCGAAACCGATCACCATCCGTGGGCGCAGCGCATGCAGCGTGGAGAGGGTCTGCAGCTGCCAGCGGTGGTGGTCCATGTCGTCGTGCTGCTCGCCGAGCAGCACGACCGCACGCCCGGCCATCGCGGTCAGCAGCCCGCCCGCGTCCACCACCTGCGGCGTCACCCCGTCGGTGCGCGCCCAGCTCGCGGGCGCGAGGCAGGCGGGCGCGGCGGACGGGGCCTGGCTCTGCGCCGGGTTCGCCAGCGTCGGCAGCGTGCACAGGAGACCGCTCGTGAGCGCGCACGCGCGCAGCCAGGAGGAAGAGGACATGATCGTGGACTCGGGAGAAGAAACGTCAAGTAGAGCCCGCGCG
This sequence comes from Thauera aminoaromatica, assembly GCF_000021765.1. Classification (NCBI taxonomy): domain Bacteria; kingdom Pseudomonadati; phylum Pseudomonadota; class Betaproteobacteria; order Rhodocyclales; family Zoogloeaceae; genus Thauera; species Thauera aminoaromatica. The sequence continues at coordinate 1,910,075 of NC_011662.2, read as the reverse complement.
CGCACGCGAGTTCCGCTCCCGCGCCGGACCGCTCAGGGGACGAAGTGGTCGACGCGGTCGGTGATCAGCCCGTCGAGGCCGAGCGCGCGCAGGCGTTCCGCCTCGGCGTCATCGTTCACGGTGTAGGCCAGGCGGCGCAGGCCGGCCGCGGCGGCCTGCGCCGCGGTCTCCGGCGTCCACGCCGCGCACTCCGCGATCACCGCGACGCAGCCGAGCGCACGCGCTTCGTCGAGCCAGCCGGCACGGAAGGTCTCGAGCAACAGCCCGTGCGGCGTGGCCGGCGCCACCGCGGCCGCAGCGGCGAGCGCGGTGGGAGAAAAGGAGCTCAGCAGCGGCGGCGGGACGACGGACGCCGCGGCCAGGACCTCGGCCACCCGGCGTCCGGTGCGGATCTCGTCGCCGGGTGCGGGCTTGATCTCGATGTTCAGCAGGCAGCCGCGCTCGCCGCAGAAGGCCAGCACCTGCGCGAGCGTGGGCAGGCGCTCGCCGGCGTGGCGGGGGCCGTGCCAGGCGCCCGCGTCGAGGCGCGCGAGTGCGCCCCAGGGCTGCTCCACCGCCTCGCCACGGCCGTCGGTGGTGCGCTCGAGGCGGTCGTCGTGGAGCAGGAAGACCTCGCCGTCCGCGCTCAGGCGGGCATCGCACTCGAACATGCGGTAGCCGTGCGCATGGCCGAGCGCGAACGCGGCGAGCGTGTTCTCCGGCGCCAGCTTGCCGGCGCCGCGATGGGCGATCCAGAACGGATACGGCCAGGGCACGCTCATTCGGCCGACGCGGCCTTCGGCTTGCGCGCGCGGCGCGGACGCGGGGCGGGGTTCTCCGCCGCGGGCGTGCTCGCGGCGGGCGCGGCGCTCGTCAGGGGCGCGGCGCTCGCCGACGGGCCCGCCGCGGTCGCCGTCCCGCCCGCCCCTTCCGCAGCGGCCTTGGCACCCGCAGCGCGCCCACCGCGACCACGCCGCGAAGACGGCTTTGCGGCCTCGGAGGGTTTCTCCTTCGGCTTCTGCTTGTCCTTCCCCTTGCCTTTGCCCTTCGGCTTTTCCTCCTGCACCGCGCCGGCCACGGCGTCGTGGGCTTCGTTCGCCGCGGCAGGAGCAGGCGGATGGTCCGCGCCGGCGACGGTGGCCGCAGCGGCGGCCGGCAGGACGGGCGCCTCGGCCTTGCCGCCACGCCGCCTGCGCGTCGCGGACGAGCGCTTCGGCTGCGCGGACTCGGGCTCGGCCTCGGCTGCGCGAGGCTCGACCGCCACCGCGGCGTCCTCGGCGTGCCCGGCGCCCTCGGAGGTCGCCTCTACCACCGTCTCCGCCGGCAAGAAAGGCGCTGCCGGCGCGCTTTCGATGGCGGTCTCGCCCTCCTCCACCGTGGCGGCGACATGCGCCTCGACCGCCGCCCCTTCAGCCGCGGGCTCCTCCAGCGCTCGTGCCGCGCGGCCACGACCGCGACCGCGACCGCGCCGCGGCTCCGAAGCGTTGGCGGAAGTCTCCCCGCCCGCGCCGGCAGGCGAGCTGGCGTACTCCGCGCCGGGCTCCGCCTCGGCGACGCCCACGGTCGGCTCGGTGCGCGGGGCGGCACGCTCCACCACCAGGGACTCGCCCGCCATGGTGAACTCCTCGCGCATGCGGGGTGCGGCCAGCCCCGGGCCGGGGCGGGTGACGAAGATGCCCGACTTCTCGTCGCGGCCGAGTTCCAGCAGGCCGCGCGCCTGCGCTTCCTCGAGCAGGTTGCCGAAGGCGCGGAAGCCGAAGTAGCTCTCGTTGAAATCGGGCTTGCGGCGCTTGATCGCCTCCTTGAGCATCGAGGACCAGATCTTGCCGCTCTCGCCGCGTTCGGCGAGCAGCGCGTCGAAGGTCTCGACGGCAATGTCGATCGCCTTGCTGCGGCGCGACTCGAGCTCCTCGCGGCGGGCCTTGTCCTCCTCGGGCTGCTTGCGGCTGGCGGGCGGGTTGTCGCGCGCCTCGCGCTTGGCTGCGGCGCGCTGGCTGTCGCGCACGAGGTCGTCGTAGAAGATGAACTCGTCGCAGTTGGCGATCAGCAGGTCGGAGGTGGACTGCTTGACCCCGACGCCAATCACCTGCTTGGCGTTCTCGCGCAGCTTGGACACCAGCGGCGAGAAGTCCGAGTCGCCGCTGATGATCACGAAGGTGTCGACATGCGACTTGGTGTAGCACAGGTCGAGCGCGTCGACCACGAGCCGGATGTCGGCCGAATTCTTGCCGGACTGGCGCACGTGGGGGATCTCGATGAGCTCGAAGTTGGCCTCGTGCATCGCCGCCTTGAAGCTCTTGTAGCGGTCCCAGTCGCAATAGGCCTTCTTGACCACGATGCTGCCCTTGAGCAGCAGGCGCTCGAGCACCCGCTTGATGTCGAACTTCTCGTACTTCGCGTCCCGCACGCCCAGCGCCACGTTCTCGAAGTCGCAGAACAGCGCCATGCTGATGCTGTCGGGGGAGGAAGCCATGGAAATCTCCGTTTCTGATGAGCCGCCGATGTTAAGCCCTCGCCGCGGTGCGTGCCACCGGATGTACCGCCGCGGCCCGCCTTGGGGCGTGCATGCCTGCCGGTTTGTCCTATGCTTGAGACTCTGGACGCATTCCAACAGGAGAACAGCCATGATCAAACCCGCCGCCCTCGCCGCCGCACTCCTTGCCACCACGCTCGCCCTGCCCGCCCTCGCCGCCGAGCGTGCGAGCGCCCGTTTGCTCGATCGCCAGGGCGCCGAGGTGGGCACCGCGACCCTGGTCGAGGGGCCCCACGGCGTGTTGGTCCACGTGGTCGCCAAGGGACTGCCGCCCGGGCCGAAGGCGATCCACATCCATTCGGTGGGCACCTGCGAGGACGGCACGCAGGGCTTCGTCGCCTCGAAGGGCCACCTGAACCCGGCGGCAAGGCCGCACGGGCTGATGAACCCGGATGGCCCCGACGCCGGCGACCTGCCCAACCTCTTCGTGCATGCCGACGGCGGCGTCGAGGCGGAGTTCTTCACCGCCCTCGCCAGCCTCTCGGGCGCGGGCGGACGCGCCGCCATCCTCGACGCCGACGGCGCCGCGCTGGTGATCCACGAGAACCGCGACGACCACGCCAGTCAGCCGATCGGCGGCGCCGGCGGGCGCTTCTTCTGCGGTGTGATCCGGGCGCAGTGAGCGGATCAGATCGCCTCAGCCGTTGCGAAGCCGGGTCGCGCGCCCACCCGCCCGCCGCCCTCGCAATGGCGTCGGCGCTCGTCCTGACGCTCGCCGCCGCGGGCTGTGCGCCACCCACCGAAGAGGCGGCGCTCACCCCCCGCGGCATCGGTCCGATGTTGCTCGGCGTTCCGCTTGCCGACGCCGCCCGCGCCACCCGGCGCTTCGATCCTGCCGCCGCACGGATCGGCCCGGGCTGCGACGAACGCGACCAGATCGGCGTGGTGCTGCGTGTGGCCGGCGAGTCGCTGTCGGTGATGGCGATGGCCGGCGCCGACGCCAGGATCGAGGAGATCCTCGCCATCCCCGCGCAGGGCGCCGGCGCGGTCACGCTGGCCGATGCCGAGGCCTGCCGTGCGCACGGCGCCGCCTACGCGGCCAGCCTCACCCCCCGGCTCGGCGCGGCGCCCACCTGGTCGGTGCGCGAACGCCCGGTCTCGCACGAGTTCGTCTTCGCCTTCGCCGGCGACGTACGCGTGGTGGCGCGCTGGTTTTCCGGCGGCAGGAGCTGCGACCTGCTGCTGCAGTACGGCGGCAAACCCGCCGCCAGCCCCTGAGCACCGCGACCGTCCGGGGCCCTGGCGGCGCCTCCGCCGCGGCTCCGCAGCGCGGCAGCCGCGCACTCGCAGCCGGGAACGCGCGGTCCGACACGGGGCACGCCAGGGCGATCCGGGGTATGCTTGCTGCACCGGGTTGATTCTGTTATTAAGTCGGACCTCACCAATCAACACCCTCTACGGAAGTCGATCCATGGCTGAAGATACCCTGCACAAGCAATTCCCGCCCTACGTTCCCGCTGCCGGCGAGGAATACATGAGCGAGAAGCAGCTGGCCCACTTCCGCGCGATCCTCGATTCGCTCAAGGGCGAGCTGGTGGATGACATCGAGCGCACGGTGCACACGATGCAGGACGAGGCGACCGTGTTCGCCGACCCCAACGACCGCGCCAGCCAGGAGTCCGACATCGCGCTCGAGCTGCGCAACCGCGACCGCGAGCGCAAGCTGATCAAGAAGATCGACGAGACGATCGGTCGCATCGAGGCCGGCGAATACGGCTACTGCGACAGCTGCGGCGTCGAGATCGGCCTCAAGCGCCTCGAGGCGCGCCCGACCGCGACCTTGTGCATCGACTGCAAGACGCTGGAAGAGATGCGCGAGCGCCAGGTCGCGAAGTAATCCGCCGCTCCCGGTCGCGACCGGGACGGACAACAAAAAAGGACGCCTGGGGCGTCCTTTTTTGTTGTCCGCACGCCGTGCTGCAGCGCGTGGCGGGCCGCAGCCCGCCATCCGCCATCAGCCGGCGTTTTCGTTCAGCAGCGCCTTCATGCTCAGGCGGATCTTGCCGCGCTCGTCGGTCTCGAGGACCTTCACGCGCACGACCTGGCCTTCCTTGACGTAGTCCGAGACGTTATTCACGCGCTCGTTGGCGATCTGCGACACGTGCAGCAGGCCGTCGCGGCCCGGCATGATGTTCACGATGGCGCCGAAGTCGAGCAGACGCACGACCGGACCTTCGTAGACCTTGCCGACCTCGACCTCGGCGGTGATCGCCTCGATCCTGGCCTTCGCCGCCTGGGCGCCCTCGGCGCTGACCGACGAGATCTTGACCGAACCGTCGTCCTCGATCTCGATCACGGTGCCGGTCTCTTCCTGCAGCGCGCGGATCACCGCGCCGCCCTTGCCGATCACGTCGCGGATCTTCTCGGGATTGATCTTCATGTTGATCATGCGCGGAGCGTACTCGGACACCTGGCCGCGGCTGGTGCCCAGGGCCTGCTGCATGAGGCCGAGGATGTGCAGGCGGCCTTCCTTGGCCTGCTCCAGCGCGGCGTGCATGATCTCCTTGGTGATGCCCTGGATCTTGATGTCCATCTGCAGGCCGGTGATGCCGTTCTCGGTACCGGCGACCTTGAAGTCCATGTCGCCGAGGTGGTCCTCGTCGCCCAGGATGTCGGTCAGTACCGCGAAGCGGTTGCCGTCCTTGATCAGACCCATGGCGATGCCGGCGACGTGGTTCTTCAGCGGCACGCCGGCGTCCATCATGGCGAGCGAGCCGCCGCACACCGAGGCCATCGACGAGGAGCCGTTGGATTCGGTGATCTCGGAGACCACGCGCACGGTGTAGGAGAACTCTTCCGGCTTGGGCAGCATGGCGACAAGCGAGCGCTTGGCCAGGCGGCCGTGGCCGACCTCGCGGCGCTTGGTGATGCCGAAGCGGCCGGTCTCGCCGGTGCAGAAGGGCGGGAAGTTGTAGTGGAGCAGGAAGCGCTCCTTGTACTCGCCGGCGATGGCGTCGATGATCTGCTCGTCGCGGCCGGTGCCCAGGGTGGCGACCACCAGGGCCTGCGTCTCGCCGCGGGTGAACAGCGCCGAGCCGTGGGTGCGCGGCAGCACGCCGGTGCGGATCTCGATCGGACGCACGGTGCGGGTGTCGCGGCCGTCGATGCGCGGCTCGCCGTTGAGGATGCGGCTGCGGACGATGCCCGACTCGAGGTTGAAGAAGAGGTCCTTCAGTTCATTGACCGAGGGCGCGTTCTCCACGCCTTCGGTGAGCTGGCCGATCACGCGCTTGCGGATCTCGGACAGGCGGGCCGAGCGCTCCTGCTTGCTGGTGATGCGGAAGGCCTCTTCCATCTCGGCCTTGGCGAGCTCGGTGACCTTGGCGATCAGCGCCGCATTGGCGGGCGGCGCCTGCCAGTCCCATTCGGGCTTGCCGGCAACCTCGACGAGATCGTTGATGGCCTTGATGGCGGTCTGCATCTGCTCGTGGCCGAACACCACGGCGCCGAGCATGACATCCTCGGGCAGCTCCTGGGCTTCGGACTCGACCATCAGCACGGCGGTCTGGGTGCCGGCGACGACGAGGTTCATCGCGCTCGACTGCAGCTCGGTGGCGGTCGGGTTGAGGATGTACTTGCCATCGAGGTAGCCGACGCGCGCGGCGCCGACCGGGCCGTTGAAGGGCAGGCCGGAGATCGCCAGCGCGGCCGAGGCACCGATCATCGCCGGGATGTCGGAGTCGATCTCGGGGTTCAGCGACAGCACGGTGACGATGACCTGGACTTCATTCATGAAGCCGTCGGGGAAGAGCGGGCGGATCGGACGGTCGATCAGGCGCGAGGTGAGGATCTCCTTCTCGCTCGGGCGGCCTTCACGCTTGAAGAAGCCGCCGGGGATACGGCCCGCGGCATAGAACTTCTCGACGTAGTCGACGGTGAGCGGGAAGAAGTCCTGGCCCGGGCGGGCTTCCTTGGCGCCGACCACGGTGGCCAGCACCACGGTCTCGTCCATGTTCACGATGACGGCGCCGCCAGCCTGGCGGGCGACTTCGCCGGTTTCCAGGGTCACGGTGTGGGCGCCGTAGGCGAAGGTTTTCTTGATTGCGGTAGGCAAGTTGGTATTCCTTGTTCTTTCGGTGGATGCAGCAAACGACAACTGCTTGCGGCGGGCCGTCCGAGCGGACGGCCAGGCACCGCGGAGGGACGGTCTCGGGCGGGCGCGCGAACGCGGCGGGAGAACGGCAAAAAGCCGGCGCGGCCGCAGGGGCACGCACCGGCTTTGCTGGCTTACTTCGCCCTGATCGGCGCTGTCGGACTCGTCACGGACAGCAATTACTTGCGCAGGCCCAGACGCTCGATCAGATTGCGGTAGCTGTCGGCGTTGCGACCCTTCAGGTAGTCCAGCAGCTTGCGGCGCTGGCTGACCATCTTCAGGAGGCCGCGGCGGGAGTGGTGATCCTTCGCGTGCTCCTTGAAGTGGGGGGCGAGACCGTTGATGCGGGCGGTCAGGAGCGCGATCTGGACTTCCGGGGAGCCGGTGTCGCCCTGGGCGCGCTGGAAGTCGGAGACGATCTTCGACTTGGATGCGATATCGAGAGCCATGTGTGTCTTTACTCGTGTGTTCTGCCAATCAGAAGCGGCGGATTATACCCAAAGCCGCGCCAGTTACTCAATCAAAATCATGCGGATGCATCTTCGCTCCGCCCACCGGTGGCGATCAGCCGGCGCGCCGCCAGGCGTCCGTCGTCCTGCCACTGCGCCAGGCCGAGGAAGCCCCCCGGCCCGTAGGCGCGCACCTTCGCGCCCGGCTGCGCGCCCGCGAGCGCGAGCGTGCGACCCTGCAGCAGGCCGCGCGCCGCCTCGGCATCGAGCTGCAGCACCGGAAAGCCCGCCACCAGCGCATCGACCGGGGCGAGCAGCGCATCGCGTCCGCCCTCGCCGGCCGCCTCCAGCGCTTCGAGCGTGAGCGCACCGGACAGGTCGAAGGCGCCGATCGCGGTGCGCCGCAACGCCGCCAGGTGGGCACCGCAACCGAGCGCAGCGCCGATGTCCATCGCGAGGCTGCGGATGTAGGTGCCCTTGCTGCAATGCACGCGGATCGTGAAGCGCTCGCCTGCGAAGTCGAGCAGTTCGAGCGCATGGATCACGACCCGGCGCGCCGCGCGCTCGAGCTCGATGCCCGCGCGCGCGTACTCGTAGAGCGCCTTGCCGTCGCGCTTGAGCGCCGAATACATCGGCGGCACCTGCTCGATCTCGCCGCGGAAGCGCTCCAGCACGGCTTCGAGCGCGGCGCGATCCACCGCCACCGGACGGGTGGCGAGCACCTTGCCCTCGGCATCGCCGCTGTCGGTGTCCACGCCGAGCCGCACCACCGCCTCGTAGGTCTTGTCGGCGTCGAGCAGCATCTGCGCGAACTTGGTGGCCTCGCCGAAGGTGAGCGGCAGCAGTCCGCTCGCCATCGGATCCAGCGTGCCGGTGTGGCCGGCCTTGGCGGCCGCAAGCAAGCGCCGTGCGGTCTGCAAGGCACCGTTCGAGCTCATGCCCTGCGGCTTGTCGAGCAACAGCACGCCGTCGACTTCGCGGCGGACGATCCTGCGTTGCGGCTGGCCCTTGCGCTTCGGCCGCGCCGGCTCAGCCGCGACCTCAGCCGCGGGAGCGAGCGTCATCGTCCGTGCCGGTGTTGTCGCCGCCGCCAGCCTCGTCGTGCTGGCGGGCCTCGTCTTCCTTCACCACCTCGTCGATCAGCTGCGACAGGCGCGAGCCCTCTTCCACCGAACGGTCGTAGTGGAAGTGCAGCTCCGGGATGGTGTGGATGCGGATGCGGCGGCCGAGCTCGCGGCGCAGGAAGCCGCTCGCGCGGCGCAAGCCCTGCAGGATCTCGGGCACGTCGGCCTCGCCCGTCATGTTGGTGAAGAACACCTTGGCGTGGGCGTAGTCGGGGGTGATCTCGACATCGGTCAGGGTGATGAAGCCGACGCGCGGGTCCTTCACCTCGAGGCGGATCAGCTCGGCCAGCTCGCGGCGGATCTGCTCCACCACGCGCTGGCTGCGGGAATACTCCTTGGGCATCGCTTACAGGGTCCTCGCCACTTCCTTGATCTCGAAGACCTCGAGCTGGTCGCCTTCCTGGATGTCGTTGTAGTTGCGCAGCTGCAGGCCGCACTCGTAGCCGAACTTGACTTCCTTGACGTCGTCCTTGAAGCGCTTGAGCGACTCGAGCTCGCCGGTCCACAGCACGGTGTGGTTGCGCAGCAGGCGGACGTGCGAATTGCGGCGCACGACACCCTCGAGCACGTAGCAACCCGCGATCGAGCCGACCTTGGAGATCGTGAACACCTGGCGGATCTCGACCAGGCCGGTGACTTCCTCGCGCTTCTCCGGCGCCAGCATGCCCGACAGCGCCGCCTTCACCTCATCGACGGCGTCGTAGATGATGTTGTAGTAGCGGATATCGACACCGAAGGTCTCGGCCAGCTTGCGCGCGCCGGCATCGGCACGGGTATTGAAGCCGATGATGACCGCGCCCGAGGCCTGCGCCAGGTTGACGTCGGATTCGCTGATCGCGCCCACCGCACCGTGGATGACGTTGACGCGGACTTCATCGGTGGAGAGCTTCTGCAGCGACTGCACCAGCGCCTCCTGCGAACCCTGCACGTCGGCCTTGATGATGAGCGCCAGGCTCTTGACCTCGCCCTCGGACATCTGCTCCATGAGCGTCTCGAGCTTGGCCGCCTGCTGCTTGGCGAGCTTGACGTCGCGGAACTTGCCCTGGCGGAAGAGCGCGATCTCGCGCGCCTTCTTCTCGTCGGCCAGCGCGATCGCCTCGTCACCCGCGGACGGCACGTCCGACAGGCCGAGGATCTCGACCGGGATGGACGGACCGGCCTCGTCGATCTGCTTGCCGTTTTCGTCCAGCATCGCGCGGATGCGGCCGAAGGTGGCGCCGGCGAGCAGCACGTCGCCCTTGCGCAGCGTTCCCGACTGGACCAGCAGCGAGGCCACCGGGCCACGGCCCTTGTCCAGGCGCGCCTCGATGATCAGGCCCTTGGCGGGCGTGTCCTTGGGCGCGGTGAGCTCGAGCACCTCGGCCTGCAGCAGCACGGCCTCGAGCAGCTCGTCGATGCCGGTCCCCTTCTTGGCGGACACCGGCACGAACATGGTGTCGCCGCCGTAGGCCTCGGGGATCACCGACTCGGCGATCAGCTCCTGGGTCACGCGCTCGGGGTTGGCGTCGGGCTTGTCGATCTTGTTGATCGCCACCACCAGCGGCACGCCGGCCGCCTTGGCGTGGTGGATCGCCTCGCGCGTCTGCGGCATCACGCCGTCGTCGGCCGCGACCACCAGGATGACGATGTCGGTCGCCTTCGCCCCGCGGGCACGCATCGCCGTGAAGGCCTCGTGGCCCGGGGTGTCGAGGAACGTGAGCATGCCGCGCGCGGTCTCGACGTGATACGCGCCGATGTGCTGGGTGATGCCGCCGAACTCGCCCGCGGCGACCTTGGCGCGGCGGATGTAGTCGAGCAGCGAGGTCTTGCCGTGGTCGACGTGACCCATCACGGTGACCACCGGCGCACGCGGCAGCACGTCGGCATCCTTGTGCGCTTCGCTCTCCTCGAGGAAGGCATCCGGATCGTCGAGCTTCGCGGCAACCGCCAGGTGCCCCATCTCCTCGACGATGATCATCGCGGTTTCCTGGTCGAGCACCTGGTTGATGGTGACCATGGAGCCCATCTTCATCAGGACCTTGATCACCTCGGTCGCCTTCACCGCCATCTTGTGGGCGAGGTCGGCGACGGTGATCGTCTCGGGCACGTGCACCTCGCGCACGATCGGCTCGGTGGGGGCCTGGAAGGACGAACGGTCGTCCTGCTGGTTGCGGCCGTGACGGCCGCCACCCTTGCCGGCGCCGCGCCAGTTGCTGCCGGTGGTGGCACCGACCTCGCCGCGCGTCTTCATGCCGCCGCGGCGCTTGCTGGCGCCGTCGGCCTCGCGCGCCGGGGCCGCGGGGGCCGTACGCTTGACTTCCCGGCTGGCGGGCTTGTCCTCGGTCTTGGCGGGCCGATGCAGGGTGCCGGTGGTCGGCTTGGCGGCCGCCTTGGCGGGCTCTTCCTTCTTCTGCTGCTCGGCACGCAGGCGGGCTTCTTCCTCGGCCTTGCGCGCCTCGGCGGCGGCCTTGGCCGCAGCCTCGCGCTCCTGGCGGGCACGCAGGTCGGCCGCCTGGCGCTCCTTGAGCGCGCGCTGACGATCCTCGTCACGCTTGCGCGCGGCGACCTCCTCCTCGCTGAGGATCTCGGAGAGCGGCAGCGGCTTGCTCAGCACGGTGGTGACCTGCGGCTGGGGCGCGACGGGCTCCTGGCGCTGCGGACGCTCGCCACGACCATGGCGACCGCCCTGCTGGGCCGGTCGCGCCGCGCTGGCGGCGGGGGCGGCGGGGGGCGGCGCGACGGCGGGGGCCGGCTCGACGACCGGAGCTACGGCCTCGGCGACGGGCTCGACGGCCTCGGCCGCCGGCGGCTCGACCACCTCCGGCGCGGCGGCTGCAACAACCGGCACCGCTTCGACGGCAGGCTCGACGGCGGGCGCAGCGGCCTCGGTGACCGGCGCGGGCGCCTCGACGACCGCCTCGGCGATTTCGGCCGGCTCGACCGCCGCGGCCTCGACCCCGGCCTGCTCGGCGAGCTCGTCACGCTTGACGAAGGTGCGCTTCTTGCGCACCTCGACCTGCACCGTGCGCGCACGCCCGGTGGAGTCGGTGGCGCGGATCTCGGTGGTCTGCTTGCGCGTCAGGGTGATCTTGCCCTTGGGCTGGGTGTCGCCGTGCGAACGCCGCAGGTAGTCCAGCAGCCTCGCCTTGTCCTGTTCGGTGAGCAGGTCGGTGGGGCCGGATTTTTCCACGCCCGCACGCTTCAACTGCTCGAGCAGCACCGCGGCCGGCATTTTCAGTTCGCCGGCAAACTGGGTCACGCTCATCTGTTCCATTACTGCCCTCCCATCATTCTTCGAACCAATGGGCGCGCGCAACGGAAATCAGCGCCTTGGCTCTTTCTTCGTCGATCCCGGCCATTTCGACCAGCTCGTCGACCGCAAGGTCGGCCAGGTCGTCGCGGGTACGAATGCCCTGCTGGGCCAGTGTGGCGGCCAGCGACTTGTCCATGCCTTCAAGGCCGAGCAAGTCGTCGGAAACCTTCTCGAGCTGCTCCTCGGTGACGATGGCCTCGGTCAGCAGCACATTGCGCGCTCGATTGCGCAGTTCGTTGACCGTGTCCTCGTCGAAGGCCTCGATCTCGAGCATTTCGGAGAGCGGCACGTAGGCCACCTCTTCGAGCGAGGAGAAACCCTCCTCGATCAGGATGTCGGCGACTTCCTCGTCGACGTCCAGTTTTTCCATGAACAGCGCGCGCAGGCCCTGCTGCTCCTGGGCGGTCTTTTCGGCCGACTCCTGCTCGCTCATCAGGTTGATCGTCCACCCGGTGAGCTCGGAGGCGAGCTTGACGTTCTGGCCGCTGCGGCCGATGGCGATCGCGAGGTTGTTCTCGTCGACCACCACGTCCATCGCGTGCGACTCCTCGTCCACGACGATGGAGACGACCTCGGCGGGCTGCAGCGCGGCGACCACGAACTGGGCGGGATCCTGCGACCACACGATGATGTCGATCTGCTCGCCGGCGATCTCGTTGCGCACGGCGGTGACGCGCGAGCCGCGCAGGCCGACGCAGGTACCGATCGGGTCGATGCGTTGGTCGTTGGACTTGACCGCGATCTTGGCGCGCAGGCCGGCGTCGCGGGCGCAGGCCTTGAGCTCGAGCAGGCCGTCCTCGATCTCGGGGACCTCGAGCTCGAAGAGCTTCATGAGGAATTCGGGCGCGGTGCGCGACAGCACCAGCTGCGGGCCGCGCGCGCCGCGGTCGATGCGCAGCAGGAAGGCCTTGACCCGATCGCCCACGCGCAGATTCTCGCGCGGGATCTGCTGGTCGCGCGGCAGCACGGCTTCCATGCGGCCGACCTCGATGATCGCGTTGCCGCGCTCCATGCGCTTGATCGAGCCGGAGACGAGGAACTCCTTGCGGTCGAGGAAGTCGTTGAGCACCTGCTCGCGCTCGGCGTCGCGGATCTTCTGCAGGATGACCTGCTTGGCGGCCTGGGCGCCGATGCGACCGAAGTCGATCGGCTCGAGCTCTTCCTCGATGTAGTCACCGATCTGCACGTCGGCGCGCAGCTCGCGGGCATCGATGATGCCCATCTCGGCCTCGTCGTTCGCGACCTCCTCGTCGAGCATCACCAGCCAGCGGCGCTTCGAGGTGTAGTCGCCGGAGTCGCGGTCGATCGACACCACCACGTCGGCATCGTCGTGGATGCGTTTCTTGGTCGCAGAGGCCAAGGCGGTTTCGAGCGCGGAAAAAACGATGTCCTTGGCGACGTTCTTCTCGCGCGCCAAGGCATCGACAAGCAGCAGGATCTCGCGGCTCATTTCAGTAAAACCTCCACATCCACAGTCTCAAAATTGGGGCACCAGGCGCGCTTTCTCGATGTCGTCGAAGGGCAGCAGCACCTCGCCCTTCTCGGTGCGCAGCGCCACCGCGCCGTCCTGCACCCGCTCGATCACGCCCACGAAATTGCGTTGATTGCCGATCGGCAGCGACAGGCGGACCTGCGCCTGCTCGCCGGCGAAACGTTCGAAATCGGCCAGCTTCTTCAACGGGCGGTCGAGGCCGGGTGAGGACACCTCGAGCCGGTCGTAATCGACGTTCTCGACCTCGAACACGCGCTGCAGCTGGTTGCTGACGGTGGCGCAATCGTCGACCGTGATGCCGCGCTCGATGTCGAGGAAGACGCGCAGCAAGCGGCCCTTGGGCGAGAACTCGATATCGACGAGTTCGTATCCCAGTCCGGTCACCACCTGCTCGATCAATCCCTCGACGTCCGCGCGCATCTGCCTGCCCCACCGCTTCGGCGCCACGTCGGGCGCCACAAATAAAAAATGGGCGAAACGCCCATCAAACAATTGTTCCTGCACGAAAAACCGCTGGCCACAACCGCATGACGGAGCGGACGCCTGCCGTGGCTCGTGGCCACAAAGGAAATCCATCCATCAAAGCCGGACGAGTATACAGCCAAACCGCGGGGACGAGCAAACGCACGCGCGAAGATCGCGCGTGCGCCGCTCCCCCGGCGAGGACTGCGGAGTCCCTGCGGGACGCCTCAACGCGCCTGGGTGCGGTGCAGCTTCACCGGCCGCTTGTCGCGCAGATCCTGCTGACGGCTCTGCTGCGGCGGCGGCAGGCCGGCGAGCGCGCAGGCCTCGGCCTCGGGCATCTCCATCCACATGCCGCGCTTGAGGCGCGCGGGCAGCTCGACGCTGCCGTAGCGCACCCGCATCAGCCGGCTCACGGTCAGGCCCACGGCTTCGAACATGCGCCGCACTTCGCGGTTGCGGCCCTCCGAGATCGTCACCCGGTACCAGTGGTTGGCACCCTCGCCGCCCTCGTCGCGCAGCAGGTTGAACTTGGCCGGGCCGTCCTCGAGCTGGATGCCGTCGGTAAGCGACTTCACCTGCTCTTCGGTGAGCTCGCCGAGGATGCGCACCGCGTACTCGCGCTCGAGTTCGTAGCGCGGGTGCATCAGCTTGTTGGCGAGGTCGCCGTCGTTGGTGAACAACAGCAGCCCCGAGGTGTTGAAGTCCAGGCGCCCGACCGCCAGCCAGCGCCCCTTGCGCAGGATGGGCAGGCGCTCGAATACGGTGGGACGGCCCTCGGGGTCGTCGCGCGAGACGATCTCGCCTTCGGGCTTGTGGTAGATCAGCACGCGCGGCGAGCGCTGGGTGAAGCGCAGCGGCACGAGCTTGCCATTGACCTTGACGCGGTCGCCCGGGCCGATCTTCTGGCCGAGCGAGGCCGGCAGGCCATTGACCGAGATGCGCCCGGCCACCACCCATTCCTCGATCTCGCGCCGCGAGGCGACGCCCGCCTGGGCGAGCACCTTCTGCAGGCGCTCGGGCTCGCTGAGCGTGGTGGGCGCGTTGCGCCCGCCGCCCGGCCCACGGCCACGCACGGGGCGCTCGCCGCCCTCGGGCTGGCCGAGCGCGGAACGGTGAGCGTCGGGATGGCGGACGGGATCGCCCTCGATGCGCGGCCGGCGCGGCGCAGGCGCGCCACCGGCGCGCGGCGGACGCGGCGTGCGCGGGCCGCGCGGATCGGCGTTGAGGTGCGCGTCCTTGCGGCCGGGCTGGGCGTCGTCGTCGCGCGCGCCACGGGATTCGCGCGGGTCGCGGTCGAGGATCTCGATCGCGTCAGACTTCTTCTTCAGGGGCGGGCGCAGCGGCCGGTTCGGTTTGCGAGACATCGACTAGATCCATGATTTTTTCGAGTTCGGTGAGCGCCGGCAGCTCGGTCAGGCTGCGCAGCCCCATCTCGTCGAGGAAGCGCCGGGTGGTGGCGAAGAGCGCCGGCCGCCCGGGCGTGTCGCGGTGGCCGACGATGTCGACCCAGCCGCGCGATTCGAGGGTTTTCAAGACGCTGGGCGAGACCGCCACGCCGCGGATGTCCTCGATGTCACCGCGCGTGACGGGCTGGCGATAGGCGATGATCGCCAGCGTTTCCATGACCGCGCGCGAGTAGCGCGGCGGTTTTTCTTCCTTCAGGCGGTCGAGGTAGACCTGATACTCGGGCCGTGTCTGGAAGCGCCAGCCGCTCGCCAACTGCACCAGCTCGACCCCGCGCCCGGCCTCGAACCACTGCGCGCGCAGCTCGTCGAGCAGGCGGCGCACCAGGTCCGGCCCCGGATCCTCGTCGAAGAGCTTGCGCAGCTCCGACACCGGCAGTGCCCCCGGCGCGGAGAGCAGCGCCGCCTCGACGATGCGCAACCAGGTCTCAGGCGTCGTTGCGGGTGCCATCTGCCAGCTTCACGTAGATCGGCGCAAAGGCCTCGTTCTGGGTCACTTCGACCAGCTTTTCCTTCACCAGCTCGAGCACGGCGAGAAAGCTCACCACCAGGCCGGGCGGGCCGAGCTCGACGTCGAACAAGGCGTCGAACACCACGAAGGCGCCGTCACCGAGCTTGCGCAGGATCGCCGTCATGTGCTCGCGCACCGAGAGCTGCTCGCGGCCGACACGGTGGCTCTGGTTGAGCCGCGCCTTCTTCATGATACGCAGCCAGGCCAGCTGAAGGTCGTGCAGGCTGACCTCGGGCAGGCGCTCGACCACCTTCTCGGCAACGAACACCCCCACCCACTCGAAGTCGCGCTCCACCCGCGGCAGCGCCTCGAGCCGTGCCGCGGCGAGCTTCATCTGTTCGTACTCGAGCAGCCGGCGCACCAGCTCGGCGCGCGGATCCTCTTCTTCCGCACTCGCGCGCGGCGGCCGCGGCAGCAGCATGCGCGACTTGATCTCGAGCAGCACCGCGGCCATCAGCAGGTATTCGGCGGCGAGCTCGAGGTGGGTGGCCCGCATCGCCTCGACGTACTCGAGGTACTGCGCGGTGAGCGGCGCCATCGGCACATCGAGGATGTCGAGGTTGGCCTTGCGGATCAGGTAGAGCAGCAGGTCCAGCGGCCCCTCGAAGGCTTCCAGGAAGACCTGCAGCGCATCGGGCGGAATATACAGGTCTTTCGGCAATTCGAGCAGGGGCTCGCCGTAGATGCGCGCGAGCACATCGAGCGGCGGGCCGGTGTCGATCGGCACCAGGTCGAGCGGCAGGTTCATGGTGCGGCTGCGATCGGGAAGGCGGCGTGCGGCGGGCTCAACCGTAGTCCAGGCCCATCGCCTCGCGCACGTCGCGCATGGTCTCCTGCGCAAGCCGGCGCGCGCGCTCGCAGCCGTCGGCGATGATGCTGCGCAGCAGCGAAGGATCGTCCAGATAAGGCTGGGCGCGCTCGTGCAGCACCTCCTGCTCCTTCAGGATCGCCTCCAGCACCGGCTGCTTGCACTCCAGGCAGCCGATGCCCGCGCTGCGGCAACCCCGCTGCACCCAGGCCAGGGTGTCTTCGCCGGAATAGATCGCGTGCAGCTGCCACACCGGGCAGCGCTCGGGCTCGCCCGGGTCGGTGCGGCGCATGCGCGCGGGATCGGTCTGCATGGTGCGCACCTTGCGCGTGACACTCTCGGCGTCCTCGCGCAGGTTGACGGTGTTGCCGTAGGACTTGGACATCTTCTGCCCGTCCAGGCCGGGCATGCGCGCCGCCGGGGTAAGCAGCGCCTCGGGCTCGACCAGGATCATCTTGCCGCTGCCTTCCAGGTAGCCGTAGAGGCGCTCGCGGTCGCCAAGCGAGAGATTCTGGGTTTCGTCGAGCAGGGCCTTGGCCTGCTCGAGCGCCTCGTCATCGCCCTCCTGCTGGAAGCGCGTGCGCAGATCGTGGTACATGCGCGCACGCTTGGCACCGAGCTTGCGCACCGCGTCCTTGGCCTTGTCTTCGAAGCCCGGCTCGCGGCCGTAGAGGTGATTGAAGCGGCGTGCGATCTCGCGGGTGATCTCGATGTGCGGCACCTGGTCCTCGCCCACCGGCACCTTGTCCGCGCGGTAGATCAGGATGTCGGCCGACTGCAGCAGCGGATAGCCGAGGAAGCCGTAGGTCGACAGGTCGCGACCCTCGATCCTCTCCTGCTGCTCCTTCCAGGTCGGCACGCGCTCCAGCCAGCCGAGCGGGGTCATCATCGACAGCAGCAGGTGCAGCTCGGCGTGCTCGGGCACCTGCGACTGGATGAAGAGCGTGGACTGCGCGGGATCGACCCCGGCGGCGAGCCAGTCGACCAGCATGTCCCAGACGCTGTTCTCGATCACCTCGGGGGTGTCGTAGTGCGTGGTGAGCGCATGCCAGTCGGCGACGAAGAACAGGCAGGGGAACTCCTCCTGCAGCTTCACCCAGTTCTTGAGCACGCCGTGGTAGTGGCCGAGATGGAGCCGCCCACTGGGGCGCATGCCGGAGAGGACACGTTCAGCGTACATGGAGAATCAGAATCCGAAGACGAGGGACAGCAGGTAGCGGAACCCGGTGAGCAGCGGCCACAGCAGGGTGCCGAGCACGCCGGTGAACAGCAGCACGAGCAGGATCGGGAAGCCGTAGGGCTCGAGCCGGGCGTACTGCCAGGCCAGCCGGTCGGGCAGCAGGCTGACCGCGATGCGGCCGCCGTCGAGCGGCGGGATCGGCAGCAGGTTGAGCGCCATCAGCACGGCGTTGATCCGGATGCCGGCGTCGGCCATCTCGAGCACCGGCAGCGTGTAGGCGCCCGGCTCGCTGGTGGCGCCGATGCGGAACAGCAGCGCCCACCCGAGCGCCATGACGAAGTTGACGAAAGGCCCTGCAGCCGCCACCCACAACATGTCGGACTTGGGATTGCGCAGGCGCGAGAAGTTGACCGGCACCGGCTTGGCCCAGCCGAAGAGGATCCCCCCGCCACCGGCGAGCGAGCTGAGGGCGAGGATGCCCGCCGGCACCAGGATGGTGCCCACCGGGTCGATGTGGCGCAGCGGGTTGAGCGTGATGCGCCCGGCGAGGTGGGCGGTGGGGTCGCCGAAGTGGCGTGCCACGTAACCGTGCGCGGCCTCGTGCAGCGTGATCGCGAGCACGACCGGGAGGGCCCAGATGGCCAGGGTGGAGATCAGCGAATCCATCGCGGGCTCGGTGGCAAACCCCGGATTCTACAGACCGAAGGGCTCGAGCGGGCCGCGCCCGGCGCGTACCAGCTCGGGCGCACCCGAGGTGAGGTCGATCACGGTGGTGGCCTCGGGACCGCAGTAGCCGGCCTCGATGACCAGCTCGACCAGCTTGCCGAGACGGTCGCGGATCTCCTCCGGGTCGGAGAGCGGCAGGTCCTCGCCGGGCAGGATCAGGGTCGAGGTCAGCAGCGGGCCGTCGATCTCGGCGAGCAGGGCCGACACCACCGCGTGCTCGGGCACGCGCAGGCCGATGGTCTTGCGCTTCGGGTGCAGCACGCGGCGCGGCAGCTCCTTGGTGCCTTCGAGGATGAAGGTGTAGGGGCCGGGAGTGACCGCCTTCAGCAACCGGTACTGGCTGTTGTCCACCCGGGCGTAGGTGCCGATCTCGGAGAGGTCGCGGCACATCAGCGTGAAGTGGTGGCGCTCATCCACCCCGCGGATGCGGCGGATGCGGTCGAGCAGCGCGGCGTCGCCGACCTGGCAGGCGAGCGCGTAGGCGGAGTCGGTGGGCAGCGCGACGAGGCCGCCGCCACGCAGGATCTCGGCGGCCTGACGGATCAGCCGCGCCTGCGGCTGTTCGGGATGAAGGGAGAAATACTGGGCCATGATCGGATGCTCGATGGGGCGCGCGCCCTAGCGCGCGGAGGATGCGGCCGCCGCGAGCGCCGCGGTGGTGGCCTGCAGACGGCTCCACACCGGCTCGAGGTCGGCAGGCAGCGGATTGCAGCGGCCGACGTCGACCATGCTCTCCTGCACACCATGGAAATCGGACGCGCGCGAGGCCAGCAGCCCGCGCTGGCGCGCGAGGCTCGCGAAGCGACGCATCTCGTCCTCGGTGTGCGCGCCGGCCACCACCTCGACGGCCTCACCGCCGGCGGCGACGAAGCGGTCGAAGAGCTCGCCCATGGCGACGGAGGACAGCCGGTAGCGCGCCGGATGCGCGACCACCGCGATGCCGCCGGCGGCGCGGATCCAGCCCACCGCCTGCTCGAGCGTCGCCCAGCGGTGCTCGACGAAGCCGGGCTTGCCGCGCACGAGATAGTGGTCGAAGACCGTCTTCACGTCGGGCATCACGCCGCTCGCGACCAGATGGCGGGCGAAGTGCGCGCGGCTCACGAGCGCGGGGTTGCGCGCGAAGCGGCAGGCACCCGCGAAGGCATCGGGGATGCCGACGCGCGCGAGCTCGTCGCCAATGCGCCGCGCGCGCCCGTCGCGTCCGGCACGCAGGGCGGCGAGACCGGCACACAGTTCGGCGCTCCCGGGATCGACGCCCAGGCCCACGATATGGACGGTCTCGCCGGCGAAGGAGACCGAGATCTCGACGCCCGGCACGAAGGCCAAGCCATGGGCGCGGGCGACAAGCTGCGCGGACGCGATGCCGCCAAGTTCGTCGTGATCGGTCAGCGCGAGCAGCTCGACGCCGTTGGCGATCGCGCGCAACACCAGCGCTTCGGGCTCGAGCCAGCCGTCCGAGACGGAGGAATGGCAGTGCAGGTCGACGTTGAGGGCGTGCAGCCGCGAGGCTGACGGAACGCTCATGGGACTCCGGAGGAGGAACGGCAGGATCGGGATGATATCAAAGGCGCCGGGACTGCGCCGGCATGGGCCATGCGGCGACCTGCGGACGGGCAGGCGCGAGCAGCCGTCGATCGTGCGGCCGTGTGGCCTGCGACGCCTGCCGCACCCGCGTCCGCCCGCCGTATCATTGCACCCGAACCCCCGGCCCCGATCGATGAGCTTCGTCCCCCCCGCCCCACCTGTCGCCGAACTGCGCCGCTGCCCCAGCTGCAATCGCTGGGGCGGATGGCGGCGCGTGGGCGAGGACGGCAGCACCGTCGAACTGCATCCCACCGAGCAGCGCGGCCCCTGCCGGGAAGGCCCCTGGCACGGCTCGCTGCGCGGGCCGCGCAACGCCTGCGGGCAGTGGTTGCGGTGGATCGAGATCGTGCCGGCGACGGCGGATCAGTCGCCCTCGCCCCCGGAAGCATCGGCCTCGCCCCCCGCTTCCGCCGCGCCGGCGGCCTCCTCTCCGGTCTCCCCCGCAGCGGCAGCCTGAGCCGCGGCCGCCTGCGCGGCGGCGATCATGTGCGCGCGCGTCTCCGGCGTCTCCAGGCTGATGCGCCCGAGCGCGCCGTCGCGATAGTCCTGCAGCAGGATCTGCGCCGCCTTCTCCAGGTCCAGCCCACCGCCCTTGACCAGACAGCCGCGCCGCCGGCCTACCGCCTCGACCAGCGCCGGGCCGTCGAGCGCGGCCATCGCGGCGGCGTCGAGCCGGTAGCGCACCGCCAGGCGATCGGGGTAGCGCGCGATGAGGATCTCGCCGAGGAAGGCCGCCACCTCCTCGTCGATCACCGCGTTGCGGCCGATGGCGTGGCTCGCCGCCAGCATGTAGCCGTCGGCATCGTGGTCGATCTTGGGCCACATCATGCCGGGCGTGTCGGTGAGCGTCATGCCGGGACCGAGATCCAGCGTCTGCTGGTGCTTGGTGACTGCAGGCTCGTCGCCCACCTTGGCCACCTTGCGCTTGAGCAGCGCGTTCATCAGCGTCGATTTGCCGACGTTGGGAATGCCCATGATCATCATGCGCAGCGGCTTGACGCCATCGTCGCGGTGCGGCGCGAGCTGGCGGCACAGCGCCGGCACGCGCGCCACCTCGGCCGGGCTCTTGGCCGAGATCGCCACCGCCTTCACGCCGGGCAGGCGATTGTAGGACTCCATCCAGGCACGTGTGACCTCGGGGTCGGCGAGGTCGGACTTGTTGAGCAGCTTGAGGCAGGGGCGGTTACGAAAGCGGCGCAGCTCGGCGATCATCGGGTTGCTGCTGGCCTCGGGCAGGCGCGCGTCGACGACCTCGATGACCACGTCGGTCATGGCCATCGCCTCGGCCGCCTTCTTGCGCGCGGAGGCCATGTGTCCGGGGAACCACTGGATGGGCATGGAGAGACCTGGATTGACTGTCGGGGGGCGGATTATCCCACTGCCGGACGCCGGCACGCGCCCCACACGCACGCCGCATGCGATCGAACTGAAAAATAAGTTCACGCATCCGCGCAAAAGCGTGTATCTTGCCGCTCGCAGTCGATTCAAGCAGTGGTTGTTGGTGTGGTTGCCAGCGTGTTCCAAGAGAACGCGTGTCGGTTTGATGCCTCCCTGATTACGTTTCTTGATCGTTCCTGCACTTCGGGGCGCAAGCCCGCAATTCTTTATATGGAACGCAAAATGAGCACTCAAACCGGTACCGTCAAGTGGTTCAACGACGCCAAGGGCTTCGGCTTCATCACCCCGGAAGGCGGCGGCGACGACCTCTTCGCCCACTTCTCGGAAATCCAGAGCAAGGGTTTCAAGAGCCTGGCCGAAAACCAGCGCGTCGAATTCGAAGTCAAGACCGGCCCCAAGGGCCTGCAGGCGGCCAACATCCGCCCGCTGTAATCGACCCGACGTCCTCGACGTCGATCGATTGATTCAAAACGCGGCCCTGCGCCGCGTTTTTGCATTTGCGGCGGCCTCGGGCCGCCCTTCCGCACCAACGGAGCGCGCCGGACGCGCAAGCCCGCGGCCACCCGCCGCAACGCCGCGGCCACGAGCCGCCCCATCACCCCCGCCGCGCCGCAATCGCCCGCCTCCGCGATGTTGCAGCGCCGCTGCCCATCGCCGCCCCGCGGCCGAGACGCCATGACCGAAGCTCCCCGCCCCGAATCCGCCCCCGCCGAAGCCGAACTGCGCTTCGCCGATCTCCAGCTGCCCGCGCCCCTGCTGTCGGCGCTCGCCGAAGTGGGTTACGAGACCCCCTCGCCGATCCAGGCCGCCTGCATCCCGCAACTGCTCGCCGGCCACGACATCCTCGGCGAGGCGCAGACCGGGACCGGCAAGACCGCCGCCTTCGCGCTGCCGATGCTGGCCAAGCTCGACCTCGCCGACACGCGCCCGCAGGTCCTGGTGCTCACCCCCACGCGCGAGCTAGCGATCCAGGTCGCCGAGGCCTTCGCCAAGTACGCCCACCACCTGAAGAACTTCCACGTGCTGCCGATCTACGGCGGCCAGAGCATGGTCGTTCAGCTGCGCCAGCTCTCGCGCGGCGCCCAGGTGGTCGTCGGCACCCCGGGCCGGGTCATGGACCACCTCGAGCGCGAGAGCCTCAAGCTCGACGCCCTCAAGGCCATCGTGCTCGACGAGGCCGACGAGATGCTGCGCATGGGCTTCATCGACGATGTCGAGTGGATCCTCGAGCACACCCCGGCCGAGCGCCAGACCGCGCTGTTCTCGGCCACCATGCCCAACGTGATCCGCGAAGTCGCCCGCCGCCACCTGCGCAACCCGCAGGAGATCAAGATCCGCGCCGCCACCTCCACCGTGGCCAAGATCAGCCAGCGCTACTGGCTGGTGCGCGGGGTGGACAAGCTCGACGCACTCACCCGCATCCTCGACGCCGAGGAAAGCTTCGACGCCGCCCTCGTCTTCGTGCGCACCAAGATCGCCACCGAGGAGCTCGCCGACAAGCTGGCCGCGCGCGGCTATGCCGCCGCCGCGCTCAACGGCGACATGAACCAGGGCCTGCGCGAGCGCGTGATCGAGCAATTGAAGAACGGCGCGCTCGACATCGTCATCGCCACCGACGTCGCCGCGCGCGGCATCGACGTGCCGCGCGTCTCGCACGTGATCAACTACGACATCCCCTACGACACCGAGGCCTACGTGCACCGCATCGGCCGCACCGGCCGCGCCGGGCGCGAGGGGGTGGCGATCCTGTTCGTGGCGCCGCGCGAGACGCGCATGCTCAAGATGATCGAGCGCGCCACCCGCCAGCCGATCACGCCGATCGCGCTGCCGAGCGGTGAGGAGGTCACCAACCTGCGCGTGGCCCAGTTCAAGCGCCAGGTCGCCGAGACCATCGCCGGCGCGGAGCTCGGCTTCTTCATGGGCGTGGTCAACGACCTGATCGACGAGAACGAGCTCGAGATCCACGAGGTCGCCGCCGCACTGGCCCTGCTCGCCCAGCGCGAGCGCCCGCTCCAGGTCGAGCAGTCCGGCCGCGGCTGGGACATCGCCACCACGACGCCCAGTGAAGGCCGCGCGCCGCGCGCCGAGCACTTCACCACCGGCGCCGCGCGCGAGCGCACGCCGCGCCCCAACCGCGACGAGATCCTCGCCCGCCGGCGTTCCTTCTCCGAAGGCGCGCTGGTGCGCTACCGCATCGAGGTCGGCCGCGCCCATGGCGCGAGCCCCAAGGAGATCGTCGGCGCGATCGCCAACGAAGGCGGCATCGAGGGCAGGTTCATCGGCCAGATCCACCTCTTCGACGAGTTCTCCACCGTCGAGCTGCCCGCCAACCTGCCCGAGGACCTGCTCGCCACGCTCAAGCGCACCCGCGTGCGCCAGATGCCGCTGTCGATCCGCGAGCTGAGCGCCGCCGAGGCGGCCACGGTCCCCGAACGCCGGCGCCCGGCGCGGCCGGAACGCGGCACGGACGGCTCGCACGCGCAGGACGGCGAGCGCCGCCCGCGCGACTTCGGTGGCGCGCGCCCGAACCAGCCTGGCGCGGGTTACGTCGGCAAGCCGGGTGGCGGGGGCTTTCGCGGCCACGACGAGCGTCGACCGCACGACGAACGCCGCCCGCCGGCCACCGACCGCAAGGCTGGCGGCCACTCCGCGCCGGTGAAGCGCCAGGGCGAGCGTGCCGGCAAGCCCTTCCGCCGCCGCGAGGACTGAAGGCCGGAGCGCGGGCTGCTGCGCGAACTGCGTCACGGCACCGCCGAATCGCCTGCCGCAGGCATCCCGAAAGACCTAGAATGGGCAGTTGTCCCATAGCTCTCCCGTCGATGTGTCGTGACGCTCTCCGCCAGCCCGAAGACTCGCCCGCGCGCCGCTGCCGTGCGCGCACGTCGAGCCTGCTGGCGCATCGCGCGACGGACTCGGTGGCCATCCCGTGCTGATGCGACGACTCCTCCGCACCGTCGTCCTGCTGGTCTGCCTGAGCCTCGGCAGCGCGGCTCTGCACGCCCGGACGGATCTCGATTTCGGCGTCTATTCGGCGCGCCCGAAGGCGCTCGTCGAGGCCTCGTGGCAGCCCTTCGTGGACTACCTGAACCAGCACCTGGACGGCGTCGAGGTACGCCTGCACGCGCTCGACGACGCCGGACTGCAGCGCGCCCTCGCCGCCGGCGAGATCGATCTGCTGCTGACCAACCCGGTGCATTTCATCGAGCTGCGCGCATCCAATCCGCTCTCCGGTGCCATCGCCACCGTGGTCGCCGATGCCGGCGGCCAGGCCCTGAGCGAGTTCGGCGGCGTGATCCTGGTGCGCGCCGCGGACGCCAGCCTGAAGACCCTCGCCGACCTGCGGGGCAGGCGCGTCGGCACCACCCATGCCAACTTCCTCGCCACCTATCCGGCGCAGGCACTCGAGATGAAGGCCGCCGGCATCGACCCCGGCTCGCTGCGCATGTTCACGCTGCGGCAGACCCAGGACAGCGTCGTCGAAGCGGTACTCGACGGCCGCGTCGACGCCGGCTTCGTCCGCACCGGCCTCTTCGAGGCGCTCGTCGCCGAGGGGCGCGACCTCTCCGGCTTGCGTGTGCTGCATCCCCTGCAGCATCCGGGCTTCCCGCTGCGCAGTTCCACACGCCTCTACCCCGAATGGCCCCTCGTCGCCCTTCGTCAGGCCGACCCGGCCCTGATGCGCAAGGTGGCGGCACTCGCGCTCGGCCTCGAAACCGCCGACCCGGCCGCGCGCGCCGCAGGCATCCACGGCTTCACCATCCCCGCCGATTACGCCCGCGTCGAGGAGATGCTGCGCGAACTGCGCCTGCCGCCCTTCGACGCCACTCCACCCTTTACCTGGAACGACGTGTGGGCGCGCTACCACGAGACGATCTTCGTACTCGGCCTCGCGACCCTGGCGATCGTGCTGCTGCTGGTGCGTCTGGCGCAGCGCAACCTGGCGCTGTCGCAGGCCAACGCCGCCGCGCGCCGCCTGGCAGCAGAGATCGAACTCGATCGCCACCACCTGCGCAACGTGATCGAGGCCACCCAGGCCGGCAGCTGGGAATGGAATCTGGAGACCGGCGAGTGGAAGATGGACGCACGCTGGGCGGCGATGCTCGGGCTGGCGGCGGAGGACTGCGACGGCGAAGGGCGCGCGTGCTGGCGCAAGCGCGTGCATCCCGCCGACCTCGCCGAGGCCGAGCGCGAGCTCGATCGCCACATCCGCGGCGAGACCGCCTTCTACGAGCACGACCTGCGCCTGCGCCATTGCGACGGACGCTGGATCTGGGTGTATGACCGCGCGCTCGCCGTGCGCCGCGACGCGGACGGGCGCGCGCTGCTGCTGACCGGCGCGCAGATCGACATCGATCGGCGCAAGGAGAACGAGGAGCGCCTGCGCCTGGCCGCGAGCGTGTTCTCGTCGAGCTACGAGGCGATCCTGATCACCGACGTCGACAACCGCATCGTCGACGTCAACCCGGCCTTCTGCCGCATCACCGGCTACAGCCGCGAGGAGAGCCTCGGCCGCGACCCCGGCATGCTCGCCTCGGGCCGCCAGGGGCGCGAGTTCTACCGTGCGATGTGGCAGGCGATCGAAGAGCACGACCACTGGCAGGGCGAACTGTGGAACCGGCGCAAGGACGGCAGCGAGTTCGCCGAGGTGCTCTCGATCAGCCGCGTGCGCGACGCACGCGGTCGGGTGATCCACCATCTGGCGATGTTCTCCGACATCAGCCGGCTCAAGAAGCATGAGGAGGAGCTCAACCGCATCGCCTACTTCGACCCGCTCACCGGCGCACCCAACCGCCGCCTGCTCGACGACCGCCTGCGCCAGGCGATCGCACACTCTCGGCGCACAGGGAAGCCGCTCGCGGTCTGCGTGATCGACCTCGACGGCTTCAAGCCGGTGAACGATCAGCTCGGCCACGAGGCCGGCGACCAGGTGCTGATCGGCATCGTCGACCGGCTCGGCGCGATCCTGCGCGCCAGCGACACCGTGGCCCGCCTCGGCGGCGACGAGTTCGTGCTGCTGCTCGAGGACATCGAAGGCGAGCGCGTGCTCGAGCGCGTGCTCGAAGCCATCCGCACGCCGATTGCGCTCGCCAGCCAGCAGGTATGCGTGTCCGCGAGCATCGGCGTCACCCTCTTCCCCGAGGACGACGCCGACCCCGACACCCTGCTGCGCCACGCCGACCAGGCGATGTACCGCGCCAAGCAGCGCGGACGCAACTGCATCCAGTTCTTCGACGCCAGCGTCGAGGAACAGCAGCGCGTGCGCAAGGAACGCCTCGAGCGCCTCGACCAGGCCTTGCGCCGGCAGGAGTTCGTGCTGCACTTCCAGCCCCAGGTCGACATGGTCGACGGGCGGCCACTCGGCATGGAGGCCCTGCTGCGCTGGCAGCACCCCGAGCGCGGCCTGCTGGCGCCGGGCGAGTTCCTGCCCGACCTCGAAGGCACCGAGCTGGAGACCCGGCTCGGTCAGTGGGTGGTCGACCACGCGCTCGGCGCCCTCGAGCGCTGCCGCGCGGCCGGGCTGGACATCGGGGTAAGCGTCAACGTCGGTCCCGGTCCGCTGATGCAGGCGGGCTTCGTCGCCAGCGTGCGCAGCGCGCTGGAGCGCCACCCCGACATCCCGCCCGAGCGCCTGGAGCTCGAGATCCTCGAATCCACTGCGCTCGACGACATGGTGCTGGCGATGGACGTGCTCGAGGCCTGCCATCGCCTCGGCGTACGCATCGCGCTCGACGACTTCGGCACCGGCTACGCCTCGCTGCGCCACTTCCGCCAGCTGCCCTTCGACCGCCTCAAGATCGACCGCAGCTTCGTGCTCGACATGCTGGAGGACGGCGAGGCGCGCGCGATCGTCGGCGCCGTGGTGCAGCTCGCGCGCACCTTCGGCCGCGAGGTGATCGCCGAAGGCGTGGAGACGCCCGCCCACGCAGCGGCCCTGCTTGCCCTCGGCTGCAGGCTCGGCCAGGGCTTCGGCATCGCCCGGCCGATGCCGGTCGAGCACATCCCCGGCTGGGTTTCATGGCAGACTCTCGCACCCTGCGCCGACGATACGGCATGCGCGAGCTCCGGCCGCTGCCCGCCAATCTGATCTGGCCCTACAATCCGACCTCCGCCACGACCGCGCTCGCAGCCGCGGCATACGCCGAATCATGAAGCTCCAAAGCTGGACGCATCACACCTCCGCCGGCTTCACGCTGCGCGGCCACCACAGCCCGCCGAGCGGTCGCCCGGTGCTGCATTTCCTCCATGGCAACGGGCTCAGCTCGCTCACCTATGCGCCCATGCTCGCGCACCTGAGCGCGCATTTCGACCTCTTCCTGTCCGACGTGCAGGGTCATGGCGACAGCGACCACGGCAGCCGCTTCCGCGGCTGGAACCATGCTGCCGAGATGGCCGCCGAGGCCTGGCTCGCGCACGCGCCGCGTTTCGGCACGGTACCCGTGCATGCCGCCGGCCACAGCTTCGGCAGCGTGCTCACCTGCCTGATGCTGGCGCATCATCCGCACGCCTTCAGCCGTGGTGTGCTGCTCGACCCGGTGCTGTTCACCCCGGCGATGATCGGCATGATGGCGCTCTCCGACCTCGTCGGGCTGGCCTCGCGCAACAAGCTCGCCGCCAAGGCACGCACGCGACGCCACCACTGGCCGGACCGCGCTGCCGCGCATGCGGGGCTGCACGGGCGCGGGGTGTTCCGCGGCTGGAGCGAGGACTCCTTCCAGGCCTATATCGACCATGCGCTGCGCGACGTGCCGGGCGGTGGCGTGGAGCTCAAGTGCCGGCCCACCCGCGAGGCCGAGATCTTCGCGTCCTACCCGCGCCGGCTGTGGTCCTCGCTTGCCCGCATCGAGCAGCCGGTGCTCGCGCTGCACGGGCGCGACACCTTCGCCTTCGCGCGGCGCTCGGTCACGCGCTGGGCGGCAGGCAAGGCCAACGTGCAATGCGTGCAGGTGGAGGGCGGACACTGCTTCATGCTCGAGCATCCGCAGGCGACCGCCGAAAGGGTGGCCGCATTCCTGCGCGACAGCCCGCGCTGAGGGCCCGGGCGGCCGCGCCGCGGGCTGTCGGGCGCCGCGCACCGGGGTTCAGGCAGTGAGCTTGCGCGGCTCGAGCGACACGGTCTCGCGCCCGTTGGTTACCAACACGTGGCCGTCCTGGATGGTGAATTGCAGGCGCATCGTGCGCTCGGCGAGGCGGCCGAGTTCGGCGCTGGCCTCGCGTTCGAGCTCGAACACCTTCAGGTTGCCGTGGCGCTCGAGGCGGCCGCGCACCCCGCTCCACCACACCTCCAGCGCCCGCCCGTAGGCCAGCACCACCACCTCGCGCGCGCGCCCGCAGGCCTTGCGCACCCACTTGTCATCGGGCTGGCCGACGTCGATCCAGCGCTCGATGACGCCGGTGAGGTCCTTCTGCCACAGGTCGGGCTCGTCATCGACGCATAGCCCCTTACCGAAGGCGAGCGCCGGGTCGGCGAAGAGCGCGAAGGCGAGCAGGCGCACCATCATGCGCTCGTCGGTCTCGGAAGGGTGACGCGCGAGGGTGAGCGAATAATCGGCGTAGTGGTGCCGATCCATGTCGGCGACCTGGATGTCGGCCTTGAAGACCGTGGCCTTGAGCGCCATCAGTGCACCTGCGGCGAAGCGCGGCCGGCCTGCTGCCAGGCCATCACCGCGCGCGCGGAATGCGCCATCACGAGGTCGCGCTGCGGCGCCGGCAGCTCGCGCGCCAAGGCGCCGAACAAGGCCTGTGTGGCCTCCTGGGCCACGCCCTCGGCAGCGAGCCCTTCGGCCAGGCAGCGGATCTGGATGAAGGCGAGCGCGTCGGCCACCAGCCGCCAGCCCGCCACCGGCATGCTGCGCGCGAGCGCGAGCAGCTGGCTGCCGAGCTCGCCGGCGAGGCGCATGGCCTCGTCGCGATGCTCGGTGGCGATCGAGGCATGCCACAGCGCCAGGTGCAGCCCACGGCGCAGCTCGACCTTGAAGTCGATGGCATTCTCCTCGACGGCGGCGATCCCTTCGAAGTGGCGCAGGAAGCGCGCCTCGGCGGTTTCATCCAGACCAGTGCGCAGCGCACCGATGAGCTCGGTCAGCGCGGGGATCGCCACCAGGCCGAAGGCCCGGCTCCAGGCCATCCCCCACTGGTCCATCCCGGACAGCAGCAAGGCGAGGCGCAGCGCCTGTGCCTCGGGGTCGGCCGCCGCGGACACCCAGTCGGCGAGGTCGACGCGCAACTGCTCCACGCCCTTCAGCCGCGCAGCATCGCCTTCGGCGACGCTGAGCCGGAACAGGCGCGCGAAGCTCTCTTCGGCCAGCCGCGCCGCCTGGCGTTGGGTCGAGGCGTCGACTCGGTGCGCAAGCGGGTCGGGCGGCAGGGTCTGCTCGGCGGGGTTCATGGCGTCTCCCCCATCAGGCACTGTCGCGCGCCCACAGCGAGTGCGCGACCTGGCCGACCTGGTTGCGCACCCCGTCGCGGAAGCCCTGCAGCATGCGGCGCAGGGCGACCGCATCCTCGGAGGTGAAGCCACGCTTGAAGTCGGTCAGCACCAGTCGCGAACGCGACAGCCAGTTGCCCGGCGCGTCGTCGAGCGCGCACCACGCCGCCTCGCCCGGATCGGCGCCGTGCTGGCGCAGCCAAGCCATCGCCTCGCGCTCGCGCAGGCCGTGCAGCTCGGCGCCCGTCTTGGGCAGCAGGTGCGGCGTGGCGCCGGCGATCTGCGGGCGGATGTCCTCGGAAAAGCGGGCGACCAGCTTGGGCAGCGAGAACAGCATGCGCCAGTCGGAGGCGATCACGATGCGCGCTTCGGGGAACTCCCTCACCACCGCCTCGATGTGCACGAGACAACGGAAATCCTCGACCTCGCCCCAGGGGTGGGTGACGCCGTCGAAGTCCATGAAGATGTATGCGTTGCGTGTCATGTTCCCTGCTCCGGCGAAGAATGCCGCGGCCGGCAATTTGTGGATGCTGCAATGCGCAATATACTGTACCGGCACCGATACCACCGCGTATCCGATTTCACGAACCATCACATTCGCGTCGCACAGGCCGGCTTATGCTCGCTGCCGTTGCGCCGCAACAACACTCACCCGAGAAAAGGAATCCATCATGACCCCCATCGTCAATCTGGAGGGCAAGGTCGGCCTCATCACCGGCATCGCCAACGAGAAGTCGATCTCCACCGGCGTCGCCGAGGCCTGCGCCCAGGCCGGCGCGACGCTGATCATCACCTATCAGAACGAGAAGACGCGCGCCTTCATCGAGCCGGTGATCCACCGCCTCGGCGTCGAGGACGTTCACCTGCTCGACGTCACCCGCCCCGAAACCATGGACGCCGCCTTTGGCGCGATCGAGGCGCGCCACGGCAAGCTCGACTTCGCCATCCACAGCATGGCCTTCGCCAAGCGCGACGACCTGCACGGCCGCGTGGTCGACACCTCGGCCGACGGCTTCGCGCTGGCGATGGACGTGTCCACCCACTCCTTCGTGCGCCTGGCCAAGAAGGCCGAGCCGCTGCTCGAGAAGGCCGGCGGCGGTGCCCTGGTGACGATGACCTACCTCGGCTCCGAGAAGGTCATCCCCAACTACGGCGTGATGGGCCTGTGCAAGGCCGCGCTCGAGGCCGCCACCCGCTACATGGCGGCCGAGCTCGGCGCCAAGGGCATCCGCGTCAATGCGGTCTCCCCCGGCCCGCTGATGACGCGCGCCGCCTCCGGGATCGCGGGCTTCGACGGCCTCATGGCGGCCGCGGTCGAGCGCTCGCCGATGCATGCCCTGGTCACCCCCGAGGACATCGGCGCGCTGACCGCCTTCCTGGTCTCGGACGCCGGCCGACTGATCAGCGGCGGGGTGCATTTCGTCGACGCCGGCTATAACATCATGGCGTGAGCAGCGAGGAGATCATGATCGACATGGATGCGGCGCGCGCGATGCTCGGACGGCAGGCGATCCTGCTGCCCGACGCCGTGCCGTCGCATCCGCTGCTCGACGGCAAGACCGAGATCGGTCGCGGCGAGTACTCGATCGTGATCGACAAGGGCGACGGGGAGCATGTCTACAAGATCGTCAGCTCCCCTGCCGACTACTTCCTCTACACCGCCGACGACCGCCCGCGCGGCCCGCATTTCCCCATCGTATTCGCCGATCATGGGGTGATCGGCCGCGCACAGTCGGGCTATCCCTTCCATCTGATCGAGATGGAGCGCCTCTATCCGCTCGCCGAGGGCTCCCCCGCGGCAGAACTCTCGCGTCGCCTGATCGAGTGCTACTGGTCGGCGTGCGCGCAGTGGAGCCGGCTCGGTGCGGACATGGGGCGGATCGCGCTCTACCACCTCACGGTCGAGCCGATGAAGGTCGGCGACAGCCTGCAGGAAGCCCTGCGGGCCCTGTCCGACTTCGTCGAGGAATATCAGGTCCTGCCCGACATCCTCAACGCCAACAACCTGATGATGCGCGCCGACGGCACGCTGGTGTTCTCGGACCCGGTGTTCATCGCCTGAACTGGCTTGCGGGTATCATGCCGGTTCGGGTGCCGCAGGGCACCGCACCGGACGCCACCATGAGCCCTCCCGCGCACGACCCCTGCGGTCACGATCACCCCCCCGCCCCGCGCCCCGAAGGCGTCGGCATCCCGCGCAGCGGCGCCTTCGACGCGCCCGCCTTCGAGAAGGCCGTCGGCGACCTGCTGCGTGCGTGCGGCATCGC
This sequence comes from Thauera aminoaromatica, assembly GCF_000021765.1. Lineage (NCBI taxonomy): Bacteria > Pseudomonadati > Pseudomonadota > Betaproteobacteria > Rhodocyclales > Zoogloeaceae > Thauera > Thauera aminoaromatica. The sequence goes on along the minus strand of NC_011662.2, from coordinate 1,878,286 downwards.
CCCCGACAACGCCCATACCGGACGCACCGCGCAGCGCGTGCGCGAGCTCTGGCAGCGGCGCTTGCTCGGGGGCTACGAGCTCGACCCCGCCGAGGTGCTCGGTGACGGCTTCGAGGATGCGCGCCGCGACATGGTGGTGATTCGCGGCATCGCGGTCCATGGCGTGTGTCCGCATCACCTCGTCCCTTTCCGTGGCGTCGCCCACGTCGCCTACCTGCCAGGCGGCCGCCTGCACGGCTTTGGCCGCATCGCCCGCCTGGTGGACGCGATCGGCCATCGCTTCACCTACCAGGAGTGGATGACGCGCGACATCGCCGACGCGCTGATGCGACACGGCCACGCCGCGGGCGCGGCCTGCGTGATCGAGGCCGAACAGCTCTGCCTGCTGCTCGGCGAGGACCGCCGTGGCGACGAACGCGTGATCACCCACGCCTTCGCCGGCGAGTTCGAACGTTCGGAGCAGGCGCGCAACGAGTTCCTGCGCGCGATCGAGGAGCGCCGGCGCTAGGCCGACGGGTCGCGCGGGTGCAGGTCGATGACCACCGCGCGACGTGCGAGCCGATGCGCGGAGACGTCCACCAGCACCACCTCGCGGCCTTCGAGCACCACGCTGCCGGCATTGCGGTCGTCGCCGCCCACCGAGTATTCGAAGGCATAGCCCCGCCGCAGCAGCACGCGACCATTGTCGTCGCGCGCCAGGCGCAGGCCCTGCCCCACCACTGTCTCGTCGAGGAACTGCACGCCCTCGCGCGTGCAGGCGCGGCGCGCGGCCTCGATGCCGATCTCGCGCGCCTTCAGGCTGTCGAACCAGAACCACACCACGGCCCCGAGGGCGAGCAGGACGAGCAGCTCGACGAAGCTCACGCCGCGGCCCCCGGCATCGCGATCATGACGAACAGGATGATCAGGGCAGCATCATCCCGCGGATCATGAAGAACAGCACCGCGGCCATCAGCGCAGAAGCGGGCACGGTGATGACCCAGGCGGCGGCGATGCGCATCAGTTGCGAGCGCTTGACCAGCTCGCGGCGATAGACCTTCTTGAGTCCCTTGCGCTCGCCCTTGGAGAAGTGCGCCGGATCGTCCGCGTTCTTGGAGCGCTGCTTGAGGTCGGCGAGCATCTGCCCCTTCTCCTCGATCGAGGCCTTCTCGAAACGCGCGATGAAGGCCTCGATCGCGGCGAGGTCGCCCTCGGGGTGGTGGGCCTTGATCTCGGCCACCATGCGGTCGTAGTTGCTCTTGAGGTATTCGCGCAGGAAACCGACGCCGAACACCCCGCCGACCGCGATGTGCGTGGAGCTCACCGGCAGGCCGAGCTGGCTGGCGACGATCACGGTCAAGGTCGCCGCCATCGCGATGCAATAGGCGCGCATCTGGTCGAGCTCGGTGATCTCGGAACCGACCGTGCGGATCACCTTCGGCCCGAACAACGCCAGCCCGAGCGAGATCCCGATCGCGCCGACCATCATGACCCAGGTGGGGATCGCCGCGTCCTTGTGCACCACGCCGCCGGAACTGACCACATCGACGATCGCGGCCAGCGGGCCGACCGCGTTGGCGACGTCGTTGGAACCGTGCGCGAAGCTGAGCAGCGCGGCGGCGAAGATCAGCGGCACGGTGAAGAGCCGATTCACGCTCGCCTTGGTGTTGGCGACGATGCCGCTGCTGCCGTGCAGGGCCTTGCGCACCAGGACGAACACCAGCGCGCCGAAAATCAGGCCGTACAGCACGGCGGGAAGGAAGTCCACCTTCCAGACCCGGTTGAGCCCCTTCAGGATCAGGTAGCTGACGAAGGTCCACGCCATCAGGCCGACCAGTACCGGCACGGTGCGGCGTGCGGCCGCGGCCATGTCCACCTGGTAGGTGATGCTGCGCTTGACGAGATACAGGAAGGCGGCGGCGAAGATCCCGCCGAGCAGCGGCGAGATCACCCAGCTCGCCGCGATCTCGCCCATGGTGGACCAATCGACGATCGAGGGGCCGGCGGCGGCCATGCCGGAGCCGAGCACCGCGCCCACGATCGAGTGCGTGGTCGACACCGGCGCCCCGACCGCGGTCGCCAGGTTCAGCCACAAGGCGCCGGCGAGCAGCGCGGCCAGCATGATCCACACGAAGGTGTCGGAATCCTTGATGAGGTCGGGATCGATGATGCCGCTGCGGATCGTGCCGATCACCTCGCCGCCGGCGATCAGCGCACCGGCGGCCTCGAAGATCGCCGCGATGACCAGCGCGCCAGCCAGGGTGAGCGCCTTGGAGCCGACCGCCGGGCCGACGTTGTTGGCGACGTCGTTGGCGCCGATGTTCATCGCCATGTAGCCGCCGATCATCGCCGCCATGACCAGGGTCATGCTGCCCTCGCCCGTGCCGCTGAGCGCCGAGTAGAACATGACCCCGACGATGAAGAGCACGCCCATGCCGAGGCGGAAGACCTCGCCCCGACCCTGATGGGCTGCCTTCTCGATGTCGCTGATGTGCTGCAAGTCCACGATGGAATTCCGTGTTACAAGAAAGACGATATTGTTTCAGAAATCTTGCCGCGGCCCAACGTGAATGAAGACTCCGCCGCAACGCCTCGCTTGCACCCTCACAGACGGTCGTGCTTGTCCGCGCGGCCGTGCGCGCGCTCGATGGGGTAGCGCTCCGCATTGATGCGCATCTTTCGCCGTGCGGCATCGGCGAGGTCGACACCGAGCACGTCGCCGAGGCGCACGAGGTACAGCAGCACGTCGGCGAGTTCGAGAGCGACCTCGTCCCGCGTCGCCGGCGGCAGCGCCATCGACTGCTCGGCGGTGAGCCACTGGAAATGCTCGATCACCTCGCCCGCCTCGCCGGCGAGCGCCATCGCGAGGTTCTTGGGCGTATGGAAGGGCTCCCAGGCGCGCTCGGCGGCGAATTGCCGCATCGCGTCGCGCAGCTCGCGGAGCCCGTCGGGCGACGGGCCTGCAGCACTCGGAGCGCCCTCCGCGACCGTCGGGCCGGCGGGCCCACCCTCGGCATTCCGGGACGGACTCATTCGATGTGGTGCTCGAGGTCGAAGCCCGCACCGCCATCGACCCCCAGGTGCTCGACGAGCCAGGGCAGCGCGGCCTCGAGCCGCTGCGGCAACACCCAGGGAGGGTTGATCACGTAAAGGCCGCTGCCGAACATCCCGATGCCGTCGCGCGGGGCGTCGCGCACCGCCAGGCGCACGTCCAGCCAGCTCTCGGCGCCGAGCGCGGCGAGGCGCTCGGGCAACTGGCGGGCCTCGGCCCGGGCGAGCATCGGATACCAGACCATGTAGGTCCCGGTGGGAAAGCGCCGCATCGCGTCACGCACCGTGTCCACCACGCTGCGGTAGTCGTCCTTGACCTCGTAGGGCGGATCGATCAGCACCACCGCCCGCCGCGAGGGCGGCGGCAGCAGGCTCTTGAGCGCGGCGAAGCCGTCGGCGCGGCGCACCTGCACGCGCTCCTGTTCGCTGGCGAAGGTGCGCTGCAGGGATTCGAAGTCGGCCGGATGCAGCTCGAACAGGCGCAGGCGATCCTGGGCGCGCGCACGCGTCATGGCCAGCGCCGGCGAGCCCGGGTAGAACAACAGCCTGCCCTGCGGATTGAACTGCCCGACCGCCGCGACATAGGCGGCGACTGCTGGCGGCAGGTCCTCGTGCCCCCACAGCCGGCCGATGCCGTCCGCCGCCTCGGCGGTCTTGCCCGCCTGCTCGCTGTCGAGCGCATAGCAGCCGCCCCCCGCGTGGGTGTCGATGTAGTACCAGGGCTTGTCCTTGCGACCGTAGTAGTCGAGCAGCTCGATCAGGACGAGGTGCTTGAGGACATCGGCGTGATTGCCGGCGTGAAAGGCGTGACGGTAACTGAGCATGTGGACTTCCTGAAGGGCGGGCGCATCCTATCACCCGCCGGCAGGGGGCTCAAAATCGCGAAAAACCCGCCGGATCGGCGACATTCACGGCACGGGCGCTGTTTGCAGGCCGCGAGGCGCTTGTTATGATGCCTGCCCCCCTGGCGCTGCGCAGCATCGGCGCGAGACATCGACAGCGAGAACGAAAATGAGCATCTACGCCCTGGGCGACCGCCGGCCGAGCTTCGGCGAGGGAAGCTGGATCGCCCACAACGCGACGGTCATCGGATCGGTCACTGCGGGCCGCAACGTCAACATCTGGTACAACGTCGTGGTACGGGGCGACAACGATCCGATCACGATCGGCGACGATACCAACATCCAGGACGGCTCTGTCCTGCACAACGACGACGGCATCCCGCTGACGATCGGCACGCACGTCACCGTGGGCCACATGGCGATGCTGCACGGCTGCACGATCGGCGACGGCAGCCTGATCGGCATCAACGCGGTGATCCTCAACAACGCGGTGGTCGGCAAGCAGTGCATCGTCGGCGCCAACACCCTGATCCCCGAGGGCAAGGTGATCCCCGACCGCTCGCTGGTGGTCGGTTCTCCTGGCCGGGTGATCCGCACGCTGAGCGACACCGAGGTCGAGAACCTGGTGGTCAACGCCCACAACTACGTGGACAACGCCCGCCTCTACGCCGACCGCCTGTGCGCGCTGGAGCCGTCCAGCGTGATCGCGAAGCCGGAACAGTGATGCGCACCGCGCTCGCCACCCTCGCCACCCTCGCCGCGCTCGCGGCGCTGCAGTCGGCGCCGGCGCTTGCCGCCGACACTCCCGCCCCGCCCACCGTGGAGCTCGCGGCCGAGGCCAGTGGCCCGGCCGCCAACGACCTCGCGGTCGCCGTGATGTATGCAGAGCGCAGCGGCGCGAGCGCGGCCGCGGTGGCACGCGAGGTGAACCGCGACATCGCCGCGGCGCTCGAACTCGCGCGCGCGCAGGGTGCCGTCAAGGTGCAGAGCGGAAACGTCTCGACCTGGCCGGCATACGGAAAGGACGGCCAGGGCCGTATCACCGCCTGGCGGATGCGTTCCGAGCTCCGCCTCGAGAGCACCGACACGGCGGCGATGTCGGAGCTCGTCGGCAAGCTCCAGGAGAGCCTGGCGCTCGCCCAGCTGAGCATGGAACCAGCCCCCGAGACGCGCAGGAAGGCCGTCTCCGACGTCACCGTCGACGCCCTGCGCGCCTTCGAGGCGCGCGCGAAACTGATCGCCGACACCCTCGGTCGGCGCTACCGCATCGCCCACCTGTCGGTCGGCGAGCACGGCCTGCAGCCTCCGCCGATGCCGCGCATGCGCGCGGCGGCGATGGCCGCGGAGGCCGCCCCGGCGCCACTCGAGGGCGGCGAGAGCCGGGTGTCGGTGCAGGTCGGCGGACGCATCGAACTGCTCGACTGAAGACCGCGCCCCGCGCGGGCCCGACTTCAGCCTTCTTCGAGAAAACCTCTCCAAACCCCTGATCTGAAAGCAGACCTTGCCGGCCTGGGCGGGTCCTGACATACTCTGGCAGAAATCCTTTTCGCACCGGATCGCGCCATGAGTCCCGAGCCCCTCCCTCGCGCCTTCCTTTCCGCCCCTCTGCACGCCGGCATCGGCAAGCGGCGCCTGGCGCTGCTTGCCGGGGTGGCCACCGTAGCCGCACTGCTGGCGGGCTGCGGCACCACCCCGGTCGCCGGCCCCGGCTCGCCACCGCGCACGGTGGCGCCGAGCGGGCACTATTTCTCTCTCGAGGGTGAGCACCAGACGCAGGAAATGGTGCTCTTCGCGCTCGGCCTGCTCGATACCGGCTACCGCTTCGGCGGGCGCAATCCGGACGCGGGCCTCGATTGCAGCGGCATGGTGGCCTACATCGTGGAGAACATCAGCGGCCGCAAGCTGCCGCACAACGCCGCGCAGATCGCCGATCGCACGCGCCCGATCGAGGTGCACGAACTGCGCCCGGGGGACCTGGTGTTCTTCAACACGCTGGAGCGCCGGCATTCGCACATGGGGATCTACATCGGCGACGGGCGCTTCGTGCACGCGCCCAACAGCCGTGGCCGGGTGCGGGTCGAACGTCTCGCCAGCCGCTATTTCGCGCAGCGCATCGACGGCGCGCGCACGCTGCTCGCGAGCAACTGAGGACTGTCGCCGGAACGGCGGCGATACCCGCGACCAGGGTTCAGCGCTGCGGAATCTGCACGTAGATCTCGCCCGGCCGGGTGAGCCCGAGTTCGAAACGCGCGCGCTCCTCGATCGCCTCGTTGCCCGACTTGAGATCGTTCACCTCCGCCGCGAGCGCCGCGTTGCGCTGCTCGAGGCGCAGGTTCTCCTCGCGCTGCGCATGCAGCTGGCGATCGACCTCCCAGACGCGCAGCCAGCCCCCTTTCCCCAGCCAGAGCGGGTACTGCAACAGCACGACGAGTGCGATCAGGATGAGGATCGGCCAGCGCATGGAGACGGGTATGGAGATGGATACTGGCGCATTCACGACGAAGGCCGGCGAGTCGCCCGCCGGCCTTCGAGACGCTGCGAATCAGCGTTGCAGGACGCTCAGCGCAGGTTGTAGAACGCGCGCTTGCCCGGATAGGCGGCGGTGTCGCCGAGGTCTTCCTCGATGCGCAGCAGCTGGTTGTACTTCGAGATGCGGTCCGAGCGGCTCAGCGAGCCGGTCTTGATCTGCATGGCGCGCAGGCCCACCGCGATGTCGGCGATGGTCGAATCGTCGGTCTCGCCCGAGCGGTGCGAAATCACCGCGGTGTAGCCGGCGAGCTTGGCCATCTCGACTGCCGCGAAGGTCTCGGTGAGCGTGCCGATCTGATTGATCTTGATGAGGATCGAGTTGGCCACGCCCTGCTCGATGCCCTGCGCGAGGATCCTGGTGTTGGTGACGAAGAGGTCATCGCCCACCAGCTGCACGCGCTTGCCCAGGCGCTCGGTGAGGATCTTCCAGCCGTCCCAGTCGCCCTCGGCCATGGCGTCCTCGATCGAGACGATCGGGAACTTGTCGCACAGGGTCTCGAGGTAGTCGGTGAAGCCCGCGGCGGTCAGCGACAGGCCTTCGCCCTTCAGCTCGTACTTGCCGTCCTTGTAGAACTCGGAGGCGGCGCAGTCAAGCGCCAGCAGCACGTCCTGGCCAGGCACGTAGCCGGCGGCGACGATGGCCTCCTGGATCAGGTTGAGCGCTTCCTCGGTGCCGGACACGTTGGGGGCGAAGCCGCCCTCGTCGCCGACGGTGGTCGGGTAGCCCTTGGCGTCGACGATCTTCTTGAGATGGTGGAAGATCTCGGCGCCGCAGCGCAGGGCCTCGCGGAAGCTGCCCATGCTCACCGGCATGATCATGCATTCCTGGATGTCGAGGCTGTTGTTGGCGTGCTCGCCGCCGTTGATGACGTTCATCATCGGCACCGGCATCACCATCGGGCTGGAGCCGCCGAAGTAGCGGTACAGCGGCAGGCCGGCCTCTTCGGCGGCGGCCTTGGCCACCGCCATGGACACCGCCAGCATGGCGTTGGCGCCCAGGCGCGACTTGTTCTCGGTGCCGTCGAGCTCGATCAGGGTACGGTCGATGAAGGCCTGCTCCTCGGCGTCCAGCCCGATGATGGCCTCGGCGATCTCGGTGTTCACGTTCTCGACCGCGCGCAGCACGCCCTTGCCGAGGAAGCGCGACTTGTCGCCGTCACGCAGCTCGATCGCCTCGCGCGAGCCGGTGGAGGCGCCCGAGGGCACCGCGGCGCGGCCCATCACGCCCGATTCGAGCAGCACGTCGGCTTCGACCGTGGGGTTGCCGCGGGAATCGAGAATCTCGCGGGCGATCACATCAACGATTGCACTCATGTCTAGTCCTGTAGCAGTTACGGAGGTTTCGGATCGATCATGCGGGAACGCGACCCGGCGGGGAGCATGCTCGCACCGGATGACTGCCTCGTGAGCAGCGGCGACGGATGACGCGCATCAGTCCGCCGGTAGCCGCATTCCCGAAAAATGGGGTCTCAGAGCGTGGTCTCGAGGAAACCCTGGCGCTTGACCAGCGCGTCGATGTCCTTGAGCACGGTCAGCAGCGCCTTCATCTTCGGCAGCGGCCAGGCGTTGGGGCCGTCGGACAGCGCCTTGGCGGGGTCCGGGTGGGTCTCCATGAAAAGGCCCGCCACGCCCACGGCGACCGCGGCGCGCGCCAGCACCGGCACGAACTCGCGCTGGCCACCCGAGGCGGTTCCCTGCCCGCCCGGCAGCTGCACCGAGTGGGTAGCGTCGAACACCACCGGGCAGCCGGTGTCGCGCATGATCGCCAGCGCACGCATGTCGGAGACGAGGTTGTTGTAGCCGAAGGAGGCGCCGCGCTCGCACACCATGATGGTGTCGGCGCCGCCATTGGCCTCGCGCGCCTTGTCGGCGACGTTCTTCATGTCGCCGGGGGCGAGGAACTGGCCCTTCTTGATGTTCACCGGCTTGCCGCTGGCCGCCACCGCGTGGATGAAATCGGTCTGGCGGCACAGGAAGGCCGGGGTCTGCAGCACGTCGACCACCGCGGCGACGGTCGGGATCTCCTCGATCGTGTGCACGTCGGTCAGCACCGGCAGGCCGAGCTGCTTCTTGACCGCCTCGAGCATCTTCAGGCCGGCGTCCATGCCATGGCCGCGGAAGCTCTTGCCCGAGCTGCGGTTGGCCTTGTCGTACGAAGCCTTGAAGATGTAAGGGATGCCCAGCTCGGCGCAGATCTCCTTCATCTGCCCGGCGATGTCCAGGCACATCTGCTCGGATTCGGCCACGCAGGGGCCGGAGATCAGGAACACCGGCTTGTCGAGGCCGACTTCGAAACCGCAGAGATTCATGCTTCGCTCCTCGGGGCCGCAGCCTGCTTGTGCGCGATCGCAGCCTTCACATAAGCGGTGAACAGCGGATGACCCTTGCGCGGGTTAGAGGTGAATTCGGGGTGGAACTGACAGCCGACGAACCACGGATGCACGTCCGCAGGCAGCTCGACCATCTCGCACAGGTCGGTGACGGGCGCGCGGCCCGACACCACCAGGCCCTTGTCTTCGAGCCTGGCGAGCAGGGTGTTGTTCACCTCGTAGCGGTGGCGGTGACGCTCCATGACCTCGGGGGCGCCGTAGATCGAACGCGCCAGCGTGCCTTCCTTGAGCAGGCAGAGCTGGCCACCGAGGCGCATGGTGCCGCCGAGGTCGGACTCCTCGGAGCGCTTCTCGATCTTGCCCGTGCGGTCCTTCCACTCGGTGATGAGGCCGATCACCGGGAACCTGGTGTCGCGCTCGAACTCCGTCGAATGCGCGCCTTCCATGCCCGCGACGTCGCGGGCGAACTCCACCACCGCAAGCTGCATGCCGAGGCAGATGCCCAGGTAGGGCACCTTGTTCTCGCGCGCATAGCGGATGGCCGCGATCTTGCCCTCGGTCCCGCGCTTGCCGAAGCCGCCCGGCACCAGGATGGCATCCATCGACTCGAGCACATCGCAACCGTCGCGCTCGATATCCTCCGAGTCGATGTAGTGGATCCTGACCTTCGACTCGGTATGCATGCCGGCGTGGTTGAGCGACTCGATCAGCGACTTGTACGACTCGGTAAGGTCCACGTACTTGCCGACGAAACCGATATCCACGGTCTGCTTCGGGTTCTCGAGCGCGTGGATGAGCCTGTCCCACACCGAGAGGTCGGCCGCGCGCGCGAGGATGTCGAGCTTGTGGCAGACGATCTGGTCGAGCATCTGGTCATGCAGCTGACCGGGGATCTTGTAGATCGAGTCGGCGTCCAGGCACTCGATGACCGCCTCGGGCATGACGTTGCAGAACAGCGCGATCTTGCGGCGCTCGTCTTCCGGCACCGGACGGTCGGCGCGGCACAGCAGGATGTCGGGCTGGATGCCGATCTCGCGCAGTTCCTTCACCGAGTGCTGGGTCGGCTTGGTCTTCAGTTCACCGGCGGTCGGAATGTAGGGCAGCAGCGTGAGGTGGATGAAGCAGGTGCCGTGGCGGCCCTCTTCGAAGCCCATCTGGCGGATGGCCTCCAGGAAGGGCAGCGATTCGATGTCGCCCACCGTGCCGCCGACCTCGACGATCGCCACGTCGGCGCCCTCGGCGCCACGCTTGACGTAAGCCTTGATCTCGTCGGTGATGTGCGGGATGACCTGCACGGTCTTGCCCAGGTACTCGCCGCGGCGCTCCTTCTTCAGCACCGACTCGTAGATCTGGCCAGTGGTGAAGTTGTTGCGCTTGCTCATCTTGGCGCTGGTGAAGCGCTCGTAATGGCCGAGGTCGAGGTCGGTCTCGGCGCCGTCTTCGGTGACGAAGACCTCGCCGTGCTGGAACGGGCTCATGGTGCCCGGATCGACGTTGATGTAGGGGTCCAGCTTGAGGTGCGTGACCTTGATGCCGCGGGACTCGAGGATCGCCCCGAGGGACGCTGCGGCGATGCCCTTGCCCAGGGAGGACACGACACCACCGGTGACGAAGACGTATTTGGTCATGGGAGCTGTACTGCGGGAAAGCGCGATGATAACCGATGCACCCGAACCGCGTCAGCAGTCCGGGTGCCTCCCGCGCGATCGCTCAGGCCATGCCGCGCAGCTCGCGCAGCAGCACCGACAGCATCGCCATGTCGATCGTCGGCGCGCTGCGGATTTCGGCGAGGAGCTGCTGGTAGCGCTCGAGCGGCACCGCGGCACGCTCGCGCCCGGCATTCAGCACGCCCTCGGTGTCCGCGCCCTCGGGCGCGTTGCGCAGCGCCGCGCTGGTGAGCTCGCGGGCGAGCGAGGACAGATCGCTGCGCAGCGCGCCGCGCGCCAGGCTCTGCCAGCGCGTGTCCGCGGGCAGCCCGGAGATCTGGCGGCCGAGCCAGTGCAGGTCGAATTCGCCCCCGAGGGCGAAATACACCCGCGCCACCGTGGCCTCGTCACGCCCCTGCTCCACCGCCACCTCGACCAGGTCGAGCGCCGAGTAAAGCTCTTCGAGCGCGGCCACCCGCTTCGCCAGCGCCTCGGGCACGCCCTGCCCCACCCGGCGCGCCACCGCGGCGTCGAGCTCGGCGCGATAGGCGGGGGCGACGTAGTCGGCCAGCCCCTCGGCGAGCGCCGCCACGCCAGGCGAGAAATGCGCGCTCGTCGCCTGCAGGTCGGCCAGCCAGCGGCGGTGACGCAGGAACCACAGCGTGCCGCGCTGCACCAGGCGACCCGACTCCTGGATGAGCTCGGTCTGCACCGCGTCGGCGATGCGGTTGTCGAGGGCCTCGATCTCGCGCCACAGCGCCACCAGGCCGAAGACCTCGCGGGTGGCCATGTAGGCGCGCACCACGTCCGCCGCCGAGGCGCCGAGCTCGGCCCTGAGCCGGCTGACGAAGGTGGGCCCGACGCGGTTGATCATGCTGTTGACCACGTGGGTCGAGATGATCTCGCGGCGCAGCGGGTGGATCCGGATCTGCGCCGGGAAGCGCTCGCGCAGCGGGCCGGGAAAGTAGCGCTCGAGCGCGGTGCGGATGTAGGGGTCCTCCGGCACGTCGGAGGCGAGCACCTCGTCGTAGAGCTCGATCTTGCTGTAGGCGAGCAGCACCGCCAGCTCGGGGCTGGTGAGGCCGACGCCGGCGGCCTTGCGCTCGGCGATCTCCTCGTCGTCGGGCAGGTACTCGAGCTTGCGGTTGAGCCGCCCGGCCTGCACCAGGCGGCGGATGAACTCCGCCTGCTCGTCGAGCAGCGCCACGCCGCGCGCGCGCGTGACCGACAGCACCTGGGTCTGGGCGTAGTTGTCGCGCAGCACCAGGATGCCGACCTCGTCGGTCATGTCGGCGAGGAGCTCGTTGCGCTGCTTGAGCGTGAGCTCGCCCTCGGCGATCACCCCGCCGAGCAGGATCTTGATGTTGACCTCGTGGTCGGAACAGTCCACCCCGCCGGAGTTGTCGATCGCGTCGGTGTTGATGCGCCCGCCCGCGAGCGCGAACTCGATGCGGCCGAGCTGGGTGGCGCCGAGGTTGCCGCCCTCGCCGAAGACCTTGCAGCGCAGTTCGCCGCCATTGACGCGCACCGCGTCATTGGCGCGGTCGCCCACCGCCGCGTCGGTCTGGCTGGCGGCCTTGATGTAGGTCCCGATCCCGCCGTTGTAGACCAGCTCGACCGGTGCGGTGAGGATGGCGCGGATCAACTCGGTCGGGGTCAAGCCCAGGGGCGCGGCCTGGATGTCGAGTGCCGCGCGCGCCTCGGGCGACAGCGTGATGGACTTCGCGCTGCGCGGCCACACTCCGCCACCCTGCGAGATCAGCGCGCGGTCGTAGTCGTCCCAGCTCGAGCGCGGCAGCGCGAACATGCGCGCGCGCTCTTCCCACGAGCGTGCCGGGTCGGGATCGGGGTCGATGAAGATGTGGCGGTGGTCGAAGGCCGCCACCAGGCGGATCTGTTTCGACAGCAGCATGCCGTTGCCGAACACGTCGCCCGACATGTCGCCGATGCCGACCACGGTGAAGGGTTCCTGCTGGATGTCCTTGCCCATCTCGCGGAAGTGGCGCTTGACCGCCTCCCAGGCGCCGCGTGCGGTGATGCCCATCTTCTTGTGGTCGTAGCCCACCGAGCCGCCCGAGGCGAAGGCGTCGCCCAGCCAGAAGCCATACTCGGCCGAGACCTGGTTGGCGTAGTCGGAGAAGCTCGCCGTGCCCTTGTCGGCTGCCACCACCAGGTAGGGGTCGTCCTCGTCGTGGCGCACCACGTCCGCCGGCGGCACCACCGCGCCCTGCACCAGGTTGTCGGTAAGGTCGAGCAGGCCGCGCAGGAAGTTGCGGTAGCAGGCCACGCCCTCGGCGAGCAGGGCCTCGCGCCCGCCCTCCGCAGGCGGGCACTTGACCACGAAGCCGCCCTTGGAGCCCACCGGCACGATCACCGCGTTCTTGACGATCTGCGCCTTCACCAGGCCGAGGATCTCGGTGCGGAAGTCCTCCATGCGGTCCGACCAGCGCAGGCCGCCGCGCGCGACCTTGCCGCCGCGCAGGTGCACGCCCTCGAAGCGCGGCGAGTACACGAAGATCTCGAACATCGGCAGCGGCTGCGGCAGATTGGGGATCTTCGACGGCAGGAACTTGAACGAGAGGTAGGGCTTGGGGGCGCCGTCCGCGCCGCGCTGGAACCAGTTGGTGCGCAGGGTCGCCTGCATGAGGGCGAGAAACTGGCGCAGGATGCGGTCCTCGTCGAGGTTGGCCACCTGATCGAGCGCGGCCTCGATGGCCGCCACCTGCGTCGCGCACGCGGCCTCGCGATCGCCCGCGAGCGCCGGGTCGAAGCGCGCGCGGAAGAGTTGCAGCAGCGCACGCGCGAACTGTGGATAGGCCGCCAGCGTCTGCTCCATGTAGGCGAGGCTGAAGGTGAACGCCGCCTGGCGCATGTGGCGGGCGTAGGCGCGCAGCACCGCCACCTCACGCCACGACAGCCCGGCGAGCAGCACGAGGCGGTTGAAATCGTCGTTCTCGGCGGCGCCGCGCCAGGCCGCGAGGAAGGCCTCCTGAAAGAGCGGGCGGATGTCGTGGATGTTGAGGTTCTCGGCACCGGCAAACTGCAGGCCGAAGTCGTGCAGCCACACCGTGCTGCCGTCCTGGCGCTCGATCTCGGAGGGGCGCTCGTCCATCACCTTCACGCCCATCTTCTCGAGCATCGGCAGGCTCTGCGACAGCGGTACCGGGCTGCCCAGGTGGTAGAGCCGCAGGTTGAGCCGGCCCGCGCGCACCTCGAGCGGCACGTAGAGGTTGAGCCCGAGCGCCGCGTCGTCGGCGAGCGCCTCCATCTGCTCGATGTCGAACACCGCCATGCGCGCGGAGTATTCCTCGCGGTAGCCGGCCGGGAAGCCCTCGCCGTAGCGCCGCATCAGCGCCAGGCCGCGCTCCTCGCCGCACTGCTCGACGAGCGCCTGCTGCAGCTCGTCCTCCCAGCGCCGCGCCGCACGGATCAGGCGCTGCTCGATCTCGCGCACGTCGAAGGCAGGGATCCGACCCTCGGGCGTGCGCACCGTGATGAGGATGCGCGCGAGCGCCGAATCCGAAAACTGCACGTCGAACTCGGCGGCGTTGCCCTTGAAGGCATCGATCAGCACCGCCTGCATGCGCTCGCGCTGGTCGGTGTTGTAGTGCTCGCGCGGCACGTAGATCAGGCACGACACGAAGCGCTCGAAGGGATCGACGCGCACGAAGAGGCGCGTGCGCAGGCGCTCGCCGAGGCGCAGGATACCCATGGCGTGGGCGTGGAGCTCGTCGGTCTCGATCTGGAACAGCTCGTCGCGCGGGTAGCGCTCGAGCAGGGTCTGCAGCGCCTTGGCGGCGTGGCCGCCGGGCAGCAGGCCGGCACGCTCGAACACGGCCTCCACCTTGCGCCGCAGCAGCGGGATCTGGCGCGGGCTGGCGCTGTAGGCGGTGGAGGCGAGCAGGCCGATCACGCGACGCTCGCCATTCACCCGGCCGTCGGCCCCGAAGGTCTTGATGCCGACGAAGTCGAGATAGCCGGGCCGGTGCACCGTGGAGCGCGAGTTCGACTTTGTGACCGTGAGCAGATGCGGCAGGTGGGCCTGCGCGCGCAGCTGCGGCGGCAGCGCAGCAAAGGAGCGCGACTGCCCCTCGTCACCGTCGCCGCGCAGCAGGCCCAGTCCGGAGCCGGGGACGATGCGCAGCTCGTTGCCCTCGCCGGTCTCGACCAGCGCGTAGTCGCGGCAGCCGAGCAGCACGAAGTTGTCGGCGGCGAGCCAGTCGAGGAAGGCGCGCACCTCCTGCGTCTCCTCGGCGTCGATGCTGACCGGCAGCTCGTCGAGCCCTGCGGTGATGCCGGCCAGGCGCTCGCGCATCGCCGACCAGTCGCGGACCGCGGCACGCACGTCGGCCAGCACATGCTCGATGCCTTGCTGCAGCGCAACGAGGTCGCCCGGGTCGGTGCGGCGGTCGACCTCCAGGTGCATGATCGACTCGAAGCCGACACCCTCGCCCTGCTCGCCGCGCTCCGCCACACGCACGAAGCCGCCCTCGGCATCACGCGCGACGTTCATCACCGGATGGATGATCAGGTGCAGGGTGAGACCCTGGCGCGCGACCTCCATGGTGATCGAGTCGACGAGGAAGGGCATGTCCTCGCCGGCGATCTCCACCACGGTGTGCGGGCACTCCCAGCCGTGCTCGTCCAGCCGCGGGTTGAATGCGCGCACCTTGCTGCCGTCCTGGCGGCGGGCGACGAAGTGCCACTGGCTGAGCACGGCGCCGTAGAGATCGCCCACCGGGAGGTCTTCCAGGTCCTCGGGCGCCACCTGGGCGAAAAAGCGGCTCGCGAACGCACACACCCCTTCGGCCTGCTCGGCGGGCATCCGGGTGCGAATCTGCTCGATCACCGCCTCGACCTGCGTGGCCAGCCGGCCTGCTTCCCGTGTCTCCATCTCCAACCTCCCGCTTGCGCTTTTGGATACGGCGGGACGGTCTGCGAGCTCGGTATGGACAGCGTCGAGGGAGCGCACATCGCATCGCCGTGGAACGAAGCGGTCAGGCTAGAACAACCCGTCCGGCATGGATACGCACGTTTTCCCTAGTTCGGGACGCGCACGCGCCAGGGGCCGGACGGGGTGATCCTGCAGGGCCGGCCTTGCCGGCCATCCTCAGCGGATGAAGTCGCGATTGACTTCGCGGAAGAGCTCGGTGCCGCCGCGCTGCAGCCACTCGAAGGCGACCATCTCGCGCGACACGATCTCGATGCCGTGGCCGCGCATGCGCTCGAAGGCGAGGTCGCGGTTGGCCGGAGCGCGCGAGCCCGAGGCCTCGGCGACGATGAAGACCTGCTTGCCGGCGCCGCGCAGGTCGAGCGCGGTCTGCTGCACGCAGACATGGGCCTCGGTGCCGCACAGGATCACCTGCTCGCAGCCGGCGACCGCGGTCTGGTCGAGGCAGCCATCGGCCTGGGCGGAGAAGAACTGCTTGCCGACGTAGTGCGCACCGGCGGTCGCCGCGCGCACCGCCTCGACCGTGCCGCCGATCTTCTCGGGGAAGTGCTCGGTGACCACCACCGGCACGCCGATGCGCTCGGCGACGCGCGCAAGCCACACGCAGGCCTCGACCACCGCGGCGTTGTCGTGGATGAAGGGGGCGAGCTTCGCCTGCACGTCGATCACCAGCAGCACCGACTTCTTCGGGTTCATCAGCATGTCTTCGATCCTCCTCAGCCCTGCAGCTCGGCGCGGTCGCGGAAGTGCGCCAGCGCCTCGGGGTTGGCCAGCGCCTCCTGGTTCTTCACCGGGCGCCCGTGCACCACGTTGCGCACCGCCAGTTCGACGATCTTGCCGCTCTTGGTGCGCGGGATGTCGGCCACCTGCAGCACCTTGGCCGGCACGTGACGCGGCGTGGTGTTGTCGCGGATGGTCTGGCGGATGCGCCTGGTCAGGTCGTCATCGAGCGCGAGCCCCTCGCGCAGCTTCACGAACAGCACCACGCGCACGTCGTTGGGGTTCTGCGGCGGCCAGTCCTGGCCGATCACGAGCGACTCGACCACCTCGTGCAGCTTCTCGACCTGGCGGTAGATCTCGGCGGTGCCGATGCGCACCCCGCCCGGGTTCAGCGTGGCGTCCGACCTGCCGTAGATGACCAGGCCGCCGTGCGCGGTGATCTCGCAGAAGTCGCCGTGGCACCAGACATTGGGAAAGCGATCGAAGTAGGCGGCGTGGTACTTGCTGCCGTCGGCGTCGTTCCAGAACCCGATCGGCATCACCGGGAAGGGCTTCGCGCACACCAGCTCGCCCTTCTCGCCGCGCACCGGGCGGCCGTCGTCGTCCCACACGTCCACCGCCATGCCGAGGCCGCGGCACTGGATCTCGCCGCGCCACACCGGCAGCACCGGGGAGCCGAGCACGAAGCAGGAGATGATGTCGGTGCCACCCGAGATGGAGGAGAGCTGCAGGTCGGGCTTGATGTCGCGATAGACGTAGTCGAAGCCCTCGGGCACCAGCGGGCTGCCGGTGCTCATCATCGCGCGCACCGTGTCGAGCTTGTGGGTCTCCCGCGGCTTGAGCCCGAACTTGGCGGCGGCGTCGAGGAACTTGGCCGAGGTGCCGAAGTGCGTCATCGCTTCGGCGTCGGCGTAGTCGAAGAGGATGCGGTTGTCGCCGGCGAAGGGCGAGCCGTCGTAGAGCAGCAGCGTGGCCTCGGCGGCGAGCGCGGAGACCAGCCAGTTCCACATCATCCAGCCGCAGGTGGTGAAGTAGAACACGCGGTCTCCCGGCTTCACGTCGCCGTGCAGCTTGTGTTCCTTCAGGTGCTGCAGCAGCGCGCCGCCGGCGCAGTGCACGATGCACTTGGGCACGCCGGTGGTGCCCGAGGAGTACATGATGTAGAGCGGGTGGTCGAAGGGCAGCTGCGCGAACTCGATGTCGTCGACGAAGTGGAAGGGCGCGACGAAGTCGGCGAGCATGCGCGCGTGCGGCACGTGCGAGAGGTCGTGCTCGCGATGCACGTAGGGCACGACCACGACGCGCTTGACCGAGGGCAGCTGCGCGACGATCTCGCCGAGCTTGCCAAGCACATCCACCGTCTTGCCGCCGTAGTAGTAGCCGTCGCAGGCCACCAGCACCTTGGGCTCGGTCTGGCCGAAGCGGTCGAGCACGCCCTGCACGCCGAAGTCGGGCGAGGCCGAGGTGAAGATGGCGCCGAGGCTGGCCGCGGCGAGCATGGCGACGACGGTCTCGGGCAGGTTGGGCATGTACGCGGCGACGCGGTCGCCGGCCACCACGCCCTGCTCCTTGAGCGCCGCGGCAAAGTGCGCCACGGCGCGGTACAGCTCGCCGTGGCTCATGCGGTTCATCACCCGGTCCTCGCCCCAGAACACGATCGCGTCATGCGCGTCGCGCGAACGCAGCAGGTTCTGCGCGAAGTTCAGGCGGGCGTCGGGGAACCAGCGCGCGCCGGGCATCTTGTGGCCATCGACGAGCACGCGCTCGCCGCGCGTGCCGATCACGCCGCCACCGACGCCGTCGCCCTCCCAAACGCTCGTCCAGAACGGCTCGGGGTGCTCCACCGACCAGGCGTGCAGCGCCTCGTAATCGGGCAGCGAGACCTTCCAGCGCTGCTCGGCCGCGAGCCGGAAGGCAGTCACGTTGGCGGCGGCGATGCGCTCGGGGGACGGGGTCCACAGGGGTTTCTGCTCAGTCGGATACATCGGGTCTCCTCTCCATCCTCTTGTGTCGATGATTGGGGGTCAAAACTCTGGGGGTCGAAACTGGGCGGCCACGCTTCGCGGACGGAGCGGGTGACCGCACTGCGCGGCCGGGCACTCGGCGGCCGGCGCCAATTCAGGCCACGGGCGGGTCGAACAGCGCGCGCACGACATCCGGAATCGGCGCCGACTTGCCGGTGCGCATGTCCATCCACACCGTCTTGGCCGCACCTTCGGCGTACAGGCGCTCGTCGCCATCGACGAAGAGCTCGTACCAAGTCATCACGCTGCTCCGCCCCGGATCGCCTGCATACATCTTGATGACGACGGTCGCAGGATAATTCACCGGCGCGAGAAAGGTGCAGCTGGCATTGATGATCACCGGCCCCACCGGCTCCTCGACGCTGACGCGGGAACCCATCCGTTCGAGCCACTCGACGCGGGTCTGCTCGAAATAGCGGAAATAGACCGTGTTGTTGACATGCCCGTAGGCGTCCATGTCCCCCCAGCGCACCGGCATGCGGGTGGTGTAGATCAGCTTCGCGTTCGGACTCATCCGACGATCTCCTCTTGTATATGGGGCGGGCTAATGTAACATACGCACCCGTATGTTTGTTCGCCCCGCCGCCGGTGGGCGCGCGCATGCGCGCGCCCACCGGCGGCGGGGATTCGCACGAAGGGTTAAACTGCGCGGATGGCGCGTCTCGCTACGCGACCCACTGAAAGAAGATACGAGGAGAACGGTATGGAACGCGAATCGATGGAATTCGACGTGCTGGTCGTCGGCGGCGGCCCTGCGGGCCTGGCCGCGGCGATCCGCCTGAAGCAGCTCGCCGAAGCCAAGGGCAGCGAGCTGTCGGTGTGCCTGATCGAGAAGGGCGCGGAGATCGGCGCCCACATCCTGTCGGGGGCGGTCATCGATCCGCGCTCGCTGAACGAGCTGATCCCCGACTGGAAGGACAAGGGCGCCCCGCTCACCACCGCGGTCACCGAGGACCAGGTTCTGTTCCTTTCCGAAACCGGCGTGCGCCGCGTTCCGCCCGCGCTCACCCCGGACTGCTTCGAGAACCACGGCAACTACATCGTGCGCCTGGGCAATCTCGTCAAGTGGCTGGGCGAGCAGGCCGAGGCCGCCGGCATCGAGGTCTACCCCGGCTTCGCCGCGGCCGAGATCCTCTACGACGAATCCGGCGCGGTGAAGGGCGTCGCCACCGGCGACATGGGCCTCAACCGTGACGGCACCCCCGGCCCGCACCACCAGCCGGGCATGGAACTGCACGCCAAATACACCCTGTTCGCCGAGGGCTGTCGCGGCCACCTCGGCAAGCAGCTCGAGGCGAAGTACAAGCTGCGCGAGGGCGTCGACCCGCAGACCTACGGCATCGGCATCAAGGAGCTGTGGGAGGTCAAGCCCGAGCAGCACCGCCCGGGCCTCGTCGTGCACACCGCCGGCTGGCCGATGGACAACCGCACCTATGGCGGCGGCTTCATCTACCACCTCGAGGACAACCTGGTCGCGCTCGGCTTCGTGGTCGGCCTCAACTACGAGAACCCGCACCTGTCGCCCTTCGACGAGATGCAGCGCTGGAAGACCCACGCCGAGGTACGCAAGCACATCGAAGGCGGCAAGCGCCTGGCCTACGGCGCGCGCGCCATCGCCACCGGCAACATCCAGAGCCTGCCGCGGCTGATCTTCCCGGGCGGCGGCCTGATCGGCGACGACGCCGGCTTCCTCAACGCCGCCCGCATCAAGGGCACGCACACCGCGATCAAGTCGGGCATGCTCGCCGCCGAAGCAGCCTTCGACGCGCTCGCCGCGAATCGCCAGCGCGACGCGCTCACCGCCTACCCGGCCGCCTTCCGCGACTCCTGGCTGTATGCCGAACTGCACAAATACCGCAACTTCAAGCCGCTGATGAAGAAGGGCCTGTGGATGGGCTCCTTCCTCTTCGGCATGGACCAGATGCTGTTCCGCGGCAAGGCCCCCTGGACGCTGCACAACTCGTCGGACCACGACAAGCTCAAGCCGGCTTCCGAGTGCCCGAAGATCGACTATCCGAAGCCCGACGGCGTGCTCACCTTCGACCGCCTGTCCTCGGTCTTCCTCTCGAACACCAACCACGAGGAAGAGCAGCCCTGCCACCTGCAGCTGAAGGATCCGTCGGTGGCGATCGCGGTGAACCTGGCCAAGTACGACGCTCCCGAGCAGCGCTATTGCCCCGCCGGCGTGTACGAGATCGTCCGCGAAGAATCCGGGCCGCGCCTGCAGATCAACGCGCAGAACTGTATCCACTGCAAGACCTGCGACATCAAGGACCCGACGCAAAACATCAACTGGGTCGTGCCGCAGGGTGGCGAAGGGCCGATCTACCAAGGGATGTGATCCCGCCGCACCGCCCGCATCACCTCGCGCACGAAGCACGTCTTCGCCTTCGCGTAGGCGATGCGGTCGTCGGGATATTGGGCCGCAATGCGCTGCTTGAGTGCGCCATACGCTCGCGCGACTTCGGAATGCGCGCGCAGGTAGTCGCGGAACCGCAGGCGCCCCCACTCCGACGAGCCCGCCTCGACAAAATGGATGTGATGCGTGCGCCGGCCCGCAGCATCGCGGCGGATGAACCACGCGTACTCCATGCCGGGCAGCCCGTGCCCGGGGGCGCGCCAGAAGAACTCGTAGCCCAGCGCCCGCAGCAGCGGTGCGATGCGCTCCGCTACGTCCTCCATCGAGCGTACCTCGACCAGCATGTCGATGATCGGCTTGGCCGCCAGGCCGGGCACCGCGGTGCTGCCGAAGTGCTCGATGCGCCCGATCAGCTCCGCCGGCAGGGCCGCACGCAGCCGCGCCACCTCCTCGGCGAAGAGCCCCGGCCAGGCCGGATCGTAGGGCACGATCTCGACGCGCTCCCGGAGCGCGCGTTCGATGTGGCGGGGCTTGGGGTTCATGCTCGAAATCGTGACCTCGAGGCTTCGCAGCGTGCCAACGGGGGCAGACGGCCGCGCGATCGGGACCGCCGCACGGACGACGAGGCTCCGCCCGTGCTCAAGCCCTCGATCTGCTCGGCAATGGTATCCGACCGGCGCGCCCGCCTCGGCTGCACGACTGCGCTGAATGATGCGCCGATCGACATGATGACGATCTCCTTGGATTCCGACGTTTCCGCGCTGCTCCGGCAGGTTCGCGTGGCGCGGGGGACGCCGCACATTCCACGTCCCTGACCACCGCAGCCTCGTGCGATGGATAGCCCTTGCAGCTCGATAGAACTTCAGGCGGGCAGGATAAGGTTTTTTGGTGTGGCCAAGCAGACCATCAAGAACCCGCCCTCGGCAGCGCACGATGGCGACCTGATCTGCTTCGAGCGCCACGCGGTGCCGGGCGCGGATGCACGCATGCTCACGCCGGGACGCGGCCTCGCTTCACGGTGCATCGGCGGTGGCCCGGGCATCGCCCTGGCTATCGAAAGCCAGGTCGGATCCGGCATACTCGCCAAGGGAACGAACATCGGCAATCGACGCGAATGCGATCGCCCATGAGTTCGCCCGGGCCAGGCGGGCATGTCCGAGACGAATACGCACGCCGGCACCAACGAAAACCGAACAGGGAGAACCCGATGCACCCGACCATGGCTTGCGGAGCCACGCTTCGTGAAATCCGCTTCGCACCCACCCCGGGGAGCCCGCGCGCAGCGACGGCGCAAGACTTCCCCGGGCATGCCCGCACCAGCCACACGGCCGCGCCCCGCTTCCACAATCAAACCTGCGCGGAGTCGGGATCATGACCTTGCTGATCGGAGTTCCGAAGGAAACCTTCGCCGGTGAAAAGCGCGTCGCGACCGTTCCCGAGGTCGTGGCGAAACTCATCAAGCTGGGCTTCTCCGTCGCGGTCGAGAGCGGCGCCGGCGCGGCGGCCAACTTCTCCGACGACGACTACCGCGCTGCCGGCGCGGAGGTGTCGCCCGGGTCGGCCGAGCTGCTGGGCCGTGCCGACATCGTCTTCAAGGTGCGCCCGCCCACCCTGGATGAGGTCGGCATGCTGCGCGAGGGCGCGACGCTGATCGGCTTCGTCTGGCCGGCGCAGCACCCCGAACTGATGGCGGCCTTGCAGGCGCGCAAGACCACCGTGCTCGCGATCGACTGCCTGCCGCGGCAGCTGAGCCGCGCGCAGAAGATGGACGCGCTGTCTTCCATGGCCGGCATCAGCGGCTACCGCGCGGTGGTCGAGGCGGCGAACGCCTTCGGGCGCTTCTTCAACGGCCAGATCACCGCCGCGGGCAAGATCCCGCCGGCCAAGGTCTTCATCGCCGGCGCCGGCGTCGCCGGCCTGGCGGCGATCGGCACCGCGGCCAACCTGGGCGCGGTCGTGCGCGCCAACGACACCCGCGCCGAGGTCGCCGACCAGGTGGTGTCGCTCGGCGGCGAGTTCGTCAAGGTCGATTACGACGAAGAGGGCTCGGGTGGCGGCGGTTACGCGAAGGTGATGAGCGAGGGCTTCCAGGCCGCGCAGCGCCAGATGTACGCGCGCGAGGCGAAGGACGCCGACATCGTGATCACCACCGCGCTGATCCCGGGCAAACCCGCACCCAAGCTGATCACCGCCGAGATGGTGCAGAGCATGAAGCCGGGCAGCGTGATCGTCGACCTCGCCGCCGAGCAGGGCGGCAACTGCGAGCTCACCGTGCCCGGCGAGGCGGTGGTACGCCATGGAGTCACGATCATCGGCTACACCGACCTCGTGAGCCGGCTGGCCAGGCAATCCTCGACCCTGTATTCGAACAACCTCCTCCGCCTCACCGAAGACCTGTGCAAGGCAAAGGATGGCAACATCGCCGTCAACTTCGAGGACGACGCGATCCGTGGCCTCACCGTGATCAAGCAGGGTGAGCTCACCTGGCCCGCACCACCTCCCAAGCTGCCGGCCGCATCGGCCAAACCCAAGGCTTCGAGCGCACCGATCACCGCACCCAAGGGCCATGGCCACGGGGCCGGCGCGCCGATGCCGGTCAAGTCGCTGGCGATCGTGTTCGGTGTCGGCGCCCTGCTGTTCCTGCTCGTCGGTCTGTACGCCCCGGCCAGCTTCCTCACGCACTTCACCGTGTTCGTGCTGGCCTGCTTCGTGGGCTACATGGTGGTCTGGAACGTCACACCCTCGCTGCACACGCCGCTGATGAGCGTCACCAACGCCATCTCGTCGATCATCGCGATCGGCGCGCTCGTGCAGATCGCCCCACCGCTGGCCGAAGGCGCCAGCGATCGACCGGGGGGGCTGATCGGCGTGCTCGCCTTCGTCGCCATCACCCTCACGGCCGTCAACATGTTCGGCGGCTTCGCGGTGACGCGTCGCATGCTGGCGATGTTCCGCAAATAAGGAGAAGACAATGACCTCAAGTCTGGCCACTGTCTCGTACATCGGCGCCACCATCCTCTTCATCCTCAGCCTGGGCGGACTCGCCCATCCCGAGACCGCGCGCCGCGGCAACCTGTTCGGCATCGCGGGCATGAGCATCGCGGTGCTGGCCACCGTGTTCGGCCCGCAAGTCGGCATGGGCGGCATTCCATGGATCGTCATCGCCCTCGTCATCGGCGCCGCCGTCGGCCTCTACGCCGCGAAGAAGGTGCAGATGACGCAGATGCCCGAGCTCGTCGCCCTCATGCACAGCCTGGTGGGTCTGGCGGCCTGCCTGGTGGGCTTCGCGAGCTACGTGGACACCTCCCTGGTGTTCCCCACCGCAGCCGAGAAGACCATCCACGAGGTGGAGATCTACGTCGGCATCCTGATCGGCGCAGTCACCTTCTCCGGCTCGCTGGTCGCCTTCGCCAAGCTCTCCGGCAAGATCGGCGGCAAGCCGCTGCTGCTGCCCGCGCGCCACTGGCTCAACCTCGCCGGGCTGATCCTGGTGATCCTGCTCGGGCGCTGGTTCCTCAACACACACTCGATCTGGGCCGGCATGGCCTTGCTGCTGGTGATGACGTTGATCGCGCTGGCCTTCGGCGTGCACATGGTGATGGCGATCGGTGGCGCCGACATGCCGGTCGTGGTCTCGATGCTCAACAGCTATTCGGGTTGGGCGGCGGCGGCGACGGGCTTCATGCTGGGCAACGATCTGCTGATCGTCGTCGGCGCGCTGGTGGGCTCCTCGGGGGCGATCCTGTCCTACATCATGTGCCGCGCGATGAACCGCAACTTCGTCAGCGTCATCGCGGGCGGCTTCGGCTCCGGCAGCGGCGCGCCCGCGGCGACGGCCGACGGATCGGAGCCGGCCGGCGAGGTCACGTCGATCAGCGCGGTGGATACCGCCGACCTGCTGCGCGACGCGAAGAACATCGTCATCGTGCCGGGCTACGGCATGGCGGTCGCACAGGCACAGCACGTCGTCTGCGAGATCGTCAACGTGCTGCGCGGACAGGGCGTCGCCGTGCGCTTCGCCATCCACCCGGTGGCAGGCCGCATGCCCGGCCACATGAACGTCCTGCTGGCCGAGGCCAAGGTTCCCTACGACATCGTGCTCGAGATGGACGAGATCAACGCGGACTTCCCCGAAACGGATGTGGCGATCGTGATCGGTGCCAACGACATCGTGAACCCGGCCGCGCAGGAAGACCCGGGCAGCCCGATCGCCGGCATGCCGGTGCTCGAGGTGTGGAAGGCACGGACCTCGATCGTCATGAAGCGCAGCATGGCTTCCGGCTACGCCGGGGTCGACAACCCGCTGTTCTACAAGGAAAACAACCGCATGCTGTTCGGCGACGCCCGCAAGATGCTCGACGAGGTGTTGGGCGCGCTGAGCGCTTGAAGCAGCACGGGCGGATCCGCGTGCCGGGGTTTCGCGTGGCGGCGGCACCGCGGTGAAGCCCGCCCGACCTGAGCCGCGGTGGCTGCAATCGGGACGTGGATCCTGCCCGGACAATCGTACGGCCAACCTGGAGAGTCAGATCCGGGCGCGCTGCAGTGCAGATTTCGTGTCGCGCTAAAGCGGATCAGCGCGACACCGGGACGCAGCATCAAGGGGGCAATCAAACGCAAACCCTTGATTCGATAACAAAAAAGCCACTCATTGAGTGGCTTTTTTGCGGGATTTATGGTCGGGGAAAGAGGATTCGAACCTCCGGCCCCTGCGTCCCGAACGCAGTGCTCTACCAGGCTGAGCTATTCCCCGACACTTTTTTGCTGCTTTTTGCTGCCCTGCGAAGCCAGAAACTATATCAGTGTTTTCGCCGAACTGCAAAGTCCGATAATTGTAGCAGCGCTTCCTTGAAAATGGAAGGGGGAAGCACCGAAATCGCGTCGATTGCGAGCTTCGCCTCCGCTTCCGCGTAGCGGCGCGTCTCTTCGAGCGCGCCGGTCGACTGGATCGCCGCGAGCACGGCCGCGAAATCGCCGCGGCCGCCGCCTTCGATCGCGTGACGCACCAGCGCGCCCTGCTCCGCCGTGCCATGCTGCATCACGTGGATCAGCGGCAGCGTCGGCTTGCCTTCGGCGAGGTCGTCCCCAAGGTGCTTGCCGGTGTCGGCCTCGTCGGCGGAGTAGTCGAGCACGTCGTCGATGAGTTGGAAGGCGGTGCCAAGGTGCATGCCAAAGGCGGCCAGGCGCTGCTCGAGCGCGTCGTCCGCACCGGCCACGATGCCGCCCAGGCGCGCCGCGGCCTCGAAGAGCTTGGCGGTCTTGTAGCGGATCACGCGCAGGTAGTCTTCGATGACGACGTCGGCGTTGTGGCAGTTGAGCAGCTGCAGCACCTCGCCCTCGGCGATGATGTTGGTGGCGTCGGCGAGCACGCGCATCACGCGCATCTCGTCGACCCCGACCATCATCTGGAAGGCACGCGAATAGAGGAAGTCGCCCACCAGCACGGCAGAGGCGTTGCCGAAGGCGGCGTTGGCGGTACGCTTGCCGCGGCGCAGGTCGGACTCGTCGACGACGTCGTCGTGCAGCAGGCTGGCGGTGTGGATGAACTCGACGACCGCGGCGAGCTCGTGGTGATGCACGCCGCGATAGTCGAGCGCGCCCGCCGCGTAGAGCACCAGCGCGGGGCGCAGCCGCTTGCCGCCGCTGCCGACGATGTATTCCGCGATGCGGCGGATCAGGGCCACGTCCGAGTGCAGTCGGTTGCGGATGACCGTATCCACCGCTTGCATGTCGGCGGCGATCGGCGCGAAGAGCTGCTGGACGGACAAGGCGTTCTGGCTCGCGGAAAATCGTAGATGTTAGGCGGCGCCCGCGCGCGGCGTCAAGCCGCAACCCCGGGCGCCGCAGGTGAGCGGTAGCGAGCTCAGTTGCCGTTGCGGGCGCGCGTCACCGCGTTGTCGAGCGCTTCCTTCGCGGCCTTCTCGTCGGCCCATACGCCGGCGAGTTCCTCATCGAGGATGCGGCGCACCTTCTGGCGCTCGACCACGGGCTGCGCCGACGACTGCGGCGTGGCGGGCTTGCCGCCGAGCTGGTCGACCGCGACCTGGATGTTCTCGAGGTCGTTGCCGAGCAGCTCGCTGCGCGAGGCCAGCAGGCCGGCGCGGTTGAGCGGCAGGTAGCCGGTCTCGCGCTGCCACGCGACCTGGTTGTCGGGCTGCAGCCAGAAACTCACGAAGCGCGCCACGGCCTTGTATTCGGCCGGTTTCTTGCCTGCCGAGGCCCACAGTGCGGGACCGTCGGCGATGGTGTTCTGCGGCGCACCGGGGAAGTCGTCGTAGTAGGGCAGCTTGGATACCGCCACATCGACCTTGCCGGCACGGCGGAAGTCGGTCCAGCTCGCCGAGGGCGCGGCGATCACCGCGCACTCGCCGCGCGCGAAGCGCTGCTCGGCCTCGGCCTGCTGGTCGAACACGTGCAGGTAGCGCGCACGCGTCCAGCTCGCCATCATCGCCACATGCTTGACCTGAAACATGCCGTTGAAGCTCGGTACGGTGGTCTTGCCGCTCTGCGCGGCCACCGGCTCGTTATGCCAGGCCGAGAGGTTCTCCACCATCACGCGGCCGGGCTCGGCCACGGTATAGGGGCAGGTGTGACCGGTATCGGCGAGGCGCCCGAGGGTTTCCTGCAGATCGAACCAGGTGTTGATCCGGGTGGTCTCCGGGTTGAGGCCGGCCTGGCGCAGCGCGTCGCGGTTGAGGAACAGCACCGGGGTCGACAGGCCGACCGGCAGCGCCAGCAGCTGTCCCTTGGCATCGACCGGGGTGCGCGTCATCATCGCGGGCGGACGCAGGGTCTGCAGCGGCACGCCACTTTCCTTCATGAGCTGGAAGAGCGGCTTGAAGCGCGGCTTGCCGGCGACGAACTCCTCCTCGTCGTCGCCCTCGAGGATCATCAGGTGGGGCGCGCCCGAGCGCCAGTCCGCCGCGGACATCACGACCTGCACGTCCTTGGACTGCGCGTTGAAGCGCTCGACCAAGTCCTTCAGCGCCCCCGCCTTGGCATCGGGCAGGCGATGGAAGAGCTGGACCTGCTGCTGGGCGCTGGCCTGGACCACCGAGCCGGGCGCGAAGAAGAGACCGCCGGCAGCGACCGCTGCGGCCAAGGCCTTGAAACGCATCTTGTTCATCGATTCGACACACAGAAAGGAGCCGGGCAGGACGGCCCGGAAGCGGGCGCGATTATAGATCCGCGCGCACTCGAATAGTGGGCCTCGAGGGCGAGCGTGCCGCGCGCGCGACACTCCTCTCAAGATGGGGTGGCCGCGGCCGATAACCCCACCAGAAGAATGCCCCCGGATCGCCATGCCCCGCCCGACCCCATCCCCGACGCTGCGCCGACTCGTCCTCCTCGCCCTGCTGCCCTTCGCAGCCGGCTGTGACCAACTCGCCGAGGTGCTCGAGCTGCCCAATCCATCGAAGGTCGAGGCCGAGGGCCGTGCGGTCGGGAGCGCCTGCCGCCACTCCGGGCGCTCGCTGGAGGACTGCTACGCGCTCAATCCGGCGGCCTCGAAGGCGGCGGTGTTCGCCGGCTGGCGTGACATGAACGACTACATGATGGAACACAAGCTCGAGATCGTGCCCTCGCAGCTCGTCCAGGGCGCGCCAAAGGCAGCGCCTCCCCGCTCCACGGCGCAGGCGGCGCCGGCACAGCCCGCAGCGCACTGACCGCCGTACCCGCACCGACGCTCAGGGCGCCGGGTTGCCGTGCAGCTGATGAACCCGCTCGATCTCGGCGAGCGCATCCTCGTCGAGACGCCGATGCCAGGCGTCGAGGTTCTCGGCGAGTTGCGCCACCGTGGTCGCGCCCACGATGGTGCTGCCCACGAACCAGCGCGAATACACGAAGGCGAGCGCCAGCGCGGTGAGGCTCATCCCGCGCCGCCGCGCGATCTCCGCGTAGCGCTCCACCGCCGCACGCACACCGGGCTTGGCGTAGCGCACACCGAAATTCTCGAACTCGGTGAGGCGCCCGCGCGCAGCCGGGTCGGCGAGATACTTGCCCGACAGGTGGCCGAAGGCGAGCGGCGAATACGCCAGCAGCGCCACGTCCTCGCGCAGCGTGATCTCGCTCATGCCGTACTCGTACACCCTGTTGAGCAGGTTGTAGGCGTTCTGCACCGACACCACGCGTGGCAGGCCGCTCTCCTGCGCCATGCGCACGAACTCCATCAGCCCCCAGGGCTGCTCGTTCGACAGGCCGACGTGGCGGATCTTGCCCTCGTCCACCAGTTCGGCGAGCGCCTCGAGCTGGGCGCGGATCGGCGTGGATTCGCGCTCGCGCGCCGGATCGAAGGGCAGCTGGCCGAACAGCGGCTGGTTGCGCGCCGGCCAGTGCAGCTGATACAGGTCGATGTAGTCGGTGCGCAGCCGGCGCAGGCTGCCCTCGACCGCGGTGCGGATGTTGGCGCGGTCGAGCGCGAGCGGACCGCCGCGGATCCACTCCAGGCTGCGCGCCGGCCCCGCCACCTTGGTCGCGATCACCAGCTTCTCGCGCACCTGGGGCGCCAGCCAGTTGCCGACGATGCGTTCGGTCTCGCCGCTGGTCTCGGCACGCGCCGGGACCGGATACATCTCGGCGGTGTCGATGAAGTCGATCCCGCGCTCCACGGCGAGGTCGAGCTGGCTGTGCGCCTCGGCCTCGCTGTTCTGCTGGCCAAAGGTCATGGTGCCCAGGCACACCGCCGACACCTGCGGCCCCGCTCCGCCCAGCCGGCGGTATTCCATTTCACGTACTGCCATCCCGTATCCCCTTTTCCGACAACCGAATCGTGACCCGCCGCGCTCCCGCGGGCTGCTCCGGAGGCGCGAGGGTGTGCCTTGGGAGCGACGCGAATCGCAACTGCGGCGCGCGGAACCCGCGCAGGCGCGGCGGCCGGCCCGATCTCAACCTGCGTCGTAGCGCCGGCATGCTCGCCAGCGCGGCGCTCGCGGCTTATCATCCGCTGCCTTGCGCCGATTCCGGTTGCCGCCCCTGCGGCCCGGCACGGACCCATCATACTGCAGCCCCTGCGCGCACCGACCCCATGAACCAGCACACCCCCGCCGCCGCGCTCGCCTGCGCCGGCCTCCTCGGCTATTGCCGCGCCGGCTTCGAGAAGGAACTCGCCGCCGAACTCGACGACATCGCCGCCGAAGCCGGCCTGATCGGCTACGTGCGCGCCGAGCCCGACTCGGGCTACGTGATCTACGAGACCTTCGAGCCCACCCCGCTCGGCAGCTTCGGCGAATCCACCGACTGGCGCCGCCCGGTGTTCGCGCGCCAGCTCCTGCCGTGGTTCGCGCGCGTCGACGATCTGCCCGAGCGCGACCGCGCCACACCGATCGTCGAGGCGGTGAAGGCCAGCGGCCAGCGCTTCTCCGGGGTGATGCTGGAGACTCCGGACACCGACGAGGCCAAGCAGCGCTCGGGCTTCTGCAAGCGCTTCACCGAGCCGCTCGCCAAGGCGCTCGAGAAGGCCGGCTGCCTGCGCAGCAGCCGCGCCGGCCTGCCGGTCCTGCACGTGCTCTTCACCAGCGCCACCACCGCCTGGCTCGCCGCCGGCCAGCCCGGGCAGTGCTCGACCTGGCCGATGGGCATCCCGCGCGTGCGCATGCCCTCGAACGCGCCCAGCCGCTCCACCGCCAAGCTGTCCGAAGCCTTCATGATGCTGCTCGAGGAAGGCGAGCGCGACAGCATCCTGCGCGCCGGCCAGCGCGCGGTCGATCTCGGCGCCGCGCCGGGCGGGTGGACCTGGCAGCTCGTCAATCGCGGCCTGCGCGTCACCGCGATCGACAACGGCCCGCTGCGCGACAGCGTGATGGCGACCGAGATGGTCGAGCACCTCAAGGCCGACGGCTTCACCTGGCGCCCGCACCGGCCGGTGGACTGGATGGTGTGCGACATGGTCGAGCAGCCCTCGCGGATCGCCTCGCTGATGGCCGAATGGGTCGCCACCGGGCGCTGCCGCTACACGATCTTCAACCTCAAGCTGCCGATGAAGCGCCGCGTCGAGGCGGTCGAGCAGTGCCGCGAGCTGATCCGCAAGCGGCTCGCCAGCGTCGGCCCCTACGACCTGCGCATCAAGCACCTCTACCACGACCGCGAGGAGGTCACCGCCTTCCTCACGCTCAAGCGCTGAGCGGACCAGGCGCGGCGGACCGCCGCCGCGCGGTCGGCGGCGAAGCCCCTGTCCGGTAACGCTTTTTGTGCCGTGTATAATCCGGGTTTTCCGTCATCCGGCGGTCGACTGTCGACCGTCTCCAACCCGAAGGCACCCATGAGCTTTGCCGATCTCGGCCTCATTCCCGAACTGCTGCAGGCCGTCACCGACGCCGGCTACACCGAGCCCACGCCGATCCAGCGCCAGGCCATCCCCATCGTCATCGCCGGCAAGGACGTCATGGGCGGCGCCCAGACGGGCACCGGCAAGACCGCCGGCTTCACCCTGCCGCTGCTGCACCGCATCGCCCGCCACGCCAACACCAGCACCTCGCCCGCCCGTCACCAGACGCGCGCGCTGATCCTCGCGCCGACGCGCGAGCTCGCGATGCAGGTGTTCGAGTCGGTCAAGACCTACAGCAAGCACCTGCCGCTGCGCTCGGTGTGCGTCTATGGCGGCGTCGACATCCGCCCGCAGCAGGCCGAGCTGCGCCGCGGCATCGAGATCGTCATCGCCACGCCGGGCCGGCTGCTCGACCACCTCGAGCAGAAGTCGATCAACCTGTCGCAGGTCGAGGTGCTGGTGCTGGACGAAGCCGACCGCATGCTCGACATGGGCTTCATCCCCGACATCAAGCGCATCCTCGCCCTGCTGCCCAAGCAGCGCCAGAGCCTGCTGTTCTCGGCCACCTTCTCGGACGAGATCAAGCGCCTCGCCGACCAGATGCTGAAGGAACCGCAGCTGATCGAGGTCGCGCGCCGCAACATGGTCTCCGAGACCATCACCCACGTGGTGCACCCGGTGTCCTCGGGCATGAAGCGCAACCTGCTCGCCCACCTGCTGCGCCACAAGCCCGACACCCAGGCCCTGGTCTTCGTCGACACCAAGCTCATGTGCGGCCGCCTGGCGCACTACCTCGAGCGCAGCGGCATCTCGGCCGACGCCATCCACGGCGACAAGGGCCAGCAGCAGCGCACCGACACGCTCGAGGCCTTCAAGTCGGGCAAGCTGCGCGTGCTGGTCGCCACCGACGTGGCCGCGCGCGGCCTCGACATCGACGAGCTGCCCTTCGTGATCAACTTCGAGCTGCCGCACACCGCCGAGGACTACGTGCACCGCATCGGTCGCACCGGCCGCGCCGGCCACCACGGCTATGCGATCTCGCTGGTCAGCTCGGAAGAAAAGCACTGGCTGTCCGAGATCGAAAAGCTGATCAAGCTGCAGATTCCGCAGGAGAGGGTACCCGGCTTCGACCCCGATCCCGACTTCCACGAGGCCGGCAGCCGCGGCCATCGTGGCCGCAGGCCGGCGGCCGCGGCCGCCGACACCGAGGCGCAGGCTCCGGCGGCGCGCTCCGGCGGCCGCGAACGTGGCGTCGAGCGCAGCGCCGAGGCTCGTCGCGAGCCAGCGCGCGAGCGCGAAGGCCTGCGCGCCGGCCCCCGCCGCGGCCGCAGCAGCGTCGCCGCCGACGGCTTCGACTTCTCCAAGCCCTACGAGCCGCTCAATCCCCCCCGTCGCGGTCGCCGAGCAGACTCAGCCCACCGTGGCCGCTGCCGGCAAGCCCGACCCGCTACGTCGCCACCAGCGTCCGATCGCGGTGCTGCTCGGCGGCCTCGGGCGCAAATAAGGGGCACCCCGGCCCCTTATTCGCCACACGGCGGCGCACAGGCATCGGCTATGCTGTGGTCTCACTCGCAGGCTCCCCCGCCCGGGGGCGCCCGCATCGAACTCCCCTGCGATCCTCTGCTGTCGTGAACCCTTCCGGACACCTGCCGGGCCTGCCGCCCTCCCCCGGCCCCTCCTCTGCCGAGCCCTTCGTCGCGGACCTTTCGGAGGGCGCCGAGACCGGCGTATACCTCGCCCTGCTCGAGCTGCTCGACGAGGGCCTGCTGATCACCGGCGACGAGGTCGTGCTCGACGCCAACAGCGCCGCCTGCCGCCTGCTCGGCCGCGACTACCGCGACGTGGCAGGGCGTCCGCTCGCCGACCTCTTCGCCGACGGCCAGGCCTTCCTGGCCGCGCGCGCGCGCCTGCTGATCGAGGGCGAACGCCGCGGCCGCCTCGACTTCGCTCTCCCGGATGGCGGCGTGCGCGCGCTCGAGTTCAACTGCGCGCCGCGGCTGCGCCCCGGCATCCACGCCATCATCCTGAGCGCGCCCGCAGTCGTGGCGGAGTACGAAACGGGCACCCCCGTCCTCGCAGCGCCACGCCCGACAGCAGGCGGTGCGCGCGCGTTCGACGACGCGCCGTCGATGTCGATGTACCTGACGAGCCACGACCCGCTCACCGGCCTGGCCAACCGCCGCATGCTCGAGGCGCGCTTCGGTGACTGCGCGGTGCGCGCGGCGGGCCGCCACGGCAGCATCGCGATCGTGCGCCTCGACCTCGACGGCTTCGCCGCGGTCAATCGCAGCCTGGGCGAGAGCGCCGGCGACGAGGTCCTCCGGTGCATCGCCCGCCGCCTCGCCGCTACCGCCGGTTCCGCTGCCCTGGTGGCGCGCGAGCGCAGCGACAGCTTCATCGTGCTGCTGCCCGAGCCGGCGCATCCCGGCAACGCCGACCAGTTCGCCGAAACCCTGCTGCGCGCAGTGGCCGAGCCCCTCGAGCTCGGCGGCGGGCTGCAGCGCATCACCGCCAGCGCCGGCCTCGCCCTCTATCCGCAGGACGGGCGCAACCTCGACACCCTGCTGCGCAACGCCAAGAGCGCGCTCGAACAGGCACGCCGGCTCGGCGGCAACCACTGCAGCGTCTTCCACACCCGGCTCGACGGCCCCGGCTTCGACAGCAGCCATCTCGAACGCGGCCTGCGCCACGCCTTGCAAGCCGACGAGCTGTGCCTGCACTTCCAGCCGCTGGTCGATGCGCGCTCCGGTCGCACCCGTGCGGGCGAGGCCTTGCTGCGCTGGCGCCACCCCGAGCTCGGCCTGCTGCCCTACCGCCAGTTCATGGGTGCGGTCGGCGACCCCCGCCTGCTCGCCGACGTCGGCGACTGGGTGCTGGCCACTGCCTGCGACCACGCCACCGACTGGCCGCCGACGCACGATGGCGAATGCCTGCGCCTGACGGTGAATGTCTCGGTCGAGCAGCTCATGCGCGGCGACTTCGCGGCGCGCGTCGCGACCGCCCTGCGCACCTCCGGGCTGAAGGCGGAGCGGCTCGAGCTCGACCTCGACGAAAAGGTGCTGGCACTCGACAGCCCGACGCTCGCCGCCACACTGGAGCGCATCGCCGCCACCGGCGTGCGCCTGTCGATCGACGACTTCGGCCGCGGCCTGTCGTCCATCCCGCGCCTGCGCCGCTACCCGCTCGCCGCGCTCAAGCTCGACCCCGAGCTGGTACGCGGGGTCGGTCGCAGCGAGGACAGCGAGGCCATCGTCGAGGCGGTCGGCGCGCTCGCCGGCACGCTCGGGCTGGAAATCTACGCGCGTGGGGTCGAGCACCGCGGCCAGCAGGCCTTCCTGTGCGCGCTCGACTGCCACCTGCAGCAAGGGCCGCTGTTCGGGCGGCCGCTGGCGGCGCGGGAGTTCGCGGACCGCCTGCTCCGCGCTCAGTAATCCCGCAGGCTGGCGCAGGTCTCCGCGCGCCCGGTAATACGACCGAAGCGCTGCAGGCGCTCGCGCACGAAGTCGTCGGACACGCGCCGGTCGGCACAGTATTCGCGCAGCTGCATCGCCAGCGTGGTGTATTGCAGGCGGCGCACGCTGTCGGCGAGCGCCGGGAAACGATAGCCGTCGGTGCGCCGCCACTCGGGCGTCGGCGGATTCGCCGCAGCCGCAGCTGCAGGCGCAGCGGGAGCCTTCTGCGCAAGGGCCGGAGCGCTGGAAAGGCCGAGCGGGACGACAAGGAGGAAAGCGAAAAGGCAAACGCGCATCGGGCCGCAGGTACAGGAAGGTTCCCTGCCCTTACGGCCCGATGCGCCTCCGGCTTGAGCGGAACCCGCCGGCGCTGCAGCCGGCGGGCGGTTCGGCGTCATGCCTCCATCGACTTCACGTGCTGGATGACCTCGGCGATGGCTTCCTGCGCGCTGCCGTAGAGCATGCGGCAGTTGTCCTTGTAGAACAGCGCGTTCTCGATGCCCGAGTAACCGGCGCCCTTGCCACGCTTGACCACGATGACGTTCTGCGCCATGTCGGCGTTGAGGATGGGCATGCCGTAGATCGGGCTCGACTTGTCGGTGCGCGCGACCGGGTTCACCACGTCGTTGGCACCGATCACCAGGGCCACGTCGGCCTGGGCGAAGTCGTTGTTGATCTCGTCGAGATCGAAGATCTTGTCGTAGGGCACGCCGGCCTCGGCGAGCAGCACGTTCATGTGGCCGGGCATGCGGCCCGCGACCGGATGGATCGCGAACACCACCTCGACGCCGCCCTCCTCCAGCAGCTGCGCCATCTCCCACACCTTGTGCTGGGCGCCGGCCACCGCCATGCCGTAGCCCGGCACGATGATGACCTTCTGGCCGTAGCGCATCAGCGCCGCCGCATCCATCGACGACAGCTCGCGCATCGTGCCCTCGACGGCCTCGCCGCCTTCGGCCGCGGCACCGGTGATCGGAGCGAAGATGATGTTCCTGATCGGGCGGTTCATCGCCTTGGCCATGAGCTGGGTGAGCAGCATGCCCGAGGCGCCGACCACGATGCCGGCCACGATCAGCGCCGGGTTGCCGATCACGAAGCCCTTGAAGCCGACCGCGAGGCCGGTGAAGGCGTTCAGCAGCGAGATCACCACCGGCATGTCGGCACCGCCGATCGGCATCACCAGGATCACGCCGAGCGCGAGCGCGAGCACGAAGAACAGGAAGATCTCGAAGCCGCCCGGGTGCGCCGAGTAGGCCACGGTGAGGCCGATGCCGATGGTGATGACCGAGAGCAGGAAGTTGATGTTGTTCTGCCCCGGCAGGCGGATCGCCTTGGTCATCAGCCCCTGCAGCTTGGCGAAGGCCACGCACGAACCCGAGAACGCCACCGCGCCGATCACCGCGCCGAGCGCGAGCAGCGTGGACGTGACCGCGTCGTGCGGCACCCCGCGCACCAGCTCGATCGCCGCGATGCCGGCCGCGGCGCCGCCGCCCATGCCGTTGTAGATCGCAACCATCTGCGGCATGTCGGTCATCTTGACCACCTTGCCGCTGTACCAGGCGACGCCGCCGCCGAGCACGATCGCCACCACCATCAGGCCGATGTTGTGCAGGTCGGGGATGAAGAAGGTGGCCAGGGTCGCGGCGATCATCGCGTAGCCGGCCCACACCACGCCCTTGCGCGCGGTGACCGGCGAGGCCATCGCCTTGAGGCCGAAGATGAACACGATGGCGGCGATGAAGTACGCCATGTTGACGAACCAGTTCGAGGTCATTGCTCACCTCCCTGCTTGCGGCCGCCGGCCTTGAACATGCCCAGCATGCGCTCGGTGACGATGTAGCCGCCGGCCGCGTTGGCCGCGCCGAGGAACACCGCGAAGAAGCCGATCAGCAGCTGCAGCGGGCTTTCCGGGTCGGCATGGCCGAGCGCCACCATGGATCCGATCAGCACGACGCCATGCACGAAATTGGAGCCCGACATCAGCGGGGTGTGCAGGATCACCGGCACGCGCGAGATCACCTCGTAACCGGTGAACGCGGCCAGCGCGAAGATGTACAACGCGGTAAAGCCATCCATTGCGAATTCCTCCTTACAGCCCGAGCGCCTGCTTGACGCCCGCGTGGCGAAGCTCGCCCGCATGCGCCAGGCAGCTGCCGGCCATGACCTCGTCCTCCCAGTCGAGCGCGAGCGCGCCGTCCTTGATGAAGGGCGAGATGAAGTTGAACAGGTTCTTGGCGACCATCTCCGAGGCATGCACCGGCATGCGGCTGGGGATGTTGGTGGGGCCGATCACGAGCACGTCGTTGATCCACACCTTCTCGCCGGCCACCGTGCCCTCGACGTTGCCGCCGGTCTCGGCTGCCATGTCGACCACGACCGCGCCGGGCTTCATGCGCGCGATCATGTCGGCGGTGATGATGCGCGGCGCCTTGCGGCCCGGGATCGCCGCGGTGGTGATGAGCGCGTCGCACTGCGCCACCGCCTTGGCGAGGCGCTCGGCCTGCTTGGCCTTCTCCTCTTCGGTGAGCTCGCGCGCATAGCCGCCGGCCCCCGCCGCCGACACGCCGGTGTCGACGAACTTGGCACCGAGCGACTCGATCTGCTCGCGGGTCTCCGGACGCACGTCGTAGGCCTCGACCATGGCGCCGATGCGGCGCGCGGTGGCGATCGCCTGCAGGCCGGCGACGCCGGCACCGATGACCAGCACCTTCGCCGGGCGGATCGAGCCGGCGGCATAGGTGAGCATCGGGAAGAACTTGGGCGAGTGGTCGGCGGCGATCAGCGCACATTCGTAGCCGGCGACCGCGCCCTGGCTGGACAGGATGTCCATGCTCTGCGCGCGCGAGATGCGCGGCAGCAGCTCGAGCGCGAAGGCGGTGACCTGGCCATCGACCAGCTGCTGCACGCGCTCGGTGCTGTACCAGGGTTGCAGCATGCCGCACAGCACGCTGCCGGGCTTCATCGCGGCGAGGGTCTCGGCGGCGGGCGGCTGCACGCACAGCACCACATCGGCGGCGGCGACGACATCGGCCGCGCTATCGACCCAGGTGACGTCGGCAAAATCAGTGTCGCGGAAGTGCGCGCCCTTGGCGGCGTCCTTCTGCATCACTACGCTGGCGCCAAGACCCTGGTATTTCTTCACCACATCCGGGACGACGGACAGACGCCGCTCGCCGGGATGGGTTTCCTTGAGCACTCCGATGACCAGAGGCATGGATGTACTCCTCCATATTGAGAGGTTAGAGGGGTTCATGGAATGACGCGTCGGTCGCCTGCCTCTTGATTGTTGTCTCTCCCTGCCCCGACTTGCGGGCTCGCGAGACCGACACCCGTCGATATTAACTTCAATCAAGGCGGACGCACCATCTTCGTGCAGCGCAAGGCCGAAGCGCACGACGGACCTGACAGAGCGGCTTCGGAGCCGCGACGATTTTCGTGGGAGCGGCGCACGTCGCGATGGCGGCGCCTGGAATCCGCAGCGTGCCCGGCTCTGGAGCCCTGCCGCGACCTGCGCCCCACCTGCGGCCGCCGCGGACTCGCGGCGCCCCTGCGCGCGCAGGTTCAGCGCGATGCGGCGGGTCGGGCGGGCGTGGCGGGAGCCTCGATCAACTTGACGATCGCCAGCGAGATGTTGTCGCCGCTGCCGCCGGCACGCTCGCGGCCGAGCGCGACCAGGCGCTCGGCGGCCGCGCGGGCGGGAAATTCCTGCAGCGTCGAGGCGAGTTCGAAGTCGGTGAAATGCGCCCACAGGCCATCCGAGCACAGCAGGAAGCAGTCGCCGGCGAGCGGGGACTCGTCGCGGCCGTAGTCGATGCGCGGCTCGCGGTCGCTGCCCAGGCAGGACAGCAGCACGTTGCGCTGCGGGTGGCGCAGCGCCGCGCGATCGTCCAGGCGCCCCTTGCGCACCAGCTCGGCGACGAGCGAATGGTCGCTGCTCACCGACATCGTGCGCGTGCCGCGGAAGTGGTACATGCGCGAATCGCCGCAGTGCGCCCAGTAGGCCTTGCCCTGCTGCATCATGAACACCACCGCGGTGCTGTGCGGGTCCTGCTCGCTGGTGAAGCGGGTCAGCTTGATGACGACATGGGCCTCGTCGATGATGCTGCCGAGCAGGTGCTCGGGCGTCTCGTGCAGCGGCGCATAGGCCTCGAAGTTCTGCCGCGCGCGCATCAGCACCTGCTCGGCCGCCATGGCACCGCCGCTATGGCCGCCCATACCGTCGGCGAGCACCGCCATCATCATGCCCGGCCGCTTGGGGTGGCCGAACAGCGCGACGCGGTCCTGCTGCTCCTTGCGGTCGCCCAGGTGCATGGCGACACAGGTTTCGGCGGTGAAAGGCATGAGGGATGAGCGGGCCGGAATCGGGACGGATCATAGGATGATATCAACCCGGAGCAGGCAGCAGGCGAGCGCCTGCCGCCGGGGGGCGCGACCCGGTGTGAAATCCGTCACGCCCGGTGCGCTTCATCACGACGCCGGGCCGAGACGGGAATCGATCAGCTCGATCCAGTGCAGCACCGGCTTGTCGGTGCCCGCCTGCAGGTGGGTGATGCAGCCGATGTTGGCGGAGGCGATCCGTGCGGCGCCGCCCTCGAGCAGGGCGTCGAGCTTGTTCGCGCGCAGGCGGCCGGAGAGCTCGGGCTGCAGGATCGAGTAGGTGCCCGCCGAACCGCAGCAAAGGTGGGCGTCGCGCACCGGGGTGAGCTCGTAGCCCGCCGCCGTCAGCAGGGACTCGACCGTGCCGCGGATGCGCTGGCCGTGCTGCAGCGTGCACGGCGCGTGCCAGGCGAGCGGCTCGCGAGGCTGCGCGCGGGCACCCAGCCGCGCGCGCAGGGCGTCGCCCTCGGCGAGGACGAGCTCCGCGATGTCGCGCGTCAGCTCGCTCACCCGCCGCGCGCGTTCCGCATAGACGGGATCGTGCTGCAGCAGATGGCCGTAGTCGCGCACCTGCACGCCGCAGCCGGAGGCGGTCATCACGATCGCCTCGATGCGCCCGGCCTCGATGTCGGGCCACCAGGCGTCGATGTTGCGGCGGGCGTCAGCACGCGCGCCCTCGGCATCGTCGAGGTGGAAGCGCACCGCACCGCAGCAGCCGGCACCAGGCAGCTCGACCATCGAGATGCCAAGCGCGTCGAGCACGCGCGCGGCCGCGGCGTTGATCGAAGGCGCCATCGCGGGCTGCGCGCAACCGGCGAGCGCGATCACCCGGCGCGCATGGCGTGGCGCCGGCCAGGTGCCGGCCGGCCGCAGCGTGGGCACCTTGTCCTGCAGGGACTTCGGCAGCAGGCCGCGCACCGCCCGCCCGGCGCCCATCGCCAGGCCGAACAGCTTCGGCCGCGGCACGAACTCGCGCAGCGTGCGCCGCACCAGCGCCTCGCCGCCGTGGCGCGGCACGCGCTCGGCCACCACCGCGCGGCCGATGTCGAGCAGGCGGCTGTAATGCACACCCGAGGGACAGGTGGATTCGCAGGACCGGCAGGTGAGGCAGCGGTCGAGGTGCAGGCGGGTCTTCTCGGTGGGCGCGGCGCCCTCGAGCACCTGCTTGATCAGGTAAATGCGCCCGCGCGGGCCGTCGAGCTCGTCGCCGAGCAGCTGGTAGGTCGGGCAGGTGGCGGTGCAGAAGCCGCAATGCACGCACTTGCGCAGGATCTCCTCGGCCTCGCGGCCTTCGGGCGTGTCGCGGATGAAGTCGGCGAGCTGGGTCTGCATGGCTCAGAGCTCCGGGTAGAGGCGGCCGGGGTTGAAGATCCCCGCGGGGTCGAAGGCCTGCTTGAGCCGGCGATGCACCGCCGCGAGCGGCACCGCCAGGGGCTGGAACACGCCGGCGGCGCGAGCGCCACCGCGGAAGGCCGTGGCATGGCCGCCGAGCTCGACGGCGCGCGCGCACACCGCCTGCGCGTCGATCGCGCCCGCGAACCAGCGCTGCGCGCCGCCCCACTCGACGAGCTGGCGCCCGGGCAGGCCGAGCGCGGGCGCGGTCGAGGGCAGCGACAGCCGCCACAGCACCTCGCCCTCCTCCAGCGCGAAGCCGGGAAGGGTCTGCTCGCGCGCCGCGGTCCACAGCGCCTGCGCCGTCGCGTCATCGAGCGCTTCGCCGCCGAGCCGCGCACAGGCCGCCTGCACCGCCGCCTCGGCGCCCGACAGGCGCAGGTGCAGCACGCCGTGCTGCCACAGCGTGGCCGACACCGGCAGCGGCTGGCCGCCCCATTCATTGACGCGCTGCAGCGCGCTGGCCTCGTCGAGCTCGAAACGCAGCGTGGCCTCGGCCACCGGCCGCGGCAGCACCTTGAGCGAGACCTCGAGCAGGATGCCGAGCGTGCCGAGGCTGCCCGCCACCAGGCGGGAGACGTCGTAGCCGGCGACGTTCTTCATGACCTGGCCGCCGAAGCGCAGCACCTCGCCACGGCCGTCGAGCAGCTTGACGCCGAGCATGAAGTCGCGCACCGCGCCGGCACTCGCCCGCCGCGGCCCCGACAGGCCGGCGGCCACGCAGCCGCCCACCGTGGCGCCGGGACCGAAATGCGGCGGTTCGAAAGCGAGGTACTGGCCCTTGTCCGCCAGCACCGCTTCGAGCTCGGCGAGCGGCGTGCCGGCACACACGGTCACGACGAGCTCGGTGGGTTCGTAGGCGACCACGCCGCGGTTGGCGCACAGGTCGAAGCGCTCGCCGGCGAGCGTACAGCCGAAGAAGTCCTTGCTGCCGCCGCCGCGCAGGCACAGCGGCGTGCGCGCCGCCACAGCCGCGCGCACGCGCTCGGCCCATTCCTTCTCGATCGTCGTCATCGTGTCATCGTCCAATCATCATTCATATGCGTGGCCGCACACCCTGCCGGCCGGGCACTCCCGACGCGCGGGGCGCAGTCCGTCGGCGGCGATCGCGACTCGCGTCGCTCCTACGGAAGGCCACCGCTCGTCGGCCACGATCGCGACTCGCGTCGCTCCTACGGAAGGCCACCGCTCGTCGGCGGCGATCGCGACTCGCGTCGCGCCTACGGAAGGCCAACGCTCGTCGGCCGCGATCGCGACTTGCGTCGCTCCTACGGAAACCCCGTGACCATCCGGGATTCACCGCCGCCCGGGACCGCCCGTAGGAGCGACGCAAGTCGCGATTCCCCCGTTCAGAACCGCGGAATCTCCGGATACGGCACATGCCCCTTGCTCACCTTCATGCGGCCGTATTCGGCGCAGCGGTTGAGCGTGGGGATCGCCTTGCCGGGGTTCAGCAGCCCGGGCGGATCGAAGGCCGCCTTGACGCGGAAGAACTGGCGCACCTCGGCCGTGGTGAACTGCGAACACATCTGGTTGATCTTCTCCAGCCCGACGCCATGCTCGCCGGTGATGGTGCCGCCGAGCGCCACCGACAGCTCGAGGATCTCGGCGCCGAACTCTTCGGCGCGCTCGAGCTCGTCGGGCTGGTTGGCGTCGAAGAGGATCAGCGGATGCAGGTTGCCGTCGCCGGCATGGAACACGTTCATGCAGCGCAGGCCGTACTTGCCTTCCATGGCCTGGATGGCGGTGAGCATCTCGCCGAGGCGCTTGCGTGGAATCGTGCCGTCCATGCAGTAGTAGTCGGGCGAGATCCTCCCCGCCGCCGGGAAGGCGGCCTTGCGCCCGGCCCAGAACCTGAGCCGCTCGGCCTCGTCGCGCGACACGCGGATCTCGGTGGCGCCGCTGTCTTCCAGCACCGCGCGCACGCGGGCGATCTCCTCGGCCACCTCCTCCGGCGTGCCGTCGGCCTCGCACAGCAGGATCGCCTTGGCGTCGAGCGGATAGCCGGCGCGCACGAACTCCTCGACCGCCGCGGTCGCGGGCTGGTCCATCATCTCCAGGCCGGCGGGGATGATGCCGGCGGCGATGATC
Source organism: Thauera aminoaromatica (assembly GCF_000021765.1). Lineage (NCBI taxonomy): Bacteria > Pseudomonadati > Pseudomonadota > Betaproteobacteria > Rhodocyclales > Zoogloeaceae > Thauera > Thauera aminoaromatica. The sequence continues at coordinate 1,836,285 of NC_011662.2, read as the reverse complement.
CTCGCCACCGCCTCACCGGCGCGCACCACGTCGTCGAAGGCGGCGAGCACGCACTGCGCGAGCTGCGGCTTGGGCACGAGCTTGACGGTGACTTCGGTGACCACGATCAGCATGCCCTCAGAGCCGGTGACCAGCGCAAGCAGGTCGTAGCCCGGCGAATCGAGCGCACCCGAGCCGATCTCGACGACCTCGCCCGCAATGGTGACGCCGCGCACGCGCAGCAGGTTGTGCACCGTGAGGCCGTACTTGAGGCAATGCACGCCGCCGGCGTTCTCGGCCACGTTGCCGCCGATCGAGCAGGCGATCTGCGAGGACGGATCGGGCGCGTAATACAGCCCGTAGGGCGCGGCCGCCTCGGAGATCGCCAGGTTGCGCACGCCCGGCTGCACGACCGCGGTGCGTGCGAGCGGATCGAGCCTGACGATGCGGTTGAAGCGCGCCAGCGACAGCAGCACGCCGCGGGTGTGCGGCAGAGCGCCGCCCGACAGCCCGGTGCCCGCGCCACGCGCCACCACCGGCACGCCCATCTCATGGCAGATGCGCAGCACCGCCACCACCTGCGCCTCGGTGGTGGGCAGGGCCACGACCAGCGGCAGCGCGCGGTAGGCGGCGAGGCCGTCGCACTCGTAGGGGCGCAGGTCCTCGCTGTCGTACATCAGCGTCCCGGACGGCAGCACCTTGCTCAAGGCTGCGACCACGCGCGCCTTGACCACCGCGGAAAAATCGCCCTCGGTCTCACCGAACGGCAGCGCTTCGTTCTCCAGCATCATCCTCGTCTCCTCGCCTGGCCATGCCGATCGAGCATCGACCGCCGCGCCGGCACATCGAAATCCGCGCGGGCGTATCGGGACCGCGGCAATCGCGACTTGCGTCGCTCCTACGAAAACAGAACCGCCGCGAAGCGCGATCCTCCGCCCCCGGAATCCACGCGGGCGTGTCGCGATCTTTGGCGCATCCGAATCCTCGACTCCCCGCGGGACCGGGCAGCTATCCGGAGTATAGAGGCTCGCGCACAGCGCCCGCTTGACGCCTCTTGCTCGCCGGCTTGAAGAAAATTCAACCCTGAAACGGCCCGGCGATGCTTCAGGGCAGCGCGGCCTGCAGCCAGTCCGCGAACGCGGCGCACTCCCAGCGCTCGAGCGCGCCGGGGCGCCAGCACAGGTAGTGCGCGTAGGGCGAGCGCAGCGGGCGCGAGGACAACGCCAGCAGGCGCCCGCTGTCGAACCACGCCGCCCCCAGGCGCTGGCGCACCAGGGCGACCCCGAAGCCGCTCGCCGCGGCATCGTAGGCCAGGCCGAGGTCGTTGAACTGTGCGCCGCGCGCCGGCTCGGGCAGGGCCAGGCCGCAGTGCGCGAACCAGTTCGACCAGGGCTCGAGCGGGCTGCGCACCAGCGCGGTGCCGGCACACTCGGCGAGGCTCGCGAAACCGTCGAAGGGGCCGTGCTCGTCGAGGAAGGCCGGGCTGCAGGCGGGGACCGCCTCGTCGCTCAGCAGCAGGCGGTGCTCGAGGTCGGTGTAGCCCCCGGCGCCATAGCGGATCTCGAGCTCCGCCTCTTCCGCGACGACGTCGCGCAGCGGGATCGACACCTGCAGGGTGAGCTCGATGTCCGGCCAGTCGCGGCGGAAGAGCTCGAGCTTGGGCATGACGAACTGTCGGCAGAACGAGGGTGTCACCGCCACGCGCAAGCGCGCCGATGCACCCGGCGCGCGCTCGCCCGGCAATTCGCGCAGCGCCGCGAGCGCGACACCGACCTGCTGCAGGTAGGCCGCCCCCTCGGCGGTCGGGGTGAAGTCGCTGCGCGAGAAGAGCCGCACGCCCAGATGGGACTCGAGCTGGCGCAGGCGATGGCTGACCGCGCTGACGGTCACGCAGAGCTCCTCGGCCGCACGGCTCGCGCTGCGCAGGCGCGCGACCGCCTCGAAGGTGAGCAGGCACTGGATGGGCGGGATGCGGCGGAGCGCCATGGTCGCGGCTCGGGGCCCGTTCGGAAGGATGTCCCCGATTATGCCCCCGCAGCCCCGCTGCCTGCACTGCGACGCCCCCACCCACCTTCCCTCCCGCGCCGAGTTTCGGGTGCGCGCATCCTGCTTTGGCGCGAGAGCGTCATTCTCCCGGTCGCAGGACGAAGCGCCGGATCGGCCCGGCCACTTCATTCGTGCCGCAATTATTCTTCAGGCATTTATCGAATTAATTTTTCATAGTACATCGGCAACTCCGAGTTACTTTCCATGGCCATCGGAAAAGGCGCCGCAAAGGAATTGCCTTTCGCATATCCCTTCGCTTGGAACCCGTTCGGATCTCCACAAGTAGGCTGGATCCGGGTGTCGATTTTTTTTACACAGGCTGCTGAAGAAGAAAAATCTAAAAATTAAAATATCTAAAAAACAGATACTTGCATTATTGGCACACGATTTGCTACGAGATCCCCATACACCTGTAGGAGGGAGTGCCATGAAAGCCAAAAACCTGGTCGTCGCAATGCTCGCCGCGCTCGGCGCATCGTCCGCATCGGCCGCATTGGTCAACCTCAACGGGCTCGGTTACGTCACGTACGGCGATGGCAACAGCTATTCGCTGGCGGTGGCCAATTATTTCGCCTGCGGCTCTGAATACGGCCCCGGCTGTCCTTACAACGTCAAGGGCTCCCCGGGTGCGAGTGAGACCGACCCGCGCATCTACATCGTCCAGGGGGCCGGCGGCCACGTCGACAACGAGAACGCGAACATCGACGACGCCTTCGACGCGGCGAACAATGAGCTGTTCTTCACGATGACCTCCGCCAACGAGCCGGGCAGCGACGGCAACAAGAACGCCACCTTCACCGGCGACAAGACCAACACCTGGGATGCGACGCTTGGCGCACTCGACCAGAGTTTCGACTTCTCGAAGAACCTGATGACGTTCTTCTTCGTGAACAACGAGCCCAACAGCAACGACGGCCTGACGCAGAACCTCGCCGTCTGGGCCCGCGTGACGCTGACCAACCTCGCCGGCACGACGGTCTACAAGACCTTCGACGTGACCAACGACCCGCGCACGAGCGAACAGCGCGACGGCGACGGCATCGGCGACCTGCCCGCCCCGGGTTACGGCCCCCCGCCGGTCGGAGGCGGTGTCCCGTATGGTGACGTCACGCTCTATACCAGCGAGAGCAACGCCCCCGAGATCACCGACTTCGCCATGTCGGGCGGTCAGGTGTGCGTCGACGAGAACACCAGCACGCTGGTCGATTGCACCACCGCCAGCGCCGGCAGCTTCGATGCGATCAACCACAACCTCGGCGAGAACCAGGCCCCCTACGCGATCACCATTCCCGAACTCGACGATTACATCGGCGGCCTGATGGCGGCGAATGCCAATCTCGACGACTACGTGATGCGGGTCGACCTGCGCTACGGCTGCGTCAGCCCGCCATTCACCATCGACACGCAGGGAAACGACTCCTGCGTCGGTTACGGCACCGCGGTGTCGCAGGACAACAACTTCGAACAGGTCTTCATCAGCACCCGCCTGGCGACGCAACGCGTGCCGGAACCCGGCACCCTGGCGCTGCTCGGCTCGGGTCTGCTGGGTTTCGCGGCCGCCCGCCGTTCCCGCAAGTCCTGAGGCATCGCGGCCGCCGCGGCAGCGAAAACCCTCACCGAGCCTCGTCCGGATCCGGCCCTGCCGGCTCCACTTCGGGCAGCCGCGCGTCCCGCGCCGCTGCCCGAACTCTTTTCGGGCGCCTGGGCCGCCCCCCGTTTCACGGCTAAGATGGAATCCCCCGGACGACAGGGGGCCACACCCCCCCGCCCTCGGGAATCCTCCGGCCGATGCCCTCCCCATATCCGCACCTGCCCTTCCTCGCCTGGCCTGCGCAATGGCGCGAGCATGGGCTGCGCGGCGACCTCGTCGCCGGCATCACGGTCGCGCTGGTGCTGATTCCGCAGGCGCTCGCCTACGCCAAGCTCGCCGGGCTGCCGCCGCACATCGGCCTCTACGCCGCGCTGCTGCCGGCGGTGGTCGCTGCGCTGTTCGGTTCCTGCGGCCAGCTCTCCACCGGACCGGTGGCGCTCACCAGCCTGCTCGTGGGCGCGAGCATCCTCCCGCTGGGCGCGACCGCCGGGGGCGACCTCGTCGGGCTCGCCCTGCTGCTGGCGCTGCTGTCGGGTTTGATCCAGCTCGCGCTCGGTGTGCTGCGCCTGGGCTGGCTGCTCAATCTGCTGTCGGTGCCGGTGCTGATGGGCTTCGTCAACGCCGCCGCGCTGATCATCTGCCTGACCCAGATCCCTCCGCTACTCGGCTTGGCCATGCCGCACTCCGATCACCTGCTGGTCGATTTCGTGCGTGCGCTCGGCGGGCTCGACGCACTGCAGCCCGCCGCGGCGGCCTTCGGCGTCGGCAGCCTGGCCGTGCTGGTGGGGCTCAAGCGCCTGTGGCCGCGCTTGCCCGGCGTGCCGCTGGTGGTGGCGGCGACGATCGCGCTATCGGCCTGGACCGGCTTCGCTGCCCAAGGCGGAGCGGTGGTGGGCGCAGTGCCGGCCGGCCTGCCCGGCTTCAGCCTGCCGCCGCTGCGCCCGGAGCTGATCGCCGCGCTGCTGCCGGCCGCCTTCGTGGTGGCCATGGTGAGCTTCATGGAGGCGGCCTCGAGCGCCAAGCTGATCTGCGGCCGCACCCGCCAGCCTTGGAACCAGGACCAGGAGCTCGTCGGCCAGGGCCTGGGCAAGCTCGCCGCCGCCTTCACCGGCGGCCTGCCGGTGAGCGCCTCGTTCTCGCGCTCGGCGCTCAACTACGCCAACGAGGCGCGCACCGGCCTGTCCTCGCTGGTCACCGCCGCCTTCGTGCTGGCCGCCCTGCTGTGGCTCACCCCGCTGCTGTGGCACCTGCCCAAGCCGGTGCTGGCGGCGATCATACTGCAGGCGGTCGCCGGGCTGATCGACACCGGAGTGATGCGGCGCGCCTGGCGTGCGAGCCGCGACGACGGCGCCGCCGCGGCGATCACCTTCCTCGCCACCCTCGCCTTCGCGCCCAACATCCAGAACGGGGTGTTCACCGGCCTGATCCTGTCGCTCGCGCTGCTGGTGTATCGCGGCATGCGTCCGCGCGTGGCGCTGCTCGGCCTGCACGAGGACGGCACCTACCGCGACCGCGAGCGCTTCGGCCTGCACCACCCGCATCCCCGGCTGGTGATCCTGCGTTTCGACGGCCCGCTCAGTTTCGTCACCGCCGCCACCTTCGAGGACGCCATGCTCGGCGCCGCGCGCGCGCAGGAGAGCGTGCGCGTCGTGCTGGTCTCGGCCGCCGGCATCAACGCGATCGACGCCACCGGCCTGCACACCCTCGCCAGTCTGGTCGAGCGCTTCCACGGCCAGGGTCAGAAGATCGCCTTCTGCGGACTCAAGAAGCAGGTGATCGACGCCATGGAGCGCGACGGCGTGTGGACGCGCATCAGCGCGCATTCGAACTATCGCACGGAGCACCAGGCCCTGGACGCCCTGCAGCCGGCCCTGGCCGCGGCAGGGCCCGCGGCGAGCGCCCCGGCCCCGTGAGTGTCGGATTTTCTTACATGTGCCCGGATACGCTGGGAACGCAGGTCCGGACATTGTTTTCATTGACTTTCCTGCCGCGTGTTCGTATAGTGCGCGATTCTTCGCAGACCCATCAACTGGAGCAACACCATGTACGCGGTGATAAAAACCGGTGGCAAGCAGTATCGCGTCGCTGCCGGCGAAAAGATCAAGGTAGAACAGATACCGGCCGACGTGGGTTCCGAGATCACCATCGACCAGGTCTTCATGGTCGGTGAAGGCGATGCCGTCAAGATCGGCACGCCCGTTGTGGCCGGAGCTTCCGTCAAGGCGACCGTGGTCTCCCACGGCCGTCACGACAAGATCAAGATTTTCAAGATGCGCCGCCGCAAGCACTACCAGAAGCACCAGGGGCATCGTCAGAACTACACCGAGCTTCGCATCGAAGCGATCTCGGCCTAAGGCGCAGGGGGTAATCCGACATGGCACACAAAAAAGCTGGCGGTAGTTCGCGTAACGGCCGCGACTCGGAATCGAAACGCCTCGGCGTCAAGCGCTACGGTGGCCAGTTCGTGCTCGCCGGCAACATCATCGTTCGCCAGCGCGGCACCGAATACCACCCTGGCGACAACGTCGGCATCGGCAAGGACCACACCCTGTTCGCGCTCAAGAACGGCGTCGTGCAGTTCGCGGTCAAGGGCCCGTCGCGTCGTCGCACCGTGATCATCGTGCCGGAAGCGGCCTGATCGCGCGCTCCGGTCCGCATCGCAGCATCGAAAGCCCTATCCCCGTGGTAGGGCTTTTTCATTTTCGGGGCGCGCCTGCCGGCCTGCCCCGCCAAGAGGTTGATCAGGCATGAAGTTCTTTGACGAAGCCCGCATCGAGGTGTACGCCGGCGACGGCGGCAACGGCGCGGCCACCTTCCGCCGCGAGAAGTACATCCCCAAGGGCGGCCCGAGCGGTGGCGACGGCGGCCGTGGCGGCAGCGTGTACGCCGTGGCCGACCGCAACCTCAACACCCTGATCGACTATCGCTACACCCGCAGCTTCCGCGCCGAGCGCGGCGAGAACGGCGGCAGCCGCGACTGCTACGGCAAGGGCGGCGACGACATCACGCTGCGCTTCCCGGTCGGCACGGTGATCAAGGACCTCGAGAGCGGCGAGCTCGTCGCCGACCTCGATGAGGACGGCAAGACCGTACTCATCGCCCAGGGCGGCCGCGGCGGCCTGGGCAACATCCACTTCAAGTCCAGCACCAACCGCGCCCCGCGCAAGAAGACGATGGGCCAGGAAGGCGAGTACCGCAACCTGCACCTGGAGCTCAAGGTGCTCGCCGACGTCGGCCTGCTCGGCATGCCCAACGCCGGCAAGTCCACCTTCATCCGCAGCGTCTCCGCGGCCAAGCCCAAGGTCGCCGACTACCCCTTCACCACGCTCGCACCCAACCTCGGCGTGGTGCGCACCAGCGAGGCGCGCAGCTTCGTGATCGCCGACATCCCCGGCCTGATCGAGGGCGCGGCCGAGGGCGCCGGGCTGGGCCACCAGTTCCTGCGCCACCTGCAGCGCACCCACCTGCTGCTGCACCTGGTCGACCTCGCCCCCTTCGATCCCGAGGCCGATCCGGTCGCGGACGCCAAGGCCATCGCCGAGGAGCTGCGCAAGTACGACGAGGCGCTGTACAACAAGCCGCGCTGGCTGGTGCTCAACAAGCTCGACCTCATCCCCGAGGAAGAGCGCGCCGAACGCGTGGCTGCCTTCCTCGAAGCCTACGGGCCGGTCGAACGCCACTTCCAGATCTCCGCCATGAAGGGCGAAGGCACCCAGGCGCTGATCTTCGCGATCCAGGACCTGCTCGACGCCGAGCGCGCCCGCATCGAGGCCGAGCGCGCCGAGCGCGTCGCCGCCGAGGCCGCTCGTCTCGCCGCGGCCGAGGCCGCGCGCGCGGCAGCCGACGCCGCCTACGAGCGCGAAGCCCTGCTCGACGAAGACGACGAACGGCCCGAGGATGCGCTCGACTCCGAAGAAGACGACTCCCCGCCGTCGCGCTGACCTGATTCCGCGTGCCGCCGGCCTGGCGGACGGCACGCAATTGCCTGATTCCGCCCCCCACCCTCTCCGCTGCCCGCACGCACCCCGATGAGAACCAAGCTCCGCAACGCCCGCCGCCTCGTGGTCAAGGTCGGCTCCGCACTCGTCACCAACAACGGCGCCGGTCTCGACAAGGACGCGCTCGACGCCTGGGCGCGCCAGATCGCCGCGCTGCGCGCCGAGGGCCGCGAGATCGCGCTCGTGTCCTCGGGCGCGATCGCCGCCGGCATGCAGCGCCTGGGCTGGGCGAAGCGCCCGACCGAGATGAGCAAGCTGCAGGCCGCCGCCGCGGTCGGCCAGATGGGACTGGTGGAAGCCTACGAAAAGGCCTTCTCGCGCCACGGCCTGCACACCGCGCAGATCCTGCTCACCCACGAGGATCTCGCCGACCGCAGCCGCTACCTCAACGCGCGCAGCACCCTCACGACGCTGCTCGCGCTCGGCGTGGTGCCGATCATCAACGAGAACGACACCGTGGTCACCGATGAGATCAAGTTCGGCGACAACGACACCCTCGGCGCGCTCGTCGCCAACCTCATCGAGGCCGAGGCGCTCATCATCCTCACCGACCAGCAGGGCCTGTACACCGCCGACCCGCGCAAGGACCCGGCCGCCACGCTGATCGGCGAGGGCCGCGCCGAGGACCGCCAGTACGAGGCCATGGCCGGCGGCTCGGGCAGCGCGATCAGCAAGGGCGGCATGATCACCAAGATCCGCGCCGCCCAGCGCGCCGCGCGCAGCGGGGCGCACACCTGCATCGCCAGCGGCCGCGAGCCCGACCCCATCCTGCGCCTGGCCGCGGGCGAGGCGCTCGGCACCCTGCTCTACGCCAGCAGCACGCCGCTGCAGGCACGCAAGCAGTGGCTGGCCGACCACCTGCAGCTCGCCGGCGACCTCGTCATCGACGACGGCGCGGTGGCGGCGTTGAAAAGCGGCAAGAGCCTGCTGCCGGTGGGCGTGGTCGAGGCGCGTGGGGATTTCGAGCGCGGCGCGGTGGTGGCCTGCCGCAACCTGGCCGGCGAGGAAGTCGCGCGCGGGCTGGTGAACTACTCCGCTTCGGAATGCCGGCGCATCGCGCGCAAGCCGACCGCGGAGATCGCGAACCTGATCGGCTACCTCGACGAGCCGGAACTGGTGCATCGGGACAACATGGTCCGTACGTGACCCAACCCCAAGGCGCCGATCGATGACCGAGCCGACCGCGACCCGCTTCCTGTTCATTGCCGAAGGCTCGACCCTCGCGCACGTCGGACGTCCGTTGGTGCTCGCCCGCGCCCTGCATCTGGCTGGGTTCGATGTGGTGTTTGCCCGCCCACCAGCCTATGGGTGGATGACGCGCGACGACCGATTCACGTCGGTGGATCTGGCGACGCAATCTCCCACGGAGTTCGCCCGTCGCCTCGAGCGCGGACAGCCACTTTACGATCTGGCGACACTCGAGCGCTACGTTCAGGACGACCTCGTCCTTCTGCGCGCCCACCGCCCCGGCGTGGTCATCGGCGATTTCCGCCTCTCGCTCTCGGTCAGTGCCCGACTCGCAGGTGTCGCCTACGCCACCCTTTGCGATGCCTACTGGAGCCCCGAGGCCCCCCTGGAACCAGCCCTCCCGGTGTTCCCGTGGACTCCGTACGTCCCGCTCGCGCTCGCCGAGCCGCTCTTCCGCAGCGTTGCACCGCTCGCCTTCCGGCTCCATGCCCGCCCGATGGAAGCCTTGCGGCGGCGCCATGGCCTGCCGGGCCTCGACCATGATCTACGGCGCTGCTACACCGACGCCGACCTTCGCCTGTTCGCCAACCCTGCAGCCCTGTTCCCCCAGGTCGCGCCACATGCCGGCGCAGCCTTCATCGGTCCGCTCGCGTGGGCGCCCCGCGGAATGGCGCTGCCCGCGGCGCTCGGCGACTCGGACAGGCCCCTGGTGTATGTCACGATGGGCAGCTCGGGCGCGACCGGGATCCTCGGCCTCGTCCTTGGCGCGCTTGCGCAGCGCGACTGCGAGCTCATCGTCACCACCGCGGGCCGCCCCTTGCCCTCCACCGTCGATGCTGCGCGGGTCCGCATCTTCGACTATCTGCCCGGCGACCTCGTCTGTGCACGAGCGAGCCTGGTCGTCTGCAACGGCGGCAGCCCGACGACCAACCAAGCCCTTGTGCACGGCGTACCGGTGCTCGGCATCGCACGCAACATGGATCAGTTCCTCAATATGCAGGCCATCGAGCGCTTCGGCGCCGGCCTCACGCTACGTGCCGACCGGGTGTCAACCGGTGCGCTGGCGAAGGCCACCGAGTGCCTGCTCGGGACCCCGAGCGCCCGCCTGCAGGCCAGCCGCCTGCGTGACCCGGAACTGGCGGCTCCAGCCGCCAGCCTGCACCGGCTGGGCGCCCGCGCATCCGACCTGCTTCAAGCCGTTTTTCGGGGTGCCGGCGTACCCGCGCAAACCCGCGGCGGGGATGATTGTTAGAATGACCTCCGCCTGAACCCGACGCACCGAGCCCTGTGCTCGGCAGCTCCACCGCCCTGAAACAATTCCGCACAACGAGGGACTTGCATGCCTACCCGACCCGAACGTCGCGCAGTGCGCACGATGACGCTCTGCGCCACGCTCCTGCTCGCCGCCTGTGGCGACAGCGGCAGCCCACAACACTACGTCGCACTCGCCCGCGACCACCTTGCCAACGGCGCCTATCGCGAAGCGACCATCGAGCTGAACAACGCACTCCAGAAGGATCCGAAGAACCGCGAGGCACGCTGGCTGCTGGCGCAGGCGGCGCTCCAGCTCGGCGAAGCCGACAAGGCCGAACGCGATGCACGCAAGGCGATCGAATACGGGTTCTCGCGCACCGAAGCCCTACCCCTGCTGGCGCGGGCGATCCTGATGCAGCAGGCGCCCGACCGGGTTCTCACCGAACTCTCCACCGCCCCGACGGACGCGCCCGACACAATGCAAGCCGAGTATGCAAGTCTGCGTGGCACCGCGCTCCTGCTCAAGGGAGAACTCGACGCTGCCGAGCCCGAGTTCGGCAAGGCGCACAAGCTGGACCCCGCCCTGCCGGAGGCCATCGTCGGCCTCGCGCTGGCGCAGAGCTTGCGCAAGCAGTACGACGAGGCGCGCAAGACGCTTGCACCCGCATTAGAGCGCACGCCGCCGGTCGCCGACGCGTGGTCGCTGCTCGGCGACATTGAAACCGAGCAGGAGCGCTTCGACGCCGCCGAGACCGCCTTCGGCCAGGCGATCCGGGCGCGTGCCCATGTCACCCTCGAGCGCGCGAAGCGCGCCCTCGCCCGCGTGCGCCAAGGCAAGTTCGCAGAGGCCGAGGCGGACCTGAACGCACTCGGAGCGCTTTCTCGCCATCCCTATGCGCAGTACGTCACCGGCCTGTCCCATTTCCGCCAGCAGCGCCTGCGCGAGGCGGCTGACGCATTCGAACTTTCCTTGGCCGCCGATCCGAATTTCGCACCCAACCGGGTCTATCTCGCCATCACCCGGCTGATGCTCGGCCAGCAGGAACAGGCGCTGGCGCACGCCGAATTCATCCGTGCTGCCGCACCGCAGGCTTCGGGCGCGAACCTGCTCCTCGGCATCGCCCAGGCTGGTCACGCCGACTACGGCCAGGCGCGCAAGACGCTCGAAGCCGCCTTGGCCTCCGAGCCGGACAACGTCACCAATTTGCAGTTGCTGGCCACGCTGAGCCTGCTGCAGGGCGACAGCAAGACCGCACTCTCCCATGCCCAGCGTCTCGCCACGCTGCGTCCGGACTCGACGGGCGCCATCAACCTTTTAATGATGGCGCAGTTGATGTCGGGTGCGGAAGTGCCCGAGCCGACCGCCGGTCAGGTCGATGCGCTCCAGGCCGAGTTCATGCAGGCCCTCGAGGCCTTCCGCGACAAGCGCTTCGGCGAAGCGACAAAGCGCGCCGAGGCCCTGCGCGCAGCGCATCCCGAACAGATCGGGCCGATCAACCTGCTCGCCGCCCTGTATCTTTCCACCGGCCAGTGGCCCAAGGCGCGCAAGGAACTCGAGACCGTCCTGCAACGCCAGCCCGCGGATGCGACCGCACGCATCAACCTCGCCAAGCTCGAACTGCAAGATCGCAACTTCCAGCGCATTAAGGAGCTCGTGAGCCCGCTCGTGCTCGCGTCGCCTTCGGCGGAAGCGCCCGCGCTCCTGCTTGTGGCCGCCGAGCATGGGCTGCAGAACGACGTCGCCGCGGACCAGGTGCTTGAGCAGTTGGTCAAGAGCAACCCCTCGGCCACGCTTGCACGTGCCCTGGCCGCAGGCCGTGCGCTACGAGGCAACAAGCCGGAACGCACGCTCGAATACCTTGCCCAGTTCGACAAGGCACGCATCGAGTCCTCGCCGGCGCTCCTCGAACTGCGCGGGCGCGCTCACCTGGCCCTCGCCCAGAACGCCGAAGCCCTCGGCAACTTCGAGCGCTGGGCGCACTTGGCCCCCGAATCCGCTGCAGCGCACTTCCTGCATGCCGAAACCCTCGCTCGCCTGGGACGCATCCGTGACGCCGAGGGCGCGCTGGTCCGGGCCGTCAAGCTCGACCCGACCAACCCCGAGGTGCGCATCGCCGAGGTACGCATGCTGACCCGGACGGGACAACTCGACAAGGCAAAGAGCGCTGCGCAGCGCCTGCGCAAGGATTTCGGCGACCGCCCGGACATCCTCGCCACCACCGGCTGGCATGCATTGATGACCAGCGAGTTCGCCATCGCGGCCGACCACCTCGGGCGTGCATTCGCGCAGACGCCGAGCACAGCCCTCCTCCTCGAGAGGATGGCCGCGTTGTGGGGCATGGAGAAGCGGGATGAAGCCCTCGCGCTCATCCGGGACTGGCTGGCCGAACACCCGCAGGACAGCGCAGCGCTGCTCCAGCTTGCCGGCGCATATCTGGAGCTCGGCCAGGACGAGGAGGCAGTCCGCATCTATCGCAAGGTGCTGGAGCTCGACCCGGCGCACGTCCCGTCGCTCAACAACGTCGCTTGGCTGTTGCGCCGCAGCCGGCCGGACGAAGCCCTTCAAACGGCCCGTCGCGCCCTCGAGCTTGCCCCCAAGGACCCGAACGTGCTCGATACCGTCGGCATGTTGTATCTGGACCGCAGGGACCTGACGCAGGCAGGGTGGTACGTCGGCAAGGCGCATGAGCAGAACCCGCGCAACCACCAGATCAGCCTGCACCTCGCCGAGGTCGCACACGCCAAGGGCAACACCGCAGAGGCGCTCAAGCTCATCGACGGCGTGCTTGCAGAGGCGCGCGATCCTGCACTTCACAAACAGGCCGAGAGCCTGCGTGCAACGCTCGAGAGCGGGCGCTGAGCCCGGCACCTCACCGCCGCGAACGAATCGCCCCCCCCCCCCCCCCCCCCGCCCGAGGAGTCACCGCGATGCAGGCCGCCAAGCCCCCCTACCGCAGCCCCTTGGTCAAGGCGTGGAACGCCATCGCCAGCGCCGCTCGACGCCCGGTGACGCTCGACGCGAGGGCGCTGCTCGTCGCGGCACAGCGCAAGCAGCCCGATGCGCCACCGCCACCCGCAGCGACGATGGATGCGCTAGGCGTGCTGGTCGAAGCCATCCACTCGGGCAGGAGTGCCCTGCACCCGTTCGGGCGTTACTATCTCGAGCAGATGTTTGCGGGGCTGCTGTCGAATCGGATGCGACTTGCCAAGTTCTGGGCCGAGCACCCGGAAACACTCGCGGACGAAGTTCGCCAGCCGGTGATCGTGGTCGGCCTGCCCCGCTGCGGGACGTCCTACCTGTTCAACCTGCTCGCCCACGACCCGGAACACCGTTACCTCACCAACTGGGAAACCACCGTCTCACAGATCCCGCCCACGCCCCCGCCCGTCACGCTGCGACAGGACCCCAGACGACGCATCGGCAAGCTCTTGATGGCGTTCCAGCGCCATCTCGCACCCGGCCTGGAGTCGATCCACGAGTTCCACCTAGACGGCCCCGAGGAATGCACCCCCCTGCTGATGCAGGGCTTCGACACCCAGGCGCTGGCGGGGATGTTCGACGCCCCGGACTACTCGCACTGGCTCGATCACGCCGATCATCGCGCGACCTACCAGCATCACAGGCGCATCCTGCTGACCCTGCAGCGTTGTTATCCGGCCGGGCGCTGGCTGCTCAAATCGCCTGATCACCTCGCTGCGCTCGAGGCCCTCCTCGAGACCTATCCCGACGCATGCCTGATCCAGCTGCATCGCGACCCGGTGCAGGCGGTGTCCTCGTGGGCGAGCCTGAATGCGGCCTTCCGTGGCATCTGGAGCGAACGTATCGATGCGGCCGAGCTCGGACCGCAGATCCTGGAACGGCTTGCCACCGACATGGACGCCAGCATCGACGCGCGCCAACGCCTCCCCGCGGATCGCTTCCTCGACCTCCAGTATCGCGACCTCATCGCCGATCCGCTCGGCCAGGTCGAGCGCATCCATGCGCATTTCGGACTCGACTTCGCTCCATCGACGCGGGCACGCGTCGAGAGTTTCCTGCACGGCGACCGCGACAAGAAGCGCAGCCATGCCTATGCTCCCGAGCACTTCGGCCTGAGTGCGGAACGCATTCGCGAACGCTTCGCGCGCTACATCGGCCACTACGGAGTTGCTCCTGCACGCTGAAGCAGCAAGTCCGGAACCAGCGGCTCGGCGCTACAGCAGCGGCGCGCCCACACAGGAGGAACGACGGATGAGCCTCGCCCTGCCGCGAGCACTCCGGCTGCTGACCCCGGCGGCCGTTCTCGGGACCTCCTTCGCCGCCGCGCTCGGCCCAACCCGCGGAGTGGTCGCGCTCGCCTTCGCCGCCGCGGCGACGCTGCTCGCGGCAACGCTGCACCGTGCATGGTCGCTCGCCCGCCGTGGTGACGAGCGCTTGTCCGCCACCGACCTGCGGTGCATGAAGCTTCATCTCCTGCTGCACGTCGTTCCACTGGCCTACGCCGGGACGATGCTGCTCGCCAGCTCGGAGCTACCGTCCCCACCGCTGTGGGCGCTCGGCTTTGCCCCCTTCTTCCTGAGCGGCCACCTGACCTGGAAGAAACTGCACGCCCGCTTCGGTACCTTCCTGTATGCCCTGTTCGCGCGTGGCAACCTGGCAGTAGGCTTCACGAGCCTCCTCCTGGCTGGCGCCTGCCAAGTACTCGACAGCAACCTGCCGCAGACCTTGCTGGAACGCCTGCTCCTACTCTACGCCGGCATCCACTTCCTGCTGACCGCCTTCGCCGTGCGACGCATCGCGGACGATTTCGAGCATGCGGCCCGCTGAGGAGCGAGCGCTTTGATACAACTCGCCGACGCGGCGTACAGCCAAAAAAAGACGCGGCACTTAGCCGCGTCTTTTTCGAATCCAAACCCGCGGCGCACCGCGGGCTTGTACGATCAGGCCGCCGTCGCTTGGCTGCGACGACGCGTTCCGCCGAAGCCGAGCGCGGCGAGCGCGCCACCCAGCAGCATGAGGGTGCCAGGTTCCGGAACCTGCGTGACGTTGACGCTGGTCAAGCCGGCGAGGGTCAGCGAATAGTTGCCACGCGTAAGACCGGTGATGGTCAGCGAGTAGTTGCTGCCGGCGGTCCCGAGGCTATGCGTCACGGTGGAGTTGCCCGGTCCGACACCCATGGTCTCGTTCAGGCTTTCAGGGTCCACATCAACGCACGAACCGACATTCACGCAAACCGCGTTCGTGTTCACACCGTCCGGAGTCCAGTTCACGAACGGCGCCAGCGTGGCCGCATCTCCTGAAATTTGGCTGATCCTGCGAAGCGTGAAGTCCGCAGACATGTTCGCTTGCGCATTACCCGCCGTGTAGGGCGGAACCAACGTCACGTCGGCCTTCATCTCCGGATTGGCCAGGAAGCTCAGCACCATGTTCGCCGTTTCACCGATGGAGAACGAGAAGGTCCAAGTAGTATTCGACTGAATGTTGGTCGAGGCTTGCCCTTGGCCCGAGATCTGCAACTCGGCCTCGGCGACCTGTTTCGTCGAAGACGGCGTTCCATTCACGAGTTGCGCGGACGTGATCTCAGCATTCGCGTTGGCGAAGGTGCCGCTGTTCTGGCCAAACAGCGAGTAGTCATTGTCGGCGCGAATCACCGTGCTACCGGGTGCGTTTACCGCACTCACCTTCAGAACCGGCGATACACCGCAGTTGAGAAGCAGCTTGCTGCAAGCATCGGCGTCGGCGACTGTACTTCCGTTCAGCGTTGCGGAATCTTCGACGTTGAAGGTGTAGCCGGGATTCAGGTTAGTGATCACCACACCGGTCGAAGCGTTGATGAAACCGATCGTCAGATTGCTCAGGTTCAGCGACGAACCGGCATACACGCTGGCCGAAGCCTGTCCGGCGAAGCCCATGGAGAGCGCACCGATCAGCGCCGTCGCAAGCGTCGTTTTCTTGATGTTCATGTTTTCCTCCGTATCTAGGTAGATGCTCGCAGGGTCGGGCGCTTGCGATCTGGTTTTTGCCAGCACCGTTGATCTGCTCGGGATTTCTTAAGCAATTAGCGGGCCAGAAATAAAAACTTGTTTTTCTTCCTGCACTTGCGAAACTCCGCCCGCATCGAACGCACGCCGGACACACAGCACTGTAAAAAAATCCGACACTCTCACACCTCTCGTCCGCTCCCATCGGAAGCGCCCCCTTCCCCGACGAGCAGCGAACCGAGCGCCTTGCGCAGCGAACGCGAATGCGGCAGCGCCGAGTACCCCACCCTGCAAAAGAAGGCAAAACCATCCGCCGGTCCGGCATCGGCAAGCGCCTCGAAGCGGCGTGCGAGCGCGCCAGCCGCAGCATCCATGCCGGGATGGGGCGACAGCGAACGCCCCGCCTGGACATACCAGCGGAAAATCACCGGCGTCATCTCGGGCTGGAGGTGCATGCCCGCGGCCTCGACCGCCAGCCACAGACGCTGCATCGCCGCGCCGGCGGCGACAAAATCGCCGAGCGTGCGCAGCGGACGCACCGGGGTCATCAGCACATGCGCCGCACACCCGAGTGCCGGCAGCAGATCGAGCTGAACGCGCGGCGCCACAGTGCCGAGCAGGTAGCGATTGAAGAACTCCACCCTGCTCCAGCTCTGCATCACCCAGCGCATGAGACGCGCGGTGAGGGGATCGACCCCCACCGCTTGCTCGGGAATGCGGTCCTCGCTGAAGCGCGCGCGCCATTCGATGATGCTGCGATGCACGTTCAGGGCCTCGGGCATGGTCAGGCGGATGCGCGCGCTGTGCCACAAGAGCCTCGCCACCTGCCAGCGGCCATCGAAACCTTCAAAGAACCTCAGCCGGTAATCGCTGCCGACCGCTGCGGCAAGTGCCTCGCGCTCGGCCGGACCGAGCGCGGTGACGCGCATCGGCCGGCGCTGCACGACACGACTTTCGATGAAGGCCTCTAGCGGATCGGGGCGTAGAGTCGCATCGGGGACGAGCACGACGTCGTAGATCGGTGCCTCTTCGCTGCAAGCGGGGCGAATCGTCCATTCGGCGCGCAAGCCGCGGGCCGAGGCGGCCAGGCGCAGGGTCTCGAGCAAGGCACCATGCGCAAGCTGGCTCGCCCGCCCGTCAAAGTCGTAGACCACCTCGGCGCGCGTATCGAAACCATGGATCGCAAGCCGATCCACACCGAGCACCTCGAAGCGCCAAGGCTGGGTGTTGTCACCGCTCGGCGCCCAGCGCGCACGCTCGAGCAGCCGCTCCATTGTGCCTTGTTCAATCATGCGCCGCCTCCAACGCCTTCATGCGCTCGAGCTGTCGCCGGCCGAGCCACAGCCCGATGCGCTGCAGCGGGTTGCGCCAGCCGCCAGGCCGCCAAGTGCGCTTGAGCCGGTTGCGATAGGCGTCGAACTGGTAGGCCCAGGGTGCCGAGAGCACCTTGCCGCGGCCGAGCAGCAACTTGATCGTCTCGGTGGCGGTGACGCCAGCGCAGATCTGGCAGGCCGCGATCGTGGAGGGCCCCTCGCGACGACTGAGGTTGACACGGGTCGGATCGACCAGATAAGCGCGCTGCAGCATCCCGGGCGACAGCCCCAACAGGAAGCGGACGGCCCGCTCGTCGTCGTCGCAGCCCTCGAAGCCAAAGTAGTCTTCGAAGGACATGCTGTCGGCGGTGAACACCATCACCGCCGCCCCCATGCCGAGCGGCGCTGCGGTGATGGCGGGGATGCCGCGCCGCCGACAGGCCGCGAAGACCGCACGCCGGGCATCGAAGGCGAAGAAGTCGAGCGCATCCACGTAGAGGTCGACGCCCTCGAGGAAGACGTCGGCGCGCGCAGGGTCGACGCCGTCGTCGAAGCACCGCAGGTCGACCTCCGGATTGATGTCGCGCACCATGCGGGCGAGAACCTCGGCCTTGGGCTGACCGAGCGTCGACATCAACGCACCCGCCTGCCGGTTGAGGTTGGCGAGATCGAAGCGATCGTAGTCCGCGATCGTGAAGGCCCCGACGCCGAAGCGCGCCAGCGTCAGCAGATGCACCCCCCCAACCCCTCCCATTCCAGCGATCGCGATACGGCTCGCCCGCAGCCGCGCCTGTTCGGCCACCGTGAGCCAGCCGATGTTGCGCGTGAACGCGGTGTCGTAATCGAAGCCGCCCTCCATTAGCGAATCTCCTTCGTAAGGGCTGTACGGGGCGCTATCATAGCGCGAGCTTCCCGGGGGATAATGCCCACATGCAGCAGATCGCCGTCGGCCGGCTCCGACTGGCCTTTTCCTTGGCCGCCCGCAACCTCTTCAGGCAGCGTCGGCGTGCGTTGCTCGCGCTCGCGATCATCAGCGGTGGGGTGATCACCTTCCTGCTGGCTGGCGGCTTCATCCACTGGTTGCTCGGCAACATGCGCGAGGCGACGATCCACTCGCAGCTCGGCCATGCCCAGATCATCCGCCCGGGCTATTTCCGCGAGGGGCTCGGCGATCCCTACCGCTATCTGCTGCCGCCCGGCACCTCGGCCGTAGAGGCACTTTCGCTCAGGGGGCTGCGCACGGTTTCACCGCGTCTGGCATTCAACGGTCTGCTGTCGAGTGGCGACACGACGGTGAGCTTCATGGGCGAGGGCATCGATCCTGTGCGGGAGACGGCGATCATGCGTTCGATCCGGATCGTGCGGGGTCGCAACCTGCAGGTCGCCGACGAACAGGCGGCCATCATCGGGGCCGGGCTTGCCGCCAACGTGGGCGTCGAACCGGGGGACCGCATCGTGCTGCTGGCGACGGGCGCGTCCGGCGGACTGGGCGCGGTCGAACTCGAGGTCGCCGGCCTGTTCGCCACCACCGCGAAGGCCTACGACGACGCCGCGCTGCGGGTGCCGATCGAGGTCGCCCGCAAGCTGATGGGGGTGGATGGCGCGACGAGTTGGGTGGTGCTGCTCGAGGACACCGACGGCACGGCGTCGGCAGTGGCAAGCCTGCGCGCTGGACTCGCCGCCGAATCCTTCGAAGTCATTCCCTGGCACGATCTCGCCGACTTTTACAACAAGACGGTCGAACTGTTCACCCGCCAAGTGGGGGTCGTGCGGCTGCTGATCGCCTTTATCGTGGTGCTGAGCATCTCTAACACGTTGTCCATGGCGGTGTTCGAGCGCACCAGCGAGATCGGCACGGTGATGGCGCTCGGCACCCGCCGACGTGGCGTGCTCGCCATGTTCATCACCGAAGGCGCCCTGCTCGGCGTGCTCGGCGGCGTTCTCGGCGTCACCCTGGGCAGCCTACTGGCGCTTGTCATTTCGTACGTTGGCATCCCGATGCCGCCTCCGCCGGGCATGGACATCGGCTTCACCGGGCGCATCTCGGTGTCGCCTGCGCTCGCACTCGATGCCTTCGTACTGGCCTTCCTGACCACGCTGCTGGCGAGCGTCATGCCGGCGCTGCGGGCGTCGCGGATGAACATCGTCGACGCGCTGCGTCACCAGAGGTGAGCCGATGATCGTCAGACTGGCCCTGCGCAACCTGCTGCGGCAGAAGGTCCGCAGCGCGATGACGCTTGCCGCGATCGTGTTCGGCGTGGCGGGCCTGATCGTGTCGGGCGGATTCATCCAGGACATCTTCCTCCAACTCGGCGAGGCGATCATCCATTCGCAAACCGGCCACGTGCAGGTCTTCCGCCAGGGCTTCATCGAACGCGGCACGCGCCAGCCCGAACGATTCCTGATCGAACGCCCGCGCGAAACCGCAACGAGAATCGAGGCCCTCCCCGAGGTCGACGAGGTCGCGCTGCGCCTGAGCTTCGCCGGGCTGCTGAACAACGGCAAGCGCGACCTCGGCATCGTCGGCGAGGGCATCGAGCCCGGCAAGGAGGCACGACTCGGCAGTTTCCTCCAGATCCTGTCGGGCCGCGCGCTACGCGAGGACGACGTGTTCGCGATGGTCGTCGGCCAGGGCGTCGCCCACTCGCTGAGCCTCGCGGTGGGCGATCGGGTGAACCTCGTCCTGAGCACGGCCGAGGGCGCGATGAACATGCTCGACTTCGAGATCGTCGGCATCTTCCAGAGCTTCTCCAAGGAGTTCGACGCGCGCGCGCTCCGCATACCGCTCGGCGCGGCGCAGGAGTTGCTCTTCACCGACGGCGCCAATCTGCTGGTCGCGACCCTTCACCGCACCGAGGACACCGACCTCGCCCACGCCCGCATCGCGCAGGCGGTCGCCGGCAGCGAGCTCGAGGCCCGGCACTGGCGCATGCTTTCGGATTTCTACGAAAAGACGCTGGCCTTGTACGAACGCCAGTTCGGCGTGCTGCAGGCCATCATCCTGGTGATGGTGCTGCTGTCGGTCGCGAACAGCGTCAATATGACAGCCTTCGAGCGCCTGTCCGAATTCGGCACCCTGCTGGCGCTCGGCAACCGGAATGCCAGCATCTTTCGTCTGATCCTGATCGAGAACATCCTCCTCGGATTGATTGGCGCCGCCCTCGGCACGCTGATCGCGCTGGGCATCGCACTTGCGGTGTCCGCCGTCGGCATCCCGATGCCGCCGCCGCCCAACTCGAACGTGGGCTACACCGCCATGATCCGGATCGTACCGGCGACAATCGCCTCCGCGTTCATGATCGGCCTCCTCGCCACCGCGCTCGCAGCCTTGCTTCCGGCACGGCGGATCTCCCGCATTCCGGTCGTCAGCCTGCTCCGTAACGGAAATTGACCATGAGCTTCCTCGATCGCTTCAACCTCGGTCACGGCTACCGAAAGTACTTCAGCATCCACGCCGCAAACACCGAAGCCTTGCGCGACGAGGTGTTCGGAATCCGGCATGAGGTCTACTGCAAAGACCTCGGCTTCGAGGCGCTCCGTCCTGACGGTCGGGAGCGCGACGAATACGACGAACACAGCGTGCATTGCCTGCTGCGCAGCCGGAACGACCCACAGCCCCCAGTCGGATGCGCGCGCTTGGTGCTCACCCATCCCGACGATCGCAACCAGCCCCTGCCCTTCGAACGCACCTGCGCGACCTCGCTCGACCGTTCGATCATCGACCCCGCATGCCTGCCGCGCGAGCGCATCGCAGAAGTGTCTCGCCTCGCCGTGCGCTCGACCTATCGCCGGCGGAAGACCGATTCGGATTCACGGCTGATCCACGAGGAAGATTTCGGGACCGGCGACCAGCCACGCTTTCCCTACATCCCCATTGCGCTCTACCTCGGGGCGGTGGCGCTGGCCGAACGCAACGGCATCGATACCTTGTTCGTCCTCACCGAGCCACGGCTGGCCACCCATTTCGCCCGCCTCGGCGTCGAGATCCGGCAGATCGGCTCACCCGTCGAGCATCGCGGCACCCGTATCCCGTCGGTGATGGACGTCGGCAGCATCATCTCGGACATGCGCATGCTGCTCAAGCCGATCTGGCGTGCCGTGCGCGAGGACATCGAGCGCAGTAACGGCGGATGACGCGCTCCAAGCCGAGCGAGGGCGGCAAAAGAGACCATAAAAAAACCGGAGGGCATCGCCCTCCGGTTCTTGTTTTCATCGCGTACGCACCGCGCGCACCGGCTGCCGATCGATCACGCGAAGATTCTGCGACGCATCTGCAGGCCGATCCCCAGGAAGCCCAGACCCAACAGGGCGAGCGAGCCCGGCTCGGGAACATTGTTGAAGTTCGCCTTCGACGAGGCCAGGAAGAGCTGCTCGAAGCCGTTGTCGATCTGGAGATTGTTGCAGGTCACCTGGGCGATCCGCGGATCGCAACCCAGCCACAGCTCGAGGTGCATGCTGTAATCGGCCAGGTTCACATTGGGCAAGGCGGCAATCTCGGTCAGGTACTGGTTGAGCAGCGGCACCTCGCCCACGTACGCGACCTGATTGGCCCCGAGGTTGTGGTTGAAGGTTTCGTCTGCCGCAGCGCTGGCGCAACTGACGACTGGATTTCCAGCCACGTCGGTGTCCAGACAAACCTCTCCGCCCGACAGCACGTAGTCGGTCGGGAGGCCGGCAACGGCTGACAAGCCGGGCTGGACCAGATTGTTCGGCGTGGGATTGTAAACCGTCGCGTTGCCGTTAAGCTGGGCTGGCACCAAGGTGCCGTAATTGCGCATTTCGTTGCTCAGATACAGATAGCGACCATAAAGACCGCCACCGCTGTCGGTCAGCCAGAGCTTGGCCCAGATCGCGAGGTTCTGGTCGCTGTTGGTGTCGTTGTTGTGTAAGCGCTCCACGAACCCCATCCTTACGTAGCCCCCGTTGAGCCCTCATGCTTCGGCTTCCGTTTTTCGGGGAGCACGAGCATGTCGGAGCGCAGTACGTTCTGGTTGTCGCACCTGTCGGCAATCGAAGCCGAGGGCATCACCACGAAGGCGTACGCCGAGCGCGAGGGGCTGTCGCCGCAGGCGCTCTACCAGTGGCGCAAGCGCCTGGTGGCCGGTGGCCGTCGTAGCCGCGCCAAGCTTGGCGGATTCGTCCCGATCCAGATCGAACCCTCGATGACGCCCCGCGCGGGCTGCACGGTGGTGATCGACGCGCAGTTGCGGCTCGAATGCGCGATGCTGCCCGGCGTCGACTGGCTGGCCGCGCTGTCGGTGGCCCTTGCCGAGCGGGGGCGCTGATGCACCCGGGGCATTCGATCGGTGCGGTGTATCTGTACCGGCCGGCGATCGACTTTCGCAAATCCATCGGCGGACTGTCGGCACTGGTCGAGCAGGAGCTGGGGCTGAACCCGTTCGGCGACGCACTGTACCTGTTCATCAACCGTCGCCGCGACAAGCTCAAGGCGCTGTACTGGCACCGCAACGGCTTTTGCCTCTGGTACAAGCGGCTCGAAGCCGAGCGCTTCGCCTGGCCGGCGGCCGAGGCGGGCGAGCCCACCTGCGTACTGACGATGAAGGAGCTCGAATGGCTGCTTGAGGGCTTCGATCTGTGGGCGGCAAGGCCGCA
The DNA here is from genome assembly GCF_000021765.1 of Thauera aminoaromatica. Lineage (NCBI taxonomy): Bacteria > Pseudomonadati > Pseudomonadota > Betaproteobacteria > Rhodocyclales > Zoogloeaceae > Thauera > Thauera aminoaromatica. Next base: position 1,813,342 of record NC_011662.2, on the reverse strand, counting down.
TAAAACGCTGCAATACCAATCAGTTACGTAGCGTGATCGGGTATAATTCCGGCATGCCGCAACGTACCGCCGCCCCTCGCTCGAACCCTTCCGTTGGCGTGTGCGCATCCGTCCTGGCCGAGCTGTTGCCCGACGATCCAGCAACGCTCAAAGCCTTGTTGCTGGCACAGCAGCGTGCCTTCGAGACGCGTGAAGCCGAACGGCAGGCAGCCTTCGAGGCCCGTGAGGCCGCACTCCAGAAAGTCTTCGATGCGCGGGAGGCTGAACGCCAAAGAGCCTTCGATGCGCGGGAGGCCGAACTGCAAAAGGCCTTCGAGGCACGCATCCTCGAGCTCTACGAGCAGCTTCGCCTGGCGCGTCGGCGCATGTTCGGGCCCAGCAGCGAATCGCACGCGGGCCAGGCCTGGCTCTTCGACGAGGCCGAGGCGCTGGCCGAGTCCGCACCCGAGGCGCTCGACACCGCAACCTTGCCGCCGCCGGCCACCGAGACGACGGGTGAGGCGTCCGCCGACACCGGCAAGAAGAAGGCGCGCGGCAAGCGCAAGCCCTTGCCCATCGAGCTGCCGCGCATCGACGTCGTCCATGACGTCCCCGAGGCCGAGCGCACCTGCGCCTGCGGCACGCCCATGGTCGAGATCGGCCAGGACGTCAGCGAACAGCTCGACATCGTCCCGATGCAGGTGCGTGTGCTGCGCCATATCCGCAAGCGCTACGGCTGCCCCGAGGGCGACCAGGCGCCGGTCACCGCCCGCGCCCCGGCGCAGGTGCTGCCCAAGAGCAACGCCAGCAACGACCTGCTGGCCTTGCTGATCGTCATCAAGTACGTCGATGGGCTGCCGCTGGCGCGTTTCGAGTACGTGCTCGCTCGCGCAGGCGTGCTTGTGCCGCGCCAGACCCTGGCGCGCTGGGTGATCGGTACCGCCCAGGCGCTGCAGCCGCTCGCCAACCTGATGCGCGACGTGCTGCTCGGGCACGACGTCATCCACATGGACGAAACCCCGGTGCAGGTGCTCAAGGAGCCTGGCCGGGCAGCCACGAGCAAGAGCCAGATGTGGGTGCAGCGCGGCGGACCGCCGGGCAAGCCGGTGGTCCTCTTCGAGTACGATCCGAGCCGCGCGCAGGCGGTGCCCTTACGCCTGCTCGAAGGCTGGAAGGGGCATCTGATGGCCGACGGGCTCGAGAGCTACGGCGCAATTGCCTTCACCGAAGGGGTGACCCGGCTCGGTTGCTGGGTGCACGCGCGACGTCGTTTCGTCGATGCCAGCAAGGTGCTGCCTGCCGGCAAGCGCGGCCGCGCCCACGAAGCGCTGGCCCTGATCGGCAAGCTCTACGCCATCGAGAAGGACGCGCGCGAACTGAACGACGCCCAGCGCCTGGCGCTACGCCAGAGCAGAAGCCGCGCCGTCATCGACGAACTGCGCCGTTGGCTCGACCAAGTGCTCCCCACCGTGCCGCCCACCTCGGTGCTCGGGGGTGCCCTGGGCTACCTGCATCGGCAGTGGCCGCGTCTGACGCGCTACCTCGAGCGCGGCGATCTGCCGATCGACAACAACCCCGCCGAAAACGCCATCCGTCCCTTCGTGGTCGGGAGAAAGGCATGGCTCTTCTCGGACACTCAGGCCGGTGCGCGTGCCAGCGCACTCCTCTACTCGCTGGTCGAAACCGCCAAGGCCAACGGCTTCGAGCCGTATCTGTGGCTGCGCCACGTGCTGCGCGCCTTGCCCACCGCGACCAACGTCGAACATTTCGAGGCCCTCCTGCCCTGGAATCTCAAGGCTGAGCAGTTGATCACGGCGTAAAGAGCCCGGGAAGGATGGGATTCGTGGAGCGCTTACCTTCCTTCATCAGCGACTTCATCAGGTCACGGTCGCCCGACACCCACTCTTTCGCCGACAACGACACCGTATTACCCTTGCTCGTGGTCATGGTTTGCCCTCCTCAGGGATCAAGGTCGATCTGCACAATCAACCTCTTACCATGACCACCCCTCTCTGCAAGCCCGTTCGGGCTTTTGCACACTGATCAGAACACTACCTAAAAATTTCCGACACATCGCCTCGCGAACGCCCGCGCCACCTTCCACCGCCACCACAAAAAAACGGGGGCATCGATGCCCCCGTTACCGAAAGATGTGCCCCCGATCGCGTACGCAGCGCCGGGTGCCGGCCGGCTCAGCTCTTCAAGGCCGCCTTGATCTGCTCGAGCGTGCTCGGATCGTCGATCGTGGTCAGGTCGCCGGCGTCGCGCCCCTCGGCCAGCGCCTGGATCGAGCGCCGCAGCATCTTGCCCGAGCGCGTCTTGGGCAGGCCGCCGATGAAGTGCACCCGAGCCGGACGCGCGATCGCGCCGAGGCTCTCGTCGACCTTCTTCATGACCTCCTTCTCGAGCACGGCGCGCTTCTCGGGGGTGTCGACGTCGGCGGCGTTCTTGACCACCGCGAAGGCCATCGGCATCTGGCCCTTGAGCTCGTCGGCCACGCCCACCACCGCCACCTCGGCGATCGCCGGGTGGGTCTGCACCGCTTCCTCGATCTCGCGGGTGCCGAGACGGTGGCCGGCGACGTTGATCACGTCGTCCATGCGGCCGAGGATGGTGTAGTAGCCCTTGTCGTCCTTGATGCCCCAGTCGGACGAGGAATACACCACCGGCTCGGTGAACAGGCTGAAGTAGGTGCTGACGAAGCGCTCGTCCTGGCCCCACACGGTGGACAGGCAGCCCGGCGGCAGCGGCGGCACGATGCCGACGATGCCTTTCTCGTTGGCGCCGCACTCGGTGCCGTCCTCGCGGAAGATGCGCAGGTCGTAGCCATAGACCGGGAAGGCGGGCGAGCCGAGCTTGATCGGGCTGTCTTCCACGCCGCGGCAGATGGCGAGCATCGGCCAGCCGGTCTCGGTCTGCCAGTAATTGTCGATGACCGGGATGCCGAGCTCTTCCATGATCCACTGGTGGCTGGTCTCGTCGAGCGGCTCGCCGGCGAGGAACAGGTGCTTGAGCGAGGACAGGTCGTACTTCTTGAGGAAGGCCGGGTCCTGCTTCTTGAGCACGCGCACCGCGGTGGGCGCGGAGAACATCACCGTGACCTTGTACTTCTCGACGATCTGCCACCAGATGCCGGCGTCGGGGCGCAACGGCGTGCCCTCGTACATGATCGTGGCCATGCCCGCGAGCAGCGGGCCGTAGATGATGTAGCTGTGGCCGACCACCCAGCCGATGTCCGAGGTCGAGAACATGGTCTCGCCCGCGCCGCCGGTGAAGATGTGCTTCATCGACGCGGTCAGGGCCACGGTGTAGCCGCCGGTGTCGCGCTGCACGCCCTTGGGCTTGCCGGTGGTGCCGGAGGTGTACAGGATGTAGCTCGGCTCGGAGGACTCGAGCCACACGACCGGGACCTTGGCGTCCAGGTGCCTGGCACGCAGCTCGGCGTAGTCGACGTCACGGCCTTCCACCTTGGGGAAGCCCTTGTCCAGGCCGCGATCGACGATCAGCACCTTGGCGGGCGGGAATTCGGCGAGCTTGCAGGCTTCATCCACCAGGTGCTTGTAGGGCACCGGCTTGCCGTTGCGCATGCCGGCATCCGAGCTGACCATCAGCACCGGCTTGGCGTCGTCGATGCGGGTGGCGAGCGAGCCGGCCGCGAAACCGCCGAACACCACCGAGTGGATCGCGCCGATGCGCGCGCAGGCCAGCATGGCAAACGCGGCCTCGGCGATCATCGGCATGTAGATCAGCACGCGATCGCCGCGCTTGACGCCGAGCTCCTGGTAGATCGCCGCCATGCGCTCGACCTCGCGCTGCAGCTCCGCGAAGGAATAGACCTTCTCCTCGTCGGTCTCGGTCGAGATATACACCAGCGCACGGTCGTTCGGGCGCGCGGCGGCGTGGCGATCGACGGCGTTGTAGCACAGGTTGGTCTCGCCACCCTTGAACCACTTGACGAACGGCGGCTTGGAATAGTCGCAGATCTTCTCCGCGGGCTTGTTCCAGTGCACGAGCTGCGCCTGCTCGGCCCAAAAGCCGTCGCGGTCTTCGATGGAACGGCGGTGGAACTGCTGGTAATCGGTCATTGCTTCCTCTCCCTTCTGCCTTCAATGATCGTGTTGTCGAACTCGACGTGCCACCGGCAGCGCGGCGCCGGGACAGCGCAGCGAAGCCCGCGGGCACACCTGTTGGGGACGGCCTGCGGGTGCGGCCGCCCTCCACTCATCCGCCCCCGCCCTTGTCGTGGAACTCGCGGAGTCTTGCGAGCGGTAATCCGGATTGAAGCCTGGATTCTAGCAATTCGAGCAGCGGCAGCAGCGCCCCGACGAGCTCGGGCAACTGCCCGGCCACCTCGTCACGCGCGCCGGCGCGCAGCAGGCGCAGCGCGCCATCGACGCTGGGGACGCGCGCAAGCTCGCGTTCGATCGCCGCCGGGTCGACCTCGCCGCCCTCGGCGACGACGCGGTTGCCACCCGCCGTGTGCGCCTGCGTGGCGCGCTCCTGGGCGAGCGTTAGCAGCGCGCCGATGGCCTCGCGACCGTCGGTGACCGCGCTGGCGACGCCGATGCTCAGGGTCACGCGGATGCGCTCGTCGCGGTAGGCCATCACCAGCTTCTCGACGCTGGCGCGCAGGCGCAGCGCGAAGGCGCAGGTGGACACGCGGTCGATGCCCGGCGACAGCAGCGCGAAGCAGGCTTGGCCGTGCTGCGACAAGGTGTCCTCGGCGCGGATGCGCCCGCTCACCAGCTTGCCGAGCTTGCGCAGGATGAGCTGCACCACCTGCACGCCGTAGCGCGTGGCGAGCTCGTCGAACTGGTCGATCTCGATCACCATCGCGCCGATGTCGGCCTGGCGCCGGCGCGCCTCGGCCACGGCCTGGGCGCCGTGATGCTCGAGGTAGGCCTCGGTCGCCAGGCCCGACTCGGGGTCGACCGGGCTCTGGCGCTCGAGCGCAGCGCGGCTGCGCTCGAGTTCGCCCTGCGCCTTGGACAGGCGCAGCAGCGACATCAACGTGGCGAGCAGCTCGACTCCGCCCGTGCCCTTGGTGACGAAGCCGTTGGCGCCGAGGGCGAGCGCGCGCGCGCGCGCGGACTCGTCCTCGTCGCCGGAGATGATCACCACCGGCAGGTCGCGCACCCGCGGCAGCTTCGAGGCACGCAGGCGCCCGAGCAGGCCGTAGCCGTCCAGGCGCGGCATGCCGATGTCGGTGAGCACGATCTCGATCGCCGGATCGACCAGCAGCGCCTCCCAGGCGGCCTCGCCGTCGGGCTCCTCGCGCGCCTCGAAACGACCGCGGATGTGCTTGACGATGGACGCGCGCACCATGCGCGAGTCGTCCACGACGAGGATGCGCGGCAGCCTGCCGTCCCCGTCCGTCGTCAGCGCGCCCGGGTCCATGGCGTTCGTCGGCTCAGGCGCCGATGCGCACGACGGTGCGCCCCTTGACGCGGCCGTGGATGAAGTCGTCGAAGGCGCCCGGCAACGCGTCGAAGTCGATCGTGCGCGTGATCGCGGCGAGGTGGCGCGGCTTGAGGTCGGTGGCCAGGCGCTCCCAAACGCGCTGCCGGGTCGGGAAGCCCATGTAGCCCGAATCCACCCCGAGCAGGCTCACCCCGCGCAGGATGAGCGGGAACACCGTGGTATCGACGTTGAAGCTCGCCGCGTTGCCGATGCTCGCCACCGTGCCGGCCTGCTTCATGGTCGCCAGCACCCAGTGCAGGATCTGCCCGCCGACGTTATCCACCGCGCCGGCCCAGCGCGCCGCCTCGAGCGGTCGCACCTTGTCGAAGTCGATGGAGGAGCGCGGCAGGATCTCCGCCGCGCCGAGCATCTTCAGGTAGTCGGCCTCGGCATCCTTGCCGGTGAGCGCGACCACGTGGTAACCGAGCTGCGCCAGCATGTCGATGGCCAGCGCGCCGACGCCACCCGTGGCGCCGGTGACCACCACCGGCCCGTTGGCCGGGGCGAGGCCGTTGTCCTCCATGCGCACGATGCCGAGCGCGGCGGTGAAGCCCGCGGTGCCCAGCGCCATCGCCTCGAAGAGATCGAGCCCCGCCGGCAAGGGCACGACCCAGCCCGCCGGCACGCGCGCGTACTCGGCATAGCCGCCATGGTGGGCGACCCCGATGTCGAAGCTGGTGGCGATCACCTTGTCGCCCGGCCTGAAGCGCGCATCGGCGCTGTCGACCACTTCGCCGCACAGGTCGATGCCGCCGACGCAGGGGAAGCGACGGATGATCTTGCCGGCGCCGGTCGCAGCGAGCGCGTCCTTGTAGTTGATGCTGGAGTAGTGGACGCGGATCGTCACCTCGCCCGCATCGAGCTGGTCGGCGCTCATCGTGCGCATGCCGCCGACCACCTTGCGGTTCTCGTCCTGGTCGATCACGAAGGCCTTGAAGGGATTCATGCGGAAGTCTCCTGTCGATGTGGCGGCCAGCCTGGAGGCTGCGTTGATTCATAATTATAGCCGCAACTGCGAATCTGCCCGAACACGGCGCGCTCGCCTCAAGTTTGTGCCGCGGCGGCCGTCATCCCGGTTTGATTCCATGCGCCGCACCACCGCCACCCCGACCGCGCCAGAGACCGCGAACATGCCCCTGCTGCCCAGCCCCCTGCCCTCCTCCGCAGCCTACATCGACGCCTTCACCCGCGCCGGACTGCCCGTCCTGCGCCACACCGTACGCGCCTTCGAGGAACTGCGCAGCGCGGATCCTGCGCCGGGCGCACGCGAGATCGCCGCGGTGGTGCTGGCCGATCCGCTGATGACCTTGCGCCTGCTCACGCATCTCGAGGCGAACCGGCGCGCCTCGCAGAACCACGACATCACCACCATCGAGCGCGCGGTGCTGATGCTGGGCGTGGAGCCGTTCTTCGCCACCTTCTGCGATCTTCCCACGGTGGAAGACACCCTCGCGGCGCACCCGAAGGCGCTCGTCGTGGCGCTCAAGCTGATCGCGCGCGCACGCCGGGCAGCCACGCTCGCGCGCGAGTTCGCGACGATGCGGCGCGATCACGAGGTGCAGGAGATCACCGTCGCCACCCTGCTGCGCGAGGCCACGGAGATCGTGTGCGCGATCCACGCCCCCACGCTCACCCTGGAGGCGATCGCACGCCGGCAGGCCGAACCCGCGCGCTCGGCGGCGGAGGTGCAGCGCGAGGTGTTCGGCATCAGCGCAGCGGAGCTCCAGAACGCATTGATCGACGCCTGGCGGCTGCCGGAGCTGCTCGCCGGGCTGCTCGACAGCGGTCACGCCGACAACCCGCGCGTGCGCACGATCACGCTGGCCGCCCGCTTCGCCCGCCACCAGGCGCGCGGATGGACCCATCCGGCGCTGGTGGGCGATCTCGCCGAGCTCGAAGCGCTGCTGCACCAGCCCCGCGAGAGCCTGCTGCAGCGCCTGGGGGTTCCCTCCGAGCTGCGCGCCCGCCTGCTGCCGGACGTGCCGCCGGAGTGAATGCGCAGGGCGGGTTCGGCGCGCCGGGAGTGACGCTTGCAGGACCCCGGCGGCGCCCGCAGCGGCACTGTGGTGATGGACCGACCCGATCGACAGCGGATGCGCGCCGCAGCACGTCCGCTGCCGGAATCGCGACTTGCGTCGCTCCTACGAAAACCGCCGCGGCGCCGAAACCTGCCGAAACCACCGCGGCGACCCGGAGCGACGCAAGTCGCGATCGCCGCCCGCCCGACACCACCGCGGCGCGCCGTAGCGACGCGAGTCGCGATCGGGCGGGAGGGCCGGGATGAGCGGACGGTGCTGGCTCGTGGGCCGTAATCTCGACTCGCGTCGCTCCTGCGAAAAGTAATCTCGACTCGCGTCGCTCCTGCGAAAGGCGGCGCGGCTTCGGGGGCGGTCGAGGCGGTTCGGCGCGCCGTAGGAGCGACGCGAGTCGCGACTGCAGCCGTCCAGACGCTCACCCGCACAGCAGGATCAGGTTGCCGAAATCGAGCAGCAGCGCCGGCTGCTGGTAGGCGGCGAAGAGCAGGCCGAGCGCGAGCGCCCCCAGCACGACGAGCGCCAGCCGCAGCAGGCCCTTCCTCATCGCGCCGCCAGCCTTGCGAGCGGCGCCTCGCGCACCGGCAGCGACAGCGCCGCCGCCATCACCGAGAGCGCGATCGACAGCCACCACGCCATCTCGTACGAGCCGCTGAGGTCGAAGATGCGCCCGCCCAGCCAGGCCCCCAGGAAGCCGCCGATCTGGTGGCCGAGGAAGACGATGCCGTACAGCATGCCGACGTAGCGCAGGCCGAAGATGTGGCCGACCAGGCCGCTGGTGAGCGGCACCGTGCCCAGCCACAGCAGGCCCATCACCGCGGCGAAGACGTAGAGCGTGAGCGGGCTGAGCGGGAACAGCATCAGCGCCAGGATGGCCACGATACGCAACGCGTAGATCCACGCCAGCAGCCACTTCTTGCTGTAGAGGCCGCCCAGCCAGCCCGACAGGAAGGAGCCGAAGATGTTGAACAGCCCGATCATCGCCACCGCGCTCATGCCGATGTTGGCCGACAGACCCATGTCGACCACGTAGGCGGGCAGATGCAGCATGACGAAGGCGGTCTGGAAGCCGCACACGAAGAAGCTCCAGAACAGGAAGTGGAAGCTCGGCGTGCGCATCGCCTCGGCGAGCGCCTGGCGCAGCGACTGTTCGACACCGCCGCCGCGCTCGCTGGTGCCGGTGACCGCGGCGGCGAGCGGGATGATGAAGGCGATGCCCACCGCCATCCACAGCAGCGCGTCCTGCCAGCCGAAGGCGGTGATCAGCCCCTGTCCCACCGGCAGCACCGCGAACTGGCCGAAGCTGCCGCCGGCCGAGGCGATGCCGAGCGCGAGGCTGCGCTTCTCCGGCGCGGCCATGCGCCCGATCACGCCCAGCACCACGCTGAAGGTGGTGCCCGAGAGGCCCATGCCGATCAGCAGGCCGGCGCCGAGGTTGAGGCCGAGCGCGCTGTCGGCGTGAGCCATGATCACCAGGCCCAGGATGTAGAGCAGCGCCCCGCCCACCAGGGTGCGGCCGGCGCCGTGGCGGTCGGCGAAGGCGCCGGCGAAGGGCTGGAACACGCCCCACAGCAGGTTCTGCAGCGCGATCGAGAAGGAGAACAGCTCGCGCGACCAGCCGTGGTCGAGCGTCATCGGCTGCAGGAACAGGCCGCCGGTGTGGCGCACGCCCATGGCCAGCGTGAGGATCAGCGCGCCGCAGGCCATGACGACCGCGGGGCGGCGCAGGAAGACGGGAAGGGAGGAAGACGAGAAGAGCAAAATGGGAATTTCCGCTGCGAGGGAGGCGATTCGCCGCCACCGTGGCATGCGCAACACGTGGCACGAGGGCGCGAGTATAAGATGCGCGCATTCGCAATGGAGTCCCCGCAATGAGCATCGGCAGCGCAGTCCTCCTCGGCCTCGTCGTCCTCACGCTGGTGTACGGCGTGGTGATCTACAACGGCCTGGTGCAGCTCAAGCACAACCTCGCCAAGGCCTGGGCCAACATCGACGTGCTGCTCAAGCAGCGCCACGACGAACTCCCCAAGCTGGTCGAGGTGTGCCGCCAGTACAAGCAGTTCGAGCAGGACACGCTCGCGCGCGTGACCGAGGCGCGCGCGCGCGTCGCCCAGGCGCGCGAGACCCACGACGTGCCCGCGCTCGGTGCCGCCGAGCAGCTGTTGCGCAGCGGGCTGGGGCAGATCTTCGCGGTCGCCGAGGCCTACCCCGAGCTGCGCGCCAACGAGCACTTCATGCAGCTGCAGAGCCGCATCACCGCGCTCGAGAACGCCATCGCCGACCGCCGCGAGTGGTACAACGAGGCGGTCAATGTACACAACGTGCGCATCGAGCAGTTCCCCGACCTGCTGATCGCGCGCCCGCTCGGCTACAGCGAGCAGCCGCTGCTGCAGTTCAGCATCGCTGAGAAGGCGGATGTCGATCTGAAGGCGCTGTTCGGCAGCTGAGCGCGCGTGGCGAGCGCCGCACGATCGGCGTCGCGGACGAACCGGACCGGCGCGGAACCGGCCCCGGGCCCGTCGGCGATCTTGCCGCAGCGCACGCAGGCCCGCTCGCCCCGCCGCGATCGACACCACCCGGTACCCCACCATGCTCGTGCACCTTCGCCACCTGCGGGCAGACCTCGCGTTACCGGCCATCCAGCTCGGCGCGATCGCACTCGCACTGCGCCTGGGCCCCGGCCCGGGCAGCCTGGCCGCGCTCGCGGTGCTGCTCGGCACCGGCCTGCTCGGCACTCTGCGCGCGCTGCGCCACGCGCGCCTGATCGCCGACACCCCGACCGCGCGCATCGTCTCGGCGGCGCAGGGCTACACCGAACTGCGGGGCCGCGGCGCGCCGCTGGACGGCGATCCGCTGCTGTCGCCGGTGAATGCGCTGCCGGTGCTGTGGTACCGCCTGCGCATCGAGCGCCGCCAGCGCAACGGCGAGTGGCGGGTGGTGAGCACGGACACCAGCGCGTCCTCCTTTCTGCTCGACGACGGCAGCGCGCGCTGTGTGGTCGACCCGGAGGGCGCGGAGATGCTGGTGCGGCGACGCGACGTGTTCGTGCGCGACGATCTGCGCTACACGCAATGGTCTCTGATCGAGCACGACAAGCTCTATGTGATCGGCGACTTCGCCACCCTGGGCAGCGCCGACGTGCGCACCGACACCACGACCGAGGTGCGCGAGCTGCTCACCGCCTGGAAGGCCGACCGCCCCGCCCTGCTGCAGCGCTTCGACCTCGACGGCGACGGCGAGATCGACCTGCGCGAGTGGGAGCTCGCCCGCGCCCAGGCGCGTCGCGAGGTGCGCCAGCGCCAGGCCGAGGCGCTCGCCGCGCCGGAGCTGCACCTGATGCGCCCGCCGAGCGGCGGCCGCCTGTACCTGATCTCGGACCTCGACCCCGAGCGCATCGGTCGCCAGTACCGCTGGATCGCCGCCTTCCACGCCGCGGTCTTCCTCGGCGCCAGCGCGGCGACGGCGTGGTTCGGGCAGATCGGCGTGTTCTAGCGCGGGCCGCAGAAGTCGCGGCGCCCTTGCCCGGCACGGTGGACGGTTCGTCACCGTGGATCGCGACTTGCGTCGCTCCTACGGCGCGGCTCCGCAAGCGCGGCGGTCTTCGTGGCGCCGGTTTCGTAGGAGCGACGCAAGTCGCGATCACGGCGCGGCTCCGTCAGCGCGGCGGTCTTCGCGGCGCCGGTTCCGTAGGAGCGACGCAAGTCGCGATTACGGCGCGGCTCCGTCAGCGCGGCCGTCTTCGCGGCGCCGGTGTCGTAGGAGCGACGCAAGTCGCGATCACGGCGCGGCTCCGCAAGCGCGGCGGTCTTCGCGGCGCCGGGTTCGTAGGAGCGACGCAAGTCGCGATTACGGCGCGGCTCCGCAAGCGCGGCGGTCTTCGTGGCGCCAGTTCCGTAGGAGCGACGCAAGTCGCGATTACGGCGCGGCTCCGCAAGCGCGGCGGTCTTCGCGGCGCCGGTTTCGTAGGAGCGACGCAAGTCGCGATTACGGCGCGGGTCATCCGCGCCGCGGCCCGCCTGGCGCTCAACCTGCCGCGCGCGACTCGAGCTCTTCCCAGCGCAGCATCGCGGTCTCGATCTCGCCGTCCAGCGCCTCCATCCGCGCCTTGATCTGCGCGACCTCCTGCGGGGCGTTCTGGTACAGCGCCGGGTCGGCCATGCGCGCGTGCAACGCGGTCTGCTCGTCCTCGAGCGCGGCGATGCGCTCGGGCAAGGCCTCGAGCTCGCGCTTTTCGTTGAAGGACAGCTTGGTCGGGCGGTTCGCGGCCTTGGGCTCGGCGGCGCGCGCCTTGTCCGCGGGCGGAGCGCTGCGCCTGACGCTCTCGCGCGCCGTCGCCTCGCGCGCGGCAGCCTCCTCGGCACGCCGTGCCTGAACGCGCTGCCAGTCGCCGTAGCCGCCGGCGTATTCGCTCCAACGCCCGTCGCCCTCGGCGGCGATCACCTGGGTGACCACGTTGTCGAGGAAGGCGCGGTCGTGGCTGACGAGGAAGAGCGTGCCGTCGTAGCCGGCAAGCAGCTCCTCCAGCAGGTCGAGGGTCTCGATGTCGAGGTCGTTGGTGGGCTCGTCGAGCACCAGCACGTTGGCCGGGCGGGCGAACAGACGCGCCAGCAGCAGGCGGTTGCGCTCGCCGCCGGAGAGCGACTTGACCGGTGAGCGCGCGCGCTGCGGCGCGAACAGGAAGTCGCCGAGGTAGCCGATGACGTGCTTCTTCTCGCCGCCGATCTCGACGAAATCCGAGCCCGGGCTGATGACCTCGGTGAGCGGCAGCTCGGGGTCGAGCTGGGCGCGCAGCTGGTCGAAATAGGCCACCGTCTGCCGGGTGCCGCGGCGCACCGTGCCCGCGTCGGGCTCGACCTCGCCGAGGATGAGCTTCAACAGCGTGGTCTTGCCGGCGCCGTTGGGGCCGATGAAGCCGATGCGATCGCCGCGCAGGATGCGGGTGGAGAAATCGCGCACCACCACCTTGTCGCCGTAGCGCTTGGAGACGTCGGTGAGCTCCGCGACCATCTGGCCGCTCTTGTCGCCGGTGTCGACCGCCAGGCTGACGTCGCCGAGGCGGTCGCGACGCGCGGCGCGCGCGTTGCGCAGGGCCTCGAGCCGACGCACGCGGCCTTCGTTGCGGGTGCGCCGGGCCTCCACGCCCTTGCGGATCCACACCTCCTCCTGGGCGAGGAACTTGTCGAAGCGCGCGGCGGCCTTCTCCTCGGCTTCGAGCTCTTCCGCCTTGCGGCGCTGGTAGTCGGAGAAGCGCCCCGGGTAGCTCGCCAGCCGGCCGCGGTCGAGCTCGATGATGCGGGTGGCGACGTTGTCGAGGAAGACGCGGTCGTGGGTGATGACGATGACGGCACCGCGGAAGTCGCGGATCAGCCCTTCGAGCCACAGGATGCCGTCGAGGTCGAGGTGGTTGGTGGGTTCGTCGAGCAGCAGCAGGTCGGGCTCGGCGACCAGCGCGCGCGCCAGCGCCACACGCTTGACGCCGCCGCCGGAGAGGCTGGAAACCTTTGCCGCCGGGTCGAGTCCGAGTCGGGCGACCACCTGCTCGACGCGCTGGTTGAGCCGCCAGCCGCCCGCGGCCTCGACCGCATGCTGCAGGGCGTCCAGCCGGGCCATGGCCTCGGGGCTGGCGTGCTCGGCGACCTCCAGCATGGCAGCATGGTAGTCGACGAGCAGGCGGGCGGCGGCGCCCAGGCCGTCGGCGATGGTCTCGAAGACGTCGCGCCCGAGCTCGAAATCCGGCTCCTGCGGCACGTATGCCGCGACCATTTCAGCCTGCCGCCACACTGTGCCATCATCGAGCGCTGCCTGGCCGGCGAGCGCGCGCAGGAGGCTGGACTTGCCCGAGCCGTTGCGCCCGATGAGCGCCACGCGCTCCCCGGCGTCGAGCTGGAAGCTCACGTGATCGAGCAGGTCGACGTGACCGAAGGCGAGGCAGGCGTTATCTACGGCGAGGAGCGGCATCTTGGCGGGCACGGCGCGCGGGCCGCGGGTCGGATCGGGGTGGCGATTCTAGCCCCGCGCTGGCGGCTCCGGCGGAATCCCGCATAATGCAGTGCACAAAACCGCCGCGCGGCGACCCGGTTCAGCGCGCGACGGTCGCGCCTGGCGCGGCCGCGAGGCGGATACGGAACACGGGAAACGAATGGAAAAACTGCTCGAACGCTTCGGCCAGCCGGACCAGGATCCGGTCCGGCTGTGGTCCGCACTGGTCGACAAGCTGCGCCCCGCGCGCCCGACCGACACCGACCAGGCCACCGGGAACCTGCGCGAACTCGGCAACCTGCTCGCGCGCCGGCCCGATCTGCTGGCGAACCTGCGCACGGCGGTGCTGGAGCTCTTCGCCGAGCGCAAGCAGGTGACGATGTACGTCTCCTCCGGCCTCCTGCCCTCGACCGGGTTCTTCTCCGAGACCTCGCGCAGGTTCGGCAGCCGCATGCTGCCCGAGCTGCTCGACACCACCCACCTCAAGGACCTCCTCTCCGCGGTCTTCCACCGCGTGGATGACGAAGTCTGGGTGCGCGCCATCGCGGACGAGGCCTGGCAGGACTTCCTCCGCCTGCTGGTCGGACACCAGACCCCGATGTTCGAGGAAGACGCCAGCCCGCTGCCGAGCGCGGTGGGCGAGATCCTCGAGTCGCTGCGCGTGCTCTCCTTCCACGTCTCGGCGATCGGGCTCGACCGCGAGCTGGTGCGCATCGATCCCCACCTCGAGGAGCACGAATCCCCCTTCCTCGCGCAGAACGCCGAGCTGCTCGCCTACATCGGCCACTACAAGGCGTGGTGGACCACCCCGGGCGCCCTGATCGCCGACGACAAGCACCTCACCGTGATGCTGCACCAGTGCGACGAGGTGCTGCAGCGGGTGCGCAAGCGCGCGATGCGGGTGGGCACCAGCCTGACGCTGACCTTCAAGCTCGAGCGCCTGCGCCAGCACCTGGAGCGCATCCACGAGCTCATCGCGCTGCTCGGCGAGCTGCGCATCCGGCGCGTGGTCGAGGACGCCGCGCCCCGCATCGTGCGCTTGTTCAAGACCCTGGTGCGCGCCGAGTGCCGCAAGAACATCCTCTCCGACTACTGGGGCCAGAACGTCGAGCTGCTGTCGCTGCGCATGACCGAGAGCGCGAGCCGCACCGGCGAGCACTACATCACCAGTTCGCGCAGCGAGTATTTCGGGCTGTTCGCATCGGCCGCGCTCGGCGGGCTGATCATCGCCTTCATGGCTGGCAACAAGGTCGTGCTCGGCAGCCAGGGCATGGCCCCGCTCAACGAGCTGCTGTCCTTCTGCCTCAACTACGGACTGGGCTTCGCGCTGATCCACATGCTAGGCGGCACGGTCGCCACCAAGCAGCCGGCGATGACCGCAAACGCGATCGCCGCCTCGATCGGCGAGGCCAGGGGCAAGACGCGCGACCTGGAGGCGCTCGCCGACCTGATCGTGCGCACGATCCGCAGCCAGATCGGTGCCATCCTCGGCAACATCGGGGTGGCGATCCCGGTGGCGATCGGCGTGGGCGTGCTGATCCACTTCGCCACCGGCAGCCATTTCATCAGCCCGGAGAAGGCGCACTCATTGCTGGCCGAGATCCATCCACTCGGCGGCGCGCTGTTCTTCGCCGCGATCGCGGGCGTGTGCCTGTTCATGTCGGGGCTGATCGCCGCCTATTACGACAACCTCTCGGCCTACAACCGCATCCCGCAGCGGCTCACCCAGCTGCGCGGCCTGCGCCGCCTGCTCGGCGAGCGCCGCCTGCGCAAGCTCGCGGACTACGTCGAGCAGAACATCGGTGCCCTCGTCGGCAACTTCTTCTTCGGTTTCCTGCTCGGCGGCGCCACCGGCCTGGGAGTACTGTTCGGCCTGCCGATCGACATCCGCCACATCGCCTTCTCGTCGGCCTACCTCGGCTACGCCGCGGCGGCGCTCGACTTCTCGATCCCGCTGACGACCGCGGCGATCGCCTTCGCCGGCGTGCTGCTGATCGGCCTCACCAACCTGACGGTGAGCTTCGCGCTGACGCTGAGCGTGGCGATGCGCGCACGCCGCATCACCTTCGCGCAGAGCCGCTCGCTCGGCGGCCTGCTGCTGCGCCGCCTGCTGCGCACGCCCCATGCCTTCCTGTTCCCGCCGCGCACAGACCAAGGCGTGGATCAAAGCGCGCTTGGTCCGACGCCGCCGAACGGCTAGAATGCGCGTCCCCGAGTCCTCGTCATAGTTCAATGGATAGAACGGGCGCCTCCTAAGCGCCAGATCCAGGTTCGATTCCTGGTGACGGGACCACTCATTCGCGTTTTCGGTGTTTTAAACGGTTGGTCGCGGCTTGCTCGGCAGGCGCTCGATTCGGGGACCGGAGGCGTGCTTCCCGATCGCACGAGCCCGATGCCCCGCTACTCCCAGGTGCTGTTCGACCTCGACGGCACCCTGATCGACTCCGCCCCCGCCATCCTCGCGAGCTACCGCGACGCCTTCGCCAGCACGGGTCACCAGCCGGTGATCGCGATCGACGCGGGCATCGTCGGCCCGCCGCTGCTCGAGACCCTGCGCATGCTCGCCGGGACCACCGACATCGGGGTGATCGACGCGCTCGCAGCCGGCTTCAAGGCGAGCTACGACAGCCGCGGCTACCGCCAGACCGCGGCCTACGCCGGCGTCGACGCTATGCTGCGCCGCCTCGGCGCGGCCGGCTGCACGCTCTCGATCGCGACCAACAAGCGCCTGCTGCCGACACGACTGATCCTCGAGCACCTGGGCTGGAGCGGGTATTTCGCCGCGGTGTATGCGCTCGACCTGTTCGAGCCACGCCTGCCCGACAAGGCCTCGATGATCGCGCGCCTGCTGCAGGATCGCGGCATCGCCCGTGGCGATGCGGTCTATGTGGGCGACCGCAGCGAGGACGGCGAATCGGCCGACGCCAACCAGCTGGCCTTCATCGCCGCGACCTGGGGCTATGGCAGCCTCGAAGCGGGCGAGATGGCGCCGCACTGGCGCGCGGTGACCAGCCCGGCGGCGCTCGTCGACGCGATTCTGGGCGACGCCTGACGCTTGCGGGCATGCTCGTGCGCGCCTAGTTCCGGCCGGCGATCAGGCGCTGCAGGTACTCGACGGGGATGGCGTAGCTGATGCCCGACGGATCGGCGAGCACCTTTTCCTTGGTCGACTTCACGAACACCATGTTGAGCACGCCGATCACCTCGCCACTGGCGGGATCGTAGAGCGGGCTGCCACTGTTGCCCGGATAGGCGGTGGCGTCGAGCTGGTAGACGCGGAACGGATCGGTGGCGAGACGCCGGATGAGCGCCGGGTTGAGATCGCGAGAATTGGCCTGAGGAATCGCGATCGGCGTGATCGCCGAGACGATGCCGCGGTGCGTCACCGGGGTCATGCCGAGCACGGCACCGATCGGGAAGCCGGTGAAGGCGACCTCCTGGCCCTCGACCACGCCGCCCCCGCCGGCGAGACGAAGCGCAGGCAGCGGCGGCCCGCCTTCGAGCCGGAGCAAGGCGAGATCCTGCGCGCGCTCCGTGGCCACCACCTTCACCGGTCGCACCGCTCCGGTGAGGTCGTCGCCCGGAAGCACGATGACGAGCGCCTCCATCTTCGCGCCGTCGATCTCGTCAGGCAGGACATGGGCGTTGGTGGCGACCAGCATGCCGTCGCCGACCGCAAAGCCGGTACCACGGAACTGGAAGGCCGGGCTGCGTGTACGCTGATAGGTACCGACGGCGACGACCGAGGGCTTGACGCGCGCCAGCGTGGACGCCAGCTCGGCACGTGCGATCGGGGCCAGGGCGAGCGCGGCGGGAAGGGCGAGCGCGCAGGCCAGCAGCCGACGCCGCGCACGCGTCTCCGGGCGGGGATTCATGACTCGTGTTCCTCTTCCAGAGCGAGGCGGAGCTTGCGCAACATCGGGCTGGGGGGGACCACGCGGCTGTCGTAGGGATGGCGATCCTGACCGACGTGACGCAGGATGCGCTCCACGTAGGCACGCGTCTCGCGATACGGCGGCACCCCCCGATAGCGGTCCACCGCACCCTCTCCGGCGTTGTAGGCCGCTGCGGCGAGCGCGATGTCGCCCTCGAAATAGGCCAGCAGCCAGCGCAGGTAGGCGAGGCCGCCACGGATGTTCTGCTCGGGATCGTAGGGCTTGCCGACATTGAAGCGCTCGGCCGTGGCGGGGATGAGCTGCATGACGCCCATCGCGTTCTTGGGCGAGAGCGCGTCGGGGTTCAGGGCCGACTCGGTCAGCCCGATCGCGAGGGCGAACTCGGGGCGCACGCCGTACTTGGGGGCCAGCTCGGCGAGCATGCGCGCAACCGCCTGACGCACCGGCGGCAGGCGCGCGATCAGCGCCTCGACCGGCCAGCGCTGCACGATCTGGGTCGAAGGCGTGTGCAGGCAGTCCGGTACGTCACCGGTGTATTCGCCGGTGTACCGCAACATGCGCTGCGCATGTTCATCGCCTTTCGCGGCCGCCATCGCGAAGAGCGTGCCGGCGTAGGCGTCGTTGCGCTCGACGCCACGGCCGTTGGCGTACATCCAGCCAAGCGCGTACATGCCCTCGCTGTCGCCGAGGCGCGCGGACTCGCAGTAGAGCAAGGCCGCATACGACTGGTCGCGCGGCACGCCCTCGCCGTGTTCGTAGGCCAGCGCCTCGGTGGCGAGATAGCGGGCCTGCTCGGCGAGCGCACGCTCGAACGCGCCCTCACCGGCCGCGGCGCAAACGGTCGAGGCCAGCGCGACCGCCAACCCCAGCAGCCGTGGAAGGCGCCGGAGGCGTGGCCGCGCAATCCTGCCGACCGGGACCGGGCAACTTGTCTTGTCCATGACTCTTTATCGCACACGCCACGCTGGATCGCCACCCCTGGGATCGGGGGATCAGAGCGACGCTTGCAGCGCACGCGCCTCCTGATGCATCGGGGTCCCCTCCTGCAGGCGCGGCATCAGCGCATCGAGCTGGCTGCGCGCCTCGTCCTTGCGTCCGGCCTTGGCGAGCGCCTTCACGAGGTTCAGCTGCAGCGGCAGCAAGTCGGGACCGATCGACACCGCGCGCCGCAGGTTGGCCAGGCCGGCATCGACCGCCCCGCTGGCGACCTGGATGGTGCCCACGGTATCGATGATCGCCGGGTTGTCCGGGGCGAGGCGCAGAGCCTGCTCGGCATACTCCAGCGCCTTCGGGTCCTTCGCTTCGTTGGCGGCCCAGGCCAGATTGTTCAGGATGATCGGGTTCTGCGGCGCCATCTCGGCCATGCGCGCAAAGATCCTGGCCGCATCCGCATACCGTTTCTCGCTCAGGGCCAGTTCGCCAAGATGGCCACGCAGCACGAGATCCGTCGGATTCGCCTTCAGCCACCCCTCGGACATGCGATTCGCATCGGCCCTGCGGTCTGCGCGGAGAAGGGCCGAATGCAGGCGTACCGCAGCCGTGCCTCCACCCTTGCGCTCGAGCGCCTTGCGATAAGCCTCCGCGGCATCGGGCCACTGGCTGCCCACCGCATGCACGTCGCCCTCGAGCAGGTAGCCTGCAGGAAGCTCGGGCTGCCGCGACTGGGCCTCGCGGGCAAGACGCAACGCACCCTGCGGGTCCTTGCGCTGCAGCGCCAGGGCGATCAGGCGCTGGCGGACGTCCATGGAGTCGGGGGCGATCCCCAAGGCCTTGCGCAAGGCCTGCTCCGCCGCCTGTCCGTCCATCAGTGCACGATGCATGTCCGCCAGCGCAACGAGCGGAAGCGGCGACTCGGGCAATAGCCCGACCAGCCGATTGAGCGCGGAAATCGCTTGCTGGCTGTCCCCCGCGGCGAACTGCGCGCGCGCGAGCGCCTCGATCGCGCGCGGATCGTTCGGATGCGCGGTCGCGAGCTTCTGCGCCACCCGCAGTGCTTCCGCAGGCTGCCCTTCGGAGAGATGGTGCTGGATGGTTGCCAGACCGACGACCGGGCCCCGGGCGAGACGGCCTCGGCACGCTCCAGCGTTCCGAGCACCTCGATCGGCGCGGCGCCGGTGAGACGCTGCATCTCGGCGAAGGTCAGCAAGGCCTCGACACTCCTGGGGTCGCGATCGACCACCGCCTTGATGCGCCCGATGGCCATCTCGGGACGGCGCTCGGCCAGATCGAGCCGCGCCAGGCTGACCGCGGCGGAGAGATAGGTGGGCTGCTTCGCGAGTGCCTTCTCGAACGCTGCACGCGCAGCAGGAATGTTGCGCGTGGCCAGCATCAGCCCGCCACGAAGATTGTGCACGAGCGCATTGTCCGGCTGCTTGCGCTCGAGTTCGGCCTGTGCGGCGAGCGCCTTTTTCGCGTCGCCCCTGCGCAGATGCCCGACGACGAGGGCTAGATCGGCCTGGATGCCGCCCTCATCCATCCGGGAGGCTTCCTCGAGTTCGGTGAAGCCGGCATCCGCGTCGCCGACGGCCATGCGCGCGACCCCAAGGCGCGTTCGCGCACGCACGTCCGCCGGTGCTGCCTTCGCCGCCCGTTCGAAATAGTCCTCGGCACGCTCGAAATCCCCATTGGCGATGTACACCTGCCCTGCCAGGCCGAGCAGGCGGGCACTCGGCTGCGGAACCTGGAGCGCGGGCTGGACGAGCTCGAGCGCACGCTTCGACTCGCCGGTGGCGAGGTGCGAGGCCACCAACGCCTGGCGAGCGACGAGATTTCCCGGCGCGGCCTGGAGAACCCGGTCGAGATGGGCACGCGCGATCTCGTGATCGTTCAGCCGCAAATGCACGACGCCTGCGAGCAGTTCGGCGACGAGCAGCCCGGGCGACTCCTTGAGCACCTGCATGAGCGCGTCGCGGGCTTCCACGAGGCGATTCTCGCGGTAATCCCGCAGCGCTAGGAGGTAACGCGTGAAGGGGTGCCTGCCCACCGCCGACTTCATCGCGTCGAGGGCGGCATCGGCCTCGGCGATGGCGTTCTGGCGAAGCAGAAGGGTGACGAGCGCGTAATGGTTGGCCACCGTCCCCGGTTGCAGACGCACGGCCTCGCGCAAGGCGGCGAGCCCCTGCGACAGATCGCCGCGGGCAACGAGCAGGTCGCCGAGCAGCGCATGCGCATCGGCGACCTGCGGCGCGCGTGCGATGACCTCCCGTACGGCCTCTTCCGCTGCCTTCAGATCACCCTTGATCGCCGCGGTGCGTGCGAATCCGATCCGCGCCCCGTGCTCGTCGGCGTTCGCCCCGAGCGCCTGGAGATAGGCCGCCTGCGCCTTGTCGATCTCCCGCCGCGCCAGATGCGCATCGCCCAGCGCAGCCTGGACGATGGCGATCGTCGCGGGCGCGGTCACCCGAGGATCGCCGAACTCCGCGAGAAGCCGGTCGAACTCGCCCGCCCGCACCAGCGCCGGCGCAAGTTCGGCGGCGACCGCGTCGCGCGGGTAGCCGAGTTCGAGCGCCCGCTCGAGCTCCTTGACCGCGCCAGCGACGTTGCCCTGACGCAGGTTGACCCGCCCGAGGAGAAAACGCGCCTCGGCGAGATTGGCGTTTTCCTGCAGGGCATTCTTGAGCTGGATGCCGGCCGCGTCGAAGTCCTGCTTCTCCAGAAAGGACTTCGCCGAGGCGAGCATCTGCTCGGGCGTCTCGCCACAACCGACAAGAACGAGCGCCGAGAACGCGGCGACGGCGATGCCCCGAATGGGCCGGGACCAGCGCGGGTGGTGACGGACGGTGCGGTTTTCGCTCACGAAGCATTCTCCTTCTTGAGTCCGAAGCGGCTCAATAGATCGTACAGGGAGGGGCGGCTGACACCGAGGATCTCGGCGGCGCGGGCGATGTTGCCGTTGGTGCGGGCGATGACCTTGAGCACGGCGGCACGCTCGGCATCCTCCCGGACCTGGCGCAGGTTGAAGATCGAAAGGTCTTCGTCCCCCGCCGCGAGGCCGAGGTCTTCGGCTGCGATACATTCGCCATCGGCCATGATCACCGCACGCTTGATGCAGTTTTCCAGCTCGCGCACGTTGCCCGGCCAGCGGTGCGCCTCGATCGCCGAGAGGGCGTCGTCCGTGAAGATGGGCGTGCGCCGGCCGTTCTCCTTGGCGAAGCGCTGTGCGAAGGCATGCGCGAGATAGGTCGCGTCGCCGTCGCGCTCGCGCAGGGGCGGGATTTCGATGACGATCTCGGCAAGCCGATAGTACAGGTCCTCGCGGAAGACCCCGGCCTGGATCTGCGCCTTGAGGTTGCGATGGGTGGCACACACGATGCGGACGTCGACCGGGATCTCCTCGCGCCCGCCGATGCGCTCGATCGAGCGCTCCTGCAGGAAACGCAGCAGCTTGGCCTGCAGCGCGAGCGGCAGGTCGCCGATCTCGTCGAGGAAGAGGGTACCCCCGTTGGCCGTCTCGATCTTGCCGAGGGTCTGTTTCACTGCGCCGGTGAAGGCGCCCTTCTCATAGCCGAACAGCTCGCTCTCGAGCAAGGCATCGGGAATGGCGGCGCAGTTGATCGCCACGAAGCGCTCGCGGGCGCGGGCGGAGCGCATGTGCAGGCCGCGCGCGAGGATCTCCTTGCCGGTACCGCTCTCGCCGAGCAGCGCGACCGTGGCGGAGGCCGAGGCGAGCTTCTCGATCGTGCGGCAGACCTTGAGCATCCCGGGATCGCGGGTGAGCAGTCCGGAGAGCGGGCTGCCCTCGAGCGCGGCGAGGCGGGCGTTCTCCCTCTGCAGGTCGTGCATGCGGAAGGCGCGCTCGATGGTGAGATTGAGCAGCTCGGGCTCGAAGGGCTTGGCGAAGAAGTCGTAGGCGCCCAGGCCCACCGCCTTGATCGCGTTCTCGCGGTCATGCTGGCCCGTGAGCACGATGACCTTGGTATCGGGCGCGAGCGTGAGGATCTCGCGCAGGAGCTTGAAGCCCTCGCTGACGTCGTCGGGCGCCGGCGGCAGGCCGAGGTCCATGGTCACCACCGCAGGTTCGTGTTTGCGCAGCTGCGCGATCGCGCTCTCGCGGTCGCTCGCGACCACGGTCTCGCTGGCGTCGAACGCCCATCGCATCTGCTTTTGCAGCGCGAGGTCGTCCTCGACGATCAGGAGAGTACGCTGCTTGTCTTGCGTCGAATTCACGTTCTATATGCCCATCGCGGTAGATTGCCCGTCCTCGCGCCGGATGCGGGGGAGTTCGATACTGACGCGGGTGCCGCGCCCGACTTCGCTGTCGTAGTGCAGCGCGCCACCGATCTCCTCGAGGTACTGCCGGGTCTCGTAGACCCCGATCCCCATCCCGCTCGACTTGGTGGTCTGGAAGGGACGGGACAGCCGTTCGCGGACGAATTCAGGACTCATCCCACAGCCGTCGTCCTCGACGACCACGTTCGCCCGCCCGTCCTTCCCGGCAGCGAGACTGAGAACCACCTTACCATCCTGTGCCGTGGCATCCAGTGCATTTTGCACGACATGACCGATGATTCTCTCCAGCCGCTGCGGGTGCGCACTGACCTCCACCGGCCCCGCGGCTGCGCACACGAGCTCGATCACGGGCGACTGGCCACGCTTGGACTCGCACACCGCGCGCAGCAGCGCGGGGAGATCCACCGCGCGCGGCGGGTCGATCGAGCGCTTCTCCTGCAACTGCGTCATCAGCCCGCGCATGCGCGCCTCGACGTTCGCCACCGTATCCAGCATGTCTTGCTGGAACTCGGGGTTGTCGCGGTGGCGCTGGGCGTTCTTGAGCATCAGCGACAACTGGGCGACGAGGTTCTTCAGGTCATGGACCACGAAGGCCGACATGCGGTTGAAGGAGTCGAACTTGCGTGCCTCCAGCAAGGCCTCGGCCGCGAGCATACGGTCCAGATAGCCTGCGGCCTGACGCTGCGCCGTCTTGAGGAGATCGAGGACTTCCCAGTCGATGTCGAAGGGGGTCCGCGGCGAACCCAGTACGACGAAGCCGATCAGGCGCTCGGCGGTCTGCAGCGGGATCACCAGCCATGCCTCGTCGAGCCGTGACAGCCAGTCCGGCAGCACCAGACCCTGGTAGCGTCCGGGCTGCACGCGATACTCCTCGAGGTTGATCACCCAGCCGCTGCGGGCAAGGAACCCGCACAGCGGCGAATCGAGCGCCTCGACCACGTCGATCGGGGGCTGGTTGAAGCGCGAATGCGGCCGGCACTTGCCGTAGGCATCGGCCAGCCAGAGCGACCCTCCAGGGCTCTCGACAAGATCCGACAGCGCCTTGATGACCGATTGACCCAGATCGAGACTGCGGTCGACGGTCGACAGGGCCTGGGTGAAGCGCAACCACTCGCTCCGGTAATCGTAGCGGTACGGAAAGAGGTGCTTGCTGATGAAGACCCGCAGGCGCGCGCGCACGGCGCCCGAAAACAGCAGCGCGCCGAGGACCACCAGGCCGGCGAAGAGCAATGCCATCTGCAGTGCGCGCCCCCAATCGCCGCCGAAGAAGCGCACGTAATAGGCCGCAGCGGCGATCACGAGCAAATAGAGGCCGGCGCCGGCGAGCGCGGTCGAATGGAAGACGATCTCGCGCGATACGGACATCCGCAGGGTCCATGAGGGACTGCGCGTCCCCGCGATTGCGATCAGCGGGATGAGCAGGGCGTGCGCGATGCCGCGCGCTGCCCAGACATCCGCATCGATGCGCGAGAACAGGAGGGCATCGGCGAAGAGGTACAGTTCGAAGATGTAGCCCGCCGCCAGCGCGAGGCAAAGCGGCTTCAAACCCCAGCGCGAGACGGCGGGCATGCCCCGGTAGAGCTGTTCCACAAGCATCAGGCCGACGATCGCGTGCATCAGCCAGGCACCGATCGCCGGCGCGATCGGCAACCCTCCGGTGACGCCCGCCGACTCGAGCGCGAGCGCGAGCACCTGCGCCACCACCACCGCGAGCGCCACATACGCCGGCCAGCGCATCCACCGCCCCCACAACGGGCGGGACAGCACGATCAGGAACACGTACCAGGCCGCGCCCCTGAGCAGATCGAGCGCGACGGCGAGGGCACCGGAAAACGGCCAAGCGCCCCTGGCCTCGAGCGCCGAAAGACCCGCCCACAGACCGGAAATCGCCACGGCCGCGAACAAGGCCCCACCCGGCAGCGCGCCCCGCCACGCGAGGAAGATGTACAGCGCGAAGATGAGGAAGGCTACGGCCGCAACCCCATAACTCCAGATCGCAACCTCAAGCACGCCCCTCTCCCCTGTCACGCATTCGTGCGAACTGCGCCGTACCCCCGTCCAAGCGAGCCCGCAGTCTCACGCGGCCGCTCAGTGCGCGCCTTCACCGGTCAGGACGACCCTCACCGTCTCGAAGAGGACAAGGGTATCCAGGATCAGCGAGTGGTTCTTCACGTAATACAGATCGTACTGGAGCTTCTCCGCGGCATCGTCGACCGAAGCCCCGTACTGGTAACGAACCTGCGCCCACCCGGTGACGCCGGGCTTGACGCAGTGCCGCACCGCATAGAACGGAATCTGCTGGGTAAGCTGGTCCACAAAATAGGGGCGCTCCGGGCGCGGGCCGACCAGACTCATGTCGCCCTTGAGCACGTTGAACAGCTGCGGAAGCTCATCGATACGCAGCTTGCGGATGAAACGCCCGACGCGTGTCACTCGATCGTCGTTCGAAGTCGCCCACCGCGGCTTGCCGTCCTTCTCGGCGTCACGCCGCATGCTGCGGAACTTGATGACACGGAACGGCTTCCCACCGCGTCCCACACGCTCCTGCGAGTAAAAGATCGGCGCGCCATCCTCCAGCAGGATCAACAGCGCAGTGAGCACCATGATCGGCAAGGCCACGAGCAGGAGCGCGGTCCCGACGACGAGGTCGAAACAACGCTTGACGAAGGTTCGCGTCCAGCCTTGGCGGAAGCCGTCACCATAGATCAGCCAGCTCGCCCGCAGCGAATCCAGCCTCACTTGCCCCTGCACGCGCTCGAAGAAGGTCGACAGATCGAGGATGCGCGTTCCGAGCAACTTGCAGTCCAGCAGTTCGCGCAAGGAGAGCACTCCCCCCCGACGTTCGCGCACCGCGACGATCACCTCGTCCACACGCAGGTTGCGCACCACCTCCAGCAAGCTGCCCGGTGGCAACACGGCGTGCTGCTCCACCTCGACCCGTTCGTTTCCCCCCACCGGAAGAAAGCCGACCACTTCCACGCTGCGCTGCAGCGGACGGACCAGGTCCTGTTGCACCATGCGCGCGTCACGGCCGGTACCCACGATCAGCACGCGCGGCACGAAAAGGGCAGAGGCCTGGCGCTGATTGACCAGCCCGCGGACCAGCAACAGCGAACAGAGCAACAGCAATACGCTGAGCTGCAGGGAGTGCGGGGCAATTTCGGACCACGGCAACAGCCCGAACACGAGGTAGGCCACTGGTACGCTCACGGTCAGCGACAGGGCGACGCGCGCGAAGGTCTGCCGATGGGAACGCTGATACACCGGTCGGTACAAACCCATCGCCGCATTGAGGGCGATCATGCTTGCAGCGAAGGTAAGCGCCGATGGAATGCAGATTGCCCAGTCGACCGCGCTTGTCGGCGTCACGAGTACCGCAACCGCTGCAAGCACCACCGCAAAAAGCGTCAAGGCGTCGAACAGCACCTGCTGCAGGGTGTGCGTGGGAAGGTAGTGGCTGAACACCTTCAGCATCGAGGGGCCTCTGCATGTGTTGGGAAGGGTCGGAACCCTGGGCGCCGGGAGTGCTTATCGCGGAGGGATCGCCCGGCTCCTGATCGTGCCTAAGCTTAGACAATCACCGGCAGGACACCTGTGACTCACTTCACGGCGAGGGCGGGTGGAGCAAACCGCCTCGAGCACACCGAGCAAAATCGCACGAAACGCCCGCCTGGCCTTGCGGCAAATGCGGCAGCGCAGCATCCAAGGTTGATTTTAGCATGCGAAGCTTGTAGCGTCGGTCCGTTACCGGAGCACCGTTTCACACAAGGAGAAGTACATGACTCAAGCTCAACGCGATTTCAGCGAAGTCTACGGCCTCAGTTTCGAGGACCTTCACATTGGCCGTACCGCCTCGGTCTCACGTACGGTGAGCGAGGCCGACATCCTGATGTTCGCCGGCGTATCGGGCGACACCAACCCGGTCCATCTGGACGAGGAGTTCGCTGCGAGTACGATGTTCGGCGGCCGGATCGCCCACGGAATGCTCTCCGCCGGCCTCATCTCGGCCGTCTTCGGCACCCGCCTGCCCGGCCCCGGCTGCATCTACCTGTCCCAGAGCCTGAAATTCAAGGCGCCCGTCAAGATCGGTGACACCGTTGTCGCGCGTGTCACCGTCAAGGAATTGAAGGCAGAGAAGCGCCGCGCGGTTTTCTCGACCGTCTGCACAGTTGGAGACAAGGTGGTCATGGATGGCGAGGCTGAAATCCTCGTACCGGCGCGCACCTGATCGAGCATGCCCTCGCCTCGCGCGGCTCCCTGCAGAGGCCGTGCGAGGCACCTGCAGAAATCTCGCCACCCAGCTCTAAGCCCCCGGCGAACCCACCTTCCGCCGTCTGCTTATCCCATTGAAGATCGTGTCCATCAAGTTCGATGGTGGACACGATGGATGTGGTTATCCCGCGCCGGAGTCGGCGCACGCACAGCGAAGCCTTCAAGCAGTCTGTGGTCTCGGCCTGTCGTGAGCCCGGCGTCTCGGTGGCCGGCCTGGCTCTGGCCAACGGCCTGAACGCCAACCGGGTCCACCGCTGGATGCGCGAGCGCGGCATCGAGCCACCGAGTCCTCGCAAGCCGCTCTGCGCTGAACGCCCGCCATTGGCTGAGCCGGGCTTTGTAGCCGTGCAGGTGGCTCCCGCCGTCGAAACGTTGGCGATCCGCCTCGAAGCGCAGCGTGGCAACGCCCGCATTGAGCTCGAATGGCCGCTCCAGGCCGCTGCCCGCCGACCTCGATCAACTGGATGCCGATGCCTTGCGCCACCTGCTCATCGGTCAGGAGCGCGAGCTCGTGTGGCGCCAGACCAAGATCGAGCGGCTCACGCATGAGCTGGCGCTGCACAAACGTCATCGCTCCGGCGTGAAGGCCGAGCGCCTCTCCACCGAGCAGGCGCAACTCTTCGAGGAGACCGCCGAGGCCGATCTGGCGGCGATGAGCGAAGATCTCGAGCAACTTCAACCGGATACCAGCAAGAGCCAGCAGCCCAAGGGACAGGCCCGGCGCATCCGTTGCCGCCCGAGCTGCCGCCCACCGAGATCCATGACGAACCCTACTCGACCACCTGCGCCTGCGGCTGCCAGATGCGCCACATCGGCAAGGACGTCGTCGAGACGCTCGACTACACCCCGGGCCACTTCACCGTCGAGCGCCACATCCGGGACAAGTGGGCGTGCGATTCATGCGAGACCCTCGTGCAGGCACCCGTGCCGGCGCACATCATCGACAAGGGCATCCCGACTGCCGGGCTACTCGTCCAAGTGCTGGTCGCCAGGTATCAGGACCTTTTGCCACTCTACCGGCAGGAAGGCATCTTCAGTCGGGCCGGGTTGGCGATCCCGCAATCGCCGCTGGCCCAGTGGGTGGGCCAGAGCGGCGTGCATCTGCAGCCGCTGGTCGATGCGCCGAAGACCGGCGTGCTAGCGCACCCCGTGCTGCACGCGGACGCCCCCGGTGGTGATGCTCGACCCGGGTGCGGGCAAGACGCACCACGCCTACCTGTGGTCCTACGGCGTCGGGGCGTTCGATCCGATCAAGGCGGTGGTATACGACTCCGCCGACAGCCGCGCAGGCCGTCACGCCCAGGCATTCCTGG
This sequence comes from Thauera aminoaromatica, assembly GCF_000021765.1. Classification (NCBI taxonomy): domain Bacteria; kingdom Pseudomonadati; phylum Pseudomonadota; class Betaproteobacteria; order Rhodocyclales; family Zoogloeaceae; genus Thauera; species Thauera aminoaromatica. Next base: position 1,785,181 of record NC_011662.2, on the reverse strand, counting down.
GTGAGTGGCGCAGCACGCTGATCTGTGACGACTACGCCGAACCCAGGGGCGCTGGTCGCCCTGGGCGTGAAGAAAGCCGGCTGCATGGCGCATGCGCGGCGCAAGTTCTTCGATCTCACCACCCAAGCGAAGAGCCAGATCGCCAGCGAGGCGCTCGAAGCCGTCGGTGAGCAGTATGGGATCGAACGTGAGGCAGCCGAACTGGACATCGACGCCCGGCAGCGCCTTCGGGACGTGAAGGCCCGCCCCCTCCTTGAACGCCTGCATGCGTGGTTGCTCGCGCGGCGCACCCAAGTGCCCAACCGCTCGGACATCGCCCGCGCCATCAGTCGGCGCAGCTCAACGGGCACGGGCCCTTTGCGTACCTGAAGGATGTGCTCGAATGGCTGCCGACGCAGCCCCATAGCCGGATCGGGGCGCTGCTGCCGCATCGCAGGCAGCCGGCCGCCTGCGCATGAGCGACACGACAAGATGGGTTTGCCGGGTGCTTACGACGGATCCGCGGGGGCTCAACCCCTGCGTTCTGCGTAGACGGCACGACGCCCCAGGCACGGATGTGTGCGTGGGGCGTTGTGTTGGTGTGGTTAGTCTGACGATGACCTACTTTCACGAGGGCGGACCTCACTATCATCGGCGCATGTGCGTTTCACGGTCCTGTTCGGGAAGGGAAGGGGTGGTTCCACACAGCTATGGTCGTCAGACTTTGACTTGTTGCCTGCGTGGTTTGCAGGCCAAAGTTAGGAAGAAGTGTTGTGTGATTGTCTGGTTGCGTTGTTTTGGCAACCAGGGGGTTGAGTTCGTTTTGTTTTGAAGGTTATAGGATCAAGCCACACGGGCAATTAGTACCGGTTAGCTGAACGTGTTGCCACGCTTACACACCCGGCCTATCAACGTTGTGGTCTTCAACGACCCTTCAGGGGGCTCGAGGCCCCGGGGAAGTCTCATCTTGAGGCGAGTTTCCCGCTTAGATGCTTTCAGCGGTTATCTCTTCCGCACATAGCTACCCGGCGATGCGACTGGCGTCACAACCGGTACACCAGGGGTGCGTCCACTCCGGTCCTCTCGTACTAGGAGCAGGCCCTCTCAAACTTCCAGCGCCCACGGCAGATAGGGACCAAACTGTCTCACGACGTTTTAAACCCAGCTCACGTACCACTTTAAATGGCGAACAGCCATACCCTTGGGACCGGCTACAGCCCCAGGATGTGATGAGCCGACATCGAGGTGCCAAACTCCGCCGTCGATGTGAACTCTTGGGCGGAATCAGCCTGTTATCCCCAGAGTACCTTTTATCCGTTGAGCGATGGCCCTTCCATACAGAACCACCGGATCACTATGACCTGCTTTCGCACCTGCTCGACTTGTGGGTCTCGCAGTCAAGCCACCTTTTGCCATTGCACTATCAGTACGATGTCCGACCGTACCTAGGTGACCTTCGTACTCCTCCGTTACCTTTTGGGAGGAGACCGCCCCAGTCAAACTGCCCACCATGCACGGTCCCCGACCTGGATTCACAGGCCTGGGTTAGAACCTCGACGACACCAGGGTGGTATTTCAAGGTTGGCTCCACCGGAACTGGCGTCCCGGTTTCAAAGCCTCCCACCTATCCTACACAAGTCCCGTCAAAGTCCAATGCAAAGCTACAGTAAAGGTTCATGGGGTCTTTCCGTCTAGCCGCGGGGAGATTGCATCTTCACAAACATTTCAACTTCGCTGAGTCTCAGGAGGAGACAGTGTGGCCATCGTTACGCCATTCGTGCAGGTCGGAACTTACCCGACAAGGAATTTCGCTACCTTAGGACCGTTATAGTTACGGCCGCCGTTTACCGGGGCTTCGATCAAGAGCTTGCACCCCATCACTTAACCTTCCGGCACCGGGCAGGCGTCACACCCTATACGTCCACTTTCGTGTTTGCAGAGTGCTGTGTTTTTAATAAACAGTCGCAGCCACCGATTCTCTGCGACCCCGTTCCGCTCCGGCCGCGAGGGCCTTCACGTACCAGGGGCATACCTTCTCCCGAAGTTACGGTATCAATTTGCCGAGTTCCTTCTCCTGAGTTCTCTCAAGCGCCTTGGTATTCTCTACCAGCCCACCTGTGTCGGTTTGCGGTACGGTCACTCTTAGACTGAAGCTTAGAGGCTTTTCCTGGAAGCTGGGTATCACTCGCTTCGGATCCGAGGATCCTCGTCATCACGCCTCATCTAAGCCACGCGGATTTGCCTACGCGGCACGACTACACGCTTAAACCACCTATTCCAACAGATGGCCGAGCTAACCTTCTCCGTCCCCCCATCGCATCTAAGAGCGGTACAGGAATATTGACCTGTTTCCCATCGACTACGCATTTCTGCCTCGCCTTAGGGGCCGACTCACCCTGCGCCGATGAACGTTGCGCAGGAAACCTTGGGCTTACGGCGAGGGTGCTTTTCACACCCTTTATCGCTACTCATGTCAGCATTCGCACTTCCGATACCTCCAGCATCCCTTACGAGACACCTTCGCAGGCTTACGGAACGCTCCCCTACCACGTGTCAAAGACACATCCGCAGCTTCGGTTCATGGCTTGAGCCCCGTTACATCTTCCGCGCAGGACGACTCGACTAGTGAGCTATTACGCTTTCTTTAAAGGATGGCTGCTTCTAAGCCAACCTCCTAGCTGTCTATGCCTTCCCACCTCGTTTGCCACTTAGCCATGCATTTGGGACCTTAGCTGGCGGTCTGGGTTGTTTCCCTCTTGACACCGGACGTTAGCACCCGATGTCTGTCTGCCGTATATCACTTTGCGGTATTCGGAGTTTGCTATCGCGGGGTAGATCGCAATGACCCCCCCAACGATTACAGTGCTCTACCCCCGCAAGTGTCCGTACGACGCACTACCTAAATAGTTTTCGGGGAGAACCAGCTATTTCCGGATTTGTTTAGCCTTTCACCCCTATCCACAGCTCATCCCCTAACTTTTCAACGTTAGTGGGTTCGGACCTCCAGTACCTGTTACGGCACCTTCATCCTGGCCATGGATAGATCATCCGGTTTCGGGTCTACGCCCAGCTACTCTGACGCCCTTATCAGACTCGCTTTCGCTACGCCTCCCCTATTCGGTTAAGCTCGCAACTGAACGTAAGTCGCTGACCCATTATACAAAAGGTACGCAGTCACCCCTTTCGAGGCTCCCACTGTTTGTATGCATGCGGTTTCAGGATCTATTTCACTCCCCTCCCGGGGTTCTTTTCGCCTTTCCCTCACGGTACTGGTTCACTATCGGTCGATCACGAGTATTTAGCCTTGGAGGATGGTCCCCCCATCTTCAGACAGGATTTCTCGTGTCCCGCCCTACTTGTCGCACGCTCAGACCCGCCACCGGCTTTTCGCATACGGGACTATCACCCTGTATCGTCGGACTTTCCAGACCGTTTTGCTAAGCTGATGGTTTAGTCGTGCAGGCTCTTCCGTGTTCGCTCGCCACTACTTACGGAATCTCGGTTGATTTCTTTTCCTCGAGCTACTTAGATGTTTCAGTTCGCTCGGTTCGCCTCTACACACCTATGTATTCAGTGTGAGATGACCCTTGCGGGCCGGGTTTCCCCATTCGGACATCGTGGGATCAATGCTCTATTGCCAGCTCCCCCACGCTTTTCGCAGGCTTACACGTCCTTCATCGCCTGTGATCGCCAAGGCATCCACCACATGCACTTAGTCGCTTGATCCTATAACCTTGGACCCTCTTCGATGTTGCCATCCCGAAGGCCCGCGTACAGGAACGAACTCGTTTGTGCGATCCAGCCTGCGCTGACAAGCTCAGCCTGGATCGATGCAATCACACAACTTGCAGTACGCACCGGCTCGGTACGTACTACACTTCTTCCACTTTGTTAAAGAGCAAACCTCTACGCGCGACAGCCGAAGCTGCCGACCAAGAAGTAAGAGATGACGACGCCACGATCTTCGAGCGCCATCGACATCTCTTACTTCTCGAACCTGTTGCTTGGACAGTCCTGGTGGAGCTGGTCGGGATCGAACCGACGACCTACGGCTTGCAAAGCCGCCGCTCTCCCAGCTGAGCTACAGCCCCCCTGTCTCGAGCAACCCTTGATTGGTGGGTCTGGTTGGGTTCGAACCAACGACCCCCGCCTTATCAAGACGGTGCTCTAACCAGCTGAGCTACAGACCCTCATCCGAGGCTCTTCTCGCCTGAACAACCGATAAGTTGTGGATACTTGGCCATCATGGCCTGATCTCTTGAAAGGAGGTGATCCAGCCGCACCTTCCGATACGGCTACCTTGTTACGACTTCACCCCAGTCATGAATCTCACCGTGGTAAGCGCCCTCCCGAAGGTTAAGCTACCTACTTCTGGTGAAACCCACTCCCATGGTGTGACGGGCGGTGTGTACAAGACCCGGGAACGTATTCACCGCAGCATGCTGATCTGCGATTACTAGCGATTCCGACTTCACGTAGTCGAGTTGCAGACTACGATCCGGACTACGATCGGCTTTAAGGGATTGGCTCCACCTCGCGGCTTGGCAACCCTCTGTACCGACCATTGTATGACGTGTGAAGCCCTACCCATAAGGGCCATGAGGACTTGACGTCATCCCCACCTTCCTCCGGTTTGTCACCGGCAGTCTCACTAGAGTGCCCAACCAAATGATGGCAACTAGTGACAAGGGTTGCGCTCGTTGCGGGACTTAACCCAACATCTCACGACACGAGCTGACGACAGCCATGCAGCACCTGTGTTCTGGCTCCCGAAGGCACCCTCGCCTCTCAGCAAGGTTCCAGACATGTCAAGGGTAGGTAAGGTTTTTCGCGTTGCATCGAATTAATCCACATCATCCACCGCTTGTGCGGGTCCCCGTCAATTCCTTTGAGTTTTAACCTTGCGGCCGTACTCCCCAGGCGGTCGACTTCACGCGTTAGCTGCGTCACTCAGTGCATTGCTGCTCCGAACGACTAGTCGACATCGTTTAGGGCGTGGACTACCAGGGTATCTAATCCTGTTTGCTCCCCACGCTTTCGTGCATGAGCGTCAGTACAGGCCCAGGGGGCTGCCTTCGCCATCGGTGTTCCTCCTGATCTCTACGCATTTCACTGCTACACCAGGAATTCCACCCCCCTCTGCCGTACTCTAGCCTTGCAGTCACAAACGCAGTTCCCAGGTTAAGCCCGGGGATTTCACATCTGTCTTACAAAACCGCCTGCGCACGCTTTACGCCCAGTAATTCCGATTAACGCTCGCACCCTACGTATTACCGCGGCTGCTGGCACGTAGTTAGCCGGTGCTTCTTAGTCCGGTACCGTCATCCATGGCCTATGTTAGAGACCACGATTTCTTCCCGGCCGAAAGAGCTTTACAACCCGAAGGCCTTCTTCACTCACGCGGCATGGCTGGATCAGGCTTGCGCCCATTGTCCAAAATTCCCCACTGCTGCCTCCCGTAGGAGTCTGGGCCGTGTCTCAGTCCCAGTGTGGCGGATCATCCTCTCAGACCCGCTACGGATCGTCGCCTAGGTGAGCCTTTACCTCACCTACTAGCTAATCCGACATCGGCCGCTCCAATCGCGCGAGGTTCCGAAGAATCCCCCGCTTTCCCCCTCAGGGCGTATGCGGTATTAGCGTAGCTTTCGCTACGTTATCCCCCACGACATGGGCACGTTCCGATGCATTACTCACCCGTTCGCCACTCGCCGGCAGGCCGAAGCCCCCGCTGCCGTTCGACTTGCATGTGTAAAGCATGCCGCCAGCGTTCAATCTGAGCCAGGATCAAACTCTTAAGTTCAATCCAGCAAAGTACTCAAAATACTGACTTACATCAGCATGAGCACCAATCATTGTGATACCTATGCGACCAAAGTCGCCGACCACAACAACCAAGCACCCACACTTATCGGTTGTCCAAGTTTTTAAAGAATCGCTGCGCTGCCGCAGCGAAGAAGCGAGATTATGTAGAACCTACATCACCCTGTCAAGCATCTCGCGAATCTTTTTTTGCGCCGCCCCGCCAAAAACACGGAACAACAAGACCCGCAACACCCGACTGCCTCTCCCTTCCCGCCCCGCTGCGCCTGAACTCAAGCACCGCTGCGCTGGAAGAGGTGCGCATTATAGACAACCAAATCCTGAAGTCAAGAAAAAACAACAAAAAACCTCTCCGACCAATCCAGGAACACCCGCACCAGCACACCAGCCGCAAGCACCACGCCGCGCAAAACCACAGGCCATCCACGCCAAGCACACTCGACCTGCGTCGCCCTCGCACGACGCCAACCAAAGAAATCCCCGCCCCCCCCTTGCATCCGACAACCGCGAACGGCCGATCGGATCGGCCAAGGAGCGCCTAAGGACTTACAGAACCTGGAACACCTGCAGTTGATAACCGGCTTCGCGCCGGAGAACACCGAGCGAGCGTAGTTTATGGACCGCCCCCGCGGTCTTGACGAAGACCGGCTCGGCGAGCGCAGGCGCATTGGCGGGCATCAAGACGCGCAAGGCCTCGCCCTTGCTCGGGAGATCGCACAGGATGCCGTCCACGCTGGCGCGACCGTCATCGATCACGCCGAGCGTCGGACTGCGAGCCAGCAACTCGATGCCCAGACCCGCGTGCGCAGCCCACATGCGCAACCGGCGCACGATGCCAAGCTGCCAGCCTTCGCCGTCCACGAAATGGATGCCGAGGAGTTCACCGATGTCTGGCCACGCGCGCGTCGGGTCGCTGTTGGCGACAATCTGCAGGCCGCTGCGACTGAAATCGACCACCCTCCAGTTTCGCGGCACCGGCAAGGGCTGCCCGCCGATCACCGCGGCACAGGCGTGCAATCCCCGCGCGATATCTGCGCTCGCCTCCTGGGCGTAACGGCGTCGTGTGCGCACCGGAGGGGTATGCGACCACTGCATGCGCAGGTATTCGACGGCTGCGCGGGCATGCTCGAGTGGCAGGCGCCCGAACGGAGCGGGCACGATCGAGCGCGCGAGCTGCCTCGAGAACTCGGTCAGCAACTCCCCCGCCGCCCACGGGGCGAAACGCCACTCGCCATCCCGGTGCTTGCCCATCTGGCGCACCGGGATGGTTCCCTCCTCGGGGATGACCACATACTGCGGAACATCCGCCGCGCGCCGATCGAGGGAGAGAAACGGAAGGCAAATATCCACCACGTGCCCGAGCGCGACGCCCATCTCGAGCTCGACCTGATCGAGGTTGATGCTGTAGTGGGCGACCGCGCGCAGGTATTCGCGCCCGATGCTGTGCAAGTCTCCGCCGACGACGCTGTCGCGGGCCTGCGGCGAGGAAGAGAACAACTGGCCGATGCGCCCCCAGAGCACCTCCTCGGGGCCGAAGCGATCGCAGGCGGACCACTTCAGCGCCTCGACCACGCTGCTCGCGAGACGCAACCGGATCTCTTCGGAGGCGGCCACCGAGTTCGACGGGGAGAGACACCAATAGCCATCGCACACTGCCATCCAGGCATCCCGGACCCCTGCGAGCCAACGCACCCACCACGCGTGGTCACGCTCGGGCGCGGCGCCTGCCAGAGCGCGCACCCCGACCGGCGCCGAGCGCTCGACTGCTTCACGCAAGGCGTCGTCGAAGCTGGACACCACATGCAAGCCCGCGACCTCCGTCTTCTGGCTTCCCGGTTTGTACAATGCCCGCAGCGTCGCAGTCGCCGCCTCCAGGCCCGCGACCGGGTTGCCTCCACCAGCGAGCACACCGGCAGGCGTGTAGTCGAGCGTCCTGGGCTGGTCCAAAGGGCTTTCTCCGCACAAACCGCGCCCTGCCTGTGTTCCCCAGGGAAAACAGGCGTCGCACGAAAGATTTCGTCACATTCTGAACCAGCGTCCACGGCGATGTCCACCGCATACACGCCGGGACGAAGCGATCGTATCGCCACCGCCATCACAGATCCTTCGCCCTGCACAGTAGAATCTCGCCTTTTCCGGGAGCGACGATGCGACAGTACCTCGACCTGATGCGCCATGTGCTCGAGCACGGCGACCCCAAGACCGACCGCACCGGCACCGGAACCCTGTCGGTGTTCGGCTGGCAGATGCGCTTCCGCCTGCAGGACGGTTTTCCGCTCCTGACCACCAAGAAGCTGCACACGCGCTCGATCATCCACGAGTTGCTGTGGTTCCTGCAGGGCGACACCAACATCCGCTACCTGAGAGAAAACGGCGTGTCGATCTGGGACGAATGGGCGGACGCCGACGGCGAGCTTGGCCCGGTGTACGGCAAGCAGTGGCGGCGCTGGGAGACCGCAGACGGGCGCAGCGTCGACCAGATCGCACGCGTCGTCGAAAGCATCCGGCGCACCCCGGATTCGCGCCGCCATCTCGTCTCGGCATGGAATCCGGGCGAAGTCGACGCCATGGCCCTGCCGCCCTGCCACGCGCTGTTCCAGTTCTACGTCGCCGGTGGTCGCCTGTCATGCCAGCTCTACCAGCGCAGCGCGGACATCTTCCTCGGCGTGCCCTTCAACATCGCCTCCTATGCCCTGCTCACCCACATGGTGGCGCAGGTGTGCGAGCTCGAAGCGGGCGATTTCGTGTGGACCGGTGGCGACTGCCACCTCTACAGCAACCACCTGAGGCAGGCGCGGGAGCAGCTCGAGCGCGCCCCGCGCCCCCTGCCGACGCTGCGCCTGAACCCCGCAGTGCGCGACCTCTTCGGCTTCCGCTTCGAGGACATCGCGCTCGAAGGCTACGACCCGCATCCGCACATCAAGGCCCCGGTGGCGGTATGAAGAAGCCCGAGATCGTCCTCATCGCCGCGGTCGCGCGCAACGGCACGATCGGCCGCGATAACGAGCTGCCCTGGCGGCTGAAGGCCGACCTGCAGCATTTCCGTGCCCTCACCCTGGGGCACCCGATCCTGATGGGGCGCAAGACCTGGCAATCGCTCGGCCGCCCGCTGCCAGGACGGCGCAACCTCGTGGTGAGCCGTACGCCGGATTACCGTGCCGAAGGCGCCGAATGCTTCGCCGACCCCGCGGCCGCGATCGCCGCGGCCGGCGAGGCCCAGACACTGTTCGTGATCGGCGGCGCCCAACTTTACGCCCAGCTGCTTCCCCTCGCCGACCGCCTCGAGCTCACCGAGGTGAAAGCCGACGTCGAGGGCGATGCGCACTTCCCCGCCGTCGATCCGGCGCGGTTCGTCGAGGAGCGTCGCGAGACACACCACGCCGACGCCGACAACGCCTTCGACTTCGATTTCGTGCGCTACTGCCGGCGCTGAGCCCGACGGCCGCGCCGACTGCCCTGCCGCAGAAACGACAAGGGCCGCATCGCGCGACCCTCGTCATTCGACACCCCCTGCGGCGGGAGCGGCTCAGCCCTTCACGCAATCCACGTGGTAGCGCCCGTCCTCGCCCTTGACCAGGCCGTGGATGTCGGTCTCGAAGCCGGGGAAGCGGGCGTTGAAGTCGCGCGCGAACTTGAGGTAGCGCACGATCGTCGCGTTGAAGCGCTCGCCCGGGATCAGCAGCGGGATGCCCGGCGGATAGGGCGTGACCAGCATCGCGGTGACGCGGCCCTCGAGCTCGTCGAGCGCCACGCGCTCGATCTCGCGGTGCGCCATCTTGGCGAAGGCGTCGGCGGGCTTCATCGCCGGCACCATGTCCGACAGATACATCTCGGTGGTCAGTCGGGCGACGTCGTTGGCCTTGTAGAAGCTGTGGATCTGGTCGCACAGATCCTTGAGCCCGACGCGCTCGTAGCGCGGATGCTTGGCGATGAATTCGGGCATCACGCGCCACAGCGGCTGGTTGCGGTCGTAGTCGTCCTTGAACTGCTGCAGCTCGGTCACCATCGTATTCCAGCGGCCCTTGGTGATGCCGATGGTGAACATGATGAAGAAGGAGTACAGGCCGGTCTTCTCGACGATGATGCCGTGCTCCGCGAGGTACTTGGTGACGATCGCCGCCGGGATGCCGGTGTGTTCGGCGAAGTCGCCGTCCATGTTCAGGCCCGGGGTGATGATCGTTGCCTTGATCGGGTCGAGGATGTTGAAGCCCTCGGCCAGGTTGCCGAAGCCATGCCAGCGCTCGCCGGCCTTCAGCGTCCAGTCGTCGCGCTCGCCGATGCCCTCCTCGGCCAGGTACTCCGGCCCCCAGACCTGGAACCACCATTCGTCGTCGCCGAATTCGGCGTCCACCTTGCGCATCGCGCGACGGAACTCCACCGCCTCGGAGAGCGATTCATTGACCAGTGCGGTGCCGCCCGGCGCCTCCATCATCGCCGCCGCCACGTCACAGGACGCGATGATCGCGTACTGCGGCGAGGTCGAGGTATGCATGAGGTAGGCCTCGTTGAAGATGTCGCGGTCGAGCCTGCGGGTCTGCGAGTCCTGCACCAGGATCTGCGAGGCCTGGCTGAGTCCGGCGAGCAGCTTGTGGGTGGACTGGGTGGCGAACACCATCGACTCGCGGCAGCGCGGACGATCGGCGCCGATCGCGTGATAGTCGCCGTAGAAGTCGTGGAAGGCGGCGTGCGGCAGCCAGGCTTCATCGAAGTGCAGGGTGTCGATCTCGCCGTCGAGCAGCTCCTTGATGGCCTCGACGTTGTACACCACGCCGTCGTAGGTCGACTGGGTGATGGTGAGGATGCGCGGCTTCTTGTTCTTCGCCTCGCGCGCGAAGGGGTTGGCCTCGATCTTCTTGCGGATGTTCTCCATTGAGAACTCCTCCAGCGGGATCGGGCCGATGATGCCGTAGTGGTTGCGCGTCGGCGTCAGGAACACCGGCACCGCGCCGGTCATGATGATCGAGTGGAGGATGGACTTGTGGCAGTTGCGGTCGACGACCACGATGTCGCCGGGCGCCACCGTGGTGTGCCAGACCATCTTGTTCGACGTCGACGTGCCGTTGGTGACGAAGTACAGGTGGTCGCAGTTGAAGATGCGCGCCGCGTTGCGCTCCGAGGCCGCCACCGGCCCGGTGTGGTCGAGCAGCTGGCCGAGTTCGTCGACCGCATTGCACACGTCCGCGCGCAGCATGTTCTCGCCGAAGAACTGGTGGAACATCTGCCCCACCGGGCTTTTCAGAAAAGCAACGCCACCCGAGTGCCCCGGGCAGTGCCACGAGTACGAGCTGTCGGCCGCGTAGTGCACCAGCGCGCGGAAGAAGGGCGGCGCCAGCGAATCGAGATAGTTCTTCGCCTCGCGCACCACGTAGCGCGCGATGAACTCCGGCGTGTCCTCGAACATGTGGATGAAGCCGTGCATCTCGCGCAGCACGTCGTTGGGGATGTGGCGCGTGGTGCGCGTCTCGCCGTGCAGGAAGATCGGGATGTCGGCGTTGCGGAAGCGGATCTCGACGACAAACGCGCGCAGGTCGGCGATCGCCTTGGCCGAGGCCTCGGGCGAGGAGAACTCCTCGTCGTCGATCGACAGGATGAAGGTCGAGCCACGGCTCTGCTGCTGCGCGAAGGACGTCAGGTCGCCGTAGCTGGTGACGCCGAGCACTTCCATGCCCTCTTCCTCGATCGCCTTGGCGAGCGCGCGGATCCCCAGTCCCGAGGTGTTCTCCGAGCGGAAGTCCTCGTCGATGATGATGATGGGGAAGTGGAATCTCATCCTGGTCGTCTCCAGCGGGTCCGTGCGGGCCGGGTAAAGCCGGCAGTGTACTCCGGCGAAGATTGCCCGCGCGTTACCGAAATTGGTTCGAAAAAGCACAAGGGGCCGTCAGGCGGCCCCGTGGAGGAAGGTCGGCGAAGCGAAGGCGCTCAGATCTTGGGCAGGGTGACGCCGGTCTGCCCGAGGTACTTGCCGCCGCGATCCCTGTACGAGGTCTCGCACACCTCGTCCGACTCGAAGAACAGCATCTGCGCCACGCCCTCGTTGGCGTAGATCTTCGCCGGCAGCGGCGTGGTGTTGGAGAACTCGAGGGTCACGTGGCCTTCCCACTCGGGCTCGAGCGGGGTGACGTTCACGATGATGCCGCAGCGCGCGTAGGTGCTTTTGCCCAGGCACACGGTCAGCACGCTGCGCGGAATGCGGAAGTACTCGACCGTGCGCGCGAGTGCAAAGGAGTTCGGCGGGATGATGCACACGTCGCCGGTGAAGTCGACGAAGTTGCGCGCATCGAAGTCCTTGGGGTCGACGATGGTCGAGTTGATGTTGGTGAAAATCTTGAATTCGTTCGCCACGCGCACGTCGTAGCCATAGCTCGAGGTGCCGTAGGACACGATGCGGCCGGTGTCGTTGCTGCGCACCAGTTCCGGCGCGAAGGGCTCGATCATGCGGGCCTGTTCGGCCATGCGGCGGATCCACTTGTCGGACTTGATGGACATGGGCGCGTCTTCCGGCGGGTTGCGGTGCGGGCGGCGGAGGCCGTCCGTGAAAAGGCGCGTAGTGTAAGGCAGGCAAGCGGCGGACGAAAGGCGGAGGGAAAACGAATCGCGGCCGGATCGCGCGAAGTTGGCGCACGGCGGGCACGCTCGACGTGCGCGCCCGCCGCTACGGACGGGCGCGGCCTGCGCAATCAGGCGGACTTGAACACGATGTTGGGGAACTTGTGCGTCATGTCCTTCGAGCGCTCGGCGATGCGCACCGCCACCTTGCGCGCGATCTGCTTGTAGATCGAGGCGATGCGGCCATCCGGATCGGCGACCACGGTGGGCGCGCCGCTGTCGGCCTCGGTGCGGATCTGGATGTCGAGCGGCAGCGCACCGAGGAAGGGCACCTTGAAGTCCGCGCACATCTTCTCGCCGCCACCCTGGCCGAAGATGTGCTCCTCGTGGCCGCACTTCGAGCAGATGTGGATGCTCATGTTCTCGACCACGCCGAGGATGGGCACGCCCACCTTCTCGAACATCTTCACGCCCTTGCGCGCGTCAAGCAGCGCGATGTCCTGCGGCGTGGTGACGATCACCGCGCCGGTCACCGGCACGCTCTGCGACAGGGTGAGCTGGATGTCGCCGGTGCCCGGGGGCATGTCGATGACGAGGTAGTCGAGGTCGTCCCAGGCGGTGTCCTTGAGCATCTGGTTGAGCGCCTGCGTGGCCATCGGGCCGCGCCACACCATCGGCGTATCGGGGTCGATCAGGAAGCCGATCGACATCGCCTGCAGCCCGAAGGCCTGCAGCGGGGTCATGGTCTTGCCGTCCTCCGACACCGGGCGCTGGTCGCCGATGCCCAGCATCTGTGGCTGCGAGGGACCGTAGATGTCGGCGTCGAGCAGGCCGACGCGGGCACCTTCGGCCGACAACGCGAGCGCGAGGTTCACCGCGGTCGTGCTCTTGCCCACGCCGCCCTTGCCCGAGGCCACCGCGATGATGTTGCGCACGCCCGGCAGCAGCTTGACGCCCTGCTGCACCGCGTGCGCGACCACCTTGCTAGACACCGTCACGGCGACGCGCTCCACGCCCGGCAGCTTGGCCACGGCCTCGCTCAGCAGCGCGCGGATCGGATCGTGCTGGCTCTTCGCCGGGTAGCCGAGCTCGACGTCGAAGCGGACCTCGCCACCCTGCACCGACAGGTTGCGGATGCTGCGCCCCGCCACGAAATCCTTGCCGGTGTTGGGATCGATCACCTGCTTGAGCGCTTCGGTTACGGTTTGCTGATCAAGACTCATCGCGTTTTCCTCGAAAATCGGTGCACCCGCCGCCGGGTGGAAGCGGCAGAATCATACCGGAGCGCAGCGCCGGACTCATCCGCGTTCTGCGCAGGGTTTCTCGCCCGCCCCCGCACCCGACCCCGTTCGACGAATTTCCCGCGCGCCGCATGCAGGCGCCACATGCACATGACTTTGCGCAATTCCCGCCACAGACCCGGCTTCCCGACGGCCCTCGTGTCCGCCACCCTGCTCGCCGGCCTCCTCGCCGCCTGCGCCAGCCCTGGCGGCAATGGCACGGCCACCGACGCGATCCACCGCCATGCGCTGGTGCGGACCGCACCGCCCGAACCGTCCTGGGCCGCACTTCGCGAGCAGCTCGCCAAGGCCACCACCGGCCTCGCGGGAGTCGAGATCGGCAGCGCCGGCGACACGGGCTTCCGCGTGCAGATCCCGGTCGCCGACGGCTTCGCCAGCGGCAGTCCGGCAATCCGTCCGACGCTCGGACGCGCGCTCGACGCGCTCGCGCCCGCGCTCGCGGCCGAGGCCGGAGTGGCGGTGCGGGTGGTCGGCCACACCGACAGCCAAGGCAGCGAGATGGTCAACCTGCGCCTGTCGATCGCGCGCGCGGAGGCAGTGGTGGCGTGGCTGCGCGAGCGCGGCATCGCCCTCGACCGCCTCGCCGCCGACGGTCGCGGCGAGGCCGATCCGCTCACGTCCAACGCCACCGAGGAAGGCCGCGTGCGCAACCGCCGCATCGAGCTGATCCTCTCGCGCATGCCCTGAGCGCGCGCCACGGCGCGGCATCGCGTGCCGCTTTGCTAAACTCTCGACTTTATCCGGCACCGGTTCCCGCACCCATCATGTCCCGCAAGCTCCTCGTCACCAACGCCCTGCCCTACGCCAACGGCGACATCCACCTCGGCCACCTCGTGGGCTACATCCAGGCCGACATCTGGGTGCGCTACCAGCGCATGCGCGGCCACTCGGTGCACTACGTGTGCGCGGACGACACCCACGGCACGCCGGTCATGCTGCGCGCCGAAAAGGAAGGGCTCACGCCCGAGCAGCTCATCGAGCGCGTGCACGGCGAGCACCTGCGCGACTTCACCGCCTTCGGCGTCGCATTCGACAATTACCACTCGACGCACAGCGCCGAGAACCGTTTCTATGCCGAGGACATCTACGCCAGACTGAAGGCGGGCGGCCTGATCGACACACGCTCGATCGAGCAGTACTACGACCCGGTCAAGGAGATGTTCCTCCCCGACCGCTTCATCAAGGGCGAGTGCCCGAAGTGCGGCGCCCCCGACCAGTACGGCGACAACTGCGAGGCCTGCGGCGCGGCCTACGCCCCCACCGAGCTCAAGAACCCCTATTCCGCGGTGTCCGGCGCCAAGCCGGTGCTGAAGACCTCGGAGCACTACTTCTTCCGTCTGTCGGACGAACGCGCGGTCGCCTTCCTGCGCGAATGGACGCGCGGAACCAACGCCGCCGGCGAGCGCCGCCTGCAGATGGAAGCCGCCAACAAGATGAAGGAGTGGCTCGGAGAAAACGCAACTGAGGAAGGCGAGAACACGCTCTCCGACTGGGACATCTCGCGCGACGCACCCTACTTCGGCTTCGAGATTCCGGGTGCGCCGGGCAAGTACTTCTATGTGTGGCTGGACGCACCGATCGGCTACCTCGCCAGCTTCCGCAACCTCGCTGCCAAGCGCGCCGCCGCGGGCGAGACGATCGCCGTCGAGGACTACACCGACGCCGCCCGCGCCGCCGCGGCCGGCACCGAGATGGTGCACTTCATCGGCAAGGACATCCTCTACTTCCACGCCCTGTTCTGGCCCGCGATGCTGAAGTTCGCCGGCTACGCCACGCCCAGCCGGCTGTGCGTGAACGGCTTCCTCACCGTCGACGGCGCCAAGATGAGCAAGAGCCGCGGCACCTTCATCACCGCGCACTCCTACATCGCGCAGAAGCTCGACCCCGAGTGGCTGCGCTACTACTTCGCCGGCAAGTCGAACGGCACCATGGAGGACGTCGACCTCAACCTCGACGACATGATCGCCAAGGTCAATTCCGAGCTCGTGGGCAAGTTCGTGAACATCGCCAGCCGCTGCGCCGGCTTCATCGGCAAGCGCTTCGACGGCCGCCTGGGTGAGGCCGACGCCGCCGCCTGTGCCGAGTTCGCCGCCGCCTGGAGCGAGGGCCGAGTCGCCACCGCGTTCGAGGAGCGCGACTACAGCCGCGCGCTGCGCGAGGTCATGCGCTTGGCCGACCTCGCCAACCAGTACGTGAACGACCACAAGCCCTGGGAACTCGCCAGGCAGGAAGGCCAGGAAGCCCGCCTGCACACGGTGTGCAGCACCGCGCTGACCATGTTCCGCGACCTCACCCGCTACCTGAAGCCGGTGCTGCCGGCGCTCGCCGCGCAGGTCGAAACCTTCCTCGCCATCCCGGCCATGGACTGGCAGGGCGACTGGGCGGCGCTGCCTGCCGGCCATGCCATCCAGGCCTACAGCCACCTGATGACCCGCGTCGAGCGCAAGCAGATCGACGCCCTGCTCGAGGCCAACCGCGAGTCGCTCGCCCCGGCGACGGCGGTGCCCGCGAAGACAGACGAGCCTGCCAAGGACACCGAGGCGGCGTCCTCGCAGCAGCGCCACGCCGAGAAACAGCAGCATTCGGCCCAGGCTGCGGAGACCGCCTCGCCGCATATCACGATCGACGATTTCACCAAGGTCGAGCTGCGCATCGCGAGGATCGTCGATGCCCAGCACGTCGAAGGCGCCGACAAACTGATCCGGCTTGCGCTCGACATCGGCGAGGCCGACGAGTCCGGCAACCCGAAACCGCGCCAGGTCTTCGCGGGCATCAAGTCGGCCTACGACCCGGCGACGCTCATCGGGCGCCTGACGGTGATGGTCGCCAACCTCGCACCGCGCAAGATGAAGTTCGGCATGAGCGAGGGCATGGTGCTCGCCGCCTCCGACGCTGCCGGCAGCACGCCAGGGATCTTCCTGCTCTCGCCCGACGCCGGCGCGCACCCCGGCATGAAGGTGAAGTAAGCCGCACCGAGTCGCCGTCATGCCGCTCACACCCTCGAAACGCTGGATCGTCCTGCATCACGCCGGCCGAGGGTGACCGTCTCCGTGCTCCGCGCCGCCTGCCTGCCCTCGATGGCGGCGGCGCCGCCCGGGCCTCGCGCCCCGTCCTGAACCAGTACGCAGCGGAGACAACATGAAACTCGACTTCCGTCCCAAGCTCTTCGACACCCTGCCCGGCTACAGCCGTGCGACCTTCGTCGGCGACCTCTCCTCGGGCATCACCGTGGGCGTGCTCGCGCTGCCGCTCGCGATGGCGTTCGCGATCGCCAGTGGCATGTCGCCTACCGCGGGCATCTGGACCGCGATCGTCGCCGGCTTCCTGATCGCCTTCCTTGGTGGCTCCAAGGTGCAGATCGGCGGGCCCACCGGCGCCTTCATCCCGATCATCTACGCCATCGTCGCCGACCTCGGCGTGCAGAACCTGCTCATCGCCACCATGATGTCGGGCGTGCTGCTGTTCGCCATGGGCGCGCTGCGCCTGGGCAACATGATCCGCTTCATCCCGCTGTCGGTCGTGATCGGCTTCACCAACGGCATCGCGGTGGTGATCTTCATCTCGCAGATCAAGGACTTCCTCGGCCTGCAGATCGCCGACCTGCCGGGCGAGTTCTTCGCCAAGATGGGGGCGCTCGCCGCGGCGCTGCCCACGCTGCACCTGCCCACGGTGGCGGTGGCGCTCGTGTCGCTCGCGATCCTGGTGGCGTGGAACCGCCAGGCCGTGAAGACCGCGTGGATGCGCCGCCTGCCCGGCCCGCTCGCGGTACTGATCATCCTGACCGCGATCAACGCCCTGATCGCGCTCCCGGTCGACACCATCGGCAGCCGCTTCGGCGGCATCCCGCAGGAAATTCCCCCCTTCGGCCTGCCGGAACTGAGCCTGTCCACGCTCGGCAAGCTGATCGCGCCGGCGATCACGATCGCGCTGCTCGGCGCGATCGAGTCGCTCCTCTCGGCGCGCGTCGCCGACAGCCAGATCGACGACCGCCACGACCCCAACCAGGAGCTGATGGCGCAGGGCATCGCCAACGTCGCCGCGCCGCTCTTCGGCGGCTTCGCCGCCACCGGCGCGATCGCGCGCACCGCGACCAACATCCGCACCGGCGGACGCACCCCGATCGCCGGCATGATCCACGCCGGCGTGCTGCTCGCGATCGTGCTCGCGCTCGCCCCGCTCGCCAGCCACATCCCGCTCGCCACGCTGTCGGCGATCGTGGTCATCGTGTCGATCAACATGGGAGAGTGGCACGCCTTCGCGCCGAAGGAGCTCGCGCGCTACTCGCTCAACTACCGCACCATCCTGCTCGGCACCTTCTTCATCACCGTGGTGTTCGACCTCACCCTGGCGGTCGAGATCGGGATGGCGCTCGCGAGCCTATTCTTCATCTACCGCATGTCCGACCTCACCCGCATCGACCGCGTGCCACTGGAAGACTTCTATGGCGTCGAAGCCTTGTCCCACCCCGACGGCACGCCGCGCATCGTCGCCTACAAGCTCAAGGGCAGCCTCTTCTTCGGCGCCGCCAACAAGCTCGAGAACCTGCTGCTCGGGCTGCCCGGCCACCCCGAGGTGGTCGTGCTGGACCTCGACAAGGTGATCAACATCGACACCACCGGCCTGGACATCCTGCAGACCCTGCACCGCAACCTGCAGAAGCGCGGCGCCCACCTCGTGCTGTGCGGACTCAACTCGCAACCCGGCTCGATCGTGTTCCGCTCGGGCTTCAGCGACAAGCTCGGCGACGACAACATCGCCGCCAACCTCACCGAGGCGCTGATCCGCGCCCAGCGCCTGAGCGGGCGCGAGCCGGAGATCGCCTATGCCTGAGCGGAAATCGCCCACGCCTGAACAGCACTCGAGCATGCCCGACGGGAAATCACCGCTGCCCGCTGCAAGCGCGCCGGCGGCGGACGCCATCGCCCGCCGCCTGCGCATCCACGGCAGGGTGCAGGGCGTCTGGTATCGCGGCAGCGCGACCGCCGAGGCGGCGCGCCTCGGCCTCTCGGGCTGGGTGCGCAACCGCAGCGACGGAACGGTCGAGGCGCTCGCGATCGGCCCGCTCGTCAAGGTCGAAACCTTCGTCGCCTGGGCCCACCGGGGCCCGGAGAATGCGCGCGTGTCGCGGGTGGAGGTGTTCGAGGCCGAACTCGAGCGCCTCACCGGCTTCGAGCAGCGTCCGACGGTTTGAGCACAGCCCGACCCGAACGAAGCGCCCTCGACTTCCGCGACGGCGACGCGGCGCGCCCGTTGCGCGCCGTGGGAGTTCATGCGCTGTGATCGCGACTTGCGTCGCTCCTACGAAAACCCGCAGACCCCCAGCGCATGTTCGATTCCCGTGGGAGCGACGCAAGTCGCGATTGCAGCGCCTCCATTCCACGCCGCAGTCGTCACCGCACCGGGCGGCGCCTCAGGGGTACACCACCTCGACCGCCTCGCCCGGCAGCCATTCGCGCAGGCTCTCCAGCAGCGCGTCGTCCAGGCGCACGCGCCAGCCGTCGCCGAGCGGGAGCTCGGCTTCGGCGGCGGCGTTGCGATAGCGGACGCGGATCGGGCAGCCGCCCTCGCGGAAGGGCTCGAGCAGGGTCTGCAGCTTGCCGGCCGCGCCCGCCGCACCGCCGCTGGCGGCAAGCTCGCCGTCGATGCGTAGCGACAGCGCGCGTGCGAAACGGCTGCGCGCCTCGCCGAGGGTGAGCAGGCGGTCGGCGTTGATGCGCAGGCCACCGGAGAAATCGTCGTTGCTCACCTTGGCCTCCACCACCAGCACCTCGTCGGTGACGATCTTGCCGCGGCTCGCCTCCAGCACCTCGGAATACACCGTGACCTCGCGCGGCTCGGTACCGTCGTCGAGCAGCACGAAGGCCATCTTGCCGCGGTTGCCGACCTTGGTGCGCTGCTCCATCACCACGCCGGCCAGCATGGTGATGTCGCGCGAGGGCTCGAGCTGCGCCAGCGTGCGGCGCACGAAGCGGCGCACCTCGGGCTTGAAGGCGTTGAAGGGATGGCCGGAGAGGAAGAAGCCGATCGCGAGCTTCTCTTCCTTGAGGCGCTCGCGCTCGGTCCACGCACGCACCTTGGCGAACTCGGGCGCCGCGCCCGCGGCCTCCGGCATCAGGTCGAAGAGCCCACCCTGCATCGCGTTGGCCGCCGCCTGTTCGGCCGCCTCCATCGCCAGCGCGACGGTCGCCATCAGCTGCGCGCGGTCCAGGCCCTTGTGGCCCGGCAGGGTGTCCATCGCGCCGGCGCGGATCAGCGCCTCGATGACGCGGCGGTTTACCATGCGGCGATCGACGCGCTCGCAGAAATCGAACAGGTCGCGGAAGTCTCCGCCCTTCTCGTGCGCGGCGAGGATCGCGCGCACCGCAGGCTCGCCCACGCCCTTCACCGCGCCCAGGCCGTAGCGGATGATCTTGCGATCCACCGGCACGAAGCGGTAGTCGGAGGCGTTGACATCCGGCGGCAGCACCTTGATGCCGTTGGCGAGCGTGTCTTCGTAGAAGATCTTGACGGTATCGGTGTTGTCCAGGTCGGACGACATCGTCGCCGCCATGAAGGCCGCGCAGTGGTGCGCCTTGAGCCAGGCGGTGTGGTAGGTGACCACCGCGTAGGCCGCGGTGTGCGACTTGTTGAAGCCGTACTCCGCGAACTTGGTCATCAGGTCGAAGAGCTGCTCGGCGAGCGCCGGGTCATAGCCCTTCTGCTTCGCACCCTCGGCGATGGTGGCGCGGTGCTTGGCCATCTCGTCGGCCTTCTTCTTGCCCATCGCGCGGCGCAGCATGTCGGCACCGCCAAGCGTGTAGCCCCCGATGATCTGGGAGATCTGCATCACCTGTTCCTGGTACACGATCACGCCGTAGGTCGGCTCCAGGCAGGCCTTGAGGTCGGGGTGGAAGTAGTCGATCTCCTGCTGGCCCTTCTTGCGCAGGATGAAGTCGTCCACCATGCCCGAGCCGAGCGGGCCGGGACGGTAGAGCGCGAGCACCGCGATGATGTCCTCGAAGCGGTCGGGCGCGAGCTTCTTGAGCAGCTTCTTCATGCCGTCCGATTCGACCTGGAAGATCGCCGTGGTGTTGGCGTCCTTGAGGATCTGGTAGGCGGCGGGATCCTCGAAGCCCAGGCTCATCAGGTCCGGACGGCTGCCCTCCAGGCGCGCCACGTACTCCAGCGCGAGCTCGATGATGGTCAGGTTGCGCAGGCCGAGGAAGTCGAACTTGACCAGGCCCACGGCTTCGACGTCGTCCTTGTCGAACTGCGACACCGGCGTGGCGTCGTCGCCGTCGGCGATGTAGAGCGGACAGAAGTCGGTGAGCTTGCCGGGCGCGATCAGCACGCCGCCGGCGTGCATGCCGACGTTGCGGCTCAAGCCCTCCAGCGGCTGCGCCAGGCTCCACAGGTCGCGCACCGACTCGCCGTCGTTGCCGTCGGCCATCATCTCGCCGATCTGCGGCTCCATCTCGTAGGCCTTGTTCAGCGAGACGGGCTTGGCGCCCTCGATCGGGATCAGCTTGGAGAGGCGGTCGCACAGGCCGTAAGGCAGATCCAGCACGCGGCCGACGTCGCGCACCACCGCCTTCGAGGCCATGGTGCCGAAGGTGGCGATCTGGCTCACCGCGTCCTTGCCGTAGCGCTCGCGCACGTACTCGATGACGCGGTAGCGGTTGTCCTGGCAGAAGTCGATGTCGAAGTCGGGCATCGACACCCGCTCGGGGTTGAGGAAGCGCTCGAACAGCAGCGCGTACTCGAGGGGGTCGATGTCGGTGATCTTGAGCGAGTAGGCCACCAGCGAGCCCGCGCCGGAGCCCCGCCCCGGTCCGACCGGCACGCCGTTGTTCTTGCCCCACTGGATGAAGTCGGCCACGATCAGGAAGTAGCCGGGGAAGCCCATCTGGATGATGGTGTCGGTCTCGAACTTCAGCCGCTGCTCGTAGCGCGGGCGCTGACGCTCGCGCTCCTCCGGGTGCGGGTAGAGCTGGGCGAGGCGCTCCTCCAGCCCCTTCTTCGCCTCCGCGACGAGGAAGTCGTCGAGCGTCATGCCCTCGGGCGTCGGGAACAAGGGCAGGAAGTTCTTGCCGAGTTGCACGGTGAGCGAGCAGCGGCGCGCGATCTCGACCGCGTTCTCGAGCGCCTCGGGCAGATCGGCGAAGAGCTCGCACATCTCCGCCTGGCTCTTGAGGTACTGCTCCTCGGTGAAGTCGCGCGGCCGGCGCTTGTCGGCGAGCACGTAGCCCTGCGCGATGCAGACGCGCGCCTCGTGTGCCTTGAAATCCTCGCGCTTGAGGAACTGCACCGGGTGGGTCGCCACCACCGGCAGGCCGAGCCGGCCGGCGAGTTCCACCGCGTGGCGGATGTAGGACTCGGTGCCGGGATGCCCGGCGCGCTGGATCTCGATGTAGAAGGCGTCCGGAAACAGCCGCGCCCAGTCGGCCGCGAGCTGTTCGGCGAGCGCGAGGTTGCCGGCCGCGATCGCCGCGCCGATGTCGCCGCTCATCGCACCCGACAGGCACAGCAGCGCGCTTGCGGCACCATTCTCGAACCACTCGCGGCGCATCTCGGCGCGGCCGCGGTGCTTGTTCTCGAGGTAGGCGCGCGTCAGCAGCTCGCACAGCTGACCATAGCCCGCGCGGTTCTTGCAGATGAGCAGCACGCGCTGCGGCTTGTCGCGCTCGGCCTCGTTGCGGATCCAGGCGTCGACGCCGACGATGGGCTTGATGCCCTTGCCGCGCGCGCCCTTGTAGAACTTGACCATGCCGAACAGGTTGGCGAGATCGGAGACGCCGAGCGCCGGCATGCCGTCGGCCGCGGCGGCGGCGATCGCCTGGTCGAGCTGGACGATGCCGTCGGTGATCGAATATTCGGAGTGCAGGCGGAGATGCACGAAGCGCGGAGCGCTCGGCACGATGGGCGCTTCGGCCGTGGAGGGGGCAGCAGGATTCATGGCGCGGATTTTACCCGACGCCGCCCGCCCCCGCCGCCGACACTCAGGGCAACAGCACCGTCGAGCCGGTGGTCTTGCGCGCCTCGAGGTCGCGGTGCGCCTGGGCCGCGTCCTTCAGCGCATAGCGCTGCAGGATCTCGATCCTCACCTGGCCGCTGCGCACCACCTCGAACAGCGCCGCGGCGCGTTCGACGAGCTCCGCGCGGCTGGCGATGTAGTCGGGCAGCCCGGGCCGAGTGACATAGACCGAGCCCGCCTTGTGCAGCAAGGCGCAATCGAAGGCGGCGACCGGGCCGGTGGCGTTGCCGTAGCTCACCATGGTGCCGCGGCGGCGCAGACAGGCGACCGAATCGAGGAAGGTGTCGCGCCCGACCGAATCGTACACCACCGCGACGCCTTCGCCGCCAGTGAGCGCGCGCACGCGCTCGGGGAAGTTCTCGCGCGAGTACACGATGACGTGGTCGCAGCCGAGCGCGCGCGCGCGCTGCGCCTTGTCATCGTTGCCCACGGTGCCGATCACGGTTGCGCCGAGCTGCTTCGCCCACTGCACCAGGATCGAGCCGACCCCACCCGCCGCCGCATGCACCAGGATGGTCTCGCACGCCTTGACCGGGTAGGTGGCGTGCAACAGGTATTGTGCGGTAATGCCCTGCAGCATCATCGCCGCGCCCTGCTCGAAGGAGATGTCGTCCGGCAACGGCACCAGGTGGCGCGCCTCGATGTTGCGCGCCTCGGCATAGGCATCGAGCGGGCCGCTGGTATAGGCCACGCGGTCGCCCACCTTCAGCTCGGCGACACCGTCGCCGACCGCCTCCACCACGCCCGCCCCCTCCATGCCCAGCCCGGACGGCAGCGTCAGCGGGTACAGGCCACTGCGGTGATAGGTGTCGATGAAGTTGAGCCCCACCGCATGGTGGCGCAGGCGCACCTCGCCGGTCGCGGGTGGCGGCAGCTCGACGGCCTCCCACTGCAGGACTTCGGGGCCGCCGGTGCGGTGGATTCGGATCGCATGGGTCATCGGATTCTCCTCGGGATTCCTTGCGCGCAGCGTCGGAGGGAGCCCGGCCACGCGGCGTCGGGTGATCTTAGCGTACCAGCGAGACCCCGATGCGGTACTGCGCTTCCTTGTTCTCGTCGTACTCGAGCAGGGTCTCGCCATAGCCCTTGAAGGCCTGCAGATGGACGAAGGCGCCCACCCCGGAGAACACGCTGCGCCGGATCGGATAGGACAGGTCGTACTGGGTGCCCATCTTGCCCTCGGTGCCGCGCCGGATCAGCGTGGAGAACAGCCAGCCGTCGTCGCGGCCGAGGCGCAGGCCGAGCTCGGCGTGGCCGCGGTAGCGCGCGATGTCGGGATTGTCCTCCCGATCGAGGTAGGTCCACGCCTTGGGCACGACGCCGAGGTAGGAGCCGGACTCGTCCAGGCGCAGGCGCGCGTCGGCGCGCACGAAGAGCGTGTCGATGCTGCGCGAGGGCATGTCCTCCTTGCCGTTCGATTCGTGCTCGTAACCGCCGGAGAGTGCCAGCGAACCGCGCTTTTGCGGGTCGTCGAGCGCGAAGCGGTAGAACAGCGAAGGGCGGAAGCTCGAATCGCGGAATGGCTTGGATTCCGACTGCAGGTCCCACAGCGAGGTCTGGGTGAAGCCGAAGTAGAGCCCGCTCGCCACCGGGATCGTCTCCGCCACCACGCCCTGCTCGTCGAAGATGCGGTAACGAAAGCTGAACTGGAAGCGCGCAGATACCGGGTCGCGTCCGCCGATGAGGAAATACATCGGCTCGTGGAAGCCGAAGCCCGACGGCTCGACCGGCGCCGCATCGGACGGCACCGCCGCCACCGGCGCCATCGGCGCCACCGCGGCCGCTGGGGCGACCGCCGTCGTGCCGGCCGCGGCGACCGACGGGATGGCGGTCGACGCGGTGGCCGCCGTAGCCACATCGGCCGCCGTCCCGGCGTCGAGCAGCACGCGGGCCGAAGGCCGCCCGACGAGCGCGAGCGCCGCCACCCCGGTGACCTCCATCGGCCAGCGTGCGAAATAGCGGCGCTGGCCGCCCCCCGCCGCGGGCCTGCCGATCGCCACCAGCTCGACCGCGATGCGCGGCCCGCCACCCGACAGCTCGATGCTCGCCGGCAGCCGCGCCGGCCAATCCGCCGCGCGGCCCTCGCCGATCACCACGACTTCGAAGCGCTGGCCCGGCACGACCTGCGGGCTGGAGGTGGCGAGCAGCCAGTCGGCGGCGAACGCGGCCGGCGCGGCCAGGGCGAGCGCGCCGGCGAGCAGCAGCGGGCGCGGGGAGGAAGTTTTCGGCATGGCGATCGCCTGGCGGGAACGAAGGAAACAAAGCGGGGCAGCCCCTCGCAGGACTGCCCCCGGGAAAACGCCGCGCGAACCTCCTCGTGCGAGGCTCGTGCGGAGGCGGCGCCGAGCGGCGCCGCCAGCAGGCATCAGGCCCCGGCGTTGCGCGACTCCTTGGCATCGACCACGGCGAGCGCGGTCATGTTGACCAGGCGGCGCACGGTGGCCGAGGGGGTCACGATGTGCACCGGCTTGGCCGCGCCCAGCAGGATCGGACCCACCGAGACGCCGTCGCCATTGGCCACCTTCATCAGGTTGAACGAGATGTTGGCGGCGTCCAGGTTGGGCATCACCAGCAGGTTGGCCTCGCCCTTCAGGCCCGAATCCGGATGCAGCTTGTCGCGGATCTCCTCGGAGAGCGCGGCATCGCCGTGCATCTCGCCATCGACGTTGAGGTCGGGCGAGGTCTCGCGCAGGATCTCGCAGGCGCGGCGCATCTTGCGCGCCGAAGCCGAGTTCGAGCTGCCGAAGTTGGAATGCGACAACAGCGCCACGCTCGGCTCGATACCGAAGCGGCGCAGTTCGTCGGACGCCATGCGGGCGATCTCGGCGACTTCCTCCGCACTCGGGTTCTCATTCACATAGGTGTCGGTGATCGCCAGCATGCGCTTGGTGAGCAGCAGCAGGTTCATCGCCGCGAACTGCTTGGCGCCCGGCGCCAGCCCGATCACGTCCGCCACCTGCTTGAGGTGGTAGTCGTAGGAGCCGAAGGTGCCGCACACCAGCGCATCGGCATCGCCGCGGCGCAGCATCATGACCCCGATCAGGGTGGTGTCGCGGCGGATCTTGGCTTTGGCCAGGTCGGGGGTGACCCCGTCGCGCTTCATGAGCTTGTAGTACTCGGTCCACAACTCGCGATAGCGCGGGTCGGACTCCGGATTCACGATCTCGAAGTCGCGCTCGGGCTTGAGGTTGAGGCCGATCTTCTTGATCCGCATCTCGATGACCTCGGGGCGACCGATGAGGATCGGACGCGCCAGGCCTTCGTCCAGCACCACGCGCACCGCGTGCAGCACGCGCTCGTCCTCACCCTCGGCGTAGATCACGCGCTTCTGCTCCAGCGGCACCGCCTTGGCGGCCGAGAACACCGGCTTCATGACGATGCCGGACTGGTAGACGAAGGCGTTGAGGCTGGAGGCGTAGGCCTCGAGGTCGGCGATCGGCTTGGTCGCCACGCCCGAATCCATCGCCGCCTTCGCCACCGCGGGCGCGATCTTGACGATCAGGCGCGGATCGAAGGGCTTCGGGATGATGTACTCGGAACCGAAGCTGAGCTCCTGGCCGCCGTAGGCGCTGGCGACGATGTCGCTCGCCTCGGCCTCGGCCAGCTCGGCGATCGCCTTCACGCAGGCGAGCTTCATCTCCTCGTTGATCGTGGTCGCGCCGACGTCGAGCGCACCCCGGAAGATGAAGGGGAAGCACAGCACGTTATTGACCTGGTTCGGGAAGTCCGAACGGCCCGTGGCCACGATGCAGTCGGGACGCACGGCCTTGGCGTCGGCCGGCAGGATCTCGGGGTTCGGGTTGGCGAGCGCGAAGATCAGCGGCTTGGCAGCCATCTTCGCCACCATCTCGGGCTTGAGCACGCCCGCGGTCGACAAGCCCAGGAAGACGTCGGCGCCGGCGATCACGTCGCCCAGCGCGCGGCCCTCGGTCTTCTGCGCGTAGCGCGCCTTGGTCGGCTCCATGTTGGGCTCGCGGCCCTCGTAGATGACGCCCTTGGAGTCGCACACATAGATGTTCTCGCGGCGCAGGCCCACGCTGACCATCATGTCGAGGCAGGCGATCGCCGCGGCACCGGCGCCGGAGCACACCAGCTTGACGTCGGCGATGTTCTTGCCGACCACCTTGAGACCGTTGACCAGGCCGGCAGCCGAAATGATCGCGGTGCCGTGCTGGTCGTCGTGGAAGACGGGGATCTTCATGCGCTCGCGCAGCTTCTTCTCGATGTAGAAGCACTCGGGCGCCTTGATGTCCTCGAGGTTGATGCCGCCGAGCGTGGGCTCGAGCGCGGCGATGATCTCGATCAGCTTGTCGGGGTCGTTCTCGGCCAGCTCGATGTCGAAGACGTCGATGTTGGCGAACTTCTTGAACAGGCAACCCTTGCCTTCCATGACCGGCTTGGAGGCGAGCGGGCCGATGTTGCCCAGGCCGAGCACCGCGGTGCCGTTGGTGACCACGGCGACGAGGTTGCCGCGACTGGTGAGCTCGAAGGCTTCGGCAGGGTCGGCGACGATCGCGTCGCAGGCCGCGGCCACGCCGGGCGAATAGGCGAGCGCGAGATCGCGCTGGTTGGTGAGGCCCTTGGTGGGCACCACCGAGATCTTGCCGCGCGTCGGCGAGCGGTGATAGTCGAGCGCTGCGGTGATGAAATCCTGATCCATGTTCTCCCCTCTCGTGTCTATGAGGTAATCGATATGAGGTCGTCGAGGCCGGGCCGGAATCGCGACGCAGCACCCGCCCGCCCGGGGCTTGCAGCCCGGGACGGAGGACCTGCTCGGGAATCGAACGCAGACCTGCTTGTTCTTGTTGGCGTCGTCCGGCTCGGGATCGCCAGCGACCGACGCCCCCGAAGTGTACTCCAGCACCCCGGCCTTGGACACGCCCGCCGCTTATGCGCAGGATCACCCTGGAATCGAGCTTTGCCGGTGCCTGGCGCGCCGGAGGCGCCGGTTTTTGGCAGAATGCGGGGCCGGCGAGCAGCCGCGCGCACATGACGACAGGGGAGAAGGCGATGCGACGGGTGGTATTCAATCAGAAGGGCGGTGTCGGCAAGTCGACGATCACCTGCAACCTCGCGGCGATCGCCGCCGCCCAGGGCAAGCGCACCCTGGTGGTGGACCTCGACCCGCAGGGCAACTCCACCCAGTACCTGCTCGGTGCCGGCGTGGACGTCCTGGATGCGACGCTCGCCGATTTTTTCGACCAGACGCTCAACTTCAAGCTCAACCCGCGCGGCACCAAGGACTTCGTCGTCGCCACCCCCTTCGAGCGCCTGCACGTGATGCCCTCGCATCCGCAGCTCGAGGAGCTGCAATCCAAGCTCGAGTCGCGCTACAAGATCTACAAGCTGCGCGATGCGCTGGAGGAGCTGGCGAAGGACTTCGACTGCGTCTTCATCGACACCCCCCCGGCGCTCAACTTCTTCACCCGCTCGGCGCTGATCGCCGCCGATGCCTGCCTGATCCCTTTCGACTGCGACGAGTTCTCGCGCAAGGCGCTGTACTCGCTGCTCGCGAACGTGGAAGAGATCAAGGCCGACCACAACCGCGCCCTCGAGGTCGAGGGCATCGTGGTCAACCAGTTCCAGCCGCGCGCGAGCCTGCCGCAAAAGGTGGTCCAGGAACTCATCGACGAGGGTCTGCCGGTGCTGCAGCCCTACCTGTCGGCCTCGATCAGGATCAAGGAATCGCACGAGCAGGCCAAGCCGATGATCCACCTCGACCCCAAGCACAAGCTGTCGCAGGAGTTCGTCGCGCTGCACGATACCCTGGCGCGCAAGTACGGCACCTGAGCCTCGCGCTTTCCGCAGGAGCGACGCGAGTCGCGATCCCGGCGCGAACCGGGCGCCGTGCCGACGGAACCGTGGCAATCGCGACTTGTGTCGCTCCTACGGGGCGACCGCGCGCTTCGACGTTTCCTGTAGGAGCGACGCGAGTCGCGATCCGGGCGCGAACCGGGCGCCGTGCCGACGGAACCGTGGCAATCGCGACTTGCGTCGCTCCTACGGGGCGACCGCGCGCTTCGACGTTTCCTGTAGGAGCGACGCGAGTCGCGATCCCGGCGCGAACCGGGTGCCGTGCCGACGGAACCGTGGCAATCGCGACTTGCGCCGCCTCCTACGGGGCGACCGCGCGCTTCGACGTTTCCTGTAGGAGCGACGCGAGTCGCGATCGGCGGCTCAGGACCGACCGCCGCGCTCCACCTCCTCCCTCGCGCCCGCGGGCGCTCCGATCGCCGCAAGGCGCGCGAACTCCGACTCCTCCAGCCACTCGCCCCACACCGCCATCAGCACTGCCAGCACCACCGGCCCGAGGAACAGGCCGACCAGCCCGAACGCGGACAGCCCGCCGAGCACGCCGAACATCACCAGCAGGAAGGGGATGCGGGTGGCATTGCTGATCACCAGCGGACGCACCAGGTTATCCACCCAGCTCACCACCAGCGCGCCCCACAGCAGCAGCCCGATGCCCTCGACGGTGTTGCCGGTGAGCAGCAGCCAGGCGCCGATCGAGCCCCACGCGAAGGGCGTGCCGAAGGGGATCATCGCGATCACGGCGGTGATCGCCCCCATCAGCACCGGTGCCGGCACGCCCGCCCACCAGTAGCCCAGCCCGGCGACGAAACCCTGGCCGATCGCGGTCGCGATCAGGCCCCACACCACCGCCTTGGTCATCCCGCCCACCGCGGAGAGATAGGGGTCCAGGCGCTCGCCGAGGAAGCGGCGCAGCACCGCCACCACCTGCTCGAGCACGCGCTCGCCGTCGCGGTAGAGGAAGAACACGGTGATGAGTGCGAAACCCAGCTTGGCCGCGTTGCGCCCGACGTCGCCGATCAGCGTCAGCGCGAGGTCGCTGCCCTGGCGCACCCACTCGGTGAGTTGCGCGCGCAGCGCCTCCGGCTCGCGGGTGAGCTCGCCCACCATCGCCTGCAGGTCGTCGCCGATCCACGGCAGCGTGCGGACGAACTCGGGCAGCACGAAGGCGCCCTCGCGGATCTGCGCGGTCACCGCGGCGATCGCGACACCGACCTCGGTGCGCAGCAGCATGCCGATCCACAGCGCGGGCAGCACGAAGGCGGCGCTCAGCAAAAGCGTCATCAGCAGCGCGCTGATCGTGGGATAGCGCGGTAACCGCGAGCGCAGCTGGCGGTAAGGCGTCCACGTGGCATAGGCGATGATCACCGCCCACGCCACCGGCACGATGAACAGGTGCAGCACCGCATAGCTCAGCAACAGCAGGCCGCCGAGCAGGAAGCCGAGGATGACGCGGCGGACGACCTTCTCCGCGACCTGGTCGATCATGCGGTCTCGCCCCGATCTTCCGGGCTGGCCTCCTGCTCGGCGCCGATCTCGTCGGCCGGCTCGGGCAGGCGGCTCGCCAGCACCTTGTCGATACGCTTGCCGTCGAGGTCGATCACCTCGAAGCGCCAGTTCTCCCAGGTGGCGATGTCGCCGGTGCCCGGCAGGCGGCCGAGCAGCCACATCACCATGCCCGACAGCGTGTGGTAGCGCCCCTTCTCCTCTTCCGGCACGGTCTTGATGCCCAGGCGGTCCTTGAGCTCGACGATCGGGATCAGGCCGTCGAGCAGCCAGGAGCCGTCCTCGCGCTGCACCGCCCAGGCCTCCTCGGTGTCGTGCGGCAGGAACTCGCCGGTCACCGACTCGATCACGTCGTGCAGCGTGACCATGCCCTGGATCTCGCCGTACTCGTCGATCACGAACACGGTGTAGGTGCCGGAAGAGCGGAACTGATCGAGCAGCTCCATGCCGGTCAGCGACTCGGGCACGTACACCGCAGGCTGCAGCTCCCTGGCGAGGTCGATCGGCTCGCCGCGCAGGGACTGGTTGAAGAGCTTCTTGGCGCTGGCAATGCCGAGGATGTCGTCGAGCCCGCCGCGGCACACCGGGAAGCTGGAGTAGGACGAGGACGCCACCAGCTCGAGGTTCTCCTCCAGCGGCCGCTCGAGGTCGAGCGACACGATGTCCGCGCGCGGCACCATCAGCGAGCCGATCTGGCGGTCGTCGAGGCGGAACACGTTGCGCACCATGTCGTGCTCGCTCTTCTCGATCACGCCGGCCTCGGAGCCCTCGACCAGCATGGCGTGGATCTCCTCCTCGGTCACGCTCGGCCCGGTGCTCTCGCGCTGGCCCATGATGCGCAGCAGCAGCGCGGTGGAGCCGGCGAGCAGGTAGACGAAGGGCCGCGAGGCGATCGACAGCACATTCATCGGCCGCGCCACCAGGCGGGCGATCCCCTCGGGGTCGATCTGCCCGATGCGCTTGGGCACCAGCTCGCCGACCACGATCGACACATAGGTGATCACCACCACGACCAGCACGGTGGAGCCGATCTCGCTCACCCGCTGCTCCATGCCGAGCACCTGCAACCAGTCGGAGAGCGGGCCGGCGAGCGCGGCCTCGCCGACGATGCCGTTGAGCACGCCGATCGAGGTGATGCCGATCTGGATCGTCGACAGGAAGCGGGTCGGGTCCTCGCCGAGCTTGATCGCCACCTCGGCCGCGCCGTCGCCCTCCTCGGCGAGCCGCGCGAGCCGTGCCCGACGCGCGGTGACGAGCGCGATCTCGGACATGGCGAAGACGCCGTTGAGGACGATGAGGCCGATCAGAAAGAGGATTTCCATGGGTTCGAGGTGGTTGAGAGAGGGGCGCCGGCGGGCCCCCGGGCATGACGGGCGGGCCGAACGCCGCCGATGATGCCCCAGCGGACACGGGGTGTCGACCGCGCGACCACGCGCCACGCTCGCCCGCTGCTGCAGCGCAACACCACGAACCCCTTGCTCGCGGCGACCCGAAACGCCGGCGTTGACACTCCCGCAGTGCAACAGACACAATCCCGTTCATCAAGGGGAGTAGCTTTTCCGCTCCGGCATCGTCAATACGGCAGATCGGTCTTCAGACCGTCTCCCGGTGCCGGGGGCAACGAACGGATCCATTCGTTCGTTGCAAGCGAGACCTTGCCCGATGGGCAAGGTCCGTGCATCGCAGCGCGCCAGGGTCTGTGTCCGTCGGGAACAGACCTTTTTTGTTTTCTGCGGAGCGCGCGATGGAATCGATCGGAACGTGGTGGATGTGGGCGGCCTTTGCCGCCATCGTGGGAACGATGCTGCTTGTCGACTTGTTCGCCTTCGGTGGCGGCAAGCAACACCGGGTGTCGTTGAAGGAGGCGGCAGGCTGGTCGCTCGCCTGGGTCACCGTGGCGATGCTGTTCGCCGCCGGGCTGTGGTGGTATCTCGACGGCACGCTCGGGCGTGCGGTCGCCAACGAGCAGACGACCGCCTTCGTCACCGGCTACCTGGTCGAGAAGTCGCTGGCGGTCGACAACGTCTTCGTTTGGATGATGATCTTCAGCTTCTTCGCGGTGCCGCTCGAGTTGCAGCGCCGCGTGCTGCTGTACGGCATCGTCGGCGCGATCGTGCTGCGCACGATCATGATCTTCGCAGGCAGCTGGCTGATCAGCGAGTTCCACTGGCTGCTTTACGTCTTCGGCGCCTTCCTGATCGTCACCGGCATCAAGATGGCGTGGTTCTCCGAGCACGACCCCGACCTGGACAAGAACCCGCTCATCCGCTGGATCCGCAATCACTACCCGATCACCGAGAAGCTCGAGGGCGAGCGCTTCTTCGTCGTGCGCGACGGCGTGCGCATGATGACGCCACTCTTTCTCGCCCTGGTGCTGGTCGAAATCTCCGACGTGATCTTCGCGGTCGACAGCATCCCGGCGATCTTCGCGATCACCACCGACCCCTTCATCGTGCTGACCTCGAACCTGTTCGCCATCCTCGGCCTGCGCGCGATGTACTTCCTGCTCGCCGACCTCGGCGACCGCTTCGAGCTGCTCAAGTACGGACTGGCGGCCATCCTGGTCTTCATCGGCACCAAGATGCTGATCGTGGAGTGGGTGAAGATCCCGGTGCTGGTCTCGTTGTCGGTGGTCGCCACCATCCTGGCCTGCTCGGTGTTCGCGAGCCTGTGGTACACGGCGCGCAAGGAGAAGGAAGCCGCCAGGATCAACGCGGGCTGACGCGCAGCGGGCGGGTTGGGGGCGCCGGGCGCCGCGTCGCCGCCCCCATCCCGCCATCGCGACTTGCGTCGCTCCCACGAGAACCAGCCCGAAATGTCGGGCTGCACGGTAGGAGCGACGCAAGTCGCGATCCCGCCGGAAAAGCAGGTGCCGCCCCCCCTGAATCCCCTACCCCTACCGCCCCCCTACCTCCCCCCGACCCGACATGACCGTCACCCTGCAACGCCTCGTCGAATCCGCCGCCTTCCAGCGCTTCATCGTCATGGTGATCGTCATCAACGCGATCACCCTCGGCCTCGAGACCTCGCCCACCGCCATGCAACAGGCGGGCGGACTGCTGCTCGCGCTCGACCGCGCCGCGCTTGCGGTGTTCGTGGTCGAGCTCGCGCTCAAGCTCTACGTCTACCGCCTGCGCTTCTTCCGCAGCGGCTGGAACGTGTTCGACTTCACCATCGTCGCGATCACCCTCGCCCCCACCGGCGAAGGCCTGCAGGTGCTGCGCTCCTTGCGCATCCTGCGCGCGCTGCGCCTGGTGTCGGTGGTGCCCTCGATGCGCAAGGTCGTCAATGCGCTGCTGCGCGCCATCCCCGGCATGAGCTCGGTGCTCACCCTGCTGCTGCTCGTGTTCTACGTCGCCGCGGTGATGAGCACCAAGCTCTTCGGCGCGAGCTTCCCGGAGTGGTTCGGAAGCATCGGCGAATCCTTCTACACCCTGTTCCAGGTCATGACCCTGGAGTCGTGGTCGATGGGCATCGCCCGCCCGGTCATGGAGGCCTATCCCTACGCGTGGATCTTCTTCGTCCTCTTCATCCTGCTCACCACCTTCGCCGTGCTCAACCTCTTCATCGCCATCGTGGTCGATTCGATGAGCGCGGTCGAACACGAGGAGCAGGAGCAGACCCGCGAGCTTGTCGGCGTGGACCACGACGCGGTGCTCGCCGAACTGCGCGCGATCCGCGCCGAGCTGGCCGCGCTGCGGGGGGCCGGTGGCGAGCCCCCACCCACCGCCTGACGCGGCACCGACCGCCTCAGCGCTTGACCTCGAGCAGCTCGATCACGAAGTTCAGCGTGCTGTCGGGCGGGATGCGGCCGGGCACGCCGCGACTGCCGTAGGCGGTCTCCGGCGGACATACGATGCGCACCGCGCCGCCCGGCCTCATCTGCTGCAGCACTTCCTTCCAGCACGGCACCAGGGCCTCCAGCGGCAGCTCCGCCGGGCGGCCGCGGCTGTAGGAGCTGTCGAACTCCTTGCCGTCGGCGAGCGTGCCCTGGTAGTGCACCCGTACCACATCGGCCAGCGTCGGCGGCGCGCCGGTCTCGCCCACGCGGTAGGTCTCGACGGTGACGCCCGAGGGCAAGGTCGTGGTCTGCGGCCCGGCTGCGATCGCAGCGGCAAGGGGAAGCAGGGCGAGGAGGGAAAGCAGTCGGCGCATGTCGGACTCCGGAGATTCAGATCTTGATGATGGTGTCGCTGTAGAGCGCCACGAAACGATCGTGCGTGACCAGGCGCATCGGCTCGACCAGTGCTTGTGCCACCAGAAGACGGTCGAAAGGGTCCTGATGATGCGCGGGCAAGGTCTCGACCGCCACGACGTGCTCGGGCTCGATCGCCAGGAGGCGATACCCCGAGGCGGTGAAATAGCACACGGCATCCCGGCTGGACACCGGCATGTCTCCACGCCCGAGCGCATGCTTGATGGCGATCTCCCAGACGCTTGCGACGCTGACCCATACCGTCGTTTTGGGCGACAGGATCAGATCGCGCGCGGCCTGCGGCAGCCTGGGGTGGTCGGTGATGGCCCACAGCGCGACATGCGTATCCAGAAGCAGATTCAAGATCAGCCTCCGGCGAGGAACAGCCTGGCGACGTCCTCGTTGCTGGCGTCGATGTCGTCGGGCACCTCGAACCTGCCCTTGGCCACCCCGATGCGCGGCCCCACGGACGCGCTCTCCATCGGAACGAGCCGCGCGGCAGGACGGCCGTTGCGGGCGATGACGATCTCGCGCTCCCGGCCGGACTCGATCGCCTCCACCAGGCGGGACAAGGATGACTTTGCCTGCAGCATATTTACGGATTGCATGGAGGCCTCCTCAGACACTTGTTTAGTCTAGTCTGGCTAATCTTTTCCTGCAAACGAGCGTTCGCGGGATTCTCCATTGCACCGACGGCACCGCCTGCGCCGGAGCCCGTCTCGAAAAACGACGCCCGGCAATCGCCGGGCGTCGTCCTGCATGCAAGGCCGGATCGCAAACGCGCGCCGCTCGCGCTCGCCGCGCTGAAGATCGCGCTTACAGCTTCCCGGCCACCCAGTCCTTCACCCCCGCCAGCGCCGCCGCCAGGTTCTCCGGCTGGGTGCCGCCGGCCTGGGCCATGTCGGGGCGGCCGCCGCCCTTGCCGCCGACCTGCTGGGCGACGAAGTTGACCAGCTCGCCAGCCTTGACCTTGGCGGTGTGGTCGGCGGTGACGCCCGCGATCAGGCTGACCTTGCCGTCGGCGACCGCGGCGAGCACGATCGCGGCCGACTTGAGCTTGTCCTTGAGCTTGTCCATGGTGTCGCGCAGGGTCGGCGCGTCGGCGCCTTCGAGCAGGGCGGCGAGCACCCTGATGCCTTTGATCTCGACCGCCTGACTCACCAGCTCGTCGCCCTGGCTGGCCGCGAGCTTGCTCTTGAGGCGGGCCAGTTCCTTCTCCAGCGCACGAACGTTGTCGAGGATGCCGGCGACGCGCTCGGCGACCTCGTCGGGCTGGACCTTGAGCAGCGCCGACATGCCCTGCACGCGGCGCTCCTGCTCCTGGGCGTAGCGCAGCGCGTTCTCGCCGGTGATCGCCTCGACGCGGCGGATGCCGGCGGCGACACCGCCCTCTCCGACGATCTTGAACAGGCCGATGTCGCCGGTGCGCGCCACGTGGGTGCCGCCGCACAGCTCCTTCGACGTGCCGATCGACAGCACACGCACCTCGTCGGCGTACTTCTCGCCGAACAGCATCATCGCGCCCGACTTCTGCGCCGCCTCCAGCGCCATCACCTCGGCCTGCGTGGCGGCGTTGGCGAGGATCTCGCGGTTGACGATCTCCTCGACCTCGCGGATCTCCTCGGCGCTCATCGGCGCGGTGTGGGCGAAGTCGAAGCGGGTCTTGTCGGGATCGACCAGCGAGCCCTTCTGCTGCACGTGGGCGCCAAGCACTTCCCGCAGCGCCTTGTGCATCAGGTGGGTGACCGAGTGGTTGCGCGCGGTGGCGGCGCGCGCGGCGACGTCCACCCGCGCGACCACGCCCTGCCCGACCGCCAGCTTGCCGGTGCGCACCACGCCGTGATGGCCGAACACCGCGGCCTGGATCTTCTGCGTGTCTTCCACGCCGAAGATGCCGGCGGCGGCGCGCAGCTCGCCGCGGTCGCCGACCTGGCCGCCGGACTCGGCATAGAACGGGGTGTGGTCGAGCACGACCACACCCATCTCGCCCTCGAGCAGCTCATTGACCGGGACGCCGTCCTTGTACAGCGCGAGGATGTTGCCCTTCTCTTCCAGCAGCGTGTAGCCGTGGAAGGTGGTCTCGGGGCCGTCGTATTCCAGGTTGGCGGCCATCTTGAACTTGCCGGCGGCGCGCGCCTGCTCCTTCTGGCGCGCCATCGCGGCGTCGAAGGCGAGCGCGTCGACGGTGACCTCGCGTTCGCGGCAGATGTCGGCTGTGAGATCGAGCGGGAAACCGAAGGTGTCGTGCAGCTTGAAGGCGGTGTCGCCGTCGAAGACCTTCTTGCCCGCCGCTTCCATCGCGGCGAGCTCGGCCTCGACGATCGCCATGCCGTTCTCGATGGTGGCGAAGAAGCGCTCTTCTTCCTGGCGCAGCACGTCCATGATGCGGCGCTCGCCGTCCTTCAGCTCGGGATAGGCGCTGCCCATCTCGGCGACCAGGTCGGGCACCATCTTGTGGAAAAAGGCGGCGCGCGCGCCGAGCTTGTAGCCGTGGCGGATGGCGCGGCGGATGATGCGGCGCAGCACATAGCCGCGGCCCTCGTTGCCCGGGATCACGCCGTCGGCGATCAGGAAGGAGCAGGCGCGGATGTGGTCGGCCAGCACCTTCAGCGAGGGCGAGTCCATGTCGGCACTGCAGGTTTCCCGCGCCGCCGCCTTGATCAGCGCCTGGAACAGGTCGATCTCGTAGTTGGCGTGCACATGCTGCAGCACCGCCGAGATGCGCTCCAGGCCCATGCCGGTGTCCACCGAGGGCTTGGGCAGCGGATGCATCACGCCCTGCTCGTCGCGGTTGAACTGCATGAACACGTTGTTCCAGATCTCGATGTAGCGGTCGCCATCTTCCTCGGGCGATCCCGGAGGGCCGCCCCAGATGTGGTCGCCGTGGTCGTAGAAGATCTCGGTGCACGGGCCGCAAGGGCCGGTGTCACCCATCATCCAGAAGTTGTCCGAGGCGTAGCGCGCGCCCTTGTTGTCGCCGATGCGGATCACGCGCTCCGCCGGCACGCCGACCTCCTTGGTCCAGATGTCGTAGGCCTCGTCGTCCTCGGCGTACACCGTGACCCAGAGCTTGTCCTTGGGCAGCTTGAAGACCTCGGTCAGCAGCTCCCAGGCGTAGGCGATGGCGTCGCGCTTGAAGTAGTCGCCGAAGCTGAAGTTGCCGAGCATCTCGAAGAAGGTGTGGTGGCGCGCGGTGTAGCCGACGTTCTCGAGGTCGTTGTGCTTGCCGCCGGCGCGCACGCACTTCTGCGAGGTGGTGGCGCGGGTGTAGGGACGCTTGTCGAAGCCGAGGA
Source organism: Thauera aminoaromatica (assembly GCF_000021765.1). Lineage (NCBI taxonomy): Bacteria > Pseudomonadati > Pseudomonadota > Betaproteobacteria > Rhodocyclales > Zoogloeaceae > Thauera > Thauera aminoaromatica. The sequence continues at coordinate 1,747,717 of NC_011662.2, read as the reverse complement.
ACACGTCCTTGAACTGGTTCATGCCGGCGTTGGTGAACAGCAGCGTCGGGTCTTCGTGCGGCACGAGCGAGCTGGAGGCCACGATCTGGTGGCCCTTGGATTCGAAGAACTTGAGGAAGGCGTCGCGGATTTCGGCGGATTTCATGTCAGGTCGTGGCCAGGACGTTGTTGAATCGGGAGCGATCGGGGAGACGATAGACGTCGAAGCCCCGGTCGAGTGTCAGGATGTCGCGCACCCCACTTTCGAGCGCGAGCACGATCAGCGACCCGTCGGCGATATCCATCGGCAGGTCGCGGTATTTTTCGGAGAGCTGGCGGATCAGCGAGACGGCGCCCGCGCCGGGGGTCGTCACCTCCACGCCACCACGCTCCACCCATTGCAGGAAGGCGAGCTGGCGATCGACCGAATGACCGAGCATATGACCGACTTCGGTCAGCACCGGCCAGGTGGTCAGCAGCGCCCCCTCGTAGTTCTCGATGAAGCGGCGCACGCGTACGTGGTTGCACTCGGCGGGCTCGAACAGCGCGATCAGCGGCCCGGAGTCAGCGATCGTTCTCAGCACGCAGCCGCTCCACGATGGTGCTACGGACGCGGTCCTTGCTGGTGAGATCGAGCGTTGCCGCCGTGGCGGACGGATCGCCGAACAGGTCCTTGCCGAGCTCGTAGGGCGTCTTGCGCGGCGCAAGCCGGGCGAGGTATTCGCGCAGGCTGGCCTTGACCAGCTCGCTCTTGCTGCGGCCGGTCTGCGCGGCGGCACGCGCGAGTTCGGACTCGAGCTCGGGATCGAGACGGATCGACAGGGTCATGGGGCCGGCCTCCTGTATTACACAACGTAATGCATCGTATGACGCGCTGCGATCGAAGTCAATTTCCGCCCGTGACGCCTATAATTATGCGTTACGACAACCACCCCGGACACGAGGACAACATGGGCAATCGGCTCTCCAAGATCTACACCCGCACCGGCGACGCCGGCACCACCGGCCTGGGCGACGGCAAGCGCGTCTCCAAGAACAGCCTGCGCATCCACGCCCTGGGCGAGGTCGACGAGACCAACGCCATCATCGGCCTGCTGCTGTGCGAGGAGCTGCCCGAGGACGTGCGCGTGCTGCTGACCAACGTGCAGCACGACCTCTTCGACCTCGGCGGCGAGGTGTGCATCCCGGGCATGAGCATGATCACCGGCAAGCAGGTGACACACCTTGAAGAAGAGCTCGACCGCTTCAACGAACCGCTCGAGCCGCTCAAGGACTTCATCCTGCCCGGCGGCACCCGCGCCGCCGCCTACGCCCACCACGCCCGCACGGTGTGCCGCCGCGCCGAGCGCGCGCTGGTGGCGCTGGCACTCGAGGAGTCTGTGAATGACGCCCCGCGCCAGTACCTCAACCGCCTCTCCGACCTCCTCTTCGTGCTCGGCCGCGTGCTCAACCGCGCCGGCGGCCGCGGCGACGTGCTTTGGCAGAAGCGGAAGAATGCCTGAGGGCCGCCTCCCGCAGCCACGTCGTTTCTCGTAGGAGCGACGCGAGTCGCGATTGCGGCGCTTGGAATCCGCGCCTCCGCCCCGGAAGCGCCCGATCGCGACGGGCGTCGCTCATGCCGGCGCGCCCGGACGGGGTGCAGCGCGTGCCGCTCCCCGGCTTCACCCCTGCGACGCCTCCTCTCCGCTCACCGCCTGGGCGGCGAGGAGTTCGCGGAACAAGGCCGAGCTCTGCGCCAGCTCCCAGGCGCGGCCGACCGCCTCGATGCGGCCGGCGCGCATCAGGATGACCTCGTCGAAACGATCGAGCAGGTGCAGGCGGTGCACCGAGGACACCAGCGCCGCGTCCGGGAAATGCGCGAACAGGCGCTGGTAGACGCGCGCCTCGGTCTCCGGGTCCAGGCTGCTGGTGGGTTCGTCGAGCAGCAGCAGGCTGGTGCCTGCGGCGGCGAGCACGCCGCGGGCGAGCGCGAGGCGCTGGCGCTGCCCGCCGGACCAGTTCGCGCCCCCCTCCACCACCCGCGTGTCCAGCCCCTGCGCCAGGCCCTCGACCACGGAGTCTGCGCACGCCGCATGCAGCGCGGCCTCGATGCGCTCGGGCGTGCGACCGGCACCGAGCAGCAGGTTCTCGGCCAGCGTGCCGTCGAACATCTCGGCCTGCTGCGGGATCAGGGTGGCGAGATGGCGCAGACGCGCCGGCATCGCCGCCAGCCCCCCGGCGTCGCTCGGCAAGCCGCCAGCGCTGGGAACGCGCTCGCCGACGACCGCCGCGGTGGCGGCTGCGGGCACCGCCTCGCCGTCGATCGACAGGACACCCGCCGTGGGCGCGTCCAGCCCGGCGAGCAGGCGCAGCAGGGTGGTCTTGCCCGCGCCGCTCGGGCCGACCAGGGCATAGCGGCGGCCGCGCACGAGCGCCAGGCGGTCGAGCTCGAGCGCGCTCGCGCGCCCGTCGCCATGGGCGAAGCACACGCCCTCCAGGCTCAGCGTGCGCCAGCCCAAGGCGGCGATGTCCTCGCCGTCGGCCGGACGCGGCGCCGGCGCGGCGGACAACAGCGGCTCGGCTGCGGCGTAGTCGGCACGCTGGCGCGCGAGCGACTGGAAGTGCGCCGCGATCGCGGTGATCACCCCGCCGGCCTGCTGCGAGTACTCGTACACCATGAAGACCTTGCCGAGCGCGATCGTGCCGGCCGCCGCCGCAGCCCCGCCCGCGGCCGCGCCGAAGCCGAACACACCCGCGGCCTCGGCCGCATACACTCCGACCAGCACGCACCACAGCGCGCTCGCGAGCAGATCCACCGCGCACCACTTGGCCTCGTTGAGCACGATGCTCTTCTTCAGCGGCCCGAACACCGCCGCCAGGCGCTCGCCGATCAGCCGCGCCACGCCCTCGCCGCGGCGCAGCGCGAGCACCGACAGCACGTTGCCGAGCACATCGACCAGGGTCGCGGAGTAGGCGCGCTCGGCGCGGTTCTCCTCCACCGCCACGCGCATCATCACGCGGTCGAAGCGGGTGATGAGCAGGCCGATGAGGCCGTAGCCGACCAGGGCCACCGCACCCACCAGCGGCGAGATCAGCCACAGCGCCACGATCGGCCCCACCAGGCGCACGGTGTTCTGCAGGTAGATGAACTGGCTCTGCGCGAAGTCGTAGAGCGCGTGCGTGCTCTGCTGCATGCGGTGGGTGGTCTCGCCGGAGTGGTGGCGCTCGTGCCAGGCCAGCGGCGCGGCGAGCAGGCGCCCCACGAGCAGCGCCGACAGGCGCTCACGCACCTTGAGCGCCACGTTGCGTTCGAGAATGCGCCCCGGCCCGTGCAGCAGCCAGCTCGCGACGATGGCCGCGAACACCATGCCGAGCCAGCGCCCGGCCTCGCTCATGCCCTCCAGCCCGCCGGACTGGATGTGGTTGATCGCGTTGCCCGCCAGCCAGGGCACGGCGAGCTTGAAGAGCTGAGACGCGAGCAGCAGCAGGAAGGCGTAGAGAAGCAACTGGCGCGCGCCTGCGGCGTGCTCCCACAGCGCGCGGTAGAGCGCGCCGATGCCCACCGGCTGCTCGCCGGCGACCGCAGGCGGCTGCGGCGCGGGCGGGGGTTCGGCCGCGGCCGCGCTGGTTTCGAGGTCGGGCATCGCAGGCTCCGCGTCAGTGGGGTTCCGCCGCTGCGCGCGCGGGATCGGGGTTGGGATCGGATTCGGGATCGAATAGCGGGATCTGCGCCGGCCGCTCGCCGCCCTCGTCCTCGGCGAAGCGCACGCCGACGCCGAGCAGGCGCACCGGCAGCGCCTTGCGCGCATGCGCCTCGTCGAGCAGGCGCAGCCAGGTGGCCTGGTCGGGCGCGCTGGCGATGCACTCGGCGGTGGTGCGGCTGAAGTCGGAAAAGCGCACCTTGACGAAGGCCTTGTGCACCGGCGGGCGATCGCGCGCGCGCTCGAAGCGGCGGAGGAAGTCTTCCAGCAGCGCCAGCAAGCCCGCTCGGCAGGCGGCGAGGTCGTGCAGGTCGGGCGTGTAGGTGGTCTCGACCGAAAGCGACTTGCGCACGCGGTCGGGCTGCACCGGGCGCTCGTCGATGCCGCGGCACAGGCGGTGCAGGCTGGCGCCGAAGCTGCCGAACTCGCGTGTGAGCTCCGCCACGCTCCAGGCGCGCAGGTCGGCGCAGGTGTGCGCGCCCAGGCGGGCGAGCCTGGCCGCGGTGACCTTGCCGACGCCGAAGATCTTCTTCACCGGCAACGCGGCGACGAAGGCGTCGACGTCCTGCGGCCGCACCACGAACTGGCCGTCGGGCTTGTTCCAGTCGCTCGCCACCTTGGCGATGAACTTGTTGGGGGCGATGCCCGCCGACGCGGTGATGCCGACCTCGGCGCGGATGCGCGCGCGGATCTCCTGCGCCATCAGCGAGGCCGAGCCGCGGCAGCGCTCGACCCCGGTCACGTCGAGGTAGGCCTCGTCGAGCGAGAGCGGCTCCACCAGCGCCGTGTAGTCGTGGTAGATCGCCAGGATGCGGCGCGAGGCCTCGCGGTAGCGCTCGAAGTCGGGCGCCAGCAGGACGAGCTGCGGGCACAGCTGCAGCGCACGCGCGGTGGGCATCGCCGAATGCACGCCGAAGGCGCGCGCCTCGTAGTTGCAGGTTGCGATGACGCCGCGCGTCTCGGCGCGCCCGCCCACCGCGACCGGCCTGCCGCGCAGCGTGGGGTCGTCGCGCATCTCGACCGACGCGTAGAAGCAGTCGCAATCGCAGTGGATGATCTTGCGCATGCGCCCGCGCGCGTGAGGAGTCGGGAGTGAGGCGCCAGGGGCGGACGGACCCGCCGGGGGCAGGCCGAGCGAACGGCGCCCGCGCTCAGAACTCGGCGGCGCGCTTGACGCGGCGCTGGCGCACACCCTCGGCGAGGATGTCGAGCACGTCGATGCTGTCTTCCCAGCCGATGCAGGCGTCGGTGACGCTCTTGCCGTACTCGAGCTCCTTGCCCGGGACGAGGTCCTGGCGGCCTTCCTTGAGGTGCGACTCGACCATCACGCCCATGATGCGGTCGTCACCGGCGGCAAGCTGGGCGGCGACGTTCTTCGCCACCTCGATCTGCAGGCGGTGCTGCTTGCGGCTGTTGCCGTGGGAGAAGTCGACCATGACCTTGTTGCACACTCCGGCCGCGGCGAGCTCGCGGCTGGCGGCCTCGACGCTGTCGGCGTCGAAGTTGGGCTCCTTGCCGCCGCGCAGGATGGCGTGGCAATCCTCGTTGCCGCGGGTCGACACGATCGCCGAGTGCCCGGCCTTGGTCACCGACAGGAAGTGGTGCGGCGCCTGCGCGGCCTTGATCGCGTCGGCGGCGATGCGCAGGTTGCCGTCGGTGCCGTTCTTGAAGCCTACCGGGCAGGACAGGCCGGAGGCGAGCTCGCGGTGCACCTGGCTCTCGGTGGTGCGCGCGCCGATCGCGCCCCAGGCGATCAGGTCGGCGATGTACTGCGGGGTGATCATGTCGAGGAACTCGGTGCCGGCGGGCAGGCCGATCTCGTTCACCTCCCACAGCAGCTTGCGTGCCAGACGCACGCCGTCGTTGATGCGGAAGCTGTTGTCCAGCCCGGGATCGTTGATCAGGCCCTTCCAGCCCACGGTGGTGCGCGGCTTCTCGAAATACACCCGCATCACGATCAGCAGGTCGTCCTTGACGCGCTCGGCCTCGGCCTTGAGCTTGTGCGCATACTCCAGCGCCGCCTTGGCATCGTGGATCGAGCACGGGCCGATCACCACCAGCAGACGATCGTCGGCGCCGTACAGGATGCGATGGATCGCCTGGCGCGCCTCGTAGGCAACCTCGGCCGCCTTCGGCGTGGCAGGGTATTCACGCAGCACGTGCGCGGGCGGCACGAGCTCCTTGATCTCCTGGATGCGGACGTCGTCGATGTGGAGTTTGATGGAGGCGGACATGCGAGGCTCTTTCTCGGATCTTTGCTGGGATGCCTGATTCTAGCGGAAAGGCGAGCATGGCTGGACGCAATGCAGACTATAGGCCGGATGGGATGAACCGATCGGCGCGGCGCGCGTCTGTTCGTACACTGCCGCCCGCCGCGCACCACCGAATCCTCCGTTCCAGACGAGTCCGCAATCATGCTGATCCACAAGCCCGCCGACGTCCCGCCCTCCGAAATCACCCCGCGCAGCCTGTTCGAGCGCCGTCGCAACTTCCTCGCGCGCAGCGGCACCGGGCTGGTGGCGGGCGCGGCGCTGTGGCACGGCCTGCCCGGCGCCGCGCGCGCATCGACCCGGCTGCAGACCGTGCCCTCGGCACTGAGCACGACCGAACCGCTCAGCGAGCGCGACGCGGTCACCGGCTACAACAACTTCTACGAGTTCGGCACCGACAAGGCCGATCCGGCGCGCAACGCCCACAAGATGGAGGTGCGCCCGTGGACGGTGCGTGTCGAGGGCCTGGTCGGCAAGCCGCGCCGCTTCGACATCGACGAGCTGCTGCGCCTGGCACCGCTGGAAGAACGCATCTACCGCCTGCGCTGCGTCGAAGGCTGGTCCATGGTGGTGCCCTGGGTGGGCTTCCCGCTCGCCGCGCTGCTGAAGGAGGTCGAGCCCCTGGGCAGCGCCAAGTACGTCGAGTTCGTCACCCACTACGATCCGAAGATCATGATCCGCGACGTGCTCGACTGGCCCTACACCGAGGGCCTGCGCCTGGACGAGGCCTTGCACCCGCTGACCCTGCTCGCGGTAGGCGTGTACGGCGAGGCGCTGCCCAAGCAGAACGGCGCGCCGCTGCGCCTGGTGGTGCCGTGGAAATACGGCTTCAAGAGCGCCAAGTCGATCGTCACCATCCGCCTGACCGAGAAGGAGCCGGCGACCGCGTGGAACAAGTTCGCGCCGCAGGAGTACGGGTTCTACTCCAATGTGAACCCCGAGGTGCGCCATCCGCGCTGGAGCCAGGCTACCGAGCGCCGCATCGGCGAGTTGCGCAAGCGCCCGACGCAGATGTTCAACGGCTATGCGGAGCAGGTCGCGAGCCTGTACCAGGGCATGGACCTGAAGAAGTTCTACTGAGCACTGCATCCCGCCGACCGCAACGATGAATCTTTCCCTCAGAAGCCCCTCCGCGGGCACGATCGTCGCCTTCAAGGCGATCGTGTTCGCCCTCTGCCTGCTGCCCGCAGTGAACCTTGCGCTCGGCTGGCAGGCGAACGCGCTCGGCGCCAACCCGATCGAGACGATCACGCGCGCGAGCGGGGAATGGACGCTGCGCCTGCTGCTGATCACACTCGCCGTAACGCCGCTGCGCCGCTTCAGCGGCCTGCACTGGCTGCTGCGCCTGCGCCGCATGCTCGGCCTCTTCGCGTTCGCGTACGCGCTCGGGCACTTCGCGATCTATCTGTGGCTGGACCAGTTCTTCGACTGGAACGCGATCGCCCTCGACATCCTCGACCGCCCCTTCATCACCGTGGGCTTCGCCGCCTTCGTGCTGCTCATTCCGCTCGCCGCGACCTCGAACAGCTTCGCGATCCGACGCCTCGGCGGGCGCCGCTGGCAGTCGCTGCACCGCTCTGTCTATGCGATCGCGATCTTCGCCGTGGTGCACTTCTGGTGGCTGGTGAAGGCGGACATCGGGCGTCCGCTGCTCTACGCGAGCATCCTCGCCGTGCTGCTCGGCCTGCGCGGCTGGTGGCGCGAACTCGAACGCCGGCGGCAGCTCTCGGTGCCGCCGCCGGCGAAGCACCTGGAGAAGAAGGTGATCCGGCTGGTGCCGCGGCAGTAGGCGGCACCGCGGCGCCGTCGGGCCCGGCGGCGCCACGCCTCAGCGCGGAGCCAGGCGCCAGAGCGAGGTCGTTTCCGCCGCGCGCGCCGCATGCAGCGGATCGTCCGCATCGGCCGCCTTGCCGTGGCGCGGACGGATGTCCTCGCGTCCGAGGACGCGCAGTCCCGCGGCCTCGATCCAGCCGAGAAGCTCGGCGCGACTGCGCAGGCCGAGGTGTTCGGCGAGGTCCGACAGGATCAGCCAGCCCTCGCCACCTTCCTCCACGTGTTCCGCCAGGCCGGCGAGGAAGCCGCGCAGCATGCGGCTGTCGGGGTCGTAGACCGCGTGCTCGATCGCCGAGCTCGGCTTGGCCGGCACCCAGGGCGGGTTGCACACCACCAGCGGCGCGCGGCCGGGCGGGAAGAGATCGGCCTGGAGCAACTGCACGCGGCCGGCGGCAACCTGAAGGTCGGGCGCAGCGGCGCCCGGGATCGTGCAGGAGGTTGTGCCCGGGGCGCCCTCCTCCGCCGCGGCCCCGGCCAGCAACTCGAGGCGCGCGAGGTTCTGCTGCGCGCAACCCAGCGCACGCGGCGACAGGTCGGTGGCCACCACGCGCGCCACCCCGCGGCGCGCGAGCAGCGCGGCGATGACGCCGGTGCCGGTACCGATGTCGAAGGCGAGCGTGGTCGCGGGCAGCGGCGCGCGCGCGATCAGGTCCAGGTATTCGCCGCGGATCGGCGAATAAACGCCGTACCAGGGGTGGATGCGCTCGCCGAGCGCAGGGATGGCGACGCCCTTGCGCCGCCACTCGTGCGCGCCGACGAGGCCGAGCAGCTCGCGCAGCGACATCACGAAGGGTGCCGCAGCGAGGTCCGCATCCGCTGTGCCGGCGACCGCCTCGGCGACGACTTCGGCGACCTCGGGCGCGCGCCGCAGCGGAATGCGCACGCCGGCCTCGAAGGGGATCAGCAGCATGCCCAGGGCGCGCGCGCGCTGCGCCTGCGCCATGCGGTGGAGGTGGAAGGCCTCGGCGGGCGTGGCCGGCGCCTTGCCCGGCTTGACCGCCCTGCCCGGTTTCCGCGCGCGCGCGTCGGCGCGGCGCGCCATCGCCTGCAGCAGCTGGCGGGCGTTGTGGTAGTCGCCGCGCCACAGCAGGGCGCTGCCCTCGCAGGCCAGGCGCCAGGCCGCATCGGCCTTGGTGGTGTCGTCGGCGATCACCACCCGGCGCGGTGGCGCCTGGCCGCTCTCGGAACGCCAGCGCGCACTGCAGCGGCGCACGCTGCCGTCGTCCGCAAGCTCTTCCCAGGTCAGCGTCGCCGCTGCGCTCGAGGTGCTCACGCCTGCTTCGGCCGCATCGCGTGCTTGGGGCGGAAGGCCTTGATCATCGCGTCGTCGGTCTCGACATACGGACCGCCGACGAGGTCGATGCAGTACGGCACTGCGGCGAAGATGCCGACGTGGCGCACGCTGCCGTCGGCGTCGCGCACGCCTTCGAGGGTTTCGCGGATCGACTTGGGCTGGCCGGGCAGGTTGATGATGAGGCACTTGCCGCGGATCACCGCGACCTGGCGCGACAGGATCGCGGTGGGTACGAAGTTCAGGCTGATGCGGCGCATCTCCTCGCCGAAGCCGGGCATCTCCTTGTCGCCGATCGCGAGCGTGGCCTCGGGGGTCACGTCGCGCACCGCCGGACCGGTGCCGCCCGTGGTGAGCACGAGGTTGCAGCCGGCCCGGTCGACCAGCTCCACCAGGGTGCGCTCGATCAACGCACGCTCGTCGGGGATCAGCCGGGTCTCGGCGCTCCACGGCGACGTGAGCGCCCTGCCCAGCCAGTCTTTCAGCGCGGGGATGCCCTGGTCTTCGTAGGTGCCCTCGGAGGCGCGGTCGCTGATCGACACGAGGCCGATGCGGATGTGTTCGCTCATGGGTTCGGTCCCTGTTCTGCGGCGTCCTCGTCGGACGGGGTCTCCGCCGCCTCGGCGGCGGCGTCGCGGGCTTCCTGCAGCTCGCGCAGCACGCGGAAGATCTCGCGGAAGGACTTCGGCGGCTTGGCGGCCTCGCGCTCCTTGAGCGCGTTGCGGCGCAGGGTGCGCAGGTATTGCAGGTCGGCCTCGGGCCAGGTCTCGGCGATGGCGCCGATGGTCTGCTCGTCTTCGAGCAGCTGCTCGCGCAGGCGCTCGAGGCGGTGCATCTTCGCCACCTCGGCGGCGGAGTTGCCGGCGAAGATGTCGAGCTGGGCCTGAATGGGCTCGGGGTCGATCTTGCGCATCAGCTTGCCGATGTACTGCAGCTGGCGGCGGCGCGCCTCCATCTTGAAACCCTGGGCGGCGCGGATGGCCTCGTACAGGGTCTCGGGCAGCGGCACCTTCTTGAGGCGCTCGGGCGAGAGCGCGACGAGCTGCTCGCCGAGGTCCTGCAGCGCCTGCATCTCGCGCTTGCGGCTGCTCTTGCTCGGCGGCTCGGGAAAATCGTCCTCGTCCGCGGGGTCGGAATGGTGGTGGCGCATTGCTTGCATGGGGGGCTGGCTCGATCGGGGTAAGATTATAGCCTTTGCACGCACCCGGCCCGCCCATGTCCAGCCAAGGCTTCTCCTTCTCGCAGGCGCATCTCGCCGAGATCGCCACCGACATCCTGAAATACGCCCGCAAGCACGGCGCCTCGTCGTGCGAGACCGACGTCTCCGAGGGCTTCGGCCAGTCGGTCGCGGTGCGCCGCGGCGAGGTCGACACCATCGAGTACAACCGCGACAAGGGGGTGGGCGTCACGGTGTACCTCGGCCAGCAGCGCGGCTACGCGAGCACCTCCGACTTCTCGAAGAAGGCGCTCAAGGCCACGGTGGACGCCGCGCTCTCGATCGCGCGCTTCACCGCGCCCGACCCCTGCGCCGGGCTGGCCGACGCGGCGCTGATGGCGAAGGCGAAGGACATGCCCGAGCTCGACCTCTTCCATCCGTGGAACATCGACGTCGCGCAGGCCATCGAACTCGCCCGCCGCTGCGAGGACGCCGCCTTCGCGGTCAGCCCGAAGATCGGCAACTCGGAGGGCGCCAACACCTCGATCCAGCAGTCGCACTTCGTGTCGGCGAACAGCCACGGCTTCCTCGGCGGCTACGCCACCACCCGCCACGGTCTGTCGTGCTCGGTGATCGCCGGCGAGGGCGACGCCATGCAGCGCGAATACTGGTACGACTCGCGGCGCGACCCTGCCGAGCTGATGGTGGCCGAGGAGGTTGGCCGGCGCGCCGGCGAGCGCGCGCTGGCGCGCCTGGGTGCGAAGAAGATCCGCACCTGCGAGGTGCCGGTGCTGTTCGAGGCGCAGCTCGCGGTGGCGCTCGTCGGCAACTTCGTGCAGGCGGTGAGCGGCGGCTCGCTCTACCGCAAGTCGAGCTTCCTGCTCGACAGCCTCGGCAAGCAGGTGTTCTCGCCGGTGGTGAGCATCGCCGAGCGCCCGCACCTGAAGAAGGCCTTCGGCTCCAGCCCCTTCGACGGCGACGGCGTGGCCACCCGCGACCGCGAGGTGGTCACCGACGGGGTGCTGAACGGCTACTTCCTCTCCGCCTATTCGGCGCGCAAGCTCGGCCTGCAGACCACCGCCAACGCCGGCGGCTCGCACAACCTGATCGTGAAGCCCGGCGAGCAGGACCTCGCCGGACTGATCCGGCAGATGGACCGCGGCCTGCTCGTGACCGAGCTGCTCGGCCACGGCGTGAACTACGTCACGGGCGATTACTCGCGCGGTGCGGCAGGCTTCTGGGTGGAGAAGGGCCGCATCAAGCACGCTGTCGAGGAGATCACCATCGCCGGCAACCTGCGCGACATGTTCCGCGGCATCGTCGCGGTGGGTAACGACGCCCTGCCGCGCGGCGCCAAGCTGTGCGGCTCGGTGCTGATCGAGCGCATGAAGGTCGCCGGGCGCTGAGCCGGTGTCCGGACTTCATCCCGCCAGCGCGGTACCTTTCCGTCCCGTTGCGCGAGCGGCGTCTATAATCGTTCGCTGAATTCGCTGGAATCCACCCCCGAACACAAGGAGAAATCGTGGAACGTCGTTCATTCCTCAAGAAGGCCAGCGTCGGCCTTGCCGCCGGTGCCGCCGCAGGCGTCGCCTCCACCGCGGCCGTCGCCGCCCCCGCCGTCCAGACCGGCCTGCCCGAGATCAAGTGGCGCATGACCTCGAGCTTCCCCAAGAGCATCGACACCCTGTACGGCAGCGCCGAACTGCTCGCCAACCGCCTGCGCGAGATCACCGGCGGCAAGTTCGACATCCGCATCTTCCCGGCCGGCGAGATCGTCCCCGGCCTGCAGGCGCTCGACGCGGTGCAGCAGGGCACGGTCGAGATGTGCCACTCGTGCTCCTACTACTACGTCGGCAAGGACAAGACCTTCGCCTTCGGCACCGCCGTGCCCTTCGGCATGAACGCGCGCCAGATGGACGCCTGGATCATCGGCGGCGGCGGCCAGGAGCTGCTCGACGAGTTCTACGGCAATTACAACGTGTATTCCTTCCTCGGCGGCAACACCGGCGTGCAGATGGGCGGCTGGTACCGCAAGCAGATCAACACCCTGGAGGACATCAAGGGCCTGAAGATCCGCATCGCCGGCATCGCCGGCGAGATCATGTCGCGCATGGGCGCGATCCCGCAGCAGATCGCCGGCTCGGACATCTACCCCTCGCTCGAGAAGGGCACCATCGACGCCGCCGAGTGGGTCGCCCCCTACGACGACGAGAAGCTCGGCTTCTACAAGGTCGCGCCCCACTACTACTCGCCGGGCTGGTGGGAGCCGGGCCCGGTGGTGCACTTCTATGTGAACAAGGCCGAGTGGGACAAGCTGCCCAAGGAATACCAGGCCGCCTTCCGCGCCGCCTCGCGCGAGGCGCACATCCAGATGACCGCGATGTACGACCACAAGAACCCGCAGGCGCTCGCCCGCCTGCTCGCGCAGGGCGTCAAGCTGCAGAACTTCTCCAACGAGATCATGAAGAAGGCCTTCGACATCTCGCGCGAGCTGTACGCCGAGGAGGCTGCGAAGAACCCGGCGTGGGCCAAGATCTACGCCGAGTTCGAGAAGTACCGCAAGTCGCAGAACGCGTGGTTCAGCGTCGCCGAGGCGGGCTTCGACCGCTTCATGCAGTCGGTGCGCTGACGGGCTTCAGGCTTCAGGCGCAAAAAAAGCCGGGCATGCCCGGCTTTTTTCATGGTGCGCGCACTCAGTCGCCCTGCAGTTGCCGCATCAGGTCGGCGTTCGAATCGCCCGCCGCTGCGGCCCCGCCGCCGCCCTGCAGCAGTTGCTCGAGGTCGAGTTCCTGCTGCTGCGCCGGCTTGGCGCCCGCGTCGCCGTAGGACACCAGGCCGGGGAAGGCAATGATGAGGCCGACCATGACGAGCTGGATGATCACGAAGGGCACCGCACCCCAGTAGATCGACGCCGTCTTCACCTTCTCCGACGCCACCGAGCGCAGGAAGAAGAGCGCGAAGCCGAAGGGCGGATGCAGGAAGGAGGTCTGCATGTTCACCGCCAGCAGCACGCCGAACCAGATCAGGTCGATGCCGAGCTTGTCCGCCACCGGCGCGAGCAGGGGCACGATGATGAAGGCGAGCTCGAAGTAGTCGAGGAAGAAGGCGAGCACGAATACGAGCAGGTTCACCGCGACCAGGAAGCCGGTCTGCCCGCCGGGCAGCGAGGTCATCAGGTGCTCGACCCAGAGGTCGCCGTTTACACCGCGGAAGGTGAGGCCGAACACGCTGGAGCCGATCAGGATGAAGACCACGAAGCACGAAAGCTTGGTGGTCGAGTCCATCGCCTGCCTGAGCAGCGGCAGCGACAGGCGCCGGCGCGCGAGCGCCATCAGCACCGCGCCGAGGGCCCCCATCGCACCGCCCTCGGTCGGCGTCGCGACGCCGATGAAGATGGTGCCGAGGACGAGGAAGATCAGCCCGAGCGGCGGGATCAGCACGAAGGTCACGCGCTCGGCCATGCGCGACAGCAGGCCGATGCCGAAGATGCGGTTGACCATCGCTGCCACGAACGCGATGCCGATCCCGGCCATCGCCGACACCACCACCACCTCGTCGCGCGGTGCATCGGCGCGATAGATCTGGCTGGCGAAGAGCCAGGCGCCGGCGCCCGCGACCACGGTCAGCAGGGCCAGCGAGCGCAACCCGCTGGCGCCATCGGGCTCGCGCAGCGTCCGCGCCTCGGGCGGCATCGCCGGCGCGAGCGACGGCCGGAAGATCGCCACCACCGCGACATAGACCACATACAGGCCGGTGAGGACCAAGCCCGGGACCAGCGCGCCTTGATACATGTCGCCGACGCTGCGGCCGAGCTGGTCGGCCATCACGATCAGCACCAGCGAGGGCGGGATGATCTGCGCCAGCGTCCCGGAGGCGGCGATCACGCCGGTGGCGAGGCGATGGTCGTAGCCGTAGCGCATCATGATCGGCAGCGAGATCAGACCCATCGAGATCACCGAGGCCGCGACCACGCCGGTGGTCGCCGCGAGCAGCGCGCCGACGAAAATCACCGCGAAGGCGAGGCCGCCGCGGATCGGCCCGAACAACTGACCGATGGTGTCGAGCAGATCCTCGGCCATGCCGCTGCGCTCGAGGATCAGCCCCATGAAGGTGAAGAAAGGCACCGCGAGCAGGGTGTCGTTGGCCATGATGCCGAAGATGCGCTCCGGCAGCGCCTGGAACAGCGCACCGTGGAGCAGGCCGAGCTCGATGCCGACGAGGCCGAACAGGATGCCGTTGGCCGCGAGCGCAAACGCCACCGGAAAGCCGAACAGCAGGAAGAGGATCATGGACGCGAACATCAGCGGCGCCATGTTGGCGACGACGAACTCGGTCATGGCTCCACCCTCCCCTCGCGCTGCGCCTTGATCGCTGCGACCAGGTCCGCGGTCGCTGCGCCGGAGGACTTCTTCTGCAACGGGTCGGGGCCGTGGCCGGCGAGGAAGGCGATGCGCTTGACCAGCTCGGAGAAGGCCTGCAGCACGAGCAGGCCGAGACCGAGCGGCAGCATCATCTTGACCGGCCAGCGGATCAGGCCGCCGGAGTTCTGCGACATCTCGCCCGAGGCGAGCGAGGTCATCACGATCGGCCACGACAGCCACAGGATCAGCCCGGCCATCGGCAGCAGGAAGAACAGGATGCCGACGATGTCCACGACGTTCTGCCCACGCGGCGACAGCCGGCTGGTGAGGATGTCGATGCGCACGTGCTCGTTGCGCAGGAAGGTGTAGCCCGCGGCGAGCATGAAGATCGCGGCGAACAGGTACCACTGGATCTCGAGCAGGGCGTTGGAACTTGTGTTAAACAGCTTGCGGACGAGGGCGTTGCCGGCGCTGATCACCACGGCGACCAGCACCAGCCACATCACGGCGCGTCCGACCCGTTCGTTGATCCAGTCGATCAAGCGGGATAAGCGCAGCAGAGAAGACACGGGAAAACTCCGGAAACCGGGGCGGGACGCCGCCCGGTGCCGCTTTGCGAGCCGGCAGGCCTTAAAATCTCGATTATCCCACAAGGGCCGCCCTCGCCGGGCGACAGCTTGCCGATCACGATGAAAACACGAAACTCGACACAATCCGCACTTGCTTGCCGGATCTGCCTCGTACGCCACGGTGAGACCGCCTGGAATGCCGAGCGCCGCCTGCAGGGCCACATCGACGTGCCGCTCAATCCGCGCGGCCTGTCCCAGGCCGAGGCCACCGCGCGCAGCCTCGCGCGCGCCGGCGAACGCTTTGCCGCGCTCTACAGCAGCGACCTGCAGCGCGCGCGCCAGACGGCCGACGCGGTCACGCGCGCACACGGCCTCGCCGCCACCCACGACGCACGCCTGCGCGAGCGTCACTACGGGGTGCTGCAGGGACTGACCTTCGAGGAAGCGGAACACCAGCAGCCGCAGGCCTGGCAGCACTTCAGGAAGCGCGATCCGCAAGTGGCGCTCGACGGCGGCGGCGAGAGCCTGCACGGGCTCGCCGCGCGCGTGCATGCGGCACTGGAGGAGATCGCCGCACGCCACGCCGGCGAGTCGGTGGTGGTGGTGACCCACGGCGGCGTGCTCGACATCGCCCACCGCCTGGCCACCGGCAAGACGCTCGAGGGCGTGCGCGATTTCGCGATCCCGAACGCCGCGCTCAACTGGATCGAACACACGGCCGGAAGCTGGCGGTTGATCGCATGGGCCGACGAGCGTCACCTCGCCGACGCATTGGACGAACTGCCCGGAACCTGATGCGAAGCGCATCGAAAATGACGTAGACGACCGCCATTAGGGTTTTCCGTGGATTACGGCCCGGAATCGGGTCTTCCTATAATCGCATCGAAGGTTTCGATCACACATCACACCTCACGCGACAAGGAGACACCGTGGAACGTCGTAAATTTCTGCAGGGCGCCGGCATGGCCGGCATTCTCGCCGCCGGCACCGCACCGGCCATCGTCAACGCTCAGCAGCAGATCCGCTGGCGCCTGGCCTCCAGCTTTCCGAAGTCCCTGGACACCGTGTTCGGTGCAAGCGAGGCATTCGCCAAGTACGTTTCCGATGCAACCGGCGGCAAGTTCGTGATCTCGGTGCACCCGGCGGGCGAACTCGTACCCGCCTTCGGCGTGGTCGATGCCGTGCAGCAGGGCACCATCGAGTGCGCACACACCGCGCCCTACTACTTCTTCGGCAAGGACGAGACCTTCGCCTTCGACTGCACCATCCCCTTCGGCATGACCTCGCGCGCGATGAGCGCGTGGATGTTCGAAGGCAACGGCCTCAAGCTGATGCGCGAGTTCTACGCCCAGTTCAACATCGTGAACTTCCCCTGCGGCAACACCGGCGCGCAGATGGGCGGCTGGTTCCGCAAGGAGATCAAGTCGGTCAAGGACGTCGAGGGCCTGAAGATGCGCATCGGCGGCTTCGGCGGCCGTGTGCTCGCCAAGCTCGGTGCGGTGCCGCAGAACATCCCCGCCGGCGAGATCTACCAGTCGCTGGAGAAAGGCACGATCGACGCCGCGGAATGGATCGGTCCTTACGACGACCTCAAGCTCGGCCTGCACAAGGTGGCGCAGAACTACTACTTCCCGGCGTGGTGGGAAGGCAGCACCCAGTTCTCGGTATATATCAACGACAAGCAGTGGAATGGCCTGTCGGCCGAGTACAAGGCGATCGTCGAGCAGGCCTCGCGCGCCGCGCACGTCACCTGCCAGGCGCGCTACGACGCCCGCAACCCGAGCGCGCTCAAGCAGCTGATCGCGGAAGGCGCCAAGCTGTCGCGCTTCCCGAAGGACTTCATGGACGCCGCGTTCAAGGCCTCGCGCGAGGTCTATGCAGAACTGAACGAGAAGAACGCCAACTGGAAGAAGGTCTACCCCGACTACAGCCGCTTCCTCGCCGACCAGGTGCAGTGGGAGTCGGTCGCAGAAGGCAACTACGCGCAATACCTGGCTTCGCAGAAGCTGTGACGATCGGATGTCCGGGCGCAGCTGCTTGCGTTCCGGACATCGCTCGCGGCACCCCCGCCCCCTCCCTCACGCCGAGCGAAGCCCTGGCCCCGCTCGGCATTTTTGTGCACGCAAGCCTCGAGGCGAGCCAAATGGACACCCTCCTCCGAATTTCACACGGCATCGATGCCGTAAGCCGATTCTTCGGCAAGTTCATCATCTGGCTCGTGCTCGCCGCCGCGCTGATCAGCGCCGGAAACGCCGTCGCGCGCAAGGCCTTCAACATCGGCTCGAACGCTTTCCTCGAGATCCAGTGGTATCTCTTCGGCGCGGTCTTCCTGCTCGGCGCCGGCTACACCTTCCTGCAGAACGCCCACGTCCGCATCGACGTGCTCGCGAGCAAGCTGTCGATGCGCACGCGGATGGTCATCGACATCGCCGGAATCATCGTGTTTCTGCTGCCGCTGTGCTGGTTCATGATCCAGTTCGCGTGGCCGGTGGTGGTGGGCGCCTACGCTTCGGGAGAGATGTCGTCGAACGCCGGCGGCCTGATCCGCTGGCCGGTGTATGCCCTGGTGCCGTTCGGCTTCGCGCTGCTCGGCCTGCAGGCGATCTCGGAGCTGATCAAGCGCTTCGCCTTCCTGCAGGGCAAGGCGCCCAACCCGCTGCTGCACGGTGCGCACGAGAGCAACGAGGCGCACGACGCCGAACACGCCCAACCCAATCATGACGACGCCGGCGAGGTGCGGAAATGATCGAACTCTTCACCGCCCACGCTCCCGAACTGATGTTCGGGTCGCTGCTGCTCTTCCTGCTCACCGGCTTCCCGGTCGCCTTCGCCCTCGCCGCCTGCGGGCTGCTGTTCGGCTTCATCGGCGTCGAGATCGGCCTGTTGTCGCCCAGCATCTTCCAGGCGCTGCCGCTGCGCGTCTTCGGCATCATCCAGAACGACACCCTGCTCGCGATTCCCTTCTTCACGCTGATGGGCCTGGTGCTCGAACGCAGCGGCATGGCCGAGGAGCTGCTCGACACCGTCGGCCAGGTGTTCGGGCCGATCCGCGGCGGGCTCGCGCTGGCGGTGATCTTCGTCGGCGCCCTGCTCGCGGCGACCACCGGCGTGGTCGCCGCCGCGGTGATCTCGATGGGCCTGATCTCGCTGCCGATCATGCTGCGCTACGGCTACAGCCCTGCGATCGCGAGCGGCGCGATCACCGCCTCGGGCACGCTGGCGCAGATCGTGCCCCCCTCGCTGGTGCTGATCGTGATCGCCGACCAGCTGGGCCGCAGCGTCGGCGACCTCTACAAGGGCGCCTTCATCCCGGCCTTCATGCTGATCGGCCTGTATGTGCTGTTCATCATCGGCCTGGCGATCTTCAAGCCTGCCATGGTCCCCGCCCTGCCGCCCGAGGCGCGCACCTACCGCGAGCCGGACGGCAGCTCGGGCATGCGCTCGCTCGGCGTGTTCACCGTATTCGTCACCGTCGTCGCGGTCACCTTCGGCATGTACTACGGCGAGATCCTGTCCGCCCTCAAGGGCGCCGAGGTCAAGCCGGCGATGGACGAGACCATCGTCGTGGCACTCACCGGCGGCACCCTGTTCGCCTTCGTCGCCGCGATGATCAACAAGCTCACCGGCATGGGCCTGCTGTCGCGCATCACCGAGCGCGTGACCTTCGTGCTCATTCCGCCGCTGGCGCTGATCTTCCTCGTGCTCGGAACCATCTTCCTCGGCGTGGCCACCCCGACCGAGGGCGGCGCGATGGGCGCGGTGGGCGGCATGATCATGGCGTTCTCGCGCGGCAAGCTCGACATGGCGCTGCTCAAGCACGGCCTCGAAGCCACCGCGCGGCTGTCGTGCTTCGTGCTGTTCATCCTCATCGGCTCGACGATCTTCAGCTTCACCTTCACCGCGGTCGATGGTCCGATCTGGGTCGAGCACCTGTTCGACAAGCTGCCCGGCGGCGAGATCGGCTTCCTGGTGTTCGTGAACACGGTGATCTTCTTCCTCGGCTTCTTCATCGACTTCTTCGAGATCGCCTTCATCCTGATCCCGCTGCTGGCGCCGGTCGCCGACAAGCTGGGCATCGACCTGGTGTGGTTCGGCGTGCTGCTGGCGATGAACCTGCAGACCTCCTTCCTGACCCCGCCCTTCGGCTTCGCGCTGTTCTATCTGCGCAGCGTGGCGCCGGCGAAGGACTACCTCGACCGCGTGACGAAGAAGCGCGTGGCCGGCGTCAAGACGATGGACATCTACGCCGGCTCGATCCCCTTCGTGCTGATGCAGATCGTCATGGTGGTGGCCTTGATCGCGTTCCCGGGCCTGGTGACCTTCACGCTGGACAAGAAGATGGAGGTCGACCTCGACACCATCGAGATCAAGGTCGACGGTGGCGGCGACGGTGGCGGCTGGGGCGCGCAGCAGTCCGACAGCTGGGGTGGCGGGGCATCGCCTGCGGAACCCCCCGGCAGCGCAGCGCCGGAGGGCAGCGGCACGCCCCCTTCAGGAGAGCCCGCAGCGGCCGCAGGCAACGAGGGCTACGGCACGCAGCAGCGCGGCTGGTAAGGCCGCCGCCTCCCTGCCGGCGGCGGGCGTCCGACGGGCGCCCGCCGCTTTTTCGTGCATCGCCGCATGCTAGAATCGCGCGTCCGAATCCCCTCGATTCCGCCCAACCCCATCCGGTAAGCAGACGCCATGTTCTCTTCGCAAGACACCCTCGCCAAAGTCGATCCCGAGCTGTGGTCCGCCATCCAGGCCGAAAACAAGCGCCAGGAAGACCACATCGAACTGATCGCCTCCGAAAACTACGTCTCCCACGCGGTGATGGAAGCCCAAGGCTCCCAGCTCACCAACAAGTACGCCGAGGGTTACCCGGGCAAGCGCTACTACGGCGGCTGCGAACACGTCGACATCGCCGAGCAGCTGGCCATCGACCGCCTCAAGGCGCTGTTCGGCGCCGAGGCCGCCAACGTGCAGCCGAACTCCGGCTCGCAGGCCAACCAGGCCGTGCTGATGGCCTTCGCCAAGCCGGGCGACACCATCATGGGCATGAGCCTGGCCGAAGGCGGCCACCTCACCCACGGCATGCCGCTGAACATGTCCGGCAAGTGGTTCAACGTGGTCGCCTACGGTCTCGACGCCAAGGAAGAGATCGACTACGACAAGATGGAAGCGCTGGCGCGCGAGCACAAGCCGAAGATCATCATCGCGGGCGCCTCGGCCTACGCGCTGCGCATCGACTTCGAGCGCTTCGCGAAGATCGCCAAGGAAGTCGGCGCGATCTTCTGGGTCGACATGGCGCACTACGCCGGCCTCATCGCCGCGGGCTTCTACCCCAACCCGGTGCCGCACGCCGACGTCGTCACCTCGACCACCCACAAGACCCTGCGCGGCCCGCGCGGCGGCATCATCCTGATGAAGGCCGAGCACGAGAAGGCGCTCAACTCGGCGATCTTCCCCGGCCTGCAGGGCGGCCCGCTGATGCACGTCATCGCGGCCAAGGCGGTGGCCTTCAAGGAGGCGGCCTCGCCCGCGTTCCGCGACTACCAGGAGCAGGTGATCGCCAACGCCCGCGTGATGGCACGCGTGCTGTCCGAGGAGCGCGGCCTGCGCATCGTCTCCGGCCGCACCGAGAGCCACGTCTTCCTGGTCGACCTGCGCAACAAGAAGATCACCGGCAAGGCCGCCGAGGCGGTGCTGGGCAGCGCCCACATCACGGTGAACAAGAACTCGATCCCGAATGACCCCGAGAAGCCCTTCACCACCTCGGGCATCCGCCTCGGCTCGCCGGCGATGACCACGCGCGGCTTCACCGAGATCGAGGCCGAGAAGATCGCCCACCTGATCGCCGACGTGCTCGACGCACCGCAGGACGAGACGGTGATCGCGCGCGTGCGCGGCCAGGTGGCCGAGCTGTGCGCGAAGTTCCCGGTCTACGGCAAGTAAGCCGTTCGGGCGGAGCGGGCGCCGCAATGGCACCCGCCCCGCCCGGCGCCGCCTTCCGGCCATGAAATGCCCCTTCTGCGCTGACCCCAACACCCAGGTCACCGACACGCGCGAGAACGAGGACGGCGATGTCGTCCGGCGTCGCCGTCGCTGCGTCAAGTGCGACAAGCGCTTCACCACGTATGAGCGCATCGACCTCAAGATGCCTCACATCGTCAAGCGCAACGGCAACCGCACCGAGTTCGACCACGCCAAGCTCGCCGGCAGCATGAAGCTGGCGCTACGCAAGCGCCCGGTCACCATCGAGGCCATCGACGCTGCGGTGGACCGCATCGAGGCGCGCCTGCTCGCCATGGGCGAACAGGAAGTCCCGAGCGAGAAGATCGGCGAGCTGGTCATGAAGGAACTCAAGAAGCTCGACAAGGTGGCCTACATCCGCTTCGCGTCGGTGTATCGCAACTTCGCCGACGTCGACGAGTTCGCCGAGGTGATCCGCGAGGTGCAGACGCGCCCGCGGCGCGGCAAGGCCGACAAGGGCGGAGCGGACCCCGGACATGACCTTTTCGGCGGCTGACCACGCCGCCATGGCGCGCGCGCTGCAGCTCGCCGCCCGCGGCCTCGACACCACCTCGCCCAACCCGCGCGTGGGCTGTGTGATCGTGCGCGACGGCACGACCGTCGGCGAGGGCTGGCACGCGCGCGCCGGCGAGGCCCACGCCGAAGTCCACGCGCTGCGCCAGGCCGGAGCGGCTGCGCGCGGTGCCACCGCCTACGTCACTCTGGAGCCGTGCTCGCACTTCGGCCGCACCCCACCCTGCGCCGACGCGCTGATCGAGGCCGGCGTGGCGCGCGTGATCGCCGCCATGGAAGACCCCAACCCGCTCGTCGCCGGGCGCGGTCTCGCCCGCCTGCGCGCTTCCGGCATCGCCGCCGCGCACGGCCTGCTCGCCGAGGCGGCGCAAGAGCTCAACATCGGCTTCGTTTCACGCATGACGCGCGGTCGGCCCTGGGTGCGGCTCAAGGTCGCCGGCACGCTCGACGGCAAGAGCGCGCTCGACAACGGCGTCAGCCAGTGGATCACCGGCCCGGCCGCACGCCGCGACGGCCACCGCTGGCGCGCGCGCGCATGCGCGATCCTGACCGGCATCGGCACGGTGCGCGAGGACGATCCGCAACTCGGCGTGCGCGACGTGCCCTGCGAACGCCAGCCGCTGCGCATCCTGGTCGATGCGCGCCTGGAGGTGTCGCCGCAGGCCCGCATCCTGCAGGGCGAACCCATCCTGATCGCCACCGGCAGCACGGATCAAGCCCGCATCGACATGCTGCGCGCGGCCGGCCACGAGATCGTCTTCGTGCCCAACGCGGCCGGCAAGGTGGATCTGGGTGCGCTGCTGCGCCTGCTGGGCGAGCGCGGCATCAACGAGCTGCACGTCGAGGCCGGCTTCAAGCTCAACGGCTCGCTGCTGCGCGAGGGCTGCGTGGACGAGCTGCTGATCTACCTGGCGCCGATGCTGGTCGGCGACGCCGCGCAGGGGCTCTTCAACCTGCCCGCGCTCACCCGCCTGGAAGGCGCCACAAGGCTGGACATCCGCGACCTGCGCCGCATCGGCCCCGACCTGCGCCTGATCGCGCGACCGCTAGCGCAGGGCTGATTCCACCGCTCCGGCGCATCGCGCCGTCCCGCACACCGCGCAGCCGGGGTCGCGCCCGAGCGCGACACTGCGCCATTCCATCGACAAGCCGTCGAGCAGCAGCAAGCGGCCGTCGAGCGTGCGCCCGCAACCAATGAGGACCTTGAGCGCCTCGGCAGCCTGGATGGTGCCGACGATGCCGACGATGGGGGCGAACACGCCCATCACCGCACAGCGCACCTCCTCGATGTCCTCGCCTTCCGGGAACAGGCAGTGGTAGCAGCCGCTGTCGGGCTTGCGCAGGTCGAACACCGAGACCTGACCGTCGAAGCGGATCGCCGCGCCCGACACCAGCGGCTTGCGGTGCTTCACGCAGGCGCGATTGATGGCGTGGCGGGTGGCGAAGTTGTCGGTGCAGTCGAGCACCACGTCGGCGCGCCCCACCTCGGCCTCGAGTGCCTCGCCCTCCAGGCGCGCCTGGATCGGCTCGAGCCGGGTCTGCGGGTTGAGCCGGTGCAGCGTGGCACGTGCCGAGGCGACCTTGGGCAGGCCGACCATGTCGGCCGAGTGCATGATCTGGCGCTGCAGGTTGGTGAGATCGACCGTATCGTGGTCGGCGAGCACGAGGGTGCCGACCCCGGCGGCGGCAAGGTACATCGCCGCGGGCGAGCCCAGCCCGCCCGCGCCGACCACCAGCGCGCGCCCATCGAGCAGGGCCTGCTGGCCTTCGACGTCGATCTCGGGCAGCAGGATGTGGCGGCTGTAGCGCAGCAGCTGGTCGTCGTTCATCGCCCGATTACTTGTATTCGCGCAGTTCGAGCGGGGTGTCGTCGTGGTCGCCATGCACGTGGTGGTCCCAGGCCTGGATGTAGACCTCGTTGGACTGCTTGATCAGGCGTTCGGGCGACAGCAGGTTGTGGCGCTGGGTCTCCTCGCTGAAATACACGAGTGCCCGCACCAGCTTGATGTAGAGCGAATTCTCCAGCGCAAAGCCGGCCTCGCGCAGCGCGTCCTCGAGCGACTCGAGCGAATAGTCGAGCACCGAGTAGCGCACCACGATTCCCAGCGGATCGTCGGTGCGCTCGAGCTGCAGGCCCTTGAGCAGTTGCAGCGACTTCCAGGCGCGCTCCACCTGCCCGGGCGGGAGCGGCTTGAAGCGGATCTCGCGATGCTTGTGGATATCGGCGCCCGGCAAGGGCCGGTCGTGATGCCGGCCCGCCAGCTTGTAGGCAGTTTCCCTGCGCATGATCGTCCCCCCGGCCGGACTCCCGGCTTACTGTTTCGCCGCCGCAGGCTGCGCGGCCCCGGCCGCCGCGGCCTGTCCCCCGGCCGCTTCGGCCTCGACGGCCGGCGCGGCGTGGGCGATGTCCTCGCCCTTGAGCAGGCGGATCGCCTGCTTGAGCTGGTGGTCGTTGTCGCCCGCGAGCTCGAAGCGCGCGGTCTCGGCCGCGGTTTCTTCTGCCGGCGCGCCGTCCGCCTTGCCGGCAGCGGCCTTCGCGGCCTCCACGGCGCCCTTGTCGTTCTCGAGATGCCCCAGCAGATCGGCCTCGCGCACGCGGCGGCCGGACCCGTTGGCGGTCTCCTCGACGACGATGTCGGGCGCGATGCCCTTGGCCTGGATCGAGCGCCCGCTCGGCGTGTAGTAGCGTGCGGTGGTGAGCTTGATCGCGGTGTTGTTGTTGAGCGGCAGGATGGTCTGCACCGAGCCCTTGCCGAAGGTCTGCGTGCCGATCACCCTGGCGCGCTTGTGATCCTGCAGCGCGCCGGCGACGATCTCCGAGGCCGAGGCCGAGCCCGCGTTCACCAGCACCACCATCGGCACGTCGCGCGCATAGGCCGGCAGGCGGCGCAGGAAGTCGTCGCGGGTGCCGCGCAGGTAGTCGGCCTGGATGGCGCGGTACTCGCGCTTGGCGTCCTCGGTGCGGCCGTCGGTGCTCACCACGAGGGTCTCTTCGGGCAGGAAGGCCGCCGACACGCCCACGGCGCCGTGCAGCAGGCCGCCAGGGTCGTTGCGCAGGTCGAGTACCAGGCCCTGCACCGGGCCCTGAGCGCCGAGCTTGGCCAGGTGCTCGACCACCGACGCGGCGGTGTTCTCCTGGAACTGCGCGATGCGCAGGTAGGCGTAGCCGGGCTCCACCACCTTGGACTTGACGCTCTGCACCTTGATGACTTCGCGCGTCAGCTTGATCACGATCGGCTGCGACTGCCCCTTGCGCATGATCGTGAGGATGATGTCGGTGCGCGGCTTGCCGCGCATGCGCTTGACCGCGTCGTTGAGGCTCATGCCCTTGACCGGGGTGTCGTCCAGCTTGACGATCAGGTCGCCCGCCAGCACACCGGCGCGGAAGGCCGGAGTATCCTCGATCGGCGAGATCACCTTGACGAAGCCGTCTTCCATGCCGACCTCGATGCCGAGACCGCCGAATTCGCCCTGGGTGCCGACCTGGAGGTCCTTGAAGGCCTCGGCGTCGAGATAGGCGGAGTGCGGATCCAGCCCGGAGAGCATGCCGCTGATCGAGTCGGTGATCAGCTTCTTGTCCTCCACCGGCTCGACGTAGCCTTGCTTGATCGCGTTGAAGACGTCGGCATAGGCGCGCAACTCGTCGACCGGCAGCGGCAGGGGCGCGCTGCGGTCGGCGTTGGCGGAGAAATTGAGGCTGATCATGATCCCGGCCACCATGCCGGTCATGACGAGGCCGAACTGTTTCAGCTTGCTGCTGCGCATGAGAACTCCAGTAGTGCGCCGACCGCCCCGGTCGGCCGTCCCGTCTAGTTGAGCCGCATCCATTGCATCGGATCGAGCGGCTGCCCCTGGTGACGGATCTCGAAGTATAAACCCGAATCGTTGCCCACCCCGGCGGCGCCCACGCTGGCGATCGGCTCGCCACCGCCGACGCGATCGCCCACTTCCTTGAGCAGGGAATCGTTGTTGCCGTAGATGGTCAGGTAGTCGCTGCCGTGGTCGACGATGATGAGGTTGCCGTACCCGCGCAACCAGTCCGAGAAGACCACTTCCCCGCCGGCCACCGAACGCACTTCGGCACCGTTGCCGGCGCGGATGAACACGCCCTTCCAGGTGGTTCCACCCTCCGCCCTTGGAGCACCAAAGCGGCCCACGAGTTCTCCGCGCACCGGAAAGCGCAGCTGCCCACGCAGCTGGTTGAAGCGCACGCCGGTGGGCGTGGCACTGGCGGCGTCGCGGACCTCGCCGACCACCGGCTCGGGGCGCTGCGCACGCTCCACCCGTGCCGGCGGCGGCGCCTCGAGGCGTGGCACCGGCGCCGGCTCCGCGCGCGCTGCGGTCTCGCCACGCTGTTCGTGCTCGGCGCGTGCCCGCGCCGCACGGCGCTCCGCCTCGCGCTGCGCGGCTTCGCGACGTTCGGCCTCGCGCTGCGCGGCGGCGCGGCGTTCGGCCTCGCGCTGCTCCGCTTCACGGCGTGCGGCCTCGCGCGCGGCGGCGAGGCGGGCGCGGCGAGCGAGGGTCTCGATGAGCTTGCCGAGACGCTGTTCGTCCTGCTGCAGCGCATCGACCTCGCTCTTCTTCGCCTGCAGCTCGCGGCTCACCTCGGCGAGCGCGGCCTTGCGCCGCGACTGCTCGGTCTGCAGCTGCTGCTGGCGGTCGCGCTGCTCGCTCTCGAGCGTGGCGAGACGATCGCGGCGGGCGCTGATCTCGTCGGCGCGGCGCCGGGTCTCGGAGAGGTCGGTGCGCAGGCCTTCGATGAGCTCCAGGCGGGCGCGACCAAGGTGCTCCAGGTAGTGCGCGTCGCGCGCGAGCTGGTTGGGGTCGCGTGCCGACAGCAGCGGCGCCACACCGTCGGCCGCGCCATGCACGTAGTGGCGACGCACCCAGTCGGCGAGCTCACCGCGGCGGGCGTCGATGCGCGCGGCGGTCTCGCGCTGCTCGCCTTCGAGCACCGCGAGCCGCTTCTCGGCATTCCTGCGCTCGCCCTCGATGCGGGCGAGCTCGCGTACGGCGCGCGACACCGAACGCTCGGAGTCGACCAGCGCCTTCTGCGCGCTGGTGCGATCGGCCTCCGCCTTCGCCATCTCCTCCTGCAACTCGCGGATACGCTGCTTGAGCTCGTCGAGGTCGGAGCGCCGCTCGGCGATCTCGCCGCCGGCCTGGGCGAAGGCCGGGCCGGGCACGACAAGGAGGGCGGCGAGCGCGGCGATGCACGCGCCTGCGATCGGCGACTTCAGGCTTCTGGGCGACAACGGGGTGGGATCCGCGGAGAGTTGCGAGGGGCGAGCAATGCTGGACGGGGGCGAGGACGGAGGGCAGTCGGACAAGGGACCCGATGCGGTGAAGGGTGCGCGAGGCGGCGGCTCGTGACCGGCACGCGGCCGCTCGGACGCGAGATCTCTCATGCATCGGGACAACGCGTTATTTTATACTAGCGCTTTGGTTCTGCCGGCCCCATCGTGGACAAAGACGCAATCACCACCCTGATCGACAAGCACGAACACATCGAGACCGCCGCCCGCGCGCTCAAGGCGATCGCGCATCCCCTGCGCCTGAAGATCCTCTGTGTGCTCGGCAGCGGCGAAGAATGCGTGCAGGACATCGTCGACGCGGTGGGAACCTCGCAGAGCAACATCTCCCAGCATCTCGCCATCCTGCGCGACAAGGGTGTGCTGCAGACGCGCAAGGACGCCAACCGCGTCTATTACCGCGTCGGCGACGAGCGCACCCTGCAGCTGATCGTGCTGATGCGCGAGGTCTTCTGCGCCGACGACGACGCCGAACGCTGACCCCCCAACCCCGCAACCGGAGCATCCCCTTCGTGGAATTCCTGCAACACAACTGGTACTGGGCGGCGCTCGCCGCCGCCTCGGGCACCTGGCTGATGGTCGAACTCGTGCGCAGCCGCGGCGACGACACCCAGCTCTCGCCCGTGGAGGCGACCCTCCTCGTCAACCGCGAGGACGCGATCGTCATCGACGTGCGCGAGCAGGGCGAGTACGCCCAGGGCCACATCCCCAACGCGCGCCACATCCCCGCCGGCGAGATCGAGCGCCGCGGCAAGGAGATGGAAAAGTGGAAGGACCACCCGGTCATCCTTTGCTGCACCACCGGCGCGCGCTCGAACAGCGCCGCAGGCGCGCTGCGCAAGGCCGGATTCAACCGCATCTACAACCTGCGCGGCGGCATGATGGAGTGGCAGAAGGCGGGGCAGCCCGTCAGCCGCAAGAGGAAGTGAGCATGCAGCCTCCGATCCGCATGTACGCGACCGCCACCTGCCCCTACTGCATCCGCGCCGAGCAATTGCTGCTCGACAAGGGCGTGGTCGGGCTGGACAAGATCCGCGTCGATCTCGACCCCTCGCGTCGCGAGGAGATGATGAAGCTGAGCGGACGCCGCACCGTTCCGCAGATCTTCATCGGCGACTACCATGTGGGCGGCTGCGACGATCTCCTCGCCCTCGAGCGCGGCGGCAGGCTCGCTGCGCTGCTGCGCGGCGAGAGCGCCTGAGCGCGGGTTCGTACCCGCGGCACGCGAGACGCCCCCGCCCCCCCATCTCCGACGCTCCCCGCCGAGCATCCTTTTTCCCCGCGGCCGCAGGCGCGGCCGTACCCACCCAAACCGGAACCCGATTCATGAGCGAAAACACCCAACCCGTCTTCTCGATCGAAAAACTCTACGTCAAGGACCTCTCGGTCGAGGTGCCGGGTGCCCCGCAGATCTTCCTCGAGCGCGAGACCCCGCAGGTGAACGTGCAACTGCGTACCGAAGGCCAGGTGGTCGAGGAAGGCGTGTACGAAGTCACCCTGACCGTCACCGTCAACGCCCGCATCGGCGAGGAACGCAACCTCTTCCTGGTCGAGGTCGCGCAGGCCGGCATCTTCCAGATCCGCAACCTCCCCGAGGGTGAGCTGGAGCCGGTGATGATGATCGGCTGCCCCAACATCCTCTTCCCCTACGCCCGCGAGGCGGTGTCGGACGCGGTCACCCGTGCCGGTTTCCAGCCGGTGCTGCTTTCGCCGGTCAATTTCGAATCGCTCTACCAGGCGCAACGCCAGCAGGCCATCGAGCAGGCGAACGGCGAAGTTCCCATCCAGTGAGGCGTCCCGCATGAAGCGCGCGCGCCGTCCGTCCCCGCAGATACCTTCGGCGCCGCTCGGCCGCGCGCTCCTGATGCTCGCCGTGTTCGCCCCCCTGGGCGGCGCGGCCTTGCCGGTCGCCGCGCAGGCGATCGAATACCGCTCGGTCGCGGCTTCGACCCTGCTGCGCGAGCAGCCGGCGCCGGATGCCGAGGCGCTGTTCCGCCTGCGCCCGGGCACACCGGTCGAGATCGTCGTGCGCGAGGACGGCTGGATGCGCGTGCGCGACCCTGCCGGCGGGTTCGGCTGGGTCGAGGGCGGCGCCCTCGTCACGCGCCGGACGGTCATCGTCACCGCGGAGCGCGCGATCGTGCGCCGCGCCGCGCAGGAGACCGCCGCGCCCGCCTTCGAAGCCACGCGCAACGTCGTCCTCGAACTGCTCGAACCCGCCAGCGAGGGCTGGGCGCGCGTGCGCCACGTCGAGGGCTTCGAAGGCTACGTGCACGCCAGCGAGGTATGGGGACTGTGAGCCGCCGCCGCATCGCCGTGTTCGGCGCGGGCGCCTGGGGCACCGCGCTCGCCCAAGCCTTTTCCGCCAGCCACGAGGTGGTCCTGTGGGGCCGCGACCGCGGCCAGCTCGAAGAGATCGCCCGCATCCACGAGAACACCCGCTACCTGCGCGGTGTCCGCCTGCGCGACACGCTCGCGGTCGAGGCCGACTTCGCGCGCGCCGCAGCGCAGGCCGAGCTGCATCTGGTCGTCACCCCCCTCGCCGGCCTGCGCACCACGGTGCGCGAGCTGCGTCGGCTCGCTCCCGGGCGTGCGCTGCTGTGGGCCTGCAAGGGCTTCGAGGCCGGCACCGGCAAGCTGCCGCACGAGATCGTCGCCGAGGAGTGCGGCGCCGGGTCCGCGAGTGGCGTACTCACCGGCCCGAGCTTCGCCGCCGAGGTCGCGCGCGGCCTGCCCGCGGCGATCGCGCTGGCGGCACACGACGCCGATTTCGCCCGCCACTGGGTGGGCGTGCTGCACCAGCCCCGCCTGCGCATCTACGCCAACACCGATCTGGTGGGCTGCGAGGTCGGCGGCGCGGTCAAGAACGTCATGGCGATCGCCGCCGGCGTCTCCGACGGCATGGGCTTCGGACTCAATGCGCGCGCCGCCCTGATCACCCGCGGCTTGGCCGAGATCGCCCGCCTCGCGCGTGCGCTCGGCGCGCGCGGCGAGACCCTGATGGGCCTGGCCGGCATGGGCGACCTGATTCTCACCTGCACCGGCGACCTCTCGCGCAACCGCCGCGTCGGCCTGGCGCTGGCCGAGGGCAAGGGCCTCGCCGACATCCTGCGCCAGCTCGGCCACGTTGCCGAGGGCGTGTCGACCGCACGCGAGGTGGTCGGCCTCGCCCGCCGCCATGGCGTCGAGATGCCGATCTGCGAAGCCATCGACGCTCTCCTCCATCACGGACTCGACGCGCGCGGCGCCGTGGAGCGCCTGCTCGCACGCGACCCGCGCGCGGAGTGAGCGCGCGCGGCGCGGCTCGGCTCAGTCGCCCTGCGCGACGGCGCCGGCAAAGTCGTGCTGGCGCCAGCCCTCGTACACCACCACCGCCACCGCGTTCGACAGATTGACGCTGCGGTTGGTCGGGCGCATCGGGATGCGCACCCGCCGCTCGGGCGCGAACTCGCGCAGGATCTCCTCGGGCAGGCCGCGGCTCTCGGGACCGAAGAGCAGCGCATCGCCAGGCTGGAAATCCACACGGTCGTGACGCCGGCTCGCACGCGTGCTCATGGCGAACATGCGCCGCCCGGCGAGCACCTCGCGGCAGTGCGCCCAGTCGGGATGCACGGTCAGGCAGGTGAGATCGTGGTAGTCCAGGCCGGCGCGGGCGAGCTGCTTGTCCGACAGGTCGAAGCCGAGCGGCGCCACCAGATGGAGGCGGCAGCCGGTGTTGGCGGCGAGGCGGATCACGTTGCCGGTGTTGGGCGGGATCTCGGGCTGGTAGAGGACGATCTCGAACATCGCTGGATAGCCAAGGTTGGCCGGGTGCAGGTGCATGGCCGGGCGGAAATCGGCTGCGGCAAGACCGCTCCGCAAGCCGAAGCGAGTGCAGCGGAGCCGCCGGCCGGCGAGTCTAGCAGGCCGCCACCACCGCGGGCTCAAGAGGGCGAAGGCGTGCGCGCCACGACCAGGTTGCCGACCCAGCTCGCCCCTCGCCCCTTGAGGCAGCGCGCAAGCTCGTCGAGCGTGGCGCCGGTGGTCATCACGTCGTCGACCACGATCACCCTGCGCCCGCTCAGGTCCTCCACGCACTCGAAGGCGCCGCGCGGGCTGCGCAGGCGGGCCTCGCGGTCGAGCCCGGCCTGCGCCGGCAGGTCGCGCAGCTTGCGCACGACGGCGAGCCCGAGCGGCAGGTCGCGCGCACGCGCGAATCCGCGCGCCAGCTCCACCGCCTGGTTGAAGCCGCGCTCGGCGAGCCTGCGCGGATGCAGCGGCATCGGCAGCACGAGATCGGCCCCCGCGCCGTCTTCCGCAGCGAAATCGGCGCCGCATCGGGCCAACGCATCGCCAAGGTAACGGCCCACCGCGAGCTGGTGGCGGTACTTGAGGGCATGGATCATCGCGTCGACCGGGAAGGCGAAATCGAACACCGCCCGCGTCGCATCGAAGGCCGGCGCGCTGCGCCGGCAGGCGCCGCAACGGCCACCATCCAGGCCGGGCAGGCCGCATTGCGGGCACGCGGTGGAAGGACGCCGCGGCAGCTCGTCGGCACAGGCGGCACAGACGGCCTCGCCGCCGCTCGTCGCACCGCAGACGAAGCAGTCCTGCGGCGCGAGCACGTCCATCGCATGGTTGAACAGGACGCGGAGGGGATGCAGTGAATTTGACAAGATTTCCACCGATGGAAGAACATGCGGGCCTCGTAATTCGTAATTACAGCCTGGAAAGCATTACATGACAACGACTTCCGCGACGATCGAACGCCCCGCAGCGCCCCCGTCCCGCCACCAGTGGGCGACCGCCGAGGTCGAGGCGCTCTTCGAGCTGCCCCTGCTCGAGCTCGTCTTCCGCGCCCAGCAGGTGCATCGCAGCCACTTCGACCCGCAGGAAGTGCAACGCTCCACCCTGCTCTCGATCAAGACCGGCGGCTGCTCGGAAGACTGCGGCTACTGCTCGCAGTCCGCCCGCCACGACAGCGGTCTCGCCCGCCAGCGCCTGCTCCCGGTCGACGAGGTGCTCGCCAACGCGCGCGCGGCCAAGGCGCGCGGCGCCAGCCGCTTCTGCATGGGTGCCGCCTGGCGCGGGCCGAAGGACCAGGACCTCGCCCCGGTGCTCGAGATGGTGCGCGAGGTGAAGGCGCTCGGCCTGCAGACCTGCGTGACCCTGGGCATGCTGAAGGAAGGCCAGGCCGAGCAGCTCGCCGACGCCGGCCTCGACTACTACAACCACAACCTCGACACCGCACCCGACTTCTACGGCCGGGTGATCACCACCCACACCCTGCAGGACCGCCTCGACACCCTCGACAAGGTGCGCGGCGCCGGCATCAACGTATGCAGCGGCGGCATCGTCGGCATGGGCGAGAACCGCCGCCAGCGCGCCGCGCTGATCGCCCAGCTCGCCAACCTGCCGGCGCCGCCCGAGTCGGTGCCGATCAACAACCTGGTCCAGGTCCCGGGCACGCCGCTCGCGGGCGCCGGGGCGCTCGACCCCTTCGAATTCGTGCGCACGATCGCCGCCGCGCGCATCACCATGCCGAGCAGCTACGTGCGCCTGTCCGCCGGCCGCGGCGAGATGAGCGACGAGCTGCAGGCGCTGTGCTTCCTGGCGGGCGCCAACTCGATGTTCTACGGCGAGCGCCTGCTCACCACCGACAACCCCGACGCCGACCGCGACGACCGCCTGTTCGCGCGCCTCGGCCTGCGCGCAATTTGAGCGGCGAGCGCATGGACACCCCCACCCCCGGCCAGGACGTCAGCGCCCGGGACGCCCCCCCCGGGCAGGCCCCCGCCGCGCCGGGCTTCGCCCTCGACCGCAGCCTGCTGCGCCGCCGCTTCGAGCGCGCCGCGCCGCACTGCGACGGCGCCGACGCGCTGGCGCGCGAGGTCGCGCGGCGCATGGACGAGCGCCTCGACTACATCCGCCTGAGTCCGCAGCGCGTGCTCGACCTCGGCTGTGGCACCGGGGCAGACCTGCCGCGCCTGGCCGAACGCTTCCCCGCGGCCACCCTGCTCGCTGCCGACTTCGCGCCCGCGATGCTCGCCCGCGCGCGCGCGCGCCTGCGCCCGCAGGGCGGCGGGCTGCTGCGCCGCCTGATCGGCGGGCGCCCCGCCGCGGCGCCGCATTTCGTCGCCGACGCGTGTGCGCTGCCGCTGGCGCACGCCAGCCTCGGGCTGGTGTGGTCCAACCTGATGCTGCCGGCGCTCGACGACCCGCTGCCCGCCTTCCGCGAGGTGCACCGCACGCTGCAGGTGGACGGGCTCTTCATGTTCTCGACGCTCGGCCCCGACACCCTGCGCGAGCTGCGCGCCGCGCTGCCCGCCACGGCGGGTGAGCGGGTGCACCGCTTCATCGACATGCACGACCTCGGCGACGCGCTGGTGCAGGCCGGCTTCAGCGACCCGGTCATGGACATGGAGATGCTGACCCTGACCTACGCCGACCTCGACGGCCTCTTCGCCGACCTGCGCGCGAGCGGTGGCAACAACGCCGCCAGCACTCGCCCGCGCGGGCTCTCCGGCCGGACCGGCTGGGAGGCTGCGCGCGCCGCCTACGAGCGCCTGCGCCACGACGGCCGCCTGCCGGCGAGCTTCGAGATCATCCAGGGCCACGCCTGGAAGCCCGCCCCGAAGACCACCGCGGACGGACGCGCCATCATGCGCTTCCAGCCCCGCCCGCCCGCGCGCTGAGCCCCTCCTCCCCGCACGATCCTGCCCCGAGCGAAGAAGATGTCCTCCCGTCCCGTCTGGCTGTTCGACCTCGACAACACCCTGCACAACGCCAGTCCGCACATCTTCCCGCACATCAACCGCAGCATGACGCGCTACCTCGAGCAGCACCTCGGGCTCGCCCTCGACGAGGCCAACGCGCTGCGCATGCAGTACTGGCACCGCTACGGAGCCACCATGCTCGGCCTGATGCGCCACCACGGCACCGACCCCGACCACTTCCTCGTCGAGACCCACCGCTTCGACCGCCTGCACGAGATGATGGTGTTCGAGCGCGCGCTGCGCGGCATGCTGCGCGCCCTGCCGGGGCGGCGCATCGTGTTCTCCAACGCACCGCGCCATTACGCCGAGGCTGTGCTGGAGATCATGGGCGTGCGCCGCCTGTTCGAGGACGTGGTCGGCATCGAGGATCTCGACTACCACCCCAAGCCCGGCATCCGCGCCTACCGCGGCCTGCTCCAGCGCCGGCGCCTGAACGCCGCGCAATGCATCATGCTGGAAGATTCGGCCGTCAACCTGCGCACCGCCAAGCGCCTCGGCATGCGTACCGTGCTGGTGGGCGGCGGGCTGCGCACGCCGGCCTACGTGGACCTGCGCATCCCCAACATCCTCGCGCTGCGCCGCCAGCTCGGGCGGCTGCAGGTGCGCTGAGAAGAAGAACGCGTGCGGCCAGGAGCGCGCGCGACGGCGCTCGAGGCTGGCCGGCACGTCCGCGCTGGCTCAGTCGCGCAGCGCACGCTCCATCAGGCAGGCGTCCTCGCCATAGCCCGCCGGCAGCACCGCCGGCAGCGCGGCGAAGCCTTGGCGTGCCCAGAACGGCACCGCATCGGCGAGCGCCACCAGGCGCAGTCCGCGATGCCCCGCGGCGGCCGACCAGTCGCGCACGCGACCGAACAGCGCTGCCGCCACGCCCAGCCCGCGCGCCGCCGGCACCACCGCGAGGTCATGAACGAAGCCATGCCCGGCGCGTGCCGGCAAGGCTCGCAGCGGCGCATGCAGGGGCGGCGCGTCGGCATCGTCCCAGGGATGGGCGAACACGTAGCCCACCGCCGCACCGTCCGCCTGCGCGAGCCAGCACGCCTGCGGCGCGAGTTCGAGCTTGCGCCCGAGCACCGCGGCCGACTCCTGGTAGCCGTCGCCGTAGGCCGCGCGCTGGATCGCCAGCACGTCCGGCAGGTCGGCCGCGCACAACGGCCGCAGGACCGGCCGCGCCGTCATCAGGCGCCGGCCTTAAGCCAGCGCGCCGCGTCGAGCGCGAAATAGGTCAGGATGCCGTCGGCGCCGGCGCGCTTGAAGGACAGCAGGGCCTCGAGCGCGCACGCCCTCTCGTCCAGCCAGCCGTTGGCCGCGGCGGCCTTGAGCATGGCGTACTCGCCGCTGACCTGGTAGGCGTAGGTCGGCACCTGCAGCTCCTGCTTCACGCGGCGCACGATGTCGAGGTAGGGCATGCCGGGCTTCACCATGAACATGTCGGCACCCTCGGCGATATCGAGCTCGACCTCGCGGAGGGCCTCGTCGCTGTTGCCCGGGTCCATCTGATAGGTGTGCTTGTTGCCCTTGCCGAGGTTGCCGGCCGAGCCCACCGCGTCGCGGAAGGGGCCGTAGAAGCTCGAGGCGTACTTTGCAGAGTAGGCCAGGATGCGGGTGTGGATGTGGCCCGCGCCGTCCAGCTCGGCGCGGATGCGGCCGATGCGGCCATCCATCATGTCGGAAGGCGCCACGACATCGGCGCCGGCCTGGGCGTGGCACAGGGCCTGCTTGGCGAGCGCCTCCAGGGTCTCGTCGTTCATCACGTAGCCGCGCGGGTCGGCGGGGTCGATGAGACCGTCCTGGCCGTGGCTGGTGTAGGGATCGAGCGCCACGTCGGTGATCACGCCCAGGTCGGGGAAGTTCGCCTTGAGCGCCTGCACGGTGCGCGGCACCAAGCCCTCCGGATTCCAGGCCTCCTCGGCGCCGGGGGTCTTGCCGGCGCGGTCGATCACCGGGAACAGCGCGAGCGCCGGCACGCCCAGGCGCATCGCCTCCTCGGCCACGCCCAACAGCCGGTCGATGCTCACACGCTCGACACCGGGCATCGAGGGCACGGCCTCGCTGCGGTCGGTGCCGTCGAGCACGAACACCGGATAGATCAGGTCGTTGGCGGTGAGTACGTGCTCGCGCATCAGACGGCGGGAAAATTCGTCACGGCGCATGCGGCGCATGCGGGTCGCGGGAAAGGCTCCAGTGGGTCGCATCTCGGTCTCTAGCAGGTCGTTGTGGAACGTGCGGCGGGGACGTGCGGCGGCGGGCGCCGACCGCAGGGCGCGCGCGGATCACCTCACGCACGGCCAGCGCAACCGCGCACGCCGGCAGGGCCGTGCGCGCGGCTTGCGGAACTTTCACGTCAGGAGCTCATCTTAGCAGGCAGATGGCGCCGTGCCCCCAGGCCGGCCATCTCCCGCTTCACCTCCCTGAGCGGGTGCCTCACGCCTGGTGAGGCATTTTCGCCCCCGACTACGTCCCCTGGTCGGGGGCTTTTGTTTATGCGCCCGGCGGCGCATCGACCGCGCCGGCAGGCCTGTCGGCGAGGTCGCCGCCCACCGTGCCGGCTGGCACCAGCCAGCCGCCGATCACGCGCTCGACCTCCTCCACCCCGCTCTTCTTCAGGCTGGAAAACAGCTGCACGGTGACCTGCGGCCCGAGCGGCTCGAGCGCGCGACGCACCTCCTGCAGGGTCGCCGCGGCGGCGCCGCGCGAGAGCTTGTCGCTCTTGGTGAGCAGCACGTGCATCGGCCTGCCCGAGGGCGCGAACCAATCGATCATGTTGCGGTCGAGAGGCGTGAGCGGATGGCGGCTGTCCATGATCAGCACGAGTCCGATCAGGCTCTCGCGGGTACGCAGGTAGGTCTCGATCAGCCCCGACCACTGGCGGCGGATCTTCTCGGGCACCGCGGCGTAGCCGTAGCCGGGCAGATCGACGAGCAGCGCGCCGTTGTTGAGACGGAAGAAGTTGATCAGCTGCGTGCGCCCGGGCGTCTTCGACACGTAGGCCAAGCGCACGTGACCGGCGAGGGTGTTGATCGCGCTCGACTTGCCGGCGTTGGAGCGCCCGGCGAAGGCGATCTCCGCGCCCGAGGGCGGTGGCAGGCCCGAAGGCTTGGCGATCGAGATTTCGAATGTTGCGTTGCGGAACAGAGGCATGGAGGAAGATCACTGAAAACCGCGCCTTGCGCGGCGAACAGACCTCATCGCATCGCGCAATCAGGCGTTCGTGTATTAGAATACCGCGTTTGAAACAATCACTCACGGCTTTCCGAGGACATCATGATCAAGCGTTCCCTGCTGCTCTCGTCGCTTCTGCTGGTCGCCGGCGGCCTTCAGGCCCAGGACCAGGCCCCGGACCTCGAAAAGGCCAAGCAGACCGCCGAGACGGTCTGCGCGGCCTGTCACAGCGCCGACGGCAACAGCCAGCTCCCGGCCAACCCCAAGCTTGCCGGCCAGCACGAGGATTACCTCTTCAAGCAGCTGCGCGAGTTCAAGGGCTGGAACGGCAATCCGCCGGTGCGTGAGAACGCGATCATGGGCGCGATGGTCGCCGGCCTCGAGGAAGCCGACATGCGCGGCCTCGCCAAGTACTTCGCCAGCTTCGAGCAGAAGCCTGAGCCGGCCAAGAGCCTCGGCACCATCGACCTCGGCCAGAAGATCTGGCGCGCGGGCATCCCCGCCAAGGGCGTCCCCGCCTGTGCCGCCTGCCACGGCCCCGCCGGAGCGGGCATGCCGGCGCAATATCCGCGCCTGTCCGGCCAGTTCGCCGAATACACCGAAGCGCAGATGAAGGCCTTCCGCGACGGCGTGCGCGCAAACGACCCGAACGGCATGATGCGCACCATCGCGCTCAAGATGACCGATCCGGAGATCAAGGCCGTCGCCGACTACGCGACCGGCCTGCGCTGACCCTGCGCCAGCCCTGCGCAGCCCCCACCGCCGAGCCGCGTGGGGGCGGGCGGGGGCGATCGTCTGCATCGCGCGCCCGCGCCGCACGCCCTGCGACGCTGGCGTCCGTCTTTCTCCGAGGTCCGGATGCATAGCGGCATCGCGCGCGCCCTCTTCGAGCTCTTCAGCTCGATGCGTTTTGCCATCTCCCTGCTGACGATCCTGTCGATCGCGTCGGTAGTGGGAACGGTCGTTCGCCAGAACGAACCCTTCAACGCCTATCTCAACCAGTTCGGTCCGTTCTGGTTCCCCGTCTTCGAGAAGCTCGGCCTGTACTCCGTGTACAACGCCGGCTGGTTCCTCGTCATCCTCGCCTTCCTGGTGCTGTCGACCACGCTGTGCATCGTGCGCCAGACCGCGCCGATGCTGCGCGAGATGCGCAGCTTCCGCGAGCGCGCGCGCGAGGCCTCGCTGCGCAGCTTCGCCCACCGCGTCAGCCTCGTGCCCGCGCAGCCCCCCGCCGACGCGGTGGAGCGCGCGCAGGCCTACCTCGCGCACGCCGGCTTCACCAGCCGGGTCGCCGACAACGGCGAAGGCACCCTGCTCGCCGCCCGCCAGGGCAGCGCCGGACGCATCGGCTACTTCCTCGCCCACGGCGCGATCGTGCTGATCTGCATCGGCGGCCTGCTCGACGGCAACCTGCCGCTGCGCCTGCAGGTGTGGCTGGGCGACAAGCACACCACCGCGGGCGACCAGGTCATCGCAAACATTCCACCGTCGGCCCGTCTCGGCACGGGCAACCCGAGCTTCCGCGGCGACGTCTTCATCCCCGAGGGCCGCAGCACCAGCTTCGCGGTGCTCGGCCTGGCCGACGGCATCCTGCTGCAGGAACTGCCCTTCAACGTCACGCTCGACAAGTTCCACATCGAGCACTACCAGAACGGCATGCCCAAGCGCTTCGCCAGCGACATCCGCATCACCGACCGGTCGAGCGGCCAGACGACGCGGCACACCATCGAGGTCAACCACCCGCTCACCGTCGACGGCATCACCCTCTACCAGTCGAGCTTCGAGGATGGCGGCTCGAAGCTGGCGATCAAGGCGCGCAGCCTGCTGCCTGGCCGTCCCGGGGTGCTGCGCGAGATCGAGGGCGTGGTGGGCGAAAGCCTGGCGTTCGCCGACGGCGCCGCGGGCTTCTCCTATACGCTGGAATTCACCGACTTCCGGGCCTTCAACGTCGAGGACATGCGCGGCAACGAGGGCGGGCAAGGCGACGAAGGCGAGGCCGCGCCGCGCGGCATGGACAAGCTGCAGCGCCACCTCGGCAGCGGCGCCAAAGGCGCGGAGGTGCGCGACCTGCGCAACATCGGCCCCAGCTTCACCTTCAAGCTGCGCGACCCCGCCGGCCAGGCGCGCGAGTTCCACAACTACATGCTGCCGATCGAGCAGGGCGGGCGCTGGTTCCTCTACACCGGCCTGCGCGACGCGCAGGCCGACGCCTTCCGCTACATGCGCATCCCCCTCGACGAGCGCGGCGGAGTGGATGCCTGGTTCGCGATCCGCGACCGCCTGCTCGACCCCGCGCAGCGCGACGCTCTGGTCGCCCGCTTCGCCGCGCGCAGCTTCCCCGCCGGTCGCGGCCAGGACGCGATGCGCGAGGCCCTGGTGCAGTCGGCCCGGCAGACCCTCGGGCTGTTCGCCGAGAAGGGCTACGAGACACTCGGCGGCTTCATCGAGAAGTCCGTGCCCGAGGCCGAACGCGGCCCGGCCGCCGACGTGCTGGTGCGCATCCTGCAGGGGCTCGCCTGGGAGGCATGGATGCTGCACCGCGAGGCCGGTGGCGAACCGCCGCTGCAGCTCGACCCGGCGCGCGCCACCTTCGTCAACGACACCATCGCGGCGATCTCCGACAGCCAGTTCTACGGCGCGCCTGCCTGGCTTCAGCTCGACGGCTTCGAAGAGCGTCACGCCACCGTGCTGCAGGCGACGCGCTCGCCGGGCATGCCGCTCGTCTATCTGGGCGCGCTGCTGTTGGTGCTGGGCGTGTTCGCGATGCTCTACATCCGCGAACGTCGCCTGTTCGTGCTGGTGAAGCCGAACGAGGCGCTGGTCGCGATGTCTTCCAATCGCAGGGCGCTCGACGTCGACGAGGCCTTCCGCCAACACGTCGAAGGCCTCGCCGCCATGCTCGGCGCCCCCGTGCCCGCATCCGAACCCCGAGAAAGTGCATGATGGAAATCGCCCGCCCCTCCCCCGCCACCCCGGCCGGTCCGGCCCCCGCCGCGCTCCGGCCGCACACGCCGCTGCTGCGCCGGCTCGGCGCCTTCGACTGGCTGTACGCGCTCGCGCTGATGCTGGGCGCGGCCTTCGCGCTCGTCCGCTACCACCCGGTGATGGACGTATACGACGATCTCATCCTGGTGCTGCAAGTGCCGGTGCTCGCCGTGATCGGCTGGCAGTGGAAGCCCTTCCGCGCCTTCCTCGCCGCGGTGGCGCTGCTTGCGCTGGCGAGCATCGCGCTCTACCAAGGCGATCTCGCGCGCGCCGAGCAGACCTTCCTGCTCAAGTACCTGATCTCCAGCCAGACCGCGATCATGTGGATGAGCGCGCTGATCTTCATCGCCACGGGCGCGTACTGGCTGGGCCTGCTCGCACGCAGCGACTTCGCCGAGCGCACCGGCTCGGCGCTGACCTGGATCGCCGCGGTCATGGGCACCACCGGCCTCTTCGTGCGCTGGTACGAGTCCTACCTGCTCGGCCCCGAGATCGGCCACATCCCGATCAGCAACCTGTACGAGGTCTTCGTGCTGTTCGCGCTGATGACGGCGCTGCTCT
This sequence comes from Thauera aminoaromatica, assembly GCF_000021765.1. NCBI lineage: Bacteria > Pseudomonadati > Pseudomonadota > Betaproteobacteria > Rhodocyclales > Zoogloeaceae > Thauera > Thauera aminoaromatica. Next base: position 1,707,281 of record NC_011662.2, on the reverse strand, counting down.
ACCTCTACTACGAGGGTCGCTACGCCACGCGGCGCATGGGCGCCTTCGTGATGATCGTGATCTCGGCCGCGGTGGCCTTCCTGCTCTGGTACACCTTCACCCGCGAAGCGCACGAGATCCAGCCGCTGATCCCGGCGCTGCAGTCCTACTGGATGAAGGTGCACGTGCCGACCAACTTCATCGGCTACGGCGCCTTCGCGGTCTCGGCCATGGTCGGCACCGCCTACCTGCTCGCCGAGCGCGGCATCCTCGCCTCCCGCCTGCCGCCCTTGCGCGTGCTCGAGGACGTGATGTACAAGGCGATCGCGATCGGCTTCGCCTTCTTCACCATCGCCACCATCCTCGGCGCGCTGTGGGCGGCCGAGGCCTGGGGCACCTACTGGCAGTGGGACCCGAAGGAGACCTGGGCGCTGATCGTGTGGCTCAACTACGCGACCTGGCTGCACATGCGCCTGACCAAGGGCCTGCGCGGCGCGGTGCTGGCATGGTGGGCGGTGGTGGGCCTGCTCGTCACCACCTTCGCCTTCATCGGCGTCAACATGTTCCTGACCGGCCTGCACTCCTACGGTGCGCTGTGAGCGCGCCGGGGCTCGCAGCGCGGTCGCCCATCGAGGACGGACCCGAAGCATGAATCCCAATCCCGCAGGCGGCGACGACCGCAGCTTCCTCGCCGTCGATGCCGCGCGCGCCGCGATCCTCGGCGCGCTCACCCCGATCGCCGGGCGCGAGCGCGTCGCGGTACGCGCCGCGCTCGGCCGCGTGCTCGCCGAGGACGTGATCGCGCCGTGCAACGTGCCCGCGCACGACAACTCCGCGATGGACGGCTACGCGGTGCGCGCCGCCGACCTCTCGGCCGATGGCGAGAGCGCGCTCGCGGTGGTCGGCACCGCCTTCGCAGGCCGACCCTTCTCGGGCATGGTCAGCGCCGGCCAGGCCGTGCGCATCATGACCGGCGCCACCATCCCTCAGGGCGCCGACACCATCGTCGTGCAGGAAGTCGCCCGTCGCGAGCACGAGCGCGTGTTCATCCCCATCGGGCAGAAGAAGGGCCAGAACCTGCGCCGCGCCGGCGAGGACCTCGCCGAGGGCGGGGTCGCGATCCCCGCGGGCAAGCGCTGCGGTCCCGCCGAACTCGGCCTGATCGCCTCGCTCGGCATCGCCGAGGTGTGCGTGCGCCGCCGCCTGCGCGTGGCGGTGATGTCCACCGGCGACGAGATCGCCTCGATCGGCCGCCCGCTCGGCCCCGGCGAGGTCTACGACAGCAACCGCTACACCCTGCACGGCGTGCTCACCCGCCTGGGCTGCGAGCTCCTCGACCTCGGCGTCGTGCCGGACCGCCCGGAGGCGCTCGAGGAGGCCTTCCGCGAGGCCGCCCAGGCCGCCGACGTGATCATCACCAGCGGCGGCGTGTCGGTCGGCGAGGCCGACTTCATCCGCGAGATGATGAACCGCATGGGGGAGGTGGCGTTCTGGAAGCTCGCGATCAAGCCCGGGCGGCCGATGGCCTTCGGCCGCATCGGCGATGCGGTGCTGTTCGGGCTGCCCGGCAACCCGGTGGCGGTGATGGTCACCTTCTACCAGTTCGTGCAGGACGCGCTGCTCCAGCTCATGGGCGTCGCACCGCTGCCCGCGCCCGAGCGCTTCCCCGTGCGCGCCGCCTTCTCGATGCGCAAGCAGCCGGGTCGCGTCGAGTACCTGCGCGGCCGCCTGCAGCGCAGCGGCGAGGCGCTTGCCGTGGCGCCCGCCGGCGCCCAGGGCTCCGGCGTGCTGAGCTCCATGTCCGAGGCCGACTGCTTCGTCGTGCTGCCGGCCGACTGCACCGCCGTGAGAGAAGGCGACACCGTCCTCGTGCAACCCTTCCACGGCATCGTCTGAGCGGCCGGCTTCCCCCTCCCCCTTTCCCCTTCCCACCTCATCCCTTCCTCGCGCACATGACCCAGGACGAACTCAAGAAAGCCGCCGCCTACGCCGCTCTCGACCACGTGGTCGAAGGCAGCATCGTCGGCGTCGGCACCGGCTCCACCGTCAACCACTTCATCGATGCGCTCGCCGGCATGCGCGATCGCATCCGCGGCGCGGTCTCCAGCTCCGAAGCGAGCACGCAACGCCTGCGCGCGCACGGCATCGAGGTGTTCGACCTCGACGGCATCGAGTCGCTGCCGGTGTATGTAGACGGCGCCGACGAGATCGACGGCGGCTTCGCGATGATCAAGGGCGGCGGCGGCGCACTGACCCGCGAGAAGATCGTCGCCGCAGTGTCCGAGCGCTTCGTGTGCATCTGCGACGCGAGCAAGAAGGTCGAGGTGCTCGGCCGCTTCCCGCTGCCGATCGAGGTGATCCCGATGGCCCGCAGCCACGTCGCCCGCGAGCTGCGCGCGCTCGGCGGCGAGCCCAGGCTGCGCGAGGGCTTCGTCACCGACAACGGCAACCTGATCCTCGACGTGCATGGGCTGTCGATCACCGACCCCGTCACCATCGAGATGCGGATCAACCAGATCGTCGGTGTGGTCACCAACGGGCTCTTCGCCGTGCGCGGCGCCGACGTGCTGCTGCTCGCCGCCCCCGGCGGCGTGCAACGGCTGGACGCACGGTGAGCGACCTGCATGGCAGCCGTGTTGCAGGCAACAAAACCTTAACAATCGCCTGTTAGCCTGCGCGCTTCCCGGACTGGATCGTGGCGAACATGACAGAACACACTCTCAGACAGTACGACATCGAACTCGAAGAAATCCGCCGTGGCGTCCTCAACATGGGCGGCCTGGCGGAGGCGCAGGTCGTCAAGGCGATCGAGGGCCTGCGCAGCGGCCAGCTCGACCTGCTCGACACCGTGATCGAAGGCGACAAGCCGATCAACCTCGCGCAGGTCGAGCTCGACGACGACTGCAGCCACATCATCGCCAAGCGCCAGCCGGCCGCCGGCGACCTGCGCCTGGTGCTGGCGGTGATCAAGATCGCCTCCGACCTCGAGCGCATCGGCGACGAGGCGAAGAAGATCGCCAAGGCGGCGCGCCGCCTGCACAGCGCCGAAACCCCCTTCGTGCCGCGCGTGGGCCTCACCCAGGCGGTGGAGCTCGCGCTCGAACTGCTGCGCGCCTCGCTTGACGCCTTCGCGCGGGTGAATCCGGAAGGCATCGAGGACCTGCGCCGCAAGGACGCGGAGATCGACGCCGGCTTCAAGGGCGTGATGCGCCAGCTCATCACCTACATGATGGAAGACCCGCGCACGATCTCGAGCTGCCTCGAGATGCTCTTCATCGCCAAGGCGATCGAGCGCGTCGGCGACCACGCGATGAACATCGCCGAGCACGTGGTGTTCGTGGCGCGCGGCGAGGACGTGCGCTTCGAGAAGTCGCAGGCGCAGCTCGGCAGGGGCTGAGGCGTCAGGCATGAAAAAGGGGAGCTTGCGGCTCCCCTTTTTTACATCGGCGATCCGGGCTTACGCCTGCGGCGGGACGTAGCCGGCCACCTGGTCGGCGCCACCTTCGAAGAAGTGCTTCTCCATCTGCTCGGCGAGGTACTTGCGCGCGCGCGCGTCCATCAGGTTCAGGCGGTTCTCGTTGATCAGCATGGTCTGGTACTTGACCCACTGCTGCCAGGCTTCCTTCGAGACGTTCTCGAAGATGCGCTTGCCGAGCGCGCCGGGCACCGGTGGCAGGTCCAGGCCTTCGGCCTCGCGACCGAGTTTCACGCAGTTCACCATGCGAGCCATTGTTCAATCCTCTCTGCTTGCGGGTTCATCGGGGTTCGAGGACGGCATTCTAGCCGATTCGTCGGCCCGCCTCCCGGACACCGCGGCGCGATTGCGCCCCTCCGACTTGGCGCGATAGAGCGCCTCGTCGGCGGCGGCGACCAGGGCCTCGCCCTCGCGCGCGTTGTCGGGAAAGCGCGCGATGCCCACGCTGGCGGTGACGCGCGCCGCGCGGCCCTCGAAGACGAAGCGCATCGCGCCCACCGTCTCCACCAGGCGGTGGGCGAGTTCGCACAGGCCCTCCGTGCTGCCCTCGGGCACGAGCAGGGCGAACTCGTCGCCGCCGATGCGGAACAAGGTCTCGTTGCGGCGCACGGTGCGCCCGAGTTCCCGCGCGAGGCGAACGAGCACCTCGTCGCCGGCCTGGTGGCCGAAGGAGTCGTTGATCGGCTTGAAACCGTCCAGATCGAAGGCGAGGAGGCCGAGCCGGCTGCCGCGACGCCCGGCGTCCGCGAGCATGCGACCGAGTTCTTCATGGAAGCGACGGCGATTGTAGAGACCGGTGAGTTCGTCGCGTTCGGCGAGCTCGACGAGCTGCATCGAGGTGCGCCGCGCCACGGTCACGTCCTCGTAGATCCACAGCCGGCCGATGCGCCGCCCGGCTTCCCCGCCCGCGACCACCGCCGAACGGTCGGTGGCGATGCGCCCGTCGGCGAACCGGAACTCGTACTCTTCGCTGATCGACTGCTTGGCCCGCACGGTGCGATGGATGTGGGCGAGATAGCCCGCCGGATCGGCGAGCACGACCGGCGCACGCTCCTTGAGCACCGCGTCGCGGCAGCCGACGAGCACGGTGTCGGGGGGATAGCCCCAGATCGCCAGCATCGCACGGTTGTGGTAGAGCACGCGGCGGTCGTGGTCGATGAACAGGATGCCGAGCCGGATCAGGTTCAGCAGCGCAGCCAGGCGCTGGCGCTCGTCGTTGCTGCGCACGAGGTAGAGCTCGCGCAGCGCCTCCTGGCGGCGCAGCTCGGCCACCGTCTCAAGCAGGGTGAATTCGGTCTCCTTGCGCGCCTGGATGTGCTCGGCCGACAGGCGCAGGCCGCCGTCGGCGCGCGGCCGCCAGTGCGTCTGCACCCAAACCGCCCGCCCATCCCGTGCGCGCAGGCGCAGCTCGAAGGCCTGGGCGGATTCCTCCGCAGCGACCCGCTGCGCCATCCGCCGGCAGAACACGCGATCGTCCTCGAACACCAGGAGTTCGAAGGGGTCGGCCGCCGCGACGCAATCCGCCGCCGTGAAGCCGGTAAGCGCCTCGATCGAGGGGCTGATCCAGCGCAGCGCGAGCCCGGGCAGGAAGATCGCCTCGACGCTGCGCACGCCGAGCGCGATCTCGGCGAGCAGTTCGGCGTCCTCCGCCTTGCCGGGTGCCGGGCAGGCGCTCATAGCGGCTTGACGAACACCTTCGAGCGACGCTGGAAGTTGTAGAGTTCGCGCTTCTGCCGCGGCAGGGCCTCGGGGCCGATCTCGCTGAAGCCGCGCTCGCGGAACCAGTGCGCGGTGCGGGTCGTGAGCACGAACAGGCGCTCGAGCCGCTGCACGCGCGCGCGCCGCTCGATGCGCTTGAGGAGCTGGTCGCCGAGACCGGCGCGGCGATACTCCGGCGTCACCGCCAGGCAGGCGAGCTCGGCGGCGTTGTCCTCGCTGAACGGATACAGCGCCGCGCAGCCCACCAGCACGCCGTCGTGCTCGACGACGGTGAAGCGCTCGATCTCCTGCTCCAGCAGCTCGCGCCCGCGCCGCACCAGGGTGCCGTCGGCCTCCATCGGCGAGATCAGCGCGACGAGAGCGGCAACGTCCTCGACCGTGGCCTCGCGCAGGCGGAACAGCGGGTCGCGCGACACCACCGTGCCGACGCCCGCATGCGTGAAGAACTCGAGCAGCAGGCCGCCGTCGAGGTCGTGATCGATCAGGTGGCAGCGCGCCACCCCCTTCTTCACCGCACGGATCGCGCACGGCAGGAACAGGTGCAGGTCTTCGGTGAGCCCCTCGCCCGTCTCGAGCTTGCCCTGCGCCTCGTCGGCGGTGACCGACTCGACGAGCTGGCCATCCTCGCCGAGCAGGCCGGGCGCATCGCACAGGTAGATCAGCTTCTCGGCCTTGAGCGCCACCGCCACCGCCTCGGCCACCTCCTCCATCGCGAGATTGAAGATCTCGCCCGCGGGCGAGACGCCGAGCGGGGTGATCAGCACCACGTTCTGCTGGTCGAGGTCGGCGTTGATCTCCTCGGCGATGATCTTGCGCACCGCGCCGGTGTATTGGTAATCGACGCCATCGACAACGCCCACCGGCCGCGCGGTGATGAAGTTGCCCCCGGTGACGCGGATGTAGCTGCCCGCCATCGGGGTGTTGGGCAGGCCCTGCGAGAGCAGCGCCTCGACCTCGAAGCGGGTCACCGCCATCGCCGACTTGACGCATTCGAGCGCATCGGCGTCGGTCACGCGCAGGCCGTGGTGGAAACGCGGCTCGAGCCCGCGGCGGGCGAGCTCGGCATCGATCTGCGGTCGCGCGCCATGCACCAGCACCAGGCGGATGCCGAGCGCGGCGAGCAGGTTGCAGTCGTAGGCAAGGCTTTGTGCGCGCTTGCCGGCGGCGACCTCGCCGCCGAAGCCGACGACGAAGGTGCGGCCGCGGAAGGCGTGGATGTAGGGCGCCGCGCCGCGCACCCAGGCCACGAACTGGGCCGTGGCGTCATCCACGCGTGGAACGGCCGGGGAAGGAGAGGAGGTTTCGGGACTGGAACTGCTGTTTTCGGCGCTCACGCATTCACCGCTGTTGGGGCCGGACACACATGGGGCGACCCGGCGGACTGGAATCGACGACGGATTCTAGCCCGGCCGGGCACCGGCGTGGAACGCGGGCGCGCGCGTTCAGCCCTTGTACGGTCCCGCCCCCAAGCCGATCGGCGCCGGCGCGGCGGCGACGAGCCTGGAGAAGATCTGCGCGAAGTCCTCCTCGCCCGCCCGGGCACTGGCGCGCGTGCCGCCGAGGGGATCGTCGGCGATGAAGCCGGCGTTGGCGCGCGCCCAGTCCTCTGCGGTGAAGTGCTTGCGGATCTGCGGCAGCACCTCGCGCTCCTCGGTCATCATGTGGTTGCGATAGAACGCGGCGTAGTCGTTGAAGGCGGTCTTGAAGGCCTCGAAGCCGCCGACGGGGTCCTGCGCGTAGCCCTTGACCGCGGCCTCGAGCACCGCGATGCGGGCGTCGGCCTGGGCGTGTTCGGCCTCGAGCCGGTCGAGCGCGGCGTCCGCGTCGTGCGTGCGGGCACGCAGCGGCCCGAACAGGAAGGCATCTTCCTTGGGGTGGTGGCGCTTCTCGGGGTAGGCGTCGAGGTAATGCACCATCGCCTCGAGCAGCTTGTGATCCGGGCGCAGGCGGCCGGCATCGATCTCGCCGATCATGTGCCGGATGGCGTGGATGATCGCCGCCAGCGACTGGTGTTCGTCCATCAGGATGCGCATCGCGTCCATGGTCTTGTCCTTTTCCGTGGGGAGCTGAGGGCGGGTGGCTCAGGTCGACAGCATCGCCTGGTGCTTGCCGCCGAGCCCGAGGTAGGCCTCGATCACGCGCGGATCGTCCGCGAGCTCGTGCGCCGGGCCCTGCATGGCGATCTGGCCCGTCTCGAGCACGTAGGCGTAGTCGGCCACCTGCAGCGCGGCGCGCGCGTTCTGCTCGACGAGCAGGATCGACACCCCGCGCCGGCGCAGCTCGCTGATGATGCGGAAGATCTCGCGCACGATCAGCGGCGCCAGCCCCAGGCTGGGCTCGTCGAGCATCAGCAGCTTGGGCTTGGCCATCAGCGCGCGGCCCACCGCAAGCATCTGGCGCTCGCCGCCCGACATGGTGCCTGCGGCCTGGCTGCGGCGCTCCTTGAGGCGCGGGAAGAGCGCATAGACCTCCTCGAGCGTCTGCGCGTGATCGCGCTTGCCCATGCGATAGCGCTGGAAGGCGCCCAGCACCAGGTTGTCCTCGACGCTCATCTCGCCGAAGAGCTCGCGCTTCTCGGGCACCAGGGTCATGCCGCGCGCGACCATGCGTTCGACCTCGGGCACGCCTTCCACGCTGCCGTCGAAGGCGACCTGGCCGCGCGAGCCGAGCACGCCCATGATCGCCGACAGCATCGTCGTCTTGCCCGCGCCGTTGGGGCCGATCACGGTGACGATCTGGCCCTCGCCGACGGTGAGGCTGGCATCGGTGAGCGCCTCGACCTTGCCGTAGGACACGCACAGGTCCTTGACCTCGAGCACCGGGTTCTTCGCGTCCGCGTTAGAGGATGCGGCGCTGCCTTGCGTCTGCTTATTCATCGCGTTCTCCCCGCTCATTCCACACCGCCCAGATAGGCCTCGAGCACCGCCGGGTTCTGCTGGATCTCGTCGGGCAGGCCCTCGGCGATCTTCTGGCCGAACTCCATCACCACCACGCGATCGACCAGGCTCATCACGAAGTCCATGTCGTGCTCCACGATCAGGGTCGCCATGCCCTCCGCGCGCAGCTTCCGGAGCAACTCGCCGAGCGCCTCCTTCTCCCTGAAGCGCAGGCCGGCCGCGGGCTCGTCGAGCAGCAGCAGGCAGGGGTCGGCGCACAGCGCACGCGCGATCTCCAGGATGCGCTGCTGGCCCAGGGCGAGGCTGCCGGCCTCCTCGTACATGTACTCGGCCAGGCCCACGCGCTCGATCTGACGGGCGGCTTCCTTGAGGATGCGGGCCTCTTCCGCGCGGTCCAGGCGCCAGGCCGAGCTCAACACGCCCTTGTCGCTCCTGAGGTGGGCGCCGATCGCCACGTTCTCGAGCACGCTCATCGTCGGCAGCAGCTTCACGTGCTGGAAGGTACGGCTCATGCCCATGCGGGCGATCTCGCGCGAGTCGTGGCCGGCCACCGGCTTGCCGAGGAAGCGCACCTCGCCCGAGGTCGGGGTGTCGACGCCCGAGATCTGGTTGAACATCGTGCTCTTGCCCGCGCCGTTGGGGCCGATGAGCGCGAGGATCTCGCCTGCGCGCACCTCCAGGCTCATGTTGTTGTTGGCGATCAGGCCGCCGAACCGGCGCGTGACGTCCTTGGCCTCGAGGATCAGTTCGCCCGCCTTCGGCAGGGTGCGCCGCGGCAGCGGTTCGGCGTCGGGGTCGATGGTCTTGCGGAGCGCACGCACCGGCACCAGTTTCTTGAGGATCGGCCACAGGCCCTCGCGGGCGCGGTGCAACACCAGCACCATCAGCAGGCCGAACACGATGGTCTCGAAGTTGCCGGTGGCGCCGAGCAGGCTGGGCAGCCAGTTCTGCAGCCACTGCTTGAGCACGGTGATGACGCCCGCGCCCACGATCGCTCCCCAAACGTAGCCGGCGCCGCCGACCACCGCCATGAAGAGGTACTCGATGCCGATATGCACGCCGAACGGGGTCGGGTTCACGAAGCGCTGCATGTGCGCATACAGCCAGCCCGAGGCGCACGCCAGCAGCGCCGCGATCACGAAGATCACCATGCGCGAGCGCGAGGTGTCCACGCCCATCGCCTCTGCCATCACGCGGCCGCCCTTGAGGGCGCGGATCGCACGCCCCTCGCGCGAGTCGAGCAGGTTGTGGGTGGTGAGCATGGCGACGAGCAGGAAGGCCCAGATCAGGTAATAGATCTCGCCGCCCTCGTCCAGCGTCCAGCCCAGCAGCCCGATGGCCGGAATGCCGCTGATGCCGGTGTGGCCGCCCAGGCTCTCCATGGTGCCGAAGAGGAAGTACAGGCTGATGCCCCACGCGATCGTGCCCAGGGGCAGGAAGTGCCCCGAGAGCTTCAGGGTGAGCGAGCCGATCAGCACCGCGACCAGGGCGGTCAGCAGCAGCCCGACCGCCAGGGTGAGCCAGGGCGAAGTCCCCGCCCAGGCGAGCCATCCCGGCAGGTCGGTCGCGGTGGTGAGCGCCGCGGTGGTGTAGGCGCCCAGGCCCACGAAGGCGGCCTGGCCGAAGCTGGTCAGTCCGCCCACCCCGGTAAGCAGCACCAGGCCGAGCGCGACCATCGCATACAGGCCGATGTAGTTCAGCAGCGTCACGTAATACGGCGACAGGATCGCCGGCACCAGCAGCAGCAGGGCGAGAAAGGCCCCCAGGACCAGACGGTCGGTTCTCATTCTTCTTCCTCCACGTGGTGGCTACGCAGCGAGCGCCACAGCAGCACGGGAATGATCAGGGTGAACACGATGACTTCCTTGTAGGCGCTGGCCCAGAACGACGCGAAGGCTTCGAGCAGCCCCACGGCGAGCGCACCCACGGCGGCCAGCGGATAACTCGCCAGGCCGCCGATGATGGCGGCGACGAACCCCTTGAGGCCGATCAGGAAGCCGGTGTCGTAGTAGATCGTGGTGATCGGGGCGATCAGCACGCCCGAGAGCGCACCGATGAAGGCGGCGAGGAAGAACGTCAGCTTGCCGGCGAGCGTGGGCGAGATCCCCATGAGCTGGGCGCCGACGCGGTTGATCGCGGTGGCGCGCAAGGCCTTGCCGTAGAGCGTGCGTTCGAAGAACTGGTACAGCGCCACGATCAGCAGCACCGACACCACCACCACCCACAGCGTCTGCGCGGAGACCATCAGCGGGCCGAGCTCGAGGCTGAACTCGCTGAACGCCGGGGTGCGCTGGCCTTCCGCTCCGAAGAACAGCAGTCCCAGGCCCACCATCGCGATATGCAGCGCCACCGAGACGATCAGGAGCACCAGCACCGGCGCCGATGCGATCGGCTGGTACATCAGGCGGTACATCATCGGCCCCATCGGCACCACGATCGCCAGCGTCAGCAGCACCTGCACCGCCAGCGGCAGCTCCTTGACCGCCAGCCCGCCGACCACCGCGGCGAGCGCCAGCGGATAGCCCAGGTTCCAGCCCGCCACGCTCGCGGCACGCCGGCCCTGCCCCGCCTTGAGCGCGAGCCCGCCGTCGAGCACCGTGACCAGCGCTCCCATCGCCACCAGCATCCACACCGTGGCCGGCAACACGCCCGACTGCATCATCGCCAGCGTCAGCGCCCCGTAGGCCACGAACTCGCCCTGCTGGATGAAGATCACCCGCGTGACCGCGAACACCAGCACCAGCGCCAGCGCCAGCAGCGCGTAGATCGCGCCGTTGGTGATCCCGTCCTGCGACAGGATCAATGCAATTGACATATCCATGGAAATGCCTCGTCTCGGCGGTGCCTCGCGGACCGCCGTGATTGATTCGATGTGTCGGGAACCCCCGACGGACGCGCGGCGGGACGCCATGCGCCCCGCCGCGGAGGGGGATGCTTACTTCAGCAGCGACCAGGTGCCGTTGCGGATCTCGATCATCACGCGCGAGCGGTCGTCCAGGCCGAGGTGATCGTCGGGGCTCATCGTGTAGATGCCGGTGGCGCCGGCGACTTCCTTCACGCCCTCGAGCGCATCGCGCAGCGCCGTGCGGAACTCCGCCGAGCCCGGCTTGGCCGCCTTGAGCGCGGCAGGGACGGCCGCCTGCAGCAACACCCCGGCGTCCCACGCGTAGGCCCCGAAGCTCGACACCGAGCCCGCGCCGTTGGCGGCCTCGTACTTCTCCACGTAGGCCAGCGCGCTCGCCTTGACGGGGTGGCTGTCGGGCAGGCTGCGCGCCATCTGCACCGGGCCGACCGGCAGCAGCGTGCCTTCGCAGTCCTTGCCGCAGATGCGCAGGAAGTCGTTGTTGGCCACGCCGTGGGTCTGGTAGATCGGCCCCTTGTAGCCGCGCTCGCGCAGCGTCTTCTGCGGCAGCGCCGAGGGCGTGCCCGAGCCGGCGATGAACACCGCGTCCGGCTTCACCGACATCAGCTTGAGCGCCTGGCCGGTCACCGAGGTGTCGGCCGGGTTGAAGCGCTCGCTGGCGGCGATCTCGATGCCCTTGGCTTCGGCCAGCTTCTTGAACTGCTCGTACCAGCCCTCGCCGTAGGCGTTGGCGAAGCCGATGAAGGACACCTTCTTCACCTTGTTGGCGACCATGTGCTCGACGATCGCCGACGCCATCTGCTGGTCGTTCTGGGGGGTCTTGAAGACCCAGCGCTTCTTGTCGTCCATCGGCGCGACGATGCGCGCCGACGCGGCCATCGAGATCATCGGCGTCTTCGTCTCGGCGGCGACGTCGACCATGGCCAGCGAAGCGGGGCTGGTGGTGGAGCCGATGATCACATCGACGCCGTCCTCGACGGTCAGCTTGCGGGCGTTCTTGACCGCCGTGGTGGTGTCGGAGGCGTCGTCGAGCACGATGTAGCTCACCTTTTCGCCGCCGATGGTGGCCGGCAGCAGCGCGATCGTGTTCTTTTCCGGGATACCCAGCGAAGCGGCGGGGCCGGTGGCCGAGAGCACGACACCGACCTTGATCTCGGCATGGGCGGCAGTGGCGGCGAAGGCGAGGCCGAGGGCGGCCAGCAGGGTGTTACGCAACTTCATGGTGTCTCCTCCAGTGGTTGTGCGGTGCGAGGGGGCCGGCGCGCCGGGGGCGCAGCGCTCGGGGCGCGCAAGTTCTGCATTGCAGAACGCGTTCTAGTTATTAGAATTGATACAAAAGATTCCGTCAAGCAGAAACTTTGTATCAATTCCAAAAGTATCCGGCTCCTGCTGTGCGCAACCTCCCGCCGCACCCACCCCTCAGGTCGCGTGGTCGCCCGACTCGACACCCGGGAGAAGGGTCGCGCCGAGTCGCCGCGACAGCGCGTCGCAGGCCTCCTTCAGCGCCTGGAGCACGGGACTGTGCGGGAGGAGATCCAGCGTGCCCTCGACGCCCACGAGGGCGATGCTCATGTTGATCTCGTTCTTGAAGTTGAACACCGGGGCCGCCGCAGCCTCGACGCCGCGGGCGAAATAGCCGCTGGAAATCACCGCCACACCCCGCGCGCGGACCTCGGCGAGCAGCCGGCGCGCGTCGTCGAGGGTGGCAAGGCCCGCGGGCACCCGACCGGATTCGAGCTCGGCGCGCAGCAGCGCTTCGGTCTGCTGCTCGGGCAGCCATGCGGCGAAGACGCGCCCGGCGGCCGAGCTCAGCAGGCTGAGGCTGGTGCCGGTCAGCACATTGACGGTGATCGGACGACGGGGACGCTCCCAGCGCACGACGACCGGCCCTCGATCGCTCCAGACGGCGAGCGCGACGGTCTCGTTGGTGAGATCGCGCAAATCGCCGATCGCGCTCAAGCCGAGACGGATCCGGTCGACGCGGTCGAGGGCGACCAGGCCGAGGTTGAGGGCGAAGGGACCGAGGTCGTAGCGCGAGGTGAGCCGGTCCTGTTCGACGAGTCCGCTGCGGATCAGGCTGACCAGGTAGCGGTGCGCCTTCGAGGGCGGCATGTCGGCGGCCTGGGCGATGTCCTTGAGCATCATGGAGCGCTTGCCGGTGACCATGGCGCGGAGGATGCTCATGCCCACCTCGAGAGATTGCACGCCGTGCTTGCCGTCGAGTTCGTCGCTCATCGAAGCCCCCTCACCGATAAAATTACTTATTGAAGAAATCTTTCCTTTATATGTAACATAAGTCCGAGCGGAGGAGAACAAGGATGAATCAGCTGAAAGTCTATGCGATCGACGGCATCGTGCCGGTGGTGGATCCGACCGCCTACGTGCACCCGTCGGCCGTGCTGATCGGCGACGTGATCGTGGGCCCGGACTGCTACGTCGGGCCTTGCGCAAGCCTGCGCGGCGACTTCGGGCGACTGATCCTGGAGCGCGGCTCGAACCTGCAGGACACCTGCGTGATGCATGGCTTTCCCGGCACCGATACGGTGGTCGAGGAGGACGGACACATCGGCCACGGCGCCGTGCTGCACGGCTGCAGGGTGGGCCGCAACGCCTTGGTCGGCATGAACGCCGTGATCATGGACAACGCGGTGATCGGCGAGTCATCGATCGTCGCCGCGGCGGCCTTCGTCAAGGCCGGCGTCGAGATGCCGCCGCGCATGTTGATCGCCGGCATGCCGGCCAAGGCGATCCGCGCGCTCTCCGAGGAGGAGATGCGCTGGAAGAGCTCGGGAACCGCGACCTACCAGGACCTCACCCGCCGCAGCCTGGCCACGATGGAAGAGACCGTGCCGCTCGCGGCGGTCGAGCCCGGGCGCAAGCGCATCCACATGCCGGACGTGGTGCCGCTGGTGGAACTGCGCAGGCGGGAAGGCTGAGGCCGGCGGCGCACGCAGGGCGGCACGGCCATGAACGCGTCCCGCACGCCCCCGCCCCGGTCGCCGCGCGCCGACCGGCGGGAAGAGGCTGGCGGCGCTCAGGCGGCGCCGCGCAGCGGGTCGGCGTCCTGGAAGCGCGCGAGAAGGCGGGGCGACGCCTCGGGCGTGCGGCCGTCGGCGAGGCGGAGGTGAGCGTCGATATGGCGCTCGGACGGCACCAGCAGCCGACGGTAGAGTTCGCGGCACAGCAGCCGCGCACGCTGCCCCGGCCAGTCGCTCGCCAGCAGCACGTCGGGCAATCCGGGATCGCGCAGCAGCAGGCGGCGGTAGTCGTGGATCAGCAGCATCCGCATGAGGAAGGCGTTCTCATCCCCGGACTCGCTGGCGCCATCGCGGAGCTGGGCCAGCACGGGCTGGTAGCAGTCGACGAATTCGCGATAGGTCTGCGCCAGGCGCTCGAGATTCCATGCCGCATGCACCAGGTCGGCGTCGCTGGCCGCCGCACCCAGGGCCGCATCCGCAGCCATCAGGGGCTTGAGCCGCGGCAGCAGCCCACCCAACCCCTCCCCGACGAGCGCGTCGAAGGCGGTGATGAGGTCCGCGCTCGGATGCACGAAGCAGTCCCCGTCGAGGGCGCCGAAGCCCTGCCAGAACAGCGCCCTGCGCAGGCGCTCGCGGTCCCTGGCCGCAAGCTCGCCGACGGCGAGGATCAGCCGCCAGCGACGATCCCAGCCCTGCGCAGCGGAGGCGTAGATGCGGCGCGACGCCTCCTCGATACGCTGCAGACCGGAAGGCGTCAGCATATAGTCCGTACGGCGGCCGCAAGGCTCGCTGACCAGCCATTCATCGCGCGCAAGCCGAAACACCGATGTGCGGACGAGACGCTCGTTGAGCCCAAGCGGCTCGAGCAAGCGGATCAGGCTGCCCAGCCAGATGCGTCCGCCTCGGGGCAGCACGGCGTCGCCGAAGACGGAAATGATCAGCGACCCGGCCTGCACGCGATCTTGCTTGCGGAACGCTTCAAGGCGATCTTGGATGGAAGTGGTCACGGACGAGCTTGTTCGCGCTGCGGTTGGGGGCCCGAAGTCTATCGATTCCGGGCAGATGCGCCTAGCGCCGGAGCGCGCTTTCGAGGCCGCTGCACTCGCGTACGCAAGGCTCGAGGACGAGCGCCACGCCGATTCCGCGGGCACGAAGCCTGGATGCGTGCGGGCGAGTGCGCGGGAGGGCAAGGCAGCAAGGAGATTAATACGATACTTATACTAGATTTTTCTATGTCTTCTTGTATCACATTAAGTCCAGAGCAGCGGACGCCCCGGGTTTTTCGACTGGCTACGGCTGCCGGAACACCCCGATAATTTTCACATATCCAACTGTTTATAAACGACTTCCTTATATCTAAACGTGTTTCGCCTATCAAAACTTGAGGTGATCACCCCCTCCAGAATAGATACCTAGTATTGACATTTATCAAATCGATTTGTATCGTTTGAAGCACAAGACCACCCACTCGGAGAGACCCATGCCCCACCCCTTGCTCGAAAAGCACCGCGCCACCCTCGAAAGCGCCCTCGACGCCATCGCCACGCGCGGCTACTGGTCTGCCTTCCCCGAGATGCCGAGCCCCAAGCTCTATGGCGAGGCGGCGCCGGACGAGGGCAAGCGCGCCTTCGAGGCGCACCTGGGCAAGCCGTTCGAGCTCGGGCAGCCGGGCCAGACGGGCTGGCACGGCGGCGAGAGCTCGCCCTATGGCGTGGCGCTCGACGTGCGCTATCCGGTGTGCGACCCGGAGACGCTGATCGCCGCCGGGCTCGAGGCAATGAAGGGCTGGCAGGCGGCGGGCGCCGACGGCCGCACCGGCATCTGCCTGGAAATCCTCCAGCGCCTGAACAAGCAGAGCTTCGAGATCGCCCACGCGGTCATGATGACCACCGGCCAGGGCTGGATGATGGCCTTCCAGGCCGGCGGCCCGCACGCCCAGGATCGCGGCCTCGAGGCCGTCACCTACGCCTGGCGCGAGCAGAGCTTCGTGCCGGCCGAGACCACCTGGGAGAAGCCCCAGGGCAAGAACCCGGCGCTGGTCATGAAGAAGCACTTCCAGATCGTCGGCCGCGGCGTGGGCCTGGTGATCGGCTGCGGCACCTTCCCGACCTGGAACACCTACCCGGGCCTGTTCGCCGCGCTCGCCACCGGCAACGCGGTCATCGTCAAGGCGCACAGCAATGCCATCCTGCCGGCGGCGATCACCGTGCGCACGATCCGCACCGTGCTCGCCGAGAACGGCATCGACCCCAACCTGGTGAGCCTGTGCGTGGCCACCCAGCGCAGCGTCACCCAGGCGCTCGCCACCCACCCGGCGGTGCAGTCGGTCGACTTCACCGGCAGCAACGTGTTCGGCCAGTGGCTGATCGACAACTGCCGCCAGGCCCAGGTCTATGCAGAGCTCGCCGGCGTGAACAACATCGTCATCGACTCGACGGACTCCTACAAGGCGATGCTGGGCAACCTCGCCTTCACGCTCTCGCTGTATTCCGGCCAGATGTGCACCACCTCGCAGGCGATCTTCGTGCCCGCGGGCGGGATCGACACCGAGGACGGCCACAAGAGCTACGACGAGGTCTGCGCCGACCTCGCCCGTGCGGTCGAGCGCTTCCTGTCCAAACCCGAGGTCGCCCACGCCGTGCTCGGCGCGATCCAGTCCGCCGACACCGCCGAACGCATCGACATCGCCAACAGCGGCGCGCTGGGCAAGGTCGTGCTGGCCTCGCAGAAGCTCGACAACCCCGAGTTCCCGGGCGCCAAGGTGCGCACCCCGGTGCTGCTCGCCTGCGACGCCGCCGACGAGAAGGCCTACATGGAAGAGCGCTTCGGCCCGATCAGCTTCATCGTCAAGGTCGCCGACACCGCCGCAGGGATCGCGCTCTCCGAGCGTGTGGTCAGGACCCACGGCGCGCTCACCGTCGGGCTCTACTCCACGAGGCAGGACGTCATCGACGCGATGACCGAAGCCACCTGGCGCGGCAAGGTCGCGCTGTCGATCAACCTCACCGGCGGCGTGTTCGTGAACCAGTCGGCGGCCTTCTCCGATTACCACGGCACCGGCGGCAACCCGTCGGCCAACGCCTCGTATTCGGATTCCGCCTTCGTCGCCAACCGCTTCCGCGTCGTCCAGCGCCGCTACCACGTCTGAGGATCCGTCCGTGGAATACAACAACATCCAGTTTGCAGTGGAGGCGGGCGTCGCCCGCCTGACGCTGAACCGCCCCGACAAGCTCAACAGCTTCACCGGCGAGATGCACGCCGAGCTGCGCGACGCGCTCGACCGCGTCCACGCCGACAAGGCCGCGCGCGTGCTGGTGCTCACCGGCGCCGGCCGCGCCTTCTGCGCCGGCCAGGATCTGGCCGATCCCGACATGGCGTCGGTGGGCGGCAAGATGCCCGACATCGGCAACGTCGTCGAAAAGAACTACAAGCCGCTCGTGCTGCGCCTGCAGAACCTGCGCGTGCCCACCATCGCCGCGGTCAACGGCATCGCCGCCGGCGCCGGCGCCAGCGTGGCGCTCGCCTGCGATCTGGTGGTGGCGGCGAAGTCGGCCTCCTTCCTGCAGGCCTTCAGCAAGATCGGACTCGTACCCGACACCGGCGGCACCTGGTTCCTGCCGCAGCGCGTCGGCATGGCGCGCGCGATGGGCCTGGCGATGCTCGCCGACAAGCTGCCCGCCGAGAAGGCCGCCGACTGGGGCCTGATCTGGGCGGCGTACGACGATGCCGAGTTCGCTGCAAAGGTGGACGCGCTCGCCGCGCAGCTCGCCGCCATGCCGACCAAGGCCCTGGTGCGCACCCGCCAGGCCATGCACGCCGCGGCCGGCCATACGCTGGAGCAGCAGCTCTCCTTCGAGGGCGGCTTCATGCGCGAGCTGGGCTGGAGCCCCGACTACGCCGAAGGCGTCGCCGCCTTCATGGAAAAGCGCGCACCGAAGTTCACCGGGGAATGAGCGTGACCGACACCCAGATCTCCAAGTCCGCCGCGCAGCCGCTGCCCGCCTCGGCTGTCGTCGCCGTGGTCGGCACCGGCGCCATGGGCGCCGGCATCGCCCAGGTGGCGGCCGCGGCCGGCCACGTGGTCAAGCTGCTCGACAACCGTCCGGGCGCCGCCGCCAAGGCGATCGAAGGCATCCGTGCCCAGTTCGGCAAGCTCGCCGACAAGGGCAAGATGAGCACCGAAGCCGCGCAGGCGGCCGCTGAACGCCTGATCGCCGTCGACCAGCTGGCCGAGCTCGCCGACGCCGCACTGGTGGTCGAGGCCATCGTCGAGAACCTCGAAGCCAAGCAGAAGCTGTACGGCGACCTGGAGAACATCGTCGGCGCCGACTGCATCTTCGGCACCAACACCTCGTCGATCTCGGTGACCTCGATCGGCGCCGCCCTGCAGCGCCCCGAACGCCTGGCCGGCCTGCACTTCTTCAACCCGGCGCCGCTGATGAAGCTGGTCGAGATCGTCTCCGGCCTCGCCACCGCGCGCGTGGTCGCCGACACCCTGTTCGCCACCGCCGCGGCCTGGGGCAAGACGCCGGTGCATGCGCGCTCGACGCCGGGCTTCATCGTCAACCGCGTCGCCCGTCCCTACTACGCCGAGGCGCTGCGCATCCTCAACGAAGGCGGTGGCGACTGCGCCACACTCGACGCGATCATGCGCGACGCCGGCGGTTTCCGCATGGGGCCGTTCGAGCTGATGGACATGATCGGCCACGACGTCAATTTCGCCGTCACACGCTCGGTGTGGAACGCCTTCTACAACGATGCGCGCTTCACGCCCTCGCTGATCCAGCAGGAGCTGGTCGACGCCGGCTTTTTCGGTCGCAAGTCGGGCCGCGGCTTCTACGACTACCGCGAGGGCGCCGCGCGCCCCGCACCCCAGGTCGCGGTGGCGCAGCACGCACCGGACGAGATCGTGCTCCACGGCCATTCGGCCGCCGTGCATGCGCTCGCCGACCGCCTCTTCGAGCGCAACATCCCCCATACCTGGGGCGAAGCCAACGACGGTCGCATCGCCGAGACGGGAGGCGCGGTGATCTTCGTCACCGACGGCCGCACCGCCACGCAACGCGCCACCGAGATGGGCATCGCCAACGTGGTGCTGATCGACCTCGCACTGGACTACGCCACCGCCGGCCGCATCGCGGTCGGCGCCGCGATCAACTGCTTCGCGCCCGCGGTCGGCGCCGCGATCAGCCTGCTGCAGGCGGCCGGCTTCGAGGTCTGCCGCCTGGGCGACACCCCGGGACTGGCAGTGATGCGCACCGTCGCGATGCTCGCCAACGAAGCGGCCGACGCGGTCAACCAGGGGGTGTGCGATGCCGCCGGCGCCGATGCGGCGATGAAGCTCGGGGTCAATTACCCGCGCGGACCGCTGGAATGGGCCGACCGCGTCGGCCTGCCGGCGATCTGCGCCGTACTCGCCAACCTCGCCCGCTTCTATGGCGAGGACCGCTATCGCGTGTCCCCGCTGATCCAGCAGCGCGTGTTCGCCGGAAAGAAGATCCATGACTGATGCGCAGCCCATCCCGACCGATCCGCAGGCCCTGGCCGAGGCCGTGACCGCGGCGATGTGGTCGCGCGACCGTACCGCCCAGGCGCTCGGCATGCGCATCGAGCACGTCGGTCCCGGCCGCTCCAGGGTCAGCATGACGGTGCGCGGCGACATGGTGAACGGCCACCACATCTGCCACGGCGGCCTCATCTTCACCCTGGCCGACACCGCCTTCGCCTACGCCTGCAACGCCTACAACCGCAACACCGTGGCGTCCGGATGCAACATCGACTTCGTCGCCACCGGGCGCGAAGGCGACACCTTGCAGGCCGAGGCCGTGGAGCGCACGCTGGCCGGTCGCACCGGCGTCTATGACGTCACCGTGCGCGACAGCGCAGGCAACACCATCGCCCTGTTCCGGGGCAAGAGCTACCGTATCTCCGGCGAGGTGATCGCCGGACTCGCCGCAGAGAACGCCTAGACGGGTCCGCGCGGCCCCAAGCACACGTAGAGAGACAGAGGAGACCACACCATGCCCGTGAAGAGCCCCCGCCCCGGCGACCTCGACCCGATCGAGACCGCCAGCCGCGACGAAATTTCCGCCCTGCAGCTGCAGCGCCTGCAGTGGTCGGTGCGCCACACCTACGACAACGTCGCGCCCTACCGCAAGCGCTGCGAGGAAGCGGGCGTGCATCCCGACGACCTCCAGTCGCTGGCCGACCTCGCGAAGTTCCCCTTCATGACGAAGACGGACCTGCGCGACAACTACCCCTTCGGCCTGTTCGCCGTGCCGCGCGACAAGGTCGCCCGCCTGCACGCCTCCAGCGGCACCACCGGCAAGTCGGTCGTGGTCGGCTACACGAAGCGCGACCTCGACAACTGGGCCGACGTGGTCGCCCGCTCGCTGCGCGCGGCCGGCGTGCGTGCCGGCGACATGGTGCACAACGCCTACGGCTACGGCATGTTCACCGGCGGCCTCGGCGCCCACTACGGCATCGAGCGTGCCGGCTGCACCGCGGTGCCGATGTCCGGCGGCCAGACCGAGAAGCAGGTGCAGCAGATCATGGACTTCCGCCCCGACGCGATCATGGTCACGCCGTCCTACTCGCTGGTGATCGCCGAGGAGTTCGAGCGCCTGAACATCAAGCCCGAGGACATCTCGCTGAAGATCGGCATCTTCGGCGCCGAGCCCTGGGGCGAAGGCATGCGCAGCGAGATCGAGCGCAAGCTCGGCATCGACGCCATCGACATCTACGGCCTCACCGAGGTCATGGGCCCGGGCGTGGCCAGCGAGTGCATCGAGACCAAGGACGGCCCGGTGATCTGGGAAGACCACTTCTATCCCGAGATCATCGATCCCGACACCGGCGAAGTGCTGCCCGACGGCGAGGAAGGCGAACTCGTGTTCACCTCGCTCACCAAGGAAGCCTTCCCGGTCATCCGCTACCGCACCCGCGACCTCACCCGCCTGCTGCCGCCGACCGCGCGCTCGTTCCGCCGCATCGGCAAGATCACCGGGCGCTCGGACGACATGCTGATCGTGCGCGGCGTGAACGTGTTCCCGACCCAGATCGAGGAGCAGATCATGCGCGACCGCCGCCTGTCGGGTAACTACCAGATCGTGCTCACGCGCGACGGCCATCTCGACAACGTCGAGATCCGCGTCGAGGTCCAGCGCGAACTCTCCGGCAAGCTCAGCCGCACCGAGACCGAGAACATCGCACGCGAGCTGCAGCACCACATCAAGACCATCATCGGCATCTCCACCAAGGTGAACGTGATGGAGTTCGAAGCCATTCCGCGCACGCTGACCGGCAAGGCCCGCCGCGTCATCGACCAGCGCCCGAAGCAACTGTAAGGAGCTGGCCATGACTCAAGCATTCATCTGCGACGCCATCCGCACCCCCATCGGCCGCTACGGCGGCTCCCTGGCCTCCGTGCGTGCCGACGACCTCGGCGCCGTGCCGCTCAAGGCCCTGATGACCCGCAACCCCCAGGTCGACTGGACCGCGGTCGAAGACATCATCTACGGCTGCGCCAACCAGGCCGGCGAGGACAACCGCAACGTCGCGCGCATGTCCGGCCTGCTCGCCGGGCTGCCGATCGAGGTGCCCGGCACCACGGTCAACCGCCTGTGCGGCTCGGGCATGGACGCCATCGGCCTGGCCGCGCGCTCGATCAAGTCGGGCGAGACCGAGCTGATGATCGCCGGCGGCGTCGAGAGCATGTCGCGCGCGCCCTTCGTGATGGGCAAGGCCGAGTCGGCCTTCTCGCGCAGCGCCGCGATCTACGACACCACCATCGGCTGGCGCTTCATCAACCCGCTGATGAAGAAGCTGTACGAGACGCACTCGATGCCGCAGACCGCGGACAACGTCGCCGCCGACTTCGACATCTCGCGCGCCGACCAGGACGCCTTCGCGCTGCGCTCGCAGCAGCGCTGGGCCGCCGCCCACGCCGCCGGTCGCTTCAAGGACGAGCTGGTGCCGGTGGTGATCCCGCGCAAGAAGGGCGACCCGATCGTCTTCGACACCGACGAGCATCCGCGCCCCGAAACCACGCTGGAGATGCTGGCCAAGCTCAAGGGCGTCAATGGCCCCGAGCTCAGCGTCACCGCCGGCAACGCCTCGGGCGTCAATGACGGCGCCTGCGCGCTGCTGCTGGCCTCCGACGCCGCCGCCGCGAAGCATGGCCTGACCCCGCGCGCCCGCGTCGTCGCCATGGCCACCGCCGGCGTGGCGCCGCGCATCATGGGCTTCGGCCCCGCACCCGCGGTGCGCAAGGTGCTCGCCAAGGCGGGCCTCACGCTCGATCAGATGGATGTGATCGAACTCAACGAGGCTTTCGCGGCACAAGGCCTCGCCGTGCTGCGCGACCTCGGCCTCGCCGACGACGAAGAACGCGTGAACCCCAATGGCGGCGCCATCGCCCTGGGCCACCCGCTGGGCATGAGCGGCGCCCGCCTGGTCACCACGGCGGCCTACGAGCTGCAGCGCCGCAATGGCCGCTACGCGCTGTGCACGATGTGCATCGGCGTCGGCCAGGGCATCGCGATGATCATCGAGCGCGTCTGAGGCACGGGACAGTCCATGAACTACGAAACCCTCGCCATCGAGCGCCGCGGCGCCGTCGCGACGATCTGGATGGATCGGCCGGCAGTGTTCAACGCCTTCAACGAGCAGCTCATCGCCGAGCTGGCGGCCGCCTGCGCCGAACTCGACGCCGATGCCGGCGTGCGCGTGGTGGTGCTGGCCGGGCGTGGCAAGCACTTCTCGGCCGGTGCCGACCTCAACTGGATGCGCCGCGCCTCGGACAGCACCGAGGCGGAGAACCTCGCCGACTCGCGCAAGTTCGCCGCCATGCTGCGCACGCTGTCGGGGATGTCGAAGCCGACCATCGCGCGCGTGCAGGGCGCGGCGCTCGGTGGCGGCACCGGCCTCACCGCCGCCTGCGACATGGCGATCGCCGCGGACGATGCCAGCTTCGCGACCTCCGAGGTCAAGTTCGGCATCATCCCCGCGGTGATCAGCCCCTACGTGCTGCGCGCCATCGGCCCGCGCCACGCCCTGCGCTACTTCCAGAGCGCCGAACGCTTCGGCGCCGCCGAGGCCAAGGCCATGGGCCTGGTCGGCGAGGTCGTCACGCTGGATGAACTCGACGCCGCGGTCGATCGCCTCGTGCAGGCCCTGCTCGCCTGCGGCCCGCAGGCCCAGCTTGCCGCCAAGCAGCTGATCGCCGCGCTGGCCGGGCGTCCGATCGACGACGCCGTCGCCGAGGAGACCGCCGGCCGCATCGCGCGCCAGCGCGTCACCGCCGAAGCCCGCGAAGGCTTCACGGCCTTCTTCGAGAAGCGCTCGCCGGCGTGGATGCAATGAACACCCGCCGCGCCCCGGGCGTGGCGGACCTTTGAGGAGGAGGCGGGGTCACAGCCATGCGCACCCCGCGTTCCGTGCCGGTATTTCCCGGTGCGGTGTTTGCTAGGAGGAAACACATGTACACCCAGGCAATGGACATTCCGGACGATTCCGGAAAGAAACTCGCAGCGGTCTCCAATGCGACGAGCGAGCAGGAAGCCGCCTTCGAGGCCCGCATCGACGCCGACGGGCGCATCGAGCCGCAGGACTGGATGCCCGAGGCCTACCGCAAGACGCTGGTGCGCCAGATCAGCCAGCACGCCCACAGCGAGATCGTCGGCATGCTGCCGGAGGGCAACTGGATCTCGCGCGCGCCCAGCCTCAAGCGCAAGGCCATCCTGATCGCCAAGGTCCAGGACGAGGGCGGCCACGGCCTCTACCTGTACTCCGCCGCCGAGACGCTGGGCACCAGCCGCGACCAGATGCTCGAAGGCCTGCACTCGGGCAAGGCCAAGTACAGCTCGATCTTCAATTACCCGACGCTCAACTGGGCCGACGTCGGCGTGATCGGCTGGCTGGTCGATGGCGCGGCGATCATGAACCAGGTCCCGCTGTGCCGCTGCTCCTACGGCCCCTACGCGCGCGCCATGGTGCGCGTGTGCAAGGAGGAATCCTTCCACCAGCGCCAGGGCTACGAGGCCCTGCTGGTGATGATGAAGGGCACCGACGAGCAGCGCGCGATGGTGCAGGACGCGGTCAACCGCTACTGGTGGAAGTGCCTGGCCATGTTCGGGCCGCCGGATGCCGACAGCCCGCACAGCGCGCAAGGCATGCGCTGGGGCATCAAGCGCATCAGCAACGACGACCTGCGCCAGAAGTTCATCGACGCCACC
Source organism: Thauera aminoaromatica (assembly GCF_000021765.1). Classification (NCBI taxonomy): domain Bacteria; kingdom Pseudomonadati; phylum Pseudomonadota; class Betaproteobacteria; order Rhodocyclales; family Zoogloeaceae; genus Thauera; species Thauera aminoaromatica. Next base: position 1,683,135 of record NC_011662.2, on the reverse strand, counting down.
GTGCCGCAGGCCAAGGTGCTGGGCGTGACCCTGCCCGACCCCGACCTCAAGTGGAACGAGGCGCGCGGCCACTACGACTACGGCCAGATCGACTGGGCCGAGTTCTGGAACACCGTCGAAGGCAACGGACCGTGCAACAACGAACGCCTGGCCACCCGGGTCAAGGCACACAACGATGGCCAGTGGGTCCGCGACGCGGCCCAGGCCTATGCCCGCAAGCAAAAAGAACGCGCACTGAAGGAGGCAGCATGAACACCCCCGCACTCAAGGATTGGCCCCTCTGGGAAGTCTTCGTCCGCAGCAAGCAAGGCCTCGAGCACAAGCACTGCGGCAGCCTGCACGCGGCCGACGCGGCCCAGGCCCTGCACATGGCGCGCGACGTGTACACCCGCCGCCAGGAAGGCGTGAGCATCTGGGTGGTGCCCTCGGTCGCCATCACCGCCAGCAACCCGGACGACAAGGGCGAGCTCTTCGACCCCGCCGCCGACAAGATCTACCGCCATCCGACCTTCTACGAGATCCCTGAAGAAGTGGGGCACATGTAATGAGCACGCCGATCGACTACCTGCTGCACCTGGCCGACAACGCCGTCGTGCTCGGCCAGCGCAACGCCGAATGGTGCGGGCACGGCCCCATCCTGGAAGAAGACATGGCGCTGGCCAACGTCAGCCTCGACCTCATCGGCCAGGCGCGCCTGCTGTACCAGCGCGCCGCCGAGCTGAAGGGCGGCGACGCCACCGAGGACAAGCTGGCCTATTTCCGCGGCCCGCACGAGTTCCGCAACTACACGCTGCTGGAGCTCCCGCACCACGGCGCGCTGGTCGGCTACGCCGCGGCCGACCGCGACTACGCCACCACGATCGTGCGCAACTTCCTGTATTCGGCGCTGATGGTGCACGTGTGGGACGGCCTGCAGCAGTCCGCCGACGCCAGCCTCGCCGCGATCGCCGCCAAGTCGCTGAAGGAAACCAGCTACCACCTGCACCACTCGCGTGACTGGCTGGTGCGCATGGGCGACGGCACCGAGGAGTCGCACGCCCGCGCGCAGGCGGCGGTGAACCACCTCATGCCCTACACCGAGGAGTTCTGGACCACCAGCCCGGCCGAAGGCGCCGCGGTGGCGGCCAAGATCGGCATCGACGTATGGGCGCTGCGCCCGGCCTGGGACGCGCTCGTCAACGAGGCGCTGGCCGAAGCCACCCTGACCCGCCCGAACTTCCACGGTTACGTGACCGAGGGCAAGATCGGCCTGCACTCCGAGCATCTGAGCTACCTGCTCGGCGAGATGCAGGGTCTGGCCCGCGCCCACCCGGGCGCCACCTGGTAAGGGCGAAGGCCATGAGCAGCGTCGTGGACAAGGTCTGGGCCACCCTGGAACCCCTGACGGACCCGGAGATCCCGGTGGTGACCCTGCGCGAGCTGGGCATCCTGCGGGATGTGCGGGAGACGGCGGCGGGCATCGAGGTGGTCATCACCCCGACCTACAGCGGCTGCCCCGCCATGGGGCAGATCGAGGACGACGTGCGTGCGAGCCTGGAACAGGCCGGCATCGCGGCGCGGGTGATCACCCAGCTCGCGCCGGCCTGGACCACCGACTGGATGAGCGACGAGGCCAAGGAAAAGCTGCGCGCCTACGGCATCGCCCCGCCCCACCGCACCTGCGGCAGCAGCGGCGGCGCCGAGGTCAGCGTGCTGAAGTTCGTGCGCCGGCAACCGACCGCGGCGGTCGCCTGTCCGCAGTGCGGCTCCACCCACACCGTCGTCACCTCCGAGTTCGGCTCCACGGCCTGCAAGGCGCTGTACAAGTGCCTCGACTGCCAGGAGCCCTTCGACTATTTCAAACCCTATTAAGAGCCGGAGCCCAGACGCCATGTCAGCCCCCCGTTTCCAAGAACTCGCCATCAAGCGCGTGAGCCCCGAGGCCGCCGGCGCGGTGGCGATCACCTTCGCCATCCCCGAGGCCGAGCGCGAGCGCTTCGCCTTCGAGCCGGGCCAGTTCCTCACCCTGCGCGCCACCATCGATGGCCAGGACGTGCGCCGCAACTACTCGATCAGCAGCCCGCGCAGCCGCCTGGCACGCGAGGGCGAGCTCGAGATCGGCATCCGCCCGGTGGAAGGCGGCCTGTTCTCGAACTGGGCCACGCGCGCCATCAAGGCCGGCGACACCCTGCAGGTGATGCCGCCCGACGGCCGCTTCGTGGTCAAGAAGAAGCGCGCCATCCACCGCGTCGGCTTCGCCGCCGGCTCGGGCATCACCCCGATCCTGTCGATCGCCGCGAGCACGCTGGAAGAACAGCCGGACTCGAAGTTCACGCTGATCTACGGCAACCGTCGCATGTCCACGGTGATGTTCAACGAGGACCTGCAGGACCTCAAGGACCGCTACCGCGACCGCCTGACCATGATCCACGTGCTGTCGCGCCAGGCCCAGGAAGTGGACCTGCTGCAGGGGCGCATCGACGGTCCCAAGGTGCGCGCGATCATCGACGCCCTGCTGCCGGTAGGCAGCATGGACGAGGTCTTCATCTGCGGCCCCGACGAGATGATCACCGCCACCGAGACCGCGCTGGTCGAGGCCGGCGTGCCCGCCGACCGTATCCGCACCGAGCGCTTCACCGCCAACCTGCCCGCCGGCGCCCACCCGGTCGGCGCCTCGAGCACCGCCGAGGCCGTCGCGGCCGCGACCAAGGACATCACCATGGTCCTGGTGCTCGACGGCAAGGAGCACGAGATCGCGATCGGCCCCGACGAGCACCTGCTCGACGCCGGCCTCAATGCCGGCCTCGACCTCCCTTTCTCGTGCAAGGCCGGCGTGTGCTGCACCTGCCGCGCCAAGGTGACGGAGGGCGAAGTCGTGATGGACAAGAACTTCACCCTCGAGGCCGACGAAGTCGCGCAGGGCTACGTGCTGAGCTGCCAGGCGCGCGCCACCACCAAGCGCCTCAAGATCAGCTTCGACGAGCGCTGACACGATCTGCGGGCCGACGGCGTCCGCGCGCGCAGCAGCTTCCGACGGCCGTCTCGACGGCCGTTTTCCTTCGCGGACGGAGACGCGGCCGCGCGCCCCTGACGCAGGTCAACGCCGAAAGGGCGGCGGCCTGCTATCCCTTTAGACCTCATCCACTTTCCAGCGCGAAGATCATGGCCGGCTCCCACGCTCTCAGCACCGCCTTCGAACCGTCCTCGATCGCCGTCATCGGCGCGTCCGACGCACCCGGGTCCGTCGGCCGCGTCATCTTCCGCAACCTGGTCGAAGGCGGCTATCGCGGCACCCTGTACGCGGTCAACCCGAAGTACGGCAGCATCCAGGACCATCCCTGCCACCGCTCGGTCGAGGACATCGGCCGACCGGTCGATCTCGCCATCATCGCCACCCCCGCACGCATGCTGCACAGCGTCACCGCACAGTGCGGGCGCAGCGGCGTACGCAACGCGGTCATCATCAGCGCCAGCGGGAACGCACTCGAGCGCCGCATCGTCGAGACCGCGCGCGAGACCCGGCTGCGCCTGATCGGGCCCGGCAGCCTGGGCATCGCACGCCCCGGCAGCGGGATCAATGCCGCGCTCACCCGCATCGCCGTCAAGCCCGGCGAGATCGCCCTGATCTCGCAGTCGGGCGCGATGTGCTCGGTCGTGCTCGACTGGGCGTTGACCAACGACGTCGGCTTCTCTTCGGTCATCTCGCTCGGCGGCACGGTGGACATCGACTACGGGGAAACGCTGGAGTACCTGATCCACGACACGCAGACGCGCTACATCCTGCTGCACGTCGATCACATCCGCAACGCCCGCCAGTTCATGAGCGCACTGCGCTCGGCCGCGCGCGTCAAGCCGATCATCCTGCTCAAGGCCGGCCGCCACGGTCGCAGCGACAACAACGCCGCCGACGCGGACAACGCCGGCCTCGCCGACGTGGTCTTCGACGCGGCGATGCGCCGCGCCGGCGTGGTGCGGGTGCAGAACATCGACCAGCTCTTCTTCGCCGCCAAGGCCTTGTCCTGCGGCTTTCGACCGCGCGAGGACAGCCTCGCCATCGTCTCCAACGGCAGCGGCCCGGCCGATCTCGCCGCCGACCGCGCCAAGGACCTCGGCACCGGACTCGTCGGGCTGGGCTCGCCGACGGTCGCCACGCTCGAGCGCCTCGGCGGACGCGAGCGGCACTCCCACAACCCGCTCGACCTCGGCGGCGACGCCAGCGCGCAGCTGTACCGCGACGCCATCCTCGCCCTCTCCGAGGACGCCGCGGTTTCCAACGTGCTGGTGATCCTGTCGCCGCACGCGCTCGTCGATCCGGTCGAGGTGGCGCAGGACATCATCGACCTCGCCGCCCAGGTGCGGCTCCAGCTGTGCTGCTGCTGGATGGGCGGCGGCCAGGTCGCCGAGGCGCGCGCGCTGCTCGCCCGGGCCGGGCTGCCGGTGTTCAGTTCGCCCGAGGCGGCGATCGAGCTGTTCCACAACATCTCGCGCTTCCACCACAACCAGACCCTGCTGCTGCAGACCGCCGGCGGCGGCAGCGCCGCCGCCTACCGCCGCACGGGTGGTGCGCGCGTGCTGATCGAGACCCTGCTCAACCAGCGTCGCCATATCCTCTCGGCGATGGAGTCCAAGGCGCTGCTGCGCAGCTTCGGCATCCCGGTCACGCACACCACCGTCGCCCGCGACGCCACCGAGGCATTGTTCGTCGCCGAGCAGGCGGGTTTTCCGGTGGCGATGAAGGTCGACGCTCCCGAGCTGGCGAGCAAGTCCGAATCCGGCGGCGTGCGCCTCAACCTCAACACCGCCGAGTCGGTGTGGAGCGCCTTCCACGACATCGTCGACGCGGTGCGCCTGCGCCACCCCGAGGTGCAGATCAACGGCGTGTCGATAGAGCCCTATCTGTACCGGCCGCAGGCGCGCGCCTTCCGCATCCAGGTGCATCGCGACGCGATCTTCGGTCCGGTGATCAGCCTCGGCGCGCAGGACGCCTCCGCGCCGCGCACCTTCGCGCTGCCACCGCTGAACCCCGTGCTGGCCCGCGACCTCATCGACTCGGCCATCCCGGCGGCCGCACAGGGCCCGCGCAGCCAGGGCGGCGCGCTCAACCGCGCCGCCATCGAGCAGGTGCTGGTGTCGGTGTCCGACCTCGTGTGCGAGCTGCCCTGGGTGCGCGAGCTCGCGATCGACCCCTTGTTCATCGACGGCGACGGCGCCATCGCGGCCGATGCCCGCGTCGTCATCGACCAGGGCCTTCCCGCCGGCAGCGACCGCTACGCGCACATGGCGATCCACCCCTATCCGCTGCACCTCGTCCAGGACTGGAAGGTCGGCGACGGTCGTGCCGTGCGTACGCGTCCGGTGCGCCCGGAGGATGCCAACCTGGTGCTGGGCTTCTTCGACGGACTGAGCGCCGAGACCCGCTTCATGCGCTTCATGGAAGAGCTGCAGGAGCTCAGCCCGGCGCTGGTCGCGCGCTTCACGCAGATCGACTACGACCGCGAGATGGCGCTGATCGCCACCACCATCGACGACGCCGGCGCCGAGCACATGGTGGGCAGCGCCCGCTATTCCCTCGCCGCCGACGGCGAATCGGTCGAGTTCGCCCTGGTCGTGGCCGACGACTGGCAACGCCACGGACTGGGCCGCCGCCTCATGGGTGCCCTCATCGAGGTCGCGCGCGGCAAGGGCTATCGCAACATCTTCGGCGACGTGCTGGGCAAGAACGCCAAGATGCTGCGCCTGATGCACGGCCTCGGCTTCCTCGTGCAGCCCCACCCGGAAGAGAGCGCGTTGCGCCGGGTGGTGAAGGTGCTGCATGGCAAGTAGCGCGTCCGCAGCGGCGCAGACGGCCGCTCAATAATCGCCCCAGCGCGCCTGCAGCGCCGCCACGGCGGCGAGGCCCGCGGTCTCGGTGCGCAGCACGCGCGGCCCGAGCCGCACGCGCCGGCAACCGGCGGCGTCGAAGGCCGCCATCTCGCCCTCGCTCCAGCCACCCTCCGGCCCGACCAGCAGGTGCACCTCGTCCTTCGGCTCGGGTTCGTCGGCAAAGCCCTTGGCCCCGCCGGGCGCAAGCACGTAGCCGGGCGCAAGCACGTAGCCGGGCGCAGCGCGATGCGCGCCCAGCCAGTGTGCGAGCGGCTGCAGGGGGCGGATCTCGGGGACGCGGTTGCGCCCGCACTGCTCGCAGGCCGCGATCGCGACCTGCTGCCAGTGCGCGACGCGCTTGTCGGCACGCTCGGCCGCCAGACGCAGCACCGAGCGCTCGGCCTGCACCGGCTGGATCGCATGCACGCCGAGCTCCACCGCCTTCTGCACCACCCAGTCCATCTTGTCGCCCGAGGCCAGCGCCTGCACCAGCACGATGCGCAAGGGCGACTCGCGTTCGACCGCACGCGCCTCGCCGAGCCGAGCGAACACCGCCTTGCCGCGCACGGCCAGGCGCGCATCGACCTCTCCGCCGCTGCCGTCGAACAGCACCACCGCCTCGCCATCGCGCAGGCGCAACACCCGCAGCGCATGGTGGGCGAGCGCCTCGGGGAGCGCCACCTCGCCGCCCGCAGGCAGGCGATCCGGAAAGTGGAATCGTGAAATCATCGTAAGATTATAGGCCCAGCTCCCCTCGCCCCCAGCCCCTCTCCCCCAGCCCCTCTCCCCCAGCCCCTCTCCCGCCGCCCCTCTCCCGCCGCCCCTCTCCCGCCGCCCGCCGGCAAGGAGCCCGCCATGCCCACCGCCGCCCACCGCCTCGCCCGTGCCCGCGCCCTCGAATCGATGGTGCGCGACATCGCGCGCGCCGAGATCCTTCCGCGCTACCTGAAGTCCGCGCGCAACCGCAAGGCCGACGGTTCGCTGTTCACCGAGGCCGACATGGCCTCGCAGCAGCGCTTCAGCGAGGCCCTGCCCGCCTTCCTGCCCGGCGCCGTGCTCGGCGAGGAGATGACCGCGGCCGAGCAGGCCGCGCTGTGGAAGGAAGGCGCGCGCGGCCTGTGGTGCATCGACCCGATCGACGGCACCACCAACTTCGCCAACGGCATCCCCCTGTTCGCGGTGTCGATCGCCTATCTGATCGACCACGAGCCGGTGATCGGCGTGGTGTACAACCCGATCACCGACGAATCCTTCTACGCCGCCCGCGGCGCCGGCGCCTTCCTCAACGGCACCGAGCTGCCGCTGCGCGCAGGCGCCACCGAGTTGCGCGACGCCGTCGCCGGGGTGGACTTCAAGCGCATCAGCCACCACCTCGGCGACGAGCTCGCGGTGCGTCCGCCCTACTACTCGCAGCGCAACTTCGGCTCCAGCGCCCTCGAATGGTGCTTTGTCGCCGCCGGCCGGCTCGACGTCTACCTGCACGGCGGGCAGATGCTGTGGGACTACGCCGCCGGCCGCCTGATCCTCGCCGAAGCCGGCGGCATCGCCGAGGCGCTCGACGGCGGCGTGCTGATGTCCGGCCCGGCGATCAAGCGCGGCGTCATCGCCGCCACCAGCCCGGCGCTGTTCGCCGAATGGTCGGCCTGGGTCAAGGCGCGCTCCTGATGGCTCGCACCGCGCTTTATTGCGGTGCAGAATCCGTGTCGAAACCGACTCGCCAGCGGCGGAACCCATCATGTCCATGAAGCACCCGATCATCGCCGTCACCGGCTCGTCCGGCGCCGGCACCACCACGGTCAAGCACACCTTCGAAGCGATCTTCCACCGCGAGAACGTCAACGCCGCCATCGTCGAGGGCGACAGCTTCCACCGCCACACCCGCGCCGAGATGAAGACGCTGATCGAGGAAGCCGAGCGTGCGGGCCTGCGCGGGATCAGCCACTTCGGCCCCGAGGCCAACCTGCTCTCCGAGCTCGAGAGCCTCTTCCGCGCCTACGGCGAGGCCGCCACCGGCCGCCGCCGCTACTACATCCACAACGAAGCCGAGGCGATGCGCTGGAACCTGCCGCTCGGCACCTTCACCGAGTGGGAAGATCTCCCGGTCGGCACCGACTGCCTGTTCTACGAGGGCCTGCACGGCGCACTCGTCACCGACGAGGCCGACATCGCCAGCCACGTCGACCTGCTGATCGGCGTCGTGCCCATCATCAACCTCGAGTGGATCCAGAAGCTGCACCGCGACACCAAGCTGCGCGGCTACACCGCCGAGGCCGTGCAGGACACCATCCTGCGCCGCATGCACGACTATGTGCACTACATCGTCCCGCAGTTCGCCCGCACCCACATCAACTTCCAGCGCGTGCCGGTGGTCGACACCTCCAACCCCTTCATCGCGCGCGACGTGCCCACCCAGGACGAGTCCATGGTGGTGATCCGCTTCAAGGACCCGCGCGGAGTCGACTTCCCCTACCTGCTGCGCATGATCCACGACGCCTTCATGAGCCGCGCCAACACCATCGTGATCCCCGGCGGCAAGCTCGACCTCGCCATGCAGCTGATCCTCACCCCGCTGATCTGGAAGCTGATGGAACGCCGCCGCCAGTGGGTGTGAGGCGCGAACGCCCCGACGAGACCTCCAGATCGGGCCTCCCCGCAACCGCTCCCCCGTTCCGACGCGACCACGCCCCCCGCCCTCAGCCGCACACACGCAAGGTCGCGGGGCCGGGGTGATGCGCGCCAACTTCAGGAGCGCCGAGGTGGAGGGCGTCGCGGGGGAAGCAAGGCGACGCATGTTTGAGGAGCGCAGCGACGAGTTTGCGTCGCCGCCCCCGCGGCGTCCTCCGCCGAGGGCAGCCTCGAGCGCAGCGAGGGGCCGCGAGTGCAGGCGGCGCGCACCACCCAGGTCCCGTGACCGCTTCGCAGCCGCACCCGCCGCGTCGCCCTCGCCCGTAGCGAGATTGCCGCAACGCAGCATTGGCATCCCCGGGGTCTTTTAAGGGATAATTCCGAACTTTCCCGATGGCGGCCTCCGGCCCGAAAACAGCATGCAGTCGACCCGCAACGTCCAGCCCCCGGTCTTCAACCCCATCACCGGCGCCATCCGCGCCCTCGCGATGGACGCGGTGCAGCAGGCCAACTCCGGCCATCCCGGCGCGCCGATGGGCATGGCCGAGATCGCCGAGGTGCTGTGGCGCCACCACCTGCGCCACAATCCGGCCAACCCCAAGTGGGCCGACCGCGACCGCTTCGTGCTCTCCAACGGCCACGGCTCGATGCTGATCTACGCGCTGCTGCACCTCACCGGCTACGACCTGCCGATCGAGGAGCTCAAGCGTTTCCGCCAGCTCCACAGCAAGACCCCCGGCCACCCCGAATACGGCTACGCCCCCGGCATCGAGACCACCACCGGTCCGCTCGGCCAGGGCATCACCAACGCCGTCGGCATGGCGCTCGCCGAGAAGATCCTCGCCGCCGAGTTCAACCGCCCCGGCCACGAGGTGGTCGACCACCACACCTATGTCTTCCTCGGCGACGGCTGCCTGATGGAAGGCATCTCGCACGAAGCCTGCTCGCTCGCCGGCACCTGGGGCCTGGGCAAGCTGGTCGCGTTCTACGACGACAACAACATCTCCATCGACGGCCATGTCGACGGCTGGTTCACCGACGACACCCCGAAGAGGTTCGAAGCCTACGGATGGCAGGTCATCCGCGACGTCCAGGGCCATGACCCGGTCGCCATCGAGGCCGCCCTCCAGCAGGCCAAGGCCAACACCGCCCAGCCCACGCTGATCTGCTGCAAGACCATCATCGGCGCCGGCGCGCCCAACAAGCAGGACAGCCACGACGTGCATGGCGCCCCGCTCGGTGCCGCCGAGATCGAGGCCGCGCGCGCCCACATCGGCTGGAACCACCCGCCCTTCCACATCCCGGCCGACGTCTACGCGGCCTGGGACGCGCGCACCAAGGGCGCCTCGCTCGAGGCGCAATGGAACGCCGCCTTCGCCGCCTACCGCGCCGCCCACCCCGAGCTCGCCGCCGAGTTCGAGCGCCGCATGGCCGGCGAGCTGCCCGCCGACTGGGACGCCCACGTCGCCGCGGTGCTCGCCAAGGTCGTCGACAAGGCCGAGACCATCGCCACCCGCAAGGCCAGCCAGAACGCCATCGAGGCCTACGCACCCAGGCTGCCCGAACTCCTCGGCGGCTCGGCCGACCTCGCCGGCTCCAACCTCACGCTGTGGTCGGGCGCGAAGGGCGTCAGCAAGACCAGCGGCGGCAACTACGTCTATTACGGCGTGCGTGAATTCGGCATGGCGGCGATCGCCAACGGCATCAGCCTGCACGGCGGTCTCATCCCCTACACCGCCACCTTCCTGATGTTCAGCGAGTACGCGCGCAACGCCCTGCGCATGGCCGCACTGATGAAGGTGCGCCAGATCTTCGTGTTCACGCACGATTCGATCGGCCTCGGCGAGGACGGCCCCACCCACCAACCGGTGGAACAGACCGCCACGCTGCGCCTGATCCCCAACATGGACGTGTGGCGTCCCTGCGACACCACCGAGTCGGCCGTGGCGTGGGCGAACGCGATCGAGCGCAAGGATGGCCCGACCAGCCTGTGCTTCTCGCGCCAGAACCTTCCCTTCCAGGCACGCACTTCCGATCAGGTCGCGGCGATCCGCAAGGGTGGCTACGTGCTGTCGGAGGCCCCGGCCGGCGTGAATGGCGGCAAGCCGCAGGCGGTGATCCTCGCCACCGGCTCCGAGGTCGCGCTCGCCGTGGCCGCGCAGAAAACCCTCGCCGAGCAGGGTGTCGCGGTGCGCGTGGTGTCCATGCCCTCGACCAACGTCTTCGACCGCCAGGACGCGGCGTACAAGGCGAGCGTGCTGCCCGCCGGCCTGCCGCGCGTCGCGGTCGAGGCCGGCACGACCGACGGCTGGTACAAGTACGTCGGGCTCGAAGGCCGCGTGATCGGCATCGACCGCTTCGGCGAGTCGGCCCCGGCGGGCGAGCTCTTCAAGTATTTCGGCATCACCGCGGAGGCGGTGGTGCAGGCAGTGAAGTCGGTGCTCTGACGAGACCCTGGCGCGGGAGCGGTTCCGGAAACGGATCGCTCCCGCTGCACATCAGGACACGGTCCCGCACGGACCGGCAGGGCATCGGCAAACACAAATCACGCGGTTTTCCACCGTTATCTCAGGGAGAAGCAAGGATGAGCATCAAGGTCGCCATCAACGGTTTCGGTCGTATCGGTCGCTGCACGCTGCGCGCCATCTACGAGCAGGGCCTGCAGAACGAGTTCGAAGTGGTCGCCATCAACGCCTCGGGCGATCTGGCCACCAACGCCCACCTGCTCAAGTACGACACCACCCACGGCCGCTTCGCCACCTCGGTCGAGACCGAGGGCGAGAACGTCATCATCATCGACGGCAAGAAGATCCCCTTCTACTCCACCAAGGACCCCAAGGGCGTGAACTGGGGCAGCCACGGCGTGGACGTGCTGCTCGAATGCACCGGCGCCTACACCACCAAGGCCAAGGCCCAGGCCCTGCTCGACCAGGGCGCCCGCCGCGTGCTGATCTCCGCCCCGGGCGGCGACGACGTCGACACCACCATCGTCATGGGCGTGAACGAGGAAGTGCTGCGCGGCGACATGACCGTGGTCTCCAACGCCTCGTGCACCACCAACTGCCTGGCCCCGGTCGCCAAGATCCTGGCCGACAGCGTCGGCATCAAGCAGGGCCTGATGACCACCATCCACGCCTACACCAACGACCAGGTGACCGTGGACGTGCGCCACAAGGACCTGCGCCGCGCCCGCGCCGCCGCCGCCAACATCATCCCGACCAAGACCGGTGCCGCCAAGGCCGTCGGCCTGGTGCTGCCGCAACTGGTCGGCAAGGTCGATGGCTTCGCCCTGCGCGTGCCCACGATCAACGTCTCGCTGGTCGACCTCACCTTCACCGCCGAGCGCGCCACCACCAAAGAAGAGATCAACGCGCTGATGACCGCCGCGGCCAACGGCCCGCTAAAGGGCATCCTGGCGGTCAACACCGAGCCGCTGGTGTCCTCCGACTTCAACCACACCACCGTGTCCTCCACCTTCGACGCCACCCAGACCCGCGTCATCCAGGGCGAGGACGGCTCGGTGCTGGTCAAGGTGCTGGCCTGGTACGACAACGAGTGGGGCTACTCCTGCCGCATGCTCGACGCCGCGCGCGCCTTCTGCAACGCCAAGTAAGCGCCAGGCGACACACGGACATCCAGTCGAACCGACGCCCTGCCCCGCAGGGCGTTTTTCCGGGAACGAGCGAATCATGCAAGTCAAGAAACTCACCGAACTCGACGTGCGCGGCAAGAAGGTCTTCATCCGCGCCGACCTCAACGTGCCGCAGGACGACGCCGGCAACATCACCGAGGACACCCGCATCCGCGCCTCGCTGCCCTCGATCCAGTACTGCCTGGACAACGGCGCCGCGGTGATGGTCACCTCCCACCTCGGCCGCCCCACCGAAGGCACGGTCGGCCCCGACGACACCCTGGCCCCGGTCGCGGTGCGCCTCGGCCAGCTGCTGCACCGCCCGGTGCGCCTGGTGTCCGACTGGGTCGAGGGCGGCTTCGAGGTCAAGCCGGGCGAGGTCGTCCTGCTCGAGAACTGCCGCTGCAACAAGGGCGAGAAGAAGGACAACGAAGAGCTGGCCAGGAAGATGGCCGCGCTCTGCGACGTCTATGTCAATGACGCCTTCGGCACCGCCCACCGCGCCGAGGCCACCACCCACGGCATCGCCCGCTTCGCCCCGGTGGCCTGCGCCGGCATCCTGATGGGCGCCGAGATCGACGCGCTCGGCAAGGCCCTGCAATCCCCGCAGCGCCCGCTGGTGGCGATCGTGGGCGGCTCCAAGGTCTCGTCCAAGCTCACCATCCTGAAGTCGCTCGCCCACAAGGTGGACCAGCTCATCGTCGGCGGCGGCATCGCCAACACCTTCCTGCTCGCCTCCGGCAAGCGCATCGGCGAGTCGCTCGCCGAGCCCGAGCTGGTCAAGGAAGCGCAGGCGATCATGGACATGATGAAGGCGCGTGGCGCCGAGGTGCCGCTGCCGGTCGACGTCGTCGTCGCCGACGAGGTCTCCGCGCTGGCGCGTGCCAACCGCATTCCGGTGGAAGAGGTCGGCGCGCACGACCGCATCCTCGACGTCGGCCCGAAGACGGCCGCCAAGCTCTCCGAGATCATCGCCAACGCCGGCACCATCGTGTGGAACGGCCCGGTCGGCGTGTTCGAGCTGCCCCAGTTCGCCGGCGGCACCAAGATGATGGCCTCGGCGATCGCGCACTCCGAGGCCTTCTCGATCGCGGGTGGCGGCGACACCCTGGCGGCGATCGCCAAGTTCCACATCGCCGAGGACGTGGGCTACATCTCCACCGGCGGCGGCGCCTTCCTCGAGTTCCTCGAAGGCAAGACCTTGCCCGCGATCGCGGCGCTGGAAGCGCGCGTCAAGGACTGAGCCTCGATCCGGCACCGCCGGATCGCGACTGGCGTCGCGCCTGCAAGACCCGCGGCGTCTCGGGTGGGGTGCAGGAGCGACGCCAGTCGCGATTGCGGCGCCTGGAGTTCAGGCCGCGCTGGCCTATTGCGCTGGATCGCGACTGGCGTCGCTCCTACAAGCAATTCCAGGCGCTGGCCGGAGCGCGACGGTTGTCGTGGGAGCGACGCAAGTCGCGATCGGGCGCTCCGGCGGGCGACGCACGGCCTGCAAATACCGCGTGGCCGGGATCGCGACTGGCGTCGCTCCTACGCGTCCTGCGGCGCCGCGGATGAGGTGTAGGAGCGACGCGAGTCGCGATTGCGGCGCTCGATTCATCCCCGCCGCAGCCAGCGTACCCCTTGCCCGGCCATCTTGCGGCGCAGCCAGGCGAGCTGGGTCTGCAGGGGCAGCTCCTTGGGACAGAGGTCGTTGCAGGCAAGCAGGCTCATGCAGCCGAAGATGCCCTCGTCGTTGCCGACGAGCTCGTAGAAGTCGGCGGCGTCGCGCGTATCCGCCGGGTCGAGGCGGAAGCGCGCGATCTTCACGAGACCGACCGCGCCGACGAAGCCCTCGCGCATCTGCGCGGTGGCGCAGGCGGCGATGCAGCAGCCGCATTCGATGCAGCGGTCGAGCTCGTAGACCGCCTCGGCCAGCGCCGGCTCCATGCGCGCCTCCAGGCGATCGAGATCGGGCTCCGCGTCGAGATGCACCCAGGTCTGCAGGCGCTCGGCGAGCTCGCGCATCCAGCTCCCGGTATCCACCGACAGGTCCGCCACGAGGCGGAACACCGGCAGCGGATAGAGGCTGAACGCCGCCGGCAGCGTGCTCGTCAGCGTGCGGCAGGCCAGCCCGGGGCGGCCGTCGATCACCATCGCGCACGCCCCGCACACGCCGGCGCGGCACACGAAGTCGAAGTTGAGGTCGGGCGCCTGCGTGTCGCGGATCGCGTTGAGCGCGATGAAGAGAGTCATGCCCGGCCGCTCGTCGAGCTCGTAGTCGACCAGGCGCGGCACGCTCCGGGGGTCGCGCGGGTTGTGGCGGAAGATCGAGATCTTCAGGCGGCGGCTCATCGCGGCGCTCCCTCTTCGATGTCGGCGATGCGTTCGTTGTCGCCTCGATAGCGTTCGGGCAGGCGTGCGCGGAAATCCAGCAGCGCGGCCTGCAGCGGGGCACCCCCCGCGCCTTCGAGACGGGCACGGATGGACTCGAGCTCGGCCTCGCGCAGCGCGGTGGCCGGATGCTCGACGATGTTGCGCGTGCCATAGCCGCGGAATCCGGGCGGCAGCTCCATGCTCTCGACCCGGATCGGCTCGTATTCCAGCACCGGCGTGGCGGCGCCCACCGGCCACCAGGCCAGCGTGCGCCGCAGCCAGTCGCGGTCGTTGCGTGCCGGGTAGTCTTCGCGCGCGTGCGCACCGCGGCTCTCGCGGCGCTCGAGCGCGCCCTGCGCGGCGCACAGCGCCAACGCCAGCATGCGCGGCAGCCGGTAGGCGGCCACCAGCTCCGGATTGGCGTCGAGGTGGCGGCTGGCGATGCCGACCCGCTGCGCGCGCGCGTGCAGGTCGACCAGCGTGGCGACCGCCGTGCGCAGCCCCGCCTCGTTACGGAACAGGCCGACGTGCTCGGTCATGGTCGCCTCCATCCCGCGCCGCAGCGAGGCGACGTTGTCCGCGCCCGGCGCGGGCGCCGGACGCGCCGTGATCGCCTCCAGGGCAGCGCGCTCGCGGCCGACGAAGTCGCGCGCCAGCCCGGGCGAGAACTGCAGCGCGCCGGCGTGCGACTCGACGAAGTCGGCGACGTGCTCGCCCACCAGCATGCCCGCCACCACCGTCTCGGCGAGCGAGTTGCCGCCCAGGCGGTTGAAGCCGTGCAGGTCCCAGCACGCCGCCTCGCCCACCGCGAACAGGCCGCGCAGCGCGGGCGACTCGCCGCGGTGGTCGGTGCGGATGCCGCCCATCGAGTAGTGCTGGGTCGGCCGCACCGGGATCCAGTCGCGCGCCGGGTCGATGCCGAGGAAGTGGCGGCAGATGTCCTTCACCTCGCGCAGCTTGTGGTCGATATGGGCGGCGCCGAGCACCGCGATGTCCAGCCACAGGTGCTCGCCGGCGGCCGACTTGACGCCCTTGCCGCGGCGCATGTGCTCGGCCATGCGGCGCGAGACCACGTCACGCGAGGCGAGCTCGGCCTTCTCCGGCTCGTAGTCGGGCATGAAGCGGTGGCCGTCGACGTCGCGCAGCAGGCCGCCGTCGCCGCGGCAGCCCTCGGTGACGAGAATGCCGGCGGGCACGATCGCGGTGGGGTGGAACTGCACCGCCTCCATGTTGCCCAGGCGCGCCACCCCGGTCTCGAGCGCGATCGCAGCCCCCATGCCCTCGTTGATGATCGCGTTGGTGGAGATGCCCCAGATGCGGCCGAAGCCGCCCGTGGCGATCACCGTGGCGGCGGCCAGGATGGCGTACAGCTCGCCCGTCTCCAGGTCGCGCACCACCGCGCCCTGGCAGCGCCCGCCGTCGTGGATCAGCGCCACCGCCTCGCTGCGGTCGCGCACCGGGATGCCCTCGGCGACCGCGCGGTCGCCGAGCGCGTAGAGCATGGTGTGGCCGGTGCCGTCGGCGGTGTAGCAGGTGCGCCACTTGCGCGTGCCGCCGAAGTCGCGCGCGGTGATGAGGCCGTGGGCCTCGTCGCGTTCGGTCAGCGTGACACGCTCACCGTTGATGACCACCTCGTGGGCGCCGCGCTGCACGCGGTTCCAGGGCACGCCCCAGGCCGCGAGCTCGCGCACCGCCTTGGGCGCCATGTGGGCGAACATGCGCGCGACGAGCTGGTCGCAGCCCCAGTCCGAGCCGCGCACGGTGTCGCCGAAGTGCACGTCCTCGTTGTCGCCCATGCCCTTGAAGGCGTTGCCCAGGCTCGCCTGCATGCCGCCCTGCGCCGCCACCGAGTGCGAGCGCTTGGCCGGCACCAGCGACAGCACCTCGACCCGCAGCCGGCGCCTTGCCGCGCCTACCGCGGTGCGCAGGCCGGCCAGGCCGCCGCCCACCACCAGCACGTCGGTGTACTCGATCCTCATCGCGCCTCCTCCACCGCAGTCGGGCTGCGCTGCCAGGTCGGCACGTAGCGCTCGCCGGCGCGTGGCGCATGCTCGATGCCCATGCGGATCTCCGCCAACAGCGTGGTCAGCCCCAGCGTGAGCAGGAAGGCGATCAGGCCCCACATCGCCAGCTTCAGCCGGCGCCGCGTCGTACGCGCGTCGCGGCCCTCGAACCAGCCCCACTTCACCGCCAGGCGGTACAGGCCCACGCTGCCATGCACCTCGACTGCGAACAGCAAGGCGAGATAGAGCGGCCAGAAGCCGCCGGTCCACACGCGATCGGCGGATTCGTAAGGGCCGATGAGGTCGGGATGCATGAACATGGCGTACAGATGCACCGGCGCGAGGAAGAACATCGCGAAGCCGGTCGCCACCTGCACGAACCAAAGCGTCGTGTCGCCATGGCGCAGACGGCTGCCGTGGCGCGCGGCGATGCGGTACTGGCGCCAGTCGGCGGGAAACCTGCGCAGCGCCAGCAGCGCATGCAGGGCGAACAGGAGCGCGATCGAAGCGACGAAGGCCGTCACCAGCCACGCCTGCGGACGCGGCAGGAAGAAGTAGCCCTCGAAGAAACGCGCCACCGCCCACGCGAAGTCCGCGCTGATCAGGATCGCGGACACGAAGCCCATGTGCAGCCACATGAAGAGGGCGAGGGCGAGGCCGGACAGGCTCTGGAGCAGATCCAGGCGTGCCGGCCAGGGCGAGGCGGCCGAAGCTGCGCAAGGTCGCGGGAGCGTCATGAAGATGCGATGTGCAGGACAGGCAGCACACTATACAACGGATGCCGCAGTGCACAACCCAGATCGCCGCGCCCGACGCCGCGCAAAGTCTCATTCAGTGGATTAAGTCACGCCCCCCGTTGCCGCAATGCAACAGCCCGAAAGGCGAAGCGCGCCGCCGCGCACGAAGCTGCGCGCTCCCGACGCCTACAGCGGCCTGGTCAGCCGCAGGCGACGAATAACGCCGAGGAACAACGCGCCCACCACGAGCAGCGCCGGCAGCGGGGGCTCGGGCACGAAGGCGGTGCGCACCTCGCGGTACATCTCGTCCGCGAGGATCACGTGGGCGGCCGCCGACGGATGCACCACGTCCCAGAACAGATGCTCGTCCGGATTCGAGCAGATCGTCGGCGCGGGTGCACCGGGCGTCGGCGCGATGTACAGCCCCTGCAGGCAGGCCGTGTCGATGTCGGTGAAGCCGTTCGCCGCGGGATCGCGGACGACCTCGTCGAGCAGCCCGAACGCATCGAAGCGCAGTACCTCGAGTGCGGGGATGCCGGCGAAGGACTGCAAGGCCTGGTCGATCGCCTGGTTGAACGCGATGCTGTACTGGCGGGCGATTCCCTGGGCCTGCGCACCGAAGGCGGCCACCACCGGCAGCGCGCCGATGTCCGGCACCGTGGGCACGAGGAGCTGGCGCGCGCCCAGGCCGACCAGCCCGCCGATCACGCCGGCCACATCGCCGACCGCCTCGGCCAGCCGCGCACCGGCCGCGGCAGGGCCGCTCAGCTGGGCGAGCCGGAGCACGTCCTGCAGGTCGTTCGCACCGGCCCAGACCAGATACAGCGCCGACGCGTCCGCAGCGCCACCGGCGAGCCCGTCGCGGTAGCCCTGGAACTGTCCGGTCAGGCTGAAGGACGCGAAGTTGGCGGGCCACACGAGCGGCGGCAGGCCGTCGGGGCCGACATCGAAGGAGTGGTAGCGCGAGCGCGCCCCGCCTACCGCATGGTTCGTGCCGCCCGGCAGCGCCGCCGGAGCGAGCTCCCCGGGAAGGCCGAGCCTGTCCCAAAGGCGCTCCGCGTATACCGGGCCATTGGTGAAGGTTCCCTGCTCATAGGGGGGCGACACCGGGATCGGCAAGCCGAAGGTCACCGGATTCGACGGATTCGAAGTCCAGGCATACAGGTTGCCGTTGTCCGAGAGGCTGTCGCCGAACACGTACAGGCTGGACGGCACGGCCGCGGCGCTTGCGGACAGCATGCACAACACGACGCTCGACACCGCCATCGCGGCTGTGCGACGGCTCGGTTTGCCGGGTAGGGCCATGACGCTCCTCCAGTGGGTGGCGAGGCTGGCTCCGGTACCCGGGTGCCATCCGCGAACAGACTTCATCCAATATATGCCATGCAGGCCGATCCGCAAGCCTCGCGTACGGTGCGCGCGAAGTCGCGGTCGCGGCCGCGCTGCTAGAATGCGGGCACGCCACCGACCGGAGCAGCCCGGATGTCCCGCCACACCAAGATCGTCGCCACCCTCGGCCCCGCCTCGTCCGACCTCCTCACCCTCGAGCGCATGGTGCACGCCGGCCTCGACGTGGTGCGGATGAACTTCTCCCATGGCAAGCCCGAGGACCACGTCGCCCGCGCCGAGACCATCCGCGACGCCTCCGCGCGCGCCGGCCGCCCGATCGGCATCCTCGCCGACCTGCAGGGCCCCAAGATCCGCGTCGGCAAGTTCGAGGAAGGCCGCGTGACGCTGACCCGCGACGCGCCCTTCATCCTCGACGCCCGCTGCGAGCTCGGCAACGTCCAGCGCGTCGGCCTCGACTACAAGGACCTGCCCAAGGACGTGAAGCCGGGCGACGTGCTGCTGCTCGACGACGGCCGCCTCAAGCTCACCGTGCAGCGCGTGCTCGGCCACGAGATCCACACCACGGTGAAGGTGGGCGGCGAGCTGTCCAACAACAAGGGCATCAACCGCCAGGGCGGCGGGCTCACCGCGCCCGCGCTCACCGCCAAGGACATGGACGACATCCGCACCGCCGCGCTGATCGGCGTGGACTTCGTCGCGGTGTCCTTCCCCAAGAGCGCAGCCGACATGTACATGGCGCGCCAGCTCATGCGCGCCGCCGGCTGTTCGGCGCTGCTGATCGCCAAGATCGAGCGCACCGAGGCGGTGGCCAACCTCGACGAGATCCTCGACGCCTCCGACGGCATCATGGTGGCGCGCGGCGACCTCGCGGTGGAGGTGGGCGACGCCGCGGTGCCGGCGCTGCAGAAGAAGATGATCCGCGCTGCGCGCGACCGCAACAAGCTCACCATCACCGCCACGCAGATGATGGAATCCATGATCACCAGCCCGGTGCCCACCCGCGCCGAGGTCTCCGACGTGGCCAACGCGGTGCTCGACGGCACCGACGCGGTGATGCTGTCGGCCGAGACCGCCGCCGGCAAGTACCCGGTGGAGGTGGTCGAGGCCATGAGCCGGGTCTGCCTGGAGGCGGAGAAGTCCTACGACACCGGGCTCGACCGCGAGATGCTCGACCGCGTGTTCACCCGCATCGACCAGTCGATCGCGATGGCGGCAATCTGGACCGCCTACCATCTCAAGGTCAAGGCGATCGCCTCGCTCACCCAGACCGGCTCGACCGCGCTGTGGATGAGCCGCCTGATCGCCGGCGTGCCGATCTACGCGCTCACCCCCGAGGTCTCGGCGCGCAACCAGATGACGCTCTACCGCGAGGTCCATCCGCTGCTGATGAGCCAGACCCACCAGGACCGCGACGTGCTGCTGTGGGAGGCGGAGCAGGTCCTGCTCGAGCAGGGCGTGGTCGATTACGGCGACCTCATCGTGCTCACCATCGGCGAGCCGATCGGCAGCGCGGGTGGCACCAACACGCTCAAGATCGTGCGCGTGGGCGAACACCACCGCCCCGGCACGCTCGACGACCCCGTCTGAATACCCGTCCGCGACGGGAGACACGGTCAGCGTCCCCGCGCACACGCTAAAATAGAATTTTCGATCGTCCGGCCGCCCCGCCCGGCGGCCTTTTCCGGAGAGATTCCATGCCCCTCGTTTCCATGCGCCAGCTGCTCGACCACGCCGCCGAACACAGCTATGGCCTGCCCGCCTTCAACGTGAACAACCTCGAACAGGTGCAGGCGATCATGGAAGCGGCCGCCGAGTGCGACGCCCCGGTGATCATGCAGGCCTCGGCCGGCGCGCGCAAATACGCGGGCGAAGCCTTCCTGCGCCACCTCATCGATGCCGCGATCGAGGCCTATCCGCACATCCCGGTCGTCATGCACCAGGATCACGGCCAGTCGCCGGCGATCTGCATGGGTGCGATCCGCTCGGGCTTCTCGAGCGTGATGATGGACGGGTCGCTGCTGGAAGACGGCAAGACGCCCTCCTCCTACGAATACAACGTCGCCGTCACCCGCGAGGTGGTCAAGTTCTCGCACGCGATCGGCGTCAGCGTCGAGGCCGAGCTTGGCTGCCTCGGCTCGCTCGAGACCGGTCAGGCCGGCGAGGAAGACGGCGTCGGCGCCGAGGGCACGCTCGACCACAGCCAGATGCTCACCGACCCCGACCAGGCCGCCGACTTCGTCAAGCAGACCGACTGCGACGCGCTCGCCATCGCCATCGGCACCAGCCACGGCGCCTACAAGTTCACCCGCAAGCCCACCGGCGACATCCTCGCCATCGAGCGCGTCAAGGCCATCCATGCCCGCATCCCCAACACCCATCTGGTGATGCACGGCTCCTCCTCGGTGCCGCAGGAGCTCCTCGAGATCATCCGCCAGTACGGCGGCGACATGAAGGAGACCTACGGCGTGCCGGTCGAGGAGATCGTCCAGGGCATCAAGTACGGCGTGCGCAAGATCAACATCGACACCGACATCCGCCTCGCCATGACCGGGGCGATCCGCAAGTTCATGTTCGAGAACCCGTCGAAGTTCGACCCGCGCGAGTACAACAAGCCCGCGCGCGAGGCCGCCAAGCTGGTCTGCAAGGCGCGCTACGAAGCCTTCGGCTGCGCCGGCATGGCCTCGAAGATCAAGCCCGTCGCGCTCGACAAGATCGCGGCGCGTTACAAGGCCGGCGAGCTGAGCCAGATCGTGCGCTGAACCAGCGCGGAGCACATGCTTGAAGCGACGACCGCGCCAGCTGGCGCGGTCGTCGCTTCAAGCGGCCGTGGATCCATTGTCTTCGATCGCGTCGCCCTCATCCAACCCGCCGCCGACTGCTCTGCGAGCCACCATGTCCTCCCTCTTCGAACAGCACCCCCTGCGCCAGACGCTCAGCGACGAGGTGCACGCGCGCCCGCCGGTGCCGCTGGACACCCCGGAATTCGTCACCTACCTCGCCTTCCTGCACCACGAAGGCAGCGCCGGGCGCGAGGCGGACCACCTCGCGGCGCTGGCCGGGCAGCTCGGCCAGCCCGCGCCGGACATCGACTCGGGCCACGTGCTGCTCGAGGCCGAGGGTTTCCGGCTGAAGTGGGAGCGCCACAACGAGTTCTCCAGCTACTGCTTCTTCCGCCGCATCGAGCCCGACGACAGCCCCGACGACTACGCCCTGCTGCACGTGCCCGCGGCGTGGCGCAAGGCCATCCCCGGCCTGCTGATCGCCGCCACCCACATCGAGCTGCGCGACGTCGGCGAGGTGCCGCTGGAGACGGTGCTGCACCAGCAGTCGCGCCACGGCCAGGCGCTGGTCGCCTCCGGCGTCTCGGACGGCGCCGGCTGGGTGCTCACCGACTTCCACCTGCACGACGGCTTCTCGCACTTCCTGCTGCTCGACAAGGGCTTCACCCCGCGCCAGGCCGGCCGCATCGCCCAGCGCCTGGTCGAGATCGAGACCTACCGCGTCATGGCGCTGCTCGCCTTCCCGGTGGCCAAGGACACCGGCCGCCTGGTCTCGCGCGCCGAGGACGAGCTCGCCGACCTCATGGACGGCATGGGCCGGTCGCGCAGCGCCGAGGACGACCGCGCGGTGCTCGCCCGCCTGTCCCGCCTGGCCGCCGAGGTCGAGCGCTCGGTGGCGCGCACCACCTTCCGCTTCGGCGCCGCCGCGGCCTACTACCGCCTGGTGCGCCAGCGCATCGACGACCTGCGCGAACAGCGCCTGCCCGGCTTCTCGCCGATCGGCGAGTTCATGGACCGCCGCCTCGTCCCCGCGATCGACACCTGCACCTCGATCGCGCGCCGCCAGGACGACCTCTCCGGCCGCATCGCGCGCAACTCGCAGCTGCTGCGCACCCGCGTCGACATCGAGATCGAGCGCCAGAACCAGGAGCTGCTCGCGCAGATGAACCGCCGCGCCAAGATCCAGCTCCACCTTCAGGAGACCGTTGAAGGGCTGTCGGTGGTGGCGATCACCTACTACGCCTCGCAGCTGGTGAACTACGTCGCCAAGGGCGCAAAGCACCTGATCGAGCCGCTGACGCCGGAGGTGCTCACCGCGGTGTCGATCCCGGTCATCGCCGGCATCGTCTTCATGGGGCTGCGGCGGATGCGCAAGCTGCTGGGCACGGAAGAGGACGGCCAGGCCCACCCTTGAGGTGGCCGGCGGCGGGCGCCGCCCCTCACAGCAGCACGGCGTCGAGCGGACGGCGCAGGGATCGGGGCATCGCCGGCCCCCTGCCGAAACGGATCACCAGATCCGGCCGGCCGTTCGTGATGCCCAGGTCGGCGGCAAAGGCGGGGCGCAGCGTGGCGAGCTCGACCGGCTGGTTGAGATGCGCGGTGCGGACGCCGATCGCGGTCGCCTGCAGCGCGAAGCGCTGGAAGCAACGCCCCGCCTCGATCCAGTGCGCGCGATCGTCGCGCTCCGAGACGAACACCGCGATCCCCGCGGCGCTGCGGACCTGCCGCGCGTACTTGTCGTTCTCGGCCGCCGCGGTGAAGAAGGCATCGAACAGCAGGCCGCCAAGCCAGGCCGGGGCGGAGGGGTTTCCGGACGCCCCTGCGAACAGGCCGTCGCCGGTGCGCGCCGCATCGCTGCCGTTGAAGCGGATCCACGCCTTCAGCTCGCGCACGAACGCCGGGTCCCGCATCTGCGCCGTGTTCCCCGCGACGACGAACTCCAGGACGCGTTCCAACGCCTGCGCCCCGGTGAGCAGGCGCACGCTCACGCCCCTGCCCGAGCCGGCCGCCTCGAGCCGCCGCAGCTCCTCGTTCGAAAGCGGCCGCGAGTCGAACTCGCCGCGGGTCGATTGACGCTGCGGAATGGCCTCGAACAGGGCGGTTCGTCGGCTCGGCGCGGGCGCCAGCGCGCAGTTCAGGACCTCGGCGGCCTCCCCGTCGAAGGCGGCCTCGCAGTGGAAACCCATCGCCGGCGCCGCCTGCACGAGGTTCTCGGCAGCGCAGCCCAGGCTGACGAAGAGGTGGTGATCGTCGGGATCCACCACCGGGCAGCGCCGCGAGTAGTCGGGGAGAATGGAAACCGACCGCTCCGCCAGCGCGAACTTCCAACACTGCGTGTTGTGGCTGGACGGCGCGAGGGTGGCGTAGCGCACGAGCTCGCGCAGTGCCGCACGCGTGTCCCGCTGCGCCGGCTCGCCATGGCGCCAGGTCGCACCCGCTGCTGCCTCGTAGACCGCCACGCTCTGCCGATGGGAAAGGACGCCGGTCCCGCCCGCCACCCCCAGCCCGGCCAGCGCCGCGGCGGCGATGAATCGTCTTCGCTCCATGCCCCGCCTCCGTCCGACCACCCAATCTCCAAGGCAGTCTGGACGCGCCTGCGGGCACGCGCGAGACCGCCTGCGCCGCCTGCGCCCCCACCGCCCGCCAAGCCCGACGCGCGCGTCCGGGCACGCGCGGAACCGCGCCCCACCGCGACGGTCTTCACGGCATGTCCACAGCCGGAGCCGCAAGCATGTCGCACCATTCCGGACTCCGCCGCCGCCTCGTCCTCGGCGGCAGCGCCACCCTGCTCTCCGCGCCGCTCGCCGCGGCGCAGCGCGTGCTGACGCCGAGCCAGATGCCCGGCCCCTTCTACCCGGTCACCCCGCCGCTGCACAAGGACAACGACCTCACCCGGGTCGAAGGCCGCAGCGGTCGTGCCGCCGGGCAGATCGCCGACCTGTCGGGCCGCGTGCTCGACCTCGACGGCCGCCCGCTGGCCGGCCTGCGCGTGGAGATCTGGCAATGCGACGCCAACGGCCGCTACCGCCACCCGCGCGATCGCGCCGACGTGGAGGAGGACCCGGACTTCCAGGGCTTCGGCCACACCCTCACCGACGCCGACGGGCGCTACCGCTTCCGCACCATCCGCCCGGTGCCCTACCCAGGACGCACGCCGCACATCCACGCCGCGGTGTTCCAGGAAGGCGGGCGTCCCTTCGTCACCCAGATCTATGTCGCCGGCGAACCGCTCAACCAGCGCGACGGCCTCTTCATGCGCGTGCCCGAGGCGCTGCGCCCGCTGCTGCTGGCGGACTTCGTCGCGGCGGACGATCCGGTCGCCACGCTGGCGGCGGAGTTCGACTTCGTGCTGGCGCCGGCGCTGGCGGGACTGTTCGAGGCGAGCACGGCCTGAGGCTGTCCGGGAGACCCGCAGGCCGGGCCGTTCGCGGTCTTTCGTCCTCGTGCTACGAGCACACGCGACATTCACCGTGACGACGTCGCGGTCCGGTGCCAAGGTCTCGGCGCGCCTACAGCTTCACGATGGACAGCGGCGTACCCGACACGAGTTCCACGCCGCCAGCCCTGACCTGCAGCGTCGGCCCGCCGCTGACGACGTACTGCTTGTGCCCGCTCCAGCCCGCATAGCATCCCGCCTTCGAGACGCGCGACCTGTCATGGGTGAAGATTCCCTGCAAACCCGCGATCGCATCTTCGGTCGACATCTCGTCGAGCGGCCGGCCCTTGATCGTGATCGGCCGCTTTGCGCCCAGGGCCTGGGCCACGTCCTCGGTGATGCCATGCGATCCGGCGAGCATTTCGCCATTGATGAGCCAATTGCCGAGCATCACCTGCGGGAAGAGGATGTTCTTGAAGACATCGAAGACCGCCCCGGCCGTCGTGATGTGCTCCTTGTGGTCCAGCGCCACCGTGGCCTGAATGGTGAACCAGACCGCGCCCGTGCTTCTGGAGAAGGTCTGGGCGGGCTCGGTCAAGCCCCAGTACAGCGGACTCAGCATTCCGAGCGAGATCTCCAGCGGCCAGATCGTATCGTTCCTGATGTCGAAACCTGCCATGGCGAAGCTCCCTGTTTATGGCGTTTGATGATTCCAGCGCTCCTTCTGCATCGACGCCGACTGATGCGGCCGGGAATGCACCCGCAGTTTGGCGGATGGATGGGACCAAGCAAATGTCGGCGCTGGCGGAACGGCATGAGCCGTGACCAATGCGTTTCCAATTGAACCTGGCCGGCTACCAGCTGACACTCTCGGGCTCGCTCCATTCTGGTCTTCGCATCCAGCACATCAACCACCACAACCTTGTTGCTTGCATCAAGAAGCGCCTTGAGTTGAAGTGTCCTTATCACCCGCGCGCCAGGAATGGACGTTGGCGTGGGAGCATGAGGGCGACCACTCCTTGGTGTCGTTGGCGCTTCGACGTTCCAGTCCTTGTCCTCAAAAGAATAGCCCGCTATCGGCTGCGGCAACTCGGGGAATGGCACTTGGCCGAAAACGAGAACCGGGAATAGGCCAGTGAGGAACAAAACGAGTGTTCAAATAATGACCGCCTCCAACCGAAAGGAAAGGCCCAACGTGTTTTAGCCCGCAAATCTGCTGGCTTGCACGGAACCCTGCGGCATGCCCAGTCGCCCCCCCAGGACGCCCACCGCCCCCCGTACTCGTCGGAACGAGCCGCCCGCCCCGCCGCGGTAGGCCTTGCGCTTGCTCGACGAGATGCGGGAACGCGTTCGGCCCTAGCATTGCAGCTTGCGAACCGGACAGCAATACGTTTATTGGGTACGCGTTCGTGCGCTTCCCCGCGCTACGCCATCCTCGCGAGATGGGCGCCGCTGCGGTCGAAGACGCCGGTCCGTGTCCCACACGGTGCTGTCACGGGAGGAGCTCAGCGCGTTGCCGCGCCCTCCCCTATAATCCCGGCTTTGCCAGCAACCCGAGGCCCCACCGTGGCGACGCCCATTTTCGAGACTTCCATCCAGAGCCTGCCGCTGCTCGGCCGCGGCAAGGTGCGCGACATCTATGCCGTCGATGCCGACAAGCTGCTCATCGTGACCAGCGATCGCCTGTCGGCCTTCGACGTGGTCCTGCCCGACCCGATTCCCGACAAGGGCCGCGTGCTGGTGGCGCTGGCGAACTTCTGGTTCGACCGGCTCGGCCACATTCTGCCCAACCAGCTCACCGGCATCGACCCCGAAACCGTCGTCGCCGAAAACGAGCGCGAACAGGTGCGCGGGCGCGCGCTGGTGGTCAAGCGCCTGAAGCCGCTGCCGATCGAGGCGGTGGTGCGCGGCTACGTGATCGGCTCGGGCTGGAAGGACTACCAGGCCACCGGCGCGATCTGCGGCATCGCGCTGCCGGCGGGCCTGCAGCAGGCGGCGAAGCTGCCGGCGCCGATCTTCACGCCCTCGTCCAAGGCCGACATGGGCGAGCACGACGAGAACATCTCCTTCGCGCAGGCGCAGGCGCGCTGCGAGGCGCTGATGAAGGACGCGCTGGCCGGCACCGGCAAGACCGGCGCCCAGCTCGCCGACGAGGCGCGCGCCGCGGCGATCGCGCTGTATTCCGAGGCGGCCGAGTTCGCCGCGACCCGCGGCATCCTGATCGCCGACACCAAGTTCGAGTTCGGCATCGACGCCGCCGGCACGCTGCACCTGATCGACGAGGCGCTGACCCCCGACTCCTCGCGCTTCTGGCCGGCGGACGGCTACCGCGAGGGCATCAGCCCGCCCTCCTTCGACAAGCAGTACGTGCGCGACTACCTGGAGACGCTGGACTGGAACAAGGCGCCGCCGGCACCGAAGCTGCCCGCCGAGGTCATCGAGCACACCGCGGCCAAATACCGCGAGGCCTACGAACGCCTGACCGGCCGCAAGCTGGACTGAGCGCCGCGGGCGCACAGGACGTCGACAAGGGGCGCCCCACGGGGTGCCCCTTGTTCCTTTCTGCGTCCATCCGAATCGGCCGCAGGTTTCACGAACCCGAGCCGCCCGCTGCTGGGGACCGCGCCGCGCGCAGCATAGCCACGCCCTATCTGGATAAAGAATAGCTCTCATTCGCGAACTCTTCGCGCCTGTCCTATTCTAAGAACACGACCGCCCGAGGCATCACGCGCACTTTTCCATGCGCGTCGATCCCATCCACGGACGACACGTCAAACATAACGAAGAACCTGCGGAGACGATCATGGACAAGCCCTACGACTCGCTGGATCAACATTTCAACCTGCCCCAGATCCGCTCCGTCGGCGCGGAGCGGCCGCTGCAGTGGCTGCGCATGGGCTGGAACGACATGCGCGAGAACCTCGCCGCAAGCCTCTCCTACGGCGTGATCCTGGCTGCGATCGGCTACCTGATCCTGTCCTACGCGGCGGACAAGCCCTATCTGTTCATGGCGGCGATCTCGGGCTTCATGCTGGTCGGCCCGATCGCGGCTGCGGGTCTGTACGAGATTTCGCGTCACCACGAGAAGGGAGAGAAGGTCTCCTTCGCCGCATCGGTACGGGGGCTCGTCCGCAGTGCCGACGGTCTCGCGATGTTCGGCGCCTTCCTCGCCATCGCACTGATCGCCTGGGAGCGCATCTCGGCCATCCTCTTCGCGCTGTTCTATCGGGGCGAGGTCAGCAACGTGACGAACTTCGTCAGCGGCATCCTGGGGTCGGGCGACAACCTGTACTTCCTCGCCGCCTACGTCGTCGTCGGCGCCGTGCTGGCGATCGTCGTGTTCTCGCTCTCCGCGATCGCGATTCCGATGGTGCTGGACCGCGACACCGACACCATCACTGCGGCGATGACCAGCCTGCGCGCGGTGCAGACCAATTTCGACACGATGATGCTGTGGGCCTTGCTGATCGTCGTCCTGGTCGGCATCGGCTTCGCCACCATGATGATCGGCATGGCCGTCCTGCTGCCGCTGGTGGGTCACGCCACCTGGCACGCCTATCGCGACGTGGTCCGCTGAGTACACGCAGCTCAGGCGGCGGCGGGCGTCGTACGCGGCGCCCGCCGTCTTTTTTGCGGCAGAATAGCCGCCTTGCCCGGCGAGGCCGGAACGAACAGACAAGGTCGAAGATGCACGACAGCACGTCCATTTCCACGTCCATTTCCACGTCCATTTCCACGTCCATTTCCACGTCCACTCCCAACGCCAATCCCCTGCTCGACTTCGCCGGCATGCCGCGCTTCGCCGACATCCGGCCCGAGCACGTCGAGCCCGCGATCCGCGGCCTCATCGACGAGAATCGTGCGCTCATCGAACGCCTCACCGCCGACCCCGCCACCCCGAGCTGGGACGGCTTCGTCGCTCCGATGGAAGAGGCTGGCGAGCGCCTCGGCCGCGCCTGGGGCGTGGTCGGCCACCTGCACAGCGTGTTCGACGTGCCCGAGTGGCGCGAGGCCTACAACGCGATGCTGCCCGAGATCTCGCGCTTCTATGCCGAGGTCGGGCAAGACCTCGCGCTGTTCGAGAAGTACAAGGCCCTGCACGACAGCCCCGAGTTCGTCACCCTGTCTCCGGTGCGCCAGCGCATCCTCGAGCACGCGCTGCGCGACTTCCGCCTCTCCGGCGCCGAGCTGCCCGACGCGCAGAAGCCGCGCTTCCAGGAGATCCAGGAAGAGCAATCCCAGCTCGCCGCCAAGTTCTCCGAGAACCTGCTCGACGCCACCAACGCCCACGCCGAGTGGATCACCGATGAATCCGGCCTATCCGGCATCCCCGACGACGCACGCCAGGCCGCCCGCGCCGCCGCCGAGGCCGAGGGCAAGGAAGGCTGGAAGTTCACCCTGCAGATGCCCTCCTACCTGCCGGTGATGCAGTACGCCGACGATCGCGAGCTGCGCGCGCGCATGTACCGCGCCTACGCCACCCGCGCCTCCGAGCTCGGCAACCCGGAACTCGACAACGGCCCGCTGATCGGCCGCATCCTCGCGCTGCGCGACGAAGAAGCGCGCATGCTCGGCTATCGCAACTTCGCCGAGGTGTCGCTGGTGCCCAAGATGGCCGACACGCCGGAGCAGGTGCTCGGCTTCCTGCGCGACCTCGCCGCCAAGGCCAAGCCCTTCGCCGAGAAGGACCTGGAAGAACTCAAGGCCTTCGCCAAGGCCGAGCTGGGCCTCGACACCCTCGAACCCTGGGACGTGGCCTACGCCTCCGAGAAATTGCGCGAGAAGCGCTACGCCTACTCCGACCAGGAGGTGAAGCAGTACTTCCCCGAGCCCAAGGTGCTCGACGGCCTGTTCGGCGTGATCCGCGCGCTGTACCGCGTCGACATCCTGCCCGACGAGGCGCCGAGCTGGGACCCGGACGTGCGCTTCTTCCGCATCGAGAAGGAAGGCGCGAACGGTCCGGAACTCGTCGGCCACTTCTACCTCGACCTGCATGCGCGCAGCACCAAGCGCGGCGGCGCGTGGATGGATTCGGCACGCAGCCGCCACCGCAACACCTGGGGCAGCGACACGCCGGTGGCCTACCTGGTGTGCAACTTCCCCGGCCCGGTGGGTGGCAAACCGGCCACCTTCACCCACGACGACGTGCTCACCCTCTTCCACGAGTGTGGCCACGGCCTGCACCACCTGCTCACCCAGGTGGACGAGCTCGCGGTGTCCGGCATTCACGGCGTGGAGTGGGATGCGGTCGAGCTGCCCAGCCAGTTCATGGAGAACTTCTGCTGGGAGTGGGACGTGCTGCAGGGCATGACCGCGCACGTCGATACCGGCGAGCCGCTGCCGCGCGCGCTGTACGACAAGATGATCGCCGCCAAGAACTTCCAGAGCGGCATGCAGACCGTGCGCCAGCTCGAGTTCTCGATGTTCGACCTGCGCCTGCACGGCGAGGTGGAGGCCTCTGCCGGCCCGGTCGCAATCGAACGCGTGATGGCCCTGCTCGACGAGGTGCGCCGCGAAGTGGCGGTGATGATCCCGCCCGCCTGGCACCGCTTCCCGCACAGCTTCTCGCACATCTTCGCCGGCGGCTACGCGGCGGGCTATTACAGCTACAAGTGGGCCGAGGTACTGTCGGCCGACGCCTTCGCCGCCTTCGAGGAAGCCGGCGCCGGCAAGGGCAGCCTGCTCGACCCCGAGACCGGCGAGCGCTTCTGGCGCGAGATCCTGGCGGTGGGCGGCAGCCGCCCGGCGCTGGAATCCTTCAAGGCCTTCCGCGGCCGCGAGCCCAGGGTCGACGCGCTGCTGCGCCACAGCGGCATGGTGGCGCAGGCCTGACGCAAACTGGCTACTGAACGTGCAAGCGGCGTCGCGATCACAGCGACGCCGCTTGGCTGACTGGCAGCCCGTGCAGGCTGCCGGCCGGCAGGCCCTTACTGGCGGGCCATCGCCATGCGGATGACGTCCGCCGGATCGAGCAGGTGATCCAGGTCTTCCGCGGCCTCGTCGATCGCGAGCTGCACGCCCTTCACCTTGCCGTTGAAGGAATTGTTGCCAGGCTTGTAGTCCGGCGATACCGCCGAGCCGCCGTCCTTGCCGACATCCAGACCGTCGTCGGCCGAGAAGATCATCGCCAGCGTTGCGCCGACTTCGCCCTCGCCGTCCTGCTGGCCATCGACGTACAGCGTCACCTTGCCGCCCTTGCCGAGGCCGCCACCGGCGTAGGCGAACTCCATGCGCACCTGATGCTCGCCCGGAGCCATGACCGAAGCGCCTTCGATCATGAAGTGCTTGAAGCCGCCCCAGTTGTAGCAGTACTTGAGCTTGCCGCCCTTGGCATACAGGCTCCAGCCGCCGATATCGGCGCCCTGCGCGATGATGACGCCCTCTGCCCCGCCTTGCGGGACCACGATCGCTGCGGTGACGGAGTGCGACTTGTTCTTGATGTTGAGGACACAGTTCTCGCCCAGGTGGCTCATGCCACCGGCCAGGAGCTGGGTCTTGCCCTTCACCAGCGTCGGCCGGCCGGCGGTGTCCGGATTTATCTTCTCGAACATCCGGTCATCGATCGGCAGCACCTTGTTGCGCGTCGCCTCGATGATCCACAGGCGCTGCAGTTCGCGCAGCTTGTCCGGCATCTCCTTCGACAGGTCCTTGGACTGCGCCCAGTCCGTGGTGGTGTCGTAGAGCTCCCAGACGTCGTCGTCGAGCGCGGGCTTCACGTTCGGAATCCACGGCGTGTAGTGCTTGGTCACCGCGGTCCAGCCCTTGTGATAGATGGCCCGGTTGCCCATGACCTCGAAGTACTGCGTCTCGTGGGCTTCCGGTGCCTTGGCGTCGTTGAACGTCTTCAGCATGCTGACCCCATCGATCGGGTCCTGCTGGATGCCATCGACCGAGACCGGCTCGGGAATGCCCGCCGCCTCGAGGATGGTCGGCGCCACGTCGATCACGTGGGCAAAATGCGTGCGCAACTCGCCCTTGGCCTGGATGCCCTTCGGCCAGTGCACGATGGTGCCGTTGCGCGTGCCGCCGAAGTGCGAGGCGACCTGCTTGGTCCACTGGTAGGGCGTGTTCAGCGCATGCGCCCAACCCACCGCGAAGTGGTTGTACGACTCCGGCCCGCCGAGCTTGTCGATCCGCTCCGTCAGGTACTCGGCGGTCTCGAGGGACTGCAGGCCGTTGAAGTAGCTCATCTCGTTGAAGCAGCCGTTGAACGAGCCCTCGGCCGAGGCGCCGTTGTCGCCGATGATGTAATACACCAGCGTGTCGTCGGCGATGCCGAGATTCTCGATCGCCTCGAACAGGCGGCCCACGTGATGGTCGGTGAACTCGAGGAAGCCCGCATAGACCTCCATCTGCCGACGCAGCACCGGCTTGAACGCCTCGGGCATGTCGTCCCAGCCGGGAACGTCCTTGGGCCGGGCAGTGAGTTCGCAGTCGGCAGGAATGACGCCGAGCTTCTTCTGGCGGGCGAAGGTCTCCTCGCGCAGCACATCCCAGCCGGCGTCGAACTTGCCCTTGTACTTGTCGGCCCATTCCTTGGGCACATGGTGCGGCGCGTGGGTCGCGCCGGGCGCGAAATAGGCGAAGAAGGGCTTGTCGGGCGAGAGGGCCTTCTGCTGCTGGATCCAGCCGATGGCCTTGTCGGTCATGTCCTCCATCAGGTGGTAACCCTCCTCGGGCGTCTTCGGCGGCGCGACCGGGGTGGTGCCCTCGACGAGCGCGGGATACCACTGGTGCGCCTCGCCACCGATGAAGCCGTAGAAGTACTCGAAGCCGCCCCCGCCCGTGGGCCACTGGTCGAAGGGGCCGACCGGGCTCGACTGCCACACCGGCACCTCGTGGCATTTGCCGAACTGTGCGGTGTTGTAGCCGTTGAGCTTGAGCGTCTTGGCCAGCGGCGCCATGGAGTTGGGCAGCACCGAGGAGTAGCCCGGCTGGCCGGTGGCGATCTCGGTGATGCCGGCCATGCCGGCGTTGTGGTGGTTGCGGCCGGTGAGCAGGGACTGGCGCGTGGCCGAGCAGATCGCGGTGGTGTGGAAGCGGTTGTAGCGCAGGCCGCCCGCGGCCAGCTTGTCGGCAAAGGGCGTGGCGCAGGGGCCGCCGAAGGTGCTGGGCGCGCCGAAGCCGCAGTCGTCGATGAGCACGATCAGCACGTTCGGCGCGCCTTCGGGCGGACGCAACTGCTCGATCGGGGTCGTGACCGTGTCCGGATCCTTGGCATCGTAGTTAACGAAGCGCGCCGGCGCGGTATTGCGCATCGGCAGGTGGGTACGGGGTTTGTTGTCCTGCTTGCTCATCATCGAACTCCTTGCATGAACGTAAGGTGGCGCCGCCTTGTTGCCCAACAGTGAAGGCGTTGTGCTCAGGCAGTGTAGGCGCCGGCCATGCAGCCGCCATTGGACCTTGGTCCCAGTCGGGCCGGCCGTCGCTGGGCGAGGGTCTCAGGGCGTGGCGCCCGCAAGGTCCATGATCTCGTCGGCGTAGCGCCCCTGCCTGAGCAGGCTCGCCATGGTCTTCATCGCCGGGTCGATGTGGGTGAAGAAGCCCTTGTAGCCCGCGCACAGGTAGTTCAGCCCCTGCTCGCCGTCGGGCGTCCTGATGAAGCGGTTGCGCGGGCATTCGCCGTAGCAGGCGAACAGCACCGGGCATTCCCTGCAGTACCTGGGCAGGGTGTCGTACTTGGCCTGGCCGAAGCGGCGCTGCTTCTCCGACCGGACCAGCCCGCCCAGCGGCGTGTCCTTGAGGTTGCCGAGCAGGTGATCGGGCTCGACGAAGTGGTCGCAGGAATAGACGTCGCCGTTGTGCTCCAGCGCCAGCGCTTCGCCGCAGGTGGGCGAGACGATGCAGGCGTTGTGGTGCCCGAGCCAGCTGCCGAGGGCGATGTCGAAGGTCGTCACATAGACCTTGCCGACATCGCGCTTGACCCATTCGTCGAAGATGCCGTTGAGGAACTGGCCGAACTTCTCCGCATTCACGGTGCGCTCGGTGACCAGGCTGCCTTCCTGCCGGTAGAGCGGACGATCCGTGCCCTTGAGCCCGCCCCAGCCCTGGTTGGCGACGGCGAGGGTGTCGGGTGTCGCGCGCTCGACGATGGGAATGAGCTGGATGTACTCCGCCTGCAGCTCGTCACGGAAGAAGCGGTAGACCTCGAGCGGATGATCCTGGTTGGCCGCATGGACGGTGCACAGGATGTTCACATCCACCCCATGCTTGCGCAGCAGATTCCAGCCGCGAACCACCTCGTCGAAGCTGCCCTCGCCCTTCTTGGTGACACGATAGGCGTCGTGCATGGCGCGCGGCCCGTCGATGCTGATTCCGACCAGATAGTTGTGCCGCTTGAAGAAGCGCGCCCACGCATCGTCGATCAGTGTGCCGTTGGTCTGGATGGTGTGGAGGATCTGCTGATGAGGCTTCCGGTAACGCGCGGCAAGCTCCACCGAGCGCTTGTAGAAATCCAGCCCGCGCAGCATCGGCTCACCGCCCTGCCACGCGACATCGACCTGCGGCCCGAGCGAGGACTCCATCAACTGCCGGATATAGCGGTCGAGCGTGGCCTCGTCCATGAGGTGGCTATCACCGTGGTACAGGTTTTCCTTCGACAGGAAAAAGCAGTACTGGCACCCCAGGTTGCACGCGGCGCCCGCGGGCTTGGCCAGCAGGTGATATTGGGACAGGTTCGTTTGCATCTGCGCGTTCCTTCGCCTGGCGAGCGGTCTTCATCTCCGGGCAGCGCGCATGACCAGCTCCTTGGCAGGAACATCCCACGATACCCACGACGCCAACCCTAACCCGTCCGTCGGCAAGGGTGAATTAGACCTTGGTCCCATCGTCAGGCCCATGGCCTTCTCCTAAGATGGACCGACAGATCACACTGGAGGCTGGCGTCATGAGCATCGTCGAGCAAGGACAAGGACAAGGCGCACCGTACAACATCGTGTTCATCCTTACCGATCAGGAGCGTTACTTCCGCCCTGACGAACTGCCCGCCGGCTATACGCTTCCGGCACGCGAGCGCCTGGCCAAGAATGGTGTGGTGTTCGAGAACCACCGCATCAACTCCTGCGTGTGCACCCCCTCGCGCTCGGTGATCTACACCGGCCGCCACATCCAGCAGACCAGGATGTTCGACAACACGAACTTCCCCTGGATCAGCAGCATGTCCACCGACATCAAGACGCTCGGGCACATGATGCGCGAGGCCGGCTACTACACCGCCTACAAGGGCAAGTGGCACCTGACCCGCGAGTTCGAGACCGACAACACGCTCGCGGCGCCGCAGAAGATCTTCACCAAGGAGATGGAGGCCTACGGCTTTTCCGACTACCTCGGCGTCGGCGACATCATCGCGCACACTCAGGGCGGCTACCTGCACGACGGCTTGATCGCCGCCGCCGCGGCGAGCTGGTTGCGCAGCAAGGCCGCGGAGCTCGCCGAGCAGCAGAAGCCGTGGTTCCTCGCGGTGAACCTGGTCAACCCGCACGACGTGATGTTCTACAACACCGACGAGCCCGGCCAGCCCGTGCAGGGCAAGCACCATCTGACCCACCTCGCCGGCGATCCGGAGCACGCGATGTACAAGAAGCAGTGGGACATCGACCTTCCCGCCAGCTTCAAGCAGCCGATCGACGCCCCCGGACGCCCCGCCGCGCACATCGACCACACCATCGGCAACGACGTCATGACCGGCGTGATCCCGACGAACGAGGAATGGCGCTGGCGCAAGCGCCACAACTTCTACCTGAACGCCTTGCAGGACGTCGACCGTCACATCATGACGCTGCTCGACGAACTGGAGGACCGCGGGCTGGCTTCGAACACCATCGTCATCCTGACCTCGGACCACGGCGAACTCGGTGGCGCACACCAGATGACCGGCAAGGGTGCCACCTCCTATCGCGAGCAGAACAACGTGCCCTTGATCGTGGCGCATCCGGCCTTTGCGGGGGGCAAGCGCTGCAAGGCCGTGACCACCCACCTCGACCTCGCGCCGACCCTGATCGCGCTCACCAACGCGAGCCCGGAGACAAAGGCGGCAATCGCCCAGACGCTGCCGGGCAAGGACTTCTCGCCCGTGCTCGCCGCGCCGGAACAGGCGAACGTCGACACCGTGCGCGACGGGCAGTTGTACTGCTTCAACATGTTCGCCTCGCTGGACGGCAGCTTCCTGCAGAAGGCCAGCGCGCTCCTTGCACAGCCGGGTGGCGCGGCGAAGATCAAGGAATCCGGCCTGCGCCCCGACCTGAGCAAGCGCGGCGCGATCCGCAGCGTGTTCGACGGCCGCTACCAGTTCACCCGCTACTTTTCGCCCAAGCAGCACAACCGGCCGACGTCGATCGACGAGCTGTTCGCACTCAACGACGTCGAGCTGTTCGACCTCCAGAACGACCCGGACGAAGTCGACAACCTTGCCCAGGACCCGGTCAAGAACGCCGCGCTGCTGCTCATGATGAACGACAAGCTCAACCGGCTGATCGACGAGGAAGTCGGCGAGGACGTCGGCCAGATGCTGCCGGGCGGCGTGGATGGCGGCTGGGTGGCGACCCCCGCGGTGCACGACCTCTGACTCGCACGCTGATCTGGCCCCTTCCGGGGCGGTCGGGCAAGGCCCTGCCGCCCCATGGACAACCTGAAAAAGAGACCGGAAAAATGAAGAAAACCCTTGGACTCGGCGCCTTGATCTCCGCGCTCGGCACGTCCATGCCGCTGCAGGCCATGCCCTACGACACGCCCGACACCTGGGGCGGCGATCTCGAATCCCGCGCCCGCCTGACCGGCAACTGGGGCGGTGCGCGCGACGACATGGCGAAGAAGGGGGTCGTCCTCGACATGGACGTGTACTGGATGCCGCAGAAGATCACCAGCGGCGGGCGCGACAGCGCCAGCGGCGACTGGGGCAACGCGATCCTCACCCTCAACGTGGATACGCAGAAGCTGGGGCTGTGGCCCGGCGGCTTCTTCAAGCTCCAGACCGTGACCAGCTTCGGCGACACGCTGCTGAAGGAAACCGGCGCCATCGTGCCGGCCAACCTGTCGTGGATGCTGCCGACCATCACCCCGGACACCGGCGTGCAGGAGATCACCTACACGCAGTTCCTCAGCCAGCATTTCGGCGTGTTCCTGGGCAAGATCAACGCCATCGCGCCGACCAACGTGCTGCATGGCGACTACACCACCGGCTTCCAGAACACGGGCATAAACATGCCACTCGCGCTCGCCATGGTTCCGCTGTCGGCGTATGGGATCGGCGCGCTGTACCTGCCCTCGCACGACGTGACGCTGGCCGGCATGGTGCTGGATGCGAACGGCACGATCAAGAACGACAACCTGAGCAATGCCTTCGACGACGGCATCATGGCGCTCGCCAGCGCGGACCTGAAGATCCGGCCCTGGGGCCTCCCGGGCCACCAGAACCTGACCGTCGCCTGGAGCAACAAGGACCGCACCTCGCTCGTCCAGGATCCGTCCAACATCGCCGGACTTCTGCTCACCGCGCACTTCCCGCGCCTCGGCAACCCCGGCCCGATCCTCAGCGAGATCCTCGACGCGCATCCCGTGGCCGCCAAGATTCCCCCCGACCCCTTGAACAAGGAAAGCGAAACCTGGGCCGCCGTCTACAGCTTCGAACAGTTCGTCTGGCAGCCCGCGGGTGACCCGAAGCGCGGCATCGGCACCTTCTTCAGCGTCGGCGTAAGTGACGGCAAGGCGAACCCGATCCGCTACAGCTACTCGCTCGGGCTGGTCGGCAAGGGCGTGGTGCCGGGCCGGCCGAACGACGACTTCGGCCTCGGCTGGGCGCGCACCGAGTTCAGCGACCACTTCGTGCCCTACCTGCGCGATCGCTTCAACCTCGGCCTCGATCACGAAGACGTCGTCGAGCTGTACTACAAGGCCTCGATCACCCCCTGGCTGAGCATCACTCCCAGCCTGCAGGTCGTCTCCCAAGGGCTGAACAAGGTGTTCAACGCGAGCGCACCCGGCTTCGAAGACCTGGACACCGCCTACATCGCAGGCGTGCGGGTCGGCGTACGCTTCTGAACGGGACGCCAACGCTCCGCAAACCAGCCGGGAAGGGACTTACGAGCATGAACAGATACCTGATGATCGCCGCAGTCACTGGAATCATGGGACTCGACCCAGGCGCCGGTTTCGCGGCGGAGAAGGTCACGGTGGACAGCTTCGTGCGCGCCGAGACCGACATGACGCTCGACCGCTACGTCAGGCAGGGCGCGCTGGGCAAACTCATCCACATCCGCATGCCCGTGCCGATCGACAGGCAGGACGTGATTCGCATGAATCGCGACACGCTGTATTCCGCCGGCGTCTTCGACCTCTCCGCACCGGTCACCATCGTCAAGCCGGAAACCGGGGGGCGATTCCAATCGATGCTGGTCATCAACCAGGACCACTCGATGCTGCCCGCAGAGCACGGCGCGGGCGAGTTCACCTTCACCCAGGAGAAGATGGGCACGCGCTACATGATCGT
Source organism: Thauera aminoaromatica (assembly GCF_000021765.1). Lineage (NCBI taxonomy): Bacteria > Pseudomonadati > Pseudomonadota > Betaproteobacteria > Rhodocyclales > Zoogloeaceae > Thauera > Thauera aminoaromatica. The sequence goes on along the minus strand of NC_011662.2, from coordinate 1,644,954 downwards.
GCTCTTCCGCACCTTCGTCGATTCAAACGACCCGACTGATATCAAAGCGGCCAACGCCCTGCAGGACAAGATCGTGGTGAAGCAGGCGGCCCCAGGGAAGTTCGAGATTCCGGAATGGGATGAGGCCTCACTGAAGAAGGTCCGCGATGCCATCAACGTTCTGGCGGCGACCCGGACCAGCGCCAAGGGCATGTTCGGTGACAAGGCCAAGCTCGATCCGATCAGCCACCTGCTCGGCACGGCCTTCGGCTGGGGCGGGAATCCGGAAGAAGCCGCCATTTACGACAACGTTGTGCCTGCGGAGAACGACGGCAAGACGCCCCATTCGGTCACGGTCAAGGACGTGCCTGTCGATGGCTTCTGGTCCATCACCGTTTACAACAAAGACGGCTTCATGGAGAAGAACGACCAGAACGTCTACTCGCACAACAACGTGACGGCCAAGAAGAACCAGGACGGGAGCGTGACCATCCACTTCGGCGCTGGCACCGATGCGCTCAACAATGTGCCGATCACCCCGGGCTGGAACTACATCGTCCGCATGTATCAGCCGCGCAAGGAAATCATCGACGGCACCTGGAAGTTCCCGGTCGCCCAACCGACGAAGTAGGAGGAGAGCTCGCTTCCCAGTCTCAGAACATCAGGCCGACCAGCGCCTTCACCAGCGCGTCGAGCGGCATCATGGTGAGGGTGAGCGGAAGCATCGGCAGCAGGATCGCCACCACCAGCGGGATCAGCGCCTCGGGGGCGATCGGCACCGAGCGCATGTTCTCGATGACCTCGTAGCTGCCCCCCATGTCGGCAAGGGCCGAGATATCCGGGCTGCCCAGGAGCGGCTCGTCGGCCGGGGCGCCGCCGCGTACCCACTTGGTGTCGAACTCGTCCGCCAGGCGCTGCGCGACGACGCCATACTCGTCGAGCCCCGTCCGCCTCAGTTGCGCGAGCTGCCCGGCGAACACCGCCAGCGGCGCCAGCGCCAGCAGCAGCAACACCACCACCATCACACCAATCTCGAGCGCGAAATCGGGCAGGCTGGCGCCGCGATGCACGATGCGATTGAGCAACTGGCCGGCAAGCACGACGCTATGCGCCAGGGCCAGCAGCGCGAACGCGCTGATCGAATGGGCAAGGAAACCGAGACCGCCGGCGCGGTCCGGGTGGGTCGGTACCAGGCGGAGCGGGAGGCGCGACACCTGCCACATGAAGCGCGCCCAGATGAAGACCCGGTAGTACCAGCGCAGCATCAGGAACTGGAAGATGGGCAGGCTCACGAAACCGTACCAGAGGCCCGCCATCGACAGTTCGGCGCCGCCCGGTGACAGTTCCGAGAACCAGGTCGTGCCGTCGATCGGGACGTAGTGCTTCAACACCACCAGAACGCCCACGCCATACACCAGCGCAATGATCACCAGCTCCGCGACCACCGAGTTTCGCGCCTTGAAGGCCGAGCCGAGGGCGGTATCGAAGCACTCGCGGGCATCGAAGGGAATCAGGCCTCGCGCCTCGAAGGCCTTTACCACCGGGCGCAGGCGCTGGTGCGCCACGAACTCGGCGACGAACAACAAGGGCAGCGCCACCATAAACCGGATGTGAACCGCGAAGTCGTAGAAGAACGGGACAGGAACGCCCGCCCCCACCGCCCTGCCCTCGATGACCGACAGCAGCAGCAGCGGCAGCCAGGCAACGAACGCAACAACGACGATCCTGCGCCTTAGGAGCAGGAGCTCGTCGGTCGACAGATGAGTACGGCAGAACAGCCTGAACAGCGGACCGCCCAGTACGGGAGAAAAATACGCGCGATCGCCGTCAGCGTCCGCCTGCGGCGCACTCCAGTGGCTCATCTGTTGTCCTCGTGTTGCAGTGGCACGGCGTTCGGCGCTCCGGTAGCCGCGGCAGTAGGCTGCGCAGGCGCCGCATACCACCGCTCGCGCGGCACGAGCTTCGGCTCGTCCGGATCGCCCTCGTAGGCCGGAGTCATGATCTGCACGCCATATTCGTTGAAGACATCGAGGATGTTGCGGTGCAGCGCGTTGTACAGGCCGTACATGGCGTGCGCGTCCTTGCAGTAGGCGTTGATCTCGTAGTCGACGCAGAAATCGCCCAGCTTCTGGTGCATCACGAAGGGCGGCGGCTCGCGCAGCAGACCGGGCGTGCGGGCGGCGGCCTCGAGCAGCATGGCTTCCACCTGACGCCATGGCGTCTCGTAGCCGATGCCGACGTTCGTGTGCAGGATCAGCCCCATCTTGCCCGCCAGCTTGCTGTAATTGACCACCTCGCTGCCGAGGATCATCGAATTGGGGATCGCCACGATCTCGTTCTTGAGCGTGCGCAAATGGGTCACGAGCAGGCGGGCCTCATGCACGTCGCCGATGTACTCCCCGATCCGCACGCGATCACCCAGCTTGAACACCCGGCGATACGTCATCGTGTAGCCGGCGATGATGTTGCCGATCACCGACGACGAACCCAGCGAGACGATCACCCCCAGCAGCAGGGACATGCCCTTGAAGGCATCGGAGTCCGACCCCGGGATGTACGGATAGGCGACCGCGGCGGCGATGGCGATCAGCAGCACCTTCACCAGGCGATACGTCGGCAGGGCCCAGTCCGGCTCGAAATCCGCGAGGGTGAGGCGGCCCGCCCCCACATTGTCGAAGAAGTGCTTGATCAGCTTCAGCACATAGCGGACGAAGACGAAGAGCACCGCGAGGAAGATCAGATCCGGCAGCGCCGCGACGAAGCCGACCGCGAAGGTGCGCAGCGGCTTGACGACCAGGGCGATAAGGTCGATGGCGAAGCCGCGCGTCCACGGAAAGAGCAGCAGCACGGTACCGAAGTACAGATGGAGGGCCACCAGCACGGCCGCGAACCACAGCAGGTTCAGCACGCTGGTGAGCACCGCCCACATCTGTCGCGCACCGAGGACCCGGAAGCCGAACACCTTGAGGTCGTGGATGCGGGTGCCGATGCGCTGCTCGGTGAACCGGCGCCAACGGCGCATGAGCAGCGCTCCCACCCAGAGCCCCAGCCCCAGGGCAAGCGTCGCACCGACCGCGTACAGCCCGTTGCGCACCAGGGTCGCCGGCAGGCGGTCATGCCGCCAGGCCTCGAGCACCTCGCCGACACGATGGACGACCGTCGTGGCGAGCGTGCGCGCATCGACCCCCTCGAGTTCCGCGTCGGCGGCATAGAGGGCCATCACGCGCGTGGTCCCCGCCATGACCTGCACCACGCCGGGTTGCGACTCGTCGATGCGCAGATCCTCGCGCTTGAACCTGGGGTCGGCGGCGAGCCCGACGATCCGCTCGGCGATCAACTGGGCGCGCTTTTCGGCGGGAAAGGCCGATGTGCCGCGGACCCTGAACAGCACCGCACCGTCGACGACGACCTGCGCGCTGACCTCCTCGTCGACTGGGGAAACGGGCACGCGCACGTCCGCCGCGCCGGCCGCCGCCGCCCACGCCAGGACAAAGAGCACGGCGCAGCCGGCCAGCCACCGTATGGATTTGCTCAACACGTTTCGCTCCCTGCCATCACCCACCTCGGTCCCCGGCGTATCGGCCCCGCTCGATCACGCTAGAAGCTGAACAGGGGCCCGAGGTAAAGGTACACGCTGCCCTTGCCCGTGTCGTTGTGACCGTAGGCAAAATACAGCGGCCCGATCGGCGTATCGGCGCCGATGAACAGGCTGCCGCCGACGATATGGTCGCCGCCGAAGATGTCGCCGCTGTCCGCCCACACATTGCCCGCCTCCAGGCTGGCCCCCGCATAGGCCTTGAACTGCTGGATATCGTTGATCCGGCGCATGTAGACCAGGCGCGCGAGGCCGGACTGCTGTCCGCTCAGACGCCCTTCCTCGAACCCCGAAAGGCGCAGGAAGCCGCCGAGGCGCTGCTGGCTCTGGGCCGGGGCGGTGCCGTCGACGGTCGCCTTCACCTCCAGGCCGCCGAGCAGCGTGTGGCGCCCCCAGGAGTGGGCGAGCAGGAAGCCATAGTCCGCCTGATCGAAGTCGGCGTCGGCCCCCAGGTCGCGGCGCGACATCCGCCAATTGGCGCGGGCAGCATGTCCGGTGCGCGGGAAGTACAGGCTGTCGAGCTTGTCGTCGGTCAGCCTCAGGAACACCTCGCCGGTCTCGAAATCCCGCGCCGGCATCGGCGCCCCGACCCCGACCTCGATATCGCCCGTACGCCGCAGATAGCCCAGCCTGATCTCGCCCCAGGTCCCGAACTGCCGGCCGACGCCCAGCTCCACCCCGAACCCCTTCGCGCGCATCTCCGCGATCTTGTTGCCGTCGTCGTCGAAGTTGTTCAAGTTTTGGGTCTGGTAGGCGGCCCTGGCAAAGCCGAAGTAGTGTGCCGCGGGATCGAAGGGCTGGAAGATCTCGGTGAACAAGCCGGGCTCGTCGCCGATCTGCGCGCCGGTGCGCCATTCTCCGTTGAGCGGGTTGATCGCCGTGCGCGTATAGGTCAGGCCCAGCCTGAACACCGCGTCGCCCTCGAAATTGCTCGAGGTGATGAGGCCCGTCTGCAGGTAGCCGGGGCCCCACGACTTCTCCGTCGCCTGCACGACGACACCGGACTTGCCGTCCTCCTCGACCAGTGCATAACGCACCGACTCGAAGATCTCGAGGCCATAGATCTGCTGGATGTCGTGCTCGAGCTCGGCTACATCGAGCGGCTCGCCGGCCTTCACCGAGAGACGCGCGGCGATGACCTCGTCACTGACGCCGGACCGGTTCTCGATGCGAACGAAGTCGACCTGCCGCGGCCCCGTTCTCGGCAGGCTGCGCGAGGCCACATGCTGCCGGTAGCCCGCCTCGGCGAGCGCGTAGCGGTTCAGCTTGTCCGCGGCGACCCTCGCCGCCTGCTCGCCGAGCGGAATCGCCTCGCGGATCCGCTCGAAGCTGCCGGCACCGATGTCGCCCAACTGCACCGAGATCCGCACATCGTCCTCCGCCAGCGTCTTGAGCTGCTGGCGCGAATTGATGACGAAGAGGAAGTTCACCATCTGCGCCGCAACGTCGAGACCGGACTCGATCTCGTCGCGCGTCAGCATGTCCGTGCCCAGTTCCGACACGATCAGCACGTCCGCCCCCAGGTCGCGCGCCACACTCACCGGGATGTTGTTCGCGATACCGCCATCGACGAGCAGGCGACCATCCATCTCGACCGGATTGAAGGCGCCGGGCACCGCCATGCTCGCGCGCAGGGCACGCGGGAGGCTGCCCGACTTCAGCACCACCTGTTCTCCGGTCTCGAGGTCGGCCGCCACCGCACGGAAGGGGATGGGCAGCCTGTCGAAGTCGCCGACGGCGGAAACACCCTGGGTCAGGCGGTTCAACTCCAGGTCGAACTTCTGCCCCTGGACCACGGCCAGCGGCACCTTGATCTTGCCGTCGCTGAATCCCGGTTTGGCCTTGAACACATACAGGGCGTCGTCCGCCTTGCGCCGGAAGGAGCGATCGGCCCGATCCGGCGCATCCTCGAACACATCGACCCAGTCGATCTCCCGGATCGCGCGCTCGATGTCGTCCGGGCGCATGCCCGACGCGTACAGCCCGCCGACGATCGAGCCCATGCTGGTACCGACCACGACGTCGATCGGGATCCGCATCTCTTCGAGCACCTTGAGCACGCCGACGTGCGCGGCCCCCTTGGCGCCGCCGCCAGCGAGCACCAGCCCGATCTTCGGCCTGGCCGGCTCGGCAGAGACTCGCTCCCCGGCGCGCGCGACCGCCATCGAAGAACCCAGCACGATGGCCACTGCAAAGCTCAGGATCGAGGTCCCCGCCCACCATGTCCTTCCCGGCCGCATTCCCATCACTCCCCCTTCGATTCAATCGATTGCAGGGCGCGGCGAAGCCGCACCCGGTGCACGCCCGCTTACTGACCGGGCAGGCCGACACGGATCAGGCGGGAGAAATCCTCCGCATCGCCTGCCGCCCGTGCGCGCGGATTTATATACCCCAGGCGTTGCAACTCGGCGAATGGTACACCCGGCGCCAGCATGCCGACCCCATGGAGGTACTCCGGCAGGTAGCCGCTGGCGAAAACCTTCCACGACAGTGGCACGTGCCCCGGATTGATGCGCGCGTTCATCCAGATGCCGGTCGTGCAGTTGTCGATCAGGGTGTTGTAGAACTCGGGACGCGCCTGGAGGTCGTTGATGCGCTGCATGTACTGCAGGAACACCCGCCGCGCGTTCTCGAGCGGGCCGTGCAGGCGATAGACGTACACATCCTCCGGCGGGTCCTTGCGATAGCTGGTGCGCAGCCGGACCACGTCACGCTCGTCGGCCACGACGTAATGGAGCTCGTACTGCTTGAAGAAGCCGCGCGTGGTGGAGTAGGTCTCGCCTCGTTCCTTACGCGTCTCGATCGAAATGGCCAACTGGTCGCCGCCTTCGAAACCGAAGCTGAGGATCGTATGCGCGATCGCGGGCCCCATCCAGTAGACGGCGATCAGGTCCACCGAGCGCAGCTTGCCAAGGTCGTAGGTCCGATCGTAGTAATGCGGCGTGTAGTCGGTCTCGCTGCGGTAGGCGAAATTGCGCACGTTGCGCACGGTGACCCGATCGCCCTTGATCTCGGCGTGTGCGAGCCGGGCGACGTCAGGCTGCCAGTCGCGGTCGTTGGAGGGCTCGATGCCGCTCCACCATCCGAGCAGCACGGCGAACAGCAGGGCAAAGCCGGTCACGGCCGCCCTTGCCCGGCGCCGCGCGCCCACGGCAAGGGCGGTGAGCAGCCCGCAGAGAAGGAACGCTCCGGCCAGCACGGCGCTAGCCAGGGCGTTGGTGGTACTCGAATACAACAAGGCCAAGGCACCCCAGGCCGTTACACCCGACACCAGCAATACGAGCAGGACGCGCCCCGCAATGCAAAGAGCTCTCCGCGGCATCTGCGCGCCCCTATCGACCGCCGATCACTCCGGCTTGAACTTGGTCAGCTTCTGGCCTTTGAGCGAGTAGCCGCCCATCAGGCCTTCCTTGCCGAAGATGAAGGCCACGACCGACGACTTGGCCTTGAGCGTATCGACCGATGCGCCCACGCTCTCGTCGATCAGCGTTACACCCGCGTCGATCCCGGCATCCCAGCCCTTGCCGGTGCGGAAGTCGTTCAAGGCCGCCTCGGTCAGGAAAATGAACAGGTAGTTCGCCTGCTGGACGCCGGCCTGGAAGCCCACCGATGCGGCCGCCAGGCGGTAGTAATCGACCGTCTTCCCACCGATTCGCAGGGCGCCGTCGCCCCACTGGCCGCCGACCACGAGGCCGACCTTCTTGACCTCGGGAATCACCAGCACCCCCTTCGCCGCGGCCAGATACTCGTCGGCGCCCTTCACCGTCCTGCGAAACTCGGACAGCGCTGCATCGGCATGGGCATCGATCTCGCGAGCGGAATCGGCGTGAGCCGCGCCGACCGCCAGGAAGGCCAGCAGCGTCATTGCGAACCGGATCAGCCTGCCGCGTCCGGAAATGGGAGTGGTGTACATGGGTTGATTTCCTTCAGTTGGTTCGGTTGCTTGAGTTGGTCAAGGGCAGTCTCAGGCCGGTGAAAAATGGCGCAGGTGCTCTTCACCTCGGAAACAGGAAGGTCACGGCGAAGCGGAAGCCCCAACCGTCCGGTCCGCCATCCGGGCGGTCCGCCCAGTAGCGCGCCCCCGCCTGCAGCGTCAACGGCTGCCCGCCGACGCGCAACATCTGTGTCGCCATCAGGTTCACCGGCACCGACCAGGTCTCGCCCTTCCAGTCGTAAGTCGACTCGGTGTTGATCATGAAAGTGGTGTAGGTGCGCGTGGTGTAGCCGAGGAAGGGCTGGACAAGGGTCGCGCTGATGTCGTCCCGATCGTCCTCGCCCGCGACCGACCACAGGTGGTTGCCGAGCACGCCGACGGTCCAGCCACTCTCCTGCTTGAGCACGACCGCGGTCGGCCCCAGGGCCCACTTTTCGCCGCCGAGCACCCTGTCGCTGGCCGTCGGCAGCAGGAGCGCCGGGCCGACGCCCCAGATCCAGCCGCCGGCCGTCGGTGCCTTGGGCGAAAAGAACAGGCTCTGCAGCACATCCCCCACGCCGGACTCGTCGAGCGCCCCGCCCGCGACGAAGTCCTTCTGGTCGATCAGCGGCACGATGGTGCGCGAGATCAGGTTCCAGTCGGCATTGAGGTCGAAGGGAATCACCGGCTGGACGTTGAGCAACCACTTCTCGCCGTCTCCCGTCGCGCCGTAGCCCTCGTCGTAATTGAGCTGCAGCGGCAGGCTGATCATGGCGGCGATCGGGTTCTGGGCCTTCTTGGCCAGCTCGGCGTCGGAGTCGGCGCTGGCGGCCGGGCTCATCGCCAGGCCGAGCGCCGCAAGCAGCGCCGCACCGGCGCGGGCCCTGCAGGTGTTCGTGCTCATGGTTCTGGATCTCCAATGCCTCATCATTTCTCTCGGGACGGCACCGGACCTGGCGCGCCGTCCCGAGTTCACGCCCGGAACTTACTTGGCCGGCGCTTGCTCGGGCGGCTGGACCGGCATGTAGACCGGACCCGAAGGCCCGTACGCCTGCATGTAGTAGGACTGGCCGCAACGGTAGTAGGTGACGCCATTGACCGAGCTCACGTCGGGCGCACACGGCAGTCCGGGAGCGGCCACCGGGGCTGGCGCCGGTGCGGGTGCTGGTGCGGGTGCCGGAGCGGGAGCCGGCGCAGTGCTTGCGGGCGGCGGCGCAGTGGACGTCGACGCGCTGCTGTGCGCGGCATCCGTCACCACCGCGCCGACAACGGCGCCGGCGACGAAGCCGACGGCGGCAGAGCCGGCGTCCCAGTCGTCATCGTCGTTGTCGTAGTAGTAGCCCGGCGGCGGGGGCGGATAGTAGCCGGCTGCCGGCGGACGATAGCCCGGCGGATAAGCCGCAGGTCTCGCCTGCTGCCGCGCCGTCGCCCCGGCCTGGCGCGTTTCGACATTCTCGTTCGAGGCCTGCTGGCGCTGCGCCTGGTTAGCCGAGCTGGTCGACTGACGCTGGGCCTGATTCGACGACGCCGTCTCCTGGCGCTGTTCCTGGCTCTCCAGCCGGGAGCCTTGCCGGGCAGCCTGGTTGGACGAACTCGTGCTCGAGGCCGCGCTCTGGCGCGAAGCCTGATTGGCCGAGGTCGTGCCGGCCGGTCGTGCCTGGCGAGGCTGTGTGGACACCGTGGCCGTCGCCGAACGGCTTCCGGCGAAGCTGCCTGCCGATGCAGTTCCCTGACGCGAAAAGCTCTTGCTCGCCTGCGGCGCGCCGGCAGTCCGGGCGGATGCACCGGCCGCCCTGGTCTCGCGGGCTTGCACGTCCTGCACCACAAACATGCCCGAGACGAGGAGCGCAAGCACCGCCATCGACATCACGCGCGCCTGTTTGCCTGCTTTCATGGCTTGACTCCTTCTGTGACGGCACCTTCCGCGGACTCGCCGGCGTCAGGCGGCGCGACGAGCTGGACGGCGAAGATGATCTGCCGCGCATCCGCACTCGGCTTGAATTCAAAGCGGTCTGCGGCGAAGCTCGGCGCCAGATCCCACTTGGAGAAATCGGCCCGGAACTGCGGATGTCCCTCCGACGCCGGATAGGTCATCACGATGCGCAGGGGCGTGGGCTGCTCGCCGTCGGCGATCCACACCTGGAAATCGGCCTGCGCGGTGCGGGCCGCAATGTGGTGGGCCGGTTTGCCGAGAATGTCGGTCAGGCCCACATAGTCGATGCTGCGAACCCGGCGCTGCAGTTCGCCGGCAAAATCCGTCAACAGCAAGGGCGCGAGCGGCATGCGCATCTGCAGGTCGCGGACGAAATACCTGACCGAGGCATCGATGTCGCCCGGCTGCGGCGCCTGCGCGAACACGCTCGTCGCGCCGTCCAGCACCGTGATCGACTTGCCGTCGAACAGGATCAGATCCTGGCTGCCATCACCCGCCGACTCCGCGATGCGGACCTTGTCCGGGCGCTGAACCTCGAGCTCGCGGATTTCACCGAACTCGATCTTTTGCCCATTGTCCTGAACGACGTCGTACGCGACGTTCAGCGAGACGCTGAAGCGCTCGGCAGCGCCGAGCGTCCTGGCCATCTCGAGCAGGCGATCGCGTGCGAACTGCTGCCCGACGCTCTCGGCAACCATCACGCCGCCCGGCTCCTGGCCGGAAGGCGCCCCCTGCGCATGCACGGCGCCCGCCGCAAACAGCGACGCCGCCAACACCAAACTGGATCGCAACATCACGCGTCCTCGAATTGATAACCGACACTGGGGAAAAGGGCACCTGCGCCGCACGAACCAGGCTCGAACGACACGGGGCGCCCGCTCGCCCCGCCTGCCTCACTTGCCCGCCAGCATTCGCGCCTTGAAGCGCTCGGCGTAGAAGGTGAAGTTGCTCTTGATCGTGTCCCACGACAGGGCGTCACCTTCAGGCGACTTGGGGGCCTTGTCGATGAGCACGCCCAGGCGCTCGCCGCTGACCGCGTCGAGCATCTCGACCTCGAGTGCGGCCTCGTTCATGGACACCCGTGCGCCCGTCGCACTGGCGACCGCATGCACGACGAAGCCCACCGGCGTGTAGCTCAGCAGGCCGCGCTTGGGCTCGCTCAGCTTCACGTTGGTGATCGCCGAACGGAGGTAGATCACGCCCGGACCGCCCTGACTCAACACCGGGATCTCGGGCTCGAGCGTCCTGACCAGAGCCTCGTGAAAACTGTCGGCCAGCACCTTCATCTCGTTCGGATCGATCCCCTGATAGGGTGAATCCGGGCTGATGAAGATCTGCACGGGCGCCATCATCACCCTGGTATAGGCCGAACGGTCGAGACCCGGCTTCGTCCAGATCATCGCTCCCGGCCGATCGGCGTCCTTGACCAGCTCGGGCATGTTGTCGATGAATCGGGTGTCGGCACCAAACGCCTGCTGCGCCGACACGAAAAGAAGCCCTGCAATGAAAAGTGCGCGCTTGGCGAACATGCTGCCTCCTGAAGTTGCGGAATCGGACACCGCGGGGGCTCTGGAGCGCCGAGGCCCCACCCGCGGCAATGCTCGCTGCCACTCTACGGACCGGCCCACCCGCATGCCATTAGACCTTGGTCCTAGCGCAGGGCGCGCGGGGTGCCGGCGTCGCCGGCGCTGACCCAGGCGATGGCGTCCATCAGCGCCTGGTCATCGACCGGCTTGCGCAGGAAGAAACTGGCGCCCAGCTCGCGGGCGCGCTCTCGGACCTGGTTGTCGTCGAGCGCCGAAACGGCCACGACCGGCAGGTCGCGCCCCAACTCCCGCATCCGGATCTGCGTCTGCAGCCCGGAGAGCCTGGGCATCGTCATGTCGAGCAGAAGACAGCCCACCGCATCGGGCGCCAGCTCGGCGAGGAACTGCTCGCCCTGGGCATAGGCCTTGACCTGATATCCGCTGGCGCACAGCAATCTGGACAGCGCTTTGCGGACGGATTCATCGTCATCGACGACATACACGCAGAACGCACTCGCCATGACAGCTCCTGGGCACCGGTTGATGGAGTGTCACGACGGTATTGGCAGACGCGGCCCCGCGCCATTGGACCTTGGTCCCATGCCCGGGCTGGGCACGATCGCTCCACACGGCCGGATGCCAGGCCACAGGCCTGGGCGGGGTCAGCCCCGCGGGCAAGGCGCCTTCTCGCAACGGCCGCCCGAATTCAGGCAGGCACGGCGCGCGCAGCGCGGACCCGTGCGAGCGCCGAAGAGACACTCGCCCGATCCGCTCGAGGCCAGCTCGCACAGATGCACGAGCTCGGCCACCGACCGCACGGCCATGGTCTTCATCATATTGGCGCGATGGACCTTGACGGTCTTGATCGAGATCCCCAGGTCATCGGCGATCTGCTTGTTGAGGCGGCCGTCGATGACGAGCTTGAGCACCTCGCGCTCCCTGCCCGAGAGCGCCGCGAGACGGTCGGCGATCTCGTCGACCTGCTGGTCCCTGGATTGCAGCACGGCGTGGCGTGCAAGCGCCTCGCGCAGGGTGTCGACCAGCACGGACTCGTCTACCGGCTTTTGCAGAAAATCGACCGCGCCGTTCTTCATTGCCCGGATGCCGGTGGGCAGATCGCCATGTGCCGTGAGGTACACGACCGGCAAGGCGATGCCGCGCGCCAGCAGTTCGCCGTGCAGGTCCGGCCCCGTCACGACGGGCATCTGCACGTCGAGCAGCATGCATCCATGCTCGATGATGGGCAGGCGTTGCAGGAATTCGGGCGCCGAACCGAAAGCCTCGACCTTGAAACCGGCCGCACGCAAGAGCCGCACAAGGCCTCGGCGCAGGCTGTCGTCGTCATCGACGACGAAGATCGTGGGCTCACCGGCGATCACCGGCGCGTCGGAGTCGGGCCGCAACATCTGCAAAGTTCCTGACACAAGGCAAGGCTGCATCTTAGCCGGAGAATGCGGGGCGACCCGATCGATCAGCGCGCGAGCGCGGGCAAGGTGAAGCTGAAGGTCGCCCCCGGCCCCGCGTTGTTCTCGCCCCAGATCCGTCCGCCCTGCGCCTCGACGATCGACCGGCAGATCGCAAGCCCCATGCCGATGCCCGTCGTCTTGGTCGTCCAGAAGGGCTGGAACACTTTTCCGGGATCCAGGACTTCGAGACCATGGCCGACGTCCGTTACGGAAAACTTTACCCCCCTGGCTTCGTCTCGCGTCACCGTCAGGCTCAGCAGGCGGCCGCCGGGCGGAAGCTCGTGCATGGCCTCGATGCCGTTCATGATCAGGTTGATGAGGACCTGCTGGATCTGCGCCCGATCGACCTCGATGCAGCCCTCGGCAAGCAGATCGAGCTCGAACCGCACATCGTTCATGACCAGTTCGCTATGCATCAGGCCCATGACGTCCCGCACCAGTTGCGCGATCTCCACGCGCTGGCGCTCGGTGGGCCGGCGGCGCAGCATCGCACGCAGGGATTCGATGACCTGAGCGGCACGCTTGTCGTCGGCCACGATGTCCTCGAGGATCGCCTCGCCTTCCTCGGCGGGCAAGGCACCGGCCCGGAGCATTCGCAGCCCGGCCTGCGCATTGCTCAGGATGGCGGTGAGCGGCTGGCTCAGTTCGTGCGCCAGCGATGAAGTCATCACCGCGATCTGCGCGACGCGATCGGCGTGCCAGCGTTGCGCACGCAGGCTCTCGAGCTCGAGCTCGTCACGGCGACGAAGCGTGATGTCCTGCAGCGTGCCGAAGACACGCGGCCCGGACGCCGGGCCGCCCGCGACCCGCTCGAAATGGTTCTCGACGAAACGCTCTTCCCCACCTGCGCCCAGAATGCGGTGGTGGATGCGCTGGCGGGCGGGGGTCGCCGACAGGCAGGCTTCGAGCGCCTGCGTCAGCACGGCCCTCTCGTCTTCGGGGACCCTTTCCATGAAGGTCTTGAACGATCGCGCTTTCGAGCCGAGGATCAGGTCGGTCTGCGGCGAGGTCCAGACCGCATCGGTCTGCACATCCCACTCCCAACTGCCGAGCCCTGCGATGCGCTGCGCCTCGCGCAGGCCTTCTTCACTGCGCCGCAGGGCGTCGAAGACGCTTTTTCGTGCCAGCGCACTGACGAAGACGCCTCCCAGTGCCTGAATGCGCTCGACGAGCACCGGCGACCAGCGTATCTCTCCGGTGTTGCTGATCACCGCAAAAACGTGCCGCACGACACCGCCCACGACGTAGGGAACGTAAAGACCCGAGCGCGTCCCCTTCATCTCGAGATAGCGACGATCGACCTCGGCCTCGATGGGGATTTCGTCCCAGCGGTGGAAGCAATAAAGACGGCGCTGATTCACGACTATGTCATACAACCAGGGGCAGGCGCGGCCATAGGGAATCACTTGCTTTTCCGCCGGAACGATGCCCTCCGCATGGTTCAGATGGGTAAGGCGGAGATGCCCGGGCGTGTCCACCGTGGCGAAGAATCCTGCCTGATCGGCTCCGGTGAAATCGAGCACCTCCTTGAGGGCCCGCTCGATCTCCTCGTCGATCTGATCCGACCACGCTCCGGCGAAGCGCGCGCAGGCATCGGCGATCACCCTTTCGAAGCGCAGCGAGTCGACCTGCTTCTCCTCGAGGACCTGATGCCGCAGCGCGCCGGCAAGCGTTTCCCCGAGCAGGCACAGGCGGCCGATGGTCTCGTCGGTCCAGCCCGGGTCGTCACAACTGCACCCCAGCCCGAGCACGAACTCGACCACGCCTGCATGCGAGATGGGAACGAACTGGGCGGACCGGACTTGCCATCCGCACAGGCCGGCACGATCGAGCGCCACCGCCGGCGGCAATCGATCGATCGACGGAATGCTCACCACTCGCCCCCCGACAACGACCTCGTCGAAAAGCCACGGGAAGATCGCCCCCGCATCCGGCGTGCTCAACGGCAGGTCCGCGCCGCCCCGCTGCACGCAGTCGCGGATCAGCACACGGCGGTCGGCATGCGCCACGACGCACAGGATGCCCCGATCCGCGTCGAAGAACTCGACGATTCGCTGCAGGGCATTGCGGACCTGTTCATCGAGCTCCGCGGACTGGGCGCGCACGAGGCTGGAGGAGAGCGCCGACGCCAAAGCCAGGAAGCTGAAATTGTCCGCGAAAGCGGCATTTGTGCGCACTTGCTCTTCGGCGCCCACACTGCCGCCCCCGTTGTTCGGCGAGCCTGCGTCCGTCCCGTTCAACATCGATGCCAAGACCCCCTAAGAAACCGACCCGACTGACGAACCCGCCGGCAACAGCGGTGATGGACAGACGCCCGGACCCGACTAAGCCCAAGGTCCAATGCCCTCCATGTCCCGCTGCGCGTAAGGTGCGAGCAATCCGAACCGCGGGCCTCTCAAGTCCGCGACAGGTTCGATCGCCCCCAAGTAACCCGCAAGGCCCGCTTTTATCACAAGCAGATGGCCCCCTGTGCAGGAGTCCGATGTGACAGACGACGACAAGCGACCAGCGGGCGACGAACCGGCCTCGAGCCGCAAGACGCCGCCACACCACCCGTCCCTGATGGGAAAGCTCAGCGGCATGTTTCCGGGTCCCGGCCCCGGCCGCCCCCAGGCCAGCGAAACCAAGGCGGCCAAGGCGCTCGCGCACGAGCTCAAGTCGTCCAACGAGCTCGCCGAAGACCGCACCCTCCTCGCCATCAAGCGCACGGTGATGGGCGCCGATCGCACGCTGATGGCCTGGCTGCGCACCGCATTGTCGATGATCAGCTTCGGCTTCACCATCTACAAGGTGCTCGAGGGGCTCAAGGGCGGCGACGTCAATTTGGTCCCCCAGCAATATGAACCGCGCACCGTTGGCCTCTTCCTCGTCGGGCTCGGCACGCTGGCGATGGTCATGGGCACCGTCGAGTACTGGTTTTCAATCAAGGGCATGCGGCCGGTCGCGGCGGTCGCCATCTGGAAGCGCCCCTCCTTCGTCATGGCGCTCATCATCTCCCTCGTGGGCCTGGGGGTGTTCGTGAGCATCATCGCGAACCTGCTCTGAGAACTGGCATGGAAGCCGCCAAGCTCCTCGAAACGGGCCTCGCGGCGCTGCTGCTCGCGGCCGCCTTCCTCGTCGGCGAGCGCACCCGCATTCTCGGCCGGCTGCTCGGGCCGCGCAGCTTCACCTCGTTCGGCGGCGGAATGGCGGCCGCCTACGTGTTCCTCCACGTCATGCCGGAACTGCACGGCGCGCGCCATGCGTTCACGGAAGCGGCCGCCAGGGCGCTGCCCTACGAAGGCAAGGCGATCTACTACCTGGCCCTGGCCGGATTCCTGAGCTTCTACGGCATCCGGCACTTCCATACGCGCCAGTCGAGCGCGCGCGAGGGCAAGCCGGATCGCCTGGACTTCCAGGTCCAGATCGGCGGCTTCGCCGCCTACGCCTGGCTGATGGGCTATCTGCTGCTGCGCGGGCTCGAGGCGCATCACGCCGCCATCGAACTGTACGCGGTCGCCATGAGCTTTCACTGTCTCGCAATCAACCGCGAACTCAGTAATGAATACGGCAACGACTATCGCGGCAGCGGTCGCTTCGTCCTCGCCGGCATGGCGCTCGCCGGCTGGGCAAGCGCGGCGCTGCTCGACCTGCCGGCGAGCCTGATCCCGCTGCTGCTCGCCTTCCTGTCGGGCGCAGTGATCATGAACAGCCTGATCCTGGAACTGCCGACGGAGAAGGACGGCCGGTTCTGGCCCTTCCTGTCGGGCGGTCTCCTCTACGGCCTCATCCTGCTGCCCCTGGGCTGACGGCAAGGACACCTCAATGGAGAACACCCGAAATGGATGACATCTGGATTCGCATCCTCGACAACATGGGCGATCGCGTCAGCGGTCCGCTGAAGTTCCGCCTGCTGCTGCAACCGCTCATGGCGGCGTTCTTCGCCATCAAGGCCGGGCTGCTCGACGCACGGACCGGCAAACCGCCCTACTTCTGGGCGCTGGCAACCCATCCGGAGCACCGGATCGACATGCTGAAGCATGGCTGGAAGGACGTCAGCAAGGTCTTCCTCCTCGCCGTCGTGCTCGATGTCGCCTACCAGATCATCGTGCTGCGCTTCGTGTATCCGGGCGAAGTGATCCTCGTGGCGTTCACGCTGGCGATCCTGCCCTACCTGCTCCTGCGCGGGCTGGTCACCCGCATTGCCAGGAGGCGCTGATCGCGAGCCGGTGACTTGTGACTTGGCGGCTTACAATGGCGGGCCTTGCTTCAATCGCCGGTACGACAGATGAAGATCGCCACCTGGAACGTCAACTCGCTCAAGGTCCGCCTGCCCCAGGTCCTCGACTGGCTCGCCGCCAACCAGCCCGACGCGCTGTGCCTGCAGGAGCTCAAGCTCGAAGACAAGGCCTTCCCGCTCGCCGAGCTCGAAGCCGCCGGCTACCACGCCGTCTTCATCGGCCAGAAGACCTACAACGGCGTCGCCATCCTCAGCCCGCAGCCGATCGACGCGGCCACGGTGGTGCGCAACATCCCCGGCTTCGAGGACGAGCAGAAGCGCATCATCGCCGCCACCATCGCCGGTGTGCGCGTGGTGTGCGGCTACTTCCCCAACGGCCAGGCGGTGGGTTCGGACAAGTTCGAGTACAAGCTGCGCTGGCTCGCCGCGCTGACCGAGTGGCTGCGCGCGGAGCTGAAGACGCACGAGCGCCTGGTGCTGGCGGGCGACTTCAACATCGCCCCCGAGGACCGCGACGCCCACCCCGACTGGAAGGACGAGATCCACGTCTCCGCGCCCGAACGCGCCGCCTTCCGCGCGCTGCAGGAGCTCGGCCTGATCGACGCCTTCCGCCTCTTCGAGCAGCCCGAGCGCGCGTTCTCGTGGTGGGACTACCGGATGATGGCCTTCCGGCGCAACTTCGGCCTGCGCATCGACCACCTGCTGGTGTCTCCGGCGTTGCGCGCGGCCTGCCGCAACTGCGTGGTCGACAAGGAACCGCGCCGGCTGGAGCGTCCGTCGGACCACGCGCCGGTGGTGCTGGAACTGGCCTGAAGCGATGAGCGCCAGCACCTCCCCGACCGACGCCGGGCGCCTCGAAGCCCGCTACCCGGTGCTGGCCGAGCTGTCGGCACCGGCGCGCGCCCGCCTGCTGCAAAGCGCGCACTGGATGCACGTGCCCGCGGGCGCGATGCTGTTCGACGACCGCCAGGCCTGCGAGGGCTTTCCCTTCGTGGTCGAGGGCTCGGTGCGGGTGAGCAAGTGCGCGCCGAGCGGGCGCGAGCTGCCGCTCTACCGCGTCGGCCCGGGCGAGACCTGCATCATCTCCTCGTCCTGCCTGCTCGGCCACGAGGACTACAACGCGCGCGGCGTCACCGAGTCCGACACCTTGCTGATGCTGCTGCCGAAGGCGGTGTTCGACGACATGATGGGCGAACGCCCCTTCCGCGACTTCGTCTTCCACCTGTTTGCCGAGCGCATCGCCGACCTGATGCAGTTGATTGAGGAGGTCGCCTTCCGCAAGCTCGACCAGCGCCTGGCGGCGCTGCTGCTCGGCAAGGGCCGCGTGCTGCACGTCACCCACCAGCAGCTCGCCGACGAGCTCGGCAGCGTGCGCGAGATCGTCAGCCGGCTGCTCAAGAGCTTCGCCGAGCAGGGCCTGGTCAAGCTCGCGCGCGAGCAGGTCGAGATCATCGACCCGCCGGGACTGCGCCGCATGGCCGCCGAGGGCAAGGGCGCGGCCTGAGCCACCTACCTCCGGGATCCCGCTCCCGGGCGGACCGGCGTAGCATCCCGGATCGGGTACGGGCTGTGTAACCTCGGTTACAGACCGCAGCCGGCCGGGCGTGGTCCAATCCGGCCACTCACCTCATCCGATCCAAGGAGAACACACATGAAAACGAACGTTGGTGGCGCCGACAAGATCCTTCGCATCGTGGCCCGGTATCGCGCTGCTCGCCTGGGCGGTGTTCGGCGGCCCGGTGTGGGCCTGGATCGGCATCGTCCCGCTCGCCACCGGCCTGCTCGGCTGGTGCCCGGCCTACACGATGCTGGGCATGAACACCTGCCCGCTCGGCAAGAAGTAAGCGCGCCCCACCCCACGAAAAAGCCGGCGCACCGCCGGCTTTTTCACGCGCCTCTCGACTTGGCGCCTCACCCCTCTCGCCCCGCGCACGCATTCGCGATCGCGACGTACTGCTCCACCGACAGCTTCTCGCCACGCAGCCCGGGGTCGATCCCGAGCGCCTGCAGCCCGGCGTCGTCGATGAACTCGCGCAAGGTGTTGCGCAGGGTCTTGCGGCGCTGGCCGAAGGCGGCGGCGACGATGCGCCCGAGCAAGGCCTCGTCGCGCGCGCCGAGCTGCTCCGCCGGCAGCGGCGCCATGCGCACGATGCTGGACATCACCTTGGGCGCCGGACGGAAGGCGCCCGGCGGCACGTCGAACAGCCGCCCCATGCGGAAGCGGTACTGCAGCATCACCGACAGCCGTCCGTACTCCTCGGTGCCGGGCTCGGCCACCATGCGCATCACCACCTCCTTCTGCAGCATGAAGGTCATGTCCTTGACCTGGTCGGCAAAGCCGGCGAGGTGGAACAGGATGGGGGTGGAGATGTTGTAGGGCAGGTTGCCGACGATGCGCAGCCTGGGCCCGACGCCCCCCTCCTCGCCGGCGCAAAGGCTGCCGAAGTCGAACTTCAGCGCGTCGCCCTCGTGCACCGTGAGCTGCGCCGGCGTGTAGCGCTCGTGCAGGCGGGCGATGAGGTCGCGGTCGATCTCGACCACGTGCAGGTGGCCGAGACGCTCGATCAGCGGGTCGGTCATCGCCCCCAGGCCGGGGCCGATCTCGACCATCAGCTCGCCCGGCTGGGGGCGGATGCCGTCGATGATCTTGCGGATGATGTTGGGGTCGGAGAGGAAGTTCTGGCCGAAGCGCTTGCGCGCGCGATGGCCGTCGGTGTCGAAGTCGTGCATGGATTTCCTTTCGCCGGGGCAGCCCGGCCTGGCTGCGCCGCGCTCAGGCGGCGGCGCGCGCCTGCGTCATCGCGATCGCCAGCTCGAGCGCGGCGAACAGGCTGCCCGGATCGGCGCGGCCGCTGCCGGCGAGGTCGAGGGCGGTGCCGTGGTCTACGGAAGTGCGGATGATCGGCAGGCCGAGCGTGACGTTGACGCCGCCACCGAAGCTGGCGTGCTTGAGCACCGGCAGGCCCTGGTCGTGGTACATCGCCAGCACCGCATCGCCCTGCGCCAGCGTATGCGGCACGAACAGGGTGTCGGCGGGCAAGGGACCGACGAGCTGCATGCCCTCGGCGCGCAGGCGCTCGAGCACCGGGATGATGACGTCGATCTCCTCGCGCCCCATGTGGCCGCCCTCGCCCGCATGCGGGTTGAGGCCGGCGACCAGGATGCGCGGCGCGGCGAGGCCGAAGTGGCGGCGCAGGTCGGCGTGCAGGATGCGCAGGGTCTCTTCGAGCACCTGCGGCGTGATCGCCGCCGGCACCGCGGCGAGCGGCAGGTGGGTGGTCGCCAGCGCTACGCGCAGGCCGCCGCCCACCAGCATCATCACCACCCGCGGCGTGCCGGTGTGCTCGGCGAGGTATTCGGTGTGGCCGGTGAAGGGCATGGTCTCGTGGGCGCCGAGACCCTCGCAGATCACGCCCTTGTGCACCGGCGCGGTGACCATGGCGGCGAATTCGCCCTGCAGGCAGCCGGCGATCGCGCGGTCGAGCAAGCGCAACACGTAGGCGCCGTTGGCCGGATCGAGCACGCCGGCCCGGGAAGGCGCAGCGAGCGGCAGATGCAGCACCTCGACCGCGCCCTCGGGCGCAGGCCGCGCGGCGTCGAATTCGACCACGCCCACAGCGCTGTCGAGCGCCGCGGCTCGCGCACGCATCAACCCGATGTCGGCGAGCACCACCGGGCGCAGCGGCCAGGCGCGCTCGGCCAGGCGCAGGCACAGCTCGGGGCCGACCCCCGCGGGCTCTCCGCTGGTGATGGCGACGAGCCTGCGCCCCGCTTCCGCGGCGACACTCATTCGCGCTCGATGCGGTAGTCGACGTAGGTGCTGTCGCGCAGCTGGCGCAACCAGTCCTCGTAGGCCTGCTCGGCCTTGCGTTCGCGCAGGGCCTGACGCGCGGCGGCGCGCTTGCGCTCGTCGGTGACGTCCTGCATGCGGCGCTCCACGAGCTGGATCAGATGCCAGCCGAAAGGCGAGCGCACCGGCGCGCTGACCTCGCCCGGCCGCAGCGCGTTCATCGCGCGCTCGAACTCGGGCACGGTGTCGCCCGGGTTGAGCCAGCCGAGATCGCCGCCGCGGGCGGCGGAGAGGTCGGCCGAACTCGCCTTGGCCAGCTCGGCGAAGTCGGCGCCATTGACCACGCGTTCGCGGATCGCCAGCAGGCGGGCCTCCGCGTCGGCGTCGGAGAGGACCTCGGAGGTCTTGATCAGGATGTGGCGCGCGCGCGTCTGCTCGAGCTTCTGCACCGCCGCCGCACCGCCGCCGCGCGCGTCGACCAGGCGCACGATGTGCAGGCCGGCGGCGCTGCGCAGCACCGGCGAAGTCTCGCCCGGGCGCATGCGGCGCACGGCGTCGGCGAACAGGGCCGGCAGGCGATCGAGCGGGCGCCAGCCCAGGCTGCCGCCCTGCAGGCCGTCGGGCGCGTCGGAGACCTCGGCGGCGACGCGGGCGAAGTCCTCGCCCGAGCGCAGCCGAGCCATCACCTGCTCGGCGCGCCTGGCCACCGCCTCGACCTGCTGCGGCGAGGCGCCCTCGGGCGTGCGCAGCAGGATGTGGGCGACGGCGAACTCCTGGCCGGAGAAGGCGTCCGGGTTGTTGGCGATGAAGTTGTCGATCTCGGCGTCGGTGACGACGATGCGGCTGTCGACCTCGCGTTCGCGCAGGCGGGTGAGCAGGATCTCGCTGCGGATCTCGTCGCGGAAGCGGCTCCACGTGACGCCATCCTTCTCCAGCGTGGCGCGCAACTGGTCGATCGAGAGCTTGTTGTTCGAGGCGATGCGCTCGATCGCGCGGTCGAGCGTGACGTCGTCCACGCGCAGCGAGGACTCGCGCGCGAGCTGGAGCTGGGCACGCTCGACGATCAGGCGCTCGAGCAGCTGGCGCTGCAGGACTTCCTCGGGGGGAAGCTGGGCGCCCTGGCGGGCGAGCTGGCGGCGGGTCTGCTCGATGCGCGCGCGCAGCTCGAGGCCGGTGATGACCTCGTTGTTGACGACCGCGACGATGCGGTCGACCTCGACCGCGCGCGGCGCGGAATGCACCGGCAGCGCGAGCGTGGTGGCCGCGAGGCCGATGGCGATTGCGACGCGGGAGCGGAAAAGGAGTCGTTTCATGTGTTTGGAGGTGGAAGCGCGGAACCGGCTTCAGTTGTTGCCGAACACGCGGTTGGCCGAGGAGTCGTTGATCTTGCCATAGCCGGGGACGCTGCGCTTGATCAGGCTGAGCGGATTCGAGCCGATCCCGGCGAGGTCGTTCAGTTCGAGCTGGATGAAGATGGCGTTGGTCACGTCGTCCTCGTCGATCGCGAAGCGATGCACCGCGGTGCGGAACACCCAGCAGCCGCCGTCGTACTCGATACCCGCGACCGCCTCGGTGATGCGGTCGTCCTTGAGCGAGTGGGTGACTCGACCGACGCCGTACCACTGGCGCGCGAGCGGCCACTGGCCGGAGACGTCGATGTCCTCGAGGCCGACGATGTCTTGATCGACACGCAGGTTGGGCGCGTAGCGGTAGCTCAGGTTGAGGGTGCGCGCGAAGCCGGGCTGGTAGCGCACGCTCGCGTTGAGGCGCTCGGTGCGGCTGGTCTCGGTGTTGTACTGGGCGTAGGAATCCACCGTCACCGTGCTGGTGATGCGTCCGCCGAGACCGGCGAGGATTTCGTTGCCGGTGCCGGCGCGGCGCAGTTCGTCCTCGTCGTACAGATAGACTTTCTGGTCGGAGAAGTAGTAGCGCTGGCCGATCAGCGCGCGCAGGCGCTCGACCCCGGTCTCCGCATCGATGAAGCGGGTGGTAAGCGCCGCGGTGAGGTCGTTGGCGTCGCCGATGCGGTCGCTGCCCGAGTAGCGGTTCTCGGCGAAGATCTGCGCGAAACCGACGTCGAAGCGGTTGGTGTCGAAGAGCGGGATGTCCGACTGCTCGCGGCTCGGCACGCGCAGGTAGAACAGCCGCGGCTCGAGCGTCTGCAGGTAGTCGCTGCCGAAATAGTTCGTCTCGCGCTCGAAGAACAGGCCGGAGTCGAGCGAGACGATCGGGACCGAGCGCGTGATCGATTCGGGCTTGCCGGAAGTCGCCGCGACGCGGTCGATGTCGTAGCTGGTGTAATGCACGCCCGCCTTGGGCGTGACGAACCAGGCCGCGCCCTGCATCGGCAACGACAGCTGCGGATAGGCGACGACGCGCGCGGCCTCGTCGCGATCCCTCTCGCGATGGGCGAAACGGACGAACTCGGTCTCGAGCAGGCCGGCCATGCCGCCGGCGAGGTCGGCGCGCACGGCGTCGAGGCGCAACTGCGGCAGGCGGCGATAGGGCTCGACGTTGCGCACGTCCGGATCCGGGTTCAGCGTCTGGTAGCGCTGCGCCAGCGCGGAGGCGGTCCACCAGCCGCCCGTGTAGATCAGCCGCCCCTCGCGCAGCAGGTTGACCCGCGAGGCCACGCCGATGTTGGAGGACAGGTCCTCGAAGTAGCCGTCGTCGGACACCGCGTTGAGATCGAGCGTGCCGTAGAAGTTGGGGGCGAAGCGCTGCTGGTGCTGGATCGAGCCGAGCCTGCGCTCCTCGCCGGTCACCTTGTCGTTCGGCATCCACTCGAGGCGCGTGGTGCCCTGGGAGTCCTCGCCGAGATAGCGCAACTCGCCGCCGAACTGGACGCCGCGCCGGGTCATGATGCGCGGCGCCAGGGTCGCGTCGTAGTTGGGTGCGATATTCCAGTAGTACGGCTGGGTGAAGTCCACCCCGGTCTTGTTCGACGAGCCGAAGGTGGGCGGCAGCAGCCCCGACTGGCGCTGGCCGCTGAGCGGGAATTCGGCCCAGGGCATCCAGAAGATCGGCGTGTCCATGAACACGATCGAGCTGGCGTGGGCGGTGCCGACCTCGCGGTCGTAGTCGAGCTCGAGCTCGCGCGCCTTGATGTACCAGTCCGGGTCCTGCGGGCTGCAGGTGGTCCAGGTCGCGTTGGCGAGGCGGTACTGGTTCTCGCCCTCCAGGCGCAGCAGATCGGCCTGGCCGCTGCCGGCCACGGTGCGCGGGGCGTCGCCGGCGAGCGCGGGCGGACGCGCACGCGAGAGCTCGTAGGTCGGCGTCTCGAAGCTGCCGACACGGTCGCCCACCACCAGCGTGGCCTTCGGCCCGCGGATCGTGTCGCCACCTCGGCTCAGCACCACGTGCCCCTCGGCGAGCACCTCGTCGGTCGGCTCGCGATAGGTGACGCGGTCGGCGGTGAGCAGGGTGTCGTCGCGCTGCAGCTCGGCCTCGCCCTCGGCGACCAGCTCGATCCCGCGCTCGCCATGGATGCGCAGCGCGCTGACCGCGGTCTCGCCCGGGGCGAGCGCGGGTCGCTCGACGGCGGGGGCAGGCGCGGCGACCACCGGCGGCTTGGCGAGGGCCGCGGGTGCGGGTGCGGGTGCCGGTGCGGGTGCGACGGCCGCGGGTGCGGAGACGGGCGCCGGGGTCGGAGCGGGTGCGGCCGGGGGTGGCGTGGCAGAGGCCGCCGCGGGGGAGGCCTGCACCGGCGTCGCGGGTCGCTCCGGCGTGGCCGGCGACGCCTGGCGCAGCAGCTCGGGCGCCACCCGAAGCGCGGGCATGGTTTGCGCGAATGCAGCGCCCGACAGGCCCAGCAGGAGCAGTGGAATCAGTCGAATGCGCGTATTCGGAAGCATGCGGATCAAGCCCTTGCCGTCGTTCGCGGTGCGCGACTGCCCACCCGAACCACCGTGTTGATAAACTCGCGGATTGTACACGAACCCCCGCGGAGATCCGGTTTGCATCGCCTCGAACAACTCCGGACCTGGCTCGCCAGTGTCCTGCCCGGCCAGTCCTTCGAACTCGCCCCGGCCTCGGCCGACGCCAGCTTCCGGCGCTACTTCCGCGCCACCTTCGCCGACGGCAGTCCCTCGCGCGTCGTCATGGACGCCCCGCCCGAGAAGGAGGACGTGCGCCCCTGGCTGCACGTCGCGGAGCTTTTCCGCGCCGCCGGCGCCCACGTGCCGGACGTGCTCGCGCACGATCTCGAGCAGGGCTTCCTGCTGCTCTCCGACCTCGGCTCGACGACCTACCTGCAAGCCCTGAAGACGCAGGACGATGCGCCGCAAGCCGTCCGAACCGCACATCACCTGTACGCCGACGCCCTCGGCGCGCTCGCCGCCATCCAGTGCGCCAGCCGCCCCGGCGTGCTGCCCGAGTACGACCGCGCCCTGCTGCTGCGCGAGCTGCAGCTCTTCCCCGAGTGGTACATCGCCCGCCACAAGGGCGTCGCGCTCACCGAGGCCGAGACGGCGATGCTGAACACGGCGTTCGAGCGCATCCTCGCGGTCAACCTCGCCGAGCCGCAGGTCTTCGTGCATCGCGACTACCACTCGCGCAACCTGATGCTGCTCGACCCCGCCGAAGGCCGCGGCGCCAACCCCGGGATCATCGACTTTCAGGACGCGGTCTACGGCCCGATCAGCTACGACCTGGTGTCGCTGTTCAAGGACGCCTACATCCGCTGGGACGAGGAGTTCATCCTCGACCTGCTGATCCGCTACTGGGAGACCGCGAAGAAGCTCGGCCTGCCGGTGCGGGCGGAGTTCTCCGACTTCCACCGCGACTTCGAGTGGATGGGCGTGCAGCGCCACATCAAGGTGCTCGGCATCTTCGCGCGCCTGTACCACCGCGACGGCAAGGACGGCTACCTCGCCGACATGCCGCTGGTCATGGATTACCTGCGCCGCGCATGCAAGCGCTGGCGCGACCTCGGCCCGCTGTTGAAGCTGCTCGACCGCCTCGAACCCGAGGAGACCCAGGTCGGCTACACCTTCTGAACGGCGCGCCGCGGCCCCAACGCGGCGCCAGCCTGCGCCTGCCCATGCCCCCTTCAGCCGAGACACCATGACCCGAGCGATGATCCTCGCCGCCGGTCGCGGCGAGCGCATGCGCCCGCTCACCGACCACACCCCCAAGCCGCTGCTCGAGGCGGGCGGCAAGCCGCTGATCGTGTGGCACATCGAACGACTGCGCGCCGCCGGCTTCCGCGATCTCGTGATCAACCACGCCCACCTCGGCCACCGGCTCGAAGAAGCGCTCGGCGACGGCGCGGCTTTCGGCGTGCGTATCGCGTGGTCGCCGGAAGCCAGCGCGCTGGAAACCGCCGGCGGCATCCGCCACGCCCTGCCGCTGCTCGGCGACCAGCCCTTCGTCGTGGTCAACGGCGATGTGTTCTGCGACGCCGACTTCACGTCCCTGCGCGCCGCCGCCGAAGGCCTGCACGCCGACGGCCCGCTCGCCCACCTGCTGCTGGTGGACAACCCCGAGCACCACCCGAAAGGTGACTTCCACCTCGATGCCGCCGGCCTGCTCCACGCCGAAGGCGCCCCACGGCTCACCTTCTCCGGGCTCGGCGCCTACCATCCCGCCCTGTTCGCCGCCCTCGCCGACGACACCCCCGCCAAACTCGCCCCCCTGCTGCGCGCGGCGATGAACGCGGGCCAGGTCACCGGCCGGCACCACGCCGGGCGCTGGATCGACGTTGGCACCCCGCGGCGCCTGGCGGAACTCGATCGGGAACTGGAGGGCACAGGGAACGCCCCGCCGACCCGCCCCCGCGTGCGCCCCGTGACATAATTTCAACCATGAACGCACCCGGCACCGCCCCCATGGACACCACCCCCTTCCGCGCCCGCCGCGCCCGCCTGCTGCAGCGCATGCAGGCCGCCGGCGGCGGCGTCGCCATCCTGCCCACCGCCCCCGAGCGCGTGCGCAACCGCGACGCCCACTACGCCTACCGCCACGACAGCTACTTCTACTACCTCAGTGCCTTCCGCGAACCCGAGGCCGTGGTCGTGCTGGTGGCGGGCAAGGAGACGAAGCAGATCCTCTTCTGCCGCGAGAAGAACGAGGAACGCGAGATCTGGGACGGCTACCGCTGGGGCCCCGAGGCCGCGCGCGCGGCCTTCGGCTTCGACGAGGCGTGGACCATCGGCGACCTCGAAAAACGCCTCCCCGACTACCTCGCCGACCAGCCCCTGCTGTGGACCAGCCTCGGCTACGACAACGACTGGGACGCGCGCGTACTCGGCGCGCTCAACGCCGTGCGTGACAAGGCCCGCACCGGCCTCACCCCGCCGCACTCGGTGCGCGACCTGCGCGCCGAGCTCGACGAGATGCGCCTGGTCAAGGACGCGTCCGAGCTCGCCACCATGCGCCAGGCAGCACAGATCTCCGCCGCCGCCCACTGCCGCGCGATGCGCGCCACCCGCCCGGGCCGGCACGAGTACGAGATCGAGGCCGAGCTGCTGCACGCCTTCCGCGCCGCCGGCAGCCAGGCCCCCGCCTACACCAGCATCGTCGCCGGCGGCGCCAATGCCTGCGTGCTGCACTACGTCGACAACGACCAGCGCCTCAATGACGGCGACCTGTTGCTGATCGACGCCGGCTGCGAGCTCGACGGCTACGCCTCCGACATCACCCGGACCTTCCCGGTGAGCGGCCGCTTCTCAGGTCCGCAGCGCGCGGTCTATGAGCTCGTGCTCGCCGCCCAGGCCGCGGCGCGCGAGGCCACCCGCCCCGGCGCGCACTGGAACCAGCCGCACGACGCCGCGGTGAAGGTGCTCGCCCAGGGCATGCTCGACCTCGGTCTCCTCCAGGGCAGCCTGGACGGCGTGCTCGAGAACGGCGACTATCGCCGCTTCTACATGCACCGCACCGGCCACTGGCTGGGCATGGACGTGCACGACGCCGGCGAATACAAGCTCGGCGGCGAATGGCGGCCGCTGGTCGAGGGCATGGTGCTGACCATCGAGCCGGGCTGCTACATCCGCGCGGCCGAGGACGTGCCCGAGGCCTTCTGGAACATCGGCATCCGCATCGAGGACGACGCGATCGTCACCGCCGACGGCTGCGCGCTGATCACCGAGGACGCGCCCAAGGCGGTTGCGGACATCGAGGCCCTGATGCGGGACGCCCGTCATGGCTGACGACGCGCCCGACCATGTCCACGACCTGCTGATCGTCGGCGCCGGCCCGGTCGGCCTGGCGCTCGCGCTGGCATTGAAGGACGCCGGGCTCGACATCGTGCTCGCCGACGCGCGCGCGCGCGAGGCGGTGGCGCGCGACCCGCGCGACCTCGCGCTCGCCCACGGCACCCGGCTCACGCTGCAGCGCCTCGGCGTTTGGGATGGGCTGCCGACCACGGCGATCCAGCACATCCACATCTCGCACCAGGGCGGGCTCGGCCGCACCCTGATCGACGCCGCCGAGCACGAGCTGCCCGCGCTCGGCTACGTCGCCTCGGCAGGCGCGCTCGCCACGGCCCTGCGCAAGGCGGTAGACGCGGCCGGCATCCCGGTGTTCGACGAGACCGAGATCACCAACCTGGCCGCGGGCGAGGACGACGTGATCGCCAGCCTCGCGGACACCGGCCGCCCCGCCCCCACGCTGCGCGCCCGCCTGGCGGCCTGCGCCGAGGGTGGCCTGCGCGCGGGCGACCCCAACGTGGTCGAGCACGACTACGGCCAGCACGCGCTCATCGCCGACGTGCAGGTCGCGGGCGGCCATCGCCACACCGCCTTCGAGCGCTTCACCCCGCAGGGTCCGGTGGCGCTGCTGCCCAAGGGCGAGGGCTACGCGCTGGTGCATGTCGCCCGCCCCGAGACGGCCGACGAACTGCTGACGCTCGACGATGCCGCCTACCTCGCCCGCCTGCAGGCCCACATCGGCGGCCGCGCGCGCCTGACCGGCGTCGGCCCGCGCCTGCGCTATCCATTGGTGCTGCGCTACCGGCGCTCGACCATCGCCCAGCGCACGGTGTGGCTCGGCAACGCGGCGCAGACCCTGCACCCGGTCGCGGGACAGGGCTTCAACCTCGCGCTGCGGGATGTGTGGGCGCTCGCCGACGCGCTGCTGCGCGCAAGCGAGGCGGCTCGACAGCGTTCCGACGACCCGGCTGCGAGCCCATTCGACGCCGGCGCCGCTTCCATCCTCGCAGGCTATGCGAACGCCCGCGGCCTGGACCGCCTCGGCACGATGCGCTTCACCGACACCCTGGTGCGGGTGTTCAGCAACGACTTCGCACCGCTGCGGCATGCGCGCGGCGCGGCGCTGTTCGCCCTCGACCTGATTCCACCGCTGCGCAACTTCGTCGCACGCCGCATGATGTTCGGGGCACGCGCCTGGCCGTGATGCCGGGCGGCCGCAGCACCGCGGTTCACGCGCCGCCCGAATCGCGACTTGCGTCGCTCCTACGAGAACCACCGCAACTTGGCGCGCGGACAGATGTCGATCGTGGGAGCGACGCGAGTCGCGATTGCAGCCGCTGCGCGCCCGCCAACGCCGGTCGCATCCGGCACCGCCGGTCGCGACGCGCGTCGCTCCTGCAAGACCGCCGCGGCTCGACCGATCAGAACGCCGGCACCACCGCGCCCTGGTACTTGTCGGAGAGGAACTGCCTGACCTCGGGCGAGTTCAGCGCGGCGGCGAGCTTCTTGATCGCCGGGCTGGTCGCGTTGTCCTCGCGCGCCACCAGCAGGTTGGCGTAGGGCGAGGTGGCGTCCTCGATGAACAGCGAGTCCTTGACCGGGTTGAGCTTGGCCTCGATCGCGTAGTTGGTGTTGATCACCGCCAGGTCGACCTGGTTGAGCACGCGCGGCAGGGTCGCAGCCTCGAGCTCGCGGATCTTGAGCTTCTTCGGGTTGTCGGCGATGTCCTTCTGGGTGGCCGAGATGTTGTTCAGGTCCTTCAGCGTGATGAGGCCGTTCCTGGCCATCAGCAGCAGCGCGCGGCCCGAGTTGGACGGATCGTTCGGGATCGCCACCGTCGCGCCCTCGGGGATGGCGGCCACCGACTTGTG
Source organism: Thauera aminoaromatica (assembly GCF_000021765.1). NCBI lineage: Bacteria > Pseudomonadati > Pseudomonadota > Betaproteobacteria > Rhodocyclales > Zoogloeaceae > Thauera > Thauera aminoaromatica. The sequence continues at coordinate 1,615,514 of NC_011662.2, read as the reverse complement.
CTTGGCCGAGTAGGCGCCCAGCGGCTCGACGTGGACCTTGGCGACCACGGTCTGGATGTCGTTCTTCTGCTTCTGCTTGAACGCGTCGAGGTAGGGCTGGTGCAGGAAGAAGTTGCCGTCGACGCGCTTCTCGTTGGTCTGCATCGAGGGCTGGACGTAGTCGGTGAACACCTTGATCTCGAGTTCCACGCCCTCCTTGGCCAGCATCGGCTTGACGAACTCGAGGATCTCGGCGTGCGGCACCGGGGTGGCGGCGATGACCAGGCGGTCGGCGGCCACGGCGGCGGTGCCGGCGGCCAGGGTGAGCGTGCCGAGGGCGGCCGCCAGAAGTTTGCGCAGGGTAAACGACATCGTTGAAGTCTCCTTCGTGGGGATCACTTGCGGGTGAAATACAGCACCAGGCGGTCGCCCGAGTACTGGATGATCTGGACGAGCACGACCAGCAGGGCGACGGTGATCACCATCACCTCGGTCTGGAAGCGCTGATAGCCGAAACGGATCGCGAGGTCGCCGAGGCCGCCGCCGCCGATCACGCCGGACATCGCAGCATAGGACATCAAGGTGATCGCCGTCACGGTGACCGCGGCGATCAGCCCGGGCAGGGCCTCGGGCAGCAGCGCGCCGAAGATGATGCGATGCGTGCGGATGCCCATCGCCTGGCAGGCCTCGATGACGCCGCGGTCGACCTCGCGCAGCACGTTCTCGACCAGGCGCGCGAAGAAGGGCGCGGTGCCCACCACCAGCGGCGGGATCGCGCCCTCGACCCCGAGCGAGGTGCCGATCAGGATCACCGTGACCGGGATCATCACGATCAAGAGGATCAGGAAGGGCACCGAGCGCAGCACGTTGACCACGAAGGACAGCACCGTATAGACGAAGCCCTGCTCCAGCAGCTGGCGCCTGGCGGTGACGAACAGCAGGATGCCCAGCGGCAGGCCGAGCAGGATGGTGAAGAGCAGCGACACCCCGGTCATGACCAGGGTCTCCCAGGTCGCGATCCAGATGTCGCTCCAGTCGATGACGGACAGGTCCATTACTGCAGCACCTCGTGGTGGATCTGGTGGCGGTCGAGCTCGGCGAACACCTCGCGGATGTCGTCCTCGCTGCCCTCGAGCTCGAGCAGCAGCTGGCCGAAGGGGACGTCCTTGATGCTCGAGACCTCGCCCTGCAGGATCGTGATCTGCACCTTCGCGCCCGCCATGATGCGGCTCAGGATGGGCTGGTAGGTGACGTCGCCGATGTAGGTCAGGCGCACCAGCGTGCCGCGCAGCTTGTCCTTCATGTAGGCGTGCGCCGGATCGAAGCTCGCCGCGGCGAGCGCGTCGCTCTGCGCCACCATGCTGCGCGTGACCGGATGCCGCGGGTGCAGGAAGACGTCGGCCACCCTGCCCGACTCGACGATGCGCCCGCCGTCGATCACCGCGACGCGGTCGCAGATGGTGCGGATGACCTGCATCTCGTGGGTGATCAGCACGATCGTGAGGCCGAGCTGGCGGTTGATGTCGAGCAGCAGGCGCAGGATGGACTGGGTGGTCTCGGGGTCGAGCGCCGAGGTCGCCTCGTCGCACAGCAGGATCTGCGGCCGGTTGGCGAGCGCGCGCGCGATGCCCACGCGCTGCTTCTGCCCGCCCGACAGTTGCGACGGATACTTGTGGCCCTGCTCGGACAGTCCGACCAGCGCGAGCAGCTCCTTCACCCTCACCGCACGCTCGGCGGCATTCGTGTGCCCGGTCGCCTTCAGGGGCCAGTCGATGTTGTCGGCGACGGTCTTGGCGCCGAGCAGGTTGAAGTGCTGGAAAATCATGCCGACGCGCCGACGCAGCGCGTACAGGCCCTCGCTGTCGAGCGTGGTGATGTCCTCGCCGTCGATCAGCACGCGCCCGGCCGAGGGGCGTTCGAGCAGGTTGAGGGTACGGATCAGCGTGCTCTTGCCCGCGCCCGAGCGGCCGATGATGCCGAACACTTCGCCGGCGCCGATCTCGAGCTCGATGTCGGCGAGCGCCTCCACCTCGCGGCCGTCGGCAGCACGGTAGGTCTTGCGCAGGTTTTCGATGCGGATCACGGGAGCTTTCCGGACTGGAAAAAAGCCTGAGATCTTACCCGCAGCCCGGACTCGACACCACTACGGGGAACTTGTAGGCTCGCCGCCACCCGGGCACCCGCCCTCCTGCTCATCCTCACCGCATCCCCCGCCCGAAGGACCGCGCATCATGCAGCACGACGCCAAGCTCTCCCCTGCCACCCTCGCCGCCCAGGGCACGGGCGCCACCCCGATGCCGCACCGCGACATCGTGCCGCCGATCCACCTGGCGACCACCTTCGAGCGCGCCGAGGATGGCAGCCTGCCCGGCGGGCGCATCTACGCGCGCGACGCCAGCCCGGCCTACGACCCCGCCGAGGCCCTGCTGTGCGAGCTGGAAGGCGGCGCTCGAGCGGCGCTGTTCGCCTCCGGCATGGCCGCGGCCTCGGCGGTGCTGCTGGCGCTGAAGCCGGGCGCGCGCATCGTCGCGCCGCACGACATGTACTGGTCGCTGCGCAACTGGATGATCGGCTTTGCCGCCAACTGGCAGATCGCGCTCGATTTCTACGCCGACGCCGCGGAGCTCGCCGCACTGCTGCAGCGCCCGGCCGACCTGGTGTGGGTGGAGACGCCCGCAAACCCGACCTGGGAAATCCTCGACATCGCGCGCGCCGCCGAACTCGCCCACGCCGCGGGCGCGCGCCTGGTGGTGGACTCCACCGTGCCGACCCCGGTCTTCACCCGGCCGCTGGCGCTCGGGGCCGACGTGGTGATGCACTCGGCGACCAAATATCTGAACGGCCACTCGGACGTGGTCGCCGGCGTTCTGGTGACGCGCGCCGAGGACGACTTCTGGGCGCGCATCAAGACCGCACGGGCCGCCGGCGGCGCGGTGCTCGGCCCGTTCGAAGCCTGGCTGCTCAACCGCGGCCTGCGCACGCTCTTTCCCCGCGTGCGCACCGCTGCCGCCTCGGCGCTGCGCATCGCGCAGCATTTCGAACATCACCCGGCGCTGCTCGCCGTGCTCTACCCCGGCCTGCCCTCGCACCGCGGTCACGACATCGCCTGCCGCCAGATGGAAGGCGGCTTCGGCGCCATGCTGTCGCTGCGCGTGAGAGGCGGCGAGGATGCCGCACGCCGGGTCGCCGGCGCGGTGAAGATCTTCCGCCGCGCGACCTCGCTCGGCTCGGTCGAGAGCCTGATCGAGCACCGCGGCCCGATCGAGGGTCCGGGCACGCGTTGCCCGCTCGACCTGCTGCGCCTCTCGGTGGGCATCGAAGATAGCGACGACCTGATCGCCGACCTCGAACAGGCGCTGCAGCAAGCAAACGAGCCCTGAAGCCCGGGCGGGTTTCGTCCGCAAGCCGCCCCCACGTTTGCGGTCGCGGGGCCGGGGTGGGGGTCGCCGCCCCCGCGACGTCCTCCGCCGAGGGCAGCCCGCAGCGCAGCGAAGGGCCGCGAGGGCAGGCGGCGACCCCCACCCCGGCCCCGCGCCGCGCACTGCAGCAGTTGCCCTTTCGCACTCACCGCCCCCTGCCTCCGCGCACACCACGACACGCAGAGCGCGCCACGCCCGACGCACCATCCGTCGTGCGCCCGACAGGCGCCTCCAGGGAGCTGCGCAGCATCAGCGTGTTGCACACGCGCCCCAACAAGCGCACGGCCAGGATCGATAGGGTAAAATGCTTTGTTTCCCCTCGTCCTTCCAACCATGCAGTTTGCCGGCTTCACCCTGCGCAACAACCTCTTCGTCGCCCCCATGGCCGGCGTGACGGACCGCCCCTTCCGCCAGCTCTGCAAAAAGCTGGGCGCAGGCGTCGCCGTATCCGAGATGGTCACCTCCAATTCGCTGCTCTACGGCAGCGAGAAGACCCGCCGCCGCGCCGACCATACCGGCGAGGTCGATCCGATCTCGGTGCAGATCGCCGGCGCCGATCCGGCGATGATGGCCGAAGCCGCGAAGTTCAACGCCGACAACGGCGCGCAGATCATCGACATCAACATGGGCTGCCCGGCCAAGAAGGTGTGCAACGTGATGGCCGGCTCGGCGCTGATGCAGGACGAGCCGCTGGTCGCGCGCATCCTCGAGGCCGTAGTCAAGGCGGTGCCCGATACCCCAGTCACGCTCAAGTTCCGCACCGGCTGGAACCGCGCCAACAAGAACGCGCCGACGATCGCGCGCATCGCCGAGGAGTCCGGCATCCGCGCCATCGCCATCCACGGCCGTACCCGGGCCGACCAGTACATGGGCGAGGCGGAGTACGACACCATCGCCCACGTCAAGACCCTCGTGAACATCCCGGTGATCGCCAACGGCGACATCGGCAGCCCGCAGAAAGCCAAGCACGTGCTCGACTACACCGGCGCCGACGGCGTCATGATCGGGCGCGCGGCGCAGGGCCGGCCGTGGATCTTCCGCGAGATCGAGCATTTCCTCGCCACCGGCGAGCTCCTGCCGCCGCCGCTGGTGAGCGAGATCCACCAGGTGTGCCGCGAGCACCTCGCCGACCTCTACGCCTTCTACGGCGACGACCGCGGCGTCAAGATCGCGCGCAAGCACATCTCCTGGTACACCAAGGGCCTGGTGGGCTCGGCGGCCTTCCGCCGCGCGATGAACCAGATCCCCGACATTCCCGCCCAGCTCGCCGCGGTGGACGACTTCTTCGGCCAGCTCGCCGAGGCCGGCGCCCGCCTGAGCTACGAGCACGAGCGCGCGCCGCACGCCGAATATCCGCAGGAACTCGCAGCATGAGCCGCAGCAACGAGATCGCGGACGCCGTCGTCCGCACCCTCGACCAGTATTTCCGCGACCTCGACGGCGAGAAGCCGGCGGCGATCCACGACATGGTGATCCGCAACGTCGAGCGTCCGATGCTGGCCTTCGTCCTCCAGCAGGCCAGGGGCAACCAGACCGTGGCCGCCGAGATGCTCGGCATCAACCGCAACACGCTGCGGCGCAAGCTGACCGAATACGACCTGCTCTGAGCGGGTGCTTCCCCTTTTCCTCCATCCTTCCGCTTCCGGCCCAACGATGAACGTGACCCAAGCCCTGATCAGCGTCTCCGACAAACGTGGCGTGCTCGACTTCGCCCGCAAGCTCTCCGCGCTCGGCATCAAGCTGCTGTCGACCGGCGGCACCGCCAGCCTGCTGCGCGAGGCCGGCCTGCCGGTGACCGACGTCTCCGAGCACACCGGCTTCCCCGAGATGCTGGACGGCCGGGTCAAGACCCTGCACCCGAAGGTGCATGGCGGCATCCTCGCCCGCCGCGATCTCGCCGAACACATGGACACCATCGCCGCCCACGACATCGGCCGCATCGACCTGGTGGTGGTCAATCTCTACCCCTTCCAGCAGACCGTGGCCAAGCCCGACTGCACGCTGGAAGACGCGATCGAGAACATCGACATCGGCGGCCCCACCATGGTGCGCGCCGCGGCCAAGAACCACGGCAACGAGCAGGGCGGCGTCGGCATCGTCACCGACCCCGAGGACTACGGCTGCATCATCGAAGAGCTCGAGGCCAACGCCGGCAAGCTCAGCCACAAGACCCGCTTCGCGCTCGCGGTGAAGGCCTTCACCCACACCGCGCGCTACGACTCGGCGATCTCCAACTACCTCACCGCGCTCGTCACCAACGAGGCCGGCGACGTGTCGCTGCAGACCTATCCCGAGCGCCTGCAGCTCGCCTTCGACAAGGTGCAGGACCTGCGCTACGGCGAGAACCCGCACCAGACCGCGGCCTTCTACCGCCAGCCCGGCGCGGCCGAGGGCGGCGTGGCCGGCTACACCCAGCTGCAGGGCAAGGAGCTGTCCTACAACAACATCGCCGACGCCGACGCGGCCTGGGAATGCGTGAAGGCCTTCGACGGCTCGGCGGCGGCCTGCGTCATCGTCAAGCACGCCAATCCCTGTGGCGTGGCCGTCGCCGCCAGCCCGCTCGAGGCCTACAAGAAGGCCTTCTCCACCGACCCCACCTCGGCCTTCGGCGGCATCATCGCGTTCAACGGCGAGGTCGACCGTGCCGCGGCCGAGGCCGTTTCGGCACAGTTCCTCGAGGTGCTGATCGCGCCGTCCTACACCGCCGACGCGCTCGAGCTGCTCGCGAGCAAGAAGAACGTGCGCGTGCTCACCTGCGCGCTCGGACAGCCTGCCGGTGCCTTCGACTACAAGCGCGTCGGTGGCGGCCTGCTGGTGCAGAGCGCCGACGAGGCCCGCATCCAGATCGCGGACCTCAAGGTCGTCACGAAGCGGGCGCCGACGGAAGCCGAGATGCGCGACATGCTCTTCGCCTGGCGCGTGGCCAAGTACGTCAAGTCCAACGCCATCGTGTACTGCAAGGACGGCATGACCATCGGCGTCGGTGCCGGCCAGATGAGCCGCGTCGACTCGGCGCGCATCGCCAGGATCAAGGCCGAGAACGCCGGTCTGCAGATCGCCGGCTGCGTGGTCGCCTCGGACGCCTTCTTCCCCTTCCGCGACGGCCTCGACGTGCTCGCCCAGGCGGGTGCGACCGCGGTGATCCAGCCCGGCGGCTCGATGCGCGACGAAGAGGTGATCGCGGCAGCCAACGAGCAGGACATCGCCATGGTGTTCACCGGCTTCCGTCACTTCCGTCACTAAGAACGACCACCCCAGCAGAGCTTCGGAGCAGCACATGAAAGTCCTCGTCATCGGTTCCGGCGGCCGCGAACACGCGCTGGCCTGGAAACTTGCCCAGTCGCCCAAGGTCACCCGCGTGCTGGTGGCGCCGGGCAACCCCGGCACCGCTGCCGAAAAGCTGCTGCAGAACGTTCCCGTCACCGACATCAAGGTGCTGGTCGAGCTCGCCAAGCACGAGCACGTCGCCTTCACCGTGGTCGGCCCCGAGGCGCCGCTGGCGGCTGGCGTGGTCGATGCCTTCCGCGCCGCCGGCCTGCCGATCTTCGGTCCGACCAAGGCCGCCGCCCAGCTCGAGAGCTCGAAGGACTTCGCCAAGCAGTTCCTCGTCCGCCACAACATCCCGACCGCGAAGTACCAGACCTTCGCGGATGCCGCCGCCGCACACGCCTACGTCGACGCCGAGGGTGCGCCGATCGTGATCAAGGCCGACGGCCTGGCCGCGGGCAAGGGCGTGGTGGTGGCGATGACGGCCGACGAGGCGCACGCCGCGATCGACATGATGCTGCTCGACAACCGGATGGGCGATGCGGGTGCGCGCGTCGTCATCGAGGAGTTCATGGAGGGCGAGGAGGCCAGCTTCATCGTCATGGCCGACGGCAAGCACGCGCTCGCGCTCGCCACCAGCCAGGACCACAAGCGCCTGCACGACGGCGACCAGGGCCCCAACACCGGCGGCATGGGCGCCTACTCGCCCGCCCCGGTGGTCACCCCCGACGTGCATGCGCGCGTGATGCGCGAGGTCATCAACCCGACGCTGACCGGCATGGCCGCCGAGGGCCTGCCCTACACCGGATTCCTTTACGCCGGGCTGATGATCGACGGCGAGGGCAAGCCGCGCGTGGTCGAGTTCAACTGTCGCATGGGCGATCCCGAGACGCAGCCGATCATGATGCGTCTGAAGACCGATCTCGCCGATCTGATCGAAGCCGCCATCGCCGGCAAGCTCGACCAGACCGAGGCCGAGTGGGACCGCCGCTTCGCGCTCGGCGTGGTGCTCGCCGCTGCAGGCTACCCGGAGAGCCCGCGCAAGGGCGACGTCATCACCGGGCTGCCCGCCTCCGAGCAGGAGGACGTGCATGTCTTCCACGCCGGCACCGCGCTGCAGGACAGCCAGGTCGTCACTGCCGGCGGGCGCGTGCTGTGCGTGACCGCGCTCGGCGACAACGTGCGCAGCGCGCAGAAGCGCGCCTACGAGGTCGCCGACGGCATCGTCTTCGAAGGCCGCCAGTACCGCCGCGACATCGGCCACCGCGCGATCGGCCGCAAGACCGCCTGATCGCCGGGCGCCGTGCAGGCGCCCCATCGCCGTCTCCGCCTCCGCGAGCGACGGCGTAGCTCTCACCCAGCGCCGACGTCCGCGCGCGAAGCTCTCGCGGGGCGCTGGCGCGCCAATGCCACGGAGGTCCCGCATGGATCCACGCAGCGTCAAACCCTGGTTCACCGAGCTGCAGCGCCACATCGTCGAGCGCCTCGAGGCCTTCGACGGCCAGGCCTTCCGCAGCGACGGCTGGGACCGCCCGGGCGGTGGCGGCGGCCTCACCCGAGTGATCGAGGACGGCAATTTCTTCGAGCGCGGCGGGGTGAACTTCTCGCACGTGATGGGAGACGGCATGCCCGCCTCGGCCACGGCGCATCGCCCCGAGCTCGCCGGCCGCCGCTTCGAGGCCATGGGCGTGTCGCTGGTGCTGCATCCGCGCAATCCGTATTGCCCCACCGTGCATATGAACGTGCGCTGCTTCGTCGCGCTGGCCGAAGGCAAGGATCCGGTGTGGTGGTTCGGCGGCGGCATGGACCTGACGCCCTACTACCCCTTCGAGGAGGACGTGCGCCACTTCCATCGCAGCTGCAAGGCGGCGGTGCTACCCTGGGGCGGCGAGGCCGAATACGCCCGCCTCAAGGACTGGTGCGACCGCTACTTCTTCCTCAAGCACCGCAACGAGCCGCGCGGCGTGGGCGGGCTGTTCTTCGACGACCTCGGCGCCGACGGAAAGACCGGTTTCGACACCGCCTTCGGCCTCACCAAGGCGGTGGGCGAGGCCTTCCTGGGTGGGTACCTGCCCATCGTCGAGCGCCGCCGCGACATCCCCTACGGCGAGCGCGAACGCGACTTCCAGGCTTACCGGCGCGGCCGCTACGTCGAGTTCAATCTCGTCTTCGACCGCGGCACGCTGTTCGGCCTGCAGTCGGGCGGACGCACCGAATCCATCCTGATGTCGATGCCGCCGGTGGTGAAGTGGCGCTACGACTGGCGCCCGCAGGAGGGCTCGCCCGAGGCCAGGCTGTACGAGGAATTCCTCGTCCCGCGCGCTTGGGCCTGATTTGTCGGATCGCGAGCAGCGGACAAAAAAACGGGGCCTCGCGGCCCCGGGATCTCTCTGCGTGATTCTTCGCTCAGGCCAGCGCGCCGACCGCCATCTTCTCGGCCGCGGCGCGGTAGTGGCGCTGGGACTCGTCACGGCGCTCCAGGGTCTCGAAGAGATGCGCGAGCGCCAGATGGGTGCCGACCTGCGGGTCGACGCTCAACGAGGCCTCGAGATAGCTCTGCGCCTTGCCCCATAGCTCCACCCGACGGCAAAGCTGGCCGAGGGCGAACAGCAGGCCCGCGTCGCGCGGCTGCTTCTCCAGCCAGGCTTCGGCCTTGTGCAGACAAGCGTTGGTGTCGTCCATGGTGTTCGCACAGCTCGCGTACAGGCGCGCCAGATCGCTGTCCCACTGCTCGTCGAGCAAGGTCTCGGTCTGCGCGCGCATGTGCATCGCCTGACCCGCGCGCGCCATCAGCGGCAGCACCTCCTTGATCAGCCCCCGGTCGGCAAGCTCCTCGGAGGGAATCTCCTGCCAGTACCCGAGCAAGGCGGACGCATCACCCACGAGCTGGCGCATGCGCTCGACGTGGGCACGACGCAGCGCGGGCGCAGCCTGCTCCGCGGTCAAAGCCTTGTGCTTGCGCAGCTGGCGCACGTTGTTCACCAGCTCTTCCCAGCGCCCGAGCTCGTAGGCCACCTTGCTCTCCAGGCGCAGCATCGCGATGTGCTTTTGCCCCGTCTCGCGCAGTTGCGCCAGGCGTGCCGCCGCGAGCTCGAACTGGCGGGCATCGATGGCGAGCTCGGCCTCGGTCATCAGGCGGGCCACCTCGCTCTCCTTGCCCTGTTCGGCGGCGTGGTCCAGCCACTCGCGGTAGCGGGTGTCGTCCTGCAGGCCGTAGGCGGCGCGCGCTGCGACCAGCGCGGCCATCGGCGAACCATCGCTCGCCGAATAGGCGGTCGAGGCGGATTTGAGGGCTTCCGAGTAACGCCCCTCGAAGAGCGCCGTCACCGAACCGTGCAGCGCCCGGTCGGCCTTGTCGCGACGCCGGCGCTCGCGCCAGCGCGCCACCCGGCCGGGCAGCTGCACGGTACGGGTCACCATGCGCAGCAGCAGGTGGATGAGGGCGACGCCCACCACCAGCACCACGATGAAGAGGTTCAGCGAAACCTGGGCCCGCCACGGCGACAGCACGACGAGAACGTAGCCGTCATTCACGCCGGCCAGCATCGTCACGCCGACGGCGAGGGCGAAGATGCCGATCAGCCAGATCAGTGCGCGCATCGTTCGGCCCTCACTGGCTCGCCGCCGGGGCGGCAGCGTCGGTCACGGAGCCCGCAGGCGCCTGCTCGGCCGGCGCAGCAGGCTGCGCCTCGGCAGCGGCAGGCTGGTTCGCCGCTCCCTGGGCTGCGGATGCCGGGGTCTCGGCAGTCGCCACGGGCGCTTCGGCAGGGGCGGACGCAGGAGCGGGCGCGGCAGCGGCTGCAGGCGCTGCCTGCGCAGGCGCGGCAGCGCCGCGCGCATCCGCGCCGCTGCGGCCAGCGCGCGACTGCACGCTGCGCAAGGCGCTGAAGGTCTCGCTCAGATCGGGCGGCGCGTAGCGCACCTTCACCGCCTCGAGTTGCTTCAACTCGCCGAGCGCGGCCTGCACCCGCTCGTCGCGCAGGTCGTAGAAACGCTCCAACCACTGGCGGGCCTGGGCAAGATCGGCTGCGTAGCTGCGGCCGTCGCGCGCCATCAGCGCGAGGCGCGCGGTGAGCAGGCGCATCTTGAGGTTCTCGCGCAGGAAGGTGTTCTGCTCGGGCGCGAGCAGCACCGGATCTTCCTGGTCGAGGCGCTCGACGCGGATCAGGGTGCGGATCTCGCTCCAGGCATCGGCCGCGACGTTCTGCGCGAAGCGCCACACACCGGCCATCCAGCCCACGAAGCCACCGCCATCGGCAGGCCCCATCTCCGCGCCCACCGCAGCGGCAGCCGGCAGCGGGCTCTCGAAGGCGAGCGGCAGCGTGTCCGCACGCTCGAGCATCAGCTCCAGGCGCAGGCTGAGGCCGGAAACATCCAGCACCGGCAGCAGGCGCAGCTCCTCGATGTCGCGCACGAGCGCACGGCGCAGGGTGGCGAGCTGGCCGCGATCGTGGATCGCCAACCGGGCCTCGGCCTCCTGCAGGCCGATCAGCGCGGCCTCGACGTTGCCCGCGATCTGCAGCTGCTGAGAGGCCAGCGCGACGGCCTGCTCGACTTCGGCGAGCACGCCGTCCTCGCGGCTGCGCGAGAACTCCTGGTAAAGCGCCTCGAGCGCCTCGGCCTGGCCCTGTGTGGTCTCGACCCTGGATTCGAGCGCACCGAGCTTGCCCTGCAGCGAGGCGATGACCTCCTGCTGCTGGCGCATCATCCCGCGCGCCTCGGTGGCGATGGTCTCGCCATCGGAGAGACGGCTGGCGACCTCCGCGCGCAGCTGTCCCGTCTGCAGGCGCATCTCGCGAGCCTGCCAGATCGACCAGCCGGCCACGCCGACGGCGATCAGCGCCAGCAGCAGCGCCCACCACGCGGCGGGACTGCGAGCGGGCTGCTCCTCGGCGGCGTTCGCCGTTCGTGCGGCGGGGGCGACCGGATCGCCCTCGCTCGCAGCGCCGCGCGCCGCGGGATCCACCTCGGCTGCGGGCGGTGCCTCGGGCACGCCCACCTCCTCGATGACGGGTCGGGTCTCCTCCGGGGCCGGCGATGCGGACGTCGCCGGCGGCGGCTGGGTCAGAGCGGGATTTTCTTGTCTCATGGTTCCACGTCTAGGCAAAATGGCTTTCTAGGGCCTGCATCAAACCGTCGTCTCCGGCCGGCGTCTCGACCACCCGTTCGAAACCGGCCGCACGCGCCTGCGCGACGATGCGCGGGTGCGTGGCGAACACCGTCACGGCGTGCAGGGCGGCGAGCCCCTCCGTGCCGAGCATCCATTCCAGATTGCGTACGCCCTCGCTGCTGGTCAGCAGCAGGCCGTCGAGCTCGCCCCGCGCCGCTGGCCCGAGCAGCAGCGCGGGATCGGCCTCGGGACAATGGCGTCGGTAGCAGGTGACATATTCCACGCTCGCGCCGCGTTCGCGCAAGGTGTCGGCGAGCAGTTCGCGGCCGCCGTCGCCACGGAAGATCAGCACCTTGCGCCCGCGCACCGCGTCGGCGGCGAATTCGGGCAGGGCGATCACGGCCTCGCTGTCGAAACCGTCCTGCGGCGCGATGACGTTCGCGAAGCCCCAGTCCTGCATCACGCGCTGGCTGCCCTTGCCCACGGTGGCGACACGAAGGCGGGCGGGCCAGGTGCGCTGCGGCAGGATCGCGCGCATGGCGTGGTCGACCGCGTTGGGGCTGACGAAGAAGGCGAGGTCGAACTCGTCGAGGCGGCCAACGATGGCCTGCAGCGGCGCCGGATCGAGCGCCGGACCGACCGCGATCACCGGAAAGCGCAGCGCACGCCCGCCGGCGGCCTCGAGGCGGGCGCACAGGCTTTCGGCCTGCTCGCGCGGGCGCATGACGACGAGGGTGCGCCCGGCGAGGGGACGCACGGACCGGAGATCGGAAGCTGCCGCCGGGGTCGTCACCGCGCGCCTCCCTTGCCGTCCGCTCAGCCGAGCTCGGCGAGGATCGCTTCCGCGCCCTGCGCCCGCAGGTCGTCGGCGAGCGCGCGCCCGAGCGCCTCGGCCTCGGCCGGCGCGCCCTCGCGTTCGGCGCGCACGATGGTGCTGCCGTCGGGGCGCGCGACGAAGCCGCGCAACCACAGCCGCCCCTCGCGCATCACCGCGTAGGCGCCCAGCGGCACCTCGCAGCTGCCGGCGAGCGCGCGTGCGACCGCGCGCTCGGCGAGGACGCACGCGGTGGTGTCGGCATCGACGAGCGGCTGCAGCCAGCCGATCACGTCCGCGCGCGCCGAAAGGCATTCGATGCCGAGCGCGCCCTGCCCGGCCGCGGGCAACGAGACCTCGGCCGGCATCACCGAGCGGATGCGCTCGCCCAGGCCGAGCCGCGTGAGGCCGGCGGCGGCGAGGATGATGGCGTCGTACTGACCCTCGTCGAGCTTGCGCAGGCGGGTATCGAGGTTGCCACGCAGACTGGTGACGCCGAGGAAGGGATACTGCGCGTGGATCTGCGACTCGCGGCGCAGCGAGGAGGTCCCGACCACGGCACCCGGGGGCATGTCGGCGAGGCTCTCGTAGCGGCTGGAGACGAAGGCGTCGAGCGGGACCTCGCGCGCGGTGATGCAGGGCAGCGCGAACTCCGGCTCCATCACCATCGGCACGTCCTTCATCGAATGCACGGCGATGTCTGCGCGGCCGTCGAGCAGCGCGGTCTCGAGCTCCTTGACGAACAGGCCCTTGCCGCCGACCTTCGCGAGCGGACGATCGAGGATCTGGTCGCCACGCGTGGTCATGCCGAGCAGCTCGACCCGGCAGCCGGGGTGGAGCGCCTCGAGGCGGGCCTTGATGTGCTCGGCCTGCCACAGGGCGAGACGGCTCTCACGGGTTGCGATGACGATGCGCTCGGGGCTGCTTTGACTCACGATCGGGATTCACCTGGAAAACGGGGGCACAGGTGCGGAGGCGACGGGCGCCAGGATGATGCATCGCAACATGACAGAATGCTGAATGCGTCCGCACGACTGGGCGTATTCTAGCACGCGGGCCGGCCGCGCCGCCTCCCACCGGGCAGCCGGCGCGAAAGACGGCAGCACCGGGGATCGACCCGAAACGGGCAGGAAAGCGACCCGCTTGCGGTAAGCTCCGCTCTCCCCTCCAATCGAATTCCGAAACGAAAGAATGAACCAGGACAAGGACGCCCCCCTCCGCGACGACATCCGCCTGCTCGGCCGCCTGCTCGGCGACACCGTGCGCGACCAGCAGGGCGAGGCCGCATTCGGCCTCATCGAACGCATCCGCCAGAACTCGGTGCGCTTCCGCCGCGACGACGACATCGCCGCGCGCCGCGAGCTGGAGGACATCCTCGACGCCTTGTCACGCGAGCAGACCATCCAGGTGGTGCGCGCCTTCAGCTATTTCTCCCACCTGGCCAACATCGCCGAGGACCAGCACCACATCCGGCGCTCGCGCGCGCACCTGATCGCCGGCTCGGCACCGCGCGAGGGCAGCCTGGCGCACGCGCTCGAGCGCGCGCTCGACAGCGGTGCGGCCGACCCCGCGGCGCTGGCCGGCTTCTTCGACGGCGCGCTGGTGTCGCCGGTGCTCACCGCCCACCCCACCGAGGTGCAGAGGAAGAGCATCCTCAACTGCGAGACCGTGATCGCGCGGCTCCTGGACGCGCGCGACCGCATGCAGCTCACCCCCGAGGAGGCCGAGGCCAACGACGAGGCGCTGCGTCGCGCGGTGCTGACGCTGTGGCAGACGCGCATGCTGCGCACCGCCAAGCTGTCGGTGATCGATGAGGTCAACAACGGCCTGTCCTACTTCGAGACCACCTTCCTGCGCGAACTGCCACGGCTCTACGCCAGCCTGGAGGACCGTCTCGCCGCCGCCGACCGGGCGCTGGGCACGCCCGAGCTCGCCGCCTTCGTGCAGGTGGGGAGCTGGATCGGCGGCGACCGCGACGGCAACCCCTTCGTCACCGCCGAGGTGCTCGAGCGCGCGCTCGCCATGCAGTGCGCGGTCGCGCTCGGGCATTATCTGGACGAGTTGCACATCCTGGGCTCGCAGCTCTCGCTCGGCATCGGCCTGGTCTCGGCCTCCGATGCCCTGCTCGCGCTTGCCGAGGCCTCGCCCGACCACTCGCCGCATCGCAGCGACGAGCCCTACCGGCGCGCGATCTCGGGCATCTACGCGCGCCTGGCCGCCACCTACCGCAGCCTGCTTGGCCACGACCCGCTACGCCACGCGGTCGCCGCCGCCCAGCCCTACCCGAGCGCGGCCGCGCTCGCCGAGGACCTCGAGGTGCTGCACCGCTCGCTCGCCGCCAACGGCTCGGGCGCGCTCACGCGCGGGCGGCTGCGCCACCTGCGCCGCGCGGTGAAGGTGTTCGGCTTCCATCTCGCCCCGCTCGACCTGCGCCAGAACTCGGATGTGCACGAACGCACGGTCGCCGAGCTGCTCGAACGCGCCTGCCCCGGCACCGCCTATGCCAGCCTCGACGAGGACGCGCGCTGTGCGCTGCTGCTCGAAGAACTCGCCACCGCGCGCCCGCTCGCCTCGCCGCACGTCCGCTACACGGACGAGACCGAGGGCGAGCTGGCGATCTTCCGCGCCGCCCGCCAGGCCCACCTGCGCTACGGCACGGCGGCGATCCGCAACTGCATCATCTCCAAGACCGACGACGTCTCCGACCTGCTCGAACTCGCGGTACTGCTGAAGGAGGCGGGCCTCCTGCGCCCGCTCGAGAACGCGCTCGACGTGAACATCGTGCCGCTCTTCGAGACCATCGGCGACCTCGAGAACGCCGCCGGCGTGATGGCGCGCATCTTCTCGATCCCCGCCTACCGCGGACTGCTCGAAGCGCGCGACCACACCCAGGAGGTCATGCTCGGCTACTCCGACAGCAACAAGGACGGCGGCTTCCTGACCTCGGGCTGGGCGCTCTACAAGGCCGAGGGCGAGCTGGTCGAAACCTTCGCGCGCCACGGCGTGCGCCTGCGCCTCTTCCACGGCCGCGGTGGCTCGGTGGGCCGTGGCGGCGGCCCGAGCTACCAGGCCATCCTCGCCCAGCCCGAGGGCGCGGTGCAGGGGCAGATCCGCCTCACCGAACAGGGCGAGGTGATCGGCGCCAAATATGGCAATCCGGAAGTCGGCCGGCGCAACCTCGAGGTGCTGGTCGCCGCCACGCTCGAGTCCAGCCTGCGCCCGGCCAGCGCCAGCCCGACGCCGCCCGCCTTCCTCGACGCCATGCAGGCGCTCTCGGACGCGGCCTTCGCGGCCTACCGGGGCCTGGTCTACGAGACCGAGGGTTTCGAGCGCTACTTCTGGGAGTCGACCGTGATCAGCGAGATCGCGGCGCTCAACATCGGCAGCCGCCCGGCCTCGCGCAAGAAGAGCACCGCGATCGAGGACCTGCGCGCGATCCCCTGGGTGTTCAGCTGGTCGCAGTGCCGGGTGATGCTGCCGGGCTGGTACGGCTTCGGCAGCGCGGTGCGCGATTTCCTCACCGCCAACCCGGACGACGGCCTGGCGCTCTTGCAGCGCATGAACATGGAATGGCCCTTCTTCCAGACCCTGCTGTCGAACATGGACATGGTGCTGTCCAAGACCGACCTCGCGATCGCCAGCCGCTACGCCGAGCTGGTCAAGGACGCGGCGCTGCGCGACACGATCTTCGGGCGCATCCGCGCCGAGCACCAGGCCACGGTCGGGGCGGTGCTGCGGATCACCGGCCAGAGCGAGCTGCTCGACGCCAACCCGCTGCTCAAGCGCTCGATCCGCAACCGCTTCCCCTACCTCGACCCGCTCAACCACGTCCAGGTCGAGCTGCTGCGCCGCCACCGCGACGCCGCCGAGGCGGGCGGCATCGACGAGCGCATCCGGCTCGGCATCCACATCTCCATCAACGGCATCGCCGCGGGCTTGCGCAACAGCGGCTGAGCCGTCTTACAGGCCGAGCGCCTGCCGCACCGCCGGCCACTGCCGCCGGCTCACCGGCAGACGCTCGGGCAGATCGCGCAACAGCACCTCCCAGCGCGGCTCGGCCTCCTTCTGTCCATCCCGCTCCGCTGCCCGCTCCACACCCGCCACCGCGGCGAACGCGACCAGGCAGTTGCGGTGCAGGCGCAGGAAACTGCGCGGAAACTCCTGCTCGATCTGCACCAGCGACTCGTCGAGCACATACTCGCGCGCCGCGGTGCGCGCGGTGACGTACTTGAGCTCGGCACGCAGATAGCGCACCTCGGCCACCGGCACCAGCAGAATGCGGCCGCACTCCGCGACACTGAAGTGGCGACGCGCGCGCGTCGCCAGCGTGGCCAGCACGTCGGCCGCCGGCGGCGCGCGGCGCGCGCGTACGCGCTCGAGCGCCGCGGCCAGGCGCTGCGCGCGCACCGGCTTGAGCAGGTAATCCACCGCGGCAAGCTCGAAGGCCTGCACCGCGTACTGGTCGTAGGCGGTCACGAAGACCAGCGCCGGAGGCGCCGGCAGGCGGGCGAGGTGGCGGGCGAGCTCCACGCCGTCCATCACCGGCATGCGGATGTCGGCCAGCACCACGTCGGCCGCCGCGGCGTCGAGCAGTCGCAGGGCCTCGACGCCGTTGGCGGCCATGCCGACGATCGCGTTGGGCTGCTGCCCGGCGACGTCGCCGAGCAGGTCGCGCAGGCGCGCACGCGCCGGCGCTTCGTCATCGACGACGAGCACGCGCAGCGCCGCGACAGCCTCGGGTGCGGTTGCGGTCATGCGGCCTCCCTCTCCCAGGGCAGGCGGATGCGCACCCGGTAGCGGCCATCCGCCTCGTCGATCTCCAGCCTCGCCTCGAGGTCGTGGAACAGCATCAGGCGCTCGCGGATGTTATCCAGCGCCATGCGGTTGCCGACATGGTGCAGCCCCTGCGCGGCGACCGGGTTGTCCACCTCGATGCAAAGCTCCTTGCCGTGGCGCGCGATGCGGACGATCACCTCGCCCGCGGCGGCGGCAGGCTCGATGCCGTGGTAGACGGCATTTTCGAGCAGGGGTTGAAGCAGCAGCGAAGGCATGCGGGCGCGCAGCAGTTCCGCGGGCACGCGCGTACGCCTCTCGCCGCCTTCACCACCTCGTCCGCCCTCCCCGCCTTCCCCGCCTTCCCCGTCCTCTCCCGCCTCTCCACCCCCTCCTCCAAACTCCCAGCGCACCGCGAGGCGCTCGCCGAGCCGCAGGCGCTCCAGCCCGATGTAGCGCTCGGCGAGCTCGATCTCCTCGGCCAGCGTCACGCGCTCGCGGCCGTCCTGCATCAGCGCGCGGAACAGGTCGGCGAGCTCCTCCAGCGCCTGTTCCGCGCGGCGCGGCTCGGAGCGGATGACGCCGAGCACGCCGTTCAGGCAGTTGAAGAAGAAGTGCGGCCGGATGCGCGCGGTCAGTGCGATCAGCCGCGCCTCGGCGAGCGCCGGCGACAGGCGCCGGCTGCGCCAGTCGAAATACGCCAGGCAGAGCGCAGCGGCGAGCCACGCCCAGCCCAGTGGTCGCCACCACTCCGCGGCCGGCACCGCGGCGAGCAGGCTGGCGGCGATCGCCGCCAGGCTGGCGAGCACGAGTACGACGCCGCGCCCGGCCGCGACCGGCAGCGCACTCAGCCCGGGCGCGCCGAGGTAGAGGAGCACCAGGCTCAGCAGCAGCGGCAGCTCCACCCGCCCGGCCATCAGCGCGAGCTCGTCGGCGAGCCGGGCGGGCGCATCGAGCCGGATCGCCACGGTGAGCGCGGCGAAGAGGTTCACCGCCAGCAGGACGCGCAACATCACCCCGAGGTTGCGGAAGTCGGGCAGGCCCGGCGCGCCGAGCGCCGGGGGCTTTTGCTTTATACTTTCGGCCATCTACGCGCGCCACCGCAGGCGGCGCCCCTTCCCGTAATCGTTCCATGCCGGGCCGGCAGCGCAGGGCCGGCCTTTTCCGTTTCCAACACCCCGATTATGACAGACACCACGACGCCGGCCGCCAGCGCCAACGCCCCCGCCGACGCGAGCGCCAAGGCCTGGTCCGGCCGCTTCTCCGAACCCGTTTCCGAACTCGTCAAGCGCTACACGGCGAGCGTGTCCTTCGACCAGCGCATGGCCGCGCAGGACATCCGCGGCTCGCTCGCGCACGCCAGGATGCTCGCCCGCCAGGGCATCATCGGCACGCAGGATCTCGTCGACATCGAGCGCGGGATGGCACAGATCGCCGGCGAGATCGAGCGCGGCGAATTTGCCTGGAGCCTCGACGACGAGGACGTGCACCTGAACATCGAGAAGCGCCTCACCGCGCTGGTGGGCGACGCGGGAAAACGCCTGCACACCGGACGCAGCCGCAACGACCAGGTCGCCACCGACATCCGCCTGTGGCTGCGCGACGCGATCGACCGCATCCTCGGGCTGATCGCCGAGTTCCAGTCACGCCTGCTCGAGGTCGCCGAAACCCATGCCGGCACGCCCCTGCCCGGCTTCACCCACCTGCAGGTGGCGCAGCCGGTCACCTTCGGCCACCACCTGATGGCCTACTTCGAGATGAGCCGGCGCGACGCCGAGCGCTTCGCCGACTGCCGCAAGCGCGTCAATCGCCTGCCGCTCGGCTCGGCCGCGCTCGCCGGCACCAGCTACCCGATCGACCGCGAGTTCGTCGCTTCCGAGCTCGGCTTCGACGAGGTCTGCTACAACTCGCTCGACGCCGTCAGCGACCGCGACTTCGCGATCGAGTTCTGCGCCGCCAGCGCGCTGCTGATGACCCACCTGTCGCGCCTGTCCGAGGAGCTGATCCTGTGGATGAGCCCGCGCGTGGGCTTCATCGACCTCGCCGACCGCTTCTGCACCGGCAGCTCGATCATGCCGCAGAAGAAGAACCCCGACGTGCCCGAGCTGGTGCGCGGCAAGACCGGCCGCGTCAATGGCAGCCTGGTCGCCCTGCTCACGCTGATGAAGGGCCAGCCGCTGGCGTACAACAAGGACAACCAGGAAGACAAGGAGCCCTTGTTCGACACCGCCGACACGGTCATCGACACGCTTCGCATCTACGCCGACATGATCGGCGGCATCCGCGTCAAGGCAGAGGCCATGCGCGGCGCGCTCAGCCAGGGCTATGCCACCGCCACCGACCTCGCCGACTACCTGGTGAAGAAGGGCCTGCCCTTCCGCGACGCCCACGAGGCCGTGGCGCTGGCGGTGCGCGCAGCCGAGGTCAAGGGCTGCGACCTGCCGCAGTTCACCCTCGACGAGCTGCGCATCGCCATGGCCCACGTGCCCGGCGCCGCCGAGCGCCTCGGTGAGGACGTCTTCGGCGTCCTCACCGTCGAAGGCTCGCTGGCCTCGCGCAAGCACATCGGCGGCACCGCGCCCGAGCAGGTGCGCGCCGCGGTGGCGCGCGCCCGCATCGGCCTCGGCCTCGGCCAAGGCTGAGCCCGATCCGACGCCCATGACCACAGCGGCGGCCGAGCGCATCGGCAAGTACGAGCTTCTCCGCCGCATCGGCAAGGGCGCCACCAGCAGCGTCCATCTCGCCTGGGACCCGTTCCGCCAGGTCGAGGTGGCGATCAAGCGCCTGCGCCGCGAGATCCTCGCCGATCCGCAGCGCGGCCGCCTGCTGCGTCAGCTCTTCCTCAACGAGGCCGCGCTCGCCGGCAAGCTCGCCCACCCGCACATCGTGCGCATCCACGATGCGCTGGTCACCGACGAGGATGCCTGGCTGGTGATGGACCACGTGCCCGGCGGCACGCTCGAGGACATCGCGACGCCGGCGACGCTGGCCCCCTTCGGGCGCGTCATCGAGATCGTCTTCAAGGCCACGCGCGCGCTCGACTACGCCTTCCACCAGGGCATCACGCACCGCGACATCAAGCCGGCCAACATCCTGCTGATGGCGCCCGGCGGCAGCGACATCCGCATCTCCGACTTCGGCGCCGCGCTGCACACCGCGCGCGAGACCACGCAGATCGCCGGCGTCGGCTCGCCCGCCTACATGTCGCCGCAGCAGGTGCGCGAGGTGCCGCTCGACCACCGCACCGACATCTATTCGCTCGGCGTGGTGATGTTCCAGCTCCTCACCGGCCACCTGCCCTTCGAGCAGGAGAACAGCTACAGCCTGCTCTACAGCATCGCACACGACACCCCGCCGCCGCCCTCCGAGCTGCGCCCCGAGGTACCCGAGGCGCTCGACGCGATCGTGCGCCGCGCCACCGAGAAGGACATCGAGCGCCGCTACCAGAGCTGGAGCGAGTTCTCCCACGACCTCGCGCTCGCCTTCCGCAACCGCAGCCTCGCGCTCGCCCCGGACCGCCTCGGCGACACCGGCAAGTTCGAGGCGCTGCGCACGATGCGCTTCTTCCGCCGCTTCGCCGACGCCGAGCTGTGGGAGGTGATCGGGCTGTCGCGCTTCGACCGCGCGCTCGCGGGCACGGTGATCATCAAGGAGGGCGAGCGCGGCGACGCCATCTGCTTCGTGCTCGCCGGCGAGGCGCGGGTGAGCAAGCAGGGACGCCTGCTCGAGGTGCTCAACCCGGGCGACTGCTTCGGCGAGATCGCGGTGTTCTCCACCATCTCCGGCGTGCGCTCGGCCTCGGTCGAGGCCGCCGCGGACACCGAGCTGGTGACGATTCGCGCGCGCGCGCTCGAGCGCGCCAGCGAGACCCTGCGCATGCATTTCTACCAGGCTTTCCTCGAGGTGCTGGCGACGCGCCTGTCGCAAGCCAGTGCCCGCATCGCCAATCTATGAACGAATCGCCGACGCCCCACCCCGCCCTTCCCGCCGTCGAGGCCGCCCTGCGCGCCGCCATGGGCGAGCAGCTGCGCATCGTCTCCGCCGAGCCGGTGAGCGGCGGCAGCATCCACACCGCGCTGCGCCTCCAGGACGCCGGTGGCGCACGTTTCTTCGCCAAGCTCGCCCCTGCCGCCCAGGCGCCGATGTTCGAGGCCGAGGCCGACGGCCTCGGCGCGATCGCGGCAAGCGGCAGCCTACGCACCCCGGCGGTGATCGCGCGCGGGGGGGACGAGGCCCACGCCATCCTGGTGCTGGAATGGCTCGACCTGCAGCCGCTGACCAGCGCGGCCGACGGCGCCCGCTTCGCCGAGGCGCTGGCGGCGCTGCACCGCAACGTCGGCGAGCACTTCGGCTGGCCGCGCGACAACTTCATCGGGCGCACGCCGCAGGCGAACACCGAGCGCGACAACTGGGCGCGCTTCTTCGTCGAGCAGCGCCTGCGTCCGCAGTTCGCGCGCGCCCGCGCGCAGGGCTTCGACATCGAGCTGCAGCGCCAGGCCGACCGCCTTCTCGACCGTGTCCCCGCGCTTTTCCTCGACTACCGCCCGCCCGAGAGCCTGCTCCACGGCGACCTCTGGCACGGCAACGCGGCGGTGCTCGCCGACGGCACGCCGGTGGTGTTCGATCCCGCGGTGCACCGCGGCGACCGCGAAGCCGACCTCGCCATGAGCGAGCTCTTCGGTGGTTTCCCCTCCGCCTTCTACACCGCCTACCGGCGCGCCTGGCCGCTGCACGAGGACTACGAGCAGCGCAAGCCGCTGTACAGCCTCTATCACCTGCTCAACCACCTCAACCTGTTCGGCCGCGCCTACCTGCGCGAGTCCCTTCGGCTGGCCACGCGGCTGAACGAGGAGTTGGCGCGGCGCAGGGACTGAAACGCCCCGAAGCAGGAGCGGATGCGTCGGCGTTTTTTACACTCGGCCCCGGAGCGCGATCTGCCCGCACAGCACACCTATTTTGAAATCAGCGACTTGCGTCGATTTTTCGACGCGGGCGTGATATTTGCTACGGTCTGGGTAAGGTTCATCGGAAAGACGTCGGGCGGCAGATATAATGAAATCAGGCACCAGCGGAATCAGGGATTGATGATGGACAGGATCCGGAACAACGAGACGGTCGAGCAGCGAAGGCGAGTCCTGAAGGGCGCGCTGGGCGCATCCACCGTGCTCACGCTGGGATACGGCGGTAGCGCGGCTGCGGCATCGATCGGATGCGTGAAGAACACGTACATTGAAGAAACCCCGCCTGCGAACGGTAACCAGTTTTCGTGGACCGACCCGGCGGCCATGACCGGGGTTGACGAGTGGGCCTGGAGCAAGGTCGACGTGTGGGAATGCAGCGGGAACGTGGGGGGCGTTCCGGATACGGACTTCGAGGGCTTCTCGCTCGACAACGGCATCAATTGGTACCGCGTGCCGGCGGTGGTCGGCGAAGCTCCGACGCTGATCGCCTTGGCGACGAAGAAGAGCTCGCAGTCGCCCGCGTACCCGAAGACCGCTTGGGTTTTGGCGTACTTCGACGCGAACGGCAACTTCGTCGGCAACTACCCCGCGATCACCATGCGCACCGAGCAGAATACCCCTCTGGAGGGTTCCTGCCTCGCGTCGGTGAATCCGAATGCGAAGAGTGGCTTCACCTACGGCGGCTGAACGCCGATGCAGCCGACCTCGCCGCTGGGGCCGCTGGCCTGGATCGAACGCTACTGCCCGTCCCTCGACGGGCAGTTTCTTTTTCTCGATCCGCTGCGCTGGGATACCCATCTGCTGAGCGCGGGCGCCGTGATCGTGCTGCGCGAGGCGGCGCTCGCCATCGAAGCCGGATGTTTCGAGGCCTTCCGCGCCGAGGTCGCCGCGAACGGCGGCTGGCCGGCGGGACTGGAACGCCTGGCGGTCGCGCTGACCGCGCTCGCCGAGCGCGCTGCGGGCACGGGGACCGAGGCTTGAAGGGCGGCGTGATGCAGCGCTCGATCGACCTCGGTGCGGCCAGCGTGGTGGTGCGCTCGCCGCTTCGCGAGTTCAATGCCCAGCTCGACCTGCTCTACCGCGACCATTCGCAGGCAGGGGACAGCGGCTTCGCGGACGTGCGCGTCGCGCTGCTCCCCGGGCCGCCCTGGCGCGTGTGGGGCCCGCAGGTACGCCTGTGGTCGGAGGCCTCCTGCCCCTTCGACCCCTACCCGCTCGACAGCGCCCTGCCTCTTTTCGAATGGGGCACCAACTGGCTGCTGGCGCAGCGCCTCAACGCGCATGTGCTGCTGCATGCAGGCGTGGTCGCGCGCGAGGACCGTGCCCTGATCCTTCCCGCCGCACCGGGCTCGGGCAAGAGCACGCTGACCTGCGCCCTTCACCTCGCAGGCTGGCGCTTCCTCTCGGACGAGTTCGGGGTGCTGGATACCGAATCCGGACTGCTGCACCCCCTGCTCAAGCCCGCAGCGCTGAAGAATCGCTCGATCGACATCATCGGCGGCCAGCCGGGCGCGGTCCTCGGCCCCGTCTTTGCCGGTACGCGCAAGGGCGACGTGGCGCACTTCGCACCCGACCGTGCGAGCGTAGCAGCACGCCGCCGGCCGGTCACACCCGCGCTCGTGGTGTTCCCGAGATATCGCGAAGGCGCAGCCCTGCGCTGCGAACCGGTGCGCCGGGCGGAGGCCGCGATGCGGCTGGGGCTCAACAGTTTCAATTACCGCAAGCTCGGCCCGGTCGGCTTCGACGCCATCCTCCGCCTCGCGCGCACGGCCCCCGCCTGGGAGATCGAGTATGGCGCGCTCGCCGACGCCCTCCCCTGCATCGAGCAGCTATTCGGAAAAGCCTCATGAGCACGCATCCGGCGGCCGACTGTGCCCTGCTGCTGCGTGGCCTTCACGAAGCCCTCGAGATCCCGGAGGCGCGCTGGGATCGGGTGCTGCGGCTCGCGCGCATGACCGGCCTGCATGGCCGCCTCGCCGCCGCCAACGCGGACAATCCGACCGTGTCGGAGCGGGTCCGCCGCCATCTGCTGTCGGCGACGAGGATGGCGGACTTCAGCGCGCGCATGCTCGACGCCGAGCTGCGCGACGTGGCCCCGCTGTGCGGCGGCGATTTCCCGGTGATCGCCCTGAAGGGCGGCGCCTACGCACTGCAGGCGCTCGGCTTCGCCCGCGGCCGCTTCGTCTCCGACATCGACCTGCTGGTGCCCGCACGCGCCCTGCGCACCATGGAGGCGAGGCTGCACGCCGCGGGCTGGGAGAGCGCGGCGCTGGACCCCTACGATGAACGCTACTACCGCGACTGGAGCCACGAGACGCCCCCCCTGCGCTTCCCGGGCCATTTCCTCGAACTCGACCTGCATCACGCGATCACGCCGGTGACCGGGCGGCGCCATTTCGATCCGGCGCCGCTGTTCGACGAGAGCTTGCCGATCGCCGGCAGCCGCTTCCGCGTGCTGTCGGCGCGGGACCAGGTGCTGCATGCCTGCGTGCATTGCTTCCAGGACGGCGATCTCGCCCTGCGCGTGCGCGAGATCGCCGACATCGACGGCCTGCTGCGCAGCTTCGCCGGCACGACGGGCTTCTGGCCGGGCCTCGTCGAGCGTGCCAATGCGCTCGGGCTGGGCCGTCCGCTCTGGTATGGGCTGCATTTCGCCCGCAGCTGGATGCAGACGCCGGTCCCCCAGGAGGCCCTGAGCGCCCTTCCCGGCCCCGCCGCCGTACTCCGCCGGCCGATGGAGGCCTGCATCTCGCTCGCCCTGCTCCCGCCCGACCCCGATCGGCCACCCGGCCTGTCGGTGCGATTCGCGCGGCGGCTGGCACTCGCGCGCTATCACCTGCTGCGCATGCCCCTGCACATGCTCCTGCCCCACCTCGCGCGCAAGGCCTGGTTGCGCACACGCCGCCGCACACCCGACGGTGCGAATGAAAACGCCGGCGGCGGACCCTGAAAACGGGTCGGCAGCCGGCGTTCCACGACGAAGGTCGTCGCGCGGGATCAGTCCTCGCCGACGAGTCCGGCGTCCTTGAGCATCTGCTGCAGTTCGCCGCTGTCGTACATCTCGCGCATGATGTCGCTGCCACCGACGAATTCGCCCTTGACGTAGAGCTGCGGGATGGTGGGCCAGTTGGAGAATTCCTTGATGCCCTGACGGATCTCGGGGTCGGCAAGCACGTTGACCGCGAGCACCTCGCGCACGCCGCAGCCCTTGAGGATCTGCACCGCGGTGGAGGAGAAGCCGCACTGCGGGAACTGGGGCGTGCCCTTCATGTAGAGCACCACGCCGTTGTTGGTGACCTGATCGCGGATGACGTCCTGGATGTCCATTCTGGAAACCTGAAAAAGTTGAGTTAAACAGTCGGGAAATAATAGGCGTTGCGCGCCGCCAGCGTCAACGCGAATCGCGCGCTGCGCGCCCCAGCCAGCGCCCACCCGAGACGCGCTCGATGCCGGCGAGGTCGGCCCACGAGGCGATCGCGGCAAAGCCGGCGTCGGCGAGCAGGCCGCGCGCCGACGCCGCCTGGTCGTAGCCGTGCTCGAGGAAGAGCCAGCCGCCATCGACCAGGCGTGCCGGCGCGCCGGCGACGATCTCGGCGAGGTCGTCCAGGCCCTGCGGCCCGGCGGCGAGCGCGCCACGCGGCTCGAAGCGCACGTCGCCCTGCTCGAGGTGCGGGTCGCCCGCAGCCACGTAGGGCGGATTGGACACGATGAGCTCGAAGTGCTCGTCGCCGAGCGCGCCGAACCAGTCGCTCTGCACGAAGGACACGCTCGCGCCCAGCCTGGCGGCATTGGCCATCGCCACCCACAGCGCCTCGCGCGAGCGGTCGAGCGCGACCACCTCGGCCGCCTCGAGCTCGAGCGCCAGGGTCACCGCGAGCGCCCCGCTGCCCGTGCCGAGGTCGAGCACGCGCAGCCCGCGCCGTCCGGGAAAGTGCGCGAGCGCGAGCTCGACCAGCAGCTCGGTCTCGGGGCGCGGGATCAGCACCGCCGGGGTGACGAGGAACTCGCGCCCGTAGAACTCGCGCGTGCCGGTGAGATAGGCCACCGGCACGCCGGCGGCGCGGCGCTCGACGAGGGCGCGGTACTCGGCCCAGTCCTCCGCAGCAAGCTTCTGCTCCGGCCACGCCACCAGACGCGCGGCCGGGCACTGCAGCACGTGGCGCAGCAGCACGCGCGCGTCCATCTGGTCGATGCGCGCGCGTGCCCAGGCGAGCGCGCCGGCGATGTCGATCCCGTCGGCGGACGGCGCGGCGGGACTCATGCATCCTCCCCGAGTGCCGCGAGCAGGTCGGCCTGGTGCTCGAGGGTGAGCGCGTCGACGATCTCGTCGAGCTCGCCCTGCATCACCGCATCGAGCTTGTAGAGGGTGAGGTTGATGCGGTGGTCGGTCACCCGCCCCTGCGGGAAGTTGTAGGTGCGGATGCGCTCGGAGCGGTCGCCGCTGCCGACCAGGCTCTTGCGCTGCGCGGCCTCGGCGCTCTGTTGCGCGCGCACCCTGGCGTCGTACAGGCGCGCGGCGAGCACCGCCATGGCCTGCGCCTTGTTGCGGTGCTGCGAGCGATCGTCCTGGCACTCGACGACGATGCCGGTGGGAATGTGCGTGATGCGCACCGCGGAGTCCGTCTTGTTGATGTGCTGCCCGCCCGCGCCCGAGGCGCGGAAGGTGTCGATGCGCAGGTCGGCGGGGTTGATGTCCACCGCCTCGACCTCGTCGGCCTCGGGCAGCACGGCGACCGTGCAGGCGGAGGTGTGGATGCGCCCTTGGGTCTCGGTCACCGGGACACGCTGCACGCGGTGGCCGCCGGATTCGAACTTGAGCTTCGAATAGGCGCCGTTGCCGACCACGCGGGCGATGACCTCCTTGTAGCCGCCGAGGTCGGATTCGCTCGCCGACACGATCTCCACCTTCCAGCGCTGGCGTTCGGCGTAGCGGGTGTACATGCGCAGGAGGTCGCCGGCGAACAGCGCCGCCTCGTCGCCGCCGGTGCCGGCGCGGATCTCGAGGAACAGGTTGCGCGCGTCGTTGGGATCGCGCGGCAGCAGCGCGCGCTGCAGCTCGGCCTCCAGCGCTTCGATGCGCGCCTCGCCCTCGGCAAGCTCGAGTTCGCCGAGCTCACGCATCTCGGGGTCGGCGAGCAGCTCGCGCGCGGTCGCGCAGTCGGCCTCGGCCAGGCGATGCTCGCGGTACAGCGCCACCACCGGCTCGATCTCGGCGCGCTCGCGCGAGAGCTCGCGGAAGGCGTTCATGTCGCGCGCGCCCTCCTCGGAGGCGAGCGTGCGGTCGAGCTCTTCGAGCCGGTTTGCGAGGTGTTCGAGTTTGTCGCGGATGCTCTGCTTCATGACGGAGGAAGGAGGCGCACACGCCGCCGGCGGGCGGCGGCCTGCGGAGCCGTGCGGCTAGTGGGAATCGCGGGACAGGTTGAAGAGCTCGCGCACCACGCGGCCGGCTTCGACCTTGTGCTCGCCCTCGGCCTGGTTCAGGAAGCGGGTGGGGCCGTGCATCAGCTTGTTGGTGAGGCCGTGCGACAGCGCCTCGAGCACGCGCTGCGGGTCCTCGCCCTTGGCGAGCAGGCGCACGGCGCGCTCGAGCTCGGCCTGGCGCAGGCTCTCGGCGTGCTCGCGCAGCGAACGGATCACCGGCACCGTCTCGCGCGCCGACATCCAGTGCAGGAAGCCATCAACCCGGCTGGCGATGATCTGCTCGGCCTCGATCACCGCCTGCTGGCGCGACTCCATGCCGGCCTCCACCACCTGGGCGAGATCATCCACGGTGTACAGGAAGATGTCGTCGAGTTCGGCGATCTCGGGCTCGATGTCGCGCGGCACGGCCAGATCGACCATCACCATCGGGCGATGGCGGCGCGCCTTGACCGCGCGCTCGACCATGCCCAAGCCGACGATGGGCAGCGGCGCAGCCGTACAGGACACGACGACGTCGAAACGCGGCAGCGCCTCGCCAATCTGATCGATGCGCATGGTGGTGGCGCCGAAGCGGTCCGCCAGGGCCCTGGCACGCTCCTCGGTACGGTTAGCCACCGCCATGGATTTGGGCCGAGCGCCGCCGAAGTGGGCGGCACAGAGCTCGATCATCTCGCCCGCGCCGATGAAGAGCACGTGCTGGTCGGCAACGCGCTCGAAGATGCGCTCGGTCAGATGCACGGCCGCGGCGGCCATCGACACCGTGTTGGCGCCGATCGCGGTGGTCGAGCGCACCTCCTTGGCCACCGCGAAGGTGTTCTGGAACAGCTTGTGCAACAGCACGCCCAGGGTGCCCGCCTCTTCGGCGTAGCGCGCGGCGTCCTTGACCTGGCCGAGGATCTGCGGCTCGCCGATCACCATCGAGTCGAGCCCGCTCGCCACCCGGAAGACATGGCGGATCGCGTCGCGCTGCGGGTAGGAATACAGGTAGGGCGAGACCTCGGCGAGCGCGAGGCGGTGGAAACGAGCGAGCCAGTCGGCCGCGTGCTGGGGCTGCTCGGCGGCGAAATAGAGCTCGGTGCGGTTGCAGGTCGACAGGATCGCCGCCTCGCGCACCGAATCCGTATGGGCCAGATCGTGCAGCGCCTGCCCCATGCGCTCGGGCTGGAACGCGACGCGTTCGCGGATGACGAGCGGCGCGGTGTGGTGGTTCAAGCCGAGGGCGAAGAGTTGCATGCGGGAGGGGGGTGGGACGGAGCGAGCCGGATTATAACACCGCGCCTGCGCCCCAAAATTGAGCCGGAACAGCGACTTCTGGCCGCAAATTGACGCCGCAAAGCAAATGGGCCGACACTCGGTCGGCCCATCGGGATTCTGGTGGCCAGTCGCGGAATCGAACCACGGACACGCGGATTTTCAATCCGCTGCTCTACCAACTGAGCTAACTGGCCAACGAGGTCCGCATTATAGCCAGTCTTTTTCCTTTGTCAAAGGGTTTGGCGAAAATGCCCGAAAAGCTCAGCCCAGGGCGTCGTGATCGCCCTGCACCTGCCGCGGTGGCTGCAGGTGGCTGCGCGGGAAGACCACGCGGGCGAGCGTGCCGCGTCCGCCCGGGCCGGCGTCCAGGGTGACGGTGCCGCGGTGCAGCTCGGCAATCTCGCGCACGATCGGCAGGCCGAGGCCGGAGCCATCGACGCCGCTGCCGAGCACGCGGTAGAAGCGCTCGAAGACGCGCTCGCGGTCGGCCTCGGGGATGCCGGGACCGTTGTCCTCGACCTCGAACACCGGTGAGCCGGCGTAGCGCGTGCGCGCGGTGACGCTGCCACCGCGCGGGGTGTACTTGATCGCGTTGTCGACCAGATTCTTCAGCATCTCGCGCAGCAGCACCGGGTTGCCCTCCACGCGCAGGGCCGTGTCGCCCGCCTCGACACCGAGGTCGATCCGCTTGGCCTGCGCGCGCGGATAGAGCTCCAGCGCCACCTCGCGCACGATCGCATCGAGGTCCACCGTCTCCACCGCGTAGAGCTTCTCGAAGCTCGCCTCGGCGCGGGCGAGCGAGAGCAGCTGGTTGATCAGGTGGGCTGCGCGGTCGGTGCTCTCGGCGATGCGGGTGAGCGACTGGCGTAGCTGGTCGGGGTCGGTCTCGTGCATGGCGAGGTCGGTCTGCATCTTGAGCCCGGTCAGCGGCGTGCGCATCTGGTGCGCGGCGTCGGCGATGAAGCGCTGCTGCGCCTGCAGGTTCTCTTCCAGGCGCGCCATCATGTCGTTGTAGGCGATGATGAGCGGACGCACCTCCTCGGGCACGCTCGATGGCTCGACCGGCGACAGGTCGGTGGGGCGACGACGGCGGATCAGGCTCTGCAGCCGGTTGAGCGGCGCGATGCCGCGGCTCAGGCCCACCCACACCAGCACCACCGCGAGCGGGATGATGGCGAACTGCGGCAGCAGCACCCCGGTGACCACGCGCGAGGCGAGGTCGGTGCGCTTGTTGCGCGTCTCGGCGACCTGCACGAGCACGAAACGATCGGCCTGCGCAGGGTCGGGGCGCACGAAGCGCCAAGCGATGCGCACCTCCTCGCCCTGGATCATGGCATCGCGCAGCTGCACCTCCTCGCCGTCGACTGCGGACGAGGTCGGCATGGGCGGGATCTCGGCGTCGCCGCTGACCGTGACGCCATTGACGTCGGCCACCTGGTAGTAGACGACGTCGTCCTGGTCGGCGCGGAACAGCGCGCGCGGCGGCGCCGGAAAGCGCACCACCACCTGGCCGTCCTCGACCTCGACCAGGCGCGCGAGCGCGCGCACGCCGTCGGCGAGTGCGAGATCGTAGGGCTGGTTGGCGATGCTGTCGGCGACGTTGTGGGTGACGATGATCGAGATCGGCCACAGGAACAGCAGCGGCGCGAGCATCCAGTCGAGGATCTCGCCGAACAGCGAGTTCGGCGGCCCGGACTTGCGCGGCGCGTTTGCGCCGCGCGGCGCGCGCTCAGGCCTGGACTTTCGCCGCAGGGGCAGCATCGGGGTTTTCCAGGCAGTACCCCAGGCCGCGCACGGTCACGATGCGCACGCCGCTGTCCTCGAGCTTCTTGCGCAGGCGATGGACATAGACCTCGATCGCGTTGCTGGACACCTCCTCGCCCCAGCCGCACAGGTGGTCAACGAGCTGGTCCTTGCTGACCAGGCGGCCGACACGCAGCAGGAAGATCTCGAGCAGGCCGATCTCGCGCGCCGACAGCTCGACGAGCTGGCCGCCGATCTTGACCACGCGGTCGGCCTGGTCGTAGCTCAGCTGACCGATCTCGATGCAGCGCGGCTGGCCGGTGCCGCGGCGGGTAAGCGCACGCACGCGCGCTTCCAGTTCGGGCAGGGCGAAAGGCTTGGTGAGGTAGTCGTCGGCACCGGCATCGAGCCCGCGCACGCGGTCGTCGACGCCATCCTGCGCGGTCAGGATCAGCACCGGCTGAGCCGACTTGCGCGCGCGCAGGCGCTTGAGCACCTCGATGCCGTTCATGCGCGGCAGGCCGAGGTCGAGGATGAGCAGGTCGTAACCCTGGCCCGCGAGCGCGGCATCCGCCTCCATGCCGTCCGCCACGTGATCGACTGCACAACCACCGCGCCGCAGGGCGCGACAGATGCCGTCGGCGATCACCGGATCGTCTTCCGCCAACAGGATACGCATAGCATTCCGGCTGTAAGTTGCTTGTAAGCGGAGATTCAGAGAATGTTTCCGCTGTTCTCCTTTTGCTCGGTCTTCGGGGACGTGGCTGCTGCGCGCAGCGGCGTTCCGGGGAGCGCCCGCCCATCTGGGCCGCGGCGCTCCCCACCGACTTTTACTCCCCGAATTAAATAATTATCCCACGCTTTGCGCAGTCGCAGGCAGCCTCCCCGGCGGCTGGACGCGGGACGGCCCGCGCCGTGCCGGAACCGATGGACGCAAAAAGGCCCCGCCGAGGGCATTCCTCGACGAGGCCTTGTTCGCTTGCAGCGGGCGGGAGGTCCGGCGGACCGGACCTTCCCGGGCAGGCAGTTACATGCCCATGCCCATGCCGCCCATGCCACCCATGCCGCCCATGTCGGGCATGCCGCCCATCGGCTTGTCCTCGGCCAGCTCGCCGACCATGCAGTCGGTGGTCAGCATCAGGCCGGCGACGGACGCGGCGTTCTGCAGCGCGGTGCGGGTGACCTTGGTCGGATCCAGCACGCCCATCTCGACCATGTCGCCGTACTCGCCGGTGGCGGCGTTGAAGCCGTAGTTGCCCGAGCCCTCGACGACCTTGTTCACCACCACGCTCGGCTCGTCGCCGGCGTTGGCGACGATCTCGCGCAGGGGCTGTTCCATGGCGCGCAGCACGATCTTGATGCCGGCATCCTGGTCGTGGTTGTCGCCCTTGAGCTCGCCCAGCGCGGCGCGGGCACGCAGCAGCGCGACGCCGCCGCCGGGGACGATGCCCTCTTCCACCGCAGCGCGGGTGGCGTGCAGGGCGTCCTCGACGCGGGCCTTCTTCTCCTTCATCTCGACTTCGGTGGCGGCACCGACCTTGATCACCGCAACACCGCCGGCCAGCTTGGCCACGCGTTCCTGCAGCTTCTCGCGGTCGTAGTCGGAGCTGGCTTCCTCGATCTGCACGCGGATCTGCTTGACGCGCGCCTCGATGCGGTCGGCCTGGCCGGCGCCGTCGATGATGATGGTGTTTTCCTTGCCGACTTCGATGCGGGCAGCCTGGCCGAGGTCGTCCAGGGTGGCCTTCTCGAGGGTCAGGCCGACTTCTTCGGCGATGACCTGGCCGCCGGTCAGGATGGCGATGTCTTCCAGCATGGCCTTGCGACGGTCGCCGAAGCCCGGGGCCTTGACGGCGCAGGTCTTGAGGATGCCGCGGATGTTGTTCACCACCAGGGTGGCGAGCGCTTCGCCTTCGACGTCCTCGGCGATGATCAGCAGCGGACGGCCCGACTTGGCGACCTGCTCGAGCACCGGCAGGAGGTCGCGGATGTTGGAGATCTTCTTGTCGAAGAGCAGGACGAAGGGCTGCTCGAGGATGGCAACCTGCTTGTCCGGGTTGTTGATGAAGTAGGGCGACAGGTAACCGCGGTCGAACTGCATGCCCTCGACCACGTCGAGTTCGTTCTGCAGCGACTTGCCGTCTTCGACGGTAATCACGCCTTCCTTGCCGACCTTGTCCATCGCACGGGCGATGATGTCGCCGATGTCGCTGTCGGAGTTGGCCGAGATCGAGCCGACCTGGGCGATCTCCTTGTTGGTCGAGCAGGGCTTCGACAGCTTCTTGAGCTCGTCGATGGTGGCGACGACGGCCTTGTCGATGCCGCGCTTGAGGTCCATCGGGTTCATGCCGGCGGCGACGAACTTCATGCCTTCGCGCACGATCGACTGCGCCAGCACGGTCGCGGTGGTGGTGCCGTCACCGGCGATGTCCGAGGTCTTGGAAGCGACTTCCTTGACCATCTGCGCGCCCATGTTCTCGAACTTGTCCTTCAGCTCGATTTCCTTGGCGACGGAGACGCCGTCCTTGGTCACGGTCGGGGCGCCGAACGAGCGCTCGAGCACGACGTTGCGGCCCTTCGGGCCCAGGGTCACCTTGACCGCGTTGGCGAGGATGTTGATGCCGGCGACCATGCGCTCGCGGGCGGAATCACCAAACTTGACTTCTTTAGCTGCCATTCTTCAGAACTCCGGAATCGTTTCGATTAGGGTTGATCGGTGCGGGGGAGGCTCAGGCCTCGACCACGCCCATGATGTCTTCCTCGCGCATCACGAGGAGTTCGTCGCCTTCGACCTTCACGGTCTGGCCGGCGTACTTGCCGAACAGCACCTTGTCACCGACCTTGACGGCCATCGGACGGACCTTGCCGTCGTCGAGGATCTTGCCGTTGCCGACCGCGAGGACTTCGCCCTGATCGGGCTTCTCGCCGGCGCTGTCCGGGATCACGATGCCGCTGGCGGTCTTGCGTTCGGCTTCGAGGCGCTTGACGATCACACGATCATGCAGGGGACGAATCTTCATCGAGTTCTCTCCTAACTGAGGTTCAACTGTCTGGGTTGATGAAACACGCGGAACCAGTCCGCAGGAAAAGGATCTGCTGTGGCGATGGACGGGCTTGCACCCGTCGATCGAGGCTTGTTAGCACTCGACGCCAACGAGTGCTAATAATAGGGACGGGTCCAGAGGATTTCAAGTGCGCTTCCTGTTAACTTTTTTCTGCGCCGTGATGGCGCTCGCCGCGGCGCCCCTCCACGCCCAAAGCCAACCTCCCCCCCTCGCCGCCTCCATGGACGCACGATGGAAGGGCGCCGCCTTCGAGGGCGACCGCGCCAGCCTCGCCCGCCTCGCCGCCGCCGGCGCCAAGGTCGTGCGCGTGTACCGCCAGTCCGACGCCTGGGTGCTCGACGAGGCGCACCGCCTCGGCCTGAAGGTGGTGATGGGGCTGTGGCTGGAGCACCCGCGCCACGGTTTCGACTACGCCGACGCGCGCGCCATGCGCGCACAGGAAGACGCCCTGCTCGACTTCGTCGCCCGCCACCGCAAGCACCCTGCCCTGCTCGCCTGGGGCGTGGGCAACGAGATCGAGACCGGGGTCGCCGACCCGCTGCCGCTGTGGCGCGCGGTCGACCGGCTGGCCGCGCGCATCCGCGCGCTCGACCCCGACCACCCCACCATGATGGTGGTCGCCGACACCGGCATGGACGCCTTCCGCGCACTCGCCGGCTGCTGCCCCAACGTCGAGCTGCTCGGCATCAACGTCTACGCCGGTGCGGTGTTCGACCTGCCGCAGCGCCTGCGCGCGGCCGGCATCGCCAAGCCGGTGGTGGTCGCCGAGCTCGGCCCGCTCGGGCAGTGGCAGGCCGGGCGCAAGCCCTGGGGCGCGCCGGTCGAGCTCACCAGCACCGAGAAGGCGCGCTTCTTCACCGAGGCCCTCGCCTTCCTCGACCAGCAGGCGCAGATCCGCGGCGTCTTCCCCTTCCTGTGGGGCGCGAAGCAGGAACAGACCGCGACCTGGCACGGACTGCTGCTCGCCGACGGTAGCCCCACCGCGATGAGCGACGCTCTCGCCGCCGCCTGGGGGCGGCCGCAGCCTCGGCCCGCACCGCGCATCCGCGGCATCGGCATCGGCGCGGACGAGTTCGCCGCCGGCGCGGAGATCTCCGCCGGCATCGACGCGGTCGCCCACGACGGCAGCGCGCTCGCCGCCGAGTGGGCCGTGCACGCCGAGGCCACCGACCTGCGCAAGGGCGGCGATGCCGAGACCCCGCCCACGCGCATCGACGTGCGCGTGCTGCACGCCGATGCCGCCAGCGTGAGCTTCGTCGCCCCGGCGCAGCCCGGCGCCTACCGCCTCTTCATCACCGTGCGCGACCGCGAGGGCAAGGCAGGGACGGCGAACCTGCCGTTCCGGGTGAGGTAAACGAGGCCTCGCCCGCAGCAGCGTCGTCTCCCTCGCGCCTGCGGCTCTCGCACGTTCGTGCCCCCTCCTCCCGTGGGCGCACGGTGCCCGCCCCGCGCATTCCTCCCCGCTTGGTCCGCCGCCCCGCCCCGGGGTTAAGATGACTCGCAGAAGAACCCCAAGCGCAGGAGGCGCGCCCATGTCCGCTCCGCTCACGCCGCCGGCCCCCTTGCCCGTCGAGCGCCTGGCGACTCGCTGCGACCCGGCAGCGCTCGGCATCGAAACCTCCGCCCAACTGCCCGAGCTCGACGTCGCCCGCCTCCACGGCCGCGCGGTCGACGCGATCCGGCTCGGCCTCGACATCCGCGCCGAGGGCTACAACCTCTTCGTGCTCGGCGACCCCGGCAGCGGCCGCCACGAGCTCGTCCGCCGCCTGCTCGAGGACACG
This sequence comes from Thauera aminoaromatica, assembly GCF_000021765.1. Lineage (NCBI taxonomy): Bacteria > Pseudomonadati > Pseudomonadota > Betaproteobacteria > Rhodocyclales > Zoogloeaceae > Thauera > Thauera aminoaromatica. The sequence goes on along the minus strand of NC_011662.2, from coordinate 1,579,927 downwards.
CGCGGCCGCGGCGATGCACCCGCGGACTGGTGCTACGCATGGAACTTCGCCAACGCCGCCCAGCCTCGGCTGCTGCGCCTGCCCTGCGGGCGCGGCCCGGCGCTGCGCGACGATCTGGCCCGCTTCGTCGAGGAGCTGGTGCCGGCGATCGGCGCGGTGTTCGAGAGCGAGGAGCACCGCAACCGCATCGAGGCCCTGCAGGAGGAGGCCAAGACGCGCGAGGAGAGCGCCTTGCGCAGCCTCGGCGACGAGGCCCAGAAGCTCGGCGTCGCGCTGCTGCGCACCCCGCACGGCTTCGCCTTCCTGCCGATGAAGGACGAGGGCAGCACGCTCACGCAGGAAGAATTCGAGCAGCTGCCCGAGGCACGCCAGCACGAGCTCGGCGAGCACATCCGCGCGCTGCACGAGCGCCTGCACCGCCTGATGGGCGATTTCCCGCGCTGGCGGCACGAGCTGCAGAACCGCATCCGCGACGCCGGGCGCGAGGCGATCCGCGCCACCGTCACCCACATGGTCGACGAATTGAAGGCGCGTCACGCAGACCTGCCCGAGGTGTGCGCGCATCTGGACGCGGTGCTCGCCGACGTCGTCGCCAGCGGCGAGTCGCTGCGCGCGACGCCGCACGCCGACGAGGACAGCGAGACGCTGACCTACACCGGCAGCATCAGCGTGCAGCGCTATCTGGTGAACCTGCTCGTCGCCAACCCCGCCGACGGCACCCGACCGATGGTGTACGAAGACCACCCCACGCTGCAGAACCTGGTCGGCCGCATCGACCACCTGGTGCACATGGGCACCCTGGTGAGCAACTTCACCCTGATCCGCGCCGGCGCCCTGCACCGCGCCAACGGCGGCTTCCTGGTGCTCGATGCGCTCAAGCTGCTGTCCCAGCCCTTCGCCTGGGAGGGGCTCAAGCGCGCGCTCAAATCCGCACGCCTGCGCATCGAGTCGCTCTCGGAGCTGATCGGGGTGACCGGCTCGGTGCAGCTCGAGCCCGAGCCGATGCCGCTCGAGCTCAAGGTGGTGCTGATCGGCGATCGCCTGACCTACTACCTGCTCGGCCGCTACGATCCCGAGTTCGCCGCGCTGTTCCGCATCAACGCCGACATGGAGAGCGAGATCGAACGCTCCGCGGACAACACCGCCGCTTACGCCTGCCTGCTCGCCACCCTGGCGCGCCGCGCCGGCCTGCCGCCCTTGTCGGCGCCGGCGCTGGCGCGCCTGATCGAGCACGCGGCGCGCCTCGCCGCCGACGCCGAGCGCCTGAGCGCGCGCACCCAGCCGCTCGACGACCGCCTGCGCGAGGCGGCCCACTTCGCCCTCGCCGCCGGCGCCGCGCGCATCGAGTGCGAGCATGTGGACGCCGCGATCGCGGCCCACCGGCGCCGCCACGAACGCATCCGCCTCGGCCACCTCGACCAGATCCTGCGCGGGCAGTGGCTGATCGACACCGCGGGCAGCCACGTCGGCCAGGTCAATGGCCTGGCGGTGGTGCCGCTCGGCGAAGACAGCTTCGCCCACCCGCAGCGCATCACCGCCACGGTGCGCGCCGGCGCCGGCGAGGTCATCGACATCGAGCGCGAGGTCAAGCTCGGCGGGCCGATCCACTCCAAGGGCGTGCTGATCCTGTCCGCCTTCCTCGCCGCACGCTTCGGCTGGATGCTGCCGCTCTCGCTCAAGGCGAGCCTGGTGTTCGAGCAGTCCTACGGTGGCGTCGAGGGCGACAGCGCCTCGCTCGCCGAGCTGGTGGCCCTGCTCTCGGCGCTCTCGGGCGTGGCGGTGAAGCAGTCGCTCGCCGTGACCGGTTCGGTGAACCAGTTCGGCGTCGTGCAGCCGGTAGGCGGGATCAACGAGAAGATCGAGGGCTTCTTCGACCTGTGCGCGGTGCGCGGTCTCGACGGCCGCCAGGGCGTGCTGATTCCGCGCGCCAACGTCTGCCACCTGATGCTGCGCGACGACGTGGTCGAGGCGGTGCGGGCCGGGCGCTTCGCCGTGTGGGCGGTGGCCGACGCCGACGAGGCGGTGGAGCTGCTCACCGGCGTGGCGGCGGGCGTGCCGGACGAGCAGGGCAGGATGGCTGCGGGCTCGATGAGCCGGCGCGTCGTCGAGGGCCTGCGCAAGCTGGCGAGGATGCAGCGCGAGTTTGCGCGGCGGGGACACGAAGACGACGCCGACGCGGCCGGGCATCGAGGCCGGCCGCACGCATCCTGACGCAGGTGGCGCGCGCCGAGAGCGGGGTCGGCACCGGCCGGACGTTTGCGGCCGTTCGGGCGATCGTCGTCGGGCTCAGCCGGCTCGCCGGCGCGCGTCGCGCAGGTACGCGACCAGGTCATTCACCGTCGCGAGCTTGCGATAGTCCGCCTCGGGAATCTCGACCGCCAGCCGCCCGGCAAGACCGACCAGGAAGTTCAGCCAGTCCATCGAATCGAGGTCGACCTGCTGGCGCAGCGGGCGCTCGGGGCGCAGCCCGGCCTCCTCGATTTCCGGAGCGATTTCCTTCAGCGTTGCGATGACGATGCTGCGCAGTTCGGTGTCGTCCATGGCGGTTCCGTCCGGAATGGGAGTTCACAGTTCCTCCGGCCGCTGCAGCAGCTCGCGCAGCTCGGCGAGGAACAGCGCGCCGCGGTGGCCGTCGGAGACGCGATGATCGGCGGCGAGGCTGGCGGTGACGACGGGCATCACGCACAGCTCGCCGCGGTCCTCGCGCACCCAGGGCCGCAGCGCGATGCGGCCGAAGCCGACGAGGGCGACCTGGGGCGGATAGATCACGCCCGCCACCGCCTCCACGCCCTGCTCGCCGAGATTGGTGACGGTGACCGTCGGATCGCCCATCTCCGAGCTGCGCAGCGAACCGGCACGCGTGCGCCTGACCAGGTCGGCGAGCTCGCGCATCAGCACATCCAGCGGCTTGTGGTCCACGTCGTGCAGCGCCGGGGCGATCAGGCCGCCCTGGCGCAGCGAGATGGCGACGCCGACGTGGATGCCCTGCGCGGCGACGAACTGGCCGTCGCGGTGGAAGCCGTTGAGCTCGGGGTACTTGCGCAGCGCCAAGGCAACGGCCTTCAGCTGCAGCACCGCCATCAGCAGGCGCTCTGTGATCGGGCGTCCCGCGTTGGCGCGGCCGAGCCAGTCCTGCGCGCGCGCCATCGGCACGGTTTCGAACAGGTAGTAATGCGGGATCTCGCGCTTCGAGCGGCTCATCGCCGCGGCGATGGCGCGGCGGGTCTCGGCCTGGCGCTCGGCAGCGGAGATCGGGCTTGGCGTCGCCGCGGGTGGTGAAGCAGGCAGTCGTGCAACCGCCACGGCACGCTCCACGTCCTCCAGCGTGACCGCGCCGCCCGGGCCGCTGCCCGACAGCGCGGCAAGCTCCACTCCCAGCGCCTCGGCGCGCTTGCGCGCGGCGGGCGAGACGCGCAAGCGCCCGGCCGGCGCGGGCGAGACGTCCGGCGCGGGTTTCGCCGCGGGCGCTTCGACCACCGGCACCGCCGCCGCTGCAGCCGCCTTCACGGTCTTCGTGCGCGTCCTTTTCGCCGCCGGCGCCTCGCCGGGCTCCAGCAGCGTCGCCATCACCGTGCCGACCGCCATCCGCGTCCCCGGCTCCACGAGCAGTTCATGCACCGTGCCGTCCTGCCAGATCTCGACATCCACCGCCGCCTTGGAGGTGTCGACGATGGCGACGACCTGACCCTTCACGACCCTGTCTCCAGGGCGCACGAGCCACTCCAGCAGCTTGCCTTCGTCCATGTCGGCGCCCAGCGAAGGCAGCTTGAACTCAAACATTCAGCAGCTCCTTCACCGCGGCGACGATCTTCGGCACCTGAGGCAAGGCGGCCTCCTCGAGGTGCTTGGCGTACGGGATCGGCACCTCCTCGCTGCACACCCGCGCGGGCGGCGCGTCGAGCTCGTAGAAGCAGGTCTCGACGATGCGCGCGATCAGCTCGGCAGCGAGGCTGCCGCTGCGCCAGCCTTCGTCCACCACCACCGCACGATGCGTCCGGCGCACCGATGCGGCGACGGTGTCGATGTCCAGCGGGCGCAGCACGCGCAGATCGACCACCTCGACCTCGACGCCCTGGGCCGCCAGTTCTTCCGCCGCCTGCAGCGCCTTGGGCAGGCAGCCACCGTAAGCGAACACGCTTGCCTGCGCGCCGGCGCGGCGCACCGCGGCGCGGGCGATGTCGCAGCGCCAGTCGTCCGGCAACTCGTCTTCCAGGTTGTAGAGCTGGGCGTGCTCGAAGATCACCACCGGATCGGGGTCGGCGAGCGCCGGCGCGAGCATGCCGCGCGCGTCGGCCACGGTGGCCGGCGCCAGCACGCGGATGCCGGGAATGTGGGCGTACCAGTTCTCCAGGCTGTGCGAGTGCTGCGCGCCGAGCTGGCGCCCGGCGCCGGTGGCCATGCGCAGCACCAGCGGCACCGAGCACTGGCCGCCGGACATGTGGCGCAGCAGGGCGGCGCTGTTGACGATCTGGTCCAGCGCCAGCAGGCTGAAATTGACCGTCATCACCTCGACGATCGGACGCAGGCCGCCGAGCGCCGCCCCCACGCCGGCGCCGACGAAGCCGAGTTCGGACAGCGGCGTGTCGCGGATGCGCTCGGGGCCGAACTCCTCCAGCAGGCCTTTCGACACCGCATAGCTGCCGCCGTAGCGGCCGACGTCCTCGCCCATCAGGAACACGCGCGCATCGTTCTGCAGCGCCTCGCGCAGCGCCAGCCGCAGCGCCTCGCGGTAGCTCATCCTCATGGCGTACCCCCTGCGGCCGCGCCGGCCGGCGTGTGCACGTCCTTCAGCAGATCCGCCACCGGCTCCCATGGCGCCTGTTCGGCGAACGCGACCGCGGCGGCCACCTCGGCTTCGGCCTCGGCATCGAGCGCGAGGAAGGCCTCCTCGTCGAGCCTGCCCTCGGCCTTCAGCTGCGCGGAGAGGCTGTGGATGGGGCCGCGCTGCTTCCACTCCTCGATCTCGGCCTTGTCGCGGTACAGATCGGGATCGAACATCGAGTGCGCGCGGAAGCGGTAGGTCTGCAGCTCGACGAAGGCCGGGCCGCCCCCCTCCCTCACCTGCCGCACCGCGCGGCTCACGGTGTCGAACACCGCGCGCACGTCCATGCCGTCGGCGCGGAAGGTGGCGACCCGGTAGCTCGCCGCCTTGGCGCACAGGTCGGTCTGCGACTCCGAGCGCGCCAACGCCGTACCCATCGCGTACAGGTTGTTCTCGCAGCAGAACAGCACCGGAAGCTGCCACAGCGCGGCGAGGTTGATCGACTCGTGGAAGGCGCCTTCGGCCATCGCGCCTTCGCCGAACACGCACAGGGTGACGCGGCGCACGCCTTGCAGCCTGTCCGCCAGCGCCAGGCCCACGGCCAGCGGCAGGCCGCCGCCGACGATGGCGTTGCCGCCGTAGAAGCGGCGCGCCACGTCGAACAGGTGCATCGAGCCGCCGCGCCCGCGCGAGCAGCCCGCCGCCTTGCCGAACATCTCGGCCATGATCGCGTCCATGCCCACACCGCGCAGCAGCGCGTGGCCGTGCTCGCGGTAGGTGGCGACGACGTTATCGTCGGCGGCGAGCGCGTGCATCGCGCCGGTGGCGCAGGCTTCCTCGCCGATGTAGAGGTGCAGGAAACCGCGGATCCTGCCGGCACCGTAGAGCTCGGCGCATTTCTCCTCCATGCGGCGGATGCGCAGCATGTCGGCCAGCAGGCGCAGCTCCAGCGGACGCTCTGCAGAGGCCCTGGGCTTGCGTGTGCGCGTCATGCTCCGGCCTCCAGCGTGGAGGTGTCGCCTTCGGGCAGGCCGAGTTCGCGCGCCTTCAGCAGCCGGCGCATGATCTTGCCGCTGCGCGTGCGCGGCAGCACCGGCAGGAAGTCGATCTCCTTGGGTGCCACCGCCGCGCCGAGCTTCTTGCGCGCATGACCGAGCAGCTCCTTGCGCAGCGCCTCCGAAGGCTCGAAGCCCTGCTTCAGCGACACGAAGGCCTTCACCACCTCGCCGACCATGTCGTCGGGCTTGCCGATGACGCCGGCCTCGGCCACCGCCGGATGCTCCATCAGCGCGCTCTCGACCTCGAAGGGCCCGATCAGGTGGCCGGCCGACTTGATCACGTCGTCGCTGCGGCCGACGAACCAGTAGTAGCCGTCGGCATCGCGCCGCGCCAGGTCGCCGGTCAGGTACCAGTCGCCGGCGAAGCACTTGCGGTAGCGCTCCTCGTTGTTCAGGTAGCCGCGCAGCATCGATGGCCAACCACGCTTCAGGGCCAGTTCGCCCTCCTCGTCGGGCGCATCGACGAACTCCACGCCGCCGCCTTCGCGCGGACGCACGATCGCCGCCTCGACACCGGGCAAGGGCTTTCCCATCGAGCCGGGCTTGATGTCGAGCGCGGGAAGGTTGGCGATCATGATGCCGCCGGTCTCGGTCTGCCACCAGTTGTCGTGGATCGGCTTGCCGAGCACGTCGCGGCCCCACCACACCGCCTCGGGATTGAGCGGCTCGCCCACGCTGGCGACGAAGCGCAGGCGGGGGAAGGAAAAACCGCGCGCCAGCTCCGGCCCGGCCTTCATCAGCATGCGGATCGCGGTGGGGGCGGTGTACCAGACGCTGACCCGCTGCTCCTGCAGGATGCGGTACCAGCGCTCGGCATCGAAGTCGGCCACGTCGACGATGGAGCTCACGCCGTGCAGCAGCGGCGCGACGATGCCGTAGGAGGTGCCGGTGACCCAGCCGGGGTCGGCGGTGCACCAGAAGATGTCGCCATCATGCAGATCGAGCGCGTAGCGGCCGGTCGCCCAGTGGGTGAGGACCGCGCCATGCACGTGCATGGCACCCTTGGGCGTGCCGGTGGTGCCGCTGGTGAAGTGCAGCAGGGCGAGGTCTTCGGGCCGGGTCGCCACCGTCTCGAACGTGTCCGCGGCCTGCGCCATCAGCATCGCGAGGTCCTGGGTGGCGGGGATGGCCGTCGCGCCATCCTCCTCACCCACCAGCAGGACATGGCGCAGGCTCGGCAGGCGATCACGCAGCTTCGCCACCTTGCGCTCGTACAGCAGGTCGGTGGTGACCAGCACTGCCCCCTCGCCGATGCCGATCCGGGTCGCGATCGGCTCCGGGCCGAAGGCGGAGAACAGCGGCGACACCACACAGCCCGCCTTCAGGCCGCCGAGCACCGCGATGTACAGCTCCGGGATGCGCCCGGTCAGCACGAAGACACGCTCGCCGCGCCGCACGCCCAGGGTCCGCAGCACGTTGGCGAAGCGGCTGGTGAGGCGCGACAGCTCGCCGTAGCCGACATCACGGAGCGAGTTCTCACCGAGGAAACGGAAGGCGATGCGCTCGCGCAGCGGGCCATGCGCGTGGCGCTCGACCGCCTCATGGGCGATGTTGAGCCCGCCGCCGGGCAGCCCCGCCAGCTCGGCGCGCGCCGCGTCCCAGGAGAAGCCGGCACAGGTCGCGGCGTAGTCGGCAAGATTGGGCGGCACGGCCAGATCGGCGGCCGTCTTGTGGATGATCGCGGGGCGCTGCATCGCCTTCTCCTCACCATCGTCTTCATCGTCGCATGGCAGCGACGGCTTCGCGTCGGCCACCTCCCCGGTTTCTTTTTAGGCCAGCAGGGCCGCCTCGGCCATGCTGCCGAAGCCCGGGCCGCGCATGAGGAGGCCCATCGCCGCCGTTTCGACGTCCCCCTTGCGATGAATGCAGCGGCGCAGCGCCTCGTTACGGCCGATCACCCGCCCGGCGCAACAGCCCCGGCTTGCGGCAGCTCGGCCACCAGGCAATCGGTGGTGAGGATCAGGCCCGCCACCGAGGCCGCATTCTGCAGCGCACTGCGCGTGACCTTGCACGGGTCGAGCACGCCCATCGCGATGAGGTCGCCGTATTCCTCGGTCGCGGCATTGAAGCCGAACGCGCCGCTGCCCGCCGCCACCTGGTCCAGCACCACGGAAGGTTCCAGGCCGCCGTTGGCGACGAGCTGGCACAGCGGCTCCTCCACCGCGCGCAGCACGATCTGGATGCCGCAGTCCTCGTCGTGGTTGGCGCCATGCAGCACGCCCAGCGCCGCGCGCGCGCGCAACAGCGCCACGCCGCCGCCGGGCAGGATGCCTTCGGCCACCGCGGCGCGTGTCGCATGCAGCGCGTCCTCGACACGCGCACGGCGCTCCTTCATCTCGGACTCGGTGGCCCCACCCACCTTCACCACCGCCACGCCGCCGGCCAGGCGCGCGATGCGCCTCTCCGGGCCCTCGCGCTCGAAGTCGGAGCGCGTGCCCTCGAGCTCGGCGCGGATGCGGGCGATGCGGGCCTCGATCAGCGCGTGCGCGCCGCCGCCACCCACCAGCGTGCAGCGGTCCTTGTCCACCTCGATGCGGCGCGCGCTGCCCAGCTCGGCCGCGGTGGCGTGTTCCAGGCCGATCCCGGTCTCGCCGCCGACCAGCGTGGCGCCGGCCAGCACCGCGATGTCCTCGAGCATGGCGCGGCGGCGCTCGCCGAACTCCGGCGCCTTCACCGCGCAGGCCTTCAGCGTGCCGCGCGCGGCGTTCACCACCAGCAGCGCCAGCGCCTCGCCCTCGACTTCCTCGGCGATGATCAGCAAGGGCCGCCCGCTGCGCGCCACGACCTCGAGCACCGGCAGCAGCTCGGCCACGGCGCCGATCCTGCGGTCGCACACGAGGATGACGGCATCCTCGAGCACGACGCGCGCACCCTCGGTGTTGATGAAATAGGGCGACAGGTAACCACGGTCGAACTGCATGCCCTCGACCACGTCCAGCGTGCTCGCGAGGCCCGAGCCCTCCTCCACGGTGATCACGCCGTCCTTGCCGACGCGCTCCATGGCGTCGGCGATCAGCTCGCCGATGGCAGCGTCGTTGTTGGCCGAGATGCTCGCCACCTGGGCGATCTCGGTGCGCGTCCCGCACGGCCGCGCCATCGCCTTCAGCGCGCCGACGAGCGCGTCGACAGCCTTGTCGACGCCGCGCTTCAGATCCATCGGGTTCATGCCCGCGGCGACGTGCTTCATGCCCTCGCGCACGATGGCCGCAGCCAGCAGGGTCGCGGTGGTGGTGCCGTCGCCCGCCACTTCGGAAGTGCGCGCCGCCACCTCCCGCACCAGTTGGGCGCCCATGTTCTCGAAGGGATCGGCGAGCTCGATCGCGCGCGCGACCACGACCCCGGAGTTGATCACGATCGGCGGCCCATAGGGCTGCTGCAGCAGCACGGTGCGCGCGCGCGGCCCCAGCGTCTCCTTCACCGCATCGGCCAGCAGGGACACGCCGCGCAGGATGCGGTGGCGCGCGTCGTCGCGGAAAAGCAGTTGTCTGGCGGTCATCGTCTCCTCCCTGTTCGGCCTCGCCGCGCGGATCACCGTGAAAATCTACTCCTGTTCCGCGGGCAATGGCGAGGCGACCAGGGGGCGAGCAGAACGCGGACGGCGCGGGGGCGAAGGGCAGCGCTGCGCGCGCAGACGCCGATCGGCCGATGGCAGCCCATCGAGCGCCGCGCCTCAGAACGCCACCGCGACCCCGAAATGCAGCCGCAGGCTGCGTTCCTGGTGGCCCCAGGCGAGATCGATCGCGAGCGGGCCCGCCGGGCTGCGCCAGCGCGCGCCGACGCCGTAGCCGACGCGAAGATCGTAGTCCGCGCGGGTATCGGCGGCATCCCCCGCATCGACGAAGACGGCCGCACCCCACTGCGGCCGGAACCAGCGCACGTACTCGGCGCTCGCGGTCGCCAGGTAGCGGCCGCCGACGGTCGCGTCGCCCTCCTTCACGCCCAGGCTCTGGTAGTCGTAGCCGCGCACCGACTGCGCGCCGCCGGTGCGGAAGAGGAAGTCCTGCGGCACGCCCTCGCGGCTGTCGGCCAGGGTCACGCCAGCCTCGCCGCGCAGGATGAACACGTCGGTGCCGCGCACCGGCTGGTAGCGCGCGACGCGCGAGTAGAAACGCAGGAAGTCCTGGTCGGAGAATAGCGTCTTGCTGCCGCCGCCGACCTGGAACTCGAGCACGTAGCCGCGGGTGGGGTCGAGCAGGTTGTCGACCGCGCGCTTCTTCCAGGTCCAGTTGGCGCTCAGGGTGTTGGTCGAGCGCGAGGGCGCGCCGGCCGGTTCGATGTTCTCGTGCTGCAGGCGCAGCGCGAGCTGGGTCTCGATGTCGCCGCGCAGCGTGGTGCGCGCGGCGCCGAGCGCCTGCGAGTCGATCTTGAGCCCTTCGAGGTCGCTGGCCTCGTAGAGCGCGCCGAAGCTGTCGCGGTCGCGCCCGCGCGGCGGCAGGAAGACGTCGGCGAACAGCGCCTGGCGGCGCTCCTCGATGCGCAGGCCGGAGGACAACTCCCAGCCGCGCTTGCGCAGGTTGGCGTCGCGATAGCTGAACTCGACGCGCGCGCCGGTGTTGGTCGAATAGCCCGCCCCCACCCCGGCATAGCGCGGCAGTGCTTCGGTGACCTTGACCCGCACCGGCACCGCTGCGGACAGCGTCGGGTCGCGCTCGATGTCGACGATCACCGAACCGAAGTGCGGGGTGTTCTGCAGTCCGGTCTGAAAGGCAAGCAGCTCCTCGCGGTCGTAGGGCGCACCGGGCTTGAGCCGGCTGTAGCGCTCGACGAGATCGGTCGGCAGATGCTCCAGGCCCTGCACGTCGAGCTCGCCAAGGTAGAAGCTCGGTCCGCTGTCGATGCGCACCCGCAGCGTGGCACGCGCGCTCTCCGGGTCGATCTCGGCGCGGCTGGCCACGATGCGCGCCGCGGCGTAACGGCGCGCCGCGACCGCATCGAGCAGCGCCTGCTTGGCGCCGTCCCAGCCGCCCTGGCTGAAGGGCGCGCCGACCGGCAGGCTCCAGCCCGCGCGCAGCAGGTCGAGGTACTCGCTGCCGCCCGGCCCGGAGGTGGCGATCTCGCCGACGAACTGCAGCTCGACCTGCGCGATCTCGGTGCGCGGACCGGGTTCCACCTCCAGCACCCAATTGCGCGCGTCGCTGCGATCGAAGCGCACCCGCGGCGAGAAGTAGCCCTCGGTGGCGAGCAGGCCCGCCACCTCGCGACGCGCCCGCCGGGTCATCGCCGAGCGGTCGGCCTGCTCCTCGGGCAGTTCGAGCGCCTCCTGGCGCAGCAGGCGCACGTGGCGCTCGAGCAGCGGTCGCACCTCGTCGGGCGCCTGCAGGCGCACCTCCAGGGTCTCCTGCGCCAGCGCGCCACCCCCCGCGAACGCGAGGGCCAGCGCGAGGAAGCGCAGCCCCCGGCGCAGCGGGTGTCGCACTCCCGAGCGCACCCGCTCAGTCCTCCTGGTGGTAGCCCGCGACGCGCTCGACCTCGTTCTTCGAGCCGAGGATCACCGGCACGCGCTGGTGCAGCCGGTCCGGCATCACGTCGAGGATGCGCTCGCGCCCGGTGGAGGCCGCGCCGCCAGCCTGCTCGACCAGCATCGCCATCGGGTTGGCCTCGTACATCAGGCGCAGCTTGCCGCCCTTGCTGCGACACTTCTCGTCCATCGGGTACATGAACACGCCGCCGCGGGTGAGGATGCGATGCACGTCTGCGACCATCGAGGCCACCCAGCGCATGTTGTAGTCCTTGCCGAGCGGACCTTCCTTGCCCTGCACCATCTCGGCGACGTAGCGCTTGACCGGCGCCTCCCAGAAGCGCGCATTGGATGCGTTGATGGCAAATTCCTGGGTATCGACCGGGATGGTCATGAAGGGCTGGGTGTAGATGAAGCTGCCCATCTCGCGGTCGAGCGTGAATCCGTGCACGCCCTGCCCCACGGTGAGCACGAGCTGGGTGGCAGGACCATACACGGCGTAGCCGGCCGCGACCTGCTCGCGACCGGGCTGCAGGAAGCTCTCCTCGGTGGGCTCCGTGCCGCCCGGCGGATTGCGCAGCACCGAGAAGATGGTGCCGACCGAGATGTTGACGTCGATGTTGGACGAGCCGTCGAGCGGATCGAAGAGCAGCAGGAAGCCGCCCTTGGGCAGGTCGAAGGGGATCTGGCAGATGGTCTCGACTTCCTCCGAGGCCATGCCGGCGAGATGGCCGCCCCACTCGTTGGCCTGCAGCAGGATCTCGTTGGCGATGACGTCGAGCTTCTTCTGCGCCTCGCCCTGGACGTTGTCGGTGCCGGCCTCGCCGAGCACGCCGGCGAGCGCGCCCTTGGAGACGTTGACGCTGATCGCCTTGACCGCGCGAGCGACGACCTCGATCAGCAGGCGCAGGTCGGCGGTGATGCGGCCGGCGCGCTGCTGCTCGATGAGGAACTGGGTAAGGGTGACTCGGCGCATGACAAGGCTCCATGACATTGAACGAAACGGACAAGGCGGGATTATCGCGGTTCCGCGCCACGAGCGCACGGGCCGTGATGCCCGAAACCGCGAGACTGCTGCCGCAGCCGCCGAGGCGCTATCATCGGCACCCCCAACCCGCTTTTCCACTTCATGCACGTCATGGTTCTCGGCGCCGGCCTGTCCGGCGTCACGACCGCCTGGTACCTGACCCGCGCCGGCTTCCAGGTCAGCCTGGTCGACCGCCAGCCCGGCGCCGGACTGGAGACCAGCTTCGCCAACGGCGGGCAGATCTCGATCAGCCATCCCGAGCCCTGGGCCAACCCCGGCGCACCCGCGCAGGTGCTGCGCTGGCTCGGACGCGCGGACGCGCCGCTGAAGTTCCGCCCGCACCGCGCCCTTGCGCAGTGGACCTGGGGCCTGCGTTTCCTGCTCGAATGCCTGCCCGCACGGGCGCACCGCAACACCGTCGCGATCGCCGCGCTCGCGCTCGCCAGCGGGCAGCGACTGCGTGCGCTGCGCGCCGAACTCGGCCTCGAATACGACCAGCTCGAGCGCGGCATCCTGCACCTGTTCTACAGCCGCGGGGAGTTCGCCAAGGCCCCCGCGCGCGCTGCGCAGCTGCGCGCCTTCGGTATCGCGGCCGAGGTGCTGGACCGCGATGCCTGCCTGGAACGCGAGCCCGCGCTGGCCACGTGCGCCGGCAGCCTGGCCGGCGGGATCTTCGCCCAGGGCGACGAATCGGGCGACGCGCACAAGTTCACCCGCGCGCTCGCGCACAGGCTGGAAGAAGGTGGTGTGGTCCTGCACCGGGAGACCGAGGTGAGCGCGCTCGAGACCGGATCCGGCGGCCGGGTCGTGGGCGCGCGCGTGCGCCGCGCGGACGGCAGCGTCGACAGCCTGCGCGCGGACGCCTGCGTGCTCTGCCTGGGCAGCCACGGCCCGCGCCTCGCCGCGCCGCTCGGCTTGCGGCTGCCGATCTACCCGGTCAAGGGCTACTCGATCACCGCACCGGTACTCGAGCCCGCGCTCGCACCCTACGTGAGCCTGACCGACGAGTCGCGCCGGATCGTGTGCTCGCGCCTGGGCGACCGCCTGCGCGTCGCCGGCACGGCGGAACTCGACGGCTTCGACACCACGATCCGCGCGGCGCGGATCGCGCCGATCATGGCGTGGGTGCAGGCGCGCTTCCCGCACGCGATCGATCTCGAACGCGCGGAACCCTGGGCCGGGTTGCGCCCCGCCACGCCGGGAAACGTGCCACTGATCGGACGCAGCGCGCGCCCCGGGCTATGGCTCAACACCGGCCATGGCACGCTGGGATGGACGCTGGCCTGCGGTTCGGCCGCCGCACTGGCGGATCTGATGAGCGGGCGCAGGCCGGAGGTGGCGTTTCCTTTCCTCGCGGCGGCGGAGGTCTAGCGCCGCGTGCGCCCGGCGACGCGTTGCGGCGGGCCGAACGCATCGCGGAGGAGGCCGCGTCAGGCCGCGCGCGCGGCCTCGCCGGCTGCCGCATCCTCGGCAGCGAGCGTGGCGCAGCCACAGCCGGCGGCGCGCGTCTCGCCTTCGGCGAGTGGGCGCAGCGTGCACGAATCGACGTCGAAGCCGATCGTCGCCAGATGAAAGGCGAGCGCGGCATCCATGCCGTTCACGTGATTCACGAACCAGGCCGGCAGCTCTTCCATCAGTCGGCGGCCAAGGAAGTGGTCGCCGCGCTCGACGCGCTTGCGGATGTCGGCCATCACCGCGAGCACGCGGTCATGCTCGGCGCGATGGCAGCCGGGAAAGTCGACCGCTTCCATCCAGCCGTTCTCGAGATCGAAGTGGGCCTTCGCATGCTCGATGAGCGCGTCGAGCGCACGCAGGAAATCATCGGGCGCGGCGTTGGCCGCGGCGTTGTAGCACTCGACGAACTCGCGATGGGTCTCGTCCATCGGGGCGAGGTTGTTGTCGAGATCGGCGCTCCAGGCAAGGCTAGGCATCGGTGTTCCTCACTTGACGATCTTGAGATGGCTGCCGCGCGGCGGGCGCGCGGGGGGCTGCGGCTCCGCGGAGCGCTCGCGACGCAGTTCGGCGGTGGTGTCGCTCATGTCCTGGACGACGTCGGCGGACGGATCCTGCACCGCCACGGACGCATCCTCCACCGCCTCGAGCTCGGGCTCGAAGGCCATGCCCTGCCCGTTCTCGCGTGCGTAGATCGCGACCACGTTGGCCACCGGGATCACCAGCGAATGCGCGGCACCGCCGAAACGGGCCTGGAAGCTGATGAAGTCGTTGGCCATTTGCAGCTGGCCGGTGGCGTCGGGCGAAAGGTTCAGCACGATCTGGCCGTCGCGCGCGTAACCGGGCGGCACCCGGGTGTCCTCGTCCACCAGCGTGGCGAGATAGGGCGTGAAACCCTGATCCACGCACCATTCCCAGATGGCGCGCAACAGGTATGGCTTGGTCGAGACGGTGCTCATCGGCTCTCCGGTGGCCGTGCCACGCCCCTGCGGGCGCCGCACGGCCTGACTGCGGTCGTGCGGCTCAGCGCCGCATGACCTTTTCGGACGGGGTCAGCGCGTCGATGAATCCCTGACGGCTGAAGATGCGTTCGGCGTACTTCATCAGCGGCGCAGCAGCCTTGGGCAGTTCGATGCCGTAGTGCTCGAGGCGCCACAGCAGCGGGGCGATCGCGACGTCGAGCATGGAGAACTCCTCGCCGAGCATGTATTTCTGCTTGGTAAACACCGGCGCGAGCTGGGTGAGATGGTCGCGCACGTGGGCGCGCACCTTGTCCACGCCCTTCTGCGCGGCCTCCAGGGCCTCCAGGTGGGTGAACAGCTCCTGCTCGAAAGTGTGCAACAGCTGGCGGGCACGCGCACGCATGATCGGGTCGGGTGGCATCAGCTGCGGATGCGGGAAGCGCTCGTCGATGTACTCGTTGATGATGTTGGCCTCGTAGAGCACGAGGTCGCGATCGACCAGCACCGGCACGCGGTTGTACGGGTTGATGACGGCGATGTCTTCGGGCTTGTTGTAGAGGTCGACGTCGATGACCTCGAAGTCCATGCCTTTTTCGAACAGCACGATCCGGCAACGATGACTGAAGGGATCGGTCGTGCCGGAATACAGGTTCATCATGGTGTTACGACTCCGGAATTCAAAAGCAAAAGCGCACCACGCGGGTCCGCGTGGTGCGTCAGGGTCAGGACCGCGCTAGCCGGCCCGGAGGGCCGCGGCGACAGGAATCAATGAATGTCCTTCCAGTAGTTCTTCTTCAGCGCGTAGCTGAGCACGAACATGCCGGCGAGGAAGATCAGCACGAGGGCGCCGATCGACTTGCGCTTCTCGGCCACCGGCTCGCCCATCCAGACCAGGAAGGAGACGAGGTCGGCGACCGCCTTGTCGTACTCCTGGACCGACAGCTTGCCCGGCTTGACGAGTTCGAGGGCCGTCGTCGTCGTGCCGTCCGCATTCTGCGTGATCTTGGCGACCTGCTCGCCCTGCAGCTGCCAGAACACGTGCGGCATGGCCACGTTGGCGAAGATGGCATTGTTCCAGCCGGTCGGGCGGCTCGGGTCGCGGTAGAACTGGCGCAGATAGGTATACAGCCAGTCGGCCCCGCTGCCGTCCGCCGAGGCGCGCTGCCGCGCCACCAGCGTCAGGTCGGGCGGCGCGACGCCGAACCACCCCTTGGACTCCGCCGGCCGCATCGCGATCTTCATCAGGTCGCCGACGCGCTCGCCGGTGAACATTAGGTTGTCGCGGATCTCCGCCTCGGAGAGGCCGATGTTCTGCAGCTGGTTGTAGCGCACGAAGCTGGCGCTATGGCAGTTCATGCAGTAATTGACGAACAGCTTGGCGCCGTGCTGCAGCGCGGCCGGCTCGCTGCTCACCGGCGCCTTGTCCAGATGCACGCTGGCACCGGCGGCCATCGCCACGGCCGGCGCGAACAGCGCCACGGCCGCGAACCGCTTGATGAAGTTGATCACTCGCGTTTTCATTTGAAGTTCACCCTTTCCGGTTCGGGTTTGCACTTGTCGAGCTTGCTGTACCACGGCATCAGCAGGAAGAAGGCGAAGTAGATCACCGAGCAGATCTGCGACACCAGCGTGCGACCCGGGGTCGGGGGCAGAACACCCAGGTAACCCAGGATGAAGAAGGCGATCACGAAGACGACCAGCACCATCTTGAAGATCGGCCCCTTGTAGCGGATCGACTTGACGGGGCTGCGGTCCAGCCAGGGCAGGAAGGCGATGATCACCACCGACGCGCCCATGGCCACCACGCCCCAGAACTTCGCATCGAGACCGAACAGCGGATAGGTCACGGCGCGCAGGATCGAATAGAAGGGGGTGAAATACCACACCGGCGCGATGTGCGGCGGGGTCTTCAGCGGATCGGCCGGGATGAAGTTGTTGAACTCGAGGAAGTAGCCACCGCCCTCGGGCATGAAGAACACGACCGCGCTGAAGAAGAACAGGAAGACGACGACGCCGACGATGTCCTTCACCGTGTAGTACGGGTGGAAGGGGATGCCGTCGAGCGGCTTGCCGGTCGCATCCTTCTTCTTCTTGATCTCGACACCATCGGGGTTGTTGGAGCCGACTTCGTGCAGCGCGACGATGTGCGCGAGCACCAGGCCGATCAGCACCAGCGGCACGGCGATGACGTGGAAGGAGAAGAAGCGGTTCAGCGTGGCGTCGGAGACGACGTAGTCGCCGCGGATCACCAGCGACAGGTCCGGACCGATCACCGGGATCGCCGAGAACAGGTTCACGATCACCTGGGCGCCCCAGAACGACATCTGGCCCCACGGCAGCAGATAGCCCATGAACGCCTCGGCCATCAACACCAGGAAGATCAGCGTGCCGAAGACCCAGATCAACTCGCGCGGCTTGCGATAAGAGCCATAGAGCAGGCCGCGGAACATGTGCAGATACACGACGATGAAGAAGGCCGACGCACCGGTCGAGTGCAGGTAGCGGATCAGCCAGCCGCCCGGCACCTCGCGCATGATGTACTCGACGCTGGCGAACGCCACCGGAACGCCCGACGCGTTGAGCGAGGCGTCCGGCTTGTAGTGCATCACCAGGAAGATGCCGGTGAGGATCTGGATCACCAGCACCAGCAGGGCCAGCGAGCCGAAGAAGTACCAGAAGTTGAAGTTCTTCGGCGCGTAGTACTCGGACAGGTGCGCCTTCCAGGTCGACGTGAGCGGGAAGCGCTCGTCGATCCAGTTGAGAACGGCTTGGGATTTGGTCGTCATCGCTTATGCCTTCCCGTCATCGCCAACAAGGATTTTGGTGTCCGCGAGATACTGGTGCGGCGGCACCTCGAGATTGTCCGGCGCGGGCATGCTGCTATACACGCGGCCGGCCAGATCGAAGATCGAGCCGTGACAGGGGCACAGGAAGCCACCCGGCCAGTCGGCGCCCATGCCGCTGTCCGCGCCCACCTTGAACTTCTCGGAGGGCGAGCAGCCGAGGTGGGTGCAGATGCCGACCGTGACCAGGTACTCCGGCTTGATCGAGCGGTGCTTGTTCTTGGCGTACTCGGGCTGCTGCGGCTTCACGGAGTTGGGGTCGCTGACCTTTTCGTCCGTCTTGTCGAGCGAGGCGAGCATCTCGGGCGTGCGGCGCAGGATCCACACCGGCTTGCCACGCCACTCCACCGTCATCATCTCGCCCGGCTTCAGCTTGCTGACGTCCGCCTCCACCGGCGCACCGGCCGCCTTCGCGCGTTCGGACGGCGTCAGGCTGGCGACGAACGGCACCGCGGTCGCCACTGCGGCGACGCCACCTGCGGCGGACGTCGCCAGCAGCAGGGTGCGGCGGCTGCTGTCCATTTTCTGATCAACGCTCATGAGCCTCTTCCCAAAAAGGAAAACGAAAGACCTGGATACAAATAACCATCCGATTATATCGAAGACGCTGCAGCAGAGAAAGCGCGACGGGCCGATCGCCAGCCGGAACAAGGCCTTCGGCACGAAAACCGACACCGATCAGGAACCGCCCGGGGCATGCGTTGCTGCATTGCAGCAACGGAAATTCAGACCGCGCGGCGCTCGATCAGAGCCTGGCCGATGGTGCCGATGTCGGTATGCTCGAGCTCGCCGCCGACCGGGACGCCGCGCGACAGCCGGCTGACCTTGACCCCGCGCGCGCCGAGCAGGCTCGCGACGGTGTGCGCGGTGGCCTCGCCCTCGTTGGTGAAGTTGGTGGCGAGGATGACCTCGCGCACCCCCTCCTCGGTGGCGCGCGCGATCAGCTTGTCCAGGCGCAGTTCGCGCGGCCCGACGCCATCGAGCGGCGAAAGCCGGCCCATCAGCACGTAGTAGAGGCCGTTGTAGGACTGCGTCTGCTCGATCATGGCGAGATCGGCCGGCATCTCCACCACGCACAGCAGCGCGGCGTCGCGGCGCGGATTGGCGCAGCGCGGACACACCTCGTCCTCGGTGAAGCTGTTGCAGCGCGCGCAATGGCGCAGCACCTCGAGCGCATGCAGCAGGGCATTGCCCAGCCGCGCCGCGCCGCGCTGATCACGCTGCAGCAGATGATAGGCCATGCGCTGCGCCGACTTGGGGCCGACCCCGGGCAGGCAGCGCAGTGCCTCGATCAGTTCGTCGAGGCTGGAAGGCGACATCGGCCCGCCGCTCAGAACGGCAGCTTCATGCCCGGCGGCAGGTTCAGCCCGGCGGTGACGCTGGACATCTTCTCCTGGGTGGCCGCCTCGACCTTGCGCACGGCGTCGTTGAGCGCTGCGGCGACGAGGTCCTCGAGCATCTCGCGGTCGTCCATGACCGACTCGTCGATGGACACCCGGCGCACGTCGTACTTGCAGGTCATCTGCACCTTGACCATGCCGGCGCCGGACTGCCCCTCGACCTCGATCGAGCCGAGCTGGTCCTGCATCTTCTTCATGTTTTCCTGCATCTGCTGGGCCTGCTTCATCAGGCCCGCGATACCGCCTTTCATCATGATGGTGTTCTCCGTCGGATCGGTTGTCGGGTGGGGTCGATCGGGAGGGCGCGCCTCCCGGCATCGAAGGGGTTCAAAGGGGTTTCACCGTGTTCTCGACGAGCGTGGCGTCGAAACGTTCGATCAGCTCGCGCACGAAGGGGTCGGCCTCGAGCGCTGCGACCGCCTCGGCATGGCGGACCTGGCGCTCGATCGCGTCGCGCTGCGCGGGGGTCTGTCCGGAGATGTCGCCGATCGCGATGCGCACCGCGAGCGTGCGTCCGAGCGCGGCGCACAGCACGTCCTGCAGGCGCTCGACCGCGCCGCGATTCATGTCGAGCAGGTGGCGGTGCGCGGTCGACAGGCGCAGCTGCAGCACGCCATCGCCACACTCGACCCATTCGCAGTGCTGGGCAAGCTCGCGCACCAGTCCGCCGAGCCCGAGCGCGCGGATCAGGCCGCGCCAGTCGCCGAGCGCAAGCAGCGCCGCGGCATCGCCACTGGCGGCGGGCGCATCCTGGGTCGGCGCAGCCGGAGACGTCGCCGGCTCGGGCGCGCGCACCGCGGGAAGGGGCGCGGACCGCGACGGGACTTCCTCCGCCCGCCGCGCGCCACCGCCACGCGGCTCCGGGCGTGCCCGTGAGATCGCCCCCGTGTGCGCACCCGCGGAGGCGGCGTAGGCCTCGTCGTGGCCGTTGCGCGCCTCGCGCGGCGGCGGCAGATCGGAATCGGCATAGGCCTCGGGCGGGAGATCCTCCCAGGGCGGAACGTCCTGCACGCTTGCCGGGGCAGCACGCGCCGGCTGCACGGCGTGCTCCTCGCGCGCGGATCTGCGCGGCGGCGCGCTCGCAGGCGCAGGTGCGACGGCCTGCTGCGCCGCCGGAACGGAGCCGGGCTGCATGGATGCGGGCGCCGCAGCCTCGAGGACGGTCTGCTGCGCGCTGGGGATCGCCGCATCGGCGCCGGCCGCCGGTGCGGGGACGGCCGCCGGTGCGGGACCGGCGATCCCGGCCGACGCGACGGTCCGCGCGGGCACCTCGGCCGGAACGCCCGACTCCGCGGCACGCCCGGACTCCGCCGGGCCGCCGGCCGCCAGTGCAGGCGCGCGCGCGCGCCCCGCATCCGGCCCGGATGGCACGCCCGGCCCGCCAAGCGCAGCAGGCTGCTCCGGGCGGAACGCATGCAGGCGCAGCAGGGTCATCGTGAAGCCTGTGTAGTCGTCCGGCGCCAGCGGCAGCTCGTCGCGGCCGTGGACGGCGACCTGGTAGGCGAGCTGGAGGAACTCGGCGTCGAAGCGCTCGACGTAGCCGAGGATGCGCGCGCGCTCGAGCTCGTCGGCGATCGCCGCAGGTGCGTACTGGGCGAGCGCGACGCGATGCACCAGCGTGGCCAGCGCCTGCAGTGCGGCGTCGAAGGACAGGCTCCTCGCCTCCATGCCGTCGGCCACCGCGAGCAGCGCGGGCACGTCGCCCGCGGCGAGCGCGTCGAGCACCGCGTAGAGGTGGTCGTCCCCCACCGTGCCGAGCATGTGGCTGACCTGCTCCTCTTCCACCCGGCCCGCGCCATGCGCGATCGCCTGGTCGAGCAGCGACAGCGCGTCGCGCATCGAGCCCGACGCCGCCTTGGCGAGGTGACGCAGCGCGCCCGGCTCGAACGCCACCTCCTCGGCCTGCAGGATGCGCGTCAGGTGATCGACGATATGGCCCTGCGGCATCTGCTTGAGGTTGAACTGCAGGCAGCGCGACAGCACCGTGACCGGGATCTTCTGGGGGTCGGTGGTGGCGAGGATGAATTTCACATGCTCCGGCGGCTCCTCGAGCGTCTTCAACATGGCGTTGAAGGCGTGCCCGGTGAGCATGTGCACTTCGTCGATCATGTAGACCTTGAAGCGCCCCTGCACCGGCGCATACACCGCCTTGTCGAGCAGCGCGGCCATCTCCTCGACGCCGCGGTTCGAAGCCGCATCCATCTCGACGTAGTCGGGGAAGCGGTCGGCATCGATCGCGCGGCAGGCGTCGCAAATGCCGCAGGGCTCGGCGGTGATGCCGGTCTCGCAGTTGAGTGCCTTGGCGAGGATGCGGCTGATGGTGGTCTTGCCCACGCCGCGCGTGCCGGTGAACAGCCAGGCGTGGTGCAGCCGCCCGGTGGCGAGCGCGTGCGTCAGCGCACGCACGACGTGCTCCTGACCGACCAGCGTGCCGAAGGATTTCGGCCGCCACTTGCGTGCGAGGACCTGATAGCTCATGGCGGGCGATTCTAGCAGAGCGGCGGGCGGCGACCCGCGCGCTCGACGGGACGCAGGTTCAGCCCCCCGGCGTCCGGCTCAGCATGCCGCGCTCGCCCAGCCAGGCAAGCACCGCATCGGCCGCGGCCTCCAGGTCGAGGCGGGTGGTATCGAGGCGCAGTTCGGGGTCCTCCGACGCCTCGTAAGGCGAATCGATGCCGGTGAAGTTCTTCAGCTCGCCGCGCCGGGCCTTCTTGTACAGGCCCTTGGGATCGCGCGCCTCGGCCACCTCCAGCGGAGTGTCGACGAAGACCTCGACGAACTCGCCCTCCTCCACCAGGCCGCGCGCCATGCGGCGCTCGGAGCGGAAAGGCGAGATGAAGGCGGTGAGCACGATCAGGCCTGCATCGACCATCAGCTTCGCGACCTCGGCGACGCGACGGATGTTCTCCACGCGATCGGCGTCGGTGAAGCCGAGGTCCTTGTTGAGGCCATGGCGCACATTGTCGCCGTCGAGCAGGTAGGTGTGGTGGCCGAGCGCGTGCAGTTTCTTCTCGACCAGGTTGGCGATCGAGGACTTCCCTGCGCCGGACAGGCCGGTGAACCACAGCACGCAGCCGCGCTGGTTCTTCAGCGCGGCACGCGCGCGCTTGTCCACATCGACGTGCTGCAGGTGGATGTTGTGCGCGCGACGCAGCGCGAAGTGCAACAGGCCGGCGCCGACGGTGTTGTTGGAGAGGCGGTCGATCAGGATGAAGCCGCCGGTGTCGCGGTTGATCCGGTAGGGATCGAAGGCGATCGGCCGATCCAGGCTCAGGTTGCACACGCCGATCGCGTTGAGCTCGAGCCGCTTGGCGGCGACGTGCTCGAGGGTGTTCACATTCACCTGGTACTTGATCTCGGTGATCGTCGCGCTGACCGTGCGCGCGCCGATCTTGAGCAGGTAAGGGCGGCCGGCGAGCATGGGCTCGTCGTGCATCCACACCACCGTGCACTCGAACTGGTCGGCGACCTCGGCCGGCGCCTCGACGGTCGAGATGACGTCGCCGCGCGAGATGTCGATCTCGTCGGCGAGGGTCAGCGTGACCGACTGCCCGGCCACGGCCCGGTCGAGATCGCCGTCGCGGGTCACGATGCGCGCCACCGTGCTCTCGCGCCCCGAGGGCTGTACGCGCACACGATCGCCCGGGCGGATGGTGCCGCCGGCGATGGAGCCGGCAAAGCCGCGGAAATCCAGGTTGGGGCGATTGACCCACTGCACCGGCAGGCGGAAGGGCGCGCGCTGCATCAGGCCGTCATCGACCTCCACCGTCTCGAGGTAGCCCATCAGCGTGGTGCCGTGGTACCAGGGCATCGCAGCGCTCGGAGAGGTGATGTTGTCGCCCCTGAAGGCCGACATCGGGATGAAGGTCACCTGCTCGATGCCGAGCTGGCGGGAGAAGGCGGTGTAGTCCTCGACGATGCGGCGGAACACGCCCTCGGCGTAATCGACCAGGTCCATCTTGTTGATCGCCACCACGATGTGGCGGATGCCGATGAGGTTCACCAGGTAGCTGTGACGCCGCGTCTGGGTGAGGATGCCCTTGCGCGCATCGACCATCAGGATGGCCGCGTCGGCCGTCGAGGCGCCGGTGACCATGTTGCGGGTGTATTGCTCGTGGCCGGGGGTGTCGGCGACGATGAACTTGCGCTTGTCGGTGGAGAAGAAGCGATACGCCACGTCGATCGTGATGCCCTGCTCGCGCTCGGCGGCCAGGCCGTCGACCAGCAGCGCGAAGTCGATCGCCTCGCCCTGGGTGCCGTACTTCTTCGAGTCGGCCTCGACCGCGGCGAGCTGGTCCTCGAAGAGCATCTTCGACTCGTAGAGCAGGCGCCCGATCAGCGTGCTCTTGCCGTCGTCCACGCTGCCGCAGGTGATGAAGCGCAGCAGGCTCTTGTTCTCGTGCGCCCTGAGGTACTGCTCGATGTCGGTCGCGATCAGGTCGGAAACGTGTGCCATTTAGAAATAGCCCTCCTGCTTTTTCTTTTCCATCGAGGCGGCCGAGTCGTGGTCGATCACCCGCCCCTGGCGCTCCGAGGTCCTGGCCAGCAGCATCTCCTGGATGATCGCCGGCAGGGTGTCGGCCTCGGACTCGATCGCGCCGGTGAGCGGATAGCAGCCCAGAGTGCGGAAGCGCACCTTCTTCATCATCGGCACCTCGCCCGGGCGCAGCGGCATACGCTCGTCGTCGACCATGATCAGCGTGCCGTCGCGCTCGACCACCGGGCGCACCGCGGCGTAGTAGAGCGGCACGATGGGGATGTTCTCGAGGTAGATGTACTGCCAGATGTCGAGCTCGGTCCAGTTCGACAGGGGGAACACGCGGATCGACTCGCCCTTGTGCTTCCTCGCGTTGTAGAGCTTCCACAGCTCGGGGCGCTGGTTCTTCGGGTCCCAGCGGTGCTGCGCGGTGCGGAAGGAGAACACGCGCTCCTTGGCGCGCGATTTCTCCTCGTCGCGGCGCGCGCCGCCGAAGGCCACGTCGAAGCCGTACTGGTCGAGCGCCTGCTTGAGGCCCTCGGTCTTCATGATGTCGGTGTGGATCGCCGAGCCGTGGGTAAAGGGGTTGATGTCCTTCTCCACGCCCTCGGGGTTGATGTGCACCAGCAGGTCCATGCCGGTCTCGCCCGCCATGCGGTCGCGAAAGCTGTACATGTCGCGGAACTTCCAGCGCGTATCGACGTGCAGCAGCGGAAAGGGCGGCACCGCCGGATGGAAGGCCTTCAGGGCCAGGTGCAGCATCACCGCGCTGTCCTTGCCGATGGAGTAGAGCATCACCGGGTTGTCGGCCTCGGCGACGACCTCGCGCAGGATGTGGATGCTCTCGGCTTCGAGGCGCTGGAGGTGGGTCAGGCTGGTCGTAGGCACGCTGGTCATGGGCGACGGGATGCGAAGGGACAAGGCATGAATGATGAGGCCGCGCGCCGTCGCGCGCAGCGTCTTCGAAGATCGGCGGGCGGAACTATTTCTCGCGGCGCGACATTCTGCACCCGAATCCACCTCTAGACGGGGCTCTCGCCACGCCCGCCCGGGTACACTTGCGGCGTCGACCACTCCCCCGGAGCCCGCTGATGGACACCGCAACCGCCTCACGGCTCCTCGAAGCCCTGCTCCCGATCGTGCGCGCGGCCGGCGCGCTGGTGATGGACATCTACCGCAGCGACTTCGCGGTGCGCGGCAAGGACGACGCCTCGCCGGTAACCGAGGCCGACGAGCGCGCCGAGGCGCTCATCGTCCCCGCCCTCGAGGCCTTGCTGCCCGGCGTGCCGGTGGTGGCCGAAGAGGCCGTCGCGGCGGGCCGCCTGCCCGCACTCGGGCGCCGCTTCTGGCTGGTCGATCCCCTCGACGGCACCAAGGAGTTCATCGGCCGCAACGGCGAGTTCACCGTCAACATCGCCCTCGTCGAGGATGGCGAGCCGGTCCTCGGCACCGTCTTCGCACCCGCGCTCGAGCGCCTCTTCCTCGGCGCGGGCGGGGTCGGCGCCTTCGTCGAGCAGGACGGCCGTCGCCGCCCGATCCGCTGCCGCACCGTCCCGCCCGCCGGCCTCACCGTGGTGGCCAGCCGCTCGCACGGCGACGCGGCCGCGCTCGACGCCTTCCTCGACGGGCGCAAGGTGGCCGCGCTCACCAACGCCGGCTCCTCGCTCAAGCTGTGCCTGGTCGCGGCGGGCGAGGCCGATCTCTATCCGCGCCTCGGCCGCACCATGGAATGGGACATCGCCGCCGGCCATGCGGTGCTGACCGCCGCCGGCGGCCGCGTGCAAACCCTGGCGGGGGCGCCGCTGCGCTACGGCAAGCCGGGGCTGGACAACCCCCACTTCGTCGCCAGCGGACTGGACTGAGCCCGGGCGTGCCGATGACGACCGCCCACCTCGTCCTCGCCTCGATCGCGCTGCTGCTAGCGCTGCTGGCCCACGGCCGCGTCGGCCCGGCGGTGCTGTTCGCGGCCTGGGCGGGCGGCTACCACCTGCTCGGCCTCGCCAGCCAGCAGGAACTGCTGGCGAGCTTCTCCAACCCCGCGCTCGCCACCCTGATCCTGCTGCTGCTGGTCTCGCTCGCGCTCGAACGCTCGCCGCTGCTCGACCATCTGTCGGAACTCCTGCTCAAGGGCCGCGTCGGGCTGGCGACCCTGCGCCTGTCCGTCTTCGCCTGCCTGATCTCGGCGTTCATGAACAACACCGCGGTGGTGGGCGCGCTGCTGGGCACGGTCACCTCGCAACGCCGACACCCCGCCTCGAAGCTGCTGATCCCGCTCTCCTACGCCTCCATCCTCGGCGGCATCACCACACTGGTCGGCACCTCGACCAACCTGGTGGTGAACTCCTTCGTCATCGACGCGGGCCTGCCGCCGCTGCAGATGTTCCAGTTCGCCTGGGTAGGGATTCCGGTCGCGCTCGCCTGCATCGGGGTGATGGCACTGAGCTCGCGACTGCTGCCCGCGAACGCCTCGAGCGAGGCCGAGGCACGCTCGACCTACTTCCTCGAGGCGCGCGTGGCTGCGGGCTCGCCGATGATCGGACGCAGCATCGAAACCAACCGCCTGCGCAACCTCGAGGGCCTGTTCCTGCTCGAGATCGAGCGCGAGGGCCGGCTGATCTCGCCGGTCGGCCCGGCCGAGATCCTGCACACCGGCGACGTGCTGGTGTTCACCGGCGAGGTGGCGCGAGTGCAGACCCTGCAGCGCTTCCCCGGGCTGGAGGTGTTCGGCGCGGGCGCCGACGCGCTGCTCAAGTCCAACCTGGTCGAGGTGGTGCTCGCGAGCAGCTCGGACCTGGCCAACCGCACCCTGCGCGAGGTCGACTTCCGCACCATGTTCGATGCCGGGGTGGTCGGCATCCGCCGCGGCGACCGGCGCCTGACCGGCCAGCTCGGACGCATCCCGCTGCGCGTCGGCGACAGCCTGCTGCTGGCCGCGGGCCCGGACTTCCTGCAGCACCGCAACCTCGACCGCAACTTCCACATCCTCAACGGCTCGGGTCTGCGCCCCAAGCTCGGCCGCATGCAAAGCGTCGCGGCGCTGTCGGGCTTCGCACTCGTGATCCTGGTCGCCGCCCTGGGCTGGCTGCCCCTGTTCGGCGGCCTGCTCGTGCTGCTCGCCGCCCTGCTCGGCAGCGGCCTGCTGACCCTGGGCGAGCTGCGCCGGCGCTTTCCCTTCGAACTGCTGGTGGTGATCGGCTCCGCGCTGGCGATCGCCGGCGTGGTCGAGCGTTCGGGCGCGGCGGAGCTGGTCGCGGGCTGGATGCGGGCGATCTTCGACGGGCACGGCGTCCATGCCGCGCTCGCGGGTGTCTACCTGATCACGCTGACGCTCACCGAGGTGATCACCAACACCGCCGCCGCCGCGCTCGCCTTCCCGATCGCGCTCGGCACCGCGCGCGCGTTCGGGGTCGATCCGATGCCCTTCGTGATGGTGGTGGCCTACGGCGCGAGCGCCGGCTTCCTGATCCCCTTCGGCTACCAGACCCACCTGATGGTGTATTCGGCCGGCCGCTACCGCATGCGGGATTTCCTGCGCGCCGGACTGCCGGTGAGCCTCACCTACTCGGCGCTGGTGCTGCTGCTGGTGCCGCTGGTGTTTCCGCTCCACCGCTGAGCACGGCGCACGGAATCAGCCGGGCTGGCGAGCACTCAGGCGGGTGACGAACTCGACCACGGTACCGACCGTGGCGAAGGAGTTGCCATCGACCTCGTCGTCCGGCACCTCGATGCCGAAACGCGCCTCGATCTCCTGGATGACGGCGATCACCGCCATCGAATCGAGCTCGGGCAGATCTCCCAGCAAGGGCGTGTCTGCGGCGAATGCGAGCGCGCGACCGTCCAGGCTCAGCACCTCGTCCAGCAGCGACAGCACTTCCTTCAGAATCTGTTCGGACATCACTTCTCCATGACGGAAGCGGGTCACGACGCGCATCCACGCCGCCCGCCCCGCAAAACGCGCGCATTATACTTGCCAGCCCGTTCCTGTCTGCACCGATAAGCGAAGCCGATGCACGCCAAACACCTGCTCCACCACCTCGTCGAGTCCGCGGCCGCACGCGATCCCGCACGCATCGCCGTGGTTGCCGGCGACCGGCAGCTGCGCTACCAGGAGCTCGAGGCCGCGCTCCACGCTTTCGCCGGCGGCCTGGCCGGGCTGGGCCTCGCCCGCGCCGAGCGCGTCGGGATCTATCTCGACAAGCGCCCCGAGTTCGTCGCCGCCGCCTTCGGCACCAGCGCCGCGGGCGGCGTCTTCGTGCCGATCAACCCCGTGCTCAAGGCCGCGCAGGTCGGCCACATCCTGCGCGACTGCGCGGTCCGCGTCCTCGTCACCACCGCAGAACGCCTCGCCGCGCTCGGCGACGCGCTCGACCACTGCCACGATCTGCGCCACGTGGTGCTGGTGGGCGCAGACGGCGCGACCACCCGTTCCGTCGCCGTGCATTCCTGGCAGGCCCTGCTCGCCGCCCCGGCACGCGCCGGGCATCGCGTCATCGACGCCGACATGGCGGCGATCCTGTACACCTCGGGCAGCACCGGGCGACCGAAGGGCGTGGTGTTGTCCCACCGCAACATGATGGCGGGGGCGCGCAGCGTGGCGCACTACCTCGGCAACCACCCCGACGACACCCTGCTCGCCGCCCTGCCGCTGTCCTTCGACGCCGGGCTGTCGCAGCTCACCACCGCCTTCCAGGCCGGCGCCCGCGTCGTGCTGCTCAACTGGCTGCTGCCGCGCGACGTGCTCAAGGCGATCGAGCGCGAACGCGTGAGCGGGCTGACCGCGGTGCCGCCGCTGTGGATCCAGCTCGCGCAATTGCCCTGGGCCGCGGATACCGACGAGCACCTGCGCTACATCGCCAACACCGGCGGGCGCATGCCGGGCGAGGTCCTCGCCCGCCTGCGCGCGCAGCTCCCGAAGACCCGCCCCTTCCTGATGTACGGCCTCACCGAGGCCTTCCGCGCGACCTACCTGCCGCCCGAGGAGCTCGACCGCCGCCCCGACTCGATCGGCAAGGCCATCCCCGACGCCGAGGTGCTGGTGCTGCGCGAGGACGGCAGCGAATGCGCGCCCAACGAGCCGGGCGAGCTCGTGCAGCGCGGCGCCTTGGTGGCGATGGGCTACTGGAACGACCCCGAGCGCAGCGCCGAGCGCTTCCGCCCGCTGCCCGCCGCCGCCCCCGGCCGCGAACCCGGCCTGGTGCTGCCCGAGATCGCGGTGTTCTCCGGCGACACGGTGCGCCGCGACGAGGACGGCTACCTCTACTTCATCGGCCGTCGCGACGAGATGATCAAGACCTCGGGCTACCGCGTCAGCCCCACCGAGATCGAGGAGATCCTCTACGCCACCGGCCTGGTCGGCGAATGCGCGGCCTTCGGCGTCGCACACGCGAGCCTCGGCCAGAGCATCGTCGCGGTCGTCACCCCGCCCGCCGGCGCCACGCTCGACACTGCCGCACTGCTGGCGGAGTGCCGCAGCCGCATGCCGGCCTACATGGTGCCGGCGCGCTTCGAGCCGCGCAGCGGCGCGCTGCCGCGCAACGCCAACGGCAAGATCGACCGCAAGGCGCTCGCCGACGCCCTCGCCGCCGGAGAGCCCGCATGAACGCCCCCGCCCGCAGCCTGCCCACGCACGCGCCGCAGACCGTGTTCGCGATCGCCGACGGCGAACTCCAGATCGCTGGCCAGCCACTCTCCCGGCTCGCCGCGCGTGTCGGGCGGACGCCCTTCTACGCCTACGATCGCGGCGCGATCGCACGCCGGGTGGCCGAGCTGCGCGCGGCACTGCCGCCCGCCATCGAGCTGCACTACGCGATGAAGGCCAACCCGATGCCGGCGCTGGTGGGCCACCTGGCGCGCCTGGTCGACGGCATCGACGTCGCCTCCGCCGGCGAGCTGCAGGTCGCGCTCGACGCCGGCGCCGACCCCCAGCACGTCAGCTTCGCCGGTCCCGGCAAGCGCGACACCGAGCTGCGCCAGGCGGTGGCCGCCGGCATCCTGGTCAATGTGGAATCCTTCCGCGAGATCGCGCCGCTGGCCGAGGCCGCGGCCGCGCTCGGCGTGCCGGCGCGGGTCGCAGTACGGGTGAATCCGGACTTCGAGCTCAAGTCCTCGGGCATGAAGATGGGCGGCGGCCCCAAGCCCTTCGGCGTGGACGCCGAGCAGGTACCCGGCTTGCTCGCCGAGATCAGCCGCGCCGGGCTCGCCTTCGAGGGCTTCCACCTCTTCGCCGGCTCGCAGAACCTCAAGGCCGAGGCCATCGTCGAGGCCCAGCGCAAGAGCTTCGAACTCGCCCTGCGCCTGGCCGCGCACGCCCCCGCCCCGGTGCGCACGCTGAACCTCGGCGGCGGCTTCGGCATCCCGTACTTCCCCGGCGAACAGGCGCTCGACCTGACGCCGATCGCCGCCGGCCTCGCCGACATCGTCGCCGAGGCCGCACAAGCCCTGCCCGAGGCCAGGATCGTGCTGGAACTCGGCCGCTACCTGGTCGGCGAGGCCGGCGTGTATGTGTGCCGGATCACCGACATCAAGGTCTCGCGCGGCCACACCTATCTCGTCACCGACGGCGGCCTGCACCACCACTTGTCGGCGAGCGGCAACTTCGGCCAGGTGATCCGCAAGAACTACCCGGTTGCGATCGGCAATCGCATGGACGCTCCACCTGCCGGCGAGCCGGCATCGGTGGTCGGCCCACTCTGCACTCCGCTCGACGTGATCGCCGATCGAATGCCGCTACCGGCCGCGCAGATCGGCGACCTCATCGTGGTGTTCCAGTCCGGCGCCTATGGCGCGAGCGCGAGCCCGCAGGCCTTCCTCGGCCACCCGCAAGTGGTCGAGATCCTCGCCTGAGGGCCACAAGGCGTTCAGCGCTGGCCGGCCGCCACGCCCCTGTTCGTCCGCGGCTGCTCCGTGTTCGTGCTCCGACCCTGGAAGACCATGGTCGTGGCGCCCCCCGCGACACAACCGTTTCCCGAGTCGTCCTGCAGGCTCGCGACCTCGCTGCCACCCTTGCAGATGCTGTAGGCACCGAGGCCGTTGCCGTGAACGGTGTGGGAAAAAGGCCCGGAGGAGCCGCTCGCATCGAGGTAGGAATACTCCACGGCATCCCCGACGATCCTCCAGTTGCCGACGTCCTTGCTCGGGTCCACGCTGTCCCTCAAGCCGCGCTTGAAATCACGCAAGGTGCCGGACGCCAGATGCAGCTCCTGATATTTCCAGCCCCACTCCGGACGCTCATCCGCCGCACATGCGTAGCGACCGGGCAACAGGAGGGCCAGCTGGTCCCCGGTCACCTGCGTATCACCACATCCGGCGAACGCGACACCCGGCGCCGCGACACCCGACAGCAGAACCAGACCGGCAAAAAGGAAAGAAGGCTTCATGTTCGCACCCGGCGCAATCGAAACGATGGAGGAAGCGGCGGGCAGACAGAACCGGACCACCGCGGGCTTTGATTAAACATAGCAGCTCGGCGCACACCGTACGACAATCGGGGCTCGCTCCCGCAGGAAATATTTCTCCGATGCACGATTCCTACGGCCCCCCCGCGGCGCAAGCACCTCGCAGCTACCTCCCGATCGCCCTGCTGTGGGCGCTTTTCATCGCCTACGGCAGCCTGGTGCCCCTCGAGTTCCGCCCTCGCGCCGACGCCTGGCAGGCATTCATGGACACGCCCTGGCTGTCGCTCGGGGTCGGTTCGCGCGCCGACTGGGTGGCGAACGTGCTGCTTTACCTGGTGCTGGCCTGGTTCGCTACCGGGGCGGTGTGGACCAGCCGCCTCTCCGCCTGGGTGCGCACGCCGCTGCTCGTCGGCGTGCTCGGCACCATCCTCGCCCTCGCGGTGGGAATCGAATACCTGCAGCTGTTCTTCCCGCCGCGAACGGTGTCGCGCAACGACCTGCTCGCAGAGGCGCTCGGCACCGGCATCGGCACGCTGCTCTGGTTCGCGGCCGGCCCTCGCCTCGCGGCGATGTGGCGGCGTTTCATCGACGGCGGCACGCACAGCCTGCGCGCCGTGCTGGGTCTGTACGCACTGGGCTACCTCGGGCTCGCGCTGTTTCCCTACGACTTCCTGGTGAGCATGGACGAGCTCGCCGCCAAGCTCGCCCGCCCCGACAGCCTCGGGTGGTTGCCCGGCCTGTCCTGCGGACCCGCATTCGCCTGCGGCATCAAGCTGCTGGTCGAGGCCGTCCTGATGATTCCCTTCGGCATCCTGCTCGCGCTCGGTGTGCGCGACCACGCCGCGCGGCGCCCCCCGGGGATGGCGGCCGGTCTCGCCGCGGGCGCCCTCGCCGGCGTGGCGATCGAGGCGGTGCAGGTGGTGCTCGCGTCCGGAACGACACAGGGCATCTCGGTGCTCACCCGCGCGCTCGGCACCCTGTGGGGACTCGTACTCGCGCGTAGCGGAATACGGCGCTGGCTGGAGTACTCGCCACAACGCCTGCTGCGCGCGGCGCTGTGGCTCTCGTCCGTCTGGCTCGCCCTGGTGCTGGCGACGAACGGCTTGCTGCCGCTGCGGCTCCAGGCCTCCTGGGCTGCGCTGGAAAAACTCGAGACGCTGCGCTTCCTGCCCTTCTACTACCACTACTACAGCACCGAGACGGCCGCCGTGCGCAGCCTGCTCTTCGTGGCGGGAAGCTTCGCACCGGTGGGGGTGGTCGCCGCCCTCGCCTTTCCGCACCATCGCTTCGGCGCCAGCCTGCTCGCGCTGCTGGTCGCCGCCCTCGTCGCGGCGGCGGTCGAGCTGCTCAAGCTGTTCACCGAGGGCAAGCATCCCGACCCCACCAACCTGTTGATCGCGGTCGCGGCCGCCTGGCTCGCGCACCGCCTCGTCGCGCACCTGCTGCCGATCCTGCACCACCACGGCACGCGCACGACACCCCCGACGTCCGCTGCGCAGCCCCGGCGCAGAGTCGCGACGCTGCTCGCCGTGGGTGTGGCGCCGGCGGCGCTGCTGCTCGCCACGGTGCTGCTCGGCCTGCCGCTGGCCGAGCCGCCCGCCGTGGGGGCGTCCGCGCCCACGTACCCGCCTCCTTCGGCCCTGCCACCGGCCGACATCGCCGGCTTTCGCACCGCCCACCCCCGCCTGCCCCACCCCTCCCCCGCCGACCTCGCGGCGCTGCGCGCCGGCAACCCCGCCTACCTGCAGCAGACGGCGAGCGCGGCGCGCAGCAACCCGAACGCCCTCTTCGCGATCACGCTGGCGGCCTTCGTCCAGCCCGGCAGCGTCGATCTCGCCCCGCTGCACGCGCGCCTGGTGGCGAGTCGCTTCAGCGACCGCGGCAGCGGCCAGGTCGAACCGCTCGCGCTCGCCTACGACTGGCTGCACGACCAATGGAGCGCGCAGGAACGCGAGAGCCTGCGCGAGCGCCTCGCCGAGGGCTGCGACTTCCTGATCGAGGTGATCCGCAAGGAACAGCTCTCGCCCTACAACGCCTTCCTCTACAACACCCCGCTGCAAGGCCTGATGGCGTGCAGCATCGCGCTGTACGGCGACCATCCGCGCGGCGAGGCCTTCATGCGCTTCACCCACGAGCTGTGGAAGAAGCGTGTGCTGCCGGTCTGGCGCCAGGTCTTCGGGCGCCACGGCGGCTGGCACGAAGGCGGCGAATACGTGGCGGTGGGCATCGGCCAGGCCATCCATACCCTGCCCGCGCTGTGGCGCACCGCCACCGGCGAGGACCTGTTCGCCAGCGAAGCGGGGATCCGCGGCTTCCTCGACTTCCTCGTCTATCGCACCCGCCCCGATCGCACCCATATGCGCTGGGGCGACGGCGCCTGGTTCGACCGCCATCCGCGCGACGCCGCGGCGCTCGCCCTCGAGTACCGCCACGCCGCCGCCTACACGCTGGCACCGCCCAACGCGGCGCGCGCGCGCGACGGCCGTCGGGTCGGCCCGGTGCCCACCGGGTGGCCATGGGGACCGCTGTCGGACGACGGCCTGATCGACCCCGCCGCGCAGACCCGCATGCCGCTCGCGCGCCTGTTCGACGGCATCGGCCTGCTCGTGGCGCGCAGCGACTGGTCGGAGGACGCCACCTGGCTCAGTTTCAAGGCCGGCGACAACTTCTGGTCGCACAGCCACCTCGACCAGGGCGCGTTCACGATCTTCAAGGGGGGGCCGCTGGCGATCGACAGCGGCTGGTACGGTCCCGCCTACGGGTCGAATCACCACATGAACTACACCTACCAGAGCATCGCCCACAACCTGGTCACGGTGACCGACCCCGCCGACGAGCAGCCCGGCCCCGGCTTCGACGCCGCAAACCCGCGCCACTACCCCAACGACGGCGGCCAGCGCCGCATCGGCTCGGGCTGGGGCGTGGATGCGGCGCCGCTCGACGTCGCACAATGGCAGGAGCGCAGCGAGACCTACCACACCGGCCGCATCGCGGCCCACCTCGACGACGACGACCTGGTCGTCGCCGTGGCCGACGTCGGCGCCGCCTACACCAACCGCAACTCCGGACGCGGCAGCTTCGCCGACCGCACCCGCCGCGTCGAGCGCATGTGGCGGGTGCTGGGCTATGACCGGATCAACGATGCGGTGGTGGTGTTCGACGACGTCGTCGCCAGCCGTGCCGGCTTCGCCAAGCGTTGGCTGCTGCATGCGGTGGAGCCGCCGCTCGTGCGCGGGGACCGCTTCGACCTGTTCATCCCGGGCGACACCCGCCCGGGGCGGCGGGGCGGCAGCCTGCACGGCCACGTCCTCCTGCCGCGCGACGCGGTGCTCGACACCGTAGGCGGCCCCGGCTTCGAGTTCTTCGTGGACGGGCGCAACCACGACGAGGACGGGAAGGTGCAGGCGGCGATCGCGAAGCTCGGCCACGGCCGCGCCGAGCCGGGCGCCTGGCGCATCGAGCTGCGGCCGCGCGCCGCGGCCGCCGAAGACCGCTTCCTCGTCGTGATGCTGCCCACGCTCGCCGGCGACCAGCCCCAGGCCCGCGTGCGCCTGCTCGAAGCCGGCGCGGAGGTGGGTGCGGAGATCGCCGGGCCGCGGCGCACCACACGCTGGTGGTTCGTGCCCGGACGCCTGGGCGCACGCGTGGAGGTGCTCGAGGACGGTCGCACGCGCAGCCGCGAGATCGTGCCCGGCGGATCCCCCGCCGGAAACATCACGGATTGAAGGATTCGCCGACGTGGCCGACAATGCCCCACGCACCGCGGCGGGCTGCACAGCGCCCGCCGACCGCCGCAAACCCGCTTGCAGCCGTCCCGGCGACGGTCGCGGCCCGCACCCTGGACGCCCCCACATGAGCACACCGCCCACTCCCGACGCCGAAGAGATCCGCCACGCACTGCGCCAGGTCATGGATCCGGAGGTCGGCATGAACATCGTCGACCTCGGGCTGATCTACCGCATCGACTGCGCACCCGGCGAGCTCTACATCGAGATGACGATGACCACGCCGGCCTGCCCGCTCTCCGACATGATCCTCGACAACATCGACGCGGTGCTCGACCCCCTGTTGCCACCCGAGGTGGACATCCGCGTCGAGCTGGTGTGGGATCCGCCCTGGTCCCCGGCGATGATGGAAGAGGGCGCACGCGCGCACTTCGGCTGGAACGGATGAGCACCCTGCCCCCGCTCGCCCGTGTCCCCCTGCTGGTGCTCGGGCTGCTGTCGCTGCTCACCGGCGTTTTCGCCGGCCTCGCCCGCCTGGGCGTGGAGGTGCCGGCGCTTGCCGCCGTGCATGCGGGCAATCACGCGGCGCTGATGATCTGCGCCTTCTTCGGCACCGTGATCAGCCTCGAGCGCGCGGTCGCGCTCGGCGGCCTGTGGCCCTACGCCGGGCCGGCCGCCGCCGGGACGGGTGGCGTGCTGCTGCTCGCGGGTGGTCCGCTGGTCGCCGCGCAGCTCCTTTTCCTGCTTGCCGCGGCGACCCTGTTCGGTGGCGGCGTGGTGGTGGTGCGCCGGCAGCTGGCGCTATTCACCGTGATGCTCGCGGTGGGCGCGGCATGCTGGCTGCTGGGCAGCCTGGTGTGGTGGAACACCGGCAACGTGCACGCGGCGGTGCCGCTGTGGCTCGCCTTCCTGGTGCTGACGATCGCGGGCGAACGCCTCGAGCTCACCCGCTTCCTGCCCGCACGCCCGGCCGCGGCGCCGAGCTTTGTCGCGGTCAGCGCGCTGATCCTCGCCGGCGCCGTGCTCGCGGCATGGGAAGAAGACCTCGGCCACGGCCTCTTCGCCGCCGGCGTGCTCGCGATGGCGGCCTGGCTGCTGACGTTCGACATCGCCCGCCACAACGCCCGCCAGCAGGGGCTGACCCGCTTCATCGCGGTCTGCCTGCTGTCGGGCTATGTCTGGCTGGCCTTCGGTGCGCTCGCCGCGCTCGGCGGCGGGCTCGCGCCCGCGCATCCACTGCACGACATCACCATGCACGCGATCGCGCTCGGCTTCGTGTTCTCGATGGTGTTCGGTCACGCCGCGATCATCTTCCCGGCGGTGCTGAAGGTGAAGATCCCCTACCACCCGGCCTTCTACATGCCGCTCGCGCTGCTGCACGCCTCGCTCGCGCTGCGCGTGGCGGGCAGCCTGCTCGAGCTTCCCGCGTTGCGCAGTTGGGGCGGGATCGCGAATGCGCTGACCCTCGCGGTCTTCATCGCCACCATGGTCGTCAGCGTGATCCGCGGCGGACGCCCGCCGGCACGCCGGCGCCGGAACCCCGTCCCGGGCACACCGGTCCGATCCGCTGTCAAACCTTCCGGGAACCCCGCACCATGAACCGCACCCTCCGCTCCCCCCTCTTCCGCAAGCTCGGTCGCTGCCTGTCCGCGCTCGCCTGCGGCGCCGCGCTTGGCCTCGCCGCGCCCGCCCTCGCCAGCCCCGACGAAGTCGTGATGTACAAGGATCCCAACTGCGGCTGCTGCGGCAAATGGGCCGAGCACATGCGCAGTGCCGGCTTCGCCGTGAAGGAGGTCGCCAGCCCGCGCATGGATCTCGTCAAGCAGGAAGCCGGCGTGCCCGAGGCCCTGGGCTCCTGCCACACCGCGAAGGTCGGCGGCTATGTGGTCGAGGGCCACGTGCCGGCGGCCGACGTGCGCCGCATGCTGGCGGAGAAGCCGGCGATCCGCGGCCTCTCCGCACCCGGCATGCCACTCGGCTCGCCCGGCATGGAAGGTCCCTACCCGGCCGAACGCTACGACGTGGTGAGCTTCGACGCGCAGGGGCGGAGCGCAGTGTTCTCGAAGCACTAGGCAGGCGGCCGCGCCGCGCGCCGCTCTTCGCGACGCACGAAGGCGAGCTTGGCCTCGCGGGCGCGCAGCTGCCCGCAGCCGCCGTCCACGTCCTGCCCGGCGGACTGCCTCAGCTTGGTGAGGATGCCGGCGCGGTGCAGGCGGCGGGCGATCTCCGCCGCACTCTCCGCCGCCGGACGACGGTAGTCGAGGCCGTCGACGCGGTTGAACGGGATCATGTTCATCACCGCGTACTTGCCGGCGAGCAGGCGCACGATGCCCTCGAGCTCGTCCTCGCCGTCATTCACGCCCTCGATCAGCGTCCATTGGTACTGGATCGGATAGCCGCTCGCGCGCGCCCAGGCCTCGCCGAGCTCGACCAGCTCGGCCGGGTCGATGCGCGGGGCGCGCGGCAGCAGCGCGGCGCGCAGCGCGGCGCGCGTGCTGTGCAGCGAGAGCGCCAGCGCCGGCTTGACCCGCATCTGCGGCAGACGCTCGAAGACGCGGAGGTCGCCCACGGTCGACAGCACCAGGTTCTTGTGCGGCAGCGCGCCCTCGGTGCCGAGCAGCTCGATCGCCTCGATCACCGCATCGAGGTTGTGCGCGGGCTCGCCCATGCCCATGAACACCACCTTGTGCACCCGGCGCAGGCGGCGCGCGAGTGCGACCTGGGCGACGATTTCGCCGCTGTCGAGCTGGCGCAGCAGGCCGTCCTTGCCGGTCATGCAGAACACGCAGCCCACCGCGCAGCCGACCTGGGTGGACACGCACAGGCCGTCGCGCGGCAGCAGCACGCTCTCCACCGCCTGAGCGTCGGCGAGCTCGACCAGCAGGCGGGTGCCATCCTCGCCGGGGTGCTCGGAGCGCACGCGGGCCAGCGCTCCGAGCTCCGCTTCGAGCTCGGGCAGCGCGGCCTGCAAGGCCTTGGGCAGGCGGTTGGATTCGGTGCGCGGACCGGCGTCGAGGGCGTGTCCCTGCAGCCAGGCGCGCAGCAGGCGGGCCTCGTGGCTGGGGCGGGCGCCGAGCGCGCGCAGGCGCAGGCGGAGCTGTTCGATTTCCATGGCGCGCGATGCTAGCACCCGAAAAGGGCGAGAGCATCCGCGATCGACACCGGTCCGGCTGCCCGCCTGCCATGCCCGGCCCTATAATCGCCCGCATCCGACACGAGGAATGCCGCATGACCGCACTACGCTTCGAAGGCGCCCAGGACTACGTCGCCACCCCCGACCTGATGCTCGCGGTCAACGCCGCGATCCGCCTGCAGCGCCCGCTGCTGATCAAGGGCGAGCCCGGCACCGGCAAGACCATGCTCGCCGAGCAGGTCGCCGCCGCGCTCGGACTGCCGCTGCTGCAGTGGCACATCAAGTCGACCACCAAGGCGCAGCAGGGCCTCTACGAGTACGACGCGGTCTCCCGCCTGCGCGACTCGCAGCTCGGCGACGACCGCGTCAAGGACATCGCCAACTACATCGTCAAGGGCGTGCTGTGGCAGGCCTTCGAGGCCGAGCAGCCGACCGTGGTGCTGATCGACGAGATCGACAAGGCCGACATCGAATTCCCCAACGACCTGCTGCGCGAGCTCGACCGCATGGAGTTCCATGTCTACGAGACCCGCCAGACCATCCAGGCGCGCCATCGCCCACTCGTCTTCATCACCTCGAACAACGAGAAGGAGCTGCCCGACGCCTTCCTGCGGCGCTGCTTCTTCCACTACATCCGCTTCCCCGACCGCGACACGATGCAGCGCATCGTCGATGTCCACTTCCCGGGGCTGAAGAAGGCGCTGCTGACCGAGGCGATGGAGGTCTTCTTCGGCCTGCGCGACATCCCCGGCCTCAAGAAGAAGCCGTCCACCTCCGAGCTGATCGACTGGCTCAAGCTGCTGGTGGCCGAGGACATCCCGCCCGAGGCGCTGCGCAGCGCCGACGGCAAGGCGGCGATCCCGCCGCTGCACGGCGCCCTGCTCAAGAACGAGCAGGACGTGCACCTCTTCGAGCGCCTGGTCTTCATGGCCCGCCACAACCGCTGATCCGGCGCACGCATCCATGCTCCGCGCCCTGCTCGGCCGGCTCTTCGGCCGCAAGCGCCCCGCCCCCTCCGTCGCAGCGGGCGAGGCGGAGGGTTTCCGCCGCCTCCAGCGCGCGGCGCCGCTGCGCGCCGAGGGGGCCCCCGCGAGCCCCGTCGAGGCCGGCGCCACCTTCCTGTGCCGCGAAGCGGTGCTCGGGCGCAACCAGCGCATCACCGGCTACCAGTTCATGCTGCAGGCGGGCACGCGCGCGCACATCCGCCACAGCAGCCGCAACATCCACCACGTCTTCGCCGAAGTGCTGGTGCGCAGCCTGGTCGACGCGGACATCGGCGAGCTGCTCGGCGAACGCCTGGCCTTCATCGACCTGCCCGATTCCTTCCTGTCCCACCCCAGCCTCGCCGCCCTCCCGGCGCGCAACATGGTGATCGTGCCGACCGTGCTCCCCGATGCCGGCGCTCCCGAGCCCGCCGCGCTGCGCGCCGCCGTGACCGCGCTGCGCGCGCGCGGCATGCGCATCGGCCTGATCGATCCGACCGTGGTCGGCGAGCTCGCCCACCTGCTGCCGCAGGCCGAGTTCATCGTCGCCCAGGCCGAGGGCCTCGACGCCCGCCGCGGCCTCAAGCTCGGCAACATCGCCCTCGAGGTGGCGCACGACGCGCGCCTGGTGGTGCGCGGCCTGCCCTCGCTCGACGACTTCCGCTTCTGCTGCAAGCTCGGCGCCAGCCTCTTCCAGGGCCCCTTCATCACCAGCCGCGAGGACTGGAGCGCGCGCGACCCCGGCCCCAACACCGCACGCATCGGCGCCCTGATCGCCCGCCTGCGCGCAGATGCCGACACCCGCGAGCTCGCCGACCTGCTCAAGCAGGACGCCGCGTTGTCGCTGCGCCTGCTGCGCTACATCAACTCCGCGGCGAACGCGCTGCCGCAGCCGGTGTCCTCGATCGAACATGCGCTCGCGCTGCTCGGCCGCGAGCGCCTGCAGCGCTGGCTGATCCTGCTCGCGTGCACCGCGGACAAGGCGGGAGAACGCGGCGGCGCGGTGCTGGAGACCGCGCTGGTACGCGGGCGCATGATGGAGCTGCTGGGTGCCGGCCGCCCTGCGGCCGAGTCCGACGCGCTCTTCCTGGTCGGCCTGCTGTCGCTGATCGACGTGATCCTGCAGGTGCCGCTCGACAAGGCGCTCGCCCCGCTCGCGCTGGGAGCGGAGGTCGAAGCCTCGGTACGTGGCGACCATGGCCCCTACCAGGCCCTGCTCGCGCTCACGGTGGCGTGCGAGCGTGGAGAGGCCGGAGAGGGTGCGGCGGGCGACGCGCTCCGCGCCGCCGCCGCGGCCTGCGGCATCGCCCCCGAGCAGGCCTCCGAATGCCACCTGCAGGCCCTGTCCTGGGCGATGCAGATCCAGGACTGACCGCGCACGAAGGGAAGACCCCATGCTCATCGATTTCTTCCTGCACCTCAAGGCACGCAAGCTGCCGGTGTCCACACGCGAGTTCCTCACCGTGCTCGAGGGCTTGCGCGACCACGTCTGCGGGCCCTCGCTCGACGACTTCTACTACTACGCGCGGCTGTGCCTGGTGAAGGACGAGTCGCTCTACGACCGCTTCGACCAGGCCTTCGGCGAATACTTCAAGGGCGTCACCGCCCTGCCCGGCCTGGAGGCCGACCTGCCCGAGGACTGGCTGCGCGCGATGGTGAAGAAGCACCTCTCGCCCGAGGAGCGCGCCAAGCTCGAGAAGCTCGGCTGGGACAAGCTGATGGAGGAGTTCCGCAAGCGCCTGCAGGAACAGAAGGGACGCCACCAGGGCGGCAGCAAGTGGATCGGCACCGGCGGCAGCTCGCCCTTCGGCAACAACGGCACCCACCCCGAGGGCATCCGCGTGGGTGGCGAGTCCGCCGGCAACCGCACGGCGGTCAAGGTGTGGGACAAGCGCGAGTTCCGCAACCTCGACGATTCGGTCGAGCTCGGCACGCGCAACATCAAGGTCGCGCTGCGTCGCCTGCGCCGCTTCGCCCGCCAGGGCGCGGCCGAGGAGCTCGACCTCGACGGCACCATCGCCGCCACCGCGCGCAACGCCGGCTGGCTCGACCTGATGATGCGCCCCGAACGCCACAACGCGGTCAAGGTGCTGCTCTTCCTCGACGTCGGCGGCTCGATGGACGACCACGTCAAGGTCTGCGAGGAGCTCTTCTCCGCCTGCCGGCTCGAGTTCAAGCACCTCGAGTACTTCTACTTCCACAACTGCGTGTACGAGGGCGTTTGGCGCGACAACCGCCGCCGCCACGCCGAGCGTACGCCGCTCCTCGACGTGATCCACAAGTACGGCTCGGACTACAAGCTCATCTTCGTCGGCGATGCCACCATGAGCCCCTACGAGATCCTGCATCCGCACGGCTCGGTCGAGCACATGAACGCCGAGGCCGGCGCCACCTGGCTGCGCCGCCTCCTCGACGCCTACCCGGCCGCGGCCTGGCTCAACCCCGAGCCGGAGCGCCTGTGGCCCTACCGCCAGTCGATCGGCATCCTCGGCCAGATCATGGGCGAGCGCATGTACCCGATGACCTTGGACGGCCTGGCGCGCGCGATGCAGGCCCTGTCCCGCCGCCACTGATCGAGGCATCGCACCCCCGCTCCAGCCGTCATGGAAGAGACCGAACTCCCCTGCCCGTTCTGCAACGCCCACAGCACCCGGCCAATCGCGCTCCCCGACGGGCTCTGGAGCGCGTGCTGCGCCGACTGCGGCGCACGCGGCCCGATCGCGCCCGACGCCCGCACGGCGCTGGCGCGCTGGGAACAGGCGACGCGCGACGGCGAGCTGCTGCGCACGGTGATCGACGAGTCGCCCGACATCATCCTGCTCAAGGACTGGGATGGCCGCTTCCTGCTCGGCAACGCCGCGCTCGCACGCCTGTACGACACCACGCCGGAGCAACTCGTCGGCAAGGACGACGGCGCCTTCAACCCGAACCGCGAGCAGGTGGATTTCTACCTGGAGAACGTGCGCGCCGTGATGCGCGGTGGTCGCACGCAGATCGTCGAGGAGAGCTCCACCAATGCCGAGACCGGCGAGGTGCATTACTTCCACTCGATCAAGAAGCCGCTGCGCGGTCCCGCGGGCGAGCCGCGCATCCTCGTGATCGCGCACGACATCACCGACCTTCGACGTGCATACCGCGTCATCGAGGAGCGCGAGCGCAGCTATGCCTATGCCATGGAGGCTGCCGGCGAAGGCATCTGGGACTGGGACATCGATGCCGGCACGGTCACCCACAACCGGCGCTGGTGCGAGCTGCTCGGTTACGCCGCCGACACCCTGGTGCACCCGATCGCCGCATTCGCGGACAGGCTGCACCCGGACGATCGCGACGAGGTGATGGGCCTGCTCGACCGGGCCCTCGCCGGCGTGGGCAGCTACGAGCACGAGCACCGCATGCGTCGCCCCGACGGCAGCGTGCTGTGGGTCCTCGACCGCGGGCGTGTCGTCGAGCGCGCACCCGACGGCCGCCCGCTGCGCATGGCGGGCACGGTCACCGACGTCAGCCCGAGAAAACACAACGAGTTCGTGCTCGCGCTCGCGACCGACGCGCTCGCGCACGCCAACGCCGAGCTCGAGCGCAAGGTGGCCGAACGGACCGCCGATCTCGCCCGCGCCAACGAAGAGCTCGCCCGCCTCGCCCGCCGCGACGCGCTCACCGGACTGCCCAACCGACTCGCCGTCGACGAACGCCTGCACGAGGAGTCGCGCCGGCAGCCGGGACCGTGCGGCACCGGCTGCGCTGTGCTGATGATCGACATCGACTCGTTCAAGCCGATCAACGACACCTACGGCCACGCCACCGGCGACGCGGTGCTGGCCCTCGTCGCCGGCCTGCTCGCCGCCACGGTGCGCGAGGCTGACTTCGTGTCGCGCTACGGCGGCGAGGAGTTCCTGGTACTGCTGCCCGATACCGCCCTCGAGGGCGCGCGCACCGTCGCCGAGAAGCTGCGCACCGTCGTCGCCGAGACGGCGCATCCCGTGGCCGGGAGGATCACCATCTCGATCGGCCTGGCGATGGCCGCACCCGGCACCGGCGAGCTGGCGACCGTGGTCGCGCAGGCCGACGCCGCGCTCTACGAGGCCAAGCGCAGCGGTCGCAACCGGCTGGTGATCGCGCCCCCGCCGACCGCCGTCTGAGCCCCGTACGGCCGCGCGGCGACAAAAAAATGGCGGCCTCGCGGGCCGCCGAATCTGCTGTCCGCACGGAGGCGGTCACTTCATCTGAAGTACGGTCGAGGCGGACCGCCCCGGGCGGACCGCCGTTCATTCGGTGAAGGGAAGCGGCTGCATGCCGAAGCCTTCGTCGAGATTCTTGATCTGGCGCAGCAGCTTCTCAAGCTCGCTCTGCAGGCTGGCGAGGCCCTCGTCGTCCATCAGCCGCAAGGCCTCGGGCAGCACACCCCGCGCCGGCGAAGGCGCCCTCGACAGCAGCGCGAGCCCGTCGTCGGTGAGGTGGAGGCGCACCACGCGCTGGTCGGCGCTCGTGCGCTCCTTGCGGATCAGCCCCGAGGTCTCGAGCCGGTCCACCATGTTCGAGGTGGTGGACTGGTGAAGCGCCATCCGGTTCGCGAGCTCGCCCACGCGCAGGCCGGGCGCCTCGCGCAGCTCCTGCAGCGCCCACAGCTGGGCGCCGGTGACGCCGCTCTGGCGCTCGATCCACTGGGAGTGGCGCTGCGCGGTGCGGATCAGGATCCGGAAACGCTGCAGGACCGACAGGGGGGTCGCCTGAGCCGCCGGCTTCTTCACTTTCTGTTGCGTTTCCGCCATTCGAGTCTCGCTGGAACTATATTTCCACAAACAATGATTGTCAAAAAAACATCACTCCGCTCACGCTTGCGTATGGTAGCGGTATCGTTCGTTCTTCGCATGTGCAGCATTGCAGAAAGGCCTCTGGAAATGCTGCTGTCGTCCACTCCGCCGGGAAGGAATCCCGCATGGCAGCACAGCCACCGATGAGCCCCGAGCGGAACCCCGCTGCTCCTGCACAAGCCGACGGCGCGCGCCCCGCTGCGCCGCCTCCCGAGCCGTCCGGATCAGCGGTCGCGCCCCGCACCGCCGCACGCGGGCGCCCATTCGCCCGCCTGCTGCGCGGCGGGCGCCGCTATGCCCTGCCCTGGCTGTCGCTGCGGCGCTGGCGGGTGCGCCTGCTGCTGGTGGGCGCGGCCTTGCTCGCCGGACTGGTCGCGATCGCCTTCGCGATCGGCGCCGAGCTGGCGATCGCCGCCCACGCCGGGCTGATCCGCGAGCGCCCCTGGCTCACCCTGCTGATCGCGCCCGCCGGCTTCGCCGCGCTGGCGTGGATCTCGCGCCGCTTCTTCCCCGGTACCGAGGGCAGCGGCATCCCGCAGGCGATCGCGGCGTCGATGTCGGATGACGGCCGCGT
This sequence comes from Thauera aminoaromatica, assembly GCF_000021765.1. NCBI lineage: Bacteria > Pseudomonadati > Pseudomonadota > Betaproteobacteria > Rhodocyclales > Zoogloeaceae > Thauera > Thauera aminoaromatica. The sequence goes on along the minus strand of NC_011662.2, from coordinate 1,535,871 downwards.
GCGCCGCCAGCTGCTGTCGCTGCGCATCGCGCTGGCCAAGGTCTTCCTGACCCTGGGCGGGCTGCTCAGCGGCGCCTCGGTGGGTCGCGAGGGCCCTTCGGTGCAGATCGGCGCCTCGGTGCTGCACCTGCTCGCCAGCCGCAAGCGCCACCGCCGCATCGCCTCCAGCCGCGACCTCATCGTCGCCGGCAGCGGCGCCGGCATCGCCGCGGCCTTCAACACCCCGCTCGGCGGCATCATGTTCGCGATCGAGGAGATGTGCCGCTACCGTGCCTTCCAGGCCAACAGCACCACGCTCACCGCGGTGATCTTCGCCGGCCTGATGTCGCTCGCCGTGCTGGGCAACTACACCTACTTCGGCCGCACCCTGGCGAGCCTGGGCTGGCCCGACGGGATCTGGCCGGTGCTCGCCTGCGGGGTGGCCGGCGGCCTGCTCGGCGGCATCTTCACGCGCGTGCTGGTGGCGTCCGCACGCGGCCTGCCCGGCCGCCTCGGCAGGATCGCCGAGGGCCAGCCGGTCGCCTTCGCGGCGATGTGCGGCCTGCTCACCGCGTTGATCGGACTGGCCAGCGGCGGCGTCACCTACGGCACGGGCTATGCGGAATCCAAGGCCGCGCTCGAGGGCAGCGCGGCCTTGCCGGCGGCCTTCACGCTGATGAAGCTGGCGGTGATCTGGCTGGTCTTCGCGTCCAAGATCCCCGGCGGCATCTTCGCCCCCGCGCTCGCGGTGGGCGCCGGCCTGGGCGCCGACCTCGCCCTGCTGCTGCCGGGCGAGCAGGACGCGGCGATCCTGGTGCTGGGCATGGTGGCCTTCCTCGCGGCGATGACGCAGACGCCGATCACCTCCTTCGTGATCGTCATGGAGATGACCGCCAACCACCAGATGCTGCTGCCGCTGATGGCCACCGCGGTGGTGGCCCACGGCGTGGCGCGCTCGGTGGCGCCGGTACCGCTCTACCACGCGCTCTCCCACCCCTGGCTGCGGCGCGCCGAGAAGCGGGCGCACGAAAAACGCCCGCGCCCTGCGCACCCCCCGGTGGGTGCGCAGGGCGCGGGCGCCGCGAAGCCGGCTGTGGAACCGCCGTCCTCAGCGGATGCCGGCGCGCCGGATCAGCGCCTGTAGCTCGCCGACGATGCCGCGGCGGAACAGCAGCACGCAGACCACGAAGATCGTGCCCATGATCACCGTGACCCAGGAGCCCACGCTGTCGGCGAGCTCGGTCTGCAGCGACACGATGGTGGCGGCGCCGACCAGCGGGCCGAGCACGGTGCCGAGGCCGCCGAGCAGCGTCATCAGCACCACCTCGCCCGACATGTGCCAATGCACGTCGGTGAGCGAGGCGAGCTGGAACACCAGGGTCTTGGTCGCCCCCGCCATGCCGGCGAGCGCGGCCGAGAGCACGAAGGCGAGCAGCTTGAACTTGGCCACGTCGTAGCCGAGCGACATCGCGCGCGGCTCGTTCTCGCGGATCGCCTTGAGGATCTGCCCGAAGGGCGAATGGATCGCACGGTAGATGATGAAGAAGCCGATGCAGAACACCGCGAACACGAGGTAGTACATCGCGAGGTTGTTCGACAGGTCGATGACACCGAACAGATGTCCGCGCGGTACGCCCTGCAAGCCGTCCTCGCCACCGGTCGCCTTCCACTGCAGCACGACGAAATACACCATCTGCGACAGCGCCAGCGTGATCATCGCGAAGTAGATCCCGGTACGGCGGATCGCCAGCACGCCGAAGACCCAGCCGAGCGCGCCGGCGGCGAGCGTGCCGCCGAGGATGCCGAGCTCGGGCGTCACCCCCAGGTCGCGCACCAGCATGCCGCACACGTAGCCGGCGCTGCCGAGGAAGGCGGCATGGCCGAAGGAGAGCAGCCCGGCGAAGCCGAGCAGCAGGTTGAACGCGCACGCGAACAGCCCGAAGCACAGGACCTTCATCAGAAAGGTGGGATACACCGCGAACGGCGCCACCAGCCCGATCAGGAACAGCGCGCCGAACAGGATCGGCATGGCGCGGGCGAACATCGAATTGGGGTTGTTCATCAGTCTGATTCCTTTGCCCGCGCTCAGGCCTTGCCGAACAGGCCGGCGGGCCGCACCAGCAGCACGATTACCATGATCACGAACACCACCACTGCCGAAGCCTCCGGGTAGAACACCCGCGTCAGCCCCTCGATCAGCCCCAGGCCGAGGCCGGTGAGGATGGAGCCCATGATCGAACCCATGCCGCCGATCACGACCACCGCGAACACCACGATGATGAGGTTGGAGCCCATCAGCGGACTGACCTGGTACACCGGCGCCGCGAGCACCCCGGCGAAGGCGGCGAGCGCGACGCCGAAGCCGTAGGTGAAGGTGATCAGCAGCGGCACGTTGATGCCGAGCGCCTGCACCATCTGCGCGTTCTCGGTGCCGGCGCGCAGGTAGGCGCCGAGCTTGGTCTTCTCGATGACGAACCAGGTGGCGAAGCACACCGTCAGCGCGGCCACCACGACCCAGCCGCGGTAGATCGGCAGGAACATGAAGCCGAGGTTCACCCCGCCCTGCAGCAGCTCGGGCACCGGGTAGGACTGGCCGGAGATGCCGTACTGGTCGCGGAAGATGCCCTCGAAGATCAGCGCCAGGCCGAAGGTGAGCAAGAGGCCGTAGAGGTGGTCGAGCTTGTAGAGCTTGCGCAGCATCGTGCGCTCGATCAGCACGCCGAGCGCGCCGATGACGATGGGCGCGAACAGCAGCGCGACCCAGTAGTTGATGCCGAGCTTGTTGAGCGCGATCCACGCCACGAAGGCGCCCATCATGTACTGGGCGCCGTGGGTGAAGTTGATGATGTTGAGCAGGCCGAAGATGATGGCCAGGCCCAGGCTCAGGATCGCGTAGAACGAACCGTTGATGAGGCCGACCAGCAGCTGGCTGCCGAGCAGCGCGCTCGGAACGCCGAAGATTTCCATGTGCGACTCCCGCAGCGGGACGGCCGTGCCGCCCCGCTGCGTCGTGAAGTGCGGGACGCCCCGCGATCAGCTCACTTCTTGACCAGCGGGCACTTCGACTGCGCCAGCGGCTGGAAGGCCTCTTCCGCCGGGATGGTCTGGCGGATGTGGTAGTAGTCCCACGGGTACTTCGACTCGGCGGGCGTCTTCACCTGCGCCAGGTACATGTCGTGCACCATGCGCCCATCCTCGCGGATGCGGCCGTTCTTGCCGAAGAAGTCCTTGATCGGGGTGGCCTTCATCTGCGCCATGACCTTGCCCGCCTCGTCCGTGCCGGTGGCCTGCACCGCGCGCAGGTAGTGCAGCACCGAGGAGTACTGGCCGGCCTGCACCATGGTCGGCATGCGCTTCTGCTTCTCGAAGAAGCGCTTGGACCAGGCGCGGGTCTGGTCGTCGAGATCCCAGTAGAAGCCGGTGGTCAGGTACATGCCCTGGGTGGCCTGCAGGCCGAGCGAGTGCACGTCGGAGATGAACATCAGCAGGCCGGCGAGCGACTGCTTGGGCGTGACGCCGAACTCGGCCGCCTGCTTGATCGCGTTGGTGGTGTCGGCGCCGGCGTTGGCCAGACCGATGATCTTGGCGCCCGAGGCCTGGGCCTGAAGCAGGAAGGACGAGAAGTCGGACGCCGGGAAGGGATGGCGTACCGAGCCGAGCACCTTGCCGCCGTTGGCCGTCACCACCGCGGACGAATCCTTCTCCAGCGCCTGACCGAAGGCATAGTCGGCGGTCAGGAAGAACCAGGTGTTGCCGCCTTGCTGCGTCACCGCCTTGGCGGTGCCGTTGGCGAGCGCATAGGTGTCGTAGGTGTAGTGCACCGTCACGTCGTTGCACTGCTCGTTGGTGATCGGCGTCGAGGCCGGGCCGCTCATCAGCGCGACGCGGTTCATCTCCTTGGCGATCTTCATCACCGCGAGCGCGGTCGAGGTGGTGACGAGCTCGGTAGCCGTGTCGACGCCCTCGCGCTCGAACCATTCGCGCGCCTTGTTGGAAGCGATGTCGGCCTTGTTCTGGTGGTCGGCGGAGACCATCTCGACCTTGAAGGCCGGTTTGGCCTCGGCGATGAAGTCCTCGATCGCCATCTGGGTGGCGAGCACCGCGCCTGCGCCGGCAAGGTCGGAATAGGTGCCCGACATGTCGGTGAGCACGCCGATCTTGACCGTGTTGCCCGAAATCTGCGCACTCGCCGCGCCCGACAGCATGGCGAAGGCGGCCGCGCAGGCCAGGGTGGTGAGTTTCTTCATCTGCATCGTGGGTCTCCGTCTCGTTCGTGTGGTTGTTACGCAGGGACTGCGCGGTGCAGCCGCTCAGACCCCCAGCGTCTGGTGCAGCCAGTCCATCTTCCCGGGGAGCTCCTCCGCGGTGATGGTGGCGATGATCTCGCCGTGCTCGAGCACGTAGTGGCGGTCGGCCAGCGGGGCGGCGAAGCGGAAGTTCTGCTCCACCAGCACGATGGTGAAGCCGCGCGATTTCAGCTCGACGATGACCTCGCCGAGCTTCTTCACGATCACCGGCGCCAGCCCCTCGGTGATCTCGTCGAGCAGCAGCAGCTTGGCCCCGGTGCGCAGCACGCGCGCCATCGCCAGCATCTGCTGCTCGCCGCCCGAGAGCTTGGAGCCTGGGCTGTTGCGGCGTTCCTGCAGGTTGGGAAACATCTGGTAGATCTCTTCCACCGACAGCGCCCCGCTCGCCACCTGCGGCGGCAGCATCAGGTTCTCCTCGGTGCTGAGCGAGGCGAAGATCGCGCGCTCCTCGGGCACGTAGCCGATGCCGTAGCGCGCCATGCGGTGGGTGGGCTCGGCGATCACCTCGCGGCCGTTGACCATGATCGACCCGGTGCGCTTGCCGACCAGGCCGAGCACCGATTTCAAGGTCGTCGAGCGTCCGGAGCCGTTGCGCCCGAGCAAGGTCACGCATTCGCCGCGCGCCACCTTGATGTCGATGCCGTGCAGGATGTGCGACTCGCCGTAGAAGGCGTGGAGGTCGTGGATCCGGAGCATCTCCGGATGAGGGGTGAAGGCACTGGTCATGGCGTTTCGGGGGCGGGGATCAGTGGTGGGCGTCGCCGATGTCGTCGGAGCCGACGTAGGCCTCGAGCACCTTGGGGTTCTTCGACACCTCGGCGTAGCTGCCTTCGGCGAGCACGCTGCCGCGGGTGAGCACGGTGATGCGGTCGCACAGGTTGGCGACCACCGAGAGGTTGTGCTCCACCATCAGGATGGTGCGGTTGGCGGACACCTTGCGGATGAGTTCGACCACGCGCGCGATGTCCTCGCCCCCCATGCCCTGGGTGGGTTCGTCGAGCAACAGCATGCGGGGCTCGAGCGCCAGCGTGGTGGCGATCTCGAGCGCGCGCTTGCGGCCATAGGGCATCTCGGCGGTGACGGTGTCGGCGAACCGGGTGAGATCCACCGCCTCGAGCAGGGCCATCGCCTCGTCGTTCAGGACATCCAGCGACTTCGCCGAGCGCCAGAAGTGGAATTCCGTTCCCAGCCTGCGCTGCAGGCCGATGCGCACGTTCTCGAGCACCGTCAGGTTGGGAAAGGTCGCCGAGATCTGGAAGGAGCGCACCATGCCGCGGCGCGCGGTCACCGCCGGCGCCTCGCGGGTGACGTCCTTGCCGTCGAACAGGATGGAGCCTGCAGTCGGCGGCAGGAACTTGGTCAGCAGGTTGAAGACCGTGGTCTTGCCCGCGCCGTTGGGGCCGATCAGGGCATGGATGTGCCCCGTCCGCACCTTCAGGTCGACATTGGATACGGCGACGAAGCCCTTGAACTCCTTGGTGAGTCCACGGGTTTCGAGAATGAACTCGCTCAAGGCTGTCTCCTGCCCGGGTTCGTTTTTTGTTGCGGGCAGTGTTCCGGCCGCCCGGAGAGGCGTCAACCTATCGTTTGCCCCAATGGACAAACCCTGCCGGGCCGAGCCTCGACGTGCCTCGGGCCACGCTGCCGGGGCACCACGGACAAGAAAAATAAAATATATCTATCTTTATGGGCAGCTTTCGCGCATACTGCGCCGCAGCGATATTCAAGTCATGTAGTTCATTTGTCGGCATATCCGGTTCCTCGGGCCGTATTTCCTCAAGTCGTACCTCGCTGTCTTGAACCTCGCCCCAACCAGGGGGCTTTCCCCATTTTCAGGAGATTCAAGACATGGCAAACGGCACCGTGAAGTGGTTCAACGATTCCAAAGGCTTCGGCTTCATCACCCCGGAAGCGGGTGGTGACGACCTCTTCGCCCACTTTTCCGCCATCCAGGGCCAGGGTTTCAAGACCCTCGCCGAAGGCCAGCGCGTCACGTTCGACGTGACCACCGGCCCCAAGGGCCTGCAGGCGTCCAACATCCGCGCCGCCTGAGCTGCATCGCGAACCGGCGCCTGCGGCGCCAATCGCCTCGAGAGGCCCGACGAGAGTCGGGCCTTTTTGCTTTTCGGCCTGCCGAAAAGCGGCAGCGCGACCGATCACCCCTACGAATGGAGGACAGCCCGATGACCCGGCTCATCCAGAGAACCGAACTCGAGACCTACTACTACACACCCGTGCATTGCCCCTTCTGCGGCGTGCGCGTGATGGGCGCCGACCCCAGCGACGAGACGCGCATCACCGCCTGCCCGCATACCTTGTTCATCGCCCACGACACCGGCTTCGAATATCGCTCGGCCCGCCTCGACCACAATCTGCATCTCGACGGCCTGTCGGAGAGCGAGATCGAGGCGCGGTGGCACGAGGACGCACGCGGCATCGACGGCTTCACCGACACGGTGTGCCTGCCCGATGCGATCAAGGTCGCCGCCTACGCACCCGCACCCTCGGCGTACGGCTCGTACTACGGGTTCGCACCCGAAAATTGAGTTGCGCGCGCTCCCGCCGCGCCGCGCAGCGGTGAGCGCGCGCGCCTGCGCACTCGCGCAGCCCGTGCGGAGCCTGCACGACTGAGCTGAAACGAACGGGCGGCCGCCCTTCGGCGCGCCGCCCGTTGCGCTTGCAGTGCCCGGCCGCAGCCGGATCAGTTCCCGCTCATCGCCATCATCAGCTGGTTGATGCGCTTGACGAAGGTGGCCGGATCGTCGAGCGTGCCGCCCTCGGCCAGCAGGGCCTGGTCGAACAGCACCGCCGCCCAGTCGTCGAAGTGCTTGTCCTCGTACTTCAGGCGCAGCACCGCCGGGTGGTTGGGGTTGATCTCGAGGATGGGCTTGGAGACCGGCGCGTTCTGGCCCGCAGCCTTGAGGATGCGCGCGAGGTTCATGCCGAGGTCGTGCTCGTCGGCGACCAGGCAGGCCGGGGAGTCGGTCAGGCGCAGCGTCACCTTCACGTCCTTGACGCGCTCGCCCAGGCTCGCCTTCATCTTGTCGACCAGCTCCTTGTACTCGTCGGCGGCCTTCTCGACCTCCTGCTTCTCGGCCTCGTCCTCCAGCGCGCCCAGGTCGAGCCCGCCCTTGGCGACCGACACCATCGCCTTGCCGTCGAACTCGGTGAGGTTACCGGTCACCCACTCGTCGACGCGGTCGGTGAGCAGCAGCACCTCGATGCCCTTCTTGCGGAAGACCTCGAGATGCGGGCTGTTCTTCGCCGCGTTGAAGGTCTCGGCGGTGACGAAGTAGATCTTGTCCTGGCCTTCCTTCATGCGGCCGATGTAGTCGGCGAGCGACACCACCTCGTCGGGCGTATCCAGCTTGGTCGAGGCGAAGCGCAGCAGGCCGGCGATCTTGTCCTTGTTGGCGAAGTCCTCGCCCACGCCTTCCTTGAGCACCTTGCCGAAGGCCTTCCAGAACTCGGCGTACTTGTCCTTGTCCGCGGCCTCGTCGCTGTTGGCCAGGCTCTCGAGCAGGGTCAGCACCTTCTTGGTGCAGCCGGCGCGGATGGTGTCGATGTCCTTGGATTCCTGCAGGATCTCGCGCGACACGTTGAGCGGCAGGTCGGCCGAATCGACCACCCCGCGCACGAAGCGCAGGTAGGTCGGCATCAGCTTCTCGGCGTCGTCCATGATGAAGACGCGCTTCACATAGAGCTTGATGCCGTGCTTGGCGTTGCGGTCCCACAGGTCGAAGGGCGCGTTCTTCGGGATGTAGAGCAGATTCGTGTATTCGTGGCGGCCCTCGACGCGCGAGTGCGTCCACGCCAGCGGGTCCTCGAAGTCGTGGGCGACGTGCTTGTAGAAGGCGGTGTACTCGTCGTCCGTGATGTCGTTCTTCGAGCGCGTCCACAGCGCGTTGGCCTGGTTGACGGTCTCGTCCTCGTCGGTCACGACCTGCTTCTTCTGCTCCTCGTTCCATTCCTCCTTCTTCATCACGATCGGCTGCACGATGTGATCGGAGTACTTGCGGATCAGGCTCTTCAGCTTCCACGACGACAGCAGGTCTTCCTGGCCCTCGCGCAGGTGCAGCGTGATCTCCGTGCCGCGCCCGGGCTTGTCGACCTGCGCCACGGTGTAGGCGCCGGCTTCGTCGCCCGTCATCGAGCATTCCCACTTCACGCCCTGGTCGGCAGGGAGCCCGGCGCGGCGCGACACCACGGTGACCTTGTCGGCGACGATGAAGGCGGAGTAGAAGCCGACACCGAACTGGCCGATGAGGTGGGCGTCCTTCTTCTGGTCGCCGGTAAGCTTGCCGAAGAACTCCTTGGTACCCGACTTGGCGATGGTGCCCAGGTGGGCGATCGCCTCGTCGCGGCTCATGCCGATGCCGTTGTCGGCGATGGTGATCGTCCTGGCCTCGGCGTCGAAGCCGATGCGGATCTTCAGCTCGCTGTCGTCCTCATACAGCGCGCCGTTGTCGAGCGCCTCGAAGCGCAGCTTGTCGCAGGCATCCGAGGCGTTGGAGACGAGCTCGCGCAGAAAGATCTCGCGGTTGGAATACAGCGAGTGGATCATCAGGTGAAGCAGCTGCTTCACCTCGGCCTGGAAGGCGAGCGTCTGGGAGGAAGGTTGCGAAGGGTTGTGGACTTCGGACATTGGAAGCTGCTCCGTCGAGGGGTTGTCGAAACGCAGCAGCAGTTGGGGGCACGGCGGCGGATTTCAAGCGCCACCGCCCCCCCCGCGGATCAGCAGCGGAAGCGCCCGACCAGGGCGTCGAGCTCGGCGGCCAGGCCCTGCAGCTGCTCGGCCGCGACCACCACGCTGTGCATCGAGCCCGAGGTGCCGTCGGCCATCTCGGTGATGGTCTGCACCTGGCGGGCGATCTCGGTGGAGGCGCTGCTCTGCTCGCCGGTGGCGTAGGCCACCTCGCGGATGCGCTCGAGCGCCTCGCCCGCGGTGCTGCGGATGCGGTGCAGCGAATCGGTCGCGTCGCCCACCAGCGCCACGCCGCCATCGACCTGGCTCGACACCTCGGCCATCGCGCCCACGGTGGCGCGTGTCTCGTTCTGGATGCCCTCGATCACCTTCTCGATCTGCACGGTGGCCACCGCGGTGCGCTCGGCCAGGCCGCGCACCTCGTCGGCCACCACCGCGAAGCCGCGCCCCTGCTCGCCGGCGCGCGCGGCCTCGATGGCCGCATTGAGCGCGAGCAGGTTGGTCTGGCCGGCGATCTCCTTGATCACGTTGGCGATGGTGCCGACCTCGTCGGCGCGTGCCACGAGCTGCTGGATCTTCTGCGCCGCGTCGCCCACGCGCGCGGCGATGGCCTGCATCTCGCGCGCCGCGCGCTCGGCCTTGCCGGCGCCCTCGTCGGCGAGCCCGGCCGCGGTGCTCGAATGCTGCTCGGCCAGGCGCGCACTGTCGGAGATCTGCTCGATGCTCACGGTCATCTCCTCGATGGCGGCGGCGATCGACGCGGTCGCGCCGGTCTGCGAGACCGAGGCCTCGGACACCGAGCGCGACACCGCGTGGATCTCGCGCGCGCTCGCGCCCAGGCGCGAGGCGCTGCCGCCGATCGCGCCGATCATGGCGCGCAGCTGCGCGAGCATGTTCGAGAGGTTGCCGAGCAGGCTGTCGCCCCGCCCGCGCTGCTCCACGTCCACCGCCAGATCGCCGGCAGCGGCGCGCTTCATGATCGCGCCGGCGTAGGCCGGCTCGCCACCGAGCGCGCCGGTGACCCCGCGGATCACCCACACGCCGATCAGCCCGAGCAGCACGAGCACAACCGCGACCAGGGCGCCGAAGCGCAGCGCCGCGTCATTGAAGGCAGCATCGATGTCATCCACATACACGCCCGAGCCCACCACCCAGCCCCAGGACGGGAAGGCCTTCACGTAGCTCAGCTTGGGCTGGGCCGGGTCGGTGGCGACGCCCGAGCGCGGCCAGGTGTAGTCCACGAAGCCCTGCCCCTGCGCGCGCGCCAGCGTCACCATCTCGCGCACGAAGTGCTTGCCCGCGCTGTCCTTCAGGTCGGCGAGCTTGCCCTCGAGCGCGGGCCGCAGCGGGTGCATCAGCATGTTCAGCTCGAGATCGAGCACGAAGAAGTACTCGTTGTTCTGGTAGCGCAGCCCGCGCAGCGTGTCCTTCGCAGCCTTCTGCGCCGCCTCGCGGTCGAGCACGCCGGCCTGCTCCAGCGCGTGGAAATGCGCGAGCACCCCGGTGGCCAGTTCGATCTGGCTGCGCACGTTGCGCGCATAGCCCTCGCGCATGTCGTCGCGGTTTTCGTACAAGGCCGCGAGCGCGAGCAGGACCATGCCCGCGAGGGCGACGAGCAGCATCAGCGCCAGGCGGCGGGCGACGGTGAGGGATTCGAAACGCATCTTGCCGGACCATCCACGAAATGGAGACTTTGCGGGAGGGCTGTCGCCTGGGCGTACAACCGCTTCGTCCGGTCAACGGCAGCATTCGGCCCGACTTGAGCACCCTGCAGCCTGAATGCCACTCCACCGTTCAGCGGTATTCCACCGCGCCGATCTCGATCTCGCGCACGCCGGCCGGGCTGTGGAAGCGCACCACGTCGCCGACGCGCGCCTTGAGCACCGCACGCGCCAGGGGCGAGATCCAGCTGATGCGCCCCTGCGAGGCGTCGGCCTCGTCGACCCCGACGATCTGCAGGGTCTGCTCCTCCGCGGTGTCGAGATCGCTGAAGCTCACCGTCGCACCGAAGAAGACCTGCTCCAGGCCCTGCTGGCGCTCGGGATCGACCACCTCGGCGCTCTCGATGCGCTTGATCAGGAAGCGGATGCGGCGGTCGATCTCGCGCAGGCGCTTCTTGCCGTAGATGTAGTCGCCGTTCTCCGAGCGATCGCCGTTGCCCGCGGCCCAGGCCACGGTCTCGACCAGCTTCGGGCGCTCGACGCGCACGAGCTGGTCGAGCTCGACGCGCAGCGCATCGTAGCCGCGCCGGGTCATGTAGTTCTTGCTGCCGGGTGGCAGGCGCAGACCAGGAGCCAGCTCCTCGTCCTCGTCGTTGCCCGGATCTTCCTTCACGAATGCCTTGTTCAATTGGTCTTCCCTCCACTACGGCGGGAATATTAACCCGTCAGGACAACGCGGTTCGCCCCCTTGGCCGAACGCTGCGCTTGACGTGCCGGCCGCTCGACTGCCCTTCCCACAGCGAGCCGGAGGCGCCGGCGCGGTGCGCGCCCGGCCGACCGCACGTCAATCCGAACTATCGCGCAGCAATGCGGTGGCCCATAATGGGCAGCATTCATATCGCGTAAAGCTCGGGGGCTCGCACCCGGCCCGGCGCGATCCGGCTTGCGCCGTCCCCATGTGACGAGAACAGGACGATGGGCGATCCATTTGTTGTTCCAGTTCCGCAGCATCCGGCCTCCCCTGCCTCGCGCAGTTGGCGAGAACGACTTCTTCGTGCCGTGCTCGTCACCCTCGCTGCCCTGCTCCCCCTCGCGCTCGATGCAGCCCAGACGGTGCGTGTCGGGCTGTACCAGAACAGCCCCAAGATCGCGATCGGGGCCGACGGGCGGGGCGAGGGCATCTTCGCGGACATCCTGGAGGCGATCGCGGCACGCGAGGGCTGGCACATCGAGTATGTTCCCGGCTCGTGGAGCGAGGGCCTCGCGCGCCTCGAAGCAGGCGAGATCGACCTGATGCCCGATGTCGCCCGCAGCGCCGAACGCGAGTTGCGCCTCGCCTTCCACGACGAGCCGGTGCTATCGAGCTGGCACCAGGTCTACACGGCCCCCGGCAGTTCCATCCGCTCGCTGCCCGATCTGGGGAATCGGCGCATTGCCGTGCTCGATGCGTCGGTTCAGATGGACAATCTCCGCCAGCTGCTCGTCAACTTCAGCCTCTCTGCGACGCTCCAGGCCTACCCGGAGTACGCCGCCGCATTCGCCGCCGTCGCGGCAGGCGAGGCGGACGCGGTCGTCACCAACCGGTTCTTCGGCGTCCGCCACGCCGCGCAATACGGCCTGGTCGACACCGCGATCATCTTCAGCCCCTCGCGGCTCTACTTCGCGACACGCGCGGGCGGCGACAGGGCACTGCTCGCCGCCATCGACCGCCACCTCGTCGCGATGAAGGGCGACCCGGACTCGATCTTCTTCCGCTCGATCGCGCGCTGGGCAGTACAAACCGAAAGCCCGCGAACCGTGCTTCCCACCTGGGTCGGCAGCGCCGCCCTGCTGGCGCTCAGCCTGCTCGCGGCAGGCGCGCTATGGGTCTGGATGCTGCGTCGCAAAGTCGAGGAAAAGACTGCGGAGATCACGCAACGGAACGAGGAGATCACCCTCACGAACCGTATCCTGCGCGATGCCACCGCCCGCCCGGACGCACCCCGCCTGCTCGAGGACCTCGTCCGTGCCGCCCTCGCCCTCACCGGCTTCGGTGGCGGCGTCGCCTGCCTTCGGGATGCGGACACGGGTCTGCTCGAGGTGAGCGCGCGCGTCGGCGACTGCGCCCCGGCCGCCTGCGCCGCCGACGGCGGCCCGCTGCGCGACACCGCGTGTGCGGCGACCCTCGCCACCGTCGCCAGCGGACGCGGACACGCCCTCGCCGACGCCGGCTCCACGCCGCGGCCCTGCGACAACGTATGCCCGGAGGGCGTGCTCCGGCACGCATTTTTCCCGCTTGAGGTGCGCGGTCGCACCCTCGGCATGCTCTGCCTCTACACCCGCGAGGAACGTACCCCGCCTCGCCGCGTGCTCGCGCTGGTCGAGGACCTCTGCGGTCCGGTCGCACTCGCCATGGACAACGCACGCCTCTACGCCGAAGCACAGGCGCTCGCCCAACGCCTGGAACAACGCGTCACCGAACGCACCGCCGAGTTGGCCGAGACGAATTGCGCACTGCTCGCCGCCAAGCATGCGGCGGAATCCGCCGACCGACTGAAATCGGCCTTCCTCGCCACCATGAGCCACGAGTTGCGCACGCCGCTCAATTCGATCATCGGCTTCACCGGCATCCTGCTGCAGAGGCTCGCCGGTCCGCTCAACGACGAACAGTCGCGCCAGCTCGGCATGGTCCAGGACAGTGCCCGGCACCTGCTTGCGCTGATCAACGACGTCCTCGACATCTCGAAGATCGAGGCGGGCGAACTGCGCATCGCGCATGAAGCCTTCGACATCGCGGCCTCGATCGACAAGGTCGCAGCCATCGTCCGCCCGCTCGCCGAGCGCAAGAGGCTCTGCCTCCAAGTGGAGCGAATGACGGGCCCGCTCGTGATGACCGGCGACATGCGCCGGGTCGAGCAGATCGCACTCAACCTGCTCACCAATGCGATCAAGTTCACCGAACACGGCCGGGTCACGGTGACCCTCGAGCTCGAATCGCAGCACGCCGCCGACGCCGGCCCGGAGCGCGCGGGCCGGCCGGCGGTCCGCCTCTGTGTCGCCGACACCGGCATGGGGATCCGCCACGAGGATCTCGAACTGCTCTTCCAGCCCTTCCGCCAGATCGACAGCACACTGTCGCGCCAGCACGAGGGCACCGGGCTCGGGCTGACCATCTGCAAGCGCCTGGTCGCCTTGATGGGCGGGGAGATCACCGTCGACAGCGAACCGGGGCGGGGCAGCCGCTTCACCGTCACCTTGCCGTACGAGACCGTTGCGGCGAGCGCAGGAACCGGAACATGAACAAGCGCATCCTCCTCATCGAAGACAACGCCCAGAACCGCTACCTCGCGCGTTTCCTGCTCGACGCGCGGGGCTGGCAGGTGAGCGAGGCCGAGGACGGGCCGAGCGGGCTGCTCATCGCCGACCGTACCGACCCGGCGATCATCCTGCTCGACATCCAGTTGCCGGGCATGGACGGCTACGCGGTGGCCCGCGGGCTGCGCGAGAACCCCCGCCTCGCGCACGTGCCGATCATCGCCGTCACCTCCTACGCGATGCCGGGCGACCGCGAGCAGTGCCTGGCCGCAGGCTGCACCGGCTACATCGAGAAACCGATCGATCCCGAACGCTTCGCCGACGAGGTCGAGCGCTACCACACCGGAGACGACACATGAGGCACGCGCTGATCGTCGACGACCGCAGCGACAACCGCTACCTGCTGCGCGCCCTGCTGCAGGGGCACGGATTCGCGGTCAGCGAGGCGGAGAACGGCAGCGCAGCGCTCGCACGGGCCCGGACGCAGCGGCCCGACGTGATCGTCAGCGACCTGCTGATGCCGGTCATGGACGGCTACACCTTGCTGCGCGAATGGAAGGCGGACCCCGGGCTCGCATCGATCCCGTTCATCGTCTATACGGCCACCTACACCGAGCCGCGCGACGAGAAGCTCGCCCTCGACCTCGGCGCCGACGCCTTCATCGTCAAGCCCGCCGAGCCGGAGGCCTTCATGGAGGTCGTCGCGAACGCCCTCGCGCGCGCGGACGAAGGCGGCCGGGTCGCCGCCAGTCCACGCGCCGACGAGACGGTCGTGCTGCGGGAGTACAACGAGGTGCTCGTCGCCAAGCTCGAACAGCGCAGCGCCGAACTCGAGGTCCACGTCGCCGAGCTCCAGCGCGCCGAGAGCCGCCTCGGCCGCCTGAACCGACTCTACGCCGCGCTCAGCGAAACCAACCACGCCATCGTCCATGCCACCGCGGCACCCGCGCTGCTGGCGACCGCGTGCCGCATCGCCATCGAGCGCGGGGGCCTGTCGGCGGCATGGATCGGCCTGCTCAATACCGCGGGCGACGGGATCCGCGCGGCCGCCCATCACGGCAGCCACCTGCCCTGGGTCGAACGCCTCGCCCTGCTGAGCCCGCACGCCACGGCCCGCACGCCGGTCGAGATCGCGGTCGCCCGCGGCACGACCTACCTGCAAAACTCGCTGCAGGACGACCCGGCGCTCGCCCCCATCCATGACGAACTGGAAGCGGCCGGCCTGCGTGCGGCGATCGCGATACCACTGGTGCAGGACGGGCGGATGAGCGGCTGCTTCGTGCTGTACGCAGGCGAAAGGGGATTCTTCGACGAGGAAATGACCGGACTCATTACCGAGATGGCCGAAGACGTCGCATTCGCTCTGGCCAATTTCGAGCGTGAGGCACGCCGTCAGCGCGCGGAGGAAGCCGCCCGTCTGCTTGGTCGGGCCGTCGAGGCGTCCGCCAACGGCATCATGATCACCGATGCGCGCCAGCCGGGAAACCCGCTCATCCACGTCAACAAGGCTTTCGAGCGGATCACCGGATACAGCGCTGCCGAGGCACTCGGACGAAATCCCGGCTTCCTGGTCGGCGCCGACCCCCTGCAGCGCGGCCTCGCGGAGGTCCGCGCTGCAGTGAAGGCGCAGCGCGAGGCGGAGGTCGTGTTGCGTAGCCACCGCAAGGACGGCAGCCCGTTCTGGAACGAGCTGAGCCTCGCACCGGTGCGCGACTCGGCGGGAACGGTGACGCACTTCGTCGGCGTCATCAACGACATCAGCGAGCGCATCGCTTACGAGGAAGCCCTCGAGCGCCAGAACAACGAGGACCCGGTCACCGGCCTGGCGAATCGCAACCTGCTGCGCGACCGCGTCGGCCAGGCCATCGCCTTCGCGCGCCAGGACGGTCGAGCGCTCGTCCTGCTGTTGCTCGATCTGGACAATTTCAAGCGCATCAACGACAGCCTCGGCCACGACGCCGGCGATCAGGCCCTGAAGGAGATCGCCGGCCGCATTCGGGACTGCGTGGATGCCTGCGACACCGTGGCGCGCATCGGCGGCGACGAATTCGTCGTCCTGCTCACCGACCTTGCCGGCGCACAGGCCGCATCGCTGGTCGCAGGCCGGATCCTGCGCGCGATCGGCCAGCCTCTCATCGTGCTCGGGAGGGAAATCAAGATCTCGGCGAGTATCGGGGCGAGCGTGTTTCCCGACGACGACGACGGCTTCGAAGCCCTGCTGCGCAACGCCGACGCCGCGATGTACCGTGCCAAGGACGCCGGCCGCAACGCATTCCACTTCTACACCGCCGACATGAATGCCGAAGCGGTCCGCAAGCTCGAGATGGAGGGCCGGCTGCGCCAGGCGATCGCCCAGGACGGGTTCGTTCTCCACTACCAGCCGGTACATGAGGCCGCCGGCGCTCGCATGGTCGCCGCCGAGGCGCTGGTGCGCATGCGCGACGAGAACGGCACGATCACGCCGCCGGGCGAGTTCATCCCCCTCGCAGAAGAGACCGGGATGATCCTCGCGCTGGGCCGCTGGGTCTTGCTCGCAGCCTGCCGCGAGGCACGCCGCTGGCTCGACCTGGGCCGCGAGATGCAGGTGGCCGTCAACCTCTCGGCACGCCAGTTCAACGATGAGGGACTCGCCGCGCATATCCGCCATTGCCTGGCCGCAGCGGGCCTGCCCGCGCGCCTCCTCAAGCTCGAGATCACCGAGAGCATGGTCATGCGCGACGTCGGTCAGGCCGCCCGGGTCCTGTCCACCCTTAAGGCCCTCGACGTCAGCGTGTCGGTCGACGATTTCGGGACCGGCCACTCCTCGCTCGCCTGCCTTCGCCGCTTTCCGCTCGACCAGCTCAAGATCGACCGCAGCTTCGTGCAAGACGCGGCACAGGACGAGGATAGTGCCGCCATCGTACGCGGCATCATCGCGCTCGCCGGCAGCCTGCGTTTGCAGACCGTCGCCGAGGGGGTGGAGACCGCCGAGCAGGTGGGTTTCCTGCGGTCCGCCGGCTGCGACCTGTTGCAGGGCTACTACTTCAGCCGCCCGCTGGAAGCAGACACGCTGGCGCGCCGGCTCGCGGGTTGAGCGCACCGGCCTTCCACACCGGCGCAGGTTGTCTTCCCCCGCGCTGCCACATACCATTGGGGACAAAACGATGCTGCCCGGCACTTCGCCCATGGTCGGCACGCAAGCGAGGGGAACGAGCATGACCGGGGAGAGCTTCGACGAGGTGACCAGCCTGCGCCAGCGGCTGGACGAGTTGCGCCTCGAGCACCGCGACCTCGACGACGCGATCGCCCGCCTCGCCGACAACCCGGTGGAGGACGAGCTGATGCTGCGCCGGCTCAAGAAACGCAAGCTCGCACTCAAGGACCGCATCGTCGCGATCGAGCACCTGCTCGACCCCGACGAATATGCCTGACTGCCACGGTGCCTGAACAACCCGCCGGCTCGACACTCCATCCGGCCGGCTGAACGTCCGGCCGCCTGAACCCGCACGCGGCAGGCTCGGCTTCGCAGAGCCCCCTCCAGGACGCCTGCGCCCGTCCGCGGTCCCGAACCCTCCAAGAACACGCCCATGACCCAGACCCTCCAGTTCGACGGCCGCCGCGCCGCCTTCGACGAGTCCGGCCCCGCCGCCGCGCCGGCGATCCTTCTGATCCACGGCGCCGGACACGACCGCGGCGTCTGGCAAGCGGTCGCCGCCGGGCTTGCCGCCGCCGGCCGCCGGGTGATCGTCCCCGACCTCCCCGGCCACGGCGACTCGGAAGGCGAGGCCCCCGGCGCGGTCGACGCCATGGCGGCGTGGGTGCTCGCCTTCGCCGACGCGCTCGGCCTCGAACGCTTCGAACTCGCCGGGCACAGCATGGGCTCGCTGGTCGCACTGGCCGCCGCGGCTGCCGCGCCGGGGCGCATCGCACGCCTGCACCTGCTCGGCAGCCTCGCGCCGATGCCGGTCGCGCCCTTCCTGCTCGATGCCGCGCGCAGCGACCCGGCGCAGGCCCACGCGCTGATCAACAAGTTCTCCTTCGCCCCCGCCGAAGTGCTCGGCGAGGACCGCCGACGCACGCTCGAGGCCGGCAACCGCGAGCGCATGGAACGCAACGGCAGCGAGACGCTCGCGCGCGACCTCGCGGCCTGCAACGCCTGGCAGGACGCGCTGGCCGCCGCCACGCGCCGCGACTGCCCCACCCTGCTGCTGTGCGGCGCGCTCGACCGCATGACCCCGGTGAAGGCCATCGGCCCGCTGCACGAGGCCCTGCGCGCCGGCGGCGGCGAAGTGAGGCTGGTGGAGCTGGCAGGCTGCGGCCACGCGATGCAGGAAGAGGCCCCGACCGCCGTGGTGCGGGCCCTGCTCGGGACCGACTGAGCCCGGCCGGGCGGTCGTCTCCCCTGCCGCGCTCCTCTCGTCTTACGCGCCCAGCTCCAGCACCACCGGCTGGTGATCCGAAGCCGCGGTGTCCGCGAGCACCTCGACCGCGCGCACCCGCGGCGCGAGGTCGGCAGTCACGAAGAAGAAGTCGCAGCAATAACTGCGGTCGGGCCACTCCGCACCGTGCAGCCCGACGCTGGGCGCATGCGCCCGCGCGCCGTGCGCGACCGCCCACGCGTCCACCCAGTGCGGGCGCTCGGCGTCCGGTGCGAGCTCGGACGCGGGTAGCGGACGCTGCAGCGCGAGGTATTCGGCCGAGCCCGGTTCGCAATTGAAGTCCCCACACAGCACCGCCGAGGCCGGACGCGGGCGCGCGGCGAAGGCGGGGTTGGACTCCTTGCCCGCCGCCGGCAACCGCGCCAGGTCCGCCGCCTGGGCCTGCAGCGCGCGCAAGGCCTCGACCTGGGCGCGGCGCTGGCGCGCGGAGTAATACTCGAGGTGGGTGCTCATCACCCGCAGCGGCCCCCAGGGCGCCTCCACCACCGCCTCCACGCACACCCGCTGCATCGCCGGACAGGCGGGGTCGGCGGGCGATGGCAGCAGGTGGCGGAACACCTGCCCCACCGGCAGGCGCGACAGCAGCAGGTTGCCGAAGCGCGCCCGCCCGCCGTCGCCGTCGGGCACGTCCATACCCGCGCCGAACACCGGCTCGAAATCCGCACAGGCCTCGGCGAAGAAGGCCGGCTCGTCCTCGCGCGCACCGCCGGCGAGGCCGGGAAAATTGCTCGCCACCTCCTGCAGGCAGATCAGGTCGAGCGGCCCGGCGGCGCGGATCGCCTCGCGCGTACGCGCCAGATCCACCCGCCCGTCCGCCCCGCGCCCCCACTGGATGTTCCAGCTCAGCAGGCGAATGCCTCGTTGTCGCTGCCCGATCGATTTCTTCATACGCATTTCGACATGATGTAAAGAAAGACCCCCGCGCGCCGTTATACCGGGCACGCCCCGTGTCCGGCGCGGACGCCCCGCCGCCTTCCAGCCCGACACGCCGCGCATCCGGACAGGCGGCCTGCGGCCGCCCGTCATCGCGACTCCCGACGACGGCCACCAGACCATGTTCAACCGCAAGCTCAAGAGCACCCTCCAGGAACAACAGGCCGAGCTCGCCGCACGCCAGGCGGTGATCGAGGCGATCGACCGCGCCACCGCCCGCATCGAGTTCGCACCCGACGGTACCGTGCTGTTCGCCAACGAGCTCTTCCTCGCGACCATGAAGTATCGCAGCGAAGAGGTGCTCGGGCAGCACCACCGCATGTTCTGCGACGAGGCCTACGCGAATTCGTCGGACTACCTCGCGCACTGGCAGCGCCTGCGCCGCGGCGAGCCGGTGAGCGGGCGCTTCGAGCGCCGCGACGCCACTGGCGAGCCGGTGTGGCTCGAGGCCACCTACAACCCCGTATTCGGCCCCGACGGCCGCGTGCTGCGCGTGGTCAAGCTCGCCACCGACATCACCGCCCAAGTCCGCGAGGGCGCCGAGCACCGCGCCATGCTGTCGGCGATCGAGCGCTCGATGGCGATGATCGAATTCGACCTCGACGGCAAGGTCCTCGCCGCCAACGACAACTTCCTCGCCACCATGGGCTACGCCCGCCACGAGGTGCTTGGCCGCCACCATCGCCTGTTCTGCGCCGCCGAGGACGCTGCGACGCCCGAGTACGCGCAGTTCTGGGAGCGCCTGCGCCACGGCGAATATTTCTCCGGCCGCTTCCGCCGCGTGGCGCGCAACGGCCGCACGGTCTGGCTCGAGGCCAGCTACAACCCGGTGTTCGATGCGTCCGGTCGCCCCTGCAAGTTCATCAAGCTCGCCGCCGACATCAGCCCCCGCGTCGAGGCGCTCGAGGAAGAGGTCGCCAACTCCGCCGCCGCGCTCGAACGCGCCCGCGACAACGCCCACCTCGCCGAGCGCGGCACCGACGTGATCGCGCGCGCCACCGCACAGATGGTGGCGATCTCGAACAGCGCCGAGGATGCCGCGCACACCTTCGGCCAGCTCGGCGACGAGACCGGGCGCATCACCACCATCGTCAACACCATCCGCGAGATCGCCGACCAGACAAACCTGCTCGCACTCAACGCGGCGATCGAGGCCGCCCGCGCAGGCGAGCACGGCCGCGGCTTCGCGGTGGTCGCCGACGAGGTGCGCAAGCTCGCCGAGCGCACCTCCAAGGCCACCACCGAGATCAGCGCCATGATCTCCACCGTGCAGGACGCCACCCACCTAGCGATCTCGCGGGTGCACGGCATGCACGAGACCGCCACCGCGAGCATCGGCTTGGCACGCGAGGCCGGCGAGGTCATCGACGGCATCCACAACGGCGCCACCGAGGTCGTCGAGGTGGTGGAGCGCTTCTCGGGGCTGCTGCATCGCTGAGTCCCCGAAGGGTGTGGACGCGCGCCGCGGCCCGCCGCGGATGCCGGAGGTGTCGGGACCGACTGCGCCACAGGCATAATCCGCTGAAGCCCTCGAGGAAGCGCTGCGATGCACACCCATCACGGTCATCAGCACGACCACCACGCCCACAACGAGCACGACCACCAACACGGCGACCCCGCACACGGCCACGCATACCCGCATCAAGCCGGTCACGCCCACCCCCCTCATCACGCGCACGACCACTCCGCGAGCCGCTTCCTGCCGCTCGCGCTCGTGCTCACGCTCGGCTTCGCCGCGGTCGAGGCGATCGCCGGGTGGTGGTCGGGCTCGCTCGCCCTGCTCGGCGACGCCGGCCACATGCTCACCGACGCGGCCTCGCTCGGGCTGGCGGCGCTCGCCGCGCGCATCGCGCTGCGCCCGGCCAGCGCCCGCCACTCCTACGGCCTGCGCCGGGTCGAGGCGCTCGCCGCGCTCGCCAACGGGCTCTTCATGCTGGTGATCGTCGGCGGCCTGGTGTGGCACGCGGTCGAGCGCCTGCTCGAGCCGCGCGCGGTGGCCGGCGAGGCGGTGATCCTGGTCGCGCTCGGCGGGCTGGTGCTGAACCTGGCCGTGGCCTGGCTGCTGACCCGCGGCGAGGGCGATCTCAACACCCGCGGCGCGCTGCTGCACGTGATCGGCGACCTGCTCGGCTCGGTCGCCGCGCTCGCCTCGGGCATCGTGATCCTGTACACCGGCTGGATGCCGATCGACCCGCTGCTCACCATGCTGATCTGCGGCCTGATCCTGTACTCCACGCTGGCGCTGCTGCGCCAGGTGGTCCACACCCTGCTCGAGGGCGTGCCCGACGGCCTGTCGCTGCCCGAAGTCGGTCACGCGATGGCGGGCGTCGAGGGCGTGCGCTCGGTGCACGACCTCCACATCTGGAGCCTGGATTCAAACCGCAGCGCGCTCTCCGCCCATGTCGTGCTCGCCGACGCGGCGCGCTGGCCGACGGTGCTGGCGGCCGAGCGCGCCCTGCTGCGCAGCCGCTTCGGCATCGAGCACGCCACCCTGCAACCCGAGCTGCCGCCGGCGCAGCCGCTGGTCTTCACCCCACGTACGCCGCGCGCACGCGATGCCGGCTGAGCCCCTCCCCCGATCCACAGGACC
This sequence comes from Thauera aminoaromatica, assembly GCF_000021765.1. NCBI lineage: Bacteria > Pseudomonadati > Pseudomonadota > Betaproteobacteria > Rhodocyclales > Zoogloeaceae > Thauera > Thauera aminoaromatica. Next base: position 1,513,984 of record NC_011662.2, on the reverse strand, counting down.
CCGACAATGCACTCCGCCCAGGAACTGGTCAGCCAGATCGAGGCGCTGACCTCGCTGCCCGATGTTTACATGCGCGTGCGCGAACAACTCGAGTCGCCGGCCGGCTCGGTCGTCACCGTCGCCCGCCTGGTCTCCGCCGACCCCGCGCTCTCGGCCCGCCTGCTGCACCTGGTCAACAGCCCCCTGTTCGGCCAGCGCGGCCGCGTCGAGGACATCGTGCGCGCGGTCGCGCTGCTCGGCCTGCAGCAGGTGCACGATCTGGTGCTGGCGATGTCCCTGCAGGGCATCTTCGCCGGCGTCCGCCCCGCCCGCCTCGACATGCGGCGCTTCTGGCGCAACAGCCTGCTCACCGGACTGGCCGCGCGCGCGGCCGGGATCGCCGCCGGCCTCACCGCCGGCGAACGCCTGTTCCTGATCGGCGTGCTCGCAGACACCGGCCACCTGGTGATGTACCAGACCGTGCCCGAGCTCGCCGCCGCCGCGCGCCTTGCGGCGCAAGCCGGCGACGAGGCGCTCGACGCCGCCGAGCGTCGCCTGGTCGGCTGCGACTTCGCGGAACTCGGCGCCGCCCTGCTCGACCGCTGGCAACTGCCCGACCGCTTCGGCACCGCGGTGGGCGCGCAGATGCTGCCGCGCCTGGGCGGCGCCTACGCCGCCGAGGCGGCAACCATCAACCTCGCCCGCCGCATCGCCGAGGCCGACGAGCTGGACCTCCCGAGCAGCGCCGCCGCCGCCCGCGTCGCGCCCGAGACCTGGGGCCTGCTCGGGCTCGAGGCGGAGCGCCTGGCGGGCCTGCGCGAAGGTGCGGAGATCGATTTCGCCGCCTACCTGTCGCTGTTCTTCCCACGCAGGTAGGGGCCGCAGCGTGGCGCAAACCCGCATGGAGACTGGGATTCCAGCCCAAAAACCCCACTTCGGAAGCTACTACATGTAGTGCCCTGCAAAATCATGAAATACAAAGAGATTATATAAGTCATTGTTTTTTTACATTTTTATTTTTTTGCACCAGCACTCGTTCCGCGCTATCCTTCCGTCCGTCCCAAGACCCACCACGGAGGAAGAAAAAGACCATGAGCGAGACCACCAGCGCGTCCACCCAGAACACCGTCAAAGCCTCCGCCGCCAACCTGCCGATGCAGGAAATCTCCGGCGAGGTGCTCGTCGAGAAGTACGCCAAGGGCGATGAACAGACCGTCGCCGAAGTGCGTCGCCGCGTCGCGCGCGCGCTGGCTGCAGTCGAAGCCGAGGACAAGCGCGCCCACTGGGAGGCGAAGTTCCTCGAGGCGCAGGAGAAAGGCTTCGTGCCCGCCGGTCGCATCAACAGCGCCGCCGGCACCACGCTCGCCGCCACGCTGATCAACTGCTTCGTGCAACCGGTCGGCGACTCGGTCACCGAGGCGGTCGATGGCCGCCCCGGCATCTACACCGCGCTCGCCCAGGCCGCCGAGACCATGCGCCGCGGTGGCGGTGTCGGCTACGACTTCTCGTCCATCCGTCCCAAGGGCGCGCTGGTCAAGGGCACGGCCTCCAACGCCTCCGGCCCGGTGTCCTACATGCGCGTGTTCGACCGCTCGTGCGAGACGGTGGAGTCCGCCGGCGCGCGCCGCGGCGCGCAGATGGGCGTGCTGCGCTGCGACCACCCCGACATCGAGGAATTCATCCACGCCAAGGATGAAGGCGATCTCACCAACTTCAACATCTCGGTCGGCGTCACCGATCCCTTCATGCAGGCGGTCGAGGCCGACGGCGACGTAGAGCTGGTGCACAAGGCCGAGCCCACCGAAGAGGTGAAGGCCGCCGGCGCCTACCAGCGCGACGACGGCATGTGGGTGTACCGCAAGGTGCGCGCGCGCGAGCTGTGGGACCAGGTCATGCGCTCGACCTACGACCACGCCGAGCCGGGCATCCTGTTCCTCGACCGCATGAACGCGGACAACAACCTGTACTACTGCGAGACCATCGAGGCCACCAACCCCTGCGCCGAACAGCCGCTGCCGCCCTACGGCTGCTGCTGCCTGGGCTCGATCAACCTCACGCTCTTCGTCAAGAACCCCTTCGGCGACAAGGCCGAGTTCGACTATGCCGGCTTCGGCAAGGTGGTCGACGTCTCCATCCGCATGCTCGACAACGTGCTCGAGGTCACCCACTGGCCGCTCGCGCAGCAGCACGCCGAGGCGCAGTCCAAGCGCCGCGTGGGCCTCGGATTCACCGGCCTGGGCGACGCGCTGATCATGCTCGGCCAGCGCTACGACACCGCCGAGGCGCGCGAGGAAGCGCGCAAGATCTCCGAGTTCATGCGCAACCGCGCCTACCTGGCCTCGTCCGAGCTCGCCCGCGAGCGCGGCGCCTTCCCGCTCTTCAACGCCGACCTCTACCTGTCGGGCGGCAACTTCGCCTCGCGCCTGCCGGCCGATGTGAAGGACAAGATCCGCAAGCACGGCATCCGCAACTCGCACCTGCTGTCGATCGCCCCCACCGGCACGATCAGCCTGGCCTTCGCCGACAACGCCTCCAATGGCATCGAGCCGCCCTTCTCCTATACGTACACCCGGCGCAAGCGCATGGCCGACGGCACCTTCAAGGAGTACGCGGTCGAGGACTACGCCTGGCGTCTGTACAAGCACCTCGGCGGCAACGTCGACAAGCTGCCGCAGTCCTTCGTCACCGCGCTGGAGATCTCCGCGCAGGCCCACAAGGACATGGTCGCCGCGGTCGCGCCCTACGTCGACACGTCCATCTCCAAGACGGTGAACGTGCCCGAGGACTACCCCTACGCCGAGTTCGAGGATCTTTACCTCACCGCCTGGAAAGCCGGCCTCAAGGGGCTCGCCACCTACCGTCCCAACTCGGTGCTGGGTTCGGTGCTGTCGGTCACCCCGACCGCCGAGCAGAAGCAGCCGCACGACGTCGAGATCGCCGACGCCAACAAGCGCCTGTCGATCAAGAACCTGCCCGCTCCGGTGCTGTCCAGCCTGCGCTGGCCCGGCCGCCCGGACCTGCCCGACGGCAACCTGGCGTGGACCTACATGCTCAACACCCCGACCGGCGGCTTCGCGCTCTTCGTCGGCCAGGTGGGCAACAACGGCGGCAGCTTCCCGTTCGAGGTGTGGGTCAATGGCGCCGACCAGCCGCGCGGCCTGGGTGCGGTGGCCAAGACCCTGTCGATGGACATGCGCGCCAACGACCGCGGCTGGCTCAAGCTCAAGCTCGACACCCTGGCCCGCACCGTGGGCGAGCGCTCCTTCGAGATGCCCTTCCCGCCGCACGGCGAGAAGAAGCTGGTGCCCGGCGTGGTGTCGGCCTTCGCCCAGGTGGTGAACTACCGCTGCGAGAAGCTCGGCGTGTTCGACAAGGAAGACGAGAGCAACGGCGTCCTCGACACGCTGTTCAGCCTGGAAGAACCCAAGACCGGCACCGACGGCACGCTGTCGTGGACGGTGGACATCTACAACCCGGCCACCGGCGAAGACTTCGTGCTCGGCCTCAAGGAAATCACCCTGCCGGACGGCGTCACCCGCCCGTACTCGGTGTGGCTGTCGGGCAATTATCCGCGCGCGCTGGACGGCCTGACCCGCATCCTGTCGCTCGACATGCGCGTCATGGACCCGGCCTGGATCGGCATGAAGCTGCGCAAGCTCCTCGACTACCCCGAGCCGCTCGGCGACTTCATGGCCTTCGTGCCCGGCACCCGCCGCCAGCAGAACTGGCCCAGCACCGTGGCTTACCTGGCGCAGCTCATCATCCACCGCTACGCCATGCTCGGCGTGCTCGACGAGCGCGGCTACCCGACGCGCGAGATGGGCATCCTGGAGTCGCCGCGCGACGACAACGAGCCCAAGCTGATGCAGGGCGCGCTGTGCAACGAATGCGGCAACCACACCGTGATCCGCAAGGACGGCTGCGACTTCTGCACCGCCTGCGGCGCGGTCGGGACCTGCGGCTGAGCGCGCGCACGGGCATCGCGCAAACGTCATATTCAGCAAAAAAGGGCAGCCCTGCGGGCTGCCCTTTTTTGCGCTCGGTGTGATCCGTCGATCGTTTCCTGGACGCAGACGCTCTATATAATCGAGAAAATCTTCAGAAACGGTGCGCAGCCCGCCCTGCGACCACGGCACGCCCGAGCGATCACCATGCCCACCTGCCCGCGTTGCGACGGAACCGACTGCCGCGAGTCCCCGTGGAAATCCGCGGACGAGCGCCTCGCCCACCCGGGCGAGCGCGCATGGCGCTGCATGTCCTGCGTGCACCGCTTCCACGCCCCGGAGCCGCGCCGCCTGCTGCGCGACAACCCGATCGTCGCCGCGGTGGGCGGCAGCACCCTGCTGCTGACGATCGCCGTCATCGCGATCCTGTGGTTCTGGAAGAGCTGAGCGGGGAGCGCGCATGAGCACTCGCGCCCATCCGGCCTGCCCGGCCTGCGGATCCACCGACTGCCGGCGTTCGCGCTGGCGCTCGCACGAGGAACACGCCGGCCATCCCGGGCTGCACCCCTGGCGCTGCCTGGCCTGCGACCAGCGCTTCCTGGCTCCCGACGACGCGCTCCGGCCGCGCAGCAGATGGCCGCTGGTGGTGGGGATCCTGTCGGCCCTGCTGCTCCTGGGCATCGGCATCGCGAGCGTGCGCATGCTGGACCTCGACGAGTCCGGCGATGCGCCGGGCGAGACCCGATCCGCCGCGGCCGAGCCCTCGGCGCCGGCGGACGCGCTCGACGCCCGCTTCCGCGCCGCACGTGCCGCGCTGCTCGACACCGCGCGCGGCCGCGAAGTGTCCGCCAGCGCGGTGAGCCAGTTGCGCGAGGCTGCCGAAGGCGGCCACACCGGTGCCATGGTGCTGCTCGGCAAGCTCTACCGCAGCGGCATCGGCATGCCGCAGAACTACGAGCTCGCCGCGCGCTGGCTGAACCAGGCGGCGCATGCGGGCGATCCCGAGGGCATGGTGGAGTTCGGCCGCCTGCATCGCAGCGGGATCGGCGTCGAACGGGATGCGGTGCAGGCCTATGTGTGGTTCAATCGCGCAGCCGCCCTGCTCAACATGGACGGCGTGCAGGAGCGCGACAGCATCGCGGTCAAGCTCGACGCGGACGAGCTCCGGCGCGCGCAGGCCCTGTCGCTCGAAGCCGCCGAAGAGGCCGCCCGGCAGGCGGCCGAGCGCAGCCGCTGAGCCCCCGGGCGTCCACGACGCCGCACGCGCCCGCTTTCCGACCGACGACACACCGCTTCGAATCGACGTGCCCATCCCGTATCCCCCCCTGCAGCCGGACACCGCCGCCGGCCCTGCCCGACTGGTCCTGCAGGGCATCAGCAAGGCCTACCCGACGGTGGTCGCCAACCACGACATCGGCCTCGTCGTGCGCGCGGGCGAGATCCGCGCCATCCTCGGCGAGAACGGCGCCGGCAAGTCGACGCTGATGAAGATCATCTACGGCGTCACCCGGCCAAGCAGCGGGCGCATGTTCTGGGAGGGCGAGGAGGTCGCGGTCGCCAGCCCGGCGCATGCGCGCAGCCTGGGCATCGGCATGGTGTTCCAGCACTTCTCGCTGTTCGAGACGCTGACCGTGGTGGAAAACGTCGCCCTGGCCCTGCCCGGCAAGCCCGCGCTCGACGCGCTCGCGCGGCGCATCGTCGAGGTCTCGGAGCGCTACGGCCTGCCGGTCGATCCGCGCCGCCACATCCACGCCCTGTCGGTGGGCGAGCGCCAGCGCGTCGAGATCATCCGCTGCCTGCTCCAGGACCCGCGCCTGCTGATCATGGACGAGCCCACCTCGGTGCTCACGCCGCAGGCGGTGCGCAAGCTCTTCGAGACCCTGCGCCGGCTCGCCGACGAAGGCTGCTCGATCCTCTACATCAGCCACAAGCTCGACGAGATCCGCACGCTCTGCCACACCGCCACCGTGCTGCGCGGCGGCAAGGTCACCGGCGAGTGCATCCCGGCGCAGGAGACCCCCGCCTCGATGGCGCGCCTGATGATCGGCAAGGAACTGCCGCGCTGCGAGCACGACGCGCGGCAGGCCGGCAGCGAAGTCCGCCTGCGCCTGGCCGGGCTCTCGCACGCCGCGGACGACCCCTTCGGCACCGACCTGCGCGACCTCCACCTCGACGTCCATGCCGGCGAGATCGTCGGCATTGCCGGAGTCTCGGGCAACGGCCAGCAGGAGCTGCTGCGCGTGATCTCGGGCGAGGCGCCGCTGGCGGAGAAATTCCCCGTGCAGATCTGCGGTGTCGAGGCCGGCCGGCTGTCGCCGGGGCGGCGGCGGCGGCTCGGCATGGCCTTCGTGCCCGAGGAGCGCCTCGGCCGCGGCGCGGTGCCGACGATGTCGCTCGCCGACAACGCGCTCCTCACCGCCGCGCACAACCAGGGCATGGTGGCCGCCGGCTTCCTGCGCTTCGGGCGTGCGCGCGCGTTCGCACGGCGCTGCATCGACGAGTTCGACGTCCGCTGTGGCGGCACGGCCGCCGCGGCCAAGTCGCTGTCGGGCGGCAACCTGCAGAAGTTCATCGTCGGCCGCGAGATCCTGCAGGCCCCGCGCCTGCTCGTATGCGCGCAGCCCACCTGGGGCGTGGACGTCGGCGCCGCCGCCTTCATCCGCCAGCGGATCATCGACCTGCGCAACCGCGGCTGCGCGGTGCTGGTGATCTCGGAGGAGCTCGACGAGCTGTTCGAGATCTGCGACCGCATCGCGGTGATCGCCAAGGGCCGGCTGTCGCCGGTGCGCGCCGCCCGCGACACCAGCATCGAGGACATCGGCGTGTGGATGAGCGGACTGTGGCCGGGCGCCGAGCACACTGCCGGCGCGCCCCTCGCGACGGAGACCCCGCATGCTTGAGCTCGAAGCCCGTGCCGAACCCTCGCGGCTGATGGCCTGGGCCTCGCCGCTGCTCGCGGTGGCACTGATGCTCGTCGGCGGCCTGGCGGTGTTCGCCGCGCTCGGCAAGGACCCGGTCGAAGGCTTCCGCGTCTTCTTCCTCAACCCGGTCAAGGACCTCTACGCGCTCTCCGAACTGCTGCTCAAGGCCACGCCGCTGATGCTGTGCGCGATCGGCCTGGCGATCGGCTTCCGCGCCAACGTGTGGAACATCGGCGCCGAGGGCCAGTTCATGCTCGGCGCGGTGGCCGCCACCGGCGTGGCGCTGTACTTCGGCGACGCCGAGAGCGCCCTGGTGCTGCCGGCAATGGTCCTCGCCGGCGCCGCGGGCGGGGCGGCTTGGGCGGCGATCCCGGCGCTGCTGCGCACGCGCTTCAACGCCAACGAGATCCTGGTGTCGCTGATGCTGGTCTATGTGGCCCAGCTCTTCGTGTCCTGGCTGGTGTTCGGGCCATGGAAGGACCCCGACGGCTTCAACTTCCCGCAGACGCGGATGTTCGCCGAGGCGGCGACCCTGCCGATGGTGATCGAGGGCACCCGCCTGCATTTCGGCTTCGCGATCGCGCTCGCCGCCCTGGTGGCCGGCTACGCCTTCATGAACCGCAGCCACGCGGGCTTTCGCATGCGGGTCGCCGGCGAGGCCGCCGACGCCGCGCGCTACGCCGGCTTCTCGGCCACCCGCATGATCTGGGTGGGCCTGCTCCTCGGCGGCGCCGCCGCCGGGCTGGCCGGCATGGGCGAGGTGGCCGGGCCGATGGGCCAGCTCACCGACAAGGTCGGCAGCGGCTACGGCTTCGCCGCCATCATCGTCGCCTTCGTCGGGCGGCTCAACGCCTTCGGCATCCTGCTCGCCAGCCTGCTCATGGCCCTGCTCTACATCGGCGGCGAGCAGGCGCAGCAATACCTGAACCTGCCCAACTCGATCTCGATGGTGTTCCAGGGCATGCTGCTCTTCTTCCTGCTCGGCGCCGACGTCTTCATCCACTACCGCCTGCGCCTGCGCCGGCGTGGCACTTGAGGAGGCCGCCATGGACGCGAGTCTCTTCACCTCGATGCTGTTCGCCACCGTGGTGGCGGGCACGCCGCTGATCATCGTCGCCCTCGGTCTGCTGGTGAACGAGAAGGCCGGGGTGCTCAACCTCGGCGCCGAGGGCATGATGGCGATGGGCGCGGTCGCCGCCTTCGCCGTCACCCACGAGAGCGGCAACCCGTGGCTGGGCGTGGCCGCCGGCATGGGCGCAGGCATGGCGATGGCGGCGCTCTTCGGCCTGCTCGTGCTCACCCTGATGGCCAATCAGGTCGCCTCCGGCCTGGCCCTGGCGATCTTCGGCGTCGGCCTGGCGGCCTTCGTCGGCAAGCCCTACGAGGCGGTGGCGCTGCAGGCGGTGCCGCCGATCCGCATCCCCTTCATCGCCGACCTGCCGCTGATCGGCGAAGCGCTCTACAACCAGCAGGCGCTGGTGTATTTCTCCTGGGCGCTGTTCTGGGGCCTGCTGTGGTTCCTGCACCGCAGCCGCGCCGGGCTGGTGCTGCGCGCGGTGGGCGAATCGCCCGCGTCGGCGCACGCGATCGGCTACCCGGTGATCCGCATCCGTTACCTCGCGGTGCTGTTCGGCGGCGCCATGGCCGGCATCGGCGGCGCCTTCCTGTCGGTGTTCTACACGCCGATGTGGGCCGAGGGCATGGTCGCCGGGCGCGGCTGGATCGCGCTCGCGCTGGTGGTGTTCGCGACCTGGCGGCCGCTGCGGGTGATGGTCGGGGCCTATCTGTTCGGTGGCGTGATGGTCACCCAGCTCTTCATCCAGGGCTCGGGGCTGCAGATCGACTTCCCCTCGCAGCTGCTGTCGTCCCTGCCCTACTGGGCGACCATCGTGGTGCTGGTGGCGATCTCGCGCAACGGCAACACGATCCGGCTCAACTCGCCGGTCTCGCTCGGCAAGCCCTACCGGCCCGAGGCCTGACGCCTTTCGCCGCGACCGCGGCGGCTCGGCAGCCCTCCAGCGCGGGACAACCCATCTCGGGTCGCGCGTGACGCAGTCGGCAGCAGCCGGGCGGAGCGCGGGCTAGCATCTGCGGCATCCGAACACGCTCCGGCGCAGGTCCGCCTGCCCGTACCCGCCCGATGATCCTCGACCTGCTCCAGGCCACCGCCCTGCTGCTCGCCCTCTGCCTGCTGCAGGGCGGTTTGGCACGCCGCTGCGCGCACGGCGGCCCGGCATTCGCGGTCGGGTCCGGGCTGATCTACGGGCTGGCCTGCATCGCCGGCATGATGATGCCGATCACGCTGGCGCCCGGCGTCATCGTGGATCCGCGCTCGGTGGTGCTGAGCGTGGGCGCACTCTTCGGCGGTCCGCTCGCCGGCGCCGTGGCCGGCCTGGCCGCCGCAGCCTATCGCATCTGGCTGGGCGGCAGCGGCGTCTTCATCGGCGTGACGACGATCACGCTGGCGGTGCTGCTCGGCCTCGCCTTCCGCCTCGGCGCCGCGCGCGGCTGGCTGCGGCCGGCGCCGCTGCAGCTCTTCCTCTTCGGCGTATTCACCCACGCCACCAGCCTGCTGCTGATCGCAACGGTCCCCAACCAGTCCCTCGCCGGTCTCTTCGCCAACCTCGGCCTGCCCTACCTGCTGCTGATGGGGGCCGCCACGCTGCTGCTCGGCGCCTTGCTGCGCGACCTCGAGCAGCGCCGCGCGACCGAACGCGCGCTGGCGGCGAGCGAGGCGCGCCTGCGCGCGATCACCGCGGCCATCCCCGACCTGGTCTTCGTGGTCGACGAGGACGGCCGCTACCTCGAGGTCATCACCCGCCAGGAAAACCTGCTCGCCGCACCGCCCGAGCAGGTGATCGGTCGACGCTCCGAGGACGTGCTGCCCGCGGGACCGGCCGCCGTGCTGCGCGAGGCGCTGGAGCAAGCCCTGACCAGCCCGGAGCGGACCTGCGCCCGCTATGCGCTCGACACGCCCGCCGGCCACCGCGAATTCCAGGCCTGGATCCAGGCCATCGACGCCCCGATCGGCGGGCGCCGCGCGGCGGCCATCCTGGTGCAGGACATCACGCCCAACGTGGCCGCCGAGGAGCGCATCCGCAAGCTCGCCTACTACGACCCGCTCACCACGCTGCCCAACCGCCGCCTGCTCGTCGAGCGCCTCGGCCACGCGATCGCCACCAATGCGCGCACCGGCCTGCACGGCGCGCTGATGTTCATCGACCTGGACGACTTCAAGGACATCAACGACCTGCTCGGCCACCACAACGGCGACGTGCTGCTGCGCGAGGCCGGTGCACGCCTGCGCGGCGTGGTGCGCGAATCCGACACGGTGGCACGCTTCGGCGGCGACGAGTTCGTGGTCCTGCTCGAGCTGCTCGCCGAATCTGCCGACGAGGCCTTGCTCGCCGCGCGTCAGGTCGCGGACAAACTGCTCGAACAGCTCGGCCATCCCTACCGTCTCGACGGACTCGACCGCAAATGCACCGCGAGCCTGGGCCTGGTGATCTTCAACGGCCACGAGCACACGGCCGACGAACTGATGCAGCGCGCCGACCTGTCGATGTACGAGGCCAAGCGCTCGGGCAAGAACACCGCCCGCGTCTTCGATCCGCACATGCGTACCGAGCTGGCCGACCGGCTCGCGCTGGAGACCGAGCTGCGCGGCGCGATCGGCTCCGGCGCATTCCTGCTCCACCTGCAGCCCCAGCTCGACGCCGGCGGACGCCTGATCGGCGCCGAGGCCCTGCTGCGCTGGAACCGCGAGGGGCACGGACCGACCCCGCCCGCCCTGTTCATCCCGATCGCCGAGCAGGCGGGCCTGATGCCTGCGCTCGGACGCGAGGCGATGGCGCTCGCCTGCGAGGAACTCGCACGCTGGGTCGCGCTCCCCGGCGCCGACGGCCTGGTGATGGCGGTCAACGTCAGCGCCGCCCAGCTCTACGAGCCCGGTTTCGTCGAGGAGGTGCTCGCGCTGCTGGCGCGCACCGGCGCCCCCGCCGAGCGGCTCAAGCTCGAGCTCACAGAATCGCTGCTGCTCACCGACATCGAGCGCGCCATCGAGGCCATGACCCGCCTGCGCGAGATGGGCATACGCTTCTCGATCGACGACTTCGGCACCGGCTACTCCTCGCTCGGCTACCTGCAGCGCCTGCCGCTCGACGAGCTCAAGATCGACCGCACCTTCGTGCGCGACCTGCCCGCCAACGCCAGCAGCCTGGCGATCGTGCGCACCATCATGGCACTCGCCGACACCCTGCGCATCCGCGTCGTCGCCGAGGGCGTGGAAACCTCCGCACAGCACGCCTGTCTGCTCGACAACGGCTGCGACGCCTTCCAAGGCTTCCTGTTCGCCCGCCCCGAGGCGGTGGAAAGCTTCCGCGCACGGATGTCCGCGACGGACGCCTTGCACGGGAGCGGCACGCAGCCCCGGGGCGGGGCAGATCGCGACCGATGAACGATCCGCACCCGGCACAGCGCGCCACCGTGAGCCTCCCTGCCCCGACGCCAGCCTTGTCCCCCTCCGCGGCAGCGATCGAGCTTTTCATCGAGGCCTGCCCCGTTCGCGGTCATCGAGTGGGGCCGCGACATGCGCGTCCTGCGCTGGTCGCCCGAGGCCGAGCGGGTTTTCGGCTGGTCCGCTGCGGAGGTGCTCGGCAGGCGCCCCAACGAATGGAGCTTCACCCATCCGGACGACGCGGCGGAGGTCAAGCGCGCGATCGGCCAGGCCATCACCGCGGACGGTCCCACACCGCCGGTGATCGGCCGCAACTTCACGCGCGACGGCCGCCTGCTGCATTGCGAATGGCACAACCGGGCGAACCGCGACCCGCAAGGCCGGCTCGTCTCGCTGCTCTCTTTCGCGAAGGACCTCACCCGACAGCTCGAGGCCGAGCGCGCGCGCGACCTCAGCGAAGCCCGCTACGCGCACATCTTCAACAACAGCCACGCGGTGATGCTGATCCTCGACCCGGAGAGCGGTCGCATCCTCGACGCCAACCCCGCCGCGGAGGAGTTCTACGGCTGGTCCAGGAAAACGCTGCAGACGATGCAGATCGGGGACATCAACACCCTGTCCCCGCAGGCGCTGCTCGTCGAACTGAAGGCGGCCCATGCGGAAGAGCGCAAGCACTTCGAGTTCCGCCATCGCCGCGCCGACGGCTCCGTCCGCGACGTCGAGGTCCACAGCGGACCGACCGAGGACGGCAACCGCTCCATGGTCTTCTCGATCGTGCACGACATCACCGAGCGCAAGCAGGCCGAAGCGTTGTCGCGACGCTGGGAGCGCTTCTTCCGCCTGTCGAACCTCGGCCTCGCGATGCACGACGTGTCCGACAACACGATCATCGACGTCAATGCCACCTATGCGAGCCAGCACGGCTACTCGATCGAGGAGCTGCGCGGCATGCGGATCGACGAACTTTACCCCGAGGACGAGCGCGAGCAACTCCATGCTCACCTCGCCGAGGCCGATCGCATCGGCAACGCCAGTTTCGAGACCGTTCACCTGCGCAAGGACGGCAGCCGGCTGCCGCTCGTGATCGGAGTGACCGCCCTGCTCGACGACCGCGGCCGCGCCGTCGCGCGCTTCGCATTCGGACTCGACATCAGCGCGCGCAAGGCGGCCGAGGATGAGCTGCGCAAGCTGTCGCGCGCCGTCGAGGAGAGCCCGGAGAGCATCGTCATCACCAACACCCGGGCCGAGATCGAGTACGTCAACCAGGCCTTCATCGACAAGACCGGCTATTCCCGTGCCGAGGCCATCGGCCAGAACCCGCGCCTGCTGCAGTCCGGACGCACCACCCCGGCCACCTATGCGGACCTGTGGAACACGCTCACCCACGGCCGCTCCTGGCAGGGCGAGTTCTTCAACCGCCGCAAGGACGGCAGCGAGTACCTCGAGCGCGTGACGATCACGCCGATCCACGACGAAAGCGGGCACATCACCCACTACGTCGCGGTCAAGCAGGACATCACCGCGCAACGGCGCATGGAAGAGGAACTGCTGCGCTACCACGAACACCTCGAGGGCCTCGTCGAGAGCCGGACGGCCGAACTGCAGCACGCACTCGATGCGGCCAACATCGCCAGCCGCGCAAAGAGCGAGTTCCTCACCACGATGAGCCACGAGATCCGCACGCCGATGAACGGGGTGATCGGCCTGCTCGACGTGCTGAGCCATTCGCAGCTCTCCACGGAACAGGTCGAGATGGTCGGCATCATGCGCGAATCCGCCGAGACCCTGCTGCGGCTGATCGACGACATCCTCGACTTTTCCAGGATCGAGTCGGGCAATCTCGAGCTCGACGTCGGCCCTGCATCGATCCCCGACCTGATCGCGCGTGTCGTCGGCATCCTGCAGACGGTCGCGAACCGCAAGTCGGTCCGGCTGAGTACCCGCATCGACCCCGACGTGCCCGCGGTCGTGCGCACCGACGCGCTGCGCCTGCAGCAGATCCTGGGCAACCTCGTCGGCAACGCGGTGAAGTTCTCCTCCGGCCTCGACCGCCCCGGCCGCGTCGAGATTCGCGTCGAGACCGCCGGCGCAGGCCGGATCCGCTTCATGGTCACCGACAACGGCATCGGCATCGCCCCCGAGGCGATCGAGAAGATCTTCGACCCCTTCTCGCAAGCCGAATCCAGCACCACCCGCCGCTTCGGCGGCAGCGGACTCGGACTGTCGATCTGCACGCGCCTCGTGCGCATGATGAAGGGCCGGATGGAGGTGAACAGCCTTCCCGGGCGTGGCAGCCGCTTCGTGGTCACACTCCCGCTTGCCGCGACCAACGGCTCGGCCACGCGCAGCGAGCCAGCCCGCAGCACGGCGCTCGCTCGCCCCTCGCCCACGCCGCCGCTTGCGACACCCGGAGCCGGCGAGTCCGGTCGCCGCATCCTCGTCGCCGAGGACAACGACATCAATCGTCGCGTCATCGCGCGACAGCTCGCACTCCTCGGGCTGCAATGCGACACTGCCGAGGATGGCTTCGAGGCACTCGAGCGCTGGCGGCAGGGTCAATACAGCCTGCTGCTGACCGATCTCCACATGCCCGGGATGGACGGCTACGAACTCACGGCGAGGATCCGCAGCGAGGAAGCGCCGGGCCGGCGTACGCCGATCGTGGCGGTCACCGCAAACGCCCTGCGCGGAGAGAAGGAGCGCTGCATCGACGCCGGCATGGACGACTTCATCCTCAAGCCGGTACAGGTTGCGGCGCTGCAGGAGGTGCTCGCGCGCTGGCTGCAACCGGACACCGAGCAGCGGACTCCCGCCGGCACCGCGCCGGCAGCCCCGGCGGCGCCTCCTGCGGTGTTCGATCCGCAGGCCTTGCCGGGACTGATCGGCAACGATGCGGCGCTGATCGCGGAGTTTCTCGGCGAATACCGGCTCTCCGCATGCGACACCGTGCGCAGCATCCGCAAGGCGTGCGAGGACGGCGACTGGCGCCGGGCCGGCGAGCTCGCCCACCGCCTGAAGTCCTCCTCGCGCTCGGTCGGCGCCATGCAGCTCGGCGAAATCTGCGCCGCGCTCGAACAGGCCGGTCGCGACGACGATGGCGACCAAGTGCAGCGCCAGGGCGGGCTGCTCGAGGCGGCCCTGGCAGCCACGCTCACCGCGATGCAAGGCACACAGGCCGCAGGAGTTCCGCCTGCGCGTGGTGATACCCCCCGGCCTGGGTAGCCGCTAGAATACGGATCCCACCGACAGAGCCGGAACCGATGAACCTCGAGACCCTCAAGGTCTTGGTCGTTACCGACGTCGCGGCCGATGCGGCCCAGATCGCGCGCCTGCTCGCGGACCATTTCGAGCACATCGAGACGTCGACGATCGAGAGTCGCTTCATCGCCGATTTCGAGCGCGTCCAGCCCGACGTCGTGGTGCTGGCCTTCACCAGCCTCGAGCGCGCCGAGCGCTACTCGCTCGGCCTCTATCGTCACAGCGAGGTGGTGCACTCCCTGCCTCACCGCAGCATCGTGCTGTGCGACAAGGACAACGTCCATCGCGCATTCGAGCTGTGCCGCAAGGAGTACTTCGACGACTACGTCCTGTACTGGCCCATGGTGTTCGACACGCCACGCCTGGCCATGTCGGTCCTCATCGCCGGCCGCTCGTTGCAGGCCCAGCGGGACACGCCGAACGCACGCGAGGTCGCCGCGCATGCACGCTCGATCAGCCAGCTGGAGACCGTGCTGGACGATCGCATCGAGGTCGGTCGTCAGCATGCTGACGCGCTCGAGCGCGCACTTCAGGCAGCGGAAATCGAAGCCTCCAGCGCGCAGCCCCGCCCTGCGGCGCCCGCAGCGCCCTCCAGCGACAGCGCCACCATCCCGGACGCAGGCCTCGACGTCCTGCCCGCATTCACGGACAGCTTCGAGCTCGACGTCGGCGACGTGCCCTCGGGCCTGGATCGGCCGACCCAGTTCGCCGTGACACCGCAAGAAGACGTCATCCAGGAAGCGAAGCTGCGTGTGGACGAGGCGAAAAAGAAGGTGGTGCCGCTCACCGAATGGATCGGCGGGCTCAAGGCGGACGTCAAGCCGCAACTCGATGCGGCTCGCCAACTCGGCGAACTCGCTGGCAGGACACCGCCCCTCATCGTGGTGGTCGACGACGACGCCTTCCAGTGCAAGCTGCTCGAACGCCTGCTCGGCAATTCCGGCTACCGTTCGATCATCGCGCACTCGGGTGCCGAAGCCCTTGCGGTGCTCGGCCGCCAGCCCCCCGATCTCATCCTGATGGATGTCGCGCTGCCCGACTTCAACGGTGTGGAACTCACCCGACGCCTGAAGGCCATCCCGCGTTTTGCGGCCATCCCGGTGGTGATGATCACCGGTCACAGCGAACGCCAGGTTCTCGAAGCCAGCCTCAAGGCCGGTGCGGTGGACTTCCTGGTGAAGCCGTTCGACCGCGAGATCCTGCTGCAGAAGCTCGCTCGCCACCTCGCCCCGTGAGGAGGGCGTTTGAGGGCAAGGCCGGCAGCCGGCAGAATTCGCGTCGACGCGTGAAATATCAACCATCGTCGCCATATCTGGAATATTTACAATATTCGCCACCTTCAAGATGCCATCCTCTGCCCGGAGCACCGCAGCAATGATCACCGAGATGGAGATCTTCCCGTGGGACAGCAACTTCGCCACCGGCATCGCGGTCATCGATGCACAGCACCAGCAGCTCGTGGCACTGCTGAACCGTCTCGTCACGCATCTCGCCTTCCAATCCGACGCCCCCACGCTCAATTCGGTGTTCGACCAGCTGCGCGATTACGTCGAGGTCCATTTCACCACCGAGGAGGCGCTCTGGCAGGCGCATCTGGGCGAGTACGCCGGCGTCGCGGGCCACCATGAATCTCACGTCCGTTTCATCGACGAGGTCCTGCGTCTGAAGGCGGAGGAATCCACCAAACCCTTCGAGACGGTGATCGAGAACATCGTCAACTTTCTGACCCGCTGGCTGGCACTGCACATCCTCGAGGCGGACCGCCGCATGGCCCTGGTCGTACACGGCGTGCAGCGCGGATTGACGCTCGAGCAGGCGAGGACGCAAGCCGACGAAACCATGTCGGGTTCGATGCGCGTCCTGGTCGAGACCGTGCTGGTGATGTACGACAAGCTCGCCAACCGCACGATGGCGATGACGCGGGAGATCAACCGTCGCCGCCAGGCGGAAGCCGAACTGCAAAAGGCGCACGAGGCGCTCAAGCGCGCCAAGGAGAACGCGGAAAGTGTCAGCGAGGCGAAATCGTCTTTCCTCGCCAGCATGAGCCACGAGATCCGCACACCGCTCGCTGCAATCCTGGGCATGTCGCACCTGATGCACCAGGAGGAGTTGCCGGCGTCCCAGCGGGAGCGGCTCGACGTGATCGAGAACGCAGGCAGGCACCTGCTCTCGATCATCAACGGCATCCTCGACCTGTCGAAGATCGAAGCGGGGAAGTTCACGCTCGACGAGGCCGCACTCGACCTGCGCGGCGTGGTCGAGGAGGCGATGGCGATGCTCGCCCACCAGGCCGAGGCCAAGGGGCTGAGCCTGCGTGCAGAGTTCGACCTGCCGCCGGGCACCTTCCTCGGCGACGCGACGCGTCTGCGCCAGGCGCTGGTCAACTACCTCATCAACGCGCTGAAATTCACCGAGCGGGGTGGCATCACCGTGCGCTGCAGCGCCAGCGCGGTCGACACGGACGCGGTGGACGTCCGCTTCGTGGTCGAGGACACCGGGCCGGGCATCGCTGCCGCCGAACTGCGGCGTCTGTTCAAGCCCTTCACCCAGACCGAGGCGACCTCGACGGGCGAGCACGGCGGCACCGGGCTCGGGCTGGCGATCACCGCGCGTCTCGCCGAGCTGATGGGCGGGCAGGCGGGCGCCGAGAGCGAGCCTGGTCGCGGCAGTCGATTCTGGTTCACCACGCGCCTGCGCAAGGTGAAGGCCGACGAGGTCGTGGCGCCCACGGGTTCGCCCCTGGAGATCCGCAGCGCGCTCGCCGAGCGGCATGGCGGCGCATGCGTGCTGCTGGCCGACGACGACAAGGTCAATCGGGAAATCGCCCGGGTGCTGCTGTCGCGCGGCGGGCTGGCGCCGGAATGCGCAGCCGACGGAGAAGAGGCCGCGGCGCTCGCCGAACGCTGCAAGCCGGCCCTGATCCTCATGGACATGCAGATGCCGGTTGTCGACGGGATCGCCGCGACGCGCAGGATCCGGACCCAGGACTGGGGGCGCGAGGTGCCGATCATCGCCCTGACGGCCAATGCCTTCGCCGAGGACCGGGTCCGCTGCCTCGAAGCCGGCATGGACGACTTCCTGACCAAGCCGATCATGCCCGCCGTGCTGTACTCGAAGCTGCTCTACTGGCTGGACCGCAGCCGCCGCGAACGCGCGCGTTCCTGATCCTTCCCGCGCAGCCGCGCACCTAGACCCGCGCGCTCGGGCGCTCGGCGATGCGGTCGCGCCAGTCCTGCAGGTTGGCCATGCCCTCCGCGCCGGGCCTGAACCTCATCAGCCCGCGCGCGAACTCGATCGCGCAAAAGGCCGTGATGTCGGCGATGGTGAAGCGCTCGCCGGCGACAAAGGGCTGGCGGCCGAGCTCCTCGTCGAGCCAGCGTGCCACCTCGCGCACCTTCTCGCCCTGCGAGCGGCCGAAATCCTCGAACTGCGGCTGCTCGAGCGGCGCCAGCCCGGGATGGGTGTGGCGGACGCAGTTCATGATGCCACCGAAGAGGTAGAGCTCGACGCGGCGGTCGGTCATCTCGACGAAGGCACGCTCCTCGAAGCTGTCGCCCATCAGGTTGGGCTCGGGGTAGAGGCCTTCGAGGTAGCTGCAGATCGCCCGCGTCTCGCCGAGGTAGCGGCCGTCGTCGAGTTCCAGCACCGGCACCTTGGCGAGCGGGCTGCGTGCGCGGTGGTCCGAGCTGCGGTGCTCGCCCTTGACGAGGTCGACCGCGACCTCCTCGATGCCGCGGATGCCCTTCTCGGCGATGAACATCTGCACGCGGCGCGGATTGGGCGCCCGGGGTGATACATAGAGCTTCATGGGGTCTCCTGGAATGTCCTGAACCGGCAGGGCCGCGGGGCCACTCAGACTCCACCGCTGCGCGACTGGCCGGTCTCGACCATGTTGCGCACCTTCGCCGAGAACGCCTTGGCCTGTTCCTCGCCGTCGCCGTCGCGGTCGAAGCTGGACGGCGGCATCTCGATGCCGCGCTGCACGGCGGGGCGGGCGCGGATCTGGTCGCGCCAGCGCGCGAGGTCGGGCAGGTCGTCGATCGCCACCCCCGACCAGTTGTGCGTGCGCACCCAGGCCCAGTTGGCGATGTCGGCGATGGAATAGTCGCCGGCGAGGTACTCGTTCTTCGCCAGATGGCCGTCGAGCACGCGGAACAGGCGCTTGACCTCACCCTGGTAGCGGTCGATCGCGGGCTGGATCTTCTCCGGGAAATAGCGGAAGAAGACGTTGGCCTGGCCCATCATCGGGCCGATGCCGCCCATCTGGAACATCAGCCACTGCAGCACGCGCGAGCGCCCCCTGGCGTCTTGCGGCATCAGCCGGCCGGTCTTCTCGGCGAGGTAGATCAGGATCGCGCCCGACTCGAAGACCGCGAAGTCGCCCTCGTCGTGGTCGACGATCGCCGGGATGCGACCGTTGGGGTTGATGGCGAGGAACCAGGGCTCCTTCTGCTCGTTGGCGGACAGGTCGAGCACGCGCAGCGAGTACGCCAGGCCGAGCTCCTCGAGCGCGATCGAGACCTTGTGGCCGTTGGGGGTTGCGGCGGTGTACAGATCGATCATGCGATTCTCCATGGCTGCGGGCCGCGGCCCGTTCTTGCATCATCATCCCGCCCGTGCCGGCCCGGCCGCAAGCAGGCCGCACGTGTGAGCGTCATCACGCATTCCGTATATGCGCTATCGGGCGGCGCGGCTGCGCCGGCGCGGCGCACGCCTCTACACTTTGTCCAGGACGCCTGCGCAGGCATCGCCGGATCCACCGGCCACGAGAATGCAGGATGCCCGCCGGGACACCGCGCTCCGGCACCGACCACACCACCGCAACCGGGAGTTCCCTCGATGAGCTACGAAATCCGCTCGATCCTTTACGCCTCCGACCTGACCCCGCGCTCGCCCGCGGTATTCCGCCACGCCGTGGGCCTGGCGATGAAGTTCAACGCCAAGCTGCACGCCGTCACCGTGACCCTTCCATCGAGCAGCCTGCCCTACGAGGAGTTCCTCAGCGAGGAGAAGATGGACGAGATCAAGCTCGCCGGCCACAAGAAGGCCGAGGCCCTGCTGCGCCATCGCATCGACGTCTTCGCCGAAGCCAACCCCGAGCTCGACGTGAAGAGCGTGCTCGCCAGCGTGCGCGCGCTCGAGGGCGACCCCTCGCGCCGCATCCTCGACGTCGCCAAGCATGTGCTCGCCGACGTGATCGTCATGGGCTCGCGCGGCCACAGCACCATCGGCGAGCTGCTGCTCGGCTCGGTGGCACACAAGGTCACCATGAAGGCCGACATCCCGGTGATGCTGGTGCCGATCGACCGCTGAGCGCTGCGGTACTTCCTGCGCAGGCGCGACGCGGTGCCTCCTGCGTGCGAGCGACGCGGTGCTTCCTGCGTGGGAGCGACGCGAGTCGCGATCCGGCGCATGGGATTCGCACCGCGGCCGATCCAGCGCGGCAATCGCGACTTGCGTCGCTCCTACGGCATGGCTCCGGAGCCGCGGCGGTTCGGGGCGCGCCGCGTTCCAGCGCCACAACGGTTTCCGTAGGAGCGACGCAAGTCGCGATCCACCGTTTCCAGAAACACCGCGCTCCTCCGCAGGCACCACGCGGACCGCAAGCCCCCATCCCGCTCACGCATGCGGTGGCGCGATCCTGCGCCCGCAATCCGACAACAGTCGGCGCAGCCAGCGGTGGCCGGTGGAATGGTGGTTGCGCTCGTGCCAGAGCTGGTAGAAGCGCATCGGTGGAAAGGCGATCGGCGAGGGGATGATCGCCAGCGGCAGCAGGTTGGCGTAGAACTGCGCGAAGTGCCGGGTGGTGGTGAACACCAGATCGGTGCCCTGCAGCAGGTAGGGTGCGGCGGTGAAGGACTGCACCGCCACGCGCTCGTCGCGGTTGATGCGCATCGACGCCAGCACGCTGTCGATGACCCCGCGCTGGCTGATCGAATACGGCATCGGCACCACGTGCGCGGCGCGCAGGTAGTCGTCGACGCTCATCCCCTTCTTCGCGCACGGGTGGCTGGCCGCCACCAGGCACACGATCTCGTCCTCGAGCAGCATCGACAGGTGCATGCGGTGCGGCGGCTCGGGCCAGTTGCCGATCACCACGTCCAGGTCCCCTTCCGCGAGCGAGCGCTCGAAGTCGAAGCTCGGCCCCAGCGCGTGCAGGCTCAGGCGCGCCTGCGGCGCCTCGCGGCGGAAGCGCTCGGCCACGCTGGCGACGAACACCGGCGCGAGATAGTCGGGCGAGCCGACGCGGAACTCGTGGCGGGTGCTGTGCGGCTCGAAGGACTCCG
The DNA here is from genome assembly GCF_000021765.1 of Thauera aminoaromatica. Lineage (NCBI taxonomy): Bacteria > Pseudomonadati > Pseudomonadota > Betaproteobacteria > Rhodocyclales > Zoogloeaceae > Thauera > Thauera aminoaromatica. The sequence goes on along the minus strand of NC_011662.2, from coordinate 1,493,139 downwards.
GCGCATCGGTCATGCGGTCGATCTCGGCGAGCGCGCCCTTGGCGTGCGACATCAGCGCGAGCGCGCGCTCGGTCGGCACCATGCCGCCCTTCTCCCGCACCAGCAGCGGATCGCCGAGGATCTCGCGCAGACGCTTCAAGGCCGCGCTCACCGCGGGCTGCGACTGGTTCAGGCGCAGCGCGGTGCGCGACACGCTGCGCTCGCTGATCAGGAGCACGAACACGCGCAACAGGTAGGTGTCGAGCGGGTCGTCACTGCGCCGCAGGCTCATGGTGGGTCTCCTCGTCGTTCTTGTGTGGATCCGGGGCGGGAGCGACTGGCCGCCAGCAGACAGATACGCGAGAGCATATATCACATATAAGGACATATGCGTTCCGTTAACACGGACCCGGCTTACACTGCGTCTCACACGATTCCCCCAGCCCCGCACCAGACCAGGAGACAAGCGCATGGGCCGCCTGACCACCCACGTCCTCGACACCGCCCACGGCAAGCCCGGAACCGGCATCACCGTCACCGTGTACCGGCTCGACGGCGAGCGCCGCGAAGTCGCGCGCAGCGTCACCAACCACGACGGCCGCTGCGACAAGCCGCTGCTCGAAGGCGCCGCACTCGAGGCCGGCAAGTACGAGATCGTCTTCGCCGCCGGCGACTACTTCCGCGCGCTGGGCCTGAACCTGCCCGAGCCGCCGTTCGTGGACGAGGTCGCGCTGCGCTTCGGCATCGCCGATGTCGCCGAGCACTACCACGTGCCCCTGCTGGTGTCGCCGTGGAGCTATTCCACCTACCGCGGCAGCTGAACCCGGCGCTTCCACCTCCACACCGAACCGAATCGAGAACAAGAGAACAGACCATGGAAGCCTACCTGCTCGACTGGGCCAACCTGCTGGTCCGCTGGCTGCACCTGATCGCCGGCATCGCCTGGATCGGCGCGTCCTTCTACTTCGTCATGCTGGACAACTCGCTGAAGCCGCCGAAGAACCCGAACGACGCCAAGCGCGGCGTGTTCGGCGAGCTGTGGGCGGTGCATGGCGGCGGCTTCTACCACAGCCAGAAATACCTCACCGGCCCCAAGGGCGAGCCGCTCACCCAGGACCTGCACTGGTCGAAGTGGGAGGCCTACACCACCTGGCTGTCGGGCATGGGCATGATGGCCGTCATCTACTGGATCGGCGCCTCGAGCTACCTGATCGACAGCAGCGTGATGGCGCTCTCGCCTGCCGCCGCGGTCGGCATCTCGATCACCTTCCTGGTCGCCGGCTGGGTGTTCTACGACCTGCTGTGCCGCAACATGATCGGCAAGGACGGCGTGCTCGCCGCGATCGTGTTCGTCTTCGTGATGGTGGCGAACTACGTGCTGCACCAGGTGTTCTCGGCCCGCGGCGCCTACATCCACGTCGGCGCCATGCTCGGCACCATGATGGCGGCCAACGTCTTCTTCCACATCATCCCCGGGCAGAAGAAGATGGTCGAGCAGATCCGCCGCGGCGAGCAGGTCGATCCGATGCCGGGCATCGTCGGCAAGCAGCGCTCGGTGCATAACACCTACTTCACGCTGCCGGTGCTGTTCATCATGATCAGCAACCATTACCCGATGACCTACGCCAACGCCAAGGGCTGGCTGGTGCTCGGCGTGCTGATGGTGGCCGGGGTGCTGATCCGCCAGTTCTTCGTGCTGCGCCACCGCGGCCAGGTCAAGTGGTGGCTGCCGGCGGCCGGCGTCGCGCTGATCGCGCTGCTGATGGTGCTGATGGCACCGAAGCAGGTCGATGCCGGCGGCGAGAAGGTGAGCTTCGCCACCGTCAAGGCGATCATGGCCCAGCGCTGCATCGCCTGCCACGCCGACAAGCCGACCTTCGAGGGCTTCGCCCAGGCGCCCAAGGGCGTGATGCTGCAGACGCCCGAGCAGATCGCCGCCCATGCCGTGATGAGCGCGCAGACCGTGGCCAGCGGCTACATGCCGCTCGGCAACCTCACCGCCATCACCGAAGAGGAGCGCGAGAAGATCGCCATCTGGTTCGCCCAGGGCGCGCGCACCGCGGACTGAACGACAGGAACAGGACAGGAAGAGACACCATGAGCACCCCCGCCACCGCCCCAACCACCGCCCCCGACCGCCCGGCCGCCGCGCTGGACGCCGCCCTGGATGAACTCTCCCGCCTGGCGCAGGACGCCTTCGTCGCCCGCCTCGAAGGCATCTTCGAGCACTCGCCGTGGATCGCCGAGCGTGCCTGGAGCGCCGGTCCCTTCGCCAGCATCGACGCGCTGCACGCCGCGATGTGCCTGGTGGTCGACACCGCCGACCCTGCCGAGCAGCTCGGCCTCATCTGCGCCCACCCCGAGCTCGCCGGCAAGGAGGCCGAGGAAGGCACGCTGACCACCGCCTCCACCGGCGAGCAGCGCGGCGCCGGGCTCGACCAGTGCAGCAAGGAAGAGCTCCAGCGCCTGCGCCGGCTCAACCAGGACTACCGCGCGCGCTTCGGCTTTCCCTTCGTGGTCGCGGTCAAGGGCCTCACCCGCCACCAGATCCTGGACCGCGTCGAGGCCCGCCTGGCCAACGTGCGCGACGCCGAATTCCGCACCTGCCTGGCCGAGATCGGCAAGATCGCCCGCTTCCGGCTGGATGCGATGTTCGGGACGAACAGCTGAACGGCCGCCGCGAGGGCGCGGGTGGTCGGCATCTCGGCGCGGGAAGCGCGACTTGCGTCGCTCCTGCAGGAGCACCCCGCCAACGCAGCCGCGCGGTAGGAGCGACGCAAGTCGCGATCAAACGCGCGTCGCGCCTAGCGCGCGGCGAGGCAGGCGAGGTCGGTTCCGTGAGAGCGACGCCAGTCGCGATCAAACGCCCCCGCCCGTGCGAAGCCGACATTCGGCGCCAAGTCATCGCCCGGATCGCGACTGGCGTCGCTCCCACACGCCCCCCAAGGCCGATTGGCCTGTTGAATCCCTGATCGCCTGTCTGGACAGAACACCATGACCTCGAACCCGACCTACCCCCGCGACCTCGTCGGCTACGGCCGCAACCCGCCCCACGCCGACTGGCCAGGCCGCGCCCGCATCGCGGTGCAGTTCGTGCTCAACTACGAGGAAGGCGGCGAGCACTGCGTGTTGCACGGCGACGCCGGCAGCGAGCAGTTCCTCTCCGAGCTCTTCAATGCCGCGAGCTACCCCGACCGCCACCTGTCGATGGAGGGCATCTACGAGTACGGCTCGCGCGTGGGCGTTTGGCGCTTCCTGCGCGAGTTCGAGCGCCGCGGCCTGCCGCTGACGATCTTCGGCGTGTCGATGGCACTCGAGCGCCACCCCGAGCTCACCGCCGCCTTCAAGGAGCTCGGCCACGAGATCGCCTGCCACGGCTGGCGCTGGATCCACTACCAGAACGTGCCCGAGGAGATCGAGCGCGAGCACATGAAGATCGGCATGGAGATCATCGAGCGCCTCACCGGCACGCGCGCACTGGGCTGGTACACCGGCCGCGACTCCCCGAACACCCGCCGCCTGGTCGCCGACCACGGCGGCTTCCTGTACGACTCGGACTATTACGGCGACGACCTGCCGTTGTGGACCGAGGTGAGAAGGACCGACGGCGAGACCGTGCCGCATCTGGTGGTGCCCTACACGCTCGACACCAACGACATGCGCTTCGCGCTGCCGCAGGGCTTCTCGCACGGCGACGAGTTCTTCGAATACCTGCGTGACGCCTTCGACGTGATGTACGCCGAGGGCGAGGAGCGTCCCGCGATGATGTCGATCGGCATGCACTGCCGCCTGCTCGGCCGCCCGGGCCGCTTCCGCGCCCTGCAGCGCTTCCTCGACCACATCGAGAAGCACGACCGCGTGTGGGTGTGCCGTCGCGTCGACGTCGCCCGCCACTGGATCGAGCGCCACCCCTACCAAGCGAAGTAAGCCGGGGGGAAATCGGGAAATCGGGGACAGACCGCGATTTCCCGAGCGACTCCCGGCTCTTTCCCGCCTGCCTCACGACCCGAACCCAAAGGAGAACCCCCATGGCCAGCCACACCCCCGGCGCCCCCGTCTTCGCCCCCGCTGCCGAGCTGCCCGACTGGGCGCTGCGCTCGGTCGACCTCGCCAACCCGCGCCTCGGCGCCAAGGCGATCGCCGCCTCCGACGACTTCTTCGCCGAAGTCGGCCGCATGCTCAACCCCGAACCCGCGCAGTTCGTCCCCGGCAAGTTCGACACCAACGGCAAGTGGATGGACGGCTGGGAGTCGCGCAGGAAGCGCGTCGCCGGCCACGACTGGGCGCTCGTGAAACTCGGCGTCAAGGGCGTGATCCGCGGCTTCGACGTCGACACCTCCCACTTCACCGGCAACTACCCGCCCGCGGTGTCGATCGAGGCCTGCGTGTCCGAGACCGACGACGTCGCCGCCCTGCAGGCGGCCGAGTGGACCGAGATCCTCCCCGCCAGCCCGATGGGCCCCAACAGCCACCACCTTCTCGAGTGCGCCAGCACCGCGGCGTGGACCCACCTGCGCGTGAACATGTACCCCGACGGCGGCATCGCCCGCCTGCGCGTCTACGGCCGCCCGGTGGGCACACTCGCGGCCAAGGCCGCCGGCAGCGAGCTGGTCGACCTGGTAGCGATGGAGAACGGCGGCCGCGCGCTGTCGTGGAACGACGCCAGCTTCGGCTCATCCGCCGCCGCCCTGCTGCTGCCCGGGCGCGGCATGAACATGGGCGACGGCTGGGAGACCCGACGCCGCCGCGAGCCCGGCAACGACTGGTGCGTGCTCGAGCTCGGCGCCCCCGGCACGGTCGAGCGCATCGAGGTCGACACCGCCTTCTTCAAGGGCAACTACCCCGACCGCTGCTCGGTGCAGGCCGCCTACGTCAGCGGCGGCACCGACCGCTCGATCACCACCCAGTCGATGTTCTGGCAGACCCTGCTGCCCGAGCAGAAGCTGGAGATGGACGCGATCCATACCTTTACGGAGCAGGTCGCGAAACTGGGGCCGATCACCCACGTCCGCTTCAACATCTTCCCCGACGGCGGCGTCTCGCGCCTGCGCCTGTGGGGCAAGGTCGAGGCGAAGTGAGACCGGCGGCGGCCGCGCTCGCGCCGCCACGGATGCCCGCGCCGACCATCGCGACTTGCGTCGCTCCTGCCCGTGCTGCCGAAACCGCCAATCGCGACTTGCGTCGCTCCTACCGGTGCTGCCGGAGCCGCGTCGGTTCTCGTAGGAGCGACGCGAGTCGCGATCCCACCGGTGCTGCCGGAGCCGCGTCGGTTCGCGTAGGAGCGACGCGAGTCGCGATCCCCCCTCTCAGCCCCCTCCGGCGGACACACGCCCCCCAACCGTCACCGAGACCCCGTCATGCGCACCGCTGCCCCCCTCCCGCTCGCCGTCCATCCGCTCACCCGCGAGGCCTTCGCCCCCTATGGCGAGGTCGTCGAGGTCAGCGACGCGGTCCGCCACTTCACCATCAACGCCGGCAACACCGAGCGCTACCACGACCTCGCCAACATCGAGCCCGGGCCCGACGGGCGCGTGATCGTCTCCATCTTCCGCGGCCAGCCGCGCAGCCTGCCCTTCACGGTGCAGATGATGGAGCGCCACCCGCTCGCCTCGCAGGCCTTCGTCCCGATGTCGGGCAAGCCCTACCTCGTCGTCGTCGCCCCCGCCGGCGCGCCGCCCGCGGCCGAGGACCTGAAGGTCTTCCTCGCCCGCGCCGACCAGGGGGTGAACTACGCCACCGGCGTGTGGCACCACCCGCTGCTCGCGCTCGAAGGGGTGTGCGACTTCCTCGTCATCGACCGCAGCGGCCCGGGACACAACTGCGACGAGGTGCAACTCGACCGCCACGGGGTGATCGAAGCCCTGTGAGCGTCGCGGGGTGATCGCAGCGCAAGCGCGGGAATCGCGACTTGCGTCGCTCCTACGACCACCTCCCGAGGCGCGGCGGTTCGTGTGGGAGCGACGCGAGTCGCGATCCGGCGTGTCCCGAGACGCGACGGTTTTCGTGGGAGCGACGCAAGTCGCGATGCGGCGTGTCCCGAGACGCGACGGTTTTCGTGGGAGCGACGCAAGTCGCGATGCGGCGCCCGAGAGACCGCCTTCGCCCTTCCGCCGCAGGCTCCCGCTCTCCTTCCCCTGCCCCACCACGCCTCCCCCTCCCCGCACACACCATACGGATCCCCTGATCCGTCCTATAAGCCCATAAGGGTTTCCATATCACGGCGCGATCCTAGACTGGACTCATCGGTCCATAACGACAAGGAGACGCCACGATGTCCGATCAAACCCGCACGAGCCGGCCGCTCGAACTCGACCCGGTAGACCAGTGCCCGCCCGGCGGGCGCCTGTTCACCCTCGCCCTGCAGCACGTGCTGGTGATGTACGCCGGCGCGATCGCGGTACCGCTGATCGTCGGCGGCGCGCTCAAGCTGCCCAAGGACCAGATCGCCTTTCTCATCAACGCCCACCTGCTGTGTTGCGGCCTGGTCACCATCATCCAGGCGCTCGGAGTCGGCCGCTTCGGCATCCGCCTGCCGATCATGATGGGCGTCACCTTCGCCGCGGTCGGGCCGATGGTGGCGATGGCGGGCAACCCCGCGCTCGGCATCAACGCCATCCTCGGCGCGGGCATCGCCGCCGGCCTCTTCGGCATCCTGTTCGCGCCCCTGGTGGCGCGCGCGCTGCCGCTGTTCCCGCCCGTGGTCACCGGCTCGATCATCGCGGTGATCGGCCTCTCGCTGATGCCGGTGGCGATCAACTGGTCGGCCGGCGGCCAGCCGCGCATCCGCGACGCGGCGACCGGACTGATGGTGGACAACCCCGCCTACGGTGCCCCGGAATACCTCGCCATCGCCGCCATCGTGCTGGTCGTGGTGCTGGCGATCACCCGCTACGGTCGTGGCTTCCTGTCCAACGTGGCGGTGCTGGTCGGCATGGGCGTGGGCTTCGCGATCGCGATCGCGCTCGGCAAGGTCGGCTTCGACGGCCTCGCCGACGCGCCCTGGGTGTCGATCGTGACGCCGCTGCACTTCGGCGCGCCGATCTTCGACCCGATCTCGATCGCCACCATGTGCCTGGTGATGGTGGTCGTGATGGTCGAGTCGCTCGGCATGTTCCTCGCGCTCGGCGAGCTCACCGGCCGCCGGCTGTCGCGCGACGACCTCACCCGCGGCCTGCGCACCGACGGCCTCGGCACCCTGATCGGCGGCTTCCTGAACACCTTCCCGCACACCAGCTTCTCGCAGAACGTCGGCCTGGTCGGCGTCACCGGCGTCAAGAGCCGCTGGGTGTGCGTGGCGGGCGGCGCGATCCTGATGGCCTTCGGCCTCTTCCCCAAGATGGCGCTGATCATCGCCTCGGTGCCGCAGTACGTACTCGGCGGCGCCGGCCTGGTGATGTTCGGCATGGTCGCCGCCACCGGCATCAAGATCCTGCTCGCGGCCGACCTGCGCAACAACCGCTTCAACCTCTACATCGTCGCGCTGTCGGTGGGCGCCGGCATGATCCCGATGGTGGCGCCGAAGTTCTTCCAGCAGATGCCGCACGCGCTCGAACCCCTGCTGCACAGCGGCATCCTGCTCGCGGCGATCACCGCGGTGACGCTCAACCTCTTCCTCAACGGCGGCCGCCGCAGCGCCAGCGCCGAGGCGATCGAGCCGGCGCTGGCGCACTGAGGCGGCGCCGAACGCGCTACCATCTTCGGGCCTGCGCCCCCGGGATCCGAAGATGGACAGCCAGACGATACGCATCCTGCTCGACGGCGAGGCGGTGTCGATCACCGACCTCGCCCCCACCACCAGCCTGCTCGCCTGGCTGCGCGGCGCGCGCGGCCTCGTCGGCACCAAGGAAGGCTGCAACGAGGGCGACTGCGGCGCCTGCACCGTGGTGGTGGGCGAGCTCGCCGACGACCCCGCGGACGCGCCGCGCCTGTACGCGGTCAACGCCTGCATCCGCTTCCTGGCCACGCTCGACGGCAAGGCGGTGTTCACCGTCGAACACCTGCGCAGCCTCGCCGGTGGCGCCCTGCACCCGGTGCAGCAGGCGATGGTCGATTGCCACGGCTCGCAATGCGGCTTCTGCACCCCCGGCTTCACGATGTCGCTGTGGGCGCTGTACGAGGACCGTCACGCGCAGGGCGAGGCCGCCGCGGATCCCGCCCGCATCCGCAGCGCGCTCGCCGGCAACCTGTGCCGCTGCACGGGCTATCGGCCGATCGTGGAGGCCGGCGAGCGCATGTTCGACGCCCCGTCGCGCCTGCTCGACCGCGATCGCCTGCGCACCGCCCTGCTCGCGCTGCGCCGCGACGACACGCTCGATTTCGGCCACGAGGGCGGCCGCTTCGTCGCCCCGCGCAGCGTGGACGAACTCCTCGCCCTGCGCAGCCGCCACCCCGCGGCCACCCTGCTCGCCGGCGGCACCGACATCGGCCTGTGGGTCAACAAGGGCCTGCGCCGGCTCGACACCCTGATCCACACCGGCGAGGTCGCCGCCCTGCGCGCGATCGTGCCGCACGCCGGCGGCCTGCGCATCGGCGCAGCGGCTTCGCTCACGGCCGCCTTCGCCGCGCTCGTCCGCCTGCACCCGGAGCTGGCCGAGCTGCGGGAGCGCTTCGCCTCGCCGCCGGTGCGCAACGCCGGCACGCTCGGCGGCAACGTCGCCAACGGCTCGCCGATCGGCGACTCGATGCCCGCGCTGATCGCGCTCGGCGCGCGCGTGGTGCTCGCGAGCGTGCGCGGCCGGCGCAGCCTGGCGCTGGAGGACTTCTATCTCGACTACATGAAGAAGGACCTCGCCGCCGACGAGATCGTCGAGGCGATCGAACTGCCGCCGCCCGCACCCGCGCGACGCTTGCGCAGCTGGAAGCTGGCCAAGCGCTTCGACTCCGACATCTCCGCGGTATGCGCCGGCTTCGCGCTCGAGCTGCGCGCGGGCCGGATCCACGCTCCGCGCATCGCCTTCGGCGGCATGGCGGCGACGCCCAGGCGCGCCACCGCCACCGAGGCCGCGCTCGCCGGCCGGCCCTGGGACGAAGCCGCGCTCGCCGCCGCACAGTGCGCGCTCGAACACGACTTCGCCCCGCTCGACGACCTGCGCGCGAGCGCCGGCTACCGCCGCCGCGCCGCCGCCGGCCTGCTCGCGCGCTTCTTCCTCGAGACCCGCCCCGACGCGCCGCTCGCCGCGGCGCAGACGCGCGCCTTCGCCGCGGAAGATCTCGCCGGCGGCGGGCGCTGAGGAGAACGTGATGAACGAGCCGATCGAGCCCACCTCGTCACCGCCGGCATCCGCCCCCCCCGCCGGCCAGCCGCATCCGCACGAGTCCGCCCACCTGCACGTGGCCGGCGAGGCCACCTACGTCGACGACCTCCCCGAACCCGCCGGCACCGCACACGCGGCGCTCGGCCTGTCGACGCAGGCGCACGCGCGCATCGTGGCGATGGACTTCGGCGCGGTGCTCGCGGCGCCCGGCGTGCTCGGCGTGCTGGTGGCCGCCGACATTCCGGGACGCAACGACTGCGGGCCGATCGTGCACGACGACCCCATCCTCGCCGCAGGCGAAGTGCACTACGTCGGCCAGCCGATCTTCGCGGTGATCGCCGACGAGCGCGACGCCGCGCGCCGCGCCGCGCGCCTCGCCCGCATCGACTACGCACCGCTGCCGGCGCGGCTCGACCCGCTGGAGGCCGCATGCGCGGGCGAGCTCGTGCTGCCGCCGATGCGCCTCATGCGTGGCGACGTCGATGCGGCGCTGGCCGCGGCGCCGCATCGCGTGGAGGGGCGATGGCAGGTCGGCGGCCAGGAGCACTTCTACCTCGAAGGCCAGGTCGCGCTCGCCCAGCCGCGCGAGGACGGCTGCATGCAGGTGTGGTGTTCCACCCAGCACCCGAGCGAGATGCAGCAGGTGGTGGCGCACTGCCTGGGCATCGCCGCCCACCGCGTGGTCGTGGAGATGCGCCGCATGGGCGGCGGCTTCGGCGGCAAGGAGTCGCAGTCGGCGCTGTTCGCCTGCGTGGCGGCGCTGGCGGCGGCGAGATTTCGCCGTGCGATCAAGCTGCGCCCCGATCGCGACGACGACATCGCCATCACCGGCAAGCGCCACGACTTCCACTACGACTACACCGTCGGTCACGACGAAGAGGGCCGCCTCCTCGCGCTGCGCGTCGACATGGTCGCGCGCGCGGGCTGCTCCGCCGACCTCAGCGGCCCGGTCGCCACGCGCGCGCTCTGCCATGTCGACAACGCCTACCACCTGCCGGCGGCCGACCTCCGTGCCCGGCTCGCGCGCACCCACACCCAGTCCAACACCGCCTTCCGCGGCTTCGGCGGACCGCAGGGCGCGATCCTCGCCGAGTGGGTGATCGACGGCATCGCGCGCACGCTCGGGCGCGATCCGCTCGACGTGCGCCGCGCCAACTTCTACGGCGGCCCGGGGCGCGACACCACGCCCTACGGCCAGGTGGTCGCCGACAACGTGCTGCACGCGCTGGTCGACGAACTCGAAGCGAGCAGCGACTACCGCGCCCGCCGCGCCGAGATCGCCGCCTTCAACGCCGCCGCTCCGGTGCTGCGGCGCGGGCTGGCGCTCACCCCGGTGAAGTTCGGCATCTCCTTCAACCTCACCCACCTGAACCAGGCCGGCGCGCTGGTGCATGTGTATGCCGACGGCTCGGTGCTGGTAAACCACGGCGGTACCGAGATGGGCCAGGGCCTGCACACCAAGGTCTGCCAGGTGGTCGCCGCCGAGCTCGGCATCGCGCTCGAGCGCGTGCGCGCCACCGCCACCGACACCAGCAAGGTGGCCAACACCTCGGCCACCGCGGCCTCCACCGGCGCCGACCTCAACGGCCAGGCCGCGGCCGCCGCCGCGCGCACGATCCGCATGCGCCTGGCGGAGTTCGCACTGCGCCGCTTCGCCGAGGGGGGCGAGGGGGGCCAAGGCGAAGACCGCGGCGATGCGCGCCCAGGCCGCCGGCCCGCCGACCCGGCCGCGGTGCGCTTCGCCGACGGCCAGGTGTACGTCGGTGCACACACGATCCCCTTCGCCGAGCTCGTCGGCGCGGCCTACCGCGCCCGCGTGCAGCTGTGGTCCGACGGCTTCTACGCCACGCCCGGACTGCACTGGGACGCGGCCACGCTCACCGGCCACCCCTTCCATTACTTCGCCTACGGCGCGGCGGTGTCCGAGGTGGTGGTCGACACGCTCACCGGCGAATGGCGCCTGCTGCGCGCCGACCTGCTGCACGACGCCGGCAGCTCGATCAACCCGGCGATCGACCGCGGCCAGGTCGAGGGCGCCTTCATCCAGGGCATGGGCTGGCTCACCATGGAAGAGCTGTGGTGGAACGCCGAGGGCCGCCTGATGACCCACGCGCCTTCCACCTACAAGATCCCCGCCGCGCACGACTGCCCGGCGGACCTGCGCGTGCGCCTGTTCCACAACCCCAACCGCGCCGACACCCTCCTGCGCTCCAAGGCGGTCGGCGAACCGCCGCTGCTGCTCGGTTTCTCGGTCTTCTTCGCGCTGCGCGACGCCATCGCCGCCGCCGGCGACGGCCACAGCAACCCGCCCCTGCGCGCACCCGCCACCCCCGAGGCCATCCTCGACGCGCTCGACGCGGTGCGCCGGCGCCCGACGCCCGACGCCCGACGCCCGACGCCCGACGCCTCCCATCTGACGCCTGACGCCTGACCCCCCGACGTTTCGTCCTTCGCAGCTCACCTCCCCTTGCCCTCCTGGATCTCCACCCTCTCCTGTCTGCTCGAGACCGACGCCCGCGCGGTCCTGGTCACGGTCGCCGCCACACGAGGTTCGGCACCGCGCGCCGCGGGTGCGCACATGGTGGTGACGGCCGCCCAGGTGCAGGGCAGCGTCGGCGGCGGCCGGCTGGAGCAGCGCGCCATCGGGATCGCGCGCGAGCTGCTCGTCGCCGACGCCCCTTCCCCGCGCCTCGAACGTTTCGCCCTCGGCGCCAGCCTCGGCCAGTGCTGCGGCGGCGTCGTGGTGCTGGCCTTCGAGCGCGTCGGCCCGGCACAGCGGGAGTGGGTCGGGCGCGCCGCCACGCTCGCCGCCGCAGGCCGCGCCTGGGGGCGGCGGATCTTCATCGACGGCCCGCACGCCGGCGCGGTCGCGGTGTTCGACCGCGAATCGGTGGGACACACCTGCACCGACCCGGCCCTCTCCGCCCACGCCCGCGACCTCCTCGCCGCCGGCGAGGACACCGCCCTCCTCCTGTTCATGCTCGGCTGCAGGAGCGACGCGAGTCGCGATCGGGCCGACGAGGGGGCGACGGCGCCGGGATCCGCCGCGCCCCCCGCCCCGAGCGCCGGATCGCGACTTGCGTCGCTCCTACAGGAAGACCTCGCCGCTCCTCGTAGGAGCGACGCGAGTCGCGATCGGGCCGACGAGGGGGCGACGGCGCCGGGATCCACCGCGACCCCGGCCCCGGGCGCCGGATCGCGACTTGCGTCGCTCCTACAGGAAGACCTCGCCGCTCCTCGTAGGAGCGACGCGAGTCGCGATCGGGCCGACGGATCGGCGACAGCGCCCGGATCCGCCGCGGCGCTCGGGACGGCGATCCTGCTCGATGCGAGCCCGCCGCCGGCGCTGCAGGTGGTGATGTTCGGCGCGGGCCATGTGGGGCGGGCGCTGGCGGAGCTGTTCGGGCGGCTGCCGCTGCGCGTGCGCTGGGTCGACGCGCGCGCGCAGGAATTCCCGCCCGCGCTTGCGCCCAATGTCGAACCGCACTGCACCGACACGCCGACGGCGGAGGTGCGCGCGGCGCCCGCGGGCGCGGTCTTCCTGGTCCTCACTCACAGCCACGCGCTCGACTTCGAGCTGGTCGAAGCCATCCTCGCGCGCGACGACTTCCGCTTTTGCGGCCTGATCGGCTCGCAGACCAAGCGCGCGCGCTTCGCCCACCGCCTGCACGCGCGCGGAATCGAAGAAGCGCGCATCGCACGCCTGCGCTGCCCGGTCGGCCTGCCCGGCCTGCCGGGCAAGGAAGCCGAGGTGATCGCGCTCGCGATCGCCGCCGAAGTGATGCGCCTGCGCCCGCAAGCGCATCCCCCGAGCACGCCGCGCCGGCCCGCAGCGGGCGCACCGGCCACGCAACCCACGGAATCCGGCCACGAGACATGAAGCCCTCCGCCCCACCCTCCCCGCGGCTCTCCGCCGTACGCGGCGAGATCGTCCACTTCCTCGCCGACCCCGCGGCCGACCCGCGCGCGCTCGAGCACTTCGCCGACGGCGTGCTGATCGTGCGCGACGGCCACGTCGCCGAATGCGGCCCCGCCGCCGCGCTGTTGCCCAAGCTGCCCGCCGGCACGCCGCTCGCCGACCACCGCGGCAAGCTGATCCTGCCCGGCTTCGTCGACACCCACGTGCACTACCCGCAGACCGACATCATCGCCAGCCACGGCGAGCAGCTGCTCGAATGGCTGGAGAAATACACCTTCCCCGCCGAGCGCCGCTTCGCCGACCGCGCGCATGCCGCCGAGGTCGCCGGCTTCTTCTGCGACGAGCTGCTGCGCAACGGCACCACCACCGCGGCGGCCTTCGCCACGGTGCACGCGGCCTCGGTGGATGCGCTCTTCGAGGCCGCGCGCGCGCGCCGCATGCGCATGATCACCGGCAAGGTGCTGATGGACCGCAACTGCCCCGACTTCCTGCGCGACACGGCGGAGACCGGCTACGCGGAGTCGAAGGCCTTGATCGAGCGCTGGCACAACCGCGACCGCCTGCTGTACGCCATCACCCCGCGCTTCGCGCCCACCTCCACGCCCGCGCAGATGACGCTCGCCGGTCGCCTCTTCAACGAGCACCCGGGCGTCTTCCTGCAGTCGCACCTCGCCGAGAACCGCGCCGAGGTGGCCTGGGTGGCGCAGCTGTACCCGCAGGCGCGCAGCTACCTCGACGTGTATGCCCGCGCCGGCCAGCTCGGCACGCGCGCGGTGTTCGCGCACTGCATCTGGCTCGACGACGCCGACCGCCGGCACATGGCCGAGACCGGCGCGGCGATCAGCTTCTGCCCCACCTCCAACCTCTTCCTCGGCTCGGGGCTCTTCGACCTGCGGCGCGCGCGCGCGCTCGGCGTGCGCGTGGGACTGGGCACGGACGTGGGGGGCGGCACCAGCTTCTCGATGCTGCAGACCATGAACGAGGCCTACAAGGTGCTGCAGCTCGCCGGCCAGTCGCTGTCGGCGGCGAGCGCTTTCCACCTCGCCACCCTGGGCGGCGCGCACAGCCTCTACCTCGACGACCGCATCGGCAACCTCGCGCCCGGCAAGGAGGCCGACTTCGTCGTCCTGAACCCGCGCGCAACGCCCCTGCTCGAGCGCCGCAGCGCCGCCTGCGCGACGCTGGAGGAGCGCCTCTTCGTGCTGATGATGCTTGGGGACGACCGTGCGGTGGCGGCGACGCACGTGCTGGGCGTGCCGGTGTAGGCAGGGCGCGCGGCCGGCCTCAGATCATCTCGAGGAAGTCGCCCCAGGCCTCCATCGGCAGCGGCTTGCCGAACAGGTAACCCTGAAAGGAATCGCACCCATGCTGGCGCAGGAAGTCGCGCTGCTCCGGCATCTCCACCCCCTCGGCCACCACCTCCAGGCCGAGCGCGTGGCTCAGCGACAGGATCGCCAGCACGATCGCCTCGCTGCTCTCGTCCTCGGCCATGTCGCGCACGAAGGACTGGTCGATCTTGAGCTGGTCGAAGGGCAGGCGCTTGAGGTAGGACAGCGAGGAGTAGCCGGTGCCGAAGTCGTCGAGCGCGAAGCGGATGCCGAGCGCGCGCAGCTCGTTCATGCGCCGGATGGTCTCGTCCACGTCCGACAGGATGGCGCTCTCGGTGAGCTCCAGCTCGAGGCGGCAAGGGTCGATGGCCGCGGCGCGCACGGAGTCCTTCACGCTGGCGACGAAGTCGGGCTGGTGGAACTGGCGCGCGCTGACGTTGACCGCGATCTTGAGGTGGCGCGTGCCCTCGTTCATCTGCCAGCGCGCGAGCTGGGCACAGGCGCTGCGCAGCACCCACAAGCCGAGACGGACGATGTGGCCGGTGTCCTCGGCGAGCGGGATGAACTCGGCCGGCGACACCATGGCGCCACCGTCGAGCGGCCAGCGCAGCAGGGCCTCGGCGCCGATCACCACGCCGCGCCGGTTGACCTGGGGCTGGAAGAAGAGCCGGAAGGCGTTCGCTTCCAGCGCCTCGTGCATGCGGGCCTCGAGACGGGCGTGGGCATCGACCACCGCCTGCATCTCGGGGTTGAAGAAGCGCACGATGTCGCGCCCGTCCTGCTTGGCCCGGTACAAGGCCACCTCGGCCTGCTTGAGCAGGCTCTCGAGCGAGCTCACGCCGTCGTGGAACAGGCTGATGCCGAAGCTCAGCGTCGCGAAGTGGCGGTCGCCCTCCGTACCACCGAGCACATAGGGTTGTTGCAGCGCGCGCTGGAGCTTGCGTGCGACGTGCTCGGCGTGGCTCAGCGCATCGGCCTCGGTTTCGCCGATGCGCTCGACGAGCACGGCGAAGTCGTCGTCGCCATGGCGCGCGACCGTGTCCTCCTCGCGCACGCTCGCGCGCAGGCGCGCCGCGACCTCGCACAGCAGGCGGTCTCCGGCGGCGTGACCGAGGGTGTCGTTGAGCTGGCGGAAGCGATCGATGTCGACCAGCATCAGCATGCCGAAGCTCTCGCGGCGCACACCGCTGCGGATGGCCTGGGCGATGCGGTCGTGCAGCAGCGCGCGGTTGGGCAGCCCGGTCAGCGCATCGAAGTAGGCCAGCCGGTGCAGCAGCGCCTCGGATTGCTTGCGCTGCGTGATGTCCTCCTTGACCGCCACGTAGTGGGTGACCGTGCCGCCCGCGTCCTTGATCGGCGCGATCGTCGCCAGCTCGAGATAGGCGGAGCCGTCCTTGCGGACGTTGTGGAACTCGCCGCGCCACACCTCGCCTGCAAGCAAGGTCGCCCACATCTGCTCGTAGGTTGCGCGCGGCGTCAACCCGCCGTTGAGGATGCGCGGGTTGCGTCCGAGCACCTCGTCGCGCGCATAGCCCGTGATGCGCTGGAAGGCCTCGTTCACATACAGGATGCACCCCGCGGTGTCGGTGATGACGATCGACTCCGGGCTCTGCTCGATCACCATCGACAGGCGTTGCAGCTCGCCCTCGCGCTTGCCGATCTCCAACGCCATCTGGTCGATGCCCTCGGAGAGCGCGTCGAGCTCGGCAACGCCGGTGGCCTGCCCGATGCGCGCATCGCGCCGCCCGGCAGCGATCTCGGCAATCGCACCGCGCACCCGCGTCGCCCACACCTCGATCAGCCGGTAGATGTACAAGCGCGCGATCAGCGCGGAGGCCAGCGCGATGGCCGCGACCAGGGCCAGGTACATCAGCAGGCGCTGCCCCGCCGCCTCCAGCGAGCGCTCCAGCGGCGCACCGATCGCGAAAAAGCCGCTGCCAGGGGCGAAATCCGGCACGCCGATGCCGTACAGGCGCTGCACGCCATCGATGCCGGCGAGTTCGGCGATGCCGCCTTCGTCGCGCACGACGGCGGCCATGCGCGCGAGCGTCGTCGCGGGGACCTTGTGCGCGCGCCAGCCCTCGGGCGCACGCTCGGGCTGGTGCGCGAGCACCAGGCCGGAATTGCTGATCACGCTCGCCTCCCAACCCTCAGGCAGGCGGAACCCTTCGATCAGGCGATCGAACCACGCCACCGTGATGGTGGCGAAGATCACCGCACGCAGCGTGCCGTCCGCCGCACGCAGCGGGTAGCCGAAAGCCATGCTCGGCGTTCCCGACACCCTGCCGATGACAAACTCCCCGGGGGAAATTTCATCACTGTCGAGAGAAGTGCGGAACCAGGCGCGATCGATCACCGTCACCGGGGCGCTCATCGGCCTCCCGCTGCAGAAGATCTCCCCGTCGGGCAGCGCGGCGCCGATGTTTGCGAAACCGTCCAGCGACTTGAGCAGGCGCCCGGCGATGCCCGAGCATTGCGCGGAATCCAGCGCTTGCAGGTCGTTGGAGCGCGCCATGATCCGCAACACCAACGCGACCGCGCGATGCGCGGCCTGCGCCTCGCGGTTCGCATCCGCCAGGCGCAGCGCGATCTCGGCGCGGGTCTCGGCCACCGCCTGTTCACGGCGCTCGTGGAAGTCGAAAAAGACGAACAGCAGCACCGGAAGTACCGCGATCGCGATCGTCAGCCACAGGCGGAAATTGAGCGAGGTACGGATCATCGGTCGTACCGCGACGGGCGTCGACGGGGGCTCTCCGGCGCATGGGGGATTGGGGGACAGTGCGCGAACTCTGCCGCAATTTTGCGGCGCAGTCGCGCCCGGTTACCTGAATCATGCGAACCAGTTCACGAAACGCCCCATTATAGGGCCTGCGAATCCCGCATGCATACCCGGGCATGTCGGCCGCGCGCGTCCTGCCCCGGCCCGGCGAGCACCGGGCCCGATGGGCGACGGGCGCCGAGCGGCGGTACGCGGGGAACGCCGGCGGATTTCCTGCATACAATGGGGTCTCTCCCCCTGCAGGGCCCGCCCATGGAACTCAAATGGCTGGAAGATTTCCTCAGCCTCGCCGACAGCGGGAGCTTCTCGCGCTCGGCCGAGCAGCGCCACGTCTCGCAGCCCGCCTTCTCGCGCCGGATCCGCGCGCTCGAGGCCTGGCTGGGGGTGGCGCTGGTCGACCGCAGCACCTTCCCGACCCGGCTCACCGAAGCGGGCGAGGCCTTCAAGGGACCGGCGGCGGATCTCATCCACCGCCTGCATGCGGCGCGCGCGCTGGTGCGCGGCCACCAGACGACCGCGGGCGACGCGCTCGTGTTCGCCGTCCCGCACACGCTCGCCTTCGCCTTCTTCCCGACCTGGCTGGGGCGGCTCAAGGCCGAGTTCGGCGAGGTCCCCACGCGGCTGATCGCGGGCAACGTGCATGACGTGGTGACCATGCTGGTGGAAGGCGGCTGCGATCTGCTGCTGTGCTACCACCATCCGACCCACCCGGTGTGGCTCGATCCCGCGCGCTTCGAAGGCATCCAGCTCGCGGTCGAGCGCGTGCGCCCCTACCTGCCGCGCCGGCTCGCGCGCAGCGCGGGCTGGCAGCTGCCCGGTTCGGCCGAGGCGCCCATCCCCTTCCTGCGCTACGGACCCAACACCTACCTGCGCCGCATGGTCGACACCATCCTCGACCGCGCCGCCCATCCGGCCCACCTCGCCCTGCAGTACGAATCCGACATGGCCGAGAGCCTCAAGGCCATGCTGCTCGCCGGTCACGGCCTCGCCTTCCTGCCCGCGAGCGCGGTCGCGCGCGAGGTGGAACGCGGCGAGGTGGTGGTCGCCGGCGGCCCGGAGTGGAGCCTGGAGATGGAGGTCCGCCTCTACCGCGACCGCGCCAACACCAAGCCCGAGCTGCTGCGCCTGTGGCAGCACCTCGCCGCAAAGCCTCTGTAGGAACCGCTGCAGGAGCGACGCAAGTCGCGATTGCGCCGCGTCGGACCACGTCGGATGTCGGTCGCGGCCAAGCCACCGCAATCGCGACTCGCGTCGCTCCTGCGCCAGAACCCGAGCGCCGCGGGTAGCCGAGGCACGCGGCTGCACACCGACTCACCGGCCCCTCCGGCCCCTCCGGCCACCCTATGCGCAAGACGCATGACCCGATGTAGCAACGGCATGCCTTCGGGCCAGGGCAATCCACACAATGCGCGCACCTTCTCACACCACACGAGGCAGACAGATGAGTGCGACACCACAAGACAAGGCGGCCCTCGACCGCGTCGGCGGCCTTTCCTACCTGAACCCGGCCGCCCCCGAGCCGTGGGCGAGCTTCGTCGAGCAGATCGAGCGCGTGCGCCCCCATCTCGGCGCGCTCGAACGCTGGATCGAGACCCTCAAGCATCCCAAGCGCGCGCTGATCGTCGATGTGCCGATCGAGCGCGACGACGGCACCGTCGCCCACTACGAGGGCTACCGCGTGCAGCACAACCTGTCGCGCGGCCCGGGCAAGGGCGGCGTGCGCTTCCACCCCGACGTCACCCTCAACGAGGTGATGGCGCTGGCCGGCTGGATGACGATCAAGAACGCCGCGGTCGGGCTCCCCTTCGGCGGCGCCAAGGGCGGCATCCGCGTCGATCCGGCGAGCGTCAGCAAGGGCGAGCTGCAGCGCATCACCCGCCGCTACACCTCCGAGATCGGCATCGTCATCGGCCCGGACAAGGACATCCCCGCGCCCGACGTCGGCACCAACGCGATGACGATGGCGATCATGATGGACACCTTCTCGATGAACCGCGGCGGCACCGCCACCGGCGTCGTCACCGGCAAGCCGATCGCGCTCGGCGGCAGCCTGGGCCGCCAGGAAGCCACCGGCCGCGGCGTCTTCATCGCCGCGCGCGAGGCCGCCCGCCACCTGCGCCTGCCGATCGAGGGCGCGCGCGTGGTCGTGCAGGGCTTCGGCAACGTCGGCGGCATCGGCGCGCGCATGTTCCACGACGCCGGCGCGCGCGTGATCGCGATCGCCGACCATACCGCCATCCTGGTGAACGAGGCCGGCATCGACATCCCCGCCGCGCTCGAGCACACCGCCGCGAACGGCGGCCTGAAGGGCTTCGCCGGCGCCGCGCCGATCGACCCCGAGGCGTTCTGGCGCCTCGAGTGCGAGTTTCTCGTCCCTGCCGCGCTCGAAGGCCAGCTCACCGTCGAGCGGGCTGCCGGCGCGCGTGCGCGCATCGTCGTCGAGGGCGCCAACGGCCCGACCACCCCGGCCGCGGACGACATCCTCCACGAGCGCGGCATCCTGGTCGTGCCCGACGTGCTCGCCAACGCCGGCGGCGTCACCGTGTCGTACTTCGAATGGGTGCAGGATTTCTCCAGCTTCTTCTGGACCGAGGACGAAATCAACGAGCGCCTCGAGCGCATCATGGTCGCCGCCTTCACCGCGATCTGGAAGGTGGCCCAGGAGAAGCAGGTGTCGCTGCGCACCGCCGCCTTCATCATCGCCTGCGCGCGGGTGCTGGAGGCGCGCGCGGAGCGCGGGCTGTACCCGTAAGGGGCGAGGCGCCGGGCCTTGCGCCGCAGCACCTCCGTCGCAAGCGATTGCAGTGGTGGCGGTCCGTCGCCGCTGCAATCGCGACTTGCGTCGCTCCCACGAGAGAAGCACGGACCCGCGGCGGTAGACGGAATCGCCGCGGTGACCGGAAAACGCACCGGTCCGGAATCTCCCGTGGGAGCGACGCAAGTCGCGATTCCGACGCCCGGGATGCGGCACCCCGGATGCGACGCCAGCCGGCGGGCCTGCGCCCCTCAAGGCTTCAGCCGATACCCCGTCCTCAACATCCAGGTCGCCACCCCCACGAACACCGCCAGGAACAGCAGCGTCATCGCCAGGCTCACCCCCACCGCCACATCCGCGCTGCCGTAGAAGCTCCAGCGGAAGCCGCTCACCAGGTACACCACGGGGTTGAACAGCGACACCGTGCGCCACCCCGCCGGCAGCATGTCGATCGAGTAGAAACTGCCGCCGAGGAAGGTCAGCGGGGTGATGATCAGCAGCGGCACGAGCTGCAGCTTCTCGAAGTTGTCCGCCCAGATGCCGAGGATGAAGCCGAGCAGGCTGAAGCTCATCGCGGTGAGCAGCAGGAAGGCGATCATCCACAGCGGATGCTCGATGCGCAGCGGCACGAAGAAGGTGGCGGTGGCGAGGATGATCAGGCTCAGGATCACCGCCTTGGTCGCCGCCGCGCCCACGTAGCTCAGCACGATCTCGAAGTGCGACACCGGCGCCGACAGGATCTCGTAGATCGTGCGCGAGAACTTCGGGAAGAAGATGCCGAAGGAGGCGTTCGACACGCTCTGGGTGAGCAGGTTGAGCATGATCAGGCCGGGCACGATGAAGGCGCCGTAGCTCACGCCCTCGATCTCGGGGATGCGCGCGCCGATCGCCGAGCCGAAGACGACGAAATACAGCGAGGTGGTGATCACCGGCGCCAGCACGCTCTGCAGCAGCGTGCGCTTCGTGCGCGCCATCTCGAACAGGTAGATCGCGCGGACCGCGTGCCAGTTCATCGTGCGCCCTCCCCTGCGGCCTCGGCCCGGTTGCCCCGCTCGTCCGTACCCGGCGCTTCGCGCTCGCTCACCAGGCTGACGAAGATCTCTTCGAGCGAACGCTGGGTAGTGTGCAGGTCGGTGAACATGATCCCCGCGGCGGCGAGGTCCTGCAGCAAGCCTGCGATCGCGCCATCGCCTGCCGGATCGCTGCCCTCGCCCCCTTCCCCGCCTTCGCCCCTGCCGAGCTCGTAGCGATAGACCAGCGTTTTGCCGCCCTTGCCCAGCACCAGCCCGTAGCGCGCGAGCGCGGGCGGGACCTCGGCGAGCGGCGCCGCCAGTTGCAGCGTGAGCTGCTTGCCGCCGAGCTTCGTCATCAGCACGGCCTTGTCCTCGACCAGGATCAGCGCACCCTTGGCGATCACGCCGATGCGGTCGGCCATCTCCTCCGCCTCCTCGATGTAGTGCGTGGTCAGGATCACGGTGACGCCGCTGTCGCGCAAGCGGCGCACGAGCTGCCACATGTCGCGGCGCAGCTCCACGTCCACCCCGGCGGTGGGCTCGTCGAGGAAGAGGATGCGCGGCTCGTGCGAGAGCGCCTTGGCGATCAGCACGCGGCGCTTCATGCCGCCCGAGAGCATCATCAGCCTGGCATCCTTCTTCGCCCACAGCGACAAGTCCTTCAGCAGCTGCTCGATGTAGGCCGGGTCGGGCGGCTTGCCGAACAGGCCGCGCGTGAAGCTCACCGTGTTCCACACCGTCTCGAAGGCGTCGGTGGTGAGTTCCTGCGGCACCAGGCCGACGAGGGCGCGCGCGGCGCGGTAGTCGCGCACGATGTCGTGACCATCCACCCGCACGCTGCCCGAGCTGGCATTGACCAGGCCGCACACGATGCTGATCAGCGTGGTCTTGCCCGCGCCGTTGGGCCCGAGCAGCGCGAAGATCTCGCCGCGGCGGATGTCGAGGTCGACACCCTTCAGCGCGGAGAAGCCGGAGGCGTAGGTCTTGGACAGAGCGGAGATCGAGATGATGGGGTCCATGGGATCGAAGATAACAGATCGACGAGGCGGCCCGCAGGATCGAGCGGCACCGGGCACGATGAGCGGCAGCGGAGTGCCCCAAGGCCGCGATCGCGACTTGCGGCGCTCCAGCATGGGCGGCCCGTCCACCGCCCGGCGGCGGCTGGCGGCCAGCCGTCGGGCGCGCTTCCGCGGCAGGCTCGGCGCGCTTAAACTGCCTCGCACCCCCCAAGATCCTTCCCCGCCGCCAGATCCAGGAGCCGATCCGTCATGCTTCGTCGCTTGAGCCTGCATCGCCTCCCCTGGCTTGTGCTCGCGCTCGCACTCTCCGGCACGGCCTGCGCGACCGAGGTGTTGCGCGTGCTGAGCTGGCCGGGCTATGCCGACGCCGACGTGGTGCAGGCCTTCGAGGCCCGCACCGGCGCCCGGGTCGAAGTCACCCAGGTCGATTCCGACGAAACGCTGTGGCAGAAGCTCAGCACGAACGACGCGACCGACTACGACGTGTTCGCGGTCAATACCGCCGAGCTGCAGCGCTACATCGACCGCGGCGTGGCCGTGGCGATCGATCCGGCCGCGCTGCCCAACCTCGGTGCGCAATTGCCGCGCTTCCGCAACCCGGCAACGCTGCCCGGCACGACTCGCGATGGCAAGCTGTACGCCATCCCCTATGCCTGGGCCGAAATGGGCCTGATCTACGATCGGCGCCAGTTCGACGCGCCACCCCAGTCCATCGCCGCGCTGTGGGACGCCCGCTACCGCGGCAAGGTGCTGGTGTACAACAGCGGCTCGCACAACTTCTCGCTCGCCGCACAGATGCTGGGCAAGGCATCGCCCTTCCGCCTCGACGCCGCCGACTGGGCGCCGGCGGTCGAGCGTCTGGTCGAGTTGCGCCGCAACCTGCTGACCTTCTACGCCCAGCCGGAAGAATCCGCGCATCTGTTCGTCAGCCGCGGCGCGGCGCTGATGTACGCCAATTACGGCACCCAGCAGCTGCAGCTCCTGCGCGCAGCGGGGGCGGACGTGGGCTATGCGATCCCGCGCGAAGGCGCGCTCGCCTGGCTCGACTGCTGGGTGGTGACGCGCGGCGCACGTAACCAGGCGCTCGCGCTGGCGTGGATCGACCACCTGCTCGGCACCGGCCCGGCGCACGTGCTGAGCGCGCGCCACGGCCTCGACAACACCCGCGACCCGGCGCCGCACCAGGCCGAAACCGACCGCCTGGTCTGGCTCGAACCGGTCGAGGACGTCGAACGCCGCAACCTGCTGTGGGAGCGCATCCTCTCCGGCGACCGCGGCGCACGGGTGCTCGCGCCATGAGATTCGGCATCGCCGCCCGTCTTGGCATCGTACTCGCCCTGTCCGGCATGCTCTCCGCCGGCATCACCGCCTTCCAGGCCCAGCGCGCCAGCGAGACCGTGCTGGTGGACAGCGCGCGTGCCGAGCTGCTCACCTCCACCCGGGTGCTCGCGCAGCGCATCACGCAGGTGCGCGAGGACATCTCGCGCACCCTGCTCGCGCTCGCCCGCCACCCGGCCGCGCTCGCGGCGCTGGAGAGCGACGACCCGCAGGCTGCGACGCAGCTCGCGACCCTGCTCGCCCTGCCGATGGCGGCCAACCGCGCCTACTTCCAGCTCCGCCTGATCGGCGCCGCCGACCACGGCCTCGAGCGCGTGCGGATCGACCGCGACGGCGACGCACTGCTGCGCGTGGACGGCGACGCGCTGCAGGAAAAGGGCCACTACCCCTACGTCTTCGACGCCCTCGCGCTGGCAGCGGGCGAGGTTTACATGTCGCGCGTGAGCATCAATCGCGAGCGTGGCTCGCACGCCGCCCTCGGCCGGCCCGCGGTGCAGCTCGCCACCCCGGTCGTCGACGAATCGGGCCGGCCACGCGGGGTGATCGTGGGCAGCATCGACCTCAACGGCGTGTTCGCCCTGCTCGCCGCCGACCTGCCCGCCGACTTCCTGCTCTACCTCGCCAACAGCGCGGGCGACTACCTGATCCACCCCGACCCCGCGCGCACCTTCGGCTTCGACAAGGGACGCCGGGTACGGGTGCAGGACGAGTTCCCCGCCACGCAGGCCGTGATCGACGGCCGCAGCAGCGAGTCGATGATCGACAGCGATGCCGGCGAGCACGCGCAGGCGCCGCTGGTCGCCGCCTTCATCGCCGCGCGGGTGCAGCTGCGCACCGAAGAGGGCGCCTTCATCCTCGGCCTCGCGCGCCCACGCGCCGCCGTGCTCGCCGAGCTCGATCCGCTGCGCGGGATCATGCTGCAGATCGTCATCGGCATGAGCCTCACCGGCATCCTGCTCGCGGCCATCCTCGCCCGCGCGATCACCCATCCGATCGAGGTGCTGGGTGCCGCGGTGCAGAACTTCTACGACAACGACCAGGCCCCGGCGCTGCCGGTCGAGCGTCAGGACGAGATCGGCGCCCTCGCCCGCCGCTTCGCCGAGCTGCGCACCCAGATCGGGCAGCAGTTGGCCGAGCTCGAGCACCGCCGCCGCGAGCTCGAGCATCTCGCCCGCCACGACGCGCTCACCGGGCTGCCCAACCGCGCGCTCTTCGACGACCGCATGGCGGTGGCGCTCGCGTCCGCCCGCCGCGACGACGGCGGGCTGGCCTTGCTGTTCGTCGATATCGATGATTTCAAGCCGATCAACGACCGCCTCGGCCACGTCGTCGGCGACCGCGTGCTCGAAGGCGTGGCGGCGCGCATCCGCCAGAGCATCCGCGAGTCCGACACCGCGGCGCGCATCGGCGGCGACGAGTTCGTCGTGCTGCTGCCCGGGATCGCGTCGGCCGAAGACGCCAGAGTGGTCGCGGACAAGATCCGCGCGGCGATCGACCGCCCGTTCATGATCGACGGTGGAGAGCTCGCGGTTTCGGTGAGCATGGGCCTCGCCCACTACCCGCAGGACGGCAGCGACTCCACCACCCTCGCCCGCCACGCCGATGCCGCGATGTACCGCGACAAGGCCGAAGGCAAGGCACGGCGGCACAGCTGAAACCGGCCGCCAGCCGGCATGGAAGTGTCGGAAATTTTTACACCCGGTGCCGAACCTTCAAAAATAAGCGCAGATAATCAATGGTCTGATCGTCGGGCACGGCGAATGCTTCCCCCCAAGGGAGGGCAGTACCCGACACTCCGGAGCAAGGAGGCCAGCATGATCGCGCGCATCCTCTGCAGCCTGCTGTTGTTCTGCATCCCGTTCGCCGCGCACGCCGGCGCGGTGTTCCAGGAACGCGGCGACGCCGGTGATTTCGCCTCGCCGCAGGACGTGGTCGGAACCTCCATCGAACGCATCCAGGGCAGCATCGGCGGCGACGACAGCATCGACGTGTTCCGCTTCCACTTCGCCGGCGGCCCGCTTGCGATCCTCGCCCGCCTCGACGGCTTCGACGACGAAGCCCTGCCGATCCGCCTGGTGCGCGAGAGCGGCCTGCCCGACGAGGCCTGCTTTGTGGGCAGCGCCGAGTATCCGCCCAACCCGTGCATCTCCGAGGGCTGGCTGGACTTCTCCGTCGACATGCTGGCGCCGGGCAACTACCTGCTGGGTGTTTGTGCGTCCGCACAAGGCTGCGTGGCGGACGATCCGCCCTTCACGATCGGCTTCGTGACCCACCCCGATGCGAGCGCACCTACGGCCACCGTCGGCAGGCCCGTGCCGGAGCCCGGCGTGCTCGCGCTCCTCGGCCTCGCCTTGCTGGGCCTGTGGGGACTGCGCATGGCGATCGCCGCACCGCCCAAGGGACCGCCCCCTTCCGGCGGGTAAAGACCGGTTTCGTCCGGCCGATCGCGCCTGCCGGCGCGCCTACAGAGGGCGTGCGCGGACGACGTCGGCGGCGCGGGCGAAGTTGCCGGCGCCGAGGTGGTGGAGCGTATGCAGTTCGGCGTTGTCGGCGCGCAGGTCCCAACGCCCGGACGAGAACACCCGCGCGTCGGCGGCCGCGGCCACGACCTCGGCGAAGCAGGTGTCGTAGGCGTCCTCGGTGTGGCGCTCGGGGATCAGGCGGCACTCCATCCACGCCGCGCAGCCGGCCTCGATCAGCGGCACGCCCAGCACGGGCCCCGCGAGCGCCGCGATGCCGAAGCGCGCGAACTTGTCGCCCTCGCGGCCACTGCAACTGCCCACCGCAAACGTCAGGTCGGCGAGCGCCGCGCCCGGGATGCACACTCCGAAACAGCCACTGGCGGCGATCAGTTCGCGGGTGAAGGTGCGCTTGTCGATCACGATGGCGATGCGCGGCGGAGAGAACTCGACCGGCATCGACCACGCCGCCGCCATCACGTTGCGCCGACCACCCTGGGCGCTGGTGACGAGCACCGTGGGTCCGTGGTTGAGGAGCCGGCTGGCGTGTTCGAGGGCGACGGGGGCGAAGGTGGGGGTCATGGTGGCTTCCGCGGAGGATCGAAGAGGCCGCCATTTTCCATGAATCGCGGACCGCGCCGTGCGTGTCCCGCTCGCATGCCGGGCGGATTTGCGTCGCCCGTCGTGACATAGTGCAGTGACCTGTCTGCTGCTGTCCGGATAATTGCGGCTTGTTCCCTGTCCGATTGCTCCCCATGTCCGATTCCGCGCGCCGCTTCCTCGTCCCGCACCGGGCGCCGACGCGCAGCACGCGTGCGCAGGGGGTCCGATGAGCGCCCCGCGCGGCGGCGTCTTCGAGCGTC
This sequence comes from Thauera aminoaromatica, assembly GCF_000021765.1. Classification (NCBI taxonomy): domain Bacteria; kingdom Pseudomonadati; phylum Pseudomonadota; class Betaproteobacteria; order Rhodocyclales; family Zoogloeaceae; genus Thauera; species Thauera aminoaromatica. Next base: position 1,466,433 of record NC_011662.2, on the reverse strand, counting down.
CGCTGGTCCAGGCGGCGGTGGCGGTGCTGCTGGTGTTCGGGCTGCTCGCCGCCTTCCTGCTGTTCTCCCACCGCTCGGCCGAGACGATCACCACCACCGCCTCGCGCAACGAGGTGCGCGTGCTGGCCACGCAGATCGAGGGCGCGCTGCGCCGCATCGAGATGAGCATCGGGTTCATGCGCGACAAGTACATCCGCATCGGCCTGCACGAGAACGCGGGCACCCCCGCGTGGGAGGCCTCGCTGGTGCAGCTGCAGCTGGAGTTGCAGCATCTGGCGCGCGGCTTTCCGGAAGCCGTCGCCATCCTGGTGACCGACGCGCAGGGCAAGATCCTGGCCAGCACCCTCGACACGCCGCCGCAATGGGACATCGGCGACCGCGAATATTTCCGCCACGCCCGCGAACACCGCCAGGACGCGCTCGCTTTCTCCGAGCCCGTGATCTACAAGGCCGGCCCGCGCGAGGTCGTGGTGGCCTACGAAGCGATCCGCAACCCGGCGGGCGATTTCGTCGGCGTGGTCGCGGTCGCGCTCGACCTGCAGCGCCTGCAGGACCTGCTGCTCGGGGTGGACGCCGGTCGCCAGGGCATGGTCAGCATCCGGCGCAGCGACGACGGCCGCCTGGTGCTGCGCTTGCCGGACCACGGCGCCAGCCGGGTCGCCGACATCACCAGCACCGAGCCTTTCCTGGCCATCCGCCGCGGCGAGACGTCCGGCAGCGCGCGCTACGTCGGCATCGCGGACGAAGTCGAGCGCAGCTTCGCCTTCCAGGCGCTGCGCGACTACCCCTTCTACGTGGTGATCGGCCGCGCGATCTCCGAGCAATTCGCGCCCTGGCGGCAGACCGCGACCGTCGCCACGATCATCGCCTTGGCCACCCTGGGCCTGCTGCTGGCGCTGCAGGCTGCCCTGCACCGCAGCCGCCGCCAGCTCGCGCGCAGCAAGCGCAGCTTCGACGCCCTCATCGACAGCCGCCGGGAGGCGACCTGCGCCTGGCGGCCCGATACCACGCTGCTGACCTGCAACGAGCGCTACGCCGAACTGCTCGGCACCGAGGCCGCGTCCCTGCCGGGCACGCGCTGGATCGACAACGTGCCGGAGGCGAAGCGCGCGGAGGTCCACGCCGCCATCGCGCGGATGCTGCAGGGCGCCGGCACGCTCACCACCGATCGCCGCCTCCGCCAGGCCGACGGCCGCACGCGCTGGCTGCGCTGGCTCGACCTGCCGGTGCTCGACGAGGAGGGGCGCTGCGTCGAAGTGCACTCGATCGGCCAGGACATCACCGCGCAGAAGGAGGTCGAGCTGCGCCTGCGCCAGCTCGCACTGGCCGTGGAGCAGAGCCCGAACACGATCGTGATCACCGACACCGATGGTCGCATCGAGTATGTCAACGAGGCCTTCGTGCGCACCACCGGCTACACCGCCGCAGAGGCGATCGGCCAGAACCCGCGCCTGCTCAACGCCGGCAAGACCTCCGCCGCCACCTATGCCGACCTGTGGGCCACGCTCGGCCGCGGCGAGGTGTGGCGCGGCGAGTTCATCAACACCCGCAAGGACGGCGGCACCTACACCGAGCTCGCCACGATCGCGCCGATCAAGCAGGCCGACGGCAGCGTCAGCCACTATGTGGCGATCAAGGAGGACATCACCGGGCGCCGCGAGGCCGAGGCGCGCATCCGCCAGCTCGCCTACTACGACACCCTCACCGGCCTGCCCAACCGCAGCCTGATGTGGGACCGCCTGCGCCACGCCATCGCGGCGAGCGCGCGCAGCGGCGCGAGCGGCATGCTGATGCTGCTCGACATCGACCACTTCAAGCTGCTCAACGACACCCAGGGCCACGAGGTGGGCGATGCCCTGCTGCGCGAGGTGGCGCAGCGCCTGCGCGGCGCGCTGCGCGAGGAGGACACGGTGGCGCGGGTGGGCGACGACGACTTCGCGATCGTGGTCGAGAACCTGGGCGCGGACCGCGACGAAGCGATCGGCCGCGCCGAGAAGATCGCCGAGCACCTGCACCGCTGCGTGACCGCGCCCTGCGAGCTCGGCCTCGCGAGCGGCCCCTACCACGTCGGCGCGAGCCTGGGCCTGACCCTGTTCCGCGGCCGCAACGCGGCGGCCGACGCGGTGCTCAAGCAGGCCGAGGTGGCGGTGGCGCGCGCCAAGGACGACGGCCGCAACCTGATCCGCTTCTTCAGCGAGGCGATGCAGGCGGTGGTGGCCGCGCGCGCCGAGCTGGAGCTGAAGCTGCGCGCGGCGCTGGCCTGCAACGGCTTCCGCCTGTACTACCAGCCGCAGCTCGACCGCAACGGCCGCGTGATCGGCGCCGAGGCGCTGATCCGCTGCTTCGACGCCGAGGGCGAGATGATCTCGCCCGCCGCCTTCATCCCGCTCGCCGAGGAGACCGGCCTCATCGTGCCGATCGGCGAGTGGGTGCTGGAGACCGCCTGTGCGCAACTGCGTGCATGGCAGCGCACGCCCTCCACGGCCGGGCTGAGCCTGTCGATCAACGTCAGCGCGCGCCAGTTCCACCAGCCCGACTTCGTCGGCAAGGTGGCGGCGGCGATCGAGCGCCACCGCATCCGCCCCGGCGGCCTCGAGATCGAGCTCACCGAGAGCGTGGTGATCGGCGACATCGAGACCACGGTGCTGCGCATGCGCCAGATCAAGGCCCTGGGGGTGAGGTTCGCACTCGACGACTTCGGCACCGGCTATTCCTCGCTGTCCTATCTCAAGCGCCTGCCCTTCGACCAGCTCAAGATCGACCAGATGTTCGTGCGCGACATGGAGAAGGACACCAGCAGCGAGGCGATCGTGCGCGCGATCCTCGCGCTCAGCCGCTCGCTCGACCTGAAGGTGGTGGCCGAGGGTGTCGAGACCGCCGCCCAGCACGAGCTGCTGCTGACGCGCGGCTGCGAGCTGTTCCAGGGCTATCTGTTCGGCCGGCCGGTTCCGATCGAGGACTGGAAGGCAGGCTGAGATGGCGTACGTCCACCCGACCCACGCCCGCGCCGCGCCGCGCAGCCTCGGCGTGCTCGGCGTCGGCCTCGCCGGCGTGCTCGCGCTGTGGTGGCTGCCCACGCGCTGGGCCGCCGGGCTGGCGCACTACCTGCCGCTGCACCTGGCGCTGGAGACCGCCTCGATCGTCGCCGCCGTGCTGGTGTTCGCGGTCGCATGGCTGACGCCCGAGCGCAGCGCGGCGGCCAACACGCGCATCCTGGGGTGCTGCTTCCTCGGCGTGGCGGTGCTGGATTTCACCCACATGCTGTCCTACCTCGGCATGCCGGACTTCATCACGCCGAGCAGCCCCGAGAAGGCGATCGATTTCTGGATCGCCGCGCGCCTGCTGGCCGCGCTCGGCATGCTGACGGCGGTGCTGCTGCCGTGGCGGGTGCACCCCGGCCTGTCTCCCGGCCTGCTGCTTCTCGCAGTGGGCGCCTACGTGGGCCTGGCGCACGCGCTCTTCCTGCCGCGGCCCGAGTGGGCGCCGCGCACCTTCATCCCGGGCCAGGGGCTGACGGGGCTGAAGATCGGCATCGAGATCGGCCTGGTGCTGCTGTTCGCCGCATCCGCCGCCTTGCTGCTGCGCCGCATGCGCGCGCCCTGCGGCTTCGACGCCCCCGCCCTGTTCGGTGCGGCCGGGCTGATGGCGCTGAGCGAGCTCTTCTTCACGATGTACGCGCAGGTCACCGACCTGTACAACCTCGCCGGCCATCTCTACAAGATCGCCGCGCACGCCCTCCTCTTCCGCGCGCTGGTGGTGGACGGTATCCGCCGCCCCTATGCCGCGCTCGAACGCTCGCGGCACGAACTCGCGGACAACTCCGCGCGCCTCGCCGACGAACGCCAGCGCCTGGAGTCCATCCTCGCGGGCACGCGCGCGGGCACCTGGGAATGGAACGTGCAGACCGGGGCGGCCATCTTCAACGCGCGCTGGGCGGAGATGCTCGGCTATCGCCTCGACGAGCTCGAACCGCTGTCGATCGACACCTGGCGGCGCTTCGCCCACCCGGACGACCTCGCCGACTCGGATGCCGCGGTGCGCCGTCACCTGCGCGGCGAGACGCCGTATTACGAGCACGAGACCCGCATGCGCCACCGCGCCGGGCACTGGATCCACGTGCAGGATCGCGGCGTGCTGCGCACCCACACCGCCGACGGCGCGCCGGAATGGATGTTCGGCACGCATATCGACATCACCGACCGCTACCGCGCCGAGCAGGAGCGCGCCGGGGCGCTGAAGCGCCTGCGTCAACTCTCGGAGAGCGTGCCCGGCGTGCTCTTCGAGTGTCGCGTGGAAGACGACGGCAAGGTGAGCTTCCCCTACGTCGGCCGCCAGATCGAGGCGCTGATCGGCTGCCGCGCAGAAGAGGCGGAGCATGACGCCGCAGCCTTCTACGCCCGCCTGCATCCCGACGACGGCGCACGGGTGCGGGACGAGATCCGCCATGCGCGCCACGGCATGCACGACTGGAACGCCTCCTTCCGCGTGGTGCACCCGCTGTACGGCGAACGCCGGATCCGCGGCGAGGCGCGCTGCCAGCCGCGGACTGACGGCGTCGGCGAGTGGTTCGGCTATCTCCAGGACGAGACCGGGACGCACCGCGACCAGGAGCGCCTGCGCCTGGGCGCACGCGTCTTCGACGCCAGCCAGGAGGGCATCCTTGTCACCGACGCCGCGGTGCGCATCGTGGATATGAATCCGGCGATGGAGGCGCTCAGCGGGCATGCCAAGGCGTCCCTGCTCGGGCGCAACCCGCGCGAGCTCGGCTCGGGCCGACACGACGCGGCCTTCTTCGCCGAGATGTACGCCAGCCTGGCGCGCGACGGGCGCTGGCAGGGCGAGATCTGGAACCGCCATGCATCGGGCGAGATCTACGTGGTGAAGGCGTCGATGTCCACCGTGCTCGACGAGTCCGGCCGCATCGAGCATTACGTCGGCGTGTTCACCGACATCAGCGCGCTGACGGCGCAGCGCGACCACTTCAGCTCGCTCGCCAACTTCGACGCCCTCACCGGCCTGCCCAACCGCCGCCTGCTCGACGACCGCCTGCAGCAAGCGGTGGGCAATGCGCGCCGCGGCAAGCCGCTGGTCGTGTGCATGCTCGACCTCGACGGCTTCAAGCCGGTCAACGACAGCGTCGGCCACGCCGAGGGCGACCGCCTGCTGGTCGAGCTCGCGCAGCGCATGCAGCACATCCTGCGCGCGGGCGAGACCTTGGCCCGCCTCGGCGGCGACGAGTTCGTCCTGCTGCTGGTGGACGGCGACTTCCGCCCGGCACTCGAGCGCGTGCTCGAGGTGACGCGCGCGCCGGTGGCGCTGTCCGGCGGGCGCTTCGCCCGCGTCACCGCGAGCATCGGCGCGAGCGCGTACCGGCACGGCGTCGAGGATGGCGCACAGCTGCTGCGCGAGGCCGACCAGGCGCTCTACCGCGCCAAGCGCGCCGGGCGCAACCGCTGGGTGATGTTCGCGCCGGAAGCTGCAGCCGGGGTGGAGACCCCGCCGGCCTAGCCCAGCGTCGCGGTCGCGAGCTTGGCGCCGAAGCCGATGAAGACCCCGCCCACCCCCGCGGTCGCCCCCGCAGCCATGCGGCGGTGGCGGCGGAACTGCGCAGCCAGGCGCGCGCCGGCGAAGATCAGCGTGGACAGGTAGAGCACGCTGCACACCTGCACGATCACACCCAGGATCACGAAGGACAGCGCCGGGTGTTCGTAGGCCGGATCGACGAACTGGATGAAGAAGGACACGAAGAACAGGATCGCCTTCGGGTTCATCAGGCTGATCAGCAGCGCGGTGCGGAAGGGGTGCGGCGTGCTGCGCAGCGGCGGATAGTCGGGCTTGCCGTCGCCGACCGCGTCCGCCGTCTCGTCCCCGCGCCGCCAGGTCGCCAGCGCGCCGCGCAGCAGCGCGAGCCCCACCCAGGCCAGGTAGGCCGCGCCCGCGTACTTGATCACCATGAACAGCTCGGGCGTGGCCCGCAGCACCGAGGCCATGCCGGTCACCGCGAGCAGCATCAGGACGGTGTCGCCGACGAAGATCCCCGCCGCGCCCTGGTAGCCGGCGCGCACCCCCCAGCGCGAGGCCGCCGCCATCACGTAGAGCGAGTTGGGGCCGGGCAGCAGGACGATGAAGATGGTGCCGAGGACGAAGGTGAAGAGGTCGGTGATGCCGTACATGTTGGCGCGCGCGGGGTCGGGTTGGGAGTCGGAGCCGGCCCTTACTTTGCCACGCCCGGCCGGTCACGGCCAGCAAGCAGCGCATTCGCACCGACCGACATCCAGCCGCGCCGCTCGATCGCGACTCGCGTCGCTCCTACAGCACGCCTCCGGACGCGCGGCGCCTGGCGTGAGAGCGACGCAAGTCGCGATCGGCTGCGGCCCCGCAGGCGCGGTGCTTGCCGTGGGAGCGACGCAAGTCGCGATCGGATGCGTCCCCGAACGCGCGGTGCTTGGCGTGGGAGCGTCGCGATCGGCTGCAGCCCCGCAGGCGCCGTGCTTGCCGTAGGAGCGACGCGAGTCGCGATCGCGTGCGGCTCCGGACGCGCGGTGCTTGCCGTGGGAGCGACGCGAGTCGCGATCGGGCCGTGCAGCCCAGTGCTGAGCCGGCCTCATTGGCGCTGCGCGGTGAACTCCAGTGCTGCATCGACCGAATGGCTGCGGCGGATCTGCAGGCGCACGCGCAGCGTCTCGCCCTCGCGCCAGACCTCGTAGAGCTGGCCCATCTCGCGCGGCGGCTCGTTGCCGGACACGGTCTCGCTGCGGGTGAGGAAGCGCAGCCGCCCGTCCCCCCACGCCACCGCCTCCAGCGCGCGCGGCACGCCGAGGAAGCTCGCGCTGCCGCCGATGCGGCCGTCCTCCAGCGTGAACACGTAATGCTCGCGCAGCGTCAGGTTCCACGGATAGGCGACCTCGGCGCTCCATGCGCCGACGATCGCCTGCAGCCCGCCGTCGCCATCCCGCAGCCACCACCAGCCGCCGCCGAGTGCGAGGACCAGCGCCGCGATCGCGGCCGCGAGCGCCCGCCGTCCACGCACCGGTGCGGGCGACACGGGCGGCGCCACCCACTGCACAAGCGCCGCCTCCAGGCGGGCGAGATCCGCAACCCAGCCGGCATCGCCGAGCGCGAGCGCGTTGCGGTTGGCCAGCCCGCGCAGGGTCGCCGGCAGCGCCTCGGCCGCGGGCATCGTCGCCCCGCCGACCAGCACCGGAATCAAGGGTTTCCCCGAGGCGAGCGCGAGCTCGACCTCGCGGCGCACGTAGTCGCCGGGATCGTCGAGCCGACGCCCGCGCCCGTCGCGCGCGTCGAGCCAGCGCGTACCGATCACCACCAGCACCGCCTGCACCTGCTGCAGGGCCTGCTCGATGACCACACCGAAATCGGCCCCTGCGGCGATGTCGTCGACATCGCGGAACACGCTGTCGGCGCCGAAGCGGCGTTCGAGCGCGTCGGCGAGCCGCCCGGCGAAGCCGGCGCTGTCGTCGCGGCGGTAGGAGATGAAGACCTTGGACATGGGGCGGCAAAGCGCGGAGAGATCCTGCATTCAAGCACGCCCCCCGCCCCCCCGCCAGCACCGCCACCGAACCACACGACCGCGACTCGCGTCGCTCCCACAGAAACCAGCGTACCCGCAGCCGCACCGTAGGAGCGACGCAAGTCGCGATCGCGGCCTTCGAGCCACCACCGCCCACCGCCGCCGAACCGCCCGATCGCGACTCGCGTCGCTCCCACAGAAACCAGCGCGCACCCGCAGCCGCACCGTAGGAGCGACGCGAGTCGCGATTGCGGCCTTCGAGCCGCCGCCGCCCACCGCCACCGAACCGCCCAATCGCGACTCGCGTCGCTCCCACGGAAACCAGCGCGCACCCGCAGCCGCACTGTAGGAGCGACGCGAGTCGCGATCGCGGCCTTCGAACCACCACCGCCGCCCGCCGCCGCCGAACCGCCCGATCGCGACTCGCGTCGCTCCCACAGAAACCAGCGCGCACCCGCAGCCGCACCGTAGGAGCGACGCAAGTCGCGATCGCTGCGTGCGGGACGGCGAGGACGCGCGGCGGGGGGGTCGCCGTCCCGCGTCGCTCCTGCGGAAACGTCGCACCGCGGGGCGGGGGCTCAGCTGGCGCGGGTGTATTGCTCGATGGCGGGGCCGATGGCCTGGAGCGCGAGGATGCGGGTGGCCGCACCGAGGCGGATGGCTTCCTTGGGCATGCCGAAGACCACGGAGCTGGCCTCGTCCTGGGCGATGGTCTGGGCGCCGGCGTCGAACATCTCGCGCAGGCCGCGGGCGCCGTCGTCGCCCATGCCGGTCATGATCACGCCAAGCGCGTTGCGCCCGGCGCAGCGGGCGACCGAGCGGAAGAGCACGTCGACCGAGGGGCGGTGGCGGTTCACCGGCGGGCCGTCGCGCACCTCGACGAGGTATTGCGCGCCGCTGCGCCGCACCGTCATGTGGCGCCCGCCGGGTGCGATGAGCACCCGTCCGGGGAGGACGCGCTGTCCGTCCCGGGCCTCGAGCACCTCGAGGGCGCACACCTGGTCGAGGCGCTGGGCGAACATCGCGGTGAACTTCTCCGGCATGTGCTGCACCACGACGATGCCGGGCACGGTGCGCGGCAGGCCGCGCAGCACCGCCTCGAGGGCCTGGGTGCCGCCGGTGGAGGTGCCGAGCGCGATGATGCGGTCGGTGGTCTCGGCCATGGCCTCGGCGCGCGCGGGCGCCACGGCGGCGGGCACGATCGCGGTCGCCGCGGCCGGGCGCGCGAGCGCGCCGCCGGGCGCGCCGTTCGATCCGCCGCGCGCGCCCGACCCGGCCGGTCCGGCGCCCGCTGCACCGCGCGCGGCCGCCACGCCGACGCCCGGAGCGGCAGCCACGCCCGCTCCGCCAGGCCCCGTTGCGGAGCCGATTTCCGCTCCGGACCCTGCTCGACCACCAACGCCGGGACCACCCCCGCCGACGCCCGCCCCCGCCCGTAGCGCGCGCAGGTTCGCACGCGCCGCGGCGCGCACGGCGGCGACGAGTTCCTGGGCGGAGTCGGTGAGGAAGCCCTTCAGGCCGAGCGTGGGCTTGGCGATGATGGAGACGGCGCCGGCGGCGAGCGCCTGCATGGTGGTCTCGGCGCCGCGCGAGGTGAGCGTGGAGCACACGATGACCGGGGTCGGGCGCTCGGCCATGAGCTGGCGCAGGAAGCTGATGCCGTCCATGCGCGGCATCTCCACGTCCAGGGTGATCACGTCGGGCCAGTCGCGGCGCATCTTGGCCATGGCGAAGAGCGGATCGGAGGCGGTGCCGACGACCTCGATGCCGGGTGCGGCGGAGAGGATCTCGCTCACCACCTGGCGCACCACGGCGGAGTCGTCGACGACGAGGACACGGATGGGGGCGTTCATGCGGCCTCGCTCGCGGATTCCGGGTGAACTCCGGGGTGGGCTTGGGAGGGGACTTCGGTGTGGATCACCGCGGCGCTCGCCGCCGCCGGAGCGACGTGGCGCAGCCAGACCTCGCCGCTGCCGATGTCGAAGATCAGATTGCGGTGGCCCTCGCCCTCGACGTGGGCGGCGCGCACGCGAAAGCCGTGCGTGCGCAGCAGCATGCGCGCGGCCTCGACGTTGCGCGTGCCGACGTCGAGCGCGGCGGGAGCGCCCGCGGCGTGGCGGCTGCGGAACATGCGTCCGCCGCCGAAGAGCTTGACCTGGTAATCCTGCGGCCGAGTGTGGGCGGCGCGCAGCTCGCGCAGGAAGAGCGCGATCGCGTCCCCGGCATAGCGCCCGTCCAGGCCATCGGCGCACGCACGCACGCCGCGCTCGGGGAGCATGAAGTGGCACATGCCGCCGATGCGCAGGCGCGGATGCCACATCGTGATCGACACGCAGGAGCCGAGCAGGGTGCGGATGCGCGTGTCGCGGTCGCCGAACCAGAACTCGCCGGGCTGCAGGAAGATCTCGATCGTGTTGCGCGAAGCCGGCCGCATGCTCACATTCGCCGGTAGATGGTGGGCCGCTCCTGGCGCAGGCCGAGGTCGAGGCCGTTGAGGCTCTCCGAGTGGCCGATGAACAGCCAGCCACCCGGCCGCATCTGGCGCACGATGCGTTCGACGATGCGGCGCTTGGTCGGCAGGTCGAAGTAGATCAGCACATTGCGCAGGAAGACGACGTCGAAGTCGCCGACACCGGCGAGGTTGCCGTTGAGATTGACCTGGGCGAAGCGCACCCGTCGGCGCAGCGCCGCGTCGACCTGCAGCGTACCGTCGCGGCTGCCTACGCCGCGCAGGCAGTAGCGCCGCAGGTAGTCGGGCGGGATGCCGTCGATGCGGTTCATCGCATAGACGCCGCCGCGCGCCTTCTCCACCACCTCGCGGCTGATGTCCGAGCCGAACACCTCCCAGGGCGCGTCGCCGCCGAGACGGTCGGCGAGCACCATCGCCAGGCTGTAGGCCTCCTCGCCGGACGAGCTCGCCGCGCTCCAGAAGCGCGGCGTGCGCGTGCGCCCGAGCGCGGGCAGCACGCTTTCGGCGAGGAAGTCGAAGTGCTTGGGTTCGCGGAAGAAATAGGTCTCGTGGGTGGTGAGCAGGTCGACCATGCGCTCGAACTCGTCGTGCGCGCCGGCGCTCGACACCAGGCGATGGTAGTCGCCGAAGCTGGCGAGCCCGAGCGCGCGCAGCCGCCGCGCCAGGCGGCCGCTGACCAGGCTGATCTTCTGCGGCGGCAGGTCGACGCCGGCGGCCCGATGCATGAGCGCGCGGAACTGCTCGAACTCGGCCTGGGTGATGCTGATCTCGGACATGCGTGGCCTCCCGGAGGACCGGCTCAGTGCTCGGCGGCGCCGGCGAGCGCGCCGATGCCGGCGAGTTCGTCGATCGAGAACACCCGCCCGACCTCGAGCAGGATCACGAAGCGCCCTTCGCGGCGCGCCATGCCGGCGATGAAGTCGGTGCGGATGCGGGCCCCGAAGGACGGCGCCGGCTCGATGTCGGCGGCGGCGATGTCGATGACCTCGCTGACGCCGTCGACCATCACGCCCAGCGTCTGCGTGCCGGCCTCGCCACCCACCTCGACGATGACGATGCAGCTGCGCCGCCCGCTGCGAATGCGCTCGCGGCCGAAGCGCGCGGCAAGATCGATCACCGGCACCACCGCGCCACGCAGGTTGATCACTCCGCGCACGGTGGGCGGCGTCATCGGCACCTCGGTGAGCTCGCCGAATTCGATGATCTCACGGATCTGCAGGATGTCGATGGCGAAGACCTCGCCGCCGAGCGTGAACACCAGGTACTGGCCGCCCGCGGCCGCGGCGGCACGCAGGCTGGCAGTGGCGGGGACGACCGGCTGAAGACTGGATTGCGACATGGCGCTCCCCGCTCAGAAGCGCACGTATTCCGGGTCCGCGGCGGCGGACGCGAAAGCCGGCTGCGCGTTGCCGAGGCCGATGCGGCGCGGCTCGCGCGTGCTGCGCGCAGGCGCCGGCTGGCCGCGGGTGGTGCGCGCGGCGCCGCCATCGCCGCCGGCGAGCTGCGCCTGCGGGTCGAGGCGGAACTGCGCCACCAGGCGCTGCAGCTGCTCGGCCTGGCTGTTCATCTCCTCGGCGGTCGCCGACAGCTCCTCCGAAGCCGAGGCGTTCTGCTGCGTGGTCTGGCTGATCTGGCTCATGGCGATGTTGATCTGCCCCGCGCCGGCCGACTGCTCCTCGGACGAGGCGGTGATCTCCTGCACCAGCTCGGCGGTCTTGCGGATCGAGGGCACGATCTGCTCGAGCAGCGCACCCGCGCGCTCGGCGGTCTTCACGCTGGAGCCGGCCAGTTCGCCGATCTCCTGCGCCGCGACCTGGCTGCGCTCGGCGAGCTTGCGCACCTCGGCCGCCACCACCGCGAAACCCTTGCCGTGCTCGCCGGCACGCGCCGCCTCGATCGCGGCGTTGAGCGCGAGCAGGTTGGTCTGGTAGGCGATGTCGTCGACGATGCCGATCTTGTCGGCGATCGAACGCATCGCCTCCACCGTCGCGCGCACCGCATCGCCGCCCTCGCCGGCGTCGGCGGCGGACTTGCTCGCCATGCCGTCGGTGACGCGGGCGTTCTCGGTGTTCTGGCCGATCGAGGCCGACATCTGCTCGATCGAGGCCGAGGTCTCCTCCAGGCTGGCGGCCTGCTCGGACGAGCCCTGCGCCAGCGACTGCGAGGTCGCGCTCACCTGCTCGGAGGCCGCCGACAGGGCGTCGGCCGCGCCGCGCACCTCGCCCAGGGTGTGCGACAGGCTGCCCACCATGCGTTGCATGGCCGCCAGCACGCTGGCGCTGTCGCCGGCACGCAGCTGCACGTCGACCGTGAGGTCGCCGGCGGCGACCTTGCGCGCGATCTCCGCGGCGTAGTCGGGCTCGCCGCCGAGCTGGCGCAGCAGGCCGCGGGTGATCAGGATCGCCACCGCCACGCCGACCAGCAGCGCGATGCCGCCCAGCACCGACATGGTCAGCGTGGCCGCGGCGACGGTCGCGGCGGTCGCGCTGCCGGTACCGGAGAGCAGTTCGCCCTGGTAGGCGGTGAGCGCGTTCACGCGCTGGCGGTACTGCACCGCGATGGCGTCGTAGTCGCCGCGCAGGAAGGCGCGCGCCTCGTCGGCACGGCCCTGCTCGACGAGCTCGATGAGGCGGTTCTGCGCCGGGATGAAGCGCTGGCGGCTGTCGAGCACCTCGGCGAAGAGCTCCTTGCCGCGCGGCTGCACCAGCATCGGCGCGAGCGCGTCCCAGGCCTTGCCGATGCGCTCGCGCCCGCCGAGCATGCGGTCCTTGGCACGGCCGATCTGCTCGCCGTTCTCGGCGATGACCAGCTCGCGCCCGCCGAGGGCGATCTCGTTGACCCCGACCAGTCCGTCCTGCAGCAGCTGCGTCTTGGGCCACAGCTCGTCCACCACCACGTCGACATCGTGCTTGATGTCGGTCAGGCGCAGGATGCCCACCGCGAGCAGCGTCCCCAGCAGCACCAGCACGAGGCCGAAGCCCAGCCCCAGCTTCATACCCACCTTCATGTTCCTGAACATTCGCTTTCCCCTGTTTCCGGTTTCTTCTGCAGCATTCATGCAGCAAGGAAGCGCGCCCGCGGCGCACCCCCGGTGTCGCGGCCCTCGTGCGCGATCGCACGCTGGACCAGTTGTGGCACGTCCAGGATCAGCGCCACCTCGCCGCTGCCCAGGATGGTGGAGCCGGCGATGCCGGCGACGCGCTCGAAGAGCGGCCCGAGCGGCTTGATCACCGCCTGGCATTCGCCGAGCAGATGGTCCACCGCGATCCCCGCCTGGCGCCCGCCGAAGCGCACCACGACCACGTTCTGCCGCGGCGGCGGTGCGCCCTCGAGCGCGAACAGGGCGCGCAGGCGCAGGAAGGGCAGGACCTGGCCGCGCAGGTCGAGGTAGCCGGCGGCGCCGGCGTCGGCCGGCAGCTCGATGCACTCGACCACCGCGTCGAGCGGCAGGATGAAGGTGGCGCCGGCGACACCGACCTGGAAGCCGTCGATGATCGCCAGCGTGAGCGGCAGGCACAGCCGCATCGTGGTGCCGCAGCCCGGCGCGCTGTGGATGTCGAGGGTGCCGCGCAGCGCATCGACGCTGCTCTTGACCACGTCCATGCCGACGCCGCGGCCGGACAGGCTGGTGAGTTCGGCCGCGGTGGAGAAGCCCGGCGCCAGGACGAGGCGGTGGATCTCGGCCTCGGAGAGCACGGCGTCCGCCGCGACCAGGCCGCGCTCGACGGCCTTGGCGAGGATGCGCCGCGCGTCCAGCCCGCCGCCGTCGTCGGCGACCTCGATGACGATGCTGCCCGACTCGTGGAAGGCGCGCAGCTCGACCCGGCCGCGCGCCGGCTTGCCCGCCGCGGCGCGGCGTTCGGGCGATTCGATGCCGTGGTCGAGGGCGTTGCGCACGAGGTGCATGAGCGGGTCGCCGATCTTCTCGACCATGGACTTGTCGAGCTCGGCCTCGGCGCCGCGGATCACCAGCTCGATGTCCTTGCCGAGCTCGCGCGCGAGGTCGCGCACCACGCGCGGGAAGCGGTTGAAGACCTCGCCGATCGGGGTCATGCGCAGGCGCAGCGCGGCGTCGCGCACGTCCTCGACCAGGCGCAGCAGGTTGGCGGCGGTCTCCTGCAGCGCGCGGCTGCCGGCCTGCTGCGCCTGCAGCTGGGTGGCGGCGCCGGCGATGACGAGCTCGCCGACCTGGTCGATGAGCGCGTCGAGCCGGTCGGCGGGCACCTTGACGCTGCGCGTCTCGCTGGCGCGGCGCTCCTCGGCGGCCTTCTGCTTGCCGAGCGCGGCCTGCACCACCTGGGCGGGCACACCGGCGTGCTCGACCAGCAGCTCGCCCACGCGCGGCGCCTCGGCCTGCACGTGCTGGGCGGCGAGCGCGGCCTCGAGCTCGCGCGCGGTGACCGAGCCGCAGGTCACGAGGATCTCGCCGAGTCGGCGCGGGTCCTCGTCGAGCGCCTCGATGAGGGCGAGGTACTCCTCGACGCGCGCCGCCGGCGGCACCAGCACGATGCGCGCGCTGTCCTGCACGAACTCGAACACCGCCTCGATCTCGGCGCGGGGGGCCGTGCTGCGCAGCGCGATCTCGAAGCCGAGGTAGCAGTTTTCCGGGTCGCCGGCGGCAAGCTCGGGCAGGGTGTCGGCGATGGTCTCGACGTGCACGAGCTCGCCGAGGGTGCGCAGGTAGTGGATGAAGGCGAGCGGGTCCATGCCGTTCCTGAGCACCTCGGGCGCGAAGCGCAGCGACAGGTGCCAGTGCTCGGCGCCGAGCGCCACGCTGCCGCCGACCTCGAGCGCGGGCGCGGCCTCGGTCGCGGAGCAGACGACCGGGTCCCCCTCCGCCACGGTCGCCGGCAGTGCGGCGGGGGTGGCGGGCGTCGCGGCGCAGAAGGCTTCGAGGCGGGCGCGCAGCGGCGCGCCCTCGAACTCGGGCGGAGGAAGTTCGGCGGCGACCGCGGCGACGAGGCTGGCGATGTGGTCCTGCGACTCGAGCAGCAGGTTGATCAGGGCGTCGGAGAGTTCGAGTTCGCCGTTGCGCATGCGGTCGAGCACGCTCTCGACGGCGTGGGTGAAGTGCACCACCGCGTCCAGCCCGAACAGGCCGGCCGAGCCCTTGATGGTGTGGGCGCAACGGAACAGCGCGTGCAGCTCGTCGGTCGGCAGCGCGGCGGTCTCGGCGCGCAGGAGGATCTCCTCCATCTGCGCGAGCAGCTCGCGGCTCTCGTCGAGGAAGGTGGCCAGGGCCTGGGAGAGGTCCATCAGCGTGCCTCCTGCGTGGCCGGCGCGGCGTCCTCGAGCAGCGGGTCGCCGAGCGCGCCGCCGAGGCGGGCGAGGTCGAGCAGGCGCAGCACCGCGGCGGAGTGGTTGACGAAGCGCACGCTGCGCCCGACGCTGCGCTTGGCCATCAGCATGAGCTGCAGGCCGGCGGTGTCGATCTCGTCGATGCGGCCGAGGTCGATCTCTAGCGCTTCGTGGGTGGCGAGCGCCTGCAGCCAGGCCTCGCGCAGCGCGGCCACGGTGTAGATGCCGAGTTCGCCCTCGGGGGCGAGGCGGGCGACGCCGGCCGCGGGGGTGTCGAGTGCAGGGGTGTCCATGGGCAGCGCGCTCACATCACCAGCTTGGACACCGCCGCCAGCATCTGCTGCGGCTGGAAGGGCTTGACCACCCAGGCGCGCGCGCCGGCTTCCTGGCCGAGGCGCTTCTTCTCCTCGGCGGCCTCGGTGGTGAGCATGATCACCGGGGTGAACTTGTAGCTCGGGTTCTTCTTGACCTCGCGCACGAAGGCGATGCCGTCCATGTTGGGCATGTTCACGTCGGAGATGATGAGATGAACCTTCTGGCCGCCGAGCTTGCCAAGGGCGTCGCGGCCGTCGCAGGCCTCGATCACCTGGTAGCCGGCGCCCTTGAGCGACAGGCTCACCACCTGGCGCAGCGAGGCGGAGTCGTCGACGATCAGCACGGTCTTGGACATGGGGGAGTACTCCTGCTCAAAAGAAGGTGATGTCGCCGCCGGCCGGGGCGGGGTTCGCGTCGGCACGGCGGGCGTGTTGTTCAAGGGTGGTGTAGGTGCGCTCGAGCGCGGCGATCCAGGCGGCGACGTCGATCGGCGCCGGCACCCGCCCGCCGGCGAGGCGGGCCTCGTCTTCGGCGACCTGGGCGGCGAGGCGCGCCATGTCGGTGCGCACCGCCTCGAGGATCTGGCTGACGCGGTCCTGGAACTGGAGCTGCACCAGCACGCCCTCGATGCGGGACTGCACCGCGGTGCTGTCTTCCTCGAGCGCGCGCGCGGCCTGCGCCATGGCGTTGCCGACCTGGTCGAAGCGGCCGACCACGCTGCCGATCGCCGCCTCGGAGTCGCGCACCAGGACGGCGTCGCCGCGGGCCATGTGCTCGGCCGCTGCGAGCGCCTCGGCCATCGCGGCGTGGGCGCTCTCGACCTTGGCACGGATACGCTCGCCGGTGGCGCCGGAGAGGTCGGAGAGCTTGCGCACCTCGTCGGCGACCACCGCGAAGCCGCGCCCCACCTCACCGGCGCGGGCGGCCTCGATCGCCGCGTTGAGCGCGAGCAGGTTGGTCTGCTTGGCGATCTCGCCGACCTCGCTCGCCATGCGCATCAACTCCTCGGTGACCTGGGCGAGGCGGGCGACCGCCTGCGACAGGCTCTGCTTCTCGGCGAGCGCGGCGTTGAGCCCGGCGAGCACGCGGTCGAGCTCGCCGCGGGCATGGCCGATCACCCCGACCACGCTGTCCTCGCCGCGGTCGGCGGTGGACTGGCGCGAGCGCAGCAGCGCGTCCTGCAGGCGCTCGAGGATGTGCGCGAACTCGCCGGCGAGCGCGCCCACGGCGGTCTCGGTCTGGCTGCGCGAGATGCCCACGTGGTCGTGCCAGCGCGCCAGCGCGGCCTGCGCCAACTGCTGCAGGCTGGCGAGGTAGGCCTCGCGCTCGGCCAGGCGCGCACGCTCCGCCGTGGCCACGCGCGCCGCGACGTCAGCCTGGCGGGCGCGCTCGCGACGCAGTATCCACCATGGCAGGGCGAGGCCGGCGACGCCGACGACGCCCGCCGCGACGACGCCCGCCGCGCCCGGCACGAGCGCGCCGAGCAGCAGCGCCCCCGCCAACCCGGGCGCGGCGAGCGCAGCCAGGGGCAGGAGCTGCGAATCCTTCGAGGCGGGAGCCTGGGGGGCTTGGGACACTTGAGGCTTCTCCACTTGTGCCGCACCCGCCTTGTGGCGCTGCGACGATTCCTGTTCCGTGCGGACTTCGCTCACGGAGCGCTCCGCGCGAAGATGGAACCCATCCGGGGAGTGCCGTTAAACTCCGCATCCGCCCGGGGTTTGCCGGCGGCATGCATTTCCGTCGCCTGCATGTTCCCGCTCCGGGGCGTCTAGGGACAATCGGTAAAATTCCGTGCATGCCCCTAGGGGATTGGACTAGTCGGAAAGCAGGAGCAGGCTCATCGAGACGGAGGGATTCGCGTGCTGATCCGCAGGCAGCAATGGGCGATCGCGATCGCGTCGCTGATCACCGTCGTGGTCGCCACGGGGCTGTGGATCGCGAACAACCTGGCCTTGCGCGCCGAACTGGAGCGCGGCCGCATGTCGGCGCAGATCGGGCCGGTGGGCGCCGCGCAGATGCGCTCGCGCATCTTCGAGTTCCTCGCCGAGCCCTCGCCGGCCGCGCGCGCGCGCTGGTACGAGAGCCACCAGGCGCTCGGCGCGCTGCTCGCGCCCGCGCTGATGGACGGCACCCCCGGCGAGCCGATCATCGCGGGCCTGCGCGCACGCCACGCGGAACTGCCGGCGCTGTTCGAGGCGCTCGCCGCCGATCGCCTGCGCGAGGCCGCGGGCAGCACGCCGACGCCCGAGTTGCTCGACGCGCAGCGCATGGCCTCGGTGCACTTCATGGAGGCGACGCAGCAGGTGGCCAGCGACACCTTGCGCCTGCTCGATCTCGGCCAGGCCCGGCTGGAACGGCTGCATGCCGATCAGGAGCGCCTGATCGCGGGCCTCATCCTCGCACTGGGCCTCGTGATCGGCCTGGAGCTCTTCCTGGTGCATCGCCGCATCCTCGATCCGCTGCAGGAACTGCACAAGGGCGCGCGGGCGATCGAGAAGGGTCACTACGAGCACCGCCTCGGCATGTCCGGCAAGGACGAGATCGCCCAGGTCGGTGCGCAGTTCGACCACATGGCCGACGCGCTCGGCGAGACCCTGCAGGCCCTGCACCAGCAGCGCAGCCAGCTCGAACTCGCCAACCGCGAGCTGGAGAGCTTCAGCTACTCGGTGTCGCACGACCTGCGCGCACCGCTGCGCGGCATCGGCGGCTGGGCGCAGGCGCTCGAGGAGGATCACGGCGCCGCCCTGCCCGTGGAAGCGCAGGAATACCTCGCACGCATCCGCGGCGAATGCGCGCGCATGAACCTGCTCATCGAGGACCTGCTGCAGCTGGCCCGCGTCACCCGCAGCGAGCCGTCCTTCGAGTGGCTGGAGCTCGACCTGCTCGCCCGCGAGGTGGCCGAGCGCGTGCGCGAGAGCTGGCCGGGGCGCGACATCGAGTTCGTGATCGCCCCCGGGCTGACGGTCTGGGGCGACCGCCGCCTGCTCGGGATCGCGCTCGCCAACCTGTTCGACAACGCCTGCAAGTTCACCGCGCGCGTGCCGCGGGCGCGCGTCGAACTCGGCTGCCGGGAAATCGTCGATCCCCTCGGCGCGCGCGTGCTGCGGCAGTATTTCGTGCGCGACAACGGCGCGGGCTTCGACATGAAGCACGCCGCCCGGCTGTTCGTGCCCTTCCAGCGCATGCACTCGCAGCGCGAGTTTCCCGGCACCGGCATCGGGCTGGCGATCGTGCAGCGTATCATCCAGCGTCACGCCGGCGTGCTGGAGGCCGAGGCCGGGCCCGGCGAGGGCGCGTGCTTCCGCTTCACCCTGCCGCTGCTGCCCGGACCGCCTGCCCCCGTACCGAACGCAACGCCCCCATGAGGCGAGCGCCTTGACCCCTCCCCCGAACTCCGCCCCTGCCCCCTCCACGCCCTCGCCCTCGCCTGCGGACAGCCGCAGCGCACCCGCGCCACGAGAGCTCGCGGTGCTGATGGTGGAAGACTCCGAGAGCGATGCGCTGCTGGTCCTGCGTGCGCTGCGGCGTGCCGGCTTCGCGCTGCGCCATCGCCGCGTCGAGGACGGTGCCGGAATGCGCGCGGCGCTCGCAGGCGAGCGCTGGGACGTGGTGCTCTCCGACTTCAACCTGCCCGGCTTCGACGCGCGCAGCGCGCTTGCCGAGCTGCACGCGAGCGGGCTCGACCTGCCCTTCATCGTGGTGTCGGGCACCATCGGCGACGAGACCGCGATCGAGCTGATGCGCCGCGGCGCCCACGACTACCTGATGAAAGAGAACCTCGCCCGCCTCGCCCCCGCAATCGAGCGCGAGCTCGGCGAGGCGCGCGTCCGCGCCGAGCGCCGACGCGCGCTCGCCGCCCTGCACGACAGCGAGGCGGTGCTGCGCGAGGCGCAGCGCATCGGCGGGGTCGGGCAGTGGCGCAGGGACCTGCCGGGCGGCGCGCCATGGTGCTCGGACACCTTGTTCGCGCTCTTCGGCATGGCCCCTGTGGCGGGCGAGGATGCGCTCGACGCCCTGCTCACCCGCGTGCACCCGGACGACCTCGGCCGCCTGCTGCAGGCGCATCGCGAGCTCGCGGCCGGCAGCGAGCGCGTGGAACTGGAGTACCGCATCGTCCATGCCGACGGCAGCCTGCGCTACGTGCTCGAGTGCGCCGCCCGCAGCCGCGGCGTCGAGGCTGCGACGCCGCGCCTGATCGGCACGGTGCACGATGTCACCGCGCAGCGCGCCGCGGCCGAGGCCTTGCGCACCGCCAACGCGCGCCTGCGCCAGATGTCGCTGCGCGTGCTCGACGCCCAGGAGGCCGAGCGCCGTGCGGTGGCCTACGAGCTGCACGACCAGATCGGCCAGGCGCTGACCGCGGTCAAGCTCGACCTGCAGGCGATGACCCCGCATCTGGACGCCGGCCCGGCGGTGGCGCGCCTGGCCGCGGCCATCCACACCACCGAGGAGGCGCTCGCGCAGGTGCGCGGCCTGTCCCTGAACCTGCGCCCGCCGCAGCTCGACTACATGGGCCTGGAAGCCTCGCTGCGCTGGCACGCCGAGCGCGAATGCGCGCGCGCCGGGCTGGCGCTCGACTTCGCCGGCAGCGTGGGCGAGTTCAAGGCGGAAGAGCGCTGCGCGATCGTGTGCTTCCGCCTGCTGCAGGAGGCGCTCACCAACGTCGTCCGCCATGCGGCGGCGAAGCGGGTGCGCATCGCCCTGTCGGCCGCGGACGGCCGCCTGGACCTGGAGATCGCCGACGACGGCCGCGGCTTCGACCTCGCGCGCGCGCGCCGGCGCATGCTGGAGGGCGCCAGCGTGGGCCTGCTCGGCATGGAGGAGCGCGCCGCGCTCATCGGCGGCGAGGTCCACATCGACGCGGCGCCCGGCGCGGGCACCCGCATCCGGGTCAGCCTGCCCTGTACCGCACACGCCGCCGCGGCGTAGGATTCGGCCATGGAAGGAATGCGAGTTCTGCTGGTGGACGATCACAGCCTGGTGCGCGCGGGCATCCGCGCGCTGCTCGGCTCCATCGCGGGCGTGGCCGGCATCGAGGAGGCGAGCAGCGGCCGTCAGGCGGTCGAGCTGGCGGCGACGATGCAGCCCGACCTGGTGCTGATGGACATCGCGATGGACGACATGGACGGCCTCGCCGCGACACGCACGATCGCCGCGGCGCATCCGCACATCAAGGTGGTGATCCTGTCGATGCACGACACCGGCGACTTCTTCGAGCAGGCGCTGCGCTGCGGCGCGCGCGGCTACCTGCTCAAGGACGCCGCGGTGGCCGAGCTCGAGATGGCGATCGCGGCGGTGATGCGCGGCGACGTCTATCTGAGCCCGGCGGTGTCGCGCCACCTGGTGGGCAACATGCTCGCCCGTCCGCCCGAGGACGAACGCGCGGCGAGCGTGCTGACCCCGCGCCAGACCGAGATCCTCGAGCTCATCGGCAGCGGCCTCGGCACCAAGGAGATCGCCCGCCGGCTCGACCTCAGCGTCAAGACCGTGGAGGCGCACCGCGCGCAGATCATGGAGCGCCTGGGCGTGCGCGACATCGCCAACCTGCTGCTCGAGGCCGCGCGCCGCGGCCTCATCACGCTCGGCAAGCGCTCCACAACCCTAGACGCGCCTCGGTAATCCAAGGGATTGCCGCCACGGCCCGCCGGCTTATCATCGCCGCATGGACCGGAGTGCCGGAGTGCGCTTGCGGCCGCACCCCGCAATGGAAGGGCAAGCATGGGCGAGACCGTCAACCTGCTGATCGTCGAGGACAACGAATCCGATGCCGCTCTGGTCGTGCGCCAGCTCGAGCGCGCCGGCTACACGGTGGCGACGGCGCGCCGCGTCGATCGCGCCGCGGAACTCGGCGCCGCGCTCGAGGCCTGCGCGTGGTCCGCGGTGCTGTGCGACTACGCCCTGCCCGGGTTCAGCCCCGAGGAGGCCCTCGCCCAGGTGCAGGCGAGCGGCCTCGACCTGCCCTTCGTGGTCGTCTCGGCCTCGCTCGCCGACGAGGAGGCCGGCCGCCTGATGGCGCTCGGCGCACACGACTACGTGCACAAGCACGATCTCGCGCGCCTCGCCCCGGCGCTGGCGCGCGGCCTGGCCGAGGCGCGCGGGCGCCGGGCCCGCCGCCACGCCGAGGACGGCCTGCGTGCCCGCGAGGCCCACCTGCGCATCTGGGGCGAGGTCGTCGAGGGCCTGCACGAAGGCATCGTGGTGACCAACCTCGCCGGCGACATCCTCGACTGCAACCCGGCCTTCGAGCGCATCACCGGCCATGCGCGCGCCGAGGTGCTCGGGCTCAATCCGCGCGTGCTCAAATCCGGCCGCCACGACGCCGCCTTCTACGCCGGCATGTGGGACGCGCTGGTCACGCGCGGCTCGTGGGTCGGCGAGGTGTGGAACCGGCGCAAGAGCGGCGAGATCTACCCCGAGCGCCTGGCATTGCGTGCGGTGCGCGGCGCCGACGGCCTGCCCACGCACTACGTGGGCATGTTCAGCGACATCAGCCGCGAGAAGCAGGACCAGGCCCGGCTCGACTACCTGACCCACCACGATCCCCTCACCGGCTTCGCCAACCGCCAGCTCTTCATGGAGCGGCTGCAGCAGGCGGTGGAGCGCGCCGCCGCCGGCGAGGGCAAGGCCGCGGTGCTGCTGCTCGACCTCGACCGCTTCCGGCGGGTGAACGAGAGCCTCGGTCAGGACGCCGGCGACCGCCTGCTGCAAGTGATGGCCGAGCGCATCGCCGGCTGCCTGAAGCGGCGCAGCAGCCTCGCCCGCCTGGGCAGTGACGAGTTCCTCGTGCTGATCACCGAGTTCACCGATGCCGACGCGCTGGCCGCGCTCGCGCGACGCATCCTCGACGAGATCGCCCGCCCGGTGACGGTCAACGGCCAGCTCCTGCACATGAGCGCGAGCCTGGGCATCAGCGTCCATCCTCAGGACGGCGCCGACGCCGAGCACCTGCTGCAGGCGGCCGAGGCCGCGCGTGCGCAGATCCGCCACGGCCTGGGCAACCGCCTGCACTTCTTCACCGCCGGCATGGACACCCGGGCACGGCGCTGGATCGAGGTCGAGAGCGAGCTGCGCCATGCGCTCGCGCGCGGCGAGCTGCAGCTCTACTACCAGCCGATCGTGTGCGTGCGCGATGGCCGCGTACGCACCGTGGAGGCGCTGCTGCGCTGGAACAGCCCCGCGCTGGGCTGGGTGTCGCCGGCGGAGTTCATCCCGGTGGCCGAGGAGAGCGAGCTGATCGTCGCGATCGGCGACTGGGCGCTCGAGACCGCCTGCCGCCAGGTCCGCCATTGGCAGGACACCGGCCTGCCGGCGGTGCGCGTGGCGGTGAACGTCTCCGCGCACCAGCTCGCGGGCGGGCGCCTGCCCGAGCGCGTGCGCGAGGTGCTCGAGCGCACCGGCATCGACCCCGGCCAGCTCGAGCTCGAGCTCACCGAGAGCGCGATGATGAGCGACAGCGAGCACGGCGCGCGCCAGGTCGAGGCGATCAGCCGCATGGGGGTGAGCGTCGCGCTCGACGACTTCGGCACCGGCTACTCCTCGCTCGCCTACCTGAGCCGCTTCGCTCTCACCAAGCTGAAGATCGACCGCAGCTTCGTCGATGGCCTGAGCCGCGACCCGAAGAGCTCGATCATCGTGGATGCAACCCTGGGCCTGGCGCGCGGCCTGGGCCTGCGCGTGGTCGCCGAAGGCGTGGAAACGGAGGAGCAGCGCGCGCTGCTCGCCGCCGCCGGCTGCGACGCGCTGCAAGGCTATCTGTTCAGCCCGCCGGTGGCGCCCGCAGCCCTCGGCGCGCTGATCGACCGCTTCGCGCCCGCCGAGCGCTACGCAAAGCCGCGCGTGGTCGCGATCGGCGCCTGAGCGCGGCGCGCCCGCCGCTCAGCGCGGCGACGCGCGCCTGGCCTGGCGCAGCGACCACAGGCTCGTCAGCGCCAGCGCGCCGACGATCAGCGCCATGCCGGCGAATTCCACCGCGGTGGGGCGCTCGCCGAGCTCGATCCAGCCCGCGAGCGCACCCACCATCGGGATGCCGAGCGCGGACAGCCCCGCCACGCCGGCGGACAGCCTCTGCAGCACGAACAGCCACAGCAGCCAGGCCAGCCCGGTGGCGAACACCGCGTTGAACACCAGCGCGCCCCAGAAGTAAGGCGTCGGGTCGATCGGCCGCGAGGGGTGGAGCAGCGCCAGCACGCACAGCGCGACCGCGCCGAACAGCATCTGCCAGGCGGTGAGCGAGAGCAGGTCG
Organism: Thauera aminoaromatica; assembly: GCF_000021765.1. Taxonomy (NCBI): domain Bacteria; kingdom Pseudomonadati; phylum Pseudomonadota; class Betaproteobacteria; order Rhodocyclales; family Zoogloeaceae; genus Thauera; species Thauera aminoaromatica. The sequence continues at coordinate 1,442,580 of NC_011662.2, read as the reverse complement.
AAGTCGTGCGCGCGGCGCATGCGCTTGGCCTGCACCGAGGCCGCCGCCCAGGTCACCCCGCCGGCGACCGCGAGCAGGTTGCTGAAGGCGCTGCCGCCCATCGCCCAGGGCTCGAGCACCAGCATGAGGCCGCAGCCGGCGATCGCATTGGCCACCCACTGCATGCCGCGCACGCGCTCGCCGAGGACGAACCAGGCCATCGGCACCACCCAGAACGGCATCGTATACACCAGCACCGCGGTCTTGCCCGCGCCGCCGGCCACCAGCGCCCACTGGATCAGCGCCGTGAAGGCGCCGGTCTGCAGCACGCCGAGCAGCGCCACCTCGCGCACCTGCTGCAGCCCCAGCGGGCGACGCAGTGCGATCAGCACCACGAAGAGCGTGGCGGCGCCGAGCGCGGTGCGGATCGCCGAGAAGTCGAAGGGATCGACGTACTGGATGACCTGCTTCATGACCACCCAGTTGTAGCCCCAGATCAGCGACAGGAGCGCGAGCGCGGACAGCGCCAGGCGCGGCGAGCCGGATGCGGACATCGGACCTCCAAAAGGAAAATGCCGCGGCGCCCCGGAAGGGAGCCGCGGCCGAAGGGATCCGCCGGGGAGACGGCGGCGAGCAACAGTGCGGGACGGATTATGCGCCAGCGCCGCCGGGGGTGTCATATCGCATCGGTGATGTAGCCCATCCGCGGGGAGCGGGCGATCGGCACGCGGCGTCGCGCGACGGGGACGCGCGACGTGCATCGCTCCTACGGATGCCTGCGGAGCCGCAAGGGTTTTCGCAGGGGCGACGCACGTCGCGATCATGCGCGGGAAGCGGCGCGGCGCAACGTGTGCGCGCCCTGATGCGCGGCATCAGCCTGCCGCACTGCGCGCGCGCGACTCGGCCACCTACACTGCGCGGCCCCATCGTACGTCCCTGGAAAACCTCATGCTGCTCGGCCTGTCCCTGTTCTACGTCGGCGCGGTCCTGATCCTCAACGGCCTGTGGATGCTCGGCCGCATCGGCGAGCGCGAGATCACCATCATCAACCTCTGCACCGGCGGACTCACCCTGCTGGTGTGCCTGCGCCTGGCCCTCGGCGCCGACGCCGACGCGGCGTCGATCCGCGCCGCGGCCTTCTCGCTGCTGTTCTCCTTCACCTACCTGTGGGTGGCCTGGAACCGCCTCACCGGCGCCGACGGGCGCGGGCTGGGCTGGTTCAGCCTGTTCGTGGCGATCACCGCGCTGCCGATCGCGGCCGACACCCTGCGCACCGCCGACAGCACCTGGGACTGGTGGCTCGGCCTGTCGTGGGCGGCGTGGGCGGTGCTGTGGCTGATGTTCTTCCTGCTGCTGGCCCTGCACAGACCGATCGCGCGCGCGACCGCGTGGATGGCGATCGTCCAGGGCATGGGCACCGCCTGGCTGCCCGGCTACCTGCTGCTGACCGGCGCACTGTACTGAATGCGCGCCGCCCGCGGATGCCGCTGCGAGCCCTTCACGCCACGTGATGCTGCACCGCAAAAATATAAAATTTTATATTCGAGGTATTCGCCAGACTCGCTCCCGCCGCGAAGGCGAATCCCTAGACTCCGGTTCAAGTCGGCAGCAGACCCTGGCCGCGCCCTCCGCCCCTCCCCGACGGCAGAGGGCGCACCACCACCCCGACCCTTGCACGGCGCCGCGATGACCCGGGACCACCCGGGCGGGACGGCGCGGAAGAGACACACAAAACATGAAGGAGACGAACATGTCCGACCTCGCACTGCAAGGCGGAAGCGACCCGGTCCATCCGGTCGACGAGAAACTGCCCGGCGGGCGGCTCGCCGCGTTGGGCATGCAGCACGTGCTGGTGATGTATGCCGGCGCGGTCGCGGTGCCCCTGATCGTGGGGCGCGCGCTCGGCTTCGGCCCCGAGCAGGTCGCCCTGCTCATCTCCGCCGACCTGTTCTGCTGCGGCCTGGTGACGCTGATCCAGTCGCTCGGCTTCGGCAAGTACTTCGGCATCAAGCTGCCGGTGATGATGGGCGTGACCTTCGCCGCGGTGGGGCCGATGGTGGCGATGGCCAACGTGCAGGGCGGCCCCGAGGGCGCGCGGGCGATCTTCGGCGCGATCATCGGCGCGGGCATCCTGTCGATCTTCATCGCCCCCTTCATGAGCCGGCTGCTGCGCTTCTTCCCGCCGGTGGTGACCGGCACCATCATCGCGATCATCGGCATCAGCCTGATGCGGGTGGGTGTGGGCTGGGCGCTGGGCGGGCCGGCCCACCTCGCGCAGGGCGTGGATGTGCCCAAGCTGGTGCAGATGGTCGACGGCGCCAAGGCCAGGGCCGCCGAGGCGGGCGTGGAGCTCGCCAAGCTGCCCGGCCCCATCCCGATGGTGGACAACACGAGCTACGGCGCGCTCGACACCATGGCGGTGGCTGCCTTCGTGCTGGTGGTGATCCTGCTGCTGGTGCGCTACGGCCGCGGCTTCGTGGCCAACATCGCGGTGCTGCTGGGCATCGTGGTGGGCTGCGTGGTGGCCGTGGTGATGGGCAAGATGCATTTCGACAAGGTCGCCAAGGCCGACTGGTTCGACGTGGTGACCCCCTTCGCCTTCGGCATGCCGACCTTCGACCCGGTGATGGTGCTGACCATGACCCTGGTGATGATCGTGGTGATGATCGAGTCGGTGGGCATGTTCCTCGCGCTCGGCGAGATCACCGACAAGCGCATCAGCCGCAGCGAGCTCGCCGCCGGCCTGCGCACCGACGGTCTCGGCACGCTGATCGGCGGCCTCTTCAACACCTTCCCCTACACCAGCTTCTCGCAGAACGTGGGCCTGGTGGGCGTGACCGGCGTGAAGAGCCGCTGGGTGTGCGTGGCTGCCGGCGTGATCATGATCGTGCTCGGCATGCTGCCCAAGATGGCGGCGCTGGTGGAGTCGGTGCCGACCTTCGTGCTCGGCGGCGCGGGCCTGGTGATGTTCGGCATGGTGGCGGCGACCGGCATCCGCATCCTCGCCAACGTCGATTTCCGCGCCAACCGCAACAACCTCTACATCGTCGCGCTGTCGATCGGCTTCGGCCTGGTGCCGCTGGTGGCGCCGCGCTGGATGCAGCACATGGCGCACAGCCTGCACCCGCTGCTCGAGTCGGGCATCCTGCTGACGGCGATCTCGGCGGTGGTGCTGAACCTGTACTTCAACGGCGGCCGTGAGGACCGCGCCGGGGCGATCGAGGCGGCGAAGGCGGCCGAGGCGCACTGAGCGAGAGGCCGCTGCCCAACACGGCGCACGCAGCATGAAGAACGGGGGCCGCTGGCCCCCGTTTGCGTTGCAGCGGACGACGCGAAGGCCGCTCAGGGCTTTGCCAGGAACTCGAGCGTCATCGCCGCCATCGCCTTCGCACCGGCCGGCATCGCCGCCTCGTCGAAGTCGAAGGCCGGGTTGTGGTTGGGCGCCGCGGTGGCCGGCGTCTTACCTTCGGGCGCCGCGCCCAGGATGATGTACAGGCCCGGCACCACCTTCTGGAACTCGGAGAAATCCTCCGAGGCCATCAGGCGCGAGGTCTGCATGGCCTTGCCACCGCTCACCTTCTTCAGCACCGGGGCCATCATCTCGGTGAGCGCCTCGGGGTTGGTCGTCACCGGATAGGCGGACGGACCGAAGCTGACCTCGGCGGTGGCGCCGCTCGCGCTGGCGATCGACTCGGCGGTGCGCGTGATGCGCTCCTTGGCGTCGGCGCGCATGGCCTCGTCGAAGGCGCGCAGCGTGCCCACCATCTCCACCGCCTCGGGGACGATGTTCTCGCGGTTGCCGCCGCTGATCTGGCCGATCGACAGCACCGCCGGCTCCTTGCTGATGTTGAGCTGGCGGCTGACGATGGTCTGCAGCGCGGTGACGACCTGGGCGGAGACGACGATCGGATCGACACCGTTCCACGGGAAGCCGCCGTGGGTCTGCTTGCCCTTGATCTTGATGCGCACGGTGTCGCCGCTGGCGAACTGCGGGCCGCTGCGGTACCCGATCATGCCCGAGGGCATGTTGGGGATGATGTGCAGCGCGAAGGCGACGTCGGGGCGCGGGTTGTCGAGCGCGCCCTCCTCCACCATGGCCTTGGCGCCCCAGCTCTTGCCGGCTACCGGCGCCGACGAGAGGCCTTCTTCAGAGGGCTGGAAGACGAACTTGACCGTGCCCGGGATCTGCTCGCGCATGCCCGCCAGCACCTCGGCCACCGCCATCAGCATCGCGGTGTGGCCGTCGTGGCCACAGGCGTGCATCACCGACGACTCCACGCCCATGTTCATCTGCCTGACCTGGGAGGCGAAGGGCAGCCCGGTGACCTCGGCCACCGGCAGCGCGTCCATGTCGGCGCGCAGCGCGACGACCTTGCCCGGCCGCCCGCCCTGGAGCAGGCCGACCACGCCGTGGCCGCCGACGCCGGTGCGCACCTCCATGCCGAGCTTGCGCAGGTGCTCGGCGACCAGCGCCGCAGTGCGCACCTCCTGGCCGGACAGTTCGGGGTGCTGGTGGATGTCACGCCGCCATTCCACCATGCGCGGCTGGATGGCGTCGAAGCGGGTGGCGAGCGCCTGCAGGGTGGCGTCGTCGAGCGCCTGGGCGGAGGCGGCAGCGCCCTGGCCGAGCAGGGCAAGGGCCGCGGCAAGGCGCAGCATCGTGAATGTTCGCCTGGATGTTTTCATTTTGGATTCTCTCTGAGCAAGGGGTGGGGAAGGCCGGCCACGATCACGCGCAACGGGCGCGGCCGACCTGGAAAGCGTCGGTCGCGCCCGCTTTCAAACTATTTCATGAACGCCACCAGCGCCAGCGAGATCGACGGGAAGATCACCAGCAGCGCCAGCCGCACCAGGTCGATCGCGATGAAGGGCGTGAGGCCGCGGAAGATCGCGCCGAGCCGCACGTGGGGCAGCGTGGCCTTGAGCACGAACACGTTCATGCCGATCGGCGGCGTGATCAGCGCGATCTCGGTCACGACGACGACGATGATTCCGAACCACACCAGGTCGAAGCCGTGGGCGAGCAGGATGGGCACGAACAGGGGCACGCAGATCAGGATGATGGCCAGCGAATCCATCACGCAGCCCAGCAGCAGGAACACGACCAGGATCGCGACGATGGTGCCCCAGGGGCCGAGGCCCGCCTGGTTGAAGAGCTCGAGGATGCCCTCGCCCAGGCCCGAGAACGAGATCAGCTTGGCGAACAGCAGCGCACCGAACAGCACCGAATACAGCATCACCGAGGTGGTCGCGGTCTCGATGAAGATATGGCGGAAGTCCTGCCAGCTCATGCGCCCCTGCACCATCGAGAGGATCAGCGCCAGGCCCGCACCCATGCCCGCCGCCTCGGTTGCAGTGAAGAGCTTGCCGTAGAGGCCGCCGATGATGAGCACGAAGAGCAGCGTGAAGGGCCACACCCCGCGCAGCGCGTGCAGCTTCTCGGCCATCGTGGTGCGCTCGCCGCGCGGCGCATCCTGCGGGCTGATGCGGGCGACCGCATAGATCACCAGGAGGTACATCAGCAGCCCGAGCAGCCCGGGGACCACGCCAGCGACGAACAGGTGGCCGATGTTGGTCTGGGTCAGGATGCCGTAGATCATCAGGATGATCGAGGGCGGGATGAGGATGCCGAGCGTGCCGCCGGCGGCGATGGTGGCCGAGGCGAGCGCGTCGGAATAGCCGTAGCGCTTCATGCTCGGGTAGGCGACCTTCGACATCGTGGCCGCGGTCGCCAGGCTGGAGCCGCACACCGCGCTGAAGCCGGCACAGGTGACCATGGTCGACAGCGCGAGCCCGCCTCGCACCGGCCCGAGGAAGGCGTTGGCAGCGCGGAAGAGGTCATCCGAAATCCCGGTACGGGCGAGGATGTTGCCCATCAGGATGAACATCGGCACCACGGCCAGCTCGTAGGAGAACACCGCCTCCGAGATCGTCATCGGCACCAGCGAACGCGCGACGTCCCAGCCCATGACCACACCGATGCCGCCGAGCGACACCGACAGCAGCGCGAAGGCGAGCGGCACGCGCAGGAATGCCAGCACCAGCACGGCCAGTAGGGAAAGAAGTCCGACGGTCATTTGGCACGCTCCTGGGTGGCGTGGGACTGGACGGTGACGGGATGCGAGGGCGGCGCGGCAAAACAGCCCAGCAACGCGGCCAGGGCCGACAGCAGCGAGGTGAAGGCGATGAAGCCATACATGCCGCCGCGCGGGATCGACAGCGACTGGCTGATCTCCTGGATCTTGCCGGCCTCGATGGCCGAGTTCAGGAACTCGTAGGCGATCAGCAGCAGCACCAGCGCCACCAGCGCCGACACCAGCCGGTGCCACCACACCCAGCCCGGGCGTAGCAGCCACTTGTCGAACAGATCGACGGTGAGGTGGCCGCGCGCCGCGGTAAGCAGCGGCAGGCCGCAGAACACCATGATCGCCATCAGATGCTCGGTGGCGTCGTGCGCGCCGTAGAGCGGCGCGCCGAACAGGCGGCGGCCGATGACGTCGATGAAGGTCAGCAGCACCATGCCCGCCAGGGTCAGGATGAGCAGCGCCTCGACGCCCTTGCGGATGCGGGACAGATACGCGTCCATGTGTCTCTCCATGTGGGAGTGGCCGGTCCGGGCCGGCCACCTCCGGGATCAAGCAGCGGTCACTTGCCGGCGTGGGCCTTGTAGCGCTGCTCGAAGAACTCGAGCATCTCCATCGGCTTGTCGACACCGAAGCTCGGGCCTTCGGCCGCCCAGTCGGCGAGCATGCGCTCGCGCACCGCGCCGATGCGCTCGAACAGCGCCTTCGAGGGCGCGTTGAAGACATGGCCCTCGGCGCGCAGCTTGGCCTCGCCGGCCTTGTTCTGCGCATCGAAGCGCTGGCCCCACAGGCGCGACAGCTTCTCGCCGGAGACGCTCATGATCGCCTTGCGGTCGGCCTCGGAGAGCTTGTTCCACTTGCCCTCGTTGATGACGACGAAGAAGCTCGCGTCGTAGAAGCCGCCCGGGACGATGGTGTGATGCTTGAGCTTGTCCTCGACGCGGAAGTTGATGACCGACTCGATGGTGTGAAGCGACGCATCGACCACCCCGCTCTCGAGCAGCTCGTAGGCCTTCGGGCCGGGGCCGGCGACCGCCACCGCGCCCAGATCCTCGAGCAGGCGCTTCTGGATCGGGCCGCCCATGCGCACCTTCTGGTTCTTGAGGTCGTCGGGCTCGACGATGTTCTTGCTGCCGTGGTGAATCTGGCCGCCGCCGAAGAGCCCGACGCCGAGCATGACCACGCCCTCGAAGGCCGGCTTGCCGGCGAGGTATTTCTCGTAGGTTTCCCACAGCGCCACCGAGGACGCCTCGGCTTTGGTGCCGATGAAGGGCATCTCCGAGAACCACACCGCCTTGAAGCGATCCGGCTCGTAGGTGAAGTTGCCCCAGGTGATGTCGGCCACGCCCTTGCGCGCCAGCTCCCAGTGCTGGGCAGGAGCGCCCACCGGCTTGGGCAGGATGCGGACGTCGACGCGGCCTTCGGTGACGCGCTTGACGTCCTCGATCCAGGGCTGGAAGACCTCGGGGGTGAGGAAGTGGGTGGGCGACACCCAGCTCGACATGGTCAGGGTGGTGGCGGCCTGGGCGGCGGGAAGACCGGCAGCGGTGGCGAGGACGAGTCCGGCGGACAGGGTGGCGAACAGCTTGCTGAGTTTCATGGTGTCTCCTTGCAGGATCTAGTTATGGAAGTACTGCTCGACCAGGCCGATCCACAGCCGGGCACCCACCGCGAGGCAGGCATCGTTGAAATCGTAGTGCGGGTTGTGGACCATGCATTCGCCCGACCACCGGCCCTCGGCGTGGCCGTTGTCGCCGTTGCCGACCAGCAGGTAGCAACCCGGCACCCGCTCGAGCAGGAAGGCGAAATCCTCGCTGCCGGTGAGCGGCTGGGCATCGGCCACCACGTGCTCGGCGCCGAAGGTCTGGCGCGCGACCTCGACCGCAAAGGCGGTGGGCCGGGCGGCGTTGTCCAGCACCGGGTAGCCGCGCTCGTAGCGGATCTCCGTCTTGCAGCCATAGGCACGCGCCTGGTTTTCGGCGAGCTCGCGGATGCGGCGCTCGACCAGGTCGCGGACCTCGGGATCGAGGGTACGCACGCTCAACTCGAGCTCGGCGGATTCGGCGATGACGTTGTAGGCCGCGCCCGCCTGGAGGCGGCCGACGCTGATCACCGCGGCGAGGTTGGGATTGACGTTGCGCCCGACGATGGACTGCAGCCCGAGCACCGTCGCCGCCGCCGGCAGGGTCGGATCGACCGCCATGTGCGGCATGCCGCCGTGCCCGCCGCGGCCGATGAAGCGGATCAGCACCTTGTCGGACGAGGCCATGAAGGCGCCCGGGCGAACATGGACCTGGCCGACCGGGATGCCGGGAAAGTTATGCATGCCGAAGATCGCATCGCAGGGGAAGCGTTCGAAGAGGCCGTCTTCGATCATGCGCCGCGCGCCGCCGCCGCCACCGAGCTCCTCGGCGGGCTGGAAGATCAGCACCAGCGTGCCGTCACCCTGCAGTGCCCCGCCCTTCACCCGCGCGGCGAGCGCCCGCGCCGCGCCGAGCAGCATGGCGGTATGGCCGTCGTGGCCGCAGCCGTGCATCTTGCCCGGAACGATGCTGGCCCACGGCAGGCCGGTCATCTCCTGCACCGGGATGGCGTCCATGTCGGCACGCAGCCCGATCGTGCGCCCGCTTCCATCGCCCACCCGCAGCACCCCCACCACGCCGGTGACGGCGATGCCGGTGTGCACCTCGTAGCCCCAGGCGCGCAGCTGCTCGGCGACGAGCGCGCTGGTGGCGTGCTCCTCGAAGCCCAGCTCGGGGTTGCGATGGATGGCATGGCGCCACCGCTTCATCTGCTCCGCATCGATCTCGTGTGCGAGTGCTTCCTGGGTCGTCATCCGGCTCACCATAGATTTAGCTCATGTCCAGATAATAGGAACTTGCACCGAACACCGTAAGGCGATATTTTTTCCTGGATGACAACTTTCAGGGGTCACATGAACCATGAAGGACCACCAGCTCAAGGCACTCGTTCAGGTCGCCGAAAGCGGTTCGATCCGCGCCGCGGCCCGCGCCATGAACCTGAGCCAGAGCGCGCTGACCAAGGCGCTGCGCGAGCTCGAAGAGGACGTCGGTGCGGAGCTGCTGCAGCGCAGCTACAAGGGCATCGGCTTCACGCCCGAGGGCAGCGCACTGCTCGTGCGCGCCCGCCTGGTGCTGGCGACGATCGACAAGGCGCGCGCGGAGATCCGCCAGATGCGGGGGGGTGCGGGCGCGCATGTAAAGGCGGCGATCACGCCGCTGCTGACGGCGACGGTGCTGCCGGCCGTGCTTTCCGCGTTCCGCAAGGCACAGCCGGACGCCGAGCTGACCTTCCACGAGGGCTTGCTGGTGCAGGCCTTGCCCGGGCTGATCGAGGGCAAGATCGACTTCGCGATCGCGCTCGCCTCTCCGCAGGACCTGCCCTACGAGATCGAGTTCGAACCCCTGGCCGACATCGACGCGGTGCCGATGGTGCGCACCACGCACCCGCTGGCCGAAGCGCGCGACTGGAACACGGTGGCCGACGCCGAATGGGTGCTCAACCTCTCCGCCGGCAGCCAGAGCATGAACCTGGTCGGGTGGCTGCGCGCCCGGGGTTTCCGGGCGCCGACCCGCATCCTGCACTGCTCCTCGCCCTACCTCATCCTCGACATGGTCCGCCGCAACGACCTCATCGGCTACGGCCCGAAGGTGCTGGTGACCGATGCTCAGGTCGGCGTCGGCCTGCGCCCGCTCGCACTGCAGCCGCTGCCGCCCACCATGCCGCTCGGCCTGATGACCCTGCGTGGCGTGCCGCTCGGCAGCGCGGCGAAGATGCTCGCGAACCTGTGCCGCCGCGAGCTGCAGTCCTGCCTGCCGCGCCCCTGATTCCCTGCCTCACCCTTCCCCTCGTTCTTCCCCTCGTTCTTCCCCTCATTCTTCCCAATACCCCGGCCGGTTGTAGCTCGCCCTGAGGTGCTCGATGAAACGCCGCACCTTCGCCGGCAGATGACGCTGCTGCGGATACACCGCCTGGATGTCGTAGCTCGGCACCGCGAACTCGTCGAGTACGGTGACCAGTTCGCCGCGCTTCAACTCGGCCTGGATCTCCCAGGTCGAGCGCCAGCCCACGCCCAGACCTTGCTTGACCCAGCCGTAGAGCAGCTCGCCATCGTTGCAGGCCAAGTCGCCCTCGACACGAACGGCGAACAACCTGCCGTCGCGAAGGAAGGACCAGCCGCGCTGCTGCCCGCCGGCGAGGTTGAAGGCGAGGCAGTTGTGGCGGGCGAGGTCCTCGGGCTGACGCGGGATGCCGTGGCGCTCGAAGTAGTCGGGCGTGCCGCACACCACGCGACGGTTGGGGAACAGGCGCACGGCGACGTAGTTGGGGTCGGTCACCTCGCCGATGCGGATCGCCATGTCGTAGCCCTCGCGCACGAGGTCGACCACGCTGTCGGTGAAGTTGAAGGACATGCGCAGCTCGGGGTGCAGGGCCTTGAAGGCGGTCGCGTGCGGGGCCACGTGGCGGCGGCCGAAGGCGGCGGGCGCGGACACCACCAGATGGCCGCGCACCAGGTCGCGCCCGGCGCCGACCGCGCGCTCGAGTTCGTCGAACTCGCGCAGCAGCGCGCGGCTCTGGTCGAGCAGCTGCTCGCCAAGCTCGGTCAGCGCCAGGCCGCGCGTCGAGCGGTGCATCAGCTTGACCCCGAGGCGTTTCTCCAGCGCGTCGAGCCGCCGCCCCATGACCACCGGGGTCACGCCCTCCACCAGCGCCGCGGCCGCGAAGCTGCCCTTCTCGGCCACCAGCACGAAGCTGCGCAGTTCGGTGTAGCGATCCATCTCCTTCTCCAGGGTCGAAGGGCGCCGGCTCGACCGCCGGATCGCGACTTGCGTCGCTCCTACCGCCGTATCGCGACTTGCGTCGCTCCCACAGCGCGGCGCCCGGGGGCCTTGCGCGCGGGCGGTAGGAGCGACGCAAGTCGCGATTCTCGGCGGCGACCCGTCCCGGCCATATTTCCAGTACCGATACTGCACATAAGCGGGCGTGGATATCGGCCCGAGGAAGCCATCAAACCTGCAACTCGATACTTTAAGTATCTACAGAACCGACTGCCAGCCCAATTCAAGCCGCCCTTCCCGCTCCGTATGCTGCGTCCATCGGTTTCAAGGACATCCACCCCAAGGAGACAGAAGATGGCCCGCATGAGAGCAGTCGACGCCGCCGCCGCGGTGATGCGCAAGGAAGGCGTGAGCACCGTGTTCGGCGTGCCCGGCGCCGCGATCAACCCGCTGTACTCGGCGATGAAGAAGGACGGCGGCTTCAGGCACATCCTCGGTCGCCACGTCGAGGGCGCCTCGCACATGGCCGAAGGCTACACCCGCGCCAACCCGGGCAACATCGGCGTGTGCATCGGTACCTCGGGCCCGGCCGGCACGGACATGATCACCGGCCTGTATTCGGCCTCCGCCGACTCCGTCCCCATCCTGTGCATCACCGGGCAGGCGCCGCGCGCGCGCCTCCACAAGGAGGACTTCCAGGCCGTCGACATCGAGTCCATCGCCAAGCCGGTGACCAAGTGGGCGGTGACCGTGCGCGAGCCGGCGCTGGTGCCGCGCGTGTTCCAGCAGGCCTTCCACCTCATGCGCTCCGGCCGTCCCGGCCCGGTGCTGATCGACCTGCCCTTCGACGTGCAGATGGCCGAGATCGAGTTCGACATCGACACCTACGAATCGCTCGGCGCCTACAAGCCCGCCGCCACCCGCGCCCAGGCCGAGAAGGCGATGGCCATGCTGAATGCCGCCGAGCGCCCGCTGATCGTCGCCGGCGGCGGCGTGATCAACGCCGACGCCGCAGACAGATTGCAGGAATTCGCCGAGCTCGTCGGCGTGCCGGTGATCCCGACCCTGATGGGCTGGGGCGCGATCCCCGACGACCACCCGCTGATGGCCGGCATGGCGGGTCTGCAGACCTCGCACCGCTACGGCAACGCCACCATGCTGGCATCGGACTTCGTGTTCGGCATCGGCAACCGCTGGGCCAACCGCCACACCGGCTCGGTGGAGGTGTACACCAGGGGACGCAAGTTCGTGCATGTGGACATCGAGCCCACCCAGATCGGCCGCGTGTTCGGCCCGGACTACGGCATCGTCTCCGATGCGGGCGCGGCGCTCGACCGCCTGCTCGAGGTGGCGCACGGGATGAAGGCCGCAGGCACCCTGCCCGATCGCGGTGCCTGGGTCGCCGAGTGCCAGCAGCGCAAGCGCACGCTGCAGCGCAAGACGCACTTCGACCAGGTGCCGATGAAGCCCCAGCGGGTGTATGAGGAGATGAACCTCGCCTTCGGCAAGGACGCCTGCTACGTCAGCACGATCGGCCTGTCGCAGATCGCCGCCGCGCAGTTCCTGCATGTGTACAAGCCGCGCCACTGGATCAACTGCGGCCAGGCCGGCCCGCTCGGCTGGACCATCCCCGCGGCGCTGGGGGTGTGCGCGGCCGACCCGGGTCGCAAGGTGGTGGCGATCTCCGGCGACTACGACTTCCAGTTCATGATCGAGGAGCTGGCGGTGGGCGCGCAGTTCAAGCTGCCCTACCTCCACGTGCTGGTGAACAATGCCTACCTCGGCCTGATCCGCCAGTCGCAGCGCGGCTTCGACATGGATTTCTGCGTGCAGCTCGCGTTCGAGAACATCAACGCCCCGGAGACCGAAGGCTACGGCGTCGATCACGTCGGCGTGGTCGAGGGCCTGGGCTGCAAGGCGATCCGCGTGCGCACGCCGGAAGAGATCCAGCCCGCCTTCGCACAGGCGAAGCAGTGGATGGAAGAATTCCGCGTGCCGGTGGTGGTCGAGATCATCCTCGAACGCGTGACCAACATCGCCATGGGGACCGAGATCGACGCCATCAACGAGTTCGAGGAACTCGCCGAACGTGGCGAGGACGCCCCGACCGCGATCTCGATGCTCGACTGAACGCACCGCCCCGAGGACGGGGCCGTCACGGCACAGGCAGGCCGCCCCGTCCGCAACCGACAACCGGAGACGAAGCAATGCCCAAGTTCAACGCCAACCTGACCATGCTCTTCAACGAAGTGCCCTTCCTCGACCGCTTCCAGGCGGCGGCCGAAGCCGGCTTCAAGGGCGTGGAGTTCCTCTTCCCCTACGCCTTCGACAAGGACGCGCTCGCCGAACGCCTGGCCAGGCACGGCCTCGTGCAGGTGCTGCACAACCTGCCGGCGGGCGACTGGGAGGGTGGGGAGCGCGGCATCGCCTGCCATCCTGACCGTGTCGGCGAGTTCCAGGACGGCGTCGGACGCGCGATCGAATACGCCACCGCGCTCGGCTGCAAGCAGCTCAACTGCCTCGCCGGCATCGCGCCGGCCGGCGTGGAGGCCGACAAGGTGCACGCGACCTTGGTCGCCAACCTGCGCTTCGCCGCCGCCAGGCTGGAGGAAGCCGGCATCCGCCTGCTGGTCGAGCCGATCAACACCTTCGACATCCCGGGCTTCTACCTCAACCGCACGGCACAGGCGATCGCGCTGATCGAGGAGATCGGCTCGCCCAACCTGTGGCTGCAGCACGACCTTTACCACATGCAGCGCATGGAGGGTGAGCTCGCCAACACCATCGCGAAGCACCTGCCGAAGATCGCCCACATGCAGATCGCCGACACCCCGGGCCGCCACGAGCCGGGCAGCGGCGAGATCAACTACGCCTGGCTGTTCCGCTTCATCGACCAGCTCGGCTACGAGGGCTGGATCGGCTGCGAATACAAGCCCGCCGCCGGCACCCGCGAAGGACTGGGCTGGATCCGGGCGCTCGCCGGCTGAGCGACCTTCGCGCCTTGCGGCGCTCCTACACGGACCGACACGGTCTTGCGAAAGCGCCGTAGGAGCGGCGCAAGCCGCGAACGGGCCGTCGGTCTGCGACGAGCGGCATCGCGGCTCGACCCGCCGCATTCGCGCCTTGCGGCGCCCCTACACGAAACGACACCGCTTCAAGCACATCCAGGAGACAACAACATGGCAAACATCGGATTCATCGGCCTCGGCATCATGGGCACCCCCATGGCAGGCAACCTGATCAAGGGCGGCCACACCGTCTTCACCCACACCCGCGGCGACACCCCGGCCGTGCTCGTCGAGGCCGGTGCCCGCCCCTGCGCGAGCGGCGCCGAGGTCGCGCGCCAGGCCGACATCGTCATCACCATGGTGCCCGACACCCCGCACGTCGAGGACGTGCTCTTCAGCCCCGGAGGCGTCGCCGCCGGCCTGTCGAAGGGCAAGATCGTGGTCGACATGAGCTCGATCTCTCCGGTCGCCACCAAGGACTTCGCCGCCCGCATCAACGCGCTCGGCTGCGAATACCTCGACGCCCCGGTCTCGGGCGGCGAGGTCGGCGCCAAGGCGGCGACGCTCACCATCATGGTCGGCGGCAGCCAGGCCGCCTTCGACAAGGTGAAGCCGATCTTCGATCTGATGGGCAAGAACATCACCCTGGTCGGCGGCAACGGCGACGGCCAGATCACCAAGGTCGCCAACCAGATCATCGTCGCGCTCAACATCGAGGCGGTGGGCGAGGCCCTGCTGCTCGCCGCCAAGGCCGGCGCCGATCCGGCCAAGGTGCGCCAGGCGCTGATGGGCGGCTTCGCCAACTCGCGCATCCTCGAGGTGCACGGCGAGCGCATGGTCAAGCGCACCTTCGACCCCGGCTTCCGCATCGAGCTGCACCAGAAGGACCTCAACCTCGCGCTGACCACCGCGCGCCAGCTCGGCGTGTCGCTGCCCAACACCGCCACCGCGCAGGAGCTCTTCAACGCCTGCAGCGCGCACGGCGGTGCGAAGTGGGACCACTCGGCGATGGTGCGCGCGCTGGAGAAGATGGCCAACTTCGAGATCGGCCAGTAAGGAGGACACCATGCGCCATCTCGCCATCGACGTCGGCCCCTTCCGCTTCGTCGCCCGCATGGAGGAGGCTGCCGCACCCAAGACCTGCGCCGCCTTCCTCGAGCTGCTGCCCTTCTCCAACCAGGTGATCCACTCGCGCTGGAGCGGCGAGGCGGTGTGGGTGCCGCTCGGCGAGTTCGACACCGGCCTGGGGTTCGAGAACCACACCAGCCACCCCTCGCGCGGCGACATCCTGCTCTACCCGGGCGGCCTCTCGGAGACCGAGATCCTCTTCGCCTACGGCAGCAGCTGCTTCGCCAGCAAGATGGGCCAGCTCGCCGGCAACCACTTCCTGTCCGTGGTCGAGGGCGCCGAACAGCTCCACGAGATGGGCCGCACGGTGCTGTGGAAGGGCGCGCAGTGGATCCGCTTCACCGACCTCGGCGAGCGCTGAGCGCGCCCTTCGCCCACCCCACAAGAACGATGGAAAGACGGAGACCGCAGATGATCCCCACCCACGCACTCACCCTGGCCGACGCCCGCGTCGCCGCCGCGGCCGCCGAGGCCGAGGCGCGCACCAACGGCTGGGCGGTCAGCATCGCAATCTGCGATGCGGGCGGCCACGCCCTGTGGCTGCAGCGCATGGACGGCGCACCCCTGATGAGCGCCATCGTCGCCCCCGAGAAGGCGCGCACCTGCGTGCTCAGCGGCAAGCCGAGCAAGGCCTTCGAGGACATGGTCAACAACGGCCGCTTCGCCGCGCTGGCGATGCCGGTGGTGCCGCTCGAAGGCGGCGAGCCGGTGGTGGTCGATGGCCGCGTGCTCGGTGCGGTGGGCGTCTCCGGCGTGAAGGCTGGCGAGGACGCCCGCGTCGCCCGCGCCGGGGTCGACGCCCTGCTCGCACACGCCCTCCCCCACCCCCGATCCGCCGCCTGAACCGCCGAGGACCCGACATGAAACGCGAACGCAGCGCCCGCATCCTCGCCACCCTCGGGCCGGCGAGCTCCACCCGCGAACGCATCCGCGCCCTGGCCGAGGCCGGGGCGGACGTGTTCCGGCTCAACTTCAGCCACGGCAGCCACGAGGACCACGCCGAACGCTACCGCCTGATCCGCGCGGTCGAGGCCGAGATCGGCCGCCCGATCGGCGTGCTGATGGACCTGCAGGGGCCCAAGCTGCGCGTCGGCCGCTTCGCCGAGGGCAAGGTCGCCCTGGTGCCCGGCGCACGCTTCCGCCTCGACCTCGACCCCACGGCCGGCGACGCCAAGCGCGCCAACCTGCCCCACCCCGAGATCTTCGCCGCGCTGGAGGCCGGCACCGAGCTGCTGCTCGACGACGGCAAGCTGCGCCTGCGGGTGGACGCCTGCGGCGCCGACTTCGCCGACACCACCGTGCTGGTGGGCGGGACGCTGTCCGACCGCAAGGGCGTGAACGTGCCCGGCGTGGTGCTGCCGATCTCGCCGCTCACCGCCAAGGACCGCGCCGACCTCGACTTCGGCCTGGCGCTGGGCGTGGACTGGGTGGCGCTGTCCTTCGTGCAGCGCCCCGAGGATCTGCGCGAGGCGCGCGAACTCATCGGCGACCGCGCCTGGATCATGGCCAAGCTCGAGAAGCCGGCGGCGATCGACGCGCTCGACGCGATCATCGCGCTCGCCGACGGCGTCATGGTCGCGCGCGGCGACCTCGGCGTGGAGCTGCCACCGCAGCAGGTGCCGGTGCTGCAGCGCCGCATCGTGCGGGCCGCACGCGCAGCCGGCCGTCCGGTGGTGGTGGCGACGCAGATGCTGGAGTCGATGATCTCCTCGCCTGTGCCCACCCGCGCCGAGGCCTCGGACGTGGCCACCGCGATCTACGACGGCGCCGACGCGGTGATGCTGTCGGCCGAGTCGGCCTCGGGCCAGTACCCGGTGGAGGCGGTGGCCATCATGCACGGCATCGTCTGCGAGGTGGAGCGCGACCCCGCCTGGCGCGCCGGACTGGAAGCCAGCCACACGGCGGCCGCGGCGAACACCCCGGACGCGATCTGCTGCGCGCTGCGCCGCGTCGCCGGCCTGCTCGAACCGGCGGCCACGGTGGCCTACACCAGCTCGGGCTTCAGCGCCCTGCGCGCGAGCCGCGAGCGTCCGGTGGCGCCCATCCTGGCGCTGACGCCGCAGCCAGCCACCGCACGCCGGCTGGCGCTGGTGTGGGGCGTGCATGCGGTGCCCTTCGAGGAGGTGCATGACGTCGCCGAGATGGTCGAGCACGCCGCACGCGCGGCGTCGACCCTGGGCTTCGGCTGCGCCGGCGACGCGGTGGTGGTGATCGCCGGCCTGCCCTTCGGCCAACGCGGCAGCACCAACCTGCTGCACGTGGCGAGAATTCCGGGCTGAGTCGCGGGCTGAGGCGGTCGTTTGGCGCAAACCGTGTTCGCGCGTCGGAGATGCCGGCGACCCACCCGTCGCCGCGTGGAGCATGGAAACGCGGTCGGAGACGCGATCGCTCCGTCCGCGCCGCCGCTCAGCCCCCCGCCTTCGCGGATGCGGCGGGGCCGAAGAAGCGATCGGTGAGCTTCACATACCAGGCCGCGGACTGCACCTGCAGGATGTAGGCGAGCGCGATCACCAGCGCCGCACCCGAGCTCGAGGCGCCGAACACGTTCATCGCCAGCGCGAGCGCGATCGACAGGTTGCGCATGACCGTGCCGAACACCAGCGCGATCGCGTCGCCGCGGGGCAGCAGGCTACGCGCCACCACGGTACTCACCACGTAGTTGATCGCATACAGGCACAGCAGCGGTATCAGCACCACGATCAGTTCGCCCGGCTGGGCCACGAGGTCCTTCGCCTTGAGGGCGAGCGCGACGAAGACGATGCCGAGCACGCCCAGCGTGGAGAAGGGCGGGAAGCGCGGCCCCCATTCTTTATGGTATGCGGCCTGGCCGTGGCGCGCCACCAGCCATTTCTGCGTGTAGTGCCCCGCCAGCATGGGCAGGAAGACGATGACGACGATCTGCATGAACACCGCGCCCATATCGACCGGCACCTCGGCGCCCATCAGCCAGCGCACGTAAAGCGGCGTGGCGAGCGCGCCGAGGACGAGCCCGAGCACCGTCATCTTGACCGCGGCGCCGAGGTTGCCCTTGGCAAAGCCGGTCCACGAGATCGTCATGCCGCTGGTGGGCAGCAGCGCGGCGAGCAGCAGGCCGAGCGCGTAGGCCGGCTGCTCGGGGAAGAAGGCCTTGCCGAGCGCGTAAGCGACGAAGGGGATGAGGGCGAAATTGATCGCCTGCGCGAGCGCCTGCGCCTTGAGGTCGCCGCCTTCGAGGACCTTGGAGAGCTTCAGGTTGACCATCATCGGATAGACCATCAGGAAGGTCAGCGGCACGATCAGCGACTTCAGCCAGCCGACCGGCGCGAACAGCCCGAAGCCGAAGCCGAGCACCATCGCCACCGGGATGGCGAGGATCAGGTTCTTGTTGATCTTCATCAGCAGCGCAAGCATGGATCCCCCGTTTTCTTCATTCGCACGCGCCCTGCCAGGACGCGGCCCTCCGATGACGATAGCAAGCACGATGCCAGGTCACGGCGCGTGTGGGCGTCTCCGCTCGGCCTCCTGGGGGCACGTCTGACGGCGCGCCTCTATCCCGCGCCCGGGGCACGCCGGTTTCCGTAGGAGCGGCGCAAGCCGCGAACAGGGCCACGCAGGGACCGACGCGGGCGCCCCCCGGATCACCGCCGCATTCGCGGCTTGCGCCACTCCTGCACGAGACCTCGCAGGTGGCAGCCGCTGTAGGAGAAGCGCAAGCCGCGAACCCGGCCCCTGCCCCGCGACTCGGCTGCCACATCAGCCCCCATGGCCGACAAGGCACTGCCAATCCCGTCAGTGTCACGTCACTCGCGCCGTAAACGGCCGGGGCCCACGCATGCGTGGGCCCCGGGTCATCCGGAAACGTGCGTTCCCGGGATTACTTCTTGGCAGCCGCTAGGCCGTTCACGATCTCGGCCTTGGCATCCTCGACCGTGCCCCAGCCCAGGACCTTGACCCATTTGCCGGGCTCGAGGTCCTTGTAATGCTCGAAGAAATGCACCGTCTGCTTCATCAGCAGCTCGGGCAGGTCGTCGGTGGTCTGCACCTTGTCGTACAGCGGGGTCAGTTTCGACACCGGCACGGCAACGACCTTGGCGTCGACACCGCCGTCGTCTTCCATCTTCAGCACGCCGACCGGACGGCAGCGGATGACCACGCCAGGCTGCAGCGGGAACGGGGTCACGACCAGCACGTCGACCGGGTCGCCATCGCCGGCGATGGTGTGCGGGACGTAGCCGTAGTTCAGCGGGTAGCGCATCGAGGTGCCCATGAAGCGGTCGACGAAGACGGCGCCGCTGTCCTTGTCCACCTCGAACTTGATCGGATCGCCCTGGGCGGAGATCTCGATGATGACGTTGATGTCGTTCGGCACGTCCTTGCCGGCGCTGACCTGTTCGAAGCCCATACATCCCTCCCGTGGAAAAATTGTGCGCGGATTATAGGGGGAAACCACAATGTCTTGCACTGCGACGATGCCCCCGGCTAAGGCTGCCGATCAGGC
The DNA here is from genome assembly GCF_000021765.1 of Thauera aminoaromatica. Taxonomy (NCBI): domain Bacteria; kingdom Pseudomonadati; phylum Pseudomonadota; class Betaproteobacteria; order Rhodocyclales; family Zoogloeaceae; genus Thauera; species Thauera aminoaromatica. The sequence goes on along the minus strand of NC_011662.2, from coordinate 1,423,106 downwards.
CGGGGAATCGAAGCCCGCGCCCTCGACCGCGGCGCGCAACGCGTCGATCGACACCTTGGCCGGATCGTGGCGCACGGTGGCGGATGCGCCTTCCAGCGACACCCGCACGTCCTCCACGCCGGGCAGCGCCTTCAGCACGCCGGTGACGTTCTTCACGCAGCCGCCGCAGCTCATGCCTTCGACCTTGATCGTCGTTTCGTTCATTTATCCAGGACTCCCGATGGGTTGAAAGGGGCGTGCCGTCGCACCCTCAGGTCACGCACACCACGCCGCGCCACAGGTCGCCACCGAGCGAGGGGGCGTGGTACAGCCCGAACAGGCCGAAGCCGAGCACGAGGAGCCCGGAGGCCAGGCGCACCCTCGGGTGGCGGGTGATGTCGCGGAAGCGTTTGAAGAGCATGCCTGCCAGCAGCAGGTTGGGCAGCGTGCCCAGCCCGAAGGCCAGCATCAGGCCGGCGCCGCGTGCACCCGATCCGGTGACGAGCGCAGTGGCGAGGATGGAATAGGTGAGCCCGCAGGGGATGAAGCCCCACAGCATGCCGAGCGGCAGCGCCTGCCCGACCGAGCGCGCCGGCAGGAAGCGCCGGGTGGCGGGCTGGATGCGCCGCCACAGCAGGTGACCGACGCGCTCGATGGGCGCGAGCAGGCGGGTGAAGCCGGTGAGGTAGAGCCCGAGCGCCACCAGCATCAGGTTGGCGAGCACGTACAGCGTCATCTGCACCGGCAGCATGCCCTCGTAGAGCAGGCCGACCGAGCCGAGCAGGCCGACACCGGCACCGAGCAAGGTGTAGGTGCCGATGCGCCCGAGGTTGTAGGCCAGGTGCAGCGGCCACTGCGGCCGGCTGCCGGGCACCTGCACCTGCATGCTGAGCGCGCCGACGATGCCGCCGCACATCGACACGCAGTGGGTGCCGCCGAGCAGGCCGATCAGGAAGACGGCGAGATAACCGGTTTCGGGCATGAAGAAGAAAAGGGCCCCGCGGGAAATGCGAGGCCCTCATTCTACGCTGCGGTGCGCAATCCGTGCGGCGTTCAGATCACCCGCGAGTAGCGCTGGCGCTCGCGGTCGGCGCGCAGGTAGCGGTCGAACACCATCGCGATGCCGCGCACCAGCAGGCGGCCGCCGGGCTGCACGCTGATCCAGTCGCCGTCGATCTTGACCAGCCCGGCCTTCTCCATTTCCTGCAGATCGGCGAGTTCCTCGGCGAAGTACTCGCGGAAGTTGACCAGGTAGGCGATCTCGATCGACTGCATCGAGAGCTCGAAGTGGCACATCAGCGCCTGGATGATCGCGCGCCGCAGCAGGTCGTCGGCGGTGAGCTCGATGCCGCGCAGCACCGGCAGCTCGTCGCGGTCGAGCGCGTCGTAGTACTCGTCGAGCGTCTTCACGTTCTGCGCGTACACCGGACCGATCTTGCCGATCGCCGACACCCCGAAGGCGAGCAGGTCGCATTCGGCGTGGGTGGAATAGCCCTGGAAGTTGCGGTGCAGGCGGCCCTGGCGCTGGGCGATGGTGAGCTCGTCGTCGGGCTTGGCGAAGTGGTCCATGCCGATATACACGTAGCCCGCCTCGGTGAGCCGGCGGATGCCGAGCTGCAGTAGCGCGAGCTTGGTGTCGGCCGTGGGCATGTCGCCGCTGTTGATGCGGCGCTGCGGCTTGAACAGGCCCGGCAGGTGAGCGTAGCTGTACAGCGAGATGCGGTCGGGCGAGATCTCCAGCACCTGGTCGAGCGTGCGGTCGAAGCTGGTCGGGTTCTGCCGGGGCAGGCCGTAGATCAGGTCCATGCTCACCGATTTGAAGCCGTTGGCGCGCGCGGCGTCGATGACCAGCTTGGTCTCGTCGAAGCTCTGGATACGATTGACCGCCTGCTGCACGTCCTCGGCGAAATCCTGCACGCCCACGCTCATGCGGTTGAAGCCGAGCTCGGCGAGCAGCTTCACGGTGTCGAAATCGACCTTGCGCGGGTCGACCTCGATCGAGTATTCGCCGTTGGGCACCAGCGTGAAGTGCTCGCGCACCGCCGCCATGAGCTCGCGCATCTCGTCGTGCGACAAAAAGGTCGGCGTGCCCCCGCCGAGGTGGAGCTGGGTGACCTGGCGGCTCCCCTCCAGGCAAGCGGCCTGCATCTCGATTTCTTTCGCGAGATATTTCAGGTACTTGGCCGAGCGCCCATGATCCTTGGTAATGATCTTGTTGCAGGCGCAGTAGTAGCAGATCGTGTTGCAGAAGGGGATGTGGAAGTATAATGAGAGCGGTTTGCTTACGCCGCCCACCGCCCGCTTGGCCAGCCAGGCCCGCAGCGCCTCTGCATTGAAGGCTTCGACGAAGCGGTCCGCCGTGGGATAGGACGTGTAGCGCGGCCCGTTGATGTCGAATTTGCGGATCAGTTGCGGGTCGAAGATGAGGTCGGTCTGGCTTTTCATGATCTTGCTGGCGGGCTGTCTGCCGAACAATGGCAGAAGCCTCCGTAATGTTGGTTGACTTGGGTCAACGGGTGTGATTAGCAATCCCGCCACTCCAGCGCAGGCGTCTCTAATGTCAGGAAAGCAGGATTATCGTGCAGATGAGGGCTAGCGTGCCAATTACCGTGGATGGGCTCAAATCGGCCTGTTCGCAGTGCAACCTCGTCGAGTTGTGCCTCCCCTTCGGAATGTCCGATCGTGAGCTGAGCCGGCTCGACGAACTGGTGGGCGCGCGCCGCAAGGTCAAGCGCCAGCACAATCTCTACCGCGCCGGTGACTCTTTCGAGGCGATCTACGCGATCCGCGCGGGCTCGTTCAAGACCGACGTGCTGCTCGAGGACGGTCGCGAACAGGTGACCGGCTTCCAGATGACCGGCGAGATCCTCGGTCTCGACGGCATCAGCACCGAGGCCCACAGCTGCAACGCGGTGGCGCTCGAGGACAGCGAGGTGTGCGTGATCGCCTACGACAAGCTCGAGCAGATGTCGCATGAGATCGAGGGCTTGCAACTTCAGTTCCACAAGGTCATGAGCCGCGAGATCGTGCGCGATCACGGCGTGATGATGCTGCTCGGCTCGATGCGCGCCGAAGAGCGCCTGGCCGCCTTCCTGCTGAACATGTCGCAGCGCTTCACGGCGCGCGGTTTCTCGCCGAGCGAGTTCAACCTGCGCATGACGCGCGAGGAGATCGGCTCCTACCTCGGACTCAAGCTCGAGACGGTGTCGCGCGCCTTCTCGCGCTTCCAGGAGGACGGGCTGATCGCGGTGCAGCAGAAGCACGTACACCTGCTCGACCTCGCCGGCCTCAAGCGCCTGATCCAGCACCAGCACGGCGCGCGCTGAGCACGCCGTGGCCGGGACGACCCGGGGCTCGACGGCTCAGGCGAGGTAGCCGGCGACGTTCTTGCTCAGCGCCACCGACACGATCCACGCATAGACCAGGATCGCGCCGGCGAAGGCGGCGAGCCGCACGCCACGGGTACGTCCGCGCTTGAGCGCCAACGTGCCGAGCAGGATGTAGGCGAGCAGGCCGATCACCTTCGCCGTGACCCAGCCGGCGCTGAAGGGGTATTGCCCGATCATTACCGCCAGCGTGATCGCAGACAGCAGCAGCGTGCTGTCGACGAGGTGCGGCAGGAGCCGCGTCAGGCGGTGCTGCAGCAGGGCGTTGCCGGTGAGCATCCAGGTGCCGCGCAGCAGGAAGCCGGCGGCGCTCAGCACGACGCAGGTCACATGCAGGTTCTTGATCAGGTAGTACATCCACGATCCTAACGAAAGCCGGTCAGGGCGCCGCTCGACAACCGGCCGAATTGAAATTGCGTCCCCAGACGGAGAGTTCCAGATGCCCAACACGACCCCGCTCGACATCCCCTCCCTGCTGCGCCGCATCCCGCTGTTCAGCGAACTGTCGGAGGCGGACATCCAGCTGGTCGCGCGCTACACCCGCGAGCGCCAGGTCGCCCGCGGCGAAGTGCTGTTCCAGCGCGGCGACCTGCCGCACGGCTTTTACTTCGTGGTCTCCGGCCAGGTCAAGCTCGCCTTCTCGTCCTCGCAAGGCACCGAGAAGGTGGTCGAGATCATCGGCCCGATGCAGAGCTTCGGCGAGGCCGTGATGTTCATGAACCACCCCTACCCGGTCTTCGCCGAGGCCCTGAGCGAGACCGTGCTGGTGCACGTCGGCCAGGCGGTGGTGAGCGAACTCATCGACCAGGACTCCACCTTCGCGCGCAAGCTGCTCGCCGGCATGGCGATCCGCCTGCACGGGCTGATCCAGGACGTGGAGACCTACTCCTTGCGCTCGAGCACCCAGCGCGTGATCGGCTACCTGCTGCAGGTGGCCGACAACGACGCACCCTGCGAGATCGCGCTGCCGACGAGCAAGCAGGTGATCGCCTCGCGCCTCAACCTGACGCCCGAGACCCTGTCGCGCATCTTCCACGACCTCAGCGACGCCGGCCTGATCACCGTGCAGGGCAAGCGCGTGAGTCTGCACGATCCGGTACGGCTGTCGCGCTACAACGCCTGAGCGGCCCTCGCCGCCCTCCCGGTCCGCTTGCGCGCGGACGCTCACTCGAGCACGACCGGCACGCCGGGCCGCGCCGCCTCGACCCTGCTCCAGCCCAGTTCGCGCTCGACCGCCTCGACGAAGGTGGCGGAGGCGGCCGGCTCGCCGTGCGCCACGAAGGTGCGCCGCGGCGCCTCGCCGAAGCCGCGCAGCCAGTCGAGGAGTGCGGGCTGGTCGGCGTGGGCGGAGAGCCCGCCGATGGTATGGATGCGCGCACGCACCGGGATACGTTCGCCGAACAGGGTGACCTGGTGCGCACCGTCGACCAGCCGGCGGCCGAGCGTGCCGGCAGCCTGGAAGCCTGCGATGACCACTGCGCACTCGCGCCGGCCGAGGTTGTGGCGCAGGTGGTGCTTGATCCGACCGGCATCGCACATGCCGCTTGCCGAGATCACGACCAGCCCGCCCGGCACCGCATTGAGCGCCTTCGATTCCTCGACGTCCTGCACGAACCGCACACGGAAGCGTCCCGAGTTGGCCTCGGCCCAGGCGTAGAGCGCACGCGTCTCATCGTCCCAGAGGGCGGTGTGGCGCACGGTGAGCGCGGTGACCGCAGAGGCCATCGGCGAGTCGACCACGACGTCGAGCCGGGCGATGCGTCCGGCGCGCACCAGGTCGGCGAGCACGAACAGCACTTCCTGGGTACGCCCGACCGCGAACGCCGGGATGATCACGTTGCCGCCATCGACCTCGAGCGTGCGCCGCAAGGCGAGCGCGAGCTCGTCGCAGGTGGCGGCGAAGGAGCGGTGGGCGCGGTTGCCGTAGGTCGACTCGACGCACAGGTAGTCGGCCCGGGCGATCCGCACCGGGTCCCGCAGCACCGGGCGCATCGGCTGGCCAATGTCGCCCGAGGCGACCAGCCGGCGGGTGTGGCCGCGCTCGCCGACGTCGATCTCGAGGATCGCCGAACCGAGGATGTGCCCGGCGTCACGGAAGCGGCAGCGCACGCCCGGGCCGGGCTCGATCCAGTCGTCGTAGTCGGTGGGGACGAAACGGCCCAGACTGGTACGCGCCTGCTCCACGGTGTAGAGCGGGGCCACCTCCGCCCGGCGTGCCATCTTGCGCGAGCGCGTGTCGCGCAGCGCCCACTCGGCCTCCTTCTCCTGGATATGGGCGGAATCCATCAACATCACGCCGAGCAGATCGACAGTGGCCGTGGTGGCGAAGATGCGCCCTCGATATCCCAGTGCCACGAGGCGCGGCAGCAGGCCGGAGTGATCGAGATGGGCGTGGGTGAGGAGCACGAAATCGATGTCGCGCAGCTCGAAATCGAGGGCGTCGCGGTTCTTGCGGTCGGCTTCGCGCCCGCCCTGGAAAAGGCCGCAATCCACCAGAAATGCACCGCGCTCGTGATCGACCCGCAGGCAGGAGCCGGTGACCTCGCCCGCAGCGCCAAGGAAGGTGAGCATCATCGCTGGCCTCGCCGATCTTTCAGGGGTTCCCACTGTGCCCTTCGTGATCGCTCGACGGCTTGATCATGATCAATCATGGCGGACCCCATCCGCTCGCTATAATCGAAGCACGACACACCACAGGGAGCGTACGTCATGTTCAAGCACATCCTGGTACCGACCGACGGCTCGGCACTCTCGGACAGCACGGTCGCCCGTGCCGTCTCCTTCGCGAAGGAGACCGGCGCGCGCATCACCTTCTTCTATTCGCAGCCGGACTTCCCGATGCCGATCTACGGCGAGGGCGCGCTGATCGATCCGACCACGCCCGAGCAGTTCGCGAAATCGGCTGCATCCGAAGCCGAGGCGATCCTTTCAAAGGCGCGCGGTGCGGCGGAAGCGGCGGGCGTGGCCTGCGACAGCGACACCGCGGTCAATGAGGTGCCCTACGAGGCGATCATCGACGCCGCCGACCGCCATGGCTGCGACCTCATCTTCATGGCCTCGCACGGCCGTCGCGGCATCGCAGGCCTGCTGCTCGGCTCCGAGACGCAAAAGGTGCTGACCCACAGCAAGACGCCGGTTCTGGTCTACCGCTGACACCGGCATCGGCCCCGCGCGCGGCCCCCCCAAAGCATGCGGCCCGCTCGTGCGGGCCGTTTTCATCCGCGGTGCGGATCGCTCATGAGCGGGCGCTACGGGCCTTCTGCTCGTCCTCCGCCATATGGCGGCGGGCGAAGCGGTAAAGGTAGACGGCCATCACCAGAATGAAGACGATGGTGAAGACGCTCAGCAGACCGATATCGCTCTTGAACAACAATTCCCAGGCCATGGTGCTTCTCCCTTTGCAAGAAACTCAGACATTCGGATCCATCCGGATCTCCATCTCTGCAGGGAGGTAAGCGGACCCGTCCATTCTCCAGCTTCGGGCCTCGTCTTGTATCACGAACAACCAGCGACCGGTGCTCAGCGGTGCGAGCGTGGCCTCATACACACCGGAGCGCCCGCGGACGAGCAGCTCCTGGTCGAGGCCACTCCGCGTGGGGTGGGCGACGGTCAGGCGGATGCTGTCGGGCAGGCTGCCCGGCGCGGTAGCCGTCAGCTCCACGTGGATCGAGTCGCTGCGGATGCGCAAGGCGGCGCGCAAGCCGAGCTCGCGGGCGTGCTCGACGCGGCCGAGGGTCTGCACGATCGCCTGGCCTTCCTTGTAGTAGTCGTCGACCACCATGCCGTCGAAGGTCTTCGCGGCGATCACCAGGGTGGCGATGCCGGCGACCACCGCGGTCGCGGGCAGGGCGATGAGGAACCAGGGCCAGCCCTGGCGGTACCAGGGCTCGACCGGGGCTTCGGGCTTCTTGCTTCGCATGTCAGCGCGGTACCAGGAAAGTGGACTCTTCCTTGAGCGTCAAGGCGGGATCATCCTCCGCAGCGACGTCGAAGAAAATCGTGTTGGCCCCCGGCTTGCCTTCGTCGTAGGGGACGTGCACCTGTACGGTGACCGACTGCACGCCGGCCGGCGCGACCTCGACCCGCTGCGGACCCTTGATGCGGATTCCGTTCAGGCCGGAGACGCCGATGCTGAACGCACGCGGCGACTCGGTCATGTTCATGACCTGGAGCTGGTACACGTTCTCGATCAGGCCACCCTCGATCTCCTGTCCGAGCGAGGAGCGGTCGCGCAGCACGTCGACGCGCAGCGGTTCGCGCGCAGCCAGGCCCCACACGAAGGCAGCGCAGATCGCGGCCAGGATGGTGCCGTAGATCAGCGTGCGCGGCCGGAACACGTGCGCGAGGATCTCCTTGGAGCCCCAATTGCGCTTCATCGCGTTCTCGGTCGAGTAGCGGATCAGGCCGCGCGGGTAGTTCATCTTGTCCATGACCTGGTCGCAGGCGTCGATGCAGGCGGCACAGCCGATGCATTCGTACTGCAGGCCATCGCGGATGTCGATCCCGGTCGGGCAAACCTGCACGCAGATGCCGCAGTCGATGCAGTCGCCCTTGGACACGGAGCGCGGATCGATGCCCTTCTTGCGCGTTCCGCGCGGCTCGCCACGTGCCTCGTCGTAGGTGATCACCAGGGTGTCGGGGTCGAACATCACCGCCTGGAAGCGCGCGTACGGGCACATGTACTTGCACACCTGCTCGCGCAGCACGCCGGCGAAGAGGTAGGTGAAGCCGGCGTAGAACAGGATCCAGAACGTTTCCCAGGGCCCGAAGGTGAGGCCGTTGAAGGAGGCCAGCAATTCGTCGAGCGGGGAGAAATAGGCCACGAAGGTGAAGCCGGTCCACAGCGCGACGATGCCCCAGACGAGGAACTTGACGGCGCGGCGCAACGCCTTGCCGGAGCTCATCGGCGCGCGGTCGAGCTTCTGGCGGCGGGTATGGTCGCCCTCGATCTTCTCCTCGATCCACATGAAGATCTCGGTATACACCGTCTGCGGGCAGGCATATCCGCACCACAGGCGGCCCGCGATCGCGGTGAAGAAGAACAGGGCGTAGGCCGAGATGATCAACAGGATCGCGAGAAAGAACACGTCCTGCGGCCAGAAGACCCAGCCGAAGATGTAGAACTTGCGTTCGGTCAGATGGAAAAGCACGGCCTGGCGGTCGTTCCAGCTCAGCCAGGGCAGACCGTAGAACAAGATCTGGGTGATCCACACCAACGCCCACCGCCAGTTGGCGAACAGGCCGGTGACGGAGCGCACGTAGAGCTTCTTGCGTGCCGCGTAGAGCGTGTCCTGGGAGGACTCGGGGTTGGAGGGTCTTGCCGCCTTCTGCGGCTCGGGGGATGCGCTTTTCATGGCCTTGTTACCGATGAATTCTTGTTCTTGTTGTTATCGAGAACCCCGGGAGGGCCCCTTCCTCCCGGGGATGCGATGCTGCTGCAGCTACTGCGGGTGACGCTTACTTCTTGCTCAGGCTCAGCACGTAGGCGGCGAGCAGGTGCACCTTGTCCTCGCCGAGGAAGGCACCGAAGGCGGGCATCTTGTTGTTGCGGCCGTTGGTGACGGTCTCGATGATCACCGCCTCGGACGAGCCGTACAGCCAGCGGTTGTCGGTCAGGTTGGGCGCGCCGAGCATCGGGTTGCCCTTGGCATCCGCACCGTGGCAAGCCACGCAGTTGGACTCGAAGGCTTCCTTGCCGCGCTGCGCGCGCACGGAGTCGTGGGCGAGGCCGTTCATCGAACGCACGTAGTTGGCGACATCCTTGACACCGTCGGCGCCGAGCGCGGGACCGAACGGAGGCATCACGCCGTTACGCCCGTTCGTGATGGTCTCCTTGATGTTTTCCGGCGCACCGCCCCACAGCCACTCGCTGTCGGTCAGGTTGGGGAAGCTCTTCGCACCCTGCGCCGCCGCGCCGTGGCACTGCTGGCAGTAGGTCAGGAACAGGCGCTTGCCCATCGCGTTGGCTTCGGGATCGGCGGCGACCGCCATCACGTCCATCTCGCGATACTTGGCGAACACGGGACCGAAACGCTCCTGGGCGGCCTGCATCTCCGCATCGTACTGCGCCCACTGACCGCGGCTCTGGTTGCTGCGGCCAAAGCCGGGATAGATCGCCAGGTAAACCACCGCGAACACGATGGTGATCCAGAACAGGTACATCCACCACCGCGGCAGGGGGTTGTTGTACTCCGCAAGCGTTTCATCCCACACATGGCCATGCAATTGCACCGGCCCTTTCTCGCGCTTGGTCATGTTCGACGCCAGCACGAACACACAGAACAGGATGGAGAGGGCCACGAGGACCATCACATACATGTTCCAGAAACCGCTGATGAAGTCAGCCATTTGTTTTTCCCTCTTGGTCTTGCCGGCCGCGCGGGGCCGGTAGGTCGTCGTCGCTCAGGGGCAGACGCGCCGCCTCGTCGAAACCGGCCTTCGCCTGCTTGCTGTACGCCCAGGCACAGATACCCAGGAAGCAGAGCAGCCCAAGCACGGTGATCAGGCTACGGAAATCGTTGATATCCACGGCGCGAGTGCTTCCTTACCTGAAGTGCGAAATCGCGGTGCCCAACCCCTGGAGGTAGGCCACGACGGCGTCGAGTTCGGTCTTGCCCTCGAGCGCGGCCGGCGCGGCGGCGATCTCCTCGTCGCTGTACTTGTGCAGACCGACCTTGTTGAGCGCGCGCATGCGGTCCTGGATGTCCGCCGCCCTGACCGGGCGATCGAGCCAGGGGAAGGCTGGCATGTTCGACTCGGGCACGACGTCGCGAGGATTGAGCAGGTGCACACGCTGCCATTCGTCGGAGTAGCGGCCACCGACGCGGGCGAGGTCCGGACCGGTGCGTTTGGAGCCCCACTGGAACGGGTGGTCGTAGATGTACTCGCCGGCGACCGAATAGTGGCCGTAGCGCTCGGTCTCGGCGCGGAACGGACGGATCATCTGCGAGTGGCAGTTGTAGCAGCCTTCGCGGACGTAGATGTCGCGCCCCACGAGACGGACCGGATCGTACGGCTTGACGTCGAGCGCATTGCCCTTGTGGTCGATCGCGGTGGTGGTCGAGTGCTGGAAGAACAGCGGCACGATCTCCACCAGACCACCCACGCTGACGGTCATCAGCGTGAGCACGATCATGAGGAATACGTTGCGTTCGATCTTTTCGTGTTTCGATTGAGCCATGTTGTTGTTCTCCGATCAGGCGTGGGCAGCCGCGGGCGCGAGCACCGGGGCGTCATAGGCCTTCTGGCCGGCGATCGTCTTCACCATGTTGTAGAACATGATCAGCATGCCGCCGAGGAACATCGCGCCGCCGATGAAGCGGATCGTCCAGAACGGGTAGCTGGCCTTGACCGACTCGACGAAGGAGTAGGTCAGCGTGCCGTCCGGGTTGGTCGCGCGCCACATCAGGCCCTGCATCACACCAGAGATCCACATCGAGGCGATGTACAGCACGATGCCGATGGTGGCGATCCAGAAGTGGGCGTTGATCAGCTTGACGCTGTACATCTCGCTCTTGCCGTAGAGGCGCGGCAGCAGGAAGTACACCGAGCCGATGGAGATCATCGCCACCCAGCCGAGCGCGCCGGAGTGCACGTGGCCGACGGTCCAGTCGGTGTAGTGAGACAGCGCGTTGACCGTCTTGATCGACATCATCGGGCCTTCGAAGGTCGACATGCCGTAGAAGGACAGCGAGGTGATGAGGAACTTCAGGATCGGGTCGGTGCGCAGCTTGTGCCAGGCGCCCGACAGGGTCAGCACGCCGTTGATCATGCCGCCCCAGGACGGCGCCAGCAGGATCAGCGAGAACACCATGCCCACGGACTGGGTCCAGTCGGGCAGCGCGGTGTAGTGCAGGTGGTGCGGACCCGCCCACATGTAGGTGAAGATCAGCGCCCAGAAGTGCACCACCGACAGGCGATAGGAATACACCGGACGGTCGGCCTGCTTGGGCACGAAGTAGTACATCATGCCGAGGAAGCCCGCAGTCAGGAAGAAGCCCACCGCGTTGTGCCCGTACCACCACTGGATCATCGCGTCCTGCACGCCGGCATAGGCCGAATAGGACTTCATGCTGGTCAGCGAGACGGGGATCGCGGCGCTGTTCACGATGTGGAGCAGCGCGACGGTGAGGATGAAGCCGCCGAAGAACCAGTTCGCCACATAGATGTGCGAGACCTTGCGCCTGGCAATGGTGCCGAAGAACACGATGGCATAGGACACCCACACGATCGCGATCAGGATGTCGATCGGCCATTCGAGCTCGGCGTATTCCTTGGAGGTGGTGTAACCCAGCGGCAGGGTGATCGCGGCAAGCAGGATGACCAGCTGCCAGCCCCAGAAGGTGAACGCGGCCAGGCCCGGCGCGAACAGTCTGGTGTGACAAGTGCGCTGGACGACGTAGTACGACGTCGCGAACAACGCGCAGCCACCGAACGCGAAGATCACCGCGTTGGTGTGCAGCGGACGGAGCCTGCCGAAATGCAGGAATTCGTGCACGTTCAACTGGGGCCACACGAGCTGTGCCGCGGCGATCACGCCGACGAGCATGCCCACGATGCCCCACACCACCGTCATGATGGCGAACTGGCGCACGACTTTATAGTTATAAGTCGCTTGCGATTGCATCTGGATCACCTCTTTGTTTTTGAAAACCCCTGCTTGCGTCGCGCCGCAGCAGACTTCCGCGGCGAACCACTCGGGCGAGAATACGCCACGACCACATACGCAATTTGACACAAGTCAATATTGTATTGCAGCAGACGGGGCCAAGGAAGGGGAAATTGGAGTTAGTCCAAAAACAAACCCGAAACCCAGCAACGAGCGCGGCGCGCAATCGTGCGAGCGGGCTGGAAGCCAATGCCTGCAAGGCATCCAGCGGTTTCGGCATGCCTTTCGAGAGGCAAAAAAAAGGGTGCGTCTGCACGCACCCCCAACCCCAACAGAGAGACATAAACCCCGGACCACTCGCCATCGTCATGAAAGGCGATCGGTCGCAACGCCGACATTTTCCACCGTTACATGAGACAGCAGTTGACGCAGGTCAACGAAACCTCGATTGCTCACCCGCGGAACCGGTACGGCGATCGGAAACCGCATTCGCAGCCACCTCGCCGGACGGGTCTGCATCCCGCTCCTGCCCGTCCGCCGGGAGTTGTTCGCGGTCGTCCATCAGCAGCCGGTAGGCCGGACCCTCGAGGTCGTCGTACTGGCCGCTGCGCAGCGACCACCAGAACAACACCCCGATGACGAAGACCAGCACGACCGACAGCGGAATCAGCAAGTAGAGGCTTTCCATCTCAGTTCTCCGCGCCTGCGCGCTCGGTGCGCGTGGCGCGCTGCAGGCGCATCGCGTTGAGCACGACGAGCAAGGAACTCGCCGCCATGCCGATGCCGGCCATCCACGGGGTCACCAGCCCCGCCATGGCGAGCGGCACCGAGGTGAAATTGTAGGCGAACGACCACCACAGGTTCTGCCGGATGATGCGCAGGGTCCTGCGCGCAAGCACGATCCCGTCGGCAAGGCTGACGAAGCGCTCGTTGAGCAGCACGATGTCGGCCTGGTTGCGCGCGAGGTCGGTACCGCCGCCCATCGCCACCGAAACGTGGGCCTGGGCGAGTACCGGGGCGTCGTTCACGCCGTCGCCGATCATCGCCACGACCGCCCTGTCGTCGCGCTGCATGTCGACGATCGCCTGTTGCTTGCCCTGCGGATCCAGGCCACCGCGCGCGTCGTGGATTCCCAGCCGGGCGGCGACCGCATCCACCACCGGCTGCGCGTCGCCGGAAAGCAGGCCGAGCGCCGCACCCTCGGCCGCCAGGCGACGGGTGATCATCGGCGCATCCGCGCGCAGGCTGTCGCCAAGGCGGAACAGCCCCAGCCAGCCGCCCCGCCCGGCGAGTGCGATCACCGTGCCGCCGGGCGCGGCGAAGCCCGCGAGCGCAGCAGGCGCGGCGAGGCCGGCGACACCCGCGACCCAGCCCGGGCGGCCGATCCAGAGGCGCTCGCCCTCGACCACGCCATGCATCCCCTGCCCGGTCTCGGCAGCCAGCTCGGCCACCGCCGGCAAGGCCGCCTCACCCGCCGCCGCGCGCAGGCCGGCAGCAACCGGGTGCGCAGAGCCCTGCTCGATCGCCGCGGCCAGCACCACCAGCCGGTCCGCGTCCACGCTGCCGAGCGCGCACACCTCCTCCACCCGCATCTTGCCGAGCGTGAGGGTGCCGGTCTTGTCGAAGACGAAACGATTGGCCCGCGCCAGCGTTTCGATCGCATGCCCGCGCGTCACCAGCACACCCATGCGCGCCAGCGTGTCCGTGGCCACGGTGAGCGCAGTCGGCGTGGCGAGCGAGAGCGCGCACGGACATGCGACCACAAGCACCGACACGAAGACCCACAGCGCACGCGCGGGATCGATCAGGTACCAGGCCACCCCGGTTCCCGCGGCCAGCACCAGCAAGGTGACGATGAAGTAGGCGGCGATGCGGTCCGAAAGCGAGGCGATGCGCGGCTTCTCGGTCGCTGCGCGTTCCATGAGGCGACGGATCGCCGCCAGCCGCGTGGCGTCGCCGACCTGCTCGACGCGCACCAGCAGCGGCGAGGACACGTTGATACTGCCGCCGGTGACACGATCGCCGACCGCCTTGGGGACCGGCATGCTCTCGCCGGTCAGCAGCGCCTCGTTGGCCTCGCCGCGACCCTCGACCACCAGACCATCGACCGGGATCACCTCGCCCGGGCGCACACGCAGCACGTCCCCCGCCACCAGCTGCGAGGTCGGCACGCGTTCGCCGGCGGACTCCCCCGGCCAGCCGGCGATGCGCTCGGCGAACGAGGGCAAGGCTTTGCCCAATTCCTCCACTCCGCGTACCGCCTTCTGGCGCGCGATCATCTCGAGGTAGCGCCCGCCGAGCAGGAAGAACACGAACATCGTCACCGAATCGAAATAGACTTCCGGCCCGTCGGTCAGCGTCGCCCACAGGCTGGCGGCGAAGGCGCTGCCCACGCCGAGCGCGACCGGCACGTCCATGCCCAGGCGGCGCAGGCGCAGGTCTCGCCAGGCGCGCTGGAAGAAGGGCGCGGCCGAATACAGCACCACCGGGAGCGTCAGCAGCAGGCTGGCCCAGCGCAGCAGCTGCTCGATGTCCCAGGTCATGTCGCCCTCGCCGGCCACGTAGACCGGGAAGGCGTACATCATCACCTGCATCATGCCGAAGCCGGCAACGAACACCCGCCACAGCATCGAGCGCCGCTCACGATGGGCGAGCTGCTCGGAACGCTCGGCGTCGTAGGGATAGGCGCGGTAGCCGATCGCCTGGATCGCGGCGAGGATGTCGGAAAGCTTGATCCGGCGCTCGTCCCAGCGCACGCGCGCACGCCGGGTGGCGTAGTTGATCTCGATCGCCGACACGCCGGACAGGCGGGCGACGTGGTTCTCGTTGAGCCACACGCAGGCGGCGCAGGTGATGCCCTCGAGGATCAACGCGGCTTCGCGCTCGTGCTCGCCGACCGGGCGCACGAAGCTCTTCTGGAAGTCGGGGTGATCGAAGAGGCCGAGCTCCTGCAGTTCGACCGGCATGGCCTCGCGCCGCGTCTCGGGCATCGCGTCGCGATGGCGGTAGTAATCCACCAGGCCGTTATCGACGATCGACTGCGCCACCGCCTCGCAGCCGACGCAGCACATGCGCCGCTCGCGGCCGTCGATGCGCACGTAGTGCCGCGTCTCGGGAGGAATCGGCAGACCGCAGTGATAGCAGTCGCGATCCGCGGCGGCATCGGCTGCGGCGGCGGCCGCGGAAACGGGCTGTTCTACAGGAGTCATCGGCGCCAAGCGAAACCGCCCCGAGCGCAGATGCGCGGGGCGGGAAGAATTGGAACCGGTTTAATAACATAATTCACCCGCCCCGGCTATTGCACCGCAGCATCACCGGCAGGCGGCTGCTGCGGTGCGACGCCTTCCTACTTGGCGGCCATGCGGATCGCGCCGTCGAGGCGGATCACCTCGCCGTTCAGGTAGGCGTTCTCGACGATGTGGCGCACCAGCGCGGCGAACTCGGCGGGCTTGCCCAGACGCGAGGGGAAGGGAACCATCTTGCCGAGCGAGTCCTGCACCTCTTGCGGCATGCCCATCAGCATCGGCGTCTCCATGATGCCGGGGGCGATGGCCATTACGCGGATGCCGAAGCGGGACAGCTCGCGCGCCACCGGCAGCGTGAGTCCGACCACGCCAGCCTTGGACGAGGCGTAGCCGGCCTGTCCGACCTGGCCGTCGAAGGCGGCCACCGACGCGGTATTCACGATCACGCCACGCTCGCCGCCGGCATTGGGCGCGGCCTTGCTCATGACGTCGGCGGCGAGGCGCAACATGTTGAAGGTGCCGATCAGGTTGATCGAAACGGTACGCGCGAAGCTCTCGAGCCGATGCGGCCCCTCGCGGCCCACCACCTTTTCGGCTGGCGCCACACCGGCGCAGCTGACCAGGCCGTTGAGGCCTCCGAAGCGCTGCACCGCAGTATCGATCGCCGCCTTGGCGCTGTCGGCATCGGTGACGTCGGTCTGCACGAAGCAGGCCGCAGCGCCGAGTTCGGCGGCGAGCGCCTCGCCCGCCTGCGCGTTGACGTCGGCCAGCACCACGCGGCCACCGGCTTCGACCAGCATGCGCGCGCTCGCCGCGCCCAGGCCCGAGCCACCACCCGTGATCACGAATACGCCATTCTCGATCTGCATCGCCTTTCTCCTCGAAAAATCGGTGACGGCGGACGCCGTCCGCTGCAGCGCAGCACCTTAAATTACGTTGACGTAGGCGTCAATCGGATCGCCACGTCGCTGCCCCAACGTGGCGCGCGCGCAAGCGCACGCGAACACTGCGGAGCCCCGGCATGTCGAGCGAATGCGCGGCACGCGCCACGCCCCCGCGAACTCCGCGAGTCCTCAGCCGGCCGGCTCGGACACTTCCTCGAAATCGAGATCGACCATCAGCTCGTTCGCGAGCGCCTCCAGGTCGTTGCGCACCGCAGCGAGGCCGACCCCTGCCGGCACCGCCAGCTCCGCGCGCGCGCGAAAGAGCGGCTCGCCGCTCATCGAGGCACTCTCGCAAGCCGTCTCCAGCGCATCGATGCTGAGGCCGTGGCGAGCGAGCACGGCCGAAATGTCGCGCACGATGCCGGGACGATCGTGGCCGACGAGCTCGAGACGCGCCAGGCGCGCCTGCGCAGCGGCGCCCGCATCGGCCCGCACGACGGCCAGCTTGAGCCCTTCCGCAACCAGCCCGCTCAGGCCGCGCTCGAGCGCGTCGGCCGCCGCGGCATCCACTTCGAGGCGCACGACGCCGGCGAACTGCCCGGCCAGCCGGGTCAGGCGGCTCTCCATCCAGTTCGCGCCGTGGGCGCCGGCGCAGGCCGACACCGCGCTCACCAGGCCGGGACGATCGGGGCCGACCAGGGTAAGGATCAGGGAAGTCTTCATGTTCGGTCTCCGTCCGGCCCCATCAGCGGCGCTCCGCGTCCCTCGGCGCGGAATCGAGGGCGATCGCTGCAAGGCCGGAGACAATTGGAATGGGAACCGACACGATAACCCAGCGGCCTCGCAAGCGGGAGCCCGGCGGCCCGGGCAGGACGCACGCCCTCGGCGACTCGGCACATCGCTTCCGCGAGGCGCTTGCAGGACGGCTACATGCCAGCTGAAAAGCAAAAAGGGCGACCCCGAAGGACCGCCCTGAGTGCTTGAAACCATTGGTGCCGGAGAAGAGACTCGAACTCCCGACCTTCGCATTACGAATGCGCTGCTCTACCAACTGAGCTACACCGGCCAAGGGCGCGCATCTTAACCCAGCGCGAAGGGCGCGGCAACACCGCATGCGGCCCGCCGGGGCGGGTGGATCACCGGGGGAGGTGGCGGCAGACGCGAGGGCGCGAAGCATCGGGGAGAACCCGTATTCGATAGAAAATTCTTCTCCCACACCTACATTTTGCTATTTGCCTCCATTAGAATGCGCGCCAATTCAGGGCGGAGGAGACCAGCCCGAGCAAGAACGCAGCGCCACGGGGGTGCGCCCCCGTGGCAGCCGCGCCATTTGCGGGCCGGCCGCACTCCGGCACGGACCACGCCTGTCGACCCAGCCCTCCCCGACGTCCCGCCCTCCACATGTCCGGCCTCACCCTCTTCGAGATCGCCCTCATCGGGGCCGCCGCATTCGCCGCAGGCGCGGTGAACTCGGTCGCCGGCGGCGGCACCTTCTTCTCCTTCCCCGCCTTGCTCGCGATCGGCGTGCCGCCGGTGGTGGCCAACGCGAGCAACTCGGTCTCGCTGTGGCCGGGCAGCCTTGCCGGCGCATGGGCGTTCCGGCGCGAGCTCAAGCGCTTCTCGCGCAGCCTGCCGATGCTCTCGGTGATCGCCTTCGTCGGCGGCATCGGCGGCGGCCTGCTGCTGCTGGCCACTTCCAATGCCGCGTTCGCGCAGTTGATCCCCTGGTTGCTGCTGCTTGCCACCGTATTGTTCGCCTTCAGCGCGCAGATCTCCGCGCTGGTGAAAAAATGGAAGCCCTCTCCGGAAGGGGTCGACGAACGCCATATCGGCCCGGGCGGCTACGTATTCCAGCTCGCGGTTTCCCTTTATGGCGGCTTCTTCGGCGCCGGCATGGGCATCCTGATGATCGCCGCGCTCGCCATCCAGGGCTTCAAGGACGTGCACGAGATCAACGCGCTGAAGAACTGGCTGTCTGCGGTGATCTACAGCGTCGCGGTGGCGACCTTCGTGATCGCCGACGCGGTGTCGTGGCCGCACACGCTGGTCATGCTGGTGACCGCGACGATCGGCGGCTACTGGGGTGCGGCGGTGGCGCGCAAGCTGCCGGCGCTGTGGCTGCGCCGCTTCATCATCGCGGTCGGCGGCGTGCTCACCGTCTACTATTTCGGCAAGACGCTCTGAGCGCGCCGATGCTCGCCGGTCTCTCCGCCGCGCTCGGCGCGGGCCTGCTCTGGGGCCTGGTGTTCCTCACCCCGCTGCTGCTCGCCGACTACCCGCCCTTCATGCTCGCGATCGGGCGCTACCTCGCCTTCGGCGTGCTCGCGCTCGGGCTGGCGTGGTTCGATCGCGCGGCGCTCGCCCGCCTCACGCGCGCGGACTGGATCGAGGCGGTCAAGCTCGCGCTGGTCGGCAACCTGGTCTACTACGCCACGTTGGCGAGCGCGATCCAGCTCGCCGGCGGGCCGGTGCCGACCCTGATCATCGGCACCCTGCCAGTGGTGATCGCGATCACCGCGAACCTGCTCGACCGCCACCACGGCGGCGGCGAGGACAGCGCGCCGTGGATCCGCCTCGCAGCACCGCTGGCGCTCATCCTCGGCGGCCTGTTCGCGGTGCATTCGGCGAGCGCGCACGCACTGCCCGCCGACGCCTCCGCCGACTACCTGCTGGGCATCGGCTTCGGGCTGTGCGCGCTCGCCTGCTGGACCTGGTATCCGATCCGCAACAGCCGCTGGCTGCGCGCACGCGGTGCCGGGCTGTCGCGCGCATGGGCGACCGCGCAGGGGCTGGCGACGCTGCCGGTGGCGATCGTCGCCGGCATCGGCTACTGGCTGTGGGACACCCGGCTCGCGCCCGGCGGAGCGGGCTTCGCCTGGCCGCTCGGGCCGCGCCCCGAGGCCTTCGTCGGCATGTGCATCCTGCTCGGCCTGGCCGCGTCCTGGCTCGGCACCCTGCTGTGGAACCGCGCCAGCCACCTGCTGCCGGCCGCACTGGTGGGCCAGCTGATCGTGTTCGAGACGCTCGCCGCGCTGCTCTACGCCTTCCTGTGGTACGGACGCTGGCCGGGCATGGCCGAGAGCGCGGGGATCGCGCTGCTGATCGCCGGGGTGCTCGGCGGCGTGCGGGTGTTCCGCCCGGGCGCTGCACGCCCCGCAGTGGACGGGGCTGCGTAGCGGAGCATCGGCGGTGGCCGTGCTGCCGGCTTGCACGGGCGTCCCGCCGGACACGGTATCATTCTGTTTTTTGCACTGCAGCAAACCGCTTGCCCACCGCCGATGGACCAACTCACCCGCATCATCCTCGAGGCCGGCCGCTCGGCGGTCGAGCTCTCCCTCTTCGTGCTGCTGCCGATCATGGTGGTGATGCTGTCGCTGATGCGCCTGCTCGAGGCGCGCGGTGTGCTCGACTGGGTGGTCGCCCGCCTGGCGCCGCTGCTGCGCCCGCTCGGGCTCACCGGGCTGGGCGTGTTCGCCGCGCTGCAGATCAACCTGGTGAGCTTCGCCGCGCCGGTGGCCACGCTCACCATGATGGAAGGGCGCGGCGCGTCCGACCGCCACCTCGCCGCCACGCTGGCCATGGTGATGGCGATGGCGCAGGCCAACGTGACTTTCCCGATGGCCTCGATGGGACTCGCCTTCGGGCCGGCGCTGGTGCTGTCGGTGCTCGGCGGACTGGCGGCCGCCGCGGTGACCTACCATGGCTTCGGCCGCGGCCTGTCGGCGGCCGAAGCGCCACTGGACGAGACCCTGCACCACCGCGTCGCCGACGACGCCAAGGGTGTGCTCGACGTCATCAACCGCGCCGGCGCCGAGGCCTTCAAGATCTCGGTCGGCGCGATCCCGATGCTGGTGCTCGCGCTGGTGGCGGTGATGGCGCTGCGCGCAAGCGGCGGCATCGACGCGCTCACCGCGCTGCTCGCCCCGCTGCTGCGCGCGTTCGAGCTCGACCCCGCGCTGATCCTGCTCACGCTCACCAAGTACATCGCTGGCGGCACCGCGATGATGGGCGTGATGGACGAGATGCTGAAGGCGGGCACGACCACCGTCGCCACCCTGAACGCGAGTGCCGGCTTCCTGATCCACCCCTTCGACGTCGCCGGCGTGGCGGTGCTGATCTCGGCCGGCCGGCGCGTGGCGGCGGTGTGGAGGCCGGCCGCGCTCGGCGCGATGGTCGGCATCGCGGTGCGCGCGGTCGGCCACGCCCTGCTGTAAGCTCGTTTCGCCTGCCTCCTCCGGCCCCCGTCCGGCGCCCCCGTTCGGCGCCCCCTTCCAGTGACTTCGCGAGGGACTCCGACCATGATCGCCGCCCTGACCCTGCTTCTCGTCTTCCAGCTCGTCGGCGAGGTGATCGCGCGCGCGCTGGCGCTGCCGATTCCCGGCCCGGTGATCGGCATGGCCCTGCTCTTCCTCGCGCTGCTCGTGCGCGGCGGTCCGGGCGAGGATCTGCGCCAGACCTCCGGCCAGTTGCTGCAGCACCTGTCACTGCTGTTCGTGCCGGCGGGCACCGGCATCGTCATCTACGGCGACCGCATCGCCGCCGAATGGCTGCCGCTGGTGGTGGCGCTGTTCCTCAGCACCTTCCTCGCACTGGCGGTGACCGCGCTGGTGCTCCAGGCACTCACCCACAAGCGCCCGAAGCCGACGACGGAGGCCGGCAAATGAACCCGAACCTCGAGGAAATCTGGGTCTATCTGTCCACCTCGCCACTCCTCGGGCTGACGCTGACCCTGCTCGCCTACCAGGCTGCATTCTGGATCTACAAGCGCGTCGGCTTCCATCCGATCGCCAACCCGGTGCTGATCAGCGTGGCCATCCTCGCCAGCCTGCTGCTCGCCACCGGTACGCCCTACCAGCGCTATTTCGACGGCGCGCAGTTCGTGCACTTCCTGCTCGGCCCGGCCACGGTCGCACTGGCGATCCCGCTCCACGCGCAGTGGCCGCGCCTGAAGTCGATGGCCGGCCCGTTGCTGATCGCGCTCGTCGCCGGCTCGCTGACCGCGGCGCTGTCGGCCTGGGGCATCGGCGCCCTGCTCGGCGGCAGCCGCGAATCGCTGATGTCGCTCGCCCCCAAGAGCGTGACCACGCCGATCGCCATGGGCGTGGCCGAGCGCATCGGCGGCCTGCCCTCGCTCACCGCGGTGCTGGTGATCAGCGCCGGCATCATCGGCGCGGTGGCCGGCCGCAGCGTGCTGAATCGCCTGCACATCGGCGATCACGCAGTGCGCGGCTTCGCGATCGGCATCGCCTCGCACGGCATCGGCACCGCGCGCGCCTTCCAGGTCAGCGAGCAGGCGGGCGCCTTCGCCGCGCTGGCGATGGGATTGAACGGACTGATCACCGCGGTGTCCCTGCCCTGGATCATGCCCTGGGTGGAGCGGCTGTTCGCGAGCTGACGGCTGTCCGGGGCGCGCAAGACGCCAGAACAAACAGAATCCGACACGACCCGACGACGAGGGGCCGACCAAGTGCTGCACGCCATCTACCGCTGGCTCGACCGCAACCTGCTCGAGCTCGGCCGCGAGATGCGGCTCTCCTACCTGCCACCGCTGATGGTGTATTGCGCGGCGGGCGTCTCGGGCCTCACCGGCATCGTCGGCACCTTCTTCGTCAAGGACTACCTCGGCCTGTCGGCTGCCTTCCTCGCCGCACTCGGCTTCTGGGCCGGTATCCCGTGGGCGCTGAAGATGCCGATCGGGCATCTGGTGGACCTGCTGTGGCGCTACAAGGCCGGGCTGGTCTATCTGGGCGCCACGCTGATCGCCGCCAGCCTGCTGGTCATGATCGGGCTCATCGGCAACCCGGATGCGATGCGCGCGGTGATGCCGATCGAGGCCTGGTTCGTGCTGTCGGTGCTGCTGTCGCCGGTGGGCTACGTGATGCAGGACGCGGTGGCCGACGCCATGACGGTCGAGGCCGTGCCGCGGCTGGACGCGCGCGGCGAGCCGATCCCGCCGGAAGCAGTCCGCCTGATGCACACCACCATGCAGATGCTCGGCCGGGTGGCGATCATCGGCGGCACGGTGCTGGTGTCGCTCGCCAACGTGGTGATGTTCCAGGGCTCGGAGGCCCTGCCCGAGGTGGAGAAGGTCTCGATCTACCTGCGCATCTACGAGCTCGCGCTGATCATCCCGCTGCTGTCGGTGAGCGGCGTGCTGCTCGGCGGCTTCCTCAAGCGCCGCGAGGCGAAGCGGCTGGCCGCGCTCGGGCGCAGCCGCGCCGACATCGACCGCCTGCTCCACGATCCGGAAGAGAAGACCACGCCCAACGGGTGGATCCTCGGCGGCAGCGCGGTGTTCGTGGCGCTGACCATCACTGTCGGGCTGTCCGGCATCGAATACGGCCAGGAGATCATCTTCGCGGCCTCGTTCACCATCATCGGCTTCATGATCAGCCGCCTGCTGCGCGAGCTCTCGCCCGAGGCCGCGCGCACCCTGCTCGGCACGGTGATCATCATCTTCGCCTTCCGCGCCCTGCCCGGCCCGGGCGCGGGCGCGAGCTGGTGGATGATCGACGAGCTCGGCTTCGACCAGAGCTTCCTGTCGCGGCTCGACCTCATCACCAGCGCGCTGACGCTCGCCGGCCTGTTCCTCTTCCGCCGCTTCATGGCCGAGAAGTCGATCGCGCAGATCGTGATCTTCCTCACCGTCACCACCACCGCGCTGTCGCTGCCGATCATCGGCATGTTCCACGGCCTGCACGAATGGACCGCGGCGCACACCGGCGGCGTGGTGGACGCGCGCTTCATCGCCATCGCCAACACCGCGCTCGAGTCGCCGCTCGGCCAGGTGTCGATGGTGCCGATGCTGGCCTGGATCGCGAACTCGGCGCCGCCGCACCTGAAGGCGACCTTCTTCGCGGTGATGGCCTCCTTCACCAACCTCGCGCTGTCGGCCTCGCAGCTCGGCACCAAGTACCTCAACCAGCTCTACACGATCGCGCGCGAGGTCAAGGACGCCGCCACCGGGGCGATCACCACGCCGGCCGACTATGGCGAGCTCGGCGCGCTGCTGGTGACGGTGACCGTGATCGCGCTCATGCTCCCACTCGCGGCCATCCTCTTCACCCGTCTCGCCGGCCTGCGCAGCGCCTGAGCCCACGCGCGGGCCGGAAGGCCGGAGATCGCGACTCGCGTCGCTCCTACGGCGCCGTTCCGGAAACGCGGTGGCCTTCGTACGAGCGTCGCGAGTCGCGATCACGGCGCAGCCCCGGAAGCGCAGCCGCTCTCGTGAGAGCGACGCAAGTCGCGATCGCAGCACCGCCCCGGAAGCGCAGCCGCTCCCGTGAGAGCGACGCAAGTCGCGATCGCAGCACCGCCCCGGAAGCGCAGCCGCTCCCGTGGGAGCGACGCAAGTCGCGATACACCGTAGCTCGAACGCGAACGATCCCGCGCGATCGGTTCGCTGCGCCGGCTCCCGCCGACTGCGATCGCCCCGGCGGATTGCCTTCGCACCGCGACAGGCACAGACTTGAGGGCATCCGCATTCAATCGCAAGGGAGGCACACGATGACACCCCGCTCGGTTCACGACATCCGCAACCTGGCCCTCTTCGGCCACGCCGGCAGCGGCAAGACCACCCTCGTCGAGGCCTTGCTCGCCGCCGCCGGCGAGATCGGCGCGCCCGGCAGCGTGGAGCGCGGCGACACGGTCGCGGACTTCGACCCGCAGGAGAAAGCGATGGGCCACTCGCTGCATGCGGCGCTCGTTCACCTGGAGTGGGCGGGCCACTGGATCAACCTGCTCGACACCCCGGGCCTGCCCGACTTGTGCGGCCGCGCCCTGGTCGCGCTACCCGCGGCCGACACCGCCGCGGTGGTGATCAACGCCGCGGCCGGCATCGAGAGCGGCACCCGGCGCATGATGGACGCCGCGAAGGGTAAGTGCCGCATGATCGTGGTCAACAAGATCGACGCCCCGGGCGCCGACCTCGGCGCGCTGATGGACGCCATCGCCGCCACCTTCGGCCGCGAGTGCCTGCCGATCAACCTGCCCGCAGCCGACGGCAGCCGCGTCATCGACTGCTTCTTCGCGCCGGACGGCAGCGCCGCCACCGCCTTCTCCAGCCCCTCGGCCGCCCACGACGCGATCGTCGACCAGGTCGTCGAGCTCGACGAGGCGCTGATGGCGCAGTACCTCGAGCAGGGCGAGTCGCTCGATCCCGAGCAGCTCCACGCCCCCTTCGAGCAGGCCCTGCGCGAGGGCCACCTGGTGCCGGTGTGCTTCGTCTCCGCGCGCAGCGGCGCCGGCGTGCGCGAGCTGCTCGACATCCTCGGCAAGCTCGCCCCCGACCCCACCGAGGCCAACGTGCCCGCCTTCCTCAAGGGCGAGGGCACGGCGGCGCAAGCGGTCGAGGTCGTGCTCGACGCCGAGCGCCACGTCGTCGCCCATGTCTTCCAGATCGCCAACGACCCCTACCGCGGCAAGCTCGGCCTGTTCCGGGTGCATCAGGGCCAGGTCACGCCCAACTCGCAGCTCTACATCGGCGACGGCCGCAAGCCCTTCAAGGTCGCCCACCTGCTGCGCATGCAGGGCAAGAACACGGTCGAGACCCAACTCGCGGTGCCCGGCGACCTGTGCGCGGTGGCGCGCGTCGACGAGCTGACCCGCGACGCGGTGCTGCACGACTCGCACGACGAGGACTACTACCACCTCGCCCCCGCCGCCTGGCCGCAGCCGGTGTTCGGCCTCGCGCTGATGACACGCAAGCCGGCCGACGAGCAGAAGCTCTCCGAGGCGCTCGCCCGCCTGATGGAAGAGGACCCCTGCCTCGAGGTCAGCTTCGATCCGCGCAACCGCCGCACCGTGGTGCGCGGCCTCGGCGAGCAGCACCTCAAGATCGTGCTCGAGGAGCTTTCCACGCGCTGGAACCTGCAGCTCGACACCGCCACGCCGAGCATCCCCTACCGCGAGACGATCACCGTGGTGGCCGAGGCACGCTACCGCCACAAGAAGCAGAGCGGCGGCGCCGGCCAGTTCGGCGAGGTCGCGCTGCGCGTCGAGCCGCTGCCGCGCGGCGCCGGCATCGAACTGGGCGACGAGGTCAAGGGCGGCACGATCCCGACCAACTTCATGCCCGCGGTCGAGAAGGGCGTGCGCCAGGCGCTCGCCGAGGGCGCGCTCGCGGGCTTCCCGCTGCAGGACCTGCGCGTCGTGGTCACCGATGGCAAGCATCACGCGGTCGACTCGAACGAGGTCTCCTTCGTCACCGCCGGCCGCCATGCCTTGCTCGAAGCCGTGCTGGGCGCGCGTCCGATCCTGCTCGAGCCCCTGCTCGACGTGCAGGTGAAGGTGGCGGATGCGCTCTTCGGCGAGGTGAGCGCGGAGCTCGCCGGCCGCCGCGGGCGCCTGACCGCGACCGACAGCCCGGCGCCGGGGTGGACGCTGATCTCGGCGCGCGTGCCGATGGCTGCGCTGGAAGGCTTCGAGAGCCGGCTGAAGGCGATCTGCGCCGGCGAGAGCGAGTTCGTGCTCGAGGCCGGCGGCCACGAGCCGGCACCGCAGGACGTCCAGGCCGAGCTGGCGCGGGTGTTCTCCCACGGCAACGGCAACGGCAACCACTAGGAAGGCCCGCAGCGCCCGACTCCGCGAGGGGTCGGGCGGGCCGCCTGCGACTGGAATGGAACTCGACGAACGCCAGCGCGCCTACTGGCGCAGCAATCTCCGCCTCACCTTCACGCTGCTCGGCGTGTGGTTCGGCGTGACCTTCGTCGGAGGATATTTCGCCAGCGCGCTCAACACGGTGAGCTTTCTCGGCTTTCCGCTGGGTTTTTATCTGTTCGCCCAAGGGGCGCTGCTGGTGTATCTCGCGATCATCGTGATCTACGTGCTCGCCATGAACCGGCTCGACCGGCGCTACCGCTTCAACAGCCGGCACTAAAGGCCGGCGCCCGCTCGCAGGGCATGCGGCGTACTTCAGTGCTCTGCAGAGGGCTTGCCTTGCTCGACCTTCTTGCGCCGCGGCACGATCGGGTGCGCATGCCGGCCGAGCGCGAAATCCAGGAAGAACTTCATCCAGATCGTCACCCCCGCGCTCGCGGTCCAGGTGTCGAAGTCCATGCTGCCGGTCACGATGCCGAGGATCACGAAGACGATCACCCCACCGCCGATCAGGTTGATCGCAAGCGTGTAGGGCGCATAGCGCTCCGGGTTCGGCGGCGGCATGCCGCCCTTCAGCGCGACCTCGGAGAAATCCCGCCTGAACAGGATCCGCCACGCCCGCCGGAACCAGAAGAAGGCGATCGGGAACAGGGCGAGGAACAGTATCCAGTTGAGGGCGATGCTTGCGTTGAGGATCATTCTCGACTCCAGCATGGGCGGCGAGTCGATCGCCGTCCTGCACGGTACCACTTTCCGGAAATAAAAAGCCCCGCCAATCCGACCGGCGGGGCTCCGTCCGCACCATCCGGCGCGCGCCGGATGGTGCTGCCCGACAGTTGCCGGACGCTGCTTAGTGGGCGCCGTCCACCAGCTTCGAACCGCGCGGGATACGCACCGACTCGACCATGTGCTGGATGTGCTCCGGCGGCTCCTTGGTCACCTTGTCGACCACGACCGCAACGATGAAGTTCACCATCGCACCCACCGCACCGAAGGCTTCCGGCGTGATGCCGAAGAAGCTGTTCGGGCCGCCGATCAGGTCGATGAACTCGGTGCCCTTCACGAAGAAGATGCCCTTGTGCGCGAACACGTAGAACAGCGTGACGAAGAGGCCGGCCAGCATGCCCGCGATCGCGCCTTCCTTGTTCATCTTCTTGGAGAAGATGCCCATCATGATCGCCGGGAACAGCGACGAGGCGGCGATACCGAAGGCCAGCGCGACCGTACCGGCGGCGAAGCCCGGCGGGTTGAGACCGAGGTAGCCGGAGATCACGATCGCGACCGCCATCGAGATCTTGCCCACCAGCAGCTCGTTCTTGTCGCTGATGCTCGGCGCAAACACGTTCTTCACCAGGTCGTGCGACACCGCGGACGAGATCGCCATCAGCAGACCGGCGGCGGTCGACAATGCGGCAGCCAGACCACCCGCGGCGACCAGCGCGATCACCCAGTTGGGCAGCAGCGCGATCTCGGGGTTCGCCATCACCATGATGTCGGCGTTCACCGTGAGCTCGTTGCCCTTCCAACCCGCGGCCGCGGCCTTGGCCTTGGCATCGGCGTCCTTGGTCTTGTCGTTGTAGTACTGGATGCGGCCGTCGCCGTTCTTGTCCTCGAACTTCAGCAGACCGGTCTTCTCCCAACGCTTCATCCACTCGGGGCGCTGCTCGTACTGCAGGCTGGACTCGGTGGCGTACAGGTCGGCGTTGGCCTTGACCGTGGCCGGGTTCACCGCCAGCTTGCCTGCGGCGTTGGTCTCGAGACCGACCGCCGAGTTCACCGTGCCGTGCAGGTTCAGCTTGGCCATCGCGCCGACCGCAGGTGCAGTGGTGTACAGCAGGGCGATGAAGATCAGCGCCCAACCCGCCGAACTGCGCGCGTCCTTCACCGTCGGAACGGTGAAGAAGCGCATGATGACGTGCGGCAGGCCCGCGGTGCCGATCATCAGCGACAGGGTGTACATGAACATGTTGAGCGTGCTGCCCGGGATCGAGGTCGTGTACTGGTCGAAGCCCAGATCCTTCACGATGAGGTCGAGCTTGGCGAGCAGCGAGACATCGGTGCCAGCCATGGTCGACCCGAGGCCGAGCTGCGGCAGCGGGTTGCCGGTGAGCTGCAGCGAGATGAAGAAGGCCGGCACCAGGTAGGCGGCGATCAGCACGATGTACTGCGCGACCTGGGTGTAGGTGATGCCCTTCATGCCGCCAAACACCGCGTACAGGAACACGATCGCCTGGCCGATGTAGATGCCGGTGTCGCTCGAGACGCCGAGGAAGCGCGAGAAGGCCACGCCGACGCCAGTCATCTGACCGATGATGTAGGTCAGCGACGCGGTCAACAGGCACACCACCGCCACCGTCGAAGCCGTCTTCGAGTAGAAGCGGTCGCCGATGAACTGCGGCACGGTGAACTTGCCGAACTTGCGCAGGTACGGCGCCAGCAACATCGCCAACAGGACGTAGCCGCCGGTCCAGCCCATCAGGAACAGGCCGCCGCCGTAGCCCATGTTGGCGATCAGGCCCGCCATGGAAATGAAGGAAGCCGCCGACATCCAGTCGGCCGCCGTGGCCATGCCGTTGGTGATCGGGTGCACGCTGCCGCCCGCGGCGTAGAACTCGCTGGTGCTGCCGGCGCGCGCCCAGATGGCGATGCCGATGTACAGCGCGAACGAGGCGCCGACCACCAGGTAGGTAACGGTTTGGAGATCCATAATCCTCTTACTCCTCGTGGACGTCGAACTGGCGATCGATGTCGCCCATCTTCTTCGCGTACCAGAAGATCAGCGCGATGTAGATGTAGATCGCGCCTTGGTGGGCGAACCAGAACCCGAGCGGATAGCCTCCCAGCGAGATGCTGTTGAGCGCGGGCGCAAAGAGGATGCCGGCACCGAACGAGACCACGAACCAGATGATCAGGATCTTGGTCAGGAGTCCCAGCGTGGCTTTCCAATAGCCTGAAGCACTGTTGTTTTCCATCATGTCTCCTCGTTATAAGTGAAACACCTGCCACCACACGGGCGAAGGCTGGAGACAGCTCCGGACCATGCAGCAGTGGGGCGATTATAGAAAGATCAGTCTTACTTATCCCTTACAGAGGCGTAAGGAGCGAGGCGCAAGACGCAAGGTACAAGCAAGAAAAAACCCGCCGGCTCCGGGGGGGAGCGGGCGGGTTCGTCACCGCCGGCAGAGGCGCCGGCCGGTTCCGCGCCTACATGCGCGCGATCATCGCGTCGCCGAACTCCGAACACGAGACCTCGTTGGCGCCTTCCATCAGGCGCGCGAAGTCGTAGGTGACCTGCTTGTCGGCGATCGCCGCCTCCATGCCCCGGATCACCAGGTCGGCCGCCTCCTTCCAGCCCAGGTGGCGCAGCATCATCTCTGCAGACAGGATCAGCGAGCCCGGGTTCACCTTGTCCAGCCCGGCGTACTTGGGCGCGGTACCGTGGGTGGCCTCGAAGCAGGCGTACTGGTCGGAGATGTTGGCGCCCGGCGCGATGCCGATGCCGCCCACCTGCGCGGCGAGCGCGTCCGAGATGTAGTCGCCGTTGAGGTTGAGCGTGGCGATCACGTCGTACTCGGCCGGACGCAGCAGGATCTGCTGCAGGAAGGCGTCGGCGATCGCGTCCTTGACGAGGATCTCGCGACCGCTCCTCGGGTTCTTGAACTTGCACCACGGGCCGCCGTCGATCGGCTGCGCGCCGAACTCCTCCTGCGCCACCCTGTAGCCGGTGTCGCGGAACAGGCCCTCGGTGAACTTCATGATGTTGCCCTTGTGCACCAGGGTCACACTCTTGCGGTCGTTGTCGATCGCGTACCTGATCGCGGCGCGCACGATGCGGGTCGTGCCCTCGATCGACACCGGCTTGATGCCGATGCCCGAGGTCGCCGGGAAGCGGATCTTCCTGACCCCCATCTCGCCCTGCAGAAAGTCGATGACCTTCTTCGCGCCCTCGGACAGCGCCTGCCATTCGATGCCGGCGTAGATGTCCTCGGTGTTCTCGCGGAAGATGACCATGTCGGTCAGCTCGGGCTGCTTGAGCGGGCTGGGCACACCCTTGAAGTAACGCACCGGACGCACGCACTGGTAGAGGTCGAGCTCCTGACGCAGCGCCACGTTGAGCGAGCGGATGCCGCCGCCCACCGGGGTGGTCATCGGGCCCTTGATCGACACCGAGTAGGTCTTGAGTGCGTCGAAGGTCTCCTTCGGCAACCACTCGTCGGGACCGTAGATCTGCGTCGACTTCTCGCCGGCGTAGACCTCCATCCAGTGGATTTTCTTCTTGCCGCCGTAGGCCTTGTCCACCGCCGCGTCGATCACCTTGATCATCACCGGGGTGATGTCGACGCCGATGCCGTCGCCCTCGATGAAGGGGATGATCGGGTTGTCCGGAACGGCCTGCCCCGGGACGATCTTCTGGCCGCCTGCGGGTACCTTGATCTTGGATTCGCTCATGCCTGCTCCCTCCCTCAATGGCCGCGGATGGATTCCACGACGCTGCTGTGGTCGAACTGCCACGGGGACGTCCGTCGGACGACGGACCGGAAGGCTGCGACGGCATGCGGGACACGCTGCATCTCGCCGCACAGCCCCCTATCCGAGGCCGATTATGTCCCAAAGATCCGCAGGTCGAAAGGAAGCGGCGCAGCATGGCTGTGCCGACCGGGACACGGCCGGTGATACCATTTCCGACGTGTTCGACACCGCCGCGGCTGCGGCGGCGGGATCCTCCGGAGGGGTTCGATGGACGTGCAGTCGGGAGAAAGCCCGATCGCGCAGGCGATCGCACAGGCGCTGGTGGAAGGCTTCAACAAGCACTACCGCATCTTTCGCGAGACCTCGCGCCGCGCCAAGGAACTCTACGAGGCCGCGCTGTGGCAGAAGCAGCTCGACGCGGTGCGCGAGCGCGTGCAGTTCTACGACGACCGCGTCGACGAGACGGTGCAGCGACTGCACGACGAGTTCGACGCCGACTCCCTCGACGACAGCACCTGGCAGCAGGTCAAGCTGCAGTTCATCGGCATGCTGATCAACCACCGCCAGCCCGAGCTCGCCGAGACCTTCTTCAACTCGGTCACCACCAAGATCCTGCACCGCAGCTACTTCAACAACGACTACCTGTTCGCGCGCCCGGCGATCTCCACCGAATACATCGAGTCCTACCCGCCGGTGTACTCGAGCTACTACCCGCGCGACCGCGGCCTGCGCGCCACCGTCCGGCGCATCGTCGAGGACTTCGACTGGCAGCGCAGCTTCGAGGATCTCGACCGCGACGTCGACTTCGTGCTGCGCGCGGCGCGGGCCCACCTCGGCGAGTGGCCGGCGATGGAGGTCAACTGCCAGATCCAGGTGCTGTACTCGGCCTTCTATCGCAACAAGACCGCCTACATCATCGGCAAGACGGTCAATGGCTACCAGGAAAGCCCGTTCGCGATCGCGGTGCGCCACAACGAACGCGGCCTGCTCCACCTCGACGCGCTGATCCTCGACCCGTGGCGGATCTCGGTGCTGTTCTCGCTGTCGCGCGCCTACTTCCTGGTCGACATGGAGGTGCCCTCGGGCTACGTGCAGTTCCTGCGCTCGATCATGCCCAACAAGCCGAGGAGCGAGCTATACACCATGCTCGGCCTGGGCAAGCAGGGCAAGACCATGTTCTTCCGCGACCTGGTCTCGCACCTGCGCCACTCCAACGACCAGTTCATCATCGCACCGGGCATCCGCGGCCTGGTGATGCTGGTGTTCACGCTGCCCTCCTTCCCCTACGTGTTCAAGATCATCAAGGACGTTTTCGGCGCCTCGAAGAACATGGACCGCGCCACGGTCAAGCGCAAGTACCTGATGGTCAAGCACGTCGACCGCGTCGGGCGCATGGCGGACACGCTGGAGTTCTCCTACGCGGCGCTGCCGCTGGCGCGCTTCCACCCCGAACTGCTGGAAGAGCTGCGCACGCTCGCACCGTCCTCGTTCGAGATCGACGGTGACAAGGTGATCATCAAGCATCTCTACATCGAGCGCCGCATGATCCCGCTCAACCTCCACCTGGAAAAGGCGAGCGAACCGGAGTTGGAAGAGGCGGTCAAGGAGTACGGCAACGCCATCCGCGAGCTCGCCATCGCCAACATCTTCCCCGGCGACATGCTGTGGAAGAACTTCGGCGTCACGCGCTACGGTCGCGTCGTGTTCTACGACTACGACGAGATCGAGTACATGACCGACATGAACTTCCGCAAGATCCCGCCCGCGCCCTACGAGGAGATGGAGATGTCGGGCGAGCCGTGGTACTCGGCCGGGCCGATGGACGTCTTCCCGGAGGAGTTCGCCACCTTCCTGCTCGGCGTGCCGCGGGTGCGCAAGGCCTTCCTCAAGCACCACCGCGACCTGCTCGCGCCGAAGTTCTGGCAGGAAGCGCAGCGGCGCATCCGCGAGGGCTACGTCGAGGACTTCTTCCCCTACCCGGTCGAGCTGCGCTTCTGCAAGCTCTTTCCGCCGGCCGCGGGCGCAGCTTCAAGCTGAGCGCCCGCCCGGGAGCCGGCCGGCAAGCGCTCAGGCCGGCGCGCCGGCGATCACCGCCTCGTCGCTGCGGCTGTCGCCGCGGCTATCGACCCAGCGCGCCACCAGGCGATCGCCCGCGGCCGCCCCCTTGAAACGGAAGCGCAGGAAGGGGTTGGCCGAAACGGATGGGCCGAAGTCGGCGCCGAAGACGAGGCGTTCGCCGTGGTGGACCTCCAGCCGGGTGATGAAGTGCGCGGGGATGATCGCGCCCTTGTCGTCCTTGCGCTGGCCGCTCTCCATCGGATGAGGGACCTGCATGCGGACGTCGGCGACGCCGTCGCGGACGTCCGCGCGGATGCGCATCGGGTTTGTCATGGAGTCGCTCTCCTGTGCCGGCGCGGCTCAGCCGCAGCCGCTGATGGTGACGATGACCGCCTTGCGGGCGATGTGGAAGCGGCCGTTTGCCCGCACCAGCGCGACCACGTCGGCACTCTGCGCCATTTTCAGCCGGGTGATCACCTCGGGCTGGGTGCCCTCCGGGATGGAGAACACCGCGGCAAGCGGGAAGGGATTTTTCTCGACCAGGATCGCGATGCGGTCGGTGCCGGGCAGGCGGCTCTTCACCTCGACCGAGACGGCGTTGGCGACCTCGGCGATGTCGGGGGCGGCGAGACTCAGCTCGGCGCTCGCACTGGCCTCCTGCGCCCCCAGCGCGGCGAGCGCCGCGTTCAGCTCGCGGGCGTCGAAACCGGGCCGCGCGGCGGCGGCCTGCGCCTGCGCGGGCGAGATCAGACCGGCGGTGGCAAGCAGGCCCAGCACGCCCAAGCCCCCGACGGCATGCAGCAATTGTCTTCGTTTTTGGTCCATCCGGCTCTCCTGCAGGGTTCGCATGGCGGCAGCGCGTGGCCGCCGCGTGCGGCAATACTCGCACACCCGGGACCGCTCTGGCGCAGCGCAGCATCGTCCATCCGGCGAGCACGCCGTCGCGCGTCGAGCGCGGCTTGGCGTGCTTCCGGTCGAAATCGACGCCGAGCGCGAGCACGTCCTCCGGCGCGAGACCCGCCGCCACACTCGCCATGGCGTCGCTCCTGCGCACAGCGTGGCGGCTACGCGGTGCCCGCCTCCTTCCAACCGAGCTCCAGGATCCACGGCGCCGGGCCGGCCGCGAGCGCGGCGCGCACGTACTCGACCGTACGCTCGGGCAGGGCCCCGGGCGCGTGCCATTCGAGGCGATCGCACTTGTGCGGCTCGAGGATGGCGGGCTCGCCACTGAAGCGCTCCGCGGCGAGGAAGAAGTCGATGCGATTGGTGTCCGAGCGCCGATGGACGACACCCAGCCAGGCCAGCTCGCCCTCCTCGACCTCCAGCCCGGTCTCCTCGCGCAGCTCGCGCCGCGCCGCCGCGCGCACCGACTCGCCCGGCTCCACGTGTCCCCCGGGCAGGCTGAAGAGGCCGTCGAAGAAACCCGTTCCGGCACGGCGCATCAGCAGCACGCGGCCCTCGCGCCGGCACAGCACATGGACGCCGGTAGGAATCCCTGCGTGCATCAGTGCTTGCCCGTGCTGCCGAAGCCGTCCGCCCCGCGCGAGCTCTGCTCGAAGCCCTCGACGAAGTTGAAGCCGACCTGCAGCACCGGCACCACCACGAGCTGGGCGATGCGCTCCATCGGCTCGATGGTGAAGCTCGCGCGCCCACGGTTCCACACCGAGACGAAGATCTGCCCCTGGTAGTCGGAGTCGATCAGCCCGATTAGGTTGCCGAGAACGATGCCGTGCTTGTGGCCGAGCCCGGAGCGTGGCAGCACCATCGCCGCCAGCCCCGGGTCGGAAAGATGGATCGCGAGGCCGCTCGGCACCAGCGTGGTCTCGCCCGGGTGCAGGGTGATCGGGCCGGGCAGACAGGCGCGCAGGTCGAGCCCCGCGGCGCCCTCCGTGGCGTAGGCGGGGGGATGGGTCTTGAGGCGCTCGTCGAGCAGCTTGACGTCGATTCGGTGCATGTCGGCTCTCCTTGCCGGCGGGCGGCGCGTGCCGGCCCAGCCTGTCGTTGCGTTTGCGCTCAGCGCCCGCGGGCCGGCAGCAGGCCGGCGAGGTGGGCGACGATGCCGCGCGCCACCTCGGCCTTGGCCGCACGCGGCAGCGGGTGGCGGCCGGCGTCGTCGTAGAGGATCACGGTGTTGTCGTCGCCGCCCATGCCGTCGCTGACCAGGTTGCCGACCAGCATCGGCAGCCGCTTGTTGCGTCGCTTGCCCTCGGCGTAGGCGTCGAGGTCGCGGCTCTCGGCGGCGAAACCGACGCAGAAAGGCGCGTCGGCATGTGCGGCCACCTCGGCAAGGATGTCCGGGTTGGGGGTCAGCGCGATGTTCATGGTATCGGCGGACTTTTTCAGCTTGTGTTCGGCACTCGCCAGCGGCCGGTAATCGGCCACCGCGGCCACGCCGATGAAGACGTCCGCACCCGGCAGCGCGTGGAGCACCGCGTCACGCATCTCCAGCGCGCTGGTCACGCTCACGCGCCTCACCTCGGCCGGCACCGGCAGGCTCACCGGTCCGCTCACCAGCACCACCTCCGCGCCCGCCTGGGCGCAGGCGCGCGCGAGCGCGTAGCCCATCTTGCCCGAGCTGATGTTGGTGATGCCGCGCACCGGATCGAGCGCCTCGAAGGTCGGCCCGGCGGTGAGCACGACCTTGCGTCCGGCGAGCAGCTTGGGCACGAAGAAGCCCTCGAGGCGTTCGAGCAGCTCCTCCGCCTCGAGCATGCGCCCCATGCCGACCTCGCCGCAGGCCTGGTCGCCCGCCGCGGGACCGAACACGGCGACGCCGTCGGCGCGGATCTGCGCGACGTTGCGCTGCGTCGGCGGCGATTCCCACATCTGGCGGTTCATCGCCGGGGCGACGATCAGCGGCACGGCGCGCGCCAGGCAAAGCGTGCTGAGCAGGTCGTCGGCGTGGCCATGAGCGAGGCGGGCAAGGAAATCTGCGGTCGCCGGGGCGACGAGGATGGCATCGGCGTCGCGGCCGAGATCGATGTGCGCCATGTGGTTGGGCATGCGCGCATCCCACAGGTCGGACCACACCGGATTGCCCGACAGCGCCTGGTAGGTCACCGGGGTCACGAAGCGCGCCCCGCCCTCGCTCAGCACCACGTGTACCTCGGCGCCGGCCTTGCCGAGCAGGCGCACCAGCTCGGCCGACTTGTACGCGGCGATGCCACCGCCAACCCCGAGGACGATCTTGCGATTGCTCAACATGCTCATGACGATGAACTATACTCCGCGATGGATCGATGCATTCTGGATAGGCCGACAGGCCACGACGAGGGAGGCGGACACGCGATGGCGATCACCGACTGGCCTGCGGACGAACGTCCGCGCGAGAAGCTCCTCGCCCGCGGCGCCGCGGCGCTGTCCGACGCGGAGCTGCTGGCGATCTTCCTGCGCGTGGGCATCCGCGGGCAGAGCGCGGTCGACCTCGCCCGCGCGCTGCTGTCCCGCTTCGGCACCCTGACCCGCATGTGCGGCGCCGACGCGAACGAGTTCGCCGCGGTACCTGGCATGGGGCTGGCGAAGTATGCCCAACTGCAGGCGGTCATGGAACTGTCGCGGCGGGCACTCGCCGAGACGCTGGTTGCACGCCCGCTGTTCGATTCACCCCAGGTCGTACGCGACTGGCTGCGCCTGCGCCTCGGACACCTGCCCCACGAGACCTTCTGCGTGCTGCTGCTCGACGCACGCCACTGCCTGATCGAGGCGGTGGATCTCTTCCGCGGCACGCTCACGCAGACCTCGGTGTATCCTCGCGAGGTGGTCAAGCTCGCCCTCGCGCGCAACGCCGCGGCCGTGATCCTCGCCCACAACCATCCCTCCGGTGCCGCCGAGCCGAGCACCGCCGACGAGCTGCTCACGCGTGCGCTGAAGGACGCTCTCGGCCTGGTCGACGTGCGCGTGCTCGATCATTTCGTGGTGCCGGCGCACGGTCATCCGGTATCATTCGCCGAACGCGGCCTGCTTTGAGGTTCCGCCCGCCCTTCCGCTCCGGCCCCGGACCCTGCCTGGCATTCCACCCTGCGAACACGACGAAGGTACGCGGGGCTTGCCTCGACCGCGCTTCTTGCATTATCCTCGCACGTTTTCCGCAATCAGAATTCCCTGGAGCATCGTATGGCTCGCGTCTGCCAAGTGACCGGTAAAGCACCGATGGTGGGAAATAACGTTTCCCACGCCAACAACAAGACCAAGCGTCGTTTCCTGCCCAACCTGCAGAGCCGCCGCTTCTGGAGCGAAGGCGAGAACCGCTGGATCCGCCTGCGCGTGTCCAACGCGGGTCTGCGCACGATCGACAAGAAAGGCATCGACGTCGTCGTTGCCGAGCTTCGCGCCCGTGGCGAGAAGCTGTAAGCAACCGAACTGAACGGAGAAGGCCATGGCCAAGGGCATCCGCGAAAAGATCAAACTGGAGTCGACCGCCGGTACGGGTCACTTCTACACCACCTCGAAGAACAAGCGCACCACACCCGGGAAGCTCGAGTTCAGCAAGTACGACCCGGTCGCGCGCAAGCACGTGCCGTACAAGGAAGTGAAGCTGAAGTGATTTGGCGCGGCGGTTGCACGCAACCGCCCGGCAGAACGCGGCAGCTCCAGAAAACCGGAAGGGCCATCGGAAGATCCGATGGCCCTTCTGTTTTTTCGCCCGCCACCGGCAGTGGCGGGCGCGATCACATGCGCCGCGGAATCACGCGCGCTGGATGTTCGAGGCCTGTTTGCCCTTGGGACCCTGGGTGACGTCGAAGGAGACCTTCTCGCCTTCCTTCAGGCTCTTGAAACCGCTCATCGTGATGGCGGAGAAATGTGCGAACAGGTCTTCACTTCCATCATCCGGCGTGATGAAACCGAAACCCTTGGAATCGTTGAACCACTTCACGGTACCAGTTGCCATATTGCTTGGATCCTTCAAGGTTGCTTGTTACACCGCGGCCTTCGCAAACCGCGGTCGTGTGGGCGCTGACAGGGACCAAAACCACCTCCGGAAGCCCCTCGGGATCAGGCTCGAGCCGGCGCTCGCCTTCTTTTTTACGCATTCGGCACGGCAGCGTCAACGGGATTTCGCGGGGTTTCGATCGCGCAGCGCAACATGAATGCGCACGGACCCACCCCCATCCCGAGCGCGATTTCGCGCCTGGCGCGGAGATGCGTTCATGCCGCAGCGCAAGAAGCCTGTTTCGGGCAGTGCGCGCCAAACCACACTCTGCATGGGGTTTTCCCGGGACTCGACGCGCACACGAAGCGCGTGTTGCACTCTGCTTCGACTTCATTAGAATGATTTTATGGGCACCCGAAAACAAGACGATCTGGTCCTGGAAGCCAAGCGGACGCGCACGCGCCCGCCCCCGCTCTTCAAGGTCATGCTGTTGAACGACGACTACACGCCGATGGATTTCGTCATCGTCGTCCTGCAGAAATATTTCGGCATGGATCGCGAACGTGCCACGCGAGTCATGCTCCAAGTCCACAGAGAGGGCATGGGGGTATGCGGCGTCTTTCCCAGGGACATCGCCACGACCAAGGTGGAGCAGGTCACCTCGTTTGCTCGTCAGCATCAACATCCGCTGGCATGCGTGATGGAGGAAAATTGAATGATCGCGCAAGAGCTTGAAGTCAGCCTGCACATGGCTTTCGTCGAGGCACGGCAGAAGCGCCACGAGTTCATCACCGTGGAGCATCTTCTGCTTGCCCTGCTGGACAACCCTTCCGCCGCCCAGGTGCTGAAGGCGTGTGCCGCCAACATCGACGAGTTGCGTCGCGAACTGACCGGTTTCATCGAAGAACACACCCCGCGCATCGAAGGCACGGACGAGATCGACACCCAGCCCACGCTGGGCTTCCAGCGCGTGATCCAGCGCGCGATCCTGCATGTGCAGTCCTCGGGCAAGAAGGAGGTCACCGGCGCAAACGTGCTGGTGGCGATCTTCGGCGAGAAGGACTCGCACGCGGTGTATTACCTGCAGAAGCAGAACATCTCGCGTCTCGACGTGGTGAACTTCATCTCCCACGGCATCGCCAAGGCGCCGCCCCAGGGCAACCCGCCGCAGGGTCGCAGCGAACCCGAGCAGGGCGAGCAGGAGCAGGAAGAGAAGTCCTCCGGCGGTGCGCTGGAGAGCTACACGCAGAACCTCAACCAGCAGGCGCTGGTCGGCAAGATCGACCCGTTGATCGGCCGCGAGAAGGAGGTCGAGCGTGTCATCCAGACCCTGTGCCGCCGGCGCAAGAACAACCCGCTGCTGGTCGGCGAGGCCGGCGTGGGCAAGACCGCGATTGCCGAAGGCCTTGCGCGTCGCATCGTCGAGGGCCGCGTGCCCGAGATCCTCGAGAACGCGCAGGTGTTCGCGCTCGACATGGGTGCGCTGCT
Organism: Thauera aminoaromatica; assembly: GCF_000021765.1. Lineage (NCBI taxonomy): Bacteria > Pseudomonadati > Pseudomonadota > Betaproteobacteria > Rhodocyclales > Zoogloeaceae > Thauera > Thauera aminoaromatica. Next base: position 1,384,521 of record NC_011662.2, on the reverse strand, counting down.
CGCCGGCACCAAGTACCGCGGCGATTTCGAGCAGCGCCTCAAGGCCGTGCTCAAGCAGCTCATCGAGAACCCGAACGCGATCCTCTTCATCGACGAGATCCACACCCTGATCGGCGCCGGTGCGGCCTCGGGCGGCACGCTGGATGCGTCCAACCTGCTCAAGCCGGCGCTGTCCTCGGGCCAGTTGAAGTGCATCGGCGCGACCACCTACAACGAGTTTCGCCAGATTTTCGAGAAGGACCACGCGCTCTCGAGGCGCTTCCAGAAGATCGACGTGGTGGAGCCCTCGGTGGCCGAGACCGTCGAGATCCTCAAGGGGCTCAAGAGCCGCTTCGAGGAGCACCACGGCATCAAGTACAGCAGCTCTGCACTCTCCAGCGCGGCGGAGCTGTCGGCCAAGTACATCAACGACCGCCACCTGCCCGACAAGGCGATCGACGTCATCGACGAGGCCGGGGCGGCGCAGCGCATCCTGCCCAAGTCCAAACAGAAGAAGACCATCGGCAAGAACGAGATCGAGGAGATCGTTGCCAAGATCGCCCGCATCCCGCCGCGCACCGTGTCCAACGACGACAAGGCCGCGCTGAAGACGCTCGAGCGCGATCTCAAGAACGTGGTGTTCGGCCAGAATGCCGCGATCGAGGCGCTTGCCAAGGCGATCAAGATGTCGCGCTCCGGGCTCGGCAACCCGCAGAAGCCGATCGGCTCCTTCCTGTTCTCCGGCCCCACCGGCGTCGGAAAGACCGAGGTCGCCCGCCAGCTTGCCTACACGCTGGGCATCGAGCTGGTGCGCTTCGACATGTCCGAATACATGGAACGGCACGCAGTCAGCCGCCTGATCGGCGCGCCCCCGGGCTACGTCGGCTTCGACCAGGGCGGCCTGCTCACCGAGCAGATCACCAAGAAGCCGCACAGCGTGCTGCTGCTCGACGAGATCGAGAAGGCACATCCGGACATCTACAACATCCTGCTGCAGGTCATGGACCACGGCACGCTGACCGACAACAACGGTCGCCAGGCGGACTTCCGCAACGTGATCATCATCATGACCACCAACGCGGGCGCCGAAGCGATGCAGAAGTCGGTGATCGGCTTCTCGGCCAAGCGCGAGCCGGGCGACGAGATGGGCGACATCAAGCGCCTGTTCACGCCGGAGTTCCGCAACCGGCTGGACGCGATGATCTCGTTCAAGGCGCTCGACAACGAGGTCATCCTGCGCGTGGTGGACAAGTTCCTGATGCAGCTCGAGGCCCAGTTGCACGAGAAGAAGGTCGAGGCCCACTTCAGCGACGAGCTCAAGGCCTGGCTGGCCGAGAAGGGCTTCGATCCGCTGATGGGCGCGCGCCCGATGGCCCGTCTGATCCAGGACACCATCCGCTCGGCACTGGCCGACGAGTTGCTGTTCGGGCGGCTCGTCAATGGCGGCAAGGTGACCATCGACCTCGACGAGGACGACAAGGTGAAGCTGGTGTTCGAGGAGACGGAAGCGGCCACGGCCTGATTCCGCCCCTTCCTCGCAAGACGGCATGCCGGCGGAAACGCGGCATGCCGTTTTTCATGGCCGCCCCACCCGCCCGGCGGAGTCCCCCCTGGCCACGTCGTTTATCATGCCTGCTCCCGCGCCGACCATCCGGCGCATCGCCACACTTCTTTCTCGAGGAGCCCGCATGAACATCCAGACCGCCGACCTCTGCGACGCGCACGAGGACAAGCTCGCCGTCGTCGCCCCCATGTTCGCCAGCTACGGCGGCCGCCCGTCCTTCGGTGGACCGATCGCCACGCTGAAGATCTTCGAGGACAACTCCTTCGTCCGCAAGGCACTGGAAGGACCCGGGAATGGCCGCGTGCTGGTGATCGACGGCGGCGCCTCGATGCGCTGCGCCCTGGTCGGCGACCAGCTCGCCGAACTCGCGGTGAAGAATGGCTGGGCCGGCATCCTCGTGTACGGCTGCATCCGCGACTCCAAGGCGATCGGCGAGATGGACCTCGGCGTCTTCGCCCTCGGCACCCACCCGAAGAAGACCGTCAAGCGCAACGTCGGCGAGGTTGACATCCCGGTGGGCTTCGGCGGCGTCACCTTCCAGCCCGGCCACCACGTCTACGCCGACGAGGACGGCGTGGTCGTAAGCGCGGAGCCCTTGCTCTGAGCGGCGCCGGGCTTGCTTCGCTGCCCATGTGAGGCCCTCGACGCACCGCAAGCGCCCGGAGGAGGGATCGCGACTCGCGTCGCGCCTACCGGAACCGCCGGGCGTGCAATGCAGCAGAGCGACGCCGCCTTTCCGTTTCACAGCGCTCCATTTCTTTTCACGATACAAAACGCGTTTAACAAGCCTTTGTTTTAGATAGAAAAGATTTTTTCTTATGTCTTATATAAGACATATTGCTGCTGCGCGGAATGCCTCCTATACTCTCTTCCCATCTGCAGTGTCCTTTCTCCCTCGAAAACCGCTGCAGCCGGAACACCGCGACCGGTGCCTGAACCCGCCGCGATGCCTGACCCCCTCCTGCATTCATAAGGACGCATCATGACCCTGACCCGCGAACAGCAAATCGCCGCCCTCGAAAAAGACTGGGCCGAGAATCCCCGTTGGAAAGGCATCAAGCGCGGCTACTCCGCGGCCGACGTGGTCCGCCTGCGTGGCAGCCTGCAGCCCGAGTACACCCTGGCCCAGCGTGGTGCCAAGCTGCTGTGGGAGCGTGTCAATGGCGGCGCCAAGAAGGGCTATGTGAACGCCTTCGGCGCGATCACCGCCGGTCAGGCGATGCAGCAGGCCAAGGCCGGTCTCGAAGCCGTGTATCTGTCCGGCTGGCAGGTCGCCGCCGACGGCAACACCTCCGAGACCATGTATCCCGACCAGTCGCTGTACGCCTACGACTCGGTCCCGACCATGGTTCGCCGCATCAACAACACCTTCAAGCGTGCCGACGAGATCCAGTGGTCGCGTGGCATCAACCCGGGCGACAAGGAATTCGTCGACTACTTCCTGCCGATCGTCGCCGACGCCGAGGCCGGTTTCGGCGGCGTGCTGAACGCCTTCGAGCTGATGAAGAACATGATCGCCGCCGGCGCCGCCGGTGTGCATTTCGAAGACCAGCTCGCTGCCGTGAAGAAGTGCGGCCACATGGGCGGCAAGGTGCTGGTGCCGACCCAGGAAGCCTGCGAGAAGCTGATCGCCGCCCGCTTCGCCGCCGACGTCATGGGTGTGCCGACCATCATCCTGGCCCGCACCGACGCCGAAGCCGCCAACCTCATCACCTCCGACCACGACGCCAACGACAAGCCCTTCCTTACCGGTGAGCGCACCCAGGAAGGCTTCTACCGTGTCAAGAACGGCCTCGAGCAATCGATCAGCCGCGGCGTCGCCTACGCCCCCTACGCCGACCTGGTGTGGTGCGAGACCGGTACCCCGGACCTGGGCTTCGCCCGCGAGTTCGCCCAGGCCGTGCATGCCGCCCACCCCGGCAAGCTGCTGTCCTACAACTGCTCGCCGTCCTTCAACTGGAAGAAGAACCTGGACGACAAGACCATCGCCAAGTTCCAGGACGAACTCTCGGCGCTGGGCTACAAGTACCAGTTCATCACCCTGGCCGGCATCCACATCAACTGGTTCAACACCTTCAAGTTCGCCCACGCCTACGCCCGCGGCGAAGGCATGAAGCACTACACCGAGATGGTGCAGGAACCGGAATTCGCCGCTCGCGAGCAGGGCTACACCTTCGTGTCGCACCAGCAGGAAGTCGGCGCCGGCTACTTCGACGACGTCACCACCGTGATCCAGGGTGGCTCGTCCTCGGTCAAGGCGCTGACGGGCTCGACCGAAGAAGAGCAGTTCCACTAAGAGACTGCTTCCCTCATAACGGGGGAGGAGACGGAAGGCCACCCTGCGGGGTGGCCTTTTTCGTTTTTCGACGATGACCCGCAAACCGATCTGGCGTCATCGCACCCGCAGTTCCCGCAGAGCCACGCAGGATCCGGGCGGGACTGCAGTGTGCGGGACCGCCCGATCGCGACTTGCGCCGCGCCTGCCCGAATACACCGGGGCCCTCCCGAAGGACGGCCCCGGACCTCGAGACAAGCCGCGGATGCGGCGAGGCGTCAGCCGCGGCCCGGCCCCATGCTGCCACCGTCGCGCGGACCGCCGCCCTTCATGCCGCGCTCGCCCTTGCGGCCCATCTTCTCGAACTCCGCATCGAACACCGTCTTCTGCGCATCGCTCAGCGTCGCATAGAAGGTCTCGACCGACTTGCGCGCCTCGCCCATCTCGGCCTGGCGCAGCTTGCTCATCTCCTCCATGCGCTGCATGCGCTCGATCGCCGTCTTCGGCGGCTCGGCGGCGCGGCGCTCGGCCATCATGCTGCCCATGCGCTCGGCGCGCGACTTCATGTCGGCCTTGAAGCGCTCGAAGGCGGGCTTCTGCTCGGGCGCCAGGGCCAGCGCCAGTTCGAGGCGTGCCATGTGCAGCTCGGCGCGCGCGGCCATCTTCGCCTTCATCTGCTCGGGCGCCATCTGCGACCAGCCGGCCTTGCCGCCGCGCGGGCCGTCGCAATGGCCGCCCCAGGCCAGCGCTGCGGTGCTGCCGATGGCGCCGGTGGCGATGATGGCGGCGGCGATCGAGGTCTTGATCCAGTTTTTCATGATGGCTCTCCTGTGGGTTGCTTGTCCGTGTTGCCCGTCCGTTCGGGCGACGGAGCCATTTGAACACCGCGATGTAAGCCGGATTTGTCCGCGCGGCACGCGTTTGCAGCCTGATGTCTCGGCAGCGCCCGCAGATACGCTGGGATACAAAGCCGGACCCACCCCGCCTTATGATCCAGGCCATGGAGAACACCGCATGAATACGTCCGACCACATCCTCATCGTCGACGACGACCGTGACATCCGCCAGCTGCTTGCCGACTACCTCGAGAAGCAGGGACTGCGCTGCACCACCGCGGCCGACGGGCGCGAGATGAAGGCAGCGCTCGAGACCCACCGCATCGACCTCATCGTGCTCGACCTGATGATGCCCGGCGAGGATGGACTCACCCTGTGCCGCAACCTGCGCGCGAGCGGCGGGCCGCACGCCAACACCCCGATCCTGATGCTCACCGCGCGCGGCGAGGACATGGACCGCATCATCGGCCTCGAGATGGGTGCCGACGACTACCTCGCCAAGCCCTTCGTGCCGCGCGAGCTCTTCGCCCGCATCCGCGCGGTGCTGCGCCGCACCCGCGCGTTGCCGCCCAACCTCGACGCCGCCCCGCCCGCCAACGCGCGCCTGCTGCGCTTCGCGCACTGGCGCCTGGACACGATCAACCGCCACCTGGTCGACGCCGAGGGCACGGTGGTCGCGCTCTCCGGCGCCGAGTACCGCATGCTCGCGGTCTTCCTGTCGCACCCGCAGAAGGTGCTGTCGCGCGACCAGCTCATGGAACTCACCCAGGGACGCGAGGCCGACGTGTTCGATCGCTCGATCGACCTGCTGGTGAGCCGGCTGCGCCAGCGCCTCGGCGACAACGCGCGCGAACCGGCGATCATCAAGACCGTGCGCAACGAGGGCTACGTGCTCGCCGCCGAGGTCGTCGCCGAGACCGCGGACACCGACGGGAGCGGCGCGCGATGAGCCTGCCGCTGCCGCGCAGCCTGTTCGCCCGCCTGATGCTGATCTGGCTGGTCGGCATGACACTCGTGCTGGCGGTGAGCCTCGCGCTCTTCCTCGGCGAGCGCGAGCGCATCGGGCGCAGTGCGCTGTTCGAGGGCGTGGCGCAGGAGATCGCCAGCGTCGCCGAGCTGCTCGACCGCATGTCGCCGCCCGAGCGCGAGCGCTGGATCGACGAGATCGGCCGCCGCCGCCTGCGCCTCGCGCTGCGCCCACCGCACGATCACCTGCGTCCGCTAGCCGACGACCACCCGCTGCAGACCGCGCTGCGCGAGGCCATGCCGCAACGCCCGGCCACGCTGTACACCCATCCGCGCGACGACCGCCCCCACCCCGGCCTGGCGATCGTGCTCGCGCTCGCCGACGGCACCCCGCTGCAGGTCCGCCTGCCGGGCATCCCGCCGTTGCCGCCGATCATGCCGCATCAGCGCGGCCCCTTCCTCGCCGCCCTCGCCGCGCTGGTGCTGGGGGTAGGCTTGCTCACCTGGATCGCGGTGCGCATCGCCACCCGGCCGCTGTCGCGCATGGCGGAGGCGGCGCGCGCGCTCGGCGAGGACCCGACGCGCGCACCCATGGACACGCGCGGCCCCACCGAGGTCGCCCAGGCCGCCGCCGCCTTCAACCAGATGCAGCAGCGTGTCGCCGAGCACGTCGCCGAGCGTACCCGCATCCTGGCAGCGATCTCCCACGACCTGCAGACGCCGATCACCCGCCTGCGCCTGCGCGCCGAAATGGTCGACGACGAGGGCCTGCGCGCGCGCATCCAGTCCGACCTCGACGCCATGCAGGGCCTGGTGAAGGAAGGCCTCGCCTACGCGCGCAGCCTGGACGAACGCAGTCCGGCGCAGGCGATCGAGCTCGGCCCCCTGCTGCAGGCCCTCGCCGAGGATGCGCGCGACATGGGCTGGACCGTGCGCGTGCCCGAGGGAGCGCAGGGCCGCATCGTCGGCAACCCCTCGGCGCTGCGCCGCGCGCTGTGGAACCTCATCGAGAACGCAGTGAAGTTCGGCGGCAAGGTCGAGGTGGCGCTGGCCTGCGTGGGCGAGCACTGCGAGATCCGCGTCCGCGACCACGGCCCCGGCCTCGCGGAGGACGAGCTCGAGAAGGTGTTCGAGCCCTTCTACCGCACCGAAGCCTCGCGCAACCGCGAGACCGGTGGGACCGGGCTCGGGCTGGCGATCACGCGCAACCTGCTGCATGCCCAGGGCGGCGAGGTCACGCTGCGCAATCACCCCGACGGCGGGCTGGAGGCGGTCGTGCGGCTGCGCGTGCCGTAGCGCGCGGCGAGCGCGCGGAAGGTCGCGAGCTCGGCCGCGCGCCGCTGCGCGCTCCAGCCGAGTTCCGCCGCGAGGAGGTCGGCCACAGCAGGCGCCACCGCCGCGGCCGCCGCGGCATCGAGGAAAAGCGCGCGGCTGCGGCGCGCGAGCACGTCCTCGACGGAAAGGGCGAAGTCCTCGCGCAGCGCGCGCCGCACCGCCGCGGCGCCGGGCAGCACGCCGGGGGGAAGCCCCGGAGGCGCGCCCGGCAAGTCCGCCTCGCCCGCCTCCCCCGCGCACACTCCGCAATCGAGCGCCAGCGAGGCGGTCGGCGATGCCCGCCGCGCCAGCCCGCCTACCACCTCGGCCGCATCTACCGCCTGCTCGGCCATGGCGCGATAGGTGGTCCATTTGCCGCCCAGCACGCTGACCAGGCCCTGCGCCGAGACCTCGACGCGGTGCTCGCGCGAGAGCCGGCTGCTTGCACCATCGCCTCCATCCTCGCCGAGCAAGGGCCGCAGGCCGACGAAGACGCTGCGCACGGCCTCGCGCGCCGGCGGCCGACGCAGCCAGCGCGCAGCGGCGGCCAGCAGCTCGTCCACCTCGCCCGCGAGCGGCTCGGGCTCCGCCGGCGTATCGGCGCGCGGGGTGTCGGTGGTGCCGATCAGCACCTTTCCGCACCAGGGAATCATGAACAGCACGCGTCCGTCCGGGGTGCGCGGCACCAGCAGCGCGTCGCTGCCGGGCAGACAGTCGGCGTCGACCACCAGATGCACGCCCTGGCTCGGGCGCAGCAGCGCGCGGGCGGCCGGATCGGCACGTCGGCGCAGCGTGTCGCCCCACACCCCGGTGGCGTTGATCACCGCGCGCGCAGCGACATGGTGCGCTTGCCCACCCTCGGCCTCGCGCACCACCACGCCGCGCAGCCGACCGTCTTCCACCACCAGCTCGTGCGCGGCGCAGTGGTTGAGCAGCAGCGCACCGTGGGCGCTCGCCGTGCGCGCCAGCGCGAGCGCCAGGCCGGCGTCGTCGAACTGGGCATCGCGGAAGGCCACGCCGCCGCCCAGCCCCTCCTCGCGCAATCCGGGCAGCGCCGCATGCAGCCCGGCTGCGTCGAGCAGCGTGCAGCCGCCCAGCCCGTCCCGACCCGCTAGCGCGTCGTAGGCGCCGAGCCCGAGACGCAGCAGGAGCCGCTCCGCCAGGTTGCGCGCCGGCACCACGAAGCGCAGCGGATGCACCAGCGCGGGCGCGTTGCGCAGCAGGCGCCCGCGCTCGCGCAAGGCTTCGCGCACCAGGCCGATGCGGCCCTGGGCGAGGTAGCGCACGCCGCCGTGGATCAGCTTGGTCGAGCGCGAGCTGGTGCCGGCGGCGAAGTCGCGCGCCTCCACCAGCAGCACCGAATGGCCACGCGCCGCCGCGTCGAGCGCGCAGCCCAGCCCGGTGGCACCGCCGCCGACCACGACGAGGTCGACCGCGCGCGCGTCGGCGAGGCGGGCGAGAAGCCGACGACGGGCGTGCGGATGGACGGATTCCATGAGCGCGACCGGCGCGAGCCGCTCAGTCCTGCGCCCACGCCCGCGCACGCTCGACCGCGCGCACCCACACGGCGCGTGCCTCGTCGCGCCGTGCCGCCGGCCAGCGCGGCTCGAAGCGGCGGTCGAGTTGCCAGTGCGTGGCGATCTCCTGCGGCCGCTTCCACAGCCCGCAGCCAAGCGCAGCCAGGCAGGCGGCGCCGAAGGCGGTGGTCTCGAGCAGGCGCGGACGCAGCACCGGCACGCCGAGCAGGTCGGCCTGCATCTGCATCAGCAGGTCGTTGGCCGCGGCGCCGCCATCGACGCGCAGCTCGGCGAGCGGCGCGGCGCCGTCGCGTGCCATCGCCTGGACGAGGTCGGCGCTCTGCATGGCGATCGCCTCCAGTGCCGCACGCGCGATGTGCGCCGCACCGCTGCCACGCGACAGGCCGAGCAGGGTGCCGCGCGCGTGCGGGTCCCAGTACGGCGCGCCCAGCCCGGTGAAGGCCGGCACCAGCACCACCCCACCGCTGTCGGGCACGCTCGCCGCCAAGGCCTCGACCTCGGACGCGCGCTTCACCAGCCCGAGGCCGTCACGCAACCACTGCACCACCGCACCGCCCATGAACACGCTGCCCTCGAGCGCGTAGCTGGGCGCCGCATCCACCCCGGTCCACCCCACGGTGGTCAATAGCCGGTGCGCGGACGCCACCGGCACATGGCCGGTGTTCATGAGCAGGAAGCAGCCGGTGCCGTAGGTGTTCTTCGCCATGCCCGGGGCGAGGCAGGCCTGGCCGAAGGTCGCCGCCTGCTGGTCGCCGCCGATGCCGGCGATCGGGATCGCGGCACCGAACAGCGCCGGATCGGTCTCGCCGCACACCCCGCTGCTCGCCACCACGCGCGGCAGCAGCACGGGCGGGATGCGGAAGCGCTTGAGCAACACCGGATCCCAGTCCAGCGTGTGGAGGTTGAAGAGCAGCGTGCGCGCGGCGTTGCCCGCATCGGTCAGGTGCAGCCGGCCGCCGCTCAGATGCCACAGCAGCCAGCTGTCGATGGTGCCGAAGGCGAGCTCGCCGCGCTCGGCGCGCACGCGCGCATCGGGAACGTGGTCGAGCAGCCAGGCGAGCTTGGTGGCGGAGAAATAGGGATCGAGCTCCAGCCCGGTGCGCGCGCGCACGTCCTCTGCGCAGCCCGCGGCGCGCAGGCGCTCGCACTCTACCGCGGTGCGGCGGTCCTGCCAGACGATCGCGGGGGCGAGGGCGCGTCCACTGGCGCGCTCCCACAGCACGGTGGTCTCGCGCTGGTTGGCGATGCCGATCGCCGCCACCTCGCGTGCGGCCACGCCGGCATTGGCGAGCGCCTCGCGGGCGCAGTCGAGCTGGGTACGCAGGATGTCCTGGGGATCGTGCTCGACCCGGTCGGGCGCAGGGAAGTGCTGCGCGAATGCCTGCTGGGCGAGGCCGCGCACGCGGCCATCGGCGTCGAACACGATCGCGCGCGAGCTGGTGGTGCCCTGGTCGAGGGCGAGCAGGTAGGCCATGGCGACTCCGCACGGGGGCTGACCGCGATACCGCGAGCCTAGCGCCGGACGCGCCCCGCCGCCACCCGGGAAAGCCACGATGTGATTCAATGGAGTCCCCTTCGTTGCAGCGCAACAACCGCCATGCCCGCCTTCTGGATGATCGTCTCCTGCTTCCTGTTCGCCTGCATGGGCGTGTGCGTGAAGCTCGCCTCGGGGGCGTTCTCGACCGGCGAGATCGTGTTCTGGCGCGGGCTCGTGAGCATGCTGATGATGGTCGGACTGGCGGCGAGCCGCGGTATCGGCCTCAAGACGCCGCACTGGAAGATGCACCTGTCGCGCAGCGTGTCGGGCTCGATCGCGCTCGGCTGCTACTTCTTCGCGATCGGCCTGCTGCCGCTGGCGACCGCGGTCACGCTCAACTACACCTCGCCGCTCTTCGTCGCCCTGGTGCTGGCGCTGTTCTTCGGCGAGCGCCTGCGCGCCATCGCCGTGCTCGCGATCCTCGCCGGCTTCGCCGGTGTGGTATTGCTGCTGCGCCCCACGCTGCAGCCCGAGCAATGGCTGGGCGCGCTCGCCGGACTGGGCTCGGGTGCCCTGGCCAGCCTCGCCTACGTGAGCCTGCGCGAGCTCGGCCGTGCCGGCGAGCCGGAAGTTCGCACGGTGTTCTGGTTCTCGGTGATGACCTCGACGATGGGCCTGGCGTGGGCACTCGCCGGCGAGTTGCACCGCCCCGATGCCGGGCAACTCGCCACGCTGCTCGGCGTCGGCCTCTTCGGTGGGCTCGCCCAGCTCGCGATGACGCGCTCCTACCGCTACGGGCGCACCGTGGTGTCGGCCAACCTGAGCTACGCCACCGTGATCTTCGCCAGCGTGTTCGGCATGCTGCTGTGGGACGAACTCATGCCGGCCTCGTCCTGGCTCGCGGTCGGCCTGATCGTGGCCGGCGCGATCGGCGTCTCGCTCGCCACCCCGAAGCCGGCACCGCTGCCGGCCCGTGCCGTCGCGACGGATTGAGCCCCGCCGGTGCGCGGACTATAGTGGGGGCATCTCCGATCACCTCCAGGGAGGCTGCCATGATCAGCACCGAGAGCACCGACAAACTCGTCTCGCTCGTCGTCTTCGGCGAATTCACCCTCGCCGACTACAAGGAGTTCGAAGACGTGGTCAATTACCGGGTGCAGTTCAGCGGACCGGTCGACCTGCTCTTCGACCTGCGCCAGATGGCGGGCTTCACGCTCGACGTGGCGTGGGAGGAGATCAAGTTCTCGCGCCAGCACGCGGGCGATTTCCGCCGCATCGCGGTACTCACGGAAGACCAGTGGCTGACCTGGAGCGCATGGGTGTCGCAGCTCTTCGTCACCGCCGAGGTCAAGGTCTTCGACGACGAGGACGAGGCACGCGCCTGGCTCGCCGCCGAAACGACCGCAGAGACCACGGGAAGCGCGCAGTGAACGCTTCCTACGCGACGCTGATCGGTGCGATCGATCTCGCGCAGCACCTGCGCGACGCCGACTGGGTCGTGTTCGACTGCCGTGCCGACCTCGTCGATCCGGTCTTCGGCCAGCGCGCCTACGACGTCGCGCACGTGCCGGGGGCCTTTTTCATCGACCTGGAGACCGGGTTGTCGGGGCCGAAGACCGGCCGCAACGGCCGTCACCCCCTGCCCGATCCCGCCAGCCTCGCCGCCCGGCTCGCCGCCTGCGGCGTGGGCAACCATAGCCAGGTGGTCGCCTACGACGACGCCGGCGGCATGTTCGCCGCGCGCCTGTGGTGGATGCTGCGCTGGCTCGGCCATCATCGCGTCGCGGTACTCGATGGCGGCCTGCAGGCCTGGATGGCGGCCGGGCTCGCGCTCGACGACGAGCCGCCGCGTGCGCGCCCCGCGACCTATACGCTGGCGCTGCGTCCGGACCGGGTCGATACCCAGTACGTGCAGCAACATCTCGGCCGCCGCGACATGCTGCTGCTCGATGCGCGCAGCCCCGACCGCTTCCGCGGCGAGAACGAGGTGCTCGATCCGGTGGGCGGGCACATCCCCGGCGCACGCAACCGCTTCTTCCGCGACAACCTCGACGCGCGCGGCTGCTTCAAGCAGGCCTCGGTACTGCGCGAAGAGTTCGCCAGCCTGCTCGGCGCATACACGCCGCGCCAGGTGGTGCACCAGTGCGGCTCGGGCGTCACCGCCTGCGTGAACCTGCTCGCGATGGAGGCCGCCGGGCTGACCGGCTCGCGCCTGTATGCGGGTTCGTGGAGCGAGTGGTGCGCAGATCCCACGCGGCCGATGGCACGCGGCCCGGCCTGAAAGCGCGCGGGCCGCCCAGGGCGGCCCGGACCTCCCCGCGTCGCAAGCGACGCACTACCAATCGACCTTCTCCACCGCACCGAGCGAACGCCCCAGAAAGCGCTCGCCGATGGTCTGGAAGCGCAGCGGCACGTCGCTCACCACGAAGCGGTAATCTGCGACGCCCCCGCCACCGCGCGCCAGCCCGGACAGCTGCAGGCGCTCGGCGGCCAACTCCGCGGTGGTCAGCGCCGAGTCGATCAGGCGCACGCGCGCCCCGGCGACGTCGCGTAGCAGGGGCTTGAGCAGCGGGTAATGGGTGCAGCCCAGCACGAGGCTGTCGACCTCCTCGGCGAGCACCGGGCGCAGGTATTCCTGCGCGGTGAGGCGGGTCACCTCGTGGTCCAGCCAGCCTTCCTCGACCAGCGGCACGAACAGCGGGCAGGCCTGGGAATACACCCGCACCGCCGGATCGAGTTCGTGCATGCGGCGCGCGTAGGCGTTGCTGTTGATCGTGGTCGGCGTGCCAATGACACCGATGCGCCGTCCCGGCGAGGCCGCCACCGCGGCGCGCGCGCCGGCCTCGATGACGTCGAGCACCGGGATGCCGGCGGCCAGCCGGTGCACCACGTCCGCCGCCACCGCCGCCATGGTGTTGCACGCGATGATCAGCATCTTGACGTCGCGCTGCAGCAGGAATTCGGTGATCTGCGCGGTGAAGTGCTCGATCGTGGCGACCGACTTCACCCCGTAGGGCACGCGCGCGGTGTCGCCGAAGTAGACGATGTCCTCGAGCGGCAGGCGCTCCATGAGCGCGCGCACCACGGTGAGCCCGCCGACGCCGGAATCGAACACCCCGATCGGGCGCGCAGCCGCGCTCATCGCCCGCCCCCGCTGCAGGGGACGAGATCGGTCAAGACAGCACCACCGAGGCGAACTTGCGCTTGCCCACCTGCAGCACCACGGTCTCGCCGGCACGCAGCAGCAGGCCCTTGTCCTCGGCGCGCTCGCCGTCGATGCGCACCCCGCCCTGCTCCACCATGCGCATCGCCTCGGAGGTGGTGCCGGTGAGCCCGGCCTGCTTGAGCACCTGGAACAGCGGCAGGCCGCCGGCGCCCACGTTCACATTGACCTGCGGGATGTCATCGGGGATCGCGTTGCGCTGGAAGCGTGCCTCGAAGTCGGCAAGCGCCTCCTCGGCCGCACGCTGGCCGTGGAAGCGGGCGACGAACTCCATCGCCAGCATCACCTTGACGTCGCGGGGATTGCGCCCGCCCTCGACGTCGGCGCGCAGCTGCGCGATCTCGGCGCTGGAGCGGAAGGACAGCAGCTCGTAGTAGCGCCACATCAGGGTGTCGGACACCGACATGGTCTTGCCGAAGATCTCCTTGGCCGGCTCGGCGATGCCGATGTAGTTGCCGAGCGACTTGGACATCTTGTTGACGCCGTCGAGGCCCTCGAGCAGCGGCACCATCACCACGCACTGCGGCTCCTGCCCGTAATGCTTCTGCAGCTCGCGGCCCATCAGCAGGTTGAAGCGCTGGTCGGTGCCGCCGAGTTCGACGTCGGCCTTCATCGCCACCGAGTCGTAGCCCTGGCACAGCGGGTAGAGGAACTCGTGGATCGCGATCGGCTGGTTATTGCCGTAGCGCTTGGCGAAGTCGTCGCGCTCGAGCATGCGCGCCACGGTCTGCTGCGCGGCCAGGCGGATCATGCCGGCGGCGCCGAGATCGTTCATCCAGGCCGAGTTGAAGCAGATCTCGGTCTTCTCCGGGTCGAGGATCTTGAACACCTGCTCCTGGTAGGTCCTGGCGTTCTCGAGGATCTGCTCGCGCGAGAGCGGCGGGCGCGTGCTGTTCTTGCCGCTGGGGTCGCCGATCATGCCGGTGAAGTCGCCGATCAGGAACTGGACCTGGTGACCGAGTTCCTGGAAGTGACGCATCTTGTTGATCAGGACCGTATGGCCGAGATGCAGATCGGGCGCGGTGGGGTCGAAGCCGGCCTTCACCCGCAGGGGCTTGCCGCGCTTGAGCTTCTCGACCAATTCGGCCTCGATCAGCACGGCGTCGGCGCCGCGCTTGATGAGGTCGATCGCCGCCTGAACATCAGACATTCAATTTCTCCAAAATTACTTTGCCGAACCGAAGCGCACCTTTGCTACACTTCCGCGACTTTTTTCCACATCCCAGCCCACCGAGACCATGAAGGCCAGAAAGACCCGAATTCTAGCCGATCTCCCGGCTCGTCTCCTCTCCCGCCCGCGAACCTGGGTTGCCGCCGGTATCACCGGGGTTTCCATGCTCGGGGTGGTCGCCGCGACCGCGGTCGCACCCGGCAGCCTGCCTTCGGACCTGCTCGTCGAGCGCGTCGTCGAGGCCCTGCCCGCGCCGGCGGTCACGCGCACCGGCACCGACGCCTCGCTACCCTTCGTCCATTACGAACGCATCCAGGCCGGCGACACGCTGCAGGCGATGTTCAACCGCCTGCGCATCGACGACGCCGAGGCGCTCGCCCACCTCTCCGCGTCCGATGCCGGCCGCAAGGCGCTGCGCCAGCTGCGCGCGGGCCGCTCGGTCACCGCGGTGGTGTCGCCGCAAGGCCGTCTGCTCAGCTTCTCGCTGCCGGTCGGCAACACGGACGCCGAGGTCGTCCTCGAACGCGACGACGCCGGCCTCGCGCTGCGTGAATCCAGCGGCGCCACCCAGACCACGATGGTCGAGATGCGCTCGGGTACGATCACCCACTCGCTTTTCGGCGCCACCGACGACGCCGGCCTGCCCGACAACGTGGCGACCCAGCTCGCCACCATCTTCGGCACCTGGATCGACTTCCACACCGACCTGCGCAAGGGCGACCGCTTCAACGTGGTCTACGAGGCCATCTACGAGGAAGGCAATCCGGTGCGCGCCGGGCGCATCCTCGCGGCCGAATTCATCAACAATGGCGACCGCCACGCGGTGGTGCTGTATCGCGGTCCGAGCGGCAAGGAGCAATACTACAGCGACGACGGCGAGAGCCTGCAGCAGGGCTTCCTGCGCTCGCCCCTGGAGTTCTCGCGCGTCAGCTCGAACTTCGGCCGCCGCCTGCATCCGATCCACGGCAACTGGCGCGACCACAACGGCACCGACTTCTCGGCACCCGTCGGCACCCCGGTGATGGCCACCTCGGACGCCACCATCGAGTTCATCGGCACCCAGCGTGGCTTCGGCAACCTGATCGTGCTCAAGCACCGCAGCGATATCACCACCCACTACGCCCACCTCAACGGCTTCGCCAAGGGCCTCGCCAAGGGGCAGGCGGTGAGCCAGGGCGATCTGATCGGCTACGTCGGCTGCACAGGCTGGTGCACCGGGCCGCACCTGCACTACGAGGTGCGCCTGAAGGACGTCCCCGCCGACCCGATGACGGTGGCGCTGCCGATGGCCGACTCCTTCAATGACCGGGAACTCGCCGCCTTCAAGCGCAACACCGCGCATCTGCGCCAGCGCTTCGCGCTGCTCAACTACGAACTCGCCGACGCACGCTGAGCACCGCACGGCCGGACCAAAGCAAACGGGGCGCCGCGGCGCCCCGTTTTGTTTGCGACAACCGCGTTCACACCGTGAACGACGAGCCGCAGCCGCAGGTGCTGGTCGCGTTCGGATTGCGGATCACGAACTGCGAGCCTTCCAGGCCTTCGGTGTAGTCGATCTCCGCGCCCACCAAGTACTGGTAGCTCATCGGATCGACCAGCAGCAGCACGCCGTTCTTCTCGAACGTGGTGTCGTCCTCGTTCACTTCCTCGTCGAAAGTGAAGCCGTACTGAAAGCCCGAACACCCGCCGCCCGACACGAAGACGCGCAGCTTGAGGTCGGGATTGCCTTCCTCTTCGATCAGCTCGCGAACCTTGTTCGCGGCGCTATCGGTAAAGACCATGATTTCCGGGGTTGCGACTTCTGCGCTCATGTTTTCTCCTCTGCTGGGGAACACCGCGGATGATGCGCCTTCCGCGGTTGAATCGTCAAAATGTGATCGAATCCGGTCGTAACAGTTCCCTCAGGGGCTGACCGGCACGATGTCGAGCCCGGTTTCCTCGTCGAAACCGAACATGATGTTGAGGTTCTGCACCGCCTGGCCTGCCGCGCCCTTGACCAGATTGTCGATCACCGACAACACCACCACGGTGTCGCCGCCCTGCGGGCGATGGACCGCGATGCGGCACAGGTTGGAGGCGCGCACCGAGCGCGTCTCGGGATGGCTGCCCGCGGGCATGACGTCGACGAAGGCCTCGCCAGCATAGCGCTTCTCGTACAGCCCCTGCAGGTCGGCAGCGTCGCCCCCCGGCTTCAGACGACCGTACAGCGTGGCGTGGATGCCGCGGATCATCGGCGTCAGGTGGGGCACGAAGGTCAGCCCGACCGCGTGCCCGGCGGCCAGAGCCAGCCCCTGACGGATCTCCGGCAGATGGCGATGGCCCGGCACGCCATAGGCCTTGAAGGAGTCGGCGGCCTCCGGAAGCAGGGTGTGCACCTCGGCCTTGCGGCCGGCGCCCGAGACGCCCGACTTGGCATCGGCGATCAGGTGATCGGTGTCGATCAGCCCGGCCTCGACCAAGGGCAGGAAGCCGAGCTGGACCGCGGTGGGGTAGCAGCCCGGGTTGGCGAGCACGCGCGCGCCGCGGATCTGCGCGCGATTGACCTCGGGCAGGCCATACACCGCCTCGGCGACGAGTTCCGGCGCCGCATGCTCCATGCCGTACCACTTCTGCCACTCGGCGACGTCGCGGATGCGGAAGTCGGCGGCGAGGTCGATCACCCGCACCCCGGCAGCGACCAACTCGGCCGCCTGCTTCATCGCGATGCCGTTGGGCGTGGCGAAGAACACCGCGTCGCACTTCTCCAGGGCGGCGTCCTGCGGGGTGACGAACTTGAGATCGACCCGGCGGCGCAGGCTGGGGAACATGTCGGAGACCGCCATGCCGGCCTCGCCGCGCGAGGTGATCGCGGTCAGCTCGACCCCGGGGTGGCGCGCCAGCAGACGCAAGAGCTCGACGCCGGTATATCCGGTACCGCCTACGATTCCAACCTTGACCATGCTCGTTCCTCGCGACGAAAGACTGAACCGCGATTATCTCATCATCGGCCGACGCGGGCGGTGAACGCCTCGTTACGGCTGCCGCACCCCGAACTGCAAGAACGCGTGCGAGCGGGACACACAAGCACGAAAGCCGCCCAAGGGGCGGCTTCCGGACTGCGATGCGCGATAAAGAGAATCAGCGCTTCGAGAACTGCTTGGCGCGACGGGCCTTGCGCAGGCCGACCTTCTTGCGCTCGACCTCGCGGGCGTCGCGGGTCACGAAACCGGCGGCACGCAGGTCGCCCTTCAGGCCGGCGTCGTAATCGACCAGCGCGCGGGTGATGCCGTGACGCACCGCACCCGCCTGACCGGATTCGCCACCGCCGACGACGTTGACCATGATGTCGAAACGGCCTTCGTTGCCGGTGAGGACCAGCGGCTGGCGCACGATCATGCGGCCGGTTTCACGCGAGAAGAACTCGTCGACCGGCTTGCCATTGACGACGATGTTGCCGGTGCCCGGCTTGATGAACACGCGAGCGACCGCAGTCTTGCGGCGGCCGGTACCGTAGTTGTAAGTCACAGCCATTGTCGGCTCCTTCAGATCTCGAGAACTTGCGGCTGCTGAGCGGTGTGCGGATGCGACGGCCCCGCGTAGCACTTCAGCTTCTTCAGCATGGCGTAGCCCAGCGGGCCCTTCGGCAGCATGCCCTTCACCGCCTTCTCGAGCACGCGCTCGGGGAAGCGCTGCTGGAGCTTGGTGAAGTTGGTTTCGTAGATACCGCCCGGGTAGCCCGAGTGACGGTAGTACTTCTTGTCCTGCGCCTTGTTGCCGGTCACGCGCAGCTTTTCGACGTTGACCACGACGATGAAGTCGCCGGTGTCCACGTGCGGGGTGTAGATGGCCTTGTGCTTGCCACGCAGGCGGCGGGCGACTTCGGCGGCGAGACGGCCAAGCACCTTGTCCGTGCCGTCGACAACGAACCAGTCGCGCTTGACCTCGTGCGGCTTGGCGGAAAACGTCTTCATGTGAATCCTCGATCTTTGTCGGGCCGTCGGAGATGGCCGTCAAACGGAAAGCTCGCAATCCTACTTCCAACACATGAATCGTGTCAATCGTCGAAGCGCGAACGCGGGCGGAGAACAAAAAAAACGCAGTCCGATCGGACTGCGTTAAATCCACACCAAAGGAGGAGGGTGGAGGAGACACGGCTTGGATCGGCGCGACCCCGGACGTGGGAGTCGATGCGTCTGCGATCCGACTGGAACGGATTATGCATAGCTACCCCGGGCTGTGCAAGGCATTTTTGTGCGACGCGGAAGAAAAGTTTTGATTGATTGATCAGCTCGCTTTATCGCAAAGCAGCTTTTTGTTTTAAATCAATTTTCGCTCTTTTCGCGACCTCCAAGCCCCTCACCCGGACGCGGACACCCCCCTCCCTGCGCCCCGTTTTGCTGCAGTGCATCACTACGGAGCCGTATTGAACCCGGCCGCGCTCGCCTCGGGCCCGGAAGTTTCAACCGCA
This sequence comes from Thauera aminoaromatica, assembly GCF_000021765.1. Classification (NCBI taxonomy): domain Bacteria; kingdom Pseudomonadati; phylum Pseudomonadota; class Betaproteobacteria; order Rhodocyclales; family Zoogloeaceae; genus Thauera; species Thauera aminoaromatica. The sequence goes on along the minus strand of NC_011662.2, from coordinate 1,365,731 downwards.
AGTCGGCACGGGCACGAAGGATGCGGCGACGCCAGGCGAGGCGCACGAACTCCATGACGCGCTGCGGTAACATGCCGCCCCAACCCCCAACGAACCCGACAACGGGACCAGAACCCGAAGGAGCGAACAGCATGGAATGCACGGTCAAGTGGCTCGACGGCATGAGCTTCATCGCCGAAACCGGCACCGGCCACCTCGTCGCGATGGACGGCGCGCCCGATGCCGGCGGGCGCAACCTGGCTCCACGGCCGATGGAGTTGCTGCTGGCCGGCGCCGGTGGCTGCACCGCCTTCGACGTCATGCTGATCCTCAAGCGCGGACGCCACGATGTGCGCGGCTGCAGCGTGCGCCTCGAAGCCGAGCGCGCGGAGTCCGACCCCAAGGTGTTCACCCGCATCCGCTTCATCTACACGATCACCGGTCGCAAGCTCAAGCGCGAGACGGTCGAGCGCGCGGTGCACCTGTCGGCGGAAAAATACTGCTCGGCCTCGATCATGCTCGGCAAGACCGCCGAGATGATCCACGAGGTCGAGCTGGTCGAGGCGGACTGAGGATCGCGGCGTCGCGAGGCTGCCCTCGCGACGCGGACGAGGGCACGGGAATCGCTCAGAGCCGGTAGGCGAGCGTCGTCATCACCCGCGCGGCGAGCTTCATCGCCCCCTTCGCCGGTGCCGGCAACTCGTGCGCACCCAGGCGCAGCGCCGTCGCGGCGTGCTCGGCCTCGTCCACCTTCATCTGCTCGACGATCGCGCGCGAGCGCCGATCCGCGGCCGGCAGGGTGTCGAGATGGCTCTTGAGGTGCTGCTCGACCTGGCGCTCGGTCTCAGCCAGGAAGCCGAGGTTCCAGCGCTCGCCGAAGCGCCCCGCCGCCAGCCCGAGGGCGAGCGCGCCGCCATACCACAGCGGATTGAGCAGGCTCTTGCGACCACCGAGCTCGGCGATGCGGCGCTCGGTCCACGCCAGGTGCTCGGTCTCCTCCTGCGCGGCCTGACGCAGGGTGTCGCGAATCGCGGGCTCGCGCGACATGATGGACTGCCCCTGGTAGAGCGCCTGCGCGCACACCTCGCCGACATGATTCACCCGCATCAGCGCCGCCGCGTGGCTGCGCTCGGCTGCGCCCAGCTCGGCATCGGGCACGTCCTCGCCCGGCATCGCCCGCACGCTGCGCGCCGACGCGAAGACCGTCCGCAGGGCCTTGTCGAACTCGATGATGGCCTGATCGATCATTGATGCACTCCAGACGGGTCGATGGGGTCGCGCCGCTCCCGCAGCAGGCGCAACGCATGCTCGCGGTCGCGCGGCCCGGCCGGGCCGTCGCAGAAATAGTCGTGCGCCAGCGCCGCGCGCGGGCGGTTGTAGCCGCTTTCGACGATGGGCTGCCAGGCACTGTTTTTCAGCGCCGCCCAGGTCCCGTCCTTGCGTCCGCTGGCGTAGATCCGGCGCTCGAAGGTGGCGCAGCGGATGCCCTCGAAGCTGACGTTCTCCGCGCCGCCGCGCGTGCGTACGACCAAGGTGTAGCGCACCACGCCATCCGCCCCGACGCCGACGCTGTCCTCGTCGACGAAGAAGGCATTGGGAGAAGGCGTGCCGACGTCGATCGCACGCAGCGCGGCCTCGCGCGGCGCGGCCGGCATCGTCGCCTCGCCCTCCTTCCAGTCGGGATCGGCATCCGACAGAAACCCCGCGGACGCGGGCGCCGACAGGAGGGCGAGGGCGACAACGCCGGCGCGTGGAAGTGCACCGAGCGAGGGGCGCAAGAAACGGCTCGGGAAAGGACTCAAGAGTAGGAACTCCGCATCGGGGAGGAAGGAAGCGGGCAGCGCCGAAGCAGGACCGGCGCGTCCACGGCACACGGTCCCGCCGCGGCGGGCACGCGCCGGCCGCACGGGGCCAGCCCGCCGCCGGCCTGCGCCGTGCGGCAGGACGGAGTCGGGCTACTTCCGCATCGCATCGCGCAGTCCGTGCTCGGCGCGCTCGCCGAGCACCACCCGCACCGGCTCGGGAGCGGGTTCCGGTTCGGGCAGTCGATAGCTGTCCGGCAACTCGACGCTGCGCGAACGAAACAGGATGCGCGCCAGTTCGATCAAGGCCAGCTGATACACCTGGCGCTTGAATTCGATCACCGCTTCCAGCGGCACCCAGTAGTTGCTCCAGCGCCAGGCATCGAATTCCGGATGAGTGCTCGCGCGCAGACAGACGTCGGAGTCGCGCCCCACCAGGCGGAGCAGGAACCAGATCTGCTTCTGCCCACGGTAGGTGTTGCGCCACTCGCGCCGGATCCAGTGCTTGGGAACCTCATAGCGCAACCATCCGCGCGTACGGCCGAGGATCCTGACGTGCTCGGGCCGCAGGCCGACCTCTTCGTGGAGTTCCCGATACATGGCCTGCTCCGGCGACTCGCCGTGCTTGATGCCACCTTGTGGAAACTGCCAGGAATGTTCGCGGATGCGCTTGCCCCAGAAGACCTCGTTGCGCGCATTGACCAGAATGATGCCGACGTTCGGGCGAAAGCCTTCACGGTCAAGCATGACGAACCTTCGAATTCGTTTGATTGGTCACGATTTTTTCACACTTGGCGACGCAATGAAAGCGCACTGCCACGGTGCATCCACTAAGCTGGAGGTCGAGGAACGCTTGCGCGCCGGCCCCATGCGCTAGAATCGCGCGCTTGTCCACGCCTGATCCGAAGACTCCCATGCGCGCCAGCCAGTTCCATCTCTTCACCCTCAAGGAAGCCCCCTCCGACGCCGAGGTCGTCAGCCAGAAGCTGATGCTGCGCGCCGGCATGATCCGCAAGGTCGCCGCCGGCATCTACAGCTACATGCCGATGGGCCTGCGCGCGATCCGCAAGGTCGAGGCCATCGTGCGCGAGGAGATGGACCGCGCCGGCGCCATGGAACTGATCATGCCGATGGTGCAGCCCGCCGAGCTGTGGGACGAGACCGGGCGCTGGGACAAGATGGGCGACGAGCTGCTGCGCTTCAAGGACCGCCACGAGCGCGACTTCGCGCTGCAACCCACCTCCGAGGAGGTCGTCACCGACATCGCGCGCCAGGAGCTCAAGAGCTACCGCCAGCTGCCGAAGAACTTCTACCAGATCCAGACCAAGTTCCGCGACGAACGCCGGCCGCGCTTCGGCGTCATGCGCGGGCGCGAATTCACCATGAAGGACGCCTACTCCTTCGACCGCAGCGAGGAAGCCGCCGGGCGCAGCTACGACATCATGTTCGCCGCCTACAAGCGCATCTTCGACCGCCTCGGCCTCGAATACCGCGCGGTGGCGGCCGACACCGGCGCCATCGGCGGCGACCGCTCGCACGAGTTCCAGGTCATCGCCGACACCGGCGAGGACGCCATCGTCTACTGCCCCGACTCCGACTACGCTGCCAACATCGAGCTCGCCGAGGCGGTGTCCCTGCTCGCCCGCCGCGCAGAGCCCGCCCGGGCGCTGGCAAAAACCCCCACACCGGGCAAGGCGACCTGCGAGGACGTCGCCGCGCTGCTGGGCGTGCCGCTGGCGACCACGGTGAAGTCGCTGGTACTCGCCACCGACGATGTCGATGAAAAGGGCAAGCCCGCCGGCGTCACCGTGTGGCTGCTGCTGGTGCGCGGCGACCACGCCCTCAACGAGGTCAAGGCCGGCAAGCTGGAAGGCCTCAAGGCAGGCTTCCGCTTCGCCACCGAGGCCGAGATCCTCGAACACTTCGGCTGCAAGCCGGGCTACCTCGGCCCCATCGGTCTGAAGAAGCCGGTCAAGGTCATCGCCGACCGCACGGTCGCCCACATGGCCGACTTCATCTGCGGCGCCAACGAGGCCGACTTCCACTTCACCGGCGTGAACTGGGGCCGCGACCTGCCCGAGCCCGACCAGGTCGCCGACCTGCGCAACGTCGTCGAGGGCGACCCCAGCCCGGACGGCCGCGGCGTGCTCGCCATCCAGCGCGGCATCGAGGTCGGTCACGTGTTCTACCTCGGCACCAAGTACTCCAAGGCGATGAACGCCACCTTCCTCGACGAGGACGGCAAGCCCAAGCACTTCGAAATGGGCTGCTACGGCATCGGCGTGACCCGCATCCTGGGCGCCGCGATCGAGCAGAACCACGACGCCCGCGGCATCGTCTGGCCGCGCGCGATCGCACCCTTCGAGGTGGTGGTCTGCCCGGTCGGCTGGGGCAAGTCGCAGGCGGTGCGCGACGAGGCGCAGAAGCTCTACGACGCGCTCGTCGCCACCGGCGTCGACGCCATCCTCGACGACCGCGACGAGCGCCCGGGCGTGATGTTCGCCGACTGGGAACTGATCGGCGTGCCGCACCGCGTCACCATCGGCGACCGCGGGCTCAAGGAAGGCGTGATCGAATACCAGGGCCGGCGCGATGCCGAAGCCGCCAAGCTGCCCGCAGGCGAGGTCCTCGGCCACGTGCTCGAGCGCCTGAACCAGGGCTGACCCCCGGGGAACCCGCCATGCGCCGCCTGCCCGCCCCGCTCCGCCAGCTCGCCGCCGCGTGTGCGCTCGCGCTCGCGGCCGGTAGCGCGCAGGCCGGCGCGCAGCAGTACGAGCCCATGGCGGCGAGCGTGCGCGCCGCGCTGCACGCCGCGGTCAGCGACGCCGTGGCACCGACGCTGCCGATCCCCGACGCCGGTGAACGTGCACAGTGGCTCGCCGAGATGTCGCGCCGGCTGGCCAGGCGCATCCCGGACGAGGCCTATCGCAGGGAGCTCCTCACCAGCATCCACTACGAGGCCACCCGCGCCGGACTCGACCCGCAGATGGTGCTCGGTCTGATCCAGGTCGAGAGCGCCTTCCGCAAGTACGCGATCTCCTCGGCGGGCGCGCGCGGCTACATGCAGGTGATGCCGTTCTGGATCAAGGTCATCGGCCGCGAGGACGACAACCTCTTCCACATGCGCACCAACCTGCGCTACGGCTGCACCATCCTGCGCCACTACCTCGACATCGAGAAAGGCAACCTCTTCCGTGCGCTGGGACGCTACAACGGCAGCCTGGGCAAGCCGGACTACCCCAACCTGGTCCGCGCCGCCTGGGAAAGGCACTGGACCTGGACGCCGCAGCAGCTTGCCTCCGCGGGCGCTTCCCAGCCGCAAAGCGGCGCCACGACGGCGCGCTGACCCCACCAGGGCATCGCGCTCACGAGGGGCACTACCGCCCCTCCACGCAGCACCGCACGGCTCGCGCCATGCGCGGACACGTCCGCTGCCATGCCGGGACCTGCCCCCTGCCGACCCGCTCAGCCCGCCACCGCGGCGAGCGCCCTCGGCTTGTCGTCGATCGCACGCAGCTCCTTGCCCGCGGCGCCCAGCGACTGCACGTCGCCAGACAGCTCGCCCCCCTCCTCGATGAGGATCTTGCCGTAGCGGATCTTGCCGCTCACCCGCCCGCCGGCGTGGATCAATAGCTGTTTGCGGGCGGTGAGCTCACCCTCGAAATGGCCGTGGATCTCGGCGATGTCGATGCCGACCGTGCCCTTGAAGGCGCCCTTTTCGGCGATGCGCAACACGCGGCTGTCCATCGTCGCCTCGACCCGCCCCTCCACGACCAGGGTATCGCAGTCGAGGATCTCGGCGCCCTTGAGCTTCACCTCGGGACCGACGATCAGACGGCTCTCACCCACGGCCCCCGCAGCCGCCGCCGCAGCCGCGCGCTCGACCGCCTGCGGCTCGCGCGCTGCGGCCGAACCGCCGGTTTCGGCCGGCGGCGTCACGGGCACCGCGGCAACGTTCGTGCCTGCCATGCGTTGGGCGTTGCGCTGGGCGGACACCTCGCCGGTGCCGTGGAACAGATTGGGCTTGTTGAACATGTTCTCTCCTGGAGTCCGGCGCAGCGACGGCGCTGCGCTCTCCAGCCCCTTCAGCAACCGCCATGCCAAAGGACCTTTTCCTTTTGCCTGCGGGCACTTGGCGCACCGACCCGGGCGGTACGTGGGCGCACGCGCGGGGAAACCGTCGCCCGTCCCCGACACCGCATCCCGAGATCGGGCGCAAGCCTCCGGGGAACAAGGCCTCCCCGCTGTCGCTCGGCGGCGACACCGATACCCGCCGCTTACTTCGTCTTGCACTTGCGCGACGCTGCGACCGCGCGCGCCGTCCTAGACTCGGCGACCCCGGCGCAGCACTCCGCTGCGATGCTCAACCCCCTCCCTGCATGCATCACCTCTCCTTTCGCAGCATCCTGCTCGCGAGCTTCCTGCTGATCACCGCCAGCCTGGCCGCCGCCGTCGCGGGCGGCTGGCGCGGCATGGAAACGGTCGTGCGCGCGATCCAGGAGGACAAGCAGCGCGCGCTCGCCCTCAGCGCCGCGGCGCGTCAGCTCCGCGAACGCAGCGTGAACCTCGAACGCAGCGCGCGCCAGTACGAGGTGCTGGGCGAGCCGGCACTCGCCCGGCGCTTCGAGGCCACCCTCGCCGAGGCACTGCCCGCGCTCGCGCTGCTGGAATCGGCCGGCCCCGCACTCGCCAGCGCAGGCGCGGCCTGGCGCGCCTGCGCGGACCGCATCGCCGCATGGCTGGCGAGCCTCGCCATACCCGGGCCGACCGACGGCGTGCGCGAACAGCCCATGCCCGCCACTGCGGCCGGGCGCGGCGACGGCCTCGCCACGGCGGACGACTTCCGCCACCTCGGCGCGCTCGCCGACCGGCTCGCCGCGGCGCTGGACCACCATCTCGGCGAGCGCGATCTCGCCCTCATGGACACGCTCGAGCGCGAACGCCGTGCCGTCGCCCTGCAGATCCTCGCCGCCCTGCTCCTCGCCGGCCTGCTCGCGGCACTCGCGGGCGGGTGGCTGCTGCGCCCGCTCGGGCGCATGGAACAGGCGATCGGCGAGCTCGGCGAGAACCGCCTCACCCGCCCGATCGACATCGACGGCCCTGCCGACCTGCGCAGGCTGGGCGAGCGGCTCGACTGGCTGCGCCTGCGCCTCGCCGAACTCGAGGCCGACCGCGGCCGCGTGCTGCGCCACGTCTCGCACGAGCTCAAGACCCCGCTCGCCTCGCTGCGCGAAGGGGTCGCCCTGCTCGAGGACGGCGTGCTCGGCCCGCTCGAACCCGAGCAGCGCGAGGTGACCGCCATCCTCGCGCACAGCGCGCGCACCCTGCAGGCGCGCATCGAACAGCTGCTGCGGCTCAACGCGAGCCAGTTCGACGCGCGCTCGCTGCACCTGCAGCCCACCGCCCTCCTGCCCCTGCTGCGCAAGATCGGCGAGGAGCAGCGCCTGCCGGCGCGCGCACGCCGGGTGACGATCGGACTCGCGGGCGACGCTCCCATCGTGCATGCCGACGCCGGCAAGCTGCACAGCGTGTTCTCCAACCTGCTCGCCAACGCGATCGCCTTCAGCCCCACCGGTGGCCACATCCGCATCGAGCTCCGCCGCGCCGGCGAGAACGTGGTGATCGACTGCCGCGACGAAGGCCCGGGGATCGCGCCCGACGAGCTCGAACGCATCTTCGAGCCCTTCTACCAGGGTCGTCGCAGCCCTCCCTCAAGCGCACGCGGCAGCGGCATCGGGCTGGCGATCGTGCGCGAGTTCATCGGCGCCCACCGCGGCCGGGTGCGCGCGCTGCCGAGCGAGCTTGGCGCCCATTTCCGCATCGAGTTGCCCCATGCCTGACGCCCGCCTCCACGTCGTCCGCGCAGTCTCCCGCGCAGCACGCCGCGTGTGCGTCCGGATCGCCCGCGCCGTGCTCCCCGCCACCCTCGCCCTGCTCGCGGGGTGCGCCGACCTCCCGGCCCGGCAGACGGCCGAGGACGACACGAGCGCCGCGGCACTTGCCCACGAAGCCGCGCAGCAGCGCCTGCACACCGCGGTGCAGGCCGCCCAACCCGGGCAGGAGCGGCTCGCCACGGCGCGGCGCGCGCTCGAAAGCCTGCTCGCCGACGATCGCGCACAGGCGCGCGCGCTGCATCCCTACGCACGCGCCCTGCTCGAACAGCTCCGCGTGCGCCAGCAAGTCGCCGCACTCGCCGAGCACCTGCGCCGCCAGCTCGACGAGCTTGCCCGCGCCAGCGACGCGCAGGCGCTGGAACTCGACGCGCTGCGCCGGCAGAACGCCGCGCTGCAGCGCCAGCTCGAGGCGCTCGCCGAGATCGAACGCGAGCTGACCTTGCCCGGCCTGCCGGTGCGGCCCCGCACCGGGCTGCCCGAATGAGCACGTCGACGGAGATGCACGCGACCGCGGCGGCGGCACCGGCGCGCCTGCTGGTGGTCGACGACGACGCCGACCTGCTGCGCCTGCTCGCGATGCGCCTGCAGGCCACCGGCTACGACGTCGCCACCGCGGACAGCGTCGCGGCCGCACGCAGCCGTCTCGGCGTGGAGCGCTTCGACCTCGTGGTGAGCGACGTGCGCCTGCCCGACGGCGACGGACTCGCCCTGTTCGAGGACATCCGCCGCCAGCATCCGGCGCTGCCGGTCATCCTGCTCACCGCGCACGGCACCATCCCCGATGCGGTCGAGGCCACCGCGCTCGGGGTCGCCGGTTATCTCACCAAGCCCTTCGACAGCCAGGCCCTGCTGCAGGGCATCCGCCAGGCCCTGCAACGCGCCGGCCCCACCCACGCCCGCAGCGGTCTCCGCGCCGACGCCCCCGGCAGCGCCGGCGACACGGCCTGGCGCGCAGCGATCCTCAGCCGCAGCAGCCGCATGCAGGCAGTCCTCGACGAGGCCCGTCTGGTCGCCGCCGCGGACGCCAGCGTGCTGATCCGCGGTGACAGCGGCACCGGCAAGGAGCTGCTCGCACGCGCGATCCACCTCGCCAGCCCGCGCGCCGCTGCGCCCTTCGTCGCGATCAACTGCGGCGCCATTCCCGAGCCGCTGCTCGAATCCGAGCTCTTCGGCCACGTGCGCGGCGCCTTCACCGGCGCCACCAGCGCCCATCAGGGCCTGGTGCAGGCCGCCCACGGCGGCACACTCTTCCTCGACGAGATCGGCGACATGCCGCCCGCGCTGCAGGTCAAGCTGCTGCGCGTGCTGCAGGAGCGCGCCGTGCGTCCGGTGGGTGCGACGCGCGCGCAGGCGGTCGACCTGCGCATCGTCTCCGCCACCCACCGCGACCTCGACGCGGCGCTGGCCGCGGGCCAGTTCCGCGCGGACCTCTACTACCGCATCGACGTGGTGAGCCTGCAGCTGCCCACCCTGGCCGAGCGCCGCGAGGACATCCCGCTGCTCGCCGGGCACTTCCTGCGCAGCCTCGCGCACAAGTACGGCAGGCGCCTCACCGGCTTCGCGCCCGAAGCGCTGGAGGCACTCGCCACCGCGCCGTGGCCGGGCAACGTGCGCCAGCTCCACAACGTGGTCGAGCAGGCGTGCGCGCTCGCCACCACGGCGCTGATCCCGCGCGCCCTGGTCGAACGCGCCCTGCGCGTGCAGCCGGCCGAGGCCCTCGGCTACGCCGAGGCGAAGCGCCGCTTCGAGCGAAACTATCTGATACAGCTGCTGAAACTGACTGCGGGTAATGTTTCGGACGCTGCACGGCTGGCGGAGCGCAATCGCACCGAGTTCTACCGCCTGCTGCAGCGGCACGACCTGACGCCCGAGCTCTTCCGCGGCGCCGGCCCCGATGTCGAACAATGAACAAGACCCAGACGGAGCCCGACATGATCAAACGCCAGACCATCGCCGCCATGCTGACCACCACCGCGATCGCCTTCTCGATCGCCACCCCGGCCCAGGCCGCCCGCCTGCTCGAAGCCGGACCGTTCGACACCGTCTCCGCCTGCAGCGGTGACAAGCCCGCCACCGCTACTCCGGGCGAGCGCAAGGACAAGCCCGCGCAGACCTGATCGCCGCCGGCCCTGCCCGCTTCAAATCCAGGCCGCGCCCCGGGCACCGGGTGCGCGGCCTTGTTCGTCAGTGCATGGGACGGAGGCGCGGCGGGTTCATGCAGGAGGCGCGAACGTGGCGGTCGAGCTGCGCCGCTCCGCTCAGGCGGTCCCGCCCACCGTCAGCCCGTCGATGCGCAGCGTCGGCTGGCCGACGCCCACCGGAACGCTCTGCCCGTCCTTGCCGCAAGTCCCGACGCCCGGATCCAGCCGCATGTCGTTGCCGATCATGCGGATCTTGGTGAGCGCGTCCGGGCCGTTGCCGATCAAGGTCGCCCCCTTCACCGGGCGGGTCACCTTGCCGTTCTCGATCAGGTAGGCCTCGGCAGTGGAGAAGACGAACTTGCCCGAGGTGATGTCCACCTGGCCGCCGCCGAAGTTCACCGCGTACAAGCCCTTCTTCACCGACTTGATGATCTCCTCCGGATCCTTGTCGCCGTTCAGCATGTAGGTGTTGGTCATGCGCGGCAGCGGCAGGTGGGCGAAGGACTCGCGGCGGCCGTTGCCGGTGACCGGCATGCCCATCAGGCGGGCATTCATCATGTCCTGCATGTAGCCGGTGAGGATGCCGTCCTCGATCAGCACGGTGCGCTCGGTCGGGTTGCCCTCGTCGTCGATCGACAGCGAGCCGCGGCGATCGGGCAGCGTGCCGTCGTCAACCACGGTGACGCCCCTGGCCGCCACCTGCTGGCCGATGCGCCCGGAAAACGCCGAGCTGCCCTTGCGGTTGAAGTCGCCCTCCAGCCCGTGGCCGATCGCCTCGTGGAGCAGGATGCCCGGCCAGCCGGGGCCGAGCACGACCGGCATGGTGCCGGCCGGGGCCGGGTCGGCGCCGAGGTTCACGCGCGCCTGATGCACCGCCTGGCGGGCGTAGTCGTGCAGGCGGTCGTCGCAGAACCAGCCGTAGTCGTAGCGTCCGCCGCCGCCTGCGCTGCCCTGCTCGCGGCGGCCGTCCTCCTCCATGATCACGGTGATCGACACGCGCACCAGCGGACGCACATCGGCGGCTTGATGGCCGTCGCTGCGCACCACCATCACCACCTCCCAGGAGCCGGCGATGTGGGCCATGACCTGGGTCACGCGCGCATCCTCGGCGCGTGCGAAGGCCTCGAGGCGCTCGAGCAGCTCGACCTTGGCGGTGTCGTCGAGCGAGTCGAGCGGGTCGTCGGCCCGGTACAGGCGGGTCCTGAGCTTGTGCGGGACGATGCCGACGCGGCGGCGCTCGCCGGCCGCGGCGATCGCACGCGTGGCGGTGGCGGCGCCGACCAGGGCGTCGAGCGAGATGTCGTCGGAGTAGGCGAAGGCGGTCTTCTCGCCGCTGATCGCGCGCACGCCCACGCCCTGCTCGATGTCGAAGCTGCCCGACTTGACGATGCCCTCTTCCAGGCTCCAGGCCTCGGAGCGCTGGTACTGGAAGTAGAGGTCGGCGAAGTCGATGTCGTGGCGCATCAGCTTGCGGAAGGTCTTCTCGAGCTCCGCCTCGCCCAGGCCGTAGGGCGACAGCAGGTAACGGTCGGCGACCTTGAGGGGATTCTGGCTCTTGCTCATCGGTAAATCCTTGGCGGAGGATGCCGATTGGACCGGCATCGGGCAAAAACGATCATTGCGGGGCGACGACACGAGGAGGCTGCGGCATCGGCCACGTTCGCCCCCTCGCGGACGGCGCGTTCAGGCCAGGCAGCGGTGGCGCAAGGCAGGCAGGCTCCCGCGTACCGCCGCGAGGCGCGCGGGATCGAGGTCCGCGACCACCACGCCGGGGCCCTCGTCGCGGCAGGCGAGGATCTCGCCCCAGGGATCGACGATCATGGTGTGGCCCCAGGTCACCCGCCCACTCTCGTGGCACCCGCCCTGGGCCGGCGCCATCACGTAGCACTGGTTCTCGATCGCGCGCGCACGCAGCAGCACCTCCCAGTGCGCGCGGCCGGTGGTCCAGGTGAAGGCGGCCGGCAGCACGATCAGATCCACCTCGCCCATGGCGCGGAAGAGCTCGGGGAAGCGCAGGTCGTAGCACACCGACAGCCCGATGCGCCCGGCCGGCGAGTCGAAGCAGGCGACCGTGCCGCCCGGCTCGATGGTGGCCGCCTCGTCGTAGCGCTCCTCGCCGCGCTGGAAGCCGAACAGGTGGATCTTGTCGTAGCGCGCCACGCGCCGGCCCTGGTCGTCGAAGACCAGGGTGCTGTTGCGCACCTTGTCCTCGGCCTCGGCGACCAGCGGGAGGGTGCCGCCGATCAGCCACACGCCGTGGCGGCGCGCCTCGCTGGCGAGGAAATCCTGCAGCGGGCCGGCGCCCTCGGGCTCGCGGATGCGCACCTTGGCGGTCTCGTCCTTGCTGATGAGCGGAAAGTATTCGGGCAGCGCGATCACGCGGGCGCCGGCGGCGGCGGCCTGGGCAATCAGGTGCGACGCGGTTTCCAGGTTGGCGGCGACGTCGGGCCCGGAGACCGTCTGGATGGCGGCGATGCGCACCGGCGCGGAAAGGGAGGTTTCGGTCATGTCGGCGAGCTTGGGGCGGGGTGCTGCCGCTGGCGGCAAGACCCCGCGGGGGTTGGGCAAGGAAGGGCACGCAGCTTGGGCGCTCGCCCCCGGATCAGCGCGACTCCGGCGCAGCGGCCCTGCCGCGCTTGGCGACCTGGGGGTCGGACCACGCGCCGGTCACCGTGTACTCGAAGGCGAAGAGCTTCTCGATCGGGTCGCTGAGCACCTTCTGGGCGAGATAGGTCACCACGCCGGCGACCGGATTCACCAAACCCGCCGCCGCGCCGATCGCCACCGACTCGGACAGCGTCGGCTGCACCAGAACGCGCAGGTCCTGCGTTTCGGAGACCACGTCGGCGCTGCCGCTCATCGCGACGCGCGCCGCGGGTCCGCGGATCTCCAGGTCCTCGCTGCGCAGCACACCGCGGGCAAGCTCGATGCTACCGGAAATGCGATCGAAGGCGAATCCTTCGGAGAACACGTCGCGGAAGTCGAGCGTGATCCGGCGCGGCAGCGACTGCAGGCTGAGGATGCCGAGCAGACGGCCGACGCCGGGTTCGAGCCGGTTGAACTGGCCCGCGCCGGTCTCCAGCCGCAGCCTGCCCGACAGGCTGGGATAGTCGATCCGGGTCGGCGCACCCCGCCATGCGAGCTGGCCGGCCAGGCTGGCAGAGCCGCCGCGCACCACGTCGGGGTGGCCCAGGCGCCGGATCAGCCCACCCATCGACGCGGTCTCGAGCGCGAAGTCGAGCTCGGTGCGCTGGCGCGCGCCCGCGCGCCACTGCCCCTTGCCGGCGAGGCGTCCGTCGGCGCTCACCAGTGCGAAGCGGTCGAGCTGCCAGAGGTTGCCGCGGTTGCGTGCGAGGACCTCGAGGCGGCCGAGTTCGAGCTCGTTGATGTCGAAGCGCTCGGCCACCACGTCGAGCGCGGGCAGGCGCTGCGGCGGATCGTCCACCGCCTCGTCGCCCGCGGAGTCGCCGTCTGCGCCAGCCTGCGCGCCGCCGGCCTCGCGCACCAGACGCAGGTGGCGGAAGCGCGCCGCGAGCGTGCCCTTGCCCGCCGCCCGCCAGTCGAACTCGCCGTCCGCGCGATCGCTCTCCAGGCGCGCCTTCCAGCCGCCCGGATCGGCGCGCGCGCGCAGGTCCACCGCCTTGAAGGTCTGGCCGAACACACCCACCTCGTCGGCCGCGAGCGCGAACTCCGCCACCGCGGCGGGCGCTCCATCGCCGGCCACGGCAGCCTCCTCCGCGCCCGCGGCGGGAAGGGGCGCGGCGCGCTCCAGCACGGCGCGCCAGGCGTCGAGGTCGAGGCGATCGAGCACCGCGGCGACACGCACGCCCGCCTCGGAACCCGGCGGCGCGTCTGCGCTCGCACGCCCGAGCGCAACGCCGCCGCGCACCACCCCGCCGGCGGAGCGCAGCAGCTCCGCGCGCAGGCGGTCGTCGATCGCGAGGGTGATGCGCGCATCCTGGCTGCCGGCCGGACGCTCGAAAGCCAGCCTCGCCGGCCAGCCCTCGGCGGCCGATTTGCCGAACGGCGGCGGCAGGCTGCAGGCGAAACCGGCAAGGTCGGAGGCGATCTCGACCCGCGTGCCGCGCCGGCCGACGCGGATGTCCGCGGACCACTCCGCGGTGCCGGCGAGTTCGTCGAGCAGCGGGACCTCCCAGGCTGCCGCCAGCGCCGCGGCGTCCGCCCGCCCGGCGGCGCGGAAGCGCACCGTGCCGTCCTCGCCGGTCTGCGCGGAGAGGCGCAATGGATTGCCGAACAGGCGCGCCTGCGCCTCCGGGATGCTCAGGGTGTCCGCGGTGAAGCGCAGCCGCCCGCGCGCCGCCTCGAGCGGCGGCAAGGCCTCCAGCAGCGCGATGCGGTTGTCGGCGAAGCGGTATTCGCCCTGCACGCGGGAGTCGATCGTCGCGCGCAGCGGCATCACCAGCTCGAGTTCCAGTTCGCCCCGCCCCTCGGCCACCATGCCGTCGGTGAAGCCGTCGATGCGGCGCGACACCGGGCTCGCCGAGACGAAGCGCAGGAACTCGGCGGTCGGACCGCGCGCACGACCGGTGATGGTCATGATCTCGCTCGGAAGTTGGTCGAGGTCGGGCACCTCCGCCACCACGTCCACCAGATCCACCCCGAAGATGCGCCCGCGCGGCACGAGGATGCGCAGACCCGGGCCCTCGAAGCGCACCTCGCCGTCGATGCCCTCGATGCCCGGCCAGCCGGGGGCGTAGTCGAGCGCGGCGTCGGCAACCTGAACGCTCACCAGGAAGCGGCCCTGGCCGGCACGGAAGGGGAAGTCGTCGAGCGCGCCCCGCAATTCCAGCCGCGCCTCGGGCACCTTCGCGGAGCGGATCCCGCGGCGCAGCCAGTCGCGCGTGTCGTCGTTGACCGCCCTGGGCACGTAGCGCCACACCGCGGTCGACTCGGCGCGGGTCAGGCGCGCCTGCAGATCGATCTCGCCCGCCCCCGTCGTCGCCGGCCAGTAACGGCCCGCGGCGGTGCCGGCCGCGTCGGCGTTCTCGAACGCGGCCTCGTCGAGCACGATCGCCAGCCGGCCCTCCGCGCGCTGCCAGCCGCCCTGCGCCTGCAGGCGCGAGAAGTCCAGCGGACCGGGATCGAAGACCGCCGGCAGGTCGATCCGCATGTCCGCCGCGGCAAGCCGGAAGCGCCCGCGCTGCCGGTCGCCGTCCACACTGCCGGAGAGCCCGGTGACGCCGGGCAGACCGTCTTGCGCCGCCAGCCCGAGCCCGGCGAAGCTTGCCGTCAGCGCCCAGTGCTCGGGCGCGGCGGGCTCCCCCTTCCAGGCGAGGCGCAGGCCCTCGACCCGACCGCGCGGCGCAAGCGCCGCCAGGCGCGAGCGCAGCCCGGCATCGAGCGGCAGGTGGGCGGCGAGCGCGACGAGCGTGGCCAGTTCGAGCCGGTCTGCGACGAGGCGCCCCCCGGCCGCCGCGGGCCCGCGCCCGGCCTGCTCCTCGCCGGTGCCACGATCGCGCGCCTTGCCATCGAGCGCCGGATCCAGCCCCAGCTCGACATCGGTGGGGGGCAGCACGAGGCCCTGGGCGGTTTCGAACCCGAGCCCGCGGCCGGCGAAGCGGAATCCATCCTCGCCGCGGGCCAGCTCGACACGACCGTCGAGACGGGCGAGCTCGAGAACCGGCAGATCCTCGCCGAGCACGGCCCGCACCCCGTCCAGCGCGAGGTCGGCGGTCAGCGCATGACCGCCACGGCCGTCCGCGTCGAGCCAGGCTTGCAGCGCACCCTCGCCTTCCAGGCCGAAAGGCAGGTCGACCCAGGGCCGCCAGTTGCCCAGCGCCGTGCGCCCGAGTTCGACGTACAACCGACCGGCGAAACGCTGCGGGCGCAGCGGGTCGATGCGGCGCAGCTCGCCGCGCAGGCTCGCACGCTCGCCGAGGGCGGCCGGCAGCCGTGCCTCGAGCGCGAAGCGCGCCGGACGCGTGCGTCGATCGAGGCGGAACTCCACCTCTTCGAGCTCGAGCACCGGCGCACCGCGCGCTTCGTCCGCCCAGGCAAGACGCGCGCCGTGGATGAGGATCTGGCGCTGCGCGAGCAGCCAGCCGAGGCCGCCGTCGCCGCCCTCGTCCCCGTGTGCAAGCGCGATGCCTGCGACGTGCAGCGCTCCCTCCGGATCGCGGCGTACCAACAGGTCCGGCGCGCGGATCTCGAGGCGGTGGAAATGCGGCTCGAGCATCGCCAGCGAGGACCACGCCAGGGTGGCGTCGATCTCGGGCAGGGTCAGCGCGGGGCGGCCCTGCGCGTCGGACAGGCTCACCCCGGCCAGGCGCAGGCGCGGTCGCCAGCCCGCCCAGCCGCCCTCGATGCGCTCGATCGCCACCGCCACGCCAAGGCGCTCGCCGAGCAACTCGGCGATCGGCACGCGCAGTTCGCCCACTGCCGGCAGCACGAGATGGCGCAGCACCAGCACCCCGACCGCGAGCACGCACCAGACCAGCAGCAGCGCATCGGACAGCCTGCCGGCCGCGCGCCGCCAGCCGCCGCGCGCGGCCGGCAGGCCGTCGACGGACGGGGGTACGGATTCGGCAGGTGCGTGCGGGGCGGAGGGGCTCAGTCGGATGCTCGCAGGACGTTGTGTGGGAGCGCGGTTGCAGCGCTGCCGGCGCATGGCGCGGGCAGCTAGAATATTGGGATCGCGCCCGCCACCGGATCGCCGACGCGCGCGCATTCTACCAAGTCTCGATCGCCCTCTCGATCACCCTCTCGCGCCGCACTGGAGCCCCCTCATGTCCGCCCCGAACAGCGTTTCCGCCCCTGCCCTCCCGCCCGCGGTGGCGCAGGCGCGCCGCCTGTCGCGCTATCTGGCGCGCATGCTCGACAGCCAGCCCTGGCTGGCGGAGGCGCTGGCCGCCAGCATCGAGCGCCCGCTCGCCGAGGCCGACCTGCAGCGCTTCGTGGCCGCGCGCGAGGTCCTCCACGGTGGCGGCGACGGCGCGCTGCGCCCGGCGCTGCGCCAGCTGCGCATGTGGACGCTGTGCCACCTGATCGTGCGCGACCTCGCGCTCGGCGCCCCGCTCGCCGAGGTCACCGAGACCATGACCCTGCTCGCCGAGGTGGCGCTGCGCCACGCCCACGACGTGCTGCGCGCGGGATTGGTCGAGCGCCACGGGCAGCCGCTCTCGCCCACCGGCTGGGAGCAGGAGCTCCTCGTGGTCGGCATGGGCAAGCTCGGCGGGCGCGAGCTCAACGTGTCCTCCGACATCGACCTGATCTTCATCTACCCGGAGGACGGCGACACCGGCGGGCGCAAGGCGATCAGCAACTACGAGTTCTTCGAGAAGCTCGGCAAGCAGCTGATCCAGGCGCTCGCCGAGATCACCGAGCACGGCCAGGTCTTCCGCGTGGACATGCGCCTGCGCCCGAACGGCGACTCCGGCCCGCTGGTGTGCTGCTTCGACATGCTGGAGAACTACTTCGTCACCCAGGGCCGCGAGTGGGAGCGCTACGCCTGGATCAAGGCGCGGGTGATGCTGGGCGAGCGCTGGCCCGAGCTCGAACAGCTCGCGCGCCCCTTCGTGTTCCGCAAGTACCTCGACTTCGGTGCGATCAACGCGATGCGCGAGCTGCACGCGCAGATCCGCCGCGAAGTCGCCCGCCGCGAGCGCGCCAACAACGTCAAGCTCGGTCCCGGCGGCATCCGCGAGATCGAGTTCATCGCCCAGGTCTTCCAGCTCATCCGCGGCGGGCGCGACACCGCGCTGCAGGTGCGACCGACGCTCGCGGTGCTCGCCCGCTTGCCCGAGCGCGGCATCCTTTCGGAGGAGGCGGTGACGGAGCTGTCGAACGCCTACGTCTTCCTGCGCCGGCTCGAGCACCGCCTGCAGTACCTCGACGACGCCCAGACCCACGACCTGCCCGAGAAGGACGAGGATCGCGCGCTGATCGCCGAGGCCATGGGCTTCGCCGACTACGCGGCGCTGCTCGCGGTGCTCGACGCCCACCGCGAGGTGGTGAGCCGGCACTTCGACAGCGTGTTCGGCGACCCCTCCGAGGAGGACCACAGCCTTGATGCCACCTGGGCCAACGCGCGCGACACCGAGGCCGCCACCGGCGCGCTCGGCGAGCTCGGCTACCGCCACCCGCGCATGGCCGCCGAGCGTCTCGCCGCGATGCACGCCAGCCCGCGCTATCGCCAGCTGCCCAACAACATCAAGAGCCGCTTCGACGCGCTCATGCCGCGCGTGCTCGAAGCCGCCGCCAGCACGCCGGGCGCGGACGAGACGCTCGCGCGCCTGCTCGACCTCATCGAGGCGATCGGCCGCCGCGGCGCCTATCTCGCGCTGCTGCAGCAATACCCGCAGGCGCTGCGCCGGGTCGCCGACCTGATGAGCGCATCGCGCTGGGGCGCGCAGTTCCTCACTCGCCATCCGATCCTGCTCGACGAGATGCTCGACGCGCGCAGCCTGGACAACGCCCCCGACTGGAAGGCCTTCCGCGCCAGCCTGGCCGAGGAGCTCGAGGCGCTCGAACCCGACATGGAGCGCCAGATGGACGTGATGCGCGAGCGCCATCACGCCCAGGTCTTCCGCCTGCTCACCCAGGACCTCGCCGGCCTGCTCACGGTCGAGAAGCTCGCCGACCACCTCTCCGAGCTCGCCGACATCGTGCTCGACCTCACCCTGCCGTTGTGCTGGCGGCGCATCAAGATCCGCCACCGCGAGGCGCCGAAGTTCGCGGTGATCAGCTACGGCAAGCTCGGCGGCAAGGAGCTCGGCTACGCCTCCGACCTCGACATCGTGTTCCTCCACGACGACGAGGCGGGGGAGGCGCCCGAGGTCTACACCCGGCTGGCGCAGCGCGTCAGCACCTGGCTGTCGAGCCAGACCGCCGCCGGCCAGCTCTTCGAGACCGACCTGCGCCTGCGCCCGAACGGCGAGTCCGGCCTGCTGGTGAGCTCGCTCGAGTCCTTCCGCAGCTATCAGCTCGAGTCGGCCTGGGTGTGGGAGCACCAGGCCTTGACGCGCGCGCGTTTCTCGGCCGGCGACCGCACGATCGGGGAAGCCTTCGAGCGCATCCGCTGCGAGGTGCTGTGCATGCGGCGCGACCTGCCCAGCCTGCGCGCCGAGGTGCTGGCGATGCGGCACAAGATGCGCGACGCACACGGCAGCAGGAGCGAGGAGGTGTTCGACCTCAAGCACGACGAAGGCGGGCTGATCGACGTCGAGTTCCTGATCCAGTACCTGGTGCTCGGCCACAGCCACGACCACCCGCGCCTCACCGGCAACCTCGGCAACATCGCGCTGCTGGGCATCGCCGGCGAGCTCGGCCTGGTCCCCGCCGACCTCGCCGCCGCCTGCGCCGACAGCTACCGCGAACTGCGCCGCCTGCAACACCGCCAGCGCCTCAACGAGCGTCCCTCCCGCGTCGATCCCGCCGAGGCCGCGGCCGCACGCAAGCCGGTGCGCGCGCTGTGGCGGGCCGTGTTCGGGGACTAGGCCGCCCGGCTGCGCAGCGCTTTCCCGTGGGAGCGACGCGAGTCGCGATCGACCGTCGAGCGGCGCGAGACGCCAGCGGGCACCGATCCGCTGCAGGCCCAGCGCGGGAAAGTGAAATATTTCACGTCGCAAAAGCGCGCATGACGCCCCGCGGGCCGGCGTCTAGAATCCAGGGCACCTGTCTTCCAGCGCCCGCCCGCGGGCGACCTCCATGAGCCACGAAATCGAACTCAAGCTCGCGCTGCCCAGGCGCGCGCTCCCGGCGCTGCGCCGCCACCCGCTGGTGGCCGCGGCGGAGAAATGCGGCAACGCCCTCACCCTCGACAACACCTACTACGACACCCCGAAGCTGCAGCTCAAGGCGCGCAAGGTGGCCGTGCGCACCCGCCGCCAGGGCCGCCAGATGCTGCAGACGGTGAAATGCGCGGCGGTATCGAGCGGCGGGCTGTCGCAGCGGCCGGAGTGGGAGACCGCGTGGACCGGCGGCTTCGATTTCACGCCGGTCGACGACCCCGCCACCGCGCGTCTGCTCGAACGCCACCGCGCAGAACTGGTGCCGGTGTTCACCACCCGCTTCCGCCGCGAGACGCGGCGACTCGTCCCGCAGGCGGGCGTGTCCATCCTGCTGATGATCGACACCGGCGCGGTGCATGTGCGCACCCCGGAGGGCGTCGAGCGCGAGGCGGAGATCTGCGAACTCGAGCTGGAACTCGAGAGCGGGCGCGCGCAGGACCTCCTCGACCTCGCCTGCACGCTCGCGCAGGACCTGCCGCTGATGCCGGCCGACCTCTCCAAGGCCGAACGCGGCTACCGCCTTTTCCTCGACACGCCCGCGGGCGCGCTGCGCTCCGAGATCTCCACGCTCGAGCCCGGCCAGAACGTGGTCGAGGCCTTCCAGGGCCTGGCACTGTCCTGCGTGCGCCAGTGGCAGGGCAACGCCGCGACCGCGCTCGCGCAGGGCGACCCCGACGCGATCGACCCCGACAACATCCACCAGCTGCGCGTCGCCCATCGCCGCCTGCGCGCGCTGCTCAAGATCTTCGCACCCGCCCTGCCCGAGACCTTCGCCGGCACCTGGAACGCCCGCCTGCGCGACAACGCCAACCGCTTCGGCGATGCGCGCGACCTGGATGTGTTCCACGCCGAGCTGCTCGAGCCGGTGACCCCCGAGGGCCTCGCCGACGCAGCCTCGATGGCGGCCCTGCTCGAGACCGTGCGCACGGCGCGCGCAAGCGCCCGCCACCACGCCGGCGTCAGCCTCGACCTCGCCACCCAGGGCCGGCTGCTGCTGGAGTTCACCGCCGCACTCCACCGCCTGCGTGCCGACAGCCTCGCCGAAGCCGCCGACCTGCGCAGCTTCGCCCGCCTGCGCCTCGACCGGCTGCGCAAGCGCGCCCGCCGCGGCGCCCGGGCGGCGGCCAGCCTGGAGCCCACCCGCCTGCACGCGCTGCGCATCGACTTCAAGATGCTGCGCTACGGCGTCGAGTTCTTCGCGCCGCTGTTCGGCACCAGGAGCATCACCCGCTATCTCGACGGCGTGGTGCGCGCGCAGACCACGCTCGGCTTCCTGCAGGACGTCGACACCGCGCACCAGCGCCTGGCCGACTGGTCGCGAACGCAGCCCGCGCTCGCCGCGGCCGCGGCCTTCGTGCTCGGCTGGCACGCCCCGCGCTACGCCCGCCTGCGCCGCCGCGTGCTGCGCGAGTGCGAGCCGCTGCTGTGGGGCGGCAAGCCGTGGTGAGACGGCGCCCCACGGCGGCGGCGCGACAGACCGCGGTCATCGTGCTGTAACCGCAGCCGCCGATGATGCGCGCCCTCGAACCCCGGATGAACGACATGGACCTGCTGCTCTGGCGTCACGCGGAAGCGGTGGACGGCAGCCCCGACCACACCCGCGAACTCACCCCCCGCGGTCTCAAGCAGGCGCGTCGCATGGCGCGCTGGCTGGAAGACAACCGCCCGAAGAACCTGAAGGTACTGGTCAGCCCCACGCTGCGCACCCGCCAGACCGCGACCGCCTTCACCGACGACTTCGAGATCGTCGGCGGCCTGGGCCCGGACGGCAACGTCGCCGACATCCTCGCCGCCACCGGCTGGCCCGAGGGCAACGGCGCCGCCCTCGTGGTCGGCCACCAGCCCGCCCTCGGCCGCCTGTGCGCGCTGCTGCTGTCGGGCAGCGAGGCGGACTGGACGATCAAGAAGGGCGCGCTGTGGTGGTTCACCAACCGCGTCCGCGAAGGCGAGACACAGACGGTGCTGCGCGCGGTGATTCCCAGCGAGCTGGCGTGAGGCGATGAGGCCGCCTCGTCAGGAGTGAGGCGTGATGGGCGAGGGGCGAGGGGCGCCTCACGCCTGACGCCTTGCTCCTGACGCCCGATTGAATTCCTTGCCGCGAGCGCGGTCAGACCAAGGGTAAAAGATCCCGACGGCAGGCTTGCGCGCGGACCCTGAAGCCCGTGCGGGGTTCGCTTGTGCTTTGCGATGCAATGCGTAAGATGCCGTCTTCCTTCCGGAACGGACCATGCTCGAACGCTTTCTGCCCACTCGCGAGGCCATCACGCAAAGCCGCATGCTGCGCTGGCTGGGGCCGCGCCTGCACGACCCGCTGCTGTGGCACGTCAACCGGCGCTCGGTGGCACGCGGCGTGGCGATGGGCGTGTTCTTCGGGCTGATGATCCCAATCGCGCAAATCCCGGCGGCAGCGATCGCCTCGCTGCTGCTGCGCGGCAACCTGCTGATCGCGGCAGCCTCCACGCTGGTCAGCAATCCGCTCACCTACGGTCCGCTCTACTACTTCGCCTACCAGCTCGGCGCGGGCGTGATCGGCCGCCGCACGCCAGCCGCGCTCACCGCGGACGACGTCGAGGCGCCGGTGCGCGCCATCGACTCGCTCGCCCAGGCCTGGGCCTGGATCGGCGGCATCGGCCAGCCGCTGCTGGTCGGCATGGTGATCATGGCGGTGACGGGCGCGCTCGTCGCCTACTGGGGCACGCAGCTGGTGTGGCGGTTGCGCGTCGCCGCCCGTCGTCGCCGCCAGCGCCGCGAGCGCAGCGCGCGCGCATCCGCGCAGGCTATTGGAAGCGCCTGAACGCGGGCGTATCCTTCGCATCCCCTCATCCGCCCAACGGACGGCCATGGCCATGGAAGAGTGCATCCCCGACGGTACGGTCGCGATCATCGACGGCGTCCGCCGCATCTACTACGACGGCTACTGGCTCAAGGCCTACGAGCCGCCGGCGGACACGCTCGACGCCAAGAAGCGGCTGATCCAGGCGCTCACCCGGCGCCTGTTCAACCATGTCGAGCACGGCATCAACATCCCCGGCAAACGCCTCGACGATGCGCGCCGCGCCTACGAGACCGAGGAGGACCCCGCGCGCAAGCGCGTCAAGGGCGCGATGTACGCGGGCGCGCTGTTCAACCGCGCCACCGACATCTTCACCAAGCTGGTGGAGCTCCAGGAGCTGGGCATCGAGATCGCCACCGACAACCCGCTCATGCGCGAATGCGGCGGCTGCCTGCAGGAGGCGCTCAAGCTCGGCCGCCTGGTCCTGCACCGCAGCGGCGACGAGGGCATCGACGAGCTGTGGGGCGAACCCTTCCGCGCCTTCTCGATCCCGGTGGAGGCCTTCTACGAGAGCCGCTACATCAAGATCGCCCAGGCGCTGCGCGAGGTCGACCGCATCGCGGCCGTGATGGCCGCCACCTTCGCCACGACGCCGCTGTTCCGCGGCGTGGAGCCGCTGGTTTTCGACTTTGCGCGCATCGCCAAGATCAAGTGCGAGACCTTGCGCACCGACCCGGACATCTTCGACGTGTGGGCGGAGTTCGTCACCGCCTCCGAGCGCCTCGCCGCGCTGTCGCCGACGCTCGGCCCGGGTACCGACGAGGGCACCCGCCAGCTCGCCGCAGACGGCCTGCACCTGATCCTGCAGGGGCGCAACCTGGTCACCGACATCATCCGCGCACGCGTGACCATGCCCAAGAGCGCGCGCGAGTTCGTCGAGCGCTGCGAGACCTTCGCGGCACGCGCACAGGCGGCCTCGCATCCCCCGCTCGCTGCCGCCGACGTGGGCCTGGGCGAGACGCGCGCGTAAACAAACAGCGCGCGCGGGGGCGTGCGCGGAGAAGCATCGCGACTTGCGTCGCTCCTACAGGAGAGGCCGCTCGCGCCTCACAGGATGATCCCGCCGCCCAGGCACACCTTCGACTCGTAGACCACGACGCTCTGCCCGGGGGTCACCGCCCACTGCGGCTGGGCGAAGGCGATCTCGGCGCGGCCGTCGACGATGCGGTCGATCTCGCAGGGCTGGTCGGGAGTGCGGTAGCGCGGCTTGGCGGTGTACACCCAGTGGGAGTGCGGATCGCGTCCAGCGATCCAGTTCAGGTCGCCGGCAACCAGGCGGTCCTTCAGCAGCGCCGGGTGGGCGTGGCCCTGGACCACGTAGAGCACGTTGGCCTTGACGTCCTTGCCGGCCACATACCAGGCCTCATGCTCGCCGGCCTCGTCCTGGTTGCCCTTCAGGCCGCCGATGTGCAAGCCCTTCCTCTGGCCGATGGTGTGGTACATCAGGCCCTGGTGCTCGCCGAGCACGCGGCCGTCGTCGAGCGCGCGGATCTCGCCCGGCCGGGTCGGCAGGTAGCGCATCAGGAACTCGCGGAAGGGGCGCTCGCCGATGAAGCAGATGCCGGTGGAGTCCTTCTTCTCGGCCACGTGCAGCCCGGCCTCGGCGGCGATCCGGCGCACCTCGCGCTTGTACAGCGCGCCGAGCGGGAACATCGTCTTGGCGAGCTGCTCCTGGTTGAGCCGGTAGAGGAAGTAGCTCTGATCCTTGGTGCCGTCCTCGGCCTTGAGCAGCTGGTACTCGCTGCGGCCGTCGTTGGCCCACTCGCGCACCTGGGCGTAGTGGCCGGTGGCGATGCGTTCGGCACCGAGCTGCATGGCGTGGTCGAGGAAGCAGCGGAACTTGATCTCGGAGTTGCACAGCACGTCCGGGTTGGGCGTGCGCCCGGCCTCGTACTCGTGCAGGAAGTCGGCGAACACGCGGTCCTTGTATTCGGCGCTGAAGTTGACCACCTCGAGGTCGATGCCGATCACGTCGCACACCGAGGCCACGTCGACGAGGTCCTGCCGCGTCGAGCAATATTCCGAATCGTCGTCGTCCTCCCAGTTCTTCATGAACAGCCCGGTGACCTGGTAGCCCTGGCGTTTCAGCAGCAGCGCGGTCACCGCCGAGTCCACCCCGCCGGACATGCCGACCACCACCTTCATCCCCGCCCCGTCCTGCCTTCCATGCCGACTACTGGACATTCGGTCCACCTCCATTGAGCCATTCCGCGAGCGGCAGCACGACCGCCGGCTCGCCATTGTCGACGAACCAGCTGTCGACCACGTAACGTTGTCCCGGACGGTCGTCGCCGTCCATCTCTCCGATCACCAGCCCGTCCTCGGTGCAGTTGCAGCCCGCCAACGCCTGGCCGGGCGGCAGGCGCTCGAAGCGCTCCTCCACCGACAGCGCTTCGATCACCGCGCTGAAATGCTGCAGGATCAGCCGGGTGCGGCGCGCCGGTTCGACCACGCGATGGAAGCGCAGCGCGCCGCGCGCCTCGAGCAGCTGCAGCAGCCGGGTCGTGGAGGTCGAGTGATCGATGCAGTCCATGCGCCCGTCCGCGCCCTCGTCGAGCAGGTTGCCGGCGCGGTCGGCCGCGATCGCCGTCTGGGTCGCGGCCACCCGGTACAGCCCGCCCACCGCCTCGGCGAGGCGCTCGCGCTCCTCCCCGGCGCTGCGTGCCGCAGCGAGGCGTTCGCCGATCCGGCGCAGGGTGGACTCGCGCACGCGCACGCTGCCCTCGCTCGCGCAGCCGTAGTTGTAGCAGATGTTCACGCGCGCGCCGCCGGCGGGGCCCTGCGCCCCCGCCATCGCCCACGTCGTCGCCGGCAGGGCGAGCAGCGCGGGCAGCAGCAGGCGGAGCGCAGGTGCCATCATCCCGTTCAGCGGTGATGCACCAGCGCCAGCGGATGGCGCTGCCCGGCGATCCAGTCCTCGATGCACTGCAGGATCAGCGGGCTGCGGTGGCGATCGGCGCATGCGCGCACCTCGTCGAGCGTCAGCCACACCGCGCGCACGATGCCCTCGTCCAGCCTGCGCCCGGACTCCTCGCCGCACAGACGGCCGCCGTAGGCGAAGCGCAGGTAGGTGATGTCGCCCTGGGGGCGGGTCCACTGATAGATGCCGACCAGGTATTCCGGCTCGAAGTGGTGGGCGGTCTCTTCCAGCACCTCCCGCACCGTGGCCTGCAGCAGGGACTCGCCCTCCTCGAGGTGGCCGGCAGGCTGATTGAAGCGCAGGCCTTCGGGCGTCTCCTCCTCGACGAGCAGGAAGCGGCCGTCGCGCTCGATGATGGCGGCGACGGTGACATTGGGTTTCCAGGGACGATCCTTCACTTCGATGCTCCAGGCGCATGAAGGCCCGCATTCTAGCGCGCACCACCGGGGATGGAGGAGCACCGCTTGCCCGTCGACCGCGCTGGCGCCCGGTCTGCGACGGCGGTCGCGGCTTTGCGCGCAGCCCGCGTCCTCGGCACGGCTTTACGCTAGAATCCGAAGGCTTTGCGCCCCGTGGACGATCGAGGGTGCGCGACGAACCCATCCAGCGAACATTTTTCAAGGCGGAGATCTTCATCATGTCCATGGCTGACCGCGACGGCTTCATCTGGCAGGACGGCAAGCTCGTTCCGTGGCGCGAGGCGACCACCCACGTCCTCACCCACTCGCTCCACTACGGCCTCGCCGTGTTCGAGGGCGTCCGTGCCTACAACACCGTCAGCGGCACCGCGATCTTCCGCCTCGCCGAGCACACCCAGCGCCTGATCAATTCCGGCAAGATCTACATGATGGACATCCCCTATTCCAAGGATGAACTCATGGAGGCGCAGAAGGAGGTCGTGCGCGCGAACAAGCTCGAGTCCTGCTACCTGCGCCCGATCGCCTTCTACGGCTCGGAAAAAATGGGCATCTCCACGCTCGGCGCGCGCGTCCATGTCGCGATCGCGGCCTGGCCCTGGGGCGCCTACCTCGGCGAGGAAGGCCTGCAGAAGGGCATCCGCGTGAAGACCTCGTCCTACACCCGCCACCACGTCAACTCGACGATGCCGCGCGCCAAGCTGTCGGCGACCTACCCGAACTCGATCCTCGCCAACCTCGAGGTCACCCGCATGGGCTACGACGAGGCCCTGCTGCTCGACAACCAGGGCTTCGTCGCCGAGGGTGCAGGCGAGAACCTCTTCATCGTCAAGGACGGCCGCATCTACGAGCCCGAGATCGCCTCCGCGCTCACCGGCATCACCCGCGACTCCATCCACGTGATCGCGCGCGAGCTCGGCTACGAGGTCGGCACCAAGCGCCTGACCCGCGACGACATCTACCTCGCCGACGAGGCCTTCTTCACCGGCACCGCCGCCGAGGTCACCCCGATCCGCGAGCTCGACGACCGCCAGATCGGCGAAGGCAGGCGCGGCCCGGTCACCGAGAAGATCCAGACCCGCTTCTTCGACGTCGTCAACGGCCGTGCGCCCGAATACGCGCACTGGCTCGCCCACGTCTGATTTCCACGCTCCGAGGATTCCGTCATGGTTGAGAACACCGACAAGACCCAGGCCGTCGTCACCACCGCCAAGGACCTGCCGCTGCACTGCCCGCCGCCGGGCGCGCCGCTGTGGGCCCGCCACCCGCGCGTGTTCCTCGACATCCTGAAGACCGGCGAGGCGGTCTGCCCGTACTGCAGCGCACACTACGTGTTCAACGGCGAGCGCCCCAAGGGCCATCACTGAGAACCCGGGTGCCGGGCCAGAATGGCCCGCGACCCGACCGGACCACGGGGGCTGCGGCCCCCGTGGTCTTTACGATCCACCCACAATAACAACACAACCTTGAGCAGACCTGTCTTCACCACCGCCCTCGAAGCGGAAGCCGCCTTCTACCGCGCACTCTCCGAGGGCGACTTCGAGGCCTTGATGGCCGTCTGGTCGGAAGAGGAGGAGGTCGTCTGCGTCCAGCCGGGCGGCCCGCGCATCGTCGGCCTGGCCGCGGTGCGCGAGATCTGGCGGCAGATCCTCGCCGACGGCGCCCGCATCCGCATCGACATCAGCCATGCGGTGACCAGCTCCACCGCGATGATGGCGATGCACTGCGTGCTCGAGCGCCTCGCCACCGACGGTCCCACCCCGCGTACCGCGACCATCGCCGCGACCAACGTCTTCGTGCGCGGCGCCGACGGCTGGCGCATGGTGCTGCACCACGCCTCGCCGGTGCCCGAGATCTCGGGTCCCGAGGATTCGACGCCGCGCGTGCTGCACTGAGCCCGCCCGCACACGGCGACTCGTCCGCGGCGGCGTGACCCGGTCGCGCTTCGCGGCCTAGAATCGCGCCAACCGCCGCCCGGGCCGGCATCGCCGGGCGAGCTTCCCCGCCTTCGCCCTGCCTGGAACCGCCCATGCGCCACCCCCTGCCCGCAGCAGAGCTTTTCAAGGCCTACGACATCCGCGGCATCGTCGACACCGTGCTGACTCCCACGGCGGTGCGCGCGATCGGCCACGCGATCGGCTCCGAAGCCGCGGTGCGCGGCCAGCGCGCGATCGCGGTGGGCCGCGACGGCCGCCTGTCCGGCCCGGCGCTGGCCGGCGCGCTGACCGCGGGCATCCGCGCCGCCGGCATCGACGTGATCGACATCGGCTGCGTGCCCACCCCGCTCACCTACTTCGCCGCCTTCGAGCTCGGCTGCGCCTCCTGCGTGTCGGTCACCGGCAGCCACAACCCGCCCGCCTACAACGGCCTCAAGATCGTGCTCGACGGCCGCACCCTGCACGGCGAGGCGATCCAGGACCTGCGCCGGCGCATCGCCGAGGATGACCTCGTCGAGGGTGCCGGCGCGCTGCGCGGCGCCGACGTGCGCGCCGCCTACCTCGACCGCATCGTCGGCGACATCGAGCTCGCGCGCCCGCTGAAGATCGTGCTCGACTGCGGCAACGGCGTGGCCGGCGCCGTCGCGCCCGAACTCTTCCGCCGCCTGGGCTGCGAGCTCGTCGAGCTGTTCTGCGAGGTCGACGGCCGCTTTCCCAATCACCACCCCGACCCGTCGCGGCCGGAGAACCTGCAGGACGTCATCCGCGCGCTGCGCGAGACCGACGCCGAGCTGGGCCTGGCCTTCGACGGCGACGGCGACCGCCTCGGCGTGGTGTGCAAGGACGGCGAGATCGTCTTCCCGGATCGCCAGCTCATGCTCTTCGCCGCGGACGTACTCGCCCGCGTACCGGGCGGCGAGATCCTCTACGACGTCAAGTGCACCCGCAATCTGGCACCGTGGATCCGCGCGCACGGCGGCCGGCCGACGATGTGGAAGACCGGCCACGCGCTGCTCAAGGCGAAGCTGCAGGAGACCGGCGCCGCACTCGCCGGCGAGATGAGCGGCCACATGTTCTTCAAGGAGCGCTGGTACGGCTTCGACGACGGCCTCTACGCGGGCGCCCGCCTGCTCGAGATCCTCTCCGCCCGCGCCGACGCCAACGCCGCGCTGAAGGCGCTGCCCGACGCGACGAGCACCCCGGAGCTGAACCTGAAGATGCAGGAGGGCGAGCCCTTCGAGCTGGTGCGCCGGCTGCGCGAGGCCGCGCTCGCCACGCCCTCGTGCTTCGCCGAAGCGCGCGAGGTGATCACGCTCGACGGCCTGCGGGTGGAGTTCGCCCACGGCTTCGGCCTCGCCCGCCCCTCGAACACCACGCCGATGGTGGTGCTGCGCTTCGAGGCCGACGACGCCGCGGCGCTCGCCTCGATCGAGGCGGCGTTCCGGCGCGCGCTCGACGCAGTCTGGCCCGGACTCGCGCTGCCGTTCTGAGGCCACGGACGAGCGCCCGCGCGCACGCCCGCCGGGCGCCGACCGGCCCGCCCATCCGGCATGGGCGCGCGCGGCACGCGGCGATCCGGGCAAGCGGACAGGGAACGCGAAAAAAAGCACGCTGCTCACATCAGTTGCAGCGCACAATCCGAAGATTCTTTTTACCCAATCCAAGGCGAGCGAGGCAGTCCATGACGGCACGGGAACAGCGCGAAGCACGCGCACGCGACAGCAGGCAGGCCCAGAAGGGCATCGACATCCCGTCCTGCCCCGGCGTCCTCGCCCAGCTCATGGACGAGTTGCGCCAGCCGCAGGTCAGCGGCAAGCGCATCGCCGCGCTGATCGGCCAGGACGTCGGGCTGGCCGCGGTGGTGGTGCGCTCGGCCAATTCGCCCTACTTCGGCAGCGGGCGGCGGATCGCCTCGATCGACGACGCAATCCGCATGCTCGGCTTCGGCATGCTCGCCAACCTCGTCCAGGAGGCGTTACTGCGCAGCAACATCGCCGACCCCGGCGCCGCGCTCGAACGCTTCTGGGACAGCTCGCGCTGCACCGCGCAGGCGAGCGCGATGCTCGCCCGCCGCACCGGCATCGCGCGCCCGGAGACCGCCTACACCTTCGGCCTCTTCCACGACTGCGGCATCCCGCTGCTGGTCAAGCGCTTCCCCGAATACAAGCGCATCCTGGCCACGGCCAACCAGGCCACCGGGCGCTGGTTCACCGATGTCGAGGACGAGGCGCTCGACACCAACCACGCCACCATCGGCTACCTGCTCGCGCGCTCCTGGGGCCTCACCGACGCGGTGTGCACCGGCATCCTGTGCCATCACGACTACTCGGTGTTCTCCCCCGACTCCGGCCTGGAGGTCGAGGCGCAAACCCTGATCGCGCTCAACCTGGTGGCCGAGTACGTCGCCGGCACCCACCTGCGCACCCGGCGCGATGCCGAGTGGGACAAGGGGCGCGAGGCGGTGGCGCGCTTCCTGGGCTACGCGCCGACCGAGCTCGACGACCTCGCCGACGACCTGCTCTACGCGCTCGACCGCCAAGGCGAGGACCTCCCGGCCTGAGCCCCGCGCGGGCGGGCCCCCGGCAGGTGCCCGCCGCTCACACCGGCTCGAGCTTGGCCACGCCGAGCAGCAGCCACTTGACGCCCGCCGGACCGAAGTTGATCTGCACCTTGGCATCGCTGCCGCTGCCTTCGGCGGCAACGATCACGCCCTGGCCGAATTTCGCATGCGCCACCGCCTGGCCGATGCGCAGGCCGCCGGGCAGCGTGGCGAAGGCCGGGCGCGGTGCGCGCTGCACCTGCGCCGCGCCCCCCACCGCGGACTTGGCCGAGGGCTTGAAGTAGCCCCCGCCCATCCCGCCCATCGCGCCGCCGGCGGCCGAGCGCGGCTGGGGCGGGGTGAGCCATTTGGTCAGCCCGGCGGGGATCTCCTCCAGGAAACGCGAGCGCAGGTTGTAGCGCGTCTGCCCGTGCAGCATGCGGCTCTGCGCGAAACTCAGGTACAGGCGCTCGCGCGCCCGCGTCACCGCGACGTACATCAGGCGGCGCTCCTCCTCCAGCCCGTCCTGCTCGAGGATGCTGTTCTCGTGCGGGAACAGGCCCTCCTCCAGCCCGGACAGGAAGACCACGTCGAACTCCAGGCCCTTGGCCGCATGCACGGTCATCAGCTGCACCGCGTCCGCGCCCTGGTCGGCCTGGTGGTCGCCCGCCTCCAGCGAGGCGTGGGCGAGGAAATCCGCCAGCAGCGCGTGCGGCTGCGCCTCGCCGGCGCCCGCCTGGGCCTGCGCCTCGGCGAGGAAGTTGGCCGCGGCGTTGATCAGTTCGTCGAGGTTCTCGAGGCGCTCGCGGCCCTCCTTGTCGGCCTTGTAGTGCGCGCGCAGCCCGCTCAGGTCGAGCACATGATCGACCAGCTCGGGCAGCGGCAGGCCGGCGGTGTCGCGGCGCAGCTCCTCGACCAGGCGCACGAAGACCGCGAGCGCGCTGCCGGGCTTGCCGGACAGATGCGGCACGGTGGCGTAGAGACTGGTGCTGTACGTGCGCGCGGCGTCGGCCAGCACCTCGAGCGAGCGCGCGCCGATGCCGCGGGTGGGAAAGTTCACCACGCGGGCGAACGAGGTGTCGTCGTCGGGGTTGGCGATCAGGCGCAGGTAGGCGAGCGCGTGCTTGATCTCCTGGCGCTCGAAGAAGCGCAGCCCGCCATACACGCGGTAGGGAATGCCGGCCGCGAAGAGCTGGTGCTCGAGCACGCGCGACTGCGCGTTGGAGCGGTAGAGCAGCGCGATCTCGCTGCGCAGCGCGCCGTCGCGCACCAGGGCCTGGATCTCCTCGACGATCCAGCGCGCCTCGTCGGCATCCGCATAGGCCTCGAAGACACGGATCGGCTCGCCCGCGCCCTGGTCGGTCCACAGGTTCTTGCCGAGGCGGTTGCTGTTGTGAAGGATGATCGCGTTGGCGGCGTCGAGGATGTTGGCGTGCGAGCGGTAGTTCTGCTCCAGGCGGATCACGTTGTTCACCCGGAACTCGCGCTCGAAATCGCGCATGTTGCCGACCTCGGCGCCGCGGAAGCGGTAGATGCTCTGGTCGTCGTCGCCGACGCAGAACATTGCCGCACCGCCTTCACGGCCCTCGTCGGCGAAGAGCTTCAACCAGCGGTACTGCAGGCGGTTGGTGTCCTGGAACTCGTCGACCAGGATGTGGCGGAAGCGGCGCTGGTAGTGGCGGCGCAGCAGCTCGTTGCGCTCGAGCAGTTCGTGGCTGCGCAGCAGCAACTCCGCAAAATCCACAACAGACTCGCGCTGGCACTGCGCCTCATACTCCTGGTAGAGCTGCACGCGCAGGCGGGTGTAGTCGTCCCAGGCCTCGACCACGTGCGGGCGGTTGCCGGCTTCCTTCTGGCCGTTGATGAAATGCTGGAGCTCGCGCGGAGGGAACTTCTCGTCGTCGACGTTCAAGGTCTTCAGCAGGCGCTTGATCGCGGCGAGCTGGTCAGCCGAGTCGAGGATCTGGAAGAGCTGCGGCAACCCGGCGTCGCGGTGGTGGGCGCGCAACAGGCGGTTGGCCAGGCCGTGGAAGGTGCCGATCCACATGCCGCGGGTGCTCACCGGCAGCATCGCGCCGAGGCGGGCGAGCATTTCCTTGGCGGCTTTGTTGGTAAATGTAACCGCGAGGATGCCGGCCGGGTCGACTTGGCCGGACTGGATCAGCCAGGCGATGCGGGTGGTGAGCACGCGCGTCTTGCCCGAGCCGGCTCCGGCCAGGATCAGGGCGTGTTGCGCGGGCAGGCTCACCGCCTGCAGTTGTTCGGGGTTCAGGTTGCTCAGCAGGGTGGACATCGCGTTTCCTCTTCGAGCCGGCATTGTATCGACCCCGGGGGACGAGGCCGATACGGCAGGCCGGGGACAGCGCGGAGAGAAAAGGACACAACATGATGTTGCGTCGCAGCAACAACGTGTTTGCAGGATCCCGAGCTTGCGCTAAATTGAAGTTGTGCACTGCACCAAACGAATCGGAATCCCGGAACTTTCTCACGGAAAGACTGGTCGGAATTGTGCAGAATCAAGGAACTAACCCGGGCGCCCGGCTACTATTGCGCCACAACATTTTTTGATAAGGTCTCCGCCCAGAAGGCGGTTGCCGAAACGAGGGCCACACCCGGCCCCGACGGAGAACGCATCATGAAAACGCCCAAACTGCTGCCCTGGTATGCCCGCAAAGCGGGCGTCTCGATCGAGCGCGCCGAAACCCTGTGGCGCAAGGCCGTGCGCGAAGCCACCGCCGAAACCGGCTGGGTCGGCAATGCCGAATACTGGGGTGCGGCCATGGATCACTTCGTGCGTCTGCTCGAAGAAGAGCGCAGCACGTTGTGCGCGCCGCGCGTGCAGTCCTACGTCCGCACCCAGAACCGCATGTGGCGCCTGCCGCTGATCGCCATGGAAGACCTGTTCTCGGCCTTCCACGCAAGCTGGCAGCGCCAGCACGGCGCCGACCACCGCCGCGCCGCGTAAGCGGCACCCCGCCCCGAACCCCTCGCGCCGCGCCAGCGGCGCGACAACGCTTGCTTGTCTCCCTCCCTCCTTCAATGGAGATTCGGCGCTCCGCCCACGCGGAGCGCCATTTTTTTGCCCGCAGCAAGCCTGTTTGCGCGCCGCGCGGGCTTCGCGGCGAGCCCTGCCTTGGCCCGGCCTGCCGCGGCAGGCATCGGGAGCGCCCGGTGTCGCGCTTCACGGTATACTGGCGTGTTTTCAACGTCATCCAGCCCGCGCGCCCGCCATGCAGGAAAAATACCAGCCCGCCGCCCTCGAGACGGCCGCCCAGCAGCACTGGGACTCCACCGACGCCTTCCGCGTGACCGAGGATGCCAGCCGTCCGAAGTACTACTGCCTGTCGATGTTCCCCTACCCCTCGGGCAAGCTGCACATGGGGCACGTGCGCAACTACACCATCGGCGACGTGCTCGCGCGCTTCCACCGCATGAAGGGCTACAACGTGCTGCAGCCCATGGGCTGGGACGCCTTCGGCATGCCGGCCGAGAACGCCGCGATCCAGAACAACGTGCCGCCGGCGAAGTGGACCTACGCCAACATCGACTACATGAAGGCGCAGTTGAAGCGCCTCGGCTTCGCCATCGACTGGTCGCGCGAGCTCGCCACCTGCACCCCCGAGTACTACCGCTGGGAGCAGTGGCTGTTCACCCGCCTGTACGAGAAGGGCCTGATCTACAAGCGCCTCGGCACGGTCAACTGGGACCCTGTGGACGAGACCGTGCTCGCCAACGAGCAGGTCATCGACGGCCGCGGCTGGCGCTCGGGCGCGCTCGTCGAGAAGCGCGAGATCCCCATGTACTACATGAAGATCACCGCCTACGCGGACGAACTGCTGTCCGCGCTCGACGACCTGCCGGACTGGCCGGAGCAGGTCAAACTGATGCAGAAGAACTGGATCGGCCGCTCGGAAGGCGTGGAGATCAGCTTCCCGTTCGACGTTTCCAGCATCGGTCACGAGGGCGCGCTGAAGGTATTCACCACCCGTGCCGACACCCTGATGGGCGCGACCTATGTCGCGGTGGCCGCCGAGCATCCGCTCGCCACCCAGGCCGCGGCCAGCAACCCGGCGCTCGCCGAGTTCATCGAGGAATGCAAGCGCGGCGGCGTCGCCGAGGCCGACATCGCCACGATGGAAAAGAAGGGCATGCCCACCGGTCTCAAGGTGCGCCATCCGCTCTCCGACGAGCCGCTCGAGGTGTGGGTCGCCAACTACGTGCTGATGGGCTACGGCGAAGGCGCGGTGATGGCGGTGCCGGCGCACGATGAGCGCGACTTCGCCTTTGCCACCAAGTACGAGCTGCCGATCCGCATGGTGGTCGGCGCGGACGCCTACGCCGACACCGTCGCCCCGTGGCAGGACGCCTACGCCGAGTACGGCCGCCTGGTGAATTCCGGCAAGTACGATGGCCTGGATTTCCAGGGCGCGGTCGATGCGATCTCCGCCGACCTCGAAGCCCGTGGCCTGGGCGCCAAGCGCGTGCAGTTCCGCCTGCGCGACTGGGGCATCTCGCGCCAGCGCTACTGGGGCTGCCCGATCCCGATGATCCACTGCGCCGACTGCGGCGACGTGCCGGTCCCGGACGAACAGCTCCCGGTCGTGCTGCCCGAGAACGTCGAGATCACCGGCCGCGGCTCGCCGCTGGCCAAGATGGCCTCGTTCTACGAATGCAGCTGCCCGAAGTGCGGCAAGCCGGCCAAGCGCGAGACCGACACCATGGACACCTTCGTGGAGTCGTCGTGGTACTTCCTGCGCTACGCCTGCGCCGACAGCAGCACCGCGATGGTGGATGCGCGCGTCGACTACTGGGCGCCGGTCGACCAGTACATCGGCGGCATCGAGCACGCCATCCTGCACCTGCTGTACTCGCGCTTCTTCACCCGCGCGATGCGCGACTGCGGCCTGGTGAAGGTCTCCGAGCCCTTCAGCGCGCTGCTCACCCAGGGCATGGTGGTGGCCGAGACCTATTACCGCGAGCTCGACGGCGGCAAGAAGCAGTGGATCAACCCGGCCGACGTGGTCGTCGAGCGTGACGAGCGCGGCCGCATCGTCGCCGCGAAACTCGAATCCGACGGCCTGCCGGTGGTCATCGGCGGCACCGAGAAGATGTCGAAGTCGAAGAACAACGGCGTCGACCCGCAGTCGCTGGTGGACCAGTACGGCGCCGACACCGCGCGTCTCTTCATGATGTTCGCCGCGCCGCCCGACCAGCAGCTCGAGTGGTCCGACTCCGGCGTCGAGGGCGCTTCGCGCTTCCTGCGCCGGGTGTGGAACTACGGCCACACCTTCGCCACCGCCACGCGCGCCGCGCTGCCGGCCACGCGCGCGCTCGCCGCCGGCACGCTGCCCGTCGCCGCGGCCGACGTGCGCCGCGAGGTGCACACCCACCTCAAGCAGGCGAGCTACGACTTCGGCAAGCACCAGTTCAACACGGTGGTGTCGGCGGCGATGAAGATCCTCAACGCGCTCGAGAAGGCGCACAAGGATCTGGCCGGCACCGAGCCGGCGGCGCACGCCGAGGTCGCCGAAGAAGGCTTCTCCATCCTGCTGCGCCTCCTGTCGCCGATCACCCCGCACATCTGCCACGCGCTGTGGCAGGACTGCGGCTTCGGCACCGACATCCTGGCGGCGCAGTGGCCCGAGGTCAGCGAGGACGCGCTGAAGCGGGACGAGATCGAGCTGATGCTGCAGGTCAACGGCAAGCTGCGCGGCAGCCTCGAGGTCGCGGCCGACGCGGCGAAGGCCGACATCGAGGCGCTCGCCCTCGCTTCGGAAGCGGCGCAGAAGTTCATGGAGGGCAAGCCGGCGAAGAAGGTGGTCGTCGTGCCCGGCCGCCTGGTCAACATCGTCGTTTGAGGAAGCGCGGCATGACTGCTCCTGGTCCCGTCATGGCCACCGCGCGGCGGCGCCTGCTCGGTGGCGCCCTCGGTGCCGCGGCGCTGCTGCTGTCGGGCTGTGGCTTTCGCCTGCGCGGCCCGCAGGCGCTCGACTTTGCGACCGTGCACATCAGCGTGCCGGAGCAGAGCGAATTCGGCGCCCAGCTGCGTCGCCTCGTAGCCACCACCGGCACCACCCGGGTCGAGGAGGACGCAGCCAAGGCCGAAGCCCTCCTGCAGATCCTCTCCAACGACCGCGGCCGCGAGATCCTCAGCCTCACCGGTGCGGGCAAGGTGCGCGAGTACCAGCTCGTCCAGTCCTTGCGCTTCCAGCTCCTCGACCGCGCGGGCAAGGCGCTGATCCCGCCCACCAGCCTGACGGCGCGGCGCGAGTACACCTTCGACGACAGTCAGGTGCTCGGCAAGGAACAGGAAGAGGCCTTGCTCTACCGCGACATGCAGAACGACCTGGTGCAGCAGCTCATGCGCCGCCTCGCCGCCGCCCGCCGCAGCGGCTGAACCCGTTCCGCCGCCCCGCGTGAACCTGCGCCCCGACCAGCTCGCCGCCCAGCTCGAGCGCCCGCTCGCGCCGCTCTGGCTGCTGCACGGCAACGAGCCGCTGCTGGTGCTCGAGGCTGCCGACGCAATCCGCGCCGCAGCCCGTCGCCAGGGCTACGAGGAGCGCGAGACCCTGGTCGTCGGCCACGGCTTCAAGTGGGACGCGCTCGCCCTCGCCGCGGGCAACCTGTCGCTCTTCGGCGGCGCCAAGCTGATCGACCTGCGCATCCCGACGGGCAAGCCCGGCCGCGACGGCGGCGATGCGCTGCAGCGCTACATCGCCCACCTGCCTTCCCAGACCCTGACCCTGGTCACCCTGCCCGAAGTCGATTGGGCGACGCGCAAGACCGCCTGGTTCAAGGGCCTGGCCGACGCCGCGACGACGCTGGAACTCCACGCCCCCGAACGCGAACGTCTGCCCGAGTGGGTCGCGCGCCGGCTCGCCGCGCAGAAGCAGTCCGCCCCGCCCGAGGCGCTCGCCTTCATTGCCGATCACGTCGAAGGCAACCTGCTCGCCGCCCACCAGGAGATCCTCAAGCTCGGCCTGCTGCACGGCGAGGGCGCGCTCACGCTCGAGCAGGTGCAGGACGCGGTGCTCGACGTCGCCCGCTACGACATCGACAAGCTGCGCCTGGCGGTCGTCGAGGGCGACCCGGCGCGCTGCGCCCGCCTGCTCGAAGGCCTCGAGGGTGAGGGCGCCGCCCCCCCGCTGGTGCTGTGGGCGCTCGCGCACGAGACACGCAGCCTCGCCACCCTGAGCGCGGGCCGCGACGCCGGCCAGCCCCTGGCCGCCCTGTTCAAGGCCGAGCGCATCTTCGATCCGCGCCGCCAGCAGGCCATGACCCGTGCCCTCGGTCGCCTCGGCCAGGGCCATCTGCGCGCCGCGCTGATGCACGCGGCGCGCATCGACCGCATGATCAAGGGCCTCGCCAGCGGCGACCTGTGGGACGAGTTCCTCCAGCTCGCGCTGCGCCTGGCGCGCCGCGGCTGAACCGCGGCCGACCCGCGCCAGGCTTCATCCGCATCCGGTTCGATGATTTAATGCGGATTTGCCCCGCGGCGTCCGTGGATGCCGCGACCGACGCCGAAGAAGAGCCCCCATGGACATCCAGCACTACATGCAGACCCTGGGCCGCCAGGCCCGCGCCGCCTCGCGCGTGCTCGCCGCCGCCTCCACCGCGGCCAAGAACGCCGCCCTGATCGCGATGGCCGCCGAGATCCGCGCCCGCCGCGCCGAACTGCTCACCGCCAACGCACAAGACCTCGACGAGGCGCGCGCCGCCGGCCTGGAGCCGGCGCTGATCGACCGCCTGACGCTGAACGAGAAAGGCATCGAGTCCATGGCCGCCGGCCTCGAGCAGGTCGCCGCGCTGCCCGACCCGGTGGGCGAGATGAGCGACATCAAGCGCCGCCCCTCCGGCATCGCGCTCGGCAAGATGCGCGTGCCGCTGGGCGTGATCGGCATCATCTACGAGGCCCGCCCCAACGTCACCGCCGACGCCGCGGCGCTGTGCCTCAAATCCGGCAATGCCGCGATCCTGCGCGGCGGCAAGGAGGCGATCCACGCCAACCGCGCGATCGCCGCCTGCGTGCGCGCCGGCCTGCTGGCGGCCGGTCTGCCCGAACACGCGGTGCAGGTGGTCGAGATCACCGACCGCGAGGCCGTCGGTGCGCTGATCACCATGCCCGAGTTCGTCGACGTGATCGTGCCGCGCGGGGGCAAGGGCCTGATCGAGCGCATCTCCAGGGACGCGCGCGTGCCGGTGATCAAGCACCTCGACGGCAACTGCCATGTTTATATCGACGATGAGGCCGACCCTGCCAAGGTCGTACCCATCGTCGAGAACTCCAAGACCCAGCGCTATGGCACCTGCAACACCGCCGAATCGCTGCTGGTGGCGCGCGACGTCGCCGACATCTACCTGCCCGAGATCGCCCGCACGCTCGCCGCCAAGGGCGTGGAGATGCGCTGCTGCGCCGAGTCGCTCGCCCTCCTGCGCGAGGCCGGCATCGCCGGGGCGAAGCTGGTGGA
Organism: Thauera aminoaromatica; assembly: GCF_000021765.1. NCBI lineage: Bacteria > Pseudomonadati > Pseudomonadota > Betaproteobacteria > Rhodocyclales > Zoogloeaceae > Thauera > Thauera aminoaromatica. The sequence goes on along the minus strand of NC_011662.2, from coordinate 1,327,053 downwards.
GGCGACCGCGGCCGACTGGCGCGAGGAATACCTCGCCCCGATCATCGCGGTGAAGATCGTCGCCGGCCTCGACGAGGCGATCGAGCACATCAACACCTGCAGTTCGGGCCACACCGAAGCGATCGTCACCGAGAACTATTCCCACGCCATGCGCTTCCTGCGCGAGGTAGATTCATCCTCGGTGATGGTGAATGCCTCCACCCGCTTCGCCGACGGCTTCGAGTACGGCCTCGGCGCGGAGATCGGCATCTCCACCGACAAGATCCACGCCCGCGGCCCGGTCGGCCTGGAGGGCCTTACCAGCCAGAAATGGATCGTGTTCGGCAACGGCGAAGTCCGCCGCTGACACTGCCAAATGGAACCACCCCGACAAGGAACCCCATGAGCATCCGCATCCTCCGCAGCCTGATCGTCGCCGCCCTGCTCTCGGCCAGCCTCGCCCAGGCCGCCGTCAAGGTCGGCAACGTCGAGTTCGCCCCGCAGCAGACCGTGCAGCAGCGCACGCTCGAGCTCAACGGCGCCGGCCTGCGCACCCGGCTCGGCTTCAAGGTCTATGCGATGGGCCTGTACCTGCGCGCCCCGCTCGCCGAGGCCGGCGCGATCCTGGCCGACAAAGGCGAGAAGCGCATCCGCATCGTGCCGATCCGCGACCTCGAGGCGAAGCAGTTCGGCGATGCCCTGCAGACCGGGCTCGAGAAGAACCACGACGACGCCGCGCTGGCCGCGCTCAAGCCCGCCACCGACGCGCTGCTGGGCGCGCTCGCCGCGGTCGGCGAGGTCAAGGCCGGCACCGAGATCGTGCTCGATCGCCTCGGCAACGGCGCCACCCGGCTGCTGGTCGATACGAAGCAGCAGGGCGAGGACATCGCCGACGCCGCCTTCTATCCCGCGCTGCTGCGCATCTGGCTGGGCGAGCGCCCGGCCGACAGCGAGCTGCGCGAGGCGCTGCTCAAGAATCCGCAGTGAGGCAGGAACTCGCCATGACGGCGGGCCGTGCTCCCGCGTCCGTATTCGACGCCGTGATCGCGCTGCCCTTCGGCCCCTTCGGCATCCGCGCGCACGACGGGCAGGTGCAGGAGCTCGTCTTCCTGCCTCCGGGCACGCCCTTGCACGAACCGCGCAACGCCAGCGCCGGCGCCGCGGCGCACGCGCTGCGCGCCTGGATCGACGACCCCGACCAGCCCTTCCCGGTGCCGCTCGCACCCTGCGGCACGCCCTTCCGTCGTCGCGTATGGACGGCCATCGCGGCAATCCCGCGCGGACGTACCGCAACCTACGGCGAGCTCGCCGCCAGCCTGGACAGCGCGCCGCGCGCGGTCGGCCAGGCCTGCGGCGCCAACCCCTTTCCCCTGATCGTGCCCTGCCACCGCGTGACCTCGGCCGCCGGGCTCGGTGGCTTCGCCAACGCCCGCGAAGGCTGGCTCCTCGACGTCAAGCGCTGGCTGCTCGCTTTCGAAGGGGCGCTGTGAGCGGACGCGCGCCGGCACGCGAAGCCGGCCTGCAGCCCGCGCACCGCGCCGAGCTCGACCGCTTCGCCGATGCGCTCTGGCTCGAGCACGGGCTGGCCAGGAACACCCTCGCCGGCTACCGCAGCGACCTCGCCCGCTTCGCCGCCTGGCTGGAGACGCGTGCGCAACGCCTGCCCGCCGCCGCCGGCGCGGACCTCGCCGCCTACCTCGCCGAATTCAGCCGCGCCGCGAAGCCGGCGAGCCAACGCCGGCTGATCGCCGCGTGGCGGCGCTATTACCGCCTGCTCCTCGCCAACCGCGAGATCGCCGAGGACCCCACGCTGGCGATCGACACCCCGCGCGCGGCCGAACGCTTTCCCAAGACCCTGAGCGAGCCCCAGGTCGAGGCCCTGCTCGCCGCTCCCGCGCTCGACACCCCGCAAGGCCTGCGCGACCGCTGCATGCTGGAGGTGCTCTACGCCGCCGGCCTGCGGGTCTCCGAGCTGGTCGGCCTGAAGATCTTCGCGGTGGGGGTGAATGAGGGCGTGGTGCGGGTCATGGGCAAGGGCAGCAAGGAGCGCCTGGTGCCGCTCGGCGAGATCGCCGCCGACTGGCTGCAGCGCTACCTGGCCGAGGCACGCCCGGTCCTGCTCGCCGGCCGCAGCTGCGACGAGATCTTCGTGACCCGCCTGGGGGCGGCGATGTCGCGCCAGATGTTCTGGCGCCTGATCAAGCACTACGCCCTCGCCGCCGGCATCGCGCCCGAGCGCATCTCGCCCCACACCCTGCGCCACGCCTTCGCCACCCACCTGCTCAACCACGGCGCCGACCTGCGCGTGGTGCAGCTGCTGCTCGGCCACGCCGACATCTCGACCACGCAGATCTACACCCACGTCGCGCGCGAGCGCCTCAAGCAGCTGCACGCGCGCCACCATCCGCGCGCATGAGCGCGCCGGCCGCGGCCGGGGCGACGCGTCCATACGCCCCGGCATGGCGGATGGCACTACAATGTGGAGACCGCGCCGCCCGCTCGCGGCGGCGCGCCCGACAGGCCGTCCGATCATGAGCAGAAACGAAGCCCACGCCCCCGAGACCCCCGCCACCCGCTTCCTGCGCCAGCACGGCGTCGCCTTCTCCAGCCACCTCTACGAATACGAGGAGCACGGCGGCACCACGGTGTCTTCGCGCGAACTCAACGTGCCCGAGCACGCGGTGGTCAAGACCCTGATCATGGAGGACGAGAACGCGCAGCCGATGGTGGTGCTGATGCATGGCGACCACAAGGTGTCCACCAAGGAGCTCGCGCGCCAGATCCCGTGCAAGCACGTCGAGACCTGCAAGCCGGAGACTGCGAACCGCCACAGCGGCTATCTGGTGGGCGGCACCTCGCCCTTCGGCACGCGCAAGAAGATGCCGGTGTACATGGAGCGCACCGTGCTCGATCTGCCGCTGGTCTACATCAACGGCGGGCGGCGCGGCTTCCTGGTCGGGATCCACCCGCACGACCTGCTGCGCGTGCTCCAGCCCAGGCTGGTGCAGGTGGCGAACTGAAGCGAGCGCACGCGGGCGCTCAGGCGGCCGGCGGTACGACCACACCCGCCTTGCTGCGCTGGATATAGACGCCGACGCGGCGCACATCCTTCATCACCCCGATCTTGCCCACCTTGAGCTTGACCCAGGGCGCGCCGAACTCCTCGAACAGCAGCTTGACGACGAACTCGCCCAGACTCTCGATGAGGTTGAAGTGGCGCTCGCCGAGCTCGCGGCGAATGCGCTCGGTCACCACCGCATAGTCGATGGTGTCGGCGATGTCGTCGTGCTCTGCGGCGGCGTCGGGAACGCCGAAGGTGAGGTTCAGCTCGACCGTCTGCGGGCCGGTCTTCTCGCGCGCGTAGATGCCGACCCAGGCCTTGACCCGCAGTTCCTCGATGAAGATGAAATCCATGCTGCTTCCCGTTTAGAATCGTCCGGATTCTAACGCGCCCCCGCGCGCGCGCCCGGAAAAGCTGTCGCACACCATCGGTGCCGGCTTGTGACAGGCGAGGCGTGCCGGATGCCCCCTCCCCCCTTCCGTCCCTTTCGAGCTGCCCGCCGGCGGGCAGTGGAGCCAAGATGTCCACCCTGCTTCTGATCGTCGCCGCCTACCTGCTCGGCTCCATTCCCTTCGCGATCGTCACCAGCCGCCTGTTCGGCCTGGAAGATCCGCGCAAGTACGGCTCGGGCAACCCCGGCGCGACCAACGTGCTGCGCAGCGGCAACAAGGCCGCGGCCGTGCTCACCCTGCTCGGCGACGCGCTCAAGGGCTGGCTGGCGGTGTGGGCGGCGCTGCGCCTCGGCTTCGAGCCGGACATCGCCGCGCTCGCCGGGCTGGCCGCCTTCCTCGGCCACGTGTTCTCGCTCTTCCTGCGCTTCAACGGCGGCAAGGGCGTGGCCACCGCGCTCGGCGTACTCGCCGGGGTCGACGCACGCATCGCGATCTTCTGCGCGGTGATCTGGCTTATGGTGGCCTACACCACGCGCTACTCCTCGGCCGCGGCGCTGTCGGCGGCGCTCGCCGCGCCCCTCGCGGGCCTGCTCTTCCTCGGCGCCAAGCCGGCGGTCGGCCTGCTCGCGGTGATGACGGCGGTGCTGTTCTGGCGCCACAAGGAGAACATCGCCCGCCTGCGCGCCGGCACCGAGGGCAAGATCGGCGGCAAGAAGAAGGACGGGCCGGCGGCGTAAGGCCTCCGGGCGCGCGGAGGTCCATGCAGGAGCGCCCGCAGGCGCGAATGCGGGGGAGGAGCGGCGGCTCTGATGCCGGGCGCCGGGTTCGCGGCTTGCGCCGCTCCTACAAAGGGAAGCCGCAACGTTTCCTGTGGGAGCGCCGCCAGGCGCGAATACGGCGGTGGAGCGGCGGCGGCTCTGATGCCGGGCGCCGGGTTCGCGGCTTGCGCCGCTCCTACAGGATGGCGGGCGCCTGCACCGGCGGGCGCAGTTCGACCATGGGCCAGCGCGGGCGGATGCGGACGGCGCAGACTTCCGGCACGGACTCGCCGGCCGCCAGGCGCAAGGCGCCGGCGAAGGCGATCATGGCGCCGTTGTCGGTGCACAGCGCCGGCTCGGGGTAATGCACGCGCCCGCCGCGGCGCGCGAGCGCGGCGTCCAGGGTGGCGCGCAGGCAGCGGTTGGCACCCACCCCGCCGGCCACTACGAGGGTCTTCAGCCCCACCTTCTTCAGCGCCGCGAGCGCCTTCGCGCACAGCACATCGACCACGGCCTGCTGAAACTCGGCAGCGAGGTCGGCCATGCGCGCCGGGTCCCAGTCGGGCGCCGACACCACGTTGAGCACCGCGGTCTTGAGACCGCTGAAGCTGAAGTCGAGGTCCCCCGAGTGCAGCATCGGCCGCGGCAGGCGGAAGCGGCCGGGCACGCCGGATTCGGCCAGCCCGGCGAGCTGCGGCCCGCCGGGATAGCCCAGGCCGAGCAGCTTGGCGGTCTTGTCGAAGGCCTCGCCGGCGGCGTCGTCCACCGACTCGCCGAGCAGCGCGTAGTCGCCCACCCCGCGCACCCGCATCAGCTGGGTGTGGCCGCCCGAAACCAGCAAGGCCACGAAGGGGAAGGCCGGAGGATCGGCCGACAGCAGCGGCGACAGCAGGTGGCCCTCGAGGTGATGCACCGGCAGCGCCGGGATCCCGCGCGCCATCGCGAACGACTCCGCCACGCTCGCCCCCACCAGCAGCGCGCCCGCGAGCCCGGGACCGCTGGTGTAGGCCACGGCGTCGATGTCCGCGGCGGCGAGGCCGGCCGCGGCCAGGGTCTGGCGCAGCAGCAGCGGCAGGCGGCGGATGTGATCGCGCGAGGCGAGCTCGGGCACCACCCCGCCGTAGGCCGCGTGCAGGTCGATCTGCGAGTGCAGGCAGTGCGCGCGCAGGCCGGTGTCGGTGTCGTAGATCGCCACGCCGGTCTCGTCGCAGGAGGTTTCGATGCCGAGCACTTTCATCGGGATGCATCCGTTTGATTCGGTGTCGCATTTTAACCCGCCACCGCCGGCGCGGGCGATCCGCGGCCTTGCCATCGACGGTCGGCTGGTTTATATTCGCGGTCTTTCTGCCCACCAGACACCCAAGGAAGTCCGCAATGCCCGGTATCCGCGTCAAGGAAAACGAGCCGTTTGAAGTTGCGATCCGCCGCTTCAAGCGCACCATCGAGAAGACCGGTGTGCTGACCGAACTGCGCTCGCGCGAGTTCTACGAAAAGCCCACCGCCGAGCGCAAGCGCAAGCTGGCCGCCGCCGTCAAGCGCAACCACAAGCGCCTGCGCAGCCAGACGCTGCCGCCGAAGCTCTACTGATCCGGTACGCGACCCGCCCTCGCGGGACGCCCATGCCCGCCCTGGCGGGCGATCACACGCCGGCCCGGGGTCGCTCGATCCCCGCCCGGCGTGATGCTTTTTCACGAACACCCGTCGTCCGCGCATGCGGAAGCGACGGGCGTTTGTCTTTGCGCGCGCGATGATTCCCCAGTCCTTCGTCCAGGAACTGCTTTCCCGCGTCGACATCGTCGACGTCATCGAACGCTACCTCCCGCTCAAGAAGAGCGGCGCCAACTACTTCGCCTGCTGCCCCTTCCACGGCGAGAAATCCGCCTCGTTCTCGGTCAGCCCGTCCAAGCAGTTCTACCACTGCTTCGGTTGCGGCGTGCACGGTAGCGCGGTCGGCTTCCTGATGGAGTACAGCGGGCTGGGCTTCGTCGACGCGATCAAGGAGCTCGCTGCCCAGGTCGGCCTGCAGGTGCCCGACGATGGCCGCAGCGCGGCACCCGTGCATGACGACCCGAGCGAACGCCTTTATGAGGCGATGGCGGTGGCGGCGCGCTTCTACCGCGACCAGCTCAAGCCTTCCCGCCAGGCCATCGACTACCTCAAGCGCCGCGGGCTGTCGGGCGAGGTCGCCGCGCGCTTCGGGCTCGGCTACGCGCCCGACGAGTGGCAGGCGCTGGAGAAGGCCTTCCCCGACTACCAGGCGAAGACGCTCGCCGACGCCGGCCTGGTCATCGACAACGAGCAGGGGCGGCGCTACGACCGCTTCCGCAACCGCATCATCTTCCCGATCCACGACCGCCGCGGACGCATCATCGCCTTCGGCGGGCGCGTGCTCGACAAGGGCGAACCCAAGTACCTGAACTCGCCCGAGACCCCGCTGTTCGAGAAGGGGCGCGAGCTCTACGGCCTCTTCCTGGCGCAGAAGGCGATCCGCGACGCCGGCTTCGCGGTCGTGGTCGAGGGCTACATGGACGTGGTCGCGCTCGCCCAGTTCGCCATCGAGAATGCGGTCGCCACGCTCGGCACCGCGACCACGCCGCAGCATATCCACACCCTGCTGCGCCAGACCGACCGCATCGTGTTCTGCTTCGACGGCGACGCCGCAGGCCGCCGCGCGGCATGGCGTGCGCTCGAGAACGCACTCGAATCCCTGCGCGACGACGCCACCCTGGCCTTCCTGTTCCTGCCCGCCGAGCACGACCCGGACTCCTTCGTGCGCGCCGAGGGCACCGAAGCCTTCCGCAAGGCCGCGCTCGCCGCCACCCCGCTGGGGAGCTTCCTGATCCAGGAGCTGTCCGGCCGCCATCCGCTCGACAGCGCCGAGGGCCGCGCGGCCTTCGTGCATGAGGCGGCGCCGCTGGTCACTCGCATCGCCGCGCCGCTGCTGAAGCTGCAGGTGGTGAAGGCGGTGGCCGAGAGCGCGGGCATGACCCAGGGCGAGGTCGAATACGCCTTCGAGCAGCTCGCCGCCAGCGCCCCGCGCCGGCGTGGCGCCTCGGCGCCCACCCCGCCCCGCGCCCCCGCCGCGAGCATCGCAAGCACCGAGGCGGACGCCCCCTTCTTCGACGATGCCCCCCCGCCCGCCCGCAGCGCGCCGCCGCGCGGCCAGGCGCCGCGCCCGCGCGCGGGCGGCCGGCGCAAGCCCCCCTCCACCGCCGGCACCCTGCTGCGCCTGGTGATGCAGCACCCGACCTGGGCCGCGCGCATGCCGGTCGGCCTGGTGCCCGACGACAGCCCGGAAGGCCTCGCGCTGATCGCGATCATCGACCTCTGCAGCCTCGGCGAGCCGATCCCCTCGGGCGGACTGGGCGCGCTGATCGAGCGCTTCCGCGAGACACCCCACGCCGAAACCCTCTCACGTGTCGCCGCGGAACTCGTGGAGGCGGAATTCGACGAAGCGGTGGTCGAGACGCTGTTCGAGGACGCCCTGCGCAAACTGCAGATCGACGGCGTCGGCAAGGAGATCACCGCCCTGCTACAACGGGATCGTGAGCAAGGCCTGGACGCCGCCGGCCGCCATCGCCTCGGAGAGCTGCTGCTCGAGAAGCGGAACCTCGCGAGCAGCGGCAAAGTCTCAGATTTATAGTACAATTTCGGGTTTCCCCATTTTCTTACACCCTCACTTGAGGAGTGCTATGGCACGCGAAAAAGCCAAGGACCCACGCAAGGACGCCCCCGCGAAGGGCCGCCCTGCCAAGGCCAAGGACAAGGCAGCCCCGGTGGTCGAAAGCCCCGCCGCCACCCCGCTCGACGCGGAGGTGCGCCGCACCCGGCTGAAGACGCTGATCACGCTCGGCAAGGAACGCGGCTATCTCACCTACGCCGAGATCAGCGACCACCTCCCCGACGATGTGGCCGATGCCGAGCAGATCGAAGGCATCATCGCCACCTTCAACAACATGGGCATCCAGGTCTATGACGAGGCGCCGGCCGCCGAAGACCTGCTCATGTCGGACAGCGTCGCCACCAACGTGGACGAGGACGTCGCCGAAGAGGAAGCCGAACAGGCGCTGTCCTCGGTCGACTCCGAATTCGGCCGCACCACCGACCCGGTGCGCATGTACATGCGCGAGATGGGCACGGTCGAGCTGCTCACCCGCGAGGGCGAGATCGAGATCGCCAAGCGCATCGAGGACGGCCTCAAGCACATGGTGCAGGCCATCTCCGCCTGCCCGACCACGATCGCCGAGATGCTCGGCATCGTCGACCGCATCGCCGCCGACGATGCCAAGATCGACGAGCTGGTCGACGGCCTGATCGACCCCAACGCCGGCAGCGCCGAGGAAGCGGCCGCGGAGGAGGAGTCCGCCGACGAGGACACCGAGGCCGAAGAGGACGAGGGCGCGGAGGACGAGGACGAGGGCGACGACGAGGAAGACAGCGCCGAGAGCGCCGAGCGCGCCAATGCCGCCTCGCTGCTGCAACTCAAGAACGACGCGCTCGCCCGCTTCGACGTCATCCGCGGGCTGTACGAGAAGAAGATGCAGGCGCTCGAGAAGCGTGGCTCGCAGGACCTCTCCTACCTCGCGCTGCAGCAGCAGATCTCCGACGAGCTGCTCAACATCCGCTTCACCGCCAAGGCCATCGAGAAGCTGTGCGACTCGGTGCGCCACATGGTCGAGCAGGTGCGCAGCCACGAGCGCCAGATCCTGCAGCTGTGCGTGGATCGCGCCGGCATGCCGCGCCAGCACTTCATCAAGGTGTTCCCCGGCCAGGAAGTGAACCTCGACTGGCTCAAGGACGAGATCGCCGCCGGCAAGAACTACGCCGACGGCCTGATGCGCATCCACCCCGCGGTGCTCGAGGAGCAGCAGAAGCTCATCGACCTGCAGGACCGCATCGGCATCCCGCTCAAGGAACTCAAGGACATCAACCGCCAGATGTCCACCGGCGAAGCCAAGATGCGTCGCGCCAAGCGCGAGATGACCGAGGCCAACCTGCGCCTGGTGATCTCGATCGCGAAGAAGTACACCAACCGCGGCCTGCAGTTCCTCGACCTCATCCAGGAAGGCAATATCGGCCTGATGAAGGCGGTGGACAAGTTCGAATACCGCCGCGGCTACAAGTTCTCGACCTATGCCACGTGGTGGATCCGCCAGGCCATCACGCGCTCGATCGCCGACCAGGCGCGCACCATCCGCATCCCGGTGCACATGATCGAGACGATCAACAAGATGAACCGCATCAGCCGCCAGATCCTGCAGGAGACCGGTCAGGAGCCGGATCCCGCGACGCTGGCCGAGAAGATGGAGATGCCCGAGGAGAAGATCCGCAAGATCATGAAGATCTCCAAGGAGCCGATCTCCATGGAGACGCCGATCGGCGACGACGACGACTCCCACCTGGGCGACTTCATCGAGGACACCGCCACCCTGGCCCCGGCCGAGGCGGCGATGTACTCCGGCCTGCGCGACGCCACCTGCGAGGTGCTCGACTCGCTGACCCAGCGCGAGGCCAAGGTGCTGCGCATGCGCTTCGGCATCGAGATGAACACCGACCACACGCTGGAAGAGGTCGGCAAGCAGTTCGACGTCACCCGCGAGCGCATCCGCCAGATCGAAGCCAAGGCCCTGCGCAAGCTGCGCCACCCGAGCCGCTCCGAGAAGCTGCGCAGCTTCCTCGACAGCGACGCGTAAAGGCCCGGTGCACCGCCCGGCGGCGCCTGCCGTCGGGCATGCGGGCCTTTAGCTCAACGGTTAGAGCAGAGGACTCATAATCCTTTGGTTGCGGGTTCGAATCCCGCAGGGCCCACCAACGTTTTCAAGCACAACGCCAGTCCTCCCCGGGGCTGGCGTTGTGCTTTTCGGGTCTCCCACATTCCGTCCAAGGCAGCGTCGTACTGGAAGGGGCACTGGCGCGTGCCGCCGATCGAGTCGTTGTCGGCGTTTTTTACAGTTCCGCCCGGATCACGCCAGCCAATCACCTTGCCCGCAAGAATTTACTATTTTCCATTCAACAACTTGCCGATTTTCACCCGAGGCAGGCATGCCCCTTGCTTTACACCCTTCGAGACCCGGAGTTCCGGGAGTGTCACACGGGACCCGAAAGGAGTGATGATCATGCAAGTCAAACCTCTCTGCGCAGCGCTGACGCTGGCAGTGCTCGCCTCCACGGCATCGGCCGCCACGACGACGCTGTCCGGCACCATCCGCGATTTCTGCGCGCCATCGATCACGGGCACCACGGGCGCTACGACATGCACCCAGCTCGCCGATTTCGAAGGCGCCATCCCCGGGGTGGTGCCGAACATGACCGGAACGACCCTGAGCGGCGGGCTCCCCGTCGCCGGCGCGAACATCGTTGCCGGAGCTTCGACGGCGGCCAACTTCGCGAAATGGTACGTGGACAGCCCGGGCTACAACCTGAGCCAGGCCTTCTCGCTGACGCTCGGCGAAACCACGCCCGGAAGCGGCGTCTATTCGTACGCCTCGTCGAGCTTCTTCCCGATCGACGGCCAACTCTTCGGCAACCAGGGGCGCGGCCACAACTACCACTTCACGCTGCACCTCGAGGGCCAGCTCTCCTTTGCCGACCCCACCGCCGCTGCAGACAATTCATTCAGCTTCACCGGCGACGACGACCTGTGGGTGTTCGTGAATGGCATCCGGTTCATCGACCTCGGTGGCGTGCATGGCGCCGCAAGCGCCTCCTTCACCGAGGAGACGCTGAAGACCGCCGGACTGGCACCGGGAACGGCCTACGACCTGGATATCTTCTTCGCCGAGCGCCACACCAGCGAGTCGAATTTCAACATCACCACGAGCTTCGCGATCACGCCTCCTTCGAACAACGTGCCCGAGCCGGGAGGGCTCGCGCTGCTCGCCCTCGGACTCGCCGGCCTTGGGGCCATTCGGCGCCGGTCTCGGGTGGGATGACCCTCGGGAAGGACGGATAGAGACCCGGAACGGCCGCCTGAAGAGCGGCCGTTTTTTTACGGTGTTCTCACGGCTTCGAGCCGAACTCACGGCGCGGGGTCGAAATCCTCCTCCCGGAACTCGAGCGGCGGACGTGCCTCCCCGGGGTCGCGCCCCATCTCCGCCGTGCGAAGCTGCACGCGGCGGATCTTGCCGGAGATGGTCTTCGGCAGCTCGGCGAACTCGATGCGCCGGATCCGCTGGTAAGGCGCGAGACGCGCCCGCGCGAAGGCGAGGAGTTCCCCGGCGAGCTCGCGGCTGGGCACATGACCGGCGGCAAGCCCGACAAAGGCTTTCGGGACAGCAAGCCGGACGACATCCGGACACGGCACGACCGCAGCCTCGGCGACCGCAGGATGCTCGACGAGCACGCTCTCGAGTTCGAACGGACTGATCCGGTAGTCGGAGACCTTGAACACGTCGTCACTACGTCCCACGTAGTGGATGTAGCCCTCGTCGTCGCGATGCGCGATGTCGCCGGTATGGTAATAGCCGTCCCGCATCGCGATGGCGTTGCGCTCGGGCGCACCGGCATAGCCACTCATCAGGCCGAGCGGACGCGGTTCGAGGCCGATGCAGATCTCGCCCTCCATGGCCTCCACTCCCTGCTCGTCGAGAAGGACGACACGGTAGCCTGGCAGAGATTTACCGATCGCCCCCGGTCGGGGCCGTACCCCCGGTGGCGTGCCGAGAACAGCGGTCGTCTCGGTCTGGCCGTAGCCCTCGCGGATGACGATACCCCACGCCTCGCGAACCTCATCGACCACCTCCGGGTTGAGCGGCTCGCCCGCACTGGCCAGTTCCCGCAGTACCGGTGGCCGCTCGCCGAGCACCTCCTGCACCAGCATGCGCCAGACCGTCGGTGGCGCGCAGAACGAGACCACCGGATACGCGTGCAATACGTCGAGCACCGTGCGCGCGCTGAAGCGCGCAGCGTCGAATGCGAACACCGCCGCCTCGGCATTCCACGGGGCGAAGAAGCTGCTCCACGCATGCTTGGCCCAACCGGGCGAACTCAGGTTCCAGTGCAGATCGCCACGGCCCAGGCCGAGCCAGTACATGGTCGACAGATGACCGACCGGATAGCTCTGCTGCGTGCCGAGGACGAGCTTCGGCTTCGCCGTCGTGCCCGAGGTGAAGTAGAGGAGAAACTCCTCGTCGCGCGCGGTCGGCCTGTCGGCCACGAACACGGCCGACTCCGCGCCCGCATCCTCGTAACAGGCGCAGCCGGGCCGGCGCGCACCCACCACGATCCGACTGAAAGGCGCGGCCAAGTCGTCGAATTTCGCGGCGTGGCTCGCATCGACGATCACGTGCTCCACCTGCGCTCTCGCCAGTCGATCCGCCAGATCGGCCCCAGTCAACTGGGGGGTGGCCGGAATGACCGCCGCCCCGAGCTTCATCGCGGCCAGCATGCATTCCCACAACGCCAACTCGTTACCGAGCATCAGCAGGATGCGTGCTCCGCGGCGGACGCCAATTCGACGCAGGAAATTCGCCGTACGGTTCGAGCGTTGTGTAAGGTCGGCGAAGCTCAACCGCTCTTCCCCGCCCCCTTCGTGCACCACCCAGAGCGCGAGGCGGTCCGCAGCGTCCGCAACTTGGTCGAAATAATCCAGCGCCCAGTTGAAATGCTCGAGTTGTGGCCATGCAAAACCCCGCCACGCACCCTCTGGATCCGAGCGATGCGCACTCAGGAAGTCGCGCGCGTTCAGGAATGTGTCAGTTGCCAGCATCGGAACTCTCCCGGCAGACTACCCGTTTCGAGCCTAGACCCGGGTTGCGGAGAGATCACGATCGTCGATCAGGACTATTGACGAAGGTCAACGCGTGTGCCGAATCGTGGTGTGGCCGACCCGGCACGCAGCCTGCCGGGCGGAGCGCGCGACGGAGCGTAGACGTGACGATGGGGACCGAAGTCCCCACCGGCTTTTCTTTGGTAACAAGGCTCAAGCAGCCTCGGCATAGGCCTTAAGCGGCCAGTGCGAAACGCTCATCGTTGGCGTTTATGGATTTGCGCGGATTACGTCCGTCGCCTCTCGGGTTGCCTGCTCACCTTTGCCCGCCCTGTCGAAACCGGTACACCCCCACCCAAGCACACTCCCGAATGCACTTGGGTGGAGGTGAGGGGAATCGAACCCCTGTCCAGAACGCCTCCAGATTGCCGGGATTACAACCATGTCCGCGATCTTACGCAGGTCGGCGGCTGCATTCAATGCCTGTGCGAGGACAAGGCCCGGTCCGTTTGTAAGCAATTGCACCGCGCCGGACGAACTCCCTATCCGACGCGGCTCCAGCCCGCACGCACCTCGCACCTCGCACCTCACGCCTTCGGCACCCTCCCCATCAGGTAGAAGGGCTCGTTGGGCGGCGTACCGGTCAGATGCACCAGCCGGTTGCTCATGCTGAAGAAGGCGGTGATCGCGCCGATGTCCCAGATCGCCTCGTCGTCGAAGCCATGCGCGCGCAGGACCGCGAGGTCGGCCTCGTCGACCTCGGCGCCACGCGTGCTGAGCTTGATGGCGAAGTCGAGCATCGCGCGCTGGCGCGGGCTGATCTCGGCCTTGCGGTGATTGGTGGCGAGCTGGTCGGCGAGGCGCGGGTTCTTCGCGCGGATGCGCAGGATGGCGCCATGGGCGATCACGCAGTACAGGCACTGGCCGGCAGCCGAGGTGGCGACGACGATCATCTCGCGCTCGGCCTTGCTGAGGCCGACGTCCTTCTCCATCAGGGCGTCGTGGTAGTCGAAGAAGGCGCGGAATTCGGCCGGGCGGTGGGCGAGCATCAGGAACACGTTGGGCACGAAGCCCGCCTTCTCCTGCACGGCGAGGATGCGCTCGCGCACGTCCTCGGCAAGGTCGGCGAGTTCGGGCACCTTGAAGCGGCTGATGGTTTCGGTCATTGGAAGTTTCCTCCGTCGATGTGTTTATGGTCGGGTTCAGCGATCGACATCGACCACGATGCGCCCGCGCTCCTGGCCGTCGAGCAGCGCGGCGGCGGTGTCGACCACCTCGCCGAGGCCGATCTCGCGCGTCATGCGCTCGAGCTTGTGAACGTCGAGGTCGCGGGCGAGGCGGCTCCAGGCCTCGATGCGCTCCTCGCGCGGCGCCATCACGCAGTCGATGCCGACGAGAGTGACGCCGCGCAGGATGAAGGGTGCGACCGAGGCCGGGAAATCGAGTCCCTGCGCCAGGCCGCAGGCGGCGACCGTGCCGCGGTACAGGGTGGTCGCGCAGGCGTTGGCCAGGGTGTGGCTGCCCACCGTGTCGACCACCCCCGCCCAGCGCTCCTTGCCGAGTGCGCGGCCGGGGAGGCCGAGTTCGCTGCGGTCGATGATGGTGGTCGCGCCCAGTTCGCGCAGGTAGTCGGCCTCCTGCGGACGCCCGGTGGAGGCCACCACGGTGAAGCCCAGCCTGGAGAGCAGCGCGATCGCCACGCTGCCCACGCCGCCACTCGCGCCGGTCACCAGCACCTCGCCGCGCTGCGGAACGACGCCGTGGCGCTCGAGCGCCATCACGCACAGCATCGCGGTGTAGCCGGCGGTCCCGATCGCCATCGCCTGGCGCGGGGTGAAGGCCGCGGGCAGCGGCACCAGCCACTCGCCGCGCACGCGCGCACGCTGCGCGAGCCCGCCCCAGTGCACCTCGCTCGTCCCCCAGCCGTTGAGGATCACCTTGTCGCCCACCGCCACGCCTGGATGCGCGCTGGACTCGACCGTGCCGACGAGGTCGATGCCCGCGACCATCGGGAATTTGCGCACCACCGCACCACGCCCGGTGATCGCCAGGCCATCCTTGTAGTTCAGCGAAGAGTATTCCACCCGAACGCCGACGTCGCCTTCGGGCAGCGCGGCCTCGTCGAGCTCCTTCACCGCCGCGCGGTAGCCGGCATCATCCTTCTCGATCAGCACTGCCTTGAACATTTTTCTCTCCCTGGGCGCACCTCGCGCCGGTTTCGCAGTCGAACCCGCATGTTAAACGATGCCCGCATGGCGCTCGAACTTGGGCCCAAAGGGGCTCTCGGGTGATAATGTCGGACTGCCGAATCAACGGACTCCAAGCAATGAAGCGTGTAGATGACTTCCGCCTGAAACTGGGCTCCCAGGAACTCGTGCCGATCATGGTGGGCGGGATGGGGGTGGATATTTCCACCTCCGATCTGGCGCTCGAGGCCGCCCGGCTGGGCGGGGTCGGACACATTTCCGACGCGATGCTGCCGACCGTGTCCGACCGGCGCTACAACACCAAGTACGTCAAGAACAAGCTGCAGCAATACAAGTTCAACGTCGCCAACGCAGACAAGTCGGTGGTGCAGTTCGACCTCGGCCTCATCGCCGAAGCGACCGCGACCCACGTCGGCCGCACCATGGAGCGCAAGCGCGGGCCGGGCATGGTGTTCATCAACTGCATGGAAAAGCTGACGATGAACGCGCCCAAGGAAACCCTGCGTGTGCGCCTGCGCACCGCGATGGACCACGGCATCGACGGCATCACACTGGCAGCCGGCCTGCACCTGGGCTCGCTCTCCCTCATCGAGGACCATCCGCGCTTCCGCGACGTGCAGCTGGGCATCATCGTCAGCTCGCTGCGCGCGCTGCAGCTCTTCCTCAAGAAGAGCGCGCGCACCGGGCGGCTCCCCGACTACGTGGTGGTCGAGGGCCCGCTCGCCGGCGGCCACCTCGGCTTCGGCATGGACTGGGCGCAGTACGACCTCGCCACCATCGTCGCCGAGATCCGCGACTGGATGCGCGAGCAACAGCTCGACATCCCGCTGATCCCGGCCGGCGGCATCTTCACCGGCACCGACGCGGTGAATTTCCTCGAGGCGGGCGCCGCGGCCGTCCAGGTCGCGACCCGCTTCACGGTCACCAAGGAGTGCGGCCTGCCCGACGAGGTCAAGCAGGACTATTTCAAGGCCGAGGAGGACGAGATCGAGGTCAACCAGATCTCGCCCACCGGCTACCCGATGCGCATGCTGAAGAGCAGCCCGGCGATCGGCAGCGGCATCCGCCCCAACTGCGAGGCCTACGGCTACCTGCTCGACTCCAGCGGCAACTGCCAGTACATCGAGGCCTATAACCGCGAGGTTGCCGCGCACCCCGAGGCGAAGAAGGTCAAGGTCTTCGACAAGACCTGCCTGTGCACGCACATGCGCAACTTCGACTGCTGGACCTGCGGCCACTACACCTACCGGCTCAAGGACACCACCGTGCGCGAGGACGGCGGCGACTACCGCATCCTGTCCGCCGAGCACGTGTTCAAGGACTACCAGTTCAGCACCGAAGGCCGCATCGCCCTGCCCGACTGAACCGAGGATGCGCGGATGCGATGCCGTCCGCGCAATAGTTCCTCGGTGCGAGGCCCAAGGCCTCCGATACTCATCGGATGAAATTCCCACTCGACCGTCCGATGCAGGTCGCAGTGGTCGACGACACGCAGCTCAACCTGTTCCTGATCGGCAAGCTCGTCGACCGCATGCAAGATGCGCGTGCACACAACTTCGAGCGCCCCACCGCCGCGCTCGAGTGGTGCCTCGCCAATGCGCCCGACCTCATCATCGTCGACTACATGATGCCCGAGATGGACGGGCTGGAATTCATCCGCCGCATCCGCGCCTGCCGCGACCGCGACGACCTGCCCATCCTGATGGTCACCGCCAGCCACGAGCGCGACGTGCGCTACGCGGCACTCGACTGCGGCGCGAGCGACTTCCTCACCAAGCCGGTCGATGCGCGCGAATTCGAAGCGCGCGTGCGCAACATGCTCAAGCTGCGCCAGGCCCACCTCGCCAACGAGCACCGCGCCGAGACCCTCGCCGCCGAGGTGCGCCGGGCAACCGCCGACATCCTCGACCGCGAGCGCGAGACCATCACCCGGCTGTCGCGTGCGGCCGAGTTCCGCGATCCCGAGACCGGCGCCCACATCCAGCGCATGTCGCACTATTCGGCCCTGATCGCCCGCCGCCTGGGCCTGGGAGACACCTTCGCCGAGACCCTGCTGATGGCCGCACCGATGCACGACGTGGGCAAGCTCGGCATCCCCGATACCATCCTGCTCAAGCCCGGCCGACTGACTGCGGACGAGTTCGCGGTGATGAAGCGCCACCCGCAGATCGGCCACGACATCCTCAAGGGTTCGTCATCCAGCATCCTGCGCCTGGGCGCAACCATCGCCCTCACCCACCACGAGAAGTTCGACGGCAGCGGCTACCCGCAGGGACTCTCCGGCCAGTCGATCCCGATGGAGGGCCGCATCGTCGCGGTCGCCGACGTGTTCGATGCGCTCACCTCCGCACGGCCCTACAAGCCGGCATGGCCGATGTCGCGGGCGATCGCGCTGCTGCGCGAGGGGCGCGGCACCCACTTCGACCCGACCTGCGTCGACGCGCTCTTCCACACCTGGGAGGACGTGCTCGCCGTGCAGTCGCGCTACCAGGACGAGCACGCCCCGGAGCCGCCCGTCTCGCCCCCCTGCTGAGGCCTGCGCCCCCACCCCCGGGGGCGCCTGCGTCAGCCCTTGCGCTCGATCAGTTCGACCTTGTAGCCGTCAGGATCCTCGACAAAGGCGATCACGGTGATGCCGTGCTTCATCGGTCCCGCCTCGCGCACTACCTTGCCGCCGCGCGCGCGGATGTCGTCGCAGGCCTTCTTCGCGTCCGCGACCTCTAGGGCGATGTGGCCGTATGCGGTGCCGAGCTCGTACTTGTCCACGCCCCAGTTGTGGGTCAGCTCCAGCACCGCTCCGTGAGCCTCGTCCTGGTAGCCGACGAAGGCGAGGGTGAACTTGCCGTCCGGATAGTCCTGGCGGCGCAGCAGGCGCATGCCCAGCACCTCGGTGTAGAAGGCGAGCGAGCGCTCGAGATCGCCGACGCGCAGCATGGTGTGAAGGATTCGCATGGGGTGTCTTCCTGTATCGTGGTGGTTTCAATCTTCGCGGGTGAAGGCGCCGCGGTCGGCGGCGGCGGTCGCGATCACCGGCAGCGTCGCCGCCGCGCTGCGCAGCGCGGCGCGCGCGGCACGCCAGTCCGGGTACAGACGCTCGACGACCGCCCAGAAGCGCGGCGAGTGATTCATCTCGGCCAGGTGCGCGACCTCGTGGGCGACCACGTAGTCGATCAGCGCCGGCTCGAGATGGATCAGCCGCCAGTGCAGCCGGATCCCCGAGCGGGTGCTGCAGCTACCCCAGCGCGTGGCCGCGCTCGACAAGCTCACCGGCGGAACCGCAACGCCGAGACGGTGGCAGTACTCCTCCGCCCGCCCGCGGTACCAGGCCAGTGCGCGCGCGCGCAGCGCGCGCACCAGCGCCCGCTGCGGATCGACGCCCGCGGGCAGCAGGAGTTCCTCCCGTCCATCCGCCAGGCCCCGCCAGCGCGCCGCGCGCGCCGACACCCGGCGCAGCACCAGGACACGCCCGAAGAGCGGCAGGCATACGCCCTCCGCCACCTCCAGCGGCAGCGCCTGCGGCGCCTGCGCCCGCGCCCGCAGACGGTCGAGCAGCCAGGCACCGTGGCTATGCACGAAACGCTCGACCTCGCCGAGCGGGGTGCGCAGTGGCACCGACACGCGCGCGCCGCGGTGGTCCACCTGGAGCGCGAACGAGCGCCGCGCCGAGCGCCGCAGCACCAGATCGACACGGGTGCCCTCGACGAGCACGCTGTGCGGCTCTTCCGAGGCCGCCGCCCGAGCGCTCAAGCCTTGTCTTCCCACTCCAGCCCGCGTGCGGAGAGATCGGCCTTGATCACCGCCATCGCCGCCGCGACGCGCGCCGCCGTGCCTTTCATGCCGAGTTCGAGCGAACGCCGCTGGCCCTCGGCGGCGATCGTGGGCAGGCTGAACAGGGTGGTGTCGGGGAAGTCGGCGGTGACCTGACGCATCAGGCCGATCAGCTGGCCCTCGTAGGCATCCCACACCGTCACCGCCTGCTCGACGTAGTCTTCGGCGTGGTGCAGGTGGGCGTACTTGGTGTCGAGCACCCACTCCACCATCGGCCAGGCCATCACCGGAAAGCCCGGGGTGAAGTAGTGCTGGCGGATCGAGAAGCCGGGGATGCGGTTGAAACTGTTGGGGATGATCTCGCTGCCCACCGGATACACGCCCATCTGCAGGCGCTCGGGGGTGATCTCGGCACCGAAGCGGGCACGGATCTCGGCCTCCGCCTCGGGGTGCAGGGCGAGTTCCAGTCCGAGCGCGGCGCCCGCGGCCTCGCGCGTACGGTCGTCGGGGGTGGCGCCGATGCCACCGAAGCTGAACACCACGTCACCGGTGGCGAAGGTCTCGCGCAGCGTCCCGGCAAGGCGCGCGAAGTCGTCGCCGACGTAGCGCGCCCACGACAGCTTGAGCCCGCGCGCACCGAGCAGTTCGATCAGCTTGGCGAGGTGTTTGTCGCTGCGACGGCCGGAAAGGATCTCGTCGCCGATGATCAGTGCACCGAAATTCATCTCAGCTTCCGCAGGTCGGCACCCGGCTCTGCGTCGAGCACGGTGATGCCGTGCTGGATGCGATGCCGGCGCAGGGTTTCGAGCATGTAATGGACGAAGGCGAGGCCGGCGAAGGCGGGCGCCACCAGGTTGATCACCGGGACATACGCGAGCAGGGCCGTGCCGCCGCCGAGGAGGAGCATCTGCGGCCGCCAAGCGTCGCGCAGGCGCTGCAGTTCGCCCTTGTCGGCGTGGTACATCAGCGCGTCGTAGCCGAAGGCGCGCTGGTTCAGCCAGCCGGTGAGGGTGACCGAGATCAGCAGGCCGGCGCCCGGAATCAGCCACAGCGGCAACGACAGCACCAGCGCGAGCAGGAACAGCACGCCGGCGACGATGGAGTTCATCGCGCTGCCCAGGTTGGAGCCGCCGCGACGCTGCTCGAGGTCGGCGTAGTCGGTGCGCGCGACGCGCTCGAGCATCAGCGGCAGGGCCACCGTCGCCACCAGCATCGCGGCGGTGACGTACACCAGCGGGACCACCAGCAGCGCGGTGGCGATCTGGATCAGCACCAGCACGATCGCCGCGGTGGTCTCCGAGGCCGACAGCCATCCGCCGACGAAGGACCACCCGCTCACCGCGGCATAGAGCCACTCGGTGACCGGCGTCCACGCGTAGAAGGCCACGCCGGCCCAGATCACCACCGCGAGCAGGCCGGGCCACAGCAGGTGCCAGAACATGTCGCGCCGCCCGAGGCTGCGACCGGCGCGCCCGAAGGCGACGAGGATGTCCTTCATGCGTCCGCCCCCCCCCTCAGCGCGGCATGCCCGGCAGGCCGCCCGGCATCATGCCCTTCATCGCTCGCATCATCTTGCTCATGCCCCCCTTGGAGAACTGCTTCATGACCTTCTGCGTCTGCTCGAACTGGTTGAGCAGACGATTGACCTCCTGCACCGTCACCCCGGCGCCCGCGGCGATGCGGCGCTTGCGGCTGGCCTTGAGGATCTCGGGCTTGGCGCGCTCGAGCGGGGTCATCGAGTTGATGATGCCCTCGATGCGCGAGATCGCCTTTTCCTCGGCCCCGCCCTGCAGCTTGCCCGCCGCCTGGGCGAACTGTGCCGGCAGCTTGTCCATCATCGAGGATAGCCCGCCCATCTTGCGCATCTGGGCGATCTGCTCCTTGAAGTCGTCGAGATCGAAGCCCTTGCCGGTCTTGAGCTTCTGCGCGAAGGCCTTGGCCTTCTCCTCGTCCACGCCGCGGCGCGCATCCTCGACGAGGCCGAGGATGTCGCCCATGCCGAGGATGCGGCTGGCCATGCGGTCGGGGTGGAAGGGCTCCAGCCCGGAGAGTTTCTCGCCCACGCCGGCGAACTTGAGCGGCTTGCCGGTGACGTGGCGCACCGACAGCGCCGCGCCGCCGCGCGAGTCGCCGTCCAGCTTGGTCAGCACGATGCCGGTGAGCGGCAGCGCCTCGTTGAAGGCGCGCGCGGTGTTCACCGCATCCTGACCGAGCATCGCGTCGACCACGAACAAGGTCTCGATCGGCTTGACTGCGGCGTGCAGGACCTGGATCTCGGCCATCATGGCCTCGTCCACCGCGAGCCGGCCGGCGGTGTCGACCAGCAGCACGTCCATGTGGTGCTTGCGCGCGTAGTCGAGCGCGGCGAGCGCGATGTCGACCGGCTTCTGCGCGGTCTCGGAGGGGAAGAAGCCCACCCCGGCCTGCGCTGCCACCGTCTTCAGCTGCTCGATCGCCGCCGGGCGATAGACGTCGGTGGAGACCACCAGCACCTTCTTCTTGTGCTGCTCGTGCAGCAGCTTGGCGAGCTTGCCGGTGGTGGTGGTCTTGCCCGCGCCCTGCAGGCCGGCCATCAGCACCACCGCGGGCGGCTGGGTGGACAGGTCCAGACCCTCGTGGGCGCCGCCCATCAGCGCCTTGAGCTCGTCGTGCACCACGCCGACCAGGGCCTGGCCGGGCGTCAGCGAGCCGATGACCTCCTGCCCGACCGCCTTCTCCCTGACCTTGGCGACGAAGTCCTTGACCACCGGCAGCGCGACGTCGGCCTCGAGCAGGGCCATGCGCACCTCGCGCATCGCCTCCTGGATGTTTTCTTCCGTCAGGCGGGCCTGGCCGCGGAGGGTCTTGACGACCTTGGACAGGCGTTGGGTCAGATTGTCGAGCATGTTGGGGCAGGCCTTGGGCGCGTGACTTGGAGTAAACTGCGGCTACGTATGCGCACAATTCTACTTCATCTCCTCCCCGCCTCGCTTTACGCCGGTCTGGGCGTGTTCTTCTGGCGCACCTGCATGACGCGCGGTTCCGCGCTGGAGCCGCGCCGGGAGTGCATGAGCACGCGCGAGCGCCTGCTGCTGCTGGGCGCCATCGTCGCGCACGGCGCGGCGCTGCACCTGGCGATCTTCCCCGGCAGCGAGATGCGCTTCGGCTTCGGCGTCGCGGTCTCGCTGATGGTCTGGCTGGCGGTGTGCTTCTACTGGGTCGAGACCCTCTACACCCGGCTCGACGGCCTGCACGCGGCGGTGATGCCCGCAGGTGCGATCGGCAGCCTGGTGCCGATGCTGTTCCCGGGCGACCACGTGCTCGCCAACGCCACCTCGCCGGCCTTCCGCGCCCACTTCGTCGTGGCCATGCTCGCCTACAGCCTGTTCACCCTGGCCGCCCTGCACGCGATGCTGATGTCGGTGGCCGGGCGCCAGCTCCACAACGCACGCTTCAGCCGCCTGCTCTCCGGCCTGCCGCCCCTGCTCACCATGGAGGCGTTGCTGTTCCGGCTGATTTCCATCGCCTTCGTGCTGCTCACGCTGACGCTGGCGAGCGGCGTGCTGTTCTCCGAGAGCCTGTTCGGCCAGGCCTTCCGGGTCGACCACAAGACGGTGTTCGCCTTCGTCTCCTGGTTCCTCTTCGGCGGCCTGCTGGTGGGCCGCCGCCTGTGGGGCTGGCGCGGCCGGCTGGCGCTGCGCTGGACCCTGGCCGGCTTCGTCGCGCTGATGCTCGCCTACGTGGGCAGCCGCTTCGTCATCGAAGTCGTGCTGCATCGCACCTGAGTCCGCCCGCCGAAGTCCGCGTGCATTGACACCGTCACGAGGGGCTCCAATACTCGGGGCCCCTTTCCTTTCCACCGCCCCTCGTGACGGACCTCACCCTGACGCTTCAGATCGTCGCCCTCGTCGTGCTGCTGACCCTGTCGGCATGCTTCTCGATGTCGGAGACGGTGATGATGGCGGCCAACCGCTACCGCCTGCGCTCCCTCGCCAATCAGGGCAGCCGCGGCGCCACCCTGGCCCTCGACCTGCTCGCCCGCACGGACCGGCTGCTCGGCGTCATCCTGCTGTTCAACAACCTGGTCAACACGGGCGCCGCCACCCTGGTCAGCGTGATCACGCTCGAGCTCTTCGGCAACGAGAGCTGGATCCTCGGCGTGGCGACCCTGCTCGCCACCTTCGCGATCCTGGTGTTCTCCGAGATCACGCCCAAGGTCGTCGGCGCCAACCACGCCGATCGTCTCGCCCCCTTCGTGGCCTACCCACTCACCGGCCTGCTGCGCGCGTCGTATTTCGCGGTATGGTTCATCAACCTGTTCTCGCGCGGGCTGCTGAACCTGATGCGTCTGCAGCCGAAGGAGGAGACGAGCTCGGCGCTCTCCGTCGAAGAGTTGCGCGCGATGGTGATCGAGTCGGGCCAGTACATCCCGCACAAGCACCGCAGCATGCTGCTCAACCTCTTCGACCTCGAGAGCATCACGGTCGAGGACGTGATGACGCCGCGCGGAGCGATCGAGAGCATCGACCTGTCCGACCCCGAGGACATCGTCCGCCGCCAGATCGCCACCAGCTTCCACACCCGGCTGGCGGTCTACGACGGCGACAGCGAGCACGTGATCGGCGTGCTGCACCAGCGCAAGCTGCTCGGCAACACGCTGGAGGAAAATTTCAGCGTGGACCGCATCCGCGACCTCCTGGCCCGCCCCTATTTCGTGCCGGCCGACACGCCGCTCTACTCGCAGATCCAGTTCTTCCAGGAGAACCAGCAGCGTCTCGGCTTCGTGGTGGACGAATACGGCGAGATCCTCGGCCTGATCACCCTCGAGGACATCATCGAGGAACTCATCGGCAAGTTCACCACCAGCACCCCGGACGTGGGCGACCGCATGCACTGGGGCGAAGACGGCAGCGTGCTGGTCGATGGCACGTCCAACCTGCGCGAGCTCAACCGCCGGCTCGAGCTCGCACTCCCGATCGATGGTCCGAAGACGCTCAACGGTCTGATCCTCGAACACCTGCAGGACATCCCGGAGACCGGGGTATCGATGAAGATCGCCGATACCCCGATCGAGGTCGTGCAGACCCAGGACCGCATGGTGCGCACCGCGCGCATCTTCCGTCCGCGGATCGAGGGCGCCGGACAGTGAGCCCGCGCGCCCCGGCACCGGCTGCGCGCATCTTTACAAGGCCGGGGGCGGCGGGCAACATCGGCCGCAGTCCGGACACGAGCAAGGCATGGCGGCGACCTCCAAACCGGCCCTGAGCGGCTTCGCCAGGGCCCTGATCCAGCATGGCCACCTCAAGGAGGCGGACGCGATCGCATGCACCACCCATGCGGGCGAGGCCGCGACCGCCTTCATCCTCGAGGTCGCCAACCGCGGCCTGATGAGCTGCGCGGCGATGGCCCGCTTCGCCGCCGAGACCTTCGGCTATCCGCTCCTCGACCTCGCCGCCTTCGATGCGGCGATGTTCGCGCGCGAGGCGGTCGACCGCAAGCTGCTCGCCAAGCACCAGGTCGCGCCGCTCGCCAAGCGCCAGAGCCGCATCACGCTCGCCACCGCCGACCCTTCCAACCTGCGCGCGCTGGACGAGATCCGCTTCCAGACCGGCCTGCAGATCGAGCTGGTGATCGTCGAGGCGGACAAGCTCAAGCGCGCGGTCGAGGCCCTGTCCGAGTCGGCCGCAGACACGCTCAAGGAGCTCACCGGCGAAGCCTTCGACATGGACCTGCTGCAGCAGGACGGTCCCGCGCAGCCGCGCGACGAGGAGGAAGCCAACGAGGTCGATGACGCCCCGGTCGTCAAGTTCATCCAGAAGGTGCTGATCGACGCGATCAACGAGGGCGCCTCGGACGTCCACTTCGAGCCCTACGAGAAGTTCTACCGCATCCGCGTGCGCACCGACGGCATCCTGCGCGACATCGCCCAGCCGCCGCTGGTGCTCAAGGACAAGATCGCCGCGCGCATCAAGGTGATCTCGCGCCTCGACATCTCGGAGAAGCGCGTGCCGCAGGACGGGCGCATGAAGCTCGTGTTGTCGCGCAACAAGGCGATCGACTTCCGCGTCTCGACGCTGCCGACCCTGCACGGCGAGAAGATCGTGATGCGCATCCTCGATCCGAGCTCGGCGATGCTCGGCATCGACGCGCTCGGCTACGACCCCGAGCAGCGCGAGGCGCTGCTCGCCGCGGTCGAGCGCCCCTACGGCATGATCCTGGTCACCGGCCCCACCGGCTCGGGCAAGACGGTGTCGCTGTACACCTGCCTCAACCTGCTCAACAAGCCGGGCGTGAACATCTCCACCGCCGAGGACCCTGCCGAGATCAATCTCGCCGGCATCAACCAGGTCAACGTCAACGAGAAGGCCGGCCTCACCTTCTCCGCCGCGCTGCGCGCCTTCCTGCGCCAGGACCCGGACGTGATCATGGTGGGCGAGATCCGCGACATCGAGACCGCCGAGATCGCCATCAAGGCCGCGCAGACCGGCCACCTGGTGATGTCCACCCTGCACACCAACGACGCGCCCTCCACGCTCGAGCGCCTCAAGAACATGGGCGTGGCGCCGTTCAATATCGCATCCTCGGTGATCCTGATCACGGCCCAGCGCCTCGCCCGCCGGCTATGCTCCTGCAAGAAGCCCGTCGACATTCCCGCCCAGGCCCTGCTGGAGGCCGGCTTCGAGCCCGACGAGCTCGACGGCGGCTGGCAGCCGATGGGACCGGGCGGTTGCGAACGCTGCAAGGGCAGCGGCTACAAGGGCCGGGTGGGCATCTACCAGGTCATGCCGATCAGCGAGGAGATCGCCCGCATCATCATGACCGGCGGAAACTCCATGGACATCGCCGCCCAGGCCCGCAGCGAGGGCGTGCTCGACCTGCGCCAGTCGGGCCTGCGCAAGGTGCGCCAAGGCATCACCTCGCTCGAAGAAGTGCTGGCGACGACCAACGAATAAAGGACGCTCGATTTCATGGCCACTGCAAGCCGCGCGGCACGTGCCACCGGTCCGAGGGAGGACCTTTATATCTGGGAAGGCAAGGACAAGACCGGGAAGGTCGTCCGCGGCGAGATCCGCGCCACCGGCGACGCCATGGTCCAGGCCATGCTGCGCCGCCAGGGCATCCAGGTGATCAAGATCCGCAAGCAGAAGATGGCGCGCGGCGGACGCATCTCCGAAAAGGACATCGCGCTGTTCACCCGCCAGCTCGCCACGATGATGAAATCCGGTGTGCCGCTGCTGCAGGCCTTCGACATCGCAATGAAAGGCTCCGGCAACGCCGCGCTCGTGCGCCTGCTCAACGACATCCGCACCGACGTCGAGACCGGCTCCAACCTGTCGCAGGCCTTCGCCAAGCACCCTGCGCACTTCGACCGGCTGTTCTGCAACCTGGTCGCAGCGGGCGAGCAGGCGGGCATCCTCGACGGCCTGCTCGACCGCATCGCCACCTACAAGGAAAAGATCCTCGCGATCAAGAGCAAGATCAAGTCGGCGCTGTTCTATCCTGCCGCGGTGGTCGTGGTGGCGGGTCTCGTGATCTCGGTGATGATGCTGTTCGTGATCCCCGAGTTCAAGAGCGTGTTCTCCAGCTTCGGTGCCGAGCTGCCGGTGCCCACCTTGATGGTCATCGCCATCTCGGACGCCTTCGTGGCCTACTGGTACCTGATCTTCGGCGCCCTCATCGCGGCCCTCGTGGCGATCGCCTGGAGCTACAAGCGCTCGACTGCGATGCAGATCGCGGTCGAC
Source organism: Thauera aminoaromatica (assembly GCF_000021765.1). Taxonomy (NCBI): domain Bacteria; kingdom Pseudomonadati; phylum Pseudomonadota; class Betaproteobacteria; order Rhodocyclales; family Zoogloeaceae; genus Thauera; species Thauera aminoaromatica. Next base: position 1,300,460 of record NC_011662.2, on the reverse strand, counting down.
CGGCTGGTGCTGCGCATCCCGGTGATCGGCGCGATCATCCGCAAGGCCACGGTCGCACGCTGGACGCGCACGCTGTCGACCATGTTCGCGGCCGGCGTGCCGCTGGTCGAGGCGCTCGACTCGGTGGGAGGCGCATCGGGCAACCACGTCTATGTGGTGGCGACACATCAGATCCAGAGCGAGGTCAGCACCGGCACCAGCCTGACGGTCGCGATGCAGAACGCGGAAGTCTTTCCCACCATGGTGGTGCAGATGGTGTCGATCGGCGAGGAGTCCGGCCAGCTCGACGCCATGCTGGGCAAGGTCGCCGATTTCTTCGAGCAGGAGGTGGACGACGCGGTCGCCGGCCTGTCGCAACTGCTCGAGCCGCTGATCATGGTCTTCCTCGGCACCATCATCGGCGGCCTGGTGGTGGCGATGTACCTGCCGATCTTCAAGCTCGGTTCGGTCGTCTGAACCCATGATCGAGCTTCTCCGCGACCCGCTCGCCTTCACCATCCTCTCCGGCCTGGTCGGACTCTTCGTCGGCAGCTTCCTCAACGTCGTGATCCATCGGCTGCCCAGGATGATGGAGCGCGACTGGCACGCCCAGGCGGCCGAGCTGCGTGGCGAGCAAGCACCCGCCAACGAGCGCTTCAACCTCGCCACGCCGCGCTCGCGCTGCCCGCACTGCGGGCACCAGATCACGATGCTGGAGAACATCCCGATCGTCAGCTACGTGGTGCTGCGCGGGCGCTGCGCACATTGCGGCGCCGGCATCAGCAGGCGCTACCCGATCGTCGAAGCCCTCTCCGCGCTGCTGTCGGCCTACGCCGCCTGGCATTTCGGCTTCGGCGCCAGCGCGCTCGGGGCCCTGCTGTTCGTGTGGGCGATGGTCGCGCTCACCTTCATCGACCTCGACACCCAGCTGCTGCCCGACGACATCACCCTGCCGCTGCTGTGGCTGGGCCTCGCCTTCAACCTCGGCACCACCTTCGCCGAGCTTCCCGACGCGGTGATCGGCGCGATGGCGGGCTACCTCGCGCTGTGGGCGGTGTTCTGGCTGTTCAAGCTCGCCACCGGCAAGGAGGGCATGGGCTACGGAGACTTCAAGCTGCTCGCCGCGATCGGCGCCTGGCTGGGCTGGCAGATGCTGCCGCTGACCATCCTGCTGTCCTCGCTGGTGGGCGCGGTGGTCGGCATCCTGCTGATCGTCGTCGCCCGCCACGGCCGCAACGTGCCGATCCCCTTCGGCCCCTACCTCGCCGCGGCCGGCCTGATCGCGCTGTTCTGGGGCGAGCGCATCACCGAGCGCTACCTCGGGCTGCTCTGAGCGCGCGCCGCGCGCGCCGCTGCGGACGGTCCGCCACGGGGGGCTTGAAGCCCTCCTCCCCCGCCCTCATCTTGCACCCGGGCGCGACCGTTCCGGACGCGCTTTTTCCTTATGCTGCGTTGCGTTAGACTTGCGCACTTGTTTTCGGGAGCACGCCATGCCCATCTATGAATATCGTTGCCCGAGCTGTGGTTTCCAGAAGGAACACCTGCAAAAAATGAGCGACGAGCCCCTGTCCGTCTGCCCGTCCTGCGGCACGACCGGCTACGCCAAGCAGTTGTCGGCGGCCGGCTTCCAACTCAAGGGCTCGGGCTGGTACGCCACCGACTTCAAGGGCGGAGCCAAGAGCGCGGCCCCGGCGGCCGAATCCACGCCCTCGCCTGCGACCGGCGGCTGCGGCGGCGGCTGCGCCTGCCACTGAGCGGATCGACCCATCTCGCGGCGGGCCGGCCGCGGCGCGGCAGACGCAAGCAGCCGCGCAGCGCGGCGGCCAGGAACCCCACTTGAAAAAATACTTCATCACCGGCCTGCTGATCTGGCTCCCGCTGGCGATCACCTACATGGTGATCGCCTGGATCGTCGGCACGCTCGACGCGATCCTGCTGTGGCTGCCCGCCGAATACCAGCCGAGCCGCTACATCGGCTTCGACATCCCCGGCGTGGGCGTCGTCGCGAGCCTGCTGCTGGTGTTCTTCACCGGCCTGGTCGCCGCCAACGTGCTCGGGCAGAAGCTCGTGCAGCTCTGGGAAGCGCTGCTTGCCCGCATCCCGGTCGTCAAGTCGATCTACTACAGCGTCAAGCAGGTCTCCGACACGGTGTTCTCGAGCAACGGCCAGGCCTTCCGCAAGGCGCTGCTGGTGCAATACCCGCGCGAGGGCGTGTGGACCATCGCCTTCCTCACCGGCCAGCCGGGCGGCGACGCGGCCGAGCACCTGCGCGGCGACTACGTCAGCGTGTATGTACCGACCACGCCCAACCCGACCTCGGGCTTCTTCCTGATGATGCGGCGCAGCGAGGTCGTCGAGCTCGACATGAGCGTGGACGACGCGCTCAAGTACATCATCTCGATGGGCGTGGTCGCTCCGCCGGCGCGCAGGCCGGAACCCGTGCCCGCGCTGTCCGACACCTGAACGAAGCTCCCCGAACACTCCAGCCTCTCCACCCTGCCGAATCCTGAATCCCCGGGCGCAAGCGCCCCCGAACCTGCGGAACCCGACATGCGAACTCACTACTGCGGCAAAGTCACCGCCGCCGACCTCGACCAGATCGTCACCATTTGCGGCTGGGTACATCGCCGCCGCGACCACGGCGGCGTCATCTTCATCGACCTGCGCGATCGCGAGGGCCTGGTGCAGGTGGTGTGCGACCCCGACCGCGCGGAGATGTTCAAGACGGCCGAATCGGTGCGCAACGAGTTCGTCCTCAAGCTGAGCGGCAAGGTGCGCCGCCGTCCCGCCGGCACCGAGAACGCCAACCTCGTCTCGGGCGAGATCGAGATCCTCTGCCACGACATCGAGGTGCTCAACGCCGCCGCCACGCCGCCCTTCCAGCTCGACGACGAGAACCTGTCCGAGACGGTGCGCCTGACCAACCGCGTCATCGACCTGCGTCGCCCGCAGATGCAGAAGAACCTGATGCTGCGCTACAAGACCACGATGGCCTTCCGCCGCTTCCTCGACGGCGCCGGCTTCATCGACGTCGAGACGCCGATGCTGACCAAGAGCACGCCCGAAGGCGCGCGCGACTACCTGGTGCCCTCGCGCGTGCACCCGGGCCAGTTCTTCGCCTTGCCGCAGTCGCCCCAGCTCTTCAAGCAGCTGCTGATGGTGGCCGGCTACGACCGCTACTACCAGATCGTCAAGTGCTTCCGCGACGAGGACCTGCGCGCCGACCGCCAGCCCGAATTCACCCAGGTCGACCTCGAGACCTCGTTCATGAACGAGCACGAGATCACCGCCCTGGTCGAGGAGATGATCCGCTACGTGTTCAAGGAAGCGATGGCGGTCGAGCTGCCCGCGCCCTTCCCGCGCATGACCTACGCCGAGGCGATGCGCCGCTACGGCTCGGACAAGCCCGACCTGCGCGTGACGCTGGAACTCACCGACGTCACCGACGCGGTGCAGGACGTCGCCTTCAAGGTCTTCAGCGGCCCCGCCACCTCGGGCGGCCGCGTCGCCGCGATGCGCGTGCCGGGCGGCAACAGCCTGACCCGCGGCGAGATCGACGAATACACCAAGTTCGTCGCCATCTATGGCGCCCGCGGCCTCGCCTACATCAAGGTCAACGACGTCACCCAGCCCAACGAGCACGGCCTGCAGTCGCCGATCGTCAAGAACCTGCACGAGACCGCGCTGCGCACCATCCTCGAGCGCACCGGCGCGCAGTCGGGCGACCTGATCTTCTTCGGCGCCGACAAGACCAAGGTGGTCAACGACGCCATGGGCGCGCTGCGCATCAAGCTCGGCCACGAGAAGGGCTACGTCACCGGCGAGGCCTGGCGTCCGCTGTGGGTGGTCGACTTCCCGATGTTCGAGTACGACGAGGACGACAAGCGCTGGACCGCCTGCCACCACCCCTTCACCAGCCCCAAGGACGAGCACATCGACCTGCTCGAATCCAACCCGGGCGAGTGCCTGGCCAAGGCCTACGACCTCGCCTTGAACGGCTGGGAGATCGGCGGCGGCTCGGTGCGTATCCACCGCGCCGACGTGCAGGCGCGCGTGTTCGAGGCACTGAACATCGGCCCCGAGGAGCAGCAGGCCAAGTTCGGCTTCCTGCTCGACGCGCTCAAGTACGGCGCCCCCCCGCATGGCGGCCTGGCCTTCGGCCTCGACCGCATCGTCACCATGATGACCGGCGCCGAATCCATCCGCGACGTCATCGCCTTCCCCAAGACCCAGCGCGCCCAGTGCCTGCTCACCGACGCGCCGAGCGGCGTGGACGAGAAGCAGCTGCGCGAGTTGCACATCCGCCTGCGCCAGAAGGTCGAGACCCAGGTCGAAGTCGAGCGCGGCTGAGTCCGGCGGCACACCGGCCGGAGATCCCGAAGCCCCTGCCGGATCGCCGCGAAGGCGGCCGCAGGGGCTTCAGCCTGCCGGCGCCATGCCGTAATCTTCACGGATGGCCCGCACGCCGCGCGGCCCCCCGATCCCGGACGCCCCGATGCTCCTCCCCCACGGCCTGCAGGTCCTCGTCGTCGAATCCCAGTCGAGCATGCGCGCGCAGCTGCGCAACATGCTCGCCTCGATCGGCATCGACTCGCCGCAGTTCGCGGTCTCGGCGAGCATGGCGATGCGCCGCCTGCGCGCGCAGCCCTTCGACCTCATCCTGTCCGAATACGACCTCGGCGAGGGCCAGGACGGCCAGCACCTGCTCGAGGACCTGCGCCAGCACGCCATCATCCCGCCCGACACGGTGTTCGTGATGATCACCGGCGAGCGCAACTACGAGCGCGTGATCAGCGCCTGCGAGCTCGTTCCCAACGACTACATCCTCAAGCCGCTCACCGCCGAGAGCCTGCGCGTGCGCCTGCTGCGCGCCTTCGAGAAGCGCGACGCCTTCCTGCCGGTGTGGCAGCTGATGAAGCTCGGCGACCCCGTCGGCGCGCTCGCCGCCTGTCGCGAGGCGCGCGACCGCCACCCGCAGTACCTGGTCGATTTCATGCGCCTGCAGGCGGAGCTGCACGCCCAGATCGGCCAGATCGAGGAGGCCGCGGCGCTGTACCGCGAGATCCTCGCCGCGCGTCCCATCCCCTGGGCCTCGCTCGGGCTGGCACGCATGCTGGTGGTGCGCGAGGCCTGGGTCGAGGCCGAGCACCTGCTCGCCGACCTCGTCGCCCGCCACCCGCGCTTCATCGAGGCGCACGAGCTGCTCGCACGCGTGCAGGAGGAGACCGGCCGCCCCGCCGAGGCCTGCGGAACCCTGCAGCGCGCGGCCGATCTCTCGCCCTACCGCCTCCCGCGCCTGCGCCGGCTCGGCGAGCTCGCCCTGCAGGCCGGCGAGCTCGACCGTGCCGAGCACAGTCTCGCCGAGGCGGTGCGCCGCGGCAGCTACTCCGAATTCCGCGACCCCGAGGATCACGTCCGCCTGGTGCAGGCCCAGCTCGCCCGTGAACGCCCGGACGAAGCCTTGGCCACGCTTGCCGACCTCGAGCGCAACCTCGTCCGCCACCCCAAGGGCGAACTCTGCCTCGCCGTCGGCAACGCCCTGTTCGAGGGCCACCGCAACGACGCCGAAGGCCTGCGCAGCGCCATGGTGCGCGCGCTCGCGAGCCCCGAGCGCATCCGCGAGCTCTCCCCCGGGCTGCGCCGCGACCTGCTCGAGCTGTGCTACGACCGCAAGCTCGAGAGCGAGGGCCGCCAGCTCCTCGCCGACCTGATGCGCACCCACGGCGACGACCGCAGCCTGGCGAGCACGCGCGCCGCGCTCAAGGCACGCGGCTTCGAGAACCTCTCCGCCGAGGTCGAGGAGCAGGTGCAGAACGAGGTCAGGACCTTGATCGGCGCCGGCGCCGAAAAAGCGCGCAGCGGCGACTACGACGGCGCGGTCGCCGAGATGATGAACGCGGCGCGCAAGATGCCGGGCAACCCGCACGTGCTGTTCAATGCCGCGCTCGCCTTGCTGCGCCACATCGAGCACCGCGGCTGGAACGAGGCCTTCGCCGCGCAGGCGCGCAGCCTGATCGAGCGCACCCAGCGCATGGCGCCCGCCAACCCGCGCCTGGCGGCGATTACCGAATTCCGCCACGAGCTCATGAAGCGCTACGGTATCCGCCCCGAGCGCGCCCCCGTCACCCGCACCCGCCGCGCCTGAACCCCGATGCTGCGTACCGTCCTGCTCCGCCTGCTGCTCCTCCTCGTACTCGGCGCGGGCCTGCCCGCCTGCTCGCCCGGCGCCGCGCCCGATGCCCCGCAAGCTGCACAGGGCCTGCTGCAGCCCTCGCACGCCGGGCTGCCGGCCGAGGCGATCGAGACACTGGCGCTCATCCAGCGCGGCGGCCCCTTCCCCTACCGCAAGGACGGCACCACCTTCCAGAACCGCGAACGCCTGCTACCGGCGCGGCCGCGCGGCTATTACCGCGAATACACCGTGCCCACGCCCGGCGCGCGCGATCGCGGCGCGCGCCGCATCGTCAGCGGCGGCGATCCACCCGAGGTGTTCTACTACACTGCCGACCACTACCGCAGCTTCCGCGAGATCGCACCGCTGCGTTCGCTGCCCTGAGCCGTCCGTCCATGAGCCACACCTCGCACGCCCCCGCCGCGCAGCCGACTCCCCCGCTGCGCATCGACCTCGCCGGCTGCACGGACAAGGCCGGACTGCTCGCGCGCATCGCGACCGCGCTGCGCTTCCCGGACTGGTTCGGCCACAACTGGGACGCGCTCTCGGATTGCCTGTGCGATCTCTCCTGGCTGCCCGCCGCGGCCTACCGGCTCGAATTCCTGCATGCCGACGCGCTGCGCGCGACCGCGCCCGAGACCTTCGCCACGCTGTGCGAGATCCTCGACGAAGCCGGCGACTTCTGGCGCGCCGAGGGCGTGGGCTTCGGCCACACCTTCATCCCCGCGCTTCCCGAGGCACCTTCCGGCGCGCCTCGATGAGCTCGGCGAGGCAGCGCGGGCAATAGCACTCCCCCGCACCTTCGGCCGGCACCGCAAACGCGGCCGGCAGCGCCGCACACCAGCACTCCGCCTCGCCTGCGCGCATGCCGCAGGTGAAGGCCGCGCCGCAGCGCGGACAGACATTGGTGGTTTCGTTCATCGGCGTCTCGCCTCCCTGGTTCGTTCGAACTCCGCCGCAAGGTTAGCGCAGCCGGACGGGCAGGGTGCGCGCGCGGCCCTTGAAAACGCTTCCTCCGCGCCTATATTGGTCTTGAAGCCGGATCCCCCGGCAAGAACCCGGACCCAGGAGGACACGACATGAGCAACCCTCTCACCCGTCGCACCGACCCGTTGGACGACTTCTTCCGCGGCTTCTTCGTGCGCCCCGTCGACTTCGGCGGCCAGCAGCTCGCCACCCCGGGCACCGACGCGCCGCAGATGCGGGTCGACGTCAAGGAGACCGCGCAAGGCTACGAAGTGCATGCCGAACTGCCCGGCATGAAGAAGGAGGACATCCACGTGCATATCGACGGCCCGGTGGTGTCGATCAGTGCCGAGCGCAAGCAGGAGAAGGAGATCAAGGACGGCGAGAAGGTGCTGCGCACCGAACGCTACTTCGGCAAGATCTCGCGCAGCTTCCAGCTCGGCCAGGAAATCGACGAGGCTGCGGCAAGCGCGAAGTTCAACGATGGCGTGCTCGAGCTGAACCTGCCCAAGAAGGCCGAGGTCCAGGCCAAGCGGCTCAACATCGAGTAGACGCCTGCCCGGCAGTTCGGGACAAACGGGATTCAGGAGTGGCGCGATTCGCGAGCGGGTCTTCAGCCAGAGACCGAGTTCGGCAAGTGCGGCGCGGCAGCCATCGCGACTCGCGTCGCTCCTACAGCCCCCCGGAAGCCTCGCCGGTTCGCGTAGGAGCGACGCAAGTCGCGATCCCCCTGCAGCGCCCCCGAGGCCTCGCCGGTTTTCGTAGGAGCGACGCAAGTCGCGAGCCGCGTCGCACGCCATCCTCGACGGCGGCGCGGCAAACGCGCGGGTTCTACTTGCTCTTGATCATCGTGCCGACGCCGTGGTCGGTGAGGATCTCGAGCAACAGGCAGTGTTCCACGCGGCCATCGATGATGTGCACCGACTTCACGCCGTTGCGCGCCGCGTCGAGCGCCGAGCCGATCTTGGGCAACATGCCCCCCGACAGGGTGCCGTCGGCGACCAGGTCGTCGATCTGGCGCGGCGTCAGGCCGGTCAGCAGGTTGCCCGCCTTGTCCAGCACGCCCGGGGTGTTGGTGAGCAGCACCAGCTTCTCGGCCTTGAGGATCTCGGCGAGCTTGCCGGCGACCACGTCGGCGTTGATGTTGTAGGTCTCGCCCTCCTCGCCCACGCCGATCGGCGCGATCACGGGGATGAAGTCGCCCTGGTCGAGGAAGGAGATCAGGCTGGGATCGATACCGGTGATCTCGCCCACCTGGCCGACGTCGATCAGATCGCCCTCCGGCGCGCCGTGCTTCTGCATCAGCAGCTTCTTGGCGCGGATGAAGCCGGCGTCCTTGCCGGTGAGGCCCACGGCCTTGCCGCCGTGCTTGTTGATCAGGTTGACGATCTCCTTGTTCACCTGGCCCCCGAGCACCATCTCGACCACCTCCATGGTCTCGGCGTCGGTCACGCGCATGCCCTGGATGAACTCGCCCTTCTTGCCCATGCGGGTGAGCAGATTCTCGATCTGCGGGCCGCCGCCGTGCACCACCACCGGGTTGAGGCCGACCAGCTTGAGCAGCACCACGTCGCGTGCGAAGCAATCCTTGAGGTGCGGATCGGTCATCGCGTTGCCGCCGTACTTGATGACGATGGTCTTGTCGAAGAAGCGTTTGATGTAGGGCAGCGCCTCGGCGAGGATCTCGGCCTTGCGGGCGGGGGTGACGTCTTGCTGGTGAACGGGCTGGGTCATCGGGAGACTCCTTGAACGGACAAGGGGATTCTAGTGGCCAGCCCGCGGAACCGGAAGTGCACCGCAGCAAAGCCCGGTGAGGTAACGGTCTATATACATCCAGGCTATCCTGATCGTCTAAACGTTCAATTGGAACTATCAAGGCCGATCGCCGATACTGGCTCCATCGGACAAGGCGGCCCTGCCGCCACGCTCACAGGAGGATCCACATCATGGTCGACAAGGTCGCTCGCCTGCATTTCCAGCACGCCAGCCCGGCCGGAGCCCTGCGCGCGCTCAGCGGCTGGCTGATCGCCATCACCGGTCTGGCGCTGCTCGTCGCCCAGCTCGTGCGCAGCGTCGAGGGCTTCGACCTCGCCGTAACGGGCGCGATGGCAGGCGGCGCCATGGCGGCCGCAGCGACCGCGCTGGGTGCGGTGCCGCTGCTCGTCGTGCGCCAGATCGGCGCCAGCGTGCAGGGCATGCTGCTCGGCTTCGGCGCCGGCGTCATGCTCGCCGCGAGCGTGTTCTCGCTGCTGCTGCCCGGCTTCGACGCCGCGCTCGCGCAGACCGGCTCGGAGACCGGCGCAGCCCTGCTGGTCGCCTTCGGCGTGCTGCTCGGTGCCGGCGGCCTGCTCGCCATGGATCGCGCCCTGCCGCATACCCACTTCCCCGAGGGCCGGCGCAGCGGTGCCGCGGTGTGGCTGTTCGTGTTCGCGATCGCCGTGCACAACATCCCGGAAGGTCTCGCGATCGGCGTGGCGGCCGGACTCGAAGGCACGGGCGCCGGCTCGGGCGACGCGGTCGCGGCAGGGATCTCGCTGCAGAACGTGCCCGAAGGCCTGATCGTCGCCATCGCCCTGGTGGCGGCGGGCTACGGTCGCTGGCTCGCCTTCGGCGTCGCGGCGGCGTCGGGCCTGATCGAGCCGATCGCGGCGATCGCCGGTTCGATGATGGTGTCGGTCTCGGCGAACATCCTGCCCTGGGGCCTGGCCGGCGCGGCCGGCGCGATGCTCTTCGTGGTCAGCCACGAGATCATCCCCGAGTCGCACCGCCGCGGTCACGAGACGCTCGCCACCGGCGGCCTGATGGTGGGCTTCGTGATGATGATGCTGATGGATACGCTGCTCGGGTGAGGCACGAGGCGTCCGCAGTGAAGCGCACCGAGCGGGGTGCAAAAGACGAAGGGCGCTCCGCGGAGCGCCCTTCGTGTGTTCGGGGTGGCGAGCCTGACCCCCGGCACTTGCAGGGAGCGGCTGTGGCTGCTGCCTTCCGGCCCTGACCAGGTTCACCGCGCTGCAATGCGGGGAGACCCGCCACGGCCGGCATTGTAGCAGCATGCCGGCCGCTGCGGTGCGGCAAAGAAGCCGCCCACCACCGCAGCGATCAACCCCGCGTGCAGCCCCTCATCAACCCTTGAGCTCGGGGAAGTCTTCCTCGAAGAACTCCAGCTCGCCGCGGGCGGCCTCGCCGCGCGCCTCTTCGGCCTTGCGCAGCTCGACGCGGCGGATCTTGCCCGAGATGGTCTTGGGCAGGTCGGCGAAGGAGAGGCGGCGGATGCGCTTGTACGGGGCCAGGCGTTCGCGGGTGAAGGCGAAGATGTCCTTGGCCAGCTCGCGGCTCGGCTCCTGGCCGGCGACCAGGATCACGAAGGCCTTGGGCACCGCCAGGCGCAGCGGATCCGGGCTCGGCACCACCGCGGCTTCGGCGACCGCCGGGTGCTCGATGAGCACGCTCTCGAGCTCGAAGGGGCTGATGCGGTAGTCGGAGGCCTTGAACACGTCGTCGGCGCGGCCGACGTAGGTGATGTAGCCGTCCTCGTCGATGCTGGCGACGTCGCCGGTGCGGTAGTGGCCGTCACGCATGACCTCGGCGGTCTTGGCCGGATCACCCGAGTAACCCACCATCAGGCCGACCGGACGGTGCTCGCCCATCACCAGCGCCACCTCGCCCTCGACCGAGGGCTTGCTCTCGGCATCGAGCAGGGCGATCTTGTACCCGGGGAGCGGACGGCCCATGGAGCCGGGCTTGAGCGGCTGGTCGGGGGTGTTGCCGATCTGCGCGGTGGTCTCGGTCTGGCCGAAGCCGTCGCGGATGGTGATGCCCCAGGCCTTCTTGACCTGGTCGATGACTTCGGGGTTGAGCGGCTCGCCGGCACCGATGAGCTCGCGCAGCTTGGTCTTGACCGAGGCCAGGTCCTGCTGGATCAGCATGCGCCACACGGTCGGGGGCGCGCACATCGTGGTGACTTCGTACTTCACCAGCACGTCGAGCAGGGCCGCCGCGTTGAAGCGGTTGTAGTTGTACAGGAACACGCAGGCGCCGGCGTTCCAGGGCGCGAAGAAGCAGCTCCAGGCGTGCTTGGCCCAGCCCGGCGAGGAGATGTTCATGTGACGATCGTTGGGCTTGAGGCCGATCCAGTACATCGTCGAAAGGTGGCCGACCGGGTAGGACTGGTGGGTGTGCAGCACCAGCTTGGGCTTGGAGGTGGTGCCCGAGGTGAAGTAGAGCAGCAGCGGGTCGTCGACGCGGGTCACGCCGTCCGGGGTGAAGGCGTCGGATTCGGCCGCGGCGTCCTCGAAGGCCTTCCAGCCGGCGGGCGCGCCGCCGACGGCGATGCGGCCGAAGCTGCCGGGCAGGTTCTCGAACTTGTCGGTGTGGGCCTTGCCGATCACCACGTGCCTGACCTGGCCGCGCTCGACGCGGTCGACGAGGTCCTCGGGGGTCAGCAGCGTGGTGGCGGGGATCACCACGGCGCCGAGCTTGATCGCGGCCAGCATGGTCTCCCACAGCGGCACTTCGTTGCCGAGCATGATCAGGATGCGCTCGCCGCGCTTGACGCCCTGCTTGCGCAGCCAGTTGGCGACGCGGTTCGAACGCGCCGACATCTCGGCGAAGGAAAGCTTCGACTCGCGGCCGTCTTCCTCGATGATCCACAGCGCCGGGTTGTCGTTGCCCTTGGCCATCGCATCGAAGTAGTCCAGCGCCCAGTTGAACTCCTTCAGCTTGGGCCACTTGAAGCCGGCGTAGGCCGTCGCGTAATCGCTGCGGTGCTGCAGCAGGAAATCGCGCGCGGCGAGAAATTCGTTGACTGCGCTCATGGTTCTCTCCTCTCCAGGACGTCGTTGGAATGCTCCGGACGGGTGCATGCCCGCCCGATCCCGCTATTTTACGTTGACGTTAACGCAGCGCACCATTCTTGATCGAAATTATGTTTATGACCGGCAAAGTGCTTCACCCGCCCGATCGCCGCGGCAAGCGCCCTCGTCGCTCGCACCCGGGCTGCGGGGCGCCGCATCCACTGTCGATATACTTGCCGCTTGCGAGCGAGTATCGCCGCCGATCGTGCAAGGAGCAACCATGCCCCCCCCCTCTTCCCGCCTGCAAGCCCGCTACGGCCAGGAATCCATCCCCACCGAGATCGCCCTCAACCCGCTCATCGAGCACCTGCTCGACCACCGCTCGGTGCGCGCCTACCTGCCCAACCCGGTGACCGACGCCGAGCTCGCCGCGATCGTCGCCGCCGCCCAATCTGCGGCGAGCTCGTCCAACCTCAACGTGTGGAGCGTGGTCGCGGTGCGCGACGCCGAGCGCCGCGCCAGGCTGGCCGAGCTCGCCGGCAACCAGGCGCACGTGCGCGAGGCGCCGCTGCAACTCGTCTGGCTCGCCGACCTCGCCCGCCTGCGCCGCATCGCCACCGGCCTCGGGCGCCCGGCCGAGGGCCTCGACTACCTCGAGATGTTCCTCACCGGCGTGATCGACGCCGCGCTCGCCGCGCAGAACGGCGCTGCGGCGGCCGAATCGCTCGGCCTGGGCATGGTGTACATCGGCGGCATGCGCAACCGTCCCGAGGACGTCGCCGAGCTGCTCGGCCTGCCGCCCGGCGTGTTCGCGGTGTTCGGCATGTGCGTCGGCCGCCCCGACCCGGCGCGCCCGGCCGACATCAAGCCGCGTCCGCCGCAGGCGGTGGTGCTGCACCACGAGCGCTACGCGCTCGCTGCCCAGGACGCCGGCATCGCCGCCTACGACCGCGCGATGGAGCGCTTCTACGCGGAGCAGAAGATGAACGTGCACGGCACCTGGAGCGTGCACTCGTCCAAGCGCATCGCCGGCCCCGAGACGCTCTCCGGCCGCCACCGCCTGGTCGAGGCGCTCCAGGCGCTCGGCTTCGCGCTCAAGTAATCCCCTCCCTCCTGCCCGCAAAGAAGGATCCGTCATGCGCAAACGCGACACGACGCTGAGCACCGACCAGAAGGCGCTCGCCATCAACCTGGACAAGTACAAATACGGCTCCATCGTCGAGATCGGCGCAGGGCAGGAGGTGGCGCGCCGCTTCTTCCACGTCGGCGCCGCCGCCGGCACCATCGCCAAGACCATGTCGGCCTACGACATGGCGGTCAGCGACGACATCTACGGCCACGTCGACCGCTACGTCAGCCGTGCCCGCCTGCTGCAGATGCTCGACAAGGAGTTCACCCAGGTCGTCGCCCGCCTCGCCCACGTGCGGCCGAAGAACACCACCTTCTTCGCCTACGCCGCCACCGTCACCGCGCGCAGCTTCAAGCAGAAGAACGAATGCCACGGCTGGGTCGGCATCCGCCTGCAGCTGCACCCGGGCGCCGCGCCGAGCGACGTGGTCATGCACGTGCGCATGCTCGACAACGACAACGCGCTGCAGTCCGAGGCGCTCGGCATCCTCGGCGTCAACCTCATCCACGGCGCCTTCTTCCACCACGACCAGCCCGAGTGGGTGGTGGAAGGTCTCGCCGACGGGCTCGGCTCCGAGCGCATCGAGGTCGACCTGATCCACTTCTCCGGCCCGTATTTCGACGAAGTGGAAAACCGCCTGATGAACCTGCACCTGATCCGCAGCTGGCTCACGCGCGCGGTGGTCTTCAACCCGCAGGGCGAGGTGGTGGTGCCGGGCGAGCTCCTCTACCGCAAGCCGGTGATGGTGATGCGCGGCAGCTTCAAGCCGGTGACCCTGGTGAATGTGGACATGATGGCCGCCGGCCTGCGCCAGTTCAGCCAGCTCGCCGCGGTCGACGACAAGGAGATCGTCTCGCTCGCCGAGATCACCATGAACTCGCTGATCAGCGGCGACAACGTGGACGGCGCCGACTTCCTCGCCCGCATCGATCTGCTCGCCTCGCAGGGCTACACGGTGATGATCTCGGACTATGTGCGCTTCTTCCGCCTGCGCGCCTACCTGCGCCGCTACACCCAGAAGCCGATCGGGATCGTGCTGTCGGTGCGCGACTTCGCCTTCCTGTTCGACGAGAAATACTACGAAGGCCTGGAGGGCGGCATCCTCGAGGCCTTCGGCAAGCTTTTCCCGGACAACACCCACGTCTATGTGTATCCGTCCCGCCCGCGCGGCACCGACGCCTCGGCCACGGTGACGCTCGACAACGTGGCCGTCCCCGCCAACCTGCGCCACCTGCTCGCCCACCTCAAGGAAAACGACAAGCTGGTGGCGGTGCAGCCGCACGACGACACCCACCTGCACATCGACATCGGCGAGGTGCTCACCGGCCTGCGCCGCGGCCGCGGCGAGTGGGAGACCGACGTGCCCGAGGCGGTTGCGCAACGCATCATCGAAGGCCACCTGCTCGGCTACGATACCGAGTGAGCGGCCCTGTGCACGCCCCCACGACTCCGGACCCTGCAGCACGCGGGGTCTTTTTTTGAACTTCGGCGGGAGCGACGGTCTGTATTAATGCAGCGCAACATCCGCGCCGCAGGCTTGCACAAGCCTCTTGCTTTCGATCGCGCGCGCGGCATCCTGCGCACAGCGCATCCGCACCGGCACGGAGCACGGACATGAGCCCGCGAACCGCCCAGCTTTCCCCCATCGAGAACGCCCACGCCCGCGCGGCCGACGAGGTCCTCGCAGCGCTGGACAGCAGCCCGACGGGCCTCTCTGCGGACGAGGCCGCACGACGTCTCGCCGAGATCGGCCCCAACCGCCTGCCCGAGCCGCCCCGGGACGGCGTGGTCAAGCGCTTCTTCAAGCATTTCAACGACGTGCTGATCTACGTGCTGCTCGGCGCCGCCGCGATCACGGCGAGCCTCGGCCACTGGATCGACACCGGCGTCATCCTCGGCGTGGTGGTCATCAACGCCATCATCGGCTTCATTCAGGAAGGCAAGGCCGAGGAGGCGCTTGCAGGCATCCGCAAGATGCTGTCCCTGCGTGCCGAGGCCTGCCGCGACGGACACTGGAGCGCGGTGGACGCCGACGGCCTGGTGCCCGGCGACATCGTGCGCCTGCGCTCGGGCGACCGCGTGCCCGCCGACGTGCGCCTGATCGAGACCACCAACCTGCGCATCGAGGAGTCCGCGCTCACCGGCGAGTCGGTACCCGCCGACAAGAACACCGCCGCGGTCGAGGCCGCCGCCGGCGTCGGCGACCGCGTCGGCATGGCCTATTCGGGCACCCTGGTCGCCGCCGGGCGGGGCATCGGCGTGGCCGTCGCCACCGGGCCCGACACCGAGCTCGGCCGCATCGACCGCCTGATCGCCGAGGTGCAGCCCCTGCAGACCCCGCTCACCCGGCAGATGGCGCAGTTCAGCAAGATCCTGTCGGTGCTCATCGTCGGCCTGGCGCTGCTCATGCTGGGCGTCGGCCTCGCGGTGCACGAGCAGCCGCTGGCCGAGGTCTTCCTCGCCGCGATCGGCTTCGCGGTCGCGGCCATCCCCGAAGGCCTGCCCGCCATCCTCACCATCACGCTCGCGCTCGGCGTACAGCGCATGGCGCGGCGCAACGCGATCACGCGCAAGCTCACCGCGGTCGAGGCGCTCGGCTCGGTCACGGTGATCTGCTCGGACAAGACCGGCACGCTGACGAAGAACGAGATGACCGTGCGCCACGTCCTCACCCGCGGCGGCTTCTACGAGGTCAGCGGCACCGGCTACCGCCCCGAGGGCGAGATCACCCTCGAAGGCAAGGTCGCCAGCCTGGCGCACCACGACCACCTGCACGCGCTGATCGAGGTCGTCGCGGTCGCCAACGACACCCACGTCGCCGAAGAGGACGGCCAGTGGAAGGTCACCGGCGAGCCCACCGAGGGCGCGCTGCGCACGCTCGCGCACAAGGCCGGCTTCGACGCCGGCGCGCACCAGCGCCACGACAGCATCCCCTTCGAGTCGGCCAACAAGTTCATGGCCACGCTCGACACCGCCCCCTGCGGGCAGCGCCGCATCCTGCTGAAAGGCGCGCCCGACCGCCTGCTCGAGCGCTGCCGCCACGAGCTCGGCGCCGACGGCGAGCTCGTGGCGCTCGACCGTGCCTTCTGGGAGGAGCGCATCGACGCGCTGAGCGGCGAGGGCCTGCGCGTGCTCGCCGCCGCCGCGCGCGACGTTCCCGACAGCAAGGACGCGCTCGTCATCGAGGACCTGCAGGAGGACATGGTCTTCCTCGGCCTCATCGGCATCATCGACCCGCCGCGCCCGGAAGCGATCGCGGCGATCCGCTCCTGCCACGAAGCCGGCATCCGCGTGAAGATGATCACCGGCGACCACGCCGGCACCGCGCGCGCAATCGGCATCGAGATGGGCCTGGGCACGGCCGACGCGCTGAAGGTGATCACCGGCGCCGAGATCGAGGCCGCCAGCGACGAGGAACTGCAGCGGATCGCCCACGACTGCGACCTCTTCGCGCGCACCAGCCCCGAGCACAAGCTGCGTCTGGTCGAGGCCCTGCAGGCGCGCGGCGAGGTGGTGGCGATGACCGGCGACGGGGTCAACGACGCCCCCGCGCTCAAGCGCGCCGACGTCGGCGTGGCGATGGGCATCAAGGGCACCGAGGCCACCAAGGAGGCCGCCGAGATCGTGCTCGCCGACGACAACTTCTCCACCATCGAGCGCGCCGTCGAGGAAGGTCGCACGATCTACGACAACCTGCGCAAGGCCATCCTCTTCATCCTGCCCACCAACGGCGCCCAGGGCTTCGTGATGCTCGCCGCGGTGGTGCTCGGCCTCACCCTGCCGCTGACCCCGGTGCAGATCCTGTGGGTGAACATGGTGGTGGCGGTCACGCTGGCGCTTGCGCTCGCCTTCGAGCCCGCCGAGCCGGGCGTCATGCAGCGCCCGCCGCGGCGCCCCGGCGCGCCGATCATGGACGGCGCGATGCTGTGGCGGGTGGGCTTCGTGTCGCTGCTGATCGGCGGCGCCACCATCGTCTCATTCGAGTATTCGCTCCTGCAGGGCATGGAACTGCAGGCCGCGCGCACGATGGCGGTCAACACCCTGGTGGTCGCGCAGGCCTGGTACCTCTTCAACAGCCGCTTCCTCACCGCCTCCAGCCTCGCGCCCGCGCGCCTGTTCACCAACCCGGCGGCGCAGGTCTCGGTGCTGATCCTGGCCCTGCTGCAGCTCGGCTTCGTCTACCTGCCCTTCATGAACACCTGGTTCGGCACCACCCCGCTCGCGCTCGAATACTGGCTGCCCCCGCTCGCGATCGGCGCGCTGGTCTTCCTCGTGATCGAGGCCGAGAAGGCGCTGCAGCGGCGATACGGGGCGCGCAAGAGCGGCTGAGCGGGCGCCTCGCCAGGCGCCGATCGCGACTTGCGTCGCCCCTGCAGAACCGACACATCCTCGATCGCCTGCAGGAGCGACGCAAGCGGCTTCGCCACGTTCGACTTCTCCCGCGCGGGGCTCCTCTGCGGGTGGTCGCGCCGAGCCTCCCCGTGCAGCTACGGTGCGGGCCGCTCGCGCCACGACTCGCGCGCATCCGGCGCATGACGTCGGCCGCAAGGAGGCGGACAATGTCCCGCACGCCCGCTTCGCCCCACCCCAACCAGACGGAGCATCCGATGAGCAAGCACAAACCGATCGACATCGCCGAGTTTCGCGTCGAGGGCGGCAAGAAGGTCGACCTCGCCGACTGGCCGACCAAGGTCCGCGCCGTCTACGACTCGAAGAGCGACTACGAGGAGCGCCTGGACGCCGGCACCGAGCGCCTGGCCGAGCTGCAGGAGATGCTCTACGCCCACGACCGCTACTCGCTGCTGGTGATCTTCCAGGCCATGGACGCGGCCGGCAAGGACGGCGCCATCCGCCACGTCATGTCGGGCATCAACCCGCAGGGCTGCCAGGTGTTCAGCTTCAAGCACCCGAGCCCCACCGAGCTCGACCACGACTTCCTGTGGCGCACCCACGTCGCGCTGCCCGAGCGCGGCCGCATCGGCATCTTCAACCGCTCGTACTACGAGGAGGTGCTGATCGTGCGCGTGCTCCCCGAGATCCTGCGCGGCCAGCAGCTGCCCGACGAGACCCTGGCCGCGCGCGACTTCTGGGGCGAACGCTTCCGCTCCATCGTCGACGCCGAGGCCCACCTGCACCGCAACGGCACGCGCATCGTCAAGATTTTCCTGCACCTTTCGAAGGACGAGCAGCGCGACCGCCTGATCGCCCGCATCGACGAGGAAGACAAGAACTGGAAGTTCGACGAAGGCGACATCGAGCAGCGCAAGCACTGGGACAAGTACATGGCCGCCTACGCCGACTGCCTGCGCGCCACCAGCACGCCCGATTGCCCATGGTACGTGGTGCCGGCCGACGACAAGAAGAACGCCCGCCTGATCGTCTCGCAGATCCTGGTCGACACCCTCGCGGGGCTCGACCTGCACTACCCCGAGACCAGTCCGGCACGGCGCGAGAAGCTCCTCGAGATCCGCCGCCAGCTCGAAGCCGGCGAGGTCTGACTTCGCCGGCCTCCGGATGCACCACGACGTCTTGTGGGAGCGACGCGTTGTGCTGCGTTCCGGCCGCGTTACCCTTTGACGCGTCCGGATGCACCACGACGTCTTGTGGGAGCGACGCGAGTCGCGATTGCAGCCTGCGGGAGTCGTGGCGCAGACCGAAGCGCCGCGATCGCGACTCGCGTCGCTCCCACAAAAGACCGCGCACCGCCGTCGCCGCGACGCCCACCCCGGGCCGTGACAGCGATCGATCTCCCATGGGAGCGACGCGAGCCGCGATCCCTGCGCCGGAGATCCGCTCGGCGGTCCGTCGTGCGCCGCATCGCGACTGGCGTCGCGCCTGTCGCCCCCGGGCGCGGCGGTTTCTCGTGGGAGCGACGCGAGTCGCGACTGCAGCCTGCGGGAGTCGTGGCGCGGACGGAAGCGCCGCGATCGCGACTTGCGTCGCTCCCACAAAAGACCGCGCACCGCCGTCGCCGCGACGCCCACCCCGGGCCGTGACAGCGATCGATCTCCCATGGGAGCGACGCGAGCCGCGATCCCTGCGCCGGAGATCCGCTCGGCGGTCCGTCGTGCGCCGCATCGCGACCGGCGTCGCGCCCGTCGCCCCTTAGGCGCGGCGGTTTCTTGTGGGAGCGACGCGAGTCGCGATCCGACGCTCCGGGCTCAGCGCACCGCCGCAGCCTCGCGCACGGTCCACTCCACCACCTCGGCCGACAGGCGGTCGGCGGCGGCGCCGAAGGCCTGGACGACGGCCGGCACGGCGGGGTCCGCGGTGGGCTGGCGCTGCTCGAAGGTCCGGCTGGCGACGATGCGGCGGCTGGCGGTGTGCACCAGGCGCGCGTCGAGGCGCAGCACCGCCTCGGGGCGGCCGCCACGGTATTCGCTCTGGAAGGCGCGCAGGTCGCTGTCGAGCTCGAAATCGGCATGCAGCTGGCGCTCGTCGCTGCTCAACGCACCCACCCGGCCGTCGGCGCGGAAGGCTTCGAGCAGGCGGTCGCGCAGCAGCGCGGGCGCCGGATCGCTCCAGCCCGCGCCCTGGTAGACACTCACCCGGTTGCCCTCCGGCATCACCACGATGCGTTGGCCGGCCAGATGCACGCCGGCGGCCGGACGCACGACGCGCAGCGACCACGGCAGCGCGCGGGCGGCTGCGGAGGCGGACGGGGCGCCGCCCGCGGGAGTGGACGTCGCCGCAGGGCTGGCGATGGGGTTGCCCGGGGACATGTTCGCCGAAGCACCGGGCGCGCCCGTCGACACCGGCAGCACATACACGTCGAGCGGCGCGGCCTCGGGCAGCACGCTGCAGGCCGGCAGCAGCGCGATCACGCACAGCGCCGCCGCGGCGAACGCCCGACGCGGGCGCGCGGGGCCGGCGCCGCGGCGCGGAAGGAAGGACGACGATCTCACGGGGTGAACTCCTTGGTCGGTTCGAGGCCGAGCAGGTAGTCGGCGGGACGGCTCTCGAGCTGGCGGGTGATGATGCGCAGCGAAGCCAGCGTGGTGCGCAGCTCCGCCACCGCGGGGCCGATCTCGGCCAGGCCGCGCATGCCGCCGTCGAGCGGCGCGCGGTTGTCGGCGATCAGGCGGTCGACCGTGCCCATCGCGCGCTCGAAGGCCCGCATCGCGTCGCGTGCGCTGTCCAGGGTCTGCGTGCCCTGCACCTCCACCAGCCTGTTGGCCGAGCCGAGCATGCGGGCAGCCTCGGCGAGCGCAGTGCTGGCGTCGCGGCTGGCCTGGGTGACCTCGCGCAACGCGGCGTTGAGGTCCTCGCGCTGCGCGGCGAGCGCGCCGGTGGCCAGCTCCAGGTTGCCCAGCGTGCGCCCGAACGAGGCCACGTTGTCGGCCGAGAGCAGCTCGCGCGCCTGCACCAGCAGGTCGTTCACGTTGGTGATCGCGTCCTCGCCGTCGGCGAGCAGGCGGCTCAGCGGCGAAGGCGCGGCGATGATGCGCGCCACCTCGTCGCCCTTGGACACCAGGGGCGTGCTCGCCGGATCCTCGCCGCTGGTCAGGCGGATCATGGTCAAGCCGGTGATGCCGGCAGGCACCAGGCGGGCGCGGGTGTCGCTGCGCACCGGCGCGGCGCTGTCCACGCGCACGCGGGCGATGACGCGGCGCGCATCGGCGGGATCGAGGCGCAGGCTGACCACGTCGCCGATCTTGATGCCGTTGAACTCCACCGTGCCACCCTTGGACAGGCCGGAGACCGCCTCCTGGAAGACGATGTCGTACACCTCGAACTGGCGGTCGGCGTCGCTCTTGCCCAGCCACAGCGCGAACATCAGCGCGGCGCCGACGACGAGCACGGTGAAGAGGCCGATCAGCACATGATGGGCGCGGGTTTCCATGTCAGTTGTTCTCCGATGCAGCGGGCACGGCCTGCGCGGCGGCCACCGCGGTGGCCGCCGCGCGGCCGCGCGGGCCGTGGAAGTATTCGCGGATCCAGGCGTCGTCGATGGCGGCGACCTCGTCCAGACCGGCGTTGACCAGCACCTTCTTCTGCGCCAGCACGGCGACGCGGTCGGTGATGGTGTAGATGGTGTCGAGGTCGTGGGTGACGATGAACACCGTGAGCCCGAGCGCGTCGCGCAGGGTGAGGATGAGCTGGTCGAAGGCCGCGGCGCCGATCGGGTCGAGGCCGGCGGTGGGTTCGTCGAGGAAGAGGATGTCGGGGTCGAGCGCGAGCGCGCGCGCCAGCGCCGCACGCTTGACCATGCCGCCCGACAGATCCGACGGAAACTTGTCGCCGGCGAGGGCCGGCAGTCCGGCGAGCGCGATCTTGAGCGCCGCCAGCTCCGCCGCCTCGCGGCGCGACATCCCGGCGTGCTCGATCAACGGCAGCGCCACGTTCTCGGCCACGGTCAGCGACGAGAACAGCGCGCCCTTCTGGAACAGCACGCCGAAGCGGCGCTCGACCTGCTTGCGGCGCGCGTCGGGCAGGCTCAGCAGGTCCTCGCCGAACACATGCACGCTGCCCGCGCGCGGCCGGTTGAGGCCGACGATGGTGCGCAGCAGCACCGACTTGCCCGTGCCCGAGCCGCCCACCACGCTGAGGATCTCGCCGCGGCGCACGTCGAGGTCGAGCTGGTCGTGCACCACCTGGGAGCCGAACTGGTTGCGCACGCCGCGCACCTCGACGATGTTGTCGCGCGGATCGGATGCGGCGCTCGCCAGCCCCGCCGTCACCACCCCATCTCCATGCAGAACAGCGCCGCGATCGCATCCACCACGATCACCACGAAGATCGACTGCACCACGGCCGAAGTGGTGTGCTCGCCCACCGACTGCGCGCTGCCCTGCACGCGGAAGCCTTCCAGGCAGCCTATCACCGCGATCAGGAAGGCGAAGATCGGCGCCTTGGCCATGCCGACCCAGAAGTGGATGAGCCCGACGTTGTCCTCGATCCGCGACAGGAACAGCACCGGCGAGATATCCAGCGTCATCGCCGACACCAGCATGCCGCCGACGATGCCCGCGATCATCGCCACGAAGGTCAGGATGGGCAGCGCGACCAGCAGCGCATACACGCGCGGCAGCACCAGCAGCTCGACCGGATCGAGGCCGAGCACGCGGATCGCGTCGATCTCCTCGTTGGCGCGCATCGAGCCGATCTGCGCGGTGAAGGAGCTCGCCGTGCGGCCGGCGACGATGATCGCGGTGAGCAGCACGCCGAACTCGCGCAGGAACGAGTAGGCCACCAGGTCGACCGTGAAGATGCTGGCGCCGAAGTTCTGCAGCACCGTGGCGCCGAGGAAGGCGACCACCGCGCCGACCAGGAAGGTCAGCAGCGCGATGATCGGCACCGCGTCGAGGCCGGTGCGCTCGAGGTTGGCGACCAGCGCGGTCACGCGCCAGCGCCGCGGCTGCACGCTCACGCGCAGCGCAGTCTCCAGGATCAGGCCGATGAAGCCGGTGAGCGCGCTCACGTGGCGCCAGAACACCAGCATGGTGTGGCCGATGTGGGCGAGCACGTCGCCGAGCGCGTAGCCCTCGTCCGCGGCAGGGCGCTCCTCGCGGCCTTCGATCGCATCGGCCACGGCCTTCAGCAGCGCGCGCCGCTCGCGGCTCAGCGCACCCTCGTCGGCGAGCAGGGCGGCGACGCGCTCGCCGCCGAGCAAGCCGTGCAGCA
Source organism: Thauera aminoaromatica (assembly GCF_000021765.1). Taxonomy (NCBI): domain Bacteria; kingdom Pseudomonadati; phylum Pseudomonadota; class Betaproteobacteria; order Rhodocyclales; family Zoogloeaceae; genus Thauera; species Thauera aminoaromatica. The sequence continues at coordinate 1,277,797 of NC_011662.2, read as the reverse complement.
GGCGTGCGCCCGCGGTGTCGAGCGTACCGAGCTCGGCCAGCTCGACCCGCGTCGCGGCGTCGATGCGGCCACGCAGCGCATCGGCCTGGCGGCGCAGCGCGGCATGGTGGGCGAGCGTCCAGTCGCCGCGCAGGCGCAGGACCGCGGCAACGCCGTCGCCGGCCAGCAGGGCCTCGCCCGCGCGGGCTTCGTGCCGCGGCGCCGCGCTCATCGTCCTTCCTCCGCGGTGTCGGATGCGTCCGCATCGGCTTCGCCGCGCGCGAGGCGGGCGAACAGGCCGTCCATGAATTCGCGCTGCAGGCGCGCGAGGTCGATCTCGCCACCACTCATGCGCACCAGCACCGGCGCCGCCGCCACCGCGTACGAGATCGCCCCGAACACGAAGGTCTGCAGCGCGAGCGCACTGCGCATGCGGAAGATCCCCGCGTCGATCGCTTCCTGCCACAGCGGCAGGAAGACGGCATGCACCGGCTCGACCACGCGCGCGACGAGTTCGTCCAGGCGCTCGCCCGGGTCGGTCATCTGGCGCATCACGAAGCGCATCGCCTGCGGCTGGCGCACCGCCTGCACGAACATCGCCTCCACTGCGGCCACGACGCGCCGCTCGATCGGCCCCGCCGCGGGAGAGAGCATGTCGAGGGCGGCCAGGTCGGCGCGCACCTGCGCCTCGATGCGGTCCACCACCGCGGTCCACAGCTCGGCCTTGGAGCCGAAATAGTGCGCCACCATCGACACGTCGCAGCCCGCGCTCGCCGCGATCGCGCGCAGCCCCGCCGCCTCGAAGCCCTGCGCCCCGAAAGCGTCGAGGGCAGCGTCGAGCAGGCGTGCACGGTAGTTCGCGTCCGGACCGCGCGGACGGCCACGGCCGCGCACGGTACGGGCGTGTTCGGCAAGATCGGACATGCTGGAAAAGGAGAAGGAATCGAGGCGGGATGGTACAACATGCATCGAGTCGGTTCCGGTCGAATCTCTCCGGCGGCCACGCCGGCTGGCCCGAATCGGGCGGCACGAAAGGCGAGGTCGCACCGGTTCCCACCGCAGATGAGCAAATGAAAGACCTGACCCCAGCTTGACCCATAGCTTGACCTATTATCCAACAAGTGTTGAAATACTACGAACACATCGCAGAGCTCCGCCCGAGGAGAATCTCATGAACATGACACGATCCGGCCGGTTGGCCTGGTTGGGCGCCGGTGTCCTCGTCCTGGCCGCGGCCGGCGCCTGGCAGTTCCTGCGCCCCGCTCCGGACGACGACAGCTTCGTGCGCGGCAACGGCCGCATCGAGGCCACCGAGGTCGATGTCGCCGCCAAGGCGCCCGGGCGGGTGGACGCGATCCTGGTTAACGAAGGCGACTTCGTCACGCGCGACGACGTGATCGCGCGCATGGACGTCAAGTCCCTGCAGGCCCAGCTCGCGCAGGCGCGTGCCGAAGTCGCCAACGCCCACAGCGCCCGCGAGACCGCGCGCGCCCAGGTCGCCCAGCGCCAGGCCGACGTGACCATGGCCGAGGCGGTGCTGGTGCAGGGCCGCGCCGAATACGACGTCGCCCGCCGCACCGCGGCGCGCTCGCAGGCGCTGCTGAACGATCGTGCCACTTCCGCGCAGAAGGCCGACGACGATGCCGCCCGTGCGCGCACCGCCGAGGCCAGCATCCACGTCGCCGAGGCCCGCATCGTCGCCGCCCGCGCCGGCGTGCGCGCCGCCGAGGCCCAGGTGCAGCAGGCCGAGGCCGCGATCCGCGCCGCCGAGGCGGTGGTCGCCCGCCTCGAGACCGAGATCGCCGACGGCGAGCTGCGCGCCCCGCGCAGTGGCCGCGTGCAGTACCGCGTGGTGCAGCCGGGCGAGGTGGTGGGCGGTGGCGGCAAGGTGGTGAGCCTGGTCGACGTCGGCGATGTCTACATGACCTTCTTCCTGCCCGAGATGGCCGCCGGCCGCGTGGCCCTCGGCAGCGAGGTGCGCATCGTGCTCGACGCCGCGCAGGCCTTCGTGATCCCGGCCAGGGTGTCCTACGTCGCCAGCGTCGCCCAGTTCACGCCCAAGACCGTCGAAACGCAGAGCGAGCGCCAGAAGATGGTCTTCCGCGTCAAGGCACGCATCGACCCCGAACTCCTCGCCAGGTACCCCGAACAGGTCAAGACCGGCCTGCCCGGCATGGCCCACCTGCGCCTGGACGCGCAGCGCGAGTGGCCGCCCGCGCTGCAGCCGAGGCTGCCGTGAGCACTCGACGGGACGGCACGAACGGCACGCGGGCCGCCTTGCCCGGCGCCTCGGACACACCCTCCGCCCGACCGGACAGCGCATCGCCCGCACCGGCCGCAACCGCCCTGCCACCGGTCGTCCGCCTCGTCGATGTCCACCACCGCTACGGCGACACGCATGCCGCCGACGCGCTCACGCTCGACCTCCCCGCCGGCTGCATGGTCGGCTTCATCGGCCCCGACGGCGTGGGCAAGTCCACCTGGCTCGGCCTCGTCGCCGGCGCGCGCAGGATCCAGCGCGGTACCGTCGAGGTGCTCGGCGGCGACATGGCGGACGCCCGCCACCGCGCGCGCGTCTGCCCGCGCATCGCCTACATGCCGCAGGGCCTGGGCAAGAACCTCTACCCCACCCTGTCGGTGTTCGAGAACATCGACTTCTTCGGCCGCCTGTTCGGCCAGTCCGCAGCCGAGCGCCGGCGCCGCATCGACACGCTGCTCGCCGCGACCGGCATGGCCGCCTTCGCCGACCGCCCCGCCAACAAGCTCTCCGGCGGCATGAAGCAGAAGCTCGGTCTGTGTTGCGCGCTGATCCACGACCCCGACCTGCTCATCCTCGACGAGCCCACCACCGGCGTCGATCCGCTGTCGCGCCGGCAGTTCTGGGAGCTCATCGCGCGCATCCGCGCCGACCGCCCGGGCATGAGCGTGCTGATCGCCACCGCCTACATGGAAGAGGCCGAGGGCTACGACTGGCTGGTGGCGGTGGACGCCGGCCGCGTGCTCGCCACCGGCACGCCCGCCGAGCTGCGCGCGGCCGGCGGCGCCGACACCCTGGAGGAGGCCTTCATCGCCCTGCTGCCCGAGGCGCGCCGGCGCGAACATCGCCGGCTGGAGATCCCGCCGATCGAGACCGGCGCGGTGGTCATCGAGGCGCGCGGCCTGCAGATGCGCTTCGGCGACTTCGTCGCGGTGGATGACGTGAATCTGCAGGTGCGCCGCGGCGAGATCTTCGGCTTCCTCGGCTCCAACGGCTGCGGCAAGTCCACAACCATGAAGATGCTCACCGGCCTGCTCGAACCGAGCGCCGGCGAGGCGCTGCTGCTCGGGCGCAGGCTGGACGCGACCAACATCGAGACGCGCCGCCGCGTGGGCTACATGTCGCAGTCCTTCTCGCTCTACGGCGAACTCTCGGTGCGCCAGAACCTCGACCTGCACGCGCGCCTCTTCCACCTGCCCGCGGACGAGGCCGCCTCCCGCATCGCCGAGCTCGCGCGCCGCTTCGACCTCGCCCCGGTGATGGACATCCAGCCCGACGCCCTGCCGCTCGGCCTCCGCCAGCGCCTGCAGCTCGCGGTGGCGGTGCTGCACCGGCCCGACGTGCTGATCCTCGACGAGCCCACCTCGGGCGTCGATCCAGTCGCGCGCGACCATTTCTGGGCGCTGATCGCCGACCTGTCGAGGAAGGACGGCGTGACCATCTTCATCACCACCCACTTCATGAACGAGGCCCAGCGCTGCGACCGCATCTCGCTGATGCACGCGGGGCGCATCCTCGCCAGCGACACCCCGGCCGCCCTCGCCGCCGCGCGCGGCTGCGAGGGCCTGGAGGACGCGTTCATCTCGTATCTGGAAGAGGCGAGCGGCGTCGCACCGCCCTCCGCGACGGCGCCTGCTGCAACGCCCGATCGCGACTTGCGTCGCTCCTACAAACCCATCACACCCCCGGAGCCGCGACGTGGGAGCGACGCAAGTCGCGATTCAGGCGATGCCGACGCGACGGCGCGCGTTGCAGGCACCGAAGCGAGCACGCCGATTCCGGGCACCGGAATCGCGACTCGCGTCGCTCCCACATCCCGGCCCGCCGATCGCCTCGCCCGCTTCAGCCTCGCCCGCCTGGCGAGCTTCTCGGCGCGCGAGGCCACCGAGCTGCGCCGCGATCCGGTGCGGCTCACGCTGGCGCTGCTGGGCAGCCTGGTGCTGATGCTGGTGATGGGCTACGGCATCACCATGGACGTCGAGGACCTGCACTACGCGGTGCTCGACCACGACCGCAGTGTCGGCAGCCAGAGCTACACCCTGCGCATCGCCGGCTCGCGCTATTTCCTCGAACAGGCGCCGCTCGAGGGCCACGCCGACCTCGACGCGCGCATGCGTGCCGGCAAGCTGGCGATGGCGATCGAGATCCCGCCCGGCTTCGGCCGCGACCTCGCGCGCGGCCACGCGCCGCAGGTGGCGGTGTGGCTGGACGGCTCGATGCCGCTGCGCGCCGAGCTTGCGCGCGCCTACGTCGGCGGCGTGCACGCACAGACCCTCGCCGACGTGATCGCCGAATCCGGCGCCGGCCCGGTGCGCGCGCTCGCCAGCGTCGAGCCGCGCTACCGCTACAACCCCGAGCTGCTCAGCCTGGTGTCGATGGTGCCCAAGGTGATCCCGCTGCTGCTGGTCTTCATCCCCGCCATGCTCACCGCGCTCGGCGTGGTGCGCGAGAAGGAGCTCGGCTCCATCCTCAACGTCTACACCACCCCGGTGACCCGGCTCGAGTTCCTGCTCGGCAAGCAGCTGCCCTACATCGCGCTGTCGATGTTCAACTTCGCGCTGCTCTTCGTGCTCGCGGTCACGCTCTTCCAGGTGCCGTTCAAGGGCAGCTTCCTCGCGCTCGCCACCGGTGCGCTGCTCTACGTCACCGCCACCACCGGCCTGGGCCTGCTCGCCTCCACGCTCACCAACAGCCAGATCGCCGCACTCGCCGGCACCTCGATCGGGACCCTGCTGCCGGCGATCCAGTTCTCCGGGCTGATGGACCCGGTGAGCGCGCTCGAAGGCGGCGGCTACTGGATCGGCGCGATCTACCCCACCACCCACTTCCTCACCATCGCCAGCGGCACCTTCTCCAAGGCGCTCGGCTTCGCCGACCTCGCCGGCGCCTTCGTGCCGCTCGCGCTCGCGATCCCCGTGCTCACGCTGCTGTCGGCGCTGCTGCTGAAGAAGCAGGCCAAGTGAGACCCGCCACCATGGTCCGCCATCCCATCCCCCGGCACCCGCCAGGCCCGCCTGGCCCGCCAGACGCACCAAACGCGCCGAGCCGGCCCGGCCCGCCGAACCACACGGGCCACGCGACTCGCACCACCCACCTGCGCAACACCTGGAACCTCGGCCTCAAGGAGTTCCGCAGCCTGTCGCGCGACCTCGCGATGGTCTTCCTGATCGTGTTCATGTTCAGCGCCTCGATCTACGCCGACGCGCGCGCCAAGCCGGAGAGCCTGTCGCGCGCCGCGATCGCGGTGGTGGACGAGGACGGCTCCCAGCTCTCCGGCCGCATCGTCGCCGCACTGCAGCCACCGCAGTTCCTGCCGCCCGAGCACGTCGGCCTCGCCGACATGGACCGCGGCCTCGACGCCGGCCGCCACACCTTCGTGCTCGACATCCCGCCGAACTTCCAGCGCGACGTGCTCGCCGGCCGCAGCCCGGCGCTGCAGCTCAACATCGACGCCACCCGCCAGGGCCAGGCGCAGACCGGCGCGGCCTACATCCAGAACATCCTCGCCGACGAGGTGCGCGCCTTCGTGCAGCGCATGCGCGCCCCGGCGCCGCAGCCGGTCGAGCTCGTGCCGCGCGCGATGTTCAACCCCAACCTCGAGGCGAGCTGGTTCGCCGCCATCAACGCCATCATCAACAACGTCACCATGCTCGGCATCCTGCTCACCGGCGCTGCACTGATCCGCGAGCGCGAGCACGGCACCATCGAGCACCTGCTGGTGATGCCGGTGACCCCGCTCGAGATCATGCTGTCGAAGATCTGGTCGATGGGCGTGGTGGTGCTGCTGGCCTCGTCCTTCTCGCTGCAGGTGATGGTGAAGGGTGTGCTCGGCATCACGGTGGCTGGTTCGGCGCTGCTCTTCGGCGCCGGCACCCTGCTCTACCTCTTCGCCGCCGCCTCGATCGGCATCTACATGGGCACGATCGCGCGCAGCATGCCGCAGTTCGGGCTGATGTCCATCCTGATCCTGCTGCCGCTGCAGATCCTCTCCGGCGGGGTGACTCCGCGCGAGAGCATGCCCGAGGCCATCCAGGCCATCATGGGACTGGCGCCGACCACGCACTACGTGTCGCTCGCGCAGTCCATCCTCTTCCGCGGCGCCGGGCTGGACGTGGTGTGGCCGGCCTTCACGATGGTGGCGGCGATCGGCGCGGTCTTCCTGGCGCTGGCGCACCACCGCCTGCGCCAAACCATCGGAACGATGCAGAATTGAACCCTTGCGAAAGGAGAATGCGATGAGCCCATCCGCCCCCAAGCCGCCCTCGGGCGAGGTCGCTCCGGCGCCCACGCGCGCCCGGCGCAGATCGGCGACCACCGCGCCCCCCGGCACAGCCGGCAAACCCGCACGCGCCGCGCGGTCGGACACTGCGAGCGCGAACACGTCCAGCGCGCAGGCCGGAAAGTCCCCCGCCCGGCCCGCAGCCTCCGCTGCCCGCAGCTTTGCCGAACCCTTCGCCCCGCCGCCGCCGCGCAACCCGCTCGATCGCCGGGTGCATGCGGCAATCGCACGCGCCACCGCCTCGGTGTCGCCGATCGCGCTGCTGCTGGCCACGGTCGACTGGGCCGGCCACCTCGCGGTCTCGCCAGGCAAGCGCATGGAGCTCGCCGACCTCGCCATCGTGCAGACGCGCCGCCTGCTGCGCTACGCGCAGCAGCTCGCCCTCGCCCCGGCGGGCAGCGCCGCGCACGAGTGCATCGAGCCGCCCGCCCAGGACCGCCGCTTCCAGGCGCCCGAGTGGCACGCCTGGCCCTTCAACCTGATGCACCAGTCCTTCCTGCTCGGCCAGGAATGGTGGGACGCCGCCACCCACGGCGTGGCCGGCGTCTCGCGCCATCACGAGCAGGTCGTCGCCTTCGCCGCGCGCCAACTGCTCGACCTGTTCTCGCCGGGCAACTTCCTGCCCACCAACCCGGTCGTGCTGCGACAGACCCTGGCGAGCGGCGGCATGAACCTCGCGCGCGGCACGATCCACGCCATCGAGGACTTCGAGCGCCTCGTCAGCGGCGCGCCCCCGGCGGGCACCGAAGACTTCGTCGTCGGCCGCGACGTCGCGGTCACCGCCGGCAAGGTGGTGCTGCGCAACCGCCTCGTCGAGCTCATCCAGTACGCGCCCGCCACCGCCGACGTGTACGCCGAGCCGGTGCTGATCGTGCCGGCCTGGATCATGAAGTACTACATCCTCGACCTCTCGCCGCACAACTCGCTGGTCAAGTACCTGGTCGAGCGCGGCCACACCGTGTTCTGCATCTCGTGGAAGAACCCCGGGACAGAGGAGCGCGAGCTCGACATGGACGACTACCTGCAGCTCGGCTTCTTCGCCGCGCTCGACGCGATCAATGCCATCGTCCCCGGGCAGAAGGTGCACGCAACCGGCTACTGCCTCGGCGGCACCCTGCTGGCGATCGCCGCGGCAGCGATGGACCGCGACGGCGATGCGCGCCTCGGCTCGATGACGCTGTTCACCGCGCAGACCGACTTCACCGAACCGGGCGAGCTCGCGCTCTTCATCGACGACAGCGAGGTCAGCCTGCTCGAGGCGCAGATGGAGGAGACCGGCTTCCTCACCGCCGGCCAGATGGCGGGCGCGTTCCAGATCCTGCGCTCCAACGACCTGCTGTGGTCGCGCGTCGTCGGCGAATACCTCATGGGCGAGCGCACGCCGATGAACGACCTCATGGCCTGGAACGCCGACGCCACGCGCATGCCCGCGCGCATGCACAGCCAGTACCTGCGCCGGCTCTTCCTCAACGACGACCTCAGCGAGGGGCGCTACCCGGTGGGCGGCAAGCCGGTGGCGCTGTCCGACATCGAGCTGCCGGTGTTCTGCGTCGCCACCCTCACCGACCACGTCGCGCCCTGGCGCTCGGTGTACAAGCTGCACTACCTGGTGCCGACCGAGATCAGCTTCGTGCTCACCAGCGGCGGCCACAACGCCGGCATCGTCAGCGAGCCCGGCCGCCCGCGGCGCAGCTTCCGCATGCACACCCGCCCCGCGGGCGGCAACTACGTCCCGCCGGACGACTGGCTCGAGCGCACGCCCGAGCAGGAAGGCTCGTGGTGGCCGGCCTGGAGCGACTGGCTCGCCGCGCGCAGCGGCGCGCGCGTGGCGCCGCCGGCGATCGGTGCCCCAGACTATCCCGCGCTCGACGACGCGCCGGGCTGCTACGTGCATGAGAAGTGAGCGGACGATGCGGGCAGCTTGACCGCGCCGCCGATGCAACCGCCCCCGCCGCGCCCCGCACAACCCGCTACGCCCGCGGCGGGATGCAGGAGCGGGTGTGGGAGCGGGTGTGGGAGCGACGCAAGTCGCGATTCCCGCCCGCCTCGATCCGCCTGCGCCCAGCGCAGCGCTGCCGCCTTGATCGCGACTTGCGTCGCTCCCACAGCCACCCCGAGCGCCGCGGTCCTGCTGCGCGAGCGCCGCGTTCTTGCCGTCGGAGCGCCGCGGTCTTCCTGTGGGAGCGACGCAAGTCGCGATTCCACCTCTCCGCACCGCCCCCCTCCCCATCGCCCGCCCCGGCGATCCGCTTCGTTCCCCCACAGAGCCCCCCATGGAAAAGATCGTCTTCCTCGACCGCGCCACGCTCGCGCCGCAGATCCGCCTGCGCCGTCCGTCCTTCGCCCACGACTACGCCGAACACGCGCGCACCGCCCCCGCCGAGGTCGTCGAACGCCTCGCCGGCGCCACCATCGCGATCCTCAACAAGGTCCGCCTCGACGCCGCGGCGATCGCACAACTGCCCGCGCTGCGCCTGGTCGCGGTCGCCGCCACCGGCACCGACTGCGTCGACAAGGCCGCCTGCGCGGCGCGCGGGATCGCGGTGTGCAACATCCGCGGCTACGCGCGCGACACCGTGCCCGAGCACGTCTTCGCGCTCCTGCTCGCGCTGCGCCGCCAGCTCATCCCCTACCGCGACGACGTGCTCGCCGGCGAATGGCAGCGCGCCGGGCAGTTCTGCTTCTTCAACCACCCCATCCACGACCTCGCCGGTACCCGGCTCGGCATCGTCGGCGCCGGCGACCTCGGCCAGCGCGTGGCGACGATCGCGCGCGCCTTCGGCATGGAGCCGGTGTTCGCCGCGCGCAAGGGCGAACGCCCCGGCGACGACAGCTACCTGGCCTGGGACGAGGTGCTCGCGACCAGCGACGTCATCAGCCTGCACTGTCCGCTCACCGAGGCCACCCGCGGCCTCGTCGGCCTGCCCGAATTCCGCGCGATGGCGCGGCGTCCCCTGCTGATCAACACCGCGCGCGGCGGCATCGTGGATGAGCACGCCCTCGTGCAGGCGCTCGACGAGGGCCTGATCTCCGGCGCCGGCTTCGACGTCACCGACGGCGAACCGCCCGCGCCCGACAGCCCGCTGATGCGCATCGCAGGCCGCCCGAACGTCCTTCTCACCCCGCACATCGCCTGGGCCTCGGATGAAGCGCAGCAGGCGCTGGCCGATCAGCTTGTCGATGTCATCGAAAAATTTGTTGCTGGCCAGCCGAAGAATCTCGTCTCCGGCGGGTTTGCGTAGGCGCGACGCGAGTCGCGATCCAGCGATCGATCAATCGCGGCGCGGATCCCGCGCGCTGCGATCGCGACTTGCGTCGCTCCCACAGAACCGCCAGCGCCCGGAGCGGAACGTAGGCGCGACGCGAGTCGCGATCCAGCGATCGATCAATCGCGGCGCGGATCCCGCGCGCTGCGATCGCGACTTGCGTCGCTCCCACAGAACCGCCAGGGAACGTAGGCGCAACGCCCGGTGTGGGACGTAGGAGCGACGCAAGTCGCGATGCATTCGGCCAAAATCTAGAAATTCGCCTTATAGTCGAAGCATTATTTTTTGTTGCACTGCACAAAAAATTTCTCTACGATTGCACCTGTCTCCTCCACCCTCCTCCTTTGGTGTGGATTTGCCCGGGCCTCGCAAGACGCCCGGGCTTTTTCTTTTCAGCTCCCCTCGGCGAGCATGCGGCGGATCTCGGGCACGCACGAACCACAGGACGTGCCGCAGCGCAGCCTGGCCTGCAGCGCGTCGAAGTCGCGTACGCCGGCGCCCGCAGCGATCGCCGCCGTGATGTCGGCCTCGGACACGTTCAGGCAGTTGCACACCACCCGCCCGCGCCCCGCATCTCCTGTCGGCGGGGTCGCCAGCGGCGCCAGCAGCCACGGACGCAGCGCCGCCGCGTCGCGGCGCTCGACCACCGCCTCGCTCAGCCAGCCCGCGGCCGCGGTCTCGCCGGTCAGGCGCAGGCCGACCAGGCGGCCGTCCTCGATCAGCGCACGCTTGCTGATCCCGCGCGCGGGGTCGGCATACGACAGCACCCCGTCGCCCTCGAGGCCGAGCAAGGCGTCGAGCTCGGCGAGCCAGCCGGCCGGGATCGGACGGTCGTGCGCGACCCGCATCACCACCGCGGGCGTGTCGCGGCCGGCGAGCGCGAGCGAGGCGTAGGCGAAGCGCTCCAGCCAGGGCGACAGCAGCGCAGCCTCCTCGGCGGCGGTACGCCCGGGGCGCTCGGCACGCACCACCAGCATGCGGTTCGGCAGCTCGACCGGCTCGATGCGCACCGCCGCGTGCTTGAGCTCCGGCTGCTTCGACAGCGGATCGCAGGCGCCGCCGAAGAGCAGGTTGATCCCGGCCGAGTTCAGCGCCCGCCGCCCCCAGTGCATCCCGACGAAGGCCATGCCGTGCCGCAGCGCGCTCGCCGCGGCCACGCGCAGCACCAGCTCGCCGTGCCGGCTCGACACCTTGACCAGGTCGCCGTCGACGAGGCCGCGCCGCGCCAGCTCCTGCGGGTGCAGCTCGATGCGTGCCTCGTCCGCATGGCCGTACAGGCGCGCCACCTTGCCGCTGCGGCTCATGCCGTGCCACTGGTCGCGCAGGCGGCCGCTGGTGAGGGCGAGCGGATAGCGCACGCCGGTCTTCTCGGCAGTGAGCGCGCGCGCCGGCACGACGAAGCGTGCGCGCCCGTTCGGCGTCGCGAAGCGACCGTCGGCGTAGAGACGCGCCCGCGCCGCGGCATCGGCGCCATCCACCGCCGCTCCCGCCGGAAACGGCCATTGCTGCGGGCCTTCACCTTCCAGCAGGGAATAGTCCAGCCCGGTGATGTCGAGGTCGCGCCCGGCGGTGCTGGCGACGTGCTCGGCGAAGATCGCCTGCGCCGACGCGTAGGCGAACATCGCCGCCGCCTGCGGCTTGCCGATGCGCGGTGCGAGCGCGCGTGCGAAGTCGCACACGATGCGCCAGTCGGCACGCGCCTCGCCCGGCGCCGGCACGGCCGCGCGCACGCGGCTGATGCGGCGCTCGGAGTTGGTCACCGTGCCCTCCTTCTCGCCCCAGGCGGCGGCCGGCAGCACGAGGTCGGCGAAGGCCGCGGTCTCGGTGCCGGCGAAGGCCTCCTGCAGCACGACGAAGTCGCAGGCCGCCAGCGCCTCGTGCACCAGGGCCTGCTCGGGCATGGACTGCGCCGGGTTGGTGCACGCGATCCAGATCGCCTTGACGCGGCCCTCGCGCGCCGCGCGGAACAGCTCCACCGCGGTCAGGCCGGGCTCCGAAGGCACGCTGTCCACGCCCCACAGCCGCGCCACCTCCGCGCGATGCGCGGGATTCGCCAGGTCACGATGCGCCGGCAGCAGGTTCGCCAGCCCGCCGACCTCGCGCCCGCCCATCGCGTTGGGCTGGCCGGTGAGCGAGAACGGCCCGCAGCCGGGGCGGCCGATCTTGCCGGTGGCGAGCGAAAGCGCGATCAGCGCGGCGCCGTTGTGGGTGCCGTGCGTCGACTGGTTGAGCCCCTGGCACCACAGCGACAGCGCCGCCGGCGCCTCGCCCCACCAGCGCGCCGCGGTGACGATGTCCTCCGCCGCCACCCCGCACACCGCCGCGGCCACCGCCGGGCTCACCCCGTGCACATGCGCGCGCAGCGCCTCGAAACCCTCGGTGTGGGCGGCGATCCAGGCTTCGTCGGCCAACCCGTCGCGCAGCAGCACGTGCAGCATGGCGTCGAACAGCCAGACGTCGGTGCCGGGCAGGATGGCCAGGTGCAGGTCGGCCATCGCCGCGGTGTCGGTGCGGCGCGGATCCACCACGACGATCTTCATGCCCGGTCGCCGCGCCCTCGCCTCCTCGATGCGGCGGAAGGCCACCGGATGCGCCCACGCCGGGTTGGCGCCGGCGATCAGGATCGTGTCGGCGTGGTCGAAGTCCTCGTAGCAGCACGGCGGCGCGTCCGCACCCAGCGTGGCCTTGTAGGCGGCGACCGCGCTCGACATGCACAGGCGCGAGTTGGTGTCGACGTTGTTGCTGCCGATCAGCCCCTTCATCGCCTTGTTGAAGACGTAGTAGTCCTCGGTGAGGAGCTGGCCGGAGATGTAGAAGGCGACCGCGTCCGGCCCATGCTCGGCGATCACGTCGGCGAAGCGCTGCGCGGCCACGTCGATCGCAGCGTCCCAGCCCATGCGCGTGCGGGCCTCGCCGCGGCGGGCGCGGTATTCGGGGTAGAGCAGGCGGGTATCGTGGCCGGCGGTGAGGTGCAGGGTCGAGCCCTTGGTGCACAGGCGGCCGAAGTTGGCCGGATGTGCAGGGTCGCCGCGCACGCCGGTGATGCGGGTGCCGTCGTGCTCGATCAGCACGCCGCAGCCGACGCCGCAGTAGGGACAGGTGGCAGGGGTCTCGCCCGGCGCCGCGGCGCGGATCGGGATCGTGCGCCGGCCAGCGGGCGAAGGCCGGGCAGGTTCGGGCAGGGGATGGGTCATGGTTTGCCTCGTCCGTAGGGGTCTGAGGGATCGGGTCTTCACAGGATGAGCAAATGAAAGGCCTGACCCCTTCAGGACTTCAGGGATCGGTACAGCAGGAACAACAGCACGACATTCAGCAGCAGCGAGGCCAGCGCGATCAGCTTCAGCGCCAGCGTCGGCCGGCGCTCGAGCAGCGGCGTGCGGCGCGGCACCGCGAGCGGCTGCCAGGCGCCGCGCTCGAGCGCTAGGCGGAACTCCTCGGCGGTCTCGAAGCGGGCGGCGGGTTCGCGCGCGCACGCCTTGAGCAGCACCGCCTCCAGCCAGGCCGGCGTGTCGGGGCGGTGGCGGGTGGGCGGGACGGGCTCGCCGAAGCGCGGGTGCTGGAAGGGCTCGACCTCGCCGTAGGGGAACTTGCGCGTGAGCAGCTCGTACAGCGTCACCCCGCAGGCGTAGAGATCGGAGGCCTCGTTGGCCGGCGTGCCGGCGAAGAGCTCGGGCGCCATGTAGGACGGCGTGCCCGGGTTGTTGATCTCGCGCAGGTCCTCCGCCTCGCTCGCCGCCACGCCGAGGTCGAGCAGGCGCAGCACGCCGTCGCGGCCCAGGTGCAGGTTGTCGGGCTTGATGTCGCGATGCACGATGCCCAGCCGGTGCAGCACGCCGACCAGACGCAGCACGCGCGCGCCGAGCTCGGCGACCTCGTGCGCGCGCAGGCGCTCGCCGCGCGCGAGCAGCGCCTTCAGGCTCTCGCCCTCATGCCAGCTCATCAGGTAATACAGATGCGCGCGCGCGGGCCAGTCGGTCACCTGCGGAAAGCCCTGCGCCGGCACCCGCCGCGCCCGCCACTCCTCGCGCACCAGCGCGCGGCGCGCGTCCTCGTCGTGCTCGTGGGCGGGCAGCAGGGTCTTGAGGACCCAGCGCGGCGCCGCATTCGCGCCTCGCGGCGCGCCCACAGGAACCGGCGCGGATTGGGGCGACGTCGACGCGACCTGCGGCGACGTAGGAGCGGCGCAAGCCGCGATCGCGGCCGTGCCGTCGGCAACGTGGTCGGGACCAATCGACGCCGCATTCGCGCCTCGCGGCGCTCCCACAGGATCCGGCGCGGATTGGGGCAACGTCGACGCGGCCTGCGGCGACGTAGGAGCGGCGCAAGCCGCGATTGCGGCCGTGGAGTCCTCGATGCGGCAAACCCGATACAGCACGGTCAGCCGCGACACGTGCAGCACCGCCTCCACGCGCAGGCCGTCGAGCGTGTCGCCCTCGGCCAGGCGCGGCGGCAGCGGCAGGCGGCGGCCGGCGGCGAGGCGGTCGCGCAGGTTGTCGGCGGGCAGCGCGCGCACGCAGGCCACCAGCGCGCTGGCGTTGTCATTGCCGCCGGCGCGCAAGGCTGCTTCGACGAGGGCATCGGCGGCGGCCTGCGGGTCCAGGCCGGCTTCCGCTACCCTCGCGCACGCTCCGGCCTCCTCGGACACCCCCACGCCATTTTCACGCCCCGCCCTTCCCTGCGCCTCCGTTCCCCGCGTTGCGGGTTTCGGTGTCACCACCCCCACCGCAGCCCTTCCCCCACCCTCCCTTTCCTTCTCCTGCCCCGCCTGGCGCGCGAGCAGCGCCGCGATCGCCTCGTCGCCGAGCGTGTTCCACACCCCGTCGGTCAGCAGCACGAAGACGTCGCCCAGCGCCAGCTCGCCGTCGTCGTGATCCACCAGCAGGCGCGACTCCAGCCCCAGCGCGCGGCGCAGCACGTTGCTCAGCTCCGGGTGCGGCCAGGTGTGGTCCTCGCTCAGGCGCAGCAGCGCACCGTCGCGCCACAGGTAGGCGCGCGAGTCGCCCACGTGCGCGAGGTGCCAGCGCCGCCCGCGCAGCACCAGCGCGGTGAGCGTGGTCGCCATGCCCGCAGTCTCGGCGGTACGCGCCGACTGCGCGAGCAGCCAGCGGTTGGCCGCGCCGAGCACGGTGTCGAGCGACTTCTGCACGCTCCAGGTGTGGGCCGTGGAGAAGTAGTCGGCGAGGAGGCTGCGCACGGAATACTCCGCCGCCTCGCGGCCGTGCGCGTGGCCACCGACGCCGTCGGCGATCGCCAGCAGCACGCCCTTGGCCGCGCGCTCGTCGCCCTCGGGCATCGCCGCGGCAACGAAGTCCTCGTTGGCCGGGCGCGGCCCGGTCCGGCTGGCGTGGCCGAGGAGGATCTCCAGGGGGGTCAGGTCTTTCATCTGCTCACTCGCCTTTCTCGACGTGAAGCCAACGGATGCGGGATGATCAAACTCAGGACCTGACCTCGTTCGGGACCCCATTCGGCCATTCAGATCTTCGCCGAGGTCAGGTGCGCCGCGCCCCAGGTCGTGCGCCAGCGCGTCTTCACCGCGGTGAGCCCGACCAGCGCGAACACCGCCAGCGCCGCGAAGATCAGGAAGCCGGCCTGGTAGCTGCCGGTGAGCTGGCGCGCGAAGCCGAGCGAGGACGCCAGGTAGAAGCCGCCGATGCCGCCCGCCATGCCGACCAGGCCGGTCATCACGCCGATCTCGCGACGGAAGCGCTGCGGCACGAGCTGGAACACCGCGCCGTTGCCCATGCCCAGCGCCAGCATCGCACCCACGAAGGCCACCAGCGCCATCCACGCCTGGGGCAGGCCGACGCTGACGATGGCGAGGAAGATCGCCGCCAGGATGTACATCACGGTGAGCGACTTCACGCCGCCGATGCGGTCGGCCACGTTGCCGCCGATCGGGCGCACCAGCGAGCCGGCGAACACGCAGGCCGCGGTGAAGTAGCCCGCCATCTTCGGATCCAGCCCGTACTGGGTGTTGAAGTAGATCACCAGCGACGAGGCCAGACCGACGAAGCCGCCGAAGGTCACCGAGTAGAAGAACATGAACCACCACGCGTCCTTGTCCCGGAGCACCGCGAGGTATTCGGCGAAGCGCTTGGGCGGCGGCGCGTCGGGCGCGTCCTTGGCCATGAAGCAGAAGGCCACCAGCACGATCACCAGCGGGATCAGCGCCAGCCCGAACACGTTGTGCCAGCCGAAGGCCATCGCCAGCCCGGGCGCGAACAGCGCCGCGAACGCGGTGCCCGAGTTGCCGGCCCCGGCGATGCCCATCGCGGTGCCCTGGTGCTCGGGCGGATACCAGCGCGAGGCCAGCGGCAGCGCCGCGGCGAAGGACGCGCCCGCCACGCCGAGGAAGACCCCCAGCACCAGCACCTCGTTGAACGAATGCACGCCCACCAGCCAGGCGTAGGCCAGGGCCCCGATCACGACGAGCTGGCCGATGATCGCCGCCTTCTTCGGCGACAGGCGATCGACCACCACGCCCATGATCATGCGCAGGATCGCTCCCGCCAGCACCGGCGTGGCCACGATGAGGCCCTTCTGCGCGTGCGACAGGCCGAGGTCGGCGGCGATGCCGACCGCCAGCGGACCGAGGATCACCCACACCATGAAGGCGAGGTCGAAGTAGAGGAAGGCGGCGATCAGTGTCGGCGTGTGGCCGGCCTGCAGGAAGGATTTCTTGTCCATGTCGGGCTCCAGGGTCGTGCTTGAAGCGCACCATCGGTGCGGGAATCTCCAGCGCGAACCTCTTCGCCCGACCGCCCCGCCGTCATTGGCGGGGTCGTACGCTGTGCTGGTGTCTGCTCAGCAAGCGTCGTGCCACATTTGAAATCGTTCTAAATCAGTCAGTTGGACTTTGCGCTCGACGGTGGCGACGCACCAGCTTGGTGTGCGGTGCACAAAAGCGGTGCGCACGCGGGCGTGCCGGCTTGCGCGCAAGTCCCCCTGCGCCGACGAGGAAGCACGCCTGCGGGCAGCATTCATGCTATTTTCTCGATAATTTTCTTTATTCTCGATTTACAAAAACCACCATGCCCGCCCCCCTCGTCATCCTCATCCTGTCCCTGCTGCTCGGCCTGCAACCGATCACCACCGACCTCTACCTCCCCGCCCTGCCCGCGCTCACCGCCAGCTTCGGCGCGGTCCCGGCGCAGGCGCAGCTGACGCTCACCGCGCTCCTGCTCGCCTTCGGCGCGTCACAGCTGTTCTGGGGCCCGCTGTCCGACCGCATCGGACGCCGCCGGGTACTGCTGATCGGCCTCGCCGGCTACACGCTGGCGGCGGTCGGCAGCGCGCTCGCCGGCTCGATCGAGGTGATGGTGTTCTGGCGGGTGCTGCAGGGCGCGTTCATGGGCGCGGGCACGGTATGCGCGCGCGCGATCGTGCGTGATCTGTATGCGCCGCAGGAAGGGGCGCGCGCGATGAGCAAGGGCTTGTCGGGCCTGGGCGTGGCCGCCTGCCTGAGCCCGCCGCTCGGCGGCGTGCTGGCCGAATGGTTCGGCTGGCGCGCCACGCTGGCGGCGCTGACGGTGATGGGCGCGGCGACCCTGTTCGTGGTCGCCCGCCACTTCCAGGAGACCCTGCACGAACGCCACCCCGAGGCGCTGCAGCCCGCTGTCCTGCTGCGCACCGCGCGCGGCATCGTCGGCAACCGCAGCTTCTGGACCTACGCCTCGCTGTGCACCGCGTCCTTCGGCGGGCTGTTCTGCATCCTGTCGGCGTCGTCCTTCGTCTTCATCAACCTGCTCGGCACCTCGCCGAGCTTCTACGGCGTGCTGCTGCTCCTGCTGTCGGCCTTCTACATCGGCGGCACCATGCTGTGCCGGCGCATGATCCAGCGCTTCGGCGTGCAGCGCAGCGTGATGATCGGCGGGGCCCTGTCGCTGAGCGGCGGCGGCCTGATGCTGGCCTTCGCGCTCTCCGGGGTGAGCACGGTGTGGACCATCATGGTGCCGGCCTTCATCTTCATGCTCGGCCACGGGGTGCACCAGCCCTGCGGCCAGAGCGGCGCGATCGCCCCTTTCCCGAAGGCGGCCGGCGCCGCGTCGGCGATCACCGGCTTCCTGATGATGGTGGTGGCCTTCGGCGCCGCGTACTGGGTGGGCGCCAACACGGACGGCAGCGCCCTGCCGATGATCGTCGGCGTGGCCTTCTGCAGCGCCGCCGTCGCGTTCATCGCCTGGGTGCCGGTGCAGCGCGTAAGGCTGGGGGCCGTGTAGGGGCGACGCGGCCGGTCGCCCCTGCGGGAGCGGCGGGCGGAGGATCGATGCGGGGGTGGGGGCGACCCAGCCTCGCCCCTCCGGGAGCGGCGGGGCCGACGATCGATGCGGAGTGGAGATCACCCGCTGGGTCGCCCCTTAGGTCGCCAGCCACACCTCGCCGCCCTCCACCTTCACCGCGAAGCTCGCGCACGCCCCCACGTCCGGCGCCACCGCCTGGCCGTCCTGCAGGTTGAAGTTCCAGCCGTGCAGCGGACAGGTCACCTTGCGGCCGTGCACGATGCCTTGCGAGAGCGGGCCACCCTTGTGCGGGCATTGGTCGTGCAGCGCGAAGACCTCGTCGTCGGCGTTGCGGAAGACGGCGATGTCGTCCGCGCCGGGGCGCCGCACGACGCGGGAGCCGAGGCGGGGGATGTCGTCGAGCAGGCAGATGCGTTTCCAGTCGGTCATGGTGGGTTCCTTCTTCGGAAGCTTGGTTCGGTTGTTATTTGTAGGAGCGACGCCAGTCGCGATGCCGGTGCCCGGAATCCGCGCCGCGCTCGGTCGGGGGGGGGGGGATCGCGACTTGCGTCGCTCCTACGGGACGTCATCGAGGCGCCGTGGTTTTCGTAGGAGCGACGCGAGTCGCGATTCCGGCGCCCGGAAACTCAGGCCTCGACCTTGATCGGGATGAACTGCTTCACCGTCTCCTCCTCGCGGCTGGTCTGCCACGGATCGCGCGCGTCCTTGAGCGCGTCGAGCAGGCGCGCGTGCAGGCGGCGGCGGTTCTCGCCGTCCTCGACCACCTTGGCCTTCACGTAGTCGAGGCCGACGCGGTCGAGCCAATGCACCGTGCGCTCGAGGTACCAGCCCTCCTCGCGGTAGAGCTGCAGGAAGGCGCCGGCATACTCCATGACCTCCTCGTCGCCGCCCACCTTGCACAGATACTGCGCGACCTCGGTCTTGATGCCGCCGTTGCCGCCCACATACAGCTCGTAGCCGGAATCGACGCCGATCACGCCGACGTCCTTGATCCCCGCCTCGGCGCAGTTGCGCGGGCAGCCCGACACCGCAAGCTTCACCTTGTGCGGCGCGTACATGTCGAACAGCATCTTCTCGAGCTTGACCCCCATGTCCATCGCCAGCTGGGTGCCGAAGCGGCAGTGCTCGGCGCCGACGCAGGTCTTCACGGTGCGGATCGACTTGCCATAGGCGTGGCCCGACACCATGCCGGCCGCGTTGAGGTCGGCCCAGATCTTCGGCAGATCCTCCTTCTTCACCCCGAGCAGGTCGATGCGCTGGCCGCCGGTGACCTTGACCGTGGGCACCTGGTATTTCTCCGCGGCATCCGCAATGGCGCGCAGCTCGGCAGGCGTGGTCAGCCCGCCCCACATCCGCGGCACCACCGAATAGGTGCCGTCCTTCTGGATGTTGGCGTGGGCACGCTCGTTGATGAAGCGCGACTGCGGATCGTCCTTGGCCTCGTGCGGCCACGACGAGATCAGGTAGTAGTTGACCGCCGGCCGGCACTTGTCGCAGCCGTTGGGCGTCCTCCAGTTCAGCGTGTCGAACACCGCCTCCTTGCTCGTCAGGTGGTGCTTGAAGATCGCCTCGCGCACCACCTTGTGCGAATGCTCGGTACACGCGCACACCGGCTTGTCGTTGGCGCTCACCGCCTGGTAGGCGCCGCCGACGGTGGAAGCGAGGATCTGCTCGACCAGGCCGGTGCAGGAGCCGCAGGAGGACGCCGCCTTGGTGTGCTTCTTGACCTCGTCGAGGGTGAACAGGCCCTTCTCCTTGATCGCCTTGACGATGGTGCCCTTGCACACGCCGTTGCAGCCGCACACCTCGGCCGTGTCGGGCATGCTGGCGGCGCGGTTCTCGCCCTTGTGGCCGGCGTCGCCCAGCTTGTTCTGGCCGAACATCAGGTGGTCGCGGATCTCGGCGACGCTCTGGCGATCCTTCATGAGCTGGAAGTACCACGAGCCGTCGGCGGTGTCGCCGTACAGCACCGAGCCCACGATGCGGTCGTCCTTGAGCACGACGCGCTTGTACACCCCGCCCTGGCGGTCGTGCAGCACGATGTCCTCGGTGCCCGGGCCGCCGCTGAAGTCGCCCGCCGAGAACACGTCGATGCCGGTCACCTTGAGCTTGGTCGAGGTGACCGAGCCCTCGTAGCGGCCGATGCCGAAGTTGGCGAGGTGGTTGGCGCACACCTTGCCCTGCTCGAACAGCGGCGCCACCAGGCCGTAGGCGATGCCGCGGTGCGCCACGCACTCGCCCACCGCGTAGATGCGCGGATCGGTGACGGTCTGCAGCGTGTCGGAGACGTGGATGCCGCGCACCCGGCCGCTGCCGCAGTACAGGCCGGCGGATTCGGCGAGTTCGTAGTTCGGCCGGATGCCGGCGGCGACCACGACGAGGTCGGCGGGGATCTCCATGCCGTCCTTGAAGCGCACCGCGCCCAAGCGCCCGTTCATGCCGCCCTGCGCGTTGCGCGCCGGCAGCAGCGCCTCGGTCTGGCGCGCGAGCAGGAACTTCATGCCCTTGGCCTCGAGCGAGGCCTGCAGCATGTCGGCGGCCGCGCGGTCGAGCTGGCGTTCCATGATCCACTCGCCGAGGTGCACCACGGTCACGTCCATGCCGCGCAGCATCAGCCCGTTGGCCGCCTCCAGGCCGAGCAGGCCGGCGCCGATCACCACCGCGTGGCGGTACTTGCCGGCGGCCTCGATCATCGCCTCGGTGTCGGCGATGTCGCGGTAGCCGAGCACGCCCGGCAGGTCGTTGCCGGGGATGGGCGGGATGAAGGGCGTCGAGCCGGTGGCCAGCAGCAGGCGGTCGTAGTCGGCCTCGGTGCCGTCGCCGGCGAGCACCTTGCGGCGCACGCGGTCGATCTTCACCACCTTGCGGCCGGCGTGCAGCGTGATGCCGTTGTCGCCGTACCAGTCGAGATCGTTGAGCATGATCTCGGGCAGCGTCATCTCGCCCGCCAGCACCGGCGAGAGCAGGATGCGGTTGTAGTTGCCGTGCGGCTCGGCGCCGAACACGGTGATGTCGTAGAGGTCGGGCGCGAGCTTCAGCAGCTCCTCGATCGTGCGCACGCCCGCCATACCGTTGCCGACCAGCACGAGTTTCATCTTCTTCATGGGGTTTCTCCGCAACAAGGCCGATTGGGTCGGAATGAAAACGGCGCCCATCCCGCTCGATCCCCAGCAGGGGGCGAGTGGAATGGACGCCGTTGTCCACCAGACCGTAAAACGCTGCGGCAGCACTCGCTGCCGCTCACCCGACCGCCGTTGGCCAGGGGCTCGAGGGAGAATAAGCATCAAACATGCCAGCGCCTGGGAGCGATCGATCCGACCAAAGCGCCGCCCAACCCCCACCGCCCGCACTGCTGCGGTGCAGCACCCACACCCACATGCACAGCCCTGGTGCGAAGCACACCGCACCGGAATCCCCAACCCGCAGCGTCCGGGGTCGCATCGAATCGCACCTCCCGAACCTCGTCACGCTCGGGCTGGCATGTAGGAGCGACGCAAGTCGCGATCCCCCCAAAACCCGCAGGAGCGACGCCAGTCGCGATCACGGCGCCCGGAATCCGCACCACCCGACCCTGCCGCCGCCATCGCGACTCGCGTCGCTCCCACAGAAACCCGCAACGCTCCCGGCCTTGACGCACGAGCGGCGCCAGTCGCGATCCCCCCAAAACCCGCAGCGCCCGGGGTGGGACGTAGGAGCGACGCCAGTCGCGATAACGGCGCCCGGAATCCGCGCCACCCAGCCTGGCCGCCGCCATCGCGACTTGCGTCGCTCCCACAGGAACCCGCAACGCTCCCGGCCTTGACGCACGAGCGGCGCCAGTCGCGATCCCCCCAAAACCCGCAGCGCCCGGGGTGGGACGTAGGAGCGACGCCAGTCGCGATCACGGCGCCCGGAATCCGCGCCACCCCAAGCCCGGCCACCGCCATCGCGACTTGCGTCGCTCCCACAGTCGCGATCACCCGGCCGATGCAACGCCGGGCAGGAAGGCCTCCAGTTCCAGCACGGCGCGCGCGACGTCGGGGAGGCGGCGGCCCTGGTTCATCGCGGTCTGGCGAATCAGGCGGTAGGCGGCATCCTCGCTCAGGCCCTGATGGCGCATCAGCACGGCCTTGGCGCGATCGATCAGCTTGCGCTCGTCGAGGCTGGCGCGCACCGCGGCGAGCTCCTCGCCCATCGCCTGCAGGCGGCACGACTGGGCGTGGAGCACATCGACGAGCGAGCGCGTGAGGCGCGGGCCGAAGGGATCCGCCGCCAACTCGAGGCGCCCGGGCGCCGCCGCCGGACGCTCCGCGCCGGGGGCGATCGCCGTCTGCCCCGTCCCAGGCTCGTCCCCCTCGCCAGGCACTCCGGCCAGCTCGTCCGCCCCGCCGGCGAGAAACACCGGGGCGGCGTCCGCCCCCCCTGCCAGCGCGCACATCAGCACCTCGGGATCGTCGGGATCGCGCTGCAGCGCGGCGATCCGCGCCGCGCAAGCCGCACGCAATCCCCCGGCAAGCAGGTCCTCGATCACGCGCAGGTGGTCGAGCCGGGCCGAACAGCATGCGAACCAGGGCTCCGCGAGCGCCGACGGCAGCGCCCCGCCCTTCCCGGCGGCGAGCAACTTGCGGCGCAGGCGTTCGAGTTCGGCGAGCGGCATCGCCTGGCACGCCGCATCCCAGGCGCTGCGCACCTCGGGCGGGCAGAAGGCCGCGAAGCGCGCGAAGCACGCCTCCTGCGTCTCGATCAGATGCAGCAGGTCGGGCTCGGCGGGATGACGCGCGTTGGCCGCAGCGTTCGCCCTCCCAGCGGCGAAGGCGGCCGCACCGGCCGCACGCTCCTGGCCGGCGAACTCCTTGCCCTGCATCAGGTTGAACAGCGCCACCAGCAGGCGCGAGATGGCTGGATCGGTCGCGATGTCGGCCGCCTCGAAGACCAGCGCCAGCAGCGCGGCGATCGCCTGCGTGAATCGCTGCGTGGCCTCGTGCGGCGTGCAGCGGCCGGCGGCGATCGTCGCGCGCAGCGCGGGCAGCCCGTCGAGGGCGTGCAGCGCGAGCGCGATCCGGGTGAGCAGGCGGGAGCCGCCCGTCGGCGCCGCGCCGCCCCTCGCGTCGAGGACGTCGGCCTGCTCCAGCCAGGTCCGCAGCGCGGCATCGGCCTCGATGCTGGCCGCCACGCACGCCGCGCGATCGCCATCGAAGTGCCTGCCACCCGCGGCGAGGTGAAGATTCGAGCACCCGCGCTCGGCCTGCAGGCGATGCACCAGCTCGCTCACCGCCCGCACCAGCTCGCAGCTGCGCGCCAGTTGCTCGAGCTCGCGCAGCTCACAACGGCGCGCAGCGACCAAAAAGGCGAGGATCGATTCCATGCAGGGCTCCGGCAAGAAGAGGGTCTGCGACCGGCGGCCGCACATCCCCCCAAGCAAGACCCGTGCAAGCCCGACGCCTGGGCTCTGCCGTAGGAGCGACGCAAGTCGCGATCACGGCCCTGCCGCCCGCCGCCCGCTGCCGCACGCGGAATCGTGCGATCGCGACTTGCGTCGCTCCCACCAAAACCAGCGCGCCCTTCCAGCGCCGACGCCTGGCGCTGCTGTAGGAGCGACGCAAGTCGCGATCACGGCCCCGCCGCCCCCGCCACCCGCTGTCGCAGGCGGAATCGTGCGATCGCGACTTGCGTCGCTCCCACCAGAACCACCGCTCCCTTCCAGCGCCACCGCCTGGCGCTGCTGTAGGAGCGACGCAAGTCGCGATCACGGCCCTGCCGCCCCCGCCGCCCGCTGCCGCAGGCGGAATCGTGCGATCGCGACTCGCGTCGCTCCCACCAGAACCAGCGCTCCCTTCCAGCGCCGCCGCCTGGCGCTGCCGTAGGAGCGACGCAAGTCGCGATCACGGCCCTGCCGCCCCCGCCGCCCGCTGCCGCACGCGGAATCGTGCGATCGTGACTCGCGTCGCGCCCGCAAGGGGCTACGCGGCGCTTCGAGGGCTCGGGCGGAGCTGGCCGATGGCCTCGATCAAGCCCTCGCCCACCCCATCGGGCCCGCGCTGCCAGCCGTCGAAATGCAGCAGCTCGGGCAACGGGACGCGCTTCAACCAGCCTGCGGCCTCGAGCTCCGGCTGCGCGTGGAAGTCGCGCACATAGCCGACGCACAGATAGGCGATCGGCACGATCTCGCGCGGGATGCCGAGCGCCTCGCGCAGCGCCTGCTGGTGCAGGATGCTCACCCAGCCCACGCCCAGGTTCTCGGCGCGCGCCGCCAGCCACAGGTTCTGCACCGCGCACACCGCGCTGTACACGTCCATCGCGCCGATGTGCGTGCGCCCGATCACCACCGGGCCGTGGCGGCTGCGGTCGCAGGTGATGCAGATATTGACCGGCGACTCGAGGATGCCCTCGAGCTTCAGGTTGCGATAGGTGTCGCGCTTGCCCTCGTCGAACATCTGCTCGGCCTCGGCGTGCGCGGCGAGGAAATCGGCGTGGATCTTCGCGCGCACCTCGCGCGAGCGCACCACGACGAAATCCCACGGCTGCATGAAGCCGACCGAGGGCGCGTGATGCGCGGCGGTGAGCACGCGCGCGAGCACCTCGTCGGGGATCGCGTCGGGCAGGAACTCGCCACGCACGTCGCGCCGGGTGTGGATGGCGCGATAGACGGCGGCGCGCTCGGCGGCGTCGAACAACGGATTGGCCTGGAAGCGCGCGGCGGCCGGGTCGTGAATCGGTGCGGACGCGTCGGTGCTCGCCGGCGCGCACTGCGCCTGCGTCGGGCTGCTCATGAAGTATTCCCCTTGTCGTCGAGCAGTGGGCAGCCACCGACCAGGCGGCTGCGGGATGCACTTCGAGGCCGGTCTTCCGGCTGCGGATCATCTCGTCCGGGCGCCTTCCCGGTCCTCGTGGACCAGTGGCTGGGCGAACCTCGCCCGGACAATCCCCTACACGGCGCTGGGCGCGCGGCGGAATTGCACCGCCTTCCCGATTCTCCCGCGCACACGCGGGCACCTCGAAGCAGAGAGGGCGCAAGCTTAGCGGCAAAGGCGGCCGCGGGCAAAACAAGGCGGACACCGCCGCGCGGGGTGGGAGGTCGCCCGATCGCGACTTGCGTCGCTCCTACGAAACCGGCGCGCGCATCCTTGCGCCCGGCGCCCGAGGTGGGACGTGGGAGCGACGCAAGTCGCGATTCCCACCCGCGTCGACCTAGAAACGCTCCTCGCAGCCGCCGCGCTGGATCGCGACTTGCGTCGCTCCTACGAAAACCGGCGCGCACATCCTTGCGCCCGGCGCCCGGGTTGGGACGTGGGAGCGACGCAAGTCGCGATTCCCACGAAACCGGCGCTCGGCCATTGGCCCTCCCGACGCAGCGCCGGCTCGATTCCTCTATAATTATGAATTCTTGACACAACCGCCCACCCAGGAGGCACCATGTCCCAGCGTCCGTTCAAGATCCTCGGCATCCAGCAGATCGCCATCGGCGGTCCGAGCAAGGAGAAGCTCAAGACCCTGTGGGTCGACATGCTCGGCCTGGAAGTCACCGGCAACTTCGTGTCCGAGCGCGAGAACGTCGACGAGGACATCTGCGCGATGGGTTCCGGGCCGTTCAAGGTCGAGGTCGACCTGATGCAGCCGCTCGACCCCGAGAAGAAGCCCGCGGTGCACACCACCCCGCTCAACCACGTCGGCCTGTGGGTGGACGACCTGCCCAAGGCGGTCGAATGGCTCGGCGCCAACGGCGTGCGTTTCGCGCCCGGCGGCATCCGTCGCGGCGCGGCGGGCTATGACATCACCTTCCTGCACCCCAAGGGCAACGACGAATTCCCCATCGGCGGCGAGGGCGTGCTCGTCGAACTTGTCCAGGCCCCGCCCGAGGTCGTCGAAGCCTTCGCCCGCATCGCCAGCTGATCGCCCCCGGCGTTTCATGTAGGAGCGACGCAAGTCGCGACCCAGCGCCGCGGCAGGCGATGCGCCTCGGTCGCTGCGGGACGGCCGTGATCGCGACTCGCGTCGCTCCCACAGCGCACCCCGAACGCCCGCAAGCACCGCCACCCCGGCGTTTCACGTAGGAGCGACGCAAGTCGCGATCCAGCGCCGCGGCAGGCAATGCGCCTCGATGGCTGCGGGACGGCCGTGATCGCGACTCGCGTCGCTCCCACAGCGCACCCCGAACGCCCGCAAGCACCGCAACCCCGGCGTTTCACGTAGGAGCGACGCAAGTCGCGATCCAGCGCCGCGGCAGGCGATGCACCTCGGCGGCTGCGAGACGGCCGTGATCGCGACTCGCGTCGCTCCCACAGCGCACCCCGAACGCCCGCAAGCACCGCAACCCCGGCATCTCCTGTAGGAGCGACGCAAGTCGCGATTGCAGCGCCGCGGCAGGCGATGCGCCTCGGTCGCTGCGCGTCGCCGTGGATGCGGCGGCGCAGCACCTGCCCCGAAGTGTCGAATTTTTTTACACCGCCCCCCTCGCGACGTCCTCTCCAGAGCAACAGAACCCTTTAAATCAAGCACTTGCAAAACAGGCACTGATATTGCTTTGTACGTTCCAGCGGTGACCAATCGCCCTGTTTTCAACAACGAAGACGCCGGCCCCCGGGTTGGTACGTCCCAGTTTTAAAGGATTGCGCCAATGAAAAAACTTGCTCTCATCGCAGCGACCGCGTCGCTCGCAGCCGTGTCCACCGGTGCTTCGGCCGCTTATGTCAGCACTGCCAACCTGGGCGGCGACTTCGCCATCACCGGTTTTGCGGACGCCACCCCGGGCACCTACCAGATCGCCCTGACCAACCTCAGCGGCGCCCTTTCGCTGGCCGCCGGCCCGGCGGGCACCTACACCGTCGGCATCGGCCCCGGCAGCGCCGGCCCGACCGGCACCGCCACCGCCACCTTCTACTCGGGTCCCGGCGGCACCGTCACGCGCAGCATCAGCTCGAACGTCGGCATCTTCACCGGCAACCTCACCCCGACGGGCCTCACCCCGGGCATCTACAACTTCGCCTTCGGCGCCGGCCCGGCGTTCTCCGTCGGCTTCAACTTCGGCGGCTCGTACGACGGCGCGACCACCTCCGGCGTCCTCGGCCTGCTCAACGGCCTGCTCGGCACCAGCTTCGTCGATCCCACCGGCGCGGGCACCCTGGCGATCACCGGCACCGTCACCAACAACAGCTTCATAATGGACGTCGTCGAAACGGCGACCAACTGGCCCGGTGCCGGCGCGCTGCTCGCTGCGGCCGACTATGGCGTGTTCCTGCAGTCGAACGGCCTTACCGATACGACCGCCAACAGGCTCGCCTATGCGCAGAGCCCGACCTACAACCGCACCGACGGCACCTTCCGCGTCAGCAACGTCGCCGTCACCGCCGTCCCCGAGCCCGCCTCGCTGGCCCTGCTGGGCCTCGGCCTGGCCGGTCTGGGCGCGATGCGTCGCCGCAAGCAGGCCTGATCCTCGGCTGCTGCAGTCCCGCAAACCGGCATCCTCGCGAGGGGGTGCCGGTTTTTGCGTTTACACTCCCGGGCCAGGCCGGTCGCCCGCGATCGCGCTCCACCGCGCCGCGCCAGGCGCACACCCGACGCCCTCGCACACCGCCATGTTCGACAAGATCCTCACCCTCTGCACCGGAAACATCTGCCGCAGCCCGCTCGCCGAGTTCCTGCTGCGCGACCGCCTCGCCGCGCGCGGCCGCGCGGCCACCGTGGCCTCGGCCGGCATCGGCGCCCTCGTCGGCCATCCCGCGGACGAGACCACCCAGCGTGTCGCCCTGCGCCACGGCATCGACCTCTCGCCCCACGTCGCGCGCCAGCTCACCCCCGAGATCACGCGCTGGGCCGACCTCATCCTGGTGATGGAAAAGCACCACCTCGAATACGCCACCCGCCTCGACCCCAGCGCGCGCGGCAAGATCTTCCTGCTCGGGCATTGGGACAAGGCCGAGGTGCCCGACCCCTATCGGCTGGCCGAGGAAAACCACCAGCTCGCCTACGACATCATCGCGCACACCGTGGATCAATGGATCGGCAAGCTCTGAATTTGATCGCGACTTGCGTCGCTCCCACGGGCGCGCGGCAGCCCTGTGGGAGCGACGCAAGTCGCGATTGCGGCGCATCCGATCCCGCCCGCGCCGAATGGAGCTGCCGACGCCGAATGAATTGGATACCGCGGCGCGGCATTCCTGCATGCTTGATCGCGACTTGCGTCGCTCCTGCAAAAACCATCGCACCACTCCGCATGCCCTATCCGTGCCGCTTAATTGCTTCATTCGGCAAGGGCATTCACAGACCTTGCCAATTAACGCCGCGCACATTAATCCGAAAAAGTTTCTCCAAGGCTTTCAAAAACGTTTTTCATCGGCGTACAATCGGCACGTTTTCATCACCACAAAACATAACGATCATGACCACCTACGCCGAACTGCAGCAAAAAATCGCCGAGCTCCAATCCCAGGCCGAAGAACTGCGCAAGCGCGAACTCGCCGAAATCATCGCCGACGTCAAGCAGAAGATCGCCGCCTATGGCCTCAGCGCCGCCGATCTCGGCCTGCAGGCGGGCCGCGAATCCACCGCCGCCCCGCAAAAGACCAAGACCGCGCTCAAGGCCAAATACCGCGACCCCGCCACCGGCGAAACCTGGGTCGGCCGCGGCGCCACGCCCAAGTGGATGCGTGCCTACCTCGAAGCCGGCCGCAACAAGGATGAATTCCTGATTTAATCCGTTTCCGCACATCGGCCGGGGCGTCATTTCCCCGGTCAAAAGCCCCGCCCCGATGACGACACATCACAAGGTCAATCATCCGGTCGGGGCTTTCTCTTTCGAGCCGAACGGAACACCGCGGCATCCGGATTGCCGTCAAGCCGGGAGCGGATTGCCCAATCGATGCCGTTCCCGAATCACAGGATTTCCCGCACCACCCACATTGCAACGCCGCTTTCGTAGGAGCGACGCAAGTCGCGATCGGGCGATTCCGCAGGCAATGCGCGACGGCAAGGGCGGCATGGCCGATATCGCGACTTGCGTCGCTCCTACGGGAAACGCCGTGAGTGATCTGGCGATGGCGCACGACCAGCGCGATGGTTTTCGTAGGAGCGACGCAAGTCGCGATCGGGCGATTCCGCAGGCAATGCGCGGCGGCAAGGGCGGCATGGCCAATATCGCGACTTGCGTCGCTCCTACGGGAAACGCCGTGGGCGATCTGGCGATGGCGCACGACCAGCGCGATGGTTTTCGTGGGAGCGACGCAAGTCGCGACCGGGCGATTCCGCAGGCAATGCGCGGCGGCAAGGGCGGCATGGTCGATATCGCGACTTGCGTCGCTCCTACGGGAAATGCCGTGGGCGATCTGGCGATGGCGCACGACCAGCGCGATGGTTTTCGTAGGAGCGACGCAAGTCGCGATCGGGCGATTCCGCAGGCAATGCGCGGCGGCAAGGGCGGCATGGTCGATATCGCGACTTGCGTCGCTCCTACGGGAAACGCCGTGGGCGATCTTGCGATGGCGCACGACCAGCGCGATGGTTTTCGTGGGAGCGACGCAAGTCGCGATCGGGCGATTCCGCAGGCAATGCGCGACGGCAAGGGCGGCATGGCCGATATCGCGACTTGCGTCGCTCCTACGGGAAATGCCGTGGGCGATCTGGCGATGGCGCACGACCAGCGCGATGGTTTTCGTAGGAGCGACGCGAGTCGCGACCGGGCGATTCCGCAGGCAATGCGCGGCGGCAAGGGCGGCATGGTCGATATCGCGACTTGCGTCGCTCCTACGGGAAATGCCGTGGGCGATCTGGCGATGGCGCACGACCAGCGCGATGGTTTTCGTAGGAGCGACACAAGTCGCGATCGGGCGATTCCGCAGGCAATGCGCGGCGGCAAGGGCGGCATGGTCGATATCGCGACTTGCGTCGCTCCTACGGGAAATGCCGTGGGCGATCTGGCGCCGGCGCACGACCAGCGCGATGGTTTTCGTAGGAGCGACGCAAGTCGCGACCGGGCGATTCCGCAGGCAATGCGCGGCGGCAAGGGCGGCATGGTCGATATCGCGACTTGCGTCGCTCCTACGGGAAACGCCGTGGGCGATCTTGCGATGGCGCACGACCAGCGCGATGGTTTTCGTGGGAGCGACGCAAGTCGCGATCGGGCGATTCCGCAGGCAATGCGCGACGGCAAGGGCGGCATGGCCGATATCGCGACTTGCGTCGCTCCCACGGGAAACGCCGTGGGCGATCTTGCGATGGCGCACGACCAGCGCGATGGTTTTCGTGGGAGCGACGCAAGTCGCGATTGCCCGAACCACCCTGCGGCTTTCATCACCACTTAACCTCCTTTCGCGATCCTCCGTCCATCCCCGAAACGGACAAGAGGCTCCGCCATGCGTCACCCCGGCATCCCCAAGCTGCTGCTGCTCACCGGCGCGATCATGCTCGCCGGCTGCACCGACACCTCCTCCGGCGAGGCCAAGGCCGACGCCGAGCCGGTGCCCGCAGCGGCGCAGCCCGATGCGCCCAGGCCCGACTACCGCCTGGCCATCCTCCACATCAACGACCACCACTCCAACCTCGACGAATCCGACGCCAGCCTGCGCCTGCGCACCGGCAGCGACGACACGCGCGCGAGCGTGACCGTCAAGCTCGGCGGCTTCCCGCGCGTCGCCACGGCGATCGCCGAGCTCGCCGCGCGCCACGAGCACGTCCTCAAGCTGCACGCCGGCGATGCCATCACCGGCACGCTCTACTACACCCTCAGCGAAGGCGAAGCCGACGCCGCGCTGATGAACCGCGTCTGCTTCGACGCCATGGCCGTCGGCAACCACGAGCTCGACTCCGGCGATGCCGGCCTCCAGACCTTCATCGACCACCTCTGGTCCGCCCCCGACTGCCGCACCCCGGTGCTCTCGGCCAACCTCGCCCCGCGCGCCGGCTCGCCGCTCGGCAGCGACAGCGTGCGCCCCTCGGTGGTGGTCGAGCGCGGCGGCGAGCGCATCGGCATCGTCGGCCTCACCACCGCCGCCAAGACGCAGAACGCCTCGCGCCCCGACCCCGGCACCCGGCTGCTCGACGAGGCGGACTCCGCCCAGCGCGAGATCGACCGCCTGCGCGCCCAGGGCATCGACAAGATCGTCCTGCTCTCGCACCTCGGCTACGCCCAGGACCAGGCGATCGCCGCGCAGCTCTCGGGCGTCGACGTCATCGTCGGCGGCGACTCGCACAGCCTGCTCGGCGACGACAGCCTGAAGACCTTCGGCCTCTCGCCCGCCGGCGCCTACCCCACCGCCGCGCGCAACAAGGACGGCGACGCGGTCTGCGTCGTCCAGGCCTGGCAATACAGCGCCGTGGTCGGCGAGCTCGACGTGCTCTTCGACGGCCAGGGCGAGGTCAAGTCCTGCGCCGGCCAGCCGCACATCCTCATCGGCAGCACGCTCGGCACGCTCGCCGGCGACGCCCTCGCCGCCGCCCGCGCCGATCTCGCCAGCCAGCCGGCGCTGCGCGTCACCGAACCGGACGCCGCCGCCAGCGCGGTGCTCGCCGACTACGCCAGCCAGGTGAAGGCCTTCGGCGCCGAGCCGGTCGCCGTCGCGCAGCAGAACCTCTGCCTGCGCCGCGTCCCCGGCACCCGGCGCGACCCCTCGCGCTCGAAGCTCGACGGCTGCAACCTCGATCCGCACTTGATCGCGCACGGCGGCGACGTCCAGCAGCTCGTCGCCGAAGCCTTCCTGCGCCAGGGCCAGCGCTTCGGCGGCGCCGACCTCTCGCTGCAGAACGGCGGCGGCGTGCGCGTCGACCTGGCCGCGGGCACGGTCACGATCGGGCACATCTACACCGTGCTGCCGTTCAAGAACACGCTGGTCGCGCTCACCCTCACCGGCGCCGAGCTGCGCGCCACCCTCGAGGACGCGATGCAGAGCGTGGTCGCCGGCAACACCGGCTCCTACCCCTACGCCGGCGCGCTGCGCTGGCAGGTCGACCTGCGCCAGCCCCTCGGCCAGCGCATCGGCGCGCTCGAGCATCGCAACGCCCAAGGCCAGTGGGTGGCGCTCGACGAGGCCGCGACCTACCGCATGATCACCAACGACTTCATCGCGGCCGGCCAGGACGGCTACACCACCCTCGGCACGCTCGGCGCCGACCGCCGCGAGGAGACCTTCCTCGCCTACGCCGACGCCTTCCTGCAGTACGCCCGCCAGAACCCCACCCTCACCCGCCCCGCCACCGCCGACTTCAGCACCCAGGGCTTCGTCGATACGGAATAAGGGGGCGGAACGCCCCGATCACCCGGCGCGTGACGGTTTTCGTGGGAGCGACGCAAGTCGCGATCGGGCGGTCCGGCGGGCGATGCACGCCTGGCAAGAGCTGCAAGGCCGGAATCGCGACTTGCGTCGCTCCTACAAGCAATTCCAGGCGCAGGCCGGAGCCTGACGGTTCTCGTAGGAGCGACGCAAGTCGCGATCGGGCGATCCGGCAGGCGATGCACGCCTGGCAAGGACTGCAAGGCCGGAATCGCGACTTGCGTCGCTCCTACAAGCAATTCCAGGCGCTGAACGGAGCCTGATGGTTCTCGTGGGAGCGACGCAAGTCGCGATCGGGCGATCCGCCTGAACGCTGGCCGGGACCGCTGCGCGCGTCTTCCATGCCGATCACATCCTCCGTTATTCTATCGGCATGCTTCCGCACACTCATCACCTCCGCCGCGGTCGGGTTTCGGAAGCGGGGCGGATCTATCTGATCACCACGGTCACGCACGGCCGCGCACGGCTTTTCGACGACCTGCGTCTCGCCCGCAGCACCATCGCACACCTGCGCCACGCCGACGTGCAAGGCCGCTCGACCACCCTGGCCTGGGTGCTCATGCCCGATCACCTGCACTGGCTCGTGCAGCTCGAGAGCGGCAGCCTCTCCCGGCTCGTCGCAGGCTTCAAGGCGGCATCGGCACGCGCCATCAACCACCTCCTCCACACCCCCGGCCAGCCACGCTGGCAAACCGGCTTCCACGACCACGCGCTGCGCGAGGAGGAAGACCTCTCCGCCCTCGCCCGCTACATCGTCGCCAACCCCCTGCGCGCCGGCTTGGTCGCCAGCGTGCGCGCCTATCCCCACTGGGACGCCGTCTGGCTGCCGGGGTAGGTGGGTCGTTTGCGAAACGCCCGGATCGCGACTTGCGTCGCTCCCACGGAACCCGGCTGCACCTGAGGTACGGCGGCGGCTATCGCGACTTGCGTCGCTCCTACATGAAAACCGTCGCGGGGAATGAGGCGAATGCGGTCAAGGAGGTGCTGTGGGAGCGACGCAAGTCGCGATCGGGCGGTGCGGTGGCGTGGGGCGTGGTCGGGGCGGGAAAGCCGCTATCGCAACTCGCGTCGCTCCTACGAGAACCGCCGTGGCCAATCTGAGGCCAGCGACCGGGCGGCACCGTAGGAGGGCTGCATCGCTGCTATCGCGACTTGCGTCGCTCCTACGGGAACCGCCGCG
This sequence comes from Thauera aminoaromatica, assembly GCF_000021765.1. Taxonomy (NCBI): domain Bacteria; kingdom Pseudomonadati; phylum Pseudomonadota; class Betaproteobacteria; order Rhodocyclales; family Zoogloeaceae; genus Thauera; species Thauera aminoaromatica. The sequence continues at coordinate 1,244,359 of NC_011662.2, read as the reverse complement.
GTCAATCTGGCGCTGTGGGAGCGACGCAAGTCGCGATCCGGCGCAGGGGATTGCGCGGAGGTCACTGTGGCGCGCTGCCGTTCACCCAGTCGCTCACGCGCCAGTAGTAGCGCACGCCATAGTGTCCGCCGTGGCCGTAGAACTTCAGCCACTCGTCCTTGCTGCGATACCCCGTGCCCTCGTGGATCCACTTGTCGGACGGGTAAAAGGCAAAGCCGCGGGGGCCGGTCAGCGTGGCGTACTTGACGGGGAACAGGTCGTCACCGAACCAGCTGATCACCCACTCGATCAGCTTGTCGGCCACCCACGCCGCCACCGCGCCCGCGACGGCGCCGAGGAAGGGGCCGACGAAGGGCGAGGCGCCAGCGGTCACCGCGGTGGCGATCGCCGCCTTCACCTTGTCCTGCACCTGCGCGTAGATCTTGTCGAGCGCCTTTTGAAACCCGCCCGAATCGACCTCCGCCAAGGCGATGAAGACGCCATAGGTGTCATAGACGATTCCGCCCGACTTCGGCTTCGTCCGGGTGAAGGACGCGAAGGTCCAGTTCAGCCACGCCGAGTCGCCGTCCGAGAAATCATCGTAGGTCTTCCTTCCGACCTGGGTCACCGTGCCGTCGGTATGCACCGCCGTGCCGCCGATGCCGATCTCGTCGTCGCCGAAGGACTCCGGGTTGGTCTCGTCGAAGCACTTGAGCTGCCGCACGCTGAATTCGAGCTTGCGGTAATAGCCCGGGAACGGCACCTCCGGATCGATGCCGGACGAGCCGCCGGTCATCGGCACCACCGCCCCCACCAGTTCGGGCGTGAACGACACCGCCGACACCGCCGTCATCGGCCCCCACACCGCCTCGAGGCGCTCGAACGACACCACCGCGCCCTCGCGCCGCGGCATGCCGAGCAGCTTCGCGTCCAGCACCGGCGCGCGGGTCGCCGCCAGCAGCGCGTCGAAGCCCAGCTCGCGCACGCGCTCGACAGGCACCGCCGCATGGCGCCCGAAGATGCGCGCGCGGATCGCGTCGTCCGCACCCAGCAGCAAGGCGGCGCCCTCGCGGTAACGCGCCCGACGCACCTCGGGCAACGCCGCCAGCCCCTCCGCCAGCGCCGCCTCGAGCGAATCCGTCGCCACCCGGCACACGGGCTGCACGGCCAGGGCGCACAGCAGGTACTTCACCGCGCCCAGCACGTCCTCGCCCACCTTGCGAAACTCGGAATGGTCCGGCCGGCACGGGCCGACACCCCACTGCATGGACAGGCTCGCCGTCCCGTCCGCACAAACGATCGCCGACATCACAACCTCCCTCGGGGTTGGTCGATGGCCGATCGATGCGGCTGCCCTGCCCGACTGTCCGGGCCCAGGCGCGCAACCTGCAGCGGAGGGCCGCGCCACCACCACGCGCCGCCCCCCACGCCGGACCGCCGCGGGGCAGCCCGATCGGGAAGCGAATCTTCCGCGACAGCCCAACCCCAATATAGGCGAGCATTAACCACGACGACAGCAGGGATTCGTGGATGGCGGGGGGGCTGGAATCGCGACTTGCGTCGCTCCTACAAAACCGTCGGCGCTTGGGGTGGGACGTAGGAGCGACGCAAGTCGCGATCCAGCGGCCCGGGATGCGGCAAACCGGCGGCGTCGAGCATGGAGAGGCTGCTATCGCGACTTGCGTCGCTCCTACAGGACCCGGCGGCGCACGGGGTGCGGCGGCCGGAATCGCGACTTGCGTCGCTCCTACAAAACCATCGGCGCTTGGGGTGGGACGTAGGAGCGACGCAAGTCGCGATCGAGCGGCCCGGGATGCGGCAAACCGGCGGCGTCGAGCACGGAGAGGCTGCTATCGCGACTTGCGTCGCTCCTACAGGACCCGGCGGCGCACGGGGTGCGGCGGCCGGAATCGCGACTTGCGTCGCTCCTACAAAACCATCGGCGCTTGGGGTGGGACGTAGGAGCGACGCAAGTCGCGATCGAGCGGCCCGGGATGCGGCAAACCGGCGGCGTCGGGCACGGAGAGGCTGCTATCGCGACTTGCGTCGCTCCTACGGAACCCGGCAGCGGCCGGGCCGCTATCGCGACTTGCGTCGCTCCTACGGGCGGTCTTCCTCCTGATTGCGCTTCAGGTAGATGAAATCCACCAGGCGCTCGTCGGGCTCGTAGCCGCTCACCAGCAGCTTCAGCACCTCGCGCACCGCGGGGTAGTCGCCGTTCTTGATGGCCTGGATGATGGCGTCCAGACCGAGGGTGAGCTGGCGCCAGGACAGGCGCTCCTCGTTGGCGCGCATGATCATCGAATGCGCGGTGGGCAGCACGTTGTCGCCGATCAGCAGCTCCTCGTACAGCTTCTCGCCCGGGCGCAGGCCGGTGAAGACGATCTCGATGTCGCCCTGCGGGTGCGACTTCGACTTCACCGACAGGCCAGACAGATGCACGATGCGCTCGGCCAGATCCACGATCTTCACCGGCTGGCCCATGTCGAGCACGAACACGTCTCCGCCCTCGCCCATCGAACCCGCCTGGATCACCAGTTGCGCCGCCTCGGGGATGGTCATGAAATAGCGCGTGATGCGCGGGTCGGTCACCGTGATCGGCCCACCGCGGCGGATCTGCTCGCGGAACAGCGGAATCACCGAACCCGACGAGCCCAGCACATTGCCGAAACGCACCATGGTAAAGCGCGTGCGGTTCGGCACCGCCCCCTCCACATCCTCGCGGAACAGCACCGGCGCCGGCTCCACCGACAGCCCCTGCAGCACCAGCTCGGCCAGGCGCTTGGTCGCCCCCATCACATTGGTCGGGCGCACCGCCTTGTCGGTCGAGATCAGCACGAAGTTGCGCACCCCCGCGCGCAACGCCGCCTGCGCCGCGTGCAGCGTGCCCATGGTGTTGTTGAAGAAGCCCTGCGCGATGTTGTGCTCCACGATCGGCACATGCTTGTACGCCGCCGCGTGATACACCGTATCCACCTTCCACGCCGTCAGCGCATCGAACATGCGCCCGCCGTTGCGCACCGAGCCCAGCATCCCCACCAGCTCGATCACCAGCCCGCGCTCCTTGATGTAGCGCTCGAGCTCGGTGTGGATCGAATACAGCGCGTATTCCGAATGCTCGAACAGCACCAGCCCGCGCGGCCGGCAGGTCACGATCTGGCGGCACAGCTCCGAACCGATCGAGCCGCCCGCCCCCGTCACCATCACCACCTGGTCCAGGATGCAGCGCTCGAACAGCGCCTCGTCCGGCTCCACCGGCTCGCGCCCCAGCAGGTCGGCGATGTCCACCTCCTGCAGGTCCTGCACCTTCACCTTGCCATCGACCAGGCTCTTGAAACCCGGCAGCGTGCGCACATGCACCGGATACGGATCGAGCAGATCGAGGATCTCGCGCCGGCGCTGGCGCGACGCCGACGGCACCGCCAGCAGCACCTGCGTCGCCCCCGTCTCCGCCAGCATGCGGCCCATGTCCTCGGGCGCATACACCGGCAGACCATCGACCACCGTGCCCCACAGCGACGCATCGTCATCCACGAAGGCCATCGGCCGCAGCTCGCGCCCGGCGCGCAGCGCGCTCACCAGCTGGTTGCCCGCGCTGCCCGCGCCGTACACCACCACGCGCGGGCGCTCCTGCGCACCCTCGACACGATGCGGCACCCCGCGCACCCCGCGCACCGCCGGCGGCAGCGGCGTCCACTCGCCCAGGAAGACATTGCGCATCACCAGGCGCAGCCCGCCCAGCAGCAGCATCGCCGTCGCCCAATAGATCAGCGGCACCGAGCGCGGCACCGGCGGCTGCTGCACCGGCAGCGCCAGCACCACCAGCCAGAACACCAGCGCCGCCAGCGTCACCGCCTTGCCGATCGTGATCAGCGCGTGCCGCCCCACATAGCGCAGCACCGCCCGATACAGGCCCAGCACCACGAAGAAGGGCAGCGTCAGCACCGGCGCCAGCAGGAACACGCGCAGATGGCCGCCGAAGGGCTCGATCGCGCGCACGTCCTCCAGGCGCAGGTAAAACGCCAGCCACAGCGCCACCCACACCAGCACCACGTCCGCCACCACCTGCAGCGCACGCTTGTAAGGCCGCGGCAACCCCAACAATGAATTACGCATCAGATTCCGCCTTTGGCCCGACCGCCCGCATCAGCGCGCCGCCAGCCCCAGCACCTCGTCCACCACCTTGCAGGTCTGGTCGATCTCCGCCGCCGTCAGCGTCGGATGCACCAGCCACATCAGCGAAGTCTCGCCCAGCGCGCGCGCCACCGGCAGGCGCTCGGCCGGCCGCCAGCCGGTGTCGTCGAAGGCCCTCTCCAGATACACCTCCGAGCACGAGCCCTGGTAGCACGGCACCCCGCGCGCATTGATCTCGGCGGCGATGCGGTCGCGGCTCCAGCCCTCGGCCAGGCGCTCGGGGTTCACATACGCATAGCACTTGTATTGCGCGTGCACACAACCCGACCTTGCCGCGCAACCCGGATCGCATTTTGCCGCATTGCAGCGAAACTCGGGAACCCGCAGCACCGCATGCCGCCGGCACACCGCCAGAATGGCCTCGGCATGGGCCTCGCGCGCCGCCGTCCACGCCGCCATGCGGCGCAACTGGATGCGCCCCACCGCCGCCTGCATCTCGAGCATGCGCCAGTTGGTGCCGAAGCCCTCGTGCAGCCAGCGGAAGCCCGGCGGATGCTCGCGCTCGTACACCGCCGCGTAGCTCTTGCCGTGGTCCTTGAACGACCACATGTCGCGCCACAGCGCCTCGTCGTTGGTCGTCACCATGCCGCCCTCGCCGCCGGTCGTCATGATCTTGTCCTGGCAGAAGGACCACGCCCCCACGTGCCCGATCGAGCCCACGCTGCGCCCCTTGTAGCGCGCCCCATGCGCCTGCGCGCAGTCCTCGATCACCTTCAGCCCATGCTGTTCGGCCAGCGCCATGATCGGATCCATGTCGCACGGCCACCCCGCCAGATGCACGCAGATCACCGCCCGCGTGCGCGGCGTCAGCACGCGCGCGATGGTCTCGGCCGACAGGTTGCCGCTGTCGGGGTCCACGTCCGCAAACACCGGCGTCGCCCCCGCATTCACCACGCACGACACGCTCGCGATGAAGGTGCGCGGCGTCACCACCACCTCGTCGCCCGGGCCGATGCCCAGCGCGTGCAGCGCCACGTCCAGCGCCAGCGTGCCGTTGGCCAGCGCCACCGCGTAGCGCGTGCCCGCCCAGGCGGCGTATTCCTTCTCGAACGCGCGGCACTCGGTACCGGTCCAGTAATTCACCTTGTTCGACAGCAGCACATCGCGCACCGCGTCGGCCTCTTCGGTCGTGAAGGAAGGCCAGGGGCTAAAAGGAGTGTTCAGCATCGAAAAATCGCCCGTAGTCAAAAATCCGCGCCCGCCCGTACCGCGACATCACCGTCGCGCACGACCAGGCAAAAAAGTCCACCGCATCGCCGCCCACGTGTAGGAGCGACGCAAGTCGCGATTACGGCGGCTCCGAGCGCTGTGGGAGCGACGCAAGTCGCGATTACGGCCGTCCCCAACCGCCGTCGCCCATTCCCACCGCCCAGATCGCGACTTGCGTCGCTCCTACAAAACCTTGCGGCGTCGCCGATCCGCTGCATCGCGACTTGCGTCGCTCCTACAAAACCCATCGGGCCGGAACCACACCGACCCATCACGCCGCAATCGAAAACTCCTCCGACTCCAGCTCGTCGCGGTCCAGAATCCGATGGTTCACCAGCTGCGTCCGGATCGTCAGCTCCGACACCTTGAAATGCTCAGCCACCTCTTGCTGGCTCTCGGCCGAAAAATCTCCGTCGAGCATGCCCCACACCTGCGCGAAGGGGCTCAGCAACTCGGCGGCGAATGCGCGCTGGGCCTTTTGCCGGTAGGTCGTGGAACGGGTCGCCGGATGCAGCGACTCCGCGACATCCCCGAGCAAGCGATCGCCCAGCAAGCGCGCAAGCTCAAAGCGGCGGCCCGCCGGCACACGCGAGCGCAACAACACACGATCCGCCTCGCCCGCCTGCCGCAACGCAAACGAAATGCCCACCGCCTCACCGCCCGCGGGGCGTTTCAACGCAGCGGGCGTCACCCCCAGCAACGCAGCCAGCGCCACATCGTCGATCGCGCCCTCTCCCAGCGCCTCCTGCGCGCGCAGCGCCTTCGCCGCGTCCGCGCCAAGCTGCCAGGCCGCCAACTGTCCGCGCGGCGCCACCGTCGCAGGCGCCGCCAGCCGCACGGCGTCGTCGAACGAGGCCGCAAACCCGCTGCGCACGGCAAGGCCCGCCAGTTCGTCCGCAGACAACACCCGCCGCCGCTCGGCCGCGCCACCCGCATCGGCGGCCAGCTCTTCCACCGCGCCCTGGCCCAAGCGCACCGCATCCGCCAGCACGCGCTCGACAAGCTCCGGATCCGATTCATCCGGATCCACCCCCATCAGCGCCTCGAGCTTGCGCCGCCGCCCCAGCGTCGCGTCGCCGCGCTCCGCCTGCACATCGTGCCACACGCGGCTCAGGTTCGATTCGCGCACCCCCATGGCCTCGAGGCGCTCCAGCACCTGCGCCACAAAAACCTCCACGCCCCGCTCGAAGTCGAGCGCAGAAATCACCGGCGCCACCTGGTTGATGTAGCGAAACGGCGTCTGTGGCCGCTCCGCCGTGGCCCGCGACAGCAGCACCGTGCGCTCGCCGTCCGAAAAAATCGTAATGTCCGGCCAGATGTAGCCGCCCCCGATGCTCGCCATCCTGTGCGAAAAATCCCACCCTTCGGCCATCGAGCGCGGCTCCCAACGCAGCCGCCACCAATTCCACGCCAGCCACTCGGCCAAATCGTAGGCCGACAGGTACGGCGCCTGGCGCAGCCGATTCACGATCGCGTCATGCCCCTCGGTCAACCAGATCGAATGTGCGCGAATCCCCACCGCCGCAAAGCAGGCACGCTCCTCGTCGCTGCCCGTATCGAGCGCCTCCCAGCCAGCAGTGATCTCCCAAGTCCCTAGCATCGGGCCTCCCATGCGGCCTTCACCTCGTCGCACATACGGTCTTCCTTTTCGAGCGGATAGCCGTGGTACTGCCCCGGCGTATTCGGATGCGTCTTCGCCTCGTACACCGTGCCATCGGCCGACACGCTCCAGATGTACTTCGGAAACCCATCCTGTACATAGGTGCTGAACATCGCCCGCAGCACGCCTTGCCGCAACAATTCCGTCGCCTCGGCAAGCGGCAAGGGACGCAGCGCATCACAAACCGACGAAGTCGGCCGCGGGTTTGTCCGCCCAAGTCCATAGTTCGCCGGGTAGATCTTGTGGTGGCCGCTACCCACGTAGCGCACATGGGCGAGCAGCAACTCGCGGGCGGCCATGTCCGGCAACGCGTCCTTGACGATCCGTCGCTTCGGGTTGTTGCCGGTTCGGTTCCTCATTACGCCCCCGATCACTCGCGACTGGCGTCGCTCCTACAAAACCTTGCGGCGCGTGCGATTAGCCACTGTGGGAGCGACGCAAGTCGCGATTGCAGCCGTCCCCAACCGCCGCCGCCCATTCCCACCGCCAAAATCGCGACTTGCGTCGCTCCTACAAAACCTTGCGGCGCAGCCGATCCGCTGCATCGCGACTTGCGTCGCTCCTACAAAACCTAGCGGCGCGTGCGATTTGCCACTGTGGGAGCGACGCAAGTCGCGATTGCAGCCGTCCCCAACCGCCGCCGCCCATTCCTGGCGCCCTATTCGCGACTTGCGTCGCTCCTACAGGAACCTCAGACCGCCTTTTCCATCACCCGCGCGGGGTTGCCGACCACCGTGGCGCCGGCGGGCACGCTCTTCGTCACCACCGCGCCCATGCCCACCACCGCGCCGCGGCCGATCACCAGGGGCTGGCCGGGCTTGCCCTGCTTGATCACCGCGCCGGTGCCGATGTAGGCATGGTCCTCGATGATGATGTTGCCATTGCACTTCACGCCAGGCGCAAAAGTCACGAAGTCGCCGATCACGCAGTCATGCGCGACATAGCTGTACAGGTTGGCGTGGAAGTGCCGGCCGATGCGGATGTTCGAGGTGATGGTCACGAAGGGGCTCAACACCGCGCCATCGCCGATCTCCACCGCATCCATCACCACCACATTACCCGCCACCACCGTCCACGCACGCACGCCATCCGCCGCGCAGCGCGCTGCCAGGTGCTCGCGCACCGGGCTGTTGGCGATCGCCAGCACCACATGGCGCGCGCTCGCCGGCTCGGCCACAAAATCGGCATACGACAGCACCCGCTGCCCGTTCACCGTGCTGCCCACCGCAGCATCGTCGACGAACATCAGCCGCTCCGGCGCCACGCCCTGCCGGCGCAGTTGCTCGCGCGCCAGCGGCATGACTTCACGTCCGTATCCGCTCGCGCCATACACCGCAAAAAGAGGTGAATTCACTGCACACCCTCCAACACGTTTCGCTGCTTCATCCTGTCCCGGGACACGGGACAGGACCTCGAGTACCGCCCGGGAAACTCAGACGCCCTTGTCGCCGGACCCGGTGAACTTCGCCGCCGTCACCTCCCCCGCCGCGCTGATCCCCTCGCGCACGAACACCTTCTTCACCGTCAGCGCCAGGATCTTCAGGTCCAGCCAGAACGACTGGTTGTCCACGTACCACACGTCCAGGCGAAACTTCTCTTCCCAGCTCAACGCATTGCGCCCGTTGATCTGCGCCCAGCCCGTCACCCCCGGGCGCACCTCGTGGCGGCGCGCCTGCTCGGGCGAATACAGCGGCAGGTATTCCATCAGCAGCGGCCGCGGCCCCACCAGGCTCATGTCGCCCTTGAGCACGTTCCACAGTTCGGGCAGCTCGTCCAGGCTTGCCGAACGCAGAAAGCTGCCGAAGGGCGTCATGCGCTCGGAATCGGGCAGCGGCTGGCCGTCCGGGCCGATGGCGTCGCGCATGGTGCGGAACTTGACCATCTGGAAGGGCTGGCCGTGCAGGCCGGGGCGGGTCTGCCGGAAGAGGACGGGCGAACCAAGCTTCTTGCGGATCTGCCAGGCGAGCAACGCAATTACCGGCGCCAGCAACAGCAGGCCGATCGCCGAGGCGACGATGTCGAAGGCCCGCTTGATCATCGCCGCGCGCCCTCCAGCCAATCCACCCAGCGGTCGGCCAGCTTCTGGCGGTCGAACTCGCGGATCGCCAGTTCCTTGCCGCGCTGACCCATTTCCTTCAGCGCCCCGCGGTCGTCGGCCGCCTTCTCCAGCGCATCGGCAAAGGCGTTGGGGTTGTCCGGCGGCACGGCGAAGCCGCAGCGGTGCTCCTCGATCATCCCGGCCAGCCAGCCCGGATAGTTGTTCAGCACCGGCAGCCCGGCAGCGATGTAGTCGAAGAACTTGTTGGGCGAGGTGCCGTAGTAGAAGGCCGGCACGTTCGCCAGGATCTGCATGCCCACGTCGGTGCCTGCCATCAGCCCGGCCAGCCTGGCCTTGTTCACCGGGTCATGGAACACCACGTTCCACAGCCCTTCGCGCTCGGCACGCGCCTGCAGCGCGGGCTTGAGCTTGCCCTGCCCTATGAGCAGGATCTTGATGTCGTCGCGCCCGCGGCGCTTGAGCACCGCCGCCGCATCCAGCACCGCATCCAGCCCGTTGGCCATGCCGTGCGTGCCGGTGAAGGCCGCCAGCAGGTCGGTCGGCTTGACCGCCTCCGGCCGCCACGGCACAACCTCGCCGCCGAAGATCTCCAGGTCGCAGCCGTTGGGCACCAGCGTGATGCGCTCACGCGGCACACCGCGGCGGGCGATGCCCTCCACGATGCCGGGCGACAACCCGACCAGGCGGTGCGCCGAACGGTAGCTCGCCCACTCCAAGAAGGACATTGCGCCCAGCACCAGCGGGTTGCGGATCACGCCCATCGCCTTGGGCAGCTCCGGCCACAGGTCGCGCACCTCGAACACGAAGGGCTTGCCGCGCAGCCAGCGCGCAAAGATGCCGGGGATGCCGGCGGTCAGCGGCGTGGTGGTGGCAAAGACCACGTCGTAGCGCTCGGTCAGCGCCAACTTCACGCTGCGCAGGGCGAACTTCACGAAGGTCATCGCCCGCTTCACGAAGCCATCGGCGTTGGAATACGCCAGGTCGAACTCGACGATGTCGATTCCATCGACGTTGCCGCGCCGCACGCCCTTGGCGAACGGCGCCGACAGCCCGGTCTCGCCGAGGCCGTAGCTGCCGCACACCATGGTCACCTGATGCCCGCGCGCGACCAGGCGGCGCGCCATTTCATAGGACCGGATACCCGCGGCGCCCTTGGGGGTGGAGAAATGCTGATGGAAGTAAAGAACTCTCATGGTGCCCAGCGATATTCGCTCATCAATGTACCGGGCTGATCGACTTCGATCTCCAGCACCGGTAGTTCGGTTTTCTCGAGGTAGTAGCGCGACTCCCAGCCGGTCGTCAGCTCGAAGCGGACCAGCGGCACGTCGGCCTGCACGCGCAGCGTATGCGCGCCGTTGCGCACGCAATGGCCCTCCACCTGCCACTCGCCCGGCTCAAGCCGCCAGCGCAGCACGGCCTTGCGCGCAAAGCCTTCGATGCGGTCCTGCACATGCAAGGCATCGCCTGCCAACGCGACCCGGCGACGGTGATAGGCGCCCTGGCGGTCGCGGTAAGCCGCGCCATAGGTCAGCGCATCGGCAGCCTCCCTGCGCCCTTCGTGCTCGATCGTCCGCAGCCAGTCGCCGAACAAGAAGCGGCTCAAGCGCGGCATCTGGTCGCGATCGTCAAACTGCACCGTGTTGTGGCTTTCTGTCCCGCCGAAGTAGTTCAACCACTTCGGCTCGGTGTTGTAGCTGTAGCTGCCACCGTCGCGCAGAAGGTTGCGCCCACCCACCCACAGGTCGAGGTGAAGCGCATCCGCCTGGCTGGGCCGGAAGCGGAACAGCGGATAACGCAGCACCGCGAGCACATCGCCACGGCGCAACACTCCGAAACCGCCGTCGTCGAAAAGCTCCAGCCAGCCGGGCGTAAAGACGCGCTCCGGCACGTCCACCCCGAGCCAGCGCAGCGGCTGGTTCCAGGCGCCGTCCTCGGCGTAGGCGCGCATGCCCCAGAACAGCGCCGCAGCAAGCTGCACGCTCGGCCGAAAATCGCGGTAGTCGGTATCCGTCAGTTGCAGCAGGCGGGCACCGTCGTTGGCCCCCAGGTTGGGCGCATCGCCGTTCTCGGGGCGGGTCATCACATACAGCCAGCGCGTCGCCGCCTGCATGAACACCGCCATCTGCCCCGAAAACGCCGTCAGGGCCAGGCGCCTGCGCCACACCTCCACCATGCAATAGGTGTCGAGCATCACCCGGTGGTAGGTCACCGAATACTGGCTGAAGGTGCCATCCAGCGAAATTAGCCGTGCAGCCCGGTTCTCCAGCCATTTGCGCCCCAGCGCCGCCCAGCGCGCACCACCCGCCACGCCCTTGCGCGACAGCCAGCTCCCGCCGATGAACAGCGCCGCCGCCTCGGACGTGCCGTGGTTGTTGTCCTGCGCCATCGCATAGCGCAGCGTCGGCGCGATCCTCTGCAGGTGCAGGCGCACCAGCTCCAGCAGCGCCGGGCTGGCCGTATCGACCTGCCCCAGCATCACCGCCGCCATGGCGAGATGCATCACCCGCATCGACGCTTCCTGCCCGCACTTCCAGTTCGGCCCGCAGTAGGGCGGATTGCGTGCGCTCCAGTCGGCAAGCCAGCGCTCAAGACGCTCGTAAGAGGCCGCGTCGCCCTTGCGCGCACGCTGCGCGAAGGCCAGCACCCAGTCGAAACGCGACGCCTCCCAGATCTGCTTGATGTCGCCCACTGCCGGATCGAAGTCCGGGATCCGCCACCACTCCCGATCGGGTTCGGCAATCTGCTTACCTGTAAGCAGATTGCTGTGCCAGTCGGGCGGCTCGTCCGTCACCGCGATCGGCCAATGGCTGAACAGCCGCGCGCTCGTCTGCCACGCCTGCGACGCCACGAGCAAGCGCTCGGGCTTCGGAGGGCGTGCAGCGCACGCGGGCATGGCAAAGAACGGTCCCGCCGGCGCAGCCCCGCGCAGGCGGCGCACCGGGTTGAGCCCCGTCTTCACCCCCAGGCGATACGACAGCGCCCGCACCAGGTTCGGCACACCGAGCGCCAGCGCCGTCCGCGCCTTGATTGCGACACTCATCGCATCAACGTCCCTTAGCCGAAAACGGCAGCGCCAGCAAACCTCCTCGCCCGCGGGTCCTCATGCGACAAGCAGCCTTTCAAGCTCGGCGACGATGCGCTCGCCCGTCTTGCCATCCCACAGCGGCGGAATGCCGCCCTTCTTCCACTGCCCGGCAAACAGTTTCTCCAATGCCGGCGCCAGCGCATCGGGGTTGGTGCCGATCAGCTCGTTGGTGCCGGTCGTCACCGTTTCCGGGCGCTCGGTGTTGTCGCGCAAGGTCATGCAGGGCACGCCCATCACCGTCGTCTCTTCGGTGATGCCGCCCGAATCGGTGATCACCGCCTTGGCGTTCTTCACCAGATAGTTGAATTCAAGATAAGGCTGCGGATCGACCAGGCGGAAATTGGCCGGAACCTCATTCAAATCCCGCAGCGTCTTTGCCGTACGCGGATGAACCGGGAACACCACCGGCAAGCCGCGCGTACCTTCGCCGATCGCCGCCAGCAGGCGGGCGAAACCATGGCCCTTATCCACGTTGGCCGGCCGATGCAGCGTCACAACGAAATACTCGCCCGCCTTCAGACCAAGCTCGTCCCAGAACTCCGGCTTCTGCAGGCGCGGCAGATTTACCAGCAGCGTGTCGATCATGGTGTTGCCGACGAAGAAGATCCGATCGTCGCTCACCCCGGTGCGGCGCAGGTTTTCATTCGCCACCTCGCTGGTCGTGAAAAACCAGTTGGTGATCGAATCCGTCACCATGCGGTTGATCTCTTCCGGCATCGTCCAGTCGCCCGAACGGATACCCGCCTCCACGTGCGCCACCGGAATGCGCAGCTTCTGCGCGGCGATCGCGCACGCCATGGTCGACGTGACGTCGCCCACCACCAGGCAAAGATTGCTGGGCTTCTCCAGCAGCAGCGCCTCGTAACGCGACATGATCGCGCCGGTCTGCTCCGCTTGAGTGCCCGAACCCACCTCCAGGTTCACATCGGGCTCGGGAATGCCGAGTTGACGGAAAAACTCGCCCGACATGCGCGGATCGTAATGCTGGCCGGTGTGGATCAGGCGAAACCGCAGCGCACCACCCGCTGCCTTGCGGGCCTCGAACGCACGAATAATCGGCGCGATCTTCATAAAATTGGGGCGCGCGCCTGCAATAATGTCGACCAGATACTCAGCAGCCATTTCCCTAACCCCCACAAGCTAAAAAATCAGTGTTTGAATCGTGCGTACGAGTCGCGCAACAGTTTGTCGAAACGTTCGGCGAACTGGCTCATCTGCAAATTCGCCCGATAAAACTCGTATGAATTGTTGCCTAGGCGGACCCTCACGGCAGGATCCCCCCCGACTTTCAACAGCGCCGCGAGCAACTCGTCCTCCGTTTCGAATAGGAATCCATTCTCGCCATCCTCAATCGAGAGGTATTCACCGCCACTAACCGGATTCTTGTGTGTGATGAACGGAACGCCGAACGAAAAGCTCTCAGCGACGCTAAGCCCCGCCTGCAATGGAGAAACCGTCACCGCAGCTTTTTCGAAGAAAACCTTTTTCGCTTCCGCATCGGTAACTGCGCCCTCGAATCGCACAGAGTCCCCAATACCCAAGCTCTTCGCCAAGGCTTCGAGCTCCTTGCGCTGCGGGCCATCTCCGACGACGCGCAGCGAGCGCACTGCCGACCCTGCTGGCAAAGCCTTCAGGTAGCGAGCGAAGACGTTTAACAGCAAAGGCAGACCCTTTCGCGCATCCAGGGTGCCAATGAACAAGATGCTGTCCTTTTCGCCCGCCGAAGTGTTCTCTGCCGTGGGCGATTCGACCGAGTTACCGACCACCACTGCCTTGTCGAGCGCCTTTTGCGGATAAAAGGACAAGGGATACGCAGAGTAAAAGCCAATACCGTCAGCAAAGCTGCTACAGAAGCCGCGCACCCATGAGATCAGATTCTTCTTACGCGCCAAACCACCAGACGACGAAACCCCAATACCCCAAAAAACAAATGCAAACCTGCGCCAGAATCTGAACGGCAGCAACCAATACTGGATCAAGCGGAGGTTCTGCATGACCACCAGGACGTCGATATCCGACGACAGGTCGTCCGTAACCAAATCGAACGGGCCGAACTTTCTATATTCCACGACGCGCTGCTTGAAACGCCAGTCTCCACTCAATTCAGGGCCGCGATGCACCACCTCGATATCGTGCCACTCGGCTAGTCGCTCGAATAGCGGCGCACGATAATGCATCAGACGGTGATCGAGTACGAAGCAAATGCGCAAAAATGCAGCCACCGAAGACCTCATATAACAACATTAGCTGCCGCTCTTTAAACAGCATTTACCTAAAATCATCCACGCTGAGCCCCTAAAACGCCCATCAAATTGCCGTCGGCGCATCACCTCAGTCAAGGAAGCCACAAGCACTAAGACCATTTACCCCACTAGTTCCCTAAATCCACTATTCAAAACATGGGCCCCTGCAAAACAAGATTGCCAGAACCCATACACGGCGACTCATCTCTTCAGATCGTGATGCCGACTCAGAACAAGCACTATCTAAGCAACCAAACTCGACGGCCGCCCAACACTATCGTAAACCCAGCCCATCTCGCGCAACCGCTCAGGGTGATAAAGATTCCGACCATCTATAATCACGCGCGCCCGCATACGAGACTGCATCTCGTCGAAATCGGGGGCCCGAAACGCCTGCCACTCGGTGCAAATACACAGTGCGTCCACCCCATCAAGGCAACTATATTTATCGCTCGCGAGAAAAAAAGCTTCGCGACTTCTATAGAGCCGACGAGCCTCCTCCATCGCAACCGGATCAAACGCTCTCACCTCGGCACCTACGGCCCAAAGCGATTCTAAAAGCGTCCTGCTCGGAGCTTCCCGCATATCGTCCGTATTCGGCTTAAACGAAAGCCCCCAAACCGCAATCACCTTTCCGCCAAGTGCCCGCGCACCACCGAACCGGCTTGCCAGTTTGTCGAAAAGAACGTTCTTCTGACGATTATTAACCGCCTCCACAGCCTTAACCAGTTCCGCCTCATACCCAACGTCATCCGCAATTCGAGCAAGAGCCTGTACGTCCTTCGGAAAACAGCTACCCCCATACCCACAACCTGGATAAATAAAATGATAGCCTATGCGTGGATCGGCGCCAATGCCCTTACGGACCTCCTCGATATCAGCGCCAAGTCGTTCCGACAGGTTTGCCAGCTCGTTCATGAAACTAATCTTCGTAGCAAGCATAGCATTCGCCGCATACTTCGTTAGCTCCGCGCTGCGAACATCCATAAACATGGTTCGCTCATGACTCCTATTAAAAGGCTCATAGAGTTCCCGCATGACTTTACGAGCATTTTCCGAGCCAGCCCCAATAATTATACGATCCGGCTTCAAAAAATCCCCAACTGCGGCCCCTTCCTTTAGAAACTCGGGATTAGACACAACGTCGAACGTCAGCGCCACACCTCTCTCTCGGAGAATCCCTTCAATTCTCTGCCGTACCTTGTCAGCCGTTCCTACTGGCACAGTCGATTTATTGACGACCACTTTGAACGTATTCATCTCACGGGCAATACTCTCCGCCACCGAAAGTACATACTGTAAGTCCGCCGACCCATCTTCATCAGGTGGAGTACCCACAGCAATAAACTGGATATCCGCATGCGCTACACCGCGAGCGATGTCAGTGGTGAACTCCAAGCGGCCTTCAGCAACGTTTCGAGAAACGATCGCCTCCAGGCCTGGCTCCCAGATTGGCAGCTCACCACGATTAAGACGATCAATCTTGGCCGCGTCGATATCCAAACATACCACCTTATGACCGACCTCAGCCAAACATGCGCCAGTAACAAGGCCGACATAACCAGTCCCAAAAATCGAAAGCCTCATCCTTAATCCCCAATAGCAAAAATTTTTGAACTTCGCAACAACCACCACCACAGCGCCAAAACCAATGAAGCGAGGCAACTCGCACCGCCGAACCCGACAAGCGCAGCTTCTAGCACTACAGCCCAAGGACAAGAGATTTATAGGGGACCGCCGAATGCGTTCCCATAACGAGAAGAGCAACGAAAGAAAACAGGTAAATAAAGCCTGCAAACTTTCGATAAGCGATCGCTCTGGATGCCCCCAACCTACCGACTGTTGCACAAGAAACAAAGAGCACAGACACGAGCCCCAAATAAATCGCTATCCGAAAGACCCCATATACCCCGCTAAAAAGCGCAGCAACTAATAGATAAAAAACGGTCAAGTTCATTAGACAATTCAGCTTATCGTCACGCTCTTTCGATAACCCAAACAAGAAAACCAGCGCAGCAGCCGGTAGAAACTGCAAGATCCTAAATAATCCAGTCCCCTGAACCTCAGTTTCTGCCTGCCTCTCCAAGATCGACAAATACGTTTCTGGCGCCAGTTGCGGCAAAACCTGCAACACGGCGGCGCGCAACCCATCCCCAAAGAAGGGAAAAACAAACGAAACCACAACCGCAACACAGAGCAATTTGCTTGAAAAATGCAAACGAGCGATTAAACCCAATGGAATCAGGACTATCGCAGTATAGTGAAAAAGCGTAGCAAACGCGATTGCAGCAAAATAAGAAACTAGCTTACGCTCCCAAAGAAACCTGATCGACCAAAAAACAATTGACGCTGCAATTGCTTGACGGACATGATTAGTATGCCAAAAAACAAAGCCCAACCCAAATAAAGCAACGATAGCAATCAGCTGATCTTCAGAGTCTCGGGCCATTGCATAAAACAGAAATCCATATGTAAGCAAGGCTGACGCAAGAAAAATCGCGTAATAATCGAAACCAAGCCTGTTCAAAATAATATTTAGCGCCACGAAGCCGGGCTCAAACCCTTGGAAAAATCGAAACGTTAAGTCCGAAAATTCAAGATAGTATAAACTCTCGTAGATCGAAACATAACCATACCAGTCTGTACCAACCTCAAACCGCAGCCCAATAACTATCGTCAGAACGAGCGTCTGAATTGGCCAAACAAGCGACATCTTCCGAAGCCAGCACCCGTCAAAAGCACCTTGATAACGACCTAGGCCCTGATCTGGCGCTGAAAGCCTGTATGTAGCCGCAAACGTGAGCGAGAAGACAAACAAAAAGCAGGACACATATACCATGTGGCTCTACTACCTATTCTTAATTTATTTCGATTAACCATCCGAGCGACTCTTGCAAGCCTAAGACCCAAAAAGCGCCCGCGCACCACGCGTCCAAGTGTGCGTCTCAAGAAAGTGCTCACAAGGTTCGGAAGACCAACAATCCAGCCTTTGTTGCACATCCGTACAGCTAAGCTTATCGAACGCAACAGCATATCCAATTTTATAGTGCTCTACGTACTTCCCCATGAACGTGCCGGCCTCGCAAAAAAGGGGAACTCTAGCGGTTGCACTGTTAAATGCCGTTAATGAAACCGACAAATCATCAAGCGGCTTCCAAATAAAATCAAAGAGTTCGCCCCATGTGCTCGCAGGAACATCAAGCGCCACTCCGACGAAAAGAATATTTGGACAAGACTGCAGTTGAACGAGCAACTGCGGAGCGTTCTTCGCAAGCCAAGCATTGATTGGCCCTACGATCACAAAATATAATGATCCATCACCAGCAACGGCTTCCTGCGCGAGCTCCAGGGCTTTGCGAAGCCCCACCAACTTCTTCTCTTCAAGCGTGCCGATCCAGAGACCTACTCGCGCCTCTCGATCCTCGCGCTTCTTGTTGAGAACCCAATTATTAATCGCCTGAATTTCGCTTAGCTTTGAAGAATCGTTGTTATCTAAAGCACTTTCAAGTCCAAACGTAATCACACGCAAACGATGCACACAAACATCTAGCAGCTTTTCTGCGGGCTGCAGCAACAACTCGTCCGTAACGAAAATTTTTTGGGCTACTTTTTTTAACACCGTCCTCCGCAGAGCAACCAAACCAGGATGAAACTCATTAGTCTCTTTATCTACGTTATGACAAATCCAATACACATCCTTCTGAAACGTTATTGCAAGGACCACTGTCAAAAAGTCAGTAAAAAGCCGAACCAGTGACTTTAAGTAGCTCGGATAGTCGTTTAAATACCGAAAGCAAACACCCGAAAACTTTCTATCCTGCAGGATTAATTTCAAAAAATGGAACGGCAGTCCCATCGGGCTCCCCGGACACGGGTACAGTTCACCCAAACCAAGCCGCTCAGCCTCTTTGGCCCATAAGCGTGCTTTTATATCGTCTTTTTGAATCAGTATTTTCTTCATAGCGCTCTTGAAAATAATGCAACAACATATTCTTGCAATCTAAATCAAAACCGCTTCAACTTCTTTACGAGCCATACTCCCTCCGCCCCAAGGAACATATTCGGAAAGACGTAAGAAAGGCAGCCCAAAGATATAACCGAAAGCCCAGCACCCACGACTAGCATCAAAAGTGGCACCAAATCACCGTGGGCAATGATCTTAACCAGTAGGGAGGTGCAAAGCACAACCCCACCAGTAGCAAGACCTGGAACTAGAAGCTTCATGTTTTGCCCCCAAGAAACGGGGATAACTCTACCCAGCAGGTGTGCCGTAAGAAAATAGTTAACTAGGACGGAGAGGCCGACACCTACAGAAACACCGTTTAGCCCCCACGAAGCCCCCGCAATTGAAAATGAAACTACAGCCGAGGCATAGACCCACTGAATCGTAGCTAATTGAAAAACTCTGCCTGCAGCTTTGATGAGTGATTCATTGAGCTTGTAGGCAGTTCGAAAGAATAAAACTGCAATTAAAATCTGAAAAGGCGCTACCACATCGTGCCATTGTGAGCCCAGAATAGTCTTTACAATTTCATCACCGAAAACAATCGAAAAAGCCATCAACGGAAAGGTTAGCAACGCCACGAGAGCAAAACCTTTCTCATAAACACTCTGCAACTGCTTCTTATCTTCTTGAATCAAAGAAAGAGTCGGAAAAAGAACCTTCTCCAAGACAGTGCCGATCAGATTTGTCGGCAACATAAGAAGCTGATAGGCGCGGCTATAAACACCGAGCGATGTCACCCCCAACAGCTTCCCAACGATAACGTAGTCGCCTTGCGTTGCTAGATAGTTACCCACTTTCGCTAAAGTTAGACCCGACCCGAAGCGAACAAGCCCTTTCAGCACCCCTAAGCGAAGAGAAGGTCGTAAGCTGTGCGAGGATGCGATATATACCAAGCTCGAAAACAAGAAGGCCTGCGCAAGAAATCCGTAAGCCAAAGCACTCGCACCAAGGCCAGCGTAAGCGAGCACTAAGCTCACCAGCCCATATCCAAACAGATACGAAGTGACACGAGCTCCCATGAGCTCTTTAAATCTAAGGCTTCTTTGCAGCGATGATTCAGAGACTACCCCAAAGCCAACGATTGGAAAAACAAAGGCTAAGATTCTGACCAGATCGCCCAATCCATCGATAGCATAAAAGGATTGAATTTCATCAGAAATATAAAATATTCCGGAGCAAATAAAAGCACCTGACAGCATGGATAACGTCCAAGCTACGCGCTTGTGCTCTACGGTTACTGACTCCGACTGGACCAATGCTTGCCCGACCCCCATCTGAGAGAAAATAGTCGAGAGGCTCACGACTGTCAGCGCTGCCGTGACTTGACCAAACTCCGATGGAGTTAGTAGGCGCGATAGGGCAACGAGCAATAGAAACTGCAGGAAGACCTGAGCACCAGTTCCAAAAGCTACCCACAGCACGCCATTTGATACTTTTTTAAACAAACTCGTCATCGGGACTTCCAGGGGATTTAGCCTGCCGCGTAGCTTTGGCTTTGACTTTAAATCCTAATAGTAATTGACGCTTAACTCTAATTGCATTAAGAACACCCGGAAAGGCATGATTTTGCAATCACCGCTCTTAGATTAGACGCCATTTCTAGGCCTACTGGGAGAGGCTCGATCAATGCTTGAGCCAATTAGGCATTCCACCTTATCCAATTAATTAAAAACCAGTACTCAGGCGCACCAGGAAATATTTACTAAGCGACAATGCAAGCAATGAAATCTTCAGAAGTCGTGAAGAGATTGACAAAGGCGCCACCGGCAACTACGGCATAATCAAGCATTACTGGTGAGTCGGGCGCTTGCCCACATAGTCATTAAGCAACCTAAAGTGGTGCGATCTAACGAAAGCACTTGCGGCTGCTTGAGAGCCAAGAATACTAATATGGCGTCCATCAAGGCTAAATGGGACACCGGATGAGGTGATCGCTGCTGGCTGGCCATCAACATTGAATAGCACATCTCGATCAACGAAGAGAACATTCTCGAAATTTCCAGCAAACCTCTTAATAGCCTCGTTCGCGACTAGATTTTTCTTATCACTAGCAAAGGGAATTTTTGTTATATCAAACTCGTAACCACGCATCAAACTACGCTGATATTGCTTTAGAGGACTGCTATCAAACGCCTTTGGTGAGGGCATAACAATCACGAGATCTACAATCGAGGCGGCATACTCTATGACCCTCAACGAGTCCTCAATTTTGCCTTTCTCTTGGACGTCGCCCCAAGCGCCGGCGAATATTGCAATTTCATAGTCTTTGAGATTGGACTTCAGGTATGACCGATTAAAAAGGCATTGCTTGAACGCACGACTACTCGGTGGCCCCGTAAACCCTTCCCCCAGTGAGGGGTAACACCAATTTGTTGTCACAGAGTGAATACTGATCTTTGCCTCACGCCCAGCCTTATCCCACAGCGGCTCATACTGACCTGCATGTGAGTCCCCGAAAAGAATCGCTTTCACGTTCGATTCTTTGTCACCAAGGAAGCAATTCAGCGCATCTGCGCCGTACGAAAGGCCACGCATAGAATCAATACTATAAAAACACCATCCATTATTCACTCTAGGTAGGTCAGCACCCTCTACGCGTGGAACACGACTGGAAAACCCACCGGTCCGATGACCGATTGCGCCAATAATCACAAAGAAGATGCTAAAAAACAAAGCTAACAGAAATACAGTCCTTCGACTTATTTTGGCTCGAGATCTGAACGGGTTTTCTACATAGCGCCAGCTAATGTAAGCCAGCAACAAAGAGAGAACGGCAAGTGTCGTAAGAATTGTTCCGCTCGGTTCGCCTAGCGACAGATGGCGAGCAAACGAAAACAAAGGCTGATGCCACAAATAGGCACTGTAGCTAATCAGACCGACACCGACCAGCGGCTTAATACTAAGAATTCGACCAACATATGTTTCACTAGACGCAAAAAGAATAATCAACGCAGTGCCTAGCGTCGGCGCGAGGGTGTGCAAGCTGGGGAAAGTAGTCTCACGTGTGTATGCAAAAACTGCATAAATTAAAAGAGTTAGCCCGACCCAACTAAGAAGCTCCTGAAACCGAAGAGAGAGTCTTGGTGGCGCCTTTGCAGTCAACCAAAGCGCTGTTAACCCACCTATTAACAACTCCCAGCCACGAGTCGGCAAGAGATAAAATGCAGCAGGAGGGTTGGTAACAGAGCTCCATTCTGCCAAAACCAAGCTGGCGGTTCCGACTATGGCCATTAGCGCCAGAATCCATTTCCTTCCGAATCGCCACACGGTCATCAAAAAGAGCGGAAAGAGTACGTAGTACTGCTCTTCGACAGCCAGACTCCAGGTATGCAGGAGTGGCTTTAGCTCAGCGGCTGTATCGAAGTAATCAACCTCACTCCAGAAGAGAATATTTGAGGAAAATAACGCAACCGCCGCAAGGCTTTGTGAGAAGTCCTTCATGTCGCCTGGCAGCAGCCAGAACCAAGCAAACGGCAAGCAAACCAACATCACAAGAAACAGTGCTGGCAAGATGCGTCTAGCACGTCTCTCATAGAAACCAACAATCGAAAATTTCTCTTGTTCGAACTCCTGAAGAAGAATTGTCGTTATGAGGTAACCGCTGATCACAAAGAAAACATCAACGCCCACAAAGCCGCCGCTGAATGTTTCGAAACCAGCATGAAAGAAAATAACGGGAAGAACCGCAAACGCTCTAAGCCCATCTATTTCGCGCCGATAAAGCATAAAGGCCTAGCCTTTCTATAAATAGATCGCAGCTGCTTTTAATGATTTTTCAACAACAAAACCGGCAGGGCCAAAAAATCAAACCACGCACACTCGCAAGGATTTAAAACAATTTTCTTGCGCTACGAAGGATGAGGCGCGCTATCCACGGAACGCCAATATTCTTTTAGGGAGGCACTTTCTTGCAATCAAGATTATTTTCGCCGCTCACGCTTTGGCGTTGCGAATTAATGCTTTGGGTTGTCAAGAACATAGCTTGTGCGCACCCCTTAGAAATTTCTTTAATAAAATCTCAAAAGGATGCGCGATACAGAAACTGAAAGAATGTCTGACCGTTAAAGTCGCAGATCCGCCGCATTCCTCGGCATCACATACTTGAGGTCATACACCACATGTTCCGGCTTGCCGAGCGCGCGGATGGCCTCGGCTCCCATGTCCTTGAACTGCTGATGCGCCACGCCGACGATGATCGCGTCGTAGGCGCCGGGCTCCGGCTTGTCGATCGGAGTGAGCCCGTATTCGTGCTGGGCCTCGGCCACGTCCACCCACGGGTCGTACACGTCGGCCTGGATGTTGTACTCGCCGAGTTCCTTGACGATGTCGACGATGCGGGTGTTGCGCAGGTCCGGGCAGTTTTCCTTGAAGGTGAGGCCCATGACCAGCACGCGCGCGCCTTCGACGGTGATGCGGCGCTTGAGCATGGCCTTGACGAGCTGCGACACCACGTAGGCGCCCATGCCGTCGTTGAGGCGGCGGCCGGCGAGGATGATCTCGGGGTGGTAGCCGATGGACTGCGCCTTGTGGGTGAGGTAGTAGGGGTCCACGCCGATGCAGTGGCCGCCGACCAGGCCCGGACGGAAGGGCAGGAAGTTCCACTTGCTGCCGGCGGCCTGCAGCACGGCCTCGGTGTCGATGCCCATCTTGTTGAAGATGATGGCCAGCTCGTTGATGAGGGCGATGTTGACGTCGCGCTGGGTGTTCTCGATGACCTTGGCGGCTTCGGCCACCTTGATGCTTTCGGCCTTGTGGGTGCCGACGACGATGATCTGGCGGTAGAGCTGGTCGACCAGCTCGGCCACTTCGGGGGTGGAGCCGGAGGTGACCTTCTTGATGGTGGAGACGCGGTGTTCCTTGTCGCCCGGGTTGATGCGCTCGGGGCTGTAGCCGGCGTAGAAGTCGACGTTGAATTTGAGGCCGGAAAACTTCTCCAGCACCGGGACGCAGTCTTCCTCAGTGGCGCCGGGGTAGACCGTGGATTCGTAGATGACGATGTCGCCCTTCTTGAGCACCTTGCCGATGGTCTCGCTGGCCTTGACCAGCGGGGTGAGGTCGGGCTGCTTGTGCTCGTCGATGGGGGTGGGGACGGTGACGATGAAGGTGTTGCAGGCGGCGAGGTCCTGCAGGTTGGCGCTGTATTGCAGGCCGGTGGCTTCGCGCAGTTCTTCGTCGGAGACCTCGAGGGTGGCGTCGTGGCCGGTCTTGAGGGCGTCGATGCGGGCCTGGTTGATGTCGAAGCCGACGACGGAGCGCTTCTTGGCGAATTCGACCGCGAGCGGCAGGCCGACGTAACCGAGGCCGATGATGGCGAGCTTGAGGGTGTCGAGGGTGTGCATGATGGTGTCGAGTGGAAGTGAAGGTGGGAAGGTTTTGGAGGTTTAGGGTTTGGGTTTTGGTTTTGTAGGAGCGACGCAAGTCGCGATTCAGGCGGTTCCGGGTGCGGCCAAGTTGGGCGTGGGCGGGTCGGGATGGCGGCTATCGCGACTTGCGTCGCTCCCACAGGGGTGTAGTGGCGGGGGCTCGGAGGTGGCTATCGCGA
Source organism: Thauera aminoaromatica (assembly GCF_000021765.1). Classification (NCBI taxonomy): domain Bacteria; kingdom Pseudomonadati; phylum Pseudomonadota; class Betaproteobacteria; order Rhodocyclales; family Zoogloeaceae; genus Thauera; species Thauera aminoaromatica. The sequence continues at coordinate 1,220,382 of NC_011662.2, read as the reverse complement.
CTTGCGTCGCTCCCACAGGGGGTGTGGTTCTCGTAGGAGCGACGCAAGTCGCGATTTGGGCCGCCCGGATCGTCTCGGGCGCCCCAATCGATCCTCACGCCTTGTACTTGTACTGGTAGTGATACCCCTCGTACCCGAAGCGATGCCGTTGTCGGGTGAGGTCGAAGCCGTTGAACACGAATCCCTTGACCTCCACGCCGGCCTGGTCGAAGCGCTTGATGGCCTGCTCGAGCTCGCGCACCGGGTGGCGGCCGGCGCGGGCGACCAGGAGGGTGGCGCCGACCTGGCGGCCGATGATGGCGGCGTCGGACACGGCGAGCACCGGGGGCGCGTCGATGATGAGCACGTCGCACTGCTTTTCGAGCTCGGCGAGCAGCGCGGCGAAGCGCGGGTGCATGAGGAGCTCGGACGGGTTGGGCGGGATCTGGCCGGTGGTGACGAGGGAGAAGTTGTCGATGCCGGTGGGCTTGACGATCTGCTCGATGCTGGCGGCGCCCATGATGTAGTCGGACACGCCCACACCGCGGCCGATGCCGAAGGCCTTGTTGATGTGGCCCTTGCGCAGGTCGCCGTCGACCAGCATGACGCGCTTGCCGGCCTGGGCGAGCACGGCGCCGAGGTTCTTGCTGATGAAGCTCTTGCCCACGCCGGGCGCCGGGCCGGTGATGAGCACCGAGCCCTTCTCGGCGCCGAGCAGCGCGAAGTGCAGCGTGGTGCGCAGGCTGCGCAGGCTCTCCATGGCGTCGTCGTCGGGGTGGGCGGTGGCGAGGAGCTGGCCCTTGTCGGTCTTGCCGCGGGCGATGGCGCGCGACAGCACGGCTTCGTCCTTGCTGTCGGGCACGGTGGCGTACACCGGCAGCGAGAGCTCGCGCTCGATGGTCTGCGGGTCTTCGACGACCACGCGCAGGCTGCGGATGGCCCACACCAGGCCGAGCGAGCCGAGCACGCCGAGCACGCCCGAGAGCAGCAGGATGAGCGCCTTGCGCGGCGCGACCGGCAGCGGCGCGGTGGCGGCGGGGTCGATCACGCGCACGTCGCCGACGGTGCCGGCGCGCGCCACGCGCAGCTGCTGGGCGCTGTTGAGCAGGTTGGTGTAGAGCGCGGTGGCGACCTCGACGTCGCGGCGCAGGCGCAGCGCGGTCTGCTGGGTGTCGGGGAGGCGATTGACGTCCTTGTCGAGGGTGCCGCGCACGGCGCGCAGGCGGCCGAGCTGCGAGTCGATGGCCTTGACCTGGGGGTGCTCGGGGGTGAAGCGCTGGCGCAGCTCGTCGCGCTTTTGCTGGAGCTCGACGACGTCGGCGTCCACCTTGACGATGGAGCTGAGCACCGACTGGGTCTCGAGGGTGAGGTCAACCGAGCCGCGGGTCTGGCGGTAGTCGTTGTAGGCGGCTTCGGCGGTGTCGAGCTGGGCCTTGAGCTCGGGGAGCTGCTTTTCGAGGAAGGCCAGGGTGGCGTCGGCCTCGGCGGAGCGGTATTCGACGTTCTGGCGCACGTAGGCGTTGAGGACTTCGTTGAGCAGGCGCTCGGCTTCGGCGCGGTCGGCGTCGCTGTAGGCGGCTTCGATCACGTTGGACTGGCGGGCGCGCTCGCGCACTTCGAGGTCTTCGCGCAGGGCGGCGATGGCCTGGATCTGGCTGATGCGGGCGAGATCGAAATGGGTGCCGGGGCGGGCGACGAGCTCGGCGACGAAGAGCGTGGTCTTGCCGTCGGCGCTGCTGGCGGGCTGGCCGACGCTGCCGTCGAGCAGGGGCTGGTCCTGGTCGTCGTAGAGGGTGAAGCCGCCGTTGTCGCCGGCGATGAGGGTGAGCGGCAGGCCGACCAGGTAGGACGGCACCTCGAGGGTCTGCACGGTGATGCGCTCGCCGCCCCAGGCGTAGCTGCCCAGGCCGAGCAGCGGCGCGGCGGGCTGGTCGCCGTTATAGCGGCGCGCGAGGGCGCGGCCGAAGATGGGGAAGTAGTCGGGGGTGGCGCGGATGTCGAGGCGCAGGCGCTCGACCACGCGGCCGAGGATCATGCGCGAGCGCAGGATCTCGAGCTCGGCGGTGACCGAGCTGTTCTCGCCGAGCACGGCCTCGACGTCGCGCAGCGCGGCCAGCCCGCCCTTGGGCCCCTTGCTGTCCTGCACCTGCACCAGCCCGTCGGCGCGGTAGATGGGCGTGGACACGAAGGCCACCACCGCGCCGATGAAGACGGCGAAGAAGGTGACGGCGAGGATCAGCCACTTGTATTCGAGCAGGACGGCGATGATCTCGCCCAGGTTGATGAAGTCGTCCCGGTCGTCGCGCATGGACTTGGCGCGGACAGGATTCCCGACTTCAGCCACGGCGGAGGGTGCAGTTTCTCGACGCAAGGGTGTAGGTTCCTGTTGTGTAGTTGTGTGTTGCCAATCAATTTCCGTAGGAGCGACGCAGTCCGCGATCCCCGCGCCCCATCCGACTCCCCGTAGGAGCGACGCAAGTCGCGATCCCCGCGCCCCATCCGACTCCCCGTGGGAGCGACGCAAGTCGCGATCCCAGCGCCTCCATCCGACTCCCCGTAGGAGCGACGCAAGTCGCGATCCCAGCGCCCCCTCCGGCTCCCCGTGGGAGCGACGCAAGTCGCGATCCCAGCGCCCCCATTGCGCGCCGCGGCTCATCGAACGCGACGATCGCGACTTGCGTCGCTCCTACAAGAACCGTGCAAAGCCCGTTCCGTCGCGGGAATCGGGCCGGCGCGGTTCCTTGTTACTGCCGGCCGCCGAACAGCGGATACCGCGTCTCGCTGGTGAGCTGCAGCATCTGCGAGGTCGGCAGGATGTTGCTGACCACGCGGTTCCAGCGCGCGATCGCCGCCACATCGACATACACCACGTCCCGCGGCAGCAGCGGGAAGCGCTCGGCCAGCAGCAGCGCGTCGGGGGAGCGGGCGTTGAGGTGGAAGAGCTCGGCGCTGCCGTTGTCGCTGCGCATCACATACACCCAGGCCGGGTCGGACGTGCTCTGGTTGACGAAGCCGGCGTCGGACAGCGCCTCGGCGAGCGTGGTGCGGCGCTTGTTCATGACGAACGAGCCCGGGTTGCGCACCTCGCCGAGCACGAAGACCTTGTTGAGCTGGCGGTCGGGCACGTTGATGATGTCGCCCGGCTGCAGCAGCACGTTCTGGCTGACGTCGCCCTCTTCGTACAGCGCCTGCAGGTCGACCCGCCAGGTCTGCCCGTTGCGGGTGAGCAGCACGTTGCCGTGGTCGGCCTCTTCGGTGATGTTGCCGGCGCGGTTGATGGCCTCGACCAGGGTCATGCGGATGTCGTCGATCGGCTGCAGGCCGGGCTTGGCGACTTCGCCGACGACATACACGCGCTTGCTGCGGAAGGAGACGATGCGCACGTCGAGCTGGACGTTTTCGATGACGCTGGCCATGCGCTTGGCGAGGACCTGGCGCACCTCGCGGGTGGTGAGGCCGGCGACCTTCACCACGCCGGCGAAGGGGAAGAAGATGGTGCCGTCTTCGGCGACCAGGGTGCCGGACTGCTCGGCCGAGCGGTAGGAGCCGGCCGGGATGGTGATCTCGGGGTGGTCCCAGACGATGACGTTGATGATGTCGCCGGGGCCGAGCTTGTAGTCCTGGTAGTCGAAGCCGGGGATCTTCTTGGGATCGCTCGCGCGGGTGGCGGTCTGGCCGCCGGCCTTGCCGCTGCGGAAGCGCGACTCCTTGGCCTGGTGCTGTTCGATGATCAGCTCGGCGGTGATGGGCTTGAGCTTGACGTTGGCCGGGACGGTGTCGGTGCCCTCGGTGACCGGCAGCGGCACGCTGGACTCCTCGCGCATGAGGCTGCCGCTGGTGCCGGGGATGAGGGTGCAGCCGCCGATGGCTGCGGCGGCGAAGGCGATCACGGCCGTGCGGACGAGACCGCCGCTGCGGATGGCGTCCGCGCGGGTGGCGGGACCGGCCGCGCGGGCGTCAAGGCCACTGGCGTCGGTGGCGCGCACGGCGCCATTGGATGCGCCGCAGTGGGCGATCCGGTCGGTGGTGAAGCGACTCATCGAAAACCCCGTTCGAGTTTTGCGGCTTGCCCCGCGCGCGCCTCGGCGGCGGCGTCGCGACATGCCGGCATGTTTGCTTGCACGATATGCGTTTCGGGTGCCTTGCCGATGATGCCCGGATCGAGGCGTGGAGCCGGTTCCAGGGGGGTCATCGCAGGCAACTCGGCGCCGTGGTTTACAGCAAAAAACGCGCCAGCAAATAATGCATTGCACCAAACCAGTGTCGAGTCAGTGCGTTACGGAGAGGTTAAAGCCCCCGCGCCGCGCCGCTCCGATCTGCTGTCCGAGCAAAGTGTAAAGATTCCCGACACCTTGTGGACCATGCCACGCGCAGCCCCTGAGGAACTATTCCTCATTGCTGCGTTGCAGCACCCAAGTTGGGCGAATTGTAGGGGATTACGCCAGCATGCGCAAAACCGCCCCGCCCGGATCGCGTCTCCCGCCGCCCGGATCGCGACTTGCGTCGCTCCTACAGCCCCTCCCGAAGCGCGCCGGTTTTCGTGGGAGCGACGCAAGTCGCGATTGCAGCCTTCCCGCTCCGACCACGCCCACCACCACCGCACCGCCCGATCGCGACTTGCGTCGCTCCTACAACACCTGCGGAGGCGCGCCGGTTTTCGTGGGAGCGACGCAAGTCGCGATTGCAGCCTTCCCGCTCCGACCACGCCCACCGCCACCGCACCACCCGATCGCGACTTGCGTCGCTCCTACAGCCCCTCCCGAGGCGCGCCGGTTTTCGTGGGAGCGACGCAAGTCGCGATTGCAGCCTTCCCGCCTCGACCACGCCCACCACCACCGCACCGCCTGATCGCGACTTGCGTCGCTCCTACAACACCTGCGGAGGCGCGCCGGTTTTCGTGGGAGCGACGCAAGTCGCGATTGCAGCTTTCCCGCCCCGACCACGCCCACCACCACCGCACCGCCTGATCGCGACTTGCGTCGCTCCTACAACACCTGCGGAGGCGCGCCGGTTTTCGTGGGAGCGACGCAAGTCGCGATTGCAGCCTTCCCGCCCCGACCACGCCCATCGCCACCGCACCGCCTGATCGCGACTTGCGTCGCTCCTACAGCCCCTCCCGAAGCGCGCCGGTTTTCGTGGGAGCGACGCAAGTCGCGATTGCAGCCTTCCCGCCCCGACCACGCCCACCACCACCGCACCGCCCGATCGCGACTTGCGTCGCTCCTACGAAAACCATGCCAACGCCTGTGGCCCGATGTCGTTCAGCGCCGGCGGCGATCTTCGGCCGTGGCCCGGTGCGGTTCGGCGCTGGCGGGGCCGATAGGCGGCCTTGGCGGAAAAATTGGCTGAAGCTTGATCCTGGTCAACCTTTGTCCATATTCACGCTGCGTTTGCGCAACAAGCACCTAGATTGGAAGCGAACAGTTCGTGAAATAAGTCACGGTTTTCCGACTCTACCGAGAAGAGACCGCGACATTGGAAGGAGACCATCATGTGTACATTCGACGCCCCGATCGCCCGTTGCGAAGCCATGAATCAAATGGTGCTGCTGGACGAAACCCGTAGGGAATGCGCTTTCGAACATGGCTGCCCGCCCGGTCAGAAATGCCCGCTGAACGGCTGCTTCGCTCGCCAGAGCGGCCTCTACGACGCCCACCCGGAAATCGGCGCGCACGGCCAGCCGCGCGTTGCCCACCACGCACACTAGGGCCCGGCCCGGCATCCGCGCTCCCCGCCGCAAGGAGGGGGAGCGCGTTGCCGCTTCCCGTTTTCCCCGCTTCACCACTGCCCCGCCTCCCCGCCTCCCCGCCTCCCCGCCTCCCCCGCTTCACCGCTTCTCCCGCTTCTCCCGCTTCTCCCGCTTCTCCCCGCCCCCCCTCCCGCCGTTTTGCGGAACCCCGCCCGCAAGCCGACGGTCAGTCTCCGGACAGAAACACGCAAGGCGTGCCCGATCGGCGCGCTGGCTTCGTTTGGGAGACTTCATCTTGACCAGCACCTGCCGGGGTAGGACGTGCTTGCCAGCATCGGCCTGATCGCCTTCGCGATGCTGGCCGCGGTGCCGCTGGTCGGCCGCCTCGGCGAGCGCGCGGGCTGGGTGCTCGCGCTGGCGCCGCTGGCGGCCTTTGTCCACTTTCTCGTCCACATGCCGACCGTCGCCGGCGGCGGGGTCGTCACGTCCAGCCTGGCCTGGGTGCCGGCGCTGGGGGTGGAGCTCGCCTTCCGGCTCGACGGGCTGTCGCTGCTGTTCGCGCTGCTGATCACCGGCATCGGCACGCTGATCGTGCTCTATGCCGGCGCCTATCTCTCCGACCACCACCACCTCGGCCGCTTCCACGCCTGCCTGCTCGGCTTCATGGCGGCCATGCTCGGGCTGGTGCTGGCGGACGACCTGATCGCGATGTTCGTGTTCTGGGAGCTGACCAGCGTCTGCTCCTTCCTGCTCATCGCCTTCCAGCACGACAAGGCGGAGTCGCGCCGCGCGGCGCTGCAGGCGCTGCTGATCACCGGTGGCGGCGGGCTGGCGCTGCTCGCGGGGCTGATCCTGCTCGGCAGCGTGGGCGGGAGCTGGCAGTTCTCCGGGCTGTCGGGCGAGGCGATCGCCGAGCACGCGCTCTACCCCGCGATCCTCGCGCTGGTGCTGATCGGCGCCTTCACCAAGTCGGCGCAGCTGCCCTTCCACCTCTGGCTGCCCAACGCGATGGCGGCGCCCACGCCGGTGTCGGCCTACCTGCACTCGGCGACGATGGTGAAGGCCGGGGTGTATCTGCTCGCGCGCCTCAACCCGGCGCTCGGGGGCTCGACGAGCTGGGGGACGATCCTGATCACCGTGGGCGCCGCCACCGCGCTGGTCGGCGCGGTGCTGGCGATCCGCCAGACCGACCTCAAGCGCGTGCTGGCCTACACGACGGTGACCGTGCTCGGCCAGCTCGTAATGCTGCTCGGCACCAACACCCACTACGGCCTGCAGGCCTTCGCGATCTACCTGGTGGCGCACGCGTTCTACAAGGCGGCGCTGTTCATGGCGGTGGGCGCCATCGACCACGCCACCGGCACGCGCCAGATCGCGCTGCTGGGCGGGCTGATCCGCCACATGCCGCTGACCGGCTTCGCGGTGGCGCTGGCGGCCTTCTCCAATGCCGGGCTGCCGCCCTTCTTCGGCTTCATCGCCAAGGAGTTCAAGTACGCCGGGCTGATCGAGCTCGGCGTAGCGGGCTGGGTCACCACCGCGGTGATGATCCTCACCAACGCGCTGCTGCTGACCGCCGCCGGCCTCGTCTTCGTGCGCGCCTTCCTCGGCCGCGAGGGGCGCTACCCGCAGCCGCCGCACGAGGTGAGCCTGCCGATGTGGCTGGGGCCGATGCTGCTGGCGATCGGTGGCTTCGTGTTCGGCGCCTTCAACAACCTCGCCGAGGTGTGGCTGATCGACGCCGCGGTGCAGGCGGTGTCGCGCGCCACGGTGCCGGTGAACCTGTATCTGTGGGGCGGCGTCACCCCGGCCCTGCTCGCCAGCCTGCTCACCGTGGCGCTGGGGGTGTTCTTCTACCTGCAGCGCACCCGCCTGCGCCGCCGCCTGTCGCTGTGGCGCGTGCTGTGGCGGGTGAGCGGCGACCGCATCTGGGACCGCCTGCTGAAGCGCGTGTTCGTGTTCGCCGGCGGCGTGGCCGACCGCTTCCAGCACGGCTCGCTGCGCCAGCACATCAGCGCGCTGGTGCTGGCGATCGCCGGCTGCGCGCTGATCGGGCTGTTCGCCTCGACCGGCGACGGCCTTGCCTGGCCGCAGGCCACCAGCCCGATCAACCTCGCCGCGGCGCTCGGCTGCGTGCTCGCGGTGGCGGGCGCGGCCGCCGCCGCAGTGAGCCCCGGCCGCGTCGCGCTGGTCGCCACGCTGGGGGCGAGCGGGCTGGGCATGGCGCTGTTCTTCCTCGCCGCGCGCGCGCCCGACGTGGCGATCACGCAGCTGATGGTCGAGACCCTGACGGTGATCTTCCTCGCCCTGGTGCTGCGCCGCCTGCCGCCGACCCGCCTGGTGGGTTCGCGCAAGCCGGCGGCGAAGCGCTTCCACGCCGTGGTGGCGATCGTGATCGGCGCGGTGGTGGCGGCGATGATGCTGACCACGGTGAGCCAGCCGCTCCCCGGCGACATCGCGCGCTGGTACCTGGACAACAGCCTGCCGGGCGGCCACGGCGCCAACGTGGTGAATGTGATCCTGGTGGACTTCCGCGCGCTCGACACGCTCGGCGAGATCCTCGTCGTCGGGCTGGCCGGGCTGGCGGCGGCCGGGCTGCTCGCCGGCGGCGACCCCGGCGCGCGGACGCGCGGCGCGACCGCGGGCAGCGCGGACTTCGGCTCGGTGCTGCTGCGTCAGGGCATCCTGCCGCTGTCGGCGCTGCTCGCCCTGGTGGCGCTGATGCTGCTGTGGCGCGGCCACAACCTGCCCGGGGGCGGCTTCATCGGCGGCCTGGTGGCGGCGAGCGCGGCGGTGCTGGTGGCGCTCGCCTTCGGCACCACGCGGGCGCGCGCGCTGCTGCGCGTGCCGCCGCTGGCGATGCTGGCGGGCGGGCTGGGGGTCGCGGCCTGCGCCGGGCTGGTGGGGCTGTTCCACGGCGGCCCCTTCCTCGCCGGCCACTGGATCTTCCCCGCCGGGCTGGCGCTGGGCACGCCGCTGCTGTTCGACCTCGGGGTGTTCCTGACCGTGCTCGGCGCGGTGCTGCACGTGCTGCTCGGCGTGCTCGAGCGGGAGGACTGAAGATGGAAATCGTCGTTGCGCTCACCGTCGGCGTGCTGGTGGCGATCGGGATCTGGATGATGCTCGACCGCGGGCTGCTGCGCGTGGTGCTCGGGGTGGTGGTGCTCGGCAACGGGGTGAACCTGGCGGTGTTCTCCGCGGGGCGGCTCGACGGGCTCGCCGCGGCCTTCGCGACCACGGCGGGCGCGCCGGCGCTGGCCGCGAATCCGCTGCCCCAGGCGCTGGTGCTGACCGCGATCGTGATCGGCTTCGCGCTCTTCGTGTTCGCGCTCGCGGTGCTCGAGCGCAGCTGGGCGCTGCACGGCCACGTCGAGACCGACCGCATCACCGCGGTGGCCGAGGAGCCGGCGCCGGACCTGCCCGCGCCGCGAGACGCCGCATGAACGCGCTCGTCGTCGCCCCGCTGCTGATCCCGCTCGCCACCCTGGTGGCGACCCTGTTCGCGCGCCCTTGGCCACGCGCGGTGGCGGCGCTGAGCCTGGCCGGCGCGCTTGCCCTCGCCGGCGTCGGGCTCGCGCTGGTGGCGCTGGCGGCGCAGGGCGGGATCCTAGCCAGCCAGGCCGGCGGCTGGGTGGCCCCCTACGGCATCACGCTGGTGATCGACCGGCTCTCCGCGGCGATGGTGGCGATCACCGGCATCGTCGGCAGCGCGACCATCGTGTTCGCACTCGCACGCGACGAAGACCCGGCGCGCGGGCGCGACTTCCACGTGCTGGTGCACGGCCTGCTGGTGGGTGTGTGCGGCGCCTTCATCACCGGCGACGTGTTCAACCTCTACGTCTGGTTCGAAGTGCTGCTGGTGGGCTCCTTCGCGCTGCTGGTGCTGGGTGGCGGCAAGCGCCGGCTGGCGGGCACGGTGGTGTATGTGGTGCTCAACCTGGTGGCGACGATGATGTTCCTGCTCGCTGCCGGCCTGCTCTACGGCGCCAGCGGCAGCCTCAACATGGCGCTGCTGGCGCAGGCCTTCGCCGCCGGCGAGGTGCCCGTGACCGCGCACGCGGCGGTGGTGCTGATGCTGACCGCGTTCTCGATCAAGGCCGCGCTGTTCCCGGTCTTCGGCTGGCTGCCGGCCTCCTACCACGTGGCGTGGACGCCGGTGTCGGCGCTCTTCGCCGGCCTGCTCACCAAGGTCGGCGTGTATGCGCTGATCCGCCTCGTCACGCTGTTCTGGCCGGAAGCGGGCATCGCCCACGAGGTGCTGCTGTGGGTGGCGTGCGCGACCATGCTGATCGGCGTGCTCGGCGCCGCGGCGCAGGTCGAGGTGCGGCGCATCCTGTCCTTCCACATCGTCAGCCAGGTCGGCTACATGATCCTGGGGCTGGCGCTGGCGACGCCGCTCGCGCTCGCCGGAGCGGTGTTCTACCTGATCCACCACATCGTGGTGAAGGCCAACCTGTTCTTCATCGGCGGCATCGCCGCGCGCCTGACCGGCTCGGAGCGCCTGGCGGCGATGGGCGGGCTGTACGCGCACGCGCCCTGGCTGGCGGTGCTGTTCGCGATTCCCGCGCTGTCGCTGGCCGGCATTCCGCCGCTGTCGGGCTTCTGGGCCAAGTTCGTGCTGGTCGAGGCCAGCCTGGACGCACGCGCCTGGGTCGCCGCCGGCGTGGCGCTGCTCACCGGCCTGTTCACGCTGCTGTCGATGAGCAAGATCTGGAACGAGGCCTTCCTGAAGCCGCATCCGGCCGGCGAGGGGAGCGGGAGCGCTGGGGGCGGAAGCGGGGGCGACGGAAGCGGGGGCGGCCTGCGCAGCGCGGACGGGCTGCGGCCCGCGCTGTGGGCGGTGGGCGCGCTGGCGGCGATGACGGTGGCGATCGGCCTCGCGGCCGGGCCGGTGATGGACTACGCGGTGGCCGCGGCGCAGCAGCTCGCCGCCCCGGCGGCCTACATCGACGCGGTCGTGCGCGCGGGAGGAAACTGAGCATGCTGGGCCTGCACCTCCTGCTCGCGATCGGCCTCGCGGCCTATGCCGACGCGCTGCGGCCGCTGGGCGTGTGCGCCGCCTTCGTCGCGGTATATGTCGCGCTGCGCCTGGCGATCGACCTCCTGGGCATCCGCCGCTACCTGCGCCGGCTCGAGCTCGGCAGCGCGTTCGCGCTGTGGTTCGTCGGCGAGATCTTCCGCGCCAGCGTGGGGGTGGCGCGCATCGTGCTCGGTCGCGCGGCGGCGCCGCAACCGGCGGTGGTGGCGATGCGCCTGGCGCGTCCGGACGATCGCTTCGCCACCCTGCTCGGCTGCCTGCTGACGCTCACGCCGGGCACGATGGCGCTCGACTACCGGCCGGAATCCGGCCTCATGTACATCCACGCGCTCGACGCGCGCACGGCCGCCGAGGTCGAGGCCGGGGTGCGCGAGATCGAGCGCCGCCTGCTGCGCTGGCTCGACGCCGGCGCGCCTGCGGATGCCGGGGATGCGACCGGGAGGGACACGCCATGAACGCCGGCATCGCCGGGGCGGCGTGGGTGCTGCCGCTCACCTTCGCGCTGCTCGCCCTCGCCGCCGCGCTGATCCTGCTGCGCCTGGTGCGCGGCCCGCGCGCGCCCGACCGCGTGGTGGCGATCGACGCGCTGAGCATGATCGCCATCGCCACGATCGCCCTGCTCGCCTTGTCCACCGGCCAGCCCATGCTGCTCGACGCCGCGGTGGTGCTGTCCCTGGTGTCCTTCCTCGGCACCACCGCCTTCATCCTCCTCTTCCACCGCCGCGGCCGCGAGGCCGACCCGGCAGCGGGCCCGCATGGTCGCGCGCCGGGGGGTGGGGAGGCGGCGGGGACGGAGCGGACGGAGTGGGAAGCGAGTGGCGGTGCGGTCACGGAGCGGGAACCTTGCGCGAACGGGGAGGCTGCGCGATGAGTGGATTCCTTGCCTGGCTATCCTCGGCCCTGCTGCTGCTCGGCGCGTCGATCGGCCTGATCGGCGCGATCGGCGTGCTGCGCCTGCCCGACAGCTACACCCGCATGCACGCCGCCAGCAAGGCCGGCGCGCTCGGCGCCGCGCTGATCCTCGCCGGCGTGGCCGCCGCGAGCGAAGGCGGCTTCGCACTCGCCGCGCTGTTCGCGATGCTCGTCCTCCTCGCCACCGCCCCCCTCGCCGCCCACGCCATGTCCCGCGCCGCGCACCGCTCGGGCATCGCTCCGATCACCGGCGCACTCGGAGACGCGCTCGCGGAAGCCGAAGGGAACGCGTCTCCGCCACACCACAACGCCCGAAGCGAGATGTAGGAGCGACGCAAGTCGCGATCACAGCCTTCCCGCCCCGACCACGCCCCTTGCCACCGCACCGCACGATCGCGACTCGCGTCGCTCCCACCACACCCCCCGAAGCGCCGCGGTTCTCTGTCCGATCGCGACTCGCGTCGCTCCCACAACACCCCCTGAAGCGCGGCGGTTCTCTGCCCCATCGCGACTCGCGTCGCTCCCACAACACCCCCTGAAGCCCGGCGGTTCTCCGCCCCATCGCGACTCGCGTCGCTCCCACAACACCCCCCGAAGCCCGGCGGTTCTCCGCCCCATCGCGACTTGCGTCGCTCCCACAGCCCCGCCCGAAGCACGGCGGTTTCCCGTAGGAGCGACGCAAGTCGCGATCACAGCCTTCCCGCCCCGACCACGCTCCTCGCCTCCCCACCGCACGATCGCGACTTGCGTCGCTCCCACAGTCGCGATCAGCGGCCGCTCACGTGCGTTCGTGATCGCCACGGCCATCGGCGATAATGCGCTCTCGAACCGTCGGGGAATCACGTTGAACACCATCCGCAGAAAGCCGCCCACCCCTCAACCCTCGCGCATCCAGGGCACGCTCGGCGTGCGCAAGCCTGCGGACGACGAAGCGCCTGCCGAGGAGGCGTCTTCCGGGCGCGAGTCCGCGGCCGAATCGCGCACGCCGCGGGACCCGGCCCCCGCGAGGCCCGCCGCCGGCGAGCGGCCCTCGCGGCGCCCCGAGCGTGCCGCGAAGCCGGAACGGAACGAACGCGGCCCGCGTCGGGACGAAGGCGCCAAACCCGCGCGCCGCGAAGACGGCGCCAAGCCGGCACGTGGCGATCGCACACCGCGTACTCCAGGCACCGCCCCGCGTGACCAAGAACGCACACCGCGTACTCCGGGCGCTGCCCCACGCGACCAGGAGCGTACGCCGCGTACTCCGGGCGCCGCTTCACGTGACAAGGAACGCACACCGCGTACTCCGGGCGCTGCCCCACGCGACAAGGAACGCACGCCACGTACCCCGGGCGCTGCCGCGCGCGACCAGGAGCGCGCCCCGCGTGGCGACTTCGCGCCGCGCCGCAGCGCCGAGGATCGCGCACCGCGCGGAGATGCACGTCCGCCACGCCGGGACGGGGCGCCGGCACGCGGTGCGGACGAACGCGCCCCGCGCCGGGAGTCCGCCCAGGGCCGCCGGGACGACGAACGTGCGCCGCGGCGCGACTTCTCCTCGAATCGCGAGGATGGCGGACGCGCCGCGCCGCGCTCGTCGGGTCCGCAACGCACGGGCGAGGAGCGTCCCCAGCGCCGGGAATCCGCGCCGGAGCGCAGAGGCGACCAGCGCCCGTCTCCCCCCGCCGCGACCACGTTCGAAGCGCGCGCCGCCTCCGCGGCCGCCATCGCCGAAGCCGCGCAGGCGCGGGCCGCCGTCGAGGGCGTGCGGCTGTCGAAGCTGATGGCCGAGCGCGGCCTGTGCTCGCGGCGCGAGGCCGACGAGTTCATCGAGCGCGGCTGGGTCTTCGTCGATGGCCGGCGCGTGTCGGAGCTCGGCGTGCGCGTCGGCCAGGACGCCCGCGTCACCCTCGCCCCCGAGGCCACGCGCACCCAGCAGCAGCGCGCCACCATCCTGCTGCACAAGCCGGTGGGCTATGTCTCCGGGCAGCCCGAGCCGGGCTATTCCCCCGCGGTGAGCCTGATCGGCCCCGACAACCAGGCCGACCGCGACGTCGCCCAGCGCTTCCACCCCAGCCACCTGAAGAACCTCGCCCCCGCGGGCCGGCTCGACATCGACTCCACCGGCCTGCTGGTCCTCACCCAGGACGGCCGCATCGCCCGCCAGCTCATCGGCGAGGACTCGAAGGTCGAAAAGGAATACATCGTCCGCGTCGAGGGCACGCTGGCCGAGAACGGGCTGGCGCTGCTCAACCACGGGCTGTGGCTGGACGACCGCCCGCTGCGCCCGGCCGAGGTCGAATGGATCAACGACGACCAGCTGCGCTTCGTGCTGCGCGAGGGCCGCAAACGCCAGATCCGCCGCATGTGCGAGCTGGTGGGGCTGAAGGTGGTGGGCCTCAAGCGCGTCCGCATCGGCCACGTGAAGCTCGGCGACCTGCCGCTCGGGCAGTGGCGCTTCCTGCGCGAGGACGAGCGCTTCGGATGACATCCGAGCGCGCCCGGCCGCGTGCCAGGGCGCGCCCGCCGCTCCTGCGGAGAACCGCCGCGCTTGCGGGGGAGCTGTAATCGCGACTTGCGTCGCTCCTACGGGGAACCGCCGCGCTTCGGGGGGCCCTGTGGGAGCGACGCAAGTCGCGATCGGGCGGAGAACCGCGGCGCTTCGGGGGGCGTTGTGGGAGCGACGCAAGTCGCGATCGGGCGGTGCGGCGGCGAGGGGCGGGGTCGGGGCGGGAAGGCTGTGATCGCGACTTGCGTCGCTCCTACGGAGAACCGCGGGGCTGTGGGAGCGACGCGAGTCGCGATCGGGCGACTGGCGGGGCTCAGTCGTGGGCGCCGCGGCGCTCGTCTTCGTCGTCGGGCTCGCTGGGGCCGGGGGCGGCGTCGAAGGTGCTCCAGCCGTAGGGGCGGCCGGTGGGCGGGAGGCCGTCGCGCAGTTCGGTGTGCTCGTGCAGGTGGGCCTTGGCGATGAAGTGGGCGCTGAGCGGTGCGGTCATGAACAGGAAGGCGGTGATCAGCACCTCGTGGATGGACAGCGTGCCCTCCAGCCCGGCGAAGAACACCATGGACGCGGCGAGCGCGCCGCCCACGCCGAGCGTGGTCGCCTTGGTGGGCGCGTGCAGGCGGGTGAGCAGGTCGGGCAGCTTGACCATGCCGATGGAGCCGATGAGCAGGAAGCTGCCGCCGGCGACGATCAGCAGCGAGACGAGGAGTTCGAGCACGAAGGTCATGAGGGGTCTCCGCTCACTCGATGACGTCGCCGCGCAGGATGAAGCGGCAGTAGGCGACGGTGGAGATGAAGCCGAACATCGCGAACAGCAGCGCGGCCTCGAAGAAGTAGGTGGCGCGCTGCTGGATGCCGGCGAGCACGATCAGCGCGATGATGTTGATCACCATGGTGTCGACCGCGAGCACGCGGTCCATGAGCGCGGGGCCGCGCAGCAGCCGCCACAGGTTGAGCAGCAGCGCGAGCGAGGCGGTGGCGAAGCCGAACTGCAGGGCGTATTCGATCACGGGAAGATCTCCTGGAGGCGGTCCTCGTAGCGTTCCTTCATCTGGCGCACGGCCTCCTCGGCGTCGGGCGCGTCGAGGCAGTGCACGAGCAGGCTGCGGCCGTCGGCGGAGAGGTCGCAGGACACCGTTCCGGGCGTCATCGTGATGGTGCCGGCGAGCACGGTGATGGCCTCGGGCGAGCGCAGCTCGAGCGGCACCACCACCCAGCGCGTGGCCAGGCTGCCCACCGGCCGGAACAGGATCAGGCGGGTGACCTGCAGGTTGGCGACCACCACGTCCCAGGCCACCACGCCGAGGTAGGCGAAGGCCTTGGTCCAGGACTTGACCGGCGGGCGCTCGGGCCAGAAGTTGCTCGTCACCCGCGTGATCACCACCGCGAGCACCACGCCCACCACCAGCCCGCCGAAGCTGAAACTGTTGAGCAGCAGCATCCACAGCAGCACCAGCACCGCGCTCATGAGCGGATGCGGCAGCCAGCGTTCGGTGAAGCTGCGCGGGTCGAGCTTGTCGTGCTTCGCGCCCATCAGCGCACCCCCTGTGCGGTGCCGAGCACCGCGTCGATGTAGCCGGCCGGGGCGTAGAGCTGCGCCGCGACGAGCTCCAGCCAGGCGTGCACCGGGCCGGCGAACGCGGTGAGCAGCACCAGGCAGGCCAGCAGCCCGCCCACGGCGACGAAGGACAGCGCGCCGTCCGGGCGATAGGCGGACGCGGGCGCGGCGGGCAGCGCGTGCGCCTTCCAGAACACGAAGCTGCCGGCGCGCGCGAAGCCGACGATGGCGATCAGCGAGGTCGTCAGGATCAGCGCCCAGAACCAGGCCGCGTGCGCCGAGGCGCGCACGCCGTCGAGCACCAGCAGCTTGCCGATGAAGCCGGACAGCGGCGGCATGCCGGTCATGGCGATGGCGGCGACGAAGAACAGGCCGCCGACCAGCCCGCCCTGGGCGATGCGCGGCGCCGCGGCGAAGCGGTCGCGCTGCGCGCCGCGGCGCTCGGCGACGAGGTCGGCGACGAGGAAGAGCGCGCCGGCGGCGAGCGTGGAGTGGATGAGGTAGTACAGCGCGGCGCTGGTGGCCTGCGGAGTGAACACCGCCACGGTGGCGAGCAGCATGCCCATCGAGCCGATCACCGCGAAGCTGGCCATCTGGCCGAGGCTGCGCGCGGCGAGCACGCCGGTCATGCCCAGCACCAGGGTGAGCAGCCCGGCCGGCAGCAGCCAGGGCGCGGCGAGCCAGGCCGCGGCCCCGGCGTCGGCGCCGAAGGCGAGCACGTACAGGCGCAGGATGGAATAGGCGCCCACCTTGGTCATGATCGCGAACAGCGCCGCCACCGGGCCGGGCGCGTTGGCGTAGGTGCCGGGCAGCCAGAAGTGCAGCGGCACGAGCGCGGCCTTGACCGCGAACACCAGCAGCAGCAGCACCGCGCCGGTCTGCAGCAGCGCCTGGTCGGCCGCCGGCACCTGCGGGACGATGCGCGCGAGGTCGGCCATGTTGAGGGTGCCGGTGACGTTGTAGATCATGCCGACCGCGATCAGGAACACCGAGGAGCCGACCAGGTTGGTGACCACGTACTGCACGCCCGCCTTCACCCGCAGCCCGCCGCCGCCATGCACCATGAGGCCGTAGGAGGCGATCAGCAGGATCTCGAAGAACACGAAGAGGTTGAAGAAGTCGCCGGTGAGGAAGGCGCCGTTGATGCCCATCAGCTCGAACTGGAAGAGCGGGTGGAAGTGCTTGCCGCGCTGGTCCCAGCCGCCGATCGCGTACAGCAGCACGCCGAGGCCGAGGATGGCATTGAGCACCAGCATCAGCGCCGCCAGGCGGTCGAGCGCGAGCACGATGCCGAAGGGCGCGGGCCAGGCGCCGAGCGCGTAGCTGCGCACCTGGCCGTCGCTGGCGAGCACCAGCAGCGCGACGGCGATGGCGAGCAGCAGCACGGTGGAGGCCACCGCGAAGGTGCGCGCGAGCACGCCGTCGTGGCGCGCGGCCAGCACCAGCAGCGCGCCGACCACGGCCGGCAGCAGGATGGGGAGGATCAACAGGTGGTTCATGCGCGCTCCCCGCGACCGCTGCGCGCCGTCGCCGGCGCCGGCTTGCGGGCGCGCAGCTTCCAGTCGTCCTCGGCGGCCTCGGGCGAGGCGTCGCCGGGCAGGTCGACGTGGTCGTTGCCGGTCTCGAGGTAGGCGCGCAGCGCCATCACCACCACCACCGCGGTCATGCCGAAGGAGATCACGATCGCGGTGAGCACGAGCGCCTGCGGCAGCGGGTCGATGTAGCCCGTGGCGGCGGCGGAGATCACCGGCGGCTGGCCGATCGCCAGGCGGCCGGTGGCGAACAGGAACAGGTTGGTGGCGTAGGTGAGCAGCGACAGGCCGATCACCACCGGGAAGGTGCGCGCGCGCAGCACCATGTAGATGCCGGCCGCGGTCATCACGCCGATGGCGCTGGCGACGAGGAATTCCATCAGCCCTGCTCCTTGCCCGAGGCGGCGCGCGGATCCACGTCCATCGCGCCGGTGTTGATGGTGTAGGGGCTGGTCCAGCGCCCCATGCGCGAGAGGTTGGCGAGCGCGAGCATGACCGCGCCGACCACGGTGAGGAAGACCCCGGTGTCGAAGGCCATCGCGCTGGCGAGCTCGAACTCGCCCACCAGCGGCAGGTGGAAGTGGCCGAAGGTGGAGGTGAGGAAGGGCTGGTCGAGCACCATCGCGCCGATGCCGGTGGCGGCGGCCACCAGCACGCCAAGGCCGATCATGGCGTGGTAGTTGACCTTGACCCGATGCGCCGCCCAGCCGAAGCCGCTCGCCATGTACTGCATGATCAGCGCGATCGACACCACGAGCGCGGCGATGAAGCCGCCGCCCGGCTGGTTGTGGCCGCGCAGGAAGATGTAGGCGCCGACCAGCATCGCCAGCGGCAGCATGACCCGGGTGGCCACCACCATGATCATCGGGTGGCGGTCGGCCGACTGCGGACGGTCGGGGGACCACGCGCCCAGACGACGGCCGGTGCGGCCGAAGAGCGCGCCGTCGAGCAGGGCGTAGATCGCCAGCGCGGCGATGCCGAGCACGGTGATCTCGCCGAAGGTGTCGAAGCCGCGGAAGTCGACCAGGATCACGTTGACCACGTTGGTGCCGCCGCCGCCCGAGACCGAGTTGTCGAGGTAGTAGCTCGACAGCGAGCTGCCGTCGCGGGTGAGCATCGCCCAGCTCGCCCCGGCCATGCCGATGCCGGCCACGATGGCGAGCACGCCGTCGCGCAGGTGGCGCAGCGGATCGGCGCGCACCGAGGAGCTCTGCGGACCTTCCTTGGGCAGGAAGTAGAGCGCGAGCAGGATCAGGATCACGGTGGCGACCTCGACCGAGATCTGCGTCAGCGCGAGGTCGGGCGCGGACAGGTAGATGAAGGCCAGGCACACGATCAGCCCCACCGTGCCCACCACCAGCACCGACAGCACGCGGCGGCGGAACAGCATCACGGTGAGCGCGCAGCCGCCCACCAGCAGCACCCAGGCGGCGATCGCGGCCGGGTGCGCCGGCAGCAGCGCGCGCGTGCCCGCGGCGTGGGGCGCGGCGAGGAAGGCGGCGAAGCCGGCGAGCGTGAAGGCGGTGAGCGCGAAGGCGAGATAGCGCTGCAGCGAGCCGTTGTGCAGGCCGTGGGTGATGCCGCGGGCGAGCGCGGCCGCGCCCTCGATGAAGGCGTCGAACATCGCCTTGGCCTCGGGGTGCGGCCCCGCCTGCCAGAGCGCGCGCACGCGCCGGTAGGCGACGAGCGCGCCCAGGCCGACCGCGACCGCGATCGCCGACAGGCCGAGCGCCGGGGTGAAGCCGTGCCAGAGCGCGAGGTGATAGTCCATCACCGCCCCGCCGGTGACGGCGCGCGCCACCACCGCCACCAGCGGCCCCGCCACGCTGTCGGGGAAGAGCCCGATCGCCACCACCAGCACCACCAGCAGCGCCGGCGGCAACCACATGCCGGCGGGCGGGTCGTGCGGCGTGTGCGCATCGTCGTCGCGGCGCGCACCGAAGAAGACGTGCACGATGTAGCGGAACGAGTAGGCCACCGAGAAGCACGCCGCCAGCGTGGCCAGCGCGGCGACGATCCAGCCGTTGCCCAGCCAGGTGGTGTCGACCGCCTCGTGCAGCATCATCTCCTTGGAGAGGAAGCCGTTGAGCGGCGGCAGGCCGGCCATCGAGGCCCCCGCCACCATCGCCATGGTCGCGGTGATCGGCATCAGCTGGAGCAGGCCGCCGAGGCGGCGGATGTCGCGCGTGCCGGCCTCGTGATCGACGATGCCGGCGTTCATGAACAGCGCGGCCTTGAAGGTGGCGTGGTTGAGGATGTGGAACACGGCGGCCACCGCCGCGAGCGGCGTGCCGAAGCCGAGCAGCATGGTCACCAGGCCGAGGTGGCTGACGGTGGAGTAGGCCAGCAGGCCCTTGAGGTCGTCCTTGAACAGCGCGATGCCGGCCGCCACCAGCATGGTCACCAGGCCGGTGGTGGCGACGAGGTAGAACCACTCGGTCGTCCCGGCGAGCACCGGCCACATGCGCGCCATCAGGAAGAGGCCCGCCTTCACCATGGTCGCCGAGTGCAGGTAGGCCGACACCGGGGTGGGCGCCGCCATCGCGTGCGGCAGCCAGAAGTGGAAGGGGAACTGCGCGCTCTTGGTGAAGCAACCGGCGAGGATCAGCACCAGCGCCGGCAGGTAGAGCGGCGAGGCCTGGATCGCCTCCTTCTGCTGCAGGATGTCGGTGAGGTTCCAGGAGCCGGCGATGTCGCCCAGGATCAGCATGCCGGCGATCATCGCCAGGCCGCCGGCGCCGGTCACGGCGAGCGCCATGCGCGCGCCCTGGCGGCCCTCGGGCAGGTGCTTCCAGTAGCCGATGAGCAGGAAGGACGACAGGCTGGTGAGCTCCCAGAACACCAGCAGCAGCAGGATGTTGTCGGACAGGACGACGCCCACCATCGCGCCCTGGAAGAGCAGCAGATAGCTGTAGAACACGCCCATCGGGTCGCTCTTGGCGAGATAGAAGCGGGCGTAGACGATCACGAGCAGGCCGATGCCCAGGATCAGCCCGGCGAAGAACATGCCCAGCCCGTCGAGGAAGAAGCCCGCCTGCAGGCCGAGCGCGGGCACCCAGTCCCAGGCGGCGACGAGGACCTCGCCGCGGAACACCGCCGGCGCCTGCGCGAGCAGCAGCACGAGGGCGATGAGCGGAAAGACGAAGGCGGTGGTCGCGCAGGCGCTGCGGCCGGCGCGGATCATCAGCGCGGGAAAGAGCGCGCCGATGAAGGGCAGCAGCACGATCAGGGCGAGGCTCATCGGGGGGCTCCTCGGGCGTGGTCGATGGGAAAGGCGACGTGAATCGCGGGTGGCGGGGGCCACCCACACCCCGCATGAGGACGAATTCCGGGCGGAGTATATCGGTGATGCGACCCCCGCCAAATCGGGGTTGATTTCACTAGGCGAAATCGGATCGCACGGGTACCATTCGCCAGATCTCCTTGCCGGCCCCGGCAAGCTTCCGATCCTTCCCCGAACCTCCGTGCAGCCGAAGAAGACCGAATCCGCCCCCAGTGCCGAAGGCAAGACCTCGATCCAGGTCATCGAACGCATGATGAAGCTGCTCGACGTGCTGGCCGAACATGCCGATCCGGTCCAGCTCAAGCAGCTCGCGATCGAGACCGGGCTGCATCCGTCGACCGCGCACCGCATCCTCGGCGCGATGACGCACAGCGGCTTTGTCGAGCGCTCCGAGGCCGGCGCCTACCGGCTCGGGATCCGCCTGCTCGAGCTCGGCAGCCTGGTGAAGTCGCGCATCTCGCTGCGCGAGACCGCCATGCCCTACATGCTCAAGCTGCACGCCGCCACCGGCGAGAGCGTGAACCTGGGCGTGCGCGCCGGCGACGAGATCGTGTATGTCGAGCGCACCTCGAGCGGGCGCGCCTCGGTGCGCGTGGTGCACATCGTGGGCGCGCGCGCGCCGCTGCACACCACCGCCACCGGCAAGCTCTTCCTGGTCGAGGACGGCCTCGAGCGCATCCGCGACTACGCCCGCCGCACCGCCCTGCCCGCCTCCACCCCGGCCTCGATCACCGCGCTGCCGGCGCTGGAGAAGGAGCTCGACCGCGTGCGCCGCCACGGCGTGGCCTTCGACCTCGACGAGGTCGAGGCCGGCGTGCGCTGCATCGCCGCGGGCATCCGCGACGACAGCGGCGAGCTGATCGCCGGCCTGTCGCTATCGACCCCTTCCGAACGCTTCAACCCCGACTGGGCCCCACTGGTGCGCGAGACCGCCGACGAGATCTCCCGCGCCCTCGGCCACCTTCCGCCAAAGACGGGATAAGCCCGCTTGCGGGCAGCCCCCCTCGCAGCGGCGACGGCCGCAAGGTCTGCACGCGGACACCGATGCCCCGAGGCCGGGTGCGGGAAGACCACGGCCCCCGGGGTGGGAGGTGGAAAAACCACGGCGCCCGGGGTGGGATGTGGGAGCGACGCAAGTCGCGATCCTGCGCCGCGGCGGCGACGGGCGTGGTCGAGGTGGAAAGGCTGCAATCGCGACTTGCGTCGCTCCCACGGCAAGACACCGAAGTCGAGGTGGAAAGGCTGCAATCGCGACTTGCGTCGCTCCCACGGCAAGACGCCGACACCCGGACGCGTTGCGCGAACGCCGACACCCGGATGCGTTGCGACCGAACACCGACGCGCCGAGGCCCGGTGCGGGAAGACCACGGTGCCCGGGGTGGGAGGTGGGAAAACCACGGCGCCCGGGGTGGGATGTGGGAGCGACGCAAGTCGCGATCCTGCGCTGCGGCTGCGACAGGCGTGGTCGAGGCGGAAAGGCTGCAATCGCGACTTGCGTCGCTCCCACGGCAAGACACCGAAGGCCGGATGCGGCTGCAATCGCGACTTGCGTCGCTCCCACGGCAAGACACCGATAGCCGGATGCGTTGCGCGCCGCGATGGGTCAGGCGGTGGCCGGGGTTGGGGCGGGCTGGGCGACTGCGGCGCGGCCGAGCTCGAAGGCCTGGCGGTTGAGCTCCAGCAGCTCGGGCTTGCGGGCGCCGAAGCGCGCCAGCACCGCGTTGCGCAGCACGTCGGCCGGGAAGGGCAGGCGGTCGGACATGGCGCCGAGCATCACGGTGTTGCCGAGGCGGATGTTGCCGAGCTGCAGCGCGAGCGCGCTGGCGTCGAAATCGAACACCGCCAGCCCGAGCTTGCGCATCTCGCCGATCGGGTCCTCGGGGTAGTCGTAGAGGCCGATCGTCACCACCGGCGGCACGAAGCGACCCTGGTTGACCAGCGCGATCCCGCCCGGCTTGAGCATGTGCGCCCAGCGCAGCGCCTCGGCGGCCTCGAAGCCGACGAGCAGGTCGGCCTCGCCCGGCATGATCTGCGGCGACAGCACCTGCGGACCGAAGCGCAGGTGCGAGGTCACCACCCCGCCACGCTGGCTCATGCCGGCGACCTCGGTCTTCTTGACGTCGAAGCCGAGCGACAGCGCCGCCTCGGCGAGGATCTCGGTGGCGGTCATCACACCCTGGCCGCCGATTCCGCAAACCGCGATGTTGGTGATGGTCATGGCGGCCTCCTCAGACCTTGGCGTGCAGGAACTTCACCGGATGCTCCGGCAGGGCATGGACGATGGCTTCGGGCGCACACGGCTGCACGCACAGGCCGCAGCCGGTGCAGGCGGAGGTCTCGATGCGCACGAAGGCGAGCTCGACTTCCTTGCCCGAGGGCTTGACCTGGGTCTCGCGCCGGGTGACGTGGATCGCCGGGCAGCCGACGTCGATGCAGTTGGCGCAGCCGGTGCACTTGTCCGCGATCACCTTGTAGGGCTGCGTGGGCTTGTAGTGGTCGATCAGCACGCAGGGCCGGTCGGTGATGATCACCGAGGGCTCGGGGATCTTGATCTCCTCGCGCAGGGTCTTGAACAGCGTGGGCAGCTCGTAGGGGTCGAGCGTGTGGATGCGCTCCTTCTTGACGCCGAGCGCCTCGCACAGCTTGGCGAAGTCGACCCGCTGCGCGCTCTCGCCGTGGATGTCGCGGCCGGTGCCGGGGTTGTCCTGGCCGCCGGTCATGCCCACCGCGCGGTTGTCGAGCAGCAGCACGGTGACGTTGCCGCGGTTCCAGGTGATGTCGAGCAGGCCCTGCATGCCCATGTGCATGAAGGTGGAGTCGCCGATCACGGCGATCACCGCCTTCTTGGCGTCGGCCTGGCCGCGGCCCTTGTCCATGCCGAGCGCCACGCCCATCGAGGCGCCCATGGAGATGCAGGTGTCGAGCGCGTTCCAGGGGTGGCCGGCGCCCAGGGTGTAGCAGCCGATGTCGCCCGAGATGGTGAGGTTGCGCAGCTGCGCGAGGGTGTAATAGATGCCCAGGTGCGGACAGGCGACGCACATGGTGGGCGGGCGCGGGAAGACCTGCTGCGGCACCAGGCGGGGCTGCGCGGTGACTGGGATTTCCTCGCCGCGCAGGCGGGCCACGGCCGGGCGCAGGCGGTCGGGCGAGAGCTCGCCGACGCGCGGCAGCACGTCCTTGCCCGTGCAGGCGATGCCGCCGGCGCGCAGCTCGCTTTCGACCAGGGGCTCGGTCTCTTCGACCACCAGGAGCTGGTCGACGCCGGCGGCGAACTCGCGCAGGCGCTCGAGCGGCAGCGGGTAGGACTGGCCGAGCTTGAACACCGGCGCGTCGGGGAAGGTCTCGCGCACGTGCATGTAGGCCGGGCCCGAGGTCACGAAGCCGATGCGGCGGTCGCTGCCCTCGACGAGCAGGTTGAACGGGCTCTGCGCGGAGGCGGCGCGCAAGGCCTCCTCGCGCTCGTACATCAGCGCCACGCGCGGCTTGGCGTGGCCGGGCACCATGACCCAGCGCTGCGGATCCTTGACGAAGCCGGCGGGCTCGTGGGCCTCGCGCTCGCCCGCGACGACGCGGCCCTTGACGTGGCAGATGCGGGTGGTCAGGCGCACGATCGCCGGACAGCGGAAGCGCTCGGACACCGCGAAGGCCTCGCGCGCCATGTCGTAGGACTCCTGCGCGTCGGCGGGCTCGAACAGCGGCAGGTGGGCGAAGCGCGCCCAGAAGCGCGAGTCCTGCTCGTTCTGCGACGAGGACATGCCGACGTCGTCGGCGACCGCGATCACGAGGCCGCCTTCGGTGCCGGTGACGGTCATGGTCATCAGCGCGTCGGCGGCGACGTTGAGGCCGACGTGCTTCATCGCGCAGAAGGCGCGCGCGCCCACCATCGAGGCGCCGAGCGCGACCTCGAGCGAGACCTTCTCGTTCACCGACCATTCGGTGTACAGGTCGGGAAAGCGCGACAGCTCCTCGAGGATCTCGGTCGCCGGCGTGCCCGGATAGGCGGCGGCGACGCGGCAGCCGGCGTCGCGCACGGCGAGCGCCACGGCCTCGTTGCCGGACAGGAACAGGCGGCTCGGGGCGGTTTCGGGCAGGGCAGCACCCATGGGGAGATCCTCTCTGGTGGGTTCGGGGTCGGAACCCGCGAGCTTAGTGAGCGCCCTGCCCGGCTCCATTGACGAAGATCAACCGCCCTGCAGTCGTGGTCGCCACGGAGCACCCGCGACGGGCGCCGATGCCGCACCCGCAGCGGCAGTGCGCTCGATCAGACCAAACGCGACGCGGGGCCTGCCCCACCGGGCGGCCCCGCGTCGTTCGACCTGCGTAATCGGGAAGCTCAGCCGCCCGCGCCCTGCGGTGCGGCCGCCAGGCGCTGGGGAGCAGTCTGTTCGAGCCACTTGCGCACGCGCTTGGCGTCGGCGGTGCGGGTGTAGCGGCCGGAGGAATCCATCAGCACCATGACCACCGGCTGCTGGTGCAGCCAGGTCTGCATGACCAGGCAGCGCCCCGCCTCGGAGATGTAGCCGGTCTTGGACACGCTGATCGTCCATTCCGGGCTGCGCACCAGCGAGTTGGTGTTGCCGAAGCGCAGCATGCGGCCGTGCACCGGCACGTAGCGCTCGTGCGCGGTGGAGAACTCGCGGATCAGCGGGTAGGAGGCCGAGGCTGCGACCATCTTGGCGAGGTCGCGCGGGCTGGAGACGTTGGCCGGGTTGAGCCCGGTGCTGTCATGGAAGCGGGTGTTCCACAGCCCGAGCAGGCGAGCCTTGACGTTCATCGCGTCGACGAAGGCGGCCTCGCCGCCCGGATAGTGGCGGGCCAGCGACGAGGCCGCGCGGTTTTCGGACGACATCAGCGCGAGCTGCAGCATCTCCTCGCGCGACAGCGTGGTGCCGAGCGCGAGCCGCGAGCCGGTGCCCTTGAGCTGGTCGATGTCGGCGTCGTTGATCTCGATCGGCTCGGACAGGCTCAGCCCCGCATCGAGCACCACCATCGCGGTCATCAGCTTGGTGATCGAGGCGATCGGCAACACTTCGGTGGCGTTGCGCTCGAGCAGCACCTCGCCGGTGCGCTGGTTGATCACGTAGAAGGCGTTCGAAGCGAGCACGGGCATGCCGCTGCCGTCGAGCGCGACCGGGGTATCCGGTTCGTCGGCGAGCACCGCGGCGGGGGCGGCGAGCGCGGCGGCGGCGACCGCCGGCTTGCGCAGGCTCACCCGCATCGTCGGCGCCTTGCCGCGGGCGTTGGCGGACGCACGGGTCGCAGCCTTGGCGGAACGGGCCGCCTTGGTGTCGGACGCCGTGGCCTTGGCCACGACGCCCTTCTTCGGCGCGGGCTTGACGGCGGCCTTGCGCACCGGGGCGGTGGCCGCGGCCTTCTTCGCGGCCGGCTTGGAAACCTTGCTCGTCGCAGCCTTGCCGGATGCCTTCGGGGCTGCGATGGCCATGCCGGACTGCAGCGCGAACATCGCGGCAATCGCGGCGATCAGGGGGCGAACTTTCATGATGGCGACGGGACGGAGAGCGGTGGAAGGCGGATTCGAGGCGTTCTGCTTTAAAAAATAGGCAGATACGAAATGGATTTCAAGTTGTTTCCAACTCTGGCGGAATTCTACTCCCGCAGCGGCGTCGCCGGCGAGTCCGCTCGCCACCCCCGCCCCGGGTCAGGAGTCGATGCGCAGGAAGCGGCGCAGTTCGCCGGCGCGCGTCATCGCGTCATGATAGCCGAGCTCGATCAGCGCGCGCGTGAAGCTCGGTTCGAAAAGCAGGTAGGAGAGCAGGGTCGAGCCCTCGCGGCGAAAGGTGCCCAGCCCGCGCAGCACGATGCGCAGCTGTGCCGGCAGGCTGTGCGCATGGCGCGCGGCGATGATGTCGAGGCGCTGCGAGGGCTGGATCACCAGGCACTCGAGCGGACGCAGCGCGATCCCCGCCTCGGCGCGGCGGGCCTCGTCGAGGCGGCCCACCGTGTCGTTGATGCGCGCGAGGCGCTCGAGATCGACCTCGAGGGTGTCGAGGAAGATGCTCGACAAGGCGTGGCCGGCGATCTGCGCCGGCGACGGGTAGCCGCCCGCTGCACGCACTCTCCCCTCCTCGGCGGTGCGTCCGGCGCCGATCACCAGGATGCGGTCGGCGCCGAGGTGGATCGCCGGGCTCACCGGCGCGAGCTGGCGCATCGAGCCGTCGCCGAAATACTCGCGATGGATCTTCACCGCGGGGAAGACGAAGGGCAGCGCCGCGCTCGCCAGCACGTGGCAGACGTCGAGCTCGGCGCGCACGCCCAGGCGCTGCGCGCGCCGCCAGGGCTGCAGCTCGGGCGCGCCCTGGAAGAAGGCGAGGCTCTCGCCGGAGGAATAGCCCGAGGCGGTGACGCTGAGCGCGCGCAGGTCGCCGCGGCCGATCGCGGCCTCGATCGCGGGGAAGTCGAGCACGCGCTCGAGCAGGCCGCGCAAGGGCGTGTTGTCGAGCAGCGAGCGTGGCGTCTGCCGCACCAGCCAGCCGCCGAACAGCGCCGCGCCCCAGCGCAGGCCGCTGCCGAAGAGCGTGAGCGGATCGACGCGGTACACCTGATCCACGTGCAGGCTGCGCCAGACGCGCTGGATGTGCCGCACCGCACGGCCGAAGTCGCCCGCGTGCACGGCGAGCGCGACCGCGTTGATCGCCCCCGCCGAGGTGCCGCACAGGATCGGGAAGGGGTTGCCGGGGCGCTTGCCGCGCAGTTCGCGGACCGCAGCCAGCACGCCGACCTGGTAGGCGGCGCGCGCGCCACCCCCGGTCAGCACCAACGCCGCCCGCCCTTCGTCCGCGCTCATCCGCCCGCCTCCGGCCATGGGATGGCGTCAGCTTCGCGCAGCGCAGGCCGACCGGACAAGGAAGGAATGCGCGGGCGCGGTGCGGTAGCGAGGGGCGTGGTCGATGCGGAAGCGCCGCGATCGCGACTGGCGTCGCTCCCACGGAAAACCGGCGCGGTAGGCGCGACGCAAGTCGCGATCGGGCGGGAAACCGGCGCGGTGGGAGCGACGCAAGTCGCGATCGGGCGGTGCGGTGGCGAGGGGCGTGGTCGGTGCGGAAGCGCCGCGATCGCGACTGGCGTCGCTCCCACGGAAAACCGGCGCGGTGGGAGCGACGCAAGTCGCGATCGGGCGGTGCGGTGGCGAGGGGCGTGGTCGGTGCGGAAGCGCCGCGATCGCGACTGGCGTCGCTCCCACGGAAAACCGGCGCGGTGGGAGCGACGCAAGTCGCGATCGGGCGGCGGGCGCGGCTTCGCTCAGCCCGCCTGCCCGGCCTCGACCACTGTGAGCGCGGTCATGTTGATGATGCGGCGCACGGTGGCGGAGGGGGTGAGGATGTGCACCGGCTTGGCCGCGCCGAGCAGGATCGGGCCCACGGTCATGCCGCTGCCGGCCGCGTTCTTGAGCAGGTTGAAGGCGATGTTGGCCGCGTCCAGGGTGGGGAAGATGAGCAGGTTGGCGTCCTCGCGCATCTTCGCGTTGGGGAAGATCTGCAGGCGGTGGCGGGCGTCGAGCGCCGAGTCGCCGTGCATCTCGCCTTCCACCTGCAGCTCGGGATGGTGCTCGTGCAGCATGCGCATTGCCGTGCGCATCTTCTCGGCGGTGGGCGAATCGGCCGAACCGAAGGACGAGTGCGACAGCAGCGCGATGCGCGGCTCGATGCCGAAACGCTTCATCTCCTCGGCGGCGAGCAGCGTCATCTCGACCACCTGCTCGGGCGTGGGGTCGTAGTTGACGTAGGTGTCGGCGAGGAAGAGCGTGCGGCCCGGCAGGCTGAGCAGGTTCACCGTGTACAGGTGATCGACGCCCTCGCGACGGCCGAGCACGTCCTCGACGAACTCGCGGTGCAGGCGGTGCATGCCGTAGGTGCCGCAGATGAGGCCGTCGCCGTAGCCGAACTTGAGCAGCAGCGCGCCGATCAGCGTGGTGCGGCGGCGCACTTCCTTCTTGGCGTACTCCACCGATACGCCGCGGCGCTCCATCAGGCCGTGATAGTGCTGCCAGAGCTGGTTGAAGCGCGGGTCGGAGTCGGGGTTGACCAGCTCGAAGTCGCGCTCGGCGGCCAGGCGCAGGCCGAAGCGCTCGATGTTCTTGGCCACGACCTCGGGACGGCCGATGAGGATCGGACGCGCCAGGCCCTCGTCCACCACCTGCTGCACCGCGCGCAGCACCTTCTCGGATTCGCCCTCGGAGAAGATGATCCGCTTCGGGTTCTTGTGTGCGGCGGCGAACACCGGCTTCATGATCAGGCCGGAGTGCCAGACGAAGTTGTTGAGCTGGCTGCGGTAGGCGTTCCAGTCGGTGATCGGACGCGTCGCCACGCCCGAGGCCATGCCGGCCTCGGCCACGGCGGGCGCGATCTTGACGATCAGGCGCGGGTCGAAGGGGCGCGGGATGATGTACTCGCGACCGAAGCCGGCGACCTTCTCGCCGTAGGCGGCGGCGACGATGTCGCTCTGCTCCACGCGCGCGAGTTCGGCGATCGCCTTCACCGCGGCGAGCTGCATCTCGTCGGTGATGGTGGTCGCGCCGACGTCGAGCGCGCCGCGGAAGATGAACGGGAAGCACAGCACGTTGTTGACCTGGTTCGGATAGTCCGAACGGCCGGTGGCGATGATCGCGTCGCTGCGCACCGCCTTGACCTCGTCGGGGAGGATCTCCGGGGTCGGGTTGGCGAGCGCGAGGATCAGCGGATTCGCCGCCATCTTCGCCACCATCTCGCCCTTGAGCACGCCGCCGGCCGACAGCCCCAGGAACACGTCCGCGCCCTCGATGACCTCGGCGAGCTTCCTGGCGTCGGTCTTCTTGGCGTAGCGCGCCTTGATCGGGTCCATCAGCGCGGTGCGGCCTTCATAGACCACGCCCTCGATGTCGGTGACCCAGATGTTCTCGACCGGCACGCCGAGCTTGACCAGGAGGCCCAGGCAGGCGAGCGCCGCGGCGCCGGCGCCGGACGTGACCAGCTTGACCTTCTTCAGGTCCTTGCCCTGCAGGTGCAGGCCGTTCAACACCGCGGCGCCGACCACGATCGCGGTGCCGTGCTGGTCGTCGTGGAAGACCGGGATCTTCATGCGCTCGCGCAGCTTCTGCTCGATGTAGAAGCACTCGGGCGCCTTGATGTCCTCGAGGTTGATGCCGCCGAAGGTGGGCTCGAGCGCGGCGATCATGTCGATCAGCTTGTCGGCGTCGGGCTCGTCGATCTCGAGGTCGAAGACGTCGATGCCGGCGAACTTCTTGAACAGCACGCCCTTGCCTTCCATGACCGGCTTGGCCGCGAGCGGGCCGATGTTGCCCAGGCCGAGCACCGCGGTGCCGTTGGTGACCACGCCGATCAGGTTGGAGCGCGCGGTGAGCTCGGCGGCCTGCGCCGGGTCCTCGACGATCGCGTCGCAGGCCGCGGCCACGCCGGGGGAGTAGGCCAGCGACAGGTCGCGCTGGTTGGACAGCACCTTGGTCGGGGTCACCGAGATCTTGCCCGGGTGCGGGTAGCGGTGGTAGTCGAGGGCCGCACTGCGGATCAGCTCGTCCATGGTCTTCCTCCTTGGTCTTTTGGGTGTGGGACGGGCGCCATGCCGGCGCGCCGCGCGTCAACGGCACAAGCATACCGCGGACCCGCTTATTTTCGCATTACGAAAACAAAATCTGCGATGTGAAAATTACGTATACCGCGCCCGTGAGGGTCCGTCGCGGCAGGCGGACTGCATCACACCGATCGTTACGATCGCATTCATGGCCGCGTGCCGACCATGGCATAATTATGGGCTCAACCGTTGGCGATCTGCCCGAGTGGCGCTCGCGAGCGGAAGTCGGAGCGCCCGCCACGGGCGCCCATGCAGCCCGCCGGCCAGGCAGCCCCTGCAACAACGATGGCCGACCGACGGGAATGGTTTCGCATCACAGCACGGGAGAGCTGTACACATGTCTCAGAACCACGCCCAGGCGGCCATCGCCGCTGCCCCCGAATACGTCCGCCACGAAGGCCTGAAGAAGTGGGTCGGCGAGATCGCCGCGCTCACCGAGCCCGACCGCGTGGTCTGGTGCGACGGCTCGCAGGAGGAGTACGACCGCCTGTGCGCCGAGATGGTCGAATCCGGCATGCTGATCAAGCTGAACCCGGAAAAGCGCAAGAACTCCTTCCTCGCCTGGTCCGACCCCTCCGACGTCGCCCGCGTCGAGGACCGCACCTTCATCTGCTCGCAGGACAAGGCGGACGCCGGCCCGACCAACAACTGGGAAGCCCCGGAAGTGATGCGCGAGACCCTGAACGGCCTGTTCAAGGGTTGCATGCACGGCCGCACCATGTACGTGATCCCGTTCTCGATGGGTCCGCTCGGCAGCCCGATTGCCCACATCGGCGTCGAGATCTCCGACAGCCCCTACGTCGTCACCAACATGCGCATCATGACCCGCATGGGCCGCGGTGCGGTCGAGGTGCTCGGCACCGACCGCGAGTTCGTGCCCTGCGTGCACACCGTGGGCGCCCCGCTCGCCCAGGGCGAGAAGGACAGCCGCTGGCCGTGCAACCCGACCACCAAGTACATCGTGCACTACCCCGAGACGCGCGAGATCTGGTCCTACGGCTCGGGCTACGGCGGCAACGCCCTGCTCGGCAAGAAGTGCTTCGCGCTGCGCATCGCCTCCACCATGGCGCGTGACGAGGGCTGGCTGGCCGAACACATGCTGATCCTCGGCGTCGAGTCCCCCGAAGGCGAGAAGTCCTACGTCGCCGCCGCGTTCCCGTCGGCCTGCGGCAAGACCAACTTCGCCATGCTGATCCCGCCGAAGTCCTTCGACGGCTGGAAGATCACCACCGTCGGCGACGACATCGCCTGGATCAAGCCCGGCCCCGACGGCAAGTTCCGCGCCATCAACCCCGAGTACGGCTACTTCGGCGTCGCCCCCGGCACCTCCGAGAAGACCAACTTCAACGCGATGGCCACGCTGAAGGAAAACATCATCTTCACCAACGTCGCACTCACCGACGACGGCGACGTGTGGTGGGAAGGCATGACCAAGGAGGCCCCGGCCCACCTGGTCGACTGGCAGGGCAAGGACTGGACGCCCGAGATCGCCAAGGAAACCGGCCGCAAGGCCGCGCACCCGAACGCGCGCTTCACCGCGCCGGCCAGCCAGTGCCCGTCGGTCGATCCGGCCTGGGAAGATCCCGCCGGCGTGCCGATCTCGGCCTTCATCTTCGGCGGCCGCCGCGCCACCACCGTGCCGCTGGTGTACCAGGCCTTCAACTGGAACTTCGGCGTGTACATGGCCTCGACGCTCGGCTCCGAGACCACCGCCGCCGCCTTCGGCGCGCAGGGCGTGGTGCGCCGCGACCCGTTCGCGATGCTGCCCTTCTGCGGCTACCACATGGGCGACTACTTCAACCACTGGCTGCGCATGGGCCACGTGGTCGAGGACACCCCCAAGATCTTCTGCGTGAACTGGTTCCGCATGAACGAGCAGGGCCAGTTCATGTGGCCGGGCTTCGGCGACAACATGCGCGTGCTCAAGTGGATCGTCGACCGCTGCAAGGGCAAGATCTCCGCGAAGGAAACCGCGCTGGGCTGGATGCCGCGCTTCGAGGACCTCGACTGGAACGGCGCCGACGTCGGCCGCGAGGAGTTCGAGGCGCTCACCAAGGTCGACGCCGACGCCTGGCGTGCCGAGCTGAACTCGCACAAGGAGTGGTTCGACAAGCTGCAGGACCGCCTGCCGCGCCAGCTGGTGCTCAAGCGCGAGCTGTTCGAACTGGCGCTGAACGCGGACTGAGCCTGAGCTTGCCCGCTCCGAAAAAGCGCCGCAGTCCGGCGCTTTTTCTTTTTCAAGCCCGAAATTGAAGCGGCTGGGGGGACAGGCTAGACTAGCTGCTCCCGAGGCCAGGGAAGACGATCATGACGGTTCGACACTTTGCCGACCTGGAGTCGATGTCGCATCACCAGCGCGAGCAGGAGCTGATGCAGGCAATCCGTGTTCAGGGCATGTCGGTCGCTGCCTTCAGCGCCTGGCTCAGGCAGGCCCTCGACCCGCTCCAGCAGCTTGCCGGCCCCGCGCTCGATTTCGATATCGACGCCGGCCGGGCGAGGGCGCGCCACTTCACCAGCCGCGAAGAAAAGCAGCGCTTCGACGAGGCGCGCGAACTCGATCGCGCGCTTCGACTTGCGCTCGACCGGCGTCGTGATGAGCACTGAAAGGAGACGGGCTCCACGGACCAGCGACGTCCGGCGAGTCGCACGAGCCCTGCAGGAACACGGCGTCGAGTATGCGGTGATCGGCGGAATCGCGATGGCCCTGCACGGCTTTCCGCGTGCGACGAAGGACATCGACCTTTTCCTGCCCGTCGCGGCCGAGAACAACAAGCGCTTGCTGGCCGCACTGGCGACGATCCCGGAAAGCCGCGAGGTCTTGCGAGAGCTCAGGCAGGAGTGGCTGGATCAGGGCTTTTCGACCGCTGCGGACGGCGAAATCAGCATCGATCTCCTGTTCGTCGCGGCGGGCCACACCTTCGAAGCGCTTCGCCCACACCTCCAGACGGTGGTCTTCGAAGGCGTCCCGATCCGCACCCTCGATATCGACGGCATGCTGATGACGAAACAGACCTCGCGCGATACCGATCTACCCGACCGCAAACGCTTGCGACAACTGCGCGACGCCCTGCGTGCAGCGCAGGCACACCGCCCCCCGGACTCGAAATGACCGCTTCCCCGACTTTCCGCTCTACGCTGCTCTCGCAACGCGCTGCCGACATCCAGCCCTTCCACGTCATGGAACTGCTGCGCCGCGCGCGCGAACTCGAGGCGCAGGGGCGCGACATCATCCACATGGAGGTCGGCGAGCCCGACTTCGGCACCCCGGCGCCGGTGGTCGAGGCCGCCACCCGCTTCCTCGCCGGCGGCGACGTGCATTACACCCCGGCGCTCGGCCTGCCGGCGCTGCGTGAGGCGATCGCGCGCTTCTATCACGACCGCTTCGGCGCCGACGTCGCGCCCGAGCGCATCGTCGTCACCGCCGGCGCCTCGGGCGCGCTGATGCTGGCGCTCGCCGCCACCACCGATCCGGGCGACGAGTGGCTGCTGCCCGACCCCGGCTATCCCTCCAACCGCCACCTGATCCGCGCCTTCGAAGGGGTCGCGCGCGCGCTCGCGGTCGATGCCGCGAGCCGCTACCAGCCCCGCCCCGAGCAGGTCGACGCCGCCTGGGGCAAGCGCACCCGCGGGCTGATGGTGGCGACACCGTCCAACCCCACCGGCACGCTGCTCTCGGTCGCGGAGATCGCCGCGCTGCACCGGCGCACCCGCGCGCGTGGCGGCGTGCTGCTGGTCGACGAGATCTACCAGGGGCTGACCTACGGCGTGGAATCGGCCAGCGCACTTGCCGACCCGGTGCTGAACGCGGCCGACGACGTCTTCGTGGTGAACAGCTTCTCGAAGTATTTCGGCATGACCGGCTGGCGGCTCGGCTGGCTGGTGGCGCCGGCGGGCTTCGTGCGCGAGCTCGAGAAGCTCGCCCAGCACTTCTTCATCTCGCCGTCGACGCCGGCGCAGCACGCCGCGCTCGCGGCCTTCGCGCCGGCGACGATCGCGATCCTGGAGGAGCGCCGCCACAAGTTTGCCCAGCGCCGCGACGTGCTGCTGCCGGCGCTGCGCGCGCTCGGCTTCGGCATCGCCGCGGAGCCGCAGGGGGCGTTCTACGTGTATGCGGACGTGTCGGCGCTCGCCGACGACTCGGAAGCGCTCGCGCGCCGGATGATCGAGGAAGCGGGCGTGGCCGCGACGCCCGGCCTGGATTTCGGCCACCACCTGCCCCGCCGCCACCTGCGCATCGCGTACACCACGCACGGCGCGCGACTGCTGGAGGCTGCGGAGCGGATCCGCCGACTAGGACTGGGAAGCTGAGCCGGAGGCCGCTCGCCCGAGGGGTGGGCGGTCGGCGCCTGCGACCGGCGCCAAACTTCGATCGGCGCCCGAATCGCGACTTGCGTCGCTCCTACGGCAAGACCCGCAGAGCCCCGGCGTAGGATGCAGCAACGCCCCACGCCCTCGAAACCGCCCCGGCTGCGATGAACCGCCCCGGCTGCGATGTAGGAGCGACGCAAGTCGCGATCCCCCCCGCCTGCGATGTAGGAGCGACGCAAGTCGCGATCCCCCGCCGGGCGCGGCGTAGGAGCGACGCAAGTCGCGATCCCCCGTCCGACGCCCCGCCCGCGCGCTTGCAGGGCGCAGGAACTCAGCTCGCCTGCTCCGCGCTGGAACGATCGCGGCCGGCGATCAGCATCAGGCGCTTCTTCAGCGCCATGACCTTGCGCGTGTAGCGTGCCTTCGGGTCGTTGAGCGCACCGTTGTAGTACTGCAGCGCGCGCTGCATGCTGCCGTAGCGCTGCAGCCCCTCGTGCAGCACCAGGGTGCCGACGCGGACATTGACCTCGGGATCGAACAGGACGTTGCGGCCGCGATTGGGACCGATCTTGTCCTTGTGATAGCGCGGAATCACCTGCATCAACCCGAGCGCGCCCATGTTGCTGACCGCGCGATGGTTGAAGCTCGACTCCACCGCCATGATCGCGACGATCAGCAGGGGGTCGAAACCGAGTTCCTCGGCGTGCGTCTCGGCCGCGGCCAGCGCGGGCTCGATCGTCTCCTCGGAAACCTGGTAGGTGTCGGCGATCCAGTCGCGCACACGCTCCATCTCGTCCGAGAGCGCGCCCTCGTCCTCGAATGGGTTGTCGACCAGCGCCGCGATGTCGCGCAGCGCAGGCTGATGGAAGACCGGCGGGATCGGCTCCGCCACGGCGCGCGCGGCCTTGCGCTCGATCAGCCCCGGCGCGACCACCGGCAAGCTCTCGTGCAAGCGGGTGGAGGCGGCGAGGGACGGAATCGAGGCCGCGAAGGAGGGAGCCGAAGCGCCCATCTCGCCCCGGCGGGGGGCAAAGGACAGCACCGAGGCCATGGCCAGTTCGGAAGCGGTCGGTTCGGCCTGCAGGCCGAGGACGTCGCCGTAGCGCACATCCGCCGCACCCGCCCCTTGCGTGCCGAGCCAGCTCATGCCCATGAGACCAACGGAAAGAACTGCACCGTGCGCCAGACTGCGCGCAGCGCCGCCCGCCTGACGCGCGAGCGCCTTGAATCGAGTTGCGTGTTTCATGGTGTCCTCCATGCTGTGGCCTGAGTCCTGCCGTGGAAGAGCCCTGTGGTGGGGGCCGCCCGGTGCCGCCCTGTCGGGCAGCATCCGCGTCGCTCGGCGGGTTGGCCGGCACGACGGGCAGGAGTACTCGGTCGCCAGTAGGTGTTAAGACCCATCGCCGCAACCAGACGACGGGCCCCGCGGTGCGTGCGTCCATGAAACTGCGTCTCCCTTCCAGGAGGCGCCGCACCGAGATCGGATTAGGAATGTTGCAATGCAACAGGGAGCGGATTGTATTCGCTCACAGGTTTATTGTCAAAACCTGACGCCCCCAGGGCAACAGCAAGAAACACTTGAATTTGCGGGAAGTTTCAACCGATCAGCAGCTTGCGCGGCGCTGTTCGCGCAACGCATCAAGGCGCATCCAGTCGAAAAAAGGCCCCGGATCGGTCTTGCGACCGGGCGCGATGTCGGAGTGTCCCACCACCGCCTCGATCGGATAGCGCCGCTCCAGCGCGACGATCAGCGCCGCCAGACGCTCGTACTGCGCGGGCTCGAAAGGCATCGTGTCGCAACCCTCGAGCTCGATGCCGATGGAGAAGTCGTTGCAGCGCTCGCGCCCGTTCCAGCACGACACCCCGGCATGCCAGGCGCGGCGATCGGGGTCGACGAAGCACAGCGTCTGTCCGTCGCGACGGATGAAGTAGTGCGCCGACACGCGCAGGTGGTGGATGGTCGCGTAGTAGGGGTGGGCGTCGGGATCCAGCGTGTTGGTGAAGAGTTGCTCGACGCCGGGACCGCCGAACTCGTCGGGAGGGAGGCTGATGGCGTGGACGACGATGAGGCGGACGCGCTCGCCCGCTGGGCGCTCGTCGTGGTTGGAACACCGTGGGGTCAGGTCTTTCATTTGCTCAACTGCATGGAATGCGACAGGGCGAACTGCTCTACAAGAAAGCAGGCACGCGCAGAAATGGCCTCGTCTACCTGCACGACCCGCGCCGACCCGAAGTTCAAGGCCTGCCGAAGTGCACGCGACTCGCCTTTGTCGCGAACCCCCAGCACGAGTTCCATGCAGGTGACGGCAGAAACGAGGAAACCGCTCATCCCATCCAAGCGATCAGCGGCCCGCGCATTGCCGCGCAGGTTCCAGATCAGCACATCGGTGTCGACGCGCATGACGGCAATGCCCTTGGCTGCCGCATCCCCCGTACCTGCTCATCCACCGCCTCGTGCCGATCGCGCCATGAGCCGCATGCCGGATTGCGCGACGGTCGCGCGCCTCCTCCAGGGTCTTCGCAACGCATCAACACCGCCCGCACCTGGCCACGACGGGTGATCGTCACGCGCTCACCGCGGTCGGCATCCGCGAGCACCTCCGTCGTGTGCAGGCGCAAATCCCGAATCGTCGCTTCCATGACGAACTCCGTTTCGCAAACGCGTGAACAGTACCTCACGGGAGCGCCTGTGGGCATCGCTGACCCCGAAACCGTCTCCGACGAAGAACAGATGAGCAAGTGACCGACCTGACCCAGAGGGCCCCGCACGAAGCCCACTCAGAAGCTATGCCGCAGGCCCAGGTTCACGCCCCTCTGGTAGCCGTCCCCGCCCGCGACGCCGCCAGCCATCGCATCGCCGATCGAGGCATACAGGCCGCTGTCCTTCGCGGCTTCGTTGTTGTCGATGTCCGCATACACCGCGTAGAGGGCAGTGCGTTTCGACAGTGCATGCTCGTAGCCGAGCGCCCACTGGCTGACTTTCGCGTCGGGCCCGCCGGAAACGACTTCGGTCTCGCGCGCCACGTAGGAGGCGCGCACGGTGCCGGCCGCGCCGACCGGCACGGTCACGCCGACGAACCACTGGCGGGAGTCCTTTCCGTTCACGGCCGCCGAATCGGGGCTGAAATCGGCAGCGCTGGCGCGACGCAGCCCGTACGAGGCGGCGAGCTTGGCGACACCGAAATCGTAGGTGCCGGCGACGTCATACACGCGCACCGTCTCGCCGTCGTACAGGCCGGTGGACTTGGCACGCATCTCCTGGAGGTGGATGCCCGCAAACAGGGGGCCGTTCACGTATTGCGGCACGACGGACCACGCATGGATGTCCCCGACGTCCCCCTCTCCACGGTTGTCCGGCGACTCCTCGCCATTGACGTTCATCGTGAAGGCCGCGGAAATCGAGAACCCGCCCAAGGTCGGGGAGACGTAAGTCACGGCGTTATCCCAGCGGTATTCGGTCAGGTAGACGCTGTTGTACTGCCCCGCGGTGCCGCTGCCGAAGGGGTCGACCGTCGCCGTCAGCAGGTAGCCGGCCGGGTACTGGCGCCCGAGCGCGACGGTCCCGAAGCCGCCGCCAAGGCTGACGAAGGACTGGCGCCCGAAAGCGCGACCGCCCTGGCCGAGCGTCCCGGTATCGAGATTGAGGCCCTGCTCGAGCACGAAGCCCGCCTTCATGCCGTTACCCAGATCTTCGGTGCCCTTGAAGCCGAGGCGGCTTCCTGCACTCATGCCCGAATCGAGCGCCGACCGGCTGGACACGCGATCGTCCATATTGTCGCCCGACCACTTGTAGCCCATGTCGACGAGGCCGTAGATCGTCACATTGGACTGCGCGAAGGCCGGCAGGGCGGCGAGCCCGGCAACGGCAAGGGCGATCAAGTTCTTCTGCATCTGCTTCTCCTTGGATCGAAACGCTGTAATCCGGTCTCATGCAGCAACCGGAACCCGCAGGCAAGGATAGGCAGAGGGTGTTAATGGCAGGCGCGGAATGGTTAATGCAGCAGGCTGATTTGTTAACCCGATTAGCACTCGAACCCGGTCCTGCGAACCAGGCGTTGCGGTTGCGGAGCGCAGGCGCGGGCCGCAGCCGTTCGGCAATCCCGTCCAGCTTGCGCCCGCCCGAGCGAGACGTGCGTTGCCGGATACCTTGCTTGAATGTCGCCAGCGTGATTCGGGCGCGAGGCGAGATCTCCCCAGGCAAGGACGCGCTCCTTCCCCGCACAACCGCTGGATCTACGTCGTTTCGCGCGAAATCGGGTTCTGTCCCCTATTTTTTCAGGAATGCGCCCATGCTGGGCGTGCACGAAAAAACGGGAGCCGAAGCTCCCGTTTTTACTTTCAAACCTGTCTTGACGACAGATTAGAAGGTGTGGCGAATACCGACGGTGAAGAGGTCGGAATCGTCGCCGAGGTCGCCAGCACTGCCAGCAACCAGACCGAAGGCGTTGGTATTGCTTTCGTTCTCGGTGTTGTTGTAGGCGACGTAAGCGGTGGTGCGCTTCGACAGAGCGTGGGTGTAAGCGATCGAGTAGCTTTCAGCGCCAACATTGCTCACGTCGTCACGATCGAACTCGCCGTAAGCGAGGTGGACGTTGCCAGCCGCGCCAACCGGAACGATGACACCAACTTGCCACAGGTCGCCTTCAGCGCCCTTCACGAAACCAAGACCATCAACAGCCTGGTACGAACCGGTCAGCTTGACCATGCCGAAGTCATAGCCAGCACCGATGCCCCATTCTTCCTGGTCTTCCGTGTTGTTTTGCTTGACCTGATAGACGCCACCAACCGACAGCGGGCCGTTGGCGTAGTCGAGGCTCAGACCGTAAGCGTCGTCGTCGTTCGGGTTCGGATCGGTTTCGACAGCATTCATCGAGTAGATCGCACGAGCGGTCAGACCCGAGAAGGAGCCGGTGTAAGCAACCGAGTTGTCCCAACGAGCGGCGCTGTTCGGGGTGATCGACAGCTTGGCGTTGTTCGACAGGATCGACTGCGGCGACACGTTGGCACCGAGGACGGCGTCGTAGTTGAAGAAGTAGCCCGGAGCGTACTGACGGCCGAGGCTGACGGTGCCGAATGTCAAGGGGAACCCAATTTTCCCCACCCATGGGAATCGAAAATTCCCCACCCTGTTCAAGCCTCAGCCTCTTCCGGACGGACGAGGCCGGCTTTCAACTTCTCTTTCAGCCGGTACGAGTTACCGCGAATGTTCAACGTGACGGCGTGATGCAGTAGCCGGTCGAGGATCGCGGTGGCGATGACGCGGTCGCCGAACACCTCGCCCCAGGCGCCGAAGCTCTGGTTGCTGGTCAGGATCATCGGTCCGCGCTCGTAACGGCGGCTGATCAACTGGAAGAACAGGTTTGCGCCCTGACGCTCGATCGGCAGGTAGCCGATCTCGTCGATGATCAGCAGACGGGGCGTGGTGTAGATCTTGAGCTTCTCGTCGAGGCGCCCCTCGGCATGGGCCTTGGTAAGTGCCGCGATCAGGCTGGCGGCGGTGGTGAAGAGCACACGGTAGCCGGCCTCGATCGCTTTCAGGCCGAGCGCGACCGCCAGATGCGTCTTACCCACGCCCGGCGGTCCGAGCACGAGCACGTTGTCGCCGTGCTCGATGAAGTGGCACATGGCCAGCGTGTGCACCTGCTTCTTGTCGATCGAGGGCTGGTAGGCGAAGTCGAAGGTCTCCAGCGGCTTGACGAAGGGAAAGCGCGCCATCGCCGTGCGCATGGTGACGTTCTTGCTGGTCTTGGCGGCAACCTCCTCGGCGAGCACCTGCTCGAGGAAATCGGCATAAGCCATGTCCTCGGCGGCGGCCTGCTGCAGCAAGGCCTCGAGCCGCTCACGGCTCTTGAACAGGCGCAGCTTGGTCAGGTGATCGGCCAGGCGTTCGAGTTGGGCGGGATTCATGCGGCCTCCAGCATCTGCTCGTAGATCGACAGATCGCGCACCTCGACCCAGTCGTCGTGCTGCACGGAGCTCTGCGCTGGCGCGGGGGCCGTGCCGTAGCGCTGACGGGCATTGCGGGCCGCCGCGCCCGGGCCGTGTTCAGGCTCGATGCTCAGTTGATGGCGACCGGCCAGCACCGCGTGCTCGGCCACCAGCTCGCCGCGATAGCGGATCTGCCACAGGCCGCCGGCGCGCACGACCTGTACGGTCTTGCCGATCAGCCGGCACGGCACCGAATAGCGATTGGCATCGATCGACACCAGCCAGTCATCGGCTACCACCCGGTCGCGCACCATCGCCTGCAGGAAGCTCGCCTGGCTGGCGGTCGGCACCAGTGCCGCCGCTTCCTCGGCAAAGCGCTCGATCGGGCGCTGGTGGGTGGTGCCATGCACGCGTACATCGGCCACCTCCTGCACCCACTGCAGCAGTTGCGCGTTGAAGTCGTCCAGGTCATGGAAGCTGCGCCCTGGCACGAAGTTGCGCTTGACGTACTTCACGCCGGATTCGACTTTGCCCTTGGTCTGCGCCCGATACGGCTTGCACAGCCGGGGCTCGAAGCCCCAGTGACGCGCAAAGGCCTCGAAGGTCGGGTTCCAGCGGATGCGGCCGGCCTCGCTGCCGAGCACCACGGTGCGCATGCGATCGTAGAGCAGTTGCGCCGTGCGCCCGCCGAAGTGGGCAAAGGCATGCTCGTGGGCCGCCAGCAGGCTGGTCAGTCGTTCGTTCTCGAAGCCCTCGACCCAGCATCGCCGCGAGTACCCCAGGGTCATCACGAACACGTGAACGGTCCTGGTCTCGTCGCCCAAGCGTACCTTCACCTGCCCCCAATCGACCTGGGCCTGTTCGCCGGGTCCGGTCTCGAAGCGCCGCTGCGTCAACGCCGCGAGTGTCGCCTCCTTGCGCAGCGGTCGCACCGCGTTCTTGACCGTGTCGTAGCCGCCCCGGTAGCCGTGCCGAGCTCGAAGCTCCTGGTACAGGATCCGTGCCGAGTAGCCAACTTGCGGCGCCCGCTCGAGCAGCCACGGCCGATGTGCATCCAGCAGGCACACGGCCGACGCCTCACGCCGGTACGGCGACCACGCCGGCTGGCGCAGACAGCGTCGAACCGTCTTGCGATCGAGATCGAGCCCGCGTGCGATGGCCGACACGCTCAGCCCGCCTGCACGCAAACGATGGACCTCTTCCCAGCGTTCCCTGGTGAGCATACGCGCCTCCTCGGACTGACCCGATACGGGCACAGTAGCCGAGGCGCCGCCGACGATGTCGCCCCTCGGGGCGACATCGTCGAACACTTCCTTCCCTTCCATTTCTGAACTCCTCTTCAAAAATGGGTGGGGAAAATTCAATTCCCACAACTGGGGATTATTGGGTTCCTACTGACACCGAAGGCGCCGCCCAGGCCAACATAGGCCTGACGCGAGAAGACGGAGTCTTTGTCAGTCGAGCCGCCGACTTGCGGGCTGCCGATGCCGGTGCCGATGTCGAAGCCCTGCTCGAGGGTGAACACAGCCTTCAGGCCGTTGCCCAGATCTTCGGCACCCTTGAAGCCGATACGCGAACCCGACAGAACGCCGCTCACGACACCGCTGGCGTCATTGTCACCGTGGCCGCCAAAGGCGAGGCCAGCGTCAGCCACACCGTAGATGGTGACGTTCGACTGAGCGAAGGCCGGGGCCGAAACGAGGCCAGCGACAGCCAGCGCGATCAGTTTCCTTTACAGCATGCGTTCCATCCGCCCGCAAAGTTGCTGAAAACCTTTGTGTGCTCAATGAGTTAGCTGGTGCGCAGCACGGGCTATGACAGCGCCGCGGAACATGTCAAACAACGCGGCAACACGAAAAACAAAGCAAAAGACCGCGCAGAATTTAACGCAAAGACGCATTACCACAAGCAAAAGACATAACGTAAAAATGCTAATCGCAACCAGCCCGTGGGCAGCGATCGCGCAAGCCATTATTCGAAATATGGTTTTTGCTTCAAGCTGAGCAAGCGGACACTTTTTGTGTTTTCGCGTGCGCAGCTCATTTACATAGGCGTTTTCAAGCGCACAGCACGCGCAAGCGTCTCGTTACGCGACGGTTGTGAATCGCCGTTCAATGCTCCGCCTCCACCTTGGGCGCAGCGCTCTGCGCAAGTTCCTTCTTGCGCTTCTTTTCCCACGCCGACATCACCTTGAGCCGTTGGCCGAGCGTCGGGAAATCGAACGGCTGCGCGTGCGCCACGACCTCCATCGATGGAAACTTACCCGCCGCAGCGTTCTCGGCAATCATGAGTGCGTCACGCGACAGGCGACTTGCCATGATCGTCAGCATACGTCGTGCCTCGGCACTCTTGGCGTCCTTCTTCTTCGCCAGCGGATCGACGACATGCGTTTCGCTGATCTTGGCCCGTGCCGCAGCGCGCCATAGTTCCTCGTCGGGCCGCGCGCTGCGCTTGTAGATCAGGCGCAAGCACGCAAGGAGCCTCGCCTCGCGCAACTTGTTTTCCTCAAGGGCGTATGCCGCTACTGGTAGTTCGGGCGGATGCTCAGCCTGGACCGCTGCCAGCAGTTGTTTCAACTGTCGCACCATCAACGCAGGCTTCATTCCCAACGGAACCGAGATCAGCACTGAGTCAGGGTTTCCCTGCTCTCTATACCGCCCCTCGACAAAGCGGCGATAAGCAGCACCTACACGCTTACGCCGCTCATCGGCGTCTTCATTTGGCCGCAAGCGACGGATGCCCACTACTCGGGGCTTGGCCGTGTGTATGCCGAAAAGCGAGAGCCCGCGTGCCTGCCACCAGTCCTTGAACAGGACGGTGAACACATCCCCCATATCACACCGCGTGCGCCACACCTTGCGCGCTCGATCTGCGCTGCCTAGACGCTCCGCGAGTTCCTGCTCGCGCTCACAGTCGAGCGCCAACGCGTAGCTCGGGCTGATCCGCAGGAACTGAAAGAAGAGCAAGAAGCGCCAGTCCTGCCGCGCGTAGAGCCTTGGCTGCGTGAAGTCGGTGCCTGAGAGATGCCACGCCTGGCGCGGCCGCTTCGTAGCCATACAAAGATGTTAACCAGTTCGATCGACGTTTTTGTGGTTTGTATTACCCAACCAGCTAACAGCGGATACTACACCCATCGACGCAGCACACACGACATCTCCTTCCAACCCGCTACGTCGACAACCTAACGAGGTAATCCAAATGACTAAGACTTCCACTTCCCGCCTCAACGCCACTGTTCGCGCCTCCATCGCCCGCGCAACCACCAACGCTCACGCCGACTTGTTCGCCAACACCACCGTCGCGTCTCTCGACGCTATCCATACGCGTTGCGCGGCATGGACTGACAACGAATACAAAACCGCGACCGACATCCTTTACGGACTGCTGGCTGACTGCCTGAAGCTCTACGACGAAAACTTCATCAACGCAAAAGACGCTGAGCGCAAAAAACTCCGCCTCGACCTCACCGCGGCGCTCAACGAACGCGGCATCAAAGTTCAAAGCAACACGACCATGCTCACCATGTTCATCCGCTACGTCTTCAACTCCGACCGCAAGCGCGCCAATCGTTATGTGTCCGTTCTCACTGCCGCAAAGTCCCACGGCGTGACCCATGACGGCCTCGCAAACTGGCTGCG
Organism: Thauera aminoaromatica; assembly: GCF_000021765.1. Lineage (NCBI taxonomy): Bacteria > Pseudomonadati > Pseudomonadota > Betaproteobacteria > Rhodocyclales > Zoogloeaceae > Thauera > Thauera aminoaromatica. Next base: position 1,176,456 of record NC_011662.2, on the reverse strand, counting down.
CGATAACGGCGGCATTGAAGAAGTTCGTCGCCAAATCAAAAAAAGCGAAGAAGCCATCAAAAAGGCCGCTGACCTCGATAAATCCAAAAACGCGACTCTCGCTGACATTGAAACGAATACGGCAAAACCTCTTGCCACGTTCGAGTTTGCGGGTGCCACAAAAAATCACGCTATCTTTCTTGCTCGACCCAAACTCGATGGCACTGTCGATGTGGTCGCTGCGCTGCTCGACGTCGATGACACCATCTATAACCAACTGCTGACTCGAATCGCAAAACAAAATCTCGAAACTGCCCACGCGCAAAACCGCGACAACGCGGAACTGTCCGCTTACGCCAAGAAACCTACCGTTGAGCGCCTCGCCGCTTAATAACAACCTCACTTATACACGGAGTCGATCATGAACTGCCAAATCAAATACAAGCCCACCACGCTTGCCGATGTGATTTACCCGAACGAAAGTGTTCGCGAGTTTATCAACACCGTCGCCCGAGGCGACCTCATCCAAAACATCATCTTTTATGGGCCAAACGGAACTGGAAAAACGACCGTTGCTGATCTACTGCCCTACGCGATCAGCGGTGAGTCCGCCATAGTCGAAGAAAAGGACTATTCTGAGCTTCTCGACCAAAAAGACTTGAAAGACTACATACAACGTCAATGCCAGTTAACTAAATTAGGGGACGAGAACGCGCGCTATTACCTCGTGCTACACGAGTTCGATAACGCCACCAAAAACCTCGTAAAGCTCTGGACGGCGCTGGATTCGTTCGCTGATCGCATCACACTCTTCGCCACAACCAACAATCAAATGGCCATCCATCAAAGCATCCGCTCCCGCTGCCGCTGTGTCGAGTTTCCAGCCATTTCCGTTCACTCATTCTTGCCTCGCGCGACCTCAATACTTGCCAACGAGAACATCGCGATTACACAAGCGGAGCTCGTTAAACAACTCTCTGTCGTCAAAACTGGTGACCTTCGCGGCTACCTCAACCAACTTGACGATCTAATAGCCACTCGAAAAACACCGATTCCTCCTAAACGACTACAACTAACAGTGCTATGAAAAAAGGGTTTGCGCTTTCTACGGCGCAAACCCTTTTTTATTATCTCTGCGCCTATAAATACAGCAGAGAGCACACCATGAAAATCAACGAAATCGTTCAGCCAGCCAACCCACCTTCAGTCGCCACTGACTCCGCACAGAGCTTGTCGCGCATACAATCTGTCATCCAGCAAAGCGCACAGAGCGAAAAACGCAAGAAACCAACAAAAGCCGAACTGGTGATGGGACTGATGGCTTACGGCAGACTCAAGCGTGACGCCGAGCAGCAGCAGAAAGACCAGCTACTGCGACAACTACGAAACCTCGAAATCACCAAGCAACTCCCACCCAAGCTGTAAGTCACAGCGTCGCGTTAAACGACGCTACCACGTTGCTCATTTTCGTCCTGCTGTTTGCTCCACACTGTCGTTCAGCTTTATACCGTTCAGATCAAATCGGCTGCTGCCTTCAGTTGCGATGGGCTGCTGAACAAGTACACCGCAGTGGTGCTGATGCTCTGATGCCCCGCCAGCGTCTTGAGAATATGGATGCTTGTGCCTTTGTCGGCAAGGGTCGTCAAGTAACTGCGCCGACCGCTGTGTGAGCTTGCGCCCTCGATGCCCGCTTCCTTGTAGAGCTTGTGGAAGAACTGCGCCATCGTGTTCGCCGTGAAGCCGCGCGTTGGTGCTTTCTGCGTCGGAAAGAGTGGCGATGCGTCACTGCGCGGCGGACAGGCGCGCAGGTAGGTGGCGAGTTCCTTGCGAATCTTGGTCCCCAAGTACACCACGCGCCCACGCTTGCCCTTGGTCTGGTCGACCGACAGCAGCACTTCTTCCTTCATCCGCCCCGCTCCATCGACCACATCGCAGCAGCGCAGCGCGGCGATCTCCTTCGCGCGCAGCCCCGCCCAATGTGACATCAGCACCAACGCCCTGTTGCGTGCTGCGTGCGGCCTCGTTGCCACGTAGTCCAGCACCCGCCGCACCTCTGCTGCCGTCATCACTCTCGCTTGTCCCATACGCCCTCCAGAATCAAATAATTCAAGCGCATTTATTATGTTTTCTTTGGTTATATGAGGACAACCGCGCATTGCGCAGCAGCGGGTTATTAACTTTCAACGACTTAGCGCAGAATCAAAGCTTTTCATACTTCTCTTTGGTTTTTAGTGCGCAACACCGCGACGCATTTAAACGCGTTTTAAGCGGAAAGCGCGCCGCCCAGCTACCCAAGCATTCCCGACGCCAAAAAAATGGGCTACAGCGCTTTTTAACGCGTCTACGCCTGCGCTGCGCAAAAAAGCCAAACAAACAAAAAGAGCGCAACAAAAAAAAGAAAGGAGGAATGCGCTTGCTTCGCACCCATCACACCCATCATCACTCATCAATAGAGAGAGACAACTTATTACTATAAGCGTGTGACTTTTTAAAAGTCACACACCTACTTTTTCAGCGCATAAATATGAGAAAGGAGGATTTATGTCGATCCATATACAAGTAGATGAGAAAGTATCGCGCGCACTTACCGAGGCATTCCCAACGTCAAACATCGAACGCGCGCTGAAGAAATACGTCACCACCCTCGAAGACCTTATTACCAGGTCTGTCGTCAACGGGCGTACACCCGCGCAAAGTAAACTCAACCTATACAGCCTATCGCTACACACGCTGAGCAATAAAGGCGGACAGATCGGACGCGACAAGATACGACTCCATAAGTGGCTCGAACAAAACAAGCTGCCGTTGGTCGTTGCCGTCGAACGAGGCAATAACCTCACCCACAAAGTCTCGCAAGTAAAGCTCTCGCCCTTAGTCACAATCACCTTCGGCAACATCGCTCAGTGCGAAAGCACTGATAACGCAACTGCTCAACTGTTGAGCGGCAGTGACAGCAGTCAAACTGGACGCAGCCTCACCGACCGCACCTATCCAGAAGCAGCGACCATCAACAGCCTAGCTGAGCTATTCGAAATCTTCGACCCAACACCGATCAACACAAAGTCACTACAGGCTTACATCGATTGGCTCAAGACAAAGCCCAAGCATTTAACCGAGGAGAAGCGGCTCACCGACCTCACCCAAGCTGCGCACATTCTGAACATCGCGACCGAGCTGGGCGGCATTTATCTTCAGCGACGCAAGCCAAGCGCGTTTGGTCGAACCTACTACGAAGGCATCAGTGCGCAGTCAGTGCGAAAGCAACTTCGGCAAGCGATGTATGGCGGGTGCTGGGAATACGACATACGATCAGCCGTCATATCGTGGAAAGTCGGTATGGGAAGTGATTTAGCACGAACCATTGACCCAGATGCGGAACCCGAATCACTATTCAGAAACAGCATTTACTTTATCGACAACAAACCTGCGATCGTCAAGGAGATATGCTTACTGACATTCAGGAAGGACGATAACGTGCACGAGGATTTACAGAAGCGCATCGTCAAGCAAGCGATCACGGCGATCAGTTTTGGCGCACGCGAGCATCGAAGCGGCTGGCTAAAGAATGGAATTTGGCACAATCCCGCATTAGTCGACATTCTAAAGAACGAGAACCATCGCCGTCGCTTTCTGACTTGCGCACCCATCCGCGGCTTCATACAGGAACAGAAGGTGCTAGATGCGTTGATCTATGCCTACGCAGTGAAAGAAATGCCGACCTTACTTGACAACCCACGATTGAGAACGGAGAGCGGTCGCATCAGCAAACCGCTTGTTATCGCATTTCTCTATCAGCATTGCGAAACATGGGCGATGGATGTCGTGAAGCAAATCATAACCAGCAAGGGGCGCCAGGTCGTCGCCTCGATACACGACGCAGTGATTTTGGATCGAAAACTGGGCGCTGAGCTAAAAGCGACCATCGAACTTGAAATGAGAGAGCAGACGGGCATTCCTTACTGGCATCTGGAAGGTAAAGAACTGGAGCCATACCTCAGCGACTCTGCCGACGTAGCGCGAGAGGAACAGGCGCACATGCGACGGATGCGTGAGGATCAGCAGCTCGCGATCCAATACGCATCCGCGAAGGCAGCACGCCAACAGCGTTTAGCTCTGGAGCAGCCCGCGACAGATTTAGGTCGCCCTTAGCACTTAGCGGTCATACACTATCCATACGACATACACACATGGAGCGTTGAAAATGGCACTGCTGAACACCCTCAAGCTTGTTTCCGCCAAGCGTCCTAACGAGCTTTCCCCGCAACAGCAACGCCGCGCGAAACTCATCAAGCAGCTTACCGAGCAGATTGAGTGGGCACGCTCGGTGTACGAAGGCGCAAGCTTCGAGCGCAAGAGCAAGCGCAAGGTGCGCAACGAGGAGACGGGCGAGCGCGTCACCGTCGAAGCGCAAAAGAAAGTGAAGGCGTGGTGGTGGGAGGCAAACGGCAAGGTTCAACTTGCGATCCGCTACGGCAACAAGGTGCTGCCGCTCAGCAAGAACACGAACGCGGTCGAGCTGGAAAGCACGGCTGAGATTGTGCCGACGCTCACCACGATCAAGCAGGCTGCCGAAGCGGGCGAACTGGACCGCGCCATCGAGAGCGTCACAGCCAGCATCGCGCGCAAGCCGAAGTGATCGCAAGCGTCTCGTTGCGCGACGCTCACGTATTCGATCTGCCAAGCGTCGCGTAATGGGACGGTCAGACACTCTTTCTCGTAGCGTCGCGTTTCACGACGCTCACGCACAGCGATGACACGCACAAGCACATCCACAACGAGCACGACAACAGCTCCAGCCACCGCCGCTTACGACGAACTGTTCGAGCAGTGGCAGCGCACATCGACCAAGCGACGAGCGACAACTATCGTCGAGTATCGCAAGGTGTTCGACTCGTTCGCCGTGTTCGTGGAGCACAAGCCGCTTGCCGACATCGAACGCCGTGATGTGCTGGCCTTTCGTGATCACTTGCTGGTAGCAGGACAAAGCGCCGTCACCGCAAACCACAAAGTCGGCATTCTCAAAGGCTTCTTCCGCACTGCCATCGACTACCAGCACGCGGCCCACAATCCAGCAGCCGATGTGCGGGCCATCGCCACGCCGCAGCAGAAAGCACGTGTGGCCTTTACTGCCGACGAGCTGAACCGCCTGTTTCAAAGCGAGGTTTATACCCAGCGCAAGTTTCCCAAAGGCGGCGGCCGTGAAGCGGCTTACTGGTTGCCGCTGCTGGCGCTGTTCACGGGTGCGCGGGTGGAAGAGTTGGCACAGTTGATGGTGGCCGATGTGCGGCACGACGACACGCTGGGTCACTACCTCGGCATCACCGACGACGCAGCACACGCACAGTTGAAGAACGCCGCGTCCCGTCGTCGCATCCCACTACATCCCCAACTGCTCGACTGTGGCTTTCTCGACTATGTGGCACGTGCGCGGCGACCTGGTCTGCTGTTCCCCGAACTGCGTGCCAATGGTCGCGGCAAGCTCGGTGGCTACTTCAGCACGTGGTTCTCGATCTACCTGCGCAACAAAGTGGGCATCACCGACAGTCGCAAGGTGTTCCACTCGTTCCGTCACACATTCAAGGATGCGTGTCGCGCTGTGGGCATCGAGGAGGAAGTGCACGACGCACTGTCAGGTCACACGCAGCAGCGTGCCAGTCGTCGTTATGGCAACGAGCAGTATCCGTTGGAACCCCTGTTCGAAGCTGTCAGCAGGTTGGAGTTCTCGGGACTCGACATCGCGCACTTGTACACGCGGCCACCCTCGCAGCGCCCCTGTGTCACCGACCTGCGGATGATCTCCGCTTACCACGGCATCATCGTTGCGCTTCCCATGCCCAAGACCAAGAAGCCCACCGCGCCGTTTCTGCTGGCGATGTATGAGGGACTGGAAGCGGGTTTCGACATTGCCGCCAACAAGCCCATCTTCGGCGAGCTGCCCCGCAACAAGCAGATGCTGGTGAATGCTTGGATCGAGCTACACAAGGAAGAGCTGATGGCGAACTGGCACGCAGGCAGGCTGTCGGGCGAGTGTCGGCGCGCGTCTAAAACTACCCAGCGGTGCGCGTTGAATTTTACCCAGGCACTTTAGCTGCTCGTCATGGAGCAGCCGATGTTCAGTGTAGTCGAGTTGCTGACCGCGAGTGTGCGCAGAGAAGCCCGCAAAGGGCGTAGCCCGAAGCGGGCTTCTCTGCGCGGGCGCCGGGTCAGAACGGCTCGTCCTCGGTAAGGGTGTCGCGCTTGGATTGCTCACGGTCCTTGATCCGCGAGCGCGCGCTGGCCGAGCTCTGACGGAAGCGATAGGACTCGTTGCCCGTCTCGACGATGTGGCAGTGATGGGTCAGCCGGTCGAGCAGTGCCGTGGTCATCTTTGCGTCGCCGAACACGCTCGCCCATTCACCGAAGCTCAGGTTAGTCGTGATCATCACGCTGGTGTGCTCGTACAGCTTCGAGAGCAGGTGAAACAGCAGCGCTCCGCCGCTCTGGCTGAACGGCAGGTAGCCCAGCTCATCGAGAATCACCAGATCCATGCGCAGCAGCGAGAAGGCGAGCTTGCCGGCTTTGCCGGCCGCCTTCTCCTGCTCGAGCAGATTGACCAGATCAACGGTCGAGTAAAAGCGCACCCGCTTGCCGTGCCGGGTGATCCCGGACACGCCCAGCGCCGTGGCCAGGTGCGACTTGCCTGTGCCGGTGCCGCCGATGAACACGACGTTGTGGGCCTGCGCGGTGAAGTCGAGCGTGGCGAGTTCCTGAATCAGTGCCCGCTCCACCTTCGACTGCTCGAAGTCGAACCCGGCCAGATCTCGATGCACCGGGAACCGGGCCGCCTGCAGTTGATAGCGGATCGAGCGCAGGTGACGGTCGGTATGCTCGGCCTCGAGCAGGTGCTCGAGCAGCCAGCCCGAACTCTGACACCCGAGATCACTCGTGGACACCAACTCCGCCCAGGCGTCGGCCATCCCGTACAGGCGCAGGGCCTTCAGTTCGGCAAGCACATCACGCATGGCTCACCTCCGCACGCAGCCGGTCGTAACGCTGCGGGTCTGCCACCGGTGTTTCGCTGAGGGTCAGTACCGTGTCGACGGTCGGCGTGGCAGGGGCTGACTTCAGGCGGTTGAGCACGTTCTCGATGTGCTCGGGGCTGGGGCGGCCCGCTTCGAGCGCCAACTCCACCGCCACGATCACCGCCCCCAGGCCATGCTGAGGCACGGCGGCGAGCACCTTCGCCATGACCCGATCTCCCCCTTCGCGCTTGAGCAGCAACGCGCGCAGCGCTTGCAATGGCGCAGGCATGTCGGCGAAGGGCGCGCCATTCCTGAGCGCGCCCGGCTTGCGCTCGATCAGCGACACATAGTGCTGCCAGTCGTAGCGCGCTTCGTTGCGCGCAAAGCTGCGCACGTGACGGGCCACGACGGTGTCGTGCGCGACGAGCTCGATCTGCTCGGGATACACCCGGATGCCGACCATCTGACCCACCAACTCACACGGCGCTGAATAGCGGCAGCGCTCGAACGTAACCAGGCAGGTGCTCGAGACCTTGCCCAGCGTCTCCACGTAGCCGTCGAAGGGCGTGATCATCGGCATCAGGCTGGGCTGCTCCTGCTCGAGCATCTCCGCCAGGCTGAGGTCGTACTCCGGATGTTTGAGCTCCTGCCACAGGCTGCGACACTTCGCCAGCAACCACAGGTTCAGCTCGGTGAAGGAACCAAAGCGCGTCTCGGCCGCCTCTTGCCAGATCCGCCGTCGGCTGTCCTGCACGTTCTTCTCGACGACGCCTTTCTCCCAACCGCTGGCAACATTGCAGAAGTCCGCTTCGAACAGGTAGTGCGAGGCCATCGCCGCAAAGCGTGTATTGACCACCCGCGCCTTGCCTTTCTTCACCCGGTCGACGGCCGTCTTCATGTTGTCGTAGATCCCGCGCCGGGCCACGCCCCCGAGCGCAGCAAACGCCCGCGCGTGCGCATCGAACAGCATCTCGTGGCTCTGCGTCGGATACGCCTGCACGACAAAGGCACGGCTGTAGCACAGCTTCAGGTGCGCCACGAGCACCTTGCGCCACACCCCACCGATGACCAGATGCTCCTCGCTCCAGTCGAACTGGTGCGCCTCTCCCGGCTCGAACTGCAGCGGAACGAAGGCCTTCGTGACCGAGGCACCGCCTTCGGCCCTCCAGCGCCGGATGAACTCGGTGACGCGGCTGTAATCGCCGTCGAACCCCTGCACCTGCAACTGACCAAACAGCTTCAGCGCCGTGCGTCGGTCCCGTTGCGGTCGCCGCGCATCGGTCTCCAACATCTTGACCAACTGCGCCGCGTACGGCGCGATCTTGGTGTCGACGACCTTGCGTCGATACTTCGGCTCAACCCCCTCGGGCGCCTTCAGCCACTTGCGGATCGTCTTGCGCGTCAGCCCCGTGCGACGCTCGATCTCCGAGAGCGTGAGCCCCTCCCGGTAGTACAGCCTTCTGACCTTCCCCAGCAGATTCATGGTGATCATCTCCTTTGTTCCCCGCTCCTCGACGGAAGCGGCGGAGGTTAATCACCTGGGTACTTTTCAGCGCGCAGGCCCCGCGAAATCTGGGTAGTTTTCAGTGCGCGTCAACAGGCGAGTTCTTCAAGCTCGATCCACTGCGCTAAAGCGTCGTGTAACGCGACGGTTGATGTCGTGAGCGTGTACGAAAAAACGGGAGCCGAAGCTCCCGTTTTTACTTTCAAACCTGTCTAGGTGACAGATTAGAAGGTGTGACGCATACCGACGAAGAACAGGTCGGACTCGTCACCGCCGTAAGTGGTGGCGCCAGCGGGTTGGATGTAGTCAACCAGACCCAGATCCAGGCCATTGTCGTTGTCAGTGCGGTTCCAACCAGCGTAGGCGGTGGTGCGCTTCGACAGAGCGTGGGTGTAAGCCAGGGTGTAAGACTTGGCCTTAGCGCTTTCGTTCACGCCCATGGCGTTGATGTCAAAGTCAACTTCGCCGTAGGCCAAGTGCACATTGCCAGCAGCGCCAACGGGGACGAGCACACCAATCTGCCACAGGTCAGCATCAACACCCTTCAGGTTGCCAATGCCCTCGACTTCTTGGTACGAACCAGCCAGGGTCAGCACGCCGAAGTTGTAGCTACCGCCAACCAGCCATTCCTGCTGGTCATCGGACAGACCATTGATGTCGGCGCCGTCCTTCAGGTAGTGATAGACAGCACCAACCTTAAGCGGGCCATTGCCGTACTCAACCCCCAGGCCGAAGCGATCGTCATCCTGCGGATCCATCAGCTTGCTAGCGGTCGGCAGACCCGTGACCGGATCAACAGCCGTAACAACTTCATAGGTGTCTTCGTTGCCGCCCATGCCATAGATCGCACGGACCTTCAGGCCCGAGAACGAACCGTTGTAAGCGACCGAGTTGTCCCAACGAGCGCCGCTGTTCGGGGTGATGGTCATGCCCGACTGGTTCGACAGGATCGACTGGGGACCGATCGGGGCGCTGGCGGTGACGTCGTATTGGAAGTCATAGCCAGGAGCGTACTGACGGCCGAGGCTGACGGTACCGAACGAACCACCGAGACCGACAAAAGCCTGACGGGAGGCGTTGCCCATGCCCGTACCGTTCGAAATGTCGAAGCCTTGCTCAACGGTGAACACACCCTTCAGGCCGTTACCCAGATCTTCGACGCCGCGGAAGCCCAGACGGCTGCCCGACAGGCCATCGCTGTTGATAGCGGCCTTGTCATTGTCACCGTGCGAACCGAAGCCCATGTAAGCGTCAGCCACACCGTAGATGGTCACGTTCGACTGAGCGAAGGCCGGGGCCGAAACGAGGCCAGCAACAGCCAGCGCGATCAGTTTCTTTTGCATGTGTTTCTCCTCAAATTTGAAGTTGAGACCTTGGCACTTGCCTTGGCCCTACTCACCTCTCTGGCGAGAAGTTGGGGCGATTCTGCAAACCTGCGGCCGGCCTTGCAAGCATGACAACGCGAAAACGCGACATTCCGGGCTAGGTTGTTGCGGACGTGCAACACAATCCCCGATCAGCGCCGCGCATCGAGCCGCGGCAGGTCCGAGTTCCATGCCAGCAGCTTTTCGTCCGCCGTCACCAGCGCCGCGCCGCGCACCGCCGCGGAGGCGGCGATGAAGCGGTCCGCGGGGTCGCGATGCAGATCGGCGAAGCCCGCGGCCGCGAGCGCGATGCGACCATCGAGCGCAATCTCGACCAGCCCCGCACCCAGCAGGCCTGCCCGCCAGCTTTCAACCGCAAGCGGCAGGACGACACGCCCCTTCTTCACAAGCATCGCGCATTCCCAGAAGCTGATCGCACTTACCGCGACCTCGCCCGCGCGCCACGCCTGTTCGATGCGCGCACGCGCCTGCGGGCCGAGCGCGGCATCGTCGGCATCCATCCAGATGAGCGCGTGGGTGTCGAGGACGATCACGACAAGGCCTCCCAGTCCTCGTCCGCGACCGGCGACACGATGTCGCCCAGGATGCGCACGCCCGGGTGCAGGCCAAAAGGCGAGGATGCGCGCGCGCCCTGATAGGGATGCAGTTCGGCGACCGGCTTGCCGTTCTTCGTGACAACAAGGATCTCGCCGGAGGCCGCCACCTGGTCCATCAGGGCGAGGCAGCGAGCCTTGAATTCGGAGGCCTGGATGGTTTGCATGGTCGTACTCCCTGGATAATCGATGACCATGATCATGACCATGGTTGCATGCGAATGCAACAAGGCCTTGGGGCATGCAGCATGCACGGGTTCATTCAATACGAAATTGCGTCCATTTTGTACAAAACATACAATTCAATTTCACCAGAATGAACAGGAGTCGCCACCATGCGCACCGTCTCCGCCACCGAGGCAAAACAAGGGCTGGCCGGCGTGCTCGACCTGGCCGCGCACGAACCCGTCGTGATCCGCCGCCAGAAGCGCGATGTCGCGGTTGTTCTGTCGATGAAGGAGTACGAGCGCCTCACGCGACTCAACGTCGCCGAGTTCCAGCGCTTTTGCGACGCAGTCGGCGAGAAAGCCGCAGCGGCGGGGCTGACCGAGGACAAGCTCGCCGAATTGCTCGCCGATGACTGAATTCCTGCGCTTCGCCGTCGACACGAACGTCCTCGTCAGCCGCCTGCTGGCACCGCGCAGCACCGCCGCCCGGGCGGTCGATCAGGCGCTCGCCCGCGGCAGCCTGCTCGGCTCGGAGGAAACCTTGGCCGAGCTCGCCGAAGTGCTGGCACGGCCCAAGTTCGACCCGTATGTATCTCGAGAAGACCGGCGCGAGTTCATCCGTCTGCTCGGCGGCGTCATGCAGATCGTGCCGATCCTCCGCAGGGTGGCGGCCTGCCGCGATCCGCGCGACGACAAGTTCCTGGACGTTGCGCTCGCAGGCGAAGCCGCGGCAATCATCAGCGGAGACAAGGATCTGCTCGTGCTGAATCCCTGGCACGGCATTCCCATCCTGACGCCAGCCGAGTTCCTCATGCGTTGAATGAAGGGCGCAGCGCAGCAGACCGGTCGGCTTACGAGTTCGAGGCATAGCCCGCCCACTCGAAACAAACAACGGACGTTTGCGCTGTTGCTACGCGAGCACTAAAATACACACGCCAGCGTATTTACAAAAGGTGATGCCATGGAAACACTGCCCAGCCGCGTCTTCAACAACGGCAACAGCCAGGCGGTCCGCATCCCGGCAGAGTTCCGCCTCGATACCGACCGCGTCAGCATCACGCGCAACGACGCGGGCGACCTGGTGATCCACCCCTTGCGGGTACAGCGTGGCACCGCGCTGATGCAGGCCCTGAAAGCGCTGGGCGAAGTGGACGACGACTTCGTCGGCGCACTCGAGGCCGAGCGGGAAGCGCCGCTGCCGGTGCAGGAGCGCGAGGCGCTGTGATCTACCTGCTCGACACCAATATCCTGATCTACCTGATCAAGAACCAGCCGCCCAGCATCGCGCAGCGCATCGACGCACTTCCTGATAGCGACACCCTGTGCATGTCTTTCGTGACCTGGGCAGAGTTGTTGAAGGGCGCCGAGCGCAGCACCCGCAAGACGGAGGTGCTGCGGCGGCTGAACTCCCTGGCGCGCCAGATACCGGTGCGCTATCCCGCCGACCCAGCCATCTGCCGGCGTTACGCGGAACAGGCCACCCGCCTCAAGGAGGCCGGCACACCGATCGGCGCAAACGACCTGTGGATCGCCTGCCATGCACTGGCCGAAGACGCCACCGTGGTCACCCACAATACGCGCGAGTTCAGGCGCATTGCTGGTTTGCGCGTCGAGGACTGGGTGTCCTCCGACGAGGACTGACGAGGACTACTCCGGAACTCCCGCCGCCCCTTAGCACTCTCACGCCCCGAGTGCTAAGATTGATGCGCAAGGAGGACCCAAGCCCATGTCACAAGCCCTGACTTTCCCCGTTCCCGCCGCCGGCAGCCTGGACCAGTACATCCAGAGCGTGAATCGCATGCCCATGCTGAGCGAGCAGCAGGAGGTGGAACTGGCGACGCGGCTGCGCGACGAGGGCGACGTGGATGCGGCACGGCAACTGGTGATGTCGCATCTGCGCGTCGTCGTGGCGATCGCGCGCGGATACCTCGGCTACGGCCTGCCCCACGCCGACCTGATCCAGGAAGGCAATATCGGACTGATGAAGGCGGTCAAGCGCTTCGACCCCACGCGCGGTGTGCGTCTGGTGTCGTTCGCGATCCACTGGATCAAGGCCGAGATCCACGAATACATCCTGAAGAACTGGCGCCTGGTGAAGATCGCCACCACCAAGGCGCAGCGCAAGCTCTTCTTCAACCTGCGCGGCATGAAGCAGGACAGCAGCACGCTGCAGCCCGCCGAGGTGCGCTCGATCGCGGCGCAGCTGGGCGTGAAGCCCGAGGAAGTGGTCGAGATGGAGACGCGGCTGAGCGGTCGCGACATCCCGCTCGACGCCGGCAGCGATGACGAGGACGAGCGCTTCGCACCCATCGCCTACCTGCCCGATCCGCACGCCGAGCCCTCCGAGCAGGTCGAGCAGGCTCAGCTCGCCCGCCTGCAGGACAGCGGCCTGCGCGACGCGCTCGCCAGCCTGGACGAGCGCAGCCGCGCGATCGTGCAGCGGCGCTGGCTCGCCGAGGGCGACAGCGCCACGCTGCACGAGCTGGCGGCGGAATACGGCGTGTCGGCCGAGCGCATCCGCCAGATCGAGGCCAAGGCGATGCAGAAGATGCGCGGGATGCTGGCCGCGGTGGCGTGACCACCGGCCCCAGACAACGAAACGGCGGCCCGAGGCCGCCGTTTTCCCTTGGAGCGCGCGCCCTCACTTCCCCGCCAGCAAGGCCTTGATGTCCGCCACGACCACCTGCGGGTCCTCGGCGTGCCTCACGTACAGCCGCGGCCGGCCGTCGGGGCCGAAGACGTAGGTGCCGGCGGTGTGGTCGATGGTGTAGTGGCCGGCGAGGTCACCGCTCTTGCGGTAGAACACGCGGAATTCCTTCGCCAGCTCGGCGATCTTCTCGGGCGTGCCGTAGAGGCCGAGGAAGCGCGCATCGAACACCGGCACGTACTGCGCGAGCAGCTCGGGCGTGTCGCGCTCGGGGTCGACGGTGACGAAGAGCACCTGCACGCGCTCGGCGTCGGGGCCGAGCTCCTGCATCACCGTACTCATGCCCGACAGCGCGGTGGGGCAGACGTCGGGGCATTGCGTGTAGCCGAAGAAGATCGTCACCACCTTGCCCTTGAAGTCGGCGAGCGTGCGCTCGCGGCCGTTGTGGTCGGTAAGGCGCAGCGTCTTGCCATAGCTCGTGCCGGTGATGTCGGTGCTCTTGAACACCGGCTCGGCGGGCGTGCAGCCGGCGAGCAGGAGAAGGGGCGCGATGACGGCGAGGAGGAGGGTGCGCAGCGGCGCGCAGAGGCTGGAGGGCATGAGGGGACGGGCAAGCGGATCAGGGGTCGATGATAGTCCCTTCGCCAGCAGGCCGGAACCCGCGCCGCAACGGGGAATCGCGACTTGCGTCGCTCCCACGAGAAACCGCCGCGTGTCCGAAGGCCCCTGTGGAAGCGACGCAAGTCGCGATCGCAGCGCTGGAACACGCGCCGACGCGGATTCCCCGCGCGGCGGGAATCGCGACTTGCGTCGCTCCTACGAAAAACCGCCGCGCTTCCGAAGGCCCCTGTGGGAGCGACGCAAGTCGCGATCGCAGTGCGCCCGTCACCTCCCCCCACACCTCACCCCGCCGACATCCTGCGCCGCAGCCAGCGCAGCGGGGCGCCGATCAGCGGCAGCTTCTCGTACAGCTCCTCGGCGGCATCCCAGTAGTCGCGGTGCAGCACGACGCGGCCGTCGGCGTCGAAGCGCAGATGCGTGACACCGCGCACCACGAGCGGCCGTCCGCGCAGCGCGAAGTGGAACGCCCAGCCCAGCATCGCCTGCTCGCCCTGCTCGATGCAGTCTGTGACCTCGAAGCGCGGCGCCTCGGTGGTGGCGAACATGTGCGCGAAGATGCGGCGGATGGCGGCGGTGCCGGCGACCTCGTTGAAGGGGTCCTTGAAGCGCGCGTCGGGGGCGTAGAGCTGGTCGAGCCCAGGCAGTGCGGCGGGGGTGAACGTCTCGTAGAAGCGCGCCAGGCGCCGGGCGGGAGATTGCCGTACGAGTTCCGCCGAAGCGGCGCTCGATGGAAGGTGCTCCGGAGGCTTCGGGTCGGTCATGGCGGCAAGCCCTACAGGCCCGTTGCGCGGCGGATCAGCGCGAAATACAGCGGCCGCGGCAGCAGCTGCAGGAGCTTGAGCGCGCGCGTGAAGCGCTTCGGGAAGTGGATCTCGAAGTCGCCGCGCGCGAAGCCGTCGACGATCGCAGCGGCCGCCTGCTCGGGCGTCTGCAGCGCGGGCATGGCGAAGTCGTTCTGCGCGGTCAGCGGCGTGGCGACGAAGCCGGGGTCGATCAGGAAGACGCCGATGCCGCGCGGCGACAGGTCGAGGTGGAGGACCTCGGCGAAGTTGATCAGCGCCGCCTTGGACGGGCCGTAGACGAGCGCCTTCGGCAGTCCGCCGTAGCCGGCGACGCTGCCGACCAGCGCGATGGCGCCGTGACCCTGCGCGAGCAGGGTCGGCAGGACTGCCGCGGTGCCGCTCATGGTGCCGACGAGGTTGGTCTCCAGCGTCTCGCGCACGGCCTCCGCAGTGAGCTCCCAGGCGCGCAACGGGCGGTAGGTGCCGGCGTTGAAGACCACGAGATCGATGCCGCCCCAGGCGGCGAGCAGCCGGTCGCGCGCCCGTTCGATCTCGCCCGCGCGCGACAAGTCGAGCGCAAGCGCGAGCACTCCGGCGGAAGCGGGCGACTCGGCGCGGTGCGCAGGCTCGACGGCCGCATTCGCGAGCGCGCCCGCGTCCCCGGCGGTCGGGCCCGCGCCGGCAGCCGCGTCGCAGGCCGCGCACACCGCCTCGAGGCGCTCGCGCCCGCGCGCGGAGAGCGCGAGGCGCGCGCCCCTGCGGGCGAGCGCGAGCGCGAGCGCCTCGCCGATGCCCGAGGACGCACCGACGATCCACACCCGCCGCCCCGCCCATTCGCGGATCGGCGTGTTGAGCGGCGCGAACCCGCCGCGGCGGGCAGCCGGTGCGGTCACGGGCGCGGCCTCTTGTGGAAGGACAGCGTGACCTCGCCGAGGCGGAAGCCCCACTTGCTCATCAGCGAGCGGTTGAGCATGACCTGCTCGTCCATCAGGAACATCCAGTCGTCGAAGTCGACGTTGTACACCTTGCCATCCACCGGCAGCGCCAGCACGTAGCGCCAGCGCAGCGCGTTGCCGGCCGCCTCGCCGGCGGCCTCGCCGACCACGTCGTCGGCACGGCCGCTGTAGCGCCCGGGACCGAGGCGCGTGATCGTCCACACGCGGCGCTGGGTCGTGCCGTCGGAGTAGGTGAACTGTTCGTCGAGCGTGCCGGTGTCACCCTGCCAGCTCGCCTCGATGAGCACGTGGAAGCGCTTGACCACCTTGCCCGAGCGGTCCTGGAACATGCCCCAGGCGTCGATCGTGCCGTCGAAGTAGTCGCGCAGCTCGAGCACGGGCGTTTCGGCACGGTATTCGTCGATCTTCACGCTGCTGCACCCCCAAAGCCCCATCAGGGCGACGCACATCAGGAAAAAGCGTTTCACGATTCCTCTCCTCCGACCAGATTCCGGCTTGCTGCGTCGTCGCAGCGTCGGTGCTGCGATCGCGACTTGCGTCGCTCCTACGGGCCGCCTCACCCGCTGCCGTTCCCCCCCCAGCGCCGGTCGCCGCGTTATCGCGACTCGCGTCGCTCCTACGGGCCGCCTCACCCGCCGTCGTTTCCAGTGCGGCGCCGGTCGACGCTTGTGGGAGCGACGCAAGTCGCGATCCCGGGCGGGTCGTGTCCCGTGCCGGGATCGAGCACGGCTCGCCCGTGCCAGAGCAGGGCGATGGCGGCGAGCTTGAGAGCGACCGGTGCGAAGCCGTACACCGCCCCGAGCGCGGCGACCGCAGTGGGCTCGCGCGCGCCCGGGGCGTAGCCGAGCAGCGCGAGCAGGGGCAGCGCCAGGCCGGCGGCGAGCGCCAGGTTGGCCTTGGTGACGAAGCTCCACCAGCCGAAGCAGGCACCCGCCTCGAGCGCGCGCGAGCGGGCCGGCGCACGCCCGTCCCGCCCGCGCGCGAGCAGGTCCGCGAGCATGGAAGGCGGCAGGGTGAGGTCGGCGCCGAGCGCCAGGCCCGAGAGCGCGCAGATGCAGGCATAGGCGAACAGATCGCCGCTGCCGAGCAGGCCTGCCCAGGCGAACACCGCCACGGCGAGCGCCATGCCGGCGAGCCAGGCGCGCAGCTTGCCGATGCGCTGCGACAGCCGCGTCCACAGCGGCAGCCCGGCCGCGGCGGCGAGGAAATACAGGGCAAGGAAGGCGCCGGCAAGCGCCTCGGCCTGCAGCACGTCGGCGACGAAGAAGAGCACCGTCGCCGAGGGGATCGCGGCGGCGATGCCATTGACCGCGAACACCGCGAGCAGGCGGAGGAAGGCCGCGTCGGCGAGCGCCGCGCGCAGGCCCCGCCACACCGGCGCGTGCGTCGCAGCGAGCCGCGGCGGAGCGGGCGCACGCCACAGCGTCCACAGGCCGAAGACCACGAGCAGCGGAAGGAAAAGCCAGGCGAGCCGTGCGAGCCCCGCCGCGCCGCCGTCGCCACCGCCCCCTGACGCACCGACACCGCCCGCGGCGCCGCCTTCAGTGGCGACCGCCGACTGGCCGACGCCAGCCGTGCCACCGATCACCCCCTCGCCCAGCAGCCCCGGCAGCGCCGCCGCCAGCACCACGCCGGCGAGCGCGAAGGCCTCGCGGCTGGCGACGAAGCGCGTGCGCGCCGCGGGGGTGGAGGCGACCTCGGCGCCCCAGGCGTTGTAGGCGATGCTCGCCACCGAGTAGGCCAGCGACACCGCGACCAGCAGCGCGAACAGCCAGCCCGCCCCGGCCCCCGCGGGCGGCACGAGCAGACCGAGCATGCCGGCCCCGAGCGCGGGCAGCGCCAGCGCGATCCACAGCCGGCGCCGCGGCAGGCGGTCGCTGGCCCAGCCGATGAGCGGGTCGGTGATGGCGTCGACGACGCGCGCCGCGAGCAGCACGGCACCGACCAGCGCGAGCGACAGGCCCAGGCCTTCCGCATACAGGCGCGGCACATGCACGTAGATCGGCAGCGCCGCGAAGGCGAGCGGCAGGCCGAGGGCGCCGTAGGCGAGCAGCGCACCCCACTCGACGCGGTCGGCATCCGGAGCACGCCCGGCGCCAGGCGCGCAGGCCGCGCGGGCACATGCTCCGCCCCCGTGGTGGCGATCCGGCGCGGCGCGTGCGCGGTCGCTCATCTCGTGACCTCCTCGAGCCCGAGCAGGCGTGCGCGCAGCGCGGGCTCGCGGGTGCGCTCGTCGAGCCAGATGGCGAAGAAGGCCTGCGCCAGCGCCGGGTCGTCGAGTTCGGCGGTGGCGCGGCCGTCGTGCCAGAAGGCCGCGCCCTGCCCCGGACGGTGCAGGCCGGTCAGCGTGTCTCCGGCCGCGACCGAAGGCAGCGCGGCGGCGAGCACCTCGCCCCAGCGCGCCAGCGTCGGCTCGTCGGCGAGACCGAGGCGGCGCATCTCGTCGAGGCTGAGCTCGACCAGACGCGCGGACGTGACCGCGCGCGCGTAGCGGATCGACAGAACGTGCTCGTCTGCCGTGGCCTGTTCGCCCGGCGCGCGCGCCCACAGCGCGGCGTCGTAGAGCTTGAAGCCGAGCCAGCGCAGCTCGCCGCGGCCGACCTCGCGCAGCCCGACCGTGCTCGCCACGAGCTGCGGCGGCAGGCCGAGCGCGTGCACCGTCTCCAGCGCCAGCAGCATGCAGCACGCCAGCACTGCGCCGAGCGCGCGCGGGAGGCGGGCGAACCGCTCGAAGCTGCGACGCAGGCTCCGCGGGGAGCGTGCGGGAAAGCGGATCGGGGCGCTCATGGGGTCACCTCCAGGCCCTGAAATGCGGGGACGGCGCGGCCAGGGGGTCGGCACAGATCGCTTCCCTCCGCCGCGCCCATCACCATTCAGCCGCCTTGCGACCCTGCGGCGGCATGCGCGAACACGTAGTGATGCACGTCGAGGTCGCCGGTGTCGAAGCCCGCCTCGCAGTAGGCGAGATAGAAACGCCACATGCGCAGGAAGCGCTCGGGGAAGCCCTGGGCGCGCACCGCTGCAGCCTGCGCGTCGAAGCTTCGATGCCAGTGCGCGAGCGTGCGCGCATAGTCGCGCCCGAAGGCGAAGTCGCCCACCACCTCGAGCCCGGCGCGCCCGGCCTGCTGCGCCACCGCGCCCGGGCTGGGCAGCATGCCGCCGGGGAAGACGTGGCGCTGGATGAAGTCGGTGCCGCGCCGGTAGCGCGCGAACAGCGCGTCGGCGATCGTGATCGCCTGCACCACGCAGCGCCCGCCCGGCTTCAGCAGTGCGGAGAGCTGGGCGAAGTAGGTCGGCCAGAAGCGCTCGCCCACCGCCTCGATCATCTCGATCGACACCACATGGTCGTACTGGCCGCGCACGTCGCGGTAGTCGCACAGCTCCAGATCCACCCGGTCGGCGAAGCCGCCGCGCTCGGCGCGCGCACGCGCGAACGCCAGCTGCGCCGGCGACAGCGTGATGCCCAGCACCTTGCAGCCGAACTCGGTGGCGGCGACCTCGGCGAAGCCGCCCCAGCCGCAGCCCACCTCCAGGATGGTCTGCCCGGGCCGCGCGCCGAGCTCGCCGAGGATGCGGCGGTACTTGCGCAGCTGGGCGTCCTGCAGCGACTCGTCGGGCGAGGCGAACACCGCCGCCGAGTAGGTCATGGTGGGGTCGAGCCAGAGCGCATAGAAGTCGTTGCCGAGGTCGTAGTGGGCCTCGATGTTGCGCCGCGAGCCGCTGCGCGTGTTGGCGCGCAGCAGGTGCTGCAGGCGGTGGCTGAGCAGGCGGATCATGCGGCCGTAGATCGCGCCCTGCAGGCGGCTGCGGTTGGCCGAGAGCAGGCGCAGCAGGCCGGGGAGGTCCTCGGTGTCCCACAGGCCGTCCATCCAGGCTTCGCCGAAGCCGATGTCGCCGCGTGCGAGCGCCTCGTCGAACACGGCGTGGTCGCGCACGCGCAGGTGGGCGACGAGCGCACCGTGGCCGGCGCGCACGCGCACGCCGTCGGGCAGTTCCACCGCGATCGCGCCGCCGTCGAGGCGGTCGAGCATCTCCAGGCACAGCCGGGTGGCGCGCGGCAGGCGCGCGAGGCGCAGGCCGGCGAGCGGCTGCAGGGCGTGGTCGAGTGCGTTCATCAGGTGGTCTCCTCGAGCGGCGGCGCGGGCTTGCGGAAGAAGCTCACCCGCCGCAGGGCCAGGCGCAGCGCCTGCCAGTGGATGCGGGCGACGACGCCCAGGGTCATGAAGGGCTGACGCGCGAGCCACTTCGCCATGCTGGCCCCACCGACGGCCTCGGCGCGGCCCGCCAGGCGGGTGGAGAGCTGGCGCTCGCCGCCGTCCCAGAGCTCGATCGACACCGCATGCACGGCGCCGCGCTGCTCGAAGCGGAAGCGGTACTCGCCGCGCACCGGGAAGAAGGGGGAGACATGGAAGCGCTTGCTGGCGCGCAGCTCATCGCCCGCGCCGATGGGGCGCAGGTCGGCGTGGTGCAGCAGGTAGTTGTGACGCTCGCCGAAGGTGTTGTTCACCTCGGCCAGCACCGCACGCAGGCCGCCCGCGCGGTCGTGGCAGAACCAGAAGCTCACCGGGTTGAAGACGAAGCCGAGAATGCGCGGCATGGTCTGCAGCACGATCTCGCCGTCGCATGCCGCGGCCAGCCCGCGCTCGTTCAGGAGGGCGCGGATCCACGGCAGCAAGGGCGAGCCGTCGCGCGCGCCGTGGTCGCGGCTGCGGAAGCTGAACAGGTTGGCACGCTCGATGCCGAGCAGCGGAGCGCGCACTTGGTCCAGGCGGCCGAGCGGCAGGCGCAGGAAGGCGCTCGGGTACACGAAGCGGTTGTGCGCCTGCACGTGGCGCTCGTGCATGACCGCGCCGAAGCACACCGCGGGCTGGAGCGCGTCGGGCATCACGCCGCCTCCAGCGCCGTCCCGGCCCGCTTCGCCGCCGGCACGCGGCCGCGCCGCCACGGCACTTCCACGCCCATCGCCTCGACCACCGCCACCGCCGACTTGAGGCCGTCTTCATGAAAGCCGTAGCCGGTCCAGGCGCCGGCGAACCAGCAGCGCTCGCGGCCCTGGATGGAAGGCAGCGCGGCCTGGGCGTCGATCGCTCCGTGATCGAACACCGGGTGGGCGTACTCGATGCGACGGAAGGTCTTGTCGGCTGCGGGCGCGATGAAGGGGTTGAGCGACACCACGACCGGGGTCTGGAAAGGCAGCGGCTGCAGGCGGTTGATGAGGTAGCTGACCGACACCGGACGCGCGTCGGGCGCGCCCTTGCCGGCGAGGTAGTTCCACGCCGACCACACCTTCGGGCGGCGTGGCAGGAGCGCGGTGTCGGTGTGCAGGTACGCAACGTTGGCCTGGTAGCGCACGGCGCCGAGGATGCGGCGCTCGTCCGGCGTGGCCTCGCTGCCGAGGATGGCCAGGGCCTGGTCGCTGTGACAGGCGAAGACGACCTCGTCGAAGCGCTCCGGCCCGGCCGCGGTGTGCACCCACACCCCGTCCTCGCCGCGTACCACGCGCTGCACCGGCGCGTTCACCCGCACGTCGTCGAGGCGGGCGAGCATGCGGCGCACGTAGCTGCGTCCGCCGCCCTTCACCGTCATCCAGGTCGGACGATCGAGGATCTGCAGCAGTCCGTGGTTGTGGCAGAACTGCACGAAGGTCGCGAGCGGATAGGCGAGCATGGTGTGCGTCGGACACGACCAGATCGCCGCGGCCATGGGCAGCAGGTACCAGTCGCGGAAGGCCTGCGAGTAGTCCTCCAGGTCGAGATACTCGCCGAGCGACAGGGCCGGCATGCCACCTTCGCTCGCCATCCGCGTGGTCTCGCGGTTGAAACGCAGGATGTCGCGCAGCATGACGAGGAAGGCAGGACGCACCAGGTTGCCGCGCTGGGCGAACACGCTGGCAAGGTCGGTGCCGGCCCATTCGAGCTCGGGTTCGGCCAGGCTGACGCCGAAGCTCATCTCGGTCTCCACCGCCTCGACCTGCAGCAGCGCGAACAGCGCACACAGGTTGGGGTAGGTGCGGCGGTTGAAGACCAGGAAGCCGGTGTCCACCGGATGGGTGAGGCCGTCGACGGTCACGTCGATGGTGTTGGTGTGACCGCCGACGTAGCTGCCCGCTTCGAACAGCGTCACGCTGTGCTGCGGCGCGAGCAGCCAGGCGGTCGACAGACCGGCGATGCCGCCGCCGATCACGGCGATCCGCCGCCCCTCGGCACCCCGGCCCGCCTCGCCCGTGGCGTGCAGGCGCTCGATCTCACCCATCTTCATGGCGATTACTCCGGCGCGTTCTCGCCCTCGACGAGGGCGTAGGCGGAATGGTTGTGGATGGACTCGAAGTTCTCCGACTGCACCCGCCACGAGGCCACGCGCGCATCGGCACGCAGGCGCAACGCGATGTCGCGCACGAGGTCCTCGACGAACTTGGGGTTGTCGTAGGCGCGCTCGGTGACCCACTTCTCGTCCGGGCGCTTGAGCAGGCCGAAGACTTCGCACGAGGCTTCTTCCTCGGCCATGCGCACCAGCTCGCGCAGGCCGAGGTCGCCGCGCAGCGTGGCCGACAGGGTGATGTGCGAGCGCTGGTTGTGCGCGCCGTAGGCGGAGATCTTCTTGGAGCACGGGCACAGGCTGGTGACCGGCACCACCGCCTCGAGGGTGCTACGGATCTCGCCGCCCGCGGTCTTTTCCACCACCACGCGGGCGTCGATGTCGAGCAGGCTTTCGACGCCCGAAACCGGCGCGGCCTTCTTCATGAACCAGGGAAAGCGCGCCTCGATGCGGCCGCTCTCGGCTTCGAGCCGCACCAGCATGTCGGCGAACAGGCCGCGCAGACCGTCGAGATCGAGCGCGTCGCGCTCGGCCTCGAGCAGCTCGACGAAGCGCGACATGTGGGTGCCCTTCACCTCGGCGGGCAGGCCGACCGTCATCTCCAGCCTGGCGACGGTGTGCTGCACGCCGCCGTCGAGATCGCGCACCGCCATGGGGTAGCGCAGACCGCGCACGCCGACCTGCTGGATCGCCAGCGCGCGGTGGTCGGCGCTGGATTGCACGTCGGGCAGGAAGAATTTTTCCGGGGCGTTCATGAATGATCCTTTTGCTTGGTGGGGAGGGGGCGCAGCGGAAGATCCGCGCGGTGCACGAAGAGCAGGAGTTCGAGCGGGGTCTGGATCGAGGCCGGGGCCGGGGTCGCGACCGTGTTGTCCACGACGGGCCCGGCAGGAGCGACGGCAGCTGCCGCCGCGACGACCTGGGGCGGTGCGGCCGAAGCCGCGGAGATCCCGAAGGAGACGAGCACCGTAGCGGCGGAGAGGATGCCGGCGCGCCTGGAGAGCATTCTCGCGTTCATGGCCGTGTCCTGGACAAGCGTGGATAACGATTCCACGATAGGCGAGCACCGCAGGGCTGTCAAGAATTTGTCCAGGACAAATTGAAATTGTTTGCCATCCGGTCCAAAGCGCGATGGTCCCCGCCGCGAACAATGCCCTCCCCGCCCGCGCGATCCGGCATTACGCTGTCGTGACGCCCCCTTCCCGCACGAGAGGCCCGCCCTGGACACCAGCCCGCTCGCCATCTATCCGATCGTCGCCGGCCTGCTCGGCGGCATCGGCCTGTTCCTGCTCGGCATGCACATGCTCACCGAGGGCCTCAAGCTCGCCGCCGGCCGCGCGCTCGAGGGCCTGCTCGAGCGCGGCACCGCCACGCCGGTGCGCGGCCTCGGCGCCGGCATGACCATGACCGCGCTGGTGCAGTCCTCCACCGCGGTCACGGTGGCGAGCATCGGCTTCGTCAACACCGGGCTGCTGTCGCTGCAGAACGCGATGTGGGTGATCTTCGGCTCCAACGTCGGCACCACGCTCAACGCCTGGCTGGTGGCGGCGCTCGGCTTCAGCTTCCGGATCGACGCCTTCGCGCTGCCCTTCGTCGGCATCGGCGCGACCCTGATGCTGGCCGGACGCACGGTCCGCCAGCGCGCGCTCGGCCAGGCGCTGGCCGGCTTCGGCGTGCTCTTCCTCGGCATCGACGCACTCAAGGACACCTTCTCGGGTTTCGGCGCGACCATGAACCTGCAGGACCACATCGCACCCGGCTTCACCGGCTGGCTGATCCTGGTCGGCATCGGCACCGTGCTGACGGTGCTGATGCAGGCCTCGGGCGCGGTGATCGCGATCATCATCACTGCCGCCCAGGGCGGGCTGATGTCGATCGAGGCGGCGTGCGCGATGGTGATCGGCACCAACATCGGCACGACCTCGACGGCGATCCTGTCGGCGCTGGGCGCGACCTCGAACGCGCGCCGGGTCGCGGCCACCCACGTGATCTTCAACCTGGTGACCGGCGCGGTGGCGATCGCGCTGCTGCCGCTGCTGATCGGCCTGCTCGGCGCGCTGCGCAACTGGTTCGAGCAGCCGGCCACGCCGGCGGTGATGCTGGCAATGTTCCACACCGCCTTCAACGTGCTCGGGGTGCTGCTGATGGTGCCGCTGGCACGCCCCCTGCGCCGATTCCTGGCGAGCCACTTCCGCAGCCGCGAGGAGGAGATCGCCCGCCCGCGCTATCTCGACGCGCCCTCGCTGGCGGTGCCCGATCTGGCGCTGCGCGCGCTGCGCCTGGAGTTGGGCCGCACGCAGTCCTTCGCCCTCACCGCGCTCACCGCCGCCACGCGGGTGCCGCCGGACGAGCCCTGGATCGAGCGTCAGGCGAGCACGCTCGATGCGCTGGCGCCGGCGATCGGCGACTACGTACGCAAGCTCAACGCCATGCGCCTGCCGCCGGCGCTGGTCGAGGCGGTGGCGCACAGCCTGCGCGCGCTGCAGTATCAGGAGAGCGCGGTCACCGCGGTGCGCCAGGCGTGCGCGCTGGCCACCACGCTCGGCGCGCCGCCGGGCAGCGAGCTCGAGCCGATCGCCGCGGCCTTCCGCCAGGCCACCGGGGCGCTGGCCGCGAGCGCGGACGCGGCGCGCGAGGACTTCTCCGCGCCGGCGGTCGAGGTGCGGCTGGAGGAGGCGGAGCTGCGCTACCAGGCCTTCAAGGAGGCGCTGCTGCTGGAGGGTGCGCACGCCCGCATCGACATTCGCACGCTGCAGGACTGGCTGCGCCTGGCCAGCCTGGAGCGCCGCGCGATCGAGCAGGTGGCCAAGGCGGCGCGCATGCTGGCGGTACTGGACGGCGACCTGACGCCGCAGCAGGCGGAGGAAAAGGCGGGAGAGAACGGGGTGGAGTGAGCGCCGATCGATTGGGGGCGTGGGCGCATGCATCGCGGTCGGAAAATGAAGTCGCCTCCAGCGTCGGCGCCTCATTTGTCCTGGACAAAATAAACTCTCCCGCCTACCATCCTCTTAACGACCATCTCCCGAAAGCTGCTGCCGATGAACGCCCCGAACCCGTCTGAAACCGCCTTCAGCATCGCTGCCGTCGAACGCGACACGGGCCTGGCGAAGGACACTCTGAGGGTGTGGGAGCGGCGTTACGGCTTCCCTGCGCCGACGCGCGACGCCAACGGCGAGCGTGTCTACCCGTCCGACCAGGTGGAGAAGCTGCGCATGATCCGCCGCCTGCTCGACCACGGCCGTCGACCGGCCCGGATCGTGGGCGCAAGCGTCGAGGAGCTGTCTTCGATGCTCGATTCCTGCCTGTGCCCGGAGGGCGGCACGCCTGCCGGTCGCGACGACGGTCTGCTGCAGCTCGTGCGCCTGCATCGCAGCGTGGAGCTCGCCGCTGCACTGCGCCAGGCGCTGATGAAGCAGGGGCTGCAGCGCTTCGTCGCCGAGACGGTGGCGCCGCTGGCGGCGGCGGTGGGCGAGGCGTGGATGCGCGGCGAGGTGGATGTTCCCGAGGAACATCTGTTCACCGAGCAGGTGCAGAACCTGCTGCGCAGCGCGATCGGCGCGCATGCCGCGAGCGAAGGCCGACCGCGCGTGCTGCTGACGACCTTCCCCGAGGAGGAGCACGTGCTCGGCCTGCTGATGGCGGAGGCGATGCTGGTGCCGGAGGGCGCGAGCTGCCTGTCGCTCGGCACGCGCACGCCGCTCGCGGACATCCGCAGCGCGGCGGTGGGTGGCGGTTTCGACATCGTCGGGCTGTCCTTCAGCATCGCCTATCCGGCACGCCAGGCGATCGACGGCTTGCTCGAGCTGCGCGCGCTGCTGCCGGAGGAAATCGGGATCTGGGCCGGCGGCGGCGCGGTCCGCGACAAGCAGAAGCGCCTGCCGGGCATCCGTGTGGTAGGCGACCTGGCGGACACGCTGGCGGCGCTGCAGGAATGGCGCAAGGCGAGCGCCTGAGCGCCGCACGCGCCCTGCGACCGTGCGCGCGCCCGCTGACGACGGGCCTATTCCGGGTTCATGTGCGGTAAAACTTCACGGCATCCGCGCCAAGCCGCCCCGTAGAATCTCGCAAGCATATTCTTGCGCTCGCGCGCGTCCGTCAGGGCGCGCGCTTCTGCCGGATGCGCCACCGCCCGTGTTTCCACAACAGGAGTGATTCCATGAAGGGACTTTCGAAGGGAAGTCTGTTTTTTTGCGCCCTGCTGAGCGCAGCAGCCGGTCCCGCGTTCGCCGACGCGCTGATCGACGCGACCAAGCCCGAACGCCTCTACGAGATCGCCCGAGGATTCGGCTCCGCCGAGCTCGACAAGGACAGCCAGGGGGATCCGCGCATCACCGGACGGATCGAGGGCACGAAATACGGCATTTATTTCTACGGCTGCGTGAAGGGCGCCGACTGCGACGACATCCAGTTCTCCGCCAGCTGGAGCGGCCCCAAGGTCTCGCTTGAGAAGATCAACGACTGGAACCGGACCAAGCGCTTCGGCAAGGCTTACCTCGACAAGGACGGTGATCCGAACCTGGAGATGGAGGTGAACCTCGACTACGGCGTCAGCGCCAAGAACATCGAGGACTCCTTCAATTGGTGGACCAAGGCCCTCAAGGAATACAAGAAGGTCGTCCTCGAGGAATGACGGATGCGGGCCCGGGCGTCGCAGACGCCCGGCTGCCACCGGTCCGTGTCATCGGACGAGACCCGGCGCGGTAAAATGCGCGCCATGCCCACCGACTTCCCCCGCCTGCCCGGCGAACCACGCACGCCCCCCCCGACCACGTTCGACCAGCGCGACGTTCCCCTCGGCGACGCCGCGCATCGCGTGCTCGAGCACGTCTTCGGCTACCCCGCCTTCCGCGGCGAGCAGGGGGAGATCGTCGAGCACGTGGCTGGCGGCGGCGACGCGCTGGTGCTGATGCCGACCGGTGGCGGCAAGTCGCTGTGCTACCAGATCCCGGCGCTGCTGCGCCACGGCACCGCGATCGTGGTGTCGCCGTTGATCGCGCTGATGCAGGACCAGGTGAGCGCGCTGGTCGAGGCCGGCGTGCGCGCCGCCTTCCTCAACTCCAGCCTGGACATGGAGCGCGCACGCGCGGTGGAGCGCGCGCTCTGGGACGGCGAGCTCGAGCTGCTCTACGTCGCCCCCGAGCGCCTGATGACACCGCGCTTCCTCGACCAGCTCGACCACCTGCGCGACACCGGCCGGCTCTCGCTGTTCGCGATCGACGAGGCGCACTGCGTGTCGCAGTGGGGCCACGACTTCCGCCCCGAGTACCTGCAGCTCTCCATCCTGCCCGAGCGCTACCCGGCCATCCCGCGCATCGCGCTCACCGCCACCGCCGACCGCCAGACCCGCGAGGAGATCGCCGAGCGCCTCAACCTGCAGGCGGCGCGCCGCTTCGTCTCCAGCTTCGACCGCCCCAACATCCGCTACACCATCGTCGAGAAGAACGACCCGCGCCGCCAGCTGCTCGACTTCATCCGCGAGGAATGTCCCGGCCAGGCCGGCATCGTGTATTGCCTGTCGCGGCGCAAGGTCGAGGAGACCGCCGCCTGGCTGCAGGAGCAGGGCCTCGCCGCCCTGCCCTACCACGCCGGCATGACGCAGGAGATCCGCGCCGAGCACCAGAGCCGCTTCCTGCGCGAGGACGGGCTGATCATGGTGGCGACGATCGCCTTCGGCATGGGCATCGACAAGCCCGACGTGCGCTTCGTCGCCCATCTGGACCTGCCGCGCTCGATCGAGGGCTATTACCAGGAGACCGGCCGCGCGGGGCGCGACGGCCTGCCGGCGCAGGCCTGGATGGCCTGGGGCGCGCAGGACGTGGTGCAGCAGCGCCGCATGATCGACGAGTCGGAGGCGAACGAGGAGTTCAAGCGCCTGGCGCGCAACCGGCTCGACGTGCTGGTCGGCCTGGTCGAGGCCACCGACTGCCGCCGCCAGCACCTCCTTGCCTACTTCGGTGAACAATCGACCCCCTGCGGCAACTGCGACAACTGCCTGCACCCGCCGCAGACGTGGGATGCCACCGAGGCGGCGCGCAAGGCCTTGAGCTGCGTATTCCGCACCGGCCAGCGCTACGGCGCCGGCCACCTGATCGACGTGCTGCGCGGCGAGCTCACCGAAAAGGTGGTCGAGCGCCGCCACCAGGACATCACCACCTTCGGCATCGGCAGCGAGCTCGACGAGAAGCGCTGGCGCACGGTGTTCCGCCAGCTCGTCGCGCGCGAGTTGGTCGCGGTGGACCACGAGCGCTACAACGCGCTGCGCCTCACCGACGCGGCCCGCCCGCTGCTGCGCGGCGAGGCCGAGTTCCACCTGCGCCTGGAGCCCGAGCGCAGCCGCAGCCGCGCCCGGCGGCGCAGCGGCGCAAGCCTGGATATCCCCGACGGCATCCCCACCACGCTCTTCGACCGCCTGCGCGCCTGGCGCTTCGCCACCGCCAAGGAGCGCAACGTGCCGGCCTACGTGGTCTTCCAGGACGCGACGCTGCGCGAGATCGCCATCGCCCGTCCGCACACGCTGGCGGAGCTGGCCGGCATCAGCGGCGTGGGCGATCGCAAGCTGGAGCACTACGGGGCGGCGATCCTGCAGCTGGTCGCCGAAGCGGGCTGATCCTCGATCACAGATAGTGGTCCGCCAGCAGCACGAGGAACAGCAGCATCAGGTGGGTGATCGAGAAGCGGAAGGTGCGGATCGCCGTGTCGGCGCGCGGAGCGAACTTGAGCCGCCAGGCGTGGTGCAGGAACCGCAGGTTCAGGGCCAGGCTGCCCGCCAGGTAGAACGGCCCGCTCATCCCCACCAGATACGGCAGCAGGCACACTGCAAGCAGCAGCACGGTGTAGAGCAGCACCAGCGTGCGGGTGAACTCGATGCCATGGGTGACCGGCAGCATCGGCAGGCCGGCGCGGCGGTAGTCCTCGACGCGGTGGATGGCCAGCGCCCAGAAGTGTGGCGGGGTCCACGTGAAGACGATCATCATCAGCAGCCAGGCCTCGGCGCCGACCGTGCCCGTCATCGCCGTCCATCCCAGCACCGGCGGCAGCGCGCCCGCGACCCCGCCGATGACGATGTTCTGGGGGGTGGCGCGCTTGAGGAACACGGTGTAGACGACCGCGTAGCCGAACAGCCCGGCCAGCGTCAGCCACGCGGTGAGCGCATTGACCTCCACCAGCAGCAGCACGAAGCCCGCCGCGGCGAGCGCGCACGCGAAGCCCAGCGCCTGCGCGCCGCTCAGGCGCCCGCTGGGCAGCGGACGCAGCCGGGTACGCGCCATGCGGGCGTCGATCTTGTGGTCGAGCACGTGATTGAAGGCCGCCGCCGCGCCTGACACCATGGCGATGCCCAGGCTCGCCACCAGCATGCGCGCGAAGTCGGGCAGCCCGGTGGTGGCGAGCATCATGCCCACCCAGGCGGTCAGCACCAGCAGCGCCACCACGCGCGGCTTGGTGAGCTGCCAGAACGCGCGACCGAGCGCGAGCGCCTCGCCCAGGCTGCCTGCCGCCGTCGGAATTCGCTTGTAGCCGTCCATGTCCGCCTCCCCTGCCTCTCTCCGTCGGGCCTTGCCGCCCGAGATCGCGCGCCACTCTCCGGCAAGCCGCTCGCGAGCCCTCATCGAGCCCTCAGCGGGCCCTTAGCGGGCCCTTAGCGGGCCCTCGAGCGCTCCCCCGTGCGAAGGTCCCGCCCACGCCCGTCCTCGGGCACCCGCCCCTCGAGCCGCGTTCACCCGGATCTGCCGCACCAGCAGCACCAGGGCGGCCAGCAGGCAGGCCGCGGTCAGGTTGTGGGCGACCGCATTGAAGAGCGGTACCTGGCCGACGACGTTGACCAGGCCGAGCGTCACCTGCAGCACCAGCAAGGCGCCGACCGCCGCCGCGAGCCGGCGCAGGCGCACGCTCGCCGCCCGACGCCGGCACAGCAGCACCAGGCTGGCGAGCACGGCGGTGGCCACCAGTGCACCGATGCGGTGGAGCACGTGGATGCTCATCCGGGCCTCGTAGGGCAGCACGCCGAACTCGTAGGTCTCGTGTCCCAGCGGCAAACCGAAGGCGGCGCGCAGCGAGAACCGCGCGCTCCAGCCGCTTTCGCACAAAGGCAGTTGATGGCACACCGCCGCTGCGTAGTTGGCCGAGGTCCAGCCGCCGAGCGCGATCTGCGCCAGCAGCACGACGACGGCGAGCCAGGCCAGCGGCAGCAGCCGGACAAGCCCGGGCTCGGCGGGCCGGGCAGGCTCGGGGCGGTCGTGGCCGAGCTCGACGCGCAGCAGCGCCAGCATCGACAGCAGCGCGAAGCCGCCGAAGAGGTGCGCCACCACCACCA
Organism: Thauera aminoaromatica; assembly: GCF_000021765.1. Lineage (NCBI taxonomy): Bacteria > Pseudomonadati > Pseudomonadota > Betaproteobacteria > Rhodocyclales > Zoogloeaceae > Thauera > Thauera aminoaromatica. Next base: position 1,146,195 of record NC_011662.2, on the reverse strand, counting down.
CCGGCATCAGGCTCAGCGTCACCGTCCACATGCCGAGCGCGGCCTGCAACACCACCAGCGCCAGCAGCGCCGCGGCCAACCCGCGCCCGCGCGGCAGGCGGCGCGAGACCGCGAAGATCGCCAGCACGCACAGCCCGAGCAGGCCGGCGAGGTAGCGGTGCACCATCTCGTTGCGCGCCTTGAAGGGATCGACCTGCGCAGCGGGGAAGCGCGCCTGCGCCGCCGCGATGTGCTCGTCATGCACCGGCGGCGTCAGCCGTCCGTAGCAACCCGGCCAGTCGGGGCAGCCCAGCCCGGCGTCGGTGAGCCGGGTGTAGGCGCCGAGCGCGATCACCGCCAGGGCGAGCACCAGGGTTGCATCCACCAGCCAGCGCACGCGCGTCATCGCCCTCTCCTCACACACCGCTGCGCTCGTAGTTCATCAGGCGCAGCAGGTCGCTGCGGATGTCGCCCGCCACCCGCTGCGCCTGCTGCGGGCCGGGCTGGACCGCGTAGCGCAGCAGGGCGAGGCCGCGCGGATCGACCAGCACGATCCGCCCCTGGACCTCGACATCGCCGACCTGCGCGGCCTGCCATTCGACGTGCGGAAAGCGCGCGCGCACGACCGGGCTCTCCACCGCCAGCACCAGCGCCTGCACCCGCGCCTGCTTGCGGCCGAGGCCGGCGTGAAGCTGCTGCAGGATCCGCAGTGCCTGCGCGCAGCGGGACGCGGGAGTGCCCGCCCCGCCCTCCTCCGCGCACGCCGGCTCGCCCTCCGCCGCCGGCACGTAGACCAGATGCCAGCGCCCGCCGCCACGTTCCGGCGCCGGCAGCAGCCGCAGCTCCTGCGTCAGCCACTCGCCGTGATTGACGGTCGGCGCGGCGGAAAACCAGCCCCAGCGCAGGCTCGCCCACGCCGCCGCCAGCGGGACCAGCGCACAGAGCACGAAGAGGCTGAAGAACTTACGGCTGCTCATGCGCGATCTCCCCTGAAACGGCCGGCACCCGGCGTGCGCTCGCAGCCAGCGCGACGGCGACCACCGCGAGTGCGAGCAGGCCCCATTGCAGCGCGTAGGCGCGGTGGCGCGCGGGCGGCAGCACCACCGGCCGGTAATGGATATGGAAGGGCGAGGCCTGCTGCTGGTAGATCAGCCCCGGCGCCAGAGGCACCGCCAGCCAGACCGCGAGTTGCGCCGGGTCCGCGCGCTGGATGCGCATCGGCCAATGCCCGTGGTCCTCTAGGTTGGTGCCGAGCAGCAGGCCGCCAAGCTCGGTGCGCAAGAGGCCGTGCACGCGCAACTGCGACGGGATGACCGGCGTCGGCAGCACCTCGCGTCCGCCCTCGGCCGCGATCCAGCCGAGATTCACCAGCGCCGCCCGCGCCGGGGCGTTGCGGCTGCCGGCGACGCGGGCCGCGCCGATGTCCTCGACCGCGATCACCACGTCGTAACCCGGCCTGCGGTCGACGACGCGGTTATCCACCAGCCACACCATCGGCGCGATCCAGCGCGCCTCGAAGTCGAGCACCATGCCGTCGATCTGTGCCGCATCGGTACGCGCACCGAGACCGTCCAAGCCCACCGCGCCCTCGCTCGCCCACCGCGCGATCCGCGCCAGCGTGGCGGCCTTGTCCTCGCCGCGCTGCCATTGCCACGCCGACAGGCCTGCCGGCAGCGCGGCGATCGCGAGCACCGCGAGCATCCATCGCCAGCGCAGCACCCAGGCGTGGCCGAACGCGCTAATCTTCATCGGTCCTCCGCCGGAGCTCACCCATGGCCTTCAAGCTCGTCATCGTCGTGCTGCTCGTGCTGGTCGTCGTCAGCCTGTTCCAGGCGCTGTACGTGATGCTGAAGGGCGACGGCAGCGCCCCGCCGATGTCGAAGTTCCTCGGCCGCCGGCTGGCGTTCTCGGCGGCAGTGCTGGGGCTGCTGCTGGTGCTGCTCGCCACCGGGGTGATCACGCCGCATGCACGTCCGTACTGAGTCCGCATGGCCGGGCCTCACAGCACATAGACGAAGACGAAGAGGTTGAGCCACACCACGTCCACGAAATGCCAGTACCACGCCGCGGCCTGAAAACCGAAGTGGCGCTGGGCGGTGAAGTGGTCCTTGATCACGACGCGCAGCAGCATCACGAGCAGGATCAGCGCGCCGATGGTCACGTGCAGGCCGTGGAAGCCGGTGAGCAGGTAGAAGGTGTTGCCATACACGCCCGAATCCAGGCGCAGGCCGAGATCCCGATAGGCGTGCATGTACTCGTAGCCCTGCAGGAACAGGAACACCACGCCGAGCAGCACGGTGATCGACAGGAAGAGCTTCAGGCGCAGGCGCTTGCCCTGCTCGATCGCCACGTGCGCCACCTGCAGCGTCACCGACGAGGCGAGCAGGATCAGGGTGTTGAGCAGCGGAATGCCGGTCCATGGCATGGCCTGGGTCGCGGTGCCGCCGGGGGTCTGGAGCAGCGGCCAGGCGGCCTCGAAATTCGGCCACAGGATCGCGGCGGTCATCGCGTTGTCGCCGGCGCCGTCCAGCCACGGCACCGCCACCACGCGCGCATAGAACAGCGCGCCGAAGAAGGCGAGGAAGAACATGACCTCGGAGAAGATGAACCAGCTCATGCACTGGCGGAAGGAACGCTCGAGCTGCGCGCTGTAGAGCCCGCGCTGCGATTCGTCGATGACCTTGCCGAACCAGCCGAACAGCGTCACCACCAGCAGCGCGAAGCCAGCGCCGAACACCCAGGGGCCGCTACGCGCCTCGGGCTGGTCGAGCTGGCTGATCCAGGTCGCCGCGCCGTAGCCGATCAGCAGCAGGGCGAGCGCCCCGACGATCGGCCAGGCGCTGTCGTGCGGGACGTAGTACTTCTGATGCGTGGTCGTCGCCATGGTGCTTCTCCCTTGCTGCGGTCGCGCGCGCCCGGGCCGCGCCGCGTCAGCGGCTCGCGCGCTGGCCGACGCTGCGATACAGGCGATACGACAGCGTCAGGTTCTTGAAACGCTCGGGCAGTTCCGGATCGACGTAGAACTGCACCGGCATGAGCTTGCGCTCGCCCGGCGCCAGCGGCTGCTCCTGGAAGCAGAAGCATTCGATCTTCATGAAGTGGCGGGCGGCCTCGCCGGGCGACACCGAGGGTACGGCGGTGGTCACGATCGGCTGGTCGCTGCGGTTCTCGACCACGAAGGACACGAGCTGCAGCTCCCCCGGGTTGAGCCGCAGGCGCGCGGTCTCGGGCGCGAAGTCCACCGCCACCGCGGGGTCGTGGGTGGCTAGGAACTCGACGCTGACCTCGCGCCCGCGGTCGACGCGGTCCGGGGCCGCCGCCGCCACCTTGTCGGTCTTGCCGTTGATGCCGGTGATGTCGCAGAACACGTCGTACAGCGGCACGAGCGCGAAGCCGAAGGCGAACATCGCCGCACAGGCCAGCAGCAGCTTGTTGATCAAACTACGGTGGGCAGACATCTCGCGTCCTCCCTGTGCCGCCGTGCGCTCACTTGACCACCGGCGGAGTGTCGAAGGTGTGGTAAGGCGCGGGCGACGGCACCTCCCACTCCAGCCCCTGTGCGCCCTCCCACACGCGATCGGTGGCCTTGTCGCCGATGCCGCGCATGCAGCGCACCACGCCCCACAGGAAGAGCAGCTGCGACAGGCCGAACAGGAAGCCGCCGATGCTCATGAAGGCGTTGAGGTCGGCGAACTGCAGCGCGTAGTCGGGAATGCGCCGCGGCATGCCGGCGAGGCCGACGAAGTGCATCGGGAAGAACAGCATGTTCACCGACACCAGCGAGCACCAGAAGTGCACCTGGGCGAGGCGCTCGTTGTACATCACGCCGGTCCACTTCGGGATCCAGTAGTACACCGCGGCGATGATGCCGAACACCGCGCCGGTCACCAGCACGTAGTGGAAGTGGGCGACGACGAAGTAGGTGTCCTGGTACTGGAAGTCGGCGGGGATGATGGCCAGCATCAGCCCGGAGAAGCCGCCGATGGTGAACAGCACGATGAAGGCGAGCGAGAACATCATCGGCACCTCGAAAGTCATCGAGCCGCGCCACATCGTCGCCACCCAGTTGAACACCTTCACGCCGGTGGGCACGGCGATCAGCATGGTGGCGTACATGAAGAACAGCTCGGCGACCACCGGCATGCCGGTGGTGAACATGTGGTGGCCCCAGACGATGAAGGACAGGAAGGCGATGCTGGCGGTGGCGATCACCATCGACTCGTAGCCGAACAGCGGCTTGCGCGCGAAGGTGGGGATGATGGTGGAGACGATGCCGAAGGCGGGGAGGATCATGATGTAGACCTCCGGATGGCCGAAGAACCAGAAGATGTGCTGGAACATCACCGGGTCGCCGCCGCCCGCGGCGTCGAAGAAGCTGGTGCCGAAGTACTTGTCGGTGAGCACCATGGTCACGACGCCGGCGAGCACCGGCATCACCGCGATCAGCAGGAAGGCGGTGATGAGCCAGGTCCACACGAACAGCGGCAGCTTCATCCAGCCCATGCCCGGCGCGCGCATGTTCCAGATGGTGACGATGACGTTGATCGCCCCCATGATCGAGGACACCCCCATCAGGTGCACCGCGAGCACGAAGAAGGCGGTCGAATCTCCGCTGTACTTGGTCGACAGCGGCGCGTAGAAGGTCCATCCGGCGGCCGGCGCGCCGCCTTCCATGAACAGCGTGGACAGCAGGATCGCGAACGCGCACGGCAGGATCCAGAAGCTCCAGTTGTTGATCCGCGGCAGCGCCATGTCGGGAGCGCCGATCATCAGCGGGATCATCCAGTTCGCCAGGCCGACGAAGGCCGGCATCACCGCGCCGAACACCATCACCAGGCCGTGCACCGTCGTCATCTGGTTGAAGAAGTGCGGATCGACGAACTGCAGCCCGGGCTGGAAGAGCTCGGCGCGGATCACCATCGCCAGGCTGCCGCCGGTAAACAGCATGGCGAGCGAGAACAGCAGGTAGAGCGTGCCGATGTCCTTGTGGTTGGTGCTGAACAGCCAGCGCGCGAGGCCGCGCGGCTTGTGGTCGTGGTCGCGCGGACGCCCTGCAGCGCCGTGTGCATCGAGGGTGCCGGTGACCTGGGTGCTCATGACTCACTCCCCCTTCGCGATCGCGGCCGCGATGTCGGCCGGCTGCACCTGGTCGCCCTTGGCGTTGCCCCAGGCGTTGCGCTCGTACGTGATGACCGCGGCCAGCTCCTTGACACCGAGCTGCTTGCCGAAAGCCTGCATCGCGGTGCCGGTCTTGCCGAACAGCACGATGTGGAGGTGGGCCGCCGGCTCGCCGGTGGCGATCGCGCTGCCCTTCAATGCCGGGAACACGCCGGGCAGGCCCTCGCCGCCGGCCTGGTGGCAGGCGACACAGGCCCGCTCATAGACCTGCCGGCCGAGCGCCATCTGTTCGTCCATGCTCATCGGTCCGGCGCTCTCGGCCTCGGCCTTGGCCTGCTCGGCGGCGGCCACCTGCTGCGCCGCCCAGGCCTCGAAGTCCGCGGGCGTCTTCACCTCGACCGCCACCGGCATGAAGCCGTGGTCGCGCCCGCACAGTTCGGCGCACTTGCCGTAGTACAAGCCGGGCTTGTCGATGCGCGCCCAGGTCTCGTTGATGAAGCCGGGCACCGCGTCCTTCTTGATCGCGAAGTCGGGTACCCACCACGAGTGGATGACGTCGTCGGCGGTCAGCAGGAAGCGCACCTTCTTGCCACTGGGCAGCACCAGCGGCTTGTCCACCGCCCTCAGGTAGTCCGGCGTCTTGTCCGCCGCGTTGGCGATCTGCGCGCGCGGCGTGGCGAGCACCGAGTAGAACTCGATCGGGTAGTCGAGGTACTTGTAGTGCCACTTCCACTGCGAACCGGTCACCAGCACGGTGAGCTCGGATGCGGAAGTGTCTTCCATCGCGATCAGCGTGCGGGTGGCCGGAACCGCCATCGCCACGAGGATCAGAACCGGGATCGCGGTCCACAGGATCTCGACCTTCAGGCTGCCATGGAACTGCGCCGGCACTGCCCCCCTGGCCTTGCGGTGACGCACGATGGACCAGAACATCAGGCCGAACACGACCAGCGCGATGGCGACGCAGATGTAGAAGATGGTCATGTGCAGGTCGAAGACCTGCCGGCTGAGCTCGGTGGCGCCGCGCGTCATGTTCAGGCGCATGTCCTGCGCGCCCGCAGGAACGCCGGCCACCAGCATCGAGGCCGCGACCAGGGCACGGCCGGGAGGGAGCGTCCCGGGCCTCGCCCCGGATGAATGGTGTCTCACTGCCGACCCCCCTTTATCGTTATGGGCGTGAAACCGCCGCGAATGCGTGCACGAAGGTCCGCCGTCCCGAGTCGGCGTCATGGCGTGGTGCGCGGTCCTGGGGAACGGACCCGGGCCGCCAGGCCTTGCCTGGGCGGCCGCCATCACGACGGGCGGAACTCTTACGTCAATATATGCGGGAAAATACGAAAGGCAAGGATGGATGCGAACGGCAGCGCGAGCCATTCGCATTCGCACTGCATGCAGGCGCATCGGCAAGCGCAAGACGATGCCTCGCGCGCGCAGCACAGGGACGCGCACGGCCGGGCCGCTGGGGGCTGCACCGAGCCTCGGGCATGGCCGAATGCCCGGAGGCGTTCTTTGCCGTGCCCGGGCGCGATCCGAACGCCTCCGAGCGTTCGATCGTGCCTTCGCTCGGGGCATGGTGGACGTGCCGTGCCGTGCAACCGCCCCGCGCGACGCCCGCGGCTCAGCGCCGGAAGCGCTCCTCGGCGATCGCGTCGGCGACCTCGGCGGTGGGACGGTCCTCCTCGCGCGCGCGCTCGAAGACTTCCATGAGGTTGTCGCGGATCCCCTCGATGTGGCGGATCAGTGCGGCGCGCTCGAAGCCGATGCGCTCGTGATACACGTCGATGATGCCGCCGGCGTTGATGACGTAGTCGGGCGCATAGAGGATGCCGCGCTTCATCAGCTCGAGGCCGTGGCGGGGCTCGGCGAGCTGGTTGTTGGCGGCGCCGGCGACGATCTTCGCCTTCAGCTGCGGGATGGTCGAATCGTTCAGGATGGCGCCGAGCGCGCAGGGCGCGAACACATCGACGTCGAGCCCGAAGATCTCCTCCGGCGCGACCACGGTGGCACCCAGTTCCTTGCCCGCCTGCACCAGCGGCTCGCGGTGAATGTCGGTGACCCACAATTTCACGCCCGCCTCCCCGAGCTGGCGGGCGAGATCGAAGCCGACGTTGCCCACGCCCTGCACGGCCACGCGCAGGCCTTCGAGCGAGTCGCGGCCGAGACGCTCCTTCACCGCCGTCTGGATGCCGACGAAGGTGCCGTAGGCGGTGGCCGGCGACGGGTCGCCGCTGCGCGTGCCCTCGTCCGAAGGCTTGTCGTGGATGCCGGCGACGTGACGGGTGAACTGCGTCATGTACTTCATGTCGGCAACGCTGGTGCCGGAGTCCTCGGCGGCGATGTAGCGGCCGTTCAGCTGCTCGAGCGCGCGCGCGAAGGCGGCGAGCAGCGCGGGCGTCTTGTCGGTACGCGGGTTGCCGATGATCACCGACTTGCCGCCACCGAGCTTGAGCCTGGCCATCGCCGACTTGTAGGTCATGCCGCGCGACAGGCGCAGCACGTCGCGCACCGCCTCCTCCTCGCTGGCATAGGGCCACATGCGGCAGCCGCCGAGCGCGGGGCCGAGGTTGGAATTGTGGACGGCGATGATCGCCTTCAGTCCGCTCTTGTCGTCGCTGACGAAGACCACCTGCTCGTGGTCGGCGAAGTCGCTCAGGGAAAATACGGCCATGCTGTGTCTCCTTCCTTGTGGGAACGTGGATGATTTCCACAGTCTCGGCGCCAGGGGTGGCGACGCCGGCGCTGCGGCAGGGGTGAAGAGGGGTTTCGGTTCGCCGTCGATCGCGACTTGCGTCGCTCCCACCGGCACCTCCGGAAGCGCGCCGGTTTTCCGTAGGAGCGACGCCAGTCGCGATTACGGCGCTGCCGGTCTGTACCGCGCTCGTTTCGCGATCGTCGATCGCGACTTGCGTCGCTCCCACAGCGCCTCCGCCAGCGCGGCGATCTTCGTAGGAGCGACGCAAGTCGCGATTACGGCGGCGTGCCTCAGCCCGGGATGATCGCGATGGTCTTGCGCGCCTTGGTGGCGAGCGGCGTGCCCGGTGCGCGGCGGTGGCGGAAGTCCTCCAGCAGTGCGGCCTGGCGCCTGCGTGCGCCGGCGAGGTAGCGCTCGCGCACGTGGCCGTAGCCGCGGATCTGCTCGGGGAGGGCCGCCAGCTCGATCGCGGCCTCGTGGTTGGCGCGGTCGAGGTTGACGACGATCTCGTCGACCACACGCTCGTAGTCGGCGATCAGCTCGCGGTCGAGCTTGCGGTCGTGGCTGCGGGCGAAGGGGTCGAGCCTCGATCCGCGCAGGTGGCGGAGCTTCGCCAGCACACGCATCGCCTTCAGCATCCAGGGACCGTAAGCCTTTTTCTTCAGCTCGCCGCTGGCTGGGTCCTTGTCGGCCAGCATCGGCGGCGCGAGGTGGAAGACGAGCTTGTAGTCGCCCTCGAACTGCTCCTCGACGCGCGCGAGAAAGTCGCTGTCCGTATACAGGCGCGCGACCTCGTACTCGTCCTTGTAGGCGAGCAGCTTGTGGTAGCCGCGCGCCACCGCCTCGGTCAGCAGGGTGATGCCGGGCGCGACCTTCGCCTCCGCGACCCGCACGCGCTCGACCAGGCGCAGGTAGCGCTCGGCGTAGGCGGCATCCTGGTAGTCGGTCAGATGGGTCTTGCGACGCGCGATCAGCTCGTCGACGCTGGTCGACAGGCGGTGGTGCGCGGGCGTGCCGAAGCGCGGCTTGGCGGCCTCACGCACCGCACGCAGATCGACCGCGGCGCGCCGGCCCCACAGGAAGGCGGCCTTGTTGGCCTCGATCGCGGTGCCGTTGATCTCGATCGCGCGCTCGATCGCCTGCCGCGAAAGCGGCACCAGGCCGCGCTGCCAGGCGAAGCCGAGCATGAACAGGTTGGTGGCGATCGAATCGCCGAGCAGCTCGGTGGCGAGCGCGGTGGCGTCGAGAAACTCGGCCTTGTCCGCACCGACCGCGTCGACGATCTGTGCCTCCATCGCCGCCGCCGGGAACTGCGGGTCGGGGTTGGCGAGCACGTCGCCGCTGCGCGCCTGGGCGGCGAAGCCGCGCACGAACTCGCTGGTGTTGGTCTGATCGCGATTGATGAGGACGCGGGTGAGCCCATGCTGCATCTTGGCGAGCGATTCGTCGCTGGCCGCCACCACGAGGTCGCAGCCGATCACGGCGTTGGCCTCGCCGGCGGCGACGCGCGCGGCGTGGAGCTGCTCCTGGCGGTCGGCGATGCGCACGTGCGACCACACCGCGCCGCCCTTCTGCGCCAGCCCCGCCATGTCGAGCACCGAGATGCCCTTGCCTTCCAGGTGCGCGGCCATGCCGAGCAGGGCGCCGATGGTCACCACGCCGGTGCCGCCGACACCGGTGATGAGGATGCCCCAGGGCGCGGCGGTGTCGGGCAGCTGCGGCTCGGGGAGCTCGTCCGCGAGACGGCCGCCGAGGGCGCTCGCGCCGCTCGCCTTGCCACGCCGAAGCTTGCCGCCCTCGACGGTGACGAAGCTCGGGCAGAAGCCCTTCACGCAGGAATAGTCCTTGTTGCACGAGGACTGGTCGATGAAGCGCTTGCGGCCGAACTCGGTCTCGACCGCGCCCACCGACATGCAGTTCGACTTGTCGCTGCAGTCGCCGCAGCCCTCGCACACGAGGTCGTTGATCACCACGCGCTTGGCGGGATCGGGGAACTTGCCGCGCTTGCGGCGGCGGCGCTTCTCGGCGGCGCAGGTCTGGTCGTAGATGATCGCGGTGACGGCCGGCGCGGTGCGCAGCTCGCGCTGCACGGCGTCGAGCTCGTCGCGGTGGCGCACCGCCACGCCGTGCGGCAGATCGGCCGGGCCGTAGGCGCGCGGCGTGCCGTCGTTGACCACCACCACCGTGCCCACGCCCTCGGCGAGCAGCTGGCGGGCGATGATCGGCACCGACAGCGTGCCGTCGTGCGGCTGGCCGCCGGTCATCGCCACCGCGTCGTTGTAGAGCACCTTGTAGGTGATGTTCACCTTCGCCGCCACCGCGGCGCGGATGGCGAGGATGCCCGAGTGCATGTAGGTGCCGTCGCCGAGGTTGGCGAACACGTGCGGGGTGTTGGTGAACGGCGCCTGGCCGATCCAGGGCACGCCCTCCCCGCCCATCTGGCAGAAGGTCTGCGTGTGCTCGGGCGACAGCCAGGTCGCCATGTAGTGGCAGCCGATGCCGGCGATCGCGCGCGAGCCCTGCGGCACCTTGGTCGAGGTGTTGTGCGGGCAGCCGGAACAGTAGTGCGGCACGCGCTGGATGGACAGCCGCGGCCTGGCGAGCGCGGCCTCCTTGGCCTCGATGAAGGCGAGCCGCGCCTTGATGCGGTCCGAGGTGTGGAAGCGCGCGATGCGGCCGGCGATCGCGCGCGCGATCATCGCCGGGGTGAGCTCGCCGGCGGCGGGCAGCAGCCAGTCGGCGTGCGGCAGGCTCCACTCACCCTTCTCGTCGAACTTGCCGATCACGCGCGGGCGCACCTCATCTTTCCAGTTATAGAGCTCTTCCTTCAGCTGGTACTCGAGGAACTGGCGCTTCTCCTCGATCACGAGGATCTCGTCGAGGCCGTCGGCGAAGCGGCGTACGCCCTCGGCGTCGAGCGGCCACACCATGCCGACCTTGTACAGGCGCAGGCCGATCGCCGCGGCGGTGGTCTCGTCGATGCCGAGGTCGTCGAGCGCCTGGCGCACGTCGAGGTAGCTCTTGCCGCTGGTGAGGATGCCCAGGCGCGCCTGCGGCGGGTCGATGACCATGCGGTCCAGCCCGTTCTTGCGGCCGTAGGCGAGCGCGGCGTAGAGCTTGTGGTGGAGCAGGCGCTCCTCCTGCACCAGCGGGGGGTCGGGCCAGCGCAGGTTGAGGCCGTCGAGCGGCAGCGGGAACTCCTGCGCGCTCGGGACCCGGATGTCCACGCGGAAGGGATCGATGTCGACCGAGGACGAGGTCTCCACCGTGTCGGTCAGCGCCTTGAACGCCACCCAGCAGCCCGAGTAGCGCGACATCGCGAAGCCGTGCAGGCCGTATTCCAGGTATTCCTGGATGCCGGCGGGGGCGAGCACCGGCATCATCAGCGCCTTGAACACGTGCTCGGTCTGGTGCGGCAGGGTCGAGGACTTGGCGGCGTGGTCGTCGCCGGCGATCACCAGCACGCCGCCATGCTGCGAGGTGCCGGCGGCGTTGGCGTGGCGGAAGACGTCGCAGGTCCGGTCCACGCCGGGTCCCTTGCCGTACCAGATGGAGAACACGCCATCGACCTTGGCGTTGGGGTCGAGGCCGAGCTGCTGCGTGCCCCACACCGAGGTCGCGGCGAGGTCCTCGTTGAGCCCGGGCTGGAAGCGGATGTTCATCGGCTCGAGGAAGCGCTTCGCCTTCCAGAACTCCTGGTCGACGCTGCCGAGCGGCGAGCCGCGGTAGCCGGTGACGAAGCCGGCGGTGTTCAGGCCGGCGGCCTCGTCGCGCAGCTTCTGCATCATCGGCAGGCGTACCAGGGCCTGGATGCCGGTCATCCAGGCGCGGCCGGTCTTGAGGGTGTATTTATCGTCGAGGCTGACGGTGGGGGCGATGTTCGACATGGTGGCGTGAACCGCCGCCGGTCGGCAGGCCTGCGCGTCTGGCGCGGGCTGCCGGCGGGTCGGCGTGGTCTCCTCTGCGGGTGGGTCGGTGCGCAACCGCGGCCGGCTCGGCCTGCGGCGCTCGTGGATGCACATGCTAGGGCGAGCGGCGGAAAAGATTTTGCGCAATCGGGGCTGCGGACGCCGATATAAGAAAAATTATTTCACGCATCAAGCCGTACGATGCGCGCCATCCGGACCCAACCGTCCGGCGACCACAAAAGGGGTCGGCACGGATCCGCACACGTCGCGGCGCAGGCATCCCCGCTTGGGCGGCAGGCCTCGGACGTTTAGAATCCGCGCCTTTTCCCTCCACACGCCACGAGCGTGAAACGATCCGAGGAGACCTGCATGAACCCGAACGCCGCCACCCGCGGCGCCGCCCCCGCGCGGCCGCACGCCCCCGTCGCACCCACTCTCCGCAGGGAACGCTGACATGGCCAAGCACGCACACAGCCAATGGTCGTCGCGGATGGGCTTCGTGCTCGCCGCCACCGGCTCCGCCGTCGGCCTCGGCAACATCTGGAAGTTTCCCTACATGGTCGGCCAGAGCGGCGGCGCCGCCTTCGTGCTGGTCTACCTGGCCTGCATCGCCTTCATCGGCGTGCCCATTCTGGTCGCGGAGTGGATGATCGGCCGGCGCGGGCAGAAGAACCCGATCAACACCATGGCCCAGGTCGCGCGCGACAACGGCCACAGCACCAACTGGGCCGTGGTGGGCGCGATCGGCGTGCTCGCCGCCTTCCTGATCCTGTCCTTCTACTCGGTGATCGGCGGCTGGGCGCTGGCCTACATGCGCGACGCCGCCACCGGCGCCTTCATCGGCCTGGACAAGGCGGCGATCGGCGGCGCCTTCGAGGGCTTCCTCGCCCGCCCGGCCGAGCTGCTGACCTGGCACTCGATCTTCATGCTGCTCACCGTCGTCGTCGTGGCGCTCGGCGTGTCCGCCGGCCTGGAGCGCGGCACCAAGCTGATGATGCCGGCGCTCGGGGTGATCCTGCTGGTGCTGGTCGGCTACGCGATGACCACCGGCAGCTTCGGCCAGGGCCTCGCCTACCTCTTCAACCCGGACTGGAGCAAGCTCGACGGCAAGGTGCTGCTCGCCGCGCTCGGCCACGCCTTCTTCACCCTGTCGCTGGGCATGGGCATCATGATGGCCTACGGCTCCTACCTCGGGCAGGAGGTGAACCTGCTGCGCGCCGCGCGCACCGTGGTGATCATGGACACGGTGTTCGCGCTGTGCGCCGGCATGGCGATCTTCCCGATCGTGTTCGCCAACGGCCTGGACCCCGCGGCCGGCCCCGGCCTGGTGTTCGTGACCCTGCCGCTGGCCTTCGGCCACATGGGCGGCGGCCTGGTCATCGGCGCACTGTTCTTCCTGCTGCTGACCTTCGCCGCGCTGACCTCGTCGATCTCGCTGCTCGAGCCGGTGGTGGAGCTGATCGAGGAGCGCACCCCGCTCGGCCGCGTCGCCGCCACGCTGATCGCCGGCATCACCATCTGGGCGCTGGGCATCGCCGCGCTGCTGTCCTTCAACGTGTGGAGCGACGTCAAGCTGCTCGGCATGAACATCTTCGACCTGCTCGACTATGCGACCAGCAAGTTCATGCTGCCGCTCGCCGGCCTGGGTGCAATCGTGTTCGCGGCGTGGAAGCTGGACCAGCAGGGCGTGAAGGCGGAACTGGGCCTTGGCGATGCCACATTCGGCTTGTGGACCCTGCTGTCGCGCTACGTCGCGCCGGTGGGCGTGCTGTTCGTGTTCTGGAGCAACCTGTAGGAACCGACGCACCGATCGCGACTTGCGTCGCTCCTACAAAATCGCGGCGCGTCCAGCCGCGCCCGTAGGAGCGACGCGAGTCGCGATTCCGCCCTGCCCGTAGGAGCGACGCGAGTCGCGATCCTGCCTCGCCCGTAGGAGCGACGCGAGTCGCGATCCGGCGCTCCAGCAAGCGCGGCGCGAAGCCTGCATCGTGCCGACACCGCGACCGCCCTGCCCGCCTCACAGCGGCAGGGCGGTCTCGTTCTTGATCTCGCGCAGGGCCACCGCGGAATGGGTGACGTCGATCTCGGGGATCTTGAGCAGGAATTCGTGCATGAACACCGACAAGGCCTCGAGGTTCGGCAGGTAGAGCTTGAGCAGGCAGTCGGTCTCGCCGAGCAGCTCGTAGCACTCCACCACCTGCTCGCAGGCCTTGACCACGCGCTCGAAGCGATCGAGCACGTCGGCGCTGTGCTGCTTGAGCTTGACGCGCACCCACACGCAGGTGCCCAGGCCCACCTTGTGGCGGTCGACCAGCGCGACGTAGCCGCGGATCACGCCCGCCTCCTCCATCTCGCGCACACGCCGCCAACACGGCGTCGGCGACATGCCGACCTTGTCGGCGAGCGCCTGCGTGCTGAGGGTGGAGTCCTTTTGCAGCAGGGTCAGGATGTGACGCTGCGCCGGGTCGAGTTTCATGTCTCCCTGCCTTGCCCGGCTCGAAACGCCGGGTTCTCCTGGTGTCGATGGCGAGGCGGCCGCACCGCCTCGCGGCGGGGGCGCCCGCCCCCGCGTGGGATCACAGCACCTTGAGCAGTTCGACCTCGAACACCAGGGTGGCGTTAGGCGGGATCACACCGCCGGCGCCGCGCGCGCCGTAGCCAAGCTCGGGCGGGATGGTGAGCTTGCGCTTGCCGCCCACCTGCATGCCCTGCACGCCCTCGTCCCAGCCGCGGATCACGTGGCCGGCGCCGAGCGGGAAGACGAAGGGATCGTTGCGATCCTTGCTCGAGTCGAACTTGCGCCCGTCGGTGAGCCAGCCGGTGTAATGCACCGACACCATGCGGCCCTTCTCGGCGGTATCGCCGCTGCCGAGCTCGAGTTCATCGATGACGAGCCCGCTGGCGGTGGTGGTCTGGGTCATGCCGTTCTCCTGCCGTGAGTGAAAGCGCGCATTCTACCTGCTGCCTTCGGGCCAGCGGCGCAGGTCGAAGTGGCTGCGGAATTTCGTGATCTTGGGGGCCACCACGTACTGGCAATACGGCTGGTCGCTGTTGTTCACATAGTAGTCGTGGTGCTCCGGCTCGGCCGGCCAGAAGCGCGGCGCACGCTCGACCCGGGTGACGATCGCCTTCGGGAACACGCGGCGCTCGCCGAGCGCCTCGATGGTGGCGAGCGCGGTGTGCAGCTGCGCCTCGGAGGTGGCGAAGATCACCGAGCGGTACTGCGGGCCCACGTCGTTGCCCTGGCGGTCGACCGTGGTGGGGTCGTGGATGGTGAAGAAGACGTCGAGCAGCTCACGGTAGCTCACCTTCGCCGGATCGAACACGATCTTCACCACTTCGGCGTGACCGGTGCCGCCGGAGCACACGTCGCGGTAACTCGGCAGCTCGACGTGGCCGCCACAATAGCCGGGCACGACCTCATCCACGCCGGCCACCAGGTCGAACACCGCCTCCAGGCACCAGAAACAGCCCCCGCCCAGGATGGCGGTCTCGCGTACCGGATCGTTCTTGCTCTCTGTCATCTGTTCGCTCCATCGGGGTTGGTCATGGCATCGGAGAGACCGCACGGGAGGGGAATCATTCCCCGCCCGCCACGCGCCTCAACGGAAGGAGAAGCCGTACTGGAGGTCGAGGGCGGTGTCGGTGCCGCCGCGGGCGATCACCGACAGGCGGCGCGAGACCTGGTAGGTCAGCTTGACCAGGGTGGCGGCCCCGCCCAGGCCCTGCTCGAAGTTGAGGAAAAGGTCCGGCCCGAGGCGCTTGCCCAGGCTCAGCACCTGGCCGGCGACCGAGGGCCCGCCCGAGACCGTCTGACCGCTGCCGAGCACCCGGCTGCTGCGCGTGCGCGTGGTGCTGTTGAGCTCGCCCTGGCCGATCGAGAAGGAGTCGAAGCCGAGGCTGCGCGAGAGCTCCTCGGTCATGCCGCCACCCGGCCCGCCGAGCAGGGCCGCGGCGGCCGGAAGCAGCAGGCCGAGGTCGGCGCCGGAGCCGGCGTCCGGCGCGCGCCCGAGCACGATCCACGACAGCTTGGTGGGGTCGGGCACCTCGGGATCGGACACCAGCTTGATCTGCGGGCGCTTGGCGCTGCCGGTGATCGCCACCCCGGCCTCCACCTCCAGGCCCTTGCGCAGCGCGACGATGTTGAGTCCGGGCGCGTCGAGCGGGCCCTGGAAGTTGATCAGGCCGCGTTCCAGGGTGAGGTTCTGCCCATAGCCGCGGTAGCCGCCGCCCACGGTCTCGATCGTGCCCACCGCCGACAGCGGCCGCCCCGGCTGCAGGCGGATGCGCAGCCCGCCGGCGAGCCGCGTCTCGAGGCCGAGCGCCGAGAGGTAGAGCGCGTCACCGAGGCCGACGCTGACATCCGCATTCACCGCGAAGCCGCCGCCCTGCTGCGCCGGTGCGGGCTCACGCCCGAGCACGACGACGTCGTCGGAGAGGCTGGGCGGCAGCGCCTCGGCGAACTCGAGGTAGCCGGCGTCGGCGCGGAACTCCGCGTCCAGCGCCAGCGACTCGAAGGTGCTGCGCGCCGTGCCGCCGCCCGACAGCAGCATCCAGCGGTCGTCGCGCTGCAGCAGCGGCAGGCGGTCGGCGTCGAAGCGGAAATCGCCCGCGCCGCTGTCGAGCGCAAGCTCGCCGCGCGCGGTGAAGCGCCCGGGCGTGGCGGTGAGGCGCTCGAAGGGGATGCGATTCTCGCGCGGACGCACGCGGTTCTCGGAGACGAACTCGAGCCGCTCCAGGCGCACGCGCTCCTGGTCGAAGTCGACATCGAGCTCGCCACCGGCGAGCATCAGGCCCTGGTCGACGAGGGTGAAGCCGAGCTCGCGCCCCTCGATGCGACCGCTCGCGCGCGGCGCCGCGATCGTGCCACCCACGGTGAAGTCGCCCCGGATGCGCCCGGCGAGCTCGACGCTCTCCTGTGAGAGGCGCCCGAGCCAGGCGAGCGAGGGCATGTCGATCCGCGCCGCGCCGCGGATCGCGGTCGCCGGCGGCACGCTCCACAGGCCGTCGGCACCGCGTCGCGCGCGCAGCCCGGCCTCGCCCTGCACGCTGCCGAGCTCCTTGCCCTGCACGTCGACGGCGAGGTCGATGCGATCGCCGCGCGCGTTCAGCACCGCCTCGAGCTTCTCCAGGCCGAGCCGGGTACGCAGCTCGCCCTCCACGCTGATGTCGCCGGATTCGCGGAACACGCGCGCCTCGCCTTCCAGCGTGCGCCCGACCGCGAGGTCCCAGCGCGCCCCCAGGCTCAGCGGGTCGGCGTTGCGGCGCGGACGGCCGTCGCGGCGCCGGGGTTCGGTCTCGACCACCAGCCCGGCGAGGTCGCCGCGCAGCACGCTCTGCGTCGGCGACCAGGCGGTCTCGAGCAGGCGGATGCGGCCCTTGTCGCCGGCCTCGATCTCGACGCGACCGAGGCGCACGCGATCGGCGCCGAGCTCGAGCGTGGCCGGCGCCTGCAGACGGGCGGGGAAGCGTCCGCCGACCTCGAGCGCGGCGAGGCGGCCGCTCCAGCGCGGCACCTCGCCCGCAGGCAGGCCGCCTTCGAGCGCGAGGCGCAGGGTGTCGGCGACGCCCTCCACTTTCGGTGTGGCGAGGTCGGCGTCGAGGCGGTGGCGCGCGCGCGTGCCGCCGGCCTCGATGCGCGCACTCGCCAGCCAGTCGGGCGGTGGCGCACCGTCGGCGCCGCGCACGCGGCTGCCGAGCCGGCTGAGGCCGAGCGCGAGCTCGAAGGGGCCGTCGATGCCGGAATCGAGGCGGACACGGGCGTTCAAGCCCGCCAGGCGCACGTCGCCGGGCAGGGCGAGGTTCTCGCCGAAGAGGTCCAGGCGGCCGTTGGGCGCCTCCAGCGTGCCACCGATGCGGCCCTCGGCGCCGGCGCGGCCGCCGAGCCCGAAACCGATCGCCGCCAGCGCGGGCGCGTCCAGGCGCAGCGCCAGGCTGTCGCCGGGCGCACCGAAGGCGCCGTCGGCGCGCAGGGTGTTGCCGGCGATGTTCAGGTCGATCTTCGCCTCGGGCACGCGCAGGCCTTCGACACGCAGGCGGCCCTCACCGCGCAGCGGGCGCCCGTCGAGGCGGCTGTCGGGGAGGGTGAAGTCGAGCGCGACCGCCTGCGGCAGCCCCTCGGCAGACAGGTCGCCGCGCGCGTCCAGATCGAGGTCGAGGCGAGCGCTCGGCAGCTCGGACCGCAGCGCGCGCGGATCGACGCCGCGCAGGCGGGCCGAGAGGGTGAAGCTGCGTGCCGCTCCGGCGTGCACGGCGGCGGGCAGGTCCGTTGCCTGCGCAGGAACAGGGGGGGCAGCGGCGCCTTCACGAGCGGTTTGCGCCCCCCCCTCGCCGGCGGCGCTCGCAGCGGCCACCGGCGAGGGGGGCGCGGCGGGCACGACGCTCAGGCTGGCGTCGGCGTCGATGCGCGCCGCGCCCACCATGAGGGCCAGCCGCGCCGTCTGGCGCTGCGCGCCGGCCTCGGCATCCACCCGGCCGGCGACGATCTGACGCGGCAGGCGGCCGTCGAGCGCGCGCGTATCGATGCCGGCGAGTTCGAGCGCAGCGACGAACTGGCCGAACCCGGCCTCGGCCGCTGGCGCGGCGGAAGCGGTCGCGTCGGGCAGCGCAGGCGGGTGCCAGGCCACGCGACCGGCGATGGTGCCGCCGCCGGCGAGGCGGAACTCGACGGCGTCGAGGGCGAGCTCGGCGCGCTTCCAGTCGAGTTGCGCCGACAGCGCCTCGAGCGGAATCCCGCCGGCGTCCACCGCGGCCGGGCGGGCGTTGGTGACGCGGATCGGGCCGGCGAGCAGGCCTTCGCCCGCGGCGGGGGCGGCGAGCTCGGCCTCGATGGCGAACTCGCCGCTGGGCGCACCGGCAGCGAAGGCCGCCGGATCGATGCCGCCGGCCTTCAGCCGCAGTTGCCGCAGGGGATCGGCGGCGAAGCTCTCGACCCGGGCCTCGATCTGGGCATGCGCCGCACCCAGCGTGGCCTTGGCCTGCAGGCGCGGTTCGAGCAGGCTGTCGGCCAGCGTCGCCTGCACCGCGACCGCGTGGGTCTCGACCACGCCGTCGAAGCCCGCCTCGCCTGCGAGTGCGAAGGGCGCCACGCCGTCGAGCGCGAGCGCCGCGCGAGCGCGGCCCTGCGGCAGCGCGACGGAGAGGGATTCGAGGCGGTGATGGCGGCCGTCGCTGGAGAGCGCGGCCTCCAGGCGGGAGAACACCAGGCCCTGCTCGGCGGCGACCTCGGTCGTGGCCTCGGCGGCGAGCGCCGGGTCGCTGGCGACGTCGGCGGCGCGATCGAGCGCCTGCGCCGCCTCGCCCGCCGCAGCCGCGACCTCGCCCTGCACCGGCACGGCAGCATCCGCCGAACCCGGTGCGGCGCCGGCGAGCGGCACGGCAAGGTCACCGCCTGCGGGCAGCTCGCGCATCAGGAAGGCGCCGACGGCGAGCCGGCGCAGCGCGATCGCGACCGGCAGCGCCAAGGAGGATGGCGCCGCCAGGGGCGCAGAGGCGGGCGGGTCCTCGGCCACCGCCTGGGCGAGCAGCACGCGACCCGCGGTCAGATGCTCGATATCGACGCGGCGCTGCAGCAGCGCCGCGGGCGTCCACTCGAGCGAGAGCGCGCGCACTTCGAGCTCCAGCCCCGGCCCGCGCCAGGCCAGTCGATCCACGTCGAGACGGCCGAACAGCCGGCCGCGCGCGCCCTCGACCTGCAGCGCGCCGGAAGTGGCCCGTGCGGCGAGGCCGAGCGCGGCGTCGAGGCCGGATTGCGTGCCGGCGAGCCAGGCGCTGCCGCCGCACAGCAGCGCCAGCGGCAGCGCGACGCCCCAGCCGAGCGCGCGCGCCAGCCGGCGCCGGCGTGGCGGCGCGGCGGGCGCGGCGTCGTGGTCGTGCGCGCTCACCCGGGCGCCTCAGCGGCCGAACAGTGCCTGCAGCTCGGCGCCCGGATGCGGCGCACGCATGAAGGCCTCGCCGACCAGGAAGGTGTGCACCGCATTGGCCTGCATCAGGGCGACGTCCTCGGCCTCGAGGATGCCGGACTCGGTGACCACGATGCGGCCCGCCGCGCCGCTGGCGATGCGCGGCAACAAGTCGAGCGTGGTCTGCAGCGAGACCTCGAAGGTGCGCAGGTTGCGGTTGTTGATGCCGATCAGCGGGGTCTCGAGCTGCAGCGCGTGCTCGAGCTCTGCGGCGTCATGCACCTCGACCAGCACTGCCATGCCGAGCTCGACCGCGAGCTGCTCCATGTCGCGCATCCGCGCCAGGTCGAGGCAGGCGGCGATCAGCAGGATGGCGTCGGCCCCCATCGCGCGCGCTTCGAAGACCTGGTAGGGATCGACCAGGAAGTCCTTGCGCAGCACCGGCAGGTGGCAGGCGGCGCGTGCGGCCTGGAGGTATTCGGGGGCGCCCTGGAAAAAGCCGCGATCGGTGAGCACCGACAGGCAGGCGGCGCCGGCGCGCTCGTAGTCGGCGGCGATCTCGGCGGGGTGGAAGTCGGGCCGGATCACGCCCTTGGAGGGGCTGGCCTTCTTGATCTCGGCGATCACCGCGGGACGGCGGGCGGCGTGCTTGGCGCGGATCGCGCCGACGAAATCGCGCGCGGGCGGCTGCGCCGCGGCGTCCTCGCGCACCAGACACTGCGGCCGCGCGGCGGCGGCGGCGGCGACCTCCTCGACCTTGACCGCGCAGATCTTCTGCAGGATGTCGCTCATCGGCCGCTCCCGAACTGCCGGGTGAAACGCACGAACTCGTCGAGCTTGGCGCGCGCGGCGCCGCTCTCGATGATCTCGCGCGCACGCAGGATGCCGGCGCCGATGGTGTCGACCAGGTTGGCCGTGTACAGCGCCACGCCGGCGTTGAAGGCGACGATCTCGCGCGCCGGGCCGGGGCGGTTGTCGAGCACGCCAAGCAGCACCTCGCGCGACTCGGCGGCGTCCTCGACGCGCAGCTGGCGGCTGCCCGCCATGGCGAGGCCGAAGTCCTCGGGGTGGATCTCGTACTCGACGACCTTGTTGTCCTTGAGCTCGCCGACCAGGGTGGCACCGCCCAGGCTGACCTCGTCCATGCCGTCCAGGCCATGCACCACCAGCACGTGGTTGGCGCCGAGGCGCTGCATCACGCGCGCCTGGATGCCGACCAGGTCGGGATGGAACACGCCCATCAGCGTGTTGGGCGCGCCGGCCGGGTTGGTGAGCGGGCCGAGGATGTTGAAGATGGTGCGCACACCCATCTCGCGCCGCACCGGGGCGACGTTCTTCATCGCGCTGTGGTGGGCGGGCGCGTACATGAAGCCGATGCCGGTGGCCTCGATGCACTCGGCGACCTGCTGCGGGGTGAGCTCCAGGTTGACGCCGAGCGCCTCGATCACGTCGGCCGCGCCCGACTTCGACGACACCCCGCGTCCGCCATGCTTGGCGACGCGCGCGCCGGCGGCCGCGGCGACGAAGATCGTGGTGGTGGAGATGTTGAAGGTGTTGGCGCCGTCGCCACCGGTGCCGACGACGTCGAGGAAGTGGTCGTGCGGCGGCTCGACCACGACCTTGGTGGACATCTCTCGCATCACCGTGGCAGCGGCGGTGATCTCGCCGATGGTCTCCTTCTTGACGCGCAAGCCGGTGAGGATGGCGGCGGTCATCACCGGGGAGATCTCGCCGGCCATGATCTGGCGCATCAGCGAGAGCATCTCGTCGAAGAAGATCTCGCGGTGCTCGATCGTGCGTTGCAGGGCTTGCTGGGCGGTAATCGTGGTCATGAGGCTCTCGCAGCGTTCGTTTCAGGCGGCCGCCGGCTGGCTGGCGCCGCGGTCGAGGAAGTTCTTCAGCAGGGCGTGGCCGCACTCGGTGAGGATGGACTCGGGGTGGAACTGCACGCCCTCGACGTCGAGCGTCCTGTGGCGCACGCCCATGATCTCGCCGTCCTCGGTCCACGCCGTCACTTCCAGACAATCGGGCAGGCTGGCGCGTTCGATCGCCAGCGAATGGTAGCGCGTGCAGGTGAGCGGGTTGGGCAGGCCGCGGAAGACGCCCTGGTCGATGTGATGCACCGGCGAGGTCTTGCCGTGCATGAGGCGCTTCGCGTGCACGACGCGCCCGCCGAAGGCCTCGCCGATGCTCTGGTGGCCGAGGCAGACGCCCAGGATGGGGAGCTTGCCGGCGAAGGTCTTGATCGCCGCCACCGAGATGCCGGCCTGGGCCGGGGAGCACGGCCCGGGCGAGATGACGAGATGTTCGGGCGCGAGGCGGCCGATCTGCTCGAGGGTGATCTCGTCGTTGCGATACACCTTGACCTTGGCGCCGAGTTCGCCGAAGTACTGCACGAGGTTGTAGGTGAAGCTGTCGTAGTTGTCGATCATCAGCAGCATGACTGCTCCAACATATTGATTATTAATGACTCGTGCGGCGCAACTGCGTTTTCATATACACAGATATATACACACTGGCGGGCGACTGCGGTGGAAGATGCGTCGATCAGGGCCTGATGGGGGCCGGTACGCCGGCTCGACGCCTCGCCCACACCGGGCTGGCCCAGGGGCAGCAGCGCCCACAGACTACCCATGACACCCGCGGCTCGACGCGGGTGACGGGGACGAGAAGAAGCGAAAGGAACTCTACCCGCCAACCGACTTGGCGGGGAGTGAGGCAAGGCTGAGCGTCTTGACGGCATCGGGCAATCTCCTAAGATCTTGGAGCCGCCGTGCCGGAGAGCCATCTGCTGGACCTTGCCTACCGATACGGCGGCAAGGCGCGGTACGAAACCGCGACGACGTGCCGCTTCCTAGTGGAAGCGCCACCACTGAGAAACGGTGATCGAAGCGGTACGGTTCATGGGCAGACCGAGTTGAGCTAACCGGAAGTTGCGTGCGGAAACCAAGCTTCCTACAGCAGCTTCATAACGAGTTGATTTTACCACGCATCCCTGGACGGCCGTCTACCATCACACCACCTTACGCGCATCCCATCGACGCTGGCACCCTTCTCTGGGGGTGGTCACTCCTCCGGCGGCGCGGTCCCGCCCGCCTTTCGCCCGCTCGATGAACCGCTTCATGGGCTCCGAGGGTTCGCCCCGGCGGCGCAGCAGGTAGGTAGAGAGCACCGGTGGGCTGCCGGCCAAGGGACGAATGGAGATGTCCGGGCGCTGTAGCGTCTGCACCTGCGAGGCGATGGCGAAGCCGATGCCGTAGCCGGCACCGACCAGGGTCAGCATCACGCCCAGGCTGGTCACTTCATCGACCAGCTTGAGCGGCGTGCCTGCGTCCTGCAGCAGCGCTTGAATCTGATGGCGGCAGCCCGATCCCGATTCGGGATGGCACAGAACCAGCGGGAACTTCAGGGCTTCGGCCAGCGGCACCTGCACGTGTGCCAGCAAGGGGTGGCGTGCGGGCACGATCACCGACAGCGGATCGGTCCACACCGGCTCGGCGACGAGGCCATCATGTACCGCGTTTGACAACGCAAAGCCGATGTCCAGCAGATCGTCGTGCAGCGTCTTGAGCTGCTGCGCGAACGGCAGCTCGAAGACGCGAATCTCCATCTCGGGCTCCTCCTCGCGGCTGCGTGCCAGCAAGGTGGCGATGCGGGGCTGCGCCAGGCCGTCGCAGATCGCGATGCGCAGATGGCCCTGGTAGCCCTGTGCCGCCGCCTTGGCACTCTTGACTGCCTGCTCCACGGTGGCCATCACGCGTCGGCATTCGCCTAGGAACACCTGGCCGGCCCAGGTCAGCCGCGTCAGGCGGGTGCTGCGGTCGAACAACTGCACGCCAAGCTGGCTTTCCAGGTCGCGCATTGCTCGCGATACGGGAGATTGCTCGATCCCGAGACGCTCGGCCGCGCGGGCGAGATGCAGCTCTTCCGCGACTGCAACGAAATAGCGTAGCAATCTAGGCTCCAAGGCAGCCTCCCATCGGCCCTTTCCACCAGGTCTTGGTACGAGCCAGCCACCAAGCGATGGGGATGTCAATCAGGATCAGGGTGACGACGCCTGCTAAACGTGCGGTCAACCGGAGGACTTGCAGATCACTATCCGTCAGCACGCAAACACCCTCGTGTCAATGCGCATGCTTCGTATCCGAGCACCCGAGTGTGTAAAGGATGCTCTTCGGTGAACTGCCCAAGCGAATGGTCCAGACTTTCATGCCGCAGGCCCCTCGACTACTCAATACATATGCTGGCCGCCGTTCATCGCCACGTTGCTGCCGGTCATAAAGGCGGCGGCTTCGCTGGCGATGAAGGCGACAAGTGCCGCAATCTCGGCCGGCTGACCGAGACGGCCAATCGGAATCGCATCGATGATCTTCTGGCGCACATCCTCGCGCACCGCCATCACCATCTTGGTGGCGAAATAGCCCGGCGAGACGGTGTTGACCGTCACGCCCTTGTGCGCCACCTCCTGTGCGAGCGCCTTGGTGAATCCATGTACCCCGGCCTTGGCCGCCGAATAATTGGTCTGCCCGAACTGGCCCTTGCTGCCGTTGATCGACGAGATATTGACGATGCGACCCCAGCCGCGCTCGACCATCGGATCGACGAACGGCTTGGTGACGTTGAACATGGAGTCTAGGTTGGTGCGCCGTACGGCATCCCACCCGGCCTTGTCGAGCTTGCGCAGCGTTGCGTCGCGGGTGATGCCGGCGTTGTTCACCAGGATATCGATCCGATGACCGTCGGCGTGGATGCGCCGCGCCAGTTCCTGCGTTGATTCGT
Organism: Thauera aminoaromatica; assembly: GCF_000021765.1. NCBI lineage: Bacteria > Pseudomonadati > Pseudomonadota > Betaproteobacteria > Rhodocyclales > Zoogloeaceae > Thauera > Thauera aminoaromatica. The sequence goes on along the minus strand of NC_011662.2, from coordinate 1,121,818 downwards.
AGTCGGATACATCCACCCCGTAGGCAGCAAATGTGTAGCCCTGTGTCGCTTGCGCTTGCTGCCACTGGCCAATCGTGATGTTGCCGGGGGTATGCGTGACGATCACGCGGTGGCCGACGTCGTGCAGGGTACGGGCGATTGCAGCGCCCAATCCCCGGTTGCCTCCCGTCACCAGCGCCGTCCGTTGCGTCGTATACATTGCCGTCCCCTCATTTCTTGGTCTTGCCTTGGGGTACGGCGCTTGGGGCGGTCCAGGGCTGCGCCCAGCGCTGGCAAAGCTGCGTGAAAGAGGCTGCGTCGCCACTGGTGCCGAATGCCTCGGAGACAGATTCCTGCCAAGTCGTAAGTGCTTGACGCAGACCATTGGCAAAGGCCGCCTGGCTCTTGGCTGCTACTTGCCCGACCGCTTGGGCATCGCCCATGCGGCCTTGGCACAGGCGCCAGAACACCTCTGACGGCAAAGTCGCGAGCGCCTGCCAGTCGGCCGCCTGTTGGAGGCCCTGGATGCGCGAGGTGGTCTCCAGCACGCCGCCAGCGCTGAGCTGTTGCATGGCTTCGAGCCAGTGATGGCTGCTCTCCTGCAGCAAGCGCGTGATCTGCAGTTGCAGCTCGGCATTGGCTTTGTAGAGATGGATTGGCAGTTCGTTGCTCATTGCAGTGCCCTTCGGTCATGGTGGGCCCCCTTTGGGGCGGGTGTGGGCCATCCCTAGTGATGTCCCTGCTGAAATGGTCTAGCCTTGTCTCGGCTTCAGTGCGTCTTGGCTTCAGTGCGTCTTGTCACCGCATTGCCACATAGGTACCAGGCGCATCACCGAGCGGCGCCTGCGTGCCTCCCATGGCAGGTGGCGATACCCGCTCGGTCGAACGTCGCGCCAGCCACTGCTGCCAGGCTGGCCACCAGGAGCCCTTGTTCAGCGGGGTTTCGGCACGCCACGTTTGCGGATCGATGTAGCGAGCGCCGGCGCTGCGGGTCGCAATCTGGTAGCTGCGCCGGGGGTGCCCCGGCTCGCTGACCACGCCGGCGTTGTGCCCGCCGCTGGTCAGTACGAAGGTCAGTTCCGCATCACTGAGCAGGTGCATTTTGTACACGGATGGCCAGGGGGCGACGTGGTCGCGCACCGTGCCGACGATGAGCATCGGCACTTCGATGTCGGCGATCGCCACCGGCCGTCCGCCGACCTGGTAGCGTCCCTCGGCCAGATCGTTGTTCAGATACAAACGCCGCAGGTACTCGCTGTGCATGCGATACGGCATGCGCGTCACGTCGGCATTCCAGGCCATCAGGTCATTGAACTCCTGCCGTTCGCCCAGCAGGTACTCGCGCACGCGGCGCGACCAGATCAGGTCGCGCGAGTTGAGCATCTGGAAAGAGGCGGCCATCTGCTTGCCGTCGAGATAGCCCTTGTCCCACATCCCGGCTTCCAGCCAGGCGAGTTGACTGTCGTCGATGAAAAGCGCGATTTCGCCCGACTCGCGGAAGTCGGTCTCCGACGCCAGCAGCGTCAAACTGTGCAGCCGGTCGTCGCCATCGCGCGCCATCGCGGCTGCGGCGATCGTCAGCAAGGTGCCGCCCAGGCAATAGCCAACCGCCTGCACCTTGCGCTCGGGCACGATGGCCGTGACCGCGTCCAGTGCATCCATGACCCCCAACCACCGGTAATCCTCCAGGCCGAGGTCGCGATCGGCCGCGGTCGGGTTCTTCCATGAAAGGATGAACACCGTATGCCCCTGGTCGACCAGGTACTTCACCATCGAGTTGTACGGTGACAGGTCGAGGATGTAGTACTTCATGATCCAGGAGGGCACGATCAGCACCGGCTCGGCATACACATCGGGGGTCGTGGGTGTGTACTGGATCAGCTCGATCAGGTGGTTGCGAAACACCACCTTTCCTGGCGTGACCGCCACGTCCTGGCCGACTTTGAAGCCTTCGACCCCGGCCGGTTCATCGTCAAGCGCCAGACGCTGTGCATCGTCGAGGAAGTTCATCGCGCCGCGCCACAGGTTGGCGCCGCCGCTGGTTCTGATGGCTTCCAGCACTTCCGGGTTGGTCCAGATGAAATTCGATGGCGACCACATGTCCAGCCACTGCCGCCCGGCGAAAGTGACCATGTTCTCGTGATGGCGCGACACGCCGCGCACGCCGGTGGTGGCGTTGTGCCACCACTGCTGCTGCAGCAAAAAGCCCTGGTGGATCACGTTGAACGGCCATTGCTGCCAGGCCGGCGCCTCGAAGCGCCGATCCTGCTCCAATGGCTCGATGCACGTGGGGCAGCCGTGGGCACTTGCAGCGTGCGCGACGTAACGCGCCAAGCGTCGCTGCTTGTGCAACCCCTTGTCGATCAGGCTGCGCTGCTTGCCCGGTGAAAGGCTCAGGTGCAGCGCCCAGTCGTACCAAGCCAGCAAACCCGCCGCCGGCGACAACCCGCCAGTGCCGCGTGCCCGGCACGCGTTCGCAAGCGTATCCAGGACATCGGGGTGACAGACGGACGGTGCCGGCGCGGGCTTGTCAGGTATGGCAAGGGTGTTCATCTCTGATCTTCCGATGTTGTAAGTAACTTATTACTATCATAATGCCTACGGGAAAAGATGCAAAGCCTTGAAGAACGCCCGGGGGATTTCCGCCTTCGCTCGAACGAAATCGCTTCTCTTGCTCTGACTGAGGTGGCCGACTTGCCGACCGATTACTCATGATCCGCCTGAGGGGTGTGTTCGCTTCCTGGGTCTCGTCAGCTCACTTGGCCACGATCCATGGATGGGGCAGGAACCATCCTTTCCCGTGCGATGAACCGTATTCCCGATCTTGCGACGCGGATGTTTTGCATGTTAGGATAGTAATAGGTCACTTACTTTATGGAGTCTGATCGGTGAGCGAACGTCCTCAACATCTGTCCGCTGAAGAGCGGCGTGCTGCCACAGTGCAAGCGGTGGTGGACTTGGCCGCGGAGCAAAACCCGGCCGAAATCACGACCACGGCCATCGCCGATCGAATGGGTTTGACGCAGGGCGCGCTGTTTCGCCACTTCCCCACCAAGGACGCGATCCTGGAGGCAACGATGACCTGGGTCGGTGAGCGTCTACTGGTGCGCGTGGACAAGGCGGCCGAGGGCGCCGCGTCTCCTGCCGCAGCACTCGAAGCCATGTTCATGACGCACATCGACTTCGTGGCCAAGCATCCCGGCGTGCCGCGCATGCTGTTCGGAGAACTGCAACGCTCTGGCGAGACGCTCGCCAAGCGGATGGTGCAGACCTTGCTCCGTCAATACGAACAGCGCCTGCGCCGCCTGATGGAGGCAGGCAAGGCGCAAGGCGACCTGGATGCGGATCTGGACGTGGATGCCGCCGCCGTGTTGTTCATCGGCACGATCCAGGGACTGGTCATGCAGTCGCTGTTGGCCGGCAAGGTCAGTCGCATTCGTCGTGATGCGCCAGCCGTGTTTGCCATCTATCTCCGTGGCATCACGCACACCCGATGAAACGCCTTCCATCCTGCCGCCACGCAGTTGCCCGGTCGGCCGAGAGGCACACCACGGTCATGCGATCGCGTTGCGCCTCCAGCGCGAATCCGCGTCATTCAACACTCAGCCCGACCGCCCGGCGGAACGCACACGCACGCCGCGACGACGGCGAAGGCTTGGGAGTTTCCGCGATCAAGTAAAGGCCATGAAGATGACCACTCATCCACAACGCAGCCTCTGGAACTGGCTGATCTCCCTGCTCGCGATCGGCTTCGGCCTGCTCACTCTTCGGGAGGGCGGCGCCGTTCTGTTTGTCGACGGCGCGGCGCGCCAAGCCGCCGGCCACTATGTGCCTTTCGTGCTCTGGTTCAATTTTCTGGCCGGGTTCGCCTACATCGTCGCCGGCGTCGGCTTGTGGATGCGCCGGCGCTGGGCCGCGTGGTTGGCGATTGTCATCACGGTGGCGACCGCACTCGTGTTCCTCGCTTTCGGAGTGCATGTGGCTCTGGGTGGCGCCTGGGAGCGACGCACGGTGGTCGCCATGACGCTGCGCACGTTGGTGTGGGCTGGCATAGCGGCCATCGCCTGGCGCCGGTCAGCGGCGAATGCGCCGGTCGCACGCGAGCACTGAGCACCTTTATCCAGCGGAAACCCATCGATGAAAACTCCAAACCTCCTCTCCAGAAAAACCCGTTGGGTCGTGATCGCCGTCGTCTTGCTCGCTCTTGGCGGCGCACTGGCGTTCTGGCTGTCGCGCGACCATGGACAACAAGATGCATTGCGCCTCTACGGCAACGTCGATATCCGCGAGGTGCAACTGGCCTTCCGTCAGCCCGGGCGCGTGATGCAAATGGCTTTCGACGAGGGCGATGCCGTCAGCGTGGGCGCGCGCCTGGCGGCGCTTGACGCGCAACCCTATCGGGAAGCCCTTGCGGCAGCGCAGGCCCAGGTGCAGGTGGCGCAGGCGGAACTGGCCAAGCTGCGCCGCGGCCTGCGACCGCAGGAAATCACCCAGGCGCGCGAGGCCCTCAGGCAGGCACAGGCGCTCGCCACCGAGACCGAGCGGAATTTCAAGCGCCAGAGTGGCCTGCTGACATCGGGTGCCAGCAGCCAGCGTACGGTCGATGCCGCCCGCACGGCGCGAGACCAGGCAGCCGCTGGCGTCGAAGCAGCGAAGGCGGCCCTGTCGCAAGCATCCGAAGGCTTCCGCAAGGAAGACATCGCCGCGGCAGAAGCTCGCCTTGCGGCCGCTCAGGCTGCCGCAGCGCAAGCCACGACAGCCTTGGCGGACACCGAATTGGTGGCGCCCAGTAGTGGCACCGTCATCGCACGGGTGCGCGAGCCCGGCAGCATGGTTGCAAGCCAGAGCGCGGTCTACAGCCTGAGCCTGGACAAGCCGGTTTACGTGCGCGCCTACGTGGGCGAGTCGGACTTGGGGCGCATCGCGCCCGGTACTGTGGTACGCGTCAAAAGCGATTCATCAGAGAAGGTCTATCGCGGCCAGATCGGCTTCATCTCGCCGCGCGCCGAGTTCACCCCCAAGACGGTGGAGACGACGGATTTGCGCACGGATCTGGTGTACCGCCTGCGCATCGTCATCGACGAAGCCGACAGCGACAGTGCCTTGCGCCAGGGCATGCCGGTGACGATCGAGGTCGATGCGAAAGCCGGCACCGGTATCCCGGGGGAGCGGTGAAATGCAGGCAAGCCGTGCCATCGCCGCCGTGCCTGCTGGTGCGGGCGAAGACGCTGCCGTCGTCATCGAGGGCGTGGACAAGCATTTCGGCGACATAAAGGCTCTGCGGGGCTTGAGCGCGCGCATCCACTATGGGCGGCTGACCGGTCTGGTCGGCCCGGACGGCGCCGGCAAGACGACGCTGATGCGGATTCTGACCGGCCTCCTGGTGCCGAACGCCGGCCACGTCACCTTGGCAGGCTATGACGTGGTCAAGGACAACGACGCCATTCACGTCGCCAGCGGCTACATGCCGCAACGCTTTGGACTGTACGAAGACCTGTCGGTGATGGAGAACATGCGCCTGTATGCGCAGTTGCGCGGAATGGATGCGGACCGCAACGCCGATCTGTTTGCCGAGCTGCTGGACTTCACGCGGCTCGGACCCTTCACCAAACGCCTGGCCGGCAAGCTCTCCGGCGGCATGAAGCAGAAGCTGGGCCTGGCCTGTGCGCTCATGGCGCGGCCGAAGGTGCTGCTGCTGGACGAGCCGGGCGTGGGTGTCGACCCGGTCAGCCGCCAGGACTTGTGGCGCATGGTGCAGGCGCTGACCGATGAAGGCATGGCCGTGGTCTGGTCCACCGCCTATCTCGACGAAGCCGAGCGCTGTGAGAGCGTGCTGCTGCTGAACCAAGGGCAGCTCCTGTTCGAGGGCCCGCCGCAGGAGCTGACCGCGCAGCTCGAAGGCCGCAGTTTCCGTCTGGAAGACGTCGGTGCCGAGCGCCGAGCGGTCCTGACCCAGGCACTCGACCTGCCCAGCGTGAGCGATGGCGTGATCCAGGGCGCCGGCGTGCGCGTGGTGTTGCGCGAGGGCGCTCAAGCGGAGCAGCTCCAGGCCCTGTCCGATCAGGCGCAGGTGCGACTGGCGCAGGTGCCCGCGCGCTTCGAAGACGCCTTCATCGATCTGCTCGGTGGCGGCCCCGGCGGCACTTCGACGCTGGCCGAGCGTCTGCCGCCGGTTGAGCTGGGTTCCGATATTGCCGTGTCGTGCCGAAACCTCACCAAGCGCTTCGGTGAGTTCACCGCCACCGACAACGTCAGCTTCGAGGTGCAAAAGGGCGAAATCTTCGGCCTGCTCGGCCCCAACGGCGCCGGCAAGTCCACCACCTTCAAGATGTTGTGCGGCCTGTTGAAACCCACTGCTGGCGAAGCGCATGTGGTGGGCCATGATCTGCGCCGCGCCACCGGCGCAGCCAAGAGCCGGCTCGGCTACATGGCGCAGAAGTTTTCGCTCTACGGCCTGCTCTCGGTGCAGCAGAACCTGGAATTCTCGGCCGGCGTCTACGGACTGGAAGGCAACACCCGGCGCGAGCGCATTGCCGAGATGATCGAAACCTTCGATCTGGGCGACTGGTTGTCCGCCACGCCCGATTCCCTGCCGCTGGGACATAAGCAGCGCCTGGCCTTGGCTTGTTCGCTGATGCACCGGCCGCCCGTGCTGTTCCTGGATGAGCCCACTTCGGGCGTGGACCCGATCACCCGGCGCGAATTCTGGACCCACATCAACGGACTGGCCCGCAAGGGCGTGACCATCATGGTCACCACCCACTTCATGGACGAGGCCGAATACTGCGACCGCGTGGCCATGCTCTCGCGTGCGCAACTGATCGCGCTGGATACGCCCGACGCGCTCAAACGTTCGGCGGTCAGCCCCGAACGGCCCGACCCGACGATGGAGGACGCCTTCATCCACCTGGTGGAGTCGTCAGACCGCGAGCTGGAGGCCGCCACATGAACGGCGCCACAATGCACAAAGACGGAAGTGACTCCCTGCAGACCGACTTGCGCCATTTTGATCTACGGCGCTTGATCGCCCTGGTGACCAAGGAAAGCTACCAGGCGCTGCGCGACCCCTCGACGCTGCTGATCGCGTTCGTGCTCCCGGTGGTGTTGCTGCTGCTGTTCGCCTATGCGGTGTCGCTGGATGCGAAGGATGTCCGTGTCGGCGTGGTCCTGGAGTCGCCCGGCGCATCGGCACAGTCGCTGGCCGCAGCGTTTTCGGGCACTCGCTTCCTGAATACGCACTTCGCCCATGACCGGCGCGAAGTAGCCGACCAACTGGTCTCAGGCGACCTGCGCGGCTACGTGGTGATCCCGCAGGATTTCGAGCAGCGTCTGGCCCTCCGTGGCAGCGAGCCGCTGGTGCAGATCGTCACCGATGGCTCCTACCCCAATACCGCCAACTACGTCGAGAACTACGCCCGTGGCGTGGTCCAGTCCTGGCGTGCCGGACTGGACGTCGGAGCACCGGCGCAGTCCATCATGCTGGAGCCGCGCTACTGGTTCAACCCCGAACTGGAAAGCCGACGCGCACTGATTCCCGGCGCCATCGCCATCGTCATGACCATCATCGGCACCATGCTGACTGCACTGGTGGTGGCGCGTGAATGGGAGCGCGGCACCATGGAGGCAGTGCTGTCCACGCCGGCCTCGGTGGCCGAAATCCTGATCGGCAAGCTGCTGCCGTACTTCGCGCTCGGCATGCTGTCCACGCTGGGCGCATCGGCGCTGGCGGTGTTCGTGTTCGGCGTCCCGATGCGCGGCTCCTTGCTGTCCCTGTTGCTCTTGTCGGCGGTGTTCATGGTGCCGGCGCTGGGTCAGGGTCTGCTGATCTCGTCGCTGGCACGCAACCAGTTCCTGGCCGCGCAGATCGCGCTGTTCACGGGCTTCCTGCCGGCCTTCATGTTGTCGGGCTTTCTGTACGAGATCGACGCCATGCCGGCACCGATCCGCGCCATCACCTTGGTGGTTCCGGCGCGCTACTTCGTCGATTCGCTGAAGACGGTGTTCCTGGCCGGCGACATCTGGGCCGTGTTCCTGCCCAACCTGGCGGCCATGGCGGCGATCGGGGTGCTGTTCTTCGTGATCGCCAAGCGCGCCACGCGCAAGAACTTGGAGTGACGCGATGTTGACTTCCGCATTCTCGTTCACCCGCCTGCGCGCCCAGTTCATCAAGGAAGTGCTCAGCGTCCTGCGCGATCCGCGCAGCCGCATGGTGGTGTTCGTGCCGCCGATCCTGCAGTTGCTAGTGTTCGCCTTTGCCGCGACGCTGGAAGTGCGCAACGTCGATATCGCCGTCTACGATCAGGATGCGGGGCGGTGGTCGCACGAGTTGGTACAGCGACTGGACAGCGCCCGCTTCATCACCCACGTCCGGCATGTCGACAGCCAGCAGCAGCTCCACGAGCTGATCGACCGTGGCGAGGTGATCGCCGCGCTCGCCATCCCGGTGGATTTCTCGCGCTCCATCGCGGCCGGCGAAAGTGGCCGCGCGCAGGTACTGGTCGATGGCCGGCGCAGCAACTCCGGGCAGATCACCGTGGCCTATCTGTCCACCATCGCCGCCGATGTCGGCGCCGAGGTCGTGCCCGACGCTCAGGCACCAACGCCCGTGGTCGTGCGCCACTGGTTCAACCCGAATCTGGTCTACCGCTGGTTCATCGTGCCCGGGCTGACGGGCATCCTGGCGCTGTTCAGCTCGCTCTTGATCACCTCGTTGTCGATCGCGCGCGAGCGCGAGCTGGGCACCTTCGACCAGTTGCTGGTGTCGCCCACCTCGACGCCCGAGATCATCATCTCCAAGTCGCTGCCGGCACTCGCAATTGGCACCGGGCTGGGCCTGTTCATGATCAGCGCGGGCGTCTTCCTGTTCGGCATCCCATTTACGGGCTCGTTTGCACTCCTGCTTGCCAGCCTGGTGCTGTTCATCGCCTCGGTGGTCGGCATCGGTCTGATGATTTCCGCGGTCAGCATGACGCAGCAGCAGGCCATCCTGGGGGCGTTCGCCGTCGGCGTGCCGGCGGTGCTGATGTCAGGCTTTGCGACGCCTGTGGAAAACATGCCCGTCGTTCTGCAATGGCTGGCTCAGGCCATTCCGCTGACCCATTTCCTCATCATCGTCGAAGGCAGCTTTCTCAAGGCCATGCCGCCCGGTGACATTCTCGCCAGCCTGTGGCCGCTGGCGATCATCGCCCTCGCCACGCTGACGATGGCCACCGTATTCGTCCGAGGACGCCTGCAATGAAATCCAAGACCCGCACTCCCTTTCTTCGCGCAACCGTCACCGGCCTGACCCCTGGGCGCGTGCGTCCGGTCGCGCTGGCCCTGTCGTGCGTGCTGCTGACTGCCTGCGCAACCGTGGGCCCCGACTACCGCGAGCCGCCGCCGGTCGACGTCGGCAGCGGCTGGACCTTGCCGTTGGCAAGTGAATCCCAGTCCGCAGACTTGAGCCAATGGTGGTCTGCACTGGACGATCCAGTCCTCGATCGCCTGATGGCCACAGCGCTGGCACTGAACCTGGATCTGCGCCAGGCTGCGGCACGCATCGATGAGGCACGCGCCCTGCGCGAACGTGTGGCCGGCGAGGCACTGCCCACCGCCGCCGCAGGCGCGAGCGTCAACCGGCGCCGTCAAAGCGAGAACGGCCCCTTGCCCGTAGGCTCCATCCCCGGTCTTGACGCCACGCAGACCATCTACGACGCGGGCTTCGACGCGGCCTGGGAGGCCGACTTGTTCGGGGCCAAGCGGCGCGCCCTGGAAGGCGCCAGCGCCCGCCTGCGGGCGACCGAAGCCGAGGCACAGGGCGTACGCATGCGTATCGTGGCCGAGGTCGCGCGCACCTGGTTCACCGCCGTCGGCGCCCGCTACGAGTTGCACGCACAACGCGCCACGCTGGATACGCTGCAGCAGACCTTTGAATTGGTGCGCCTGCGGCACGCGCTGGGCGACGCGTCGGCCGCCGACGTGGAGGCGGCGTACGCCCAATGGACAGCAGTCAACGCGCTCATCCCGGATATCCAGGCGCGCCAGCGCACCGCGGTGCTCAGCCTGGGCGTGCTGCTGGGCGCACCGCCGGAGCGGGAGCTGGCACTGCTTGATGGCCCCTTGACGCCGAGCACGCTGCGGGCACTGCCGGTGGGCGAGCGCGCAGATATGCTGCGCCGACGTCCTGACGTGCTGGCTGCGGAACGTCGCCTCGCAGCGAGTTCTGCCGACATCGGCGTGGCCACGGCCGAGTTGTTCCCCAAACTCTCCATCGGTGTCGGCGGCGGGTTTCAGGCGCTCAGTACGGGCGATTGGTTCGATGCATCCAGCTCGCGTTTTTCCATCCTGCCGCTGATTTCCTGGCGCCTGTTCGACGGTGGCCGTGTGCGAGCCGAAATTCGGGCACGCGAGGCGGCCGAGCGGCAGGCCGCGCTGGCCTACGAGCAGGCCGTGCTGACGGCGCTGGGCGACGCCGAGCGCGCGCTGGGCGACTACCACGGCGGGCTGGACACACTGGAACGCCGCGGCATGGCACTGGATGCCGCGCGCACAACCTACGGCCACACCAGGACGCGCTACGCGGCGGGCGACATCGCGCTGGTCGAACTGCTGGCTGCCCAGCGCAGCCTGCATGAGGCCGAAACCGCAGCCGCGCGGGCACATACCAACGCCGCCGTGCAATTGGTGGCGCTGTACAAGGCCCTTGGCGGTGGCTGGGAAGTATCCACGACGGCATCGACCGCAACCCATCCGCTGCGGGACGCTGCCGCCCCCGTCGCGTTTTCAAGCCGCTGACTCAACACAAGGAGACCGTCATGCAAATCAACGTTGGACGGCTCGACCGCATTGTGCGCGTCGTCATCGGACTGGTTCTCCTCAGTCTCCCATTGTGGCTGGACTCATCCTGGCGTTGGCTGGGACTCATTGGATTCATGCCTCTCATCACAGGGCTGGCTGGCCGCTGCCCAGGCTACCGCCTGTTCGGCCTGAGCACCTGCCCGATGCAAGAGAAGAAGCCGGAGTGAACATCCCATGAAGCTGAGTTTTCTGGGTGCGGCACGCGAAGTCACGGGCTCGTGTTTTCTGGTGGAAGCTGCCAACGCCCGCCTCCTGGTGGAATGCGGCATGGTGCAAGGCGGGCGAGAGGCACCGACGCGTAACCGCAAGCCATTCGAGTTCGATCCGGCATCCGTCGCGAATGGGGAGTCGCGCGCGAAGGCGCTGGAACTGCTTACGGCGCTCGATGTGCAACACCGGGCTCGCGCCATGCCCTCGCAACTCTCCGGTGGCGAGCAGCAACGGGTCGCCATCGCATGCGGATTGGTCAATCGCCCGCCGGTGATCCTGGCCGATGAGCGCACCGCGCCTCTCGACAGCGAGCGCGCCATGGCTGTGATCCGCATCCTCAATGACATGGCCCGGAAGTTCGAGACCGCCATCATCGTCGTCACCCATGACGAAAAGATCATCCCCACATTCAAGCGCATCTACCACATCCGCGATGGCGTGACCCATGGAGACGCCGGTGAAGGGCGGGGGTTTGAATGACCTTGCAAATAAGGGAGGAGGCACCATGACGGACGACATCATGAATCGTTTCGAGCAGGAGCATCTCAAGCGGTGGTGGGAAACCACGCGCCACTACCTGTTCGCGGATATGAAAAGTCTGCTTGGAACCGCCGCCGCGGCCGAGGATCGATGGTCGCCTCCGCAGACGGACAGCCGCGGTGGCCGAAAAAGGTTTATTGCCAGAGTGAGAGGCCGGCTCTTGCGCTCAGTCAAGAGCGAGAGGAAAGACGACCCGCTGCGGGAACTGGAGAGCGTATTCCAGCAGCAGATCGCGTTCATCGCCAGGCACCCCGGCGTTCCCCGGCGACTGTTGTCGTGGTTGGCACAGGATGGCGACCCCAGCCTTCAGCGGCGCATCCGGATGCTCATCGCTAACTACGCCACCCGCCTAGCCCGAATCATCGCCCGCGCCAAACAGCAGGGCCTGGTCAGGGCCGACGTGCAACCAAGTGCTGAGGCAATTTCGCTTGTCAGTGTCATCCAGGAACTGGTGCTCCGGACCCCTACCGCGCCGCAGTGGAGGGGGTGGTTCTTGCGGGAGGCCGTCGAGGCCTTCGCCCTATACCGGGCGGGACTGGCTGTCTCTTAGGGGCTGAAGGCAAAAGCGAGTCATGGAGTAATGACTATGCGAGGACCCATGCAGCAGCGCGGATTTCTCATCCGGGCCATGTCCCTGATCGCGGTCGGGTTCGGTCTGCTGACCATCAAGGAAGGCGGCGCGATCCTGTTCGGTGGAGAAGCGGCGCAAGCCTCTGCCGGGAACTTCGTGCCGTTCGTGCTCTGGTTCAACTTTCTGGCCGGCTTCGCCTACGTCATCGCTGGCGCTGTACTGTGGCTGCGGCATCGCTGGGCGGTGTGGCTGGCCGTCGTCATCGCCGCAGCGACTGCGTTTGCCTTTGCGGCACTCGGCGCACACGTCTATGCCGGCGGGGCCTATGAAATGCGTACGGTCATCGCGATGAGCTTCCGAACGCTGGTGTGGGTAGCAATCGCAGCCATTTCCTGGCACGGCCTGTCGTGCGGGAAACCCGCCATGACGGCGAGAGATATGAAATGAACCTGAAGAAGCATCTCGCCACCGTGCTGTGGCTCGGTCTGGCATTGGCCGCCAGCGCCATGGCCGCGCCGCCTTCCCCAGCGCAAGATCATGACGGCGGTGTCGTCATGAGCTTCGTCACGGGGGAGGCACAGGAGGATGGAAATGTATCCGCGGCTCCGGCGATCAGTGACGCGGAATCGCAATGCGGGTCGGCTGGTGCGGCTCACTGGGCGCTGTATCAGCGTCTTAGAGATCGGAGTGTGCCTGCATCGCCGCCCAAGCCGGATTTTTCCGGCGCCGGGCTCCTCAACACCAAGGCTAGCGACGATCTGCAGGAAAAGGCCAAGGAGGTCGCGCAGGCATCAATACAGGCCAGGGGCGGAGGGCGCGGGATGGGCGACGGCCCCGTAGGAAAGCCGTGAAGAGCCAAGCAGCCAACCACGGTGCTTTCGAGGTTGGCGCACGTTCGATTGGCCTCAACATCACGCTGCCCCACGAACAGGCACCCAACCCCTACATGTGCCCGGATTTGGCGTTCCGATTCCACTATTTCGCCCTGCGCAAGATGCACTTCTTGTTGCACGCCAAGGGCTTGGTGGCCTTCCCCGGTGGCTATGGAACGCTTGATGAGCTGTTCGAGGTGCTCACCTTGATCCAGTCCGGAAAGATGCAGCGGATTCCGGTGGTGCTGGTCGGCCGTGCATTCTGGCGTCGCGTAGTTGATTTCGATCTTCTGCTCGACGAAGGCTATATCTCTCCATCCGATCTCGACTTGTTCACCTGCGTAGACGAAGCCGAGGAAATCGTTAGTGCCCTCGAACGCTTTTACGTCAACAGGGCAGCAGGCGATGGGGCGACATGATCGGCATCGACGGGTATTGCCGGAGCCTGCGCGGCACCAAGGTGCAGCAGTCGATGCAGTGCGCCACCTTGTTGATTGCCTGTGCATTGTTCAGCCCGATTTCTGCTTTCGGTTCCGACTTCTCGCTCTCTGCAGATCCTCCCTCCTGCTCGCCAGAGCACTCCCTGCGCTGGCGGGGTGGCACCCTGCGCCTGGAGAACGATCTATTCACCGGCTCCGACCGCAACTACACCAACGGTGTCGCGCTAACAGCAGTCTCACGTGATCTGCAAGGCGAGCTCCGTCCCGAGTGCCTGCCACAGCCGATTGGTTTGTACGCCCGCTTCATCGGCTGGGCCGATCCCGGCTTCTGGCGCGATACCGGCGACCAACCGGCATCGCAGAACCTCGTCGTTCGCTTTGGCCAGTCTATGTACACACCCGAGGACAAGACGCGCACCGATCTGATTCCCGACGATCGGCCGTACGCTGGCCTGCTCTACCTGGGCCTGGCGTGGAATCGCCGAATCCACCCACAGGCTGCCAGCTACGAAATGCTTGAAGTGCGTGAGTTGACCCTGGGCGTGATCGGCCCCTGGTCGCTGGCCGAGCAATCTCAGGATCTGGTGCATCGCGCACGCGGCATTGAGCGCTTTCGCGGCTGGGACAACCAGTTGCACAACGAGCTGGCATTTCAGATGGCCATGGAGCGCAAGTTCAAGCCGTACACGGAGGGTGCCGTCCGTCCTGGATGGGGCAGCGACGTGATCGGCAGCTATGCCTTGCGGGTCGGAAACATCGAAACCGCCGCCAGTACCGGCGTGGAGTTTCGCGCGGGCTGGAACATACCGAACGACTTCGGCAGCTATCCGATCCGCCCTGGCGCAGAGAACCGCCCGCCCTCTGGTGTTGCCGATCTGCGCACGACAACGCCGCAATCGGTCCTGGCGCCCAAACCTGGGGCACATGTCTTCCTGAACCTGGAGGGTAAAGCCGTCGCCTGGGACTTCTCACTCGACGGAAACATGTTCCGGCATAGCCATCATGTCAGCCGGCGGCCTTGGGTCGCGCAAGCAGCTCTCGGCATCAGTAGCCAATGGATCGTTGCTGGACGCGGCGTGCGGCTCGCCGTGATGCGCGGTTGGAGAACCCGCGAGTTCGACCAGCAGGCGGGCCATCACGCATTCGGATCGATCGCGCTGAGTCTGGAATTTTGAGGACACCTGCAACCATTCGTTAGACCCAAAGCATTCGTCACAACATCAATGGAGAAATTCGTGAACCAGCCCTTGAAACCCAGATCGTTCTTCACCGTCTCGCTGTCCGTGCTCTTGGCAACCTTCGCCACGGCACTCGGTGCGCAGTCCGTAGAGGCGGCAAAGCCAATGGCGCTTCGTACCATAATGGAAAGACTCGGGCGCGACATGCAAGCCGTCACGGGCGCGATTTCCAAGGAAGACTGGCCACTGGTCGCCGAGCTAGCACCACGAATCGCCAAGCATGCCGAGCCGCCCATGTCGGAAAAGATGCGCATCCTTGCTTGGCTTGGGGCAGACGCTGGAAAGTTTCGGGGTCTTGATGGACAGGTCCATGACGCCGCGACCGCCATGGGCGAGGCTGCACAGCGGAATGACGGCCAAGCAGTCATCGCGGCTTTCTCCAAGACCCAGCAAAGCTGCCTAGCCTGCCACCAGAGTTACCGTCGCTCGTTCGTGGAAAGGTTCTATGGAAGCCGCTAGCAAGGGATGGCTACACCTGTTGACGGAAGACTAGCTTCTGTCTAATCAATATACCTCGACGCGTTTCAGGTTCCCAGGAAGCCACCCGTGCAGCGATCACGGGTTCCTGCTTCACCCGCGGCAGCACTCGTTGGATCTGACGTGCATGACTCCCGTATGCATGTGGGTCACCAGCACCAGCGGATAACGCAGCACCTCGTCCAGTGAGATACGTTTGTGCTTGAGCAGCGGATGCCATGCCGGCGCCGCGACCATGAGGGGGGCGCTCCAAAGCGCCTTAGCCACGATGTCGTCACCCACTTCACCAGACTGGGCCCTAGGTCATACAGATCGCCATGCAGCCCCTTGATTTGCTGCGACAGTGACACCTCGAACAGGCGCAACTCGACGTCGGGCTCCTCCTGCCAGCATAGCGCCAGCAAGGTCGGCATGCGCGACGGGGTGATGCCATCGGACAGCGCAATGCGCAGCTGACCGTGAAAGCCGTTGGCCGCTGCCTTCACGCTGTCGCGTGCCTGCTGCAAGGCAGTGAAGATACGTGGCACATGTTCGAGGAATGGCTTGCCCGCCCGCGTCAGCCGCTTGCTGCGGCTGCTCCGGCCGCAGTGCTTCAGCAGCGCGGTTACAGGTGGCGATTTCGAAGTCGCCGCGACATGCACATCGACAGTTCATCCGGCGCGTTGCCCGCTGGCGCGAACTTCAGACCCCGCGCCGCCGCCCGTATCGACAGACCAAATCGCTCGTCGTCGGGGCTTGCGTAAGACGCCGCGAATGTCTCCCTCGGGACGCTGCGGCCACAGAAGACTACGCGAGGCGCGCTGGTGCAAGTGCTCTAGCCATCCGCCATGACCGCCGCCCGCGTTCAAGCAGCGTTGCAATAACTCCGGACACCATTGCCCGCGTGCAGTGAGCCGACGACGGCAGACACATGCAAGACATGTCGGTCTCTTCCCCGCACCCATGCGCCTCCCTACGATCATAAGGACTGGTCACGTCACGAGGGACTGCGCATGAACTTACGTCATCTTCGCTGCTTCATCGCTGTAGCCGAGGAACTGCACTTCGGCCGAGCCGCTCGGCGGCTGCACATAGAACAATCTCCTCTATCACGCACGATCGTAAGCGCTCCACGAACCCCATCCTTACGTAGCCCCCGTTGAGCCCTCATGCTTCGGCTTCCGTTTTTCGGGGAGCACGAGCATGTCGGAGCGCAGTACGTTCTGGTTGTCGCACCTGTCGGCAATCGAAGCCGAGGGCATCACCACGAAGGCGTACGCCGAGCGCGAGGGGCTGTCGCCGCAGGCGCTCTACCAGTGGCGCAAGCGCCTGGTGGCCGGTGGCCGTCGTAGCCGCGCCAAGCTTGGCGGATTCGTCCCGATCCAGATCGAACCCTCGATGACGCCCCGCGCGGGCTGCACGGTGGTGATCGACGCGCAGTTGCGGCTCGAATGCGCGATGCTGCCCGGCGTCGACTGGCTGGCCGCGCTGTCGGTGGCCCTTGCCGAGCGGGGGCGCTGATGCACCCGGGGCATTCGATCGGTGCGGTGTATCTGTACCGGCCGGCGATCGACTTTCGCAAATCCATCGGCGGACTGTCGGCACTGGTCGAGCAGGAGCTGGGGCTGAACCCGTTCGGCGACGCACTGTACCTGTTCATCAACCGTCGCCGCGACAAGCTCAAGGCGCTGTACTGGCACCGCAACGGCTTTTGCCTCTGGTACAAGCGGCTCGAAGCCGAGCGCTTCGCCTGGCCGGCGGCCGAGGCGGGCGAGCCCACCTGCGTACTGACGATGAAGGAGCTCGAATGGCTGCTTGAGGGCTTCGATCTGTGGGCGGCAAGGCCGCATAAAACGCTGCAATACCAATCAGTTACGTAGCGTGATCGGGTATAATTCCGGCATGCCGCAACGTACCGCCGCCCCTCGCTCGAACCCTTCCGTTGGCGTGTGCGCATCCGTCCTGGCCGAGCTGTTGCCCGACGATCCAGCAACGCTCAAAGCCTTGTTGCTGGCACAGCAGCGTGCCTTCGAGACGCGTGAAGCCGAACGGCAGGCAGCCTTCGAGGCCCGTGAGGCCGCACTCCAGAAAGTCTTCGATGCGCGGGAGGCTGAACGCCAAAGAGCCTTCGATGCGCGGGAGGCTGAACTGCAAAAGGCCTTCGAGGCACGCATCCTCGAGCTCTACGAGCAGCTTCGCCTGGCGCGTCGGCGCATGTTCGGGCCCAGCAGCGAATCGCACGCGGGCCAGGCCTGGCTCTTCGACGAGGCCGAGGCGCTGGCCGAGTCCGCACCCGAGGCGCTCGACACCGCAACCTTGCCGCCGCCGGCCACCGAGACGACGGGTGAGGCGTCCGCCGACACCGGCAAGAAGAAGGCGCGTGGTAAGCGCAAGCCCTTGCCCATCGAGCTGCCGCGCATCGACGTCGTCCATGACGTCCCCGAGGCCGAGCGCACCTGCGCCTGCGGCACGCCCATGGTCGAGATCGGCCAGGACGTCAGCGAACAGCTCGACATCGTCCCGATGCAGGTGCGTGTGCTGCGCCATATCCGCAAGCGCTACGGCTGCCCCGAGGGCGACCAGGCGCCGGTCACCGCCCGCGCCCCGGCGCAGGTGCTGCCCAAGAGCAACGCCAGCAACGACCTGCTGGCCTTGCTGATCGTCATCAAGTACGTCGATGGGCTGCCGCTGGCGCGTTTCGAGTACGTGCTCGCTCGCGCAGGCGTGCTTGTGCCGCGCCAGACCCTGGCGCGCTGGGTGATCGGTACCGCCCAGGCGCTGCAGCCGCTCGCCAACCTGATGCGCGACGTGCTGCTCGGGCACGACGTCATCCACATGGACGAAACCCCGGTGCAGGTGCTCAAGGAGCCTGGCCGGGCAGCCACGAGCAAGAGCCAGATGTGGGTGCAGCGCGGCGGACCGCCGGGCAAGCCGGTGGTCCTCTTCGAGTACGATCCGAGCCGCGCGCAGGCGGTGCCCTTACGCCTGCTCGAAGGCTGGAAGGGGCATCTGATGGCCGACGGGCTCGAGAGCTACGGCGCAATTGCCTTCACCGAAGGGGTGACCCGGCTCGGTTGCTGGGTGCACGCGCGACGTCGTTTCGTCGATGCCAGCAAGGTGCTGCCTGCCGGCAAGCGCGGCCGCGCCCACGAAGCGCTGGCCCTGATCGGCAAGCTCTACGCCATCGAGAAGGACGCGCGCGAACTGAACGACGCCCAGCGCCTGGCGCTACGCCAGAGCAGAAGCCGCGCCGTCATCGACGAACTGCGCCGTTGGCTCGACCAAGTGCTCCCCACCGTGCCGCCCACCTCGGTGCTCGGGGGTGCCCTGGGCTACCTGCATCGGCAGTGGCCGCGTCTGACGCGCTACCTCGAGCGCGGCGATCTGCCGATCGACAACAACCCCGCCGAAAACGCCATCCGTCCCTTCGTGGTCGGGAGAAAGGCATGGCTCTTCTCGGACACTCAGGCCGGTGCGCGTGCCAGCGCACTCCTCTACTCGCTGGTCGAAACCGCCAAGGCCAACGGCTTCGAGCCGTATCTGTGGCTGCGCCACGTGCTGCGCGCCTTGCCCACCGCGACCAACGTCGAACATTTCGAGGCCCTCCTGCCCTGGAATCTCAAGGCTGAGCAGTTGATCACGGCGTAAAGAGCCCGGGAAGGATGGGGTTCGTGGAGCGCTTACGCACGATCCGCAAGCTGGAGACAACTCTAGGCGTGACGTTGCTCAGTCGCACGCCGCGGGGCGCAACCCTGACTTGGGCAGGGCGAGTCTTCCTCGACGACGCCCGCCGCGTCATGTTGAGCGTTGAGCAGGCAGTGGCCAGCGCGAAGGCTGCTGCCTCCGGTTCTCAGGGCATTTTGCGAATCGCGCTGTCGAGAGACATAGGACGGGCGAGGCTATCAGCACTGCTTGCGCTGTGCCGCGAAGAGTCGCCGCAGGTAAACATCCGGCTCTCCGAAGTACCGCTGACCGAACTCGTGCAGGGGCTGAACGCACATCTGTTCGACGCCGGCTTTGCAATGGTCAATGAAGTGGAGGACGGGATCATTGCTGAGCCGCTGTGGGCCGACCCCTTGGTAGTGATCCTGCCCGCACGGCACCCGCTTGTAGCCTTCAAGGAAGTGCCGTTGCAGGAAGTGGTGAGCTATCCGCTGGTACTTTGTGATCCACGGGCATGCCAAGGTTGCGGTCGGCAGAGCGAACGACTGTTCCGCTCTGTCGATGTCCAACCGATTGTGGCTGAGTATGCCGCTTCTCACGGGCTGATGCTGACGTTGGTGGCCGCAGGGTACGGGCTAGGTTTTTCCACTGCCGCGCACTTGGCAACTTGCCAGCCGGCGGATGTTGTTGTCCGCCCGTTGGCCGGTCAGAGCGCATCGATAACCACCTATCTGTTACGAACCGAGGGTGGCATGACGGAGCCGTTGCAGCGGTTCATCGAACGCGCCGAACGTATATGTCATCAGGACGCAAGCACATCACGCGCGATCTGACGCGGATCTATCGGAAGGTGCGCGGCTAGTTTTCTCGGATTGCGCGATTCATCTTTGGTCTTGCGACTGACCCGATCGGCATGGCTCATGCGCTGTACTGATTCCAGTTTCGACGCAATTGCTGCGCCCTTCCGTACTCCGGCACTCGCCTGCGGGCTCGCCGCCGCGGTCATTTCACTGACGCGGAACGCATGAGCTTTTGCTGGTTGCAAACCGGCTCATCCCGTTGACGCATTGGCACTTTACGCCGTTGGAATTCCTACGGAAAACTTTGACCAGGTTTCGGGTAAAGCGCGGCACCCATGCTTGACTCCAGGGGAGCGCGACCACCAAGCCGCGTGCCGGTCCAAAGGCAAAGCGCCCGCATCATGGTTGAGGAGTTTCAAGCGTAGCAAGATGTAGTTCGCCCTTGGCCGGCCGTCAGCGCCGATGCAACGCTTCCTTCCACGATCCCGGCCGGCCCTGCGCTTCATCCGGATTTCTGGGCAATCGCCTCGCCCACTTGGGCGGTGCGCGTCTGCCAGAGTTCGATCCGACGATGGGACGCACGCGACATGGAGAAATCGAGTTGCCTTGCCTTTGGCGCCAGGATCTACTACCGCCCGATCGAGGCGGCCGTCCGTTGGGCGGGACTGTTGCGCTTTGAGCCGCGGATTCTGGAAACGCTCGGGCCACGTGCCATGCCTGAGCCGAACGACTTTCCGCGCTGGCCCTTGCTGCGCCTTTTCTCCGAGCGCATCTTCGACGCATTGGCACACGATGAACTTTCTTACGGCAAGGCAGGCATGGCGCAGGAATCTCAGCGCCCCGCACTCGACGATCCTGCGTTGATCGTGCGCCACGTCGATCTGAAGGCGTGGATGTCGCATTACTACCCCGGTGAGCGGCCTCCGTTCCTGTTCGACGGCATCGAGCGCGAACTGCATCCTGCGGTGAGCGTCGCCATGCTGAACGTGTTGCTGGCCGATCGCGAGGCCGCCAAGCTGCAGCTTGCCGAACTCGCACAACTACATGCGGCGCTGAAGGCACAGCACGAAGCGTTGGCGAAGGAACATGCCATTAGCATTCATGAGGGCGATACGAGTGAACCGGGCCTGCGCAGCGAATCGACTTACCTGAACATCATTGGCGGCCTGCTGACATTGCTGTTGGGCAAGTCCCCCGCGGGCTCTGCCTACTCGTCCTTCCGCAACATGGATGCGGTGATCAGTGCACTACTGGCCCACCATGAAGGGCGGCCCGGCATCAGCGAGCGGACGCTGTGGAGCAAGCTGGCACAGGCGCGTCGCCACCTGGAGGCATCGCGCTGAGCCTGTAACAGCAGACTGCAATTGCAGTTGCGTGTTCTGCAGTTGCAGTGAATCTCGCAGCAGCAGCATATGGAATGCGAGGCACTTTCTGAACAACGCCATCGAGCGTCAAGGAGTGCCTCTCATGTCTTCGCAGACCATCGCGCCGGCCTTGCCGCCCGAGCACCGCATCCTGCGCCGCGCCGAGGTCGAAGCCAAGACCGGCTTCAAGCGCGCGCACATCTACAGCCTGATGAAGGAAGGCAAGTTCCCCAAGGCGCTGCGCCTGGGCGTGCGCGCGGTGGGCTGGGACTCGGTGGAGATCGAACAGTGGATCGCTGATCGCCTCAAAGAACGCGCCTGACGCTTCTTCTCGGTTCATGCCATTCGACGAGGAGAAGCCCATGCAGGTGGTGTCCATCATTTCGACCAAGGGCGGCGTGGGCAAGACCACGACGGCGGCCAACCTGGGCGGCTTCATCGCCGATGCCGGGCTGCGCGTGCTGCTGCTGGACCTGGACGTGCAGCCCACGCTGTCGAGCTACTTCACGCTGGACGTGCGCGCGCCCGGCGGCATCTACGAGATGCTGGCCTTCAATGAGCGGCGCATCGAGCAACTGGTGTCGCGCACCGCGATCGCGGGCCTGGACCTGGTGCTCTCCAACGACGACCGCGGCGAGCTGAACACGCTGCTGCTGCACGCACCGGATGGGCGCCTTCGACTGCGCCATTTGCTTCCCGTCTTCCGCACGCACTATGACTTGCTGCTGGTCGACACCCAGGGCGCGCGCAGCGTGCTGCTGGAGATGGCGGTGCTGGCGTCCGACCTGGCGCTGTCGCCGGTGACGCCGGAGATCCTCGCGGCGCGCGAGCTGCGGCGCGGCACGCTGCAACTGATCGAGGACATCGCGCCGTATCGGCACCTGGGCATCGAGCCGCCACCGCTGCGCCTGCTCATCAACCGTGTGCATCCGGTGTCGTCGAACGCGCGGCTGGTCCAGCAGGCGCTGCGACAGGTGTTCCAGGAACAGGCCGGCGTGCAGGTGCTGGGCACCGACGTGCCGGCCATCGAGGCCTATCCGCGCGCTGCGACACGAGGATTGCCGGTGCATCGGGTGGAGTACCGGCAGCCGGCGGGGCGCACCGCGCCCGCGGCGCTGGAGACCATGCGCACGCTGGCCGGCGAGCTGTTCCCCGTGTGGCGGGAGCGCTTCGCGCTAGTCACCGGCCGGGCCGATGCGGGAGGGGCCGGCCATGGCGAGCGCGCATGAACTGGCGCGCGGCCGTGAACGGCTGCGCGCGCTGATCGAGTTCGCGCTGGGCGAAGGCTGGCGCGTGGTGCGCACGTCCGGTGGGCACCTGAAATTCACGAAACAAGGCTGCGCGTCGATCTACACCAGCTCGACTGCGAGCGACCACCGTGCCGACCGCAATGCACGCGCGCAACTTCGCCGCGCCGACCGGCAGGCGCAGGAGAACGGCCGTGGCTGAGCTGACGCCGCAGGACATGGCTGCCAAGCTTCTGGCCACCGGCTTCGAGCGCAGCGGCCCTTCGGCCGCGACCTTGAGCGACCCCATCGCCGACACGCCGATGGTGGTGACGCTGGACCAGTTGCGGCCCTACGACCACGACCCGCGCGTGACGCGCAACCCGGCCTATGCGGAGATCAAGGCGTCCATCCGCGAACGCGGGCTGGACGCGCCCCCCGCGATCACGCGCAGGCCGGGCGAGGCGCATTACATCATTCGCAACGGCGGCAACACGCGGCTCGCGATCCTGCGCGAGTTGTGGAGCGAGACCAAGGAGGAACGCTTCTTCCGCATTGCGTGCCTGTTCCGCCCGTGGCCGGCGCGCGGCGAAATCGTGGCGCTGACTGGACATCTGGCCGAGAACGAGCTGCGCGGCGGGCTGAGCTTCATCGAGCGGGCCTTGGGCATCGAGAAGGCGCGCGAGTTCTACGAGCAGGAAAGCGGCCAGGCGCTGTCACAGAGCGAACTCGCGCGGCGGCTGACGGCCGACGGCTATCCGGTGCCGCAGTCACACATCAGCCGCATGAACGATGCGGTGCGCTATCTGCTGCCGGCGATCCCGACGCTGCTGTACGGCGGATTGGGCCGGCATCAGGTGGACCGGCTCGCGGTGCTGCGCAAGGCGTGCGAGCGCACCTGGGAGCGGCGTGCGCTGGGCCGCACCGTGGCCGTGGACTTCGCCACCTTGTTTCAGGACGTGCTGACGCAGTTCGACACACAGCCGGACGACTTCTCGCCGCAGCGGGTGCAGGACGAGCTGGTCGGCCAGATGGCCGAGCTGCTGGAGGCGGACTACGACACGCTGGCGCTGGAGATCAACGACAGCGAAAGCCGCCAGCGTGCGCTGACCAGCGAACCGGCGGCGCCGACGCCACCGGCAGCGCCTGTCGTGCCTGCTGATCCTCCCCCGCCGGTCTCCGCGCCTCAGCAGCCACCCGCCTCGTCTGTGCCGCGCGACACCACGCCGGTCGCGCCTTCGGCGCCAGCAGCGACACCGCCTGCATCGCCCGAAGCGCCGGAGGACCAGCACGGGGAACGCGAAGAGCGCCTGCAAGGGCACATCGTGACACCGGCACCGACCACCGAGCGCCTGCAGTCCATCCAGCGGATGGTCGCGGACCAGCTCGGCGACAAGCTGCCCGACTTCGAGGCCGATGCGCTGCGTGCGATCCCCGTGCAGGTCGGCGGGCTCTATCCCATCTCGGACGTCTGGTACGTCGAGCCGGGGCTGGACGTGCCGGATCGCCTGCGCGTGCACATCGCGCAGTTCGCGCGCGAGATCGGCGAGGAAGCGGCGGTCGGCGACCACATCGAGGCCAGCGTCGGCGGCATCGGCTTCGTCTGCGCGGCGCCGGTTGTGGGCCAGGCGAAGGCGCTGCCGGCGTTCGCGCGGGCGGTGCTGACCCTGCTGCATGTGCTGAGTGCGGCTCCGCCCTCCGCGAACGGATTGGACCGCGCGCGGCTGGCCGACGAGCTGGCGGCGCTGCTGCATGGCCACGGCGGCTCGGCCACACGCCTGAGCGATGCTGCGCTGGTGAAGCTGTTCCGTCTGCTGCGCCTGGCGCGCCGGCTGCTGGATCTGGAAGCCGGCGTAGCGAGCCAGGATTCCTGAGCGCAGGAGGCTCCCGTATGTCGGCACCGCACCCGCTCAACCAGGCCGTGATCGCCCAGGCTCTGCATGACCTGCGCAACGGCCAGTTGCGCCGCTGCAAGGCCATGGGCTTCGGCGAGGAGGAGCTGGATGCGCTGAAACACCCCGAGCTCGTGAGCATGCTGGTGAATGCCACGGTGTCGTGGTGTTCGGTGTCGGTGAACCGGGAAGTGTTGAAGCGGCTGCTGAGCCAGGTGCACGACGTGGAGCGGGAGATCGCCACGGTGGACCGCATGCTGCGCCTGGGGGCGAGCACGGAGATGGTCAGCAAGTTCTACGGCCTCACGCATCAGGAAGTGGCGCTGCGCCGCAACATCCTCGGGCTGCCCAAGCGCAAGGGCCGGCATCCGGTGCTCGACGAGGCGCAGGACGTGGCCTTGTGGGAGCGCTGGAAGGCCGGCGTCGCCGAGCGCCATGTCGCCCTGACCGACGACATGGCGATGCTGGCGCTGACCATGGACCTGGCCGAGGCCATGACCCTGCCCATGTCGGTGATCTGGTCGGCGATACGGAACTGGATCGACCAGGGGCTGGTGTAGCCATGACCACGGGCAGCGCACCACGGCGCGATGGCCCGGTTGCGCTGTCGGCGTTGTTCGACGAGGCGCTGCGGCACCTTGAGCCGAAGGAACCGGCGCAGGGCACGGCGCCGAGCCAGGACGGTTTTCTCTACAGCGGCAACCGGCACGAGAGCGTGCCGCGCGCGCTGTTCCTCGATCGACGCCTGACGCCGCTGGAGCGCAATGCCTGGCAGGTGTTCCGCCTGCAGCTCAACGACGACGGCGTGACCGCCTTTCCCACCTACGACCAATTGCGCCCCTACTTGGCCTCGATGCCCTGTGCGGCGCAGGCATCGCACGAGACCGTGGCGCGCGCCCTGACGCTGCTGCGGCTGACGCGCTGGCTGAGCCTGGTGCGACGACGGCGCGACCCGAAGACCGGCCGCATCCAGGGAAACCTCTACGTGCTGCACGACGAACCGCTGACACCCTTCGAGGCGATGCAACTCGATGCCGACTACCTCGGCCTGGTCAGCCAGGCGCTGACCCATGCCGCCAAGGCGGTACAGATCGTGGGCATGAACACGCTCAAGGAGATTGCCGAAGACCCGCTGCTCAGCGGCCGCACATTGCCGACCCGCTTGCAGGTGCTGGCGCAGCGCATGGCGCTGCATGGCTGGACGACGCCAGGTTATCCACAGGAGGGTGCGGACCACGAATCCGAAGAAGGCCAGGAAGCCCTTCTTCGGAATGCTGCGCGCCCGTCTTCGGAATCCGAAGCAGGACCGAAACCCGCGCCGGACGGCTCTCTTCGGATTCCGAAGGAGGACCGTACAGTACGTAATGATCGTATAAATGAAGTACGTACAGTACCGCGCGCGAGGGCCTTGCAGAACCTGCGGCTACCCGAGCGTTTCCTGCGCTTGAAGGACGAGCAGCAGGCCGGCGCGCTGGTGGCGCTGCAGCAGGTGGACGAGGCGCAGAGGCAGGCCGTTCTCGACGAGTGGGCGGCACGCTGCCACAACAGCGCGGTACGCAACCCGGCCGGCTACCTGTTTGGCATCATCCAGAAGGCGATCCGCGGGGAGTTCAAGGCCTGGGCCGGAGAAAGTGCATCGGCACCGCCAGCGCCCCCGTCACCTGCGCCCTCGTCACCGCCGGCATCCCGTGCGGCTGACCCCGAGGTCGCACGAGCCTACCTGGCTCAGCTCCGAGAAGCCTTGCGTGATCGCTGATGTTGACTATCCCCAGGGGATAGCTGGAACAGACATCTTTCCGCCGCGCTCGATTGTCGCCCGCCGAATGACAGGCGAAACTGTCGCCTGTGAATCAGACGAGGACAGCCACGCACGAGCCCGGCCGACGATGGACATGACGACTTCCCCCGCCACAAACGCACTGCAACCACTACAGCCAGACGTTCAGCGCTTGCTGGGCAGATGCCTGTTGCGCCTTCAACAATACGAGCGCCTCATGAAAGCCATCGTGGCCCACCACGAGATTTCAGGCCCGGCGCATTCGCTGGAGGCCATTCGCGCAGCGCGGATTGAAGATGCCGCGACCAAGACCCTGGGCACGTTGATCGGACAACTGTTTGGTTCGTATGTCGTCACCGATGGAAATGGCGGCGAGGAACGCGACGACGATCTTCCCGGCGACGTGATCTCCTTTCGCACGCGCGTGCAATTGAGCCTGTCTGCGCAGGACTACGCCAAGACCCAGGCCGACCTCAAAGACCTGGTATCGCTGCGCAACACACTGGTGCACCACTTCATCGACCAGCACGATCTATGGACCGTGGACGGGTGCCGCGCTGCACAGGACGAACTCGGTTCCGCCTACACGCGCATCGATCAGCACTTCGAGCAGTTGCGCGGCTGGGCCGAGCACATGGATCAGGCGCGGCGCCTGGCAGCGGAATTCGTCCACTCGGATGTGTTCCACGACCTGGTGGTCAATGGCATCGCGCCGGACGGCACGGTGGACTGGCCGGCCGCCGGCATCGTTCGTGCGCTACGCGAGGCCGCCGCGCAGTTGGCCGTCGAGGGCTGGACACCGATCGCCGCCGCTGGCCGCTGGATCGCGGACCGGCATCCCGAGCAGCTTCCAGCCAATTACGGCTGCAGCAGTTGGCGGCAGGTGGTGCACGAGTGCCGCCTGTTCGAGCTTCGCTACCGTGAGGTGGAGGGGCAACGGGCCGCCTGGTACAGACCTCGCGAGGCATAGCCCCGCAACGCGGTCTCACCTCCGCGCGAGCCGCGAACACATCCGCCGAGCTATCCCCAGGGGATAGCCGGCACACACAGCCTTCCGCGCAGAACAAACCGGGCGCGCATGGGCTGCGGTTTGTTGACTGACAGCCTTCCGGCCGATGCCGATGCTGGCGACTCGCCCCTTCACCGCGAGTCGCTCCAATGGCCAACGAACGCACAGAACCCCTGCAACTGAATCTCGGATCGCTGCGCAGCGCGATGTCGCTGACGCTGCACACGCACCACGCTTCGCGCATCTGGCACGGCCGCGCGCCGACCGAGGGGCGCCCAGGCATCATCGGTCTCAACGGCTTCATCGGCGCCATGAACAAGATGAAGCGCGGCGCCGAGCAGGACGACCCGTACTCGGACTGGTGGATGCTGCGGATCGAGGACAAGCTCGCCGACACCAAGACCCGCCTGCAGACCCTGCGCGAACAGGTGGATCAGGCCTTGGCCGACGTGCCAGCGGCGCTGTCCCTGGGCGAGAACATGAACGTGCAGCCGGTGAAGCTGCCGCTGTTCGTGAACGCCCAGCTCGGCTTCATGGCGGTGTACCTGCTGGCTGACTACGACGACCTGGCGCGCAAACTCATCCTGGCGCACCACACGGCGCTGATCGACCGCAGCACCTTGGAGCGCTGGCTCAATGATGGCGCGCACGCGCTGCGCAGCCTGTTCTCGCTGGCCCAGCAGTACCGCTACTCGGGCACCACGCGCGACGACTTCGCGGCGAAGAACGCGGCGGCGCGAGCGGCGCTGGAGAAGTTCGGCGAGTTGCCGCAGGACGTGCTGGAAGGCACGCGCCGCTCGCGCTTCGCGCCACCGATCGCGCGGCGGACGACCAAGCCCGGCACGCCGCTTGCAGCGCCCGCCATCGAGCCCGATGCGCCGGCTCACACGGATGGCACAGCCGATGGTGCGGCGGGCGATGAGGCTGCGGGCGCATGACAGCATCGATCCCCATCAGCCACTCCACGCGCTTCGTGGCGCTGGAACAGGCGGACTTCCAGCGGCTGGAACACGCAGGCTACCTAAAAGGCCTTTTACAGCCTTTTAAGGGTAAGGGGAGTCTGGAGACCTGGGCCAGCCAGTGCGCAGCGCTGCGCGACGACGTGATTGGCCTGGCGCAGCGGCGCGTGCTGCCCCAGGCGCGCGCCTATCCCTTCAGCCTGCTCGACGTGCAACTGGCCCAGCAGGCCACTGGCGCAGGGACGACCTTCCTGCGCTGGCGCAACCTCGACCGTTCCTCCATGGGCGTGGCGTTGTGGGAGGCCCTGCTGGCCAACCCCGCGACGCCGGCCTCGCTGATCGACGAGCTGTACGCGATCGAACTGCAGCGCATCGTGCTGAACATGCAGATCAGTCTGACCCACAGCATCGCTCGCCAAGCCCTGGAATGCGCCAACAAGGCCGCGCAGGCCGAAGCGGCTTACCTGCGGCGCGTCCACGGGCATACCGCGTCCGTTCCACCCACCACCAAGGAGTCACCATGAGCACGCACTTCGTCGGCGAGGGCAACATCGGTTCTGCGCCGGACTACCGCGAATTTCCGAACGGCAACGACGAGCCGCGCCGGCTGCTGCGCCTGAACGTCTACTTCGACAACCCGATCCCGAAGAAGGACGGCGAGTACGAAGATCGCGGCGGCTTCTGGGCGCCCGTGGAGCTGTGGCACCGCGACGCCGAGCACTGGAAGACGCTGTACCAGAAAGGCATGCGGGTGCTGGTCGAGGGCCGCACCGTGCGCGACGAATGGGAGGACGCCGACGAGAACGAGCGCGTGACGTTCAAGGTCGAGGCGCGGCGCGTGGGCATCCTGCCGTACCGCATCGAGTCGGTGGCGCTCAGCGCCAAGCCCGCCGGCGGACAGTAATTCGCCCATCGCCGTTCCCCCGAGGGCGGCTGTAGCAACCGTCATACGCCCGCGATGCACCAGCGAGCTATCCCCAGGGGATAGCTCCAAGGTCGTCCACGGAGTTCCAGCCGCCCTCCAGAAACGACGCTCTTGCTGTGCCAACTCCTGCGGTCTATGCGCACCGCTGCGGCAACGGACCGCCTGCCGATCACAAAGCGGTGTCTGCATCAATCGGCTTCCTTGCTGCCGGCATCTCCTGGCCCCGCCAAGCTGACGCCCATCCGATGAACCGCACATTTCCAAGGAGGCTTCATGCGCGTGTTCCTGTGCGAGAAGCCCTCCCAGGGCAAGGACATCGCCCGTGTGCTGGGTGCCGTTCAACGCGGCAACGGCTGCTACAGCGGCGCGGGTGTCGTCGTGACCTGGTGCATCGGTCATCTGGTGGAGGCGGTTCCGCCCGAAGGCTACGGCGAGCAATACAAGCGCTGGGCCATCGAGCAACTGCCCATTCTTCCTGAGCGTTGGCGTGTCGAGCCCAAGGCGGCGACCGCAGCGCAATTCAAGGTCGTGCAGCAGCTCGTCGCCAAGGCGGGCGAGCTGGTGATAGCGACCGACGCCGACCGCGAGGGCGAGATGATCGCCCGCGAGATCATCGACCTGTGCGGCTACCGCGGGCCGATTCAGCGCCTGTGGCTGTCGGCGCTCAACGATGCGTCGATCCGCAAGGCACTGGGTGCGCTCAAGCCGTCCGCCGAGACGCTGCCGCTGTATTTCTCCGCACTCGCCCGATCGCGCGCCGACTGGCTGATCGGGATGAACTTGAGCCGCTTGTTCACACTGCTGGGGCGTCAGGCCGGCTATACGGGCGTGCTGTCGGTGGGGCGCGTGCAGACGCCGACGCTGAAGTTGGTCGTGGATCGTGATCGCGAGATCGCGCGATTCGTCTCCATGCCGTATTGGGCCGTGGATGTGCTGCTATCCCATGCCGGCCAATCCTTCACCGCGAGCTGGATACCGCCCGAAGGCAGCACGGATGCAGCGGGTCGCTGCCTTCAGCAGCCGGTGGCGCAGCAGGCTGCGGATCGCATTCGCGCGGCACGCGATGCGCAGGTCGTGTCGGTGGACACCGAGCGCGTGCGCGAGGCACCGCCGCTGCCGTTCGACCTGGGCACGCTGCAGGAGGTGTGCTCCAAGCAGTTGGGCCTCGACGTGCAGGAGACGCTGGACATTGCCCAGGCGCTGTACGAGACGCACAAGGCGACAACGTATCCGCGCTCGGATTCGGGCTACCTGCCCGAGAGCATGCTGGCCGAGGTGCCGACCGTACTCGACAGTCTGGTCAAGACCGACCCCAGCCTGCGGCCGCTGATCGAGCGCCTGGATCGCCAACAGCGCTCGCGTGCATGGAACGACGGCAAGGTGTCGGCTCACCACGGCATCATCCCGACGCTGGAGCCCGCCAACCTGTCGGCCATGAACGAGAAGGAACTGGCCGTCTACCGGCTGATCTGCGCCCATTACCTCGCGCAGTTCCTCCCGCACCATGAGTTCGACCGGACGGTAGCGCAGTTCTCGTGCGGCAGTCAGTCGCTGGCGGCCGTGGGCAAGCAGATCGCCGTCACCGGCTGGCGTGAGGTGCTGGCGACGCCGGGGCCGGACGATGCCGATGGCGAGGATGCGCAGCGCAGCCAGGTGCTGCCCGCCCTGCATGCGGGCCTGTCCTGCCCGGTCGGCAAGGTGGATCTCAAGGCGCTGAAGACGCTGCCGCCCAAACCCTACACGCAGGGCGAGCTGATCAAGGCCATGAAGACCGTCGCCAAGTTCGTGACCGACCCGCGCCTGAAACAGAAGCTGCGAGATACCACCGGCATCGGCACCGAGGCGACACGCGCCAACATCATCAACGGTCTGATCGGTCGCGGCTACCTGGTCAAGAAAGGCCGCGCCGTCCGCGCTTCCGACGCGGCATTCACGCTCATCGACGCGGTGCCCTCGGCCATCGCCGACCCCGGCACCACGGCGGTGTGGGAGCAGGCGCTCGACATGATCGAGGCCGGCCAGATGGCGCTGGACACCTTCATCGAGAAGCAGTCCGTGTGGGTCGGCCAGCTCGTGCAGCAGTACCGCGGCGCGACGCTCTCGCTCAAGCTGCCGCCGGCGCCGGCCTGCCCGCAGTGCGGCGCACCGATGCAGCAGCGCACGGGCAAGAGCGGCGCGTTCTGGTCCTGCTCGCGCTACCCGGACTGCAAGGGCACGTTGCCGCTCGAGTCCCCGACGGGCCGGCGCAGCGCACCGCGCAAGCGGCGCGCTGCCTCCAAGGCGTCCTGATCCTCGCTTCCCCCTGCCGCGCCGGCCCTTCACTGGCGGCGAGGCAAACGTCCCGCACCGCGCGGGACTCCAAAGCGCGCGTCTCCTTCTGCAACGGTGTGCGCGCCCCGTCTGCCCACCATCGGGCGACGGGGCGAGAAGGTCATTGCTCCACGAATCGCGCCCGCCGCCATTCCCTTGATCGGTGTGCCTTGCCTCGGCCACGAGGGGCTTCCTGACGCCTTGCCGCCGCGCGAGCCGTGAGGAGGCCCCTTGGGCCGAGGGTATTCCGTGCCGGTGCCCGCCGGCGGAACAACGGGCTCCCTTTGTGTGTGGATGCACGCCAGAGGTTTCCGGCCCCAGCCACGAAACGGGCCGGGTGCGATTGCTGACGCAGCGAACGGCTTTGACGACGGCCTGCGCTGACGCAGCCCACAGGTGGTTTTCCTTCCTCTCCAGCCGAAGGCCCGCGTGGCCTTCGGCGCCCTGGTCCTTGCCTTGTCCCGTGACGCGGGCCTGCCCTAAAGCGGGCCGTCCGCGATTCGGTTTTCCCTGCGACGGCAGCCATGCTTCGCGCCCATCCTCACGCCATGCGTTGCTGAAAGTCGTCAGCGGCATGCCCTGGCAGTCTCGGTCTTCAAGACTGCAACGCGGTTCGCCGCGTCGACCGATCCAGTCCGCTTCGCATCGCCCACCGCGGACGCTCGCCGGCCTGGCGACGATGCACTTTTCTCAACCACCCGAGGGGAACCCCATCCCCTGCGGGATGCGTGCTCCCCGCCCCACCACCAAGGAGCACGGCATGTCTGAACCTTCCGCATCTTCCTCTGCAACCGCAGTGCGCAGTGGTGCGCTGGCGCTGGCCTGGACCGGCAAGCGTCTGCCGCTACAGGTGCTGCGCAGCGCGGCCGGTCACTACATCGGCACGCAAGACGACGAAGGCCCGGTATCGCGGGAGTCCGTCGAGTATTTCCCGACCCACCTCGCAGCACAGCGCGCCCTGGATACCCATGCCTGGACACAGCGCGCTCACCCCTGATTCCCACCCTTCAAGGAGTTCTCTCATGAATCTGTCTTTACCCGAAGACGTGCTCGATCAGATGGCGCTGGAACAGGCGCACTTCGACGCTGCACCGCAGGCCTTCTTCGAGGCCTGGAAGCGCGGCGCGCAGATCGCCGGCCACGAGTGGTTCGGCGACGGCACACGCGAAGGTCTGCAGCGTGCCACCACCAAGTGGGATCTGCGGCCCAACATGCTGATGCTCAACGACGCCCTGGGCGTGCTGAGCAGCGGTCAACGCATGTTCCTGTCCGCGATGGTGAGCTTCTACAACGCCCGCGAGGGTGGCGCGATGCTCAAGCGTTGCGGCTTCGAGGGGCTGTCCGACTTCGGCGGCCTCGATCTGGAACGGCGCCAGGTCATCGCTGACCTCACGCTGCACTACAACGGCTGGTGAGCCGCGCCTGGCAACCCACCGTCCTTTCATCCCACCCCACGAGGGACATGCGTCCCCGTTCGGGGCCATGTCCCTCCTTCTTTTCGCAGGAGCGGCCATGTCCCGAATCAGCATCTTCCACTGACCCGCACCGCCCGCCACCAGGGCGGTCCGACGCCGCGGCCGGCTGACCGGCTGCCACTTCATCCACTCGCTGGGGTTCAATCCCCGGCAGGGGATTGCCTCGGCCATCCTCTGCTGGAGGAATCCCATGTCCCATTCCAACAATCCCTTCGTCCGCGGCTACGATAGCCTGTCCGTGCAACGGCTGCTGGCGATTGCCTACGACGACGACTGCCCGCTGAGCTACCTCCCGCTGCACGTCTCGCAGTCGCACCTGCCGGACAGCCAGGTCGAGCTCCATGCCTGCGTCTTCTGCGACGACTTCGCGCTGATCACGGAAGGCCAGAACGTGCCGCCCGAGCTGGACGCGCAGTGCCCCAGCCATGGCATCGCCCGAAACCTCGTCTACGCCGTCATGGCCGAAGAAGCCGGCAAGCCGCTGCACGTCGGCGACACCTACTCCGAGGAAGCCGCGGGAGAGGTGGTACGCCGCCTGCGCTTCGAGACCGGGTTCTACAGCCGTGCCTGGGAAATCAGTTCGGCGCACATCACCGAGGAGGCCGGCCGCTATCTGGCCAACCTGGCCGACATCGCCACGCCAACCCGTTTCCTGTTCGTTGCCTTCCGCATTCCCTACAGCCCAGCGGTCGGCGTGAAGCTGATCGCCACGCCCTGGACGGATGCGAACCTGCAGCATGTCGAGGGCATCACCGCCGAAGAGCTGCGGCAGGAGCACCGGGCCAAGGGCGTGCCGGAGTCCCTTGTGGAAGTGTTGCACCTGGCTGCGCTCGCTGACGTTCGCCTGCTGGTGTTCGATGCCGACGCGCCGATACTGCAGGCATTGACGGTGTACGGTGACGAATGACCCTCACTTGAGCCCCCTCGCGGGGCTCGTCCCACTTTTGCCGATTCGGGCTTTCCATCCGACGATTTGTATGCGTCCGCCCACATGCTGCTACCGGCGTTCCAGTTCCCGAAGCACCCTGGCGAGCCGCTCGACCGCCGTCTCCTGTTCAGCCGGCGTGTAAGCCGCGAACCCCATCAGGAAACCGGCCCTGTGCCTGGTTGAAGCATGCAGCGCCGTCAGCCCCAGGAGATCGATTCCCGCCCGAGCCGCGGCATCGATGACCGCGCGCTCGGAGATGTCGCGGGTCAAGACACAGGGCATCTGCATTCCGCCGGCCGGCACCCTCGGTTCGACGAAGTCGGCCAGATGCGCGCGCACGAGCCCTGCCAGCACGTCGAGCCGGTCGGCATAGACTCCACGCATCGCGCGCACATAGGCGCCGAAATGCCCCCCTTCGATGAAGCGTGCCAGCGTCAGCTGCGGGATGGATGCGCTGTGCCCGTCCAGCAGGGTCCGCGCCACGGTCATGGGCGCCACGAGCTGGGGCGGCAAGACCACGTAACCGATGCGCAGGCCGGGGAACAGCGACTTGGTGAAGGTGCCGATGTAGATCGTGCGATCGTACGGGTCGAGCCCCTGCACGCAGGCCGTGGGCTTGCCGGCGTAGTGGAACTCGCTGTCGTAGTCGTCCTCGATGATCCAGGCCTGGTTCTGCCGCGCCCATTCGATCACCGCGAGCCGCCGATCCAGCGCCAGCGTCGCGCCGGTCGGGAACTGATGCGAGGGCGTCAGGAAGACCGCCCTGGCCGGGCTCGCCGCATCGTGCAGGCGCGCCACCTGCATGCCTTGGTCGTCGAGCGGCACGGGGACACACGCTAGCCCGGCGGCATCGAACGCCTTGCGGGCACCGTGGTAGACGGGGTCTTCGATGAAGATCCGGTCGCCCGCGTCGAGCAATACGGTTGCGCACAGGGCCAACGCCTGTTGCGAGCTGGTCAGCACCAGCACACGCTCGGGCGTGGCGCGCGCCCCCCGCTCAAGATTGACGTAGTCCGCGATGGCGCGGCGCAACGGCTCCACGCCTTGGGGTGGGCTGTGTCGCAAGGCCTGGGTGCCATAGTCCTTCAACACCTGGCGTTCCAGGCGCTCCCAGGTTCGCAGCGGAAAGCTGCGCGTCTCCGGCACCCCGGGGGCGAACGGCCTTGGCGCAACAAAGTCGCGCACGCCGCCGCCCTGGAGTATCGCCGCGCCACGCTGACTCAGACGCACCGACTCGCGCTGGGGCCCGGGGCGCCGCGCGGTGCCACGCCTTGACGAGGCCTGCGCCCGCTCGGACACGAAGCTGCCGCTCCCCACACGCCGTTCGATGAAGCCTTCCGCATGCAACTGGCTGTATGCCGACTCGACCGTATCGCGCGAGACGCCGAGCGACCGGGCCAATGCCCGCGACGCCGGCAGCGGTTTGCCGACGTCGAGTGCGCCGTCGAGGATCAGTTGCCGGAGGGCGCGCTGAATGCGGGCATGCAGCGGCAAGGCGCCATGCGCGGGGTCTCCAATCCAGGCTTTGACCGATTCGAGTTGAGCGTGCTTGAACAATTGGCCGGTAGCGCTTAACGAAAGTGGTGGGGAACAACGGGCCATTTTAGGCTTAAAAAGCTGCTTTCGGAGCAGATCGATCCCCCACTCTCCTGGAGCCCCAAGCCCGCCATGTCGTCATCCACCTCGCCTTCACCCATCTGTCCGAGCGATCTCGCCCATCCCCTGGTGGCCGGGCTGGTCTCGGTCATCGTCAACTACGGAGGCACCTTCATCCTCGTCTTCCAGGCCGCGAAAGTGGCCGGCCTCAGCCCGGGGCTGACAGCCTCCTGGGTGTGGTCGATCTCGATCGGCGTGGGCGTCACCGGGATAGTCCTGAGCTGGACGGCACGCGAGCCGATCATTACCGCGTGGTCCACGCCGGCCGCCGCGTTCCTCATCACCGCACTTGCGACCACGCCCTATGCCGAGGCGATCGGTGCCTACCTGCTCTCGGCGGCGGCCTTCGTGGCATTGGGGTTGTCCGGGTACTTCGAGAAAGCCATCCGGCTGATCCCACCGGGCATTGCCGCCGGATTGCTGGCCGGCATCCTGCTGCAGTTCGGCATCGGTGCCTTCGGTGGCATGAGCATCGACCCCGTTCTGGCGGGCTTGTTGATCATGGCGTATCTGGTGCTCAAGCGCCTCACCCCACGCTATGCCGTGGTGGGCATCCTGGTGCTGGGGCTGGCCTTCCTGCTCATCGAGGATCGCGTCGATCTGTCCGGGCTGGCATTGCAACTCGCCGCGCCGGTTTTCACCATGCCGGCGTTCTCGCTCAACGCCACCTTGAGCGTGGCACTGCCGCTGTTCCTGATCACGCTGACCGGCCAGTACATGCCGGGCATGCTGGTGCTGCGCAACGACGGCTTCAAGACCAGTGCGAACCCCATCGTGACCGTCACCGGGCTCGGTTCGCTGCTCATGGCACCGTTCGGCTCCCATGCGTTCAACATCGCCGCCATCACGGCCGCGATCTGCACCGGCCGGGAAGCGCACGAAGACCCGTCCAGGCGCTGGATCGCCGGCATCGCGGCGGGGGTCTTCTACATCCTCGTAGGGGTGTTCGGCGTGACCTTGGCCGCCCTCTTCATGGCCTTTCCGGCGACCTTCATCACCACACTGGCCGGCCTCGCGCTACTGGGCGCCATCGGCGGCAGCCTGGCCGGCGCCATGGCCGACGCACAGGCGCGCGAGGCCTCGCTGATCACCTTTCTGGCCGCAGCCGCCAACATCAGCTTGGTGGGCATCGGCGGTGCGTTCTGGGGCCTGGTGATCGGGCTGCTGGCGCATGCGGTGCTCAACGGCCGCCTGCCCCAACGAGCGCCAAGGCAGGTGATGGCGCCCGCCCCCGCGAACAAGGGGGTGAGCTGATGCGCCCCTCTGTCGGTGCCGTGCTTCACCACGACCCGCATGGACGCTATCCCGAGGCCCTCACCGTCGAGGACTTCCGGAACAAGCTGGCTGCCGTGCGGGCACGCATCGACGCCGCCTGCCGTCGCGCGGGTCGCGATCCGGCGGACGTGCGTCTGCTCCCGGTGAGCAAGACCAAGCCCGAGGCCAGTGTTCGCATGGCCTACGCGGCCGGTTGCCGGATGCTGGGCGAAAACAAGGTGCAGGAGGCCCATCGCAAATGGGAAGCCACGCAGGATCTCGGCGGGCTGCGCTGGTCGATCATCGGCCACCTGCAGACCAACAAGGCGCGGATGGTGGCGCGCTTCGCCGATGAGTTCCAGGCGCTGGACAGCCTGCGCGTGGCCGAGGCACTGGAACGCCGCCTGCAGGTCGAGGGACGCTCACTGGACGTGTTCGTGCAGGTCAACACCTCGGGCGAGGCCAGCAAGTATGGCCTGGCACCCGAGGATGTCCCAGGCTTCGTGCGCGCCCTGCCGGCCTTCTCTGCCCTTCGCGTGCGCGGCCTGATGACGCTCGCGCTGTTCTCCAGTGAGGCCGAACGGGTACGGCAGTGCTTCATCCTGCTTCGCACGCTGCGGGACCGACTGCGCCAGAGCGCACCCACAGGAATTGGTCTGGACGAACTGTCCATGGGCATGTCCGACGACTTCGAGATCGCCATCGAGGAAGGTGCCACCGTGGTGCGTGTCGGCCAGGCCCTCTTCGGCGCCCGCCCCTTGCCCGACAGCCACTATTGGCCAGCAAACCCCGAAACAGAGGAGCCCCGATCGTGAAGACCGCCATCGCCATTCGCCACCTGGATTTCGAAGACCTGGGAACGCTGGAACCCCTGCTGCAAGCACGCGGCTACACGATCGAGTATGTCGATGCGACTCGAGATGCGTTGAACACCCGCGCTGTCGATACTGCTGACCTGCTGGTGGTGCTCGGTGGCCCCATCGGCGCCTTTGACGACGAGGCCTATCCATTCATCGTGGATGAGTTGGCCTTGGTGCGTCGGCGGCTGGACGGCCATCGCCCGCTGCTGGGGATCTGCCTGGGCGCGCAACTCATCGCGCGCGCGCTCGGCGCCAGCGTGGCCCCCATGGGTGTCAAGGAAATCGGCTTTGCGCCACTGACGCTGACACAGGAAGGTCAAGCCTCGCCGCTGGTGGCGCTGGGCAACGTGCCGGTCCTGCACTGGCATGGCGATCAGTTCGACATTCCACCCGGCGCGCTGCGGCTGGCAGGGACGGATGTGTGCCCCAACCAGGCCTTTTCGGTCGGGCGCCATGTGCTCGGGCTGCAATGCCACCTGGAGGCAGACCCGCGCCAGATCGAACGCTGGCTGGTCGGACATGCCTGCGAACTGGCCCAGGCGGGAATCGACCCGCGTGCACTGCGCACCCAGGCATGCGCCCTGCACACACGGCTACCGCAGGCCGCGCGGGCGGCGTTCTCCCGCTGGCTCGACGGCGTCGAATCGGAACCGCCCTGCAGCCAGCCATGACGGCGAAACACTCTCCGTGCCACTTCGGTTCG
Organism: Thauera aminoaromatica; assembly: GCF_000021765.1. Taxonomy (NCBI): domain Bacteria; kingdom Pseudomonadati; phylum Pseudomonadota; class Betaproteobacteria; order Rhodocyclales; family Zoogloeaceae; genus Thauera; species Thauera aminoaromatica. The sequence goes on along the minus strand of NC_011662.2, from coordinate 1,083,875 downwards.
ACTTGCTCCAGCCCATCCCACGTTTCCCAAGACAGCTACCTGAGGCAGCAATCATGCAATACCACGCGTCGCACCTGATGCGGGCCTATGCCCGTCAACCCGTTTCCTTCGTCCGCGGCTCCGGCGCACGCCTGTGGGATGCACAAGGCGTCGAGTACCTGGATGCCATTGCCGGCATCGCGGTCACCAGCCTGGGCCACGCCCACCCCGAGATCGCCGCCGCCATCAGCGAGCAGGCCGGGCTGCTGCTGCACACCTCCAACGTCTTTCGCATCGACTGGCAGGAGCGGCTGGGCGCGCGGCTGTGTGCATTGACCGGCATGCAGAAGGCTTTCTTCTGCAACTCGGGGGCAGAAGCCAACGAAGCGGCGCTCAAGCTGGCGCGCCTGCATGGACATCGCAAGCAGGTGGCGCAGCCCCAGATCCTCGTGATGGAGAACGGCTTTCACGGTCGCACCCTCGCAACGCTCTCGGCAACCGGCAACCCCGCGAAACAACGCGGCTTCGAGCCGCTGATGCCGGGCTTCGTGCGCGTGCCCTACAGCGATCTCGACGCGGTGCGCCAGGCTGCCGCGCGGTGGCCCGACATCGTGGCGGTGCTCGTCGAGCCGGTGCAGGGCGAAGGGGGAATCCGGGTTGCCGCAGCCGATTACCTGCGCGGACTGCGTGCCCTGTGCGACCAACACGACTGGCTGCTGATGGTCGACGAAATCCAGGCCGGCATGGGCCGGACCGGCGCCTGGTTCGGCCACCAGCATGCGGGCATCACGCCCGATGTCGTCACGCTGGCGAAGGCGCTGGGCAACGGTTTTCCAATCGGCGCCTGCCTGGCGCGGGGGCAAGCCACCGACCTGTTCTCACCCGGGCAGCACGGCTCGACCTTTGGCGGCAACCCGCTCGCTTGCCGGGTCGCGTGCTCGGTGCTCGACATCATGGCCCGCGAGAACCTGCCCGAGCGGGCCGCCCTGCTCGGTACGCGCCTGCTCGACGGCCTGCAGCGGGCACTGGGCAGCCACCCCGATGTGGTCGCCATCCGTGGCCAGGGCTTGATGGCGGGGATCGAACTGAACAGGAACTGCAATGAGCTGGTTGGGCGCGCCCTGGCCGAACAGCACTTGCTCATCACGGTGACCCGCGACAACACCATCCGGCTGCTGCCCCCGCTGGTCTGCGACGAAGCGCAGATCGACGACATCGTGGCGCGCCTCGCCCACCTGCTGTCGCCGACCGCATCGGACGGCCCTGCAGCGCCCTCCGAAACGACGCCGCAGGAAGCAGCGGCATGAAGCTGGGCATCGACGCCCCCACCCGTATCGAACCTGAGCATTCCAGACCACAGGACGACCCACCCATGTATGAACCATCCCTGACACTCGCCACGTTCGATCCCGAGTTGGCCGCAGCCGTGCTGCGCGAGGAACGCCGGCAGGAAGACCACGCGGAGCTGATCGCCTCCGAGAACTACGCCAGTCCGCTGGTGATGGCCATCCAGAACACCGTTTTCACCAACAAGTATGCCGAGGGCTATCCGGGCAAGCGCTACTACAGCGGTTGCGAGTACGTGGATGTGGCCGAGCGCCTGGCCATCGAGCGGGCCAAGGCGCTGTTCGACTGCGACTACGCCAACGTCCAGCCTCATGCCGGCGCGCAGGCCAATGCCGCGGTCTTCCTGGCGCTGACCCATCCCGGCGACACCGTGATGGGTATGAACCTGGCCCAGGGTGGCCACCTGACCCACGGCAATCCGTCCAACTTCTCCGGCCGGCACTACAAGATCGTGCCCTATGGCCTCGATCCGGAAACGGGACTGATCGACTACGACGAGATGGAGCGCATTGCGCTGGACACCCGGCCCAGGATGCTCATCGGCGGCTTCTCCGCCTACTCCCGTTACAAGGACTGGGCGCGCATGCGCTCAATCGCCGACAAGGCGGGCGCCATCTTCTGGGTGGACATGGCGCACGTGGCCGGCCTGGTCGCCGCCAGCGAATACCCGAATCCGCTGCCGCATGCCCACGTGGTGACCAGCACGACCCACAAGACGCTGCGCGGCCCGCGCGGCGGCATCATCCTGGCCAAAGGCCAGGATGATGGTTTTTACAGGAAGCTCGACACCGCTGTGTTCCCCGGCATCCAGGGCGGCCCGCTGATGCACGTGATCGCCGCCAAGGCGGTGGCCTTCAAGGAAGCCCTGTCTCCGGCGTTCAAGTCCTACCAGCGGCAGGTGGTGGTCAATGCCCGCGCCATGGCCGCCGTACTCCAGCGCCGCGGCTACCGCATCGTGTCCGGCGGTACCGACAACCATCTGATGCTGATCGACCTCTCAAACAAACCCTATACCGGCAAGGAAGCGGACGCCGCACTCAGCGCCGCGTACATCACCGCCAACAAGAACTCGGTGCCCAACGACCCGCGCTCGCCCTTCGTGACCTCGGGGCTGCGCATCGGTACACCCGCCGTGACCACGCGCGGATTCGGTGCGGCGGAATGCGAGGACCTGGCCGGCTGGCTGTGCGACGTGCTTGATGCGTTGGAGGCCGGCAGCAGCGAGCAGGTGGCAGGGAGGATTCGGGAGCAGGTGGTGGCCTTGTGTCGTCGCCATCCCGTCTATCGGTAGGCGCTGCTGGATTTCGTAATGCCGCGTGCGGTAGCCGCGCCCCCAAAGAATGAGACGGCTACCGATCCCGATTGGTCGGAAATCCCGATCCACGTCCGTGGCAGGCTGACGCCTTGCCCCGCCGACTGACGTCGGCAGCACCCCAGGCAGCCAAGATCTTCAAGGCTGCGGCGCGATCCGTCGCGCTGGTCGTTGTCCTGCTCGACGCCTCGGCGCGTCACTTCCTCAACCCTCAAGGGATTTCCTCCCTTGCAGGGCGGACGTCCCTTGGTTTCCACAAGGAGTCCATCCATGGATACCCAAGCCATCCGCGCACAGATGCCGACGCTCGTTCGCGGCCACGTGCCTTCCAACATCCGCACATTCAAGTTCAACATCTTCGACGGCCAGCCCAAGGTTTCGACGCTGGGCTTTCACATCGACCCGAAGCCTTTCGAGGGCAAGGTCATCGCCACCACCGACGAGGCCATCGTCGTCAAGACGGCACGGGCCGAGTTCGCGGTGCTCGATCGCACCCTCGTGACCGAAGTGCCCGACGAGGGCGCCAAGGTGCAGGTCGAACCCTATGTCAGACGCCGCTTCGACGGTCAGCGGGCGGACACGCCCGAGGAGCAGACCGAGTTCACCGCCGACGGCCAGCCCTACACGGTGAAGCGGTTCGTGCTCGGTTCCGCACCGGCGAAGCTGCCGATCCCCGAGCCGCGCTGCCCCGAGCTGCAGGAACTGATCGACCAACTGGAGCAGTTGCCCGCTCCCGACGGCTTCCGGCGCATCACCCACATGCTGGTGGATGCCGGTGCGCGGGACATCACCTGGGTCGATCCGCTGCCCGCCGACATCATCCGCACGCCGCCGGCCATCGGCTTCACCGTCGCCACGATGAAGTTCCAGGGTTGCGTCACCGTGCTGTATGAGCGTGGCCTCGACCTCTACGCGGTGGAGCTGCGCCGCGACGGCGAGCTGATTGAACGGGTCGATGAGGTGTTCTTCGACACCCTCGGCGAGACGCTGGAACGGCTGATCGACGACGGGAGCTGGAGGCGCATCCGCGTGCAGTGCCTGTCGAGTCGCAAGGCTGTCCGGCACTGACCTCTCAGCAGCTTCCCGCCCTCGCGGCGGGAAGCCTCTCTTCCTACCCCCTGGAGATCACACCCATGACTGTTCGATTCAAAGGCACGGAGCTGCGGCCCGTGCTCGCCGAAGCGGTGGCGAATCAATGCCGCGTCATCCTGGTCAAGGATCAGGGCGTGTACTTCCTGGCCGAGTGCGGCGAGCGCCGACCCGATGGTCGCCAGAAGACCATCGCCTATGCCGCCGGTTGCAACCCGGATGTCGATGCCTTCGACGACTGGTGGGAACTGGCGTGTGCCGAGTTCGGTGGCGACGACTTCGGCGAGTTCTTCGATCCGCAGGAGGGCGTGTTTGCGCGCATCCTGCGCAGCGAGGACGACCTGGACGTGTCCGCCACCGCGACACACCTGTCGCTGCAGGCGGTTCCTCCCACGCCCAGCGGTAACTGACCGCCCATCCCTGGCCCCCGCTCCGGGGGCTCTTTCTTCCCGGCAATGCGGACAGCCGCGAGTGCCGATTGCCGCTCGCCTGCGCGCCGTCCCGGCGCCACGCTTCCGGCCATGTTCCGCTGACGTCCGTCAGCGACATGCCCAGGCAGCCACGATCTTCAAGGCTGCGACGCGGTTCCGACCGCGTTGATCACCCCAGTTCGCACCGGCATCCATGCGCGAACGGCCATCGGTTCTCGATGGCGATGCCTCCAAGCTGTTTCATCAACCCACGCGGGGGTTCCACACCTTCCCCGCCTGGGTCGGGTGTGTCTCCGCCTCTTTGTTCCCAGGAGATTCACCATGACCACTTCCACCGAAAAATCCTACTTCGATCTGCACATCACCGGCCTCGGGTATCTCAATCGCATCCGCGAAGTGAAGCCCAAGAAAGGCGATGCGTTCCTGGCCTGCGACATCGCGGCCCTGAACGGTCTCAGCGATGACGTCTCGTATGTGCGCTTCGACACGCGCGTATCGGGTTCGGAAGCGCAGCACCTGGTGCGCCGCTGCATTCAGGCGGTCGACGCCGAGAAGAAGGTGATGATCGGCTTCCGCCTGGGCGACCTGTGGACCGACACCTTCACCTACTCCAAGGGCAAGCGTGCCGGCGAGCAGGGTGTGAGCCTCAAGGCCCGCCTGCTGTTCGTCAGTTGGATCAAGGTCGACGGCAGGCTCGTCTACAAGGCCGAACCCAAGCCGACCGAGACCGACGACCGGGATCCGGAGGTCACTCTGGCATCCGACGTACCCGCCGCGCAGCAAGGTCCGGCGCCGGCGTCATCCGAGCCCGTCACCGAAACTGCCGACGTCGACGCTGCCGACGTCCCTGCATGGGCTGTTGCCGAGTCGTTCTGATCCGCAAGGTGCATTCCCGGGGCCTTGTCCGCTCTTCGTCAGCAGGAGACTTTCATGATCACCATCCCCGGCCAGTTGGCCATCAAGACCATCCACGGCAGGAACGGCGACTTCAACGTCGGCCGCCTGGCGACCTCGATCGGCGAGTTCGTCGTGAAGAACGCCGAACTCGATCAGTATCGCGAGGGCAAGTACGACGGTGATTTCGTCATCGTCGAGATTCGCCCCTCCACGTACAACGCCAACGGCCGCCTGGTCATCGAGATCCGCGCCCATCTGGGCGGGATGACGCTGTCCAACATCGACGCCCTGAGCCGCGACGAAGCCCGCCGGCTGAGTCCGCAGGAAGTCGATCCGATCGACGAGGAGGCGCAGGCGCCCGTGCAGGCATCGCCCCCGGCCAAGCCGAAGGCGAAGCCGCGCAGTCCGCGCGATCCCCTGGTCGATACCACGCCGTTCGGCAGCGAACCGGCTCCCGTGTCCGCTGCGGCCTCGGCCGAGGCAGACGACGCGGCGCTGTTCGCTTCCTTGTGGCCCCTGGGCGAGACCGTGAAGCTCGATGCGACCGTGGATCGTCGTGTGCTGCGTCAGCAGCGCGACCGCCTCGACAAGCTGGGCTACGAGTTCGCTCCGCTGTCCCAGGACTGGCACCTCAAAGCTGCCTGATCCATCCGCCGCCTTGCGCGGCATACCGCCACCCGCCGGGGTTCTCCCCCGACGGGGAGGGCTCCGGCCTTTTCTTCAAGGAGACCCTCATGGGCTGGACCTTCGTTCGTCAGACGCGCGGTCAGATGATCCGCGAGCTGCTCGCTCCGCAGGCGTCCGAACGCGCTTGCTGCGAAGTCATCGACCACACGCTGGACGGCGACGTTCTGTGGACCGTGGTTCGCGTCACCGCCAGGCAGGCGGGCGTCATGGGCTTCGCGGCCGGTGAGTCCATCTGCTACATCGGCTGCCATCTGCTGGAAAGCTCGGGCGGCGATTGGGGCTACAAGTCCCTCGATGAGTCCGTGCATCCGTACTACTACTCGTGCCCGCTGCGCTATCTCGACATGGCGCCGGTGCAAAGCCCCGAGTGGCGCGAGCGGGTTCACCGCTTCCACGCGGGACGCGCTGTCTAGCGGCACGCATCTTCCTTCACCCAACCGGGGCGAGCACGGCCCCGTGGGCTGTGGTTGCTCCTTCATTTCCAAGAGGACATCACCATGCCTGCACCTTCTTCCGCGAAACCGCTGTACCGCATCGACGAATGCCCCGACCTCATGGCCGACGGTTGCGTCGGTGACGAGCAGGGCAATCTCGTCTTTCTCTCGATCTGGGCGCGCGACACCGCCGTTCAGGAGTTCCTCGCCCGCCTGACCCTCGGCCGGGATGAACAGGGGCTGGACCAGTTCCATGTCATCACCGAGCAGGGCGCATCCATCCCGGTCTTCATCGGCAACGTCGAGAACCTGGAAAGGCGCATCACCCGCGCCTATCGGCGAACGCTGTTCGGTTCGCTGACGAATGTGTGGCTGTTCGATCGTCGCTGCGTGAAGCCAGACAAGGCCAACGCCAGCGCGCTGGCGCTTCTGCCCAGGGATTCCGCTCACCGGCTCGACCGGCTGTGGACGCTGGTGCAGGACACCTGCCCGCTGCCACTGCTCGACCACTGGCGCGACACCGTGCTGGAGCTGTTGCAGACACGACGGATGCTGACCGGTCTTCCCTTGGCCCTCGGGCCGCTGGAAGGCCATCGGCTGGCCCTCGATGTCCCGGCGCTGACGAAGGCGCTGGGCGAGCTGATCCGCAACGGCACCCTCGGCGCCACGCAGTACGAACTGGCCGCGAACGCACCGCTTCGGCGTGTGGCGTGAGCCATCCCCACGGGCATGCGCGCCGCGCGTGCCCGCCTTCCCTCATCCATCACCAGGAGAAATCCATGGCTCTCATGTTTCCGCGCCTGGCGCGCAATTTCATCCGTAACGGCTACTTCCCCACCGACGAGCCGACGCTGGAGCGGGCCTTGTCCGCACTGGCGCCGTCTCCCGGCTCCATGTCCATCCTCGATCCCTGCGCCGGCGAAGGCGTGGCGATTGCCGAAGCGGCCCACACCCTCGGGCGCGAGCAGGTCCAGGCCTTCGCCGTCGAGTACGACGCCGAGCGTGCCCGCCACGCACGGCAACTGGTCGATCGCTGCATCCACGGTGACCTGATGGACACGCTGATCTCGCGCCAGTCCTTCGGGCTGCTGTGGCTGAACCCGCCGTATGGCGATCTGAGCAAGGACGTGAACGGCAACATCGGCTATCAGGGCCAGGGCCGTGCGCGGCTGGAAAAGCTGTTCTATCAGCGCGCGCTGCCGCTGCTGCAGTACGGTGGCGTGCTGATCTTCATCGTGCCGTCCTACGTGCTCGACGCCGAGCTGGTCGGATGGCTGACGCGCCACTTCGCCGACCTGCGCATCTACCGTGCGGTGGAAACGCAGTTCAAGCAGGTAGTGATCTTCGGCCGCCGGGTTCGCCAGCGCGACCAGGCGTCGGAGTCGGCCAAGGCCCTGCGTGGACTGCTGCTGCAGATCGGACAGGGCGACGCCGAAGCCGAGGAGCTGCCGCTCGAATGGCCGTTCCTGCCGTACACCCTACCTGCCAGCCCGGCCGAGCCGGAGCACTTCTATCGCGTGACGATGGAGCCCGAGCAGTTCGCCGATGAAGTCGGCCGGCTACAAGGACTCTGGCCGGCGCTCGATACGCACCTGGGCGCCGCGCAGCAATCGCTGCGTCCGCCCGCGCGGGCCTTGTCGCACTGGCATCTCGCCCTGGCCTTGGCCGCAGGCGCGATCTCCGGCGTGGTGACGTCCAAGAGCGGGCGCGTGCTGGTCGTCAAAGGTGATACCCACAAGGAGAAGACCCTCCAGACGGAGTACACCGAGCGCGACGACGGCTCCGTGGCCGAGACGCGCATCCTCACCGACAAGTTCGTGCCGGTCATTCGCGCATGGGATTTGACGCTGGGCTCGCCCACGTGGGGCGAAGTGCTGACCATCCGCTGATCGCTGTTCCCTGACGGTTCGCCGTCGCTTTCATCCACCCACCGGGGTCACGTTGCCCCGATGGGGTGCCGTGGCCCCTTCTTCCAGAAGGAGATACCACCATGGCACTCGCAGTCCTCAACCTCGCGTCACAAGCACGCTTTTCGCCCGGGCAGTTGGTCATGACCGCCGGCGTCGACGAGCTGGTCCGACAGGGCCGGCTCAACCCCACGCCGTACCTGAGCCGCCATCTTCATGGCGACTGGGGCGACCTGAGCGACAGCGATCGGCGGCAGAACGACGCCGCGCTGCAATCCGGCGAGGATCGTCTGTTCTCGTCCTACCAGGTCACGCGCGACCTGAAGCTCTGGATCATCACCGAATGGGATCGCAGCGTCACCACACTGCTGTTGCCCAGCGAATACTGATCCGCATCCAGCGGCACCTACACGTTTCTTTGCCGCTTCTTTCTTCCCACCCAGGGGCATGTCACCGCCCCGTGGGGGAGGTGCATGCCCCATTGCCTTGGAGCATCACCATGTCCCTCGATCTCGAAACCGTTCCCGAAACCGCTGTGCAGGGCGACCTGCTCGAAACGGCCGCTTCACCCCTCACGCTCAGCCTGCAGGACTTCGTATCGGAGTTCGGCGACGAGCTTCTCGACTCGCTCAACCGCGCCAATCCTCCGGTCTACACCGGCCAGGTGCGGGTGCATCGGCAACTGATCCTCGCCGCGCTCAAGCGCAAGCTGTTCCCGGCGCAAGCCGATGTGGTCCACGCCGTCACCGAGCTGTTGGTCGACCGTGGCGAACGCGCCGCGATCGTCAATGGCGAGATGGGCTGCGGCAAGACGACGGTGGGTATTGCCACCGCCGCCGTGCTCAACGCCGAAGGCTACCGCCGCACCCTGGTGCTCTCGCCACCCCACCTGGTCTACAAGTGGCGGCGCGAAATCCAGGAGACGGTGGCCGGCGCCAAGGTCTGGGTGCTCAATGGCCCGGACACGCTGGTCAAGCTGCTGAAACTGCGCGAGCAGTTGGGCGTGCCGGCCCAGGGCCAGGAGTTCTTCGTCCTGGGCCGTGTGCGGATGCGGATGGGGTTCCACTGGAAGCCTATCTTCGTTCGGCGGCGCACGCCTCACGGCGACGTGGGGGCCTGCCCGGGTTGCGGGCATGTCATCACCGACCTGGACGGCGAGCCTGTCAACACCATCGATCTAGAAGCGGAAGAGTCCCGCCGCAAATGCAGCCACTGCCGCGCACCGCTGTGGTCGTTGATCCGTCCCAGAGGCCTGTCCGCCAGCGACCAGTCCTCGAGCGTGCTCAAGGCACTGAAGCGTATTCCAACCATCGGGGAAGTCACCGCGCAGAAGCTGATGCAGAAGTTCGGTGACGCCTTCCTCGCGTCGATGCTCGGGGACAACATCCACGAGTTCATCAACCTGATGGATGGCAACGGCGAGCTGGTCTTCTCGGACCGGCAAGCCCATCGGATGGAACGCGCGATGGCCAACATGGAGTTCGGCTTCGGCGAGGGCGGCTACCAGCCGTCCGAGTTCATCAAGAGGCAGCTTCCCCAAGGTACGTTCGACCTGCTCATCGCCGACGAGGCGCACGAGTACAAGAACGGCGGCTCCGCCCAGGGCCAGGCCATGGGGGTGTTGGCGGCCAAGGCGCGCAAGACGCTGCTGCTCACCGGCACACTGATGGGCGGCTACGGCGACGACCTGTTCCACCTGCTGTTCCGCGCCCTGCCGGGGCGGATGATCGAAGACGGCTACCGGCCGACGAAGAGCGGCAGCATGACCTCGGCCGCGATGGCGTTCATGCGCGATCACGGTGTCTTGAAGGACATCTACTCCGAGAGCACCGGCACGGCGCACAAGACGGCCAAAGGCACCAAGGTATCGGTGCGCACGGTCAAGGCGCCGGGTTTCGGTCCGAAGGGCGTGCTGCGTTGCGTTCTGCCGTTCACGGTCTTCCTCAAGTTGAAGGACATCGGCGGCAATGTGCTGCCGCCCTACGACGAGGAGTTCCGCGAAGTCGCGATGGACACGGCGCAGGCCGCGGCCTACCGCGATCTGGCGGGTCGCCTGACCCAGGAGCTGAAGCAGGCCCTGGCGAAGCGCGACACGACGCTGCTCGGTGTAGTCCTCAACGTGCTGCTGGCCTGGCCGGACTGCTGCTTCCGGTCGGAAACGGTGGTGCATCCGCGCACGCGCAACACCTTGGCGTTCGTTCCGGCTCAGTTCAACGGGCTGGAGGTGATGCCCAAGGAACGCGAGCTGATCGAGATCTGCAAGCAGGAGAAGGCAGAAGGTCGCAAGACCCTGGTCTATTCGGTCTACACCGGCACCCGCGACACCACGTCGCGTTTGAAGGTGCTGCTGGAGCAGGAAGGCTTCAAGGTGGCGGTGCTGCGCGCGAGCGTGGATGCCTCCCGCCGCGAGGACTGGATCGCCGAGCAGTTGGACCGTGGCATCGACGTGCTCATCACCAATCCCGAGCTGGTGAAAACCGGCCTGGACTTGCTGGAGTTCCCGACCATCGTGTTCCTCCAGTCCGGCTACAACGTGTATTCGTTGCAGCAGGCCGCCCGGCGCTCATGGCGCATCGGCCAGAAGCAGCCGGTGCGCGTGATCTACCTCGGCTACGCCAACTCCTCGCAGATGACCTGCCTGGGGTTGATGGCCCGGAAGATCATGGTGTCGCAATCCACCTCGGGCGACGTTCCTGAATCCGGGCTCGATGTCCTGAACCAGGATGGCGACTCGGTGGAGGTGGCACTGGCTCGGCAGTTGGTGCATTGAGTTCGACGAGCTTTCGCGGCCCCTTCGGGGGCCGCTGTTTTTTACTCGTTCAACTTGCGATTGGAGCCGGGAATGAGGGACTCCAATCGACCCACCGCGGTCGTTCAGGCTGATGCCACGAGGGCGTCTCTTGCTCGGCCACAGCGGTCATACGACCGGATGTCAGTATCGGTCGGCAGTGAGCCGGTTAACTTCCATTCGGATTCTTGATGAACGCCAAGTCAATGCCGTCGAGATCCAGTAGGTTGTCGCGCCGACGGCGCCGCTCATCGGGCAGGCCCGCGATTGCGCGGAACCGCGGATAGAAATCGCGTCGCTGATCGGGGTCGAGCGTCGCAAGAGCTCCCTTGGCTTGTCGAGAGAGGCCTCGCGGCGACCAAATCTGGCCACGTTCATCGATGACAACCACCAGCGACCGATGGGTAAAGCCGCTGGAGTCTCCGGCACGTCCGCTCGATTTCCCTTTATGGTATTTCTGGAGCGTGAGTGCGACGACAAGACTACGCTCGGACACCTTGAGCAGGGAAAGCAATGCGTCACGACCGACGAACAAGCGGTACCCAGTCTCGCTCCAGGCGTATTCACCCCGTCCGCCCTCAGCACCCCAAGCTTCTGCGCGATACGCTGTTCTCCCGCCGATTGACCAACTGCGGACTACCTCATCATCCGCGACTGTCCCCAACAGCTCTCGCGTCCAATCCGATGGGAAAGGTCTGTCGAGTGCGGTGGCGGCACCATAAGGATCATGCCGATCGAGCTGGCGCTCGGTGTTCGGTGTCTTTGCGACCCATGGCTGAACCGTGTGACCGTCGCCGCCGAAGTGACGGGCAATCTCATCTTCATCGTCCGGCAACCATCTAAAGAATGCTTCAGCTGACAGCACGGTCAAGACCACCGCTCGCGCATCGCCGGCATTCGCCAGTACGCTTTGAAGCGTGACAGTTGTGTCTCGCCCGATCGACCAACGTCCTGCGACCGGAAGCCAATCCGTCGCCGCCTTGCCGTCCAGTAAGCCGAGCAACGGTGCCAGCAGATTGCTGTCTTCGCGAACGGTGCCTCTCTCACCGCTCTCCGGCATAGGCATGTCCGCCTCCTTGGTAAGGTCGAGCGGAAACGGATCGGTGAGATCGGCAAGCCAGAGACCATCGCTTCTTGACAGCGTGTACTCCCCCAGGAACGCGGCCCAAGCATCACCGCCCCAGTCTTCGCCGACAACCGCCCGTGTCGCCAGCAACTCACCGGCGACAAGCATGAGTGCGTGCCATCCGAGATATCCCCCGTACGGATCTCGATCCGGAACATACCCCGAAGACCAAGATGCGTCATCGCTTCTGCCACGCGGGCAATCATGCATTCCTCGCACGGTTGTGTCCCAACGCCGCACCCACGCGCTGATGCGGTCCTCCACCTCCCAGCCTGGACAAGCGAAGACGTGGCACAAACGCTCGACCTGATATTTGTTGAAGTCGTAGTCGAGGTGGAAGCCATCCTCTGGGCGCGGCGAGGCGTCTGGCCTAGGCGCATACCGGAACTCGCGGTAGTCGGTTCGAGGAGCCGATGGGAAGGGCGACCGGTTTGCGAGGCCAAGCTTGGCGATCAGAGCTTCGCGCTCTTGGGGTGCGAGTGCAGGCGCAAGCTCGCGAAGTACGTCTATCGCGAACGCACGCATGACAACGTGCGGGAACTCAGCGGAAAAGGCGATTCGCTCGAAGAACGCGCGATGGGAGGCAAACGCGGAAGCAGCGTCTTTCGCTACGCGAGCGAGTGCGATCAACAGCCAGAGCTGCGCATGCATTAAGTAGAAAGGCAGCTTCGCATCGCCGAACGGCAAGCTCGAAGCAGACCCGAATCGCTCGATCAGTCGTTCAATGACATCGAACCGTCCGGCCACCACCAGGCGCCGCACCGCATGGGCTGCGCGCCAGCGCATTGCTGCGATGGGATGGCCGAGCCTCGCCCACACGAGTCCCGCCACGAATGTCGCCTCGTCAGACGGAACCGTAAAACGCGCGTCCCACGGCCCGTCCCCAACTTCGGACGGCAGCTTTTCATCTGTGTTCTCCAGAAACCGTTCGAGGCCTTCCGCAATGGCGCTGGCACTGACGTCAGACGCCAGTCTCGCGGCGAGTGCGAGCCAGGCATTACCACCAAGACTGTCCGCGGTGCTCCGGAGCGCTGCAACTACGTGCTCGACAAGAACTGCACGGTCGGCATGAAAATGCTGCTCCAGCCCCCGCCAGTTGCCCCACGCGTCGGTGCTTGAACTGGCAAGTTCGGCGGCGTGCTTGGTGGCAAGGCGCAGTCCCAAGTCAGGCAGAGCATCGCGCATAGCCGCCGACGACCTACCCCATTCCTCCAAGTAGTCGTCCAGCGCGTGGATTTTGTCGGCAAGCGTGGCAGCGGTTGCTTCAACGACCGCGCGGACGAACCCGAGGCGTTCGGCGGGAGAGTTTGCTCGCTTGGCCAGATCAATCAGTGTCCGAACCGGCCAGCGCCGTCCCGACTGATCAATCTCCTCGCTGAGAATCTGGCGGTCAATGTCGTCCGAGTCCGTGAGGTCCACCGGGAAGACGACCGGCGGCTCCATCGCGGTTGACGGGGAGATGACCGTTCGCGATTCGGATTGGGGTCCAAGGCGAGTGAGCAGGCCCTCAATTCGTGTTCGAGCATGAGAAGTGGCAGGAAGACTGCGCTCAGCGAGGTCATGTAGCCCTTCGATCGTCTCCCGTGCGGGAGACAGTTGATCCTCACGATCGATCTCGACCAGAAGGAGGTCGAAGAACCATTCCCGCCGCTCTTGAGGTAGGCGACCAATGACCTCTGACGCGAAGCCCGAGATGTGCCACGTCCACGTTTCGACTGGAGCAGCCAAACCAAATAGCGCGACGGCGGCTTCAACTGAAAGCTTCGAATCACGAACGAGGACAGTTAACGCTGGGCCGAGCGACAGTCCGAGCCGAGCAGCGTCACGATCATCCAGCCGTGCCAACGTAGCCAACATCGCCCGACCAGCAATCGGCACCATCGTTTTCGCGTACTCCGTCCAGGGGAATTTGCCATCCTCGTTCTGATTCAGTTCGAGGATACGCGCCAGGGTGTGCACCGCCGCCGGCGAAAGTTCGGGACCCGAATAGTGGCCGGTCAGCTCCAGCAAGTGATTGGTACGATCGAAGTCATCCGATCCAATGGCCTCGGCAAGATCGAGCGCACGGCGAAAATAGGCCGCAGCCTCTTCGGTGCTCACTCGCCAGGCTGCGCGAGCGAGGTCACCGTAGGATGAGATGCGGGATCCGACATCGGTATCGAGTTGGATCTTGCGCTCGACATGGCCAGCAAGGAGGAGCGCTGCATCATGGCACTGTGGGAGGCGCGATAGTCGAGCAACCGCCTGGGTAAGTTCCGGCGTGAATAGGCCCGGCGCGCTCGCTGCCCACTCGACCATGCGCTTCGCCATCGCGGCATTGAGCGCACCTAACGAGTCGGCAAGGTCGAAAATCACTCGGAAGCCGTTTCGCGCGAGATATGCCTTCCCGTCCCGATACGGATAGTCGGATGACTGCGCGACTTCATGGACAAGTCGGTCAAAGGCCGCGGCCACCATCTCGTCCCGCGCCTTTCCATTTGGCGGTCGAATGATGTCGGCGACATCCTGCGCATAGTTCAGCATCGGCAGGATTCGGCTGCCAAGCGCACGCGAGTAATTTGATCGTTTTTCCTCGTCGAGTTCATTGCGCCTCTTCCGTCGGTGCCGAGTTCCATCGAACTTGGGAGCCGCTAGCTTCTGGTTAAGCACCCGACTGAAGGTTGCTGCGCCCCGCGATCGAGCACTTGCAGGCACCAACCCGATGAATTCCGCTGGCGCTATGTCAGCCAAGGCGGCGCGCTTCCGGCTCAAGGCGGCTCGAACACCGGCGGCCAGTACGGTCACGTGGATCGCACGGTCGCTCGGATAGTGACTGGAATAGTCATAAACGCTTGGTGGTGTAAGTGCAGCTCCAGCGAGGATGCTTGCTGCCTCTTTCTCCATGCCGAGCACTATCGCCAGGGCCGATGCCAGTACGCTGGCCATCGCCAAGGCTTCGCTTTTGCCAGTCCCAGAAGATGCGGCTGCAAGTGCCGTGACAAGCCTTCTGGCGTGGGATGGTTCACGGCCGACGAATGGAAGCGCGGCGGCGTAGAGTGCGCGAGATGGCAGTCGACAACGCAACAGCCGCGTTGCGACGCGCGTCTTGGGCGGATGCGCCGAACACTGGTGTCGATCCAGAAGATCGAACAAGTCGCTAAACTTGGCGAAGGCCACACCGTCCTCTCGACGGGCGAAGAACTCTGCAACGCGCACGTCATTGCCCGCCAGCATCTCGACATAGGCGAAGCCAATGTCGTCCCATTGCCTTGAGGTGCTCGATTCGCTAAAGCGCGCGCTACGTTTGCTATGCGCGGCCCAATTGTGCCAATCGATTGATCGCCGAGCATGGCGACGGGCTTCGTCTCGGTCACCGGCGAAGGCGTTCACAAGTGCAAGCGCGGCGTGTTTCCCTCCAGGCCAGCCAACATTGGTCGCGAAAAGCCGTCGCAAGGCTTCTGGGTCACCCGCTACCGCGGTGAGATCAGGATACTGGTATAGGAAGCGGTCGGATCGCTCATGGCCCGCGGCAACGAGCGATGCTTCCAGCAGCAGACGGAGAAGATCATCGCGCCGCTTCAGCTCTCCCACCAGCGCTATCGCGGCAGTGATCCGCGACAGACGGATGTCGCGTGCGCTTACCTGTGAAGCGCCTCGGGGAACACGCAAGTCGTAGGCGAGTTGGATGAGCTGATCGGCATCACGTAGCGAGGTGAGCAACGCGGGCAGTGCCCGGGCTGCATAGTTTGAAGTGAGTTGGCGTTCTTGGAGAGCGGCGATAACGCGATCTCGACCGGCCTGGCTCGCGCCGTAGCTCGATCGGATCAGGGTTTCGGTCGGCTCGTCGCGGAACATCAGGCCGTGTGGCGTTCGCTCAAGCAAGGGGGCGAGGTCGGCCGCGAAGCTCTCAACCTGCTCCGCGATCAAGCCGTGAGCCGCAGCAAGCTCTTCAATAGGAACTGGGGGCGCCAGCAAGGCGATGCCTGTGAGCAGGAGGTCAATGTCCGCATCGCTTGCACCACGAGCGCGTGCGGTTTCGCGCGCTTCGGTGAGACGCTTGCGAAGCAGCACGTCGAGCAGATCTTGCGGCTCTCCCGGGGTGTCAGGGAAAGACACGGGATCAAACGGCCGTCCGGCCGCGATCAGGTTGTCGAGACAGCGTGGGTTGCGACCTGACCGTGTCAGCAAAGCGGCGATCTCGTCGGCCGAAGCATCCGGCACACGCCGCTCGACGAGGGCTCGTACTTCCGCGTCAGTGAACAGTGGAATTGTGAAAGGACGATGCGAGGTATCGCCGGTTGCCAGCGCGAGCCGTTCAGTCCGGCACGATACGACGATGCGAACGCCGTCGATTGGCTCTACGCTGATGCTGCGCATGAGAAGGTGTGCGAAGGATGATGTCGCGGTTTCCCGCGCGGCAAGCCCGGCGTGGTCGATCGCATCGAGCACTAGTGATACACATGCATCGCTGCGAGTTCGCCGAGCCGTCTCCACCGATTGAGCGAGCCGTCGGCGGAATGCCCTGAGCAAGCCCGTAACGTCCGCCACTGGCAACAGAATGTCGCACAGGCCTTGTCCGGCCATGAGATTGGCAAGGTGGACAAGCGTCCTTTCCGGGAGGTGCCGACCGTCAGCAGGATCCCGCCAGCGACCGGCGCCGAAGCCATCGAAGAGCACCACGGGGCCATCGGCTCGCAATCGGTCGGCGAGGCCTTGCATCAAGACAGTCTTGCCCATCCCGCCCGCAGCATGGACAACGAGAGGAAGACCAGCTTCACGGGCGAGGGTCGCAATGTCGCCAAGAACATCGCGCTGAATGACTACCTCAACCTCGGGGAACGCGTCGGGCGTGGGATACAGCCGATCCTCGTGCTCCACTTCCAACTCAGCCAAAACCGCTACCCGGTCAACGCGTTTGTCCGTCTCGCTACCGGGACCGGCCTTGATCCTGATGAGATTCCGCAACTTCAGCAGGCGCTTCTCCGCATCCGGATCCCCTGGCTCGCTCCATGCGGCGAGCGTTGTTGAAATCGCACGCTCAGCCTCTATCAAGCTTCCCTTGCTACCGACCATTTCCATTCGCCGCAGTAGGTCTGCAAAGGGATGGGGATACTCTTTCAGAGCTTCACTGATCTGGCCTGCTTGGCGGGCTACATCACCGGCTTCTTGCGTGCCTGCGACAACCGCTGCGATCGCCTTCCCCAAGTTCTCGTGGATGGGCCTGTTCGTAGCAAATTCATACCGGACCACGGCGAGAACATGATCATCCCCATGCATCGCCCGAAGCTCGGCATCGGTCGCGGCAAACTTGGCAAGAGTTGATGCCAAGTCAGCAGCTCGCACTGCCGTGTCGGCGCTTGCGATCGAGTATTTGAACTGAACGACCGTGACTCGATGCGCCCGGGCAACATCGGTGGCGCCGTGGTACCGGACGAGATCGGCAATCTCGACCGCACCAGTTCCCAAGCTCTGTTCGTCTCGCTCATCGAAACCCTCGAGCGTGATAGCGGTAAGGTCGGTCGACGGGGGCAGGAGTTCAAGAGCGGAGCGCGCGGCCCAAGCTTCATGAAAGGCATGGCCCGCCTTTGATGCTCGAACTTTGTCGATGGTTATTGGTGCTGCGCCAGCGTCATCATCACTCATAATCAGTTCGATTCATTTGGCCAAATTGGTGCAACCACTGTAAGCGTCTGCTCGCGCAGTACTTCGTCGCCGAAGACGGCGGCGACACCTCGGGGCGGGCGCAGGTTCTGCTTGATCTGACTGCGCGTTGGCCAAGGCGCATAGGCTTCCCTTTGTTTGCTGATGCGTTTGCCCGAGCATATCTTTGCTGCCAGTGACATCGCGTCGCAAGCATTCCAAGGCAGCCATGGCATGCTGATGTCCCCGGTTATTTCGGCCTCCGGTCGCCGTGAAAGGTCGTTCAATGCTTCGTGCAACTCGGTAGAGAACCTAATCTCCCGTGCCATAACACTATGGCTTCAAGTGCTTGAAATAAGCCGCCCGCACAATTACGGCACCTTGATCAACATCGAATTTGGGCAATCCCGGCCGCAACAGCGTGTCCATGTCGCGACGAAAGGCCGCCTTACGCAGCCTGGCATCAAGCAGTGCATTGGCTTCGTCGCAGTCCATTCGAGTTCCTTCCTTGTCCAGATACCAGGCGAAGGCTTCCATCGCCATGGCGCCGTCCACCGGATAGGGGGTGGTACCCGCCTCACTGAGTTGCCAGGCATGAAAAAGATCGAAGAGATCGCGTCCCTGCTCGCGCTGCATCAACGCCCGCGTCTTGGTGCCCAACATTTCATTGATGTCGTAGGAGCGCACGACGGCACGAATGCGCTCGCCTTCTTCGTCCAGCGTGTCCAGTTCGACGCCAACCAGCGGGTACAGCGACGCGCTTTCGTTGAGGTTGACCTCGACCTTGATGGTTTCCTCGCGCCGCAGGCCCACTGGTACGAATCGATAGGCGGTGCGCAGAATCTTCGACGGCCGCAGTACGTTGCGAATCGCCAGCCAGGCGTCGGCGATCAGCGAGTCGGCCGGCTGTCCCAGCACCGGCGTCAGCACGCGGCGCAGATGTTGATCCAGCGTTTCCGTATCCATCGCCTTGACGAGCACCAGATCGATGTCTTCCGAATAGCGTGCGGCCGGTGCCAGGTGCGCCTTGTGTAGGACCGTGCCACCGCGCATCGCCAAATGTTCGCCCAGGACAGGATCGGCGAAGATGGCCGCCACACCACGGGATAGCCGCAGATCCTGCTCGATCTGACTGCGCTTGGGCCACGGCGCATGGCTCTGCCAGGCCGTCAGGTGGGCATGCTGGATCATGTATTGGCGCTCCTGGCATCAAAGGTCAGTCGCACCTTGAAAGTGGTATCGACTTCAGACGATGTATCCGGCGCTTGTCCTCGCTCCAGGGGGATGAGACGCAGCGCCTTGTCGCGCAACCATTCGGCGACCCGCGACCCGAGGGCGCCCTGGTCCTCCAGGGCAAGCAAGGCCCCGAGACGTTGTGCGGTCGGGACTTCCTGCAGGGCATTCAGCGCCTCGATCAACCCCTGCGGCGTGCAGGACACCCACAACTCCCGCAGTACCTCTCGAACTCGGGCCATGCCGCCGACCAGGGCCACGCGCTCTACCAGTTCCAGCGCAGTCAGTTCCGGTGTACCGACCTTGAAGCGCCCGTCCGGCGTCTCGTGCCAGCGGGTCGGCATGTCTTCGATCCGTGCGCGGGTGTGAAACACCACCTCGTGGCGACCGACCGTGATGGGACGCCGACGTTCGGGCACCATCACCTGCGTCACCATCACCGCGTAAGGCGACGCTCCATAGGTTTCGGCGGCACTCAGCAGCGTGACGTAATAGGGAACACCCAGCGTCTTGCTCATGTAGCGGTCCAGCCAGGCTTCCGGGGGTGGGGCACCGGAGGCGGCGTGCTGCAGGGGCACGATGAGCCAGTGATCCGAGCCGCGGGACAGGCGGACGAGCCGGCCACGCCGCTGCTGCCGATGCAGTGCCTGGTGCAGTGCTGCTGGGCTGACGCCAGGCAGCTCTGCGCGAATGTCCTCTGTGCGCAGGTTCAGCTTGCCGGAACGTTCGGCCGCGTCGAGTACGGCAGACAAGGGGCTGGGGGCGGCCATGGAGTTTCCTCAAGCGTTTCGCGCAACATATCATTATTCGTGACTTAACGCGAACAAATTGCTCACCCGGCTTCGCCAGCCGCTTCCCTGAATCCCCAGGGAGGCCGCACCTGACCATCCGCCCTCCAGGAAGTCGGTTGAATCGCGGTTCCCTTTGTTTGCTGATGCGAATACCTGCCGCGGCGATGGTGACGGTTCCACGTTCCAGGGAGCCGTCACATGCGACTGTCCAACCGTTTCCTTCGCCGCCCGGTCGCGCCCGGCTTGCTGGCGGTCTGCGTCCTGGCCTCCGGATGTGCCACCACCGCGGCGCCGCCGAGCCCGCCACTCGTGGAAGAGGCGGTCAGGGTACCGCCCGATGCCATAGCACCCACGCTGATCCCCGTGGCCCGCTACGGACGCTACACCCTGGTCGAGCTGGTGCCGGAACCTGCGCAGCGTGATCTCTTGCAGCAGGCGGTGGAGGTCTCGATTCCGCCCATGCTCGATGCCAGCGTGGGCGATGCCATGCGCCATGTGCTCCTGCGCTCCGGCTACCGGCTTTGCGATGCGGCCGAAGCCACCACGCTCTACGCGCTGCCGCTGCCTGCCGCACACCTGCGCCTGGGTCCGCTGATGCTGCGCGATGCCTTGCTGACCCTTGCCGGCCCCGCCTGGGAGCTGTCGGTCGATGACTTGACCCGCCAGGTCTGCTTCAGCCGGCACGGCGATCCCGCCTTCCTTTCCGCCAACCCGCCCGGCACCGCCACGCCCGTGCCGGACGCCGACCGGCCCGAGGAGATGCAGCCATGACCTTTCCCCAAGCGCCATCCGAGCGCAATTCCCGCACGCGCTGGCTCAGGATCTCCGCGGCCTTCTGGCTGCTGCTCATCAGTGCCGTGGCACTCATCAACAGCGTCGGCCTGTCGCGGCTCGCCGAACAGACCCAGGGCAGCGCACAGGATGCGCAGGTCAATGCGCTGGGCCTGCGCGTGGCCGATCTCGAACGACAGGCCGATGCGGACAAGCGCCGGCCGGCGCCGATCAGCCGGACCGAATTCGCCAACGCGCGGCAGGCGCTGGACGAACGGATGACGCGCCTCGAAGAGGCCGATGAGGCGAGGGCCCTGGCCATCGACCTGCAGACGCTGCAGGCGCGCGTGAACGGAATCGAAACCCGCCTGGAGAAGACCCGGCAGGTGGCATCCGCCGCTCGCCCGCGCGCTCCGGTTGCGACGAAGCCCAAGGTGCCGGAGCCGCCGTTCCGGGTGCTCGGCGTGGAGCTGCGGGGAGGCGAGCGCTTTCTGTCGATCACCTCCACCGCCGCGGCCTCGCTCGCGGGCACCCGGCTGCTGCGCGAGGGCGATGCCGAGGGCGGCTGGCAACTGCAGTCCATCGAGGCGCAGGCGGGCGTGTTCCGGGTGAACGGGCAGACGCAGCGCGTTGCGGTACCGTAGGAGGTCGCCATGAACCTGTGGCCGTTGCTCGCTGCCATCGTCCTGTTCGCCGCTTTCGGCGCATCCGCCCAGCCGGCCCCGGTGACGAACTCGCGCATGGTGCCCGCCCAGGTGCAGCCGGGCGCCGATGCTGCGCTCGACGAGAGGCAGGCGCGGGAGTGGGGGCTTCACCCGGAGGAGTGGGCCCGTTACCGGCAACTGATGCAGGGGCCGCTCGGGGTCTATTCGCCCCAGCTCGATCCGCTCACGGCGCTGGGCATCGAGGCCCGCAGCGAGGAGGAGCGCAGGCGCTACGCGGAGTTGCAGGTGCAGGCCGAGGCCCGGCGCGTCGGCAAGACGCTGGCCTACCAGCGGGCCTACGACGCGGCGTGGCAGCGCCTGTTTCCCGGCCAGCCGCGCGTGAGCCTGCCCGGCGCCAAGGCGCAGGGTGCCGGCAACACCGGCTCCGGGCGCCTGGCGGTCTTCGTCAAGGCCGACTGCGCACCGTGTGCGCAGCGCGTGCAGCAGTTGCAGGCGGCCGGTACGGCCTTCGATCTCTACATGGTCGGCAGCCGTCAGGACGACGCGCGCATCCGGCAGTGGGCCACCCAGGCGGGCATCGACCCGGCCAGGGTGCGCGCCCGCACCATCACGCTCAACCACGATGCGGGACGCTGGCTGTCGCTCGGCCTGCCCGGCGATCTGCCGGCCGTGGTGCGCGAGGTGAACGGCCAATGGCAGCGGCAATAGGTACTCCGGGCCGGGAGCGTCGGCCGTCCCGCGTCGCCATCCGCTTGATCGGTGCCGCGCTGCTGCTCGCGAGCGGGGGCTGGTCGTTGGCGGCGCTGGCGCGTGATGTGCCACCTCCGGCCTATCAAATGGCGGCGCATCGTGCAGACGTGCCGGCGGCGGTGCTGTACGCGGTGGCCTTGCAGGAGAGCGGCGCCATGCTGCGCGGGCGCCTGATCCCCTGGCCGTGGACGCTCAACGTCGCCGGCACGCCACAGCGCTACGCCACCCGCGCCGAGGCCTGCGCGGGGCTGCACCGTGCGCTCACCCACACGCCGGCCAATCGCATCGACGCCGGCCTCGGCCAGGTCAATCTCGGCTACCACACGCATCGCTACACGCAGCCCTGCGAGCTGCTGGACCCATACCGCAACCTCGCCATCGCCGCGGAAATCCTGCGCGAACAGCACACGCCGGGCGAGGACTGGCTGCTTGCCATCGGCCGCTACCACCGGCCCGCCGGCGGGGCACCTGCGGCGCGCTACCGGCGCAGTGTGCATCGGCACCTGACCCGCGTGCTCGACCCCGGCGTTCCCGTTCCAACCCTCCAGGCCACCACGCCATGAACCACATCGTCCTCATCGCCGCCATCGGGCTGCTGTCCACGACCACCGTCTTCGCCCAGACCGCCTCCGCGCCGCTGATCGTCGTCGAAGATCGTGGCGGCGCCTCCGCGCTGCCGTACTACCGGCCGCTGAATCCCCAGCCGGACAAGGCCACGCCGCCGGCCCCGATGCCAGCCCCGCGCGCGGGCAACACGGCCGACGCCGAAGCCGCCATGCTGCCGGTGCGCTCGACGGAACTGTCGCCGGGCGAGGTGCAGCGCCGCGTCATCCGGGCGCCGGGCCTGACGGCGCTGTTCCTGATCGGCGACGACGAGCGGTCGCGCGCCTGGCTGCGGCAGCGGCAGGCGGCGCTGCGCGAGCTGCAGGCCGTGGGCCTGGTGGTCAACGTGGAATCGGCGACGGCACTCGCAGAACTGCGCCGCTTGGCTCCCGGCCTGACCCTCTCGCCGGCCTCCGGCGACGACCTGGCCCAGCGCCTGGGCCTGCGCCACTACCCGGTGCTCATCACGTCCACCGGCGTCGAGCAGTAGGTGCGCCAATGGCACAACCGCATGCGGTCGAGGTTCTGCTGCGGCCAGCGGTGGAGCTTCATACCGTGGCGGTCTGCACCGGCGCCGCGATTCTGTGCCTGGTGGCACCGTGGTCGCTCGCGCTGAATCCGCTGCTCGGCCTGGGCTCGGCGCTGGCCTTCCTGACCTTCGGCGCGATTCGCCTGCGCGATGCCTGGGCGATCCTGCGCTATCGCCGCAACATCCGCCGCCTGCCGCGCTACGTGATGACCAGCCGCGACGTGCCGGTGAGTCAGCAACGGCTGTTCGTCGGCCGGGGCTTTCGCTGGGAGCAGCGGCACACGCACCGGCTGATGCAGACCTACCGGCCGGAGTTCCGCCGCTACGTCGAGCCGACGGCGATCTACCGGGCCGCCCGGCGGCTGGAGGAGCGGCTTGAGTTCGCGCCGTTTCCCGTCTCGACGCTGGCGCGCGCGCTGGCTTGGGACAGCCCGCTCAACCCGGCGCGGCCGCTGCCGCCGGTCGGCGGACTGCCGCGCCTGCATGGCATCGAGCCGCACGAGGTCGACGTCACCCTGCCGCTGGGCGAGCGGGTCGGCCACACCCTGGTGCTGGGCACCACGCGCGTGGGCAAGACGCGGCTGGCCGAGCTGTTCATCACCCAGGACATCCGCCGCAAGGTCCGCGGCGAGCACGAGGTGGTGATCGTCTTCGACCCCAAGGGCGATGCGGACCTGTTGAAGCGCATGTACGTCGAGGCCAAGCGCGCCGGGCGCGAAGGCGAGTTCTACGTGTTCCATCTGGGCTGGCCGGACATCTCGGCGCGCTACAACGCAGTGGGCCGGTTCGGGCGGATCTCCGAGGTGGCCACGCGCATCGCCGGACAGCTCTCGGGCGAAGGCAACAGCGCCGCGTTCCGCGAATTCGCCTGGCGCTTCGTCAACATCATCGCGCGCGCGCTGGTCGAGCTGGGGCAGCGGCCGGACTATCTGCTGATCCAGCGCCACGTCATCAACATCGACGCGCTG
The DNA here is from genome assembly GCF_000021765.1 of Thauera aminoaromatica. Classification (NCBI taxonomy): domain Bacteria; kingdom Pseudomonadati; phylum Pseudomonadota; class Betaproteobacteria; order Rhodocyclales; family Zoogloeaceae; genus Thauera; species Thauera aminoaromatica. The sequence continues at coordinate 1,059,949 of NC_011662.2, read as the reverse complement.
TTCATCGAGTACGCCCAGCACTACTTCGCCAAGAACGAGCCGAAGGCCTGGGAGGTCATCGTCCAGCTCGAAGCGAAGCTGAACGACAAGAACATCCCGCGCAACATGATCGGGCGCGAGAAGCGCGTGGTGGCCCTCGAACAGTACCTGTCCCAGGTGCGCATCTATGACCCGGTGCTCGACGGCCTGCGCAGCGCCGTGCGCTACGACCGGACGTACTTCGACAAGATCGTCGCTTCGCTGCTGCCGCTGCTGGAGAAGCTCACCACCGGCAAGATCGCGCAACTGCTCGCACCGAACTATTCGGACCTGTCCGACCCGCGGCCGATCTTCGACTGGATGCAGGTCATCCGCAAACGCGCGGTGGTCTACGTGGGGCTGGATGCGCTGTCCGACGCCGAAGTCGCGGCGGCGGTGGGCAACTCGATGTTCAGCGATCTGGTCTCGGTTGCCGGCCACATCTACAAGTTCGGCATCGATGACGGGCTGCCCGGCGCCGCGGCGGGCGCCAAGATTCCGATCAACGTCCACGCCGACGAATTCAATGAACTCATGGGCGACGAGTTCATCCCGATGGTCAACAAGGGCGGCGGTGCCGGCGTGCAGGTGACGGCCTACACGCAGACCTTGAGCGACATCGAGGCCCGCATCGGCAACCGTGCCAAGGCCGGCCAGGTGGTCGGCAACTTCAACAACCTGTTCATGCTGCGCGTGCGCGAGACCGCCACCGCCGAACTGCTGACGCGACAACTTCCCAAGGTCGAGGTGTACGCCACGGCACTGATGAGCGGCGCCACCGACAGCTCCGATCCGCAGGGCAACACGGCGTTCACGTCCAACACCCAGGACCGCATCAGCAGCAACAGCGTGCCGTTGATCGAGCCGGCGCATGTGGTGGCGCTACCCAAGGGGCAGTGCTTCGCGCTGATCGAGGGCGGCAACCTCTGGAAAGTCCGCATGCCGCTGCCTGCGCCCGACCCCGACGAAGCCATGCCGAAGGATCTGCAGGAGCTGGCCGGCTACATGCGGCAGCACTACGTCGAGGCGGGAGACTGGTGGGAGAACCAAGGCATCCCCGACCTGCAGGACAAGGCGCTGCCCGAAGACCTGCTGGACGACTTCAAGCAGATGGCCGCCGCTGAAGAGGCCGAAACATGAGCGATCCGGCCGTCGCGGCCCAGCGCCAGCAGCAACGACAGCAGGGGCTGATCGCCGGCCTGGTCACGTTGCCGTTCCGCTTCTTCGGCGTGCTGTGCGGCGCGCTGCTGCTGTGCATCCTGATCGAATGCGTCGGCATGCACTTCTTCTGGCCCGAGCAGGGCTGGCGCCACGCGCAGGGCATGCTGCACTACGAGCTGGATCAGCTCTCCACGCATTTCACGCGCAGCGCGCTGTTGCAGGAGCCGGGGCGCACCGCGCACCGGCTGGTCGAGCAGGGCTACGACTGGCTGTTCGTGAAAAGCGGTCTGCTGGACTGGATACGCGACGCCTCGGCGCAGGCCAGCGCCGGCAGCCATCGCCCGACCAAGGACTTCCGCTACTACCTGGGTCTGGTCTCCGTGAACGTGGAGAGCTACCTGATCGCGGCGGCCTACACGACACTGGTCTTCCTCGTGCGGCTGCTGGTGCTGTGCCTGACCTTGCCGCTGTTCCTGATGGCCGCCTTCGTCGGGCTGGTGGATGGCCTGGTGCGCCGGGACATCCGCCGCTTCGGCGCGGGACGCGAGTCGGGGTTCATCTATCACCGCGCCAGGGCCAGCCTGATCCCGCTGGCCGTGCTGCCGTGGGTGACTTACCTGGCACTGCCGGTCAGCGTGAACCCGCTGCTGATCCTGCTGCCCAGCGCCGCACTGCTCGGCGTGGCGGTGTGCATTGCGGCGGCGACGTTTAAGAAGTACCTGTGACCTGGGTGCCGCTGCGATGGAGTATGCGCCGTCAAGTTCGTAGCGACATGTGGATCAGTTTGAACATGTCTCCGCTGTACGTAGCAGCCACTCAATCTGCCGCCGCGCGGTGGAGATGACCTGACCAAAAATCCGAGCCTCGACATGCGGTTCACGATTGTCCGTAGGAAAGTCGGAAGACCGACTGCCGCCGACGAGCAGAACCTGAATCGGAGAACCGAGATACTTTGCCAGTTCGTGCCTGTAACCAATCGCTTGCACGTAATCATCGTGATTCAGCGCGTGGCTCGGCCGCTTGAACTCGATCAACAGGTACTGTCCGCCGAGGTTCTCGTTGAGGAGCAGGTCGGGGCGCCTGTTGGCCTTGTCACCTGTGTAGGTCTCTCCGAGGACATCTTCCACTTGCCGCCGCAATGTACTGTTCGAGCTGAATAGCGAGTATTCGGGACCGAATACCCACAGGTTTCGCTCCAGGGCTTTGTGCACGACGGCTTCCGTCGTAGCGGCGTCACGAGCGAGCGCGTCCAGTTGATCAAGGAAGACCTGGCGAGCCGTCGCTTGCTGTACAAGGAAGGCCATCTCTGCCAAGCCAAATTCATCAAGGCGCTCGGCTACCCCAGCGACATCGCCCGGTGTTGCTTCTGCGATGTGCTCCAGGAGGATGCGGTAGTCGGAACGCTCCATCGCTTCCAACAGCACATTTACCACCGGCTCGACTTTGCTCTCCGGCTCGCCGTAATACTTGTCGAGAATCTTCTTGATCGCGCGGTCGGCAAATACACGCTTGTGCTCTGGCAGAGCCGACAAGCGCGCGAGGATCGCTCTCTGCAAGCGGGCCTGCGCCAACTGAATTTCGCGCCGGTACTGCTGCTCATAGGCTTCTCGCAAGATGGGCTGGACGTAGCCCTCAACCTCTCTCAGAAGCTCGCTGTTCTCGACCGCCGCATCCCAGCCCGCCGTGATGTGGTCGCGCAGTCCATCTGCTTCGATCTCGCCGTAGAGCTTTCGCAGCAGCTTGGATGGAAAGTCATCTCGTTGATCAAGGCCGAAGAACCCAGGCCGCCCAACGGCCTTGCCGTCCACACGCAGAGTGATGCCTGGCTGACGCAACCCGGACTTGCCGTCGCTGATGGAGAAACGCAGCTTTACCTTACCGGCACTTGGAAGCTCCTCTTCCTGCTCCGAGTAGCTACCGGATACATCATCGACGTCGAGCCGCTTGCCGTCGATCGTGATTGCAAAATCATCCTGTCGCCCGTAGTCCTGCAAAAGGATCTGGCGCAGCCGATTGGCATCCGGATAAGCCAGGCCCTGATGCAGATCGCTCAGCGTGATTGTCGTGCCATGCAGTTCCGGCCCACAAGGATCGCTTTGCAGGCCGATATTCAACTGTTCAATGTCTTCGACTTGGGACAGATCGTCCAGCCGCAAGGTGATACAGCACAATCGACCGCGCGCACGGGTTTCAAGCGTCATCACCGCTGCGGCCATGAGCCCGGCGAACTTGCCGATACCCTTGCGCCCCTTGACCAAACGATTCTTCCCGCTTGTGCGCTCGCCGCGCCGCGAACGCCGGTCTGCTGCGATGGACAAGTAGTGACGGCGCAGTTCCTCCTCCGTCATGCCGGTACCATCGTCCTGGATGACTATGGGGTCACCGCTCAGGGGCTTCGGGAGCACGATGGTTACTTGCTCCGCGTCGGCATCCCACGCGTTGTCCACGAGTTCCTTGAGCGCTCGCTCGGATGATGTGTATTCCTGACTCAACAAGGTGGCGAGGCGGGAATCCACCTGAAAACGCAGATTGGAATGACTCATCGAGATTGCTCCGTGGCCATTGGAATCGCTGTCCTACTATGTCAGTACCGTAAACAGCTTCTTTAAGTACATGTCCCTGCCATCCTCCATGAACAGTACGTGGCGGTTTTCCAGATCGGCCTTCTTCGTCGGATCTCCAACGTTGAGCAGATCAGCGAACTTCGTCGGTGACAGCACGAAAGCATTCAAGACCAGCGGTGCTTCGCCCGCCGTGGCCTGCGCCGCCAGCGTTGTTTCCAGGGTCTTCACTTCCTTGTACAGACCCAGCTTGGGATGCGACAGGTCGAGATTGCGCAGTCCCTTCGGATCGACAAAGGTCAGCCACTGCTTGCCGCTGGCATCGTCCACCAGCCACAGCAGGAAGTCCGGATAGAAGTTACCCGCCAACGCGAAGCCCAGCCCTTTCTCTTCCCGATCCGCATTACGCAATAGGTACAGACTGCGTGGGCCAATCGCTTCCTTGCCTTCGCCGGAGTTGTAGAACGCCTCCAGATCGCGGACAAACTCCCATTCGCTCGGCGCGTCAAACGCCAGCGGACGCAGCTTCAGCGGCACCGCATCCTTGTCCTCCAATGCCAGCAGCGGGTAGTACAAATGCCGGTCGAAGCTGATGGCCACCATGTGCGGCGCGTTCCATTTGCTGGCCTCGCCGATCTTGCCGTCCGTCACCAGCTTCTTCAGCACTTCCAGCTTCGCCTGATACTCCAGACCATCGTCGCTGTTCTCGATCTCGAACTGGTACAGCTTGAGCATCGACCCGTGATCTTCATCGATGTGGGCGATGTCGTAGAACTGGCCTTCGTAGCCCGTCTTCAGGACCTTGTAGAAACGGTCGGTGTAGTCCGTCAGCAGTCGCAGCAGGATGTCTTCCTGCTTGCGGATGTCGGCGAAGGTCTTCACGTTCAGCTCCGCCGCCGGAATGAACAGCGTGTACCAGTCCTGCGCGCCCGCGCAGAAGTCGATCAGCTTCTGACGTTCCAGCCGCAAGTTGCTCCAGCTGCGCTGCAGCTTGTAATCCTGCAAGGCCAGATAGACCCGATCCCAGTTGAAAGCCGGGAACAGTGTCTGGTTCAGCTTGCCCTTGTTGCGGGCTTCCGTCGTGGGGGCTGTGCCCTTGTCCTTGCTGGACAGCGCCTCGACGCGCGGGTAAAGATCGAGTACCACATGGGGGGGCTTGATCTTGCCCTGGAACTGCGCGGGAATTTCGTACAGCCACGGGAAGTGCGTGCGCTTGAACCCGAGTTTCTGGTTGTCCTTGTAGCCATCCTTAAGCGCCAAGGTCTTCAATCTACTGGCGGGCAGGTTGGCTTTGGTCTCGAAGTCCAGTGTCAGCACTTCATCGCTGGGCGTGATGCCTTCCTCGCGCAGGTAGTCCTTGAACGCGGCCATGTAGCTGGCGCGCACGCCGAAGATGTTCAGCGCCTCCAGCTTGTCCAGATGCACGCCCTTGGGCCTGTCCTGGGGCAAGCTGCGCTTAAGCGAGAAGCCCTTGCCCTTGAGGCGCACCCCGCGTCCGAACAACTGGATGATCTGCGAGCCCTCGCCCTGGCCCATGTTCAGCAGACCCATCGTGGACACGCGCCAACTGCTCCAGCCTTCGGTGAACTTGCGTGATCCGATCAACACGTTGAGGCGGCTGTCTTTGTCGTTCAGTGTGCCGAACAGCGCGCCGCCGAAGTCGTCGCGTTCGCTGTCGAAGGTCTCGACGTCCTCCGCCATCCCGAAGAAGCCTGCATCGTCGCCGATGTTGATCAGGCCGAAGGGCTCTGCATCGCCCACGCGCAACGCCAGCTCACCCTTGCTGCTCTTGATGTTGACCAGTTTCAAGCGCTGGCGGGCCGAGGCATTGAACACGCGCAACAGGATGTCGGCGTACAGCTCGTCCACACGACCGCTGAAGCCCATCAAGGGTGTGAAGCGCCCGCTGAAGATGTTTTTGCCCTTGGCATCGAGAATCTGCGCCTTGTCCGCAATCAGGTCGGTCAGCCAGCTCTTGATCTGCGTGTCGCTGTTCAGGAAATCGGCGAGGAAGTTCACCACTTCCAGGATGTCCGACTCCTCGCCTGACACCGTGTTGCCCACGAACACCCACAGCGGCTTTTCGATGTTGAAGTCGGCAAGCGCCAAACGGTGCGTGCTCCACAGCCAGAGCTGCTGGTAGTAGGCCAGCAGACAGGCGGTGAAATACTTGCGCGCGTTGTCCGCCTGCTCGTAGGCCTCGCCGTTCATGTTGAGGATCAGCGACTCCTTGCCGTAGCCGTCTTCATAGAAAAATTTGTACGAGTAATCGAACAGGATGCACTTGGCGTAGATTTCGCGCGTAGCAGTGATACGCGCGCGGCGCTTATCCTCGGCGGTCAATGCCAAACCCGTATCCGCCTTGGCGGAGGCAAGGTTGAAGCGTTGCCCAGGGTAAGCCAGCTTCCATTTGGACTTGAGGCTTTCCTCCTCCGCCTTTTCAACGATCAGCCCCTTAGCCACCGCCTGCCCGAATGTGGCCGAATACTCGAAGGCAAAACCACCGCGCACCAGCGCATCGCGCCGCGCCATCCACGCGCCCGCCGCCGTACCCGTACCACGGTGGCCTTCGTCCACCAGCACCAGGTTGTTGCCCTCGAAGGCATCCACGGCGACGGTCTTGTCTCCCATCTCATCGCCCAGCTTGTTTATATCGATGATTTCGATGGTGCCGCGCGCCGGTGACTGGGCCTTGTTGAAGAACTGCGAGAACCCGAAGCCAGACAGGTGCAGCTCCTCCAGATGCTGACGGCTCAACCCTTCGTTGGGCGTGAGCAGGATGATCTTGTCGGGAAAGTGATCGCGCATTTGCCCACTGCTGCCCGCCTGGAAGTAGTGCAGGTACTGCCGGATGTTGACGTGCAGCAGCAGGGTCTTGCCGCTGCCGGTGGCATTCCAGAAGGCGATCTTGTTCAGGTCGTCCGCCTCGAAATCGCGGAACGGTTCCGCGCCCGTCTCGGCGCGGTAGCGCGTCATTTCCTCGTTCAGGCCATCGAGCAAGTCCTGACGGTGGTTGAAGTACCAGTCCAGATACAGCTCGGTGAACAGCAGCGAGAGGTACTGGAAGTACTTCATCTGCAGTTCGTGGCCTTCCAGCTTGTTGCGCTGGGCGGTAATGGCCTGCCAGTGGGCGACGACGTTCAAGTCGTAGCGTCGCAAGTCGGCCTCGGGCACCTTGTTGGGATCGAACAAGCCTCGGATCAGTTCGTGGAAGAACTTGGTCTGGCCGTCCTCGTCGATGCCCTCAAAGCGGTCATCGCCCAAGCGCATCTTGAGTGCCGCGAGCGTGCCGCCCTGAAAGAAACCCAGCACCCAGCGGTTGAGCACCAATTCCTGATGGAAGCTGCGCTTCTTGCCGCCGCGACTGGAACCGGCTGCGCCGCTTGCGCCCGAACCGGCGGCAGGGGTCTTGCGTGGTCGTGCCATCAGATGTCCTCCACGGAGAACATGCGCTCCAGAAACTCCGGCTCGATCTGGCGCAGCTTGAGCACGCGGGTGGCACCGCCTTCCTCGGCCGTCTGCGTCAGCACGGTGGGAATGTTGTGGTCGCCGTTGATGTAGACCACGTCAAACTCATTGTCCGCCGGGTTGATGGCCAGCTTGTCGCAGAGCTTGCTGATGCCTTCGTAGTCCAGCACATCGCAATCGCGCCACAGCACGAGGCAGGTCTCATTGCTGGGCAGGGTTCCGGTGACCGTGACGAAGCCGCGCTGCGGCTGGGCATCGATGTGCTTGACGCGCAGGCCGATCAGGAAATTGAAAGTTTCGACCAGATCGATCTTGCGCGGCTCGAACGCGCCCGCCGAGTCCACCGCCACGTTGAGGGTGTAGTCGAAGGGCTTCCTGAAGTCCTCCACCGACAGCAACGAGCCCCGGCTTTCCACGTCCAGCACGTAGTTGAGCAGGTAGTCCTCCTTGGCCGGCTGCGGCAGGGTGTTCAGCAGATCGCCCTGCGCGGACGTACGGCTCAGTTGCAGGTTGTTCAGTGTGTCTTCGTAGCTTTCGAGTTTGATTGCCTTAAAGCAATGCGAAATGCCTGTCTCTGAAGACGTCGGCTTGCCGCCAACCCAATCAGCCGAAAAGACGACTTTCTGAATTCGTGGCTTGAGAACGGTCTCGAAATACTCACCTTGCTCGACTAGAACGTACTTGCGCGATGCATTGTCCTGTCGATTTAGGGAAATTGTTGCATGCGCAGTTGTTCCTGAGCCTGCAAAGTAATCTAGAACGGTAAAGTTTGTCTTCCCGAATGACTGCATCCAGAAGGATTGTTCGAGGGTTTTCACTGACTTCGGGTAATCAAAAATTCCACCGAGCCCGAGATTATCCAAGACGTTGGTACCATTGGTTCCGGCATTGAAGTCTGCGCCGATCCAATTACTGAAGAGCGTTTCCCGCTTGTCCTGATGATCGATAAGCTGCTTCACGGCACCACGGTCAGTAACGATCAGCTCGCCATTTGCTGCACGTACTTTGCCCGTCTCGTATGATGACCGCCAAACGCGCTCCTCACCAGTGGTATTGATTGGGTAGATTCTTTGTAATCCTTCCGCCGTTGGCCCGGTTGGATAATCAGTTCCAAGTGGCGGCGGCGGCTCTGCTCCTACAACTTTCTTGGTAGATGGGTCGACGAGAAGAGCGTAGAAGCTACGCCAACGACCAACTCCCCCAGCACGCGGCGCGCGGTAGTTATTGTCAGCCGTTCCACTTCGCATGAACTGCCTGTCCTCGGTCTCGTCCTCTTTCGGAAAACCAAGGTATTGCGGCGCATCTTTGGGAGAGGCGACGATGTAGTACTCGTGCGTCCGTGACAGCCTTCCGCCCGATCCTTGTGGATGGTGATTGATCACGATGGTCGAGACATCGCATTCAGTGAAATGCCCCCTCAAGCAGTGAAAGGCATTGTTATATTCGTAATCGTCAATGGCGAATCCAAATGAATAAATTTCCCCGAATAGATCGCGAGTAAATGGCAGCGTGTTGGAAATCAAAGCCAACCAGCTTGAGTGCTCGAACTGGTTCTTGTATGCGATCTTTGAATGGACAGTGTTGTAGGGCGGATCAATATAGGTGAAATCTATGCTCGCTCGGTAACGATACTTCGCCAAATTGAGCGCCTGGAAGTTATCCCCGTTGATGACGATGCCGCCGAGGCTTGCTTCGATATCTTCGATTTTTGCCAAAAGGCGCTGCTTAAAGTCGTCATTGAATAAAGCCGTATCGACCATCCGATACTGCGCAGCCTTCAAGTCCTCCACCGTCCCCGGTGCGTCGCCATCCCAAACGCCCAGCTGTTTCCACCGCGCCCATTGCTGCGCGTTCGCTACCACTTCCGGCCACAGCGCTTCCGGCACCCGATCCAGCGTGATGCAGTAGTGACTGGAGACAACGAACTTCTTTTTCAGCCACAGCTTCTTCTGGAAGTCTTCCAACTGGGCCAAGAAAGTGATTAGCTCCAGCGCGATGCTGCGCAGGCACTGGATCATCCGAAGGTTCTTCTCGATGTCCGCGAACGCGCCCGCGTTCTGCACATCATCCAGGTGCATGACCTCGTTCTTGATGTAGAAGTCCAGCTCGCGCCGGAGGAAACCACCCAGATCTTTGTGGATGAAGTAGTCCGCCGTGTTCTTGGTGGTGTAGTCGCTCAGGTGCTTTTCCAGCAGGGTGCGCTGCGGGTTCTTCTCGGTGGGCGCGCGGTTGCCCAGGGCCAGCCAGCGGGCCTTGACGGAAGCATCCGCCAGCACTGCCTCTACGGCCTTGGTAACCAGCGCCTCCTGCTTGGTGCCTTTGGTCTGGGCGGCGTACTCGAAGCGAATGATCAGCTCCTTATTGCCGTCACTGCCCAATGCCTCTTCCACGGGCACCAGTTCCTCTTCGTATTCGTCGCCATTTTCATCCAGGCGAGTGACGGTTTTCGCCGCCACCAGGGCAAAGCGACGCTCCTTGTCGTTGTCCTTGCGGTTGTCCTTGGCAGTGTCGGCGGCGGCGAGGCGGAAATGCACCGTGCGACCGTCTTCGAGCTTGAAGCTGTAGTTGCTGAAGTTCTCGCCGCTCTTGGTGTAGTACTGATCCTTGTTAGCCCAGTGCAGCATCACTTCTTCGCCCGCATAGGGGATGGCGTAGGTGTCACCCTTGTAGCGGCGCTGGCTGATGAAGTCACCGTCCTGGTAATAGCGGGAAAAGAAGGTGAGCAGGTGCGAGAACACAGCGTTCTCGTGTTCGCTGGCGCCGGTGCTGTACTGCGCCAGCTTCTGCCGAAGTTCCTGAACCTTGGGCACCGTCTCCGGGTTGATCCCATCGGCTTGGTACTGGGCTTCTTTTTCCTTCAGTTCGCGCGCCACTTGCTCGCGTTGCGATTCATTGCCGCTGCTGAGCGCTGCCTGCACCTTCTCGACAAGCCGGTTTTGCAGGTAGTCGTTGATCTCACCTGCACGGGCGTTGAGGATGCGGTAGATGCCGAAGTCCAGTTCCGGGCGGTCAATCTGGAAGATTTCGCGCAGCTTGACGACGAGCTCCTGGAATTTGGGATTCTGTTTGGTGGTCATGGTTTGCCCTACTCTCGGGATTTCTGATTCTTCGAAGGATTTGCGTGTCAGATGACCTGCCAGCGCACGCTGAACAGGATCTCGTGGCTTGTTTTTTCTTGCAGGCGCTGCTGGAGCGAGGCAATCAGATCGTCGCGCTTGGCGATGATCTCGTCCTCGACGGCGAAAATCTCTTGCCGCAGGCGGCGCTGCTTGCGCTCCAACTCAGACAGTTCGCGCTGGATGCCGTCTTGCTCCTGCAAGGTGGCGGCCTTGCGGGCGTCGCGCTTCAACTGGGCGATGCGCGCCTTGGTGTTCTTCAGGGCTTCCTCTGCGGCCAACAGCTTGTCGTCGGCCCAGCGTTCCAGCTTGTCGCGTTCTTCATTGAACAGGCGCTGGTTGGCTTCCAGCACCTGGGCAACGGTGGCTGCGACCGCGCGCTGGCTGTTGGCCAGCAGGGCCTCGGGCACAGGGTTGTTAAAAGGAGTGGGCTTGCCTGCTGCTGGAATGGCCATCAGCTTTTCGCAGGCTTCCTGATCCAGCACCTGACCATCGTCGGTGAGGCCGGAGAACAGCAGTGCCTCGGTAGTCTCGAAGGCGGTGACTTCCAGCCGGGCCAGCGTCAACCAGCCGGACATGCCGCGCAGTCTCTCGATGACGGAGACGCGTGCGCCGTGTTTGCCGTAGTCGAGTTTCAATGTGGCGACGGGCGTGGCCGCGTTCAGGCTGGCATCAATGCTCCATTCCCCCAGCGGGTGGCTGAGGCGGTAGGCGTGCGCCAGCATGTCCGGCTGCGCCGCACCACGAATGAGCTGATAGCGGCCTGTGGCGATTCCAGTTGGCGGCGCGCTCAGAGAGAACGCGTAGGACTGCTCGTCGAAGCGCGCGCGGCCGTCCAATGCAAAGCAGGTGACACCCCAGAACCAGCGCCCCAGCTTGTCGAGCCGCGCTTCGGCGTCTTGAAGACGCAGTTTGAGGCGGTCGTGAACGTCCTCATCGAAGTTCTCCAGAAGTTGGGACTGGGTGTCTTTGATGCGGTCGGCGATGACTTCTTCCAGCTCCGCTTGCAGGGCGTTGAAGGCGGCTTCGATCTGCTCGGGCTGGCGACAGGTGTCGTAGATCTGGAGGATGCGTTTCTCGAAGTCGAGGCCGCCTTCAATGCGGCCCAGCACTTCATCGCTCGCACCGAACACCCCTGAGAACAGGTTGAATTTCTCAGTGAGCAGTTCCAGCACGCGCTGGTCGGCCTGGTTGCGGGTGTTGAGGAAGTTGATGACCACCACGTCGAAACGCTGGCCGTAGCGGTGGCAGCGGCCAATGCGCTGCTCGACGCGCTGCGGGTTCCACGGCAGGTCGTAGTTGATGATCAGCGCGCAGAACTGCAGGTTGACACCTTCGGCCGCTGCTTCGGTGGCGATCATGATTTCCGCGCCGGTGCCGTCGTCCTTGCGGAAGTGGTCGATCAGCGCGGTGCGGCGATCTACTTGCGGCGAGCCGGTGACGCGATCCGTGCCTTTGTACTCTTCCAGCCAGCGCTGGTAGATGGCGGTGGAGTCTTCATGATTGTTGGTGCCGCTGAACAGCACCAGCTTGCCCGCGTGGCCGTTGGCGGAGAGAAAGCGGTGCAGGTACTCCTGCGTGCGCTTGGACTCTGTGAAGATGATGGCTTTGCGCGGCGCGCGCAGCTCGGCCATCTTGCTGAAGCCCAAGCCGAGCGCCTTCAGTAGCGCCTGCGCCTTGGTGTCGGTTTGCAGCGCTTGCGCGGCATCGACGAACGCGGTCAGCTCCGCGATCTCGGCGCTGATGGCAGCGCGGACGGCATGCGCATCTTTTGCAGCGCCCGTCTTGTCGTCTTCCGCTGGCGCGGGCGTAGGAGCTTCGGTGTCTTCGTCGGCCTCGCTGGCTTCCTCTTCCAGATAGTCCTGCTCCAGGTCGTCCTCGGCAATGAGCTGTTCGACCAGTTGGCTGCCGTCGTCTTCCGTTTTGTCTGCCGTGAGCAAGCCCTGCAGGCGCTCGCGGATGGTGACCAACGTGGCAGCGACGGCGTGCGAACTGGAGGCCAGCAGCTTGCGCAAGATCAGTGCCGTGAGATGGCGTTGCTGCTTAGGCAGGGCGTAGGAGTCTTCCTTTTGCAGAAAGGCCGAGATGCGCTCATACAGCGCCTGCTCGTCGTCCGTGGGATTGAACGGCTGGGTGAGCGCCTTGCGCTCGGTGTACTTGATGTACTCCAGCACGTCGCGGCGCAGTGTGCGTTTGGCGAAACTGGCAAGACGCTCGCGCAATTCATCAAGACCCGTCCCGCTGTTCATGAACTGCTTGCGGAAAGCCGTCTCGTCGCCGAACAGGTGCTCGTCGATCACCGTGGACAGGCCATACAGCTCCATCAGCGAGTTCTGCAGCGGCGTGGCGGTAAGCAGCAGCTTCTTGCGGCCTTGCAGTGCGCGCTTGAGCGCCTGCCCGGTGCGATTGCTGGCGCGGTGCGCGTTGCGCAGTTTGTGCGCTTCGTCGATGACCACCACGTCCCAGGGCACGGCACGCAGCTCGGCTTCCAGCTTGGCGGCGAACTGGTAGGACATGATCACGACCGCCTTGCCAACCAGCCGTTGCAGGGTGGCGAGCATGTCCCCAGCGGACTGCTTGCGCAGAGAAACGGCATCCACCACGGTGGTGGGCACGGCGAACTTGTCGTGCAGCTCCTGCGCCCATTGCTTGCGCAGGCTTGCCGGGCAGATGACCAGGAGCCGACGGCGGCGCTCAGCCCAGTATTGGCAAACCACCAGCGCGGCTTCGATGGTCTTGCCCAGCCCCACCTCGTCAGCCAGCAGTACACCTTCCTGCAATGGGTTCCGAAGGGCGAACAGCGCCGCCTCGATCTGATGCGGGTTCAAATCGACGCTGGCGTCGAACAGCGATTGGGAGAGGCGATCTACGCCATCGGCGGCGTGTCGCCGTGTCAGCTCGTGGGCGTAGTACTTGGCGTGGTAGGCGGAGATCAATCGGTTCCCTCCGCCTTCTTCGACTGGTCGGCTATCCAGCCGTCGATGTCCGTCGCCCGGAAGCGCCATGTCCCGCCGACCTTGAAGGCCGGTATTTTCTTGGCTGCCGCGAGTCGATAGATCGTCCGCTCCGTGACCTTCAGGTAGTCGGCGACCTGCTTGATGGTGAGGATCTCGCCCTCGCTGTTGCTTGTAGGCACGGTCATGGCCAATCCAGGTCAAACCGCGACAGAATAGTGCAGAATTTTCAAACCAGCAACGACAGGTAGCTGATTTGCGGAGAATTTTCCAAAGGGGAGGCTCATCTGGCGAGCCAAGAGCGATCTATCACCTCTGTGCGTGCGCCAGCGGGCAGACCGCGTTGCGTGGCCAGGCCACAAACAGCCAAATCATCGAATCCACACCCTCAAGGGCGAGGCGTCACGATCTGGATCGGGAATCCGGTCATGCCATAGTTCCCATTCCCTGCGGCGCAAAGCGAGAGCGCGTCACAGCATCTGGCCATCCGCTTCAACGGGGAATGGCACGATGGGACAGACCAACCGCCGCACATCCGCATGGCCTGCGCTTGCCGTGGTGTTGGCTGTGTCGTTCTCGGCGCTGCAGCCTGCCGTCGCTGCCGACAGCCTCGCCTCGGAGCGTGAGCAGCTCGCCGCGCTCACCCGCCAACTCGACCTGCTCGACCGCCTGGCCGAGCACGCCGCCAACACCTCGCCGCAGGCGCGCGCCCGCTACCACTTCGACTACGCCCGGCTGCGCGCAGACCTGAAGCGCGTTCGCGCCGGCCTGCAGGACTACCTCGTGCCCCAGCGCGCCCAGCCGCGCGATCCCGTCCCGCTGGCCGGCGATTACGTCCGGCGCGATCGCGCCGACGACGAGGAGCCGTCGCCATGACGCCCTCCGCCGATCAGGTCGCTGCCTTCCAGGCCAACGGCGGCTTTGCGCCTTCGGCCGTCTCTGCCGTGGTGCTCGCTTTCGTGTTCGCCGTGTTGCTGCTGTGGGGCGTGTGGGCCATGCGCACCGCCTACGTCGGCTGGGCCGAGCACCGCATCACTGAACGTCAGTTCCTCGGCGTCGTCGTGCGCTTCGTGGCGATGTACCTGGTGCTGACCTTCTTTCTCCTCTCCTGACCGTCACGAAGGGCCATACGCCATGAACACTCCAACGACATCCCATCGCATTCCGTCCCGCATCGCCGCTCCGCTGCTGCCGCTGGCGCTCGCGGGCCTGCCGCTGTCGGCCTTCGCGCAGGGCCTGCCGACCATGGAAGACCCATCGCGCGGCCAGGGCAGCGGCATCCTGCAGACCTTGCAGAACTACGGCTACGACATCGTGCTGCTGATCGCGCTGCTCGTGGTCGCCTCGATGTTCGTCGGTGTCTGCTATCACGCCTACACGCGCTACTCGGAGATCCACACCGGCCGCGCCACCTGGGGCCAGTTCGGCCTGACGGTCGCCGTGGGCGCCATCCTGCTGGTGGTCGGCATCTGGCTGCTCACCAAGGCCACCGGCGTGCTGTGAGGGCGGCAAACGATGGCCGTCCCTTCGGAGACCCCGCGCGACACGCTGGTGGCCTTCCTGCCGCACCGGCTGAACCGCCAGCCGGTGGTCGTGCGCGGGCTGACCGCCGACGAGTTGTGGATCTGCGCCGGCCTGTCTGCCGCAGCCGGGTTCGCGCTCGGCCTGCCGCTGGCCTGGCTCACGCACAGCATCGCCATGGTGCCCACGCTGATCGTCGCCGGCATCGCGCTGGGCGTCTTCGTCGGCGGCGGCTTCCTGCGCGCGCAGAAGCGCGGCCGGCCCGACACCTGGCTGTACCGGCAGCTCCAGTGGCGGTTGGCCCTGCGGCACCCGGCGCTGGCGGCGCTCCTGTGCGGCAAGCGCCTCATCACCCGCTCGGGCTGCTGGACGACCCGGCGCAACACCGATCGAGGTGCGCCATGAGCCGTTTCAAGAACGAGGTTGCGCACCTGCAGGCGCACGTGAAGACGCTACGCCTGGGGGCCGGCGCACTGTTCGTGGTGGCGTTGCTGCTCGGCTTCGGCTGGTGGAGTGCGCCGAAGAGTCTCACCATCCATGTGCCGCCGGACTTGCGCTCGGGCAGCACGCGCAAGTGGTGGGACGTGCCGCCCGAGAGCGTGTATGCCTTCTCGTTCTACATCTGGCAGCAGGTACAGCGCTGGCCCACGAACGGCGAAGAAGACTATCCGCGCAACCTGCGCGCGCTGTCGGCCTACCTGACGCCGAGCTGCCGGGCCTTTCTGCAACAGGACTACGAGTACCGGCGCGCCAGTGGCGAGCTGCGTCAGCGCGTGCGCGGCATCTACGAGATTCCCGGCCGCGGCTACGGCGATGATCCGGCCACGCGCGTCAAGGTGGTTTCCGACCGCGATTGGATCGTCACGCTCGACGTGAGCGCGGACGAATACTACGGCTCCGAGCAGGTCAAGCGCGCCCTGGTGCGCTACCCCATCAAGGTCGTCCGGCTGGACATCGACCCCGAGCACAACCCCTTCGGCCTGGCGCTGGACTGCTATGCCAGCGCACCCCAGCGCATCGAAACGCCGCCGACGCCGACCCAGGCCGGCGCGCCCGCCAACGCCTCCGGCCACCTGCAGGGAGACTCCCCATGAAGCCCGTTGCCTTGTCGGCCCTGGCCGGCGTCCTGCTGATCCTCGGTTTCGTGCCGGCCAGCCAGGCTGTGGAAATCCTGCGCTGGGAGCGCCTGCCCCTGCCGGTGCCGCTGGTGGTCGGCCAGGAGCGCGTGGTCTTCATCGACCGCAATGTGCGCGTCGGCGTGCCGGCCAGCGTCGGCGACCATCTGCGTGTGCAGAGTGCGGGCGGCGCAATCTACCTGCGGGCGAGCGAGCCGATTCCACCCACGCGGCTGCAACTGCAGGACGTGGAATCCGGCACGTTGATCCTGCTCGACATCGCCGCCGAGCCGGCGAAGGACGGCCAGGCGCCGCTGGAGCCGGTGCGCATCGTGGAAGCGGAGGCCCCCGCGAAGCGCTATGGCGGCGGTGCAGCAAGCGGCGCGGACGAGCAGGCCATTGCGCCCGCAGACAAATCCCTACCCCGGCGCGAAACGCCGGTACCGGTCGTGCTGACGCGCCATGCCGCGCAGAACCTGTACGCGCCGCTGCGCACCGTCGAGCCGGTAGCCGGCATCGGGCGCGTGAACCTGCGCCGCGGCCTCGCGCTGGACACCTTGCTGCCGACGTTGCCGGTGCACGCGCGGGCACTGGCCGCATGGCGCCTGGAAGACCAGTGGGTGACGGCCGTGCGACTCACCAACACCGCCGCGCGCTGGCTCGACCTCGAACCGCGCGCCCTGCAGGGGAACTTCGTGGCGGCGACCTTCCAGCATCCGAACCTGGGGCCGGCCGGCACCCCGTCCGACACCACGGTGCTCTACCTGGTCACGCGCGGCCACGGCCTGGCCGAGTCGCTGCTGCCGGCGCTGAGCCCGATCGACGCCACTGTGAACCTGCCGCCGGCCGCCGCGGCCGGCTCGACCGGAGGAGCGCGCGATGAAGAGTAATCCGCTGCTCAAGTGGCTGCTGATCCCGATGGCGCTGCTGCTGGTGTTCGTCGGCATCAAACTGTTCTCCGGCGCCCCCGGCGGCCAGCCCGCCCCCAAGGGCGCGGCCGGTACGCTCTCGCCCGAGGAGATGAAGGCCCTGGGCATCGCCGGCGACACGCCGCGCGATACCGTCGCCACGCTGGTGGCCCAGGTGAAGCAGTTGCGCACCGAACTGCAGAGCGCGCTCGGCGACAACAAGCAGCACAAGGCCGAGAACGAGCGCCTGCGTGCCCGAGAAAGCGCGATCGACCAGCGCATCCAGAGCGCGCTGGAAGGCGAACGCAACCGCCTGGAGCAGGAACGCACCCAGGTGGTCAGCGACAGGCAGCAGACCCAGGGGCTGCTGCAGGATCTGCAGCGGCAACTGGACGGGCTTTCCGGCAAGGGCGGCCCGTCCGACCTGCCCGTCGGGCTGGGGCTGGAAGAGGGTGACGGCAAGCGCTTCAACCGCGGCGTCAGTGGCACGCAGTGGGTCGAGCCCGACGATGCCAAGGTCGACGCCAAGAACGGCAGCAAGGAGCCGAGCTTTCCCCTGAGCTTCGGGCCAGCCCAGAAAAGCCTGTCGGCCACAGTGGAATCCGTCGCCGACGTCGGCAGTCGCGCGGTGGGCGCATCCGCGAAGGCGGTCTACACCGTGCCGTCGAACTCGACGCTCATGGGGTCGATTGCCATGACGGCGCTGATCGGGCGCGTGCCGATCGACGGAACCGTCAACGATCCCTATCCGTTCAAGGTGCTGATCGGCCCGGACAACCTCACGGCCAACGGCATCGACATCCCCGACGTGGCCGGCGCCGTGGTCAGCGGCACGGCCTCGGGCGACTGGACGCTCTCGTGCGTGCGCGGGCAAATCCGCTCGGTCACGTTCGTATTCCAGGACGGCACCATCCGCACGGTGCCGGAGGACAGCAGCAAGGGCGGCAGCAGCGGCGGCAACGCGGGTCACAACGGCGCCAGCATCCAAGGCGGCCTGGGCTGGATCAGCGACCCCTACGGCATTCCCTGCGTCAGCGGCGAGCGGCGCAGCAACGCCCAGCAGTACCTGGGCAGCCAGGCGCTCATCACCGCGGCCGGCGCCGGCGCGGCCTCGCTCATCAAGTCCGACAACGGCAGCGTTGCCGTAGTCGCCAACAGCAACGGCTCGCTGGGCACCGTCGGCATCAGCGGCAACGAAGCGATGGGCCGCATCCTCGCGGGCGGCGTGCGCGACATGGCCGATTGGGTCAACAAGCTCTACGGCCAGGCCTTCGCGGCGGTCTACGTGCAGCCCGGCGCCAGGGTGGCCGTGCATCTGGAGCAGCCGCTCGACATCGACTACGACGCCAAGGGGCGTCGGGTCCACCACCGCACCGGAGAAACCCATGCCTCGGATCTGGATTGACGCGGCCGCCGTGCTGCTGGCGGCCACCCTGCTCGGCGGCTGCGCCACCAGCAAGGAGAAGCTGCTGCCGCACGGCGACAACACCATGCTCGACATCTGGCATCAGGAGACCGGCGGCAGCGCGGGCGGCGGCCAGGCCGCCCGGCAACTGCTCGATGCGCGCCAGGGCCTGCGCCGGCCGCTGGTCGAGGCCGATGTACAGGCGGCGCCCGGCGTGCAGGCGCGCTACACCCGAACCGCGCAGAACGAGATTTACCGCCAGTTCCACCGCCTGCCGAACCCCGACCTGGTGATGTACGTGTTCCCGCACCTGGCGGGCACCGACCCGGTGCCGGTGCCCGGCTACAGCACGGTGTTCCCGCTCTACCAGCGCGTGCAGTACGCGATGCCGGGCGAGCGCGTGGAGGACTATTGATGGCCTGGTCGCTGCCGTGGTCACGCAAGTCCGACGCATCGCCTGTTGACGCCGCGGATACGACCGATGATGCCTGGGCACGGCACGTGACGGCCTTGGCGGCACAGGGTGTCGCCGAGCCGGGCAGCGCGCTCGGCCGGGGCCGGCGCAGACCGGCCACCCAGGCCGACCACGATGCGCTCTATGGCGTCGCGCCGTCGTTCGCGGACTTGCTGCCCTGGGTCGAGTACCTGCCCGGCAGCAAGTGCATGTTGCTGGAAGACGGCCAGTCGGTGGCGGCCTTCTTCGAACTGGCGCCGGTCGGCACCGAGGGCCGCGAGATGGCCTGGCTGTGGCAGGCGCGCGATGCGCTGGAGAACGCCCTGCAGGACTCCTTCGACGAGTTGGACGACAACCCCTGGGTAGTGCAGCTCTACGCCCAGGACGAGGCCGACTGGGACAACTATCTGCGCTCCCTGGCGAACTATCTGCAGCCGCGTGCGCAGGGCAGCGCGTTCAGCGACTTCTACCTGCGCTTCTTCGCCCATCACCTGCGGGCCATCGCCAAGCCGGGTGGCCTGTTTGAGGACACCACGGTGACGCGCCTGCCGTGGCGCGGCCAGGTGCGGCGCGTGCGCATGGTGGTCTACCGCCGCACGTCCGCGGCCACGACCCCGCGGCGTGGCCAGTCGCCCGAGCAGGCGCTGACCACGATCTGCGACCGCCTCGCCGGCGGGCTGGCGAATGCCGGCGTGAAGGCTCGGCGTCTCGGCGCGGCGGACATCCACGCCTGGCTGCTGCGCTGGTTCAACCCGAATCCGACCTTGCTCGGCACCACTGCCGAAGATCGAGAACGCTTCTACGCGCTGACCCGCTACCCGGAAGAGCAGGAGGAGGGCGAGATCGAACTCGCCAGCGGCACCGACTTCGCGCAGCGCCTGTTCTTCGGCCAGCCCCGTTCGGACGTGCCCAACGGCCTGTGGTTCTTCGACGGCATGTCGCATCGGGTGATCGTGATGGATCGCCTGCGCACGCCACCCGTGACGGGCCATCTGACGGGCGAGACGCGCAAAGGCGGCGATGCCATGAACGCGCTGTTCGACCAGATGCCCGAAGACACGGTGATGTGCCTGACGCTGGTCGCCACGCCCCAGGACGTGCTGGAGGCACACCTCAACCACCTCGCCAGGAAGGCCGTCGGCGAGACCCTGGCCTCGGAGCAGACCCGGCAGGACGTGCAGCAGGCACGCGGCCTGATCGGCAGCGCGCACAAGCTCTACCGCGGCGCGCTGGCGTTCTACCTGCGCGGCCGCGACCTGGCCCAGCTCGATGCGCGCGGCCTGCAGCTCGTCAACGTGATGCTCAACGCCGGCCTGCAACCGGTACGCGAAGAGGACGAGGTGGCGCCGCTGAACAGCTATTTGCGCTGGCTGCCGTGCGTGTTCGATCCGGCTTCCGACAAGCGCCAGTGGTACACACAGCTCATGTTCGCGCAACACGTGGCGAACCTGGCGCCGGTCTGGGGCCGCAGTCAGGGCACGGGGCATCCGGGCATCACGTTCTTCAACCGCGGCGGGGGCCCGATCACCTTCGATCCGTTGAACCGCCTCGACCGGCAGATGAACGCGCACCTGTTCCTGTTCGGCCCCACGGGTTCGGGCAAGAGCGCGACGCTCAACAACATCCTGAACCAGGTCACGGCGATCTATCGGCCGCGCCTGTTCATCGTCGAGGCGGGCAACAGCTTCGGCCTGTTTGGCGACTTCGCGGCACGGCTGGGTCTCACCGTGCATCGGGTGAAACTTGCACCCGGCGCGGGCGTCAGTCTGGCTCCGTTCGCCGACGCCTGGCGCCTGGTCGATACGCCGAGCCAGGTACAGACGCTGGACGCCGATGCGCTCGACGAAGACCAGACCGATGCCGGCATGGCCGTGGAGGGCGACGAGCAGCGCGACGTGCTCGGCGAGCTGGAGATCACTGCACGACTGATGATCACCGGCGGCGAGGACAAGGAAGAAGCGCGCATGACGCGCGCCGACCGCAGCCTGATCCGCCAGTGCATTCTCGATGCGGCACAGCGCTGCGTAGCGGAGAAGCGCACGGTACTGACCCGCGATGTGCGCGACGCGCTGCGCGAGCGCGCCCGCGATGCGACGCTGCCGGAGATGCGGCGCGCACGGCTGCTGGAGATGGCCGACGCCATGGATATGTTCTGCCAGGGCGTGGACGGCGAGATGTTCGACCGGTCCGGCACGCCGTGGCCCGAGGCGGACATCACCATCGTGGATCTCGCCACCTTCGCGCGCGAGGGCTACAACGCCCAACTCTCGATTGCCTACATCTCGCTCATCAACACCGTCAACAACATCGCCGAGCGCGACCAGTTCCTGGGCCGCCCGATCATCAACGTGACGGACGAAGGCCACATCATCACGAAGAACCTGCTGCTTGCGCCCTACGTGGTCAAGATCACCAAGATGTGGCGCAAGCTCGGCGCCTGGTTCTGGCTCGCCACGCAGAACCTGGACGACCTGCCGAAAGCGGCCGAGCCCATGCTCAACATGATCGAGTGGTGGATCTGCCTGTCGATGCCGCCCGATGAAGTCGAGAAGATCGCGCGCTTCCGCGAACTCAACGCTTCGCAGAAGGCGCTGATGCTCTCGGCACGCAAGGAGGCCGGCAAGTTCAGCGAGGGCGTCATCCTGTCCAAGTCGATGGAAGTGCTGTTCCGCGCTGTGCCGCCCAGCCTCTACCTGGCGATGGCGATGACCGAGCCCGAGGAGAAGGCCGAACGCTTCCAGTTGATGCAGCAGCACGGCATCAGCGAGCTGGATGCCGCCTTCCGCGTGGCCGAGAAGATCGACCGCGCGCGGGGCATCGAACCGCTGGCGCTGGACACGTTGGCCTGACGGGAGCGACACGATGCGCCTGCCTTCATTCGCCCGCCGTCATCCTCGGATCGGTCTGCTGATCGTGGTGACGATTGCGGTGGCCTCGTGGATGCTGCTGCGCGCGCCGCATCCGGCAACCGAGTCCATGCCCCTGGCCGCCGCCGGGTCCGAAGCGCCGAAACCGGCCGGCCCGCCCTGGCTGTATGGCCGTGCCGATGCGCGCTTCACGGTGGTCGGGTACGCCGACCTGGAGTGTCCGTACTGCCGGGCCTACTTCCCCGCGCTCAAGCGCTGGATCGACGCCCATGCCGAGGTGAACTGGCAGTGGCACCACCTGCCGCTGTCCATGCACGAGCCGGCCGCGACTGCCGAGGCACGCCTGGCCGAGTGCGCGGGCGAGACTGGCGGACATGCCACGTTCTGGCAGGCCGTGGCGTGGCTCTACTCGAACACCCGTGGCGACGGCCAGGGCCTGCCGGAGGGCCTGCGCTATCCCGACCTAACGCCAGCCATGCAGGGTTGTCTCGACAGCGATCGCCCCGATGCCGTCATCCGTGCCCAGGCGGCGGAAGCAGCACAGCAGGGCATCGCGGCCACGCCGGCCCTGCAACTGCGCGACCGCGAGTCCGGCAAGACCCTCCTGCTGCACGGTCCCGTCGAAGGCGATGCCTTGTTGTCGGCCATCGACCTGCTCGCCGCCGGCAGCACGACCGTAGCCGAACCCGCCCATTCCCCAGACATGCCCGCCGGCGTTGCCGGTGACATGCCCAGGTAGCCATCGATCTTCAAGGCTGCGGCGCGGCTCGTCCGCGTTGATCGAAACCCGTTCGCATCGCATCCCTTGACGCGAACAGCCACCGCATCCGCGGTGGTGGATGCCCGCTCGTCACCTGTTCCATCCCCATCGTCCCCAGGAGGGTTTGCCCTCCAGGGGGCAGGCGCCCTCCGATCTCATCCATTGGAGGTTCGCCATGTCTCTCGTCATCGCCGACTCCCGCCCGGAGTCGCTCACCCTGATCGCCGCCCAGCACGAAGACTGGATCATCCAGCAGGCCATCACCCTGCTGGAGAACCGCGTGTTCAAGGCCGGTCCGGCGCTGGGCAGTCCCGCCGCCGTGCGCGACTACCTGCGCCTGAAACTGGTCGCGGAGCCGAACGAAATCTTCGCCGTCGTGTTTCTCGACAACCAGCACCAGGTGCTCGCCTTTGAGCCGCTGTTCCAGGGCACGGTCGACCAGACTTCGGTGTATCCGAGGGTGGTGGTCCAGCGTGCGCTGGCGCTCAACGCTTCGGCGCTGATCCTGGCGCATCAGCACCCCTCGGGGAACACCGAGCCATCGGCCGCTGATCGTGCGATCACCGAGCGGCTGAAGAGCGCCCTGGCCACCGTCGATGTCCGGGTGCTGGACCATTTCATCGTCGGCAAGGGCAGCCCGTACTCGTTCGCCGAAGCCGGCTTGTTGTAGCGCACTCATTTCATCACCACGGGAGCCCTTGGCTCCCGTTTCTTTTCGCCGGTCCGCAGGAAATCGGGACTGACCGGTTTCGGTTTCTTTGTCGTTCCCTGATCTGCGTTGCGCTCGACTACGAGCCTGCATCGACTCCGCGGAGGCGCGCCATGCCGGCTCATTCCCCCAACCTTCCTGCCGCCTCGCGGCGCCCCCTGGCCGCCCGGCTGGCCGCTGGACTGTGCGCCGCGCTGCTCGGTCCCATCGCGGCGGCCGCCGATGTGCTCGTGGTCACCGACAGCCGTCATCCGGTGCAGGCCCCGGCCGGCGTGCGGGTCATCGAGCTGGACCAGGCCACGCGCATCGAGGTCGAACTCGCCGCGCACCTGCCGGCCGACCCGCAACAGGCCGCGGCCCTGGTGCGGCAGCGGGTGCATGACGGCGGCGAGGCCCTGCAGCGCCGCATCGGCCATGCCTACCAAGGCGTCGCGGATGCCTGGGGGCTGGGCATCGCCAAGATTCCCGCCGTGGTGGTCGATCGGCGCTACGTGGTCTACGGCGAGTCCGACGTGCCCCGTGCCGTCGCGCGCATCGATGCCTACCGGAGCACGCAGCCATGAGCCTCCTGCTGGCACGCCGGCGCCTGCGCGCCACCGCCGCCTCGTTGCTGCTGAGCGCGGCCACGTCGACGTTCGCGCTGGACACCGCCACCATCGTCTCGTCGGCGTTGTCCCCCGACTGCCTCGAATACCGCGTGGTCGGAATCTGCTACTGGCTGTACTGCACGCCCTTCGGCTGCTCGGTGCGCACTTCCGTCAAGGTGCGCCACTATGTCCCCGATGCGGTGGTGTCGAGTTACTCGAACACCGGCGAAAACCCGTGGCTGGAAGTCAGGGCGATGAGCATGCCCAACCCGACCGCCAAGGCTGGCGGTGACGGCACGACCAATCACGACAACGAGAACAACCTCGCCAAGTTCAAGAACGCGGATGTCATCGGCCATCCGGCCGGGATGGTGTTCAGCCAGTTCGCCAGGGCTTCCGGCTACACCTGCGAAGGCGCGGGCACGGCCTTCGTGCCGTATCTGCTGAGCACGCTCGACACGCTGGCTTGGCGCTACAACGTCCCGGAAGCGCTCTACCCCGAAGCGCTCATCCCCGGCCGGCGCGAAATCGGTACGCGCACCGGCCTGAACCTCTGGGGCAACGTGTATCCCCGCGGTGGCTTCCTGCACCAGACCGACGACCACAAGAGCGGCGCCGTGGTCGCGCAGCGCGCGGGCGACATTGTGACGCGCCGCAACCAGATTCACGTGTACCAGCCACTGCTGGCCAACGCCCGCGACGGGTACTGGCCGGCCGGCGCGTTGATGGAGACCGACGCCTCGACGGGCAAGTGGCAGGAGCTGACGCCCACGCTCTCGAACAGTTGCGTGGTCTTCCCGCACAGCCGCACCCGCGTGCAGGCCCAGCAGGGCGACTACGCCTGGGCCTTGTGGCGGCCGTACTCCTGCTGCCGGCGCCGTGGCCAGGTCTTCCTCGGCAGCGTCGATTTCATGTGAGGAACCCACGATGAACGCCTCCCTCCCTGACTTCCTGCACCGCGCGAAGTCGCCCCTGCGGGCCACGCAGCTCGTGGCGGCCATCACGCTGGTCGTCGGCGTCGCCTGGGCGCAGACCCGCATCGACCCCAATGGCGTGAACGTCAGCGGCAGCGTGATCGGCGACGACGTGCTCTACAGCATCGGCGGCGGCCGGGCCGTGTCGATGGGTGGTGCCGGCAACATGCAGAGCATCGGCGTCGGCGTCGGCTGGAACAGCAACCTGATCTGCGGCGACATGAGTATCACCACGACACTGCAGAACCAGCTCAACGGCATCACCAACGGCTTCCAGACGATCATGAGCAACGTGATCCAGAACGCCACCAGCGCCGTGGCCTCGCTGCCGGCGCTGATCATCCAGCGCGCCGACCCGGGGCTCTACAACCTGCTGACCAACGGCATCCTCCAGGCGCGCCTGGACTTCGACCGCTCGAAGATGACCTGCCGGGCCATCGCCAATCGCATGGCGGATATGGCCGGCGGCCAGGCCGGCTGGGACCAGCTCGCCGAGGGGATGGCGCTGCGGGATGCGGTCAGCAGCACCGATGCCGTCTCCGCCATCGAGCAGGCCGAGTCCAACAAAGGAAACAACGGCGTGCCATGGGTCGGCGGCGGCAACGCGGGCGGCTCCGGTCAGAGTTCGATCAAGGTGGTCGGCGACGTGACGCGCGCGGGCTACAACCTGCTCAACGGGCGCAGCGCCACCGATAGCTCGTCGATCGCACCCAGCGCCTGCGGCAACCGCCTGACCTGCCAAACCTGGTCCTCGCCGCAGGCGGCCTCGGCCTGGGCGATCCGCGTGCTGGGCGAGCGTGAGCAGCGCACCTGCGAAAACTGCACGAAGACCCAGACCACGCCTGGCGTCGGGCTGACGCCAATGATCCAGGAAGAGTACGAAACCAAGCTGCAGGTGCTGCAGGAACTGGTGACGGGCGCCCGGCCGACGACGCTGGCCAATCTCGACGCGGCCGGCAGCAGCTCGCTGCCGATCACCCGCGGCGTGATCGAGGCCTTGCGGGACGAACCCGACCAGGACCTGCTGGGCAAGCGCCTCGCGTCCGAGGCGGCGCTGTCCAGCGTGCTGGAGAAGGCCCTGCTGCTGCAACGCACGTTGCTGACCGGCAAGAAGGAGCCGAACGTCGCTGCCAACGAGCTGGCCGTGCAGGCGGTCGACCAGGAGAACAGCGCGCTGGAGCAGGAGATCAACAACCTCAAGACCGAACTGGAGCTGCGCCGCACGCTGGCCGGCAACTCGGCGATGGCGATCATCCAGCGCCACAGCACCCGCGCGGCCGGCTCGCGCGGCGTCTTCGAGGGCGACACCACACGCGACCGTCTGCGGGAAGTCCAGAAGCCGCGGAGCGGTACGCCATGAGCCGGCTGGCCTGGCTGCGGCTGCCATGGCTGTTCAACCGCCGCGTCGGCGTGGCGCTGCTGTGGACCTTGCTGGTGGCCGCCGCCGCGGTGGCGGTGAACATCGCCGGCATCCACGTGGTCGGCGGCGTCGAGGGCTGGCAGCACTGGCTGCAGGCGCACGCCGGCCACTTCTTCGTGTGGCGGCTGTGCCTCTACGGAGCGACGGCTTACGGCTGGTGGTGGATGCGTCGGCGCCTGTTGCGGCGGGAGCCGTCCCGCGAGACGCATCAGCGCCTGCTGCGCACGGCGATCGCGGCCGTGATCGCCGTGGTCGCGCTGGAAGTCAGCCAACTGTTGCGGCACGGCTGAGACCGGGAGGCAGGCATGACGCTCTACACCACGGACTACCTGGAGTATTACCTGACCCTGGTGGCCTGGGTGGTCAACAACGGCATCTGGAGCATTCTCGTGGCCAGCGGCGTGTTCGCGCTGCCGTTCGTGGCCATCGTGATCCAGGAGTGGCTCAAGGCCCGCAGCGAAGGTGCGGACGAAGGCAACAAGGGCGTGCTGTCGTCGATGCGCATCGAGAACCGGGTGTGGGTGGCGATCGTGGTCATCATGTTCGCCGGCATCCCGTTCATCCCGGTGGATCTCGCCACGATCAGGTTTGACACCACGCGCTCCGCGCAATGCCAGGTCAGTGTCCCGCTGCCCAACGACACGGGCTGGTCCAACGTCTACACGGCGCTCAACGACCAGAGCGCGCTGGTGCCGGTGTGGTGGTTCTTCATGCACGCGCTGTCGAAAGCCGTGACGGGCTCCGCGGTGGCGGCGATTCCCTGCGGCACGGACCTGCGTCAGA
Organism: Thauera aminoaromatica; assembly: GCF_000021765.1. NCBI lineage: Bacteria > Pseudomonadati > Pseudomonadota > Betaproteobacteria > Rhodocyclales > Zoogloeaceae > Thauera > Thauera aminoaromatica. Next base: position 1,033,168 of record NC_011662.2, on the reverse strand, counting down.
TTCGCATGGATGTGGATGCCACGCGCATCGACGATCCGGTGCTGGCACAGGAGGTCGCCGACTTCACGCACGACTGCTACGGGCCGTCGCGCGCCAAGCTGTTCATGAACCGGCCGACGCTCTCCGACGAGCAGATGAACGACGTCACCTGGATCGGGTCGAGTTACTTCCTCGACACGCCCGGCTTCTATGACACCTATCGCGCCAAGACCCCACGCACGGCCTGGCCCTACGACGCGACCCGCGATGCGGGGCTGGCACAGGTGGACAGCGGCGGCGGCTATCCGTCCTGCCGGCAGTGGTGGGCCGATGGCGGCCAGGGACTGCGCAGCCGGCTGCTGGCACAGGTCGACCCGGACCTGCTGACCCGCATCGGGCGCTGGGTGGGCTTCCTGTCGCAGCGCGAGGTCAATGACTCGGTGATCCGCGCCGTCGTCTCACCGCGGCAGCAGAAGATGAACCAGGGCGCCGTCTACACCGACTACGGCGGCCAGATCGACAAGACGCTGCCGAACATCGTCACGCGCGGCGCGAGCGACCTGGGTCTGACCGTCGGTTCGCTGGGCTTCTTTCCGGCGATGGACGTGGTGCGCCAGGCGCTGCCGATGGTGCTGTCGCTGCTCAAGATGGCACTCGTCATCTGCATCCCGCTGGTGCTGCTCTTCGGCACCTACGAGCTGAAGGCCCTGGTCGCGGTGAGCTGCGTGGAGTTCGCGCTGTTCTTCGTGGATTTCTGGTTCCAGCTCGCGCGCTGGCTCGACAGCACGATCCTCAATGCGCTCTATGGCTGGGGGTTCGGCGCGAGCCGGCCGCACTCGAACTTCGATCCCTTGATCGGTCTGAACAACGCCTTCGGGGACATGCTGCTGAACTTCGTCATGGCGACAATGTTCCTCGTACTGCCGAGCTTGTGGGTTACCGCACTGGGCTGGGTAGGTGTTCGTGCTGGCGGCATGCTTCAAGGTTTGGCAAACGGGACCAGGGACGCAGGGCAAGCGGGTGGCAAGGGATCGAATCTATTGATCAGCGCTGCCAAAAAGTAGCTTGCCGTACATCAGTCGCCTTCAAACCGCGGGTCTGGATCGTCGTTGTGCATCGTTGGGTGATAGAACAGACCTTCGCGGTGATCGCGCTCCTCTGCCTTGCGACCAAGAAAATCGGAATCGCCTTCCGTGTTGTCTTGCCTTGCGATCCAAGCCGCAGCCAAGATGCCCCCGATCAGCAACGCCAGCCAGAACGCGACGTAGAGCAGTATCCCGAGCGCTGTGAGCTTGATTACCGCGAGAACGACCTTGGCAACGTTCGGCGTCCATCCTTGAGCCACCAGCCATCCATTCGCCCGCCGATCCAAACGCACGCAACCTCGCCATGCCTGACCCAACATCCGGCCCAGGCGCTCCGCGAAAGTTGTATGTACAACGGGTTTCATGATGATTACCAAGGGTTATGCCAAAAGGGTCCGAAGGTTGCCGCGAATGACGTCCGCCATTTCGGCCGCTTGTATACCGCGCAACCGGCTCAGAGCTTCCACCACGATTGCCACATCGACCGGTTGCGAGGGTCGCTTGCCGGTGCGGGTGAAGGGCCCATCTGTCTCAGTCAATATCCGATCCAAGGGGATGGTCTGAACCATCGCGACGTGCCTCTCTTTGTCCAGCATTCCCGCATTGATCGAGAAGTAGCAACCCAGCTCCAACGCTCGCTTCGCCTCGCTTTTCGTTCCCGTGAACCAGTGGAGAACGATCTTGCCACGTTCCGGCGGCAGGTGCGCCTCGACAAGATCGAGCACCGCCTTGGCCGATCTAATGCTGTGGGTCGTGATGATCTTGCCACCCGCCTCAGCGCAACGTTGCAACACGTGCTGAAACACGCGCTTCTGGGCATCGAGCGACTTGAAGAACCGAGGACCGGCGTCCAACCCGACCTCGCCGACATAGCGAGTCTCTGAAAGATACCGGTCCCATAGCTCGATTTCTTTCTCGCGCTCTGCGACCAACTGGGGGTGCAGCCCGAGCGCCGCTCGAACATGCTTCGTGCACTGTGCGAGTTCGTGATTGCGAGGCCAGGCGCGAGGTGTCGTCGTCACCGCAAGCGTGAACACCCCGGCCGCGTCCGCGTTCCGAACAGCCACGGCATGGTCCGGATAAAGGTCCAAGTGGCAGTGAAAGTCCACGAGACCGGTTGTTGCGATCATGCGCGCGCCCTAGTCAACTCGGCCGCGCCTCGACGCCATCGATGAGCCGGGCGACTTCATCAAGGCCGCGCCGGTAGACATCGGCGAGTTCATCGAGGTGCGCGGCTTCGTCAGCAAGCGAGCCGGGTTTATGGATCAAGAGGTTCGCAAGCTGCGGTCGCCCTTTCAAGCGCTCGATTGCGTACTGAAACGACCTGACCTGCTTTCCGGGCGACTCGCGCGTGTCCAGTGGCTGCGCGCGGAGGTCCGGCACGGTGTACGTAGTCGCATCGTTTCCGTTGCCCCATGCCGTCATCAGCGCCGCACGGCGAATCAGGCACGGCAAGCAATACCCGCAGTGCTCGATTCCGAGTCCCTGCCACCGACCCTTGGTGGGGGAGGAACACGACAGAGAGTCCGTCGCCAACTTCTTCAAGAGTGCTGGGTTGCGACAGCCCGCGACCATCTCCCCTTTCGTTTTGTCCCAATAGGGGTTCAGGATCTCCCCGTCTATGCCGAGTGAGCCGAGCAGGTCGTTCCACCTTGCCATGTAGTACGGATGCGTCGTGCGGGTACTGTTCGAGCCCAGCCGCAGTGGGTCCAGCGGCACATTCAGAGCGATCAGCCCGTTCTCGGGAACCCGCAACGTGAAGCGTCGTCCTAGTCCAGTACCAGCGAACACCCCGAGCGCGAGGAACAGGAACGATCTTCCCCGCGTGCTGTTCTCCGAGCCGACTCCTTCCACGAGGCCATCGTCGAAGGTCATTCCGACGCGTAGCCGCTCGAAGGATGACCTGTCGTAGTGCTTCTTCAAGCCCGTAAGCAACTTGCCCTGCGCGTCGCTGGTGGCGCCTTCACCGAAGTGACTGACCAGCAATGGGGTCGCGCCGTCCTCCAAGAGGTCTATGGCGCCGATAAGGCTGTCCAGCCCGCCCGAAAAGAGGCTCAGGGAGTCGAAGGGTGGACAGATAAGACTCGGGGGCGCCTCCTCAGCAATCGTCGCGAACCGAGCCGGACGCGCCCTGAACCCGATCGTCCATCGATCTCCCGTCAAGAAATCCAGCGACTTCTTCAGCATCGCTGTCGCAGTTCCCCAACGAACCGGATCACTGACCGGAACAACCAGACGAATCTCGCGCGTCCAGGAGTCTTGCGATTGCTCAGCTCGCGAGATGCGCGTGTCCGCGGCATGCACGTGAGCAGCCAGCACTAGCAGGTCGATGCCAATCTCCGAGGGAAAGACGCCGATCTTCTTCAAGCTGGTTAGCGCACCACCGATGCCATGGTCCAGGGACTTCTCGCCAGCGGCGAGTTGCAAGTAGGTCCTCTGTTCATCCACACCGACCGGAACGTCAACGTGGTCATCGGGGCCGAAGCGCCCCGCCAAGAGTTGTCGCTTCATTGGTTGGCCTCCGCATCCCCCAGGGCCTGCAGGATCGCAAACGCGGACTCGTACACGGTGTCGACGAAGGTTTGAATGCGTTCGGGCGTGAGATTCGGTGACTCCGCCCGGGCCCGGGTCAGCGCGTCGCTCACCCCGCCCCGAATGAAGTCACGCAACTGCTGTTCGACGCGGTGTGCCGCTTGGGCGTCCACCGGCATGGTCACGGCCTTGGTGCCGATGTCATTGCAGATCCGCGCTTCGATCGCATGCGTGGCGTACAGCTCGAAGACCGTTTGCATCTGATCCGGCGTGAAAGTGGTCAGGTCAGTCAACCCTTCGCTGGCCAGTTCAACGACGGTTTCGATGTAAGCCTCACGGGCGACGCCTTCATCGACGGTGCCTGCGCCTGGGCAGATGTAGTCGGCCAGGCCCACGAAAATCTCGGTGATCGGGCGACCTGCCAGGGACTCCAAGTCGAGCGCGCGCAAGGCCTCGCGCACCCCCCGCGCCTGCGCGTCAACCAGGAAGCCGAGAAGGCGCGCGCCGGCACTGCGAGAGGCTCCCATTCGCTGGGCTGCCTGCCGGGCACCGCCGGCGGATGTGGAGACGTATCTTGAAACGGCCCGGCCAAGGTTGGCCCTGTCAGTGCCGCCGGAACCGGCAAATCGCGTGAAGCAATTGCGGGCGCCGGAGAAACGCTGCGGGTCTGCCGTTCTTGGAATTGGCAGGTGATTTGGCGGCACAGGCGGCGCGCCGCCGTCGGCCGGTGGCTGGCCGTCCGGTCCAGCTCCCGTGCCTGCAGGAGCAGCGGGAGCGTCACCGCCATCAGCGCCGCCGAGCCATGATGGAACAAGCGGAGTGCCGCCGCCAGGGCCACCGTAAGCTGTCGAAGTGCCCATCAGCGTCCTCCCTTTACGTCCTTGAGGGCCGCTTCGGCGCTTGCTTTGAGGCCGGGGTTATTGGCGACCTTGCTCCACTCGCCCAGCAGCTTTGTCAGACGAGCGGCGCATTCGGCATCTTTGATGACACCCTGCCAGCCGCTGACAGCCCATGGGCCACACTTGCCACTTGGCAATGCTTCCAAGAAGTCCATCAACCGGCCCTGCAAGCCAGGTTGCGCCTTCACGAGGACGACAAGTCCATCAACACCCGCGGGCTTGGTGTCGAAGGTGCCCGTGCTCATGATCTTGGTGCGCACGGCCTCGAACACCTTCTCCGCTTCGGGCTGCACGAGCTGCTTCAACTCGGCCTCATAGCCCTGGACGGTCATCTTGCCGCTGAACAGCTTCTCCACCACGCCGGCCAAGTGACCCAGCACGGACACCGGGCCGAAGTAGTCCTTCTTGTCCTTTGTCACGAACAAGTAGGGGCGTAGATCGAGACCCGAGAGTTTGGGTGACAGGCGCGCCCAGTCGCACACCGTCTCTGACGACCGCCATTCAGTCAACACGGCGTTGTCAAGCGCGGGCCCTGGCTCGCCGGCTCTCTGTCCCTTCCGCTCGCCGCCCTGCGATTCCTTACCGTCGGCCGTCGCCAGCCCCTTTTCAAGTGTTTCGAGGTCCTCGCATAGCCCCTGCGGGTGGACCGCGGCGACAAACGCGATCTGCTCGAACAGCCTCGGGATGAAGCGCTCAGCGAGCATGAGCTTCGCGAGCACGGGCAGTTTGATATCGTCCCCGAATCCGCGCGCGGCCGCAGTACGCTCACGCAGCAGCAGCGTGTTGAGGAAGCGTTTGATCTGACGCGGGTTGCCCTTCGTACCGCTCGCCAGGATGGGGCCAATCTGGTCACTGAGGGCAAGTGCGTTGTTCGCCTTCTCGGCTTGCTTGCTGAGCGCCGTCTTGACGGTCGCCGCATCCAAACCGCCGCTGGTCCAAGGACGCTTCAGCTTCTCACGCGCCACGCCAATCAAGTTCGCATAGTCGGCGTCGTTTTCACCGATTTCGGCGCCGGCCAGCAGCAGCGTGACGTAAATCCGTGTCTCGGTCTCGCCCAGCGCCGGGATACGGAATGGGACCTGGATGAGCTTTTCGAGGTAGTTGCGTGCGTAGTCCCGCGGTCCGGTGCTGTCCGGCAGATCGGGAAAGTGCTTGCGCACCGCATACTCGATCATCGCCTCGTCGGCCGCGACGACGAACGCCGTCCGGGCGGTGAACACGAACAACCGGATCGCTTCGAGCGTTTCGATGGCGGTGTCTGGCAAGCAGCGGTCGAGGTCATCGATCAGGACGATGAGCTGTTTGATCCCCGCGTCCTTCAGGAGCTGGTCGAAGGCCATGCGGAACGCTTCCACTTCCTCGGGCACATTCTTTGTCTCGCCCGGCTTCAGCACGGCCTTCACCTCGTCGATCGCCGTCGAGAGGTTTTCTTTCGTGGCGAGCTTGGCAGGATCCGCCATCACCGCTTCGAGCGAGCCGACGATAGCTCCGATTTGATCGGGTGTCGGAATGCCTGTGAACGCGGTCAGGGCGAGGCCGCCGGCTCTCTTCGCCACCTTTAGCCAGTCGATGCGCCGGAAGACATCCTTGACCGCGGCCGCGGCCTTGTTCAGGGCCGGACGCTTCTCGACCAAGCCCGTGACTATCCCCTCGATCAGGGCGATCTTGGCATCCTCGAAGCCTTGAAAGCGCCATCCGTTGAACTTGAGGCACAGGACTTCGTCCTTGTCGGCGAACCCCGCCTCGATCATTTCGAGCACGCTGGACTTGCCCGCACCCCAGTCGCCATGCACGCCGATCGTCACCGGATGGTCGGGCCTGGCGCGAAGCAACTCGATGATCGTGGTCGCGATGGCCTCGTTGTTCAGCAGGTCGACCCGGGTTTCGTTGTCGGTCAGAATCATCGGCGTTGATCTCCCCCTGGCAGTTCGTTTGGCAAGTTCAAGAGTACGGAGCGGATAGCTGCGGACACCGCATCACGCGGCCCATGCAGCCTGAGACCGAGGGTCAATTCAACTTGCACACCAAGACCGCGCCGTCCCCGATTGCAAATGTTGTTCGGATCCGTTGCCGGGAACGAGTGTCCCTTCAGATCGACTTCCACACCAAGCCGAGCAATGGCTTGTCCGATGGATATCTTCAATGAGTCGTCAAGGCCGCCCATCAGGACGCGCTGTGCCTTGCCGCCGCAGCCGTGGATCGCGACCACGTGGTCGCAGGCGGATAGCAGTGCCAGGCAGCGCGGTTCATCAAATTTGTGGCTGGTCAGATGAAGTGCAGCGTAGTTGCCAGCCTGACGAATTCCTTCGAACAGATAGAGATTGGTGTCCGTGCCAGCGACCGCTCGCGCGATGTCCGACGTGAACTGCTCAATACCTCCGCCATGCGGTGCGATGACGGCGATGGATGATCCGGCGAACGGGCGTACATGCACCCTGTAGTCCGTTCCTTCGGCTTGCGCGCTGGCTAAGTCGGCATAGCCGCCATATCCATCGGCAAGGCTACTCATCGCGCCCCTCGACTGGGAGCGCCGGCCCTTGGAGCGATGCCAGCAAGATTGGGCACAGCGGCTCAGGCATCAGGCCACCGTTCGAAGGATACGGCTGGCCGAGCCGGGTTGGCTTGGGTCGCAGGGCGATTAGATTTTTCATTGAAAATCAAACCTTATGCTACTTTCTCTGCGCGTTCTAGCGATGACTCTAGGGCTGATTGGATTCCGTGCTATCTTTATAACATGGATGGAAATTCTAGGCACCAAGTAATCAAGGGGCTGCAGGCGGGACTCCCCCGCGGGGCGCCGTTCGACCTTGCCACCCTGAGCCAGTTCGGGGTGTCGCCCCAGCTCGCCGCCCACTATGCCGACGGCGGGTGGCTCGTGCGCCTGGCCCATGGCGTCTATGCCTTCCCGAACGATGAATTCGGGGTCTACGGTGCGCTGAAGTTCCTGCAGCAGCGCGTGCCCGGCCTGCACGTCGGCGGCAAGAGCGCCCTGGCCCTGCAGGGCGTGCGGCACAACCTGGGTAGCCGGGAGACGCTGGTGCTGTGGGGCGACGGTCGTTTCGCGTTGCCGGCCTGGTTCACCTCGCGCTTTCCGGCCCGCTACGTACACGCCCGTCTGTTCGACTGGCCGGACGCGACGCTGGCCGGCAGGACCCTGACCACGCCGCCTGGCCTCCCCGACGAGCTGCGGGTGGCAGCCTCCGAGCGTGCCGTTCTGGAGCTGCTTTACGAGGCCGGTGTCAAGCAGAGCCTCGAAGAGGCCCGCAACATCTTTGATGGACTGCGCTCCCCCCGCAAGGACTTGCTCGGGCAACTGCTGTCCTGCTGCGTCAGCGTGAAGGCCGTGCGCCTGTTCCTCACCTGGGCGCGCGAAACCCGCCTCGTGGATGTCGATGCCCTGCTCGAGCAGTATCCGGTTCGCACCGGCAGCAACGCGCGCTGGATGAGCCGGCTCGATGACGGCACCTTGCTGAGCCTGAAACCCCATGGATAAGACCTACGCGGACACCGTTCGCCTGCTGCTGGCCGTCGCGCCCGACGTGTTCGCCAACGATATCTTCGCCATGAAGGGTGGCACGGCCATCAACCTCTTCGTGCGGGACATGCCGCGCCTGTCGGTGGACATCGACGTGGTGTACCTCCCGTGGCAGACGCCGCGCGACGAAGCGCTGCAAGCCATCAACCAGGAGCTGGCCGCCATCGCCATGCGCGTTGCACCACTGGGCGTGCAGACACGCCTGGTTCGCGCCAAGGACCTGGGAGACACCAAGCTGATCGTCGAGAACGACGCCAGCCAGGTGAAGATCGAGGTCAACGTCGTGTTCCGAGGCAGCGTGCTGCCCGTCGAGCGGCGGCCGCTGAGCGCCAGCAAGCTGGTGGCCGCGCTGGATCGGCAGCACCCGCGCGATCTGTTCGACGTGTGGCAGCTCTTTGAGTCGGGCGACATCAGCGACGGCATGGTCGAGTGCTTCGTGATCTATCTGGCGGGCCACAACCGGCCGCCCCACGAAGTGCTGTTCGGTAACGACAAGGACATCGCCGGCGAGTACGAGCGGGCCTTTGTCGGCATGGCCGAAGTGGGCTGCTCCCTGGAAACACTGCTCGACGCTCGCGCCAGGGTGCGGCGCGAGCTGCCACAGCGACTGAGCACCGCGCACAAGCAGTTTCTGAGCGGGCTGGCGCGCGCAGAACCGGACTGGTCGCTGGTGCAATGCCGGCACGCCGCGCAACTGCCGGCACTGCGCTGGAAGCTCGCCAATCTCGAAACCTTCCGCAAGCGCCGTCCCGACGACTTCGCAGCGCAATCCGCCGCCCTCGACACCGGCTTGGGCCAGAGCTGACGAACGTCCCGCAGCGCCCCAATGCCGGGATTGCCCCATGCCGCATTCATCGTGGCACCCGCGAAGCAGCGGCCCTATACCCAAAGGCTTCCGACAAAGGCCAAAGGGCTGGGAAGGGGCAAAGGAAGGATGCCAAGGGGAAAGGCCCTATCCTGAAAAGGCCAAAAGGCGCCCCGAGCAGCCCGTCATCCGGGGTTCGTCATGCTCTCGCTGTTCCAGCGCAAACGGGTGCCACCCACCGCCGGCACACCGCCCACATCCGCCATCGAAGCTCCGAAAGGGTCGATGCGGCCGGAGTCGGCCGCATCGCTGCTGGCCACGCCGCGTCGGCAGAAACTGCTGGAGCACATCTGGCAGCGCACATCGCTCTCGCGCCGGCAGTTCGCCACGCTCTACCTCGCCCCACTGGAGCGCTACGCCGAACTGGTCCAGCAGTTCCCGGCATCCGAGAACCACCACCACGCCTATCCGGGCGGCATGCTGGACCACAGCCTGGAGATCGTCGCCTATGCATTGAAATTGCGGCAGTCGTACCTGCTGCCTGCCGGCGTCACACCCGAGGCACAGGCGGCCCAGGCCGAAGCCTGGACCGCAGGCACGGCCTACGCGGCCCTGCTGCACGACATCGGCAAGATTGCGGTCGATCTGTACGTCGAGCACGCTGACGGCAGCGTCTGGCATCCCTGGCACGGCCCGCTGCGAAAGCCCTACCGCTTCCGTTACCGAAAGGAGCGTGAATACCGCCTGCACAGCGCCGCCACCGGGCTGCTCTACACGCGCCTTCTCGATCGGGACATCTTCGACTGGCTCAGCGGCTATCCCGACCTCTGGGCCGCGCTGCTGTATGTGCTGGCCGGCCAGTACGAGCACGCCGGCACGCTCGGCGAGCTGGTCGTGCAGGCCGACCAGGCATCGGTCGCCCAGGAACTCGGCGGCGATCCCAGCAAGGCGCTGGCGGCGCCTAAGCATGCGCTGCAACGCAAATTGCTCGACGGCTTGCGCTACCTGCTCAAGGAAGAATTCAAGTTGAACCAGGCCGGCCCGGCGGACGGTTGGCTGACCCAGGACGCCTTGTGGCTGGTGAGCAAGACCGTCTCCGACAAGCTGCGCGCCCATCTGCTGTCGCAGGGCATCGACGGCATCCCGGCGAGCAACACGGCGGTGTTCAACGTGCTGCAGGATCACGGCATCGTGCAACCGACGCCGGATGGCAAGGCGATCTGGAAGGCTGCTGTCACCAGCGACACCGGCTGGTCGCACGCCTTCACCTTCCTGAAACTCTCGCCGGCGATGATCTGGGATGCCGCCGACCGGCCGGCGCCGTTCGCAGGCCGTGTGCAGGTCGAAGAGGAACAAGCGGAGCCGACGCCGCAGGCGCCGGCGGTGCCCGATGGGCCGCGCGCGGAAGGCATCGAAGCTGCATCCGCGAGCACGACGCCGATCGCATCCGCAGCCATGGACACCGGCGTGGCCGCGCTGCTCGACCTGCTGGGCGACACCGCTCCACCCCCGGCACCGGAGATCCCGAGTTCCCCTGTTGCCGAGCCCGAGCCGGCCCCTTCGACCGTGCCCCCGCCGCAGATGGGCCTCGCGCCTGCCCAGGATCGCGCGGAGCCCTCCGGGGCGCACTTCATGGCCTGGCTGCGTCAGAGCATCCAGACGCGCAAGCTCATCATCAACGACGCCAAGGCCCTGGTGCATACCGTCGCCGGTACGACCTACCTCGTCAGCCCCGGCGTGTTCCAGCGCTACGCGCAGGAGTACCTTCAAGTCGCCGCGCTGGCCAAGCAGGAGAAGCTGGAGGGGTGGCAGTGGGTGCAGAAGCGCTTCGAGAAGTTGGGACAGCACCGCAAGCAGCCGAGCGGGCTGAACATCTGGACCTGCGAAGTCACGGGGCCGCGCAAGTCGCGCCGGCTGCACGGCTACCTGCTCGCCAGCCCGGAGGCGCTGTTCCGGGAAGCGCCGCCAGACAACCCATACCTGCGGCTCCTCAACGAGGCCGCAAAGCGCGAAGATTCAGCCCTTGGGACCAAGGACGACGATCAGGCGTAGGCATGCGACCGCTGTGCGGGCCGGCTTCAATCTGCGGATGGGGCCGACTCCGCCAGCTTGGCTTCGGTCAGAGTCATCAAGTGGGCGGAACTGCATTTCAGCGCACGGGCAATCTTGAGGATGAGAGGGAGCGTGGGGACATGCTCGCCGCGCTCGATCTTGCCCATGTGCGACCGTTCGATGCCGGCCATGTGGGCCAGCGTTTCCTGAGCGATGCCCTGGCTGGTTCTTTCTTCCCGCACGGCAGCCCCAAACGCGATGGCTGGTTCCGCTTCGTAGGTAGTGGTGCCGGTGGGGCGGCCCCTTTGGATCGAACGCTTTGGCATTGCCAAGAGCGTCGAACACGGTCACGATTTAAACCACGTTAAACTTAACTCATCCAACGGCTTCGAGATCAGTTGCCACGAGTTCACCGCCTGGGGGAGCTGGACGTGGAATCGAGTGACATCACCGCCGAAATTCGCATGGCCGTCCTCGGCGAATGGGTGCCTCCCCAGCTCGCCGACGTGCTCGCCCTGCAGCGTGCCGAAGAGCCGGAGACCCATGCCGTCCTGGCCGGGTGGACAGATCCCGGTCGAGGCGCGGAGCTGCCGGGCGACGGCTTCGACTTCGCCTTGTCTGCGGTTGCCCGGCAGTGGCCTGGCTGGGTATGCGAACCGCTGTGGCATGACACGCTGGCGGTCGCCGTGGCCAAGCGCTCCCACCTGCTGGCCTACCGTGAAGTGCCGTGCCAGGAAGTGCTCAAGCAGCCCTTGATCTGCTCGCAATCCACGGCTCATGAACCATGGCGCATGACCGCACAGCGCGTGTTCGAGAACGCGCTGCAGGAGCGGGAGCAAACGGTGGAGACATTCGATGTGGCGATGACGCTGGTTGCCGCCGGGTACGGGATCGCCATTGCGCCGTCGGTGAAGCTGGCCGGCTACGCGAACCGCGGCATCGCCGCGCGACCCTTGGCTGGCGCACCAACCGTCGTGATGGCTTATCTCCTGTATCCACGTGCGCGCCTGACCGAACCCGTGGCCAGGTTCATTCAACGCGCTCGCAGCGTGTCCTGATGCCTCGAGTGCCGCAGCTACGTGGCAAAGTTGTGCCCGGCGGATACCACTGTTGCTGATCAGGCAGTCCGACGATTGCCATGCAAGGCAACCGGGGCTACGCCAACACAACCGCCACCTTGGCCCACCCACCGACTGGAGATACCGCCCGTTCGGCCGGTTGCTGTGGCTCAAGTGCAATCGACGACGTTGCGGCGAGGAGTTCTTGTACCGCGATGCGCATTTCCAGCGTCGCCAGCGAGCGCCCGGGGCACGCGTGCCTTCCGATGCCGTACACCAGGTTTCGATCGGCGTTGCGCTCCACATCCAGGGCGTCGGGGTCGCCAAAGACCGTCTCGTCTCGGTTCGCGGAGGTCCAGTTCAGCTTCACGCGTGCCCCTTGCGGCAGTTCAACGCCGCCGATCGTGACGGGGCACGTCGTCACGCGCCGATTGGATACGAACGGATCATCGATCCGAAGGATCTCGTCGATCATGGCATCGATCTCGGCGTCAGGCACGCCCGAGCGCAGTTGATCCTGCACAGCGGGGTGCGTCGCCAAGTAATGAACCAGCACGCCGATACACTGCGCGATGGAGCCCAGGTCCCCTCCCGTCCAGTTCCGCAGAACCGACACGATCTCTGCGTCGGTCAGGGGCCGGCCGTTCACTTCGGTCCGCATGAGCCGAACGGTGACATCGTCAGTGTCGTCCTCGCGCGCCCCGCGGCGCGGCTCGAGCACCGACCGGATCAGATCGTCGAACGACTCCGCCACCTGCCGCGTCCAGGACCTGTCGCCCGAGCGCGTCGCGGCATGGTTCTCGGCAACCCAGTCCACGAGGCGATCTTCGAGATCAGCCGGCCAGCCCAGCCACGCGCTTTGCGCCCGGACGGCAAACCGAACGCCCACTTGGGACACGGCGTCGATGGCGACACCCCTGGGCAGCGACGCGACCAAGTCGGCCGCCACCCGACGGAATCTCTCACGGAAGGGGGTGAGCGCCTCCGGGGTAAGGAAGCGGTCCAGGGCCTCCCGGTATGCCGTGTGCTCGGTTGAGTCCATGCCATTCGGGACGTGGAGTTGGCTCGACACCGCGCTGGAAAACCGATCATCACTCAGCGCAGCCTGCACGACCAGCTCGTGCCTCAGCAGCACCCACTCGCCATGGACGTTGCGCACCACGCCGTGCCGGGGACGCAACTCGTCGGTATAGGCCCTCAGGTCCCTGCCGGCGGCAGACACGTCGTCGGGCATGTGATCGGTCATCCCTACCCCCTCCTTGCGCCCCAGGCAGACGGCGGTCGATACCCAGGTCATTACGTAGGAACAAATAGCCGTCGCTGCCACCCGAGCGGCTCCGCCAAGAGGCGATTCGTCAAGCAGCACCTGCGCCGCTGCCCCGTCGTTGGAGTGGCGGTACCGGACGGTCTTGGACCGGAGTCGGCCCGGCACCAGCGCTGGACAGCTGATGGGAGCGCGCTTCAGCGTCGGGTTCCCGACGATAACACAATCCGAGACTGCCGACGTCGCCGATAGCTTGTGCTCACATTCTAACGCCCGCCGACCAGCGTGAGGACGCCCGTCCGCTTTTGGCCGTTATGGAGATCGCACATAGCGGCCAGGAGCGACCGCACGTCAGCGCGGCCACAAAGCGGTCATACATTACGGGTGCCTGCGATCCGGCCTACACACAGTCCAGGCCAGGAAGTGCTGAAGCAGCTCTTGATCTGCTCGCAGTCCACGGCCGGGGAGCCACGGCGAATGACAGTTCAGCGTGTGTTCGAGAACGCGCTGCAGGGCCGAGAGAAAACGGTGGAGACCTTCGACGTGGCGATGACGCTTGTTGCCGCAAGGTACGGGATCGCCATTGCGCCGACCGCAAGACTCACCAGCTACTCGCGCAGAGGCATCGCGTTGCGACCACCGGCTGGTGCGCCGACGATCGTCATGGTTTATCTGCTGCGGCCTGACGTTCCCCTGGCAGGCTCGCGGGCAAGGTTCGTCCGGCGCGCTCGCTCAATATCCTGAACGCATCTCGCAGGCATCACTCTCGTTCGATGACTCTCAGCAGCGCCCTGCGCCGCTTCGACAGCGGGCCGAAGGCTTCCATGATCTTGCTCATCGAGTCGCTACGGGCCAGCACATCAAGGATGTCCGCCCAATCCTGCATGATGATGGTGCGCGAGGCGATGTACTTGGTGTGGTCATACGGTGCGCGCGAGGAATCCTTCTTCCGTTTCGAGTGCGCCAGTTGCAGGTCGACGCGATTCTCGGGATAGCTCAACAAGCCAAGCAGTGTGGTCGCTGTCGCGCGGAAGCCATGCGAGGAAAACTGGCCTCCGTAGCCCATGCGTTCCAGCACCTTGTTGAGCGTCGTGGCTGACATCACCTCTCCAGGCTTGCGGAAGCTGGGGAACAGCACCTCCCCTCCACCTGTCAGCGTGTGCAGCTCTTTCAAGAGCACGGTGGCCTGCCTCGAAAGCGGAACGATATGCGGTTGCCGCATCTTCATGCGACCCGCCGGCACTGTCCAGATTGCATTGTCCAGATCGAACTCAGACCAGTGCGCCTTGCGGAGTTCGGCCGTACGGACGTAGGTGAGAGCCATCAACCGCAGCGCGATGACGGTGACGCGATAGCCCGCATCATCCACACGGCTCAGGAACTTGGGAATGTCCTGCCACGCCAGCGGTGGATGGTGGCGAACCCGCGGGCGCTTGACCGACCGTTTCAGCAGCGCCGTCGGATCACTGTCGCAAAGCTCCTCACCTGCCGCGTATGCAAAGAGCTGGCTAGACCATTGCCTGATCAGGATCGCCACAGTGGCGGCACCACGCTCGGCAACGCCCTGGATGAGCGGACGCAAATGCGCGGTGCGAACCGAGCTGATCGGCAGCTTGCCCACCTTGGGAAAGACGTCCTTCTCCATGGTGCGCTTGACCTGCGCGGCATAACCCTCGCTCCACTGCACGTTGCTTGCCATCCACCTGCGCGCTACGGCCTCATAGGTATTGTCGCCCTTTTCGAGCTGGGTGGAGATGCTGATCCGCTTCTCCACGACGGGATGCACGCCCTTCTTGACGAGTTCCCGCGCGCGATCCCGCTCGTTGCGCGCGGCTTCCAGCGACACCGCGGGGTACTTGCCGATCGCGTAGATCGCAGGCTTGCCGCCAAGCCGATAGCGATAGCGCCACAGCTTGCTGCCGTTGGGCGTGACGTACAGAAAGAGACTGCCTCCATCCTTGAGCCAGTACGGTTCTGCTTGAGGGAGGATGGTCTCGACCTTGCGGGCCGAGAGCAGGTTCATGGCCATCTGTGTATATCACCTCTCAGGAGGTTCGATATACACGGAAATATACACACTTGCGGCAGATTGGCCTAGCCGTCACTGGACCAACAAGGAATAAGAATCGCTTTAAATCATTGTCTTGCGCGACTTCCACGGAATGCAGCGGAGCTTGATGGACGTCAATCGTAGTTGTCGATCATCAGCAGCATGGTCTTTCCCTTCGCGAAGCCGCGCGCCGCGCGGGCATCGCCAGTATCGAGGCGTGGTGGACGGAGGGCGGCGCAGGCGCCGCGCTCAGAAGCGGGTGTCGAGTCCGCCTTCAGCCATCTCGGCGGCGCGCAGCATCGCGCGCGCCTTGCTCTGGGTCTCGTTCCACTCGGCGTCGGGGTCGGAGTCGGCGACGATGCCGGCGCCGGCCTGGACGTGGATCTGGCCGTCCTTCACCACCGCGGTACGGATCGCGATCGCCAGGTCCATGTCGCCATGGAAGCCGAGGTAGCCCACCGCGCCGGCGTAGATGCCACGCTTGACCGGCTCGAGCTCGTCGATGATCTCCATCGCGCGCACCTTGGGCGCGCCCGACACGGTGCCCGCGGGGAAGGTGGCGCGCAGCACGGCGAGCGCGTCGAGGCCCTCGCGCAGCTTGCCCTCGACGTTGGAGACGATGTGCATCACGTGCGAGTAGCGCTCGACGGTGAAGCGCTCGGTGACCCTGACCGTGCCGACCTCGGAGACGCGGCCGGCGTCGTTGCGGCCGAGGTCGAGCAGTTGCACGTGCTCGGCGATCTCCTTCTGATCGGCGAGCAGTTCCTGTTCGAGCGCAAGGTCCTCGGCCGGGGTGGCGCCGCGCTTGCGGGTGCCGGCGATCGGACGCACGGTGACGACGTCGTCCTCGAGCCGGGTGAGGATCTCGGGCGAGGCGCCGACGACGTGGAAGTCCTCGAGGTTGAAGTAGAACAGGTAGGGCGAGGGGTTGAGCGAGCGGATCGCGCGGTACAGCGCCATCGGGCTGGCGGCGTAGGGCTTGCTCATGCGCTGCGACAGCACGACCTGCATGAGGTCGCCGTCGACGATGTACTGCTTGGCGCGGCGCACCGCGTCCTTGAAGGCTTCCTCGCCGAAGCTCGACACCGGCTCGGCGGACTCGCCGCGGAACTCCTCGGGGATCTCCACCGCCTCGCGCAGGCGGGCGAGGAGCTCGCGCAGGCGCCTCTGCGCGCGCTTGTACGCGCCCGGCACCTCGGGCTCGGCATAGACGACGAGGGTGAGCTTGCCGCTTAGATTGTCGACGATCGCGACCTCTTCCGACAGCAGCAGCAGGATGTCGGGCGTGCCGACGGTGTCGGTTTTCTCGGTCTTGGCCAGGCGCGGCTCGATGTAGCGCACGGTGTCGTAGCCGAAACAGCCCACCAGACCGCCGGCGAAGCGCGGCAGGTGCTGGCGCGGCGGCACCTTGATGCGGTTCATGAACTCGGCGACGAAGTTGAGCGGGTCGCCGTAGTCGCGACGCTCGACCAGGCGGTTGCCGGTGAGCAGCAGGGCGGAGCGGCCATAGACCTCGATGCGGGTGGGCGAGGACAGGCCGATGAAGGAATAGCGCCCGAAGCGCTCGCCGCCCTGCACCGATTCGAGCAGGTAGGTGTAGGGCTCGTTGGCGAGCTTCAGGTAGATGGAGAGCGGGGTGTCGAGGTCGGCGAAGGTCTCGAGGGTGAGCGGGATGCGGTTGTAGCCCTCGGCGGCGAGGGCGTTGAATTCGTGTTCGAGCATGGGGGCTCCACGTGGGACGGATCGATCGGAAGGGCTTGCAGCGGGCGGGGAAGGCGTCGCGCAGCGTGCGCGGCGGGCCCCGCAGGGGGAGGTCGCGTTCAGTGGCCCAAAGGCCAACGCCAGCCGCCGCGCCAGTCGGGCTGGGCGGAGGACGAGGCGGAGAACAGGCGATCCCGGGGTGCGAGCATCACGATGAAGTCGTTGGTGGAGAGACGGACGAGGGCGGATGAAAGGGCGCCGGCGCAGCCACCGGACCTTGCGAGCCCGCAGCGGGATTGCGAGGGATTGCGCCGCCCCTGCCGCCGGTTTGCGCCTATGCAGGACCGATATGGTCCAACACTTCGAGTGCGTTCGATAGTAGCCCATCGCATTCGATGCTGTCCACCGGCATGCCTTCGCTGTAGCCGTAACGCACCAGCAGCACCGGCATGCCCGCGTCGCGCGCGGCGAAGGCGTCGTTGGCCGAGTCGCCGACCATCAGCGCCTGCCGGGCGGCCACGCCGAGGCGCGCGCAGGCCAGGTGCAGCATCGCCGGGTCGGGTTTCTTGACCGGCAAGGTGTCGCCGCTGACCACGGCGTCGAAATAGTGCGCAATCGCCATGCGCTCGAGCAACGGCAGCGTGAAGGCCTCGGCCTTGTTGGTGACCACCGCCAGCGGCAGCCCGTGTCCGCGCAGGCGCTCGAGCAGTTCGCCGACCCCGGGGTAGATGCGCGTGCGCGCGCCGTTGACCACAGCATAGTGGCGGCGGAACACGGCCACGGCGGAGTCGATCTCGTCCTCATCGGCGTGCGTGCCCTCGGTGAGGCAGCGCCGCACCAGGTTGGGAATGCCCTTGCCGACGAAGCTGTGGATCTCCTCCAGGCTGCGCGCCGGGCGGGCGAGCTCGGCGAGCATGAGGTTGGCGGCGTCGGCGAGGTCGGCGATGGTGTCGAGCAGGGTGCCGTCGAGGTCGAACAGCACCGCGCGCGGCGCGAAGCGCGCGTCCATCCTCATGCCTGCACCGCGGCGAGCTCGGCGCGCAGCGCACCCAGGATCGAGTCGTAGCGGTGCGGATCGGCGGCCTTCGCGGCACCGAATACCGCGGAGCCGGCGACGAAGGTGTCGGCTCCGGCGCGGGCAATCGCGGCGATGTTGTCGGTCTTCACCCCGCCGTCGATCTCGAGCAGGATGCGGCGACCGCTGCGCGCCTCGTAGGCGTCCAGCCTGGCACGCGCGGCGCGCAGCTTGTTGAGGGTCTCGGGGATGAACTTCTGCCCGCCGAAGCCGGGGTTGACGCTCATCAGCAGCACCACGTCGAGCTTGTCCATGACGTGGTCCATCCAGTCGAGCGGGGTGGCCGGGTTGAACACCAGGCCGGCCTGACAGCCGGCGTCGCGGATCAGCCCGAGCGTGCGGTCGACGTGCTCGGAGGCCTCGGGGTGGAAGGTGATGACGTTGGCGCCGGCCTTGGCGAAGTCGGGCACGATGCGATCGACCGGCTTCACCATCAGGTGCACGTCGATCGGCGCCGAGGTGTGCGGGCGGATGGCCTCGCACACCAGCGGGCCGATGGTGAGGTTGGGGACGTAGTGGTTGTCCATCACGTCGAAGTGAATCCAGTCGGCGCCGGCGGCGATGACGTCGCGGACCTCCTCGCCGAGGCGGGCGAAGTCGGCGGACAGCAGGCTGGGGGCGATGCGGTACATGGTGGGCTCCGGTGCGGGTGGCAGCGCGGATTCTAACCCGCGCCCCGCCGATCGGCCGCCCCTGCCGCGCTCAGCGCACGCAGACCTTGCGCACCTGCTTCATGTCGGTGATGCCGGGCGAGCACCTTCTCGATGCCGTCCTGGCGCAGCGTGCGCATGCCTTCGGCGAGCGCCTGGCCGAGGATCTGGTCGACGCGGCCGCGCGACTGGATCTGGCGCTTGATCGCGTCGGAGCCGAGCATCAGCTCGTGCAGGCCTACCCGCCCCTTGTAGCCCTGGTTGCAGTGCTCGCAGCCGACCGCGCGGTAGAGCCGGAAGCCGCCGTCCTTGTCGCCGAAGGCCTCGCGCCAGCGCCCCAGCACGCGCTCGCGGGCGGTCTTCGGGTCGGCGGCGAAGTCCGGGGTCAGGTGCATGTCCTCGCAATATTCGTCGAGCAGGCTGGCGAGCTCGTCCTCGCCGACGCGGTAGGGTACCCGGCACTTCAGGCACAGGCGCTTGGCCAGGCGCTGGGCGAGCACGCCGAGCAGCGCGTCGGCGAAGTTGAACGGGTCCATGCCCATGTCGAGCAGGCGCACGACCGATTCGGGCGCGCTGTTGGTGTGCAGGGTCGAGAACACCAGGTGGCCGGTCAGCGAGGCCTCGATGCCGACCGAGACGGTCTCGTGGTCGCGCATCTCGCCGACCATGATCACGTCCGGGTCGGCGCGCAGGAAGGCGCGCATCATGGTGGCGAAGTCGATGCCGGCCTTGCGGTTGACCTGCACCTGGCGCAGGCCCTTCTGGGTGATCTCGACCGGGTCCTCGACCGTCCAGATCTTGGTATCCGGGGTGTTGATGTAGCTCAGGATGGAGTGCAGCGTGGTGGTCTTGCCCGAGCCGGTGGGGCCGCACACGAAGAAGATGCCGTAGGGCTTGGCGATCGCGCTCTTGAGGCGCTCGAGATTGAAGGGCAGCAGGCCGAGCTGGTCGATCGGGATCGGCTCGCTGTGCGCGAGCAGGCGCATCACCACGTCCTCCATGCCGCCCTGGGTGGGCAGCGTGGCCACGCGCAGCTCGAGGTCGACCGGGGCGAACTTGCGGAAGCGGATCTTGCCGTCCTGCGGCTTGCGGCGCTCGGAGATGTCGAGGTCGCACATGATCTTGATGCGGGTGACGAGCGGGTTGCGGTAGCTTGCCGGGATCTCGATGTAGGGCACCAGCGAGCCGTCCTTGCGGAAGCGGATCTGGGTCT
This sequence comes from Thauera aminoaromatica, assembly GCF_000021765.1. Classification (NCBI taxonomy): domain Bacteria; kingdom Pseudomonadati; phylum Pseudomonadota; class Betaproteobacteria; order Rhodocyclales; family Zoogloeaceae; genus Thauera; species Thauera aminoaromatica. Next base: position 1,013,270 of record NC_011662.2, on the reverse strand, counting down.
TCTCCTTGCCCGGGCGGGGCTCGATGTGGATGTCGGAGGCGCCCTGACGATAGGCGTCGATGATGATCTTGTTGACCAGCTTGACGAGCTCGTTGTCGGCGGCGGCGTTGACCTCGTCCCGGAGCGAGAGGGCGTCCTCCTCGTGATCGTCGAGACCGGACAGCAGGTCCGAGACCGAGGCGTCGTCCAGGGTCACACCGAAGAACTGCTCGACCGTCAGCTCGAAGTCGCGCTGGGTGGTGACGCGGTAGGTCAGCCGCTTCTTCGGCAGCACGTTCTGCGCCACGCCCGAGCTGCGCACCTGCTCGGGGTCGACGCACAGGATCACCACGCCCTCGGGGTTCTCCTCCCAGGGCAGCCACAGGCTGCGCTCGACGAACTCGCGCTTGATGTTGCGCAGCAGGTCCATCGGCTTGACGTGGTTGGCGACGAAGGGCTGATAGGGCACGCCGAAATAGCGCGAGGCCGCTGCGCCGAGTTCGGCGTGGCTGAGGCCGAGCTGCTCGATCAGCAGGTTCTCGGTGCCCGCCCCGCTCTCGCGCGCCTCGCGGGTGGCGTCGGCGAACTCCTCGGCGGTGATGCGGCCATCGACCACCAGCGCCTCGAAGCGCGAACGCAGGCGCCCGGCCTGGCGGTTGTGGCGCAGGAAGGCAACGCCGAGCGTCTGTGCGAGCCCCATCAGCCCCTCCTCGGTCATCTTGGAGAAGGGTTCGCGGTTGAGCGTGTTGATGAGCTGCACGACCCCGAGCAGGCTGCCGGTGTCGGGATCGCGGATGGGCGCGACCAGCATCTGGCGCGAGTGGAAGCCGGTGCTGGCGTCGACCTCGCGGCGCAGCGCGAGGTGCGGCGAGATGCGGCGCAGCTCCTCGTCGTCGTACACGTCGCGGATATTGACCAGTTGGCCGCTGAGCGCGACGAAGCCGGCGATGCTGTTCTCGCCGATCGGCAGGCGGATGCTCTGCACCCCGCTCAGCCCGGTCTTGACCCGGGTGACGATCGAGGCCCCGCCCTCCTCCAGCGCGTAGATGGTGAAGCGCTCGGCCTCGAACAGCGAGCACAGCTCGGGCGCGAGCTCGAGCATGATCTCGTCGGTGTCCTTGCTCGCATGGATGCGGTTGGTCAGCGTCTGCAAGCCCTTGAAGAAGGCGAGACGGTGCGTGACGGCGCTGGACACGGAGGTGTTCATGAGGATTCCTCGGGATGGAGACGCCCGGGGGCGAGCGGTGGCATGCAAGGTAGCGGATTCCGCGCCGCGCCCGGTACCCGCATCAGAACTCCAGGAGGTCGCCGCGACCGAGTGCGCGCAGCGGTCGTCCGGGCGCGCAGGCCCCGAGCTGGTCGATGATGCGCTGCCCGACGCCCGGCTTGAGGTGGCTGATGTGGATCTCGGGCGTGCCGCGGATCTCGTCGAGCACCGCGCGCGCCATGCTCGGGCAGAGGTGGCGCGAAGCCACGGCGAGCCCGTGCTGTTCCTCGGCGAAGGCGGTCTCGAGGATGAGGTGGCGCAGTTGCGGACAGTCGTTGATCGCCTCGATCAGCTCGGGACAGTAGGCGGTATCTCCGGAAAACACCAGCTGCCCGTGCGCACTGTCGAGCCGGTAGGCCACCGCGGGGACGGTATGGCGGGCAGGCAGCGCGGTGATGCCGCGCCCGCCGCAATCGCGGCGCTCGCCGACGTGGATCGGATGGAAGCGCATGAAGGGCTGGTGGTGGTCGGGAATCGCGGAAAAATCGGGCCACACCAGCCAGTTGAAGATGTGCGAGTGCAGGATGCGGATGGTCTCGGGCGTCGCATGCACCTGCACCGGCGCCTGGCGCAGTTCGCCCACCGAGTCGATCATCAGCGGCAGCGCGGCGATGTGGTCGAGGTGCGCATGGGTGAGGAAGACGTGGTCGATCCGCGCCAGCTCGTCCAGCGTCAGGTCGCCGACGCCCGTCCCGCAGTCGATCAGGATGTCGTCGTCGAGCAGGAACGAGGTGGTGCGCGGTTGCGCCCCGCCGATTCCGCCGCTGCACCCCAGCACCTTGAGCTTCATGGCCTCCGTCATCCGCGTCCGCGGCGGCCGGAGGCCACCGTGCAAACCCATGCGAAACCTTAGCACCGACCGCGCGCCGGCCGCGCGGGAGAATGTCACGCCCTCCCCGGCCCCTCAGGCGCGCAGGAAGAACTCCATCTTGACGCCCGCGATCTCGATGATGTCGTGGTCGCGCAGGGGACGCGCCTGGGCGTCGATCGCCCTGCCGTTGACGAGCGGAAAACTCGCCCCCTCGACGTGGGTGATGAAGTAGCCGTGCGGGCGGCGCGTGATCACCGCGACCTGGCGCCCCGGCTTGCCGAGCGTGGTGAGCGACTTGGTGAGCGGCAGCTCGCGCCCGGCGTTGGCGCCACTGAGCACCTGGATCACACCCTGCCCTTCGCCCGCCGCGGAGGCGGCGGTGGCGGCCGCGGCCGCGGTGCCGGCCTGGCGCGCGGCGGCGGAGAGGATCTGCGTGTCGCTCGGCGCCGGCGCACCCGGCGGAAGCACCGTCTCGGTCGTGGCGCGCGGCATCTCGAAGGCCTTGTAGGCCGCGGTCTCGATCATCTCGGACGGCGCCAGCCCGGGCTTGGCATCGTCCACGATGTACTTGATGCGGTACTTGCCGAGCTCGATGACGTCGTTGTTGCGCAGCACGTTCTTCTTGACCGGCTGGCCGTTGAGGTAGGTGCCGTTGGTGCTGTTCTGGTCCTCGAGGAAGGCGTCGTTGGTGATGCAGGTGATCACCGCGTGATGGCCGCTGATCGCGAGATTATCGATCTGGATGTCGTTGTCCGGCTTGCGCCCGATGGTGGTGCGCTCCTTGACGAGCGCCATTTCCTTGAGCACCAGCCCGTCCATGCTGAGAACCAACTTCGGCATGCCCATACCCGTCTGTAAGTGGAACGGCCGGCGCGCCTGCGCCGCCTGCGAGGAATCCTCCGCCCATTCTAGCGCGCGCACCGCGCCGGTTAACAAAAAAGGGCGCCGGAAAATCCGGCGCCCCTTGCCATGCCCCGGGGGACGGCTTACAGCATCGCCTTGAGCAGCTTGCCCATCTCGGACGGGTTGCGCGTGACCTTGAAGCCGCACTCTTCCATGATGGCGAGCTTGGCGTCGGCGGTGTCGGCGCCGCCGGAGATCAGCGCGCCGGCGTGGCCCATGCGCTTGCCGGCCGGCGCGGTGACGCCGGCGATGAAGCCGACGATCGGCTTCTTCATGTTGGCCTTGCACCACTGCGCGGCTTCGGCTTCGTCCGGACCGCCGATCTCGCCGATCATGATCACCGCGTCGGTGTCCGGATCGTCGTTGAACATGCGCATCACGTCGATGTGCTTGAGGCCGTTGATCGGGTCGCCGCCGATGCCGACCGCCGAGGACTGACCGAGACCGATCTCGGTGAGCTGGGCGACTGCTTCATAAGTCAGCGTGCCGGAGCGCGAGACCACGCCGATGCGGCCCTTGCGGTGGATGTGGCCGGGCATGATGCCGATCTTGATCTCGTCGGGCGTGATCAGGCCGGGGCAGTTGGGGCCGAGCAGCAGGGTTTCCTTGCCGCCGGCGGCGACCTTCTGCTTCATCCTGTTGCGTACGACCAGCATGTCGCGGACCGGGATGCCCTCGGTGATGCAGATCGCCAGGTCGAGGTCGGCCTCGCAGGCCTCCCAGATCGCGGCGGCCGCGCCGGCGGGCGGCACATAGATCACCGAGACGGTGGCGCCGGTGGCGTCCTTGGCATCCTTGACCGAGCCGTAGATCGGCACGTCGAGGATCTTCTCGCCGGCCTTCTTCGGGTTCACGCCGGCGACGAAGCAGTTCTTGCCGTTGGCGTACTCGATGCACTTCTCGGTGTGGAACTGGCCGGTCTTGCCGGTAATGCCCTGGGTGATGACCTTGGTGTCTTTGTTGATCAGGATGGACATTCGAAGTGCTCCTTACTTGACCGCAGCGACGATCTTGGTCGCGGCTTCCGCCATCGTGTCGGCGGCGATGATCGGCAGGCCCGAATCGGCGAGGATCTTCTTGCCGAGGTCTTCGTTGGTGCCCTTCATGCGCACCACGAGGGGGACGGAGAGGTTCACTTCGCGGGCCGCGGCGACCACGCCGGTGGCGATGGTGTCGCAGCGCATGATGCCGCCGAAGATGTTGACCAGGATGCCCTTGACCTGGGGGTTCTTGAGCATGATCTTGAAAGCTTCGGTGACCTTCTCGGTGGTCGCGCCGCCGCCGACGTCGAGGAAGTTGGCCGGCTCGGCGCCGAACAGCTTGATCGTGTCCATGGTGGCCATCGCCAGGCCGGCGCCGTTCACCAGGCAGCCGATGTTGCCGTCGAGGCTGATGTAGGCGAGGTCGTACTTGGAGGCTTCGATCTCGTCGGCATCCTCTTCGTCGAAGTCGCGGAAATCGACGATCTCCGGGTGACGGTAGAGGGCGTTGGAGTCGAAGTTGAACTTCGCGTCGAGCGCCTTGATGTTGCCGTTGCCCTCGAGGATCAGCGGGTTGATTTCCGCCAGCGAGGCATCGGTTTCCATGTAGCAGGTGTAGAGCTTCTTGAAGGCGTCGACCGCCTTGGCGACCGAGCCTTCCGGCACGCCGATGCCCTTGGCAAGCTCGGCGGCCTGCGCGTCGGTGAGGCCGACGAGCGGATCGACGAAGACCTTGATGATCTTCTCGGGGGTGTTGTGGGCGACTTCCTCGATGTCCATGCCGCCTTCGGAGGAGGCCATCATGGCGACCGTCTGGGTGGCACGATCGGTCAGCGCCGCGACGTAGTATTCGTGCTTGATGTCGGCGCCTTCCTCGATCAGCAGGTTGCGCACCTTTTGGCCTTCGGGGCCGGTCTGGTGGGTCACGAGCTGCATGCCGAGGATGTCGTTGGCGTGCTGGCGCACTTCGTCGAGCGAGCGGGCGAGCTTGACGCCGCCGCCCTTGCCGCGGCCGCCGGCGTGGATCTGGGCCTTGACCACCCAGATCTTGCCGCCGAGTTCCTCGGCCGCCTTCACGGCAGCGTCCACCGATACGCAGTGGAAACCGCGCGGCGTGACGACGCCGTACTTCCTCAACAGTTCTTTTGCCTGATACTCATGAATTTTCATGGTTGCCCTTCGATCGAAGCCGCGACGGCAGCCGCCGCCGCGGACAGGTTGATGGCATGCTTCGGAGCGATCGCTCCACGACCGGCGCCGTCTCCCTCGACCGTCGCCCGCCGCACTGGAATCGGGACCCCCCGACCCGACCCGCGGACCGGGCGCGCACGCCGCGGTCGCAAGACCCCATAATTATAACTGGTTTTGCGCGGTGCACAGCCATGCGCCGGCAGCCGCACCGGGCCCGCTCCACCCGCATCCCGCACCGCGCCGGCTGCCGTGTGGCGGAAGCATCCGGGAACGCTGAATACGTCACACCTGCAACAAAACACGGTCGCATTGCGGCACGAGTCGCTGGAATGCCTACGGCGAGTCTGCTAAAACTCGGCAATCATTCGATCCACCGCCGGACGCGCGGAATATGAACAACAACAGCATGCCGCTCGCAATCGCAGTCGCAATCGCCCTCGCCTCGCTCGGCACCGCCCCTCCCGCGGCGGCGGTGGCGCTCGGCGAGGTCGCCGCACTCTCCGCGATGGGGGAGAGCTTCCGCGCGGAGATCCGCCTGCCGGACGGACAACCTGCCGATGCCGAATGCTTTCGCGTCGTCCCCCTCTCCGGTGGAGAGTTTCCGGCCTTGCGCCAGGGCCGTATCGCCGTCAGCGGCAGCGGTGCCGAAGCGCGCCTGGTGGTGCGGGACGCCGCCCGCGTCAACGAGCCGGTGCTGAAGCTGGCGATCGAGAACGTGTGCGAGGCGCGCCTGCGGCGCGAGTACACGCTGCTGATGCCCTTCGCACCCGGCGCCCGCCTGCCGGCGGCTGCGGTGGCAGCCGCCGCACCACCCCCGGCCGCCCGCGCGCCCGCGCGGACACCGCGCACGGCACCGCCCGCGCAGGCGAAGGCGGCGCCGAAACCACGCGCGCGCACCCTCGGCACGAGCGGCGACGAATCGCTCGTCACCCTGGCGTCGTCGCTGTACCCGGACGACCCCGCAGCGCAGGCGCGCTTCATCGAGGCGACCGCCGCGGCAAACCCGAAGCTGTTCGCCGACGCCGCCGCACTCACCCGCGTCCTGCCCGCAGGCACGGCGCTGCGCCTGCCCGACCTGCGCCCCGCCGCGCCGCAGCCCGAAGCGGCACCGGCACCGGTTGTCGCCCAGGGACCCGACCGGCTCGTCGTGGACAAGACCGTCGCCACGCGGAGCACGGGCGGGACCACGGCGGCGCATGGCGACGCCCCCCCGCGCAATCACGCGGAGCGCGAGCGCGCGCTTGCCGCGGCGATCGACCGCAGCATCATCGCCGAGATGGAGTTGCTCGCCCGCATCAAGGAACTCGAGGAAATCCAGGCCGGGCTGAAGGAGCGCCTGCTCAGGATGCAGGCCGTCCCCGCCGTCGCAACCGCCCCGGCCGTCGCAGTCCCCGCCTCGCCTCCGCCGCGGACCGAGCCGGTCACCCCCGCCGAAACGCGCCCTGCGCTCGCGGCCGAGAACGCCTGGGGCCGCGACGCCTACCTGTTCGGCGGACTCGGGTTTGCCGCCTTGGCTCTCGTCGCGCTGTTGCGCCGCTCGCGGCGTCCGACGCCGGCAGCGCCGTCCAGTCGGCCGACGGACACCGCCACCGCGACGACGCTCGGCAGCGCGGAGTCCCGCAAGGGCCGCGCGCGGGCCGAAGAAACCGGCTTCGGTTTCGGCGTCGGCACCGTCGACACTCGCCTCGAGTGGCCGGCGGGGACGGCAACCGAGACCATCCAGGAGCACAAGTCCGCGGTCGAGCTCGCCGACATCATGATGAGCTTCGGCCGCGTCCGCGGCGCAGCCGAGACGCTCGCCGAGTTCATCCGCGGCAATCCGCGCGAAGCGGTCTCGCCCTGGCTCAAGCTGCTCGAGGTCTACCGGGCAGCGGGCCTGCGCGACGAGTTCAACGCGATCGCCGGGGAGCTCAACAAGACCTTCAACGTCACCACGGTCAACTGGCAGAGCTACGACGCGCTGCGGGCGTCGAAGATGAGCCTGGAGGACCTGCCGCACATCTGCGAGGCCCTGCAGAAGACATGGCGCACCGCCGCCTGCCAGCGCCACCTGCAGCAGCTGCTGCGCGACAATCGCAACGGCACCCGCGCCGGCTTCCCGTTCTCGGTGATCGACGAGATCCTCACCCTCACCGCCATCCTCGAGGAAGACCTCGGCCCCTGCCCGCCGGCCGCGGACGAGCCCCCCCGGCGCTAGACCGGGTTGTCGAGGTCGACGAAGCTCGCCTCCAGCCCGAGCACCTCGTTCAGGTAGTGCGCCATGGCGCGTGCGCCGTAGCGCTCGGTGGCGTGGTGGCCGGCGGCGATGTAGGGCACACCCGACTCGCGCGCCAGATGCACCGTGGGCTCGGAGATCTCGCCCGACACGTAGAGCTCGGCCCCGGCCAGGATCGCCGGCTCGAAAAAGCCCTGCGCACCGCCGGTGCACCAGGCGATCCGGCGCACCGTACGCTCGCCGTCACCGACCAGCAGCGGCTCGCGCCCGAGCCGCCGGGCAAGCGCGCGCGCGATCTCGTCCGCACGCTCGCCCTCCCGCGCCGGCCGGCCGATCCAGCCCAGCTCCTGGTCGGCGAAGCGCGCCGTCCCCTGCCAGCCCATCAGGCGCGCGAGTTGCGCGTTGTTGCCGAGCTCCGGATGCACGTCGAGCGGCAGATGGTAGGCGAACAGGCTGATGTCGTTGGCGAGCAGGGTGTGCAGGCGCCGACGCCGGAAGCCGGTCACGCGACCGTCGTCGCCCTTCCAGAACAGGCCATGGTGAACGAAGACGGCGTCATACGCCCCCGTTGCTGCAAGGTCGAGCAGGGCCTGGCTGGCAGTCACCCCGCACAGCACGCGCCGGACCTCCGCGCGTCCTTCCACTTGCAGGCCGTTTGGGCAATAATCCTTCAGCCGTGAAGCGTCGAGCAGGGTGTCGAGATGACCCCCGAGTTCGGTGAGCTGCATGCGTCCTCCTTCATCCTTGCTTCGCGCGTGGCTCCTCGACCGGAGAACGCTCCGGCCGGCCGGGCGCGACCCCCTCTTCTTTGAAGCCCGACATTATGCGCCGCTTGTGGCTCATCTTCGCGCAGGCGGTGACCGTCAGCGTCGCCGTGCTGTTCGTGCTCAACACCCTCAAGCCGGAATGGCTGCGCAAGGCCACGCCCGCGGCGGTGGTGGCGATCCTCGAGGCACCTGCGGGCAGCGAGCGTGCGCCGGCGGCAGGCTCCTACGCCCCGGCTGCACAGCGTTCGATGCCGGCGGTAGTGCACATCTTCACCAGCAAGGGCGGTCGCGGCCAGCGCCACCCGCTGCTCGACGACCCGCTGTTCCGCCACTTCTTCGGGGAGCGCCCGGACAGCGCACCGAGCGAATCCGGCCTCGGCTCGGGCGTCATCGTCAGCCCCGACGGCTACGTACTCACCAACAACCACGTCATCGAGACCGCCGACGCGATCGAGGTCGCGCTCAACGACGGCCGCAAGTTCGCCGCCCGCCTGGTCGGGCGCGACCCCGAGACCGACCTCGCGGTGCTGCGCATCGACGGCGCCGAGGCGCTTCCGGCGATCACCTTCCCGGCCGCCGACAGCCTCGCGGTGGGCGACGTGGTGCTGGCGATCGGCAACCCCTTCGGCGTCGGCCAGACGGTCACCATGGGCATCGTCTCGGCGCTCGGTCGCAGCCAGCTCGGCATCAACACCTTCGAGAACTACATCCAGACCGACGCCGCGATCAACCCGGGCAACTCGGGTGGCGCGCTGGTCGACAGCGCGGGCAGCCTGGTCGGCATCAACACGGCGATCTACTCGCGCTCGGGCGGTTCGCTCGGCATCGGCTTCGCAATCCCGGTCTCGATCGCGCGCGACGTGCTCGAGCAGATCGTCGCCACCGGCGAGGTCGTGCGCGGCTGGGTGGGCGTGGAGATCCAGGACCTCACACCCGAACTGGCCGCCTCGTTCGGCTATCGCGACGCCGGCGGCGCGCTCATCGCCGGCGTACTGCGCGGCAGCCCGGCAGATCGGGCGGGCGTGCGTCCGGGCGACGTCCTGGTCGCGCTCGACGGCGAGAGCGTGCGCGACCCGCGCGCGATGCTCGACATGGTCGCGGCGCTCTCACCCGGCAAGCGTGCGGTGTTCAGGGTGCGGCGCGGCGCCGAGGCGCTCGACCTCGAGGTGGAAGTGGGCCGCCGCCCGATCCCGCCCGCCGCGCGCTGAGGCACCGACCGACGCGGCCCGCGGCACTCAGCGGGGCTCGCCCTCGCCATCCGCAGCAGCCGGCCCGGCGAGCTGCTGTACCGTCTCGCCGGCGGCCTCCTGCTGAGGGGAAGGCCTGGACAGCATGCCCGCGAGCACGATGCCAAGCTCGTAGAGCAGGCACATCGGCACGGCCAGCATGAACTGCGAGACCACATCCGGCGGGGTGACGATGGCGGCGACCACAAAGGCGCCGACGATCACGTAAGGGCGCGACTCGCGCAGCTTGGCGACATCGACGATGCCGGCCTTGACCATCAGGATCACCGCCACCGGCACCTCGAAGGTGATGCCGAAGGCGATGAACATCGACATCACGAAGGACAGGTACTGCTCGATGTCCGGCGCCGGGACGATGCTCTTGGGAGCGAATTCGGCGATGAACTTGAACACCGTGCCGAACACGAAGAAATAGCAGAAGGCCATGCCGAGCAGGAAAAGCAGCGTGCTGCCGAGCACCAGCGGCAGGGCGAGGCGCTTCTCGTGCGCGTACAGCCCGGGCGCGATGAAGGCCCAGGCCTGGTAGAGCACCCAGGGCAGCGCGAACACGAAGGCGACCATCATCGTCACCTTGACCGGGACGAAGAAGGGCGTCACCACGCCGGTGGCGATCATGTTGGTACCCGCAGGCAGCGTGTCCATCATCGGCTTGGCGAGGATGTCGTAGATCGCGCCCGCCCACGGCATCAGGCAGACGAAGACGATCACGATCGCGAGCAGCGCGCGGATCAGGCGGTCGCGCAGCTCGATCAGGTGGGCGATGAAGGTTTCCTGTTGTTCGCTCATGCCTTGACCTTGTCAGCTCCAGGCGCGGTGCGGGGCGTGCTATCCAGCCCGAGCTCGAGTTGCGGGGCGGGACGGGCGGGCGTCGCATCCGCTCCGGCCGGCGCGGGCGCTGCCGCCGGATTCGCGACGGGCGTCGGAGCGCCGGCCGGCGCGGGCGCCGCGGTGCCCGACGCGGAGGCAGGCGACTCGGGGAGGATGGAGCGCACCTCGGCGACCGTCTCGCCGATTCCCGACTCGACCCCGGCGACGCCGGTGCGCACCGAGGTCTCGAGTTCCTGCGCCTGGTGCCGCACCTGTTCCTGCAGCTTCTTGAGTTCCTCGAGCTGCATCTCGCGCTGGATGTCGGACTTGACGTCGGAGACGTAGCGTTGCACGCGCCCGAGCAGGTGCCCGGCGGTGCGCGCGACCTTGGGCAGGCGCTCCGGCCCGACCACGATCAGCATCACGATGCCGATCACCACGAGTTCCGAAAAGCCGAAATCGAACATGTGTGCTCGCTCGAGACAGGGGCCGCCACCGGCCCGCCGTAAAACGAAGGGGCGCTCCGGTCAGGGCGCCCCCGATGCTGGTTCGAGACGCGAGGCTCAGGACCGGTTCTGGTCGACCTTCTCGCGCGCCTCGCCCTCGATCGTCTGGCCCTGGGCGAGCTTCTGCTGGGAGGCGTCGCCCGCTCCGGCCGAATCACCCTCCTTCATGCCTTCCTTGAAGCCCTTCACCGCACCACCGAGGTCGGAACCGATGTTGCGCAGCTTCTTGGTGCCGAACACCAGAAGGACGATGACCAGCACGATCAGCCAGTGCCAGATGCTGAAAGAACCCATACCGCTCTCCTTAACGCTTCAACATGGGCGGCAGGGGATCGGGCCCGCCCAGAATGTGCAGGTGCAGATGATACACCTCCTGCAGGCCGACCCTTCCGGTATTGACGATGGTGCGGAAGCCGTCGGTACAGCCCTGCTCGCGGGCGATCCTGCCCGCCGCAACCATCAGACGCCCCATCGCCGCCTCGTGTTCCCCGTCGAGGTGCGCCATCGAGTCGACGTGCACCTTGGGCACCACCAGCACATGCACGGGTGCGGCGGGATGGATGTCGTGGAAGGCGAAGACGTGCTCGTCCTCGTAGACCTTTTTCGACGGAATCTCGCCGCGCACGATGCGGCAGAAGACGCAGTCGCTCATGCGCGCGAACCTTCCGCAGTGCGCGACTTCTTCTCGTCGATGCCCGACACGCCCTCGCGGCGACGGAACTCGGCGAGCACGTCGTCCACGGACAGCCCGTGGTGGGCGAGCAGCACCATGGAGTGGAACCAGAGGTCGGTCACTTCCCACACCAGGTGCAGCATGTCCTTGTCCTTGGCCGCCATGATGGTCTCGGCGGCCTCCTCGGCGACCTTCTTGCAGATCGTGTCGGTGCCCTTCTGGTACAGGCTGGAGACGTAGGAAGAATCCGGATCGGCCTTCTTGCGCGCGGCGAGGGTCTCGGACACGCGGTGCAGCACTTCGATATCGATCATTTGTAGATCTCCTGCGGGTCTTTCAAAACCGGCTCGACGGCCTCCCAGCGGCCATCGGCAAAATACTTCTGGAAGAAGCAGCTGTGACGTCCGGTGTGGCAGGCGATCCCGCCCACCTGCTCGATCCTGAGCAGGACCACGTCGTTGTCGCAGTCGATGCGCATGTCCAGCACCTTCTGCACGTGGCCGGACTCCTCGCCCTTGTGCCACAGCTTGCGCCGCGAACGCGACCAGTAGATGGCTTCGCCGGTCTCGGCCGTGCGCTGCAGCGCCTCGCGGTTCATCCAGGCGAACATCAGCACGTCGCCGGTGGCGGCTTCCTGCGCGATGACCGGCACCAGGCCGTGCTCGTCCCACTTGATTTCGTTCAACCAGCGCGTGCTCGCACTCACAAGCGTACCTCGATGCCGCGCGCGCGCATCAACTCCTTGGCCTCGCGCACGGTGTGCTGTCCGAAATGGAAGATGCTCGCCGCCAGCACCGCGTCGGCGCGGCCTTCGGAGACCCCCTCGGCGAGATGCTCGAGCGTGCCGACGCCACCGCTGGCGATCACCGGGATGCGCACCGCATCCGACACCGCGCGCGTGAGCGCGAGGTCGAAGCCGCTCTTGGTGCCGTCGCGGTCCATGCTGGTGAGCAGGATCTCGCCCGCCCCCAGCGACTCGACCTTGCGCGCCCACTCGATGGCGTCCAGCCCGGTGTTGTTGCGCCCGCCGTGGGTGAACACCTCCCACTTGCCGGGCGCGGTCTGCTTGGCGTCGATCGCCACCACGATGCACTGGCTGCCGACCTTGCTCGCGGCCTCGAAGACCAGCTGCGGGTTGTTCACCGCCGCGGTGTTCATGCTGACCTTGTCGGCGCCGGCGTTGAGCAGCCGGCGCACGTCCTCGACCACGCGCACACCACCACCGACGGTGAGCGGGATGAAGACCTGCTCGGCGACCTGCTCGTCGTAGCGGCGGGCGATCTCGACCGGATCGCCGGCGTCGCGCAACTCGACGAAATTGACCCCCTTGACCACGCGCCCGGACTTCACGTCCAGGCAGGGAATGATGCGCTTGGCTAGCATCGGCTGCCCCTGCGGGAGAAGCTCATTCGCGCGCGCCCTCGAGCTCGTCCGCGCGCGCCTGCGCGGCGGCGAAGTCGAGCGTGCCCTCGTAGATCGCGCGCCCGGTGATCGCGCCCATGATGCCCTCGTCCTCGACCGCGCACAGCGCGTCGATATCGCGCAGGTCGGTGATGCCGCCGCTGGCGATGACCGGGATGCGCAGCGCGCGCGCCAGACGCACGGTGGCCTCGATATTGACGCCCGAAAGCATGCCGTCGCGGCCGATGTCGGTGTAGATCACCGACTCCACGCCGTAGTCCTCGAACTTCCTCGCCAGATCGACCACGTCGTGGCCGGTGAGCTTGGACCATCCGTCCACCGCCACCTTGCCGTCCTTGGCGTCGAGGCCGACGATGATGTGGCCGGGAAAGGCGCTGCAGGCGTCGTGCAGGAAGCCGGGGTTCTTGACCGCGGCGGTGCCGATGATGACGTAGCTGATGCCGTTGTCGAGGTAATGCTCGATCGTGTCGAGGTCGCGGATGCCACCGCCGAGCTGGACCGGGATGTCGTCACCGACGACGTCGGTGATCGAACGGATCGCGGCGCCGTTCTTCGGCTTGCCGGCAAAGGCACCGTTGAGGTCCACCAGGTGCAGGCGGCGCGCGCCGGCCTCGAGCCAGTGGCGCGCCATGGCGCCCGGATCGGAGGAGAACACCGTGGCGTCGTCCATCTCGCCCTGTTTCAGGCGAACACATTGACCGTCCTTGAGGTCGATGGCGGGAATGAGCAGCATACCGGGATCAGCAGTGGAGAAACGTAGAGGGAATCACCGGCCGCTCAGGGCTGCCAGCGGATGAAATTGGCGAGCAGGCGCAGGCCGGCCGCGGCGCTCTTCTCGGGGTGGAACTGAGCCGCGAAGATATTAGCCCGCGCTACCGCACTGGTAAAGCGAACGCCATAGTCGGTCTCGGCCGCAGTCAGCGAGGCCTCCGCAGGCACCACGAAGTAGCTGTGCACGAAGTAGAAGCGCTCGCCGTCGGGGATGCCGTCCCACATCGGGTGCGGTCCGCACTGACGTACTTCGTTCCAGCCCATGTGTGGCACCTTGAGCCGGCTGCCGTCGGCCGCGAACATGCCGGTCTCGGGAAAGCGCACGACCTCCCCGGACAGGATGCCCAAGCCCGGCACGTCGCCCTCGGCGCTGTGCTGGAACAGCATCTGCTGGCCGATGCAGATGCCGAGGAAGGGTTTTTCGGCCGCCGCGGCGCGTACCGCAGGTCGCAGGCCGCGCGCGTCGAGTTCGCGCATGCAGTCGGGCATCGCGCCCTGCCCCGGAAACACGACCCGCTCGGCGGCGGCGACACGCGCCGGGTCGGAGGTGACGAAGACCTCGTGACCGGGCGCCACGTGTTCGATCGCCTTGGCGACCGAGCGCAGGTTGCCCATGCCGTAATCGATGATGGCCACGCTGGTCATCGGCTTGACTCGCTTTTCGACAGGATGGCGGCCGCGCGACGCGACCGCGGGAAGGGAGGAATCAGAGCGCGCCCTTGGTCGAGGGGATGGTCCCGGCGGCGCGCTCGTCGTGCTCGGCCGCCATGCGCAGCGCGCGGGCGAAGGCCTTGAACACGGTCTCGCACTGATGGTGGGCGTTGTCGCCGCGCAGGTTGTCGATGTGCACCGTGACGCCGGCGTGATTGACGAAGCCCTGGAAGAACTCGCGCGCCAGATCCACGTCGAAGTTGCCGATGCGGGCGCGGGTGTAATTCACGAAGTAGTGCAGCCCCGGGCGGCCGGAGAAATCGACCACCACGCGCGACAGCGCCTCGTCGAGCGGCACGTAGGCATGGCCGTAGCGGCGCAGCCCTTTCTTGTCGCCGAGCGCCTTGGCGAAGGCCTGCCCGAGCGTGATGCCGACGTCCTCTACGGTGTGGTGGTCGTCGATGTGGGTATCGCCCTCGCAGTGGATGTCGAGGTCGAACAGGCCGTGGCGGACGATCTGGTCGAGCATGTGGTCGAAGAAGGGCACGCCGGTGTCGAGCCGGCCCTGCCCGCTGCCATCGAGGTCGATGCGCACGGTGATCTTGGTTTCGAGGGTGTTGCGCGTGACTTCTGCTTGCCGCATGGGAGCTACCGGCCAAAATGGGTTGTCTGCCCGTCATGATAACATCGCGCAGCGAACTCGCCGCGATGCGCCGCAAGGTGCGTTGTGCGCGTCCAAGCCTCCGTTCCACCCCAACCGCAGACACCCGCATGAGCCGCTTCTGGAGCGCCGTCGTCCACGGCCTGACCCCCTACGTGCCGGGCGAGCAGCCCAAGCTCGACAACCTCGTCAAGCTCAACACCAACGAACACCCCTGCGGCCCCTCGCCGAAGGTGCTGGAGGCCATCCGCGCCGCCACCGGCGACGGCCTGCGCCTCTACCCCGACCCCAACGCCGACGCGCTCAAGGCCGCGCTCGCCCGCCATCACGGCGTGCGCCCGGAGCAGATCTTCGTCGGCAACGGCTCCGACGAGGTGCTCGCGCACGCCTTCATGGCGCTGCTCAAGCACGAGCGCGCGCTGTGGTTCCCGGACATCACCTACAGCTTCTATCCGGTGTATTGCGGGCTGTACGACATCCAGCCGCGCATCGTGCCGCTGGCCGAGGACTTCTCGATCCGCGTGGAAGATTACCTGCCGCGCGGCGACGAGCGCGCCGGCGCGATCATCTTCCCCAACCCGAACGCACCCACCGGACGGCTGCTCGCGCTCGCCGAGGTCGAGCGCATCGTCGCCGCCAACCCCGAGGCCGTGGTGCTGGTCGACGAGGCCTACGTGGACTTTGGCGGCGACAGCGCGATCGCGCTGGTGGATCGCCACCCCAACCTGCTGGTCACGCGCACCTTCTCCAAGAGCCGCGCGCTGGCGGGCCTGCGCGTGGGCTACGCGGTGGGCGACGCGGCGCTGATCGAGGCGCTGGAGCGGGTCAAGAACAGCTTCAACTCCTACCCGCTCGACCGCCTCGCGATCGCCGGCGCGGTGGCCTCGGTGGAGGACGAGGACTACTTCCGCGCCAGCTGCGCCCAGGTGATCGAGACGCGCGCGCGGCTGGTCGCCGACCTGCAGGCGCTCGGCTTCGAGGTGCTGCCCTCGGCGGCGAACTTCATCTTCGCCCGCCACCCGACGCGCGACGGCGCCGAACTCACCGCCGAACTGCGCAGGCGCGCGATCATCGTGCGCCACTTCAAGGCGGCGCGCATCGACCAGTTCATGCGCATCACCGTCGGCACCGACGCGCAGTGCGCGATTCTGGTGGCGGCCCTGCGCGAGATCCTCGCCGGCTGAAGCCGATCAGCCGCCGCGCGCCACCGCTGGCGCCGACGCGCGCGGCGGCGCCAGCAACAGGCGGTTGGCGAGGAGCACCGCGATCGACACCACCACCACGATCACCGTGGCGAGCGCGTTGATCTCGGGCTTGAGGCCGTGGTGCAGGCGCGCGAACACCAGCACCGGCAGCGTCGTGCTGCCCGGGTCGGACAGCATCGCGGCGAGCACGAAGTCGTCCATCGACAGCGTGAACGCGAGCAGCCAGCCGGCCGCCAGCGCAGGCGCGATCACCGGCACGGTGATCACGAAGAAGACCTTCAGCGGCGGACAGCCGAGGTCGAGCGCGGCCTCCTCGAGCGCGCGGTCCATCTCGCGCAGGCGCGACGCCACCAGCACCGCCACGTAGGCCGCGCACAGCGTGGTGTGCGCCACCCAGATCGCCGCCACCCCGCGCCCGCCCAGCACGGCGAGCGCCGGATGGGTGAACAGCAGCACCAGCGACAGACCGACCACCACCTCGGGCATCACCATCGGCGCGCTCATCATGCCGACGAAGAAGCGACTGCCGGGATAGGGCCCGGCGCGCACCAGGATCACCCCGGCGGCGGTGCCGACCACCACCGCGGCGGTGGCGGCGAGCGCGCCGACACGCAGCGACAGCAGCACGGCCGCATGCAGTTCTGCGTCGCGCGCCAGCGCGGCGTACCAGCGCAGCGAGAAGCCGTCGAACCGGGTGGTGATCTCCCCGGCGGTGAAGGAGAACACGATCAGGCACAGGATGGGCACGTAGAGGAAGGCGTACACGCCGACCACCCACATCCGTCCGCCCCAGCCGCCGCCGTTCATTCGCCCCTCCCGGCCCCGCGCCCATGGCGCTGCAGCAGCACGATCGGCGCGATCAGCATCGCCACCATGAGCACCGCGACCGCCGCCGCCATCGGCCAGTCCTGGTTGGGGCCGAAGTCGTCCCAGATGCTGCGCCCGATCGTCATCACGCTGCCGCCGCCGAGCAGATCGGGGATGACGAACTCACCCACCGCCGGGATGAACACCAGCATCGAGCCGGCGACGATGCCGCGCGAGGACAGCGGCAGGGTGATGCGCAGGAACACCGTGGCCGGCCGCGCGCCGAGGTCGCGCGCGGCCTCGGGCAGGCGCTGGTCGAGCTTGACCAGGTTGGCGTAGAGCGGCAGCACCATGAAGGGCAGGTAGCTGTAGACCATGCCGACCAGCACCGCGCCGGTGTTGTAGAGCAGCGGCAGCGGCTCCGCCACCAGGCCGAGGCCGAGCAGCACCTGGTTGATCAGCCCGGTCTCGCTGCTGTCGAGCAGGCCCATCCAGGCATAGACGCGCAGCAGGAAGGAGGTCCAGAACGGCAGCATCACCAGCATCAGCAGGAGGTTGCGCATCGCCTCGGGCGCGCGCGCGAGACGATAGGCGAAGGGATAGCCGAGAACCAGACAGCACAGCGTGGTGAGCGTCGCGAGCAGGAGCGAATTGGCGTAGGCGGCGAGATAGGGCCGGTCCGCGGCGAGCGTGCCGAGTGCCGCCAGCTCGCCGCCGAGGCGGGCGTAGCTGGCGGGATCGGGACGGAAGGCCGGCGCCCCGTCCGCAGCCGCGCCGGCGAAGGGCGACACGTAGGGCGGCACGGCGAGGTCCGGCGTGGACAGGCTGACGTTCACGATCAGCGCGAAGGGCAGCACGAAGAAGAACAGCATCCACATCCACGGCAGCAGGCCGACCCAGAAGCGGCCATGCCCTTGCGCAGAAGCCGGACGCGCCTTCATCGCAGCAGCAGCACGCCGTCGGGCGCCGGCCACGACACCCGCACCGGCTCGCCGCGCGCCGGCGGCGCGGCCTTGCCCCAGTGCGCCGCGGGCACGCTGGCGATCATCGAGCCACCGCCGGGCAGGCGCAGGTGGTAGATGGAGCGGCCGCCGAGATAGGCGATCTCGGCGACCTCGGCCGGCGCGGCGTTGTCATCGGGCCGTTCCGGCACGCACGCATCGCCGGCGGCGCGATGATGCACGCGCACGCACTCGGGGCGCAGCGACAGCCAGGCTTCACCCCCCTGCTGCAGCGCAACGGTGGCCACGAAGCGAATCGGCTGCGGAAACTCGCCGCCGACCAGGCGATCGCCCTCGATGCGGCCGTGGAAGAGGTTGGTCTCACCGATGAAGCTCGCGCTGAAGCGGCAGTTGGGGCGCTCGTAGATCTCGCCCGGCGTGCCGACCTGCACCAGCCCGCCCTCGGACAGGATGCCGATGCGGTCGGCCATGGTCATCGCCTCCTCCTGGTCGTGGGTGACGAGGATGCACGTGACCCCCACACGCCGGATCAGGCCGACGAGCTCGAACTGGGTCTGCTGGCGGATGCGCTTGTCGAGCGCGGCGAGCGGCTCGTCGAGCAGCAGCAGGCGCGGCTCGCGCGCCAGGCTGCGCGCCAGCGCCACGCGCTGCTGCTGTCCGCCGGAGAGCGCCTGTGGGCGGCGCCCGGCGTAGGCGCGCATCTGCACCAGCTCGAGCATCTCGTCGACGCGGGCCGCGATCGCCGCGCGCGCCATGCGCGGCCGCAACTGGCGCAGGCCGAAGGCGACGTTGCCCGCCACGGTCATGTGCGGGAACAGC
This sequence comes from Thauera aminoaromatica, assembly GCF_000021765.1. Classification (NCBI taxonomy): domain Bacteria; kingdom Pseudomonadati; phylum Pseudomonadota; class Betaproteobacteria; order Rhodocyclales; family Zoogloeaceae; genus Thauera; species Thauera aminoaromatica. The sequence goes on along the minus strand of NC_011662.2, from coordinate 994,626 downwards.
GCGTAGGACTGGAACATCATGTTGGTCGGACGACGGTGCGCGGGCACCGCGGCGAGATCCTCGCCGTCGAGCAGGATGCGCCCGCAACTCGGCGTCTCCAGGCCGGCAATCATGCGCAGCAAGGTGGACTTGCCGCAGCCCGAGCTGCCCAGCAGCGCGAAGATCTCGCGCTCGCCGATGTCGAGCGAGACCTCGCGCACCGCCCAGGTGTCGCCGAAGCGTTTTCCCAGGCGTTCGATGCGCAGATGGACGCGCTCGCGGGCCAAGCTTTCGGGTCCATCCTGCGGCATGCGCTCGTTCATCGCATCACCCGCTGCGCCCGCCCGCCGCTCAGCGCGCCGCCTTGAAGCGATTCAGCGCCTGGGTCAGCTCGCGCTGCACGTCCTTGCCGAGCACCGGCTTGGCGCGCAGCGTACGCTTGACCGCCTCCGGCACGTTGATCGCCGGGTCGTCGCGCAGCGTGGCGTCGGTGAGCGCGAGCGCCGCGGTGTTGGCGCTGATGTAGAAGGTCTCGTTGGAGATGCGCGCCACCGTGGCCGGGTCCATCATCGCGTCGATCCAGCGGTGGGCGTTATGCGGGTGCGGCGCGTCGCGCGGGATCGCCATCACGTCCACCGACATCATCGCGCCCACGGCCGGGATCAGGTACTGCAGCCTGACCTCGGAGCCGCCGATCTGCGCGCGCCGCGCGGCGATGCGGGCGTCGCCCGAGAACATCATCGCCACGCACAGGCTGCCCTTGGCCATCTGCTCGATGGGCGCGGTGTTGAAGCTGCGGATGTCCTTGCGCACCGGGCGGATGTGCTCGACCGCGGCGCGGATGTCGGCCGGGTCCATCTTCACCGGGTCGAGGCCGGCGTCGAGCATGGCCGCGGGGATCACGTCGCTGGCCTCGTCCATCAGCGCGATGCCGCAGCCCTTCAGGCGCGCGGTCAGCGCAGGGTCGAAGAGCAGGTCCCAGGCGTTGTCGGGCAGCTTGCCGTCGAGCGCCTTCATGACCTTGTCGACGTTGATCGCCACCCCGATGGTGAACCACATGTAGGGTACGAGGTAGCGGTTGCCGGGGTCGGCGACCGCCACCGCCTCGAGGATCAGCGGGTCGATATGGACGAGATTGGGCAGGCGCGACTTGTCGAGTGGCTGGAAGATGCCGGCCTGGATCTGCTTGCCGGCGTACTCCACGCTCGGGTACACAACGTCGTAGCCGCTGCCGCCGGTCAGCAGCTTGCCCTGCAGCGTGGCGTTGCTGTCGTAGAGGTCGTAGCGCACCTCGATCCCGCTCGCCTTCTCGAAGGCGGGGATGGTGTCGGCGGCGATGTAGTCGTTCCAGTTGTAGACGTTGAGGATGGGCTCCTCGGCCGCCACCGCCGCCCCGGCGGCCAGGGCCAGCACCGCCATCCAGCCGAACTTCAGCGTCATGCCCGCCTCCCCGCGATCGACAAGGGAACACCGCCTGCCCGCCCGGGTCGGGGGACCCGGGCGGGCAGGCGTCAAACCTTCAGCCGCATCTCCGCCGAGCGGGCGTGCGCCTGCAGACCCTCGCCATGGGCCAGGATGGAAGCCACCTTGCCCAGGTGCTGCGCGCCCGCCTGCGAGATGTGGACGATGCTGGTGCGCTTCTGGAAGTCGTAGGTGCCGAGCGGCGAGGAGAAACGCGCGCTGCGCATGGTCGGCAGCACGTGGTTGGGGCCGGCGCAGTAGTCGCCGAGCGCCTCCACCGCCCAGTGGCCGACGAAGATCGCGCCGGCGTGACGGATGTGGGCGATCCAGTCCTCGGCATCTTCCAGCGCCAGCTCGAGGTGCTCGGGCGCGATGCGGTTGGCGAGCGCGCAGGCCTGCTCCAGGCTGTCGACGTGGATCAGCGCGCCGCGGTTGGCAAGCGACCTGGCGATCGTGTCGCGGCGCGGCATGGTGGGCAGCAGGCGGTCGATCGCGTCGTGCACCGCGTCGATGAAGCCGGCGTCGGTACACAGCAGGATGGACTGCGCGAGCTCGTCGTGCTCGGCCTGGGCGAAGAGGTCCATTGCCACCCAGTCGGCGTGGCCGGAGCCATCGGAGATGATCAGCACTTCAGACGGGCCGGCGACCATGTCGATGCCGACGGTGCCGAACACGCGGCGCTTGGCCTCGGCCACGTAGGCATTGCCCGGGCCGACGATCTTGTCCACCTGCGGGATGGTCTGCGTGCCGTAGGCCAGCGCCGCCACCGCCTGCGCGCCGCCGATGGTGAACACGCGGTCGACGCCGGTGATCGCCGCCGCCGCCAGCACCAGCGGATTCTTCTCGCCACGCGGGGTGGGCACGACCATGATCAGTTCGCCGACACCGGCGACCTTGGCCGGGATCGCATTCATCAGCACCGAGCTCGGGTAGGAGGCGCGCCCGCCCGGCACGTAGAGGCCGACGCGGTCGAGCGGGGTGACCTTCTGGCCCAGGCGGGTGCCGTCGGCCTCGGTGAATTCCCAGGACTCGCCCTTCTGGCGCTCGTGATAGACGCGCACGCGGTCGGCGGCGATGGTGAGCGCCTCGCGCTGCTCGGGGCGCAGGCTGTCGAGCGCGAGCAGCAGCTCGCTCCTGGGCAGCTCGAGCGCGACCATGGATTGCACGTCGAGCCCGTCGAAGCGGCGGGTGTATTCGACCACCGCGGCGTCGCCGGTGGTGCGCACCGCCTGCAGGATCTCGGTGACCGCCGCGTCGATGCGGCCGTCGGCCTCGGCCTCGAAGGCGAGCAGGGCATCGAGGGTGGACAGGAATTCGGGTTCGCGCGCGGCCAGGCGGCGGATCGGGGTCTGGCTCATCGGTAGGGACTCCTCAGGACTGGATCGCGCCGGCGAAGGCGTCGAGCACCGGCTGCAGCAGTTCGCGCTTGAGCTTGAGCGAGGCCTGGTTGACGATCAGGCGCGAGCTGATCGGCATGATGTCCTCGACCTCTTCGAGGTTGTTGGCGCGCAGCGTGCCGCCGGTCGACACCAGGTCGACGATGGCGTCGGCGAGCCCGACCAGGGGTGCGAGCTCCATCGAACCGTAGAGCTTGATCAGGTCCACATGCATGCCCTTGCCGGCGAAGTGGGCCTTGGCCGCGTTCATGTACTTGGTGGCGACGCGGATGCGCCCGCCCGGGCGGGTCGCGGCGGCGTAGTCGAAGCCCTTCTGCACCGCCACGCACAGCCGGCACTTGGCGATCTCGAGGTCGAGCGGCTGGTAGAGACCCGCACCGCCGTGCTCGACGAGCACGTCCTTGCCGGCGATGCCGAGGTCGGCGGCGCCGTACTGGACGTAGGTGGGCGTATCGGTGGCGCGCACGATGACCAGGCGCACATCTGGCCGGTTGGTGCCGATGATCAGCTTGCGCGAGGACTCGGGGTTGTCAGTGGGCACGATGCCCGCTGCGGCGAGCAACGGCAGGGTCTCTTCGAAGATGCGGCCCTTGGACAGGGCGAGCGTGATGCTGGACACGTGAAAAGCCTTGATCGGGGGGACTCGTCATTGTAACCCGGCGCCGCTTCTGTTAACCTTCGACGCGACTGGCTGAACCGCACGCGGCGGTTCGGCCTTTTCTTTTGTTTCGCCGCAGCGTCGGCGCGCACCTCAGGCAGGAAACCCGCACCATGAAACCGTCGATCATCGTCTCCAGCAGCGACCTCGAGCGCCTCGAGGGTCTGCTCACCCTCCCCGCCTTCCGCAGCCGCAGCGACCTCGACGGCCTGCGCGCGGAACTCGAGCGTGCCGACGTGCGCGAGCCGCAGGACATGCCGGCCGACGTCATCACGATGAACAGCCGCGCGCGCTTCGTCGAGGAAGGTACCGGCCGCGAATACGAGCTGACCCTGGCCTACCCCAAGGACGCCAACGCCGAGGCGCACCGCGTGTCGATCTTCTCTCCCGCGGGCAGCGCCCTGCTCGGTCTTTCGGCCGGCCAGTCGATCGACTGGAAGTCGGCCGACGGCAAGGAAATCCGCCTGAAGGTGCTGGAAGTCACCTGGCAACCTGAAGCCAACGGACAGTTCGAACTGTAAGCGCTCCCGCAGCGTTCCGCGGCTGCCCTGCGGGAGCGACGCAAGTCGCAGTTCGGCGACGGCACGACGGCCGCGTGCACGCGAGCGCATGCCGCCGTCGCAGCTCTCAAACTCCTCTCAACCGAGCCGCCGCACCCTCGCCCCGAGCGCGGCGAGCTTCTCCTCCAGACGCTCGTAGCCGCGATCGAGGTGGTAGATGCGCTCGATCGTGGTGTCGCCCTCCGCCACCAGGCCGGCTACGACCAGGCTCGCCGACGCGCGCAGGTCGGTCGCCATCACGGTCGCGCCCTGCAGCCTGTCCACGCCCTGCACCACCGCGGTGTTGCCGTCGATGCGGATGTCGGCGCCGAGGCGCTGCAACTCGACCGCGTGCATGAAGCGGTTCTCGAAGATGGTCTCGCGGATCATCGCCACGCCCTTGGCGACCGCATTGAGCGCCATGAACTGCGCCTGCATGTCGGTCGGGAAGGCCGGATAAGGCGCGGTGCGCAGGCTCACGGCATTGAGCCGTGCCGGCGCGGTCAGGCGGATCGCGTCGCGCTCGGACACCACCTCGCAGCCGGCGTCCATGAGCTTGTCGATCACCGCGTCGAGGTAGCAGGACGAGGTGCCGGTCAGGCGCACCGAACCACCGGTGACCGCCGCCGCGCACAGGTAGGTACCGGTCTCGATGCGATCGGGCATGATGCGGTGGGTCGCGCCGTGGAGCCGCTCGACGCCGCGGATGCGGATCACGTCGCTGCCGGCGCCCGAGATCTGCGCACCCATCGCCACCAGGCAGTTGGCGAGATCGACCACCTCGGGCTCGCGCGCGGCGTTCTCGATCACGGTTTCGCCATCGGCCAGCGCCGCGGCCATCATCAGGTTCTCGGTACCGGTCACCGTCACCATGTCGGTGAACAGGCGCGCGCCCTTCAGGCGCGGCACGGTCGCATGCACGTAGCCGTGCTCGACGCCCACCGCCGCGCCCATGGCCTGCAGGCCCTTGATGTGCTGATCCACCGGACGCGCGCCGATTGCACAGCCGCCGGGCAGCGACACCCGCGCCTCGCCGCAGCGCGCGACCAGCGGGCCGAGCACCAGGATGGAGGCGCGCATGGTCTTGACCATCTCGTAAGGTGCGACCGGGTTGTCGAGCGCGGAGGCGTCGAGCATCACCACGTCGGCCTCGCGCTTGACGCGCACGCCCATCTGAGCGAGCAGCGCCAGCAGGGTATCGATGTCGTTGAGACGCGGAACGTTGGTGAAGGTGACCGGCTCCGCGGTCAGCAAGGCCGCGCACAGGATGGGCAGGGCGGCGTTCTTGGCGCCGGAAATGGCGATCTCGCCCGCCAGGCGGGCGCCGCCTTCGATCAGCAGTCTGTCCATGCGCGGCTCACATCCCGAGTTCGCCGCGGCCTTCTTCCCACTGCGCGGGCGTGAAGGTCTGCAGCTGCAGGGCGTGGATCTCGTTACCCATCAGGCGGCCCAGGGTGGCATACACCGCCTGGTGCTGGCGCACCTTCATCTTGCCCTCGAAGGCAGCGCTGACGACGATGCCGCGAAAATGCACACCATCCTCGCCCTCGATGACCACCAGCTCGCAGGGCAGGCCCTGCTCGATCAGGCGCTTGACTTCACTTGCTTCGAACATTTGGAATCCTTTACGAACGCAACTTGTAACCGCGCGCGAGCATCGCCAGGGTGAGCGCCGCGAGCAGGACGAAACACAGGCCCACGACGCCGAGCGAAAGCCAGGGCGAGGTGTCCGATTGACCGAAGAAACCGTAGCGGAACCCGTCGATCATGAAGAAGAACGGGTTGAAATGCGACACGTCCTGCCAGAACCGTGGCAGCGAGTGGATGGAGTAGAACACCCCCGACAGCATCGTCAGCGGCATGATGAGGAAGTTCTGGAAGGCGGCGAGCTGGTCGAACTTTTCCGCCCAGATCCCCGCGATCACCCCGAGCGAACCGAGGATCGCGCCGCCGAGCACGGCAAAGCCCAGCACCCACAGCGGATGCGCCATCGGCACCACGACGAAGGCGGCCGACACCGCGAGCACGCCCGCCCCCACCATCAAGCCCCGCAGGATCGAGGCGATCACGTAGGCGGCGTAGAACTCACGGTAGGACAAGGGCGGCAGCAGCACGAAGATGATGTTGCCGGTGATCTTGCTCTGGATCAGCGAGGACGAGCTGTTGGCGAAAGCGTTCTGCAGCACCGACATCATCACCAGGCCGGGCACCAGGAAGCTGGTGTAGGCGACCTCGCCGTAGACCGTGACGTGGCGGTCGAGCACATGGGAGAAGATGAGCAGGAACAGCAGCGCGTTGAGGACCGGCGCAGCGACGGTCTGGAAGCTGACCTTCCAGAAGCGCAGCACTTCCTTGTAGAGGAGGGTGCGGAAGCCGGCGAGCGGCGACTCGGCCGCCATCGGCTCGATGCGCGGGACGGCGTGGGGAGATTGTTCAGGCACGGTTCATCACCTCGACGAAGACGCGTTCGAGATCGGGCTCGCCGAGCCGCATCTCGACGAGGCCGGCTCCACCCTCGCGCAGACGGGCGAGCAAGGTCTCCACCTCGCCATAGCTGTCGAAGGCGAAGTCCACCCAGCCGCCCTCGCCGGCGCTGCCGCCCAGCTCGACGCCGCGCGCGGGGTGCTCCAGGCGCACGGACAGGCTGTGGGTGGCGAAGCGGCGCAGCAGGTTGGCGGTCGTGTCGAGCGCGACGATGCGCCCGGCCTTGAGCATCGCGATGCGTCCGCACAAGGCCTCGGCCTCTTCCAGATAATGCGTGGTGAGCACGATGGTGTGGCCGTCGCGGTTGAGCTTGCGGATGAACTGCCACAGGCCCTGGCGGAGCTCCACATCCACGCCCGCGGTGGGCTCGTCGAGCACGATCACCGGCGGCCGGTGGACCAGCGCCTGTGCCACCAGCACGCGCCGCTTCATGCCGCCCGAGAGCATGCGCATGTTGGCGCTCGCCTTGTGGGTCAGGTCGAGGCTGGCGAGGATCTCGTCGATCCAGTCGTCATTGCTGCGGATGCCGAAGTAGCCCGACTGGATGCGCAGCAGCTCGCGCACCGAGAAGAAGGGATCGAAGACGAGCTCCTGCGGCACCACGCCGAGGTTGCGGCGGGCGTTGCGATAGTCGGCGACGACGTCGTGCCCCATGATCGCGAGCGTCCCGCTGTCGGGCCGCACCAGACCGGAGAGTGCCGAGATCAGCGTGGTCTTGCCCGCACCGTTGGGGCCGAGCAGGCCGAAGAACTCGCCCTGGCCAACCTCGAGGTCGACCCCGCCGAGCGCCTTCAGGCTGCCGTAGTGCTTGCTTACACCCTGGATACGGATCGCCGGCGTGCTCATGCGGCGCGCTCCAGCGGCAGCAGGCCGTCGATATCGTAGAGCGCAGCCAGGCTGGTCAGCCCGGCAGGCGGGTTGCGCAGCATCAGCGCGTGGCCGGCCGCACGCGCGCAGCGCATCCAGTCGAGGATCAGCGCGAGCGCCGCGGAGTCCGCGGCGGAAACCGCCGCGAGATCGACCACCAGGTCGCCCGCGCGCGCGCGCCGCTGCCCCTCGGCGAGCAGCGCCGGCGCGCTCTGCATGGTCAGCGCGCCCGCGGGCGCGAACAGCGCGGGATCGCTCACGCGCCGCGCCCCGCGTCGCCCTGGCTCATGCCCTGCTGCTCGGCGAGCGCGCGGTTGCGCTCCTCGAGCGAGCGGATCAGGCCATCGATGCCACCGCGCGCAATCTCCTGTCCGAAGCTGCTGCGGTAGTTGGTGACCAGGCTGACGCCGGCGACGATCACGTCGAACACCTTCCAGCCCTGTTCGCCCTTCTCCAGCATGTAGTCGATGCCGATCGGTTGCGCACCGGCCTGCACCACCTCGGTGCGGACCTGCACCCTCGTGTCTGCAGGGGCGAAGCGCGAGGGACGGAACTCGATGCGCTGGTCGCGGTACTGCGTCAGCGCGTTTGAATAGGTACGCACCAGCAGGGTGCGGAAGGCATCGGTCAGCCTGGTCTGTTGCTCGGCGCTGGCCTGGCGCCAGTCGCGCCCGACCGCGAGCATGGTCATGCGGCGGAAGTCGAAGTGCGGCAGCACCTTGGCGTCGACCAGCGCGATCACGCGCTGGGTGTCGCCGGCCTGGATCGCCTTGTCGGCGCGCACGATCTCGAGCACTTCGGTGGTGACGTCGCGCACGAGCACATCGGGCGCCTTGTCGGCGCTGGCCGTCGCGGGCAGCGCGGCGCCGAGCAAGGCGCAAAGAAGGAAGGCGCGGAGGAAATCGAGGATCTTGTTCATGGTTCTCGCTTACTGGACGGATTGGCGGGCGACGCGGCGGCCGGCCGTGGCCGGGCTCGCACCGATGTCCGCGTGTTCGAGGTTCCCGACCGCAGAGGCCGCGGCCGTATCGACGTCGCCACCGGGCGGTGCGGCCGACTGTTCGTCGAAATCTTCGTACACGCGTTCCTGGCGGCCATCGCTGACCTTGTAACGGCGTTGTTCGAGATAGAAGTCGCGCACGAAGACATAGCGGTCGAGCGCCGCCTCCTCGAGCGTGCGGTCGGCACCGAGCAGCGTGGAGCGGAGGTGCACAACGCGCGTGCCCAGCACGGTGTTGCGCGTCGCCACGTGATCGATGCTGAAAGGCTCGTTGGCGATGAAGTCGGCGGGCAGCGCGACCGCATCCCGCACGGTCCGCGGACCGAAGAAGGGCAGCACGATGTAGGCGCCCTCGCCCACGCCCCAACGGCCGAGCGTCTGCCCGAGGTCCTCGTCGTGCTTGGGCAGGCCCGCCTCACCGGCGACGTCGAGCAGGCCGAGCAGGCCCCAGGTGGAATTGAGCGCGAAGCGCATCAAATCGCCCATGCCCTCGGCGACCTTGCCCTGCAGCAGGTTGTTGAGCGCGACCCAGGGATCGCCGAGGTTGCCTAGCACGTTGCCGACACCGGTACGCACCGGATGCGGCAGCACCGCCTCGTAGACCTGGGCTGCGGGCTTGATCACCACCTTGTCGACCTGTTCGTTGAAGCCGAACATCGCGCGGTTGTAGCCCTCGAGTGGATCATCGGGATTCGCGGTGGTCGCACAGCCGGTCGCGAGCGCGGCCGACAGCGCGGCCGCGACCAGGCCTGCACGGGAGGAGCGGAAGACGTTTCGCATTGCTGTTTTCTCCGGAGTTCCTTGCCGACCTACTGGGCGGGCGCGTCGGCGGCGCGGTCGAACATGAACTGGCCGATGAGTTTCTCCAGCACCACCGCGGACTGCGTGATCAGCACGCGGTCGCCACCCTTGAGCATCGCGGTGTCGGCACCGGCCTCCAGCCCCACGTACTGCTCGCCGAGCAGGCCGGAGGTGAGGATGGACGCGGTGGTGTCGGCGGGAAACGCATAGCGCTTGTCGATCTCGAGCTCGACCACCGCGCGGTAGATCGCGGGATCGAAGCGGATCACCGCGACCCGGCCCACGAGGACGCCGGAGCTCTTGACCGGCGCGCGCACCTTGAGCCCGCCGATGTTGTCGAAGGGGGCCTCGACGCGATAGGTCTCGGCGCCGTCGAGGCCGGAGAAATTGCCGACCTTCATGGCGAGGAACACCAGCGCGGCAAAGCCGATCGCCACGAAGAGGCCGACCCACAGGTCGAGCGCGGTACGACTCATCATCAACCCCTGAACATGAAGGAGGTAAGCACGAAATCCAGCGCCAGGATCGCCAGCGCGGAGGTCACCACGGTGCGGGTGATCGCGCGCGACACACCCTCGGCGGTCGGCTGGCAATCGTAGCCCTCGAACACCGCGATCAGCGACACCACGGTGCCGAACACCGCGGACTTGATCACGCCGTTGACGACGTCGTAGCGGAACTCGACCGCGGCCTGCATCTGCGACCAGAACGCGCCGTCATCGACGCCGATCACGACCACGGTGATCAGCCAGCCGCCGAACACGCCCATCGCCGAGAACAGCGCCGCCAGCAGCGGCATGGACAGCACGCCACCCCAGAAGCGCGGCGCGACCACGCGCGCGATCGGGTTGACCGCCATCATGTCCATCGCCTTCAACTGCTCGGTGGTCTTCATCAGGCCGATCTCGGCGGTGATCGCCGAGCCGGCGCGGCTGGCGAACAGCAGCGCGGCGATCACCGGACCGAGCTCGCGCAGCAGCGACAGCGCCACCATCACCCCCACCGCGTCGGCCGAGCCGTAGCGCTGCAGGATGTCGTAGCCCTGCAGCCCGAGCACGAGACCGACGAAGAGCCCCGAGACCATGATGATCAGCAGCGACAGCACGCCGCTGAAATAGAGCTCGCGGATGGTGAGATGGATGCGCCGCAGCGACTGCCCGGAGTTCAGCAGCACCGCGAACAGGAAGCGGGTGGCGAAGCCCAGGCGCCAGATGCCATCGATGGTCAGCGCACCGATGCGGCGCAGCGCGGAGGCGATCGCGCTCATGCGCCCTCCCCGCCGAGCAGGCGCTCGATCGGCTCGGCCGGATAGTGGAAGGGCACCGGCCCGTCGGCCTCGGCGTGGACGAACTGATGCACGAAGGGATCCCTCGAGGCGCGGATCTCGTCCGGCGTGCCCTGCGCCACGATGCGGCCGTCGGAGACGAAGTAGATGTAGTCCACGATCGCCAGCGACTCGTGCACGTCGTGGGTCACCATCACCGAGCTCGCGCCGAGCGCGTCGTTGAGCTTGCGGATGAGCTGGCCGATGATGCCGAGCGAGATCGGGTCGAGGCCGGCGAAGGGCTCGTCGTACAGGATCAGCATCGGGTCGAGCGCCACCGCGCGCGCCAGCGCCACCCGCCGCGCCATGCCGCCCGAGAGCTCGTTGGGATGCAGCTTCGCCGCGCCGCGCAGCCCCACCGCCTGCAGCTTCATCAGCACCAGGTCGCGCACCATGCCCGCGGGCAGGTCGGTGTGCTCGCGCAGCGGGAAGGCCACGTTGTCGAACACGCTCATGTCGGTGAACAGCGCGCCGAACTGGAACAGCATGCCCATGCGCCGACGCAGCGCGTAGAGCTCGCTGCCCGACAGCCGCGCCACGTCGCGCCCCTCCACCTCCACGGTGCCGCCGGTCGCGCGCAGTTGCCCGCCGATCAGGCGCAGCAGCGTGGTCTTGCCGCAGCCGCTGCCGCCCATGATGGCGACCACCTGGCCGCGATGCACGCTCAGGTCGATGCCGCGCAGCACCTCGCGCTCGCCATAGGCGAAGCGCACGTCGCGCAGCGAAACCAGCGGGGAGGGATGTGGGGCGGACACGGTCACGTCGATCGGCCGAATGTGAAAACTCTTGAATATATCAGAGATTTGCGCCCGCTGGCGGACTGATGCTGCAGCGCAGCAAGCAGGTCCGGGCCATTCCCCCGCAGGACACCTCCTCCGCTCCGGTGACGACCGCGGCACCCAGAAAATAATTCCATGCGCTTATTCACATTTTATTTCAATACGAATAGCATGTTCGCATGACATGCACATCGACCGACCTGCGCAGGCTGCTCGCGACCGCGGCGCTTCTGGCGACCGCTGCATGTGCGCCGCTCGGCCGCCCGCCCGCACTCGAGGGGCATCTCGACAAGCGCACCGCGATCGAGCGCACCGCGCCTGTCGGCACGGCGACAAGAAGCCTCGCGCCGCCGATCGCGGAGTCGCCTTCTTCCAGCCGAGGTGCTGCAGCGAGCGCGGCGACGGGCGCGCCTCCGCCCGCTCCGGCCCGCGGGCGAGCAGCTCCCGCGGTGCGCGGATACTCGATCGACGTTTTCGACATCCCGGCCGAGCAGCTGCTGCTCGCCATCGGCCGCGACGCCGGGCTGGAGCTCGACCTCCATGCCGGAATCACCGGAAACGTCAGCCTGCAGGCCCACGACCGCCCGCTCGGCGAGCTGCTGGAGCGCATCGCCCGCCAGGTCGACCTGCGCTATGAGCTGCGCGGCCGCCACCTGCGCGTGCGCCCCGACACCCCCTACATCCGCAGCTATGCGGTGGACTATGTGAACCTGAGCCGCGACATGCACGGCACCGTCGCCACCAGCACGCAGATCGCCACCTCGGGCAGCGCCGGCGGCGCCGGTCAGCGCGCGTCTTCGACAGGCGGCGCTGGCAACGCCTCGATCACCCAGATCGAGACGCGCTCGGCCAACGACTTCTGGAACACGCTCGAGCACAACCTCGCCGCCATCCTCGCCGGGCCGGGGCGCGCGCCCGACTGCGGGGGCGAGCGCCGCGGCGAGTCCCCCGCCGGCTGCCGCAACGCCGACCTGATGCTCAACCGCGAGAGCGGCATCGTCATGGCGCGCGCCACCCAGCGCCAGCACGAGCAGCTGGAGGCCTTCCTCGCGGGGGTGCAGCGCGCGGCGCGGCGCCAGGTGATGATCGAAGCCACGATCGTCGAGGTCACCCTCGCCGACGGCTACCGCCAGGGCATCGACTGGACCCGGCTCGGCGTGCCGAGCTGGAGCGTGCGCCCGCGCGGCAGCGGCGACGCCACATCCGGCCAGCCCACGCTGAGCTACCTGTCGGCCAACTCCGACATCCGTCTCGAACTGCTGGAGACCTTCGGCACCGTCAAGGTGCTCTCCAGCCCGCGCCTGTCGGTGCTCAACAACCAGACCGCGATGCTCAAGGTCGTCGAGGAGGTCGTCTACTTCCTCGTAGACAGCACCACCACCGAGTACGACGACCGCAAGCAGGCCCGCATCTCCGCGACCACCACGCCGCAATCGGTCTCGGTCGGCATGGTCATGTCGGTCACGCCACAGATCTCCGCCGACGGCGACATCACCCTCAACGTGCGGCCGACCATCTCGGGCATCTCCGGCTTCAAGGACGACCCCAACCCCTCGCTCGGCGACATCCCCAACCGCGTGCCGCAGATCCGCACACGCGAAATCGAGTCCATGCTGCGCCTGCGCAGCGGCGAGGTCGCCGTCCTCGGCGGGCTGATGGAGGACCGCATCGACCACGACACCGGCCGCATCCCGCTGTTCGGCGACCTGCCCGTGGTCGGCGAACTATTCACCCGCCGCGACAACAACGTGCGCCGCACCGAGCTGCTCATCTTCCTGCGCCCCCTGCTGATCGACGAGCCGGGCATGCGCGGCGGCTACGCCGAATACGCCGGCCACCTGCCCGACGACGACTTCCTCCTCGACTCGCCCTCGCCCGGCCAGCGCAACTTCCCCCACCTGCCGCTGCGCCCGCTGCTCGCCCCCGCAGGCGCGGTCTCCGCCGCCGAAGGCTTTTCGGAAGCGGCCTATCCCGACCCTGCCGATCCCCGCTCTCCTGCCGCCTCCTCCACGTCCGCCAGCGCCGCCAACGCGGATGCCGGCACGAGCCCGCCATGAACGCTCCGCTCCCCATCGGCCAGATCCTCATCGCCGCCGGCCTGATCGGCGAGGACCAGCTCCGCATCGCGCTCCACGAGCAACGCGGCCGCGCCCGGCCGCTCGGCCGCGTGCTGGTCGAACTCGGCTTCGTCAGCGAGGCCGCGCTGCGCGAGGCGCTCGCCGCACGCAGCGGCCTGCCCTGCGTCGACCTGGCCAGCGCGCTCGCCGACCCCGACGCGATCGCGCGCGTGCCGCAGGCGCTCGCAAGGCGCCACCGCCTGCTGCCGCTCCAGTACGACGCCGCCCGCCACCGCCTGATCGTCGCGATGGCCGACGCCCACGACATCGTCGCCCTCGACCGTCTGCGTGCCGAGCTCGGGCCGGACGTGCACGTCGAACTGCGCCTGGCCGGCGACAACGAACTCGGCCGCGCGATCGAACAGCACTACGGTCAGGCGAGCTCGATCGAGGACATGGTGCGCGAGCTCGAACGCCGCGCCGGACAGCCCATCGCTGGCGCGCGCGACCCGCAACTCGTCGTGCGCCTGGTCGACGCCCTGCTCGCCGAGGCCGCCGCGCGCGGCGCCTCCGACCTGCACCTGGAGCCCGAGGCCGGCTTCCTGCGCGTGCGCCACCGCATCGACGGCACGCTGCGCCAGGTGCGCGCGATGCACAAGTCGTGCTGGGCGGAGCTCGCCGTGCGCATCAAGGTGCTCGCCGGCATGGACATCGCCGAGTCGCGCAGCCCGCAGGACGGGCGCATCGGCCTTGCGCTCGGCGGCCGGCCGATCGACTTCCGCGTCGCCACCCAGCCCACCTTGCACGGCGAGAACATCGTGCTGCGCATCCTCGACCGCGACAAGGGCATCGTCCCGCTCGACGCGCTCGGCCTCGACCCCGCGCAACGCGCCGCCCTCGACCGCATCCTCGCCCGCCCCGAGGGCCTGATCCTGGTGGTCGGTCCCACCGGCAGCGGCAAGACCACGACGCTGTACTCCATGCTCGGCCACCTCAACACCGAGGCGGTCAACATCATGACTCTGGAAGATCCGGTCGAGTATCCGCTCGCGCTGATCCGCCAGACCCAGGTCGGCGACGCCTCACGGCTCGACTTCGCCGACGGCGTGCGCGCGCTGCTGCGCCAGGACCCCGACGTGATCCTGATCGGCGAGATCCGCGACGCCGACACCGCCACCATGGCCTTGCGCGCCGCACTCACCGGCCACCAGGTGTTCGCCACCCTGCACGCCAACTCGATCTTCGGCGCTCTGCCGCGCCTGCACGAGATCGGCATCGGCGCCGAACTGCTCGCCGGCAACCTGTGCGGCATCCTCGCCCAGCGCCTGGTGCGCCGGCTGTGCCCCACCTGCCGCGAGCCGGTGCCGGACGACGCCCCCGAGCGTCACCTGCCCGGCCTCGCCGCCGATGCCCCGCCAGCGCCGAGCTGGCGCGCGCGCGGCTGCCCCGAATGCGACTTCCGCGGCTATCGCGGCCGTCTCGCGATCATGGAGATCCTGCCCTTCGACGCCGAGCTCGACGAGCTCGTCGCACGCCGCGCCAGCCCGGGCGAGCTGCGTGCAGCCGCACGCACGCGCGGCCATCGCAGTCTGGCCGAGGACGGACTGCGCCGGGTGCTCGACGGCAACACCAGCCTCGCCGAGCTCGCCCGCGTGGTCGACCTCTCCGCGCTCGCGGCTACGGCGAAGACCGCGCACGGAGGTGAGGCATGAGCGTGCCCCTGCGGCCGCCCGAAGGGCAGCGCGCTCGTCCGCCGCGGAGGATGTCGTGCAGCGACGGGAGGAAGGCCCCATGAGCACCTGGCGCTACCGCGCGCTCGCTGCCGACGGCCGCCGCGTGCGCGGCGAGCTCGATGCGGCCGACCTCGGCGAACTCGAGCGCCTGCTCGAAGCGCGCGCCCTGCTGCTGATCGACGCCCAACCACGCGGCGTGCGCGGCCTGCTGCCGCGCCGGCGCATCGCGCGCCGCGAGCTGATTCCCTTCTGCTACCACCTCGAGCAACTCCTCGCCGCCGGCGTGCCGCCCTTCGAGAGCCTGGCCTTGCTGCGCGACGCCGGCGCCGAGCCGCGGCTGCAGCAGGTGATCGGCGCACTGATCGCGGACGTCGAGCGCGGCCTGCCGCTGTCGGGCGCCGCCGCTCGCCAGCCCGAGGCCTTCTCCGCGGTCGCGGTGAGCCTGCTGCGCGCGGGCGAACAGGCCGGCCGCCTGCCCGAGGCGATCCGCGACATCGGCGCCGCGCTCGCGCAGGAAGAAGAACTCGCCAGCCACGCGCGCCGCATCGCGATCTATCCCGCCATCGTCGCCACGGTGCTGCTGGCCGCGGTGGTGGTCGCCCTCATCCACGTGGTGCCCGAACTGGAGCGTCTGCTGCGCGGCACCGGCCAGCGCCTGCCGCTGCAGACGCGCATTCTGGTGGGACTGTCCGCGGCGGTGCGCGACTGGGGCTGGGCCATGCTGCTCGTCACGCTCGCCGGCGCGGCGAGCAGCGCCCACGCGCTCGCCCGCTCCGAAGCGCTGCGCACCCGCGTGCACGCCCTGCTGTTGCAACTGCCGCTGGTCGGCGGGATCCTGCGAAAGCTCGCCCTCGCGCGCTTCGCCGCGCTCTTCGCCACCCTCTACGGCGCCGGCATCAACGTCATCGACGCGCTCCACACCAGCACCGGCGCCACCGCCAACCTCGCCCTGCGCGCCGGACTGCGCGAGGCCACGGGCGCGATCGAGCAGGGCCGCCCGATCTCGGTCGCCTTCGAGGCGACCCGGGTCTTCCCGCCCCTCGTCATCCGCATGCTGCGCCTGGGCGAACACACCGGCGCGCTCGACGACGCGCTCGCCAAGGTCGCCAGCCTCTACCGCCGCGACGTCGCCGAGGGCATCGCCCGCCTGCAGGCCGCGGCCGAACCCGCACTCACCATCCTCATGGGCGGCCTGCTGCTGTGGATCGCGAGCGCGGTCCTGGGGCCGATCTACGAGCTCATCACCCGCCTGCCGGTCTGACCATGCGTCGCGAACCCCTGCTCCTCGCCGTGGCTCCGTCCGGCCTCCTCGCATGCATCGGGAATGACGACGGCATCACCCTCCTCGCTGCCTTCACCTGCGGCGAGGAGGCCGCCTTCGCAAGCTGGCTCGCCCGCCGCCCGCCGGACGAGCCCTGCCGGATGTTGGTCGACCTGCCCGACGAGGCCTACCAGATCGAGGACCTGCCGCGCGTGCGCGGCAGCGACCGTCGCGCCCTGTTCGCGCGCCGACTCGCTCACTGGTTCCCCGAGCCGCGCTTCGCACGCGCCACGCCGCTCGGCGCCCTGCCCGACGGACGCCAGGGCGCCGAGCGGGTGCTTTTCGCCGGGATGGAGCGCAGCACCGAACTCCTGCCCTGGCTGGATCGCCTCGCGGCCGACGGACGCCGCCCCCAAATCCTCGTCCCCGCCAGCGCCCTCCTGCCACGCCTGCCCCTGCCAGGAGCACGCCAGCGCCGCCACGGCAAGGCGCCGCCACGGCCGCGCCTGCTCGCCACCCACGGGCGCGCGGGCCTGCGCATTTCGCTGCTGGCCGGCGAACACACCCTGTTCTCCCGCCTCGTGCGCGGCCACGCCGACTCCCTCGCCGATCCGCAAGCGCTGGCGACGGAGCTCGAGCGCACCCGCGACTACCTGGCCGCCCAGCACCGCATCGCCAGCGATGCGCCACTCGATCGCATCGTCGCGGACCTTCCGGCTCAGACCGGGACGGAGCACGCCACACTGCCTCCGATCGGCGTCGCCGCCGCCGACACGCTCGCGGGCTGCGGACTCCCGAACAGCTACGACGCCCATTTGCTGCTCGCCCTGCGCCACGCCCCCACGACGATCGGCTGGCCGCTCGCGGCCGGCGCACGGCGCTGGCCCAGGCTGCCCGAAAGGCGCGTGCTCGGCGCGCTCGCGCTCGTCGCCTCGACGATCCTGGGAGCCCTCGTCTGGATGGAGCACCAGGCGCAGGTCGAGGCCGCAGCCCTGGCCGCGACCGAGCGCGCCCGTGCGGCGCGTGCCGCCGCGCTTGCGGCCGAGGAGGCGGAACTCGCCGCACGCGAGGCCGAACGCGCCGCACTCGCCGCCCTCGATGCAGCGCCGCCGCCCCTTCCGACCCCAGCGCCGGCCCCCGCCGAGCCTGCACCGGCAGCCTGTCCGCCTGCCTCCAGCCCGCCGCCCGGGCCCATCGCCAGGCGCATCGACGGCGTCCTGCGTCGCCCGGATGGCGAGATCCTGCTCTGGGTGGAGGGAACCTGGCAGTCCGCGCGCGCACTCGGCCTGCACCCGATCGCAGGCGACGCCGCGGTGGTAGTGGCGGCCGGCCGGCGCACGCAGCTACGCAGCGGAGAGCTCGTGCCGACCGCCGTCGCGACGGTCACGGCCGGGCCTGGGCAGGCCTACCCCGAGCGCGACGATGCGGCACCCGCAGATCGAGCAGCGGGCCCCGCCGACAGCGCTGCAAGGCCCGGTGTCGACATGCGCGGAGCGCGGCCATGATCCGGAGGGCCCGCCTGCCCTGCCGGGAGCGGCGCCGCCAGCGGGATCCGCACTCCGCTCGCGTGCCCGCGCGGGTGATGCGTCCCCGGCGACCCGGCGCGATCCGCGGTCAGGCCCTGATCGCCGCCCTGCTGGTGCTCACCCTGCTCGCGGCGGGCGGCCTGCTCGCCGGCGGCGAACTGCGCGCCCGCGCCCACGCGCTCGCCCACGCGCGCAGCGTCGAGGTGCTCGCCACCGCACGCGCCGCGCTGATCGGCTACGCGATCAGCTACGCCGAGACCCACCCCGGAGAGGGCTACGGTTTCCTGCCCTGTCCGGATGCCGGCAACACCGGCTCCACCCCGATCGGTGCCTGCGGTGCGCGCGGCACCGCCGCGATCGGGCGCCTGCCCTGGCGCACCCTCGGCCTGCCCGAGCTGCGCGACGGCTGGGGCGAATGCCTGTGGTACGCGGTCGCCGGCAGCGTCAAGCACAACCCCAAGCCGGCGGCGTTGAACTGGGACAGCCCGGGCCAGTTCGGCCTGCTCGATCCCGCCGGGCGCAGCCTTCAGGCAGCGTCCGGCGACGGCATGGCGGTGGCGATCGTGTTCAGCCCCGGGCCGCCACGCAGCAGCCAGATCCGTCCGCCCACCCGGGGCACGAGCTGCACAGGCAGCGACTCGGCCGCAGCCGACCTTTCGCACTACCTCGACCCCGGCCATGCGCGCGCAGGCAGCGGGGTGATCGAGATCACCCTCCACCCGGCCACCCTCGACGACGAGGCGCCCAACGACCTCGCCACCTGGATCGGAATCGACGACGTCTTCGACGCACTGCGTCGGCGCCGCGACCACGCCAGCCATCTCGATGCGCTCCTCGCCCGCAGCGCGAACGCGCTTGCCGGCCGGCTTGCGGCGAGCCGCACCGAATGGCTCGCACGCCACGCCCGCCCGCTCGGCACGCTCGCGGTGGGTGTGCTGCCCACGGCGGAGACCTTGGGCATCGCCGCCGCACAACGTCCGCTCATCGACGACTGGCACGAGCAGATCCGCTTCGCCGCCTGCCCCGACGGCAGCGACTGCATCGGCGTGACGCGGCCCGCGGCACCCGGCGAGCGCTGCCGGGCGGTGCTGGCATTCGGGGGCGAGCGCATCCGCAGCGGCCCCGAGCGCCAACTGCGAACCACCGCTGCCGAGCGCGCCGATCCGGCGGCCTGGTTCGAGGGCCGGAACGTCGCCGCGCTACGCCTGGGCAATCCCGAGTTCGAGGGTGCCGCGCACTTCCGCGTCACCGCGCCCGATCGCCCCGCCAGCGAGGACGTTGTCCGATGCCTGCCCTGACCCCGCCTCCCGCTCGCATGCACAAGCCCGCGCATTCGAGCGCTCCCGCGCGCGGCTTCACGCTGGTCGAGCTCGCCATGGTGCTGGTGATCCTCGCCCTGCTTGGCGGCAGCCTGCTGGTCCCGGTGGCGAGCCGGCTGGAAGCGCGCGACCGCAACGCCACGCTCGAGCGTCTGCACGACATCCAGCTCGCGCTTACCGGCTTCGCCATCATCCACGGCCGCCTGCCCTGCCCGAGCACCGAAACCGATCCCGCCAGCCCTGGCTACGGGCTCGAGGACGGCCCGCCCTGCAACCTCGCGCGCGAGGGCGTGCTGCCCTGGCGCAGCCTGGCGATGCCGGCGACCGACGCCTGGGGCCGCGACCGCCACTCCGCCGCCGACGACTGGACGGGGTACTGGCGCTACCGCGTCGACCCCGCCTTCAGCGTGGCGCCGATCGGCGCCGCCACCACACCCGGCGCACGCCTGCAGATCCGCGATCACGACGGCCGGCGCATCACCACGACCGACTCGCAGGCGGTCGCGATCGTGTGGTCGACCGGCGCCAACCTGCACGCCGACGGCGACAACACCAGCCACGCCAGCGCCACCCCGAGCTACCAGGCCGGCGAACCGGGCGCCGATTTCGACGATCTGCTCGCCTGGCTCGGGCGCCCGCTGCTGATCGCCCGTCTCGCCCAGGCCGGGCGGCTGTGATCCCGGCCGCGCATCCGCACAAAGCCCTTTCCATCACCACTGCCACATCACCCGGGAGACAAACCATGCAAAAGAAACCGCAAACCGGATTCACCCTCGTCGAGATCGCGATCGTGCTGCTCGTCGTCGGCCTGCTGCTCGGCGGGGTCATGAAGGGGCAGGCGCTGATCGACAGTGCCCGTGTCAAGAACCTCGCCCAGGACCTGCGCAGCGTGCCGGCGATGGTCCATGCCTATCAGGACCGCTTCCGCGCCCTCCCCGGCGACGACCCCGCCGCCGTCCGCCATCTCTGCTCCGGCGGCAGCGGCTGCACCGTGGCCGGCAACGGCAACGGCGTGATCGACGGCACCTGGGATGCGGGCGCCGACACCGAGTCCGTCCGCCTCTGGCAGCACCTGCGCCTGGCCGGCATCGCCACCGGCAGCACCGACACCGCCGACGCCGGCTTCCTGCCGCGCAACGCACTCGGTGGCCGGCTCGGCGTGCAGCGCGGTGGCAGCGTGCTCGGCCTGCCGGGCAGCCTGGTGGTGTGCTCGGACAACGTGCCCGGCAAGCTGGTCACACAGATCGACATCGCGCTCGACGACGGCGACCCCGCGGCCGGCTCGCTGCGTGCCGGCACACCCGGCGACACCGGGCTGGTGGCGATCTCCGCGGCCAACCGGCTGCTCGAAGCGAACGCGCACACGGTGTGTTCGAATCTGTGAGGCGTGAGGCGTGCGGAGCGCGGGCGGCTCAGCCACCCAGCAGGCGCTCCTCGGCTGCTTCCAGGCCGCCGGGGACGCCGAGCAGCACGATCACGTCACCGCTCTGGATGCGTGTCTCGGCACCCGGCGAGAGCGCGCGGATGCCGCGCCGACGCACTGCCGACACCGCCACGCCGAACTCCTCCAGCCCGAGTTCGCCGATGCTGCGCCCGACTCCCGCCGCGCCCTCCGGGACGATCACCGAGCGCAGGCGCGCCTCCGCGCCGGCGCCCGCATCGCCCGCATCGCTGCTGCCCTGGAAGAAGCCGCGCATCAGCGCATAGCGCTGGCTGCGGATCTCGCGGATGCGCCGCACCACGCGACTGAGCGGCACCCCGGTGAGCGCGAGCGCGTGCGAGGCGAGCATGATGCTGGCCTCGAAGGCCTCGGGCACCACCTCGGCCGCCCCCGCCTGGGCAAGCTTCTCCAGGTCGGCCTCGTCGCCGGCGCGCACCACCACCGGCAGGCCGGGACGCAGCGCGTGGGCGTGATGGATCACCCGCAGCGCCGCCTCCAGCGCGTCGAAGGACACCACCAGCGCGCTCGCGCGCTGGATGCCGGCGGCGACCAGGGTCTCGCGCCGCGCGGCGTCGCCGTACACCACGGTGTCCCCGGCCGCGCCCGCCTCGCGCACGCGCTCCGGGTCGAGGTCGAGCGCGACGTAGGCGACGTTCTCCTGTTCGAGGAAGCGCGCCAGGTACTGGCCGCTGCGTCCGTAGCCGCACACGATGATGTGGCGCTCGGTGTTGAGCGACTGCGCCGCCACCCGGGTGAGCTCCATCGAGCGCAGCAACCATTCCGAGGCGACGAAGCGCATGACCAGGCGGTCGCTCACCTGCACGATCAGCGGCGCGACCAGCATCGACAGCACCAGCGCGGCCACCGCGGCCTGGGCGAGGCCGTAGGGCATCAGCCCGAGGTCGAGGATCTGCGACAGCAGGACGAAACCGAACTCGCCGCCCGCGCACAACCACAGCCCGGAGCGCATCGCCGTGCCCGCCGGCGAACCGAACACGCGCGAGGCCGCGAACACCAGCCCGAACTTGAGCACCAGCAGCGCGCCGAGCAGGCCGAGCACTGCCGGCAGGTTGCGCACGATCTCGGCGACGTCGAGCAACATGCCGACGGTGACGAAGAAGAGCCCGAGCAGCACGTCGCGGAAGGGCTTGATGTCCTCTTCCACCTGGTAGCGGTACTCGGTCTCCGAGATCAGCATGCCGGCAAGGAAGGCGCCGAGCGCGAGCGACAGCCCGACCCGCTCGGACAGCCAGGCCAGCCCGAGCGTGATCAGCAGCACGTTGAGCATGAAGAGCTCGCCCGAGCGCCGCCGCGCCATCACGGTGAACCACCAGCGCATCAGGCGCTGGCCGAAGACCAGCACCAGCGAGAGCAGGAAGACCACCTTGAAGGCCGCCAGGCCGAGGGTGAACATCATCTCCTCGGCCGGGCGCGACAGCGCCGGCAGCAGGATCAGCAGCGGCACCACCGCGATGTCCTGGAACAGCAGCACGCCGATCACCTCGCGGCCATGACGGCTGTCGAGCTCCATGCGGTCGGCGAGCAGCTTGGAGAGGATCGCGGTGGACGACATCGCCAGCGTGCCGCCGAGCGCGAAGCTGGTGATCCAGCCCAGCCCGCCGAGGCGACCGAGCAGGGTGGCGAGCGCGATCGTCGTCAGCACCTGGGCGAGTCCGAGCCCGAACACGATGCGCTTCATCGCCATCAGGCGCCCGAGCGAGAACTCCAGCCCGATCGAGAACATCAGGAACACCACGCCGAACTCGGCGAGGTGGCGCGCGCCGGCGGACTCCTGCATCAGGTCGAGCGCATGCGGCCCGCCGAGCGCGCCGACGAGCAGGTAGGCGAGCACCGGCGGCAGGTTCATGCTGCGGAAGAGGGCCACCATCACCACGGCGGCGGCCAGCAGCAGGACCACGAATTCGAGGGTATTCAGCATGGAAGCCCGGCCGCGTGTGGCGCCAGCGCTGCCGGGCGGCGGCGCGGGTGTTTGGTATACAATCCGCTCGATCGGGAGCTTGCCGGCAACGGCGCGCCGTCATCCCGTCGAGCCACCGGTCTCCCTTCCGCGCCAGTTTAAAGCATCGAATCCATGGACCCAATTTCCGCTTCGGGCGAAAGCCGAGCCGTCGCCCTCGCCCGCCGCGTGCTGCGCATCGAGGCAGACGCCGTGGCCGCGCTCGGGGCGCGCATCGGCGAGGAATTCGAGCGCGCGGTCGAGATCATCCTCGCGCGCCATGGCCGGGTGATCGTCACCGGCGTTGGCAAGTCGGGCCACATCGGCCGCAAGCTCGCCGCCACGCTCGCCAGCACCGGCACCCCGGCCTACTTCGTGCATGCCGCCGAGGCCGCACACGGCGATCTCGGCATGATCACGCCGGAAGACGTGGTGATCGCACTGTCGAACTCCGGCTCCAGCGAGGAGCTGCTCACCATCGTGCCCCTGGTCAAGCGCCAGGGCGCCCGCCTGATCGCGATGACCGGCAAGCCGGACTCGCCGCTCGCACGCGAGGCCGATGCGCATCTGGACGCCGGCGTGGCCGAGGAGGCCTGCCCGCTCAACCTCGCGCCCACCGCGAGCACCACGGCGGCGCTCGCGCTCGGCGACGCGCTCTCGGTCGCGCTGCTCGACGCCCGCGGCTTCGCCGCCGAGGATTTCGCCCGCTCCCACCCCGGCGGCGCGCTCGGCCGCCGGCTGCTGACCCACGTCGGCGACGTCATGCGTCCCGCGCCGGCGGTCCCGCGCGTGGGCAGCGACGCCCCCCTCACCCAGGCCTTGCTGGCGATGACCGCCGGCGGCATGGGCATGACTGCGGTGGTCGACGCCGACGAGGTGCCCGTGGGCATCTTCACCGACGGCGACCTGCGGCGCGCGCTGGAGAAGGGCTGCGACGTGCGCAGCGCGCGCGTCAGCGAGGTCATGACGCGCAGTCCGCGCAGCATCGCGCCCGGCGCGCTCGCGGCCGAGGCCGCCGCGACGATGGAGAACATGCGCATCAGCCAGCTCCTGGTGCTCGACGACGCCGGCCGGCTCGCCGGTGCGCTCACCACCCACGACCTGATGCTCGCGAAGGTCATCTGAATGCGGGTCGACACCTGGCGCCTGTATCCGGTCTTCGCCCTCGCGCTGCTGGCGGGCGGATCGGTGTGGCTCGAGCGCATCACCCGGATCGACGATCCGGCGGCGAGCATCGAGCAGACCGGTCCGGACTTCATCGCCCACGACACCCGCGTGGTCGGCTTCGGCGCCGACGGTGCGCAGCGCTACGAGCTCGTGGCCGAACGCCTGGAGCATTTCCCCGTCGGCGACATCACCCGGCTGCACACGCCCCGCCTGCAGCTGCACGGCGCGGAAGGCACGACCACGATCACCGCGCGCGCGGCCGACGTCTCGCCCGGTGGCGAGCAGGTGGACCTCACCGGCGAAGTGCGCGTGCGGCGTCCGGGCCAGGCCGGGGCGCTGCCGCTCGCGCTCGACTCGGAGACGCTCGCGGTGTGGCCGGACGCCCAGCGCGCACGCACCGACTCGCCGGTCCTGATGACCCGCGGCGCCGGACGCGCGACGGCCAAGGGCATGCGTGCGGACAACCTGTTCGGCACGCTCGAACTCATCGGCGAGGTCAGCACGACGATGCCACCCCGCCGCCAAGGATCCCCCTCATGAAGCGAATCCTCCTCGCTACCGTGGCCGCGCTGCTCGCCGCCGTCACCACCCCGGCGCTCGCCGAGAAGGCCGACCGCGACCAGCCGGTCAACATCGAGGCCGACCGCCTCACGGTGGACGACCGCAACAAGGTGCACATCTTCGAGGGCAGCGTGGTCCTGACCCAGGGCACGCTCACCATCCGCGGCGACAAGCTGGTCGTGACGCAGGACGCCGCCGGCTTCCAGAACGGCGTCGCCACCGCAGCCGGCAAGGGCTTGGCCACCTTCCGCCAGCGCCGCGACGGCAGCGCCGAATACGTCGAAGGCGAGGCCGAACGCATCGAGTACGACAGCCGGACCGAGAAGGCCAGGCTCTTCAACCGCGCCAAGGTGAGCAGCGGCGGCGACCAGGTCAGCGGTCACTACATCGAGTACGACGCGATCACCGAGAACTATCTCGCCACCAACGCCCCGGGCAGCCGCCAGGGTGCGCCCGCGGGCCGGGTGCGCGCGGTGATCCAGCCCAAGTCCGACGGACAGCCCTCCGGCGGACAATGATTCCCCCCCACGATCGGATAACCAGGAAGGAGACAGCATGAGCTTCGAGATGATCCTCGCCGAGAAACGCGGCCGTGTCGGCCTCATCACCCTCAACCGCCCCAAGGCGCTCAACGCGCTCAACGATCAGGTGGTGAACGAGATCACCGCCGCCCTCAACGACTTCGAGTCCGACGATGGCATCGGTGCCATCGTCATCACCGGCTCGGAGAAGGCCTTCGCCGCAGGCGCCGACATCGGCGCGATGGCGAACTTCTCCTACATGGATGCCTACAAGAGCGAGTACATCACGCGCAACTGGGAGCGCGTGAAGACCTGCCGCAAGCCGGTGATCGCCGCGGTGGCGGGCTTTGCGCTCGGCGGCGGCAGCGAGCTGGCAATGATGTGCGACATCATCATCGCCGCGGACACCGCGAAGTTCGGCCAGCCGGAAGTCAAGCTCGGCACCCTGCCCGGCGCGGGCGGCACGCAGCGCCTGCCGCGCGCGGTGGGCAAGGCGAAGGCGATGGAGCTGTGCCTGACCGGACGCATGATGGACGCGGTCGAAGCCGAGCGCGCCGGCCTGGTCGCGCGCGTGGTGCCGGCCGACAAGCTGCTCGAGGACGCGCTCGCCACCGCGGAGACCATCGCCGGCTACTCGCTGCCGGTGGTCATGATGATCAAGGAATCGATCAACCGCGCCTTCGAGAGCAGCCTCAACGAGGGCCTACTGTTCGAGCGCCGCGTCTTCCACTCCGCGTTCGCGCTCAACGACCAGAAGGAAGGCATGGCGGCCTTCGTCGAGAAGCGCAAGGCGAACTTCCGCCACGACTGATCGTCCCGCGCTCGATCCGCACCGCGGCCGGCGTCCAGCCGGCCGCTTGCGTTTAACCGCGGGAAGACGTCATGCGCCTGCAACCCGTGCCCGGCACACTGCTTCGGCGTACTCGCCGCCCGTGCAATGCAACACCCCGAACCCTTCACCGGACGAAATGGCGTCCTGGCGCAAGTGATTGATTCCTTCAATCAATCCGGGATGTTGCGATGCACCAAAATATGCTTGACAGCCTCGATCGGGTCCGTATAATCCGAACCATGCTGCAACGCAACAT
Organism: Thauera aminoaromatica; assembly: GCF_000021765.1. Classification (NCBI taxonomy): domain Bacteria; kingdom Pseudomonadati; phylum Pseudomonadota; class Betaproteobacteria; order Rhodocyclales; family Zoogloeaceae; genus Thauera; species Thauera aminoaromatica. Next base: position 968,706 of record NC_011662.2, on the reverse strand, counting down.
CGCAGCTACCCGAGCGATGTTGATGCACCCACACTTTCCAAGGAGATCCACATGAGCAACTTCGTCACCCCCGAGCAGTTCGCCACCGCCAACAAGGCCAACATCGAGACCCTGCTGACCCTGGCCAACACCGCCTTCGCCAGCGCCGAGCGCCTCGCCGCCCTGAACCTGAACACCGCCCGTTCGCTGCTGGAAGACGGCGTGGCCAACACCAAGGCCCTGCTGGCTGCCAAGGACGTGCAGGAGCTGGTGAACCTGCAGGTTTCGCTGGCCCAGCCGATCGTCGAGAAGGCCGTCGCCTACGCCCGCAGCGTCTACGAGATCTCGTCGCAGAGCCAGGAAGAGATGTCGAAGGTCTTCGAAGGCCAGGTCGCCGAGCTCAACAAGGGCGTCGCCACCGCGCTCGACAAGGCTGCCAAGTCGGCTCCCGCCGGTTCGGACGTCGCCGTCGCCGCTGTCAAGTCGGCCATCGCCGCCGCCAACAGCGCCTACGACAGCATGAGCAAGGCCGCCAAGCAGGTCGCCGAGATCGCCGAAGCCAACGTGGCTGCCGCGACCAACGCCACCGTCAAGGCCGTCAGCACCACCGCCAAGACCACCGCCAAGAAGGCTGCCTAAGCTTCCTCCGGCACCGTCTGGCAAAAAGGCCCCGCGTGCGGGGCCTTTTTGCGTCTACCGGCTGGTGACGCGGCAGGGCGCGGACTGCAGCGGAAACGCACGCACGCCGCTTCAGTCGTAGCGGATGTAACGGAAGCGGTCGTCCGCGTTCGGCGTGCCTTCGAGCGCCCCGCCCTCGCGCGCGGGCTGCCAGTGCACGACCTCCTCGATCTTGCGCGCGAGCGCGAAATCGCGTGCGGTGATGCCGCGCGGCGAATGCGTGGACAGGCGCACCCGCACCCGGTCCCAGCACAGCTCCAGCTCGGGATGATGCCAAGCCGCCTCGGCCAGGTGCCCGACCACACCGGCCACCATCAGTGTCGCCTTCCAGCCGCCGGTGCGGTAGTCGCGCACCAGGGCGCCGGCCTCGAGGCGCCAGTGCGGCAGCCCCGCCGCAAGGCTGGCGAGGATCTCGTCCTCGCCGAGTGCGCGGATTTCTTCACCCATCGTCCCTCTCCCGATGTCTGGGGCCGCCCCGGCGGCCTATGCGGGAGACCGGGCGAGAACGCGCTCAGTTCCCCTCGTCTTCCGCCGCGGCATCGCCCGCGGCCGGCGGCATGCCCGCCTCTTCGCGATAGAGATGCGGGAACAGCCGGCGCATCTCGCCTTCGATCCAGGCCTCCGCCTGCTCGTTCACATCGGTGGCCTTGGCACCCTTGACGTCGATCACCGGGCCGATGCTGACGACGATCTCGCCCGGGCGCTTGATGAAGGCGTTGCGCCTCCAGAACTCGCCCGCGTTGTGCGCCACCGGCACCACGGGGACGCCCGCGCGCTTGGCGAGGATGGCCCCGCCGGGCTTGTAGCGCAGCGTCGCACCCGGCGCCACCCGAGTGCCCTCGGGGAAGACCACCACCCACAGGCCCTCCTTGAGGCGCTCGCGGCCCTGCTCCACCACCTGGGTGAGCGCGTCCTTGCCCGCGGAGCGGTCAATGGCGATGCCCGGGATCCTGCCCAGCGCCCAGCCGAAGAAGGGCACGCGCAGCAGCTCGCGCTTGAGCACGTAACACAGCGGCGGAAAGATCACCTGCAGCGCGATCGTCTCCCATGCCGACTGGTGCTTGGACAGCACCACCGCGGGACCGGCCGGGATGTTCTCGGCGCCGATCACGCGGTAGCGGATGCCGAGCACGTGGCGGATCACCCACATCATGATCGGCACCCAGCTCGTGATCAGCCGGTGCCGGGTCATCGGCGGCAGCCAGAAGATGAGGGTGGCGAAGAACGCGTAGGGCACCGTGATCACGGTAAGCACGAGTGCGAACAGGATGGAGCGGAGCAGATGCACGATTCTCGTCCGGTGAAGAGTGCGTGAGGGATGCGGCAGCGCTGTCGCGCCGCGCCGCTCAGGCGGTCAGCGCGGCGGCGACCGCATCGAGGTCGGGATACACCAGCGTCCCAGGCGGAAGCTCGCCGCTCGCGCGCGTGGCTTCGCCCTTGCCGGTGAGCACCAGCCAGGGCTGCGCGCCAGCCGCCGCGGCGGCCTGGAGGTCGCGCAGGCCGTCGCCGACGCAGGGCACGTCGGCGAGCTCGACGTTGAAGCGCTCGGCGATCTGCAGCAGCATGCCCGGCTTGGGCTTGCGGCAGTCGCAGGTGGAGTCGGCCGCGTGCGGACAGAAGAAGATGCCGTCGAGCCGCCCGCCCGCCTGGGCGAGGCTCCTGACCATGCGGTCGTTGATGGCGTTGAGCGTGTCCATGCCGAACAGCCCACGGCCGATGCCGGACTGATTGGTCGCCACCACCACCCGCCAGCCCCACTGGTTGAGCCGTGCGATCGCCTCCAGCGCGCCGGGGATCGGCTTCCACTCCTCGGGCGACTTGATGTACTGCCCCGAGTCGACGTTGATCACGCCGTCGCGGTCGAGAATGATGAGCTTCATCACGGGCTCCTTGCGGGGGCGAAGCCCGCGGCGACGCACGCCGCGGGGGCTATGACGATCAGGCCGACAGGCGCGAGATGTCCGCCACCTGGTTCATCAGGCCGGCGAGCTGGGCCAGCAGCGCGATGCGGTTGGCACGGGTCAGCGGCTCCTCCGCCATCACCATGACGTCTTCGAAGAACTGGTCCACCGCTGCGCGCAGTCCGGCGAGTGCCCGCAGCGCATCCGTGTAGTCCTCGTTGGCGACGTGCGAACGCACCAGCGGCGCCACCTCGACCACCTGACGGAAGAGCGCCTTCTCGGCAGCTTCCTGCAGCAGCGCGAGGTCGGGCTCGCCCGGCGCGCCTTCGGCCTTCTTGAGGATGTTGACGATGCGCTTGTTGGCCGCGGCCAGGGCCTCGGCCTCGGGCAGCGCGCGGAAGGCCTCCACCGCGGCGAGCTTGGCCGGCACCAGGTCGATGCGCGCGGGTCTCAGCGCCAGCACGGCGTCGATCACGGCGCCGTCACGGCCCGTCTCCCGTAGCAGGTTCTTCAGACGCTCGTACATGAAGTCCTGCAGCTGCGCGGCGAAGCCTTCGGCCGTCAGCAGGCCGGGCTTGAAGCCGGCAGCCGCGGTGTCGATCAGCCTGGGCAGCTCGAGCGGCAGCGGCGCTTCCATGAGGATGCGCAGCACGCCGAGCGCGGCGCGGCGCAGCGCGAACGGATCCTTGTCGCCGGTGGGCACCATGCCGATACCGAAGAAGCCGACCAGGGCGTCGAGCTTGTCGGCCAGCGCCACCGCGGCGGCGACGTTACCGGCGGGCAGTGCGTCGCCGGCGAAGCGCGGCTGGTAGTGGGCCTGGATGGCGTCGGCCACCACCTCGCCCTCGCCGTCGGCGAGCGCGTAGTAGCGTCCCATGATGCCCTGCAGCTCGGGGAACTCGCCGACCATGTCGGTGACGAGGTCGGCCTTGGCCAGGCGCGCGGCACGCTTCGCCGCGGCGACGTCGCCGTGCAGCTGTGCAGCGATCGCACCGGCCAGCGCCTCGAGGCGCTCGACGCGTTCGAGCTGGCTGCCGAGCTTGTTGTGATAGACCACCGGCGCCAGGCGCGGCAGGCGGGCCTCGAGCTTCTGCTTCTTGTCCTGCTCGAAGAAGAAGCGCGCGTCCGACAGGCGCGGGCGCACCACGCGGGCGTTGCCGGCGACGATGTTGATCGGGTCGGCCACCTGCATGTTGGAGACGATCAGGAAACGATTGAGCAGCTTGCCGGCGCCATCGAAGAGCGGGAAATACTTCTGGTTGGCGCGCATGGTCAGGATCAGGCACTCCTGCGGCACGGCGAGGAACTCGGCCTCGAACTCGCCCACGTACACCGTCGGGTGTTCGACCAGCGCGGCGACCTCGTCGAGCAGGTCGGCGTATTCATTGAGCAGCGCACCCTGCTTCGCGGCCTCGGCGAGCAGCTGGCGCTCGATGTCGGCGCGACGCTCGGCGAAGTTCGGGATGACCTTGCCCTCGGCGAGCAGCGTGGGCTCGTAGGCGTCGGCGGTGGCGATGGAGAGGTCGCCGCGGCTCATGAAGCGGTGGCCGCGGGAGGTACGGCCGGAATCCAGATCCAGCACGCGGCCCGGCACCACCTCGGCGCCGTGCAGCAGGGTGAGCTTGTGCACCGGGCGCACGAAGGTGGCGTCGCCATCGCCCCAGCGCATGACCTTGGGGATGGGCAGCGCCTTGATGGCGTCCTGCACGACCCCCGACAGCACATCGGCGAGCTTCGCGCCCGGCACCATGGCGGTGTGGAACAAAGCCTCGGCCTTCCCGTCCAGGCGGCGCTCGAAGCGGGCGACGGCCTCGGCGGCGATGCCCTTCGCTTCCATCTTCTTCAGCAACGCCGGGGTGGGCTTGCCCTCGGCGTCGAGCGCCACGGACACGGGCATCAGCTTTTCGGTGACCTCCTTCGCGGCGGCCTCGGCAGCCACCTGCGCCACGGTCACCGCCAGCCGGCGCGGACTGGCGAAACTGCGGAAGGCGGCGTCGACAGGCGCCAGTCCCTTGGCTTTCAGGCCCTCGGCGATCCTGGTGGCGAAGGTCTCGCCCAGGCGCGGCAGGGCCTTGGGCGGCAGTTCTTCGGTGAGCAGTTCGACGAGCAGGGTCGCAACGGTCATCACGCGGCCTCCTTTTCAGCATTCAGCATCGGGAAGCCGAGGGCTTCGCGGGATTCGAAATAGGCCTGGGCGACCGCGCGCGAGAGGTTGCGGATGCGGCCGATGTAGGCGGCGCGCTCGGTCACCGAGATCGCGCCGCGGGCGTCGAGCAGGTTGAAGGTGTGGGCGGCCTTGAGCACCATCTCGTAGGCCGGCAGTGCCAGCCCGACCTCCATCACGCGCCTGGCCTCGGACTCGTAGTTGTTGAATAGCGAGAACAGGAAGTCGACGTTGCTGTGCTCGAAGTTGAACGTCGATTGCTCGACCTCGTTCTGGTGGTAAACGTCGCCGTAGGTGACCTTGCGACCGTCCGGCGCGACAGACCACACTAGGTCATAGACGTTCTCCACGCCCTGCAGGTACATCGCCAGGCGCTCGATGCCGTAGGTGATCTCGCCCAGCACCGGCTTGCAATCGAGGCCGCCGACCTGCTGGAAGTAGGTGAACTGGGTGACCTCCATGCCGTCCAGCCAGACTTCCCAGCCCAGTCCCCAGGCGCCCAGGGTGGGGTTCTCCCAGTCGTCCTCGACGAAGCGGATGTCGTGCACCGTCGGGTCGATGCCGAGCGCGCGCAGGCTGTCGAGGTAGAGCTCCTGGATGTTCAGCGGCGAGGGCTTCAGCACCACCTGGAACTGGTAGTAATGCTGCAGGCGGTTGGGGTTCTCGCCGTAGCGGCCGTCCTTGGGGCGGCGCGAGGGCTGCACATAGGCGGCGTTCCAGGGCTCGGGGCCGATCGCACGCAGGAAGGTGGCGGTGTGGCTGGTGCCGGCGCCCACCTCGAGGTCGTAGGGCTGCAGCAGCACGCAGCCGCGCTCGCCCCAGAAGTGCTGGAGCGTGAGGATGACTTGCTGGAAGGTCGGTTTCACGAGTCGGGATTCGGTGGTCATGGTCTCGGGCAGCCTCCGGGCTGCGCAGCGCACGCAAAAACGATGATTTTACCGGGCTTCGGTCCGGCGCGGGCGTGCCGCGGCGGCGGCGAGGAGTGCGAGGACGATCGGGATCGCGGCGGCGAGGAGCGCGAGGCGATCGCCCCAGCGCGCATAAGGAGTCATGCCCTGGTGGCCGCGCACCTCGGCATGGAGCACGCCGCGCGCGAACGCGGGCAGCACGGCGGCGACGCTGCCGTCGGGCTGCACCACCGCGGTCATGCCGGTATTGGTGGCGCGCAGCATCGGACGACCGGTCTCGAGCGCGCGCACGCGGGCGATCTGCAGGTGTTGCGGCTGGGCGAGCGAGTCGCCGTACCAGGCCAGGTTGGAGAGGTTGAGCATCAGCGTGGCCGCAGGCAGCGCGCGGATCAGCTCGGCGCCGAAGAGGTCCTCGTAGCAGATGTTGAGCGCGACCTGCTGCGCGCCGAAGCGCATCGGCGCCTGGTCGGGCGCGCCGCGGGTCTGGTCGGACATCGGAATCTGCGCCAGCGCGTAGAACCAGCCGAACAGCGGCGGTGAATATTCGCCGAAGGGCACCAGGTGCTGCTTGGCGTAGAGCTGCACGGGCGCGCTGCCGAGGCTGATCGCGGCGTTGTAGATGCGCTCCTCGGCGTCGCGGCGGAAGGCGCCCATCACCAGGTCGGCGCCGGACGCGGCGGCGAGGCCGGCGAAGGCTTCGAGATAGCCAGCGGGCAGGCGGTCGAGCAGGGTCGGCACGGTGGTCTCGGGCAGCACCACCAGCGCAGGCGGCTGCGCCTGCCCGAAGGCGTCGCGCGCGAGCTCGAGGTTGACCCGCAGCACCTCCTCGAAGCGCGCCGGATCCCATTTGAGGCTCTGCGCGAAATCGGTCTGCACCAGCGCCACCTTCAAGGGCGCGCCGACCGGCTGGGTCCAGGCATGGCCGAGCAGCGCGAAGCCGGCGGCGAAGGGAGCGCACAGCGCCAACGCCGGGCGCCAGGCGAGCAGCACGCGCACGCCACCCGCCCGCAGCGCGAGAGCGCACAGCGCGGCGATGAAGGCGCTCAGCCCCCCCAAGCCATACACGCCGAGCACCGGCAGCAGGCCGGCAAGCGGGCTGGGCGGCGTCTGCGCATAGCCGATGGCAAGCCAGGGGAAGCCGGTGAAGAGCACGCCGCGCAGCCATTCGGAGCCCAGCCAGAGCGCGCCGAAGAGCGCCGCTGCGCGCACCGGCGCGCCTGCCACGCGCTCGCCGCGCAGCGCGACGAAGGCCGCCCCGGCGAGCGCCGGATAGAGCGCGAGGTAGGCGCAGAACAGCGCGATCGCCAGCGCGGCGACCGGCGCGGGCACGCCGCCGTAGCGTTCGAGCGCGACGTAGAGCCAGGACACTCCGGCGGCGAAGGCACCGAAGCCCCACGCGAAGCCGAGCGCGAAGCCCTCGCGCGCGCGCGCCGCGCCGGCGAGCAGCCAGACGAGCACGCCGAGGCCGAGGAAAGCGAGCGGGAACAGCCCGAAGGGCGCGAAGGCGAACACCGTCGCGCCGCCGGCGAGCAGCGCGAGCAGCCAGGCGCGCCGCATCACGCCTGTTCGGACAGCGGCTGCGGCAGGCGCTCGACGATCAGCGTGTACACCCGCCGGCTGTCGGCGCGCAGCACCTGGATCTTCAGGCCTTCGAGCTCCACCGCCTCGCCACGCTTGGGCAGGCGGCCGAAATGGCGGATCACCAGGCCACCGACGGTGTCGTATTCCTCGTCGCTGAAGTGGGTGGCGAAGGCCTCGTTGAAGTCCTCGATCTCGGTGGTCGCCTTCACGCGGTAGCGGCCGCTGTGGTCGAGACGGATGTTGTCGCCGACCTCGTCGAAGTCGTACTCGTCCTCGATGTCGCCGACGATCTGCTCGAGCACGTCCTCGATGGTGACCAGGCCGGCCACGCCGCCGTACTCGTCGACCACGATCGCCATGTGGTTGCGCGACACGCGGAACTCGCGCAGCAGCACGTTGAGACGCTTGGATTCGGGCACGAAGACTGCGGGGCGCAGCATGTCGCGCAGGTCGAACTCGCGCCCGGCGAAGTAGCGCAGCAGGTCCTTGGCGAGCAGGATGCCGACGACGTCGTCCTTGCCGTCGCCGATCGCGGGGAAGCGCGAGTGGGCGGTGTCGATCGCGAAGTTGGCGATCGTGTCGATCGGGTCGTCCAGATGCACGCAGTCCATCTGGGCGCGCGGGACCATCACGTCGCGCACCTGCATGTCGGACATCTGCAGGGCGCCTTCGATGATGGTGAGGGCGTCGGCGTCGATCAGGTTGCGGTCGAAGGCCGAGTGCAGCAGCGCGAGGAGTTCATCGCGATCTTCCGGTTCGCGCGAGAGAAGGGCCGAAAGTCGCTCGAGTAAGGAGGGTTTGGGGGAACTGTCCATTTTGGGGGTCGGTGTCTCCGCTTCAGGCGCTCAAGGCGTAGGGGTCGGCATAGCCGAGCTCGCGCAGGATCGCGGTCTCGAGCGCTTCCATCTCGGCCGCCTCGGTCTCGTTCTCGTGATCGTAACCCTGCAGGTGCAGCATGCCATGCACGACGAGGTGGGCGAAGTGCGCCTCCAGGGTCTTGCCCTGGGCGGCGGCCTCGCGCACCACCACCGGAACGCACAGCACCAGGTCGCCGGCGAGCGGCACGTCTGCGGCCGCCGCGGGCAGGCCGGGCAGGTCCTCGCCCTCGGCGTAGGCGAAGGTCAGCACGTTGGTGGCGTAGTCCTTGCCGCGGTAGTCGCGGTTGAGTGCGCGCCCCTCGGCCTCGCCCACCAGGCGCACCGTGACCTGGGCGCTGGCGCGCAGCGCCGCCGCGGCCCAGCGCCGGATGTGGTTCTTCTTGGGGCAGTTGGCCTTGTCCTCGCCCTCGACCGCCTTCTGCACCTGCAGCTTCAGCACCGGCGGATGCTCGCCCGCGGGCAGCGCGAGCGGCTCGACGAAGCTCATGTCGTGGTGCACATCCACGCGCAGGGTCATCAGGTTGCAGGCACCGGGCTGCAGCGACAGCATCGGCACCGCGTTGTCGTCGTCGGTCTCGGCCTCGATCTCGAGGTCGCCCCAGGCCTTCTCGGGGAAGGCGAGCAGCAGCTTGCGACCGTCGCCGAGCTCGATCTCCAGGCGCTCGGCGCGGATGCGCGCAGCCTTGCCGTCGGCATCGACGGCGATAATCCTGGGCCAGGTGCCGGCCGACTTGCGCGCGGCCGCCTGGTTCGTCCTGTCGGTCCTGTTGGTCTTATTCGCCATCTTCGGCTTCCTGCTCCTGCGGGTGCGGCTGCTGGCGCGCGGCGCGGGCCGCGGCCTTCTCGCGCTCGAGGCGCGCAGCCTCGAGGTCGTAAGCTTCGACGATGCGCGCGACAAGCGGATGACGCACCACGTCTTCCTTGCTGAATTCGGTGAACGCGATGCCGCGCACCCCCGCCAGCACCGCGCGCGCCTCCTTGAGACCGCTGCGCTGGCCGCGTGCCAGGTCGATCTGGGTGAGGTCGCCGGTGACCACCGCCTTGGCGCCGAAGCCGATGCGGGTGAGGAACATCTTCATCTGCTCGGGGGTCGTGTTCTGCGCCTCGTCGAGGATGATGAAGGCATTATTGAGCGTGCGCCCGCGCATGAAGGCGAGCGGCGCGATCTCGATGCTGCCGCGCTCGAAGAGCTTGCCGACGCGGTCGAAGCCCATCAGGTCGTAGAGCGCGTCGTAGAGCGGGCGCAGGTAGGGGTCGACCTTCTGCGCCAGGTCGCCGGGCAGGAAGCCCAGGCGCTCGCCGGCCTCGACCGCCGGGCGGGTGAGGATGATGCGCTCGACGAGGTCGCGCTCGAAGGCGTCGACCGCGCTCGCCACCGCGAGATAGGTCTTGCCCGTGCCGGCCGGGCCGATGCCGAAGGTGATGTCGAAGTCCTGGATGTTGCGCAGGTAGTCGACCTGGCGCGGCGTGCGGCCGTGGAGCTCCGTACGGCGCGTCATCAGCACCGGCGCGGGCTGCGCCGCCTCGCCCTTGTTGGCGATCTCGATGAGGCCGAGCTGGACCTCGTCGCGCGACAGATCCTTGTCGGCGAGCGCGTAAAAATGCTTGAGCGCCATCTCGCCGCGCAGCACCTGCGCGGGGTGGCCCTGCAGCGTGAAGTGTTCGGCACGCCGGCTCACGGTGATGTCGAAGGCGTTCTCGATCTGGCGCAGGTTCTCGTCGAGTACGCCGCACAGCTTGGCCAGCCGGGCGTTATCCACCGGCTCGAAGAAGACTTCCAGGATTTTCGCCATTCAGGATTCCCGGGTGAGGATTTCGCCGCGCAGGCTGTGCGGCAATGCTGCGGTGATGCGCACCTCGACGAACTGCCCGACGAGGCGATCGCGGACGGGCGAGTCGGAGGGGAAGTTGACCACGCGGTTGTTGTCGCTGCGGCCCATCATCTCGGCCTCGGCGTTCTTCTTCGCCGCGCCCTCGACCAGGATGCGCTGCACCGTGCCGACCATGGCCTCGCTGTTGGCCTGGTACTGCTCGTCGATGCGCTTCTGCAGGCGGGCGAGCCAGGCGAGCTTGGTCTCCTGCGCCACCGGGTCTTCGAGGTCGGCGGCCGGGGTGCCGGGACGCGAGCTGTAGACGAAGCTGAAGGAGCCGTCGAAGCCGACGTCGTCGATCAGCTTCATGGTCTTCTCGAAGTCCTCCTCGGTCTCGCCGGGGAAGCCGACGATGAAGTCCGAGGTCAAGGAAAGATCCGGCCGCGCCGCACGCAGCTTGCGCACCACGGACTTGAACTCGAGCACCGAGTAGCCGCGCTTCATCGCCGCCAGCACGCGGTCCGAGCCCGACTGCACCGGCAGGTGCAACTGCGACACCAGCTTGGGAAGCTTCGCGTAGCAGTCGATCAGACGCTGCGTCATCTCGCGTGGGTGCGAGGTGGTGTAGCGGATACGCTCGATGCCGGGGATCTCGGCCACGCATTCCAGAAGGAAGGCGAAATCACCAACGTCGGCGCCCTGCTCGCCGTCCTCGCGCGAGAGCACGCCACGCCAGGCGTTGACGTTCTGGCCGAGCAGCGTCACCTCCTTGACGCCCTGTGCCGCGAGACCGGCGATCTCGGCGAGCACGTCCTCGAGCGGGCGCGACACCTCGTCACCGCGGGTATAGGGCACGACGCAGAAGGTGCAGTACTTCGAGCAGCCTTCCATGATCGACACGAAGGCGCTCGCGCCCTCGACGCGCGCCGGCGGCATGGCGTCGAACTTCTCGATCTCGGGGAAGGAGATATCCACCTGCGAGCGCCCGCTCTGCTTGCGCGCCGCGATCAGGCTCGGCAGGCGGTGCAGGGTCTGCGGGCCGAACACCACGTCCACATAGGGCGCGCGCTTGACGATGGCCTCGCCTTCCTGGCTGGCCACGCAGCCGCCCACACCGATGATCAGCCCGGGCTTCTTCTGCTTGAGCAGACGCACGCGGCCGAGATCGTGGAACACCCGCTCCTGCGCCTTCTCGCGCACCGAACAGGTGTTGAAGAGGATCACGTCGGCCTCTTCCGGGTTGTCGGTCTTGACCAGTTCTTCGTGAGCGCCGAGCACGTCCGCCATCTTGTCGGAGTCGTACTCGTTCATCTGGCACCCGAAGGTGCGGATGTAGAGTTTCTTCATCTATCAGGGAATGTCAGGCAAGGCCTTGCGGCAGGTCGGGCGGGCATCGCGGCATCCATCAAGGCCGGGACGGCGCCTTGGGCATCGGCGCCGCAGCCTCTTCCGGGGTGAGGATCCACACCCGATGCACCTGGCCGTTGCGGTCGACCAGCATGCGCACCACGTACTCGCCAGACACATGCGAGGGCAGCACGATGCGGTTGTGGGTATCGCGGATCTGCGCGCCGGGGCTGAGTTGCAGCGTGGCATCCTTGACCTGCACCACGCTGGCCGAGGAAAACGTCATCTTCACCCGCGCCGCGTCGTCGGGAATCGGCCGCGGCAAGGCAGCAAAGGCCACGGAGGACGCGAGGCCGGAGAGACCGGCCAGCAGGACGGAGAGGAAATGCGGGCGCAAGGACGGGCCGGAAAGATCCGGAACGGTAGGGAACAGGGCGCCGATGATCGTCCATCGCCCCGGGGATGTCAATGCAAAAGCCTTATAAATCAAGCGTTCCACTCGCAGAACCCTAGCCCCTGCACGCACTTGCGGAGCCACTGCGCGCGCATGGCCGCCCTGCCCCGGTGCCGCGGCGCACGCGCAACCGGCATGGCCCCATCCGCAGAAGGTCCTCTTCGGGCGCGCTGACGCTTGACGACCCCGCCGCAGACCCGCTATATTCGCGCGCTCTGTTGGTGATGTAGCTCAGACGGTTAGAGCGATGGATTCATAACCCATAGGTCGGCGGTTCGATTCCGCCCATCACCACCACCAGACACGAAGCCGTTGATCCGCAAGGGTCAGCGGCTTTTTTCATCTCTGAAGCCTCTGCGGGTGGTTCGCAGAGCCGGGTCGCTCGGGACTCGCGTAGCAAAACGATCGCTCCGTCTCGCAGCCCGCTTGCAGTCCGCAAGCAAACCGCGTCTTCCTCCACGGACGAGCGCCCCGTAACGAGGCATGATTACCTCATGTCCTCCACCCACGCCGCCTCCCTTCCCAAGCAGCCCCACCGCCGGCCGCCCCACCGTGACGGCGGGCGGCGCTTCCTGCTGCTGGCGGGGGGCTACTGGAACTGTGCGCGCAAGTGGCAGGTGCGCGGGACGGTGCTGGCGCTGGCGCTGCTGACGATGGCGCAGGTCGGGCTGGCGATCTGGGTGAGCTACTGGAACCGCGACCTCTTCGACGCACTCGAGGAGCGTGCGCTGTCCGAGCTGATGAAGCTGGTCGGGGTCTTCGTGCTGATCTTCGCGCTCACCATGGGGGTGACCGCGCTGCACATGCACGTCAAGCGCCGGCTGCAGCTCGACTGGCGGCGCTGGCTCACCGACCTGCTGCTCGAGCACTGGCTGGCGCACGGCCACCTGTACCGCCTGCAGTTCACCGCCGGCGAGCACGACAACCCCGACGGCCGCATCGCCGAGGACATCCGCATCGCCACCGACGTGGCGGTCTCGCTCGCCCACTCGCTGCTGTTCGCGCTGCTGATCCTGGGCAGCTTCATCGACATCCTGCTGCGCGTCTCGGGCAGCGCGCCGCTGCCGGGGACCTCGATCGCGGTGCACGGCTACATGGTGCTCGCCGCCTTCCTGTATGCGGGCGTGGGCGCGGCGCTCGGGCTCATGCTCGGTCGCCCGCTGATCCGCGCCACCAACCGCCTGCAGACCGTCGAGGCCAACCTGCGCTTCGGGCTGGCGCGCGCGCGCGAGCACGCCGAGCCGATCGCGATGATGCACGGCGAGCCGCACGAGCGCCGCGAGGCGGCGCGTCTGTTCGACGACGTCGGGCGGGGCTGGAACCGGCAGACCCTGGCCTACCTCGGCATCGTGTCCTTCTCCACCGGCTACGGCACCCTGCTGCCGGTGTTCCCCATCCTGATCGCCGCGCCGCAGTACATCGCCGGGGCGATGACGCTGGGCGTGCTGATGCAGGCGGCACAGGCCTTCCAGCGCCTGACCACGGCGCTGTCGTGGCCGATCGACAACCTCGGCGAGCTGGCGCGCTGCCGCGCCTCGATCGACCGCGTCGCCAGCCTCTACGAGGACATGCTCGCGCTCGAGCGCGCCGAAGCCCGCAGCCGCGGCCGCGAGCGCATCGCGGTGTGCAGCTCGCCCCACCCCGAGCTCGAGCTGCGCCAACTGCGCCTGCAGACACCGTCGGGCGAGATCCTCCTCGACGACTTCGACCTGCGCGTGCGCCGCGGCGAGCGCGTGCTGATCTGCGGCGACCCTGCGGTCACCGTGAGCCTGTTCAAGGCGGTGGCCGGGCTGTGGCCGTGGGGCAGCGGGGAGGTGAGGCTGCCGCTCGGGCGCGACCTGATGTTCGTGCCGCGCCAGCCCTTCCTGCCCGCGGGCAGCCTGCGCATGGTGCTGAGCTATCCCGACGACGCCGACCGCCACGCCGACGCCGTGCTCGAGCGTGCGCTCGAATGCGCCGGCATCGCCTGGCTGGCCCCCAAGCTCGACACCCAGGAGGACTGGGGGCGCGAGCTGCCGCTGCGCATCCAGCAGCGCCTGGGCGTCGCACGCGTGTTCCTGCACCAGCCGGGGTGGATCTTCATCGAGGAGGCCACCGACGCGCTCGCGCCCAAGGAAGAGGTCGACACCCTGGAGCTGCTGCACCACGAGCTGCCCAGCTCGACCCTGCTGGTGATCAGCCGGCGCGCACGCCAGAACCACTTCTTCGAGCGCCGGCTGCTGCTGCAGCGCCCGCGCCCGGGCCTGCAGCCGCCGGCCGCACCCGCGGCGCGGCCGGAAACGCCCTCCCTACCCGAAGCGTGAGGGCAGCCAGCCGCGCTCCACGCACGCGCGCAAGCACCAGGCCGGCGTGGTCTCGGTCTTGTAGCTCCAGAAGAACCAGCCCGCCAGGCGTTCGAAGGTCATCAGCTGGCTGTCGCCGTAGGCGCGGCTGGCCACGTCCTGCTGGAAGTCGTCCATGTGCTCGAGGGCGTGGTTGAACGGCCCCTCGGCCCACAGCGACACCACCTTCAGGTCCAGCCCCAGGCTCCACTCGCCGCACACCGCCGGCAGGCCGAGCTCGGCGTTGATCGCGTCGGCTTCCTCGCGCCAGTCCACCGCCGCCTTGCGGATGTGGCCGTGGATGTCCATGTCGATGTCACAGCGCTCGAAGCACTGGTAGCGGTGATAGTCGAACACCACGTTGCGGAAGGCCGGCGCCTGCATGAAGCCGAGGTACTCGCGGAAGCTGCGGAAGCCGTCGTGGAACACCACCGCCACCGTCTCCGGCGCGCAGTGCTTGCGGATGCGCGCGTAGGCCTCGAGGTAGTAGGACTTCAGGTAGTCGGTCGGCACGTCCCAGCGCGGCTCGTTGAGCAGCTCGATGCCGTGCAGCGCCGGGTGCGCGCGGTAGCGCTCGGCCAGGCGCTCGAGCACGGCGAGCGAGTGCTCGAGGTATTCCTTCTTCGTATGCCACTCCACCACGTCCTTGATGCCGCCGTTATCGAAGCCGTTCTGGCAGCCGGGCGCGGCGTGCAGGTCGATGATCACGCGCAGGCCGAACTCCTGCGCCCAGTCGAGGGCGCGGTCGAGCACCTCGATGCCGCCGGTGACGAAGGGGTGGCGGTGGGCGCCGTACTTGGGGTGGTAGGGGTAGTCGGGGCCGAAGATCCAGTGCCCGATCGGGATGCGCACCGCGTTGAGGCCGCGTGCGGCGATCCAGGCGAAGTCCTCGCGGGTGACGAAAGTGTTCCAGTGCCGGCGCAGGCGCTCGGTGGCGGCGGGGCCGAGCTCGGCGCACCAGGTGGTCTCGTCGGTCGCCTCCAGGCCCTCGAACAGGCTGGGCACCATCCACTTCTCCAGCAGCAGCCAGCTACCCAGGTTTACCCCGCGCAGCTTGGTACGCGTCGTTTCCATGAGAACCTCCCCTGCCCGGATCGGGCGTGATGGACATGGCTCATTCTGGCAGCCAAACGCCTCGCCCGACCGTGAAAAAGCTCGCGCCCACAGTGCGCCGCCCTTTCGCGACTTGCGTCGCTCCCACGAGAACCGTCGAGCTACAGCCAGCGCCTGGGACCGGTCGTAGGAGCGACGCGAGTCGCGATCATGACTCGACTCGGCGACACACGTGGCAGAATCGCCCCCCGCCCCCCGCCCCCCGCACCCCGCACCCCGCCCCCCGCCCCGCCCGAGTCCGCCCCATGCGCACCGTCGAACACGTCGTCACCCATCTGATCCTCCACGCCCTGGTGCGCGAGCCCGGCGCACCCTCGCGCCTGGTGCTGCGCGAGGCGCCCTGCGCGCTCGACGCGGCGACGCTGCGCCTGGCCGAGCGCCTGTGCGCGCAGTACGAGAGCCGCAGCGCCAAGGGCTTCGGCCGCTTCGAGGAGGACGAGGAGCGCTTCCCGCTCGCGCGCTGGCTGCGCGAGCACCTCGTCGACGAGACCCTCGACTTCACCGCCCTCTCCTGCCAGCTCGCCGAGCGCGTGCAGGCGATCGCCGACGAGGAAGAGCTGGAAGAAGGCGGCCATCTCGTGCTCGCGCGCATCCGCGAGGGCGAGGGCGACAGCCTGTGGGTGGCGCTGCTCGGCAGCAGCGACGGGGTGGCGATCGGCGGCGACCTCGCACCGCTCGACTGCACCCATGTGGACTTCTCCGCGCTGCACGCCGCCGGGCGCGTCGACCTCGCCGGCTGGCGGCGCGGCGACGAGCGCTACCTCGGCTTCCTGCGCGGGCGCGGCAAGGGCGGCGCCTGGTTCAAGCGCGTGCTCGGCTGCAGCGACGTGATGGTGGCGCTGCAGGAGACCAAGAAGCTGGTCGCCACGCTCGACCGCTTCGTCGACACCGAGCGCCTCGCCCCCGCCACCCGCGACACCGTGCTCGAACGCGCCCACGACTACCTCGACACCCTCGGCGAGGCCGGCGCCCCGGTGGTGTTCGAGGAGCTCGCGCGCGAGGTCTTCCCCGAACAGCCCGAGCGCCTGGACGCGTTGCTGCGCGCCGAGGAGACCAAGATCGCCCCCGGCTTCGTGCCCAACCGGCGCGCCATCCGCCCGCTGGTACGCTTCAGCGCCAGCGCGGAGAACTGGAAGCTGGAGTTCGAGCGCAGCGGCCTGCATTCCGGCGCCGTGCACTACGACCGCGCCACCGACACCCTGGTGCTGTCGGGCGTGCCGGATTACCTCAAGCGCATGCTGGAGGAAGACGCCAAGGGCTGAGGAGACCGCCGGGGCCGCGCAGGACGGCGGCGAGCGTTTGCGCGCGCGATCGTCGCCGCGCGCCTTCCACCGCCGCGATCGCGACTTGCGTCGCTCCCACATTCCACCTCGGGCGTTGCGGGCTTCTCGTGGGAACGACTCCACCCCGGGCGTTGCGGGCCTCTCGTGGGAGCGACGCAAGTCGCGATCGGGCTCTCGGTCCCGCGCTACGCGGCCAGCCCCCCCAGCACCCCGCCCGCCACCCCGCACGCCGCCACCACCAGCCAGGGCGGCCACTTCCACGACATCAGCGCGACCAGCGCCACCAGGCCGAGCGCGAAATCCTGCGGGCGGTGGATCGCGCTGGTCCACACCGGCTGGTACAGCGCAGCCAGCAGCAGCCCCACCACCGCCGCGTTGATGCCGGCGAGCGCGGCCTGCATGCGCGCATCCCCGCGCAGGCGCTCCCAGAAGGGCAGCGCGCCCGCCACCAGCAGGAAGGACGGCGCGAACACCGCGAGCAGGCACACGATTCCGCCCACCCATCCGCCATAGCCGTCCTGCGCCGCGGCACCGAGGAAGGCGGCAAAGGTGAACAGCGGCCCCGGCACCGCCTGCGCCGCGCCATATCCGGCGAGGAAGGCCTCCCCGTCCACCCAGCCCGTCGGCACCACCTCGGCCTGCAGCAGCGGCAGCACCACGTGCCCGCCGCCGAACACCAGCGCGCCCGAACGGTAGAAGGCATCCACGCGCGCCAGCCAGCCATCGGGCTGCAGCGCGGCGAGCAGCGGCAGGGCGGCGAGCAGCGCGAAGAAGGCCGCCAGCCACAGCCACCCCGAGCGCGGCCCCGGCGCACCCGTATTCGCCCCCAAGACCCCCGAGTCCGGCTCGGACACGCCCGCAAGTGGCACCGACACACTCGGAAGCGGCCCGAGGCCCCCCGCACGCGCGCCCGAGGAAGCCGCGCGCCGCGTCGCCGCCGAGGGCTCGCGCACCCCGGCCTCCGCCTGCGCTCTGAACAGCGCCAGCCCGGCCAGCCCCGCGAGCGCGATCACCCCGACCTGGGTCCACGCCGTCGGCAGCGCCAGCACCATGCACGCCGCGAGCGCCATCAGGGTGATGCGGGCGCGGCCGATGCAGAGCTTGCCCGCCATGCCCCACACCGCCTGCGCCACCACCGCCACCGCCACCACCTTCAGCCCGTGCAGCGCGCCCGACAGCAGCGCGTCGCCATGTCGTGCGAGACCGAGCGCGAAGAGGATCAGCGCGATCGCCGAGGGCAGCGTGAAGCCCGCCCATGCAGCCAGAGCACCACGGTATCCGGCGCGCTGCAGCCCGAGCGCCATGCCCACCTGGCTGCTCGCCGGGCCGGGCAGGAACTGGCACAGCGCCACCAGATCGGCATAGGCGCGCTCACCCAGCCAGCGCCGGCGCGCGACGAACTCGGCGTGGAAATAGCCCAGGTGCGCCACCGGCCCGCCAAACGACGTGAGGCCCAGGCGCAGGAAGATCAGGAAGACCGCCCAGGGGCTGTGCTCGACGTCTTTCGCTTCGTTCATGTCGGCTTTCACAGAAGTTGATCGGGTCTTGCAGGATGCTCGGAGCCGGCGTCATCAGGCGCAGGCGCATGCCCCCGCATCGACGGGGCCCGGCCGACGACCGCGCACTGCCGATGGCGTACCGGCCCCCCGGTGGCGTTCACCCAAGTCGCAGGATGCGCACCGCGCCCGTCAGCACCACCGCGCCGATCACCAGGCCGATGATCCAGTCCGGCCACGCGCTGCCGGTCCACGCCACCAGCACGCCGGCGACGATCACGCCGAGGTTGGCGACGACGTCGTTGGCCGAGAAGATGTAGCTCGCTTTCATGTGCACTCCGCCCTCGCGATGGCGGGCGATCAGCACCAGGCAGGCGACGTTGGCGGCGAGCGCGAGCAGCGCGATGCCCATCATGCCGATCGGCTCCGGCGTGGCATCGCCGACGATGCGACGCACGACCTCGGCAAGCGCGCCAAGGGCCAGCACCAGCTGCAGCCCCCCCGCCAGGCGCGCGGCACCCAGCTTGTAGCGCGCGGCCCGTCCTACCGCGTAAAGCGCGACGCCATAGACGGCGGCGTCGGCGAACATGTCCATCGCGTCGGCAACCAGGCCGGCCGAGCGCGCCCAGATGCCGGCGCCGAGTTCGACCACGAACATCACGGCATTGAGCGCCAGCAGGATCCACAGCACGCGGGCCTCGGCCGCGTCGTCGGCGGGCGCGGCGGGCGCGGCCTCATCGGCGGCGAGCGTATGCGACTCCGCCAGCTCGGCGCCGTAACCCAGCGGGACGAGACGGGCGAGGATCGCCTGCGGGTCGCCGTCGTGATCCACCGTCAGCCGCCGCCCGGCGAGGTCGAACGCCAGCGCCGCCACCGGCGCCTCGGCCAGGCGCAGGCGGATCATCTGCTCCTCGGACGGGCAGTCCATGCCGGGGATGCGAAACACGCTGCGCGTGCGCGCCTCGGCGGCCGCCAGCGGCTGCAGCCGCGGCTTGGGCGCCGCGCCACCGCACGTGCCGCAACAGCCGCCCGCACCAAGATCTTCTCCATCCATCGAGGGCTGCTCGCTCAAAGCGGAGCTCCTAACGCACGACCGACTTGCGGAACAGCGGCACGAGCTGCATGTCCGACTTCATCACGTGATCCACCAGCCATTTGCGCAGAAAGGCGGTGATCTCGCCGCTCTGCGCCTTGACACCTTCCACCCCGCCATCGGAATCCTCGAGCGTGGCGTGGATGCGCTGCACGAGGATGTCGAGCTCGGCCAGCAAGGCGCGGTGTTCGAGCTTGTGCTGGTCGAGGTGGAGGTAGCCGTAGGCGATCTGGATGCGCTCCTCGCGCTCGAAGTGGTCCTCTGCGTAGCGTCGCAGCTCGGTCAGCGCCAGCTCGACATTGCGCGGGTCGTCCGGAAAGCGCAGCACGAGCTCCACCGTGTTGATGAGCAGGATCAGGTAGCGGTGGTCGGCGTCGATGTCGTCGTGGCCAATGCGGAATTGCGGTCGCCAGAAGATGGGCATGGGAGCCTCGGGAACGGTTCGGGGGCGTGGAAACGCATCAGCATCGATTGTCGCCGATGCGCCGGCCGCGCACATCATGCGCGCACGCCGAGCCCCCCACCGCGACGGAAGACCAGGCTGAAGTTGTTCGCCGGCATGTCGACCACCGCCTCCAGCCCGAAGCCACAACGCCGGGCCTCGGTCTCCACCGCCTCCAGGTCGCGCACCGCGAAGCGCGCATCGACGCTGCGCAGCCATTCGTCGAAGTCGGCGTTGCTCGGCGCGGTGTGGGCGCCGCCGCGGCGATACGGGCCGTAGCAGACCACCACGCCGCCTTCCGGCACGACCGCCGCCGCGCCCGCAAACAGCGCCGGCGTGCTCTCCCAGGGCGAGTAATGCAGCACGTTGATCGCCACGATCGCGTCCGCGGCGGCGACCGGCCAGGGGGTGGCGGCGAGGTCGAAGCACACGGGCGCCAGCAGGTTGGGCAGCCCGCTGTGCGCCACCCAGTCCGTGATCGAGGCCAGCGCCGCGGGGTCGGCGTCGCTCGGCTGCCAGCACAGCGCGGGCAGGTGGCGGGCAAAATGCACCGCATGCTCGCCGGTGCCGCTGCCGAGTTCCAGAACCAGCCCGTCGACCGGCAGCACGCGCTGCAGCACGGCGAGGATGGGGCCGCGGTTGCGCGCGGCGGAGGGGGAGAACTGGCGGCGGTCGAGGGTGGGCATGGGGCGCGGCGGGCAGGATGGAAGACGTCGCGATTATCGCCTGCTCCGGTTCGGCCAAGTGACGCAGGGATGCACGCCCGGAGGCTGAGATAATGACGCATCCCCTTCACCGCCCCACCCCACCATGACCACGCCCACCAAACCCCTCGCCGGCATCAAGGTCGTCGAGCTCGGCACGCTCATCGCCGGCCCCTTCGCCGCCCGCATCCTCGCCGAGTTCGGCGCCGAGGTGATCAAGATCGAAGCGCCCGACGGCGGCGACCCGCTGCGCAAGTGGCGCAAGCTCTACGAGGGCACCTCGCTGTGGTGGTACCTGCAGGCGCGCAACAAGAAGTCGGTGACGGTCAACCTCAAGCACCCCGACGGCGTCGAGGTGGTGCGCCGGCTGGTCGCCGAGGCCGACATCGTGGTGGAGAATTTCCGCCCCGGCGTGCTCGACAAGCTCGGGCTGGGCTGGGAGGCGCTGTCGAAGATCAACCCCGGTCTGGTCATGGTGCGCCTGTCGGGCTTCGGGCAGAGCGGGCCGATGGCGCAGCAGCCGGGCTTCGGCGCAATCGGCGAGTCGATGGGCGGGCTGCGCTACGTGACCGGCTTTCCCGACCGCCCGCCGGTGAAGACCGGGATCTCGATCGGCGACTCGATCGCCGCGCTGTGGGGTGCGCTCGGGGCGCTGATGGCGCTGCGCCACAAGGAAGTGAATGGCGGTGCAGGCCAGGTGGTGGATGTCGCGCTCTACGAGGCGGTGTTCGCGATGATGGAGTCGCTGGTGCCCGAGTTCGACGTGTTCGGCTTCGTGCGCGAGCGCACCGGCAACATCATGCCCGGCATCACGCCGTCCAACACCCACACCACCCGCGACGGCCGCCACATCACCATCGGCGCCAACGGCGACGCGATCTTCCGCCGCCTGATGCGTGCGATGGGGCGCGACGACCTCGCCGAGGACGCCACGCTCGCCGACAACGCCGGCCGCGACGCGCGACGCGAAGAGCTGTACGCGCTGATCGACGCCTGGGTGGCGCAGCACGACGAGACCGCGGTGCTGGCCACGCTGGCCGCCGCCGAGGTGCCGGCCTCGCGCATCTACTCGGTGGCCGACATGTTCGCCGACCCGCAATTCCTGGCGCGCGAGATGCTGCACAGCGTGAAGCTGCCGGACGGGCGCGACTGCCGCATGCCGGGCGTGGTGCCGAAGCTGTCGGGCACGCCCGGCGGCAGCGAATGGATCGGGCCGGCGCTGGGCGCGCACACCGACGCGGTGTTGGCGGGCCTGGGTTACGACGAGGCCCGCATCGCCGCGCTGCGCGCAGCCGGCGCGATCTGATCCGGCAACCTCCATGCAGGCCCCCCATGCAGGAGCGCCGCCAGGCGCCAATGCAGCGGTGGAACGAGCTCCGTTCCCCTCGGAGCCGCCCCGCTTCGCGCAACCCGCCCCATGCATTCAAGCCTGGCGCGGCACCCGGCCGACCAGCCCCCAGGCCACCGCGGCCGTCGCCACGCCCCAGAACCACATGCCGTGGGTCATCGGCAGCGGCGTCCCGTCCATGCTCGCGCCCAGCCACTGCCCCATCGCGAACGCCACCACCATCATCAGGAAGCCGCTCATCGCCGAGGCGGCGCCCGCCGCCTTCGGGAAGGGCCCGACCGCGCCCGCCTGGCCGCAGGGCTGGTGGATGCCGTGGCCGACCATGTAGATCAGCGCCGGCAGCAGGATCGGCCACACCCCCTCCAGGCCCGCCAGCCCGCCGAGCCCGAGCAGGCTGCCGCCCGCGAGCGAGAACACGCCGCCGATCGCCACCGTGCGCTGCACGCCGAAGCGCACCAGCAGGCGCCGGCACAGCAGGGTGCCGCCGACGTAGGCGAGCACGATCGCGAACATCAGCACGCCGTACTCGATGCGCGACAGTTCCATCAGGCGGATGAACACGAAGGACGAGGCCGCCAGCAGGGTGAACAGGCCGCCGTAGGTCGCCGCAGCCAGCAGCGCGAAGGCGAGGAAGGTGGGGTTGCGCAGGATGGTGATCCAGGTGCGCACCAGCGTGGCCGGGCGCAGCGCATCGGGGTCGGGACGCTGCAGGGTCTCCTCGAAGCGCAGCGCGATCAGTGCCAGCGTGGCCGCGCCGAACAGCGCCAGCGCCGACAAGGCGCTCCGCCAGCCGAAGAACTCGGCGAGCACGCCGCCGAGCGGGATGCTCAGGCAGGCGATCACGCCCAGCCCGGTGAGCCCCTTGCTGATCGCGCGCGCCCCGACCTCGGGGCTGTAGAGGTCGCGCACCAGCGCACGCGCGCACATCACCGACGCCCCCATCGCCGCGCCCTGGGCGATCCGCCACAGCAGCAGCGCCTCCATCGACCCGGCGAGCGTGCTGCCCACCGCCGCCACGACGTAGATCGCCAGCCCGAGCAGGAGCACCGGCCGGCGCCCGAAGCGGTCCGAGATCGGTCCCCACACCAGCTGCGACAGGCCGAAGGCGAGCAGCAGGCCCGACAGCGTGAGCTGCGCCTGCGCCACCGAGGCGCCCAGGTCCTGGGTGATCGAGGGCAGCGCGGGCAGATAGAGATCGGTGGTGACCGGCTGGAGGCCGAGCAGCAGCGACAAGGCAAGGACGACGAAAGCGGTCGACATCGGGACTCCGAAAACGGGGACCAAGCCCGCGGAAGATACCGCCGGTGGCAGGACGAAGGGCAAAAAAAGATCGTCGCCGGGCATCCCTGCGCGACTCGCGCACGCGCCCCGGTCTCCCTCGCCTGCGCGCGCAGCCATTCGCAACCGCTCACCTGCAAGACCGGAAAGCCAGACTGCGCCGCTCACTCGGCGTCGGGCTGGGCCTCGGGCGCGGCGCGCTGGAAAGCCTCCAGCCCGGCGCAGGTCTCCGCGATGCGCAGCACCGTCGGCATCGCCGCCAGCTCGCAGCCGAAGCGGCGGGCGTTGAAGACCTGCGGCACCAGGCAGCAGTCGGCCAGGCCGGGCGTATCACCGTGGCAGAACGCACCGGTACGCGCATCGCCGGCGAGCATCGCCTCCACCGCCTGCAGGCCGACGCCGATCCAGTGCCGGTACCAGGCGTTCTTCTGCTCTTCGCTGGCATCGAGCTCGCGCGTGAGGTACTGCAGCACGCGCAGGTTATTCACCGGGTGGATGTCGCAGGCGATCGCCTGCGCGATCGCACGCACGCGGGCGCGGTCGAGCGGCGCGGCCGGCAGCAGTGCCGGCTGCGGATGGCTCTCCTCGAGATACTCGATGATCGCCAGCGACTGGGTCAGCACCTGGCCCTGGTCCTCCAGCGCCGGCACCAGGCCGGCGGGATTGAGGCCCAGGTAGGCGGGCTGGCGGTGCTCGCCGCCGCCGCGCACCAGGTGCACCGGCACGGCCTCGTAGTCCAGGCCCTTGAGGTTCAGTGCGATGCGAACGCGATACGCGGCCGAACTGCGGAAGTAGGTGTAGAGCTTCACTTGCCTCAGCCCTTGCGCGCCGTCACCCGGTTCTCGATCGTGCCGAAGACGTTGCGGCCCTGGCGGTCGAACATCTCGATGCGGACGACGTCGCCGTCGCGCATGAAGGACGTGGCCGGCTTGCCCTGCTCGATGGTCTCGTAGGTGCGTACTTCGGCGAGGCAGCAGTAGCCGACGCCGCCGTGATCGATCGACGAGCCCCACAGGTCGCCCTGCTTGTTCGAGACCGTGCCCGAGCCGATGATCGAGCCCGCCTCGAGCTCGCGCGTCCTGGCGACGTGGGCGACGAGCTGGCCGAAGTCGAAGGTCATGTCGACGCCGGCCTCGGGCTTGCCGAAGAGCTTGCCGTTGAGGTGCACCACCAGCGGCAGGTGCACCTTGGCATCCCTCCAGGCTTCGCCGAGCTCGTCGGGCGTGACCGCGACCGGACTGAAGGCCGAGGCCGGCTTGCTCTGGAAGAAGCCGAAACCCTTGGCGAGCTCGTTGGGAATCAGATTGCGCAGCGACACATCGTTCACCAGCATCACCAGCCGGATCGCCTGCGCCGCCTCGGCGGGGGTGGCGCCCATCGGCACGTCGCCGGTCACCACCGTGACCTCGGCCTCGAAGTCGATGCCCCAGGCCTCGTCGGCCACCACCGCGTCGCGCGGGCCGATGAAGCTGTCCGAGCCGCCCTGGTACATCAGCGGGTCGGTGTAGAACGAGGGCGGCATCTCGGCATTGCGCGCCTTGCGCACCAGCTCGACGTGGTTGATGTAGGCCGAGCCGTCGGCCCACTGGTAGGCGCGCGGCAGCGGCGAGGCGCAGGCGGTCTGGTCGAAGGGCTGGGCGTCGACCGCGCCGCTGTTGAGCGCCTCATACACCTGGCGCAGCGGCGGCTCGCAGGCCTGCCAGTCGTCGAGCGCGGCCTGCAGGGTGCGGGCGATCGCCGGCACGGCACGGCAGCGGGTGAGATCGCGGCTGACGACGACCAGGGTGCCGTCGCGGCCGCCTTGCTTGAGGGTGGCGAGTTTCACTGGAACATCTCCTTGTAGCGGCCGTCGTGCATCCAGGCCGCGTGCCTGGGGGCCTTCTTGGTCTGCGCCCACTCCTCGAGCATGTCCCACTTGACCTTGTCGAGCGCCTCCAGCATGCCGGGGCGGTGGGTGTTGCAGGCGAGCTCGAGGCGGTGGCCGTTGGGGTCGAAGAAGTAGATCGACTGGAAGAGGGCGTGGTCGGTGGGACCGACGACCTGGATGCCCTCGGACTCGAGGCGGACCTTGGTGGCGAGCAGGGTCTCCATCGAGTCGACCTCCATCGCCAGGTGCTGGGTCCACGCCGGGGTGTTCTCGTCGCGGCCCATCGGCGCACGCGTGGGCAGCTCGAAGAAGGCGAGCACGTTGCCCATGCCGGCGTCCATGAAGATGTGCATGTAGGGATCGGGCTCGCCGGTAGAGGGCACGGCGTCCTCGGCGATCGACAGCACGAGCTTCATGCCGAGGTGCTTCTCGTACCAGCGCGCGGTCTCGAGCGCGTCCTTGCAGCGGTAGGCGACGTGATGGATCTTCTTCACGATCGGGGTCATTGCGGTCTCCTCGTCCTTGGTTCAGTGCCGAAGCTCCGTTGCGGCATTTCGGGAAGATAACGGAGCGCTCCGGTCCGGGCATCATCATTGCAGCGATCCCGCTCGCTGCACGTCGTCTGCAGCACGGCCACCATCGACCGGCTCGCGTAACGATCAGTCCTTTGCGACCACCCCTGCGCGAGCGATGCTCATCGCCTCGCGCAGCACCGCGATGTCGCCGATGTGGTTGGCGAGCAGCAGGATCAGGCGGGCGTTGACCATCTCGCTCTGCTCGTCGCTCAGATCACGGTGGGTCTCGATCAGGGCTTCGTAGAAATCGTCGCCGGGCGAGAAGGCACGGAAGTAGCGCTTGCCGGGTTCGAACAGGTTGGGCTGGGTGTTCAGGGCCATGACGGTCTCCTTCAGGCGTTGCAGGTGGCGCGGGCGACGGCGGCGCGCACGCGGGCCGGGTCGAGGGCGCGCCAGCGCGCGGCGACGTGCTGGTCGGGGCGGGCGAGGTAGGTGGTGCCGGGCTGCAGGTCGTAGCGCTCGCGGATGCGGCCCTTGGCGTCGATCAGCGTGCGCAGTCCGGCCGGCGCCCGGCCGCGCGCCGCGACCACGATCGGCTCCACCGGAATCGGCCCTTCCGCGAGCGACTGCAGCGCGGCCACGCTGGCGGCGTCGAGGTCGGCGGCGTCGGCCACGTAGTGCAGCAACTGGAAGCGGTCGCCGAGCACCTGCAGCAGCCAGGGCTCGCCGCCGACGGACTCGATCGGGGCGTCGTCCATCGGCGCGCCCGGCACCATGTTGCCGGCGAACACCGCATCGTCGGCGGTGTTGAGCCGCGAATCGACGAGGAAGCTCGGCACCGACAGGCGCCCGGAGTTGACCAGGGCGCGCGCGAAGGGATGGTGCTCGGCCAGGCCCAGCACCGCGTTGCGGAAGGTCCTGCTGGTGCGGCTCTTGGGCGTGATGAAGTCGGTCGAGCGCGTCGAGTTCATGATGTTCTCGTCCGCCGCGAAGCCGCGCTCGTCGCCGTAGGTGTCGAGCAGCGTGGCGGGCGCCTTGCCGTCCATCACCAGCGCGAGCTTCCACACCAGGTTGTCGGCGTCCTGGATGCCGGAGTTGGCGCCGCGCGCGCCGAAGGGCGAGACCTGGTGCGCCGAGTCGCCGACGAAGAGCACGCGACCGTGATTGAAGCGGTTCATGCGCCGGCACTGGAAGGTATACACGCTGACCCACTCGAGCTCGAACTCGCGATCGTCCCCGATCATCGCCTGGATGCGCGGGATCACGTTCTCGGGCTTCTTCTCCTGCTCCGGATCGGCCTGCCAGCCGAGCTGGAAGTCGATGCGGAAGACGTTGTCGGCCTGGCGGTGCAGCAGCACCGACTGGTTGGGATGGAAGGGCGGGTCGAACCAGAACCAGCGCTCGGTGGGGAAGTCCGCCTTCATGACCACGTCGGCGATGAGGAAGCGGTCCATGAAGACCTTGCCCTCGATATCCAGCCCGAGCATGGTGCGGATCGGGCTGCGCGCGCCGTCGGCCACCACCAGCCAGTCGGTGGTGAGCGTATAGGCGCCATCGGGCGTCTCCACGCGCAGGCTCGCCTGCTTCTCGCCGGGGGTGACCGCGATCACGTTGTTCCTGAAGCGCATCTCGAGGTTCGGGAGCTTGCGCGCGCGCTGCACCAGGTAGTCCTCGAGGTAGTACTGCTGCAGGTTGATCATGCCCGGACGGTGATGGTCGGGCTCGGGACAGAGGTTGAAGTTGAACACCTCGTCCTCGCGGAAGAAGGTGCGGCCGACGTTCCACGACACGCCCTTCTGCACCATCTCCTCGCCGCAGCCGAGGCGATCGAGCACTTCGAGCGTGCGCTTGGCGTAGCACACGCCGCGCGAGCCGATCGACACCGTGTCGTCGTTGTCGAGCAGCAGCACCTGCCGGCCCTGGCGGGCGAGGTCGATCGCGGTGCACAGACCCACCGGGCCGGCGCCGACGATCACCACCGGGTAGTGGCCGTCGCGCCCTTCGGCGATCTCGGGCGGACGGACGTATTCGAACTTGGGGTATTGGTACGTGCTCAGCACGGCGGTCTCCTCCGGGTTTGTTCGTGTGCGCCGGGGCCGCGTCTTGGCGCGCGGTCCTGCGGTGCGGTGCGGGGCGCCGCAGCCGGCGCCGGACGCTGCTGGAAATCAGGGGTGCGAGAGGCGCGGCGCCACACGACGCCCTGCCCGCTGCAGGCTCAGCCCTGCTGCAGCGCGTGCCACATCTGCTGGTCGCGCTCGGCGGTCCAGATGCGCGGATCGCGGATGCCGCTCGCCTCGTCGTGGGCGCGGGTGACGTCGAAGGGCAGGCAGTGCTCGTAGATGAAGACCTGGCCGAACTTCGGGTCCATGTTGGCGCGGGTGTGCGCCATCGTCGCCTTCAGGTCCATGCCCTTCGCGACCGCCTCCTGCGCGCTGCGGTACAGCGTGGAGACGAAGTCGCGCGTGTAGGCGAGGCCGGCCTGGACCTTCTCCGGCGTCATCAGCGCCGGGCCGCGGCCGGGCACGAGCTTGGCGAAGTTCATCGCTGCCAGGTTGTCGAGGGTCTGCGGCCAGTCGGCGAGGTAGGCGTCGCCGGTGTAGCAGGCGGCGTCGGCCTCGACCAGGTCGCCGGAGAAGCAGATGTCCTGGGCGGGCAGATAGACGATGGTGTCGCCCTTGGTGTGGCCGCGGCCGAGCTGCTTGATGCGCACCTCGAGCTTGCCCATCCACACGGTCATCTCGCCACTGAAGGTCATGGTCGGCCAGGTCAGCCCGGGCACGCTCTCGACCGCCTGGAACAGGCGCGGGAAGCGGCCGATCTCGGAGTCCATGTCCTGCTGGCCGCGCTCGACGATGAGGTCCCAGGTGTCCTTGCTGGCGATGATCTGCTCCAGGCCCTCGGCCTTGTAGCCCGAGGCGCCGAGCACGCGCACCGCGTGGTAGTGGGTGAGCACCACATACCTGATCGGCAGGTCGGTGATCTCGCGCACCTTGGCGATCACGCCCTGCGCGGCCACCGGGGTGGCGGTGGCGTCGATGATCATCACGCCGTCGTCGCCGATGATCACGCCGGTGTTGGGGTCGCCCTCGGCGGTATAGGCATAGGCGTTTTCGGACAGCTTCTCCCAGCTGATCTTCTTCTCTTCGAGGTCGGCCTGGGAGGCGAATTTCTTGGTGCTCATGAGGGGAGGTCTCCGGTGATGTGCAGCGATGGATCCATACTAGTTGTGAGTTCGTTAATAGTCAATACGTTTGTTATAGGCAAATCTTCCGGATACGCGGCCAGTCCGGTGGACTGTTAAGATGCGCCGCGAATCCGGAGAGCAGCATGCAGGACATCCCTAATCCCTCCCCCTCGACCGCACGCGATGCGGCCGAGTCCGCCGCCGAGCGCCGCGGCATCCAGTCCATCGAGGTCGGCGGCAGCCTGCTGTCCGCCCTGGTGCGCGAAGGCAAGCCGATGATGCTGAAGGACCTCGCACGCGAGGCCGGCATGCCGGCGGCCAAGGCGCATCCCTACCTGGTGAGCTTCGGCAAGCTCGGCCTGGTGGAGCAGGACGCGCTCACCGGCCGCTACGGGCTCGGCCCGTTCGCGCTGCAGATGGGCCTGAGCGCGCTGCACGGCCTCGATCCGATCAAGGCGGCCCTGCCCGAAGCCGCCCGGCTCGCCGACGACATCGAGCTCAACGTGGCGATCGCGGTGTGGGGCAACCACGGCCCCACCGTCGTGCACATCGAGGAGTGCAGCCGCCAGATCCACATCAACATGCGGCCCGGCACGGTCATGACGCCCTTGCTGCTGTCGGCCACCGGGCGCGTGTTCGCGGCCTTCCTGCCGCAGCGCATCGTCGCCCCCGTGCTCGCCGCCGAAGCGGCTGCGGTGGGCGCCCCACCGCTGGAGATGTCCCCCGCCGACGTCCGGGCGGTGCTCGACGAGATCCGCACGCAGCGCCTCGCGCGCGCACTCGGCAATCCGATCCCGGGCATCCATGCGTTTTCCGCGCCGGTCTTCGACGGCGGCGGCCAGCTCGCGCTCGCGATCACCGCGATGGGACCGGTCGGGAGCGTCGATCCGGACTGGGAAGGCCTCACCGCATGCCGGGTGCGCGCGGCAGCGAAGGCGATCGAGCGCCGCCTCGGCAAGCAGGCGGCCTGAGCCACGTCAAGGCGGCCGACACCGGCGCGGACGGAGAATCGGCGCTCCCCAACGCCCCGGAGCGAGCATGTCCAGCGAACGTTTTCCCGCTTTCTTCGACCAGGTGCCACGCCTCGTGGTGCGCGATCCGCTCGCCGAGTTCCTCGGCGCCGCCGAGGGGGGCGTGCTCGAGTACGGCTACGCCGACGCGGTGCGCCTGGCCGGCCATTCCTGCCCGACGGTGGCCTCGGCCTACGCCCTCGCCCATCACGCGATGACGCGGCTCTTCCCCGGCGCATTGCCCGTGCGCGGCTTGGTGCAGGTGGGCTTCCAGCATCCTCTCGACGAGGGCGTGACCGGCGTCGTCGCCGCGGTGGTCGGGCTCCTCACCGGCAGCGCCCAGGACGGCGGCTTCAAGGGCATCGCCGGGCGCTTCGTGCGCCGCAACCTGCAGCGCTTCGGCGAACCGCAGCCGCTCGCGCTGCGCTTCAGCCGCAGCGACACCGGCGCCTCCGTGGACGCTGCCGCCGAACTGGCAAAGGTGCAGCCCCACCCCGAGATGGCCGAGCGCATGGGCCGCTGCATGCGCGGCGACGCCGACGCCGGCGAACTGCAGCGCTTCGGACAGCTGTGGCAGGACCGCGTCCGGCGCGTACTCGTCGAGCACTGGGACGACCCCGAGGTGTTCCACTTTTCCGGCTGATCGGCCGGCTTCCGCCGCCCAGCCCGTCCCATAGCAGCTTGGCGCCGCACGACCGGGCGAAGGGCAGCACGCGCGGTCCTTCGCCGGTCGCGGCGTCCGCGGTGCGCCGGCGCAGCAGGCGGTCGGCAACGAAGGCGAGCACGATCAGCCCGAGCACGAGCTTGACCATGCGGTCGGAGAGCACGCCGCAGAGCAGCGTCCCCGCGCCGATGCCGAGCAGCGCGGCCGGGATCAGGTGGCGCAGATCGCCCCGGTCGGCCTTGCCGCGCCACACCCGGATACCGACGATGTCCATCGCGCTCAGGATCGGCAACACCACCGCCACCGCGTCGCGCGGCGGGATCCACATCGACATGAAGGGCACCGCCAGCCCGCCGAGCGCCTCGGCCAGCCCAGCCTTGGAGATGCCGGTGAGCAGGATGGCGAGGCGGTGACGAACCAGCCGAGGGCGTCCATCGCCGGGCAGGCGCGGGTGCGATCAGCTCAGGCGGAGGGCGATGTATTGCAGCGCGAGACCGTAGCCGTGCACGCCGAAGCCGGCCATGACCGCCTCGGCGACGTCCGACAGGTAGGAGTGGTGGCGGAAGGGCTCGCGCTTGTGCACGTTGGAAATATGCACCTCGACGAAGGGGATCGCCACCCCGGCGAGCGCGTCGCGGATCGCCACGCTGGTATGGGTGTAGGCACCCGGATTGATGAGGATCCACGCGACGCCCTCGGTGCGCGCAGCGTGGATGCGATCGACGATCGCGCCCTCGTGGTTGCTCTGGAAGCACAGCAGCTCGATGCCGAGCGCCTCGCCCTGCGCGCGCAGGCCGCTCTCGACGTCGGCAAGCGTGGTCGCGCCGTAGATCACGGGCTCGCGGGTGCCGAGCAGGTTGAGGTTGGGGCCGTTGATGACGAGGACCTTGGGCATGGGGGGCGCGCTCCGGGCGGCGGGTAGAAAAAAAGGCGGTCCGCGGACCGCCTTTCGCAAATCGCTTCAGCGCAGAGGATATCAGCGCGGCAGCAGGCTCTCACCCATCAGGAACTCGTCGACCGCACGGGCACACTGGCGGCCCTCGCGCCTTGCGGGCCGGTCGGCCCGCAATCGTCAACTCTCCCCTCGTGGGCGATTCGCCTATCGGGGCAACAAGCTCTCACCCATCAGGAACTCATCGACCGCACGGGCGCACTGGCGGCCCTCACGAATCGCCCACACCACCAGCGACTGCCCGCGGCGCATGTCGCCGGCGGCGAAGACCTTGGGCACGTTGGTGGTGTAGCTGCCTGCACCGTCGGTGCTCGCCTTGGCATTGCCGCGGGCGTCCTTGTCCACACCGAAGGCTTCGAGCACGCCGCCCACCGGCTGGGTGAAGCCCATCGCGAACAGCACCAGGTCGGCCTTGATCTCGAACTCGGAGCCCGGCACCTCGGACATCTTGCCGTCCTTGAACTCCAGGCGACAGGCCTTGAGCGCCTTGACCTTGCCGTTCTTGCCGATGAACTCCTTGGTGGCGACGGCGAAGTCGCGCTCGCAACCTTCCTCGTGCGAGGACGAGGTGCGCAGCTTGGTCGGCCAGTAGGGCCAGGTCAGCGCCTTGTTCTCCTGCTCGGGCGGCATCGGCATGAGCTCGAACTGGGTCACGCTGGCTGCGCCGTGGCGATTGGAGGTGCCCACGCAATCTGAGCCGGTGTCGCCACCGCCGATCACCACCACGTGCTTGCCCTTGGCCGAGATCGGATTGGGCTTGTCGCCGGCGACCTGCTTGTTCTGCGGGATGAGGAACTCGAGCGCGTAATGCACGCCGCCGAGCTCGCGGCCCGGCACCGGCAGGTCGCGCGGGATCTCGGAGCCGCCGGCGAGCACCACGGCGTCGAAGTCCTGCTTGAGCTGCTCGGCGCTGACGACCTGCTTCGCATCATTGACGATGCCGGCGGGCACATTCTGCGCGCCGACCAGCACGCCGGTGCGGAACACCACGCCCTCGGCCTGGAGCTGCTCGACACGGCGGTCGATCAGCGACTTCTCCATCTTGAAGTCGGGGATGCCGTAGCGCAGCAGGCCGCCGATGCGGTCGTTCTTCTCGAACACGGTGACGTCGTGGCCGGCGCGCGCGAGCTGCTGCGCGGCCGCGAGGCCGGCCGGGCCGGAGCCGACCACGGCGACCTTCTTGCCCGTCTTGACCTCGGCCGGCTGCGGCACCACCCAGCCCTCTTCCCAGGCCTTGTCGATGATCGCGTGCTCGATCGACTTGATGCCCACCGCGTCGGTGTTGATGTTCAGCGTGCACGCCGCCTCGCAGGGTGCGGGGCAGATGCGGCCGGTGAACTCGGGAAAGTTGTTGGTCGAGTGCAGCACCTCGATCGCCTCGCGCCAGTGGCCGCGATACACGAGGTCGTTCCAGTCCGGGATGATGTTGTTGACCGGGCAGCCGTTGTTGCAGAACGGGATGCCGCAGTCCATGCAGCGCGCGCCCTGGACCGACGCCTGCTCGTCGGTGAGGCGGACGACGAACTCCTTGTAGGTCTTCAGGCGCTTGTCGACCGGCTCGTAGGCCTCGGACAGACGCTGATATTCCATGAATCCGGTGGGCTTGCCCATTTATGCGGCCTCCTTCTCAGCTTCGCGCTGCTGAGCCATCTCGGTCAGCGCGCGGCGGTACTCGTGCGGGAACACCTTGACGAACTTCTTCCGCCAGAGGCCCCAGTTGTTCAGGATCTCGCGCGCACGCACGCTGCTGGCGAAGCGGACGTGGCGCTCGATCAGGCCCTTGAGGATGAGCTCGTCGCCCATCGTCAGGTGGTCGATATCGACGCGGCCGTGGGACTCGAGCTCGTCGCCCGACTCCGAGCCCTTGCGCGCGGCGATCTCCTCGGGCAGCGGCTCGAGCGCGACCTGCGCCATGTTGCAGCGCTGCTCGAACGTGCCATCCTCGTCGAGCACGTAGGCCACGCCGCCCGACATGCCGGCGGCGAAGTTGCGCCCGGTCTCGCCGAGCACGACCACGGTGCCGCCGGTCATGTACTCGCAGCCGTGGTCGCCCACGCCCTCCACCACCGCGGTGGCGCCGGAGTTGCGCACCGCGAAGCGCTCGCCCGCGACGCCGGCGAAGTAGACCTCGCCCTCGGTCGCGCCGTAGAGCACGGTGTTGCCGACGATGATGTTCTGCGGCGTGTCGCCGCGGAACTCGGCCTTCGGGCGCACGATGATGCGGCCGCCCGAAAGGCCCTTGCCGACGTAGTCGTTGCCCTCGCCCACCAGCTCGAGCGTGACGCCGCGCGCCAGGAAGGCGCCGAAGCTCTGCCCGGCGGTGCCGTTGAGGCGGATGTGGATGGTGTCGTTGGGCAGGCCGGCATGGCCGTAGCGCTTGGCCACCTCGCCCGAGAGCATCGCGCCCACGGTGCGGTTGATGTTGCGCACCGGCAGGTCGATGTTGACCTTCTCACCCTTCTCCAGTGCCGGCTTGGCGAGCACGACGAGCTGCTTGTCGAGTGCCTTGTCGAGGCCGTGGTCCTGCGTCTCGCGATGCAGGCGCGGCACCTCGGCGGGCACGTTGGGCAGGTAGAAGATGCGCGAGTAGTCGAGGCCCTGCGCCTTCCAGTGCGCGATGCCCTTCTTCATGTCGAGCAGGTCGGCACGGCCGATGAGCTCGTCGAAGGTCCGCACGCCGAGCTGCGCCATCAGCTCGCGCACTTCCTCGGCGACGAAGAAGAAGTAGTTGACCACGTACTCGGGCTGGCCCGAGAAGCGCGCGCGCAGCACCGGGTCCTGGGTGGCGACGCCGACCGGGCAGGTGTTGAGGTGGCACTTGCGCATCATGATGCAGCCCTCGACGACGAGCGGCGCGGTGGCGAAGCCGAACTCGTCGGCGCCGAGCAGCGCGCCGATGACGACGTCGCGGCCGGTCTTGATCTGGCCGTCGACCTGCAGGCGCACGCGTCCGCGCAGGCGGTTGAGCACCAGGGTCTGCTGGGTCTCGGCCAGCCCGAGCTCCCACGGCGAGCCGGCGTGCTTGATCGAGCTCCACGGGCTCGCACCGGTGCCGCCGTCATGGCCGGCAACCACGATGTGGTCGGCCTTGGCCTTGGCCACGCCCGCCGCCACCGTTCCGATGCCGATCTCGGACACCAGCTTGACCGAGATGCTCGCGGCCGGGTTGGTGTTCTTGAGGTCGTGGATGAGCTGCGCGAGGTCCTCGATGGAGTAGATGTCGTGGTGCGGCGGCGGCGAGATGAGGCCAACGCCCGGCACCGAGTGACGCAGGAAGCCGATGTACTCCGAGACCTTGTGGCCGGGCAGCTGGCCGCCCTCGCCGGGCTTGGCGCCCTGGGCCATCTTGATCTGGATCTGGTCGGCGTTGATCAGGTACTCGGTGGTGACGCCGAAGCGGCCCGAGGCCACCTGCTTGATCGCCGAGCGCAGCGAGTCGCCGGCGTTGAGGTCGAGGTCGCGCGCGATGCGCTTCTCGCCGATCACCTGCGACAGCTTGATCGCCTCGGTCAGCGGCTTGAAACGCATCGGGTCTTCGCCGCCCTCGCCGGTGTTCGACTTGCCGCCGATGCGGTTCATCGCCACCGCAAGCGTGGTGTGCGCCTCGGTGGAGATCGAGCCGAGCGACATCGCGCCGGTGGCGAAGCGCTTGACGATCTCCTTGGCGGGCTCAACCTCGTCGAGCGGCACCGGGGTGAGCGCGGCCTTGAGCTCGAACAGGCCGCGCAGCGTCATGTGGCGGCGGCTCTGGTCGTTGATGATCTTGGCGTATTCCTTGTAGGTGTCGGCCTTGCCCGAGCGCGTGGCGTGCTGCAGCTTGGCGATCGCGTCCGGCGTCCACATGTGCTCCTCGCCGCGGATGCGGAAGGCATACTCGCCGCCGGCGTCGAGCATGTCGTGCAGCACCGGGTCGGTGCCGAAGGCGGCCTTGTGCAGGCGGATGGATTCTTCCATCACCTCGAACACGCCGATGCCCTCGACCTGGCTGGTGGTGCCGGTGAAGTACTTGTCGAGCAGCGCCTGCTTGAGGCCGACGGCTTCGAAGATCTGAGCGCCGGTGTAGGACATGTAGGTCGAGATGCCCATCTTGGACATCACCTTCATCAGGCCCTTGCCGATCGCCTTGACGAAGTGCTTGACGTACTTGGCCGCGGTCTCGGCGTCGTCGGCCAGGTGGGCCAGGGTCTCGAGCGCGAGGTAGGGATGCACGGCTTCGGCGCCGTAGCCGGCGAGCACCGCGAAGTGATGCACCTCGCGCGCCGAGCCGGTCTCGACCACCAGGCCGGTGCGGGTGCGCAGGCCCTTCTCCACCAGGTGCTGGTGGATCGCGGACAGCGCCAGCAGCGCGGGGATGGCGACGCGGTCGGCGGCGAGCTTGCGGTCGGACACGATGAGGATGTTGGTGCCCGCCAGCACCGCGTTCTCGGCGTCGGCACACAGCGAGGCCAGGCGCGCCTCGACGCCCTCGTTGCCCCACTCGGCCGGGTAGCAGATGTCCAGCTCGGCGGAGCGGAACTTGTTCTGCGTGTAGCGCGCGATGTTGCGGATCTTGGCCATGCCCTCGAAGTCGAGCACGGGCTGGCTCACCTCGAGGCGGAAGGGCGGGTTGATCTCGTTGATCTCGAGCAGGTTGGGGCGCGGGCCGATGAAGGAAACCAGCGACATCACCATCTGCTCGCGGATCGGATCGATCGGCGGGTTGGTGACCTGCGCGAAGAGCTGGCGGAAGTAGTTGAACAGCGGCTTGTTCTTCGAGGACAGCACCGCCAGCGGCGAGTCGTTGCCCATCGAGCCGGTGCCTTCCTCACCTGCCTTGCCCATCGGCTCGAGGATGAACTTGATGTCCTCCTGCGTGTAGCCGAAGGCCTGCTGGCGATCGAGCAGCGGCGCGACGCGCTCGTCGGCGGCGGCGGTGTCGAGCACGGCCGGCGCCTCGAGGGTGTCGAGCTTGATGTTGATGCGGCGCAGCCAGTCGGCGTAGGGCTTGGCGTGGGCGAGCGACTCCTTGATCTCCTGGTCGCCGATGATGCGGCCCTGCTCCATGTCGATCAGGAACATCTTGCCGGGCTGCAGGCGCCACTTCTTGACGATCTTGCTGTCGGCGATGGGCAGCACGCCGGACTCGGAGGCCATCACCACGAGGTCGTCGTCGGTGATCAGGTAGCGCGCCGGACGCAGGCCGTTGCGGTCGAGGGTGGCACCGATCTGGCGGCCGTCGGTAAAGGCCACCGCCGCGGGGCCGTCCCAGGGCTCCATCATCGCCGCGTGGTACTCGTAGAAGGCGCGGCGCTTCTCGTCCATCTGCGTGTGCGACTCCCAGGCCTCGGGGATCATCATCATCATCGCGTGGGCGAGCGAGTAGCCGCTCATCACCAGCAGCTCGAGCGCGTTGTCGAAGGAGGCCGAGTCGGACTGGCCGGGGTAGATCAGCGGCCAGATCTTCTGCAGGTCGTCGCCGAGCAGCGGCGAATGCACGCCCTTCTCGCGCGCGCGCATCCAGTTGTAGTTGCCGCGCAG
This sequence comes from Thauera aminoaromatica, assembly GCF_000021765.1. Classification (NCBI taxonomy): domain Bacteria; kingdom Pseudomonadati; phylum Pseudomonadota; class Betaproteobacteria; order Rhodocyclales; family Zoogloeaceae; genus Thauera; species Thauera aminoaromatica. The sequence continues at coordinate 932,218 of NC_011662.2, read as the reverse complement.
GGTATTGATCTCGCCGTTGTGCGCGATGTAGCGGAACGGGTGGGCGAGGTTCCACTTCGGGAAGGTGTTGGTCGAGAAGCGCTGGTGCACCAGCGACAGCGCCGACACCGCACGCTTGTCGAGCAGGTCGGGGTAGTACTCGCCGACCTGGTCGGCGAGCAGCAGGCCCTTGTAGTTCACGGTGCGTGCCGAGCACGACACCATGTAGAACTCCTTGGCGTGCTTGAGCTTGAGCGCGCCGATGGCGTTGGCGGAGCGGCGGCGCACGACGTAGAGCTTGCGCTCGAGCGCCTCGGTGACCATGACGTCGGGACCGCGGCCGATGAAGATCTGGCGGATCATCGGCTCCATGGCCTTGACCGTGGGCGACATCGGCATGTCGCGGTTGACCGGCACGTCGCGCCAGCCGAGCACGACCTGGCCTTCGGCCACGACCGCACGCTCGATCTCCTGCTCGCAGGCGAGGCGCGAGGCGGCTTCCTTGGGCATGAACACCATGCCGACGCCGTACTCGCCGGGCAACGGCAGGGTCACGCCCTGCGCCGCCATCTCCTCGCGGTAGAGCTGGTCGGGGATCTGGATCAGGATGCCCGCGCCGTCGCCCTGCAGCGGGTCGGCGCCCACCGCGCCGCGGTGGTCGAGGTTTTTCAGGATCTCGAGGCCCTGCAGAATGATGTCATGACGTTTCTCGCCCTTGATGTGGGCGATGAAACCCACGCCACAGGCATCGTGTTCATTGGCGGGGTCGTACAGACCCTGCTTTTGGGGCAGATCCATCTTCGATTCCTCAAACGACACTCAAGATCACGCGCTCGGAGCCGGAAAAATCGGCCGCAAGGCCATCACCGACAAACCGAACGCGCACAAAAAAGCCGGGCGCGCGCGCACCGGCTTTGTAGTCTGCACCAATCTGGTGCAGAAACAGCGACTAGACGGGGTCGAAGGCTAGCCTTTTCAGGCCTCATGCACCATTTTGGACACTACCGTCCTGTTCGCTGCGGTCGAAAAAACTATACCCCCCAAAGCTCGCCGGATTCAACAGTTTTTTTGCACTGCGGCACGCGGCGAAAACCCCAACCACGACGCTTTCCGCAGCAGCGCCAAACGGCGCGAATGCGACCGTGACGACGGCGAAACGCTTCGACCGCAGGAAGGCGGCCTTCCCCGCCTCACACCTCACGCCTCACGCCTTAATGGATCTCCCCCACCGCGAACAGCCGCCGGTGCTCCTTCATCGCATAGCGGTCGGTCATGCCGGCGATGTAGTCGGCGATGGCGCGCGGCTTGTCCTCGCGCGCCATCGCCTGATACTGCGGCGGCAGGATGTGGGGGTCGTCCATGAACGCCGTGAACAGGTCGCCGACGATGCGGCGCGCCTTGTTGGTCATGCGCAGCACCTGGTAGTGGCGATAGAGCTTGTCGCGCAGGAAGACCTTGAGCTCGCGCAGGCGCGGCAGCAGCGTGTCGGAATACGCCACCAGGCGCGGCGCGGCATGGACGTCGGCGAGCGTCCGGACGCCTTCGGCGGCGATGTTGGCGCGGGTCTGCTCGATGAGGTCGATCACCATCAGGTGGATCATGCGTCGCACCGTCTCGTTGATCAGCTTGCGCCCCGACAGCCCCGGCCAGCGCGCCTCGGCCTCGCGCCGCTGCACCGCGAAGATCGGCACCTCGTCGAGCTGCTCGAGCGTGATCAGCCCTGAGCGCAGGCCGTCGTCCACATCGTGGTTGTTGTAGGCGATCTCGTCGGCGAGATTGGCGAGCTGGGCCTCGAGTGAGGGCTGGGTGCTGTCGAGGAAGCGCTGGCCGAGCTCGCCGAGGCGCTCGGCGTTGGCGCGCGAGCAGTGCTTGAGGATGCCCTCGCGGGTCTCGAACATCAGGTTGAGCCCGTCGAAGCCGGCGTAGCGGTCTTCGAGCAGGTCCACCGTGCGCAGCGACTGCAGGTTGTGCTCGAAGCCGCCGAAGTCCTTCATGCAGGCGTTGAGCGCATCCTGCCCGGCGTGGCCGAAGGGGGTGTGGCCGAGGTCGTGGGCGAGCGCGATCGCCTCGGCGAGGTCCTCGTTGAGACCGAGCTCGCGCGCGAGGCCGCGGGTGAGCTGGGCGACCTCGAGGCTGTGGGTGAGGCGGGTGCGGAAGAGGTCGCCCTCGTGGTTCACGAACACCTGGGTCTTGTATTCCAGGCGGCGGAAGGCGGTGGAATGCACGATGCGGTCGCGGTCGCGCTGGAACTGGCCGCGCGCGACCGGGGCGGGCTCGTCGTGGACGCGGCCGCGCGAGGCGGCCTCGGTGACGGCATAGGGGGCGAGTTGCTGCATGCGGGCTCCTCAAATGACGCGGCATGACGAAAACAGCCAGGCGTTTGTGCGGCACCACGCGCGGGCGAGCCTGCGCCCGCCGCCGGCTCAGCGGCAGCGCGCCTCGATCGCCGCGGCGATCTCGGAGGCCGGCGCCTCGCCGTGCATCACCGCGCGCCCCATCTCGCGCAGCAGTACCAGGCGCAGCTTGCCGGCCTCGACCTTCTTGTCGTGCGACATCAGCTCGACGTAGCGCTCGACACCGAGCCGCGGCCCCCACACCGGCAGGCGAGCGCGCTCGAACAGCGCCTCGATGCGCGCCACCGCGGCGGCGTCGATCCAGCCCAGGCGGCACGACAGCTCGGCGGCCATCATCGTGCCGGCGGCAACGGCCTCGCCGTGCAGCCACTCGCCGTAGCCGAGGCCGGTCTCGATGGCATGACCGAAGGTGTGGCCGAGGTTGAGCAGCGCGCGCTCGCCCTGCTCGGTCTCGTCGGCCGCCACCACCTCGGCCTTGTTGCGGCAGGAGCGCTCGATCGCCCACGCCAGCGCGTCGGTGTCGCGCGCCACCAGGCGGTCGAGGTTGACCTCCAGCCAGGCGAGGAACTCGGGGTCGCGGATCAGCCCGTACTTGATGACCTCGGCCAGGCCGGCGGAGAGCTCGCGGTCGGGCAGGGTGTCGAGGGTGTCGATGTCGGCCAGCACCATACTGGGCTGGTAGAAGGCGCCGATCATGTTCTTGCCGAGCGGGTGGTTGATCGCGGTCTTGCCGCCCACCGAGGAGTCGACCTGCGAGAGCAGCGTAGTCGGCACCTGGATGAAGGGCATGCCGCGCTGGTAGCAGGCCGCGGCGAAGCCGCCCATGTCGCCCACCACCCCGCCGCCGAGCGCGACCAGGGTGGTCGAGCGCTCGCAGCGCTCCGCGAGCAGCATGTCGAAGATGCGGTTGAGCGTCTCCCAGTCCTTGTGCGCCTCGCCGTCGGGCAGCACCACCGCTGCGGTGCGCACCCCCGCCCCTTCCAGCCCGGCGCGCAGACGCTCGAGGTAGAGCGGCCCCACCACCGCGTTGGTGACGATCGCGACGCGCCGCGTCTTGAGGTGGGGGAGGATCAGGTCGGTGCGTCCGAGCAGGCCGCGGCCGATGTGAATGGGATAGGCGCGCTCGCCGAGCGCCACGTTCAGGGTCTGCATGTGTCGGCCTTGTAGCGGGCGAGCGCCTCCTCGATCTGGCGCACCATGTTGCAGGGGTTGCCGCGCCCGCCTGCGAGGATGATGTGGGCGGTCTCGCGATAGAGGGGGTCGCGCGCGCGGTGAAGCTCCTCGATGCGCTGGCGCGGATTTTCGACCTGCAGCAGCGGGCGGTTGCGGTCGTGGCGGGTGCGCTCGAACAGCACCTGCGTCGGCACGTCGAGGTAGATGACGATGCCGCGCTCGCGCATCAGCTCGCGGTTGAGCGGGGTGACGACGACCCCGCCGCCCGTGGCGAGCACGAGGTCGGGCTCGCGGGTGAGCTCGTCGATCATCTGCGTCTCGCGGCGGCGGAAGCCCGCCTCGCCCTCGAGCTCGAAGATGGTCGGAATGCTGACGCCGGTGCGCGCCACGATCGCCTGGTCGCAATCGGCGAAGCGCATCCTGCGCCTGCGCGCCAGTTCCTTGCCGACCGTGGTCTTGCCGGCGCCCATCATGCCGATCAGTATCAGACAGCTCACGCGTGACTCGCCGGAAATCCAGATGAAAAAGGGCGGGCATCCATGCCGGACGCCCGCCCCGAGGATTGTATCAGCAGAAGGAGCGTTAGCCTCAGCGCAACGTAAGACTTTCGGAGACAAGTCGAGGCGTTATGAAAACCAACAACTCCTTCTTCTCGGCAATCGTCGATCGAGTTCGGAACAGGCCGCCAAGGACCGGCAGTTCGCCTAGCACGGGCACTCGGTCCTCTCCATTCAGCTCTTGCTCTTCGTACACACCACCGATGACAAGCGTTCCCCCATTTTCAACTGTAACTTCAGTCTGGACGCTCTTCGTGTCAATCGACGGGCGACCGAGAACAACGTTCGTAAAATCCGGCCGATCCTTGTTTACCAATACCGATAACTGGATTCGGCCATCTGGAGTGATGCTGGGCCTAACTTTAAGCGAGAGAACGGCATCCTTATACTCCACCGTTGGCTCTCCACCGACTTGCGTCGATGGAATCGGGATTGGGATTTGCGTGCCCTGCTTGATCAACGCTTCGACTTGGTTAGCGGTTAAAACCCTCGGGCTCGAAACAACCCGACCACGCCCGTCAGACTCAAGAGCCTGCAATTCCAGATTAAGGAAACGCGTAACGCTGCTGTTAAAGATGCTTAGCGCAAAAGATCCGTAGGGATTTTGAATATCAGCGCCACTTGTAGCTGTCTCTGGTCTAAAGGAGCCGGAAGATCCTGCGGAGCCTCCCAAGGTAGAGGACCCAAATCCGATCTGGGCACCACCGTCGTTTATCTTCCAAGGCTTGGACTTTCCTAAACCGAGCCTCACCCCAAGATCCCGGGAAAATGTCTTGTTTGCCTCCACGATGCGTGCCTCTATAAGGACCTGTCGCGGAGCGACATCGACATCACTGATGAGGTTGCGTACAGACTGCAATCGAGACGACACATCTGTGACAAAGATACGATTAGTGCGCTCGTCGAATGCAACCTTTCCCCTCTTTGAAAGAAAACCGCGATCACCTTTTCCACCACTCGACAGCAAATCGCCAATCTCTCTCGCTTTGTGGTAGTTTAATCGGATGCTCTCTGTGCTCAGCGGCTCCAAGGACTCGATGTCCGCCAGCGCCTCGTTCTGAGCCTTTTCACGCAATGCAAGTTCATCCCTCGGCGCCACCCAAATCACATTGCCGTTCTTTCGCATATCCAAATCTCTGGCCCGCAAGATAATGTCAAAGGCCTGATCCCAGCGCACGTCCTTCAGGCGCAGGGTCAAATTTCCCTGTACCGAGTCGGAGGTGATGATGTTGAAGTCGGTGAAGTCGGCGATGACCTGCAGCACCGAGCGCACGTCCACGTTCTGGAAGTTGAGCGAGAGCTTCTCGCCCTTGTAGTCGCTGCGCCCGCCGCCGAGCTTGGCGGGGTCCTCGGCGACGCGACGCACCTCGAGCACGAAGCGGTTGTCGCTCTGGTAGGCGTTGTGCTCCCACAGGCCGTTGGGCGTCACGGTCAGGCGCACGCGGTCGCCCACCTGCTGCGCGGTCATCGAGGTGACCGGGGTGGCGAAGTCGGTGACGTCGGAGCGGCGGCGCAGGTGCTCGGGCAGCGCGGCCTGCAGGAAGTCGATGACGAGGTTGCCGCCCTGCTGGCGGATGTCGATGCCGGTGTCCGGGTTGGACAGGTCGACCACCACGCGCCCCTCGCCGCCCGTACCGCGGCGGAAGTTGATGTCGCGCACCGCCAGCCCGCCCGCGGCCGCCGCACTCGAACGCGGCGCGGCGAAGTTGGCCGCGGCTTCGCTCACCACCGTGCCCTGCGCCGCGCGCGACGCGGCCGGGGAGAGCGCGATGATGAGGTCGCGACCCTGCACGCGCGCCTCGTAGGGGCTCATGCGGGTGAGATTGAGCACCAACCGGGTGCGGTCGCCGGCCTGGACGATGTTGGCGCTGCGCAGGTCGCCCTGGTCGATCGCCTGCACGTTACGCCCGAGGGCGTTGGCGGTGCCCGGGAAGTCGAAGGCGATGCGTGCCGGGTTGGCCACGCTGAAGCTCGGCGGCGGGCTGGCGAGCGGCTCGCGCAAGGTCAGGCGCACGTAGATCGCGCCACCCTGCTCCGCGACCTCCAGTCCCTCGATCCGGTTGCCGAAGCTGTGCGCCTGCTCTGCGTCCTGGGCCAGCACGGCGGGCGCGGGCGCCAGGCCTGCGAAAGCGGCTGCGATCAGCAGCACTCCGATGCGGTGTCTCATTTTCCTGCCTCCTGGCGCTCCTGCAATGTCAGCGTGCTGGTCCGTTCAACCCAGTCGCCATAGACATCCTCGACCAGTTCGCGCAGCTTGATCTCGTTTTCGGTGACCTGAGTGATCACGCCGAAATTCTGTCCCATGTAGTTCCCGGCCTTCACCTGATGGAGCACGGTCCCCGCCTTGACCAGCGCATGGGTGTTGTTTCCCTGCATCAGCACGCCCACCATCTGCAGCGATTCGATCGGGAAGGCCTCCAGCGGCTCGCGACGGCGGTCGAGGTCGGGGCGCAGCGCGCTCGCCGAGGCCCGCCGCTCGGGTTCCATGCGCGCGCTGCGGAAGGGATCGTCTCCCTGCGTTCCGGCATAGGCGACGAGCGGGACCTGGCGCAGTTCGGGCAGGGGCCGCACGGCGCCGCGCATGGTCTTGGCCTGCTCGTCCATCCAGACCTCGAGGTCGTCCTGGCTACCCCCGGCACAGCCGGCGAGCAGTACACAGGCGCCGAACAGCGCGGCCCTGTTCATCATTTGTTCCCCTGCTTCGCGGCCTGCGCCGCCTTGCGTTGCTGCGCGAGCTCTTCCTCGTCGAGGTAGCGGTAGGTGACCGCCTTGGCCTGCAGCTTGAGGCGTCCATCCTTGTCGGCCTCGATGGCGACGTCGCCCAGCGTCACCACCCGCGGCATGCTGGCGAGATCGGCGACGAACTCCCCGAGATCGTGATAAACGCCGGTCACGCGCACGTCGATCGGCATCTCGGCATAGAACTCCTTGACCACGTCTGCGCCCGGCTTGAAGAGCTCGAACTGGAGGCCGCGGCCGAGGCCGGCCTGGTTGATGTCGGAGAGCAGGGAGTCCATTTCGGCACGGTTGGGCAACTGCTTGAGCAGGGCGCCGAACTGGCGGTCGATCTCGGCGAGCTGGCGGCGGTGCTCGTCGAGATTGACTGCCTGGCGCTTCTTCGTCACCCAGCTCTCGCGCAGCTGCACCTCCTCGGCCTGGCGCGCCTCGAGGGTCTCGACCTGACCCTGCCAGTCGAACCACCAGAACCCGGCGACCGTCAGCACCAGCAGGCAGACCGCGACCACCACCCGCGGCGCGGCGGGCCACATGCCCGGATCGTGCGGATCGAGCCCACGAAAATCGTCCGCCAGGCGGCGGAAGTCGATGCCCTCGCGCAGCGCGCCCAGATCGAAGCTCATTTTTGCGCCCCCTTCGCGGCCGTCTTCGCGACGCCGGCGCCCCCCGCGGGCTCCGCCTGGACCGGCGGGCGGATGGCGATGTCGAGGGAGAACTCGCTTAAGCGGCGGTTGTCCTGGGTGACGGCCTTGGCCTCGATCAGCCGGGGCTGCTCCAGGAAGGCGGAGGCCTCGACGTTGCGCATGAAGTGCGACACCCGCGCGTTCGACTGCGCCAGCCCGACGACCCTCACCTGCCTGCCGGTCTGCTTGACCGATTTCAGATATACGCCGTCGGGCAGGCGCTGGGCGAGCTCGTTGAACAGATGCACGGTTTCGGCCCGGGCCCCCTGCAGCGACTCGATCACCTGCTTGCGCGCCAGCATCGCATCGATCTGTTCGCGCAGGCGGCGGATCTCCGCGATTTCGCGGTCGAGCCGGACGATCTCCTCCTTGAGGAAGGCGTTGCGCGCCTCCTGGTCCTCGATGTGTGCGGTATAAACCACGTGCACGCCGAAGCCGATCAGCGCCCCCAGCAGCACCATGCTGCCGGCGAGCGCGTAGAACTGCCGCCTGCGCTGCCTTCGCTTGGCAATCCGGTGCGGCAGCAGATTGATGCGGATCATGCGTCGAACCTCCGCAGCGCCAGCCCGCACGCGACCATCAGCGCCGGCGCGTCGGCGAGCAGCGCCTTAGGGCGGACCTTGCCGCTCAAGGTCATGCTCGCGAAGGGATTGGCGATGAGCGTATCGACCTGCGTACGCGCCGCGACAACGTCGCCGAGTCCCGGCAGCACCGCGCAGCCGCCCGCAAGCACGACGTGGTCGACCTGGTTGAACGGCGTGGAGGTGAAGAAGAACTGCAAGGCGCGCGAGACCTCGAGCGCGAGGCTGTCCATGAAAGGACGCATCAGGTCGCGCGGGTAGCTGTCGGGCAGCGAGCCGGCGCGCTTGGCGGATTCCGCTTCCTCGAAGCTCATGCCGTACTGGCGTGCGATGTCCTGGGTCAACTGGCTGCCGCCGAAGGCCTGCTCGCGCGAATAGATGGAGTGGCCGTTGCGGAACATCGTCACGTTCATGACCGAGGCGCCGATGTCGACCAGCGCGATCACCTGGTCGGCTCCGCCGCGCGGCAACTGCCGGCACACCAACTCCAGGGCGGACTCGGTGGCCAGCGACTCCACATCGACGATCACCGCCTTGAGCCCGGCCGCCTGCGCCACCGCGACGCGATCCTCCACCTTGTCCTTGCGCGAGGCGGCGATCAGGACCTCGACATCCCCGGGGCTGCCGGGTGCGGGGCCGATCCTCTGGAAGTCGAGATTGACCTCCTCGAGCGCGAAAGGGATGTACTGATTGGCCTCGGCCTCGACCGCGAACTCCATCTCGGTCTCGCGCAGGCCTTCGGGGAGAATGATCTTCTTGGTGATGACCGAGGACGACGGCAACGCGAGCGCCACGTTGCGCACGCCGGAGCCGAAGCGGCGCAGCGCGCGCCGCACGGATTCGCTCACCGCGTCGAGGTTGGCGATGTTGCCATCGACCACCGCATCGCGCGGCAGGGTCTCGACCGCATAGCGCTCCACTTTGTAAGCGTCCTTTTCCCCGGCCGATAGCTCGACGAGCTTCACGGATGAAGACGAGATGTCGAGCCCGACGAGCTGGCGCGCCGAAGGGCTGAAAAAGGGGAGGTCGATCACAAAGAAAACCCTTGAATTTCTTTATGTTACGCGCTATTGCTCAGCAACGCTCTAGCATGCTAGCAACAAGCCATTGGGGTGTAAAGCGAACCCCGTCACGGTCGAGACCGGCTCATCCACGGACACACGAGCCACGCGGGCGCATCCCGTATAATGCCGCTCCGCTCGAAACCATCCTGGATTGCCCATGCGCTGGGTCCTGTATCCGATCGCAGCGCTGCTCGCGCTGGCCATTCTCGGCATCGCCACGCTCGCGGCGATGGCGTTCTTCGCCTGGCCCAACCTGCCCGCGCTCGACACGCTCACCGACTACCGGCCGCGTGTTCCGCTCCGAGTATATACGGCCGATGGCCACCTCATCGGCGAGTTCGGCGAGGAGCGCCGTGACGTAGTTCGCATCGCAGAGGTTCCCTCCCACCTCAAGCACGCCATCCTCGCCGCCGAGGACGAGCGCTTCTACGAACACCGCGGCATCGACCCGCTCGGCCTCGCCCGCGCCGCACTCGCCAACCTGTCGTCCGGGGGCCGCGGCCAGGGGGCCTCGACGATCACCATGCAGGTCGCGCGCAATTTCTTCCTCTCCCGGGAGAAGACCTACAACCGCAAGCTCTACGAGATCCTGCTCTCGCTCAAGATCGAGCAGAACCTCGGCAAGGACCAGATCCTCGAGCTCTACATCAACCAGATCTTCCTCGGCCAGCGCGCCTACGGCTTCGCCGCCGCCGCACGCGCCTACTACGGGAAGACACTCGAACAGCTCACCCTGCCCGAAGCGGCGATGCTCGCCGGCCTTCCCAAGGCCCCCTCGGCCTTCAACCCGATCGTGAACCCCGCGCGCGCCGCAGTGCGGCAGCAATACGTCCTGCGCCGCATGCTCGAAGCCGGCTTCATCGACGATGCCCAGTATCAGCATGCGCTCGCCTTCGCCACTCCGAAGCAAAGCCAGCGCGACATCGCCGCGGCCCGCCGCGTCCAGGACATCGTCGTCCCCGGAGACTACGTCGCCGAGATGGCGCGCCAGATCGCGGTGGAACAGTTCGGCGAGCAGGCCTACGAGCTCGGCATCCGCATCATCACCACGGTCACCCGCAAGGACCAGGAAGCGGCCTACGCTGCGCTGCGCCGCGGCGTGCTCGACTACGACCGCCGCCACGGCTATCGCGGCCCCGAGGCCTTCGTCGAGCTGCCCTCCGGGCAGGTGCCCGACGAGCAACTCGACGAGGCACTCGGCGAGACCAACGACCACGACGACCTGCTTGCCGCACTGGTGCTCAGGGCCAGCCCGAAGGAGGTGCTCGCCTACCGCCGTGGCCAGGAGATCCGCATCACCGGCAAGGGCCTGTCCTTCGTCGCGCCGATGCTCTCGGACAAGGCCCCGCAAGCCCGACGCGTGCGCCGCGGGGCGATCGTGCGCGTGCGCAATACCGGCAAGGATGGTTGGGAGCTCGCACAGCTGCCGGAAGTGCAGGCCGCGCTGGTGGCGATCGACTCGCACAGCGGCGCGGTGCGCGCGCTGATCGGCGGCTTCGACTTCCACCGCAACAAGTTCAACCATGTGACCCAGGCGGTGCGCCAACCCGGATCGAGCTTCAAGCCCTTCATCTTCTCGGCCGCGCTCGACCGCCAGTTCGGTCCGGGAAGCGTGCTCGAGGACAACCCGCTCTACTACCCGGCGGGGGTCACGGGCAGCAAGGCCTGGGAGCCGAAGAACTACGACGGGCGCTATGCGGGACCGATGACCCTGCGCGACGGCCTGGCGCGCTCGAAGAACATGATCTCGATCCGCCTGCTGGAGAAGATCACCCCCGAATATGCACGCGACTACCTGGCCCGCTTCGGCTTCGACCCCGCACAGAATCCGCCCTACCTCACCATGGCGCTCGGCGCGGGTGCCGCCACCCCCTGGCAGATGGCGGCGGGCTACGCGGTATTCGCCAATGGCGGCTACCGGGTCGATCCCTTCGTGGTCAAGGAAATGTACGACGGCAGCGGCCGCCTGATCGCGCGTACCGATCCGCCGGTGGCGGGCCAGAGCGCAGCGCGCGTGATCGATGAGCGCAACGCCTGGCTGATGGACTCGATGATGCGTGACGTGGTTCAGCGCGGCACCGCGACACGCGCACGCAGCCTCAAGCGCGAGGACATCGCCGGCAAGACCGGAACCACCAACGACTACGTCGACGCCTGGTTCTGCGGCTACAACCCCGACCTCGTCGCGGTGAGCTGGGTCGGCCACAGCCAGCCGCGCAACCTCGGCAAGGGCGAGACCGGCGGCGCCGCCGCCTTGCCGATCTGGATCAACTACATGGCCTCGGCCCTCGAAGGCGCGCCGCAGGTCGAGCTGCCGCGCCCCGAGGGGCTCATACAGGTGCAGAACGGCCTGGGCACCCGCCAGGACTGGCAGTACGCGGAATACGCCCCGCCGGCGCCGCCGCCGGTTCCGGACTGGCTGCGCGAGATGTTCGCCAACGACAGTGCGCCGGCGATGGAGGCCGAGAGCGAGGCGATCCCGCCCGGCCCGGCTCCGCTGATCCTGCCGCCGCCCAGCCCGGCGCGCGCGCAGGCGCCCGCCCCGGTCGAGGAACGCCGGCCCACGCCGATCCGGCCTTGAGCGGAAGGAGCGGGCGCGGGATCACGCCGCCGCCCCGCCCGCCGCCTCAGCTCGGCCGCGGCAGCCTCACCGCTGCGCCGGACTGCTCGGTCACCAGCGCGGCGAGCATCTCCCACAGCTCGCGACCATCGCGGGTGTTGACCCAGGCCCCGTCCTGGGGACGGAAGTGGAAGCCGCCCGACTTCGCCGCTACCCAGATCTCGCGTGCCGCGGTGTGGCGATTGATGATCATCTTGCTGCCGTTGTCGAACTCGATATCGAGGATGCCGCCCGGCTTGGGCTCGACGTCGAGTTCGGCGCCGCAATCCTCCAGGGCAGTCTCGATGCGTGCCAGTTCGGCCTCGGCAAGCGCATTGAACGCAGACTCTTCCATGCTGATTCCTTCTGTTAGCATTCCGTTTTTTTGCGAAGAACGGCGATGCGAGCCACGATGCGAGTCCCGAAGCGAGTCCAACTCCCCGCGATCGCGCTTGCCTGCGCGCTGTTGACGGCCTGCGGCATCAAGGGCCCGCTCTACCTGCCGGCACCCGGCTCCGCCTCGGCGCCCCCGGCGGGCGCCGATCATAGCAAACCCGTCGTGCCGAAGGATCTGATCAAGGAATCGCCGCTCGAATGAACACCCCCGCCTCCCGCTGGCCCGCCCCCACCCTGTCCGCGCGCGACGGCGCGCTCTGGCTCGAGGAACTGCCGCTCGCCGAGATCGCCGCGCGCTTCGGTACGCCCACCTATGTGTACTCGCGCGCCGCGCTCGCAGCCGCCTTCGCGGCCTGGCAGGACGCGCTCGCCGGACGTCGGGCGCTGGTATGCTACGCGGTCAAGGCCAACTCCAACCTCGGCATCCTGTCGGTGTTCGCGCGCCTGGGCGCGGGCTTCGACATCGTCTCGGGCGGCGAGCTCGCGCGCGTGCTGGCCGCCGGCGGGCGTGCCGACAAGGTCGTGTTCTCGGGCGTCGGCAAGACACGCGCCGAGATGCGCCAGGCACTGCTGGCGGGCATCCGCTGCTTCAACGTCGAATCGGCCGCCGAGCTCGAGCACCTCGACGCCGTGGCGGGCGAACTCGGCGTGCGCGCGCCGGTGTCGCTGCGCGTCAACCCGGACGTCGACCCCAAGACCCATCCGTACATCTCCACCGGCCTCAAGGGCAACAAGTTCGGCGTCGCCTTCGCCGACGCACCGGCGATCTACCGCCGCGCCGCGGCGCTGCCCAACCTGCACATCACCGGCGTCGCCTGCCACATCGGCTCGCAGTTGCTCGACCGCGCGCCGATCGCCGAGGCCGCGCAAAAGCTGCGCGACCTGGTCGAGCACCTCGCCGCCGACGGCATGGCGCTGGAACACATCGACCTCGGCGGCGGGCTGGGCATCCGCTACCGTGACGAGACCCCGCCGCCGGTCGCGGAATACCTCGCCCCGCTGCTGGAGGTCTTCGCCGGGCGCGCAGAAGAGCTCTGCTTCGAGCCGGGCCGCTCCCTGGTCGGCAACGCCGGCCTGCTGCTGACCCGCATCGAGTACCTCAAGCCGGGCGAAACGAAAAACTTCGCGATCGTCGACGCGGCCATGAACGACCTCGCCCGTCCGGCCCTCTACGACGCCTGGCACGAAGTGGTCGAGGTGGCTGCGCGCACGCATGCCCCCAGCACCTACGACGTCGTCGGGCCGATCTGCGAGAGCGGCGACTTCCTCGCCCGCGAGCGCAGCCTGGCGGTGGCCGAAGGCGACCTGCTGGCGATCCTGTCGGCGGGCGCCTATGGCATGACGATGGCCTCGAACTACAACACCCGCCCGCGCGCAGCCGAGATCCTGGTCGATGGCGCCAGCGCGCACGTGGTGCGCGAGCGTGAGACGGTGGAAGAGCTGTTCGCGCGCGAGCGCACGCCGGGGTAAGACGGCGGGAGCCCGGTGGCGAGGGCAACGGCCGCAGATCCCGCGATCGGCCCGCGATCGGACCGACGCACCTGCTCGGCGTATGGGGCCCGCCTCAGGCGCTCGCCACCGGCGGGCGCGCCCCGGCGTCGTATTCCTCGTTGAGCGCGCGCCCGAAGGCCTTCCAGGCCGGTCCGCCGTGCGTTTCGAAGCCGATCTCGGCGCTCTGGCGCATGTTCTGCAGCATCAGCTCGGAGAGCGCGAAGAGCTCGCCGGTGAGCTTGTCCTGGCGCACCGGGCTGCGCAGCAGCTTCATCATGCAGGCGGGCGTGCAAGTCAGCGCACGGTGTGCCAGCTCGCGCATCCTCGACGCGTCGTCCCAGTCGATGCCGATCGCGATGCCGCGCTTGACGATTTCACGCTCCAGTTCATCCGCGGTGCGCGTGTAGTGTCCGAATCCGCTCATCTTTCCCGTGTATGCCTGCCGCGTGACTGCAGATGCGCGGCGGGTGTGCCGCTCCGAATGGAAACCGCCGCGCAGCTGCGCCGGCGAAGGGCGCATTCTAGCGCCTCGCCCGCCTGCACTCGATCAGGATCCCTGTGCTGCCCATGAAGAATCCTTCCCTTTGCGCGCTATTCATCGCCGGCCTGCTGCTGGCCCCGATCACCCACGCCGGCGTCGCCGGCCTGCCGCCCGGGGTGCGCCTTGCACTCGACAGCGCGCGTATCCCGGCAGAGGCGGTGAGCCTCTGGACCCGCCCTGTGGACCACGCCACGCCCGCGCTCGCAATCAACGCCACCGCACCGATGAATCCGGCATCGGTGATGAAGCTCGTCACCGCCTTCAGCGCGCTCGAACGCCTCGGCCCCGCCCACACCTGGACGACCCGCATCGCCCGCGACGGCCCGATCCGTGCCGGGGTGCTGGAAGGCAACCTCTACCTCGTCGGCGGCGCCGATCCGGTACTGGGCTACGACCGCCTGTGGAAGGTGCTGCGCCGCTTGCGCGCGCTCGGCATCGAGCGCGTGGCGGGCGACATCGTGCTCGACGCCTCGGTGCTGCGCCTGCCGCCGCACGACCCCGACGCCTTCGATGGCCGCGGCGTGCGCCCCTACAACAGCGGTCCGTACGGCCTGTTGCTGCAATACAACACCCTGCTGCTCGGCCTGACCCCGGGCAAGGCGGCCAACGCGCCGGTCGCCCTGGCCGCCGAGCCGCCGCTCGCCGGCCTCGTCATCGACAACCGCGTCCTCACCTCGGACGCCCCTTGCGGCAGCTGGTACCAGGACCTGCAGGCCGTGGTCGAACCCGGTCGCCGCCTGGTACTGAGCGGCAGCCTGCCCGCCGCCTGCGGCCCGCGCACCTGGAGCGCCGCGCCGCTGCCGCCGGCCGAATTCGGCAGCGCGCTGGTCGCCGCGTTGTGGAGCGAGGTCGGCGGACACCTGGGCGGGACGGTGCGCGAAGGCCGCCTGCCGACCGGGGCGGAAGAACTGTTCTCCGATGACTCGGATCCACTCGCGGACGTGGTGCGCGACATGAACAAGTGGTCGAGCAATGTGATCGCGCGCCAGCTGCTTGCCACGCTGGGCCGGGTGAGCCTGCGCGAGGACGCGACCGAGGACATGGTGACCGCGGGCGCACGCGCGGCCGCCGCGACGCTGGCCGCCGCCGGCATCGACACCGACGGGCTGGTGATCGAGAACGGCTCGGGGCTGTCGCGGATCGAGCGCATCCGCGCCGACAGCCTGGGAATGCTGCTGCTGGCCGCCTGGCAGCGGCCGTGGATGCCGGAGTTCATCGCCGCCCTGCCGGTG
The DNA here is from genome assembly GCF_000021765.1 of Thauera aminoaromatica. Classification (NCBI taxonomy): domain Bacteria; kingdom Pseudomonadati; phylum Pseudomonadota; class Betaproteobacteria; order Rhodocyclales; family Zoogloeaceae; genus Thauera; species Thauera aminoaromatica. The sequence continues at coordinate 916,832 of NC_011662.2, read as the reverse complement.
GCGGGCGTCGACGGCACCGCCCGCCGCCGCCTCGGCGACAGCCCCGCACGCGGCCAGGCCCACATCAAGACCGGCACGCTCAATGGCGTGCGCGCGATGGCCGGCTACCTGCTCGACCGCAATGGCCAACGCCACGCGGTGGTGATGATGGTCAACCACCCCGAGGCCGCCGCCAGCGCCGCGGCGCAGGACGCCCTGCTGGAGTGGCTATGGAGCGGCGCGGAATGAGGCCCACGCGCAACGGCGGCGCCGCATTCGCGCCTTCCGGCGCTCCTGCGGGTCAGGAAGCACCGCGGCTCCTGTAGGAGCGGCGCAAGCCGCGAATGCGGCGCTCCGGCAAGCGCTGCGGCAAGCACAGGCGCCCGCTGGCTCGCGCCAGCCACGACTCCTCCATCGCGACGTCACGCCATCGGCATCGTCTGCCGCTGCATCAGGTTCCACCACCCGCGCACCACGCGGTAGAGGATCCACAGCCCGGCGATCAACAGCAGCGCGAGCGCGAAGGGCACGCCGATGATGGTCACCACCATCAGCACCGACACCGCGATCCACAGCACCGCGAACCAGAAGGTGCGGATCTGCCAGCGGAAGTGGCTCTCCAGCCAGGTACCCCGCACCGCATTCTGATTCCAGTAGTTCAGGATCACCGCAGCGATCGAGGGCAGGCTGGCCACGAAGCTGAAGATGATGGTGGCCGAGCCCACCACCGCCGAGAACACCGCGAAGGCGTGCAGCGCATACACCAGGTGGGTGACGGTGACCATGTTCTCGGACGGCTGGCCGGCCTCGAGCGGGGCGGGGTAGGGACTGTTCATCGACTTTCCTCGAACGGAAGCCCGCGCCGGGGACATCCGCAGCGCATGACAAAGGCTTCGACCGCGGACCATGCCGGGTGTTCGGCTGCAGTGCAACAACAAAACGTAAGCCTACAGCCCCAGCTCGCCCCACATCGCATCCACCTTCGCCTTCACGGCCGCATCCATCACGATCGGCGTCCCCCACTCGCGGCTGGTCTCGCCCGGCCACTTGTTGGTCGCGTCCAGCCCCATCTTGCTGCCCAGTCCGGCGACCGGGCTGGCGAAGTCGAGATAGTCGATCGGCGTGTTGTCGACCAGCGTGGTGTCGCGCGTGGCGTCCATGCGCGTCGTGAGCGCCCAGATCACCTCCTTCCAGTCGCGGATGTTCACATCCTCGTCCACCACGATGATGAACTTGGTGTACATGAACTGGCGCAGGAAGCTCCAGATGCCGAACATCACCCGCTTGGCGTGGCCCGGGTACTGCTTGCGGATGCTGACCACCGCCAGGCGATACGAGCAGCCCTCCGGGGGCAGGTAGAAGTCGACGATCTCGGTGAACTGCTTCTGCAGCAGCGGCACGAAGACCTCGTTCAGGGCGACGCCGAGCATCGCCGGTTCGTCGGGCGGCTTGCCGGTGTAGGTGCTGTGATAGATCGGATCGCGCCGCATGGTGATGCGCTCGATCGTGAACACCGGGAAATCGGAGACCTCGTTGTAGTAGCCGGTGTGGTCGCCATAGGGGCCTTCGGGCGCCATGTCGCCCGGGTGAATCGCGCCCTCGAGCACGATCTCGGCCGACGCCGGCACCTGCAGGTCGCTGCCGAGACATTTCACCAGCTCGGTCTTGGCACCGCGCAGGAGGCCGGCGAACTGGTACTCCGAGAGCGAATCGGGCACCGGCGTCACCGCGCCGAGGATGGTCGCCGGATCGCAGCCCAGCACCACCGCGACCGGGAAAGGCTCGCCCGGATGCGCGCGCTGGTGCTCGAGGAAGTCGATCGCCCCGCCCCGGTGCGCCAGCCAGCGCATGATCACCCGGTTGCGGCCGATCACCTGCTGGCGGTAGATGCCCAGGTTCTGGCGCTTCTTGTGCGGCCCGCGCGTCACCACCAGGCCCCAGGTGATCAGCGGCGCGGCGTCGCCCGGCCAGCAGTGCTGGATCGGCAGCTTCGCCAGGTCGACCTCGTCGCCCGACCACACCACCTGCTGGCAGGGCGCGGAGCGCACCTCCTTGGGCGCCATGTTGAGCACCTGCTTCAGCACCGGCAGCTTGTCCCAGGCGTCCTTCAGCCCCTTGGGCGGCTCGGGCTCCTTGAGATAGGCGAGCAGCTTGCCGACCTCGCGCAGGGGCGTGCTCCAGTCGCCGTCGGCGACCTCCTCCCCCATGCCCATCGCCACCCGCTGCGGCGTGCCGAAGAGGTTGGCGAGCACGGGGATCGCCTGCGCCACGCCCCTGGTCACCGGCCTCTCGAACAGCAGCGCCGGCCCGCCGGCGCGCAGCACGCGGTCGGCGATCTCGGTCATCTCGAGGTGGGTGTCGACGGGGGTCTTGATGCGCCGGAGCTCGCCACGGGCTTCGAGCTGGGCGAGGAAGTCGCGGAGGTCGTCGTATTTCATTCGTGCGTCTCGTGATGGGTGCGAAGCAGCGGCCGGCGTTGACGCACCCGCCGCCGGTAAGTTGCCGCCGCGAGCGATCGGACTCGATCAGCGGTACGCATTGATCGCGTCCCGCGTCTCCTCCGCCACCCTCCGCGCCGCTTCCGCGAAGTCTTCCCCCTTCCCCGCATACAGCACCGCGCGCGAGGAATTGATCATCAGCCCGGTGCCGTTCTCCGTGCGCCCCGCCGCCAGGGTCGCGGCGATGTCGCCGCCCTGGGCGCCGATGCCCGGCACCAGCAGCGGCAGCTCGCCGACGAGCGCACGCACGCGTGCGATCTCGGCCGGGAAGGTGGCGCCGACGACGAGCGCGCAGTTGCCGCTGGCGTTCCAGTCCTCGGCGACGGTGCGCGCGACGTGTTCATACAGCTTCATGCGGCCCTTCGACGTATCGACCTCCAGAAACTGCAGGTCCGAACCGCCCGGGTTGGAGGTGCGGCAGAGCAGGATCACGCCCTTGTCGGGGTAGGCCAGGTAGGGATCGACCGAGTCGCGGCCCATGTAGGGATTGACCGTGATGGCGTCGGCCTTGAAGCGCTCGAAGGCCTCGATGGCGTACTGCTCGGCGGTGCTGCCGATGTCGCCGCGCTTGGCGTCGAGGACGACCGGGGTGCCGGGATGGCGGGCGTGGATGTGCTCGACCAGCGCCTCGAGCTGATCCTCGGCGCGGTGCGCGGCGAAGTAGGCGATCTGCGGCTTGAAGCAGCACACCAGGTCGGCGGTGGCGTCGACGATCTGCGTGCAGAACCGGAGGATGGCGTCGGAGCGCCCCTGCAGGTGGGCGGGGAACCTGGCGGGGTCGGGGTCGAGGCCGACACAGAGCAGGCTGTCGCGCTGCTGCCAGGCGGCGCGGAGGGCGGTCATGAAGTGCATGGGGATCGGTCCGGTGTGAGGCAGAGCGCGCCGCGCGCCGACAGGGCTCAAGCGCGCAGCAGGAGGTCGATGAAGAGGCCGGCGAAGATCGCGCCGCCGACCCAGTTGTTGTGGCGGAAGGCCTTGAAGCAGTCGGCGCGGTCGCGCGCGCGGATCAGGGTGTAGTGGTAGCCCGCGATGGCGCAGGCGACGACCAGGCCTGCGTACCAGGCGAAGCCCAGCCCGGCGAGCGCGCCGACGACGGTGAGCAGCACGAAGGTGGCGGCGTAGCACAGCATGACCGCCAGCACGTCGTGGCGGCCGAAGGTGATCGCCGAAGTCTTGATGCCGATCTTGAGGTCGTCCGGGCGATCGACCATCGCGTATTCGGTGTCGTAGGCGACAGCCCAGAAGATGTTGGCCAGCAGCATCAGCCAGCCGGTCGCCGGCACCGTGCCGGTGACGGCGGCGAAGGCCATCGGGATGCCGAAGCCGAAGGCGATGCCGAGGTAGGCCTGCGGGATCGCGAAGAAGCGCTTGGTGAAGGGATAGCTGCCGGCGAGCAGCAGCGCGGGCACCGAGAGCAGGATGGTGAGGGTGTTGAGCGGCAGCACGAGGACGAAGGCGGCCGCCGACAGCGCGGCGGCGAGCGCGAGCGCCTCGCCGGGGCTGACCACGCCGGTGGCGAGCGGGCGAGTGCGGGTGCGCTCGACGTGGCCGTCGAAGTCGCGGTCGGCGTAGTCGTTGATGACGCAGCCGGCGGAGCGCATCAGGAAGGTGCCGACGATGAAGATCACCAGGATGTGCAGCGGCGGCCAGCCTGCCGCGGCAATCCACAGCGCCCACAGCGTGGGCCACAGCAGCAGCAGGGTGCCGATCGGCTTGTCGATCCGCATCAGGCGGGCATAGTGGGGAAGCTTGTCGCTCAGGCTCATGGCGGGGGTCATTTGCGCAGTTCCAGGATTGCGGGGAGGAAGGCCTCGCTCACCATCAGCGCGCGGCCCCGCAGCAGGAAGACCGAGCGCCGCGCCCACAGCGCGCGCGGCAGTGCCGGCGCGCGGGACTGGCGGGCGAGCGCCGCGGCCGCGCGATGATACCGCGCATCGCGCCCGTCCAGACGCCTGCAGGCGAGCGGCAGGCGCGCGATCGCCGGGTCGGAGAACAGCGCCGCGCCGAGCGGGCGGGCGCCGATGCCGTGGAAGAGGTTCCACGCCCCGCGCAGGTTGCGGCGGGGCAGCAGCGAGCGCGCGAACACCACCGGACGGCCGTCTGCCACCAGCAGCACCTCGCGCAGCCAGGCCAGCTCGCCGACGCGCAGGCCGAGCAGCCACGCCTCGTCGCGCCGCACACGGGCGAGGCGCTGGCACAGCACGCGCACCTCGAAGCGGGTGCAGCGCGCGCGGATGCGCGCGGTGAGCGAGCCGGCATCCTTCAGCCAGGGCAGCAGCGCGGGCGGGAGCAAGACGCGCGGCGGATGGGCGAGCCAGGTCTCGTAGCGCGGGCCGGTGTGCAGGGGGAAGGCGGTCAGGGGGCGCATCGGGTCAGGAGCGGGTTTCGGTTTCTTCGTGCAGGAGCAGGCCGCTTGCAACGCAAGGGCACGCGAGGGGCGTCCGGACGGCAGCAATCGCGACTTGCGTCGCTCCCACGGGAGATGCGGTGCGTCCGGGCGGCAGCAATCGCGACTTGCGGTGCTCCTGCGTCCCACACCGGGCGCTCCGGGTTTTCCGTGGGAGCGACGCAAGTCGCGATCTGCCGTTCTCCACCCGATGCGCGGCGAAAAGTGCCACAGGGCACCGACAGCACTCGCCAGCCCATCATGCGCGCAGCAAGGCTTCGCGCCCGCCCAGCCAGCGCCGCATCAGCGCGTTGGCGGCGGCGGGGTCGTGGGCGAGCAGGTGCTCGGCGAGCTCGCGCGCGGGCTCGGCCAGCCCGGCGTCGAGTTCGAGATCGGCGTAGCGCAGCAGGGGCACGCCGCTCTGGCGCGCGCCGACGAATTCGCCCGGACCGCGGATGCGCAGGTCCTCGCGCGCGATCGCGAAGCCGTCGATGTTCTCGTAGATCACCTTGAGGCGCTCGCGGCCGGTCTGCGACAACGGCTGGGCATAGATCAGGATGCATACCGACTCCGCCGTGCCGCGCCCCACCCGGCCGCGCAGCTGGTGCAGCTGGGCGAGCCCGAAGCGCTCGGCGTGCTCGATCACCATCAGGCTGGCGTTGGGCACATCCACCCCGACCTCGATCACCGTGGTGGCCACCAGCAGATCGAGCGCGCCGGCGGAGAAGGCGGCCATGGTGGCGGATTTCTCCTCGTTCCTGAGGCGGCCGTGCACCAGGCCCACGCGCAGCTCGGGGAGCGCCTCGACCAGCGTCGCGAAGGTGTCCTGCGCGGTCTGCAGTTGCAGCGCCTCGGACTCCTCGATCAGCGGGCACACCCAGTAGGCCTGGCGGCCCTCCAGACAGGCCGCGCGCACGCGCGCGACGACCTCGTCACGACGCACGTCGGAGACCAGGCGGGTGCGGATCGGCGTGCGCCCGGGCGGCAGCTCGTCGAGCACCGACACGTCGAGATCGGCGTAGTGGGTCATCGCCAGCGTGCGCGGGATCGGCGTCGCCGACATCATCAGCATGTGCGGCCGCCGCCCGCCCTCGCCCTTCTCGCGCAGCGCCAGGCGCTGGCGCACGCCGAAGCGGTGCTGCTCGTCGACCACCACGAGCGCCAGCCGCGGCAGCGTCACCGGGTCCTCGATGAGCGCATGGGTGCCGACCGCGAGCAGCACCTCGCCGCTCGCCAGGCGGGCGAGCTCGGCCTCGCGCGCGCGCTTCCTGCGGCTGCCCGACAGCCAGGCGACGCCGATGCCCAGGGGCTCCAGCCAGGCCGAGAGCTTCTTCCAGTGCTGCTCTGCGAGGATCTCGGTGGGCGCCATCATCGCCGCCTGCCACCCGTTCTCGGCCGCCTGCAGCATCGCCAGCGCGGCGACCAGGGTCTTGCCCGAGCCGACATCGCCCTGCAGCAGGCGCTGCATCGGATGCGGCGCCGCGAGGTCGGCGGCGATCTCCGCGCCCACCCGCGCCTGCGCCCCCGTGGGACGGAAAGGCAGCGATTCGAGCAAAGCCGCGGTCAGCAGGGCGCGCGCCGGCAGCGCCACCGCCGCCTGGGCACGGCGCGCGAGCCAGGCGCGGCGCAGCGAGAGCTGCTGCACCAGCAGCTCCTCGAACTTCATGCGCTGCCAGGCGGGATGCTCGCGCTGCTCGAGCGCGAAGGGGTCGGCGTCGGGCGCGGGATGGTGCAGCGCATGCAAGGCCTCGGCGAAGCCGGGCAGCCCCAGGCGGTGCAGCCAGGCAGCCGGCAGCAGCTCGTCGAGCGGCTCGCTCTGCAGCGCCTGTGCGACCAGCTTGCGCAGGGTGATCTGGCCGACGCCGGCGGTGGTGGGATAGACCGGGGTGAGCGCATCGGGCAGCGCCTCGCCGGGCGCCACGGCGCGCAGGCGCGGATGCACCATCTCGAGCCCGAAGAAGCCGCCGCGCGCCTCGCCGAACAGGCGCACGCGCCCGCCCGGCGCGAGCAGTTTCTGCTGCGAGGGGTAGAAGTTGAGCCAGCGCGCCACCAGGGTGCCGCTGTCGTCGGCGATCCGCGCCACCAGCTGGCGGCGCGGACGCAGCACCACCTCGCTACCGAGCACCTCGCCCTCGACCTGGGCGGGAAAGCCGGGGCGCAACCGGGCAATCGGCGTCAGCCGGGTCTCGTCCTCGTAGCGCAGCGGCAGGTGGAGCAGGACATCGCGTGGCCCGCGCAGGTCGAGCCTGGCCAGCCGCCCCGCCAGCTGCGCCCCGACCCCCGGCCAGCCGCGCGGCGGCTGCGTCGCGTTCAATCGTCGATCCTTCTCGGAAGGAGGAAAGGGGCAACAGGTCTCGCGCGCCCGCCGTTCATCGGCCGGCACGCGACCGGGACACCGAAGCGGTAGGCCAAGGAGGCAGCGCTCCGAGCGCCCCGCCCCTTACGTTTCACACCTCGTGCCTTGCCCCTTGCAGGCCTCAGCCGAGCACGAGCACCAGATCCGCCTCGACCAGCGCGCCGCGCGGCAGCTCGCGCACGCCGACGGTGGCACGTGCCGGATAGGGCTCGGCGAAGCAGGACTTCATGATCTCGTTGACCACGCCGAAGTTGGCCAGGTCGGTGAGATAGATGGTGATCTTGACCACGTCGGCGAAGGAGCCGCCGGCCGCCTCGGCCACCGCGGCGAGGTTGTCGAACACGCGACGCGCCTGCGCCTCGACGCCCTCGACCATTTCCATGGTGACGGGGTCGAGACCGATCTGGCCGGAGAGGAAGACCTGGTTGCCGACCTTTACCGCCTGCGAATAGGGGCCGATGGCGGCGGGTGCCTTGGGGGTGGAGATGATCTGACGGGCCATGGTTTTGCCTCTGCTTGGGGAAAGCCGGCATTGTACCCGCGGGCGCGGGCGGACATGCCGCCCGCAGGGCACCCGGGCGGCTCAGCCGCCGGCGCGCAGGGTGATCTCGCAGCCGAGGCGATCGATCAGTTTCTGCAGGCCGACACGCTCGCCGGTGTTGATGACCAGCGGCGCCATGAAATTGGCGCGCAGGCCGGTGCCGGCCGGGCTTTCGCCTTCGTCCTTGCGCACGATCACCGCGACCGCGGCATCCTCGGGCGTGCGCAGGCGCAGCATCGCGACTTCCTCGTCGCTCAGCGGGAATTCCAGGTGAACGCCGAGGCGCTCGGGCGCGGTCACCGAGAAGGCGACATCGGGCTCGTCCACGCTCTGCAGCAGGAACACATGCGCCTCGCGTCCTTCCTCGTGCAGCAGGGTGAAGCGGCGGCACTCCTCGAAGCCGGGCAGGCCCTTGGGAAACTCGATGATCTTGTCTTCGGCAATCTCGGCGCTGCCGAACAGCGGACTCTTGATCTGCATGACTGGAACCTCGCTTCAAAAAAACATCATCATCCGAGGCACGGCGGACCCGCCGTGACACGCTTCACGTCCGCTCAACGCGGGCGTTCTGGGGGGATCAACACGCCAGGCCCGGCACCCGCCGCCTGCAGCCGCTTGCGCGCACGCTCGGCGGCCTCGCGGTCGACGAAAGGACCGAGCACCACCCGGCTCTGGATGTGCGCCGGCTGCCCCGCGGCTGCGGCCTGCTGGTAGATGCGCAGCGCGTTGTCGGGGGCGGCGAAGACGCCGAGCTGGACGAGATAGCCGGAGCCGGCGGGCGCCACGGCGGCACGGGGAAGCAGGACACCATCGAGCTTTGCGGTGGGAACCGGAAGCGGAGTGCATGCCGGCGCAGGTGGCGGAGTCGGGCAGGAGGGTGGGGGCGCGGATGGGGGCGCGCATGCAGCCCCCTGCCCGGCCCCGAGCGGCACGGCGGCCTCGTACGCTGGCGCACCGGGGCCGGGCTTTCCGGCCGCCGACAGCGGGTTCGCGGGCATGGCAGGAGGAGTCGAGGCCGCAGCGCCGGGCGCCGCCCCACCAACCGCCGCGCCAGCGCCCGCGCGCGACGGCACCGGACGGTCGCGGTCGAGCAGCCCGAGCACCAACAGCACGAGAGCGGCGGCCAGCGCCGCGGCTGCGCGGAGCAGCGCTGCGCGCCGCGGCGAGCCGCGCGGCAGCGCGGAGCGGGTGGCCGGAAAGCGCGGCAGCTTCATCCGTGCCCTTCCGCACCGCGCCCGAGTGCGAGGACCAGCTCGGCCTCGGCGAGGGTGATGCCGCAGCGCACGGCGATCATCTCGGCGTTAAGCCCCTGCCTGGCGAGCACCATGGCTTCGGAGTATTCGGGCGAGCTGGCGACGGACGACGCCTGGGCGTCCAGTTCGTCGCGCAACGCGGCGATGTCCTCCACCAGACGATCGATCTCGGTCTGCTGCAGCGCCACCAGGTCCCGCTGCGCCTGCAGTGCCTGGCGCAGCCGGGAGTTCTCGAGCTCGAAGCGCGCTGCGGCGGCCGCCTCGGCCTCGGCGGCGCCGGAAGAGGCGGCAGGAGCGGAGGTGGGGGCGGAAGGCGCAGCGCCGGCAGGCGCCGCGGAGGAAACGGAGGAAGGCAAGGGTGCATAGGCGAGGAAGTCGTCATCCTCGTCATCTCTCGCGTCGTGGGCTGCCGCGGCCGCCGCCGTCCGCGTCCCCGTGACGGGCTGCGGCCCGACGGCAAGCCCGGACGCCCCTTCGCGCGGCAGGCGCAGCGCGCGCAGGAACTCGAACGCGGCATAGGCCGCCAGCAACAGGGCCAGCGACCACAAGGCCTCACGCATGAGCGGCGACCCTCCACGAGGCACGATCGCCCAGACGGAATCGGCAGCGATCTCGCAGCAGGCGACGGCGGGAGTTCAGGAGAGGGCGCATGAGGGCAACAGAGGCTCGATGCACCGATAATACTTGGCCGCGGCAGCCGCCGCCAAACCCGCCCCGACCGACCATGGAACTCGACCCCGACACCCTGCTCTTCTGGCTCAAGAAGCTGGTCGCAGTGCTCGCGCTGCCACCGGTGCTGCCGCTGCTGCCGATCGTGATCGGCCTGATCACCCTGCGCCGGCGGCCTCGGCTCGGCCTGGCGTTCGCGTGGGCGGGCGTGGCGCTGAACCTGCTGCTGATCTTCCCGCCGAGCGTGGGGTGGCTGGTGGCGCGCGTCGAATATCCGCAGATGCTCGATCGCGCGCGGGCGCGCGAGGCGCAGGCGATCGTGGTGCTCGGCGCCGGCAAGCGCACGCACGCGCCCGAGTTCGGCGGCGAGACGGTCAACCGGCTCGCGCTCGAGCGCCTGCGCTACGCTGCCGCGCTCGCACGCGAGACCCGGCTGCCGGTGCTGGTGAGCGGCGGCGCACCGGCCGGCGACACCCCCGAGGCCTACCTGATGGAGGCCTTGCTGCGCGACGAATACGGCGTGCCGCCGCGCTGGGTGGAATCGGCCTCGCGCGACACGCGCGAGAACGCACGTTTCTCGGCGGTTCATCTGCAGGCTGCGGGGGTGAAGCGGATCCTGCTGGTGACCCACGCGATGCACATGGAGCGCGCGCGCCCCGAGTTCGAGGCCGCCGGACTCGACGTGATCCCGGCTCCGACGGCCTGGCTGGGCGGCGGCGACAGCCCCGGCGACGCCCAGCCCCTGCCTTTCGCGCCAAGCCAGAACACCGCCTACGCGGCCTGGTTCGCGCTGCACGAGCTGCTGGGCCGGCTCGCCTACCGCTGGTCGCGCTGAGACCTGCGGGGAGGTCAGAACACGACGACCGCCCCGTCGTACCGCAGGGCGCCGGCAGACCGTCTCGCCGTTCATGAAAAAACCCGCGCCCGTCTCTGAAGGCGGATGCGCGGGCGGGTGCGGTCGCGGATGCGGCAGCCTTCAGCCGCCGAAGTCGTCGAGCATGATGTTCTCGCGCTCGACACCGAGGTCGAGCAGCAGCTTGATCACCGCGGCGTTCATCATCGGGGGACCGCACATGTAGAACTCGCAGTCTTCGGGGGCCGGGTGGTCCTTGAGGTAGTTCTCGTACAGCACGTTGTGGATGAAGCCGGTGTAGCCGGTCCAGTTATCCTCGGGCAGCGGGTCGGAGAGCGCGAGGTGCCACTTGAAGTTGGGGTTCTCGGCAGCGAGCTTGTCAAACTCCTCGACGTAGAAGGCCTCGCGCATCGAGCGCGCGCCGTACCAGAAGCTGATCTTGCGCTTGCTGTGCAGACGCTTGAGCTGGTCAAAGATGTGCGAGCGCATCGGCGCCATGCCCGCGCCGCCGCCGACGAAGACCATCTCGTGGTCGGTGTCGCGCGCGAAAAACTCGCCGAAGGGACCGTACACCGTGACCTTGTCGCCCTTCTTGAGGTTGAACACCCAGGACGACATCTTGCCGGGCGGGACATCGTCGCGCCCCGGCGGGGGCGAAGCCACGCGGATGTTGAACTTCACCACACCCTTTTCGTCGGGGTAGTTCGCCATCGAGTAGGCGCGGATCGTGGTCTCGTCGACCTTGGAGACGAAGCGCCACAGGTTGAACTTGTCCCAGTCGCCGCGGTACTCGTCCTGGATGTCGAAGTCCTTGTAATTGACCACGTGGGGCGGGCACTCGAGCTGCACGTAGCCGCCGGCGCGGAAGTGCACGTCCTCCCCTTCGGGCAGGCGCAGGGTGAGCTCCTTGATGAAGGTGGCGACGTTGGGGTTGGACTCGACGGTGCACTCCCACTTCTTGACGCCGAAGACCTCTTCCGGGACCTCGATCTTCATGTCCTGCTTGACCGGGGTCTGGCAGGACAGACGCCAGCCTTCCTTGGCGTCGCGCTTGGTGAAGTGGGACTCCTCCGTGGGCAGCATCGAGCCGCCGCCTTCCATGACCACGCACTTGCACTGCGCGCAGGTGCCGCCGCCGCCGCAGGCCGAGGGCAGGAAGAGACCGTTGCCGGCGAGCGTCTGCAGCAGCTTGCCGCCGGCGGGGACGACGATCTTCTTCTCGCCGTTGATGTCGATGGTGACGTCGCCCGACGAAACCAGCTTGGAGCGGGCAGCGATGATGAACACGGCCAGTGCGAGCACGATGGCGGTGAACATCCCGATGCCGAGGATGATTTCGGTATTCATCGTTGCACGGTCTCCTTAGAGCTGCACGCCCGAGAACGACATGAAGCCGAGCGACATCAGGCCGATGGTGATGAAGGTGATGCCCAGGCCCTGCAGGCCCTCGGGCACGTCGCTGTACTTGAGCTTCTCGCGGATGCCGGCGAGCAGCGCGATCGCCAGCGCCCAGGATGCGCCCGAGCCCACGCCATACACCGCGCTTTCAGCAAGCGTGTAGTCGCGTTCGACCATGAACAGCGAGCCGGCCATGATCACGCAGTTGACCGTGATCAGCGGCAGGAAGATGCCGAGCGCGTTGTAGAGGCTGGGCATGTACTTGTCGAGCAGCATCTCGAGGATCTGCACGATCGCCGCGATCACGCCGATGTAGGACAGCAGGCCGAGGAAGGACAGGTCGACCTCCGGCAGCCCCGCCCACGCCAGCGCGCCTTCGCGCAGCAGCAGGTTGTACATCAGGTTGTTGGCCGGCACGGTGATCGCCTGCACGACGACGACCGCCACGCCCAGGCCGATCGCGGTCTCGACCTTCTTGGAGATCGCGATGAACGAGCACATGCCGAGGAAGAAGGACAGCGCCATGTTCTCGATGAACACGGAGCGCACGAACAGGCTGATGAGGTGTTCCATTTCAGTAGGCCTCCTTTTCCACGACCTGCGGCGCCATCCGGAAGGCAGGCTTCTCGACCTGCTCCTTCTTCCAGGTGCGCAGGCCCCAGATGATCAGGCCGATCAGGAAGAAGGCCGAGGGCGGCAGCAGCAGCAGCCCGTTGGGCACGTACCAGCCGCCGTCCTTGGCGAGCGCGATGATCTCGATGCCGAACAGCTTGCCGGCACCGAAGAGCTCGCGGATCACGCCGAGCGTGATCAGCATCGCGCTGTAGCCGAGACCGTTGCCGATGCCGTCCATGAAGGACAGCAGCGGCGGGTTCTGCATCGCGAAGGCTTCCGCACGGCCCATCACGATGCAGTTGGTGATGATCAGGCCGACGAACACCGAAAGCTGCTTGGACAGGCTGAAGGCGTAGGCGCGCAGGAGCTGGTCCACCACGATGACCAGCGAGGCGATGATCACCATCTGCACGATCATGCGGATCGAGCTCGGGATCTGGCTGCGGATCATCGAGATGAACATGCTCGAGCACGCCGTCACCAGGGTCAGTGCGATCGACATCACGACCGCGGTCTTGAGGTTGGAGGTGACCGCGAGCGCCGAGCAGATGCCGAGGATCTGCAGCGCGATCGGGTTGTTGTTGAGGATGGGGTTGAGGAGGACTTCCTTGACGGTGGGCTTGGACATGATCAGACCCCCTGGGTGCGGAGTTTGGCGAGATAGGGGCCAAAGCCCTGTTCGCCGAGCCAGAACTGGAGCAGCCGGTCGACGCCGTTGCTGGTCAGCGTGGCACCGGCGAGGCCGTCGACCTGGTGCTTCGCGTCGGGGCTGGCCGGATCGACCCCGCCCTTGACGATGTGGATCGCGGGCTTGCCTTGCGCGTCGAACAGCACCTTGCCGGGCCACAGCGCCTTCCACTTCGGGTTGTCGACCTCGCCGCCGAGGCCCGGTGTCTCGGCGTGCTGGTAGAAGCCGAGGCCGACCACGGTGTTGAGGTCGCCCTTCAAGGCGACGAAGCCATGCAGCGTGGACCACAGGCCGTAGCCGCGCACCGGCAGGATCAGCGATTCGAGCTTGCCGTCCTTCTCCACCATGTAGACCGTGGTGAAGCGCTCGCGGCGCTTGATCAGCGCGATGTCTTCCTCGCCGTCGAGGGCGTCGGAGAGCTTGGGATCGCGCGCAGCCTTGAGCGGGTCGAAAAGCTGGGCATCGTGGGCGTCGGTGTATTCGCCGGTCTGCAGATCGACCACGCGCGCCTTGATGCGCCCGGCGAAGAGATCCTTGACCTCGCGCGAAGACATCTCGGCATCGCCCAGGCCGGCAATCGAAAGGATGCTGCGCTGCTTGTCGAGCAGGCGGTTTTCCACCTGCACCGGCTTCAGCGACACCGCCGCGCCGGCGACGAAGACCGAGCTCACCAGACTGACCGCGAGCGCCACCATCAGCGTTCGGCTTGTGGATTCTCTATTGGACATTGCGCGCAAGCCTCCGCTTGATGTTGGCCGTGACCACGAAGTGGTCGATCAGCGGCGCACAAAGGTTGCCGAACAGGATGGCGAGCATGATGCCTTCGGGGAAGGCGGGGTTCACCACGCGCACCAGCACGGTCATGATCCCCACCACCGCACCGAAGATCCATTTGCCGGTGTTGGTCATCGAGGCCGACACCGGATCGGTGGCCATGAACATCATGCCGAAGGCGAAGCCGCCCATCACCAGGTGCCAGTGCCAGGGCACGGCGAACATCGGGTTGGTGTCGGAGCCGATCGCGTTGAACATCAGGCTGGTGGCGACCATGCCCAGCATGACGCCGGAGACGATGCGCCACGAGGCGATCTTCATCACCAGCAGCACCGCACCGCCGATCAGGATGGCGAGCGTGCTGGTCTCGCCGATCGAGCCGTGCACCGTACCGAGGAAGGCGCGCATCCAGTCGATGCCCGCGCCGGTCACCGCCTCGATGCCGCCGGCGGCGCCGAGCGACAACATGGTGGCGCCGGTGAAGCCGTCGACCGCGGTCCACACCGCGTCGCCCGACATCTGCGCCGGGTAGGCGAAATACAGGAAGGCGCGGCCGGCGAGCGCCGGGTTGAGGAAGTTCTTGCCGGTGCCGCCAAAGACTTCCTTCGCGATCACCACACCGAAGCTGATGCCCAGCGCCACCTGCCAGAGCGGGGTGTCGGGCGGCAGGGTGAGCGCGAACAGCACCGAGGTGACGAAGAAGCCCTCGTTGACCTCATGCTTGCGGATCGAGGCGAACAGCACCTCCCAGAAGCCGCCGACGATGAAGGTCGTCAGGTAGATCGGCAGGAAGTAGGTCGCCCCGTGCAGGAAGTTGGCCCACAGGCTCGCGGGATCGAGCCCGGCCAGCGCGCTGGTGAGCGCGATGCGCCAGCCTTCCTGCGCGGCCATCAGCTCGGGGCTGCCGGCGAGGATGGTGTTGGCCTGGTAGCCGACGTTCCACATGCCGAAGAACATCGCCGGGAAGGTGCACAGCCACACCGTGATCATCATGCGCTTGAGGTCGAGACCATCGCGCACATGGGCGGTGTTGCGGGTGACCAGGGGCGGCTTGTAGAGCGCGGTGTCCACGGCCTCGTACAAGGCGTAGTACTTCTCGTACTTGCCGCCCTTCTCGAAATGATGCTCGATGCTGTCGAGCCAGGAGCGCAGACTCATGCTCAACCCTCCTTCTCGATGCGGGTCAGGTTGTCCCGCAGGATGGGACCGTATTCGTACTTGCCCGCGCACACGTAGGAACACAGCGCGAGGTCTTCCTCGTCCAGCTCGAGACAGCCGAGCTTCTGCGCCATGTCGGTGTCGCCCACGATGAGCGCGCGCAGCAATTGCGTGGGCAGGATGTCGAGCGGCATCACCTCTTCGTAGTTCCCGATCGGCACCATCGCGCGCGGCGAGCCGTTGGTCGAGGTGGTGAAGTCGAACAGCCTGCCCGGCGAGAGCTTGGAGATGTAGAGGTTCATCACCGAGTGCTTGTTCGCCCCGGCGCGCAGGTAGTGCAGCATCTCGCGCTCGGAGCCTTCTTCCAGGCAGGACACCTGCAGGTGGTAGCGCCCGAGGAAGGCGCAGGCTCCGCGCGAGGTCCGCCCGCCGAACACCGAGCCGGAGATCACGCGCACCTTCTTGCCGGTCTTCAGTTCGCCGGCGACGAGCTCGTCGAGGTTGGCGCCGAGGCGGGTGCGCACGAGGCGCGGCTTCGCGGCCATGGGGCCGGCGATCGACACCACGCGCTCGGTCCACAGGCGGCCGGTGGAGAAGAGCTTGCCGATCGCGATCGCGTCCTGGTAGTTGAGCGACCACACCGACTTCTCGGCATGCACCGGATCGAGGAAATGGATGTGCGTGCCGGCGAGGCCGGCCGGATGCGGGCCGGCGAAGGTCTCGGTGCGCACGTCGGCCAGCCCGGAACAGGGCATCCGGGTCCCATCGGCGTGGCACACGACGACCGGCGCGATGCGCGCGAGCACACGCACGCCGCGAGCGAAGTCGTCCGTGTGCTCGGCGATCACTACGGTCGGGTCGGCGGCGAGCGGATGGGTGTCGATCGCGGTGACGAAGATCGAGTGCGGATTCGCGTCGATCGCCGGCACCTTGCTGAAGGGCCGCGCGCGTAGTGCGGTCCACAGTCCGGAGTCGATCAGCTTGCTGCGCACCGTCGCGTCGTCGAGCCTGTCGAGTTCGGCGTCCGTGTAGCGCGTGAATTCGACCGCATCATCGCCGTCGAGGTCGATCACCACCGACTGCAGCACGCGCTGCTCGCCGCGATGGATGGCGCTGACGGTGCCGGCACCCGGCGCGGTGAAGACCACACCGGGCGTTTTCTTGTCGGAGAACAGGACCTGGCCGAGCTTCACCCGGTCACCGACCTGCACCGCCATGGTCGGTTTCATGCCGTGATAGTCGAAGCCGACGACGGCCACGCTGCGCACCGGCCTGCCGGCCTCGATGCGCTGCTCGGGCGCGCCGGCGATGGGCAGGTCCAGACCGCGTTTGATTCTGATCATGCGCTTCTCGCCCGTTGATTCCACTGGAGGCACGGGCGCCGTCAACGCATCCGGGAGCGCCAGGCGTCCGGACGCCGGAGGCGGTCCCGCGTCGATAAACGCGCGGATTATAAAAGATTGTTACCAGACGATCACGCCGGGGAATACCCGAAGGCAGCGAACTAGGTGAAATCCACAATACGCCGAGCGCGCCATCAACCGGCCAAGAAATTCCGTTCGCATGAGAATGCTGCAAATGGGATGCGCTCCCGAAGCACGCGAGGCGCCCTCCAAAACGACAGCTCACGCTCAGCATGGTAGAAGCTCGGCGCAAGGGAAGTCGGGGATGGACTTCCCGTGCGCCGGTCACGCTCACACGCGCTCGAACACCCCCGCCGCACCCATGCCGGTGCCGATGCACATGCTGATCATGCCGTAGCGCAGGCCGGGGTCGCGCTGCATCGCCGCCATCAGGGTGGCGGTGCGGATCGCGCCGGTGGCACCGAGCGGGTGGCCGAGGGCGATCGCCCCACCGAGCGGGTTGACCTTCGCCGGATCCATCCCGAGCTGGCGCATCACCGCCAGCGCCTGCGCGGCGAAGGCCTCGTTGAGCTCGGTCCAGCCGATGTCGGCCAGCGCCACGCCGGCACGCGCAAGCGCACGCGGGATGGCCTCGACGGGGCCGATCCCCATGACCTCGGGCGGCACGCCGGCGACCGCGAAGCTGGAAAAGCGCGCGATCGGGGTCACGTCGTAGCGCTTTAACGCGGTCTCGCTCATCAGCAGCACCGCCGCGGCGCCGTCGGACATCTGCGAGCTGTTGCCCGCGGTCACCGAGCCGCGTGCGGCGAACACCGGCTTGAGCTTGCCGAGCCTGTCGGCAGCGGCGTCCGGACGCGGGCCCTCGTCGTGCTCGACCAGGCGCTCGGTGATGCGCACCGTGCCGTCGACACCCGGGGCATAGGACTTCACCGCATAGGGCAGGATCTCGTCCGCGAACTGGCCGGCAGCGATGGCGGCGCAGGCGCGCCGGTGCGACTCGACGGCGAACGCATCCTGGTCCTCGCGGCTCACCTTCCACTGCTGCGCGACCTTCTCGGCGGTGAGGCCCATGCCGTAGGCGATGGAGAGGTTCTCGGCACGCGCGAAGATCTCGGGGTTGAGGCTGACCTTGTTGCCCATGATCTGCGGCATCGCGCTCATGCTCTCGGTGCCGGCGGCGATCATCACGTCCGCCTCGCCGAGGCGGATGCGGCTGGCGGCATCGGCCACGGCCTGCAGGCCGGAGGCGCAGAAGCGGTTGATGGTGATGCCCGGCACGCTGTCGGGCAGCCCGGCCAGCAGCAGGCCGATGCGTGCCACGTTCATGCCCTGCTCGGCCTCGGGCATCGCGCAGCCGGTGACGACGTCGCCGATCTCGGTCCTGTCTAGACTGGGCACCTTGGCGACCACCTCGCGCAGCACCCTGGCCAGC
This sequence comes from Thauera aminoaromatica, assembly GCF_000021765.1. Taxonomy (NCBI): domain Bacteria; kingdom Pseudomonadati; phylum Pseudomonadota; class Betaproteobacteria; order Rhodocyclales; family Zoogloeaceae; genus Thauera; species Thauera aminoaromatica. The sequence goes on along the minus strand of NC_011662.2, from coordinate 898,868 downwards.
AAGTCGTCGGGGCGCACGGCGCGGAAGGCACCGTTGCGCTTGGCGACGGGGGTGCGCACCGCGGCGACGATGTAGGCGTCCTGGATCTGTTTGCTCATTGTCTGTTTCTCCCTCAGTTGCGCAGGGGCTTGCCGGTTTCCAGCATGTGCGCGATGCGCTGCTGGGTCTTCTCGGTCTTGAGCAGTTCGACGAACTGCGCGCGTTCGACCTCGAGGATCCACTGCTCGCTCACGCGGCGGTTGGTGTCGACCTCGCCACCGCACAGCGCGGTGGCTGCGGCCTTGGCGACGCGGTAATCGTGCGCCGAGATGAAACCGCCCTCGGCCATGTTCACCAGCATCATTTCGCAGGTCGCGATGCCGTTGCGTCCGGCCACGGTGACCGCCGGATTGACCAGCGCCGGCCGCCAGGCCGACTCGGCCAGCGCGCGCGCGCGGCGGATCGCGGCGTAGAGGATCTCGTTGGCGTTGAAGAGGATGTCGTCGCCGGTGCGGCCGAAGCCGAGCTGCACCGCCTCCTGCGCGCTCTTCGCCACGGTGGCCATGGCGATGGTCTGGAAGGCGTTCTGGATGTAAGGGAAGACGTCGCCCCCGGCCGCGCGCTGCGCCAGCGTATGCGCCTGCAGGGCGAACTCCTTGCTGCCGCCGCCCGCCGGGATCAGGCCCACGCCCGCCTCGACCAGGCCGACGTAGCTCTCGAGCGCGAACACCCGATGCGCCGCGTGCATCACGAACTCGCAGCCGCCGCCCAGCGCCATGCCCTGCACCGCGGCCACGACGGGAACCTGCGCGTGCTTGATCGTCATCGAGGTGCGCTGGAACTTGGCCACCATCCTTTCCAGCAGCTCGAACTGCCCGGCACGGCAGGCCTCGCCCACCTGCTGCAGGTTGGCGCCGACCGCGAAGGGCGCCGGCTGCCAGATCACCAGGCCGTCGAGATCCGTCTCGGCGCGCGCGATGGCCTCGAGGAGGCCATCCATGACCTCCTCGCCCACCGCGTGCATCTTCGAGGTGATCGACACGATGCCGATGCGCGCGTCCTGGTCGGCGCGCCGCCACAGGCGTACGCCGGCGTTCTCCCACAGTGTCTCGCCGCGATCGTCCGGCGCCTCGCCGAGCACGCGGTCGGGGTAGAGCTGGCGCTGGTACACCGGCAGCGCGGAGCGCGGCTTGAGCGAGTCCTCGGCCGCGCTGTAGGAGCCGGCCGGCGCATGCACGCCGTCGCGCTCGAACACCCAGGCCGGCAGCGGCACCGCGGACATGGCGCGGCCATGCGCGATGTCGTCGCGGATCATTTCGGCGACTGCCCTCCAGCCCGCAGCCTGCCAGGTCTCGAACGGCCCCTGCGCCCAGCCGAAGCCCCAGCGCATCGCGAGGTCGATGTCGCGCGCGCTGTCTGCGATGTCGCCCAGATGCACCGCGCAGTAGTGGAACACGTCGCGAAAGATCGACCACAGGAACTGCGCCTGCGGATGAGGGTGCGCGGCGAGCTGGGCGAACTTCTCCGCCGGGTTCTTGAGCTTGAGGATCTCGGCCACCTCGGGGAGCACCTCGCCGCCGCTCTCGCGGTAGTCCTGCAGATGCAGGTCCAGCACCTGGATCTGCCTGCCCTGCTTGCGGTAGATGCCGCATTTGGTCTTCTGGCCGAGCGCGCCCTTGGCGATCAGCGCCTGCAGCCACTCGGGCGTCCTGAAGTGCGCGCACCAGGGGTCGTCGGGCAGCGTCGCCTGCATGGTGCCGAGCACATGCACCAGGGTGTCGAGGCCAACCACGTCGGCGGTGCGGAAGGTGGCGCTCTTCGGACGGCCGATGCGCGGGCCGGTGAGCAGGTCCACCTCGTCGAAGGCCAGCCCGAGGCGGGCGGTGTGGTGCAGCACGGCGAGGATGGAGAACACGCCGACGCGGTTGGCGACGAAGTTGGGCGTGTCCTTGGCACGCACGATGCTCTTGCCCAGGTGCGTGGTCAGCCAGGCCTCGAGGCCGTCAAGCAGCGCCGCGTCGGTGGCGGCAATGGGGATCAGCTCCACCAGCGGCATGTAGCGCGGCGGGTTGAAGAAGTGGATGCCGCAGAACTGGCTGCGGCGATCGGCCGGCATGCCCGTGGCGAGCGCCTCGATCGACAGTCCGGAGGTGTTGGAGGCGAAGATCGCCCCCGCCTTCAGGTGCGGCGCGACCTTGGCGTAGAGGTCGAGCTTCCACTCCATCTTCTCGGCGATCGCCTCGATCACGAGGTCGCACTCGCCCAGGCGGGCGAGGTCGCTGCCGTAGTTGGCGGCCTCGACGTACTGCGCGCGGTCCTTGGCGGCGAAGGGCGCGGGGTCGAGCTTCTTCATGCCGGCGAGCGCCTTGTCGACGACGCCGTTGGCCGGGCCTTCTTTGGCCGGCAGATCGAACAGGATCACCGGCACGTCGGCGTTGGCGCAATGGGCGGCAATCTGCGCCCCCATGACACCGGCGCCCAGGACGGCGACTTTACGGATGATGAGACGGCTCATGCGGTTCTCCTGACAGGACACGGCCGGACCACCCGGCCCGGCCGCGCCCTACTCGGCGAGTCAGAAATTGTGGTTGTACTGAACAGAAAGGAGATCGGCGCTCACGTCGAACTTGCCTTTGATCTGCTGGATGGGCGTACTGCCGTTGTAGACGATGCGCTCGGTCGGCCCTTCCTTGAAGAAGATGTGTGCATAACCGACGTCGATCGATGCGTTCTTGTTCAGCGTGTAACGCGCACCCAGCGCCAGCCAGGTGCGATCCGTATCGGGCAGGGTCATCGTGCGATCAGCCGCCGAACGAACAGGCGCCTCGTCGAATGCGACGCCAGCCCTGAGCTTCCACTGGTTGTTCATCTGGTAGCCGACACCCAGACCGACACGCCAGGTGTCCTTAAAGTGATAGGGCAACTCGGGGTTCGTACCACCACGGACCTTGATGGATTCGATGGAGCTCCAGCCAGTCCACGTCAGGTCGGCGAGCAACTCGAGTTTCGAATCGACGGCATGGTGCATGCCAAACGAGAACTGATCGGGAGTCTTCAGCTTGGCTTTCACGTCGAAGGTGCGAACGCCGGAAATCTCCTGAGTCCCTTTCAGATCGAAACTGAGTTCCGAGCGATAAGTGACGCCGACGCGAGTCGCAGGTGTCGCTTGAATCATCAGGCCAGCATTCCAGCCGAACGCGGTGTCGTCTCCCTTGATGGTGACCGGGACGCCAATCGGAATGCCTGCGGCAAGGGGCGCCATTTGCTTGAATTCGGTTTCGTTCTTGGCGAAATTGAGACCGAACCCCAAGGCGACCATGTCATTCACGCGGTAGGCGATCGACGGATTGATGTTGATCTGTTTGATCTCGGCAAAATACCCGGAGAAGCGCCCGATGAAATCCCGGTCGAACTCGGTCTTGTTGCCGAAGGTCGGCCCAACGCCCAGACCAACGGCCAGATCGGGACTGACTGCATACGACCAGTAAGCAGCCGGCACGATCGCGAGACTGCCGCCATCGCCACCGTCGCTACCCAGAGCGAAGGGCACCAAGCGAGCCGTTCCACGATCGGAAAACTCCACGCTTCGGTCGAGGAAAGTGACGGCACCGGTAATGTTGTGCCCCTTGGGCAACAGCAGCATCCCTGCCGGATTGAAATAGACGGTCGAAGCATCTTCGGCCGCAGCGGCCGCGCCAGCAAAGGCGTTCCCCGTGCCCGCACCGTTCTGGTTCTGCAGTGCGAAACCCGCAGCCATGGCGTTGCCGCCCGCGAGTGCGAGCGTTGCGCCAAGGATGTTGATCGCAAGTTTGTTCATCTGCATGAGTCGTCTCCTCGCCTTGTCGTCGATTACGGGGTAGCCCCGCGTTGGTCAAAAACTGAGTCCCGAACCGGACCGCTCCAGTTCGGATACCGAATGTCATCGGCGGGGAATCCGGTCCGCGTCGCGGACACTGCCTGCCACGACGACACTTGCTCTTCCCCGAAGCCTCGGCCTATTCGGGCCGCCCTTTTGCCTTGCAGCAGTGCAGCGGCCCGCCGGTATGCGGTGCGAACCCGGTGCCGAAGATCACGCCGGCATCGGCGAGATCCGCATCGTCCACCACGCCGAGCTCCACGCAGCGCCGCGTGGCCGCCAGCAGCGGCGCGAGCACGCGCTCGGCGAGCCCGGCGGGGATGGGCGGTGGCGGCGCGGGCCTGCGCTTGCGCAATAGCCCACCCTTGCGTTCGTCCTCGTCGCCGGCCTTGACCGCCTTGCCATCCACCCAGCGGTAATAGCCTTCGCCGCTCTTGCGTCCGAGCTTGCCTTCACCGACCAGCTTCAGCAGCCGCGCCGGCGGCTCGGCGCCTTCGCCCGCCAGGGCCTTGCCCGCGGCCACGGCGATGTCCAGGCCCACGGTGTCGACCAGCTCGACCGGCCCCATCGGCATGCCGAAGGCAACCAGCGCGGCGTCCACGGTTTCGGGCGCGACGCCTTCCTCAACGCAGCGCAGGGCTTCGAGCATGTAGGGACCGAGCACGGCGTTGACCAGGAAGCCGGGCGCGCTCTTCACCGGCAGCGCCAGCTTGTCGATGCGGCGCACGAAGCCGGTGGCGCGGCGCAGCACCTCGGCGTCGGTGGCCTCGCCCTGCACCACCTCGACCAGCGGCAGCATCGGCACCGGGTTGAAGAAGTGGATGCCGACCAGGCGCGACGGGTCCTTCAAGGCCGTGGCGACGTCTTCCAGGCGCAGGCTGGAGGTGTTGGTGGCGAGCACCGCGTCGGGCTTCGCACGCGCCTCGAGTTCGGCAAAGAGGCCGCGCTTGACCTCGAGGTTCTCGAAGATCGCCTCGATGATCACGTCGGCGCGCGCCGCACCCTCGCCCCTGGGGTCGGGGATCAGGCGGTCGAGGGTGAAGCGGACCTGCTTCGCATCGCCCTTGTGGCGGCGCTCGAACAATTTGGCGGCGCGGGCGATGGCGGGCGCGATGCGCTCGACCGACTGGTCCTGCAGCGTCACCGTCATGCCGCGCAGCGCGCACACCGCGGCGATGTCGCCGCCCATCACGCCGGCGCCGACCACATGCACATGGCGCGGCGTGAAGTCGCTGTCCTTGCCGAAGGCCTTCAGGCGCTCCTGCAGGTGGAAGACGCGCACCAGGTTGCGCGCGGTGGGCGAGGTGAAGATGGCGTCGAGCGCGGACGGGTCGCTGGCCGGCACGTCGAGCGCGTTGCCACCGTATTTCTCCCAGATGTCGACGATCGCGAAGGGGGCCGGGTAGTTGGCGCGGCTGACCTTGCGCGCAGCCTGGGCGCGCGCCTTGTCGGCGACCATCTTGCGCAGCGGGCCGTTCATCGCCCAGCGCGTGGCACGCTCCTTCGCCGGCAGTTGTCGGAAGGGCTTGGCGCCGAGCGCCACGATGCGCGCCGCCGACTCCATGACCCGCGCGGGAACGCAGTCATCGGCGAGACCGATGCGCTTGGCCTTCTTCGAGTCGACGCTCTTGCCGGTCAGCATCAGGTCGAGGGCCGCCGCAGGGCCGATCAGCGCGGGCAGGCGCAGCATGCCGCCCCAGCCGGGGACGATGCCGAGCATGACCTCGGGCAGCGCAAGCTTGGTGCCGGGTTCGTCGACGACGATGCGATGGCGGCAGGCGAGCGCGAGCTCCAGACCGCCACCCATGCAATGGCCGCGGATCAGTGCCAGCGTCGGGTAGGACACCGCGGCGAGGCGGTTGAACAGCAGCCAGCCGCGCTCGACCAGCATGCGCGCGGCGAGCACCGAATCCAGCCGCGAGAACTCCTCGATGTCGGCGCCGGCGATGAACCCGGCCGGCTTGGCGGAAGCGATCACCAGCGCCTTGGGCGGCGCGGCATCGAGCGCGTCGAGCACGCGGGCGAATTCTCTCATTACCTCGGACGACAGCACATTGGTGCTCGCATCCGCCTTATCCAGATCCAGCCAGGCCAGCCCGGTGTCCTCACGGCGCAGGCGCCAGTGCTTCCAGTCGTGTCGCATGTTCGCGCTCATCGCACCGTCTCCACCAGCATCGCCCCGCCCTGCCCGCCGCCGATGCAGATCGACGCCAGGCCGCGCCCGCCGCCCTTGCGGCGCAATACTTCGAGCAGATGAAGCACGATGCGCGCACCGCTCGCCCCGACCGGGTGGCCGAGCGCGACCGCGCCGCCATCCACGTTCAGCCGCGCGGCATCGGGCGCACCCGGCGCATCGACGCCGAAGTGCGTGCGGCAGTAGCCGTCGTCCGCGAAGGCGCGCAGGCAGGCGATGACCTGCGCTGCGAAGGCCTCGTTGAGCTCCCAGGCGTCGAGGTCGTCGGGCGCCAGATCATGGCGCTGCAGGATGGGCATTGTGGCGTGCACCGGACCGAGCCCCATCTGGTCGGGCGCGAGACCCGCCCATTGGCTGTCGACGATGCGCCCGAGCGGCTGCAGCCCGTGGCGCTCGACCGCCTCCTGCGAGGCCAGCACCAGCCAGGCGGCGCCGTCGGTGATCTGCGAGCTGTTGCCCGGGGTGACACGGCCGTATTTCCTGTCGAAAAAGGGCTTCAGCCTGGCGAGGTTGGCCATCGAGGAGTCGCGCCGCACGCCGTCGTCGGCCGCGTACACCTGGCCGTCGCGGTCGATCAGCGGGACGATCTCGTCGGCGTAGTGCCCGGCGTCCTGCCCGGCGCACACGCGGCGGTGGCTCTCGACCGCGAAGGCGTCCATGTCTTCGCGCGTGATGCCGAACTTCCATGCCAGGTTCTCGGCGGTCTGGCCCATCAGCTGGCCGACGATCGGGTCGGTGAGGCCCTTCATGATGCCGATCACCGGGGCGAGATGGCCGAGGCGGAAGGTCTTCAGCATCGCCAGCCTGTCGCCGGTGCTGCGCGCCGCGTACCAGCCGGCGAGCCAGCGCACCATCTTCTCGGAGAACAGCAGCGGCGCGTGCGAGAGTGCATCGACGCCGCCGGCGAGCACGAGCTGGCTGCGGCCGCACTGGAGGTTGGCGATCGCGGAGTCGATCGCCTGCATGCCCGAGGCGCAGTTGCGCATCACCGTCCACCCCGGCACCTTGTTGCCGCACCCCAGGCGCAGCGCGACCACGCGGCCGATGTTGACCTCGTCCGCGGAGGGGCTGGCGCAGCCGAGGATGACCTCGTCGAGCTGGTCGGGCGCGAAGGGCTGGCGCATCAGCAGCGCGCTACCCGCCGCGGTGGCGAGATCGGACGCGGTAAAGGGGCCGGGCGCGTTCTTCGCCTTCAGGAAGGGCGTACGTGCGTAATCGACGATGTAGATCGGCTTTGGCACCGCGCTACCTTCCTTTTTCCCTGCGGGACGCGAGCGCTTCCCGTCGGAATGCCGTGCGGTCGCGTTCATGCGCTCACCTGTTGCGCCGGCGAGCGCTCGGGCATGGCCCGGACGGCAGCACCGAGGTCGAGGTCGTAGGGGAAGTCGTCTACGCGGATCACCTTGTTGCGGAGTTGATTGCGGCGCTCGACCAGCGCGAACTCGCGCTCGTCGATCACGCCCGCGTGCAGGGCCACGCGCCAGATCTCGTCCACATCGCCGGAAGCGAGGTTCCTCGGATCGAAACGCCCTTGGCGACGCGCGTCCTTGAGCTTGGCCTCCACCGGCTCGGCGGCGATGGTGGCGGCGAGCGCGGCTTCGAGCGCGCCGACCGGCTCCTCGATGTCGGTGGGCAGATGCACGTCGGAGGTCAGGCGGTCGCGCGTCGGGGAGGGCTCGAGCAGCAGCGCGGCGACCTTGTGGCCGAGCCTGTCCGAGGGCACGACGTAGGGGCGCCCGAGCGGGAACACCACGACGCGGCGCAGCACGAAGGCGAAGAGTTTGTTGGGGAAGTTCGCGATCACCCCCTCGAAGGCCTGCTGGATGCGGAACATGCAGTCCCAGATCGCCCAGTGCATCAGCGGCGCGTCGGCGCCATGGCGGCCTTCGGACTCGAAGCGCTTGAGCGTGGCGCTGGCAAGGTACATCAGCGACAGGATGTCGCCGAGGCGGGCGGAGAGCTTCTCCTTGCGCTTGAGCGCGCCGCCCATGGTGCCCATCGAGAGGTCGGCGATGAAGGCGAAGGCGGCCGAGAAGCGGGTGAGCTGCTGGTAATAGCGCCGCGTCTCGGGCGCCACGTCACCGGGCACCTTGACGAAGTGCGATCCGGTCAGGCCCATGATCAGCGCGCGCGCGGCGTTCGACACGGTAAAGCCGACGTGGCCCCACAGCGCCTTGTCGAAGGCCTTCAGGTCGCCCTTCTGCGCCGAGTGCATCTCGGCGAGCACGTAGGGATGGCAGCGGATCGCCCCCTGGCCGAACAGGATCAGGCTGCGGGTGAGGATGTTGGCGCCTTCCACGGTGATGCCGACCGGGATCTGCTGGTAGGCGCGACCGAGGAAATTCTGCGGGCCGAGGCAGATGCCCTTGCCGCCGATCACGTCCATGCCGTCGTTGACCGTCTGGCGGGCGCGCTCGGTGACGTGGTACTTGACGATCGCAGACACCACCGAGGGCTTCTCGCCGAGGTCGATCGCGCCGGCGGTCATCACGCGCGCCGCGTCGCTCAGGTAGGTGTTGGCGCCGATGCGGGTGAGCGCCTCTTCCACGCCCTCGAAGCGGCCGATCGCGGTCTTGAACTGATAGCGCACGCGGGCATAAGCGCCGACGGCGCGCGCCACCATCTTCTGCATGCCGGTGTTGGAGCCGGGCAACGAGATGCTGCGCCCGGCCGCCAGGCACTCCATCAGCATGCGCCAGCCCTGGCCCGCCATCTTCGGCCCGCCGATGATGAAATCGAGCGGCACGAACACGTCCTTGCCCCGCACCGGGCCGTTCATCCACACCGCGTTGAGGGGGAAGTGGCGACGGCCGATGTCGACGCCGGGATGGTCGTGCGGGATGAGCGCGCAGGTGATGCCGAGCACTTCGTCACCACCGAGCAGGCGCTCGGGGTCGTGAAGATGGAAGGCCAGCCCGAACACGGTGCACACCGGGGCGAGCGTGATGTAGCGCTTGTCGAAATTGACCCGCATGCCGAGCACTTCCTCGCCGTTCCACATGCCCTTGCACACCACGCCGGCGTCGGGGATGGAGGCGGCGTCCGAGCCCGCCCATGGACTGGTGAGCGCGAAGGCCGGAATCTCCTGGCCGGTAGCCAGGCGCGGAAGGTAGTGCTGCTTCTGCTCGGGCGTGCCGTAGTGCAGCAGCAACTCGGCCGGGCCGAGCGAGTTCGGCACCATGACGGTGACCGCCGGCGCCGACGAGCGCGTAGACAGCTTGGTCACCACCTGGGAGTGCGCATAGGCCGAGAAGCCCTTTCCGCCATATTCCTTGGGAATGATCATGCCGAGGAAGCCCTTGGCCTTGATGTACCGCCAGACTTCGGCGGGCATGTCGCCGTGCCGGGTGCATTCCCAGTCATGGGTCAGGCGGCAGAGCTCGTCGGTCTCGTTGTCGAGGAAGGCTTGCTCCTCGGCGCTCAGCGTCGGCCAGGGATAGGCCTGCAGCTTCTTCCAGTCCGGCTTGCCGGCGAAGAGCTCGCCTTCCCACCACACCGTACCGGCTTCCAGCGCGTCCTTCTCGGTCTGCGACATGGTGGGCAGGGTGGCGCGGAAGGCGCCGAGGATGCGCGAAGTCAGCCACTTCATACGCAGCGAATCGACCAGGAAGACGCTCAGCACGCCGGCGAAAACTGCCATCGCGAACAGCGTCAGCCAGAAACCCCAGCCGGCGGCGCCCCCCATCGCCAGCAGCCAGGCCAACCCCGCCCCGAGCCAGGCAAAAAGTGGCGCTCGCCCGTAGGCGAGCGCACCTGCCAAGGGAGGGAGGGAAAACAGCAGAATCCAGGTCATCATCTTCATCTCCTCTTGCCGGCGCGCCGGAGGGCGTACCGTTCGAAATCGTCGTCAGCCTTGCAGACCACCGTCGGGCAGGGGCGCACGCAGGCCGCCGAGCAGGAAACTCATCAGGCGCGGCAGCAGCCGGGCGGGATCCTCGTCCTGCGGCCCCACTTCCATCAATTCGCTCAATCCGCCGAGTCCGGCGATCGCAAAGGCCATCGCACCGATCATGAAGTGGAAGCGCCACAGGATCTCTGCGCGCGGCACCTCGGGCAGGGCGCGGAAGAGCGCGCCAAGGAAGCGATCCATCACCTCGGCGTACTCCTCTGCGAGGAACTGGCGCACGAAGGCGTTGGGCTCATTGTAGGTACGCGCGAGCAGGCGCATGAAGGTGCGCCCGCCGTGCTCGGTGTCGGCGGCGAGTTCCAGCGCGGTGCCGAAGAAGGCCTCGACGATGCGGCTGGGCTTGAGCGGGGCTCCCGCGGCCTCGGCCTCCAGGCGGTCGAGTTCGTCGAGGCGGCGCGCGTTGAGGGCGGCGAGACGGCGGCGGAAGACCTCCTGCACCAGCGCGTCCTTGCCGCCGAAGTGGTAATTGATCGCGGCGAGGTTGGCGTTCGCTGCGCCGGTGATCATGCGCATCGAAGTGCCGTCGAAGCCGTTCTCCACGAAAAGGCGCTCGGCTGCATCGAGGATGCGGTCGCGGGTGTCGTTGGTCGGCGCGGGCGGGGTCGAAGTCATCGAGATCAGCATGTTTCAAACGTTTGTTTGAATCATACGTTTTCTTTATCGCCTGTCAAGCCGGGCTGATTCTGGAGCCTGCCGTTTGACTCGCAGCAGGGCTGCGCAACAGAATCGGGCGCCTTCCACGCACCGGCAGACCTCCGATGAGACGCGCCCCCTCCGCCGCCCTGCCCGCCCCCGCCACCGGCGAGCGCCACGACTGGCAGACGCTCAAGAGCCTGTTCCCCTTCATCTGGGCCTACAAGGGCCGGGTGCTCTTTGCGCTCGCCTGCCTGGTCGCGGCCAAGGGCGCCAACGTGTCAGTGCCGATCGTCTTCAAGCACCTGATCGACGGCCTCACGATCACGCCCGAGCAGGCCTTCATCGTGGTGCCGGCGGCGCTGCTGCTGGCCTATGGCGCGCTGCGCTTCTCCACCTCGCTGCTGACCGAACTGCGCGAGGTGGTGTTCGCACGCGTGACCCAGCAGGCGGTGCGCGAGATCTCGCTGCGCGTGTTCCGCCACCTGCACGCGCTGTCGCTGCGCTTCCACCTCGAACGCCAGACCGGCGGGCTCACGCGCGACATCGAGCGCGGCACGCGTTCGATCGGCTCGCTGATCAGCTACACGCTGTATTCCATCCTGCCCACGCTGATCGAGATCGGCATGGTGATCGGCATCCTGCTGGTCAATTACGACGCGGTGTTCGCGCTCATCACGCTCAGCGCGCTGACGATCTACATCGTGTTCACCGTCAAGGTGACCAACTGGCGCACCGCGCTGCGGCGCGAGGCCAACGAGCTCGATTCCGCCGCCAACGCGCGCGCGATCGACAGCCTGATCAACTACGAGACGGTGAAGTATTTCAACAACGAAGAGTTCGAGGCCCGGCGCTACGACGAGCAATTGCAGAAGTGGACCAAGGCGCAGGTCACCAACCAGTACTCGCTGTCGGCGCTGAACGTCGGCCAGGCGGCGATCATCGCAGTCGCCGTGACGGCGATGATGTGGCAGGCGGCCGACCGCGTGGCCAGCGGCGAGATGACGATCGGCGACATCGTGCTGGTCAATGCCTTCATGATCCAGCTCTACATCCCGCTCAACTTCCTCGGCGTGCTCTACCGCGAGATCCGCCAATCGCTCACCGACATCGAGCGCATGTTCGGCTTGATGCACACGCACCGCGAGATCGCCGACGCCCCCGACGCCCACACCCTGCCCGCCGGGCCGGCGAGCGTGCGCTTCGAGAGCGTCAGCTTCGCCTACGATGCCAAGCGCCCGATCCTCTTCGACGTCGATTTCGACATCCCCGCCGGCAGCACGGTGGCGGTGGTCGGCCACTCCGGCTCGGGCAAATCCACGCTCGCCCGCCTGCTGTATCGCTTCTACGACGTGCAAGGCGGGGCGCTGCGCATCAACGGCCACGACCTGCGCAGCCTGACCCAGGACAGCCTGCGCGCGGCGATCGGAATCGTCCCGCAGGACACGGTGCTGTTCAACGACACGCTGTACTACAACATCCACTACGGCCGCCCCGGCGCCAGCCGCGAGGAGGTCGAGGCCGCTGCGCGCGCCGCACAGCTGGAGGACTTCATCCGCCAGCTGCCCGAGGGCTACGAGACCCGGGTCGGCGAGCGCGGCCTGAAGCTCTCCGGCGGCGAGAAGCAGCGCGTGGCGATCGCACGCGCGCTATTGAAAAATCCGGCGATCCTGATTTTCGACGAAGCCACCTCGGCGCTCGACTCCCGGACCGAAAAGGCCATCCAGGCGCAGATCGAGTTGGCCGCAGAGGGGCGTACCGCGCTGGTAATCGCGCACCGGCTGTCGACGATCATGAACGCCGACGAGATCATCGTGCTGGACAAGGGCCGCATCGTCGAGCGCGGCCGCCACGCTCCGCTGCTGGCGCAGGGTGGCGCCTATGCGCAGATGTGGCTGCTGCAGCAGCAGGAAGAGGAAGCCGGCAGTACGCCGACCGACCGCGACGACGAGCACCCGGAAGGCGAGTCTTTCGCCGCGCCTGCGGTTGGCGTGGCGTAGACTGACCAGATAGTCCTCGCACAAGGCCCGCATGGAAGCCCACGAAAGCTTTCCCTTCCTCAAGGAAATCATCCTCTTCCTCGCGCTCAGCGGGGTGCTGATGCCGCTGCTGTCGCGGCTGAAGATCAATCCGGTGCTCGGCTTCCTGTCGGTCGGGGTGCTGCTCGGCCCCTACGGCCTCGCCTCGCTCGCAAAGGCCTGGCCGCCGCTGTCGTGGTTCACCTTCGCTCGCCCCGACGAGGTGGAGTTTCTCGCCGAGCTCGGAGTCATCTTCCTGATGTTCATGATCGGTCTGGAGATGCCGGTCGAGCGCCTGTGGTCGATGCGCCGGCTGGTGTTCGGGCTCGGCGGCCTGCAGGTCGCGCTCTCGGCAGCGGCGGTCGGGGGGCTCGCGCTGTGGTTCGGCAACGGCATCGAGGCCGCGGTCATACTCGGCGTGGTGCTGGCCTTCTCGTCCACCGCGATCGTCATGCAGTTGCTGATCCAGCGCCACGAACTCGGCACGCCGCTCGGCCAGGCCTCGTTCGCGATCCTGCTGTTCCAGGACCTCGCGGTGGTGCCGCTGCTGGTGCTGATCAGCATCCTCGGTGCCGCCTCGGGCGAGGGCAGCTTCGCGAGCCTGCTCGGCCTCGCGATGCTCAAGGGCGTGCTCACCGTGGTGGGCATCTACCTCGTCGGTCGCCGCGTGGTCCGTCCGCTCTTCCACCAGATCGCAGTCGACAAGCAACCCGACACCTTCACCGCGCTCACCCTGCTGACCACCTTGGGCGTGGCGGCGCTGACCTGGGTGGCCGGCCTGTCGATGGCGCTCGGCGCCCTGCTCGCCGGCCTGATCATTGCCGAGACCGAGTTCCGCCACGAGGTGGAGATCACCATCGAGCCCTTCAAGGGCCTGCTGATGGGCCTGTTCTTCATGTCGGTGGGCATGGGCATCGACCTGCGCGCGCTGCTCGCCGAGCCCTTGTGGATTCCGCTCTCGGTGGTCGGTCTGCTGGCCATGAAGGCGCTCATCGTGTTCGTGCTGCTGCGCGTTTTCGGCCTGTCCTGGGGGCGCTCCGCCGAGGGCGGCCTGCTGCTCGGCCAGGGCGGCGAGTTCGCCTTCATCGTGATCGGCATGGCGCTCACGCTGGGCCTGCTCGAACGCGATGTGGGCCAGTTCATGCTGATCGTGGTCGGCGTGTCGATGCTCGCCGCGCCGGTGGTCGCACGCCTCGGACAGAGCCTGGGCGACGGCATCGACCGACGCATCGCGCCGCCGGCCGAGGCGAACGATGCCGAGCTCGGCGAGCTCGGCGGGCATGTGATCATCGCCGGCTACGGCCGCGTCGGCCAGCTGGTCGGGCAGATGCTCGAGGAGCAGGGCGTGGGCTACGTCGCCATCGAGAACAATGCCCAGCTCATCGCCCACCAGCGCAAGGCGGGGGTGCCGCTGGTGTTCGGCGACGCCAGCCGCCCGGAGCTGCTGCGCAAGCTGCGCCTCGACCAGGCGCGCGCGGTGGTGCTGACCATGGACCACACCGCCGCCGCGATCCACGCGGTGCACGGCATCCGCCGCATGGTGCCGATGATGCGGATCATCGCCCGCGCGCGCGACGAGAAGCATGCCCTGCTGCTGCGCGAGGCCGGCGCCTCGGTGGTGGTGCCCGAAACCCTCGAGTCCAGCCTCAAGCTCACCGGCTGGGTGCTGGAGACCCTCGGCATACCCCCCGATGCCGCGCTACGCCTGGTCGAGCTGGAACGCGAGCGGCGCATCGTCGCGCTGCGCGACACCGGCAACGCCTGACGGCCCCCTGACGAATCCCGCCCACATGATCCCGCAGCACAACGCCCTCCAGATCCTGCGCAAGCCGCGCATCGCGCTCCTCGCCACCGGCGGCACCATCGCCGGCACGGCCGGCTCGGCCACCGACACCCGCGATTACACCGCCGGCCAGCTCGGCCCCGCGGCGCTGCTCGCCGCCGTGCCCCAGTTGGCCGAGCTCGCCCGCATCGACGCCACGCAGATCTTCAGCGTCGACAGCAAGGACATGACGCCACAGCACTGGCTGGTGCTGTCGCGCCGGGTGCAGAGGCTGATGGACGACCCCGCGGTCGACGGCATCGTCATCACCCACGGCACCGACACGCTGGAAGAGACGGCCTGTTTCCTCAACGTCACCGTCGCCACCACCAAGCCGGTGGTGATGACTGCGGCGATGCGCCCGGCCACCGCGCTATCGGCCGACGGCCCGCTCAACCTCTACCAGGCGGTCGAGCTCGCCTGCCGCCCGGCGGCCGCACGCTCGGGCGTGCTCGCGGTGGTCGGCGACCGCATCCTGCCAGCCGCGGCCCTCGCCAAGCGCCACCCCTCGGCGGTCGATGCGTTCTCGTTCGAGGGCGCGCTCACCACGCTCGCCAGCGACGCCGCGCTGCACGCGCTCGCGCCCTCGCGCTACAGCCGTGTCGTGCTGCCGGACGAGTTGCAGCACCTGCCGCCGGTGGAGCTGCTCACCGTCGCTGCGGGCAGCTCGCCCGCACTCGCCTCGGCGGTGGCGCGCGCGCTCGCACGCGCCCAACTGCTCAATGGCGCCGCAGGCCTGGTGCTGGCCCTGCCCGGCAACGCCAGCCTGCCCGAGGCCTGGCGACCCGCGCTGGAAGAACTGCCCAACGCGGTACCGGTGGTGCTCGCCAGCCGCTGCGGCGGCGGCGTACGGCGGCACCATGGCAACGCCCCCGCCAACTGGCTCGACGCCGGCGCGCTCGACCCGCTCAAGGCGCGCGTGCGCCTGATCGCGGGCCTCGGCGCCGGATTGCGCGGCGCACGCCTGCGGCGCTGGTTCGAGCGCGCCTGACGCGGCAGTGCTTGCGTCGCCCCGGCGCGCCCCTCACAGCCCCGGATCGGTGCCGCCGCCGGCGAGCGCGGTCTCGACCATGCGCCGCGACAGATGCGGCGCGAAGCCCTCGATGAAGGCGTACACATAGGCGCGCAGCCAGGCGCGACGGCGCAGGCCGATCCGTGTCGTGCTCGACTCGAACAGGTGGGCCGCATCGACCATGCCGAGCCTGCGATCCTCCGCGGGGTCGTAGGCCATGCGCGCTAGGATGCCGATGCCCAGGTCCATCTCGACATACTTCTTGATCACGTCCGAGTCGATCGCGGTGAGCACGACCTTGGGCTTGAGGCCGCGACCGAGGAAGGCCTTGTTGATCTGGCCGCGGCCGGTGAAGGCGTCGTCGTAGGTAATCAGCGGATAGCGCGCGATCGCCTCGAGCGTGAGCGGCGCGGCCTGCAGGATGGGGTGGCGCGGGGTGGCGACCACGCAGCGGTTCCACTGGTAACAGGGCAGCATCACCAGCTCGTCGTACTCGGCGATGGCCTCGGTGGCGATCGCGATGTCGGCGCTGCCGTCGAGCACCATCTCGCAAACCTGGCGCGGATTGCCCTGGTGCAGCTCGAGCTTGACCTGCGGGTAGCGCTGCATGAAGCGGCGGATCACGTCGGGCAGCACGTAGCGCGCCTGGGTATGGGTGGTCGCAATCGACAGGCGGCCCACGGCCTCGTTGGCGAATTCGTCACCCACCTGCTGCAGGTTGTCGAGGTCGCGCAGCACGCGCTCGGCGATCGCCAGCACCGCCCGCCCCGGCTCGGTGACCGCCACCAGGCGCTTGCCGTGGCGAGTGAAGATCTCGATGCCGAGCTCGGACTCGAGCTGGCGGATCTGCTTGGACACCCCCGGCTGCGAGGTGAACAGCGCGTCGGCCGCCTCGGAGACATTGAGCCCGCGACGGGCGACTTCATGCACGTAACGCAGTTGCTGCAGGTTCATGGCGCGCTAGATATAACAACCAGTTCTTAAAGTCTAACTGCAAACCGCTTCTTGCGCTTAACTGAAGTCCTTACGATGCGCCGCAACATCCAGGAGCGCGTTACATGGACTTCGCCTACACCATCGCCGGGTTCGCAGTCGGTGCCATCGTCGGTCTGACCGGCGTTGGAGGCGGATCCTTGATGACGCCGCTGCTGGTGCTGATGTTCGGCATCCACCCCTCGGTCGCCGTCGGCACCGACCTGCTCTACGCCGCGATCACCAAGGCCGGCGGCACCCTGGCGCACGGACTCAAGGGCACGGTGGACTGGAAGATCACCCGCCTGCTCGCCACCGGCAGCATTCCCGCGGCGGCGATCACGCTGGCGCTGATCGGACACTTCGCGCCCGGCGGCATCGAAGGCGCGGCCCACCTGATCCAGGTCTCGCTCGGCGTCGCCTTGGTGCTGACCGCGGTGGCGCTGATCTTCCGCAAGCGCATCCAGGCCTATGCCGCGACGCGCTCGGGTGGCCGCCCCGCCGATCCGGCGCGCACCGCCCGCCTGACCGTGCTCACCGGCGCCGTGCTCGGCGTGCTGGTATCGATCTCCTCGGTGGGCGCCGGCGCGCTCGGCGTCACCGCGCTGTTCTTCCTCTACCCGGCGATGCCGGCGCTACGCATCGTCGGCTCGGACATCGCCCACGCCGTGCCGCTGACCGCGGTCGCCGGCATCGGCCACTGGTTTCTCGGCAGCGTCGACTGGCTGCTGCTGGGCAGCCTGCTGGTCGGCTCGCTGCCCGGCATCTGGCTCGGCAGCCACATTTCCACCAAGGTACCCGACCGCGTCCTGCGCCCGATCCTGGCGACGATGCTGGTGCTGGTCGGCGCCAAGCTGATGGCGCACTGAGCCGCAGCGACCAAGCACGCGACGCCCCTCCCCGGCCCGAATCCACGCATACGACAGAGAGAGCCCATATGTACCAATACGACGAACACGACCAGCGCCTGCTCGACCAGCGCGTCGCCCAGTTCCGCGACCAGATGCGGCGTCACCTGGCCGGCGAGCTCTCGGCCGACGAGTTCCGTCCGCTGCGCCTGCAGAACGGGCTGTACATCCAGCGCCACGCGCCGATGTTCCGCATCTCGGTGCCCTACGGCCACCTCGCCAGCCGCCAGCTGAGGAAGCTCGCCCACCTCGCGCGCAGCTACGACCACGGCTACGCCCACTTCACCACCCGCACCAACGTGCAGTTCAACTGGCCGAAGCTGGAAGACGTGCCGGAGATGCTCGCCGAACTGGCCAGCGTGCAGATGCACGCCAACCAGACCTCGGGCAACTGCATCCGCAACATCACCGCCGACCCCTTCGCCGGCGTGGCCGCCGACGAGGTCGCCGATCCGCGCCCCTTCGCCGAGATCCTGCGCCAGTGGGCGACCTACAACCCGGAATTCGCCTTCCTGCCGCGCAAGTTCAAGATCGCCTTCAACAGCGCCGCCGAAGACCGCGTGGTGCTGCGGGTGTACGACATCGGCCTCGACCTGGTCCGTAACGAGGCCGGCGAGCTCGGCTTCCGCGTGCTGGTGGGCGGCGGCCTCGGCCGCACCCCGATCCTGGGCGAGGAGATCAAGCCCTTCCTGCCCTGGCAGCACCTGATCAGCTACTGCGAGGCCATCCTGCGCGTCTACAACCGCTGGGGCCGCCGCGACAACCTGTGGAAGGCGCGCATCAAGATCCTCGTCAAGGCGCTCGGGCCGGAAGAGTTCGGCCGCCAGGTGGAGGAAGAATGGGCCAACGGCAAGGACGGCCCCAACACCATCACCGCGGCGGAGCTGGCGCGCGTGTCGGCCCACTTCGCCCCGCCTGCCTACGAGACCCTGCCCGCGCAGGACGCCGCCTTCGACGAACTCCTCGCCGGCAACAAGGCCTTCGCCACCTGGGTCAAGCGCAATGTGCGCGCCCACCGCCAGCCCGGCTACGCGGCGGTGGTCCTGTCGCTGAAGAAGACCGGCACCGCCCCGGGCGACGTCACCGCCGAGCAGATGGACCTGATCGCCGATCTCGCCGACCGCTTCAGCTTCGGCGAGGCGCGCATGCTGCACGAGCAGAACGTCGCGCTCGCCGACGTGCGCCGCACCGACCTCTTCGAACTGTGGCAGGCGGCGCGTGCCGCCGGCCTGGCGACGCCGAACATCGGCCTGCTGACCGACATCATCTGCTGCCCCGGCGGCGACTTCTGCAGCCTCGCCAACGCACGCTCGATCCCGATCGCCGACGCCATCCAGCGCCGCTTCGACGACCTCGACTACCAGCACGACATCGGCGAGATCGACCTCAACATTTCCGGCTGCATGAACTCCTGCGGCCACCACCACGTCGGCCACATCGGCATCCTCGGCGTCGATAAGAACGACGAGGAGTGGTACCAGGTCAGCATCGGCGGCACACAGGGCAACGGCACCACGCTCGGCAAGGTGATCGGTCCGTCCTTCGCCCTCGACGAGATCGTGGGCGTGATCGAGAAGCTGCTCGAAACCTACGTCGAACTGCGCCATGAGGACGAGCGCTTCATCGACACCGTACAACGCGTCGGCACCGAGCCCTTCAAGGCACGCGTGTATGCCGACCGCCAGCCGCAAAGGAAAGCCGCCCATGTCTGACAAGATCATCAAGAACGGCCGCGTCGTCGCCGACGACCGCCTGACCGTGAGCCTCGCCGAAGGCGAGGTGCCTGCCGACATCGCGGTGCCCGCCGGCCCCGTGCTGGTGCCGCTCGCCGTATGGCAGGCGCGCCGCGAAGAGCTGCTGGCGCGTGCGCGCAGCGGCGAGGTGGGCGTGTGGCTGGCCGCGGGCGAGGACGTCGCCGCACTCGCTGACGACCTCGGGCTGCTGCAGATCGTCGGCCTGCACTTCCCCAAGTTCACCGACGGCCGCAGCTACTCCGCGGCAACCTTGCTGCGCACCCGCTACGGCTACCAGGGCGAACTGCGCGCGATCGGCCAGGTCCTGCGCGACCAGTTCAACTACATGACGCGCTGCGGCTTCGATGCCCTGCAGCCGCAAGCCGAGCGCTACACCGACGAACAGCTCGAGGCGGCGGTGGCCAGCATCGACGACTTCACCCAGCCCTACCAGCGCTCGGTGAAGGACCCGCTGCCGCTGTTCCGCCGCGTCGAACGCGGCACCGGCCGCGAGGTGCAGCAATGAACGCCGCCGTCAGCCTGCTGCGCCCCGCCCCGACCAACGCCGCCACCCGCCCGCAGCTCACCGACGCACTGCGCGCCACCGTGGGTGCCAAGTCCGCAGCCACGCTCGCACTGCTGCGCGAGGCCGTCGCCGAGTTCGGCGCGCACGGCGAGCTCGCCTTCGCCAACAGCTTCGGCGCCGAGGACATGGTGCTGACCGACCTCATCCTGTCGAACGGCCTGCCGATCACCATCTTCTCGCTCGACACCGGGCGGCTCCCCGCCGAGACCTACAGCCTGATCGGCGAAGTCGAGCGCCGCTACGGCACGAAGCTCGAGATCTACTTCCCCGACGCGGGCGCGGTCGAAACCTATGTGCGCAGCCACGGCATCAACGCCTTCTACGACACGGTCGAGCTGCGCAAGGCCTGCTGCGGCGTGCGCAAGATGGAGCCGCTGCGTCGCGCGCTCACCGGCCGCAAGGCCTGGATCACCGGCCTGCGCGCAGCCCAGTCGGTCACCCGCTCCGGCCTGCCGGTACGCGAGACCGACACCGCCAACGGGCTGGAGAAGCTCAACCCGCTGTCGGACTGGAGCGAGACCGAGGTGTGGGCCTACATCCGCCTCGCCGAGGTGCCCTACAACGCCCTGCACGACCAGTTCTACCCCAGCATCGGCTGCGCCCCCTGCACCCGCGCGATCGCGGTCGGCGAGGACGTGCGCGCCGGACGCTGGTGGTGGGAAAACCCGGAGACCAAGGAGTGCGGTCTCCACGTCAAGGCGAGCTGAGCCATGAACGGCAAGCACCCCGCCCAGGGCACGCACAGCCCCGCGATCGGTGCCGGCCGCCGCAGCCTGCAGCAGCGCCTGCTCGCGCTGCGCGCCGGACTCAGGGCAGCGCTGCGCGCCTTCAGAACCCATCCGATCAAGCATCCGCAACGGTAACCGCACCATGTCCACGCTGACCAAACAGACGCTGTCCCACCTCGACTGGCTCGAGGCCGAAGCCATCCACATCCTGCGCGAAGTCGCCGGCCAGTGCGCCAACCCGGTGTTGCTGTTCTCCGGCGGCAAGGATTCGATCTGCCTGCTGCGCCTGGCCGAGAAGGCCTTTCGCCCGGGCCGCTTCCCCTTCCCGCTGATGCACATCGACACCGGCCACAACTACAAGGAAGTCACCGACTTCCGCGACCGGCGCGCCGCCGAACTGGGCGAGCGCCTGATCGTGCGCTCGGTGGAAGACTCGATGGCGCGCGGCACCGTGGTGCTGAAGCACGCGGGCGAGTCGCGCAACAAGCACCAGTCGGTGACGCTGCTCGAGGCGATCGAGGAGTTCGGCTTCGACGCCTGCATCGGCGGCGCCCGCCGCGACGAGGAGAAGGCGCGTGCCAAGGAACGCATCATGAGCTTCCGCGACGAGTTCGGGCAGTGGGACCCGAAGAACCAGCGTCCCGAGCTGTGGAACCTGTACAACGCGCGTAGCCACAAGGGCGAGAACATCCGCGCCTTCCCGATCAGCAACTGGACCGAACTCGACGTGTGGCAGTACATCCAGCGCGAGCAGCTGGAACTGCCATCGATCTACTTCGCCCACACCCGCCCGGTGGTGCGCAAGAACGGCCTGCTGCAGCCGGTGACCGAGCTGACGCCGGCGAAGGATGGCGACGTCGTGGAGGACGTGCGGGTGCGCTTCCGCACCGTGGGGGACATCACCTGCACGGCGCCGGTGGAATCCGACGCGGACACCGTGGAGAAGATCCTCGCCGAGACGGCGACCACCACGATCACCGAGCGCGGTGCGACGCGGATGGACGACCAGACCTCGGAGGCGTCGATGGAGCAACGCAAGAAGGAAGGCTACTTCTGAGCGCATCCGCGCTCGTCGCAGCCCCCACCCCCCACTCTTCGCACCTCACGCCTGACCTTTGCACGGAATCATGACCATGTCCGCCCTCGAGCACCTCCCCGAAATCGACAACGGCTTGCTGCGCTTTCTCACCTGCGGCAGCGTCGACGACGGCAAGAGCACCCTGATCGGCCGCCTGCTGTTCGACACCAAGACCATCCTCGCCGACACCCTCAACGCCATCGAGAAGACCTCGGCCAAGCGCGGCATGAGCGCGGTCGACCTGTCGCTGCTGACCGATGGCCTGCAGGCCGAGCGCGAGCAGGGCATCACCATCGACGTCGCCTACCGCTACTTCTCCACCGGGCGGCGCAAGTACATCATCGCCGACGCCCCCGGCCACGAGCAGTACACCCGCAACATGGTGACCGCCGCGTCCACCGCCAACCTGGCGATCATCCTCATCGACGCGCGCAAGGGCGTGCTGACCCAGACCCGCCGCCACTCCTACCTCGCCAGCCTGGTCGGCATTCCCCATCTGGTGGTCGCGGTCAACAAGATGGACCTGGTCGACTACGACCAGGCGGTGTTCGAGCGCATCAAGGGGGAATACCTCGAATTCGCCGCCAAGCTCGGCATCCGGGACGTGCGCTTCATCCCGATCTCGGCGCTGGAGGGCGACATGATCGTCGACCGCGGCGAGCGCCTGTCCTGGTACGACGGCCCGACCCTGCTCGACATCCTCGAGAACGCCCCCGCAGCCCACACCGAACAGGCCGAGGACTTCCGCTTCCCGGTGCAGTTCGTGTGCCGACCGCAAGAGTCCGCCAACCCCGAACTGCACGACTATCGCGGCTTCATGGGCCGGGTCGAATCGGGCGAGGTCGCGGTGGGCGACGCGGTCACCGTACTGCCCTCGGGCGCCAGCAGCCGGGTCAGGAAGATCGAGCTCGGCGGCGTCGCGCTGCCGCGCGCCATCCACGAGCAGTCGGTGACCCTGCTGCTCGAAGACGAGATCGACATCTCGCGCGGCGACCTGATCGTGAAATCCGCCGAGGCGCGGGAGCCGGTCAAGCAGATCGAAGCCACGGTGTGCTGGCTGTCCGAGACCCCGCTGTCGCCTGCACGCACCTACCTGGTACGCCACACCACGCGCGAGGTGAAGGCCAAGCTCGCGAAGATCGACTACCGCCTGGACGTGAATACCCTGGAACAGGAGGCCACCACCGGGCTGGCGATGAACGACATCGCCCGCGTCACGCTCAAGCTCGCCCAGCCGATCATCGCCGACCGCTACACGGAGAACCGCGCTACCGGCGCCTTCATCATCATCGACGAGAGCACCAACAACACCGTAGGCGCGGGCATGATCGGCTGATCGCCGCCCGCCCTCCGCAGCGAGCGAACCCCGGCCCCCGCAAGGGCGCCGGGGTTCTCCATTTTGGGGACGAAGAAATTCCTACCGCATCACAGAACATGACAATCGGGCATAAAGTTTTCTATAATGAAATTCCATACGACTGTTTTCAGGTCTTTTCAGCACCTGCAAGAGTCATCCCCGGATCGCACCGAAACCCGCCGCCTGCCATCTTCATCCGTCCTCGAGGAGGTCTCCCGATGCTCAAGCGAATCACCCTCGTCACCGTCGCCACCTTGGTCCTCGCCGGCTGCGCCGCCACCCACGTCGCCATCAGCAAGCGCGACCTCGATGTGCAGACCAAGATGTCCGACACGGTCTTCCTCGACCCGGTCGGCCCTGACAAGCGCACCATCTTCCTGCAGATCCGCAATACCTCCGACAAGCCCGACCTTGCGGTGAATGACGAGATCGCCGCCGCGCTGCAGACCAAGGGTTACACCCTGCTGCAGGACCCGGAGGCGGCGCACTACGTCCTGCAGGCGAACATCCTGCAGGTCGGAAAATCGGCACCCACCGCGATCGAGGCGGCGATCGACCAAGGCTACGGGGTAGCCGCCTCGGGCGGCCTGGTCCTGGGGGCGGGAGCGGCATACGCCGGCGGCGCCAGCGGCCGTGGCATCGCCGCCGCCGGCCTGATCGGCTCGCTGGCCGAAGGCATCGCCGGCGCCGCGGTCAAGGACGTGTATTTTTCGATGATCACCGACCTGCAGATCAAGGAGCGCATCCGCGGTGCCGGCAAGGCAAGGGTGAGTTCGAACCACAGCCTGCGCCAGGGCAACAGCGGTGGTTCGCAGGTGTCGTACGACGAAGAGTCGTCCTACAAGACTTATCAGACCCGCATCGGCTCGACCGCGAACAAGGTCAACCTCGCCTTCGAGGAGGCGCTGCCCGAGTTGAAGAAAGGCCTGATCAATTCGATCTCCGGGCTGTTCTGAACGCTCGCAGGCTTCATCTGCCCCAGCACGCCGCCGGGTGTTCGATAATCACGGCGGCGCCTTGCCAATCCGGCGCCCTTCGACCGAGCGCCACCATCATGACCGACCGCAATCCCTCCGACACCGCGCGTACCCGCCTCGACAAGTGGCTGTGGGCGGCACGTTTCTTCAAGCACCGTACGGGCGCGACCGAGGCGGTCGATGGAGGAAAGGTCAAGCTCAACGGAATGGCGGCCAAGCCGGCACGCGAACTCAAGGTCGGTGACCGCCTCGACATCACGATCGGCGAGGATACGCGTACGGTGATCGTGCGCGCGATCGCGGACAAGCGCGGCTCGGCCGCCGTGGCGCAGGCGCTCTACGAGGAGACCGCGGAAAGCATCGAGGCGCGCGAACGCGCCCGTGAATTGCGCAAGTTCGCCGCCGCGCCCGGCGCCGACCTGCACGGCCGGCCGACCAAGCGCGACCGCCGCAGGATGGACCGCTTCGGGGGATGCTGAGCTCGCGTCCCCAAGCGCGAGCCCTCGCGGTGCCCGATCCGTACCGGCTCCGCTCCGACTCCCGTGCCTCAGTCGAGTACCAGCGCCAGCGCGATCGGCAGGAAAACCACCGCAGCGAGGTTGCCGATCAGCACCATCGAGGCCACCTTGTCGGGCTCCTGGTCGTAACGCTCGGCGAACATGTAGTTCAGCACCGCCGGCGGCAGGGCGCCGAACACGAGCAACAGCGCCTGCTCGCGCGGCGGAAGCTCGAGCATCTGCAGCAGGGCCCAGGCCAGCGCCATGCCCACCACCGGGCGTAGCACCGCACCGAAGAGGCCGAAGCCGACGGCGCTGATGCGCGAATCGGCCAGGCGCACGCCGAGCGCGAACAACATCAGGGGGATCGAGATGTCGCCGACCATCTCGATCGACATCAGCAGCGGCGGCCACACCTCGATGCCGAGGAAGCCGACCGCCAGGCCCGCGATCGTCGCCAGGATGGAGGGCGAGCGCCACACCGTGGTCAGCTTGGTATGGTGGTCCAGCAGCCAGGCGCCGTAGGAGAAGTGGATCACGTTCGACACCACGAACATCACCACCGCCGGAGCCAGCGCCGACTCGCCGAAGGCGAGCACCGCCAGCGGCAGGCCGAGGTTGCCGCAGTTGTTGAACATCATCGGCGGCACCAGCGTCTTGGTGGCGATCCCGGCCGCACGCGCGACCAGCCAGCCGGCCACACCGGAGCCGACGATGATCACCACGGTCGCGAACAGCAGCGGCAGGTATTCGCCGAGGCGGAAGTCCTTGCCGACCAGCGCACCGAACACCAGCGCGGGCACGAAGACATCCATGTTCAGCTTGTTGGCGTGCGACAGGTCCGGCTTCATGCGCCGGCCGACGAAATAGCCCAGCGCGGTGATCGCGAACAGCGGGAACAGGATGGAGACGATTCGGATCAGCATTCAGGGCAAACCGGGAGCGGACTGAAGGGGGTGCGACGGATGCGGTCACGGACAAGCCCGTCGTCGCGCGGTCCCCGCGGACGAAGCGAGCTTGTCCGCGAACGGACGCGAGCCGGGATCAAAGCACGTAACGCGCCAGATCCTCGCGCTGGGCGAGCATGACGAGCCGGCTGTCGACATAGGCGGCGTCGACTACCACGGTCTGCTCCGCACTGCTGCGCCCGGCCTCGAAGGAAACCTCTTCGAGCAGCTTCTCCATGACGGTGTACAGCCGGCGCGCGCCGATGTTCTCGGTCTTCTCGTTCACCTGGTAGGCGATCTCGGCCAGGCGGCGGATGCCGTCGTCGGCGAACTCCAGCTTCACCCCGTCGGTGGCGAGCAGCGCCTCGTACTGGCGCGTGAGGCAGGCGTCGGTGCTGGTGAGGATGCGGGCGAAGTCCTCCACAGACAGCGACTCCAGCTCGACGCGGATCGGGAAACGCCCCTGCAGCTCGGGGATCAGATCCGAGGGCTTGGACAGGTGGAAGGCGCCGCTGGCGATGAACAGGATGTGATCGGTCTTGATCATGCCGTACTTGGTGGAGATCGTCGTGCCCTCGACCAGCGGCAGCAGGTCGCGCTGCACGCCCTGACGGGAGACATCTGCGCCCTGCACGTCGCTGCGCGCGGCGATCTTGTCCACCTCGTCGAGGAACACGATGCCGTTCTGCTCGACCGCGCGCACGGCCTCGAGCTTGACCTCCTCGTCGTTGATCAGGCGCGCGGCCTCCTCGTCGGCGAGCAGCTTCATGGCCTCGCGGATCTGCAGCTTGCGCTGCTTCTTCTTGCCGCCGCCGAGGTTCTGGAACATGCCCTGTATCTGCTGGGTGAGTTCCTCCATACCCGGCGGGGCGAAGATCTCGGCCTGCATCGAGGGCGCGGCGACCTCGATCTCGATCTCCTTGTCGTCGAGTTCCCCCTCGCGCAGCTTCTTGCGGAATTTCTGCCGGGTGGACGAATCCTGCGCCGGCTCGGGCTCGGCGTTGAAGCCGACCGGGCGCGCCGGCGGCAGCAGGGCGTCGAGCACGCGGTCCTCGGCGGCATCCAGCGCGCGGTCGCGCACCGACTTCATCGCACGCTCGCGCCCGTCCTTGACCGCGATCTCCATGAGGTCGCGGATGATGGTGTCGACGTCGCGGCCGACATAGCCGACCTCGGTGAACTTGGTCGCCTCGATCTTGATGAAGGGCGCGTTGGCCAGGCGCGCCAGGCGGCGCGCGATCTCGGTCTTGCCGACGCCGGTGGGGCCGATCATGAGGATGTTCTTGGGGGTGATCTCGCTGCGCAGCGGCTCTTCCACCTGAGCGCGCCGCCAGCGGTTGCGCAGCGCGATCGCCACGGCCTTCTTGGCCTTGTCCTGGCCGACGATGTGCTTGTCGAGTTCGGAGACGATCTCCGGCGGGGTCATCTGGGTCATGCGGTCAGCCTCAATCCAGCACTTCGATGGTGTGGTGGTGATTGGTGTAGATGCACAGGTCGCCGGCGATGGAAAGCGCCTTGGACACGATTTCCCTGGGCTCGAGCTCGGTATTCTCGAGCAGTGCGCGCGCGGCCGACTGCGCGTAGGCGCCGCCGCTGCCGATGGCCACGATGCCCTGCTCGGGCTCGAGCACGTCTCCGTTGCCGGTGATCACCAGCGAATGCTCGCGATCGGCCACCGCAAGCATGGCCTCCAGCCGGCGCAGCATGCGGTCGGTGCGCCAGTCCTTGGCGAGCTCGACCGCGCTGCGCAACAGGTTGCCCTGGTGCTTGTCGAGCTTGGCCTCGAAACGCTCGAACAAGGTGAAGGCGTCGGCGGTTCCACCGGCGAAACCGGCGAGGATCTGACCGTTGTAGAGCGTGCGCACCTTGCGCGCGGAGGCCTTGATGACGATGTTGCCAAGGGTGACCTGGCCGTCGCCGCCGAGCGCGACGCGGTTGCCGCGCCGCACCGACAGGATGGTGGTGCCGCGATACTGTTCCATGAAGGATTCTCCGTCCCCGCGGAAATCGGGGCTGGTGTGTTGTTCAATGACGCAGGGTGACGTGAGCCACCTTGTCGACGCTCATGACCCGCAGCAGGCCGGCGACCATGGCGTTCACGTCGCGAAGACAGACGAGTTTACCTTGAGCCTGCAACGTGGCGAGAATATTGAAGAGCGTGCCGGCGCAGACAAAATCGAGCCGGCGCAGGCGCCGGCAATCGATCCGGACCTCGCGGCGCTCGACCGCGAAGGCGGCGAGGCGCCGGAGGGTATCGTTGGCAGCCCCGCAGAGCTCGCCCTCGAACGCGAACGCTTCCGGATCGGTCGACTGCGCCTCGTCCGCCTGCGCCGCGCGCGCCGTGGGAGCGTCGCCGCGACCTTCCCAGGACGGCGGGGACTCCTCGAAGGTCACCGCATAGTCGACCGCGACATCCTCGAAGCGCGCCTGGTCGCCGGCGTACTGCAACAGCTCGAGCAGCATCAGCCAGGTATCGCGCGCCTGCGCCCTCCCGGGGGATACGGCCTGCGACAGGATGTCGGCGAGCGCGCGCACATTGACCAGCCTCACCTGAAGCCGCTCGGCCGCCAGCCCGGCAAGCAGGCCGCGCCAGACGGCGCAGCCCGCATCGTCCACCCCGCGCACCTTGGCGACGTCGATGCGCACCCCGCCGCTGCGGCGCGCGATCTTGGCGAGCTGGGCGAACTGGCGCTCGGCGGCTGCCGAGAGCTGCCCGCTCAGGTTGACCAGCGGCAGCTCGGTGCCCGCCGCCTTGCCCGCCACCCGCGACAGATCCTCCCAGGGCGGCGGCGAGCGCTCGAAGCGGGTGGCGTAATCGAGCACGCGCGACTCGAAGCGCTGGCGCTCCCCGCGCAGGCGGTAGAGATCGAGCAACATCAGCCAGGCACCCTCACCGCCCTCGCCACCTTCCGCGCCGACGGCGGCCTCGAGCACGGCGAGCGCGTCGTCGTCGCTACCGTTCGCATACAGCACCGCAGCCTCCTCGAAGGCCGCGCCGATCCCGCTTCCGCACTCGCGCACCTCGACCTGCCCGGCCACGCGTGCGAGCGCGCGCCCGTGGTCGGTGCCGGTGAAGTCGAGCGCGGACAACTCGGTAGGCGGGGGACGCTCGTCGCGCAGGGCGTCCGCTCCCGGCCCGGCTCGCGCGTCGCGCGGTGCGCCGGGCGCGGGCGAAACGGGTTTCTTGCCGAAGAAGGGGAGCGCCACGTCCGTATTCCGATGTCGCGGACGCCCCATGCGAGCCGCCGCAACCAACGACATTCACAGAAAAGCGCTTTTGCAACAAGCAATAAGCGCGAGAAAAATCCATCGATCAAGAACGCGACAGACGTGCATTCGGTGCCGCGGCTCGGCTAGAATGCTGCAATGCAACCGAAAACCGTTTCCGACGCGGGCGGCGAATCGCTCCCCGCGTCGTCGCGTTTTTCCCTGTCCGTCCGAGTCTATTACGAAGACACCGACGCAGGGGGTGTCGTCTATTACGCAAACTATCTCAAATTCTGCGAGCGCACGCGCACCGAATGGCTGCGTGCGCTCGGCGTCGCCCAGCACGCCTTGCTCGACGAGCAGGGCGTGGGTTTCGTGGTGCGCTCGGTGCAGGCCGACTACCGCGCTCCGGCACGCCTGGACGACGCGCTCGAGGTGAGCGCCCGCATCGCCAGCCGGCGCCGCGCGAGTCTCGTGTTCGACCACGAGATCCGCCGCGGCGGCGAACTTCTCTTCACCGCGCAGGTCCTCGTGGCTTGCGTGGACATGCGGCGCATGAAGCCCGCAGCCCTCCCCGCCTCCCTGCACGCCCTTCTCGAAAGCCCAGCATGACCGTCACCCACGACCTCTCCATCCTCAGCCTGATCTCCCAGGCGAGCGTCCTCGTCCAGCTCGTCATGGCGCTGCTGGCAAGCCTGTCGCTCGTCTCCTGGTACTGGATCTTCCGCAAGGCCTTCCAGATCCGCCAGGCGCGTGCACAGACCGACGAGTTCGAGCGCGACTTCTGGAGCGGCGGCGACCTCAACACCCTCTACGAGTCGGCTGGCCGCCACCAGTCCGAAGGCATGGAGCGCATCTTCGAGGCCGGCTACCGAGAGTTCACCAAGCTGCGCGGCAAGGGCCACGACCACGGCGCCACGCTCGACGGCGCCCGCCGCGCCATGCGCGCCACCTACCAGCGCGAGATCGACGACCTCGAGGCCCACCTCGCCTTCCTCGCCTCGGTGGGGTCGGTGTCGCCTTACATCGGCCTGCTCGGCACCGTGTGGGGGATCATGAACTCCTTCCGCGGCCTCTCCAGCGTCGGCGCCGCCACCCTCGCGCAGGTCGCGCCCGGCATCGCCGAAGCCCTGGTCGCCACGGCGATCGGCCTGTTCGCGGCGATCCCGGCGGTGGTGGCCTACAACCGCTTCGCGCACGACATCGACCGCCTCGGCATCCGCTTCGAGAGCTTCATGGAAGAGTTCTCCAACATCCTGCAACGCAACCTGCGCTGACCCGGACGGAGTTCCAACGATGCGCCAACGCCGTCTCATGAACCAGATCAACGTCGTGCCCTACATTGACGTGATGCTGGTGCTGCTGGTGATCTTCATGGTCACCGCGCCGATGATCCAGCAGGGCACGATCAACGTGCCCTCCGCCGGCGCCGGCACGCCGCCGCCTCAGTCCGAGGCCATCTTCATCGAGGTCAAGGCCGACGGGGCCTATGCGCTGCGCGCCAGCAACAGCGGGAGCTCGCGCCCGGTGCGCCGCGACCAGCTGTCGACCGCGCTCAAGGACGCCCTCGCGAAGAACCCCGAGCAGCCCTTCCTGGTCGCCGCCGACAGCAAGCTCGACTACCAGAAGGTGATCGACGTGCTCGAGACCGCGCGCGACGCCGGAGTGCGCAAGATCAGCCTGGTCACCCAGAGCGCGACTTCGCAGAAATGAGGGACCGCCCCGCACCGCACCGCCGCGAGCCGCCTGGCAAGTGGCAGTCCCTCGGGTTGACCGTGGCGGTCCACCTGGGATTGTTCCTGTTCCTGTTCTTCGGCATCCGCTGGCAGAGCCCGCCGCCCGCGGCGCTCGAGGTCGGGCTGGCTTCGGCACCGGAGCGCAGCGCGCCAGCCGCAGCGCGCCCGCAGCCGGCGCCGGAGCCCCGGCCGGAGCCGAAACCCGAACCGAAGCCCGAGCCCAAACCCGAACCGAAGCCCGAGCCCAAACCGGAACCGAAGCCGGAACCGAAGCCGGAACCCAGACCTGAACCGCCCAAGCCCCAGGCCAAGCCCGAGATCGTCGCCAAGGCGCCCGAGAAGAAGCCGGAGCCGCCCAAGCCCGAGCCACCGAAACCCGAACCCAAACCACAACCGAAGCCGGAGCCCAAGCCTGAACCGAAGCCCGAGCCCAAGCCCCAACCCAAGCCGGAGCCGAAACCCGAGCCCAAGCCGCAGGCCAAGCCCGAACCCAAGCCCCAGCCCAAGCCGGACACCAAGCCGATCGACGACTACATGGCGCAGCGCCTCGCGCAGGAGACCCAGCGCGCCGAGCAGGCCCGCCTGTCCAGCCTGATGGCGCAGGAAGGTGCGCGCGCGGCCGCGGCCGGTCCGAGCCGCCAGGGTCCGCCCGGTGGCGACATCGACAAATACCGCGCGGCGATCGCTGCCAAGGTGCGCGGCAACCTGTTGCGCCCGCCCGGCCTGTCCGGCAACCCGGAGGCGGTGTTCGAGGTCGACCAGCTGCCGAGTGGCGAAGTGCTCAATGTCCGCCTCAAGCGCTCGTCCGGCGTGCCCGCCCTCGACGAGGCCATCGAGCGCGCGATCCGGCGCTCGAGCCCGCTGCCGCTGCCGGACAACAAGAACCAGTTCGAGCGTACCCTCGAACTGAAATTCCGTCCGCTGGCGGACGATTGAGTCCGTCATGTCTATAATCCGCGGCTGGAGAAAACCCCGCATGATCAAAACACTGCACGCATTCCGCCTCTTCCTCGCCGGCCTGCTCGCCAGCCTCGCGCTGGGTGCGCACGCCCAGCTCTCGATCGAGATCACCGGCACCGGCGCCTCGCGCTTTCCGGTCATCATCCCGATCTTCGAGAACGAGGGCCGCCTGCCGCAGAGCGTCACCGACGTCGTGCGCGCCGACCTCGAGCGCAGCGGTCTGTTCACCCTGATCGACACCGGCCCGCTGCCGATGCCCGAATCGGTGGCGCCCGACCTCGCCGCGGTGCGCAGTCGCGGCGCCGACGCGGTGCTCACCGGCAGCCTGATCCCGATGGCCGACGGCCGCTACGACGTGCGCTTCCGGCTCTTCGACGCGCAGAAGCAGCAGGAACTCGGCGCCATGTCGCTGCCGATGAGTCCGGCGCAGAACCGCCTGGTCGGCCACCGCATCGCCGACTTCGTGTACGAGAAGCTCACCGGCCTGCCGGGTTACTTCGCCACCCGCATCGCCTACGTGATCAAGTCCGGTCCCAACTTCGAGCTCCAGATCGCCGACGCCGACGGCATGAACGCCGCCACCGCGCTGCGCTCGCGCGAGCCGATCATCTCGCCTTCGTGGTCGCCCGACGGCCAGCGCCTGGCCTATGTGTCCTTCGAGCAGAAGAAGCCGATCGTCTACGTGCACACACTCGCCACCGGCCAGCGCCGCGTGGTCGCCAACTTCAAGGGCTCGAACTCCGCGCCGAGCTGGTCGCCCGACGGCAGCCAGCTCGCGGTCGTGCTCACCAAGGACGGCCTGTCGCAGCTCTACGCGATCGGTGCCGACGGCTCCGGCGTGCGCCGCCTCGCGCAATCCTCCGGCATCGACACCGAGCCCTTCTGGGGCGCCGACGGCCACATCTACTTCACCTCGGATCGCGGCGGCAGTCCGCAGATCTACCGTATTCCTGCCAGTGGCGGCAGCGCCCAGCGGGTGAGCTTCGAAGGCAACTACAACGTGACGCCGCGCCTGTCGTTCGACGGCAAGTTGCTCGCCTTCATCACCCGCAATGCCGGCCGCTTCCAGGTGGCCGTGCAGGACGTCGCCACCCGGCAGACCACCATCCTCACCGATTCGGCACGCGACGAATCGCCCAGCTTCGCCCCCAACGGCCGCATGATCCTCTACGCCACCGACACCGGTGGCCGTGGCGTGCTGTCGGCGGTGTCGACCGACGGGCGCATCCGCCAGCGGCTCACGGTGCAGGCCGCCGATGTCCGCGAACCCGCCTGGGGTCCGCAGATCCGGTAACCATGAAGCGGCAACAAAGCCGCATACCCCTCTCTGCTGTCATCAACACTCGTACTGGAGCATCACCCATGAAGAAACTCGTCCTCCCCGCGCTGCTCGCCCTGACCCTGGCCGCCTGCTCGAGCACCGGCCCCGAGAACGGCGCCGCCTCCGTCCAGGACCGCGGCACCGGCGTCGCCACCGTGACGGCCGGCAGCGCCAAGGGCAGCGGCATCGCGGCGCTCACCGACCCCAACAACATCCTCTCCAAGCGCAGCGTCTTCTTCGACTTCGACAGCTTCGTGATCAAGCAGGAAGCCCGCCCGCTGATCGAAGCCCACGCCCGCTTCCTGGTGCAGAACCCGCAGATGAACATGCTCGTCCAGGGCAACACCGACGAGCGCGGCAGCCGCGAATACAACCTCGCCCTCGGCCAGAAGCGCGCCGACGTCGTCAAGCAGGCCCTCATGCTGCTCGGCGCCAAGGAATCGCAGATCGAGTCCGTGAGCCTGGGTGAAGAGAAGCCGCGCTGCGAAGACCGCACCGAGAACTGCTACGCCGAGAACCGCCGCGGCGACATGCTCTACACGGGCGAGTTCTAAGAGAGTCCCGACATGAAACGCCTTCTGCCGCTCGCCGCAGCGTTCGTCCTCATCCCGAGCGCCCCGGCGCACGCCCAGCTCTTCGGGGGTGACACCGAGGCCCGCAACCAGATCTTCCAGCTCCGGCAGGACGTTCAGGGGCAGATCGAGACCACCAGCCGCGGCCAGCTCGAGCTCGCCATGCAGAACGAACAGATGCGCGCCGAACTGGCGCGCCTGCGTGGCCAGATCGAACTGCTGACCAACGAGGTGGAGACGCTCAAGCAGCGCCAGAAGGATTTCTACGTCGACCTCGACGCCCGCCTGCGCCGGTACGAATCCGGTGCGGCGGGCGCCGCCTCCGCCGCCCCGGCCTCCGGGGATGCGGCGCCGGCGGCACCGGCTGCGGCCGCAGCGCCCCCGCAGGCACCTGCCCCCGCGCCAGCCCCCGCATCCGCGAACACCGAATCCGCCGACTACCAGGGCGCCCTCGCGCTGCTCAAGAACGGCAAGCACAAGGACGCGCAGACCGCGTTCGAGCGCTTCATCACCCGCTACCCGGCAGGCAACTTCACCGCCGGCGCCCACTTCTGGGCCGGCAACGCCGCACTGCAGGCGCGCGACGTCGCCAGTGCGAATCGCCATTTCAAGACGGTGATGGACAAGTACCCCAAGGAGAACGTCGCGCCCGACGCCATGCTCGGCCTGGCCAACAGTCAGCAGGCCATGAACGACGCCGCCGGCGCCAAGCGCACCCTGCAATCGCTTGTCGAGCGCTATCCGCAGAGCAACGCCGCCCAGGTCGCCCGCCAGCGCCTGAGCGCGCGCTGATCCATGTCCGCTGTCGAAACGGCGCCGGCGACGGCCGTGCGCCTCCGTATCACCGAGATCTTCGCCTCGCTGCAGGGCGAATCCACCCGCGTCGGCCTGCCCACCGTGTTCGTGCGCCTGACCGGCTGCCCGCTGCGCTGCACCTGGTGCGACACTGCCTACGCCTTCAGCGGCGGCGAGACACGCACGCTCGACGACATCCTCGCCGAGGTGGCCAGCCACGGTCTGCGCCACGTGTGCGTGACCGGCGGCGAGCCGCTCGCACAGAAGGGCTGCCTACCGCTGCTCGCCGCGCTGTGCGATGCCGGCCACGACGTGTCGCTGGAAACGAGCGGCGCACTCGACATCGCGGGGGTCGATCCTCGCGTGTCGCGCATCGTGGACCTCAAGGCCCCGGGCTCGGGCGAGCTCGCCCGCAACCGCTGGGAAAACCTCGCGCTGCTGTGCGCTCACGACGAGCTCAAGTTCGTGCTCGCCGACGCCGCCGACTACGCATGGGCCAGGCAGCAGATCGCCGAGCACCGCCTCGCCGAACGCTGCGGCGTGCTGCTGTCGCCGGTCGCCG
The DNA here is from genome assembly GCF_000021765.1 of Thauera aminoaromatica. Taxonomy (NCBI): domain Bacteria; kingdom Pseudomonadati; phylum Pseudomonadota; class Betaproteobacteria; order Rhodocyclales; family Zoogloeaceae; genus Thauera; species Thauera aminoaromatica. The sequence continues at coordinate 864,511 of NC_011662.2, read as the reverse complement.
GCGCGCTGGACCCTGCCGAGCTCGCCGGATGGATCGTGCGCGACCGCCTGCCGGTGCGCTTCCAGCTCCAGCTCCACAAGATCCTGTGGAACGACGCCCGCGGCCGCTGAGCGCCGCTGTTCCGGCCCGGCGACGCCGCGAGCAGATCCACCCCGCCCCGCCATCCAGAATGACTCCGGAATGACCAGCCTCCACACCCCACCCCGCGCCGTCGTGCTGCTCTCCGGCGGCCTCGATTCCGCCACCTGCCTCGCGATCGCGCGCGACATGGGCTTCGAGACCTACGCGCTGTCGGTCGCCTACGGCCAGCGCCACGCCGCCGAGCTCGCCGCCTCGAAGCGCGTGGCGCAAGCGCTCGGCGCGCGCGAGCACCGCACCGCCAGCGTCGAACTCGGCCAGTTCGGGGGCTCGGCGCTCACCGACCCCGGCATCGCGGTGCCGCTCGATCAGGACAACACCGGCATCCCGGTGACCTACGTGCCGGCGCGCAACACGGTCATGCTGTCGATCGCACTCGCCTGGGCCGAGGTGCTCGGCGCCAACGACATCTTCGTCGGCGTGAATGCGGTCGATTACTCGGGCTACCCCGATTGCCGGCCGGTCTTCATCGAGGCCTTCGAGCACATGGCGCGGCTGGCCACCAAGGTCGGCGTCGAGGGCGCGCAGCTGCACATCCACGCCCCGCTGATCGAGCTCTCCAAGGCCGACATCATCCGCCGCGGCACCGCCCTCGGCGTGGACTACGGCCTCACCGTCACCTGCTACCAAGCCGACGACGACGGCCTCGCCTGCGGCCGCTGCGAAGCCTGCCGCCTGCGCGCTGCCGGTTTCAAAGCCGCCGGCGTGCCCGATCCGACGCCCTACCAGCCGCGTTCGGCCTGACCCCCTGCCGCGCCATGGACCACGCCCTCGTCTCCGCCTCCACCATCGTCTGGCTCGGCTTCGCGATCGGCGCCGCGTTCGGCGCTTCCAGCCAGCGCACCGGCTTCTGCACCATGGGCGCGGTCTCCGACGCGGTGAACATCGGCGACTGGACGCGGATGCGGATGTGGGCGCTCGCGGTCGCGCTCGCCACCCTCGGCACTGGCGCGCTGCACGCCCTCGGGCTCTTCGACCCTGCCAAGACCCTCTACACCGGCGCCCGCCTGCCCTGGCTGTCACACATCGTGGGCGGACTCGCCTTCGGCGTCGGCATGACGCTCGCCTCCGGCTGCGCCGGCAAGACCCTGATCCGCATCGGCGGCGGCAACCTCAAGTCGGTCGTGGTGTTCGTCTTCCTCGCCATCGGCGCCTCGATGACGCTGCGCGGGCTCACCGGCGTGTGGCGGGTCGAGTTCCTCGACCCGGTGGCGCTGCAGCTGCCCCACGGCCAGACCCTGCCCGCCTTCCTCGCGGCGGCCGGCATGGAGGCAGGCAAGGCCGCGCTCGCCGCCAGCGCGCTCGCCGGCGGCGGCCTGCTCGCCTGGGCGCTGGCCAGCCGCGACGCGCGCCACCCCGAGGTGCTGCTCGGCGGGGCCATCGTCGGCCTCGCGGTGGTGGCCGGCTGGTACGTCACCGGCCACCTCGGCCACATCGCCGAGCACCCCGACACCCTCGAGGAGGTCTTCCTCGCCACCAACAGCGGCCGCGCCGAGTCGCTCAGCTTCGTCGCCCCGCAGGCCTTCACCCTCGAGCTGCTGCTGCTGTGGAGCGATGCCAACCGCCAGATGAGCTTCGGCATCGCCAGCGCGCTCGGCGTGATCGCCGGCGCGGCGGCGATGGCGCTGGCCACGGGCAGCTTCCGCATCGAGAGCTTCCGCGACCCCGCCGACCTCGTGCGTCACATCGCCGGCGGCCTGCTGATGGGCTTCGGCGGCGTCACTGCGCTCGGGTGCACGCTCGGCCAGGGCGTCTCGGGCCTGTCGACCCTCGCGCTCGGCGCCGCGATCACCACCGCCGCCATCATCGCGGGAGCCGTTGCGACGATGAAGCTCCAGTACTGGCTGCCGACCCGCGCAGGCTGAAGAGGCAAACCGCCGGCCGCTCTGCCCCGACGAGCCACCCTGCGGCTCCATCGGGGGACCGCGAAACCGGCAAGGCGCTTGACGACGTTTCCATCGGCCATTATCATTCGGCCTCGCTTTTGGGTCGTTAGCTCAGCTGGTAGAGCAGCGGACTTTTAATCCGTTGGTCGCAGGTTCGAATCCCGCACGGCCTACCAAGTTTCACGGAAAATGCCCGGACTTCGGTCCGGGCATTTTCTTTTTGCGTCAGTCCCGCAGGAGCCCCTCCCTGCGCATCCGGGGCGATGCCGACGCCTGCCTGGTGTTCGTCAAGGACACCCCTGTTCCGCGCCGGCGAGCTCGAGGGCCGCAAGAACGGCCGCGAGCTGTTCGACCTGCGCAACTTCATGGGCACGTTGCGCGACACCGGCAGCCCGAGCACCTTCTCCGCAGCCGATGCGCGCAGCTGCACGAACCGGCTCGATGGCTTGCTGCGACGCAATACGAAGCCATGGACCGACAAGGCCTGATCTGGTATAGTTCTATTTGGATTCTTGGCCGGTTTGGAATGTACGCATTCAATCCGGCGCGACCGTGCGTGACGCAGCGCGTCATCGTCATCCCGCAGCGATCCCGAGCGCCCCGCGTACGCTCTTCGATCTCGCCTTCGCTGCACGCCTCCGGCTTCTTGCCTGGATGCGCAATCGCAACATTCCAGCCGGCCCGCCGATCTGGTGCCGTCTTTTTTTTGGTCGCTGCCGCACAAGAACGTGGCGGTCGGCCCTTCCGAGGCCCGTGCACGGCGGAACGCGCCTCTCCGATCCCGCACACGAGCGGGCACCGGAACCCCTACAGGAGCCCCGACATGGCCAAGGAAGAACTCATCGAAATGCACGGTTCCGTCACCGAGGTGCTGCCCGACGGCCGCTACCGCGTGACGCTGGACAACGGTCACAACCTGATCGCCTACTCGGGCGGCAAGATGCGCAAGCACCACATCCGCATCATCGCCGGCGACAACGTGTCGCTGGAGATGTCGCCCTACGATCTCAGCAAAGGCCGGATCACCTTCCGCCACCTGCCCGGTCGTCCGGCCGGTGCCGCCGCAGCGCCCCCGCCGCGCCGGCGCTGAGTCCTCGAGGCGGCATCGCGGCGCCCTCGAGCCCCACGCGGCCCCTCGGGGGCCGCGCGTCGTTTACGCGCCCCCTTTCCCGCTCCACGCGCGGAACGACCAGGCACAAGGCGCTGTCTCTCCGGGGCATGACCACTACCCCCCAGAGGAGACCGCCACGATGCAAGCCACCCCCAGCCGTGCGCAACACGCCACCGAAGACGAGCGCGGCCAGTTCGACAGCCTGCTCCCCGCCGCCCGCCTCGACCGCCGCGGCTTTCTCGCAGGCATCGCCGCCACCGGCTTCGCGCTCGCCGTGCAGCCTGTCCATGCCAGCACCGTGATCAGCACGAGCGGCACCGGCCTCGCCACGGGCACGGCCGCCATCGCCGTCGAGGGCGGCGAGTTGCCGCTCTACTACGCGCGGCCCGCCGCAGGCGACAGGTTGCCGGTCGTGCTCGTGGTGCAGGAGATCTTCGGCGTCCACGAACACATCCGCGACGTCTGCCGCCGCCTCGCACACGCGGGCTACCTCGCGATCGCGCCTGAACTCTTCTTCCGCCAAGGCGATCCCACCACCCAGCCCGACATCCCCGCGATCCTGCAGAACATCGTCGCCAAGGTGCCCGACGCCCAGGTCATGGGCGACCTCGACGCCTGCGCCGCATGGTCGGCGAGCCAGGGCGGCGACCCCGCCCGCCTCGCGATCACCGGCTTCTGCTGGGGCGGGCGCATCACCTGGCTGTACGCCGCGCACAAGCCATCGGTAAAAGCCGGCGTGGCGTGGTACGGACGCCTGAGCGGCGCCGTTTCGGAGTTCACCCCGCAGCACCCGCTCGACATCGTCGGCAGGCTGCACGCGCCGGTGCTGGGGCTCTACGGCGGCCAGGACCAGGGCATCCCGCTCGCCGACGTGGAGAAGATGCAGGCGGCGCTCTCCGCTGCGGGCGGCCGCAGCACCATCCACGTCTATCCCGACGCACCCCACGCCTTCCACGCCGACTACCGGCCGAGCTACCGCAAGGCCGAGGCCGAGGACGGCTGGAAGCGCGCGCTCGCGCACCTTGGCGCGGCGCTCGGCTGAGCACTCGCCGCCGCACACTGCGCCGGCGGGTACCGCACGGCATGCGACATCCCGACGGGTGCCGCATGCACCAGGCCGGAGCCCGCGACCCAGCCGAACACCAGGCCGCTGACGACCGCGAGCACCGTGCCAAGCCACCTCCACCACCGTCCGTGCATGCCACCACCCTCCGCTGCGCCGGCGCTGCCTTGCCGGCATCGGCTGGTTGGACGGCAGGAGCGGGTCAGCGTTCCATCGGATCGCCCGCGGGCCGCTGCGCAGCCTGCAGCTCGCGCAGCAGGCGCGCGGCGATCAGCCCGTTGATCAGGCCGAACACCACCGCCGCGAGCGCGAACACCGGGGTGAGGTAGAACACCCCGTCGTGCGGCACCAGCCACAGGCGCGCGACCACCAGCTGTGCGCCGATGTGGGCGAATGCCGCAAGGATGCTGTGGCTCACCGGGCCGAACCAGCGTGCCGGCAGGCGCACCGCCAGACCGAGCGACACCAGGCTGGCGAGCGCGCCCGAAAGGCTCAGGAAGAAGCCGGGGGCGAGGAACTGGCCGAGCAGCAGGCTGCCGGCGAGCACGCGCAGCAGCGACACCCACACCGCCTCGCGCCAGCCCCAGCGTGCCAGCACCACCAGGGTCACGATGTTGGCCAGCCCCGGCTTGACCCCGGGCAGCGGCAGCGGGATCGCCGCCTCGGCCACGGTCAGCACGATCGCCGCCGCCGCATGGCGGGCGATGCGGCGGTCCTCGGCGGTGGGAGTCAGTTCAATAGTTGAGGGAGTCATAATCCGCAGCCCGCCCGGTGAGGCTCAGGCTCACCTCGTTGGGCGCGCAGATCGCCACCGCGCCGGCCTGGGTGAGCCAGCCCTGACGCACGCAATACTGGCGCGGCCCGGGATCGGAAGCGACACGCGCGCGCCCGGGCCGGATCTCGATCACCGTGACGCCAAGCGGGCCGGGCACCTCGATCGTGCGCTCGGCTGCCAGGTCCACCCGCGCCACCACCTTGCCGCCGGCACGAACCACCGCGCCGTCCGGCGCACCGCCTTGCCACAGCGCGAGCAGCGCATAGCCGCACACGAGCAGCCCGCCGATCGCCACCAGGACATCGCCGGGCCGCAGCAGCCCGCGCCAGTCCGCAAGCTCCAGCCTCACCGCCCGTTCCCGTCTCCGGCCGCATCCACGATGCCGGCAGCGCGGTCCGCCGCCCGGCGCGCCGTCGAGCGGTGGCGCACGATGACCTCGACCTGGCCGCGGAAACGCTCGGCCAGCCACTCGGCGATGTACACCGAGCGATGCTGGCCGCCGGTACAGCCGATCGCCACGGTCAGGTAGCTGCGGTTGTCGCGCACGTAGGCGGGCAGCCAGTTGGCGACGAAATCGTGGATGTCCTGCGACATCCGCCCGACCTCGGGCACGCCCTGGAGGAAGTCGATGACCGGCTGGTCGCGCCCGGTGAGCGGACGCAGGCGCGGGTCGTAGTGCGGATTGGGCAGGCAGCGCACATCGAAGACGAGGTCGGCATCGAGCGGGATGCCGTACTTGAAGCCGAAGGACTCGAACATCAGCGTCATGCCCTCGGCCGGCGCCATCTGGATGAAGTCCTTCACCCACGCGCGCAGCGTGTTCGGGTGCAGGTCGCTGGTGTCGATGCGGTGACCGAGCTCGGCCACGCTGGCGAGCGCGTCGCGTTCGCGCTGGATCGCTTCTTCGAGCGTGTAGCCGTCCACCGCCATCGGATGGCGCCGGCGCGTCTCGGAGAAGCGCGCGATCAGCGCGTCGTCGCGCGCCTCGAGGAAGATGAAGCGCAGGTCGCGCACCGTCGAGCGCAAGACCTCGACCTGCTGCGGCAGGGCCGCGATGCTCGCGCCCGAGCGCATGTCCACCGCAACCGCCACCCGCCGCCAGCCCGCACCGTGCAGGTGCGCCGCCAGCTGTGGCAGCAGCACCGCCGGCAGGTTGTCGACCACGTAGTAGCCGGCATCCTCGAGCACGTTGAGCGCGATGCTCTTGCCCGAACCCGACAAGCCGCTGATTAGAACGATCTGCATTGCCCTTCCGGATGAAAAAGCCCGCCCACACTATAGCCCAGTGTCGGCGGGCGGGTCCTGCACGCGGGGACGGCGGGCTTCCCCCGCCCGATCAGCCTTCGCGCTTCCTGCGATCGGCGATCTTCACCCACAGGTCGGCATTCACGATGCCGAGCGCGCGCGGGTCGAACTGGGGCTCGAGGCGTCCCTGGGCCTGCTGCGCCTCGTAGTCCTTGAGCGCCAGCAGCGCCGGCTTCTGCAGCACCAGGATGGCAAAGATGTTGAGCCACGCCATCAGGCCGACGCCGATGTCGCCCAGGCCCCAGGCCAGGTCGCTGGTGCGCACGCAGCCATACAGGGCCGAACCGATCAGCGCCACGCGCAGCACGAAGATCAAGGCCTCCGAGCGCAGATTGCGCGTCAGATAGGCGACGTTTGTCTCGGCGATGTAGTAGTAGGCGATCACCGTGGTGAAGGCGAAGAAGAACAGCGCCACCGCCACGAACATCGAGCCGAAGCCCGGCAGCACCTGCTCCATCGCCGCCTGGGTGAAGCCGGTGCCCGCCGAGATGTTGGCCAGCCCGGTGAACACCTGCGCGCCGTCCGGTCCGGTGACGTTGTAGGTGCCGGTGATCAGCACCATGAAGGCGGTCGCCGAGCACACGAAGAGGGTATCCACATACACCGAGAAGGCCTGCACGAGGCCTTGCGCAGCCGGGTGCGGCACTTCGGCGGCAGCGGCGGCGTGCGGGCCGGTGCCCTGGCCGGCTTCGTTGGAATACACGCCGCGCTTGACACCCCACTGGATGGCCAGGCCGATCATCGCGCCGAAGCCCGCGTCGAGACCGACGGCCGAGGACAGGATCAGGCGGATGACCTCGGGCACCTTGTCGACGTTGAGCGCCACCACCACGGCCGCGGCGAGGATGTAGCCGAGCGCCATGAAGGGCACCACCACCTGGGTGACCTGGGCGATGCGGCGCACGCCACCGAAGATGATCAGGCCGAGCAGGATCACGATGATGGTGCCGGTGACCGCCGGCGCCACGCCGAAGGCGTTTTCCATGCTGGCCGCGATGCTGTTGGTCTGCACGCCGGGCAGCAGCACGCCGCACGCGAACACGGTGGCGACCGCGAACACGATCGCATAGACGCGCCAGCCCAGGCCCTTCTCGATGTAATACGCCGGACCGCCACGGTAGAGTCCGTGGTGTTCGGTCTTGTAGATCTGCCCGAGTGCCGACTCGACGTAAGCCGTGGCGGCGCCGAGGAAGGCCACCATCCACATCCAGAACACCGCGCCCGGACCGCCGAAGCCGATCGCGGTGGCGACGCCGGCGATATTGCCGGTACCCACCCGACCGGAGAGCGCGATGGTGAGCGCCTGGAAGGACGACACGCCCGCCGCGGAGCTCTTGCCGCGGAACATCGCCCGCACCATCTCGCCGATGTGGCGCACCTGCATGAAACGGGTGCGGATGGAAAAGTACAGGCCCACGATCAGGCACAGGTAAACGAGGGCGGGGCTCCAGACCCAGCCGTTGATCCAGTCGACGGTCGCTTGCATTCTTGTGTTTTCCCGAGAAACGAGCCGCGATTGTATCTGCTTGTTGCGAGCGGATGAGCGGCAGCATCGTTGGGAATAACCCGGACACTGCCCATTCAACGCCCTCCGCCGGGCTCCGCCCGAGCCGGCCCGCCCGGGGGCGCCAGAGCCAGCCACGCACTGCCCAGCAGCAGGAGCACGAGCCCGCTCCACAGCAGGGAGATCAGGGGGAAGACCTTCACCACGACGAACACCGCCCGGCCTCCAGCGCGTCCCGCAAGCGCCTCCACCACACCCGCGGGGGAAACCCAGAACTGCACCGCATGCTTCCAGCCCTGATCGACCAGGGGGTCGAGCAGATAACCGGGCCTGCCCATGTGGCGGGCGTAACGGTAGTCCAGCATCTCGCAGATCTGCCGCAGCGGGCCATCGTAGCGCTCCGGGGGCGCGCGCGAGTCCCGGTAGAGCGTCTCTCCGTCGAAGGTCCTGCCCGAGGGAGCGCGCGCCTCGATCGCGGTCAGCGCATGCACGCCGGCGGCGCCACCGACGCCTCCATCGCCTGCGCTCGCGACCCTCAGATCGACCAGCCTGAAGGCGTAGCCGTGGCGATCGCGCGTCCACGCGCTCGGCGCGCCGTCGAAGACGATCTCATGCTGCGAGTAGCTGTTCAGCGCGGTTGCCAGCAGGCCGCCGGAAAGGGCCAGCGCGACCCCCGCGTGGATGGCCAGCAGTGGCAAGGCCGGCGCAATCCCGCGCAGCCCATGCCGATGCACCATGAATACCGTCCACGCGCCACCGCCGAGCGCAAGATACGCACAGCCCGCGAGCACGGCGTCGAACTGCGGCAGGAGCGCCACGATCTGCTGGGAGAGGATCCCCGCACCCTCGTAGTGCCGCGTCATCAACCCGCCCCAGGCTGCGCTCGCCCCCGTCACAGCCAGCGCCGCCAGCAGCGACAGGCGGCCCGCCCCGACCGAGATGCGGCGGAAGAAGTACCAGCCTCCAGCCAGTCCGGCCCCGGCCAGCGACGGCAAGAGGCCGCGTGCGAGCACATGGCCGTCCACGTCCCACTGCTCGAAGGCCGCGCGCAGCGCCTCCAGTTCGCCTCCGCTCACGAGGTTGGCGAGCATCGCGAGGAAGGGCTTGTATTCCTCCGGACGTGGCGCGCCGCTCGCCGCCGCAGCGGACGCGAGCAGCAACTGCACCACGGCGACAGCGGCTGCGCCCAGGAAGCAGAGCTGTGCCAGCCACAGGCCCAGGCCAGCGGACGAACGCGCACCCCCCTGCCGCAGGCTCGCGCCGGCACCGCGACCGGAAAACGCTGCGACGAGGGCGAGCACCAGCAACGCGCTGCCGAGCGCACCATGTGCCACCCAGGACTCGGCCCCCACGTAGCGGTGCGAGCTCGCCAGCACCGGATTGCGCGTCACCGCCATCACGCAGGGCACCGCCGCAGCGGCCAGCACGGCGGCCAGCGGCATCATGCGCCAGTGCCTGCGGCCCACGCCCCAGCCGTTGATCCCGTGCAGGTGCGCCCCCAGCAGGCACCACAGGACGAACACCGCGGTCTGGACCGGATCCCAGTGCCACACCTGGCCATACATCGCATCCTCGAAGGCCCACAGCATGCCGAATCCGATCCCTGCGGTGAGCAGCAGCCAGGCCCTCCGCGCACGCATGCGCGCGCGCCGGCCACTTGCCCTGCCCGCCGCGCAGGGCGTCGAGCGCAGGCCCGGCGAGTGCCAGCACCCAGGCGTAGGCGGCAATCACCAGCGGGGCGTGGAACAGCATCCAGGGTTTCATCAGGTGCGCGTTCATGCCCTGCGAGGGCGACTGTGCCAGCCAGTCGGCGGGCGTTGCGGCGAAGGGAGCCAACCACAGGACGACCGCGCCATAGGCGGCGACGATCGCAGCCGCCACCGAGCGACGCCCGCTGTCCAGTCCGGCGCGGGCACCACTCGCCGCCAGGCTCGCGCAGCAGGCCAGCAGCAGCAGCGTGGTGCCTTCATCGCCGCCCCACAGGTTGGCGATCTTCAGGTGCAGCGGCAGCGCTGTGCTGCTGTACAGCCAGACGTAGCGCAGCGCGAAATGGTCGACTGCGAAGTGCCAGCCCAGGGCGAGCGTGCAACTCCAAAGCAGCGCCGCCGACAGGGCGAGCGCACTCGCGCGCCCCGTCGATCTGCACGCCGCATACGCCCCCAGCGCCGCTGCGGCGGCGAGGACGAACGCCCCCAGCTCCGCCCGGCATGCCAAGGCGATGGTCGCGGCGGCGACCAGCATCCAGACCGCCAGGTCACGACGTGGCGCGCTCACTTCAGCATTCCGCCGCCCGCAGCACTTCGGGGTAGTAGCACATGTGGCCGGTGGCGCAATGCGCCTCGGACGGCCGCAGGCGGGTGGCGAACGCGCGCACCGCGGCGGCATCCGCCCCTGCGCAGACCCGGTCGAGCACGGACCTCACCATGCGCACGCTCGCCAGTTTGCGCGCCGTCGGCGCCTCGCGCCCGGCGATCTTGACCGCGGCCACCCGTCCGCGCCTGAGCGCGGGCAGCGCGCACAGCCCGCATGGTCCGAAGGGCAAGCCTTCGGGCGTGGTGCTGAAGCCGCAGGAAAAGCGGTACCACAGCCAGCGCTCGTAGGCCTCGTCGTTCTCCTGCAAGCGTGCGGCGAGGCGTGCCGACAGCTCCCCGCCGTCGCGCCGACGATGGCGGAAACCGTAGCGGTCGAGGCAGATCGGCCCGCCCAGTTGCCCCGGGAGGTGGATCGTGTGGCAGGCGCCCTCCTCGAAGATGCAGCCATCATTGAGCACGAAGGCTTCGATCTCGATGTCCGGCACCTCTTCGGCAATGGCGGTGGCTTCGGCGAGGGTCACGTCGCGCGGCAGGATCAGCCGGCGCGCACCGAGGGCTTGGCACAGCCGCGCCGCCGCCGCGTTGCGGCAGGTCGCCACCGAACTGACGTGCACGCGCAGCGCCGGGAAACGCGTCGCCAGGCGCTCCACCAGGCCCAGGTCGCTGACGATCAGGGCATCGCCACCGAGGTCCGCAAAGCGCCCGGCGATCTCTTCCGCGGCCTCGATCTGCGCTGCAGCGTAGTGCTGGGCATTGAGCACCAGCGACAGCGCGGCAGCGTGGGCATGCGCGCTCCGCACCGCCTCCGCCAGGTCTGCATAGCTCGCAAGATTGCCCGACGGCCGGCGATTGGCGCTGATCGACTGGAAGCGTCCGCGCCAGTCGGGCGGCACCAGGCCGCAATACAGCTCGGTGGCGCCGGCCTCGGCGAGCACTGCAACCTCGGCGACGCGCGAAACAGGCGCGACGATTCTCACAGCGGTTCTCCGGCAACGACCAGGCGGGCGATCCGCCCTGCGTCGGCGGCCCGCCGCAAGGCCTGCGCCATCGCGTCCGAATGGCGGCTGAACAAGGTGTTGCCGAGCTGGATCGTCCGGCAGGCATCGTCCCGTCCCGGGCGTGAGGCCTCGGCGGCAAGGCGCAGGCACTCCTTGCGGCAGCAGCGTCCGACGGCGAAGCGCTCCGGCCCCTTCATGGAAAGCCCACCTGCCCGGCACATGCGGCCCTTGGCCACATAGACGCAGGGCAGATGCACGCCGGCGGGGAGCGGCAGCCCCTCGAGCGCCCCATCGTCGGCAAAGACCGGCATGTCGAGCTCGAGGCGGAGGATGCCGAGGCGCTCGAACAGTGCGCACATCGTCGGCGCGGCCAGGCCGTGACCGCAGCGCCCCGCCCAGCCGGGATGCAGGCGCGGATCCTTGGTCATGCGGCACAGCACGCGGCCCGCCACCGGAAGCAAGGCCGGAAAGCGCGTGTGCAACTCGTGCGCCACACCCCAGTCGTTCGCCACCACTTCCGTCCCGGCGGGGAGCATGGGCAGCAGCCCGTGCAGTCGGGCCAACACATCGGGCGAGGCGACCGGCGTGAGCAGGACGAAGCGCAGGCCCGCCTCCTCCACCCGCCGCAGCGCCTCGCGCAGCACCCGCTCCGCGGGCAGCAGGTGCTCGCAGAACTCGCTGCCGAAATGAAGATGCGTCGGCTGCAGCCCCGCGAGCCAGGCGGCCAGGGCAGCATCGCCATGGATGCGCAGCCAGTGGCGTTCGCGCTCCGCGGGCCCCCCCGCGGCCCACGCCAGATCGACTGCGTGCGTTGCCGTCACCGCCAACTCGGAAAAACTCATCACGCTTTCTCCCCGCGGCCTCGGGTGCCGCGACAAGGGATCGAAAGGGCATGGAGCGCCGCAGCCGCGCGACGCGCCCCCCTTACAGGGCCATGATCACCGACTTGCCCTCGGTGTACAGGTCGAGCACCGCGCGCCCCATCTCGCGGCCGATGCCGGACTGCTTGTAGCCGCCGAAGGGCATCGAGGCGTCGAGGATGTTGTGGCAGTTGACCCACACCGTACCGGCCTTGATCTTCGGCACCAGGCGGTGCACCCGCGACAGGTCGTTGGACCAGATGCTGGCGCCGAGGCCGTATGGGGTGTCGTTGGCGCGGCGGGCGACCTCGTCGAGATCGTCGTAGGGCATCGCCACCACCACCGGGCCGAAGATCTCCTCGCGCACCACGCGCATGTCGTCGCGGGTATCGACCAGCACCGTCGGCTTGACGAAGTAGCCCTCGCCCTCGCCCGCTGCGCCGCCCGCCAGCGCGCGCGCGCCCTCCTCGAAGCCGCTGCGGATGTAGCCCAGCACGCGCTGCTGCTGGACGGCCGACACCAGCGGGCCGATCTGCGTCGAGGGCTCGATGCCGGCGCCGAGCTTCATGTCCGCGGCGATCCCCGACAGCCCCTCCACCACGCGCTCGAAACGACTCTTGTGCACATACAGGCGCGAACCCGCGCAGCACACCTGCCCCTGGTTGAAGAAGATCGCCTGCGCCGCGCCCGCAGCCGCTACCGCCGGGTCGGCGTCGTCGAGCACGATCACCGGGCTCTTGCCGCCCAGCTCCAGCGACACCCGCGTCATGTTGTCGAGCGCGGCCTTGCCGACCAGCTTGCCGATCTCGGTCGAGCCGGTGAAGGCCACCTTGTCGACGCCCTTGTGCGCGGCCAGCGCCGCACCCGCGGAGTGGCCGTGGCCGGTGACGACGTTGAACACCCCCGCGGGGTAGCCCGCCTGCTGCACCAGCTCGGCAAAGCGCAGCGCCGACAGCGGCGTCTCCTCGGCGGGCTTGAGCACCATCGTGCACCCGGAGGCGAGTGCCGGCCCCGCCTTCCACGCCACCATCAGCAGCGGGAAGTTCCACGGGATGATCGCCCCCACCACGCCCACCGGCTCGCGCCGGGTGTAGCCGAAGAACTCGCGGTCGCGCACCAGGGGGACCGACACCTCCATCGTCGAGCCTTCGATCTTGGTCGCCCAGCCGGCCATGTAGCGCAGGAAGTCCACCACCAGCGCCACGTCGACCGCACGCGCCATGGTCACCGGCTTGCCGTTGTCGAGCGCCTCGATCTCGGCCAGTTCCTGCGCATGCGCCTCCACCAGCTCGGCCAGGCGCAGCAGCAGGCGCTCGCGGTCCACCGGTCGCATGCGCGGCCAGTCGCCCTGCTCGAAGGCGCGCCGCGCCGCCGCCACCGCGCGGTCGATGTCGGTCGCCTCGCCCGCCGGCACGCGATCGAACACCTGCCCGCTGGCGGGATCCACCACCTCGAGCATGCCACCGCCGAGGGCCTCCACCCATTCGCCGCCGATCGCCATGCGCTTGGGCTGCGCCAGGAACCGGCGCGTGTCGTCGCTCAGCAGTTCACCCTTGTATCGGTCCATTCCTCGTCTCCGTGTTTGATGTGTGTTGCCCGGGACGGCCGCAGGCCGCCCCCTCAATAGTTGAAAATCAGCACCGCCTGCAGATAGACATTGCGGCGGTCGTTGCCCTGCAGCGCCTTCACGTCCGCACCGCGCGGCTCGTAGAGGCCGATCAGGGGCACGAAGGTGAAGTGCTTGTCGATCTGCCAGAACGCGAACAGATCGAACTCGCGCCCGGCCAGGTCCGCGGCCTCGCCCTCGGGCGCGAATTTCCAGTACTGCACGCCGATGGAGAGATCCTCGCGGGGTGCCAGGCTCAGCTCCACGCGGTCCACCCGATTGCCGCTGTTGGCCGGGCCGGCGTAGTTGGACGCGACCTCACCCTGGAACCAGGTCCCCAGGCCGCGGCTGAGGCCGAAGAACAGCGGGTCGAAGGCCTCGTTGCGCGCAGTGGCGGACTTGTCGGCGGAGAAGCGTGCGTGGCGGTAGTCGAGCGTGGGGCGCCAGGGCAGGTCGGCGAAGGTCCACCCGCCCTCGACGTGCCAGGCGTCGGCGTCGTTCTTCACCGCGGCGCTGCCGCCGCGCTGGTCGACGTACTCGAAGGCGAGGAACAGGTTCTCCACGCCGAGGCTGCCCTGGCCGCGTACGCTGGCGATGCGCATGCCGTCGCGACGGTCGAAGATGCCCAGCCCGGCGCCCTGGTCGACGTCGAGCACCTTCATCCAGCTCAGCCCGAGCGTGCCATGCGTCTCCGACACGTACTCCAGGTTCGCGCCGCCGAGCTCGGTGTCCTGCTGGTAGGGGTTGCCCGACTGCAGCCAGAAGGCGTCGCCGCGCCAGGGCCCCTCGGGATCGATGCGCACGATCGCGGTGTTGCGGAAGCTCTTCTTGGCGGCGAGGTAGTAGGCCCCGCCCCGATCCACGTCCACACCGAGCGCATCGAGCCCCTTGCCGAGGTTGATCCGGTCGCTCGCGATCAGGAAGCCGTCGCCCAGCACGAACTGCTGGCGGCCGAACGAGACGTCGAACGCGCCACCTGCGCTGCGCCAGCCGACGTACGCATCCTCCAGGTCGACGTCGCGCTCGCGGCCGTCGGTATAGCCGCCGGCATCGCCGTCGCCCCAGGTGCCTTGTGCGATCGCGCCCAGGCCGCCGTACAGCTTGCCGCCGCCGGCACGGGTGGTGCCCGCCAGCACGCCATGGATGAAGCCCTCGCGCCACTGCCTGCCGCCCTCGCCGAGATAGTCCTCGCGCGTGGAGAAGGCGCCGGCCATGCCGTCGATATTCGCGCTCAGCGTGGTGCCGTCGCGTTCGTGCAAGGTCTCTGCCCGGGCCGTGCCGAGCGCCGCCAGTCCGGCCAGCAGGACGGCCGTGGTGATGCGCATGCGCATGATGTTCGTCTCCTCGATGATTGTTTTGGCGCGCGGGACACCGCGGTGCGCCGCTTGGCGCGCCGTGGTGTCCCGCTGCTGCGGGCTTGCCCCGTCCGGAAGCGGGCGCTCAGCGCACGAAGACCTGCCCGGTACCGAGCGACATGTCCCCGCCCGGCAGCTTCACCTGCCCGACCTTGGCCAGCGTGTCGGCGTCGTGGATGGAGATGTCGTTGAAGGTGCCGGTGAGGTAGAGCCGGCTGCCGGCCTGGTTGCTCAGCACGGTGTAGTAGGTGTGGTCGAGCTCGGCGGCCTGCACCAGCTTCTGCTGCGCGATGTCGTACTTGGTCAGGCGGTGCAGCAGGCCGTAGACGATGTTGCGGTCCTTCGGCGAACGCAGCCCGGTGAAGTAGATCTCGGTCAGCGGTCCGAACTCGCGTGCCTCGGTCTCGCCGCTCTTCAGGTTCACGTTCAGATAGCCGTACTGGTACTCGGCGGTCGCCATGTCCTGCTTGTCGTCCTGGTACTTCGCCGTGGTGTAGAGGATGGTGAAGTCCCGCGTCGGCGTCTGCACCGGCCAGATGTACAGCACATCGAGCGGCGCGTGCGTGGAACGCTGCCAGTCGCGGATCGGCAGGGCGACGGTCATCGCACCGGTGTTCACATCCACCTTGTAGAGGTTCGGTCCGGCCAGGTAGACCGAGCCGTCCTCACCCGCCTGCATGATGTTGGCCTGGCGCGGCGCCGGAAACACACGCACAGGCTTGGCCTCCAGACCGGCACGGGTATCGTAGACCGCGAAGCGCGGCGCCCCCACGCGATAGTGGTCGCGATGGATGGTGGTCGGGTTCTGCACCGCATAGACCTCCTTGCCGTCCGCGCTGACGGTGAAGGATGCGATCGACTTGGCACGCTCGTTGTCGCCCTGCGACATCTCGGCGCGGAAGGTGAGCCTGCAGGTGTCGAGATCGATGCCGTAGATCGTGCCGAAACGGTTGTTGAGGATGTAGGCGGTGCGGCGGTCGGGCGCGATCTGCGTGGTGCCGGGTCCGAAGGCGTCGGGCAGCGGGCAGGTCTTGTAGACGCTCTCGCTGGCCAGATCGACCACGTTCAGGTTGTTCGGGTAGTTGGCCACCATCAGGTATTCGCTGCCCGGCTCGAGCGGCCGCGCCTCGTTTGCCGCTGCGGCGGGCAGGACTCCGGCGGCCAGGCAGGCGAGCGCGGCCGCGCTGCGGCGCAGTGCGCCGCCGATCATCGTCTTCTTCATGTCCGCCCCCTTACAGCTTGTCGCCCGGGAAGACCGAGCCGAGATTGCGCCAGTCCTCGCGCGAGTTGGTCGCGTCCTTGTTCCAGTCCGGGTAGGTGTTCATCACGTCCGGCACCTGGGCCGGCCACCAGCACGGATCGGCGCAGCCGTAGAGATCGGATTCCATCGGCTGGCACAGCGAGGACACACCGCCGAAGGCGTCCACTTCCCAGCCCGGGTCCACCGTCGCCGCGCAGCCGGCGATGGCGCTCATCGCCACCACCTCCTCGACCCGGTCCTCCGCGACCGCCTTGTCCAGCAGCCGCGCCTTGTTGTTGATCGCCTTGAGATGTTTCATGACGCCCTCCTCGGGGAAATATGCTGTTCGATGAAGGCCGGGTTCCCGGCCATGATGCGGCTGTAGACCTCGATGCCGAAGTCCACCCAGTCGCGCATCAGATCGCAGTAGTGGTAGGTGGGATGTGCGGGATCGCCGTAGCGCGCGTAGCTCTCGTGGTAGCAGCCGCCCGAGCACAGGTTGCGGATGCGGCAGCTCGCGCAGCCGGTATCCGTGCGATCCAGGCGCTGGGACAGGAAATCGCCGAGCTGCGCGCGCTGGATACCGTTCTTCACGTCGCCGAAGGTCGGCAGCGTGGAGCCGGTGAAGCGATGGCACAGGTTCAGTTCACCCTTGTGGTCGACCGCGAGCATCTTCAACCCGGCGCCACAGGGCAGCGCCTTCTTGTGGCCTTCGTGCAGGTCGGTGATCAGCTGGTGCATGTTGGAGAAACCGATGTTGCGTCCCTCCAGCGCCGCCTCCAGATAGCGCGCACCGAGCCGCTTCAGCCCGGCGAAGACCTCGACCAGCTCCGCGCCCGTGAGGTTGAAGGTGCTGATGTCGCCCGAGGTCACCGGCGCGAAGCCCACTTCGGCAAAGCCCAGCTCGTTGAACAGGTGGTCCCAGATGCGCTCGACCTCGGTGGTGCCGTGGGTGAGCGTGACCCGTGCCCCCACCGGCCGCGCGTGGTAGCGCGCCAGCAGGCGCTCGGCCTTGCGCCGCACGGTCTCGTAGGTGCCCTGGCCGCCGACGGTGAGCCGGTTGCGGTCGTGGATCGCCTTCGGACCGTCGATGCTGATCGACAGCCCGAAGCGGTGGGCATCGAGCCAGTCGATGGTGTCGTCGGCGAGCAGGGTCGCGTTCGTCGTCATGACGAAATCGACCTGCTTGCCGAGCTCGGCGAAGCGCGCCTCGCAGTACGCGACCACGTCCTTGATCAGCGGCAGGTTGCTGAGCGGCTCGCCGCCGAAGAAGACGACGTTGTAGCGCGGCTCGTCCGGCGACTCGCGCAACATCATCTCGATCGCGTCGCGCGCGGTCCCGAAGGCCATCTTGCGGCCCGCCGAGGGCTTGTCGAGGTCTTCCTTGTAGCAGTAGGTACAGCTCAGGTTGCAGCCGGTGTTGACGTTGAGCACCACCGTGGTGAGCGGGAAGCGCTCGAAGGTGTGCGCGAGCGTGCCGGCGCCGGCGGGGCGGCCGTCGTCGATGAGCTCGAGCGCGACCAGCTCGCGGATCGCCTCGGCCACCTCGTCGGCGTCGAACTCGGTGCGCAGGCCGTCGATCAGGGCCTCGACGGTGAGGCTCTGACGGCGGATGCGATCGATCAGCGCCGCGCTCAGCGGGTCGAGCGCGAACAGCGAACTGCTCGGGATGTGGAACAGCATGCGCGTCTCATCGATGCGCAGCTCGTGCAGGTTGTCCTGCACCAGATTCAAGACGGCACCCATGGGAGCCTCCTTCGGGGTCGGGATTGCGGAGGGCAGGCAGCGCCTGCCGGAACAGGACGCGCCACCGATCAGGGCAGCGGCGGGTTGTTCCAGCGTGGCGGCGCCACGATCACCTGGCCTTCGCCGCGCAGGCGTTCGCCACCCTGAGCCACCTCGGCCACCACCTTCAGGTTGCCCACGTTGCTCGCCGACATCCGCCGCACCGGGTTGGGACCGGCATCACCCGGCACGAAGACCCCGCTCGCGGCATCCATCAGGCCGGCGAACTCGACGTCCTGGTCGCGCACCGCCGCCTCGTCGAAGGGCTCGACCGACCACTTCGCCGGCACCACGCCGATGCGGAAGTCGTCCTCGGTGCCAGCCTTGCCGTCCGCGCCGGCTGCCCAGGCCTCGGCGTCGAAGCGCGCCTCGACCTTGGCCGTGGGCGTGCCGTTGCCGCCGATGCGTGCGACCGCGAACGCGGGCGACACCTTGACCGCGGCGATGCTGTCGTACAGCGCGAGGCTGCCGCCCGAAGCCTTGCCGACCGCCACCGCGTGCACCCCGCGCGCCGCGGCGTCGCTCTGCACGCGGACCACGACCTCGGTCGCCGATCGCTTGACCGTACCGACCAGCTTCACGCCCTGCGGCAGCGTCACCTCGCCCGCCAGCCCGGAGCCGACGATGCGCAGTTCGGCGCCTTCACCCGCCTTGAGGTAGGCCGGATGCACCGCCAGCACGCGGCTGTTGCCCGCCTGTTGCAGGCTGGCGACGACGTCGGCGCCGACCTCGTCCTGGTCGCGCAGGAACATGCGGCCGCGCATCATGCCGTCCTCGACCGCGAACACCTGGCGCATCGGCGTGCCGTCGACGACCAGGTCGCCGCGCCACTCGTAACCGGTGTAGATCAGCGCCCGCCCCCTGCCCTGCATCGGCCTGCCATCGTCCCAACGCCCGTCGAAGGCGAGCGTGTAGCGGTCCCGGCCCTCACCCGCCGTCACCTTCATCACGCCCGAGAATCCGCCGCGGCCGGTCAGATGGCCGCTCAGGCTCCACTCGCCCTTGACCGTCTGCGGCGCGCGCGCCTGCCACTGCTTCCAGGCCTCGGACTGCAACGGCAGCTTGCTCGCAAGCTCCGGCACCATTTCCTTCAACGCGATGCCGAACCAGTCGCGGTCGCGGCCGAGGGCCTGGTACTCGGTCGTCGGGAACTGGCCGAGATGGAAATGCACCAGATGCTCCCACTCCGCCGCCGGGCGACGCTGCAGCATCACGCGCGCACCGGAATGGCAGCGCGCGCACATCTGGGTGAACTTCTCCGACTCGAAGGCCTCGACGGTATTCAGGCGACGCTCCATCGCGTAGCGCACGCCGGTGGTCTCGGACGGCGCCAGGCCCTGGCGGTCGGCCAGGTGCTTGACCACCGTGCGGCGTTCCTCGTCGGTGATCTTCAGGCCGTGGACGATCTGCATGCGTGCCACCGACATCAGCCAGCCTTCCGGGGTCTTGCGCTGGTGGCTGATGCGGCTGATGCCGTCCTCGGTTTCGGTGTGACAGGGCAGGCACTTGGCGCGGATCAGCGCTTCGGCCGAGGCATGCGCCGGGGGGGCGGCCAGCACGACGCCGAGCGCAGCCATACTGCCCATGGCAGTGGCAAGGGTTCTGATTTTCAAGACCGGATCTCCTCTTCGTGTCCTTGGATGAGGCGTCCACCCGGTGGGCCGGCATCGCCGTCCCGTGCGCGGGGAACACCGCAGCGCTGCACAGACCGAGGGCAAGCACGGACACCGCTCGCGACGGGCGATCCGATCCTGTCTCCTCCTCACGCCACCGCAAGGTCACGC
The DNA here is from genome assembly GCF_000021765.1 of Thauera aminoaromatica. Lineage (NCBI taxonomy): Bacteria > Pseudomonadati > Pseudomonadota > Betaproteobacteria > Rhodocyclales > Zoogloeaceae > Thauera > Thauera aminoaromatica. Next base: position 844,789 of record NC_011662.2, on the reverse strand, counting down.
GAGTCCGCTTGCTGCCCTTCTGCGAGGGCCTGCACAACTGCTGCCTCTGCCTCCGCACGCCCGGTCGGCGCCGGGTCGATGTGGAAGGCGAGCAGATCGTAGGCGCGGACCTTCCGTGCGCGTTATCCGAAAACGGCAAGCCACGGCGGCGGCCGGTCCCGGACCCCGGGTTGCAAAACGACCCGCCGCCGTGCCATTCTGAAAAACGGCCGCACAGCACTGGGGAAGCGTTCATCCGCACCCTGAGCGGCAGGGACAAACATAACGACAAGCACGATCGGCCACCGATCGAGAGAGGAAGAGACATGTTGGCCAACGCCACCCGGCAACTGCCCAGGGGGTGCGGGCAATGAGCCCGGCTGCCCAGCCTTCGGGAAACGCCCCGTACTCCTACACCCTGCGCCACACGCTCGATGCCGACGAGCACGCCGCCTGCCTGACCAACTGGCATCAACGCTACGACCAGCTCACCGCGGGCGCCTTCGACGGCGTGTTCGAGGAGTTCTGCTTCGGCAGGGTGCAGCTGTTCCGCGAGGGCCTGAACCAGTCGGTGCATCAGGCTGGCGGGGCGTGGCCCGGCTCGCGCACCTTCGCCGTGCCGGTCGCGATCGAGGGCACGGGCTGGTTCGGCGGCGAGATGTATGACGCGCACTCCATGCTGACACTCGGAGGCGACGACGAGCTCGACTTCCGCACCCCGCGCCGGCTCGAGATCCTCGCCTGCACCGCCGACTCGGCCGCGCTCCACGACTACGCGCATCAGGTGGACCACCGCAACCTCGAGGCCGAGCTCGCCGGGCGCAAGCTGGCACCGACCACCCCGGCGGGAATCGCGGCGCTCGGGCAACTGCTGGCGACCATGACGGCCAGCCTGCGGGCGACCCCCGAGCTGCTTCTGCACCCGCAGATGCGCAAGGCGATGGAACAGGCGCTGTTCGCGACCCTACTCGACACGCTCTCCTGTGGCGGCGGACGGGCCGGTGCACCGTCCTGTCGCGCCCGCCAGCAGGTGGTGGCGCGCGCGCGCGCCTACATGGAGGCCCACATCGACGAGCCGATCACGGTCGCCGACCTGTGCATCGAGCTCGGCATCTCGCGCCGCACCCTGCAGTACAGCTTCCAGGACGTGCTCGATCTCAACCCGGTCAAGTTCCTGCGCGCGATCCGCCTGAATGCGGTGCGCCGCTCGCTCAAGGCCGCGGACCCCAATGGTCGCGGCACGGTCGCCGACATCGCCGCACGCTGGGGCTTCTGGCACCTGTCGCACTTCTCCGCCGAGTACAAGACGATGTTCGGCGAGCTGCCGTCGGACACGCTCAGGCGCGCGGGCTGAGCAGGCGCGGCGGGCGAAAAATAAAATCTTTTGCTGGAACCATTAGCCCAAATCGGCAACACGCTCCGCCGTCCGGGAGACGAAATGGATGCAGGCGGCGCTCAATCCAGCCAGTTCTGTGCCCGCATCCAGGCCAGCAAGGCGGCGGCACGCGCACGCTCGAGCCCGAAACGCGCGCACAGCAGCGCCTCGCCGGCAGCTTTTTCCAGCGCATCGCCTCCCTCTCGACGCAAGGCGGCAAGCATGGGCGCCACCGCCAGACCATCGAGGTGCCAAACGCCGAGCGGCTGGTCGGGCGTCACCACGACGTCTTGCTCGACGATCCGCCCCGCGCACACCACCGGCCCGCGCGCAACACGCACGGTCTCCGGCCTCACCTTGGCGTGCAGCGGCAGGGCATCCGGCCAGCCGCGGCGCGCGGCCCAGAACGGCGCCTGCGGCCAGCGCGCTTCCTGAGCGTAGAAATCGCGCCCGATTCGGGCGAAGCGGTGGAACAGGTGCTCGATACGCCGCGTATGGAAGTGCTGCGCGAGCGCGGTGCGGCCCCGATCGTGACGGAGGGTAGCCACCACCGCCGGTGCCTGCAGCGCGGACGACAGCGCCTGGAAGATGCCGTTGCCCGAGAGCGGATCGACCGCCATCGCCGCATCGCCGACGCGGATCCAGTCGTCGCCGGCCACCGATTCGTTGAGCACCGCCGTGCTGGTGCGCGCGTGCGGTTCGCCGACCGGCTGCGCATCGCGGACGAAGGGCGCCGCCGCCTCGACCGCGTGAAACCGTGCGCTGCAGTAGTCGCCCAGGGCCCTTTTCGGCGGCAGGTCGGCGCTGGCAACGTCCACCGTCAGCTGCAGATAGCGCCGTCCATCGGCCAACGCGGCCATCCACATCCAGCCATCCTCGACGCTGAGAACGGTCGAGCCCGCCTCGCCCGCCGGTCCCTGCCAGTACTGCAGCAGCGACACCGTCTCCACTCCGCGCACCCGCGGCGCCCCCCCGCCGGGCGCGGCGCGGCCGCGCGCCTCGACGAGGAAGCCCGCCGCCATGCGGCGCGGCCCGGCATCGGTGTCGATCTCCAGCTCATGGCCCCCTGGCGCGGGGTGCAGCGCCGTCACCCGGCCGCGCACCACGGGCACGCCGAGGCGCTCCAAGTCCTCGAGCAGCCCCTGGTCGAAGCGCTGGCGGTCGACCAGGCTCTCCACGTTCGCCTCGGTGTAGGTGCCATTCCACACCGCCCGCCGCGGCGAAGGCGGCGCGAACGCCGTCAGCGCCCGCTGCAGGCCGAGGCCGCGCAGCGCGTCGATGACGCGCGCCGAGACGCCCTCGACCGCGGCGAAACGGCGCGGCTCGCCCACCAGCACCACCGGCTCGCCCATCCGCGCCAGTCCGATCGCCACCGCCGCGCCCGCGGGGCCGGCGCCGAGGATGACGATGCCGTCAGCCGCCATGCTGTCTTCTCCTCGGGTCGTCCACACCGTGGTGGCGCGCCTGCTCGACCAGCCAGGCACGCAGTGCGTCCGCGTCGCCGCCCCGCGCGAAGTGCCGCGCGGCCAGTCCGGTGAACCAGGCACAGGCCATGCTCGCACCCGCGCCGGCGAGGCTACCGTCGAGCGGCCGCACATGGGCACCGAAATCGATCTCGGCGGAGCCGATCGCGGCGAGCTCGCCGGGTGCGCAGCGCGCATCTCCGGTCACCCGCAGCACGCCCGGAAAACCCGCCGGATACACGGTCTGGCCGCGCGCGGGCGCCGCCGCGCACGGCACGGTGCCGGCCGCCAGTGCGCGCGCGCAGGCCTCGGCCAGCACCGGCCGCGGTTCGCGCAGGCCCAGACTCAGATTGACGAGCTGGGCGCCGTTCGCCACCGCCCAGTCGATCGCCGCCGCCACCTGCGCCGCGGTGGTCGTGAGGCGCTCGCGGAACACCTGGACGACCAGCAGCTCGGCCTGCGGCGCGCAATGCAGCAGGATCCCGGCCACGCGACCGCCGTGGCCGAGCGCGTCGGCGGTGGCCGGCGCCTGGCGCACGGCACGGTCTTCGAGCACCAGGGCGACCGCGTCCCGCACCTGCAGCGCCTGTGCTGGCGTGCACCCGCTATCGACCACGGCGATCCGCACCGTCATGACCGCACCGTCACCGCCGCCGGCGGCAGCACCTCGAGCCGCCCGCGCTCGAGGTGCACGCGCAGATCGCAACCGGCGAGCGTCGCCGCGCGGTGGCTGATCAGGATCCGCGTGCGTCCGGCGAAGAGCGCATCGACCTCGGCGATGATCGCCGCCTCGGTCGCCTCGTCGACCGCCGAGGTCGCCTCGTCGAGCACCAGGACGCACGGCTCCTGCAGCAGCGCACGCGCGATCGCGATGCGCTGGCGCTGGCCGCCGGAGAGCTGCTGACCGCGCTCGCCGAGCGCTGTCTCCAGCCCCAGTGGCAGGCTTGCGATCAAGGCGTCGAGGTGCGCCCGCCGCGCCGCGGCACGCACCGCCCCCTCGTCCGCCTGCGGCGCGGCGTAGCGGATGTTCTCGGCGAGCGTGCCGCGGAACAGCACGATGTCCTGGCTCACCACCGCCACCGCGCGGCGCAGCGCGCCGAGCGGCAGCGCGCGCAGGTCGGCGCCGTCGAGCCGGATGGTCCCGGCCTGGGGGTCGTAATGACGGTGCAGCAGGTCGATCAGCGTGGACTTGCCGACGCCCGAAGCGCCGCTCAGTGCGACCTTGCTGCCCGCGGGTACCGTCAGTCGGGCGCCGTCGAGCACCGCCTCGGCGCGTCCCTGGTGGTGGAAGACGACCGCATCGAACTCGATCCGGCCCTGCCACGCCGGCACGGCCCGCTGTGCCGCGCCGGGGTGCGCGCTATCCACGACGTCGGCCGGCGCCTCGCGCAGCTCGCTCACCCGCCGCAGACTCACGCTCATGCGCTGGATCGCGACATACAGGCCGAGCAGGCTGTTGACCGGCCCGGTGGCCATGCCGAGGTAGGTGGAGAACGCGATCAGCGCGCCGAGCTGCCAGCTGCCCTCGATCACCCACCAGCCGCCGATCATGAACGCGGCGGCGCGCGTCGCCGAGGTCAGCGTGGACGGGATCGCATGGGTGAGGAACTCGGTGCGCTGCAGGCGCAGCAGATCGTCGAGGTAGCGCGCGCCGAGATCGTCGAGCCGGCTGCGCTCGTCGGCCTCGCGGCGCGAAGCCTGGATGAACTTCATCGCCGGCAGGGTCTCGACCAGAAAGCTCGAGACATCCGCCGCGCGCTCGCGCACGGTGCGCGTGCGCGCCTCGACCTTGCGCCGCATCCGCCGCAACCACAGCGTCTCGAGCGGCACCAGCACCAGCACCAGCAAGGACAGCTTCCACGACAGGCTCAGCATCAGCGCCACCGCGCCGAGCAGGCCGATCACGCTGCTCACCGCTGCGAACAGGCTATCCACAGCGAAACGCTGGATCTCGGCGACGTCGCCGTCGAGGCGCGACAGCAGGTCGCCCATGCGCTGACGGCCGTAGAAGGCGGGCGACAGCGTCTGCAGGTGGCGATAGAGGTCGCTGCGCAGCGCGAACAGGATGGAGCCGGACAGACGGGTGTGCAATTGCCGGTTCACCCCGGCGAGCACGGTGCCGACGATGCCGACCGCGATCATCGCGCCGGCGACCATCAGCAGGGTGCGGTAGTCGCGCGCGAGCAGGCCCTCGTCGATCAGCAGCTTGGTCAGCCAGGGCTGCAGCAGCACCAGCAGGGTGGCCGCGCAGGAGAGCAGCAGCAGGCCGGCAATGCGGCGGCGCTGCGGGCGCACGAAGCCGTACAGCCAGCGCAGGCCGCGGCGCAACTCGTCGGGCCGCTCTGCATGGATCAGGCCGGCGAGCATGACCCGGCTCGCGACGACGACGCGTCCATCGGGCCCGCTGCGCATTGGCGGTCGCACGCGACGAAGAGGCGGCCAGGCACGCGCATCGCCCGCCTCAGCTCGCGACCAGCATGCCGTGCTCGCGCCGCGCCACACCGGCGCGCTCGAGCTCCTTCACCAGCCAGGCTGCGAGCGCATCGGCGTCGAGGCCGAGGAAGCGCGCGTTGGCGGTGCGGTACAGCGGGGTCTCGTCGAGATGCCGCGGCAGCTCGACGAGCGCCATGCTGCGCACCTCGAGCAGCTTGAAGGTGATGCAGGCGCGGATCGCGTTGCGTGCCATGCGCGCGCCGTCGTCCTCGAAGGCGCGGAGGCGCGCGAAGGCGCGCTCGAGCGCGTCGTCGAATTCGGCGAAGGGGGCCCCATGGCCGGGAATCACCGCATCCACCGCGAGCCGGCCGATCGCCTCCAGGGTGCGGCGCGCCTCGCCGAGCGCGTCGCCCTGGCCCATCACCTCGGCGAACAGGATGCCGAAGCCGTCGCGCCAGAGCGCATCGCCCGAGATGAGAATGCGGCGATCGGGGTTGTAGTAGGCGAGCGCGTCCATGTCGTGGCCGGGGGCGGCCACCGCCTGCCATTCGAGCTCGCCGGCGACGAAGCGCGCCCCGGCCGCGAGCGTCGCGTCATGGCGGAAGCGCTCGCCGGCCTGCGCGCCGACGCTCAGCAGCAGCGCCTCCTCGTCCCACTCCTCGACCGCGCGCGCCATGCCCTCGGGAACCGTGATGCTGCAGCCGAAGGCGCGCTGCACGCTGGCGTTGCCGCCGATGTGGTCGGAATGCGAGTGCGTGTTGATGAGGCGGCCGAGACTGCGGCCATCGAGCGCGGCGCGCACCAGCTTCACCGTCTGGTCGGCATGGCTCACGTAGCCGGAGTCGATCAGGGTCGCCTCGTCGCCGTCGAACAGGAGCACGTTGTTGGCCGACAGCCAGCCGCGCTCGAAGACCTGCAGGCTGGCAGGCAGATGCGGACGCGCGCTCAATCGCTGCCTTCCCCGACGCGGGCCGCGACGTTGGGCGGCAAGGGCACGCCGGCCGCCTGCGCCGGGGACGCCGCCGCATCGGGCTGCCCCGCGACCTGCGCTCCGGGCGCCGGCGTGGGCACGCCGTTGATCTCTTCGGCAGTGCGACCGCAACCCAGGCACACGCCCGAGTCCCAATCGATCATGCACACGCCGACACAGAGCGCGTCGCCGCTCATGTGCGCAAGTCCACGGCGGGGGAAGCCGCGGCCAGGCGCGTGCGGCGCTCGGCCACGGCGGCGAGGATGGCGCGGCGGTCGTCGTCGGTGCTGCGGCTCCAGCGCGTGATCTCTTCGATCGTGCGCTGGCAGCCCTCGCACCAGCCCGTGTCGGGACTCATGCGGCAGAGGTTGATGCAGGGGGAAGGAACGCTCATGGCAGTCATCTCTGTAGGGCGGCGGGCGGGCCATGCGTGTGGTCCGCCTCGTGATCCGGAAGCCGGATTATGAAGCAGTCGGCAAGCCATGGCTCGCGAGGACCGCGTTCGACCGCCTCCCCGCCCGCGTCGCACGCACCCTCCGTCGCTTCATCCCGCGCTCAGGCGCAGGCCGTCTTGGCGCGCTTGGCCAGCACCGCACGCGCCACACGCGAGGCAGGCTCGCGGCCAAGCTGGGCGCTGATCCAGGCGGCGGTGTCGACGAGCGCCTCGAGATCGATGCCGGTATCGATGCCGAGCCCGTTCATCAACCAGACCACGTCTTCGGTGGCGACGTTCCCCGAGGCGCCCGCCGCATAGGGACAACCGCCCAGGCCGCCGACCGAGGCGTCGAACACCGCCACGCCCATCTCCAGCGAGGCGAAGACGTTGGCCACCGCCATGCCGTAGGTGTCGTGGTAGTGGCCGGCGAGCTTGACCACCGGCACGCGCTTCGCCACCGCTTCGAGCATGCGCCGGATGCCGGCCGGGGTGCCGACGCCGATGGTGTCGCCGAGCGAGACCTCGTAGCAGCCCATCTCCAGCAGCGTCGCCGCCACGTCGGCCACCGCCTGCGGCGCGACCGCCCCCTCGTAGGGGCAACCCACCACGCAGGAGACGTAGCCGCGCACCCTCACGCCGGCCGCGTGCGCCGCCTCGGTGACCGGGCGGAAGCGTTCGAGCGACTTGGCGATCGAGCAGTTGATGTTCTTCTGGCTGAAGGACTCGGAGGCGGCGCCGAACACCGCAACCTCCCGTGCCCCGGCCGCCAGCGCGGCCTCGAAGCCCTTGAGGTTGGGGGTGAGCACCGGATAGGCGACGCCGGGCGCCGCAGCGGCGAGCACGCGCGGCAGCAGCTCGGCGTTGTCGCCCATCTGCGGCACCCACTTGGGCGACACGAAGGACGTGGTCTCGATCGCCTTCAGCCCGGCGCGCTCGAGGCGGCGCACGAGCTCGAGCTTGGTGTCGGTGGAGACGAGCTGCTTCTCGTTCTGCAGGCCGTCGCGCGGCCCCATCTCGACGATGCGGACGGCGGCGGGAAGGATGGAATTCGCCATGGAGGGGGTCTCCTCAAGAAGCGTTCAATTGGGCTGCAGGAGCAGCGATCAGCCGTCTTGGCCGATGCCGCCACGCCGACAAGAACACGCGAGCACGACAGACCCGCGATCAGGCGGTCTTCGCCTCGTCGAGCCCGAGCTCTTCCTTCATCCTCTGGCGGATCAGGAACTTCTGGATCTTGCCGGTCACCGTCATCGGGAAGCTGTCGACGAAGCGGATGTAGCGCGGGATCTTGTAGTGGGCGATCTGGCCCTTGCAATACTCGCGCACCTCGTCCTCGGTGAGGCGCTCGCCCTCGCGCGGGATGATCCAGGCGCACAGCTCCTCGCCGAACTTCTGGTCGGGGATGCCGACCACCTGCACGTCGAGCACCTTGGGGTGGGCGTAGAGGAACTCCTCGATCTCGCGCGGATAGATGTTCTCGCCGCCGCGGATCACCATGTCCTTGATGCGGCCGACGATGTTGCAGTAGCCCTCGTCGTCGATCACCGCGAGGTCGCCGGTGTGCATCCATCCGCCGGCGTCGATCGCCTCCTTCGTCCTGGCCTCGTCGTCCCAGTAACCGAGCATCACCGAATAGCCTCGGGTGCACAACTCGCCGGACTGGCCGCGCGGCACGATGCGGCCCTCGTTGTCGACGATCTTCACCTCGAGATGGGGCTGGATGCGGCCCACGGTGGATACGCGGCGGTCGATGGGGTCGTCGGTGCCGCTCTGGAAGCTCACCGGCGAGGTCTCCGTCATGCCGTAGGCGATGGTCACCTCGGACATGTTCATCTTGCCGATCACCCGCTTCATGACCTCGATCGGACACGGGCTGCCGGCCATGATGCCGGTGCGCAGGCTGGAAAGGTCGAACTCCGCGAAGCGCGGATGATCGAGCGCGGCGATGAACATGGTGGGCACGCCGTAGAGGCCGGTGCATTTTTCCTGGGCCACGGTCTCCAGCACCGCCAGGGGCTCGAAGGCCTCGCCCGGATAGACCATGGTGGCGCCGTGGGTCAGGCAGCCGAGGTTACCCATCACCATGCCGAAGCAGTGATAGAGCGGGACCGGGATGCACAGCCGGTCGCCGGGCATCAGCTTGATCGCCTCGCCGACGAAGAAGCCGTTGTTGAGGATGTTGTGGTGCGACAGGGTCGCACCCTTGGGGTGGCCGGTGGTGCCGGAGGTGAACTGGATGTTGATCGGGTCGTCGAACTGCAGCTTCTCGGACAGCACGGCGAGCGCGGTCAGTTCCTCGCGGCTGGGCGCGCGCAGCAAGTCGTCGAAGCTCATCATGCCGGGCGACTTCTCTGCGCCCATGCGGATCACCATCTCCAGGCTGGGCAGGCGGTGGCTGCGCAGCAGGCCGGGCTCGCAATGGCCGAGCTCGGGCGCAAGGTCGGCGATCATCTCGAGGTAGTTGCTGGTCTTGAAGGCGGGCGACAGGATCAGCGCGCGGCAACCGACCTTCTCGAGCGCGTATTCGAGCTCGGAGCGGCGGTAGGCGGGGTTGATGTTCACCAGCACCAGGCCGGCCTTGGCGCTGGCGAACTGGGTCAGCGCCCACTCCATGTTGTTCTGCGACCAGATGCCGATGCGCTCGCCCGGTTCCAGGCCGAGGCGCATCAGGCCGCAGGCGAGCGCGTCGACCTTGCTCTTGAGCTGCGCGTAGGTCAGGCGCACGTCCTGGTGACGCACCACCAGCGCCTCGCGGCCGGCGTGGCGGGCGCAGGCCTCGTCGAAGAAGCGGCCGATGGTCTGGCCGATCAGGGGTTTGGCGGAAGCGCCGTGCACATAGCTCGCAGTGCTGCTCATCGTGTCGTCCTCTCTCCTGTTCTTGTCGTCGCGCGGCATGTCGCGCTCGCAATCCTGTCCATCCCGTGCCCGCGCCACCACGGAACCGCTTCATTCGCGACTTGCGTCGCTCCTACACGGCGCCCCAGACGCGCGCACGGTTTCCGTCATCACCGACCCACCCCATCGCAAGCGGGCGGGGAGCCCCACACGCGCGCGGTTTTCCGGCATCGCCGACGCACCCCATCGCAGGTGGGCAGGAAGCGCCAGATGCCCGGCGCTTCCCGTACGAGCGACGCAAGTCGCGATCGGGCGGCTGCGCGGCACAGGCGTGGCGCCGGTGCGCCCTGCGGCATGCTTGGACGCCTCCTGCGGAAAACCGCCGCGCCTCGGGGGCCATGTGGGAGCGACGCCAGTCGCGATTGCCGCCGGGCACCCGCGACCGCGCCGAACAGGCGCAGGCGCCCCGCCACGGCGTTGGCCTCAAACCGCCGCGGCTTCGAACTCCACCAGCTCGGCACCGTCGCCGACCTGGTCGCCGACGCCGAAGCGGAAGGCCTTGACCGTGCCGGCCGCCGGCGCGGTGATGGTGTGCTCCATCTTCATCGCCTCCAGGATCAGCAGCGGCGCGCCCTTCTCCACCTTCGCCCCCTCTGCGGCGACCAGCGCGATCACCTTGCCCGGCATCGGCGCCATCAGCCCGCCCTCGGCGCCACCGCCCTCGCCACCGTGGTGCAGCGGGTCGACCGCGGCCAGTTGCCAGGCGCGGCCCCTGGCGAAGACGTGGCGACGGCCGGCGGCGGCGATCACGGTGGCGTCCATGCGGGTGCCGTCGAGCTCGACCCGCAGCAGGCCGCGCGGGTTGAGCTCGCCGCGCGCGACCACGCTGCTGCTGCCCACCGTCAGCCGCCAGGCGCCGGGCAGGTAGGCCACCTCGACCGCGCGCTCGCTCTCGCCGTGGCGGAACAGCAGGCTGCGGCAGGCGGTGGCGTTCATGCGCCAGCCGTCGCGGGCATGCCAGGGCGAGGCCGGATCGGCGCCGCGCGCCGCGCGGCGGTCGGCGAAGGCGGCGTCGCGCAGCAGCTCGGCAAGCGCGGCGATCTGCAGGACCTCGGCCGGCACGGCCTCGTCGGCTGGAAACAGGTAGGCCTTCTCGCGCTCGATGAGCCCGGTGTCGAGGTCGGCGCCGGCGAAGGCCGGACAGGCCGTGAGGCGCGACAGGAACTCGATGTTGTTGGCCACGCCCACCACCCGGTAGTCGGCGAGGGCCTGCAGCATGCGGGCGAGCGCGCGGTCGCGGTTGATGTCCCACACGATCAGCTTGGCGATCATCGGGTCGTAGTGCGGGCTGATCTCGTCGCCCTCCTCGACGCCGGTGTCGACGCGCACGTGCAGGCTCTCGGCCGGCGGCGCCAGATGCACCAGCTTGCCGGTCGAGGGCAGGAAGCCCTTGGCCGGGTCTTCGGCGTAGATGCGCGCTTCCAGCGCATGGCCGCGGATCTGCAGTTGCTCCTGCGCCAGCGGCAGCTTCTCGCCCGAGGCGACGCGCAGCTGCCACTCGACGAGGTCCAGCCCGGTGATCATCTCGGTGACCGGGTGCTCGACCTGCAGGCGGGTGTTCATCTCCATGAAGTAGAAGGAACCGTCCTGGTTGGCGATGAACTCCACCGTGCCCGCGCCGACATAGCCCACCGCCTTGGCCGCATCGACCGCGGCCTTGCCCATCGCGGCGCGGCGCTCGAGCGTCATGCCGGGCGCGGGGGCTTCTTCGAGCACCTTCTGGTGGCGGCGCTGCACCGAGCAGTCGCGCTCGAACAGGTACACCACGTTGCCGTGGGTGTCGCCGAAGACCTGGATCTCGATGTGGCGCGGCTTGGTGATGTACTTCTCGACCAGCACGTGGTCGTCGCCGAAGCTGGAGATCGCCTCGCGCTTGCAGGAGGCGAGCAGATCGATGAAGTCCTCCGACCTGTCGACCAGGCGCATGCCCTTGCCGCCGCCGCCGGCCGCAGCCTTGATCAGCACCGGGTAGCCGATGGCGTCGGCCTGCTGGTGCAGCCAGGCCGGGTCCTGGTCGTCGCCGTGGTAGCCGGGCGTCAGCGGCACGCCGGCCGCCTCCATCAGCTTCTTGGCCTCGGACTTCGAGCCCATGGCGCGGATCGCCGACACCGGCGGGCCGATGAAGACGATGCCTTCGCGCTCGCAGGCGTGGCAGAAATCCTCGTTCTCGGACAGGAAGCCGTAGCCGGGGTGGATGGCCTGGGCACCGGTCTGCTTCGCGGCAGCGATGATCTTGTCGATCACCAGGTAGCTCTCGCGCGCCGCCGCCGGGCCGATCAGCACCGCCTCGTCGGCCAGGCGCACGTGGCGGGCATTGGCGTCGGCCTCGGAATACACCGCGACGGTCTTGATGCCCATGCGGCGGGCGGTCTTGATGACGCGGCAGGCGATTTCCCCGCGGTTGGCAATCAGGATCTTGTCGAACATTTCGTCTCCAGCGTGTCTTGTGTCGGTTCGGCACGTCGGCCGCTCAAGCCTGCGCGATCCACGCCGCGGGGCGCTTGTCGAGAAACGCCGCCAGGCCTTCCTTGGCCTCGGGCGTGGCGCGCAGGCTGGCGATGCGGCGCGCGGTGTCTTCCACCAACGCATCGCTCAGCGGCCGGTTGGCCACCGCGCGGATCAGGTCCTTGGCCGCGGCCTGCGACTTCGGACCGCCCTGCAGCAGGGCCTCGACGACCTCCTTCACCTTGGCGTCCAGTTCCTCGCTCGCCACCGCCTCGTGCGCCAGGCCGAGTTCGGCCGCGCGCGCCGCGCCGATGCGCTCGGCGGTCTGGAAGTAGCGGGTGGCCTGACGCTCACCGATGGCGCGGATCACGTAGGGGCTGATCGCCGACGGGATGATCCCGAACTTGACCTCGGAGGTCGCGAACACCGCCTTGTCCCCGGCGATGCAGATGTCGCAGGCGCTCGCCAGGCCCATGCCGCCGCCCAGCGCCGCGCCGTGCACGCGCGCGATCGTGGGCTTGTTCATCTCGGCCAGGGTGCGCAGCATGCCGGCAAGCCGCATCGCGTCGGCGAAGTTCTCCGCCTCGCTCGCCTCGCCGGCAGCCTTCATCCAATTGAGGTCGGCGCCGGCCGAGAAGCTTTTTCCCCGCCCGGCCAGCACCACCGCGCGCACCGCCTCGTCGGCATCCAGTTCGATGCAGGCCGTCGTGAGGTCGGCGATCAGTTGCGCGTTGAAGGCGTTGTGCACGTCCGGGCGATTCATCCAGATCGTCGCCACGCCGGCTGCGCGCACGATCTCCAGGGTCTCGTAGCTCATCTCGCCCCCTTACATCCGGAACACACCGAACTTCGTCTGCGGGATCGGCGCGTTGAGCGTGGCCGACAGCGACAGGCCGAGCACGCGGCGCGACTGCGCGGGGTCGATCACGCCGTCGTCCCACAGGCGGGCGGTGGCGTAGTAGGGATGACCCTGCACCTCGTACTGCTCGCGGATCGGCGCCTTGAAGGCTTCTTCGTCTTCCTTGCTCCAGGTGCCGCCCCTGGCCTCGATGCCGTCGCGGCGCACCGTGGAGAGCACGCTCGCGGCCTGCTCGCCGCCCATCACGCTGACGCGCGCGTTCGGCCACATCCACAGGAAGCGCGGCGAGTAGGCGCGGCCGCACATGCCGTAGTTGCCGGCACCGAAGCTGCCGCCCATGATCATGGTGATCTTCGGCACCTGCACGGTGGCGACCGCGGTGACCATCTTGGCGCCGTCCTTGGCGATGCCGCCGTTCTCGTACTTGCGCCCGACCATGAAGCCGGTGATGTTCTGCAGGAACAGCAGCGGGATGCCGCGCTGGCCGCACAGCTCGACGAAGTGCGCGCCCTTCTGCGCCGACTCGCCGAACAGGATGCCGTTGTTGGCGACGATGCCCACCGGGTAGCCGTAGAGGCGGGCGAAGCCGGTGACCAGGGTGGTGCCGTAGCGCGGCTTGAACTCGTCGAAACGCGAGCCGTCGACGACGCGCGCGATGACCTCGCGCACGTCGTAGGGCTTGCGCGGGTCGGCAGGGATGATGCCGTAGATCTCCTCGGGGTCGTAGGCGGGTTCCTCGCTGTCGGCGAGCGCCAGTTCGACCTCCTTGCGCTGGTTGAGGTTGGAGACGATGCGGCGCGCAATGTGGAGCGCGTGGCTGTCGTTCTCGGCGAGGTAGTCGGCCACGCCCGAGATGCGCGTGTGCACGTCACCGCCGCCGAGGTCCTCGGCGCTCACCACCTCGCCGGTGGCCGCCTTCACCAGCGGCGGACCGCCGAGGAAGATCGTGCCCTGGTTCTTGACGATCACCGCCTCGTCCGACATCGCCGGCACGTAGGCGCCGCCGGCGGTGCACGAGCCCATCACCACCGCGATCTGCGGGATGCCCTGGGCGGACATGTTGGCCTGGTTGAAGAAGATGCGGCCGAAGTGGTCGCGGTCGGGGAAGACCTCGTCCTGCGTCGGCAGGTTGGCGCCGCCCGAGTCGACGAGGTAGATGCAGGGCAGGCGGTTGGCCTGGGCGATCTCCTGCGCGCGCAGATGCTTCTTCACCGTCATCGGGAAATAGCTGCCGCCCTTCACGGTGGCGTCGTTGGCCACGATCATGCATTCGAGGCCCTGCACGCGGCCGATGCCGGCGATCACGCCGGCGCTCGGCGCGTCGTTGTCGTACATGCCGTAGGCCGCCATCTGGCCGATCTCGAGGAAGGCCGTGCCGGGGTCGAGCAGGTGGCCGACGCGGTCGCGCGGGAGCAGCTTGCCGCGCGCGGTGTGCTTGGCGCGCGCCGCCTCGCCGCCGCCGAGGCTGACCTCGGCGGCCTTGGCGCGCAGGTCATCGACCAGGCCGCGCATGGCGCTGGCGTTGGCCTGGAAGTCGGCGCTGCGGGTGTTGATGCCGGATTTGATCACGCTCATGGGGGTGGCTCCGCTCAACGGGTCTCGGAGAAGAGTTCGCGGCCGATCAGCATGCGGCGGATCTCGCTGGTACCGGCGCCGATCTCGTACAGCTTGGCGTCGCGCCACAGGCGGCCGGTGGCATATTCGTTGGTGTAGCCCACGCCGCCGAGGGTCTGGATCGCCTCGCCGGCCATCCAGGTGGCCTTCTCGGCGGTGTACAGGATCACACCGGCAGCGTCCTTGCGCAGCGTGCGCGCATGGTCGGTGCGGTCGCAGGCCTGGCCCACGGCGTAGGCATAGGCGCGGCAGGCGCTCCAGGTGGAGTACAGGTCGGCGACCTTGCCCTGCATGAGCTGGAATTCGCCGATCGGGGTGTCGAACTGCTTGCGCTCGTGCAGGTAGGGCACCACCACGTCCATGCACGCCGCCATGATGCCGAGCGGGCCGCCGGAGAGCACCGCGCGCTCGTAGTCCAGGCCGCTCATCAGCACCTGCACGCCGCGACCGATGTTGGCCTCGCCGCCGAGCACGTTCTCCGCCGGCACCTCGACGTCGTCGAAGAACAGCGGGAAGGTGTTGGAGCCGCGCATGCCGAGCTTGTCGAGGTGGGTGCCGTGGCTGAACCCCTTCATGCCCTTCTCGATGATGAAGGCGGTGATGCCCTTGGGGCCGGCGGCGATGTCGGTCTTGGCATAGACCACCAGGGTGTCGGCGTCGCCGCCGTTGGTGATCCACATCTTGCTGCCGTTGAGGATGAAGCGGTCACCCTTGCGGTCGGCGCGCAGCTTCATGCTCACCACGTCGGAGCCGGCGTTGGGTTCGGACATCGCCAGCGCGCCCACGTGATCGCCCGAGATCAGTTTGGGCAGGTACTTCTGCTTCTGCGCCTCGGTACCGTTGCGGCGGATCTGGTTGATGCACAGGTTGGAGTGCGCGCCGTACGAGAGGCCCACCGAGGCGGACGCGCGCGAGATCTCCTCCATCGCCACGATGTGCGCCAGGTAGCCCATGTCGGTGCCGCCGTACTCCTCGCTCACCGTCATGCCATGCACGCCGAGGTCGCCGAGCTTCTTCCACAGGTCGGCGGGGAACTCGTTGACGCGGTCGATCTCGGCCGCGCGCGGGGCGATCTCGGCGGCGCAGAAGGCCTGCAGGGTGTCGCGCAGGGCGTCGATGGTCTCGCCGAGGTTGAAGTTCAGGCTGGGCACGTTCATGGGGTGTCTCCTTCTCGAGGTTGTCCTGGCGCGTGGGGCGGTGCGCGGAAAATCCATTATGGACGGCGCATGCCCGCGGATGGGGCGAGATTAACCGGGCCGCTCGCGCGGCGAGTGCCATCGAGGTTGCAATTCGTGCCACGCCGGCTAGCATTCCGGCACATGAAGATCCTCGCCCCCTCGCCCGCCGAACTCACCCGCGGCCGCGCCGCCACGCCGATCGCCTTCATCCGTGCGATCGTTGCCGGGTATCGGCTGCGGGGCATGGATCCGGCCAGCGCGCTGGCGCAGGCGCAGATCCCGCCCG
Organism: Thauera aminoaromatica; assembly: GCF_000021765.1. Lineage (NCBI taxonomy): Bacteria > Pseudomonadati > Pseudomonadota > Betaproteobacteria > Rhodocyclales > Zoogloeaceae > Thauera > Thauera aminoaromatica. The sequence goes on along the minus strand of NC_011662.2, from coordinate 828,856 downwards.
CGCTGCTGGAAGATCCGGCCGCACATGTCACCGCCGCGCAGATGGAGCTGCTCTCGGGCGTGGCGATGCAGGAGCTCGACGACGAGGCGCTGGGCTGGTTCTCGCGCCGCCTGCCCTGGGGCAGCTACGGCATGCTCTGCCGCGCCTCACTGACCTCGCCGACGCTGGAGGTGGCGCTCAAGCGCTGGTGCCGTCACCACCGCCTGCTGACCGAGGACATCGTCTTCGAGCTCGCGCAACGCGGCGGCATGGCTACGATCCACGTCGCCGAGCACGCCGGACTCGGCGAGCTGCGCGAGTTCTGCCTCGTCAGCACGCTGCGCTACCTGCTCGGCTACGCCTGCTGGCTGGTCGATTCGCGCATCGCGCTCGGCGAGGCCGCCTTCCCCTTCCCTGCCCCGGCGCACGCCGACGCCTACGCCTACCTCTTCGCCGGCCCGGCGCGTTTCTCCGCCGCGGCCGCCTGCATCCGCTTCGACGCGCGCTACCTCGCCCTGCCGGTGCGCCGCGACGAGAAGGCGCTGCAGGCCATGCTGCAGCGTGCGCTGCCGCTCACCGTGCTGCAGTATCGCCGCGACCGCCTGCTGGTGCATGGCGTCGCGCAATTGCTCGCCGCCAACCCCGCCGCCGCCCACACCGCCGAGGAGGTTGCCGCACAGCTCAACCTGTCGGTGCGCACCCTGCACCGACAGCTCAAGGAAGAAGGCGTGTCGCTGCAGCGCCTGAAGAACGCGGCGCGGCGGGAGCATGCGGTGAAGCTGTTGCTGCAGAGCGCCAGACCGGTGAAGCAGATCGCAGCCGCCGTCGGCTTCGACAGCGAGAAGAGCTTCGCGCGCGCGTTCCGGGAGTGGACGGGGGTCGCGCCAAGCGCGTACCGGTCAAACGCAGAGCCCGCCTGCTAGCGGACGCCTTTCATCCACGGCCTAGATCAGGTTGCTCGGGTTGGAGCACGCCGACTTCGACACCGCTGGCGCAGGCGGCCGCCCCGAGAGGTCGATCGTCGCAGCGTAATAGGAACTGGAATTCGCGAAGGGTGCGATGCGCTGTCCGAGCTCGAGCCGGAACGGTGCCCGTCCCGGCGCGCTGCCCGAGAACACCCGTTGCCACTCGCCGGCGCCGAATTCCTCGCAAGCGATCTCGGTGAGCGTGACGCCGCGCACGCGCATTGCACCGACGATGTCGTAGGGTGGCTCGGCGCCGACCTCCATCCAGCTCATTCCCAAGGTCTTCGCGGCGGGTGAGCCGGTCACCGAGACCTCGAACTTGCCCAGGCGACCGCTCGCCGACAGCTCGCGTGAGCGGGGCCTGGCCGCCCAGCGCACGCCGGCCAGGCGCTGGCGCAGACTCGCCAGCGGCACCGCTTCACCCGCCGAGGCCGGCAGGGCGGCCAGCAGTGCATCGGTCGCCTCCGCACTCTCGGTGACCTTGCCCCAGTCCGCCACACATTGCTCGTCGGCCCAGCGTGCAGCATCCGCACTGCGCGAAACATAGGCCTGGCGGCATCCGGCCAGGAAGCGCGAACGCGCCGCGGGCGGCACCACCAGGGGCGCGGGCGGGGAACCCGCCGCTGCGCCGACACCTGGCGCCGCCGGCACAGGCGCGGCCGCGGATGGTGCCGCCCCCGCATCACTGACCGCGACCGCTTCACCAAAGCCATGCCCGTTCCACGCCAGTTGCGCGGCACACTGCGTGCGGGGGTTGCTGCCTGCACCGCAGGCTGCCCCCTGGCGGGCGATCTGCACCTTGGCCGGCTTGCCGGCGAGCACCCGATAGCCGACGAGCCGATCGGAATAGACGCGGCGCGCCGCGTTGCGCGCATCGACGACGAAGATATCCACCCGCCCTACGCCCCCCGGGCGGAACAGACCCGGCCGGCCGAGGCAGTCGTAATCGCCCTCGGAGAGCAGATAGTCGAGCCGGCCATCGCCCGTGAAATCCTGCGCCACGACGAAACGCCCTGCCCCGGCGCGACCGCCAGCGGCGACGCAGCGCCGGTCGAGCTCGTCCATGTGATCGAGCACCACGTTCGGGACGGGTGGGCGCGCCTGCGCGAAGACCGCCGAAGCGACGCAGAGGCCAAGAACGAGCGAACAGAATCTTGCGGGCATGGCAGCGACCTCCGGGTGGCTTCTGCAGCCTAGACGCTGCACCCGCCACGGGCAAGGCGTCCGCCCGATCGCGCCCCTCAACCCATCTCGCCACGCTTCACGAACACGTAGTGCTTCGCCACCGTCTCCAGCACCTCGAACACCCCGTTGAAGCCCGCCGGGATCACGCACGCCTCGCCCGGCCCGAACTCGCGTGCGAGACCGCCCTCGTCGGTGATGCGGATGCGTCCAGAGAGCACATGGAAGAACTCGTCGGTGTCGTCGGCGAAGGCGATCCGCCACGCGCCCGGCTCGCAGCCCCACAGCCCGGCGGACATGCCGTCGCGCTCGAAGTGGGCCCACGTCGCGCGCTGCGGATTGCCCGCGACCAGGCGCTCGAGGCGGGGGAAGTCGAAGCTCGGTTGCGTCTTTGCGGCGGAGAAGGCGGTGAGCGTCTTGTGCATGGCGGCAACGGGGATGCAGTGGAGGCCGCATTCTAGCCTCGCTGCCCGACCGCTCGCGCGGCCCCCTGTCCTCACGCCCCCACCACGTTCCCCCGGCCGGGAGGCCGCCGCGGACTGCGCGCCGGCGGGTCTAGAATGAGCGTATCAGGCCCCCAGGCCCCCACAATGAACGCGCCCTTACTCGCCTTCCTGACCTGGCCGCAACGCTGGCTGCTGTTGGCCGTGCTGCTCGCCCTTTCTGCGCTCTTGTTGTTCGGACGCATCGCAAGCTTGGACGAGTTCATCAAGGCCAGGGGCGAGGGTGGCATCATGGCGCTCCAGTTCGCTGGATCGGCGGCCCGCGCCGCGCATCTCCTCGTCGCCTGGCGCGGCCTGGAGGATCTCTTGCGCTCGCAGACCCGCTGGGACTTCCTCTTCCTGCTGGTCTACCCGGCGGTACTCTCGCTCGCCTGCGCGATGCTGGCCGAGGCGCGAGGCAACCCTCTGCCGACGATCGGGATCTTCGTCGCCTGGCTCGCACTTGCGGCGATACCGCTCGACGCGATCGAGAATCTGGCCACGCTGCGCATGATCGACCACGGTGCGAGCGAACCGCTGGCGCGATGGATCACCGTCTGCGCAACGATGAAATTCGCCATCGTCCTCACTGCCGCCGGCTACCTGCTCGTGGCGGGAATCGCGACACTCTTCCAGCGCTGATGACCCGGCCGGGATCCCGCACCCCCCGCGGCGGGACGGGTGCAGGTCGACACCACAGCACCACGCCGCACGCCCGGATCAGCGACTCGGGGCGCCCCGGTCCGCGCACACCCCTGCAGCCCTTACACCGGTTCCGGCATGCTGTGCCACCAGATGGCACAGCGCGTGCACACGCCACTGCCGAACTCCGCCTTCAACACGCCGTCGAGCACCATGCGCGGCAGCGGGTCGCCCGGCTTGCGCGCGACCAGGTTGGTGCCGGTGGATTGCGCCCAGATCCGGAACAACTCCTCCGAGGCCACCTGGTAGGTGACGTGCCAGTGCGCGATGCCGCCGGCGGGCGAGGTGGCGAGGATCTCGTAGCGCACCTGCACGTCCTCCTGCAGCTTCACGCGCTGCCAGTAGGCGGCGAGTTGCGCATGTCCGCGCTGCACCGCAAAGGGGGTGTTGTGGTATTCGCCATCCTCCGCGAACAGGGCGCAGAACTGCGCCTCGTCGCGTTCCTCCCAGGCCTTCTTGTACCCTTGCATGAATTGTTCGATATCCATCTTTCAGCCTCCTCGCTCTCTTGTTATCGTCCACCTCCCAGCCACGGCAGTATAGGCGCCACGGCGCGCGGGCCACGAAGGCGGAACGGATCAGAGGGCGGACGACATGCTGGGAAACAGCGAACGGAAACGGGTGCACACGCGCCGCATCGTGTGCGAGGCCTTTCGGCGCCGCGACGGGCTGTGGGAAATCGAGGCGACGGTGATCGACGAGAAGGGCGAGGACATGCCCTTCCGCTCTCGTCCGATGGTGCGCCCGGGGCAATCCCTCCACGACATCACGATCGCCGTGCTGATCGATGACGACGCCGTGATCCACGACGTCGCCGCGCGGATGCAGACCGTGCCCTGGGCGGCCTGTCCGGAAAGCCAGGCCGCCTACCGCCGCCTGATCGGGCTGCAGATCGGCGCGGGCTTCATGCGCGAGGTGCGTGAGCGCGTGGGCGGGGTGGAGGGCTGCACCCACCTCACCGACCTGCTCGTGCAGGTCGGCAACACCTACACCCAGGCGATCTGGCCGACGCTGATCGCCCGCCAGTTCGCCGCCGAGCCGGACCCACGAAAATGGACCGACCGCCGCGCGGTCGGCTTCGTCGGCGGCTGCGCGGCGTGGCGGCAAGACGGGGACACACTCAGGCAGGAATATCCGGAGCTGGCGGCGGAGTTCGCCGCGAAGCGGGACGAAACCTGAGGCCAGAACCCGGCAACGCCCACCCGCCGGACGCAGGTCACACCTTCAGATCGACGACCTGCCCGGGCTGGACGCTCAGCGCAGGCCGGACACCGGCCGCGGGGGTGTACAGGTCAGAGGATGCTGTGGGCGCGGAGATCCGGCCGGATTCCTGCAGCCCAAGCCCCTGGGAAGGGCCCGCCTCGGCCGCATCGGCGACCCGGCCGACCGCCGCCGATAAGGTCTGCGCCACACGGTCCATGCCGCGCACCGAGGCTACCGCTTGCTTGCCGATTTCCGCGCGGGTGCGTGCCTGCCCCGCCTGGGTCTGAAGTTCGTCGGCGCGACGTTGGGCAGTGTCCGCCTCGTCACGCGCGCTCGCAGCCTCCGCGGAGAGCGCGGCCGCCTTGGCCTCGAGCTGTTCGGCACTTCGCCGTGCCTGCTCGCGCGAGAGCTGCGCGCCGACCCAGGAGGCCGTGGAGGCGGAGGATCCGAGACCTTGTATGGACATGATGGCCGGCCCTCAGCGGGCTTGAGCACCGCTGCGGGGACTCAGGTACGCAACACGCCCGGCTCGCGCTGGCCCGGCGCCGTCGGTTGCTCAGGCTGGCTCGGGCGCGCGGCAGCATTGTTGGCGCCCACCTGCGACATCGCCTCGTAGGACGCGAGCGCACGTTGCGCGGAGTAGTTGCTCCGCAGGTCGCCGTTGGCTGCCGCAGCACGCGCCTGCTCGATCGCACGTGCCTCGACCGAGCCGCCCTGCGCAGGCGGCTGCACCACGCCCTCGCCACGCGCGGCCGCGCTCAGCGTGACCACCGCGCTCGGCTGCGCGACCTGGCGCGCAGAAGGGTCGCGCGCTGCGTCCTGCGCACGCGCGCCCTGCTGCTCGCGCTCGGCGCTCGCGACCTGACGCGGATCGGTCGGTCGCATGACTTCGCGGGAGACCGGATTCATTCCAGAGGACACGGCTTCCATGACACTCGCCTCGCAGATCGTTCTTCAATCATTCCAGCGCACCGGAGCCGCCACCCGCGGGCGGCCCCTGCGATTCATCCAATGCCCTTGTCGCGGATGTTCTCACGAAATCAGCCTCGCTGCGTGTTGCACGGATCACATCCGCCAGGTGGACGCTCGGCTGGATGGCTGGACTGCCACCGAACGCCGCAGCCCCGAACGGCGCGACTCACCAGAAAGGACGGTGCTGTCGGGATCCCTTTCTTAGCCTTCACTTTGCCTTGCTACCGGAAGGCGCCACGTCTTTAATGACACGCATCAACCCGCTGTCCGTGTGGAAATCGCGGCGAGGCCCGTTGAACGTTGCTGATTCACCCACAAGCCCCAAGGAGAGATCGATGAATCGAAACTGGACAGGTTTCAAAGTGCTGGCACCCGCTGCGCTTGCCTTGGTATCGCAGGCCGCGGCAGCGGATGTGCTGCTGACGTTAGGCGAGCAAGACTTCACCAACGGCAGCACGCCTGGTACGGCCGATTTCCTGACGGCGGGGGGCAACGAATCGGCACCGTTCGACGGCGTGTTCAGCGGCGCCGACACCGCGAGCAACTTCTCGACAAGCTGGACTTTCGCGTCCTACGGATCGCAGCCCACCATCCTCGGCGCGAGTCTGACGCTCGGCATCTACGACCATGAGTCCGCCGCGCCGGGGAATCAGGTCGCAGCCTTCACGCTGAATGGCTTCGACCTGACCAGCGCGATGAGCACGCTGTTCGAAGCCAGTGGCGGGGCGCGATCGGAATACGACGTCTATACGCTTACGCTACCGAGTTCCGTTTTCGCCACGCTCGGAACCGGGACGGCCACCTTCGCCCTTGCGCTGCAGGGCCCGGGCCTGGGCCTGTTCGGTGAGACCGCGTTCAACGGCGCAGCGCTCGATTTCTCGACCCTGAGGATCACGACCACCGCACAGCCACCGACGAACAACGTGCCAGAGCCGGCAACCGGTGCCTTGCTGTCGATGGCATTGGCGGGTTTCGCCGCCACGCGTCGCAGACGAGCGCAGTAGGGGCGGCCCACCGACCGCGGCGGGCAGATTCAGGCGGCCCGCCCCCCCGGGGCAGGCCGCCATTCCATTTCCAGATAGACCCCTTTGTCACGGAGCACACGGAACCCCAGCCGCAGGTAAAGAGATTGCGCGGGACTCTCGCGCTCGACATGCAGGCTAACCGCGCGGCCGGCCACGCGGGCTTCCTCCTGCAACTCACCCAGCAGGCGGCTGCCAATGCCGCGCCCCTGCCACGCCCGCAGCAGCGCCACGTCGATCACGTGCATGCTCGGCGCCGACCGGTCGACGTACAGGCGACCGATGGACGCGGCACCCCACTCGACGATACTGAACGATGCCGCTGGAAAACTGCGCCGATATTGCGTTGTCTGCAACGTGAATTGCTGGCGGAGCAGCGCATCCCGTTGAGCCGGCTCGAGAGGGATATTCGCGAAACCGGGCGCACGCGCTTCGACAAAAAGCGTGAAGACGAAGGCTTCGTCGTTCCCGCATTCGGCCCGCAGCGCCACCCCCCGGCTTGCGCGGAGCGCAGCGGCGGACAGTGGTCTCGCTTCGCCGTCCATCCCGGCTAGTCGCGGGACGGGAAGATGCCCTGCAGCGCGATGCAGTAGTTCACGGCGAGATAGGGCTGCATATTCGCGTGTGCCTGGCCCGCCCCCGCGGGGCCGATCGCCCCGGCGGCCAGTGGTGCATTTCCCGCACTGCTGAAGATCACATTCCCGCTGGAGTCCTGGGCCCAGACCTTTCCGGCCGGGCTCGACTGGGTGCCCGGCGCCGCGCTGGCCATGGCTGCATGGCTGTGCTGGGGCACTTGGGCGACAGTGAGGCTGACGGTCTCGGTGCCGGCCGATTGCCCCTGCGGATGGGCTTGAGCGATGTGCATCGCGGCTCTGCCTCGCAGATCCGGCAGCGCGAAGGTGGTTCGCCCGTCGCCACCGTACATCGTGCCCAGCAGCGCAAACAGCGCCTGATTCTGGTTGATCGGCAGCAATTGACCGTCGCAGGTCGCCCAACCCCTGGGCGCATGGCCAAAGCCGAAGGGCCGGATCTCGCCGACGAAAGGTTCACTCATGAACTTGCCTCCTCACTGATCACCAAGCCGAACCGCGGCTCCAGTGTGTGTTGAATGCTTGGCGGGCCAAGCCGCCCATCGGGCGCACGCAGGCAGATCTTGCTAGCCCCTCGGCGGATAAATCCCTTGCAGTGCAATGCAGAAGTTGAGCACCTGGAAGGGCTGGACGTTGGAGTGAGGCTGCCCCTCCCCGGCAATCCCGATCGCCCCGGGCGCCATCGCCACCGTGCCAGCGTCAGCGTAGTCCTTGCTTCCACCCAGGTCCTGCGCCCAAAAGTTGCCGCCCGGGCCGGGTTGATTGCCGTTCGCCGGATTGGCATTGGCCGCGTGGCCGTGGACCGGCATCTCGCCCAGCGTCAGGGTCACGGACTCCGAACCACCGCGCTCGCCTTGGCTACGCGGCGTGAGACCACTGCCCTGGCCACTGCCCATCGCGACCGCTCCCGACAGATTGGGCAGCGCAAAATTCGTCCTTCCGTCGCCACCGTACATGGTACCGAGTATGGAAAACAGCGCGGTGTTCTGCGCGATGGGAAGCAGTTGCCCGTTGCATTGGGCCCAACCGCGCGGCGCGAAGTTGAAGCCGAACGATCGGATTTCTCCGATGTAGGGATCGCTCATCGACATCTCTCCTTTCGGATGCGCTTCAGGGTACTGGACGGATTGTGCTCAGCTTTGCGACGGGAAGATGCCTTCCAGCGCGATGATGTAGTTGAGCACGAGGAAGGGCTGCATGTTGGCGTGGGCCTGTCCGCCGCCGGCAGCGCCGATCGCGCCGGTCGCCATCTGGCTGCCGGCCGTTGTGCTGTACGCACCGGTGTTGCCCCCTGGATCGGTGGACCAGTAGGCGGCGGCCGGCCCGATTCTGTCCGCACCCGAGTTGGCGCCAATCGCAACGTGGCTGTGACTGGGGAGTTGCGGGACGCCGAGGGCGACGGTTTCGCTGCCGCCCGCCTCCCCTAGCGCCCGCGGGGTCAGGCCGGGCCCCGCACCCTGATGGATGGGGATGCGGCCCGCGAGGTTGGGCAGCGCAAAGGTGGTTTGCCCGTCACCGCCATAGGTCGTCCCGATCAGCGCGAACAAGGCGTCGTTCTGGGCGATGGGCAGAAGCTGCCCCTGACACAGCGCCCACCCGAGGGGAGCGAAATTGCCGGCGAAGGCCCGGATCTCGCCCAGAAATGGATCAGCCATGACAACCTCCGTATGCCGCGCCCCGAGGGTTGGCGCCTCACGGAAGAGTAGGCAAGGAAACCGACGCTGTCACTGCCGAAATGAGAATTTTTGCGGAATGGCGACTTGCCCCCGGTTTCCCCGCAATGCAGCCTGCTTCGCAACCTCGACAACCTGAACTCGAGCACCGCCTGCAGCCTGTCGCCGAGGCGCACGTCGAGCCGATGCGCGCCTCGGCCTGGGCAACGCGCTGCGCGAAGGAGTCGGGTGCGGCGGACGTGCTCGGCCTTGAGCCGGCTGCACATCAGGCCGATGACCGTGCGCGTATTGCCGGTGCCGGTGACCATGGCGAGGAGTCAGCGCAAACGGGGCGAGGCCGGCCTCCCCTAGCAGGAAAGGCCGGCCTCGCTGCGCCCGCGGCAAATGGCGGCCGAGGGTCAGCCCGCCAGCGCGCGCCCGATCACCAGCTTCTGGATGTCGCTGGCGCCTTCGTAGATCTGGCACACGCGCACGTCGCGGTAGATGCGCTCGACCGGGAAGTCGGTGACGTAGCCATAGCCGCCGTGCACCTGGATGGCGTCCGAGCACACGCGCTCGGCCATCTCGGAGGCGAACAGCTTGGCCATCGAGGCCTCCTTGAGGCAGGGGCGGCCCGCGTCCTTCAGGCTGGCGGCGTGCCACACGAGCTGGCGCGCAGCCTCCAGTTGCGTGGCCATGTCGGCGAGGCGGAAATTGACCGCCTGGTGCTCGAAGATCGGCTTGCCGAAGCTCTCACGCTCCTGGGCGTACTTGACCGCAGCCTCCAGCGCCGCACGCGCCATGCCGAGACACTGCGCGGCGATGCCGATACGGCCGGCCTCGAGGTTCGACAGCGCGATCCTGTAGCCCTCGCCTTCCTTGCCGACCACCGAATCCGCGGGGATGCGGCAATCCTCGAAGAGGATCTGGGTGGTGTCGGAGGCCTTCTGCCCCATCTTCTCCTCGATGCGGCCCACCTGGTAGCCGGGCGCATTGGCCGGCACCAGGAAGCAGGTGATGCCCTTCTTGCCGGCGGCCTTGTCGGTCACCGCGAACACGATGGCAACATCGGCGTGCTTGCCGGTGGTGATGAACTGCTTGACGCCGTTCAACACCCACTCGTTGCCGTCGCGGACCGCGCTGGTGCGGATCGCCGAAGCGTCCGAGCCCACATGCGGCTCGGTCAGACAGAAGCAGCCGAGCTTCTCGCCGCGGGCGAGCGGCTTCAACCACGCCTCCTTCTGCGCGTCGCTGCCGAAGCGGTTGAGGATGCCGCAGGGCAGCGAGTTCTGCACGCTGACGATGGTCGAGGTGGCGCCGTCGCCGGCGGCGATCTCTTCCAGCGTGAGCACCAGGCTCATGTAGTCCATGCCGGCGCCGCCCCATTCCTCGGGCACCACCATGCCGAGCGCGCCGAGTTCGGCGAGCTCATTCAGCGCCTCGCGCGGGAAGGTGTGGTTACGGTCCCATTCGGCAGCGAAGGGGGCCAGGCGCTCCTGCGCGAAGGCACGCATGGAGTCGCGGATGAGTTCCTGTTCCTGGGTGAGAATCATTGCACTGCTGTCCTTGTAGAAATCCTTGCTGGTGTGGCGCTGCACGTCGTAGGGGCGCCCCGGCGGGTCGCCCCTAACGAAACGCGGGTCCTGGCAGAGTCGTCTCGCGAGCGGCCGCAGCGCTTGATCCGATTCAGCCGCAGGCCACCGACGAATCGACCTCGATCGCCATCGCGGTGGCTTCGCCGCCGCCGATGCACAGGCTGGCCACGCCGCGCTTGAGGCCGCGCTTGCGCAGCGCGCCGATCAGCGAGACCAGGATGCGCGCGCCCGAAGCGCCGATCGGGTGGCCGAGCGCGCAGGCGCCGCCGTTCACGTTGACCTTGTCGTGCGGCAGCTTCATCTCGTGCATCGCCGCCATGGTGACGACCGCGAAGGCCTCGTTGATCTCCCACAGGTCGACCTGCTCGGTGCTCCAGCCGGCCTTGGCCAGCACTTTCTGCATCGCGCCCACCGGCGCGGTGGTAAACAGCGCCGGTTCCTGCGCATGCGTGGCGTGGCCGATGATGGTCGCGACCGGCTTCACGCCGAGCTTCTCGGCGGTGGACTTGCGCATCAGCACCAGCGCGGCGGCGCCGTCCGAGATGGAGCTCGAGTTGGCCGGCGTAACGGTACCGTCCTTCTTGAACGCCGGCTTGAGCGAGGGGATCTTGTCGATCTGCGCCTTCAGCGGCTGCTCGTCCTTGTCGACCACCACGTCGCCCTTGCGGCTGGCCACGGTGACCGGCACCACCTCCCAGCTGAAGTCGCCGTTGTTGATCGCGGCCTGCGCGCGCGTGGTCGAGGCGATCGCGAACTCGTCCTGGGCCTGGCGGGTGAAGTTGAAGTGGCCGGCGCAATCCTCGGCGAAGGTGCCCATGAGGCGGCCCTTGTTCTCCTTGGAGTAGCTGTCTTCCAGGCCGTCGAGGAACATGTGGTCGAACATCTGGCCGTGGCCGAGGCGATAGCCGGCACGCGCCTTGGGCAGCAGGTAGGGGGCGTTGGACATCGACTCCATGCCACCGGCGACCATGACCTCGTTGCTGCCGGCGAGGATGAGGTCGTGCGCCAGCATGGTGGCCTTCATGCCCGAGCCGCACACCTTGTTGATCGTGGTGCAGCCGGCCGACAGCGGCAGGCCGGCGCCGAGCGCGGCCTGGCGGGCAGGCGCCTGGCCGAGACCGGCGGGCAGCACGCAGCCCATGATCACTTCCTGCACCTGCGCGGGCGCGACGCCGGCACGCTCGACCGCGGCCTTGATCGCGATCGAGCCGAGCTGCGGCGTGGTGAGGCTGGACAGGTCGCCCTGGAAACCACCCAGCGGGGTGCGAGCGACGGAAACGATGACGACGGGATCGGACATGGAACTCTCCTGTTATGGGTGTTGATCGATTCGATTTGCGCGGCGCTCAGTTGCCGAGCGCCTCCAGCGCCGCGACGTAGCGCGGCATGAGATCGTCGGAACGGCTGAGGTTCATCCCGAGGTCGCGGATCAGACCGTCCTGCAGGCCGTAGATCCAGCCATGCACGGTGAGGCGCTGGCCGCGCCGCCAGGCGTCCTGCACGACCACGGTCTGCGCCACGTTGGCCACCTGCTCGATGACGTTGAGCTCGCACAGGCGATCGTGGCGCAGTTCGGGCGCCAGGCCATCGACGGCCTTCAGATGGCGCACATGGACGTCCTGCACGTGGCGCAGCCAAAGATCGACGAGGCCGACGCGCGCACGTTCGAGCGCGGCCTTGACGCCGCCGCAGCCGTAGTGGCCAACGACCATGATGTGCTTCACCTGCAGTACATCGACCGCGTACTGGATCACCGCCAGCGCGTTGAGGTCGGTGTGCACGATCACGTTGGCGATGTTGCGGTGGACGAAGACCTCGCCCGGCAGCAGGCCGACGATCTGGTTGGCCGGCACGCGCGAGTCGGAACAGCCGATCCAGAGGTACTCCGGGGCCTGAAGCTGCGCCAGCTTGCCGAAGAAGCCGGGGTCGAGCTGCTGCATCTGGCGCGACCACGCCTGGTTGTAGTCGAAGAGGTGGAAGAGGTTCTCGTTGCTGACGTCGTCCTCCGACCAGTTCTCCAGGTCCAGGGTCAGGAAGATCGCACCCTCGATCGGCGAGGGGTAGCAGGCGGGCACTTCCTTGAAGCCGAGCTCGCGGTAGAGCTTGACCGCGATCCGCATCGACGGGATGGTGTCGAGCAGGATGCGGCGGTAGCCGAACAGACGCGCCGCCTTGATGGCGGCGAGCGCGAGCTTGCGCCCCACGCCGCCACCACGGAAGGCCGGATCGACGTAGAGCCGCTTCATCTCGCACACGCCCTCGGAGAAGCGGCGGATGCCCACGCAGCCGGCCGGCTTGCCATCGACCTCGGCGTAGAACAGGCGGCCGTCGGCGGCGCCGTAGGCCCCCGGCAGGTTGGCGATCTCGTCGGCGAACCCCTGGAAGCTCAGGTCCACGCCGAGCCAGGCGGCGTACTGGCGGAAGAAGCCGCGCACGTGCTCGAGCTCGACGGTGTCGTTGGCGCCGAGGGCGCAAAGACGGGTGGGCATGGCAGGACTCCGGGAAGGTTCGGGGACGGATCTCTCGGGGGAGGGGGAAGAGCAAGCCTTCAGGCGGCGCGCTCCTTCTTGCCGTGCATGGCCATGATCGTCTGCTGCATCAGCGCACACAAGGTCCACTTGCCGTCGCGGATGGCGAAGACCTCGGCCTTGGTGATGATCAGCGTGCGCCCCGGCTTGACCACCTCGCCGCGCGCCACCAGGCGCTCGCCGTCGGCGGGGGCGACGAGATTGAGCTTGTACTCGACGGTGAGCACGCTGGTGTCGGCCGGGGTCAGGGTGTTGGCCGCGTAGCCCGCGGCCGAGTCGGCGATCATCCCGACCACCCCGCCGTGGACGAAGCCGTGCTGCTGGGAGATCTCCGCCTTGAAGGGCAGGTGGATCTCGGTGTAGCCGGGCTCGACCACCGGAATCTCGGCGCCGATCAGGCGCATTGCCTGCTGCAGGGCGAAGCTGGCGCGCACGCGCTCGGCGTAGCCGGGGTCGCGGGGCTGGAACTGGGGCAATTCGGGGCGCATCTTCGTGTCTCCGTCGAGTGTGTAATTATGCCAGCCAATACGTTAACGTTAACGTAATCGATCCCATTCCGGAACGGCCCGACGGCGTGAGCGCCGCCCGCGCACGCCGGTCCGCACGCTGAACGTGCCCGCCCCCCCGTAGAGGAGACCCCATGAGCCCCCCCGACCCCACGGTCCTCGAATACCCCTTCGACAGCCTGCCCTCGCCCGGTCACTCGATCGAGATCGCCCCCGGCCTGCGCTGGGTGCGCATGCGCCTGCCCTTCGCGCTCGACCACATCAACCTGTGGCTGCTCGACGAAGGCGAGACGCTCGCGGTGGTGGACTGCGGCTTCGCCCGCGACGAGACGCGCGAGGCGTGGGACGCCGTGCTCGCCGCGGACGGCCGGCCACTGCGCCGCGTCGTGGTGACCCACCACCACCCCGACCACATCGGCCTCGCCACCTGGCTGGCCGCGCGCGACGACGCGGCGATCCACATGACCCAGGGCGAGTTCTTCGCCGCCCAGGCAGTGTGGCACCAGCTGCCGGGCTATTGCGCCACCGACATGGTCGAGCAGTTCCGCCGCCACGGCCTCGACGAGATGCGCCGCGACGCCCTGCTGACCCGCGGCAACGCCTACCGCATCGGTGCGCCGCAGGTGCCCGGCCGCTACGAGCGCATGTTTGCCGGCGACGAGTTGCGCATCGGCGCCCATACCTGGCGCGTCATCGTCGGCTTCGGCCACGCACCCGAGCACGCCAGCCTGTACTGCGCGGAGCTCGGCGTGTTGATCGCGGGCGACATGTTGCTGCCGCGCATCTCCACCAACGTCAGCGTTTATGCTGCAACGCCGCATGGCGACGCCCTGGGATGGTTTCTCCACTCATTGCGAGAATTCTGCACCTTGCCCGACGACACGCTCGTGCTACCATCACATGGCAAACCTTTCAAGGGTATCCGGGCACGCGTGGAGCAGCTCGTCGAGCATCATCGCGAACGTTGCGAGGTGCTTGTGGCGGCTTGTGCCATGCCGCAAAGCGCCGCAGCATTGCTGCCGACGCTGTTTCCGCGCGAGCTCGATACCCATCAGGTCATGTTCGCCATGGGGGAAGCGATCGCTCACCTCAACCATCTCGAGAAGAGGGGAGAGCTCTCGAGACGCGTCGATGCGGACGGCCTGATCCGTTTCACCCATTGTCCGTAACATTGTCCGCAACAGACCGCCCCGCCGCAAAAACAGGAGCCCGAACAAGATGGCCGCACCCAGCAACGAGACCCCCGCCTGCGACCTGCCCGACCCGCAGGAAGTCGCCAAGACCTATGCCGAAGTCGCCCGCCGCGCCTCGCACCTGATCAGCGACCACGTGCACCGCCAACTCAAGAAGGGCGTGAGCACCCCCGCCGACGAGCTCGGCATCGCCCAGGCCTTCATGGACATGATGGCCAAGCTGCTGGCCAACCCGTACAAGCTCGCCCAGGCGCAGATGAATCTGGTGTGGGACTACTTCTCGCTGTGGCAGCACTCGATGATGCGTGTCGCCGGCCTGAGCGCCTCGCCCGTCGCCGCCCCCGAGAAGAGCGACAAGCGCTTCAAGGACGAGGAGTGGGAGCAGCACTTCCTGTTCGACTTCATCAAGCAGTCCTACCTGATCGCCGCGCGCCACATCCACGACACCGTCAGCGGCGTCGACGGCCTCGACGAGCAGACGCAGAAGAAGGTCACCTTCTACACCCGCCAGTATATCGACGCGCTGTCGCCGTCGAACTTCGCGATGACCAACCCCGAGGTCTTCCGCGAGACGGTCAAGAGCCACGGCCAGAACCTGCTCAAGGGCCTCAACAACCTGCTGCGCGACGTCGAGGACGGCGGCGGCAACCTGCGCGTCAAGATGACCGACACCTCGGCCTTCGAGCTGGGCAAGAACGTCGCCACCACGCCGGGCAAGGTCGTTTTCCAGACCGAGATGATGCAGCTGCTGCAGTACACCCCGAGCACCGAAAAGGTCCTCAAGAAGCCGCTGCTGATCGTGCCGCCCTGGATCAACAAGTTCTACATCCTCGACCTGCGCGAGAAGAACTCCTACATCAAGTGGGCAGTGGACCAGGGCCACACCGTGTTCGTGATCTCCTGGGTCAACCCCGACGAGCGCCTGGCGCAGAAGAGCTTCGACGCCTACGTCAAGGAAGGCGTCATCGCCGCCCTCGACGCGATCGAGCGCCAGACCGGCGAGAAGGAAGTGAATGCCGCGGGCTATTGCCTGGGTGGGACCCTGCTGGCGACCACGCTCGCCTACCTCGCCGCCAAGCGCCAGAAGCGCATCCTCTCGGCGACCTTCTTCACCACCATGACCGACTTCACCGATCCGGGCGAACTCGGCGTGTTCATCGACGAAGGCCAGGTGTCCAGCCTCGAGAAGAAGATGTTCGAGCGCGGCTACCTGGAAGGCTCGGAGATGGCCGGCACCTTCAACATGCTGCGCGCCAACGACCTCATCTGGTCCTTCGTGGTCAACAACTACCTGCTCGGCAAGGATCCGTTCCCGTTCGACCTGCTGTACTGGAACTCGGACTCGACCCGCATGCCGGCGGCCATGCACAGCTTCTACCTGCGCACGATGTACATGGAAAACCGCCTGATCGAGCCGGGCGGCATCGAGATCGACGGCACCCCGATCGACCTCGGCAAGATCAAGGTGCCGTGCTACTTCATTTCCACGATCGAGGATCACATCGCGCCGTGGAAGAGCACCTACATGGGCGCCCGTCGCTTCGGCGGCCCGACCCGCTTCGTGCTCGGCGGCTCCGGCCATATCGCCGGCATCGTGAACCCGCCCGCCGCCAACAAGTACGGCTACTGGCTCAACCCGAGCGCGAAGCTCGCCGAGACCGCCGACGCCTGGCTGGAAGGCGCGCAGCAGCACCCGGGCTCGTGGTGGACCGACTGGCAGGCCTGGGTCACCGCACACGACAGCGAGCAGACCGAGGCGCGCGATCCGGTGAACGGCAAGCTCGAGGTCCTCGAAGACGCCCCGGGCAGCTTCGTCAAGATCCGCATCGACGCCAAGGCCGCCGCCTGAGCCTTGTCGCGACGAGTACGGGGAGGGGAAGCCCTCCCCGTTTTTCGTTCACCACGCTGCATCGCCGCGCCGGCGACCCGGCTCACCCACTGCGAACGTGACCGAACCCTCCTCGCAAGCCCCCCTGCCGCCCACCCTCGTGCTCGACACCAACACGGTGCTCGCGCTGTGGATGTTCCGCGACCCCGCGCTCGAGGCATTACGCGCGTGGATCGACGCAGGATCGTGCCGCCTGGTCTCGCGTGCAGATGCGCTGGAAGAGTTGCGCCGCGTGCTCGCCTATGCGCAGTTCGGTCTCGACCCGGGCCGCCAGGATGGCCTGCGCGCACGCTACATCGACCGCATCGCAGTGCTGGCGGACGATGCCGACGCCGGCACGCTCCCCAGCTGTCGCGACCCCGACGACCAGAAGTTCCTCGAAATCGCCGGCGCCGCCGGCATGGCGACGCTGATCACCCGCGACAAAGCCCTGTTGCGCCTGGCGCGCCACCGCCTCGTACGCGAGCGCTTCGCCATCCTCACCCCGGAACGAGTGCAGCACACGCTCGCACAGCCGCGCGCAACGCCGGCCTGAGCCCCCGGCTCACGCCAGCCCGCGCCGCAGCGCCATCAGCCAGCGCAGGCCGCGCGCGGCACGGCTACCGTACCACGACACCATCTCGCCATCGACCAGCAGCGCCGGGCGCGCAGCCAGGCGCGCGACCTCGGCGAGATGCGCCGCGCGGAAGCGGTAGGGCTCGGTGGACAGCAGCACGCGCTCGACTCCGGCGAGCCAGGGCGCATTCCAGTCGAAGGCGGGATAGCGCGCCGCTCCGGTCTCGCCACCTTCCACCGCTGGCAGGGTGCTCCAGCCGACCTCGGCGAGCGTGGCGGCGATGTAGGTGTCGCGCGCGACCGTCATCCAGGGCTCGCGCCAGATCAGGTAGAGCACGCGCTCGTCGGCGAGCGCCGCGCGCAACGCCGCGGCCTCGTCGAGCACTGCGCGCAGTTCGTGGGCGAGCCGGGCGGCGGCTCCTTCAGCGCCGAAGACGCCGCCGAGCAGCGCGAAGAGGACGAGGTTGTCCTGCGGCGTGTTGGGATGAGTGACGACGATGTGGGGCACGAAGGCGGCGAGCGCGTCGACGGTCTCGCGGCGGTTCTCGTCCATGTTGACGAGAACATGCGTGGGCGCGAGCTCGCGGATGCGCGCGAGATTGACGTCCTTCGTCCCGCCGACCTTGGGAACGGCGCGCAAGGCCTCGCGCGGGTGTACGCAGAAGCCGGTGCGCCCGACGAGGCGCTCGCCCAGGCCGAGGTCGAACACCAGTTCGGTCAGGGAGGGCACCAGGGAGACGATGCGCGCGTCCGCGCCGGCGGGCGAATGCAGCCGCCCGGCAGCGTCGATCCAGGTCGGGCACCCGTCCTGTGAAGCCTTGGAATGCATGGTCGATGCTCGGATGAAACGTGCGGAGCCGCATCTTATCGCGCCACACCCTCCCGTCCTCGCACCCTGCGGGGAATTCATGCGCAAGCCGCGCACCTCGGGAAATCCCGAGTGCAGGCAGGAATCGTTTTGTGCCAAGCTTGGCCATCCTTGGTGGGCGCTCGTGGCCGCTTTCGCGGCCACCCGGCTCCCGCCCCGATCCGCAGCACGTGTCCTCCCTGTCGGCGCCCCTTCGGCCAGCCGGCGTTCCACCTTCACGGAGAAAGCTCACATGAAAAGACTGACTGCCCTGGCTGCCGCCTTCGCAATCGCCGGCTCGCTCGGCGCCGCCCCCGCGCACGCCCAGCAGAAGTTCATCACGATCGGTACCGGGGGTGTGACGGGCGTCTATTACGCCGCGGGCGGCGCGATTTGCCGCCTGATCAACAAGGACCGCGCCCAGCACGGCGTGCGCTGCTCGGTCGAAAGCACCGGCGGTTCGGTGTACAACGTGAATACCATCAAGGCCGGCGAACTCGACTTCGGCGTCTCGCAGTCGGACATCCAGTACAACGCGCTCAAGGGCGAGGTCCAGTTCAAGGACGGCGGCGCCTTCGCAGACCTGCGCTCGGTGTTCTCGCTGCATGGCGAGCCGCTGACCGTGCTGGCGCGCAAGGAAGCCAACATCGGCAAGATGGAGGACTTCAAGGGCAAGCGCTTCAACATCGGCAACCCGGGTTCGGGCCAGCGCGCGACCCTCGAGGTGCTTCTGCCGGCGATGGGCATGAGCTTCGCCGACTTCTCGCTCGCCTCCGAGCTCAAGCCCGACGAGCACGGCGCCGCGCTATGCGACAACAAGATCGACGGCTTCGCCTTCGTGGTCGGCCACCCGGCGGCCAACATCCAGGATCCGACCACCACCTGCGGCGCCAAGCTGGTGCCGATCACCGGCGCGGGCGTGGACAAGATCCTCGCCCAGTACCCCTACTTCGCTCCGGTCACCATCCCGGGCGGCATGTATGCCAACAACCCGGATGCGACCAAGACCTTCGGCGTGGTGGCGAGCATCGTGACCTCGGCCAAGGTGCCGGTGGAGTCGGTCTACATCATGGTCAAGGCGGTGTTCGAGAACTTCGAGGACTTCAAGAAGCTGCACCCGGCCTTCGCCAACCTGCAGCCGCAGGACATGATCAAGAACGGCATGTCGGCCCCGCTGCACGAGGGCGCGGTGAAGTACTACAAGGAAAAGGGCTGGATGTAAGTCCACCGCTTGCCACATCCCTGGCGAGCAAGCCCGATGTCACGAGAACGGCGGCGGTCCCGAGGCCCTCGCCGTTTTCTTTCCATCGTCCGTCGAATGCGGACTTTCACGACGAGGTAGGCCATGGCCAGCCCGGAAAAACAAGAACACGGTTTCGAGCTCACCGACGAACAACTCCGCCAGATCGTCGCCGAGGCCGACACGGGTGGGCGCAAGCCGACCGGATGGCCGGCGCGCCTCATCGTGCTGGTCGCACTGGCATGGTCCCTGATGCAGCTCTGGATCGCCTCGCCGCTGCCGTTCTCGCTCGGCATGTTCGTCTTCAACGACACCGAGGCGCGCTCGATCCACCTCGCACTGGCCGTGTTTCTCGCCTTTCTCGCCTACCCGGCACTGAAGCGCTCTCCACGCGACCGGATCCCGCTCGGGGACTGGGTACTTGCAGCGGTTGGGGCGTTCTGCATGGGCTACCTGTTCCTCTTCTACAGGGAACTGGCCGCCCGCCCCGGCCTGCCGACCACGACGGACCTCGCGGTCGCCGTGTGCGGCCTGATCCTGCTGCTCGAAGCCGCACGCCGCGCACTCGGCCTGCCCATGGTCGTGCTGTCGGTGGTGTTCATCGGCTACGTCTTTCTGGGCCCCTACATGCCGGAGATGATCGCCCACCGCGGCGCCTCGCTGGCGAAGGGGATGAGCCACCTGTGGCTGACCACCGAGGGCGTGTTCGGGGTGGCCCTCGGGGTATCGACCAGCTTCATCTTCCTTTTTGTGCTGTTCGGCTCCCTGCTCGAGACCGCGGGCGCCGGCAACTACTTCATCAAGTCGGCGATCTCGCTGCTCGGGCATCTGCGCGGCGGCCCGGCCAAGGCCGCCGTGGTGGCTTCCGCGAGCACGGGATTGATCTCCGGCTCCTCGATCGCCAACGTCGTCACCACCGGCACCTTCACGATCCCGCTGATGAAACGCGTGGGGTATGCGCCCAAGAAGGCGGCGGCGGTCGAGGCCGCGGCCTCGGTCGATGGCCAGATCATGCCGCCGGTCATGGGCGCTGCGGCCTTCCTGATGGTCGAGTACGTGGGCATTCCCTACACCGAGGTCATCAAGCATGCCTTCCTGCCGGCGCTGATCTCCTACATCGCGCTCTTCTACGTGGTGCACCTCGAGGCGCTCAAGGCCGACATCCGCGGGCTGCCGCGCCGGGTGACGAAATCCGCCGGACATCGCCTGCTGTCCTTCGGCCTCACCGTGTCGGGCCTGATCGTCCTTGCCGGGGCGGTCTATTACGGCATGGGCTGGATCAAGGCGCTGGCAGGCGACGCCTCGGCGATCATCGTCGCGGTGCTCATGTTCGGCTGCTACATCGGCCTGCTGTGGTACGCGACGCGGCACCCCGAGCTGCACATGGACGACCCCAGCAGCCCCCTGACCGAGCTGCCGGAGACCGGCCCGACGCTGAAGACGGGCCTGTACTACCTGCTGCCGGTGGTCGCGCTGATCTGGAACCTGATGGTGGAGGAGCTCTCGCCTGCGCTGTCGGCGTTCTGGGCGACCCTGTTCATGATCTTCATCCTGGTCACGCAGCGCCCGCTCAAGGCGATCTTCCGCAACACCGGCAACGTGGGTGAGGCAACCCGGCAGGGCTTCGCCGACCTCCACACCGGCCTGGTCACCGGGGCGCGCAACATGATCGGCATCGGCATCGCGACCGCGACCGCCGGCATCATCGTCGGCACCGTCACGCTGACCGGTGTCGGCCTGGTGCTCACCGAGTTCGTCGAGGCGGTGTCTGGCGGCAATCTGATGGTGATGCTGGTCATGGTCGCGGTCATCTGCCTGATCCTCGGCATGGGCCTGCCCACCACGGCGAACTACATCGTGGTGTCGACCCTGATGGCGCCGGTCGTGGTCGAGGTCGGCGCGCAAAGCGGCCTGCTCGTCCCGCTGATCGCGGTGCATATGTTCGTCTTCTACTTCGGCCTGATGGCCGACGTCACCCCACCGGTCGGCCTCGCCTCCTACGCCGCCGCGGGGATCGCACGCTGCGACCCGATCGCTGCGGGCGTGCAGGCCTTCCTGTACTCGATGCGGACGGCGATCCTGCCCTTCATGTTCATCTTCAACACCCAGTTGCTGATGATCGGCGTCGATTCGGTGTGGCTGTTCGCCCTGACGGTATCGAGTGCGATCGTGGCGAACCTGATGTTCGCGGCGGCCACCCAGGGCTGGTTCATCACCCGCAACCGCGTGCACGAGTCGATCCTGCTGTTGCTGGTGACCTTCACGCTGTTCCGCCCGGGCTTCTGGATGGACATGCTGTACCCACCCTATCAGGAGCTGCCGGCCTCGGAGCTGACCCGCCTGGTCGAGGAGGCTCCACGCAACGACAACCTGCGCATCTGGGTGGAGGGGATTTCGCTCGAGGGCGAGGAAGTCTCGAAAGGCATGCTGCTTCCGCTCGGCGACACTGCGCCCAGCGCCAGGGAGCGCCTGGGCAGGGTCGGGCTGACCTTGATGAGCCTTGGAGATGAAGTCCAGGTCGCCGCGGTGCGCTTCGGGAGCCAGAGCGAGAAGCTGGGGCTGGAGCAGGGGTACAAGATCGCCCGCATCGAGGTACCGTCCGTCGACCGTCCGTCGAGGGAATGGATGTTCGTGCCCGCGCTCGCGCTGCTGGGCTTCGTCTGGTTCGCGCAGACTCGCCGCGCGCGACGGCAGCAGCCCACGCGCGCCTGAAAGACCGTGGGGGACGGACGTCGCTACCTCCAGAGCGACGTCCGTCCCCCACGACTGCCGGGCACGTCAGGAAGTTTCAGATCAGCGACGGCCCCTCGACGATTGCCGCCGCGTCCTTCTCGCTGATGCGCACGCTCGCGTTCATGATCACCAATGCGATCAGCCAGTCGCGCAAGCGCTCGGCGCCATCGCCCTCGAGCGCGCGGAAGCGGCAGCCCGCCTGCCCGCTCGCAGCGATGAAATTCACCGCCTGCGCCCGACCGCGGATGTGGTCGGGAACGCCCTCGCGCTGCAGCACGAAGTCGAAAGGCTCGCCGCCCGCCGGAGGCGTTTCGGCGGCGATGGCGAAACCATCGACCGAGATGTCGCGCAGCTCAATGCGCTCGTCGCCGATCATCACCCAGAACCAAGGCTGGCCACGGCGCTGGGCCAGGAAGCGCTGAATGCGGCGGCGCTCGGCGGCCTCGACCGCCTGCGGCACGGCGCTGGCGCCACGATCGCTCATCTTCAGCCGCGCTCCTTGCGTACGCGGGCGATCAACTCGTCGGCGACCTTGAGCGTATTCTCGTGGCTGCCGGTGAGCGAGGCCGAGGTCAGGTAGCGTCCGCCGACCACCATGGACGGCACGCCCTGGATCTTCAGCGCGCGCGCGAGCTGGTCGGCGCGCTGCACCATCGAACCCACGCCGAAAGACTTGTAGGTCTCGACGAACTTCGCCGCATCGCCCACCTTGCCGGCGACCCACTCGGAAACCTGCTGCTCGTTGAACAGCGGACGCTTGTCGTCCTGCACCGCGGCGAAGATCGCCGGCTCGAGCGCGGCGAGATCGCCGGTGATCTGCGCGGCGTAGAACAGCCGGGCGAGACCGCTCAGCTGGGCGTTGTTCCACACCGCCGGCACCGCGCGGAAGGCGACGTCGGCCGGCAGCTTCTTCTTCCACGCGGTGATCAGCGGATGAAAGTCGCGACAGTGCGGGCAGCCGTAGTGGAAGAACTCGAGCACCTCGATCTTCGAGGGATCGTCCGCCTTCTGTGCCGGCTCGATGATCTGGAAGGGCTCGTTCGCCTGCACGACCGAGGCGGCGGGAAGGGCGAGGGCCAGGCCGGCCAGCTTGAGGGCATCACGACGATTCATGCGGAACTCCTTTGACTGAGGCTGGGTGAGACGCGGACGGCGCACGGACGTTCAATCCGTAGCGTGTCCAGGCTCACTGGTTGCGGCTCACCGAGGCATTGAAACCCGCATCGGAGAGGCGGGCCCGCATCGGGTTCATGTCCTCGGGCTTGGCGAAGGGACCGACGCGCACGCGGTGCACGATGCGCCCGTCGGGCAGCTGGGTGCGCTGCGCGCTCGCCTGGATGCCCGAGAGCGCCAGCCGCGCCTTGAGGTTGTCCGCTTCGGACGGGTTCTCGAACGAGCCCACCTGCAGGTAGATGCGCTCGTTGCGCTGGGGCGCGGGCGGCGTCACCGCCGCGGGCTGCGGCGAGGCCTCGAACACCGGCGCGGGGGCCTGCTGCGCGGGCACGGGCGGGGGCGGCGCCTGCACCTGGGGCGCGGGCACCGGCACGACCTGCGCCGCCGACGAAGGCACGTTGTCGCCCTGCGGCAGGATGCGGTAGAACTCGAAATCCTGCTTGGCCACCGGGCGGTCGCCCGGCTTGCCGGGCAGCGCCGCCGGCCCCTGCTCCGCCGGCGCCTGCACGCGCGGCGCCACCGGCGCAGCCTGGAAGGGATTGCTGCGGGTGAAGTACCACGCCGCGCCAGCCGCGATCAGCGCACCGAAGACGAGGCCGATGAAGATGCCGATCAGCGTTCCGCCGGCGCTCTTGGCCGGTGCGCGCGCCGGCTTGCGGACCGGGCCGCGATCTCGACTCACGATTGCCCCCCCTGCATCACATCGACTCGGGCGCGGACACGCCCAGCATCTTCAGGCCGGTGACCAGCACCTGGCGCACCGCCGCGGCGAGCGCGAGGCGGGCGAGCTTGAGCGCCTCGTCCTCGACCAGCATGCGCTCGGCGTTGTACCAGCTATGGAAGTCGGCAGCGAGATCCTTGAGGTAGAACGCGATCTGGTGCGGCGCGTAGCCGGCGGCGGCGTCCTGCACCAGCTCGGCGAAGCTCGCCAGACGCGCGCACAGCGCGAGCTCGCGCTCGTTCTGCAGCAGGCCGAGGTCGGCACCGGCCAGCTCCGCGGCCTCGCCGCCCCACTGGTCGAGCACCGAGCACACGCGGGCGTGGGCGTACTGGACGTAATACACCGGATTCTCGTTGCTCTGGCTCTTGGCGAGGTCGAGGTCGAAGTCGAGGTGCTGGTCGGACTTGCGCAGCACGTAGAAGAAGCGGCAGGCATCGTTGCCCACCTCGCGGCGCAGCTCGCGCAGGGTGACGAACTCGCCCGAGCGGGTGGACATCGAGGTCTTCTGGCCGTCGCGGTAGAGCACCGCGAACTGCACCAAGGCAACGTCCAGTCGGGCCGGATCGAGCCCGAGCGCGGCGATCGCGCCCTTCACGCGCGGGATGTAGCCGTGGTGGTCGGCGCCCCAGATGTCGATCATGCGGTCGAAGCCGCGCTCGTACTTGTTGAGGTGGTAGGCGATGTCGGAGGCGAAGTAGGTGAAGAGGCCGTTCTCGCGCTGCACGACGCGGTCCTTCTCGTCGCCGAAGGCGGTGGAGCGGAACCACTTCGCGCCGTCCTGGAGATAGATGTAACCGGCCTTCTCGAGCTGGGTCACCGCGCGCTCGACCAGGCCGGTGTCGAACAGGCTCTGCTCCGAGAACCACTTGTCGAAGCGCACGCCGAACTCCTGCAGGTCCTCGCGACCATCGCCGAGCTGCTCGTTGAGCGCGAAGCCGTGCACCCAAGGGTAGTCCTCGCCGAGCAGCTTCTTGGCGTTGGCGATCAGCGCGTCGAGGTGTTCCTCGCGCTGTTGCTTGGCCTCGTCGTCCTTGCGATCGGAAGGCGGCAGGCCGGGCGTCCCGGCCAGGATCTGCATGGCGGTGACCTTGGCGAAGCGGTCCTGATGGGCGTCGCGCATCTCGCGACCCATGTCGACCACGTAGTCGCCCTGGTAGGCGTTGGGCGGGAAGGGAATCTCGATGCCGAAGAAGGCGAGGTAGCGCAGCCAGGTCGACAGCGCCAGGATGTCCATCTGGCGGCCAGCGTCGTTCACGTAGTACTCGCGGCTGACCTCGTAGCCGGCGAAGGCGAGCACGTCCGAGAGCGAGGCGCCATAGGCGGCGCCGCGACCGTGGCCGACGTGGAGCGGGCCGGTGGGGTTGGCGGAGACGAACTCCACCTGCACCTTGATGCCCTTGCCTGCCCCGCGGCCGAAATCCGCGCCCCTGGCCAGCACCTCGCGCACCACCGCGGTCTTGGCGTCGGAGGCGAGCGTGAAGTTGATGAAGCCGGCGCCGGCGACCTCGGCCCTGGCGACCAGCTTCGAGGGCGGCAGCTCGGCGAGCAGCAGGCCGGCGAGCTCGCGCGGGTTGCGCTTGAGCGGCTTGGCGAGCTGCAGCGCGAGGTTGGTGGCGAAGTCGCCGTGGCTCGCCTGCTTCGGGCGCTCCAGCAGGATGGGGGTGGCGGCGAGATCCGGCGCGACGCTCTTCAGCGCGGTCTGGAGCAGGTCGGTCAGCAGGACTTTGGGATCGGCGCTCATGGCACTCGGAATGAATTCGAAACGCGCGATTATAGCGGATCGGCACGGTCCGCCCCGGCGAGGATGTGAGCGCAGGTTGCGCTGCGGTGCGCTCCCGCCCGTTCCCCCGCAGGCGCTTTCGGGCTAAAGTCCGCGGTTTGCGTCTGCCCGGCCTGTTAACGTGCGCCTCTTCCGCCTCGCCAAGATCGTCTCCGTCAGCCTGCGCTTCGGCCTCGACCGCATGGTGCTCGACGCCGACAGCAGTGGCCGGCTGGCGCACGTGTGGCACAAGGTCTTCTTCTGGCGCACCTTTTCCGAGTCGCGCGGCGCGCGCCTGCGCCAGGCGCTGGAGTCGCTCGGGCCGATCTTCGTCAAGTTCGGCCAGATGCTGTCGACCCGGCGCGACCTGTTGCCGCCCGACCTCGCCGACGAGCTCGCCCTGCTGCAGGACCGCGTCCCGCCCTTCCCGACCGAGCAGGCGCTCGAAGTGCTGGAAGGCTTCTACGGTCGTCCGATCGACGAGGTCTTCGACGACTTCGAGCGCACGCCGGTGGCCTCGGCCTCGGTGGCGCAAGTGCATTTCGCGCGCCTGCCCGACGGCACCGACGTCGCGGTCAAGGTGCTGCGCCCGGGCATCGAGCGCGTCATCGAGCACGACCTCGCCCTGCTCGAAGTCGCCGCGGTGCTGCTGGAGAAGATCTGGCCCGAAGGCCGCCGCCTCAAGCCACGCGAGGTGGTCGCAGAGTTCAGCAAGTACCTGCACGACGAGCTCGACCTGATGCGCGAGGCGGCCAACTGCTCGCAGCTGCGGCGCAACTTCACCGACTCCTCGCTGCTGATCGTGCCCGAGGTGTATTGGGACTGGTGCGGCAGCAAGGTCATGGTGATGGAGCGCATGCGCGGCGTGCCGATCTCGCAGACGCCGGCGCTGCTCGCCCAGGGCACCGATTTGAAAGCACTCTCCCGTGCCGGCGTGGAGATCTTCTTCACCCAGGTCTTCCGCGACGGCTTCTTCCACGCCGACATGCACCCGGGCAACATCTTCGTGCATCAGGACGGGCGCTACATCGCGCTCGACTTCGGCATCATGGGCACGCTCAACGAGGTGGACAAGAACTACCTCGCGACCAACTTCCTCGCCTTCTTCAAGCGCGACTACCGGCGCGTGGCGCTCGCCCACATCGAGGCCGGCTGGGTGCCGGCAAAGACGCGGGTGGACGAGTTCGAGGCGGCGATCCGCACCGTGTGCGAACCGATCTTCGACAAGCCCTTGAAGGACATCTCCTTCGGCAAGACCCTGCTGCGCCTGTTCCAGACCGCGCGCCGCTTCGAGATGGAGGTGCAGCCGCAGCTCGTGCTGCTGCAGAAGACCCTGCTCAACATCGAGGGTCTGGGCCGCCAGCTCGACCCCGAGCTCGATCTGTGGAAGACCGCCAAGCCCTTCCTCGAGCGCTGGATGGACGAGCGCATGGGCGTGCGCGCGCTGGTGCGCGGGGTCAAGGAAGAGGCGCCGGCCTGGGCCGGCACCCTGCCGCAGCTGCCGCGCCTGGTGCACCAGGCGCTCACCGAATCGGCCCGTCACCAGAGCGCCCAGCAGCAGCGCCTCGAAGAGCTCGCCGCCGGGCAACGCACCCAGGGCCGCCTGCTGCTCTTCATCGGCGCCATCGCCATGGGCCTGCTCGGCCTGGAGCTCTACCGCCTGTTCGGCTGACGCGCGCCGCGGCATTCAACGCCGACGTTGCGCCCATGCAATAAAGCGCGAACGATCAAGCCCTTGGCGCGCGCATCCCGCCCCCCGCGGCGGCGTTCTGTTGGTACACTCGCGCCCTCTTTTTTCGCTCACCGCGCGCGGATGCGCCAACACGAAAGGCCCAACCATGCTGCTCTGGCTTGTCGTCGCCTACCTGGTCGTCTCCATCGGCATCGGCCTGTATGCCGCCACCCGGGTGCACAATGCGCGTGACTACATCACCGCAGGGCGCAACCTGCCGATGATCGTCGTGCTGGCGATGGTGTTCGCCACCTGGTTCGGCGCCGAGACCGTGCTCGGCATCTCCGCCACCTTCCTCGAGGAAGGCTTCCACGGCCTGATCTCCGACCCGCTCGGCGCCTCGGCCTGCCTGGTGCTGTTCGGCCTCGTCTTCGCCCGCCCGTTGTACCGCATGAACCTGCTCACGCTGGGTGATTTCTTCCGCGTGCGCTACAACCGCACGACCGAACTCGTGCTGTCGATCTGCATCGTGCTCTCCTACCTGGGCTGGGTGGCGGCGCAGGTCACCGCGCTCGGGCTGGTGTTCAACGTGCTCTCGGGCGACGCGGTCACGATGAACCAGGGCATGCTGATCGGCGCCGGCGTCGTCCTCGTCTATACCCTGTTCGGTGGCATGTGGTCGGTGGCGATGACCACCTTCGTGCAGATGATCGTGATCGTGATCGGCCTGGTCTGGGTGAGCTGGATCGCCGGCGACATGGCGGGCGGCTTCGACAACGTGATCGCCAAGGCCGCGGCCGAAGGCAAGTTCGAGTTCCTGCCCGCGCTGGACGCGGTCGAGATCGTCGCCTGGATCGCCGCGTTCGCCACCATGGCACTCGGCTCTATCCCGCAGCAGGACGTGTTCCAGCGCGTGAATTCCTCCAGGAACGAGCGCGTCGCGATCTGGGGCACGACGCTCGGCGGGGTGAGCTACTTCTTCTTCGCCGCGGTGCCGCTCTTCCTCGCCTACACCGCCAACATCATCGATCCCGGCATGGTCGAGCGCCTGATGGAGCAGGACTCGCAGCTCATCCTGCCGACGCTGATCCTGCAGTACATGCCCTTCTACGCCCAGGTGATCTTCTTCGGCGCGCTGCTGTCGGTCATCATGTCGACCGCCTCCGGCACCCTGCTCGCCCCCTCGGTGACCTTCTCCGAGAACGTGCTGCGCGGCTTCTTCCCGGGCATGGGCGACCGCGCCTTCCTGCTCAGCACGCGCATCACCGTGGTGCTGTTCACCGCCTTCGTCACCTGGTACGCCACCAGCACCGAATCCTCGATCCACGAGATGGTCGAGAACGCCTACCGCGTCACCCTGGCCGGCGCCTTCGTGCCGCTCGCCGCCGGCCTGTTCTGGAAGCGCGCCAACAACCTCGGCGCCGCGCTGGCGATCATCCTCGGCCTGTCGACCTGGATCCTCTTCGAGCTCTTCGTCCCCGAAGGCGACATCGAGCCCCAGCTCTACGGCGTGGCGGCGAGCGCGCTCGGCATGCTGGCGGGTGGACTGATCGGCCGGCAGCCGCACCACCGCCCGCACATCGGCGGCCACCATGCGGCGGCGGGCACCCACCACACGCATCGCTGACCGTCCCGCGCCCGCCCGGGTGCGTGCAGCCCGCACCGGCGGCCGACGCGTTTGATGGTGATCAACGCGTCGGTCGCCGGTCTCGTTTATGGTTGCGGCGTTTTTTTCCTCTGGAAACCCCGCTCCATGTCCGTGTCTTCCCCGATCGAACTCGTCTGCCCCGCGGGCAGCCTCCCGGCCCTCAAGACGGCCATCGATCACGGCGCCGACTGCGTCTATCTCGGTTTCAAGGACGCCACCAACGCACGCAACTTTTCCGGGCTCAACTTCGATCCGGCGCAGGTGCGCGAGGGTGTCGCCTATGCGCACGCACGCAAGCGCAAGGTGCTGCTGGCGCTCAACACCTATCCCCAGACCGACAACTGGTCGTCCTGGACACAGGCGATCGACCGCGCCGCCGACTACGGCGTTGACGCGGTGATCCTCGCCGATCCCGGGCTCATGGCCTACGCCGCAAAGACCCACCCGCAGCTGCGCCTGCACCTGTCGGTGCAGGGCTCGGCGACCAGCTACGAGGCGATCAACTGGTACCGCGAACGCTTCGGCATCCAGCGCGCGGTGCTGCCGCGCGTGCTGTCGATGGCCCAGGTCGAGAGCGTGGTCGCCAACACCCAAGTCGAGATCGAGGTGTTCGGCTTCGGCGGCCTGTGCGTGATGGTCGAGGGCCGCTGCGCACTGTCGGCCTACGCCACCGGCGAGTCGCCCAACTGCAACGGCGCCTGCTCGCCGGGCAAGCACGTGCGCTGGGAAGACACCCCGCGCGGCATGGAGACGCGGCTCAACGGCATCCTCATCGACCGCTTCTCCGAAGGCGAGCGTGCCGGCTATCCCACCCTGTGCAAGGGTCGCTTCGAGGTCAACGACGAGACCTACTACGCCCTCGAGGAGCCCACCAGCCTCAACACGCTCGAGTTGCTGCCCGAACTCGCGCGCATCGGCATCCGCGCGATCAAGATCGAGGGTCGCCAGCGCAGCCCGGCCTACGTCGCCCAGGTCACCAAGGTGTGGCGTGCCGCGCTCGACAAGTTGAACAGCGGCGGCGCCGCAGGTTTCAGCGTGCTGCCGGCGTGGATGGCCGAACTCAACAAGGTCTCCGAAGGCCAGAGCCACACCCTCGGCGCCTACTACCGCCCGTGGAAGTGAGCCTCGCGCCGACCGCCCGCGCCGTCCCGACCCGATCCGATCGCCGCCGCGCGGAGCAGGCGCCCGCAGCGCGCCCGCCCGCGGCGTCGAGCCCCCCATCCGAATGAGAACCGCCCGATGAAACTCGCCCTCGGCCCCCTGCTCTACTACTGGCCCCACCAGAGCGTGCTCGACTTCTACGCCGACCTGGCCGAAGCCCCGCTCGACAGCGTCTATCTCGGCGAGACGGTGTGCTCGCGCCGCCACGAACTGCGCCTGGACGACTGGCTGGAGGTCGGCAAGGTTCTCGCCGCCGCCGGCAAGGAGGTGGTGATCAGCTCGCAGGCCCTGATCGAATCCGAGTCCGACCTCAAGACCCTGCGCCGCATCGTCCGGCAGCACGACTTCCGCGTCGAGGCCAACGACATGGGCGCGGTGCGCCTGCTCGTCGAGGCCGGCGTGGACAACTGGATCGCCGGCCCCACGCTGAACATCTTCAACCCCACGACGCTGCAGCTCATGATCGACTCGGGCGCGACGCGCTGGGCGGTCGCCCCCGAGATGTCGGGCGCGGCGCTCGCCGAGGTGCGCGCCGCGCTCGCCAGGCCGATCGAGACCGAAGTCTTCGCCTACGGCCGCCTGCCACTGGCGCACTCGGCGCGCTGCTTCACCGCCCGCCACTTCAACCTGCAAAAGGACACCTGCGAGTTCCGCTGCCTGTCGATCATGGACGGGATCACGCTGCGCACCCGCGAGGGCGCGCCCTTCCTGACGCTCAACGGCGTGCAGACCCAGTCTGCACGGGTGCACAACCTGCTCGGCGACCTGCCCGCCGTGCGCGCCAGCGCCGAGGTGCTGCGCATCAGCCCGCAAGGGGCGCACACTCGCCAGATCGTCGAACTCTTCCGCGCCGCGCTCGACGAGCAGCGCGGTCCGGCGGACGCGCTCGCCGCCAGCCGCGAGTGGATGGTCGAGGAGCCCTGCAACGGCTTCTGGCACGGCCGCGCCGGCGTCGAACAGTACGTCGCCGCCTGACCCCTTTCCGACCTGCTGCAAACCCGGAGTCCGCACATGCCCGCACTGCCTGCCCTGCCCCGCCCGCCGCTGCCTTCGCACTTGCTGCCCGGCAGCCTGCGCCAGCGCATCGGCGAACGCCTCGCCACCCTGCGCATCCCCGACTTCACCGTGCCCGCCCCGGTGGCGAAGCTGGTGTCGCGCCTGCCCCAGCAGCCGCCGACCCACGTGCTCACGCTCGCGCTCAACCTCGCGCTCGACCGCATCCTGCCGCGCGACACCCTCGAACCGCTGAGCGGCCGCCACCTGCAGATGCGTGTGCTCGACGCCGGGCTGACGCTCGACTTCACCCTCGGCGAGCGCGGCTTCCGCCGTGCCACCCCGGCCGCGGGCGCCAGACCGGACCTGATCCTCTCCGCCACCACGCGCGACTTCATGGCGCTGGCACTGCGCGAGGAAGACCCCGACACCCTTTTCTTCAGCCGCCGCCTGCGCATGGAAGGCGACACCGATCTCGGCCTGCTGGTCAAGAACACGCTCGACGCGGTGGACTGGGACGCCCTCAAGGCGAAGCTGCTCGGCCGCCACGGCTGACCCCCTGCAGGAGCGGCGCAAGCCGCGAACCGGCCCCTCCGGCCACCGCCGCGCATCGACCGCAGCGCGTCCGTCCGCATCCGCGGTAAGCTCGCGGTCCGCTGCCCGACGTTTGCCGCCATGCCCTCCGAATTCGACCTGATCCGGCGCCACTTCACCCGCCCCGCGCGCCACACCGAGCTCGCCGTGGGCGACGACGCCGCCCTGCTCGCGCCGCGCCCCGGCATGCGGCTGGCGGTGTCCACCGACATGCTGGTGGCCGGCACCCACTTCTTCGCCGACACCAACCCGGAAGGGCTAGGCTGGAAGACGCTCGCGGTCAACGTCTCCGACCTCGCCGCCATGGGCGCCGAGCCGCGCTGGGCCTTCCTCGCGCTCGCGCTGCCGCAGGCGGACGAGGCCTGGATCGCTGCCTTCGCGCGCGGCTTCTTCGCCTGCGCCGACGCCTTTGCGATCGACCTCGCCGGCGGCGACACCACGCGCGGACCGCTGACGCTTTCAGTGACCATCGTCGGCGAGGTCCCGGCCGGCGCCGCGATCACCCGTGGCGGAGCGCGTGCGGGCGACGACTTGTGGATCTCGGGCCAGCCCGGCCGCGCCGCGCTCGGGCTCGCGGCGCTGCGCGGCGAAACCGGCCTGGACGCCATCCACCACGCCGAATTCGTCGACGCCCTGCAACGGCCGCAGCCGCGCGTAGCGCTCGGGCTCGCGCTGCGCAGCCTGGCGAGCGCGATGCTGGACGTCTCCGACGGCCTGCTCGGCGATCTGCGACACCTCCTCGAATGCTCGGGCACGGGCGCCATCGTCGAGGTCGCGGCGCTGCCGCTCGCCGCGCTCGCCGCCAGCGGCGCCGATCCCGCGCTGTGCCGGCGCTGCCTGCTCGCGGGCGGAGACGACTACGAGCTGCTGTTCGCGGCCGCGCCCCGACACCGTGCCGAGATCGATGCCTTGTCGGCCCGACTCGACCTCCCCCTGCATCGCATCGGCGAATTCACCCCCGCACGCGAGCGCCTGCTGCTGCGCGAGGCCGACGGCGGCCTGGCGGCCCCGGCCGCATGCGGCTACGATCACTTCGCCTGAGGCCCGATCCGGCCCACCTCTCGAAACGACCATGCGCCCCACCGCCCGCCTGCTGATGAGCCACCCCGCCCACTTCATCTCGCTGGGCTTCGGCGCCGGGCTGTCGCCGTGGGCGCCGGGCACGGTCGGTACCCTGCTCGGGTGGGCGATCTACCCACTGATCCGCACCCCGGTGTCGGAGTTCGTCTTCCTCGCACTGCTCGCCAGCTTCTTCCTCGCCGGCGTGCTCGCCGCCGAGCGCACCGGGCAAGCGCTGGGGGTGCCAGACCACGGCGGCATCGTCTGGGACGAGATGGTGGCGATCTGGCTGGTGCTGCTGTTCACCCCCGCCGGGCTGCTGTGGCAGGCGATCGCGGTCGCACTGTTCCGCTTCTTCGACATCGTCAAACCGCCTCCGGTGCGCTGGGCCGACCGCAGCTTCAAGGGCGGCTTCGGGGTCATGTTCGACGACCTCGTCGCCGCCGGCTACACCCTGCTGGCGCTCGCGGTGCTGGTCCACCTGCTGGGGAGCTGAGACCATGACCGATCACGAACTCGACGCCCTCGCGCGCAGGGTGGGCGAAGCCCTCGCCAACCGCAGGCTGTGGCTGGCCACCGCGGAGTCCTGCACCGGCGGCTGGATCGCCGAGGCCGTCACCGCGATCGCCGGCAGCTCGGGCTGGTTCGACCGCGGCTTCGTGACCTACTCGAACGACGCCAAGGCTGACATGCTCGGCGTGCGCGCCGCGACGCTGGAGACGCACGGCGCGGTCAGCGAAGCCACCGTGAGCGAAATGGCCGCGGGCGCGCTCGACCGCAGCCGCGCCGACCTCGCGGTGGCCGTGTCCGGGGTCGCGGGACCGGGTGGAGGCAGCCCCGCCAAGCCGGTCGGCACGGTCTGCCTCGCTTGGGCACGGCGCGACGGCCCCACCGGGGTCGTCACCGTCCATCTCGACGGCGACCGCGCCGCGGTGCGCCGGCAGACGGTGATCCTCGCCCTGCAAGGCGTACTCGAACGCTGCGTCTGAGGGGCGCAGGGCGCACGGGGCCGGGAAATCCGAACCGCCACCCTCGCCACTTCGCCGGACGCAGCCCCGCGCCGGAAATCCGCATGACATGTTTGCTGTAATTGCATACAGGCTCTACACTTACGGCATCAGGCCTGCACCCCGCATGTCTGCAATCTTTGTGCCATAATCAGGCAATCAAACAGGACGCACTTCCATGGACGAAAACAAGGCCAAAGCCCTCTCCGCGGCGCTGTCGCAGATCGAAAAGCAGTTCGGCAAGGGTTCGATCATGCGCATGGGCGACGGCAGCATCGAGCGCGACATCCAGACCGTCTCCACCGGCTCGCTCGGA
This sequence comes from Thauera aminoaromatica, assembly GCF_000021765.1. Lineage (NCBI taxonomy): Bacteria > Pseudomonadati > Pseudomonadota > Betaproteobacteria > Rhodocyclales > Zoogloeaceae > Thauera > Thauera aminoaromatica. The sequence continues at coordinate 794,919 of NC_011662.2, read as the reverse complement.
CTCGACATCGCGCTCGGGCTCGGCGGTCTGCCGCGCGGTCGGGTGGTCGAGATCTACGGCCCCGAATCCTCCGGCAAGACCACGCTCACCCTGCAGGTCATCGCCGAGATGCAGAAGCTCGGCGGCACCGCGGCCTTCATCGACGCCGAGCACGCGCTCGACGTCGGCTACGCGGAAAAACTCGGCGTCGACATCGAGGATCTGCTGATCTCGCAGCCCGACACCGGCGAACAGGCGCTCGAGATCGCCGACATGCTGGTGCGCTCGGGCGGCGTGGACATCGTGGTCATCGACTCGGTCGCCGCGCTCACCCCCAAGGCCGAGATCGAGGGCGAGATGGGCGACCAGCTCCCCGGCCTGCAGGCCCGCCTGATGTCGCAGGCACTGCGCAAGCTCACCGCCAACATCAAGCGCACCAATACCCTGGTGATCTTCATCAACCAGATCCGCATGAAGATCGGCGTGATGTTCGGCAGCCCGGAGACCACCACCGGCGGCAACGCGCTCAAGTTCTACGCCTCGGTGCGCATGGACATCCGCCGCACCGGCACGATCAAGAAGGGTGACGAGGTGGTCGGCTCCGAGACCCGCGTCAAGGTGGTCAAGAACAAGGTCTCGCCACCGTTCAAGGAAGCCCACTTCGACATCCTTTACGGCGAGGGCATCTCGCGCGAAGGCGAGATCATCGACCTCGGCGTCGAGCACAAGATCGTCGACAAGTCGGGCGCCTGGTACGCCTACAAGGGCGACAAGATCGGCCAGGGCAAGGACAACTCGCGCGAGTTCCTGCGCGCCAACCCGGTGCTGGCCCGCGAGATCGAGAACAAGGTGCGGGTCGCGGTCGGCCTGCCCGAGCTGCCGCCCGCCGCCGCGTCCGCCCCGGCGCCGGCCGAGGCCTGACCCCGTCGGCACCGACATGGGCGAGCCGAGCCTGCGCGAACGTGCGCTCCGCCATCTCGCCCGGCGCGACCACTCGCGCGCCGAACTTGCGCGCAAGCTCGCACCCCATGGCGAGCCGGCCGAGATCGAAGCGGTGCTCGAGCGCATGCGCGAGCTCGGCCTGCAGTCCGACGAGCGCTACGCCGAGGCCTTCGTGCGCGGCAAGGCGGCGCGCTTCGGCACCGCACGATTGCGCAACGAGCTCGTGCGGCGAGGCATCGACCGTGACCGGATCGACGAGGCGCTCGCCGACGAGTGCGTAGAATCCGAGATCGAGCGGGCGCGCGCGGTGCTGCACGGCCGCTTCGCCACCCCACCCGCCGACGCACGCGAATGGGCGCGCCAGGCGCGCTTCCTGCAAACCCGGGGCTTCGCCCCCGAGCTGATCCGCAAGCTGCTGAAAGAGCCCTACGATGAGTCTGCTTAAGGTCGCCGGCCTGCAAAAGCGCTACAAGGCGCGCACCGTGGTGCATGACGTCGGCTTCGAGGTCGGCTCGGGCGAGGTCGTCGGCCTGCTCGGTCCCAACGGCGCCGGCAAGACCACCTGCTTCTACATGATTGTGGGTCTGGTGCGCGCCGACGGCGGCCAGATCGCCCTCGACGGCACCGACCTCACCCACCTGCCGATCCACGCCCGCGCGCGTTTGGGCCTGTCCTACCTGCCGCAGGAGATGAGCGTGTTCCGCAAGCTCAGCGTGGCCGAGAATATCCGCGCCGTGCTCGAACTCCAGGGGCTCGAACGCCGCCAGATCGAGGAGCGGCTCGAGGAACTGCTGATGGAACTGGGCATCCATCACCTGCGCGACAACACCGCGATCTCGCTCTCGGGTGGGGAGCGCCGGCGCTGCGAGATCGCCCGCGCGCTCGCCACCGACCCGCGCCTGATCCTGCTCGACGAGCCCTTCGCCGGGGTCGATCCGATCGCGGTCATCGACATCCAGAAGATCATCCGCTTCCTCAAGGAGCGCGGTATCGGCGTGCTGATCACCGACCACAACGTGCGCGAGACCTTGGGCATCTGCGACCGCGCCTACATCATCAGCGAAGGTCGCGTGCTGGCGAGCGGAGAGCCTACCGAGATCATCGAGAACGAGCGCGTGCGCCAGGTCTACCTCGGCGAGCACTTCCGCCTGTGAGCCCGCCCTCCTGCCGACCGCGATGAAACCCAGCCTCCAGCTCAAGCTCTCCCAGCACCTCACGCTGACGCCCCAGCTGCAGCAGTCGATCAAGCTGCTGCAGCTGTCTACGATCGAGCTGAACCAGGAGATCGAGCGCGTGCTGCTCGAGAATCCCATGCTCGAGCGCGAGGATGGCGACGGCGGCGTCGACTACGCCCCCGCGCCGCCGCCGGGCAACGCGCCCGAGCGCGAAGCCGCGCCGGAACCCGCCGCCGAACCGGCGGGCGAGTCGATCACGCACGAGGGCGGCGAAGGCAGCAGCGAGGACGAGGGCATCGACTGGTCCAACGTGGGTCAGGGCGCGTCCAGCCGCAGCGAGGACGACGAGGACGGCGACTACCAGGACATCCAGGCCGCCGGCGTGTCGCTGCGCGAACACCTCGACCAGCAGGTCGCCCTCTCGCCCCTGTCCGACCGCGACCGCGCGCTGGTGCGCTTCCTGATCGAGGCACTCGACGACGACGGCTACCTGCACCAGCCGCTGGAAGATCTCCTCGAGCTGTTGCCGCAGGACGCCGAGGTCGATCTCGACGAGCTCGCCATCGCCCTGCGCCACGTGCAGAGCCTCGAGCCGGCCGGGATCGGCGCGCGCAGCCCGCAGGAATGTCTGGCCCTGCAGCTCCAGGCCTTGCCCGAGTGCCCGATACGCCCTCTCGCTCTCGAGATCGTGACCAGCCACCTCGAACTGCTCGCGGAGCGCAACTTCGCCCGTATCCGCAAGCTCACCGGCTGTGACGACGAGGGTCTGCGCGAAGCGCAGGCCCTGATCTGCAGCCTCGACCCCCACCCCGGCTCGCGCTACTCCACCGCCGAGACGCGCTACGTGCTGCCCGACGTCGTCGTGCGCAAGCTGCGCGGCCAATGGACCGTGAGCCTGAACCAGGAAGCGATGCCCCGCCTGCGCATCAACCGCCTGTACGCGAGCCTGTTGCAGCAGAACCGCGCACAGGGCGGCGGCCTCGGCGGGCAGCTGCAGGAGGCGCGCTGGCTGATCAAGAACGTCCAGCAGCGCTTCGACACCATCCTGCGCGTGTCCCAGGCCATCGTTGACCAGCAACGGCAGTTCTTCGATCATGGGGACGTGGCGATGCGGCCACTCACCCTAAGGGAGATCGCAGACCAGCTCGAGCTGCACGAATCCACCGTCTCGCGCGTCACCACGCAGAAGTACATGGCGACGCCGCGCGGAGTCTTCGAGCTCAAGTATTTTTTCGGCAGTCATGTCGCGACCGACACCGGCGGTGCGGCTTCCTCCACGGCGATTCGTGCGCTGATTCGCCAGCTGGTGGACGCGGAGGACAGCAAGAAGCCGCTGTCCGACGCCAAGATCGCCGAAATTCTCGGCCAACAGGGAATCGTCGTGGCGAGGCGCACGATCGCCAAGTACCGCGAGTCCCTCAACATCCCGCCGGTCAGCCTGCGCAAATCCCTCTGACAACAACAGGAGTCATCCATGAATCTGAACATCACCGGGCGCCACGTCGAAGTCACCCCCGCCATCCGCGAATACGTGACCTCCAAGCTCGATCGCGTCATCCGCCATTTCGACAACGTCACCAGCGTCACCGTCATCCTGTCGGTCGAAAAGCTCAAGCAGAAAGCCGAGGTGACGCTGCACGTGCGCGGCAAGGACCTCTTCGTCGAAGCGGACGACGCCGACCTCTACGCGGCGATCGACGCGATGACCGACAAGCTCGACCGTCAGGTTCAGAAGTACAAGCAGAAGCAGTCCGACCATAACCACGAGTCGCTCAAGCACCAGGTCCCCGAGGCCTGAGGACCGGCTTGAAGCTCCCCGTCCGGGGTGTGGTTATAATGCGCGCGTTTTCACGAAGCGCGGCCGCACACGCCCCGGACCGGATTCCCGCCCCCCTGGCGGCAGCTGACGGAAGAGTGCGCGAGCCCACCTGCGAATGAGCCTGATATCCCAACTCCTGCCGCTTTCCAACGTGGTGATCGATCTCGACGCGAGCAGCAAGAAGCGCGTCTTTGAACAGGCCGGCCTGCTGTTCGAGAACAACCAGGGCATCGCCCGCAGCACCGTGTTCGACAGCCTGTTCACCCGCGAACGCCTCGGCTCGACCGGACTGGGTCAGGGCATCGCCATCCCGCACGGCCGCATCAAGGGGCTCAAGGACGCCGCCGGCGCTTTTCTGCGCCTGGCCACCCCGGTGCAGTTCGATGCTCCCGACGGCCGTCCGGTGGACATGCTGTTCGTGCTGCTCGTGCCCGAACAGGCCAACGAAACCCATCTGCAGTTGCTCTCCGAGCTCGCGCAGATGTTCAGCGACCGCGAGTTCCGCGAGACCCTGCACGGCGCGACGGATGCCGCACAGATCCACCGCCTGTTCGTGAATTGGGGTGCCGATGCGGCAAACCAGCCTGACCCGGCTGTATGAGGCGCACCGCGAAAGCCTGAGCCTCGTCCACGTCAGCGGACCGATCGGTGCCCGTCTGTCGGTCGCCGAAGAGCGCATCTGGCCGGCCGACCTCGTCGGCCACCTCAACCTGATCCACCCCACCCGGCTACAGGTGCTCGGCGCCGCAGAGCTCGCGTGGGCGCAACGCCAGGCGAACGAGAAGGTCGCCCACCACCTCAACGAGATCCTCTCGGCGCACCCCCCCGCGATCATCGTCGCCGACGGCTGCGAGATCCCCAACATCCTCCACGGCATCTGCGAGGCGCACGACGTCGCGCTGTTCACCGCGCGCCACCCCTCGGCGAGCGTGATCGACCAGCTCCGCCTCTACCTGTCGCGCGAGCTCGCCGAGAAGGTCTCGCTGCACGGCGTGTTCATGGACGTGCTCGGGCTCGGCGTGATGATCACCGGCGATTCCGGCGCGGGCAAATCCGAGCTCGGCCTCGAGCTGATCTCGCGCGGCCACGGCCTTGTCGCCGACGACGTGGTCGAGCTGTCGCGCATCGCGCCCACGGTGCTCGAGGGCCGCTGCCCCGAGATGCTGCAGGATTTCATCGAAGTGCGCGGCCTCGGCCTGATCAACATCCGCACCATCTTCGGCGAGACCGCGTGCCGGCGGAAGATGCGCCTGCGCCTGATCTGCCACCTCGACCGCCGCCAACCCGGTCCCGACGACCCCTGCCGGCTGCCGCTGCAGCAGGAGACGCAGGACATCCTCGGCGTGAAGGTCGCCCGCGTCGTGCTGCCGGTGGCCGCGGGACGCAACCTCGCGGTGCTGCTCGAGGCCGCAGTGCGCTCGACCATCCTCAAGCTGCGCGGCATCGACTCCACCCAGGAATTCATCGACCGCCAGGCGCGCGCGCTGCACGCCGAAGAGGCCTACCGCGCCGACTGAGCCACCCGCACTTGCGGCACGGCGCCGCCGGCTGTTACGCTCGATCGCTTTGCAGCAGCCTACTGGCCGGCCATGAGCTCCACTCCCGATTACCTGGAACGCATCCTCAACGCGCAGGTGTACGACGTCGCCGTCGAGACACCGCTCGACCTCGCCACCAACCTGTCGGCGCGCACGCACAACCGCATCTACTTCAAGCGCGAGGACATGCAGCCGGTGTTCAGCTTCAAGATCCGCGGCGCCTACAACAAGATGGCGAACCTGTCGCCGCAGGCCTTGAAGCGCGGCGTGATCTGCGCCTCGGCGGGCAACCACGCCCAGGGCGTGGCGCTGTCGGCGGCCAGGCTGGGCGTGCGCGCGGTGATCGTGATGCCGAGCACCACGCCGCAGATCAAGATCGACGCGGTCAAGGCGCGCGGCGGCGAGGTCGTGCTCGCAGGCGAATCCTATTCCGACGCCTACACGCACGCGCTCGAGCTCGAGAAGAGCGAGAAACTCACCTTCGTCCACCCCTTCGACGACCCCGACGTGATCGCAGGCCAGGGCACGGTGGGCCTGGAGATCCTGCGCGCGCACCCGAAGCCGATCCACGCGGTGTTCTGCTGTGTCGGCGGCGGCGGGCTGATCGCCGGCGTGGCGGCCTACATCAAGCGCCTGCGCCCGGAGACGAAGATCATCGGCGTCGAGGCGGTGGACGCCGACGCGATGACGCGCTCGCTCGCCGCGGGCAAGCGCATCGCGCTCGAGCAGGTCGGCATCTTCGCCGACGGCGCCGCCGTCAAGGAGGTCGGTGCCGAGACCTTCCGCCTGTGCCAGCAGTATGTGGACGAGATGATCGTGGTCGACAACGACGCCATCTGCGCCGCGATCAAGGACGTCTTCGAGGACACCCGCTCCATCCTCGAGCCCGCCGGCGCGCTCGCCGTCGCCGGCGCCAAGGAGTACGCCCGCCGCAACAAGCTGCGCGACAAGAGCCTGGTGGCGGTGGCCTCGGGGGCCAACATGAACTTCGACCGCCTGCGCTTCGTCGCCGAGCGCGCCGAGCTCGGCGAGCAGCGCGAGGCCGTGCTCGCGGTGACCATCCCCGAGAAGCCGGGCTCCTTCCGCAAGTTCATCAGCGTGCTCGGCAACCGCAACATCACCGAGTTCAACTACCGCTACGCCGACGCCGAGCGCGCCCACATCTTCGTCGGCGTCACCGTGCACAACCGCAGCGAGGTCGGACGCCTGGTCGAGATGCTCGAGCGCCACGAGCTGCCTGCGCTCGACCTCACCGACGACGAGATGGCCAAGTCGCACGTGCGCTACATGGTGGGCGGACGCGCACCGCAGGTGGAAAACGAGGTGGTATACCGCTTCGTCTTCCCCGAGCGCCCGGGCGCGCTGATGAATTTCCTCTCCAACCTGCGCTCGGACTGGAACATCTCGCTGTTCCACTACCGCAACCACGGCTCCGACTTCGGCCGCGTGCTGGTCGGCATGCAGGTGCCGCCGGCCGACAAGGACGCCTTCGACGCCTTCCTGCAGCGGCTCGGCTACGACTACGTGGCCGAGACCGACAACCCCGCCTACCGCATGTTCCTGTCCGGGAGCTGAGCCCCGCAGGCAGGCCGTGCAGGGTTGCAGCCGCCGCTCAGGCGCGCGGCTTCGCCACCCCCGCCTCGGTCACCAGCCAGTCCATCGGGCGATCGAACTCCTGCGGCAGCGTGTCGGGCACGCGCCCGACCTCGAAGCCCACGCCCACCGCCACGGTGCGCAGCACCGCCAGCGTGCGGTCGAAGTAGCCCCCTCCGTAGCCGAGGCGGTAGCCGCGTTCGTCGAAGGCATTGAGGGGGATCAGCACCAGCTCGGGCTCGACCGCCTCGCCGTCCGCCGGGTGGGGGATGCCATGGCGGTCGAGCGGCATCGGCACGCCCGGCGTCCACGCGCGGAACATCATCGGCGCATGGCGCTCGAGCACCACCGGCAAGGCCGCCACCCGCCCGGGCGCGGCCGCACGCCAGGCCTGCACCCACGGGCGCAGGTCGGGCTCGGCGCGGTAGGGCCAGCAGAAGGCGAGCCGGCGTGGCTGCAAGCGTCCGACCAGGTCGTCGAGATGCTCGCCGATTGCCGCGGCGAGGCGCTCGCGACGCTCGGCAGGCAGGCGCTCGCGCAACGCCAGCGCATGTTCGCGCATGCGCTGGCGACGCGCGCCGGGATCATGGGACAAGGGGGCGAAACTCATCTTCGATATGGTATGGTTGGCGGTCAAACGGAGGCATCACCTGGCATGAAGAAGGCACTGGTTGCGGCGCTCACGGCCGCGACGTTCCTCGCCCCCGCCGGCGCGTTCGCACAGATCGGCGGCGAGTCCGGGGACGGGCGTATCGTCGCCGCTCGCGAGGCCCTGCGCAAGGGCGACCGCAGCACGCTCGAACGTCTCGCAGCCGTGCGCGAGGCCCACCCCCTCGACGCCTATCCGCGCTACTGGCTGCTGATCAACCGCCTCGCGCGTGCCGAAGAACCCGTGCCCGTCGCGGCCCTGCAAGCCTTCCTCGCCGAAGAAGCCGGCTCCAACCTCGCCGAACGCCTGCGCGCCGACTGGCTGCGCCGCCTCGCCAGGGACGGCGACTGGAACGGCTTCCTCGCGGTGTACGCGGACCTGCGCAGCCCCGACGCCGAATTGCGCTGCAACGCCTGGAGCGCGCGCGTGCTGACCGGCGAGCGCAGCGTCTTCGCCGAGCTCGCGCGCGAATGGGACACCCTCGCCGACGCCGATCCGACCTGCGACACGCCGCTGCGCGCGGCGGTCGACTCCGGCGCGGTGGACGAAGAACGCGTGTGGTGGCGCATCCGCCGACAGATCGACACCCGCAAGCCCGAGGCTGCGCTCGCCAGCCTGTCGCTGCTGCCCGCCGGCAACGCCCCGGCCCACGCCGACCTGGCGCAGGCGATCCGCTCGCCCGCACCCTGGCTGGATCGGCTGCAGCCCAACTTCGCCGTGAGCCGCGCCGGCCGCGAGCTCGCGCTCGCCGCACTGGTGCGCCTGGCGCGCGAGGACGTCTCCGCCGCGCGCCTGCGCCTGCTGCGCATCCAGGACCGCCTCGGCGCGGCCGAGCGCAACTACGCCCATCTGGCGCTCGGCATGCACGCCGCGCTCGACCGCCTGCCCGAGGCGAGCGCGCTCTACGCCGCCGCCGGCGACATCGAGACCACCGCCCAGCAACGTGCGTGGCGGGTGCGTGCGGCGCTGCGCATCGGCGACTGGCACGCGGTGCGCGAGGCGATCGAAGCCATGCCCGCCGACGAACGCGAAGCTGCCGACTGGATCTACTGGCTGGGCCGCGCACACGCCGCGGCCGGGCGCCGCGACGCCGCCGAGTCGCTCTACGTGCGTATCGCCGGCGAGCCGCACTTCTACGGCATGCTCGCGCGCGAGGAGCTCGGCGAGGCCTTCCCGCCGCCCCCCGCCACCGCGCCGCTACCGCGCGCCAAGCTCGAGGAGGCCGAGCGCGACCCCGGCCTGCAGCGCGCACTCGCGCTCTACCGCCTGGAGCTGCGCACCGAGGCGCTGCGCGAATGGGTCTGGGGCGTGCGCGAACGCGACGAGCAGTTCCGCCTCGCCGCCGCCCACCTTGCGCTGCGCAACGAGCTCTACGACCGCGCGATCAATACCGCCGAGCTGGCCAACCCGCGCAGCAACTTCGAGCTGCGCTTCCTGACCCCCTATCGCGACCTCATCGAGCCGCAGGTGCGCGCGCAGGGGCTCGACCTCGGCTGGGTGTACGGCCTCATGCGCCAGGAGAGCCGCTTCGTGGTTCCGGCACGCTCCAGCGTCGGCGCCCAGGGCCTCATGCAGGTGATGCCCGCCACCGGCAAGTGGGTGGCGGATCGGATCGGCCTCGCCGGCTACAACCAGCGCCTGCTCACCGACCCCGAGACCAACGTGCTGCTCGGCACCAGCTACATGCGCCTGATCATGGAGGGGCTCGACGCCCACCCCGTGCTCGCCAGCGCCGGCTACAACGCCGGCCCCGGGCGGGCGCGGCGCTGGCGCGACGCGGCGCCGCTCGAGGGCGCGATCTATACCGAGACGATCCCGTTCGACGAGACCCGCGACTACGTCAAGAAGGTGCTCGCCAACGCGGTGATCTACGCGGCGATGCTCGAAAAACGGCCGCAATCGCTCAAGGCACGACTCGGCACGATCGCACCCGGGGCTGCCAGCGAGTAAGCTTCCGCGTGCGCCAACCCATTCCATCCACAGCAACAGCACGGTCCAGTCGAAACATGAACCCGAAACGCGTCGTCATCGTCGGCGGCTCCGGCTTTATCGGCAGCGCCATCGCCAATCGTCTCTGCAAGGAAGGCGTCAAGGTCCTCATTCCCACCCGCCGCCGCAGCCGCGCCGGCCATGTTCTGCTGCTACCCAACGTCGAGGTGGTGGAGGGCAACGTGCATGACGTCGCCCTGCTTGCGCGCCTGTTCGAGGGCGCCGACGCCGTGGTGAACACCGTCGGCGTCCTGCATTCGCGCCCGGGCAGGCCCTTCGGCCCCGACTTCGCGCGCGCCCACGTCGAGCTGCCGCAGAAGATCGTCGCCGCCTGTCGCACGGCGGGCGTGCCCCGCCTCGTGCACATCAGCGCCCTCGGCGCCTATTCCGACGGCCCGTCGGAATACCAGCGCTCGAAGGCCGCCGGCGAGACCGCGATCCGCACCGGCTCGCCCGAGATCGCGTGGACCATCCTGCAGCCTTCGGTGGTGTTCGGCCGCGGCGACAGCTTCCTCAACCTCTTCGCCGACCTCGCGCGCATGTTCCCGGTGCTGCCGCTCGCCGGCGCCACCGCGCGCTTCCAGCCGGTCTATGTCGAGGACGTCGCCGAGGCGGTGTGGCAGAGCCTGACGCGCGACGATGCAGGCGGGCAGACCTTCCAGCTCGCCGGACCGACCGTCTACACGCTGCGCCAGCTCGTCGAGTACGTCTCCGCGCTCGTGGGCAAGCCGCGCCCGATCTATCCGCTGTCCGAGAAGCTGGCGATGTGGCAGGCGCGCCTCATGGAGCTCGCCCCCCAGCCCCTGATGAGCCGCGACAACGTGCGCTCGATGAAGGTCGACAACGTCGCCAGCGGCACCCCGCAACCCTTCGGCATGGTGCCTACCGCGCTCGAGACCGTGGCCCCGGCCTGGCTCGGCCAGGCGGCGCCGCGAGCCCGTTACTACCCCTTCCGCCGCCACGCGCGGCGCTGAAGAGCAACTCTCTACGGAGTCCGCGATGAAGCTGATCATCGGCAACAAGAACTATTCCTCCTGGTCCCTGCGCGCCTGGCTGGCTGCGCGCGAGGGCGGCTTCACCTTCGAGGAGATCCACATCTCCCTGTTCATCCCCGGCAGCCGCGAGCGCATCCTGTCGCACTCGCCCTCGGGCAAGGTACCCTGCCTGAACGACCACGGCGTGGTGGTGTGGGACTCGCTCGCGATCGGCGAATACCTCGCCGAGAAGCGCCCCGGTCTGCTGCCCGCCGACCCGGTCGCACGCGCGCTGGCGCGCTCGGTCACCGCCGAGATGCACTCCGGCTTCCAGAACCTGCGCAGCCGCATGCCGATGAACGTGCGCAAGGACTACACCGGTTTCGGCCACAGTCCCGAGGTCGATGCCGACATCGCGCGCATCGTGGCGATCTGGAACGACTGCCGCGCGCGCTTCGGCGCCGTGGGCCCCTACCTCTTCGGCCGCTTCAGCCTCGCCGACGCGGCCTTCGCGCCGGTGGCCTTCCGCTTCCAGACCTACGCGGTGAAGCCCGCGGGCGCGGCCGGCGAGTACCTCGCCACCCTGCTCGCCAACCCGCACATGCAGGAGTGGGCGACGGCGGCACGCGCCGAGACCGAGTCGATCCCGGAAGAGGACCTCTACGGCTGATGCAGGCCTATGTCGTGGGCGGAGCGGTGCGCGACGCCCTGCTCGGCCTGCCGGTGAAGGATCGCGACTGGGTGGTGGTCGGCAGCACGCCCGAGGAGATGCTCGCGCGCGGCTTCCGCCCGGTCGGCCGCGATTTTCCGGTCTTCCTGCATCCGCACACCAACGAGGAATATGCGCTCGCGCGCACCGAGCGCAAGTCGGGCCACGGCTACACCGGCTTCGTCTGCCACGCCTCGCCCGAGGTCACGCTCGAAGAGGACCTGCTGCGCCGCGACCTCACCATCAACGCGATCGCGCGCGCCGAGGACGGCCGCCTGATCGACCCCTGCGGTGGCCGGCGCGACCTCGCCGCGCGCGTCTTCCGCCATGTGTCGCCCGCCTTCGCCGAGGATCCGCTGCGCATCCTGCGCGTGGCGCGCTTCTCCGCGCGCTTCACCGACTTCGAGCTGGCACCCGAGACCCTGGAACTGATGCGCGCGATGGTCGTGGCCGGCGAGGTCGACCATCTGGTCGCCGAGCGCGTCTGGCAGGAACTCGCGCGCGGGCTCATGGAGGCGCGCCCCTCGCGCATGATCCGCGTGCTGCGTGCCTGCGGCGCACTCGCACGCCTGCTGCCCGAGCTCGACCGCCTGTTCGGGATCCCGCAGCCGGAGAAGTACCACCCCGAGATCGACACCGGCGAGCACGTGCTGATGGTGCTCGACCACGCCGCCGCCGCGGACGAGCCGCTCGCGGTGCGCTGGGCCTGCCTGCTGCACGACCTCGGCAAGGGCGACACGCCCGCCCACCTGCTGCCGCACCATTACGGCCACGAGGCCGCGAGCGCGCGCCGCGCGCGCGAGGTGTCGGAACGCCTGAAGGCCCCCGCCGACTGCCGCGACCTCGCCGAGATGGTGGCGCGCGAGCACGGCATCCTGGCGCGCGCGCACGAGCTGCGCGCCGAAACCATGGTCAAGCTGATCGAACGCTGCGACGGCCTGCGCCGTCCGCAGCGCTTCCTCCTGATGCTGCAGGCGGCCGCCTGCGACCACGCCGGCCGCGGCAGCGGCGCGGAAAACGCGTCGGAATGGAGACCCTTGTCACGCTGGCAGGCCGCGCTGCAGGCCGTGCGCGCCGTCGATGCCGGTAGAATCGCAACCGAGTGCAGCGACAAATCGCTGATTCCTCAGGCCTTGCACACCGCCCGCGTGGCGGCCGTGAAGGCCCTGGACAAGGACCCCGCATGAACGCAACCCGCTTCGGCGAACTCGAGGTGCTGTGTCACGCACCCGAGCGCGCCACCCATGAACACCCCCTGCTCTTCATCCACGGCGCCTACGTTTCGGCATGGTGCTGGGACGAGCACTTCCTGCCCTGGTTCGCCCGCCGCGGCTGGCAGGCCTATGCCGTCTCGCTCTCCGGCCATGGCCGCAGCCGCCAGCGCGAGCACCTCGACTCCTACTCGATCGACGACTACGTGCGCGACGTCGCCGAAGTCGCCGCCCGCCTGCCTGCGCCGCCGGTGCTGGTCGGCCACTCGATGGGCGGGATGGTGGTGCAGAAGTATCTCGAGCAACACGACGCGCCCGCCGCGGTGCTGATGTCCGCCGTCCCGCCGCAAGGCCTGATGGGCTCGGCCTTCGGCCTGATCTTCAAGCGCCCGCACCTGCTCTCCGACCTCAACCGCATCATGTCGGGCAACGACGTGGACATCGACAGCCTGCGCGAGGCGCTCTTCCATCAGCCGGTGGCGGCCGACGACCTGCAACGCTACTACCGCCTGAGCCAGCCCGAGTCGCACCGCGCGATCTGGGACATGTCGCTGTTCAACCTGCCGCAGCCGGCACGCATGCACCGCGTGCCGATGCAGATCCTCGGCGCCGAGCACGACGCCCTGATCCCGCCCGACCAGGTGCACATGACCGCCATGACCTACGGTCGCCAGGCCGAGATCCTCCCCGGCATGGGCCACGGCATGATGCTCGAGCACGACTGGGAGATCGCCGCGATGCGGATCGCCGACTGGCTGGCCGAGCGCGCGCTGTAGCCGACGCCGGGCCGCCTCAGAGCGCGTGCGTACGATCGCCGCGCGCGAAGCCGAGCAGCGGTCCGTCGATCGCGCGCGACAGCGCGATCACCTTGAAGAGCTCCCCCATCTCCTGCGGCGCGGTCAGGCGCTGCACCGCGCGCGCGGCGCGGATGTAGTCCGCGCTCTCGCGGGCGCCGCGCCGCTCCAGGCATTCCAGCACGCCGCAGTTGAAGAGGAACTGCGCCTGCGTGGTGTAGCCCTGCACGTCCAGCCCGGCCTCGAAGCCGGCCTCGGCCACCGCGGTGAAGTCCACGAAGGCGGTGATGTCGTTGAGCCCCGGCCACAGGAAAGGGTCGCCGTGGGCATGGTGGCGGTAGTAGCACAGCAGGGTGCCGCCCGAACGCGAGGGCAGGTAGTACTCGGCGCGCGGATAGCCGTAGTCGATCAGCAGCAGGGCGCCCGCGTGCAGGCGCTCGGCCCAGGCCGCCACCCAGGCCTTGCCGGCGAGGTTCAGCTCGGTGACGTATTCCCCGCTCTGCGGCACCGGCAGGGCGAGCGCCCGCGCTCCTTCCGCCACCGCGCCCGCCGCCGGCACGTCCGCCCAGCACAGCCGGCGTATCCCCGCGGCATCGGTGGCGATGGCGACGCCGCGCTCGAAGAGCCCCTCGGCGCGCGACACCAGCAGATGCACCGGCATCACGTCGAGCACCTCGTTGGCCACCACTGCACCGGAGAAGCGCTCAGGCAGCGCGTCCAGCCAATGCACGCGCGCTGCCAGGTGAGGAACCTTGGCGGCCAGGGTGTCGAACTGGCGTTCGCGCAATTCGCCCGAGAGCTCGAGGATGCCGTAGCGCTCGGGCAGGCAGCCGCGGCGTTCGAGCTCGAGCAGCAGGTCGGCGGCGAGCAGGCCGGTACCGGCGCCGACCTCGATCAGCGCGGGCGTGCTCGCGCGCATCACCTGCTCGACCTGGGCGGCGAGCGCCTGGCCGAAAAGCGGGGTAAGCTCGGGCGCGGTGATGAAATCGCCGCCGGGGCCGAACTTTCGCGCGCCACCGCTGTAATACCCCAGCCCCGGCGCGTAGAGTGCGAGCTCCATGTAGCGCGCGAACGGGATCCAGCCAGCGGCCGCGGCCAGCTCGGCCTCGATGTGTTCGAGCAGGCGAGCGCTCTGGGCGAGCGCATCGGCGGAAGGCTGGGGCAATGAAGACATGATCGTTCTGCAGGACAGGAGGGCGAGGCCGCGATTGTAGCGGCACGCCCGCCCAGCCGCCCGGTCAGCTCCGGGCCTCACGGTGAATCCGATGCGCACGTCTCCTCCCGAACCCGAATCCACCGCGGCACCGCTGATCCTGGTCACCGGCGCCGCGCGCCGCGTCGGCGCGGCGATCGCACGCCGGCTGCACGCCGGAGGCGCCCGCCTCGCCCTGCACTACCGCCACAGCGCGGGCGAGGCCGAAGCGCTCGCTGCCGAACTGTGCGCCCTGCGCGCCGATTCCGCCTTTACCGTGGGCGGCGACCTCGCGCGCTTCGGCGCCGCCGCGGAGATCGCCGCAGCGGTGCTGGCGCGCGGCAATCGCCTCGACGGCCTGGTGAACAACGCCTCCAGCTTCTTCCCCACTCCGCTCGGCAGCGTGGACCGCGCGGCCTGGGACGAGCTCATGGGCTCCAACCTGATGGGCCCGCTCTTCCTCACCCAGGCGCTCGCGCCCGCCCTGCGCGAGGCGCGCGGCGCGATCGTCAATATTGTCGACATCCACGCCCAGCGCCCGCTCGCCGGCTACCCGGTGTATTGCGCGGCGAAGGCGGGACTGGCGGCGCTGACGCGTTCGTTCGCGATCGAGCTCGCCCCCGCGGTGCGGGTCAACGGCGTCTCGCCCGGCCCGATCGAATGGCCGGAGGACGACCAGTTCCCGCCCGCCGAGCGCGAGCGCATCGTCGCCCACACCTTGCTCGGCCGCGTCGGCAGCCCGGACGACATCGCGCGCACGGTCGCCTTCCTGATGTTCGACGCACCCTACATCACCGGCCAGATCCTCGCAGTCGATGGCGGGCGCAGCGCGCATCTGTAGCCAAGGGTCGTTTCCGCGCCGGTTTCTGGGATAATTCGTACCTGATTTTCCCGACGAGCATCGACCGTGACCGCAGCCTCCGCCCCCGCCGCCGCCCTCCCCACCACCGAGGCCGGCGGAGACGCCCGCTTCTCCAACACCTTCCTGCGCCTGAAGAAGAAGCTCGAGCGTGGCGTCGGCGAGGCCATCGGCGACTACAACATGATCGGCGACGGCGACACCGTGATGGTGTGCGTCTCCGGCGGCAAGGACTCCTACACCCTGCTGTCCTGCCTGCTCGCGCTGCGCGAACGCGCCCCGGTCGACTTCCGCATCGTGGCGATGAACCTCGATCAGAAGCAGCCCGGCTTCCCCGACCACGTGCTGCCGGCCTACTTCGAGTCGATCGGTGTCGAGTATCGCATCGTCACCGAGGACACCTACTCGATCGTCAAGGACAAGATTCCCGAGGGCAAGACCACCTGCTCGCTGTGTTCGCGTCTGCGCCGCGGCATCATCTACCGCACCGCCACGGAGATCGGCGCCACCCGCATCGCGCTCGGCCACCACCGCGACGACATGCTCGAGACCCTGTTCCTCAACATGTTCTTCGGCGGCAAGATCAAGGCCATGCCGCCCAAGCTGGTCAGCGACGACGGCAAGCACGTGGTGATCCGCCCGCTCGCCTACTGCACCGAGGCCGACATCGCACGCTTCGCGCGCACGATGGACTTCCCCATCATCCCGTGCAATCTGTGCGGCTCGCAGGAAAACGCCCAGCGCAAGCTGATCAAGAACATGCTGCAGGGCTGGGCGCGCGACTACCCGGGCCGCATCGAATCGCTCGCCACTTCGCTGAAGAACGTGGTGCCCTCGCACCTGTCCGACGCGCGCCTGTTCGACTTCGTCGGCCTCACGCAGCACACCGTGGTCGAAGAAGGCGACACCGCCTTCGATCCGCCCGAGCTGCCCGACCGTACGCTCGGCGCCAGCGTGAAGCTGTTCCGCGCGGGCGACCAGGAAGAACGCGAATGCGCCTGAGGGAGGCGCGACCGCGCCTGATTCGGATGCCGACGCCGGCGCCTTGCGGATCCGGTGCGACATCCCCATGATCCTGTTCCGGGCCGGCCACGCCAGCCGCCAGATCTGACACGGAAAACCCTGCGATGCCCGAGCGAAAGAACCTCTGCGTGCTGGTCGCGCTCCATCCGGTGGATGCGGTGCTCGCCGAACGCCTCGGTGCGGACGAGGCGCGCCATGCCGCCGAGCGTCACGCGCGGCGGATCGAGCGTGCGATCGTGATGCAGGGCGGCCAGGTCCTGCTCGGCGGCGCGGAGCAGACCATCGCCGGATTCGAACGCAGCGACGCGGCGGTGCACGCGGCGAGCGAGGCGCTCGACCGCATACACGGCCTTCCACCCCTGCTCGGCAGCAAGCAGACGGTACGCATCGGCGTGCACTATGGGGTCCTGGACAACGATGGCGAGGAGCCCGCCGGAGAGGGTCCAGCGGTGGCCCGCCAGCTCGCCCATCTGGCCGAGAGCGGGCAGGCGCTGATCTCCGGCACCGCGGTGATGGTCCTCGGCGGTGCCGCACGGCAACAGGTCGGCTCGCAGCCGCTGAGCGGTCCGGTGTGGACGCGGGTCGGCATCCCGGTGCATGCGATCGGACAGCGCAGCGGTCTGGTCACCTCGGTTCCCGGCGCAGCGCGGCTGTCGAGCCGGCTGCGCCTGCGCCACCAGCAGGAAGTCCTGTTCGTGGAGGAGTTGCGCCCGGTGCTGCTGCTCGGCCGCGAGCTGGCCAACGACGTCACGATCATGGATCCGCGCGCCTCGCGTCAGCATGCGCGCATCGAGCGCCGCCCCGAGGGCTTCGTGCTGTTCGATCAGAGCACCAACGGCAGCTTCGTCGCCATCGAGGGCAAGCCGGAGTGCTTCGTGAGACAGGAGCAGATGCTGCTCGACGGTCCCGGCCGGCTCGGCTGCGGCTTCTCGACGACCGAGCTCGAGCGCGACCTGGTGTTCTTCGACATCGTCTGAGCCCCGCGCGCGGGAGAAGGGCGTGCGCGGGGGACACAGGCGCCCGCCCGCGCGGCACGCCCGCATGGAAACGACCGGATCAGCCGCTCATGCATTCGCCGATGAAGGCCTTGCGCTTGGCCCCGCGCAGCGACTGCTCGGTAGCCGCACGATTGCAGGCCTTCTGCCTTGCCATGTCCTCGCTCGAGACCTTCTGTGCGGAGCCCGCTGTCGGCGCGACCGCAAGCGCAGGTGCGGCTGCACCGGCCGCGCTCGCGGCCGTCGCCGCGGCCGCCGGTGCGACGGCCGGGGCCGCTGCCGGCACCATAGCCGGTGCCGCAACGGGCGCTGCAGCCGGGACGCCGGCCGCGCTGCCGGAGGCGAGAGCAGGCGCGGCACCCGGAGCACTCGCAGCGGCAGCCTCGTGCTTGCCGCTCAGGCAGGTGCTCATGAAGGCCTTGCGCGCATCGCCCCCGAGCGCCTGCGTCTTCGCTTCGGCATTGCAACGCTTCATGCGTTCGTGCTGGGGATTGGCCCATGCCTGCGCGGGGGTCAGCGCCGCGAGCACGAGAACGACGCCGGTGGCGCCGAGAATTCGCTTCATGATCTTGTCTCCTCGTCCGGTTCTACGCAAAATGCGTAACACGATTTTGCATATGACATACATCGGCGTCAATGCGCATCGCATTGCCACCGAGACGCATGCGGCTCCCCGCCGGCGCCCGCACCGATGCTGAACGAGGACTCCACGCTCCTCGCGGGCCTCGCCGCGTCCGCCTTCCTGGCCGCGACCCTGCTGCCGGGCGGCTCCGAAGCGGTATTCGCCGCGCTGCTGGCGCTGCGCCCGGAACTGACGCCGGCAGCGCTGCTCGTCGCCACCGCGGCCAACACCGCGGGCGGCATGAGCACCTACGCGCTCGGCCGCCTGCTGCCCCGCAAGGAATCCGGCGCGCATGCACGCACGCTGCTGCGCTGGGGCAGCCTCGCCCTGCTGCTGTCCTGGGTGCCGCTGATCGGCGACGCGCTGTGCGCTGCCGCGGGTGCGCTGCGCCTGAACGCCTTCGCCTGCCTGGCGTGGATGGCGCTCGGCAAGGGCCTGCGCTACGCGGCGATCGCCTGGGCATTGCCGTCCGCCGGCGCCTGAGCCCGCCGCGCACGCCGACCCGCGCCGCGCCGCCGCCCTCGCCTATACTCGCCCCCTGCCCTCGCAACGGAGCCCCCCCATGTCCGCCATCGAACGCCACGGCGTCACCGCCCGCTATGCCGACGCCGTCATCCACGCCGGCGTCCTGCATCTGGTCGAGGTCCCCGCGAGCAGCGCCGGATCGATCGAAGCCCAGACACGCGAGGTGCTGGAGTCCGTCGGCCGCCAGCTCGCCAAGCTCGGCAGCGACCCCGCGCGCATCCTGATGGCCACCATCTACCTCGTCGACATGGCCGACTACGCCGGCATGAACGCGGTGTGGGATGCCTGGGTTCCGCCCGGCAGCGCCCCGGCACGCGCCTGCGTCCAGGTCGCCGGGCTCGCCGACCCGGGCTGGCGGATCGAGATCGCGCTCACCGCCGCGCGCTGAAGCTCGCCGCACCAGGCGACGGAGGCCGAATCCCTGCTGGCCTTAAGGTCTTGATTTTTGCTGCATGGTGCACTGCGGTTCGCTAGAATGGACCGCTTCCCTGCAGCCGCTTCCGGGTAGTCCAATGAGCCAACGCCTGCGCGAGATTCCGTACAACTACACCTCGTTTTCCGACCGCGAGATCGTCATCCGGCTGCTCGGGGCCGAGGCCTGGGCGGTGCTCGACCAGCTCCGCACCGAACGCGTCACCGGCCGCTCGGCGCGGATGCTCTACGAGGTCCTCGGCGATATCTGGGTGGTGCGCCGCAACCCCTACCTCGAGGACGACCTCCTCACCTCGCGCGAGCGCCGCGACGCGCTGATCGGCGCGCTCGACCACCGCCTCAACGAGATCGACAAACGCCGCCAGGGCAACGACCACGTCACCCTGCTGGTGGCGCGTGCGCGCGAGGCGGTGTCCAACTTCGAGCGCTGGTTCGACGACACCGCACGCCGCCGCAAGGCGGTGCTCAAGGCGCTGGCCAGACACACCCGGCGCGACAACATCTGCTTCGACGGTCACGCCCGCGTCTCCCACGTCACCGACGCCACCGACTGGCGGGTCGAGTATCCCTTCGTGGTGCTCTACCCCGACACGGAGGAGGAGATGGCGCCGCTGGTGCGCGAGTGCATCGCGCTCGGCCTGACCATCATCCCGCGCGGCGGCGGCACGGGCTACACCGGTGGCGCGGTGCCGCTCGATGCCAGCTCGGTCGTCATCAACACCGAGAAGCTGCTCGCCATGAGCGCGGTCGAGCCCACCGTGCTGCCAGGCATCGACGGCGCGATGGCCGAGCCCTACCCCACCATCCGCACCGGCGCCGGCGTGGTCACCGAGCGCGTCTCCGAGGCGGCGGCGCTCGCCGGCCGCGTGTTCGCGGTCGACCCGACCTCGGCGAGCGCCTCCTGCATCGGCGGCAACATCGCCATGAACGCCGGCGGCAAGAAGGCCGTGCTGTGGGGCACCGCGCTCGACAACCTGGCGTGGTGGAAGATGGTCACGCCCGACGGCAACTGGCTCGAGGTCGAGCGCCTCGACCACAACTTCGGCAAGATCCACGAGCAGGAGACCGTCCGCTTCCGCCTGCGCCGCTTCGACGGGCTGACCAACGCCGCGCTCGGCGAGGAGATCCTCGCCATGCCGGGCGCCGCCTGCCGCAAGGTCGGCCTCGGCAAGGACGTCACCGACAAGTTCCTCGGCGGCGTGCCGGGCGTGCAGAAGGAAGGCACCGACGGCCTCATCGTGGCCGCACGCTGGGTGCTGCACAAGATGCCGCCGGTCACCCGCACGGTGTGCCTGGAGTTCTTCGGCCAGGTGCGCGAGGCGGTGCCGGCGATCGTCGAGATCACCGATTTCTTCAAGCCGGGCGGCGCCGGCCACGCCGCGGGCGTGCAGCTCGCCGGCCTCGAGCACCTCGACGAGCGCTACGTCAAGGCGGTCGGCTACGCCACCAAGGCGCGCCGCCACGGCCGCCCCAAGATGGTGCTGATCGGCGACATCGTCGGCCACGACGAGGACGCGGTGATGAAGGCCGCCTCCGAGGTCGTGCGCATGACCAACGCGCGCGGTTCGGAGGGCTTCATCGCGGTCAGCCCCGAGCAGCGCAAGCGCTTCTGGCTGGAGCGCTCCCGCACCGCGGCGATCTCGCGCCACACCAACGCCTTCAAGATCAACGAGGACGTGGTCATCCCGCTGCCGCGCATGGGCGAGTACTGCGACGGCATCGAGCGCATCAACATCGAGCTCTCGCTGCAGAACAAGATCGCGCTCTGCGACCGCCTCGCCGAGTTCCTGCAGGGCGAGCTGCCGCTCGAGATCAAGGACGAGGGCCTCGACCGCGAGGCGCTGGTCTCCGACCACCGCGCCCAGGCCCTCGAGCAGGTCGCCGGCGTGCGCCGGCGCTGGCAGTGGCTGCTGGACAAGCTCGACCTCCCGCTCGCCGAGGCCGAGCCGCAGTTCGCCGCCTATGGCGTCCAGGCCGGCGAGCTCTCCAACCGCGCCGCCAGCCCGACCCTGTTCCATCGCCTGCAGGACTACTCGATCCGCGTGTCGTGGAAGGAGGAGCTGCGCCCGCTGCTCGAGCAGACCTTCGACGGGGCCCTGTTCGCCCCCATCCTCGCCCGCGTCGCCGAGATCCACCGCGAGGTGCTGCGCGGCCGCGTCTTCGTCGCCCTGCACATGCACGCCGGCGACGGCAACGTGCACACCAACCTGCCGGTCAACTCCGACCACTACGAGATGCTGCAGACCGCCAACCGCGCGGTCGACCGCATCATGGCGCTGGCACGCAGCCTGGACGGGGTCATCTCCGGCGAGCACGGCATCGGCATCACCAAGCTCGACTATCTCACCGACGACGAGATGGCGAACTTCTGGAGCTACAAGGAAAAGGTCGACCCCGAAGGCCGCTTCAACCGCGGCAAGCTGATGCGCAAGGGGCCGATCCGCGGCAACCTCGACAACGCCTACACCCCCAGCTTCAACCTGATGGGCCACGAGTCGCTGATCATGGAGCAGACCGATGTCGGCGAGATCGCCCACGACATCAAGGACTGCCTGCGCTGCGGCAAGTGCAAGCCGGTGTGCTCCACGCACGTGCCGCGCGCCAACCTGCTGTATTCCCCGCGCAACAAGATCCTCTCCACCTCGCTGTTGATCGAGGCCTTCCTGTACGAGGAACAGACCCGGCGCGGCGTGTCGCTGGCGCACTGGGCCGAGTTCGAGGACGTGGCCGACCACTGCACGATCTGCCACAAGTGCGAGAAGCCCTGTCCGGTGGACATCGACTTCGGCGACGTGTCGATCAAGATGCGCAACCTGCTGCGCAAGCAGGGCAAGAAGTCGTTCAATCCGGGCAAGGCGGCGGCGATGGCCTTCCTGACCATCAAGGACCCGACCACGATCAAGGCCTTCCGCACCGGCATGATCGACTGGGGCTACAAGGCGCAGCGCTTCGCCCACGAGCTGGGCAAGAAGTTCGGCCTCGTCCAGCCGCAGGTGAAGGCGCCCCCGGCCACGCTCGGCAAGGCCCCGATCAAGGCCCAGGTGATCCACTTCATCAACAAGCCGATGCCCGGCAACCTGCCCAAGCGCACCAGCCGCGCGCTGCTCGACATCGAGGACGACAAGGTCATCCCGGTGATCCGCGACCCGCACAAGGCCAACGGCGAGTCCGAGGCGGTGTTCTACTTCCCGGGCTGCGGCTCCGAGCGCCTGTTCAGCCAGGTCGGGCTGGCCACCCAGGCCATGCTCTACCACGTCGGCGCGCACACCGTGCTGCCGCCGGGCTACCTGTGCTGCGGCTACCCGCAGACCGCCGCCGGCGAGGAGGAGAAGGGCCAGAAGATCACCACCGACAACCGCGTGCTCTTCCACCGCGTGGCCAACACGCTCAACTACCTCGACATCAAGACCGTCATCGTGTCCTGCGGCACCTGCATGGACCAGCTGCAGAAGTACGAATTCGAGAAGATCTTCCCCGGCTGCCGCCTGCTCGACATCCACGAGTATCTGATGGAGAAGGGCGTGAAACTCGAGGGCGTGGGCGGCGTGAAGTACATGTACCACGAGCCCTGCCACACGCCGATGAAGCAGTACCAGGGCATCAAGGTGGCCAACGAGCTGATGGGCACGCGCGTCGACCTGTCCGACCGCTGCTGCGGCGAATCCGGCACGCTCGCGGTGGCCCGCCCCGACATCTCCACCCAGGTGCGCTTCCGCAAGCAGGAGGAGATCGAGAAGGGCGCGGCCAAGCTGCGCGAGGGCGACCCGAACGCGAAGATCAAGATGCTGACCTCGTGTCCGAGCTGCCTGCAGGGCATGCACCGCTACGCCGACGACGCCGGCGGCATCGAGCCCGACTACATCGTGGTCGAGCTGGCCAGGCACCTGCTCGGCGAGAACTGGCTGCCGGACTACGTGGCGAAGGCGAACAGCGGAGGGATCGAGCGGGTGTTGCTGTAAGCGGGGAGATCCTCCACGCGGCGCCCCGAACGGAAGCGCGGCGTTGGAGGAGCGTCAGGTCTCGGCTTGCGCCGCGCCTACGCCCCACCCCGGGCGCCGCGATTCTTGTAGGAGCGACGCAAGTCGCGATCCTTTCCGAGGCCCGCTCCACCCTCGGTCGGGCCTGCCCCTGGCGGAAACGGCCCCGTTTCCTTCACCAACCCCTGTCTTCCGCCGGATCCGCCGGATGCATCCGCCACCACAGCTCGGGCAGGGCCTCGGCGGCGCACATGCGCAGGCGGTGGTCGACGAACTGGCTGACCTGGGTGTCGCCGGGGTTGATCTCCACCGTGGGTATGCCCTCGCGCGCCGCCCACAGCACCGGGCCGGCGATGTAGGGGAAGACGCTGGTGGTGCCGATCGACACCACCGCGTCCATGCCCTGCGACAGCACGCTCTCCAGGCGCTCGATCGCGAGCTCGGGCAGCGCCTCGCCGAACAGCACCACGTCCGGGCGCAGGATGCCGCCGCAACGCGGGCATTCGGGCGGGATGGAGAGGCCGGCGTAGTCCTCCACCCGGCGCCCCTGCCCGCAGGACATGCAGTGCAGCCGATGCACGGTGCCGTGGATCTCGATGACGTTGCGCGAACCGGCGGCGCGGTGCAGGCCGTCGACGTTCTGGGTGAGCACGCACACCAGCGCCTTCTCCTGCTCGAGTGCGGCGATCAGGCGGTGGGCGGCGTTGGGCTTCGCACCGCGGCAGCTGGCCTCGATCTGGGCGATGTAGCGCCAGGCGATCTCGGGCCGGGTCGCCATCATCTCGCCCGACAAGGCCTCCTCGATGGTGAGGCCCTCCTCGGTGAGGCGGTCGTGGTAGAGGCCGCCGATGCCGCGGTAGGTGGGAAGGCCCGAATCGACCGAGATGCCGGCACCGGTGACGAAGAGGATGCGCTGCGCGCGCGCGAGGATGTCCGCCACCGCGTCGAGGGTCGTACTCGGGCTCATGCGGGCTCCACCTCCACCAGGCAGTCGTAGAAGGTCGGCCCGCCGCCCATGTCGGTGGGGCGCGCGGCGATGACCGCGTTGGCGTTGTGGCCGCCTTCGCACAGTTTGGGCCACCACACCGAGGGGCTGCACACCACGCCGGGGCGCACGTCGGTGGTGACCACCGCACGCGCGATGAAGTCACCGCGGTCGTTGTGGATGCGCAGGCGCATGCCCTCCACGACGCCGCGCGCGACGGCGTCCTCGGGGTGGATCTCGAGCTTCGGCCCGCCCTCGTCGGCGAGAAAGCGCGCCTGGTTGGCGAAGGTGGAATTGAGGAAGTTGCGCGCCGGCGGGGTGATCAGCGCGAGCGGATAGCGCGCACCCAGCGCCGGGTTGCTGGGCACCGACTCGGCGGGCGGATGCCAGGCCGGCAAAGGGTCGAGGCCCTCGTGCGCGAGCGCGGCGGAGAAGAACTCGCACTTGCCCGAAGGCGTGCGGAAGCCACCGTCGGCGAAGGGCGCGTGGCCCGCGGGCAGCGCGAGCCGCGCCCAGCCCCGCGCCTGCAGGCCCTCGGCGAGGCCCGCCACCCGCGGGTCGTCGGCGCGGAAGGCCGCCGCCGCGATGGCGTCGTCGCTTTCGTAGAGCGCGGCAGCCGCAAAGCCGAGGCGGCGGGCGAGCGCACGGAAGACCGCGGTGTTGGAGCGCGCCTCGCCGAGCGGCGCGATCGCCGGCCGGTTGTCCACAACGTAGGGATGGCCGTAGGCCTTGTGCAGGTCACGGTGCTCGAGCTGGCTGGTGGCGGGCAGCAGGATGTCGGCGTAGTCGGCGGTGTCGGTCTGAAACTGCTCGTGCACCACACAGAAGAGGTCCTCGCGCGCAAAGCCGGCGCGCACCCGACGGCTGTCGGGCGCGACTGCGACCGGGTTGGCGTTATAGACGTGGATCGCGCGCACCGGCGGGTCGCGGCTGTCGAGCAGCACGTCGCCGATGAAGGACATGTTGAGCGCCCGCGGCGGGAAGCGCCTCGCGTCGGGATAGAGGTCGGGGCGGGCGAGCGCCTGCACATCCACCGGGAAGTTGCCCGAGGTCGACAGCAGCGCGCCGCAGCCGGGGTGGCGCCACGCGCCGGTGAGCGCGGGCAGGCAGGCCACGTTGCGCACCGCCATGCCGCCACCGGCGCAGCGGTTGAGGCCGTAGTTGAGCCGGATCAGGCTGCGCGCGCTGCGCCCGTACTCGATCGCCAGGCTGCGGATGGCCTCGGCCGCGAGGCCGGTGAGCGGCGCCGCCCACTCCGGCGTGCAGGCGCGCACGCGTACGGCGAGCGCGTCGAAGCCCAGGGTGTGGCGGGCGATGTACTCGCGGTCGAGCAGGCCCTCGGCGATCAGCACCTGCATCATCGCGAGCGCGAGCGCGCCGTCGGTGCCGGGCAGCGGGGCGAGGTGCAGGTCGCACTTCTTCGCGGTATCGGTGCGCCGCGGATCGATGCACACCAGGCGGGCGCCGCGCCGCTTCGCCTCCTGCAGGTGGCGCCAGCCGTGCAGGTTGGACACCACCGGGTTGGCGCCCCAGATCAGGATCAGGCCGGCCTCGCTGGCGGCTTCGGGATCGGCGCCGAGCATCGCGCCCACGGTCGCCTTCCAGCCGTGCGCGCCCGCGGTGGCGCAGATCGTGCGCTCGAGCAGGGAGGCGCCCAGGCGATGGAAGAAGCGCCGGTCCAGGCTCTCGCCCTGCACCAGGCCCATGGTGCCGCAGTAGCTGTAGGGCAGGATCGCGCGCGGGTCCTCGGCGGCGATCTCGCGGTATTTCGCCGCGATGGTGTCGAGGGCTTCGTCCCAGGAGATGCGCTCGAAGCGCCCCTCGCCCTTGCGCCCCACCCGCTTCATCGGATGCAGCAGGCGGCGCTCGGAATACACCCGCTCGAGGTAGTGCGCCACCTTGGTGCACAGCGTGCCGTTGGTGAAGGGCATGTCGGCGGCGCCGCGGATCCTCACCGCGCGGCCATCGGCAACCGTGACCTCCATCGCGCAGGTGTCGGGGCAGTCGTGCGGGCAGGCCGCGCGCACGCGGACTTCTGAGGGGGTCGAGGGGGGCATCGCTGCCTCGCGTTGCGGCCGCCCGGCCGGGCGGCACGGCAGAAGACTCAACGACGCGGCATCGGCGGGATGCGCGCGGACTCGGGCGCCGAGGTGAGCTCGACGTATCGGCGACGGTGTTCCTCGAAGCGCTCGACCACCGCATTGCGCTCGCGCAGCTTGGCCGCGACCACCGAGGACTGGGCGGCGATCTCACTGTCGAGCAGGCGGATGTCGGCCTCGAGGCTGGCGGCGACGTCGCTCTTGTCCGTATGCGTGGCCTCGTCGATCATGACGCGCTGGCGCTCGATCAACTCCGACTCGCGTGCGCGCAGCTCGCGGATGCTGCGGTCGAGCTCGCGCAGCTCGCGATCGCGCCGGCTGTCGAGGTCCTGGACGCTGCGATAGGTCTCGAGCAGCGCCTGGTCGAGGCGCAGCTGGCGCATGCGCTCTGCCTCCTCGGCGCGACGCTTGTGCTCGGCGGCCGCGCGCTGGGCGATCTCGTCGGGCGTGAGCGGCGCCGCGACCGTGCGGCGCACGGTGCCCGAGGGGCTCATCTCGCGGTAGGCGCGGCCGTAGCAGGCGGCGGGCAGGATGTCGCCGCACACCGGCTGACCGCCGACATCGCAGCAGTAGATCGATGCGCCGCCAGACTGCTGCGCCGCCAGCGTGCCGGACGAGGCCACCAGCGCGACGGTGCAGGCGAAGCCGGCGAGGACGCGTTCAGCGCGAGGAAATCCCATACTGTTCCCGATATGCCTGGACTGCGTCGAGGTTGGCCGCAAGCTCGGGACTGTCCGCCAGGTAGGCGACGAGGTCTTCGAGCGTGGCCACCGCGACGACCGGAATACCGAAATTCTCCTTGACCTCCTCGACCGCGGACAAGGCACTTTTACCGCGTTCCATGCGATCGAGCGCGATCACCACACCGGCGGGCTCGGCGCCCGCGGCGCGGATCAGCTCGACCGACTCGCGCACCGAGGTGCCGGCCGAGATCACGTCGTCGAGGATCAGCACCTTGCCGCGCAGCGGCGCGCCGATCAGCGTGCCGCCCTCGCCGTGGTCCTTGGCCTCCTTGCGGTTGAACGCGAAGGGCAGGTCCACGCCGTCCTCGGCGAGCCGGATCGCGGTGCCGGCGACGAGCGGGATGCCCTTGTAGGCCGGCCCGAACAGCATGTCGCAGGCGATACCCGCGGCGCGGATGGTGCGCGCGTAGTAGCCGCACAGCTCGCGGAACGAGGCGCCGTCGTCGAACAGACCGGCATTGAAGAAATACGGCGAGTTGCGTCCCGCCTTGGTGACGAATGCGCCGAAGCGCAGCACGCCCTTGCGGCACGCGAGGGCAATGAAATCCCGGCTAAAATCCACGGCTCTTTGGCTGCCTGGCAGCGAAACTGGAAACCGCCGATGTTACGCATCATCACCCTGAACCTCAACGGCATCCGCTCGGCCTGCACCAAGGGCCTGCTCGACTGGCTGCCCGCGCAGCAGGCCGACTTCCTGTGCGTGCAGGAACTCAAGGCGCAGGACGCCGACCTGCGCCCCGAGATGCGCGCGCCCGCGGGCATGCAGGGCTGGTTCCACGCCGCCGAGAAGAAGGGCTACAGCGGCGTCGGCATCTACAGCCGGCACGCGCCGGACCGCGTCGTCGAGGGCCTCGGCATCCCCGCGATCGACGCCGAGGGCCGCTTCCTGCAGCTCGACTTCGGCAAGCTCTCGGTGGTTTCGCTCTATCTGCCCTCGGGCTCGAGCTCGGCGGAGCGCCAGCAGGTCAAGTTCGATTTCATGGACCGCTTCCTGCCGCACATGGACCAGCTCTTCCAGAGCGGACAGGAGGTCGTGGTGTGCGGCGACTGGAACATCGCCCACCGCGAAGCCGATCTGAAGAACTGGAAGTCGAACCAGAAGAACTCCGGCTTCCTGCCCGAGGAGCGCGCGTGGCTCGGGCGTTTGTTCGACGAACAGGGCTGGATCGACGTCTATCGCCGCCTGCACCCCGAGGCCACCGAGGCCTGCTACACGTGGTGGTCGAACCGCGGCCAAGCGTGGGCGAAGAACGTGGGATGGCGGCTGGACTACCAGGTCGCCACCCCGGGACTGGCTGCGAGCGCCCAGGCGGCGGAGGTCTACAAGGCGCAGCGCTTCTCGGACCACGCGCCGCTGACGGTGGATTACGACTGGACGCTGTAGCCCCGTGGGGTGCGACACGCGGTCGCACCCCTGCCCTCCTCCGGGGCCATGCGGCCCGGGGGCCACGCGCCGGCGCTATCATCCGGGCATTCGAACCCGGCGTCCGCCTCCAAGGGAGATCCTCGAGCGGTCGGAGATGAGCCCCATGTACAACCCTGACAGACGTCGCTTCATCGCCCGCCTCGGCACCGGCGGCCTGCTGCTGACGCCGCTGGCGGCCTGCTCGGGAGAGGTGTGGCCCGAGGGCATGAAGCCCATCGCCTGGGATCGCGATGCCTGCGTGCGCTGCAACATGCGCATCGCCGACCACCGCTTCGCCGCGCAACTGCGCGGGGGGCCGAGGGACAATACCTTCACGTTCGACGATGTCGGCTGCCTGGTCTTCTGGCTCGAAGAGCAGCGCACGCGCTTTCCGTGGATGGACGACGTGTCCACCCGGATGTGGGTGGCGGCCTGGGAGAGTCCGAGCGTCAAGGCGGTCACCTGGCTGGATCCGCGCCAGGCCCGCTACATCGTCAAGCGCTCGCCGATGCGCTACGACCTCGCTGCCAGCGCAGCGCCCGCAGCCGATGCGCACAGCCTGAGCTACGAGGAAATGCGCCGGAAGACCCTGGCGCGCGGCAAGTAGCGGGGACCTTGGCATGCCCTTGGAGCGCCCCTCCGACCGCGTCCTCGCCGCCACGCTGCTCGCCGGCGTGCTGTTTGCGGCAACCTTCGCCGACGCCGCCAGGCAGCGCAGCGCACGCGAGGCGGCACTGCAGCGCACAACGGAACTCGTCACCGGCTTGCGCCTGTCCGACGTGGTGCTGTTCACCGAGGCACGCTACACCCGCCACCTGAGCCAGGCCGACCTGCACTCCGCCTTCCAGGACCACCCGATGGCGCTGGAGCACTTCCCCTCGGGCTCGCTGCTGCCGCCACCACGCCTGCTGCTGGACCACCATGAAACCCTGGATCGAAAGGCAGCGTCACCTGATTGACTTCACCGCGCAGTCGCTCGCGCGGCGCAAGGGCAAGAGCCTCGGGCTGCTGTTCGTCTATACGCTGCTCGTGTTCGTGCTCGCCTCGGTGGCGCTGTACACCCACGCGCTGCGCAACGAGGCCACGCGGGTGCTGGCCGGCGCGCCGGAGATCGTGCTGCAGCGCCTCATCGCCGGCCGCCACGACCTGGTGCCGCCGGGCTACATCGAGCGGATCGGCCGCATCCGCGGCGTGCAGAAGATCGAGGGCCGGCTGTGGGGCTACTACTACGACAGCGTGCTGAAGGCCAACTACACCTTCATGGTTCCGGCCGATCGCGAGATCGTCCCGGGCGAGATCGTCGTCGGCCCGGCGCTGGAGCGCACGCGCGGGCTGTCGGCGGGCAACGGCATCTCCTTCCGCGCATATTCCGGCGAGTTGCACACCTTCATCGTCGCCGCAGTGCTGGCGCACGAGTCCGAACTGGTCAGCGCCGACCTGGTGCTGATGAACGAGGCCGACTTCCGCCGCTTCTTCGCCTATCCGGACGGCCACTACACCGACATCGCGCTGTGGGTGGCCAACCCGCTCGAGGTGCGCAACGTCGGTGTCAAGCTGCTCGGCACCCTGCCCGACTCGCGCCCGATCCTGCGCGAGGAGGTGCTGCGCACCTATGCGTCGATCTTCGACTGGCGCGAGGGCATGATGCTGGCGCTGCTGTCGGCCGCCATCCTCGCCTTCGGCATCTTCGCCTGGGAGAAGGCTGCCGGCCTGTCGGCGGAAGAAAAACGCGAGATCGGCATCCTCAAGGCGATCGGCTGGGAGACCGGCGACGTGATCGCGATGAAGTTCTGGGAAGGCTTCCTGGTCTCGCTGTTCGCCTTCCTGGTCGGCTACGTCGCCGCCTACGTGCATGTGTTCCACTTCGAGTTCACCCTGTTCGCACCGGTGCTCAAAGGCTGGGCGGTGCTGTACCCGAGCTTCGCGCTCACGCCGCAGATCGACGGCCTGCAGGTGGCCACGCTGTTCGTGTTCACCGTGCTGCCCTACACCGCGGCCACCCTGGTGCCGATCTGGCGCGCGGCGACCACCGACCCCGACACCGTGATGCGGAGCTGACGCGATGCTCGAACTCGCCAACATCCGCAAGGTGTTCAACCAGGGCCAGCACAACGAATACTGGGCGCTCAAGGGCATCGACCTGGAGATCCCGCCGGCGCGGGTGAGCGTGCTCAAGGGCCCCTCGGGCTCGGGCAAGACCACGCTGCTGACCATCCTCGGCTGCCTCGCCCGCCCCACCGAGGGCCGCGTGCGCCTGAACGGCGAGGACATCTCCGGCCTGCCCGAGCGCTTCCTGACCGAGATCCGCCGCCGCACCTTCGGCTTCATCTTCCAGCAGTTCAACCTGATCCGCGGCCTGTCGGCGGTCGAGAACATCATCCTGCCCGGCTACCCCGGCGGCACGCCGCGCGCGCAGTTGCTGGCGCGCGCCGAGGCCCTGCTCGCCGACCTGCAGCTCGCGCACCGCCGCGACGCCAAGGTGGAGTGGCTCTCCGGGGGCGAGCAGCAGCGCGTGGCGATCTGCCGTGCGCTCATCAACGACCCCGAGATCCTCGTCGCCGACGAACCCACCGCCAACCTCGACAGCACGCTCTCGGCCGAATTCCTCGCCATCCTGCGCCGCCTCGCCGAGGCCGGGCGCACGGTGATCCTCACCAGCCACGACCCGCTGGTGGTCGAGTCCGAGGTCGTCGACCGGGTGTATTCGCTGCGCGACGGCCGGCTCATCGAGGTCGTCGACACGCGCAAGGCCTGGCCATGATCTTCCAGCCCGCCATCATCGCCCTGCTGCTCGCCGCCGGCCTGAGCGTGGCCATGCTGGCGGTGGCGTCGCCGTTCGCGCTGCAGCTCATCCGCCACTGGGACCTCGGCAGCGGCAGCGAGCGCCAGTTGCGGCTCGAGCGCCTGACCTACCTGTTCTCGATGATGGTGGCGCTGGTGTGCGGGCTGCAGGTGCTGTCGACGCTGCTGTTCGTGTTCAACGCCGACAGGATGTCGGTGATGTTCGTCGGCGCGATGTGCGCCGTCGGCACGCTCAACGCCAACGCGTACGGCTTTCCGGCGCTATACGCACAGCTCGTGGCGTTCTTCTTCGCGGCGACGTGGCTGGCGATCAACCGCCTCGACAACCAGGCGCGCGACTATCCGCTCACCCGCATCAAGTACCGCCTGCTGCTCGCCTACGCGCCGCTCGCCGCGGCGGTGCTGTACCTGCAGTTCAACTACTTCATCCGCCTCGAGGCGGACGTCATCACCTCGTGCTGCGGCAGCCTGTTCTCGGAAGAGGCCGACACGGTCGCGAGCGAGGTCAGCGCGCTGGCGCCGGCACGGGCGATGAGCGTCTTCTACGCCACGCTGGGCGGCGCGATCCTGCTCGCTGCCTGGCACTGGAAGAGCGGCGGGCACAGGCTGTGGAGCGGGCTCGCGGTCGGCACGGCCTCGGTCGCCGCCTTCTTCGCCGCGCTCGCCGGGGTGGTCGCCTTCGTGTCGCTGTACATCTACGAGCATCCCCATCACCACTGCCCGTTCTGCATCCTGAAACCCGAATACGGCTACCAGGGCTACCTGCTCTACATCCCGCTGTTCGCCGCCGCCGCGGCCGGGCTGGCGGCCGGGGTGCTGAGGATGTTCGGCGGCCGCCCCAGCCTCGCCACCCTCGCCCCGCAGGCCAGCGCACGCCTGGCCGGCATCGCCGCGGCGGGCTTTGTGCTCTTCATGCTGGTGGCGAGCGTGATGGTGCTGCGCTCCAACCTGATCCTGCTCGACTGAGGCCACTGCCGATGAAGAACCTGCTGCTCGTCCTTGCCTGCACCCTGCTCGCCGCCTGCGGCCGGGGCGGATCCGACGCCGGCCCGGCGCGCGGCATCGCTGCCCCCGCCTTCGAGGCAATGGGCCTGGACGGCGGCGTACGCCGGTTCCCGGAAGACTTTGCCGACAAGCCGGTGATCATCGATTTCTGGGCCGACTGGTGCCGCTACTGCGCCAACAGCATGACGCGGATCGACCGTGCCTGGCGCGAACACGCGGCGAGCGGACTGAGCGTGCTGGCGGTCAACGTCGCCCAGGACCGCGCCACCGCCGCCGCCTTCATCGAGCGCCTCGGCGTCGGTTACTCGGCCGTGCTCGACCCCGGCGCGCGCATCACCCGCGATTACGGCGTGAAAGGCCTGCCGATGACCATCTTCGTCGATCGCAACGGGCTGATCAGCGGCAAGGTCATCGGCGAACTCGACGACAGGCTGCTGGCCATCCAGCTCGATCGCATCCTGCCGGAGACGCGATGACCCGGCCCCGGGCCGCAGCGCCTGCCGCAGGCGCAGCCCGATTCGAATCGAACCCTGCCGGCACGCGCCGGCACCACCCCGAAGGAGCAGACCATGGATCGCAGAGAAGCCCTCAAGATGTCCGTCCTCGCCAGCATCGGAATGGCCACCGCCGGCAAGGCCGCCGCGCAGTCCGGCTGCACCGGCGACGGCACCCCGGCGCAGTTCATCCCCAAGACCGCAGCCGATCCGCAGCCGCAGGTCGATGACCTCGCCAAGCATCCCAAATGCCCGTATTGCGGCATGGATCGCAAACAGTTCCACCACTCGCGCATGGTCGTGCACTACGCCGACGACCTCGCTGACGGCACCTGTTCGCTGCATTGCGCGGCGATCAGCCTGGCGCTGAACATCGATCGCGACCCCAAGGCGCTGTGGGTGGGCGACAACGCAGCCGAAGGCGATACCAGGCCGCTGGTCGAAGTCGAGAAGGCCAGCTTCCTGGTCGGCAGCAAGTTGGCCGGCGTGATGACCGCGCGCAGCAAGGTCGCCTACGGCAGCGCCGAGGCCGCCAAGGTCTCGCAGGCGGCGAACGGCGGCGAGCTCACCGACTTCGACGGCGCGCTGCTGGCCGCCTACACCGACATGTCGGCCGACGTCACCCGCATCCGCAAGAACCGCGCCGAGCGTCGACAAAAGATGATGGAGCAGCGCAACAAAGGATGAAGACCCTGCTCGCTTTCGTTTTCGCAGCCTGGACGGGGTTCGCGCTCGCGCAGGCGCCGGCCGCCGAGCTGCCGAAGCCGGGCACGAAGGATCTGTGCCCGGTGTGCGGCATGCTGGTGTCGAAGTATCCGAACTGGGTGGCGACCATCGTCTACAAGGACGGTCACGCCCACTTCTTCGACGGCGCCAAGGACCTGTTCAAGTTCTGGCACGACCCGGCGAAGTACGCTGCCGGCCACAGCCGCGACCAGATCGAGCGCATTTCGGTGACCGAGTACTACGGGCTGACCGCCATCGACGCGAGGAATGCGTGGTACGTCGTGGGCTCGGACGTACTGGGGCCGATGGGGCACGAGTTCGTGCCCCTGGCCAGTCGAGAGGACGCGGCCGACTTTCTGAAGGAGCACAAGGGCGCGCGCGTCCTGCGTTTCGACGAGGTCGGCGCGGGCCTTCCGTCGATGCTCGACGCCGGGCGCTTCGAGTAGCCCACGGCCCGGGCGCCGATGGCGCCCGGCGCCGCCCGTGTCTGAAAGCTGCGGCAACCTGGCCGCGGCAGTGCGGGCATTCACCCGCACGCGCTCACTTCAGCAGCACCTTCGTCGCCGCGGCGAGATCGTCCGCGCGCACGATCCCCAGCTTGCTGCCCACCGCCTTGCCGTCGCGGCCGATATAGACCGTGTAGGGCACGCCGCCCGCCGCGTTGCCGAGCGCCTTCATCAGCGGGATGCCCTGCTTCGCCGCCAGCACCACCGGATAGCGCATGTCGTTGGCGGTGGCGAACACGCGCACGCCCTCGACCTGGCTCTCGAGCGCAACCCCGATCACCTCGATCCCGTCCGCGCCCTGCGCATCGCGCAGGCGGATGAGCTCGGGGATCTCTTCGCGACAGGGCGCGCACCAGCGCGCCCAGAAATTGACGATGAGCGGCCGCCCGCGGAAGCGCTCCATGGCCACCGGCTGAGCGTCGAGCCCGGTCAGCGAGGCCGAGAACAAGGCCGCGGTGTCGATGTCTTCGGCAGCGTGGACGGTCGTCGCCAAAAGGCCGAGGCAAAGGATCGGGGCGAATTTACGGATCATGGTGCAACCTTGTCGGTGAGAAGCTTGTCCTTGGAGCGTCTTCATCCGCAGCCGTTCCGGTCGGCGCCAGGCACGTTCGCGAAAGATGCCCCGATTTTGCCAAGCAACGGCACCCGGCGCACCGCCGAAAACACGCTGCAACCGGACATCGCGCTTCGATTCGGCATACCCCTGCAGCGGCTTCAGCACTCGCTTACGCATCGTTCATTGCGGCCGGACGCCCCGCGGGGTAGGCTTGCTTCAGGCATGGCACGAAGCGCTTCAGGCCACTTTTCCCGGACCACTCACAGGAGAACCACCATGGCAACGACCCTTCAGCCCTCCAAGGACAAGATCGTCGACGACCTCAAGTCCCTGATTTCGGACGCGGAGGAACTCCTCAAGCTCACCGCCGACCAGCAGGGCGGCAAGCTCGATGATCTGCGCGCGCGCATCAACGGTCGCGTCGCGGTCGCCAAGGACCGCCTGGCCGATGCCGAGGCCGCGATCGTCGACTCCGGCAAGAAGGCCGTGCGCGCAACCGACGACTACGTGCACGAAAACCCCTGGCAGTCGGTCGGCGTCGCCGCCGGCGTCGCCTTCCTGCTCGGCCTGCTGGTCAGCCGTCGCTGATTCGATGAGCACCGAGCCCAGGCCGCCCAGACCGCGTCTCGCCGAAAGCCTGCACGGCATCGTCGATGCCGGGCTGCAGACGGCGCAGACGCGGCTGGAACTGCTTGCGGTCGAGCTTCAGGAAGAAAAGCTCCGCCTCACCGGGCTTGCGCTCAACACGGTGCTGGCGGGGTTGCTGCTCGGCTTCGGGCTGGTGTTTCTGATGGTGTTCCTGACCGTGCTGTTCTGGGACGAACATCGCCTGCTCGCGCTCGGCATCTCCACTGCGATCTGCCTCGGCGGCGGGCTGCTCGCGGCGAGTAACGCGGCGCGCGCTTTTTGTAGCGGCACGAAGCTGTTCTCGGCCAGCCTGGCCGAGCTCGCCCGCGACCGCGCGGCCTTGAAGAAACCCGACTGAAGGCGTGCCGCGCATGGATCCCCGCCAGGTCGAACTCGCGCTGCGCAAGCAGAAGCTGCAGCTGCGCGCCGAGGCCCAGCGCGCCGACATCACGCAGCGCCTCGCCGGCATCGACGGCGCGCTCGACCGCGTCGATGCGCTGCGCGATCACCTCGCGTGGGCGAAGGACAAGGTCCCCGTGCTGTCGGTCGCACTGCTCGTCGTGCTCGCTGCAAGGCCGCGACTCACGCTGCGGCTCGCCAAGCGCGCCTGGGTCGGCTGGCTGCTGCTTCGCCAGGCGCGCGGCGGGCGGCTCTCGGCGCTGCTGCCCACCGCCGTCCCGCTCCTGCGCGGCCTGCTCGCGCTGCTCAGGCGCCGGCTCGAGCGTTCGGCAGGATCAGGTTCAGCACCACCGCGACGACGGCGCACAAGCTGACGCCCTGCAGGGTCAGGCCGTCGAAGTTCAGCGCCAGACCGCCGATGCCCATCACCAGCACCGAAGACACGATCACCAGGTTGCGCGGCTCCTCCAGGTCGACACGCGCCTTGATCAGGGTGTTCAGCCCGACGGCCGCCACCGAGCCGAACATCAGCATCATGATGCCGCCCATCACCGGCACCGGGATCGACGCCAGCAGCGCGTTGAACTTGCCGAAGAAGGCGAGGATCACCGCGAACACCGCGGCCCAGGTCATGATCGCCGGGTTGTAGTTCTTGGTCAGGGTCAGCGCGCCGGTGACCTCGGAATAGGTGGTGATCGGGGGGCCGCCGACCAGGCCGGCGAACAGCACGCCGGCGCCGTCGCCGGCCAGGGTGCGGTGCAGGCCGGGCTTCTCGGTATAGTCCTTGCCGGTCACCCCACCGATCGCGAGCACGTCGCCGACGTGCTCGATCGCCGGCGCCAGGGCCACCGGCAACATGAACAGGATGGCCGCGAGCTCGAAGCTCGGCGTGACGAACTGCGGCAGCACGAACCAGGGCGCCGCACCCACCGCGGCGAAATCCACCAGGCCGAACAGGATCGCCGCGACGTAGCCCGCCGCCACGCCGCACAGGATGGGCACCAGCTTGAGGAAGCCGCGCGCGAACACGGCCACCAGCACGGTGGTGCCGAACGAGATCCCCGCCACCATGAGCGCGGTGGCGTAGGGCACGAGCTCGAGCTTGCCGTCGCCGCTGCGCCCCATCGCCATGTTGACGCCCACCGCGGCAAGCGACAGGCCGATGATCATGATGATCGGCCCCACCACCACCGGCGGCATGTAGCGGTGCACGATCTCGGCGCCGTGCTTCCACACCAGCCCGGCGAAGACGAAGTACATCAGCGACACGCAGGCGAGCGCGCCCATGGTGGCCGGGATGCCCCAGGTCTGGATGCTGAAGATGATCGGCGCGATGAAGGCGAAGCTCGAGCCGAGGAAGATCGGCACCTGGCGCCCGGTGAGGAGCTGGAACAGCAGGGTGCCGACGCCGGCGCCGAGCAGCGCCAGGGAAGGGTTCAGTCCGGTGAGCAGCGGCACCAGCACCAGCGCGCCGAAGGCGACGAAGAGGATCTGGGCGCCGGAGATCGCCTGCCGCCATAGCGGCTCGGCAGACTGGATGGGAATTTCACGCATGAGGGTTCTCCGCCGGGCGCACGCGGTCGGCGTGGCGCGCAGCCGGCATGGTTGTCGTTATCGATGAAGCCGTGATGACGCGGCGACCGCAGCGGACGATCGCACGCCGTCACCGCGGACTCAGTTGTGCCGGGTGCCGAAGATCTTGTCGCCGGCATCTCCCAGCCCGGGGATGATGTAGCCGTGCTCGTTGAGGTGGCTGTCGATGCTCGCGGTGTAGATGTCCACGTCGGGATGCTTCTCGTCCATCAGCGCGATGCCCTCGGGCGCCGCCACCAGCACCAGCGCGCGCACGTGGGTGCAGCCCTTGCGCTTCAGCATGTCCACGGTGGCGACCATGGAGCCGCCGGTGGCGAGCATCGGGTCGATGATCAACGCCATGCGCTCGTCGAGTTGGCCGACGAACTTCTCGAAGTAGGGCACCGGCTGCAGGGTCTCCTCGTCACGCGCGATGCCGACCACGCTGACCTTGGCGCTCGGCACCATGTCGAGCACGCCGTCGAGCATGCCCAGCCCGGCGCGCAGGATGGGCACCACGGTGACCTTCTTGCCCTTGATCTGCTCGATCTCGACCGGACCGGCCCAGCCCCGGATCTCGACCGTCTCGAGCGGGAAGTCCTGGCACGCCTCGTAAGCAAGCAGGCGGGCGATCTCGGCAGTGAGCTCGCGGAACTTCTTGGTGCTGATGTCGCCTTCGCGCATCAGGCCGATCTTGTGGCGCACGAGCGGATGGCGGATTTCATGGATGGGCATGGCGGTTTCCGGGGCGGCAGGACGAAGACCCGCCTCTTTTACCGCGCCGCTGGTCCGCGCACAAGCGCACAAACCACAGCCCGCGGCATCGCGGCAAGCCGCTCATCCGCGCACGCCCTCGAAGGCGGCGCCTTGCGGGGATCGGCGCTAGAATGATGCGTCCGCAAACGCACCGGGCGAGCGCCCGCAGTTCATCGACATGTCCCTGAATCTGGAAGAAATCAAGCGCGCCCGCGAAGAGGCCGACTGCCTCGCCGATGCCGCCACCGTGGAGGCCGCGCTCGACCGCATGGCGGCCGAGATCAGCGCACGCCTCGCCGACGCCAACCCGCTGGTCTATGCGGTGATGAACGGCGGGCTGATCCTCGCCGGCCGCATCCTGCCGCGCCTGCCCTTCCCGCTCGAAGTCGCCTACCTGCACGCCACGCGCTACGGCCATGCCATCCAGGGCACCCTGCTCGACTGGCGCGTGCGTCCGACCCAGGACCTGCGCGGACGCACGGTGCTGGTGCTCGACGACATCCTCGACGAAGGCCACACGCTCGAGGCCATCATCGCGCACCTGAAGGAAGAAGGCGCCGCCGAGGTGCTGTCCGCGGTGCTGGTGCACAAGCTGCACGAGCGCAAGGCGAGGCCCGGCATGCGCGCCGACTTCACCGGGCTCGACATCCCCGACCGCTTCCTGTTCGGCTGCGGCATGGACTACAAGGGCTACTGGCGCAACGCGCCCGGCATCTACGCCGTCAAGGGCCTGTAAGACAAGGAGCGACACCCCATGCTGGTCACCTTCAAGTCCCACGCGAGCGCCGACGTGATCATGTTCGGCGACGCCGCGAAGAAGCTCGTCGGCATCCTCGGCAAGGACCCCGCCGACGCCAAGGGCATCGTCACCGTGCAACAACTCCCCGAGGCCATCGCCCGCCTCAAGGCCGCGATCGAGGAGGAGCGCGCCCGCCAGGCCGAGCTCGAACGCCAGCGCAGCCACGCCGACGAGGAGGCAGAGAAGGAAGCCGGGAACACCGGCATGGCTGCCCCGGTCGGCCTCGCCCAGCGCGCGTGGCCGCTGCTGGCCATGCTGGAAGAATCGCTGCGCGAGGAGACGCCGGTGGTCTGGGGGGTCTGAGGCACACGCCTCCCCACGAGGCCTTCAGCCGCGACCGACGTAGCGCGCGTCCACCTCGTCCATCCGCGCACAGCCGATCAGCCCGAGCGTGCGCTCCATCTCGCCGCGCAGGATCTCCAACGCGCGCGCCGCGCCCGCGGCACCCGCGGCGGCAAGGCCGTACAGCGTCGCCCGCCCCGACATCGCCGCATCGGCACCGAGCGCGCGCGCCTTGACGAAGTCGCTGCCGCGGCGAAAGCCGCTATCCACGATCACCGTCATCTCCGCCCCCACCGCCTGGCGCACCGCGGCCAGGGTCTCGATCGGCGCCGGCGCGCAGTCGAGCTGACGCCCGCCGTGGTTGCTCACCACCACGCCGTCGGCACCCGCCTCCTGCGCACGCAGCGCATCCTCGGGCAGCAGCACGCCCTTCACCAGCAGCCGGCGCGGCCACAGGTCGCGCAGGCGGCGCAGGTCCTCCCAGGTCAGCGAGGTGTCCATCTGCGCGGCGAGGAAGGCGGCGGCGTTCTTCGCGCTGTCCATGCCCGGCGGCAGGAAGTCGCCGAGGTTGCGGAAGCGCGGCATGCCGTGCGGCACCAGCACGTCGAGGACCCAGCGCGGATGAAGGCCGACATCGAGCAGCTTGCGCCAGGCCAGCTTCATCGGCGCGCGGTAGTTGCGGCGGTCCCATTCGCGGTTGCCGAACACCGAGGCGTCGGTGGTGAGCACGATCGCCTCGCAGCCGGCATGCTCGGCCCGCTTCACCACCGCGGCGAGGTTGTCGCGGTCCTTGAAGGGATAGATCTGCATCCAGTGGCGCACCCCGGTGGCGGCGATGTCCTCCAGCGCCACGGTCGACACCATGCTCTGGCAGAACGGGATGCCCGCCGCGTGCGCCGCCTCGGCGAGCACGCGGTCGCCCGCGTGGGTGAGCAGGCCGTTGAAGCCGGTGGGCGCGATCACCGCCGGCAGCGCGATTTCGGTACCGAAGAGCGGCACCGCAAGCTCGCGCTGCGACACATCGACCAAGGTGCGCGGCAGCAGCAGGATCTCGTCGAGCACGCGCCGGTTGCGCGCGAGCGCGAGCTCGTCGTCGGCGCCGCCATCGAGGTATTCGAGGCAGAAGTCGGGGAGCCGGCGCGCCGCCATCGCGCGCAGCTCGGCGATGCTGTGGGCGCGCGCCGGGTTGCGGCCGCGGTAATGCTGTCGTCGCGGAGGCACGTCGTGATCGCTCCGTGGGGAGGCGGTGCAGGACCCGGCGAGGTCGTCCGCTGCCCGCTCGGTGATCTGCGGACCGTGGCTGTGACGACCGACTCCCGTGGTCGGCAACGGCTCGTGCTTCAGCGCGCCGGCTGGCGAATCGGTTCGCCCAGATTCAGGTTGCCCACCCCATCCTGCCCCTTGATCAGGAACCTGCCTTCCGGCAGCCCACCGCGACAAGGCGCCAGCCGCCGCCCATCGATCTCCATCCTGGTCACCTCGGCAGCGCCGGCTTGCGACGCGATCGTCATGGTGACCTCCCCCTGGAAGTTGTACTTGAAGTCACCGGCAAACCTCGCCTCGACCCCCGCGTTGCCGCCCTTGGCCTCGCAGCTCGCCTGATAGTAGGTGTAGTGCTCGTCCTTGCTCCAGCGCTCTTCGCGGCAGTTCTGCACGGCGCTGCCGGGGTGGGCGAGCACGTCGTCGCGCGCAGGCGCGCCGATGCAGATGTGGAAGCTGGAGGTCTGCGCCGCGGCCCCGACGGGGGTCGTGTTCATCAGCCACAGACCGGCCATGCGGATCGGCGCCTCGGCAGGCACGGGGCTGGCATGTGCGGTGGCAGCGAGGACGGGCGTCAGCAGCAGGAGCAAGCGGCGCATGATGGGATCCTTGTGGGGGTCTGGGGGAGGTTCGATCGGGAACGAAGGTTAGAGCGGAAGGCCGTCCTTGAACAGAGGGGAACCGGCGCGACCCGCCTGCCGGTCAGGCCCCCGCCGGCGGGCGCGCGAGCTTGCGTTGCAGCGTGCGCCGGTGCATCTGCAGCGCACGCGCGGTTGCCGAGATGTTGCCGTGGTGCTCCGCGAGCACGCGCTGGATGTGTTCCCACTCGAGGCGGTCGACCGAAAGCGGAGCCCCGGGCGCGTGATCCTCGGGTCTCACGCCCTCGGCGCGCAAGGCGCGGATGATGCTGTCGATGTCGGCCGGCTTGGCCAGGTACTGGACGGCCCCCAGCTTCACCGCATCGACCGCCGTGGCGATGCTGGCGTAACCGGTGAGCACGAGGATACGCGCCCCGGGGCTCGCCTCGAGCAGGGGGCGGATGAGCTTCAGGCCCGACTCGCCGCCGATGTTGAGGTCGAGCACGATGAACTCGGGCTCGTGGTCGCGGGCGAGCTCGAGCGCGCCCTCGCTGTCGGTCGCCCCGTAGGTATCGAAGCCACGCGGGCCGAGGGCGCGCACGAGGACGCGATTGAAGGCCGGATCGTCATCGACGACAAGGAGGCAGGGCGTGTTGTCGGGGGTCATCGTACGGACTGTCGCGGAATCAGCATGCGCGCAATCGTGCCACCACCCGGTCTGGAACGGAATTCAAGATGCCCGCCATGATGCTCGACGGCGGCGTGCGCCAGCATCAAGCCGACGCCCATGCCTTGCGCACGCTCCCCGAGCCGCGCCAGACGCGCCGCCTCCACGCGCTCCGGCGGCAACCCGGGCCCGCGATCCAGCACCTCGACAACCACCCGCGCGCCCTCGCGGCGGATCCCGAGCTCCACCGCGCAAGCGCGCGCTCCCGCGCGCTCGTTGGCATTGGCGGCGTTGTCGATGAGGTTGTGCAGGGCATCGCCGAGCGATGCGTCGGCGACGATGACCGCCTGCCCGTCCGCCGCCTCCGCATCGATGTACAAGCCTGCCCCGGGGCGCAGACGCTGCCAGCGCCCGCCCACCTCCGTCACCCAGGCCCGCACCTCGACCGCCCCGCCGCTCTCCGCCCGCTGCTGGCCGGCCTCGCGCGTGAGCCCGTTGAGAATGTCGCGGCAGTAGTCGACCTGCTCGCGCATCAGCTGCACGTCTTCACGCAGCCCGGAGGCGAGCTCGGGTCGGCTCGCCAGATCGTCGGCGAGAATGCGCAGCGTGCCGAGCGGTGTGCCGAGGCGGTGGGCGGCACCGGCGGCGAGCTTGCCCAGTCCGACCGCGTAGGTGTCGCGCGCACGCGCCGCGTTGACCGCCG
Organism: Thauera aminoaromatica; assembly: GCF_000021765.1. Lineage (NCBI taxonomy): Bacteria > Pseudomonadati > Pseudomonadota > Betaproteobacteria > Rhodocyclales > Zoogloeaceae > Thauera > Thauera aminoaromatica. Next base: position 752,958 of record NC_011662.2, on the reverse strand, counting down.
CGAGTTCGTTGTCGCGCCGCGCCAGCTCCACGTTGAGCCGCACGATGAACCAGACCACGGTGGCGGCGGAGACCGCGAAGCTGATCCACATGCCGGCCAGGTGCCAGTACATCGCCTGATCGGCGTCGGCCAGGCGAACCGGCTGGTGAAACTGCCACAGCACGGAATACAGCGCGACCGCGAGGGCCGCCAGCGCCCAGGCCTGTGCCGCGGGCAGGATCGAAGCGCCCACCGCCACCACCGGCAGCAGCAGCGAGATCGCCGGGTTGGTCACGCCACCGGTGAAATAGAGGAATGCCGCCCATGCCAGCAGATCCACGGCGAGTTGCAGGAAGGCGCCCCAGCGCCCCACCAGCCAACGTGCAGCCCCACCGAGCAGGGCGAGGTTGACCGCGAGCAGGCACAAGGTGACCCCGGCGAGCGGCCCGACCGGCTGCGCGGGCGCGAGCCAGGGGAAGACGACCAAGCTCATCAGTACCATCGCGAGCAGGGAAACCCAGCGCAACTGCAGCAGGCGCCCGCGATCGGTGCGCACGGCGTTGAGCACCCGCGCAGGCATCAGTACCGGATTGGGGTTGTCGAGATCCTCGGCGGGCTCGGTTTCCTGCTCGATCGGCTGCATTCTTCCCTTCGCAAACAAGAACTGAAGGACTCATCTTTGCCTTATATCAAGGTTTACTGATTTCCACCTTCATAGAATTGGGGTGCGACAAAACGTCACAGGACAATTTGTCACAGGCCCCCGACACGCATGAAGAACCGACGCAAGGGGCGCAAGGTCGCGATGCCGGGTCTGTGAGATCGACTACACCTGCCTACGGGAGCAAAGAACCATGAACGACGCAAAGATGAACCCGGTCGAAGCCATGCCCGATCCGAGCCGCCGCAAGTTCCTCAACACCGCAGCGCTCGCCGGCCTCGCCGGTGCCGGCATGTCGGTGGGCCTGTCCGCGTGCAACAAGGAAACCGCTCCCGCTCCGGCCGCTGCACCCGCCGCGGCACCGGCCGCCGCGCCCGCCGCGGCGCATGCTGCCTCCGGCCTCAAGCTGCACATGGCACCGGGTGAGCTCGACACCTACTACGGCATCTGGTCCGGCGGCCACTCCGGCGAATGCCGCGTCCTCGGCCTGCCTTCGGGGCGTGAAATCAAGCGCGTGCCGACCTTCAACATCGACTGCATGAGCGGCTGGGGCATCACCAACGAGTCCAAGAAGGTGATCGGCACGCGTGCGGACGGCCAGTTGAAGTACAAGACCGGCGACACCCACCACATCCACGGCTCCTACACCGACGGCACCTACGACGGCAAGTACTTCTGGGTCAACGACAAGATCCACGGCCGCCTGGGCCGTATCCGTGGCGACGTCTTCGAATGCGACGCGATCACCGAGATCCCGAACATCCAGGGCTTCCACGGCATCTTCTCGGACAAGCGCGACCCGGTCGACAAGGCCATCAACCACACCACCCGCGTGTTCTGCGGCAACGAGTTCCATATCCCGCAGCCGAACGACGGCCGCGACCTCGACGATCCGACCAAGTATTTCTGCCTGTTCACCTGCGTCGACGCCGAGACGATGGAAGTGCGCTGGCAGTGCAAGGTCGACGGCAACATGGATCTGGTCGCGACCTCCTATGACGGCCGCTTCGCCGCCGCCAACCAGTACAACACCGAGGGCGGCGCGCGCTACGAAGACATGATGTCGGCCGAGATGGACGCCTGCGTGTTCTTCGACGTCGCCCGCATCGAAAAGGCGATCAAGGACGGCAAGTCCTTCACCGTCGGCACCTCCAAGGTCCCGGTCGTCGACGGCACCAAGGCCGCCAACCCCGATCCGAAGACCGCGCTGACCGCCTATGTACCGGTCCCCAAGAACCCGCACGGCGTCAACGCCAGCCCGGACGGCAAGTACATGATCTGCTCGGGCAAGCTGTCGCCCACCTGCACGGTCATCGAAGTCGCCAAGGTCGCCGACTTCCTCGACGGCAAGCTCGACGACATCCGCAAGTCGGTGGTCGCTGAAGTCGAAGTCGGCCTCGGCCCCCTGCACACCACCTACGACGGCCGCGGCAACGCCTTCACGACCCTCTTCCTGGACAGCCAGATCGTCAAGTGGAACATCGACGCCGCGATCAAGTTCCATAACGGCGACAAGGCCGCGCAGTACGTGGTCGACCGTATCGATGTGCATTACCAGCCCGGCCACATCAGCGCCGACATGGGCGAAACCAAGGAAGCCAGCGGCCAGTTCCTGGCGGTGGGCTGCAAGTTCTCCAAGGACCGCTTCCTGCCGGTGGGTCCGATGCACCCGGAAAACGAGCAGCTGATCGACATCCGTGGCGAGAAGATGGTGCTGCTGGCCGACCACCCGGTGCATCCGGAGCCGCACGACTTCATCATCGTCAAGCGCGAACTCATCAAGACCCGTCAGGTCGGCGTGCTGGACGCACACCCGCTGGCGATCAAGGATGCAAAGGAATCGGGCGTGTTCCGCGACGGCAACAAGGTCACGGTGAGGATCGCCTCGCAGGCACCGGCCTATAGCCTGCGCGAGTTCGAACTCAAGGTGGGCGACGAGGTCACCCTCATCCTCACCAACCTCGACAAGGTGGAAGACCTGTCGCACGGCTTCGCGATTCCGAAGTACGACATCAACTTCGTGGTGAACCCGCTGGAGACGAAGTCCGTCACCTTCAAGGCCGACAAGCCGGGCGTGTTCTGGTGCTATTGCACGCACTTCTGCCACGCGCTGCACCTGGAGATGCGTACGCGCATGCTCGTGCGTCCGTAATCCCGGAGCGCGCCGCGCCGCTTGACTGCGGTGCCGTCTGAAGATCGAGGGGCGCAAGCCCCTCGATTGTTTTCTGCAGTCCGCTCGCGTTTCGAGGCGTGCCCACCGGCAATTTGACGCTGGACAAATACATGCCGGACCCCACCCCCTAAACTCCATCGTGATTTACTTATGGAGCGCATCATGAAGCCCCTCTCCGCCCTGCGGGGCATTGCGATGGCGGCCCTGCTCGCTGCCACAACCCTCGTGCCTGCGCAGGTCTCGGCGCAGAGCGCCTATGAGGCGAACCTGCCTCCCGAGATCAACACCTCACCCGCGCTGTGCGACTACGTGCCCTGCAAGGAGGTCCTGCCCGGCGCGACCAGCTTCTCGGAGCGCAAGGGTCAGCCGCCCTACGTCGAGGGCTACGCCGAGGAAAACGGCCAACGCAAGCTGGTGGGCTACGTGGTGCTATCGACCGACGTCACCGACACCCCGGCCTACTCCGGCAAGCCCGTGATCACGCTGATCGGGCTTACCCCGCAAGGCAACTTCGCCGGCATCAAGATCCTCAAGCACTCCGAACCGATCCTGCTGCTCGGCATCCCCGAATCCGCGCTGGTCAAGTTCAACAACCAATACCTGGGCAAGTTCGTTGGCGCCAACATCGAGATCGGCCGCTCGCGCCCCGAGGAAGAGATCATCGGCCTCGATGCCATCTCCGGCGCCACCGTCACGGTCATCGCGCAGAACCAGGTGATGATGATGTCGGGCGCTGCAGTCGGGCGCCAGGTCGGCATCCTTGAAAAGACCGTCCGCCCTCAGGCCAGGTTCGTCGACAGCGGCCGCAAGCTCGACTGGGCGACACTGGTCAAGGAAGGCGTGGTGCAACGCCTGACCGTGATGCCCGAGCAGGTCGGCCTCGAGCGTGGCAAGGACCCGTTCATCGACCTCTGGTACGGCTATCTGAACCATCCCGAGGTCGGCCGCGCGATCATGGGAGAAACCGGCTGGCGCGACCTGATGGCACGCATCAAGGAGGGCGAACACGCGCTTTTCGTCATCCGCACCGCAGGCAGGGAGTCGTTCAAGGGCTCGGGCTTCGTGCGCGGGGGCATCTACGACCGTGTCCAGCTTCGCCAGGGGCAGGACGTGTTCACCTTCCGCGACCTCGACTACTACAACCTCTATGGGATTTCCGCACCAGGCGCGCCGTCCTTCACCGAGTCGGCGATCTTCATCGTGCGCTCATCCTCGTTCTCCGGCGCCTTCCCATGGAAGTTCATCTTCCTCGGCAACCGCATCGACCGCGAGACCGGTGCGCGCACCTTCATCAACTTCGACAGGGAATACTGGCTGCCCGACGCCTATATCGAGGGTGGCCGGCCCGAGGTCAAGAAGCCCGATGCGCCCTGGGTCCGCGTGTGGAAGACGCGCGCGCTCGAGATCGTCCTGTTCTCGGCCTTGCTCGTCGCCGTGGCGGTGGTCTATGCCAAGCGCGATGAACTGACCCGCCGCTCGACGCGCAAGAACAAGTGGCCAGTCAACGCCTTCAAGTACAGCGCGTGGATCATCAGCATCGGTTTTGTCGGCTTCGGCCTGCTCGCCCAGCCCTCGATCACGCAGGTGCTGACCTGGTTCCACTCGCTGCTGTTCAAGTGGGAATGGGAGCTGTTCCTCACCGATCCGTTCATCTTCCTGTTCTGGATCTTCATCATCGTCACCGTGTTCGTTTGGGGCCGCGGCCTGTTCTGCGGCTGGCTGTGCCCGTTCGGCTCGCTGTCGGAACTGCTGTACAAGGTGGGTGGCGCGATCGGCCTCAAGCGCTTCCAGTTCGCGCTGCCGATGAAGTGGCACAACCGCCTGAAGTGGGTGAAGTACGCGGTGTTCTTCGGCCTGCTCGCGGTATCGATGTTCTCGATGGGCCTGGCCGAGAAGCTCGCGGAGGTCGAACCCTTCAAGACCACCTTCCTGGTCGGCCTGTTCAACCGCAGCTGGCCCTACACGCTGTTCGCCGCCGGCCTGCTCGGCCTGTCGATCTTCATGGAGCGGCCGTTCTGCAAATACCTGTGCCCGCTCGGCGCCTCGCTGGCCATGCCCTCGACCTTCCGCTGGTTCGGCCTGCGCCGCAAGCAGGAATGCGACAGCTGCAAGGCCTGCGCGGTCGGCTGCGGCTCGCTGGCGATCGACGAGAAAGGTCGCATCGACCATCGCGAATGCATGCTCTGCCTGGACTGCATGGTCCTCTACACCGACGACCACGCCTGCCCGCCGCTGGCACAGGAACGCAAGCGTCGCACCAAGGACGGCCTGCCGCTGACCCCGATCGGCAAGGACGGTTACTACATCCCGATCAAGCCGGTGGCGCCCGCAGCGCCGCGGGCCTGATCAAGACACTGCATTCGAGGAGGATTCGATCATGGTCGATCCGCGCATTCTGACCGAGCAGGTGGAGCCGCCCTATGCCAGCCGCGGCTCCGCCAGCCGCCTGCCTGCCGAGATCTGGGATCACCTGTGGCCGTGGAGCCGCAACGGCTTCCAGCGCCAGCGCGTCGTCCAGGCCGCCGGCCTGGCGCTCGCCGCGGCCGCGAGCGTGGCCTGGATCCTGGCAGCGATGGGCAACATGACGCCCGGTGCCATCATCGGCTGGTGGTTCGGCTGGAGCGTGTTCGAGGTGGCGGTGCGCCTGGGTTCCAAGCCCTACGTGAAGGACGGTCCGTGGTGGGGCAGCCGCTACCGCCGCGCCAGCATCATGGACATGATCTGCTACGTGGGCTTCAAGAACCTGCTGATCGGCGCCGCCCTGTTCATCGTGCTGAAGAGCATGGGCCTGGTGCAGGTCTGACATCCGGGGCCCGCCCGGGTTACATTGCGCGCCGCCCCCGGGGCGGCGCGCCGTTTTCCGCGGGCCCGCCGCCGCCGGGCACTTCACCTAGATCAAGTCTCGCTGCGACATTGCGTCGCATACTCTGCCCCACTGTCAAACGCCCCCCCTGCAATGCGCTCCCTCCACCGTCTTCCTCGCCTCCTGGCTGCCGCAGCCCTGCTCGCCGCACTGGCCACGCCGGCTGCAGCCACGCCGTGGCGGGTAACGCCGGGCGAGTCCATCCAGGCAGCGATCGACCGCGCAGCGCCGGGCGACGTGATCGAAATCGAGCGCGGACGCTACGCCGGCCAGTTGCTGGTCGACAAGCCGCTGACCCTGCGCGGCATCGAGCGCCCCACGATCGACGGCGAGCTGAAGGAAAACACCATCAGCATAAAGGCGGAGGGCGTCACCATCGAGGGGCTCATCGTCGCCAACTCGGGCGGCGACACCCTCTACCAGCACGCCGGCGTCTATATCTACCCCGGCTCGCACAAGGCGGTCGTGCGCCATTGCGACTTCTCCTACACCCTGTTCGGGCTGTGGATCGAGAAGGCCAACGACGTCCTGATCGAGAACAACCTCATCACCGGCAAGCGCGACTTCGACTCGCCCAAGCGCGGCAACGGCATCCAGCTCTACAACACCCAGCGCGCGCGCATCATCGGCAACAACATCAGCTTCGTGCGCGACGCGATCTACGTGGACGTCTCCCACGACGCGCTCTTCCGCGGCAACAAGCTGCATCACAGCCGCTACGGCACGCACTACATGACCTCCTACCGCAACGTCTGGGAGGACAACGAGACCTGGTACAACCGCGGCGGTCTCGCGCTGATGGAAGTGCGCGACCAGGTGGTGCGCAACAACCGCGCCTGGGGCAACTCGGACCACGGCATCATGCTGCGCTCGATCCAGGACGCCGTGATCGAGAACAACGTGGTCGCCGGCAACCAGCGCGGCTTCTTCATCTACGATGCCGAGTACAACGAGCTGCGCGGCAACCAGATCATCGACAACGTGGTCGGGATCCACCTGTGGGCGGGGTCCAAGAACAACAAGGTGGAGCGCAACGACTTCATCGGCAACCGCGAGCAGATCCGCTACGTGGCCGCGCACGACATGATCTGGGGCGAGAAGGAAGGCAACCACTGGAGCAACTACCTCGGCTGGGACCGCAACGGCGACGGCCTGGGCGACGTGCGGTACGAGGCCAACGACCTGGTCGACCGCCTGACCTGGCGTCACCCGATGATGAAGCTGCTGCTCGGCAGCCCAGCCATCCAGACCTTGCGCATGGTGGCCCAGCAGTTTCCCCTGCTGCGTGCGCCCAGCATCGTGGACCCCAGGCCGCGCATGGAACCGAACAAACCTGACTGGAGCCAATGGCGTGGCAGACATTTCCCCCGCTCAGAATGATCCCGGCGCACCGGTGATCGTCGCCCGCGGCGTTCGCAAGCACTACGGCCCCATCCACGCGGTGGATGGCGTGGACCTGGAGGTCCGCAGCGGCGAGCTGTTCGGCCTCATCGGCCACAACGGCGCGGGCAAGAGCACCATGTTCAAGATGATGCTGGGGCTGATCCCGCTCACCGCCGGCGAGATCCGCATCGACGGCGCGCCGGTGCCGGGCAGCGACTTCCGCACGGTGCGACGCAAGGTCGGCTACCTGCCCGAGAACGTCGTGCTCTACGACAACCTCACCGGCACCGAAACGCTCGACTTCTTCGCCCGTCTCAAGGGCGTCTCGACGGCGAACAACGCCGCAGTGCTCGAGCGTGTCGGCCTGATGCACGCGGCCAAGCGTCGCGTGCGCGAATACTCCAAGGGCATGCGCCAGCGCCTCGGCTTCGCCCAGGCCCTCCTCGGCAAGCCGCGCATCCTGTTCCTCGACGAGCCGACGACCGGTCTGGACCCGGAGGCGATCCGCGGCTTCTACGCCATCCTGCGGCAATTGAAGAGCGAGGGAGTCACCATGGTGATCACCTCGCACATCCTCGCCGAGATCCAGGAACGCGTGGACCGCCTTGCGATCATGGCCGCGGGCAAGGTGCAGGCCACCGGCACGGTGCAGGCCCTGCGCGAGCAGATGGATCTGCCGCTGTGGTTCGACGTGCGCGTCGCGCCCGAGGATTTCGAGGCGGTGCGCAACGCCCTCGGCGGCCTGCCGGTAGGCGCCATCGAAGCCCGCGACGGCCATGTCGCGGTGCAGTGCGCGCGCGATGCCAAGATGGCGGTGATCGCCGCCTTGGCCACCCTGAATGGCAAGGTCCGCGACCTCACGGTGCGCGAGCCTTCGCTCGAAGACGTGTTCTTCGGCTTTTCGGACTGAGAGGCGGACCATGGAGTTTTCACAGATCGCCACCATCGCCGGCAAGGAGTTCTGGGACCGCATCCGCAACCGCTGGGTCCTGGCCGTGGCGCTGGTGTTCACCGTGTTCGCGCTGTCGATCGCCTACTTCGGCTCGGCGCAGCAGGGCGCCGTGGGCTTCCGTTCGATCGAGGTCACCATCGCCAGCCTGGTCAGCCTGGTCATCTACCTGATTCCCCTGATCGCGCTGGTGCTCGGCTTCGACGCCATCGTCGGCGAGCGCGAACGCGGCTCGCTCGACCTGCTGCTGTCGATGCCGATCACCCGCCTCGAACTCCTGCTCGGCAAATACCTCGGCCTCGCGGGCGCGCTCACCTTTTCCACCGTCGCCGGCTTCGGCCTGGTCGGCGTGGTGCTGTCGGCGCAGCTCGACCTCGGCTCGCTGTTCCATTACTTCGGCTTCATGCTCAGCTCGGTTCTGCTCGGCTGCGCCTTCCTGAGCATCGCGGTGATGCTTTCGGTATTCGCCGCCGACCGTACCCGCGCCTCCGGCCTGGCGATCGCCACCTGGTTCTTCTTCGTGCTGATCTTCGACCTCCTGGTGCTCGGCGTGCTGGTCGTCACCGCCGGCCGGTGGGGCGGCGAAGCGCTGCCCTACGCCTTGCTGTTCAACCCGGCCGACGTCTTCCGCATCCTGAACATCTTCTCGATGGAGGACGTCCGCACGCTCTACGGCCTGTCGACCGTCTTCCCGCCCGCGCTGGCGCGGCCCTGGCTGCTCGGGCTGGTCATGGCGGCATGGATCGCGGGTCCGCTGGCGATCGCGACGTGGCGCTTCCGCCGCTGAACACTCCTTCCAAACGAACCGTATCGAGTGATTTCCCCATGTGCACACATCACGCCTGCCCGAGCCGTCGCCGCTTCCTGATCGCCGGCGTTGCCGCCGGGCTGCTCGCGGCCTGCGGCAGCGGCAAGCAGGGAGCCGGCAGCGGCACCGTGACGCCGCTCGAGATCGACCGCGCCACCAGTTGCGCGCTCGACGGCATGCTGCTGGCCGACTACCCCGGCTCCAAGGTCCAGATGCACTACGCCGGCGTGGAGCGCCCCGACTGGTTCTGCGACACCATCGAGATGTTCAACGTATACCTGAACCCGGAGCAGGCCCGCCTGGTCACCGCGATCTTCGTGCAGGACATGGCCAAGGCCTCGTGGAACGCCCCCCAGGGGCACTGGATCGATGCGAAGAAGGCCTGGTACGTGTTCGGCTCCCGGCGCATGGGTGCGATGGGCCCCACCGCGGCCTCGTTCGCCAACGAAGCCGACGCCAAGGCCTTCGCCACGGAGAACGGCGGCAAGGTGCTGCGCTTCGACGAGGTCACGCCCGACATGGCGATCCTCGACGGCGGCGCCCTCCACGATCAGTCCATGTAAGCAGGACAGGCACCACGATGAATCCGATCTTCGACGCCATCCCCCCCGAGCAGGCCCTCGAGCTCGAGCAGATCGCCCGGCTCATCTACGAGGCGCGCGAAAACCGCCGCAAGGTCCTCGCCGCCATCGGCGCGAACGACGAAGCCGAGTTGCTCGCCCGCATCGCCGCCGGCGCGGTCGACGAACATCCCGGCTACGAACACTACCTCGCCGCGCGCATCCTGGCCGATACCCACGAGGCCGCACGCCAGGTCGTGGGAGAGCGCCTGCGGGAGATCAACCGCTGATGAGCCTGCACACCGAACTGCTCGACTACGTCGAGCGCGCACACGAAGGTGCACTGCTTGCCCCCGCACGGTTGTCGCAGGATGCATTGAACCTGGTGCTCAGGAATGGAGTGGTCCTCACCGTGCGCTACGCCGCACCCGATGCCTACTCGCTGCGCTGGCGCACGAGCGCGGACATCGACGGAGTCGAACTGGGCATCGACACCGCGCCCGTTCATCCGCAACTCGAGACCACACCCAACCATCTGCATCGGGCCGACGGCAGCGTCGCGGCCGATCCGCTCACCGATCCGCGGCGCAGTCCGCAGGAAAACCTCGCGCGGGTGATCGACGTCCTCGGTCGCGATCCGCAACTCGCGGATTTCGGCACGTGAGCATCGTACGCGGTCGCCGCCGGCTCCTGCTCGCCGGCGCCGCCGTCTCGCTCGCCGCGGGCAGCGCGCTGCTGTGGGACTACACGACGCGCGCCGGCCGCAGCTTCGAGCCGCCCGCGGAAGACATCTGCGTCGTCACCCCGACGCGGGCGGCGCAGGCCCATCCGTACGACCCTGCGAGCGGCCTGGGCAAATACGACGCCAGGCCCATCCCCGCGGACGCACGCTGCCCCGTATGCGGCATGTATCCGGCACGCTTCCCGCGCTGGGCGGCGCAGATCGTCTTCGAGGACGGCGCGGCGCACTTCTTCGACTCGCCGGTCGACCTGTTCATGTTCCTGGACAAACCGGCAAGCTTCGGCAGCACGCGCACCGCCGCCGAGGCTGCGGCGATGTACGTCGCCGACTTCCGCAACGGCACCTGGCTTCCCGCCCGCCACGCCGTCTTCGTGCGCGACTCGCGCGCGCGCGGGCCGATGCGCGGCCCCGATCTGCCGGCCTTCGCCGACACCGTCGCAGCGCAGGCCTTCATCGCCGAGCAAGGCGGCCGCGCACTGACCTTCGAGCAGGTGGACGCCAGCGTCGTCACCGGCCTGCGCGACGCCAACCACGCCCATCACATGCACTGAGCGCACCGGCGCGCGATGGAAAGCGGGGCCCGCAGGCCCCGCGAAAAACACATCGTCGTCCGCCGCAGCGGACTGCCGCAGTCCGGCTTACTTCAACTTGCCAACCATGAAGTCGACCGCAGCCTTGACTTCATCGTCGGTCAAGGAAGCGCCGCCACCGCGCGGGGGCATCATGCCCTTCGAGCCGGTGAAGCCCTCGATCGCGTGCTTGTAGAGCGTGTCCTTGCCCTGTGCGACGCGCGGCTCCCAGTCGGCCTTGTTGCCCGGGATCGGAGCCCCGGCAACACCGGATGCGTGGCAAAGCGCACAAACCTTCTTGTAGGTGCCCTCGCCCGCGGCACCGGCCGGAGCGGCGGCGGGCGCGGCCGCAACAGGGGCGGCAGCGGGAGCTGCGGCCGGCGCAGCGGGGGCCGCAGCCGCTGCCGGAGCCGCGGGGGCCTTGGCAGGCGCCGCGGGAGTGCCGCTACCGGAGTTGCCACAGGCAGCCAGCAGAACGGACGCCGCAGCGGCGATCAGGAAGGGAAACTTGGTCATGCGTATTCTCCGATTTGTCGTGGTCCGTCGCAGAGCGTCTCCGCGAATGCATTGCACACTAGCGGCAAACCCTCACAAGTTGATTGATAGCGGTCAATTCACCCCGAACACGGTCCACCGGGTGAACTGCCGCAGCATAGTAAACTATTCGTCCCAACATGCCCGCCCGAGGACCCCGCCATGGCCGGCCGCAAGAAGAACCTGCCGCTCGTCTATTCCTGCTCGGGCTGCTCCAGCGCAGCGCAGATGGCCAACCACGTGGCGCTGCGCCTGGATCGCGAGGGCGAGGCAGAGATGTCCTGCATCGCCGGGGTCGGCGGCAACGTCCCCCATCTGGTGAACATCGCCCGCTCCGGGCGACCGATCCTCGCGCTCGACGGCTGCGCGCTCGAATGCACGCGCAGCAGCCTGGCCGAGCGCGGCGTCCGACCCGCCGCCCACCTGCTGCTCAACGAGCAGGGGGTCAAGAAGCGCTACGCCACGGATTTCGATCGCGAAGAGGCCGAGCGCGTTTTCGAGCAGGCCCGCGCAGCGGTGCGCGGCCTGCGTGCGACGCCCGCCACCGCGATGACGGGCGGGACGACGGACTGAAGCCCTCAGGCGCGCAGGCGCCGCGCCGTGTCCACCAACGCCTCCGCAAGCCCCTCCAGCATGCCCTGCCGGGCGGCATCGAGCAGGCGTCCGTCGGCGCCGACCGCCTCGCCGGCCTGGCCCACCGCGACCTGCTGCGGAATGACCTGCATGCCGAGGTAGCCGAGCACGTCGCGCACGTGGAACAGCACCCGCATGCCACCGAGCGCGCCCGGCGAGGTTCCCACCACCGCCGCCGCCCGCCCGGCATACACCTTGCCGCCGGAGCGCTCGGCGTCGGCCGGGTTGGGCCGCGAGCACCAGTCGAGGGTGTTCTTGAGCAAGGGCGTGAGCGAGCCGTTGTACTCGGGATTGACCAGCAGCAGGCCGTCGCTCGCATGCAGCACCCGCTGCAGGCGCACGATGCCCTCGGGCAGGCCGGAGGCGGCTTCGAGGTCGCCGTCGTAGAGCGGCGCGGGGTAATCGTCCAGATCGACGAGCTCGACCTCGGCCCCCGCCTCCCGCACGGCCTGCGCGCACACCTGCGCCACGCGACGCGACAAGGCCTCGCGCCGGCGGCTGCCTGGCATCACCACGATTCGGGGCAGCTTCATCGGCGCTTCTCCTTCACAACGAGATGCCGGCATTATCCGCCGGATCGCGGCCACATGCCGCCCCCACCCCCAGCCGCATCGACGGACACCGGCCCTCTTGAATCCCGCCGCTTCGCCTCGACATCGGGAGAATCCGAAATGCCCGGGAGCCCCGCCATGTCCGACGCCCTGCACCTCGTCTGCCCTCACTGCGACGCCGTCAACCGTGTCCCCGCCACCCGCCTCGCCGAAGCACCGAACTGCGGCAGGTGCGGCAAGCCGCTGTTCACCGCCCACCCGGTGGAGCTCGACGCGGCGAACTTCGACCGCCATGTCGGCCGCAGCGACGTCCCGGTGCTGGTGGACTTCTGGGCGCCGTGGTGCGGCCCCTGCCGCACGATGGCGCCCGCCTTCGCGCAGGCCGCGGGCATGCTCGAACCGCAGCTACGCCTCGCCAAGCTCGACACCGAAGCCCACCAGGCCTTGGCGGCACGCTTCGGCATCCGCAGCATCCCCACCCTGGCGCTGTTTCGCGGCGGACGCGAGATCGCCCGCCAGGCCGGCGCGATGAGCGCGGCCGACATCGTGCGCTGGGTGCGCGGCCAGCTCGGCTGAAAGCGGGCTCAGCCCTCCCCGATCGTGCGCTTGGCGCGGAATTCGTCCACCGCGACATAGGTCAGGCGCGCCTCGGTCACCTTCACCACCACCGGGTTCTCCGGGTGGCGCTGGGCGTAGACCTCGACATCCACGGTGATCGAGGTGCGCCCCACGCGCACCACCTCGGCGTGGAAGCTGACGATGTCGCCCATCGACACCGGCTGCCTGAACACGAAGGAGTCCACCGCCACGGTGGCGACCTTGGAGCGCGCGACGCGGATCGCCGGCACCGCCCCGGCGATGTCCACCATCGACATGATCCAGCCGCCGAACACGTCGCCCGAAGGGTTGAGGTCGGCCGGCATGGGCACGACCCGCAGCACGAGCTCCTTGTCCAGGGGCGGACGCTCGCCGCCGGGGGGCAGGGTCGACTCCGGGCCCACCATGCGCTTGCAGCCCGCGCGGTCGACGGCGACGTAAGTCATGCGCGCCTCGGTCACCTTGACCACCACCGGATCCGCCGGATGGCGCTCGGCAAACACGTGCACGTCGACCGTGATCGAGGACTTGCCCACCGCGACCACGTCGGCGTGGAAGCTGACGATGTCGCCGACCGAGATCGGCTGCCTGAAGACGAAGGAATTCACCGCCATCGTGACCACGTGCGAGCGAGCGCGGCGGATCGCGGGCAGGGCGCCGGCGATGTCGACCATCGCCATGACCCAACCGCCGAACACGTCGCCGGCGGAGTTGAGGTCGGCCGGCATCGGCATCAGGCGCAACGCCGGCTCGGTGGCGGGCGGCGTCGTCGGGTGGGAGGGGCTGGAGGCTGCGCTCATGGGTTGCTCCACGGATCGAGGGGAAAAGGGCGCCCCGTGCCGGACAGGCGGGGCGCGGAATCAGCGGCCGGATTTCAGTGCGCGAGGCGCTCGAAGAGCTTGACCAGGGTGTTGGTGTAGCGCAACAGGCGCTCCCCCTCGTCGAGCACCGCGCGCACCCGGCCGATGCGATGAGGCTGGCGGATCGCGGGGTCGAGCGCGGCGATGAAGCGCGCCCACAGGGCGGCCGTGGCGTCGATCTGCGCCACCAGCTCGGGCAGCTCGCCGGCATTCTCGCGCAAGCGCTGCAGGTTGTGCTCGAAGGCCCGGCACGAAGCGGCGATCTGCGCCTGCGGGTCTGGGCAGCCCTCGAAGCCCTCGAAGAGGAAGAACTTCGCCACCCGCTGCGACAACATGCGGTTGCGTCCGGCGACGTTGACCATGTACAGGCTGCCGGAGGCGGCGAAGCCGCCGGCCACGGCGTTGAGAAAATCCGCCGCGGTGATGAAGTCCTCGCTCAGCTGCAGCACCCGCGCCGCGCCCGCCGGCGGGCGCTCGGCCGCACCCAGCGCATCGCGAAAATCCGCCCACACCCGGCCCACGTCCTCCAGCGCCTCGCCGAGCTCGGGGGCGAGGCTGGCGGCCTGCAGGACCGCGAGGCTGCGCTCGAACTCGGCGATGTCCTGGCGCAGGCGCAGCTGCATCTCGACCGGCGCCACGCCATGCCCGATCAGCACCCAGTCGATCGCCAGACGCTGCACCTGCAGGCGCAGGCGGCCGCACAGGTTGATCAGCTCACCGACCGACATCGTCTCGTCGCGGCGCGCACCCTTGTTGCGGCGCGAGAAGCTCAGGCGCTGCGGCTGCTCGCCCGCACCAGTGTCCAGGGTGGCGGCGTTCTGGATGTGGATCAGGCGCTTGTCGACCACGATCACGCCCTTGTCGGCAAGCTCGCGCAGACTGCGCGAGAAGGCCTCGGGGGTGATGCCGATGCGCGCGGCGAGCACCTTCTTGGTCGAGGCCAGCTCCACCGTGGTCTCGCCGGCGAGTGCCAGGCTGCCGCCGGCGAGCTCGACCAGATAATCGAGGATGCGCTGCGCGCTGGTGCGGCTGGCATGGCGCCCGGCGACGTCGAACTCGACCTCGCACAGCCGCGCCGCCACCGCCTGCAGCATGCGCCGGGTCAGCACCAGGCTGCGCTCGGCCACCGCGCGCAGCACGCCGGCGTCGAGCGCGATCAGCGCGCAGGCGCTTGCCGTCTCGCAGCCCGATTCATGACGGCTGGCACCGAAGAACTCGCCGCAGCCGAGCATCTGAGGGGTGTGCACCAGCTCGACCACCTTGCGCGCGTCGCCGTCGAGCTCGCGAAAGCGCACCACCGTCCCGCTGCACAACACGTATGCCTCGTCGAAGGGCTCGCCGCAGCCATGCACCAGGGTGCGCGCCGGCAGCTCGAGCAGGCGCGCCGCGGCGGCGAGCTCGGCCAGCTGCACGGCGGGCAGGCCGGCGAACAGCGGCACCGCGGTGAGGCGGTCACGCAGCGCCCGGCGCTCTGCGGCAGTCGATGGCGTCATGCCGCGCCGCCCTCTCCCTCGCAGTCCTCCCCGAGCGCGTCGAGCCGGGCGAGCCAGGGCGCGCGTTCGGCGGCGGACACAAAGCTCGCCTCCAGGCTGTTGCGCGCGATGCGACGCAGCTCGGCACGGCCGAGGCCGAGCGCGCGCGCGGTGTCGACATAATTCTTCGCCACGTAGCCGCCGAAATAGGCCGGGTCGTCGGAATTGATCGTCACCTTGAGCCCCGCGGCGAACAGCTGCCCGAGGTTGTGCCGGGCGAGGTCGGGGAACACGCACAGCTTGACGTTGGAGAGCGGGCACACGGTGAGCGGTACCTGCTCGCGCACGAGGCGTCCGACCAGCGCCGGATCCTCGGTGCAGCGCACGCCGTGGTCGATGCGCTCGGCCTTCAGCAGGTCGAGCGCATCGACGATGTAGGCCGGCGGCCCCTCCTCGCCGGCATGGGCGACCACATGCAGGCCGAGCTCGCGGCAGCGCGCGAACAGGCGGGCGAACTTGGCCGGCGGATGCCCGCGCTCGGACGAGTCGAGGCCGACGCCGTCGATGCGCGACAGGTGCGGCAGAGCCTGCTGCAGCGTGGCGAAGCCCTCCTCCTCGCTGAGATGGCGCAGGAAGCACAGGATCAGGCGCGAGCCGATGCCCCAGCGCGCGCGCGCCTCGACGCAGGCGCGCTCGAGGCCGTCGAGCACGGTCTCGAGCGCCACCCCGCGCGCGGTATGCGTCTGCGGGTCGAAGAAGAGCTCGGCATGGACCACGCCGTCGGCGTGTGCGCGCTCGAAGTAGGCGAACGCGAGCTCGAAGAAGTCCTGCTCGCGGACCAGCACCGCCGCGCCGGCGTAGTAGAGGTCGAGAAAGCTTTGCAGATCGGTGAAGGCGTAGGCGGCGCGCACCGCCTCGACGCTCGCCCAGGGCAGCGCCACGCCGTTGCGGCGCGCGAGCGCGAACATCATTTCGGGCTCGAGCGTGCCCTCGATATGCAGGTGCAGTTCGGCCTTGGGCAAGGCGCGGACGTAGGCTTCGAGCTCCATGGCGGGTCTCCTGGGCGGGACTTCAATGCTAGCGCCAATCGGGCCGCTGTTCCCGCGCCACATTCACCCGAACGCAAGAATGCGGGAACGGCACCGGCCGTTCCCGCATCGATCCGGTGCGCCGACGGTTGCCCATGGCCCGGAATCGCCTCAATCCACCTCGAGCTTGCCGGTCTCGCCCACGAAGGCGAGGTTCTTCTCCTCTTCCGGCGCATGCACCGCGCTGCGCCCGACCATGGAGATCGCCAGGCCGGCGACCGCACCCGGGATGGCGAAGGCGAGGAAGTTCATCTCCAGCGGCAGCGAGATCAGCGCACCGCCCAGCATCGGCCCCGAAATCGCCCCCAGGCGCCCCACGCCCGAGGCCCAGCCGATGCCGGTGGAGCGGATCGCCAGCGGATAGTACTGCGCGACGTAGGCGTAGAGCAGGATCTGCGAGCCGATCGTGGTCGCACCGGCGATCGCCACCAGCAGGTAGAGGACGATCATGTCGTTCTTGATCGCGAGCGCGCTGATCGACAGCGCCGCGATCACGAACATGATGGTCAGCACCCGGCGCAGGTGGAAGCGGTCCGCCAGCCAGCCGCCGCCGATCGCGCCGAAGATCGCACCGAAGTTGAGCACCAGCAGGAAGCTCAGGCTGGAGCCGAGCTCGTAGCCGGCCTTGTTCATCAGCTTCGGCAGCCAGGAGCCGAGCGCATACACCATCAGCAGGCAGCTGAAGAAGGCGACCCAGAACATCAGCGTGCTGACCAGGCGACCGTTCTGGAACAGCGCGACCAGGGCGACGCTCCTGCCCTGGCCGGTGACCAGGTGGAAGTTGTCGCCGGCCGCGGGCGAGTAGGACGGCTCGACGCGGGCGAGCAGGCGGCCAGCCTCTTCCTTGCGACCTTCCTTGAGCAGGAAGCCGACGGCCTCGGGGAGGAAGATCCAGATCAGCGGCAGCAGCAGCAGCGGGATGCCGGCGACGAAGAACACCGACTGCCAGCCGTGGCTGGGCATCAGGTACATGCCGAGGAAGGCCGAGGTCATGCCGCCGACCGAGTAGCCGCTGAACATCACCGCGACCATGGTGCTGCGGATCTTCCTGGGCATGTACTCGGTCATCAGCGCGACCACGTTGGGCATCACGCCGCCGATGCCGAGGCCGGCGATGAAGCGCATCGCGGCGAACTGGGTGGGCGTCTCGGCGAAGCCATTGAGGAAGGTCACGCCGCTGAAGATGATCACCGTGATCATGATCACCTTCTTGCGGCCGATGCGGTCGGACAGCGGCCCGAAGATCAGCGCGCCGAACATCATGCCGAACAGCGCGGCGCTGCCGAGCGAGCCCGCCTGCAGCGGCGTGAGGTCCCACTCCTTCATCAGCACCGGCAGCACGACCCCGTAGATCACCAGGTCGTAGCCGTCGAAGATGATGACGAGCGCACACCAGAACAGCACGTTCAGGTGAAATTTGTTGAACTTCGCCTCGTCGATTGTTTGATGCACATCTACTTTTCTCACGATGGATTCCTGGCGCTTGCGTTGGGGTTGTGGGAGTTGCTGCGGGCATTGCGACCGAAGATCGCGCAGACGCTCACGATCACGGCGCGCGACCCGCATCCCGCCCCATCACGGAGCGAAGAGAGCGATGTTCGTGCGCCGCAATGGCGCAGGCACCTGTGACCCAGGCGCCAAAACTGCACTATATCGCACACCTTTGCGCATGAACACATTTCGACTGCACAATATCTCATACACCTGTTGCCCACCCCGGGTGCGAGACGCGGTTGCGCCGCGCACAAAAAAGCCCGCCCCGACCGTAGCGGTCGGGGCGGGCTTCGTGGTGCGGCAGCGTCTTACTGCGTCGAGCGCGCGATCAGCACCGCCATCTTCGGGTTCTGTCCGGCCACCTCCTGCGCGAGCTCGGCCTTGGCACGCTGGCCGCCCTCCTCGGTGTTGAGGATGATCAGGTCGCAGCGCAGCTGCTCGGCCAGGTCGACCACCGCCCTGCCGCGACCGAACAGCGTGGAGGTCAGGATCTGGCCCTCCGCCGGGACACCCTGCGCGTTCACCTCGTTCACATACTCCTGCAGGTTCGCCACGTGCGCCGGGTCGATGGCCTTGTCGGTCTGATCGACCTCGGCGGACAGGACGTGCTCCGGCGCGAGATACACCAGGTGCACCTTCGAGCCCGTCAGGGAGACGAACTCGGAGACACGCTCGCGCGTCAGCCTGTTTCCGGTGTGATCGACCACGGCCATGATGGTGCCGTAGAGACGGGACTTGCCGGCGGGCACGGCCGCCGCAGCCGCCGTGGTCGGCGCCACCGCCTGTGCAACCGCCGCCGCCTTGCTCTTCGGAATGATCAGGGTGAGGGCCAGGCCGACGAGGCTGATGCCGCCGAGCACGTAGAAGATGCTGTGCAGCTCGCCGGCGAACGTGACCGCCAGGAAGGCGCCGAAGATCGGCCCGAAGATGCCGCCGATACGACCGAAGGCCGCCGTCCAGGCGACACCGGCGCCACGGACGTTGGTGCGGTAGTAGTTGGCGGCCAGACCGTAGATCAGCGTCTGCGTCCCCGAGGTCCCCAGGCCGGTGATCGCGATCGTAAGCAGCAGCAGGGCCACGACGATGCCGCTGACGTCGGCGAGTTGCTGGATCTCGCCTGCTTTGGCGACCATCGGGACGTCGATCGTGGAGGCGATCATGCCGATGGCGCCCATGGCGAGCGCGCCGACCAGGAAGCCCAGCGCCACGATGCGCTGCGGGCTGTGCTTGTCGGCCAGGGTGGAGCCGTACAGGGTACCGACCATGGCGCCGGCGTTGAGGACCAGCAGCAATGCGAGCGATCCGTTCTGGCCCATGATCGGCAGCATGATCTTCGGCAGCCAGGTGTTCAGCGAATAGACCAGCAGCAGGCAGAACGCCGAGACGAAGCCGATGACGATGGCCGGGACGAGATAGACGGTGAACAGACCCGCCCAGCCCGCACGCGCGTCCGAGGCATTGGCGGCCGCGCTCTGCTGCGGCTTGATCTCCGCCTCGGGGATGGGCACGCCGGTGCGCTCGGAGACCTTGCGGGCCTCGTCCAGGCGGCCGCGCGAGGCCAGCCAGGCCACCGACTCGGGAAGCTTCCAGATCGCCAGCGGCAGCAGGGTGACCAGGGGCAGCGCGCCGATCAGGAACATGCCGCGCCAGCCGATGATCGGCAGCAGGAAGATCGCCAGCAGCGCAGACAGCAGCGAACCCAGCGGGATGCCGGCATAGGTGAAGGCGGTGGCGAGGTTCTTCTTCCCCGGCGGGGCGAACTCGGCCGCCATCGCGCCCGTGGTGCCCGCCAGCGCGCCCACGCCCAGGCCGGTGATGAAGCGCCAGACGCCGAAGGCGGCGAGCGTCTCGGTCATCGCCGACACCGCCATGCCGATCGAGAACCAGGCGATGGCGCCGATCATGACCTTGCGGCGGCCGATCAGATCGCCCAGGGTGCCGGCGACGAGGGCGCCGAGCATCATGCCGATCATCGCGTACGAGCCGAGCATGCCGGCGTCTTTCGGCGTGAGTGCGTGGTCGCCGATCCACTTGGCGGAGTCCGGCCCCATGAAGCCGGGCAGGACTGCGCCATAGACGACGAGGTCGTAGCCATCGAAGACCAGGCCGACGAAGGCCAGGGCGATCACCCAGATGATGGTGCTGCGCCGCTTGCGCGCCATCTCCGGGTTTTCCATCGGAACGTTCGTTCTCAAAATCGTGCCTCTTTGGGGGAATTGCTGCAGGGGAGATCGGACGGGCGAGCAGTGACGAACTTGACGTGCGTCAAGCTTCCTTGTTTGCAAGGCCGTCAGGTTATGGCGCGATCACACCGATCAATATCCAGCTTGTGCACGATCGATATCCGCTTCGTGCACACCCCGATCCAAGGCGCGAGAATCCGCTCGACCCGCTCAGCTGCTGGCCACCGTGCGGTTGGTGATGATGCGCGCGTCGACCACCGCATAGCCGTCCGGGTAGGCGATCACCGGGTTGAGGTCGAGCTCGGAGAGCTGCGGGTAGGCACTGACGATGCTCGACACCCGCAGCAGCAGCTCGACCAGCGCGACCTTATCCACCGCCGCCTCGCCACGCACGCCGGCGAGGACCTTGCGCGCGCCGAGCTGATCGACCATGGTCTCGGCGTCGCGCCGGGACAGGGGAATCGCGCGGAAGGCGACGTCCTCGAGGATCTCGACGAAGATGCCGCCCAGGCCGAACATCAGCACCGGGCCGAAAATCGGGTCGCGCACCACGCCGACGATGACCTCCACCCCCTTCCTCGCCATCGGTGTCAGCAGCACACCGCGAATGTCGGCGTCGGCATCGTATGCCCGACAGCCCGCCAGAATCTGTGCCCAGGCCTCGCGCAGCGCCGCCTCGCCGACCAGGTTCAGCTTCACCCCGCCGGCGTCGGACTTGTGCAGGATGTCCTTCGACACCACCTTCATCGCCAGCGGCTGGTCGCCGAAGCGCTCGATCGCCACCGCGAGCTCGTCCGCCGTGTGGGCGACGATTTCCTCCGCCACCGCGACACCGTGCGTGCGCAGCAGCGCCCTGGCCTCGTGCTCGTAGAGGTCGCGGCCCTCGTTCTGGGCGCGCGCGAACATCGCCTGCATCGCCTCGTCGGGCGCCGCGCCGGCCTGCAGGGGCTGGCCGTGGCGGTCCTGCAGGTAGAGCCCGCGCTCGGCGAGCGCCTCCAGCACCTTCACCGCCTGCTCGATGGAGGCGTACACCGGCAGCCCGGCCTCGTGCAGGCGGCGTAGCGCAGGCGGCTTGACCGGGGCGTAGAGGCTGTAGACCACCAGCGGCTTTGCGCTGGCGCGCGCGAGCTCGATCATGGCCTCGGCCGCGCGCATCTCGCCGCCGAGCAGGGACTCGGCGAAGCGGATGTGGTAGCCGCCGAACATGCCGACGAGGAAGACCGCGTCCACGTTGTCGTCGTCGGCGACGATCTCCACGCAGCGCGCCAGCACCTCGGGGTCGGCGTCCGAGCTGCCGGCCACGTCCACCGGATTCGCCAACGCGGCCTGCGGGAACAGGATCGCCGCCAGGCGCTTGCGGGTCGCCGCGGACAGCTCGGCCAGTTCCAGGCCGGACTCCGACAGGCGGTCGGAGGTGATCGTCGCCTGGCCGCCACCGTCGGCGATCACCGCAATCCGCCGCCCACGCGCCTGCTGCATCAGCGCCAGGCCCTCGGCCACCGGCAGGATCTCGTCGGAGTGATGCACCACGCTCACCCCCACCTGGCGCAGCAGGTCCACCGTCATCGCGTAGCTGCCGGCGAGCGCGCCGGTGTGCGAGCTCGCCGCCTTCTTGCCGAGCTCGGTGGCGCCCGACTTGTACACCACCACCGGCTTCACCGGGGTGATCTCGCGCGCCACCTCGAGAAAGCGCTGGCCGTCGCGGAAGCCCTCCACATACAGCGTCGCCACCCGGGTGTGCACGTCCTCGCCGAGGTAGCGCAGGTAGTCGTTGAAGCCGACGTCGGTCTGGTTACCCGGGCCGACGTAGGTCGAGAAACCCACGTGGCCGTTGTGCTCGGCCTCCAGCACCAGCGCCAGCAGCATGTTGCCCGACTGCGAGATGAAGCCGATGTCGCCGGGCCTGGCGTTGCGCAGGTCGAGCAGGTTCACCTTGTGATGCAGGTTGAACATGCCCGAGGTGTTCGGGCCGATGATGCGCACGCCGCCCGCACGCGCCGCGTCCAGCACCTGCTGCTCGAGCCTGGCGCCCTCCGGCCCGCTCTCGCGAAAGCCGCTGGCGAGGATCACCGCGCCCTTCACGCCCTTGCGCCCGCACGCCTCGAGCAGCCCGGGCAGGGTCTTCGCCGGGGTGCAGATCAGCGCCAGGTCGATCGGCCCGGGCACGTCGTCGAGCGTGGCGCAGGTCGGCACGCCGAGGATCTCGGGCACCTTGGGGTTGATCGGGTAGACGCGGCCGCGGTAGTCGCCCTTGACGAGGCCGACCATGGCCTTGTAGCCGCGCTTGGTGGGATCGGCCGAGGCGCCGACGATCGCGATCGAGGCGGGGGCGAGGAAATCGTGCAGCGGGCTGCGGCGCGCCGGACTGCAGGGCACAGGGCTCGAGTTCTCGTTCATGTCATTCCCCCCTGAACACCGGCGCGCGCTTCTCGGCGAAGGCATCCACGCCCTCCTGCCAGTCGCGCGTGGTGCCGACAAACATCATGCCCTCGAGCTCGGCGACGAGGCAGGCGTCGAGCGTGCGCTCGGCCGAAAGATTGAGCTGGCGCTTGGCGAGCTCCATCGAGAACGGCGCCTTGGCGGCGATCCTGCGCGCGAAGGCGCGCGCCTCGTCGAGGAAGCCCGCGTCGGCGAACACCCGGTTCGCCAGCCCGATGCGCACCGCCTCCTCGCCACCGATGCGCTCGCCGAGGAAGACCAGCTCGCGCGCCTTCGCCAGCCCGACCAGGCGTGGCAGCAGCCAGGTCACGCCGCCGCCGAGGAAGTTGCCGATCGAGATCTCGGGCAGGCCGAGCTGCGCGCCCTCGGCCATCAGCAGGAAGTCGGACGCGAGCGCGATCTCGGCACCGGCGCCGAGTGCGTAGCCGTTGACCGCGGCGACCACCGGCTTCTTCAGGTCGATCAGGCGGCGGCACACGTCCTGCTCGCCCTGGAGGTATTGGCGGCGGTCGAAGGCGCTGCGTCCGGCCTTGTGTTCCTTGAGATCGGCTCCGACGCAGAAGGCGCGGCCCGCGCCGGTGAGCAGCACCACGCGCACCTCGCGCGCAACCTCGGCGCGGCCGAGCGCGTCGTTCAACTCGTCGTAGAGCCGCTGCGTCACCGCGTTGAGGCGCTGCGGGCGGTTCAGGCGGATCTCGGCGATGCCGTCGGAGAGGTCGTAGAGGAGGGTTTCGTAGCGCATGGAGACTCCCGGTCGGGGTTGGGGGGAGAAAGGCACGGCGCGGCGGCCGCCGGCGGCGCGGGCTTGTGCAGCAGCACCACGTCCTTGGCCGGCAGCTCGCAGCGCCAGCCGAAGCGGGCGGCAATCACCCGGAAGGTGGCCGCGCGATAGAACACCACGTGGGTGGGATCGCGCCGGTAGTGCCAGGCGGCGAAGCGCGCATCCTCGGTCTGCAGGCAGGTGGTGATGCCGAGCCAGCCCCCGGGGCGCAGCAGACCGTCCAGGCGGGCGAACTCGGCCGCGGGCGCGTGGAAGTGCTCGACCACCTCGGTGCAGGTGACGAAGTCGTAGCGGCGCGCGAGCGCGTCGGGGTCAGGGGCGAAGAAGGGGTCCCACACCCGCATCGGGTGGCCGGCCTCGCGCAGCATCGCGGCCAGCGCCGGCCCCGGACCGCAGCCGTAGTCCAGCCCCTGCGCCGCGGGCGCGAGGCGGATGCGCAGCGGATCGACCAGGCGCGCGAGGAAGCGGCGGTAGCCGGGATCCTCGGGGTCGTTGCGGTGCAGGCGGTATTCGGCGCACTCCGCATCCGCCGCCGGCCGCTGGGCCGGGTGCAGGAAGGTCGCCTCGCAGGCTTCGCAGCGCAGGTAGTCGCGCCCGCCCACGTGCAGAAAGGGGCGCACGGATGCGCCAAGACAGACCGGGCAGCAAGTCGCCGTCCCGGGAGCCGGCTGATTCATGCGGGCGATTGTATCGAGCCCCGCCGGCCCTGCCCATGGCGGAGATCCCGAACCCGGGGGCAGGCGGAGCACGGGGCTGCATCTGACGCTCGTGCGGATCCGCGCGCGGCACATCGGAGCCACTGGGTCGCGACTCGCGTCGCTCCCACGACAAGGCCCGCGGGGTGAGTACCGTTCTCGTAGGAGCGACGCAAGTCGCGATTTTCGGAGCCGCGGAACCGCTGGATCGCGACTCGCGTCGCTCCCACGACAAGGCTCGCAACACGACGGTCTCTGCAGGAGCGACGCAAGTCGCGATCTCCCCGGCGGTTCACGCGGCCTCCACAATCGCCGACAATGCGCGCCGGACCCGCGTGCCGATCCTTCGCATCGGCCTTCCGCGCCGCGGACACACCCCGCACACGGCCGCCGGCAACGGCCAACCATCAAGCCCCGGCGGCATCCCGCACCGGGGCGGCTTCGCTCATCGGGAGAACACATGAACCGCCGCAACTTCCTGCGCGCCGGCACGCTCGCGGCCGGCCTCGCGCTGCCCGCGCTCGCGCGCGCCCAACAATCCGCCGCGACCACGGCGACCACGCCGCTCGCCACCCCCGCCCCGCTCGCCGAGCCCCCCGCCTTCGCGCCCACGCCGGACGCCGGCTGGCGCCGCTTCGAGTTGACGAGCCGCGTCGAACCCCTGCCCGGCGACGGTCCGCTGCGCGTGTGGGTGCCGCTGCCGGCGATGCACGAGACCGCCTGGCAGCGCCCGATGGGCAGCCTGTGGCAGGGCAACGCCGACCTCATGGAACGTGTGCGCGACCGCTCCGGCGCCGAGATGGTCTACGCCGAGTGGGCGCCGGGCATCGCCCAGCCCCGGCTCGAGATCCTCAGCCGCTTCGCCACCCGCGACCGCGCCATCGACTTCAGCCAGCCCAGCGCCGCGCCCCAGGTACTGCCGCGCGCCGAACGCATGCACTACCTGCGCGCCACCGCGCTGCTGCCCACCGACGGCATCGTGCGCGATACCGCACGCGACATCGTCCACGGCGCGAAGACCGACGAGGACAAGGCGCGCGCCATCTACGAATGGATCGTGGACAACACCTTCCGCGAGCCCAAGGTGCGCGGCTGCGGCATCGGCGACATCCGCACGATGCTGGAGACCGGCAACCTCGCGGGCAAGTGCGCCGACCTCAACGCCCTCTTCGTCGGCCTGGCGCGCGCAGCCGGGCTGCCGGCACGCGACGTCTACGGCCTGCGCGTCGCCGACTCGCGCTTCGGCTACAAGAGCCTGGGCAAGAGCGGCAACGTCTCCAAGGCCCAGCACTGCCGAGCCGAGGTCTTCCTGGAGCGCTTCGGCTGGGTGCCGGTGGACCCCGCGGACGTGCGCAAGGTCGTCCTGGAGGAACCGCCGGGCAAGCTCTCCATGGTCGATCCCAAGGTCGCCGCGGTGCGCAAGCAGCTCTTCGGCGCCTGGGAGATGAACTGGCTGGCCTACAACGACGCCCACGACCTGCGCCTGCCCGGCAGCACCGGCAGCGAGATCCCCTTCCTGATGTACCCCCAGGGCGAACTCGCCGGCCAGCGCTTCGACAGCCTGGACCCCGACGCCTTCAGCTACACGCTGAGCGCACGGGAAATTGCCTGAGGCGGGAACACAGGCGTGCGAGCGCGAAACCTCGCGGGATCCCGAGCCCTCGGCCGGGCGCCGCAGCCTGCGGCATCGAAGCCCCCGCACCTGCGCGAGCGCTGCAGGCCACGCGGCCCCCCGTGCCTGCAAGCCACCGCAAACGGTCCCGGCCGCGGCATCGGGTGCCGCGCGGGAAGATCAGGAGCGCCGAGGTGGAGGACGTCTCGGGGGAAACAAGGCGACGCAGGTCCGAGGCACGCAGCGACGCGTTTGCGTCGCCGCCCCCGCGGCGTCCTCCACCGAGGGCCGCCCTGAGCGCCAGCGAAGGGTCGCGAGTGTACGCCCCGCGCGGCGCCCGACACCGCGGCCCCGGACGGGGCCCGACCCGGCGCGCCCATGCGCGCTTCCGTCATCCGCCACCCGCTAGAATGCCCTGTCCCACATTCCCACGAGAGGAAGCCCCCATGACCTACCCCCATACCCGCCTGCTCATCGACGGCCAATGGTGCGACGCCCTCGACGGCCGCACGCTGGCCGTGCACAACCCGGCCACCGGCGAGGAGATCGGCCGCGTCGCGCATGCCGCGATCGCCGACCTCGACCTCGCCGTCGCCGCCGCCGTGAAGGGCTTCCAGACCTGGCGCCGCACCCCGGCGATCGAGCGCGCCAAGACCCTGCGCCGCGCCGCAGCGCTGATGCGCGAGCGCGCCGGCGACATCGCCCGCGTGCTCACCCAGGAACAAGGCAAGCCGCTGCCCGAGGCGAAAATGGAAACACTCGCCGCCGCCGACATCATCGAGTGGTTTGCCGACGAAGGCCTGCGCGTGTATGGCCGCATCGTGCCGGGACGCAACCTCGCCGCCACGCAGATGGTGATCAAGGACCCGGTCGGCCCGGTCGCCGCCTTCACGCCGTGGAACTTCCCCATCAACCAGGTCGTGCGCAAGGCCGCGGCGGCGCTCGCCACCGGCTGCTCCATCCTGGTCAAGGCCGCCGAGGAGACGCCCGCGGCGCCGGCCGAGCTGGTGCGCGCCTTCGTCGATGCCGGCGTGCCGGCGGGCGTGATCGGGCTGGTGTATGGCAACCCGGCGGAGATCTCCAGCTACCTGATCGCCCACCCGGCGATCCGCAAGATCACCTTCACCGGCTCGACTCCGGTGGGCAAGCAGCTCGCGGCGCTCGCCGGCCAGCACATGAAGCGGGTGACGATGGAGCTCGGCGGCCATGCGCCGGTGATCGTGTGCGAGGACGCCGACCTCGAGCTGGCGATCAAGGTGTCGGCGGCGTCGAAGTTCCGCAACGCCGGCCAGGTATGCATCTCGCCCACGCGTTTCCTCGTGCACGAGGCGGTGCGCGAGACCTTCGCCGCCGCGCTGGCCCGGCATGCGAGCACGCTGAAGGTCGGCGACGGCCTGGCCGAGGGCACGCAGATGGGTCCGCTGGCCAATCCCCGCCGCGTGGCGGCGATGGCGGACTTCGTGCAGGACGCGCTGGCGCGCGGCGCGACCGTGGCGGCGGGCGGAGAGCGCATCGGCGCCGCGGGCAACTTCTTCGCGCCCACGGTGCTGACCGGCGTGCCGCTGGACGCGAAGGTGTTCAATGAGGAACCCTTCGGGCCGGTCGCGGCGATCCGCGGCTTCACCACGCTGGACGAGGCGATCGCGGAGGCGAACCGCCTGTCCTTCGGGCTGGCGGGCTACGCGTTCACGCGCTCGCTGAAGAACGCGCACCGCCTGGCGCACGAACTCGAGGTCGGCATGCTGTACGTGAACCAACCCGCGACGCCGAGCGCGGAGATGCCCTTCGGCGGCATCAAGGATTCGGGCTACGGCACCGAGGGCGGGCCGGAGGCGCTCGACGCCTACCTGAACACGCGCGCGGTGACGGTGATGAACGTGTAAGTCGCTGCCGCGATGCGGTGACGGCGCAGGGCTCGCCGCATCGCGGCAGCCCGCCACCTCGGATTCGGGTTGCGTGCGGCGCCTTGCGCGCCGCGGTGGCTGTCACGCGGCACCCTGCCCGACCGTCGATCGCGACTCGCGTCGCTCCCACCGCGCGGGCCGGGAAATCGATCGCGACTCGCGTCGCTCCCACCGCGCGGCACCGGAAGCGCGGCGCGGGAGGCGCGGCGGTTTTGTAGGAGCGACGCGAGTCGCGATCGATGCGCTCAGAAATGCCACTCCATCTGGAAGGTCGGCGCGTCGGTGTCGATGCCGGGCTTTTCTGCGCCGTTCGCGAAAGCGTGGTTGCCGAACTTGTTGCGCCAGTATTCGTAGCCGACGCCCATCAGGAAGGTGTTCTTCTTGCCCCAGGCCATCTGGCCGACGTCGACCATCAGCGAGGTGCGCATCAGGGTCTCGGTGTGGGTCTTGATGCCGGCGTAGTCCTTGCCCTTCTCGCCGTTGATGTTGATGAAGCCCTGGAACTTCAGCGGCACGGCGCCGGCGCTGAAGGGAATGCCCCAGGCCGCGCTCACGATCCATTGCGGGTCGAAGCTCACCTCGGTCCGCGGGCAGGGATCGAAGGACGACGGCGCGACGGGGTCGAGACCGCAGCGGTTCCACTCCTTGCCCAGGAGCAGGCTGACGTCGAGGAAACCCGGCACATCGAACTTCAGCGTGGGCCCCAGCACCACGAGGCGCTTGCGCGGCGAGAACGCGGTGTTCTTGGTGTTGAGATCGAAGCCTGCGGTGACCGCGACCTCCTTGACCGGGCCGAAGGCGAAGCTGCGGTCGAACGCCTTGCCGAGATGCACCTGGTGGCGGTAAGTGAGGTAGAACTCGGTCGCCCCGCTGCCGCCGCCGTTGGCCGGATCGGCCTTGTCCGACTGGAAGATGTCCAGGTTGAGGAAGTTCTGCCCGACCGAATAGCCACTGGCGTGGGTGAACTGCAGCACGTGCTTCTCGACGTCCTTCGTGTTGGTGGGCTCGCGGAAGTCGCTGCCGTAACGGTAGCCGACGAAGGTGTCGCTCCAGGTCGCGGCCTGGCTCGCCGCGGGGGCGGCGAGGAGGGCGCAGGCGAGGGCGAGTGGGGCGATGCGGCGGGTCGTTGTCATTTTGTGTCTCCGTTCCTGTCCACTGATTGGCTTCTGCGGCGCAGCGTCGTGCGCACGGCCGCCAAACTAGCAGGCCCCGCACCGGGACCGGATCCACCCATCGTGATACGACACATCAGGAAAAGCGGATATTCGCGAGGCCGGGCGTGCAATCCGCCCTTGCGGGCGACGGGCGGAGCAGCTTCAATTGGCCATCGGGGCAATCCCGGAACGGCCGGGCGGGACGATGAGCGAAGACACGGGCAACGAGGATTTGCAGCGCGACGAGCTTGCGGAGGAACACGAAGAGGACGGGGCGCAACGCGGCTACACCTTCGAGGACATGCGGCTGGCGGTCGGCGACCGCCTGCAGATCGAATGCGCCGCGAGCACCGGCGTGCGGCGCGCATTCGTGCGTGTGGTCGGCTATGTGGACGGGATCAGCCTGCTGGTGACCACGCCAGTGGCGGGCGGGCGGCGCGTGGAACTGGTCGAGAACGATCCGGTGATCGTGCGGGTGTTCTCGCGCCAGAGTGCCTTCGCCTTCCGCGCCTCGGTGCTGCGCGCATGCAGGTTGCCTCTCGACTATGTGCACCTGAGCTTTCCGAGCGTGATCCAGGGCAGCGTGATCCGCAAGTCGACGCGGGTGCGCACGCAGTTTCCGGTACAGGTGAACACCCAGGCCGGCGGCGCGGCGGGCGAGGGCACGATGCTGAACCTGAGCGCGACCGGCGCGTTGATCCAAACCCATGCCTCCCTCGGCGAACCGGGCGCGATCGTCCGTCTGCGCTTCGACGTGGACCTTCACGGCCTGCAGACCGAGCTCGACATCGAGGCCGAGATCCGCAACGTGCAGCAGGCAGCCGACGCCGAGGCCGAAGGCATCGAGTACCACTACGGAGTGGACTTCCACGAACTCGGCGCGGAAGACCGCATGAAGATCAAGAGCCTGGTCTATCAGACCATCATCGAGCAGCCGCGCCGCATCATCTAGGGCCGCGGCGGCCCGCGGCCCTAAAGCATCTTGCCCGGGTTGAGGATGCCGCGCGGGTCGAGTGCCGCCTTGAGCGTGCGCATCGGCGCGATCTCCGCCGGGGTGCGCGAATACGTCAGCCAGCCGCGCTCCAGCTTGGCGCGCATGCGCGCCACGCACTCGCCGAGCCGGCCCACCGGCACCTAGACGTCGAGGTCCAGCGTCGACGCCTGCTCGCGCAGCACCTCGGCGATGCCGTCGCGGATCACGCGGTTGCCGCCGGCGTTGCCCGGGAGTTGCGGCGCCCGTGGTTCAGATGAAGACCGGCTCGGGCTCCAGGCGCACGCCGAAGCGCGCCTCGACGTCGGCGATGATCGCCTGCGCGATGCGGCGCACGTCGGCACCAGTGGCACCGCCGCGGTTGACCAGCACCAGGGCCTGGCGCTCGTAACAGCCCACCGGGCCGAGGTCGCGCCCCTTCCAGCCGGCCTGCTCGATCAGCCAGCCGGCGGCGAGCTTCTCGCTGCCGTCGGCCTGCGGATAGTGCGGCAGCGCGGGGTGCGCGGCGAGCAAGCGTGCGCAGCGCGCGGCGTCGACGACGGGATTCTTGAAGAAGCTGCCGGCGTTGCCGAGCACCGCCGGGTCGGGCAGCTTGCGGCGGCGGATCGCGATCACCGCATCCGAGACCTCGAGCGCGGAGGGCTGCGCGAGCGCGCGTGCCTCGAGCTCGCGCGCGACATCGGCATAGCGCGTGAGCGCGCGCCACGGCCGTGGCAGGCGGAAGCGCACCGCGACGACCAGCCACCTTCCGGGAGTGCGCTTGAACACGCTGTCGCGGTAGCCGAAGGCGCACGCCGCGGCATCGAAGCGGCGCAGCTCGCCCGTGTCGAGCTCGACCGCGTCGAGCGACTCGAAGCGCTCGACCAGTTCCACCCCGTAGGCGCCGATGTTCTGGATCGGCGCGGCACCGACCGTGCCGGGAATAAGCGACAGGTTCTCGAGCCCGGGCCAGCCCTGCGCCAGCGTCCAGCGCACGAAATCGTGCCAGCTCTCGCCGCCGCCGCCCTCGACGATCCAGGCATCGGCCTCGGCGCGCAACAGGCGGCGGCCCGGAATCTCCACCCGCAGCACCGTGCCGGCGAAATCGCCGCCGAGCACCAGGTTGCTGCCGCCACCGAGCACCAGGCGCGCCGTGTCGCTCCAGCCCGGCGCGGCGATCGCCGCCTGAAGCGCCGCGACTGAACGCACGCGCAGCAGGCGGGCCGCGTGCGCACGCAGGCCGAAGGTGTTGAGCGCGGAGAGGTCGGCGTCGAGGACGACCGCCGCCTCCGCCACATCACCCGCGCTGTCGCCGGTCGCCATCTCAGCGCTCCGCCGCCAGTCCGGCCGCGTCCGCCTCGCCGCCGGCGGGCGCGATCGGGAACAGGCGGTCGTAGCCCAGGTTGAACAGGAAGGCGTAGATCGTGTAGGTGATCGCCAGGCCGATGTCGGCGATCAGGGCCTCGACCCAGCCCATGCCGGTCCACCACACGATCACCGGCAGCGTCATCACCAGCAGGCCGGACTCGAAGCCGAGCGCATGCACGGCACGCAGCCGGAACGGGCGACGGTCGGCGGTGCGCCCGGTAAGGCGGCCCTCGATCCAGTCGAAGGCGGTGTTGTAGGCGCCGTTCCAGATCGCCGCCATCAGCGCCAGCAGCGCGAGCAGGCCGATGGAGTCGCGGATCGGCACCCCGCTCGCCCAGGCGAAGGGCGGGGTGATCAGGACCAGGCCGCCGATCTCGAACATCGCGATCTGGCGCAGGCGGTCGGGGAAGCTACGAAGCTTGGGTTTTGTGGACACGGAAGGGAACTCGGGCAGCGGCGGGCGGGTCGGGCCCACGCCTCGTCCTGCGGGTCGTCCCGCGGGAAACCGACGGTCGCAGCGCAAGGCGCGCAGGGCGGGCGGGGTCGTCCCCGCGTCGGACCGGATCGGGTGTCGAAGACACCCGAGCGGACTTTTAGCAAGTCGCACGCGGATTGGCAAGCCGGACGAGGCGGGCGCGTCCGCCCGAACGCCGCCGGCCTCGGCGCGCGATGGCCGCCGCGGCCGGCGACCTCGAAGCTGCGGACCCCGAGGCGGAAGGCCGTACGGCCTCCCGCAGCGAAGCGGAGTCCGTGTCCGTGACGGAGGCCGCCTTGCCGCCGCCTCCCCACCCCGGCGCCCTCCTCAGGCCCCGGCCATCGCCTGCGCCCACCACAGGTACAGCGGGATCCCGAGCAGCAGGTTGAACGGGAAGGTCACCGCCAACGCCGCCGCCACCCCCAGCGCCGGGTTGGCCT
Organism: Thauera aminoaromatica; assembly: GCF_000021765.1. Taxonomy (NCBI): domain Bacteria; kingdom Pseudomonadati; phylum Pseudomonadota; class Betaproteobacteria; order Rhodocyclales; family Zoogloeaceae; genus Thauera; species Thauera aminoaromatica. Next base: position 721,021 of record NC_011662.2, on the reverse strand, counting down.
CGGGCACCGCGATCCGCATCGCGGTCGGCGCGGCGATGTAGGAGGCGCTGCCCGCCAGCGTCATCATCAGCACCGTGCCGCCCACGCCCAGGCCCATCGCCTGCGCCACGCCCCAGCCGGCCAGCGCCAGCAGCGGCGGCAGGGCGAGCGCGCAGCCGACGAGGAACAGCCCCGCCTTCTTCAGGTCGGGCAGGCGGTCGGCGGCGATCAGCCCCATCTCGAGCAGGAACAGGCACAGCGCGCCCTTGAACAGATCGACGAAGAGCGGCGACAGCGGCTCCAGGCCCTGCGGCCCGGCGATCCAGCCGATCAGGATGCCGCCGCCGAGCAGCACCACGCTCTTGTTGGCGAAGACCTCGTGCACCAGCGCGCCGGCGGTCGAGCTGCCATCGGCTGACTTCACCCCCCAGCGCGCGATCAGCGTGGCGACGATCAGCGCCGGCGCCTCCATCAGGGCGGCGAGCAGGGCCAGGTGGCCTTCCACCTCGATGCCGCGTCCGGCCAGCACCGCCGCGCCCACCGCGAAGGTCACGATGCTGACCGAGCCGTAGTGCGCCGACAGCGAAGCTGCGTCCGGGCGCGAGAAGCGCAGGCGGAAGAGCGGGAAGACCAGCAGCGGGATCAGCGCGCCGAGGCCGATCGCCAGCAACGCATCGACCCACAGCGTGGCGCTCTCCGAGCGCGCGATCTCCACCCCGCCCTTGAGACCGATCGCCAGCAGCAGGTAGATCGACAGGGTCTCGAAGACGGCGGCGGGCAGGCGCAGGCCGGAGCGGGCGAGCGAGGCCACCGCGCCGAGGGCGAAGAAGAAGGGAACGGCATCGACCATGTGTTGTTTTCCTCGATGAACGGAGCGCGCGGGCGCGGAACCGGGGGAGCACCGCGCCGGTTCTCCGGGGGCGCGGCTGCGTCAGTGCGAGGCGAATTTTGCCGCGGCGCACACATCGAGAAAAATGATTTATTCTTCAACTTACCATAGATTTTTCTCTATCACTCGAATGACGCTCGTCCATCGCCGATGCGCCTGACCTTCCACCAGCTCCGCCTGCTGCTCGCGGTGTCGCGCGAGGGCAGCGTGTCGCGCGCCGCCCAGCGCCTGCACCTGACCCAGCCCACGCTGTCGGCGCAGCTGCGCCAGCTCGCCGAGCAGGTCGGCCTGCCACTGTTCGAGCGCGTCGGCCGCCGCCTGCACCTGACCGCGGCCGGGCGCGTGGTGCTCGACACCGCGAACCGGGTCGAGCAGGAGCTGGAGCGCCTCGACGAGACCCTCGCCGAGCTGCGCGGCGATGTGGTGGGGCGGCTGCGGCTGGCGGTGGTCAGCACCGCGGAGACCTTCATCCCGCGCCTGCTCGGCGATTTCCGCCGCGAGCGCCCGGCGGTGGAGGTGTCGCTGGCGGTGCTCAACCGCGACGCGGTGATCCGACGCCTGGCCGACAACCTCGACGACCTCTACATCATGAGCCGGCCGCCGCAGGCGCCGCCGGTGGTGGCCACGCCCTTCCTGTCGAATCCGCTCGTGGTGGTGGCCTCCACCGCGCATCCGCTCGCGGGATGCCGCAGAAAGCTGGAGATCGAGGCGATCGCCGCCGAGGAGTTCGTGCTGCGCGAGCCCGGCTCCGGCACCCGCCAGGCGGCCGAGCAGTTCTTCGCCGCCCACGGCCTCGCCCTGCGCCCGCGCCTGGAACTCGGCAGCAACGAAGCGGTGAAGCAGGCGGTGGCGGGCGGGCTGGGGCTGTCGCTGCTGTCCGCCCACGCGCTCGCACATGCGGTGGACGAAGGCATCGCGGTGCTGCGCGTGGAAGGCACCCCGCTCCCGACCCAGTGGCAGGTGGTGTATCCGGCCGGCAAGCGCCTCACTCCGCTCGCCGGCGCCTTCCTCGAGTTCCTGCGCGAACGTGCCGCCGAGCTCGAGCACAGCGCACAGGCGCGCCTGGACGCGGCGCGGCGCTAGGCTGGCGCAAGGCGCGCCCCTTGGACCGCCACGCGCCGACCACTAGCGCTCGGCCGCCGTCGCCTTCTGCAGGCGCCGCGCGGCCTCGTACACCGCCTCGAAGGCGAGCGGGGAGACATGGAAGGTCTTGTCGTTGCTGGCCGTGGCCAGCAGCGTCCCGTCCGGGCTGAAGGCGACGCCGCGGACCTCGTTCTTGTGCACCGTGATGGTCTTGACGAGCGTTCCCGCGGGCATCTCGAACAGGCGCACGCCGGCGTCGCTGCAGCCCACCGCCAGCCAGCGGCCGTCCGGGCTGTAGGCGAGCGCCGCGCAGTGGCGCGCGCCCTCGATGAGCGGCAGGCGCACGGGCGGGTGGACCTCCGGCTCCTTGAAGGCAGCGACCGGCCAGACCCGCACACGTCGCTGCACCACCGCAGCGACGTATTCTCCATCCGGACTGAAGGCGAGGCCGGCGATGCGGATACCGAGCTTACGCTCGTCATCCGGCAAGCCGACCGTGCCGAGATCGGTCCCGGACAGATCCCACAGCTTCAGCTTGCCGTCGAAGCCGCTGGTCGCCCAGCGCTCGCCCCCGGGATGAAAGGCCACGCCCGACACCTGGATCGTCGCCCCGCCATGCAGCACGGAGACCGGGCTTCCCTCCCCCGCAAGCGGATAGAGCCGTGCATGGCCGTCGGCCCCGGCACTCGCCAGCAGGCGGCCGTCCGGACTGAAGGCCACCCCCCTGAGCTGATCCTTGTGCCGATGCTCGGGAGGCACGCTCGGCAGCGTGACCGCCTCGCCGCTCGCGACGTCCCAGAGGCGCAGCTGGTTGTCCAGCCCGGCGGTCGCGAGCCGCGCCCCGGAAGGGTCGAAGGCCACGCGATGCACCTGATCGGCATGACCGCGCAGGGTATGGCGCAGTCGCGGGGTACCGTCCGCGAAGTCCCAGATGCGGGCGGTGCGGTCGCTGCTGCCGGTGGCCAGGGTACGACCATCCGGGCTGAAGGCGATGCTGGTGACCGTGTTGGCGTGCCCCTCGATGTTCCAGAACTTGACCGTGCCGTCACGGCTCGCCGTCGCCACGTGACGCCCGTCGGGGCTGAAGCGGGCCGCCTCCACGTAGGAGAGGTGCCCCGTCAGCGTAAGCAGGTTCTCGCCCGTATGCCGGCTCCAGACCCTTGCCGTCCCGTCGCCGCCCGCGCTGGCGATCAGGGCCCCGTCCGCACTCACCTCCACATTGCGGATGCGGTCGCCGTGACCGGCCAGCGTCCGCCCATTCCACGCGAGCACCTCACCCCGGTGCGTGCCGCCCGCCGCTTCGCGCAGCAGCACATCGAACCCTTTCCCCGCGGGCTCCCACACCCGCAGCCAGCCATCACGGCTGGCGGTGACCAGCGCGCTGCCATCGGGCGCGAACGCGATCGCGTCACTCGGCTCCTCGAGCGGCAGGGAGAGGATCTCGCGCCGGCGCTCGAGCCCCCACAGGGCGATCGCGCTTCGCTCGGCCTTGCCGCGCTCGACCGCAGCGGTGGCGACGCAGCAGCCATCCGGGCTGAACGCCAGCCCCATGATCCAGGCCCCCTCCGCATCCAGGGTGAGCAGCGGCTGCGGCGCGTCCGCGTCGACGTCCCAGATGCGGATCACGCGCGCCTTCTGCGCGCCATCCCCGGCGGTCGCGAGGCGCCGGCCGTCGGCGCTGGTATCGAAGGCAGAATAGATGTTCCCGCCATGCTCGAAACTGCGCAGCGGAGCCGTCGGCTGCGCGAGGGACCACAGGTAGGCCAGGCCCCCGGACACCGTGATGACGCGCTCGCCATCGGGCAGGAAGCGGCCCCGCCGCACCCAGGCGTCGTGCGCGAAGGTGACGACGGGCTCGGCGGGACGGCCGCTGCGGATATCCCACACCCGCGCGGTCTGATCCTGGCCGGCAGTGAGCAGCCGGCCGCCATCGGGACTGAAAGCCACATCGGAGAGCGCCCTGCCGCTCACCGGCAGGGTCCACACCAGGCGCGAGGCCTGGATCGCCTGGCGCAAGGCGTCTTCGGCGGCAGCGGTCGGGGTCAGGTGCAGGCGGGCCGCGCGAGCGACCGACATCCAGGACGGGACCGTCGCCTCCACCGCCTCCAGCGCCAGGCTCAGCGCACTTCCGGGATCGATAGGCGCGTTCGAGATCGACTGCGCCGCCTTCTCGTTGGCCGCCGAACGCATTCCCTCCCAGGACGCATAGAGCCATCCCGCACCGGCGACGCAACTCATCATGCCCAGGCCCACGAGCCACCTGTGCAAGGCGCGCCGGGCCGCGCGTTCGCGCGCGATCTGCGCCTCCTCCTCGCGCCGTGCGGCCTTCTCGCGAGCCACCCGGAGCGCTTCCTCGCGCTGCCGATCGGCCTCGAAGCGCTGGCGCCAGTCGAGGATGGCGGGCGCGAGGACGTCGTGGTAGATCTCGTAGCGCATCACCTCCGGGTTGTCGGGGACGGACACGGTGCGCAGGATGCGGTTGCGCGCGTCGCTCAAGGACTGCAGCACCGCCGGGACGTGGGGCGCGAGATCCCCCGCCCAGCTGATCAGGTCCGCGGCGCCGCAGGCGATCTTGCTGCCGCTCGGGGTGACCAGCCGATCGAAGAAGCTGGCGCACACTGCCTGGCTCGTCGCGTCGAGGCGGGCCATCGCGACGTCGAGGTGGGTGCGGACGATCTCGTCGGCACCCTTCAGCCGGTCGAGCGTCTCCCGCCGCAACCGGTCCGAGCCTTGCGCGCGCTCCTCCTCCCACAGTCGCACCATGACCAGCTGCAGGAAGGGCGCCTCGATGCAGCCCTCGTCGTGGCGCAGCCCCCCGCTGCCCCCGGGGCGTCCGGCCGAGACCTGGCCGATACGGACCTGGCGGAGCAGCTCGTCGACCAGTTCATCGTCGATGCCGACCGGCGGCACGCCCACCGCCTGCAGCGCGTTCCACACCTCCAACGGCTTGCGGATCGCGTCGCCGGCCGCCTCCGGCTCCAGATGGTTGAGCCGCAGGCGGTTGCTCAGCAGGTTGTGGATGCGCTCCTGGAAGCGGTCCAGCCGCGACAGGCTGTCGTCGCGCAGCGCGACCAGGAAACCGACATCCACGTCCTCACGGTTGACCGCGCGCGCGAACTGGGCCTCGAACGCGCCGGCCGCCTCGCTGTCCTTGGCGTGATAGAGGAAGTATTCCTCGAACTGGTCGAAGATCACCAGGATCGTGCCATGCGCAGCTTCAGCGCAGGCGCGCAGCACCTCGTCGAGGGGCAGGGTCTCCGCCGGCCTGGGCTGGTCCACCTGCATGGCCCAGACGGTTTCGATGCAGGCGCGCGTCAGCGCGAGCTGGAAGTCGCGATCCACCCAGTTGCGGAACACTACCACCGGGGTCCGCGGCCGCTCGCGATGCAGCTGCGGCACGACGCCGGCCATCAGGACCGAGCTCTTGCCCACCCCGCTCGATCCATAAAGGATCGTCAGCGGGGACGAGAGCAGGTTGGCGATGATCACCCGCTGGTCGCGCTCGCGCCCGAAGAAGAAGGCCCGGTCGGCCTCCTCGAAGGGCTGCAGGCCGACGTAGGGGCAACGCTGCTCGATGCGGACCTCGGCGTTCATGGCGACATCCTCGCGCGCAGCAAACGGACGAACTCGTCCAGGTTCACCTCGTAGGGATACACCCCGCGCCGCTGCCAGAACTTGAGCTCGAGCTCGGAGAAGCGATCGTCGATCGCCCACGACTGGATCTCGTCGTCGCCGGCGACGAGGCGCTTGGCGAAGAAGCGGTTGAGGCTCTGCAGGATCGTGCGGAAGCTCCAGTCGCGCAGACTGTAGCCGAGGAACAGCAGATTGCGGTCCTGACAGTGCGACGCGAACAGGGCCGGAATCGCCGACCTGCTGGCGATGCGCGCAAGCAGTTCGACATAGTCCGACTCGGTGATCACGAAGGTGTCGAGGTCGGACGTCTGGGGAACGATGGAGCCGTGCATCTTGAAGATCACCGTCTTCTTCTCGAGCTCGATGGAAAGTTCGTTCGGCGCCACCGTCTCCGGCTTCAGGGCGCCGTGCGGCCACCACAGGACGGCGTTGCCGAGCTCCTTGAGTTCGGAGTACACGACCAGGTCGTAGGGTTTCTGCGCGTTGCGGAAGACCTGCTCGATCAGGGTGTCGTAGTTGGTCGTGATGATCAGCAGCGGCTTCTCGAGACTGGCGAGCAACGAGTAGAGCGGCGGCACGGCGAGCTTGTCCGGCGCGGCCGGCGCGAGCAGCGAACGCAGTCGCTCGCGCAGGGCATCGCGGGTCTTGAAGGCCTCGTAGTAGGACGCCACCTCCGCCAGCTGGTCGCGTTCGGCCTGCGACGGGAACCCCGCCTCGTCGGCCAGGCACGCCGACAGCTCGTTGCCGCTGGGGAGAAAGCGCGGTGCATCGGGGTCCCAGGGCTCGTCGCCGGGGCGCCCCGAGCGGCAGATGCCGGGACCGATGATCGGCACCGCAGAACCGCTGGCGAGCGCCTTCGCAATCCGTCCATACGGCGGCGGCGCGTTGACGCGTACGGTCTGCCCGTTGGCCTGCTCGCTGTCGAGTCGGCGCTGGATGAAGGCGCGCAGATCCACGCGCAGGCGGTCGCGGAACTCCTGCGGCGTGTCGTACTCGGCGAAGCCGCCGGCAAGCGAACCATCCGCGTTGCGGAAGCGCTTGAAGAAGTCGTTCGCCCTGCGGTACTGGGCGAGGCGCTCGTCGTAGTCCGCATCGAGCGGGTCGCCGAGCTCGGGCGGGCTGCGCCGGCGATAGACGAGGATGTGGGGCTGCGGCTTCGCGGCGATGGCATCCTCGTATTCCCATTCGGTGCCCGAGAGATAGCGGCTGCCGTCGGGGCGGGTGCAGCTCGCCGGCAGCGGCGTCCCCAGCCTCGACCACAACACGACGATCACGCAGTCGCACGCCGAAGGCCGCGGCAGCCCGCGATTGACCGCTTCCTGCGGCGTCAGTGTCGCCGGCATCGCCACCGGTGCCGCAGGGTCGTCCCAGCGCACCGCCTCGCAACCGACCCGGCCGCGCATGAAGGGATCCTTCGGCAGCTCCTGCTCGATGACCTGCTGGGCGAATGTGCGCTCGTCGGCAACATCGCCCGGGGACGACAGGAAGAAACGGAGACGCATGACTTTCCCCTCCTAGGCGGCTTCGCGGGACCCGCATGACAAATATAGGCCGACAACGGCGAGATCGAACCCCCTGCGCCACTGCAGGCACCCGCTGCCGGGCTGCGGCGCCGAGGTGGATCGCCGCGCACCGCCCGACTTCAGCCACCGCTCGAATGAACCGAGAGGAATAAGCTATGGAATATCAAGTCTTTTGAATGCATAAACGCGGCAGCTAAGCTCCATTCCCCCGCCCATTCGTGCCGCCATGCCGCTACCCGAGCTCCACGCCCCCCTCTTCGTCGGCCTCGTCCTCGTCGTCCTCTTCGTCGCCTTCGTGCGCGAGTGGGTGAAGCCCGACGTGGCGGTCATGGTCGCCGTGGGCGTGCTGCTCGTGGCGGGCATGCTGAACACCAAGGAGGTGCTCGGTGTGTTCGGCAACAGCGCCCCGATCACCATCGCCTGCCTGTTCATCATCAGCGCGGCGCTGTCGCGCACCGGCTGCGTGGACCAGCTCGGCGAGTGGCTCGCCGCCGCGGCCGGCGCGGGCGAGCGCCGCCTGCTGCTGGCGCTGATCGCCGCCTGCCTGCTGGTGTCGCCCTTCATCAACAACACCCCGGTGGTGATGGTGATGATCCCGGCGGTGATCGCGGTGGCGGCCCGCCAGGGCCTCGCCCCCTCGCGCCTGCTCATCCCGCTCTCCTACGCCACCATCCTCGGCGGGCTGATCACCATGGTCGGCACCTCGACCAACATCCTGGTCGACGGCGTCGCGCGCGAGCAGGGCCTGGCGCCCTTCTCGATGTTCGAGATCAGCCTGCCGGCGATCCTCATGGCGCTGGTGGGCAGCGCCTTCATGCTGGTGTTCGCGCCGCGCCTGCTGCCGGTGCGCGAGACGCTGAGCCAGCAGTTCGGCGCCGGCGAGCGCTGGTTCATGACCGAGCTCTTCGTGCCCGAGGGCTCGCACCTGGCCGGCAGGACGCTGCGCGAGGCGCGTCTGTCGAACGGCATCATCCAGGTGCTCAACCTGGTGCGCGGCGACATCGAGCTCGCCGACCCGGCCCCGGACACCCGGCTGGAGGTCGGCGACCGCGTGGTCGTGCACAGCCGCAGCGACGCGATGATGGCGCTGCGCAGCAGCGACGGCGTCGGCCTGCAGGCGCCGGCGGGCGCCGAGGCCCACGACATCGAGACCCTGCGCCGGCGCGACCTGGTGATGGTGGAGGCGATCGTCGGCCAGACCTCGCGCTACATCCTGCGCCCGATCCGCGATCTCGACCTGCTCGCGCGCTACGGCATCCACCTCGTCGCGGTGCATCGGCGCGACGCCTCATTCGCGCAGATCGGCGAGGACTTCCAGCTGCTCGGCGGCGACGTGCTGCTGGTGGAGGGCACGCCGGCGCAGATCCAGCGCTTCTGCGACAACGGCGACCTGTTCGCGATCACCGAGGGCCGCCAGATGGCCAGCCGCCGCCACAAGGCGCCGGTCGCGCTCGCCACCATCGTCGGCGTGATGCTGCTCGCCGCGCTGAACGTGATGCCGATCGAGGGCCTGGCGCTGATCGGCGCGGCGATCGTGATCGCCACCGGCTGCATCACCAGCGACGAGGCCTACAAGTCGATCGAGTGGCCGATCCTGGTGCTGATCTTCGGCATGCTCGCGATCAGCATCGCGATGCGCAACTCCGGCCTCGACCAGCTGCTCGCCGCCCAGCTCGCCGCGCTCGGCGAGGGCATGTCGCCGTGGCTGATGTTGTCGCTGGTGATCCTGATCACCTCGGTGGCCACCGAGGTGCTGAGCAACAACGCGATCGCGGTGCTGTTCACCCCGGTCGTGATCGGGCTCGCCCAGCAGATGGGGGTGGATCCGCGCCCCTTCGTGGTCGGCGTGATGTTCGCCGCAAGCTGCAGCTTCGCCACCCCGATCGGCTACCAGACCAACACCTTGGTCTATAGCGCGGGCAACTACCGCTTCGCCGACTTCGCCCGCCTCGGCGTGCCCATGAACGTCCTCACCTGGCTGCTGTGCAGCGCGCTGATCCCGCTGTTCTGGCCCTTCCAGCCCTGAGCCCGCGGGCCGACATCCACGCTATCCGGCCGTCACCGGCTGCGGCGCGGCTTCGGACAAGGGCGGCGGCAGGCAGGCATGCGCGCCCGCCGGCTCCAGGTGCGGGATCAGCAAGGGCCCCATCGACTTCAGGATCTGTACCGGCAAGCCCGAGGTGAAGCGGTAGCTCGCCGCCTCGGGGCCGATCACGTAGGCGGTCAGCGTGCCGAAGTGGCGCGGGCCGAGGTAGAACACGAAGGTGGCGGTGCGGTTGAGCGCAAGACCGGCGCGTCCGCGCACCACGATGCGGTTGTCGCCGGTGCCGGTCTTGCCACCGAGCGCCAGTTCGCTGCCGTCGGCCAGCTTGAAAGCGCCCGCCAGACGGCGCGCGGTGCCGCCCTCGACCACGTCCGACAGCGCCCCGCGCAGCGCGCGCGCGACCTCCGGCGCCATCACCGGGTCGCCTTCCACCGGGCGGATGGCGAAGGCGGACTCGTAGGGCGTGGCGCGCGCGAAGCGCACCGTGTCGATGCGCTGCACGGGCAGGCGCTGGCCGTCGTTGACGATGATGCCCATCAGCTCGGCGAGCGCCGCCGGACGATCGCCCGAGCTGCCAAGCGCGGTGGCGAGCGAAGGCACGAGGTGGCCGAAGGGATAGCCCAGGCGCGCCCAGCGGCGGTGGATCTCGAGGAAGGCCTCGACCTCGAGCAGGGTGAAGATGCGCGAGTCCTGCGCGCCCTTGGCGCGGGTGCGGAACAGCCAGCGATACACCTGCTGGCGCTCGTCCGCGCTCGCCGCCACCGCCTCGGCCAGCGTGGCCTCGGGGTGCTGCAGGCGGAAGGCGACCAGCCACAGCTCGAGCGGATGCACGCGTGCCACGTAGCCACGGTCGGGCAGGTCGAAGGCTTCCGGGGCGTTGCGCGCATAGAGCTGGGCGAGGCGTGCGGCGGCGGGGGGCTCGCCGAGGCGGCGGGCGAGGAAATCGGCGAGCGCGTGCGGCGGGGCCTCGGGCTCCAGGTAGCGGAACACCGCGGCGAGGCGGTCCGCGCCCGGGCGCAGGCCGTCGAGCAGGGTGGAACGGATCTCCTCCGCCGTGCTGTCCTGGTACTTGCGCCAGAAGCGGCGCAGGAAGAGCTGGCCCTCGCGGTCGGCGAAGCGGACCAGATACTCGACGCGGCGCGGGTCCTCGTTGTCCTCGAGCAGGCGCGCGGTGCTGCCCGGCACCTGGTACATGGTGTGACGCACGAGCTCGCGCATCAGGCGCACGAAGGGCAGGTTGATCGAGGCCTGCAGGGCCTCGCGCAGGGTGGGATTGCGCGCGTTGTCGCTGGCGTTGAAGTTGCCGAAGGTGTGGCGGCCTCCGCCGGTGAAGAAGCCTTCGCCCGGGCTGGCCGAGAAGCGGCGTTCGAGCGCGGCCTCGAGCATCGCCGGCAGGCTGCGGTCCGGCGCGCTGGCGAGGTGGTCGATCGCCCAGCGCGTCAGACGGTCCTGCGCGTCGACCTCGACGCGGCGCAGCGCCGGAGGATCCAGCGCCGCGAGCCGGCCGTGGAGTTCGGCGACCAGCTCGAGATAGGTCGCCAGCACGCGCAGCTTGGCGGTGGAGCCGAGCTCGAGCTTGCTGCCCTCGTTGATGTCGAGCGGCTGGTCGGTGGTGTCGGTCTGCACGCGCACGCGGTTGCCGCCCGCGGTGCGCTCGACCAGCGTGAAGCTGTAGCGCACCGCGCCGAGGGTGGCCGGCTGCAGCATGCGCTCGCCGATCAGGCCCTGGCTGCGCGCGAAATCCGGGTCGGCGAGGCGCCCGAGGTAGTCCCCCACGGCCTGCTGCAGGCCGCCGTGCAGGGTGGTGCCGAGCTCGGCGTCGAGGCGGTCGAGGCTGTACAGCGAGGTGTCGAGCAGACCGGCGAGGCGGGCGCGCACCGCGGTCGTGCCCTTGCCTGGCGTGGCCGGAACCCAGGCCGGATCGGCGACGAGGTCGCGGAAGGCGAGCGGCCGGGCGAGCGCGGCGTCGCGCAGCACGGCGCCGATCAGCCCGGCCTCGGCGAACAGGCGCAGGTAGGCGTCGGTGGTGCGCGCCAGCTCCTCGCGCCCGCCGGCGAGATACCACGAGGGCCGACGGTGCGCGATCATCAGCGCGACCACCTGGCGCAGCGCTCGACCCTGGGCGATGCGCTCCTCCCCCTCGCCCACCGGCGCCGCCAGCAAGGCATTCACGCGCGCGAACTCGGCGCCGAACCACACCCACAGCCCGTCGCCCAGTCCGTTGACCTCGCCGTGACCGGGCGCGGCCGAGAGCGGCACGGTGTTCAGGTAGTCGAGCACCAGCCGCCGGCGTAGCGGCAGCGTCTGCTCGCCCTCGCGATAGGCACGGACCGAGGCGGACACCATCTGGCGCAGCTTCTCGCGCGCATCCTGGGTGATGCCGCCAGGCGAGTGGCGGTACTTCTCGATCTGGGTGGCGAGCGTGCTGCCGCCGGGCGCGTCGAGGTCGGCATCGACCATGCGTCCGAGCTGGCCGAGCGCCGCGCGCGCGAAGCGTGCCCAGTCCACCGCGGGATTGAGCGTCGGCCGCGATTCGTCGAGGAGGTCGCGGTTCTCGATGAAGAGCAGGGCCTGGGCGACGATCGCCGGCACGTCCTCGAAGCGCTCGTATCCGCGCCAGGGATAGCGGAAGCCGTACAGCGGCTCGCCGCGACAGTCGAAGACGTCCAGGCCCGCGCGCGTCTTCTCGGCGTAGGGCGGGAACAGGCCGCGCTCGACGTGGGCGAGCAGCGCATCGTCGAAGCGCACCTGCTCGACGAGTGCGAAGCCGCGCGCCTGCAGGCGCTCGGAAAAGCGCGCCAGCTCGGTGTAGCCGAGGCGCTGGTCGAAGGGGCCGTGGGCAGGAAAGCGGATCGCCGCGCTCGGCCCCGCCAGCAGGGCGTAGTCGAGGCGCGCGGCGTAACGCGCGAGCGCGCGCGCCTGCAGGCGCGAGGTACCGGCCTCGTGCCACAGCAGCAGGCCGCCCGCCACGCTCGCCACCAGCAGCGCCACGCAGATGGCAACGCCCAGCACGCGCCAGGGGCGCGGGCGGCGCCCGACGGAAGGCACTGCGGGCTCCGGAGCGGAAGGCGGAAGATCTGGAGTCACGGTCGGGCGGATCGATGATGCATTGCGGAAATTATGCGCATCCTGCTGCAAGAAAATGACACTGTTACAAACTCGCCACAGGCACGGAGTCGTCCGCAGGCCGCCCGCCTCGCCCCCCCGGGCAGGCGCATGCGGCCATCGTCGCAAGCGAACCCGACGTGGCGCCAGCGCGAGGGAGCGGCGACGGCGCCCTGCCCGCTCCGCTGCGGATGTGGTCGCACGCCGGCCAGGGCTCAGCCGCGATGCACCGACAAGCCGGCGAAGGACTGCGCCACCGGCATCAGCTCGATGGTGTTGATATTGACGTGCGCCGGCCGGGTGGCGATCCAGTACACCGAGTCGGCGATGTCCTCGGCGGTCAGCGGCTGCACGTCGGCATACACCTTGGCCGCCTTGTCGTCGTCGCCGTGGAAGCGCACGTTGGAGAACTCGGTACCGCCGCACAGCCCGGGCTCGATGTCGGTGACGCGCAGCGCGGTGCCGAGCAGGTCGGCGCGCAGGTTGAGGCTGAACTGGCGCACGAAGGCCTTGGTGGCGCCATAGACGTTGCCGCCAGCATAGGGCCAGCGTCCGGCCACCGAGCCGAGGTTGAAGATGTGGCCGCGGTTGCGCGCCACCATGCCGGGCAGGAAGGCGCGGGTGACCTGCACCAGGCCGGTGCAGTTGGTGTCGATCATGGTGTGCCAGTCTTCCAGCGAGGCTTTGTGCGCAGGTTCGAGGCCGAGCGCGAGGCCGGCGTTGTTGACCAGCACGTCCACCTCGGCGAAGCCGTCGGGCAGCACGCCCGGCACCGCGGCGACCGCATCGGCGTCGCGCACGTCGAGCTCGAGCGCCAGCAGCGCGTCGCCGAGTTCGGCGGCGAGCGCATCCAGGCGGTCCTTGCGGCGTGCGGTGGCGACGACGCGGTGGCCGCCCTTGACGAAGCTGCGCGCGATGGCGGCGCCGAAGCCGGCGGAGGCGCCGGTGACGAAGACGATCATTTGTGGAATTCCCCATGCGAAGGCGTGACAGGCCGCGCCGCGGTCGCGGGGCGGGCGAAAGAACGCGAGATGTTAGCGAACCCGGTCGTGGATTCCAAAGACGGGCCGCGCGCACAGGGTGCTCGTCGTGCGCGGGGTCGTCGCCTCCCGGCCGCCGAGCGAATAAGCAATCCGTTTTTTCTTGGTTCGGGTGAAGGCGCACGAAGGCTAAATTTTCGCCATCGCACTCACCCATCCGGAGAAAGAAATGAAGCTCGGCCCCCTTCGCAGCACCCTGCTCACCCTGGCGCTCGCCACCGGCCTCGCCGGCGTCGCCCACGCGCAGACCACCCTGCTCAACGTCTCCTACGACCCCACACGCGAGCTCTACCAGGACTTCAACCCCGAGTTCGCCAAGCACTGGAAAGCCCGCACCGGCGAGACCGTCACCATCAAGCAGTCCCACGGCGGCGCCGGGAAGCAGGCGCGCGCGGTGATCGACGGCCTCGAAGCCGACGTTGTCACGCTGGCCCTGGCCTACGACATCGACGCCATCGCCGAGCAGACGGGCAAGATCCCCGCCGACTGGCAGAAACGCCTGGCCAACAACAGCTCGCCCTACACATCGACCATCGTCTTCCTGGTACGCAAGGGCAACCCCAAGGGCATCAAGGACTGGGGCGACCTGGTCAAGCCGGGCGTCGAGGTCGTCACCCCCAACCCCAAGACCTCCGGCGGCGCGCGCTGGAACTACCTCGCCGCCTGGGCCTACGCGCTCAAGCAGCCGGGCGGCAACGAACAGACCGCGCAGGTCTTCGTCACCGAACTGATCAAGCACGTGCCGGTGCTGGATTCGGGCGCCCGCGGCGCCACCAACACCTTCGTCCAGCGCGGCATCGGCGACGTGCTGCTGGCGTGGGAGAACGAGGCCTTCCTGTCGATCAACGAACTCGGTCCGGACAAGTTCGAGATCGTCGTGCCCTCGATCTCGATCCGCGCCGAACCGCCGGTCACCGTCGTCGATGGCGTGGCGAAAAAGCGCGGCACCGAGAAGCTCGCCCAGGCCTACCTCGAGTACCTGTACTCGCCGGTCGGTCAGAAGATCGCAGCCAAGCACTACTACCGACCGGTCAGGCCCGAACACGCCGACCCGGCCGACGTCGCACGCTTCCCGAAAGTCGAGCTGATCACCATCGAGGACCTCGGCGGCTGGCAGGCGGCGCAGAAGAAGCACTTTGCCGACGGCGGGGTGTTCGACCAGATCTACGCCAGGTAGGCCCGAGCGGCGCGATAGCGATCCGGGCGTTCGACATCCGCCACCGGGCCCGCCGATCAGGTCAGCGCATCGGCCCAGATGTTGCGCGCCCAAGCCAGCGCGTACTTGCCTTCGAGGTCGTTGGCCACCGCCGACAGCCCGCCCGCGCCCTTGACCGGCAGCAGCGTGTTCTCCTGCGTGTCGAACTTGTGGATCGATGCCACATGCACCGCGTCGCGGTCGGAGACGAAGCTGTAGCAGGTGTTGGCGATGATCGGCGCCGGATTGGGCTCGAGCCCGGTGAGGCTGGCGATGACCGCATCCGCCGCCACCTTGGCGTGGTTGTTGGCCATGAAGCCGGACTTGGGCATCCCGGGCGCGGTGGCGATGGCATCGCCGATCAGGTGCACGCCCGCCACCGCGGTCGACTCGAAGCTGCGGAAATCGACCCCCGCCCAGCGCCCGCCCACATTGGCGAAGGGGCTGGCGATGAGGCCGCTGCGCTGCGGCGGGATGACGTTGAAGAGCTCGGCGCGGACGCTCTCGAACTCGAACTTCCCGACATTGGCGCGCACGTCGAAGTCCTGCAGCACGCTGTCGGGGCGATATTCGATGATGCCCTTGTAGCGCTCCTCCCAGGCCTGCAGGAACAGCGCCTTCTTGGAGGTGATCTCGGGGTTGCCGTCCAGGATCAGCACCTTGGAGCGCGGCTTGTGCTGCTTGAAGTAGTGGGCGACGACGCTGGCGCGCTCGTAAGGCCCGGGCGGGCAGCGGTAGGGCGCCTTGGGGATCGAGAGCGCGAAGACCCCGCCATCCGGCAGTTCTTCCAGGCGCTTGCGCAGCGCCACGGTCTGCGCACCGGCCTTCCACGCGTGCAGCACCTGCTGCCGGGCGTCGGCGTTGTTCAGGCCCGGGATCTGCTCGTAGAGAAAGTCGATGCCGGGCGCGACGACGAGCCGGTCCCAGGGCAGCGGATCGCCCTTGGCCAGACGGACTTCGCGCTTGTCCACGTCGATGGCCACCGCCTCGTCGCGCACCAGGCGCACGCCGTACCGGGCCAGGCCATCGTAGGCGAGGGTGATGTCCTCGATCCGCTTGACACCCGCCAGCACCAGGTTGCTGATCGGGCAGGAGACGAAGTTCTGGTTGCGCTCGACCAGGGTCACCTCGAGGCGGGGCTCCCACTTCTTCAGATACTTGGCGGCGGTGGCGCCGCCGAAGCCGCCGCCGATGACGACGACGCGCCCCGGCGCGGCGCGGCCGACGGGGGTCGCGCATGCGCCGACGCCCACGCCGGCACCGAGCGCAAGGGCCAGGCCACCGGCCGACCGGATGAAACCGCGACGATCGATTGTGCTCATGTGCGCCTCCTCAGCGCTTTGCCTGGGCGGCGAACCACTGCGCCAGCCCTTGCAGTTCTTCATCCGTGTAGCCCTTGGCGTGCTGATGCATGACGGTCGCCGGACGCACATCGCGCTTGAACTCGATGAGCAAGGTGTAGAGCTCGTCGGCGTTCCGTCCTGCAAGGCTCGTCATGCCGGCCTGGGCGTGACCATCGGTGCCGTGGCAGGCCGCGCAGGCGGCCGCCCACACGCGCAGCGCGCGATCGCCGGGCGCGGCGTGCACCGATAAAGGGAAGGCGAGTGCGGCGGCGGCCGCAAGGGCCGCGCGCGCGCGAGTTGCGATGAACATGTCGGTTTTCTCCGCATGGGTTGGACGGGGCGGATGCTCGCCGATCCGCCCGCGAAACTGAAAGCAATATTCTGTCCGGGCATCCTGATCCGCGGATCGCCCCACCACCCGCTCAGGATCGACGCCGCCAGCGCCCGATCGCGAGCATCAGCGCCGCACCGAGGACCGCGCCGGTCCCCAGCCCCGCCCAGCTGCCGACCGGAACCGGATTGCGCACCGCGATGTAGAGCAGCGCGACGGGCAAGGCGATCGCGAAGGCGATGTTTCCACCATCGCGGGTGCGCACGAGCAGCGCGCAGACGGCGTAGAGAAAGCGAATCAGCCCGACCAGCAGCAGCGCCAGCAGGAAATTGCCGAAGAAGTCCGTCACTACGTGCTCCTTGATCCGATCTAGCCAGCCCGGGCCGGAACGGGCGCCATGGCGGGGCCTGCATTGTATGCAAGCAGCGGCGCGGTCTGGGCGGCCAGATTGCGTTCTGGCTCGATTAGCAGAAAAGCGAATAAGCAACGCGGTTTTTATTATTTTTTTGCCCTGCAGCAACTGACTAGACTCGCTTTCATCCCCCCATGAAAGGAGTCCGACATGGCCAGCAAAGCCCGCCTGGCGCCCATCCGACACCCCGCCCGCGCCACGTGCCGGGCCGATCGCAGAAACGATCGCGAGCTTCGCCACGCCGAGTGCGTCGAGCCGATCGTGGAGCAAGGCTGATGTCCACCGCCAGGACCTTCCGCGTACTGCCCGGCTTCGGGCCCACGCTCGGCTACACCCTCGCCTACCTGTCGCTGCTCGTGCTGATCCCGCTCGCGGCGGTGTTCCTGAAGACGGCCGAACTCAGCCTGGCCGAGTTCTGGGACGTCGTCACCGCGCCGCGGGTCGTCGCCTCCTACAAGCTGTCCTTCGGCATGTCGCTGCTCGCCGCCGCGATCAACGCGGTGTTCGGGCTGATGCTGGCGTGGGCGCTGGTGCGCTATTCCTTTCCCGGCAAGAAGCTGATCGACGCCCTGGTCGACCTGCCCTTCGCGCTACCCACCGCGGTGGCCGGCATCGCGCTGACCGCGCTGTACGCGAAGAACGGCTGGATCGGCCAGTTCCTCGAGCCGCTCGGCATCCAGGTCGCGTTCAAGCCGCTCGGCGTGCTGGTGGCGCTGGTCTTCATCGGCCTGCCCTTCGTGGTGCGCACGGTGCAGCCCATCCTCGAGGACCTCGACACCGAACTCGAAGAAGCCGCCACCAGCCTCGGCGCGCAGCGCTGGCAGGCCTTCCGCCACGTCATCCTGCCGATCGTGTTCCCGGCGCTCCTGACCGGCTTCGCGCTCGCCTTCGCGCGTGCGGTGGGTGAATACGGCTCGGTGATCTTCATCGCCGGCAACCTCCCGATGGTGTCGGAGATCACCCCGCTGATGATCATCACCAAGCTCGAGCAGTACGACTACACCGGCGCCACCGCGATCGCGACCGTGATGCTGATCCTGTCCTTCGCCCTGCTGCTGCTCATCAACGGCCTGCAGGCGTGGACCGCCAAACGAACCGGGAGGGACCGCTGACATGGCCGCCACGACCACCCTCCGCCCCGTCGCGGCGACCGGCTTCGGCCAGACCCGCTTCGAGGCGCGCGCGGCCACCCGCGAGACGGCGCTGGTGAAGTGGCTGATCCTCGGCACCGCGCTCAGCTTCTTCGCGGTGTTCCTGCTCATGCCGCTGATCGCGGTCTTCGTCGAGGCGCTGCGCAAGGGCTGGGAGACCTACGCCAGCGCGCTGGTCGACCCCGACGCGCTGTCCGCGCTGCGCCTGACCCTGCTCGCCGCGGCGATCGCGCTGCCGCTGAACCTGGTGTTCGGCGTGTGCGCGGCGTGGGCGATCGCCAAGTTCGAGTTCCGCGGCAAGCACTTCCTGATCACGCTCATCGACCTGCCCTTCTCGGTCTCGCCGGTGATCGCCGGCCTGATCTACGTGCTGGTGTTCGGCGCCCAGGGCTGGCTGGGGCCGTGGCTGGCGGAACACGACGTGAAGATCATCTTCGCGGTACCGGGCATCGTGCTCGCCACCGTGTTCGTGACCTTCCCCTTCATCGCCCGCGAGCTGATCCCGCTGATGCAGGCGCAGGGCAAGGAGGAAGAGGAGGCCGCGGTGGTGCTCGGTGCCAACGGCCTGCAGACCTTCTGGTACGTGACCCTGCCGAACGTGAAGTGGGGCCTGCTGTACGGCGTGATCCTCACCAACGCACGCGCGATGGGCGAGTTCGGCGCGGTGTCGGTGGTGTCCGGGCACATCCGCGGCGAGACCAACACGCTGCCGCTGCACGTCGAGATCCTCTACAACGAGTACCAGTTCGCCGCCGCGTTCGCGGTGGCCTCGCTGCTCGCCCTGCTGGCGCTGGTCACCCTGGGCATCAAGACCTGGATCGAGCACCGCGCCGCGCACGCGCAACACGACCTTCACGAAGGACAGCCATGAGCATCCAGGTTCGCAACATCCACAAGCGCTTCGGCAGCTTCATCGCCCTCGACGACGTGTCGCTCGACTTTCCCACCGGCGAGCTGGTGGCGCTGCTCGGCCCCTCGGGCTGCGGCAAGACCACGCTGCTGCGCGTGATCGCGGGACTCGAATCGGCCGATGCCGGCCAGGTGCTGCTCGACGGCGACGACGCCTCGGGCACGCATGTGCGCGATCGCCAGGTGGGCTTCGTGTTCCAGCACTACGCGCTGTTCCGCCACATGAGCGTGTTCGACAACGTCGCCTTCGGGCTGCGCATGAAGCCGCGCGGCCAGCGGCCGACGGAGAAGCAGATCGCCGGGAAGGTGCACGCGCTGCTCGACCTCGTGCAGCTCGACTGGCTCGCCGACCGCTTCCCGGCCCAGCTCTCCGGCGGCCAGCGCCAGCGCATCGCGCTCGCGCGCGCGCTCGCGGTGGAGCCGCGCGTGCTGCTGCTCGACGAGCCCTTCGGCGCGCTCGACGCCAAGGTGCGCAAGGAGCTGCGGCGCTGGCTGCGCAAGCTGCACGACGAGCTGCACGTCACCTCGATCTTCGTCACCCACGACCAGGAAGAGGCACTCGAAGTCGCCGACCGCGTGGTGCTGATGAACCAGGGCGCGGTCGAGCAGATCGGCACGCCGGAAGAGGTCTACCGCCGACCGGCGACGCCCTTCGTATATGGTTTTCTCGGCGCGGTGAACCTGTTCCACGGCCGCGTCGACGGCGAGGGCCTGCGCGTCGGCGACGCGCGCCTGCCACAGCAGGCGCGCGGCTTCGGCGAGGGCGCCGAGGTGCTGGCCTTCGCTCGCCCGCACGAGCTCGACATCGTGCCGGACGCCGGCGCGGGCGAGGGCATCGCGGCACGGGTGAGCCGCGTCCTGGCCTTCGGGATCACGGCGCGCGTCGAGCTCGATGGCCTGAACGGCGCCCAGGGCCAGCATTTCGAGGTGGAGATCACGCGCGAGCGCGTCGACCGCCTCGGTCTCGCGGAAGGACAGGCCGTGCGCCTGCTACCCTCGCACCTGAGCCTGTTCGAATCGCGACAGGCCGCCACGACGGCCGGAGCCGCCCGATGAATTTCCAGCAGTTGCGCATCATCCGCGAGACCGTACGGCGCGGCTTCAACCTCACCGAGGTGGCGAACGCGCTGTTCACCTCGCAGTCGGGGGTGTCCAAGCACATCAAGGACCTCGAGGACGAGCTCGGCATCGAGCTCTTCGTGCGCAAGGGCAAGCGCCTGCTCGGCCTCACCCCGCCCGGCGAGGAGCTGGTGGTGATGGTCGAGCGCATGCTGCTCGACGCTGCCAACATCAAGCACCTCGCCGAGCAGTACCGCGGCCGCGACCAGGGCCAGCTCACTGTGGTGACCACGCACACCCAGGCGCGCTACGCGCTGCCCAAGGTGGTGGCGGCCTTCAAACGCGCCTACCCACGCGTGCTGCTCAAGCTGCACCAGGGCAGCCCGCACGAGATCGTGCAGATGCTGCTCGACGGCGAGGCCGACATCGGCGTGGCCACCGAGGCGCTGGCCGAGGTGCCGGAGCTGGCCTCCTTCCCCTACTACGGCTGGCAGCACGCGGTGGTCGTGCCCGCCGGGCACCCGCTCGAAGAAGCGCACCCGCTGACCCTGGAGGCGATCGCCACGCATCCGCTCATCACCTACCACGAGGGCTTCACCGGCCGCACCCGCATCGACCAGACCTTCGCCCGCGCCGGGCTGACGCCCGGCGTGGTGATGTCGGCGCTCGACGCCGACGTGATCAAGACCTATGTGGAGCTCGGGCTGGGCGTGGGCATCCTGGCCTCGATGGCCTTCAACCCGGCGCGCGACCCGGGCCTGCGCAAGCTCGACAGCGACCACCTGTTCGCCGAGAACGTCACCCGCATCGCGGTGCGTCGCGGCCACTACCTGCGCGGCTTCGCCTACCGCTTCATCGAGCTGTGCGCGCCCGAGCTGACCGAGACGGTGGTCGCGGACGCGGTGGGCGGCACGGCGGGCTGAACCGGCGCGTCGCCAGCCGAGCGGGCGCCTGCCGCCCGCAGGCTCAGTCGGCGAAGGCGCCCAGCGCCGCGCACAGGGTGGCCTCGTCGACGCCGTCGGCCAGCATCGCCACCTGCGCGCCGGCCAGCCACAGCGCGGCCTCCTTCATCTCGAAGGCGCTCCCCGCCTTCAGCGCCGCCACCACCGCGCCCGCCTCGCGCGGCGAGGCGAAGCCCTCGCCCTGCAGCAGCAGGCGGCCGTCGGCGTCGACCAGCTTGAAGTGGAAGCGGCCGTCGGCCTCGCGGTACTGCTTGAACTGGGGCTGTGCGGTCTTCGCCTTCTCGGCCTTGGCCTCGCCCGCCACGCTGGCAAGATTGCGCAGGCCCACCGCGCGGCGCAGCTCGCCGAGGAAGGGGGTGGCGATCGCGCGCGCCTTGGCGGCGCCTTCGTGCAGATGCTTCTCGATGCGCGCCGGCTCGGCGATCAGCACCAGGTAGTGCTCGCGCATCGGCGCCACCGCGGCCTCGATCTTCTCGAACAGCGCCTGCTTGGCCTCACCCCAGGCGATACCCTCGTCGAAGGCGGTACGCATGGCGCGCGTCTCCTCGGCGGTCGAGAAGGCCTGGTAGAGCTGGAACAGCGCCGAGCCGTCGGCGTCCTTGGGCTCGCCCGGCGCCTTGGAGTCGGTGACGATCGAGAAGATCAGCCTCTTCAGCTCGGCCGTGGGGGCGAACAGCGGGATGGTGTTGTCGTAGCTCTTGCTCATCTTGCGGCCGTCCAACCCGGGCAAGGTGGCAACCGAGGCGTCGATCGCGGCCTCGGGCAGCACGAAGTGCTCGCCGTAGAGGTGGTTGAAGCTGCCCGCCATGTCGCGCGCCATCTCGATGTGCTGGATCTGGTCGCGCCCGACCGGCACCGAGTGCGCCTTGAACATCAGGATGTCGGCGGCCATCAGCACCGGGTACATGTAGAGGCCCATGTTGACCCCGGCATCGGGATCGACGCCCTCGGCGGTGTTCTTGTCCACCGCCGCCTTGTAGGCGTGGGCGCGGTTGAGCAGGCCCTTGCCGGCGACGCAGGTGAGCAGCCAGGTGAGCTCGGGGATCTCGGGGATGTCGGACTGGCGGTAGAACCACACCCGGTCGGTGTCCAGCCCGGCGGCGATCCAGGTGGCGGCGATCTCCAGCGTCGAGCGCTGCACGCGCAGCGGGTCGGTGGTCTTGATCAGCGCGTGGTAGTCGGCCAGGAAGTAGAAGCTCTCGACACCGGGCTGGCGGCTGGCGGCGACCGCCGGACGGATGGCACCGGCGTAGTTGCCGAGGTGGGGCGTGCCCGAGGTGGTGATCCCGGTGAGGACGCGCTGGACAGACATGGATCGCTCCGGCTCGAATTGGTCAGGGAGCGCGAGTTTAACGGCTTCGACGCGTGCGGATAAGGCGGATGCGCTACGGGGGCGTGCGCGCCGGGTCGATCGCGCTCACTCCTGCCAGCGCAGCGAGAGACGCGCACCGCCCTGCGGCACGAGATCGACCCAGTGCTCCTGGCGCGCGCCGGCATAAGACGCGGAGATCCGGTAGCGCCCCGGCGCGGGCACGTCGGCCTGCCCGATCGGCCCGCACGACGCCTCGACGCGCTGCCCGGAGAGCGGCTCGTCGACCCGCGTCTCGACGTCGGTGACCCAGCCGCCCGCGGTGGTGGAGAAGAACACGGTCAGCGCATGCATGTCGATCTCGGCGCGCATGCGCTCGGACTCCTCGAGCCCGATGCCGCCGCACTCGAGCCGGAGCATGGGCGCATCCTCGACCACCGCCTGCGTCCATCCGGGAGCGGCGAGCGCGAGCAGGGCAAGGGCGGCGAACACGCGGTTGCAGGGTTTCATCATCTGGTGCGACTCCCGGTACCGCCCGGATCGGGCACCCGCATTGTTCGCGGCTCCCCGCGCGCCGGCAAGCGCAGCCGGGAAAGGCCCGCTCCGCTCAGCGCGCCTCGGCATGGCTGCGCGACCACAAGGGCCGCAGCGCGAGCAGGCCGAGCACCGGCCCCGGCAGCAGCAGCCAGGCGACGCGGTCGCCGATCGAGGGCCACAACCGGGTGACGAGTTCGATCGACACCATGGTGATCGCGAAGCCGATCGCGTTCTGGAAGGCGAGCGCGCTGCCCACGCTCTCGGGCGGGCAGGCGCGCGCCGACAGCGCGGAGAAGTGCGGCGAGTCGGCGACCACGCTCGCGCCCCACAGCAGCATCAGCCCGGCCAGCGCCAGCGGCGGCCAGGCGGTGGCGAAGGGATACAGCGCACAGCACAGCGCCGACACCGCCAGCGCCAGGGCAGCGACCCGCGCGCTGCCGATGCGGCGGCTGAGCCAGCCGCCGAGCACGCAACCGACGGCACCGATGCCGATCACCGCGAAGGCCGGCCCGGACGGCAAACCCACCTCGGCCCCGCGCGCCGCGCTCACCAGCAGCGGTACCAGCGTCCAGAAGGCATACAGCTCCCACTGATGCCCGAAGTAGCCGAGGGCGGAGGCACGGAAGTCCGGCGCACGCAGCGCGTACAGCCCCTCGCCCAGGCGCAACCGCGGCGCCCCGGCGCGACGGGCGAGGTGCGGGCCGTCGCCGAGCGTGAAGATCATCGCCGCCGCCAGCAGCGCGAGCAGCGAGGACACCAGCAGCGTGGCCTGCCAGCCCCAGCCGGCATCGAGAAAGCGCACCCCGTGCGGCAGCGCCGTGCCCAGCGTCAGCATGCCGACCAGCCAGGCCAGCGCCGCGCCCGCCTGCTGGGGCACCCAGCTCACCACCAGCTTCATCCCGAGCGGATACACGCCGGCGAGCGCGAGCCCCACCGCGAAGCGCCACGCCAGGCCCTCGCCCAGCCCGTGGGCGAGCAGCGCGAAGCCGGCGTTGGCCACCGCCCCGATGACCGCGCAGACGGCGAAGATGCGGCTCGCCGGAAAGCGGTCGGCCAGGCCGCTGAGCGAGAATCCCAGGGTGCCGGCGATGAAGCCGAGCTGCACCGCGATCGTCAGCCTGCCGATGTCGGCCGGCTGCAGCGCCCAGGTGCGCAGGAGGTCCTCGCCGGCGGCGTTCGCGGAAAACCACAGCGAGGTCCCGAAGAGCTGGGCGAGGACGATGACGAGGAGTGGAGGGGCGCGCATGGCGCAGCAGTGTGCCACAGGGCGCGCAGGGGCTCAAGCGCGGCGATCCACGCGCAGGACGGCGCGCCCGCCAGGCCGTGCCGCGGCGGCCCCGTGGGCGCGGCTGCCCGAACGGGTTAACATTGCGCTTCCCGGCCGCATGCACACCGCGGCTGTGCGCGGCCCGCGCAGACCAGCCTCCCGGCCGGCCCTTCGTTGCCAGTTCCCTTATGTCAGCCCACACCGTGACCCAGCCTCTTACCGAACGTCCCCGCGTCCCCGTCATCACCGTGGGCCTGCGCCCCCACCCCACCAGCCCGGACGCCGAGGCGCCCTGGCAAGGCCTCGTGGGCCGCCTGCTCGCCACCATGTTCGCCCTCCCCGAAGGCGGCGCGGTGTTCGAGTTCCGCCTCGAGGAGAGCCGTCCCGCCCAGCTCGCGATCCCGGCGCCGGCCACACCCGGCCCCGCCGACGAGCTGTGGAAGCACACCTGCTTCGAGGTCTTCCTCGGCGCGCCGGGCGAGGCCGGGTATCGCGAATACAACTTCTCGCCCTCGGGACAGTGGGCGGTCTATGGCTTTCGCGCTTGGCGCGAGCGCATCGAGGACTACGTCCCCGCGGCCACGCCCGAGGTCCTCTTCAGCCAGACGGACGACGGCCTGGTGCTGGAGGCGCGCGTGCCCGCCGAGCTGCTGCCGGCGGTGCCGGCGGGCAGCGACCTGCAGGTGAGCCTGGCCGCGGTCGTCGAGCGCAAGGACGGCACGCTCGAATACTGGGCCCTGCGCCACGCCGCCGCGCAACCCGACTTCCACGCCCGCGACACCTTCGTGCTGACCCTGGCCACCGCGACGCACAAGGCGGACTGAAGCCATGGCGCACCCCGTCCGCTTCGGCCTCGACCGCCTGCTGCAGGAGCCCGAGCTGCGCCGCCCGTTGGCGGGCAGGCGCGTCGCCCTGCTCGCCCACCCGGCCTCGGTCACCCGCGACCTGACCCACTCGCTCGACGCCCTCGCCGCCCTGCCCGACCTCACGCTGTCGGCCGCCTTCGGCCCCCAGCACGGCCTGCGCGGCGACAAGCAGGACAATATGGTGGAGTCGCCCGACTACACCGACCCGCTGCTCGGCATCCCGGTGTTCAGCCTGTACGGCGAGGTTCGCCGCCCGACCGCGGCGATGATGGACACGTTCGACGTGCTGCTGGTCGACCTGCAGGACCTCGGCTGCCGGATCTACACCTTCATCACCACGCTGCGCTACGTGCTGGAAGAGGCGGCGCGACACGGCAAGGCGGTGTGGGTGCTCGACCGCCCCAACCCCGCCGGCCGCCCGGTCGAGGGCACGCTGCTGCGCGCCGGCTGGGAGAGCTTCGTCGGCGCCGGCCCCCTGCCGATGCGCCACGGCATGACCATGGGCGAGCTCGCGCACTGGTTCGTCGCCACGCTGAAGCTCGACGTCGAGCTGCGCGTGATCGAGATGCAGGGCTGGCAGCCAGACGACGCCCCCGGCTATGGCTGGCCGCTCGGCGAGCGCACCTGGATCAACCCCAGCCCCAACGCCCCCAACCTGTGGATGGCGCGCGCCTACGCCGGCACCGTGATGCTGGAAGGCACGACGCTGTCCGAAGGCCGCGGCACCACCCGGCCGCTGGAGCTCTTCGGCGCGCCCGATGTCGACGCGCGCGCGCTCGTCGGCGAGATGCGCAGCCTGGCGCCCGAGTGGCTCGCCGGCTGTGTGCTGCGCGAGTGCTGGTTCGAGCCCACCTTCCACAAGCACGCCGGCAAGCTGTGCAACGGCGTGCACATCCACGTCGAGGACCCCGCGCATTACGAGCACGCCGCCTTCCGCCCGTGGCGGGTGCAGGCGCTCGCCTTCAAGGCGATCCGCAGGCTGTGGCCCGACTACCCGCTGTGGCGTGACTTCCCCTACGAGTACGAGCACGAGCGCCTCGCCATCGACCTGATCAACGGCTCGCCCTTGCTGCGCGAGTGGGTGGACGACCCCGCGGCGACGCCGGCCGCGCTCGACGCGCTCGCCCGCCCCGACGAAGCGGCGTGGCTGGAGACGCGCCGCCCCTTCCTGCTCTACCCGGATTGAGGCATCGCCGCGGCCAGCCGCCTCGCCTCGGCGAGCGCGCGGTCGAGCTCGTCGTGCAGGATCGCCGCGGGCAGCTGCGGCGCCCCCAGGCGCAGCAGCTGGGCGTGGATCTCGGGCGGCACCACCACCCGCGCCGCGATCGACTGCGCCTGCAGGCCCTCGATCATCTCCTCGAGCGCGAACTGCGCCGACAGGTCCATGAAGGGCACCCGGCTGCAGTCGAAGACGACCACGCGGGTGCCGATCACCTGGTCCACGCGGTCGAGCAGCTGGCTCGCCGAGCCGAAGAAGAAGGCGCCCTCGATCTCGATCACGCGGATGCCGCTGGCGAGCCCGGGGAGTTCATGGCCGGCGGCTTCGCGACCGCCCTCCCCGGCGTGCGGCAGCGGGCGCACGCGCAGGCGGCTGTGGCGGGCGAGGCGGTGGATGATCAGCGCCATCGACAGGATCACGCCCGCGCCCACCGCGACGATCAGGTCCACCAGCACGGTGAGCGCGAACACCGCCGCCATCACCCCCACGTCGGCGCGCGGCGCGGTGCGCACGAGGCGCAGCATGCGGTAGTCGAGGATGTCCACGCCGACCTTGATCAGGATGCCGGCGAGCACCGCGAGCGGGATGCGTTCGGCGAGCGGCCCCAGCCCGAGCAGCAGCGCGAGCAGGAAGAGCGCGTGCACCACGCCCGAGGCACGCCCGCGCCCACCCGACTTGATGTTGATCACCGTGCGCATGGTCGCCCCCGCGCCCGGCAGGCCGCCGACGAAGGCGCACAGCAGGTTGCCGATGCCCTGGCCGATGAGCTCGCGGTTGGAGTGGTGGCGGGTGCGCGTGATCGAATCCGCCACCAGCGAGGTCAGCAGGCTATCGATGCTGCCGAGCACCCCGAGGGTGATGCCGAGCAGCAGCACGGTGGTCCAGGTCTCGAGCGTGAAGCTCGGCAGCGCCGGCACCGGCAAGCCAGCGGGGATGTCGCCGATCACCGGCACCCGCAGGCCGGCGGCGACCGACAACGCGCTCATCGCCACCAGCGCCACCAGTGGCGCGGGCACGATCCGGCTGACCGCCATCGGGGTGCGGAACACGATCAGCAAGGTGAGTCCGCCGAGCAGCAGCGCCTCGCCATTCACGTTCGCCAGCACGCCGGGCAGCGCCAGCACCGCGGCCAGCGGCGAGGACGCCGGCGTCACGCCGAGCAGCGGCGCGCTCTGCAGCAGCACGATGATCACGCCGACGCCGCTCATGAAGCCGGAGACCACCGGATAGGGGATGAAGCGCACCAGCCCGCCGCTGCGCAGCACGCCGAGCCCGACCTGCACCAGCCCGCCCACCAGCACCGCCGCCATCGCGAGGGCGAGGTCGCCGCCCACCGCCACGAGCGCGGAGGCGAACACCACGGTCATCGGCCCGGTGGGGCCGGAGATCTGCATGCGGGTGCCACCGAGCAGTGCGGCGACGAAGCCGAGCACGATCGCACCGTAGAGTCCGGCCGCCGCGCCCGCGCCGGAGGCGACGCCGAAGGCGAGCGCGAGCGGTAGCGCCACGATGCCGGCGGTGAGACCGCCGAAGAAGTCCCCGCGCCAACGGCCGAGCGCCGAAGCCTGCGCATTCATGAGCGCCTCGATTCGAGTCTCGTCCGGGCGGCTCGGACGGGTTCATGGGTGCTGTCCCCGACCGCCGTGTTTTACGCCACGATGTGG
Source organism: Thauera aminoaromatica (assembly GCF_000021765.1). Classification (NCBI taxonomy): domain Bacteria; kingdom Pseudomonadati; phylum Pseudomonadota; class Betaproteobacteria; order Rhodocyclales; family Zoogloeaceae; genus Thauera; species Thauera aminoaromatica. The sequence goes on along the minus strand of NC_011662.2, from coordinate 693,501 downwards.
CAAAAGACGGCGCACCGCAAGCCCCCGGCAGCGCCACTTCCCCACTTTTCCGGACGCCCCGCTTCAGGCGGCATTCAGCTTCCTGATTCGCCCGCGGCCAGCCTCTTCCCGTAGCATTGCGCCTGCGCCCGAAACCGCAGCCCGCGCCTCCGATGCGGCGCTGCGCGAACCCACCACAGGAGCCTCCACCGATGATCAAGCACGGCCTGCAGATCTTCGCCTGCAACGCCAGCCGCGAGCTCGCATGCGACATCAGCAACCGCCTCGGCCTGCGTCCGGGCCGGATCGACATCTCGCGCTTCTCCAACGACAACCTGCGCGTGCAGATCCAGGAGAACGTGCGCGAGCGCGACGTCTTCGTCGTGCAGTCCTTCACCGAGCCGGTGAGCGAGCACATCATGGAGCTGATGATCACGCTCGACGCGCTGCGCAGCGCCTCGGCGCAGCGCATCACCGCGGTGATCCCCTACTACTCGTACGCGCGCTCGGACAAGAAGGACGCGCCGCGCATCTCGATCACCGGACGCCTGATCGCCGACCTGCTGCAGACCGCCGGCGCGAACCGGGTGCTGACCATGGACCTGCACGCCGACCAGGTGCATGGCTTCTTCAGCGTGCCGGTCGACCACCTCACCGCGGTGTCGCTGATCGCCGAGCACTTCCGCAACCGCTACGACCTGTCGAACATGGTCGCGGTGGCCACCGACGCGGGCGGCGCCAAGCGCACCGGGCGCTTTTCCGAGAAGCTCGGCATCCCGATGGCGATCATCGACAAGCGCCGCGTGTCGGACACCGCGGTCAAGCAGGGCGCGGTGGTGGGCGAGGTGGCCGGGCGCGACGTGGTGATCTTCGAGGACGAGATCGCCACCGCCGGCACCCTGGTATCGTCGGTCGACACGCTGAAGGCCGCGGGCGCGCGCAGCATCCACGCCGCCGCCACCCACGGCGTGCTGTGCGGCCCGGCGATCGAGCGCCTGCGCGCGGCGGCGATCGATTCGGTGGTGGTGACCAACACCGTCGCCTTGCCCGAGGACAAGCGCCTCGACAAGCTCACCGTGCTCAACGTCGCGCCGCTCTTCGCCGCGGCGATCGAGCGCATCCACAGCGGCCAGAGCGTGGGCGCGCTGTTCGAGTGAGCGGAAGCGCGCTCAGTTGAGCACGAAATCCCCATCCGGCTGCGGCGCGGGCGGCGGCGTGTCGCCGAGCAACTCGCGCAGGCTGGCATCGATGGAGGCGACGATGGCGTCGAGCGCCAGGTCGTTCGTCATTGTGCCGAAGGGCTCCTCGATCTCGTCACTGAGCGCCTCGAGCGCGAAGAAGGTGTAGGACACAAAGCCCACCACCAGCGGCGTCATCCAGCCCGTCGTGTCCACCAGGCCGAAGGGCAGCAGCATGCAATACGTGTACGAGCTGCGGTGCAGGATCACCGTGTAGGTGAAGGGCAGCGGCGTATTTGCGATGCGCTCGCAGCCGCCGAGCGCGGCCGACAGCGCGTCGAGCGAGCCCTCCATGTGCTGCGCCAGCATCGGCGACAGGCAGCCCGCCTCGCGGCGGTCGCGCACCCATTGGCCGAGCCACAGCAGGACCAGCGCAGGCGCGAAGCGGGCGGTCCGCACGCGCGCAAGCACCTCGTCCGGAAGCAGGCCGTCCAGGCCCTCGTCGCGTGGACGGCCGCGCAACTGGTTGCGCATCGTGCCCGCGAAGGCGATCAGGCCGAGCACGAAGGGGCGTGCATCGACGTCGCCGCGCGTCAGGGTCAAGGCATGCCGCGACAGGTTGCGCGCCTCTACCAGCACGACGCCCCAGAATTTGCGCGCCTCCCAGTAGCGGTCGTAGCTCGCGTTGATACGAAAGCCGAGGAAGATCGCCAGGGCGACCCCCATCAGCGAGAACGGCGCGGAGGTCAGCGTGACCTTGACGTGGAAGAGCTGGCCGTGCGCGAGCACCACCGCGCAGGACAGCAACAGCACGAAGAGCTGCTGCGAGAGGATGCGCGGCAACAGCGAGCCGCGGCGGACGAAGAGCAGGTGAATCCAGTGCGGACGGGGGCGGACGATCACGACGGACAGGCGCGGGGCGCAGCGCAAAGGCGTGGATTCTGCCAGCTTCGCGGCGATGGGGTGTGATTTCGATCGTCGTCGACGCCATCGCCCCCCTCGCCGTCCGACCCGCCCGTACGCCGCCCTCACGGAAGAGTTCGACGCCACCACCGAGCCTGCGGTGCATCGCGGCGCAGGCGTCGGCCCCTCACTCGTCCGGCCGCGCAGACACCAGCCAGTAAGTCACGCCGAGCGCGAGCACGATCACGCCGATCGCGAACAGGTACATCGGTGCCAGCGTCGCCAGGTCGAGCACGATCACCTTGCGCGCGATCGCCATCAAGGCCGTGGCGATCACCAGCTTGACGTGGATGACGTCGTCGCGCAGGTAGAGCGTGATATTGACGAAGATCTCGATCGCGATCAGCACCGCCAGGAAGGCGGCGAAGACCACGAAGATGTCGTTGAGGTCGAGCAGCAGGAAGGGCGGATCGGACAGCTTCTCGTAGAGCACGAGGACGACGTCGGCCACCGTCCACAGGATCACCGCCACCATCAGCACCGCCAGCACCCGGATCGCCTGGCGGATGACCCAGTGCAGGCGGTCGATCAGCGGGTCGTCGACACGATCGCCGAGGTGGTTGTCGTGGGCCTTGGCGGCTCCGGGCCTCATTCCCTCCATGACTGCCTCCCTGGCTTTGGCGACGAACGCGCCGGATCCTCGTCCGGCCGCGCTCGCCGTCTCGTTCGTCCGGGCACGCCCTAGTGCGGGCGCGTGCCCCACTTCTCCAGCGCGCGGGCCAGCACCTCGACCTCGGCCGAGGTCTCCACGCCGTCGGCGCTGACGATGTCCTGCATGGTGCGCAGCAGGGCCTGCTGCAGCCTGGGGTCGGCGATGTCCTCGAGCAACAGGTCGAGCACCTCGTCGGCCACCTTCAGGCGCATGCCGTCCAGGTAGTGCGCGCTCAGCAGCAGATCGTCGCAGTATTCGCGCAGGATGCGCTCGAACTCCACGCTGCCGATGCCGAGGCGGCGGGCGAGGTCGGTGTGCATCATCGTGTCGACCTCGTTGCGGTCCAGGCCGCCGTCGGCGAGCACGGTGAGGGCGAGCAGGCGGGCGGCCGCCGGGGTGCTGTTCGTTTCGTAGTGGCGCATGGCGTGGTCTCCTTTCGTGTGCGGTCTCTTGCGTCGCCGCGCGCTCCCGGGGGGTGCGCCGCGGCCGACGAGTGCAGACTACGGGAGAAGCCTTCGCCGAAAAAGTCGACTACGATTAGTCTATCGATCGATCTTTTCGACGGAACTGAAGACTATGGGCAGCAGCGACCTCAACTACAAGCACCTGCGCTACTTCTGGACCGTTGCGCGCGTGGGCACCATCGCCGAGGCCGGGCGGGTGCTCGGGCTGGCGCCGCACTCGATCAGCGCGCAGCTCGCCACCTTCGAGGGGGCGCTCGGCGTCACCCTGTTCCGCCGCAGCGGCCGCCGCCTGGCGCTGACCGAGGCGGGCGAGCGTATCCTGGGCCAGGCCGAGGAGATCTTCGCGCTCGGGGACCAGATCGTGGAGACGCTGCGCGACGACAGCCTGCGCCGCAGCCTGCCGTTTCGCATCGGCATTCCGGACTCGATGCCGAAGTCGATGGTGCACCGCCTGATCGAGCCGGCGCTGCGCCTGGAGCGCCCGGGCAGGCTGGTGTGCCGCGAGTCTCCGCTGTCCGAGCTGCTCGCCGAGCTCGCGGTGCACCGCCTCGACCTGGTGATCGCCGACCGCCCGATCCCGCCCGAGGTCAGCGTGCGCGGCCACGAGCACCTGCTCGGCGAGAGCACGCTGAGCGTGTTCGCCGCGCCGGCGCTGGCCGAGCGCCTGCGCGGCGATTTCCCGCGCCGGCTCGACGGCGCGCCCTTCCTGCTGCCGGGCGAGGACGTCGCCCACCGCGGCGCGCTGCTGCAGTGGTTCGAGCGCATGCGCATCCGCCCGGCGATCGTCGCCGAGTTCGACGACAGCGCGCTGATGAAGGCCTTCGGCCAGGCCGGCGACGGCGTCTTCGCCGCGCCCACCACGATCGCCGACTACGTTTGCCGGCAGTACGGGGTGCGCGTGCTCGGCGAGGTGCCGGAAGCGCGCGCGCGGGTATACGCGATCACCACCGAGCGCAGGCTCTCGCATCCGGCGATGCAGGCGATCCACAGCGCGGCCGCGCGCGCGCTGACGCCGGCGGCCGCGGGCTGAGCGCCGGCCGGCCTGCTGCGCGCGCGTCGTTCAACCCTGCTGCGCGTCGGCCTGCTGCTGGGCGATCTCGGCGCGCACCTGGTCCATGTCGAGGCCGCGCACGCCCTCGATCACCTGGTTCAGCGCGCTCGCCGGCAGCGCGCCGGACTCGCGGAACACCATGACACCCTCGCGGATCACCGCGATGGTGGGAATGGAGCGGATCTGGAAGGCGGCGGCGAGGTCCTGCTGGGCCTCGGTGTCGACCTTGCCGAACACGATGTCGGGGTTGGCCTCGGCCGCCGCCTCGTAGGTCGGCGCGAAGTTGCGGCAGGGACCGCACCAGGCCGCCCAGAAGTCGAGGAACACGATCGGGTTCTGCTCGACGGTCTCGTTGAAGTTGTCGGCGGTTAGTTCGAGGGTGGCCATCTGCGGCTCCAATCCATATTAGCGAATGACGATGATACGCCGCAAGGGTCACGGAGGGGTCGGGCATTTCGCCTAGAATACCTGTTTGGACCCATTCGAAAAGGAAATCCCATGATCCGTTCCCGCGCCGCTGTCGCCTGGGCTGCGAAGCAGCCGCTCGAAGTCACCGAAGTGGACGTCGCCCCGCCCAAGGCCGGCGAGGTGCTGGTGCGCATCGTCGCTACCGGCGTCTGCCATACCGACGCCTACACGCTGTCGGGCGCGGACCCGGAGGGCATCTTCCCGGCCATCCTCGGCCACGAGGGCGGCGGCATCGTCGAGGCGGTGGGCGAAGGCGTGAGCTCGGTGGCGGTCGGCGACCACGTGATCCCGCTGTACACGCCCGAATGCGGCAAGTGCAAGTTCTGCCTGTCGGGCAAGACCAACCTCTGCCAGGCCATCCGCGCCACCCAGGGCAAGGGCCTGATGCCCGACGGCAGCAGCCGCTTCAGCAAGGACGGCAAGCCGATCTTCCACTACATGGGCACCTCCACCTTCTCGGAATACACCGTGCTTCCCGAGATCAGCGTGGCGAAGATCCGCAAGGACGCCCCGCTCGACAAGGTCTGCCTGCTCGGCTGCGGCGTCACCACCGGCATCGGCGCGGTGCGCAACACCGCCAAGGTGGAGGCCGGCGCCAGCGTGGCGGTGTTCGGGCTCGGCGGCATCGGCCTGTCGGCGATCATCGGCGCGGTCATGAACAAGGCCGCGCGCATCGTCGCGGTGGACATCAACCCCGAGAAGTTCGAGATCGCGCGCCAGCTCGGCGCCACCGACTGCATCAACCCGCTCGACTACGACCGCCCGATCCAGGAGGTCATCGTAGACCTCACCGACGGCGGCGTGGACTACTCCTTCGAGTGCATCGGCAACGTCAAGGTGATGCGCTCGGCGCTGGAGTGCTGCCACAAGGGCTGGGGCGAGTCGGTGATCATCGGCGTGGCCGGCGCGGGCGAGGAGATCTCCACCCGCCCCTTCCAGCTCGTCACCGGCCGGGTGTGGCGCGGCTCGGCCTTCGGCGGCGTGCGCGGGCGCAGCGAGCTGCCCGCCTACGTCGACATGGCGCAGCGCGGCGAGATCCCGCTCGACACCTTCATCACCCACCGCATGGGGCTGGAGGACATCAACAAGGCCTTCGACCTCATGCACGAGGGCAAGAGCATCCGCTCGGTGATCCTGTACTGATGACGGAGGCCGCGATGACGACCGCCCCCGAGCAACTCGCCGCCAACCGCAGCTTCGGCGGCTGGCACCGCCGCTTCCGCCACCGCTCGGCGGTGCTGGGCTGCGACATGGTGTTCGCGATCTACCTGCCGCCGCAGGCCGAGGCCGGCCCCGTGCCGGTGCTGTACTGGCTGTCCGGGCTCACCTGCACCGACGAGAACTTCATGCAGAAGGCCGGCGCCCAGCGCCTGGCCGCCGAGCTCGGCATCGCCATCGTCGCGCCCGACACCAGCCCGCGCGGCACCGGGGTGCCGGGCGACCCGGACGGCGCATGGGACTTCGGGCTGGGCGCGGGCTTCTACGTGAACGCGACCGAGGAGCCGTGGCGCCGCCACTACCGCATGTACGACTACGTGGTGGAGGAGCTCCCCGCGCTCGTCGAGGCGCACTTCCCGGTGAGCGACGCGCGCTCGATCTCGGGACATTCGATGGGCGGGCACGGCGCGCTGGTGTGCGCGCTGAAGAACCCGGGGCGCTACCGCGCGGTGTCGGCCTTCGCGCCGATCGCCAACCCGAGCGCCTGCCCCTGGGGCGAGAAGGCGTTCGCGCGCTACCTCGGCGCGGAGCGCGCGCGCTGGCTGGAGTGGGACGCCTGCGCGCTGATCGCCGGCGCCACCGAACGCCTGCCGCTGCTGGTGGACCAGGGCGAGGCCGACGGCTTCCTCGCCGAGCAGCTCCGCCCCGAGGCCCTGCGCGCCGCCTGCACCGCCGCCGGACATCCGCTGAACCTGCGCCTGCAGCCGGGCTACGACCACAGCTACTACTTCATCGCCAGCTTCATCGACGACCACCTGCGCCACCACGCCGCCGCGCTGCGCGGCTGAGAGCGCCGCATTCGCGCCTGCCGGCGCCGCCGCGTGAAGAACCTCGCGCGCAGGCGGGCGGCGGGACGGGCGCCCGCTCAGAGCAGCGGCGCCAGCCAGCGCGCGGCTTCGTCGACCTCCATGCCGGTACGGCGCGCCCAGTCCTCGAGCTGGTCGCGGCCGATCTTCGAGATCGCGAAATAGTGGCTCTCGGGGTGGGCGAAGTAGAAGCCGCTCACCGCCGCCGCCGGCATCATCGCGTAGCTCTCGGTGAGCTCCATGCCGATGCGCTCGCGCGCGCCGAGGAGCTCGAACAGCGGACCCTTGACGGTGTGGTCCGGGCAGGCCGGATAGCCCGGCGCCGGGCGGATGCCGCGGTACTGCTCGGCGATCAGCGCGGCGTTGTCGAGCGTCTCGTCGGCGGCGTAGCCCCAGCACTCGCGGCGCACGCGCTCGTGCAGCCACTCGGCGCAGGCCTCGGCGAGGCGGTCGGCCAGGCTCTTCAACATGATCGCGTGGTAGTCGTCGTGCGCGGCCTCGAACGCGGCGACCCTGGGCTCGATGCCGAGGCCGGCGGTCACCGCGAAGGCGCCGACCCAGTCGGGCACGCCCGAGTCCTTGGGCGCGACGAAGTCCGCGAGGCACCAGTGCGGCTTGCCCGCCGGGCGCTCGTGCTGCTGACGCAGGCCGTGCCACACCATGGCCAGGTGCTTGCGGTCCTCGCCGGTGTAGAGCTCGATGTCGTCGCCCACCGCGTTGGCCGGGAACAGGCCGAACACCGCCTTCGCCTGCAGCCACTCCTCGGCGACGATCTTGTCCAGCATCGCCTTGCCGTCGGCGAACACGTTGCGCGCGGCCTCACCCACCACTTCGTCGTCGAGGATGGCGGGGAAGCGGCCGGCGAGGTCCCAGGTCTGGAAGAACGGGCCCCAGTCGATGTAGTCGACCAGCTCGCCGAGCTCGACGTCGATCGCCTGCACGCCCAGCATGTTCGGGCGCGGCGGCTGGTATTCGGAGGCGACGCGGAAGGCGTTGGCGCGCGCAGCCTCGAGGCTCACCAACTGCATGCCCTTCTTGTTGGCGTGCAGCGCGCGGATCTTCTCGTAGTCGGCGGCGACCTCGGCCTTGAAGGCCTCGCTCCGGCCTTCGGACAGCAGCGCGGTGACCACGCCCACCGCACGCGAGGCGTCGGGCACGTACACCACCGGCTGATCGTAGTGCGGCGCGATCTTGATCGCGGTGTGGTTGCGGCTGGTGGTGGCGCCGCCGATCAGCAGCGGCACGGAAAAGCCCTGGCGCTTCATCTCGGCGGCGACGTGGGCCATCTCCTCGAGCGAGGGCGTGATCAGGCCGGACAGGCCGATCGCCTGCGCGCCGTGCTCCTTCGCCGCCTCGAGGATCTTCGCTGCCGGCACCATCACGCCGAGGTCGATCACCTCGTAGCCATTGCAGCCGAGCACCACGCCGACGATGTTCTTGCCGATGTCGTGCACGTCGCCCTTGACCGTGGCGACGACGATACGGCCCTTGCTGCTGGCGCCGGTGCGCAGCTTCTCGGCCTCGATGTAGGGGATCAGGTGCGCCACCGCCTGCTTCATGACGCGCGCCGACTTCACCACCTGGGGCAGGAACATCTTGCCCGCGCCGAAGAGGTCGCCGACCACGTTCATGCCGGCCATCAGCGGGCCCTCGATCACCGCCAGCGGCGGCTTGCCCGCGGCCTCCAGCTTCGCCCTCACCTCCTCGGTATCGGCGACGACGAACTCGGTGATGCCCTTGACCAGCGCGTGGCTCAAGCGCTCCTCGACCGCCCACTCGCGCCAGGCGAGGTCCTGCGCGGACTCCTTGGCCTGGCCCTTCACCGTCTGCGCGAACTCGACCAGCGCCTCGCCCGCCCCGGGCTTGCGGTTCATCACCACGTCCTCGACCTTGTCGCGCAGCTCGGGCGCGAGCTCGTCATAGACGCCGAGCTGGCCGGCATTGACGATGCCCATCGACAAGCCGGCCTTGATCGCGTGGTAGAGGAACACGGTGTGGATCGCCTCGCGCACCGGGTCGTTGCCGCGGAAGCTGAAGGACACGTTCGACACCCCGCCCGAGGTCTTGGCGTACGGCAGGTTCTCCTTGATCCAGGCCACCGCGTTGATGAAGTCGACCGCGTAGTTGTCGTGCTCCTCGATGCCGGTGGCGATGGCGAAGATGTTGGGGTCGAAGATGATGTCCTCGGCCGGGAAGCCGGCGCCGCCCTCGGCCACCGGCTTCACCAGCAGCCTGTAGGCGCGCTCGCAGATCTCGGTCTTGCGGCGGAAGGTGTCGGCCTGACCCTTTTCGTCGAAGGCCATCACGATCACTGCCGCACCATAGCGGCGTGCGAGCCGCGCCTGGCGCAGGAACTCTGCCTCGCCCTCCTTCATCGAGATCGAGTTGACCACGCCCTTGCCCTGGATGCACTTGAGGCCGGCCTCGATCACCGACCACTTCGACGAGTCGAGCATGATCGGCACACGCGAGATGTCGGGCTCGGTGGCGATCAACTTGCAGAAGCGCTCCATGGCGGCGACCGAATCCAGCATCGCCTCGTCCATGTTGATGTCGATGACCTGGGCACCGTTTTCGACCTGCTGGCGCGCCACCGCGAGCGCGTCGTCGAAGCGGCCCTCGAGGATCATGCGCGCGAAGGCCTTGGAACCGGTGACGTTGGTGCGCTCGCCGACGTTGACGAAAAGACTGTCGCCGCCGACGTTGAAGGGCTCCAGCCCGGACAGGCGCAGCTTTTTCTCCAGCACCGGCACGGCGCGCGGCGCCAGGCCCCGGACCGCTTCGGCGATCGCCGCGATGTGCGCCGGCGTGGTGCCGCAGCAGCCGCCGACGATGTTCACCAGGCCGCTCTGCGCCCACTCGCGAATCTGGCCGGCGAGGTGCTCGGGCGTCTCGTCGTAGCCGGTGGGCGACAGCGGGTTGGGCAGGCCGGCGTTGGGGTGGGCGGACACGTGGGTGTCGCAGGCGGTGGAGAGTTCCTCGACGTACTGGCGCAGCTGGTCGGCGCCGAGCGCGCAGTTGAGGCCGAAGCTGATCGGCTGCGCGTGGCCGAGCGAGTTCCAGAAGGCCTCCGCGGTCTGGCCCGACAGCGTGCGGCCCGAGGCGTCGGTGATGGTGCCGGAGATCATCACCGGCCAGCGCCGGCCGAGGTCCTCGAACAGCTTCTCGATCGCGAACACCGCCGCCTTGGCATTCAGCGTATCGAAGATGGTCTCGATCAGCAGGATGTCGGCACCGCCTTCGAGCAGGCCCTTCGCCGAGGCGTAGTAGTCGTCGGCAAGCGCATCGAAGCTGATGTTGCGGTAGCCGGGATCGTTCACATCGGGCGAGATCGACAGCGTGCGCGAGGTCGGCCCGAGCACGCCGGCGCAGAAGCGCGGCCTGGCGGGGTCCTTTGCGGTGTATTCGTCGCACAGCCGGCGCACCAGGCGGGCGCCCTCGACGTTGAGCTCGTAGGCCAGCGCCTCCAGGCCGTACTCCGCCTGCGACACGCGGGTGGCGTTGAAGGTGTTGGTCTCGATGAGGTCGGCGCCAGCCTCGAGGTAGGCGCGATGGATACCGGCGACCACGTCCGGACGCGTGAGCACCAGCAGATCGTTGTTGCCCTTGAGGTCCTTGGGGTGGTCGAGGAAGCGCTCGCCGCGGTAGTCCGCCTCGCCCAGCTTCTCCTGCTGGATCATCGTGCCCATGGCGCCGTCCAGGATCAGGATGCGCTCGGCGAGAAGCTGGCGGAGTTCGATGCTGCGGTCGGCTTGCATGGGATGTCCTCGGTCGTTCGACGGTCGCCGGGCAACGCCACGCACAAATGCGAACGGCGCCACAAACCGGCTGAAGGTTTGTGAGCGCCGTTGATCGGTTGCCGAGCCTGGCCCCGGATCGATCAGGGGGTCGCAGCGCTCCTCGGCAGGCCCAGAATTCTATCGGCAGCATGCGCCCGCTGCCAAGGGCGGCGGCCTACCAGAAGAAGGGGTGCCCGAACGGCCGCGGGAAGAAGGGGCCGGGATAACCCCAGCCGATGCCCCAGCCCCAGGGATGGCCGTAGTAGCCGCTCCAGCCCCCGAGGACGGCGCCGTCACGCGGGAACACGTAGGTCTGGCTGGTCCGCACCACCTTGCCGTCGATGAAGTGCACGTTGAACAGGACGGCGATCCCAGGACCGTCGTTGCGGATGTTCCAGTCCCACACCTCCTCGCCCGAGTTGCGGAAGCGCTGCTCGGAGCGGTGGGTGCCGAGCAGGCGCGAGACCTGCTCCTTGTCCATGCCGCGCTCGACGCGGGCGAGATTCTCGGGGGCGAGCGCATCCCACTGGCGCAGCACGATCCCGCCCCGGTCGACCTGCACCATCAGGCAGCTGCGACCGTTGGGCTGGGTGGAATACTCCAGCGTGACCGTGCCGTCGTCGTTGTTCCAGCGCCGCGTGGGCTCACCGCGCGCGGACAGGGCCTCGGCCTCTGTGGTGTAGGGACGCGGCGGCTCGAAGCTCGCGCAACCTGCGAGCAGGACGGCCAGCAATACAGGCCACAGCCAGCACAGCGGCGAAGCCTGGGCGCGGACGGACGGGGTGCTGGGGAAATACATCGAGGCCTCCCTGCTAACGCTTGAACTGGGTATGTCTTCCGGTTCCGGTCACTCGCCCTTCGTTGTTGAACGACACCGTGAAGAAGACCGGATCGTTCGTGCCGTCGGGACCGCGCGAGATCCGCCACTCCCACACCGTCTCCTGCTTGAGCTGGAAGAACTGGCTGGACGCCGGCTTGCCAAGCAGGCGACGCACCTGGTCGCCATTCATGCCGTGTTGGACCTTGGCGAAGGTCTCCTCGTTCAGCACCTGGTCGATGCGGCGCAGGATCTGGTCGGGGCCGATGGTGATCATGAAGCACTCGATCCCCTCCGGCTGACGGCTGAACTCCCAGGTGAGCGAGCCGTCCTCGTTGCGCCATTCCATGTGTGGCGGGCCGAAGCGCTCGCGCACCTCGGCGGAGGTGGACACCCCGGGCTTGAGCTCCTTCACGTTGATATAGTCGCAGGCCGTGATGCCGAGCGCGGACAGCAGGCCACAAAGCCAGGCGAGGATGCGTTTCATCCGGATTCTCCGTTGATCGACGGCATGTGCCAGCGGCCGCCGGGACGCCCTCCAGCCATGCACGGGCCCGGCCGGGAGCGCAGCGACGCCATCAGCATCGATGATGCCGAGCCGTTTTGCAATCGGGGAATGGTGAGGCTTTGCAATCGCACGCGGGGGTCGCAAGCGCTCGCGGCGGCGGCCGCGAACGCTTGCATTTCGGAACAAGCCGCCCGCCGAGCGGGCGGGCGCGATCACTTCATGTCGGCGATCGACTCGTACCTGTTGCCGCTGACCTTGAAGAAGGCGTAGTTGCCCGGCACGTCGCCGGCGGCATCGAACTCGTGGTCGCCGCCGGCGCCCTTGTAGTCGATGTCCTTGCCTTCGGCGATCAGCTTCTTGGCCTTGGCCCACTCGCCCGCCAGGATCGGCTCGCCGGGCGCGGTCGCCACCGCGCGCAGCGACTCGGCCAGCTTGGTCTTGTCGCCCCCCGCCTTCTCGATCGCCAGCGCGGCGAGGAAGGCGGCGTCGTAGGAGGTGGTGGCGAACACGGCGTCGATGTTCTCGCCCGCGGCCTTGAAGGCCTTGTTGAAGTTGTCGAGCGAGGCCGAGGCCTCGCCCACCGGGGCGGACACGAAGAAGCCACCGAGGTTGGCCGCGCCGATCGCCTTGACCAGACCCTCGGACTTCATGCCGTCGGCGCCGACGAAGGTCTTGAAGAAGTTGTTCTCGAGCGACTGGCGCAGGATGCTCAGGCCGGTGCCATCGCCGTAATCGAAGATGACCAGGGTGTCTGCGCCACCGCGGGCGAGCGTGGCCAGCTCGGAGCGGTAGGAGGCCTTGCCCTCCTCGTGGCCCGAATAGCCGGCGATGGTGCCGCCGTTGGCCTCGAACTCGGACTTGAAGGATTCGGCCAGGCCCTTGCCGTAATCGTTGTTCAGGTAGGCCACCGCCACCTTGGAGATGCCGCGCGCCTTGAGGGTGCGCGCCAGGGCGCGGCCCTGGTAGTCGTCGGACGGCAGCGTGCGGTAGACGAGGTCCTTGTCCTTGAGCTTGGTGATCTCGGGCGAGGTGCCGGAAGGGGTGATCATCAGAACGCCGGCGGGGATGGTCACCGAGTTCGCCGAGGCGAGCACCGCGCCCGAGCAGGCCGGACCGACGACCGCGATCACGCGGTCGATGTTCACCGCCTTGGTGGCGACGTCGGTGGCGTTCTGCGGGTTGCAGGCGCTGTCGCCGAGCACGACCTCGAGCTTGCCGCCCTTGAGGATGCCGCCCTGTTCGTTGACGTGGGCGACCGCCAGCTTGGAGGCCGCCGCCATCGGCGGCGCGAGCGCCGCGATCGGGCCCGAGATGGCCGCCATCAGGCCGAGCTTGACGTCCTGGGCGTGGGCCGGTGCGGCGACGACCGCGGCGCCGAGCATGGCGCCGACCACTGCTGCGACTGTTCTTTTCTTCACCTTTGTCACCTCCTGAATGTGCCGAAGCACCTGATGGACGATGCGGGCCCGCCGCGGGCCCGCCACGAAGTTCTGGTCACGGTCGCGCGCAGCTCAACGATGCGGCGGCGAACCCGCCTGGCGCTCGGGCAGGATGCCCTCGGGGCGGAAGCGCAGCACCAGCTGCAAGGTCAGGCCGATGATGAACACGCGCGCATACTTGGCCTGCACCGCGACCTCGGTGGGCAGGCGGTCGGTGAGCAGCTCGGACACCGACCAGATGATCCAGATGACCGCCGCGCCGAGGATGGCACCGCGGTTGTTCCCGGAGCCGCCCAGGATCAGCATGATCCAGATGAGGAAAGTGGCGATCATGGGGTCGATCGCCTCGGGGGTGATCGAGCGGTTGAAGTGCACGAACAGCGCGCCCGCCAGCCCCATCAGCGCCGAGCCGAACACGAAGGCCTGCAGCCGGCGCGCCTCGACCTGCTTGCCCATCGCCGCGGCGGCGAGCTCGTTGTCGCGGATCGCCCGCATCATGCGCCCCCACGGCGCCTTCACCTGGCGCTCGACGAGCAGGTAGGCGATCAGCACCAGGGTGGCGACGATCGCCAGGTAGGCGATCTGCGAGGGCATGTAGTCGAGGTCGCCGAAGGGACGGGGCACGCCGGTGACGCCGCGCACGCCGCCGGTGAGCCAGCCTTCGGTGCGGATCACAAGGCGGATGATCTCGGCGATGCCGATGGTGGCGATGGCGAGGTAGTCGGAGCGGAAGCGCAGGCAGATCTTGCCGATCGGCCACGCGATCAGCGCCGCCGCCGCCATCGCCGCCAGCCAGCCGACCACGAGCGGCAGCTCGTAACCGCCCAGCCGGCCGGTGGCGGGCAGGCTGGTGAGGATCGCGGAGGTGTAGGCGCCGACCGCGAAGAAGCCCGCGATGCCGGCGTTGAAAAGGCCGGTGAAGCCCCACTGGATGTTCAGCCCGAGCGCGAGCAGCGCGTAGATGCCGATCAGGATGGCCATGAAGACCGCGTAGTTGGCGAGTCCGAGCAGATCCATCAGAGCACCTTGCCGTTGAGCAGGCCGCGCGGGCGGACGAGCAGGATCAGCAGCAGCAGCGCGAAGGCGGTGGCCGCCTTGTACTGCGCCGGCAGGATGAAGATCGACAGCTCCTCGGCGATGCCCACGATCAGCCCGCCGAGCACCGCGCCCTCGACCCGACCCACACCACCGAGGATGGCGGCGGCGAACATCGGCAGCAGCACCTGCCAGCCCATCATCGAGTGCAGCTCGTTGTTGATGCCGAGCATGAAGCCCGAGGCCGCGCACAGCGCGCCGACGATCGCCCAGGTGAGCATGGTGACCTTGCGGTTATCCACGCCCGAAAGCCGCGCGAGGTCGGGGTTGTCCGACATCGCCCGCATCGCCTTGCCCCAGCGCGAATGGCGCAGGAAAAGGGTCAGCCCGATCACGATCGCCACCACCGCGGCCAGCGTGTACAGCTCGCGGTCGCGCAGCAGGATGCCGAAGTATTCGTCCGGGCGCACGATGCCGCTGGCGTAGGTGCGCGGATCGACGCCGAACACCACCTGCACCACCGCGCGCAGCATCAGCGCGACGCCGAGCGAGGCCATCACGGTCATGATCTTGGGCCGTGCCTTGAGGTAGTCGTAGAACAGCTTGTCGACGACGATCGCCACCACCGCGACCGCCGCCATCGCGATCGGCAGCGCCGCCCAAGGGGTGAGCCCGGCGGTGACCAGGGCGAGCGCGACGAAGGCGCCCAGCGTGGCCATGTCGCCGTGGGCGAAGTGGGAGAAGCGCAGGATGCCGAACACCAGCGTGATCCCGATCGCGCCCACCGCGTAGATCGAGCCGAGCACGACGCCGGGCACGATGTGGAAGTTGAGGAAGTCCATGAAGCTCATGAGCGCCGGACTCCCTTAGCCGCCGAGGAACATTTCGGCCACCTCGCGATCCGCGAGCAGGGCCTGTCCGCTGCCCTCGTGGCGGTTGGCGCCGGTGGCGAGCACGTAGCCGCGGTCGCAGAAGGCGAGCGCCTGCTTGGCGTGCTGCTCGACGAGCAGGATGGAGACACCGGCGTCGCGCACGTCGCGGGTGATCTGGAAGATCTGTTCCATGTACTTGGGGGAGAGGCCGGCGGTGGGTTCGTCGAGCAGCAGCAGCTTGGGATCGAGCATCAGCGCGCGCCCCATCGCCACCATCTGGCGCTGGCCGCCGGAAAGGTCGCCGGCAAGGTTGCGGCGCTTGGCCTTGAGGTCGGGGAAGAGCCCGTAGATGCGATCGTAGGCGGCGGCGAGGTCGCCGCGGCGCAGGAAGGCGCCCATCTCGAAGTTCTCGTGCACCGTCATCTCGCGGAACACGTTGTCCACCTGCGGCACGTAGCAGATGCCGCGCTGCACGATGCGGTCGGGCGCCCAGCCGGTGATGTCCTCGCCGTCGAAGACGATATTGCCGCCGCGGATCGTGAGCAGGCCGAACACGGATTTCATCGCGGTGGACTTGCCGGCGCCGTTGGGGCCGACGATGACGACGATCTCGCGCTCGCCCACGGTCATCGACACCCCGTGCAGGATGTCGGCGTCGCCGTAGCCGCCGCGCACGTCCTTCATTTCGAGGAGCGCCATCACAGGTCCTCCCGGTGCAGTTCCTGCTCGCGCAGTTCCTCGACCTTGGGGTCGTGCTCGGCAGCCTCGCGCTCGACCGCGGTCGGCGTCTCGCCGAGGTAGGCCTCGAGCACGCGGGAATCGGAGCGCACTGTATGGAAATCGCCCTGGATCAGCACCTTGCCCTCGGCCATGCACACCACCGGAGCGCACAGCTTCTCGATCATCTCCATGTCGTGCTCGATGAGGATGAAGGTGTAGCCGCGCTCGCGGTTGAGGATGAGGATCTTCTCCTCGAGCTTGCGCAGCAGGGTGCGGTTGACACCGGCGGCGGGCTCGTCGAGCAACACCAGTTTGGCGTCGGTCATCATCGTGCGGCCGAGCTCGAGCAGTTTCTTCTGCCCGCCGGACAGGTTGCCCGCGCGCTCGTCGGCGACGTGAGTCAGTTCCAGGAAGGCGAGCGTGTCGTCGGCCTTCTGGCGCACCGCCTCTTCGGCCGCGCGCACCTTGCCGGCGGCGAACCAGTTGGCGAAGAGGTTCTCGCCGGGTTGCCGCGGCGGCACCATCATCAGATTCTCGCGCGCGGTGAGGTTGTGGAACTCGTGGGGGATCTGGAAGGTGCGTACCAGGCCTTTGTGGAAGCGCGCGTCGGTAGGCAGCGCGGTGATGTCCTCGCCGAGGAAGCGGATGGTGCCCGCGGTCGGCTGCAGGGCGCCGGCGACCAGGTTGAACAGCGTGGTCTTGCCCGCGCCGTTGGGGCCGATGAGGCCGAGGATCTCGCCCTTGGCCACCCGCAGGGTGCAGCCATCCACGGCATGGAAGCCGCCGAAGGCTTTGACCAGGCCATCCACTTCGAGCATAGCGTTGCGATTCCTTGCGGCGAGAAGAGCGCGACAGAGGCGGCGTGAGCCGGCCCACCGGCACATGAACGTGACGCCCCGAGCAGGGCGGTCGATAACACACGGATACTAGAACGAGGCGTGACCTTAGCCGAATGCATCCGCGACAAAAATAGGGGCCAACCACTACGGGCGTGGCGCGACCTTGCTACGCCGCACCCTCGCGCACGTGCGCGCCCAGCCGCCACCATGCCATCCACGCACACAGGCCGAGCGCGGTGAACATGCCCATCCCCGACGCCAGCCCGAGCGGACTCGACCACAACAGCGGCGCCACCAGCGCCGAGCTTGCCGCGTTGAAGCCGATCTGCAGGAAGCTCTGGCAGCTCGACGCCATTCCGCGGCGCTCGGGAAAGATCTCCAGCCCGAGCAGGCTCATGCTCGGCATCGCCACCGCCATGCCGCAGCTGAACAAGCCGATCGGCAGCACCGAGACCGGCACCGCGGGGACGAGGAGGCCCGACACCGCGGCGTTGGCCACCACCGCCGCGAACATCAAGACGAAGCCGAAGCCCACCGTGCGCACCGGCGACCAGCGCCCGGCCACGCGCTCGGAGAGCGTCGAGCCGATCATCATCCCGCCCACCGCCGGACCGAACAGCCACACGAAACCGCCACTGCCCAGGCTCAGATGCTCGAGGATGAACACCGGCGCCGAGAGCACGTAGAGGAAGAAACCGTTGAAGTTCAGCGCCACCCCGAGCGCCAGCAACATGAAGGCCGGGTGGCGGAAGATCGCCAGGTAGGCGCGCAGCAGCGGCCGCGGATGCAGCGGCTGGCGGTCCTCCTCGGCGAGCGTCTCGGGCAGGAAGCGCCACGTCGTCCACGCGAGCGCGAGCCCGAAAAGGGCGAGGAAGAAGAAGATCGCCCGCCAGCCTGCGAGCGCGAGCAGGCCCGCGCCCAGCATCGGCGCCAGCGCCGGAGCGAGCGCGAAGATCAGCATCACCCGCGACATCAGGCGCTGCGCCTGCGGCCCCTCGTGCAGGTCGCGCACCACCGCACGCCCGACCACGATGCCCGCGCCGCCGCTCAGCCCCTGCAGCGCGCGCCCGAACCACAGCCACTCGATGCTCGGCGCCAGCGCGCACACCAGCGAGGCGAGCGCGAACACCACCGTCAACGCGACCAGCACGCGGCGACGCCCGAAACGGTCGGCGAGCGCGCCGTGCCATAGCACCATGGACGCGAGCGCCACCATGTAGATCGTCAGCGTCTGCTGCACCTCCAGCCGGCTCGCGCCCAACGCCGCCGCGATCGCCGGAAAGGCGGGCAGATAGGCATCGATCGCGAACGGGCCGATCGAGGACAGGGCTGCCAGCAGCGAAGCGAGGCGGGCGTGGGTGAGCGGTCGGATCATGTACGCCTTGGGGCGGACTCCTGGTGTCGTCGTCCGCAGCCGACGGCGCACGGGGCGCGGGGTCGTTCAGCGGGAGTCGAGGCTGCGCCGGTACTGGATCGCCTCGGCCACCTGGGCTGCCCCCGGACGGGACGCGCCGGCGAGATCGGCGAGCGTGCGCGCGACGCGCAGGACACGATGATACGCCCGCGCCGACAGGTCGAGCCGCTGCATCGCCTGGCGCAGCAGGGTTTCGCCGCCCGGATCGGGGCGACAGTGGCGCTCCACCTCGCCGGCCGGCAGGCGGGCGTTCGGACAGCCCTGACGCGTTGCCTGCAGCGCACGCGCCGCCGCCACCCGCGCGCGCACCGCGCTGGAGGGCTCGCCCGGCGGGCTTTCGAGCAGGACCTCCGGCGCGATTGCAGGCACCTCGACGGTGAGGTCGATGCGGTCGAGAAAGGGGCCGGACAGCCGCCCGCGGTAGCGCGCCACCTGCTCGGGCGTGCACCGGCAGGCGCGGCGCGGATCACCGAGATGGCCGCAGGGACAGGGATTCATTGCCGCGACGAGCTGGAAGCGGGCAGGGAATTCGGCGCGCCGGCGCGCGCGCGACACCGTGACGGTGCCGGTCTCGAGCGGCTCGCGCAGGGACTCGAGCACACGGCGGTCGAACTCGGGCAGCTCGTCGAGGAACAGCACGCCGTGGTGCGCGAGCGAGATCTCGCCCGGGCGCGGCACCGCGCCGCCGCCCACCAGCGCCGCCGCCGAGGCCGAGTGATGCGGCGACCGAAAAGGTCTGCGGTGGAAGCTGCGCGGATCCAGGCGCCCCTCGATCGAGGCCACCGCGGCGGCCTCGATCGCCTCGTCCTCGTCCATCGCCGGCAGCACGCCGGGCAGACGCTGCGCCAGCATCGACTTGCCGGTACCCGGCGGTCCGAACAGCAGCAGGGAATGCCCGCCCGCCGCGGCGACCTCGAGCGCACGCCGCGCCTGCAGTTGACCGCGCACATCGGCGAGATCGGGCAGCCCGGCGGCGTCCTCGTCCTCGGGGGCCGCCGCGAGCGCCGGCTCGAGGCGGGTGTGTCCGTTGAGATGCGCGCACACCGCGCCCAGGCTGTCGGCCGGGAGCACGGTGGCGCTGCGCGCGAGCGCGGCCTCGGCCGCATTGGCGGGCGCCAGCACCAGCGCGCGTCCGGCGCGCGCGGCGGCGAGCGCTGCCGAGAGCACCCCGCGCACCGGGCGCAATCCGCCGTTCAGCGAAAGCTCGCCGCACAGCTCCAGGCGCGGGAGCAGCCGCTCGGCCACCTGGCCGGAGGCGGCGAGGATGCCAATCGCGATCGCGAGATCGAAGCGCCCGCCCTCCTTGGGCAGGTCTGCAGGCGCCAGGTTGACGGTGATGCGGCGCTGGGGAAACTCGAACTGCGCCGACTGGATCGCCGCACGCACGCGGTCGCGCGCCTCGCGCACCTCGGTGTCGGCGAGGCCGACG
The DNA here is from genome assembly GCF_000021765.1 of Thauera aminoaromatica. Taxonomy (NCBI): domain Bacteria; kingdom Pseudomonadati; phylum Pseudomonadota; class Betaproteobacteria; order Rhodocyclales; family Zoogloeaceae; genus Thauera; species Thauera aminoaromatica. Next base: position 673,870 of record NC_011662.2, on the reverse strand, counting down.
AGATGGAACTGCGGCAGGCCGTTGCCCAGGTGGACCTCGACCGTGACCGGGGGCGCCTCGATCCCGTCGAGCGCGCGCGCATGAACGAGGGCGAGCGACATCTGCGACTCCGGACGGAAAGGAATCGTCAGTCTAGCGGAGCCGCGGTCGATGACAAAGAAATATGCGGAACGCGGGACCGGGGGCATTCGGTCACGAGACGCATACGGTGTTTCATGCAGACGCGAACGCAGCATCCAGCGTGTCGCGACGCCCATCGCCACCCACCGTCCGTTCGCGGCTGGCGCCGCTCCTACGAGGTTTCCGGGAACCTTGCCGGTTTCCGCAGGAGCGCCGCCAGACGCGAATGCAGCGTGTGGAAACGCAGCTGGATCAGGCCTTGTCGCCGCCGGCCAGCTTCGCTTCCAGTTCGGCGACGCGCGCCTCGAGCTCGGCGAGCTTGCGCCGCGCCTGCGCGAGCACCTCGCGCTGCACCTCGAATTCCTCGCGGGTGACCAGGTCGAGCTTGCCGAAGGCCGAGCCGAGCATGGCCTTGGCGTTCTTCTCGATGTCGCGGACGGGGCTGTTGGCGGCGAGTTCGGAGAGGCGGGCACCGATTTCGTCGAGGATGCGGGGCGTGCTCATGATGGCGTGGATTCCGGGTTGCAGAGGCGTCGGAGTCTAGCACGCACGCCCCTGCCGACTGGAGCGCCGGCGGCCCGCCGCACACGATCGGCGCAGGCGCGGTGCGCGCGACATTGCCGTGATCACGACTTGCGTCGTTCCGGCAGGGGCCCGGGCGACGCAGGGGTGGGCGAAGGTTTTCGTAGGAGCGACGCAAGTCGCGATCTGGCGCCAAGAACCGTCAACCATCGCTCGCACAACACGAATGGCGCACCACATTGGTGCGCAACGCCCCGAAATCGCGCGCCCATCCCTGCCGCAGCGCAGCAAGATCCGCCCGCCGACAAGCGGAAACCTAGGAATCACCAGGCTTTCCGCACCCTGGCACGCCACGTGCTTAGCGAGTCTCGTCGCGAACTTTCCAAACCTCGTCAGGAGATGACCATGCACACGAAACCGCTCGCCACCGCGCTCGCCATCCTCGCCACGATCGCCACCGCCGGCACCGCCCATGCCGGCGACGGCCCCTTCACCGCCAACGTCGGCCTGGTGTCCGACTACGCCTACCGCGGCTGGAGCCAGACCGACGAGCGTCCCGCGCTGCAGGGCGGCTTCGACTACGCCCACGACAGCGGCCTGTACGCCGGCGTGTGGGGCTCGAACGTATCGTGGCTGTCGGACGCCAACACGGACGTCAGCAACAGCCTCGAGCTCGACCTCTACGGCGGTTACAAGGGGACGGTCGGCGCCATCGGCTACGACGTCGGCCTGCTGCAGTACTACTACCCCGGCAGCTACCCCAAGCCCTACAACAGCCCGAACACGCTCGAGGGCTATGTCGGCCTGTCGTGGGAGTTCCTGTCCTTCAAGTACTCGTACGCCTTCACCGACCTGTTCGGCTACGACAAGTCGGACGGCAGCCAGTACTACGACCTCGGCGCCGCGGTCGATGTCGGCGGCGGCTTCACCCTCGCCGCCCACGTCGGTTACAGCGACATCAAGGGCCAGGACGACTACACCGACTGGAAGCTGGGCGTCACCAAGGAGTTCGGCGGCTTCAACTTCGGCCTGCACTACGTCGACACCGACGTGGACAACGCCGACCTCGCCGACGAGCGCGTGATCCTGTCGATCGCCAAGAGCTTCTGAGCATCGCCCATCCGGAACCGGAGAAAGACATGAAATTCATCGCTGCAATCATCAAGCCCTTCAAGCTCGACGAGGTCCGCGAGGCGCTCTCGGCCATCGGCGTGCAGGGCATCACCGTGACCGAGGTCAAGGGCTTCGGCCGCCAGAAGGGCCACACCGAGCTCTATCGCGGCGCCGAGTACGTCGTCGACTTCCTGCCCAAGGTCAAGGTCGAGGCCGCCATCCCCGACGACATCCTCGACCAGGCGATCGAAGCGATCGAGAAGTCCGCCGCCACCGGCAAGATCGGCGACGGCAAGATCTTCGTCTTCGAACTCGAGCAGGCCATCCGCATCCGCACCGGCGAGACCGGCCCGGACGCGCTGTAAGGGAGCAACGCAAAATGAGAAAACTCCTCGCATACCTGCCGGCGGCAGCCCTGCTCGCCGGCGTCTCCGGCGGCGCCTTCGCCCAGGAGGCCGCGGCCGCCGTGGCCGAGGTGCACAAGGGCGACGTGGCCTGGATCATGACCTCCACGCTGCTCGTGCTGATGATGGCCCTGCCCGGCCTGGCGCTGTTCTACGGCGGCATGGTGCGCGCCAAGAACATGCTCTCGGTGCTCATGCAGGTCATGACCGTGTTCTCGCTCAACGCCCTGCTGTTCGCGATCTACGGCTACAGCCTGACCTTCACCGAAGCCAGCCCCTTCATCGGCTCGCTCGACAAGGTCTTCCTGTCCGGGGTGACGATCGAGACGCTCGCCGACACCTTCACCGAGACCGTGAAGCTGCCCGAGTTCGCCTTCATCGCCTTCCAGGCCACCTTCGCCGGCATCACCGGTGCGCTCATCGTCGGTGCCTTCGCCGAGCGCATGAAGTTCTCCGCGGTGCTGATCTTCTCGGTGATCTGGTTCACGCTGTGCTACCTGCCGATCTGCCACATGGTGTGGGGCCCGGGCGGCTACCTGCTCGAAGACGGCGCGCTCGACTTCGCCGGCGGCACCGTGGTGCACATCAACGCCGGCATCGCCGGTCTGGTGGGCGCCTGGATGGTGGGCAAGCGCATCGGCTACGGCCGTGAGGCGCTCGCACCGCACAGCCTGACCCTGACCATGGTCGGCGCCTCGCTGCTGTGGGTGGGCTGGTTCGGCTTCAACGCCGGATCCAACCTCGAAGCCACCGCCGGCGCTGCGCTCGCCTTCATCAACACCCTGGTCGCCACCGCCGCCGCGGTGCTCGCCTGGTCGCTCGGCGAGGCGCTCATCAAGGGCAAGCCCTCGATGCTGGGCGCGGCCTCGGGTGCGGTCGCCGGCCTGGTGGCGATCACCCCGGCCTGCGGCTCGGTCGGCCCGATGGGCGCGATCGTGATCGGCACCCTCTCCGGCTTCATCTGCCTGTGGGGCGTGAATGGGCTCAAGCACATGCTCGGTGCGGACGACGCGCTCGACGTGTTCGGAGTGCACGGCGTGGGCGGCATCGTCGGCGCGATCCTCACCGGCGTGTTCGCCGCGCCCAGTCTGGGCGGCACCGGCGCCGAGGACTTCTCGATCGCCTCGCAGGTGTGGATCCAGACCTGGAGCGTGCTCGTGACCATCGTGTGGTCGGCCGTGGTCGCCTTCGTCGCCTACAAGGTCGCGGACCTGCTGGTCGGGCTGCGCGTGCCGGAAGACGAGGAGCGTCAGGGCCTCGACACCACGGCGCACGGCGAGACCGCCTACCGCTACTGAGCCGGCTTGCGGAACCGTGCTCCTCCGGTTCCCATCCCCTCGCGGCGCCCTTCAGGGCGCCGTTTTTCTTTGGCGCGCCCCCAATGGAAGCGATCGGGCGCAACCCCCTGCCGGCATTCGCGCAGCGCAAGCCTGCCAGAGGCACCGCAAGCTTGCCGTTCGCCCCACCGCACGATGACATCGGGAGAATCCCCGGGGTCCAGTCCACCCCGAGGCAACGCCCCATGCGTCACAAGATCGCCCCTCTCCGCCTGCTTTCCCTCGCCGCACTCGTTACCGGCTGATTCTCGATGCCGGCCCCTGGGTCGCCCTGCTTTGCCGTGATGACACGCACCATGAATGAGCCAAGGCGCAGTTTGCGCAATACCCAGGACCTTTCCCGACTTGTGAGGCGGTGGTCGCGGAGGCCTGTCTCCTCCTCGCTCGTGCCGGCTTCGACCCCGCCCGGGCACTCATGCTGCTCGAACGGAGCGCCGTGCACATCGCCTTGTCACTGGAGTCGCAGACCGCTCCCGTGCGCACGCTGTTCGAACGCGACGACAATGTGCCAGCCTCGCTGGCCGACGCCTGTCTCTTGCGCATGTCCGAGCTCTTCGAGCCCTGCAGCATCCTGACTCTCGGCAGAAATTTCGGCATCTACCGACGCCTCGGCCGCAAGACGATTTCGCTGATGTCGCCCTGCGCGCAAGTGCGGACTGATTGAGCACGCACGCCGCGGGACTCGACCCGCTGCTCGGCTTCTACCAGCGCCCGGCCTTCGATCGAAGCCCTGCACGCGCTGCTGCGACCGCCCCCGAGCATGGGCGGGGCGCGATCGGACGGGTAGACTGCGAGGACCTCCCGAACGCCCCTCCTGGATCTCCATGCTTTTCTCCGACTGGCACAGCTACGACCACTACGGCCTCGCCTTCGTCGCCTTCTTCGGCACCCTCGCCGCCGTGTTCCTGATCCAGTGGGTGATGATGCGCTCGCGCTGGGCGGGATGGATGCAGTCCCTGCAGGGGGTGGCGCCCCCGTTCATGAACGCGCTCGGCGTGCTCTTCGGCCTGGTGCTGGCCTTTCTCGCCAACGACACCTGGAGCGCGCACGACCGCGCGATGAGCGCGGTGTATCGCGAGGCGGACGGCCTGCGCAGCATCGGCGCGCTCGCCGCCACGCTGCCCGAGCCACTCGGCGGCGAGCTGCGCGCGGCGGCGGCCGGCTACGCCCGCGCCAGCGCCGCCGAATGGACCCAGCTCGCGCGCCACAGCGAGGCGCCGGAGGTGCTCGCCCGCGCCGACGCGCTGCTGGCGCTGCTCGCCGCCCCCGCGCTCGCCGAGGCCGCGGGCGCCAACGTGCAGGCCCTGCTGCTGCGCAAGGCGAGCGACATCCGTTCCGACCACGACCTGCGCGTGGCGCTCAGCCAGACCCACGTCAACCCGCTGAAGTGGCTGGGAATGGCCTTCCTGGGCTTCCTGACCCTGGTCTCGGTGGCCATGGCCCACCTCGAACGCCCGCGCGCGGCCTTCGCGGCGGTGCTGCTGTTCGCGCTCGCCGCGGCCCCCACCGCCGCCATCGTGCTGATCCAGGGCAACCCCTTCCAGCAGCCGAGCTCGGTCACGCCCGCGCCGATCGTCGCGGTCGCCAAGGCGCTGGAGCGCTGAAGCGCCGGTCGGCCCTGCGGTTGCAGCACCGTGCCGAGGTCCCGCCGCGCCCCCTCGCGCTGCAGGCCCTGCTGCGCCTTGCGACACCCGATCGGGCAAACGGCGAATCCGTCGCGATGGCCGCGGCCGCCCCCGGTCGATGGCTGTCGGAAAAATTGACACTGCAGCAACTCGAGCACGCCCGGGATGGCGCGCGCATTCCTCTCCAGAGGCCCATTTCCCACTGGAATCAACGCGCTGTGACCTTCTACCGCGCGTGCTGGCGCGATCATTGCTTAAGATCTGGTCGAAACTCTCGGGCCGACCTTTCGCGTCGACGCCCGTCACCGAACGTGTCGCCCAAAAATAAAGGAACCACCCATGTCCGCCTCGCTCCCCCGCCTCCTCACCACCCTCGCCGCGATCGGCGGTCTGGCCGCGGCGGGCACCGCCCACGCCAGCCTGATCAACGGCGGCTTCGAAACCGGAACGGGGACGCCCTTCGTCGCCGACGCCAACTGGGCGCTGTTCAACGAGTCGGCGGTACCCGGCTGGGAAACCACCGCCACCGACAACCAGATCGAGATCTGGGGCAACAACTTCAGCTCGGTGAGCGGCGGCCCGGTGCCCGCCTACGAGGGGCGCCAGTTCGCCGAGATCAACGCCACCCAGTTCGCCACCCTGTACCAGGACGTGTTCGGCATCGCCACGGGCAGCGTCGTGGGCTTCGAGTTCGCCCACCGCGGACGTTCGGGGGTGGACACGATGCGCATGATGATCACCGACCTCGGCCTCGACAACCTGCTCGGCGGTGGCGATGACACGGTGTTGTTCTCCAAGAACTACTCGACCGGCAACACCGCCTGGGCCTTCTACACGAGCGCCGGCGAGGCGCCGATCAGCGCCCTCGGCAATGCCACGCGCTTCTCGTATCAGGCCATCAGCACCGCCAATGGCAGCCCCTCGGTCGGCAACTTCATCGACGCCGCCGACTTCGGCGTCGGCGTGCAGGCGGTGCCGGAACCGGCGTCGATCGCGCTGATCGCGCTCGGCCTCGCGGGGCTGGGGCTGCGCCGCAAGCGCGCCTGAGACACGCGTCGCAGTGCAGGCGGCTTGACACCACGGCCCCGGCGGTTCGCCCGGGGCCGTTTCACTTTGCGGGGTCGGCTGCGCAGTGCACCGCCAGCCACAGCGCATCCGCCGAGGTCGACTCGACGCGGTGACGCCGATGCGCCGGGATCACGAGCCAGTCACCGACCTTCAGCTTCACGTCGTCGCCGTCATCGTCGCCCCCCTCGAAGCGCAGCACCGCCGCGCCCGCCAGCAGCGCCACCCACTCGTCGCCAGCCTGGTCGTACCACTCGCCGGGCGCGCTCGCATGGCCGTGCGAGACGATGCGCTCGACACGGCAGCGCGGATTGGCGAACAGGGTCTGGAAGATCTCGCCGCCTGCGGACGGCGGCAGCGCGGCGAAGAGATTGCCGCGCCCGGCAGCCTGGATCTCGGCGCTCATTCCCCGCTCACGAAACGATGTACGCCGCCGAACCGGTGGACAGCAGCTTGCCGTCGGCGTCGAGGAAGCTCATCCGCGTCGACGCGACGCGCGAACCCAGGCGCAGGACCTCGGCTTCCATGCGGAAGGATTCGCCGATGCCGGGGCGCAGGTAGTCGATGCGCAGGTCGATGGTGCCGAGCTTCGAGAAGCGGTGCAGGCGCTGGAAGGGCGGTTCGTCTAGGTGGCGGGCGCCGATCGCGGCCATCACCGCGAGACCGCCCATGGCGTCGAGGCAGGCGGCGATCACGCCGCCGTGGATGCGGTTATGCACGAAATGGCCGACGAGCTCGTGGCGCATCGCGATGCGGCCATGCACGCGCTCGCCGCCGATGTCGTCGATCTGCAGGCCGAGCAGCGCGTTGAAGGCGATCTTCTGCTCGAAGATCTCGCGGATGCCGGCGATGAACTCCGGCTCGAACTGCACCGGCAGCTCCGCCGGGGTGGAGTGTTTCGGCATGGATGCATGCTCCCTTGCAAGAAATGGCGCAGCCCCGGGCGTGGCGGGCACGCACCGGGGCCACGGGCAGGCTTGCGGGCGCGGATGCGCGCCGCAGCCTGCAGCGCCCCGCAGGGCGCGAGGCAACGATCAGGCGCGCGGCACCGGCACGCCGGGCGTCACGCACAGCGAATGATTGAGGGCGATGATCGCCTTCTTGTAGTCGCTGCGCTCGATGATGAACTGCATGTTCACCTGGCGCAGGGTCTGCGACACGCAGTTCACGTTGATCTGCGCGTCGGCGAGCGCCTGCGCCGCGCGTGCGAGCACGCCCGGGATGCTGATGTTGGAGCCGATCGCGCACACGATCGCGCTGTTCTTGACGGTCACCACCTGGTAGCGCGCCTCGAGCTCGGCGATCAGCGCGGGCGTCACCGAGTTCTCCCACAGCACGTGGGCGATCGAGTTGGCGTTGGTCGCCTTGAGGATGTAGGAGATGTCGTGCCTGCAGAAGATCTCCATGATCCCGAGGTCGAAGCCGACGGTGCCGACCATGCTGGGGTCGTGGATCTCGACCAGGGTCACCTTGTCGCTGCCGGTCACCATCTCGACGCGGGCGCGCTCGCCGACGTAGTCCTTGGTGATCAGGGTGCCCGGGTGTTCGGGCTCGAAGGTGTTCTTGAGGCGGATCGGGATGCCGGCGAGCTCCATCGGCTTGGCCGCCTTGGGGTGGATCGCCTCCATGCCGACGTCGGCGAGCTGGTCGGCGACGTCGTAGTTGGTCGCGCCGACGATCACCGCATTCTCGAGGCCGACGATGTTGGGATCGGCCGAGGAGAGGTGGAATTCCTTGTGGATGACCGCCTCGGCGGGGCGCACCTCGACCGCGATCTTGCTGAAGGTGACCTCGGAGTAGCCGCGGTCGAACTCGCGCATGATGCCCTCGGTGCCCTTGGTGTAGCCGGTGGCGACGATCACGCTGTTGTCGAGGTCGAGCCCCTTGAAGCTGTTGTGGATGCGCTCGTCGATGGTCCACGCCTTGTCGTCGTGGAAGCCGGCGAGGTCGAGCAGGATGGCGTTGACGCCATTGGCCTTGAGGATCTCGACGCTGTTGAAGGCGCTGTGCGACTCGCCCACCGAGGCCAGCACCTCGCGCGCGGCGAGCAGCACGTCCTGGCGGCGGATGTAGCCGCTGGCGAGCACGTGCTGCATCGCGTCGAGGTATTTCTTGACCTCGCCGATGCGGGTATCGACGAAGGCGTCGGCGACGTCCAGCGGCAGGGCGAGCTCGGCGAAGCCGGCGTTGAGCTTCTTGAGGCTGACCGCGAGCGCGTCGAGCGCGCCGTGGTAGTCGGAACCTTCCGCGAACAGGGCGTAGATGCCGCGTTCGCCGGTCTTCTTGTGCTCCAGCAGCTGGTTGGTCACGCCGGAATAGGCCGACACCACGTAGATGCGGCCGAGGATGCGCGACTTGTCGTAGAGCATGATGTGGCGCAGCACATCCCCGAAGGCGGACATCGAGGTGCCACCGATCTTTTCAACCGAGATCATCCGTTTTCCCGAGCTTTGCATGACGTGTGTTCCAGTTCTGATTAGAGACCGACCGAAACCCGTCATCCTATTGTTTTGGCGCGGAAATGGACATAGCTGCGGACGAATTCGGCGCCATTTCGGCGTGATTTTCTCGTCCGGACCAGCGGACACGCCGCCCGCGGGCGGCTCCGCCCGAACCGGAGCGGCCTTCCGACCGGCTCAGCAGGCCGCCAGCGTCGCCGCGCCCGATGCAGCCGCGATGGAGGCCTCCGCGGCGATGAAGCCGAACAGGTCCTTGGGATCGTCCAGCGCCGGGATCAGCGCCAGGCGCTCGCCCATGCCCAGCTCCAGCGCGAGGTCGCGCATGTAGCGCAGCGCCGAGTAGTCTTCCAGCGCGAAGCCGACCGAGTCGAAGATCGTGACCTGGGCGGCACCGCTCCGCCCCTGGATGCGGCCGGCGAGGACCTGCCACAGCTCGGTCACCGGGAAGTCTGCGGGCATCTGCTGCAGATCGCCCTCGATGCGCGATTGCGGCTCGAACTCGCAGAACACCGGGCCGAGGCGCAGCACGTCGGGGTGCAGCTCGGTCTTGCCCGGGCAGTCGCCGCCCACGGCGTTGAGGTGCATGCCGGGCTCGATCATGTCGGCGGTGAGGATGGCGGCCCGGGTCTTGTCGGCGGTCGCCGTGGTCACGATGTCGCAGCCGCGCACGGCCGCGCGCACGCTGCCAAAGGCACGCCAGGCCAGGCCCAGGCGCTCGAGGTTGGCGGCGAGCTTGCGGGTGGCGGAGGGGTCGACGTCGAAGAGGTGGAAGACCTCGACCCCCAGCAGGTGGTGGAAGGCGAGCGCCTGGAACTCGCTCTGCGCGCCGTTGCCGATCAGCGCCATGCTGCGCACGTCCTCGCGCGCCAGCGCCCGCGCCGCCACCGCGGACATCGCCGCGGTGCGGATCGCGGTGGTCAGGGTCAGCTCGCTGACCAGCTCGGGGGTGCCGGTCTCGACGTCGGCCAGCACGCCGAAGGCCATCACCGTCGGCAGCTGGTAGCGGTGGTTCGACGGGTGGCCATTCACATACTTGAACGCGTAGCTGCGGGCATCGGACACCGGCATCAGCTCGATCACGCCGACTTCGGAGTGCGTGGCGACACGGGCGCACTTGTCGAAATCGTTCCAGCGCAGGAAGTCCTGGCGCAGGTAGCTGGCGACGCCGGCGATGCACTCGGCGAGGCCCTTGCGGCGCACCATCCCGGCGACATGCTCGGCGCTCAGGTAGCGGGTGTCCAGGCGTCTGGCTTCAGGGGCGCTCATGATCGGTCTCCGTCCTCGTTATCGGATGTGGCGCTGCGATGACGCCATCTTGACCGAATACCCCGCCAAACAGAATCCGCAACTCTGTATCGAAAACGTCAGCCTTTAGGCAAAATTGCCAGGCTGAATTGCCGGAATGATCGAATGGACACCCTGGACCATCAGTTGATCGGCCTGCTGCGCAACGACGCCCGCCTGAGCGTGGCCGCGCTCGCGCACAAGCTCCAGGTCTCGCGCGGCACGGTCACCAACCGCATCGCGCGCCTGGAGGACCAGGGCATCATCGTCGGCTACACCGTTCGCCTGCGCCCCGACGCGCAGCCGCACGACATCCACGCATGGACGAGCATCGCGGTGGAGGGAAACGAGACACGCGCGGTGATCGCCAGCCTGCTCGGCGAGCCCGCGGTCGCCGAGCTGCACGACACCAACGGCCGCTGGGACCTGCTCGTCGGCCTGCGCGCGGCCAACCTCACCGAGCTATCGACCGTGCTCGAGCGCATCCGCCTGATCAAGGGCATCCAGAGCAGCGAGACCAGCATCCACCTGAAAACCTATCGGGTGTAGGCGCCTGTCATCAGCGGAACACGATGGTCTTGTTCCCATGCACCAGCACGCGGTCTTCCAGGTGGTAGCGCAGGCCGCGCGCAAGCACGGTCTTCTCGATGTCCTTGCCGTAGCGCACCATGTCCTCGACCGCGTCGGAGTGGTCGATGCGGATCACGTCCTGCTCGATGATCGGGCCCTGGTCGAGGTCGGCGGTCACGTAATGGCAGGTGGCGCCGATCAGCTTGACACCCTTCGCGTACGCCTGGTGGTAAGGCTTGGCGCCGACGAAGCTGGGCAGGAAGCTGTGGTGGATGTTGAGGATGCGGCCCGGGTAGGCCGCGCACAGGTCCGGCGACAGGATCTGCATGTAGCGCGCCAGCACCATGGTATCGCCGCGCACTTCCTCGAAGATGCGCCGCACCTCGGCATACGCCGCGGACTTGTTGTCGGTCCCGACCGGCACGTGGTGGAAAGGGATGCCGTGCCACTCGACGAAGCCGCGGAAGGTGTCGTGATTGGAAATCACGCAGGGGATCTCGATGTCGAGCTCCTTCGACTGCCAGCGCGCGAGCAGGTCGTACAGGCAGTGCTCCTGCTTGCTCACCAGCACCACCACGCGCTTCTTCACCGCGGAGTCGGTGATCTTCCAGTCCATCTCCAGCTCTTCGGCGAGCGGGCGGAATTTCTCGCGGAACTCGGCGAGATGGAAGGGCAGCGAATCGGCCTTGATCTCGATGCGCATGAAGTAGCGCCCGACCTCCCCCGCCTCGAGTGGCGGCTCGGCGTGCAGCGAGGTCTCGAGGATCCAGCCACGATGCTCGGCGATGAAACCGGAGACCTTGGCGACGATGCCGACGCGGTCGGGGCAGGAGGCGGACAGCGTGAAGAAGCGTTGGCGGTGCATGCTGGGCGTGAGGCGTGAGGGGTCTGGAGCGGGGAGCGGAGCGGGTCAGACGCGCGCGAAGACCTTGTCGATCTCGGCGCGCAGGCCGGCGTAGTCGCGCACCACGGGGTACTGCGGGAACTCGCGGATCACGTTCTCGGGCGGGTGGAAGAGGATGCCGCCGTGGGCTTCGCCGAGCATCGCGGTGTCGTTGTAGGAGTCGCCCGCGGCGGCCACCTTGAAGTTGAGCTCCTTGAAGCGCCTGACCGCCTCGCGCTTCTGGTCGGGCATGCGCAGATGGTAGTCGACCAGGATGCCCCCGGCGTCGGCCTCCAGGCTGTGGCAGAACAGCGTCGGCATGCCGAGCTGCTTCATCAACGGCTTGGCGAACTCGTAGAAGGTGTCGGACAGGATCACCACCTGGTAAGTGTCGCGCAACTCGTCGAGGAACTCGCGCGCGCCCGGCATCGGCCCCATGCTGGCGATCACGTCCTGGATGTCGGGCAGGCCGAGCTTCTTCTGCGCGAGGATGTCCAGGCGGTACCTCATCAGGGTGTCGTAGTTCGGCTCGTCGCGGGTGGTGCGGCGCAGCTCGGGGATGCCGGTACGCTCGGCGAATTCGATCCAGATTTCGGGGACGAGCACACCTTCGAGGTCGAGACAGACGATACGCACCGCGGACTCCTGAGGGCAGTTTGTCGGAAAGACCAGGATTCTAGCAGGGCGGCGCATCCATACCCTGTTGGCAGACACGTCGCAGGGCGGGACGGCCCATTTGCATCGTCCTGCGTGGCGTATTTCTCGATCCGGGCGACGCAAGCGCGTTTCCCGCTCCAGCGCATCGCCGATAATGTCGCATCACATCCGCTGACCGACCATGATCAAGCTCATCCCCATCGAAAAACTCCAGCCGGGGATGTACGTCCACGACCTGAACTGCAGCTGGATGGAGCACAACTTCGTTCGCAGCCGCTTCGCCGTCAAGGACGAAGCGGTCGTGCGGAAAGTGCGTGCGATCGGCACGCACGAGATCTACATCGACACCGCGCGCGGTCTCGACCTCCCCGAAGCACCGACCCGGGAAGAAATCGAGCACGAGGTCGACGAGAAGATCGACGCCATCGCCGCAGAGGCCGCCCCGCGCATTGCAGCGCAGGAGGTGGCGTGCGAGATCGAGCGCGCCCGCGCACTGCACCGCGAGGCCAATCTCATCGTCCGCGACATGATGGCCGACGTGCGCCTGGGCAAACAGATCGAGATGGAGCTGATCGAGCCGCTCGTCGAACGCATCGTCGACTCGATCTTCACCCAGCAGGACGCGCTGATCCCGCTCGCCCGGCTCAAGCAGCACGACGCCTACACCTTCCAGCACTCGGTGTCGGTCTGCGCGCTGATGACCACGTTCGCCCGCAACCTGCAGCTGCCCCGCCCGGTCATCCACGAAATTGCGGTGGGCGCACTGCTGCACGACGTCGGCAAGGCCAGCGTCCCCGACGCGATCCTGAACAAGCCGGCCAAGCTCACCGACGCCGAGTTCGCGAAGATGAAGAACCACGTCGTGCAGAGCAAGATCATCCTGCAGGCCACACCCGGCATCAGCGCCATCGCGCTCGACGTCGCCGCCCAGCACCACGAGCGCTTCGACGGTACCGGCTACCCGAACAAGCTCGCGGGGGACGCGATCAGCCTTTATGGCCAGATGGGCGCCATCGTGGATGTCTACGACGCCATTACGTCCAACCGCGTCTATCACAAGGGCATGCCGCCGACCGAGGCGCTCCGCAAGCTGCTGGACTGGAGCAAGTTCCACTTCAAGCCCGAACTCGTGCACGCCTTCATCCGCGCGGTCGGGATCTATCCGGCCGGTTCGCTGGTGCGGCTCGAAAGCAAGCGCCTTGCGGTCGTGCAGGCGCAGAACCCCGACAAACTGATCGCGCCGAAGGTCACGGTGATGTTTCACACCGATGGCTACGCACTGACACCGCAAGACCTCGACCTGCGCCACGCGCAGGACCGCATCGTCGGCCATGAGGACTTCGCCACCTGGAAGCTGAACCCGGCGCACTGGTTACCGAAGTAGGCCTGCACGCTCGACGTCCTGCGCAGGAGCGCCGCCCGGCGCGAAGGGGGTTCGGCCCCCTCAATCCGCCGGGATCGCTTCCAGCGCCTCGTGCAGCTCCAGCCAGCGCAGCTCGGCCTCCTCGATGCGCTCGGCGAGCTCGGCCTGACGCTTGTTGAGCGCCGGCACCTCGCCCGCCTGCGGGCCGGTGTACAGCGCCGGATCGGCGAGCTTCGCGTCGAGCTCGGCCTTCTCCTTGTTCCACGCCGCCATGCGCTTGTCGATCTGCTCGAGCTCCTTCACCAGCGGCCGACGCGCCACCAGGCGCGCCTGGCGGTCGGCGGCGGCCTGGGCGCGGTCGGCCTTGCGCGCGGCCTTGTCGGCAGCCTGGTCGGGGCAGGCAGCGGCCGCGGCAACTTCGGCGCGGCGGCTGGCGAGCCAGTCGCGGTAGTCGTCGAGGTCGCCGTCGAAGGGCTGGATGCGGCCGCCATCGACCAGCACGAAACGATCGCAGGTGGCGCGCAGCAGCGCGCGGTCGTGCGACACCAGCACCATCGCGCCCTCGTAGTCCTGCAGCGCCATGGTCAGCGCGTGGCGCATCTCGAGATCGAGATGGTTGGTGGGCTCATCGAGCAGCAGCAGGTTGGGGCGCTGCCAGATCAGCAGCGCCAGCGCCAGGCGCGACTTCTCGCCGCCCGAGAACGGCCCGCAGGGCGTGGTCGCCGGGGTAGACGTGCCGCCCACGCCGTCGCCGCGGAAGTCGAAGCCGCCGAGATAGTCGCGCAGCTCCTGCTCGCGCGTCTGCGGATCGAGCCTGACCATGTGCTGCAGCGCCGACTCGTCCGGGCGCAGCGTTTCCAGTTGATGCTGGGCGAAGTAGCCGGTCGCCAGGCCCTTGCCTTCCAGGCGGCGGCCGCTGGCGAGCTGCAGCTCGTGCGCGAGCAGCTTGATCAGCGTCGACTTGCCGGCACCGTTGCGCCCGAGCAGGCCGACGCGCTCGCCCGGGCGCAGGGTCAGCGTGATGCGCTCCAGGATCGTCTTGTCGCCGTAACCCACCGCGCCGTCCTCGATCTGCAGCAAGGGGTCGGGCGCCGGCGGCGCATCGCGGAAGGCGAAGCTGAAGGGCGTGTCGACGTGCGCCGCGGCGATGCGCTCCATGCGCTCGAGCGCCTTGATCCGGCTCTGCGCCTGGCGCGCCTTGGTGGCCTTGGCGCGGAAGCGGCGGATGTAGTCTTCCATGTGCGCGATGTCGCGCTGCTGCCTCTCGAACATCGCCTGCTGCTGGATGAGGCGTTCGCCGCGCTGGCGCTCGAAGTCGGAATAGCCGCCGGTGTAGAGCGCGAGCTTCTGCTGCTCGATGTGGGCGATATGGGTGACGCAGGCGTCGAGGAACTCGCGGTCGTGCGAGATCAGCAGCAGCGTGCCGCGGTAGTCGCGCAGCCAGGCCTCGAGCCAGATCACCGCGTCGAGGTCGAGGTGGTTGGTGGGCTCGTCGAGCAGCAGCAGGTCGGAACGGCACATCAGCGCCTGCGCCAGGTTCAGGCGCATGCGCCAGCCGCCGGAGAAGTCCGCCACGGGGCGCTCGATGTCCGACTGCAGGAAGCCCAGGCCGTCGAGCAGGGCCGCCGCGCGCGCGCGCGCCGCATAGCCGCCGATCTCGTGCAGGCGGGCGTGGAGTTCCCCGATGTGCGAGCCATCGTGCGCGGCTTCGGCTGCGGCCAGCTCGGCCTCGATGCGGCGCAGCTCGGCGTCGCCGTCGAGCACGTAGTCGATCGCCGGCTGCGCCAGCCCGGGGGTTTCCTGCGCGACGTGGGCGATCACCCAGCCCGGCGGCATGTCGAGGTCGCCCTGATCGGGGTGGAGCTGGTCGCGCAGCATGGCGAACAGGCTGGATTTGCCGCTGCCGTTGGCGCCGGTGAGGCCGACCTTCCAGCCGGGGTGGATCTGCAGCGTGGCGCTCTCGATGAGGACCTTGGCGCCGCGCGCGAGGCGCAAGTTACGAAGACTGATCACGAACGGATACACGGCCGGCAGGCCGCGGGCGGTTGCAAAGGCGCTATTCTACGCGCCGGCTCGATCGAAGCCGGAACACGCATTCCGGAAACCCGAGCCGACCACTCGGCCGCGGCAACGCGATGAATGTCTTCGATCGCCCCGCTCGGCCACCCGAATCCGGAAACCGCACGCATGATCCGTATCCGCTCCCTGTCTCTCGTCGTCGCCCACCGCTCCATCATGCCCGGCCTGTGCGCGGCGCTACTCGCCTCCACGATCCTGCCCGCCCACGCGCAGACCGCGGACGAGGCCGCCCGCACCGCCGAGCGTACCCGCGCGGAGGCGCTCGCAGCCGATGGCAAGGCGCTGCGCGCCGAAGCCGAGGCCACCTACCAGGCCACCGTGCCGGGCTGTTACGAGAAGTTCCTCGTCAACCGTTGCATCGACCAGGCGAAGAAGCAGCGCCTGGAGACGATCCGGCGTGCCCGCGAGCTCGAAGCCGAAAGCCGCGGCATCACCCTGGCGGAGCGCCAACGCGCAGCAGCGGCCAAGCCGGCCGCCGGCGAACGCCCCAGCCCCCCTGCCCCACCTGCCGCCCCGCCCGCCGCCTCCCCCCTGGCCCCTTCCGGGCCGAGCGGGGACGCGACGATCGCGCCATCTACCGAAGCCGAGCGCATCCGCGCCCAGCGCGTCGAGGCCAGCCGCGAGGCCGAAGCCGCCACGGCCCGCCAGCGTGCGGCCCAGGACGCCGAGCGCGCGTCTGCGCGCCGCGATGCCGAAGACGCCGCCGCCCGCCGCGCCCGCCAGGCCGAGGAAGACCGCGCGCGCTACGAAAAGCGCCTGCGCGAGTACGAGCAGGAGCAGGCGGGGAAGAAGTAAGACCTGCCGCAAGCCCGCAATCGAGGGCCCTCGGCGAGGCGCCGGCGGGAGCGACGCAAGTCGTGCTCGCGCCCCGATCGCGACTCGCGTCGCTCCCACAAGAAACCGACACGGATCCAGAAACCCCGCCAGGAGCGACGCAAGTCGCGATACGGCCCCCGGACCGGCACCGCAGCCGTCGAACCTCCCGCTCGCGACTCGCGTCGCTCCCAAAAGAAACCGACGCGGATCCCGAAACCCCGCCAGGAGCGACGCAAGTCGCGATACGGCCCCCGGACCGGCGCCGCAGCCGTCGAACCGCCCGCTCGCGACTCGCGTCGCGCCTACCGGCGATCGGCACGGCACGCCCAGGCGAGCGCATCCTCCAGGCGATCGTTGCCCCAGAACAACTCCTCACCGACACGGAAGCTCGGCGCCCCGAACAGGCCCAGTTCGGCTGCGCGCTCGGTCTGGCAGCGCAGCGCGAGCTTGTTGGCATCCGCCTGCGCGCGCGCCATCAGCTCCGCTGCGGGCAGGCCGAGCGCGCCGAGGATCTCGACGATCACCGCCTCCTCGCCGATCTCGCGGTCCTCGGCGAAATTCGCGCTCATCACCGCACGCGCGAAGGGCGCCACCCAGCCCTCCTCCACCCCCACCAGCGCCACCCGCGCGGCGAGCAGGCCGTTGCGCGGGAAGCGGCTGGGGTGGCGGAAGGGCAGGCCCTCCTTCTCCGCCAGACGTTCCAGGTCGCGCCACATGTAGCGCCCCTTGGGCGGGTAGATGTTGAAGGGCGAGTCGTTCCAGCCCAGCGCGAGGAACACCGGCCCGAGCAGGAAAGGCTTCCATTCGATGTCCACGCCGGTCGCGGCCGCTGCGCGCTCGATGCGCATCACCGACAGGTAGGAATAGGTGCTGGCGAACTCGAACCAGAACTCGACGACGGGTCGCGACATGGGGAGGCTCCTCGGAAGACGGTGGACGCCGTCACTATAGGCGATCGCCCCGCGCCCCGCCCCACCGCGGGGCGCCAAGCCCGCACGCGCAAGAGAGTGGAGTGCAGCCGGGCAGCCGGTCACGCTACGACCGGTTCGCCACCCAGATCCCGCTGCCGACGAGGAAGAGCGCGGCGTACACCGCCGGCGTGAGCGGCTCGCCGAGGATCAGCCCGCCGGCGAGCACGCCCATCACCGGGGTCAGGAAGGAGAACGAGGACAGGCGCGTGGCCGGATACTCGCGCACCAGCCAGAACCAGGCCAGATACGACACGCCGGCGACGATCGCCGCCTGGAAGAAGAGGTTGGCCCACACCATGGGCGTGGGCGCGAACACGCCCGGCTCGCCCATCGCCAGCGAGAGCGGCGGCAGCACCAGCGCCGACACGCCGAGCTGGTAGAGCAGCGTCTTCTCGGCCGATGCGCGCGCCAGCGCGCTCGCCTTCACGGTCAGCGTGGTCGCCGCCCACAGCAGCGCGGCGCCGAGCAGCATGAGGTCGCCCACCCAGGCGCCCTCGGTGGCGGCGAAGAGGTTCTCGCCGAAGAGCGCGAGCACGCCGACGAAGGCGAGCGCCATGCCCATCCACTGCCGCCTCCGCATGTGCTCCTGCGGCAGCAGCCAGACCGCGCCGAGGGCGACGAAGAAGGGCGCGGTGTACAGGAAGATCACCCCGCGCGAGGCGCTGGTGTGCTGCAGGCCGAGGAAGATCATCGCGAACTCGCCGGCGAACAGCGCCCCGGCGAGCAGGCCGGGCGCGAGGCTGCGGTCGCGCTCGAAGAGCTTCACCCCACGCAGCAGCGCCCAAACGACGACGATCGCCGTGGCGCCGATCGAGCGCAGGCCGGCCTGCCACACCGGCGAGATGCCGGCGCTGGCAAGCTTGATGGCAACCTGCTGGAGGCCCCAGATCGAGCACAGCACCACCATGAGGCCGATGGCGAGACGGTCGAGTTCGGTCTTGTGCATGCGGGAGAGCCCGCACCAGGGCGCGGGCGGCGGTAGACGAAGGGCGCGATTATCGGCCGCCAGCCGCGGAAACGCGAGCCGGTTCGGCGCAGCTTATGCCCGCGAACTGGGTGGCGAGCATGTCGATCTCGTCACGCAGCTGGCGGCGTTGTGCTGCGCTGGACAATGCATGCAGTTCGGCGAGCAGCTCCAGCGTGCGTGCGCGGTTGTGGGCGACCGCCGCGCGATGCTGCGCGCTCCAGCGCGCCTCGCGCGGCGCCAGCGCCTGCGCCAGGCGGGGGGCGAAGGCGCCGGCGTCCGCGCGCACGCGCAAGGCGTCGAGCAGCTCGGCCTGCCAGCGCGCGCGATCCTCCAGCCAGGCCTCGGTCGTGGGCTGCAGCGCCCGGCTCCACGCCGCGATGCGCTCGCGCTGGGCCGGCGTCATGCGGCCGAACCAGCGCCGCAGGCGCTCCTCCATGCGCTCGACGCGGGCGGCATGCTGCGCGGACTCGTCGCCGGAGAGGAACTCCGCGCGCGCCTCCTCGCCACGGCGGACGAAGGCGGCGGCGAGCTCCTCCACCTGCTCGTCGCCCAGGCCGGCCGCCAGCCTGCGCAGCTCGGGCTCGAGTTCCCCGACGATCTCGCGCCAGAGCGCCTCTCCGCGCTCGAGGAAGCGTTCGAGCTGCGCAGGCTCGACGCGCTCGGCCGCCAGCGTCGCGTTCGCCGCACGCAGTAGGGCGACGTACTCGGGGAGGTGGCTGCGGCAGTGCCAGTCGAGCAGGCCGGCCAGACGGCGGTCGAATTCGCCACGCTGGCCGGCGTCGAGCGTGACGTAGTCGCGCAGATACCAAGGCAGCAGCCAGTCGAGCTGCGAGTACGCGAAACGCAGGCCGCAACCGACGAGCAGCAACGCGCTGCAGGCGATCAGGAAGAGACGGTGGAGCGCACGGGCGGACATGGGGCTTGTGACCGCACCGGCAGCGGGCAAGTTCGCCCGCTCCGTCCGCCCGCGCACGCCCCGCTCAGCGCGTCTCGCCGCGGGACTCGGCGCCCGACTCGCCGACGGTCTCGGCGGCCGCCCCCTCGGCACGACGGACGCGCTCCGCGGCATCCGCATCGGCGCCAGCACTTCCGGGTTCCTCGGCTCCGGCAGGTGCGGCGACCGACTCGGCTGCAGCCTTCTCCGCCTCGTCCGCAGACACTCCGGAAGTCGCCCCGACGCTTGGCGGGACGGATTCGGCGAGATCCTCCGCCTCCGGAACAGGGGCCGCATCCACCACGCTGACCGGCGCGGGCCCGACCACTGCATCCGCGCTCGATCCCGTCGGTTCCGCGGCGTCCGCACCCGCAACAGCGCCCGCCGCTCCCCCCGCGAGCAGCGCGCCGGCCGCGGCGGGCTCGACCACGCGGCGGGGCAGCAGCGCATCGACGCGCTCCTGGAAGCGCTCGCGCGCCGAGGCGCCGGAGAGCTTGTCGTAGCCGGCGGACAGGTGCTCGAAGAGCTCCTTGTAGGAGCCGGCCATCGACACGAACAGGGTCGCGGTCTTGTCGAAATGGGCGTCGACCTCCTTGCGGTAGCGCTCTGCCTCCTCGGCCTTGCGCGCCAGCTCGGCCTCGAGCTCGTCGATGCGCCCCTTGGTACCGGCGCTCGAACGCCCGACGAAGAACGCGATCACGCCGACGATGACGACGGCGGAAATGGCGAGCAGCCAGGCGGTTTGCGGGGTCATGTCCATGTTGTCCTCCCTCCTTTGTGGATCTCAATCGACCACCGTCGCCTCCACCGGCGACGGGAACTGCAGGCGCGCGCGCAACGCGCGGGTGACCTCGACGCGGCCGTCCGCAGCCACGCGCAGTGCATGTTCGATGCCGAAGCGGCGGATCTGTTCGCGCCAGCCATCTCCGGCGAGGTAGGCGGGCTTGCTCGGTGCATCCGACAGCGTGCCGGCATTGGCGCGCGGCGTGATCAGGACGGTGAGCGACTGCGTGCCATGCGCGGGCTGGCCGGTGCGCGGGTCGAGCAGGTGGGCGTAGCGCTCGCCGTCGAGCTCGAAGTAGCGCTGGTAGTCGCCCGAGGTGCCGATCGCCTCGCCGGCGTACAAAGGCAGGGTGGCGAGCGGAGCGGGCGCGCGCGGATGCTGGATGCCGATCCGCCAGGGCTGGTCGCCCTTGGCGCCGAGCGCCATGACGTTGCCGCCGATGTTGATGAGCGCGTCGGCCACGCCCTGCGCGCGCAGGATCGCCGCCGCGCGGTCGAGCGCGTAGCCCTTGGCGTAGCCGCCGAGATCGAGCTGCACCGCCGGGTTGCGGCTCTCGACCCGATTGCCGTCGAGGACGAGGTCGGCCATCGACGGGTGCGCGGCGAGCAGGGCCTGCAGCTTGGCAGGGTCGGGGCGCTGCGGCACGAAGGTGTCGGTGTGGAAGCCCCACAGCGCGACCAGGCCGCCGAGCGCAGGGTCGAACAGCCCGTCGCCGGTGGCGGCGATCGCCTGCGCGTCCTTCAGCATCGCGGCGAGCTCGTCGGACACGGTGGCGGCCTCGCCGCGCGCGATCGCGGCGTTGAGCGCGGTGAGCTCGGAGGGCTCCCAGGCGTGGTAGGCGCGATGCAGGCGGTCGAACTCGCGCAGCACCGCGGCGGCGGCGCGGTCGGCCTCGGCCTGGTTCTCGCCATACACCGCGACATCGACCCGGGTACCGAAGACGTAGGCCTCGTGATGGAAGACCTGCGCGCGCGAGCAGGCCGCGAGCAGCAGCGCGCACGCGGCCAATGCAAGGATGCGCAGGTTCAGCCGCACGCACGCTCCAGCTTGTCGATCACCAGGCCGGCGACGTCGAAGCCCTGCTGCGCGGCGATCTCGACCATGCAGGTGGGGCTGGTGACGTTGATCTCGGTGAGGTGGCCGCCGATCACGTCGAGGCCGACGATCAGCAGGCCGCGCGCCCACAGCGTCGGCGCGAGGAACCCGGCGATCTCGCGTTCGCGCGCGGTGAGCGCCATCGCCACCCCGCGCCCGCCGGCGGCGAGGTTGCCGCGCGTCTCGCCCGCCCGCGGGATGCGCGCGAGCGCGAAGGGCACGACCTCGCCGCCGATGATCAGCACGCGCTTGTCGCCGTCGACGATCTGCGGCAGGTAGCGCTGCGCCATGATGGTGCGAGTGCCATCGTGGGCGAGCGTCTCCACGATCACGTTGCGGTTGGGGTCGTCGGCGCGCACACGGAAGATCTGGCTGCCGCCCATGCCGTCAAGCGGCTTGAGGATGACGTCGCCGAGCTCGTCGATGAAGGCGTGGATGTCCGCCGGGTCGCGCGCCACCAGCGTGGTCGCGGTGAACTGCGGGAATTCGGTGATCGCGATCTTCTCGGAGTGGTCGCGCACCGCGCGCGGGTCGTTGAACACGCGCACGCCGGCCTGCGCCGCGCGCTCGAGCAGCCAGGTGGCGGTGACGTACTCGAAGTCGAAGGGCGGGTCCTGGCGCATCAGCACCGCGTCGAAGGCGGCCAGCGGCAGGGCCTGCGCCTCGCCCGCGCGATACCAGGCCGCGTCGTCGTCGCACACCGCGAGCGCCACGCAGCCGGTGCCAACCACCACGCCCTCGCGCCAGGTGAGGCCGGCGCGCTGCAGCGCCCACACCTCGTGCCCGCGCCGCGCGGCGGCGCGCATCATCGCGATGCTCGAGTCCTTGTAGGCCTTGAGGCCCTCGAGCGGGTCGAGGATGAAAAGAAGCTTGAGCTTGCGGGTCATGGATTCATCACCGGTTCGTGTCGATTCCCGTCGGAGGCGGCGCGAGACTTCAGGCTGCCAGGGCGTCTCCACCTGCATCCTCTTCCTCGGCCGGGGCGGTCTCCTCGATCTCCACCGAGGCCGCGAGCAGCGCCAGGCGGGCCACCACGCCATAGGCGTAGAAGCGGTTCGGCGGCGCATCGGGCCCCTGCGCGGCATCGGGCATGGTGCCGCTGGTGTCGAAGGCGAGCGGCTTGAAGTGCATGCCCGGCGCGTTGAGGTTCTCGTCGCGGCCGCGCTCGGTGTGGACGCGGTAGAAGCCACCCACCACGTAGTGATCCATCATGTAGACGACCGGCTCGGCGACGCCGTCCTCCACCGTCTCGAAGGTGTGCACGCCCTCCTGGATGATGACCTCGTGCACCTGCAGGCCTTCCTTCACCACCGCCATCTTGTTGCGCTGGCGGCGGTTGAGGCCGACGACCTCGGAGGCGTCCTTCACCGTCATCACGCCCATGCCGTAGGTGCCGGCGTCGGCCTTGACCACCACGAAGGGCTCGTCGGTGACGCCGTATTCCTTGTACTTGGCGCGGATGCGGGTGAGCAGCGAATCCACCTGAGCGGCGAGGCACTCCTCGCCGGTGCGTTCCTGGAAGTTGATCTGGCCGCACACGCCGAACTCGGGGTTGATCCGCCACGGATCGATGCCGATCGCGGCGGCGAACTCACGCGCGACACGGTCGTAGCACTCGGCGTGCTTCGACTTGCGGCGCTTGTGCCAGCCGGCATGCAGGGGCGGGATCAGCCACTGCTCGTCGAGGCCCTTGAGCACCTGCGGAATGCCCGCAGACAGGTCGTTGTTGAGCAGCACCGCGCAGGGATCGAAGTCGTCGAGCCCGATGCGGCTGCCGCTGCGGCGCAGCGGCTCCAGGGTCAGCGTGGCGCCGTTGGCGAGTTCCAGCACGGTCGGCGCGGCGATCTCGGGCAGCAGGCTGCCGATGCGCACGTCGAGGCCGGTGAGGCGCAGGATGGACGCCAGCTTGGCGACGTTCTGCAGGTAGAACTGGTTGCGGGTGTGGTTCTCGGGGATCAACAGCAGCTTGCTGGCGTCCGGGCAGATGCGCTCGATCGCCGCCTGCGCCGCCTGCACGCACAGCGGCATGAAGACGTCGTTGAGGTTGTTGAAGCCGCCCGGGAACAGGTTCAGGTCGACCGGCGCGAGCTTGAAGCCCGAGTTGCGCAGGTCGGTGGAACCGTAGAAGGGCGGCATGTGGTCCTGCCACTGGGTACGGAACCACTTTTCGATGTCGCAGGCGTTGTCGAGGAACTGGCGCTCCAGCTCCAGCAGGGGGCCGGTAAGCGCGGTGGTGAGGTGCGGAACCATGGATTGGGTGTCTCTCGTGAGGGGGCCGCCACCCGGCGGGCGGCAGCCGATGCTTTGGCCGGAATGTTACACCAAAGCCCGGGGGCGCCTTCCGGCCGCCCCGATGGCGCGTGGCCGCGTCAGATCACCAACTGCGTGCCGAGTTCGACCACCCGGTTGTTGGGGATGCGGAAGAAGTCGGTCGCGCTGGTGGCGTTCTTGGACATGAAGGCGAACAGCCGCGCCCGCCAGTCTGAAAACAGCCTGCGGCTGAGCCTGGGGATCACCGTCTCGCGCGAGACGAAGAAGGTGGTCTCCATCATCTCGAACGATTCGCCGAAGCGGCTGCAGTGCTTCAGCGCACTCGGGATGTCGGGATCCTCCATGAAGCCGTAGCGCACGATCACGCGCATGAACCCGTTCCTGATGCGATGCAGGTAGATGCGGTCGAGCTCGCTCACATGCGGGGTGTCGGCGGTCTCCACGGTCACCAGCGCGACCCGCTCGTGCAGGACCTGGTTGTGCTTGAGGTTGTGCAGCAGCGCGGCGGGGACGCCATCCTTGGTGCTGGTCATGAACACCGCCGTGCCCTGCACCCGATGCACCTCCCCGACCATGTCGATGAACACGTTCAGCGGCAGGCCCTGGGCGGCGATCTCCTGCTGCACCAGGCGACGCCCCTGGCGCCAGGTGGTGAGCACGGTGAACGAGACCAGCGCCATGGCGATCGGGAACCAGCCGCCCTGGGGAATCTTGATCGCGTTGGCGCTGAAGAAGGCGAGGTCCACCAGCAGCAGCGTCCCCGCGCACAGTCCGGCCAGCAGCGGACGCCAGCGCCAGATCAGCACCATCACGAAGCCGAGCAGCACCGTGTCGATCAGCATCGTGCCGGTCACCGCGATGCCGTATGCCGCAGCGAGGTTCGAGGAGTTCTGGAAGCCGACCACGAGTGCGACCACCGCCAGGTAAAGCGTCCAGTTGGTGAAGGGGACGTAGATCTGCCCCTGCTCGTGCCCCGAGGTATGGACGATCAGCATGCGCGGAAGCAGCCCCATCTGCACCGCCTGGCGGGCCACCGAGAAGGCGCCCGAGATCACCGCCTGCGAGGCGATGACCGTGGCCAGGGTGGCGAGCACCAGCAGCGGGATCATCGCCCACGACGGCCCGAGGTGGTAGAACGGGCTTTCGATCGCCGCCGGCTCGTGCAGCAGCAGCGCCCCCTGGCCGAAGTAGTTCACCACCAGGGCCGGCAACACGAAGCCGAACCACCCCAGCCGGATCGGGGCCGGGCCGAAATGTCCCATGTCGGTGTAGAGCGCCTCCCCGCCGGTCACCGCGAGCACGACCGCGCCCAGCGCGAGGAAGGCGAGCGCCGGATGATCGACGACGAAGGCGACCGCATGGAGCGGACTGAGGGCCGCGAGGATCTCCGGATAACGCACGATCTCGACCATGCCGAGCGCACCCAGCACGGCAAACCAGACCACCATGACCGGGCCGAAGAAGAGCCCCACCACCCCGGTTCCGCGGCGCTGGATCGCGAACAGCACGGTGAGGATGAGCACCGTCACCGGCACCACCCAGGCCTCGAGCCCCGGCGCCACGATGCCGATTCCCTCCACCGCCGACAGCACCGAGATCGCCGGCGTGATCATGCTGTCGCCGAAGAACAAGGCGGCGGCGAAGATGCCGAGCATCGACACCACCCAGGCCAGGCGTGCGCTGCGCGCATGCGTCACCACCAGCGACAGCAGGGCGAGCGAGCCGCCCTCGCCGCGGTTGTCCGCGCGCATCAGGATGAGCACGTACTTGAGCGTGACCAGCACCATGATCGCCCACAGCACGAGCGACAGGATGCCGAGGATGTTCCCCGGCGTGACCGGTATCGGATGGTGGCCGTTGAAGATCTCCCGCAGGGCGTACAGGGGGCTGGTGCCGATGTCGCCGAACACGACGCCGATGGCACCGATGGTGAGGGAGGGCATTGCACGCTTCGAGTCCATCACTTGCACCTTTGTTGCGCCATCGAGGCCAGCTCCGCGCCACCATCCGCGCACGACATGCCCGCAGCGTCGATCGTCCGGGACCATGCGCGATTGTGCGACGCAACTTCGCGCCCGTGTTGACCGTGCTCAAGAGTCCGCGTCGCCCCCCCCGGGCGCCTCACGCGCTGCCGCGCAGCGGCAGCTTGCGCTCGTCCTTGACCACCTCCATCACCACGTAGGTATGGGTCTGCTTGACGCACGGCAGGCCGGAGATCTGCTCGCCCATCACGCGGCGGTATTCGTTGATGTCGCGCGTGCGCACCTTGAGCAGGTAATCGAAGTCGCCCGCGATCATCAGGCAGGACTCGATCTCGGGGATGCGCCGCACGGCCTCGTTGAAGCGGCGCAGGTCCTGCTCGGTAGTGCTGGTGAGCAGGACCTGGACGACGACGATGTGGCCGGCGCCGACCGCGTCGGGGTCGAGCGCGGCGTGGTAGCCGCGGATCACCCCGGACTTCTCGAGGCGGCGGATACGCTCGGCGCAGGGGGTCTTGGTCAGGCCGACCCGGCGCGACAGCTCGACGATCGACAGGCGGGCGTCGGCCTGCAATTCCTGGAGGATCTTCTGGTCGATGCGGTCCATTGCGGTGCAGCAGGCGATTGGCCTGTGAAGTGATCTCACTTTGGTCATTATGACCATATAAATGCAAATTTTGGAGCCATTAACTACGGTTTTTGGCGAAGAATTCGGCCATTCCGGCGGGTCTTCCGCCGCCCCCGCAACCGCTTGCAGCACGCCCGCCCGACGCAGCGTGCGCAATGCCAGGAGTGCCCGGCCGTGACCGACAACATCCCCTCCAGCGCCCGCGCCGCAGCGGCCCTAGATGCCGCCGCCGCCCTTCCGCCGACCGCGCGCAGCACCGTCCGCCACGCCATCGACGCCGCTTGGCGCACGCCCGAGCCGGAGTGCGTGCCCGCGCTCGTCGAGGCCGCCCGCCTCCCCGCGGCCCTGCGCGAACCCGTGCGCGCCCTCGCCCACGACCTCGTCGTCGGCCTGCGCGCCACGCGCACGCGCTCGTCCGGCGTCGACGCCCTGATGAAGGAATTCTCGCTCTCCAGCCAGGAAGGCGTGGCGCTGATGTGCCTGGCCGAGGCCCTGCTGCGCGTGCCCGACAAGGCCACCGCCGACCGCCTGATCCGCGACAAGCTCGCCGACGGCGACTGGCGCGCACACATCGGCAACAGCCCCTCGCTGTTCGTCAACGCTGCCACCTGGGGCCTGCTGATCACCGGCCGGCTGGTGTCGACCAGCAGCGAACAAGGCCTGTCCTCCGCGCTCACCCGCCTGGTGGCGCGCGGCGGCGAGCCGCTGATCCGCAAGGGCATGGACCTGGCGATGCGCATGCTCGGCGAGCAGTTCGTCACCGGGCGCGACATCGACGAGGCCCTCGAGCGCGGCCGCGAGCACGAGAACAAGGGTTACCGCTACTCCTTCGACATGCTCGGCGAGGCGGCGATGACGGCAAGCGACGCAGAGCGCTATTTCCGCGACTACGAGCGCGCCATCCAGGCCATCGGCGTCGCCTCCCGGGGCCGCGGCGTGGTCGACGGCAACGGCATCTCGGTCAAGCTCTCGGCCCTGCATCCGCGCTACACCTGGTCGCAGCGCGAGCGCGTGCTGGCCGAGCTGCTGCCGAAGTTGAAGACCCTGTGCCTGCAGGCCAGGCGCCACGACATCGGGCTGAACATCGACGCCGAGGAGGCCGACCGCCTCGACCTCTCGCTCGACCTGCTCGAGGCGCTCGCCACCGACGACGCGCTCGCCGGCTGGACGGGACTGGGCTTCGTGGTCCAGGCCTACCAGAAGCGCGCCCCCCACGTGCTCGACTTCGTCATCGACCTCGCGCGCCGCAGCGGCCAGCGCATGATGGTGCGCCTGGTCAAGGGCGCGTACTGGGACGCCGAGATCAAGCGCGCGCAGATCGACGGGCTGGCCGGCTACCCGGTGTACTCGCGCAAGGTGTACACTGATGTGTCCTACCTCGCCTGCGCGAAGAAGCTGCTCGCCGCACGCGACGTCATCTACCCGCAGTTCGCCACCCACAACGCACATTCGCTGGCGGCGATCTTCCACCTCGCCGCCGCCGACGGCCGCGCATGGCAGCCGGGCGACTACGAGTTCCAGTGTCTGCACGGCATGGGCGAGCCGCTCTACGACCAGATCGTCGGCCGCGCCGACCGTCACCGCCTGGTGCGCATCTACGCCCCGGTGGGCAGCCACGAGACCCTGCTCGCCTATCTGGTGCGCCGCCTGCTCGAGAACGGCGCCAACACCAGCTTCGTGAACCGCATCGTCGACGAGCGCGTGCCGGTGGAGGAGCTGATTGCCGACCCGGTCGAGCAGGCCGCCCCGCTCGCCGGCGCGCCGCATCCGAAGATTGCGCTGCCCGCCGAGCTGTTCGGTGGCCTGCGCACCAACTCCGCCGGCATCGACCTCGCCAGCGAGCCGGTGCGCGCCCGCATCGCCGCGGCGCTGGCCAACTCGCGCACCACGCCCTTCGCGGCCGGTCCGATCGTCGCCGGCCGCAGCGCGGTGCCCGCGGACGTGACCCCGGTCTCCAACCCGGCCGACCGCGGCGAGGTCGTCGGCGGCGTCGCCGAAGCGACGACCGACGACCTCGAGCACGCGCTCGCCGCCGCCAGTGCGGCCGCAGCCGACTGGGCCGCCACCCCGGCTGCGGCGCGCAGCGAACGCCTGGAGCGCGCCGCGGCGCTGTTCGAACGCGAGGCCGACACCCTGCTCGCGCTTGCAGTGCGCGAAGCCGGCAAGTCGTGGGCCAACGCGGTGGCCGAGCTGCGCGAGGCGGTCGACTTCCTGCGCTACTACGCCCAGCAGGCGCGTGGCTTCGACCCTGCCAGCCACGTGGCGCTCGGTCCGGTGCTGTGCATCAGCCCGTGGAACTTCCCGCTGGCGATTTTCAGCGGCCAGGTCGCCGCCGCGCTCGCCGCCGGCAATCCGGTGCTCGCCAAGCCGGCCGAGCAGACCCCGCTGATCGCCGCCCATGCAGTGCGCCTGCTGCACGAGGCCGGCATCCCGGCTGCAGCGCTGCAGTTGCTGCCCGGCCGCGGCGAGACCGTCGGCGCCGCGCTGGTGGCCGATGCGCGCGTGCGTGGGGTGATGTTCACCGGCTCCACCGAGGTCGCCGCGCTGATCAACCGCAGCCTCGCCGCGCGTGGCGGCAAGGTGCCGCTGATCGCCGAGACCGGCGGCCAGAACGCGATGATCGTGGACTCCACCGCACTCCCCGAGCAGGTGGTGACGGACGTCCTCGCCTCCGCCTTCGACTCCGCCGGCCAGCG
The DNA here is from genome assembly GCF_000021765.1 of Thauera aminoaromatica. Taxonomy (NCBI): domain Bacteria; kingdom Pseudomonadati; phylum Pseudomonadota; class Betaproteobacteria; order Rhodocyclales; family Zoogloeaceae; genus Thauera; species Thauera aminoaromatica. The sequence continues at coordinate 645,248 of NC_011662.2, read as the reverse complement.
CTGCTCGGCGCTGCGCGTGCTGTGCCTGCAGCAGGACATCGCCGACGACGTCCTCCACATGCTGCAGGGCGCGCTCGCCGAACTGCGCCTGGGCAATCCGGCGGACGTGCGCGTGGACATCGGCCCGGTCATCGACGCCGGGGCGCGCGACGGTCTCGAGGCCCACGTCGCCGCGATGCTTGCCAAGGGCGCCCGCATCACCCGCCTGCCGCTGCCCGCCGCATGCGCGCACGGCACCTTCGTCGCGCCGTCGATCATCGAGATCGGTGCCCTGAGCGAACTGGGCCGCGAGCAGTTCGGCCCCATCCTGCACGTGCTGCGCTACCGCGCGTCCGAATTGGACAGCCTGATCGACGCGATCGACGCCAGCGGCTACGGCCTCACCATGGGGGTGCACACCCGCATCGACGAGACCGTGGAGCGCGTCGCCGCGCGCGCGCACGTCGGCAACCTGTATGTGAACCGCAACATCATCGGCGCGGTGGTGGGCGTGCAGCCCTTCGGCGGCGAGGGCCTGTCCGGCACCGGCCCGAAGGCGGGCGGACCGCTCTACCTGCACCGGCTGCTTGCGCGTACGCCCGGCCCGGTGCTGGCCGATGGCGCGCTCGCGGTGACCGACAGCGACGAAACCCGCGCCGCGGATGCCGCGTTCTCCGGCTTCCTGGAATGGCTGGACGGCGCCGGCCGCGGCCTGCTCGAGGGCGACGAGCTCGCCGCGCTACGCGACCGCGCCGACGCCTGCCGTGCGCGCCGTATTGCTGGCCTGCGCCTGGCGCTGCCCGGCCCCACCGGCGAGGACGACAGCCTGCGCTTCACCGCGCGCGGCACCATCGCCGGCGTGGCGGACAGCGCGGCCGCCGTGCTGCATCAGGTGATGGCGGCGCTCGCCAGCGGCAATCGCCTGCTGCTCGCCGACCGCGCCGCCGCACGCACGGTGCAGGCCGCGCTCCCCGAGGCGCTGCGCGCATACGTCGCGGTGGATGCCGCCTGGTTCGACAAGGCGCTCGGCGCGGTGCTGTTCGACGGCAGCGACGCCGAGGCCGACGCGCTGCAGGTGCGCGTCGCCGGGCGCAGCGGCCCGATCCTGCAGCTGCTGCAGCCCTGCCCCGACTACGACCTCGGCCGCCTGGTGCACGAACGCACCCTGTCGATCAACACCGCCGCCGCGGGTGGCAACGCCAGCCTGATGGCGATGGGGGCATGAGTGTGCGCGATTCGCGCCCGCACCGCGGCAGCGCTGGCAACCCGGCGAGGAGTGGACCTGCCCGCAGGAGCGACGCAAGTCGCGATCTTCAGCGCACGGAATCCGGCGCGGCGCCATCGGAGCCGCTGCATTCGCGACTTGTGTCGCTCCTACGGAAAACCAACGCACTTCCGGATGCCCCCGGAGGGGTGCTGGATGACAACGAACCTGCGCGGTAGTCGCAGCTAGGGCCATCACGGATGGCAATTTTGAAAAATTCGCTTACCTTTGCCGGACGCAGATGGCCCCATTTGGCGCCGTCTGCCCCGTCCAAGGCCCAAAACCACAACCACGAAGGAGACGTTTCATGAAAAAGACCCTGCTCGCCACCGCCGTCCTCGCACTCGGCGGCTTTTCGAATGCCGCCCTCGCCGACCTGTCGGTCGCCATCGCCGGCCCGATGACCGGCCAGTACGCCTCCGCCGGCGACCAGATCCGCAAGGGCGCGGAGATGGCGATCGCCGACATCAATGCTCGCGGCGGCGTGCTCGGCGAGAAGCTCAAGCTCGAGGTCGGCGACGACGCCTGCGATCCGAAGCAGGCGGTGTCGGTCGCCAACACCATGGTCAACAAGGGCATCGTGTTCATGCACGGCCACTGGTGCTCCAGCTCGACGATTCCGGCCTCCGAGGTCTATGTCGAATCCGACATCCCGATGGCCACGGTGTCGACCAATCCGCAGGTCACCGAGCGCGGGCTGAAGAACATCTTCCGCATCATGGGTCGCGACGACCAGCAGGGCCTGGTGGCGGGCAGCTACATCGCCGAGAAGTTCGCCGGCAAGAAGGTCGCCGTGGTGGACGACAAGAGCGCCTACGGCAAGGGCCTCGCCGACGAGATGGCCAAGGCCATGGAAGGCAAGGGCATGAAGCCGACGCTGCGCGAGTCCATCACCGCCGGCGAGAAGGACTACTCGGGCATCGTCACCAAGCTCAAGCAGGCCGGCGTCGAGGTCATGGCCTACGGCGGCTACCACACCGAGGTCGCGCTCATCCTGCGCCAGGCCCAGGCTGCCGGCCTGCAGCTCACGGTGATGGGCGGCGACACCATGACCAACTCCGAGCTCGTCACCGCCGCCGGCCCCACCGCCGACAACGTGATGTTCACGTTCTCGCCCGACGCGCGCAAGAACCCGAACGCTGCCCCGGTGGTGGAGAAGTTCCGCGCCGCCAAGACCGAGCCGGAAGGCTACGTGCTCTACGCCTACGCGGCGATGCAGCTCTTCGAGCAGGCAGCCACCGCCGCCAAGAGCACCAAGTTCGCCGACCTCGAGAAGGCCATGCGCGGCGGCAGCTTCAAGACCGTGATCGGCGAGCTGTCCTTCGACGCCAAGGGCGACCAGAAGGCGCCGGGCTTCGTGGTCTATCGCTGGAAGGGCGGGCAGTACGACTACGCGAACTAAGTCGCAAGCTCGTCCGAGCCGAGGCTTCGGCGCCGCAATCGCGGCGCCGGTGTCCGTGCCCCCGTCGGCCCACAAGGAGACCGGGGGCCGGCGACGGGCTGCGAGCGACGACTTTCGATCCAGCGCTTGATCGCGGCTTGCGCCGCTCCTACAGGGCGCGGCCCCGAGCGGGATCCGCGCCATCCGCACCGCCACAGCAGGAGACATCGTGGCCTACGCCCTTCAACAACTGATCAACGGGCTCACGCTCGGCGCCATGTACGGCCTGATCGCCATCGGCTACACGATGGTGTACGGCATCATCGGCATGATCAACTTCGCCCATGGCGACATCTTCATGGTGAGCGCCTTCATCGCGGTCACCGCGTTCACGATCCTCGCCGCGGCCGACGTCACCTCGATCCCGCTCGCGCTCACCTTCGTGCTGATCGTGTCGATCTTCTTCACCTCGGCCTACGGCTGGGCGGTCGAACGTACCGCCTACCGTCCGCTGCGCGGCTCGACCCGGCTGGCGCCGCTGATTTCCGCGATCGGCATGTCGATCTTCCTGCAGAACAGCGTGCAGCTCACCCAGGGCGCGCGCGTCAAGCCCATCCCGCCCGTGCTCGAAGGCGGCATCGTGCTGTGGGACGCGCCGGGCTTCACGGTGCAGATCGGCTGGAGCCAGATGCTGATCATCGTCACCACGGTGATCCTGATGAGCGCCTTCACCTGGATGATCACGCAGACCCCCTTCGGCCGCCAGCAGCGCGCCTGCGAGCAGGACCGCACCATGGCCGCGCTGCTCGGGGTGAACGTGGATCGCACGATCTCCTACACCTTCATGCTCGGCGCGGCGCTGGCCGCGGTGGCGGGCGTGATGGTCACGGTGTACTACGGCGTGGTCGATTTCTTCATCGGTTTCCTCGCCGGCATCAAGGCCTTCACCGCCGCGGTGCTGGGCGGCATCGGCTCGCTGCCGGGCGCAATGCTCGGGGGCCTGCTGATCGGCCTCATCGAATCCTTCTGGGCCGCCTACCTGTGGGCGGAATACAAGGACGTCGCCACCTTCGGCATCCTGTGCCTGGTGCTCATGTTGCGCCCCTCCGGCCTGCTCGGCCGTCCTGAAGTGGAGAAGGTCTGATGAGCGCCGTCGTCTTTGCGCGTCACGCGATGACGCCTTCTGAACGCCTGCGCGACGCCGGCTGGGTGGCCTTCGTCGGCCTCATCCTGGGCATCCCGCTGATCGGCCTCACCACGGTGGACGTGGGCGGCCGCCTGGGCATCGAGACCCGCTTCGGCCTGCTCGCCGCGGCGGTGGCCGCGGTGTTCGCCGGCCGCCTGCTGCTGCGCTGGGCGATCGACCAGGCGCGCAACCGCAAGCAGGACCGCGACCGCGCCAGCACCTCCACCGCCGCCGACCGCGCCCACGGCGCCCAGCGCGTGGTGAACGTGCTCGGCTGGGTGGCGCTCGGCGCCTCGATCGCGCTGCCGATCGTGTTCTCCGACAACCGCTACGTGGTCGACACCGCCACCACGGTGCTGATCTACGTGATGCTGGGCTGGGGCCTCAACGTGGTGGTGGGCCTCGCCGGCCTGCTCGACCTCGGCTACGTCGCCTTCTACGCGGTGGGTGCCTACTCCTACGCGCTGCTGTCGACCCAGTTCGGCTGGAGCTTCTGGGAGGCGCTGCCGGTGTCGGGCGCGCTCGCCGCCAGCTTCGGCATCCTGCTCGGCTACCCGATCCTGCGCCTGCGCGGCGACTACCTCGCCATCGTCACGCTCGGCTTCGGCGAGATCATCCGCATCATCCTGGTGAACTGGACCGAATTTTCCGGCGGCCCCAACGGCATCAGCTCGATCCCGCGCCCGAGCTTCTTCGGCCTCGACTTCACCCGCAGCGCACCGGAAGGCGGGCAGACCTTCTCCGGCTTCTTCGGCCTCGAGTTCTCGCCGATGCACCGCCTGATCTTCCTCTACTACCTGATCCTGGTGCTGGCCCTGCTGACCCACGCCTTCGTGTCGCGCCTGCGCAAGCTGCCGGTGGGCCGCGCCTGGGAGGCGCTGCGCGAGGACGAGATCGCCTGCCAGGCGATGGGCATGAACACCACCAACATCAAGCTCTCGGCCTTCGCCATCGGCGCCATGCTGGGCGGCTTCGCCGGGGTGTTCTTCGCCGCGCGCCAGGGCTTCATCTCGCCCGAGAGCTTCACCTTCACCGAGTCGGCGATCATCCTCGCCATCGTCGTGCTGGGCGGCATGGGCTCGCAGATGGGGGTGGTGCTGGCGGCGACGCTGCTGGTGCTGATCCCCGAGTTCGGCCGCAACTTCGCCGAGTACCGCATGCTGCTGTTCGGCCTGGCGATGGTGCTGATCATGGTGTGGCGCCCGGGCGGCCTGCTGTCGCACCGCGAACCGACGGTGCGCCTGAACGCGCTCGACAAGACTCCCGCGACCCCGGAGGCTGCGCGATGAACACACCCGCCACCCTGCTGTCGGTGCGCAACCTGACCATGCGTTTCGGCGGCCTCACCGCGATCGACGACCTCTCGCTGGAGGTGCCGGCGGGCAGGATCACCGGCATCATCGGCCCCAACGGCGCCGGCAAGACCACGCTGTTCAACTGCCTCACCGGCTTCTACAAGCCGACCACCGGCACCCTGCGCCTGGCCCACCCGACGCGTGGCGAGATGCGCCTGGAGGCCCTGCCCAGCCACCGCGTCGCGCGCGACGCGCAGGTGGTGCGCACCTTCCAGAACATCCGCCTGTTCCCCAAGATGACGGTGCTGGAAAACCTGATCGTCGCCCAGCACAACGTGCTGCAGCGCGCGTCGAAGTTCTCCATCGCCGGCCTCTTCAAGCTGCCCGGCTACCGCCAGGCGGAGCAGCAGGCGATCGAACGCGCGGCGATGTGGCTGGCGCGCCTCAAGCTCACCCACCTCGCCGACGACGCCGCCGGCGACCTGCCCTACGGTATCCAGCGCCGCATCGAGATCGCACGCGCGCTGTGCGTCGATCCGGTGCTGCTGTGCCTGGACGAGCCGGCCGCCGGCCTCAACCCGCGCGAATCCGCGGAGCTGAACGAACTCCTGCTCTACCTGTGCGGCGAGATGGGCATCGCGATCCTGCTCATCGAGCACGACATGAGCGTGGTGATGAACGTGTCCGACCACATCGGCGTGATCAGCTACGGGCGCAAGATCGCCGAGGGCACGCCGGCGCAGGTCAAGCACGACCCGCAGGTGATCAAGGCCTACCTGGGCGAGGACGAGGAAGAAGAAGTGACTGGAGGGGCCGCGGCATGATGCTCAAGATGGAGGGCGTGCACGCCCATTACGGCCACATCCACGCGCTGCGCGGCATCGACGTCGAGGTCCAGGTGGGCGAGATCGTCACCTTGATCGGCGCCAACGGCGCCGGCAAATCGACGCTGATGATGAGCCTGTTCGGCAACCCCAAGGCCAGCGCCGGGCGCATCGTCTTCGACGGCGAGGACATCACCCGCGTGCACACGCACGAGATCGCCCGCCGCGGCATCGCCCTGGTGCCCGAAGGCCGGCGCATCTTCCCGCGCATGACGGTGATCGAGAACCTGCAGATGGGCACCGCCCACGCCGACCCGGCCAACTACGCCGCCGACACCGCGCGCGTGTTCGCGATGTTCCCGATCCTGCAGGAACGCCAGGCGCAGCGCGCCGGCACCCTGTCGGGCGGCGAGCAGCAGATGCTGGCGATCGGCCGCGCGCTGATGAGCCGCCCCAAGCTGCTGCTGCTCGACGAGCCCTCGCTCGGCCTGGCGCCGATCTACATCCGCAAGATCTTCCAGATCGTCAGGGAGCTCAACCGCGACCACGGCATGACCATCCTGCTGGTCGAGCAGAACGCCAACCAGGCCCTGCGCGTGGCCGACCGCGGCTATGTGCTGCAGCACGGCGAGATCACCCTCGCCGGGACCGGGGCGGAACTGCTGGCGAGTCCGGAGGTGCGGGCGGCGTATCTGGAGGGCGGCCACGCCTGAGAGGCGCGTGAGGCGTGCGACGCGAGAGGAATGGCGCCAACCGGGGCCGCTCCGCGATCAGACGAAACGCCGCGGTTTCGACGCGATGCGGCACAATCGCGCCGCATCGCGTCGGGTAGGAGCGACGCAAGTCGCGATCGGGTAGTGCCGCAGCGCCGTAGCGATTTCCGCCCGCTGCAATCGCGACTTGCGTCGCTCCTACGGAAAACCGCCACGCCTCCGGAAGCGCCCGAGTGCCGGCACACCTGTGCCGTCCCCGCGATCGGTTCGAACACGCATCGCCACCGGTCGAAGCCCCTCAGGGTGCTCTCGACCCACCTCACCCACCAATCGCCCCTCTCCAGATGTCCCACACCCCCCAACCCGCCCGCTGGCTCCCCTTCGTCGTCCTCGGCATCGGCCTCGCCGCGATCTCCTTCGGCGCCATCTTCGCCCGCCTCGCCCAGGCCGAGGGGGTGAGCTCGCTCGCGGTCGCGACCTGGCGGCTGGGCTTCGCCGCGCTCATCATCACGCCGGTCGCCTTCCTGCAATCGCGCCATGAGCTCGCCCGCCTCACCCGCAGGCAGATCGGCATGGCGCTGGCCGCGGGCTTCTTCCTCGCGCTCCACTTCGCCACCTGGATCAGCTCGCTCGAATACACCTCGGTCGCCTCGAGCACCGCGCTCGTCACCACCAACCCGCTGTGGATCGGCCTGGCCTCCTTTCTCATCTTCCGCGAGACGCCGACGAAGATGATGATCGGCGGCATCGCGCTGTCCTTCGCCGGCAGCCTGTTCATCTTCTGGAGCGACAGCCAGACCGCCGGCGCCGGCAGCAACCCCATGTTCGGCAACCTCCTCGCGCTCGTCGGCAGCTGGTGCTTCTCCGCCTACCTGCTGATCGGCCGCCGCCTGCGCGCCGGCCTCGGGCTGCCGGCCTACATCTGGCTCGCCTACGGCGCCGCGGCGCTGTTCCTGTTCGCCGCCAGCGGCGCGGGCGGCGTGGAACTGTTCAGCCTGTCGAACACCGCCTGGCTGGTGCTGCTGGCGATGGCGCTCGGGCCGCAGCTGCTCGGCCACACCGCCTACAACTGGTCGCTGCGCTACGTGTCGGCCACCTTCGTCGCGGTGGTCACGCTGGGCGAGCCGGTAGGCAGCGCGCTGCTGGCCTTCCTCGTCTTCGGCGAAGGCTTCGCGCCGCTGCAGTTCGTCGGCTTCAGCCTGCTGCTGGTGGGTATCTACCTCGCGGCGAAGGGCGAGAAGGGCGCAGGCAGCGGCGAATGAGAAGCCCATCCACTGCGCTGGGCGCGGCGCAAGCCGAGGCGCTTGCGAAACCCGATGCCATGGCCGCCGAGGTCAGCGCACCCCGGCCACGCTGCGGTCGAACACTGCAGCGTCGTCGAGGCCCAGGCGGCCGATCCCGGGCAGGCGCAGGCCGGGGCGGTTGAGATCGAGGCCGAAGTTGAGCCCGAGGAGGTTCAGCTCGACGCCTTCCTGCACACCCACGCTCAAGCCCAGCAGGCCGAGCAGCGAGAACTGCACGCCCGACCCCGAAGGCGACACGCCCAGCGGACGCGTGACGGGGCGATAGTCCTTGCCAATCGCGTTCGCGGGCAGATCCAGGCGCAAGGCCGGCACCTCGCGGCCGATGTGGGCAAGAAAGGTATTGCTGTTCGGGCCGGGATAGCTGCGGTACGCGTCCGCGTACGGGTAACTCGCCACCGCGGCCTCGATCTGCCCGATCATCGCCTCCACGCCTTCGCCGCGATGCTCCACCAGCACCCTCGGCACGGCCCCGAACCAAAGCCCGTCGGGCAAGGCGTAGTTGCGCCGCACCACGTTTCCACGCCCCCAGCCGATGACGTCGTAGCGGGTGTAGACGGTGTCGCCGGCACGCTTGTAGATGATCCACGGATGCACCGCGAAGTAGCCGCGCCAGCCGTAGGTGGCCGCGGCATACACCTGCACGATCGCGGTATCCGCGAAGCGCTCGGGGTCGGGTGCGATGCCGGCGGAGTGGCGCGCCGCGCCGCGCCAGCCGCCCTCCGCGCCAGACACCGCGGGACGCGGATCATTGGCGAAGCTGAGCCCCACCGCGAGCAGCAGCAGGACGGCAAGGATGCGCAAGCCGATCGAGAGGGTGTTCAAGCGGTTTTTCCTGTTGCGGGGCCGCAAGGCCAGTTGTGCTTCGATCGCCGCTCGCGCATCGAGTTCTACGCCGGCGCAGCCGTCGTTTTCATTCTGAAAAGTTATAAACTTTTTCTTTGAAAGACGTTTCGAGTATTTCAGCTTTCCCGTATTCTGCGGCGCATCATGGCAGCGCCGCGCAGTCCGGCGCGCCGGCCCCCAGCAAACGGAACCGACGGACGACACGACCATGCTGAAGAAACTCGCCCCCCTTCCCCTGACCATCGCGCTCGCCGCCAGCCTCGGCTTCGCCACGCCCGCCTTCGCCAGCACCACTGGACAAAGCCCCGCCGCCGCGGTGGCGACGACCGCCGCCCCCGCCCCGCTGCTCCAGCCGGCCGAACTGAAGACCCTCCTCGGCCAGCCCGGTGTGCGCGTGCTCGACATCCGCGCCGAAAAGGACTATGCCGCTGGCCACGTGCCCGGCGCGGTGAACACCCCCTATGGCAAGTATCGCGGCCCGAAGGAAAATCCCGGCCAGCTGCCCGCCGAGGCCGCCCTGACCCAGCTCCTGCAGGCCGCCGGGGTCGATCGCGACACCCACGTGGTCGTCGTGCATGCCGGCAGCGACCACACCGACTTCGGCGCCGCGGCGCGCGTGTACTGGACGCTCAAGGTCGGCGGCCTCACCCGCCTGTCCATCCTCGACGGCGGCAGCAAGGCCTGGCAGGCCGCCGGCGGCGCGCTCGAGACCGCCGCGCCGCAGGTCGCGCCCAGCCAGTTCAGCTACCGCTACGACCAGGAGCAGGTCGTCACCAGCGAGGAGCTCGCCGCCGCGGTCAAGGCCGGCAACGCACCGCTGCTGGTCGACGCTCGCCCGCCCAAGTTCTTCGCCGGCGAGACGCGCACCGACGCCGCCGCGCGCTACGGTACGCTGCCGGGCGCGAAGTCGTTCGACAACGCGCAGTTCTTCCCCCAGGGCGGCACCACGCTCAAGCCGGCGAGCGAGCTCAAGGCCCTGGTCGCGCAGTCCGGCGCCGCCGCCGCACCCGCGGTGTCCTTCTGCAACACCGGCCACTGGGCCGCCACCAACTGGTTCGTGATGTCGGAGATCGCCGGCAACAAGGCGGTCAAGCTCTACCCCTCCTCGGTGGTGGAATGGAGCCAGTCCGAGCTGCCGATGGACAACCAGCCCTCGCGCCTGAGCGCGCTGGTGCAGGACGCCAAGCGCGCGCTCGACAAGTAAGGCGGACGCGACGATGCGCTGGTTCTTCCGATTCCTGCTGGTCTTCGGCGCACTCGCGGGCGTGCTCGCGGTGACGCTGGCGGCTGGCCTGCGCCAGGGCCTGCTCGCGCTGCTGGGCGTTGGCTTCGGCGCGGTACTGCAGGGCGCACGTTTCGGCTTCACCACCGGCTGGCGCGACATGATCGAGCGCCGCGACCCGCAAGGCCTGTGGGCGCAGATGCTGCTGATGGTGCTGGCAGCGGCGCTCACCCTGCCGCTGCTCGCCGGCAGCGGCGGCGAGCTGGTCGGCGCAGTGGCGCCGCTGACGATCAGCCTGGTGCTCGGCGCCTTCCTGTTCGGTGCGGCGATGCAGCTCGCCGACGGCTGCGGCTCGGGCACGCTCTACAAGGCCGGCGGCGGCTCGCCGCTGTCCCTCGTGGTGCTGCCCACCTTCGCCTTCGGCAGCTTCCTCGGCGCCTCGCACCAGCCCGCCTGGATCGGGCTCGGCGGCCTGCCGGCGGTGAACCTGCTCGCCTTCGGCTGGCCGACCGCGCTCGCGCTCACCGTGGCCGGCTGCGGCCTGGTGGCCTGGCTGGCCGGGCGCGCCGCACGCAGGGCGGGTGGCGACGCACCGCCCTCGCCGCAGGCCATCGCCGAGCGGCTCGTACGCACCGGCACGGCGAGCTTCGTCGCCGCGGCCGGGCCCGCGCAGTCGCGCTGGGCGACGCGCTGGTGGCTGGGGGCGCTGCTGCTGGCGGTGCTCTACCTGGCCCACCTGGTCGTCGCAGGCCAGCCCTGGGGCATCGTGTATGGCATGGGCGTGTGGGGCGCGAAGGCGGTCTCCATGCTCGGCTGGGACCTCTCGGGCGACGCCTTCTGGGGCGTGGCGCCGCATGCGCAGCGCCTGGTCGAGCCCATCCTCGCCGACGTCACCTCGGTGACCAACATCGGCCTGATCTACGGCGCGATCGCCGCCTCGCGCTGGAACGGCGCGCCGAAGTTCTCCGCGCCCTCCGGGCGCCGCCTCGCCGCCGCCGCGGTGGCCGGGCTGGTGATGGGCTACAGCGCACGCATGGCCTTCGGATGCAATGTCGGCGCCTACCTGGGCGGCATCGCCTCGGCCAGCCTGCACGGCTGGGTGTGGTTCGCGCTCGCCTTTGCCGGCTCCATCCTCGGTGTGCGCATCCGCCGCCGCGTCGGTGCGTGAGGAGGAAGACATGGATAAGGAAAGACTCTTCCGCACCGGCTTCGCGGCCTTCTGGCTGATCGCCCTCGGCTTGCTGGTGCTCGACACCATGAGCAGCAGCAGGATCCGCGTGGAACCGCCGCCGATCGCGCTCGGCAGCGGCCAGGCCGCCTCGGGGGGGCATTGCTCGGGACGTTAGGCGTAAGGCCTAAGGCGCGAAAGCCGGACGCGCCTTACCCGAGTCCCACCCAGGCCAGGCCGGCGAGCAGGCCGAGCGCGACGCTGGCCATGCCGGCGGCGGCACGTAGCGCGAGGGCGCGGCCCCCGATCACGCTGGCGAGGCCGAGCTTGAAGCAGAGGTTGGCGAGCATGGCGATGCCGAGCGCGGTGACCGTGGCGACCAGTTCGAGGCGCTCGAGCGCGTACAGGCGCAGGCTGGACAGGGTGATCGCATCGACGTCGGTGAGGCCGGAGACGAAGGCCAGCACGTACAAGCCGCGATTGCCCGCATAGTCCGACAGCCAGGCCGCGGCCAGCAGCACCAGCGCATAGGCCGCACCGAAGCCGAGCGCGGTCTTCAGTTCGGTCGGGTTGCCGGTGGCGGGCAGCACGGTCTCGTGACGTTCGGCGAGCCGGCGCCACAGCCACAGCGCACCAAGGGTGCCGAGCACGAGCGCCGGCACGATCAGCTTCAGCAGCGGCGCGGCGACGCCGGGTGCGACCACGGCGGCGATCCCCCATACCCGCAACACCATCACCAGGTTGGCGATCACGATCACGAGCGCGGCCATCGCACCCGCCGCGGGCAGCTCGCGCGCCTGACGCGCGTACAGCAGCGTGGTCGCCGTGCTCGATGCCAGGCCGCCGAAGACACCGACGAAGGCGGCACCGTAGCGCACGCCGGCGATTTTCAGCGCCGCATAGCCGGCCAGGCCGACACCGGCGATCAGCACCACCATCCACCAGATCTGGCGCGGATTGAGCGCGCCGTGGGGGCCCATCTCCTCGTCCGGCAGCATCGGCAGGATGACCAGCGAGAGCACGCCGAACTGCAGGATCGAGATCCAGTCGCGTTGTTCCAGCCGCGTCGCCACGCCGCGGAGTTGTGCCTTGAAATAGAGCAGCACGGTGGCCCCCACCGCAAGCATCACCGCGAGCTGCGCGTGGCCGAGCCAACTCGCGGCGCCCAGGCAGTAGCACAGCACCAGCGCCGCCACCGAGGTGGTGCCGGGATCGGAAGAATCGGGGTGGCGCAGGTAGGCGGCGATGATGGTGAGGCCCACCAGCACCAAGCCGGCGACGAAGGGCGCGGGGCTCCCGAGCTGTTCGCCGAGCATGGACACCAGCGCGCCGAGCATGCCGACCAGGCCGAAGGTGCGCAGCCCGGCACGCGCCGAGGGCACACGCTCGCGCTCCAAGCCGATCAGCAGGCCGATTCCGGTCGCGATCAGGAAGGCTTCGATCTGTTCGGCATCGAGCGGCAGCATGTCCGACATGGCGGCGGGCCGGGTGCGGCCCCGGCAGAGGGCGATCGACAGCCCGATCATACGCCGGGGCGTGCGCGGCGATGCAAGCACGCCCGTGCCGGGATACGATTCGCTCCACACGACGCTCGCGGCTGCGCGATGGACGCGGGGTCCGCCCGCGCGGCGCGGCATGGAGAAGCACAGATGAGACTTTTGCTGGTCGAGGACGACCCCGCGCTCGCGGAGGGCATCGCGGAATTCCTGCGCGGCCAGGGCGACGAGGTCGAGGTGGAAGGCGACGGCATGCGTGCAGACCGCCTGCTGCAGAACAACGGCTACGACTTCGTCCTGCTCGACGTCGGCCTGCCCGGGCTCGGCGGCTACGAGCTGGTGCGTCGCATCCGCAAGCGCGGCCAGCGCATGCCGGTGATCGTGATCACCGCGCGCGACGCGCTCGACGACCGCATCTACGGGCTCGACCTCGGCGCCGACGACTACCTGGTGAAGCCCTTCGAGCTCGCCGAGCTCAGTGCGCGCATGCGCGCGGTGCAGCGGCGCGGGGGTGGCGCCGGGGCGAGGCTGGCCTTCGGGGCGCTGGCCCTCGACCTCGACGGCCGCCTCGCCGAGCTCGACGGCGCGCCGATGACGCTCAGCGGGCGCGAGTGGGAGGTGCTGGAGGCGCTGGTGCGCGCCGACGGGCGCACGGTGACGCGCGAGAACCTTCAAGGCGACGGCAGCGGCAACGCGCTCGAGGTGTGCATCTCGCGCCTGCGCCCGCGCGTGGAGGCGGCAGGGTTGCTGATCCGCACCGTACGCGGCTTCGGCTACCGCCTCGAACGCAGCAAGGAGCAGCGCGACGGTGCAGACCAGCCTCCGGCGTAAGCTCCTCAGCAGCCTCGCCGCACCCACCGGCCTGCTGCTGGCGATCGCCGGCGCGGTGGCCTACGGCACGGCCAAGGGCATGGTCGGCGATGCCTACGACCACAACCTGCTCAACCTCGCCCACGCGATCGCCACCCATGTGCACCCAGAAGCGGACGGGCTCAACCTGAGGCTGTCGTCCGAAGTCGAGGCGGTGCTGCGCAGCGACACCCAGGACCGCATCTACTTCCGCGTACGCGACCTGGGCGGGCGCCTGCTCGGCGGCGACGCGGCCCTGCCGCTGCTCGACGACAGCGATGCGGCATCCGCTTTGCCGGTGCCCTACTCCCCGGTCGGCCGCGAGACACCGCAACCGCCGCGCGCGCCCTCCACGCGACCGCTGTTCCGCGATCTCGTCCATGCGGGCGAGCCGATCCGCGCCTTGCGCCTGTATCGCGAAACACCCGCGGGCGGCTACTACGTCACCGTCGCCGAGACCCTGGTCAAGCGCGAGGCGGCGATGGACCGACTACTCCTCGGCTTCGTCTCCGCCGGCGCCCTGCTCCTGCTCGCCGCCGGCATCGCCGCCGGACTGGGCATTCCGAGCGGTCTCGCCCCGCTCGAGCGCCTGGAGGAGTCGCTGCGCCGGCGCGCGGGCACCGACCTGTCGCCGATCGACCCCAAGGCCGTTCCCGACGAGGTGCGCGAGGTGGTGCGCGCGCTCAACGGCCTGCTCGAGCGCCAGCGCAATGCCAGCGCCCGCCAGCGCGAGTTCCTGCAGGATGCCGCGCACCAGCTGCGCACCCCGCTCGCCGGCCTGCAGATGCAGCTCGAGCTGCTCGAGTCGCGCCCGCTCGACGAGGCCGCGCGGCACCGCCTGCGCGTCTCGGTGGCGCGGGTGATCCGGCTCGCCAACCAGTTGCTCGCGCTCGCCCGCGCAGAAGCAGGCGGCCGCCTGGTCGCGGATGCGTCGGAAGTGGAGCTGACCGCGCTGATCGACCCCCTGGTCGAGGACTGGATCGAGCGTGCCGACGCCCGCGCGATCGATCTCGGCGTCGAGCGCGAGGCGGTGCGCATGGTCGGCGACCCCACCCTTCTGCAGGAGCTGATCGCCAACCTGATGGACAACGCCCTCAAGTACTGCGACGAAGGCGGCAAGGTCTCGCTGCGCTGCGCGCGCGAAGAGGGCCAGGTGTGCATCGAGGTCGACGACGACGGTCCGGGCATCCCCCGCGAAGTGCGCGAACAGGTCTTCGAGCGCTTCTACCGCCACGCCGGCACCCGCGCCAGCGGCAGCGGCCTGGGTCTGTCGATCGCGCGCGAGATCGTGCGTGGCCACGGCGGCAGCATCGCGATCGACGACGGCCCGGACGGGCGCGGCACCCGCGTGCGCGTACTCCTGCCAATCGACGGCCATCACGGAAAAACCGCGGGGCGGTGAGCCTTCGCCCACCGCCCCGCGGTCTTGCGTGCTGCCCGCCGGCACCCTCGCGGATGCCGGCGGAGCGCTTGCTGCTTAGTGCGCCGAGGCCGACGCCGCGCCGATACCGGTCTCCGAGCGCACCTTCTGCGCCATGTAGCCGGCACGGTCTTCCTTGGCACGCGCGCTGTTGTCGAGGATCGAGAACAGCCAGATGCCGATGAAGCCCGCGGCCATCGAGAACAGCGCCGGCGAAGCGTAGGGGAACAGCGCCGAACCCTTCGGGTTGCCGAGCGTGACTTCCCACACCGACGGCGACACGACGGTCAGCACCACCGCGGTGATCAGGCCGAGGAAGCCGCCGATCGTCGCGCCGCGGGTCGTGCAATCCTTCCACAGCACCGACATGAACAGCACCGGGAAGTTGGCCGAGGCTGCGATCGCGAAGGCCAGCGACACCATGAAGGCGATGTTCTGCTTCTCGAACGCGATCCCCAGCACGACAGCGATCGCACCCAGCACCAGGGTGGTGATGCGCGAGACCTTGAGCTCGGAAGCCGAGTCGGCCTTGCCCTTCTTGAACACCGTGGCGTACAAGTCGTGCGACACCGCCGAGGCACCCGACAGGGTCAGGCCGGCCACCACCGCGAGGATGGTCGCGAACGCCACCGCGGAGATGAAGCCGAGGAAGACGTTGCCGCCGACCGCGTTGGCGAGGTGGATCGCCGCCATGTTGCTGCCGCCGATCAGGCCGCCCTTGGCATCGAGGAAGGTCGGATTGGTGGACACCAGCACGATCGCGCCGAAGCCGATGATGAAGGTGAGGACGTAGAAGTAACCGATCCAGGTGGTCGCCCAGAACACCGACTTGCGGGCTTCCTTGGCATCCGGCACGGTGAAGAAGCGCATCAGGATGTGCGGCAGGCCGGCGGTGCCGAACATCAGCGCCATGCCGAAGGAGATCGCGGAGATCGGATCCTTGATGAAGGAGCCCGGTCCCATGATCGCCTGGCCGACGGTGGAAGCTTCCAGAGCGGTCTTCCCGGTGGCAGCCGACACTTCGGTCTTGACGCGGACCGCATCGGCGAACAGCGCCTCGGGCGAGAAGCCGTAGTTCAGCAGCACCATGAAGGCCATGAAGCTTGCGCCGGCAAGCAGCAGGCAGGCCTTGATGATCTGCACCCAGGTGGTCGCCGTCATGCCGCCGAACAGCACGTAGATCATCATCAGCGCGCCGACGATGACCACCGCCATCCAGTACTCGAGGCCGAACAGCAGCTTGATAAGCTGGCCGGCGCCGACCATCTGCGCGATCAGGTAGAAGGCCACCACGACCAGGGTGCCCGAGGCCGCGAAGGCGCGGATCGGGGTCTGCTGGAAGCGGTAGGCCGCCACGTCGGCGAAGGTGAACTTGCCCAGGTTGCGCAGGCGCTCCGCCATCAGGAAGGTGATCACCGGCCAGCCGACCAGGAAGCCGATCGAGTAGATCAGGCCGTCATAGCCGCTCGCCATCACCGCCGCGGAGATCCCGAGGAAGGACGCCGCCGACATGTAGTCGCCGGCGATCGCGAGGCCGTTCTGGAAGCCGGTGATGCCGCCACCGCCGGTGTAGAAGTCGGCCGCCGACTTGGTCTTGGCCGCCGCCCACTTGGTGATGTACAGGGTACCCGCCACGAAGGCGGCGAACATCAGGATCGCCGTCCAGTTGGTGGCCTGCTTCTCGGCCTGGCCGAGATCGCCGCCCGCGGCAAGCGCCACCGAGGACAGCAGGGCGAGCACGAGGCCGCCCGCGAGTTTCGCGTTGGTACCGATCATTTGCCCGCCTCCTCGACGATTTCACGGGTGAGCTGATCGAACTCGGAGTTCGCGCGGCGCACGTAGAAGCCGGTGATCAGGATGGTGAACACGATGACGCCGAAGCCGACGGGAATGCCGACCGTCATCACGCCCTCGCCCAGGCGGGCGGCGAGCGATTCCTTGTTGAAGGCGATGAGCGCGATGTAGCCGTAGTACACGAACATCATGATCGCGGTGAGGATCCAGCCGAAGCTGGAGCGCGTGCGTACCAGTTTCTGGTACTTGGGGTTTGCGGCGATTTTGGTCGCCATATCGTTTTCCATATCTCCCTCCTTCTGCGGTGAAAGGACCGGACGCCTGCCCGGTTGTGCGCACCTTAGGGGCGGAGACTTACACTCCGCTTACGAGCGCATAAAAATTTCTTTTCCAACAGATACTTAACGGATTCTTGCGTGAAGCTTGCACATTCTCCTCCAATTCCATCCGGATGGACAGGACAACGGCGGCCGCCGGGGCCGCGGGGATGAGCAAGCTCGGGGCGTACCCGACTCAGGCGGGCAGGAAGGCCTCGAAGTCCGCTGGGAGCGGCGCGTGCTCCAGGCTGCGCTGGGTGAACAGGAAGCGGCCGTCGCAGACGAAGCCGAGGTCCTCCCAGTCCACCGCGTTGAGGGCGTCGCGGAAGGCCTCGATGTCCACGTCGGCGCGGCGCGGGAAGATTGCCAGCACGGCGCCGTCGTAGTCGGTGCAGGGATGGACGAAGAAGGGCTTCGGCACCCGCGTCTTGCCGTTCACATACACCCGCGGCTGCGCGCTGCGGTGGTGCAGGCGGCCCCACATCCACCAGTTCGACTCGTCGAAGCGGGTGACCTTGCGCTGCAGCAGGCGCGCCTTGTGCGGCGCCAGCAGCGCCGGCGGCGGATCGCCCGGCTCGCTCCAGATCATGCGCCGGGTCTGCCCGGTGCTGACCGTCGACGAGCACACGAAGTCGCGGTTGCCATTTACCGCGTCGGTGAACAGCTCGTCCGCGCCCGACACCGCGCCGACCTTGACGAAGGCCACGTCGGCCAGGCGCAGCGGGTAGTCGCCGCGCGCGAACATCAGGTGGCCGCCGGCCTCGACCAAGTGGCGCTCCTCCCAGGCCGGCGCCGCCAGCCCGGCGGCGAGGTCGTCACCGACGCCGAGCGCGCAGTAGCGCATCGCGCGCGCGCTGCGCCCCTTCTCGAAACGCCAGATCAGGCAGTTCGGCACCGCGTCGTCGAACACGCGCGCGTCGCCGAGCTCGATCGCGTCGGTGATCGAGCCGGACTCGACCAGCAGGCGGTTGAGCTTCACCGCCGAGGTGGCCTTGAGGAAGTCGCGCGGGGTGATGAAGATCAGCTCGCCGCCCGGGCGCAGGTGGCGCAGGCACTTGGCGATGAAGAAGAGGTAGAGGTTGGCGCGGCCATCGAGGAGGTCCCCGTAGGCGCCGCGCTCGATCAGCGCCCGCGTGCTCTCGGCGATGTCCTGGATGCGCACGTAGGGCGGGTTGCCGATGATGGTGTCGAAGCGCTCGCGCTCGGGGTAGGCGAAGAAGTCGATCGCCTGCGCGCCGGGCGGACAATGGTCGGGATCGAGCTCGAGACCGACCGCGCCGGGCAGATGGCGCAGGAAGGCGCCGTCGCCGCACGAGGGCTCGAGCACGCGGCCCGCGTTGCGACGCAGGGCGACCATGGCGCGCACCACCGGCTCGGGGGTGAACACCTGGCCGAGCGCGGCGACGTCGCGCAGGCCCAGGGGAAGCTGGGCGGGCAGGGAGGAAGAGGCGGCGATCGGAGAGGACATGGGGCGCGATCTTACCAAGCGCGCGCGCGGCGAGGGCCCGGATTCACGGCGCTGCGCGGAGCGCTGCCCTCAGAGCGCGGCGATCGCGACGCGCAGGCGGGCGATCAGCCCGGGCACGGCGCGCAGCCGGCTCGCCTCCTCGTCGAGAATGGCCTCGAAGGCACGCTTGCGAAACACGCGCAGCTCCGACGCGTCGGGTGCACCGGGTCCGCCGACGGCGCTGGCGACGATGCCGACCAGCCGCTCGGCCGCATGCAGGCGCCCCCACAGGTAATCGTTCTCGCGCGCGGCCGCGCTGAGGAAGCCGCCGAAGCCCGCGAACGCGGTGCCCGCGAGCGCCGGGCGCCCCTCCGTCACGGAGGCGAGCGCGGTCGCATCCTGTGGGCTGATGCGATCGATCAGCACCTCCTCCAGCGGCCCGCTGCCGAGCGCGAGTGCCCCCAGCGCGGGGCGCAGGATCACGTCCCAGTAGAAGTAGCCGAGATAGGCGGTCAACAACTGGCGGCGGCAGTGCGGCTCGATCGCCCGCACCGCGTCGGAGACCAGCACCGCGTCCATGTTCGCGTTGGCCTCGCCGATCCGGCAGGCGTCGCCGATGCGCTCGATCAAGGCGTCGAGCGCGACCGCGTTGCGCATCGCGAACGCCGCCGCATCCGCCTCGGACCGCACCGCCGCAGCAGCGGTCGCCGGCTGCAGCAGGGCACGCACCGCGGCGGCGGCGGGCGCATCGACGAAGGCGCAGTCGTCGTAGATCGCCAATGCGTCGAGGCACTCGTGGATGCGCGTCTTCACCACGTCGAGCACGCCCGGGGCGGTGGTGCAGCGGCCCTCGCCCGGCAGGGCGTGGTAGAGGGTGTTGAGCTCGTGCAGCACGAAGTTGATGCGGCGGCGCTTGTACTCGATGCCGAAACGGATCACGACGCGCGCGAACGCGGGCATGTCGGCATCCTCGCCCACATCGTCCGCGATGCGGTAGTGCTCGCGCAGGATCCCGGCGTGCGCCGCCCACGCCTCCACCACCTGCTGCAGCCAGCGCGCGCCCGGCGATTCGCGTGCGCAGCCGCACAGGCTGCCGAGCAGGCCGGCGAGGAAATCGAGCGCTTCCAGCACCAGCGCACGCCACCACGGGTCGTACACCAGCGGCATCGCCCCCAGCATGTTGGTCGAGGTCAACCGCCAGTGGCGCAACTCGACGGCCGTGAAGGGCCCCGACAGGGCACCACCGGTGGCGCGCTCGACGAGCGCCTCGACCTCGGGCCGGCTCTGCACGATGGTCGCCTTGAGGCGGCGGATCTGGCGGTTGTAGCGGCTGATCTCGGCAAGCTCCTGGTGGATCGGCTGGTGGCGCGGCAGGTCGGACAGGGCACTGCGCAGGACCTCGAACCAGCCCGGCTCGCCCTCCCCGCCATCGCTGCCGGCGCCCTCGCCGACGCGCGCCTCGGCATGCGGATCGATGAAGATCAGCCGCCGGTCCACCTCGCGGAAGGCGCGATGGACCCGGATGTAGCCGACCGCGGCGAGGATGGGCTTGTTGTCGAGCACGCTGCCGTCGAGCAACACCACTTCCGCCGGGTTCATGCCGCTCGCGCGGTAGTGCGCGAAGTTGCGCGCCAGGAAGCGCTCGCGCGTACTCCACGTCAGCCCGCGCGCGGCCAGCAGGGCGTCCATCTCGGCCAGCCGGGCGGGCGGGAAGGCGCCCGGATAGGACGCCGAGGCGCGCGCCGCGAAGGCGAGCGAGGGCGCGTTGTCGAGACCGAAGTCGCTGTCGAGCTCGCCGGTCCTGCGATGCTCGCAGGCGAAGCGCAGCAGGTGGCGATGCTCGCGCTCGCGCAGCAGCGGCGGGTCGTGGGTGAACAGCGCGCGCTCGATGCCGCGGAAGTCGGTCACCGTGACCGCCAGCGACAGGCAGGTACCCGAGGGCAGCAGCGAGCCGGCGGCCACCGAACCCGTCTCCATCGCGAGCAGGCCGTCGAGCAGCTCCGCGCTCAGCAAGGCCCCGTCGAGCGGCGCGCTGAACCAGCGCGAACGCACGAAGGCGAGCGCGCGCTCGAGCGTCTCGGGGTCGGGCTGGGTCTCGAGCATTCCCTCGCGCCGGGCCCACGCCAGCAGCGGCCGCAGCAGCGGGCGGAAGTACCACTTGTCCCACTTCCCGGCGCGCGCCTCCGGTGCGATCAGGCGCTGCATGTCGGCGCGCTCCAGCCACAGCCGCGTCACCGGCGCCAGGCTGAGATCGTGCGCGAGCGCGCGCGCGAGCGCGATGCCGTTGATGGCCCCCGCCGACGCGCCCGAGATCACGTCGACCAGCACGCGCAGGTCCACCATGCGCCCGAGGCGCTTGAGCAGGTCGAAATACACCTCGGCGGTCCACGCGTCGGCGCCCGCGCCCGCCGGATACACATGGCCGGGCGCCTGCTTGGCGGCGGGCCCTTCGACGCGGTGGTAGGCGCGCGAGGCGCGCGCGAGGTTGAGCAGTTCGCGGTTGATGCCGTGCTGGTACACCGCGAGCGAAACGCCGCCGAACAGCACCAGTGCGAGCCGCAGTTCCTTTTCCTTCATCGCCCCCTCCCACGTGCCAGACCGCGTGCCGGACCTCGCGCAAGGGATTGAAGCTTGCACCTGGGTGCGCCGCCGTCAAGCGCCGTCCGCCACCACGCGCGACGATCCGGCGCGACCGTGCGGCGCGCTTTGCCTATACTTCCGGAGCACCCCCAACGAGGAGAAGAGAACCGATGTCCACCTGGTACCCCGACAATGCAGAATCCATCGGCCGCACCCCGCTCGTGCGCCTGAACCGCGTGCTCGACGGCGCGCAGGCCACCGTGCTGGCGAAGATCGAGGGCCGCAACCCGGCCTACTCGGTCAAGTGCCGCATCGGCGCGGCGATGGTCAAGGACGCGATCGCCCACGGCCGCCTCGGCCCCGGCCAGGAGATCGTCGAGCCCACCAGCGGCAACACCGGCATCGCGCTCGCCTTCGTGTGCGCCGCGCGCGGCATCCCGCTGACCCTGACCATGCCCGAGACCATGAGCGTGGAGCGCCGCAAGCTGCTCGTCGCCTATGGCGCCAGACTGGTGCTGACCGAAGGCCCCAAGGGCATGAACGGCGCCATCGCCAAGGCCAAGGAGATCGTCGACAGCGACCCCGGCCGCTACGTGCTGCTGCAGCAGTTCGAGAACCCCGCCAACCCGGCGATCCACGAGACCACCACCGGCCCGGAGATCTGGAACGACACCGACGGCGGCATCGACATCCTGGTGTCGGGCGTGGGCACCGGCGGCACCATCACCGGCATCTCGCGCTACATCAAGCGCGTGCGCGGCAAGGACATCCGCTCGATCGCGGTCGAGCCCGCCGCCAGCCCGGTGATCAGCCAGACCCTCGCCGGCCAGCCGCTGACCCCTGCGCCGCACAAGATCCAGGGCCTGGGCGCGGGCTTCGTGCCGAAAGTGCTCGACCTCTCGCTGATCGACGCGGTCGAGCAGGTGAGCAACGAAGACGCGGTGCTCTACGCCCGCCGCCTGGCGCGCGAGGAGGGCATCCTCGCCGGCATCTCCTGCGGCGCGGCGGTGGCCGCCGCGGCGCGCGTCGCGAAGCAGCCCGAGAACGCCGGCAAGACCATCGTGGTGATCCTGCCCGACTCGGGCGAGCGCTACCTGAGCTCGATCCTATTCGAGGGCCTGTTCGACGAGAAGGGCATGGCGATCTGACCAGACCATGACGATCCGCGTGCGCCGCGCGTACGACCCACCCGCAGCCGGGGACGGCTGCCGGGTGCTGGTCGATCGCCTGTGGCCGCGCGGACTCGCGCGCGAGAACGCACGGATCGAGCACTGGCTGCGCGAGCTCGCGCCCTCGAGCGAGCTGCGCAAGTGGTTCGCCCACGACCCGGCGCGCTGGGACGAATTCCGCCGCCGCTACGCCGACGAGCTGCGCGCCCCCGCGGCCGCCGCGGCACTCGCCGAGTTGCACGGCCTGATCGCCGCGCATCCGGTCCTCACCCTGCTCCACGCCGCGCGCGACACCACGCACAACAACGCCGAGGCGCTGCGCCTGTGGCTGGCGTGCGGAGCCGCTTCCCGACCCGGCAATGCCTGACCCGGCGGCGGGCCGGCGCGCACGACGCCCGCGCCCGCGCATCCTGTTACCGGTACGCACGGCTGTAATCCGGACTGCGTGATAATCTGCATTGTGCAGTGCACAATGCAGACCTGCAGCTTGCCGGACAGGCGCCAAGGGACTCCCCTGCCGTCCGCCCGGACCCGAAGGGGGTTTCGATGTTTCGCTTGCCGTGGCCAACCAGGAAGGATGCCTCCACCCCCGTCGCGCTCGCGCTGCAGGGCGGTGGCGCGCATGGCGCGTACACCTGGGGCGTGCTCGACCGCCTGCTCGAGGCGGGAGTGCCGATCGAAGGCATCAGCGGCACCAGCGCCGGCGCGATGAATGCCGTGGCGCTCGCCGAGGGCTGGACCACGGGCGGGGCGGAGGGCGCGCGCGCCGCGCTCGACCGCTTCTGGACGGCCGTCGGCGACAGCGTTCCCTTCCACCTCGAGCTGCTGCAAAGCCTCAGCCCCTCGGGTGACGGCAGCCTCCCCTCGCCGATGAACATGATGCTCGGGCTCGCCCGCGTGTTCTCGCCCTATCAGCTCAACCCCTTCGAGCTCAATCCGTTGCGCGACGTGGTGCGCGCGCAGTTCGACTTCGAGCGCATCCGCCGCGCGTGCCCGCTCAAGCTCTTCATCGCCGCCACCGCGGTGCGCACCGGCAAGGTCAGGCTCTTCCGCACCGCCGAGCTCGGCGAAGCCGCCTTGCTGGCCTCGGCCTGCCTGCCCACGCTGCATCACGCGGTGGAGATCGACGGCGAGCACTACTGGGACGGCGGTTTCACCGCCAACCCGGCGATCTACCCGCTGCTCTACGAATGCGACACGCCGGACCTGCTGATGGTGCTGCTGAACCCTCTGCAGCACGAGCAGGCCCCCCGCAGCGCCGAAGACATCGCGGCGCGCAGCATGGAGCTCGGCTTCTCCACCACCTTCCTGCGCGAGATGCGCATGATCGCCCACGCCCGCCAGTTCATCGCCGAGCGTCCGCGCTGGTCGCCGATCGGCCGCCTCGAGCGCAAGCTGCTGCGCGAGCGCTTCCACCTGATCGATGCCCCCGAGCTCGGCGACGCCGGCAGCGCGAGCAAGCTCGATGCCACCGCCAGCGCCCTGCTCCGGCTGCGCGAACTCGGCCGCGCACGCGCCGAAACCTGGCTGCAGGCGCATGCCCACGAGGTCGGCCGGCGCGAGACGATCGATGTCGGCGCCCTGTTCCTGTGAGGCCTGCATGCCCGACACCGGCCCCGTGCGGGCGCAGCGCGGCGGCGCAGCGCCCCGCTACGGGGTTTCCAGCCCGTGCCAGGCTTCGCTCGCGCTCGCGTAGAAGTGCGCGGGGATGCGCCGCTTCTCGAGCTCCTCGCCGAGCTTCATGCGCAGGAAGCCGTTGGCGGTGTAGCGGGTCACGGTGTGGTAATGGGCATCCATCAGTCCCTTCACCATCTCGACGTAGTCGTCCACCAGTTCCGGCACGATCGAGAAGCGGTCGTAGTTGACCACCGCATCCACCTTGCGCCCGAGTGGAGCGAGCGCGGCGCGCACCGCGTCGCGAATCGCGGCGATGTCCTGCGGGGTGCGCACCGACAGCCCCTCGAAGTCGACGAAGAACACGTCCTGCTGCGCGTCGTAGGCCAGCCGACGCCCGAGCGGAACGTCGAGCAGGTCGTGGCGCAAGCCCATCGGCGCGTCGGCGAAGATGCGCGCGTCCATCCGCACGGGCGGGCCCTTCATCACCGGTACGAAGTCCATGCGAGCGAGGATGTCGCGCTGCAGATCGATCCCCGGCGCGATCTCGATGAGCTCGAGTCCGTCCTCGCACAGCCGGAGCACGCAGCGCTCGGTGACGTAGAGCACGTCCTGCCGCCACTTCGCCGCCTGCGTCCCGCTGAAGGTGCGATGCTCGACCGCGTCGACGAACTTCCTCGTCTCGCCCTCGCGGACGATGCGCAGGCATCCATCCTCCACCGCCACCTCCAGCCCGCCCGCGCTGAAGGTGCCGACGAAGACGACCTTCTTGGCATTCTGCGAGATGTTGATGAAGCCGCCCGCGCCCGCGAGCCGCGGGCCGAACTTCGACACGTTGAGGTTGCCCTCGCGGTCGGCCTGGGCGAGGCCGAGGAAGGCGATGTCCAGCCCGCCGCCGTCGTAGAAGTCGAACTGGCTGGGCTGGTCGATGATGGCCTGGGTGTTCACCGCCGCGCCGAAGCTCAGCCCGCCGGCGGGAATGCCGCCGACCACGCCCGGCTCGGCGGTGAGCGTGAGCAGGTCGATGAGCTTCTCCTCCGCGGCCACGGTCGCGACCCCCTCCGGCATGCCGATGCCGAGGTTCACCACCGCAGCCGACTGCAGCTCCATCGCGGCCCGGCGGGCGATGATCTTGCGCGCGCTCATCGGCATCGCGCAGATCGCCGACATCGGCACGCGGATCTCGCCGGAGAAGGCCGGGTTGTACTGCTCGCTGTAGGTCTGCATGTGGTGCTCGGGACGATCCGCCACCACCACGCAGTCGACCAGCACGCCCGGCACCTGCACCTGGCGCGGATTGAGCGAGCCGCGCTCGGCGATGCGCTCGACCTGCACGATGACGATACCGCCGGAGTTGCGCGCGGCCATGGCGATCGCTCGCGCCTCCAGGGTCAGCGCCTCCTTCTCCATGGTGACGTTGCCGTCGGGGTCGGCGGTGGTGCCGCGGATGATGCCGACATGGATCGGAAAGGCCTTGTAGAACAGGTAGTCCTCGCCGTCGATCGGCATCAGCCGCACAAGATCCTCGGTGGTGCGCGCGTTGAGCTTGCCACCGCCGAAGCGCGGATCGACGAAGGTGCCCAGCCCGACCCGGGTCAGCGTGCCCGGCTTGCCGGCGGCGATGTCGCGGAACAGGTGCGTGATCACCCCCTGCGGCAGGTTCCAGGCCTCGATGCGGTTATCGACCGCAAGCGCCTGCAGGCGCGGCACCAGCCCCCAGTGGCCGCCGATCACGCGCGCCACCAGGCCCTCGTGGCCGAGGTGGTTGAGGCCGCGCGCCTTGCCGTCGCCCTGCCCGGCCGCATACACCAGGGTCAGGTCGCGCGGGCTGCCCGGGCCGCCCTCCGCCTCGAGGAAGCGTTTTTCGAGCGCGATCGCGACGCTCTCGGCAAAGCCGATGCCGACGAAGCCGCCGGTGGCGACCGTGTCGCCGCTGCGGATCAGGCGCACCGCCTCGCGCGCCGAAACGATCTTGCCGGTGTCGGCGGCGCGCAGCGACGCCACCATCGGATGCGTTTTCCTTGCCATGGCGGATCTCCCTCGCGCCGCGCCGGGAAGCGGCCGGACCGTGTTCGGCGGGTGATCACCACCACCAGCGCGACGAACGAAAAGACTACCCTATCCGGAGCGATCGAGCGCCAGGGCACGAGCCCTCCGCGGTCGCGACCGCGCAGTCATCGCCACATGTCGCGCATCTTCGCGGCGAGGTCGATCGCCGCCTGGCGCGAGGCCGGCGAGCCCTGGAGTTCGGGCGCAGGCAACGGCCAGCTCATCTGCTCGAAGTGCCCGAGCAGACGGTTGGGGATGAAGCGGCTGCGCCCGGCATAGACATGGCGATCGCCCAGGCCCGTCTGCTGGGTGACGTGGAAGCGCTGCGGCACGATCAGGTCGAGGGCGTCCTTCGCGCGCGTCATCGCCACATAGAGCAGGCGGCGCTCTTCCTCGATCTCGGCGCTGTCGCGCGTGGCGACGTCCGAAGGGATGCAGCCGTCGACCACGTTGAGCACGCTCACCGCGTTCCACTCCTGGCCCTTGGCCGAGTGGATGGTCGACAGGATCAGGTAGTCCTCGTCGAGCAGCGGCATGCCGGCCTCGGCGCTGGTGGCGCTGGGCGGATCGAGCGTGAGTTCGGTGAGAAAGCGCTGCCGGCTCGGGCTGGTGGCGGCGATGCGCGCGAGCTGCTGGATGTCGAGCACGCGCACCTGGAAATCGTCGTACAGGCGCGGCATCTGCGCCTCGTACCAACGGCAGGCGAGCTCGAAGTCGGTCGGCCACGGCAGGCCGCCCCTCGCCCCGCCCGCAAGACCCTCCGCACGGACAGGCGCGGTGGTTCGTGCAGGAGCGCCGCCAGGCGCGAATGCGGCGGTCGAGGCCTCCTCCCGCCCGGAAAGCCGGTCGACCAGCGTGGCGAACTCCAGCCACCCCGGGCGCGCCGCCTCCGGCACCGGCTGCTCGGCGAGCAGCACGCAGCCCGGCGGCGCGCTGCAGACGTTGTCGAGCACGCGCCCGGCAGTCCTGGGGCCGATGCCGGCGAGCAGCTGGATGGCACGGAAGCCGGCGATGCGGTCGCGCGGGTTCTCCGCCCAGCGCAGGAGCGCGAGCACGTCCTTGACGTGGGCGGCCTCGAGGAACCTGAGCCCGCCGTACTTCACGAAGGGGATGTTGCGCCGGGTCAGCTCCAGTTCCAGGCGCGCGCTGTGCGCCGAGGCGCGGAACAGCACCGCCTGCTGCTTGAGCTTCAGCCCTTCCTCGCGGCGCGCCAGCACGCTGTCGACCACGAAGTCGGCCTGCGCCGCCTCGTCCTTCACCGTCACCAGGCGCGGGCGCTGCGCCGAGGCGCGCTCGCTCCACAGGTTCTTGGCGAAGCGCTCGGCGGCGAGCGCGATCACCGCGTTGGCGGCGTCGAGGATGGGCTGGGTGGAGCGGTAGTTGCGCTCCAGCGTCACCACCCGCGCCGGCGGCTCGAAGGCCGCCGGGAAGTCGAGGATGTTGCGCACCGTGGCGCCGCGGAAGGCGTAGATCGACTGCGCGTCGTCGCCGACCACGGTCAGGCCGCGGCCGTCCGGTTTCATCGCGAGCAGGATCGCCGCCTGCAGCGCGTTGGTGTCCTGGTATTCGTCGACCAGCACGTGGTCGAAGAGGCCGCCGATTTCGGCACCGAGCTCCGCCTCGCCCACCATCTGCGCCCAGTACAGCAGCAGGTCGTCGTAGTCGAGCACCTGCTGCGCCTGCTTGGCCTCGACGTAGGCGCGGAACAGGCGCTTGAGCTCGTCCTCCCACTGCGCGCACCACGGGAAGCTCGCCTGCAGCACCTCGGCGAGCGCGGCGCGCGTGTTGACCACCGCCGAATAGATCGCCAGGCAGGTGCCCTTCTGCGGGAAGCGCTGCTTCGTCGCCGACAGCCCGAGCTCGTGGCGCACCAGGTTCATCAGGTCGGCGGAGTCCTCGCGGTCGTGGATGCTGAAGCCGGGGTCGAGCCCGATGCGGCCGGCGTGGTCGCGCAGCAGGCGCGCGCCGATGGCGTGGAAGGTGCCCGCCCACTGCAGCTCGGCGCGCGCCAGGCCGGGACGGTCGGCGGCGGCCTGCGCGAGGATGCGACGCACGCGCCGGCCCATCTCGTCCGCGGCGCGGCGCGAGAAGGTCAGCAGCAGGATGCGCGCGGGATCGGCCCCGGCCGCCGCGAGGCGCGCCACGCGGTGCGCGAGCGTGCCGGTCTTGCCCGAGCCGGCGCCGGCGATCACCAGCAGCGGCCCGGCGTCGATGCGGCCATCGGCGCCGATGCCGTGCCCGACCGCGGCGCGCTGGGCGGGGTCGAGCGCCGCGAGCGGATCGGCGGCCGGCGGCCGCGGGGAGGAGGTCTTGGAGCGAGGCTCGGAGTTCGGCCCGGGAAGGGTCTCGATAGGGGGCGACATGGCTGTAAGTATATTCAGCCTCGGCGCGCGCAGATAGCCGCGGCAGAGGCGATCGCTCCAGAATGTGCACAGCACCGACCGACCACCGGAGATCCGCGATGCCCGCCCCCGAACCACTTCTGCCGAGCTGCCTGCAGCCACGCCGCGTGATCCTCTTCAGCGGCCACATGATCGATGCGCCCGGCCGTGCCGAACCGCGCTTCCCGCCCGCACTCGCGCCCGCGGCGGCGGCGCGCATCGCCGAAGCGCTCGATCGCCTGGAGGCCGGCCCGCTCGACCTCGGCCTCACCCAGGGCGCGGCGGGCGGCGACCTGCTCTTCGCCGAGGCGGCGCAGGCGCGCGCGCTGCCGCTGCTCTTCCTGCAGCCCTTCGGCGAGGACGAGTTCATCGCGCGCTCGGTACGCCCGGTGAGCGCGGGCGAGCAGTGGGTGGCGCGCTACCGCGCGGTGGCCGCCCGCCTCGCCAGCCCGCCGCACGCCATGCCGCCCGCCCCCGCGGCCGCGGCCGACAACCCCTTCGAGCGCTGCAACCGCTGGCTGCTCGACACCGCGCTCGCCTGCGGCGGCGAACGCGTCTGGCTGCTGTGCCTGTGGGACGGGCGCCGCGGCGACGGCGCCGGGGGCACCGCGCATATGGTCGAGGAGGTAAGCCGCCACCGCGGCCACGTCCTCCACATCGACACCCGCGAGCTGCGACCGCACGATCCGGCTGGCAGCCCCCCGCTGCCGGACTAGGCTGAATCGAGCCGGGCGCGGCAGGCCCGCAATCCGAAGGTCCAGCGCAGACCCCTCATGACCGCGACGGCGGCCACGCCTGGGAGATCGCCTGCGGCGGATCCGCGACGCGATCTGAGCCCCCGCCCCCGACCGGGGGCGCGCTGCGCGCGATCAGCCGCGCACGCCCCCGCGCAGGAAGCGCCCGGTGTCGAGGAAGTGTAGGGTCTGGATCAGGCAGGCGCGCGACCACAGCATCTGCATGTGGGTGACCGGCAGCACGGTGTGGTCGCGCGCGCCCGGCCAGCGCGTCTCGGCCACCG
The DNA here is from genome assembly GCF_000021765.1 of Thauera aminoaromatica. NCBI lineage: Bacteria > Pseudomonadati > Pseudomonadota > Betaproteobacteria > Rhodocyclales > Zoogloeaceae > Thauera > Thauera aminoaromatica. The sequence continues at coordinate 615,935 of NC_011662.2, read as the reverse complement.
TCACCATGCCGTCGTTGGGCTTCTCCATGCCGGGCACGATGCGCCCCATGCCGACCGGGCGGTTGCCGGCGACCACGCCGATCTCGTAGCCGGGCGGCACCTCGGGCAGCGGCCGCGCCAGCCACTGCGGCAGCACGCGGCCGAGCGCGCCGCGCAGAAGCGGGACGCGCAGGATGCGCTCGCCCGCATGGGACCCGCAGCACGGCGAACCGAGCAGGACCACGCGGCCGATGCCTTCCGGATGATGGCGGGCGAGCATGTTCAGCACGACACAGCCGCCCAGGCTGTGCCCGACCAGATGCAGCGGCCGGCGGCCGAGCGCGGCGATGTGCGCCGCAAGATCATCTGCCGCGCCGTCGAGCGAGCCGAGCAGCGAATGCCATGAGAACACCCGGCTCTCGCGCCCCATGCGGCGCAGCTCGCGACGGTGCGCGGAAAACACCACGCCGTGCATCCACAGGCCGTGGACGAAGAGGATCACGGACTCCGCGCCGGCTACCACAAGCGCCCCCGCGTTCCACGCACAAGACAGGCAGGGGCACCCTGCAGGAAAGGGGGCGTCCCTCTCCTTGCGCGCACTTCATGCAAATCCTGCAGCTCGACACACCGGAAAAATCTCAATATTTGAGATCTATATTCACATATTGACATGGCTTTCCTCAAACCCCAGCATTCATGGCTTTAATCGATTATCCAGTTTGGATTCCACCCAGCCGCGTACCGGACAAATGCGAGTCCTCGAGAGCCGCAGGCAGCCTGTCGGTACCCAATGAAGGAACTACACTCCATGTCCAACCAGCTCGCAACCCCCCTCCGCCGCCGCATCCTCGCGACAGGCCTCGCCCTCGCCGCTTTCGCACTCGCCGGATGCTCGGGCGAACAGAAAGGCACGCAACCCGCGACCACAGCGACGAACCAGAAGCTGGTGATCAAGGTCGGCCACGCCGCCACGGAGTCCAACACCGGCCACAAGGGGCTGGTCGAGTTCAACCGCCTGCTGGGCGAAAAGACGGGCGGCCGCATCAGCCTGGAGATCTACCCCAACTCGCAGCTCGGCAGCGAACGCGAGCTGATCGAAGCGGTGCAACTGGGCAGCGTCGGCATGACCTTCGTGTCCTCGGCCCCGCTGGGCGGCTTCAAGAAGGAGTTCTTCGCCCTCGACCTGCCCTTCGTGTTCAAGGATCGTCCCACCGTCTACAAGGTGCTCGACGGCGAACCCGGCCAGTACCTGCTGAAGAGCCTCCAGGACATCAACATCCAGGGCCTCGGCTTCTGGGAGAACGGTTTCCGCCAGCTCAGCAACAGCAAGGTGGCGGTGAAGACGCCGGATGACCTGAAGGGCATCAAGATGCGCACGATGGAGAACGAGGTCCACCTCGCCGCCTGGAAGGAGCTGGGTGCCAACCCGGCGCCGCTGGCCTTCGGCGAGCTGTTCACCGCGCTGCAGCAGGGCACCTTCGATGCCCAGGAAACCCCGATCAACCTGTTCCGCGACATGAAGTTCTTCGAGGTGCAGAAGTTCATCACCAAGACCGGCCACCTCTACTCGCCCTTCGTCATCCTGATGAGCAAGCCGCTCTACGACGGTCTGAGCGAGGCCGACAAGCAGGCCATGGCCGAAGCCTTCGAAGCCGCCAAGGCGTACCAGCGCGACCTCGCGCAGAAGAGCGACGCCGAGGCCGAAGCGCAGATGACCGGCATCACCTTCACCGAATTGAGCGACGCCGAGAAGGAAGCCTTCCGCGCCAAGATGGGGCCGGTGTACGGCCTGGTGAAGAAGAAGGCCGGCGAGGAAATCGTCAAAAAGGTGCTGCAGGCCACCAACTAAGCCTGCGACGCCCCGGCCGCACGCAGCCGGGGCGCCGTCCTTTCGGCCCCGGCGTTCGTCCGGCGCGGCCCGCGACCCCGAGAGACCCCATGCTCAAGAAACTCGATGATCACTTCGAGGAGGCACTGATCGTCCTGCTGATGGCAGCGATGACCGTCCTCATCGTCGTGCAGATCTTCATGCGCTACGTCGTCCAGGAATCCCTGACCTGGTCCGAAGAACTGGCCCGCTATATCTTCGTGTGGGCGACCTACCTCGGGGTGGCCTACGGCATGAAGAAGAATGCCCACATCTGCGTGGAGGCGGTGACCGGCTACCTGCCCGCCCGCACCAGGGAGATCACCTACATCGTGGCCCAGGTGGTGTTCCTGCTGTTCGCTGCGCTGGTGGTCAAGGAAGGCTTCGTGCTGAGCATGAAGATCTTCAAGTTCGGCCAATCGTCGGCGGCACTCGGCATGCCGATGGGGGTGATCTACCTGGCGCCGACGGTCGGTTTCGCGCTGGTGTTCATCCGCCTCGTTCAAAACATCGTCGCGGGATTCAAGCGCCTGCGCACCTTGGGGGTGGCAGCATGATCTCCCTGATCCTGTTCGGGCTGTTCGCCCTGCTGATGATCGTGGGCGTGCCGATCGGCATCTCGCTCGGCATCGCGGCGATGGCGGCGCTCGGCTACGGCGGCGTGGTCGACAGCAGCTATCTGGCGCAGAGCCTGGTGACCTCGATCGACTCCTTCCCGCTGATGGCGGTGCCCTTCTTCATCCTCGCCGGCGACCTCATGGGCCACGGCGGCATCTCGCGCCGCCTGCTCGAAGTCGGCGAGATCCTGTTCGGCCGTTACACCGGCGGCCTCGGCCTGGTCGCCGTGGCCACCTGCATGTTCTTCGCCGCGATCTCGGGCTCGGGCCCGGCGACGGTGGCGGCGATCGGCGGCATCCTGTTCCCGGCCATGCTCAAGCGCGGCTACGACCGCAACTTCTCGGTCGGCCTGGTCGCGTCCGCAGGCTGCATCGGCGTGGTGATTCCGCCCAGCATCCCGATGGTGATCTACGCGACCTCCTCCGGCGCCTCGGTGTCCAGCCTCTTCCTCGCGGGGGTCGTCCCGGGAGTGCTGATCGGCGTGGTGCTGATGCTGATGAGCTGGTTCATCGCGCGCAAGGCCGGTTACCACGGCATCGAGCGCAGCTACACCGGCGCCGAGATCTTCCGCATCCTGTGGGACGCCAAGTGGGCGCTGCTGGTGCCGGTGATCATCCTGGGCGGCATCTACGGCGGCATCTTCACCCCGACCGAAGCCGCGGCGGTGGCGGTGGCCTACGGCTTCTTCGTCGGCGTTTTCGTCTACAAGGACCTCAAGCTCGCCGATGTCTACAAAGTGCTGGCACACTCCGCCCTGACCTCCGCGACGGTGATGGTGATCGTCGGCACGGCGACGGTGTTCGGCCGCGTGCTGGCGATCGAAGGCATCCCGGTCAAGCTGGCCAACGAGATCGTGGCCCTGACCAGCGATCCGATCATGATCCTGCTGCTGATCAACGTGCTGTTCCTGGTGGTCGGCTGCTTCATGGAGACGCTGGCGGCGATCATCATCCTGACCCCGATCCTGCTCCCGGTGGTGCTGAAGGTGGGCGTCGATCCGGTGCATTTCGGCATCCTGATGATCGTCAACCTGGCGATCGGGATGGTCACCCCGCCGATGGGCATCAACTTGTTCGTCGGCTCGCGGGTCGGCAACGCCCAACTGGAAGGCGTCATTCGTGGCGCGACGCCCTTCCTGCTGTCGATGATCGTGGTGCTGCTGGTATTGACCTACGTGCCGCAGATCACCCTGTGGCTGCCCAACCTGATGAAGTGATCGCAACGCTGTCGAGAGAGCCGAGCCGATGACCGCACTGAATGCCTCTTCCGCTGCCGCGCTGGAAGCCCTGACCGCCGTTTTCGGCGCCGACGTGCTCCCCGGCGATGCCAGTCCGAAGTACCTGCAGGACTGGAGCGGCTGCGCCGGCGGCCAGCCGCTGGCGATCCTGCGCCCGCGCAGCACCGACGAACTGTCGCGCATGCTGGCGATCTGCCACGCCCACGGCCAGGCGGTGGTGCCGCAGGGCGGCCTCACCGGCCTGTGTGGCGGCGCGGTGCCGGCCGGCGGCGAGGTGGTGGTGTCGCTCGAGCGCATGAACCGCATCGAGCGCATCGACATCGATTCGGGCACCGTCATCGTCGAGGCCGGCGCGATCCTGCAGACGGTGCAGGAAGCCTGCCGCGACGCCGGCGCGCTGCTCGCGGTCGACCTCGGCGCGCGCGGCTCCTGCCAGGTGGGCGGCAACGTGTCGACCAACGCGGGCGGCAACCGGGTGATCCGCTACGGCAACACCCGCGACCTGGTGCTCGGGCTCGAGGTGGTGCTCGCCGACGGCACGGTGTTGAGCATGCTCAACCAGATGGTCAAGAACAACGCCGGCATGGACCTCAAGCATCTCTTCATCGGCAGCGAGGGCGTGCTCGGCATCGTCACCAGGGTGGTGTTCAAGCTGCAGCCGCTGCCCAAGGGCGTGAGCACCGCGGTGGTCGCACTGCACGACTACCCCGCCGCGCTGCGCTTCCTGCGCCATGCGCAGCAGAGCCTGTCCGGACAGGTCAGCGCCTTCGAGATCATGTGGAACGACTACCTGGTCACCGCCGTCGCTGCCGGCAAGCTGCGCGCGCCGCTCGACACGAACTATCCGGTGTACGTGCTGATCGACATGCACTGCGGCCAGCCGGAGACCGACGCCGGGCGCTTCGAGGCGATGCTGGAACAGGCCATCGAGGCGGGCTGGATCCTCGACGGCGCGGTGGCGCAGTCGGTGGCCGAGGCCGAAGCCTTCTGGGCGATCCGCGATGGCGTCGCCGAAGTGCTGCGCGACTATGCGCCGACGCTCAACTTCGACGTCTCGGTGCCGATCGCGCAGATCGGCGAGTGCGCAGCGCGCATCCGCACCGAGCTCGACCGCGACTGGCCGGCGCTCAAGGCGCTGTTCTTCGGCCACGTCGGCGACGGCAACCTGCATGTGGTGGTGTGCAAGGTGCCGAGCGACCACGACAGCCAGATGCGCATCGAGGACGCGGTGTATTCGGTGGTGCGCAGCTACGGCGGCTCGATCTCGGCCGAGCACGGCATCGGCACGCTCAAGCGCGACTGGCTGCACTACTCGCGCAGCGAGGCCGAGCTGGCGCTGATGCGGACCTTGAAGCACACCCTGGATCCGAAGAACATCCTCAATCCAGGCAAGCTGATCTGAGCGTTCAGTCCTTGCCCGGTGCGCCGAGCTCCGCGCTGATGGCGCGTGCGGTGTTGCGAACTTCGTTGATCAGTCCCTGCATGCGCTGGCGGTCCATGTACTCGCGGGCCGATGAAACGCTGACCGCCGCGACGATACGCTGGCTGCCATCGCGGATGGGTGCGGCGACGCAGCGGATGGCGCCTTCGTTCTCGCCGAAATCCTCGGCGTAATCGAGCCCGACGTAGCTGCGCATCCTGGCCATCCATTCGGCCATGGCGTCGGGGTCGGCCTCGCCGCCGAACTCCTTGCGATAGCAGTGCCGCCAGAAATCTTCACTGCGATCGAGGATCAGGGCCTTGCCCACGCCGGTGGAGCACACCGGCTTGCGCCCACCGACGCGGGAACTGATCTCCACCGGGCGCTTGCCCGCGATCTTGTCGAGGTAGGTCACCTCATCGTGGACCAGCGCGGCAAGATGGATGGTGTCGTACGTCCGGCTGGCGAGTTCCTCCAGGTAAGGCCGGGCCAGCTTGCGAAGATCGGCCTCGCGATAGCCCGCAAAGCCCAGCTCGATGAGCTTCTGGCCGAGGCTGTAGCCCTTGCGCGGCTCGAACTTGAGGTAGTTGCGATCGGCCAGGGACGAAGCGAGACGATGGGTGGTGCTGAGGCTGAGGCCGGTCTGTGCGGCGATTTCGGCGACCGTGCGCGCACCGTCCGCGATCGCCTCGAGAATGTCGAGTCCCCGCAGCATGGTCTGCCCCTTCGTGGGGGCATCGGCGTTCAGGGCGCGTGATTTCGAGGAAGTCATGCTGCGTCGACGTGGCGCGGGTCGGGTGGAGGTGGAAGGCAGCATGGCACCGCAAGCGCCTGCGCTTGGCGAAATTGTTGCACACCGGTGCAGCCGCCGCTCGATTCGAGCGCCCCGCCCGAGGGGTTGCCGTCGCACGGCGCGCTCAGTTGCCCTTCAACTGCCGCGCCGTCAGCGAGGGATTGTCGCCACTGTACGCGGCCTTGATCGCGTCCCAGGCTTCCTCGGCGGTCTCGGCGTAGTGGAACAGGTTCTTGTCCTCGGGGCTGATCACGCCGTGCTCGACCAGCACGTCGAAGTCGATCAGGCGCTGCCAGAAGTCGCGCCCGATCAGCACGATCGGGCGGCGGCGGATCTTGCGCGTCTGCGTCAGCGTCAGCACCTCGAAGAGTTCGTCGAGCGTGCCCAGCCCGCCGGGGAAGCTCACCAGCGCCACCGCGCGCATCAGGAAGTGCATCTTGCGGATCGCGAAGTAGTGGAACTGGAAGCACAGCTCGGGCGTGATGTAGGGGTTGGGCGCCTCCTCGAAGGGCAGGAAGATGCTCATCCCCATGCTGCGCCCGCCGGCCTCGAAGGCGCCGCGGTTGCCCGCCTCCATGATCCCCGGACCGCCGCCGGTGGCGACGATCACCGGCTCGCCGAGCGCCTCGGACTCGCGCGTGACCAGCTCGCCGAAGCGGCGCGCCTCCTCGTACCAACGCGCGTTCTTCACCATCTGACGCGCGCGCGCGGTCGCCGCCTCGTCGCCGCTCGCCAGCGCGTCGCGCAGCATCGCCTCGGCCACGTCCGGCGCCTTGAAGCGCGCGCTGCCGAACACCACCACGGTCGACTCCACCCCCTGCTCCTGCTGCACCAGCTCGGCCTTGAGCAGCTCGAGCTGCAGCCGCACCGGGCGCAACTCGTCGCGCAGCAGGAACTCGGTGTCGGTGAAGGCCATGCGGAAGGAGCTGCCGGGGCCGTCGTAGCGGCCCTGCGGCTGCGCGGCCTTGGCCTCGTCTTCGGCAGAGGGGAAGTTGCGGGCGCGCAGGGGGGAATTCTTGCTCATCGGTCAATCCATCCGGTTCGGGGAGCCGCATCATCGCATCCGCGCGTGACGGGACGCGAGCCCTGTCCCCGGTTCAGCGCCCGTCCCAGCACGCGACGGACGCGGTCGACACCCCCTGTTCCAGCGCGGCTCGCGTCTGGGCCTCCAGTGCGCGCAGGAAGCCCGGCCGCGCCTGCAGCCGCTGCCAGTACGCCAGGGTCGCCGGCTTGAAGCGGTCCTGCAGGCCGATGTCCGTGGCCAGCATCAAGGCGTAGCCGACCGCGACGTCGGCCGCGGTGAATCGCCCCGCGCACAGGAACTCGTGCGTTTCGAGCCGGGGTTCGAGCGTGCGCAGACGCGACAGGAACCAGCGCGTGTAGTCCTCGGCCGCCTGCGGCAGGCGGCGCTCGGGCGGCTCGAAGCGGCCATAGCGCAGGATCAGGGTTTGCGGAAAGGTCAGCGTGGCTTCGCCGAAGTGCAGGTAGTTGAGGTAGGCGCCGAAATCCGCTTCGTCCACACCGACATCGAGCGCGCGCGGCGAATGGCGCGCCGCCAGGTACTGGCAGATCGCCGCCGACTCGCTCATCCGCACGTCGTCCTCCAGGAAGGCCGGGATGGTGCCGAGCGGATTCACCGCGAGGTACTCCTCGTCGCGGCTGCGCGGCGGAAAGGGCAGCACTTTCAGCGCGTAGGGCAGCCCGAGCTCTTCCAGCATCCACAGCGCGCGGAAGGATCTGGCATTGATGCAGTGATAAAGGGTCGTCGTCATCGGCGTTGCGCTCCGGAGAAAAGCAGTCACAGCCCCGCACTCGGGATGTGGGAAAGGATTGAAACGATGGCAGGAACTCAACCCAGCAGCGCCACCGACTTGATCTGCGCCCACATCCGCCGCCCCGGGCGCAACCCGAGCTGCTCGGCGGCGCGGCGGGTGATGCGCGCCAGCAACGCGGTGCCGCCCGCGTCCAGGCGCACCAGCACGTGGGCGGGGGTGTCGGCACCGACGACCTCCTCGACGATCGCCGGCAGCAGGTTCTGGATGCTGCTGCCCTCGACCAGGTGGTCAGCGAGGCTGACATCGCGCGCGTGGATGCGGAAACGCAGGCGGCGGCCGGGCGGCGCGGGCTGGCGCTGCACCCACACCGCGCCGCCGGGGAAGTCCAGCCGGGTGAGGTGGTAGTGGTCGTCGTGCTCGGCCACCGTGCCGTCGACCACCACGCCGGCGTCCTCGGTGAAGGCGGTGGGCAGGTCGAGCCGCGCCATGGTGGCGTGCAGCTCGCCCGCGGCCATCGCCTTGCCCTCGCCGAGCATGACCACGTGGTCGGCCAGACGCACGACTTCGTCGGGCGCGTGGCTGACGTAGAGCACCGGGATGTCGAGCTCGTCGTGCAGGCGTTCGAGGTAGGGCAGGATCTCCTGCTTGCGACGGTGGTCGAGCGCGGCGAGCGGCTCGTCCATGAGCAGGATGCGCGGGCTGGTGAGCAGCGCGCGCGCCATGCCGACGCGCTGGCGCTCGCCACCGGAGAGGCGGTCGGGCATGCGTTCGAGCAGGGCCTCGATGCCGAGCAGGGCCACCGCGTGGTCGAGCGGCACGCGGCGCGCGGCGGCCGGGATGCGGTGCAGGCCGAACTCCAGGTTGCGCCGCACCGACAGGTGGGGGAACAGGCTGGCCTCCTGGAAGACGTAGCCGAGCGCGCGGCGGTGGGTAGGCACCAGGATGCGACGCGCGTCGTCCTGCCAGCACTCGCCATTGACCACCAGGCGACCGCGCGCCGCCGGCTCCAGCCCGGCGACGCAGCGCAGCAGCGTGGTCTTGCCCGAGCCGGAGTGGCCGAACAGGGCGGTGACGCCGCGCCCGGGCAGGCGCAGGTCGACATCGAGGCGGAAGCCGGCGTAGTCGACGGCGAAGCGCGCCTCGATGCCGGCGGCCGGGCGGGCGCAGCCCGCGGCGGCGCCGGTTGCGGTGCCTGCGGCGCCTGGCTGCGGAACATCGGCCATCAGCCCACACCTCCGCCTGCGTGGCCGCGCCGCCGGCCGTAGAGCGCGAGCAGCACCACGAAGCTGAAGGCCAGCATGCCGGCCGACAGCCAGTGCGCCTGGGCGTATTCCAGCGCCTCGACGTGGTCGTAGATCGCCACCGAGACCACCCGCGTACGCTCGGGGATGTTGCCGCCGATCATCAGCACCACGCCGAACTCACCCACGGTATGGGCGAAGCCGAGGATGGTGGCGGTGACGAAGCCCGGCCGCGCGAGCGGCAGCGCGACGTTGAAGAAGCGGTCCCAGGGCCCGGCGCGCAGCGTGGCGGCGACCTCGAGCGGGCGGCGCCCGATGGCCTCGAAGGCGTTGGCGAGCGGCTGCACGACGAAGGGCAGCGAATACACCACCGAGCCGACCACCAGGCCGGCAAAGCTGAACGGCAGCAGGCCGAGGCCGAGCGCCTCGGTGAGCCTGCCCACAGGCCCGTTCGGCCCCATCGCCACCAGCAGGTAGAAGCCGATCACCGTCGGCGGCAGCACCAGCGGCAGCGCCACCACCGCCCCCACCACGCCCTTCCAGCGCGAGCGCGTGCACGCCAGCCACCACGCCAGCGGCGTGCCGAGCAGCAGCAGCACCGCGGTGCTGGCCGCGGCGAGTTCCAGGGTGAGGCGGATGGCGGACCAGTCGGCGCCGCTCAGGGTGGGCATGGTGGGTGAATGAAGGAGGCAGGATCGTCGCGGCAGCGCGCGCGGGTGGCGGCGGGCCCCATTGTGCCGCGCCGGGGAGCACTCGTGTAGGCGCGACGCAAGTCGCGATCCCGCATGTCCCGAGACGCGACGGCTTTCGTGGGAGCGACGCAAGTCGCGATCCGGCAGCGCCGCTACGCGGCCCCCGCTCACCGCCCCGCGGACACGGCCGGCAGCTCGAAGCCGTAGCGCCGCAGCACCGCGCGCGCGGACTCGCTGCCGATGAACTCGGCAAAAGCCGTGGCGAGCGGCTTGCCGGCGGCAGCGCGGGTGAGCATGAAGCCCTGCTCCAGCGGCTCGTGCAGGCCGGCGTCGATCAGCGTGTAGCCCCCCTGCGCGGCCAGCGTCGGGTTGAGCGCCAGCGACAGCGCGATGATGCCCACCGCGGCGTTGCCGGTCTGCACGAACTGCGCGGTCTGGGCGATGTTCTCGCCCTGCACCAACCGCGGCTGCACCGCTTCCCAGACGCCGGCGGCGCGCAAGGCCTCCTCGGCACGCTTGCCGTAGGGGGCGTGGCGCGGGTTGGCGATGGCGATGCGGCCGATCGCCGGGTCGGCGAGATCCTTCAGTTCGAGCATGCGCGCGTCGCGCGTCGCGCTCCACAGCACGATGCGTCCGAGCGCGTAGGGCCGCGTCGCACCGTGGGCGAGGCCCTCGGTCTCGAGCGCGCGCGGGTAGGCGATGTCGGCGGAAAAATACAGGTCGAAGGGCGCGCCCTGGCGGATCTGCGTGGCGAACTTGCCCGAGGAGCCGTAGACGACCTCGACGGTGTCGCCCGGATGCGCGCGGCCGAACTCGGCCACGATCTCGTCGAGCGCGAACTTGAGGTCGGAGGCCGCCGCCACCGTGATGCGCTCGCCCGCCGCGGCGTGGGGTCCGAATACGCCTGCGGCCAGGGCGAGCAGGGCACCCAGCACACGACGGCGCAGGGGCAAGTTGGACAGGCACATCGATCGTTCTCCTCCAGTTGAACACTTGGCCTGCAGCGTTACGCCAGCACAGCCGACACGGCAGGCCGACACCGCGGCCACATGAGACCGCGACTTGCGTCGCGCCTGCAAGCCCCCCGGCGCACCGGAGGCTGGAGACGCGACGGGGGCTGGAGATGCGACGGTTCTTGTGGGAGCGACGCAAGTCGCGAGCGGGCGGCGCCGTCATGCGTTTGCGCTCGCTTCGCCGCTGCAATCGCGACTTGCGTCGCTCCTACAGTGCAGCTCGATCGTACGAGACGGGAATTCACGCAGCCGCGGCGGTTTTCGTCGGAGCGACGCAAGTCGCGAGCGGGTGGCGCCGTCATGCGTTTGCGCTCGCTTCGCCGCTGCAATCGCGACTCGCGTCGCTCCTACAGTGCAGCTCGACCGTACGAGACGGGAATTCACGCAGCCGCGGCGGTTTTCGTCGGAGCGACGCAAGTCGCGAGCGGGTGGCGCCGTCATGCGTTTGCGTTCGCTTCGCCGCTGCAATCGCGACTCGCGTCGCTCCTACAGTGCAGCTCGATCGTACGAGACGGGAATTCACGCAGCCGCGGCGGTTTTCGTGGGAGCGACCTAAGTCGCGAGCGGGCGGCGCCGTCATGCGCTTGCGTTCGCTTCGCCGCTGCAATCGCGACTCGCGTCGCTCCTACAGTGCAGCTCGACCGTACGAGACGGGAATTCACGCAGCCGCGGCGGTTTTCGTGGGAGCGACGCAAGTCGCGAGCGGGCGGCGCCGTCATGCGCTTGCGCTCGCTTCGCCGCTGCAATCGCGACTTGCGTCGCTCCTACGAGAATCCTCGTCACCGCTCTTCGCGGGCGCCTCACGCCTCAGGCCCAAGCAGGCTCCCCTGCACGAAGCGCCAGATCAGCGTCGATGCATCCGGCCCCTGCGGGTCGCTGAAGTGCTCGCCGGCGGCGCCGCCGCTCCAGGCATGGCCGAGGCGCTCGACCTCGCACAGGCGGACGCACACCCGGCGCCGCACACGCCAGTCGGTCACCGTCATCGCGTGGCGCGCCCCGCGCTGCACCCGGCGCGGATCGGCGGCGCGCGCGCCGAGCGCGGCGGCCCACTGCTCAGCGGCGGCGTGGGCGTTGCGAACCGACACCACGCGGTCCTCGCTGCCGTGGATCACCAGCAGCGGCGGCCGGTTCCCGCGCTCGACCGCGGTCGGGGGCAGGCTGCGGCCGCGCATCGCGGCCAGCACCCCGGCCGCCGAGTTTGCCGCGCCCGGCGCGACACCAGCGTGCATCGCGACCGCGCAGAAGCGCTCCGGCCAGCGCACCGCGAGCAGGGCCGCCATGCTCGCCCCCGCCGACAAGCCGGCCACCGCCACCGCGTCGCGGTCGACCGGGTAGAGCAGGCAGGCCTGGTCGATCGCCGCGATCAGAGTCGCCGCCTCGGCCTCGGCGCGATGGCTGCGCGTGTCGTACCAGTTCCAGCAGCCCTGCGGATTGGCGGCCAGGTCCTGCTCGGGATAGAGCACCAGGAAGCGCTCGCGCGCGGCGAGCCGGTCCATGCGCGTGCTGCGCGCGAAGGCCGCGGCGTTCTGGCCGCAGCCGTGCAGCATCACCAGCAGCGGCAGGCGATCGCTGCTGCGCACGTCTGCCGGGCGGAACAGCCGGAAGCGGCGCAGGCCCGCCGGCCCGATCGCCTGCCCGGGGATCCAGTCGCCGGCCGACACCGGCAGGCGGTAGGGCGCGGACATCGCCTCGACGCCGCGCGCCGCGGCCTTGCCGGCGGCGTCCGCGCCGGCGCGGAGCGCGCGCCGGGTCATCGCGGTGGTGGCGCGCTCGATGGCACGCAACAGGGGCGAAGGGCGGACGCGGCGGCTCACCACACTACCCTCCTGTCGCTGCGCCACCTCCTCCCCGAGGGAGGAGAGCGCCAGCCTTCGGGCGGCCGTGCAGACGTGCTCACGCCAGACGATCGTCGCAGGGCGCCGCGTTGCGCGTCCGTGCAGCGGAGGGCGAGTTGGCCGACGGCAGACTGGCCGACGGCGGATTGGCGGACCCAGCCGCGGCGAGGTCCGTTCGCGCCGCCCTCATCGGCCGCCGCGCTCCTCGCGCGCCACCGCGGCGAGCTCGCGCAGGTACCAGGCCGCGTAGCCGTAGCCGGCGAGCGCGACCAGGGCGGAATAAAGCAGCTCGCCTTCAAGCGCATGGCCGGCGAGCATGTTGGTGACGACGACGAAGCTCAGGTAGAGCGCGGCGACCATGCCGCCGAAGATGCGGATGAGGGCGAAGGTCTTGCGCTGCTTGAGGGTGGGCTGGGCCATGGGTAGACGGGGCGGGACAAGGAGACAGGCGGCAGGGTAGCCGATTCCGGCCTTGCCGGCATCGGCCGGGGGAGCGCAGCGCAACACTGCGCACAGGCGTGCTGGCCTACGGCGGCAACGCGCCGGATAATCGGTCGCCTCCAAGGCGCCCCCTTCACCACGCGAGGACCTCCGCGATGCACGCTCCGGTCTCCGGCAGCCCCGGGACGGCGCCCGCCGTGCCCTCCCCCGCCCTGTCGCTGTCGCCCGCCCTGCTCTTCCTGCTCGTCTTCGTCGAGGGCTTCGTCTCGCTCGGCGCCGAGATCCTCGCGCTGCGCCGGCTGGTGCCGCACGTGGGCAGCGCGATCACGGTCACCGCGCCGACGATCGCCTTCTTCCTGCTCGCGCTGGCGCTCGGCTACCAGGCCGGCGGGCAGGTGGCTGGCGACTACCTCGCGCGCGTGCGGCGCAACTTCCTGCTCGCCGCGGCGCTGATCGCGCTCGGGCTGGCGGGTCCGGTGGTGGAGCTGGCCTTCGCCCGGCTGCAGCCGGCACCGGTGGCCTGGGCGGTGGTGGTGTGCGGCGTGCTGTGCCCGGTGGCCTGGCTGCTCGGCCAGACCGTGCCCATCCTCACCAACCTGCTGCGCCACGAGCGCGTCGGCGCGCGCAGCGGGGCGGCGCTGTACTGGTCAACGCTGGGCTCCTTCCTGGGCGCGCTGACGCTGTCGATGGGGGTGATGCAGTGGCTGGGCGTGGGCGCGGCGGTGCTGGTGTGCGCCGGCCTGTTGCTCACAGCGGTACCGGCGCTCGGCCGCGCGGCTGGTGCGCGCCTGCCGTCGGCCGCGGCGGCGCTCGCGATCGCGGGCATGGCGCTGGTGGCCAACCTGGTGCTGCCGCAGCAGATCGAGACCGCCTACGCCACCTACCGCGTCGAGGCGGTGGCGATCCCCGGCTACGTGGCACCCGAGGTCCTGCGCATCAACAACTCGCCGGCCTCCATCCTCGACGCCGGCGAGCCGCCGCGCTACGCGCGCTACATCCGCCGCCTGCGCGACCTGCTGCTCGACGAGCTCGGCTTCCGCGGGCGCAGCGTGCTGGTGCTGGGCGCCGGCGGCTTCACGCTCTCGCACCGCGAGCCGCTCAATCGTTACGTCTATGTCGATATCGACCCCGCGGTGAAGGAGATCGCCGAGCGCGACTTCCTGCGCGAGCCGGTGCGCGGCGAGTTCGTCGCCGCCGACGCGCGTGCCCACCTGCGCGAGACCGCCGCGCGCCACGACGCGGTGGTGGTCGACGTCTACAGCGCGCTCACCAGCATCCCCGCCCACCTGGTCACGCGCGAGTTCTGGCGCGCCACCCGTGCCGTGCTGAAGCCGGGCGGCGTCCTCGCCGCCAACCTGATCCTCGACCGCGAGCTCGCCAGCCCCTACGCGCGCAGCCTGCTGGCGAGCATCCAGGCCGAGTACGGCGCGTGCGCGGTCGAGGTGCTGTTCCGCGACCGCCCGCAGGGCAACGTGCTGGTGATCTGCTCCGCCCCGTCCACGGCGCACGCGGCGCAGGAACCCGCCCTGCCCTACACCGACGAGCGCAACCGCGCCGACCTCGACGTGCTGCGCGGCAGCTGATCAGCCGTCCGACGCCGCCAGCCCGGCCTCGAACACGTCCAGCGCGACCGGCTGCCCGAACAGGTAGCCCTGGTAGGCGCGGCAGCCGTGCGCCGCCAGGAAGGCATACTGCGCCTCGGTCTCGACCCCTTCGGCGATCACGGCGAGGCCGAGGCTGTCGCCGAGGGCGAGGATGGTGCGCACGATGCTGGCATCGTTGGGATCGGACATCAGGTCGCGCACGAAAGACTGGTCGATCTTCAACTGCGCCAGCGGCAGGCGCTTGAGATAGGCGAGCGAGGAGTAACCGGTGCCGAAGTCGTCGAGCGCGAAACGGATGCCGAGCGCACGCAGCGTCTCCATGCGCTCGATCACCGCCTCGGTGTCCTCGATCAGGCTGCTCTCGGTCAGCTCGAGCTTGAGGCGGTCCGCCGGCGCGCCGGTCTGTTCGAGCAGCGCACGCACCTCGTCGGCGAAGGACGGCTGACGGAACTGACGCGCGCTCACGTTGACCGCAAGCCGCAGGTGCGCGGTCGCGGGGTGGCGGGCCCACAGCGCGAGCTGCCGGCACCCCGTCGCCAGCACCCAGTGGCCGAGCGGCACGATCAGCCCGGTTTCCTCGGCGAGGTCGATGAATCCGCCCGGGTGGATCAGCCCCTTCTCGGGATGACGCCAGCGCACCAGCGCCTCGGCGCCCGCGGGCCGTCGCTGCGCATCCACCTGGACCTGGTAATGCAGCTCGAACTGGCCTCCGCGGATCGCCTGGCGCAGGTCGGAATGCAGGCGCGCGCGCGCGGTGACCGCGGCCTGCATGATCGGGTCGAAGAAGCTGACCGCGTTGCGCCCCGCGGCCTTGGCCTGGTAGAGCGCGGTATCGGCACGACGCAGCAGCTCGGCCGCGCCGACGCCCGGTTCGCCGAAGGCGCTGATGCCGATGCTGGCCGAGCACTGGTAGGAGATCGTCTCGCCCGCCGTGCCGCGCTGCAGCTGGAAGGGTCGGCCGAGCTCCCGGCCGATGCGGTCCGCGACCGCCTTGATGTGCAGGAGCTCGTCGGCGACGTCCTCGAGATCCTCCAGGATCACCACGAACTCGTCGCCCCCCAGGCGCGCGGCCGTGTCGCCCTCGCGGATGCTCAGCCCGAGGCGCGCGGCGACCTTCATCAGCAGCTGGTCTCCGGCCTCGTGGCCGTGGGAATCGTTGAGCTCCTTGAAGTGGTCGAGGTCGATCAGCAGCAGCGCGCCCTGGTGCCGGCGACGCGCACTGCTGCCCAAGGCCCGCTCCAGGCGGTCGAACATCAGACGCCGGTTGGGCAGCCGGGTCAGCGGATCGAAGAAGGCGAGCTCGTGGATCTGGTGCTCCTGGCGCTTGCGCTCGGTGATGTCCTGGTTGAAACCGAAGATGCCCACCACCTCGCCGCCCACGCGGATCGGCGCGACCAGGCACTGGAAGATGCGCGTCTCGCCGTCGACCTCGTACTCGACCTCGCGATGGACGGTCTCGCCGGCGTAGGCACGGCGGTTGGTCTCCAGCCACTCGGTCCGTGCCGCGGGTTCCTTCGCGCTCTCTTCCGGACGCTGGCCGAGCAGGTCGCCCCAGTGCGCCACCGTCATCGCGTTCTGCAGGGTGCAGCGCCCGTCGAGGTCGCGCGCCCAGTATTCCACCGGGGTGTTGTCCACCACGGCGCGCAGCAGCGACTCCTGCTCCTGCAGCGCGCGCTCCATGCGCTCGCGGGCGGTCACCTCGCGCGAAAGCACGTTGAAGCGCTGCGTCCGGCCCGCCGCGCTGGCCATCGGCGCCACCGAGAGCTCGAACCAGCGCGTGCCCTGGGGCGCCTCCACCTTGAACACCTTGCCCGTGGAGCGCCCCTTCGCCGCCGCCTCGCGCAGGGCCTCGAGACAGACCTCGGCCTCTTCCGGCGGCAGCACCTCGCGCACGGTGCGCCCCAGGAACACTTCGGGCGGCGCGGCGAGCAGATCCTCGTCGGGAGTGCGGTAGCCGTGGCAGCGGCCTTCGATGTCGAACTCGAACAAGGGATCGGGCAGGGCCTGGAGGATCGCGGCATAGTCGTTCTTGAGGCCGACCAGCTCCCGCTCCTGCTGCTTGCGCGCCTCGATGTCGATGGCAAGGCCGATCACGCCGACCGGGCGGCCGCCGGCGTCGACGACCGGCTGCTTGATGTTCATGCAGCAGCGCGGCACGGGCGCGTCGGGAAAGCTCAGATATTCCTCGATGACCACCGCCCTGGCGGTCGCGATGACCTGCAGGTCGTTGCGGCGCAGGACCTCGGCCTGATCCGGCGGAAAAAGATCCTGGTCGCAGCGGCCGACGACATCGTCACGCGAGCGTTTCAGCAGCGAGCACGCGAGATCGTTGGCGTAGACATAGCGCCCGTCCGCATCCTTCATGTAGATCGGGACGCGCAGCGTGTCGATGGCCGCCCTCAGGCGAGCGTTGTCGTCGTTCATGTGCAGCCCTGTTGTCCTTGATGATCGCGGCCGGTCGAGCAGCCCGACTCGGGCACAACAGTGTCCGGATCAAGCGCACCGACTGCAACCACAAAATGCATACGGACTTCCCCCGCGGGCAGGGCAGCGGGCACGGTCGCGGCCCCTCGCCCTAGAATGACGGCGCGCCGAACCGACGCACGCCGACACCACAAGCTCGCCCGCCCTTCGTCACGATGACCACTCTCCGCCTGATCCTCGGCGACCAGCTCCACGCCGCCCACTCCTGGTTCCGCGCCCCGCGCGCCGACGCGCTGTACCTCATGATGGAGGTGCGCAGCGAGACCGACTACGTCCGCCACCATGCGCAGAAGGTGCTGGCGATCTTCGCCGCGATGCGCGCCTTCGCCGCCGCGCTGCAGGCCGCCGGTCATCGCGTGCGCTACCTGAAGATCGGCGACGCCGACAACCGCCAGTCCTTCGCCGCCAACCTGGCGCAGGTGGCGGCCGAGTGCGGCGCGACCCGCTTCGAGCGCATGGAGGCCGACGAGTGGCGGGTGGAGCGCCTGCTGGACGAGGCCGCGCAGACGCTCGGCCTGCCGCAGGCGGTGGTCGGCAGCGAGCACTTCCTCGCCGAGCGTGCCGAACTCGCGCAGCGCTTTGCCGCCAAGGTGCCGCGCATGGAGTTCTTCTACCGCGACCTGCGCCGCCGCCACCGCATCCTGGTCGACGCCGACGACGTCCCCGTGGGCGGGGTGTGGAACTTCGACGCGCAGAACCGCGAGAAATGGCCGGGCGACCCGCCCGCGCCGGCATGGCCCTGGCGCGGCCACGACCTCTGCGCGCTGTGGGACGAGATCGTCGCGGCGGGCGTGCGAACCATCGGTGCGCCCCATGCCGACCAGCTGCGCTGGCCGATCACCCGGCGCGAGGCGCGTGCCGGGCTGGCGCACTTCATCGAGCACGCCCTGCCCTGGTTCGGCCCCTACCAGGACGCGATGAGCACGCGCTCGACCACGCTGTTCCACTCCGGGCTGTCGTTCGCGCTCAACGTCAAGCTGCTGCACCCGCGCGAGGTCATCGACGCCGCGCTCGCCGCCTGGCAGGCGGGCAAGGTGGAGCTGGCGAGCTGCGAGGGCTTCGTGCGCCAGATCCTGGGCTGGAGGGAGTTCGTGCGCGGCGTGTATTGGGCGCGCATGCCGGGCTATGCGCAGGCCAATGCGCTCGACGCCCGGCGCCCGCTGCCGGAGTGGTACTGGAGCGGCGACACGAAGATGGCCTGCCTGCGCCACGCCATCGCGCAATCGCTCGACACCGCCTACGCCCACCACATCCAGCGCCTGATGATCACCGGCAACTTCGCGCTGCTGGCGGGCTGCGACCCGGACGCGGTGGACGCCTGGTACCTGGGCATCTACATCGACGCCTTCGAGTGGGTGGAGATGCCCAACACCCGCGGCATGAGCCAGTTCGCCGACGGCGGCGTGATCGCGAGCAAGCCCTACGCCGGTGCGGCGAGCTACATCGGCAAGCAGTCGGACTATTGCAAGGGCTGCGCCTACGACCCCAGGCGCCGCCACGGCGCCAGCGGCAAGCCGGCCTGCCCCTTCAACAGCCTGTACTGGGACTTCCTGCTGCGCCACGAGGCGCGCTTCGCACGCAACCCGCGCATGGCGATGCCGTACAAGGCGTGGGCGAAGATGGACGCGGGCGAGCGCGCCGCCACGCTGGCGCAGGCCGCGCACTGGCTGGCGCGGCTGGACGAACTCTGAGCGGGCCCGCCAACGGACAGAGCCCGGGCCTGCGCGGGCTCTGTCCTGTTTGCCACAGCACAAGGATCAGGCGGCCAGCGCTTCCCAGTCCAGGATCACCTTGCCGCTGTTGCCCGAGAGCATGGTCTCGAAGCCGGTCTTGAACTCCTCGACCGGGTAGTGGTGGGTGATGATCGGGCTCAGGTCCAGCCCGCTCTGCAGCATGGCGACCATCTTGTACCAGGTCTCGAACATCTCGCGGCCGTAGATGCCCTTGATCTCCAGGCCCTTGAAGATGACCTGGTTCCAGTCGATCGCGGTGTTGGACGGCGGAATGCCCAGCAGCGCGATCTTGCCGCCGTGGTTCATGTGCTCGAGCATCGAGGTGAACGCCGACGGCACGCCCGACATCTCGAGGCCGACGTCGAAGCCTTCGACCATGTGCAACTCGGTCTTCACGTCGGCGAGGTTCTCGCGGCTCACATTCACCGCGCGCGTCGCGCCCATCTTGCGGGCGAGCTCCAGGCGGTGATCGTTGACGTCCGTGATGACGACATGGCGCGCGCCGACGTGACGCGCGATCGCCACCGCCATGATGCCGATCGGGCCGGCGCCGGTGATGAGCACGTCCTCGCCGACCAGGTTGAAGGACAGCGCGGTATGGGTGGCGTTGCCGAAGGGGTCGAAGATCGCCGCGAGGTCGTCGGAGATGTCGTCGGGGATCTTGAACGCATTGACCGCCGGGATCGCCAGGTACTCGGCGAACGCGCCCGCGCGGTTCACGCCGACGCCCACGGTGTTGCGGCAGAGGTGGCGACGGCCGGCGCGGCAGTTGCGGCAGAAACCGCAGGTGATGTGCCCCTCGCCCGACACGCGGTCGCCGATCTTGAAGCCGCGCACCTCCTGGCCCATCTCGGCGATCACGCCGACGTACTCGTGGCCGACGTGCATGGGGACGGGAATGGTCTTCTGCGCCCACTCGTCCCACTTCCAGATATGGATGTCCGTGCCGCAGATCGCGGTCTTCTTGATCTTGATGAGGACGTCGTTGGGTCCGACTTCCGGCTTTTCCACGCTGGTCAGCGTGAGCCCCACCGACGGGGTCAATTTGGCCAAGGCCTTCATGGGATTCCTCTCAATCGATATCAGTGGTCGTGGTCACGCAATCGCGCCGAGTGCCTTGCCCACCTTGGCGAAGGCCGCCACCGCGCGGTCGATCTGCGCCGTGGTGTGCGCGGCGCTCATCTGCGTGCGGATGCGGGCCTTGCCCTTGGGCACGACGGGGAAGGAGAAGCCGATGACGTAGATGCCTTCCTTCAGCAGCTCTTCGGCCATGCGACCGGCCAGCTGCGCATCGCCGAGCATGACCGGGACGATGGGGTGATCCTTGCCCGCCAGCGTGAAGCCGAGCTTGGTCATCTCGCGGCGGAAATGTTCGCCGTTTTCCTTGACGCGACGGCACAGTTCAAGACCTTCTTCACTCGCGAGCAGCTCCATCACCTTGATCGAGGCCGCGGCGATGGAGGGCGCGAGCGTGTTGGAGAACAGATAGGGCCGCGAGCGCTGGCGCAGCAGTTCGATGATCTCCTTGTGCCCCGAGGTATAGCCTCCCGAGGAGCCCCCCAGCGCCTTGCCGAGCGTGCCGGTGATGATGTCCACGCGGCCTTCCACGCCGCAGTATTCCGCCGTTCCACGGCCGTGCGTGCCGACGAAGCCGACGGCATGGGAGTCGTCGACCATCACCAGCGCGCCATATTTGTCGGCCAGGTCGCAGACCGACTTCAGGTCGGCGATCACGCCGTCCATGGAGAACACGCCGTCGGTGGCGATCAGCTTGAAGCGCACGCCGGCGGCGTCCGCGGCCTGCAGCTGCGCCTCGAGGTCGGCCATGTCGTTGTTGCGGTAGCGGTAGCGCCTGGCCTTGCACAGGCGCACGCCGTCGATGATGGAGGCGTGGTTGAGCTCGTCGGAGATGACCGCGTCCTCTTCGGTGAGCAGGGTCTCGAACAGGCCGCCGTTGGCGTCGAAGCAGCTGCCGTACAGGATGGTGTCCTCGGTGCCGAGAAACTTCGAGATGCTCGCCTCGAGCTGCTTGTGCACCGACTGCGTGCCGCAGATGAAGCGCACCGACGCCATGCCGAAGCCGTCCTCGGCCAGGCCGTCCTGGGCGGCCTTGACCAGGCGCGGGTCGTTGGCGAGCCCGAGGTAGTTGTTGGCGCAGAAGTTGAGGACGTCCGCACCGGTGCCGAGGTGGACCTGGGCACCCTGAGGGCTGTCGATGACGCGCTCGGCCTTGTAGAAGCCGTCGGCGCGGATCTGATCGACGACACCGTGCAGATGGGCGAGGAAGCGCTCGCGCGCCGGGGATTGGGGCTTGCCGCTCTGTTCGACGGCAGTTGCGGGATTCTTGTTCATGACGACTCCGTTGCAGTGCCCGGGGATTGGAAGCCCCCCGGGCAGGGCTTGATTCAGGGAAGGCGCGGGGCCGGAGCCCCGCCACGCCCGGAGGCCGCGACGGCCGCCGGACGGACACCTGCGCCGTGGCGCAGGCGCACGGTCATGCCGGGATCAGGTGCGATCCAGCTGAAGCGGCTCGCCGCTCTCCGCCGCGCAGGCGGCGGCGGTGAAGAGGACGTCGGTCGAGGAGTTCAGCGCGGTCTCGCACGAGTCCTGCACCACGCTGATGACGAAGCCGATCGCCACCACCTGCATCGCCACGTCGGCCTGGACGCCCAGCAGGCTGGTGGCCATCGGGATCAGCAGCAGCGAGCCCCCCGCCACGCCCGAGGCGCCGCATGCGGCGAGCGCGGACACCAGGCACAGCAGCAGCGCGGTCGGGAAGTCGGTCGCGATGCCGAGGGTGTGCGCCGCGGCGAGCGCCATCACCGAGATCGTGATCGCCGCGCCAGCCATGTTGATCGTGGCGCCGAGCGGGATCGAGATCGAATAGGTGTCCTCGTGCAGGCCCATGCGCTTGCACAGCTCGAGGTTGATGGGGATGTTGGCGGCCGAGCTGCGGGTGAAGAAGGCGGTGACGCCGCTCTCGCGCAGGCAGGTGAACACCAGCGGATAGGGGTTGGTGCGCAGCTTCCAGAACACGAACAGCGGGTTGACCACCAGGGCGACGAAGACCATGCAGCCCACGATCACCATCAGCAGCTTGCCGTAGCCGAGCAGCGCGTCGAAGCCGGACTCGCCCATGGTGGCGGCGACCAGGCCGAAGATGCCGAGCGGGGCGAAGCGGATCACCACCTGCACGATCGAGGACACCGCATCCGCGACGTCATTGACCATCTTGCGGGTGCTCTCCGCGGCATGGCGCAGCGCGACGCCGAGGCCGATCGCCCACGCCAGGATGCCGATGAAATTGGCTTCCATGAGCGCGCGCACCGGATTGGAGACGACGCTCAGCAGCAGGTTCTTGAGCACCCCGAGGATGCCGCCCGGCGGGTTGCCGGTCGCGGCCGCGGTGTCGAGCACCAGCGTGGTCGGGAAGGCGAAGCTGGCGATCACCGCCACCACCGCGGCGGCGAAGGTGCCGAGCAGGTAGAGGACGAGGATCGGGCGCATGTGCGTCGGCTGGCCGTGCCTGTGGTTGGCGATCGCCGCCGCCACCAGCACGAAGACCAGGATCGGCGCGACCGCCTTCAGCGCGGCGATGAAGAGGTCGCCGAGCAGCGCGACCGACTTGGTGGCGCCCGGCGCGATCAGCGCCAGTGCGATGCCGAGGACCAGACCGATGGCGATCTGGGAGATGAGGCTCATGCGCATCACGCGCTGCAGAGCCGTGGGGTTTGCGGTGGTCATTGAGTGTCTCCTCGTGGATGACGTTGTGGTTAGGGAAGCCGGGTGAGGCTGGACCCGGGCACGTGCGGGATGGGCTGTGCCGGGTCGGGGGTGGAACGGGTGGACATTCGGCTGGAGATCCGGTGTGGCGGCGCTCAGCACTCCGGAAAGCTGACGGCGAGGCCGCCGCGGGAGGTCTCCTTGTACTTGTCGAGCATGTCGCGGCCCGTGTCGCGCATGGTCCGGATCACCTGGTCGAGCGAGACCGTGTGCGCGCCGTCGCCGCGCAGGGCGAGCTGGGCGGCGTTGATGGCCTTGATCGAGGCCATCGCGTTGCGCTCGATGCAGGGCACCTGCACCAGGCCGCCGACGGGGTCGCAGGTCAGGCCGAGGTTGTGCTCGAGGCCGATCTCGGCGGCGTTCTCGACCTGCTCGGGCGTGCCGCCGAGCACTTCGGCCAGGCCCGCGGCGGCCATCGCGCAGGCCGAGCCGACCTCGCCCTGGCAGCCGACCTCGGCGCCGGAGATGGAGGCGTTCTTCTTGCACAGCACGCCGACCGCGGCGGCGGCGAGGAGGAAGTTCTCCACGTCGCGCTCGTCGCTGCCGGGCATGAACTTCATGTAGTAGTGCATCACCGCCGGGATGATACCGGCCGCACCATTGGTGGGCGCCGTGACGACGCGGCCGCCGCCGGCGTTCTCTTCATTGACCGCGAGCGCGTAGAGGTTGACCCAGTCGAGCGCGCTCATCGAGTCGCTGATCATGTTGCGCCCGCTCGCCTGCTCGCTGAGCTTGCGATACAGCCCCGGCGCGCGCCGGCGCACGTTGAGCCCGCCGGGCAGCACGCCCTCGTGGCCCACGCCGCGCGTCACGCAGGCGCGCATCACGTCCCAGATGCGCAGCAGCGCGGCGCGCGTCTCCGCCTCGCTGCGCCAGGCCGACTCGTTGGCCAGCATCAGCTCGCTGATGCGCAGGCCGTGGCGGCGGCACTGGGCGAGCAGCTCTGCGCCGGTGTCGAAGGGATAGGGCACGGCGACCGCGGCCTCGGCCGGCGCGCCCGACTGCGCCTGCGCCTCGTCGACCACGAAGCCGCCACCCACCGAGTAGTAGGTGTTCTCGTACAGCACGCCAGCCTCGCCGTGCGCGGCCAGGCGCATCGCGTTGGGATGGTAGGGCAGGCTCACCGGCAGCAGGCGCAGGTCGCGCGTCCACTCGAAGGGCACCGCCGTCGTGCCGCCTAGCGGCAGGCTGGCATCGATGCGCACCGCATCGACCGCGCCCACCAGGAAGTCGGGATCAACCTCGTCCGGGCGCGCGCCCATCAGGCCGGCCACCACCGCGCGGTCGGTGCCGTGGCCAACGCCGGTCGCCGACAGCGAGCCGTAGAGCTTCGCCTCGATGCGGCGCACCTGGTCGAGCAGGCCGCGGCGCTGCAGCTCGGCGACGAAATCGTGCGCGGCCCGCATCGGCCCGACCGTGTGCGAGCTGGACGGACCGACGCCGATCTTGAACAGGTCGAGTACGCTGATGGACATGGGAGACTCCGAGGGGAAACGGCTTGTTGATTTAATTCTGCTAAGCACGAAAATACTTATCAGTGCATGAGCGGCATTCTCCAGCTGGATGGGCGGGTGCTCAATCGATAGTTATTGATCTTTTCTTTAGCAAAACTAAACCATGGCTACGAGCGCACCCTCCCAGATCCATACCCGGCTACGCGTCTTCCTCGCCGTCGCGCGTCACCTGTCCTTCACCCGCGCCGGCGAGGAGCTCAGCATCACCACCGGCGCGGTGAGCCAGCAGATCAAGCTGCTCGAGGACTGGCTCGCCCAGCGCCTGTTCCGCCGCCTGCCGCGCCGGCTCGAGCTCACCGACGCGGGCAAGCGCCTGCTCGCCGCGGTCGATCCGGCCTACGCCGCGGTCGAGCTCGCCATCGGCCGCCTGCGTGGCGGCGCGCTCAGCGGCGTGGTACGGGTGCGCACCCTGCCCTCCTTCCTCGCCACCTGGCTGGTCCCGCGTCTGCCGCGCCTGATGGCGCGCTTTCCGCAGATCGAGCTGCAGGTCGAGGCCGAGGACAGCACGTACTCGCTACGCGACGGCGAGTTCGACCTCGCGATCGACCTCAACGACGGCAGCTACCCCGGCTTCCAGAGCACCGTGCTGCTGGAAGAGGAGATCTTCCCGGTGTGCTCGCCACGCCTGCTCGAAGGCCGTCCACCGCTGCTCGGCGCCGAGGACCTGCGCCACTACCCGCTGCTGCACGACATGACCGCCTGGCGCGGGAGCCCGCCCTACGCCGAGTGGGAGCGCTACCTGAAGGCCATCGGCGCACCCCAGGTGGAGGTACGACGGGGCTACATGTTCAACCGCAACCACATCACCATGCAGTGCGCGATCGCCGGCATGGGGGTGGCGATCGCGCGCCGCACCCTGATCACCGACGAACTCGACAGCGGCCGCCTGGTGGCGCCCTTCGCGCAGTCGGTGCGCACCGGCAAGCGCTACTGCGTGATCCATTCCGCCGGGGCGCTCGCCGATCCGCGCGTGGCCACGGTGCACGACTGGCTGGCGGCCGAGGCGCGTGCGGCGGAACTCGCCGCCGGCCCTTGCGCAGATACGGCGCCCGCGCCCGGCGACTGAACGCCAGCGGCCGCGGACGCGGAGCCCGTCACCCGATCATGTGCCCGGGCAGCCAGGTCACCAGGCCGGGGAAGGTGTACAGCAGCACCACCGCCAGCACCATCAGCAGGAAGTAGGGCAGCGCGTAGCGCGCGATCACCGTCATGTCGCGCCCGGTGAGGCCCTGCAGCACGAAGAGGTTGAAGCCGACCGGCGGGGTGACCTGCGCCATCTCCACCACCACCACCACGAAGATGCCGAACCACAGCGGATCGATGCCCGCGGCCTGGATGGTCGGCATCAGCACCGCCATCGTCAGCACCACGATCGAGATGCCGTCGAGGAAGCAGCCGAGCAGGATGTAGAAGATCGCCAGCGCCACCAGCAGCATGCCCGGGGTGAGGCCGAGCCCGCCGATCCACTCGGCGAGATGGCGGGGCAGGCCGATGTAGCCCATCGCGAGGGTCAGGAAGGCCGAGCCGGCGAGGATCAGCGCGATCATGCAGTACAGCCGGGTGGCGCCCATCAGCGCACCGAAGAAGCTCTTGCGATTGAGCGTGCGCTGGCTGGCGGCGATGATCAGGCTGCCGATCACGCCGATCGCGGCGGCCTCGGTCGCGGTGGCGATGCCGCTGTAGATCGAGCCGAGCACGCCGCCGATCAGCAGGATCACCGGGATCAGGTTCTTCGAGGCGCGCAGCTTGCCCATGAAGTCGGTCTTGAGGTCGGCGGCGGGGATCTTGCCCGGGTTCATCAGCGACCACACCACCACCCAGCCCATGAAAAGGCTCGCCAGCAGGATGCCGGGCAGCACGCCGCCGATGAAGAGCTTGGAGATCGACACGTCCGCCGCCACGCCGTACACGATCATGATGATCGAGGGCGGGATCAGCAGGCCCAGCGTGCCGGCACCCGCCAGGGTGCCCAGCGCCATCGACTCGGGGTAGCCGCGGCGCTGCAGCTCGGGCAGCGCGATCTTGCCGATGGTGGCGCAGGTCGCCGCCGACGAGCCCGACACCGCGGCGAACAAGGTGCAGCCGATGATGTTGGTGTGGAGCAGGCGGCCCGGCAGGCGTTCCAGCCAGGGCGACAGGCCCTTGAACATGTCTTCCGACAGCTTGGTGCGGAAGAGGATCTCGCCCATCCACAGGAACAGCGGCAGCGCGGTCAGGGTCCAGCTCGAACCGTGGCTCCAGATCGCCACCGCCATGCCGTCGCCCGGCGCGCGCGGCGTGAAGCCGAGCATGCCGAGGATGCCGATCGCCATCAGCGCGAGGCCAATCCATACGCCGCCGGCGAGCAGCGCCAGCATCAGGCCGATCAGTACGGCCGCAATCATGACTTCCATGGCGCGCTCCTTTTATTCCATGCGCGCGGCTTCGCCGCTGTGGGTGGCGAGTCGCGCCGGTGCGCGCCCCAGGGTGGTCATCACCAGGTCGTCGATCAGCGCGATCAGCAGCACGACCGAGCCGAAGGCCATCGACAGTTGCGGAATCCACAGTGGCGTGGCGTCCACGCCCTGCGAGATTTCCTCGAATTCGTGCGACTGCAGCACCATGCGCACGGCGTAGAAGGCCAGCATCGCCGCCACCGCGGTGCCGGCGGCGAGCGAGAACCACTCCAGCGCCGCGCGCAGGCGCGGGCCGACGCGCTCGAGCACCAGGCTCACGCGGATGTGCTCGCCGTGCTTGAAGGTGTAGGCCAGCGCGAGGAAGCCGCAGGCCGCCATCGCGTAGCCGGCGTAGTCGTCGGTGCCGGGCAGGTAGATGCCGAGCGGGCGCGTGAAGACGCCGGTCGCGACCAGCACCAGCGTGGCCACCATGCCGACCGCGGCGAGCGCCCCGGACAGGCGGTACAAGGAATCGAGGAACGCTCTCATGGGCGATCTCCTGAACAAGAAGGCCCCGCCACGGCGGGGCCGATGCGGCATCCGCCGGTCACTTCAGCTTGCGGTAGGCGTCGAGGATGGCCTGGCCGTCCGGACCGGCCTTCTCGACCCACTCGGCGGTCATCTTCTCGCCGACCTTGAGCAGCTCGGCCTGCAGCGCCTCCGGCGCGGGCTGGACCTTCATCTTGTTGGCCTTGAGCTGGTCGATGTACCAGGCGGTCTTCTCTTCCGACACCTTCCAGCCGCGCTCCTCGGCCGCGGCGGCGGCCTTCAGCAGGGCATCGCGCGACGGCTGGTCGAGTGCGTCGAAGGCCTTCTTCGACACGAACACGATGTTCTTCGGCAGCCAGGCCTGGATGTCGTAGTAGTGGCTCAGGTTTTCCCAGCTCTTGGTGTCGTAACCGGTGGCCGAGGAGGTCAGGTTGGCCGACACCACGCCGGTCGACAGCGCCTGGGTGAGGTCGGCGGCCTGCACGGTCACCGGCTGCCCCCCATCAGCTCGATCATGCGCGCCACGGTCGGGCTGTAGGAGCGGATCTTCATGCCCTTGAGGTCGCCGATGCTCTTGAGCTCGGTCATGGAGTACAGGCCCTGCGGCGGCCAGGCCACCGAGTACAGGATCTTGAGGCCGTTCTTCGCCAGGCGCGCTTCGACCGCCGCCTTCGAGGCCTGCCAAAGCTTCTTCGAATCCGCATAGCCGGTGGCCAGGAAGGGCACGGTGTCGAGCGCGTAGAGCGCGTCCTCGTTGGCCAGCCCGGAGATGATCAGCTCGCCGATCTGCGCCTGCCCGGACTGCACCGCGCGCTTGATCTCGTTGGCCTTGAACAGCGAGCCGTTGGCGTGCACGGTGATCTTGAGCTTGCCGCCGGTGGCCTCGTCGACCTCCTTGGCGAACTGCTGGATGTTCTCGGTGTGGAAGTTGTTGGCCGGGTAGGGCGTGGGCATGTCCCACGCGGTCTGGGCGTGGGCGACGGCGGCCAGACCCAGGCCTACGAGCGAAGTGGCGATCACCTTGACGAGGGGACGCGGGAAGCGCATGGCGATTACTCCTGGTAGAGGAGGGCGAGAAGCCCGGAACGCGGATTGGCGGGCGGCGACCGGTCTTCGATAAGTCACCGTTATTGCACAATAGAGATTTTGTGGGTATCTTGTCAACAAAACGTACACGTTTTTTTTGCAAAACGTCCGCGAAACCTTGTCTTCCACCCCCGGAGGCAGTCATGAAAGAAGCCAGCCGCATCGTGTCCTCCCAGCACCTGATCTCGCCGAAATCGCCCGAACTTTCCGAGATGGAGTTCGGCCTCATCATCGCCTGGCATGCTTTCGCACGCTGGATGATGCGCTGCATGACCACCGCCGGCGTCAAGGACATGACGCCGATCGACGTGCTGGTGCTGCACCACGTGTCGCACCGCGACTCCGAGAAGCGCCTTGCGGACATCTGCTTCGTGCTCAACGTCGAGGACACCCACGTCGTCTCCTACTCGCTGCGCAAGCTCGCCGGACTCGGCCTGGTGCAGAGCGTCAAGAAGGGCAAGGAGGCGTTCTTCTCCGTCACCGAGCGGGGCCGCGAGATCTGCCTGGCGTACCGCGACGTACGCGAGGCCTGCCTGATGCCCGGCTTCACCGGCAGCCCCGAGGACAACGCCCAGATCGGCGAACTCGCCCGCCTGCTGCGCACCCTGTCCGGCCGCTACGACCAGGCCGCGCGCGCGGCCTCCACTTCATCGCTGTAAATCCGCTGCACATCACCAGGGAGCCCTCCCGTGAGCTTTCGCATCCTCGACGCCGGCGACGCCGCGCTCACCATCGAATTCGGCAGCATCATCGACCCTGCCCTGCTGGCCGAGGTCAATGCGCTCGACGCCGCCGTGCTGCGCCGGAAACAGGCGGGCGAACTGCCGGGCGTGATCGAGACCATGCCCACCTTCCGCTCGCTGACCGTGTTCTTCGACCCGCTCGTCACCGACCGCGATGCGGTGCTCGCCACGCTGCAGCCGCTGATCGCCGCCGCCGAGCACGGCAGCACCACCGACGGCCGCCACTGGCGCCTGCCGGTGTGCTACGAGGGCGAGGCCGCCCCCGACCTCGCCGAGGTGGCGGGCGCGATCGGCATCGGCGAGGACGAGGTCGTCGCGCTGCACAGCGGAGCGGAATACCTGGTCTACATGATCGGCTTCCTGCCCGGCTTCCCCTTCATGGGCGACCTGCCCGCGCCGCTGCGCCTGCCACGCCGTGCCCAGCCGCGCGTGCGCGTGCCCGCCGGAAGCGTGGCGATCGCCACTGGCCTGACCGCGATCTACCCCTGGGAGAGCCCCGGCGGATGGCACCTGCTCGGGCGCTGCCCGGTGCCGTTGTTCGACGCCCGCCGCACCTCGCCCTCGCTGCTCGCGGCCGGAGACCGCGTGCGCTTCGTCCCGGTGAGCGCCCAGGAATGCCGCGCCATCGAGGCCGGCCTCGCCAGCGCCGAAATCGACCCCATGCAATGGCTGGAAAGCGCCCCGACCCCCGCGGAGAACGCAGCATGAGCACCCGGACCGAAGTGGAAATCCTCTCCCCCGGCGCCTTCGCCTCCATCCAGGACGGCGGCCGCCGCGGCCACCGCCGCATCGGCGTGCCTTGGGCGGGCGTGCTCGACCGCCGCCTGATGCGCATCGCCAATGCGCTCGCCGGTCGCGCCGAGGACGCCGCGGTGATCGAATGCTTCGACGGCGGCCTGCACGTCGCCGCGAGCGGCGGCGCGGTGAAGCTCGCGGTGGCCGGCGACGCGGTGGTCGAGGTCGAAGGCACCGAGGGCCGGCGCCAGCTCGCGCCGTGGCGCTCGGTGACGCTGGCCGACGGCGAGCAGCTGCGCATCCGCAAGATGGAGGGCGGACGCATCGCCATGGTCGCGATCGTCGGCCTCGAGCCGGCGGCGGTGATGGGCAGCGCCTCGACCTATGCGCGCGCCGGCATCGGCGGCGTGGATGGCCGTGCGCTCGGCGCCGGCACGCGCCTGGCGCTCTCCGCCGACGCCGACCCCTGGGACAGCGACCGCGTGCTCGCCCAGTCGCCCGCGGCCGACACCGGTCCGATCCGCCTGGTGCCCGGTCCGCAGGCCGACCACTTCAGCCCCACCGCGCTCGACGCCCTGGTGGGCGGCGAGTATCGCGTCACCACCGAGGCCGACCGCATGGGCATCCGCCTCGAGGGCGCGCAGCTGGAGCACGCCGGCGCCGCCGAGATCGTCTCCGACGCCACCGTGCCCGGCTCCATCCAGGTGCCCGGTGCCGGCCAGCCCATCGTGCTGCTCGCCGACGCGCAGACCGCCGGCGGCTATCCCAAGATCGCCACCGTGATCGGCGCCGACCTCGGCCGTCTCGCCGCGCTGCGCCCCGGCCAGAGCCTGCGCTTCGCCGCCGTGAGCGCCGCCGAGGGCGCGTGCATCGCGCGCGCCGCAGAGACCGAGACCCGGGCGTTGATCGCCTCGATCCGCGCCCTGCCGCCCGATGGCATCGACCTGATGGCGCTGTACACCGGGAACCTGGTCGACGGCGTCGTGCATGCCCTCGGCACCGAATACCGACCGCTGTATTGATCGCACAAGCGCCGCCCGCCCTGGCGCGACGCAAGTCGCAATCCCGGCCCCCAGCCTGCACGCCCCGATCTCCCCACCCCAAGGAGCCCCGCCCATGAACAAGACGATCAACCTCAACGCCGACCTCGGCGAATCCTTCGGCCCCTGGACCATGGGCGAGGACGAGGCCCTTCTGCAGGTGGTGCGCTCGGCCAACATCGCCTGCGGCTTCCACGCCGGCGACCCGGTGGTGATGCGCCACACCGTGCGCACGGCGCTCGCGGCGGGGGTGAGCCTCGGCGCCCACCCGGCCTACCCCGACCTGCAGGGCTTCGGTCGCCGGCCGATGAAGATGGCGCCGGCCGAGCTCGAGGCGATGATCATCTACCAGGTCGGCGCGCTCGCCGGCATGGCTGCGGCCGAAGGCGGCCGCATCACCCACGTCAAGCCGCACGGCGCACTCAACAACCAGGCCTGCGAGGATGCGGCGCTCGCCGACGCGGTCGCGCGCGCGGTCAAGGCCATCGACCCCGGGCTGATCCTGCTCGCCCCGGTGCTGTCGGAACTCCATGCGGCCGGCGCGCGCGCCGGGCTGAGGGTCGCCGGCGAGGTCTTCGCCGACCGCGCCTACACCGACAAGGGCACGCTGGTGCCGCGCGGCCAGCCCGGCGCGGTCATCCACGACCACGACGAGCTCGTCACCCACGTGCTGCGCATGCTGGAGGCCGGCGGCGTGGTCAGCCAGAGCGGCAAGGTGCTGCCGACTTCGATGGACAGCATCTGCGTGCACGGCGACACCCTGGGCGCAGTGGAGAGCGCGCGACATCTGCGCACGGAACTCGAAGCGCGCGGCTGGACCATCGCCCCCCTGCCACAGCTCTCCTGAGGCCGACCCGCCGGCGGATCAGGCAGGAGCGACGCAAGTCGCGATTTCGGCGCTTGATCTGCGCATGCGCCGGACACGCCGGGGGGAGGACTCCGGATGATTCGATCGCGACTTGCGTCGCTCCTACGACCACACCCTACGCCCCAGGCGCCCTGTAGGAACGACGCAAGTCGCGATCCTCGCCCCCGCGCAAACCCGGACGCTGCCGCCCCTTGGCGCCCAACGCTCACTCGACCTCCGCGATCCACTCGATCCGGCCCTGCCCCGCCTCCGCAAGGCGCGCGCGCAGGGCTGCGGCGGCATCCTCGGGCAGGCTGAAGCACAGCTCCACCGCCTGCCCGTGCGCCACCGCGAGCAGGCTCGCCCCGGCGGCGTCGAGCTCGCGCCGCAGCAGCCCCTCCATCGCATACGGCACCACGCAGCGCAGCGTCGCCAGGCGCACGATCGGCACCTTCTCGGCCTCGAGCAAGGCCTGCGCCACCGCGTCCATGTAGGCGCGCACCAGACCCCCGGCGCCCAGCTTCACGCCGCCGAAGTAGCGCACCACGGTGGCGAGCACGCCCTCCAGGTCCTGGTGGCGCAGCACGTCGAGCATCGGCCGCCCGGCGGTGCCGCTCGGCTCGCCGTCGTCCACCGCCGCCGACTGCCCGCCCGCAAGCAGCGCCCAGCACACATGGCGCGCCCCCGGATGCTGCGCCCACAACGCGGCCACGACCTTCTGCGCGCCGGCGCGGTCGCTCATCGGCTGCACGCAGCCGATGAAGCGGCTCTTCTTGATGATCAGTTCGCTGTGGACGGGAGCGGCGAGGGTCAGCGGCATGGGGGGGATTCTAGTCCGATTCGCGCGGCGGCACGGCGGCGGCCAGCCGGCATTGCCATGGCGTGCAGCCCCCGAAAATCGCGGATACTCCGAAAATTCGGGGACGCATCCCAATGCCCCCAATTCCCTTTTGTCATATTTCCAAATAGCATTCCAGCTCCCTCACCCAGGAGCTCGCAATGCCCGCCAGCGCCGCGCAGGACGATTACGACAGTCCGTGGAAGGAGGCCGTCGAGCACGCCTTCCCGGAGTTCATCGACTTCTACTTCCCCGATGCCGGCCGCCAGATCGACTGGGCGCGCGGCCACCGCTTCCTCGACAAGGAGCTGCAGCAGATCGTACGCGACGCCGCGCTCGGCCGGCGCCATGTCGACAAGCTCGCCAGCGTCACCACGCACGCCGGCGAGGAGGACTGGCTGTGTGTGCACATCGAGGTCCAGGGAAGCATGGACCCCGACTTCGCACGCCGGATGTTCGTCTATAACTACCGCATCTACGACAGCTACGACCGTCCGGTCGCCAGCCTGGCCGTGCTCGCCGATGACGACCCGGCCTGGCGCCCCGACCGCTTCGGCTACGAGCGCCTCGGCTGCCGGCACAATCTGCAATTTCCGGTCGCCAAGCTGGTCGACCACGCAGCGGACGAAGCCGCGCTGCTGTGCAACCCGAACCCCTTCGCACTCGTCACCGCCGCGCACCTCTACACCCGTCGCACCCGCCGCAGCCCGATCGCCCGCTTCGACGCCAAGCGCCGCCTGGTGCGACTACTCTATGAACGCGACTGGACGCGACAACGCATCCTTGACTTCTTTTCGGTGCTCGACTGGATGATGCGACTACCCAGGGAGTTCGAGCAGAGACTGTGGCAAGATATTGAAAATATTGAAGGAGAACGCAAAGTGAAGTACGTCACCAGCGTCGAACGACTCGCGATCGAGCGCGGGCTGCAGAAGGGCATGGAGCAAGGGCTCGAAATCGGTATCGAGAAGGGGATCGAGCAGGGAATCGAAAAGGGGATCGAGAAGGGTCGTGCCCAAGGCAGTGCAAGCGTCCTCCTGCGCCTGCTGAACCGGCGCTTCGGCCCGCTCTCCCCCGACATCATCCGGCGTCTCTCCCAGTCCACGCCCGAGCAGCTCGAGATCTGGGCCGAGCGCGTGCTCGAGGCGCGGACGATCGACGAGGTGTTCGCGGGGAACTGAAGCACGGGCTCACGCTGGACGGGGTGAGCGGCGTGCGCAAACCACCGCAACCCCGCCGGTCTCCGATGGGTGAAGCGATCCGGC
The DNA here is from genome assembly GCF_000021765.1 of Thauera aminoaromatica. Classification (NCBI taxonomy): domain Bacteria; kingdom Pseudomonadati; phylum Pseudomonadota; class Betaproteobacteria; order Rhodocyclales; family Zoogloeaceae; genus Thauera; species Thauera aminoaromatica. Next base: position 582,428 of record NC_011662.2, on the reverse strand, counting down.
CACTTCGCCCCGCAACCGTGAAAGCGGATGAACGCCATTACATTCTCGACATGAACCCCGAGGCCTTCGAGCTCCCGTCTTGCCAGCGCATCGTCGCCCGCCTGTTCGAGCCCATCGACTGAGGCCCACCATGGCCCGCACCCACCCCGAAGGCTGGCGCCTGCTCCCCGCGGAGGGCGCGCGCGGGCGCGAGCTCGCCACCCTCGCCCGCCTCGCCGCCGCGTTGCCCGAGGACACCACGATCTACCACAGCCTGCACTGGACGCGCGCCGAGGGTCGCACGGCGGTGTTCGGCGAGGTCGATTTCGCCGTGGTCGGCCCGGGCGGGCGGGTGCTGCTGGTCGAACAGCAGGCCGGCTTCCTCGACGAGACGCCTACCGGCCTGCTGCGCCCCGGCAGGCGCCGCGCGGCGCAGCTCAGCGTCGAGCTCGCGCGCAACGCCGACGCCCTGCGCGCCCGCCTGCGCCCGCTGCTCGACGGCACCGAGCCCGTGCTCGACGTGCTGCTGCACTGCCCCGACCACTGCGTGCGCCAGCCCGGCACCGCCGGACTCGACCCCGAGCGCATCGTCGACGCCGGCCGGCGCGACCAGCTCCCCGCGATCGTCGCCGCGCTGACGCGGCCGCAGGAGGGCGACCCGGCGCTCGACGCCGCGCACCGCCAGGCCCTCCACCGCTTCTTCGCCGACCTGCTCGAGCTGGTGCCGGACGTGCAGTCGCACATCGGCCAGGTCGAAGACCTCACCACCCGGCTGTCGGGCGGGCTCACCGAGTGGGCGCGCCGCATCGTGGTCGAGCCGCACCGCCTGCGCGTGACCGCCACCGCCGGCAGCGGCAAGACCCAGCTCGCGCTCGCCGCCTACACCGACGCGCTCGCCGCCGGCCGGCGCCCGCTCTACGTGTGCTACAACCGTCCGCTCGCCGACCACTTCGCGCGTATCGCGCCTGCCGGCGGCGAGATCGCCACCTACCACCAGCTCTGCGACCGCCGCGTGCGCGACGCCGGCCGCAAGCCGGCCTTCGGCGCGCCCGGCGCCTTCCGCCGCATGGAGGCGGACTTCGCCACCCTGGTGCGCGAGCAGCCCGATCCCGCCTGGCAGTTCGACGAGCTCATCATCGACGAGGGCCAGGACTTCACCGAGCCCTGGCGCGATGCCCTGCTCGCGCTGCTGAAGCCGGCGGGGCGCGCCTGGTGGCTGGAAGACCCGCTGCAGAACCTCTACGACCGTCCGCCGGTGGCGCTGCCCGGCTGGGTGGGGCTGAGCGCCGACACCAACTACCGCACCCCGGCCGACGTGCTCGCACTCCTCAACGCCCGCCTGCCACTGCCCGCCCCGGTGCGCGCCGGCAGCCCGGTGACCGACAGCGAACCGGAGATCTTCGCCTGGCGCGACGAAGCCGGGCTGATGGATGCCACCAAACGCGCGATCACGCGCGCCCTCGGCCTGGGCTTCCGCCGCGACGCGATCGTGCTGCTGACCTTCCGCGGCCGCGAGCATTCGCGCTTCACCCCGCTCGACCACCTCGGCCCCCACCGCCTGCGCGCCTTCACCGGCCGCTACGACCTGCTCGGCGAGCCGGAGCACTCGCAGGGCGAACTGCTGATCGATTCGGTGTATCGCTTCAAGGGCCAGTCGGCGCCCTGCATCCTGTTTACCGAGATCGACTTCGAGACGACGGGCGGGCGAATGGACGAGCTCACCATGCGCAAGCTTTTCGTCGGCGCCACGCGGGCGACGATGAAGTTGATCCTGGTGGCGTCGGAGCGTGCGGCGGCCGCGCTCGCGCCGGTCGCGGAAGCGGGCTGAGGCGCCGCCCCCCGAACGCGGCGGGTCTCCGGGAAACGTAGCGCTACCCAACCGCCGCCATCGCGACTCGCGTCGCTCCTGCGAAAAACACCACGTTCCTGGAGCCGCGCTGCAGGAACGACGCGAGTCGCGAGCGGCCGTCGGGCTGCGACGCAGGATGCCGCGCCGCTGCGTGCTCAGACCTTCAGGTCGACCTGGCTCAGCGTGCCGACCCCACCGTCCTCGCGCAGGTAGACGCCGCTCGCGCGCATCACACCCTGGGTGTCGTTCGCAGCGCCCTTCAGGCTGAACGGTGTCGCCACGCGGCCGAGGTGGAGGGCGCCGACGCCCGCCTCGCTCAGCGACCGCACGCTGCCCTTGCCCGCCGCATCCGGCCGCCACACGCGCAACTGCGACCAGGCGGCATCGGCCTCGTCGATCCAGCCGTTGGCATCGTCGTCGAGGCGGGCGAGTTCGGAAAAGCCGTCGCCGCTGGCGGGTCCGAAGAGCTCGCGGCCATCGTCGATGCGGCCATTGGCGTTACGGTCGAAGGCGAGGAAGCCGCTGCCGCTCACCAGCGGAAGCTTCTCCCTGGTGCCGTCGCTATCCAGATCGAAGTCGAAGCGCACCTCCGAGAGCGCCGCCGCGGGGCCGCCGAAGTCGAGCACCAGTGGATCCTTCAGGCGCTGGTCGCCGGCGCGCACACTGACCGCCACCGACTCGGTGTAGCTGCGCGACATCTCGAAGCCGAGCTCGAAACGGATCTCAGCACCGTCCGCGGTGCGCACCACGCCGGCGGCACCGAAGGCAATCGTCTCGGTCTCGCTGAAGCGGCTACTGAAGTCGTATTCGAGCCCGAAGCCGGCGCGCCGTGCGCCAGCCTGGCCGCTCGTACCCGGGTTTGCGCCGGTCTCATAGCCAGGCTCGGCGGCGTCGGCAGACTGCAGGTCGCGCATGCTGAAGCGCCGCACCGGCTCGCCGGTGAGGAACTCGATCATGCGGATCAGCATGGCGAGGCGCGGATCGTCTTCGACCGCCTCCTCGGCGACCGCGTCCACCGCCGCAGTCACGCTCTCGGCCGCCAGGGCGTTCTGGCCCGCGGCGGAGAGCGCCACCACCGGGGGCTGCGTGCTCTCCGCTGCGGAGCCGGAATCGCGCGTGCCTCGCCAGACTTCGAGGCGCTCACGGGTCTCCAGCGACTGGGCGAAACGGTGCGAGGACTGGAGCTCGACACTGGACGCGGTGACTTTCATGGCTAAGGCCTCGCAAAGGTGACTGACCGGTACACCTAACGACATCCCGTCACGTTCCTTGACCGCGATCGGTCGCCTCGAAGTCCATCTGCGGGGACCGAAGCCCGCGCCGCGCCGTCGACGGGCGAAGGTATTCGAGGTGCATCAGAAACTCGTTGAGCATTCATGAACACGTTCTATATTGAATATGCGCTCGATTGCAGCCCACGCACCGACATCCCTCGCATTCCTCGATGACATCCAGCTCGGGAGATCACGAATGTCCGCCCCAAGAGCCTATCGATTTCTGCTCGCCCTCGCCGCCGCGGCGACCGTCTCCAGCAGCCACGCAGCAGCCATCGCCTCGCAACCCTTCGACATCGGTGTCGACATGGTCCAGGTATTCAACGACCGGCTCGGCGCTGGCCGCTTCTTTGCCGGTGCGGGTACGGACCGCCTGCGCGTGAGCGCAAGGGTGACCCCCTCGCCGGATACGGACTTCTACGATCAGAGCTCGAACGGCGGCGAGACCGCGATCTTCGTCACGCACCCCTCCACTCCTGGGCTCGATACCCGCCTGCAGTTCGTCGGCCTCCAATCCGGCGGCGGCGGCGGCAAGAACGACTACACGACGACCTTCAATCTCGCCAATCCCTTCGTACAGGGGCAGCTCGCCGCCTGGGACGCGACCCCGTTCGCGTTGCGAATCGAGAACCCGTCCGCCCCCGGCGGCGAAACCACGAAGTGGGTCACAGCCCCGGACTACGACAGCAGCGTCAACCTGCCCTTCCTGCAAGATGTCGCGATCACCGGCGGCGGCCTCGCCCCCACCCTGTCGTGGACCGTCCCGGACACCACCGCGCCGATCACCAACATCCGTATCCAGCTTCGGCGCATCGACGCCGAGGAGCCCGGGCGCATCACCGCGGCGACGCTCGTGCACGAGGCCGTCCTGCCGCTGGGCAGCAACGGCTACACCCTGGATCAGGCCTTCAGCAACGGCGGGCTTCCCGGGCTGCCGAGCGGCCTGGAGCAGGGGAGCAAGTACGAAGTGGCGGTGATCCTCGAATCCGCCGAACCCGGCCTGATCAAGGGCCGCGCACGCACCTTCTTCGAGTTCACCCCGCTCACGGACGACGCCGGCGACAGGACGATCTACCTGCCGAGCGTGGACAGTGCGGGAAACTTCAACTTCGACATCGAGGTGAGGGCCGGCGAGACCATCCTGATCGATCCGGTGGTCGCGGTCGGCTATGACTATCAGATCGGCAGCGGGGATCCACTGTTCGCAAGCGTCACCCTGCCGAACGTCGGTGACGGAATCTTCGAACTCTGGCTTTACGACCTGAACCTCGCCGACTTCGTGTTCGAAACCTTTCTGGACGCAGGAGAGCGCTTCGACTTCACGGGCGGCGGCGTGGATCGGTTCCGCGTGCTCGGCATCGAGCCGTCGGCAGGACTGGATCCGACCGATGTGCAGGCTTTCGTGACCGAGATCGGTTTCACCGGGAATGGCCGGTTTACCGGTCGCATGACCCCGATCACCACCAATTTCACTCCCGTGCCGGAACCGTCCTCGCTCGCGCTGCTGGCCCTGGCGGTGCTGGCGCTCGGAGGACTGCGACGCAGTTGCCGCGCCGGAGGCTCGCTGCGCTAGCATGAGCGGATTCCCGCTTCGCCCGGAGTCCGCCATGAGCAACAAGCATCGCCACACCCTGGAAGCGATCTTCCGCGATCCGCCGGCCGGCAACCTGCACTGGCGCGAGGTCGAGTCGCTGCTGAGCCACCTCGGCGCCGAGGTCGAAAGCGGCCACGGCGCGCGCTTCCGCGTCGTGCTGAACCGGCGCGAGTTCTACCTGCACCACCCGCACCACGGCAGCGACTTCGGCAAGCAGGCGGTGAAGGACCTGCGCGAATTCCTCGCCAGCGCCGGCGTGTCGCCGTCGAGCTACCAGGACGGCACGGGCTGACGCAGCGCGCCCGACCGCATCGCGGTCGCGGGGCTTCGCCGCCGCGCCACGCGCCCGGAGGCGTGCGACGCAGGAATCCGGGCGCTCCAGCCGGCAGGCCGCGCGCGTCCTCGACGGGCGTCGCTCAGGCGAGCGAGCGCGCGAGCTCCGCGATCGCCTCGTCCTTGTGGCCGCCGTCCGCCTCCGCCCACTCGGGGTGGGCGCGGGCGCGGCCGATCGCCTCGGGCAATGCATCCTTGCGCCAGCGCACGCTCACCGGGTCGGCGATCATCGGCATGCCTGCGCGCCCGGCATCGAGCTCGATGGGCTTCACCGCGGCGTGGCCGCGCCCGTCCAGCGCGACCAGCAGGCTGCGCTGGCGCAGCGCGACGATGCGCAGGATGGCGTCGTCCACGGTGAGCTCGCGGTGGCCGCGCAGCTTGGCGGCGAGGCGCTCTCCGTAGTGACCGAAGGTCTGCCACAGGCCGCCAGCGATGGCGCCGAGGGCGGCGGCGGCGCCCAGCGTGAGGCCGCCGGTCATCAGGTCGATGCCGACGCCGGCTGCCGCGCCCGCGGCGGCGCCGGTGCCGAGGCGCACGCCCATCTGGCGCAGGGTCTCGGGGTTGAAGAGGTCGTCGTCCCAGCGCCCGTCGGCGAGCGGCAACTCGGCCATGCGCGCGTCGTCGGCGCGGAAGCGGTACAGGCGCAGCAGCGCGTCCACGCAGGCCTGCTCGCGACTGCGCACGTCCGCGCGCAGGCGCTCGACCGCGCGCTGCAGCGCAGCCTCGTCGTCCTCGGAATCGGCGAGGCGGTCACGGCGCGCGGCGAGCTCGACCAGCAGCTCGGCGACCAGGCGGCGGGCGGCTTCGCGACGCGCCGCGGCCTCGCGCGCACGCGCCTCGATCAGGGCCTGCAGGCGGCCGCGGTGGCTGTGGATCAGCGTCGCCAGGGTGTCGAAGAGTTCGCGCTCGCCGTCGAGCGGCGGCGCCACGGTGTCGAAGCTGACCACCGCGTGCAGACCGAGGCGGGCGAGCGCGCCGCGCCAGTCGTCCGCCCGCGCCACCGGATCGGCGATGAAGTTGAGTACCGGCAGCAGCGGTCGCGCGCACGCGGCGAGCAGCTCGAGTTCGTCACGGTGCTTGGGCAGCACCGGATCGCGCGCATCCACCACATAGAGCGCAGCGTCGCTCGCCAGCATCTGGCGCAGCACCTTGGCCTCCTGCTCGAAGCGGCCGGCGGCCTCGTCGCGGGCGAGGAAGCGCGCCACGCGCTCGGGGCCGTCGACACGCTCGCCGGGGTCGACCAGATCGTCGATGAACTCGAGCAGCGCGATCGCGTCCTCCATGCCCGGGGTGTCGAAGAGCTCCGCCGCCGGCACGCCGTCGGCCATCAGGCGCAGGCCCTCGACGTGGCGGGTGGTGCCGGCGGAATCGGAGACCTCGCCGAAGCCCACGTCGCGCGCGAGCGTGCGCAACAGCGAGGTCTTGCCGGTGTTGGTGTGGCCGACCACGGCCACGCGCAGGATGTCGTTCATCGGGCCTCGTCTCCCCGTTCCAGCCAGCCGCACGCGGCGCCCGCGTCCGCCAGCGCCGCCGCCTCGCCCAGGCCGATCCCGGCCAGGCCCTCGCGCCACTGGCGCAGCCGCCCGGCCTGCTCCGCCGCGGCATCGACGCCGGCCAGCCAGATGCGGGTCGCCTGCGCGTGATCGGCAAGTTCGGCGATGAGGCCGAGGCTGCCGCGATCCGGGGTCTGGCGGGCATCGACGGCGACCACCAGGCGCACCGGCGGGTGGGCGGCGAAGCGCGCGCGCACGCTGCGGCGCTGCTCGCGGCTGTCGAGTCGGCCGCCGTCCTGCCAGGCGAGCGCGACCGCAGCGTCGTGTGCGCCAGCGAGCGCATGCGGCCACGCCAGGTCGTCGCCGAGTTCGAGCGCCACGGCCACCGCTCCGCCGTCGCCATGGGCGACCGCGGCGTGGCGCTGCGGGTGGGGCATCGCCGCCGGCTCGGGGTCGCGCACGCCGATGCGTTCGCTGTCGGGCATCAGCAGCGGGCGCAGGCGGGCGTAGCCTGGGCGGCCGAGGTCGAGCGCAAGCGCACGCGTCGCGCGCCGCCACAGCCCGAAGCAGAGCAGCGCGAGCGCCAGCCGCGGCAGCACGCCGTAGATCGTCATCGCCCCCACCAGCCAGCCGGCCCAGGCGCGCCGGCCGGCCTCGTCCAGCATCGGGGCGTCGCCGCTCGCCAGTACCGTGGCGGCGTCGGGCACCGGAAAGCCGAGCATGCCGGGCAGCGCGCCAAGCGCCGCGCTCAGCGCGACGAAGGTGTCTGCGGGCAGGATGGTGGTCTCCCACACGAAGCCGTAGCGCCGCGTGGCGAGCAGCGCCAGCACGCCCAGGGTCGCACCCGACAGGGCACCGAACCACAGCGCGTGGTTGGCCGCGCCCACGCCCCACGCGGCACTACGGCCACTGCCGAGCAGGCCGCCGAGCGCGAGCGGCAGGTCGGCGGCTTCGCGGCTGCGGTCGAGCCAGCCGGTCACGGCCAGCCAGGCACGACCGAGCAGGCCGCCGTGCTGCAAGGCACCGCCTTGTGCGCGTCCCTGCAGCATCAGGCTGGCGAGCCACAGGAGCAGGCTCAGCAGATGCACGCCGAGCAGACCGCCGAGGGTCCACACCACATTCACCGGCCGCGTGCCGTCGCCGAGCGCACCCGCGGCGGCGCCGAAGCCGAACACGAAGGCGAGCACGCAGGCGAGCACCAGCAGCAGGCGCGCCCGCCCCTGCCAGCGCTGGATCGCCTCGCGCCAGCCGCCGGCGGCTTCGAGCACGGCCGCGCGGCGCAGCACGCGGGCCTCGAGATCGCCCGCGACCGCACGCGCCTCGGCGTGCGCGCGCGCCTCGTCGAGCGGCGGATGGCGTTCTTCATGGCGGCGGACGAGCTCGGCCAGCCAGCGCAGGGACAGGGAGTTCGGCGGAAATGACGTGGGCACGCGGGGTCCGGACGAAAGGTCGGCGAAGTCGGGAAGCGGAAGGATAACAACCTCGCCGGCGAAGCGCATGGACTCGACCGCCTGTGCACGGATCCGGCGCCGATCCGCCATGGCAAATGGGTTGAGCCGGGCGCGAATTGATCTCAATCAATAAACACCCAGCCAAAATCGTTAGCCTTGTGGCTTCCGCCCACCACCGGACGCGCCCATGAGTACCGACCTGTTCCATTGGACCGACGAGTTCAGCATCGGCCTGCAGGAGATCGACGAGCAGCACAAGGAGCTCGTCGAGCTGCTCAACCAGCTCCACGTCGCGATCAAGGAACACCACGGCTCGACCACCTCGCGCCAGATCCTCGACAAGCTCGCCGACTACACCCGCACCCACTTCGCGGTCGAGGAGAGCCTGATGCGGGTGTCGAATTACCCCGAATTCGCCACCCACAAGCAGAACCACGAGGACCTGATCGCCCAGGTGCAGGCCCTGCAGGACAAGCTCGACTCCGGCCAGGCGACCATCACCTTCGAACTCCTGCACTTCCTCAAGGTATGGCTCACGCGCCACATCAACGAGGCGGACAAGCGCTTCGGCGCGTATTTCGTCGAGGCCGGCGGAGCCAGCAAGTGGTCCGATCACGTCGAGCAGGCGATGAAGAAGCGCAAGTGGTGGTGGAAGTTCTGGTAAGAACGGCAGGCCAGGCCTCAGACTCCTCCACAGGCAACCCGACTCACCCTTCCGGAAACACGACGATGCAGCACACTTCCACGGTCCGACTCGCCCTCCTCGCCCTCGTCCTCGCCGGCAGCCTCGGCGCCACCGCCGCACACGCCGAAGCGCTCGCCTGCCCCACGCTGTCCACGGCGACCCAGGTCCAGCCCTGCCCGACCGAGGACGAACTCAAGTACACCTACACCGGCTACTGCAGCGACAACGCCCGCCTGTACGGCCGCGACGTGCTCACCTGCGCGAGCTTCGAGAACTACAAGGAAGTGAAGAACGTCGCACTGTGGGAGGCCGAGGGCGGCAAGTTCGACGGCTACCTGTCCTGCAACGTCGACGCGGCCTCGATCAAGGCCTCGAAGGCACAGAAGCTGAGCGTCGAGCGCGTCAAGACGCTCACCCGCGTGATCTGCGACTACGAGAACGACCACCGCCTCGTGCATCGCACCAAGTCGGAGTGCGTGGTGGAGGCCGCGGACTGCAGCGGCGCCGAGTGCAAGGCGCGCTGCGACTGAGTAAGCCGAGCCGGCCGCGGGACCGCGACGCAGGCGGCGGGGCCGGAGCTCGAACGCGGGCGGCGGCGGATTCGTCCCTTCAGTCCGTGCGGCGCGGCAGCTGCCCGGTGAAGCTGCCCAGGATGGAGATCACCTCGTCCTCGGCGAGCTCGCGCACGATGAACACCAGCCGGCTGCGGCGGTCGTCGTAGGGCGCCGAATCCGGCCAGGCCGGCAGGCTGCTCGCCGGATAGACGCTGTGCTGCACGCACTGCAGCACCCGCGGCAGCGGGTCGCCGGCGACGTTGAGCAGGCCCTTGATGCGCAGGATGCGTCCGCCGTAGACCTGCAGCAGCAAGGCGAGCCCGTCGGAGAAGCCGAACCAGTCGAGCGGCTCGTCGAAGACGAGCACGAAGGCGCTCACGCCGGGGGTGTGGCGCGAGTTCTCCTGCTCCGCGGCCGTGAGAGAGTGAACGCCGGCCCCGCTCCGGCCCGGCCTGCGCCACAGCGGCGCAACGGGTGCACGATGCGCGGCGCGCACCGCCTCCTCGCCCAGCCAGGCGGCCACGTCGGGGGTCTTGCCAGCGGGGTCGTACAGACCGCAGCCGAACACTGCCTCCGGCCCCACCTCCCCGCCCGCCACCTCGATCTGGCGCGCGCCGGGGTTGAGCGCGGCCACCAGCGCACCCACCTCGGCGCGCATCGCGTCGGCGGCCAGATCGCCCTTGGTCAGCAGCACCCGGTCGGCCATCGCGACCTGGCGCACCGCCTCGTTGTGGTGGGCGAGCTGTTCGCGCGCATGGGTGAGGTCGACCGCGGTCACCACGCCGTCGAGCCGGTAGCGCTCGGACAGGAAGGGCTCGGCCATCAGGGTGTGGATCACCGGCGCGGGGTCGGCGAGCCCGGTGGTCTCGATCAGCACCCGGCGCAGGCCCTTCAGCTCGCGCCGCAGCGCACGCATGAAGAGGCTCTTGAGCGCGCGCACCAGGTCGCCCTGCACGCTGCAGCAGATGCAGCCCGAGTCGAGCACGACCAGGCTCTCGTCCACCTTCTCCACCAGATGGTGGTCGACCCCGACGGCGCCGAACTCGTTGATCAGCACCGCGCTGCCCTCCATCTGCGGCTGGCGCAGCAGGTGGTTGAGCAGGGTGGTCTTGCCGGCACCGAGGAAGCCGGTGAGGAGGGTCACCGGAATGCGGCGGTCGACGTCGGCGGATTGCGCGGGAATGTTCATGGCGCCGCAGTGTAGCCGGCGCACCCGACGATCAGAAGCCTGCCGCGAGCACAAGGCGGCGTATCGCGACTCGCATCGCTCCTACGAAGGAACACCGCGCTTGCAGTGGCGTGTGTAGGAGCGACGCGAGTCGCGATACGGCGCTGCAGATGGCAACCGATGCCGCCGAGTACATGGGCGCTGCGTCGAGACTCTCGTCGCGCCTACGGGCGGCCGGATCGCGGTGGGTGGGAAGGGGCGGTCACTGCCAGCCGCCGCCGAGCGCCTTGTAGAGTTCGACGCGGTTGGTCGCCTCGATGAGGCGCACGCCGATCAGCTCCAGTTCGGCTGCGTAGAGGCTGCGCTGGGCGTCGAGCAGGCTCAGGTAGCTGTCGACGCCACCGCGGTAGCGGGCGTCGGACAGCTTGAAGCTGTTCTGCGTCGCCGCCACCTGCTTGCGCCGGGCGTCGATGCGCTCGGCGACGGTCGCGCGCTCGGCGAGGGCGTCGGCCACTTCCCTGAACGCCGACTGGATCGCCTTCTCGTACTGGGCGACGTTGATGTCGCGCTGGATCTCGGCGAGATCCAGGCTGGCCTGGAGGCGGCCGGCCTCGAAGATCGGCAGGCGCAACTGCGGCACGAAACTCCACGCCCCCGAGCCGCCGTCGAACAGGCCATCGAGCGTGCTGCTCGCGGTGCCGGCGCTGGCGGTCAGCGTGATGCGCGGGAAGAAGGCTGCACGCGCAGCGCCGATGCTGGCATTGGCCGCGAGCAGGGCACGTTCGGCCTGCACGATGTCGGGACGGCGCGTGAGCACCTCGGAGGGCACCCCGGCGGGGAGCTCCGCCACCGTCGCAACCGCCTGCTCGAGCCCGTCCGGCAACAGCGTGTCCGGGACACCGCCGCCGACCAGTTGCGCGAGCACGTTGCGGTCCTGCGCAACCACGGTCTCGAAACGTGCCGCATCGGCACGCGCGCTCTGCAGCAGGGTCTCGGCCTGATGCACGTCGAGCGCCGACACTGCCCCCAGCTCCAAGCTGCGCCGCACGAGATCGAACGACGCCTGGCGGGTCTGCCGGGTGTTGTGCGCCAGCGCCAGGCGTTCGCGGTCTGCAGCCAGGCGAAGCCAGGCATTGGCGACTTCGGCCACCAGGCTGATCTGCGCGCTGCGGCGAGCCTCCTCGGTCGCGAGGTAGTTCTGCAGCGCCTGCTCCTCGAGGCTGCGGACGCGGCCGAAGAAATCGAGCTCGTAGCTGGCGAAGCCGAGGTTGGCCGAGTACTGGCGGCTGACGTTGGAGTCACCCGTCATGCTCAGGTCGCCCGGCACGCGCTGCGCACTCTGCCCGCCGCTGACCGCGATCGACGGGAACAGGTCCGCCTGCTGGATGCCGTACTGCGCGCGCGCGCGCTCGATGTTGAGCGCGGCGACGCGCAGGTCGCGGTTGTTCTCGAGTGCGAGCGCGATCACCTCGCGCAGGCGCTGATCGGCGAAGTAGTCGCGCCAGGCGATGGTGTCGGCCAGGGGCGCCACCACCGGGGCCGCGGTCGGCGTCGCCTGCGGGAAGGTCGCCGGCACCGGCGCCGCGGGGCGCTCGAACACCGGGATCATCGAGCAGGCGCCTAGCGTGGCGGCGGCGAGCGCCACCACCAGGCTGCGCAGCGGCGTGGCTGCACGCCCGCGACGGGCGCTCGACACCGGCACCGAATCCGGCACGAGCAGGGCTTTTGCGTGGGTCTTCATCTCAACGTCCCTCCTGGGCGATCGGCGCCACGGCCTCACCCTTGGGCTTGTCCGGGAAAATGCGCTTGATCACGACGTAGAACAGCGGCACGAAGAAGAGGCCGAGCAGCGTCGCGCCGATGGTGCCGCCGAGCACGCCGGTGCCGATCGCGTTCTGGCTGCCGGCGCCGGCGCCGGTGGCGATCGCCAGCGGCAGCACGCCGAAGCCGAAGGCGAGCGAGGTCATGATGATCGGGCGCAGCCGCATGCGCACCGCGGTCAGCGTGGCGGAGATCAGATCCTTGCCCTCCTCCATCTGCGCCTTGGCGAACTCCACGATCAGGATCGCGTTCTTCGACGACAGGCCGATGGTGGCGAGCAGGCCGACCTGGAAATACACGTCGTTCGACAGCCCTCGCCCGCTGGCGGCGAGCAGCGCGCCGAGCACGCCGAGCGGCACCACCAGCATCACCGCGAAGGGCACCGACCAGCTCTCGTACAGCGCCGCCAGGCACAGGAACACCACCAGCAGCGAGAGCGCATACAGCGCAGGCGCCTGCGAGCCGGAACGGCGCTCCTCGTACGAGGTGCCCGACCAGTCGTAGCCGATACCCGGCGGCAGTTTGGCCATGATCTCCTCGACCGCCTGCATCGCCTCGCCGGAGGACAAGCCGGGCGCGGCCTGTCCGAGCAGCTCCATGGAGGGCTGGCCGTTGAAGCGCTCCAGGCGCGGCGAGCCGTAGGTCCAGTGCGCGGTGGCGAAGGCCGAGAACGGCACCATGTCGCCCGCCTTGTTGCGCACGTACCACTTGTCGAGGTCCTCGGGCGTCATGCGCGAGCCCGCGTCGCCCTGCAGGTACACCTTCTTGATGCGGCCGCGGTCGAGGAAGTCGTTGATGTAGCTGCCGCCCCAGGCGGTCGACAAGGTGTCGTTGATGTCGGCGACCGAGAGGCCGAGCGCGCCGGCCTTGGCGTGGTCGATGTCGAGCTTGAGTTCGGGCATGTCCTCCTGGCCGTTGGGCCGCACACCGACCAGGCGCTTGTCCTGCGCCGCCATGCCGAGGAACTGGTTGCGCGCGGCGAGCAGGGCGTCATGGCCGAGGCCGGAGCGGTCCTGCATCTGCACGGTGAAGCCGCCCGAGGTGCCGAGCTCGATCACCGCCGGCGGCACGAAGGCGAACACCATGGCCTCGCGGATCTGCGCGAACGCGCCCATGGCACGCCCGGCCACCGACTTGACGTCCTTGCCCGGCGCCTTGCGTTCGTCCCAGTGCTTCAGGTTCACGAAGCCGATGCCCATGTGCTGGCCGCTGCCGCCGAAGCTGAAGCCGGCGACGGTGAAGATCGCGCGCACGGTGTCCTTCTCGTTCTCGAGGAAGTGGTGCTCGACCTTCTCGAGCACCGCGAGGGTGCGCTCCTGGGTGGCGCCGGCGGGCAGCATGATCTGGTTGAACATCACGCCCTGGTCTTCCTCGGGCAGGAAGGAGGTCGGCATGCGCACGAAGAGCAGGCCGAGCACCGCGACGATGGCGAGGTAGATGGCGAGGAAGCGCACGCTGCGCCCGAGGATGCCGCCGACCGCCGACTCGTAGCCCTTGGTGCTGCGCTCGAACTTGACGTTGAACCAGTGGAAGAACCTGCCGAACAGGCCGCCTTCGCCATGCTCGTGACCCTTCTCCACCGGCTTCAGGATGCTCGCGCACAGGGCGGGGGTGAACACGATCGCCACCAGCACCGACAGCGCCATCGCCGACACGATGGTGATCGAGAACTGGCGGTAGATCACGCCGGTCGAGCCGCCGAAGAAGGCCATCGGCACGAACACCGCGGACAGCACCAGGCCGATGCCGACCAGCGCGCTGGTGATCTGGTCCATCGAGCGCTTGGTGGCCTCCTTGGGCGGCAGGCCTTCTTCGGTCATCACACGCTCGACGTTCTCGACCACCACGATGGCGTCGTCCACCAGCAGGCCGATCGCCAGCACCATGCCGAACATGGTCAGCGTGTTGATCGAGAAGCCGAAGGCCGCCATCAGGCCGAAGGTGCCGAGCAGCACCACCGGGATCGCCATGGTCGGGATCAGCGTGGCGCGGAAGTTCTGCAGGAACAGGTACATCACCAGGAAGACCAGCGCCACCGCCTCGATCAGCGTCATCACCACCGATTCGATGGAGATCTTCACGAAGGGCGTGGTGTCGTAGGGCACGACGTACTGCACGCCTTCGGGGAAATAGCGCTTCATCTCGTCGAGCCTGGCGCGCACCGCGGTCGCGGTGTCGAGCGCGTTGGCGCCCGAGGCGAGACGGATGCCGACACCCGCAGCGGGCTGGCCGTTGAAGCGGGCGACGGTGCCGTAGTTCTCGGCGCCGATCTCGATGCGCGCGACGTCCTTCAGGCGCACCTCGCCGCCCTGCTGGCTGCTGCGCAGCAGGATGTCCTCGAACTCGGCGACGGTCTGCAGCCGGCTCTGCGCGGTGATGGTGGCGGTGAAGCCCTGACCGGGCACCGCCGGCGCGCCGCCGAGCTGGCCCGCGGACACCTGGGTGTTCTGCGCCATCAACGCCGTGCGCACGTCACCCGGGGTGAGGCGGTAGTTGGTCAGCCTGGCCGGATCGATCCACACCCGCATGGCGTATTGCGCACCGAAGACCTGCACCTCGCCGACACCATCGACGCGCGACAGCGGATCCTGCACCGAGGACACGAGGAAGTCGGACAGGTCGGTGCCGTCCATGCTGCCGTCCGCGGACACGAAGCCGACCACCATCAGGAAGTTCATCGCCGACTTGGCGACCGTCACCCCCTGCTGCTGCACGGCCTGCGGCAGCAGCGGCAGCGCGGTCTGCATCTTGTTCTGCACCTGCACCTGGGCGATGTCGGGGTCGGTGTCGGCGGAGAAGGTCAGCGTGGTCGAGGCGTTGCCGTAGGCGTCGCTGGTCGACTTCATGTACAGCAGGCCGTCGAGGCCGGTGAGCTTCTGCTCGATGATCTGCGTCACCGAGTCTTCCACCGCCTTGGCGGAGGCACCGGGGTACTTGGCGTTGATGACGATCGCGGGCGGTGCGATCGACGGGTACTGGGACACCGGCAGCTGCCGGATGGACAGCGCGCCCCCCAGCATGATGACGATGGCGATGACCCACGCGAAGATGGGTCGGTCGATGAAGAAACGGGCCATGGTCGGCTACCTCAGCTGGCCGTGGCCGCGGGTGCGGCGGCGGGCTGGGCGCCGGCCTCCTGCGCCTGCACCGGCGCGCCCGGGCGGGCCTTCTGCAGGCCTTCGACGATGATGCGCTCGCCGGCTGCGAGGCCGCCGGTCACCACCCAGTCCGAGCCGAGCGATTGCGCCACCTTCACCGGGCGCGCCTCGACCTTGCTCTCGGCGTTCACCACCATCACCAGCGCGTTGCCGAGCGGGTCGCGGCTGAGCGCCTTGTGCGGCACCAGGATCGCGTCGCTGCGCGTACCCTGCGGCAGGCGGGCGCGCACGTACATGCCCGGCAGCAGCACGCCGTCCGCGTTGGAGAACTTCGCGCGCAGGGTGACGCTGCCGGTGCCTTCGTCCACCGTCACCTCCGACAAGGCCAGGCGGCCCTCGACGGCGTATTCGCTGCCATCCTCGAGGATCAGCTTCACCGGCACCTCGCCCTTGGCGCCCGTCTGCATGCGGCCGGCGGCGATCTCCGCGCGCATGCGCAGCATGTCGGCGCTGGACTGGGTGAGGTCGACGTAGATCGGGTCGAGCTGCTGCACGGTGGCGAGCGCCTGCGTCTGGTTGGCGGTGACCAGCGCGCCCGGCGTCACCGCCGAGCGTCCGATGCGCCCGGAGATCGGCGACTTGAGGCGGGTGTAGTCGAGGTCGATGCGCGCCTTGTCGAGCGCCGCCTTCGCCGCGGCGACCTCGGCCTGGGCCTGCTTCAGCGCGGCCTGGGTGTCGTCGTTGGCCTGCTTGCTGACAGCGTCGATCTTGACCAGCCCGGCGTGGCGTTCGGCCTTGATGCGCGCGACCTGGGCATTGGCCTCGGCACGGGCGAGCGCCGCCTTGGCGCTGTCGTGGGCAGCCTGGTAGGGGGCGTCGTCGATGCGGTAGAGCACCTGCCCGGCCTTGACCTCGCTGCCCTCGTCGAAGGCGCGCTGGGTGAGGATGCCGGTGACTTGCGGGCGCAGCTCGGCGATCAGATAGGGCGTGGTGCGGCCGGGCAGCTCGGTCACCATCGGCACGCTGCCGCTGGCGACCGTCATCACGGTCACCGCCGGCGCCTGCAGCGGCGCCCCGGCGCCCGGCGCGCCACCCTGTTGTTCCTTGCCTCCGCTGCAGGCGGCCAGGACCAGGGCGCTCAGCGCCACCGCAGCCGCGGACCTGAAAAGGGGTTGGGAGCTTGTCTTCATTGGAGCCTCGTGAACGCGAGAAACGACGACACCGGCGTGCGACTGTTGATCGCTGGCCGACATCCCGCTCATTAGAATGGTTATTCTAGATCGAACGCTCATTCTATGTTATGGTTTGCTGCATCGCAAGATTTTTAAGGACATCGTCCCGCCCCGGTGGTTCATCGCCGGCGGGAGCGAAGGCCTGACCGGAGCAGCATGCAGATCACGGACCCCACGCCCTACACTACCGAAGCCTCGCGCGCCACCGCCCGTCGCCAGCAGATCCTCGCCGCCGCCGCGCAGTGCTTCCGCGAGCGCGGCTTTCATGGCGCCAGCATCGCACGGATCTCGAAGATCGCGGGCATGAGCGCCGGCCATATCTACCACCTGAATCCGTGTTGTCTTCAGCGCGTACCCGCTCCGCGAGCCCCAGCGCATGATTTTTCTGCTGCCTGACTCCCAATCTCAGCTCACCGCAGCCCCGAGCACCGTCCTTTCACGGCCCGGAGGCCCGGCGAGCCGGGCTTACGGGGGGTGCGCTACGTCATTTTCCTGCTCCCACGCGGCCGTCGCCCTTTCGCCGCAGCGAAATGGCCTCGATTCGGAGAATTTGGCCGTCGGATTTGCATCACGGCGAAGCCACCGCGCACAGTCGCGCCTGCACCGTGGTGAACACCTTCACATGCGCGGCGACGCCGCGTCCGAAGTCCAGCACCAGGCGGCGGGCGTGTTCGACGAACTTCGCCGCACGGTACATCACCTCCTGCAGCACTGTCTTGATGCGTCGGCGCTTGGCCGGGTGACGGATCGGCGAGAGCTCGCCGGTCAGCCCGAGTTGGCCGATCAGGCGCAGGCAGTTGTAGGCGAACGCGGCCAGATGCATGACCGCGTCGTTGGTGTCGAACTTGCCCGAGGGCAGGCGCTCGAGGTCCAGGTCGGTCTTGATCTCGGAGTGGAACTGCTCGTGCGTGCCGTGGTGCTTGTAGAGCTCGATCACGTCAGCCATCGCCACTTCGAGGCTGGTCCACCAGCCTTCGATCTCGATCTCGGGGGTCAGCAGGTGCTGGCCCTTCTTGTCGATCGTGCGCTCGGTCACCCGCACCACCAGACGCAGCGTGCGCTTGGCCTTCTTCCAGGCACGGTCGATCTTCAGGTCCAGCAGCCCCACCCGCTTGCCCGCGCGCACTTCCTCGAAGACGCCGGCGGCCTCGGCCCGGTCCACCCAGGCGGTCTTGTCCTGACGGCGCGGATTCCACTTGGTGAGGTAGTCGAACGAACGCCCCAGCGCTGCCCAGCGATCGCGCTCGTCGGCCAGCGCGAACAGCAGCCGGGCGCTGTCGAAGCCGCTGTCGGCCCGCCACAGCAGCTTCGCATCGGCCGCACACACCCGGCGCAGGCGCGGGAACGCGCGCTCGAAGAAATACTCGGTCTCCAGCGCCGAGTGGTGCGACCCCGCGCGCAGCTCCAGGCCGAGGTTCCAGCCCTCGTTGCCCAGGTACAGCGCGATCGGCGTGTAGCCATCGACGCCCTGGTAAGTGCGGCTGACCGCCTCCTTCTTGGTGTCGGAGTTGTCCATCACGAAGGTGTCCAGATCGGCGCAGACGTAGCCCTTGTGCGCCGTGATCGGCGCCTCGGTGCGCTCGAGCAGGCGCAGGCTCAGCTCGTCGGTCAGCTCGCGCAGCTCGGCCGCGCGGGCATCGAGCCGTTGGCGCATCCACACGCTGCCGGGCACCTTGGCGAGCCCGAGCGCTTCCTTGAAGAAGCGGTCGCCGCGAAACGGCTCGATCGCCTCGAAGTCGCTTTTGCCCAGGCTCAGCAGCCCCACCACCGACTTGACCAGGTCCGAGCTCCGCATACCCTGCGACACCGGCAGCCTCGGGTCGATCACCGCCTCGACCTGTGCCGCCTGGCAGCACTGCCCGATCAACGCCAGGCCCGAGTAGGACGTCAGATTGAGCTTGGCGGATTGCTTGACTTCGAAGCGCGGCATGGTCGGTTGGGTGAAAGGCTCGGATGCGTAATTATACAATTACATCAATGCGTTAGGCTGGATTTCCGGCTAAGCGAACACGGATTCAGGTACCACTACTTCGAGAACAAGGAGGCGATCATCGCCGCGATCGTGGCGCAGGATCTTGAAACCCTGCTGACCCTGACCGCCGAGCTGCGCGCCGCCTGCAACGTACGCCATGCCTTGATCGAACGCGCCGCCGAAGGCGTGCTGGATCAGCTCGACCCCGACAGCGCAGCGCTGAAGGTGGAGATCGTCGCCGAGGCCGCGCGCAACTCACACGTGGCGCAGATCGTCCGCGAGGCCGACGCCACGTGTCGGCGCGAACTGATGGTCACCATCCGCGCCATCCGCAGCGCCGCCGGCCACGACGACACGCCGGAAGCAACTGCCGACATGGTCGAAGTGCTCGCAGCCCTGTTCGAAGGCCTGCTGCTGCGCACGATCCGCAACCCCGAGCTCGACCGCAAGCACGTGGCGCAGCGCATCCAGCTCGCCATCAACGATCTGCTCGACCAGCCGGGCTGAGCTTCCGGCACCAGGCATCCCCTCGGCTTGACGAACGCATGACCAAGTCCTAGACCAGTCATAGCGGCGCACTGCTCTCGCGCCGCGCAACGGCAAAGGACCACAACAACGTCCCGACGGAGACCCAAATGAACAGACTGCTCGCCTGCGCGGCGGCGGCACTGCTGCTGAGTGCCTGCGCATCCACCGAGAAAGAACTTGCCGACAAGGGCATCAAGCCGCTCGACGCGGCGAAGGTCCGCATCCTGCTGTCCGGCAACACTGCAACCGGCACCACCGCGTCCGGCAGCGGCTTCATGATCTACAACGCCCCCGACGGCACCACGCGCGGCAAGAGCGGCAACAGCAGCGACACCGGCAAGTGGGACGTCACCGCCGACGGCCAGCACTGCAACCATTGGACCTCCTGGCGCGGCGGCGAGCGGCGCTGCGCGCGGCTGTACGAGGCGGACGGCGAAATCCGCTATTTCGACGGCGGCAACTACGCTGGCCGCTTCAAGATCGAGCAGGGCAATCCCTACAAGCTCTGAGAATCAATGGGGTCGGACTCGATGATCGTCCCGGTCGGCGACCGATCGAGTCCAACCCCACTGAATCCGGGCCTTACAGGTAGCCGAGCTTCCCCGGCAGCCACAGCGCGAGCTGCGGGAACACGATCATCAGCGTCAGCCCGGCACCCATCGCCAGCACCAGCCAGATCACCCACTTGAAGGTCTCCTCCATGCCGATCCCGGCGATGCGCGAGGTGATCATCAGGGAGATCGCCATCGGCGGGGTGAACTGGCCGATGGCGAGGTTGATCGTCATCATCACCCCGAACCACACCAGGTCCCAGCCCATCGCCACCGCGATCGGCACCAGCAGCGGCAGCAGGATCAGGAAGATCGAGATCGCGTCGAGGAACATCCCCGCCGCGAGCAGCAGCAGGTTGATCGACAGCAGCATCAGCCATTCACTGGAGTGCAGGCCGACCAGCGCCTTCGCCGCGGCGTCGAAGATGCCCAGCGTGTTGCCCGCCCAGGCGAATACCGAGGCGATGCCGATGATCATCAGCACCACCGCCGACAGCTCGCCGGCCTCGACCAGCACGCGGAACAGGCCTCTGAAGCTGATGCTGCGATACACCACCATGCCGACGAAGATGCCGTAGGCCACCGCCACCACCGCCGCCTCAGTGGGCGTGAAGATGCCGGTGCGCAGGCCGCCGAGGATGATCACCGGCGCCAGCAGGCCCCAGATCGCCTCGATGAAGCTCTTGCCGAGCGGCGGGCGCGCGGCCTTGTAGTCGCGGCCGAAGCCGTACTTGCGGCTGATCACGATCGCCGGCACGAGCAGGCACAGTGCGGCGACGATGCCAGGGAACAGGCCGGCGGCGAACAGCGCCGGCACGGTCGCCGCCGGCACCATCACGCTGTAGACGATGAAGGCCACCGAGGGCGGGATCACGATCGCGGTCGAACCCGAGGCGGCGATCAGGCCGGCCGAGAAGCCCTTCGGATAGCCGCGCGCGATCATCGACGGCAGCATCACCGCCGCCACGGCGGCCGCATCGGCCGGGCCCGAACCGGAGATGCCGCCGAGCAGCATCGACACCAGCACCGCCACCACCGCCAGCGAGCCCGTCCATTCGCCCACGATCGCGGTGACGAAGCGCACCAGGCGGATGGCCACGCCGGAGCGCTCGAAGATCATGCCGGCGAGGATGAACATCGGGATCGCCAGCAGCGGGTACTTGGCGATGCCGGCGTAGATGTTGGTCGGCACCGCGAGCTGGTCGAAGCCGGCCATCGCGAGCACGGCGATGCTGGCCACGCCCAGGCCGGTGGCAAGCGGCATGCCCGCGAGCAGGGCGAGCAGGAAAAGGCCGATGAGCACGCTGCCGATCATGCCCGCCCCCGCACCCGGGTCAGCACCAGGCGCAGCACCAGCGCCGCCGCCAGCACCGGCATCCACACCGTGTACCACCACTGCGGCACGCCCAGCGCGGGCGAGGTTTCTTCAAACCGGTACTGGTCCCAGGTGAGCTTGCCGGCGTAGAAGGCGATGAAGGCGAACAGGCTGGCGGTGACCGCGAACGACAGCCAGTCGGCGAACGCGCGCAAGCCCGGTGGCAGCTTGCGGACGAAGAAATCGACGCGGATGTGGCGATCGAAGGCGAAGGCGGCCGAGGAACCCAGGAAGGACAGCACGATCAGCAGCGCGATCGAGAACTCCTCGGTCGCGGCGAAGGACTGCGAGGTGAAGTAGCGCGCCAGCACGTTGCCGAAGGTGATCAGCACGATCAGCCCCATGACGGTGCCGGAGAGGATCTGCTCGATCGTGTAGGAGGCGGGGGATTCGGCGTCGTGCGGGGGTGATTCGATATTCATGGGTTCAGGGTGCCTTCAATGGAAAAAGGCCGGACAGCCCGACTTCGGTACTGTCCGGCCCGCGCACTGCGGGTGCGGATCAGCGCTTGGCGATGTCTTCCTCGGCCTGCTTGACGAGGTCGGCGCCGATCTTCTCGGCCCACTCCTTGTACACGCCCGCGGTGGCCTGGCGGAAGGCGTCGCGCTCGGCATCGGTCAGGCGCACCACGGCCACGCCGTTGGCCTCGATCTCCTTCAGCAGCGCGTCGTCGGCCGCCGAGATGCCGGCGCGCGCGCGCGCGATCTCTTCCTTCGCAGCCTGCTGCGCGGCCTCGGACACGGCCTTGCGGTCGGCCTCGGACCACGAGTTCCACACGGACTTGTTCACCACGAAGATCAGCGGGTCGGCGACGTAGCCCCACAGGGTCAGGTTCTTCTGCCCCACGGTGTGCAGCTTGGCGGCGTTGAACACCGCGAGCGGGTTCTCCTGGCCGTCGACCGCGCCGGTCGCCATCGCCGGCTGGGCGTCGGCCCAGCTCATCTGCGTCGGGTTGGCGCCGAGCGCGTTGAAGGTGGCGAGGAAGAGCGGGGAACCGACCACGCGCATCTTCATGCCCTTGACGTCCTCGGGCGTGCGGATCGGCTTCTTCGAGTTGGAGACCTCGCGGAAACCGTTCTCGCCCCAGGCCAGCGGCACCACGTCGCGCTCGGCGAGGATGTCGAACATCTTCTTGCCGACGCGGCCCTGGGTGAGCGCGTCGATCGCCTTGTGGTCGGGCATCAGGAAGGGCAGCGCGAACAGGTTGAGCTCCTTGACCTGCGGCGACCAGTTGATCGTGGAACCGACCGCCATGTCGATGATGCCCTGGCGCAGCGCGGTGAATTCCTTGGTCTGGTCGCCCGACACCAGCGAAGTGCCCGGATACACCTTGATCTTGATGCGACCTTCGGTCTTCTCTGCGACCAGGTCGGCCCAGCGCTTGGCGCCCCAGCCCCACGGGAAGGCCTCGCCGAGCACCGTGGAGAGCTTGTACTCGTCCTTGTACTGCTGGGCCGTGGCCGGCATCGAGAAACCGAGCGCGGTCGAGGCGAACAGGCCGGCGATGAGGGCGGTGAAGCGGCGTTTCTGCATGAGGCGTCTCCGTGTTGTGCTTGTTTTTCCGGCTGCGCGGCACACGGCGCGGGCCTCCGGAGGATGGGAAGGAGGGTCGATTCTACAAACCGGAGGCCCCCACGGCCAGCGCGGAGACGGCGGGCCGATCGAGTGTGGGCTTCGGGCGCGGGACGCGGCCGGGGGCGGCGCTTCGTTTCAAGGCCACAATTGCGACTTGCGTGGCGCAGCCAGGGGCGTCGGGGGAGCGGCGTCGGATGGGCGTCGGGAGGGGGCGTCGGGCACTCGCCATGCGCGCGGCGGTTCATTGACCGCTGCGATCGCGACTTGCGTCGCTCCTACAAAAACCGCCACGCCCAGGGCTCCCCTGTAGGAGCGACGCAAGTCGCGATCGCAGCGCTCGAAACCCGCGCGTGCCGCTATTCCCGCGCACCGCCCTGCGCGAGCACCCGCCCGAGGAACTCCACCAGCCGCCCGACGTGGTGCTCGAGGTCGACGAAGGATTCGTGGTCGCCCGACAACGTCATCAGCTCGACCGGCGTATCGCCACGCATCGCGTAGATCTGCATGGCCTCGTCGATCGGCACCACCTCGTCGTCCGCGCCATGCACCAGCAGCACCGGGCGGCGAATGCGGGCGATGGTGTTCACCGGCGCGATGTCGTCGAAGCGGTGGCCGATCGTCTTCTGCACGTAGTCGAGGATGTAGCGCCCCAACGGCTTCTCGGGGATGCGCTTGCCCGCCAGCCAGCGCCGCATCATCGCCGCCGGATGCGAGAACGCCGCCACGCTCACCACCGCCGCCACCTGCGGCGTGCGCAAGGCCGCGAACAGCACGGCGCCGGCGCCGACCGAATGGCCGAGCAGCGCGATGCGCGCCGGATCCACCCCGGGCTGCGCCGCCAGCCACGCGAAGGCGTGCTCGGCGTCCTCGGCGAAGCGCGGCAGCGAGGCGAAGCTGTCGTCGTCGCTTGCGCCGTGGCAGCGCGCGTCGACGAACAGCATCGCGTAGCCGGCCTCGTGCAGCGGGCGGGCGAGCGGCAGCATCAGCGCCGCATTGCCGCCCCAGCCGTGCATCACCACCACGGCCGGTGCGGATTCGAACTCGGCACGAGCGTCATCGCGCTCGCCGTCCGCAAGGTCCGCGCCCGGGCTTGCAGCGTGGTCCGATCCATCACAGGCGCTCCCCGGCGCCGGAATGAACCACGCATGCAGCGACTTCCCATGCTCGGTGCCGATGCGCAGCGTCTCGAACGCCAGCCCGAGCGCGCCCGGATCGGTGTGATGCGGCACCCGCGGCGCCGCCAGGCCCTTGCGGATCCCCCAATGCACCAGCGCCCGCCCGCCGGCGAGCGTGGCGGCGCCGGCGGTGAAGGCTGCGATCAGTCCGGGTGCGCCCATGCCGTTTGCTCCTCAGGCCGCCTGCAGCAGAAACTCGACCTTCACGGCATCGAACGGAAACTCGATCCGCCCATCTTCAGTGCGCAACAGCACGCCGGCATCGAGCAGGGCGGTGACGTCACCATGCACCGCCTTGACGTCGCGCCCGACCCGGCGCGCGGCCTCGCGGATCGACACCGGACCCGCCGCACACAAGGCCTTCAGCAACTCCCAGCGCTTGGCGCTCAAGACTTTCCAGAGCAGTTCGGGTGTCGCGAAGGCGATCCGCACCTGAGCGTCACCCCGCCCGGTTTTCATTGCCCGCGCGGCGTCCGCCAGCGTGTCCGTCAGGCTGCGCACTTCAAGAACGACCGTGTTCATGGTTCCACCTCGCAATGTCCGCTCCGAAGTCACGGGTGAGTTGATCCGGATCGGAAAAGACGTATTCCGCTTCCGTGTCGCCGTAATGCCGGTGATCGCCCTTGCCACGCTCGTTGTCGTAGCGCAGACCACACTCGCCACCGACCACGTAGGCCAGGCGGTACTTGAACGGATGCCCGGAAGGCGGCACCGGCTCCGGAACCCGCCACACGGCGATCTCTGCAAAAGCATCCGGCGCGAGCACGACCCGACGGCGGATCAAGGGAGTCGCTTTCATGTTGGACATATTGACAACATCAAAGGATGTTGTCAAAGACAACAACATTCAGCTCTGGAGACCCGCCCACCACAGCCGCGCGCGCAGGCCCCAGCCGGTGGCGTAGCCGAGCGACACCGAGCGGATCTTGCCCGCCGGGTCGACGATGACGAAGGCCGGCACGCCGCGCAGGCCGTAGGCCTCGGCAATGCGGCCGTCGGCGTCGATGGCGGTGGTCCAGGCCAGGCCGCGCTCGGCGAGCACGCCTGTCACCTCCGCCGCGCCGCCCGACTGCATGGCGACGGTGAGCACCGGGTGGTCCGCCTGCACGCCATCGATCGTGCCCTGCTGTGCGGTGCAGATCGGGCACCAGTCGGCCCAGAAATACACCCCGACCGCCTTGCCCGGATGCGCGGCGCGCCATTCGGCGAGGCTGAGCCCGCGGCCGTCGGCGGCGACGGTGGCGAAATCCGGCGCGAGGCCGGCCGGGACGTCGCGCGCCATCCAGGCCTGCACCGCGAAAAAGATGACGACGAAGATGCCGATCTCCACGCCCCAACGCCGCCAGCGCGGTGGCTTGCGGACGGGCTCGGCCGTTTCGCACTCGGCGTTCGCGGGCGAGCGTGCGCCGGCGCCCTCCGCTTCCGCATGCGGCGCCGGCGCAGGTCGTGAATCTCCCATGTCGTCGGTCGGCTTCGTCATCGCGGATCGATCCAGCGCAGCCCGCCCGCCTCGCGCTCGAACAGGCGCCAGCCGCCAGCGGCGTTGCACAGGCCGTAGATGAAGGGCTGCGCATCGCGCCCGGGGGTGAGGAAGCGCAGGTCCTTGAAGCTGGCGCATGCCTGGCCGTCGCCCGCCTCGCCAGCATGGTCGAGCACCGGGAACATCGCGAACCAGCGGTAGAAGGCGAAGTCCTCCGCGTTCCACACCTGCTCGGCGAGCGCGCGCGTGCTGCCGGTGCCGAAGCGCTCGCGCACCTCCCACTGCGCCATCGCCACCGGCAGGTAGGGCGCGGAGAAGCGGCGGATGAAGTTGTCGTCCTCGGTGGCGAGGAGCGGTTCGCTGCGCCGGGTGTTGAGGTGGGCGTAGTGGTAGCGCTCGCCGTCGAACACGATCGCGGTCCAGTTGAAGGGCGAGGCCGGGCGCGGTGCGGCATCCACCTCGACCGCGGCGATGCCCTTGGCCGCGGCGTAGGCGCGCGCGGCGTCGATCGCCTCGGCGCGCCCCGTCGCCTGCACACCCACCCAGCCGGCGAGCAGGACCAGCGCCGCCGTCGCCGGCACGCGGCTGCTGCGCCATAGCGCGCTCGCGAGCAGGCCGGCGAGGAGGATGCCGGTGAAGGGCAGGTCGATGATGAAGCTCGTACCCCAGCCGAAGCGGTGGTCGGAGAAGGGCGCCAGGATCATGGTGCCGAACTGGGTGATGAGGTCGCCGAGGATGTGCACGAAGATCGCCGCGCACACCACCGGGTAGAAGCTTCGCCAGCCCGCCGCCACCCGTCCGCCGCGCTGCCAGAAGCGCGCCAGCAGCCAGGCGATCAGCACGCCCCACAGCGGCAGCAGGATCAGTGAGTGGGTGACGCCGCGGTGGCCGCGCAGGTAGGTGAGCTCGGAGATCCAGCCGAGCACGAAGTCGAGGTCGGGGAAGATCGCCGCCGCGGTGCCGGCGACCACCATCTGCCAGACCGGCACCGCCGCTGCGTTCGCCGCCCGGGTGCCGGCAGCAGGCCGACGCGAGGCCAGCACGCGGCCGACGAGGGCACCGGAGAGGGCGTGGGTAAGGGTATCCATTGGGTGCAGGGGTTCTCTGTGTTGCCTTGCCCGGCCGCCGTGGCACGGAGACCGGGCACGCCGCAGGGTGCGTTCAATTGGACGTGAGCCGGCCGTCCGTGCGCGGAGCCCCCGGCCACAGCCTCGACAGCGCCGGCAGCAGGCTGCGCCAATCCGGCACTGGCCGGGTATCGATCGGCAGGACGCGCGCGAGTTCCTCGGCAGCGAAGCCCTCGCGGCTGCGCAGTTGCGCCTCGAGCACCGCCTCGTCGGCCTCCGAGGCGTCGCCGCCGGCGGCCAGGCGGGCGCGCACGCGCGCACGCAGGACGTCCTCCGGCGCATCGAAGGCGAGGATGGCGAAGGGCACGCCGAGCTCCTGCGCGAGCCCGGCGAACGCCGCGCGCTGGGCGCGTTTCAGGAAGGTGGCGTCGACCAGCACCGGGCGCCCGGCCTCGAGCACCACGCGCGCCAGCACGGCCAGGCGCGCATAGGTGCGCGCGGTGGCCTCCGGGGTATATAGCCCGCCGCCGAGGCCGGAGCCGCTCGTCGCCTCCGCCGCCAGGCCGGCGAGGCGCTTGCGCTCGACGTCGGCGCGCACGCGGATCACCCCGCCCGCCTCCACCAGGGCCTGCGACTGGCTGGTCTTGCCCGCGCCCGCGACGCCGCAGGCCACCAGCAAGGCCGGCGCGCCCAGCGCCCTCTGCGCCTCGGCGAGCGCGAGGTAGCGACGGCATTCGTCCACGCTCTCGCTGCGTTCGGCGCCGTCGAGCTGGCTGGCGCGGATCGCGGCGATCTTGGCGCGCACCATCGCGCGATAGCTGAGGTAGTAGGGGAGCACGCGCAGGCCGGCGTAGTCGCCGCAGCGCTCCAGCCAGGCATTGAGGAAGCGCCAACCCAGCGCGGCCCGCCCGCGCGCCTGCAGGTCCATGACCAGGAAGGCGACGTCGGCGACGACGTCGGTCCAGCGCAGCTCGGCGCTGAACTCGATGGCGTCGAAGAGGCGCGGCTCGCCGTCGAGCACGACCAGGTTGCCCAGGTGGAGGTCGCCATGGCATTCGCGCACTCGACCTTCAGCCAGGCGCACGGCGAACACCGGCGCGAGCGCGGCGTACTGCGCCTCGGCCCAGGCCTCCACCCGGGCCAGCATCGCGAGCAGGTCGGCATGGACGCCGGGATCGAGGTGCTCGCGCATCTGCGCGAAGTTCTGCCGCACCGGCGCATGCACCGCGGCCGCATCGCCGAACGCCCCGCCCGGCAACGCCACCGCGGCGGCGGCGTGGAACGCGGCGACATGGCGGGCGAGGCGATCGAAGAGCGCGGGCGCCAGCCTGCCCTCGTCGAGCAGGCGCGAGAACAGCCCGGCCTGGTCGAAGCGGCGCATGCGCAGCAGCCAGTCGAAGGGCTCGCCGCCACCGTCGAGGCGGGGCGCCTCGGGGCTGCCGCGCACCGCCACCACCGCCTCGTAGATCTCCGGCACCGTGCGGCGGTTGAGCCGCAGCTCCGCCTCGCAGGCCTCGCGCCGGCGCGCCGGCGTGGAAAAGTCCAGGAAGCCGAGGTCGAGCGGCTTCTTCAGCTTCCAGGCGTGCTCGCCGGCGAGCAGCACCCAGGAGATGTGGGTCTCGATCAGCTCGACGCCGCCCTCCGAGCCGGGCAGCACACCGGGCCGGCGCAGCGTGTTCAGCAGGGTTTCGGATGCATGCATCGGCAGCTCTCCTCGGTCATCCGCCCGATGGTAGCCCGGGACGCGCGCAGCCGGAGCGCTCGCCGCCGCGACGTCGGCTCCCCTATCATCCCGTCCGCCTCCATCGCCCGACGCCGACCATGCCCGCCACTCCCTTCACCGCCCTCGCCTGCCCGCTCGACGGCGCGCCGCTGCAACGCCACGGCGGCAGCCTGCGCTGCGCGGACGGGCACTGCTTCGACCTCGCCGCCCAGGGCTATGTGAACCTGCTGCCGGTGCAGAACAAGCGCTCGCGCGACCCCGGCGACAGCAAGGAGATGGTCGCCGCGCGCCGGCGCTTCCTCGAGGCCGGGCATTACGCGCCGATCGCCGCCGCGGTGGCGCGCACCGTGTTCGAGGGCGCGGCCCCCGGCCAGACGCTCGCCTGCCTCGACGCCGGCTGCGGCGAGGGCTACTACCTGCGCCAGCTCTCCGCCGCGGCGGTGGTGGAAGCACGCACGCTCGCGCTCGCCGGTCTGGACATCTCGAAGTGGGCGGTGCAGGCGGCGGCGAAGCGCGATCTGCAGGACGCCCGCAGCCGGGCCGGCGCCGATCCGTCCACCGCCTGGATCGTCGGCAGCAACGCCGGCC
This sequence comes from Thauera aminoaromatica, assembly GCF_000021765.1. NCBI lineage: Bacteria > Pseudomonadati > Pseudomonadota > Betaproteobacteria > Rhodocyclales > Zoogloeaceae > Thauera > Thauera aminoaromatica. Next base: position 553,863 of record NC_011662.2, on the reverse strand, counting down.
TGCCGGTGCTGCCGGCCACGCTCGACCGCGTGCTGTGCATGTTCGGATTCCCGGTCTACCCCGAGTTCGCGCGCGTGCTGCGCCCCGGCGGCGAACTGCTGCAGGTCGACGCCGGCCCGGACCACCTGCGCGAGCTGCGCGAAGTCATCTACCCCGCACTCAAGCCCGAGCGCCCGGCCAGCCGCGCGGCGCCCCCGGGCTTCGAGCACCTCGCCAGCGACACCCTGCGCTTCCAGATCCACGTCGACGGCGCAGCCCAGATCGCCGACCTGCTGGCGATGACGCCCCACCTCTACCGCGCCAGCGCCGAAGGCCGCGCCCGCGCGGCGGCGCTCGTCGCGCTGACGATGACGGTGGACGTGCGCCTGGCGCGCTACCGCCGCCAGCCCGGCTGAAGCCGAACCGCGCAAGGCAATCCGCACCTGCAGCGCCCGCTCGACATGAACGGCGGATGAACGGCATCTTCAGCATCGATTCAGCCAGCGCGGCGCAGCATGGCATCACGGTCGCAACAGGACCGCCCAACCGACACAGGAGATGCCATCATGCGTGCCACCACTCTCATCGCCACCCTGGCCCTCACCGGCGGACTCATCGGCGCCGGCGCCGCCATCGCCCCCGCGTTCGCCCAGAGCGTGACCCCGGCTGCCAGCCCGGCCGCGGCTACGACGCCCGCCGCCCAGTCCAGCTGGATGAGCCTGAAGGACGTGCAGACCAAGCTCGAAGCCGCCGGCTACACCGACTTCCGCGAGATCGAGCGCGACAAGAACAAGTACGAGGTCAAGGCCACCGACCCGCAGGGCCAGCGCGTGGAGCTGGACGTCGATCCGGTCACCGGCGACGTCCTCAAGACCGAGGTCAAGCGCAGCAAGTAAGCGCCACCCCAGGGGGGGCCGGCTCGACCGGCGCCCCCTTTCGGTGCGCGATCGCCGCGTCGCAGCCACGCGCGTGCACCGCGCGCCCGCCACTCGCGCACGCCGCGCCCAACCCCACGCTGTCCGACCCCACGCTGTCCGACCTACCGCCGGGAGCTCGCGCCATGATCCCCACGCTTTCAACCCTCCCCGCCCTCGCCGCCTTCGTCGCCCTTGTCGCCGCGGCCTGGGGCCTCAACGTCGCCGCCCTCGACGGCGGCATCGCCTCCCTGCCCTGGCTGATCCGCGAACAGGGCCTGTACCTCAGCGGCCTGCTCGCCATCGGCCTGATGTCGCTGGCGATGGTGCTCGCCACCCGCCCCACCGTGCTCGAGCGCCCGCTCGGCGGCATGGATCGCATCTTCCGCCTGCACAAGTGGGCCGGCATCCTGGCCGCGGTGTTCGCCGCGCTGCACTGGCTGATCGAGATGTCCGACGACGTCATCAAGTCGCTCTACGGCAAGGCCGGGAAGCCAGCGCACGACGAGTTCGGCGGCCTCTACGAGATGCTGCGCGACGCCGGCGAGGAGCTCGGCGAGTTCGCCATCTACCTCGTGCTGGCGATGGTCGTGCTCAGCCTGTGGAAGCGCTTCCCCTACAAGTTCTGGCGCCACCTCCACCGCGCGATGCCGGTGTTCTACCTGCTGCTCGCCTTCCACGCCGCCGTGCTGGCGCCGCCCGACTACTGGACGCAGCCGGTCGGCGTGCTGCTCGCGCTGCTGCTCGCTGCGGGCACGGTCGCCTCGGTCATCGCGCTGACGGGCCGCATCGGCCACGATCGCAAGGTGCAGGGCGTGGTCACCGCCGTGTCCTCGCCTGCCCCCGACGTCACCGAGATCGTCTGCCGGCTCGACGGCGCCTGGCGCGGTCACCAGGCCGGGCAGTTCGCCTTCGTCGGCCTCGAGCGCTTCGAAGGCTCGCACCCCTTCACCATCGCCAGCGCCGACCACGGCGACCGCAGCCTCACCTTCCAGATCAAGGCCCTGGGCGACTACACCCGCCAGCTCGCCAGCCGCGTCGCGGTCGGCCAGGCGGTCACCGTCGAAGGCCCTTACGGCCGCTTCGTGCTCGGCCGCCAGGACCACAAGGCGCGCCAGATCTGGATCGCCGGCGGCATCGGCGTCACCCCCTTCCTGGCCTGGCTCGACGCCCTGCGCGCCGACCCCGCCGCGGCCCCGACGGTGGAGCTGCACTACAGCACCCGCGGCGCGGCACACGACCCCTTCGTCGAACGCCTGCGCAGCCTGTGCGCCGAGTTGCCGAGCGTGAGCCTGCACATCCACGACCGCGCCGCCGGCGACGACCTCACGCCCGAGCGCCTCGCCACCACGGCCACCGACGGCCAGCGCGCGGAAGTCTGGTTCTGCGGCCCGCGTGGCTTCGGCGACCAGCTCAAGGCCGGGCTGGCGCGGCTGTGGGGACGTCGGCTGAGCTTCCGGCGCGAGGCGTTCGAGATGCGCTGAGGCGAGTGGCGCGGCGGCTGCGGTCGTCGCGCCTCGCACCACACTCATCAAATCGGCCCAGATCCGAGAAGTAGTTCGCGGGTGTCATTGCCTGGTACATGCCGAATGCATTCGCGCAAACCATAATTGCAACATGCCCCGCCCTTACCGCAAGTCCCGCCGCGATCCGGGCCTGATCGAGATCGCCGCCACGTCCGACTGGAAGGTCTCTGCCGCCATGGCGGCCGTGTGCGTCCTTGCCGCCACCGTCATCATCCCCGCCCTGCTCGGCAGCAGCCGCGTGCTCGACAGTCTGGTGCTGATCTTCGTACCGCTGGCCTGGCTGATGGCCGTCGTCTTCGGCGGCATCTCGCTGATCCGCTTGCTGCGGCAGCGCCCGCAGGACTCGCCAGTGCCGCCGCGCTCGCCCACGAACCGCCCGGCACAAGCGGCAGCGCGCGCGACCGAAGCCTCGTTGCCGGAAGTCGACAAGGCCCCGCTTGCGGAATCATTCGCCCCCCCGACCAGCGCCGCAGCGCCCGAGGCCCGGCCCACCGCGTGGTCGCGCGAGCTCATCGACCGCATCGAGTGGAAGCGCTTCGAAGACCTGTGCTGCGAGTTCTATCGGGTGAAAGGCATCCGCGCCGAAACCACCCGGCTCGGCGCCGACGGCGGCGTCGACATCCGCCTGTTCCAGGACGCCGCCGATCCCCAGCGTTGCACGGCCGTCGTCCAGTGCAAGGCCTGGAACCAGGCCGTCGGCGTAAAGCCGGTGCGGGAACTGCGGGGTGTGATGGCGCACGAGCGCGTCGACAAGGCCTTCTTCATGGCCCCGAACGGCTTCACCGACGAGGCCCGCAGCTTCGCCGCGGAGAACCGCATCACCCTGCTCGACGGCAAACTGTTCCTCGCCATGCTCGAGCGCTTGCCCGCAGCCCTGCGTCGACAACTGCTCGACTTCGCGACGGAAGGCGACTGGACGACGCCCACCTGCCCGTCCTGCGGGGTGAAGATGGCTGCGCGCGACGGCACGCACGGGCGATTCTGGGGCTGTGTCCGTTTCCCGAAATGCCGCGCGACGCTGCAGATGCGCGGATCAGCCGTCTGACCGCCACTCCGGAGGCCAGCCTTGCACACCAAGCACGTCCTGATCGACTTCGAGGACGTTTACGTCAAGTCAAACGTGTGGCAGCAGCTCGGCCTGAGCCGACGTCCAAGAAGTCCAGCATCAACAGCCGCTCTTCGTCCGAACCGGTCGTGCATTACAATGGGATTATTGTCTGAACGACCGCTTGCGTCTGAGCGAAAGATCAGAAGATGCTGATTGTTACCTACGCCCATCTGCGGTCCCAGACGACTTCTGACCATTGCCAACAATGAGATTTGATGGAGATGCCGAGGCGATGACATGACGACAGCGGCAAAGATCTACTTCACCGACTTCTTTGAAGTCGTGCCCGAGGTGTTGGAAGACTATGGCGCGCTCAATATCTCCTTGATCAACGATCTCCCGCTGTTCGTCGATCCGTTCTTGCTTTTTGACAGCGAAGAGATTGAACACCAGCGCCTCCACGACGAAATTATCTGCTACGTGAAGTTTCTGCGCGATATATCGTGCGACCCTAGCATCAGCAAGGGACTGCTTGATAGCTGGTTCCGCTTTCCGGAGGTCAGCCAGAACTGGCTCGGATTCAGCAAGACGGGGAACAATGGAAGCGGCCTCGGCAAACAGTTTGCCGGAGCGCTTCATCGCAATCTCCATCAGGTATTCAAGGATTTCGGAAGCGAAACGATTAGTCGTGGAAGCCACCTCCCTGAATCCGTGTTGTCTTCAGCGCGTACCCGCTCCGCGAGCCCCAGCGCATGATTTTTCTGCTGCCTGACTCCCAATCTCAGCTCACCGCAGCCCCGAGCACCGTCCTTTCACGGCCCGGAGGCCCGGCGAGCCGGGCTTACGGGGGGTGCGCTACGTCATTTTCCTGCTCCCACGCGGCCGTCGCCCTTTCGCCGCAGCGAAATGGCCTCGATTCGGAGAATTTGGCCGTCGGATTTGCATCACGGCGAAGCCACCGCGCACAGTCGCGCCTGCACCGTGGTGAACACCTTCACATGCGCGGCGACGCCGCGTCCGAAGTCCAGCACCAGGCGGCGGGCGTGTTCGACGAACTTCGCCGCACGGTACATCACCTCCTGCAGCACTGTCTTGATGCGTCGGCGCTTGGCCGGGTGACGGATCGGCGAGAGCTCGCCGGTCAGCCCGAGTTGGCCGATCAGGCGCAGGCAGTTGTAGGCGAACGCGGCCAGATGCATGACCGCGTCGTTGGTGTCGAACTTGCCCGAGGGCAGGCGCTCGAGGTCCAGGTCGGTCTTGATCTCGGAGTGGAACTGCTCGTGCGTGCCGTGGTGCTTGTAGAGCTCGATCACGTCAGCCATCGCCACTTCGAGGCTGGTCCACCAGCCTTCGATCTCGATCTCGGGGGTCAGCAGGTGCTGGCCCTTCTTGTCGATCGTGCGCTCGGTCACCCGCACCACCAGACGCAGCGTGCGCTTGGCCTTCTTCCAGGCACGGTCGATCTTCAGGTCCAGCAGCCCCACCCGCTTGCCCGCGCGCACTTCCTCGAAGACGCCGGCGGCCTCGGCCCGGTCCACCCAGGCGGTCTTGTCCTGACGGCGCGGATTCCACTTGGTGAGGTAGTCGAACGAACGCCCCAGCGCTGCCCAGCGATCGCGCTCGTCGGCCAGCGCGAACAGCAGCCGGGCGCTGTCGAAGCCGCTGTCGGCCCGCCACAGCAGCTTCGCATCGGCCGCACACACCCGGCGCAGGCGCGGGAACGCGCGCTCGAAGAAATACTCGGTCTCCAGCGCCGAGTGGTGCGACCCCGCGCGCAGCTCCAGGCCGAGGTTCCAGCCCTCGTTGCCCAGGTACAGCGCGATCGGCGTGTAGCCATCGACGCCCTGGTAAGTGCGGCTGACCGCCTCCTTCTTGGTGTCGGAGTTGTCCATCACGAAGGTGTCCAGATCGGCGCAGACGTAGCCCTTGTGCGCCGTGATCGGCGCCTCGGTGCGCTCGAGCAGGCGCAGGCTCAGCTCGTCGGTCAGCTCGCGCAGCTCGGCCGCGCGGGCATCGAGCCGTTGGCGCATCCACACGCTGCCGGGCACCTTGGCGAGCCCGAGCGCTTCCTTGAAGAAGCGGTCGCCGCGAAACGGCTCGATCGCCTCGAAGTCGCTTTTGCCCAGGCTCAGCAGCCCCACCACCGACTTGACCAGGTCCGAGCTCCGCATACCCTGCGACACCGGCAGCCTCGGGTCGATCACCGCCTCGACCTGTGCCGCCTGGCAGCACTGCCCGATCAACGCCAGGCCCGAGTAGGACGTCAGATTGAGCTTGGCGGATTGCTTGACTTCGAAGCGCGGCATGGTCGGTTGGGTGAAAGGCTCGGATGCGTAATTATACAATTACATCAATGCGTTAGGCTGGATTTCCGGCTAAGCGAACACGGATTCAGGACCTCGAAAAGCTGTGTCTGCTAGCGGACGGCGTAGGTCGCGACCATTTAAGCGACTTTACAACCAATCTGATCAAGCAATACCTGCTTGACTCAGGGTCTCCGCACTCGGAATGCATTTTTCCTGATCGCATAGCCACCTGAAAATCTTCGTTCACATTCAACACCTTATGCAGCCATCTTGTGGACCCTTCGAAAATCACGTCTACTCTCGCCTTTTGGGCGAAGAGCGTGAGTGCGACGCAAAGGGGTTCCCTGATGAGCTATCTGGACGAAATCGATGATCCGCGCAAGCCGAGCAACGGCACCTTGCACGACTTCCGGGAGATCCTGGTGATCCTGATCGCCGCTGTGCTCTCGGACTGCGACACGGTCGAGGACATCACCTTCTGGGCGCGCACCAAGGAGGCGTGGCTGCGCCGCTTCCTCGTGCTCAAGAACGGCATCCCGTCCGAAGAGACGTTCCTGCGGATCCTGCGTGCGCTCGATCCGAAGCAGTTCGAGAACATGTTCCGGCGCTGGGTGGGCGGCGTGGTCGGTGCGCTCAGCGACGATGCGGGCCTCGCCGGCACGATCGCAATTGACGGCAAGACCGTGCGCGGCTCGGGCAGCGGCGGCGAGAGCGCGATCCACATGGTCAGCGCCTTCGCCACCGAGTTGGGACTGGTGCTCGGCCAGGAGAAGGTCGCCGCCAAGAGCAACGAGATCACCGCGATTCCGGAGTTGCTGGAGGCGCTCTCGATCAAGGGGCTGCTGGTCACGATCGACGCCATGGGCTGCCAGAAAAGCATTGCCAAACAGATCGTTGCGAAGAAAGGCGACTACCTGCTGATGGTCAAGGGCAACCAGCCCAAGCTGCTCGAAGCGATCGAGACCGCCTTCATCGATCAGCACGGCGTCGAGTCGGTCGACCGCAGTTCGCTGGTCGAGCGCGGCCACGGCCGCACCGTCGGGCAGATCGCCTCGGTGCTCTCGGCCAAGGGCATCGTCGATCTGGCCGACTGGCCCAAGTGCGTGACGATCGGGCGCATCGACTCGATGCGGGTGGTCGGCGACAAGCAATCCGATCTCGAGCGGCGTTACTACATCAGTTCGCGCGCACTGAGCGCCGAGCAACTGGCCGCAGCGATACGTGCGCATTGGGGTGTGGAGAACCGGCTTCATTGGATCCTCGATGTCAGCTTCAGCGAGGACGCCAGCACGGTGGCCAAGGACAACGCGCCGCAGAACCTTTCGCTGCTGCGCAAGATCGCGCTCAACATCATCCGTGCCGACAAGACCGACACGCGCAAGAGCAGCCTTCGGCTCAAGCGCAAGGGGGCGGCGTGGGATGACGGGGTGCGGGAGCGCATGCTGGGGATCCGGGCGATATGCTAGGCGAGTGCGGAGGCCCTGCTGCTTGACTATACACAGACTTTTGCGAAAACACATATTGCGTCGAGCTTCCGACGGAATTTCGCCGTCGAGAAGGTCGCCTTCGATTACAAGACAAGGCGGTGGAAGGGTGGGCGTTATGACCTGCCGGCTTTCGGCAACGACTATGTCCTGCTGACCCCGAAGGTGATTCTGACTAAAGACGAGGCATGGATTAATCGCAGCGACCTACTCGACAACTTTCAGGGCGTCTACAACTCGATCCCCGATGACCAATTGAGGGCGCAGGTTAATGAGTATTTCCTGCGCCGCTTGTCGGAGGACGCCAAGGAAGAAGAAATTCGAGAGGCTGCTGCGATCACCATCGAGCAGTTCCCGCAAGTGCTGGACTACTACATCCGACACAAGGAGGAGACGGGAGACGAGGCCCACAAGGTCAGCAACTCCAAGGTTCGCGACACAGAGCAGCAGTTCATTCATCAGATCCGTGCGCTGGTCGATCAGAAGCTGGTTGGTACAGAATTTTATCAAGAGGCGGATGACAGCTTCGAAGAATCCATGCGGCGCCTGCACTACCTGAAATCGGTCATCGAGGACCAAGATGGCTATCGCATGTTCTACCACAATGGCAAGCCGATTCATCGAGAGGCGGACCTGCAACTCATGTATAAGCTTACGTGGTGCGCCTCCATTTACGACGTGAATCGCGAGGTGAATAACGGCAGAGGTCCTGTCGATTTCAAGGTTTCCAAGGGCAGCCGGGACAAGACTCTGATCGAATTCAAGTTAGCATCGAATTCGAAGCTGAAACAGAACATGAAGCATCAGGTTGGCGTGTATGAGGCGGCGAACGACACGGCGAAGTCCATCAAAGCGATTCTGTACTTTTCGGAAAGCGAGTTCCGTAAGGTTCAAACCATTCTCGCCGAACTTGGATTGTCTGGGCGCCGAGATGTTGTCCTGATTGACGCATGTGCGACAAACAAACCATCAGCGTCGAATGTGTGCGATCCGCAGCAGGGTAGGCTGCCATGGATCGAATGAATCGCCCCTTGAGATCTTTACGCAGACCGTCAGGTCCACCCCGAAAACTGTCAGACGATCTACTTCGGCTGGTGGGCCGTTGCAGACTCTTGGTCGATTGCACAGGATGACAGCTCTCAGCTGCAACCAGACATTGCCCATCAGTTGATCACAATCGCATAATAGATAATTGCGCATCCTTTATATAGCCGATCCAACTGGAGCGCTCGTTACTTGTAGCCCCCTAAAGGTGGAGCGCTAGCATTGGGCAGGATGGTCTAATAAGAACCGGAGTTGTCTAGGATTGATGATCATCACTGGTCCCGATGGACATCGATAAGTTGAAGGTTTGGGGCATTGCTGACCGATAGAATTCTAGACTTTTTATTCGGACTGGCGTAATCAACGGGGATAATATTTTCCTGAATCCGTGTTCGCTTAGCCGGAAATCCAGCCTAACGCATTGATGTAATTGTATAATTACGCATCCGAGCCTTTCACCCAACCGACCATGCCGCGCTTCGAAGTCAAGCAATCCGCCAAGCTCAATCTGACGTCCTACTCGGGCCTGGCGTTGATCGGGCAGTGCTGCCAGGCGGCACAGGTCGAGGCGGTGATCGACCCGAGGCTGCCGGTGTCGCAGGGTATGCGGAGCTCGGACCTGGTCAAGTCGGTGGTGGGGCTGCTGAGCCTGGGCAAAAGCGACTTCGAGGCGATCGAGCCGTTTCGCGGCGACCGCTTCTTCAAGGAAGCGCTCGGGCTCGCCAAGGTGCCCGGCAGCGTGTGGATGCGCCAACGGCTCGATGCCCGCGCGGCCGAGCTGCGCGAGCTGACCGACGAGCTGAGCCTGCGCCTGCTCGAGCGCACCGAGGCGCCGATCACGGCGCACAAGGGCTACGTCTGCGCCGATCTGGACACCTTCGTGATGGACAACTCCGACACCAAGAAGGAGGCGGTCAGCCGCACTTACCAGGGCGTCGATGGCTACACGCCGATCGCGCTGTACCTGGGCAACGAGGGCTGGAACCTCGGCCTGGAGCTGCGCGCGGGGTCGCACCACTCGGCGCTGGAGACCGAGTATTTCTTCGAGCGCGCGTTCCCGCGCCTGCGCCGGGTGTGTGCGGCCGATGCGAAGCTGCTGTGGCGGGCCGACAGCGGCTTCGACAGCGCCCGGCTGCTGTTCGCGCTGGCCGACGAGCGCGATCGCTGGGCAGCGCTGGGGCGTTCGTTCGACTACCTCACCAAGTGGAATCCGCGCCGTCAGGACAAGACCGCCTGGGTGGACCGGGCCGAGGCCGCCGGCGTCTTCGAGGAAGTGCGCGCGGGCAAGCGGGTGGGGCTGCTGGACCTGAAGATCGACCGTGCCTGGAAGAAGGCCAAGCGCACGCTGCGTCTGGTGGTGCGGGTGACCGAGCGCACGATCGACAAGAAGGGCCAGCACCTGCTGACCCCCGAGATCGAGATCGAAGGCTGGTGGACCAGCCTCGAAGTGGCGATGGCTGACGTGATCGAGCTCTACAAGCACCACGGCACGCACGAGCAGTTCCACTCCGAGATCAAGACCGACCTGGACCTCGAGCGCCTGCCCTCGGGCAAGTTCGACACCAACGACGCGGTCATGCATCTGGCCGCGTTCGCCTACAACTGCCTGCGCCTGATCGGCCAACTCGGGCTGACCGGCGAGCTCTCGCCGATCCGTCACCCGGCCAAGCGCCGACGCATCAAGACAGTGCTGCAGGAGGTGATGTACCGTGCGGCGAAGTTCGTCGAACACGCCCGCCGCCTGGTGCTGGACTTCGGACGCGGCGTCGCCGCGCATGTGAAGGTGTTCACCACGGTGCAGGCGCGACTGTGCGCGGTGGCTTCGCCGTGATGCAAATCCGACGGCCAAATTCTCCGAATCGAGGCCATTTCGCTGCGGCGAAAGGGCGACGGCCGCGTGGGAGCAGGAAAATGACGTAGCGCACCCCCCGTAAGCCCGGCTCGCCGGGCCTCCGGGCCGTGAAAGGACGGTGCTCGGGGCTGCGGTGAGCTGAGATTGGGAGTCAGGCAGCAGAAAAATCATGCGCTGGGGCTCGCGGAGCGGGTACGCGCTGAAGACAACACGGATTCAGGATTTTGTCTGACCTCAATTACCAAAAACAAGCGCAGGACTTTTACGGGAAGGCACCAGTCATCATTTTGGGCAGCGGCGCCTCGGCTGCACACGGCATGTCTGGAATGTGGGCGCTAGCGAACCATCTGGTCACAAATACCGACATTTCAGGCTTGAATGCTGCTGAAATCGAGGCATGGCAGAAATTCTGCCAGCTGCTGAAGGATAATGTTGACCTAGAAACCGCCCTACACCAAGTAACAGCTTCTGAAGAACTGACATCCAGAATTGTTAAAGCCACTTGGATCCTGATTGACTCTGAAGATAGCGAAATATTTCAAAAGAGTCTTCAGGATAATGCGATTTTTCCATTGAGCCGCCTTCTTGAACACATGTTCAAAAGCAGCCTCAAAGTCATAAATATCGTCACTACAAACTATGATCGCTTGGCGGAGTATGCCTGCGATCACGGGCGAATCCATCATTACACAGGGTTCACACACGGCTTCTGCCGCCAGCTCGCAGCCCCTACAGAAATTACCTCTGCGCGCAGGGCTAATATTTGGAAGGTCCATGGATCTCTGGATTGGTTCCAATCCCCTCTGGAAGATACTGTCGCACTCTCAAATATCCAAGGTATACCGGATGGCTACCAGCCGCAGATTGTGACTCCTGGTACGCAGAAATACCAAAAAACGCATCTTGAGCCGTTCCGCTCCATTATTAATAACGCTGACCAGGCTCTCAATGAAGCCGGTTCTTACCTTTGTATTGGCTACGGTTTTAATGATGAGCATATTCAGCCGAAACTGATGGTGAAGTGCCTTCGGCAGAGAACGCCTATAACCATTATCACCTATACGCTTTCCGACTCTGCGAAGAAGATTATTCTTGATGGTAAAGCACAGAACTACCTGGCAATAGAACGGGGCGAAACAGACGATCAATCCATCGTTTATTCCTCCCTAGATAGCGCTCCGTTGAAGGTGGAAAAGAATATCTGGAGTCTTGAAGGTTACCTTTCACTCATCATGTAGGACGAAGAGATGCCGATTTTTAACTTTAGGGACGAAGAAGCGCTTGGGAAGGTTGCCTCCGTCGACACCACAAATGTGATCGTAGAGGTGGAGAATGTCGACCAGCTCAAAAGGTTGCAGGTTAACCATCTCGCCGTGCTTCAAAGCAGCAGGCCCGGACAGCACCTCATCGGTCTCATTACGCAGGTGACTCGTAAGCGCGGCATCGAAGAAATTATCAATGACAGTATCAACGGCCACGCGTCAGAGTTAAATCTGTGCCGTATCGCTCTGATTGGCACGATGCTGGATCGTGACGGTGAAAAAGAAAACGTGTTCCGTCGTACGCTCGAAAGCGTTCCTGAAATTGACGCGAACTGCTTTTCGCTCGAAAGCGAAAACCTCACAGGTTTCATGCGTACCCTTTCCAGCGTCTCAGCCGGTGGGAATGCCCTGACTCTCGGCAAATACACGCTGGACGAGCACGCCGTTGCTTACCTCAACGGCAATAAATTTTTCCAGCGCCACGCCTTCATTGGCGGCAGCACCGGGTCGGGTAAGTCCTGGACGACTGCCAAGATCATCGAACAGATGTCGGGGCTAACTACGGCGAACGCTATTGTCTTCGACCTCCATGGCGAATACTCGCCACTAGTAGGACAGGGCATTCAACATTTCAAGGTCGCAGGACCAGCAGACGTTGAGGCCAAGAAAACCATCGGCGATGGTGTCCTCTATCTGCCGTACTGGCTGCTTTCGTATGAAGCGCTGGTGTCTATGTTCGTTGACCGCAGCGACCAGAACGCCCCCAACCAGGCCATGATTATGGCGCGCGAAATCAACCAGGCGAAGCAAAGGTACCTGGAGGAAAACGGCCAGCAAGATGTGTTGAAGCATTTCACCGTCGATAGCCCGGTTCCGTTCGATCTCGATGTCCTTATGGGGCGGCTGAATGACATCAACGTCGAAATGGTTCCCGGCGCTAAGGTAGGTACCGAAAAGCAAGGTGATTTCTTCGGGAAACTCGCCCGCATGATTTCCCGCCTTGAGAACAAGATATCCGATAGACGCCTTGGCTTTATGTTCAACGGCGGTGGAGATGTTCTGGATTTCACCTGGCTCGAGAAATTCACCACTGCCGTACTCGGGAGTGCCGATGAGAATGGCAAGGCCGGGATCAAAGTCATTAACTTCTCGGAAGTGCCTTCCGACGTTCTGCCGTTGATCGTATCCCTCGTTGCTCGGGTTACATTCTCCGTTCAACAGTGGACGCCCTCCGAGCTACGTCATCCGATTGCGCTTTTGTGTGATGAGGCACATCTCTACATGCCTCAGCGCAACATGGCCGACTCTGCCGACGACATCTCGCTCGATATTTTCGAGCGCATCGCGAAGGAGGGACGTAAATACGGGGTCAGCCTGGTGGTGATAAGTCAACGTCCGTCCGAAGTGAATAAAACGATGCTCAGCCAGTGCAGTAACTTCGTGTCCATGCGGCTGACCAACGCCGAGGATCAAGGCGTTATCAAGCGCCTGCTTCCCGATAGCCTTGGCGGATTTAGCGACGTCTTGCCCACTCTCGATACAGGCGAAGCTCTGGTTGTCGGTGACGCCAGTCTCCTGCCAAGCCGGATCAGGATTGATGAGCCCAAAAACAAACCGAATAGTGGTACGGTCAATTTTTGGGATGAATGGCAGAAGCCAGTCAAAGACAACCGTTTGTCGATTGCAGTCGATAACTGGCGTAAGCAAAACATTCAGTGAAGCACCCCGGGTGTCGTAGCCGCTGCGAAGCCTGCTTTTCCTTACAATCCCGCCGTTTGGATCGTAAGAGCCGAATGGCAGCAATGGCCGAGCTGCTGTCACCCGCCAGATGCCTCGATTGGCCACTGATCATTGGAAACGAGCTCCAACCATCATGCGAATACGATCGACTCCGTGGTTGATCGTGGCCCACCGGGCTGCTCGACAGCTGCACCCACGCTGCGGTCCGCGCAGGCTGGCTGCACGCAGCAACATCCCGGGTGGCTGCCCATGCCGCTCCAGCAGTCAGCCCCCGAACTTTTCGGAAACGCCCGTCTCTCCACCGGGATACCAGCGATATTCGCACCCACTTCACTCGGGACGCCGCTTCAGGCTCCCCCCTGGGAAATCAAGGGCAACTGCTTCGACGAACTTCGTCTCGAAGCGAAGTTGGACAATTTCACGGCCATCGCCGATCAGCCCATCCGCTACAAGGGCGACGGCTCGGCGCCCGGTCAGTTCGGGGCGAACGCCTCCACGCCCGCGGCCTGCGCCGCCTTCTCGAGATCTGCGTCCAGGGTTGCGAGGGGCAGGCCGGTTCGCAGGGCCAGCTCCAGATAGGCCGCGTCGTACGCCGATAGCTTGTGACGCCGGGCCAGGTGCAGGGTGTCACCCAAGGCGTGGGCGGCCGTGGCCGGATCGGTCGCGATGTTCAGTCGCTGCAGGAGGACGACGAAGGCCTGCGAGCGTGCCTCGGTGAGCAGCCCCTTGGCCTCGGCCCGGGCGATCATGTTGCTGGCCTCGAGCGCCCACAGCGATGGGACCAGCGCCTGCTGCTCACGCAGCGCATCGAGCACGGCCTCGGCGTACGCCACATCGGCCGGCTTGCCATCGGCCAGCAGCCAGCACATCGCCACCGAGTTATCGAGCACGAAGCTCATGCCCGCCCCTCGTTGATCAGCGCCTTGATGTCGATCCCCTCGACGGCGGGTGCCACGCGCATGAACTGGCGCATCGCATCGACGGCCGCGGCGGCATCCGCTTGCTTGGCGCCTTCAGCCGGTATCAGGTCGGCGATGGGCTCGCCACGCAGGGTGATGGTGTAGCGCTTGCCCGCCTGCACGCCGCGGAGCAGTTCGGGCAGTTTGGTCTTGGCCTCGTATGAGCCGATTTCAAGATTCATCACGTTCTCCGGTTGCCATAGACCAGTTTATAGACCAGTTCACAAGGGAATCAAGCACGGCATCAACAGGCTCTCCAACGGTGAAGCTGCGCCAAGTGGCACAAGACGGCATGCGGGTGCGGGCCAGTGCGGGGGCGAGGTCGTTCCGGCGCGTGCATCGACGACCGATGCCCGGGCGACGGCCTTGACGAAGATGGACGACAGCCGGTTTCGGTGTGTGCGTGGCCCCCCTTGTGCGCTGCGGCGAGACAAGCAGACCGTCGGCGTATAGCCTGTCGTCCGTTTCACCACGTGATATATGTGAAGCCAAACAAAACGACACGATTCCAGGAGGACGACCATGTCTTACACGATGCCCGAATTTCTCGCCCACGCGATCGCCATGGAGCGCGAGGCCGCCGAACGCTACCTCGAACTGGCCGACATGATGGAGGCGCACAACAACCTCGAGGTCGCCTCGCTGTTCCGCGACATGGTGCGCTACTCCAACATGCACGGCGACTCGATCGTCGAGCGCGCCGCCGGCCACGAGCTGCCGCGGCTCAAGTCCTGGCAATACCGCTGGGTCGCGCCCACCGAGGTCGGCGACGAGGACGCCTTCGACTACACCATGAACGCCTGGCAGGCGCTGGAATACGCGCGCGAGAACGAGGCGCGCGCGATGAATTTCTACCGCACCGTCTCCGAGACCAGCACCGACCCGGAGATCAAGACGCTGGCCATGGAGTTCGCCACCGAGGAGGCGGACCACACGATGGCGCTCGACAAGATGATCGCGCAGACGCAGCGGCCCTGAGGGCGGACGCGGACCGTCCAGGGCGGTCCGCCCTGCGCAGGACGGCGGCCTGCGCACGCGCAGGAGGCTCCCGCGCGACGCGGGCGAGCGCCCCGGCACGCGATGATCGGCATCCCCCGACGGGAAGGTGACGGAATCGTCCTACACGGTTTTCCGCCTCGTCGGACAACGCCCGCAGGAAGTCGCGCCTATAGTGGAGTTGCAACCCACTCGCGGGACCGACCCGCCAAGACACGACAACCCTCAGGAGACCCGCCATGAAACACACCGCCGCCACCCTCGCCCTGTCCGGCCTGCTCGCCTTCACCGCCGTCGGCTGCGCCGTCACCCGCGACCAATCCACGGTCGGCGAATACGTCGACGACGCCACCGTGACCACGCGCGTGAAGGCGAAGTTCGCCGAAGACCCGACCGTCAGCGCCATGTCGATCAGCGTGGAGACGCTCAAGGGCACGGTGCAGTTGTCCGGCTTCGCCAAGAGCACCGCCGAGCGCAACCGCGCGGTCGAGATCGCGCGCACCACCCCGGGCGTGAAGTCGGTGAAGAACGACATCGTGATCCGTCCTTGAGGACGCGCGCCGCAGCCCCGTTTCCACGCTAGCCCGCGCCCGGGGCCGTGCGCGCTGCCGCCCCATGCTGCGGACAAGCCCGCAGGCGTGGGCCAGGATAGGACAGGTTCATGAATGCCGATCCGGAGCCTCTGCCCTTGCCCCCCGCCCCATCCCGCCTGCCGCACCCGCGCGCGGGGCGCCTGATCGCCGTGCTGCTGCTGAGCTTCGTGCTCGGGCTGGCGTGGCTGCTCGCCGGCCAGTGGCAGTCCGAGTCGAGCCGCGTCGCGCTGGAGGATCTGCGCGCGCGCTCGGTGCGCCTGCATCACCTCGACACCCTGCTGCTGCAGATGCTCGACGCCGAGTCGAGCGTGCGCGGCTACCTGCTGACGCAGAACCCGGTCTACCTGAGGCCTTACCAGGACGGCCAGGCCGCGCTGGAAAGCACGCTCGCAGCCTTGCGCGCCGACACCTGGGCGGACGAGCGCCAGCACGAGACCGTCGACCACCTGGCGCTGCTGATCGACATGCGCTGGAGCCTGCTCACGCAGGCGATCGAACGCGGGGTTCCGCCCGGCGCCGACCAGCCCGACGGCGGCACCGGCAAGCAGGTCACCGACGACATCCGCACCCGCATCCTCGCCCTGCGTACCGCAACCCAGGCCGAGATCGACGCCACCCAGGATGGCGCCTTCGCACGCTTTGGCGACGCGCGCACGATGAACCGGGTGCTCGGCGCGAGCGTGCTGGCGCTGCTGCTGGTGCTGGTCGTGGTGCTCTACCGCCAGGACCGCCTGCGCGAACGCATGGCGCAGTTGCTGCGCTCCGAGAACGAGCGCCTGCACACCGAAGTCGCCCACCGCACCGAGGAACTGAGCAGCCTGGCGACCTACCTGACCAATGCGCGCGAGGCCGAGCAGGCGCGCCTCGCGCGCGAGCTGCACGACGAACTCGGCGCCTTGCTCACCGCCGCCAAGCTCGACGCCGCCTGGATCGCGCGCAAGCTTCCGGCCGACACCGTGGCGCCGATGCGCAGCCGCTTCGACCGCCTGCTCGACACCTTGAACCAGGGCATCGCGCTCAAGCGCAAGGTGGTGGCCGGCCTGCGTCCGCCGCTGCTGTCCGAGCTCGGCCTGCTCGAAGCGCTGCGCGCCCTGCCCGACAGCGGCGACATCGGCGAACAGGGCGGCCGGCTCGCGATCGAGCTGCCCGATGCCCTGCCCGATGTGCCCGCGCAGACGGCACTTGCGCTCTACCGCATCGCGCAGGAGGCCCTGACCAACGTGCGCCGCTATGCACAGGCGAGCTCGGTGCGCCTGCGCCTGGGGGTCGAAGGCGACGAGCTGGTGCTGGCGGTGGAAGACGACGGCGTGGGCTTCGACCCGGCGGCGCGCGGCCACAACCGCCACGGGCTGGCCGGCATGGCGCACCGGGTGCAGATGCTCGCCGGTCGGCTGGAGATCGACAGCGCGCCGGGCAAGGGCACGCGCATCACCGCACGCGTGCCGTTCGCACGCATGCACTGAAGCGGCTCAGCCCGGAATGCCGGGAATGCCTGGAATGGCCCCCTGGACGAAGTCGATCAGCTCGTCGAGCTGGAAGGATTTGTCGAAGAAGCGCTCGACGCCGAGCTGCTCGCAGCGCGCGCGCACCGGCGCGTGGCCGTAGTTGGAGAACACCACCGCGCGCGGACGGCCGAAGCGCTCCGGCTCGGCCTGCAGTTGCCTCAGCACGCCAAGGCCGCTGCCCATGCGCAGCTCGAGGTCGATGATGGCGAGATCCGGGCGCTGCGCCTCGAGCGCGGCAAGCGCCCCTTGCTCGTCCTCGGCCTCGGCCACGACGCCGACGCCGTCGAGCTCGGCGAGCATCTCGCACAACATCCCGCGCAGCATCGCGGAGTCTTCCACGAGCACGACGCGCAGCGCGGGGACGGTGGCAGATTCGGAATTGAGTGGCGCGCTCATCGACACGAGCTCCTCAGTCCAGGATCAACCCGTGGCGCAGCGCGTAGGTCGCCAGCTCGGCATTGCTGGCCACGCCGAGCTTCTCGAGCAGGCGGGTGCGGTAGGTGCTGATGGTCTTCACGCTCAGGTTGAGCACGGCGGCAATGTCCGACACCGACTCGCCGCGCGCCAGGCGCAGGAAGACCTGCAGCTCGCGGTCGGACAGCTTCTCGTGCGGCGCGCCGCCGCCCCCGCCGCCGAGCTCGTCGGCGAGCAGTTCGGCGGTGCGCGCCGACACGTAGCGCCGGCCCTGCGCCACGGTGCGGATGGCCTGCAGCAGCGCCTCGCGCGAGCAGTCCTTGCACAGGTAGCCGTCGGCGCCGTTGCGGATCATCGCCAGCGCGTAGCGTTCTTCCGGGAAACCCGACAGCATCAGCACGCGCATGCCCTCGTAACGCTGGCGCACCGCGCGCAGCACGTCGACGCCGCTCTGCCCGGGCAGCGACAGATCGAGCAGCAGCACGTCGACCGGCTGTTCGCGAAGGGACTCGAGCGCCGCCTCACCCGAGGCGGCCTCGAACACGATCTCGAGGCCGAGCTCGTCGGCCAGCAGCTCGCGAAAGCCGGCACGCACGATCTGGTGGTCGTCGACGATGGCGATGCGCAGCATGGGCGGAGGTCCGGAATGCGGTGTAGGGGCGCGAGCATAGCCGAAGCGGGCCGGCGAGGCCGGCCCCACCAACGACGCGGGCCATGGACTCACCGTCCCTTGACGAGGTTGATGACGAAGCTGGCGACCGCCATCACCAGGAACACGACGAAGAGCACCTTGGCGATCTCGGCGGCACCCGCGGCGATGCCGCCGAAACCGAACACGGCGGCGATGAGGGCGATGACGAAGAAGACGACGGCGTAGTGCAGCATGATGTTCTCCTTTGAGGGCGCCGGGCGGTGCAGCCCCGGATCACGTCTTCACTTTAGGCGCCACCCCCGCTCCGCCCCATCGGCCCGGTCCTAAACCGGCGTCGGACGATTCCGACACGCGGGCACAGCTCCGCGCATCGGCTCCGACTCGCAGCGCACGCCGCAGCGTCGCTGCGCTATAATCCAAGGCTTTGTTTTATCTGAAAATCAGGACGCTTCCGTGCTCGTCGCAGCCAACATCACCCAGCAGTTCGGGGCCAAGCCCCTGTTCGAGAACGTCTCCGTCAAGTTCGGCGACGGCAACCGCTACGGCCTCATCGGGGCCAACGGTGCCGGCAAGTCGACGTTCATGAAGATCCTGTGCGGCATCCTCGACCCCAGCGCCGGCAACGTCTCCAAGGATCCGCACGAGCGCATGGCCTACCTGCGCCAGGACCAGTTCGCCTACGAAGACATGCGCGTGCTCGACGTGGTGATGATGGGCCACGAGGAGCTGTGGGCGGCGATCAAGGAACGCGACGCGATCTACGCCAACCCGGACGCCACCGAGGACGACTACATGCACGCCGCCGAACTCGAGGGCAAGGTCGGCGAGTACGACGGCTACACCGCCGAGGCGCGCGCCGGCGAGCTGCTGCTCGGCGTGGGCATCCCCACCGAGCTGCACAACGGCCCGATGAGCGAGGTCGCCCCCGGCTGGAAGCTGCGCGTGCTGCTGACCCAGGCGCTGTTCGCCAACCCCGACATCCTGCTGCTCGACGAGCCGACCAACAACCTCGACATCAACACCATCCGCTGGCTCGAGGACGTGCTCAACAACCGCGACTGCACGATGGTCATCATCTCGCACGACCGCCACTTCCTGAACCAGGTCTGTACCCACATGGCCGACCTGGACTACGGCACGATCACGATCTACCCGGGCAACTACGACGACTACATGGAAGCGTCGACCATGGCGCGCGAGCGCCAGTCGTCGGCCAACGCGCGCGCCAAGGACAAGATCCAGGAACTGCAAGCCTTCGTACGCCGCTTCTCGGCCAACAAGTCCAAGGCCAAGCAGGCCACCAGCCGCCTCAAGCTCATCGACAAGCTCAAGCCCGAGGACGTCAAGCCGTCTTCCCGCCAGTACCCGTGGATCCGCTTCGACTACGACGACAAGGACAAGCTGCACCGCCTCGCCTGCGAGGTGGACAACATCTCGTTCGCCTATCCGGGCATGGACAAGCCGCTGATCAACCGTTTCTCGATCGCCATCGAGGCCGGCGAGAAGGTCGCGATCATCGGCGAGAACGGGGTCGGCAAGACCACCCTGCTCAAGCTGCTGGTTGGGGAGCTTGCGCCGCAGAAGGGCGCCATCAAGTGGGCGGAGAAGGCCAAGCCGGGCTACTACGCGCAGGACCACTCGGCCGACTTCGCCGAGGACGTCAGCCTCACCGACTGGATCGCCCCCTACTCGCGCATCACCGCCGCCGCCACCGGCGAGGACAACGAGACCCTGCTGCGCGGCACGCTCGGCCGCCTGCTGTTCTCGGGCGACGAGGTGAAGAAGTCGGTGAAGGTGATCTCCGGCTGCGAGCAGGGCCGCATGCTGTTCGGCAAGCTGATGCTGTCGCGGCCCAACGTGCTGCTGATGGACGAGCCCACCAACCACCTCGACATGGAATCGATCGAGTCGCTCAACACCGGCCTGGACAAGTTCAACGGCACGCTGGTGTTCGTCTCCCACGACCGCGAGTTCGTGAGCTCGCTGGCGACGCGCATCATCGAGATCAAGCTCGACCACCAGATCATCGACTACCGCGGGACGTACGAGGAGTATCTCAGCTCGCAAGGCCTGGATTGATCCGCGCGGCGATAGCCGCGCATGCACGACAAGGGGCGAACCCGCTGCCGCGCGATGCGGCGGCCGGTTCGCCCCTTCGCTTTTGCCGAGCCGGGTCCATCAGGCCTCGAGCGCTGGACATCCGGACGGACACGGATCGCCGATAACGCGCGCCATCTCATTGAAAATAGAATTAAATTCTGTTTTTTTGAGCGGACATTCCGGCAGACATGATCGCCTCCGAGATTCCCGAGCTCGCGCTGCGCGTCGAAACCGACCGCTTCGGCCCCTTCCTCTTTCAGGTGGGCGTCGACACTGGCCGCCTGCAGCTTCCGATGCAGCGCGTCGAGGATGCCCATCGGCGCTTCATCGCCTCGCCGCTCGCGCAGGTGGCGAATCAACTCGAGCGCGAGGTGATCGCCAGCAGCATCTACGGGACCAACACGATCGAAGGCGGCACGCTCACCGAGGATGAAACACGCTCCGCCATCGACCTCGATCCCGCGCAGGTGCAGGAGATCGAGCAGCGGCGGGTGCTCAACATCAAGGCCGCCTACGAACGCGCAAGACAGGCTGCGCTCGATCCGGGCTGGAAGCTGTCGATCGACTTCATGACCGAGGTGCACGGCCTGATCACCCACGATCTGCCGCACGCCGACAACCGCCCCGGCCTTCTCCGCGACACCCCCAAGGGACGCACCGCCCAGGTCGGCAGTCCGCAGCACGGCGGACGCTACAAGCCGCCACAATACGGGGGCGACATCTGGCGCCTGCTCGAAGCACTGATCACCTGGCACGGCCAGTTGGAGGATGCAGGCATCCACCCGCTCGTCCGCGCGCCGCTGGTGCATTACTACTACGAACTCATCCACCCCTTCTGGGATGGCAACGGCCGTGTCGGGCGCGTCGTCGAAGCGACCTTGCTGCAGGCCGCCGGCTACGAATACGCCCCTTTCGCGTTGGCGCGCTACTACCTCGAGCACATCGACGCCTACTTCACGCTCTTCAACACCTGCCGTAAAGGGGCGGACAAGCACCGGCCCCACCCGAACACGGACTTCGTGCTCTTTCACCAGGAAGGCATGCTGGCGACGATCGACGCCTTGCACGACCGGGTCAATCGCCTCGTCGGCGTCCTGCTCTTCCAGAGCCGTTGCCGCGAGCTGCTCGACAACAAGACCCTCAACCCGCGCCAGTACACCATCGTCTCGCAACTGTTGGCGCAGGGGCAGGCGCAGGGGCTGGACGCGGTACGTCACGCCCCGTGGTACGCCAGCCTCTACCTCAAGCTCAACGACAAGACCCGCAGCCGCGACCTCAAGAAGCTGCGCGAGCTCGAACTCGTCCTCCTCGACACGGACAACCGCCTGTGGCCGGGCTGCATCCGTCCGAAGAACGTCAAGGCGCCCTGATCCCGCATCTGCAGGTTCGCGGCGGTCCTGGCGAGTCGAGCGCAATTCCGCACGATGGAGGAGCGCCCGGGTCCAGCGTGGACGCACGGCAGGCGGTTCGGCACCAGGGTGAGCATCACGAAGGCGACCACCAGCAGGCCGGACACCGCGAACACGCGGTTGTGGATGTCGAGGCCGAAGGGCCCGACGTTGAGGACGGTGTTGTCCTGGCCGACCTTGTAGTCGGTGTCGATCGGATTGACCGCCCCCGAGGGAGCCATCGGATCGCTGCCATCCGTCATTGCAGCTCCTTGTGATTATGGGAATTCGCGGAATTCACGCGCACGGCCGAGCCTTCGCCGCGGCGACGAGGGGCGGAGTCTTGCAGCTTTCTACATATTTTTGTACAAACAGATCATGACAGATGGGATTTCGCCTCGCCCGCGCACTCGATCCGCCCGCAGCGGCACGGCGGGCGGCGAGTCGGCTAGAATCGAAGGCTGCGGAGAACCCCATGATCGGCCTCTTTCTCGTCACCCACGGCACCCTCGGCGAAGCGCTGATCCAGTGCGTGTGCCACGTCCTCGACAAGCGCCCGCCGCTGCTCGGCCAGCTCGGCCTGTCGGCGGGCGAGGATCCCGCCGACGCGCTGCCCCTCGCGCGCCGGATGATCGCCACGGTCGATGACGGCGAAGGCGTGCTGCTGCTCGCCGACCTCTACGGCGCCACCCCGTGCAACGTCGCCACGCGCCTGATCGAGCCCGGGCGCATCGAGCTCGTCGCCGGAGTCAGCCTGCCGATGCTGCTGCGCGTGCTGACCCATCGCGACGGCAACCTCGACACCCTGATCCGGCGCGCCGTCAGCGGCGCGGGCGACGGCGTGACGCGCGTGCAGCCCGGCTGATCACACCCGCCAACAAGAACATACGAACGAACGCACCACGGAGAACCGCGAAGATGCCGCGAGGAGACGCCCCCATCATCAACAAGCTCGGTCTGCACGCGCGCGCCTCGGCCAAGCTCACCCAGCTTGCCAGCAGCTTTCCGTGCGAGGTCTGGCTCGAGCGCAACGGCCGCCGGGTGAACGCGAAGAGCATCATGGGGGTGATGATGCTGGCGGCCGCGCGCGGCAGCACGATCACCATCGACACCCAGGGCGAGGGCGCCGACGCGGCACTGCAGGCCATCCAGGAGCTGGTCGCCGACCGCTTCGGCGAAGGGGAATGAGATGTCATTCACGCTGCACGGCCTGGCGGTCTCGCAGGGCATCGCGATCGGCCATGTCCACCTCGTCTCTCACGCGCTGCTCGAGGTCAATCACTACCACGTCGCGCCGCGCTACCTCGACGATGAACTCGCCCGTCTCGACGAGGCCCTCGCCACCGTCCAGGGCGAGCTGATCGGTCTCAAGGCGATCACCACCTCCGGCCAGGCGCACAGCGAGGTCGGCGCCTTCGTCGATCTGCAGCTGATGATGCTCGCCGACCCGATGCTGGTCGACGCCGCCCGCCAGCTCGTCACCGAGCGCCGCTGCAACGCCGAGTGGGCGCTGGTGCAGCAGATGGAGCACCTGGTCGAGCAGTTCCGCCAGATCGAGGACCCCTACCTGCGCGAACGCCAGGCCGATGTCGTCCAGGTCGTCGAGCGCCTGGTCAAGGTGCTGCTCGGCCACCCCGGCCACCTGCCGCCGCGCCGGCGCGACGGGCTGGGCAGCATCGTCGTCGCCCACGATCTGTCGCCCGCCGACACCATCGGCTTCCGCGACCACAACATCGCCGGCTTCGTCACCGACGTCGGCGGCCCCACCAGCCACACCGCGATCGTCGCGCGCAGCCTCAAGATCCCCGCGGTGGTCGGCCTGCACCACGTGCGCGACCTGCTCGAGGACGACGAGCTCATCATCGTCGACGGCACCCGCGGCGTGATCATCGTCGCCCCCGACGAGCAGATCGTCGAGGAATACCGCCTGCGCCGCAGCGAGCTCGAGATCGAGCGTTCCAAGCTCAACCGCCTGCGCGACACCCGCGCCGCCACGCTCGACGGCGAGGAGGTCAACCTGCTCGCCAACATCGAGGGCCCCAAGGACCTGCCCGCGGTCAAGAGCGCCAACGCCGACGGCATCGGCCTGTACCGCACCGAGTTCCTCTTCATCGGCCGCGACACCCTGCCCGACGAGGAAGAGCAGTACGAGGCCTACCGCGCCGTGGTCAAGGCCCTGCCCGGCAAGCCGGTCACCATCCGCACCTTCGACGTCGGCGCCGACAAGGCGCTCAACGGTGCCCAGGCGCGCGAGGAACCCAACCCGGCGCTCGGCCTGCGCGCGGTGCGCTACTCGCTGGCCGAGCCCAAGATGTTCAAGACGCAGCTGCGCGCGCTGCTGCGCGCCTCGGCCCACGGCCGCCTGCAGATCATGGTGCCGATGCTCGCCCACGCCCAGGAGGTCGACCAGTGCCTGACCCTGCTCGAGAAGGCCAAGGCCGAGCTGCGCGCCGAAAAGATCAAGTTCGACGAGGGCATCCGCATCGGCGGCATGATCGAGGTGCCCGCCGCGGCGCTGTCGCTCGGCATGTTCATCCGGCGGCTGGCCTTCCTGTCGATCGGCACCAACGACCTCATCCAGTACACCCTGGCGATCGACCGCTCGGACGAGGCCGTCGCGCACCTCTACGACCCGCTCCACCCCGCCGTGCTCAAGCTCATCGCCGGCACCATCTCCAGCGGCGCGCGCTTCGGCCTGCCGGTGTCGGTGTGCGGCGAGATGGCGGGCGACCCGCTGTACACCGAGCTGCTGCTCGGCATGGGCCTGCGCAACTTCTCGATGCACCCGGGCAGCATCCTCGAGATCAAGCAGCAGGTGCTGCGCGCCGACCTCGGCGAGCTCGCCCCCAGGGTGCAGCGCATCCTCAAGATGGACGAGCCGGCACGCATCCGCGAGGCGGTGGAACGGCTCACCGCCTGAAAACACCGCCGCGGTTGAAGCGCACCGGCCGTGGCAGTACAATCCGGCCTTCTTCGCGGTCGACGCCAGGTCGGCCCGAAATGCGGGTGTCGTATAATGGCTATTACCTGAGCTTCCCAAGCTCATGACGAGGGTTCGATTCCCTTCACCCGCTCCATCTGAATTCAAGCACTTGCGCCAGCCTCCCGGGGCTGGCGTTGTGCTTTGTGGCGCCATGTAGCCATGGTGCAGCCAAATCCGGGCAATCTGGCCACCGCGTAGTCACGCACTCGGCCTGCGCTCCGGTCCGGCCTTCACGCGACGGAAAGTCGGCGGCTATACCCCCCAGCGCACTAGAACCGGCCACAAACGACGCACAGGGGCGCGGCGATCATCATCTGCCTTGCCGAGGCGATCCGGCGATCTTGGGCGCTAACCGATGCCTCGCAAACTCTGGCGCGCCGAAATGCAGTGGAGACGCGGCTCGCATCGTCGGCACACGAGCGCCGGCAGATAGCGCGGTGAGCGTCGAACGAAAGGCCTGACCCCGCCTGTTTCCTCGTCTATGTTGAATCAATCGCCCGCGACGAAGCGCCTGTCGCGCAACGCCCGAGCACCATTCCCACCCTGATGCGGCCAGCCGGTTGAAGGGTGTTCCACACCTGCAGCCGGCCCGAGGTCGGGCGCGCCCGGATCGTTCGCCGCCATCGTTCCACCTATCCGCGGACTCGGAGAATCACGATGATGTTTCCCGGTATCCGCCGCGGGTCCGACTCCCTGATGGCGCGACGGCCGGACAGCCTCATCCACGGACTGGACGATAAACCGCGCGCCCTGACGCTCGCTGCACTCGGGCTCCAGCATTTCATGGTGGCGGCGCCCAACCTGGCGATCGTCGTCATGATCTGCCGGGCCGCGGGCGTCGACGCGGCCGCCGCCGAGGGGGTGCTCTCGTTTTCGCTCATCGCGCTGGCCATCGCGACGCTGGTCCAGTGCAGCAGACGACTCGGCTCGGGGTATTTCATCGTCAGCTGCAACTCGGGGATCTATCTGTCGGCCTCGCTCGCCGCGGCCACCGGGGGGCTGCCGGTCGTGTGCGGGATGACGCTGGTCGCCGGGATCTTCCAGGCCTTCTTCGCCAGCCTGCTGGTACGGGCCCGCCGATTCTTCCCGAATGAGATCGTCGCGCTCTCGATCATCATCGTCGGCATCGAGATCGGCGTCATCGGCCTGAACCGCCTCTCCGGCGCGGGCGTCCCCGGCCTGGTGGTCGGCGGCGCCACCTTCTTCGTCTCGGTGGTCTTCGGCGTCTTCGGGCGCGGCCGCTGGCGCCTGTATTGTTCCCTGCTCGGCATGGCCTGCGGCTATCTCGTGTACCTGACGACCGGCATCCCCGGCCCGAGCAGCGCAAGCGACGCCTTCTCGTCGGCGCTGTTCGGCCTGCCCTCCTCCGCACATCTGGGGCTCGAATTCGACGTCGGCTACTTGCTCCCCTTCCTCTTCGCCGCGGTCGCCGCGTCGCTCAAGACCATGGGTGCCGTCGACATCTGTGCGCGGATCAACGACGCCGCCTGGGTTCGGCCGGAGATGCACGCGATCCGGCGGGGCGTGCTCGTCGATGGGCTGTCCACCACCCTCTCGGGCTTGTTCGGCAGCACCGGCACGAACTCCTCGACCTCGAGCGTGGGGGTTTCGCACGCGAGCGGCGCAACCAGCCGCGTCATCGGCATCGCCGTCGCCGCATGGATGCTGGTGTTCGCACTCAGTCCGGCGTTCACGCACCTCGTGGTCACCCTGCCGGATCCCGTGGTCGGCGGGATGCTGGTCTTCACCGGCTGCCTGGTCATCGCCAACGGATTCCAGGTCCTCGGCACCGTCCCGATGGACATGCGCCGGGCCGGAGTGGTCGCGTTTCCGCTCCTGGTGGCGATCGCACGCGTCGCCAACGCCCCCCTGTTCGCGCAACTGCCCGACTCGGTGAAGCCGCTGATGTCCTCGGCGCTCGCGATCGGCGTGTTCGCCGCGCTGCTGGTCAACGCCTTCCTGAGCTGGGGCAACGCCCGCCAAGCCACGGTCGCCCTCGATCCCGGCCACCCCGTCGGCGAGCGCCTGCGCCAGGTCCGGAGGATCCTCGACGAATGGAACGTGGCCCACAACGTCAAGGTTCGCGTCATGCTCACCCTGCGCGAGCTGCTCGACGAGCGCGCCTCCAGCCTGAAGCTCGCCTTCAACGGCTGCACGCTGCACATCGGTCTCACGCGCGCGGCCCCGGCGCAGGACGCGCAAACCACCCCGGACGGCCGCTTCTTCGCCGACCGGGTCAGCGACGCGATGGCCCACCGCAAGCGCGCGGACGGCAGCAGCGTCATCTCGCTATGTTTCGAGCAGTGAGGCCGACATGCCCATCGCGATCTGGACCCCGGCGCTCTCGCTCGGGGTCGACAGCCTCGACGCCGATCACCAGAAGCTGATCGACACGCTGAACATGGTGTTCGATGCGATGCTGTTCGATCGCAGCTCCGCGGCCCTGCACAGCGCACTCGCCACCCTCGACGACTACGTGACCGGGCACTTCGCGCGCGAGGAGGCGTGGATGCAGGCACGCGACCACCCGGACCTGGCGCGCCATCGGCAGGAACACGAGGCGCTGCGCGATCAGCTCGCGCTCCTGTGCGCCATGAGCGACCTGTCGGACCAGGAGCGTTCGGTCGAGCTCCTGATGGTGCTGCGCGACTGGCTGCTCGGCCACATCGCCCACTCGGACCGCGACGCGTCCGGGCCATGAAAGGCCTGGGACAACCGAGGGCAGCCCCACGGCCGTGTTTCCTCTGCAATCAAGGGGAAGACCTGCCCCCAGAGACACTTGGCGCGGGCTTCCCGGCTTCGGAGCAGAACCACAGCTTGTTGCCCTCGCTGTCCAGGAAGGCGCCGACCCAGTAACAGCCGTCCTCATAGAGTTGCACCGCGTCGCTGATCGTGACGCCACGCGCAGCCAGTTCCCGCTCCATCCGCGGCGCGTCCGCAACCGCAACGGTCAGGCGCGGATAGGGCGATTTCTCCGCCGCGCCGCCGGGTCCGGCAAGCGGCTTGAGCAGGAGCGTCAGGCTGCCCAGGGCGAAACCGACGTCACCGTCCGCCTGCGGCCTCGGCTCGAGGCCCAGCTTGCTGCGGTAAAAATCCTCCGCCCTCGCCAGGTCGTCGACGGCGAGTGCCACCACCTTCAGTTCCTGCCATCCCAGCGTGTTCATCTCCACACCTCGCCGCTTGCCGATGAAAAACGGGGACAGACCCCGATTACGCTGCGGCGCTTTGACGGGCCACGCGGTGGACGACTCCCCGCAAAGCCCGCCGGAAGCGGTCAATGCGGGCGGCCCGAAAAGCCGATGCTCATCTTGCAACTTTGCCGCGGCTCACTACCTTTAAAGCACAGGGGCCGCATGAGGGGAAGGCGATGGGCCTGAAAATCTACATATCCTCGACCTTCGAGGACCTGAAGGACTATCGGCGCCGCGTGTATGAGCAGTTGCGGACCTTGCGCCACGACGTCATCGCGATGGAGGACTACGTCGCCGCCGACGAGCGCCCGCTCGACAAGTGCCTGCGCGACGTGCGCGACAGCGACGTCTATATCGGCCTGTTCGCCTGGCGCTACGGCTACGTGCCGCGCGCCGGCAATCCCCAGCGCCGCTCGGTGACCGAGCTGGAGTACCTCGAGGCGAAGAAGCACAAGAAGCCCTGCCTGATCTTCCTGACCGACAATCGCGCGCCGTGGCCGCCGGACCAGATGGACTCCACCACCGGCGACAACGACAGCGGCAAGAAGATCGCCGCCTTGCGCAAGGCCCTGCGGGAAAAAGGGCTGGTATCGACCTTCGAGACGCCGGAGGCGCTCGCGATCAAGGTCGTCACCGCGCTCTACAGCTGGCAGTCGGAGACATCGCGCGCCCAATCGCAGCTTGGGCATGCTGCGGTCGAAGAGGCCCTGGCGCCCGGGGTTCAGGCGGCGGCACGCAGGACCAACCCCTTGATGTGGGTGCCGGGCTCGCGCCTGAGGGTGCGCTTCCTTGGCGCCGACGGCGCCTTCGCGGCACGCATCCTGCGTCTTGCGCAGATCTGGAGCGCCTACGCCAACATCTTCTTCGTCGCCAGCGAGGACAAGGATGCCGAGGTGCGTGTCGCCTTCGACAAGGATGGCGGCTCCTGGTCCTACGAGGGCACGAACGCCCTGGCCGTGCCGCCGAGCGAGCCGACCATGAACCTCGGCTGGCTTGTGCCGGCGCTGCCGATCGACGACGTCGAGTCGGTCGTGCTGCACGAGTTCGGCCACGTGCTGGGCCTCGCCCACGAACACAACAACCCCAGCGGCGACATTCCCTGGGACAGGAAGGAGGTCCTCAAGCTCCTGGGCGGCCCGCCCAACCACTGGGACCAGAACACCATCGACCAGTACCTCTACCGCACTTGGGAGACCGACCGCTTCCCCTTTGCCAAACCCTTCGATCCGCTGTCCATCATGTCCTACTTCTTCCCGAAGGAAGTCACCGGCGGCAAGCAGATCTTCAGCACCAACACCACCCTGTCATCGGGCGACAAGGAGTTCATCAGCCGGCTGTATCCCTACGCCACGGGGGGCTGAATGGAACTCGGGTTCAGATCCCGATCCCGCGCCCCGCTGGCTCGCCGCACCATCCGCCGGCACCGTTGTCGAGATCGCGGTTCGGCACACGCTGCAAGGCCCGGGAGATCAAAATGACCAACACGAGCGACGGTGGCACCACCCTGACGCTGCACGACGCGGCGAAATTGCTCGCCGGCGGAGGCATTTCGACGCACGACGCCGAGGTCCTGCTGGCAAACGCGATACAGCAATGCGAGCTGCACGCCAACGTCAAGCGCTGGGCCACCGAGCAATGGGATGGGCCCCTGCTGCCGGGCAACATCAACCCGCGCGAGACTCACATCGAACGCAGCGATCTGGACGCCTGGCGCAGCGGCCGCTGAAGCACAATCTTGCCAAATCTTGCCAGCCACTGCGCCGGCGCCGCCGGCGGATGCCGCCTACTTTGAAAGTCTGCGTGGCCGGGTGCACGGAGCAGGCAAGTCGGCATCTCGCGGGTGAAGTTGAAGCCCGTCGTTCCTCGTGAACAGGCAAACCGGGACGTCGACGCCGCCATAGCCCACGACCTCGAAGAGGTCTCCCCGGCGGTTGCGGTGGGCTTCATCGACGCACTGGAACGGGCTTATACCCACATCTCCCGCCATCCGGGGAAGGGTTCGCCGCGCTCTGGGCATGAGCTGGACCTTCCTGATCTGCGCTCGTGGAGGCTTTCGCGCTACGCTACCCCTACTTGGTCTTTTACGTCGAACGCGCGGACCACATCGATGTCTGGCGCGTACTGCACGGCGAACGCGACATTCCCGCGTGGATGCAGGCCCCGGACGCCTTCGCCTGACCCAAGCGCCCGCAACGCCACGGACCCGTCATCACGGCCCACCCGCCGGCGCGCCGTTCCAGCGGTTGCCACTGGCCGGAGTGAAACCTCCACCTTTCGCAGCGGCAGGGCGAAACGGGTATGGTCGTCTCGATCTGGCCGGACTGAAACACTCCCAGCCCCGAACCCGCGTTGGGGCGCGGCAAACCGACGGTGGCGGTCTCGACCGGATGCGGAAGAGACATTCATCACCCCGATGTTCCCACGACAGATTCCCAGCCGATGAGGATCCTTCAAAAGCTGCCGTGCTGCCGGTCGGCGTCCCCCGGCTCGAGCGCTCGTTCGGCGTCTTGCGCGGTCGGGTTCACATCTCGCCGTGGCGCGCGAGGTAACGGCGGATTGCCTGGATGAGCTGCTCGGCGCTCGCATGGACATCCACTTCGATTCCGAGCGTGCGCGCAACATCGCGTGCCTTCCCGAGGTCCGGGTGCGAGTGCCCCCTTTCCGCGGCCTTTACCATTTCCCGCGCCCGCTCGAGATCCTCGGCCGACTGTCGCTTGAATTGATTCAGGATCCAGTTGAGCATCTTCCGCGGCCTTTCCGGGAATGAGAGCATTGCACAGGCCGGCACGGTCGCAGCGCAGCCGCCACCTCGACGCTGGCCAGCTATCGGCGCCGACCGCTGGCCGCAAACGCCTCGACCTTCTTCGTCGGTCCGGAAACGATCAGCAGGTCACCCGGCAACACGACGCTGCCCGGCTTGCCGTGCTGAAAATCCTCGTGTGCGCGCTTGATGCCGACGACCGTCACGCCGAAGTGCTCGCGCACCGCCGATTCCGCGAGCGAGCGCTCGTGCGTGACGCTCGGCGCCTGGATCTTCGCGATCGCAAAGCCGTCGTCGAATTCAATGTAGTCCATCATGCGGCCGCTGATGAGATGCGCGACGCGCTCGCCCATGTCGGCCTCCGGGTAGACCACGTGATGTGCGCCGATGCGCTCGGCGATCTTGCCGTGCTCGGGCGTCATGGCCTTGACCCAGATGTCCGGGATCTCGAGTTCGGTCAGCGCCATCACCGTCATCAGGCTCGCGGCCAGGTCGCCGCCGATCCCCACGATGGCGTGCGCGAAGTCGCCCACGCCGAGCTGGCGCATGGTCATCGCACTGGTCGAGTCCGCCTGCACCGCATGGGTGAGCAGATCCGCCCATTCGTGCACCGGCTCCGCATCGCGGTCGATGCCCATCACGTCGTGCCCGAGCTGCATCAGCGAATTGGCGACGGCTCCCCCGAAGCGCCCGAGGCCGATCACGACCACACTGTCGCCTTTCGAGAAGGCGAACTGCTCTGTAAATAACCTAGCCAACAACGGGATGCTCCTCTGGATAGCGGAAGGGCATGCGGTGCTCGCCGAGCGCGAGCGACGCCGCCAATGTGATGGTGCCGACCCGGCCGATGTACATCAGCAGGATCAGCATCAGCTGGGCGGAATCCGGCAGGTCTGCAGTGATGCCGGTGGACAGGCCGACCGTCGCGAAGGCCGAGATCACCTCGAAGATGACCCGGTCGGTGGCGATCTCGGTGGTGTGCAGGATGAACACCGTGCCCAGCACGACGACCGCACTGCTGAGGACCAGCACGGTGATGGCCTGGCGCTGGGCCGAATGGCTGATGCGCCGGCCGAAGGCCTCGGTGTCCATCCGGCCGCGGATCTCGGCGATGACCAGCATCACCAGGATCATCGCCGTGCCCACCTTCACGCCACCGGCCGTGCCGGCACTGCCGCCGCCGATGAACATCAGGAAGTAGTGCAGGCCGAGACTCTCGTGCGTCAGCCCACCGATATCGATCGAGTTGAATCCGGCCGTGCGTGCCGACACCGACGCGAAGATCGCCGACAACAGCTTGTCCCCTGCCGGCATCGATCCGAGGGTGCGCGGGTTCGCCCACTCGAAGGCAAGCAGCAGGATCGCGCCGCCAGCCAGCAGCACGGCCGTTCCCACGAGTGTCAGCTTGGTGTGCACCGACCAATGTTGGGGGTCCCTGAGCTTGTTGCGGAGGTCTTGCAGCACCGGAAAGCCGAGACCGCCGATCACGATCGCAAGCATGACGGGTGCAAGGAAGTAGCTGTCGGACGCGTAGCGGATCAAGCCATCGGCGTGGATCGAAAAGCCGGCGTTGTTGAAGGCCGAGACGGAATGGAACAGGCCGCTCCAGGCAGCCTCGGCCAAAGGCAGGTCGTAACCGAGATGCAAACGCAGAGCCAGCGCCAGTGCGGTCATCACCTCGACGATCACGGTCACGAACAGCACGAGCTTGGCGACGCTGCTGACGTCGCCGATCCCGAGTGTGTGGGTTTCCGCCTGCGCCGTGAGTCGTGTGCGCAGGCGAAAGGAGCGATTGACCAGCAGCCCGAGCAGCGTGGCGGCGGTCATCATCCCGAAGCCGCCGATCTGGAACAGCGCCATGATCACCCACTGCCCGAACGACGACCAGTAGGTGCCGGTGTCCACCGTCACCAGGCCGGTCACGCACACGGCCGACACCGCGGTGAACAGGGCCGCGATCCAGGGCGCGCCGACGGCATCCGCGCGGGAGACCGGGAGCATGAGCAGCGCGGTCCCGATCAGGATCGTGATCAGGAAGGCCAACGGAACGATGTGCGCCGGGTGCTGGACCTCTCGAACCTTCAAGTCAAGACTTCCTTCGGGTCATGCTGCTGCGCCGCAACTGGCGCTTGTCGGCTGCGGATCATACGCCCGCTTGGCCGGACATGTCGGCTCTCGACACCTGCGGTTCTTCGACGAGCCGGCGATCCTGCGGCGTACGGGACGGCAGGCGGTCCGCGCTGCGACGGCTTGGCCGGCACGCGCGATGACGAGCTCCTCGCCACGCCCCGCCACGGTGCGCGCTGCCTGACGAACGCACCCCTCTGGTGCGTCTTCTGCGCACCATCATGGCGTGACGCATTGGATTCCGCCCGATTCATCGCACTGGAACGGTGCTTGCTAAGGATGCCCGTCACTTTCGGAGGCATCATGCAACCCGTTCAAACGAGCAACGACGTGCTGTTCATCCTGCTGGGCGCCATCATGGTGCTCGCCATGCACGCCGGCTTCGCCTTTCTGGAGGTGGGGACGGTACGGCGGAAGAACCAGGTCAACGCGCTGGTCAAGATCCTGTCCGACTTCGCGGTGTCGACGCTGGCCTATTTCTTCATCGGCTACGGCATCGCCTACGGCGTGCATTTCTTCTCCGGCGCCGGCGCGCTGGTGGAGCACCACGGCTTCGAGCTCACGCGCTTCTTCTTCCTGCTCACCTTCGCGGCGGCGATCCCCGCCATCATCTCGGGCGGCATCGCCGAGCGCGCGCGCTTCCAGCCGCAGCTGGCGGCGACCTTCCTGCTCGTCGGCTTCGTCTATCCCTTCTTCGAGGGCATCGCGTGGAACCAGGCCTTCGGCATCCAGGCCTGGCTGAAGGCGAGCTTCGGGGCGGAGTTCCACGACTTCGCCGGCTCGGTGGTGGTGCATGCGATGGGCGGCTGGATCGCGCTGCCGGCGGTGCTGCTGCTGGGCGCGCGGCGCGGGCGCTATGCGCGCAACGGGCAGATCTCGGCGCATCCGCCCTCGTCGATCCCCTTCCTCGCGCTCGGCGCGTGGATCCTGATCGTGGGCTGGTTCGGCTTCAACGTGATGTCGGCGCAGCGCCTGGAGAACATCTCCGGGCTGGTGGCGATCAACTCGCTGATGGCGATGGTCGGCGGCACGGTGGCGGCGCTCGCGGCCGGGCGCAACGACCCGGGCTTCGTGCACAACGGGCCGCTCGCCGGGCTGGTGGCGGTGTGCGCGGGTTCGGACGTGATGCACCCGCTCGGTGCGCTGGTGGTCGGCGCGGTGGCGGGGGGGCTGTTCGTGGTGATGTTCACGCTGACGCAGAACCGCTGGAAGATCGACGACGTGCTCGGGGTGTGGCCGCTGCACGGCCTGTGCGGCGCCTGGGGCGGGCTGGCGGCGGGCATCTTCGGCAGCCAGGCGCTGGGCGGGCTGGGCGGGGTGGCGTTCGCCTCGCAGGCGATCATGACCGCGCTCGGGATCGCCGTCGCGCTCGCCGGCGGGGTGCTCGTCTATGGCGGGCTCAAGCTCGCGGTGGGCCTGCGCCTGGACCACGAGGAAGAGTTCAACGGCGCCGACCTGTCGATCCACCGCATCACCGCGACGGCCGAGCGCGAGTCGAACTGGTAACTGGCAGGCGGTCGTTCGCCGACCCCGCGTTCAGTCCCGATGCGCCGGCCAGGCCGGCAGGCGCACGTCGAAGACGAGCGCGAGCAGGCGGGAGCCGGTAGCGGCGGCGATGCCGGCCAGGGTGGCGATCGGCAGCGGCAGGCCGATCGCGTCGAGCGCGAGGAAGACGCCGCAGCCGAACAGCGCGCACATGGCGTAGGGGCGGTGGTCGCTATAGACCTTGGGCACCTCGTTGCACAGCACGTCGCGCGACACGCCGCCGAACACCGCGGTGATCGCCCCCATCATCATCGACACCAGCACCGGCATGCCGGCGGCGTCGGCGAGAGTGGCGCCGGAGATGGCGAAGAGGCCGAGGCCGAGCGCGTCGGCGAGCTCCATCAGGCGGCCGCCGACCTTGTGGCGCAGGGTCTGCAGCCATAGCGGCGTCGTCGCCACCATGGCCAGCACCAGCCAGAGGTATTCCTGGTTCTCGATCCAGAACAGCGGGCGGCGGTCGAGCAGGATGTCGCGCAGGGTGCCGCCGCCGAAGGCGCTGACGAAGGCGACCGAGAACACGCCGACGATATCCATGCGCTTGCGGGTGGCCTCGATGAGGCCGGACATCGCGAAGGCCAGGGTGCCGCCGACTTCGATTGCGACCAGGAATGGGTGGAGGTTCATTGGGGTGCGAGGCGTGAAGAGTGAGGCGTGAGGCGGAAGGAGTGAGGCGTCAGGGGCAGGGCGGTCGGGGTTGCTGCGACAGCCAGTCGGCGGCGGCGGTTCCGGCGGCGAGGCCGGTGGCGAAGCAGGCGGTGAGCAGGTAGCCACCGGTA
This sequence comes from Thauera aminoaromatica, assembly GCF_000021765.1. Classification (NCBI taxonomy): domain Bacteria; kingdom Pseudomonadati; phylum Pseudomonadota; class Betaproteobacteria; order Rhodocyclales; family Zoogloeaceae; genus Thauera; species Thauera aminoaromatica. Next base: position 518,718 of record NC_011662.2, on the reverse strand, counting down.
GGCGCTTCCCAGTCGAGCATCTCGCCGGCGACGAAGACGCCGGGGCGGGCGCGCAGCATCAGCTGCGCATCCAGCGCCTCGAAGCGCACGCCGCCGGCGCTGCTGATGGCCTCGTCGAGCGGGCGCGTGGCGACGAGGCGCAGCGGCATGGCCTTGATGGCCGCGGCGAGGCGGGCGGGATCGTCGAACTCGGCCTTCGCCAGGCATTCGCGCAGCAGGCCGGCCTTGACGCCCTTGATGCCGGCCTGGCTGTGCAGGTGGCTGGAAAACGAGCGGCTGCCGCGCGGGCGGGCAAGCTCGGCGGCGAGGCGCTCGAGGCTGCGGCCGGGGGCGAGGTCGAGCTCGAGCACGGCCTCGCCGCGCGCGAGCAGGGTGTCGCGCAGCGGCGCGGAGAGCGCATAGACCAGGCCGCCTTCGATACCGGTGGCGGAGATCAGGCATTCGCCGGCGCGCGCATGGACGCGGCCGGCGGGGTCGGTGCAGCGTGCGGCGACGGACTTGAGCGGCTGGCCGCGGAAGTGATCGAGGAAGTGCGCGCTCCAGCCCGTGCCGGCGGGGCCGACGACGTCGAAACCGCAGTTGGCCGGGAGCAGGTCGGCGATCTCGACCCCGGCGGCGCGCAGCGGTGCCACCCAGGCGCCATCGGAACCGAGCTTCGCCCAGCTGCCGCCGCCGAGCGCGAGCACGAGCGCGTCGGCCTCGACCGTCTGCTCGCCGTCCGGGGTGGCGAAGCGCAGGTGCTGCAGGCCCGCGCGGAGCGCGCCATCCTGCGCGGGATCCTCCGCCCAGCCCAGCCAGCGGTGACGCACCGCGAAGCGCACGCCGGTCGCGCGCAGGCGGGCGAGCCAGGCGCGCAGCAGCGGCGCGGCCTTCATCTCCTGCGGGAAGACGCGGCCGGAGCTGCCGACGAAGGTCTCGACACCCAGGCCGTGCGCCCATTCGCGCAGCGCCTGCGGCGGAAAGACCTCGATGCGCGGCGCGAGCGTGTCGCGGCGGGCGCCGTAGCGGCCGAGGAAGTCCGCCAGGGGCTCGGCGTGGGTGAGGTTGAGCCCGCCGCGCCCGGCGAGCAGGAACTTGCGCCCGACCGAGGGCATGGCGTCGTACACCGTGACCGTGCAGCCGCGCTCGGCGAGCGCGCCCGCCGCCATCAGGCCGGCGGGGCCGCCACCGACGACCGCGACGCGTGCGCGCTCCACGGGTGCCTAGGCCGGAACGAAGCGGCGGCCGAAACCTTCCGGCACCGTCGCCTTGCGGCGTTGGCCGTAATCGAAGAAGACGATGCCGGTCTTGCCGCGCGCGACCTCGCGTCCGCTGGCCGCCTCCGCCATGCGCCACACCAGGTCGCAGCCGTGCTCATGGAAGTCGGCCGCGCCCATCTCCACCCGCATGGTCTCGCCGTGGAAGGCCTCGGAGCGGTATTGCAGCGCGGCGTCGGCGACGATGATGCCGAGGCCTTCGACGTCGAGTTCGCCATAGCCCATGGACTTGAGGAAGCGCACGCGCGCCTCGGAGACGATGCCGAGCAGTTGGGCGTTGTCGAGGTGGTTGCCGTAGTTGATGTGCGACACCAGCAGCGGGATGTCGGTGGAGAAGGTGAAGCGCTCGGGCAGCTCGATCCGGATGCGGGCCATGGTGGATGTTTGCGGAGGCGGAAACGGAAGAGGCCCGAGCGTAACGGCCCGGGCCTCGGCGGGGCAAGCGCAAAGCCGCCTGCCGGTGATGCGTGATCAGGCCTGCGGCGGGATGCGCAGCACCTGGCCAGGATAGATCTTGTCCGGGTGGCTCAGCATCGGCTTGTTGGCCTCGAAGATCGCCGGGTACTGGTTGGCGTTGCCGTAGTACTTCTTGGCGATCGCCGACAGCGTGTCGCCGCGCGCCACGGTGTGGAACTGCGCCTCGGGTTCGGCACGCGCCACCGACAGGCGGTTCTCGACCTCGGCCACGCCAGCGACGTTGCCGGCGGCGAGCAGGATCTTCTCGCGCGTGGCCTGGTCGGGCGCGGTGCCACTGACGACGACCAGGCTCTTCGCGGCGTCGAAGCTCACGCCCAGGTCCGCCGGCGCGAGCTTGAGCGCGACGATGTAGTTATGGATCGCCTGCGCCGCCCTGGCATTGGCCGCGGCCGGATCGGCGGCCGCCGCGTTGGCCTCGCCCGTCCGGAACAGCTTCTCGCCGGCTTCCTTGATGAATGCGAACAGCCCCATGAACACCTCCCTGTCGTTGGTTTGGCTACACGTGCACGGTCAGGATAACCCCTGGGTCATTCCCGGTCCATGCACGGCGCCTGAACGCAGGGTCGGATGACATTCATCGTTACGCACAAGAACGGTGCATGAATGCGTCAAACGTCATAGTCGGCGCAGGTTTGACGAAGATCATGCACCAAAGAGGGGAGTTGATGCACAATATTGGCCTGCACTGCGCGATGGCCTCGGGTAAAACCGAGGCCATCGCGTGTGCGCGTGCGCAAGAAAAACCTGTCTTCAATCAATCCATGGGTCCAACATCATGAAATATCAGTCCCTCGAGGAGTTCCTGGCCTACGTCGAACAGCGCAACCCCGGCCAGCCCGAGTTTCTGCAGGCCGTGACCGAGGTCATGGAGAGCCTGTGGCCCTTCATCTCGGCCAACAAGCGCTATGCGGAGCACTCCCTCCTCGACCGGCTGATCGAGCCCGAGCGCGCGATCTCCTTCCGCGTCTCTTGGGTGGACGACCGTGGCGAGGTGCAGGTCAACCGCGGCTACCGCATCCAGCACAGCTCCGCGATCGGCCCCTACAAGGGCGGCCTGCGCTTCCACCCCTCGGTGAACCTGTCGATCCTGAAATTCCTCGCCTTCGAGCAGACCTTCAAGAACGCGCTCACCACGCTGCCGATGGGCGGTGGCAAGGGCGGCTCCGACTTCGATCCCAAGGGCCGCAGCCCGGGTGAGGTCATGCGCTTCTGCCAGGCCTTCATGACCGAGCTGTACCGTCACGTCGGTCCCGACACCGACGTGCCCGCCGGCGACATCGGCGTGGGCGGCCGCGAGGTCGGCTTCATGGCCGGCATGATGAAGAAGCTGTCGAACAACTCGGCCTGCGTGTTCACCGGCAAGGGCCTGTCCTTCGGCGGCTCGCTGATCCGTCCCGAGTCGACCGGCTACGGCACGGTCTACTTCGCCAACGCCATGCTCGAGCGCGCCGGCCGCGACATCAAGGGCATGCGCGTCTCGGTGTCGGGCTCGGGCAACGTCGCCCAGTACGCCATCGAGAAGCTGATGGAGCTCGGCGCCAAGCCGATCACCTGCTCCGACTCGAGCGGCACCGTGATCGACGAGGCCGGCTTCACCCCCGAGAAGCTGGCGATCCTCATGGAGATCAAGAACCACTACTACGGCCGCGCCTCCGAATACGCCGAACGCGTCGGCGCCCGCTTCGAGCCGGGTGTGCGTCCGTGGCATGTGCCGGTGGAAGTCGCGCTGCCGTGCGCGACCCAGAACGAGCTCGACGGCAACGACGCCGCCACCCTGGTCAAGAACGGCGTGATCGCGGTCGCCGAGGGCGCCAACATGCCCAGCACCATGGAAGCCGCGAAGATCTTCGAGCACAACGGCGTGCTGTATGCGCCGGGCAAGGCCTCCAACGCCGGCGGTGTGGCGACCTCGGGCCTGGAGATGAGCCAGAACGCGATGCGCCTGTCGTGGACCCGCGAGGAGGTCGACGCCCGCCTCAAGGAGATCATGCTCGGCATCCACGCCGCCTGCCTGAAGTACGGCGAGCGCGAGGACGGCACGGTGAGCTACGTCGACGGCGCCAACGTCGCCGGCTTCGTCAAGGTCGCCGAGGCCATGCTGGCGCAAGGCGTGATCTGATCCCTGCGTGCCGTGCCGGCGCGCCGGCATGGCACGTGGGGTTCGCGCCTTGCGGCGCTCCTACGGAAACCGCCGCAGCCCCCCCTTCAGGAGCGCCGCAAGGCGCGAATCCGACGTTTCCGAATCGACGGCAGGCGGTCCACGCAACCGCAGCCTCTCGACGCTCCTGCACGGCAATCCCCATGCGCCTGCCCCGCCCGCTGCCGGCATCTCGTGCGGGTCGACGGCGTGCATCCGCTAAACTGCCGCGCAAACCCGTCAACAGGAGTCCGTCGCCCATGATCCAGGCCACCATCGTCCCGGTCACCCCGTTCCAGCAGAACTGCAGCATCCTGTGGTGCGAGCGCACGAAGAAGGCGGCGGTGGTCGACCCGGGCGGCGACCTCGACCGCATCCTCGCCGCGGTCGCCGAGCTCGGCGTCACGGTCGAGAAGATCCTCATCACCCACGGCCACATCGACCACGCGGGCGGCACCGCGAAGCTGGCGCGCGAACTCGGCGTGCCCATCGAGGGGCCGCAGGAGGAGGACCGCTTCTGGATCGAGGGCATGCCGCAGCAGAGCAAGATGTTCGGCTTCCCCGACGTCGAGTCCTTCGAGCCCGACCGCTGGCTGCACGACGGCGACACCGTCACCGTGGGCGAGCAGACGCTGAAGGTCATCCACACCCCCGGCCACACCCCCGGCCACGTCGTCTTCGTGCACGAGGGCGCGCGCCTGGCGATCGTCGGCGACGTGCTCTTCGCCGGCTCGATCGGCCGCACCGACTTCCCGCGCGGCGACCACCAGACCCTGATCCGCTCGATCCGCGAGAAGCTTTTCCCGCTCGGCGACGACATCACCTTCATCCCCGGCCACGGTCCCACCTCGACCTTCGGCGAGGAGCGCGACAGCAACCCCTTCGTCGGCGCCTACGGCTGAGTCTCGAGGAATGCGCCGCGATGCCCGCGGCGTTTTCGCGTCTTGCCATTCGATATCCCGGAGTTCCGCGACCAAGAGCCGAATTCGGGGAATCCATCGCTTGTTCGGCCCGATTTTCGGGCGCAACATCGTTCCCCGAGCATGGCTTGCGGGCGCTGCCCGCATATCGACAGGGAGTGTTCGAGAACATGAGCGACGAAACCAACAAGAAAGGCTACCAGTGGCGGTTCTTCCGCTCGGGTGGCTTCGACCAGGTCCGCATCGAGACTGCCGACGATCTGCGCCACCTCGGCGAACTCGACCAGAAGCTGTGGTCGGTGCTGGCCTGTCCGACTTCCGGCCTGGAGTTCGATTCGCGCACGCTGCAGCTGCTCGACGTCGACGACGACGGCAGCATCCGCGCACCCGAGATCATCGACGCCACGCGCTGGGTGTGCGCGGTGCTGAAGGACCCGGGCGTGCTGTTCCGCGGCGCCGACGGCCTGCCGCTGGCGGCCATCGACGAGAACAACGCCGAGGGCGCCAAGCTGCTCGCCACCGCCTCCAAGGTCCTGGCCTACGTCGGCAAGGCCGACGCGGGCGAGATTTCCATGGGCGACCTCGCCGAGACCGAGAAGCTGTTCGCGCCCGAGCACCAGAACGGTGACGGCGTGGTGCCTGCCGAGCTCGCCGGCGATCCGCGCCTGGCCGGGGCGATCACCCGCATCGTCGAGACCTACGGTGCCGCCGAGGACCGCAGCGGCAAGCCGGGCGTCGACCGGGCGCGCGTGGACGCGTTCTTCGCCGCGGCCCAGGAGGTGTCCGACTGGCATGCGCAGGCCGATGCCGATGCCGCCAACGTGCTGCCGCTCGGCGATGCCACCGCCGCCGCCGCCGCGGTGTTCGAGGCCGTGCGCGAGAAGATCGAGGACTACTTCACCCGCTGCCGCCTCGCCGCCTTCGACGAGCGCGCCGCCGCCGCGCTCAACCCGGCCGACACCGCCTATGTCGAGCTCTCGCTGCAATCGCTCGACGCCGCCTCCGCCGCGGTCGCCGCGCTGCCGCTCGCGCTCGTCGGCCCGGGGCGCGCGCTGCCCTTGTCCGTCGCGCTGAACCCGGCCTGGGAGGCGCGCATCGCCGCGTTCCGCGACGAGGTCGTCACCCCCATCCTGGGCATGCGCGAGGCCCTGACCCAGGCCGAATGGCAGGACTTGGCCGGGCGCTTCGCCGCCTATCGCGCCTGGGTGGCCGCGATGCCGGCCAACCCGGTGGCGGTGCTGCCCGTCGCCGATGTGCGCGCGTTGCTCGCCGACGGCACCTGCGCCGCGCTCACCCGCCTGATCGACGAGGACCTCGCCGCCGAGACCGCGGCCGGCCAGGTCGACGCGCTCGAGCGCCTGGTGCGCTACAACCGCGACCTTGTCCGCCTGCTGCGCAACTTCGTCACCCTGAGCGACTTCTACTCGCGCCACGACAAGGCGATCTTCCAGGCCGGCACGCTCTATCTCGACCAGCGCAGCTGCGAGCTCTGCCTGCGCGTGGGCGACATGGCCCGCCACGCCACGCTCGCGCCGCTGTCGGGCACCTACCTGGTGTATTGCGAGTGCCAGCGCCAGGGCGAGGCGCCGATGAACATCGTCGCCGCGATGACCGGCGGCGACGCCGACGAGATGATGGTGCCCGGCCGCAACGGCATCTTCTACGACCGCCAGGGGCGCGACTGGCGCGCCAGCGTGGTCAAGGTGGTGGAGGCGCCGATCAGCGTGCGCCAGGCCTTCTGGTCGCCGTACAAGCGCATCGGCCGCATGATCGGCGAGCAGCTGCAGAAGTTCGCCGCCGCGCGCGACAAGGCGGTCAATGACCAGGCCGCGACCGGCGTCGCCGGCGCCAGCGCCAAGATCGAGGCCGCCCCGGCGGCGGCCGCAGCGCCCGCCGCACCGGCGGCACCGTTCGACATCGCCAAGTTCGCCGGTATCTTCGCCGCCATGGGTCTCGCCGTCGGCGCGATCGGCACCGCACTCGCCGCGGTGGTGTCGGCCTTCCTCGGCCTGCCGGTGTGGCAGATGCCGCTGGTGGTCGTGGGGGCGGTGCTGGTGATCTCCGGTCCGTCGATGCTGCTGGCCTGGCTCAAGCTGCGCCAGCGCAACCTCGGCCCGCTGCTCGACGCCAACGGCTGGGCGGTCAACACGCGTGCGCGCATCAACATCCCCTTCGGCGGCGCGCTCACCGGCGTCGCGGCGCTGCCGCCGGGCGCCTCGCGCGCGCTCACCGATCCGTATGCCGAGAAGAAGACGCCGTGGAAGAGCTGGCTCTTCCTCGTGCTGCTGATCGCGGCGGTGGTCGTGGCCTGGCAGCAGGGCTATCTGGACCGATTCCTCGGCTGATCGGGAGCACCCCGGCTGGCAAGCAGGCCGATGCGGGGCCGGCCGGCGGGTGCGGGCGCAATGCCCCAGGCACCCGCCGGCCGGCCCTTTTTCGTGGCGCACACGCCTGCCGCTTTCCCCGTGGGAGCGCCGCAAGGCGCGAAGACGGCGGTCAGGGAGCCGATGCGGGTGCGGGCCTCCACCGCCGCATTCGCGCCTTGCGGCGCTCCTGCATCAAGCATCGCGGGGGTGGAGGTGGCGCCGCGGCCCGTAGGGCGCGAACGGGCGCGGCGCTTCGGCTATGCTTCGCCCCCATGCTCGCATTCGTCCAGGTCCTCGCCAGCGGAGTCGCGATCGGCTGTGTCTATGGCCTGGTCGCACTCTCCTTCGTGCTCATCTACAAGGCCACCGAGACGGTCAGCTTCATGCAGGGCGACCTGCTGATGCTCGGCGCCTTCGCCGCGCTCGGCCTGCACGCCTTCGCCGGCTGGCCGCTCGTCGCCGCGGCGGTGGCGGCGGTGCTGGCGGTGGGCGTGCTCGGCGCCGTGCTGGAGCGCGCCGTGCTGCGGCGCGCGCTCGGCCAGCCGCACCTGGTGGCGGTGCTGCTCACCTTCGGCCTGGGCATGATGATGCGCGGCGGCGTCGCCTCGGTGCCGGCGGCGGCGCAGGACATGCACCGCCTGCCTTTCGCCGCCGACACGCTGGCGATCGGCCCCCTCGTGCTCGCCGCCAGCCACCTGTGGGTGATCGCCGCCACCGTGCTGCTCGCCGGCCTGCTCGCCGCCTTCTTCCGCCACACCCGCACCGGGCTGGCGCTGCGCGCCTGCTCGGAGGACGCGCGCAGCGCCGCGCTGATGGGCATCCCGGTGGCGCGCATGCACACCCTGGCGTGGGCGCTCGGCGCGGCGCTCGCCGCGGTCGCCGGGCTGCTGCTCGCGCCGATCACCTTCGTGCATCTGAACATGGGCTTCATCGCCCTGAAAGCCTTCCCCGCCGCGGTGCTGGGCGGGCTGACCAGCCTGCCGGGCGCGCTCGTGGCCGGCATCTTCCTCGGCGTCGCCGAGGCGCTCGCCGGGCTGGCGTTGCCCGAAGGCACGAAGGATTTCGTGCCCTACGTGCTGCTGCTGGCGGCGCTGCTGCTGTTCCCGCAGGGGCTCGGCGGCGCGCGAGGGCGGGCGTGAGCGCACCCATCCTGCGCGGTGGCGTGCCGGCGGTGCGCGCCGCATTGCCCTGGCTGGCGGTGCTGCTGCTCGCGCTCGCCGGGCTGGGTACCGACTACGCGCTCGGCAAGGCGACTCTGGTGGCGACCTACGCGATCGCCGGCCTCGGCGTGGTCGTGGTGGTGGGCCAGGCGGGCCAGATCGCCCTCGGCCAGGCCGCACTCGTGGCGCTCGGCGCCTATGCCCAGGCGCTGCTGGTCGCGCGCGGCGTGCCGGCGCCGCTGGCCCTGCCCGTCGCCGCGGCGGCCGGTGCGCTCGGCGGCGCGCTCGCCAGCCTGCCGGCGCGGCGGCTGGGCGGGCTGTATTTCGGCATGAGCACGCTCGCCTTCGCCCTCATCGTCGAGGAGGCGCTCGCACGCTGGGAGTCGCTTACCCACGGCGCCGCGGGCCTCACGGTGGGGGCCTTCACCCTCGCCGGCTGGCGCGCGGACTCCACCCTAGCGCAGGCCACGGTCAGCGTGGCGGTGCTCGCGCTCGCGATGCTGGCTTGCGCACGCCTTTTCGCCTCGCGCCACGGGCGCGCCTGGCGCGCCGTGCGCGACGACGAAATCGCCGCCGCCGCCTGCGGCATCGACAACGACGCGGCGAAGATGCAGGCCTTCGTGGTCGGCGGCGCGCTGTCCGGGCTGGCGGGCGGGCTCTACGCGCACTGGATCGGCTTCATCAGCCCGGAGCAGTTCGGCCTGGTGTTCTCCTTCGAGTTGCTCATGCTCGCCTTCATCGGCGGCGCACGCCGCCTCGCCGGCGCCGCCTGGGGGGCGCTGGTGATCGTCGCCATCCCGCCGCTGATCTCGCTGCTGCGCGACCGCCTGCCCGGCGACTGGGCGCGCGCCTCGGGGCTGGAGCTGCTGCTGTTCGGCGCGGTGATCGTCGGCGTCGTGCTGCTGCGCCCGGCCGGACTCGCGGGCGAAGCGAAGGGGCACGACCGGTGAGGCCGCCGAGGTGGGACGGCGCTTGATTCTCGCGCTGCAGCAGACGATAGTAACGCTCTCGTAATTCTGCATGCAGTTTGCGCCGGAGCCCGCCATGAGTGCCTGGAGTTGCCCACACGACCTCGATGGAATCTGCCAACGCGTGCGCGGCGCGATCTGCTCGCCGGGCATGCGCGGCTGCGAACTCGAGGGCAAGGTGCGCTTCGCGCTCGACGAGTTCAACGAGCCGCGCAAGCCGGTCAAGGCGCGCCCGGCGGAGACCAGGCCCGAGCCCAAGCCCGGCGCCGCCGCAGCCCCGCGCCGCCGCCTGCCGTTCTGATCCACGCTTCGCATCACCCACCGGCCCGGCTTGCGGGCCACTCGCGCGCGCTCCGCGGTCGCCTTGCCGTAGCCGCGCACGGCAATCCAACCAACCTCCAGGAGTTCTCCCGATGAGCCCCTTGCGTCGGCTTGCGCTCGCGCTCGCCTCCTCGCTGTCCCTCGCCTGCGCCCTGCCCGCCACGGCGGCGGGGGTGAGCGCCGATGAAATCGTCGTCGGCACCGTGTCCGACCTCTCCGGCCCGATCGCCATGCTCGGCGTGCCCGTGCGCGACGGCATGCTGATGCGCTTCGACGAGGCCAACGCCGGCGGTGGCGTGCATGGGCGCAAGATCCGCCTTGCGGTCGAGGACGCCGGCTACGACCCCAAGCGCGCGGTGCTGGCCGCGCGCAAGCTGGTGCAGCACGATCAGGCCTTCGCCTTCATCGCCAACATGGGCACGCCGGTGGTCATGGCGAGCATGCCGATCATCGTCGATGCCGGCCGCCTGCACTTGTTCCCCTTCTCGCCCCACCGTGCGACCTACGAGCCGCTGCACCCGCTCAAGTTCCAGAACTTCGCGCCCTATCAGGACTACATGGAAGCCGCCACCCGCCACATGGTGCGCGAGCGCGGCTACCAGCGCAGCTGCCTGCTCTACCAGGACGACGACTACGGCCTGGAAGTCATGAAGGGCGTCGAAAAGGCGCTGGCCGGGCTCGGCACCGAGCTCGTCGAGCGCACCAGCTACAAGCGCGGCGCCACCGATTTCTCCAGCCAGATCGCGCGCCTGCGCGCCGCGCGCTGCGACCTCGTGGTGCTCGCCACCGTGGTGCGCGAGACCGTCGCCGCCATGTCCGAAGCGCGCAAGATCGGCTGGGACGTCGACATGCTCGTCACCGCCTCCGGCTATTCGGCGCAGACCCACGAGCTCGGCGGCGCCGCGGTCGAGGGCCTGTACGGCGTCTCGGTGCTGCCGCACCCCTACGCCGAGGGCGCGAACAGCCAGCTCGCCGCCTGGATCGAGCGCTATCGCGCGCGCTTCAACACCGAACCCAACGTGTGGAGCGTGATGGGCTACACCCTCGCCGACCTGTTCGTGCGCACCGCCGAGGCCACCGGGCGCGAGCTCACCCCCGAGCGCTTCGCGCACACGCTCGAAGGCATGGCGTTCACCCGCGACTACTTCGGCAGTCCCGCCTACCGCTTCAGCGCCGACGACCACCTCGGCAACCGCAAGGGCCGCCTCGCCCAGATCCGCAACGGACGCTGGGAGCTGATCACCGACTACCTGGAGTGAGGCGCGGGCCGCGCTCCAGCGATCGGCGTATCGCGACTTGCGTCGCTCCCACTGGAAAGCTGCGATCGCGACTTGCGTCGCTCCTGCCGGAGCGTCACCCCGACCGCGGTAGTTTCCCTGCCGCCTTCCACGGGTACTGGGATGCGGCGGCAGAGCTTCCCGGGGCCGTGCCGGTTTTCGTGGGAGCGACGCAAGTCGCGATTCCGGCGCACGGGATTCGCGTCGACGCAGCTTTGCCGGTGCAATCGCGACTTGCGTCGCTCCCACTGGAAAGCTGCGCGGTGTGCGAGCCGACGATGACGCATTGACGCGGCAAGGCCGAGGGCAGCCCGGAGCGCAGCGAAGGGCCGCGAGTGCAGGCGGCCCTCCGCCCGCTTCCCGCGACCGTATCGAAGCCGCGCCCCTCGTCCGCCGGATGGGGTACGCTTCACGCCATCCGCCGACCTTCCCGCACCTCGATGACGCCTCCCCGCACGATCACCGTCGCCTTCACCGGCGCCTCCGGCCTGCCCTACGGCGTGCGCCTGGTCGAATGCCTGCTGCAGGCGGGCTGCCGGGTGTGGTTGCTGTACTCGCAGGTCGCGCAGATCGTCGCCCGCCAGGAGATGGACTGGAACCTGCCCGCGCGCCCGGCCGAGGTCGAGGCCGAGCTTTCCGCGCGCTTCACCGCCGCACCCGGGCAGTTGCGCGTGTTCGGCCGCGAGGAGTGGTTCGCCCCGCCGGCCTCCGGCTCCAACCCGCCCGACGCCATGGTCGTGTGCCCATGCACCGTCGCCACCCTCGCCTCGATCGCCGGCGGGCTCAGCCAGAACCTCATCGAGCGCGCCGCCGACGTCGTCATCAAGGAAGGCCGCAAGCTCGTGCTCGTGCCGCGCGAGACCCCGTACTCGGCGATCCATCTCGAGAACATGCTCAAGCTCGCCCGCCTCGGCGTGTGCATCCTGCCGCCCAACCCCGGCTTCTATCACCATCCGCAGACCGTGCAGGACCTGGTCGACTTCGTCGTCGCCCGCATCCTCGACCAGCTCGGCGTGCCGCACAGCCTGATGGCGCGCTGGGGCGAGGATCGCGAGCAGGCCGGCTGAAGCCTGCCGGCACCGCTGCCCCCTGCGCACCGGAGCGTCCCATGACCCCGCCGCCCGACACCCTCCCGCTGTTTCCGCTCAAGACCGTGCTCTTTCCCGGCGGCGTACTGCCGCTGCGCGTGTTCGAGCCGCGCTACATGGACATGGTCACGCGCTGCATGCGCGAGGGCGGCTCCTTCGGCGTCTGCCTGATCGCGGCCGGCGACGAGGTCGGCGAAGCCGCCGTGCCGCACCCGGTGGGCACCGAGGCGCTGATCGAGCACTGGGACATGGAGCAGCCCGGCGTGCTCGAGTTGCTGGTGCGCGGCGGACGGCGCTTCCGCATCGTCGACCACGAGCTCGAGCGCGACGGCCTCCTGGTGGGCAGCGTGCGCTGGCTGGAGGAGCCGCCCGCGGAGCCGGTGCCCGCCGCGCAGGCCGAGCTTCTGCCGCTGCTGCGCTCGATCGTCGAGGAGCTCGGCGACCGCCTGCCGCCGCCGCACGACTTCGACGACGCCGCCTGGGTGGGCGCGCGCTACATCGAGCTGCTGCCCATTCCGCTGCTCGCCAAGCAGAAACTGCTCGAGCTCGACGATATCGTCAGCCGGCTGGAGATCCTCCAGCAGTTCCTGCGCGAGCACGGCCTGATGCCGAAGAAGGCCTGAGCGCGCACGACTCGTCGCGGCGCGCCGGTGCGTTCCCCGCAGGCTCAGGCGCCGCGCGCGGGCGCGCCCTCGTCGAAGAGGCCCGGTGCCGCGAGGCCGTCGAGGATGCGCCGCACCGGCGCGGGCAGGGCGGCCTCGGCGTGGGCGCCCAGCGGCAGCCAGCACAGCGCGCCGTCGTCGGCCAGGCCTTGGATGGCACTGGCGTGCAGCAGCAGCGGCTGCAGCTCGAGCACGAAGTGGGTGAAGGCGTGGGTGAGTGGTGCGAGCGGCCGGGGCGCGGCGGTGGCCAGGCCGAAACGCTGGGCGCTCCAGGCCTGGGCGTCGTCCACCTCGGCGGGCAATTCCGGCAGCGCCAGCAGGCCGCCCCAGATCCCCGCCGGCGGGCGACGCTCCAGCAGCACCGCGCCCTGGTGCAGGATCACCGCACAGCGCGCACCACGCCGCGGCACCACCTTCTTCGGGCGCGCGGTCGGCAACGCGGCCACGCGCCCGTCGCGACGGGCGACGCAGTCGTCGTGGAAGGGGCAGCGCGCGCAGGCGGGGCGGGCGCGGGTGCACAGCGTGGCGCCGAGATCCATCTGCGCCTGGATGTAGCGGCCGATCCCGCGCTCCGGCAGCAGCGACTCGGCGAGCGCCCACAGCCGCGTCTCCACCGCCTTGTCGCCGGGAAAGCCCTCGATGCCGAAGACGCGGCACAGCACGCGCTTGACGTTGCCGTCGAGGATCGCCGCACGCTCGCCCCAGGCGAAGGCGGCGATCGCCGCCGCGGTGGAGCGACCGATGCCGGGCAGCCCGGCGATCGCCGCGGCGCTGCGCGGAAAGGCGCCGCCGTGCGCGTCCATGACCACCCGCGCCGCGCGGTGCAGGTTGCGCGCGCGGGCGTAGTAGCCCAGGCCGCTCCACAACGCCATGACGTCCTCGACCGGCGCCGCGGCGAGCGCGGCGACGTCGGGGAAGCGCGCGAGGAAGCGCTCGTAGTAGGGGATCACGGTCTCGACCCGGGTCTGCTGCAGCATGATCTCCGACAGCCAGATGCGGTAGGGGTCGTGGCCGCCCTGCCAGGGCAGGTCGTGGCGGCCGTGCTTGCGCTGCCATTCGATCAGGCGGATGGAAAAATCGCTCATGTCCCCTTTTGTTCCTTGCGTTGCCTGCGCGCTCGACGCTGCCCGCGCGCGCGGCGATAATCCCGGCTTTACTCCCACCCGAGCAGCGCGGCCCACCGCGCCCGTCCGTCCATGACCCAACAGCAAGCTTCCGGCGAGGACTTCCAGCGCCACTTCCGCAACGCGCTCGGCATGTTCGCCACCGGCATCACCGTGGTGACCACGCGCACGCCCGTCGGCGAGCCGATCGGCCTTACGGTCAACTCCTTCAACTCGGTGTCGCTCGACCCGCCGCTGATCGTGTGGAGCCTGGCCAACGAACTGCCCAGCCGCACGCTCTTCGAGGGCTGCGAATACTACGCGATCAATGTGCTCGCCGAGGACCAGGCCGATCTGTCGCAGCGCTTCGCGAGCCGGCTCGGCGAAAAGTTCGCCGGGCTGGAGTTCGACTCGGGGGTCGGCGGCGTGCCGCTGCTCGCGGGCTGCTGCGCGCGCTTCCAGTGCCGCAACACGGTGCGCCACGCGGGCGGCGACCACGTGGTCTTCATCAGCGAGGTGGTCGATTTCGACCGCGCCGAAGAGCGCGCGCCGCTGCTGTACTTCGGCGGCGCCTACCGCCAGCTGCGTGCCTGAAGGCCGCGCCGCGGGCGCGGCGGCGGTCCGGGCTCAGGCGGATGCCGGCGCCACGCCCGCGCCTTCCCCTGCGGCGACCAGCTCGACCACGAAAGGCAGCGAGGGGTCGATCGCGAGCATCAGCCACTCCAGCCGTTTCTTCAACGCCTCGGGGTCGCCGTCCGTGACCTGCAGGCACATCGCCTCGCGGCAATAGACGCCGTCGGGCTCGAGGTTCCACGCACCCGCCGGCACGATCGCGCAGTCGGCGATGCGACCCTCGGCGAGGCGGACCCAGCATAACAGCACGCCGCGCGCGCTGATCACGCGCGCCAGACCGACATCCGGGGCGACGCGGCAGGCGTCGATCAGCGGCGCCACCTCTGCGCTGCCCGGATGGCGCATCGTGCTCGCGCAGTCGGCCACGTCGATCGCCTTGGCGAACAGGCGCGCCGAGATGCGGTTGCCGCGCTCGAGCAGGATGCGCACCAGTGGCGAGGCGGCGTGGCGCGCGAGCGGTCCAGTCTCGGCGGGCTCGCCGGCGTAGCGCGGGTGACGGATGAATTGCGCGCTCGGCCAGGTGCCCACCTCGGCGGCCCAGGCGTCGGCGCTGAGCGTGCCGAGCAGCGCGGTGCGTTTTTCCGGCAGCACGGTGGACGGGCCGTGGGCGATCAGCTCGCCCAGGATCGAGCTCAGGCTGCCGCCGCCCGCGAGGCGGTCGAGGAACTCGCCGATTCCGTGCGGCATGCGGATCTGGTTGAAGAAGCCGGCGAGCAGCTCGCGCGCGACCAGGTCGAGCACCTCGCCGCCGAGCACGAAGTCGTTGTCGTGCTCCCCGGCATGCAGCAGGCGGCGGTGGAATTCGGCATAGCGGTTGATGCGTGGCTCGAAGCCGAGCGAGGGCGGCCAGTCGAGGAGGAGGCGGCGCAGATGCATGTCGATCATTTCGGCGGCCAGCCGGCGCTCGGTACGCAGCTGCTCTGCGCGCTCCGGCGGCGGCTCGCCCGCGGCCGCCGCGCAGGCGTGCGCGAGGGCGTGAGCGTGGGCCTGCGGGCTGTGGCTGGCGTGGCGGCGCAGATGCTCCACGCCCTCCGCGGGCGCCATGCCGATCACCGCGCCGCCCATCCAGGCGCGGTCGGGGATGTGCAGCGACACCGCAAGGACCTGACCCGCGGCATGGGTGGCGAGAACCCGGATCGGATCCTCGCCGGTGCTGTCCTGTGTGCTCATGTCGTCGCTCGTATGCATTCTTGAATCAAGCTGGAGAATACCCGCATCGGGGAAGTTTGTTGTTCGCGTGGACGGATGTGCATCGAGGCCGCCCGCCACGGGGAGGAAGAAGGGCGAGCGTGCAATGCTGCGCACGCCCCAGGATCCGCGACAGTGCTAGAATCCGCCGCGTAGACCGGACTTTCCGGAACTCCCACTCACACACCAATCGAGGAAAAGCATGAATAAAGGTGAATTCGTCGAAGCCCTGGCCGACCGTCTGGATGTGCACCGCGCCCAGGCCGACCGCGCGCTGTCCGCCGTGCTCGACATCATCGCCGAGCAGCTCGCCAAGGGCGAAAAGGTGGCCTTCACCGGTTTCGGCTCCTTCGAGGTTTCGCAGCGCGCCGCCCGCACCGGCCGCAACCCGCAGACCGGCGCCACCATCGAGATCGCCGCGTCGAGCGTGCCCAAGTTCACCGCCGGCGCCACGCTGAAGGCCTCGGTCAACAAGTAAGCGCACACCGACGGCGCCCTCGGCGCCGTGGCCTGCGGGCCCGTTCCGGCTGCTGCCGGAGCGGGCCCGCTTGCATTCCGGCGCCGTGTCCAAGGCGGGCCGTGCAAAATAAACCGCGACAGCCTGCCGTCCAACCGGTATACTGCCTGTCGTTGTGCAATGCAGCAACAGGGCCGAGAGCAATACCGACGCGTCGAGGGACGCGAGCCGGAGCGGCCCGAGGGACTGTAACCACAGCCCCATCGCCTCCGACCTCCCGTCGCCGACACTCCGTCGGGTTTTCCATTCGTTCTTCCGATCGTCTGGCATCGTGACAACCGGTTGGTGCCGATGCGCGGTCTTTCCAGGCGTCCATGCGCCACCGGATCGACCGGCCACGCCCATCGCGCGTCCCGTCGCCCTTGCGACGTCTCGTGCCGTTCCTGTCCGCAGGCACGGCACGGCGTGATGTCATTGCGGCCCGCCTGCGGCGGGTCCGGATCGCTCCGCCCGCCCATTCCCGCGCGGCGGGCAGCAAGACAGGAAGAAGCATGAACTTCGAAAACCTCGGCCTCGCCGAAGAACTCCTCAAGGCCGTCGCCAGCACCGGCTACACCACCCCGACCCCGGTGCAGCAGCGCGCCATCCCGGCGGCGATCGCCGGCCGCGACCTGCTCGTCTCCAGCCACACTGGCAGCGGCAAGACCGCCGCCTTCACCCTGCCCGCCCTGAACAGGATCATCGACCGCCGTCCGGCGCCCGGCAGCGGTCCGCGCGTGCTGGTGCTGACCCCCACCCGCGAGCTCGCCCAGCAGGTCGAGAAGGCGGTGCAGACCTACGGCAAGGCCCTGCGCTGGCTCAACACCGCCTGCCTGGTCGGTGGCGCGCCGATGTTCGCGCAGATCAAGCAGCTGCAGCGCCAGTGCGACGTCGTCGTCGCCACCCCGGGCCGCCTGCTCGACCACCTGACCCGCCGCAAGATCAAGCTGTCGGACGTCGAGGTGCTGATCCTCGACGAGGCCGACCGCATGCTCGACATGGGCTTCGCCGAGGACATCGACGCCATCGTCGCCGCCACCCCGGCCAAGCGCCAGACCCTGCTGTTCTCGGCCACGCTCGACGGTGTGGTGGGCAGCATGGCGACGCGCATGACGCGCGACGCCGAGCGCATCGAGATCGAGGTCGCCCAGGAAGACCGCGGCCAGATCGAGCAGCGCCTGATGTTCGCCGACGACCTCGGCCACAAGAGCCGCCTGCTCCACGCCCTGCTCGGCGAGGACGGGATGAACCAGGCGGTGGTGTTCACCGCCACCAAGCGCAGCGCCGACGAGCTCTCGCTCGCGCTGCAGGAAAAGGGCATCTCCGCCGCCGCGCTGCATGGCGACATGCACCAGACCCAGCGCAACCGCACCCTCGACCGCCTGCGCCAGGGCCGCATCGGCGTGCTGGTGGCGACCGACGTCGCCGCGCGTGGCATCGACGTCGCCGGCATCAGTCATGTGATCAACTTCGACCCGCCGCGCCAGGCCGAGGACTACGTGCACCGCATCGGCCGTACCGGCCGCGCCGGCCGCGACGGCATCGCGATCACGCTCTCCGGCCCGCGCGAGACCGGCCTCATCCGCGCGATCGAGCGCTTCACCGGCGACCGCCTCGCGGTGCACACCATCCCCGGCATGGAGCCCTCGCCGCGCAAGCCGGCCGGCCCGCGCCCGGGCGGCAACAGCGGTCGCCGCTTCGGCAGCGGCGCCAAGCCCTCTGGCAGCAGCTACGGCCGCCCCGGCGGCGACGCGCGCCGCAGCGGCGGCGGCTTCAGCCGCGACGGCCATCCTTCGCGCAGCGAGCGCAGCCACGACGACCGCCGCTCGCGCGGCTGACCCGGCGGGCCCGCCCAGGGCCCGAGCCTCGTGAAGATCCCGACGGGCGGCGTCAGCGCGGCGCGGCGAACACGGTGAGCACCCCGGTGTAGCCGTAGAGGCGGCTGTGGGCGATCTCGCCGCCGGCGAAGAAGCCCGCCAGCGCCACGTCGCCGAGCACGTCGCGGATCAGCTCGAGCTCGGCCGCCGGACGGCCGAAGTGCGGGCCACCGCGGCCCGAGCAGCTCACATACACCGCGCCGAGCGCGACACGGTCGCTGTCCACCAGCTCGTCGCGAATCTCGCGCGCCACGCGGCGCAGGTCGGCGAGCGCCGCAGCAGGGTCGCGCCGGCAGAAGATCAGCCAGGCGCCCTGCTCCACCTCATCGCCGATCGCCACCACGCCGGCACGTGGATCGAGGCCGATGATGTTGCGCACCAGCATGTCGGCACCGAAGGCGGCGGGGGCGACGAGCTCCGCGTCCGCCCCCGGATGCAGCCCGACCAGGGTGTTCGACAAGGCTTCGGCGACCGGCTCCAGCGCCATGTCGGGCGGCAGGCCGAGATCCTCCATCACGCAGTCGAGCGCACCGCGACCGTCCAGTGTGATGACGAAGTTGTCCCGCGCGCGGCTCACCAGCCGCCGCGGCCCGATCGGCTGGCAGCCCTGGGTGACGCGCGAGACGACGCCGACCTCGGCGGAGAAGGCCACCCCTGACAGGCCGCCGCCGTCGAACACACCGTCGGCGATCTGCACGCTGCGCCCACGCGAGGCGGTCAACCCGCCGAACAGGTAACCGCTCGCGGTGCGCTCGGCGAGTTCGGGCAGCAGCTCCTGCAGGTCCGGGGTGCGGCCGTCGGCGTGCACCAGCGCGGTGTGCGGGTGGAAGTCCTCGGCATCCGCACGCAGTGGCTGCACCCCCGAGAACACGCGGAAGGCGCGCCGCGGCAGGGGTGCGAGCATCAGCGCGAGCGCCGGCTCGTCGAAGTGCTCGGCACCGGTCGCGGCCACCCCGATGCCCACAGTGCCGACCCAATGCACGCCGGGCAGGCGGCGCTGCAACTCGGCGACGATCTCGTCGGCGTCGGCGGCGAAGCGGTCGCTCAGGTAGCAGAAGCCGAGGGTATATTCGGGCAGCCCGTCCCGCCCCGCATGGTCATGGCCTCCCGCGGCGCGCAGGTCGAGCAGCAGGGCGTCGAGCGCGCGTGCGAGCGCCACCCGCCAGTCGGCGTGGGCGGCATGTCCGGCAGCGAAGCGGGTCGGGTTCATGGGATCTCCCGGTCGAGGAACGCCTCCAGCTCGGCCGCCACCACCTCGGGCTGGTCGTGCTGCAGATTGTGGCCGCAATCGGCCACGGTGACGACGCGGGCATCGGCGAAGCAGTCGATGCGGCGCTGGAGTTCCTCCGGCTCGTCGCCGAAGCGGTCATGCACATAGCCCTCGGCGGAGACCAGCATCAGCACCGGGGCACGCACACGCCGCCAGCACGCCATCGCGTCCTCGATGCGGTAGACCGCGGGCGAGGGGATTTTGTGCCAGGGATCGCCGGCGATCTCGACCTGTCCGTCGGCACGCACGCGCCCGAGGTGGCGGCAGAGGAACTCCGCACGCGCCGGGGTGAGGCGCGGATTGACCGCGCGCAGGCGTTCCGCGAGCGCGGCCCGGTCGGCGTAGATGCGGGCAGGCGGCGGTGCGAGCTGGGCGTCGAGCCAGCGCCCGAGCTGCTGCGGCGCATCGACGTCGGCCGGCGCCTTGAGCCCGATGAAGTCGAGCATCGCCAGCCGCGCCACGCGCTGCGGGCGCAGACCGGCGTAGATGCCGGCGATGTTGGCGCCCATGCTGTGGCCGACCAGGCGCACCGGGCCAGCGGGCGCGTAGTGGGCGAGCAGGGCCTCGAGGTCGGCGTAGTAGTCGGGAAACCAGTAGGGGCGGTGCAGCCAGGTGGTCTCGCCGTAGCCGCGCCAGTCGGGGGCGATCAGCTGCCAGTCGTGACGCAACGCATCGACGACGAACTGGAAGGTGGCGGACGTATCCATCCAGCCATGCAGCAGGAAGACCTTCGGCGCGTCGGCCGGGCCCCAGCGGCGCACGTTGTATTCGAGGCCGCGGATGGCGACGCGTTCGGTGGAGGAGGGCTCGAGGACGGTGTAGTGCATGCGGGCGGGCATCTTTTCCGGGACAATCACGCTTCCATTCTAGCCGTCGATTCCATCCCGCCACCGTCCGTCGGGCATCCCCCGCCCCGCCACCCCGCGCTCCCGCATGACCGATCCCGCCACGCTGCGCCGGCGCTTTCTCGCCGAGGCGCAGACCCTTCGCAACGAACGCCGCGACTTCCACGAGTGGCATCGCGGCCGGCCGCACTACCTGCTGTGGGCGATCGACGTCGACCTGCCGGCGGTGCGCGCGCGCGTGGTCGCCGCGCAGCGCGCGCTCGACGGGCTGCTGCTCGACGGCTACCGCCGCCAGCCGCACATCACCCTGGCCCTTTGCGGCTTTCCGGCACAGGGCGCGGAGCCGGCGGCGGACGAGTTCGACCACGCCTGGCTGCAGGCCCGCGTCGAGGCGCTGGCGGCGGCGCGGATCAAGCCCTTCACGCTCACCATCGGCGGCCTGGAGAGCTTCTCGTCGGCGCCCTTCCTGCATGTCGACGGCGCCCTCGGTGCGCTGGCCGCATTGCGCGCCTGCCTGCACACGGACACGCCGCACCCGCAGGGCGAGTACGTGCCGCACGTGACCGTGGGCCTGTACGCCGACGCGCTGCACACCGCCGCGGTCGCGCCCCGGCTCGACGCCTTCGCGCCACAGCCACCGCTGCACTGCACGGTCGAGCACATCAGCCTGATGGGCTACGCCGCCACCGAAATCGGCGGTGCCCTGTTCACGCTGGCCGAGTGGGATCTCGCCACACGGCGCCTGCACTGGCGGGACGCGGTGCCCGCCGTCGAGCGCCTCCCTGCCCCCGACGCGCGCGGCGACGCGGACCAGGCCCCCACGCCGGCAGCGGGCCGCCATCCGGAGACGCCATGAGCACACCTTCCCCCGACGTCGCGCCGAGCGGGCCCGCAGGCAATCGCCCCGCCTCGCCCTTCGCGCTCTTCATCGCCTTCAGCCTGCTCGCGTTGCAGGGCTTCGGCGGCGTACTCGCGGTCGCCCAGCGCGAGCTGGTCGACCGCCGCGGCTGGCTGAGCCGCGCCGAGTTCGTCGAGCTGTACTCGATCGCGCAGATGCTGCCCGGGCCCAACGTGGTCAACCTGTCGCTGATGATCGGCGACCGCTACTTCGGCTGGCGCGGCGCGCTCGCGGCCATCACCGGCATGCTGCTCGCCCCCTTCCTGATCGTGATCGCGCTCGCCGCGAGCTACGAGCGCCTGGCCGAATACCCCGCCGTCGCCGGCGCGCTGCGTGGCATGGGCGCGGTGGCGGCGGGGCTGATCCTGGCGATGGCCTTCAAGATGCTCGGCACCTTGCGCGGCAACCTGCTCGGCCCCTGGCTGTGCGCAGCACTCGGCCTCGCCAGCCTGGTGGCGATCGCGGTGTTCCGCCTGCCGCTGGCATGGATCGTGATCGGCCTCGGCCTGCTCGGCTGGGGCCTGGCGCGCTGGCGAGTGACGGTGCTCGACGCGCGTGCCGCGCACGGGGAGGAAATGCGATGAACACGCTGCCGGCGGGCGAGCTGCTCGCCCTCTTCCTGCACTTCCTGACCCTGTCGCTGCTGTCGATCGGTGGCGCCATGTCGACCGCGCCCGAGATGCACCGCTACTTCGTCGTCGAGCGCGGCTGGATCGGCGACGCCGACTTCACCACCGCGATCGCGCTCGCCCAGGCGGCACCCGGGCCCAACGTGCTGTTCGTGCCGGTGCTCGGCTTCCAGGCCGCCGGCCTGCCCGGGGCGGCGGCGGCGCTGGTGGGCATCCTGTTGCCCTCGACGCTGCTCTCGCTGGGGGTGAGCCGCTGGGGCGCGAGCCGGCGCGACACGCCGCTGGTGCGCGCGTTCACCGCCGGGCTCGCGCCCGTCACCGTGGGCCTGGTATTCGCCACCGGCTGGCTGCTCGCCCTGCCCTTCCTCGGCGACCCGGCGCACCGCAACGGCGCCCTGGTGCTGATCACGCTGACCGCGCTGGTGACGCTGCGGACGAAGCTGGCGCCGATCTGGATGATCCTGGTCGGCGCGCTGCTGGGGGCCGCGGGCATCGCCTGAGCAGCGCGGCGCGAGCGACTCAGCGCACCGCTTCGCCTCCCGGACAGGCACGCAGCTCGGTGACGCCGCCATCGGAGGCGATCAGCGCGGACAAGGGCCTGCAGGACTCGCCATCTGCACACCACTCGTAGTCGGCGGTATAGGCCGAGCGCGTGAGGCGCAGCACGGCGTGGCGGCTGCGCGGGTGCCACTCCCAGGCGCCATCGCGCAGCACCGCGCCCTCCGCCGGTTCCATTCCCGCCCCGTGGCCGCGCACGCGCACGCGCTCGAGCACCAGCCCCCCGTCTTCCACCCGCCACGCCTCCTCCCAGCGCACGCGCTCGATCGAGTGCGTCCACGCCAGGGTGAAGGCGTTTGCGGCGACCACCGCGGCAGCGACGCTGGTGGCGAGGCAGACCGCCATCAGACGGTGAGCGCCTGTGTGTCGCGCGAGCGCCAGATATGCCAGCCCAGCACCAGCGCCGCCAGGCCGAAGCCGAGCTCGTCGGTGATCGGCAGCGCGACCACCAGCATGGACGCGGCGACAAAGGCGAGCACGCGCTCGAGCGGGTTCATCGGCGAGCGGAAGTAGCCGACCACCGCCGTACCCCACAGCGTGACGGCGAGCAGGGCCTTGAAGACCACGTACAGCGTCGCCTCGAAGCCCTTGTCGCCCTGCAGCATGAGCTCGGGCGCATACACCGCCATGTAGGGCACGATGAAGCCGGCGATGGCGATCTGTACCGCGCGCACGCCGATCTTCAGCCCGCTCTCCTTGGCGATCGGCGCCGCGGCGAAGGCGGCGAGCGCGACCGGCGGGGTGAGGTCGGCCATGATCCCGAAATAGAACACGAACATGTGCGAGACGATCAGCGGCACGCCGAGCTCGAGCAGCGCGGGTGCGGCGATCGAGCTGGTGATGATGTAGTTCGGGATGGTCGGGATGCCCATCCCGAGCACCAGGCAGGTGAGCATGGTGAGCAGCAGCGAGACGAACAGGCTGTCGTCGCCGATCTGGATGATGTAGCCGGCGAAGGCGGTGGCGCCGCCGGTCAGGGTCAGCGAGCCGATGATCACGCCCACCAGCGCGCAGGCCACGCCCACCGGCAGCGCGTGCAGCGCGCCGTCCACCAGCGCCCTCGCCGCCAGGCGCAGGGTGTGGCGGCCATCGGCGCGCGGCGCGAGCAGCACCGCGAGCACCGCCACCACCGCGACCACCGAGATGATCCCGACCTTGGCGAAGGCCGAGCAGGCCAGGCCGAGCACGATCCAGAACAGCAGGCGCAGCGAGGTGCCGTTGAGATGGCGCGCCAGGCTGCTGCCGAACAGCAGCACCACGGTCAGCGCCAGGCCCACCATGCCGGCGAACATCGGCGTGAAGCCGGCGAAGAGCAGGTAGACCAGGCCGACGAGCGGCAGCAGCAGGTACCAGCGCGCGCGGATCGCCACCCACGGGTCGGGGCACTCCTCCTTCGGCAGCCCCTTCAGCCCGGCGCGGCCGGCCTCGAGGTGGACCATCCAGAACACGGTGAAGAAGTACAGCATGGCGGGGATCGCCGCCGCCTTGGCGATCTCGACGTAGGGCACGTTGATCGTCTCGGCCATGATGAAGGCCACCGCACCCATCACCGGCGGCATGATCTGCCCGCCCATCGAGCTGGTGGCCTCGACCGCGCCGGCGAAGGCCGGCGTGTAGCCGAACTTCTTCATCAGCGGGATGGTGAACTGGCCGGTGGTGACCACATTGGCCACCCCCGAGCCGTTGATCGTGCCCATCAGGCCGGACGACACCACTGCGACCTTGGCCGGGCCGCCCTTGGTGTGGCCTACGGTGCCGAGGGCGAAGTTGGTGAACAGGTCGATCATGCCCGCCTGCTCGAGGAAGGCGCCGAACAGGATGAACAGGAAGATGTAGGACGAGGACACGTAGGTCGGCGTGCCGTAGATCCCCTCGGTGCCGAAGGCGAGCTGGCCCACCACCTGGTCCAGCCCATAGCCGCGGTGGGCGAGCTCGCCCGGGAGGTACTCGCCGAACAGGGCGTAGGCGAGGAAGCCGAGACAGATCAGCGGCAGCGCCAGCCCCATGATGCGGCGCGCAGCCTCGAACACCAGCACCAGCGTGACGACGCCCACCACCATGTCGGCCTGGGTGAGCTCACCGGCACGCTGCACGAGGTCGGCCTCGTAGATCCAGTGATAGCCCGACAGCAGCAGCGCGCCGAAGCCGATGACCTTGGTCGCCAGGCTGGTGCGCCCCTGCCCGCCCTGCACAGGATGGAGCAGGAAGGTCAGCAGCAGCAGGAAACCGACGTGCAGCGCGCGCACGACGGTGCTCGACAGCGGGCTGAAGGCCGAGGTGACGAGCTGGAAGACCGAGAACAGGATCGCGCTGTAGAAGACGACGCGCAGCATGCCCTTGCCGGCGACGGCGACAGGCGAATCGACGGAGGAGCTCATGGCAGTTCCGGAGAGGGAAGCGGGGCACGGCCCGCCCAGGCGCGGCGATGCGCACCCGGGCGGCGGGCGAGAGGGCTTACTGGATCAGGCCCTTCTCGCGATAGAACTTCTCCGCACCCGGATGGAGCGGGATCGGCAGGCCTTCGACCGCCTTCTCGAGCTTGATCTGGCGGCCGGCGGAGTGCGAGTTGCCCAGCCGCTCGAGGTTGTCGAAGAGGCCCTTGGTCATCTGGTAGGCGACCTCGTTCGAGACCTTGTCGTTGGTCACGAGCAGGTTGTTGATCGCCACCGTCGGCACCTCGGCGGCCTGGCCCTCGTAGGTGTTGGCCGGGACCGCGGCCGCACGGTAGGCGGGGTCGCCCACCTTGGCCACCACCTCGGCCGGCACCGGCACGAAGTTGACCTTCACCGCCGCCGACAGGTCGCGCAGCGCCGCCACGCCGAGGCCGGCCGACTGCAGGGTGACGTCGATCTGACGGTTCTTCATCAGCTCGACCGATTCGCCGAAGGGCAGGTATTCGACCTTGGCGAAGTCCGCGTAGGAGAGGCCCGCGGCCTTCAGGATGGCACGCGCGTTGATCTCCGTTCCCGAGCGCGGCGCGCCGACCGAGATGCGCTTGCCCTTGAGGTCGGCGAGCGTCTTCACGTCGGCGTCGGCCAGGGCGACGATCTGGATGTAGTTGGGGTAGACCGAGGCGATCGCACGCAGCTTGTCGAGCGGCTTGGCGAAGCCCGCATCGGCGTTGCCCTTCCAGGCGTCGGACACCGAGTCGGCAAGCGAGAAGCCGATCTCGCCACGGCCCGCCTGCAGCAGGTTGAGGTTCTCCGCCGAGGCCTTGGTGGCCTGCACCTGGACCTTGCTGTCGGGAATGATCTCGCCGTAGAGCTGCGACAGGGTGACGCCGAGCGGGTAGTACACCCCGCTGGTGCCGCCGGTCAGCACGTTCACGAAGGTGGCGGCCGAGGCCGCGGTGGTCATGGCGACGAACACGGTGCCGAGGGCGCACTTGCGGATCAGGGACTTCATCGATGACTCCTCCTTGGAATAAATATCGATTATCTGCCCATCGATGGACAGCCACACTTTAACAACACCCCCGCCCGCAGCGCACCACCGCGGTGCTCGGCGTTTTCCCTGATAGGCGAACGCGTCCGGCCGCCACTTGCGCACTTCGAATCCCGCGCAGCGGCGGTTGCGCACGGGCGACCCCAGGGGTCTATCCCGGGGATTCCCCCTCTTCCCCGGCGCGTGGGCGATCTGCTACAACCGCCGCTCCGCAACCCTTCCGGCCTACGCTCGCACACGCGTCCAGCCGTCCCAACCCCATGGAAACAGTCGATACCGTCGTGATCGGCGCCGGCGTGGTCGGCCTCGCCTGTGCGCACAGCCTCGCCCGCAGCAGGCGCGAGGTCGTGATCGTCGAGCGCGAGACCGCCTTCGGCACCGGCATCAGCGCCCGCAACAGCGAGGTGATCCACGCCGGGCTGTACTACCCGCCCGGCTCGCTCAAGGCCCGCCTGTGCGTGGAGGGCCGCCAGCGCCTGTACGCCTGGTGCGCGCAGCACGGAGTCAACCATGCGCGCTGCGGCAAGCTGGTGGTCGCCAGCACCGCGACGCAGGCGCCGGCCCTGCAGGCGATCGCCGAACGCGCGCGCGCCAACGGCGTGGACGACCTGCGCCACATCGACGCCGCCGAGCTCACCGCGCTCGAGCCGGCGCTCGCCGGCCACGGCGCGCTGCTGTCGCCCTCGACCGGCATCGTCGACAGCCACGGCCTGATGCTGTCGCTGCTCGGCGAGGCCGAGCGCCATGGCGCGATGCTGGCGCTCGGCAGCCCGGTGCTGGAGGGCCGCGCGGAGGCCGACGGCATCGTGCTGCGCATCGGAGGCGAGGCCGCCACCGCGCTGAAGGCAAAGCGGGTGGTGAACGCCGCGGGGCTGGATGCGCCGGCGCTCGGGCGCGCGATCCTGGCTCCGGCCTCTGCGCAGGCGCCTCAGGCGCATTACGCGCGCGGGGTGTATTTCAGCTACGCGGGCAAGGCGCCGTTCTCGCGCCTGATCTACCCGATCCCGGAGCCGGGCGGGCTGGGCGTGCACCTGACCCTGGATCTGGGCGGACAGGCGAAGTTCGGTCCCGACGTGGAGTGGATCGCCGCGCCGGACTACACCGTGGATCCAACGCGCGTGGAGCGCTTCGCCGGCGCGATCCGGCGCTGGTGGCCGGACCTGGACGCGCAGCGGCTGCAGCCGGGCTATGCCGGCGTGCGCCCGAAGATCGTCGGCCCCGGCGAGCCCGACGCCGACTTCCGCATCGACGGCCCGTCGGCGCATGGCACGCCGGGGCTGGTGCATCTCTACGGCATCGAATCGCCCGGCCTCACCGCGGCGCTCGCGATCGGCGAGCACGTCGCGGCGCTGCTCGCGGCCGAGGGGCGCTGACTCCGCAGCGCTCCCCGGCGCACAGGTCCGACCCCGATCAGGCCGCGGCGTCCATCGCCGCGGCGAGGAGGTCGAGGCCTTCGTCGAGCACCGCCTGCTCGATGGTGAGCGGCACCATCAGGCGCAGCACGTTGCCGTAGCTGCCGCAGGACAGCAGCAACAAGCCGCGCTGCAGCGCCGCGGCGATCACCGCCTTGGCGATCTCCGGCGCCGGACGCGCATGGTCGCCATCGTGGAAGAACTCCACCGCCACCATCGCGCCCAGGCCGCGCACGTCGCCGATGCACTTGTGGCGCGCCGCCATGTCGCGCAGGCGGCGCTGCATGTGCTCGCCGATCGCGAGCGCGCGCTCGCACAGCTTCTCCTCTTCCATCACGTCGAGCACGGCGAGCGCGGCGGCGCAGGCCATCGGCGCGCCGGCATAGGTGCTGCCGAGGCCGCCCGGGGCGAGCGCGTCCATGACCTCGGCACGGCCCACCACCGCCGCGACCGGGAAGCCGCCGCCGAGGCCCTTGGCCAGGGTGATGATGTCGGGCACCACGCCGCTGTGTTCGACCGCGAACATCTTGCCGCAGCGGCCGATGCCGGACTGGATCTCGTCGGCGATCAGCAGAATGCCGTGCTTGTCGGCGAGCGCGCGCAGGCGCTGCAGGAACTCGGCGGGCGCGGGGTAGTAGCCACCCTCGCCCTGCACCGGCTCGACGATGAAGGCGGCGACGCGACGCGCCTCGATGTCGTTCTTGAACAGCAGCTCGATGCCGTGGATGGCGTCCTCCACGCTGATGCCGTGCAACGCGCAGGGATAGGGGGCATGGTAGATCTCGCCAGGGAAGGGGCCGACGCCGAGCTTGTAGGGGTCGACCTTGCCGGTGAGGCCGAGCGCGAGCAGCGTGCGGCCGTGGAACGCGCCGTTGAAGGCGATCACGCCCGGGCGGCCAGTGAAGGCGCGCGCGATCTTGACCGCGTTCTCGACCGCCTCGGCGCCGGTGCTCACCAGCATGGTCTTCTTCGCCGCATCGCCCGGGGCGAGCGCGTTGAGGCGCTCGGCCAGGCGCAGGTAGCCGTCGTAGGCCACGACCTGGAAGCAGGTGTGGCTGAAGTGGGTGAGCTGCGCCTGCACCGCGGCGACCACGCGCGGGTGGCTATGACCGGTGTTGACCACGGCGATGCCGGCTACGAAATCGATGAAGCGGCGGCCCTCGACGTCCCACACTTCGGCATTGAGGGCCTTGGTGGCGAACAGCGGGTGGGCCTGGCCCACGCCGCGCGGCAGCGCGGCGGCACGGCGGGCCATGAAGTCGGCGTTGTGCAGGCCGGGGGGAAGGGTGTTGGCGTTCATGGGTGTCTCCTGTCGATTCGCTTGGGGGAACGGCGGCTCACTGCACGCCGCCCATGCACAGATACTTGACCTCGAGGTAGTCCTCGATGCCGTACTTGGAACCTTCGCGGCCGAGGCCGGAGGACTTCATGCCGCCGAAGGGCGCGACCTCGGTCGAGATGATTCCGGTGTTGATGCCGACGATGCCGTACTCGAGCGCCTCCCCGACCCGCCACACGCGGTTCATCGAGCTGGCGTAGAAATAGGCGGCGAGGCCGAACTCGGTGTCGTTGGCCATGCGGATCGCCTCGGCCTCGTCCTTGAAGCGGAACAGCGGCGCCACCGGGCCGAAGGTCTCCTCGCGCGCCACCTTCATCGCCGGGGTCACGTCGACCAGGATGGTGGGCTCGAAGAAGCTGCCGCCGAGCGCGTGGCGCTTGCCGCCGGCGAGCACGCGCGCGCCCTTCTCCACCGCGTCGGCGATGTGCTCCTCGACCTTGGCCACCGCGTTCATGTCGATCAGCGGGCCCTGGGTGCTGCCCTCGGCGAGGCCGTTGCCCACCTTCAGGCGCGCCACCGCGGCGGCGAGCCTGGCGGCGAAGGCGTCGTACACACCGTCCTGCACCAGCAGGCGGTTGGCGCACACGCAGGTCTGGCCGGTGTTGCGGTATTTGGAAGCGATGGCGCCCTCGACCGCGGCGTCGAGGTCGGCATCGTCGAAGACGATGAAGGGCGCATTGCCGCCGAGCTCGAGCGAGAGCTTCTTGACGCTCGGCGCGCACTGCGCCATCAGCTTGACGCCGATCTCGGTGGAGCCGGTGAAGGTGAGCTTGCGGACGATCGGGTTGGCGGTCAGCTCGCCGCCGATCTCGGCCGCGCCGCCGGTGACCACACTGAACACGCCCTTCGGCACCCCCGCGCGCTCGGCGAGCACCGCCAGCGCGAGCGCCGAGTAAGGGGTCTGGGTGGCGGGCTTGAGCACCATCGTGCATCCGGCCGCGAGCGCCGGACCGGCCTTGCGCGTGATCATCGCCGCGGGGAAGTTCCACGGCGTGATCGCCGCGCACACCCCGATCGGCTCCTTGGTGACGACGATGCGCTTGTCGGGCTGGTGGCCGGGGATCACGTCGCCGTAGATGCGCTTGCCTTCCTCGGCGAACCACTCGATGAAGGAGGCGGCGTAGAGCACCTCGCCGCGCGCCTCGGCGAGCGGCTTGCCCTGCTCGCTGGTCATCAGCACGGCGAGGTCTTCCTGGTTGGCGAGGATGAGCTCGAACCAGCGCCGCAGGATCTTCGCGCGCGCGCCGGCGGTCAGCGCACGCCACGCCGGCCATGCGGCGTTGGCGGCCGCGATGGCGCGCCGGGTCTCGGCCGCGCCCATGCGCGGGATGGTGCCGAGCACCTCGCCCGTGGCCGGGTTGCGGATGCTCGTGGTGGCGCCGTCGTCGGCGTCGATCCACTGCCCATCGACATGGCAGCGGGTGCGGAAGAGGTCGGGATCTTTCAGGTTCAGGCTCATGGTCGGGGTCCGTCGGGTGGTCGGGGGAAAGCTTGGGTTCTTGGAGTCGGTGCCGGGGGTGGCGCGAGCGCGGCGCTCAGCGGCGCGCGCCACGCATGCGCTCGGCGCGCCGGCGCAACCATTCGAGCGTCATCAGCATCAGCGTCGACAGCACGATCAGGATGGTCGCGACTGCCGCGATGGTCGGGCTGATGTTCTCGCGGATGCCGGCGAACATCTGCCGCGGCAGCGTCGCCTGCTCGGGGCTGGCGAGGAAGAGCGTGACCACGACCTCGTCGAAGGAGGTGGCGAAGGCGAACAGGCCGCCCGAGATGATCCCGGGCGCGACCATCGGCAGGGTGACGCGGAAGAAGGTGGTGAGCGGGTTGGCGCCAAGGCTGGAGGCCGCGCGCACCAGGTTGAAGTCGAAGCCCTGCAGCGTCGCGGTCACCGTGGTGACGACGAAGGGCACGCCGAGGATGGCATGCGCCAGCACCAGGCCGGTGTAGCTGCCGGTGAGGCCGAGCGGGGCGAAGAAGATGTACATCGCCACGCCGATCACCACCACCGGCACCACCATCGGCGAGATCAGCACCGCGGTGAGCAGCGCCTTGCCGGGAAAATCGGCGCGCACCAGGCCGATCGAGGCCAGCGTGCCGAGCACCATCGCCAGCAGGGTGGCGAGCGGCGACACGATCAGGCTGTTCATCAGCGCCTGGCGCCAGGCCGGCGAGGTGGCGAACTCCTCGTACCAGCGCAGCGAGAAGCCCGACATCGGGTACATCAGGAAGCTGTCGGCGTTGAAGGACAGCGGCACGATGACCAGGATGGGCAGGAACAGGAAGGCCAGGATCAGCCCGACCAGCCCGCGCATGCCGTAATACCATGCCCGTTCCACGGGCGAAGCGTAGGGTTGCAGCATCGTCGTCGTCCTCAGCGCGCCTTCATGTACTTGACCCGGGTCGGCCCGAGATAGCGGGCATAGACCATGTACAGCAGCAGGGTCGCCGCCAGCAGCACCGCGGAAAGCGCGGCGGCCATGCCCCAGTTGATCGTCTGGTTGGTGTAGAAGGCGATGAAGTAGCTCAGCATCTGCTCCTTCGGACCGCCGAGCAGCGCGGGCGTGATGTAGTAGCCCATGCACATGATGAACACGAGCAGGCCGCCGGCGCCGATGCCGGGCAGGGTCTGCGGGAAGTAGATCTTCCAGAAGCTGCGGAAGGGCGGGCAGCCGAGCGAGAGCGCGGCGCGCACATACACCGGCGAGATGCCCTTCATCACCGAGTACAGCGGCAGCACCATGAAGGGCAGCAGGATGTGGACCATCGCCACATACACGCCGAAGCGGTTGAAGAGGAGCTGGAGCGGGCTGTCGGTGAGGCCGAGCCACATCAGCAGGCGGTTCACCAGGCCCTCGTTCTGCAGCAGCACGATCCACGCCGCCACCCGCACCAGCACCGAGGTCCAGAACGGCAGCAGCACGAAGACCATCAGCATGTTGCTGTGGCGGGTGGACAGATTCGCCATCAGGTAAGCCACCGGGAAGCCGAGCACCAGGCAGCACACGGTCACGACCAGGCTCATCCAGAAGGTGCGCAGCAGCACGTCCACATAGATGCGCTCGTCCGCGGGGGCGGCGACGATGTTGCCGTCGGCGTCGATCGTGCGGTCGATCGCGGCGAGCAGGTAGAACGGCGTCAGCGCGCCGCCGGCGCGGTGGATCGCCTGCCAGGTGGCGAGCTCGCCCCACTGCGCGTCGATCGCCAGCAGCGCCTCGCGCGCCGGCACGGCAGGATCGAGCGGCAGCTTGCGCGCGGTCTTCATGACCAGGCTGCGGTAGCCGGCGTCCTCGCGGTTCAGGCGCTTGGCGATCGCGGCGATCGCCGGCGAGCCCTTGGCCGCGGCGAGCTCGTCGGCGAGCGCGCGGAAGGCGGCCTCGGCCGGTGGCGCGCGACCGTCCCAGTCCTCGAGCGCGGCCAGCGTGCGCGGCAGGTTGTCGTGGATCTCGGGGTTATCGACACCGATCGTCAGCAGCGAGCCGATCGGCCAGATGAAGGCCACCAGCACCACCAGCGCGAGCGGCAGGATCAGGGCGCCGAAGAGCAGGTTGCGGCGGCGCTCGGCGCGGCGCAGGCGCTTCTTCAGCGGCGTGCCATTGCCCTCGGCGGGCAAGGGAACGGCAGCGGAGGTGTCGACGGCAGTGCTCATGGACGAGTCCGTTCGGGCAGATGGAGACGGTGGCCGCGCGTTGCGGCCGCCAGCGCGGGCCGGACGCCCGCGGCGGCACGGGCATGCCCGCGCACGGGCATGCGACGAAGGCAGCGCTCAGCGCGCGGCCCAGGCGTTGAAGCGCTGCTCGAGGTTCTCGCCGTGCTCGACCCAGAACTCGGTATCGGTCGCCATCGCGCCCTTCATGTTCGCGGGCGCAGTCGGCAGGCCCGCGGCGACCTTGGCGTCGATCGCCGGCACCGCCTTCAGGTTGACCGGGCCGTAGGCGATCTCGCCCGAGAACACCGCCTGGTTCTCCGGCTGGCTGGCGAAGCGGATGAACTTGAGCGCCTCCGCCTTGTTCGGCGAGCCCTTGGGGATGGTCCACGAATCGACGTCGTAGATGCTGCCGTTCCACACCACCTTCAGGTTCTTGCCTTCGACCTGCGCTGCGGAGATGCGACCGTTGTAGGCGGCGCTCATGACCAGGTCGCCCGAGGCAAGCAGCTGCGGCGGCTGCGCGCCGGCTTCCCACCACTGGATGTTCGCCTTGAGCTTGTCGAGCTTGGCGAAGGCGCGGTCGACGCCGGCCGGGGTGGCGAGCACCTTGTATACATCGCTGGTCGGGACGCCATCGGCGAGCAGGGCGAACTCGAGGGTGTACTTCGCGCCCTTGCGCAGCCCGCGCTTGCCGGGGAATTTGTCCACGTTCCAGAAGTCGGCCCAGGAGGTCGGCGCCTCCTTGAGGCGGTCGGCGTTGTAGGCGAGCGCGGTCGACCACACGAAGATGCCGACGCCGCATTCGCTCACGGCGGCAGGGACGAAATCGGCCTTGTCGCCCACCTGCGCGAAGTCGATCTTCTCGAACAGGCCTTCCTCGCAGCCGCGCACCAGCTCGGGCGACTCGACCTCGAGCACGTCCCAGGTCACGTTGCCGGCCTCGACCATGGCCTTCACCTTGGCCTGCTCGCCGTTGTACTCGCCGGCGACGACCTTGACCCCGGTGGCCTTGGTGAAGGGCGCGTAGTAGGCCTTGTCCTGCGCCTTCTGCGAGGCGCCGCCGAAGGAGATGACGGTGATGTCGGCCGATGCGGTGCCGACGGCGCCCCCGAGGGCGACGAGGACGGCGGCGCGAAGGAAGGATGCGGCGTGCTTCATGATGTGTCTCCGGTTCTGGTTATGTGGGTGCTGCGGGTGAAGACCGGCGGCCGGCCGGGACTGCGGATGCGGCGGTGGGCGGATGCCTCAGTGCGCCGCGGGCACGTCGAGCGCCCGCGTGTGCGCCGGATCGAGCCCGACGCGGATCGCGTCGCCGGGGCGCAGCGAGCGGTCGAGCTGCGAGATCGGCGCCTTGATGGTGAACTCGTGCTTGCCGGCGAGCTCGACGCGCAGGCGGATCTGGTCGCCGAGGTAGATCAGCTCGCGGACGGTGGCGTCGAGCCGGTTGGCGCCCTCGCCCTCGCCGGCGAGCTGTACGCGCTCCGGACGCACCGCGATGCGGGCGCGGCCGCCGGCACCGACGTTGCCGGTGCGCGCGCGCAGCACCGTGCCGCAGTCGAGGCGCACGTCGCACTCCTCGCCCGCCACGGCCACCACGGTGCCGTCCAGCGCGTTGTTCTCGCCGATGAAGTCGGCGACGAAGGAATTCGTCGGGTATTCGTACAGCGCCTCGGGGGCGTCGATCTGCTGGATCACGCCGTGGTTGAACACGGCGATGCGGTCCGACATGGTCAGCGCCTCGCTCTGGTCGTGGGTGACGAACACCACGGTGATGCCGAGGTTCTGCTGGATGTGCTTGATCTCGAGCTGCATGCGCTCGCGCAGATTCTTGTCGAGCGCGCCGAGCGGCTCGTCCATCAGCACCAGCTGTGGATCGAACACGAGCGCACGGGCGAGCGCGATGCGCTGCTGCTGGCCGCCCGAGAGCTGCTGCGGATAGCGGCTGCCGAAGGCCTCGAGCTGCACCATGCCGAGCGCGCGCTTCACCCGCGCCTCGACCTCGTTGGCCGCCAGCTTGCGCACGCGCAGCGGAAAGCGCAGGTTGTCGGCCACCGTCATGTGCGGAAACAGCGCATAGTTCTGGAACACCATGCCGATGTTGCGACGATAGGGCGGCACCCGGTTGATGACCTCGCCATCGAGGCGGATCTCGCCGCCGGTGGGGGTCTCGAAGCCGGCCAGCATCATCAGGCAGGTGGTCTTGCCCGAGCCGGACGGTCCGAGCAGGGTGAGGAACTCGCCGCGGCGAATGTCGAGATTGAGGTCCCGCACGATGAGGGTTTCGCCGTCGTAGGTCTTCTGGACGTTGCGAAAGCTTACATGGGGTGCCTGGCTGTTATGGACCGCTTCCATCTGTCTCCGTCTCCTGCAAGGGGCGCTGTGCGCTCTGGCGATCGAATCCTAGGCCACGAATTGGCCCAGGCTTGATCCAATTACTTATAATTTGATAGAACCAATTTTTGCTGCACTGCAATGGATTGCCGACTCAGCTGCGAGCTCATCGCCCACGCTTATGCGGAACAGGCGCCCTCGTCCAGCGCCCGCGCGCGCCTCTACCTCGCCATCCGCGAGGCCATCATCGCGCGCCGGCTCGCCCCCGGCACCGCGCTGCCGCCCACCCGCACCCTGGCGGCGGATCTGGCCTTGGGGCGCAACACCGTGGTGCGGGTGTACGACCAGCTCATCGTCGAGGGCTATCTGGACAGCCGGGTGGGCTCGGGCACCTTCGTCTCCGACGCCGTGGCCGCTACCGCGCCGCAGCAAAAACCGCGGCGGATGGTCGGCGCGCGCAGCGAGGGATTGTCGCGAAGGGGGTGCCGGATCGCCGCCGATGCGCTGTCGAGCCGCGTGCAGGCGGGCGCATTCATGCCCGGCTTCCCGGACGTCACCCATTTTCCCTTCGCCACCTGGCGCAAGCTGGTCGCCAAGCAGATGCGGCTCGAGCAGCGCCACCTCGCACAGTACGGCTACGGCGGCTACGGGCCGCTGAAGCTGGTGCTCGCCGAATACCTGCGCGTGACCCGCATGATGTCGTGCAGCCCGCAGCAGATCCTGATCCTGAACGGCTCGCACCAGGCGCTCGACCTGTGTGCGCGCATGCTCGCCGACGTCGGCGACGTGGCGTGGATGGAGGATCCGGGCTACTGGGGGGCGCGCAACGTGCTGTCCGCCTGCGATCTCGCCATCCACCCGGTGCCGGTGGACGCGCAGGGCATCCATCCTCAGGCCGAGGACTGGGACCATCCGCCGCGCCTGATCTTCGTGTCGCCCTCGAGCCAGTACCCGACCGGGGCGGTGATGTCGCTCGAACGCCGGCTCCGCCTGCTCGAATACGCCGAGAAGAACCGCATCTGGATCATCGAGGACGACTACGACAACGAGATCCGCTACCACGACCACCCGGTGGCCTCGCTGTTCGGCCTGTCGGCGGCGCAGCGGGTGATCTACGTCGGTACCTTCAGCAAGGTGATGTATCCCGGCC
Organism: Thauera aminoaromatica; assembly: GCF_000021765.1. Lineage (NCBI taxonomy): Bacteria > Pseudomonadati > Pseudomonadota > Betaproteobacteria > Rhodocyclales > Zoogloeaceae > Thauera > Thauera aminoaromatica. The sequence goes on along the minus strand of NC_011662.2, from coordinate 483,267 downwards.
TGCGCCTGGCCTACCTGGTGGTGCCGGAGGATCTCGTCGAGGCCTTCACCACCGGCAACGCCGAGCTCTACCGCGAGGGCCGCATGCTCGAGCAGGCGGCGCTGGCCGAGTTCATCGACGGCGGCCATTTCACCACCCACATCCGCCGCATGCGCGGCATCTACGAGGAGCGCCGCGACCGCCTCATCGCGGTGCTGCGGCGCCACCTCGCCGGCATCGCCACGCCGGCCGGCGGCCTCGCCGGCCTGCACATCCCGGTCCACTTCGAGCGCCCGCTCGACGACGTGCTGCTCTCATCGCAGGCGCTGCGCGAGGGCGTGGTGATGCGGCCGCTGTCGCTCTACGCGATCGACGCCGCCAACCGGCGCCCCGGCATGAACCTCGGCTTCGCGGCGGTCCCGGTGGAGCAGATCGAGGCCCCGGCACTCAAGCTGGTGCGGCTGATCCACGGCCTCCTGCCGGCAGGAGGCCGCTGAACGCGGACGAAAAAAATGCGGCCGCCGGTCGAAACGGACCGGACGAGCCGCAGAGGGGGAGAGGCGGGTAGGAGTCAGGCCGCCGCGACGAGGGCGGGGACTGCGTCGAAAAGGTCGGCCACCAGGCCGTAGTCGGCCACCTGGAAGATCGGCGCCTCGGGGTCCTTGTTGATCGCCACGATCACCTTGGAGTCCTTCATGCCGGCCAGGTGCTGGATCGCGCCCGAGATGCCGACCGCGATGTAGAGCTGCGGCGCGACGATCTTGCCGGTCTGGCCGACCTGGTAGTCGTTGGGCACGTAGCCCGCGTCCACCGCCGCGCGCGAGGCGCCGAGCGCGGCGCCGAGCTTGTCGGCGAGCGGCTCGAGCAGCTTGTGGTAGTTGTCGCCGCTGCCCAGGCCGCGACCGCCGGAGACGATGACCTTGGCCGCGCCCAGTTCGGGGCGCGCACTCTTGACGATCTCGCGGCCGACCAGCGCGGTCACGCCGAGGTCGGCCGCCGCCGCGACCGCCTCCACCGGCGCGGCGTTGCCGCCGGCTTCGGCCGCGTCGAACGCGGTGGTGCGCACGGTGATCAGCTTGATCGCGTCGGCGCTCTTGACGGTGGCGAGCGCGTTGCCGGCGTAGATCGGGCGCACGAAGGTGTCGGCGGACTCGACCGCGACGATGTCGCTGATCTGCGCCACATCCAGCAGCGCGGCCACGCGCGGCAGCATGTTCTTGCCCGCCGGCGTCGCCGGCGCGAGCACGTGGCTGTAGCCGCCCGCCAGGCCCTTCACCAGCTCGGCGACGTTCTCCGCGGTCTGCGCCTCGTACTGCGGCGCGTCGCACACCCGCACCCTGGCGACGCCGGCGACCTTCGCCGCCGCTTCGGCCGCGGCTGCGCAACCGGCGCCGGCCACCAGCACATGGACGTCGCCGCCCAGCTTCGCGGCCGCGCTCACGGTGTTGAGCGTGGCCGCCTTGATCGATTGATTGTCGTGTTCGGCAATGACGAGAATGGCCATGTTCAGATCACCTTCGCAACGTTCTTGAGTTTGTCGATCAGCTGGGCCACGTCGGCCACGCGCTCGCCGGCGCTGCGCTTGGGCGGCTCGGCGACCTTGAGCGTGGCCAGACGCGGCGCGACATCCACGCCCAGGTCGGCCGGCTTCACGGTGTCGAGCGGCTTCTTCTTGGCCTTCATGATGTTGGGCAGCGTCGCGTAGCGCGGCTCGTTCAGGCGCAGGTCGGTGGTCACCACCGCCGGCAGCTTCACCGACAGGGTCTCGAGGCCGCCGTCGATCTCGCGCGTCACCGCGGCTTTCCCGTCGGCCAGCGTCACCTTGGACGCGAAGGTCGCCTGCGGCCAGCCCGCCAGCGCCGCCAGCATCTGGCCGGTCTGGTTGGCGTCGTCGTCGATCGCCTGCTTGCCGCAGATCACCAGCTGCGGCTGCTCCTTGTCGCACACCGCCTTCAGGAGCTTGGCCACCGCCAGCGGCTGCAGCTCGACGTCGGTCTCGACCAGGATGCCGCGGTCGGCACCGATCGCCATCGCCGCGCGCAGGGTCTCCTGGCAGGCGCCCACGCCGCAGGACACCGCCACCACCTCGGTGGCCACGCCCGCTTCCTTCAGCCGCACCGCCTCCTCGACGGAGATCTCGTCGAAGGGGTTCATGCTCATCTTGACGTTGGCCAGGTCCACGCCGCTGCCGTCGGCCTTCACGCGAACCTTGACGTTGTAATCGACCACGCGCTTTACGGGTACGAGGATCTTCATGCTGTTCCCTTGTGTTCGTCTTCTGTGTTCTTGTTCCGGCTCAGACCACGCCGTCCGCACGCAGGCGGGCGATCGCCCCGGCATCGAGACCGAGCGTTGCGGCGAGGATCTCGTCGGTGTGCTCGCCGAGCATCGGCGGCGGCAGGCGGTAGTCCACCGGCGTGGCCGAGAGCTTCATCGGGCTGGCGACGAGCGGTACCTGGCCGGCGACCGGATGCGGCATCGTCACCTTCATCTCGCGCGCCTGCACCTGCGGGTCGGCGAAGACGTCGGCCAGGGTGTTGATCGGACCGCAGGGCACGGCGAGCGCCTCGAGCTTCGCGATCCACTCCGCGGTGCCGCGCTCGACGGTGAGCTTCTTCAGCAGCGGGATCAGCGTGGCGCGATTGACCACGCGCGCGCGGTTGGTGGCGAAGCGTTCGTCGGTCGCGAGCTGCGGCGCACCGGCGGCCGCGCAGAAGCGCGCGAACTGCCCGTCGTTGCCGATGGCGAGGATCATGTAGCCGTCGGCGGTGGGGAAGTCCTGGTAGGGCACGATGTTGGGGTGCGCATTGCCCAGCCGCTGCGGGCTCTGCCCGGTGGCGAGATAGTTGCCCGCCTGGTTGGCGAGGCAGGCCACCTGCACGTCGAGCAGGGCCATATCGATGTACTGGCCCTCGCCGCTGCGCTCGCGCCAGGCCAGCGCAGCGAGTACCGCGTTGGTAGCGTACAGCCCGGTTAGGATGTCGGTGAGTGCCACGCCCACCTTCATCGGACCGCCGCCCTCCTCGCCGTCGGGCCGGCCGGTGATGCTCATCAGCCCGCCCAGGCCCTGGATGAGGAAGTCGTAGCCGGCGCGCGGCGCGTACGGTCCGTCCTGGCCGAAGCCGGTGATCGAGCAATACACCAGGCGCGGATTGACCGCCTTCAGGCTGTCGTAGTCGAGGCCATACTGCGCCAGGCCGCCGACCTTGAAGTTCTCCAGCACCACGTCGGACTCGGCGGCGAGCCGGCGCACCAGCGCCTGGCCTTCGGCCTGGGTGATGTCGATGGTGATCGAGCGCTTGTTGCGGTTGGCGCACAGGTAGTACGCCGCCACGTCGGTGTCGGCGCCCTGCTCGTCCTTGAGCCAGGGCGGCCCCCAGCCGCGGGTGTCGTCGCCGGCGCCGGGGCGCTCGACCTTGATGACGTCCGCGCCGAGGTCGGCCAGCATCTGCCCGGCCCAGGGGCCGGCCAGGATGCGCGAGAGGTCGAGGACGCGGACGTGCGACAGGGCGCCGGGCATCGGGGCTCTCCGTGGGCTCAGTTGCTGAACGCGGCGATGCCGGTGATGGCACGGCCGAGGATCAGCGCATGGACGTCGTGGGTGCCTTCGTAGGTGTTGACCACCTCGAGGTTCACCAGGTGGCGGGCCACCGGGTACTCGTCCGAGATGCCGTTGCCGCCGAGCATGTCGCGCGCCATGCGGGCGATGTCGAGCGCCTTGCCGCAGGAGTTGCGCTTGATGATCGAGGTGATCTCGACCGGGGCGATGCCCTCGTCCTTCATGCGGCCCACGCGCAGCACCGCCTGCAGGCCGAGGGTGATCTCGGTCAGCATGTCGGCGAGCTTCTTCTGGATGAGCTGGTTGGCGGCGAGCGGACGGCCGAACTGGTTACGGTCCATCGTGTACTGGCGGGCCGTCTCGTAGCAGGCCTCGGCGGCGCCGAGCGCACCCCAGGCGATGCCGAAGCGCGCCGAGTTGAGGCAGGTGAAGGGGCCCTTGAGCCCACGCACGGTCGGGAAGGCGTTCTCTTCCGGCACGAAGACCTCGTCCATGACGATCTCGCCGGTGATCGAGGCGCGCAGGCCGACCTTGCCGTGGATGGCGGGCGCGGACAGGCCTTTCCAGCCCTTCTCGAGGATGAAGCCGCGGATCTGGCCTTCGTCGTCCTTGGCCCACACCACGAACACGTCGGCGATCGGGCTGTTGGTGATCCACATCTTGCTGCCGGAGAGGCTGAAGCCGCCATCGACCTTGCGCGCACGGGTGATCATGGAGCCCGGGTCGGAGCCGTGGTTCGGCTCGGTGAGGCCGAAGCAGCCGATCCATTCGCCGGTGGCGAGCTTGGGCAGGTACTTCTGCTTCTGCGCCTCGGTACCGAATTCGTTGATCGGCACCATCACCAGCGAGCTCTGCACGCTCATCATCGAGCGGTAGCCGGAGTCGACACGCTCGACCTCGCGGGCGATCAGGCCGTAGCACACGTAGTTGAGACCGGAGCCGCCGTACTGCTCGGGGATGGTGGCGCCGAGCAGACCGAGTTCGCCCATCTCGCGGAAGATCGCGGCATCGGTCTTCTCGTGGCGGAAGGCCTCCTGCACGCGCGGCAGCAGCTTGTCCTGGCTGTAGGCGCGCGCCGTGTCGCGCACCATGCGCTCGGTCTCGGTCAGCTGCAGGTCGAGCAGCAGCGGGTCTTCCCAGTTGAAGCTAGCCTTGTTCGAAGCCATGTCGTGTCTCCTCGTGCGATCGGTCGTGCAGGCGGCTGCCTGTGTGTGATTCGCATCCTATGAACTCCGGAAGCGCAGCTCAAGCGATATTTCTGCAGTAATCTGTGCCTTTCCGGAACTCCGAAAGAAAATCTCGACCGCCATGCGCAAGAAGATCCCCAGCACCGCCGCGCTGCTCGCCTTCGAGGCCGCCGCGCGCCACGAGAGCTTCACCCGCGCCGCCGAGGAGCTCGCGCTCACGCAGAGCGCGATCTGCCGGCAGATCGGCGCGCTCGAGGACTTCCTCGGCGTGCCGCTGTTCCGCCGCACCCGGCGCGGCGTGCAGCTCACCGAGGCAGGACTGAGCTACAGCCGCCAGATCGCCCCGCGGCTGGATGCGATCGAGCACGACACGCTCGCGGTCATGGCACACCACGGCGCCGGCAGCGTGCTCGAGCTGGCCGTCGTGCCGACCTTCGCCACGCGCTGGCTGCTGCCCCGCCTGGCCGGCTTCCAGGCGCGGAACCCGGACGTGGTGGTGAACATGCACACCCAGACGCGGCCGTTCCTCTTCGACCAGACCGAGTTCGACGCCGCGATCTACTTCGGCGACACCGGCTGGCCGGGCACCGAGGCGCACTTCCTGATGCGGGAATATCCGGTGCCGGTATGCAGCCCGGCCCTGCCCGGCGTGCGCGAGCAGATGAGCCCGGACGAGGTCGCCGAGCTGCCGCTGCTGCAGCAGACCACCCGCCCCTACGCCTGGCGGCAGTGGTTCGCCTCGGCCGGCGTGCGCCCCGCGAACGACATGGGCGGCATGCGCCTGGAGCTGTTCTCGATGCTCGCGCAGGCGGCGATCGAGCGCATGGGCGTGGCGCTGATCCCGCCCTTCCTGATCCAGCAGGAGCTCGCCGCCGGCAGCCTGATCAGCCCCTGCCTGCGCAGCTTCCCGAGCACGCGGGCGTACTACCTGATCGTGCCCGAGGGCAAGGCGGAACGGCCGGCGCTGACGAACTTCCGCGAATGGCTGGTCGAGGAAGCGCGCGCCACGCCGCTGTAGGGGCGCCCTCAGGCGTTCACATAGGCACGGATGCCCGCTGCGATGAACTCCACCGCGAGCGCCGCCAGCACCAGGCCCATCAGCCGGGTCATGATGTTGAGTCCGGTGCGCCCGGCCAGGCGGCTGATCGGACCGGCCAGGTTGAAGGCGAACCACACCACGACGCCCATCACGAGGCCGGCGCCGAGCAGCATCAGCACCGTTCGCGTACCCTGGTCGGCGTAGATGATCACCGTGCTGACCGTGCCCGGCCCGGTCAGCAGCGGGATCGTCAGCGGCACCACGGCGATGTTGGCGCGCTCGGCGGCCTCGTCGGTTTCCTCGGGGGTGGTGCGGCTCGGCGCGGGCTGGGCGTTGAACATCGAGATCGCGACGATGAACAGCAGCACGCCGCCACCGACCTGCAGCGAGGGCACGGTGATGCCGAAACCCGCCAGGATGTACTGGCCGGCGAGCGCGGTCACGGTGATGACGAGGACGGTCGCCAGTGCGGCGGTACGCGCGGTGCGGCGGCGTTCGAGGGACGATTGCCCCTGGGTCAGGCCGATGAAGGCCGGGATGGCGCCGAAGGGGTTGATCAGGGCCGCCAGCGTGATGAAGATCTTCGCGAATTCCATTCGATTTGCTCCTGCGGGCGGGCGGGCATCCCCGCCGTCGTCCCGCGACGCGCAGACTACGATGCCGGCCGGACCCACCGCAAATCGACGTGGGCGCGGACGCAATGCGCGGCTTGACCGGCCAAAAGATTCATCTGATACTCCACTTTAAATATCCTACCAGAGCCCCCGATGTTCTTCTCCGGACCGAGAGACAGGCTGCGCGCCAGCGAAGCCGAGAACCTGCTGCTCGAGCAGGCCAACGCCGCCCTGCAGGAACGTATCCGCGACCTCGAGGCGGAGCAGTCCGAGCTGCGCGCGCAGACCGACGCCTTGCGCCGCGAGCGCACCGTGCTGGGCGGCGTGTTCGCCAGCCTGGGCAGCTTTGGCGACTCGCTCGGCGGCGTGCGCGAATCCTTCCTGGGCCTCGCCGGCACCCTCAACCAGGAAAAGGCATCGGCGCTCGAAGCGGCGGCGCAGTCCGACACCAGCCGCGCCGCGTTCGAGCGGATCGCCGGCAATCTCCACGCCACCTTCGAGCGCATGGGCGAGGCGTCGGGGAACGTCGGCATCCTGAGCCGTCGGGCCGAGGAGATCGGCGGCATCGTCCGCCTGATCAAGGAGATCGCCGACCAGACCAACCTGCTCGCCCTCAACGCGGCGATCGAGGCTGCGCGCGCCGGCGACGCGGGACGGGGTTTCGCGGTGGTGGCGGACGAGGTGCGCAAGCTTGCCGAGCGCACCGCGAAGGCCACCACCGAGATCGCCACCCTGGTCGAGAACATCCAGGACGAGACGCGCGCCGCGCGGGAGGTCATGGAGTTCGGCGCCGCCGACGCCGGACGCCACGCCGCGGACAGCACGCAGGCCGTCTCCAGCATGAAGCACCTGCTCGAGCTGTCGCGCCGCATGGAACGGGCGGTGACCTCTTCCGCCCTGCTCGCCAACGTCGAGCTCGCCAACATCGACGAACTCGCGCTCAAGCTCGAGGTGTACAAGGTCTTCCTCGGCGTATCGACGCTGCGCCCCGCAGACCTGCCCGACGAGCGGCACTGCCGCCTCGGCCAGTGGTACTACGACGGCGAGGGACGCGAGCACTTCGCCGGGCTGCCGGGCTACGGGGAACTCGAAGACCCGCATCGCGCGGTGCACGTGCATGCGCGGCGCGCCGTGGAACTGCACGCACAGGGCCGACTGGAGGAGGCGCTCGCCGAACTGCAGGCGATGGAGCGGGCAAACCTGATGGTGATGCGCGGCCTCGGCAGGATGCTGGACAAGGCCGTCGGTCGCTGAGTACGCGCCGCGCCGGCATCCGGCGTACGCGACGGGCGCCGCTCAGGCGCCGGGCGCTGCGGCGACCGGATCCGCGCAGTGCGGGCAAGAGCGGCCGGTCGCCCTCGCAGGCAGGCCGTGCGCAGCACATGTTGGCCGAGCGGAACGATCAGGCCGGTCTCCTCCGCGATCGGGATGAACTCGTCGGGCCCGATCGTCCCCTCGCGCGGATGGCGCCAGCGCACCAGCGCCTCCACCCCGCACAGGCGTCCGTCCCCGGGCGACACCTGGGACTGGCAATGCACCTCCAGCCGCCCCTCGGCGAGGGCGCGACGCAGGCCGTTCTCGAGGTCGAGGCGCCGATGTGCCTGCGCGTTCATCTCCCCGGCGTAGAAGCAGAACCCGCCCCGGCCCGACTCCTTGGCACGGTACATCGCCGTGTCGGCATTCTTGAGCAGGGTCTGCGGGTCGCGGCCGTCGCGCGGATGGAGGGCGATGCCCACGCTGGCGGACACCGGAAGCGTGCGCCCGCCGATGAGCACCGGCTCGGCGAGGCGGGCGGCGATCTTCGCCGCGAACGCCGTCCCGGGCAGGTCCTCGATGAGGACGACGAACTCGTCTCCACCGAAGCGGGCCACGGTGTCCTCGGCCCGCAGGCAGGACGACAGGCGTGCCGCGACTTCGCGCAGCAAGGCGTCGCCGACGTCGTGGCCGTAGCCGTCGTTGACCTGCTTGAAGCGGTCGAGGTCGAGGAAGAGCACCGCCAGCGCGCCGTGGTTGCGGCGGGCGATCGCATGGCGGAGACGGTCATGGAACAGCATCCGGTTGGGCAGCCCGGTCCTCGGCATAGCCATCGTCCACATGATTGCGGCGGATGCACGATCTCCTCCGCATCGATGCGCATCTCGCGTGCGCTGTCCTCGCCTTCTCGCTGTATCCGCTGCCACCCTCTTCCCGGTTCATGAGGATTGCGTGCAGGCGCCCGCCCGGGCGCCGTTTCATGCCTTCGCGTCGGGGTCGCCCGCCCGCGCCGTGTCGAGCCACGCGCGCTTGTCGGCCACCTTCGCCCATGCATCGGCATCGGGCAGCGGCGCATGCGCCTCGACGATACGCGGCCAGTCCTTCGCCAGCGCCGCGTTGAGGGCGAGGTATTCGCGCTGCTCGTCGCTCAACTCATCTTCCGGCACGATCGCATCGACCGGACACTCGGCGACGCACAGGGTGCAGTCGATGCACTCCTCGGGGTCGATCACGAGGAAGTTCGGCCCCTCGCGAAAGGCGTCGACCGGGCACATGCTCACGCAATCCGTGTATTTGCAGCGGATGCAGGCTTCGGTGACGACATGGGTCATGGCAGCACTTCCTCGAACAGGGTTTCGATCGCCGGAAACAGTTCGCGCTCCTCGAAGCGCACATGGTCGATCAGCGCCTGCCCGGCCGCGGCCTCGCGCACGCCGTCCGCTGCGGTGGCGAACAGGGACCTCAGGTGGGCATGCTCGGCGCGCAGGCGCGCGGCGAGTGCGCCGTGACCGCCCGTTTCGAGCAAGGGGGCCAGCTCGCGCTCTTCCTCGGCAAAGTGGGTGACGAGCGCGACGTGTTCCGCGCGCAGCTCGGCCGCCGCGCCGCCGGCGAGCAGATGCCTGCCGAGCCGCAGCGCGGCATGGTGTTCGCGCGACAGCCGGACGAGATGGGGGTGGCGTTTCATGGCAGCTCCTTCGGTCGAGGCCTTTAAGATACATATTAAATGCATCTTTAAAAGAGTCAACAGAAATGAATCTATTGCTGCTACCATGCAGCCCGCCATACGCCCCGGCGCTCCTTCGCGATGAACATCACCCAGCACACCGATTACGCGCTTCGCCTGCTCATGTACCTCGGCACCTGCACCGAGCGACGCGTGACCATCAAGGAAGTGGCGGAACGCTTCGACATCTCGCGCAGCCACCTGATGAAGGTGGTCACCGGGCTGGTGGCGAAGGGTTTTGTCGACGGCGCGCGCGGCAAGGGCGGCGGACTCCGGCTGGCGCGTGCGGCGACGCAGATCGGTCTCGGCGACGTGGTCCGCGGGATGGAGCCCAGCTTCGAGCTGGTCGAGTGCTTCGGATCGGGATCGCACTGCCTGCTGGATCCGGCCTGCCGGCTCAAGGGCGCACTGGCCGGCGCCCTGCAGGCCTTCTTTGCCGCCCTCGACCGCCTCACGCTCGCCGACCTGATCGGCGACGACGGGCAGCTGCACGCCGTGCTCGGCATCCCGCAAGCGGACGCGCAAGCCCCCCGGCCGACGATCGAGATCAGGCCGGGCACCCGGGCAGACTGAGGCGAGTCGGCACGGGTACCGCCACCCGGTGCGCTCAGGTTTCCGCGTAGCGCACGCGCAGCTCGCGCTTGAGCAGCTTGCCGGAGGCGTTGCGCGGCATGTCCTCGACGAAGAACACCCGCTTGGGCACCTTGAAGGCCGCCAGCCGGGCATGCACGTGGGCGATCAGCTCTGCGGCCGTGGCCTGCGCGCCCTGCTTGAGCGCCACCACCGCCGTCACCGCCTCGATCCAGCGCTCGTCGGGCAGGCCGATCACCGCGACCTCGGCCACCGCGGGGTGGGTGTACAGGCACTCCTCCACCTCGCGGCTCGCCACCACCACGCCGCCGGTCTTGATGATGTCCTTGATGCGGTCGGTGATGTAGAGATAGCCGGCCTCGTCGAGGTAGCCGACGTCCCCCGAGCGGAACCAGCCGTCGCGGAAGCTGGCCGCGGTCTCCTCCGGCTTGTCCCAGTAGCCGCTCATGAGCTGCGGCGAGCGGTGCACGATCTCGCCCATCTCGCCCGCAGGCACGTCGTTGAGGTCGCTGTCGACGATGCGGGTTTCGACGTTGAAGATCGGCCGCCCGGCGGACGCGGGGCGCTCGGCGTGTTCCTCCGGACGCAGCACGGTGGCGAGCGGGGCGATCTCGCTCTGGCCATAGCAGTTGTAGAGCTGCAGCGCCGGCAGGCTTGCGGCCAGCTCCTGCAGCACCGGCACCGGCATGATCGAGGCGCCGTAGTAGCCCTTCTGCAGCGAGGCCAGCCGCGCCGGCTCGAAGGCCGGATGACGCAGGAAGGCGATCCACACCGTGGGCGGGGCGAAGAAGGACGTCACGCGCTCGCGCTCGATCAGCTCGAAGCAGCGCTCGGGCTGCGGCGCCTGGATCAGCAGGGTGGTCGCGCCCACCAGCAGCTGCGGCATCAGGAAGACGTGCATCTGCGCCGAGTGGTACAGCGGCAGCGCGGCGAGCGCGCAGTCCTCGGCGCGGATGTCGGTGGCGAGCAGCGTGCTGGTGTATTCGGCGAGCAGCGCGCGATGGCTCATCATCGCGCCCTTGGGCGCGGCGGTGGTGCCCGAGGTGTACAGCAGCTGCGCGATGGCCTCCTCGTCGAGCGCGATCGCCGGGGCCGTGTCCGTGCCGCCGGCCTGCGCCCACTCGAGGACGTCGCGCTCCTGTCCGCCGTGCAGCGTGCCGCGCCATTCGCAGGGCAGGTCGCTGCCGAGGGCCTCGACGTGGGTCGCCATGTCGGCGTCGCAGAACAACGCACGCGCGCCCGACTGCTCGACGATGTAGCGCAGCTCGGCGTCGAGCAGCGCGTAGTTGATCGGGACATGGATCAGCCCCGCCTTCACGCAGCCCAGCCACAGCAGCACGTAGGCGTCGGAATTGCGCCCATAGGCGGCGACGCGATCGCCGACCGCCAGGCCGAGGCCGAGCAGGCGGTTGGCGACGCGGTTGGCGGCACGGTCGAGCTGGGCGTAGCGCCAGCTGCGCCCCTCGAAGCGCAGCGCCTCGCGCTCGGGGTTGCGGCGCACCGAGCGCGCGAAGGCGTCGCCGATCAGGTTGCGCCCGGCACGACGGACGTCGGCGGGAATCATGGTCGTGTGTACGGGGTTCATGCCGGGCTCCTCACTTGGCTGCCATGCGGATCGCGCCATCGAGACGGATGACCTCGCCGTTCAACATCGGGTTCTCGCAGATCGAACGCACCAGCTGCGCATATTCGCTGGAGCGGCCGAGGCGCGAGGGGAAAGGCACCATCTCGCCGAGCGAATCCTGCACCGCCTGCGGCAGCCCGCGCAGCATCGGCGTCTCGAAGATGCCGGGGGCGATGCTCATCACGCGGATGCCGTAGCGTGCCAGCTCGCGCGCGATCGGCAGCGTCATGCCGACCACGCCGGCCTTGGACGCCGCATACGTCGCCTGGCCGATCTGGCCGTCGAAGGCGGCGACCGAGGCGGTGGTGACGATCACGCCACGCTCGCCCTCCTCGTTGGGCGCGGCCTTGCTCATCGCGGCGGCGGCGAGGCGGATCGGGTTGAAGGTGCCGACAAGGTTGATCATCACGCCGCGAACGAAGCGGTCGAGACCATGCGGGCCGTCCTTGCCCACCACCTTCTCGCCCGGCGCCACGCCCGCGCAGCACACCAGGCCGTGCAGGCCCCCGCAGCCCTGCACCGCGGCCTCGACCGCCGCCTGCGTCGAGGCCTCGTCGGTGACGTCGGTGCGCACGAAACGGGCCGCCGCGCCGAGTTCGGCCGCCAACGCCTTGCCGGCCTCTTCGTTGAGGTCGGCGAGCACCACCCTGCCGCCGCCTTCGACCACCATGCGCGCGGTGGCCGCGCCCAGCCCGGAGGCGCCGCCGGTCACCAGGAATACCGAGTTTGCGATCTTCATTGCGTGTGCTCCTTGTGTCTCAGATTCGTTCGATGACGGTGGCGGTGGCCATGCCGTGGCCGATGCACATGACCTGCAGGCCGAAGCGGCCGTCGCGGCATTCGAGGCCGGCGAGCATCTTGGCCAGCAGGCCGGCGCCGCTGCCGCCCAGCGGGTGGCCGTGGGCGATCGCCCCACCCCAGGGGTTGAGGCGATCCAGGTCGGGCGCGAACTCGCGCACGAAGCACAGCGCCACGCTGGCGAAGGCCTCGTTGACCTCGATCCAGTCCATGTCGCGGATCGACAGCCCGGCCATCTCGAGCGCGCGCCGCGCCGCCGGGATCACCCCGGTGAGCTGCAGCACCGGGTCGGAGGCGACCGCGACGCGGGCGCGGAAGCGGGCGCGCGGCCGGATGCCGAGCGCCTCGGCGGCGGCGCGGCGGCCCACCAGCACCGCAGCGGCGCCGTCCGACATCTGGCTGGCGTTGGCCGCGGTCACGCCGCCCTCGCCGGGCTGGCGGAACACCGGCTGCATGGCGCGCATGCGCTCGACGTCGATGACCGCGCGGATGCCCTCGTCGTGCGCGAGCGTGATCGCCCCGCCCTCCTTGTCCACCCCCGCCACCGGCAGGATCTCGCTGTGCACGCCGGCCGCACGCGCGGCCTCGGCGCGGCGGTGGCTCTCGATCGCGTAGTCGTCCATTTCGGTGCGCGAGATCTTCCACTGCCCGGCGATGCGCTCGGCGCTCTCGACCTGGTGCGGGATGGCGAAGCGTTCGAGGATCTTCGGGTGCAAGTTGTCGAAGCCGCGGAAGTCGCCCCGGCCCAGGGTCAGGTCGAGGAACATCGGCACCCGGCTCATGCTCTCGACGCCGCAGCCGATGGCGAAGTCGAGGTCGCCCGCGGCCACCGCCTGCGCCGCGGCGTGGGTGGCGTACTGGCTGGAGCCGCACATGCGGTTCATCGACACGCCCGGCACCTCGGCGGGCAGGCCGGCGATCAGCAGCGCCTGGCGGGCGATGTTGGCGCCCTGCTCTCCGGCCTGGCTGACGCAGCCGGCGAGCACGTCGCCGACCTTGTCGCCAGGCAGGCCGGTGCGCGCCAGCACGCCGCCGATGGCGGTGGCGAGGAGCTCGTCCGGGCGGGTCTCGCGCAGGGCGCCGCCGCGGCGGCCGAAGGGGGTGCGCACGGCGCCCAGGATCAGCGCCTCGTTAGGGTTCGATGGATTGCTTGGGTTCATTTCCGGGTCCTCGGGTTCATGCCCGCTGCAGTTCGCGGGCGATGATGTTGCGCTGGATCTCGCTGGTGCCTTCGTAGATCTGCAGCACCTTGGCGTCGCGGAAGAGCTTCTCCACCGGGTACTCGGTCGAGTAGCCCATGCCGCCGAAGATCTGCACCGCCTCGGTCGCCGCCCACATCGCCGCGTCCGCGGCGAAGGCCTTGGCGATCGAGGCTTCGATGGTGTTCGGCCGACCCTGGTCGAGCAGCCAGGCCGACTGGTAGGTGAGCAGGCGCGCGGCTTCGAGCTTCATGCGCATCTCGGCGAGCTTGTGCGCCACGGCCTGGTGGTCGATCAGGCGCTTGCCCATGCTGCTGCGCTGGGTGGCGTAGGCGAGCGACTCGTCGAGGCAGCGCTCGATGAGGCCGACGCCGAAGGCGGCCACCATCGGGCGCGAGTGGTCGAACACCGCCATCGCCAGCGCGAAGCCGCCGCCCTCCTCGCCGAGGCGGTGGTCCTCGGGGACGAAGACCTGGTCGAGGAAGACCTCGCAGGTGGGCGAACAGCGCTGGCCGAGCTTGCCCAAGGGCTCGCCCACCGTCAGGCCGGCGCTGGCGCGCGGCACGATGAAGGCGCTCATGCCGCGGTGGCCGCCGTCCGGCGCGGTCTTGGCGAAGACGACGCAGAACTCGGCGAGGTTGGCGTTGGAGATCCAGATCTTGCTGCCGGTGAGGCGATAGCCGCCCTCGACGCGCTCGGCGCGGGTGCGGATGCCGGCCACGTCGGAGCCGGCGCCGGGCTCGGTCATCGCGAAGCTGGCGAGCGCACCGCGGGCCGCGGCGCCGAGGTAGCGGCTGCGCTGCGCATCGGTTCCGGCGATGACGATCGGCTCGGTGGCGAGCGCGTTCACGCACAGCGCGGTGCCGATGCCCAGGCAGCCGCGGCAGAAAGCCTCGGTGACCAGCACCAGCTCCAGGCAGCCGAGGCCGCCGCCGCCGACCGTCTCGGGCAGGTTGATGCCGAGCAGGCCGAGCTCCTGCGCGCGCTGGTGCACCTCGGTCGGGAAAGCCTTGTCGAGATCGGCCTGCGCGGCGCGGGGGGCGATCTCGCGCTCGGCGAAGCGGCGCGCCAGGTCGCGGATCTCGCGCTGCTCCGGGTTCAACTGGAAGTCCATGGTGTCTCCATGCGAAGCCGCCGTGCGCAGACGACGGGCAATAAAGGGGCGGGCATGCCTGGGCACGCCGACGGGGATTGCGGGTGGAAGGCGCTCGAGCAGCGCGTCGCGGGCGAGCCTAGCCGGAGGGTCGCGCGAAGCGCGCCGGCCGCCGCTCGCAGAAGGCGCGCACGCCCTCGGCAAAGTCCGGCGTCGCGGAGAGGGCGAGGAAGCTCGCCTTCTCGGCGTCGAGCGCCGTCGCCAGGTCGGTGTCGAGGCCCGCGCGCAGCAGGCGCTTGATGCCGGCCTGGGCGGCGGCCGGTCCCGCGGCCAGGCGTCGGGCCAGCGCCAGCCCGGCCTCGGCCAGCTGCGCTGCCGGCACCACGTCGGCCACCAGGCCGATCTCCCTCGCCTGCGCCGCATCGAGCTGCGGGTCGAGCAGCGCGATCGCGAGCGCCCGCTGCAGGCCGACGCGGCGCGGCAGCTGCCAGCTCGCGCCGCCGTCGGGCGTGGCGCCGATGGCACCGTAGGCGAGCACGAGGCGCGCGTCGTCGGCCGCGACCAGCAGGTCGCAAGCCATGGCCAGCGCCAGGCCGAAGCCCGCCACCGAGCCGCCCACCAGACCCAGCACCGGGCAAGGCAGCCGGGTGAGGCCGGTGACGGCCTCGTGCACCGCATCGATGAGGCGGCCGATCTCGTCGGTACAGGCGACCTGCGACTCGCCGAGCAGGGCGTCGAAGCGGCGCACGTCGCCGCCGACCATGAAGTGCGCGCCGCTGCTGCGCAGCACGAGCACGCGCGGCGGCGCGGCGGCAAGTTCGCGCACGGCGTCGCGCAGCCCCAGCCCCATCGCCAGGTCGAGGGCATTGCGCGCCTGCGGGCGGTCGAGGGTGATGAAGGCGAGCCCGCCTTCACGCTCGAGTCGCACGCAGTCGCCGTGGATCGGGTCAGGCATGGGCGGCCCCTCCCCGGTACATGGCTTCGATCACGTCGGCGTACGTCTTGTAGACGCTCGCGCGACGCACCTTCATGGTCGCCGTGACCTCGCCGTCGTCGTGGTCGAGCTCCTTGTTCAGCAGGTGGAAGCGGCGGATGTGCGAGACCTGGGCGAGCTGGGCGTTGCCGCGTGCGATCTCGGCCTCGATCAGCGCGCGCACCTCGGGGTGCTCGACCAGCGAGCGGAAGTGGGTGAAGGGGATCTGGCGGCCCTCGGCCCATCTCGACACCGTCTCGTAGTCGATCTGGATCAGCGCCGAGACGAACTTGCGCCCGTCGGCAACGACGATGCACTCCTTGATGTAGGGGCTGGACTTCATCGCCTTCTCGATCTCGGACGGCGTCAGGTTCTTGCCGCCGGCGGTGATCATGATGTCCTTGAGGCGATCGACGATGTAGAGCTGGCCGTCGCGCTCCTCGACCACGTCGCCGGTGTGCAGCCAGCCGTCGCGGATGGCGTCGGCGGTCGCCTCCGGGTTCTTGTAGTAGCCGGCGAAGACCATCTCGCCGTGGACCAGCAGCTCGCCACGCGCGCCGATGCGGTGCTCGACGCCGAGGATGGGCGTGCCGACCGAACCGAAGGCCACCGCGTCGAGCGGCTGGCCGGTGATCATGCCGGTCGATTCGGTGAGGCCGTAGACCTCGACCAGCGGCACCCCGAGGGTACGGAAGAAGTGCACCACTGCGGGCGGGATCGGCGCCGCGCCGGTCAGCGCCACGCGCGCCTTGCGCAGGCCGATGAAGTTCTGCAGCGCGCGCAGGATGAGGCCGTAGCAGATGGCGTGGGTCAGGCGCTCGCCCGCCGTGCGCTGCGCCGCCGACTTGTGGGCGAAGGGCGCGCAGGCCGCCAGCGCGCGTGCGAACAGCCAGCGCTGCACGGGCCCGCTCTCCTGCATCCGGATCGTGATCGCCGAGTGCAGCTTCTCCCAGATGCGCGGCACGCCGAGGAACATCGTGGGCGCGATCTCGCGCAGGTCCTCCTGCACGGTGCGGATCGACTCGCCGAAGGCGACGGTGGAGCCGAGGTAGATCGGGCAGAAGGTGGTCAGCATCTGCTCGGCGACGTGGCAAAGGGGCAGGTAGGACAGGTGCACGGTGTCGGCCGCGAGCCCGAGGCGGTCGATGATGCCGGGTGCGACGCCGCGGATGTTGGCGTAGCGGATCATCGCGCCCTTGGGCTTGCCGGTGGAGCCCGAGGTGTAGATCATCAGCGCGAGGTCGTCGAGCCGCTGCGCGGCCAGGGTCTCCTCGACCAGGTGGCGGTGGGTGGCCTCGTATTCGACGCCGAGCCGCTCCAGGTCGGCGAAGGACAGGATGCGATCGCGCACGCGCTCGTCGGCGTTGCGCAGGCCCTTGGTCTCCATCACCACGATGGCGCGCAGGTGCGGCAGCTGGTCGAGCGCCTCGATCACCTTGTCGGTCTGCTCCTGGTCCTCGCACACCACGACCTCGACGTCGGCGTGATTGAGCACGTAGGCCACCTCGGGTGCCGGGCTGGTCGGATAGACGCCGACCGCGATGGCGCCGACGAGGCCGCAGCCCATCTGCGCCAGCACCCATTCGATGCGGTTCTCGGCGAGCACGCCGACATGGCCGCCGGCGGGCAGGCCGAGCGCGCGCAGGCCGAGGCCGACATGGCTCGCGCGGCGGTAATAGTCGTCCCAGCCGATGGCCTGCCAGATGCCGAAGTCCTTCTGGCGGATGGCGGGCCGCCCGGGTTGCAGCCTCGCCTGCTCGCGCAGCATCTGCGGCAGGGTCAGCGTGGGTAGGTTGTTGCTCATGGCCACCCTCTCGATCACGACAGCCAGCGCTTGCGGCGCTTGTAGTGCTTGATGTCGCGGAAGCTCTTCATCTCGCCGTGCCCGCCCATGCCGAGGTAGAACTCGCGCACGTCCTGGTCGCCGGCGAGACGCTCGGCCGGGCCGTCGGTGACGACCTTGCCGTTCTCCATGATGTAGCCGTAGTGCGCCACCGCCAGCGCCACCGAGGCGTTCTGCTCCACCAGCAGCATCGACACCTTCTGCTCGGCGTTGATGCGGGCGATGATGCGGAAGATGTTCTCCACCAGCAGCGGCGCGAGGCCCAGCGAGGGCTCGTCGAGCAGGATCAGCCTGGGGCGGGCGATCAGCGCGCGGCCGATCGCCAGCATCTGCTGCTCGCCGCCCGACAGATAGCCGGCGAGGCCGTTGCGGCGCTCGTACAGGCGCGGGAAGTATTCATAGACGAGCTCCTTGTCGGCCTTCTCGCCCTTGCGCCCGGTGAGTGCGTAGGTGGCGGCGACGAGGTTCTCCTCGACGCTGAGGTCCTCGAACACGCGGCGCCCCTCCATCACGTGGAAGAGCCCCGCGCGCACCAGCTCGTGCGGCTTGGAATCCGCCAGCGGCCTGCCCTCGAAGCGGATCTCGCCGCGCGTCAGCTCGCCGTTCTCCAGCCCGAGGAGGCCGGAGACGGTCTTGAGCGTGGTGCTCTTGCCGGCGCCGTTGGAGCCGAGCAGGGCGACGATCTGCCCGCGCGGCACCGCCAGCGAGAGGCCGCGCAGCACCTGCACCGCCTTGTTGTAGATCACCTCGATGTTGTTCACCTCGAGGACGGATTCGGCCGCACTCATCGCTTACTCCAGCACGATCCAGTCGGAGGCCGGCACCATGCGCCTGGCCTTGGTGTCGGCGCGGTAGATGCGGCCGACCGGGATGGTGTTGCCGCGGAGGGTGACGGGCACGCCGATCAGGCCGCCGGTGTCGAAATTCTCGATCGAGTTGAGCGCCGCCTTGAGGTTGGCCGCGCTCATCTCCTTGCCTGCGGCCAGCGTGCGGCGGGCCGACTCGGCGTACAGCATGGCCGACAGGAAGCCCTGGATGTAGGGCACGTTCTGGTACTCGGGACGCATCGCGCGGATCTTGTCGAGCATCGGCGCCGGTGCGCTCTGGTCGTAGTAGTAGTTGTAGGGCATCACGCCCATGAAGCCTTCGGCGAGCTCGCCCATCTGCATCACGGTCGAGTTGTCCATGGTCCAGAAGGTGCCCATGAACTGGGTGTCCAGGCCCATCTGGCGCGCCTGGCCGATGAATTCGGGGATGGGGCCGAGGATGTAGCCGTGGAAGATGGTGAAGTCGGGCCGCGCGCGGCGCAGCTTGGCGATCTCGGTGGACACATCGACCGCGCCCGGCGGGGTCATGATCTCGATGGCGACGTCGAGCCCGAGTGCCTTGGCCACGCCGCGGCTGGTCTCGATCGGGTCGCGGCCGAACTCGGTGTCGGAATGGACGAAGGCCACCTTGGCGCCGGGCTTCTGCTGGGCGATGTAGCGCAGCAGGATGCCGAACTGCTGGGTGTAGTCCGGGCCGGCGACGAACTGGTAAGGGTACTTCTTCGGGTCGTTGAGCTCGGTGGCGAAGGAGGCGCCCGACATGATCATCGAGCCGGCGCGGTCGAGCTCGGGGTTGATGGTCTTGCTGAAGGCGGTGGAGTCGCCGTAGTAGAAGTTCACCTTGTTCTGGCTGGTGATCTTCTTGAACGCCGCCACCGACTGGTCGACCTTGTAGGCGCTGTCCTCGGGCACGTAGCGCAGCGTGTGGCCTGCGATGCCGCCGGCGGCGTTGACCATCTTCACGTAATCCTGGATGCCGGCGTGGATGCCGATGCCCGCGAAGGCGAACACGCCGCTCATCGGGATGGAGCCGCCGATGACGATCTCCTTGTCGGCCGCCCGGGCTGCGGGCAGGCCGGCTGTGGCGGAGAGGATCGCGGTGGCCAGCAGGCTCTTGAGTACGGTTCTTCTCATGCTTGTCTCCTTCTCTTGATATGGGGTGAAGCGGTGCGGCGAGGAAAGCTCAGGCGCGGAACGGCCAGAGGTGGAAGAAGCGGCGGATGCGGCGCCAGATCTCCTGCAGGCCGAGCGGCTCGAACACCAGGAAGCCGACGATCAGCACGCCGAACACGATGGTGCGCACCGGCGACAGGATCAGCGTGGCGTCGGCCGACAGCGGCAGCCAGCCGACGACGAGCTTCAGCGCCTCGGGCACCATGGTCATGAAGACCGCGCCGAGGATGGCGCCGAGGATGGTGCCCATGCCGCCGACGATGACCGCGGCGAGGAAGAAGATCGACAGGATCAGCGGGAAGCTCTCCGGCGTGACCACGCGGAAGAAGTAGGCCCACATCCCGCCCGCCACCCCGGCGTAGAAGGACGACAGACCGAAGGACAGCAGCTTGTAGCGCAGCAGCGGAATGCCCAGCACCTCGGCGGAGATGTCGCGGTCGCGGATGGCGATGAAGGCGCGGCCGATGCGGGTGCGGAAGAGGTTGGCCGCGCCGGCCACCATCAGGATGGTGATCGGCACGAACAGCCAGTACAGGCGGAAGGAGGTGTCGAAGCTGAGGCCGAGGATCTCCGCCGGCACCAGGGTGATGCCCGCATGGCCGCCGGTGACCGCATGCCAGTTGGCGAACACGAAGTGCAGCACCACCGAGGCGGCGATGGTCGCGATCGCCAGGTACAGGCCCTTGACCCGCAGCGAGGGCAGGCCCACCACCAGCCCGCCGAGCATGGCGACGAAGCCGCCGGCGAGCAGGTTGAGGAGTACCGGCGCGCCCAGCTTCTGCTCCAGCGCGGCGACGGTGTAGGCACCGATGCCCATGAAGGCGGCCTGGCCCAGGCTCACCAGCCCGGTGTAGCCGGTGAGGATGTTGAGCCCGGTGGTGCTGGCGATGTTGATCGCCACCAGGCAGGCGAGGTAGAGCCAGTACTCGTCGGCGAGGAAGGGGAAGCCGATCAGCGCGACGGCGAGGATCGCCAGCCAGGCGTGCTGGGTGCGGCTGTCGAACAGCGCCTCGTCGTGGCGGTAGCTAGAGCGTGCGGTTCCGATGCGCATTACAGCCTCTCGATTTCGTGGGTGCCGAACAGTCCGTAGGGACGGACCAGCAGCACGACGATCAGGATCAGGAAGGTGGCCAGCAGCTTGTACTCGCCGCCGAGGAAGCCGCCCGCGAGCGACTCGACGACACCGATGAGGAGGCCGGCGACCAGCGCGCCGAGCACGCTGTCGAGGCCGCCGACGATCACCACCACCAGCACCGACAGGCCGAACACCCCCATCGTCGAGGAGATGCCGCCCACCGCGCCGACGATGACGCCGGCGATCGCCGCGATCATCGCCGCCACCGTCCAGGACAGCGAGAACACCTTGGGCACGTCGATGCCCATCGAGTAGGCCGCCTGCTGGTCCGAGGCCGTCGCCCGCAGCGCAACGCCGCCGCGCCAGAAGCGGAACACCGCCAGCGCCACGCCGATCAGCACGGCCGCGACGAGGAAGCCGTAGAACACCTTGGACGGCACGAAGGCCTCGCCGATCATCACCGGCGTCGCGGGCATGAACTCCGGCAGGCGGCGCGGCTCCGAGGTCCAGATCAGCTCGACGACGCCGACCAGGATGGAGGCCAGGCCCACGGTGACCATGAAGACCGCGATCGGCGACTCGCCCAGCATGGGGCGGATCGCCACGCGCTCGAGCAGTGCGCCGGCCCCGCCGCTGCCGATCACTGCGACCAGGATCGCCAGCCACATCGGCAGGTTCATGGCGGTGGCCAGGCCGAAGCACAGGTAGGCGCCGATCATCAGCATCTCGCCGATGGCCAGGTTCACCACCCGCGTGGCCTTGTAGATCATCACGAAGGCGAGGCCGGTCAGCGCGTACAGGCCGCCGGCACCGAGGCCGGCGAGCATGATCTCGGCGAGGAACAGCCAGTCGAATTCCAGGCTCATCTCAGGCCTCCACGGCAAGCGCTTGGTGGAGGCGCTGACGCAGCTCGGAGACCTCGCCCGAGCCCAGGTAGGCCTTGATCACCTCGGGGTCGGCCTGCACCTCGGCCGGCGTGCCGTCGGCGATGACCTGGCCGAAGTTGAGCACCACGACGTGGTCGGAGAGGTCCATGACCATGCCCATGTCGTGCTCGACCATCAGTACCGTCACGCCCCACTCCTCGCGCACGTCGAGGATGAAGCGCGCCATGTCCTCGGTCTCCTCGCGGTTCATGCCCGCCACGGGCTCGTCGAGCATCAGCACCTTGGGTCGCATCGCCAGCGCGCGCGCCATCTCCACCCGCTTCTGCAGCCCGTAGGAGAGGACCGACACCGGCATGTGGCGGATGTGGTCGATCTCGAGGAAGTCGATGATGCGTTCCTCGATCTCCTCGCGCAGCTTCATCTCTTCGTGCCGGGCGCGGCCGAAATAGACCAGCGCATCGAAGACGTTGGTGCGCAAGTGGGCGTGACGACCGAGCTTGATGTTGTCGAGCACGGTCATACCGCGGAACAGCGCGATGTTCTGGAAGCTGCGCGCCAGGCCCAGCCGGGCGCGCTCGGGCGGGCGGGTGGCGGTGATGTCCGCGCCCTGGAAGCGGATGCGCCCCACCGAGGGCTTGTAGAAACCGGAGATCGTGTTGAACAGCGAGGTCTTACCCGCGCCGTTCGGACCGATGACGGTGGTGATGGACCCCGGAGCGACTTCGAAGCCCACGTCGGTCAGCGCCTTGATGCCGCCAAACGACAATGTGAGCCCCTCGACCTCGAGGATCGGACTGGCCTTGCCTGGATGCACCTTGTCTCCTCCTGCCGGCCACCTCTTTGCGGGTGACCTGTGCGTGCTGTGCTTTAATTGCCAGCGAGCGCGACCACACGAGAGGCCTCGAACCGCCGACGCAGACATAAAACTTTTCGCTGCAGCTATTTGCACGCCATACTAGGCAGTATGGCCGACCTTGTGGATGACAGAACCGGCCAATCGATTGACATTTTCTGCCACCAATCTCTTGCACATGAACGAGCGTCAGCACGCACCGGCGGTCACCGTCTCCATCCGCATGGTCTGCCAGATCCTGGATCGGCTGGGTGAGCACAGGCCGCTGGCCCTGGAATGCGTCGAGCGCGCCGGGATCGCTTCCGCGCTGCTGGAACACGAATCGGCCCGTGTGACGGTCGAGCAGTTCGCGCTCTTCTACCGCACCCTCGCGGTCGAACTCGACGACGAGACGCCAGGGCTGTTCTCACGCCCGCTGCGCCCTGGCACGCTGAAGTTCCTGTGCCTTGGAATGCTCGACGCCGCCAACCTGCGCGTCGCGCTGCACCGCTTCTGCTGGTTTTTCCGCCTGGTGCTGGACGATCTGCACTTCGAGCTGGGTGAGGACGAGGGCCTGAGCCGCATCGCGCTCGTCGAGCGCGTTGCGCTCCAACCCCACCGCCCCCTGATCCTCGAATTGATGCTGATGCTGGTGCAGGGCATCGCTTCGTGGATGATCGAGCGCAAGCTCCTGTTCGCGCGCGTGGATCTCGCCTATCCGGCGCCGCCGCATGCGGGTGAGTACATCAACATGTTCGCCGGCCCGGCCTGCTTCGATCGCCCGCTCACCGCGCTCTACATCGAGCCGGCCTTCATGGACGCCCCGATCCGCCAGGACAAGGCCGCGCTGTCGGCCTTCCTGCGCAAGGCGCCGATGGACTGGATCCACGTCTCCGTGAGCGAGCGGCTGTTCACGCACCGCGTGCGCGATCTGCTCGAAGCCGGGCTGGGAAGCCCGCAGTCCGTGGAAGACGTTGCCCGTATGCTGCACATCTCGGCGCGCACGCTCGCCCGCCGGCTCGATGCGGAAGGAACGCACTTCCAGGCGGTCAAGGACGCGCTGCGCCGCGACGTCGCCATCGCGCGGATCTCGCGCACCGACGAGCCGATCGGCAGCATCGGCGCCGATCTCGGCTTCGACGATCCCGCGGCTTTCAATCGCGCCTTCAAGCAATGGACGGGATCCCCGCCAGGCAGCTACCGCAGGGCGGGGGCGGGCCGCTGAGCCTGTGACGTGGTCGCCGAACGGACGGCGGCCGCGTTCGCGCCTTGCGGCGCGCGTACCCGGGGACGGGTCCGCGGGGGCTCAACCCCTGCGTTCTGCGTAGACGGCACGACGCCCCAGGCACGGATGTGTGCGTGGGGCGTTGTGTTGGTGTGGTTAGTCTGACGATGACCTACTTTCACGAGGGCGGACCTCACTATCATCGGCGCATGTGCGTTTCACGGTCCTGTTCGGGAAGGGAAGGGGTGGTTCCACACAGCTATGGTCGTCAGACTTTGACTTGTTGCCTGCGTGGTTTGCAGGCCAAAGTTAGGAAGAAGTGTTGTGTGATTGTCTGGTTGCGTTGTTTTGGCAACCAGGGGGTTGAGTTCGTTTTGTTTTGAAGGTTATAGGATCAAGCCACACGGGCAATTAGTACCGGTTAGCTGAACGTGTTGCCACGCTTACACACCCGGCCTATCAACGTTGTGGTCTTCAACGACCCTTCAGGGGGCTCGAGGCCCCGGGGAAGTCTCATCTTGAGGCGAGTTTCCCGCTTAGATGCTTTCAGCGGTTATCTCTTCCGCACATAGCTACCCGGCGATGCGACTGGCGTCACAACCGGTACACCAGGGGTGCGTCCACTCCGGTCCTCTCGTACTAGGAGCAGGCCCTCTCAAACTTCCAGCGCCCACGGCAGATAGGGACCAAACTGTCTCACGACGTTTTAAACCCAGCTCACGTACCACTTTAAATGGCGAACAGCCATACCCTTGGGACCGGCTACAGCCCCAGGATGTGATGAGCCGACATCGAGGTGCCAAACTCCGCCGTCGATGTGAACTCTTGGGCGGAATCAGCCTGTTATCCCCAGAGTACCTTTTATCCGTTGAGCGATGGCCCTTCCATACAGAACCACCGGATCACTATGACCTGCTTTCGCACCTGCTCGACTTGTGGGTCTCGCAGTCAAGCCACCTTTTGCCATTGCACTATCAGTACGATGTCCGACCGTACCTAGGTGACCTTCGTACTCCTCCGTTACCTTTTGGGAGGAGACCGCCCCAGTCAAACTGCCCACCATGCACGGTCCCCGACCTGGATTCACAGGCCTGGGTTAGAACCTCGACGACACCAGGGTGGTATTTCAAGGTTGGCTCCACCGGAACTGGCGTCCCGGTTTCAAAGCCTCCCACCTATCCTACACAAGTCCCGTCAAAGTCCAATGCAAAGCTACAGTAAAGGTTCATGGGGTCTTTCCGTCTAGCCGCGGGGAGATTGCATCTTCACAAACATTTCAACTTCGCTGAGTCTCAGGAGGAGACAGTGTGGCCATCGTTACGCCATTCGTGCAGGTCGGAACTTACCCGACAAGGAATTTCGCTACCTTAGGACCGTTATAGTTACGGCCGCCGTTTACCGGGGCTTCGATCAAGAGCTTGCACCCCATCACTTAACCTTCCGGCACCGGGCAGGCGTCACACCCTATACGTCCACTTTCGTGTTTGCAGAGTGCTGTGTTTTTAATAAACAGTCGCAGCCACCGATTCTCTGCGACCCCGTTCCGCTCCGGCCGCGAGGGCCTTCACGTACCAGGGGCATACCTTCTCCCGAAGTTACGGTATCAATTTGCCGAGTTCCTTCTCCTGAGTTCTCTCAAGCGCCTTGGTATTCTCTACCAGCCCACCTGTGTCGGTTTGCGGTACGGTCACTCTTAGACTGAAGCTTAGAGGCTTTTCCTGGAAGCTGGGTATCACTCGCTTCGGATCCGAGGATCCTCGTCATCACGCCTCATCTAAGCCACGCGGATTTGCCTACGCGGCACGACTACACGCTTAAACCACCTATTCCAACAGATGGCCGAGCTAACCTTCTCCGTCCCCCCATCGCATCTAAGAGCGGTACAGGAATATTGACCTGTTTCCCATCGACTACGCATTTCTGCCTCGCCTTAGGGGCCGACTCACCCTGCGCCGATGAACGTTGCGCAGGAAACCTTGGGCTTACGGCGAGGGTGCTTTTCACACCCTTTATCGCTACTCATGTCAGCATTCGCACTTCCGATACCTCCAGCATCCCTTACGAGACACCTTCGCAGGCTTACGGAACGCTCCCCTACCACGTGTCAAAGACACATCCGCAGCTTCGGTTCATGGCTTGAGCCCCGTTACATCTTCCGCGCAGGACGACTCGACTAGTGAGCTATTACGCTTTCTTTAAAGGATGGCTGCTTCTAAGCCAACCTCCTAGCTGTCTATGCCTTCCCACCTCGTTTGCCACTTAGCCATGCATTTGGGACCTTAGCTGGCGGTCTGGGTTGTTTCCCTCTTGACACCGGACGTTAGCACCCGATGTCTGTCTGCCGTATATCACTTTGCGGTATTCGGAGTTTGCTATCGCGGGGTAGATCGCAATGACCCCCCCAACGATTACAGTGCTCTACCCCCGCAAGTGTCCGTACGACGCACTACCTAAATAGTTTTCGGGGAGAACCAGCTATTTCCGGATTTGTTTAGCCTTTCACCCCTATCCACAGCTCATCCCCTAACTTTTCAACGTTAGTGGGTTCGGACCTCCAGTACCTGTTACGGCACCTTCATCCTGGCCATGGATAGATCATCCGGTTTCGGGTCTACGCCCAGCTACTCTGACGCCCTTATCAGACTCGCTTTCGCTACGCCTCCCCTATTCGGTTAAGCTCGCAACTGAACGTAAGTCGCTGACCCATTATACAAAAGGTACGCAGTCACCCCTTTCGAGGCTCCCACTGTTTGTATGCATGCGGTTTCAGGATCTATTTCACTCCCCTCCCGGGGTTCTTTTCGCCTTTCCCTCACGGTACTGGTTCACTATCGGTCGATCACGAGTATTTAGCCTTGGAGGATGGTCCCCCCATCTTCAGACAGGATTTCTCGTGTCCCGCCCTACTTGTCGCACGCTCAGACCCGCCACCGGCTTTTCGCATACGGGACTATCACCCTGTATCGTCGGACTTTCCAGACCGTTTTGCTAAGCTGATGGTTTAGTCGTGCAGGCTCTTCCGTGTTCGCTCGCCACTACTTACGGAATCTCGGTTGATTTCTTTTCCTCGAGCTACTTAGATGTTTCAGTTCGCTCGGTTCGCCTCTACACACCTATGTATTCAGTGTGAGATGACCCTTGCGGGCCGGGTTTCCCCATTCGGACATCGTGGGATCAATGCTCTATTGCCAGCTCCCCCACGCTTTTCGCAGGCTTACACGTCCTTCATCGCCTGTGATCGCCAAGGCATCCACCACATGCACTTAGTCGCTTGATCCTATAACCTTGGACCCTCTTCGATGTTGCCATCCCGAAGGCCCGCGTACAGGAACGAACTCGTTTGTGCGATCCAGCCTGCGCTGACAAGCTCAGCCTGGATCGATGCAATCACACAACTTGCAGTACGCACCGGCTCGGTACGTACTACACTTCTTCCACTTTGTTAAAGAGCAAACCTCTACGCGCGACAGCCGAAGCTGCCGACCAAGAAGTAAGAGATGACGACGCCACGATCTTCGAGCGCCATCGACATCTCTTACTTCTCGAACCTGTTGCTTGGACAGTCCTGGTGGAGCTGGTCGGGATCGAACCGACGACCTACGGCTTGCAAAGCCGCCGCTCTCCCAGCTGAGCTACAGCCCCCCTGTCTCGAGCAACCCTTGATTGGTGGGTCTGGTTGGGTTCGAACCAACGACCCCCGCCTTATCAAGACGGTGCTCTAACCAGCTGAGCTACAGACCCTCATCCGAGGCTCTTCTCGCCTGAACAACCGATAAGTTGTGGATACTTGGCCATCATGGCCTGATCTCTTGAAAGGAGGTGATCCAGCCGCACCTTCCGATACGGCTACCTTGTTACGACTTCACCCCAGTCATGAATCTCACCGTGGTAAGCGCCCTCCCGAAGGTTAAGCTACCTACTTCTGGTGAAACCCACTCCCATGGTGTGACGGGCGGTGTGTACAAGACCCGGGAACGTATTCACCGCAGCATGCTGATCTGCGATTACTAGCGATTCCGACTTCACGTAGTCGAGTTGCAGACTACGATCCGGACTACGATCGGCTTTAAGGGATTGGCTCCACCTCGCGGCTTGGCAACCCTCTGTACCGACCATTGTATGACGTGTGAAGCCCTACCCATAAGGGCCATGAGGACTTGACGTCATCCCCACCTTCCTCCGGTTTGTCACCGGCAGTCTCACTAGAGTGCCCAACCAAATGATGGCAACTAGTGACAAGGGTTGCGCTCGTTGCGGGACTTAACCCAACATCTCACGACACGAGCTGACGACAGCCATGCAGCACCTGTGTTCTGGCTCCCGAAGGCACCCTCGCCTCTCAGCAAGGTTCCAGACATGTCAAGGGTAGGTAAGGTTTTTCGCGTTGCATCGAATTAATCCACATCATCCACCGCTTGTGCGGGTCCCCGTCAATTCCTTTGAGTTTTAACCTTGCGGCCGTACTCCCCAGGCGGTCGACTTCACGCGTTAGCTGCGTCACTCAGTGCATTGCTGCTCCGAACGACTAGTCGACATCGTTTAGGGCGTGGACTACCAGGGTATCTAATCCTGTTTGCTCCCCACGCTTTCGTGCATGAGCGTCAGTACAGGCCCAGGGGGCTGCCTTCGCCATCGGTGTTCCTCCTGATCTCTACGCATTTCACTGCTACACCAGGAATTCCACCCCCCTCTGCCGTACTCTAGCCTTGCAGTCACAAACGCAGTTCCCAGGTTAAGCCCGGGGATTTCACATCTGTCTTACAAAACCGCCTGCGCACGCTTTACGCCCAGTAATTCCGATTAACGCTCGCACCCTACGTATTACCGCGGCTGCTGGCACGTAGTTAGCCGGTGCTTCTTAGTCCGGTACCGTCATCCATGGCCTATGTTAGAGACCACGATTTCTTCCCGGCCGAAAGAGCTTTACAACCCGAAGGCCTTCTTCACTCACGCGGCATGGCTGGATCAGGCTTGCGCCCATTGTCCAAAATTCCCCACTGCTGCCTCCCGTAGGAGTCTGGGCCGTGTCTCAGTCCCAGTGTGGCGGATCATCCTCTCAGACCCGCTACGGATCGTCGCCTAGGTGAGCCTTTACCTCACCTACTAGCTAATCCGACATCGGCCGCTCCAATCGCGCGAGGTTCCGAAGAATCCCCCGCTTTCCCCCTCAGGGCGTATGCGGTATTAGCGTAGCTTTCGCTACGTTATCCCCCACGACATGGGCACGTTCCGATGCATTACTCACCCGTTCGCCACTCGCCGGCAGGCCGAAGCCCCCGCTGCCGTTCGACTTGCATGTGTAAAGCATGCCGCCAGCGTTCAATCTGAGCCAGGATCAAACTCTTAAGTTCAATCCAGCAAAGTACTCAAAATACTGACTTACATCAGCATGAGCACCAATCATTGTGATACCTATGCGACCAAAGTCGCCGACCACAACAACCAAGCACCCACACTTATCGGTTGTCCAAGTTTTTAAAGATCTGCCGTCTTGCAGCAAGGAAAGAATTCAGCTGCTTTCCTGTTTCGCCGATTCGCTGTTGCGTTCGGGAAGCCGCGCATTATAGAGACCCGAGAAAATCCGTCAACACAAAATGAATCGAAGATTCTTATGAGTCGATTCCGGCGCCCGGACCGTGGATCTGCGCGCCCGCGCTCGGGCCGGTGGCGGGCGGCCGGGTGTCGAGGTACAGGGCCTCGACCTGTGCGCGCGCCCACGGCGTGCGGTGCAGGAACTCGGGCCGGAGGCGATGCCGGGTTCGTGATCGAAGCCGCGGATGCTCACCCGCCGCCGAGCGTCGGCAAGCCGAGCCGGTCTGCGCGTCGGAAGAGGACCTCCTCCAGCGTGAGACCGTGGAAGGAGTTGTCGGGCCGTCGGCGGGTCATGGCGTGGTCGCTCAGCCTCCCAGCGCGGCGACGTCCCGGGGCACGACGCCCAGGTCCCGCCAGCTGTCCGGGTGGCAACTGAACAGCAGGATCTGATGCCGGTCGGCAGCATCGAACAGCACCCGCTTCATGTTGCCGAGGCGCTCGACGTCGCTGTGCACCAGCGCATCGTCCAGGATCACGAGCGTCGGCCGGCCGGCCTCGCGCAACAGGTCGGCGTAGGCGAGGCGACTGATCAGGCCCATCTGCTCGCGCGCGCCGAAGCTCAGCTCGGCGAATCGGCCACGCTCTTCCCCGCCGTGGCCCTGGCGCACCAGGATCTCCGGCACGAGCGCCTCGTCCACGCTCAGGCTGGCCTCCGGAAACAGCAGTTGCAGATAGCGGTTCAGGTGGCGCTGCAAGGGCGCCTGCAGCTGACGGGTGAGCTGCAGGCGGTGATCCGTCAGACGGACGAGCAGGAGGTCCAGCGCGCGGGCACGCCGCGTGAGCTCGTCGCTACGGCGCGCAGCACGCGCCAGCTCGACGTCCAGTTCCGCGCTGCGCTCCTCCAGGCCCTCCGCCCCGAGCGCCTCCAGGCTGGCCCGGAGGCGCTCGAGTTCGAGGCGGCGCTGCTCGGCGGCCTTCTCCGCCGCATCCGCACTGCGCGTGAAGCGTTCGACGTCCTGGCGCAGGACGCCGGGATTGGCCTGATCGATCTGCTTCTGCCGTTCTCGCAGGGCCTGGTCGAGCCGGTTCTCGCCGGCACGCAGCTCCAGCAGCTGGTCCTCGGCCTGCTTTTCGCGCGCCTTGCGATCCGCGCCCTGCAGCTCGCCGTCGAGCCGGCTCCACTCGGCCCGGGCACTCTCCAGCGCCTGCGTGGCGAGCAGGAGCGCACTGCGGAAGCCCGCCTCGTCGGCCTCGGCCGCCTTGAGGGACACCTCGGCAGCGTCGAGCTGCGCCTCGGCCCTGGACACCGAGAGGCTGTCTTCCTGCGGTTCGGGAAGGGCCCCGATCCGTTTGCCGAGATCCTCCCGGCGCGCCTGCGTGAGCTGCTTTCGACCCGCCAGCGCCTCGAGGCCCTCGGGCGCCAGCGACTCGAGCACCGATGCGTCGCGCTTGATGGACTCGTCGAGCTCGCGGCATTGCTCGTGGCGGGCATCCGCCGCGGCCAGCGAGTCCGCGCCGAGCGCGGACAGGAGGCTCGCCCTCTCGTCCGCCAGCCCCTGGCGCGCGCGCACCAGATCGGCGATGTCGTCGCCGCCGGGCAGGATGCGCAGGCTTCCCAGCTGCGCGACGAGGATCTCGGTCGGCTCCAGCAGGAGGCGCTCCCCCCGCCCGCTCAAGGGCTCGCCGCCCAAGGTGAGCGCGCCCACCTCGCGCAGGTCGAATTGCAGTCGGGTGGCGACCGCCTCCTGGCGGATGGCAAGCCGGGCGAGCTCCTCCTCCACCTTGCGCAGGCGCTTGAGCGCCTTGGCGTCGACCTGCAGGGACTGGCGCAACGCGCGCTGCCGCAGCCACCGCTCGTGCAGCTCGCGGGCGCGCGCCAGCGCCTGATCCAGGCCGGCGAGCTCGCCATCGACCTGCGCCAGCTCCCGTACCAGGTCCTTGCGTTGCTGATGCTCGCGAGCCAGCCTGACCGTCGCCCGGGCCGCTTCGAAGGCCTTGCGGGCATCGCCGAGCACACGCTCCACGGCCGGCCTGCGCGCATCCTGCGCGGCGAGCGCCTGTTCGGCCGCCTGGCGGTCGGCGGCGCGCCTGTGCAGGTCCTTGCGCTGCGCCTCGAAGCGGCCGAGCAGATCGAGGCTCGTGCGCATGCCGGCTTGGCAGGCCTGCAGCGCCTGCTGGTCGCGCTCCTGCTCGCGCTGCCAGGAGACGACCTCGGCCAGCCGGAGGTCAGCCGCCCTGGCCTGCTGCCGGTAGACCTCCCAGATGCGCTCGGACTCGTCGCGGGCCTGCTCCTCGCGCAGCTGCCCGAGCCGATCCACCTGCTGGCGATACTGCCGGATCCGCCCCTGCAGATCGGCGTGCTCGCGCGCGAGCCGCTCGTGCGCCTCGAGCGCCGCAGCGAAGTCGCCGGTGGGCCGGCCGGTGGCGGTCAGCAGGCGCGCGCGCTCCCGGGTGATCCGGGCGATCAGCTCGTCCCCCGCGGTGCTGGTCACCTCGCCGAGGCTGGCGCCCAGGACGGACTTCAGGTGGCTGCCCGCATGCTCGACCGGCTTGTGGATCTCCTGCCCGGCGCCCTGCTCGATCCACAGCAGGCCGGGGATGCCCCAGTGCTCCGGTCGGCTGGCCCCGCGCCCGGGGAACTCGAAGCCGAGCAGGTCCGCGAGCTTGTCCTCCGCCTCCTCGCCGCTGAACCCCACGCCGTCTACGCTGACATCGCAGCGCTTGCGCTTCAGGAAGCTCTTGACCAGCTTCCAGCGCTTGCCCTGCGACTCGAACTCCAGCTCGACCGTGGGCGCGGCGGCCGAATCGCCCCAGGGCTGCAGATCCTCCACGCTGGAGGACTTGTAGCGCTCGAAGAATGCAGCGCGGATCGCGCGCACCAGGGTGCTCTTGCCGGACTCGTTCGGTCCGGTGAAGAGGTTGATGCCGGGATCGAGATCGCGGATCTCTACGGGCTGCCGGAAGCGGCGCAGCTGTTCGACCTTCAGGCGCAGCAGCCTCATGCCGCAGCTCCCTGGGCCTGCGCCTCGAGCAGCAGCGCGGCGAGGATCGCCAGCGCCTCGCTCGCGACCTCCGCGTTCTCGCCATCCTGCTCCTCGCGCAGCTCGGCGATCACCCGGCCCACGTAGCCGTCTGCGTGCAGGGCGGCGAGATCATCCTCGGTGGGCTGCAGCCGCAGCCCGGAGAGGTCGGCGCGCAGGCTGCGGAACCTCGCCTCCGCCACCGAGAGCGCGGCTTCGAGCCGCTGCCTGCCGAGCAGGTGGATCTCGCCGGACAGGCTCAGGTCGACCACGGCAAGCTCGGGCAAGGCCTCCAGGCGGGCGATCGTGCCCTCGAGATCCGAGGCCACCGCCAGCTTTTCCTCGAGCGCGATCCAGGGGTGCCGGCCCACCGCCCGGACCTCCACTTCCGGCTCGGCCCCGACCGCGGGGATGTCCACGAGCAGCACATTGCCCGGATCGTTGGCCTTGAATCGGTCCTGCTCGGGCGTGCCGCTATACCAGGTGCGCGCATCGATCCGCCGTGTGCCGTGCCAGTCGCCGAGCGCGAGGTAATCCAGCGCGGCGCGGGTGGCGCGGTCGGCGGCGATCGGGTTGGGCGAGTCGATGTCCTCGGCGAGCACGCCCTGGACGCTGCCATGGGCGAGGCCGACGCGGACCAAGCCGGGCGCCGTCTCCGCGTGATCGAACCACGCGGTCTCGTCGGCCGGGGTCTGGCGCTGGGTGAGCGGCGCCGGCAGCACGACGAAACCGCGCTCGGGGAACGCCATCACCTGCGCGCCCAGCGCCAGATGCACATTGGGCGCCACGGCCCCGAGGCGGCGGGCGCGCGACCACACGCTCTCGGCCAGCGCCGCGTCGTGGTTGCCGGGGATCAGCACCCACGGGCCTGCATACGCCCCCATGGCGTTGAACAGCCGGCGGATCGTGCGATCGGACACCGTCTGCGCATCGAAGACATCCCCGGCCACCAGCACCGCATCCACCGCCTCCTGCCGCGCGATGCCCGCCAGGCGCTCCACCGCAGAGAAGCGCGCCTCGGCCAGCGCGAGCGCGTCCTCGGGCGCGAAGCGCGCGTACTGGCGGCCGATCTGCCAATCGGCGGTATGAAGAAAGCGCGGCATCGGTCCGTCCCCTGATCCAGCGGAAAGTCGTGCATGCACGGCCGCCGTCCCGGGGCTCCGATCACCGGACCCGGGCGCATGACCGATGCACATCCCTGTTTGTCACCGGCCGGCATGTTACACGCCGCCCGGCCCTGCGGCAGCCTGCCTCCGCGCCCTGCGCAGCGGCTCGAGCAGCCCGGCCAGATCGTTGTGGTCGAGCTCGTGCATCAGCGCGAGCAACTGGCCCAGCTGCCCTGGCGGGAAACCCTTGCGGGCGAACCACGCGAGGTAGTATCCCGGCAGATCCGCGATCACCCGCCCCTTGTACTTGCCGAAGGGCATCTCGCGCTCGAGCAGCAGCACCAGGTGTTCAGGATTCATCCGTTCGATCCGTTTTTCCGTGCCCATCCGCATTTCCGTGCCCAATTGCGAGCGCGGCCGCGCGCGCCGACGCTCCACTCTCCCACAAGGTGACCCGCTTGAGCCTCCATTCCTCCCCAGGCCTCGTCTTCGACACCCCGCCCATCGAGCTCGAGACCGGACCCGATCCCCGCTACAGCGTCATCTGGATGCACGGCCTGGGCGCGGACGGCAGCGATTTCGAGCCGGTCGTCCCGGCGCTGGCTCTGCCCCGCAGCCCCGCCGTGCGCTTCCTCTTTCCGCACGCCCCCTATCGTGCGGTCACCTGCAACGCCGGCTACGTCATGCGCGCCTGGTACGACATCGTCTCGCTCGCCCCGCACAGCCGCCAGATCGACGAGGCCGGACTGCTCGAATCGCGCACCCTCGTCCGCCAACTGATCCAGCGCGAGGCCGAGCGCGGCGTGCCCGGCGAGCGCGTCATCCTCGCCGGTTTCTCGCAGGGGGGCGCCGTGGCCTATCTGACCGGGCTCACCCACCCCACCCCGCTGGCCGGCATCATCGCGCTGTCGACCTACATCCCGAGCCCCGGGCTGCTGGTCGATGGGTTCGTGGAAGCGAATCGACAGGTTCCGGTCTTCGCCGCGCACGGCACCCACGACGATGTCGTCTCTCCCGCACTCGGAGAGCACGCGGTCGAGGTCCTCCGGCAGCTGGGCATCGAGCCGGAATGGCACCGCTACCCCTTGCCGCACTCGGTGAGCCTCGAGGAGATCGCCGACATCGGTCGGTGGCTGCGCACCCTCGTGCATTGACCGGAAGACCCGGCGAGACCCGCCGGCACGACGGCGCCAATGTCCACACCCATACGGCGGGCAATCGAGGCGCGCACCGCTTGTGCGTCGCGGACTTCGCCCTCGATCGCGCCGCAGCCACTTGCAGCCACCCATCTGCTCGACAGGCTCGCCTGCGGGAAAGCCACGCTCGACGAGTGGCTCAGGCCACACGTGCTGGCAAATGAGCCAAGTGGCGCCCGTCGCCCTTTCGCGCTTGCGGATCGGATCGGCCGTGTCCTTGGCTACTCCGTGATGGCGGCCGGCGCCGTCCCGCACCAGGATGCCACCAACAAGGTGCGCCGCAACATGCCGGACCCTGTACCTGCTGAGTCGCCTCCTACGCGCCCGTCGCCACAATCCGCTCATGACGCGAAGCGGCCTCGCCTAGCGCCTGCTCCAGCGGCATCCCCTCCTCGACACCCTCCATGATCATCCTCTGCAGAATGGCGCCGAGCATGTCGACATTCGCGGCCATCAGCGGCCGGACCTCGCGCAGGAACTCGCAGGTCGGCGGATCGTAGGCGTATGGTTGCAGGAAGTCTTCGAGCGCGCGCCCGGTGGCGAGCGCGTGGCACATGTCGTAGAGCAGGTTGAAGCAGCGCACCTGTTGCAGCGGGTCGCTCTCCCCCAGGTTGATGCGGACCTCCTCGGCCAGGTCGCGGCGGAAGTCCTCGAGCGGGTAGGCCGCATGTGCCTTGACGACATCTTCAGGCGTGAATTCCCATTCCATGGCGTTTTCTCCTCCTCTTTCGGCAAACGTGCCGTGTCAGCCGAAGATGGCCGTGAAGGCGTCCTCGTCGTCGCGGCAGATCGGGCAGCTTTGCTGCGGGGTATGCGAGACGAAATGGCGGTCGCAGCGCGTGCAGCGCTGCTTGGCCATCGACAACAGCACGCGCGGCGTTTGTTCGGGCCGCGCGTCGAAGGACGCATCGGCATCGAGCACGTGCGGCTGGCAGACCTCGAGGCAGACCGCGCAAGCAACACAGCGGTCGGCATCGAACTTGAGCTGATAATCCGCCGGCGACTCCTCGATCTGGATCGCACCCGTCGGACAAACGCGGAAGCAGGCCTCGCAGTTGTTGCATCCGGGCTGCAGCGACAAGGCCATCATCGGGAGCGCATCGTGCAGCGGCACACGGAAAGGCTGGTCGTCCTTGCGCTTGCACACGATCTGCAACAGCTCGCGCCGCTCCGGCAGCGCGTAGGGGCCGGGGCGGATCGCCTTGTCCGGAGTCGATGGCGCCGACGCAGGGGGCTCGAGAGACTGCGCAACCTCCGCCACACCGCGTCCCACCAGGCGGCGGAACCACTGTCGCCGCACAGCCGCAAAGGGCGCAGATCCGCGACTGTCGGCGTTCGCGAAATCGGCCTCGTCCAGTTGCGGAGCGATCCAGTCGGCGGGTTTCTCGATGCTGGCAGCCGCATCCTCAAGTAGCCCGCAGGCATCGAGATTGCTGGCGAGCTGGGCCGCGCCGCGGGGACCGTGCGCGCAGTGCTCGCAATGCGCGGCCCCCCGCAGGGTGACCGGAATCCGGCGCTTGGCCAGATACGCGAGGCTGGCCGCATCCACCGCGCCAAGGCAGGGCACGACAGCGTCTCCGCTCGCGCCCGACGGGGCGCAGGCGATCGTGAAGTGCTCATGCCGGATCGCCTGACGCAGCAT
Organism: Thauera aminoaromatica; assembly: GCF_000021765.1. Classification (NCBI taxonomy): domain Bacteria; kingdom Pseudomonadati; phylum Pseudomonadota; class Betaproteobacteria; order Rhodocyclales; family Zoogloeaceae; genus Thauera; species Thauera aminoaromatica. The sequence goes on along the minus strand of NC_011662.2, from coordinate 447,276 downwards.
GTCCACCGGCTTCAAGGCCTCGCTCGCGAGGGCGTCGGTCGGGCAGGCGGTGACGCAGAGCGCACAGTTCTGGCAACGCGCGGGGTCGATCCTCCCCCCCTCGTCGGTGAGCGCGAGGGCGTCGTGCGGGCAGGCGTCCGCACACCGGCTGCATGCGCTGTAGCGAAAGCGGTAGCGCGTGCAGCGGCTGGCGCGGAGTTCAGGATAGGCCAGGCTCATCGGGGCGCGGTCCGCAGTTGCTGCAGGGCGGGTCCGTGCTCGCAGGTGTTCTTGGGAATCACGAACTGGAACGCGCGGCCGCCCGGCGGCTCGGCGTTGATGCGAGTAAGCACGCGTTGCCAGGCGAGGACACCGCCCTCGACCGCCAGGACCGGGCTGCCGGGATGGGCGGCTGCGATCGAATCGGCCACCGCCAGCGCGGCCTCGTCGGTGTCCGCGACCACCACCACCGTGGCCGTCGGGTTGATCCGTAGATCCTCGCGATAGACGAGGGCCTCGTCCAGCGGCGAGGCCTCGCGCGCGGCCGCGGTGCGCGCATCGACGACGCAACAAGGCGGGCTCACCCGCAGCGCCAGGCCGAGCTGCATCTCGTTGCGCAGGCTCGCTGCTGCGTGGGCCTGTACCGAAGCGGTCAGCAAAAAGACCGCCAGCACACCGCCAACGTAGCGTCGGAATCGCGTGATCATGCTTCCTCCATGTCGGTCATCGGCTCCACGGGGACCAACAGATCACCCAGCAGCACAGCGCGACGCTCAAAAAGCGCCGTCGGCAGCGCAATCCGGGTGACCTTGCCGTAGCGCACCCAGTCAGCCAGCGCCGGTTCGAACTGCCCGCCCGGGGCGATCCAAAAGCCTTCGCCCAGGGCTTCGACCAGCCCGGCACACAGGTTGAGGTCAGTGTCGTCGAGGACATCCACCTGCACCAGCACGGTGGCGATCCCACGCTTCTTCATCTCGCCCAGCCACCAGTCCACGCGGATGCCGGTGGCGCTACCGTCGGCGCGCACAATTTCCCAGCCGGGCTCGCACAGCGACGGCGTCACCACCCGAAAGTCGGCGTTCGACACGGTGTCGAAGGACCACGACACCGCCATGCGGCGAGCAGGCACGAACAGCCCGACGCGATCAAGCCCGAAGCGCGCGGCGAGCCGCAGCGGCAGATCCGCATCGCTCAGCACCGCCTCGCCCAGCAGCACCTGCGGCGCACCGGCTTCGAGCAGGGCGGCGGCACGGGTCTCGTCGCCCTGGCGCAGGATCGCGATACCGCCGTCCTCCACAAGCGGTGCGCACCCAGGCTCATCGAACCGGAACAGCAACTCGACTTCCGCCGACACCTTGGCCCTGTCAGCGGTATCGGCGGTATCGGCAAGGCAGGCGCAGCGGATCATGTCGGCAGCGCTCCGTCGTGCTCGAACTTCGCATACACGAAGGGGAACATCGGGTTTTCGCCATCAGCCGGCAGCGACGCGATCAGCGGGCGCAGCGTTTGAAGGGTGCCGATGATCGGATCGATCTGCACCCCCATGAAACGAGGCCGGTATTTGCCGAGCGCGATGAGCGCATCATCCACCATCAGCAAGGCGCCCTCCTGATTGCGGTTCTGGGTGAAGAACAGCGCCAGCGTGGCAAACGCCAACCCCTGCAGAAACTCGGCCTCGGGGTCGCGCGTGCCCAGCACGCTGTTGCGGATCAGGCGCGACCAGCGCTCATTGAGCAGGTCGTGCAGCACACCGAGCTCGTTCGAGTTCCACAAGGTGGCCACCTCGGACCAGTCGATTTCGGACAGCACCTGGCGGTCGGGCGGCAGGATCGGCCGGGCTTGAAGATCGAGCAGCATGGTCGAAACCTCCTGTGGGTCAGCGCAGATCGTGCAGGGTGTGAACGTTCGCCGCACGCTGTTGCGTGTCCGGAATCGACTCGCAGCCATTGCACACAGGCTCGTCGGGATTGAACTCGACGCGGATCTCGCTCTTCGGGACCACGGCGCGGGCGTGATCTTCGTCGTCGATGCGCAAGCCCATCGCAGCGATCTCCTCGCCGGCAAAGCCCTGGAGGAAGGCGGCCATGCCACGGTAGAAGGAATGCTCGGCGACCTGCTCGACGAGGCGGGCGTAGCCGCGCACCCAGCGCGCGTGATGTTGCGTCCAGAAGCGCTTGAGGTCGCGCTCGATGCGCCGGGCGAGCGCTTCGTCGCCGGCGGCGAGTGCCCCACTGCAACGCTCGAGCAGCTCGGCGACGAACATCAGCTCGACCCCGAGCTGGTCGGGAAACAGCTCGAAGCGCCCCTTGCCCACGACGAAGCCCCACTTCGCGTAGTCCTGGGCGACCTGAAAGTGCGGATCCTGCTTGTAGCGTCCGGTCAGCCGCACCGATTCGACGGGCGGAAAGCCACCGCTGGCCGCGAACAAGGTGGTGTATTCGCAGGCCAGCCGCTCGACCAGGGCGCCCTCCTCCGCGTCGAGGAAATCGGCTTCGAAGCACACGCCCGCGGCGGCCAAGCTCGCGAGCACTTCCGGGCAGCGCAGGGCGCGAACGAAATCAGCATCGGCCTCCTCGACGAACACCCCGGCCAGCAGCCGGCACAGGCTGGCGCGCGCGTCGTACTCGGCACGCCGCTCGGCGATCGGGCGCGGCGGTGGCGCGCGCTCGTCGACGACCACTGCATGCTCGTCGTCGATCGCAAGCAATGTTTTCAGCATGTTGTCTCCGGTTCGATTCCGGGTCGCCATGCGGCCCGGCTGGACGATTCACAGCCGGCGGAAGCGCCGAAATCGGCGCCCCCACCCCCTGGGCTCAGTGCCCGCCCGACGCCTTGGGCTTCACGCTTTCGGGTCCGGCCCACGCCGCCATCTCGGGGTGCATCTTGCGATGCAGGTCACCCGTGTAGGCGTAGCGCATGGTCTCCTTGTAGGCCGCGTAGTGTTTGTCCCAGTCGCCGTGGATATCGCCGTACTTGTCGTTCGGCCCGGCCTTGGTGACCTTCACCACCGTGTCGTACCAGCCCTGGGAGCCGCCGATCGGGTCGGCCACCGCCGGGATGATGGCGTTCGGATGCACGCCCTTGTCGTCCCACCACACGTTGTTCAGGTCCGGATCCTCTTCACCGTGGCTGGCGTCACCCTTCCTGTCCTTGAGCTTCAGGGTGGCAAGCCGGCCGTATTCCCAGTGGCCGAAGCCGGTGGCGATCGAGATCACCTGCGGGTGGATGCCCTCGGTGACGTAGGCCTTGGTCACCAGATAGCCGACCGGGCTCTCGACGCGCACCAGATCACCCGTCTTCACACCGAGCTTCTTCGCCGTCTCCGGGTTCATCCACGCCGGGTTGCTGTGCGCGATCTCGGCCAGCCACTTCACCGCCGCCGTGCGCGACTGCTTGTGCACGTTGAGCTTGAAGGTCGACAGGATCATCTCGTCGTCCTTCATGGTCTCGTGCCAGGGGATGCGCTTGAAGGTCGGCATCGGGTTGAAGCCGTACTCGGCCCATTCATCCACGCGCACGTTGATCACCCGGTTGGGCGTCGGGAAACCCACGTAGTTGCGCCCGTTACGCCGGATGCCGATCGCCTTGCCGTTTTTCGTGATCAGTCCGTGCGCGTCCACCATCGCGCCCTCCATGTCCGCCGCCGACAGTTCCTTCCGGTACAGGCCGTACTCGGCCTGGATCTCGCGTCCGGTCTTGTCGGTGACCTTGCCGGTCTTGGGGTCGAGCGTGCCGTAGATCGGCCACACACCGTGCTTCTTCAGGAAGTCCAGCCCGCCCGCCTCCTTAAGCCCGGGCACGTTGTCGAAGTGATGGCGCATGTAGTCCTCGCCATCCTTGAAGGCCCAGAACTGCTTCATGCCGCGCGAACCGTCCGGGTCGAGCTTCCAGATGATGTCGCGCAGCAGCACGCGGTTCTCGCGCGACTCGCCGAGCGACTTGTGCACCGGCTGGCGGATGCCGAGCCACGGCCACAGCGAGTTGGGCATCGACTCGGGTTCCCAGCGCTCGAGGTAGGGGCAGTCGGGCAGGATGATGTCGGCCAGCGCCGTCTCCTCGCCCATGTGCGAGCTCATCGAGATGAAGTACGGGATCAGTTTCTCGTCGCGGTACAGCTTGCCCCACACCGCCTGCGCACCCGGGTTGGTGTAGACCGGGTTGTCCTGGTAGGTGAAGGCCACGTTGATCTTCTGCCGGCCCTCGGCAATCCAGAACGGCACCAGGTGGCTGACCTTGTGCGAGGCGAGCGGATACTCGGGCGGATGCGCGAGCACGGAATCGTGCTTCGGCCCGGGGGGCTGCGGATTCGGCTGCGGCCAGCCCATGCCGCGCGGCAGGCAGTAGCCGCCGCGCTTTTCCACGTTGCCGGTCATGATCGGCAGCATCATGCAGGCCTTCTCGTTGTACGAGCCGTACAGGTGCTTGGCCGGGCCGCGGTAGGTGAACAGCGTCGCCGGCTTGGTGGTGGCGAACTCGCGCGCGATGCGCTCGATCGTCTGCACCGGCACGCCGGAGATCTTCGACGCCCATTCCGGCGTGTATTGCGCGTAGTGCGCCTTCAGCTCATCCACCGTGACGTTGGTCCAGGTGTCGATGAACGCGCTGTCCTGCAGGTCCTCGCGCAGGATCACGTGGCCGATCGCCAGCGCCACCGCGCCGTCGGTGGCCGGGAACACCGGGATCCACTCGTCCGAGAAACCCGCCGTGTTCGACAGGCGCACGTCGAAGGTGACGATCTTCATGTGGTTGTCGACGCGGCCCTCGGCGATGCGCTGCGACAGCGGGTTGTGGAAGTAGGCCGCCTCGAGGATGTTGGAGCCGAAGTTCAGCACGTACTTGGCGTTGGCGAAGTCGGGCGTCTCGATGTCCGGCCCCCAGGTCGGCTCCTGTCCCACCTTCTTCGACGACTCGCACACCGAGGTGTGGTTGAGCACGGTGGCCGAGCCCAGCGTCTTCATGAAGCGGTCGATCGTGCCGCCGGTGCGGTTGCGCCCGTATTTCAGCATGATCGTGTTGGGGTCTTCCTTGAGCGCAGCGTCGAGCTTCGCCGCCACTTCGGTCAGCGCCTCCTCCCAGGTGATGCGCTTCCACTTGCCTTCGCCGCGTGCGCCGACGCGCTTGAGCGGATACAGGATGCGGTCGGGGTCGTAGCTGTACCACATGCCCGAGTTGCCCTTCGCGCACAGGCGGCCGCGGGTGGAGACGTGCTCCGGATTGCCTTCGAGTTTCACCACGCGGTCGTTCTCGACGTAGGCGATGGCGCCGTCCTGGATGTTGCAGACGTGGCAGTTGACCGGGATCGCCTTGCGCTCGGCAGCGGTGACCGGGCTAAAGTCCTTGCCGCCCAGCTCGTTCTCCATGGCGTGCAGCATGCGCGGCGCGAGCGCGGCGGCGGCAGTCGTGCCGGCACTGGCCTGCAGGAAGGTGCGACGGGTGATTTTCGGGAAGTCCATTTGAAGATCTCCTTGCCTGACCGGTCAGTAGAGGGTCTGCAACTGTTGGGGACCCATCAGCAGCGCATAGCGCAGGGCCGCGCCACCGAGCAGGACGAGCAGCGCAGCCAGCGCGATGCCCACCTGCTGGCGGCCGAAGGGCGCGAGCAGCAGCGCGATCGGCGCCGCGGTGCCGGCGACAATGCCCATGCCGACGAAGATCAGGCCCATCGTGCCGGTGGTGAGGATGAGGAAGGTGAGCTCCTGCGCCGAGCCGCCGTAGCTGGTGGTGCCCAGGATCGAGATCAGCATCACGCCCACCGCCCCGCAGGACCACATCAGGTACTGGCGCAGCACGCGCTGGGCGCCCTCGTTCCCGGCCGCCAGCAAGGCCCCTACCGCCGAGCCCGACGCGATCGCCATGGCGACGAACAGCACCGGGATGACCGGCGTGTTCCACACCGGACGCGACTGATGCACCGTGAGGTCGTAGCCGGTGTAGATCGGCAGGCCCAGCGCGAGCAGCGCGGTGATTGCGGCGAGCAGCTTGCCCCGGCCTTCGTCCCCCTTCTTCAGCGCCAGCAGATACAGCACCGACGCGATGCCGAAGGCGACGATGTTCAGCGCTCCCCAGGCGAGCGGCGACGAGAAGTTGAGGTAGGCCGGATTGAGGATGGCGAGGAAGCGCATCGGCTGCGACAGGTCGCCGATCAGCAGCAGGCCGCCCAGCGCGAGCAGGACGAAGGACACCACCGCCGCCTTGACGCGCAGCGGCCGCAGCTCCGGCGTCACCCACGAGCCGTAGGACAGGAAGGCCAGCCCTGCGCAGATGCCGATCACGAAGAAGTAGATCGCGTAGGTCGCGTGCCACGACACATCGTGGAACCAGACGTAGTCACCCATGGTTTTCTCCTCAGATGTCGAAGTGGCGCTTGAACGCGCTTCGATCGAGCTCCATCACCTCGGGCTTGCGATAGGCATCGCGCCCGAACTCGGTCTGGTTGCGGTCGGCCCCGATGTAGAACACGTGCGGCTTGGTGCCCTCCTCCGGGCGCAGCACCTGGGTGGCGTGGGTCGCGACCAGGTACGAGACCTCGCTGTTCGGATCGTTGAGGTCACCGAACACGCGCGAGCGTCCGATGCAGGTCTGCACGCAGGCCGGCACCAGGTTCTGCGTCACGCGGTGGAAGCAGAAGGTGCACTTGTCCACGACATTGGTGATCGGCGTGTAGCTGCGGTGCGAGGGCAGCATGAAGCGCGCGTTGTAGGGGCACGCCGCCATGCAGCTCCGGCAGCCGATGCAGCGCTCATAGCGCTGCAGCACGAAGCCGCCGTCCTCCACCTTGAAGGTGGCCTCCACCGGGCAGTTGCGCACGCAGGGCGGATCGTCGCAGTGGTTGCACAGCCGCGGCAGGAACTGCTTCCTGACGTTGGGGTACTTGCCGACAACCTTGTACGGCACCCAGGTGCGATTGACGCCGAGCGGCGTGTCGTACTCCGCCTTGCACGCCACCTGACAGGCCATGCAGCCGATGCAGCGCCGCGTGTCGACCACCATCGCGAACCGGCGCTTGCCTGGCGCCTCCCTGGTCTCGATCGGCGAGACCCTGAGTTCTTCACTCATGCCTTCCCCCTCCAATGAATGCAGCGCGCCGCGCCGCGATCGCAGTGGCCTTCGCAGCAGACGGGTCATCGGCGCCCAATCCGCCGGCCCCGTCCGTGTGCATGCGGACCACTTGAGGGGTCCGTCGCAAAAACCAGGCCAGGAACAGGGTTTTTGGCCACGAGTCAGCAACGCCGGGGACGCCAGCCCCGTCGCCATGCGAGATGGGAATCGGGGGTGTTACGGCGGCGTAACATCGGCACCGATTGCTGCAGCGCAAACCGTTACGCCGCCGTAACGCCCCGCCGGCACGGGCTGACAAGGAATCGCCACGATGCCTATCATGGGCAGATGAACAGGGATGCCTCCGCCCGCTCGCCTGCCCCCCAAAGCGACCTCGAACACGCGCCGCGGCGGGGCTTTCTGCGCGCGGTCGGCGCAGCGGTATTGCTGCAAGGACTTCCGGCGCGCGCGGAGGCCATGCCCATTCGCATCGGCCTGACCCCGGTCTTCCTCGACGACCAGATGCGCTTCGTGGGTCAGTGGCGGCAGTGGCTCGAGCGCAAGCTCGGGCGCGCGGTCGTCTTCGTGCAGCGCGGCAGCTACCGCGAGATCGTCGACCTCGTGCGCGCGCACAAGCTCGATTTCGCGTGGGTCTGTGGCTATCCCTTCGTGCGCTACCAGAACGAGATGACGCTGGTGGCGGTGCCGCTCTGGCGCGGTCAGCCAAGCTACCAGTCCTACATCATCGTGCCCGCGGACGACACCCGCAGCACGGCCTTGTCCGAGTTGCGCGGCAAGGTGTTCGCCTACTCCGACCCCGACTCCAACTCCGGCTACCTCTACCCCCGCTATGTGCTGACCACACAGGGCGAGGCGCCGGACAACTTCTTCGCCCGCAGCTTCTTCACCTGGGCGCATCGCAAGGTGGTCGAGGCGGTCGGGGTCGCCCTCGCCGATGGGGGGGCGGTAGACGGCTATGTCTGGGAGACCCTCGCCGAGTCCCACCCCGACCTGACGCGCGCGACCCGGATCATCGATCGCTCGCCCCCGCTGGGCTACCCGCCCTTCGTTGCGCGCGCGGACATCCCGGCCGACGAACTGAACCGGTTCCGCACCGTCCTGCTCGAGATGGCGGACGACCCCGGCGGGCTGGAGCTGCTGCGTCGCCTTCGCCTCGACGGCTTCACCGTCGGCGCACCCACGCTCTACGACGAGATCGCTGACATGGCCGCGCGCGTCAGCCACCCATGAACCGGCTCGCCGATCTCTCCCTGCGCTGGAAGATTCCGCTGCGGGTCGTGGGGGCCGTGCTCGGCACCGCGATCGCGGTGACGGTGGCGCTGGTCGCGCGCGACTACGAGATCGTGCGCCAGAACCTCGAAGGCCACGCCCGCAGCATGGGGCGCGTGCTGGCGCACACGCTGGTCATGCCGGTGCTCCATGACGACATCTGGCGCGCGTACGAGATCCTGCAGTCGGCCCATGAACCCAACCCCGCCGCACCGGAGCTGCAGGCCCAGGTGGTGCTCGTCACTGATGCGGACTATCGCGTGTTCGTCTCCACCCGGCCGCGCACCTTTCCGATCGGATCAAGCGCAGCCACCCCGGGGGGTGCCTACGGGCTGCTGCGCGCAGAGCTATCGCACGGCGCCCCCGAGGACCAGCGCCTGCTGGAACCCGCCGACAGCCCGCTCTTCTTCGTGATGACACCGCTGATTTCGGACGGTGTCGCGCTCGGCCACGTCATCCTGGCTTATGCAAAGCCGGCCCTGCTGCCGCGCGTCGCGGGCCTGGTCGGACGGGCGGGCGGGGTGACGGTGCTGGTGCTGATCCTGTTGCTGCCGGTGTCCTGGGCCTGGGCCCAGCGCACCGCACGGCCGCTGCTGCGCCTGGCGGAGGCCATGAAGCAGCTCCCGCTCGAGGTCGAGGCCGCACGGCTGGCCGACCTGCCGGAGAGTCGCGACGAAATCGGCCAGCTCGGCGCGGCCTTCCGGCGCATGGTGGCCGAGATGCGCGTCAAGCAGGAGATGGAGCGCCAGATGCTGAGCTCCGAGCGGCTGGCAGCGATCGGCCGCCTGACCGCCGGCATCGCGCACGAGATCAACAACCCGCTCACCGGCATGCTCACCGCGCTCAACACCCTGCAGCGCCACGGGGGCGACGCCGAACGCACCGAACGCACGCTGTCGCTGCTGCAGCGCGGGCTGAGCCAGATCCGCAACACGGTCTGCGCGCTGCTGGTGGAGGCGAAGATTGCCGATCGGGACTTTGCGCCCGAGGACGTCGACGATCTGCTGATCCTGGTCGAGGCCGAGGCCCATGCGCGCGCGGTGCGCGTCGTCGTCGATGGACGCATCGCCGCGCCGGTCCCGCTACCGGCGACACTGCTGCGCCAGATCGTGCTGAACCTGCTCCTGAACGCGGTGACCGCCGCCGAGGCCGGGGGCATGGTCAGGCTTGACGTGCGCACGGCCGGGCGCGCACTGGCCGTCGCCGTCTTCAACGATGGCGCCCATATCGGCCAGGACGAGATGCCCTACCTGTTCGAGCCCTTCTCCAGCGGGCGCGAGAGCGGCCACGGGCTCGGACTGTGGATCGTGTATCAGATCACCCGCCAGCTCGGCGGAGAGATCCACGTCGAAAGCGCACCCGGCTCCACGACCTTCAGCATCGAGATTCCCTATGGCAACTCCTGACAGTACGCCGCAGCCGCGGATCTGCCTGATCGAGGACGACGAGATCATCGGCGAGTCCTTGTCCGACCGGTTCCGGCTCGAGGGCTTCGACGTGGACTGGTGCCGCACCGGCGCCGAAGCGAGGGATGCGCTCGCCACCCGGCGCCATGCGGTCGTGGTCAGCGACATCCGCCTGCCCGACTGCAACGGTGGCGACCTCTTTATCGAGCTCCTCGCCGAAGCCCCGGCGCTGCCGCCCTTCCTGTTCATGACCGCGTTCGGGGCGATTGAGCGCGCGGTCGCGCTGATCAAGGCAGGCGCCGCCGACTACATCACCAAGCCCTTCGATCCGGACGCTCTGGTCGCCAAGGTCTGTGCGCTCGCCGAGCGCTATGGGGTGGCCCGGACTGCCTCAGGACGCGACGAGCGTCTTGGCGTATCGCCGGCAATGGGCCGGATCGCCGAGAACATGCCTCGCTTGGCCCGGCATACCGAGTCCTTGCTCATCACGGGCGAGTCCGGGGTCGGCAAGGAGCATGTGGCACGCCTGTTCCATTACCATGCCGCCGGCGGCGAGGCGCCCTTCGTCGCGGTCAATTGCGCAGCAATTCCAGAGAGCCTGATCGAGTCCGAGTTGTTCGGCTACGAGAAGGGCGCATTCACCGGCGCGGCCAAGGCCCGGCGCGGTTACTTCGAACAGGCGCAGGGCGGCACGCTGTTCCTGGACGAGATCGGCGACATGCCGCTGTCGATGCAGGCCAAGCTGCTGCGCGTCCTGCAGGAACATCGGCTGCAACGCCTGGGCGGCGAGACGACGATTGCGGTGGACTTCCGCCTCGTCTGCGCCACCCACTGCGACCTCAAGGCGATGGTGGAGGAAGGCCGCTTCCGGGAGGACCTCTACTACCGCATCAACGTCATCCACCTGCGCATTCCGCCGCTGCGCGAACGCAAGGAAGACATCGTCTGGTTCATGCAGCACTTCGTCGAGGCCTTCAACCGCGCCCATCCGGAGGAAGCCCGGCGGATCGATCCGCGCACGCAGGAAGCGCTCGCGCGTTACCCGTGGTCGGGCAATGTGCGCGAACTCAAGCACGCCGTCGAGCGCGCCTGCATCCTGTCGCCGGGCCCGGTCCTCGGCGCCGACGCCTTCTTTGGCGAAGACCAGGACGTCGGCGCCGAAGCGCCGACCTCACGCCCGCTGGCGGATTACCTGATGGACTGCGAGCGCGATTACCTGCGCATGGTCCTCGAGCAGCACGGCGGGCACATGACCCACAGCGCCGAGGCACTCGGCATCACCCGCAAGACCCTGTGGGAAAAGATGCGACGCCTCGGGCTGCAGGCGCGCGACGACGCCTGAAGATGGCATCCCGAGGATCTCAGCCGCCGCACCTGGCCGAAACTTCGCTCAGCCGAAACGCCCGGTGATGTAATCCTCGGTTTCCTTCTTGACCGGCTTGGTGAAGATGTCGCCCGTCACGCCGTATTCGACCAATTCCCCCACGTACATGTAAGCCGTGAAATCCGAAATCCGCGCGGCCTGCTGCATGTTGTGGGTCACGATCAGAATGGTGACCTTTTCGCGCAACTCGGTGATCAGTTCCTCGATGTTCGCGGTCGCGATCGGATCGAGCGCGGAGGTGGGCTCGTCGAACAGCAGCAGCTCCGGATCGGTGGCCAGGCAGCGCGCAATGCAGAGCCGCTGTTGCTGGCCGCCCGACAGCGCGGTGGCGGGCTGCTGGAGGCGATCCTTGACCTCATTCCACAGGGAGGCGCCACGCAGCGCGCTTTCCACACGGCCTTCGATCACGCTGCGACTGCGCTCCCCCCGTACCTTGAGGCCATAGGCCACGTTCTCGAAGATCGACTTGGGAAACGGGTTCGGCTTCTGGAACACCATGCCGATGCGCATGCGAACCTCGATCGGGTCCACCTTGGGATCGACGATATTGGTGTTGTCCGGATGGAAAACGATGGCGCCCTCGTAGCGGTTCCCGGGATACAGATCGTGCATGCGGTTGAACGAGCGCAGCAGGGTCGACTTGCCGCACCCCGAGGGGCCGATGAGCGCGGTCACGCGCTTGTCCAGCACCGGAAGGTTCACCTTCTTGAGAGCGTGAAAGTCACCGTAATAGAAGTTGAAATCGCGGGTTTCCGCCTTCAGTTCGGTTTTCAGTTCAGTTTTGGCCATGAGGGCGTCTCTGGATCAGTTTTCGGAGTCGGGCAGCGTCGCTTACCAAGCGATGCTCTTGCGCAGGCGATAGCGGAGCCAGATCGCAAGTGCATTCATCAGCAGGGTCATCAGCACCAGGATCAGACCTGCCGCGGCCGCGTTCTGCTGGAATGCCTCTTCGGGGCGCGAGGTCCAGTTGAACATCTGGATCGGCATCACGGTGAAGCCCGACCACAGCCAGTCGAAGTTGATGAACGGCGCCGTGGAGGAGATCGGCGACGCGGGCAGGAAGGCGATGAAGGTCAGGGCACCGATCGTGATGATCGGCGCGGTTTCGCCAATCGCTCGCGACAGGCCGATGATCACGCCGGTCATGATGCCGGGAGTCGCGTAAGGCACCAGATGGTCGCTGACCACCTGCCACTGGGTCGCGCCGCAACCATACGCACCTTCGCGCACATGAACCGGAATCGCGCGCAGCGCCTCACGCGTGGCGACGATGATCACGGGCAGGATCAGCAGGCCGAGCGTCAAGCCCGCCGTCAGCACGCTCTGGCCAAAGCCGAACATGTAGACGAACACGCCCAGGGCGAGCAGGCCATAGACGATGGACGGCACGCCGGCGAGGTTGGTCACGTTGATCTCGATGATGTCGGTGACCAGATTCTTCGGTGCGTACTCCTCGAGATAGACGCCTGCCGCCACGCCGAGGGGAACGGCCGACAAGGCGGTCACGAGCATGACCAGCAGCGAGCCGACCCACGCCGACAAGATGCCCGCATTTGCCGCCCGACGCGACGGAAAGCTGGTGAAGAAGTCCGGGTTCAGGCGCTCCCATCCGTTGATCACCATCTGGCCGAACAAGGTCACGAAGGCCAGCACCCCGACCGTCAATGCCAGAAAGCCGGCAACTGCGAAGATCAGATCCCAGCGGCGGTTGCCTCGGATGATGCCGCGGATCGAAGCGATGTCTTGATTGTTCATTCTCAGGAATCCGGTATCAGTAGGCTTCGCGATAACGACGGCGAATCAGGTGCCCCATGATGTTGAAGAACAGGGTCAGCAGCATCAGGCTCAGACCAGCAGCGAAAATCGACTGATATCCGATCGAACCATGCGGCAGGTCGCCCATTGCGACTTGCACGATGTAGGCCGAAATCGTCTGCGCCGGCTGCGTCGGATCCATGGTGAAGTTCGGCTGCATGCCTGCAGCAACCGCCACGATCATAGTCTCGCCGACTGCACGCGAAATCCCGAGGATGTAGGCCGAAAGCACGCCGGAAATCGCGGCCGGCAGGACCACCCTCACGGCAGTCTGGAAGCGCGTGCTGCCCATCGCGTATGCACCCTCGCGCAGGCTCATCGGCACCGCCCGCATCGCATCCTCGGAGAGCGAACTGATGTACGGAACGATCGCGATGCCCATCACGAGACCCGCTGCGAGCATCGAGAAGCCGGGCAGGGACGGAAAGAAGTATTGCAGAACGGGCGAAACGACCGTCAGCGCAAAATAGCCATAAACGATGGTCGGGACACCACCGAGCAACTCGAGAAACGGTTTGACGATCTCACGCACACGAGGTGAGGCAAACTCGGAAATGTAGATGGCGATCACCGTGCCCAGCGGCACCGCGACCGCAAGCGCGACCAGGGACGTGGTTACGGTACCGAGCAGCAAGGGCAGGATGCCGTAGCGCGGCGTCGAGAACAGCGGCGTCCACATCGTGTCGGTGAGGAAATCCCACACCGGGACGTGTTCGAAAAAGTGATACGACTCGAAGATCAGGATCCAGATGATCCCGATGGTCGTCAGGACTGAAACCGAGGCGGCAAGAAAGAGTACGAGTTCGATGGCACGCTCGCGCACATTGCGCGAAAGCTTTCTCGACAGGCGCTCGCTGACCGTAGTGGTGTGCATGGACGACATGTCCATCCTCATGACTCGGGATCCAGGCACGGCTCCCTCCAAGGGTGAAAAACTGCCTGGACGGGACAACCCCCATCCAGGCAGTTCGGAGAATCAAGGATCAGAGCTTGGCTTCGCGCGAGATCAGCTCTTCGATCGTCACGCCCACGTCGGCATGGCCACCGAACACCGTGCCGAGCTTCTTGCTCTTCATGTGCTCCATGTTGGCCTCATAGGCCTTGGCCGGCAGCGGCACGTACTTGACTTCCGAAGTGAGCGCCGGGGCGTTCTTCATGTAGAAATCGACGAACTGGCGCACCTCGGCGCGCTCGAGCGCCTTCGCCGAGACGTAGATGAAGATCGGACGGGCCAGCGGGTTGTACGAACCATCGATCACGCTCTTCTCGGACGGCAGCACTGCGTCGCCCTTGGCATTGACGATCGCCACGGCCTTCAGCTTGCCCTGGTTCTCGGCGTAGTAGGCGTAGCCGAAGTAGCCGATCGCGTTGACATCACGCGACACGCCCTGGACGAGAACGTTGTCGTCCTCGGAGGCGGTGTAGTCGCCCCGGGAAGCCTTGGACTTGCCGTTGATGGCCTCGGTGAAGTAGTCGAACGTACCGGAGTCGGAACCCGCCCCGAAGAGGTTGAGCGGCGCATCCGGGAAGGACGGGTCGACCTGGTTCCAGTTCGAGACCTTGCCCTGGGCATCCGGCTCCCACATCTTCTTGAGCTGCGCGACGCTGAGCTGGGTGATCTTGCTGTTCGGATTGACGACGACGGTCAGGGCATCGAAGGCCACCGGCAGTTCGTAGTAGGTGATCCCTTCCTTGGCGCAGTCTTCCATTTCCTTCTTCAGGATCGGGCGGGATGCGTTGGCGACGTCGATCTCACCGCGGCAGAACTTCTTGAAACCGCCACCGGTCCCGGAAATGCCCACGGTGACCTTGATCTCGCCCTTGACCGACTTCTGGAAATCTTCCGCGACGGCCTCGGTGACCGGGTACACGGTGCTGGAGCCGTCAACCTTGACCAGCGATTCGGCTTGGACCGACGTCGCGGCGAGCGCGAGGAATGCAGAAGCAAGAACGGTTCGTTTCATCGATTTCTCCGAAAGTTATGCACGAGGCCAGGCGCAAGAAACGGCACCTGTAGCACCACGCCGAATGCTAGCGGCGCAATGTTTCAGAAAAATGAATCGTCACAAACACTGCAATCATGGGCGTCGCGGGAGAGGCTCGATCGAGCACGAGGATGACTCGGCGAGCCGATTCGGGCGCGTGCCCGGGCGGCTTCGAAGCGCACACTGAGCGCAACGCGGTCGGAGAAGCAGCCATGCGCCGCGGGCATTCACGGCAGTTGGTGTCAAGCGACACGAAGATTTAACCCCCTGACGACATCTGGAATTGACCCCCTGGGTTAATCAACTCTCCGACGTGATCGGGGTGGGGGCAGCGGCCTTCTGCAGAAGGCCGCTGCGGCGCTTGTCGCGCAGCCGGTAGCTGTCGCCCCTAATTGTGATGACCTGGCTGTGATGCAGCAGCCGATCGAGGATGGCGGTAGCGGCCACCGCGTCGCCGAACACCTGCCCCCACTCGCCAACGGGCCGGTTGCTGGTGATCAGCATGCTGGCCCGCTCGTAGCGTCGCGACACCAGCTGGAAGAACAGGTGCGCAGCGGCCGGCTCGAGCGGCAGGTAGCCCAGCTCATCGATGATCAGCAGCTTGGGCTTGGAGAGCTGCAGCAGCTTCTCCTCGAGCCGTCCGTCGGCGTGCGCCTTCGTGAGCCCGGCCATCAGCGCCGCTGCCGAGGTGAAGAGCACCGTGTAGCCGCGATCCACCGCTTCGCGCCCGAGGGCGACCGCCAGGTGCGTCTTGCCTACGCCCGGCGGACCGAGCAGCAGCAGGGCCTGACCGTGCCCGATCCAGCGACCGGAGGACAGATCCCGGATCTGCCCTGGATCGATCGAGGGCTGCGCGTCGAAGTCGAAGCCTTCGAGCGTGCGCACGCACGGGAAACGGGCGAGCTTCATGCCCATCTGGATGCGTCGGGTGTCGCGCCGGGCGACCTCGCGCTCGGCCAGGAAGAGCAGCGCTTCGCGCAGTGTCATCTGCGCCCGGCTGGCTTCGTCGAGCAGGCTGTCGAGCTGGTCGCGGATCGCCGTGAGCCGCAGCCGGGTGAGCAGTTCGTCGAGTCGGTCGGCATCGATCATCACCAGCCTCCTCCGACGAGCGCTTCGTACTCGGCCAGCGGACGCAGCAGCGCATCGGTGGGCGGCGGCGCCTCGATCTGGGCCGGCGGCAGCGACCCACCCAGCAGGTGGCTGCGCTCGATGCTGCGACCGCGACTGCCGGCGAGCTCCGCATGGCGGGCGACTTCCTCGCCGGCGTACTCGACCACCACGGTGTCGGCGCTGACCACGACCGTCACCGTCTCGCCAATCAGCCGCCACGGCACGCTGTAGGCGTTGGTGTCGAGCTCGATGCAGCCCTCCGCATTGACTCGGCGCACGAGCTCGCGCACCTGCAGGAAGGGGGCGATCCCGGCAACCGGACGCAGGTGTTCACGCTCCAAGTCGAAGCGCTCAGCGGGCGTGACACCGGTCGTACCGTGGATGCGCACATCGGCCACCTCGCGCTGCCAGCGCGCCAGGTGCGCCTCCATCGCCGTCCAGCTCTCGAAAGCATGGCCGGCGATGGCGTTCTTCTTCACGTAGCCCACGCCGTTCTCGGTCTTGCCCTTGGTGCGCGCGCGAAACGGCGCGCACGCCTTGGCACGGATATCCCAGTGCCGGCAGAACGCCTCGAAGCGGCTGTTGAGTCGGACCTGGCGCGTCTGCGTGTCGTGTTTGTCGACCAGCGCCTTGGCGTTGTCGATGAGCAGCGTCTGCGGCCGTCCGCCGAAGTGGACAAACGCCGCCTCGATCCCAGCGAACCACGCACTCTGGCGCTCGTGCCGGAACGCGCACGCAAATCCCCGGCGCGAATAGCCCAGCGTCGCCACGAACAGGAACACTCGCACCGACTCGCCGCCGATCAGCACACGTGTCTGGCCGAAGTCGATCTGCATCTGTTCGCCCGGTCCGGTCTCGAAGCGGATCGTCGCACGGCGACTCGCCTCCAGTTCCTGGCGGAACCCTCGACACGCGCGCTCGACCGTGCGCAGGCTCGTCTCGATCCCCAATTCCTTGCTCAACTGCTGACGCACCACGTCGCAGTTGCCCCGGTGCTGCAGGAAACGCTCCCGCAGCCATGCGTCGTGACCGCCCAGCACGCTGGCACGCTGCGGCTGCCGGTACGCCACCGGCCCGCCCGCGTTCAGATACCGCCGCACCGTGTTGCGCGCGATGCCCAGCGCCTTCGCAATCCGCTTCGCACCCCAGCCCGATTGCCCCAACCGAACGATCGTCGTGACCGCCTCCGGCTCCAACATCTCCTGCACTCCGCAAACCAGACGGCGTACAGGATTCACCTCGATGTGCTTCGTTTCCAATGATGGCCTCCTCGCGAACGAGGGGGTCAGTTCCTCGTGTCGCTAGGGGGTCAATTTACGGTGTCGCCTGACAGTTGGAAACTGGAACCTGGCCACCCCGGGGACTGCAGATCGAACTGAAGCTGGCACAGGACGCACGAGCCCCGACAGCTCGGTCACGGAAGGCAACGCTCGAACGGGAGCGAGGACGGGCTGAGCTCACACCGGCTCGGTCACAGCGTGGTCGCGGTTCGGCCACGGGATGAGCACAAAACAAAACGGGCCAGGTCCGCAAAGACCTGACCCATTGAATTGTTTGGCGCGCCCGAGACGATTCGACCCTGCCTTCGGAGGGTAAAGCAGGCCGTTGTTTCCCGCTGTTCTTAATCGGTCCACAACGTGCTCAGCACATCACCGGAACCGTAAACTTCTGTCGCAAAAGAGATTATCTGTTCGCCACTTAGTGACATCGCACGCCTTGCCAAACCGATCGCCACGCCGATTTGTCACATCCGGGCAAACAGATCAGGTTTTGCGACATGGATTTATCGCACCAGAAATGACCCGTGCCTGCCGCAAGGCACATCCCTTTCTTGCGGCATTCAAGCACTTCTGTATAACATACATTCACGCAGATCACTTGCGCAAAAGGTCCCCTAGGACCGCCCCTCACGGCATCGAGCAATTCATGCCGCAAAAGGCCTTCAGGCCGCCTGCACCTGCACATGGTGCCATCGCAGCGTCAGTCCGTCTGTCGCTGCCACGAACCGACTCACGCATCATCCGTCCTCGCTCAACTCCGCATTGATCCTTCGCTGCTGACGCTCCAGCTGGCGGGCGTCTGATCGCGTCGTCGTTATCCACGTTGCCCCATCGCGGCAACAGATCTCCATTTCCCTTCAACCCTTCTGGTCAATTCGGGAGATCTGACCATGGATGACACC
Organism: Thauera aminoaromatica; assembly: GCF_000021765.1. Lineage (NCBI taxonomy): Bacteria > Pseudomonadati > Pseudomonadota > Betaproteobacteria > Rhodocyclales > Zoogloeaceae > Thauera > Thauera aminoaromatica. The sequence goes on along the minus strand of NC_011662.2, from coordinate 429,087 downwards.
AACCCTTGCACTCTCATGCCATCGCCGGAAGGCGAGGACTACTTGCGCCCTGCCGAACCCCAGTCCACCGCCAGCCATCCGGAAGCCGAAACGCAGTCGGACGAACTCCGCCACGCTCGCCAGCTCCTCATTCGAACTTTTGCCGTTCCAATCTCCGGCATCGGGCTGGCGGCCTTGGCGCATGAACTCAGGGCAGACCTGGATGCCTTGGACCGCGGCATCGTCTCCACTGAGCTGCCCGACGCACTTCGGAAGCTGCTTGATACCCTCTGCCAAGACAGAGCAGACGCGGTTCGCGATCTGGCCTACCTCCGATCCCTGCCGGCCTGCCCGCTGCGGGATTTGCTGACACAACCAAGTCTGACCCTCCCGCCCCCTGAACGACGCTGCCTGCGGAGCGTCCGCGCACTCCTTGCACTCCACCTCCTTTCCGAAAGCAACGGTCTTGGGAGAACGTTGGCCGCCGAGCTCTCGCGCTGGATGCGCGGAAAGGGCCTCCGTTTTGCACAGCCCCTGGAGCTGTCGGCCGACGAACTTCGACTCCGGCGGGACAGTCTCCCACCCGGCACCCCTCAAGCTGCACTCATGGCAGTTCTGGTTGAGGCACTTTCCCGAAAGTTCAGCAACCCGTTCGTTACTCGCCGGGCTGTTCAAGTCATTTCGCATTCTTCAGGCGAGGAGCGACGCGAGGCGCACGAGGCGGCTTCCGAAGTGGGAAGTGATCAGCAGGCCCGGTCTGTTGCCGACCCCCTGAGAGGACGTAAAGCTACCATCGGAAAGGCCGGTTGCCGGGTTCTGTCCGGCACACCGGCCCTGTATGAATACGCACAACCGTTCGAGCTCGAGGCCATTGTTCCGAAGATCTTGGACCGCTGGCGCACAGGACAGGAGGACGAAGCGCTCGGCGCTCTGCTGACGCTTCATCTTGGCGTTATGCCTTCGAGCTTCTGCCAGGTACCTCTCACGTCCGAATCAGGGGCTGGAATCCGGATCAATCTCGCTGCTGGATGCCTTGAATGGAATCTCGACGAGGTAATCGGACGGCACACCCCTGACAATTCGTTTACCAGATCGTCATCGGACCGTTACGTGCAGGTGCCGCTTCCGTCCGAAACCGTCGCAGAGTTGAGGAGACGACAGCAGAGCACCGGAGGGAAAACACTCGCCGATCTGTTCGATTCCGAGAAGGGGCACCTCGGGAAGAAGACCAAGTTGATGCTTCGTGAGCTGTCCCTGACATCCCACCGACCAGCGCTGAAACGACTGTCCTTCTCCTGGGGTCGCTACGTCCTCTCCCGGACAGGGGATGAAACCTACGCCGCCGCGATGGGCGTCGATTTCACACTCGGGACGACCGCCAACCTGAATTACTGCCTCCTTCGCGCAGCGAGAATCCGGTCAATCGCAAGCGAGTGCTACAGGCGCGTCGGGCTATCGGGAAACTGCGGCGGGCAGCCGTTGCCGGACGTCGGCTCGTTGCGACTCATCCCAGATGCCACGGCTCGCGCCTTCATTCGCGACAGCCTGTCGATAGTGCGGACCGCAATGACAGGCGTGCCTCGCCGATGCGCAATCGAAGTTGTGCATGAGGCCCACAACTTGGTCGCAACACATTTCTACGCCGCGCTGAAATTCATCCTCGCAGGCCGCAGCTTGCAAGAGGAGACGCTGACTCGCCGGTGCATCGATGTCGAAACCGGATTGTTCGTCGTCACGGACAAGCGCACCGCGCGCTACCACGAACACCGTCTGGGCTGCCTGCCCCCGACACTGAGGGAATGGCTCCGGGCCTATCTCGCCTGGCTCAGCAGCGTGGCCTATCGCATGGCCTCGATCGACCCCCACCTCGCGCGCGCCATCCGCTCCGTCGCGGAGGGCGACACAAAGGTCGAAGCTCATCCCCTGTTTTTTTGTTTCTCGGCCAATGGCACGACAGCTCCGCTCGGCGCGCACGACATTTCCCCGATCCTCGGCCGCCACCAGATGGCGTCGAATGCAGGACGCCATTTCCTCGATGTGCTGTTTCGCGACGCGGGGCTCGACAGCGCGGCGGTAATGGGCTGGATGGGCCGGGCGATGCCCGGACAGGAAATCATTGGCGCAGCCAGCAGCGTTGCGCCGCTCGAATTCCTGCTCCGGTGCGCGACCGTCATCGAAGACTGGTTAAGCGAACTGGCGCTCCCGCCGGCACCGGCCATGTCGTCCCGCAAACTCCATGACGCCCGCCACCACACTCATCCGGAGTATCGCCCCGTGCTTCTCGACGACTGCCCCGCGTCGCTCAAGGACGCAAAGGGAGCCGAACCCTGCCCCATCGGCCGGGACACGATTCACCTGGCGGCCCAATTCCCCGACCTGCTTCGCTTCTGGCGGACCGACAGTCCTCCAGGCGGCTGGGCGGGAATCGCCCTGAGCCTGATCTTCGAGGACGCGATTGTGCTGGATGAGGAGGTCATCGCAGTCCTGCAGGAACTCCGGCAGGGCATCCTGTACCGCCATCGCGAGATTCATTTCGTCGACGCCCGACCCGCTCCACTCGGAATTCGACGCGTGTGGCTGTCGCCAATCACGGTGCGCCTGATTTACCAAACACCTGCACTCGGCGGTTCGCTCGTCACGCTCGACACAATTTCCGAGGCGTTCCGACTGTTTCTGACCATGTCGGGAGCCGATTCAGCCGGAGGCTCCCCAGTCAGTTATGTCACGGCATGTGCCCGCGCGTACTTTGCACTCCGCACCCCGGGCATCCTCCGCGCGTGGATGGACGGTTCCAAGTTCTCTCGCACTGTCAGGCCACACTGCGTTGCGCGACAGTATCTGGGGTTGTGTGAGCCGCCTGCTCCCCGGGTCTCGCGCAATTCGCGAACAGTCCGCAGACCTGACGCGTTCAGAAAACATGTAAGGGACATTTGCGACGACGTCCCGGCGTCGAAGTCCCACCGAAGGGCCATTGATGAACTCAGGGAATGGCTCGATGAAACCGGATCGGCAGACGATCCGAGCTCAGAACACGAGTTGTCGGTCGGATACTGCCGGTCTCTGCTGGACCGTCACGACAATGTACACACGATCCTGCGCTACCTGACGGCCGCCGCCCCCTTCCTTCATGCGCTCAGCCGCGTCATTGCCTCCGGCGGACTTGAGGGAGTCGACTGGCTTGAACTGATCAACGAGGCGCCCGAGGATAAGGACGCGCATGATGGCCACGACAGCGCACCAACCAGAGCGGCCATCAACCAGGCGCTTGACTGGCTGGGGATCGACTATCGTCTCGGTCGAAGAGTCGGACCACCGCCAGCAGCACTCAGGTATACGGACCTCCTGACCGACCGTGAAACTCGCCTGGCCATTTCGATGCTGGCGGCACGCAGAAGGACCCCCGGTGACGAGTGGCATCGGGCCGAAGCGGCCTTGCGGCTGATGTCCGACGTCGCACTGCGATGGGACGAGATCATCAATCTCCGATTGACCGATGTCTGGATTGGGAGCTCCCCCGCCCCGCACATCGTCGTGACCAACGAATCGCGCGCAGCCCTCAAGACGAGAAATGCGCGGCGCGTGCTGCCGTTAAATGGCATGGAGACGATTCGCGAAGTACGGGCGCTCTACGACCTGCGAAGCTCGCGCTTCGGAGGAGACAAAATGATCCCCCTTCTGGGCGCCGATCTCGAGGATCGCGCAACCGACTCCGGCGACCGCATCCATGACCTGGTTACCGAGGCGCTGCGGCGAGCGAGCGGGGCGTGGGGCATTCATCCTCATTGCACTCGCGGCACGGTAATCACTTCGGAAATTGACGCAGTTCTGTCTCCGTCCAGGCACGAACGTCGGCCGATCGACTTGCGTCAGGCCCTCTATTCCATCTCCGCACGAGCAGGACACGGACACCCTGACGTCACTGTCGGGGAGTATTTCGCAGGGATGGACCACCAACGACGGGATTGGGCCACGGAAATTCTGCGGGCCGCCGATTGCCCACCCCGCCCCGCATTTCTGGAAGCGCTAACCGGAATCGCCGCGGCAACCTATCGCAAACGACTGAGCAGAGGCCTCAATGACGACTGGTTTGACGTCCTTGAGGGCCTGCAGTCGGACGCCATACCCACCGTTGGCGCCAAGGTGTGCGAACTCGGATCGCTTGTGCAGGCCGGGCTCGAAGAAATCCCCTGGACCGACGCGGATCTCCAGGAGGAGCGCCTCACGGCGACCGCCATCTATCTCGGTCTGCGCATGCTCAAGGAGGAGATCCATTCGGCTCGATTGACCGCGCGACTGACCCGTCAGGAGACAGAATCCGCGGAACAGATGCTTTCTGAACTGCAGCGAGCACGCCTCACCCGACTTGCAGGCCGACGCGACCTCTCCCGACAGCGCTTCATAACCGAAATGGCGAAAGCCAGATTGCCTGCAGCGATTGCCGCCTGCAATCTGGATGCCGACCTCCTGCGCGAGGTGGTCCTCGCAGCACATACCGCGGGGGATCCTCTCACGTTCGCACGGCCTGAACATGCCCTCCGGATGAGCCCCCTTCTCGGCCCGATCAGGTCTGCGGACATTCAAACAGTGTGCCTCGTGCGATCTTCGGGTCAATCAGCGGTCGACACATGCTGGTTGGATCGCTTCCGCAACGCGGGGTTCGGGTCGGTCCAATGTCGTCCGCCCCGGGACTTCCCGCGCGGCAGCCAATGCAAGGTGCTGTTCTGCCCCAAGTCATCCGACTCGGCGGGTCATCGCCGCGCATCGCCGCGGCATGCATTCCTCGTGACCATCTCAATTCTCGCAGTCCATTTCCGCAAGGAGCTGAAACAATGAGCGTCGAACCTGATCTGCGTAGCTGTCAACTGAAGCCTGGAGAGTATGCCGTCATCAACTTCATCACAGTGGATGCCGCCACCAATCCGATTCCTCTAAAGTCGCTGATTGAACATCTCCGAAAGTGCGGATCTGCACTCAGGCAAATCAATCCCCGTTGTCCTTCAACCCTGGTGGCGGAATTTCCGGCCGGCATCACCGTCCGGGCAGTCATTCCCGCAGCTGCGAACGGCGGGCTTTTCGGGCCACAAGACCCGCAATCCAGCCCCGCCGAACCCGCCTCAGCAGCGATCGATCTTCGCTCCAACAACGCAAGTACAACACCCACCGCTCAAACGCTTGAAGCCACAGCCCTTCGGAATGCGGAGTATTTGGCCACCGAGGCGCGCACCATTTCGATCAAGGCCGTTGACGTAGGAAACGACTTGGCCTCACGGGCAGAAATACACGCGATGGATGCCGAGGATCTGCCGGAACTGCTGGCCAACAGCCCAGATCAGGCAATATCGAGGGCCACGTACACCCTCGCGCGTGGTGCCGAGATGAAGCTGGACTACATCACCGCAACTCGCACCATTGGCGGCAACCGCCAGACGCCTGCTAACCATCACTCCCGAGAAACATTCGCGCTACGCGGCTGCCGGCTTGTCTCAACCAACACCGCCTTCACCTTCACGATGCGTGGCCATCGAGACGACCCCGAATGGCATCGGCTGATCCAGATGTTTCCGGACTGCATGGAGGTGCGTCTGGAGGAGGAAAGCCCGGAACTGCCGTTCGTCACGGAATCGGTCCTGCGAGAGATTCCGATCGACCTCGATATCTGCGTAGCGGAGCGAGTGGGAACAGGGAAGCACACTGCCATCCCGCTGCGCGTATGCAACCGTGACGCGGTGATCGATTCTCTGGCATCGCGCCTCCAGCTACTCACCGAGTTGGCCGCAAACGAGTAAGGGCTGCGACCAGCCAAGTGCTAAAACGAGATTGCGGGAACGCCTCGACCCGATAGCGATGGATAGCTCACAGCTGCTCCGATAGGACTACCCGCGGCGTTGGTCACGGAGCGATAATGGCAAGAGGACTAAACCGCTCGCGCGGTAGGGGTGTGCTGAACCGCTCGTGACGAGCATCGAAGTTCGTGGTTTCCATCGGCAGCAGGCTTGCCATGTTGGGAGATGAGGCAATCGGCCTCATTTTCGACAGGAGCAAGCCATGGATACCCCGACTCGTCCCGTCAGCCCCTTGCGCCAGCGCATGCTCGACGACATGCGGATGCGCAAGCTCACCCCCAAGACGCAGAGTGCGTACATCCGCGCGGTGTGCCGGTTCACGCGCTATCTGGGGCGCGCGCCCGATACCGCCACGGTGGAGGACCTGCGCAACTACCAGTTGCACTTGGTCGATAGCGGGACCTCGCCGATGTCGCTCAACGCCGCGATCAGCGGGCTGAAGTTCTTCTTCGATATCACGCTTCAACGCGGCGAGTTGATGGCACGAATGCAGCCGGTCCGGCTGCCGCAGCGCCTGCCGGTGGTGCTCAGCCGCGAGGAGGTCGCGCGCCTGATCGCCGCCTGCAACAATCTCAAGCACCAGACGGCGCTCTCGCTCGCCTACGCGACCGGACTGCGAGCGAGCGAAGTGGTCTCGCTCAAGGTCAGCGACGTCGACAGCGGGCGCATGACCCTGCGGGTCGAGCAAGGCAAAGGCCGCAAGGATCGCTACGCGATGCTCTCACCCCTGCTGCTGGAGCGGTTGCGCGTGTGGTGGCGGGTCGCCCGGGCGCAGGGCAAGATGCTCGATGGCGGCTGGTTGTTCCCGGGCCTCAACCCGATCGAGTCACTGAGCCCGCGCCAACTCAATCGCGCTGTTCAGGCCGCCGCCCTGGCGGCCGGCATCGACAAGGGGGTGTCGATGCACACGCTTCGCCACTATTCCGTGTGCCGGACTACGCCGCGCCGAGTCAGCTGGGGCCTGGAAAGCAGGCAGCCGTGAGGGTTTCGGCAGCAGAGGATTCTCGATGGCTCGGCATAGTTTGATCTTCTTTCAGGGGCATATCGCCCCGGAGGAAGGAGATCGCAATGGAACAGCTATACAAGGATGCGCGCACGCTCGAGCGCATGCGGGCAGGTTTGTTGGGTGCATATGTTGATGCCTTTGCCCGGCAATTGATCGACCAGGGGTACGCGAGGCCCTCGATCCGATACTCGCTGCAACTGGTCGCCGATTTCGGTCGATGGCTGATGCAGCGCAGGATCCTGGTATCACGTGTCACGCCAGAGAGCCTGAGCGGCTACCTGCGCGATCGAACCCGACGTGGGCACTTCAGACCGGGAGATGCATCGATTCTGCGGCGTTTGCGGAATCTGCTCGCCGAACAAGGGATCGTGGTGGAGGACCCGCCGATCGCGCCGACGGCGGTCGAGCAACTGGAGACGGAATTCCGGTATTACCTGGAGCGGGAACGCCGACTGGCCCCGGCGACGGTATTCCACTATCTGGAGTTCGCGCGGCGCTTTCTGGCCCAGATGGTCCCGAAAGGTGAAGCGTCGCTCGCGCACGTGCAGGCAGCGGACGTGGTGGACTTTGTCCAGCGGGAAGCCGCCCGGCTTCATCATGCCAAGCGGGCCAAGCTGATGACCACGGCGGTCCGGTCGTTCCTGCAGTACGCGCGTTACCGGGGGCTTATCGAGGCCGACTTGAAACCCAGCGTGCCGGCGGTGGCGAATTGGTCGATGGCCTCGCTGCCACGCGCCCTGTCAGCGGTCGAGCTCCAACGACTTCTCGCCAGTTGCGAGCGGGGGACCGCAGTCGGCCGCCGCAACTGGGCGATCCTGTTGTTACTCGCCCGCTTGGGACTGCGTGCCGGTGAAGTCACTGCGCTGACGCTCGACGATATCGATTGGGCGGCGGCCGAACTCTGCATTCAAGGCGCAGGCGTATCTGCAAACCGTCTGCCGCTTCCCCACGAGGTCGGTGCGGCGCTGGCCGACTATCTGCGTGACGGGCGTCCCGCCTGCACCTCGCGCCGGGTGTTTGTTCGCATGCGCGCGCCCACTCGTGGCTTCAAGAGTTCATCGGCCGTTTCCACCGTCGTGCGGCGTGCGCTCGCGCGCGCCGGACTGGATCCTGCCCACCATGGTGCCCACCTGTTGCGGCACACGGTAGCCACCCAGATGTTGCGCCAGGGCGCCTCGTTGGCTGAGATCGGTGAGTTGTTGCGTCATCGCAGCCCGCAGACGACGATGATCTACGCGAAGGTCGACCTGGACCTGTTGCGCCCGTTGGCCTTGCCGTGGCCAGGGGGTGTGTCATGACCCCGCTCGGACAAGCGATTCAAGACTATCTCGCCTTGCGCCGCAGGCTGGGGTTCAAACTCCGGGATGCCGGGCTTTGCCTAGTGAAGTTCGCGGCATTCATGGAAGCCCGCGACGCCCCACACATCACGACCGCGCTGGCACTGGAGTGGATTCGCCAAAGTCCATCGGTGACGCCTGCGACCTGGGCGCAGCGGCTGGGCTACGTCCGTGGCTTCGCCCGCCATCATGCGGCGAGTGACCCGCAGACTGAGGTGCCCCCGGCGGGTCTGCTGCCGTTTCGCCCACGCAGGGCGCGACCCTACCTCTACTCCGATGAGGACATCGCACAACTGCTTCGCAGCGCGCTCGATCTACCGCCTGCCGGCGGCTTGCGCCCGTGGACGTATCACACACTGCTCGGCTTGCTCAGCGTCGCCGGCCTGCGAGTTGGCGAGGCGATCCGCCTCATGGACGCGGACGTCGATCTGCAGGAAGGGCTGCTGACGATTCGCGGCACCAAGTTCGGCAAGTCGCGCCTCGTCCCGATCCATTCGTCAACGCTGGAGGTCCTGCAACAGTACCGCGCCCACCGCGAACCCTTTCTCGCAGGCCATGCAGCCTCGGCATTCTTCATCACCGGTCGCGGTCATCATCTCGACATCGGTGATGTGCATCGAACGTTCTATCGCCTGTCGCGCCAAGTCGGACTGCGCGGCGCGACCGCCAGCCACGGTCCGCGCCTGCACGACTTTCGGCACCGCTTCGCGGTCCAGACGCTGTTGCGCTGGTACCGCTCGGGCGAGGATGTCGAGCGACGGTTGCCGGTGCTGTCGACCTATTTGGGCCATGCCCATGTCGCCGACACCTACTGGTATCTGAGCGCCTGTCCGGAGCTGATGGGACTGGCGGTCGGGCGTCTTGAACGACGCTGGGGAGAACTGCCATGAGTGCGACGCCCAGTTTCCCTGCGTTGTTGCAGCGCTTCTTTACCGACCGGCTGATGCAGCAGCGTCGGGCAAGCCCGCATACGATCGGCTCCTATCGGGATACCTTTCGTCTGCTGCTGCGCTTTGCCCAGATGCGACTCGGCAGGCAGCCCTCGCAGTTGGCGTTCGAGCAGATCGATGCGCCACTGATCGCCGCTTTCCTCGACGAGCTCCAGGACAAACGCGGGATCACGGCCCGCAGCCGCAACCTACGCCTCACCGCGATTCGCTCGTTCTTCCGCTATGCCGCTTTCGAGGCGCCGACCCATGCGGAGCAGATTCAGCGGGTGCTCGCGATTCCCAGCCAGCGTTTCACGCGTACCCAGGTCGGGTTCCTGACCCGACCGGAAGTCGACGCGCTGCTGGCCGCGCCCGATCGGCAGACGTGGTCCGGACGCCGGGACCACGCGCTGCTCCTGCTCGCAGTTCAAGCCGGACTACGCCTGTCCGAGCTGACCGCGATGCGGCGAGATACGGTGATCCTGGGATCCGGTGCCCACGTCCTGGTCATGGGGAAGGGCCGCAAGGAACGCGCCACACCGCTGACCCGACAGACCGCTGCCGTCCTCAATGCCTGGTTGAAGGAGATTCCCGCCAACCCCGACGCGACAATATTTCCGAGTGCCCGTGGCACTCGCCTGAGCGCGGATGGCGTGCAGTATCTGCTCGCCAAACACGTCGCGGTGGCGGCCCGGAGCTGCCCGTCCCTGGCCCAAAAGCGGGTCACACCGCACGTGCTTCGCCATACCACCGCGATGGAGTTGCTTCAGGCGGGTGTCGATCGTGCGGTAATCGCGCTGTGGCTGGGCCACGAGTCCGTGGAGACGACGCAGATCTATCTGGACGCGAACCTCGCCATCAAGGAGCAAGCCTTGGCCCGGACTACACCACCCGACAGCACCCCTGGGAGATTTCGACCGGATGACCAACTGCTCGCCTTCCTCACAGAACTCTGAGACTTGAAGCACAGGACTATGCCGAGTTTGCCGACGCGCCTCGGCCAGTCCGATGCGCGCGGTTGATTCGGCGCGGCGTAGTCCGGCACACGGAATAGTGCCTCCAATGCCGATATCGGCATTGTCGCCACTGCTTCGCGACCCACCTGCTCGAGCAGAAGGTCGACATCCGCATCATCCAGGCGCTGCTCGGCCACAAGAAACTCGACACCACGGTGATCTACACCCAGGTCGCCACTGATCTGCTGCGCGAAGTCGTCAGTCCGCTGGAGACCTTGCAGTCGGCGTAGGCGCATCGTGGCTCGCCCCGCACTGGAGGTCGCGGACATCTTCCGCGCCTTCGGGCCGTAAGCGGTAACCGAGCGGCGTTCTTGCCTACTTCGAGCGCGGGTGGAGATCGGATCGAAGCGGATTGGCCGCGAAGTGTTGCTTCCACAGCCTTGGGGTGAGTTGCGCGACATCGGCGGCAGGGTGCTGGCCGACGCGCTGGAGCACATCGACCAGATAGGCATAGGGGTCGATGTCGTGCAGGCGACAGGTGGCGATCAGGCTCTGCGCGATCCCCACGTATTTCGCGCCGACCTCGGTCCAGCAGAAGAGCCAGTTGCGGCGGCCCATCGGCACTACGCGTAGCGCCCGCTCGAGGCGGTTGGTGTCGATCGGCACCTCGGGGTCGGCGAGGTAGACCTCGAGGGCGGCCCGGCGCTCACGCACGTAGGCCAGGGCAGTGGTCAGCGGTGAGCTCGGCAGTAGCCCCTGGGATTCGAATTGGGCGCCGACCCAGTCGAAGAACCGGTCGACCATCGGCGGCTCTATGCCGTTTCCAGTGGAAATTGACTCAACAACAGACATGACGGTAGCGCCCGTAGTCGCGGGCGATGGCCGGCAGCAGAGGGTTCTTCGGTAGATGCTCGAGCTTGGACATGCGCAGGTAGGCGATAGCGATGAAGTTCTCGACCTTGCGGAAGCCCCGGGCGGCGGTCTTCGTCTGTTGAAGCAGACCGTTCATCGCCTCGACGTAGGCGTTGCTGCGCCCGTCGAGCATGCCGCGCACGACCCCGGCGAGGTGCGCCTTCAACGTCGCCGCCAAGCGCTTGAACGGCTCCAGGCGAGAGCGCCGAGCCCAGCTCATCCACTTGGTCAGCGCCCCGTGGGCAATCTCTTCGCTGTTGCTCGCGCCCGCCTCGCGATAGACCAGCCGCAGCGCCTGCTTCAGGCGCCAGGCCCGTGCGCTCTTCAGGTTCGAGCGCTGCAGCCAGTGCATCGCCTCGAACTGCGCGCGGGTCCAGCTCACCGGGTTCTTGCGCATGCCCCACAGCAGCTGGCGCAGGGTCTTCTTGCTGTGCGTGCCCGCCGCATCACGGACTGCGGCGGCCGAGCTGCGCATTTCCTCGCGACGCACCTCGTCCATCGCCGCATTGGCCAGCGCCACGACGTGGAAGCGGTCGTAGCTGATCTGGGCGCCGGGCAGCGCCTGGGCGATGCCCTTGGCGTAGGCGGCGCTCATGTCGATGCACGCATGCTCGACCCCTTGCGGATCGCCGCCGTGCGCACGCAGCTCCTGCGCAAAGGCCTGCAGCGTGGTGTGATCGCGTCCCGGCGTGGCGAACAGCAGGCGCTTGGCCTCGAGGTCATGGACGACGGTGATGTATTCGTGTCCGCGCTTGACGCTGGTCTCATCGATGCCGACGTAGCGCACGCCGCTCATGTCGTCCCGGGCGCGCGCCACCTCGACGTAGTGCCGCACCCGCCGCCACAGCCGCTTGGGCGCCACCCGCATCTGGTTGGCCGCCTGGCGCACCGGAAGCTCCCGGCACAGCGACAGGCCCAGCGCCTCGAACAGCAAGGTAAAGCCGCTGCCTTCGCGCGCCCATGGCACCGGCAACTGCGTGGTCTTGCCGCAGCCCGTGCACTGCACGCGCGGGATCTCCGCATGCAGCCAGGCTTCGAACTGGAAGAAGTCCAGGTGCCGCCAGCTGCGCCGCACCCGATCGTGGATCAGCTGATGTTCCATCCCGCACGCCGGGCACGCCGCGCGCTTGCCGGTGTGCTCGACCTCGAAGTCGATCCGGCGCTTGCCCGTGTTGAGCTCGACCTTGGCAACGTGCCAGGGCGGCTGCAGGCCAAGCGCGGTGGTGAAGAGGGCTTCGATCTGGTTGCTCATAGAAAGGCTGGTCAGCGGCTGGAACGGACGGTTGTACCACCGATCGTCATGTCTGTTGTTGAGTCAATTTCCACTGGAAAGGGCATAGAGCCCCATCGGCTTGGCCTGGGCGAGCCGGTATGCGCGGCGTGCCTCGCCGATGAGTTGTGCCTCACGGATGTGCTGCTCTACCGCGTAGAGCTGGCCGATCATCTCCAATGCCTGCGTCGCCCGTTCGGGCTCGATCGACTGGGCCTCGAAGAATTTTCTTCTCGAGTGCGCCCAGCATTGCGCGCGCGTGAGCCCGCATTTTTGTGCGTAACGTTCGTAGGCCGCGTAGCCGTCGGTGAGCAGCACCGCCCCCTCGGGCGGTGGGTCGGTCCCCAGGGTCTGCGCAATGTGTTTGCCACTACGCCCCTCGTGATAGGCGAAGCAGATTTCGTCGCGCTCGCCATACACCGGCCAGAAGTAGCCGCCCTTCATCTTCCCCGGGCCGGCGCGCCCGGCCTTGATCGGGGTCTCGTCCATCGCCTTGATGCGACTTGCGCGGATCGAGTCGAACTGGGCCGTAAAGACCGGCTCGAGCAGCGCGAGCGCCGCGTGGGTGAGCTGCGTGAGCCACGGGCGCGAGACCCGGATGCCGTTGTCCCCGAGCCGCTGATGCTGGCGGTACAGCGGCTGGTGGTAGCAGAACTTGTCGGTGATGAGCCCGGCGATGAAGCTCACGTCGGCGCGGCTACCGTCGATCACCCCGGCGGGGGCCGCCGGGCAGTGGATCGTCTGCGTGTCGCGGCGCTTGATGACCGGGCGCACGTACTTGAGGATCACGTAGCTGCCCGGGCGCTGCGCCAGGCGGTGGCTGACCTTCTCGCCGATCACCTCGAACTGCTCGGCGGTGAGGCCCTCGATCTCGGGGTTGGCGAGCGTGATGGTCTCGACCGGGACGCGCGTCTCGTCGAAGAACAGCGCCGATTCGTCCTTGCTCTGGGCGAAGTCGGTGTGCGAGGCACGACGGGTGTGTCCGGCTACGCTCTTGCCTGGGGAGACGGGCTGCGTGTCGGGGATCGGCAACTCACCCAGATGCATCTGCGTCGGGTCGGGTGAAACCACGCGCTTCTCGCTCTTCTGGCCGAAGAGCTGGCGGCGGAACCACTCGAGCTGATGCTTGAGCGCCGCAAACTCGAGGCGCATCGCATCCATGTCGCGCTGCAAGGCGACGTTCGCCTGCGCCAGTCCGACGATCTGCTCGGGCGCCCACTGGGCGGCCTCGGCAAGGGTCGGAACGGGGGTGCAGTGCGGTGCGGACATGGCACAGATTTTACCGCAGAGCCCAGCATTCATGCGGGCTGCACGGCGTTTGTAGGTAATCTGAAACGGCGCTTGTAGCGGACCGGCTCGATGCCTTCGAGCAAGAACTTGAGCCCGGTCCAGTCCATCTGACGCGTGCTGACGTGCGCCCAGTTCGACACGAAACGACCCTGCTCGAGGCGCTTGGCCCACACGCAGAATCCGGTGCGGTCCCAGTACAGCACCTTCATCTGCGTGCCGCGCCGGTTGATGAACACGAACAGCTCGCCCGACAGCGGATCGCAGCCGAGCGCCTGGCGTGTGAGCGCGTACAGGCCGTCGAAGGATTTGCGCATGTCGACCGGGCGGCCATAGACATGGACCCGGACCGCGCCTTCGGGGAAGAACATCAGCCGCGCGACAGGTGAAGGATCACGCCGTCGCCCAGATCGAGCCGCAGTTCGAGGCGACCGGTGCCGCCGAGTTTGAGCGTGCCGGCGTCGACGAAGCCAGTGGCCTCCATCGCCGGCGCGGCAGGCTGCGTACTCGGCTCGCCCAGCAGGCTACGCCAGCGCCGGAAGCTCGACTCGCTGAGCCCCTCGCGGGCGCAGAACGGCTCGATCCCCAGGCCGCTCGCGGCAAACCGCGCAAAGACGGTTTCCCACTCCTGGCGGCTACGCCGCCGCCACTTGTTGTTGGTCGCTGTCGCCCTGGTCACTGCCGGCTCCTCCCTGATGAATGCGGGAGGGATTGTTCCGCGCGGGCGCGGGCTGGAAAAGAACGCCGCTCAGTGACCGGTTACGCTGGGGAAAGCGCGCGATGACTGCCTGTAGACGGCCTGCAATTCTTGCAGGTCTCTTTTCTCAGAAAAAACAATACCTTCTTCGATGTTATCGATTTTTACCTGCAATCTTGTCAGGTTTTTCCCGGTATCCGAATTCCAAATGAAGAAAGAAAGTCCAGTAAAAACAGATTGATAGCCGTATGTGGTGTTCTGGCCCAGGAATTGCAAGGTATGGATTACCTGCATCCTCGGATGCGAGGCAAGAGCAAGCATTCAATCAACGTTGATATGGGTATCGCCATGAAAAAACTGATCGTTGTTGCCGCGAGCGCGCTGACCCTTGCCATGGCCGGCTCCGTCTTCGCCCAGCAGCAGGGCATGGGTGGCATGTCGGGCATGGGTGGCATGGGTGGCATGTCGGGTATGGGTGGCATGGGCGGCATGTCGGGCATGGGTGGCATGGGCGGCATGTCGGGCATGGGCGGCATGGCCGGTATGGGTGGCATGGGCGGCATGTCCGGCATGGGTGGCATGTCCGGCATGGGCGGTATGGGCGGTATGTCCGGCATGGCCGGCATGGGTGGCATGTCTGGCATGGGCGGCACGACCGTAATCATCAACATCCCCGCCGGTATGGCTGGCATGGGCGGCATGTCGGGCATGTCCGGTATGGGCGGCATGTCGGGTATGGGCGGCATGTCGGGCATGGGGGGCATGTCGGGGATGGGTGGCATGTCGGGCATGGGTGGCATGTCGGGCATGGCGGCCGACGCACCCAAGAAGTAAGCGGGACTGTTTGCCCTAGCTGGGCACGGGAAGGGGGCCGCCCCCCTTCCTCCCTTATTGGAGAGTGCCGGAGATGCGTCTTCCTGTTTTGATCCTTCTTCTTGCTGGCATCAACGCCGCGATGGCGGACGCGCCGGCTTATCCCGTTGCAGGCCTGCAACCTGATGCCAGGCCAGCAGGCGCACCAGTGATCCACCAGCACACGACCAGCGAGGCGGCAAAGACCCGTCTGCAGCGCGGAATCGTGCTGCCTGCACCGGCCACTCTGGCCGTCATGCGCGATCAGGAGGCCTGGTACACGCCCTTCGACCAACCGGGAATGCTCGGCTATTACGATCTGCGCGGCTGGCATGCCGCTGCACCAAAGAAGACCGCGGCGAAGAAGCCCGCCAAGCCCGGCGGCTCCGCCGAGCGGCCTGGCGAACACATGCGCGCAACGTACAGCCCGCTGCACTTCAAGCCGGCGATCGAGACGGCCACCGATGCACAGTGCCTCGCCTGCCATGCCGACGTCCTCGAGGACAAGCCGCTGGCGCGGAGTCCGGCCGGTGTCGCGGCCAAGGGCAGCCTAGCGTGGTACCAACAGGTTTCCACCTACCAGGGCGAACAGGACAGTTTCCACCGTCGTCACCTGGTCACGCCGCTGGCCAAGCAGCTGATGGATCTGAAATGTACGACCTGCCATCAGGGTCATGACCCGCGTGACGAGGCCCCGGGCACGTCGGCGAACACCGCAGCGCAGGGAAGCGGCGACTTCACCCTGCGCAAGGCCGTCAATACCGAGGCAATCTGCCTGAAGTGTCATGGCCAGCCCACCGACTACACGATCATGGGGCTGCCCGGGCCTTGGCACGAGGTGCGCATCGACATGCAGAACGACTGCCTCGCCTGTCACGTGGCCTTCCGTACCAATCGGCACCAGGTCAATTACCTCAAGCCCGCCGCGATCGAGGCCGCAGCCGAGGCCGGACGCGAGCACATGGCCGGCGGTGATGTGTGCTTTGGCTGTCACGGCGGCAGGCCCTGGTACCGCATCGCCTATCCGTTTGCACGTAACGCCTGGCCCGGCATGGCGGACGAGGTGCCCGAATGGGCCAAGGATCGCCCGACGCGGTCGGAAGCACGCTTCCTGATCGACAAACCAGCGGCCAAATGACAGCACGGGAACTCGCCATGAACAAGGACACACTCGCCGCGCCGATCAACCCGGCGCGCCGCGACTTCCTCAAGACCACCGCGGCGGGCGCCGCCGCGGCCGCCGCCAGCAGCTTCGTGGAACTGGCAAGCACGGGCAAGGAGGCTTCGGCCTTCGCTTACGAGCCCTACTACACCGACGACCAGCTCACCACCATGGTGACCAGCTGCGCGCACAACTGCGGCTCCCGCCACATGCTGGTCGCGCACAAGAAAGGAGACGTGATCGTTCGCCTGTCGTCCGATGACGGCCGCTACCAGGCAGGCGGCGCCTTTGGTTTCGAGACCGAGGCGGTGCCGCAGCTGCGCGCCTGCTTGCGCGGACGCTCTTACCGCGCGCGGCTCTACTCCGCCGAGCGCCTGCTCTACCCGATGGTGCGCGTGGGCGAACGCGGGGAGGGCCGCTTCAAGCGCGTGTCGTGGGACGAAGCGCTCGACCGCATCGCCAAGAAGATGATCGAGCTGAAGGACACCTACGGACCGACGGCCATCCTCGACCAGTCCTATGCCGGCGCCTCCTACGGTGTCCTGCACAAATCGG
Source organism: Thauera aminoaromatica (assembly GCF_000021765.1). NCBI lineage: Bacteria > Pseudomonadati > Pseudomonadota > Betaproteobacteria > Rhodocyclales > Zoogloeaceae > Thauera > Thauera aminoaromatica. The sequence goes on along the minus strand of NC_011662.2, from coordinate 412,302 downwards.
ATCAGATCGAGGGCTTGCTGGCACGTTTCCTCGGGATGTTCGGTTGCCGAACCAGCTCCTGGTCCGTGCCAAGCTACCAGGGCACAACCTTCTCCAGCCGCACCACGTTCGGCACCATCGAGGACGGCAACGAGGACGACGCCTTCGCGCACTCGAAGCTCATCATCATGTGGGGCTGGAACCCGGCCTACACCTTCCACGGCGGCAACACGTTCCACTACATGCGGCTGGCCAAGCAGCGCGGCTGCAAGTTCGTCGTGGTCGACCCCCAGTACACGGATTCGGCGTCGGCCTATGACGCCTGGTGGATTCCCATCCGCCCCAATACCGACGCGGCGATGCTGGCCGCGATGGCGCACTACATCTTTGTCAATGAGCTGCAGGACCAGGCCTTCATCAACCGTTTCTGCCTGGGCGTGGACGCGGGCACGATGCCGGACTGGGCGCGCGGGCACGAGAACTTCAAGGACTACATCCTCGGCACCTACGACGGGCAGCCGAAGACGCCGGAGTGGGCTGCCGAGATCTGCGGCGTGGCGGCAGACGACATCCGCAAGCTTGCCGACATGTACGCCCGCACCAAGCCGGCGGCGCTGAAGGCCTCGTGGTCACCCGGGCGCAACGCCTACGGCGAGCAGTACAACCGCATGGCGGCGGCCCTGCAGGCAATGACCGGCAACATCGGCATCCTCGGCGGCTGTGCGGAAGGCGTCGGCAAGGGCTGGCACGCGGAAGCGGTGGCCTACCCCTATGACGAGTACGCCAACGTGTGGTCGGCTTCCATCAAGTCCGACCGCTGGGCGCATTGCGTACTCAACTACCCCGACGTGCGGCGCGAGGAGATCGGCCTGTGGCCGCGCGCTGACCAGTTCGACGGCGTCATCCCGAACATCAAGGCGATCTGGTGGCATGGCTCGGACTGGTTCAATCAGCTGACCAACATCAACAAGGAAATCGAAGCCATCCGCAAGCTCGAGCTGGTGGTATGCGCCGACTCCACGATCACGCCCTCGGGGCTGTGGGCCGACATCCTGCTGCCGGTGGCCACGCACTTCGAACGCCACGATGTCGCCTTGCCTTGGTACAAGGGGCACTACTACATCCATCGGCCCAAGGTCATCGCCCCGCTCGGCGAGTCCAAGAGCGACTTCCAGATCTTCACCGAGCTCGCCTATCGCCTCGAGGCCCTCGACCCGGCCCGACTGTCAGGTTTCGGCAAGCGCTACAACCCCAAGGCCGACCGCAGCTACTTCGAGAACGACGATCCGGTAGACGAGGCCTATCTGGTGGACTGGTGGCACCGGGTGCAATCGCACCAAGGGGTCACGATGAGCTGGGAAGAATTCAAGCAGCGCGGGGTATACAAGTTCGAATTCGCGCAACCGCACGTAGCGTTCCGCGACCAGATCGAAAAAGGGGTGCCGTTCAACACCCCGTCGGGGCGGATCGAGATCTTCTCCACCACGCTGGCCCAGGTCAGCGACTGGACCAAGACCCAGTACGGTTACCCGATCCCGGCGATCCCGAAGTGGATCGAGCCCTTCGAGTGGCTGGGCGATACCGGCAAGGCCGCGAAGCATCCCTTCCACCTGATCTCTCCGCACCCGCGCTGGCGCACCCACAGCATCTTCAACAACATTCCCTGGCTGCGGGAGACCTACCAGCAAGAGGTCACCATCGCAGCGCGCGATGCGGAGCGGCTCGGCATCCGCACCGGTGACGTAGTGGAGGTGTGGAACGAACGCGGCAAGGTGGTGGTGCCGGCCTATGTGACCGAACGCTGCATGCCGGGCGTCCTCGTGCTGCATGAGGGCGCGTGGATGGATCTCGACGACAAGGGCGTCGATCGCGCGGGTAACCCGGATTTTCTGACCGACGACCAACCCTCGCCTGCCGGGGCATTCGCCTACAACACCGTGCTGGCCGACGTGAAGAAGACGACGCTGGAGCATCGCCCAGGCTGGGATTCGCTCGCTACCGCGCGCTCGATCGTTTTCCGACGCGACTATTGAGGATGCGCTCATGAGCAAGAAGCTCGATATGGACGAAGTCCGCTCGGCCCTCGAACGCCAGGCGGCCCAGACCTACAGACCCGTCAAGCCAGCGGTACAGCTGGGCTTCGTGCATAACAACGTCGACTGCATCGGTTGTCGCGCCTGCGAGATCGCCTGCAAGGACAAGAACGGTCTCGCCCCCGGGCCGCGCTTCCGGCGCGTGATGTATGTCGAAGGCGGCCATTACCCCGACGTGTTTGCCTACAAGGTGAACATGAGCTGCAACCATTGCGCCGATCCTGCCTGCCTGCCCACCTGCCCGACCGGTGCGATCTGGAAGCGGGCCGACAACGGCGTCGTCGACATCGACTCCACCCTCTGCATCGGGTGTCGGCGCTGCGAGGCGGCCTGCCCCTACGGCGCGCCGCAGTGGGACCCGACCGAGCACATCGTGAAGAAATGCAACATGTGCATCGACGAGCTCGAGGCCGGGCGTAAGCCTTACTGTGTGATGGCCTGTATGATGCGGGTACTGGATATCGGTCCGATCGACGCGTTGCGGGCGGGGACGTACCCGACGACCGCGGTCGGCCCGGGAGACAGGGTCACTGGACAGGTCAAGGACATGGCGAACCCCGCGCTCACCCACCCATCGATCGTTTTCGTGCCACATCGCCGAGGTCGCGTAGATGAGTGAGCACGCGCGCTGGCCAGGGCAGGAGGCGGCGCAAGCGCTCGCCGCCGACGCCGACATGCTGAGTTTCCTGCATGCCAGCGAGCTCGATGCGGCCGTGCTCGAGAGCCTGCGCGCGGTCGGCTTTCCGGCCAATCTCGCGCTGCTGCCCGGCGATGCGATGGCCAGGGAGGCATGGCGCGCACTGTCTGCTGCGCTGCGCGAGATCCCGGTGCAACCGGACGCAGCCGCGCTGGATGAGCTCGCCGCGGAGTTCGCCGCGATCTATCTCACCGGCGCGTACCGGCTGTCGCCGTGCGAATCCTACTGGCTCGATCAGGACCATCTGCTCTACCAAGGGCCAATGTTCGAGCTACGCCAGCGCTATGCCGAGGCGGGGCTGCGTGTCAAGGACTGGCGCAAGCGTCCGGAAGACCACATGACCCATCAGCTCGGCTTCGTCGCAAGGCTGCTCTCGGCGGCGCGGAGCGAAGAGAACTGGAAACAGCTCGCCAGCTTCCTCGACCAGCACCTGTTGCGCTGGATCCACGACTTTGCGCGTGCGGTGCACGCGCGGACGGGCGCCTCTTTCTATGCTGCACTCGCCGTGCTCACCGCGACCTGGTGCGCGAGCCTGCGAGCCTGCATCGACGTCCCGCCCATGGCGCATGCCCAGCCGGCGGAAGCGCGTAGCGATGCGAAGGACGTGCAGCACTGAGCCCGAACGGAAGCTTGCGAGTGCCGATACGTGTCGTTGCGGCCCGCCAGGACAGCCTGGCGCGCCAGATGCTCTGGAGAATCCTGATTGTTGCGAGCGCCGCCTCGGTCGCGTTCGCGACGGTCTTCGTCGCGCTTTACCTCGATCAACTCAAGGCGACGCGCGCCGATGCCTCGCTCAACCTGAACCGGATGCTCGCGACCACCTGGGAAAACGCGATGCTCAAGCGCGACGTCGAGGGCTTGCGCGAGATCGTCTCCAGCCTGGGTGCGCTGCGCGATATCCGTGACGTCCTGGTACTCGCCCCCAATGGTGAAGTGCGCTTCGCCTCCAACCCGGTCCGGCTCGGAATGCAGCTCCCCGGGCTCGTGGCCTCGACAGCGGGCGGAATGGCCACGAGCCGGTTCGAGCATGGCATCGAGGATGAGGAAGTGCTGCGTTCGATCAATCCGGTGCCCAACCGTACAGAGTGCGTGCCGTGCCATGGCCCGGTGTCGTCGTCGCCGATCAACGGCGTCCTCGTGATCGACTACGACGCCACCCCGGTGCGCCAGCAGGCGCTTGCGAGCGCCGCCCTGTTCGCGGCTGCGGGCGGGCTGGTCATCGTGCTCACAATCATGGCGGTATGGTGGTTGTTGCGCAGACGGGTGCTCAACCCGCTTGCGCACCTCGATCGCGCCGCAGGCGCGCTCGCCGCTGGCGATCTGAGCGCGCGCGTCGAGGTCGCCCACCTCGACGAGATCGGGCGCAGCGCACAGCGCTTCAATACGATGGCCGACGCGCTCCAGCGCGAACTCGGCCGCCACGCCGCGCACCGCAAATATCTGCAGGACCTCATCGATGGCCTGCCGGACGGGCTGCGCGTCATCCGCAAGTCCGACTTCACCGTGGTTAGCGCAAACCGGGCGTTCGGCGAGCAACTCGGCTTGTCCGCGACGGCGGGCCAGCCCTGCTACCTCTCCAGCCATGGTCGCAGCAGCCCCTGTGTGCCGACGATGGTGCGCTGCCCGGTCGCCGAGCTGCACGAGCATGGCCAGGTCCTGAAGTGCCACCACCGTCATCGGCGTGCAAGCGGCGAGGAGTTCGCGGTCGAGGTACACGCCGGCCTGATCGATGTCGATACCGAGCAGGGCCGTGAGCGCTATATCGTCGAATCGGTCCGCGACCTGAGCCGCGCGGCAAGCATCTCGCAGGAACACAGGATGACCGAGCTCGGTTTGCTGGCTGCCGGCATCGCGCACGAGATCCACAACCCGCTCGGTTCGCTGCGCCTCGGCCTCGAGGCGATGGAGCGCCGCTTGCGCGGACGCCCCGAGCGCGACGATCGCATCGACGACTACCTGCGCACGATGGATGAGGAGATTGACCGCTGCCTGCAGGTCACCCAGCGGCTACTGATGCTGTCCCGCCCGCCCCAGGCTCGTGTCCAGCCGGTGGATGTCAATCCGGTGCTTGCGGACACCTCCTGCCTGCTCGCCTACGATGCGGAGAATCGCCAGATCGAGCACATCCTTGAGGCCGACAAGGCGGCACCGCGGGTGTGGGCGGACGACGCCGACCTGCGGATGCTTATGATCAACCTCGTGCAGAACGCCCACCATGCGATGCCCTCGGGAGGGCAGGTGACCCTGCGCAGCCACATCATCGGAGACGAGGTGCTGATCGAGGTGGAGGACACCGGGGTTGGGATCCCCGAAGACGACGTTCCGCATCTCTTCGAGCCTTTCTTCAGTCGGCGCGCGGATGGCGAACCGGGAACCGGGTTGGGGCTCAGCATCTGCCGCAGCATCGTGGACCATTACGGTGGCCGCATCGCGGTCGAGAGCCGCCCGGGCGAGGGCGCGCGCTTCAGGGTGTCTCTGCCCCGGGTGCTCGAATGAGTCGCAGCAAGGTCATCCTCGTCATCGATGACGACCGCGGCTTTCGCGGCCTGCTGACCGCCCAGCTCGCCGACATGGGCTACGACACCACGGGTGCTGCAAGCTGGGCCGAGGCGAGCGCCTGCCTCAAGGAGATCGAGCCCGACCTCATCTTGCTCGACATGAAGCTGCCCGACACCACGCCCGAGCTCGCAGTGCCCGAGCTCGCTGCCGAGTATCCCGTCATCGTGCTTACTGGCTACGGCAGTATTCGTAGCGCGGTCTCGGTCATCCACGCCGGCGCCCTCGACTATCTGACCAAGCCCATCAGTCTCGCCGAACTCGAACTCACCATCGCCCGCGTCCTCGACAACGCCGAGATGCGTCGTTCGAATGCGCTCTACAAGCGTCAGCTGGCGGCACGCCAGGGATCGGGGCTGATCGGAAACTCGGCGGCGATCCTGGCGCTCGAGAGCCTCATCGACGCGGTCGCCCCGACCAACGCCACCGTGCTGATCCATGGTGAATCGGGCAGCGGAAAGGAGGTCGTCGCCAGCGCGATCCATCAGCGCAGCGAGCGCAAGAACCGCGAGCTGGTGACCGTCGACGCCACGACCTTGTCCGAGACGCTGTTCGAGTCCGAGCTCTTCGGCCACGAGAAGGGTGCATTTACCGGCGCCGACCGGCAGAAGAAGGGCCTGATCGAGGCCGCCGAAGGCGGCACCCTGTTCCTCGACGAGATCGGCGAGGTCAGCCTCGCCAACCAGGCCCGCCTGCTACGCCTCTTCGAGAGCGGCACGTTCCGCCGTGTAGGCGGCACCAAGACGCTTCGGGCCGACGTCCGCTTCATCGTCGCCACTCACCGCAACCTCGGGCTCATGGTGCGCGAGGGGCGCTTTCGCAGCGACCTCTTCTTCCGTCTCTCCAGCTTCGTGCTCACCTCGCCACCACTGCGGGACCGTCGCGAGGACATTGCCCTGCTCGCCGAGCACTTCCTGTCCCAATTCTGCCGTGGCCAGAAGAAACTGTTCGCCCGCGACGCGATCACCACGCTGACGGCCTACGACTGGCCGGGCAACGTCCGTGAGCTTCGCAACGTGATCGAACGCGCGGTGATCCTGGCTCGCAATGCAGTGGTCATCCGGCGCGATCACGTTTCGATGCCCGAACTGGAGGGTGCGAGCGTACTCAGCTTCAGTTTCGAGCACCCGCCGACGCTCAAGGATCTCGAACGCAGCTACTTCCTGCGCACGCTTGAACGTTTCGGCGGTAACCGCGCGCGTACCGCAGCCGCGCTCGGCATCAGCGAGCGAAACGTCTATCGCCTCATCGGTTTGTATGGTGCGGAGCTCACTTAGCGCGTGTTCGCCCACCCGCCCCCCATTGCGTCGAGGCGGGCGTCGACGCCTGAATGGGTCGAGCACTGCTCGGCGGTGAGTCACTCGGTCTCGGGGTTGGCGAGCGTGTCGGCGGCGACGAAGCCGGTGGGCTCAGGCGTTTGCCCAGATCCTGGGCGCGCGGCCGGCGTCTGGGTATCCAGCAGAATCCTCCAGCGCCGGAAGCTTGACTCGCTTCGCCCCCCGCGCACGCAGAACGGCTCGATCCCGAGACCGCTCGCAGCTAACTGCGCAAAGACGGTTTCCCACTCCTGGCGGCTGCGCCGCCGTCACTTGTCGTTGGTCGCTGTCGCCCTGGTCACCGCTGATTCCTCCCTCATGAACGTGGGAGGGATTGTTGTGCGAGGGCGCGGGCGGGAAAAGAACACCGCTCACCCTCCGGGCGGTCAGCAACTGATCGATCCTGTAGAAGCGTTCGCCCCGGTTCATGCTGGGAGACCGTTCGGTGAAATACAGAGAGCATGCCGAAGCGGGCGCACCGGGTGAGCCTTGGATGTCCGAGAATCCCAATCGAAAAAACGACCACCCAGGAGTTCGTATCATGACCCAGAAGTTCGATACTGCGTTGTCGCTCGCCCTTGAAGCTCACTCCGGCCAGATCCGAAAAGGGACCGAGAACGCGCTTGGTTTGCCATTGCCGTACATTACGCACCCGGTTGCCGTGGCGACCTTGGCGCAACGCTACGGAGGCAACGAGGACCAAGTCATCGCGGCGCTGCTGCACGACGTTCTCGAAGACGGTGGCCCGCAGTGGGCGGATCCGATCCGCGACGCCTTTGGTGGCCAGGTCCTCGACCTCGTGCGGTTCTGTACCGATGGCCTGCCCGATGCGCAGGGGCAGAAAAGCCCCTGGCGCGAGCGGAAGGAGCTCTACCTCGCCCACCTGCGCGCGGCGGAAGGTGAGGGCGTTCTCGTTTCTGCCTGCGACAAGCTGGCCAACCTGCAGGCAATCCTGCTCGATCTGACGGAGATCGGTGAGTCGGTGTGGACGCGCTTCACCGGAGGCAAGGATGGATCGCTGTGGTACTACGTGGAGTTGGTCGAGGCCTTTGGCGGACGGGTGCCGGCGGCGCTGGAGGTGGCCTTGAGGCGTGACTTGGCGGCGGTGTTGGAGCTCGCATCGGCGCGGATGGATGAGGTGTCCAAGCCGTCTGCTGAGTAGCCGTGCTCATGTTCCTCGCTACTCTCGTCTCCCCATCAACGCTCACAGCAGCTACATCCAAGGAGATTTCGGGCAGGTTCTCTTCAAGAGGCCAAACCAAGCCGTGCGCGACTGGTGCAGCCCCGCCTAACAAGGAAAGGTTTATTATTTCAATCGCATGCTCTGGACGATCCAGCCCTGTCGATGAAGGAGATCACTATGCGAGTCAAGGGAGTAAGCCCTGATGGCAAGAAGGCCGTGGAGTTCGAGAGCGAACTGATCGGCCGCGAGTTCATTGACCGAATGGTCAATTTCGACCTGAGCGAGGACGACATCCGGAAACGGATTGATCGACTCGCAGTCTCGGCTGACGTCAAGTCTCTCCTCTATTCCTTGGCAAAAGCGAGCATCGCGATCGGCGCACAGGTCGTCCGCATTGGACGCAAGGTGATCGATTACGTGTGCATGCTGGTCAAGGAGTTTCCCAAGGTGACCTTCTTCGCGTTGCTTGGGGCGATCGCCGGATTTTTGGTGGCGACGATCCCCATCCTCGGAGTCGTCCTGGGGCCGATCGTGACCCCGATCGCCATCGCCGTCGGCGCGGCGTTTGGTGTGCTTGAAGATATCCGGGATCAAGCCCTCAAGCGCAAGATCACCGAGTTCCATGCCCAGTTCGCTCCGCTTGCGTGAACCACATGAAGGACAATCAAACCGACTGGTTCGCTGGCGTGGACGAAGTCGTGTCCGAACCGCTCAAGTTCAAGCTTCAATTGGCTATCGGCGAGGATGCGTACACGAGCCTGCGTGTCAGGAAGGCCGTGTTCGAGGCGTGGGACGTCTTTGGGGCGGCAACGTCTGCAGCGGCGATCGCGAAATCCTCCGCTGTCGCCTCAGCTCTTTTCCCGTCGTCGGGCGTCCTGTCGGCGATCGGAATCGGGACGGCGACGACGCCCGTGGGGTGGGTCGTCGGCGCAGCAGTCGTTGCTGGCGGGGCCTGGATCGGCATTACGCGCTATGTGCGCGAACACGCCGATGCACGGGTCAAAACCGTACCTGAATTCATCAATACCCCGCTCGACATAATCGGCCTGGCCTTGTTCGACTTGATGGCGCCGCTGGTACTGAAGGTTGCGCATGTGGACGGTGAGATCGATCAGGCTGAGGCGCAGGCGATCGAACGCTGGTTCGTTCGGGAATGGGGGTACGACCCGAGTTTCGTCCAGAAGGGCCTCGCATTTTTCGATTCGCGCCTTGACGAAGTGCGGATCGCCGACATTGCCACGGCTTTGGCCCGTTACAAGCGAGAGAGCCCGGACTGCAACTATCGGGTGATGACCCGCGAGGTGGTGCGCTTCCTGAGGGAGGTCATTGAGGCTGATGGCGTCATCGACGAGCGTGAAGAAATGGCAGTGGAGCGCATCGCTCACATATTCGAAGATGAAGGGCGAGTTCACCTGGGCCGGAGCGCCAAAGAACTGGGTCGCAAGCTGTCTGATTCGGCGGAGACTGCCGGCGGTGCCGTTGCCGAGGGGGCTACGTGGGCGCTGAATACCACGGTTGCGGGCGCTTCCCAGATCGGGCTTACCGCCTCGGACGCACTGACTGCGACTGTGCGTTCGGGGGTGGCTGGGGTGTCCCGGCTTGGAGGTCTGTTCGTGCGCGGAAAGAGGACAACCGATCGGCAAGACTGACTCCGAAGCGGCACGTTTTCGTGCGGCCCATGAAGAGCGGTCGCTTGCATGCTGCAGCCCGACTTGGCAGCGGTGTTGAAGCTTGCCCGACTGCGGACGGAATGATTTAAGCAGCTCGCTCAGATTCCCTTTTCGTGGTTCCGGTCGCCTCTGACCATCCCATCCACGCCCGCATCCGCGACTTGGAACTTGGCTCGACCTCGTCCTGGTGACGGTGACCGCAGTGGCGGTCGCCTTACCACTCGGAAGAAGTGACCGATCGGAAAGAGCTAGAGAATTTCGATGAAATTGTGAGTAAGCTGCCTCGTTGATAACGTATTTCGAGCCGAGCAAACAGATTTCGAGGATTCGATGCCCACGATTGGCTACGCACAACTCATCAGCCGACTCTCTCTGGCCGTCCGACCGTTGGCGAAGCCGGCGGAGATCAGCGGCTCGGTCAATCGGCGTGTGGATTCGGCCGACCGCGTCCTTTTCCCGCGTGGCGTCGCCATCGAGGACACGCTGGTCGGCCACCTCGAATTTGCCCTGCGCCATGAGGGCGTGAATCTTGAGGTCATCGACGCCCTGTTCGAGCATCTCCCGCCGCAGGACTTGCTGGCCCGGTTGAATGCGGCGCCCAACGGCGCGCACATCCGGCGGGCTTGCCATCTTTGGGAGTGGCTGACGGGACAGGAGCTCCCGGCGGAGGCCTTGCCGGCGGGAGGCTACGTCGACCTGTTTCCTGCGGACGATTACGTCACCGCCGGGCAGCCCACCAACGACCGCAAGTTCCGCGTGCGCAACAACGCACTGGGAACGGCCGACTTCTCCCCAGTGGTGAGGCGCGCGGCGCTTCCGAGCGCACCTTCGTTGCCAGAACTCCTCGACAAGGCGCGCGAGACCCTGGCGTCCGTGACGGACCCGTCGCTCCATGAGCGCGCGCTGAGCTACCTGTACCTTTCAGAGACCCGTAGCAGCTTTGAGATCGAGCGCGAGCATCCGAGCTCGGACAAGCAGGAGCGCTTCGTTCAACTGCTCCGGCGGGCTGGAGAAACCATGCAGGTCACCGAGGACTGGCTGGTGAGCCTGCAGAACGCCGTCGTGCGCGACGTCTACAGCCAGGAAGCCTCCTACCGGACAAGGCAGAACTGGCTGGAGGACGCCACCGGCCGCGTCACCTTCTTTCCGGTGCCGCAGGCCGAACTCGCGCGCGCGATGAGGGGCTGGGATGCCTTCATCAACGATGACCACCGCTGTACCGATGTACTGGTCAAGGCAGCAGCGGCAGCGTTTGGCTTCGTCTACCTGCACCCCTTCATGGATGGCAACGGGCGCCTGCACCGGTTTCTCATCCATCACGTGCTGACGCACTCGGGGCTGCTGCCGACCGGAACGGTGGTACCCGTATCCGCCGTCATCCTGAAGAACATCCCGGCCTACCTCGAGGTGCTGTCGGGCTTCTCCCTGCCGGTGACGCGGCTCTGGCGCTATGTACGCGCCGAGGAGGCTCATGTGACGGCGCATCCCGGGAGCAGGGCCTACCGGTTCTTTGATGCCAGCAGGGAAGTGGCTTTCCTGCACAGCATGATCCAGCAAGCCGTGGAAGACGAGATTCCCCGCGAGCTGGCTTGGTTGAGCGGCTACGACAAGGCCTTCGCGCAGCTGGATGCAGAGTTCGATCTGCCCAGGAAGGACCTGTCGGCCTTGATCCGAATGGCGCAGTCGAATGAGGGGCGGCTCTCCGTGAGGCGGCGAAAACAGTATTCTCATCTGCCTGCCGACGTGCTGGACCGTGTTGAAGAAGTGGTGCGGGAGTCGTTTGGGCTCACGCCGGAGGACGGCTCCGAGGCAAGGTAGGGTTTGGCTCTCTTCGATTCGAGCGCCACGAACGCTGCGTGTTGTGAGGAAAATTCGAGTGTTGTGACGATTTTTCGAGTTCGGCGGGTGAGGCGTGTCGGATACGAACATCGGCTCGTCGGCCGGAACGGCCATCGAACTAGGCGACTTGGTAGGTCCATCCTTGGGCGTAAACCGGACGTCAGTCATCCGGCCTTGTTCAATACCGGGCCTCGCTTCTAGGGAATGAAGAAATATGCGGGTTCTTCGATGTGGAGGGTAGCACCAGCGCTGTACCCGACGCGTAGCCGACCACCTAGGCAAGGTTGTGGCCGGCCCTCAGGTTAACTGTTGTTGGCATCCCGTTTGCCTCTCTTGGCTCGCGCGCGCGGGGCGGCGTCAGTGTCGCTGTCGAATCCAAAGGATTTCTGCACGGGTTGGCCACCCGATGCCAGGAATGACGGGGCGACTTGATCCTTTGCGCGCTGTGCGAGGGTGATGAACTGCGCGAGGGTCTCCATGAGCCTACGTTCGCGTGCCGTGTGTTGAGGCTCCTGTTGAGGTTTCGGTTCATTTTCGGTCGATTCACCCGCCAGGCGAAACTGACCTACGGCCCCAGGAACGATTTCGATTCCCAGGGTGCGTGGGAGCATCTTGGGCAGCTCCAAGAACACGTCCAGGCCGTCGAACGTTTCTGCCATCCATTCGAACTCGGCCCAGCAGATGTCAGCGCCCGAGATGTCCAGCCAACTGAACTCGGGGCGCAGCAGCCGTTCGGCACCCTTTGCCGCCTTCAGCCAGCCTTTGTCCCACGCACGCGGGCCGGTCAGCGCGGCCATGGCACCGAACCAAGCGGCAGCCATGGGCGCAAACCCATGCGCGCGCTGCAGCAGGAAAACGTGCGACGTGCCCCGGCCCACCTGGAACGCGGCGGCAGCCAGAAGCAAACTGTCGAATGCTGGTGCCGGCGTGCTTCGGGATGACTGCGCCCGTTGGAGAATGTCCGAAGCGATCCGGTTGAACGCACCGACGCGTTCCTCAATCGAGTCGCTGGATAACCCTGGAATCTCGTTGAACATCGGCGACGACGCCAAGACAGCACCTTTTCGGTCGTAGGCCCCGTAGTAGGCGCCTGCCGCATCCAGCACGTAACTGGCTGCTTCGGACGGGGAAAGGTGCTCCTCGATACGGGCGCTGGCGATGGCCCACACAGGAAGCAGTTGTTCGATGCCCACTGGTCTGCGCGCAAAGCGCCGGTCACTTTCCAACAGGCGGAGCCTGTTGGTGCAGGCATGGGTGGCCTCGTTGCTCCCCCAGATGAGGGCTGCACGTGCAATCGGGGTGGTGAAGCAGCCGGAGAACCGGGATAAGGGCAGATTCTGCAGGCTGGTTTCGCTCTCCATCTGGGACAGCGCTTCGCCTACGGCGATGGAAGACCAGCGGTCGGGCCTTTGCTCGCTAGTGCCCATGACGTTACGCCGCATCTCAAACTGGCGCCAGTCGCTGGCTAGCGCAACGCGGCCATACAGGCTGAGGGGCGACGCTTCGTCGGCAAAGGTTCGGAGCCAGGAAAATGTTTCCGTAGCCGTGTCGTCAGGAACGACGATCAACGCCGGTACTTCGTAGCGCCCCCCGCCTCGCACATCCCGATAGCCGACAGCCAACTTGGCCCCGCGTAGGCTCAGGTCGGACTGAATGCGGTCGAGATCCGGCAGCTGATGCTCTCCCAGCAGTACGTCGAGCAAGTCCTCACGGTCGATGGTTGCCCAGCGGATTTCATCGTGCCTCATGATTTGTCACCAGGGAAAAGGTCGTCCAGCTCCATGTGCTGGGGTTGCGCAAACGCATTTTCCAGCGGTTGATTCGTGTCCCCGGTGCGGTACGCGTTGAGGGCCGTCTTGGCACGAGTGATGGCCGTGAAGCCCAGACGGCGGCGGTTCAGTGGGTAGCTGGCCAGCTCTTCGACTGCGAACAGGTGAACCGCACGGAACTCGGTGCCCTTCGAAGCGTGAATAGTAAGCACATGGATGGGCTTGTTGTCAGAAAAACTAGAGTCGTCATCCACGCCGTGTACGCAGACCTGCTTCGAGAGCTTGGTCTTGTTAAAACGGATGCGCAGATCTTCGAGGGTTTCGCGCTTGCCGCAGAAGATACCGATGGTGTCGTCCTTGAAGGCATCGAGCTGAATCTCGATTTTCTCGAGCATTTTCTCGAACTGCTCGTCGCGGTTCGCACATGGATTCATGTGTGCGCTCGATTCGCCCTGTGCTTTCAGGTCGTAATTGGACATCGCTTCCAGGCTGTCCGCCGGATTCTCAGGTGGCATGAGCCTGTCTGCGACCTTGGCGATCCTCTGGCCGATACGGAAGTGTCGCTTCAACGTGTGCGGTTGCAAGGCAAGTTTCTCGACGGCCGACAATCCATTTTTGTCATAAATTCCCTGCCGCGCGTCGCCACAGATGGCGACGTTGTCGCTTAGAGACAAAAGAACTTCGAGTTCATCCGCGGTAAGATCTTGTGCTTCGTCGACGAAGATGGCGCTGAAAAGCTGTTTTGTAGGCAGCTTGGCATTGGCCTCGCGCAGCATTTCAAGAATTGCTGGTCGTGTGGCGTCATCGAAGTCAGCGCCTTTTGGAACCGCACGTTGCCCGAGATTTTCGAGAATGTGCGATGAAGCCCATGAGTGGTAGGTTCTGACTTGATTCGGGGAAATCAATCCGCTTGCGCCGATCCCGGAGCGGATGAAATTGGCAAGTGCCTTGGTGTAGGTAACGATCAAGACATTCTTTTCACCCATACCGGCAATGAATTGCGCACGTAGCAGCAAGAGATTTGTTTTTCCGGAACCCGGCGGTCCGACCAGGGAGTAGCGACCATGGGCTGGCAATTGAATGAAGGCCTTCTGATCTTCATCAAGTTCGTTTTTCGAACGCCACCAACTTCTGTTCATCATTGGTTATCTCCCAGTTGCAGCGATTGACTTTCCTGTGTGTCTTGAAGGTTCAGTCCATGAAGGCTGGCGGAGTTCTCCCCGCCTTCAATCCGGTCAAGGGCACGGCCAACCAAGTTCGCCAGCTCATTGGTTACAAGGGTTGCGGCCTCATCTTCGGCTTCCTGAATCACCGCAACGCCCACAGGCCTGTATTCAATAGCAGGTGCCTCATCGTCACGGCCAGCGGACAGAAATTGCGCACCAACGCGCAAATTCGCACTTCGCTCATAGAGGCCAGCCTGCCAGTCGAATCCAAGGTGGCAACTGATGGACAACTGCTTGTCCACGGCCAATTCGTATCTGACGTCCATCGGCGCACCGGGTGATGGTGGCTTCATGGTCAACGGCAACTGTGCACCACAGATGTGGATCAGTTCTGCGCGGATTCGATCGGAGAATCGCTTCATGAATTCCGCCCTCTCGAATTCGAGTCGTGCGGCAGAGGATTCCCCTGCCCCACGCCGGTTTGTGATCGCCCCTTTGGCGAGCCTTCCTCGCAAGGCGCTGACTGGATCGCTTGCGCCTTCGAGTACGAAATCTTCCCAACCCACGACCGCGAGCCGAGTATCAAGGTCTTTGATCAGACAGCGAGATGACAAGGCCTTGAGGGCCAGCAATCGGTTCGGGATGGGGTCTGCGAAAGAAGGCTGCTTGGCGAGTACCGCTCTGGCAACCAGCCATCGATTCCCGAGCGACATCTCATGCTTGAACAGCGGCTCCTTCTTGATCAAATCGTGCAGCACCGCGCCAATCTGGTAGATGTTGAGACCACGCCAGAGCTTGGCGGTCGGCTCATCAAGGCGAAACAGGTATTCGGGGGAACTGTACTGCGCGGTTGCCAGGAAGGGACGCTGGTTGCCGTGATCGGTCACACAGGCGTCGCTAGCATCCGGCGAGTCGAATTCACGAACGACACCGAGATCAAGCAGCTTGAGATACTTGAAATCAGGAGAAACGTGAATATTCTCAGGCTTGATGTCTCGATGAACGATATTCAGCGAATCGAGGAAACGAACGGCTTCGACGAGTTGGGATATGAGTGGCACAATTGCGCTATCTGGTACTTCGCCGAGCTTGTTAGTTAACTGTGGCCACTCGATGTATTCCATTTCGACGAAGGCGGTGCCCTCCGTCTCTACGACTTGATAGGTCTGAACCAGTGATGTGCAGCCGTGCCCAATCAGTCGCTTTTGAACATCCAGGCGATGCCTTTCGGCATCACCACCAGCGCCTGAGAAGAAACGTGGATTGAATGCTTTGAGCGCACTCGAATTGCCATTGCGAACTACTCGATAGACCGCTGCCGATCCTCCAGCAGCAAGAAAGTCAAGGTGTTCGTATCCGCCAGTTGCGTTCAGGAACCGACGGACACGAGTGGTCAGGTCTTCAATGATTTCGCTTGCTAAATCGGGCATATTTTCCTCCGGGGGTCAACAATACCAGCGTATTAAGACCCTGCACTGAACTATGCATATAGATTGCGTTGCTGCATGCCAGTGGCGTCCTGCACGACGGGCCGTAGCATAACCGTGCCGAGCGGCCGCTGTAGAGCATTCTGCGCCCACCTGCCATGAGGTAACCGACTGTCCGTTCAGGCCGAACAAGGGACCGTCGTCGCAAAAATTTTGGCACAGCACCGATGGCACTGAGACACAGGAAGCTCTCGCAGGGATCTCCACGTTATCCACGAAATCTGTGGATGAACGAACGAGGACGGTCCTGTACGGTCCCGGCACAAGAAGGCGACCAACTCGATGGGGGATTATTGCGTTCCGGTCTCCGCGTGCAGCAGTTTCAAGGCATCGAGAATGGGGTGCCCGCCGGCCTTCCACTCAACCACCATTCGGCAAACGCCGCGAGATTCTTGTGCGTCGAATGCACCTGCTCCAACTCAGCACCACGATTTGGTGACCCGTTCGGCTCCCGCAGCACCAGAGCCGCATGAATCTGCGGCGGGATCCCCCGCATGTAAGGCAGGTAGTCATCCACGAAAGCCACCGACTGCAGTTCGCGCAGGGCGGCCGCCTTGGGACTCTCCGCCGACTGTGCATTCGCAGTTGCGATCACGCGCTCGATCGGGAAACCCAGGCCGCGGAGGTTGCGAAGCCGGGCCGTTTCGAACTGCATTTCCATGGCCGTGACGCAGACGAGATCGTAACCAGCCTCCACCAGCTCACGGCACGCTTCCAACGCGCCCGCCATGGCAGGGATCGACGACCAGAACTCGGCATCGAAGCACTTTCGAAAGGTCTCAAGCTCGTCGCCAGTCAAGCGCCGCACGTCCCAACGATCCATCGGCCAGTACGCCGCCGGATCGCGCAATGCGGGCCGACGACCGAAGGCCTTGGCCCAAGCATCCGCATAGGCGTGATGGTAATCAACGAGAACGCCGTCAGCGTCCAGAGCAATGATCGGTCTCATGGTGTTCCGCTGGATGATTGGCGTGAGTCGGGCATAAGGATCCCCCCGCCCCTGCCCTCGTTCAAGTTTCCGAATTCAGGGATTCAGCTTGCCGAGGCGTTCGGCCAGTCGCGATCTGAAGCGCGCCACCCGTGCTTCCTGCGGTGACGGGCGCCTCCCAACATACAGCCGGTTCCCGTCCAACTCGACGGTCACATTCGTAGGATCGCCCCCGAGCCTCCGCAACAGTGGAGGCCGAATGATGACCAGCCCGCCAGGGCGAATCCTCAGGACTGCCCGCATCGATTTCTTCTCACTTTGCCTAATACCGTGACGCATAGAGCCTCCCTTCCACGCAGGTCGCAAAACACCCATAAGACATATCCCCTTCACCCCTCCGCAATCACGTGATCAACGCCCCTCGATGTTCCGCCAGACCGATCCGCGCCTCGAGGCCGGAGGTGAAGCGCAGGTAGTCGGCTTCGATACCGTCACTGAAGATGACGCCCTCTTCGGGCATCAGCGAGCGCAAGCTCAGTTCCCGGTCGGCTTCGATGGCGCCGAACACCAGTCCGGCCTGCGTCGCGATGCTCGGGAAGGGCTCACGCACGGCGAAGAGCAGCCGGTCGGTGTCCCACGGCAGCGGACGGTACTCCACCGCGGGCGCGACATCCACGCCGAGCCCGGCAGCGATGGCGCGCGCGCCGGTGATAATGCTCTTCATCCATGCGGTCGAACCGAGCCCGGTCGACACGATAAGCCCGCTGGACGAGTGCGTTTCGCGTCGCTCGCCGAGACCGATCTCGTAACGCGCCGAGGTGTGGCTGCGCGGACCGATGAAGAAATCGTTCACCGCCCGCAGCACCTGCCCGTCCGACAGACTCGCCCGGGCCATCGTCACCGCGCGCGCGGCGCGGCGATCGGCGGCGACCTCCTTGAGCACCCTGCCGAGGTCACCGGGTGCAAAAGGCAGCAGGAGTCCGTCGTAGCGGCCCCCCGAGTTCGACAGTTACGCTCGCAAGTCCTTGTTTCTGCTGGAGCGCACTTTCAAAAATGCCACTACAACAGCGCCAGCTGCTCCGGCGCCGTCGGTTTTCCTATTCCTAAGGCATGAAGCACCTCGTTCTGCTCCGTGCTGATCGTCGACACCCCGGCGACCGGCTCGCCGCCGTTCAGGCGCACGCGGTGATGCTGGATGCGCTGCAGTTGTTCGAGCGCCCGCTCGGGCGTGTAGCCCGCGTCGGCGGCCTTGAGCCGGCGACGCATGACCCGATGCAGGATCAGCGCCATGAAGCAGATCGACGCATGCGCGCGGATCCGCTCGGGCAGGCGGTGATACACGGGGCCGATCTCGATCTCGGACTTGAGCACCTTGAAGCCGCGCTCGATGTCGGCGAGCGACTTGTAGCGCTGAATCACGTTCTGCGCGGAGAGCCCCTCGGCGTTGGTGACCAGCAGCAGCTTGCCGTCCATCATCTCGGCCAGGCGCCGGGCCTTGTCGTCGATGTCGTAGCTGAAGAGCTCCTCGGCCAGATCCACCTTGATGATGCGCGACAGGTGCGCTTCGCTCACCACATGGTAGAAGCGCGCCTTCGCGCCGCTGTCCGAGAGCTTGCGACCGCGATACTTGACGCCTTCGTCCTGGTCGGTGAGCTTGCCCGTCCATTGCTCGGCCTGACGCAACAGCGCATCGATGCGCGCGTTGCGCTGCTGCGTCTTGTCGGCGGCGGCGAGCGGATCGTGCGCGACCACCAGCCGCAGCGCGTTCCAGGCGCGCTCCGAGATGACTTCCTGGGTCGCGCCGACGCATTGCTGTTCGTGGAAGGGTTCGAGCAGGTCGATGAACTCGTTGTAACGCCGACCCGGCACCGCGACGATGAATTCGAGCGGCTTGCCGCTGGCCAGACGCACGGACTTCAGGGCCTCGAGGTTATCCAGGCTGAGCAGACCCCGGTCGGCGACCAGCACCAGGCGCTGCACCGCAGGGAAGCGCTCGAGCACTTTGGTGAGCGTGGGCAGCAAGGTCCTGGTTTCGGCCGCGTTGCCATCGAACACCTCATGGTAGATCGGCAGCCCTTCGGCGGTCTGCACCACGCCGAGCATGAACTGACGGGCGATCAGCCCCTCCTTGGCCATGCCGAACTGGCGCACATCGCCCGTCATCTGGCTGAGCCCTTCGCTGCGAATCGTGGTGAGGTCGTAGAACACCACCGACAAGTCCTGATCGATCAGTGGCCGCAGCAGCCCGGCGACCACCGCATCGACCTCGTCCTGGTGATCCATGAGCGCATCGAGGCTGCGCAGCAACTGCTGGTGCGTCACCGCCTTCGGCCTGAAGTCGGGCAGCGCCACCGTGTGCACCCAGCGCAGCACGCCGAGCTTGGATTCGGGGTCGCACAGACGGTTGAGCACCATCAGGCGAATCAGGGCCTCCACGTCCGTGGTGTGGCGGGTGCGGCTAAACACCCGACGCAGCCCCGAGAAGCCCAGCGAGTTCCACAGCTCGGTCAGCGCCCACACGTCACCGAGTGCCCGCGCGGATTCGAACGACACCGTCGGCGCCGGCGGCTTCGCACCCATCGGCTCGCGGCCGGTGATCTTCAGCAGCCCGTTGATCACCGCGTCAAGCGAACCATCGACCTGCTCGGCACGCCCGAGCGTGGCGACGGTGCGCTTCTTCACTCGCCCGGCCTCGTCGCGATAGGACTCGACGAGTTGGACGTAGCGGCGACCTCCGGAGGTGGTGAGCTTCACGTGCATGCCGCCACTCTATCCGCCTACAAAGCAGCGTCAAGTTTGAGGGTGACTGTTACAAACGTGCCACCACAGCGCTTTTGCGGTCGTGGCCCTCAAACCCGCGCCGGTGCTGGAGGCGCCTCCGGAAATGGGGCGAAATTCGGGGTGAACTGTCGAACTCGGGCGGCCCGGATCGGGATTGACACCCACGAGCGGCTGGCCCGCGAGGTACTTCATCGTGTTCGCCACCAACCCGTCCTGCCCAAGCGCCACGACGATATCGTCGGGCCCGAAGAGGAAGTTGGGTAGGAACTGGCGATCCATCACCTGGCGGCGCGGGAACTCGGCGACCGCCTGCATGACCCTGTCGCGCGCAGCGCGGTAGGTGTCGAATTCGCGCTGATAGTCCGCGAAGTCGGCGCCGAGGTGCTCGAGGTAAAAACGCGCCTGGGCCGCCGAGTTGAAGCGAGCGATCAGTTCCTCGAGGCGCGTCCTGCGCGTGACGACGACGATCTTGCGGTCGAGCGTGACGGACATGGCCGATGCTCCCCGCTCACTGCCCGCGGCCGCCCGCGCCCACAAGCGACTGCAGCAGTTCGGGGGACATGTTGAGTTGGCCGATGCGCTCGGCCTTCTCGGCGATGCCGCCGAAGGCGAGCGCGATCAGCTGCGCCGGCGCCATGCCGGTCGAGGCGAGCGCCTGAACGATCTTCGGATCGGCACTGCCAATCGCCTTCATCACCGCCCCCACGCGGAAGGCCTCCGCTTCGGCAGCCGTGCGGGTGTTCTCGGCCTCGAGCCCGACGAATTCCTGGCGCCGGCCCTCCAGCGCAATGCGTGCCTCCAGCTCCGCCGCCTGCAACTCGGCTTCCTTCTCGCGAATCGACGCTTCCGCCGCCATGCGGGTCTCGCGGATCGTGCGCTGCTTGAGTTCCACCGCGACCTCGGTATCGAGCTCGCTCTCGCGGATCGCCCGTTCGTTCTCGACGGCGGCGTTGCGCCGCGCGTAGATCGCGTCATCGGCGGCCTTGAGGATCGTTTCCCGCACCTCGGCCTCGAGCGCCCGCGCCGTCTCCGCCTTGGGCCGCACCGCCGTCACCGAGCAGGAGAGAATCTCGAGGCCGAGCCCGACGATGTCGCCGCGCACCGCGAGCGCCGCCTGCACTTCCGCCGCGATCGCCTCGGCGCCCTGCAGGCACGTGCGCAACGGGCGGCGACTGACGGCCTGCTGCACCAGCACCTCGACCGCGCCTTCGACTCGCGTGCGCAAGTTCTCGGGGTCCTCGGCAGCATAACCGCACCCGTCGGCGGCGAGGGTGAAGTTGAGCATCCCGGCGATCCTCTTGGGATCGGCGATGCGGTAGGCGAGGCTGCCCTGCACCGTCACGCTCTGAAAATCGGCCGTGGTCTGCTCGAAGATGAAGGGCAGCACCTGGCTGCCGACCGGCACCGCCACGAGCGAGCTCGTCGGCGCGTAGTAGAAGAAGGATTGACCCGCGCCCTCCCGCACGATCTGGCCACCGCGCACCTGCATGAGGTAGGTCGTGGGATCGGCCTTGATGAATCGGATTCCGAACATGATGCCCTCCTTTCCGCGCTCTGCGAATTAGGTGTCTCTGTGCCACTAATTTAAGTGGCACAGGACCACCTGTCAAGCGCTAAAATAACTTCAACCGCCTACCGGAGTGTTCGCCGTGCCCCGAAAGCCCCTCTCGCCCGCGGAATCCACGCCCTTCCCGCGCCCCCTGAGCACGGTGGATGTGATCATCCTCACCTTGCTCGACGATGCGCTGCAGGTCCTGCTCGTCCAGCGCGACAGTGCCCCTGACGAGCCCTTTCCGGGGCAGTGGGCGCTGCCCGGCGGCATCGTGGACACGGCACGGGATCTCAGCCTCGAAGACTGCGCGCGGCGCAAGCTCAAGGAGAAGACGGGGGTGGATGCGCCCTATCTGGAACAGATTGGCAGTTGGGGGGACGCGAGCCGGGATCCGCGCGGGTGGTCGACCACCCACGTCTATCTCGCCCTGTTGCCCGCCGCATCCCTTCACCCGACTCGGGGCGGCAACGTCTCTGACGTGGCATGGTTCCCGGTCCATGGCGGTGGCTCGAACCCGGTCGCGCCACCTCTCGCCTTCGACCACGATCGCCTGCTCGCGGCCGGAATCGCCCGGCTGCGCGGCAAGGCGGAATACACCTCACTGCCGATCTATCTCTTGCCGCCGACCTTCACGCTGAGCGAGCTGCAGCAGGTCTTCCAGGCGGTGCTGGGCCGACCATTGGAGAAAAAGGCGTTTCGCACGCGCATTCTCGCGGCGGGACTCGTCGAGGAACTCGATGCGATGAGGGAGACGAGTCGACGACCAGCACGGCTGTACCGACGCAGGGCGGGCCAGGGGTTGCATTACTTTCCGCGGGCGCTTGAACCGCATTCCGTCGCGTCGGCCGCGGATTAGTGCGGTGGCACGGGTGTTATCGCGTCAGCGTGGGGAACGGATCCATCCGCATGGCCGGGCTTGTCGGCACTTGTGGATTGCACAATCCAAAGCCCCAGCCCGCCAGGCAACCATCACGTCCCGTCGCTTGGCAAACCCGTTTCTCCGACGCCATGCCCCGTGACAGCGTGTGGCCAATCCCCTTCAGTCGCTGCCGCCGACAATCCACCGCATGATCGCCGCATCCACCACCGAGTCGATCACCATCTGCTCGCGCAGGCACAGGGACTTGATGTTGTCGGCGCACTTGCGCGCCAGCGTCGTGGAGTCATCCTCGCCCCTCCCGAACACGTGCCCGCGGAACAGCAAACCCTGCAGGATCCAGTTCACGTTCTGGCGATTGATGGGTCGCCCTTGCGCCCGGATCCTGTCGCGCACGCGCTTGCCCGTCTCGGCGAGGTCGAACGGCTGCGCCGCCAAGTCCTCGGCGAGCATTCGGAACAGGTTCTGGTAGTCGGCCGGAGACCACAGCGGAGCGTTGGTCACATCATGGATCTGGGATGCGATCGGCAGGAGATCGGCATCCTTGCCCCAGTCCGGCATGGCGCTGCCGTTCGTCTTTGCCCCATTGGGCGCGGTCAGGCGATGTCGTGCAGGATCGTACATGCGCCCTCCGGCACCCGCCCAATCCACCTTGATCGGCGCAAGGTTGAGGCCTTCCACCATCTTGCGGAAGGATCCCAGGCCGTTCCAGTCCTTGGCGATTGCGCCATGCCTGGACGTGATGAGCTGGGCGATGCGTGCGCATGGCACCGGTTGCGCTGACGCCTCCACCTCCGTCCGGATGAGCCGGGTCACGTCGTTCACTTCGTCCTCGACCTTCACCTTCCTGGCTGCGGGCTCGGGTTTCGCGTGACGGGCCGGATCGAAGATGACCCCACCGCCTTCCCAGCTCACCACCAGCGGCGCGAAACGGGCCTCATCGACAAGCTGCCGAAAGCTCCCGAAGCCCGCCCAACTGGTCGCGTCAACACCTTCGACGTCCCTGAGAATGGTCGAGGCGAGATGGGAAAGGGAAACCGGCCCGACGGACTCCTCAACTTTGCGCCGAATGAGCTCGCGCGCAGCGCGCACGATGTCCGCCGTCGCAAGGGCTGGTGCGGCCACCGGCGCCGGCTCCGACGCTCCGGATTCCTCTTCCCGGAACCCAAGCGCATCGCGGACGAAGAGATCCTGATCGATCAGCAGGTCGGCGGAAGCCCGGTAGGCCGCCGACGGGAATCCGATCGCAAGGACGGTGGTGCGCCGGTCCCAGCGACGAAGCTTGCGCAGGACGGGCGTGAAGTCCGCGTCCGCCGAGAACACGATGAATTCGTCGTAATGCGCTTCGTGCTGCAGCAGATCGATGATGTCGAGCACCATGTGGATGTCGGTGCTCGTCTTGCCCTCGCTCGTGAGCGACGGGCAGTCGATGATCTCGAAGCCCGCGAGGTTGAACGAGGGGCGAAATCGCTGATAAACCTGCGGATTGAGGTAGCAGCGCCGCACCAGAACGCGACGCCGGGCACTTTCGGGGGAGTGCTCGGGAAGACCCAGGGACGCCACCAGCCACTGCATCCAGCGCTGCGGCTTCTGCGCAAACTGGTCGGCCATTGCCGGATCGAGCTTGCGCAGTCCGGAATAGACATTATCGAAATCAACGAAGAGTGCGCTTTTCAACCCTATCCCCTCGGCCTGGATGGATCGGCGAGCATATCAAAAATGCATGTTGCACGAGCGTCACGAACGATGCACCTACCCCGAGGCGGTCAGGACGAGCTCCGACGCGGCGAAGCGTGACTGCACGGCAAGCGCCATCAACCCGAACAGCATCGCAGCAACCGCGGTCAGCAGCCCGACAACCTGACCCGGCGCTCTAAGGCTGTTCCGATCCAGCCCAACCGCGTTCATTCATCACCTCCCGTCGCTGCAAATGCCGGTTGCCTGGCACCCACCGATCGACAAAGCCCCGACCGCTCGACGCCGCAAGGCGCGACTCCGAAGTCGTCTGCCAGCAGCACCGTGTCAGCCGCAGCGCCTCCCGCGTCAAGGGTGCGGCTCACCGCCCGCTGAAAGGCGGTCGCCACCAGTTCGCCGAGGTCCCGCCCGGAATACCCTTCAGTGCGGGAGGCCAGCGTAGCGACATCCAGCTCCTCTGCCACGGGACGGCCAGTAAGGAGCACGCGCAGCAATTCGGCACGCCCGGCCTCGTCGGGAATGCCGATCTCGATCTGCTTCGCGAATCGCGAACGCACCGCTGCGTCGATCACGTCGAGCCGGTTCGTCGCCGCCACCACGAAGACAAGGCCGGAGCACGCGCGAACGCCGTCCATCTCCTGCAGGAGTTGGGTGAGCGCCTCGGCCTGGAGCGCATCGCCCGCCTCGCTGCCGCGGGCCGCGGTAAGCGCGTCGAGCTCGTCGATGAAAAGGATCGCGGGCGAGTTCGCACGGGCACTCTCGAAGCTTTGCGCGATGCGGCTTGCCGCCTGACCCAGATACTGGCCCTTGAGCTCTGCCGTCGAGCGGGCGATGAAGGCCACGCCCGCCTCCTTGGCGAGAGTGCGCGCGATCTGCGTCTTGCCCGTTCCCGGCGGGCCGTAGAGCAGGAGAGCGCGCGGAACCGGGATACCCTTCTGCTGCAGCGCCCCGGACTCCCGCACCATCTCCGTCATCACCTCGAACTCGCGCTTGACCGGTTCAGGCAGGACGAGACGCTCCCAGCAGGCGTTCTCGTCGGTGCGCGTGGAAGTCTTGCCCCGCATCTTCGCCACCGCCTCCCGGAAGTGCTCCACCGCCGGCTCGGCGGGCGCAGCAAGACGCATCGCTTGGCGGAGTGCATTCCTCACCTCCCGCCCGCTCATGCCCGAAAACAGGGCGATCGCCTCATCTGACGGCGGCGACGCGATGCCTACGACCCGCGCCACCGCAAGCACCAGCTCGCGCCGCGTCTCACCCTGCGGGGGCAGCAGCTCCACCACGTCGGTGAAGCGGCTCACGATGGCGTCGTCGAGAAGTTCGGAACGATTGGTCGCGCCGATCACAAGCACGCGATGCTCGCCGCCGATGCCGTCCCACTCGGTGAGAAAGGTCTGTACCACCTCGTTGGTGAAGGTGTCCGCCTGATCGGAGCCGCGCGCGGGAAAGGCGCCCTCGCACTCGTCGATGAAGACAATCGCCGGCGCCGCCTCGCGCGCCCGCGCCCACAGCTCTCTCACGTTACCGGCCGATTCGCCTATGTGCCTCCCCTTGAGCTCGGCCACCGAGCACTTGAAGAACGTGGCTTCGACGCAGTCACCGAACGCCTGCGCCACCAGCGACTTGCCCGTACCCGGTGGCCCCTTCAGGAGGATTCCGCGAGGGGCTGCAGCGTCGCCGTAGGCGAAGTGCACGAGCCCTGCGAGCAGCGTCTCCCTGACATCTGCGGGCAGCGCAATGTCTGCCCAACGGGCGGCAAGCGCGTCGCGGCGCAAGCACCCCGACTCGAGCGCCTGTCGGGCCTCATTGCGCTCGAGGATCCTTTCGCGCAGCGCGTCGAAACGGGCGACCAAGGCATCGAAGCGGGCATCGACCGGCATGCCGGCCGGGACGAGCGGCGCACTGCCCTCGACCTGAATCCGCCAGCCGACTGTGCCCCGTGTAATCCAGGCGATACTGTCCGCCAGCGTGTCACAGAGGAGGATGGCGCAGCCTCCGGGCAACGGCTCGTCGATGTTCGAAAAACTCATCTCGCCCAGTTCCGGCGCCGCATCGGGGTAGTCGAACAGCAACTCGAACCGGTAGGGAAACGCCTGGCTGTCGTCACGCCCCGCGAAGCGCATCAGCTTCGTCTCGAGCCGGTCCTGCACGCCCGTCAGCCGATACCTGCGCAGGGCAACCATGCCGCCGAGGGTCGCGGCGACGGCAACGACAAGCCCCGACAGCATGCTGCCGATCATTTCCCATGCCAGGATCCATAGGACGAGCGCACATCCGAGGATGAGGAATGCGGGGAGCTCGAGCGGCGCGAGACCCAGTTTCCGACGCAAGGCTGTCAGGCCCGGGTACAGCGCGCCCCAGCGTAGCGTCGCCCTGAGTTCCTGTTCGATCGCACGCAGCTCGGGACCGATCGACGCAAATGCAGCATCGAGTGCGCGGTCACGTCGGGCGTGCTCTGCGTCGAGATGGACAATGAGTCGCTCCACACGATCAGGGACGCCGCTGTCGACAGGTCGTCGGGCAGTTTCGGCCGCTGCCGCGGCATTCCGGGCATTCATCCGTCAACCTCCGCGCTACGGCTGCTGCACACTCACGTTGGCCCGCCTCGCCTTCAGGATCTCCCGCACTCCCTTGTAGAGCTGAAAGGGTCCCACGACCCACCCCAGCGCCGCGGACGCCCCGGCATGCGACGCGAGCGCAACCCACCGCATCAGCCCGAAGGGGTATTGGTCACCCGGAGAGAACACCTTTGACAGCGCGCTCCAGCCGAATGGGAAAAAGGCCGCCATGAGGCAAATCGCAAGCTTCTCGAGGACACCAAGCTGGGCATTGATGACCAACGAGAGGGCCGTAAAAAAGAGCGCGAGGCTCCCGGCCAGGCGCAGGCTGAAATGCCGGATCACGCGCTGGTTATGTTGGACAAGGCAGCGCCCACAGAGAAGTCGCTCGTCACTTGCCCGGCAGTCGGGGCACAGGGCGAGGCCGCAGTCGGCGCAGACGCCGACGGCATCGTGGGCGGGGTGATGGGCGCACTTCATGGTGTCGGTTCCTCTGTCATGGAAAGTGAATCGGCGCACGACAACTGCATCGAGCGTCGCCGTCCGGATTGTGACGTAAAAGCGGCTGACGCAAAAGCTGCAGAGCCCGACCATGCCAGCCATGGATCAGGACAAGGCCGCGCCGTACTGCTTGGCGTTGAGGCGCGCGCTCGCCGCGAACGTGCGCCGCCTGCGCTCGGCCCGTGGCTGGTCCCAAGAAGTCCTGGCCTTCGAATCGGGACTGCACCGCACCTTCGTGGCCCACGTGGAGCGGGCTGCCCGCAACATCTCGCTCGACAACATCGCCCGACTGGCCGTCGCTCTCGAGGTCACTGCGCCGGACCTGCTCCAGGTGCCACCACGGGATGCCGAGATCGTCAATCCGGCTGCGTGAGGGCATCCGCAACTGTTGCCTCGTCGGATGCAGAAGGGCAGGCGCTTGGCAGTCGAAGTGGCCAGCAGCTCCACGTCGTGGACGATCCCGAGGCGATTCCGGTCAGCTCCTCCGGGATCACCACCCAGCCCGATGAGCGGAGGGCATGCGATCATCCGGCTTGCGGCGCCCCTCGAGGAAGAATCAGGCCACGCAACGCGCCCCCGAAATTCACCAGATCAGGAAATGCATGCAGCGCCACTTCGGCATGAAGATCCGCGTCGATGCGGACATCAGGCCCGGCTTGCCACATGCGGTGCCGGTGATGCCCGCCTACACGTCCGCCATCAGCCAGTTGCCGCACCTGATCCGAGAAGACGACCGGGCGGAGTTCGGTGGCACGGGCTATGCAGATGAGACGCCCAAGCGCCTGCCAAGCACAGTGCGGGCGTGGCATGCAGCACATTCAGCCAAATGTAAAGACTGGCCGGACAAACACCTTTGCCGATACACTTTGTCACATGACGTTGGTGATCCTTCCCATGCTCGCTGCCTGATCCAGGGCGCATCCACCTAAGGGACGGAAACCGCCCCAGGCAACACCCCCCGCGAGGAACGCCGCTTTGAACGATCCGGCCCCATTCCGGAAGAAGCCCTTGAATCCGCTTCTGAAAATGGCAGCTGTAGCTGGCGTGCAGACAGCCATCAGACTGCACATCCGCCGCGGTGACGATCTGGATGCCGTCGAGGAGAACGGTCGAACGCCGCTCATGCTTGCCGCAGTCCGGGGGCACGCCGACGTCTGCAAACTGCTTCTCGACGCGGGAGCAGACCCGCTTCTCACCGATCACGAAGGGCGAGATGCCGTCGGTCTTGCCTTGGCAGCAGGGAAGACCGGAGTTGTGGAAGTTCTAATGCAGTTCCGAGTCGAAACCGCGGACGGTTCCGCGGTATGCCCTCCACCTACGGGCAGGCCGGTTTCCGCAGCTGGCTCATCACCCGAGTCGGGCGCGACGACAGAGGATGAATTCAGTCCAAATGGCTGGGAGGCGGAAGAAGAGTCGCTCACACCACCCGATGACACTCGACGCACAAGTTCAGCAAGGACCATTCAGCAGGCGATCTCCTCGCATGCACCAACGAGCACCGACGAGGACTGGTCAGATATCGAAATCGATCTTCCCGAGGTCCGCACTGGCCCCGCGGGAGGAAGGCGTTTTGATGACGAGGATCTCGCACGTCTCCGCCTTCTGCTCATGCAGGGCCTGTCAGTCGGGTTCGTGAACCGCTCGGATATCGTCGAAGCGTGCGCCGATGCAACAGAATCACATGAGGCCGACCTTGAGGAGCGTATCGAGCGGCTGATTGGCGACCTGGGGCTCCACATTGAGGACGTTTCGCCTTCCTTTGGTCTTGATGAACACGGCGCTGCCGAGTCGGAGGACGCTTGTGAGGATGCCCTCGAGTATCTCCGCGACATCTGTTCTGGCGACAACGATCCGTTGAAACTGTATATCCGGGAGGTGGGGCCCCATCAGGCACTCACACGTGAGGATGAAGCCTTCATCGCACGCGCGATGGAGGAGGGAGTATCGCAAGCGATACGTACAATTGCCTCATGCAAGGCAGCACTCGACCAGATTATCGACGCTGGAGATGCGGTCTGCCGCGGGGAGGCAGATGCCGGATCAATGTTTGATCGGGCCGCAGGCAATCCAGAGGACGAACCGCACGAATCCGCCTTTGGACTGTCATCCACCATGCAGGATGACGAACAGGATCAAGCATCCGACGATGCAGGTCGCCAGCAGATGCAACTCCAGCCAGAACTCGGTGCAGCACTGGCCGATTTGCGCAGGCTTGTGTACTCGCTTCCCGCCAGTACCGAAGTCCCTGTCGCCGCTCAGGGGCGGATTGTCTCCCTACTGAATGCCCTTGGACTGAACTTCGATTTCCTGGAAGCAGTGTGCAACACGCTCCTCGCTTCGCCCGATCATCGGGACATCGGAGCCGCGGTCGCTGTCGCCCTGAATTCCGCTCTGGATCACAGAAATCGAATGATCAAGTCGAACCTTAGACTGGTCATTTCGATTGCAAAGAAGTACACACATACGGGCTTCCCGTTCCTCGATCTGATCCAGGAAGGCAACTTGGGCCTCATGAAGGCGGTCGAGAAATTCGACTATCGTCGCGGCTTCAAGTTTTCGACTTACGCAACCTGGTGGATCAGGCAGGCCATCACGCGCGGCATTGCCGATCAGCAACGCCTTGTCCGGGTTCCCGTCCATATGGTCGAATCAATCAACAAGGTGTCGCGCGTCCTTCGCGAACTCGAGGGACGGGCGCCTCGAAAAACCTCCGCCTCGCCCGCCCTTGGTAAAATTACGACGTCCTGAACCCCGCAGCCTGCACCGATGAAACCGCGTAGCGCCATCAAGACCGACCTGTTCGCCGACGAGCATCACCGCAAGAAGATCGATTCGCTGGGCGACCCGCTGATCGACATCGAGTCGCACATCGACTTTGCGGCGCTGGCCGCCGAGGTCGATCGGGTCGCACCGCGCACGGTCAGCGCGCAAGGCGGCCGTCCGCCTTACCCGACGGAGACGATGGTTCGGATCCTGGTGCTCAAGCGCCTGTACAACCTGTCGGACGAGCAGATGGAGTACCAGCTGCTCGACCGCATGAGCTACAAACGCTTCTGCGGGCTCGCGAACGCAGCCAATATTCCGGACCGCACCACGGTGTGGACCTTCGAGAACCGGATCGGTGAGCTTGGCGCGAAGGCGCTCTTCGAGGGCGTCTCGGCGCAGCTGCTCAAACGGGGCTTCATCGCGCGTGGCGGGCAGATCATCGACGCCACCTTGGTGCCTGCCCCCAAGCAGCACAACAGCCGAGGGGAGAAGGCGCTGATCGACCAAGGCGCGATGCCTGCCGACTGGAAGCCGGCCAAGCGCCGGCAGAAGGACACCGACGCCACCTGGACGAAGAAACACGGCAAGAGCCACTTCGGCTACAAGCTGTCGATCAACGTCGACAAGAAGTACAAATTCATCCGCACGCTCGAGACCGACACGGCCAGCACGCACGACAGCCAGCACTTCGACAACGTCTTCGACACGAGCAACACGAGCCGCGACGTCTATGCCGATCGCGGCTATCCGTCCGAGGAGCGGGCGGCCTGGTTGAAGGCGAACGGCTTTCGGAATCAAATCCAGCGCAAGGGACAACGCAACAAGCCGCTGTCCGAATGCCAGCAGCGGCGGAACACGCGCATCGCGCGGACGCGAGCGCGGGTGGAACACCCGTTCGCGGCCATCGCGCAAATGGGCGGCAAGTTGATCCGAACCATCGGCCAGGCGCGGGCGAGCTTCGCGATGACGATGATGGCAGCCTGCTACAACCTGAAGCGGCTGACGTATTTCCAGAAGGCCGGAATCGTGGCCTTCTGACGCCCGAAATGGGCCGAATCGCCGCTGCCCGAGGCGATTCGGAGCAAAAACGGGGACGCGCCGCCGGGTGAGGCAGCGTGGTGCCGAGGAAGTCGAGCGGAATTCCGTCGTGATCATCGTTGCACGGCAGGATTTACTGAAAACCTCGGGTTATTCGAGGTGCCCCTTTGACGGTGAAGAAAAAGGTCGAGATCGGATTGCGGACGAGGTACTCCTTGATGTCCAGACGCTTCTGCGCGTAGTCCTCTGCGGGTGATGGAAAACCTGCGGAAACAGGCGTCGGCCCGGTCGGGATGAATATCGCCGGAGAGTCGAGCGCTGCCAAGAGGAACTCTTCGTTGATAGGGGAGGGACTCACGAACATCATTCTTTCTTGTTCTCGGGTGCCAGTGTAGGCACGTCTTCCGGGCCAGCAGCTTCAGATGGCCAGGGCGATCGGTAGGTCGCTCCAGGAGGTGGTGTAAGCGGGAGCTGTACTGCAATCGGTCAAAGGTGCGTGACGGACGCCCCGTGTCGGTCATCTATCGATGCCTCATCGGCGCGCGTGTTTCGTAAGCGTCCGCCCACTGCCGTCTTCCCCCCGGGATAGCTGTCGCTGACGATCGCCCCAAGGAGGGGGCACCCAAATTTGTGCCCACAATTGCATTCATGGACACAAATTTGGACCAACGCCGGCATCGCGGCCTGCGCGGGCCATACCGCCGCCATTCGATCGATTTCAAGCGCGCAGTCGTCGAACTTCGCTGACCGCGTGGTAGAAGCGCGCGTTGGCGCCGCTGTCCGAGTACCGCGCCCGCGGAGATTCACACCTTCGCCCTGCTCGGTGAGCTAGCCCGACCATTGGTTTGCCTGGCGGATCAGCTCATCGAGACGCGCATTGCGCTGATCCGCCTTGGTGGCCGAAGCCATTGGATCGTGCGCGACCACCAACCGCGGCGCGCTCCAGGGGTGCTCCGCGATCACTTCCTGCGTGGGCGGTGGTGTCGTTGGTCGTGGAAGGGTTAGAGCAACTCGACGAACTCGCTGTAGCCCCGGCCCGGCGCCGCGTCGATGAATTCGAGCGGCTTGTCGCTGGCTAGGCGCACGGCCTTCAACGCCTCGAGGTGTGTCCAGGCTGAGCAGCCAGCGGTCGGCGTCCAGCATCAGGCGCTGCGCCGATAGGAAGCGCTCGAGCACCTCTTGTTGAGCGTGGGCAACAGGGGGGTTCTCATCCATCAGGTGCTGACGCACTCGGGGCTGCTACCGACTGGGTGTCACTGACCGCCACACGTGCTGGACCGTGTTGAAGACGTGGGGCGGGAGTCGTTTGAGCTCACGCCGGAGGACGGCTCCGAGGCACGCTAAGGTTTCACGCTTTTCGACTCGAGCGCCACAAAAGCTGCAAGTTTTGAGGAAAACTCAAGTGCTTTGACGATTTCTCGAGTTCAGCGGGCGAGGCGAGGGTGGTGCGAACTTCTGGTTGTCGGCCAGAGCCGACCTTGGACCCCTCGCCCAACTCGGTCGGCAATGCGCCGTTAACCGGCCGTTAAGCCCCTGACTGCGGGCAGTGGCCGCTTCTCTAGCCGATGAACCCGAACTTCCGACTCTTGATCAGACCTTAACCATCTCCGCCGTGCGCTTATCTGAATGATTGGCGGGATGCCAACGATCAGAACTTGGGCTGGTTCTCCGGCGGTGTGTAGGGCACTTTGCCGTCACCATAGAACCGCTTGCGCGTGGCCTCGGCAACTCGGTTGCATAGCTCGTCGCCCAATCGAGCGCGTTCCAGCGGCTCTATGCCCTTTCCAGTGGAAATTGACTCAACAACAAACCGTGTGATCGGTGGTACAACGCCCCGATCTTGACCGCACCCGCACCCGCACCCGCACCCGCACCCGCACAGACCATGAGCTCTCCGATCGAAGCCCTCTTCACCACCGCGCTCGGCCTGCAGCCGCCCTGGTACGTCGCCAAGGTGGACCTCGACACCGCGAAGCGGCGGATCGACTTCGAAGTCGAGCACGCCGGCAAGCGCGTGCCCTGTCCGGCCTGTGGGGCGGCGCATCAGCCGGTCCACGATCGAGTGCGGCGCAGCTGGCGTCACCTGGACTTCTTTCAGTTCGAGGCGTGGCTCCATGCCGACATCCCGCGCGTGCAGTGCTCGGGCTGCGGCAAGACCACGCAGCTGCCGGTGCCGTGGGCTCGCGAGGGCAGCGGTTTCACGCTGCTGTTCGAGGCGCTGGGCCTGTCCCTGTGCAGCGAGTTGCCCGTGCGCCAGGCCGCCGCCCAGATGCGCGTCGCGCCCAAGCGGCTGTGGGGGCGGATCCGCCATTACGTTCACGGTGCACGCGCTCGGGATGACATGTCGGGCGTGCGCTACGTCGGCATCGACGAGACCAGCGTCAAGCGCGGGCACGCGTACATCACCGTGGTGCATGACCTGGAGGCCAAGCGCCTGCTGTTCGCCACGCCCGGGCGAGACCACGCGACCCTGCAGGCCTTTGCCCAGGACCTGCGCGCGCACGGTGGCGAGCCGGAGCGGATCGAGCACGCCTGCATCGACATGAGCGCGGCCTACGCCAAGGGGATTGCCCAGGCGCTGCCCACGGCGCAGGTCAGCTACGACCGTTTCCACGTCGTGGCCCTGGCCAATACGGCGATGGACGAGGTTCGCCGCGAGGAGATGCGCAGCGCCGCAGCCGCGGTCCGCGCGGCGGCCGGTACGGGAAACAAGAAGACGCTGCGCCAGCTGTTGTGGGCGATGCGCAAGAACCCGCCGCAATGGACGCCGGCACAGTGCGACGCGATGAACTGGCTGCAGCGCTCGGGCCTCAAGAGTGCGCGGGCGTGGCGGATGAAGCAGGGCCTGCGGCTCGTCTACCGCGAGGCGGCGGCGAGCAACTGCGAAGAGGTCGCCCGCGGGGCCTTGATGAAGTGGATCAGTTGGGCCCGACGCTCTCGCCTGGAACCCTTCAAGCGGCTCGGCGCCACGGTCAAGGCGCATCTGGGCGGCGTGCTCCGCGGCATGCTCGACGGGCGCAGCAACGCCTACGTCGAGGCGATGAACGGGCAGCTTCAGCAGACGAAGACCGCCGCCCGAGGCTTCCGCAACCTCGACAATTTCATCGCCGTCGCCTACCTGCGCATGTCCAAGCTCGAGCATCTACCGAAGAACCCCATGGTGCCGGCGATCCCCCGCGAATACGGGCGCTACCGTCATGTTTGTTGTTGAGTCAATTTCCACTGGAAAGGGCATAGAGCCGTTCCAGCTTGCATTGCTGGCGCAGCTCTTTCAGGCGCTCGGGGTTGGATGCCAATGCCTCCACAGTTGGCAGGTCTGCCTTTTGCGGCACTTCGGACTGGCCGCAGCCGGTCAATACCACGGCCAGCAAGAACGGAATGGCTTTCTTCATGGCTCGGGCTTCTCTAAAGAGTCAGGATGGACGGCCCGATATGGGCCGGTTGGCTTCGGGTGATTCGATGGCTTGGACCCGTTCAATGAAATGAGCCAACGTCTCCGAGGGGACACCATCAAGACGCAGTAGGTAGGTCGTGAGTACCGGCGAGCGTCCTGCCAGGGGTCGCGCTACGACACCCGGCTCCCGACTTGTCGCGATATGCGCGGCACCTGTCAGCCCCAGCGCAAAACCTGCAGATACCAGCGCCATCATCAGATCGGAGGAAGCGACCCGCTCGGCAATCAGCGGCTCCATATCCACCCGCCGCAGCACGCGCTCAACTTGTCGCGCATCGCCTTCGCATACCGTTGGATCGCACAGCACCAACGGATAACGCAGCAACTCTTCCAGCGGAATGCGCTTGTGCGCCAGTAGAGGATGGCGTGCCGGAACAGCCACCATAAGCGGGTCGCTCCATACCGGTTCGGCAATGAGTCCATCACCGACCTCATCGGATCGGGCGAAGCCCACGTCGTACAGGTCGTCATGCAGCCCCTTTATCTGCTGCGATAGCGGAACCTCGAACAGCCGGATTTCGACCTCGGGCTCTTCCTGCCGGCACAGCGCCAGCAGAGCAGGCAACCTAGATGGTGTGATGCCGTCCGACAAGGCAATGCGCAATTGGCCATGAAATCCATTAGCGGCCGCCTTTACACTGTCGCGCGCCTGCTGCAAGGCGGCGAAGACACGCCGGACATGTTCCAAGAATAGTTTGCCCGCGAGGGTCAGTCGTGTGCTGCGTGTGGTGCGGGCGAACAGCGTCACGCCCAGCTCCTCTTCTAACTCCTTGATCGCTCGCGATAGCGGAGACTGTTCGATATGCAGCCGCTCAGCAGCTCGGGCGAAGTGGAGTTCTTCGGCCACGGCCAGAAAGCAGCGCAAGTGACGAAGTTCCATGCGTCCCCTTCCTCACTGGGTGGCTGGCAAATCCTTGCCGTGATAACTGAGTTCCGCGTTGGCACAGATCGACGTCTCGCGGTGCATTCTTCTTGTGAGCACTCACCGGCACAGCCGGTCGGTTGCGCCCCATTCTTTAAGGCTTTCGAGAAGCCAGGAGCTTGCGAAGTGCGCCCAGAATGCCAACGCCAAGAGTCAAGCTGCTGCCAAGATTCTCGATGCGGTGGCCGGCTGCGGTGGCCAGTTGCACGATGCCTTGCGTATCGGCCGTGACTATTTCAAGCGCGGCGGCCTCCATCTCGGCAAGTGCCTCCAGTTCAGGGGAATGTGGCTCATGCAAGGTGTAACCCAGCAAAGTGAGCGCCGCCACCAAGTAAAGGGTAGCGATTGCCAGTGTTGCCCCGAGATCGCCGAGAGGAGCTTTGATGGCCAGGAACAGTGCATAAGTCGCCAGCCCGGAGGTAACGATGAACGCCGCGACAGCCAGAGCGGCGGTGACGCTGCGCCGCATGAGTTGTCGAAGCAGGACTTGGCGGCGCAGAAATGCGATGCGGCCATAAAGTTTTGCAGAGTTGAGAGTCGACATAGGAGACCTTTCAAGGAAAGCACAAATCGGTTATCGAGCCTGGTAACCGATGACGATGCCCGCAGCCAGGCCGATGCTAAGCGCGGCCAGCGCCGTCAAGCGCGGGTGCCTATTCAGATCGTCCGCAAACTCATCAAGGGTTTCGTTTACAGCTTTCAAGAAAGCGTCAGCATCGTGCAATTGAGAACGTGCTTCGCCGACGCCGGTCGCTTCTTCGATGGGCGGCGGGGCTTCATCATCCGGCTTCGGCCGTTGGCGAGCTTGCTCGGCGATCTGTACGCCAAGGGCTTTGATTTCATTTGCCAGATTCATCGCCTTTCCTCTTCAATAGAATTTTCCGGCTGTCACCTTCCCATGCATCTGCACATGCGCCAGAGACGAGAATGCGCAGGACATGTCTGCGTCTCCGGCATTAGGGAGATTACTTTTTAGCCTCGTCGATGGACTGGCGGATAGACGCATAGGTCTCAGAGAAAAGCCGCTGGGCTTCCCCATAGCTCTTTTTCGTGGTCTCCCATACCTCGGCCGAGGCTTTTGAGACCCGGGCCTTGGTCTCCTCCACGTCTGCATTCAGTGCAGCAATACGCCCTTCAATGGCTGCGCGCTGATCTGCCGCGAGCTTGGCCGCGTCGGCACGCAATCCAGCAAGCGCTTTCTGCTGCGCATTCAGTTCCGCCTCCAGTACGGCACGCTGTGTAGCGATGCTGGCCTTGCTTTCTTCAAGATACTTGTCTCGGGCGGCCTGGAAGGTGGCCCAATCGTTGTCGAGTGCCTGACGTGCTTCGGCGATCTGGGCATCGCTCCAGTCCTTTGCGTTGACTGCGGCATCTTGAGCCCGGCGGCGATAGGCATCCCGCTGCTTGCGCAGGTCCGCCAACGCCGCATCGGCCTTGGTACGCGCCTCGTCCCGGAGCCTGCTGGCGTCTTTTTCCAGGGCAGTAATGTTGGCATCAAGCTGGGCCAGCCGATCCTGCGACCACGCCAGTGCTTGATGAACCTTTGAGGGCTCCTTCTGCGTGGCGGCTGAAGCGGCCTGTGCTTCTGCATTTTGTGCCAGTGCGGGAGGGGCCGACAGCAGCGCTGCCTGAGTAAGCAGCGCCAAGGCGACCGTGGAAAAGCGAAGTTTCATGGTGATTTCTCCTGATGAGCCAAAACAAAAGCAATGCGGCGCCTAGGTTCAGAGAACCTTGGAAAAGGCATCCTTGATCTTCTGGACCGTGACGTCGTGAGCTGCCTTGGCATTGGTGAACCCCTGCTTGACGGCACGCCAGGATTCATCGCCGGCGTCCTTGACCTCGCCGATGCGCGCCTGGAACTTCTCGGCCTCAGTGGAAAGGTGATCGAACGCGGCATCGAGTTCGCCGCGGGCCTTCTCGACGGCATCGGCCGCTTGGTCACGCAACTCCTTCAGGGAGTTTTGCCACGCTTGCCGCTGTGCGCGCGCACGGACGACGACGATGCTGCGCACGGTTTTCACTTGGTCGCCGGTCGTGGCGACAAATTGCTGGAGGGCGGACTCGACCTCGACCCATTCGGCTTCGAGCTTGTCCTGAATCTCGCCCGCTTCCTGCTTCGCGGTATCCGCCTGGGCGCGCAGATCATCGTAGTACTGCTGCAGCTTCGCGCGGGATGCCGCGAGGCGTGCGCGAGCTGTATCGGCTTGCTTGCGGGCATCCTCCTTGATACTGGCGGCCGATTTCTCGACCTCGGAGAGAATGGCATCGGTCTCATCGAGACGCTGCTTCGCCCATGCGATGGTCTGGTGTACGTAGGATTGGAGAGTCATAGTGCATTTCCTTTCAGTTGAGAGGGATTGATGGAGTCAAGTGGGGCCTGTTTTTCGGTTCGCGCTGTCATCAGCCGGCCGAACAGCAAGAAAGCCGCTTCGGCAGAGATCGCGGACCATGTCCGTGATCTGCCTGACGGCTTCGTTCTGAATGCTTTGCCAGTCCATGCCACGGAGCATCACGCCGCGCAGAAACCTGAAACTGAAAATTGCCGTCAGAATTGCGATGACGCGCAGCCGCAGTGCCTCGTCATCGGAAGATCTGCCGCTAAACTGGCTGGCGGCATGCACTAGACGCTCCTGCAGCGGAGCGATTGCGCGTCCGTAAATCAGGGCGAAGGCGTCGTCGTTGTCGTAAGCGCAGCGGGCCACGAATGCCGTCCAGGCATGCGGCTCGGCTTCCTCCAGCATGGTGTGGAGCAGTTGGATCAGTGCGAGTTCGAAGCGAGCGGAAAGCCCGACGTCCGACGTATCGTCAAGCAAGGCTGCGGCTTCCGCGAAGCGAATGGCCGCATATTCGGCGATCATGTCCGCTGCGGCCAGATAGAGTTCCTTCTTGCTGCCGAAATGGTAGGGAATGGCCGACAGCGTGGTTTTAGCCGCTTGGGACAAGGCACGTGTGGTTGCCCCCTCGTAGCCAACGGCAGCGACAACGTCAATCGTCGCTTCGATCAACTGCGATCGGGTCTTGGCACTGCGGGCCTCGTGGCCGCTGGTTGTTTCGGCATGATTTGGCATACATCCTCCGACTGTTCCGATGAAAATATAGTTCATACGAACGATCTTTTCAATGGTAATGGAATTGCGAAAAATCGGGTGCCTCATGGTCAGTGGCAACGGTCATAGGGGTCTCAAGCCGATGAGGGACGTCGCCTGGCTGATCCGAAGCTCCTTTGAGGGCTTCGCCGCCTGGACCCAGACCTACCAGGCTGACAGCCTCCTGGAAGCCCTGAATGGGTTTTTCCAGGTCACCAAGCGTCAAACGCGCGGCCGGATCAGCTTCGAGAGGATGCGCACCGTGCTCTTTCGCATCGCCGTTAAGCTCGACTTCGCCCGGATCAACCCGCATGCCGCTGAACCCACTCGTCCCCCCGCTGCGAGGGTGCGACCGCGCACTGGTGCGAGCGAGCGCCGCTATCCTGTGCCACCAGGCGGGCAGGAGCGCCCACGCAGTACCGGTAGGTACGAGTTCACGTCCCAGCGTCGACTCGAACGCCCGAAGCCGCGCAAGGTATGACCGCACGTGGCGCGACTCCAAACGCTGCGGGTTAATCCGCCCGTAGTCCTCCACGAGCCGGGTGAACAGCGCGCGCAGGCGATCGGTGCGGGGATGCAAGTCATCTTCGACGTGCTCGGTGGCGAGTCGGGCGAGCTGGAGCCCGCGGTCGGCGAGACGGTGGAACTCCTGTGCGGCGGGGAAGCTGCCCAGGCGTTCGATCCGCTTGAGCGGCAGTTTCACGTATACCGCGAGCAGACGCCGCAAATCGGCGCGGATGGCCTGCGCCAGCGCCAAATGAGGACGGCTGGTCAAGGAGGAGTGCGCAGATTCCGAAGCTGGCCAGCATGCCCGCAGGTTCTCCACGTAGAGCCGCCGGTCGCCGAAGTAACCGGTGACCTGCCGGGTCGCTGCCTGCTCAAGCGCATCCCGCGGTGCATCGCTCAGGACGCGCGCCATCGAGCGCAATGGCTGCCCGACCGACAGCGGAAAACGGGAGAAGCGGTAGCTTGCCTGCGTTCCAGGCAGCAATCGGTAGGCCACCAGTTCTTCCCGCAAGGAAGTATCGGCCTCGAAGTGCGCCCGCATCCGCTCGAACAAATCCAGCGGCATGCTCGGCAGACCCGCCCGGTCGTACAAGGAGCGGTCGTCGTAGCCACCGGCGGCGAGAATTCGCGCAACCACGTCGGCGCAATTG
Organism: Thauera aminoaromatica; assembly: GCF_000021765.1. Classification (NCBI taxonomy): domain Bacteria; kingdom Pseudomonadati; phylum Pseudomonadota; class Betaproteobacteria; order Rhodocyclales; family Zoogloeaceae; genus Thauera; species Thauera aminoaromatica. The sequence goes on along the minus strand of NC_011662.2, from coordinate 373,235 downwards.
AGATCGCTCCTGCTCCAGCGCAGGCTTGCGTCCCGGAATCCGTTTTCGATGCGGTGGGCCTCGGCCACCATCGCCGCACGGCGCTCGGCGGGAATGCCCTGGACCCGCAGCCCGAGCGTCTCACGGCCATAGGCCATGCCGTAGGTGTTGGTGTGAACTTGCGAACGGGACGGACGATGGATGCCGTACAGGTAGTCCGCCAGGCTCACGTGCTGCAGGAAGTTCGGGTCGACGGACGGGTCCGCGATGTAGTTCGCGCTGTAGACGGTGTCGCCGATGCGCACGGCAAGATGCCCGAACGGGTTTTCGAGAACGACCCGTTGCGGCGTTTTGGACGTGGCGTAGGACAACAGCAGCTCGACCTCTGCCGGTGCTTCGGAATCCAGTTGCGCCAGCGCCTGATCGATGCCCTGGACGGGCGCGCCGTTCTCGACGCCATAGCCGGGCAGCGGGCGGCCTGGCCGGAAGCCATCGTCCAGCGCAAACCGCACGATGCTCGCGATGTCGATGCCCTGCCGGAACTCCTGCTGGGCTCGCAGCATGGCCTCGCGCTCGGCAGGGTCGCCCAGCAGTTCCATCACGGATCTGCCCGCATCGTCGGCGCTGGCCGCGAACCGGGCCAGGCCCTGGCGCAGGAACAGCGCGGCGTTTTCGCGTTCATGCCCGCTGATCACGTCGAGCAGCACGGTCGGCACCCCGAGGGCAAAAGCCTCTGCGGGCGTCATCCCGCCGGCCTTGGTGACCAGGATGTCGGTGGCTGCCATGCACGACGCCATCTCGCTGCGCGGCAGCAGCCCCAGCGGCTTCAACGTCACCGTGTCCGGCAGCCTTTCGCGCAGATCGGCAAGCGCCTCGTATTGCCGCGTATTCGTGCCGCACACTGCGATGATCTGCAGGCGGCCCGGGCGGCGGCGAACGATGCTTTCGACGACCCCCAGATAGTCGCCCGCTCCTTCCTTGCCGCCGGTCAGCAGCAGTGTCGGCACCTCCAACGACAGCCCAAGGCCCTGGAGCGTGGCACGGCGGGCGTCGGCGGATGCCGCGGGAATCCGCACCGGCATGCCGCTGGTAACGATTTTATCGGCCGGAACGCCTGCGGCCAGCCAGCGCGTTTTCAGTTCCGGGTGGGCAAGAAAGGTACGGTCGATCCGCTTGGAGATGCGCGGGAAATAGCCCTCGAAGAAATCCGTATGCAGCCAACCGATTCTCGTGTCGGACAGCAGTCCTTTTTCCCGCAAGGTTCCCAGCACTTGGGCCGCCCCGTAATGGCTGGCGAGAACGGCATCAGGCCGCTGCGCGGTCAAGTAGGCCGATACGCTTTCTTCTGGATAATCGTTGGGCAGCATCGACAGCGAGGCCACACGGCTGCCGCGCGCCTGCATCGTACGGAACAGACTCTCGAAGCACTCCGGCAGATGGTTGGCGACGAACCAGTACAGGCGCTCGTCAACCCGTCGCCACACCGGATGCATGAACGTGCGGATGTCCTGCATCAGCACCCGGGTCGCCGGAGATTGCCGCCGTATCTCGTCCTGAATGGATTGCGCGGCACTGATGTGTCCGTATCCGATGGAAGAATAGAAGATGACGACCTTCCCGGTGGTGCTCATCGTCCTCTCCCGCTGCGCAGAATGGAAAGCAGAAGCCATAGGCTGCCGACTGTCGCGCCAAGGAATCCGAGAAAGCCAAAGACCGGCAACCCCAGGAGCGTCGGCCCTCCCGACACGGTCATGACGATGGACGAACCGACGATGAGCGCGGCGACGACGATCCCGATCACCAGACGGTTGGCGGCATTGTCGAGCTGATCGCCGACCCGTCTCAGATGGGTGACGTCGATGTGTACTTCCAGGCGACCGCGGCGGGCGGCTCGCAGCAACCGGGAGATGTCCTGGGGCAAGCCAGCCAACAACGAGAAGATGTCACCGGCCGCCCGCCGCCCCCGTCTGAGCAGCGCTGCCGGGGAGTAGCGCGCGTGCATGGCACGCTCCAGCAGCGGCAGTGCCTGGTTGGCCATGTCGAAACCGGGATCGAGTTCACGGCCCAAGCCTTCCAGTGTGACGAAGGCTTTGACCAGCAGGGACAGATCGTTGGGCAGGGCGAGGTGATGCTGGCGCGGGATCGCCACGAGGTCGGACAACATTACGCTCAACCGCAGTTGCTTCAGTGGCACGCCGTGGTAGCGATCTATGAAAGACTGGACTTCCGACAACAGATCCTGCTCATTTGCCACACCGTCGCTCGTCCATTCGAGCATGACGTCGACGACGCTGCGGGCGTCGTTCCTCACCAGCCCCAGCAGCAGGCGGATCAACTGGTCGCGGCGTTCCTCCTCCAGCCTGCCAACCATGCCAAAGTCGATGAAGGCGATTCGATTGCCCGGCAAATAGAACACGTTGCCCGGATGGGGGTCAGCGTGAAACACCCCGTCCTCGACGATCATCTTCAGTACGGCATTGGCGCCACGCCGTGCGAGCATCTTGCGGTCCAGGCCAGCCTGATCTACGGCCTGAAGCCTGCGCCCGGAAATACCACCAATGAATTCCTGTACGCAGACCCGCTCGCCGGTCCACTGCCAATACACGCGGGGAATGACGATGATGGGATGTGCGCCATCCGCGTCCGGCTTCTCCTCGCCCGGGACGACAGGAGGAGAGTCCTGATCGGTATAGCCGGTGAAGTTCTCGGCGATGCGTTCGGCATTGCGGCATTCGCCGGCGAAATCGAGTTCATTGCGCAGCGACTGGCCGAACTGGCGCACCATCTCGCGCGGATGCAGGACGCGCCATTCCGCGCTCTCCGTCTCAGCGAGTTCGGCCAAGCGCGCAAGCCAGCGCAGATCGGCTTCCAGAATGGGCCGAATGCCGGGCCTGCGCACCTTGACCACGACTTCGCTGCCATCGTCGAGACGCGCCCGATGCACCTGCGCAATGGAAGCGGCCGCCAAGGGCTCGGGATCGAAGGCCGCGAAGATTTCCTCGGGCGGCGCGCCGAGGTCTTCGGTGAGCTGCTGATGTACGGCTGCCCAGGGAGCGGGCGGCGCGCTGTCCTGTAATTTCCCGAATTCGGCGGTCCACTCGGGTTCGAGTAGATCGACCCGGGTAGCGAGCACCTGGCCGAGTTTGACGAAAGTCGGCCCCATCTCCTCCAGCGCCCGCCGCACTCGTTCAGGGGGCGTCATGTGGGCGAAGTCTGTCGCTTCGTTCCAGTGCAGTGCCGTCCCCGCCCGCTCCAAGGCGTTGGACAGCCCCATCCGGCGCACCATGTCGCCAAACCCGTAGCGGATCAGGATCGAGGCGATTTCGTGCAAACGCCGTAGATCACGCATCGCGGTCAGTGCCTGCCAGAGCATTGCGCCTCCTCATCTTTTCGGGGGCTGGTTGATGCCACCGCCCAGCGCTGCGTACAGCCCGATTTGGCTTGACAATGCCGCCCTGCGTACCTGCACCAGTTGCTGCTCGACGGCAAGCAGGTCGCGCTCGGCGTCCAGCACCTCCAGGTGCGCCGCCGAGCCGGCATCGAACAGCGTTCGCGCCAGTTTCAAACGCTCACTCTGCTCGGCGTGGGCCTGGCGTGCCACGATAAGCTGCTCGGTGAGCTTCTGCCTTGCGGCCAGGGCGTCGGAAACGTCGCGAAACGCTGCTTGGATCGCGCCTTCGTATTCGGCAATGGCGATGTCACGCCGCACGACGCTAACGTCGAGATTGGCCTGTCGCATGCCGGCATCGAAGATCGGTAGTTCGATCGTCGGCTGGAACAACCACGCCCGGGTGCCCGACGAAAACAGGTCGCTCAGGCTGGTGCTGACCGAGCCGGCACCACCGGTCAGTGCGATGCGCGGGAAGAATGCGGCGCGCGCCGCACCGATGTTGGCTTGGCGTGCCCGCAGCGCATGCTCGGCGGCCAGGATGTCCGGGCGGTTGACCAAGAGGTCCGATGGCAGCCCGGGCCTCAGTTCGGGCATGACCAGGGCTTCATCCATCGGGGCTGATGACGGCGGCAATTGGGGTTCGCTGCCGAGCAGTAGCGCCAGGGCATTGCGCTGCTGTTCGCGCGCAAGCTCCAGTTGCACCTGCAGGGCTTTGCCCTGGCTGAGCAGGGTGCGCACTTGGGTCAGTTCCAGCCGCGAGCCATGGCCCAGCTCCAAGCGCTTCTGGAAGATTTGCGCCAGCTCTTGCTGGTTTTCAACCGTGCGCCTTGCCAGCGAAATGCGCTCGTCGAGTTCGCGCAGGCCCAGGTAGGCATCAGCGACCTGGGCGACCAGCGCCAATTCCACGGCGCGCTGGCCCTGCTCGGTGGCCAGCCATTGCTCCAATGCGGCGGTCTTCATGCTGCGTACGCGGCCCCACAGGTCCAGCTCCCAACTGCTGATGCCCACGGAGGCTACGTTGACCTCCAGGACCGAGCGGCCCGCCAGCGGCTGTAGCCCATCGGGCAGGCCGGCGCGGATTTGCTGCGCCCCCACGCCGACCATTGGCGCCTGCTGCGCACGCTGGATGCGAAAGGCGGCACGCGCTTCCTCGGTGCGCAGCACCGCCACGCGCAGATCGCGGTTGTTTTCCAGCGCGGTCTCGATCAGCGCCTGCAAGGCCGGGTCGGTGAAGTACTCGCGCCAGGCCAATTCAGTCGCGGCCGCACCACTTGGCGCGTCAGGCTGCGTCCGCCAGTTCGATGCGACGGGGAGTGCGATGGGATCGAGCGCGGGTGCCAGCGAGGCGCAACCGCTCAGCATCGCCAGCACTGCCACGGCCAGCGTGCCGACGAGCCGATGGTGAACCGACGGGCCGGTTTCATGGCCTGCGCGGGCTTGGCGATGGCTAGCCGATGATGTGCCGTGGTCCTTCTCATGCATGATCTGCTCCTGGGGACGTAGGGGCCGCATGACGTTTTGCATGCAACTCATAGAGCAGCGGCACGACGAACACAGTCAGCGCAGTCGAGACCAGCGTGCCGAAGATCAGCGAAATGGCCAGCCCCCCGAAGACTGGGTCGGTCACCATGATGGCCGAGCCGAAGATGATCGCCAGCATCGTCAGCAGGATCGGCCGCAGACGCACCGCGCCGGCCTCGCGTACGGCATCCTCCAGCGGCATGCCGTGCCTGATGTTGTCCTGGATGAAGTCGATGATCAGCAGCGAGTTGCGGATCACCACGCCCGCCAGGGCGATGATGCCGACCATGGATGTCGCGGAGAAATCCACGCCGACCAGCCAGTGCCCCGGAAAAATGCCGATGATGCCCAGCGGCACGGCTGACATGGCCACCAGCGGAATGATGAACGAGCGGTAATAAGCGACCAGCGCGAAATAAATGATGAGCAGCGCGCCGCTGAGCGAGATCGTGAGATCCCGGTATACGTCCATCGTCATGCGCATCTCGCCGCCCCACAGTAACTGGTAGCCGTCGATGGTGTCGGGTACGTCCTCCTTGAAGCGCAGGTTGCCGGTGCGCAGCGGACGTCCGTCCGGCGCGGTGATGCCATGCAGGCGCCGTTGCAGGTCGAGCACGGCGTACAGCGGCACCGAGTCCGACAGTTCCGCACCGACGAAGGTGACCTTCTCGTTGTCGCGGTGCAGGATGGGGCGATCGACCGATGCGGGGGCCACTTTGACCAACTCCGCCAGCGGCACGGGCTGGCCGGCAGCGTTGTCCACGAATACCCGGTCGAGCCGGGCGGGATCGACCTCGAAGCGGCGCGGCACGAAGGCCCTGACTGATACCGGCAGTTTCTCGTCCGGCAGGTGGGCGCGGCCGAGGGTGGTGCCGCCGTAGACCAGCGCCAGCGCCTCGGCAATCTGCGCAGTCGAGACGCCGGAGAGCGCGGCCTTGTCCTTGTCCGGCACGATGCGGTGCTCCGGCACGTCTTCCGGCTCGGTATCGGTGATATCGACGATGTCGTAGGTCTGTGCGAAGGCCCCGCGTACCTGGGCCGACAGTGCGCGCAGACCCTCGGCGTCCGGGCCATAGATTTCCGCCAAAACAGTCGAGCGCAGCGGCGGACCCGGCGGCTGCTCGACCAGCGCCACCTCGGCACCGGGCCAGGCAGCGCGAATGGTCTCCACTTTGGGACGCAATTCGCGCACGATGTCGATGGAGCTTTCCTTGCGGTGACGCTTGTCGATGAGGTTGACGCGGATTTCCGCGATGTGGCTGCCGGCACGCGCGGCCGTGCCCTTGAACAGGCCGTTGAAGTCGGCCACACCTGCCTGGCCGACCCAAGTCTGGTAGTTGAGCACCTGCGATTCCTGCGCCAGCACTGCGGTGACCTGGCGCACCAGGCGATCGGTGTCTTCCACCGGCGTGGTTTCCGGCATCGAAACCACCACGTTGAAGGTGTTCTGGTCGTCCTTGGGCAGAAAGCCGATCGGCACGCCCAGCGCGGACACGGCCCCGCCCACGCCCGCCGGACGGACGAACTGCCAGGCGCCTTGCATCAGCGAGACCGTCATCAGCAGCAGCACCGCCAGAGCGAAGCCGATGCGCACGTTTCTGTATTGCTGTAAGGGGCTGAACAGGCGCAGGTAGAGGCGCTCGATCCGCCCCGGTGTATCATGGCCATGGGACTGTTGCCCGTGCGCTGATTCTTCCTGCCGGATGTCGTGGCGATGAAGCCAGCGATTGGATGCCCACGGTACGACGATGTAGGCCACCACGATGGAGGCGGCCATGGCAACTGGCACGGTGACCGCCACCGGGAAAAAATACTGGCGCGGCATGCCGGTCAAGGCCAGCAGCAAGGTAATGAAAACCAGCATCACCGCGAAGGTGGCCAGGTTGGTGGCGTTGCCGATCTCGTTGGTCGCCAGCACGGTTTCCGCTTCCTTGTCTGCCTTCGGTTTGCGGCTGGCGTAGTGGCGGTGGATGTTCTCGATGACCACGATGGCGGCATCCACCAGCAGTCCTAGCGCCAGGATCAGGGCGAAAAGCGTGACGCGGTTGATAGTGACGCCGCCCAGCAGGTTGGCCGTCAGCGTGATACCCATGATCAACGGCACCGTGATCATCACGATCAACGCCTCGCGCCAGCCCAGGAAGAGGATCAGCACCAGGCCCACGGTGACCAGGGCGATCGTCAGGTGTTCCAGCAGCAGGTTGACCGCGTCGTCGGCCTTCTGGCCGTCGTTGCGCGTCACCACGACCTGGATGTCCTGGGGCACGAAGGTGGCCTGCATGCGCTGCATGCGGTCGATCACTGCATTGGCGACCACCACGGCATTGGTGCCCTTCTTTTTGGCCACGGCGATGGTGACGGCGGGCAGGTCTGTGGCATCGGCCGTGCCAAAGCGTGGATCACCGAGACCGAAGGAGAGGCGGCTGGCCGTGGTTGGCTCCGACGGCGGGCCGTCGGTAACGGTGGCCACGTCGCGCACGTAAACCGGCCGCTTGTCGCGCACGGCGATGAGCTGGTTACGCACATCCTCGGCCGAGGTGTAGGCCGCATCCAGCTTGATGGCTTGTACCTGGCCGTCACGTACGGTGGGCGGCAGTGGCAACGTCAGGTTGCTGATTGGGAAGGCCGCTCGGGCTTGGCCCAGGGTCACGCCGTAAGCCTGTAGGCGATCGGGGTCCAGTTCGATGGTGATTTCGCGGTGCTGCCCGCCGCGCAGCGACACCACCGAGACGTTCTCGGTACTGCGCAGGCGCTCGGCCATGCGTTCGGCCATGCGGTTGAGCGCGTAGTCATCGTATTTCGACGAAGCCAGCGTGAAGGTGACGATCGGCACGTCGTCCGCGTCGACGCTTTGCACCAATGGCGTCGTGGCATCGGCAGGCAGCCAGGCGCGGCTGGCCATCACGCGGTCATAGAGCTTGACCAGTGACTGCTCCTTGGATTCGCCGACCTTGAATTGCACCTGAACGATTCCCTGTGAGTTGCGGGAAGTGCTCTCGATGTGATCGACGCCGGGCAGTTCGCTCAGGATGCCTTCGAGGGGCGTGACCACCAGCGATTCGACCTCACTGGCAGAGGCGCCCGGCAAGCCGACCATAACGGCGGCGGCGGGCACGATGATCTGCGGGTTCTCCTCGCGCGGGGTCTGCAGCACCGCCACGACACCCATCAACGCCACGGCGATGATGAAGACCAGCGTGAGCTTGGAGGTGATGAAGTGCTTCGCGAGAAAACCCGCGAAGTTCAGGCGCCGCGACGTCATCGCGCGCCCCCGACGGCCTGGATCGGCATGCCGTCATGGACGGTGTCGGCGACGCTGGCGAGGATGGTTTCTCCGTCCGACAGGCCCGCGGTCACCTCCACCACATCGCCCAGGCGCTGGCCTGTGCGCAGCCAGCGAAAACGCGCCACACCTTCCTGCAGCACGAACACGCCGTCCAAACCGCCGCGCCGCACGAGGGCCGTACGCGGCACCGTGACGGCCCGCTTCTCGTCCAGCAGGATTTCGAGACGGCCGAACATTCCCGGCAGCAGGCGCGCGTCCCGCGGCAGCACGATGTCCACCTCGTAGCGGCGGGTCACGCCATCGCCCGATGGCACCACGCCCCGGACCCGTCCCTTGAAGCGCTCATCGCCCAGCGCGTCGATGCGCACGGGAATCAAGTCACCGGACTTGATTGCCGCCAGGCTGCGCTCAGGTACGAACGCCTTGAACAGCAAGACCTCACGCGACTCCACCGTCATCAGCGGCGCGCCGGGAGTGGCCATCTCACCGCTGCGCCGGGCCACCGAGACGACCACGCCATCCACCGGACTGGTGATGGCCACGTAGTTGCGCTGCGCTTGTGCCGCCGCCAGCGCCGATTGCGCTTGCTCCAGCGTCGCGCGGGTGGTTTCCTCCCGCACCCTGGACTTGCGCAGCGCGTCGGCCGAGATCGCGCCAGCCGGCACCAGTTGCGCATTCTGGTTCACGTCGTACTGCGCATCCCGCCAAGCCTCCTGGGCGGCCTGCACGCCGGCGCGTGCCTGCGCGATAGCCGCGTCGATGTCAGAGGCGTCGATGCGCAACAGCAGGTCGCCGCGCCTGACCGCCTGGCCCTCGCGAACATCGAGCTGGCGAATGAATCCGGTCACGCGCGAAGCTACGTCGATGCGTCCGTCAGAGACGACGCTGCCAGTCACATCGTTGGTAACAGGTAATCGTGCCTGCCGTACCACAGCGACTTCTGCAGCCACCGGCGTGGCCACGGATCTAGACGAGATTGAGCCATCAGTGCAGGCAGCGAGCAGAAGTACACACATGGACAGCACGGCCACCGTGCACGCCTGCACGCTCCTGCCCGTGCTCAAAGTGCCAGTCTCCCGGACCGACGGCACGGGTCTATGGAGGTCGAGCGCATAGGTAGTCAAGCGATTCATGAGTGTCTCGAAGGTCTTGGTTATGTCAGATTCTAATAGAGTTCGTACGATCGAACTATATTTTATCGAATAATTTGGTCAAGTGCGGAACGAGCGGATGACCTCCGTGCTCGCTCGATGTTTTCTTGATCGGAAGGTGTGCAAGCCCTCCGTATCGTGTTGCTAGCTGCGTTTTGTTTACCGCCTCAACTGATAGCAGGCCCGCGTGCGCGCCCAATCTCCCAAGACACCCCGCCACCGCGCACTGTGGCCGCGAGCTGCTGGCCCAGCCGCTGTTCGATCACTGGCTTCCACGGCACCAAGCTGAACCCCATGCCGTCATCGAGCATCGCGTAGCGCCCGCTGGCGAGCATGATGCTGCGCCGGTAGATACCGGCCACGCGCTGGCCGTCGGCCACCGGACGGTGCTCCAAGCCGGATTCGGCGGCAATGTCCTTGGCGGCCTGCGCCAGTTCCCGATTGCGCAACGTGCCCAGCAGGTTCCGGGCGAGGATCACGCGCTGCCCGCGCCGCTCGGCCAGCCCTTGTTCGGTCAGGAAGTCGGCGCGCTGCTGCATGGCCTGCTTGGCCTCGCCGCCAAAGCCCAGGTCGCCCAGGCCCGAGCCGCCACCGATCAACTGCTGGTCGAGCCAGGTGGAACCGATCACGCGGGCCTGCCGCTCGATGGGCAAGTGCGATTTCAGTTCCACAGCCACGCCGCCCAGGCGCTGCGCGTCGTACTGGCGGCCACGCTCGGCCAGGTCGTCCGGCACCTTCCATAGCCCTTCCGCCACGCGCTCCACAATGCCGGCCCGGCGCAGGGCTTCCAGCCGGCGGACGTGGGCGGCGACAACCTCCTGCGGATCGCGTCCGGCTTTGGCTCGGCCTTGCTCGATCGCCAAGTGGTGATCGGTGCGGTACAGGCCATCGCTCGCCAGCGCGGCGATGTTCCTGTCGGCTGCGCGCACGTCGGCCGATCCCTTGACCTCCACCACGGCGCCGGTCGGATAGTTCGCCAGTTCGTCGTGGGCGTTGAGCGCGACGTAGTGCGCCTTGCCATCCACGCCGTCGATGACCAGATAGCCCCGGTCGCGCAGCTCGTCGGCCAGTCCCTTCGCGGCCACGCGCCCGAGGATGGTTTGCCCGTCGTCGCCCGGCTCGAACACCGCCAGCTCGCGCGGCTCGCCGCGCATGGCCCGCTGCATGGTGCGGATGATGTCGCCGCGCTCGCCCAGGGCACGCAGGGTCTTTTCCGCATCGGCATGGACGGCCCAGGTGCCGGGCTGCGTCTCGTCGGCCAGGCCCAGGCGCTGCAAGCGTTGCAGGCGGCCGATCAGCAGCAGGCGCTGGCGCTGCAAGTGGGGTTCGTTGAGCCGTTCGACATGCAACAGGCCATCGTCGCCGGCTTCGCGCTTCAAGGTGCGATCCAGGCTCGTCCACCGCTCTTGCTCCACCTCGCGCTGCAAGGTCTGCTGGATCTCCAGTTCGGTGCGCGGCCCCAGCCATTCGGTCGCCAGCTCTGCGGCGCGGTGGCGGAAACCGTCGGCGATGTAGTCGCCCGCGATGATGAGGTCTTTGCCGATGTCGTCGCGCCCGCGCACGACGATGTGCGTGTGCGGGTTGTCGGTGTTCCAGTGGTTGACGGCCACCCAATCCAGGCCCGTGCCCAGGTCGGCCTCCATGCGGCCCATGAGGTGCCGCGTGTAGGTGCGCAGGTCTTCCAGCTCCGCGCCATCCTCGGGCGAGAGGATGAAGCGGAAATGGTGCCGGTCGTCGGCGCAGCGTTCCTTGAAGGCGTCGAGGTCGGCGGTATCGGTCTGCGGCCCGTAGGCTTGGCCCGGCTCGCCGTCGCGCCCCACGCCATCGCGCTCGATGTAGCGCAGGTGCTTGGCGAGCGACTGCGGGCTGGCCCGCTGGTGATTCACCAGCAGCGTCTTGATGGTCACGCGCCGCGACATGGGCGTCAGCTTCGCCCTGGCGAAGCGCGCCGCCGTGTGGCCGCGCCCCAGGCGCGAGCCGGGGCGCTGGCCGGTGCCACGCGCCGATGCTGGGAGGCGCACCGTGGACTTGCCGCTGCTGGCCTTGCCCGCCTGCTTGAGTACCTTGGAAACGAAGCTCTGCCCCTGGCCCTTGCCCCGGTTCTTCGGGGCGCTGGGGCGCACGCGGAAATCGTCGTCGCGGCGGTCGCTCATGGCTGCGCTCCCTGAAAGCTGGGGCGTGCCCCGGCGTGCGAAGCACGCGGGGCGTCCTGTCGTGGCGCGGGCCTCGCGCCACTGGGTGAGCGGATGACCAAGGAACTGGCGTTGAACGCCTTGCTGATGGCGGTGTGGCGGCGCAAACCGACTGAGGAGGTGCTGGTGCATTCAGATCAGGGTAGCCAGTTCAGCAGCCACGACTGGCAAGACTTCCTGAAGTCGCACCGACTGGTGGGCGCCTCGAAAAACCTCCGCCTCGCCCGCCCTTGGTAAAATTACGACGTCCTGAACCCCGCAGCCTGCACCGATGAAACCGCGTAGCGCTATCAAGACTGACCTGTTCGCTGACGAACACCACCGCAAGAAGCTCGACTCGCTGGGCGACCCGCTGGCCGACATCGAGTTGCACATCGACTTTGCGGCGCTGGCCGCCGAGGTCGATCGGGTCGCACCGCGCACGGTCAGCGCGCAAGGCGGCCGTCCGCCTTACCCGACGGAGACGATGGTTCGGATCCTGGTGCTCAAGCGCCTGTACAACCTGTCGGACGAGCAGATGGAGTACCAGCTGCTCGACCGCATGAGCTACAAACGCTTCTGCGGGCTCGCGAACGCAGCCAATATTCCGGACCGCACCACGGTGTGGACCTTCGAGAACCGGATCGGTGAGCTTGGCGCGAAGGCGCTCTTCGAGGGCGTCTCGGCGCAGCTGCTCAAACGGGGCTTCATCGCGCGTGGCGGGCAGATCATCGACGCCACCTTGGTGCCTGCCCCCAAGCAGCACAACAGCCGAGGGGAGAAGGCGCTGATCGACCAAGGCGCGATGCCTGCCGACTGGAAGCCGGCCAAGCGCCGGCAGAAGGACACCGACGCCACCTGGACGAAGAAACACGGCAAGAGCCACTTCGGCTACAAGCTGTCGATCAACGTCGACAAGAAGTACAAATTCATCCGCACGCTCGAGACCGACACGGCCAGCACGCACGACAGCCAGCACTTCGACAACGTCTTCGACACGAGCAACACGAGCCGCGACGTCTATGCCGATCGCGGCTATCCGTCCGAGGAGCGGGCGGCCTGGTTGAAGGCGAACGGCTTTCGGAATCAAATCCAGCGCAAAGGACAACGCAACAAGCCGCTGTCCGAATGCCAGCAGCGGCGGAACACGCGCATCGCGCGGACGCGAGCGCGGGTTGTTAACGGCGGTCGATTCCCGCACAAATCCGGCGTCCACCGCCGGCACGGCACAGCATGACCTTGATCTGGTGAGCGGATAGCGGCTGTTTGCTTGATGGGGTCAGGGGCGTTGGAAGGCGCCCGTAGGGCGACTGGAAACGCCCCTGACCCCGGCGCGCCGATGGCGGGCGGGGTGTTCGTGCAATCGGGAGGGAGGGCGTTTGGCACCCGAGTGGCCGATGCGCGCACAATCGGGCTCGGCCTGTGGCAACGCAGGCGCGACACCGGCTCAAACCGCCAAGTCATCCCCAGTGTCGCGCCCCACACCCGCGCAAGGCTGCGCGGTCGTTGCGCCCGTAGTCTTTCACGAAGTGGGCGCTGGCGTCGAGTCTCCCACGGGCCCAAGGCCCCATGGAGTCGACCGGACGACGCTATCTCTGTGCCGCGTGCCGCGCGGCAGTGCTGATCTGCAGCCACAGTGATCGGGGGCAGCGCTATTGCGCCGCCGGCTGCGCCCAGCGTGCCCGCGCGGCCGCGCTGCGGGCAGCCGGCACGCGCTACCAGGCGAGCTTTGCGGGGCGCCTGGCGCACGCGCAACGCCAGCGCCGCTACCGCGCGCGACGCCAGGAAGTGACGCATCAGGGTTCCCCGCCGCCGGCCCCGCCTGTTGAAGTAAGGACCGCGCCGACCGTGCCCGAGTCCGTACCGTCCGCGAGCGGGCAGTGCCACCTGTGCCACCGCGCACTGTCCCCGTTCGTGCGTCAGGACTTCCTGCACTCCCCGGTTCGGCGCCCCTGTCCGCGATCCGAACGGAGTCCGCCCCGCCATGGCCCTGTCCCCTGAACACGAAGCGCAGATCCTGCGCTACTACCACGCCGAGCGCTGGCGCATCGGCACCATCGCCGTGCAGCTCGGGCTGCACCGCGACACCGTCGCGCGCGTGCTCGCCCAGGCCGGCCTGCCCCGGCACGGCCCCGTGCAGCGCGCCTCGGCGATCGACCCCTATCTACCCTTCCTCCACGAGACGCTCGCGCAGTTTCCGCGCCTTACGGCCGCGCGGCTCTACGACATGGTGCGCGCACGCGGTTACCCCGGGCGCCCCGATCACTTCCGCCACCTCATCGCCCGCCACCGCCCGCGCCCGAGCGCCGAGGCCTACCTGCGGCTACGCACCCTGCCCGGCGAGCAGGCCCAGGTCGACTGGGGGCACTTCGGGCACCTGACGATCGGGCGCGCACGCCGTCCGCTGATGGCCTTCGTCATGGTGCTGTCGTGGTCGCGCCAGATCTATCTGCGCTTCTTCCTCGATGCGCGCATGGAGAACTTCCTGCGCGGTCACGTGGGCGCCTTCGCGCACTGGGGGGCGGTGCCGCGCATCGCCCTCTACGACAATCTGAAGAGCGCGGTGCTCGAGCGCTGTGGCAACGCGATCCGCTTCCATCCCACCTTGCTCGCGCTCGCTGGCCATTACCGCTTCGAGCCGCGCCCAGTGGCGGTGGCGCGTGGCAACGAGAAGGGACGCGTCGAGCGCGCGATCCGCTACGTGCGCGAGGCCTTCTTCGCCGGACGCCCCTTCGCCGACCTGGATGATCTGAACGCGCAGGCCCAGGCCTGGTGCGAGGGCGCCGCCGGCGCGCGGCGCTGCCCCGAGGACGCCTCGATGACGGTGACCGAGGCCTTCGCGGCCGAGCGCGAGCGCTTGCTCGCGCTGCCCGAGGCGCCGTTCCCGACCGATGAGCTGCGCGCGGTATCGGCGGGCAAGACTCCGTACGTGCGCTTCGATCTGAACGACTACTCGATCCCCCACACCCATGTGCAGCGCCCCCTCACCGTGTGCGCCGACCCGCTGCGGGTGCGCATCCTCGACGGCGAGGACGTCATCGCCACCCACGCGCGCAGCTACGACCGCCGCCAGCAGATCGAGTGTGCCGCGCACCTCGAGGCGCTCGTCGCGCACAAGCACGCGGCCCGCGCCCACCGCGCCACCGACCGCCTGACGGCGGCCGTGCCCACCTGCCAGGCGCTGCTCGCCCAGGCCGCCGAGCGCGGCGAGCCGCTCGGGCGCACCACGCGCGCGCTCACCGACCTGCTCGACCGCTACGGCGCGGGCGAACTGGCCGTTGCCGTCGACGAGGCGCTCGCGCGCGGCGTGCCGCATCCCAACGCGGTGCGCCTGGCGCTCGAGCGCCGGCGCGAGGCGCCCCCGCCGCTGGGTGTGCCGCTGCCCGCGCATCTGAAGACGCGCGACGTCACCGTGCGCGCCCACCCCTTGGCCGGCTACGACCGCCTGCTGGAGGACGACCATGACGACGCCTGAACCGCTGCTCGCACGCGCCCGTGCGCTGCAACTGCACGGGGTGGTGAGCCACTGGGCCGAGTGCGCCCAGGCCCCGTGGATCGCCCCGCTCATCGAGTGGGAGGAGACCGAGCGCGCCCGACGCTCACTCGAGCGCCGGCTGCGCTGCGCGCACATCGGCCGCTTCAAGCCGCTGGCCGACTTCGACTGGCGCTGGCCCGAGCAGTGCGACCAGGCCGCCATCGCAGAGCTGATGACGCTCGGCTTCCTCGAGACCGCCACCAACGCCTTGCTGGTCGGCCCCTCCGGGCTCGGGAAGACCACCATCGCGCAGAACATCGCCCACCAGGCGGTGCTGCGCGGGCACACCGTGCTCTTCACCACCGCCGGCCAGCTCCTGGGCGAGCTCGCCGCGCTCGACTCCGACTCCGCGCTGCGCCGCCGCCTGCGCCACTACGCCAGCCCCACGCTCCTGGTGATCGACGAGGTCGGCTACCTCTCCTACTCGAACCGCCACGCCGATCTGCTCTTCGAGCTCATCAGCCGTCGCCACGAGAAAAAGAGCACCCTCATCACCACCAACAAGTCCTTTGCCGAATGGTCCGAGGTGCTCCCCAACGCCGCCTGCGTGGTCGCGCTCATCGACCGCCTGGTCCATCACGCCGAGATCATCGCCCTCAAGGGCCTGTCCTGGCGCCACAAGGAAGCCCAGGAGCGCGCCGCCACCAACGCCCGCAAACGCAAATCCGCACGGAGTCCCGCATGAAGACCGACCACCCGCCGTCCGGGCTGCTGCGCGGCCTGGACCTGCTCATCGACGCCGACTGGACGCCCGAGCAGGCCCGGGCCGTGATCGAACTGCTCGACGATCTGCGCGAGCGCATCTGGGCGCACTACGAGCTCGCCCTGTTCGAGCACTACCGCCAGGACCGCCTCACGCAGGCCGAGCTGCCGTTCGACGATCCGTCGTTCTGATCGAGCCCCGCCCCCCAGCACAACGAGGGCCGACGCGCGCGGCCCTCGTGCCGTTTACGGCGCCGCCGGCGCCCACTCGACGACGCCGTTTAACGACGCCAGATTTGTGCGGAATCAGGGAGCCGGCAACACGGGTGGAACACCCGTTCGCGGTCATCACGCAAATGGGCGGCAAGTTGATCCGAACCATCGGCCAGGCGCGGGCGAGCTTCGCGATGACGATGATGGCAGCCTGCTACAACCTGAAGCGGCTGACGTATTTCCAGAAGGCCGGAATCGTGGCCTTCTGACGCCCGAAATGGGCCGAATCGCCGCTGCCCGAGGCGATTCGGAGCAAAAACGGGGCAGCGCCGCCGGGTGAGGCAGCGTGGTGCCGAGGAAGTCGAGCGGAATTCCGTCGTGATCATCGTTGCACGGCAGGATTTACTGAAAACCTCGGGTTATTCGAGGTGCCCACAACAAGGATGCACCTCGTCTCCATCACCCCCTCTGAGTTCCGTTCGAGACCCATGCGCGCTCGGGCGAGAGCGGCGTATCGGCCGCTCTCAGACGCATGCGCATCACCCGTTGCAGGATCAACTGCGCCAGCCTCATCGATTCGCGTCCGCCAGCTGCGCCTCGGGCAGCCCTTCCAGCGCGACCCCGCGCTCGCAGGCCAGGTCGAGGAGCCCGACCCGGTGCCAGATGCCGTGGCGCTGCAGGTAGCGCTCGTCGGGCGCCGTGCCGAACCGCGCCTCATAGCGTTCGCGCGCCGCAGCGAGCGCACCGAGCGAAACCATCGGCGTCAGGCAGCGCATGCGCTGCGGCCGCTCACCGGGCGGCAGGCGCAGGAATGCGGGGATGTCCGGGTCCGAGTCGTGGGTGGTCATGATTTCCTCACTCAGCGCACGATCGCCTGGATCCGGTGGAGCGCGGTCGTCTTGATGCGGTCACCCTCACCGAACAGGATGTGGGCGTATCGGTCGGCGTTGGTTTTCTGAACGTGATCGACCCACCCGGTGAGCGTGTTGAGTGCGCCCCACCAGGTCTTGCCCTCGGGGGGGACGCACTGGGCGGGAATGCCCTCGCGGCGCACGCCCATCACCTGGGCGCGGGTCGCCCGCACGTTGGCCAGCCGGGTCTCCCAGGCACGCTGCACCTGCAGGTTCTGGCCGGCCGTGACAGGGCGCTTGGGGTCCGGCAGCAATTGTGCCAGGAAGTCCTCGAACGCCCTGTCATCACACTCAGCATTCGCGAGGCGGCCAAAGAGCGCCTGCGCTTCCTCGCTTCGCTTCACGCTGAACTCGAAGAACGCGCGCGCCTCCTCCTTCAGCACCCGGTAACGACCGTCGTGCGCACGCCGGAAGACTTTGCCCACCGAGGTGTTGTCCAGTGCCAGCGACAAGGTGTTCTGGCAGACCACGCGTACCGTGGTGAGGCGGATATCGATCGCGCTCGAACCGTCATGGCTGTTGCTGAAGAGCAGATAGGTCTCGATGACATCCTTCTCCTGCACCTGGATGTCCCCGGGGAGCCTGGCCAGCAGCCAGACCACTTCTCCGTTCTTCAGGTAGCCGCCCGTATGGTAGATGGGCCGCCCTTGACCGAGGAGCGCGTCGAACATTTCCGCGCCCGCCCGGTTCTGGAGTGGGCCGAAGCCCGGATGCACTACGCCGATCACCCGGCCGGCCTGACCCGGCTTGCGATCCTTGCGCACGACCGCGCAGCGCTGCGGCGCTTTCGATTCAGGCTCGTCGGCGACCGCCAGCGGCAGTAGCTCGACTTCCCAGTCGAGCCCGCCGTGCTTCAGCGCCTCCTCCAGCGTTGCAGGCTGCTCGAGCCGCTCGCCGAGCCGATGCCACGGCCGCTCGCCGTAGTAGAACATCTCGCCAATGTTGTGGGCCATGTTCGCGCTCCCTGTTCTGTTCGTTCGATTCCGACGATACCCTCGTCGTCGATCCGGTCCGAAAATTCCCCTACTTTCTGCCCTGCGCACTTCGTGACGCATCGACGGGCAGCGAGAAGGCCCATCAAAACCGGAACCTTTGTTGCAGCGTTTCCACCGAGTTGCAGTCCAGGCGGACACGCACGGCCAAGGCCCACACCATCTCGTCGACGTCCTCGTTGTCCTGACCTCGGATGTCATCGATGATCCAGACGCGGTCATCGTTGATCATCCCGATGGTGGCCACCCGCTCCCCGGTAGGAATGACCTGGACCGAGAACACCCGATAGTCTCCGCACTCGCAATCGGGGATAAACATGTCGACGCAGTGGCGCATGCAGCGCGCTTCGTCTTCGACGGCCGCCGGGGACAACAACTCGATGATGCGCAGCGACCCAGCAGACACCGGGGTCGGCAAAATCGGCTTCCAAACGTCGAACGAGAAGTGCTGCTCGCAGCGAAGCGACCAGTTCTCCGCTTGTGCGTGGAACCATCGCCACGGATTTTTCAGCTGTTGTCCCGAGAGCGGCGGCTCCTGACTGAAGAACCACCGCACGACCGCGGGCAATTCCTCGGCCAAGAGAAGATGGAACGCGTACCCCTCGTACTGGCGGCGCACAGCCTCAAGCCATGAGGCACGAAACAGCCCGACCGGTACATCGCCCAGATCCTGCTTCGCGCTCGGGAACCGCATTCGCATCCACGCCCGGGTCAGCTCGGGTGGGGGCAGCACGTCCATCTCACATTGCTGGATCAAGCACAGCAGCGCACAAATCGTCCGGAAGGACGGCATCGACGGAGATACCGATCCATGAGCACGCGGCATGAGGGGGGCGAGGAGCGCATCCCCGAAGCTGAGCAGAAGACGCCAGCCGCGTTGGTTGATGCCCACAGAAGCGAGCACCGCCTTGATCTCGTCGAGCGCCGGTGCGGCCTCGACGACACCCGCTTGGTGGGCGATGCGAGACAGCAACGGGAAAGGTGAAACCTTGGTCATCACAGTGCTCCTTCCAGACGCTGCGGATCAAACGCCGGGCCCGTCGGTACAAACCGAGCGTCAGCCCTCATCGTTGGCCGAGCCATCGTAGTGCACCACCCCTGTCCAACGCCCGACCAGCACAAAGCGACTGCTGCGCAACGTCAGCACACCCTGACCGGCGGCATGCGGGGCGACGATCCACCAGCACGGCTCGGTTGGCGCGTTGTAAATCTTGAACGGCGCAGCTTCATCGTCCTGGCAAATCACGGACAGATCCTCTGGGCGCACCCCGACCTTTCGTGCGGCAATTTCGACAGCGTCGCCTTGCGAGATCTCGACGGCCGTTCCGCTCATTGGCGGCTGATTCGTCATCCGCGTCCGTCTCCTCAAAGTGGATACACGCCTGTCCGCACGGCCCCGAGCAGCTGCGGGATGCAGAGGTCGTAGCGAATGATCCGGCCACCCTCGACCTCGAAAACCACTGCTGCCTGCACCTCCTCGAAGTGGCCTTGGGTCATGAAGGCGCAAGGGCGCCCACGGCGTCCTTCAGCCGTCCTCCCCATCTCGACGCGGACCGCTGCGCCGGGATCCTCCCGGGCCTTATCCCAAAGGGTCGCCATCTTGCCGCGCAGATACGCGGCAATCGCAGGAGCACCGATCAGCTCCTCAAAAACCCACTGTGATGCGTAGCGTGCATCAGGCGCCAGCAAGGCCAGGAAGCCCTCCGGATTCAGGCGGTTCCAGGCCCTGGCGAAGAGGTAGGCTGCCTTCTCCTCGGTCAAGTCATCCATGCGATCACCCTCCAGGCGTGGGGACGTAGTCGAAGCAGTCGAGGCCATCAACCACATCAATCATGTTTCGATGCGAACCTTACCCCTGTCGTAAAATCGGGACGAAAATTCCCCTACTTTTTAGGCGCTGGGCATGTGGCCGTTTCTCAAAAAAGCACGCGCATCCAAGAACTCAGACCCCCAGGGTGCAGGGGCGGCTCGTCGCAAGCCGATGCGGTTCGAGGACCTGGTTGCCGACATGGGCGACTTCAGCGACCTCGCCACTCACGACGTCGCGCTCAAGTTCTGGCTGCCAGAGCCAGTGAGCTTCGCGCTCACGGAGATGGGAGAATTGGGCGGCGAGTCGAGAAGCGAGATGTTGCGCCGTTTCCTCACCCAACACTCCTATGGCGTGTATGCCGCCCACGTCATGAGCGCCGCCGTCCCGGAGATTTTCAGGGACCCGCCCCCAGTGATGTTCAGCAGGTCCGCTCCCACGCCTCCTCCCGGCAAGGTTCGGGTCGATACCTACTGGGTGCCCGAGTTCGGCAAGAACGTCGCGCCCATCAAGGTCTGGGTTCCGTCCAGATTACGTAACGACCTGGAAGCGCTGGCGGCCCACGTCGACATCACGCTCTCGCAGTACGTGCGCGAAATCGTGATCTCACGCCTGCTCGGGCACGGCGCCCTACCGAAACGGCCACAGATGCTCGAGGCTGCGCCGCTGTCCTCTGTTGAAGATTGGTGCGAGGGACGTCAGGTGCCGATGCGGTTGGCCACAGAAGAAGAGTTCTGGGATCACCCACACGGCGAGCACACGGTGGAGTGGAAGGATGAGCCGACTTCGTCGGCATGAGCCATCCGCCGCAATGGCTTTGACTGGTGGGGTACGGTTGCCCCCGCGAAACCGACCTCAATGTGATGCATAGCAGCAGATCGGGCTCGTGGGACGGTGCGGGTTGTGGCGAAAACCCAGACGGCCTCTGGAGAATTCGTCGTCATTCCGCAGGGCCATCGGGGCCGACCTTGTACCCCATCGCACGGTAACCGCGCTGCCGCTTGTCCCACATCCGCAGTAACGCCGGATGACCCGCATCCACGAAATCGATGATCCGTACGTCGGTCTTGCTAGCGTGCTCCCGGTGCAGGCGTCCGGCGTACTGCTGCAGAGTGCCCTTCCAGGACACAGGCATGGCCAGCACCAACGTGTCGAGCGGCGGGTGATCGAAGCCCTCGCCAACCAGCTTCCCCGTCGAAAGAAGGACGCGCGGCGCGTCGGGCGGCAGTGCATCCAGGTCAGCAACCAGCGCCGCTCGCTGCTTTCTGGACATTCGACCGTGCAGAACGAAAGGCGCGGGCTCCAATCCATCAAGGGTTGCCTTGATCGCATCAAGGTGTTCAGTACGTTCGGTCAGGACCAGCACCTTGCGCCCCTGCCCGAGGGCATCGCGCACCTCGTCGGCGATAGCTTCAGTTCTGGCCCGGTCATTGGCGAGATGCCGAAAAACGTCCTGGATGCCTGCATCGGTCGGCAGGTCGATCCGTGTGAAGCGCGAACGCGGCAGCACTTCGAGATCGTGCGGTGCACCGACTGGCTTCGCCGCCGTGTATCGGATCGGCCCGCACTGCATGAAGATGATGGGCTGCTGACCATCACGGCGGATGGGCGTTGCCGTCAGTCCCCGCACGTATTTGGCCTTGGACCGTTTCAGGATCGCGTCGAATGACACTGCGCCGACATGATGGCACTCGTCCACAATCACCTGCCCGTAGTTTTCGACCAGTGGGTTGACCTCGCCCTGGCGGGACAAGGATTGCATAACGGCGATGTCTATCTTGCCCGTGGGCTTGGCCTTGCCACCGCCAATGGTGCCGACCACACCCTGACCAACACCCAGGAAGGCTTGCAGACGCTCCTGCCACTGCTTGAGCAGTTCTGTGCGATGCACCAGCACCAGGGTGTTCACGCCCCGCCGCGCGATCATTGCGGCGGCGGTGACCGTCTTGCCGAAGGCTGTCGGAGCGCAGAGCACGCCGGTGTCGTGGTGCAGCATTCCGGCAACTGCGGCTTCCTGGTCCAAACGCAAAGTGCCGGCAAAGGCGACATCGATGGGGTCGCCGCCGAAGCGCTCATCCCGCAAATCACAGGCGATACCGTTGTCCCGCAGTAGATCCAGGGCAGCATCGAGGCAACCGCGAGGCAAAGCGATGTGCTGCGGGTAGTTCTCCGCATTGCCGACGACGCGCGGCTTGCCCCACACCGAGATCCGCATGGCCTGAGCCTTGTAGAACTCTGGGTTCTGGAAGGCGGCCAGACGAATCAGACGATTGGCGAGTACCTGCGGCAGTTGGGCCTTCTCAAAATAGATCAGGTTGGCCAGCGTCACGGTCAGGGACTTGGGCATCTGCCCGGCCAGCTTCTTGATTGACGTGCTCTGCCGCTTCCAAGGTGTGGCCAACTCTTCATCTTCGATGAATGTCACATCCAACGGGTGGACGCCGCCCGTCGCCAGCAGGATGGTCGGTTCGATGTCGTGCGGCGCCATCGGCCGGACGGACGCCAGGAACGCCCACTGATCCGGGTATGGCCGCAGGTCAGCATCAACGAATACGCTGCAGCCACTCCCGCGAGGCCGTTTCTGCAACGGTAAGGCGATCAGGTTGCCGAAGCCGCCCTTGGGCATCGTGTCCTGGTTCGGAAACAGGCGGTCGTAAGACTCCAGCTTCAGTTGCCGGGTACGCGAACAGGTATGGCTGATGATGGCCGTACCCAGGCGCCGGGCGTCACGGGCGGCAACGCGACTGGCGAAGAACACCCACGCGTGTGCGCCCTTGCCTGATCTTGAAATTTCCAGCACGGCCGGAACGCCCAGTTCCTCGCAGGACTGCATAAAGGCGCGCGCGTCATCGCGCCAGGCAGCTTCGTCAAAATCGACCGCCAGGAAGTAACAGGTGTCATCTTCCAGCAGCGGATAGACCCCGACCGTGTGCTCGCCAGCAAGATGGTCATAGATCACGGCATCGGAGAGTGGGATCAGCAGGCGATTGGCGCAGTCGCCGCACTTGATGCGCGGCTTTTCGCACACTCCGGCACGCCACTCGTTTGCACAGGCCGGCGCGTAGCCCGATTGGCCCGTGGTCTTGCTTTCCCATCGGACCGGGTAGGCGTCCGTGCGACCGCGGAAAAGCCGTCGGAAGAGCGAGACCTTCTCTTCAGCGGACAGCCGCGCTGGCTCGACAGGCGATGAGGCTGGCCGCTGCTGCGCACGCCATTCGATGCCGTGCGATTCGAGCAGCGCGATCAGCCGGCCGTTCTCTGCGCGGAGCGCGCGGAGTTCATCGTGGTCCGCCATCGAATCCATGCTTGGCCAGCAGATCGTCCATGTTGTCACCGACACCATAGCCCAGGTTTTGGCCGAGGCGTCGGGCGACATGCAGGCCGACGTCGCTGTCGCGGCCCGTCGCGCACTCGCAGAAGAACACCATCAGCACGGCGAGCCCCTCCGGCTGGCCGATGGCCTTCTTCGCCTTGGCGACCGAGGCATCCTGGTTCTTGGAGACTTCGGCCCCCCATCTCAGCCTGGAGCGAAGCCAATAAACGGCCTCTGCACCCACTGTGCGCACTCAGTGCAACACCCGCTGCCCGCCACAGCAAACCGAAAAACCACGCCCGCTACCACACGGACAAGGCCCATCCTCGCGCCACGCCGAGGCTTCCTCCCCACGCGCGATCGCCCCCATCGCATGTCTGACCTCATGCTCGGTGATCCGCTCGGCAATTTCCTCCAAGGTACGGGTGAGTGCCTCGGTGAGCGCCTCGCACTGCGCCGGGCTCAGCGGCCTGTCCGGAACGGTGCGGCAAAACGTTCGATCAACCTCGAGTGCGGGCTCCTGGGCGAGGGCCGCCAGCTGGTGAATCGGCCACAGCAGGGACGCCATATCTTGCAGGTCGCACAAGGACGACCACCGGTCCCAAGCATGCGCCATACCGCGCAAGAACCCCGCACACCACACGCAGCCATCCGCACGCTCCTCACCCCGGTGCGGATAAACCCGCACCATCGGCGAAAAGAGATAGTCGGGGTCATCGAGCTCGATATCGATGCTGGTCAGCATCTTGCTGACCAGTTCGCCCACGCGCCGGGCCTGGGGGACATGGTCGAGATCCAGTGGCGAACCTGGCATGGGGCTGAGAATCCACGGCAGCAGCGGCTCCGCTCGCGTGTCGCCTCCGCTCATGACCAGCGCCGACAGAAAGCCGTGTAAGCCATCGACCGGGAGCGATGCGCTCCCCCCCTCGACGGACGAAAGCAAGGCCTCCAGTTCTTCCAGCTCGGTTTCCGTCATCGTGTGAGGCTATCGATCGCGTGGTCACGCGTGGATTCTACTGCCGAGCGGCTCGTCAGCACGCCGATGTTAGGCGATGCCTCATTTGTAGGCACATGCTGCACTGCCGGGATCCGCAAGCCTCGGAACGATTTATCCACAGCTCCACCCACACCCCTGTCCCCATTGGCTGGGGACAAGGTTCGTGCGAGCCGTTCCGAACACCTTTCAAAATGATAACGCGGCTGTTTCGCAAGTAGAGCGGCGCCACAGCATACCGTTTGCAGAATCCGTAGCGTCTTGGAGTACCGTTAATGCGGTGGGTCACCGCAGCTGAACACGTCCGCGACGTTCACTCGCCTCGGCGTTTCTCACTCCGTTGCGAATGTAGTAGCTTAAGCACTCAGCCAGCGGCGTCGCTGTTCGGTGCCACGCCTTGAGATATCCGATTGCAATGGAGCTTTCCCCAGGCGCTGTTTCCACAACCTGGGCGTTGAACTGCGCGACGTCGGCGGCCAGGTGTTGGCCAAGGCGCACAGCAGTACCTCGACGAGATCGTCGTACGGATCGATTTCATGCCGCCGACAGGTCGCAACAAGTGTGGACTACGCCGACATGCTGGCAGCCCTTCAGAAGGGTTGGGGAACCGCTGTCGCGTCGCTGGCAGCCGGCCGCCTGCAACTGAGCGAAACGGCTGAACCCGTTCGTCGGGTCCTTACCATGGGAACGCGATGAAAATGTTTGATGTGGTTGCCTCGCTGCAGGATCTTCCTCAGCAGCAGGTGGTGAAAGGTCAGGTCGGAACGGTAGTCGAGGAACTAGACAATGACCATGTTCTCGTCGAGTTCGCTGACGTGAACGGAGTCGCATATGCCATCGCTACCATTCCCATGGGCCAACTGATGAAGCTCAAACACGCCCCCGCTTGACAGGCTGCGTAAGCGTGAATCTTCGGCCCGCGCCCCTTACAGAGTGGCGTTCCGGCCCGCATCTTGGCCCTCAAGGCTCCCTCTGTGAAGAACGTGCCAGCGCTCTATAGGGCCCCTCGAACAACCTGCCTTCCAATGCCTCAAGCCGCACCCCGTCTAACATCCAAGCTCGCGATAGCGAATTCTCAGCTTTAGCAGGGAGCCTTGAACAGACTGGAGCTGTGATCCTGAGGAGGTGCTTTCGCGCTGCTCCAGCGTTGCGAGGTCGCCGTCCAAATCGAAGCATTCCTGCCGCTCGGTAGGTTCAAGTTTGAGCCGTCGCCCAAAGAGCTGCATCTTCTTTGCGTCCATACCCGTCAGCGGCTGCAACGCCTCCGCCATGATTTCACGGTGCCGCTCGACTCGAACGTCATTGCCGATCCGTTCTCTTCCGGAAAGCTTGCTTACCCCCCGTGTGGGTTCGATCTGGATCCTCCGCGCTCCTAGGCACGGGGAGTCCGAGTAGGTCACCTTGCCCTCCACCTCACATCGAAAGACCGTTCGCGAAGGCTGCGGCAGACTTTGGGCCCATGCATCCATGCCCGGCGCGGCCATCAACAACAATCCGATCGCGACAAGTGCAAAACCTCTCTCTATGCGGCAGATTGTTTCGCGTACGACACTTCTCGACAGCATATGGTCGTTTCTCAAGCAGCCTCCGTACAAATGAAGGTTCGCAGGTTGATGAACAACATTCCGACGCAATGGTCTAGATTCTGGACCACTGGCTCTACTGCGGTCCGGGTCATTCGAGGAAAGCGATGCTTCACGGACGCCACGGAACACAGTCACTCCACCCCCAACGCCTTGAACACCGCATCCACCGGATCCGAGTAAAAGCTCGTCTGGAACTTCGCGAACAGTTCCCCAGGCACCGACGGAATATCCGTCACGCTCGACATCGGCAGCAGGATCCGCTTTGCGCCGGCATCGAAGGCCACCTGCAGGCTCTCGGCCAGGTTGCGCACCTGGACGACCGTTCCGCCGAGGCTCATGTCGCCCATCACCACCATCTGGCTCTGAACCGGCTTGGCGAGCGCACCCGAGCACAGGGCGATGAACCCGGCCAGGGTCAGCGCCTTCGGCGTGCCGGTGTGCTGCAGCTCCACCAAGTGCAGGTGAAAATCGTGCTCGCCCGGCTTGATCGATGCGCTCACCCGGCCCGAGTTGGCCTTGAAGTAATCGAAGGCGACCTTGACCGCCTCGCGCGGCGCAAGGCCCGAGGCCGAGACCTTGCCGCCGCCGGCGATGGTCTGGATCTCGATGCGATAAGCGCCCGGCATCTCGGTGTCGCCCAGGCTGATGGTGTGCAGGGTACCCGGGTTGAGCCGGCCTTCCGCGATCAGCGCCCCGCCGGATTGTTCGGGCACCGTAACGAAGCGCTCCTCGCCCGCCTCCAGGTCGATGTAGCTGAAGTGGACGTCGTAGAACTCCATGCCACCGATTTTCTTGAGCTGCTCCTTCACCCGGCGACGGCTCTCGAGCGCGTACTCCAGGCAGCGGCGCACGATCTCCTTGTCGTACTCGCCGTGCGGGCAGATCAGCTTGAGCAGGCCGGAGACGGTTCGGCGCACGGCGATGGTGTCGCGCTGGTTGAGGTTGTTGCCGAGCTTGAACCACTTGTCGATCGCGTCGGCGAAGTTGCGCTTGCGCATCTCGCGCAGGTACTCGGCCAGATAGTCGACGATCAGGCCGTACTGGTTGGTGAAGAACTCCGGGCGCATCTTCGGGATCTCCCAGCCCGGCACATAGGCATGGAACCGGTCGAAGAAGGCCGAGTCGATCATGGCCTCGGGAAACGGGGCGAGCAGATGGCTGGTCTTCACCAGGGATTCGACGGTCTGGTTGATGTTGCCCACGAAGACCATCGAGGCATTGGCGTTGATCGCCTCCCTGCCCCGGCTGAAGGAGCCGGACGCCATGTAGTCCTTCATGATCTGCACGCCGTCGTGGTCCTTGAAGTTGATGCCAGCCACCTCATCGAAGGCGACCGTATCCCAAAGGCCCACCAGGCCCACCTTGCGCGCGCTCATGTTGTAGAAGAGGTTGGCCACCGTCGTCTGCCCACCTGACACCAGAATGCTGTTAGGGCTGATTTCCTTGTAGATGTGGCTCTTGCCCGTGCCGCGCGGACCCAGCTCGCAGAAGTTGTAGTTGTTCTCGACCAGCGGAATCATCCGCGCGAGCAGATGCCACTTCACCCGCTCCTTGAAGCAGCTCGGCTCCATGCCGGTCGAGCGGATCAGCGCGTCGATCCATTCGTCCTCGGTGAAGGCCCGCCGCCCCTCGAACAGGCCCGCCATGTCCATGTTGGGCATCTGGATCGGCTTGAGATCGGTCACCGTGAAGGGTGAGCCGCGCTGGTTCTCCTCGAACAGGTAGTTCAGGGTGACGATGCACCAGATGCCGCCCACGAGCAGTTTTTCGAACTGGCGAACGAAGGCGTCCGACACCTCAGCGTTCTTCACCCCAAGGTTCGAGAGCAGCGCCGCGTAGACATCGCGCTTCTCGTTGAGCTTCACGGTCACCTTGTCGATGACCTTGTAGCTGCCGCTCTCGCGGATCTTCGACTTGATCTTCTCGGCCTCGTCCGGGCGCACGTAGTTCTCGGCCAGGATGCGCTTGACCATCGTCATCCCGTTCTGGATCGTCGCCTCGTCGTCCGACGCGCAGTACATCCCGAGCAGGTACTCAAGCACATAAACGGGAACGTTTGCCCCCTCCTTGATCAGCTTGGTCAGGTCCTTGCGGACCACCTTGCCGGCGAAGTGCGTGTTGAGCAGCCCATCAAGTCGGGCGGTATCTACGGGTTCGGTCATATGTGTTTCAGAAGTCATTCGTGAAGGCGAGATCAACACGCAGCGGCACGCGCAACACCTCGACCTTGGTCGTGACATCTCGCGCGGTCAGCCAGTAATCGCGCGTCTTGTCGTAGGTGCCGGCGAGCACGGTCAGGAACACCGATTTCTTGCGCTCGTCGAGCAGCTGCGAGGCGCTATCGAAGGTGAGCGTCTGCTCGTTACTGATCGGCCGTTCGCCATCGCTTAGCGCGATCACCACCGTACGCGGCAGCACTTTGTCGGAGACAGCCTCGGTCTGGATGAACTCGAAGCGCTGGGTGTTGGTGACGACTTTGTTCGACGCGCCGAGCAGGCTGAACTCCACGTAGCGCGCCTTCTCCTTGTCGGACTCGCTCTCGCGCACCGTGATCACCGGCACCAAGATCTCCTGCGGCATCGCACTGCCGTGCACGAAGCGCGCCCCACCGGCAAAGTGGAAGCGGCTCGCACCCTTCGGCACCCAGAAGTCCAGGCTGGCCTCCGGATCCGTGCCCGCCGTCAGCGCAGTGTTGCCACACCATGCCTTGGGTGACGTGCCGATGCCGCGCCCGAGCAGGTAGCGCTTCTTCGCCTTCAAGGTGCCCTCGGGCTGTGTTTCAAGCGCCGACTTGTCCGCCGCCAGCAGCGGCGCCTCCTGGTAGATAAAGCCGTGGTCTGCAGTGACCAGCACCGTCGAGCCATTCAAGCTGTTGATGATGAAGCTCACCAGCTGCGAAAGCTGAGCCAGTGCCTCGTCCACAGCGCGGAACGTCATCCCCTCTGTGGCCTGCTTGTCGCCCAGGGCATCGATGTGGTCGTGATACACGTAGATCACCCGCCGATCGCGCACCAGCGCCCTACCCTTGTCCTTCCCCAAGGCCAGCAGCTCGTCGGCCTTGATCGCCAAGCCCTCATACTTCGCCAAGTGCGCGTTGCGCTGCTCCAGCGTCGACACTGGCTGCCCATCGGCCAGCACATCGAGATTGCTGTTGGCCTTGTAGGCCAGACTGTGATGCGGCAGCAGCGCCGCCATCCCCAGCGTGGTGTAGCTCGGCAGCACACCCAGCTGCGAAGACAGCCCCGCCTTGAACCGGCTCTTGCTGTTGAGCTGCTGCACCAGTTCCTCGGCGGCCTCGTAACGGAAGGCATCCGAGATCACCACGAACACCCGCTTCGCACCGGCCGCCAGCAGGGGCGCTACCTGGATGTCGAAGAAGCGATGCTGGTTCGGCATCCCGGCGGCCGTCCATTGACTCAGCAAGCCGCCCTCGCCCTCGATCACTCTCGCCCAGGCGGTACCAAACTGCGGCAGGAACCACCCCGTGTAGGTTTCCTCGATTCGAACGCGCAGTTCATGCAGCACCGCCCAGCCCATCGGCTCGACCTTCTCCGCCGCCTCATGGAAATGCCGATACAGCTGGTCGAAGCGGAACAGCTCTGCCTGATAGGCCATCAGCGCCGCCTCGGCGTTGGCAAAGCTGAAACCCGCATCGAAGCGCGCCTTCAGCTCGAAGAAAGCCGCCCCAGCCTCCATCGCGTCGTAGCACGCCGCCAGCGCCCGGCTCTCACTCGAGCTCTGCGCCATCAGCCGGCTCGCCCAGTGACCATCTCGCCGACGGGCGATCAGCGCCTGCATGGCCTCATCGCTCGCCCCTGCGCCGGCCAGCACACGATCCTTCAAGTCCTTCAGGATCCGTCGCTCGACGACCGCAAAGGTCATGGTCTCTGCCAAGGCCTCGCCGGGCAACACGCTCAGCACCCCATCCAGGCCGATCTCGCCGGCCACCGCGTCCGACAGCAGGTTGTAGCTCTCATAGGCGGCCATATCAGTCCGCCACCGCGCTGCAAACACCGACGCGTTGGCCGCCAGCGTGCGATCCGGCAACACAAAATGCCGCAGCGACTCCGGCGCCGCGCCAGAGAGCGAGCGGCAGAAATCCGTCACCAGGATTCGGTACAGCAGATCCCGCAGGGTAAAGGCCGGTGCCACGCCATCCGCGCCATACCCCAGCGTCTGCAGTGCAAGCGCCCAGAAGGCCGAGTCCAGCTCATTGGCGACGATGTCCTGCCACGCACGCGGCTCGGCCGCCAAATCTGCCTCGCCCTCATGCACCATCGAACTCAACAGGCGAAGAAGAATGGTCTGGAAATCCGCCTGCTCCGAGCGCACCAGCACCGCCAGCATCTTGCGGTCCAGCGCCTCGGCGTCATCACTCGGCGTCACCAGCCGGCGCAGCTTTTCCACGCGATCCTTGGCCCGCAGGAACTTGCTGCGCGCCTTCAGATGCGGACGCAGGGCCTGGCTCGTCAGGCCCAGATCGTCCAGCAGCATGGAGTTCGAGTCCGCACGGAACGCCCTTCCGCGCAGGCGTAGATCGAGGAGCCAGTCCTTCGCCGGATCGGGTTCGGCTGCAGGCCGGTAGAACAGCCAGCGCGTGCCCGGCGAGCGCTCGACGTCGAGCTTTACCTGCAGTGACGGCGTGCGGTCGAGCCGTAGCACCTGCACCCCTTCCAGGCTCAGGCCATCGACCCAGGCAGCGAACTCGCCTTCCGGGTCGTCCCAGAACAGCAGCTGATGGGCTACGAACTGCGCCTCGAGGGCGTCGATGATGCGTTGGTGACTCACGGAAACTCCAAGCCCGTGGAGACGGACAATTCAGTAAAGACCAGGTGATCCATCGCTGCTCCGGCCAAGATGTGCAGTCGAACTTGCGACACTCGCACAGCGCAGGAACACGTTCCCTAAGGCGCGTGATCGCCGCAAACAATGATGGCGAGGCGACCCCCGACATTTCAGCGATTCAACCATCACACGCCATCTCAAGCGCCCTTTCCCCTGATCCGCCATGCAGCAAGCCCAAACAGCACCAACAGCAGCACGGGCCCAAGGATGAGCCACATCACCACGCCCCCTGGCGCTACACCCGCTTGAACCTGTCGCTCACGGAAATCACTCACAAGGCCTTCAAGTCTGACGCGATCCCCTCTGTAGTCCGCAAAGAGCTTCGTGAACACCTGAATCTGCTCGGCATCCTTGCGAGAGGGGTTTGTCCCCTGCAGATCGGTCAGCGCGGACTCAGCCCCCTCCAGCAACACGTCGTAATCGGACAGCGTCTGCTCCAGCACGTCGGCCGAGCGGGCATCGTTCTGGATGAGTACACTGTTGCTCGTCGCGAGGGCACCGATCTTCTGTTGTGCAAGCTTCAACCGGACGAAGTAACGGCCAGTCAGCCCGATCAGATTCGTAGTCCGGTGCTTCTCGAGCAACGGGTCATTCACCACGGCCCTGATGACTGCAAGCGCCTCCGGGCCGACCGAGCCGTCGTCCATTCGCAAGGAAAGTCGATCAACATAGATCGCCACCAACAGGGGGATGAGCTTGTTCTTTGGCTCGTCGACAAGCGCGGTGCGCAAACCGTCCGCGTATGCGTCTCGCCAGCGCAGTCGTTCGTCGTACAACCGAGTTGTCGCATGGATGAAGGTTGGCAAGGTGCTCGATAAGCCCAACCCCTCGCTGGTCTCGATCGCACGTTCGGCATGGTCATGTGCAGACTGGTAGTCGTTGACGATGAACAGCAGCAGCGACAACAGGCTGTGCAATCTCGCCTGCTCATGCCGCTCGAACTCACCACCCTCGGCAGCAGTTTCCAGCTCACTGATGGCCTTACGGATCAGTTCGACGTCCCCAGGCGCCACAAGCGGCTTTTTCTTATCCACATTGTCGAGTGCGTTCAACGCCTCGATCCGCTTCTCAAGTCCCCCCGTAGTCCTGGGCAATGGCAGGGTCGTAAGACCTTTGCTCCGTTCAACCAGCTCGTGATACTCGTACTTCGCGTACAGGGCACCGAACGAATAGTCGAAAGCCAGTTCGGTCGAGAACGTCAGCGCAGCGGTCAGCAGCGCAGCCCCCCCAACCATGCCAAAGCCACCCGAGGCAATCGAGCCCCCACCCAGTAGGGCCAGACCAGCCTTGGTTGCAGCTGCTCCCGACAAACCCATCGTTCCCCCAACCCACGTTCCTATGGCTGCAACAGCAGGGCTAGCCGCGCCTCCAGAGAAGAAGATGGCGGCACCCGCAGCGATCGCAATCAGGCTGATCAGCAACCAATTCACCATGCCTGATGGCTCGTAGAACGCCGCAAACGTCGCGACCTCATCGCCTGCCAAACCGAGCTGTGGTGTTACCAGCATCCCTAACAGAACAACGCCCCTCATCGCAGCTCTCCCAGAAGCTTGATCTGCTCGACGCTCTCCTCCGCGCTGCCGAAGATCAGCTCCACTTCCCGCTTCTTCGCCTCGTGCTGCAGCAGCTTCAGGTAGCGCATATCCTCAGGGCGGTTGCTCATGCTGAAAACCGGCACCACCCTCTTTCCATGCACCTTGCGGTAAGCCACCAGAGAATCGAGGTCGGCACGGTAGCGATCGAGCGGCATCAATGTGGTGGGCGCGTAGTTCTTCGCTTCGATCGCGAACGTCGTTCGTCCATGCTCAAGCAGCACGTCGATATCGGTCGGCGCCCGCTTCAGGCCATCGTCGAATTTCTCGCCGATCCCGAGCACCTTCATACCGCGACCGGCTGCACCGTCCGCCAAGCGCAGTTCGTACAAATGGCCTGCCGTCCCCACCTCGCTGTTGCCGACGACTTTCCGCAACGTCGTGCGGAAGCCCGGCACGCCCGTCAGACGGGAAAACATGCCCTCAGCCTCGGTTCGAGCGATCCGCCCCTGATGCACTGCGATGCGCAGGAAGGCGTCCTCGAGCACCTCGTTGGGTAGATTGAGCCGCCCCAACTCCTCACCCACCCAGGCGGTACCTTTCGCTTCGGAGGCAAGGCGCGCAAGCCGAACGATCTCGTCATTCGGCAGCACCTCGGGTGCCTTCGAAATCTTCGCGATGATGGGCGCTAGCTTTCCGGTCGAGCCCCAAAACGCCCTCCCCTCATCCGGAAACGCTCCGAAAAACACCAGCGCGATCGCGATGAGCAGCAGGACCCGGCGGATCAAGGGCTGGCCGGCAGAACAATCGGCTTTCATGCTCATTTCCGCCACTCGCCATGCCTCGTCACGGCCTCCGCCATCACCCCTACTTGCCTGCACCCAGCGCCTTCCCGGCAACGAACTTCAAGATACGTCCAAGGAACGGCACTGGCAGCTTGTTACCGAGTTCCTGCAACAGGTCTGGAATATGAGCAACGGCAGCATCTCGCAGGGTTTTGGGTACCCCCATGCGCTTCATCAACTCGTAGGCTGATTCGTTTACGTTCTTGCGGTATTTCTCAGGAAGGCCAGCAATCTCCACGAACTCGTTCCAGATGCGCGCTAGCGCATCGGTGAAGGAACTCCCGGTCTCGCCCCCATAAATTTTCTCAGGCTCGAGGAGTGCATTGCGGACGACGGAAGCGATCAAAGCCTCGCGAGATTGCTCACGCAACGGCACATAGTGAGACTCGAGCGGCCCACCCGAGGCAAAACAGCAGGGAATCAGCTCGCGATAGCGGTAACTTGCGAACGCCGAACGATTGCGCTCGACCCATGCACCCATCGGGTGCTCGTTTTCACACCCGGCGACGGCAAGGATCACCGGGATCCGCCCCTGGGTCATCTTCTTCACGAAGAACGCGTAGTCGTCCTCATGCTCCTTGGTGATGCGTGTCGCGCGAGTCACATGAATCAGGAGGCTGAAGCCGTCCCGGGCTTTCTCGAGCAATTCAACGAGTTCGAGGATTGCCTTGTCGGCTGGAACGGTGCCCTCGGTGCTCTCATGGAGGCCCACCGTATCGATCAGTTCGATCCGCTGGCCCTGCGCCTCAAAGGGTGCATATGAATGCGATCTGCTCGTCACCCCACGCGCGTCGCTATCGGTAGGTCGTGTCCGGCCAGTCAGCACGTTGCACAAGCTGGTCTTGCCGGAGCCCGTTGCGCCAAACACCAGTACGCGAATCCTGTTCATGTCGTCTCTCTCGTCAACCAAATAACCCACCTAGCGCGAACAACAAGAGGAGCAACGCAATGAAGCCAAGCCCACTCAGGATCACCTTCAGCGTCAGCGTCGCACCGTCTCTGATGCCGCTACGGATGGTGGCGAACAAGAAAATCATCCCGATCAGGACTACGAAAAAAAGAATCAATCTCATCGTACGCATCCTGCATCAAGGGCTGTCGAGCCAGCGACCTTCGATACTGAACTCATGTTCTCACTCCTCTCCCGTGCCACCTGTGACTGCCTTCACCTCCGCCAGCAGATCCCCGAACTTGCCGTAGTTCACCTTCACCCCGTCATCCAGATCAAGGCTGATGCGCATGTCGGCGCAGTGGCGGAGCTTTTCGTCGTAGGCCAGCAGTTCGACGTGTTTCTTGCGCAGCTTCTCGATCTGCTTGTTGAGCTTGTTGCGGGCGGCGGTGCTGGGGGCGGCAGCGGCGTCTTTTTCCAGCATGTCGATGCGGGTCTGCATTTTGCCGGTAAGCGGAACGACGTATTCGGCGCGCAGGCGGGCGAGCGTGCCTTCGTGGTAGCGGTGCAGGTAGACCAGCGCCTGGAAGGCGCCCTGTTTGCCGCTGGAGAACAGCCAGTAGATGGGGCGCTTCTTGTAAGTTTGCAGGTGGTCCTTGAAGAATTTGTCGGCCAAGTAGCGGCGGATGGTTTCGTCCGCCGTCTCGCCGGCCTTGGTGCCCAGGCTCTCGGCGAGCCAGGCCATGTTTTCGTCGAGCGTGTCGGCGCCCCACACGGCGCGAAGGAACTCGCGCACGCGGTTGGCGGCGTCGTCCTCGAACCAGAATTCGTCGGTGATCGGCACGATGCCGTCGGCGTCGGCCGGGAAGGTCTTGTAGCGGGTCGAGTCGAAGCCGACGTTGCCGGCGTGGGCGTAGATCAGGCCGGGTTCGTCGAGGCTGTAGCGGCCCATCATGCAGCCGATGGCGTAGGAGATCAGATGACGCGCATTGAACTCACTCCCGCCTGTGCCATTATCAATGGTGCCATGCTCTGAAAATCCGAATCCTTTGGAAAGAAGTTCTTCCATCCGAATCTCGTTTTCCGTGATGCGGCTTCTCCATGCTTTAAACGTAGAACTCAGGGCCTTTGGAGAAAGAAGATCTTGTTCCTTATTGATAGCGAAGGTCGGCGACACTTCCTCAAATCTGCTAATTTTTGACGAGATTTGAACGCACTCCCGCGAAAGCTCATCGAGCTCATTGATGTCATGATTTTGAAGAATATCTGGAATAGCAAGCAGACTTTCAATCTTGATACGCGGCGAAGGAGAATATGCTTTTAGAAAGCGAAATACCGAAGGAGTGTTGAGAAGAGCCAGATAACCGAATAAATTAGAGGACGAAAATGCCATTGAGCCGGTGCTATCGAACAGACTTCCCGGAGGAACATAGCGAAAAGCGAGCCCTCCATTACTAAATGACGACCACGTTATACCTTCTCTGAACGAGTACACCCCATTGTAGTTATGGGATCGAATCCGTTTTGTATTCGGATCAACATTTCCCTTCACTCCAGCCCCGTCATCCTGCCAGTCCACTACCCACTGGTTGTTCCCGAACCATTTGACAGCTTCCCCACCCTTCTGGTACGGGTACCATCGCCGAGGGGAGTTCTTGGCATCAGCCTCGGAAAGGGCGCTTCGGTTGATCTGTTCCGTATTAATTTCCCACCAATAACGAAGGAATCTCCCGTTGTCGGCAGTTGTCATGCCTTCGCGAGCTTCAACCTTTTCAGAGATGGGAGGATTCTGATCAAACAGAGCCATTTGATGAGGCTCAAGTGAATACGCCAAGGCCAAACCTGGAGAAGACTGAAAATGATTTATGCTTCGAACAGTCGCAATTGATTCTGATAAATCAATCTCACCTTCATCAGAGAGCTGTGAAGCATCGACCTGAATATACTTAGCAGCAAACGCTTTAATGGGAGACCTCTGGAATACCGCAGAACACGTTCCAAAGGCAATACCCATCACACCATTACCCAAATGCAGAAGACTGGATATAACATTCCTCTGCAAAAAATCGCGCCGAAATGATTCATAATTAGACAAAAACATCCAACCTTGCATCGTTACAAACGCGATAAAACCGGTAGGGGTGGATACCTGCTCACCCTGTCGAATGAAGCAGCTGAACAGATCGCCTTTTTCCATCGGATAGCGACGTTCTACAAATGCTTTGAGCACAGGGTCCATGAAGCCGCTACCCATGTACGGCGGATTCGCCACCACCGCATCGAATTTCCGCCCCAGCACTCTTGCCTGCTCCACCAGAGCCATCAAATCCTGCGCCGCCATCTGCGCATACAGATCCCCGGTCTCTTTCGCCTTCCCCAAGGCCTCCGCCAGCGCCGGCAGTTGCGCATTCAGCACGTCCGGAATCTGGATCAGCGAGCCGAAGGTCTTCGCGTGTTCGAAGGTGTCGAGCAGCGCCTTGACGGTGGCGCGCTGCACGCCGAAGGGCGCGAGGTGGGTGGCAAGTTCGTCCAGGTCCAGCCCCTTGCTCTCTTGCAGGCTCAGCACGTTGAGCCGGGGCGGGTCGTTGAACAGGCGGCGGTCGTCGGCGCGGGCCTTCATCAGCAGGGCAAAGCCGGCGAGCTGGGCGGCGCGGTCGTCGATGTCGAGGCCGTAGAGGTTTTTCTCCAGAATCAGGCGCGGGATGTCGCGCAGGCGGTAGCCGCGTTCGAGGTAGATGCCTTTGAGCAGCGCGTACGCTTCGACCAGAATGTGGCCGGAGCCGCAGGCGGGGTCGAGCACGGTGATGGATTCGGGGTTGAGGCTGCCGCCGTCCTCGGCCATGCGAGTCTGGATGAGGACGTCGAGCTGGGCGTTGACCTCGGGGGTCTGCTCGGCGGGCTCGATGTAGTACGGCCATTCGCTCTTGAGCGTGCTGGCCGGGTTGGCCATCAGCCACAGGCGGCCGACGCTGTTCTGCACCAGGTATTGCACGATCCAGTTGGGGGTGAAGAGCTGGGTGGCGGCGGGGATGTCCTCGCTCTTGACCACCTTGCCGATGACCTGGTCCTTCTTCTCGCTGATGTAGAACTGGTAGAGCCAGCCGATGATCTCAACCTCGGCCCAATCTTCTTCCGGGATCTCGGCGACCAGCTTGGCGATGACCGAGTCGGTACGCAGCAGGTTGTCGGGCAGCAGCAGCTCGGTTTCGTCGTCGATACGCTCGAAGAGGAAGGGCATGGCGGTGGAGAGCGCGTTGCACTGGGCGACCAGCAAGAGGCGGTAGAGCTCGCCGTCCTTGTTGCCGGCGAGCTTGAGTTCGGCGATGTGGGCGGTGTCCAGACCGGGCAGTTCGCGGCTGGCGGCGAGATCCGCCGCGTGGGCAAGGATGTCCGGCAGGCCGCCGGCGGTGGCGCTGGAGAGCACACGGTGGCCGTGGCCGAGGTAGTCGTGCAGCTCCATGTAGCGCAGCGCAGCAAAGCGGTTGAACCAGGTGTAGGCCACCGCCTCCATCGTGTAGCCAAACCCGTCGCGCTGGATGCGGCGCACCAGGCGCTCGCGCTGCTGGGCGACGCGGGCCGGCCATTCACGCCCGGCGATCAGCACCACATCCCCCCGGCGCTCAGCCGGCAGCGCTTCGAACTTGCCGGCGGATTCAGAGAGGCCAAGCAGGTTGGCGCGCTGGGTGACGGCGGCGATGAAGTCCTTGCGGGCCTGGGGGGCGTAGGTTTTGAGTTTGGCTTTGTTCATGGCTCAGAGACGGTCGATGTGTTCGGCGATGCGCGCCAGGATGGCGGCGAACGGCACCTGGCCGGCGTAGTACAGGCCGGCGGTTTCCTCGTACTTGCGCTGGTAGCGCTCGCGCACGGTGGGGTCGCTCAGGGTGAAGGCGGGGTTGCGGGCGATGTTCAGTTCGTCCCCGCCCCGGAAACGTTGCCGCTTGCGCGCCTCGTAGTCCGGCGTGCCGATGAAGGCCAGCACCTCGGGGTGTGCGAGCAGGCAATACAGGTCGTAGTAGTGACGCAGGAAGTTCTTCGGAAACGGGGCGGCCGGATCAGCCGCCTGCTGCAGGCGGAACTTGGTGGAGACCGTCTGCAGCTTTTCGACGAAGGTGTAGGCCGGGCTGTAGCACGGCACGTCCACGGCCCGGTTGTCGATCACCTGCACCGGGCTGGCCAGCGCGGCGTCGAGCGCCCAGGCGCTGATCAGGCAGGGGGTGTTGGGCGCGGTGTCGTCGAAGCCGACCTCGAGCAGGATGCCTTCCTTGATGCCGGGGAGGTAGTCGGTGCGCACCGGGTAATGCAGGCGGATGCCGGCGCCCCGGTATTTGGGGTCGTCGTATTCGGTGTCGCGCTCGACCGACTCGAAGCCGGCCAGCGCACGGATGCGGGTCTGCGCCGCCAGCCAGTCGAAATACTGCCGGCGCGTTTCGATGTGTGCGGGCTTGTCCTGGTTCTTGCCGGCCTTCACCTGCTGTTCGGCAGGCGGCTCGATGCGCAGGTCGATGTCTTCGGAGAAGCGCTGGATGATGCCGAAGCCCTTGGAGAGCGAGGTGCCGCCCTTGAGCTGAAACTGCCAGCCCTGCTGCTGCAGGACCCACAGGCCGTGCATGAGCCAGTAGTCCTTCTCGATGAGGTAGGTGGCGATGCCGGTTTGCTGCGCGAGCTGGCGCAGCAGATCCACGAAGTTGGGGTGATCGTGCAGGAAGCCCGGGGCGGGCGTTGCCGCGTCAGGCCTGGGCATCGTGCTCGCTCATCCATGGGCGAAACAGGCGGCGCGTGCGGGCCGAGCCGTAGTCACGCAGCGCCTGCTCCAGGCGTGCGGAATCGAAGGTGTCGAGCTTGCGATGCACGGCATCGAGCAGCGTTTCCGGGTCTTCGGCGAGCTGTTCGAGGTTGTTGAGCATGTCGACCAGCAGGTATTCGCGGCTGACCTGATCGCGCGCGGGAAAGCGGGGCTTGTCGCGGAAATCGAACTCGAAGCCGGCGAGCGTGAAGAGCCCGTGGCGCTTGTGGTTGTACACCACGTTGCGCCGATAGAGCTGGGTGGTGCCCAGGCCGAGGCTGTTGTAGACGCTGGGGTTGAAGAGCAGGAAATGGTCGTCGTCGAGGAAGCTGCGGACCAGCTCCTCCTCGCTGGGCGGCGCTTCGCCAAAGGGGGTGTGCCGAGGCACGTAGTACAGCCCCTGCGCCACCCGGCGCACCAGCCCGGCCTTGAGCGCCCTGCCCAGCTCGCGGTCGACACTGGGCAGAGAGGCGGCCAGATCCTTGCGGCGGAAGACCTTGCCGGCATGCAGCCGGGCACCCTGCCCCAGGCGGGAGAGGTCGGCAGAAACGGTGGCGGGCATTGTCAGAATCCTCGTTGACGTTTCATGCAGTATGCCATGGTCGATGAATCGACTTATTGCAGCCGAGCACGCCCGCCGCTTTGGATGACGGCGAGCAATTCGGCCTTGAGCTTGGCGAGGTAGGCGTCGATGTCCGCTTCGGTTTCCAGGTAGGTCTTGGGGCTGAAATCGGCCGCGCGGACCGCCTTGGTCGGCTTGGGCGCAACGACCGGACCGCTTGTCTTGGTGGCAGCGGTCGTGCTGCCCTTTTCGGCGGCCGTGATCGGGGCCGCCTTGGGCGTGGCGGACTCGATCATGGTCATCGCCGCATCCAGCGCATCGCCTGCCCGCTCCTGGCTGTAGAAGATCATCGGGATGCTGGTGAGGCCAACGACCTTGGTCTTGAGCTCCTGCAGCTTGAGCAGCGCGCGGTTGCGCAGGCCGTCCGAGGCTTGTGCGGCGTCGAGCGCCTTTTCCACTTCGGCGATCTTGGCGTCGATGGAGAGCAACGCGTGCTCGCGCTTGCTCTGGGCGAGGGCCTCGTTAACCGCGTCGACCGTGGTGATCAGCGGCTCAATCTGGCTGACGGCACCCCAGGGGTTCGGGTTGTCGCGGATGCCTTCGAGGTTCGACAGCGCCACGGCGGCCTTGACGTCCTTGTCGAGGGCTTCGCGGTTGGGCTCGAAGCGCTCCAGAGCCTCGAGTAGCCGGCGCCAGGTGGGGGTCTGGGTCTTGTAGAAGCTGATGACGTCGTGGATGTCGTCGGACAGGTCCAGCCAGTCGTCCTTGGCCTTGACGAAGGCGTCGATGAATTCGTAGCTGTCGGCCACCCCGAGCTGCTTGCCGATGGCGGCGATCGCGCTGTCGATGACGGCCTTGCCGGGGTGATGCGGCGTGGCGGCGACGTGGGCGTAGCCCTTGAGGTCGGCCTGCAGCGCGGCCAGGCGCTCGCGGGTGGCGGCGACCAGGCCGTCCTCGGCCTCGGGCGGCATCTCGGCAAAGAGGTCGCGGTGCAGCTCGCGCGCGCGCTTGATGCTGGCGGCGTCGGCCACCTTGCGCTTGAGGATCGACACGTGCTTGAAGCGCGCCGACTTGGTGAGCGGCTCGATGGCGGCCTTGGGTTCGAGGTCGGCGCTGTCCATCATCAGCTTGATCTCGCCGGCCATGAAGAGGCGCGCGACCAGCAGGACAACCTCCCAGTCGGGCTTCCAGCCCCAGGGGATGCCGGTGAAGCGGTTGACCACCTCGTCCAGGATCACCCGGGTGTTGCTGGCCTTGAGCTGGAGAAACTCGCGCAGTTCGACGAGCGCGAGCGGGTTGCCCTCCTCGCCCCCGAGCGCGAGCTTGCGTTGGGCGGTGTCGTCGGCGAGCAGGACGGCCTTGATCTCAGCGATCGGGTCGGCGTTGCGGTGCTTGAGGTAGCCGAGCTTGGTATAGGTGTTGGTGATGAGGTAGTTGCCCAGCTCGTCGAGCAGGCTACCGGGGTTGGACGCCTTGAGTTCGACGCGCTGGCCGAGGGCGTAGAAGTCGCCCTGCAGCATCATGGTGGCGAGTTGTTCGCGCAGGCGAGCGCGGCGCTCGCGGTTTTCGTCCTTGCGGTTGATGAGGATGTTGCGCAGCGAAGGCGTGGCGTTGCTGGCCTTGGGGCTGTCGATGTACTTCTCGATCTGGCGGTAGAGGGTGAGCTCGATGTCGAAGCGCTCGCCCTCTGCGAGGCGGATCAGCGCCCGGCCATTGCCCTCGCTGCTGCGCAGGACGGCGCGGGCATCGTTGAGCGCGTCCCAGTCGTCGCCCAGCGGCGAGACGACCTCGACGCTGAGCTCGTGGCTGGCGTTCTTGTACGGGGCGCCGTCGAGCAGGCGGTTGACGTCGTAATCGCCCTTGGTGTCGCGGTGGCGGATGCGGGTGCTGCCCTGCAGGATGTCGTCGAACAGCAGCTCGCACAGCAGGCGGGCCTTCTCGGCGGAAGACACTTCGACGTTGCCGATCTCGCGCGCGACGTCGCGCTCTTCGTTGGTGAGGAAGAACCACAGGTCGCCGTTGCGGCTGACCAGGCGCTGCTGCTCGAGCCGGCCGAGGCTCTCCTGGATCTGGCGTTTGAGCGCGAGCTTGTCGGTGTCGATGCGATCGACGCAGAGCGTGGCGAGGTTGTCGACGTTGGGTTTGACGATGTCGGCGATGTAGCGGATCAGGAACAGGGCCTTGAGCAGCAACACGTCGAAGGCTTCGAGCGCGCCGTTGTTGGGCGCCTCGTCGATGGAGCGCTTGGCGACGGTGTCGATGAAGCTCTCGATCGAGGGGTAGAAGTCGTACAGCGGGATGAGCAGGCCGACGTCCCGGTCCATGTTGCGAACGGTGGCGGACTGGAAGGCGTCGAGCAGCGAGCGCTCGCCGCGCGACAGGTGCTTGCCGGTGGCGCCGACCTTGCGGATGGACTCGAAGATCTTCTGCAGCAGGGTGAACTGGTAGGGGGCGTAGGGATAGACGCTGACGAACTCGGCGGCGTCCTTGTAGCCGCGCAGGTTCACCGAGTTGCCGACGAAGGCGAGCTGGTTGTTGATGATGTCGCCGGACTTCTCGAAGGTGTCGCGCAGCGCATCGTGCGCGCCCTCGCGCTTGGCGAGCAGGCGCTCGCCGATGACCTCGTCGGTGTTGGAGCTGGCGAGCGACAACCGGGTGTGGAAGCGTCCCTGGATCTTGGAGAAGTCCTGCGACTTGGCCTTGTTGGCCTCGCCGAGCGCGGCGTCGATGTCTTCCTGGCTGGTGACGATGACCCACGCCCTACCCTGCGTCGCGGTACCGAGCTGCTCGGTGATGGTCTGCAGGTTGAGCATCAGCTTGGTGTTGTCGCCGATGAACTGACCGACCTCGTCGACCAGGAAGATGATGCGGTGGCCGGCGGGCCGGGTCTCGAGGTAGGCGTTCACCAGCCTGGCGAAGGATTCGATATTGATGCGGTACTCGTCGCGCGAGCGGTCGAACCATTGGCCGGCGGATTCCTCGCTTTGCCCGAGCGCGACCGAGAGCGCATGCACGACGTCGTCGCGCAGGAAGTCGACCGCATCGCGCTCGGCCTCCCAGGTGGAGCCGTTGCTTTCGGCGAAGGCTGCACGGAAGGCGTCATACGCGCCCTTCTCCACCAGGTAGCGTTCCATGTGGGCGATGTGCGGGGCATCGGCGCTGAAGCCGAGCTTCTCGTTGAACACGCGCAGGAAGACCTGGAGGATGACGTCGCGCTCGTCCTTGCTGTCGGCCTTAGCGTCGATGTTGAAGAGCACCACATCGGCACTGCCGCGCACCGCGCGCTGGATGTCGGCGAGCAGCATCGAATCCTTGATCTTGTGCTCGTCGAAGAAGGCAGCGGCGCGTTTCTTCTCGCCGGTGGCGGGGTTGGTGGCGTCGAGGTTCTCGAGCAGGTAGGACAGGATCTTGATGAAGTGCGACTTGCCCGAACCGAAGAAGCCGGACACCCAGACGCCCATGCGCGCAGCGAGGACCGGGTCGTTCGGGTTGTCGGCCGCTGCCAGGTAGGCGTCGAAGAAGCGGCGGAAATACTCGGTGAGCTGCTTGGTGACGACGTACTCGTCGAGCTCCTGCCAGACGCTCTCGGCGTCCTTCTGGTCGGCCTTGATCACCCCGTTTATAGGGCGGTTGATGGGCTTGGTAAAAAGGTCGCCGATCTTCATTTCTTGTTGTCCGTGATCAATCGAAAAGGTCAAAGCGAAAAGCTCAAGGCACGAGGCGGAAGGCGCGGTAGTAGTGCTTGTCGGTCAGCTTGTTGAAGAGCCGCAGGGAGTACCCGTCGTACCGGCCAGGAAAGAACATCAGGAGGGGCGTGTTCTTCATCAAGGGATGGAGCGCATTGAGGAGCGTATGGCTACGAACAAGCGGGTACGCGGCCCCGACGCCGGTGAAGATCATCATGTCGAGCTCATCGGGGTTGTGGAGACCGACGATTCGCTGCGCAAGCTTCTCTTGGTTGAGTACCCCCTGGAGCGATGCAAAGACTGCGTCATCCCCCTTCTCCGCCTGCATCTTGATGACTTTGTCGAACAGCTTTCGGTGCTCGAGCACGTCAACGACGAGTTCGAGAAGGTTGACACAGACATATCTCAACGGCGGCTGTCTGCGCCGCAATGCGGGCTCCACGACCTCAGACAGGAAACTCCGTACAGCCATTTCCTGCTCCGGCGGGTACTCAAAGATCCAGAAACCAATCTCGTTGCCAAGCCCCCGGTTCTGCAGGAAGTCCTCAGACGTGATGCGCGGCAGGATCTGGTTGAGGCGTTCCTCAAATGTCTGCGTCATGGTCATGGTCAGTGCGTGAGCTCCATGGTGGCCAAGACGGCGGCCTCGGAGCGAGACTTGAGGTAGTGCTGCACCTCGGGATGCAGCAGCGGCGGCGTAAGGCGCAGGCTGCGGGTGGATTCGAGGTAGCGGGCCTCGGCCAGGATGCGGAGGATGACCTGCAGCAACTTGGCCTTGGTGGTGTCGGACCAGCCGGCGACGGCCGGGTCGCGCTGGATACAGTCGGCGAGGAAGGCATCCCAGTCCGACGGGACCAGGTGCTCTTCAAATCGGCGAACGTGGCCGGCGACCACGTCGCGCATGAAATCGCCCAGCAGGCGGCTGTGCTTGACCGAAGCGGCGAGGAGGATCTGCAGTGCGAGTTCCTGGTCGCCTTCGGCCACCAGCTGCCACGCTTGCTCGTCGAGCGTTTCGAGGCGGTTGCGGATGAGCCGCGCCTGCCGACGTGCGGTCGCAGGCGACTTCTTCTGCAGGATGTTCTCGGTTCGGAGCGTGTCAAACCAGGTCGCGCGGTCGGGCTGGGTGAGCATGAAGCGGGCGACGCGCCGGCTCTCGGGCAACATGAGCGAGCCGGCGGAGATTTCGGCGTTGTAGATGGCTGCGCTCACGCTTCGCCTCCAGCGGCGGGCTGGACGTAGCCCGGCGCGAGCACCCCACTCTCCACACCGTCCAACACTGCACGATTGGCAAGGCAAAGGTGATGCCGTGCGCAGTCCAGGCTGTGGCCTGCGGAGCAATCCACCGCCCAGCGCAGCAGTGCGTACCCGGCCAGCGCGGCAGAGACGTCGAGGGTCAGCCTGCCGTCCTTCATGCCGTAATCGGCGACCACCCCTTCGGGATGCTTCAAGCGGGGATGCGGAACGAGCTGCAGCTCGACCCGCCGATTCCATTGCTCATCGGCCTCGATGCCCTCGTACGGTTCGGCACGCTCGTCGAGCGGCTTGGCCTTGGCGATCCGGGTGAGCACGAAATCGGAGAAGCGCTTGCGCTGACGGTCGTAAGCGCGGACATGCCAGCGCAAGCCGTTGTCGGCAAGCGCGACCGGGACGATCACCCGCTTTGCCGGACCGGAGTTGAGCGACAGGTAGGTCACCTGCAAGGGACGATTGCCATGCATCGCCCGGGTGATCACGCCCAACAGGCCAAAGTCCGGCCGGACCAGCTCGCCCGCGCCCTCGCACGGAAAGGTCCGCGCAACCGTCGGCGCCTGCCCATCCCCAAAGCCATGCAGCAGCCAGGACAGGATGCGTTCTGCCGAGAAAGGGAACAGCGGACGGAAATGCTCGGTGGGGATGTAGGCCTTGACGTAGCGGTCGTAGGCCAGGTTGTCGGGGGCACACTCGCGATAGGCGTTGAGGTCGCGCGTAGCCGCCGCTGGCTTGATCGAGAAGCGCGCCTCGAGATCACCTCGACGCAGCTCGCCAACGAAAAAGGCCTTCAGCTCGAGGTAGGCAAGGCGTTCGCGCTGGGAGTGCGACAGCGGAAGCTGCATGGAATACCACCCGTTGAGAAATCTGTCATGGATGGTACCAGCGCCGGGGCTGGATGGGCATCATTTTGATGCATACTATGCACAGCATCACGCGACTGGATTCCCGCACCACCTCGGAGATCTGAATGCAGCCCGGCGACAAAGTCCGCTTGAAGGCCAACCCGGGCAGGGTTGGCATCCTCGGTAACGAAACC
This sequence comes from Thauera aminoaromatica, assembly GCF_000021765.1. Lineage (NCBI taxonomy): Bacteria > Pseudomonadati > Pseudomonadota > Betaproteobacteria > Rhodocyclales > Zoogloeaceae > Thauera > Thauera aminoaromatica. Next base: position 328,254 of record NC_011662.2, on the reverse strand, counting down.
GATGGCCCACCGCATCGACTCCGGGTTCTCGTCACCTTCACGGATGGAGACGAGCAATTCGTGCTCAAGAATTCGCTCGAGAAGGTCGACCGGGCATCGGCCGGCCCCTATGCAATGGTGGCCAGTGGTCGTTACGGCCGAGTCGAGGATCTCCGTGGTGCGATCACGTATTACCGCTTAAGCGGTCGGCTGGCGAACCTCATCTACAGCCTGAACACGACGAACACGCAGTTCCTTGCCTACCAGTTCAAGCCCGTACTGCAGTTCCTCGACTCGCCTTCGAACGGCATCCTCATTGCGGACGAGGTCGGCCTCGGCAAGACCATCGAGGCCGGCCTGATCTGGACGGAGCTCCGCGCCCGTGTCGATGCGAAGCGCCTCTTGGTGATCTGTCCCGCGATGCTTCGCGAAAAGTGGAAGGCCGAACTCTCCGAGCGCTTCGGGGTGAGCGCGGAGATCGTCGATGCACGCGGCCTGCTCGACCACCTGCAGAGCGTACGAGAACGCCCCCAGCAGCAGTTCGCGCTGATCGCCAGCATGCAGGGTTTGCGCCCGGCCAAGGGCTGGAATGACGATGAGGAGCCCTCCCAGGCAACCACTGCAAAGCTGGCGCGCTTTCTGAACGAGGCGGACCTCGAAGAGCCCCTGCTCGACATGCTGATCATCGACGAGGCGCACTACCTGCGAAACGACGAAACGGCTACCCATCGTCTGGCCCGGCTGCTTCGTCCAGTCGTGCAGAGCATGGTGATGCTGTCGGCGACACCGATCCAGTTGCGGAGCGACGATCTTTTCAACCTGCTCAACCTGATCGACGAGGACTCCTTCCCCTTCCCCACCTCGTTCCAATACTCCCTGCAGGAAAACGCACCGATCGTCGCCTTGCGCGACCGGATCCTGAGTCACGTGGTCACGCCCACGGATTTCGTAGAGACCTTGCGTGAGGCAGTTGGTGGTCGCATCTTCGGCGACAACGCTCAGCTCGAGCACCTCATCAATCATCCGCCCTCTGCCGAGGACCTTTCCTCGCCGCGCGGACGCTCAGAAATTGCCGATCAGCTGGACCGAATCAACCCGCTGACCAAGGTCGTCACGCGAACCCTGAAACGCGACGTGCAGGAAATGCGCGTGCAGCGAGATCCGGTGACGGTCCGCGTAGAGATGAACCCGATCGAGCGCGAGTTCTACGATCAAGTGACCGAGGCGGTTCGCGAGTTCTGCGCGCGCATCGACATCTCTGAAGGCTTCATGCTGACGATTCCGCAGCGCCAGTTGTCCAGCTGCGTGGCAGCCGCGTGCAAGGGTTGGCTCGATCGCACGGAAGTCGATGACGAAGAGCTTGAAAGCGAGGTCTTCGAGCTCTACGGCGATGCCGAGGACAACGAGAAACGCCCGAACCTTGGCGCCCTATTGCGAACACTCGTAGGCATTGCACGACGCGTTGGCGACCACACGGCACTCGAATCGGTGGACAGCAAGTACGACATGCTGGTCCGCAACCTGAAGCAATACTGGGCCGCCTACCCCGGCAAGAAGATCGTTCTGTTCTCCTTCTACCGCAACACGCTCCACTACCTCGCACGCCGGCTGGCGGCAGAAGGGATCCAGTCTGCAGTGCTTCACGGCGGGATGGACAAGCATGGCGTGCTGCGGCACTTCGAGTCGACCGAAGGCCCCGACATCCTGATTTCTTCAGAGGTCGCTTCCGAGGGTGTGGACCTCCAGTTCTCCAGCCTGCTCATCAACTACGACCTGCCCTGGAACCCCGCCCGGATCGAACAGCGCATTGGTCGTATCGACCGGATCGGACAGGAAGCCGAGAAGATCCTGATCTGGAATTTCATCTACACGCACACGATTGATGAACGGATCTACGACCGACTGCTGGAGCGCCTCGACATTTTCCGCCAGGCGCTCGGCAGCATGGAGGCGATGCTGGGCACCGAGATCCGCACGCTGAGCTACGAGCTGCTGTCGCACAAGCTCACACCGGAGCAGGAACAAGAACGCATCGACCGCGCCAGTCTTGCTATCGAGCGAGTGAGCAGGCAGCAGGCGCTGCTGGAAGAGGAAGCCACCCAACTGATCGCCCACGGCGATTTCATCCAGAACAAGGTACAGGCCGCCAAGGAGCTGGGTCGCTTCATCCGAGGCGAAGATCTGCTCGCCTACGTGAAGGATTTTCTCGAGCGAGAGTTTCCGGGGACGCGTTTGCTTGCGGACGATGACGACGAGCTCGAGCATGTGATCGAGCTCTCGACCGAGGCCCGCGTCGCTTTCTCCGAGTTTCTCCAGCAACAACGGCTTCAGGGCGCAACGCGCCTTCTTGGCGCCGCACCGCCAAGGCTCATCTTCGAGAACCGTCATGGGCGGAACCCGTCCGGAAAGGAACGGATCACGCAAGATCATCCGCTCGTGCGCTTCGTGGCGGATGAGTTGAAGAAGGCTGGAAAGGGGCCGCTATACAGCCCGGTTGCGGCGGTGGAAATCCTGGGCAACACGGTTGGAAACATCGAGCGCGACATCTACGTCTATGCGATCGCACGCTGGACCGTCTCGGGTGCCCGCGACATCGAGCGGCTGGAGTATCTGGTCCAGCGGCTTGCGGACGGTTGGTTGCTCGACGGCGAGCAGGCGGAGTTTCTCGTGAATGCCGCCGGTCTCCAGGGCCGGGACTGGCTGGGCGCAAGCACAAGCCTGAACCATGCGCACACCGCCGGGGTGCTCGACGACTGCCGTGCCGAGCTCGAAGAGCGTTTTCGCGCATTTCGTGACGCACAGATCCGCGAGAACCGAGATCGCGTCAGCTTCATGGTGAACACCCTTCGGCATCACCTGGATAACCAGCGCAGGCGCTTCCACGAACGAATCGAGAAGTATCGACTGCACGGTACCGACAAGCAGAGGCGACTGATTCCAGCGGAAGAGGGCCGGCTCAAGAAGCTCACCCAGCGCATCGAGGCACGGATCGCTGAGTTGCGCCTGAAGGAGTCGATCCAGGCCCACGACAGCATGGTGTCAGGCGGCGTCATCCGAGTGGTCTGAACCGGCACGAAAAGGGAGAAGAAGATGGCTGGCCAGATGGCAGAACTGTTGAAGAAGGCCTTTGCAGAGAAGGGCGTGCAGCTTCCAGGCGCCAAGGTCGAGACCCGAAAGGTTCTCCCAACCGGCAGTGGCGAGTCATCACAGCACACGGGCCAAAGCGCGGAAACACCGACGGTATCGCCCCCGGCGGGCCCCAAGGCACCCACGGCACCCAAGGAAGGAAAGAGATCCGACCCGATCGCCGAGGCTTGCAAGAAGTGGCGTGCGGAGCATCCGGTGGCTCGCGCAAAGGCGCCAGTCAAATCGTCTCAAAGGGCCGCTCCCCTCGCTTGCTACGACTCGTCACCCGTGCGTGCTGGCAAATCACCCGAAGGCAAGGTGTCGCCCTATGAGGTTCGCCTCGGCTCCGCCGCAAGGCTTGCGCTCACCCTCGACGAACAGGTCGAGCTCGAAGTGCTGGATGTATACGAGGAGTTGGGACGGAGCAGCCAGTGCTGCCGCGAGACGGCGGATGACGAGCACCTGATCGCCATGGGAGTCGATTTCGGGACATCGAGCATCAAGGTGGTGATCGGCGACCCTGCCCTTGGCAAAGCCTTCGCAGTACCGTTCACAACGGCAAGCGATGTCGCCCGGTATCTCCTGCCGACCCGCTTGCACGAATCGGCAGGACGGTTCTCCTTATGCGAAGGAGAAGAAACACATCGCGACCTGAAACTCGCATTGATTGCGAACCCCGGCGACCTGCTGTTGCGCGAGCGCGTGTCCGCCGTGCTCGCCCTGGTCATCAGGCAAGCCCGGGGCTGGCTGTTCGCAACGCATGCGGACGTATTCGCCCGAACCCGACTCCTGTGGAAGCTCTCGATTGGCCTGCCCGTCGCCCACCACCTGGACGATGAGCTGACCCAGACCTTCAACGATGTCGCGCACGTGGCCTGGCTTGCAGCGTGCACGCCTCGAGATATCTCACGCACCACAATCGCAGCCGCAAGGGATCGCAAGCGCGAAATTGCGGCAGCCCCCGAGCGCATGTCGGAGGACGAGGATGTCGAGATCAGCGTCGTTCCGGAGATCGCTGCGCAGATCTACGGCTTCGTGAATTCGAGCCGCTTCAATCGCAAAGAGCAGAACATCTACCTGATGGTGGACGTCGGCGCCGGCTCGGTCGATTCATCGCTGTTCCACGTCAAGCCGGCGCGCGGGGGCAAATGGGACTTCGAATTTTTCACCTCGATCGTCGAACCGCACGGCGTCATGAACCTCCATCGTCATCGTGTGGGGTGGTGGGAAGAGGCACTTTCGCGGTGCAGCGAACCCACGGCCGGACTCATCTCGAATGCGCTCGCGGAGCACAAGTATCCGACGGATCGGACCGTCGCTCTGCCGAGTCGCTTCACTCGCTACGTCCATGATGCGAAGGTGTTCTTACGCAAGCCCTCGGACGACCCCGACGACACGTTCTTCCAGAAAAAGGTTGTCAGCCAGGTGCGCGGCAAGAGCTACTGGCATGCATGGAAGGACGGGCATCTAACCCAAGCCCAACTGATCGGCGTACCTGCGTTCTACTGCGGCGGAGGCATGCGCATGGAGTTCTACAGCAGGCTGCAAAGCCAGATGCAGTCGATGCCTGGCTACAGTTGGCTCAGGGCTGAACCCAGGCGAGTCGAGTTGCCGAAGAACCTCGAGGCCCCGGGGCTTCACCGGAGCAATTACGACCGGATGACCGTCGCCTATGGCCTGAGCTTCCTCGAGGTGGGCAAGGTTACGAGAGCGCTCCCTCCCCCGAAACTGCCCCTAGACCCAGAGACATCCTGGGCAGCGAACTATGTCGGAAAGGAACACTGCTGAGACCCAGAGACATCCTGGGCAGCGAACTATGTCGGAAAGGAACACTGCTGAGCATCCCATCCGCGCGTCCCGCACGCCCGGCGTTCCGGAAGAAACGACTATGGCTTACAAGGAGAACGGCAGCGCCGCGATGACCGACACGTCATTGGTGCGAGCTCGCGGCGTTAGAGGACGCTGTGGAGCGAGCCCGACTCTGAGCATGGTCCGGGAATCGTCGGCGACAGTGGTGAGCACAGCGATGTGCATCCCGTTTGAGAGATCGAGTCGAAATCGACGCTTCCCTTGGCGCTGCCGTTCTTGGACGAGGATGGAGCAGATGATGGCGATGCGCAAGCGGACAGACACGGTGTTCCCGAACGCGGCGGGGATCGATGTGGGTGCTTCGAGCCACTGGGTGGCGGTGCCGCCCGACGCGGCAGAGGAGTCGGTGCGCGAGTTCGGCGTCATGACGGACGATCTGCGCGCCTTGGCCGACTGGTTGATGGCGTGCAAGGTGGAGATCGTCGCCTTGGAGTCGACCGGCGTGTACTGGATCCCGCTGTTCGAGATCCTGGAGCAGCGCGGACTGCAGGTCTGGCTGGTCGATGCGCGACAGATGAAGTACGTGCCCGGCCGCAAGAGTGATGTGCAGGATTGTCAGTGGCTGCAGCGTTTGATGAGCTACGGGCTGCTGCGCGCAGCATGGCGACCTGCCGGAGAGGTCTGTGAGCTACGGGCGATTGCCCGGCTGCGCGAGACCTTGCTCGCCGAGCAGGCCAGTTGGGTGCAGCGCATGCAAAAAGCCTTGGTGCAGATGAACATTCAACTCACCGAGGTGCTCACCGACGTGATGGGGATGAGCGGTCAGGCGATCATCCGTGACATCGTCGCCGGCGAGCGCAACCCTGAAGTGCTGGCGCGTCACCGTCACCGGCGGGTCAAGGCCAGCACCGAGGAGGTCATCCGTGCGCTGACCGGGAACTGGCGCCAGGAGCATCTGTTCGTGCTGGGTCAGGCACTGTCGATGTACGACGACATCGCCCGTCACCTGCGCGAATGCGACGCCCAGATGCAGGTGCTGCTCGGGCAGCGGGCGCAGTGCGCGATCAACGTTGGCGCGGTGCCTCGAGCCGGCAGCAAGGCGCGCGCTGCCTTCGATGTCCGGCAGATGCTCGCCAATTGGGCAGGGGTCGATCTGACGCGGATCAACGGGCTCGAGGTGAGCTCGGTGATGAAGATCCTGACCGAGATCGGACCCGACCTCTCCCGCTTTGCCAACGTGAAGCACTTCTGCTCGTGGCTGGGGCTGTGCCCAGGGACCAAGGTCAGCGGTGGCAAGGTGCTCTCGGCCGGTACCAAGCGTTCGGCCAACCGCGTGCGCCAGGCCCTGAAGATGGCCGCGATGACGCTATCGCACAGCAACTCCGCCCTCGGAGCGTTCTATCGGCGCCTTTGCAGCCGGATGGACAAACCCAAGGCGAACACCGCAACGGCGCATAAGCTCGCGCGCATGGTGTATTTCATGCTCACCCGCGGCGAGGCCTTCGTCGACCAGGGGCAGCAGCGATACGAAGAACTGCAACGCGAGCGCAGCATCGCTGCACTCAAACGCCGAGCCACCGCGCTCGGGTTCCAGATCAACCCCATCGGGGCAGCCGCATGAAAACCGCCCCGGCTAGTTTTGTTTCTTGAGAGCGGCAGGCTCACCGTTGACGATGTCTGGCACTCGGTAGGGCGTCGTAATCCAATACCGCGTCGATCAACGAAGGATCGCCCTACAGCAAGGCGGCAAGATCCGCCTCTGTTCGCCTCGACACCACCACCTCCAACCCCAACTGAGCCCGGGTCATCCCCACGAACAGGCGCCTGCGTGCTGCCTCGTCGAGCTGGTCGAAGTCCACCTCCGCCAGCACGACGCCCATGGCGCTCTGTCCTTTGAACCGATGCACGGACTCGATCAGGAGCTCGCCCTCGGACCACACCGGTTCCCCGTCGGCTGTGTACCGCCCCAGAAACTTCCGCAGCGCAAACACCCCCAGCTTCGCCTCCTTCAGCAGGTGCGAGCGACCGTGTCCGCGCGCGCTCAAGACTACGATTTCGGCGAGCGGAATGCCGCGTTCGCGCAAAGACTCCACTGCCGCCAGCGTCTCGCGACGCAGGCCGCGTTCGTCGTCGTACGCACGAAACGTCGGGAGGTCGCCCACATAGGGGCTGCGCGCCTCGACTATGCCTTCCGCCAGATTCATGGCGTTGATCACATCGACGATTGCGCGCGGCGAACGGAAGTTGTCGTTGCAGCGCACGGCGACCGCACCGTGGAGCTCGAAGCCGTCGCGCTCATAGAGACGCTGCGCCTCGTCCTCGAGGAGATAAAGCCGTCCGTCTTCCTTCAAATGCGGCAGCAGGCACGTGACCCAGGCGGGGTCGAAGTCCTGCCCTTCGTCGATGATCGCGAGGTCGTACAGCGCTTCGAAGTCCTGCGCGTCACTGCCGTAGCGCTCGACGACCGCCTGGAAGATGCCCTCGGCGGTGAAGTCCGGCTCACCCTGCGTACGCCGCCAGTGCTCCACACAGAGCTCGTGAAAACTCGACACCCGCGCACGCGCCGGTGCGATGCGGCCGATGTGATCCGCCAGGGTGCGGTTGAAGCAGACGTAAAGGGCCCGCTGCCCTGCGGCCGCCGCGTCGTCGAGGAGGCGGAGCGCAAGCTGCGTCTTGCCGGAACCTGCCGTCGCCTGGATGCGCACCACGCCCGATGGCGATGCAATGCGCGGAACCCAGGTGGCAAGGCCGTCGGCGAGGCGGCGGCTCGTCTGCCGCACCTGGTCACCGAGCACCTGCAGGTCAATTGAGACTTTGAAAACGTTGCCCAGGAAGCGGCGGAGCGCTTCCACGTCGCTGCGACTGCTGCCTTGCTCGAGCAGCTCGCGCACGCGGGTACCGAGCTGGGCATAGGCGCTCGCGTCGATGATGCGTTCGCGCGGCATCGCAACGATGGCGGCCTCATCCACCCGAAAGTCCGGCAGCACGACGCAACCGGTGACGTGTGCATTCAGGCCCGACTCCGCCAGGCGGTTGAGCATGGCCGCGTGCTGCATGCGGGTCTGGCGGGCGACGTCGTGCTCGCGTCGGCCATACAGCTTGACGAGCTTGCCGTCGATCAGCGCGACGTCGCCGGCCTTGACCTCGACCAGGAGCATATTGCCGCTGGGCGCGAGGACGACCAGGTCGATCTCGCCGTGTCGGTCCTCGCCCTGATGCGCGGTCTGCCAGGCGACGCTGTGGAACACGTCGTAGCCGTCGGGCAGCGACTGCTGCAGGCGGTCGAGGACGTCGAGCTCACGGAAAAGGCCGGCGTCGTGTCGGAGGGTATCCAGAGCCGGGGAGATTTGCGCCATCGGGTGTGCTTGTTGTTGAGGATGACGGCATGGATTGTCCCACAACGACATCCCTCCTAAGGGCGCCCGGACGCCGGATGACATGCAGCTCGCTTGCTAGCCTCGAGAGCCCCGAGCAATTTGCGAGCGACAGGAACTATGGTCACTGGACAACGGATCGATCAATCCCGCCCCCTCGTTCCTCACATTCCCCACCGCCCTCCCCACCGGATACACCGCCAGCGCCGCCTCGGGACACGGCCTCACCAGCGCCTGCACCTGGTCGGCCGCAGTCGCCCCGTTCAGCCACGCCCACCAATCCCCCGGCGCCAGGATCACCGGCATGCGATCGTGCAACGGCCGCATCGCCGCGTTGGCCTCGGTGGTGACGATCGTGAACGTGTCGAGCGCCTCGCCGTCAGCCGGCCGCGTCCAGCGTTCCCACAGCCCGGCGAGCGCGAAGAACTCGCCCCCGACCGGATGGATGTAGAACGGCTGCTTGCCGCCGCCCTGCTGGTCACTGAGTTGCTGCCACTCGTAGAAGCCGTTCGCCGGGACGATGCAGCGCCGGCGGCGGAACGCCGCCCGGAACGAAGGTCTCTCTGCCACCGACTCACCGCGCGCGTTGATCAACCTGGTGGCGATCGTCGCGTCCTTCGCCCACGACGGCACGAGGCCCCAGCGCAGGCGGTGGATCACCCGCTCGCCGTTCGACCGCTGGCGCACCACCGGCAGCCACTGCATCGGCGCCGCGTTCCAGCGCGGCTCGAAGTCGAAACCTTCGGGCACCGCGTCGAAGGCCTCGCGCAGGCGCGAGACCGGACCGTAGAGCGCATAGCGTCCGCACATTGGCGTTTGCCTCAAGACCTTGGAGCGACCACCGCCCCAAACAGGGCACCCTGAGCGTCGATGGGCTGCATTTTTTCACAATAGTTCCATCATGCACATCCGTGTCACCACGTGGACGGTGTCCGAGATGCGGCGATCGCACGAGACCTGCCTGACGGAACCTGGCATAAGTTAACCGTGAGTGCCGGCGACATCCCGAACGCAGCCGCCAGGCAACGGCGCGCCACACCCTGAGGACCGGTTGCGCTTGCTGTGCGCTCTCCTTGCCCCGACTCACCTCCACTGCTATACCGTAAGCATCCCTGTCCGGAGGGCACGCGATGAATAGGCCAGCACTCGCTCTCTTAGCCGCCCTGGCCGGCCCCTCCGTCGATCAGACTGCCTTTGCACAGAACGCGCGCTGCGATGCGAATGGCGTCTGTTCGAAGGAGCTCCCATCAGAGTTACCTGTGATCCCTGCACCGGTCATAGTGTCACCACGCCCGGCTGACCTTGGTCACCCGATGGGTCGCCAAGCGCCCATGATTCTTACGCCGGCGAATGTGCCGCCGGTGCCTTTGCCGACACCGCCCTTTCGTAACCGGTCACTGAGCGGCGTCCTTCTCCAGCCCCCGTCCGCGCAGAACAATCCCTCCCACATTCATCAGGGAGGAGCCGGCAGTGACCAGGGCGACAGCGACCAACAACAAGTGGCGGCGGCGTAGCCGTCAGGAATGGCAAGCAGCCATCGCGCGGTTTGCCGAGAGTGGGCTGGGGGTCGAGCCGTTCTGCGCCCGTGAGGGGCTCAGCGAGTCGACCTTCCGGCGCTGGCGTAGCCTGCTGGGCGAGCCGAGTACGCAGTGCGCCGCGCCGGCGATGGAGCGCATCGGCTTCGTCGACGCCGGCACGCTCAAACTCGGCGGCACGGGTCGCCTCGAGCTCCGACTCGATCTGGGCGAGGGCGTGATCCTTCACCTGTCGCGCGGCTGATGTTCTTCCCCGAAGGCGCGGTCCGGGTCCATGTTTATGGCCGCCCGGTCGACATGCGCAAATCCTTCGATGGCCTGTACGCGCTCACCCGCCAGGCGCTCGGCTGCGATCCGCTGTCGGGCGAGCTGTTCGTATTCATCAACCGGCGCGGCACGCAGATGAAGGTGCTGTACTGGGATCGCACCGGATTCTGTGTGTGGGCCAAGCGCCTCGAACAGGGGCGCTTCGTGTCGAACTGGGCGCAGGTTCGCACGCGCCAGATGGACTGGACCGGGCTCAAGCTGCTGCTCGAAGGCATCGAGCCGATCCGCTACAAGCGCCGTTTCCGGCTGCCCGAAAACGCTGTGCAACCCGCATGAATGCTGGGTTCTACGGTAAAATACGCGTCATGCCCGCGCCGTCTTCCGCCCCTGTTCCGACCCTTGCCGAGGCCGCCCAGTGGGCGCCCGAGCGCGTCGTCGAGCTGGCCCAGGCGCATGAGGATCTGCAGCGCCAAGTGCAGACCATCCAACATCAGCTCGAGTGGTTCCGCCGCCAGCTCTTCGGCCAGAAGAGCGAGAAGCGCCTGGTCTCACCGGACCCGGCGCAGATGCATCTGGGCGAGTTGCCGATCCCCGACACACAGCCCGAACTCGCCGGCAAGACCGTGGCGGGACACACCCGCCGTGCGCCGCGCACCGACTACGCACAGGACAAGGACGAATCGGCGCTGTTCTTCGACGAGACGCGCGTCCCGATCGAGACCATCACGCTCGCCAACCCCGAGACCGAGGGGCTTGCCGCCGACCAGTTCGAGGTGATCGGCGAGAAGGTCAGCCACCGCTTGGCGCAGCGCCCGGGCAGCTACGTGATCCTCAAGTACGTGCGCCCGGTCATCAAGCGTCGCGACACGCAGACGATCCACTGCCCGGCGGCGCCCGCCGGGGTGCTCGAGGGCAGCCGCGCCGACGTGAGTTTCCTGGTCGGGCTGCTGCTCGACAAGTTCGCCTGGCACCTCCCGCTGTACCGCCAGCATCAGCGCCTGGCGGACGCGGGCATCACGGTCAGCCGCGCCTGGCTCACGCAACTGGCTGCGCAGGCGGCCGCACTGCTCGTGCCGATCTACGAGGCGCAGCTCGCATCGATCCGCGCCAGCCGCGTCAAGGCCATGGACGAGACCCCGATCAAGGCCGGGCGGGCCGGCCCGGGCAAGATGAAGGCCTGCTACTTCTGGCCAGTCTATGGCGAGTTGCACGAGATCTGTTTCCCGTTCTTCGACAGCCGCGCGCACAGCAACGTCGAGAAGGTGCTTGGGCTCAAGCCCACCGAGGGGGGTGTGCTGCTCTCGGACGGCTATGGCGCCTACGAGACCTACGCGAGCAAGACCGGGCTCACGCACGCGCAGTGCTGGACGCACTGCCGACGCGAATTCATCAACGCCGAAGCGGCCGAGCCCGAGCTGGCGGCCAAGGCGCTCGAGTTCATCGGCGCGCTCTACACGGTCGAAGCGAAGATCCGCGACGACAAGCTCAAGGGCGAGGCCAAGCGCGAGTACCGGCTCGATCACGCGCGGCCGATCGTGGCGGCCTTCTTCACGTGGGTACAGGAACGCCTGGACGCGCAAGGGCTGCTGCCGAGCAGCCCGCTGACCAAGGCGCTGATCTACGCGCACAAGCGACGGGCGGCACTGGAAGTGTTCCTGGCCGACCCGGATGTGCCGATCGATACCAACCACCTTGAACGGGCGCTACGGCCAATTCCGTTGGGTCGAAAAAATTGGATGTTCAGCTGGACCGAGCTCGGCGCCCAGCATGTCGGCGTCGTCCAGAGCCTGATTGCGACCTGTCGGCTGCATGAACTCGATCCGTACGACTATCTCGTCGACGTGCTCCAGCGTGTCGACCAACATCCGGCCGCAGACGTCGCACAGCTGACGCCAAGGCTGTGGAAGCAGCACTTCGGCAAAGCGCCGTTGCGCTCGGATATCTCAAGGCGCGCTGCGTAGCAACGACGCCGCTGGGTGAGCGCTTACGCCCTTTCCATCGCGAGTCGTAATCTGCCACACGACAATCGGATACTGCGACTGGACTGCCCAAGTGGGTCGCTATGGTGGCCCGTGTGCCTGCCAGGACGCTGGTGGCCAGATCCACGGTGGCACGATCCAGGGATCAAGGAGGACTCGGTGAGTTGGCTTGCAATCCGACTGCTCGGACTGTTGATGTTCGCGCTCGCTTGGCCGCGTGTCGCTCAAGTGGCAGTACCCGAGCCCTTGCCACCGGCGGATGCACCGGAAATTAGATCCTCACCACGGGAGCCGAGCGGTCAACCGCTTGTGCCCTACGTCGAAGGGCAAAACGGGTCACCGGGAGCGGAGTCGCATCTGGTGCCCCCTGAAGTACAAGCAGCCTTCGATAAGTATCAAGTGCAGTACTACGCCTTCCTGGGGCAGCAGACCGAAGTGGCGATCGAGAATTTCAGGTGGCAACAACGCGCGTCCGAGGTGCTGATGTGGACCGTCCTAGCTGTCGTCTTCTGCGGTCTGGGATTCTCGGGTTACCAGCTCTACCACGCGACGAGGCTTGGCAAGGATCCGGCAGCAAACGAGATCGAAATCAGCGCAAACAAGGTACGGGTCACTTCGTCGATCGTTGGATTGGTGGTGCTCTTCATGTCGATCGCCTTCCTGTACCTCTTCCTCATCGAGGTCTACCGCATCAAGCCGGTGAACTTGCTTCAGCAATCGCCGTCCGCGCAACAAGTCGGCTCCGGTGCGACTCGATAGTTGGGGTAAAGCAAGCGATCATGCTGACAATCACGGTTGGACGATGCGAGATCGAGGTCGCGTCAAATGCAAAGCTGAAGCGTAGCATTCCGGTGCCGGTGGTTTTACCTGTGTCCCCGAACACGGAAAGAATTGTGCGATCAACCTCAGTGCAGCACCCCACCTGCACCGCCCTCGCCTTCCTTCACCGGCAACAGATCCGTGAACCGCCCCTGCACCTCGGTGTAATGCCGGAACTCCGGCGCCCCGATCGTGCGCTTCTTCTTGCTGATCCCCTTCGGCCTGATCGGCACCTGGGCGACCCACACGCCGTGGCGGGTCTCGAGCGCCAGGCTCACCACGTCGATCCGCCAGCTCGCCGGGCAGTCGGCCAGCGAGCCGTACTCGTCGAGGATCTCCTCGTAGCGGGCGACCTTGTCGGCACGCAGGCTGTAGGCCTCCATCAGCACGAAGACGAAGTCGGCGTCGAGCTGCTCGGCGAGCATCTTCACCGAGCGCGCCGCGACGTCCTTGCCGGCCGGCCCGCGCCCGAAGAGCGTAAGCGTCCGCCGCAGACCGTCTATGCGGCGAGATGTCTTTCAGGCAGCGGCGGCCTGTAGCTCGGGCGGCGCCAATTCGGCTGCGACGTTCCACGGCAGCAGTTCAGCCACCCGGTTCACCGGATGCTCGGCGATGCGGCCGATCACATGCCGCAGGTAGGCCTCGGGGTCGAGGCCGTTGAGCTTGGCCGTGCCGATCAGGCCGTAGATCGCCGCCGCACGCTCGCCCCCGGCGTCAGAGCCCGCGAAGAGGAAATTCTTCCGCCCCAGGGCGACCGTGCGCAGCGCCCGTTCGGCGGCGTTGTTGTCGATCTCGATGCGCCCGTCGGTGCTGTAGCGCACGAGCGCGTCCCAGCGGGCGAGCGCATAGCGGATCGCCTCGGCCAATGCCGATTTCTGCGAGAGTTGTTTGAGCGTGGCGTCGAGCCAGGCGCGTAGCGCGACCAGCACGGGGCCAGCGCGCGCCTGCCGCTCGGCCCGGCGCAGTTCGGGCGGTTTGCCGCGAATCGCCTCTTCAACCGCGTACAGCAGACCGATCTGCTTGAGCGCCTCGGCCGCCAGGGGCGAGGCCTGCGCCTTGTGCAGATCGAAGAACTTGCGCCGCACATGCGCCCAACAGGCGGCCTCCTGGATGGCCCCGCCCAGATAGAGCGGCGCAAATCCGGCAAAGGCATCGGCCTGCAGCACGCCCTTGAAGTGCGCGAGGTGGCGTTGCGGGTGCTCGCCCCGGCGGTTGGGCGAGTAGGCGAACCACACCGCCGGCGGCGTCGCGTCGCCTGCGGGGCGGTCGTCGCGCACGTAGGTCCACAACCGACCGGTCCGGGTCTGGCCTTCACCCGGCGAGAGCACCGGCACCGGGGTGTCGTCGGCATGCAGCTTGGTGGCCGAGAGCACATGCTTGCGCAGCGCCTCAACCAACGGGCGCAGCAGCGCATTGCATTGCCCCACCCAGTCGGCCAGCGTGGAGCGCTCGAGTTCGACACCCTCCCGAGCGTAGATGGTGCTCTGGCGGTACAGCGGCAGGTGATCGCAATACTTCGCGACCAGCACATGGGCCAGGAGCCCCGCGCCGGCCAGCCCCCGGGCGATCGGTCGCGCGGGCGCGTTCGCCTGCACGATCGTGTCGCAGCGGCTGCAGGCGAACTTCGGGCGCACATGACGGATCACCCGGAAGCTCGCCGGCACGTACTCGAGCATCTCACTCACGGTCTCGCCCAGCTTCTTGAGCGAGGCGCCACAGGCTGGACAGTCGCACGCCGAAGGCAGGTGCTCCTCGATGTCGCGGGGCAGATGATCGGGGAGCGGTTTGCGAGGCGGGGGCGCCTCGCGCGTATCGGCTGGCGTCGTCGGTTCGGCCGGGGTCTCGGCACGCAGGGTCTCGAGCTCCTCGAGCGAGAGCTCAAGTTGGCCGAGCATCTCGTTCATCTGCTCCGAGCTGCGGCCGAACTGCATGCGGCGCAGCTTGGCGATCACCAGCTTCAGGTGCTCGATCTCGGCGGCCTGTTCGCTCACCTTCGCCCGCAGGGCGATGACTTCGTCAGGAGAGGAAACAGGGGTGTTCGACATGGCGACATGCTACCGGAGCATGCCGCCAAATGACGCTAAAAAGCTCCTATAAGCCGCTATGCAGCGCGATTCGGCGCCGTTCTGATCGGACGCCGCCAGTCGATGCCCTCGAGCAGCATCGACAACTGGGCCGGCGTCAGCGCCACGGTCCCATGAGTCACCTGCGGCCAGACGAATCTGCCGTGCTCGAGCCGCTTGGCGAACAAGCACAGCCCGTCGCCGTCCCACCACAGCACCTTGATCCGGTCTCCACGCCGGCCCCGGAACACGAAGATCTGTCCGCTGAAGGGATCGGCCTGGAGTTGGGTCTGAACGAGAGCGCGGCCAGGCCGTCGAAGCCGCGCCGCATGTCGGTGATGCCGGCCGCGATCCAGATCCGCGTCCCGGAGGGCGGGACGATCATCGCAGCAGCGCCGCCAGCACCTGCGCAAGCACCTGGGCGTCGGGACGTCCCTCGACGGTCAGCCGTGCGCCCTTGCGCTCGATCGTCAGCCGACCGAACGCGGCCGCTGGGGTATCGAGCATCTCGGGCGCGTCCTCATCGTCGGTGTCGGCGAGGATGATCGGTACGAACGCAGCTACCCCCAGGCGGCCTTCCTGGTAGGCCTTGCGCCACGCGAAAATCTGGTTGGCGTTGACGTCGTGCTGGCGAGCGAGACGCGACACGGAGGCGCCCGGTTGCAGCGACTGTTCGACGACGGTGCGCTTGAAATCGATCGAATGGCGGCGGTATGGCCCGCGCGGGCCGCGATGCGGACGTTCGTCCAAATTTGTGTCCATGAATGCAATTGTGGGCACAAATTTGGGTGCCCCCTCCGAGGGGCGTAACCGGTCACTGAGCGGCGTCCTTCTCCAGCCCCCGTCCGCGCAGAACAATCCCTCCCACATTCATCAGGGAGGAGCCGGCAGTGACCAGGGCGACAGCGACCAACAACAAGTGGCGGCGGCGTAGCCGTCAGGAATGGCAAGCAGCCATCGCGCGGTTTGCCGAGAGTGGGCTGGGGGTCGAGCCGTTCTGCGCCCGTGAGGGGCTCAGCGAGTCGACCTTCCGGCGCTGGCGTAGCCTGCTGGGCGAGCCGAGTACGCAGTGCGCCGCGCCGGCGATGGAGCGCATCGGCTTCGTCGACGCCGGCACGCTCAAACTCGGCGGCACGGGTCGCCTCGAGCTCCGACTCGATCTGGGCGAGGGCGTGATCCTTCACCTGTCGCGCGGCTGATGTTCTTCCCCGAAGGCGCGGTCCGGGTCCATGTTTATGGCCGCCCGGTCGACATGCGCAAATCCTTCGATGGCCTGTACGCGCTCACCCGCCAGGCGCTCGGCTGCGATCCGCTGTCGGGCGAGCTGTTCGTATTCATCAACCGGCGCGGCACGCAGATGAAGGTGCTGTACTGGGATCGCACCGGATTCTGTGTGTGGGCCAAGCGCCTCGAACAGGGGCGCTTCGTGTCGAACTGGGCGCAGGTTCGCACGCGCCAGATGGACTGGACCGGGCTCAAGCTGCTGCTCGAAGGCATCGAGCCGATCCGCTACAAGCGCCGTTTCCGGCTGCCCGAAAACGCTGTGCAACCCGCATGAATGCTGGGTTCTACGGTAAAATACGCGTCATGCCCGCGCCGTCTTCCGCCCCTGTTCCGACCCTTGCCGAGGCCGCCCAGTGGGCGCCCGAGCGCGTCGTCGAGCTGGCCCAGGCGCATGAGGATCTGCAGCGCCAAGTGCAGACCATCCAACATCAGCTCGAGTGGTTCCGCCGCCAGCTCTTCGGCCAGAAGAGCGAGAAGCGCCTGGTCTCACCGGACCCGGCGCAGATGCATCTGGGCGAGTTGCCGATCCCCGACACACAGCCCGAACTCGCCGGCAAGACCGTGGCGGGACACACCCGCCGTGCGCCGCGCACCGACTACGCACAGGACAAGGACGAATCGGCGCTGTTCTTCGACGAGACGCGCGTCCCGATCGAGACCATCACGCTCGCCAACCCCGAGACCGAGGGGCTTGCCGCCGACCAGTTCGAGGTGATCGGCGAGAAGGTCAGCCACCGCTTGGCGCAGCGCCCGGGCAGCTACGTGATCCTCAAGTACGTGCGCCCGGTCATCAAGCGTCGCGACACGCAGACGATCCACTGCCCGGCGGCGCCCGCCGGGGTGCTCGAGGGCAGCCGCGCCGACGTGAGTTTCCTGGTCGGGCTGCTGCTCGACAAGTTCGCCTGGCACCTCCCGCTGTACCGCCAGCATCAGCGCCTGGCGGACGCGGGCATCACGGTCAGCCGCGCCTGGCTCACGCAACTGGCTGCGCAGGCGGCCGCACTGCTCGTGCCGATCTACGAGGCGCAGCTCGCATCGATCCGCGCCAGCCGCGTCAAGGCCATGGACGAGACCCCGATCAAGGCCGGGCGGGCCGGCCCGGGCAAGATGAAGGCCTGCTACTTCTGGCCAGTCTATGGCGAGTTGCACGAGATCTGTTTCCCGTTCTTCGACAGCCGCGCGCACAGCAACGTCGAGAAGGTGCTTGGGCTCAAGCCCACCGAGGGGGGTGTGCTGCTCTCGGACGGCTATGGCGCCTACGAGACCTACGCGAGCAAGACCGGGCTCACGCACGCGCAGTGCTGGACGCACTGCCGACGCGAATTCATCAACGCCGAAGCGGCCGAGCCCGAGCTGGCGGCCAAGGCGCTCGAGTTCATCGGCGCGCTCTACACGGTCGAAGCGAAGATCCGCGACGACAAGCTCAAGGGCGAGGCCAAGCGCGAGTACCGGCTCGATCACGCGCGGCCGATCGTGGCGGCCTTCTTCACGTGGGTACAGGAACGCCTGGACGCGCAAGGGCTGCTGCCGAGCAGCCCGCTGACCAAGGCGCTGATCTACGCGCACAAGCGACGGGCGGCACTGGAAGTGTTCCTGGCCGACCCGGATGTGCCGATCGATACCAACCACCTTGAACGGGCGCTACGGCCAATTCCGTTGGGTCGAAAAAATTGGATGTTCAGCTGGACCGAGCTCGGCGCCCAGCATGTCGGCGTCGTCCAGAGCCTGATTGCGACCTGTCGGCTGCATGAACTCGATCCGTACGACTATCTCGTCGACGTGCTCCAGCGTGTCGACCAACATCCGGCCGCAGACGTCGCACAGCTGACGCCAAGGCTGTGGAAGCAGCACTTCGGCAAAGCGCCGTTGCGCTCGGATATCTCAAGGCGCGCTGCGTAGCAACGACGCCGCTGGGTGAGCGCTTACCGAGGGGCGATCGTCAGCGACAGCTACGCTGAAGGGAAGACGGCATTGGGCGGACGCTTACGTGCGCGCTGGGGCGATGTCAAGTCCTCGGCCGCAGCTGCCTGTGGCTTTATGGCGCAGTCAGGCAACAATGTGCCGGTCACCTGCCGTTCGCGCGTCGGGCGACGGCGAACGGCGGCTTCTCCGTCCTGCCAACTGGAACTACCGACCCAGACCGGACGGTCGCTGAATCGAGGGCTTTGCGACGTCTTCCTGCAGAAACCCGCCATTCGCGAGCGACCTTTGAATCGATGGAGAATCTGCGTATGCATTGCGACGTCCCGTTTGGACGGAACGGCGCGGACTCATCAATATGCGGGCAGGAGGCAAGGCCCTGCCATCAACAGCAGCATAGTGCCGTGTGCTGCGGCCCCGTGGCCGTGCGCCAGGGTTTGCATCGACACCCGCTCTTCGGATAAGGCTGCGGATGTTTCGCGTAACCGCTGCACGATGGGCGCCGTCATGTTGCGGACGGACGGCGGATCACCACCACCACCAGGGTCACCACGGTCAGCGGTACGACAAAGCTCATCATCACGCTCGAGAAGACCGGCAGCACATCATGCTGCTGCGCCGCCAGAAGCAGGTAGGCCACGTAGGCGATGTAGTAACCCAAAAAGACGCCGCCTTCCCAGCGCGCGATCTCGCGACCGGTCATGAACACCGGCAGGCAGGCCAGGGCCACCGCCAACATCACCCAGATATCGAAGGCCAGCAGCGATGGCGCCATCGCCAGGCCCAGGTCGCCCGACACCAGCCCCGACAAGCCCAGGCAGCCCAGGATGTTGAAGGTGTTGCTGCCGACGACGTTCCCCACCGCGATATCGCGTTCGCCCTTGATCGCGGCTGTGATGCTGGTAGCCACCTCAGGCATGCTGGTGCCGGCGGCGACGATCGTCAGGCCGATGACGAGGTCGCTCACACCCATGGCCTTGGCAAAGT
This sequence comes from Thauera aminoaromatica, assembly GCF_000021765.1. Taxonomy (NCBI): domain Bacteria; kingdom Pseudomonadati; phylum Pseudomonadota; class Betaproteobacteria; order Rhodocyclales; family Zoogloeaceae; genus Thauera; species Thauera aminoaromatica. The sequence continues at coordinate 309,112 of NC_011662.2, read as the reverse complement.
TCACCGAAGCCTGGACCAGGTAGTCCGAGCCGAAGACCAGCGCCACCAGACCCGCAGCGATCAATCCTATCTGCACAGCCCAGTGGCTGTCCCAGGCTCCGGTCTGAGCTGGCTTGATCTCTTCGGCAAACTCGTCCTTTGCGGCTTGGGTCTCGCGCCGCGATTGCACGACCAAGAATACGGTGTAGGCCAACAGCAGGGCAAACAGGAAGCCCCCGTCAAGGAACGAGAGCCTGCCATCCAGAGTGAGCGCCAGCAGCAACAGGCTTGCGCCCAGCATGATCGGCACCTCCTGCCGGATCAACTGGATGTTGACTACCAGCGGCGTGATCAGGGCACTGATGCCCAAGATGAACAGCACATTGAAGATGTTGCTGCCCACCACGTTGCCGATGGCAATGTCGGTCTTGCCGTCGAGGATGGCGCCAACGCTCACCGCAACCTCGGGCGCGCTAGTGCCAAAGGCAACGATGGTGAGCCCGACGACAAGCGGGCTGATACCGACGGACATCGCCAGCTTGGACGCACCGCGAACCAGGATGTCGGCGCCGATAACCAGCAAGGTCAGGCCGCCGAGGAACAAGAGAAGGTTCATGATCAGTTCCTGCAGAGCTCAAAAAGTTGCCCAATACGCATTATCCGCCTTGCGCGAACAGCCAAGAAATTGGCGATGGACCACTTGAGCACGGCGTCGAATACCCTTACGCGGAGGGGTGACTCCCGTCATGCCGCCAACCGACTCGCCGGTTGCGGCCCGGAATCACCGCTGTGGCGGCGCCACATTGCAATGCTCAGATGCAGCCCCGCTCCAAGCAGGAGCAGCAGCGCACTGCCAAGACCCCAGATTACCCAGGCCACCATGGTCAGGCCGCCCGCCAGCACTGGCATAGCCTGCAACAGACCTTCCATGACCGGCACAAAACCTGCCAGCAGCGAAGTCATCGCCTGTGCGATCTCCGGCGGCACCCAAGACGGTAGCCATTCCGGCAGACGCAGCCCCTCGACACCTGATGCGACACCGGTCAGCGCGCTGGCATTCGAAACCGACCAAACGGCAACTGAATGCAGCGCCCAGGCTGATAGCGACCAGAGTGCGAGTAGGCCGAACACCGAAAACCAACTGAGTGCGTAGAACAAGATCATCTCCTGGCTGTATTGCAGTAACGGAAGCCATTCTTACACTGTTCAACGTTCGAATTAATCGTTTATGAGGATGGTAAGCTTCCGTTTTTTCGACGAACTTTTGATCGCAGCGCGCTAATTAGCGCCCCGAACTGGGAACGACTTGTACCTGGGCTAGAGTGGCCACCGGAATCGCAGATCCGCCGTGAGGGTGCCCTACAGCTCCTGGCCGGACTGAGACCTTCCCCAGTGATGCGGCAAGGCCGTTCTCTGGTAATTCGGTTGAAGGGGACCGGCCTGTGCCGGCAGAAAGAACCGGCCCCATGCAGATCTGCTGTCACCTCACCAGCCTGAACAACAGCTTGCGTGCCTCTTCGAGCAAAAGCGTCGAGGATGCGACAGCACTGGCAATCAACCAGTCATTCACACTCAGGTCGACGGTGTCGAACACCGTCTGCGCTGGCGCCCAATGCACCACGACGACTTGCAGCAGGACCACGCCCAGCAGGGCCACCCATAGCTTCCCATTGCTGAAGAACTGGCGATTGAAGGCGCTGCCGTGCTCGGTGCGGGCATTGAAGATGTTGAAGAACTGGAAGAGCACGAAGGTTGTGAAGGCCAGCGTCATCGCGCGGGCGGTATCGCCCGAGGCCATGGCCCACGCATAGACGCCCAGGGTCCCCACCGCCATGGTCAGCCCGTACAGCGCGATGCGCCACATGCGCTGCGGCGACAGGATGGCGGCATCGTCCGAGCGTGGCGGCTGGTCCATGATCCCGGGGCGGGCCGGCTCCACGCCGAGGGTCATCGCCGGCGGGCCGTCCATGATGATGTTCACCCAGAGGATCTGCACTGCGGTGAAGGGTGTCGCCAGGCCCATGAAGGGCGCCCCAAGCACGGTGAGAATGGCGCCGATGTTGGTCGACAGCTGGAAACGGACGAACTTGACGATGTTCTCGTAGATCGTTCGTCCCTCGCGTACGGCGCCGACGATGGAGGCAAAGTTGTCGTCCGTGAGCACCAGGGTGGCAGCCTCCTTGGTGACTTCCGTGCCGGTGATGCCCATCGCCACGCCGATGTCGGCACGTTTGAGCGCAGGCGCATCATTGACGCCATCGCCCGTCATCGCCACGACATGACCGCGCCGCTGCAGCGATTCCACGATGCGCATCTTGTGCTCCGGCGCCACCCGCGCGAACACCGCGCTGCGTTCGACCAGGGCGGTGGTGGCCTCCTCGCTCAGGCCATCGAGCTCGCGCCCCTCATGCACCTCGCCGACCAGCCCGAGCTCGCGCGCGATGGCGGCGGCCGTCAGCGGATGGTCGCCAGTGATCATCTTCACCTGGATCCCTGCAGCATTGCACTGTGCAATCGACTCGCGCGCCTCGGGGCGCGGCGGATCGATGATGCCGACCAATCCGTACAGGTTCAGGTCCTTCACCCAGTCCATCAGGTCAGCGGAAGGGTCGAACGCAGACGCCGGAATCCGGCGTCCGGCGAGCGCGAGCACCCGCATCGCGCCCTCGGCGAGCTGCTGATTGGCACGGAGCAGCGTTTCTTGCGCGTCCGTGTCGAGCGCGACCTCGCCGTCCGGGCCTTGCATGCGCGCGGCGCGACTGATGAGCACGTCCGGCGCACCTTTCACCCAGATCTGCACCGCGTCGCCATCATGGTGGAAGGTCGCCATGAACTTGTGTGCCGAGTCGAATGGCAGCTCGGCAATACGCGGGGTGTGCCGGTTCTGCAACGCAGGATCCACCCCCGCCTTGACCGCGAGCGCAAGCAATGCGCCTTCAGTCGGGTCGCCGATCAGCTGGCCGTCCTGCAGGCGTGCGTCGGCGCACAAGGCGGCTGGGAGCAGGAGTCCATGAAGCTCGGTGCCGGCAGCGCGCCCCTCTTCGTCGAGAATGCGGCCAGCGGCGACATAGCCTTCGCCTTCGATGGCGTAGCGGCGACCTGCAGCGTGCAGCACGCGAGCGGTCATCTGGTTCAGCGTCAGCGTGCCCGTCTTGTCCGAGCAGATCACCGTGGTGCAGCCGAGCGTCTCGACTGCGGCAAGCTTCTTGACGATCACGTGGCGCCTGGCCATGCGGTGCATGCCGAGCGCGAGCGTCACCGTGACCACGGCCGGCAGACCCTCGGGGATCGCGGCGACGGCGAGGGCGATGGCCGTCATCGCCGTCGTGATCAGGTCATCACCACGCATCAGCCCGGCCACGAACATCAGGCCGACCACCACGGCGGCGATGAACGCGAGACGCTTACCCAGCGCATCGAGCTGGATCTGCAGGGGTGTCGAGGACTCGGCGGTCTGAGCAAGCAGCCCGGCCAGGCGCCCCATTTCGGTGTGCATGCCGGTTGCGATCACCACGGCTTCGATGCGACCCCGGGTGATCACGGTGTTCATGAACACCATGCAGACACGTTCGGCGAGGGATGCGCCGCCATCCACCGCCCCGGCGGTCTTGCCGACCGCATGGGACTCGCCGGTCAGCGCCGCCTCGGCCACTTCGGCCCCATGCGCCTGCAGCACCCTGGCATCGGCCGGCACGCGATCGCCCGCTTCGAGCAGCAGGATATCGCCCGGCACGAGCTCTTCGGCAGGAACGACGCGGGTTTCGCGATCACGGCGTACCCGCGCGCTTGGCGCCAGCATGCCGCGCAAGGCGGCCAGCGCGTTCTCCGCACGGCGCTCCTGGAAGAAGCCCAGCGTCGCGTTGAGCAGAACGACCACGGCAATGACCGCCGCATCCTTGATGTCGCCGATCAGTCCGGCGAGCAGCGCTGCGCCGATCAGGATCCCGATCAGCACACTCCTGAACTGGTCGAGAAACTTGAGCCATGCGGGGCGCGGAGGCTTCTCCGCGAGCCGATTCGGACCATGGCGCTGCAGCCGGACAGCAACCTCCGTCTGCAGCAAGCCGGTATCGGGGGCGACCTCAAGCTTGCGACAGACGGCCTTGTCGGGTATCGCATGCCAGGGAACCACGGAGGGGCGCGTGTTCGTGTCCAAGTTCGACTCCACAGAAACAACAAAGGGTCTGTTCCCGAAGGACACAGACCCTTGCATGTTGTCGCTGCACGGACCTTGCCCACGGGCAAGGTCTCGCTTGTAACGGATACGCTCGTTACCCCCGGCACCGGGAAGTGGTCATTCGATCAAACTTCCGTGATGACGATGCCGGGACGTGTGAAGCTACTCCCCTTGATGCGCTCGAGTGTAAGTGGGTCAATCGCAAAGTCAACGGAGGCGAGCCGATCGTCCGCCAGGATCCTTAACGGTGGCGTCATTCGCTTCGTTGAGGAGCACTGCGCGCGATTGCCGTTCGAGCATCCTTCAAACCAGCAACGTACAACCGAACCAGGCAATCGATCCGCCCCTGTGGATCAGGTTGGATCCGGTATTCCGGTGCACACTGAAGACGAGGAATAGGTTGTAGGGGATCAGCAGGAGGTGAAGCGCCAACCAGACAGAGCCATCGACGCCTTTTGCGAGCAAGATCAGCGCAATCAGGCCCATGACGCCATTGACCAAGGTTCCGACGATCGTCAGGTCCCACCAGAAGAGGCTGCGCGCGGGCCGATGCCCGTTCCAGCGGGCACTGAAGTAGGTCGGAAAGGCGCGTTTCACTGCCATCTCAGCATGTCCTTCAGAAGCTGCGCCGGCTCAACTCTTGCTTGTGGATGAAGCATGATTGAGGCTGACTAGGTCGGACTCCTCGATCCATTCCCGCCATACCGCCATCAGGACTGCCAAGACCACCGGCCCCAGGAAGAGGCCGACCAGGCCAAATGCCGCCAAGCCACCGAGGACCCCGAACATCACGAGCAGGAACGGTATCTGGGTTGCGTTGCTGATGACAAGGGGGCGAATGAGGTTGTCGACCCAGCTCACGACCAAGGTTCCCCATAGCAGCAGGCCGATGCCGGCGGCCGTATCGCCACTGACGAGCAACCAGACGCCCAGGGAGCCCCACGCGAATGGAGTGCCGAAGGGGATCATCGCAATCAAGGCGGTCACCGCCCCGAGCAGCACCGGCGCGGGAAGGCCCGCCCACCAATAACCCAGCCCAGCCACCAGGCCTTGCCCCAGCGCGGTCGCAATCAGCCCCCAGACCACCGCTTTCGTCATGCCACCGACAGCGGCGAGGTAGGCGTCGACCCGCTCGCCCAGAAACCGGTGCAGCACCACCTGGACCTGGGCCAGCACACGGTCGCCATCGCGGTACAGGAAAAACACGGTGATCAGCGCAAAGCCGAGCTTGGCGGCGTTCCGCCCCACATCGCCGATGAGTGCGACCGCTTGGTCGCTGCCCTGCCGCACCCACTCGGTGAGTTGTGCCCTGAAGGCGTCGGGGTCACCGGTAAGGCTGTCGAGGAGCGACTGCAGCCAATCGCCCACCCACGGCATCGAGCGAATGAAATCCGGGAGCGCAAGGGAGCCCGCCTTGATCTGCGCCGTGACCGTGGCAATGGCCACACCGACTTCCGTTCGCAGCAGCGCGCCCATCCATAGCGCGGGCAGAATGAATGCAGCGCTGAGCAGCAAGGTCATCAGCAGCGCGCTGACCGTCGGGTAACGCCTCAGGCGCGCGCGCAGCTTCCGATAAAGCGGCCAGGTCGCAAATGCAATGATGATCGCCCAGGCCACGGGTACGATGAAAACGTGCAGCACGGCATAGCTGAGGACCAACAGACCGCCGAGCAGGAAGCCGAGGATGACTCTGCGGACAATCTTCTCGGCAACCTGATCGATCATGGGGATTCGCGAGGAGCTTTAGCGGTCAGCGGGATTGCAGTGCGCGGATGCGCTCTTCGATCGGCGGATGGCTCGCGAACAGGGCCATCCACGCAGGGCGGCCTGCGATGCCGGCGGTGGCGACGTTCTGCGGCAGCTCGCCCGCCTCCAGCCCGCCGAGGCGGCGCAGCGCGCCCACCATGGGCTGGGCGCTGCCCATCAGTTGTGCGGCACCGGCATCGGCACGGAACTCACGCTGGCGCGAGAACCACGCAACGATGATGCTGGCGAGCACGCCGAAGAGGATGTCGCAGACGATCGTTGTCACCATGTAGCCAATGCCCGGGCCGCTCGACTCCTCATCGTTGCGGCGCAGGAAGGAATCGACCAGGTAGCCGACGACGCGCGACAGGAACACGACGAAGGTATTCACCACGCCCTGGATCAGGGTCAGCGTCACCATGTCACCGTTGGCGATGTGGGCGACTTCGTGAGCAAGGACGGCCTCGGCCTCTTCCCGCGACATGGTCTGCAGCAGGCCGGTGGATACCGCGACCAGGGAGCTGCTCTTGCTTGCACCGGTCGCAAAGGCGTTCGGGTCGCCCTCGTAGATCGCGACCTCGGGCATCGGGATCCCGGCGCCCTTGGCCATGCGGGCCACCGACTCGACCAGCCACTGTTCGGTGGCGTTGCGCGGCTGGTCGATCACGTGGGCGCCAGTGCTCCACTTGGCGATCGGCTTGGACATCAGCAGCGAGATGAAGGCGCCGCCGAAGCCCATGATGGCCGCAAAGCCCAGCAACGCCCCGAGGTTCAGCCCGTTCGCGGTGAGGAAGCGGTTGACGCCCAGCAGGTTCGCGACGATGCCCAGCACGAGCACCACCGCCAGGTTCGTGGCGAGGAATAGCAGAACGCGTTTCATCGAAAACTCCATCAGAAAATTCGTGTGTTGCCACGCCTCAGGCTTGCGAAGGCGCCTGAGACTCGCTTTCGACGATCGTCTCAGGGGCCGGTTCCGGCCGTTGCATCGCCAGTACCTTGTCGATGCGCTTGCCGTCGAGGTCGATGACCTCGAAACGCCAGTTCTCCCAGGTGGCGATGTCGCCGGTGTTGGGCAGGCGGCCGAGCAGCCACATCACCATGCCCGACAGCGTGTGGTATCGCCCCTTTTCTTCTTCGGGCACGGCCTTGATGCCCAGGCGATCCTTGAACTCGACGATCGGGATGAGTCCATCGAGCAGCCAGGAGCCGTCCTCGCGCTGCACGGCCCACGATTCCTTCGTGTCGTGCGGGAGGAACTCGCCGGTCACGGATTCGATGACGTCGTGCAGCGTGACCATGCCTTGCACCTCGCCGTACTCGTCGATCACGAAGACGATGTACGTGCCGGAGGCCCGGAACTGATCGAGCAGTTCCATGCCGGTGAGCGATTCGGGCACGTAGACCGGCGCCTGCAGGTTTTGTGTGAAGTCGACCGACTCGCCACGCACCATCTGGGAGAAGATCTGCTTGGCGCTGACGATGCCGAGGATCTCATCCAGCCCATCCCGGCACACCGGGAAACTCGAGTGCGCGGATTCGGCCACCAGCGCGAGGTTCTCATCGAGGGGGCGATCCACGTCCAGGGTGACGATGTCGGCACGCGGCACCATCAGCGAGCCGATCTGACGATCGTCGAGGCGGAACACGTTGCGCACCATCTCATGTTCGCTCTTCTCGATGACGCCGGCTTCCGAGCCCTCATTGAGCATCGCGTGGATTTCTTCCTCAGTCACGCTGGGGCCAGTCGTCTCGCGTTGTCCCATCAGACGTAGCAGCAGCGCGGTCGAACCGGCCAGCAGATAGACGAAGGGGCGCGAGGCCATGGCCAGCACATTCATGGGCCGGGCTACGAGGCGGGCGATGCCCTCCGGATTGATCTGGCCGATGCGCTTGGGGACGAGCTCGCCGACCACGATCGAGACGTAAGTGATGACGACGACGACCAGCACGGTCGATCCGATCTCGCTGGTGCGCTGCTCCATGCCCAGCGTCTGCAACCACTCCGCCAGCGGGCCCGCGAGGGCCGCCTCGCCGACGATGCCGTTGAGGATGCCGATCGAGGTGATGCCGATCTGGATCGTGGACAGGAAGCGCGTGGGATCCTCGCCGAGCTTCATGGCGACTGCGGCCGAGCCGTCACCGTCGTCCGCAAGCCGTGCGAGGCGCGCGCGGCGCGCGGTGACGAGCGCGATCTCGGACATTGCAAAGACACCGTTGAGCACGATGAGGGCGATGAGTAAGGCGATTTCCATGGTGTAGGTTCAGCGCAATGCGCAAAGGGGAGGACGAGCGAAGGCCTGCCCGCAGGCATGGCCGAGAGATGAACGCAGGGGACCCGCCCCACACGGCCACAAGGGCGCATGGCGCGTCCGACAAGCCCCATCACGGAGGGCGTCGTATCGTTTCGTGTGCGTGGTAAAGCGTCTTACGAACCAGGGACAACATCGACCTGGGACGTCTTCCGGAGACAGATCGCTTCCATCGTCCGGGGATGCAGAGAGAGTTCTCTGGAGGCGGGTAAAACGACTCATAGAGCGGAGTGCAGAACACCCCGCGCAATCCTTTATCTGTTGCGACGAAAATAATCATGCCCGAGTTGGGGGGCCGTGTCGATATCTGAAAGAGGATCCTACTCACCACGGTCCTTGACTTTGCTGTAGCGCAACATACACTCGCTCTCCATCAAGGGGAGTAGCTTTTCACGCTGCAGCATCGTCATCACGGTAGGATCGTCGCAATACGTCCTCCCGGTGCTGCAGGCAACGACATCGTTGCAAGCGAGACCTTGCCCGAGGGGCAAGGTCCGTGCGAGCGAAGCATACGCAAGGGTCTGTGTCCTTCGGGAACAGGCCCTTTTTGTTTTTGTGTGCGGAGCGCGCGATGGAATCGATCGGAACGTGGTGGATGTGGGCGGCCTTTGCCGCCATCGTGGTGACGATGTTGCTGGTCGACCTGTTCGCCTTCGGCGGCGGCAAGCAGCACCGGGTGTCGCTGAAGGAAGCGGCGGGCTGGTCGCTCGCCTGGGTCACGGTGGCGATGCTGTTCGCCGCCGGGCTGTGGTGGTACCTCGACGGCACGCTCGGGCGTGCGCTGGCCAACGAGCAGGCGACCGCCTTCGTCACCGGCTACCTGGTCGAGAAGTCGCTCGCGGTCGACAACGTCTTCGTGTGGATGATGATCTTCAGCTTCTTCGCGGTACCGCTGGAGCTTCAGCGCCGCGTGCTGCTGTACGGCATCGTCGGCGCGATCGTGCTGCGCACGATCATGATCTTCGCCGGAAGCTGGCTGATCAACGAGTTCCACTGGCTGCTGTACGTCTTCGGCGCCTTCCTGATCGTCACCGGCATCAAGATGGCGTGGTTCTCCGAGCACGACCCCGACCTCGAGAAGAACCCCCTCATCCGCTGGATCCGCAACCACTACCCGGTCACCGAGAAGCTCGAGGGCGAGCGCTTCTTCGTGATGCGCGATGGCGTGCGCATGATGACCCCGCTATTCCTCGCCCTGGTCCTGGTCGAGATCTCCGACGTGATCTTCGCGGTCGACAGCATCCCGGCGATCTTCGCGATCACCACCGACCCCTTCATCGTGCTCACCTCGAACCTCTTCGCCATCCTCGGCCTGCGCGCGATGTACTTCCTGCTCGCCGACCTCGGCGACCGCTTCGAGCTGCTCAAGTACGGCCTGGCGGCGATCCTGGTCTTCATCGGCACCAAGATGTTGATCGTCGAGTGGGTGAAGATTCCCGTGCTGGTGTCGCTGTCGGTGGTTGCCACCATCCTGGCGTGCTCGGTGTTCGCCAGCCTGTGGTACTCGGCGCGCAAGGCGAAACCCGTCGTCTGAAGAGGACAGGCCTCGAACAAGATTGGCGGCAACAAGGAGAGGAATCTGACCATGACAATCAAAGCACGCGTACTCACTCACACCCGGGTGACCGCAAGAGCAAAGCGGCAATGTCCTCTGCTCCCTGCCTTCGTGTTACTCGGGCTTGTCGGATGCACGGTGGTACCCGATCAAGGTCTGCAGTCAGGAAACAGTGCCGAGGGCATGCGGGTGCAGGGAGCATCCACCCATCCGATTGCAGGCGGCTCCTCGGCTGAGCTGGCTGCATCGAGGGCTAGCCAGTCCTCGTTCGGAGCGGCAGACACCGGGATGCCGTCCCTCGCAGAGGAACCGGTTGCCGTCATCGAGCTGCCGCCGATTGCAGACTCCCTATCGCCCGAAATGACCGCCCGTCTGCGCGAGGTAGCCGAGGCAGCGAAGGCCGACGAGCGCGTCACACTTTCGCTGGAAGGCTTCGTGCCCGATGGTGGAAGTCCGCAGTTGAACATCGGTCTCGCCGAGCAATCCCTGATGGTTGTGCGCAAGCAGTTGATCGCCATGCGCGTGCCCGTTGGCCGGATACAGATCATTCCTTTTGGTGAGCACCACAACCGTGCACGCTCCCCCACCAATCACTGGGTTGAGATTTATGTCCGCGTCCGTGATCGCTGATGCCCGGCGAAGAGCCGGCCAAGGTTCTGCTCAGGGAGACCGTCGCTAAGCTTGTGGCCAAGTTGCAGATCATCCGCTAGTGCGGCAGGTATCCGGGCGAAGCTGACGGCTTAACGATTCACGCTCCAGAGCGTCGGGGGGCAGCTTGTGTTTAGCTTTGTTCGACGCCTGCCCCTGCCTCGCGGCGATGAAGGTCCGACCCAGGTCGGTGGGCAGGCGTTGGACAAAGCCCGGGGGAGGAAACCGCGAAACGAGGCGAGGCCGTTCAATCGGGGCGCAGCGCTATGGGCATTTGAGCGCCGCCCGACCGCGCAGGTACGCGATGTGCATGGTGCTGCGCCATGTGCGGCGTGTTGCGTGAAGCCGTTGCCCGCCCTCGGTGGCATGGGCGGCGTCAGTGCAGCGCGACATGTGATGCGAAGGCGCGTGGCGGGCGCAGCGGGTTTCGACCAGGCCCGTCCGAACGGGTGCTGGCGGAAGGCTGCGGGCGTGGACGCGATGCCCGGTCATGAGGTCGCCCCATGGAGTGGCGGCGCCCGGATCGTCGCACCCCGAGCAAAGGTCTCGATGACGCGCATCACCGATCCACAGCAGCGACACACGAAGCCGGCGGTGGGCGTGGTCGACAGCGCGGCGGCTGGCTCCACCGCGATGGCGTGTGGATCGTCTGGCGGCGTCGCGACGAGCAACTCGCGCGCATGCGCTAGGTGCTGCCGCCGTCCTGCGTTGGCGAGCAATCCGTAGTGCCGGATGCGGTGAAAGCCGCACGGCAACACGTGCAACAGGAAGCGGCGCATGAACTCCTCGGCAGTGAGCGTCATCGTCTTGTGGCGGGTGCGCCCCTTGGCGCGGTAGTCCTTCCAGCGGAAGGAGACGCTGCCGGCGTCGAGCGACACCAGGCGACGGTTCGAGATCGCCACCCGATGGGTGTAGCGCGACAGGTAGGCGAGCACCGCCTCGGGGCCGGCGAAGGGCCGCTTGGCATAGACGACCCATTCGCTCGTGCGCAGCGGCGCGAGCCAGCGCAGGAACGCGGCCAGTTGTGCCAGCGGGGCGAACTCGCCGAAGAAGCGCAGCGCCCCGGCGCGATGCGCCTTCGCCAGCTCTTCCAGGAAACGCCGCCGGAACAGCCGCGAGAGCACGCGGACCGGCAAGAAGAAGCCATGCCTGCAGGCAATCCAGCGTTGCCCGTCGGCCGACAGGCCGCCCCCGGGGACGATGCCGTGCACGTGCGGGTGGTGCGTCATCGCCGAACCCCACGTGTGCAGCACGAGCGTGGCGCCGATCGTCGCGCCGAGGTGCTTCGGGTCGGCAGCGATGGTGAGCAGCGTCTCGGCGGCGACCTCGAACAGCAGCCGATAGACGAGCGCCTTGTTCGTGTAGGCGAACGCGCTGATCGGCGCCGGCAGCGTGAAGACCACGTGGTAATACTCGACCGGCAGCAGGTCCGCCTGCCGGGCCTCGAGCCAACGCTGGGCAGCCCGCGCCTGACACTTCGGGCAGTGCCGGTTGCGGCACGAGTTGTAGCTGATGTCGATCTGCTCGCAGGCCTCACAGCGCAGCACATGCCCACCCAGCGCCGCAGTGCGGCACTGTTCGATGGCCGACATGACCTTCAACTGCCCGAGGCTCAGGTGACCGTGCTGGGCGAGACGCCACGCCGGCCCGAAGGCGCGGAAGATGTCCGCGACCTCCAGTGCGGGGCGAGCCACGATGCGCCTACGCCGACTGCAAGGTCTCCAGCGGACTGACGACTTCGCGCAGCAGGTCGGTGGCGACCTGCGTGTAGATCACCGTGGTGTCGAGTTTCTTGTGGCCGAGCAGCGCCTGGATGATGCGGATGTCGACCTTCTGCTCGAGCAGGTGGGTCGCGAAGCAGTGGCGAAGCGTGTGCATCGACACCCGCTTGTCGATGCCGGCCGCCAGGGCGGCGGCCTGAACAGCGCGATTGAGCTGACGCGGGCTCAGTGACTCGATCGGGTTGAGGCCCGGGAACAACCAGCCGCCATCGAGCATCTTGCCCTGCGCCCGGGCGACCCGCCACCACACGCGCAACCGCTCCAGCAGCAGGGGCGAGAGCATCGCGTAGCGATCCTTGCGGCCTTTGCCTTGCTCGACCCGCAGGGTCATGCGCCCGCTGTCGACGTCGCTGACCTTGAGCGAGACCACTTCGCTCGCTCGCAGTCCGGTCGCGTAGGCGAGCGACAGCGCCGTCTGGTGCTTGAGATTGTTGCAGGCGGCGATCAGGCGCGCGACCTCCTCGCGGCTGAGCACCACCGGCAAGCGCTGCGGCAGCCGGACCGGCTGCATTCGTGCCATCAACTCGCCGCGTTGAAGCGTGATATCGAAGAAGAACTTCAGCCCGCTGATGGCGGCGTTGAGCGACATCGGCGAGGTGCCGGTATCGACCAGGTGCAACTGGTAGTTGCGCAGGTCCTCCACCGTGGCGCTATCGGGCGCGCGCCCCAGATAGCGCGTGAACCGGCACACCGCACGGATGTACGCACTCTGCGTCTTGGGGGTGAGCTTGCGCATCCGCATGTCGTCGAGCATGCGCTGGCGCAAGGGGCTGACGGGACGAGTCGGGGTGTCCATGGCTTGCTCCTGTCGAAAATGAGGCCGATTGCCTCATCTCCCACCATGGCAAGCCCGCTGCCGATGGAAACCACGAACTTCGATGCTCGTCACGAGCGGTTCAGCACACCCCTACCGCGCGAGCGGTTTAGTCCCCTGGCCGATAGTACGCTGTGGGCATCTTCCCCGATAGCCGCCGCACGCCACGGGCTCAAGAATCAGACTCCGATCAACAACAAGGAGTCTGTCATGGAAACCCGAGAACATCCGCTTCGGGAAGCCTGGAACAAGGGGAAGTTGGTGGGCCAGAAGGCACCGCTCAAACCCAAGGACATCTGGGCCATCCGTATTCATCTGCAGAACGCGCACGAAGTGCGCGACCTCGCCATGTTCAACCTCGCGATCGATAGCAAGCTCCGAGGGTGTGACCTCGTCAGCCTGCGGGTGCGCGACGTGACCCATGGAAACCAGGTGCTCTCACGCGCCATGGTCGTGCAGCGGAAAACGCAGCGGCCCGTGCAGTTCGAACTGACCGAGCCCACGCGTACGGCTGTGGCTGCCTGGATCGCGAAGGCCGGCCTGAGGGCGGAGGACTTCCTCTTTCCGAGCCGCCTGCACGACTCACCGCATGTCTCTACCCGTCAGTACGCGAGGATCGTCGAGCACTGGGTGGTGGCCGCCGGCCTCGATCCGTCCGCCTACGGTACGCACTCGATGCGACGCACGGGCACCTCGAATAACCCGAGGTATTCAGTAAATCCTGCCGTGCAACGATGATCACGACGGAATTCCGCTCGACTTCCTCGGCACCACGCTGCCTCACCCGGCGGCGTTGTCCCGTTTTTGCTCCGAATCGCCTCGGGCAGCGGCGGTTCGGCCCATTTCGGGCGTCAGAAGGCCACGATTCCGGCCTTCTGGAAATACGTCAGCCGCTTCAGGTTGTAGCAGGCTGCCATCATCGTCATCGCGAAGCTCGCCCGCGCCTGGCCGATGGTTCGGATCAACTTGCCGCCCATTTGCGCGATGGCCGCGAACGGGTGTTCCACCCGCGCTCGCGTCCGCGCGATGCGCGTGTTCCGCCGCTGCTGGCATTCGGACAGCGGCTTGTTGCGTTGTCCTTTGCGCTGGATTTGATTCCGAAAGCCGTTCGCCTTCAACCAGGCCGCCCGCTCCTCGGACGGATAGCCGCGATCGGCATAGACGTCGCGGCTCGTGTTGCTCGTGTCGAAGACGTTGTCGAAGTGCTGGCTGTCGTGCGTGCTGGCCGTGTCGGTCTCGAGCGCACGGATGAATTTGTACTTCTTGTCGACGTTGATCGACAGCTTGTAGCCGAAGTGGCTCTTGCCGTGTTTCTTCGTCCAGGTGGCGTCGGTGTCCTTCTGCCGGCGCTTGGCCGGCTTCCAGTCGGCAGGCATCGCGCCTTGGTCGATCAGCGCCTTCTCCCCTCGGCTGTTGTGCTGCTTGGGGGCAGGCACCAAGGTGGCGTCGATGATCTGCCCGCCACGCGCGATGAAGCCCCGTTTGAGCAGCTGCGCCGAGACGCCCTCGAAGAGCGCCTTCGCGCCAAGCTCACCGATCCGGTTCTCGAAGGTCCACACCGTGGTGCGGTCCGGAATATTGGCTGCGTTCGCGAGCCCGCAGAAGCGTTTGTAGCTCATGCGGTCGAGCAGCTGGTACTCCATCTGCTCGTCCGACAGGTTGTACAGGCGCTTGAGCACCAGGATCCGAACCATCGTCTCCGTCGGGTAAGGCGGACGGCCGCCTTGCGCGCTGACCGTGCGCGGTGCGACCCGATCGACCTCGGCGGCCAGCGCCGCAAAGTCGATGTGCGACTCGATGTCGATCAGCGGGTCGCCCAGCGAATCGATCTTCTTGCGGTGATGCTCGTCGGCGAACAGGTCGGTCTTGATGGCGCTACGCGGTTTCATCGGTGCAGGCTGCGGGGTTCAGGACGTCGTAATTTTACCAAGGGCGGGCGAGGCGGAGGTTTTTCGAGGCGCCCGCACGAAGGCGACATTGATCTACAAGCGCACGAAGAATCTGAGGGCCGTTCAACTCCTACTGGGTCACTCCAAGCTGGAGTCGACAGTGCGGTACTTGGGCATCGAGGTCGATGATGCCTTGGAGATCTCCGAGCAGATTGAGATCTGAACCCGGCGCGGCTGCCCGCCAAGCACCTTTTGCCGGCGGGCGGCTGCTTACGGTGATGATGCCGAGGGGGTACTATCGGCCAAGAGCAGTCCGTCGCTGTTACACTTCATGTTTTCGGCATAGAAGCTCCCAGAGCCATCGAGACGACTTTCACCCCCTGCCGGGTTTCGCTGCTGATTTAGGTTCTGAAATAACTCGGATTAAACAAGAAAGAGCCTAGGAATAGTCTGATACGGGTGCAGATTTGAATTAATATACCAAAATATAACGGATGAGCCCGCATATTTGCGGGCGAAAATACCTTATCTTTTTTCGTTGCAAGCAAATGTCATGGCCAACTTTTCAACAGAATTTCCGATCGACACAAAGAATAGCGTTGAGGACGTAGTCCGTTTGGCATGCAAGTGGGTGACGGGGAGTCCTCACACGAGAATTCCTTCAACGGCTTTTGATGAGCTGCCGCTCGATTTGGAGCAGCGCTACTCAAACGGACCAGAGGAGGTAACCACCGCTATCGCTAAGAACGCCGACTACGACATCGGTGGCCTCCGGCACGTACGTACGGAAAATGGTCTTGAGTGGGTTACATCTATTGTGTCGCTCAAGACCCCCGAGCGACATATGCTCAGCCTTCAGGTTTCGTGTGAAGCTCTCAGTACCGCAGTTAGGTTACCCCCTCCGAAGAAGCCGTACTTCATTCGCCAAGCTCTCACGGAGTTGGGCGGCGGCATGGATGGGGAAATACCAGTAACCGACAAGCCGTTCCGTTTGGGCGAGGGCGAGGCTGGAATTGCTGCAGCGCTAATGATGGGAGTGGCAAATAACAAGCTGCCCATTGTCTACGTCAGCGCGGGCTTCGACGGTACCCATCTAATCAATCCCGACGAACTGGCGAAATTCGTATCCGGAATGGCGCACGTGGTAGTTGAGCCTAGCCGAATATTTTCATTTAAGGTTAAAACGCTCACAAACTCTGGTAACGTATTCGGTGGCACTATCGGCGTCTACTGGCCTGAGAGCAATGCGCGCAACGCATACTTTATCGATGACGAAACACCGAACCCTCGCGCCATACAGATTGAAATTGCAAAGGACATTCGCCTCGCGCTTTCAAATAGAAGGGCTCGCACCAATTGTACGTGGGCACATCTAAAGGAATCGATTTCCCGTAAGCGCTACGATTTGTTGAAATCGCAGGGATCCACAGCGCTACAAGAGTACATCGAGGCGTTTGACGCGGATCAAGCAGCCAAGGACGTCAAACTGGCTGACGCCGAGCAGGAAATTTCAAGACTTAACGCTGAGCTTAGGCGAGTCACTTCATCCAGTCAGTCTTCAACTCGCGGCTTAGTTAATGCCGGGAAGGAGCAGGATCTATATGAACACGAAATCGCTGACATCATTGTTGACGCGCTGCGGGAAGCGCTACGTGCCGCCCGAGAAAATAGCCGTCGCCATCACGTCTTGACGGATCTGTTGGCTGCTAACAAATCATCGGATACTAGGCAGAAACTCGAAGAGGAAATCAAGTCACTCTTCAAGACCTATACCTGAATCCGTGTTCGCTTAGCCGGAAATCCAGCCTAACGCATTGATGTAATTGTATAATTACGCATCCGAGCCTTTCACCCAACCGACCATGCCGCGCTTCGAAGTCAAGCAATCCGCCAAGCTCAATCTGACGTCCTACTCGGGCCTGGCGTTGATCGGGCAGTGCTGCCAGGCGGCACAGGTCGAGGCGGTGATCGACCCGAGGCTGCCGGTGTCGCAGGGTATGCGGAGCTCGGACCTGGTCAAGTCGGTGGTGGGGCTGCTGAGCCTGGGCAAAAGCGACTTCGAGGCGATCGAGCCGTTTCGCGGCGACCGCTTCTTCAAGGAAGCGCTCGGGCTCGCCAAGGTGCCCGGCAGCGTGTGGATGCGCCAACGGCTCGATGCCCGCGCGGCCGAGCTGCGCGAGCTGACCGACGAGCTGAGCCTGCGCCTGCTCGAGCGCACCGAGGCGCCGATCACGGCGCACAAGGGCTACGTCTGCGCCGATCTGGACACCTTCGTGATGGACAACTCCGACACCAAGAAGGAGGCGGTCAGCCGCACTTACCAGGGCGTCGATGGCTACACGCCGATCGCGCTGTACCTGGGCAACGAGGGCTGGAACCTCGGCCTGGAGCTGCGCGCGGGGTCGCACCACTCGGCGCTGGAGACCGAGTATTTCTTCGAGCGCGCGTTCCCGCGCCTGCGCCGGGTGTGTGCGGCCGATGCGAAGCTGCTGTGGCGGGCCGACAGCGGCTTCGACAGCGCCCGGCTGCTGTTCGCGCTGGCCGACGAGCGCGATCGCTGGGCAGCGCTGGGGCGTTCGTTCGACTACCTCACCAAGTGGAATCCGCGCCGTCAGGACAAGACCGCCTGGGTGGACCGGGCCGAGGCCGCCGGCGTCTTCGAGGAAGTGCGCGCGGGCAAGCGGGTGGGGCTGCTGGACCTGAAGATCGACCGTGCCTGGAAGAAGGCCAAGCGCACGCTGCGTCTGGTGGTGCGGGTGACCGAGCGCACGATCGACAAGAAGGGCCAGCACCTGCTGACCCCCGAGATCGAGATCGAAGGCTGGTGGACCAGCCTCGAAGTGGCGATGGCTGACGTGATCGAGCTCTACAAGCACCACGGCACGCACGAGCAGTTCCACTCCGAGATCAAGACCGACCTGGACCTCGAGCGCCTGCCCTCGGGCAAGTTCGACACCAACGACGCGGTCATGCATCTGGCCGCGTTCGCCTACAACTGCCTGCGCCTGATCGGCCAACTCGGGCTGACCGGCGAGCTCTCGCCGATCCGTCACCCGGCCAAGCGCCGACGCATCAAGACAGTGCTGCAGGAGGTGATGTACCGTGCGGCGAAGTTCGTCGAACACGCCCGCCGCCTGGTGCTGGACTTCGGACGCGGCGTCGCCGCGCATGTGAAGGTGTTCACCACGGTGCAGGCGCGACTGTGCGCGGTGGCTTCGCCGTGATGCAAATCCGACGGCCAAATTCTCCGAATCGAGGCCATTTCGCTGCGGCGAAAGGGCGACGGCCGCGTGGGAGCAGGAAAATGACGTAGCGCACCCCCCGTAAGCCCGGCTCGCCGGGCCTCCGGGCCGTGAAAGGACGGTGCTCGGGGCTGCGGTGAGCTGAGATTGGGAGTCAGGCAGCAGAAAAATCATGCGCTGGGGCTCGCGGAGCGGGTACGCGCTGAAGACAACACGGATTCAGGCTATAGAGACATGGATGCGCGTACAAGAAGCACGCTCGCCAGGATGGGCTTTGAACTCTCAGAGGACGGAAAGCACTATAAGGCGGTATTCCAGGGTGATGGCCGTTATACCTTTACGCTCCCCAAGACAAGCAGCGATCATCGAGCTGGCAGGAACACGGCTAGTGACATCAACAACATTCTGTTTTAGGGGTAACAATAGGCTGCAGCCGACCGGCCAAAAGCAAGACTTTTGTCCGTCGACTGAGCTTCGAGGTTGAGCGACAGCTTTTCTGAAAGCTCAGCAGCGGCATTGGGTTGCTTTGAGACTATCGTAGGAGGCCTGCGAGATGCTGCGTGGCTTAGTCGCCGGAAATCTCTCAGTTCAGCCACAAGCTGTCGGTCGGCTTAGCGTCGGGCTTGCGGAAGCTCATGCATCTAGCGGTCAAATCGCCACTGCTGGCATTCTGGATGCCAAGACCGAGCTATGCGCTATCCAATGTGGATGGGCTGCGCGTAGTATCGCCAATGCCACCGACCGAGCGGCGGTCAAGTTCAATGAGGCTTATCCCTTGCGGCGCGCACTCGCACACTGAATTACGCTCGCAACGCAAGGGATAGGCCCTACTGGTTAGACAGCAGAAAATACATCAATGACACGCTGGCAGGTCGAACTACTTGGGGAAGCCTACGATCTTGAGGAATTGCCCTATTTCTTTGCGACTGGAGAGATCTGCTGTTTGGCCGAGGACGGGACCTTCTTCCTAATTGCCCAAGCCTTTGAAGGCCAACAAGAGCCATCCCAAGTGCACGCCATGGCAGAGTCGCTCGTCGACGACATTACCGGCGCAATGGCTACTCACATAGGTCGATACCCTAGGCCGCGAGTAGGCCCCGTGCATGAGCGAGGAACTGACGGTCAAACGAAGAAGCATTACTTTCTCAAGGCCGAAAGATCTACCGTGTACTCCCGCTCCAGTCTAGGAGCTGCGCCGGATGGTCCAACGTATCCGCAGTTGTTCATTCGAGCAGGGCAACGCTCACAGCACCTTAGGCACGCCATGCTGATTTGGGCGGATCCCAATCGCACTTGGCCGCGCCTGTATCGAATTCTCGAGGAGGTTCAGCAGCACTTGGGTACCGATCCCTATCGACGTAGCCTATGTGCGAAGTCCGAGCAGAAGCGATTCGAACGCACCGCAAACTCCGCCGAGGTCGCGGGCAAAGATGCACGGCATGCTCTGGGTAGAAATGAACCACCGACTAACCCAATGACGCTCGAGGAAGCCGTTCACTTTGTCGGCTCCGTGCTTCAGGGCGCTGTCAAGCTTGAGTCGCAGCGAGGCACAGCCTGACCCTTCGCTCGAGACAACCCTTCATTGCTTGGCGAGTGGGCTACGAGGCCGTGGTGCCTATCATCAGTCTCGCGGCCAAGCGCCATGCAGTGGAAGTCGCCTCCGCTCAAACGTTGAACGACAGCTTTCCTCAAAGCTCAACGGCGGCACTGGGTCGGTAGTTCCAGTTGGCCGGATGGTGAAGCTGCCGTTCGCCGTCGCCTGACTGCGCCTTAAAGCCACCGGCAGCTGAGGCCGACAACCCGATCTTCGCAGCGTCCCCACACCGCGGAAAGTCCCCTCTGACTCGCCTGCTTCATGTAGGCCCGCGCAGCGGAGTCCTTCCCGGACTCCCCCTTCAGAAAGCCGCCCCAACCACGTAGGGGCGCCCGCGCAGATGCGGATGAAACCGCCCGAACCCGGACTCCGCCGGCGAGTGCCGCGCCATCAACTCGATCTGCCCCGAGAGCCGGTCCGCCGCGGAGAGCAGGACCGCGTCGAGCGTGCAGGGCTCGCGCAGACCGAGCCAATCCGGCGCCCCACGGGCGCTCGTCAGCGCGTGGATCAGGCCGAGGTAGTGGGACTCGGGGAGAGCGATGCGCGCGTGGGCGATGGCGGCGGCGATCCACTCGATGATGGTGTTGCGATGGCCGACGAGCTTGCCGCGGGTCGTCAGCTCGAGACCGCTGTAGCCGAGACGGTACTCGTCCGCCTTGCCCGCGTCGTGCAGCAGGGCGGCCATCAGGAGCACCTCGGGGCAGGCGAGGGGCTGGCCCTGGGCCATCCTGAGCGCCTGCTCGGCAACCTCCAGGGTATGCCACAGATTGCCGTGCACGCAGCTGTGATGGCCCTTCAAGGAGCTGGCGCCCACCAGGTAGCGATGCAGCCGTCGGCTGTCCCAGAAAATGGCGTTGAACAGGTGCTGGAAGTGCACCGGCAGGCGCTGCCACAGCGCGCTGGCACGACGGACGAGCGTGCGCTCTTTCACCCAGACCGTCGGGATCGTCTGGAAGAGATCGAGGCTGGCCTCGGGGCGCCCGAGCACGACCAGGCGGCTGATGCGCACCGCACCGCCGAGGCTCACAGGCCGACCGAGCCAGCGAATCGACACCAGGCAACCCGCACCCAGCCGGACATCGACCTTGCGCGAGGGCCACTCGACCATCAGGCTGGCCCGCTCATGAAACAGCCCAGCGCGGTTCAGGACGCAATGCTCATCGAGCGGCAGGCGGCTGATCGACTGCACGCGAAACACGGGCGGGAGCTTGGCCACTACGTTGTCCGGGGCGGCCGTGGGGATGGGCAGGCGGTATTCACTCATGGTCTCCTCCTTGAGCGGCGTTCTCTGCCAGCAGCTCGGCCTCCTGCTCCGCCTCCTCCGCAGGGGCGGTCTTCACCGGCAGGAGCTGGGTGCCGAGGGTCTGCGTGATGAGGCGCTCGAAGGCCGAGCCATCCCGCCGCGTGAGGTTGGGCACGTAGCGCGAATACACCCGAAACAGCATCTCGGTGGTGGTGTGCCCGAGCTGACGGGCGATCCACTCGGGCGCCTCGCCGCTGGCGAGCCACAGCGTGGCGGCGGTGTGGCGGCACTGATACGGCCGGCGCTGCTTGAGGTTGAGGTGCCGCAGCAGCGGGTACCACACCCGGTTGGTGACGTTCTTGTGGTCCAGCGGCGTCCCCAGCCGATTGCAGAACACGAACTTGCCGAGCTTGCCGGTGGCCTCGAACTGCGCCTGCAGCGCATCGAAGACGAGCTGACTCATCTGGATGTCGCGCTGGCTGCCGTCCGTCTTGGTGTATTCCTCTTCACCGCCGACGATGGTCTCGCGAACCAGGATGAGGCGGTTGTCGAAGTCGACGTACTTCCACTGCAGTCCGTCGACCTCGCCGGTGCGCAGGCCGGTGAAGAAGCGCACGGTGAAGTAGTTCCTGAAGTCGGGCCGCACGGTGTCGAGGATCTGCTTGACCTCGGCGAGGGTGAAGGGATCGACGTCGGTGCGCTTCGTCTTGAGCTGTTTCACGCTGTCGAAGGGCGTGCGAAAATCAAACCGGTCGGCCGCTTCATTGAGGACTTGCCTGAGCGGGTTCAGCATCTTGTTGATCCTTGCCGCAGACAGTTTGGTTTGCTTGCCTTTCGCGGTCGCTTTCCCGAGCTCGGCGCGATAGGCAAGGACGTCCGCCTTGGAGATCTGGCCGACCTCCTTCTCCCCGAACCTCGGGATGAGGGCGCGATCGAGGGTCGCGCGCAGCGTGGTCTTGTACGAACGCCGCCACTCCACCTCTTTCTCGCCGTACCAGGTCTCTGCGAAGTCCTTGAAGAGCGGAGTGCTCGCGACGCTGGCTGCCGCCGACGGCAACGCAACCGCAGCAGCGCTGACCGGCCCGACCATCCCCCCAGGGGCTGGATCGAACTTCGCGGCGTTCTTGCTGCCTGGGAAGAAGCGGCGGTAGTCGAAGGTGCCGGCGGCGATGTCGGCCTCGATGCGGTCAAGCACCTTCTGCAAGCGCTTGCGGTTGGCTGCGGTGTCGCCGAGCGCGGTCTGTTCGCGGTAACGCTTGTCCTGGTACCGGAAGTCGATGAAGAGCATTCCGTTATCCTTTCTGGCACGGATGCTAGCCATGGCAGACGCCTCCGTTGGCCATTGGGATCGCAAACGACTGCTCGGAGGTGCAGCCCATGTCGCGCTCGATGTGCTCCCAGATGTAGAGGATCTTTCGTCCGCCAAAGGGGCGGATGTAGTGCGTTCCCTCCAACAGGACGCTGTCTTTAAGGCGCTCGCGAATCGTACGCGGGTCGTATTTGATCCTTCCGGACAGTTCGTCGGTGGTCAGGTAAGTCAGTGACATGGCTTTCTCCACTCGTTAGAATCATGCAGAACGACAGAAAGTCTTTGAGAAGATCTTTTTGCCACCCTGAATAACATTCTAAGACGCAAAACGCCCTTGTCAAGGCTTTTTTGTCATTCTGAACGACATTTAGTCCTAGGGGACGACAATGGTGCGCTGCCACCTCTCACGCCTGATGGGCGAGCACAAACTGAAGATCGCCGATGTAGCCCGTGAAACGGGCTTGCACCGCAACACAATCACCCTGCTCTACAACGAGACGGCAAATCGGGTTGATCTCGAAACCATTGATCGCTTGTGTGCATTGTTCGAATGCACGGTTGGCGAGTTGTTCGAGTACATCCCCGACGCAACGAACACCGCGTGAGGCACGGCGGGCAAAGGTCGAAGTGGTGACTTAGTACGTCTTGTGCCAAAAACGTCGGGCACGACGCGGGCACGACGCGGGCACAAAATGGGCACAGGGTGGGCACAAAGAACAATGGGCTAGGTCCGCGAAGACCTAACCCATTGAAAAATATGGCGCGCCCGAGACGATTCGAACGTCCGACCCCTGCCTTCGGAGGGCAGTACTCTATCCAGCTGAGCTACGGGCGCGTGGTGTCCGGACGAAGCGCCCGAACAAGGCGCGGAAGCATAGCCCGCTTCGGCGGCAAAGTCCATGGCGCGCTGCCACAATGGTTTTTAGCCCGCTATAATCCCCGCTTTAGACCCTGTCTTGCGCCACCGTCCGAGGATCAAAGCATGTCGAACCCACGCCCCCTGCGGCCCGCCCGCCTCGCAATGCCCGTCGCCCTGGTTGCAGCCGCGCTGCTGGCCGGCTGTGGCGACTCGGGCAAGGTCGATGAAGAACTCCGCGCCACGCTGATCCAGCCGGTCGCCCGTGTCGAGATCCAGGCCGTGACCATCACGCCGGGAACCCGCACCGGCGAGCAGATCTACAAGTCGATCTGCGCCGCCTGCCACGACGCCGGCGCGGTGGGTGCGCCGAAGACCGGCGACGCCGCGGCCTGGGGACCCCGCCTGGCGCTCGGCCACGACGGTCTGACCGCCTCGGCGATCGCCGGCAAGAACGCCATGCCCCCGCGCGGCGGCGGCAGCGACCTCACCGACACCGAGGTGAAACGCGCCGTGGCCTACCTCGCGAACCTCGCCGGCGCCGGCTATACCGAGCCGCCGGTCGAGCAGTAATCCGCGGGCTGCGTCGCAGCCGTCGGCCAAGTCAGGAAAGGCAGCCTCCGCGGCTGCCTTTTTTGCGCCTGGGGCCCCGGCCTGCAGCAGACCCCTATCGCGCCCTTTCCTGTCGGGGCGCCACAAGCGAGCGGCCGCTCAAGCCTTGTCGCGGTTCTCGAACATCGCCATCAGGTTCGCCAGCCGCGCCTTGCCTTCTTCCTTCGTCACCGGCTGCGCGGTCTTGCGGTCGTTCATCTTGATGTCGCCGCCCATCTCGGCGATGAAGCGGCTCGGCTCGCAGGTGCGGAACTCCTTGCCCGACTTGCGCCGCTCGCACCAGGTCAGGTTGAGGCTGCGTTGCGCGCGGGTGATGCCGACGTACATCAGGCGGCGCTCTTCCTCGACCTTGTCCTCGTCGATGCTGCTCTGGTGCGGCAGCAGGCCCTCCTCGACGCCGACCAGGAACACATGCGGAAACTCCAGGCCCTTGGAGGCGTGCAGGGTGGCCATCTGCACGCCGTCGAAGTCGGGGTCTTCCTTGTCGAGCATGGACATCAGCGCGATGGTCTGGGTGAGCTCGAGCAGGTTCTTGCCGTCCTCCTCGCCCTTGCGGCCGAGCCAGCCGACGAAGTCGCGCACGTTGCTCCACTTGGATTCGGCCTCGCGCGTGTCGCAGTGCTCGAACAGCCAGGCCTCGTAGCGGATCGCGCCGAGCAGGTCTTCGAGTAGCTGCGCGGCGGGCTCGCGCGGGGCGCGGTACTGCAGGCGGTTGATGTAGGCGGCGAACTCCTGCACGCCCTGCAGCTGCTTGGCATTCAGATGCTGGGTGAGCCCCTCCTCGAACACCGCGGCAAACAGGCTGCTGTGGCGATGGCCGGCGTAGGCGCCGAGGGCCTCGATGGTGGCGGCGCCGATGCCGCGGCGCGGCGTGGTGATGGCGCGGATGAAGGCGAGGTCGTCGTCCTCGTTCACCAGCAGGCGCAGCCAGGCGATGAGGTCGCGGATCTCGGCCTTGTCGAAGAAGCTCTGCCCGCCCGACATCACGTAGGGGATGCGGTGGTTGCGCAGCTGCTGCTCGATGAGGCGGGCCTGGTGGTTGCCGCGGTAAAGGATGGCGTAGTCCTTGAAGCGGGTGCGGTGCTCGAACTTGTGCGCGGTGATCTTGGTCGCCACCCACTCGGCCTCGTGCTCGGCGTCACGGCAGTTGGTGACGACGATCTGTTCGCCCTGGCCGTGCTCGGACCACAGGCGCTTGTCGAAGAGCTTCTCGTTGTTGGCGATGACGGTGTTGGCGGCCTCGAGGATGCGGCGCGAGGAGCGGTAGTTCTGCTCGAGCTTGATGACCTTGAGCTTGGGGTAGTCCTGCTGCAGCAGCTTCAGGTTCTCGACGTCGGCGCCCCGCCAGGCGTAGATCGCCTGGTCGTCGTCGCCCACCGCGGTGAAGGCGCCGCGCACGCCGGACAGCAGCTTCAGCAAGCGGTACTGGGCGCGGTTGGTGTCCTGGTACTCGTCCACCAGCAGGTAGCGCAGCTTGTTCTGCCAGCGCTCGCGCACTTCCGGATGCTCGTCGAAGAGGCGCACCGGCAGCGCGATGAGGTCGTCGAAATCCACCGCCTGGTAGGCGCGCAGGGTGCGCTCGTATTCCTTGTAGAGCCTGGCGGCGACCGAGGCGATCTCGTTGTCGGCGAGCTGGGCGGCCTCCTCGGGCGTGATCATCGCGTTCTTCCACGACGAGATCTGCCACTGCATCTGCTTGGCGATGCCCTTGTCGCTGTCGCCGGCCACGTCCGAGACGATCTGCACGGTATCGGAGGCGTCGAGGATGGAGAACTGCGGCTTCAAGCCGCAGTGCTTGGCCTCCTGGCGGACGATGCGCACGCCGAGCGCGTGGAAGGTGCACACCGTGAGCCCACCCGGCACGCGCCCGCCCATGATGTGGGCGACGCGCTCCTGCATCTCCTTGGCGGCCTTGTTGGTGAAGGTGATGGCAGCGATGTTGTTGGGGCTGATGCCGCACTCGTTGATCAGGTGCGCGATCTTGTGCGTGATCACCCGCGTCTTGCCGCTGCCGGCGCCGGCCAGCACCAGGCAGGGGCCGTCGAGATAGCGGATCGCTTCGCGCTGGGGCGCGTTGAGGAGGGCGGACATCGTGGGCTGGATCGCAAAAAAGCAAAGCCGCCCGGCCGGGCGGCGTGGGGGCCGATTCTAGCCGATCGCGCGTCCGGGCCGGCCGGCGTCGGCCGCGCTGCGCGGGGTGCGAGGCGGCGTGCGCCCGGCCGGCGCGGCGCTCACAGGTTTTCCTTGCGCCGCAGCACCAGCGGACGCCCGTCGTGGGACTTCTTCACCAGCCAGGTGGCGAGCGCCGAGTCCATGTAGTCGGCGTGGCCGGGGAACCAGTCCATCAGCGCCTGCGCGAGCTCGCGCGCGATCTCCACCTCGCCCTTGGCGACGAGCTCCTGCACCTCGCGCACCGAGGCCATCACCTTGGCGTGCTCGTCGATGTGGCAGTCGCCACCGGTGGGAAAATCGGCCGCGGAGAGCCAGGCGTCCTCCTGCGCGAAGTGCGCCTCGGCGTGGCGGGCGAAGGCGTCGAGCGCAGCGGGGATCTCCGCGTCACGCGCGCGCAGCAGCGCATCCACGCAATCGACGAACTCGCGGTGGGTGTCGTCGATCGTGCGGTGCCCGAGCAGGAAACGGTCACTCCAGGTGAACACGGGCGGGTTGCTCATTGCGGTCTTACCTCGGATCGAATGTGGGGAAAACAAGCGCCGGGACGCCGGTCGCGCGTCCCCGATGCTTGAAGTCTAGCAAGCCGGGCACCTTTGCAGGCAGCGCCTGTCCGACAGCGCGAGGGTGACAAGCCCGGGTGGCTCGCTCAAAATCGCCCGCAAATCGCCCGCAAAACGCCTGCCGCCGCGCACTTCAACCGTTCCGGACCCTGCCATGAAGCTCAAGATCGCCGCCGCCGTCGCGGTCCTCGTCCTCGCCGTCGCCGGCTTCTTCGTGTTCACCCAGAAGCCGGCCGCGCCCGACGTGGCCTTCTCCACGCTGCAGGGACAGAGCTTCCGCACCGCCGACCTGCGCGGCAAGGTGGTGCTGGTGAACTTCTGGGCCACGACCTGCACCACCTGCATCAAGGAGATGCCGGCGCTGAAGGCGACGCAGGAGAAGTTCGAGGCGCGCGGCTACCGGACCGTGGCGGTGGCGATGGACTACGACCCGCCTGCCCAGGTCGCCGCCTTCGTCGAGCGCAGCGCCCTGCCCTTCACCTTCGTGCTCGACCGCGACGGCAGCATCGCGCGCGGCTTCGAGGGCGTGCGCCTGACCCCGACCAGCTACGTCCTCGACAAGCACGGCAGGATCGTGCAGAAGATCCTCGGCGAACCCGACTTCGACAAGCTGCACGGCCTGCTCGAACAGCTTCTCACCGAACCCGCCTGACCGGGAAGCCCACGCACCCCATGCCCACGATCCGCGCCACACTGCACGCCACCCTCGCGGCCAGCCTGCTGCTCGCCCTGCTCCCGCCCGCCCACGCCCAGCGCGCCGGCAACATCGGCGGCTGCGACATCCGCCGCGGCACGCTGTGCACCAACCTCAACCTCAACGGGGCAAACCTCGAAGGGGTGAATCTGGCCAACTCGCAGTTCACCCGCTCGGATCTGTCCGGCGCCAACCTGCGCGGCGCCACCTTGAACGAAGCCAACTTCTCCCAGGCCGAGATGGCAGGCGCGACGCTGGACAAGGCCTCGATGCTGCGCGCCAACCTGCGTGGCGCACGCCTGACCGGCGCCAGCTTCAAGGAAGCCGACCTGCGCAACGCCATCCTGCAGAACGCCGACCTGCACGACGCCGATCTCACCGCCGCCCAGCTCGGCGGCGCCGACCTGACCAACGCCCGCGCCGAGCGCAGCCGCTTCGATGGCGCCGAGCTCACCCGCAGCAACCTGCGCGCCGCCAAGCTCGCGGGCGCGTCCTTTGTCGGCGCCAACCTGCTGGGGGCGAACTTCACCCGCGCCCAGCTCAGCAACGCGGACCTCACCGGTGCGAACCTGGATCAGGCGATCTTCCTCAACGCGCAGACGGACGGGTGCAAGGGCTGTCCGTAGGCGGGGCTCTCGCAGGTCGGGACGGATCGACGCGGGCTTCCACGGCGACGGCGGCGCCGGGAACGCGCGCGGCGGTCGACCGGCGGCCGCGATCGCGACTTGCGTCGCTCCTACGGCGCGGCTTCGGAAGCGTGATGACTTCTGATCGGCGAGGTTTTTCGGCGCCCTGATGCGCGCAGGCGCGAGGCCTTGGGGCCGGGGTGGCGCTCGCCAACTTCAGGAGCGCCGAGGCGGAGGGCGTCGCGGGGGAAACAAGGCGACGCATGTCCGAGGAGCGCAGCGACGAGTTTGCGTCGCCGCCCCCGCGGCGTCCGCCGCCGAGGGCAGCCCCGAGCGAAGCGAGGGGCCGCGAGTGCAGGCGGCGAGCGCCACCCCGGCCCCAAGGCCGGACCGGAGCCGCGAAAGCCCCGGCGCAGCGAGCCCCGGGGCGGAGCGAAGCCGCGACGCCCCGAGCCAGCGAAAACCCCGGGGCCACGCCACCCGCGGGGGTTGGCGCCCCGGTCCGACCTGCGTCAGCGCGAAGCCGTCGCCCGGCCAGCCGCGGGAGTCTTCTCAGACCACCCCGGCCCCGTGCGCCTGCTGGTCGGCCCAGTAGCTCGAGCGCACCATCGGGCCGCAGGCGGCGTTTCTGAAGCCCATCTTCAGCGCCTCGGTCTCGAACATCTTGAAGGTGTCCGGATGCACGTAGCGCAGCACCGGCAGGTGGCCGCCTGAGGGCTGCAGGTACTGGCCGATGGTGAGCATCTCGACGTCGTGCGCGCGCAGGTCGCGCATGACCTCGAGGATCTCGTCGTCGGTCTCGCCCAGGCCCACCATCAGGCCGGACTTGGTCGCCACGTCCGGATGGCGGGCCTTGAACTGCTTGAGCAGCTCGAGCGAATACGCGTAGTCCGAACCCGGGCGGGCCTGCTTGTACAGGCGCGGCACGGTCTCGAGGTTGTGGTTCATGACGTCGGGCGGGGCGGCGTCGAAGATGTCGAGCGCGATCTCCATGCGGCCGCGGAAGTCGGGCACCAGCACCTCGATGCGGGTACTCGGCGAGGCGGCGCGGGTCTCGCGGATGCAGTCGACGAAGTGCTGGGCGCCGCCGTCACGCAGGTCGTCGCGGTCCACCGAGGTGATCACCACGTAGTTCAGCCGCATCGCGGCGATGGTCTTGGCGAGGTCGCGCGGCTCGTCGGGGTTGAGCGGCTCGGGACGGCCGTGGCCGACGTCGCAGAACGGGCAGCGCCGGGTGCAGATGTCGCCCATGATCATGAAGGTGGCCGTGCCCTTGCCGAAGCATTCGTGGATGTTCGGGCAGGAGGCTTCCTCGCACACGGTGTGCAGCTTGTGGTCGCGCAGCGTGGCCTTGATCTCGTTGAAGCGCTCGGCCTCCATGCCGGCGCCGAGCTTGATGCGGATCCACTCGGGCTTCTTGAGGCGTTCGGCAGGGACGATCTTGATCGGGATGCGGGCGGTCTTGTCGGCGCCGCGCTGTTTGCGAGCGGGGGTTTCCATGTTCGCGGGTCTCTGTGGGTTTCCGGGTGGGAAAAGGTGCGGGAGTAAGGGCGGGCGCCATCCGCTCGGGGTGCGCGAGCGATCGGCCCGGGCGCTGGCGCTCTGCGGCGCCGCTGGGCGGATTATGGCCCGGCGCGTGCGCCCGCGGCAGCCCCCGGCGGCTGATCCGCCGCATCGGCGGTGCCGATGGGCGGCAGCAGGGCCTGCAGGTGGCCGAGCAGGCGCTCGCCGACCCCGTCCACGCTTGCATCGATGCCGAAATCCTTCATGCGGATCGTCTTCAGCCCCTCGTAGCCACAGGGGTTGATCCAGCCGAAGGGCGAGAGGTCGGCATCCACGTTGATCGCCAGGCCGTGATAGCTGCAGCCGTTGCGGACGCGCAGGCCGAGCGCGGCGATCTTGTCGCCGGCGATGTAGACGCCCGGCGCGCCATCCTTGCGTTCTGCGGCGAGGCCGTAATCCGCCAGGGTGTCGATGATCGCCTGCTCCATCAGATGCACCAGCTCGCGCACCTTGAGCCTGCGCCGCGGCAGGTCCAGCAGCAGGTAAGCCACGAGCTGGCCGGGGCCGTGGTAAGTGATCTGGCCGCCGCGGTCGATGCGCACCAGCGGGATGTTGGCCGGGTTCTGCAGCAGGTGCTCGGGCTTGCCGGCCTGGCCGAGGGTGTACACCGGCGGGTGCTGCAGCAGCCAGAGCTCGTCGGGCGTGTCGGCGCCGCGCGCGGCGGTGAACACACGCATGGCCTCGAGCGCCGGCGCGTACTCCACCAGGCCGAGGCGCTTGACGATCACAGCACCACCTTGACCATCGGGTGGGCAGTCAGCTCGCGATACATGGCATCGACCTGCACCTGCGACAGCGCACGGAAGGTGCAGGTCACCGCGAGGTAATTGCCCTTGCTCGACGGCCGCATCTCGGCGCCGGCGGGCTCGAAGTCGGGCGCGTGGCGCAGCACCACGTCGATCACCGCCTGGGCGAAGCCGTCCACCCGCGCGCCCATCACCTTGATGGGAAAGTCGCAGGGATATTCGATCAGGCTCTGGCGCGTCTGCGCGTCCTGCTGGTCAGCCATGGCGGATCACCGTATTCGTGGATTCGCGGTCCGGAGCGCGCATCACAAGCTCTTGAAGAACATCACGATCGCATCCCACAGGCGGCCGAAGAAGCCCGCCACCTCGACGTCCTGCAGCGCCACCACCGGGTACTGGCCGAGCGGCTTGCCGTCGACCGCGACCGTCAGGGTGCCGACCTCCTGGCCGCGCTGCAGCGGCGCCACCAGGGGCTGGCGGCTCTCCAGGCTGACCTGGATCTTGTTTGCCGCCTCCTTGGGCACGGTGAGCGCGAAGTCCTTCGTGAACCCGACCGGCAGCTCGTTGAGCTTGCCCTTCCAGACACGGAACTTCGACAGCGCCTCGTCGGCGGAGTAGAGCTTGACCGTCTCGTAGAACTGGTAGCCGAAGTTGAGCAGCTTGAGCGACTCCTGCGCGCGCACGGAGTCCGAGGCCGCACCCAGCACCACCGAGACCAGGCGGCGCTCGCCGCGACGGGCGGTGGACACGAGGCAGTAGCCGGCGCTGCTGGTGTGGCCGGTCTTCATGCCGTCGACGGAGGGGTCCATGTACAGCAGGCGGTTGCGGTTGGGCTGCTTGATGCCGTTGTAGGTGAATTCCTTGAGCGAATACAGGCCGTAGTACTCGGGGAAGTCGCGGACGATCGCGCTCGCCAGCACGGCGAGGTCGCGCGCGCTGGTGTACAGCTGCGGATCGGGCAGGCCGGTGGAATTGGTGAAGTGGGTGTTGGTCATGCCCAGGCGCTGCGCCTCGCGGTTCATCAGCGCGGCGAAGGCTTCCTCGCTGCCGGCGATGGTCTCGGCGAGCGCCACGCAGGCGTCGTTGCCCGACTGCACGATCACGCCGCGGATGAGCTCATCCACACTGACCGGCTTGTTGGGCTCGATGAACATGCGCGAGCCTTCCATGCGCCAGGCCTTGGTGGAGACCGGCACCACCTGGTCGGGCTTGAGCGAGCCTTCCTTGAGCTTGGAGAAGGTGATGTAGGCCGTCATCAGCTTGGTCAGCGAGGCCGGCTCGATGCGGGCGTCGGCGTCCTTCTCGGCGAGCGTCTGCCCGGTGGCATGGTCGACCAGCGCCCAGGCCTTGGCGGCCAGCGCGGGGGGCGGCACCGTCTGCGCGAGCGCGGACAGCGAGAACAGCGAGACGAGTACGGCAATGAGGAAACGCATCGGGAAAACCTGGAGAAGCGGGAATGGGAACGGCGGATTATAGGCGCCGCGCATGGACGGGCAAAAAATGGAAAGCCTTTGTTGCAACCCGGGCGCGGTGCGCGACGGTCAGCGCACCACCACGAAGGGCTTGAGCTTGAGCACGTTGCCCATGCGCTCGGCCGCATCGCGCGCCGCCTCGACCGTGTCGTAGGGACCGGCGTGGAGGCGGAAACGTTCGCCATCGGCGAACAATTCGAAACGCTCGGCCAGATCCGAGGCCTGGCTACGCACCGTGTCGCGAAAGCCTTCGGCGTTGGCGAACGAGGAGAAGGCGCCGAGCTGCAGGAAGATGCCCGCGCTCGCCGAAGCGACCGGCGGCGCGAAGCCGCCCGCGGCACCGCAGACGGGGCCTTCCTCGCACTCGGGCGGGGCGAGGGCGATCGCGCTGCCGGCTGCCCGCGGGGGGCTCGCGACCGGCGCGGGCAGCGGAGCCTGCGCCACCGGCAAGGGCGCGAGTGCCTTCATCCCGGTCGCCGGCCCCGACCCCGGCATGAGGCCCTCGTTGGCGCGCGCCGGCAGCGGCGGCACCGGGCGCGCCATGGCGACGAGGGGCGCCTCGCCGGGCAGGATCTGCTCGACCTCGACCTCGGCGCTGCCGCCGTTGACATAGCCCAGCTTGTGCGCCGCGGCATACGACAGGTCGATCACCCGGCCGCGCAGGAAGGGGCCGCGATCGTTCACCCGCACCACCACCGAACGGCCGTTGGCGAGGTTGGTCACGCGCGCGTAGCTCGGGATCGGCAGGGTCGGATGCGCGGCCGTCATCGCGTACATGTCGTAGGGTTCGCCACTCGAGGTCGGGTTGCCGTGGAAGCGGCGGCCGTACCAGCTGCCGTGGCCGCGCTGGCGGAAGGGGCGCAGCTCGGTGGCGGGCACGAAGCTCTGCCCCATGACGTGGTAGGGGCGGTTGGCGAAGCGATGCAGGGGCTCGTCGCGCGGCTCCGCGTCGGGGATCGCGTCGAGGTTGTCGGGGATGTCGTCGCCCGGGCCGTCGTCCTTGTAGTAGCCGCCACCGCGCACCGGGCTGCGTCCGGGCTTTCCGGCCTGCGCCGGCACCTCGGCGACCGGTCCTTCGCGCTTGGGCGCGGAGCTGCAGGCCGAGAGCAGCGCGACGGCGCAGGCGAGGCCTGCCGCCACCAGGGCACGCGGCGCCCGCGCTGCCTGCGGGCGGGCTGCGAAGGCTGCGGGAAGCACGGGAGGAACTGGCGTCATGGTCGGTCGGGGTTCTCTCAGGTCTTTTCCGCGAAGCGGCTGCGCTGGATGCTCATGAGGATGCCGATCCCCAGACAGAGCGTGACGAGCGCGGTTCCGCCATAGCTGATGAAAGGCAGCGGCACCCCCACCACCGGCAGGATGCCGCTCACCATGCCCATGTTCACGAAGGCATAGGTGAAGAAGATCATCGTGATCGCCCCGCCGAGCAGGCGCGAAGCGTGGGTGGGCGCATTCGCGGCGATGTGGAAGCCGCGCAGCAGCAGCAGCACGTAGATGACCAGCAGCAGCACGGCGCCGACGAGGCCGAACTCCTCGGCGAGCACGGCGAAGATGAAGTCGGTGTGGCGCTCGGGCAGGAAGGCGAGATGAGTCTGGGTGCCGTCCATCCAGCCCTTCCCGGTGAGCCCGCCGGAGCCGATCGCGATCGTGGACTGGATGATGTGGAAGCCTCGTCCGAGCGGATCGCGCGTGGGGTCGAGCAGGGTGCACACGCGCTGCTTCTGGTATTCGCGCAGCACCTGCCAGTCCACATCGGGCTGACACAGGGTGTCGCCGAAGGCGACGATCGAGCCCAGCCCGATCACGCCCGCGACCACGATCGGGATCAGCAGCTTCCACGACAGCCCGGCGAAGTAGATCACGTAGATGCCGGATGCGGCCACAAGCAGGCTGGTGCCGAGGTCGGGCTGGATCAGGATCAGCCCCACCGGCACGAGCAGAAGCACGCCGGCGAGGATGAAGTCGACGAGGCGGGTCTGGCCCTCGCGCATCTGGAAGAACCAGGCCAGCATCAGCGGCATCGCGATCTTCATCAATTCCGAGGGCTGGATGCGCGCCACGCCGAGATCGAGCCAGCGCTGCGCACCCTTGGAGATCTCTCCGAACAGCTCCACCGCCAGCAGCAGCACCACGCCGAGCAGGTAGAGCGGTACCGCCATCGACAGCAGGCGCTGCGGCTTGAGCCAGGCCAGCAGCCACATGCCGGCGAGCGCGATGCCGATATGGGTGATCTGCGAATCCAGGCGCTCCGGCGAGGCGCTCTGCATCAGCACGTGGGCGTAGCCGAGCAGGACGGCGAGCAGCAGCAGCAGCAGGGGGTCGAGCGGGCGCAGGAAGCCGAGGACGAGCGCGAGCGGGTTGAAGCGGTTGTCGTTCATCGTGTGCTCCTCGCCACGCCGGGCTGCGGCGCGGGCACCGCCGCGGGCTGCGGCACCGGGCGCGGCTGCGGGGGCGCGGTCGGCTCCTCCGCCGGCGTCGCGGACTCCACCGCCGGCGTCGCCGGCGACGCCTCGCCGCCGCCCTCCGCGCCCTCCTCGCTCTCGGCGCCCTCCTCGTCCTCGGCGGCCGGCGCGCCGGCACGCTGGTCGAGCAGGTAGTAGTCGATCACCTGGCGCGCGATCGGCGCCGCCGACTGGGCGCCGAAGCCGCCGTTCTCGACCAGCACCGCGAGCGCGATCTTCGGATTCTCGGCCGGGGCGTAAGCGACGAACCAGGAGTGGTCGCGCAGGCGCTCGCGCACGCGGCCCTCGACGTAGCGCTGGCCGCGCAGCGAGAACACCTGGGCGGTGCCGGTCTTGCCGCCGACCGTGTAAGGCGCCCCCTTGAACGCGCGCTTGCCGGTGCCCGTGCGGTTGACGTCGACCATCGCGTCGAGCACCGCCCTCAGGTGCGCATCCCGCAGCGGAATCTGGCGCAGGGGCTCCGGTTCGACCGCACGCCGCTCGCCGGTGCGCGAATCGACCACGTACTTGACCACATGCGGGCGGTACAGACGGCCCCGGCTGACCAGCGCGGCGAGCGCGTTGGCGAGTTGCAGCGGCGTGTAGGCGTTGTAGCCCTGGCCGATGCCCACCGAGATCGTCTCGCCGCCGAACCAGCGCTGCTGCTCGGCCTTCTTGAAGCGCTTGCGCTTCCACTCCGGCGAGGGCAGCACGCCGGTGGCCTCCCCGGGCAGGTCGATGCCGGTGCGCTCGCCGAAGCCGAAGGGGGCCATGAAGCCGGCGATGCCCTCGATGCCGAGGTCGTTGGCGAGCTGGTAGTAATAGGTGTTGCACGACACCACGATCGACTTGTGCAGGTCCACCATGCCGTGGCCGCCGATCTTGTCGTCCATGAAACGGTGGCCGCCGGAGTTGAAGTAGCCGACGTCGTGGATCGCCTGCCGCGCGGTGCGCTTGCCGGTCTCGAGGCCGGCGAGCGCCATGAAGGGTTTGAAGGTGGAGCCGGGCGGATAGGTGGAATAGATCGCGCGGTGCAGCATCGGGTGGTCGGGCGAATCGTTGAGCGCCTTCCAGTCCTGGGTCGAGATGCCGTCGACGAAGAGGTTGGGGTCGTAGGTCGGCATCGACGCCAGCGCGAGCACGCCGCCGGTCGAGGGCTCGATCGCCACCAGGGCGCCGCGGCGATCACCGAAGGCCTTCTCGGCCACCTTCTGCAGTTCGATGTCGAGGGTCAGCTCGAGATCGTTGCCCGACGTCGCCGGAGTGTGCGACAGCGCGCGCACCGCGCGCCCGCCGGCGTTGACCTCGACCTGCTCGAAGCCGGTGGTGCCGTGCAACTCGTGCTCGTAGGACTGCTCCAGGCCGGCCTTGCCCATGTGCTGGCTGCCGCGGTAGTTGGCCGCGTTGCCGGCCTCCTCGATGCGCTCGACGTCGCGCTCGGTGATGCGGCCGATGTAGCCGATCACATGCGATGCGGTAGTTCCCTGCGGGTAGTCGCGCAGCAGGCGGGCCTTCACGTCGACGCCGGGCAGGCGGTAGCGCTGCGAGACCACGCGTGCGACCTCCTCGTCGGTGAGCCGGCTGCGCAGCGGCACGCTCTCGAAGTTGCGGCTCTCCTCGTAGAGCTTGCGGAAACGGCGGCGGTCGCGTCCGTCGATCGGCAGCAGGCTGGCGAGCTCGTCGAGCGTGGCGTCGAGGTCGCGCACCTGCGAGGGGGTGATCTCGAGCGTGTAGGTGGCGTAGTTGCGCGCCAGCACCACGCCCTTGCGATCGACGATGGTGCCGCGGTGCGGCACCACCGGCAGCAACGCGATGCGGTTGTCCTCGGCGCGGGTGAGGAAGTAGTCGTGGCGCTTGACCTGCAGGTGGTGGAAGCGCGCCGCGAGCAGACCGAAACAGACGAGCACGAACACCGCCGCCACCACGACGCGAAGCCGGAAGCGGGCCAGTTCGACCGCGGGCGCACGAAACTCGGTCATCGCCCGCCCGCCTCAGATCGGGCGATTGTCATCGCGCTCGTCCGGCTGGTACTGCGGCAGCAGCAGCAGGAAGGACAGCGGCGTCCACAGCAGCGCGCTGCCGAAGCTCGACAGGAAATACGCCCACCCGGGGAACTCCGCCCCCGCCACCAGGCGCACCAGCGCCATGATCGCCTGCGCCAGCAGCAGCAGGGGCAACACGTGCAGCGCCTGCTGCCAGGCGGGGAACCACAGCACGCGGCGGGCGAGCGCGTTGGCCAGATAAGCCAGCACGACATAGGCGAGCGCGTGCTGCCCCATCGCCGCGCCGAGGCCGACGTCCATCAGCAGGCCGAAGGCGAAACCCGCGCCCATGCCGATCGCGAGCGGCTCGCGCACGCACCAGAAGGCCAACGCCAGCGCTACCCAGTCGGGCAGGCCGGGCGTGCGTCCGGTGGGGATGTACTCCAGGCCGAGCGCGACGAACAGGCTCAGGTAGACGAACCACAGCTTGACCGGCTGCAGGATGCGGCTGGAACGGTTGGTGGGGTGCATGGTTCAGCGCCCTCCCGCGGGTTCGGGCGGCGGTGGAGGCGGCGGATACGCGGCGCGCCCGATCACCAGCACCTGCACGCTGCGCTCGATCGCCGCCAGCGGCTCGCATTCGATGCGCGCGAAGGCGTCCTGGTCGCGATCGACCCGGGTCACCGTCGCCACCGGCAGGCCGGGCACGAAGATGCCGTCGAGGCCCGAGGTGACGAGGCGGTCGCCGGGCTGGATATCGACCTCGGCGAGTACGTGGCGCATCTCCAGCATGCCGCGGCCGACGCCGTAGAGCACGCCGCGCACGCCGTTGCGCACCACGCTGACCGGAATCGACTGGTTGCGGTCGGTGAGCAGGGTGACTTCGGACTGGACCGGATGGACGCGGGTGACTTGGCCGATCACGCCGTTGGCGTCGAGCACCGCGAGACCGGCCTCGACACCCTGCTGGGTGCCGCGGTCGAGGATCACCTTGCGCGCGAAGGGGTCGGGCGCGTTGTAGAGGATGTCGGCGGCGATGCTCTTCGTCTGCACGCGCTGCGACATCTGCAGCAGCTCGCGCAGATGCAGGTTCTCCTGCTCGAGCTGCTCGAAGCGCAGCAGGCGTTCGCCGGCGCCGAGCTGGTGGCGGCGCAACTCTGCGTTCTCGAGCTGCACATCGACCAGGGTGCCGAAATAGCGCGAGGCGTTGCGCACCACGTCGGCCGGCGTCGACGCCGCCATCTGCAGCGGGTAGGTGACCACGGACAGCGCGTTGCGCAGCACCTCGAGATAGCGGAAGCGCAGGTCGGCCACGAGCAGCACGAGGCACAGCGCGACGAACACGAACAGGCGCGCCAAGGGTGCCGGGCCGCGCCGGAAGATGGGAGGGGGCTGATGGCCGACGAGAGACATCCGCTACGAACCAGGGCCGTCGGGTGGAGAGGAGAAACGCGCCCCGGCGCGCGCACCGGGGCCGGAGAGCGTCACTCGGACGTGAAGATGGAGGCGAGCTTGTCCATCTTGTCGAGCGCCATGCCGCAGCCGCGCGCGACGCAGGTCAGCGGTTCCTCGGCCACGACCACCGGCAGGCCGGTCTCTTCCATCAGCAGGCGGTCGAGATCGCGCACTAGGGCGCCACCGCCGGTGAGCATCATGCCGCGCTCGGCGATGTCGGCGCCGAGCTCGGGCGGCGTCTGCTCGAGGCCGATCTTGACCGCGGAGACGATCTGGTTGAGCGGCTCGGTGAGCGCCTCGAGGATCTCGTTGGACGAGATCGTGAAGCTGCGCGGGATGCCCTCGGCCAGGTTGCGGCCCTTGACCTCCATTTCGCGCACCTCGGAACCGGGGAAGGCGGAACCGATCTGCTTCTTGATCTTCTCGGCGGTGGTTTCGCCGATCAGCATGCCGTAGTTGCGGCGGATGTAATTGACGATGGACTCGTCGAACTTGTCGCCGCCGACACGGATGCTGCCGGAGTACACGATGCCGCCGAGCGAGATGACACCGACTTCGGTGGTGCCGCCGCCGATGTCGACCACCATCGAGCCGGTCGCGTCCGACACCGGCAGGCCGGCGCCGATCGCCGCGGCCATGGGTTCTTCGATGAGGAAGACCTGCGAGGCGCCGGCCGCCAGGGCCGCATCGCGGATCGCGCGGCGCTCGACCTGGGTCGAGCCGCAAGGCACGCAGATGATGATGCGCGGGGACGGCGAAAGCAGGCGGGAGTCGTGCACCTTCTTGATGAACTGCTTGATCATCTGTTCGGTAACGACGAAGTCGGCGATCACGCCGTCCTTCATCGGCCGGATGGCGGTGATGTTGCCCGGCGTCTTGCCGAGCATCTGCTTGGCCTGGTGGCCGACCGCCTGGATGGAGCGCTTGGCGTTGGGCCCCCCCTCGGTACGGATCGCCACCACCGAGGGTTCGTCCAGCACGATGCCCTTGCCGCGCACGTAGATCAGGGTATTGGCCGTGCCGAGGTCGATCGCGAGATCGTTGGAGAAATAGGAGCGCAGGAAACCGAACATGAAGCCTTCCGAAACCGGTGGAG
Source organism: Thauera aminoaromatica (assembly GCF_000021765.1). Taxonomy (NCBI): domain Bacteria; kingdom Pseudomonadati; phylum Pseudomonadota; class Betaproteobacteria; order Rhodocyclales; family Zoogloeaceae; genus Thauera; species Thauera aminoaromatica. The sequence goes on along the minus strand of NC_011662.2, from coordinate 270,554 downwards.
TGGTCGAGCCGCGCGCAGTCGGCGCCCTGGGCGCGCTGCAACACGAAAACCCCGCCCGCTACCGCGAAGCGGTGTAGCCCCGGGCGGGGCAAAGACGATTATGATAACCTACAAACCTTTGTGGATTCAGCAGGTTTTGTTACGCCATGTCGCTCTCCAATGACCAGATCGGGCACATCGCCCGCCTCGCGCGCATCGCGCTTTCCGACACGGAACTCGAAGCCACGCGCGCCAAGCTCGACGGAATCTTCGGCCTCATCGAGCAGATGCAGGCGGTCGACACCACCGGCGTGGAGCCGATGAGCCACCCGCAGGAGTTTCCCACCCGCCTGCGTCCCGACGTCGTCACCGAGACCGACCGCCGCGACGCCTTCCAGAAGGTCGCGCCGCAAACCGAGGCCGGCCTCTACCTGGTGCCGAAAGTCATCGAATGATCCGCTCCGCGGCCACCGTTCCCGTCGCTGCGCCCGCGCCCGTCCGCCCGGAGCGCGCCGCTGCGCCAACCTGCCCGACCGTAAAATGATCAACGCTTCCCTCCCGGAACTGCGCCGCGCGCTCGACGCCCGGCAGATCTCCGCCGTCGAACTCGCGGGCCTGTTCCTCGACCGCATCGACGCGCTCAACCCCGCGCTCAACGCCTTCATCACCGTCGACCGCGAAGGCGCGCTCGCCGCCGCGCGCGCGGCCGACGCGCGCATCGCCGCCGGCAGCGCCGGGCCGCTCACCGGCATCCCGCTCGCGCACAAGGACGTGTTCTGCACCGAGGGCGTGCTCACCACCTGCGGCTCGAAGATGCTGGCCAACTTCGTCAGCCCCTACGACGCCCACGTGGTGAGCCTGCTCGAGGCCGCCGGCGCGGTAAGCCTGGGCAAGGCCAACATGGACGAGTTCGCCATGGGCTCGTCGAACGAGAGCTCGTACTTCGGCGCGGTGAAGAACCCGTGGAACCTCGGCCGCATCCCCGGCGGCTCGTCCGGCGGCTCGGCCGCCGCGGTGGCGGCGCGCCTGGCGCCGATCGCCACCGGCACCGACACCGGCGGCTCGGTGCGCCAGCCCGCAGCCTACTGCGGCATCACCGGCATCAAGCCCACCTACGGCCTGGTGAGCCGCTACGGCATGATCGCCTACGCCTCCTCGCTCGACCAGGGCGGCGCCTTCGGCGCCAGCGCCGAGGACTGCGCGCTGCTGCTCGGGGCGATGACCGGCTTCGACGCGCGCGACTCCACCAGCCTGGAGCGCCCGACCGAGGACTACGCCGCCGCGCTCGCCGGCCCCGCTTGCGCCCGCCCGCTCGAAGGCCTGCGCATCGGCCTGCCGCGCGAGTTCTTCGCCGAGGGCATGTCCGACGACGTACGCGCCGCGGTCGAGGCGGCGGTCGAGCAGTACCGCGTGCTCGGCGCCACCACGGTCGAGGTCTCGCTGCCCAACGCGAAGCTGGCGATCCCGGCCTACTACGTGATCGCGCCGGCGGAATGCTCGAGCAACCTCAGTCGCTTCGATGGCGTGCGCTACGGCCACCGCGCCGCCGACTACGGCGACCTCGCCGACATGTACGCGAAGAGCCGCGCCGAGGGCTTCGGCGCCGAAGTCAAGCGCCGCATCCTGGTCGGCACCTACGTGCTCTCGCACGGCTACTACGATGCCTACTACCTGCAGGCGCAGCGCCTGCGCCGCCTGATCGCGCAGGACTTCCAGGCCGCGCTGCAACACTGCGACCTGATCGCCGGACCGACCACGCCGACCACGGCCTGGACGCTCGGCGAGAAGGCCGACGACCCGGTGCAGATGTACCTGTCCGACATCTACACCATCGCGGTGAACCTCGCCGGCCTGCCCGGACTGTCGCACCCGGTGGGCTTCGGCGCCGACGGCCTGCCGGTGGGCCTGCAGCTGATCGGCGACTATTTCGCCGAATCCCGCCTGCTGCACGCCGCACACCGCTTCCAGCACGCCACCGACTGGCACGCGCGCCGGCCGGCGTGCGCCGCGTGAGTTCCACGCAGTGAGCGCCCTGTCCCGCCCGACGCTGCGCCCGCTCCACGGCCGCCTCGCCGCACTGGCGGCGGCGGTGCTGCTGTCGGCCTGCGCGTTGCCGGTGCTGCCGCCTTCCGACGCGCCGATCAGCGACGAGGTGCTGGCCAGTCCGAGCTCGGCCGGCAAGCACCTGCGCCCGATGCCGTGGCGGCCGCTCGACGTGCGCGCCGACTGCCGCTTCCGCGACGAGGCCGGCTACACCACGCGCATCACGCTCGACATCGCGCAGTCCAAGGTCAACGCCTTCAACGCCGACGTCGACATCCCGCGCCGCGGCAGTTGCAGCTTCCACGGCCCATTCACGCAGACGCGCGAGAAGCCGAGCGTGCAGCTGCGCGCGCCCGACGGCTGCACGGTGGACATCTTCGAGCAGGGCAAGGCCGTCACCGTCGGCTTCGCCAACTGCGCCAGCCGCTGCACCCGCGGCGCCTCCGATTACCTGTGGCCGATCCTCGTCGATCGGACCAACGGCCAGTGCCACTGACCCCGGTGGCCGGCTGCACGCAACACGAGAACACACCATGAGCCGATCCGATTGGGAAGTCGTCATCGGGCTGGAAGTCCACGCCCAGCTCGACACCGCCAGCAAGATCTTTTCCGGCGCCAGCACCGCCTTCGGCGCCGAGCCCAACCGCCAGGCGAGCGCGGTGGACATCGCGCTCCCCGGCGTGCTGCCGGTGCTCAACCGCGGCGCGGTCGAGCGCGCGATCCGCTTCGGGCTGGCGATCGGCGCCCACGTGGCGGAAAAGAGCGTGTTCGCGCGCAAGAACTACTTCTACCCCGACCTCCCCAAGGGCTACCAGATCAGCCAGATGGACCTGCCGGTGGTAGTCGGCGGCACGATCACCATCCGCGTCGGCGAGGGCGAGTCGGCGTATGAGAAGACCGTGCGCCTGACCCGCGCCCACCTCGAGGAAGACGCGGGCAAGAGCCTGCACGAGGACTTCCACGGCATGACCGGCATCGACCTCAACCGCGCCGGCACGCCGCTGCTCGAGATCGTCTCCGAGCCCGACATGCGCTCGTCCGCCGAGGCCGTGGCCTATGCGCGCACGCTGCACGCGCTGGTGCGCTGGATCGACATCTGCGACGGCAACATGCAGGAAGGCTCGTTCCGCTGCGACGCCAACGTCTCGGTGCGCAGGAAGGGCGCGACCGAGTTCGGCACCCGGCGCGAGATCAAGAACCTCAACTCCTTCCGCTTCCTGCAGCAGGCGATCGACTACGAGGTGCAGTGGCAGATCGACACCCTCGAGGACGGCGGCCGCATCGAGCAGGCCACCGTGCTGTTCGACCCGGACACGGGCGAGACGCGCATGATGCGCAGCAAGGAAGACGCCCACGACTACCGCTACTTCCCCGACCCCGACCTGCTGCCGCTGATGATCGCGCCGGAGTGGAAGGCGCGCGTGCAGGCGGAGATGCCTGAGCTGCCGGGGGCGATGAAGGGGCGCTTCATGGACGACTGGGGGCTGTCGGCCTACGACGCGACCACGCTCACCGCCTCCAAGGAAGTCGCCGACTTCTACCAGGCCACGGTGTCGGCGGCCGGGGCCGCGCTCGCCAAGCCTTGCGCCAACTGGGTCATGGGCGAACTCGCCGCCCGCCTCAACAAGGCCGAGCTCGACGTCGCCGCCTCGCCGGTGTCGCCGGCGCAGCTCGCCGGCCTGGTGGCGCGCATCGCCGACAACACCATCTCCAACGCCATCGCCAGGAAGGTGTTCGAAGCGCTGTGGAACGGCGAGGGTGCGACGGCGGACGAAGTCATCGACAAGCAAGGCCTCAGGCAGGTGACGGACACCGGCGCGATCGAGGCCATGATCGACGAGGTGCTGGCGGCCAACCAGAAATCGGTGGAGGAATTCCGCGCCGGCAAGGAGAAGGCCTTCAACGCCCTGGTCGGCCAGGTCATGAAGGCGAGCAAGGGCAAGGCCGGCCCTGCCCAGGTCAACGCGCTGCTGAGGAAGAAGCTCGGCGCCTGAGCGGGAAAGCGGCCGCGAACGGAGGGTTTCACGATGTGCCAGTTGCTGGGCATGAACTGCAACGTGCCGACCGACATCTGTTTCTCGTTCGCGGGCTTCCGCGCGCGCGGCGGGCTCACCGACCACCACCGCGACGGCTGGGGGATCGCCTTCTTCGAGGGCCGCGGCGTGCGCGTCTTCCTCGACCCGGCGCCGAGCGCGCATTCGCCGGTGGCGGAGCTGGTGAATCGCTACCCGATCCGCTCGCTCAACGTCATCGCCCACATCCGCAAGGCCACCCAGGGCGAGATCCGGCTCGAGAACACCCACCCCTTCCAGCGCGAGCTGTGGGGACGCTACTGGATCTTCGCCCACAACGGCAACCTGAAGGACTTCGCGCCGCCGCTCTCGGGGCGCTTTCTGCCGGTCGGCAGCACCGACTCGGAGCTCGCCTTCTGCCACATCCTCGACACGCTGGCCGCGCGCTTTCCCGCGGGCAAGCCTGCGCCCGCGGAACTGCACGCGGCGCTGCGCGAGCTCGCGCGCGAGATCGGCAGCCGCGGCGAGTTCAACTTCCTGCTCTCGGACGGCGACTGGCTGTTCGCGCACTGCTCGTCGCGCTTGTGCTACATCGTCCGGCGCGCGCCCTTCGCCGAGGCCCACCTGGCCGACGAGGACCTCACGGTGGATTTCCGCCGCCTCACCGGTCCGCAGGACCGCGTCGCGGTGATCGCCACCACGCCGCTCACCGATAACGAGCACTGGACGCAAATCGCGCCGGGCAACCTGGTCGCCTTCCGCGACGGCGACACGATCGCGCTCGGGGAAACCGCCACCGTGGCGCAGGATTACCCGCGCCGGGGCATCGACAAGGCTCCGAGTGCGTAACAGTTCCTCGCCCGCCCGCAGCGTCGGGCCTAGATTGAAAATCCGTCGAACCCTCCGCAGCCGACCGAGAAACCCTCATGGATTGCCCCCTGTGCGCCCTGCCGTCCGAACTCGTCCTCTGGGAAGACGAGCGCTGCCGCGTCATCCGCGTCGATGACGCCGCCCACCCGGGCTTCTGCCGGGTGGTGTGGGGCGAGCACGTCGGCGAGATGACCGACCTCTCGCCGGCCGATCGCCGTCATCTTCTGGATGTGGTGATGGCCACCGAGGCGGCGCTGCGCAATCTGCTCGACCCGGACAAGATCAACCTGGCCAGCTTCGGCAACATGGTGCCGCACCTGCACTGGCACGTGATCCCGCGCTACCGCGACGACCGCCACTTCCCCGAGTCGGTGTGGGGCGCACCGCAGCGCGACGGCGTGATCCACCCCGCCGCCGACGCGGTCGCCCTCGCACGCGCGATCGACGGCGCGCTGCACCCGAGCGGACCGGACTGAGGACGCGCGAAGCCATGGACTACAGCCAGCCCGCGGTCTGCCTCGCCCTGCTGCAGAAGCTGCACCCGACCGATTTCCGCGCCACGCATGCCAGCCTGGGTCGCATCGTCAACGGCCTGCTGGAGGCCTCCCCGGCGCCCAACCAGCACCTCGAGGTGCTGGAGGCCGCGCGCGAGACGCTCGCCTTCGTGCAGGGCGAGATGGCGCACGCTTATGCGATCCACCCGCAACCTCCGGCGCGCAACCAGGAGGGCGGCGCGCTCGAGCGCGTGGTCTCGCTGTGGAAGGCGGTGGCGCGCTCCTACGCACGCATCGCCGACGCCGACGCGCGCGAAGGCACGCTCGAGGACCAGCGTGCGCTGCTCGCCCAGCGCCGGGTGTTCTACGAGGGCCTCGTGCTGGTGGAGTATTACCGCGCCCACCTCGAGTTGCCGCAAGGGTTGTGGCGGGCGGTGCATGTCGCCTACAACGATGCCGTGCGCAACGGACTCGCACAGGTACGCGTGACCGACCCGCTCAACGAGGTCTGGCGTGCACAGAGTGCCCAGGAAGCCTACGTCGCCACCCTGCTCGCCGAGCTCGCCAACCCCTATGGCCGCGGCGAGCGCGAACTGAACTGGGTCGTGCGCTGGGCGCAGCGCTTTGCGCCCTATTGCACGCTCGATACCGGCATCGAGGGACACAAGCCCAGCACCTACGGCATCGACACCGACGGCGACAGCGGCCTGCGCCCCCTTGGGCTGCTCGCGCGCACGCCCACCGTGCTGCGCTTCGACGGCAGCGGGCTCGCCACCCAGATCCAGGCCGTCCTCGCGCAGTTCAAGCGTGGTGTCACGCCCGCCTCGCTCGGGCTCGGCAACGACTGCTCGGCCAGTTCCAGCGCGCGCCTGCTGCTGTCGCTCTACCGCCCGTGGGGACTGGCGGCTTCCGGGCGGCGCTTCCCGCGCCGGCAGAAAGCCGGAGCGATCGACTTCACCGGCGACTGGCTCGCGATCGGCTACGCGATCAAGGGCGAGCTCTTCCAGCAACCCGTCGGCGAGCAACGGGCGCGCGCCTTCCGCGACGACATCTCCCTGCTCACCTTCGGCGAGCGCGTGGCCACGGTCGATGGCAGCACCTCGGAGAGCCGGCGACGCGAGGCGCAGGCCGCGGACCTGGGCATGGAGTGCGAGCGCTGGGAACTGATGGACCAGTCGGTGGGCGGCTTCCGCCTGCGCCGCAGCGGCAACGGGGCGCGCCTGGACCACCACCAGCTCGTCGGCATCCGCCCGCCCGACGCCGATCAGCTGCTGATCGCCGATCTGAGCTGGCTGATGTACCGCACCGACGGCACGCTGGAAGTCGGCGTCAACGTGCTGCCCGGCGTACCGCGGGTGGTCGGGGTGCGGCGCACGGCTGCACGCACGGGAGCGCGCGAACCCTTCCACCAGGCCTTCGTGCTGCCGCCCTCGCCCGCGCTCAAGACCGCAGGCGCGCTCGTGCTGCCGCCCGCCTGGTTCAAGAAGGACCGCATCGTCGAGGTACGGGACGGCGAGGAGCGTCAGCAGGTGCGCCTGCTCAAGGTGCTGATGCGTGGCGCGAACTTCGACCAGTGCAGCTTCGTGCCGGTCGAGCAGGAAGTCAGGCCGGCCTGACCCGTGCCGGCGTGAAGCGCAGCGTGAAGCGGCTGCCCCGCCCCGGTTCGCTCTCGATGGCGAGTTCGCCCTGGTGGCGCGTGGTGACGTGCTTGACGATCGCCAGCCCCAGCCCTGTGCCCCCGGTCTCGCGCGACCGCCCGCGATCCACCCGGTAAAAGCGTTCGGTCAGGCGCGGGATGTGCGCCGAGTCGATGCCGATGCCGTCGTCCGCGACCCAGAATTCGCCACCACCCGCACCGCTGCGCCAGCCGATCTCGATGTGGCCGCCGGCCGGCGTGTAGCGCACCGCGTTGCTGGCCAGGTTGGAGAAGGCGCTGCGCAATTCCTTGTGGCTGCCGAGGAGTTCGCCGCCACCCTCGAGCACCAGGCGCACCTCGTGACGGCCCGCGGAGAGCAGTTCGCAATCGCGCACGACGTCGCGCACCAGCGCCTGGGCATCCACCTGCTCTTCCGCCGGCGCGGGCGCCCCGGTCTCGAGCGCCGACAAGGTCAGCAACTCCTCGATCAGGCGCTGCATGCGCGAGGACTGTTCGCTGGCGAGGCTCAGGTACTGCAGCACCTCGTCGCGCCCGAAGTCGTCGAGGCCGTCGATCAGGGTCTCGAGGAAGCCGCAGACCACGGTCAGCGGGGTCCGCAGCTCGTGCGACACGTTGGAGACGAAGTCGCGCCGCATGGTCTCCAGGCGCTCGAGCTGGGAGACGTCGCGCGACAGCACCATGCGCCGGTTGCCAGCGAAGCCGATGACCTGCACCTGCAGGCTGCGCTCGCGCCGGCGCAGCGAGCGCATCACCAGCGGTTCGGCATACTCGCGCCCGGCAAGGTAGCGGACGAACTCGGGCTGGCGCACCAGGCCGGGCAAGGCCATGCGCAGGTCCTTGCGGCGGTCGAGGTCGAAGTGCTGCTCGGCCATCGGATTCATCCACTCGATGGTGTCGTCCTCGGCGAGGTAGATCACGCCGTCGGGCATGGCCAGCGCGGCTTGCTGGAAGCGGCCGAGTTCGGCCGAGAGGCGCTCCTTGACCTCGCACTCGCTCTGCATGCGGTCGCCGATCTCGGCGAAGATCCGCCCCCACAGGCCCTCGACCTGCGGCACCGGGGTGCCCACCGGCTGGCGCGCCCAGATGACGAGCTGGCGCAGGTTGTGCACCAGCATGATCGTCCAGCCGACCAGCCCGACCACCAGCAGGGCGAGTGCGGCATCGCTGCCGCGGTAGGCGGCGGCCAGGGCCGCCAGGACCATCAGCGTCCCCAGCGGCAGGACGATGACGAGGGCGACGTAGCTGAGCGGGCGGCGGATCACTGGGAGCGGATCACGGGACGGATCGGGGGTGCGCTCAGGAGGCGGCCGCGGCTTGCGCGGTGTGCACCGAAAAACGATAGCCGCTGCCGCGCACGGTCTGGATCAGCGCGTCGTGCGCGCTGGGTTCGAGCGCGCAGCGCAGGCGGCGGATGTGCACATCCACCGTGCGCTCCTCGACGAAGACATGGTCTCCCCACACCTGGTCGAGCAGCTGCGCACGCGAATGCACGCGCTCGGGATGGGTCATGAGGAAATGCAGCAGGCGGAACTCGGTCGGTCCGAGCGCGAGCGCGGTCTCGCCCGCGCTGACACGGTGGGTGGCGGGGTCCAGGCGCAGGCCGCCGAGCTCGACCACGTCCTCGGTGGTCTGCGGCGCACGCCGGCGCAGCACCGCCTTGATGCGCGCGACCAGCTCGCGCGGGCTGAAGGGCTTGGTGACGTAGTCGTCGGCACCGACCTCGAGCGCGGTGACCTTGTCCTGCTCCTCGCCGCGCGCGGTCAGCATGATGATCGGGATGTCGCGGGTGCGCTCGTCGGCACGCAGCCGGCGGGCGAATTCGACGCCCGAGGCGCCGGGCAGCATCCAGTCCAGCAGCACCAGATCGGGCAGCGCCTCGCGCACGATGCGTTGCGCGCTCTCGGCGTCGTTGGCGCGCACCACGTGGTGGCCGGCGCGGGCGAGGTTGGCCGCGATCAGCTCCTGGATCGCCGGCTCGTCTTCCACGAGCAATATGTTCGCTGGCATGCCTGTGCTCCCTGAAAAATGCCCGTGAAGTGTATTGCAGCTCCTTGAAGCTTTGATGACACGTCATCGAAGCGCAATGCACAATCCCCGCGCGCCTCCGTCCAGGCCGGACAAGAGGCGTGCGGGGCGGGCGAAGCGCGCCATCGTGGGGCGCCACGCGGGCAGGATGCTTGCGGTCGCCCCCTCGCAGAGGGCGCGGCACAGGGCGAACGGAACACCAGGCTACAAGGATTCAGCCTCCCTGCCAGAGCGCGTCGACCGTCCGCGGCGCCAGCGCCAGCAGCACCCGGCGCCGATAGCCGACGCCGGTGACGGTGGTCTTGAGCACGTTCGAGGTCTTGCGCACCAGCTGGGACAGGGTCTCGGCGGCGGCGGCATCCCAGCGCCCTCCCACGAGCTCGTCCGTGGGCACGCGCAGCGGGGCGGAGTTGGTGCCGGTAATCGCTACCTTCAGGCCGGCGACCCGGTCTCCGTCACGGCGCAGGGCGACGGCGACCCCCGCGAGCGGAAAATCGACGGCGTCGCGGATGCGTGCCTTGGCGTAGACGGTCCTCCAGCCGCTGGCGGGGGGAACCTCCACGGCCACGACCAGTTCGCCCCGTCCGAGGCTCAGGTGCCCCGCCCCGTCTTCGCGGAACAATTCCTCCACCGCGAGGCTGCGCCTGCCCGCGGGCCCCGCGATCTCGACACGCGCGCCCAGCACCATCAGCGCCGGGGCGACGTCGCCGTGGTAGGTGGCGTAGCAGCGATCGTTCTTGACGATGACGTGGCACTTGTCGCCCTGGTACTTGAGGCAGTAGCCGTTGCCGGCACGCCACCACTCGCTCTGGTTGTAGAAGATGCAGCGCGTGTCCTGGCACAGGTTGCCGCCCAAAGTGGCCGCGGCGCGGTGGGTCGGACCCGCGACCGCCGCGGCCGCCTCGGCCAGTGCCGGCCAGGCGTTGCGGACGAGCCCGTGCTCGGCGATGGCCTCCAGCGTGGCGCCGGCACCGATGCGCAGGCTGCCGTCGGCGAGGATGGAGATCGTCTCCAGGCCCCCGATTCCGGTCAGATCCACCAGCACGGCGGGCTGTCCCAGGCCGCGACGAAGATTGGGCAGCAGGTCGGTGCCGGCAGCCAGGGGAACGGCCCCGTCGGCGGCCAGCGCACTGACCGCGTCGGCCAGGGTGGCGGGGCGATGGGTGCGGAAATCGGCGAGGATGTTCATGCTGCGGCTTCCTTGGCGTCGAGCAGTTCGGTGATGCGGTCGGGGCTGAGCGGGAATTCGGTGGCGCGCACGCCGACCGCTTCGTATACCGCCTCCTGGACGGCGGGGAGGAAGCCGGCCAGCATGCCTTCCGAGGCTTCCTTGGCGCCGAACGGGCCGTTGGGGTCGAGGCTCTCGACGATGATCACCTCGATGTCGGGGCTCTCCATCATGGTTGGGACGCGGTAATCCAGGATGTTGCCATGCAGCATCCTGCCCTTGTCATAGACGATCTCTTCCGACAGCGCCTGGCCCATGCCCATCCACACGCCGCCTTGCGTCTGCCCTTCCACCGCGAGCGGGTTGAGCGCCTTGCCCACATCGACCGCCACCCACACCTTGTGCGCGGTGACCTTGCCGGTGATCTCGTCCACCGAGGCCTCGACCACCTGGGCGGCGTAGCAGAAGCCCATGGTGGCGCCGATCGCGCTGCCGCGGATGCGCTTGTCGCCCTGGAACTCGGTCGGGCAGGTGAAGGTGCCCTTCACGGTGATGGTGCCGGAGTCGACCATCGCGGCCTTGACCACCTCCTGGAAGGTAAGCCCGGGGTCCTGGCTGCCCGACACCATGAACAGCTCGTCGATGACCTCGATGTCTTCCTCGCGGGCGTCGAGCTTCTTCGCCGCCGCCTTGACCAGGATGCCCTTGAGCTCCTCGGCGGCGGAGATCGACGCGTTGCCGACCATGAAGGTGACGCGCGAGGAATACGAGCCGTTGTCCTTGGGCGTCAGCGCGCTGTCGGCGGAGATCACCCGGATACGGTCGAGGCGCACGCCCAGGACCTCGGCGGCCACCTGCGAGGCCATGGTGTTGGAGCCCTGGCCGATGTCGGCTGCGCCGGTCAGCAGGGTGATGCCGCCGTCGAAGTCGAGCTTGAGGTTGACCGTGGCGTGGGGTTCGCCCGTCCAGTGCTTGGGCGTCGAGGTCCCCGACACGAAATGCGACAGCGCGATGCCGAGGCCGCGCCCCTTGGGCAGCCTGCCCTTGCGTTCCTCCCAGCCCGAGGCGGCCTTGACCTTCTCGAGGCACTCCGGCACGCCATAGCTCATCACCCGCTGGGCGTACATGGTGACGTAGGGGATCTCCGGCAGCATGTTGATCTGGCGGATGCGCAGCGAGTCGATGCCGAGCTCCTCGGCCATCTCGGTCAGCAGCGCCTCGAAGGCGGCGCGGGTGTCCACGGTGCCGTGGCCGCGCATCGCGCCGCTCGGCGGCAGGTTGGTGTACACGCGCCAGGCGTCGTGCTTGATCGCCGGGATGTGGTAGAGCCCGTGCATCAGCGCGCCGCTGTAGAGGATGGTGATGATGCCGTAGCCGGCATACGCACCGCCGGCCTGGGTGGCCTCGAGCGCGAGGGCGGCGATCTTGCCGTCCTTCTTGAGGCCGAGCTTCATCTTCACCTCGGTCCACGGTCGCCCGCGATGCGCGATGAAGGTTTCCTCGCGGGTCTGCATCAGGCGCACCGTGCCCCGGGCCTTGCGCGCGAGCAGCGCGGCGATGATCTCGAAGTGCAGGGTCTCGGTGCGGGCGCCGAAGCCCCCGCCCAGGAAGGGCTTGATCACGCGGATGCGGGCCGAGTCCATCTGCAGGCAGGCCGCCACCTTCAGGTGAACGTAGTAGGGCACCTGGGTGGTGGTGTTCAGCGTCAGCATGTCGCGCACCGGGTCGTACTCGGCCAGGGTGGCGTTGAGCTCCATGTGGACGTGGTTGACCCCGGCGAAGGTGTAGGTCTTCTCGCGGATCAGGTCGGCCTCGGCGAAGGCCGCGGCGACGTCGCCGAACTCGGCGTGCACCTCGCGCAGCACGTTGTCGGGCTTGTCGTCGTGGATCGCGACCGCCCCCGCCTTGCGCGCCGCCTTGGGGGTGAAATACGCGGGCAGGACCTCGTAGTCGACCCGGATCAGGCCGAGGGCCTTCTCCGCCGTCGCCTCGTCGATCGCGGCGACCGCTGCGACCGGATCGCCGCGATAGCGCACCTTCTCGCGCGCGAGCGGGTATTCGTTCTCGGCGATCGGCAGCACGCCGTAGGGCACCGGGGTCTCGGCACCGGTGCAGACCGCGAACACCCCCTCCAGCGCCTCGGCCGCCGCGGTGTCGATGGACAGGATGCGGGCGTGGGCGTGCGGCGAGCGCAGGATGCGTCCGACCAAGGCGCCGGGGGCGGCGATGTCCGCCGTGTATTTGGCCTTGCCGGTGACCTTCTCCACCCCGTCGACCAAGGGCGTGCGGGCGCCGACCGTGCCATTCCTGGGGAGCCTCGGGTTCATTTCGCCTCCTCCGCGCACAGCCGGGCCGCCGCCGCGGCCTCCACGGACTCGATGATCTTCACGTACCCGGTGCAGCGGCACAGATTGCCGGCCAGCGCCGTCTTGATCTCCTCGCGCGAGGGATCGGGGTTCTTGCGCAGCAAGGCTTCGGACGCCATCAGCATGCCCGGCGTGCAGAAGCCGCACTGGGTACCCAGCTTCTCGTGGAATGCGGCCTGCAGTTTCGAGAGCGTGCCGTGGGTCGACAGCGACTCGACGGTCTCGACCTTCCGGCCGGCGACCTGGTGGGCCAGGGTGGAACAGGCGAGGCGGGGGCGATCGTCCACCAGGACGGTGCAGGCGCCGCATTCGCCGCCATCGCAGCCCTGCTTGGTCCCGGTGAGGCCGACCGCTTCGCGCAGGTAATCCAGCAGCAGCATGTTGTCGGGGACGAGGTCCTCACGGAGACGCCCGTTGAGGGTCAGGCGAAGGATGTTCTTCAAGATTCGGCTCCTATTCCCGCGCGAGCGGTCGGGGTTTCACTGTCTGGTCGGTAAAGTCGGGTCAGCAGCGCGATCAGCGTGGCGCGCTCGGTGTCGTCGAGGCGCGCCGAGAAGACCCGGTCCTGGCGTATCACGGCGTCCTGGATACGCCGTAGCGCCCGCGCGCCGGTCGCCGTCATGTGCAGCCGGTACCGCCTGCGATCGGTCGGAGAGGCGTCACGGACGATCAAGCCTTTCCCCTCCAGCCGATCGACGACCTTGACGATCGAGGAGCGGTCGACATCCATCGCGACCGCCAGCGCGCTTTGGCTCAGCCCGGGGTTGTTGTCGATCGCCTGGAGCATGCCGTAGAGGCCGGGCGTGATCCCTTCCACCGCACCGACGGCATGGGCGAAGTGCTTGAACGCGGCAAGCTGCGCGCAGCGCAGGTGGAAGCCGAGTTCGTCGGCCATGGGACCATGGGAAACCACTGCCGGCTTGCCTGGGTTCGGATCATCCGGGGGCATGCTATTGGCGCCTCAAATTGTTTGTGTTCCAATTGTTGCTCCAACAAACTTTTTCTGCAACTGGATTGTTTGCCGATTCGCCAGGACCGCCCTTGCCTCCTCCACACCCGGGAGCCCTCGATGACCGAAATCCCGATGACAGCCGCAGGCCCTCTTCCGCCCCTGCCCGATACCGAATGTCCAGTGCGCGAGGCCTTCGGGCTGGACAGCGACATGAGGGTGCCGGCCTTCAGCCGGGGCAGCGAGCATGTGCCGCCACGCGACGACACCTACCGCTTCGATCCCGATACGACCTTGGCCATCCTGGCGGGCTTCGCCTTCAACCGGCGGGTGATGATCCAGGGCTATCACGGCACCGGAAAATCGACCCACATCGAGCAGGTCGCCGCACGCCTGAACTGGCCGTGCGTGCGCATCAACCTCGACAGCCACGTCAGCCGCATCGACCTGATCGGCAAGGACGCCATCGTGCTGCGCGACGGCAAGCAGGTGACCGAGTTCCGCGAGGGCATCCTGCCCTGGGCCCTGCAACATGCCTGCGCACTGGTCTTCGACGAATACGACGCCGGCCGGCCCGACGTGATGTTCGTGATCCAGCGCGTACTGGAGGTCGAGGGCAGGCTCACGCTGCTCGATCAGTCGCGGGTGATCCATCCGCATCCGGCGTTTCGCCTGTTCGCCACCGCCAACACCATCGGCCTGGGCGACACCACCGGGCTCTATCACGGCACCCAACAGATCAACCAGGCCCAGATGGACCGCTGGAACATCGTCGCGACCCTGAACTACCTCGACCACGATGCCGAGGTGGAGATCGTCGTCGCCAAGATGCCCGCATACGACACGAAAGCCGGACGCGCCCGCGTCGGCGCCATGGTGATGCTGGCCGGACTGACCCGCAGCGGCTTCATCGACGGCGACCTGTCGACGGTCATGTCGCCGCGCACGGTGCTGACCTGGGCCGAGAACGCGCTGATCTTCGCGGACCTTCGCTTCGCATTCCGGGTCAGCTTCCTGAACCGGTGCGACGAGATCGAGCGCGCGGTGGTGGCCGAGTACTACCAGCGCTGTTTCGGCGAGGAGCTGATCGATCCGCGCGCCGCCGCGGGCTGATCGCAGCCTCATGACAAGCGAACGCCCCCGCTCCCGGCCCCTGCGCGGAGTCGCGAACACGGCCGTCTTTCTGCGGGCGGTCGACAGCACCCTGCGTGCGATCGCCGGGTGCGCCGGCGGCGCGTCCGCCCCGTCCGGCGTCGACGGCATCGAAACCGCTGCACTGCCGCCCGCCCTGACGACGGCGGAGATCGTCCGCCTGCGCGGCGAGGCCGACGCGCAGGCCCTGCGCCTGCGCCATCACGACGAGCGCCTCCATGCCCTGCACGATCTGCAGGGCGAGCGCGCACGCGCGGCCTACGATGCGATCGCACAGGCACGCGTCGAGGCCTTGGGGGCGGGCCGGATGCCGGGCGTGGCGGCCAACATCGCCGCGCTCATCGAGCAGCGCTGCCGGGACAGGCGGCTCGACCGCGCGACCAGCCGGGAACAGGTTGCGCTCGCAGAGGCCCTGCACGTCCTCGCCCGCGAACGCTTCTGCGGCGCGCCTCCCCCGCCGGCGGCGCGGACCATGGCCGAGCTGTGGCGACCCTACTTCGACGCCCACGTCGGCCCGCGCCTCGACGGCCTACGCGAGCACCTGCGCGACGAACGCACGTTCGCCGCCGGATTGCATGAACTGATCGAGGCGCTCGACCTGGAAAACCCCACCAGCGAAGCCCGCGAGCCGCGCAAGCTGGCCCGCAGCGAGGGCGAATCCGGAGACGAGGACGCTGCGGAGCAGGCGCGGGCGGGCGGCGCGGCTGCGAGGGACGCGCAGCCCTCGCTCCGCCACGCCTCGTCCGGTCGGAACGAGGGCGGGCGGGCAGCGCAGGCAGACTTGGCCGCCGCGCCGGCACGGACTGGCGCGGCAGGAGGGGACGCAGTCCGCGACGCCGCGTCTGCGCGGGGGCCCAGCGCGTCGTACCGTGCCTACACCACCGCCTTCGACCAGACCGTGGGCGCGGAAGAGCTCTGCGACGCGTCGGAACTGCACCCGCTGCGCGCCCGCCTGGACCGCGAGCTGATGCGTCTCCCGGAACTCGTCGGGCGACTCGCCAAGCGGTTGCAGCGACGCCTGCTGGCGAGCCAGCTGCGCGACTGGGCCTTCGATCTGGAGGAAGGCTGGCTCGATCCCGGGCGACTCGACCGCATCGTCGTCAGTCCCGATCATGGCCTGTCGTTCAGGATGGAGAAGGCTTCCGGCTTTCGCGATACCGTGGTCGGCATGCTGATCGACAACTCCAGCTCGATGCGCGGCCGTCCGCTCGCCGTTGCGGCGATGAGCGCCGACATCCTCGCCCGTACGCTGGAGCGCTGCGGCATCAAGGTCGAGATCCTCGGCTTCACCACGCGCACCTGGAAGGGCGGCCGTGCCCGCGAGCAGTGGCGGCGCGAGGGCGAACCCGTCGCTCCGGGGCGGCTCGCCGAGCTGCGTCACATCGTATACAAGGCTGCGGACACGCCCTGGCGGCGTGCGCGCAAGAACCTGGGCCTGATGCTGCGTGACGGCATCCCCAAGGAGAACATCGACGGCGAAGCCCTGCTGTGGGCCCACCGCCGCCTCGTCGCCCGCCCCGAGCAGCGTCGCATCCTGGTCGTCGTGTCGGATGGCGCGCCTGCCGACGAGGCCACGCTTGCGGCCAACCCGGGCGATTATCTGGAACGTCACCTCCACGAGGTGATCGCCTGGATCGAGCGGCGCTCGCCCGTCGAGCTGCTTGCCATCGGCATCGGCCACGACGTGACCCGCCATTACCGCCGCGCGGTCACCCTGCGGGATGCCGACGCGCTCGGCGCAGCCCTGCTCGAGCAGCTCGCGCGGCTGTTCGACGAGCGGCCCCGAGCGCCCGCGGGAGCGAGGATGCGCCCGCGGGCCAGCGAAACGGCTCCCCGATGATTCGGGTATGATTGGGCCCCCTGCACGCGGACCGACGCCATGGCCGGACTCGACGAAAACACCCCGACGCCCACCGACATCATCGTCCATCGCGACCGCAAGACGCTCGAAGTCGCCTTCGACGACGGCAGCCGCTTCGAGCTGCCGTTCGAGTTCCTGCGCGTGTATTCCCCCTCGGCCGAGGTGCGCGGGCACGGCCCGGGACAGGAGACCCTGCAGCAGGGCAAGCGCGACGTCGACATCGTGGACCTCGCGCCGGTCGGCAACTACGCGATCAAGCCTACCTTCTCGGACGGCCACGACAGCGGCCTGTACTCCTGGGACTACCTGTTCGCGATCGGCCGCAACCAGGAAGAACTGTGGAACAACTATCTCGAGGCCCTCGAGCGTGCGGGCGGCACCCGCGACCCGTCCAAGGTCCCGCCCCCGCCGCCCAAGGGCGGCTGCGGCCACCATCACTGAGCAGATCATGAGCGACAAGACGACCCACTTCGGCTTCCAGACCGTGGCCGAGGAACAGAAGGAAAAGAAGGTCGCCGAGGTGTTTTCCTCGGTGGCGCAGAAGTACGACGTGATGAACGACCTCATGTCGTTCGGCCTGCATCGGCTGTGGAAGCACTTCACCATCCAGGTCTCCGATGTGCGCGAGGGCGACCGCGTACTCGACGTGGCAGGCGGCACCGCCGACCTTTCGCTCGCGTTCGCGAAGAAGGTCGGACGCAGCGGCCAGGTCTGGCTTACCGACATCAACCACGCGATGCTCGCTCGTGGCCGCGACCGCATGATCGACCACGGCTTCGCGATGCCGGCCGCGCAGTGCAACGGCGAGAAGCTGCCTTTCCCGGACGATTGGTTCGACTGCGTCACCGTGGCCTTCGGCCTGCGCAACATGACCCACAAGGACGTCGCACTCGCCGAGATGCGGCGCGTGCTGCGTCCGGGCGGACGCCTGCTGGTGCTCGAGTTCTCGCGCGTGTGGAAACCGCTGTCGCCGCTCTATGACCTATATTCCTTCAAGCTGCTGCCGTGGATGGGCCAGAAGGTCGCCAATGACGCGGACAGCTACCGCTACCTGGCCGAATCCATCCGCATGCATCCGGGCCAGGAAGAATTGAAGGCGATGATGGAACAAGCCGGCCTGTCGAGGGTCAATTACTTCAATCTCAGTGCGGGGGTGGTTGCCCTGCACCGCGGTTACAAGATCTGAACCAGGAGACCCCGACAGATGAAGCAGTTCTTCCTCACCCTGATCGTCGCCGTGATGTCTTTCGGCTTCGTCGCCACCGAAGCCGAAGCCAAGCGCCTCGGCGGTGGCAGCAGCTTCGGCATGCAGCGACAAGCCACGCCACCTGCGCAGCGCCAGCCCTCGGCAACCCAGCAGCAGGCGCCCGCCGCCGGTGCAGCCACCGCGGCTGCGCAGCCCAAACGTTCGTGGATGGGTCCGATCGCGGGCTTGGCCGCAGGTCTGGGCCTTGCCGCACTGTTCTCGGCCCTGGGCCTCGGCGAAGGCTTCGCCAACTTCGTCATGATCCTGCTCCTCGCCGCGGCGGCATTCTTCGTCTTCCGCCTGATCTTCCGGCGCGGAGCGAACGCGGCCGCGCAACAGCCCGCGCGCGACCTGCAGTACGCCGGCGCACCTGCAGGCGCCGCGCAACAGGCCCGTCCGCAGCAGTTCGAGGCCGGTCGTCCGCTGGCCGGCGGCAGTGTCTCCGCCCAGAGCGGCCTCGACAAGGCGCTCGCCAGCGGCTTCGATGCCGAAGGCTTCGCCCGCCAGGCCAAGCTCAACTTCATCCGCCTGCAGGCTGCCAACGACGCCGGCAACCTGGACGATCTGCGCGAGTTCACCACCCCCGAAGTGTTCGCCGAGCTGTGCATGCAGGTCAACGAGCGCAAGGGTGCCGGGCAGCGTACGGACGTGGTCGAGTTGAACGCCCAGGTGATCGACGTCGCCGAGGAGAACGATCGCTACGTCGTCAGCGTCCGCTTCAGCGGCCTGCTGCGCGAACAGGCCGAAGCCGCTCCGGAAGCCTTCGACGAGATCTGGCACCTGAGCAAGCCGCTCGCCGGCAGCGGCGGCTGGCTGATCGCGGGAATCCAGCAGTCGCAGTAAGCGATCGGGGTCACGAGCCTCGTGTCCCCCCGCTGCCGCGGGCCTGCCCGTGTCTCCCCGGAGGCATCGGCAGGCCCGCGGCATTTTCGGCGCCCCGCCCGCGACAGGATGCCTCACCGCTGCGTATCCTTGGCGAACCTCCCTCCAGCCCTTCTCCGGAGCCCCGATCATGATTTCGAGCCTGTTCCTCTCGGCCACCAACCATCTGCTGTCCCAGGCCGGCTGGGCTCGCCAGCGCCTGCAGCCGCACGCGGGACGCACGGCGCGGCTGGTCCTCAGCCCTGTGGCCGAGATCGACTTTTCCGTGACCAACGAGGGTCAGCTCGCCGAGTGGAGCGGTGAGGAAGCACCCGAGGTGAGCCTGCGCCTCGCGGTGGCCGACCTGCCGCGGCTGCTGGTGGACGGACTGGAGACGGCGATGCGCCACGTGCGCATCGAAGGCAACGCCGAACTCGCCGAGGCGCTCGGCTTCGTCTTCCGTCATCTGCGCTGGGATGCCGAGGAAGACCTGGCGCGGCTGTTCGGCGACATCGCCGCCCACCGCCTGGTGGAAGGAGGGCGCAAGGTCGTGGACGAGGGCCGCCGCAGCCTGGAGCGCGCAAGCGGGAACGTGGCCGAATACCTTACCGAGGAATCCACCCTGCTCGTCCCGCGCAAGGCCCTGCCCGCATTCGCCGAAGAGGTGGTGGCGTTGCGCGACGCCGTGGCGCGCCTGGACAAGCGCGTAGCGAGGCTGGAAAAGCGGCGCTGAGCAAGCGGTACGCGCCCGGCTCGCATGTAGCCCGCGCCGCGCACCGAGCCCGGAAAACCGGCAAAAAAAAGCAGCTCGAGGTGAGCTGCTTTCGGGATGTCGAACGCGCCGGCGGACCGGCGCGCTCCGGTCTCAGTGACCGCGCTTGCGCAGGCGCTGGATCGCGGCGAGCTGCGCCACCGCTTCCATGAGCTCGGCCTGGGCCTTGGCATAGTCCAGACGCGCGGTCTGGTTCGCCATGGTTTCCTCAGCCTTGCGCTTGGCTTCGAGCGCCTTCGCCTCGTCGAGGTCCTTGCCGCGGATCGCGGTGTCGGCGAGCACCGTCACCAGACCCGGTTGAACCTCCAGCAGGCCTCCCGCGACGAAGATCAGCTCTTCCTCGGTCGCGTTTTGGGCACGCACGCGCACGGCACCCGGCTTGATCCGGGTCATCAGCGGCATGTGACCGGGCAGGATGCCCAGCTCGCCCGCTTCGCCCGGCAATGCGACAAACTCGGCCAGCCCGGAGAAGATCTGCTCTTCCGCGCTGACGATGTCGACATGAACCGTCATAGCCATTGTGTTTCCCCTTGATGTCCCGCACGCCGCTTGCACGACGCGCGGGCGGCCTCGTTACTGGAGCTTCTTCGCCTTCTCGATGGCCTCGTCGATGTTGCCGACCATGTAGAAGGCCTGTTCAGGCAGGCTGTCCAGTTCGCCGGAGACGATCATCTTGAAGCCCTTGATCGTGTCCTTGAGCGAGACGTACTTGCCCGGCGAGCCGGTAAACACTTCCGCAACGTGGAAGGGCTGCGACAGGAAACGCTGGATCTTGCGCGCGCGTGCCACCGACAGCTTGTCTTCCGGCGACAGCTCGTCCATGCCCAGAATCGCGATGATGTCGCGCAGTTCCTTGTACTTCTGCAGCGTCATCTGAACCTGACGCGCCACGTTGTAGTGCTCTTCACCCACGACCAGCGGATCGAGCTGGCGCGAGGTGGAGTCGAGCGGATCGACGGCCGGGTAGATACCCAGGGCAGCGATGTCACGCGACAGCACGACGGTGGAGTCGAGGTGCAGGAAGGTGGTGGCAGGCGACGGGTCGGTCAAGTCGTCCGCAGGCACATACACGGCCTGGATCGAGGTGATCGAACCGACCTTGGTGGAGGTGATGCGCTCCTGCAGGCGGCCCATTTCTTCGGCCAGCGTCGGCTGGTAACCCACCGCGGACGGCATACGCCCCAGGAGCGCGGACACTTCGGTACCGGCCAGGGTGTAGCGGTAGATGTTATCCACGAAGAACAGGATGTCGCGGCCTTCGTCCCGGAAGCGCTCGGCCATGGTCAGGCCGGTCAGCGCCACGCGCAGACGGTTGCCCGGGGGCTCGTTCATCTGACCGAACACCATCGCGACCTTGTCGAGAACGTTGGAGTCCTTCATCTCGTGGTAGAAGTCGTTACCCTCACGAGTACGCTCACCCACGCCAGCGAACACCGACAGACCGGAGTGCTGCTTCGCGATGTTGTTGATCAGCTCCATCATGTTCACGGTCTTGCCGACGCCGGCGCCACCGAACAGACCCACCTTGCCGCCCTTGGCGAACGGGCAGATCAGGTCGATAACCTTGATGCCGGTCTCGAGCAGTTCCACCGACGGCGACAGCTCGTCGAACTTCGGCGCCTTCTGGTGAATGGCACGCAGCTCGTCGGTCTCGATCGGGCCGGCGTCGTCGATCGGGCGACCCAGCACGTCCATGATGCGGCCGAGCGTACCCATGCCGACAGGCACGGAAATCTGCGTGCCCGTGTTCGCAACCTTCATCCCGCGGCGCAGGCCGTCGGAAGAACCCATCGCAATGGTGCGCACCACGCCATCACCGAGCTGCTGCTGAACCTCGAAGGTCAGGTTCGCTTCGGCGAAGGAGTCGGCCACGTCCTCGAGCTTCAGGGCGTCATATACCTTGGGCATCGAATCACGCGGGAACTGGATGTCCACCACGGCGCCGATGCACTGAACGATCGTACCTTGACTCATCGTCATATCCTTAATTCAATAATGCCTTACACCGCGGCGGCGCCGCCGACGATTTCCGACAGCTCCTTGGTGATTGCGGCCTGACGGGTCTTGTTATAGACCAGCTGCAGTTCGCCTATCACGTTCTTGGCATTGTCGGACGCGGCCTTCATCGCCACCATGCGCGCACTCTGTTCGGATGCCATGTTCTCAGCCACAGCCTGGTACACCAGCGCCTCGACGTAGCGCACCAGCAGCTCGTCGATGACGACCTGCGGGTCCGGCTCGTAGAGGTAGTCCCAGGAGCTCTCCGGCGTACCCAGCTGTTCGCCGGTGAGCGGCAGAAGCTGCTCGAGCACCGGCTCCTGCTTCATCGTGTTGATGAAACGGGTGTAAGCCACGTAAACCGCGTCGAGCTCGTCGTTCTGGAACGCATCGAGCATGACCTTGACCGGACCGATCAGCTTTTCCAGGTGCGGCGTGTCACCCAGCTGGGTGACATTCGACACCACCTTGACGCCCATGCGCTGCATGAAGCCCAGACCCTTGTTGCCGATGGCGCAGGCACGGATCTCGGTCACGCCCGAGGACTCCCAGTCCTTCATGGCGTTGAGCGCAATACGCTGGACGTTGGTGTTGAGGCCACCGCACAAGCCCTTGTCGGTGGTCACCAGGATCAGGCCCACCCGCTTGACCTGGTCCTTGCGGACCAGGAAGGGGTGCTTGTAGTCGGTCACATTGGCCTGGGACAGGTTCGCGGCGAGTCGGCGGATCTTTTCGGCAAAGGGGCGGGCGCTACGCATCCGGTCCTGCGCCTTGCGCATCTTGGATGCAGCCACCATCTCCATGGCCTTGGTGATCTTGCGCGTGTTTTGCACGCTCTTGATCTTGGTACGGATTTCCTTACCGCTAGCCATATTCCGTCTCCCTCGCCGGCCTTAAGCCCAGCTCTTCTTGAACTCGGCGATCGCGGCAGCCAGGGACTTTTCGCCTTCGGCGTCGAGTTCCTTCTTGCTCAGGATCGAGGAGACCAGGGCGGCCTGCTTGGTCTTGACGAACTGGATCATCGCGGACTCGAAAGCCAGCACGCGACCCACGTCGACATCGTCGAAGTAGCCGTTGTTCACCGCGTACAGAACGATGGCCATGTCGGCGATCGACATCGGCGAGTACTGGGCCTGCTTCATCAGCTCGGTGACGCGGCGGCCGCGCTCCAGCTGCTTCCGCGTGGCATCGTCCAGGTCGGAGGCGAACTGGGCGAACGCAGCGAGTTCGCGATACTGTGCGAGGTCGGTACGGATACCGCCGGAGAGCTTCTTGACGACCTTGGTCTGGGCTGCACCACCGACGCGGGACACCGAGATACCGGCGTTGATCGCGGGACGGATACCGGCGTTGAAGAGGTCGGTCTCGAGGAAGATCTGGCCGTCGGTAATCGAGATCACGTTGGTCGGAACGAACGCGGACACGTCGCCGGCCTGGGTCTCGATGACCGGCAGCGCAGTCAGCGAACCGGTCTTGCCCTTGACCTCGCCGTTGGTGAACTTCTCGACGTAGTCGGCGTTGACGCGTGCGGCACGCTCGAGCAGACGGGAGTGCAGGTAGAACACATCGCCCGGGTAGGCTTCACGGCCAGGCGGACGGCGCAGCAGCAGCGACACTTGGCGATACGCCCAGGCCTGCTTGGTGAGGTCGTCGTAGACGATCAGCGCGTCCATGCCGCGGTCGCGGAAGTACTCGCCCATGGTGCAGCCGGCGTAGGCAGCCAGATACTGCATGGCGGCCGACTCCGACGCGGTGGCGGCGACGACGATGGTGTATTCCATCGCGCCGTTCTCTTCGAGCTTGCGCACGACGTTCGCGACAGTCGAGGCCTTCTGGCCGATGGCCACGTACACGCAGTACATGTCCTGGCCCTTCTGGTTGATGATCGCGTCGACCGCGACGGCGGTCTTGCCGGTCTGGCGGTCGCCGATGATCAGCTCGCGCTGGCCACGACCGATCGGCACCATCGAGTCAACCGACTTCAGACCGGTCTGCACCGGCTGCGAAACGGACTGACGGGCGATGACGCCCGGCGCGACCTTTTCGATCTTGTCGGTAAGCTTGGCGTTGATCGGGCCCTTGCCGTCGATCGGCTGGCCGAGCGCGTTCACGACGCGGCCGATCAGCTCGGGGCCGACCGGAACTTCGAGAATGCGGCCGGTGGCCTTGACGGTGTCGCCTTCGGTGATGTGCTCGTATTCGCCGAGCACCACGGCGCCGACGGAGTCGCGCTCGAGGTTGAGCGCCATGCCGAAGGTGTTGCCGGGGAACTCCAGCATTTCGCCCTGCATGACGTCGGTCAGGCCATGAACGCGGGTGATGCCGTCGGTGACGGAGACCACCGTACCCTCGTTGCGCGACGTGGCGGCGAGCTGCAGGTTCTGGATCCGGCTCTTGATCAGATCGCTGATTTCAGAGGGGTTGAGTTGCATAGACATTTATGCTCCTAGTTCTTTAGCGCAGCGGCCATGTTCGCGAGCTTGCCGCGGACCGAGGCGTCGATGACTTCGTCGCCGACGGCGATGCGGACCCCACCGATCAGTTCGGGGTCGATACTGACGGAGACATTGACGGCGGCCTTGAAGCGGGCTTCGAGGTCGGCCTTCAATGCGGCCAGAGCGGCATCGTCGAGCGGGAAGGCGGAGGCGATTTGCGCCTCCCGGACGCCTTCGTGTTCGTTCTTGAGAGCAACGAACAGGTCACGGATCTCCGGAAGCACCTGCAGACGTTCGCTTTCCACGAGGACGCGGACGAAATTCTGCTGTTCGGCGGTCAGGTCACCCGAGACACCCAACACGAGCTGGCAGAGCTGCTCGGCGGACAGTTTGGGATCGTTGAAGCACGCCTTCATGCCGGAATCGGCCGCCACGAGGGCAAGCCGATCCAGCGCTTCCGACCAAGGCCCCAGCGCACCTGCCCCGCGAGCCAGCTCGAAGGCGGCATCCGCATAGGGGCGCGCGATGGTGACGTTCTCGGCCATGACTTATTGCAGTTCCTGTTTCAGGTTGGCAAGCAGCTTCGCGTGCACCTTGGCGTCGATCTCGCGGCGCAGGATCTTCTCCGCGCCGGCGACGGCCAGATGGGCGACCTGGTCGCGCAGGGCTTCCTTGGCACGCTGCGTGGCGGCACCGGCTTCGTGCTCGGCGGCCTCGCGCGCGGCGGCAATGATGCGACTGGCTTCGGCGCGGGCCTCGTCGATCAGCTGGCTCGCCTGCTTTTCAGCGGAGGTCCGCACATCACCCGCGGATTCGCGGGCCTTGCGCAGTTCCTCGACGACCTTCTTCTCGGCGAGTGCCAGATCGGCCTTGGCCTTGTCCGCAGCTGCCAGCCCGTCTGCGATCTTGTTCGCACGCTCGTCCAGCGCCTTCACGATGGGCGGCCACACGAATTTCATCGTGAACCACGCCAGAATGAAGAACACAACGAGCTGGGCTATCAGGGTTGCGTTCAAATTCACGGTTCTTGGCCCTCAGGTTGGTTCAAAAAAGGATGAACTCGAACCGATCAGAGCTGGAACGGGTTGGCGAAGGCGAACATCATGGCGATACCGACACCGATCAGGAACGCGGCGTCGATCAGACCGGCCAGGAGGAACATCTTGGTCTGCAGGGCGTTCATCAGCTCGGGCTGGCGAGCCGACGCCTCGAGGTACTTGGAACCCATGATGCCGATACCGATACAAGCACCGATCGCACCCAGACCGATGATCAGACCAGCAGCCAGAGCAACAAAACCCAGAACGTTTTCCATGACGACTCCTTAGTGGGGAAGTAAGTTTAAAAACCAGGTACTACGCTGAAGGTGAAACCGAAACTCTTAGTGGCTCTCGTGCGCCTGACCGACATACACCAGAGTCAGCATCATGAAGATGAAGGCCTGGAGGGTGATGATCAGGATATGGAAGATCGCCCAGATCGAACCCGCGATCACGTGACCGAGGAAGCCGAACACGGTGGCGGTGCTGCCCAGCAGCGCGATCAGGATGAAGATCAGCTCGCCGGCGTACATGTTGCCGAACAGTCGCATGCCGTGCGAGACGGTCTTGGCGACGAACTCGATGATCTGCATCGCGAAGTTGATCGGATACAGCAGCGGATGGCTGCCGAAGGGAGCGGTGAAGAGCTCGTGCACCCAGCCACCGACACCCTTGATCTTGATGTTGTAGTAGAGACACAGCAGCAACACGCCGGTGGACATGCCGAGCGTCGCGGAGAGGTCGGCGGTCGCCACCACACGCATGTAGGCGTGGGCGGGGTCGCCACCACCGGCGGCGTACATGCCTTCCCAGATGCGCGGCAGCAGATCGACCGGCAGCAGATCCATCGCGTTCATCAGGAAGATCCACACGAACACGGTCAGCGCGAGCGGCGCGACGAAGCGGCGCGACTCGGCGCTATGGACGATACCCTTGGCTTGGTCGGCCACCATGTCGACTAGGATCTCGACGATTCCCTGGAAGCGCCCCGGAACGCCCGAGGTCGCCTTGCGCGCGGCAAGCCAGAGCAGGAAGACGGTGAGCGCACCGATCACGATCGAATAGAACATCGAATCGAGGTTGATGACGCTCCAGTCGATGATGTTTTCTTGCGCGTGTCCGGTGTTGTTGAGGTGCGTCAGGTGGTGAATGACGTACTCGGATGCGGTGGGGGCGTGCCCTTCTGTAGCCATGGTCAGGTCTTTACCAAAAATGCAAACAAATTCGCCTTAAGCGCCAGGATGAGACCGACCAGCATGCCCCCCCAATGGAGGTCAGGATAGACGGCCCACACCAGCACCAACAATCCCACGATCGAGGCGATCTTGAGGAACTCGCCTGCGACGAAGGCAGTCACACTCGCCGTACCGGACCTGCGCGTGATCGCCGCGAGGCGCAACGCGAACAGACCGCTCGGCAGCACGCATGCCAGTCCTGCTCCTGCGGCGGAGACCGCTCCGCTGACGCCGAAGAGCGCGCCCGATAGGGCCGCTGCGACGAGCGTCGCGATCACCTGCAGTATGACAGCTTTAAGCATCCGGTGTTATCGCGTGCGCGTCTGAGACGCCGGCGACCGCCTGAAATCCCGCGGATGGTAGGGGTTTACCGCAGCAAAGTCAAACCTTGGATGCGCTGCAACAAGGGTAAATGCATTGCTGTTGTATCTTATAGAAGACATAACATAACGAGCCTTCGCCATTGCGGTCACGCGGCCCCGGAGGAAACGCATGGAGGGGCGCGCATCCGCCTCGGCAAACGCGGTGATCAGTGTGAGGAAAGGCCGGCCGCAGGGCGGCGCCGGTCTGCGTCCGGGATGAGTCAGCGCAGCCTGCCGAGCACGCCGTCCAGCTGGTCGAGGCTGCCGAAACGGATCGTGAGCTCGCCAGCACCGTTCTTGTTGGCCTTGATCTTGACCGTCGCGCCGATCGCGTCCGCGATCTCCTCTTCCAGGCGCAGCAGGTCGCGGTCGGGCGGCGGCACAGGCTTCTTCTGGCGCGGGTTCAGGATCTGCTGTACCAGCCGTTCGGTGTCGCGCACGGAAAGCTGGCGCGCGGCGACCTGGTTGCCGAGCTGGATCTGACTGGCGGCGTCGAGCGGCAGCAGCGCGCGCGCATGACCCATGTCGAGGTCACCCGCCATCAACAGCTCCTGCACCGGTTTGGCGAGATTGAGCAGGCGCAGCAGGTTCGACGCCGCGGGGCGTGAGCGGCCGACCGCGTCGGCGGCCTGCTGGTGGGTCATGTCGAACTCGTCGATCAGGCGCTGGATGCCGCCGGCCTCTTCGAGCGGATTGAGGTCCTCGCGCTGGATGTTCTCGATCAGCGACATCGCCAGCGCGGCCTCGTCGGGTATCTCGCGCACCAGGCAGGGGACCTCGGCCAGCCCGGCGATCTGCGAAGCACGCCAGCGCCGTTCGCCGGCGATGATCTCGTAGGCGTCCTCGCCCACCGGACGCACCATGATCGGCTGCATCACGCCCTGGGCCTTGATCGAGGCCGCGAGTTCCTCCAGCGAACCCGGATCCATGCGCGTGCGTGGCTGGTACTTGCCGGGCTGCAAGGCGATCGTGGGCAAGGACTGCAGTTCGCCCTTCTCGGCCTCCTCTTCCTGGTTCGCGGCCAGCAGCGCGTCGAGTCCGCGGCCGAGGCCCTTGAGTCTGGGTTTGTTCATGTCGGCTCCGGAATTCAGAAGATCTTCGCGCGCTCGATCATCTCGTGCGCGAAGGCCATGTAGGCCTGCGCACCCTTGGCGGACTTGTCGAACACCACACCAGGCATGCCGTGGCTGGGCGCCTCGGCCAGGCGCACGTTGCGCGGCACGATGGCGCGGAAGACCTTGTCGCCGAAGTGACCCTCGAGCTGGTTCGAGACCTGCTGCTGCAGGGTCACGCGCGGGTCGAACATCACCCGCAGCAGGCCGATGATCTTGAGGTCGCGGTTGAGGTTGGCATGCACCTTCTTGATCGTGTTGACCAGGTCCGAAAGCCCCTCGAGCGCGTAGTACTCGCACTGCATCGGGATGATCACCCCGGTGGCGCAGCACAGGCCGTTGAGGGTCAGCATCGACAGCGAGGGCGGGCAGTCGATGAGGACGAAGTCGTAGTCGTCGACGAAGGCGGCGAGCGCGTTGCGCAGGCGCTTCTCGCGCTGGTCGAGGTTGACCAGCTCGACCTCGGCGCCGGCGAGGTCCCGATTGGCCGGCAGCACGTCGTAGCCGCCGGTGGGCGAGGCCACCCGCACCCCGGCGAGGTCGACCATGCCCACCAGCAGGTGATACACCGAACTCTTCAGGTCGCGCTTGTCGACCCCGCTGCCCATGGTGGCGTTGCCCTGCGGATCGAGGTCGATCAGCAGCACGCGCTGCCCGGCCTGGTGCAGGGCGGCGGCGAGATTGACGCAGGTGGTGGTCTTGCCCACCCCGCCCTTCTGGTTGGCGACGCAGAATATCTTGGCCATGTCGGTTCAGGCTGTTCCGGTTGGAAGGCTCGCACACACGGTGCAAACCCTGGAGTGTACTTCAATGCGGCGATGCAGCATGCACGACGCTTCTCAGGGCCGCAGTGTCACGCCCGCCGGATGACCAGCAGATGACGCTCGGCGCCCAGCCCCGGCACCGTGAGCGCATGGGTCTCCGCCACCGCCCAGCCCGCAGGCAGCGCGGCGATCTCGTCGACCGGATTCACGCCTTTCATCGCGTACAGCGCGCCGCCCTCGGCGACGAGGTGGCCGGACAGCGCGACGAAATCCGCCAGGCTGGAGAAGGCCCGCGAGATCGCGCCTTCCGGCGCGCCGCCGGGCAGCGACTGCGGCCGAACCTGCTCGACGCGCTGGTTCAGCACGCTGAAGTTGTCCAGCCCGAGCTCGATCTTCGCCTGCTGCTGGAAGCTCGCCTTCTTGCCCACGGTCTCGATCGAGGACACCACCAGCCCGGGGCGCACGATCGCCAGCACCACGCCCGGCAGGCCGCCCCCGGAGCCGATGTCGGCGAGCCGGTTCACCGCCTCCAGCTGCGGCAGCACCGCGAGCGAGTCGAGCAGGTGGTGAGTGATCAGCTCCTGCGGCGAGCGGATCGCCGTGAGGTTGTAGACCTTGTTCCACTTCAGCAGCAGCTCGCCGAAGGCGAGCAGGCGGTCGATGGTCTCCTGCGGGAGGGCGAGGCCGAGCGCGGCGATGCCGTCGGCGAGCCGGGCGGCGTAAGGCTGCAGGCGCCCGCTCACTGCAATTCTCTCCCGTCGCGATGCGAGCTCTTCCCCATGGAAGCTGTGCGCTTGCCTTCCGGCCGCCATACGAGCGCGCTCATGCCGCCGGCCTCCGTGCCACGTCGTCGCCCGCGTCCGCAGGCGCCGCAAGCTCGGGCGCCACAGCGCCCGCGCGCGCCGCCAAGTCGCGGCGCTTGAGCCACACCAGCAGCAGCGAGATCGCCGCCGGGGTCACGCCCTGGATACGGCCGGCCTGGCCGATGGTCTCGGGCTTGTGCTGGTTGAGCTTCTGCTGCACTTCCTTGGACAGGCCGCGCACCTGGGCGTAGTCGAGGCCAACCGGCAAGCGCGTGGCCTCGGCCTGCATCTGCTTCGTGACCTCGTCCTGCTGGCGGTCGATGTAGCCCTGGTACTTGGCGGCGATCTCGATCTGCTCGATCACCTGCGCGTCGGTCTCGCGCTCGTCCGGCGCGCCGGGCAGGCTCATCAGCGAGGCGTAACTGGTCTCCGGCCGGCGCAGCAGCTCGAAGTAGCGCTGCTCGCGCTCGAGCGCCTTGCCGAGCACGCGCTGCTGGTCCTCGGCCGGAATCGCCTCCGGCCGCGCCCACGCCGCCTTCAGCTGCGCCGTGCCACGCTCGATGGCCTCGCGCTTGGCGCAGAAGGCGGCCCAGCGCACGTCGTCGACCAGGCCCAACTCGCGGCCCTTCCCGGTCAGGCGCAGGTCGGCGTTGTCCTCGCGCAAGCTGAGGCGGTACTCGGCGCGCGAGGTGAACATGCGGTAGGGCTCGGACACGCCGCGGGTGATCAGGTCGTCCACCAGCACGCCCAGGTAGGCCTCGTCGCGGCGCGGGCACCAAGGCTCGCGCCCCTGCACCTGCAGCGCGGCGTTGGCGCCGGCGAGCAGGCCCTGAGCGGCGGCCTCCTCGTAGCCGGTGGTGCCGTTGATCTGGCCGGCGAAGAAGAGCCCGCCGATCGACTTGGTCTCCAGGCTGGACTTGAGGTTGCGCGGGTCGAAGTAGTCGTACTCGATGGCGTAGCCGGGGCGCAGGATGTGGGCGTTCTCCAGGCCGCGGATGCTGCGCACGATCTGCAGCTGCACGTCGAAGGGCAGCGAGGTGGAGATGCCGTTAGGGTAGATCTCGTGCGTTTCCAGGCCCTCGGGCTCGAGGAAGATGTTGTGGCTGTCCTTGTCGGCGAAGCGGTGGATCTTGTCCTCGATCGACGGGCAGTAGCGCGGCCCCACGCCCTCGATCACGCCGGAATACATCGGCGAGCGGTCGAGGTTGGCGCGGATCACGTCATGCGTGCGCTCGTTGGTCTGCGTCATCCAGCACGGCAGCTGGCGCGGGTGCTGCGAGGCATGGCCGAGGAAGCTGAACACCGGCACCGGGTCGTCGCCCGGCTGCACCGTCATCACCGAGAAGTCGATCGTGCGCGCGTCCAGCCGCGGCGGCGTGCCGGTCTTCAGGCGCCCCTGCGGCAGCGCCAGCTCCTTGAGCCGCGCACCGAGCGAGATCGCCGGCGGGTCGCCCGCGCGCCCGGCGGAGTAGTTCTGCATCCCCACATGCACCAGGCCGTTGAGGAAGGTGCCCGCGGTCAGAACGACCGTCGGCGCCTCGAAGCACAGGCCGATCTGGGTGACCACGCCGGTGACGCGGTCGCCGACCACCGTGAGGTCGTCCACCGCCTGCTGGAACAGCCACAGGTTCGGCTGGTTCTCCAGCCGCCGGCGGATCGCCGCCTTGTACAGCACGCGGTCGGCCTGGGCGCGGGTGGCGCGCACCGCCGGGCCCTTGGACGCGTTGAGGATGCGGAACTGGATGCCGCCCTCGTCGGTGGCCGCCGCCATCGCGCCGCCGAGCGCATCGACCTCCTTCACCAGGTGGCCCTTGCCGATGCCGCCGATCGAGGGGTTGCAGCTCATCGCCCCGAGCGTCTCGATGTTGTGGGTGAGCAGCAGCGTGGCCGCGCCCATGCGCGCCGCGGCGAGCGCAGCCTCGGTCCCGGCGTGACCGCCGCCGACCACGATGACATCGAAACGGGTGGGATAGAGCATGGCGCGCTCCGTGCTGCAATGCGTGAACAAGGGGCAGGATTCTACGCGCTTCGGACGCGAGCGGCCAGGTTCCGCGCTAATGTTTCACGGAAAATTGCAATTCAAACATCAGCTTATTGCTTTCCTTCGCGAGCGTTTCCACGCCCCCCGAAGCGCCACCACGGCAGCACCCGGCTCATCGACAGCACCTCGCCGCTCTGCATCGGCGCGTAGCCGGGCAGGTCGGCCAGGCGCTGCTGCCATGCGGCGGTGCGCAGCAGCGCGAGCAGGGCGCGGGTGGCGTCGTGCTCCAGGGTGGACTTGAGGCAGGCGAGGAAGTAGGCCTCTTCGACCAGCGGCACGAAGTCCAGTCCGCGGCCGCGCGCGCTCGCCTCGATGCCGAAGCCGGCGTCGGCCTGACCGCTCGCCACCGCCTGCGCGACCGCGGCGTGCGAGGGTTCGTCATTGGCGTAGCCCTCGATCGCGGCGGGCGCGAGGCCGAGCTCGCCGAGCAGCTCGTCGAAAATCACCCGCGTGCCGGTGCCGCGCGCGCGATTGACGAAGCGCACGCCGGGGCGCGCGAGGTCGGCGAGGCCGTGCAGGCCGCGCGGATTGCCGCGTGCCACGATCAGGCCCTGGCTGCGGCGGGCGAAGCCGATCAGCTTGTGCAGGCCGGGGCGCAGCAGCGGCTTGTAGGTGCGCTGCGAGTGTGACGACGACCCCCGCGAGCCCGGCACCGCCGGCAGGCGCACGTGGAAGCCGGCCATGGTGCAGCGGCCCTCGTTCAATGCGCGGATCGCATCGACGCTGCCGGTGAAGCGGATGTCCAGGTGCAGGCCGCGGGTCCGCGCCTCCTCGCCGAGCGCGGCGAGCGCCTCGTCGTGGCTGGCGTGGAAGGACAGCACATGCACCGAATCGTCGAAGGCGATCGCGAAGGCGCGCTCGAGGTCGGCGCGCAGCGCCTCGATCTGCGGCAACAGGCGAGCCTGCACCTGGCGCTCGGCGAGCAGCAGCTTGGCGCCGAACTCGGACAGGCGCGCGGCCTGGCCCTTCTCCCACAGGATCAGCGGCTGGCCGAGCTCGAGCTCCCAGCGCTTGAGCTCGCCCCAAACGTGGCGGTAGGAGAGGTCCAGCACACGCGCGGCGGCGGAGATCGAGCCCTGCTCGCGCACCGCCTGCAGGAGGTCGAGCAGGGGATTGTGGAGCGGCGCCGACCCCGTGTCCGCGCCGAGTACGTAGTTCAGCCTGATCCTGCGCATCTGCCGTCCGCTCTCCGTGTCTGCCGCCATCGTGACGGCCTCGTGCGAGGTTAGCGCAAGCGCGTCGTCCGCGGCGAGCCCGCGCCCCCGGGGCATAAGGCCTGGCCGAGACGAAACCGGACGTCCCGCTGCTGTGCCTTTCAATTTGCAAGGGCCCGGCACCCTGCTACACTTCGAAGTGTAATTGTTTGAACTCCAATAGTTAGCGTGCCTAACATTTTCCTTTCCCGAGGAACCGACATGGACAGCGTCAATCTCGAGACCTTGCGCCAGGCCGTCGCCTGGCAGGCGGCCGGACTGCCGGTCACGCTCGCGACGGTGGTGCGCACCTGGGGCTCCTCGCCGCGACCCGAAGGCGCGTTGCTGGCGATCTGCGGCGACGGACGCCTGGCCGGCTCGGTCTCCGGCGGCTGCATCGAGGACGACCTGAGTGATCGCCTGCGCACGCAATGGCTCGAGCGCCCGGAGCTCGTCACCTACGGCATCACCGCGGACCAGACCCGGCGCTTCCAGCTACCCTGCGGCGGCTCGCTGAGCCTGGTGCTCGAGCCGCTGCACGCCGGCAGCCGGCTCGCCGAGACGCTCGCGCGCATCGAGCGCGGCGAACTGCTCGCACGCCGGCTGAGCCTCGCCACGGGCGCCGTGGAGCTGCTCGACTCCGTCCCGGACACCGCGGTGGTGTTCGACGGCTCCCGGCTCACCGCGGCCTTCGGGCCGCGCTGGCGCATGC
Source organism: Thauera aminoaromatica (assembly GCF_000021765.1). Lineage (NCBI taxonomy): Bacteria > Pseudomonadati > Pseudomonadota > Betaproteobacteria > Rhodocyclales > Zoogloeaceae > Thauera > Thauera aminoaromatica. Next base: position 237,404 of record NC_011662.2, on the reverse strand, counting down.
TGATCGTCGGCGCCGGCCAGCTCTCCGCCTATCTCGCCCAGTTCGCGCTCGCCCTCGACTACCGCGTCACGCTCAGCGAGCCGCGCGAGGAATACCGCGCGAGCTGGACGCTGCCCGGCGTGGAGATCACCACCGAGATGCCCGACGACGCGGTCGCCGCGATGCGCCCCGACCGCCGCAGCGTGATCCTCGCCGCCGCCCACGATCCCAAGCTCGACGACCTCGCCCTCATCGACGCGCTGCACAGCGACGCCTTCTACATCGGCGCAGTGGGCTCGCGCGCAACCAGCGCCGCCCGCCGCGAGCGCCTGCGCCTGTTCGACCTCGGCGACGCGCAGATCGCCCGCCTGCATGCACCGGCAGGCCTGCCGCTGGGCAGCCGCACACCGCCCGAGATCGCGCTCGCGATCGTCGCCGACCTCACCGCGCGCCGCAACGGCACGAGCCTGACGGCCGCAGTCGCACGCCCGGCGACGGAGTCCGCCGCATGCCCGCTCGCACGCGCGGCCTGATCGTCGGCATCCTGCTCGCCGCCGGTGCCGGCAGCCGCTTCGGCGGCGGCAAGCTCGTCGCCCGCCTGGCCGACGGCCGCGGCGTGGCCGCGACCACCTGCGCCCGCCTGCTGCCGGCCGTCGACTTGGTGGTGGCGGTCGTTCCCGCCCAGCCCGGCACGCTTGAGGACGAGCTGCGTGCGGCGGGTGCCGAGGTGGTTCGCTGTGGCGCCGAGCACCCCGGCATGGGCGTCAGCATCGCCTGTGGCGTGGCCGCCACCGCCGATGCCGCAGGCTGGCTGGTCGCACTTGGCGACATGCCGCTGGTGCCCACCGCCCAGCACCGCCTGGTCGCCGACGCGCTGCGCGCCGGCGCCGCCATCGCCGCCCCCGTCTGCCGGGGCCGCCGCGGCCATCCGGTGGGCTTCGCCGCGCGCTTCGGTGACGAGCTGCGCGCCCTCGCCGGCGACGAAGGCGCACGCGCACTGCTCGCTCGCCACCGTGGGGCGCTGGTCGAACTCGCTGTCGACAACGACGCCAGCTGGCTGGACATCGACACGCCGTCCGACCTGGCCGCCGTGAATCACCGCCTCGGCAGCCACTGAACGCCCGCCCCTCGCACGGCAAGCACGGACCGCCCGGGCTCCCGCCGCACCCATCCTATGCAAAATCCCCCATAGCGAAGCAACACGAGCAATCTTATTCGTGGATATCTAACTATCTGCAACGTCATGATTTAACTTGACTTTATAATTTTGTGATACGCAGATATTGATTTCTTGATATTTTTTTGTATCATTAAGTCAAGCCGCTGCACGACCCTCTTGCGGCTCCTTCCCGACAGGAGGTCCCCATGCTCGACCACCCTTCCCCCGCAAGCGGCGCGCACCGCAGCTACGGCGTCGAACGCCGGGGCACCGACTCCGCGATCCTCGGCGAGGACGCGGTCGCCGAAGAGGCGCCGGTCGCCCTCGTCTATAACGGCTTCTCCCACGCGGTGATGCTCGCCACCCCGCAGGATCTCGAGGACTTCGCGCTCGGCTTCACGCTCAGCGAGGGCATCGCCGCGAGCGCGCGCGAGCTCCACGACATCGACGTGGTGGAGCACGCCCTCGGCTGCGAGGTGCGCATGGCGCTCGCCAGCGAGCGCTTCGCCGCCATGCGCGAACGCCGCCGCGCGCTCGCCGGGCGCACCGGCTGCGGCCTGTGCGGCATCGAGAGCCTCGCCCAGTTGCAGCGCCCGCTGCCGCCCGCCCGCCTCGCCGACACCGCGATCCAGCCCGGCGCGCTCGAGCGCGCCCAGGCTGAGCTCGCCGCGTTGCAGCCGCTGTTCCAGCTCACCGGCGCGGTGCATGCGGCGGCGTGGTGCCGGCGCGACGGCAGCGTCGCGCTGGTGCGCGAGGACGTCGGCCGCCACAACGCGCTCGACAAGCTCATCGGCGCGATCGCCACGCGCGGCTGCGGCTTCGACGACGGCTTCGTGCTGATGACCAGCCGCGCCAGCTACGAGATCGTGCAGAAGGCCGCCACCGTCGGCATCGCCGCGATCGCCGCGCTCTCGGCGCCGACCGGCATGGCGGTGCGCCTGGCCGAGGCCGCGGGCGTCACCCTGGTCGGCTTCGCGCGCGGCCACCGCCACAGCGTCTACACCCACCCGCAACGCATGCACTGAGCGAGGAGTCCGCGATGACCGCCGCCACCGCCCGCAACGAACGCAAGATTCCGAGCTACTGCTACAACTGCGTCGCCGGCCCCGACTTCATGACCGTCAAGGTGATCGACGGCGTGGCCACCGAGATCGAACCAAACTTCGCCGCCGCCGAGGTTCATCCCGCACGCGGCCGCGTGTGCGTGAAGGCGCACGGCCTGGTGCAGAAGACCTACAACCCGCACCGCATCCTGCAGCCGATGAAGCGCACCAACCCGAAGAAGGGGCGCAACGAGGATCCGGGCTTCGTGCCGATCTCCTGGGACGAGGCCCTCGACACCATCGCCGCCCGCCTCGCCGGGGTGCGCGAGAAGGGCCTCGTCGACGACTCCGGCCTGCCGCGCGTGGCGGCCAGCTTCGGCCACGGCGGCACGCCGGCGATGTACATGGGCACCCTGCCCGCCTTCCTCGCCGCCTGGGGGCCGATCGACTTCAGCTTCGGCTCCGGCCAGGGCGTCAAGTGCGTGCACTCCGAGCACCTCTACGGCGAGTTCTGGCACCGCGCCTTCACCGTCGCCGCCGACACGCCCAACTGCCGCTACGTGATCTCGATCGGCAGCAACGTCGACGCCTCCGGCGGCCCGTGCGCGGTCACCCGCCACGCCGACGCGCGCGTGCGCGGCTACAAGCGCGTGCAGGTCGAGCCCCACCTGTCGATCACCGGCGCCTGTGCGTCCGAGTGGGTGCCGATCCGCCCCAAGACCGACCCCGCCTTCATGTTCGCGCTGATCCACGTGCTGGTGTGCGAGCACGGCCTCGGGCAGCTCGACCTGCCCTTCCTGCGCGACCGCACGTCCTCGCCCTACCTGGTCGGCCCCGACGGTCTCTATCTGCGCGCCCCCGACAGCGCGAAGCCGCTGGTGTGGGATCCCGCCGCCGGCCGCGCCGTGCCCTTCGACACCCCGGGCGTCGAGCCCGCGCTCGAAGGCCGCTTCCGCGTCGCCGCGGCGGTGACCGTGGATGCCGACGACGCCCGCCATGCGCTCGTCGACGTGGAGGGCACGCCCGCCCACACGATGCTGGTCGAGCACATGCGCAAATACACGCCGGAGTGGGCGGAGGGCATCTGCGACGTGCCCGCGACCACCATCCGCCGCATCGCGGGCGAGTACCTCGAGAACGCGCAGGTCGGCGCCACCATCGAGGTGGACGGCGCCACCCTGCCGCTGCGCCCGGTCGCGGTCACCCTCGGCAAGTCGGTGAATAACGGCTGGGGCGCCTTCGAGTGCTGCTGGGCGCGCACGGTGCTCGCCACCCTGGTGGGCGCGCTCGAGGTGCCGGGCGGTACCCTCGGCACCACGGTGCGGCTGAACCGCCCGCACGACGACCGCCACCTTAGCGTCGCCGCTGGCGAGGACGGCTTCATGGCGCAGAAATTCAACCCCACCGACAAGGAGCACTGGGTCGCCCGGCCCACCGGCCGCAACGCCCACCGCACCCTGGTGCCGATCGTCGGCAACTCGGCATGGAGCCAGGCGCTCGGCCCCACCCAGCTGGCGTGGATGTTCCAGCGCGAGGTGCCGCGCGACTTCAACATGCCCAAGCCGACCCTGCCCGACATCTGGTTCATCTACCGCTCCAACCCGGCGATCTCGTTCTGGGACACGCCCAGCCTGGTGGAGACGATCGCCACCTTCCCCTTCACCGTGTCCTTCGCCTACACGGTGGACGAGACCAACTTCTTCGCCGACCTGCTGCTGCCCGAGGCCACCGACCTCGAATCCCTGCAGATGATCAAGGTCGGCGGCACCAAGTTCGTCGAGCAGTTCTGGACCGCGCGCGGCGTGGTGCTGCGCCAGCCGGCGGTCGAGCCGCAGGGCGAGGCGCGCGACTTCACCTGGATCAGCACCGAGCTGGCGCGCCGCACCGGCCTGCTCGAGCCCTACAACAAGGCGATCAACCGCGGCGCCGGCGGCGTCTCGCCGCTCGCCGGCGAGGGCTACGACTTCAGCCTCGACCCCACGCGCACGCACGACGTGGACACGATCTGGGACGCCATCTGCCGCGCGGCGAGCACCGATCTCTCGCAGGGGCAGGAGACCCACGACCTCGCCTGGTTCAAGGAGCACGGCTTCTACACCGTGCCGATGCCGCAGCGCTCGTGGTACCTCACCCCCACCCTGGCCGAGAAGGGCCTGCGCTACGAGCTGCCCTACCAGGAGCGCCTGCTGCGCATCGGCCGCGAGCTCGGCAACCGCCTGCACGAGCACGACATGCACTGGTGGGACACCCAGCTCTCCGAATACACCGCCCTGCCCGAATGGCACGACGTTCCCGGGCGCTGGGAGCAGGCCCTGGTCGACAGCGGCGCGAAGCCCGAGGACTACCCGCTGTGGCTGCTCGCCACCAAGAGCATGCAGTACCACACCGGCGGCAACGTCAGCATCGCGCTGATGCGCGAGGTGGCGCAGAACGTGCGGGGCCACGCCGGGGTGATCATGAACGCCAACACCGCCAGGCGCCTCGGCATCGCCGACGGCGACCGCGTCGAGATCCGCTCGCACATCGGCGCCACCTACGGCAAGGCGGTGCTCGCCCACGGCATCCGCCCCGACACCCTGGTCATCCCGGGCCAGTTCGACCACTGGGCCACCCCGGTCGCCAAGGATTTCGGCATGCCCAGCCTCAACACCGTGGCGCCGATGTCGCTCGAACTCACCGACGCCACCGGCTCGGGCGCCGACATCGTGCGCGTGGCGATCCGCCGTCTCGAAGGGAGCACCGTGCAATGACCCGCTATGTGATGAGCATCGACCTGCGCCGCTGCGTGGGCTGCCAGACCTGTACCGCGGCGTGCAAGAACGCCAACGCCACCCCGCCCGGCGTGCAGTGGCGCCGCGTGCTCGACCTCGAGACCGGCGAGTTCCCCGACGTGCGCCGCAGCTTCCTGCCGACGGCCTGCATGCACTGCGCCGAGCCGCCGTGCGCGGCGGTCTGCCCCACCGAGGCGACGCAGAAGCGCCGCGACGGCCTGGTCACCATCGACTACGACGTGTGCATCGGCTGCGCCAACTGCGTGATGGCCTGTCCCTACGAGGCGCGCTCGATCGTGCACGAAGCGCGCTTCGCCTACGGCGAGCAGCCGATCGCCTCCGAGGCGATCCGCTTCGACCCGTCGCGCATCTCGGTGGCGACCAAGTGTTCTTTCTGCAAGGAACGCATCGACGCCGCCGCGGCGAGCGGACGCATCCCCGGGCGCGACCCCGAGGTCACCCCGGCCTGCGTCAACTCCTGCATCTCGGGCGCGATGGTCTTCGGCGACATCGACGACCCCGACAGCGCGGTCAGCCGCCTGCTCGCAAAAACCCAGCACTTCCACATGCACGAGGAGCTCGGCACCGGGCCGAGCGTCTATTACATCTGGGATCACGCCTGATGAAACCGAACCGTTCCCCCCTCCCCGGCCAGCCCGCACCCCGCCTGCAGCAGCACTGGGACTGGCGCGCCGCCGGCAACTTCATCTGCGGCGGCAGCGGCGGCGGGCTCGTGCTGTTCGCCGGGCTCGCCGGCCTCGCCGGTGTCGAGGTGCGCCCGCAACTCGCCGCCGGCCTGCTCCTCGTCGCCCTCGGGCTGCTGTGCGTCTGGTTCGAGATCGGCCGACCGTGGCGCGCGCTCAACGTCTTCCGTCACATCCGCAGCTCGTGGATGACGCGCGAGGCCTCGGTCGCACTGGCGCTGTTCGGCGCGGGCGTGCTCGCCCTCTACACCGCCCACCCCGCCGCGCAGGCACTCGCCGGGCTGTGCGGCCTCGCCTTCGTCTACGCCCAGGCGCGCATCCTCGCCGCCGACAAGGGCATCCCCGCCTGGCGCCATGCGCGCTGCGCGCCGCTGGTACTGGGCACCGGACTGGCCGAGGGCGCGGGCCTGATCGCCACCACCCTGGCGGGCGGGCTGCAGATCGCCGCCGCGATGGCCCTCGTGCTCGCCCTGTGCGCCCGCCTGCTGCTGTGGAGACGCTACCTCGACGGCCTGCGCGCCGATCGCGCCCCGGCCCCCAGCGTGCAGGCCTTCGAGGCGATCGCGGCGCGCATGGTGCGCGTCGGCCACCTGCTGCCGGCTGGGCTCGCGCTGCTCGCCGCGGCGGGCATCCTCGCCGGCGTGCCCGGCGCGGGCAGCGCGCTCGCCGCGGCGGGTCTGCTGGCTGCCGGCGCCGGCTGGTGGTTCAAATACACCCTGATCCGTCGCGCCGCCTTCACCCAGGGCATCGCGCTCAAGCATCACCCCGTGCGCGGCGGCAAGCCCGCCGGCCTCGCCAGCGCACCCCGCCTCGGCAACGCCTGAGCGGCCATGCGGGCGGGCGCCTCACAGCGCCCGCTCAGCCCTCGGCCGCGACCTCGTCCGTCGCCGCCGGCGGCAGCTCCAGACCGCCGAAGCGGCGGAAGAACTGCGCCGACGGCGGCGGCAGCGGCCCCTCGGGCGTGGCGCAACTCGCCTGCAGGTGCCGGCACGCCGCTCGCCAGCTCAGCCGATACAGTCGCGCGCACAGCTCGCGCGCCGCGTCCCCCCGCCAGCGGTTGGGCATGACCTGCACCGGCAGCTGCGGATCGTGCAGCAGCACGCGGCGGAACTCGTGCATCAACAGGGTCTGCACCAGGAAGGCCTGCTCCGGCTCGGCCTCGCCCGCACCGAAGGCGCGCAGCAGCGGCCGGAAGTGCTCGATGAAGCCGTCGTAGGTGGCGGCGATCGCCTGCAGGTCCCAGCACTCGCGCACCAGCTCGTCGGTGGCCGCGCCGGTCACCCCGTCCAGGCCGCGCGCGGTGAGCGGCACCACGCGGTCGCGCAGGCCGCAGCCGTCGAGGATGTTGCGCAGGGTCGAGGCGTCGTCGGTCGGGCGCAACAGCACGCCGGCGTTGAGCGCCCCGTAGCCCGCCCAAGACAGCTCCCGGCGCAGGTTGTCCGCCACCCGCGCCTCGAGCGCGGAGGGCAGCATCACCACCTGCCAGGTCCCGCTCCAGCCCTCCCCCTCGGGCTCGAAGATCCGCCGCCACGCCGGCGCGAAACGGCGCATGCCGGATGCGGCGAGGCGGTAGTAGCTGCGCCGGCCGACCTGTCCCGACTCCAGCCAGTCGTCCTGCACCAGCCGATAGACGCTGGTGCGCACCACGCGCTCGTTGAGCCCGAAGGGCGCCATCAGCCGGATCAGGTCGGCCAGCCACACCACGCCGCCGTGCACCGCGATCAGGTCGCCATACACCGAGATGATCAGCGAGTTGGCGCTGATGCGCCGTCCGGCGAGGTGGGCCTCGACCCAGCGTTCGATCACGCGGCTCTTCATGCGCTCTGGTCCATGTCCGTGGTGCGCGGCGGCATCCACGCCGCTGCGGCCCTCCATCCTATGCAGATCCCTTCATATTGATCCATCCCACCCGCCTGCCTAGATTGCCCGAGGCTCATCCGTCGCCGCAGCCGCCGCGACGGCCACGACACCGCCCACCCCGCGAGCCCACCCCCAATCGAGGAGACTCCGCATGACCCGCAACACCCGCATCGCGCGCATCCGCCGCAGCCTCGCCGGAATCGCCACCGTGACGATCGGCCTCTTCGCCGCCCAGGCGATCGCCCAGCAGCCCGCATCGATCGTCGTCGCGTCGACGACCTCCACCGAGCAGTCCGGTCTCTTCGGCCACATTCTGCCGCAGTTCAAACAGGCGACCGGCATCGACGTGAAGGTGGTCGCGCTCGGCACCGGCCAGGCCCTCGACGTCGGCCGCCGCGGCGACGCCGACGTGGTGTTCGTGCACGACGCCGACGCAGAGCGGAAGTTCGTCGATGAAGGCCACGGCATCGAGCACCGCAAGGTCATGTACAACGACTTCGTGCTGATCGGGCCGAAGGACGATCCGGCCGCCGCCAAGGGCAAGGACATCACCGGCGCGCTGCAGAAGCTCGCCGCCGCCAACGGCAACTTCGTGTCGCGCGGCGACAAGAGCGGCACCCACGCCGCCGAGCTGCGCTACTGGAAGGCCGCCGGGGTCGACAACAAGGGGAGCGGATACAAGGAATGCGGCTGCGGCATGGGCCCGGCACTCAACATGGCGGCATCGAGCGGCGCCTACGTGCTCGCCGACCGCGGCACCTGGCTCAGCTTCAAGAACCGCGCCGACCTCGCGGTGCTGGTCGAAGGCGACACCCGCCTCTTCAATCAGTACGGCGTGATGGTGGTGAACCCCGAGCGCCACCCGCACGTGAAACAGGCCGAGGCGCGCAAGTTCGTCGAATGGGTGGTTTCGCCCGCCGGCCAGGAGGCCATCGCCGCGTACAAGATCGAGGGCGAGCAGCTCTTCTTCCCGAACGCCGGGCAGTAAGGCGAACGGGGCAGGAGCGACGCGACACGCGATCGGCTGGTGCCGAAGCGAAGGCGCGGACTCCAGGCACTGCAATCGCGACTTGCGTCGCTCCTACCGAAAAACACCGGACCGGCGCCGACCCCGGGCGGCCGGGCTGCGCACACGCGAGGCCCCGGCCCCGCGGCCGGATCGAAGCCGGACGAGCCGGCCCCGGCCTCAGGTCGCGATGCCGCCGGTGTCGAACACCTCGGCATGGATGCGCGCCGACTCGACCCCCAGCTCGTGCAGGGTCGCGATCTGCGCCTCCAGGAAGCCGACCGGGCCGCACAGGTAGTAGTCGGCCCCCTCTGCCAGCACCTCGCCCGCCAGCGCGCGCAGATCGACACGGCCCGCCTGCACCGGTGCCGAAACCGCGCCTTCGTCGTGGAACAGATGCAGCCTCACCTGCGGGTTGCGCTCCGCCACCTTCGCCAGATGCGCACCGAAGGCGAACACCGCGGCATTGCGGCAGGCATGCACGAACTGCACCGGACGCGACGGCGCCGCCGCTACCAGGCGGTCGAGCATGGAGATCATCGGCGTGATGCCGACCCCGCCGCTGATCAGCACCACCGGGCCGTCGTGGGTCTCGTCGAGGAAGAACTCGCCGAAGGGCGGCGCCAGCTCGAGCATGTCGCCCACCTTGTAGAAGTCGTGCAGGCGGTTCGACACCCGACCGGCCGGCGTGGTCGCGCCCGCCGGCTCGCGCTTCACCGAGATGCGGAAGTGCATGGCCCCCGGCGCGATCGAAAGCGTGTATTGGCGCAACTGCATCACGCCGAGCTCGGGCACGAACACCCGCGCGGTGGTGTACTGGCCGGCGCGGTAGGCCGGCAGCGGGCCGCCGTCGCAGGGCACGAGGTGGAGGGACGTGATCTCCTCGCTCTCGCGCACCTTGTCGATGATGCGGAAGCTGCGCCAGCCGCTCCAGCCGCCATCGGCGTTGCAGGCCTGGTTGTAGAGCTTGCTCTCGGCGTCGATGAAGACGTCGGCAAGCGCGCCATAGGCCACCCCCCAGGCTGCGATCAGCTCGTCGCTGGCGGCGTCGCCCAGGACCTCGCGGATCGAGGCCAGCAGGTGCTTGCCGACGATCGGGTAGTGCTCGGCGCGGATGCCCACGCTGGCGTGCTTGTTGGCGATCAGGGTGATCACCGGCGCCAGCACCGAAGGGTCGTCGATGTTCTCGGCGTAGGCCAGCACCGCCATCGCCAGCGCCACCGGCTGCTTGCCGGTCTCGTTGTGCGACTGGTTGAAGATGTTCTTCAGTTCCGGGTTGTGGCGGAACATGCGCTGATAGAAATACGTCGTCAGGGCAACGCCGTGCTCCTTGAGCACAGGGATCGTGGCCTTGACCAGTTCGCGAACGCGGGCGTCCATGTCGTCTCCTTGGGGGTCCGCACACGGCGGACTTCATTTGGATGAACTCGAGCGCGGCGCAAGGGCCACGCAGCCCGGAGATCTTGGACGCAGACACCCGCCCCCGCTATCCGCTCACAACGTGACATATATCCAGTTTGTGCACACCCGGCGCTCAGGCCCCCGGCAATGGCAGCGCCGTCTTGTCGATCACCCGCCGCAGCACGAAGCTCGAATGCACGCCGGTGACGCCGGGGATGCGGGTGATGCGCTCGAGCAGCAGCGCCTGGTAGCCGTCCATGTCCGTGACCACCACCTTGAGCTGGTAATCGGCGTCCTGGCCGGTGATCAGCAGGCATTCGAGCACCTGCGGGATCTTCTCCACCTCGGCCTCGAAGTGCGAGAAGCGCTCGGGCGTGTGGCGGTCCATCGAGATGTGGATCAGCGCCATCAGCGACAGGCCGAGCTTCCTGGCGTCGAGCAGGGCGCGGTAGCCGCGGATCAGACCGGACTCTTCCAGCGCACGCAGCCGGCGCAGGCAGGCCGAGGGCGACAGCGCGATGCGGTCGGCGAGCTCCTGGTTGCTGATGCGGCCATCCTGCTGGAGCAGCTCCAGGATCTGGCGGTCGTAGCGGTCGAGTTGCACGATCGGGCGCTCCATTCTTTCCGAAAGGCAGATTATTTCATTCAAGTTCGTAAGTACGCATGTTCCTGCACAAATAAGCGCGCTCGCACCGCAACAACGCAATCGTCTGCCGCCGCACGGCGCGTAGACTTTCGTCCATCGAATCACGCCATGCCCACGAGGACCGCGCCATGATGTTGCAGAACCCCGCCGCCAAGTACCGTCCCTTCGCCCCGATCGCGCTCGCCGACCGCCAGTGGCCGAACACGCTCATCGAGCGCGCCCCGATCTGGATGAGCACCGACCTGCGCGACGGCAACCAGGCGCTGTTCGAGCCGATGAACGTCGAGCGCAAGATGCGCATGTTCCGCACCGTGTGCGAGATCGGCTTCAAGGAGATCGAGGTCGGCTTCCCGTCGGCCTCGCAGACCGACTTCGACTTCGTGCGCGCGCTCATCGAGGGCGGCCACATCCCGGCCGACGTGACCATCCAGGTGCTCACCCAGGCGCGCGAGGACCTCATCCGCCGCACCATGGAGTCGGTACGCGGCGCGCCGCGCGCGATCATCCACGTCTACAACGCCACCTCGCCCACCTTCCGCGAGCTCGTGTTCGGCATGGAGAAGCCGCAGGTACTCGCGCTCGCGGTCTCCGCCGTACGGCTGATCAAGCAGATCGGCGCGGAAATGGAGAAGGAGTGCGGCACCGAGATCCGCCTCGAATACAGCCCGGAGACCTTCTCCGCCACCGAACTCGACTTCGCCCGGGAGGTCTGCGACGCCGTCACCGCCGAGTGGGGCGCCACGCCCGAGAACAAGGTCATCCTCAACCTCCCCGCCACGGTCGAGGTCGCCACGCCCAACGTCTATGCCGACCAGGTCGAGTGGATGCACCGCAACCTCGCCCGCCGCGACAGCGTGGTGCTTTCGTTGCACCCGCACAACGACCGCGGCAGCGGCGTCGCCGCCGCCGAGCTCGGCCTGATGGCGGGCGCCGACCGCGTCGAGGGCTGCCTGTTCGGCAACGGCGAGCGCACCGGCAACGTCGACATCGTCACCCTCGCCCTGAACATGTACACCCAGGGGGTGTCGCCCGGGCTCGACTTCTCCGACATCAACGCGGTCGCGCGCACCGTCGAGTACTGCAACCAGCTTCCCATCCACCCACGCCACCCCTATGTGGGGGATCTCGTGTTCACGGCCTTCTCCGGCTCCCACCAGGACGCCATCAAGAAGGGATTCGCCGCTCAAAAGGCTGGCCAGCCGTGGAACGTGCCCTACCTCCCGATCGACCCCGCCGACGTCGGCCGCAGCTACGACTCCGTGATCCGGGTGAATAGCCAGTCCGGCAAGGGCGGGATCGCCTACCTGCTCGAGACCGAATACGGCATCGTGATGCCGCGCCGCCTGCAGGTGGAGTTCTCGCGCGAGGTGCAGCAGGTCACCGACGCCAGCGGCGGTGAGATGTCGGCGGCAGCGATCTGGGATCTGTTCCGCAGCACCTACCTCGACAACGTCGAGCCGGTGCGCTACGTCGAGCACCACCTCTTCGAGCATGGCGCGGCGCAGGGCATCCGCCTCGTGGTCGAGTTCGGCGGCACCCGCCACCTGTTGGTCGGCGAGGGCAACGGCCCGATCGACGCCGCCATCCACGCCTTGCGCGGCGCCGGCATCGACGTCCAGGTGCGCAGCTTCGAGGAGCGCTCGGTGGCGCCCAGCGAGAACGGCGGCAACGCCCAGGCCTGCGCCTTCCTCGAGCTCACCGAGGCAGGCGGACAGGGCGGCGATCGCTACGGCGTGGGTATCGATGCCAACATCGTCACCGCCTCGATCCGCGCAATCCTCAGCGGGGTCAATCGCCTGCAGCCGGACTGCGCCCGCGCACCCGCGGCGCGCGCAGCCTGAGCAGCGACGGCACCCGCTGCCGCTACACCTGGGACGGCCGGCTTTCGCAACCCGCGCCAGCCGGCCGCGCAGTGCTGCAGCTCGCGCAGTGATAGCCGTAGCGCGAGCTGCCGCGCACCACCTGGCGGCGTCCGCTCACCGACTGGCGCTTGCCGCAGCGCCGGCACATGAAGGTGGGAATGGTCACGCCGGCCAGCTTGGCCTGGCGCTCGGTGGCGTCGCGATACAGTTCGATCGCGCACTTGTGGCCGTAGCTGGATCTGAAGCTCATCGAACAACCCTCCCGCCGGAAAATCTTCAGGACTGCAGCGCCGCGACCTCGCGTCCGTGCAGCGCGTCGAGGCGCGCGAGCAGCGCCTGCGGCACGACTTCGACAACCGCCGCGGCGCCTGCATGGATCGCGCCCTCGTTGCCGTCCAGAGTCAGCAGCTCGCCCTCGCGCAGGATGTGACCGCCGAGTTCGAGCGTGCGCCCCGCCTCGTCGAGACGCAAGGCCTCGCAGCCGACCAGGCAGACCTTGCCGAGCTGGCGCGCGACCACCGCGGCGTGCGCAGTGCGCGCGCCACGGCAGGTGAGCAGGCCCTCGGCGAGTTCGAGCGCGGCGAGATCGCGCGTCTCGGCGTCCTGGCGCACCAGGATCAGCTTCGCCCCCGCGGCGTGGCGGGCACGGGCGCGCGCCTCGTCGAAGACGATCTCGCCACAGGCCACCCCGCTCGCCGCGCTCGCGGCGCGGCCGAGCGGCACGAGCGCGGCACCGTCGGCGCGCACGATGCGGTGCTCGGCGAGCGCGCGCACATCCAGCGCGGCGGTGCGGACACGCGCGGTTTCCGCATCGATCACGCCCTCGTCGAGCAGGTCGAGCGCGATCCGCGCCGCCGCTTGCGGCGTGCGCTTGCCGGCACGCGTCTGCAGCAGGTGGAGCACGCCCTGCTGCACGGTGAACTCGAAGTCCTGCATGTCGCCGAAGGCGCGCTCCAGGCGGGCGGTCACGTCGAGCACGGCCTGCCACACCGCGGGGGCGACCGCGGCGAGCTCGTCGTGGCCGTGCGCGCTGCGCCGGCCGCTGACCACGTCCTCGCCCTGCGCGTTGAAGAGGAAATCCACCCATGGCCGCGGCTCGCCGCTGCTCGGGTCGCGCGTGAAGCCCACGCCCGCGCCCGACAGCCCGCCGGCGTTGCCGAACACCATGCGCTGCACCGTGACCGCGGTGCCCATGTCGTCGGCCAGACCGTGCATCGCGCGGTAGGCGCGCGCCTTGTCCGCATGCCAGGACGCGAACACCGCGGCGATGGCCTGGCGCAGCTGCTCGTGCGCATCCTGCGGGAAGGCCTCGCCGGCTTCGCGCCGGTAGGTGTCGAGGTGGCGGGCGGCGAGCTCGCGCAGCGCCGCGAAGTCGAGCACGCGCTCGTCGCCCTGGCCGCACTCGCCACACTCGCCGCGCACGGCCTCGAGGTCGGCGTCGAAATGCTGCGCGTCGATCCCGGCGACCACCTCGCCATAGCCGGCGATCAGGCGCCGGTAGGCATCCCAGGTCAGGCGTGGATGGCCGCTGACGCGCAGCAGGCCGGACAGCGTGGTCTCGGTGAGGCCGATGTCGAGCAGGGTCTCCATCATCCCCGGCATCGACACCGGCGCACCGGAGCGCACCGAAAGCAGCAGCGGATGGCGCGTGTCGCCGAGGCGCAGCCCGCTCAGGCGCTCCAGCTCGGCGAGCGCCGGCCGCCACGCGGCCTCGGCGAGCGCGCCGGGTTCGGCACACCATCCGGTACCGATCACGAAGGCCGGGGGCACCGGCAGGCCGAGCGCGGCCATGCGCGCGAGGTTCCACGCCTTGGAGCCGAGCGCCTCGGCGCTGCAATCGGCGGGCAGGGGCGCGTCGGCGTGGATCAGGCGGACGACACGACGGGCGTCGGCCGGCGCGGCGGCGGACGCCGCATCGGGATGCGCCATCATCGGACTCTCCTCGTTGTGTTGCGCGCTCATCGCCCCACCCCCGCGCGGCTGAAGACCAGCCGGCGCAGGCCGTAGCCGGTCGCCAGCAGCCAGTCGGTGGCCGACTCGAGCGCTTGGGCGAAGTCCGTGCTCAGGTTCAGCGTCGCCGCGTCGCTGACGTGCTCGGCGAGCGCGCGGCGCACGTCGCGCAGCAGCACGTCGCACTGGCGCTCGGCGTTGAGCACCCGCCACAGCGCGGCGACGAACGCCTCGTGGTCCTCGGCGCTGCTGTCCTCGCCGAATCCGCGCGCAATCTCGAGCGCGCGCACGTGGTCCTGCGCCGCACCGAGCACCGCGTCGGCGAGCAGCTGCATGGTCTGGTGCACCTCGCCGCGCCAGCCCTGGTGGTGATCGGCGGCGATCAGCGAGAGCAGGAAGGCGGCCTCCTCGAGCGCGTCGGCGACGTCGTCGGCGGTCTCCACCAGCTCGGCGAAGGCCTCCCAGCGCGGTCGCGCCTCGGCGCGCGCACGTGCGTCCATCACCAGCTGGTCGGCGCGGCGCTCCCAGTCCTTGGCGCGCTCGGAGAATTCGCGCGCCGCCTTGCGGTCGCGCTCGTGGCCGTGGGCGAGGCCGTCGCGCAGACCCTCGGCGAGCGCATGGCAGTAGGCCGCGTGTTCGGCGAGCAGGTCGAACTCGTCGTGCCGGTGCAGGTAGCGCGCGAGCAGCAGGCGGGTGTCGTCCGCGACCAGCGCGAGCGGCTGGCGCTGCTGCATCGCCGCGCTCGCCAGCGCCATGCTCTCGAGTACGAAGGCGCGGGCCTTCTCGGTGCCGAGCACGCCGTCGAGGCGGTCGCCGATGCGGAAGTACTCCGGCCCTAGCGCCTGCATCGCGCCGAACACCAGCTGCTCGCCGCCGGCGGCCAGCCAGGCCATGTGACCGACGCGCCGGCGTGCGGCCTCGGCGAGGATCGCCACCGCGTCGGTCTTGCCGACGAACTGTTCGAGCCGCTTGCGCGCGCGGTTCCAGTCGATGAGGAACACGATGCGCGTGCCGATGCCCTCCAGCACCCCGCACAGCGCCTCCTCGTCCGCACAGTCGAAGGTCGCGGTGCCGACGTAATAGGTGGCGCCGAAGTTGAGCCCGGCGCTGGTGCGCGCCTGCGGCTCGCTCCAGTTGGCGCCGACCTCGCACAGCAGCGACTGGAAGAAGGCGAAGCGGCGACGGTGGAGATCGGAGTAGGTGAGCACGACGCGCAGACCCTCGACCTGAATCACCAGCACGTGGGCGTCGTTGGTGCCGATGTCGTTCTGCAGCAGCAGGCGCGCACCGTCGCGGGTGGCGGCGGTGTCCAGCCCGGGATGATCGAGCTTGAGCGCACGGGTGGCGTTGAGCCCGCGCATGAAGGCGGCGATGCGCGAGCGATCGGTCGCATCCACCTGCCATACGTGGGCGCCGTCGATGGTCTCGCTGGAGAGCTCCGAAGCGAGCCGGTTGAGCGCCTTGTGCAGGTCCATCACCAGCAGGTGCAGGCTGTCGTCCTTGCCGCGCTTGCCGCTGGTGAGCGCGTGGAGCTGGGCCGACGACAGCGTGTCCGGCGCGAGCGCTTCGAGCCAGGCGCACCAGTGCGCACAGCGCGCGGCGAAGTCCGCATCGCCTTCGAGCGGGCGCGCCATGGTGCACAGGTCCTCGGCGAGCAGGCCGGCCAGCCGGTCGAGCCCGGCCACATGCAGCTCCTTGCCCTCGCGGTAGGCGGTGGCCGGCAGCTGCGCCAGCCAGGGCGCATCGACTCCGGCGACGGCGAACTCGCGCGCGAGGTCGAGCGCGCGGGCGTCGCCGCGCTGCGCGCAGTCGTGCGCCGCCTGCAGCACGCTGAGATAGAGCTTCAGTCGATCGTTGGCGGCCAGCGCCGCACGCACGCGCGCCGGCCTGAGCAGTTCCGCCTGTCCCAGGCTGGCGACGGCCTCGATCTTCTCCATGACATCCTCCCGGTATTCGTGAAGGATTCTGTGGGTGAAATGTGACAGTCATGTCACGATGAATCCGCACCTTGCTGCGCTGCGCAAGACACGCTTCACGAAAGCGCAATACGGCTGTCAAGCGCCGGGCGCAGATTATGTTCAACGACCAGCGCGCGATCGTCGGGCGGGGTAGCGGCCCCCTCCGCACGGGATGCGCACGGAGGCGATTTCTCATGCCAGCTTCACGACGGGGCGGCAAACGGCCGGCGACGGCCCCTTCTGCCAAGCAGCAACCGGACCGGGGCGCGCACCCGGCCCCGCCCGACTCGAACGGCCACAATGGCCGCATGGTCTCCAATGGCCGCAACGGCCTCCCCGACGGACGGGCGGTTTACCGCCACATCGCCGCGATCGGCGAGGGCCTGACCGCACGCGCCGACCCCTTCGGCATCGCCGCACCCATCCTGCATGCGCAGATGGCCTGGCTGATGCATCCGCAGGAGCTCGGCGAGCGCCTCGCCGGCCTCGGCACCGACCTCTGGCAGCTGCAGTGGCACACCTGGCGGCGCGCGCTCGGCCTGCCCAGCGCCGACCCGGTCAAGCCGCACGCCGACGATCCACGCTTCGCCGACCCCGTATGGACCGACTCGGCCACCTGGGACCTGGTGAAGGAGTGGTATCTCGCCTTCACCCACCACGTCCAGGACATGCTCTACGAGACCCCCGGGCTGTCCGGCAAGGAGCGCCGGCGCGCGGCGTTCTGGTGGCGCAAGTGGCTCAACGCGGTGGCGCCGACCAACTATCTCTGGTCCAACCCGATCGCGCTGCGACGCTTCATCGACACCCGCGGCCACAGCCTGTGGCAGGGCTGGCAGAACATGCTCGCCGACCTGCAGGCGGGCAACGTGCGCATGACGGATCCCGACGGCTTCCACGTCGGCGACAACCTCGGCACCACGCCGGGCGCGGTGATCTTCCGCAACCGCCTGCTCGAGGTCATCCACTACGCGCCCACGCAGCCGCAGGTGCATGCCGAGCCGGTGGTCATCGTCACCCCCTGGATCAACAAGTTCTACATCCTCGATCTCAACCCCAGGAAGAGCATGGTGCGCTACCTGCTCGACCAGGGTCTGGACGTCTACATCACGAGCTGGAAGAACCCCGACGCATCGATGCGCGAGGTCCGCTTCGACGACTACCTCGTCGAGGGCATCTCCGCGATCGTGCGGGTGGCGCGCGAATGCAGCGGGGCCGAGCGGGTGCACGCGGTCGGTTACTGCATCGGCGGCACCGCGCTCGCCACCTGGATGGCCTGGGCGGCGCGCCATTACGGCGAGGACGCCGTGCCGGTGCGCGACTGGACGCTGTTCACCACCCTGGTGGACTTCCACAAGCCGGGCGACATCGAGGTCTTCATCGACGAGGAGAGCGTCGCCCACCTGAGCGAACAGATGAAGGAGAAGGGCTACCTCGATGGCAAGGACATGGCCGCCTCCTTCCGCCTGCTGCGCTCGAACAGCCTGATCTGGCACTACGTGGTGCACGGCTGGCTCTATGGCGAGTCGCCCGCGCCCTTCGACGTGCTGTACTGGAACATGGACACCACGCGCATGCCCGCCGCGATGCACGCCTGGTACCTGCGCGAGCTCTACCTGAACAACCGCCTCGTCCAGCCCGACGCCCTCGTCGTCGCGGGCGAGCCGATCGACCTGCGCCGCATCCGCCAGCCGCTCTACGCGGTGGCCGCGGAAGACGACCACATCGCGCCGTGGGCGCAGACCTTCCACACCATGCACCACGTCGCCGCCGACAAGCGCTTCGTGCTGTCGAGCTCCGGCCACATCCTCGGCATCGTCAACCCGCCGGTGACGCCGCCCAGGCGCCACTACCGTGTCGCCACCGCCCATCGCGCCGACCGCGCGCCACTCTGGCGCGAGCGCGCCGCGCTGCGCGAAGGCAGCTGGTGGGAGGACTGGATGGCCTGGCTGAAGCCGCGCGCCGGCGAGCTCGTAGCCGCACGCCCCGCCGCCGACGAACGCCATCCCGCGCTGGGGGATGCACCGGGGACGTATGTGCTGGAAGCGTGAGCCGCGAGGGGTCGAGTGTGAATTGCGGGCGCAGCGCGGATTTTTTGCTTGGTTTCGATTCGACAGGAGGAAGCATCATGCAGACGCACGCTCATCTCACCGCCCCCGGCACGCCGACGGGCGACCGCCTCGGCCTCCATGCAGGCCTCGAGAGCCTCGGTGCGCAGCTCACCGCGCGCTGGCAATCGCGAACGAGGAAGCACGTCGCCGACCTGCTCGACGACGCCGACGCGCTCGCCGACTGGCATCGCAACCTGGAGCGCCTGCGCCGCGGCGAGCACGGCTGATCTCCTTGCGCGCGCCCGTGCGCACGTGCATGAGCGCGCAAGCGCAGCCTAGAATGCGGCGCTGAAGCCCCCGAGGAGCGCACCGTGAGCACCCACACCCGCAGCGCCTTGCGCGCCAGCCTGAAGCAGGAAGATGTCGCGCTCGACGAGCGTCTGCCCGAAATCGCCGGAACACGGCCCCCAACCCGCCCGGAAACCGAGGCCCCACCCCTGCCGGCAGAGCCCGCCAAGGCGAAACCCGAGAAGCGCAAGCGCGAATCCTTCGCTCTGGTCGCCAGCGACCTGCGCCGCCTCGATGCCCTGCGCAGCACGATGAAGGCCGCCGGCCGGCCGGCGCGCAAGTCCGAGCTGGTGCGCGCCGGCCTTGCGGCGCTCGCGGCCCTCGACCATGCGGAAACGATCGCTCTGCTCGATGCGCTGCCGCCGTTGAAGCGCACCGCCGCGAAGGATGATGAGAAGGCCCGGGCCGGCAAGAAGAAATCCTCGCAGCGCAAGGCTGCGGCCCGCAAGCGCTGAGCCCGGCGCGCTTCCGCAGATTCTCCGCCATGGATCCCGACCTCGGCACCGAACTGTTCGAGTCGCTCGGCCTCGACGCCCTGCTGCCCGAGTCCCTCTCCGCCTGGCGTCCGCTGCTGCTCGAGGGAATGGCCTTCTTCCTCGATCGGCTGCCGGAAGCCCGCCTCGGGGCGATCGTCGCCGAGCAGCTCGCGCTCGCCGCGAGCGTCTCCGCCGCGCGCGCCACCGCCCTGCTCGCGCGCTGTCCCACACTGCACAAGCTCGGCCAGGTCGTCGCGCGCCAGCCCGGCCTCGACGCGGAACTGCGCCGCCACCTGCAGGCGCTCGAATCCCTCCCCGCGAGCACGGACGACGGCGCCCTGCACGCCCGCATCCGCGCCGAGCTCGGCGCTGGCCACGGCCTCCACCTCGCCGACCGCGCGCTCGCCGAAGGCAGCGTGGCCGTGGTGCTGCCCTTCTCGTGGCGGCAGGACGGGCGCAGCCATGAGGGCGTGTTCAAGGCGCTCAAGCCCGGCATCGGCGAACGGCTGGCCGAGGAGCTCGCCATCCTGCCCGCGCTCGGCGACTTCCTCGAACGCCGGGGGGCGG
This sequence comes from Thauera aminoaromatica, assembly GCF_000021765.1. Taxonomy (NCBI): domain Bacteria; kingdom Pseudomonadati; phylum Pseudomonadota; class Betaproteobacteria; order Rhodocyclales; family Zoogloeaceae; genus Thauera; species Thauera aminoaromatica. The sequence continues at coordinate 217,626 of NC_011662.2, read as the reverse complement.
AGTTCGGCCTGCCCGCCATCGACTACCGCAGCCACCTCGCCGCCGCCAGCCGCCTGCTCGTGCAGGAGATCCGTCTCGACCGCGAGCAGGCCAACCTGCGCGCCGCCGCGGCGCTGTTCGCCGCCGACGCCGACGTCTTCGTGCCGGCGCTGCTGCCCTGGTGCACGCCCGCGCTGACCGCGATGGAGCGCATCGACGGCCCCAAGCTCGCCGACGCCGCGCTGTCCGCGCACGAATCCCGCCGCCTCGGCCGCGCCCTCGTCGGCGGCCTGCTCGCCCGCCCCTTCTGGTCGTGCGGCGAGGACGCGCCCTTCCATGGCGACCTGCACGGCGGCAACCTGCTGCTCGCCCCCGACGGCCGCGTGGCGGTGCTCGACTGGAGCCTCACCGCGCGCCTGAGCAAGGCCGAGCGCGAGGCCCTGGTGGAAGTCGCTCTCGCCGCTCTCGCACTCGACGCATCACGCATCATGGCCGGCCTCGCCGGGCTGGGCCTGCGCGACACCCGCGCCGCCCCGATCGGCGCCACCGTCGAGCACGCGCTCGATACCCTGGTGCGCAGCGGCCGGCCGCTCGGCTTCGACTGGCTGGTCGGGCTGCTCGATGCGCTGGCGCTGCAGGGCGCGGGCGGCTTCGGCGAGCAACTCGCGGTGTTCCGCAAGAGCTGGCTGTCGCTCGCCGGCGTGCTCGGCGACCTCGGCGCCGGTCACGACACCGACCTGCCGCTGCTCGGCCTCGGCCTGCAGCGCTTCGCCGCCGAGTGGCCGGCACGCCTGCTCGCCGAGCCCGACTCGCGCGCCTTCTCCACCCACGTGTCGACCGCCGACCTGCTGCGCGCGGCCGCGGACACCTGGCCGGCCGGACTGCGCTACTGGTTGCGGCTGCTCGGATTCGCAGGCGCCGAAAATCGCGACGCGCGTCGCGCCGACGGAAAACCGACGCGGCTTCCGCAGGGCCTGTAGGAGCGACGCGAGTCGCGATACCGCGCTTGCGCAGGCGTGTGCGCAAATCCGCTGCGCTGCGACCACCGCGCTCCCGCCCGAGCCCAGGCCCGAAGTCTCCCGGGAGCCCGGTTCGCGCCTTGCGGCGCTGCTCCCTGGGCACCATCGCGGTTCCCGCGTCAGCGCCTCTTGCGCTTGCCCTTCGCCACCTTGGGCAGGGCCGCGACCAGGCGGGCGATCTCGCCGGTGTCGCGCTCGGCCAGCAGCGCGAGGCCGGCGCGCAGCAGCGCGGACTTGCTCACGAGCACACCGTGCTCGCCGAGCGCCTCGCGCAACGCCTTGATGCGCTTGTGCTCGCGCGCCGGCATCGAGAACGAATCGCGCTCGACCTTCTCGCCCTTGTCGCGGCGCCCGGCCGCGGCGGGCGCGGCAAGCTCGAGCAGCGTTGCCGTGGCACGCTTCTCCGCCGCAGCGGATCCACCCACCGTCGGCTGCAGCGCCTGCGCGGCGGTCGTCGGCGTCGCGGTGGCGGCAGGCTCCGCGGCGTCCGGCTTGCCCACACGAGGCTGCGCCGCAGCCGGCTTCGCGACCGCCCGGCTGCGCTCGGCGAGCGCGGCGTCCTCCTGCTTCAGGGTCTCGCGCAGCTTCGACTTCAGTCCGCTGCTGGTGGCGCTCATCCTCGCTCCTCGATCAACTTGACGACCGCCGCGACCAGGCGCGCCACCTCTTCCTGCGCGGGCGCGGCGGACCGCCCCAGGCCGAACACCGAGGTCCCGCGCACCGCGCCCAGCGCATAGGCGCTGCGCTGCGACAGCGCGGCGTCGAGCACCGGCAGGGTGAAGTCGCGCAGCACCTCGAGCACGTCCGCCGACAGCGCGGTACGCGTCACGCGGTTGGGCAGCAGCGCGCCGCGCAGGCCGGGGCGGCTGCGCTTGCGCTCGAGGATCAGGCGCTCGATGCCGCGCGTCGCCCACAGGTCGGTCGGGCCCGGCACCACCGGCACCAGGGCGATGTCGCACAGCGCGAGCGCGCTCATCGTGTGCGCATGCTCGATCGACGGCGGGCAGTCCATGACCACCACATCGACCTTGTTGGCAACCGGTCTCAAGGTCTTGCCCATCTCGTCGGCACTGCCGGACAGGCGCACCACGCGGGCGGGGAAGGGTGCATCGGCGGGCGCGGACTCGGCCCAGCGCGAGGCGCTCTCCTGCGGATCGAGGTCGGCCAGCGCGACGCGGTAGCCCTCGAGGGCGAGGCCGGCGGCGAGCTGCATGGCGACCGTGGTCTTGCCCGAGCCGCCCTTCTGGGAAATCAATGCGATCAGGGTGGGTGCGCTCATGGTCCATCCCGTGGAGGTGATGGCCGACAGTCTAGCCAATCGGCCGCCCGCCGTGGCCCGCCAGAGGCGTCCCGTGAACGCGTGGTGGGAGCCGGCGTCCGGTCATGCGACCGCCCTGGGCCGCAACAACGTCCTGCACGGGAAGGTCCGCAATCGAGGCCCCGAGAAATATTGCACCGCAACAATCACGCCGCAATCCTTTGCTACAATTCGAACCTTCTGCAACAGGGTTTCCAGCCATGGCGCAAGAGATCGAGCGCAGGTTCCTCGTCCGCGACGTCCGGATCCTCGACGGACGCAGAGGCGAGCCCATCATCCAGGGCTACCTCGCCAAGGAGGTCGGCTCCATGTCGACGCGAGTCCGCATCCGCGGCGAGCGCGCCTTCCTGACGCTGAAGTCGCCCAAGCAGGGCTTCAGCCGCGACGAATTCGAGTACCCGATCCCGGTGGACGACGCCCACCAGATGATCGTGCGGCACTGCGCCGGGCGGGTGGTGCGCAAGACCCGCTACCTGGTCGACCACGCCCACCACGTGTTCGAGGTCGATGTCTTCCAGGGCCATCACGCCGGCCTCGTGGTCGCCGAGGTCGAACTGCCGCACGAGGAAACCCCGCTCTGCCTGCCGCACTGGATCGGCGACGAGATCACCCACGACTCGCAGTACGGCAACTTCACCCTCGCCGAACAGGCCGCCCTGCTCCACGGTACGCCGCACCGCACGCACGCGGCGCCCACCCCGGTCGTCGTCGCCCCCCGCAGCCTGCCTGCAGCGCACTGAACCGGCGGCCGCAGCCGCGTTCCGACGCAAGCCGGCGCCCCCTCACGCCGCCGCGGCGCTCGGCACCAACCCACCCGCATGCTGCCCGGCGAGCCAGGCGCTTGCCGCCTTCGCCTCGAGCGGGCGCGCGCACAGATAGCCCTGGACCTCCTGGCAGCCGAGCTCCCCGAGCGCCGCCTGCTGTTCGGCATGCTCCACGCCCTCGGCCACGGTGCGCAGGCCCACGCTGTGCGCCATGCGCAGGATCGCCTCGACGATGGCCGCGTCCTGGCGGTTGGTGGCGAGCTCGGCGACGAAGCTGCGGTCGATCTTGAGCGCCGAGATCGGCAGCCGGCGCAGCAGGGTCAGCGAGGAGTAGCCCACGCCGAAATCGTCGATCGCGATCGAGGCGCCCATGCGGCGCAGCGCCTGCAACAGGCCGTTGGCGGCCGGTCCGTCGGCGGTGAGCGCGCTCTCGGTGAGCTCGATCTCCAGCCGGCGCGCGGCGACGCCGTGTCGGTCGAGGATCTCCACGATGCGCTCGACCAGCTCCGGACGCAGCTGCGCCGGGGACACATTCACCGCGATGCGCGGCACCTCCAGCCCGGCCCGGTCCCAGGCCGCGAGTTGCGCCAGCGCGAGTTCCAGGACCGCGAGACCGAGCTCCCAGATCAGCCCGCAGTCCTCGGCGAGCGGCACGAAGCGGCCGGGTGCGAGCAGGCCGAGGCGCGGATGGCGCCAGCGCACCAGCGCCTCCATGCCGGCAAGCCGGCCGTCTTCGAGGCACAGCTGCGGCTGGTAGTGCAGCTCGAGCTGGCCGGCGGCGATGGCGGCGCGCAGCTCCGACTCGACGGTCATGCGCTCGACCGCGCGCGCGTTCATCTGCTCGGAGAAGAGCTGGTGGCGGTTCCCGCCCGACTCCTTGGCGTGGTACATCGCCAGGTCGGCGTGGCGCAGCAGCGACTCCTCGTCGTGGGCCTGGAACGGGTACACCGCCACGCCCACGCTGCCGCCCACGCGCAGGGCATGCCCGCGCACCTCCAGCGGCCGGGTGATGACGTCCACGATCTTGGCCGCCACCGCCTCCGCATCCGCGACCTGCCAGAGATCGCCGAGCACGATCGCGAACTCGTCGCCGCCGAGGCGGGCGACGGTGTCGCACTCGCGCACCGCCCGGCTCAGGCGCAGCGCCATCTCCTGCAACAGGGCGTCGCCGAGGTCGTGGCCGAGCGTGTCGTTGATCCACTTGAAGCGATCGAGATCGAGGAAGAGCACAGCGAGCAGGTTACCGCTGCGCTGCGCGGCCCGTACCCCCTGGTGCAGCCGGTCCATCAACGCGGCGCGGTTGGGCAGCCCGGTAAGCGCATCGCGGGTGGCGAGTTGCATGATGCGCGCCTCGGCCTCGTGGCGGCGGGCGACCTCCTCCTCGAGCTCGCCCACACGCTGGCGCAGCTCGAGCTCGTCGGTGACGCTGCGCGCCAGCACCGCCAGCGCCTCGCGCGCCGTCGCACCCAGGCGGCGCGGCCGGGAGTCGATCACGCACAGCGTCCCCACCACCTCGCCGCCCGGCATCACCAGCGGCATGCCGGCATAAAAGCGGATCCCCGGGTCGCCGCGCACCAGCGGGTTGTCGGCGAAGCGCGGGTCCAGGGTGGCGTCCTCGACCTCGAAGAGGCCGTCACCCAGCAGCGCATGGGCGCAGAAACTCACCGAACGCGAGGTCGTCTGCACTTCGACGCCCACGCGCGCCTTGAACCACTGGCGGTGGGTGTCCACCAGGCTGATCACCCCGACCGGCGCCTCCGCGATGCGTGCGGCGAGGCGGGCGATCGCGTCCAGCGCGGGCTCGGCCCGGGTATCGAGCACCTGCAGCTGCTGCAGCCGGCGACGGCGGCGCAGCTCATCGAGCGGCAGCGGCGGCATCCAGCTCGCGAGCTGGGCGAGCAGCACGCTGGGGTCGCCGGCCTTGTCCAGGAAGGCATCCGCGCCGGCGTCGAGACACAGCGCCTCCCAGGGGTCGGCAGGCCGGCTGCTCAGCACCAGCACACGCGGCGCCAGGCCCGGGGTGGCGCGCAGCCGGCGCAGCACGCCAAGGCCGCTGCCCTGGGAGAGCGAGAGGTCGAGCAGCACGGTGTCGGGGCGCTGCGCCGCGATCAGCGCGACGGCCGCGTCCTCGCCGGCCGCGCTGCCGAGCACGCTCAGCTCGGGATGGTCGGCAAAGAGGCGGATCAGGTTGTCCCGCAGGAGCGGGGAATCTTCGACGATGACGATGCGCATGATGGCGGTTCCACGGAGGGATCGGACGTCATCCATGTTCCGCGTCCGCGCCGCTCGCCCCCAGCGGCGCCTCGCCGATGCAGGGGTCGGCGGCCCGCCGATCATGCTGTAGGGCGAACACCTACAACATCGGCAGCGGGGCACCGCAGCCTCACCCGACGACACCGCAGCCTGCACGCCGCAGGCGGCGGGGCGGGACTTGCGGTCGCCAACTTCAGGAGCGCCGAGGCGGAGGGCGTCGCGGGGGAGACAAGGCGACGCATGTCCGAGGAGCGCAGCGACGAGTTTGCGTCGCCGCCCCCGCGACGTGCTCCGCCGAGGGCAGCCCGGCGCGAAAGCGACGGGCCGCGAGTGCAGGCGGCGACCGCAAGTCCCGCCCCACCGCCGGTTCGCTCGCGACACCTCGCCCGAAAAACCTCCCCCCGCGCGCCCTCAGCCCCCCCGATCCACCAGCCCGTGCTCGGAACAGTAGCGCGCCATCTCCGCCGTATTGGCGAGTCCGGTCTTGTCGATGATGCGGCTGCGGTAGGTGCCCACCGTCTTCACCGACAGATGCATGATCTCGGCGATCTCGCTCGCGCCGTGCCCGGCGGCGATCAGCAGCAGCACGCGGTATTCCTGCGCCGACAGCGTTTCGTGCGGCGCACGCGCCGGCGCCTCGCCCGAGAGCAGATCGGCGAGGCGGGCGGCGAGGTCGGAGCTGATGTAGCGCTGGCCGCTGCGCACGCGCTCGATCGCGGCGACCAGCTCGGTGGTCGCGTGCTCCTTGGTCAGGTAGCCGGCGGCACCGAGCTGCAGCGCACGCGCCGCATAAGCCGCCTCGTCGTGCATGCTCAGCACCAGCAGCCGGGTGAGCGGTGCGGCACGGTGCAGCCGCACGAGCCCCTCCAGCCCGCTGGTGTCGGGCATCGACAGGTCGAGCACGGCGAGCTCCCATTCCGCCGCCCGCACCTGTTCGAGCGCCTGCGCCAGGCAGGAGGCCTCGCCGATCACGGCGTCGGGCCAGCGTTGGGTCACGAGCTGGCGCACGCCGAAGCGCATCACCGGATGATCGTCGACGATCAGCAGCTTCATCCTCCTTCCCCCCCGGTCGCGATCAGCGGCACCCTCGCCTCGATCCTCACCCCGCCCCCGGCGCCGGAGCCGACGTGCAGCTCGCCGCCGGCGAGCGCCGCGCGCTCGCGCATGCTCAGCAGCCCGAGCGAGGAGCGCGCCTGCGGCGCCATGCCGACGCCGTCGTCCTCGACCGCCAGGCGATACTCGCCGTCGACCGCCACGCCCTCGACCCGCACCCGACGGGCCTGCGCGTGGCGGGCGACGTTGGTGAGCGCTTCCTGTGCGATGCGGTAGAGCTGATTGGCCTGGTCGGCGCTCAGCTGCCCGGCATCGACGAGCGCGACCTCGCAGGCCAGGCCGGTGCGCTCGGCGAACTGGCGGCCGGCGAGGCCGAGCGCCGCCTCCAGGCCAAGGTCGTCGAGCAGCGGCGGGCGCAGCGCCGCCGAGATCCGCCGCACGGTGGCGATGCCCTCGCCGAGCACGGCCTCGATCTGCGGCCAGTCCTGCTCCCGTCCGGGCGCGCCCTGGAGGGCGCGGTGCACCATCATCTTGAGCGCGGTAAGCAGCTGCCCGAGCTGGTCATGCACCTCGCGCGCGAGCCGCCTGCGCTCGTCCTCGATGCTGCGGTCGAGGCCGTGCGCGAACGCCTCGATCTCGCCGAGCGCCCTCTGCAACTCAACGGTGCGCTGCGCGACCGTGTCCTCCAGGCGGGCGTTCGCGGCGAGCAGCGCCGCCTCCGCATCGACGCGCCGGCGCCGCTCGCGCTGCAGCAGCCCCCACGCGGCGAGAATCAGCGCGCCACCGATTGCCGGCAGCAGCACGTTGAGAAGCAGCGCGTGCGCCCGCAGTGCCGACAAGCTGCGATCGCGCGCCTCGATCTCGGCGCGCAGCATGGCCTCGATGCCGGCAAAGCGCGCGCGGATGCGATCCATGGTGTCGCGGCCCTCGTCGAGGCGCTGCTTCCACGGCGAATTTTCTTCCGCGTAGGCGCGGCGGTCGGCGATGTTGCGTTCGGCGAGCGCGACGCGATGCTCGACGAGGGTCCACAGGGTCTCGAGGCGGGCCTGCGGCAGGTCGTCGAGCGTCCGGCGCAGCGCCTCGGCGGCCAGCAGCAGCCCGTTGCGCGAGCGCGAGCGCGCATCGGTGACCGCTTCGAGTTCGCGCAGGCTGGCGTGGCTGGACCAGGCCAGCGCGACAAAAAGCGCCAGGCCGAACAGGATCAACAGGGTTGCGGCAAGCACGCCGGTCGGCTTGCGGGGCAGATCGCTCATCGACATCGAGGGCCGGTCGGGGCGGCGGATCTCAGCCGCCGGTCATCATCGGCCCGATGTTAGCGGAATACGGCGTGCAGATGCACGCGCGCCCCGATCGAGGCCGTATCGCACTCCGCAGAGCCGGCGCCGGCGCGGAACGTGGGTGTTCAACGCCGCGGCGGCGTGGCGCGAGAGCCCGTCGGAGGCCCCGGGGGCAGCCGCAGGACTCGTTTGGCGTCGTGCGCGAGCGCGCCCTCGCGCCGGCGCGCCACGAACACCAAGCCGAGCGCGCCGAAGTTCATCGTCAGCGCATACACCACCGCGCCGACGGCGAGCTCGGGCTGACGCAACAGCACGATGGCGACGAAGATCGCCAGCCCCGCGTTCTGCAGCCCGCACTCCATCGCCACCGCGACCGCGTCCCGACGCTCGGCGCCCGCCAGCATCACCAGGCCGTAGCCCAGGCCCATGACGACGAAGTTGAGCACCAGGGTCGCCGGTCCGACCGACAGCAGGTTGGCGAGGATGGTGTGCCGATGCGACACGAAGGTGGCAACCACGATGGCGGCGAAGAACAGCGTGGCGACGCGGGCGACGAGCGGCTCGGCGCGCGCCGTGAGCGCGGGCGCCCGGCGCCGCAGCAGCATCCCGGCGACGATCGGCACTGTCGTCACCACGAGCACGCTGCCGATCAGGCGGCCGACCGGCAGCGCGGCCAGCACGCTGCCGTCCGCACCGAAGACGCCCTCGCCGAATGCGGCGAGCACCGCCTTGACCAGCAGCGGGAAGGTCAGCAGCGCGGCCAGGCTGCTGATCACGGTAAGGCTCAAGGACAGCGCCGCGTTGGCGCGCGCGAGGTGGGTCAGGAAGCCCGAGCTCGCCCCGCCCGGGCAGGCCGCCAGCACCATCAGGCCCATGCCGAGGAGCACCGGCAGGTCGAAGGCCAGCACCACCGCGAGCGCGGCCAGCGGCACCAGCACGAGCTGGCCGAGGAGGCCGATCAGCAGCGCGCGCGGGCGTGCGAACACGCGGTGGAAATCCGCCCCCTGCAGCGCCAGCCCGACCGAGAACATGATGAAGGCGAGGGCGGCGGGGAGCAGGACGTCGATGCTCATCGGTGCGATCTACAGGCTGGAGACGAAGACGATGCCGGCCGCGGCGAGCAAGCCGGTGCGCGTACCGGCACGCGCGGTGTCGACCAGCAGGGCGTTGAGCGCCGGCCCGCCCTCGGCACGACCGAAGCGCCACACCAGCGGCGCCAGCGCGGGCGCGCCGACGAGGCCGAGGATCGCGCCCGGCGCGCCGCTCGCGGCGATCAGGATCAGCGTCGGGATGGGCAGCAGCACCAGCAGCGCGAAGGCGCGGCGCGCGCCCTCCGCGCCGAGCAGCGCGGCGAGGGTGCGACGCCCGGCGCGCAGGTCGCCGGCGAGGTCGCGATAGTTGTTGACCAGCAGCACCGCGGCGGCGGGCGCACCCACCGCCAGCCCGGCGAGCAGGTCGAGGTGGCCGAGCGCGCGCGACTGCAGCCAGTGGCTGCCGAGCACCGCGAACACGCCGAAGAAGAGCAGCACGAAGAACTCGCCGAGCGGCGAGTGCGAGATCGGCCGTGGCCCGCCGGAATAGGCCCAGCCGGCGATCAGCGAGGCCAGCCCGATCGCGAGGATCAGGGCGCCGCCGACGACACAGAGCCAGGCGCCGAGCAGGAGCGCGAGCAGCAGGCAGAGCAGGGCGCCGCGCTTGACCTCGGCGGCGCTCGCCCAGCCGGCGAGGGTGACCCGCAGCGGCCCGAGGCGCTCGGGACGATCGGTGCCGCGCTCGAAGTCGATCGCATCGTTGTAGAGGTTGGTGCCGATCTGGATCAGCAGCGCGCAGGACACGGTGGCGAACAGCACCGCCCACGCCAGCTCGGCGCCGTCGGCGACGGCGAGCGCGGTGCCGAGCATGACCGGGGCGAGCGCCATGCCCAGGGTGCGCGGCCTGATCGCCGCCCACCAAACCGCGAGCGTGCCCGGGCGGGATGGCGCGGGATGCGGCGGCGTCACGCCCCGCCTCGACGGGCGGGAGCGGCGCCGATGGGGGCGAGCCGTGAGGACGGAAAGGCGTGCGGGGCGAAGGGCAGGGAAACGGACATGGCGGGACAAGCGGGAAGACCGCGGATTATCGCATAGCCGCCGCGCAGCTCCCGCGGATGCGCCGCGCTCGACTATGCTGGACACGAATCCACCCCCACGCCGCCTGCCGGAGGTCCGCCATGAGCAAGCGCCTGCACTCTCTTTCCTCCCTCCTCCGCGCCGCGGTCAGCCTCGCCGCGGCCGCCCTCGCCGCCATCGCCCTCGCCGCGCCCCCCGGAGCGCTGCCGGCGCTCAACATCGCCATCGAGGACACCTCGGTGTCGGGCATCTCTTCGGGCGGCTTCATGTCGGTGCAGATGCAGGTCGCCCACTCCGGGATCGTCCGCGGCGCGGGGGTGGTCGCCGGCGGGCCCTACTACTGTGCGCAGGACAGCGTGCTCAAGGCCACGACCGAATGCTCCTGCACCGGCGCGCCGACGCTGTCGTGCAAGGTCGGCGAGGCCAGCACGGCGGTGCCCGAGCTGGTCGCGGCCACGCGCGCCTTCCGGGCCGAGGGCCGCATCGACGACCCGGCGCAGATCGCCCGCCAGCGCGTGGTGACCGTGGTGGGCGGAAAGGATGCCCTGGTGCCGGCCGCGATCACCCGCCAGCTGCACGGCTACTACGACGCCTTCGGCCTGCCCGCGGCCGCACTCAAGCCGGTGACGCTCGACGCCGCCGGCCACACCATGCCCACCACCGCCTACGGCGGCGCCTGCGGCACGACCGACGAGCCCTACATCGGCAGCTGCGGCTTCGAGGCTGCGCACGCGATCCTCGACTGGATCTACGGCCCCGACGTCGCTCCGCCGCGCACCACGCCCACGCCGGCGGGCCGCTTCGTCGAGTTCGACCAGCGCGCCTACATCCCCGCGACCGGCTTCTTCAGCCATCTGTGGGGCACCGGCCTGGACAAGACCGGCTGGGTCTACATCCCGCCCGCCTGCGCGGCGGGCGAGCGCTGTCGGCTGCACGTGGTGTTCCACGGCTGCAAGCAGGGGCAGAGCTTCCTGCCCTTGCGGCGGCCGCCCGATGGCGGGCTGTACAACGGCACCACCTTCGTGCGCAACACGGGCTACGACCGCTGGGCCGACACCAACCGCCTGGTGGTGCTGTTCCCGCAGGCGGTGTCGATCCCGTGGAAGAACCCCAACGGTTGCTGGGACTGGTGGGGCTACACCGACGCGCACTACGCCACCCGCGACGGCATCCAGATCCGCAGCGTGCGCGCGATGATCGAGCGGCTGGCCTCGGGTCGCCACGACTGAGCGCCGCGGTGGCGCGGGCGCAGCCCGTGTGGCCCAGCCCCGGCGCGTGGACTATAAGGAAAGCAGGGGCCGCCGCCCGGCGGCCCACCCACGCGGGACGGGCTGCGGCGATGCACGGGCCCGCGCGAGGGAGTCCCCATGTCCTATGTCGGAGAGCCCTTCCGCCACGACCTCTTCGTGAGCTACAGCCACGGCGACGACGGTAGCGGCGGCGCCTGCCTCGCGCCGTGGTCGGCCGCGTTCGCGCACGAGCTCGAGCGCGAGCTGCGTGCCGACCGCCGCTTCCGCACCAGCCTGAGCGTGTTCCGCGACCAGGACCACCGCCCGGCGCAGAGCCTCGACCCGATGGCACCGCTCACCGCCCAGCTGCAGGAGCAGATCGCCGGCGCGGCGCTGCTGGTGGTGCTGATGTCGCCCGACTACCTCGCGTCGAAGTGGTGCGCCGACGAGCGCGACTGGTGGTTGCAGCGCCAGGCCGCGCTCGGCCTGCCGCACGAGGAGCGTATCGCGGTGGTGCGCATCTGGCCCACCGACACACCGTGGCCGGCGGCGTTGTGCGATGCGCGCGGCGAGCCGCTGGTCGGCTTCGCCTTCTACCCGGCCGACGGCGTGCCGCCGCGCCCGCTCGGCTGGACCGACCTGCCGGGCGCCTTCGGCAGCGAGTTCCGCAAGGCCCTGCTCGACATGGTCGGCCGGCTCTACCCCAAGCTCGAGGCGATGCGCGCGCGCACCGAGGAGCTGCGCCGCCAGCGCGAGGAGGCCGAGCGCCTGGTCCGCGACGGCGGCCAGCTGCTCTACCTGCACGGCCGCAGCGACCACGCCGCGGCTTGGGAAGAGGCGGCGCTCAAGCTGGTCGACAAGGGCTTCGCGGTGGTGCCGGGCGAGCCCGACCGCGTCGACAGCGATCCGCTGCGCCTGCAGGCCGTGCGCGAGCGCAGGGTGGAGACCCTGAGCGGCTGCGACGCCCTGCTGCTGCTCGGCACCGAGGACGGGCGCGCCCTCGATGCCGACCTCGTGGTGGTGGGCAAGCACGATCGCCAGTCGGCGCGCGCACGCTCTCACCGACTGCTGCCCTGCGGCCTGCTCGACACCGCCGGCGCCACCATCGCCACCAACGTGCGCCGCGCCACCGCGCGCATCGTGCAGGCGGACTGGATCGACGGCACCGACGCAGGCTGGCCGGTCGCGGTGCGCGACTGGCTGGGCGGCAAGGGCTTGCAGGCCGGGGGCGCACCATGAACCCCGGCGCGCCCGCCCCCGCCGACGACGCCTTCGACGCGGTCTTCGCGATCCGCCTGCCGCCCCGCCCCTATCCCGGCCTGCGCCCCTTCGAGCAACATGAGTGGCCGATCTTCTTCGGCCGCGAGCGCATGACCGACGAGATCGTCGACCGCCTGCTCGGCCATCGCCTGCTCGTGGTCCATGGCGACTCGGGCTGCGGCAAGAGCTCGCTGGTGCGCGCCGGCGTGCTGCCGCGGCTGGAGCAGGAGAGCGCGCGCGGCGGCGTGCGCTGGCGTACCTGCACCACACTGCCGCGCGCTGCGCCGCTGTGGAACCTCGCGCGTGCGCTCGCCGCGCTCGACACGCCCGGCGGCGACGGGCACGGGCTGGAGCTGCGCACGATCGCCTTCCGCCGCGCGCTCAACTTCGGCCGCGAAGCCCCGGCGGCGCTCGCCGAGCTGCTCGGCTGCGGCCCGCGCAGCCAGGTCTGCATCCTCATCGACCAGTTCGAGGAGCTCTTCGAGCACGCCCGCCGCCATGGTGCGGAAGAAGCGACCCTGCTGGCCGCCTGCCTGGTCGGCCTGCTCGATGCGCCGCCGGCCGGGCTGTACGCGGTGCTGACCATGCGCTCGGAGTTTCTCGGCGCATGCTCGCGCTACGAGGGCTTCGCCGAGGCGGTCAATCGCACGCAATACCTGCTGCCGCGCATGGAGCACGACGACCTCATGCGGGCGATCCGCGAGCCGGCGGTGCTCTACGACGGAGAGGTGACGCGCGAGCTCGCCGAGCGCCTGATCGTGGACGGCGGCGGCGGACAGGACCAGCTGCCGCTGATCCAGCACGGGCTGATGCTGCTCCACGACGAGCGTGCGCGTGCCGCGGGCCTGGCCCTTGCCGGACCGACCCCGGGCGCGCCGGCGTGGCGGCTCGGGGTGGAGCATTACCACGCCGAGCACGGCCTCGCCGGCCTGCTCTCGGCACACGCCGACGCCGTGCAGGCGCGCGCCGAGCAGCAATGCCTCGGCGGCGAGGCGACGCGGGTGGTGGAAGACCTCTTCCGCGCGCTCACCGACATCAACGCCGAGGGCCAGGCCATCCGCCGGCCCTGCCCGCTCGCACGCCTGGTGGCGGTGACCGGCGCCGAGGAGTCCGTACTGCGCTGCGTGGTGGACACTTTCCGTGCCGACGGCGTGTCCTTCCTCGAGCCCTACGGGCACGAGGCGCTCCCCGCCGACGAGCTCATCGACATCAGCCATGAGGCCCTGATCCGCTGCTGGCGGCGCATCGCCGAGCCGCGCGAGGGCTGGCTGGCGCGCGAGTTCCGCAACGGCCTGGTGTGGCGCGCGCTGCTGGTGCAGGCCGACAGCTTCGAGCGCGACCCGGGCAACGTGCTCGGCGCCACCACCACCGACGAGCGCGAACGCTGGCTGCGCCGGCGCAACGCCGCCTGGGCGGAACGCTACGGTGGCGGCTGGGAGCGCGTGCAGCGCCTGATCGCCGCCAGCGTCGAGGCGCGCGCCCTGCGCGCGGCCGAGCGCGAGGTCGCCGAAAAGCAGCGCCAGGAGGCACGCCGCCTGCGCCGGCGCAGCCGCGCGCTCGCCGTGGGCCTCAGCGTGCTCGCCTTCACCAGCGCGCTTGGCGGACTCGCCTGGCAGCAGTCGCGGATCGCCGAGGCGGCGCGCCGGTTCGCCGAAGGCGAGCGCGAGCTCGCCCTCACCGCACGCGACGAGGTGGTGCGCCAGCTCGAGGCCCTGGTCGAGGCGCGCGAGGCCGAGGCCGCCGCACGCGCTGCGGCCGAGGCGGTGGCGCAGGAGGCGCGGCAATCCGCCACCGCGCTCGCCAGCGTGGTCGACGAACTCGAACGCGCCACCACCGCCGCGAACGCCCCTGCGAGCGGCGACGGACAGGCTGTGCAGCGCAGCCTCACCGAGGCCAAGTCGGAGCTGCGCGCCCAGGTGAGCAATCTCTCCAATCTCTCGGCGCAGCAGGCCGCGCCGCCGGTCTCCGCGGCGCCCGCTCCGGCGTCCGGCGGCGTGGCACCGCGGCTGTGGATCTACATCGCCGAGGAGGGCCAGCGCCCGACCGCCGAGGCGCTGGAGGCGCGCCTGCGCAGTGTGCGCATCGGCGACGCCGCGCTCGAGCTCCCCGGCATCGTGCTGGTCAAGGCCGCCCCCGCGCGCAGCATGCTGCGCTGCTTCCGTACCGAGGAATGCCGCCAGGACGGCGAGGCCCTCGCGCGTGCGCTCGCCGCGCTGCTGCAGTCGCCCACGCCGAGCCTGGAGGATTTCAGCGCGCTCTACGGCAGCAGCGGTTCGGTCCGCGCACGCCATTACGAGCTCTGGTTCGCCCCCGGGGCGATCGTGCTGTCGGCACGCTAGCGCGGAGCCTGCATGCCAGGCGCAGCGCTCAGACGTTCCTGAACCGATCCACCCACCAACGCTCCCCATCGACCAGGACGCCGTATTCCAGCGTGGCGGGTATCCAGGTCTGATCGCGATACGAAGGGCGATGGTAAAAGAAGGTCCCGGGGTGCTCGGCGACGTACCGCTCCATGCTGCGGAAGCGCTTGCCTTCCTCGGACCAGCCGCGGTTCAGCTCGCGCCGCTGCGGGAACAGGTTGATGTCCAGGATGCCTCCGCTGGCGTGACCGAGGAAATGCCCCTTGTCCGCGACGAAGGCTCGATCCCCGAGGACGCGGCGCACCGAGGCATTGACGTCGGGAAAGCCGCGCATGCGCCCGCTGTCGCGACGCATGAGCGGCTCGACCGACAGCGCATAGGCGAGCGTGACCCGTTCGCTCACATGATCGAACTGGAACACGGCGAGATCGAGGTTGATCTCCGACAGCTCGGCATCGGGGAAGACCCGGAGATAGGCATCGCACCAGCCATCGACGCGGGCCTCCCAGTCCGCCAGCGCGGCCGGCGGGCTGCGACCGCTGCGTTCATACAGGCCGGCAAGCGCGGACGACATCATGCTTTCCTATCGTTCGGGCGATCTCAGTCGCCCTGCACATCGAGGATGGCCTGCACGACCCTGCGCCGACCAAGCGCACGGCGCGCCAGGTTCGCCGCCTCGCCGGTGGCGTTCAGCCACTCGGCCAGGCGACAGAGGGCATTGCGGGTCGTGGTCAGATCGCGGCAGTTGGCGAGGAAGATCATCTGGATCTTCTGCACTGGGTCGGACACATAGACACCGAAGGGTGCCGCGACGATGGTCGCATCCGGGAAGCCCAGCTGGCGCATCGCCTGGCTCTCGGTAATGCCTTTCAGGCAGGCGACCAGATGCAGCGGACCGGCCGGTGCTTCCCGTTCGCCGAGTGCCCTGGCGAGGAACAGATGGTCGTGGAGAAAGGGCTGGCCCACCATTTCCCGGGCGGCCGCCACGCCGAAGCCCCCTGGCAGACCATGACAGATGGTGAGCAGCGAGGTTTCGCCCAGAGGCCACAACCAGCCCCCGCTGGATTCGACCGCGCCGAACTCGGCGAGCCCCCCACCGAGCGCGTCTTCCATCGCCTTCTTGCGGTGGCCGAAATCGAGCCGGCTCCAGTCGAGCGGGGCACCGTAGGCGAAACGCCCCTTGCGTGCCTCGCGTCCACCCAGCTTGACCAGCCCGGCCACCGCCTCGCGCAAGGCCTCGCGGCTGCGTGCGACGATGGCGTCGACGTCGGAAGCGGCCGGCGAGGTGGGATTGAGGTCGTCGAAATAGGCCTGGAAGGCCTGATCGCGCTTCAACTCGGCGGCGTCCTTGGGCGCCGTGCCCACGTCGCCGATGCGCACCACCTTGAGCCGCGCCGGCCCATCGTTCCAAGCCTGCTGAAACTCCGCATGGCACACGCCGAGGCCGCGAGCGGGCGCCCAGCCCGCCTCGCCGGTGTAAAGCACCAGGACAATGTCGGCCTTGCGCACCTCCTCGAGCGATTTCTCCCACGCGGTCTCCAGATCGCCCTGCGATTGATCCGGCGCATTGTCGGAGATCCACACCTCGAAAAGCCGCTCGCCGCAGAGGCTTTCCGCTTCGAGTTCGCGCTTCAGCCGCGTGCGGACGACGGTCATCGAAACCCGTGAATCCCCACGGCGCACCGTGGACGCGCAGCGGCTGGAGATCATCACGCGGAGCTTGCGGAAATCGGCCATCGGCCTGTCCTCGTAAGGCGAGGCTGTCATGTTAGGCACCCGGCGGCGATCGTGCATACCCTTGCCTTGCGTGGGGACGCGAAAAAGGGGCAGGTCGACGCATTCGTCGATCTGCCCCTTTTCGGGTTCGCCGGCCGCCGGGCGCTGGCCGGCGGCACATCAACCGCCTCAGGCGGCGCGCGCGCCCTTCAGGATGGCGTTGAGCGTGGCGCTCGGACGCATCACCGCCTTGCACTTCTCGGCGTCGGCCTTGTAGTAGCCGCCGATGTCCACCGCCTTGCCCTGCACCTCGGCGAGCTCGGCGACGATCTTCTGCTCGTTCTCGGCCAAGGCCTTGGCGAGCGGGGCGAACTTGCCCGCCAGCTCGGCGTCTTCCGCCTGTCCGGCGAGGCGCTCGGCCCAGAAGCGGGCGAGGTAGTACTGGCTGCCGCGGTTGTCGAGCTGGCCGGTCTTGGGCGAGGGCGACTTGTTCTCGTCGAGCAGGCGGCCGGTGGCCTCGTCCAGGGTCTTGGCGAGCAGCTTGGCGCGGGCGTTGCCGGTCTTGATGCCGAGGTCCTCCAGCGACACCGCCAGGGCGAGAAACTCGCCGAGCGAATCCCAGCGCAGGTGGTTCTCCTGCACGAGCTGCTGCACGTGCTTGGGCGCCGAGCCGCCGGCACCGGTCTCGTACATGCCGCCGCCGTTCATCAGCGGCACGATCGACAGCATCTTGGCGCTGGTGCCCAGCTCCATGATCGGGAACAGGTCGGTGAGGTAGTCGCGCAGGATGTTGCCGGTCACCGAGATGGTGTCCAGGCCGCGCGCGACACGCTCGAGGGTCACGCGCATCGCGCGCACCTGCGACATGATCTGGATGTCGAGGCCGCTGGTGTCGTGATCCTTGAGGTAGGTCTTGACCTTCTTGATCAGCTCGTTCTCGTGCGGACGATAGGGGTCGAGCCAGAAGATCGCCGGCATGCCGGAGTTGCGCGCGCGGGTGACGGCGAGCTTGACCCAGTCGCGGATCGGCGCGTCCTTGACCTGGCACATGCGCCAGATGTCGCCGGCCTCGACGTTCTGCGACAGCAGCACCTCGCCGGTGGCGAGGTCGGTGATGTTGGCCACGCCGTCCTCGGCGATCTCGAAGGTCTTGTCGTGCGAGCCGTATTCCTCGGCCTTCTGCGCCATCAGGCCGACGTTCGGCACCGTGCCCATCGTGCGCGGGTCGAAGTTGCCGTGCCATTTGCAGAAGTTGATCATCTCCTGGTAGATGCGGGCGAAGGTCGACTCCGGCATCACGCACTTGCTGTCGTACTGCTTGCCGTCGGCCCCCCACATCTTGCCGCCCTGGCGGATCATCGCCGGCATCGAGGCGTCGACGATGATGTCGTTGGGCGAATGGAAGTTGGTGATGCCCTTGGCCGAATCGACCATGGCGAGCGCCGGGCGGTGCTCCTGGCAGGCGTGCAGGTCGCGGATGATCTCGTCGCGCTTGGACTCGGGCAGGGTCTTGATCTTCTCGTACAGGTCGACCATGCCGTTATTGACGTTGATGCCGAGCTCTTCGAACAGCTTGCCGTGCTTCTCGAAGGCGTCCTTGTAGTAGATCTTCACGCAGTGGCCGAAGACGATCGGGTGCGAGACCTTCATCATCGTCGCCTTGACGTGCAGCGAGAACAGGATGCCGGCCTCGCGGCAGTCCTCGAGTTCCTTCTCGTAGAACTCGCACAGCGCCTTCTTGCTCATGAACATCGAGTCGATGATCTCGCCTTCGAGCAGCGAGACCTTGGGCTTGAGCACGATGGTCTTGCCCGACTTGGTGATCAGCTCCATCTTGACGTCGCGCGCGCGGTCGAGCGTCATCGACTTCTCGCCGTGGTAGAAGTCGCCGTGGTGCATGTGGGAGACGTGGGTCTGCGACCACTGCTTCCACTCGCCCATGGAGTGCGGGTGCTTCTTGGCGTAGTTCTTGACTGCGGCGGGCGCGCGACGGTCGGAGTTGCCCTCGCGCAGCACCGGGTTGACGGCCGAGCCGAGGCACTTGCCGAAGCGGACGCGGAGCGCCTTTTCCTCGTCGGTCTTGGGGTCCTCGGGGTAGTCGGGGATCTTGTAGCCCTTCTCCTGCAGTTCCTTGACGCAAGCCTTGAGCTGGGCGACCGAGGCGCTGATGTTGGGCAGCTTGATGATGTTGGTGTCGGGCTCGAGGGTCAGGCGGCCCAGTTCGGCGAGCGTGTCGGGGACGCGCTGGTCTTCGCTCAGGTATTCGGGGAACTCGGCGAGCACGCGCGCCGACACGGAGATGTCGGCCTTCTCGACCTCGACGCCTGCAGGACCGGTGAAGGTGCGGATGATCGGGAGGAAGGCGCACGTCGCCAGCAGCGGCGCTTCGTCCGTGAGCGTGTAGATGATCTTGGATTTGCCTGCAGACATTGATTTCCCCTATATGTTTTAGATCTTGTCCCGACTACCCGATGGCGACCCACTGTCGCCGGCGCGGCAAGGCCGCCGCACGATCGCAGTCGCCCGGAAAAATACCACTTATCGACCTGTCGGGCATCGAAACCTTCTTTCACATCGCGAAATAAACCGCGGCAAGCCTTGCCGGGCCTGGAAACGAGCCCCGCGGTCACGACCCGCGCCACAGACTCGACAGCACGGGCGATCTGCCCGATGCTGCCGCCCTCGCCTTCCTCCTTGCGCCGACGCTCCGCCCGACCCCGGTCCCACGATCATGAGCCTTCCTTCTTCACTGCCCCCATCCGGCGATCCGCGGCCGGCACGCACGCTCGTGTTCCGCGACCACCAGTTGCTCGTGGACCTCGCGGCGACGCCCACGGCCGGCCCGGATTCCTGGCGGGCCGGTCTCGTCGCGCTGCGCACCCTCGACTTCCCCGTGACCACGGGCGAGGCATGGACGGTGGTCGAGGTCGAGCGCACGATCGAGGCACCCGACGGACATGCGTTCCAGCATCTCAAGTCGCTGCTCGACACGCTTGACGGGGAGACGCTCGCCCTCGCCGCGCGCGCCCTCGAGCTGCTCGAGTTCGACCGCGCGCACCGCTTCTGCGGCGCCTGCGGCGCGCCCACCACACTGCGGACGGATCCGCCGGCGCGGCGCTGCAGCGCGCCGGACTGCGGTCGCGAGCACTTTCCGCGCGTCTCGCCGGTGGTGATCGTGGCGGTCGAGCGCGGTGCCGAGATCCTGCTCGGGCGCTCGCCGCACTTCCCGCCCGGCCTCTACAGCACGCTCGCCGGCTTCGTGGACGCGGGCGAATCGGCCGAGCAGGCGGTGCATCGCGAGATCTTCGAGGAGACCGGCCTGCGCATCCGCGCGCCACGCTATTTCTCCAGCCAGGCGTGGCCCTTCCCGCATGCGCTGATGCTCGGCTACCAGGCCGAGTACGCCGGCGGGGACATCGTCTGCGCTCCGGGCGAGATCGAGGATGCGCGCTTCTTCCATGTCGACGCGCTGCCGCCGCTGTTCCCGATCCGCTACGCGATGGCCAACCAGCTGCTGCGCGACTTCTGCCTGCGCCACGGGCGACCGTGGCCGCCCGCTCAGGCGACGCCTGCCGCGGCCTGAGCGTCGCGCCGGTCCACGATCTTCAGCAGCACCAGCAACACGGTGCCCACGCCCATCATCGCCGCGGCGAACCACAGCCCGCCTGCGTAGCTGCCGAAGGTCTCGCCCAGCCAGCCGGTCACCGCCGGGCCGAGGATCTGCGCGACGCCATAGGAGATGGTCATCTTGCCCATCATCTTGGCCGGCCGCGTCGGGTAGTAACGCCCGGCCATGGTCAGCACCAGGCTGACCATGCCGACGAAGGTGCCGCCGAAGAGCAGGGCGCCGGCGATCGCCCCCAGGCTGCCACCGACCACCACCGGCAGCAGGATGCCGACGATCTGCAGCACCGCGGCGAGGATCAGCGCGTTCAGCGCGCCGGTACGGCGGGCGATGAAATCCCACACGATGCAGGCCGGCATCGCCGCCAGGCCGATGGCGAGAAAGCTCCAGCTCCCCTGGCCCTCCAACCCGGGCAGGCGATTGACGATGGCGACGATGAAGGTCGCGCTGACCACGAAGCCGACGCCGGCACAGAAGTAGGACGCCATGAAGATGCGCAGGAAGAGCGGGCTGGGCGGGTCGTCGTGCATCGGCGCGCCGCTGCGCGTCAGCCCGCTGGTGTCGGGTGCCGGCAGCCAGCGCAGCGCCGGCACCAGCAGCACGCAGGCAATCGCGGTGAACACGAACCACTGCGCACGCCAGTCCAGCCACAGGCTCATCAGCGCCACGGCCACCGAGCAGCCGGCGATGCCCAGACCGATGCCGGCGAAGTGGATGCCGAGCTCGTGGCGATGGTTGTGACGGATCAGCCAGTTCAGGATCAGGCCCGTGCCGAGCAACATCGCCGCCGCACTCGAAAGTCCGGCCAGGTAGCGCGACACCGCCCACACCGTGAAATCGGTGGTGAGCCCCATCATCAGCGTGGTCAGCACCGCGACCACCATGCCGATGCGGTAGAGGCGGTCCTTGAGCACGAGGTCGCTGATCGAGGCGGCGAGCAGCGCGCCGCTCAGGTAACCGGTGTAATTGATTGCCGCGAGCCAGCCGCCCTCGGCCAAACCGAGCCCGGCCTGGGCCTGCATCAGCGGCAGCAGCGGGGTATAGGCGAAGCGCGCCACGCCGAGCGCGAGCATCAGGCTGAAGATGCCCGCACCGAGCACCTTCAGACGCTGGATCTGGTAGTCCATCTTGTCGTTTTCCATCTCCTCCGGACGCGACACGATAGACGGGGAGTCGTATCCGTTCAAGCAAATGTTTCGACACGAAGCTTTCATCCGGCCACGCGCCCCCGGCTCCTGGCGACCGGCTAAACTTCGGCCCCTGGACCCGGTGCTGCCGTGCACGCCGATCCGCCCCACGCCTCCCGCAGGCCCATCTCCTGCCACGTCCACAGAATCCTCCCGATGCGCCCGCTGATCCGAGTCTTCCTCCTGCTCCTGTTTACGCTGCTGGCCCCCTGGGCCGCCGCCGAAGCGCCGCCACGGCCGCAGCCGGACGAGCTGCGCGCGCGCGCGCAGGCGCTCGCGGACCGCAAGCTGCCCGAGGCCGAGCAACGCGCCGCGCAGCAGGCGCTGGAACAGGCCCAGGCCAGCCTCGCCAGCGCCGATGACCATCGCCGCCGGCTCGATTCGCTCAAGCAGACACTCGCCGACGCACCGGCACAGATCGCCGAGGCGCGTCGCCAGCTCGCCGCGCTGCCCGCGGCCGCGCCGGTCGCGGCGCCCGCCGCCGACACCCCGCTCGCCCGCCTCGAGGAGCGCCTCGCCGAACAGGAGGCCGCGCTCGCCGACTGGCGCCGCCGCCTCGACGAGGCCGACAGCCTGCTCGTCGCCGCGCGCACCGGCCCCGAGCGCGCACAGACCGAGATCAGCACCGGCCAGGTGCGCATGGCGGCGATCGAGGCCATGCTCGCGAGCGGACGCGAAGCCGGGCGCGACAGCCGCGCGCTCAGCCCGGAGCGCCGCGACGCGCTCGCCGCCGAATGGCATGCGCTCGACGCCCAGCTCGCGCTGCGCCGCCAGGAGCTCGCCGGCAACAGCGGCCTGATCGACCTCGGCCTCGCCCGCCAGGAGCTCGCGCGCCTGCAGCTCGCCCGCCTCGAGGAGGCGGCACGCGCGCTGCAGGACGCGATCAGCCGCCAGCGCGCCAGCCAGGCCGAGCAGACCGTGCAGGCGCTCGCCGACGTAAGTGCCGACGCGAGCCACGACGACCTCCTCGCCCGCGAGGCGGCGATCAACCAGCAGCTGTCCGAATACCTGCTGGGCGCCACCGAGAAGCTCGACGCCCTCACCCGGCGCAACCAGGCGGTAAGCCAGCAACTCGACATGCTCAACCGCAGCACCACGCTGATCGACGAGCAGATCGGCGTGCTTCAGGGCAGCGTCCTGCTCTCGCGCATCCTGCTCGAGCAGCGCCGGGCGCTGCCCGCCCCGACGACCGACGCCGGCCTCGCCGACCAGATCGCCGACATCCGCCTGTACCAGTTCGAGATCAACAAGCAGCGCGAACAGCTCTCCATCCCGGCCGCCCACGCCGAACGCCTGCTCGCCGACGCCGGCGAGGCCGACCCGGCCGTGCGCGAACCGCTGCTGGCGCTGCTCGCCACCCGCAGCGAGCTGCTCGAGCGCCTCAACCGCGAGCTCAACGCGGTGCTCGCCCAGTCGATCACGCTGCAGCTCGCCGAGCGCCAGCTGCTGGTGAGCGCCGACCGCCTGCGCGCCACGCTCGACAAGCAGATGTTCTGGATCCCGAGCAACCGCCCGCTCGACCTCGCCTGGCTGCAGGCGGTGCCGGCCGCGCTCGCCAAGCAGTTCGCCGCGATCCCGTGGGGCTCGGCCGTCGGCGAGCTGTGGGCGGGCCTGCAGGCGCGGCCCTTCCTGTTCCTGCCGGTGTTGCTGTTGAGCGTCGGCCTGTTCGCGCGCCGGCGCTGGCTGCGCGCGCAGCTCGACAGCCTGCATGCGGACATCGGCTACGTGCGCCGCGACAGCCAGCTCCACACCCCGCGCGCGATCCTGCTCAACATGCTGCTGACCTTGCCGGTAAGCCTGCTGCTGGCGCTCGGCGGCATCGCCCTGCAGATGGACGCGCGCGGCCAGAACGCGGCCCTGGGCGCGGCGCTGATGGACATGGCACAGGCCTGGCTGGTGTTCCGCACCGCCCATCGCCTACTCACGCCGGGCGGGGTGGCCGAACGCCACTTCCAGTGGCCCGTCGAGCGCGTGCGCGCACTGCACCGCAACCTGAACAAGCTCGGTCTGGTGGTGGTGGCGGTGGTCGCGGTGGTGGCGATCGCGGAGCGCCAGCCCGAGAGCCTGGGCATCGACGTGCTGGGCATCCTGATCCTGCTCGTCGGCTACGCCACCATGGCCTGGCTGCTGGTGCGCGGCCTGCTGCACACGCGCCTGGAAGACCGCCCCTCCCCGTTGCGCGTGTTCGTGGGGCTGGCGCTCGGCCTCATGCCGCTCGCGCTGATCGGCGCGCTGGTGATGGGCTACTACTACACCGCGCTCAAGCTCACCGGCCGCCTGGTGGACACCCTGTACGTGCTGATCCTGTGGCGACTCGCCGAAGGCCTGCTGGTGCGCGCGCTCGGCGTCGCCGCGCACCGCATCGACCATCAGCGCGCGGTCGCGCGCCGCGAGGCCGCCGAGCGCGAGGGCCGCGCCGGCGCCGACAGCGAGCCGGCTGCGGTGGCCGAGGCGCCGATGCTCGACATCGCCCGCATCAACCAGCAGTCGCTGCGCCTGCTCCACCTGGCCCTGCTGTCCGGCCTCGCGGTGGCGCTTTACTGGGTGTGGGCCGACCTGCTGACGGTGGTGTCCTACCTCGACAACATCACCCTGTACGAGTACGCCAGCGGCAGTGGCGAGACCGCCGGCGTGGTGCCGATCAGTCTCGCCGACCTGCTCGGCGCGCTGGCGATCGCGGCGATCGCCTTCATGCTCGCCACCAACCTGCCGGGCCTGCTCGAGGTGCTGGTGCTGTCGCGGCTCCAGCTCGCCCAGGGCAGCGCGTATGCGATCACCACGCTGCTCTCCTACGTCATCGTCGGCGTCGGCATCGCTTCCACGCTGGGCACCCTGGGGGTGAGCTGGGACAAGCTGCAGTGGCTGGTGGCGGCGCTGTCGGTGGGCCTGGGCTTCGGCCTGCAGGAGATCTTCGCCAACTTCGTCTCCGGTCTGATCATCCTGTTCGAGCGCCCGCTGCGCATCGGCGACGTGGTGACGATCGGCAACGTCTCGGGGACGGTGAGCCGCATCCAGATCCGCGCCACCACGATCACCGACTTCGACCGCAAGGAGATGATCGTGCCCAACAAGGCCTTCATCACCGGCCAGCTCACCAACTGGTCGCTGACCGACACGGTGACGCGGGTGACGATCAAGCTCGGCGTGGCCTACGGCGCCGACCTGGAGACGACGCGGCGCCTGCTGCTCGCGATCGCGGCCGAAAACGCGCGCGTGCTGAAGGATCCGGAACCGCTGGTGTTCTTCCTCAACTTCGGCCCCAGCACGCTCGACCACGAGCTCCGGGTGCACGTGCGCGAACTCGGCGACCGCAACGCCGCGATCGACGAGATCAACCGCGAGATCGACCGCCGCTTCCGTGAAGCGGGAATCGAGATCGCCTTCAACCAGATGGATGTGCACATCCGCAGCATCGCCGACGGCCGCGAGGCCTTGCTGCAGCAAACGGCGGTGACTCCGCCCGCCGGTTCACCGGGTCAACAAGGATAGATGGGAACGCGGCTGCGCCGGGCGTGGGGCGACTGGCGTCACGACGGGGTGCGGCCGCCGGGGCCGTCCCTGCGCGGATCCTCCTCGATCTCCACCTCGCGGATCACCTCGCCCTCGATGATCAGCCCGCGATTGCCAGCGGCGGGACCGTAGCCGCCCGCACGAGCACCGCCTGCGGCCGCCTGCGCGTCCATCTGCGCCCGCATCGCCTTGCGCAGGGCACGCGTCTTCCACCACACCCAGCCCCAGATCGCCACGCCGGCGGTCAGCAGCACCGCGAAGAAGGCGACCGAGAAGGTCAGCGCGAGCATGAAGACGCCCGCCATGACCACCGCGCCCACCACCTTCTGCAGCAGCGTGGGCGGCTTGGCGGCCGGCCCGCCGAGGGTCTGGAAGATGCCGGAGAATCGGGGATCCCTGTACATGAGTCGGTCCTGTCGGGCGGCGCGGACCGTCCGCGCCGCATGCGGGGGTGTGAGCCCCTGGCGGAAAAAAGATTCCATGCAGGCGAAGATGTGCATGGATTGCTTACACATTCTCGCCCAATCGGAGCGCGCTTGCCGAGCGCGGCGAGCCACCCGCATTGAAAACCCCGCCCGGACACGCGAACATCCGTCCATGCCCGCCCTCGCCCTGCACCAGCTCCGCACCCGCCACATCGGCCCGGTCGATCTCGACGTCGCCGCCGGCGAATGTGTCTGCATCCGCGGCGCCTCGGGCAGCGGCAAGTCCCTGCTGCTGCGCGCGATCGCCGATCTCGACCCGCACGCGGGCGAGGCCCTGCTGGATGGGCGCGCGTGCTCGTCCATGCCGGGCCCGGCCTGGCGGCGCCGGGTGGCGCTGGTGATGGCCGAGGGCCAGTGGTGGGCCGATACGGTCGGCGAGCACTTTCCCGCCGGCTGCACGCCCACCTGGCTGGACCGCGTGGGCCTGCCCGCCGGGGCGCTCGACTGGCAGGTGGCGCGCTGCTCCACGGGCGAGCGCCAGCGCCTGGCGCTGCTGCGCACGCTGATGCAGGGGCCGGCGGTGCTGCTGCTCGACGAACCCACCGGCAACCTCGACGAGGACAGCACCGCGCGCGTCGAGGCCGTGCTCGACGACTACCGGCGCGAGCACGCCGCCGCGCTGCTGTGGGTCAGCCACGACCCGCGCCAGGCCGCACGGGTGGCGCGGCGCCGCTTCCTGCTCGAGGACGGCAAGCTGGTGGAGGAAGAGGAAGGCGGGAAGGCGGCCGCGGACAAAGGAAAGGCTGCAGGCGCGGACAGGCCCCCCGACACCGAGGGCGCGGCATGGTGATGGAGCTCTCGGTCCTCGACCTTGCGCTCGCCGCGCTGCTGATCCTGGCGCTGGCCGGGCTGTCGCTGCGCCTGGGCCTGGGCATCGAGCAGCGCCTGGTGGTGGCGGCCGCGCGCACCACGATCCAGTTGCTGCTGATCGGTCTGGTGCTGAAGCTGCTGTTCGACAACGCGCACTTCCTGTGGGTGGCGGCGATGGCCGCGGTGATGATCACCGCCGCCGGGCGCGAGGTGATGGCGCGGCAGAAGCGCCGCTTCGTCGGGTGGTGGGGCTTCGGCCTGGGCACGCTGTCGATGTTCGTGTCCTCCTTCACCGTCAGCGTGCTGGCGCTGCTGGTGGTGATCGGCAACACGCCGTGGTATGCGCCCCAGTACGCGATCCCGCTGCTCGGCATGGTGCTCGGCAACACCATGAACGGCATCGCCCTCGGGCTGGACCGCCTGACCCAGGAGGCGAGCGCGCGGCGCATGGTGCTCGAGACCCGGCTCGCCCTCGGCCAGAACTGGAACGAGACCATCGCCGACACCCGGCGCGAGGCGATCCGCGTCGGCATGATCCCGATCATCAACGCCATGGCCGCCGCCGGCATCGTCAGCCTGCCCGGCATGATGACCGGCCAGATCCTCGCCGGCACCGCGCCGGTGGAGGCGGTGAAATACCAGATCCTGGTGATGTTCCTGATCGCCGGTGGCACCGGCTTCGGTACCGTGGTGGCGGTGAGCCTGGGCGCGCGCCGGCTCTTCGACGAGCGCCAGCGCCTGCGCCTCGACCGCCTGCGCACCGGCGCGGATTGAGGCAGGGGGGGCGATGAACGGGCCCGGCGCGCGCACCGCGACATCCCTCCGCCCCCTCTCGCCCGCGCAGGCGGCGGCCGGCGCCACGCCCCGGGTCGGGCAGCCCTCGCCGCTGATCCTGTTCGGTGCCTTCGACCGCCACAACCTCGGCGACCTGCTGCTCGGCCGCATCGCAGCGGAACTGGCCGCGCGCCTCCTGCCCGGACGGGAGCTGCGCTTCGCCGGCCTCGCCGTGCGCGATCTGCGTGCGGACGGCGGTGCCCGCGTGGAAGCGCTCGCCGAACTCGCCGCGGAATGGAAGCCGCCCCGTCGCGACACGCCCCCGCCGGGGCTGCTGCAGGTGGGTGGCGAGATCCTCGACTGCAGCGCCTGGGAGGCGGCAGTGATGCTGCTCGACAACGCCGGCGCCGCACGCGCGATCGCGCTATACGACCACGACCCCGCCGCGCGCGCGGCCTGGGCACGGCACGCGCTCGGGGTTCCGCGTGGTCTGCCCTACCTCGCTGCGCATGCCGCGCTGCCGCCCGGCACGCGCAGCGTGCACACCGGCATCGGCGGGGTCGGCTTCGCGGCCCTGCCCGCGGCGCTGCGTGCCGAGGCGCTTGCCGAGCTGCGCGCGGCCGCAGGGGTGCAGGTGCGCGACCGCTGCACCCGCGACGCCCTCGCCGCCGCGGGCCTCGACGCGGCGCTGGTCCCCGACCCCGCGGTGCTGGTCGAACGCCTGCTCGGCGCCGAGGTGGCGCACCACGCCGCGACGGGCGAGGTCGCGGCGCTGCGGGCACGCTTCGCGCGAGGCTACGTGGCGGTGCAGCTCGCGGCAGAGTTCGGCGACGACGCCACCCTCGCCACGCTCGCGGGCGAGCTTGCGGCGATCCAGCGCGAGCGCGACCTGGGCATCGTGCTGTTCTGCGCCGGGCGTGCGCCCTGGCACGACGACCCCGACGTACTGCAGCGCCTGCGCCGCCGCCTGCCCGATCCGGAGGCGGCCGTCATCGCCGCCTCCCCCCACGTCATGGATCTGTGCGCGTTGATCGCCAACGCCGCGCTATGCTGCGCGAGCAGCCTGCACGCACGCATCGTCGCCGACGCCTTCGCGCGTCCCGCGATCGGCCTCCTTCCAGGCGGGGCACCGCAGGCCGCGAAGCTGCGCGCCTGGCTCGACACCTGGCACCCGCCACGACGCCATCACCTGGCTGCGTCGGGGAACCTCCGCGCGCTCGCGCGCTCCGTGCTGGACGAAGCGCCCGCCGAGCGCAAGGCGCAGGCCGTGCGTCTCGCCGACCTCGCCGAGACGGCGGCGCGCGCAGCCTTCGCCCGACTTTTCGATCCGATCGACCCCGAGGACAAGACCCCATGACCGATCTCTTCACCCCGCTGCAGGCGGGCGATCTCGCCCTGCCCAACCGCGTCCTGATGGCCCCGCTCACGCGCTGCCGCGCCGAGGACGGCCACGTGCCCGGCGCGCTGATGGCCACCCACTACGCCCAGCGCGCCAGCGCCGGCCTGCTGATCGCCGAGGCGACGATGGCGATGGAGGGCAACTCCGCCTTCTGGCACGAGCCCGGCATCCACTCCGAGGCCCAGGTCGCAGGCTGGAAGAAGGTCACCGACGCGGTGCATGCCGCCGGCGGGCGCATCGTATTGCAGATCTGGCACGGCGGCCGCGCCTGCCACCCGCTGCTCAACGACGGCCGCCAGCCGGTTGCGCCCAGCGCGCTCGCGATCACCGGCGACGAGGTGCACACGCCCCAGGGCAAGCAGCCCTACGTCGTGCCGCGCGAACTGCGCGACGACGAGCTGCCGGACATCGTCGCCGGCTTCGCGCGCGCCGCCGAGAACGCCCGTGCCGCCGGCTTCGACGGCGTGGAAGTGCACGGCGCCAACGGCTACCTGCTCGACGAGTTCCTGCGCGACGGCAGCAACCAGCGCGGCGGTCCCTACGGCGGACCGCGCGAGAACCGCGCCCGCCTGCTCTTCGAGGTGCTCGACGCGGTGTGCAAGGTGTGGGGCGGCGGCCGCGTCGGCGTGCGCCTGTCGCCGCTCAACAGCTACAACGACATGATCGACAGCGACCCGATCGGGTTGGCAAGCTGGCTCGCCGGCTGCCTGAACGACTGGCGGCTCGCTTACCTGCACCTGATGCGCGGCGATTTCTTCGGCCAGCAGCACGGCGACGTGGTGACACCGGTGCGCGCCGCCTACCGTGGCGTGCTGATCGGCAACATGGGCTACTCGGCGGACGAAGCGAACGCCGCGATCGCCGCCGGCAAGCTCGACGCGGTCGCCTTCGGCACCGCCTTCCTCGCCAACCCCGACCTGCCCGAACGCATCCGCCGCAAGGCCGCGCTCAACGCGCCCGATCCGGCGACCTTCTACACCCCCGGGCCGAAGGGATACACCGATTACCCGACGCTGGCGGACGGCGCCTGATCCCGCGCCGGTACGCCCGCGCGGGCGTACCGGCGCCGCTCAGACGGCCACCAGGCGGCGGAAGATGCCGAAGCTCCACTGCGCACCCACGGTCAACACCACCACGCGCAACACATGGCACACGGTGACCAGGGGTACGCCCAGCTGCAGCACCTTGGCGGTGATGCACATCTCCGACACTCCGCCGGGAGCGGTCGCCAGCGCCAGCGTCGACAGCGGCACCTCCGCGACCAGGCCGAGCAGGGTCGCGAGGGCGAACGCAAGCACGATCGACATCGCCCCGGTGAGCGCCGCGACGCTCATGAAGCGTGGCGCGGCGCGGAAGAAGGCACGCGAGAAGCGACAGCCGAGGGCACAGCCGATCAGCAGCTGACCGCCATTGACGACCCAGGGCGGCAGCGCCGACAGCGGCACGCCGGCCAGCGTCGCCAGCGCCACGCCGAGCAGCGGCCCGAGCACCCACGCATTGGCGATGCGCAGCAGCTTGAACGCCCCCACCCCGAGCAGGCTCGCGCCCACCAGCAGCGGGAAGTGCTGCGCGTCCACATCCCGCGCCAGGGGCACGTAGACGTCGCTGCCCTGCACCCCGGCGAAGGTGAGCGCGAAGGGCAGCACCGACACCACCATCATGACCCGGATGGCGTGCGCCGCGGCGATGCGGTCCACCGCACCGCCGTGGCGATCGGCGAGGTTGGCCATCTCCGAGGCCCCGCCCGGCAGGGCGGCGAAGAACGCGGTCGGCGCATCCACGCCCCCCAGCCGCAGCAGAATGAAGGCGTAGGCCATGCCGAGCACCAGCGAGCCCAGCGCGGCCGCGATCACCAGCGGCGCATGCAGGCTCAGTTGCGCCACCACCTCCGGACTGAAGTACAGCCCGAGCGCGGCGCCGATCGCCCATTGTCCCGTCTGCCGTCCACCGGGGAGCGGGCGCAGGTCCCGGTCGGCCATGCGTGCGCCGGCCACGGCGAACAGCGGGCCGATCATCCACGGCAGCGGCAGGTGCAGGCGTTCGGCCAGCCAGCCGGCGAGCGTGGCGAGCGCGAGCGTGGGAAGGATCTGGCGCCAGGCGGCGAGACGGAGCGTGGAGAGGGCGGACATCGGCAGGAGATCGGCGAGAGATCGGGACGAAACGGAGAAAGGGCCGCTGGGGACGCACCGCGATCCGGGACCACGCTGCGCGGCGGTGGGGGAGAGGGCCGGGGATCCGGTCGGCCGGGCGGGCCTCACTCGGAAGCCGGCCGCGTCGCCGCATCCCACTGGCGCAGGAAGGCCTGCTTCTTGGCCTGGTCCTGGTAGGCGAGCAGCCCGGAGCCGATGCGGATCGGGCGGAAGGCATGCTGCAGGTTGTGGTGGAGCAGCGCGGCAGCGCTGTCCGCGCCCGCGGTGCCGGCGTCGGTGCGCACCGGCAGCAGGCCGAGGTTGGCGGCGAGCAGGGCCTGGCCTCGGGTCGACAGCAGATGATCGAGCCACAGGCGCGCCGCCGCCGGATGACGCGCGCCACGCACGATGAAGGCGACCCGGCTCAGCACCAGCGTGTAGTCCCGCGGCAGCGCCACCCCGAGCGCCGGATCGCTGCGCGCCCGCCGGTGCGCGTACGAGCCCAGCACGTTGTAGGCGAGCACCAGCTTGCCCGCGGCGACGCGGTCGAGCATCTCGCTGCTCGCCGCGTGCTGCTCCAGGCCCTGCCGGCCCATGCCGCGCGCGAGCTGCCAGAACACGATCGGGTTGGCCTGCGCGTCCTGCGTGTGCAGCAGCAGGCCGAGGCCGGAGCGCTCGGGGTCGTAGGTGGCGATGCGCCCGCGCAACGGCGCCGGGTCGCGATCGAGCAGGCGGATCAGCTCCGCATGGCTGTCGGGCACCTCGGTCGTGCCGAGCAGATGCTTGTTGTAGACGATCACCGCCGGCTCGTAGGTGGTGCCGAAGGCCTCGTCCTTCCACACCGCCCAGCGCGGCAGCGCCGCGGTCTCGGCGGAGCGGTGCGGCTGGGCGTGGCCGTCGTTGACCAGCTTCACCTGCAGGTCCATCGCCGAGCTCCACACCACGTCGGCACCGGCCAGCCCGCGCCGGGCCTCGTCGACCACGCGCGCATGGAGTTCGGCCGAGTGCATGTCGTGGTACTGCACCCGAACGCCGGGATGGAGGGCCTCGAAGTCGTCGATGACCGGCTTGACCACCGCGAGGTCGGTCGCCGCATAGACGACCACCACGCCCTCCAGGCGTGCCTGATCGAAGCGATCGGCGATCGGCTCGGCCCGCGCCGGGGCGATCGCCACCGCCGCCACGACCGCCAGCACCGTCTTCAGCGCGGCCCTCCCACCCCTGATCCTCATCACCCCTCCTCCTCGTGCTCCGCGTGCCCCCGCGCCCGCACCGCCATGCGGGGAATGCCCGGCATGTGCCGCCTTGGACGCACCCCGGCTTTGCGCCGATAATCCCGCACACGCCTTTCGATTCACTTTCAGCGGGAACACCGATGCGCCTGTTGCTGGTCGAGGACCACGCCGAACTCGCCGAATGGGTGGCGCGCTCGCTTCGGCATGCCGGTTTCGTGCTGGATGTGCTCAATCGTGGCGACCATGCCGATCAGTCC
The DNA here is from genome assembly GCF_000021765.1 of Thauera aminoaromatica. Lineage (NCBI taxonomy): Bacteria > Pseudomonadati > Pseudomonadota > Betaproteobacteria > Rhodocyclales > Zoogloeaceae > Thauera > Thauera aminoaromatica. The sequence continues at coordinate 185,879 of NC_011662.2, read as the reverse complement.
TTGCGCACGGAACGCTACGACCTGGTGATCCTCGACCTGTCCCTGCCGGGGCTGGACGGCCTCGAAGTGCTGCGCCGCCTGCGCAACCGCGAGAGCGGCCCCGACAAGCCTGCTCCCACACCGGTGCTGGTGCTCACCGCGCGCGGCAGCACCGAGGAGCGGGTGCACGGGCTCAACCTCGGCGCCGACGATTATCTGCCCAAACCCTTCGAGCTCGCCGAACTCGAGGCACGCATCAAGGCGCTGCTGCGCCGCGCCGGCAACCAGGTGCCGCTGGTGCGCCTGGGCCGGCTCGAGTTCGACACCACCACCCGCATGGCGGCGGTGGACGGACAGGCGCTGGCACTGACTCCGCGCGAGCTGGCCGTGCTGGAAGCGCTGCTCGCACGGGTCGGTCGCCCGGTCGCCCGCGAGGCCCTGTTCGAGAAGGTGTTCGAGTTCGATGCCGACGCACGCGTGGAGGCGATCGAGATCTACGTCTCGCGCCTGCGCAAGAAGCTCGAAGGCGCGGGCGTGGCGATCAACACGCTGCGCGGGCTCGGCTACCTGCTCGCCGAGAAGCCGGCAGCCTGACATGGACGGCACCTCCGGGTCCAGACCGGCAAACCCGGGCACGGACGATCGCGAGCACGGCGCGGCTGCCAGGGCGGTAGCTGCGCCCGGACACGGCGGCAGCCTGCGTCAGCGCGTGCTCGTCTGGCTGCTGCCGCCCCTGGCCGTGCTGCTGCTGATCAACGCCTTCTTCACCCATCGCAGCGCGCTCGACGCGGTGAACCAGGCCTACGACCGCACGCTCACCGCCTCGGTGCGCGCGATTGGCGAACGCACCCACTCGCTCGGCGGCCAGATCCAGGTGGACATCCCCTACGCCGCCTTCGAAGGCTTCGAGGCCGATGCCGCCGAGCGCATCTTCCATGCCGTGTTCGACCCTGCCGGCGGGCTGGTCACCGGTTATGCCGACCTGCGCCCACCGGAGCTGCCGGCAGACGACGGCGGCGTGCGCATCTTCGACCTGCCCTATGCCGGCGAGACGGTGCGCCTGGCGGCGATGCGCAAGCGTCTCTACGACCCCGCGCTGCGCGGCGGCGACGCGGTGCTGATCGTGTTCGCCGAGACCACCGGTGCACGCCGGGCGCTGGCACGCGACCTGTTCGTCGCCAGCCTGCAGCGCCAGTCGCTGCTGGTCGCGGTGGGGGCGATCCTGGTGCTGGCCGCGCTCGGCACCGCCTTCCGCCCCCTGCTGCGCGTGCGCGACCACATGCGCGCGCGCGACGAGGAGGATCTCACCCCGGTGCGCATGGAACGCGTGCCGAGCGAGATCGCGCCGCTGATCGACGCGATCAACCACCACATGGAACGCCTTTCGGCAATGCTCGCCGCGCGCCGGCGCTTCCTCGCCGACGCCGCCCACCAGATCCGCACCCCGCTCGCGGTGCTCACCACGCAGGCCGAATACGGGCTGCGTCAGACCGACCCCGAGGAGATGCTGGCGACCTTCGCCAGCCTGCTGCGCAGCACCCGCGCGGCGCGCCGGCTGGCCAACCAGATGCTGACCCTGTCGCGCGCCGAAGCGGTCAACGGCCTGATCGGCGAACGCGCCGCGCTCGACCTCGCCGGCCTGGTGAAGGAGGTGGCGATGGAACTCGCCCCGCTCGCGCTGAAGCGCGACATCGACCTCGCCTACGAGGGCATCGGACACGCCCTGACGATGCAGGGCAACGCCCCGATGCTGCGCGAGATGGTCTCCAACCTGATCGACAATGCCATCCGCTACAGCCCGCCCGGCTCGGCGGTGACCGTCGCCGTCGCCGCCTTCGGCGAGGACGCGGTGGTGAGCGTCTGCGACCAGGGACCCGGCATCCCCACCGCCGAGCGCGAGCGCGTGTTCCAGCGCTTCTACCGCATCCTCGGCCAGGGCGACAGCGAAGGCAGCGGGCTGGGGCTGGCGATCGTGCGCGAGATCGCGCTCGCCCACGGCGGACGGGTGACGCTGCGCGACGGTGCCGGCGGCCGCGGGCTGTGCGTGGAGGTCGAACTTCCGCTCGGCAGCACGCCAAGCGCCTGAACGTCGCTCTTCTCCTCGTCTCCGGATCGCGCTGAAAGCCGATCGAAAGGCGTCGGCGCTGCAATGCGCGCCACGCGCCCGATCCATCCGGCGCGCACATCCGAACGATCGAGGAGACTCCCATGCAACGCCTTTCCGCGCCGGCCCTGGTGGCCGCCGCCCTCGCCCTGCCATCGCTCGCGCTGGCCCAATCGAACGTCACCCTCTACGGCCTGATCGACCTCAACCTCGGCTACGAGAAATCCGGCTCGCAGCGCTACGAGGGCATCGGCCACGGCGAGCTCAACGGCTCGCGGCTCGGCTTCCGCGGCACGGAGGATCTCGGCAACGGCAACAAGGCCCTGTTCGTGCTCGAGAGCGGCTTCGACCCCTCGACCGGCGTGGCCGAGCAAGGCGGGCGGCTGTTCGGCCGCCAATCCTTCGTCGGCCTGGAAAACGGCCTCGGCCGCGTGACCCTGGGCCGCCAGTATTCCCCGGCCTTCGACGCGCTCGATCCCTTCGACGCCACGGGCAACGCCGACCGCAGCGCCGGCCTGCTGATCCGCAAGGCGGGCGCGGTCAAGCCCGCCTACGAGACGCGCTTCGACAACATGATCAAGGTCCGCTCGGCGAAACTCGCCGGCTTCGAGCTCGAGGGCGGCTACTGGTTCGGCAAGGAGAGCGGAACCGACTCGACCGCGCGCCAGGAGGGCGACGGCCATGGCATCGCGATGCTCTACGCCAACGGCGCGCTCGCCGGCTCCCTGGTCACGCAGACCGTGCAGCGCGACGCCAGCGGCGGCAAGGTGCGCACCGACGGCTTCGCCCTGTCCTACGACTTCGGCATCGTGAAGCCCTATTTCGCCTGGTCGCAGGACAAGGAGCGCGGCAGCGTGGGCAACGGCAAGGCGCGCAGCTGGGACCTCAGCGCGGAGATCCGCCTCGATCCGGCGAACACGGTGGCGATCAGCTACGCCGACCGCGACGAATCCGACGGCGCCGCGAGCGAGGACGCCAGCGGCTGGTCGGCCTACTACCTGCACGCGCTGTCCAAGCGCACCACGCTGTACGCCGGCTACTCGCAGCTCGACAACGAGGTCGGCGCCAACTACGCGATCGGCAACCTGACGCCGGCCGCCGGCGACAAGCACCAGGTGATGATGGCGGGCATGCGCCACCGCTTCTGATCCATCCGCCAGGGCGACGCTTTCACGCAGGGCAGGTGCACGCGGAAATCTTCCGCTGCACCTGCCTTTTGCGTCGACGCGCGGCCTTCTGCGCTACGGTGCACGGCGACCTCGACCGCAGCCGCCTTGCGCTGCGGCTGTCTCCGTTTCCTGTCTCCGCTTCCTGTCTCCATTCCCTTTCCCAATCAGCGAGCCCTGCCATGAACCCGCATGAGACCCCCTCCCAACCCCGCGGCGAACCCGCCATCCGCACCATCGCCATGCCGGCCGACGCCAACCCCGCCGGCGACATCTTCGGCGGCTGGCTGATGGCCCAGATGGACCTCGCCGCCGGCAACGTCGCCGCCCGCCGCGCCCGCAGCCGCTGCGCGACGGTCTCGGTGGACCGCATCACCTTCCTGCGCCCGGTGTATATCGGCGACGAGGTCAGCCTGTACGCCGACATCGTGCGCGTCGGACGCAGCTCGATGACCATCCAGGTCGAGGCCTGGCGCCGCTCGCGCGACGGCGAGGAACAGGTCAAGGTCACCGACGCGAGCTTCGTCTTCGTCGCCCTCGACCAGGGCGGCCGGCCGCGGGTGATCGACCCCGTGTCCGGCCCGCAGGCGGAGCACTGAGCGCGCACCCTCCGGCACAAAAAAAGAGCGCCCTTGGGGCGCTCTTCGAAAGGCGGCGGGCCGGGAGGGGCCCGCCGCGCTCGCGGATTCCGGTCATCGGAGGATGAATCCCGGAATCCCGGAAGGTGATCTTCGCGCTCAGGCGGTCACCGCCTTGCGCTGCTCCATCATGCGCATCAGGCGCGGGCCGAGCAGCATCGCCGCCGCCGCCACCCACAGGCCGATCGAGATCGGGCTGGCGAACAGCACGCCGACGTCGCCATCGCTGATCGACAGGGCGCGGCGCAGGTTCTGCTCCATCATGTCGCCGAGCACGAAGCCGAGGATGAAGGGCGCGATCGGGAAATTCATCACCCGCAGCAGGTAGCCGACGCCACCGATCAGGGTGCCGAGGATGAGGTCGAAGGTCGTGCCATGCACCGCATACACGCCCACCAGCGAGATCGCCGCCACGCCCGGCACCAGCAGCCAGTTGGGGATCGAGAGGAACTTCACGAACACGCGGATCAGCGGGATGTTGAGCACCAGCAGCATCACGTTGGCGATGAAGAGCGAGGCGATGAGGCCCCACACGATCACCGGCTGGTCCTGGAACAGGGTGGGCCCCGGCGTGATGTTGTACAGCGTGAGCGCGCCGATCATCACCGCGGTGGTGCCCGAGCCCGGCACGCCCAGGGTCAGCATCGGCACCAGCGAGCCGTTGGCCGAGGCGTTGTTGGCCGCCTCCGGCGCGGCCACGCCGCGGATGTCACCGTTGCCGAACTGGTGGTCCTTGCCCGCCATGCGGCGCTCCATCGCGTAGCACATCGCCGAGGCGATGGTGGCGCCGGCACCCGGCAGCACGCCGATGAAGAAGCCGGAGAAGGCCGAGCGCAGCATCGTCCACTTCGCCAGCATCAGCTCCTTCATGTTGAACAGGATGCGGCCGGTGATGGTGATCGGCTCGCTCGCGGTGTGCTCGTTCTGCAGCATCAGCATCAGCTCGCTGACCGCGAACAGGCCGATCACGATGACGATGAAGGGGATGCCGTCCTGCAGGTGCAGCATGTCGAAGGTGTAGCGATAGACGCCGCTGTTGGCGTCGATGCCCACGGTCGACAGCAGCAGGCCGATCAGGCAGGCGGTCATCGCCTTGGGCAGCGAGTCGCCGACCAGGCCGCCGAGGCAGGACAGCGCCAGCACCATCAGCGCGAAGTACTCCGCCGGGCCGAAGGCGATCGCCCACTCGGCGAGCAGCGGCGCGAAGGCTACGATGCCGATGGTGGCGAGCAGCGCGCCGGTGAAGGAAGCGAGCGCCGACATCGACAGCGCGGGGCCGGCGAGGCCCTTCTTCGCCATCGGGTAGCCGTCGAGCGTGGTCATCACCGCGCCGGCGTCGCCGGGCACGTTGATCAGGATGGCGGAGATCCGGCCGCCATACTCGCAACCCGCATACACCGCGCACAGCAGGATCAGCGCGGACTCGGGCGGCAGCTTCATCGCGAACGCGATCGGCAGCAGGATGGCGACGCCGTTGATCGGCCCCAGGCCGGGCAGCAGGCCGACCACGGTGCCGATGAAGCAGCCGATCAGCGCGATCATCAGGTTTTCCGGCGTGCCGGCGACGGCGAAGCCGTCCATCAGAAGCGACAAGGTTTCCATGGTTTACCCCAGGATGCCGTTCAGCCACAGCCCGGTGGGCAATGCGACGTCGAGCAGACGGTCGAAGAAGAAGAACATGCCCACGCCCAGACCGATGCCGCCGACGACGCCCTGTTTCCAGCTGCCGCCGAAGAAGCGCGCCACCGGGACGGTCATCAGCGCGGTCGCGATCGTGAAGCCGAGCTTGTCGAAGAGCAGGGCATAGGCGAGCACGATCAGGAACAGCAGGCCGATGCGCTTGAGCACCGGGGGCGGTGCCCACACCGTCTCGCTCGTCTTCTCCAGCATCAGCGCGATCGCGCACAGGCCGAGCAGGAACAGCACCAGCAGCGGGAAGGCGCGCGGCCCCACCGGCTCGTAGGACATCGGCGCCTGCAGGTCCCAGCCGATCCAGATGCCGGCCAGGCTCACCAGCAGCAGCACGCCGCCGAAGATTCTTTCACTCATGGTCGAACTCCCGTGTGCCGCCTGCTGCGGTGCCCCCTCGGGCGTCGCAGCAGGCGGGCAGGGTTTGCGGAGGAGGATTACTGCGCGGTGAGGCCGAGCTCGACGGCGAGCTTCCTGAAGCGCTGCACTTCCTGCTTCACGTACTCGGTCGCCGCCGCGCCGGTGCGGGCGAAGGGGAACAGGCCGCGCTCGGCGCGCAGCTTGTCGAACTCCGGCGAGGCCAGCATCTTGTCGAAGGTCGCCACCCACCAGGCGTAGTCCGCATCGGCGACCTTGGGACCGACGTAGTAGCCGCGGGCGATGGTCCAGTCGACCTTGTAGCCCTGCTCGATCGCGGTCGGGATCGCCGCCAGCTCGCCCGGCAGGCGCTCGGGAGCGAGCACCGCGAGCACGCGCACGCGGCCGCCCTTCAGGTGCGCCGCCACCTCGGAGGCGTCGCCCGAGTAAACCTGCACATGGCCGCCCATCAGCGCGGTCATCGCCTCGCCACCGCCCTCGAAGGCGACGTAGCGCATCGACTTGGGATCCACGCCCGCCTCGCGCGCCACCAGGGCCGACTTCATCCAGTCCTGGCTGCCGACCGAACCGCCCGCGCCGTACACCACCTTGCCCGGGTTGGCGCGGGTGGCCTCGATCAGGTCCTTGAGGCTCTGGAAGGGCGAGTCCGCGCGCACGATGATCGCGCCGTAGTCGGCACCCACCGCGGCGACCCACTTCACGTCATCCTCGGTGTACTTGCCGAACTTGCCGATCGCCAGGTTCAGGAAGGAGCCGCCGGAGAAGGCCACCACCGTGCCGGCCTCGGCCGGGCGGTTGGCGATCACGGTGTTGTAGGCCACCGCGCCGATGCCGCCGGGCATGTAGGTGACGCGCATCGGCGCCTCGAGGTAGCCGTTCTGCAGCGCGCTCTGCACGAGCTTGCAGGTGAGGTCGAAGCCGCCGCCGGGCTTGGCGGGCGCGATGCATTCGGGCTTCTCGGGGGCGGCGTGGACGACACCGGCGGCGAGCGTGGCAAGCACCGCGGTGGCGGCGGCGAACAGGGTCTTCTTGAGCAGCATGGCGATCTCCTCCATATCGGAATATGTTCGCTGCGCGGCGGACACGTGCCGCCTCGCAGGGTGAGGCGGACGATACGGAGGAGGGCTTTCGAATGCCTTTCAGTGAAACCGCTCGGCAGAAGTGCCGGGCAAGCAGGATCACATCAGCCCGACACCACGCAGGAGCGAGACGCCGACGCTGGTGGTGAAGAGCGAGCCGAGCGTGGTCAGCGCGATGATGTTGGCGGCCAGCGTGGCGTTGCCGCCCATCGCCCGCACCATCGAATAGCTCGCCGCCGCCGAAGGCGAGGACGCCATCAGCATCAGCACGCCGAGTTCCATGGCGCGGAATCCCGCCGCCCATGCGCCGAGCGTGAACACGAGCGGCATCGCCACCAGCTTGCCGAAGGTGGCCAGCGCGGTGTTGCCGGCTTCGCTGCGCAGGCTGCGGAAATCCAGCGTCGCGCCGGTGCACAGCAGCGCGAGCGGCAGCGTCATGTCGGCGATGTAGGCGGCCGACTTCATCGCCACCGCCGGCAGCGGGAGGGCGAAGGCCGACACCGGCAGCGCGAGCAGGATGCCGAGGATCAGCGGATTGGTGGCGATGCCGCGCAGGACCTTGCCCGGGCCCTGGCTGCTGTGCCGCGAACGGCTGAGCGTGATCACGCCGAGGATGTTCACCAGGATGGTGAGCACGCCGACGTAGAGCGAGGCCATCGCCAGCCCCGCCTCGCCGTAGGCGTTGCCGCAGTAGGCCAGGCCGACCACGCCGAAATTGGAGCGGAAGGCGCCCTGCACCACCACGCCGCGGTCGCGCTCGGGCTGCACGACGAAGCTCGCCACCCACTCCATCAGCAGCCAGATCGCCACCGTCGCCGCCAGGCCATACACCAGCATGCCGGCGCTCGCCGAGTCCTCCAGGCGCGTGCGCGCGATGTTGACGAAGAGCATGGTCGGCAGGCCGACCACGAACACCAGCCGCGAGCCCGCCGCGATGAAGCCCTCGGTGATCAGCCCGACCCGACGCAGCAGCACGCCGAGGCCGAGCAGCGTGAAGATCGGCCCGGTGACCCCGAGGGAGAAGTCGAGCAGTTCGAGGAATACGGACATCAGGGCCGCAACACGAAGAGCAGCACAGACAGCGTGCCCACCGACACCAGGGTCGACAGGAACACCGCCGAGGCCACGGTGGACTGGCAGGCGCCGTAGCGCTGCGCGAACAGATAGGGCGTGATGCCCGCCGGCAGCGCCGCCAGCAGCACGCCGGTGGCCACCCACAGCGGCGGCACGGCGAACACCTGGGTGGCGAGCAGCCACACGATCGCCGGATGCACCACCGCCTTCAGCGCCACCAGCAGCGCCGGCTCGCGCAGGTTGCCGCCCAGGCTGTAGCGCGTCAGCGAGGCGCCGAGCGCGAACAGCGCGCACGGCGTCGCCGCGCTGCCCAGGCCCTTCGCGACGGCGTCGAGCGGACCGGGGATGTCGATGCCGAGCAGCGCGAACGCCAGCCCGCAGGACAGGCCCCAGATGATCGGCGTGCCGAGCACGCTCTTCGTGAGCTTGAGCAACATCGGCCCCAGCCCCTCGCGCGCGCCCTGCGCGGCCTCGATCAGCGCGGTGGTGGGCGGCAGCATCAGCAGGCTGTGGCAGGCGATCATCACGAACAGCGGCAGCGCCGCCGGCGGGCCGTAAGCGGTCATCACCAGCGGAATGCCGAGCATCCCGGTGTTGGAGAAGCCCGCCCCCAGCCCGAGCACCGCCTGCTCGCCGAGCCGGCGCCCGAACAGCACCCGCCCGCCCAGCATCGCCAGCGCATACACCCCGAAGGCGCCGATGTAGTAGGACAGCAGATAGCCCCAGGGCATCGCGTCGGGCAGCTCGGCCTGCGCGATCGCGCGGAACAGCATCAAGGGCAGCGCGAAGTTGAACACGAACACGGACAGCCCGCGGTTGGCCGCCTCGTCGAACACGCCGGAGCGCGCCGCGACGTAGCCGAGGCCAAGCGTGCCGAAGACCGGCAGGATGATGCCGAAGATGATGTCCATACAGGCCTTCGTGCGGGGCGCGCGACGGACGCGCTGGAAGGATCGGGCGGCTCTCGGGAGCCACATGCGAACCCGCATGATGCCCGCACACCGTGGCACCGTGCAGTCGTAGCAACACGGATGAGGGCGTTCGCCCGCCTGCACCGCCCCGGCCTGCGTCCGGCCTCGAGTGGAGACTACCGGATCAGCGTCGCGCCAGCCCGATGCGCAGCACCGCCGCCACGTTGCGCGCGGTCAGTTCGACGTTGGCCGCGGCATCGTGCAAGGCCTCGTCCAGCGTGCAGGGCTTGCCCAGCACGCTGAACACCGCGTCGATGCCGTGCGCGTGCACCACGCCGACGTCCGCGCCGAGCGAGCCGGCGATGCCGATCACCGGAATGCCGTGGCGCTTGGCGACGCGGGCAACGCCGATCGGGGTCTTGCCATGCACGGTCTGGAAGTCGATGCGGCCCTCGCCGGTGATCACCAGGTCGGCGTCGCGCACGTGGGCGTCCAGCCCCACGGCGGCGGTGACGATCTCGATGCCCGGTTTCAGCGCGGCGCCGAAGAAGGCCAGCATCGCCGCGCCCATGCCGCCGGCCGCACCGGCGCCCGCTACCGCCTCGACCGCGACGCCGAGGTCGCGCTCGACGATGCGGGCGAAGCGGGCGAGATTGGCATCGAGCGCCTGCACCATCTCGACGCTCGCACCCTTCTGCGGGCCGAACACCGCCGAGGCGCCGCGTGGCCCGGTGAGCGGGTTGTCCACATCGCAGGCGACCTCGATGCGGCATTGCGCCAGGCGCGGATCGAGCGCGGAGACGTCGATGCGCTCGAGGGCGGCGAGCGCACCGCCGCCGGGGCCGAGCTCGCCGCCCTGCGCGTCGAGCAGGCGGGCGCCGAGCGCCTGCACCATGCCGGCGCCGCCGTCGTTGGTGGCGCTGCCGCCGATGCCGAGAATGAAGCGGCGCGCACCGGCGTCGAGCGCGGCACGGATCAGCTCGCCGGTGCCGCGCGAGCTGGTGACGAGCGGGTTGCGCCGGTCCGGCGGCACCAGCGCCAGGCCGCTGGCGGCCGCCATCTCGATCACCGCGGTCGCGCCGTCGCCGGTGAGGCCGTAGAAGGCCTCGACGGGCTCGCCAAGCGGACCACTCACCGTGACGATCTCCTTGCGGCCACCGGTGGCGGCGACCATGGCGTCGACCGTGCCCTCGCCGCCGTCGGCCACCGGCACCAGCACGTACTCCGCGACGGGGAAGACCTGGCGGAAGCCGGCCGCGATCGCCTGCGCGACCTCCAGCGCGGACAGGCTCTCCTTGTAGGAATCGGGGGCGATGACGATCTTCTTCATGGGCAGGGTCTCCGGTCGCTGCGGGTCGAATGCCCGCTGCAGAGGAGCTTAGTCCCTGGGAGCCGACAATCAATCGTCGGATATCACAAAAAAATAAACTTTAATTGACAGTTTATTGTGGAATTTCCCTGTTTTCCGCGACATCCAGTTCGAGGCCGATGAACAGCAGCAGGCAGTCGTTCAGACGGGCGAGATCCAGCCCGGTGATCTCGCCGATGCGGCGCAGGCGGTACTCGAGGGTGTTGCGGTGCACGTGGAGCGCGCCGGCACTCGGCGCCGCCTTCATGTCGTGCGCGAACCACGCCGCCAGCGTGCAGCGCAACTGGCCGTCGCGGTCTTGCTGCGCGAGGCGCCGCAACGGGCGACGCAGCTCGTCGGCCCGCCAGCCCTCGCCCAGGCCTGCGAGCAGCACCGGCAGGGTGAGTTCGTCGTAGCAGTGGATCGCCGCCTGCGGGCGATGGCGTCGCCCGGCCTGCAGCGTGGCGCGCGCGGACTGCCAGGAACGAGCCAGGCCATCGTCGCCACCGAAACGGCCACCGAGGGCAAGACATGGCTGCCCGCTGCCCTCGCCACCCAGGCGTCCATGCAGGGCCTGGAGGCGGCTCCGCAGATCGGATTCCGCCGCCGGCAAGGGCATCAGCACGGCAAGCTCGCGCAACGTCACCGGCGCGCAGGCAAGGCCGGGCTCCTGCTCGGCGAGCAGCCGGCGCAGGCGCTGCTGCGCGGCGAGGACGGCATCGGCCGCCAGCGATGCGTCGGCGATCTCGATCAGCAAGGCGACGCAGGGTCGGGCGAGATCGACGCCGAGCCGGCTTGCCCAGTCGTCCAGCCCGGCGCCCGGCGGGGAGACGCCGATCAACTGCAGCACCAGCTCCTCGCGCAGGCGCTGGTCGCGCGCGAGCATCTGCATCCACTGCGCCTGCTCGAGCATGGTCTCGGCCGCGAGACGGACCAGCTCGGCCTGCTGGCGGACCGCGTCGGGTTCGCCGCTCAGGCCCACCACGCCCACCACCCGGCCTTCCGCGCGCAGGGGCAGGTTGATGCCCGGCCGGGTGTCGTGCAGGCGCTGCGCGACCGCCGCGTCCACCTCCACCGCCCGCCCCTGCGCCAGCACCAGCAGCGCACCCTCGTGGCGGCTGCCGATGCGCGCGCGATCGCCGCTGGCGATGATCAGGCCGCGCTCGTCCATCACATTGACGTTGGTGCGCAGGATCTGCATCGCGCGATCGACGATGGACTGGGCGAGCGAGGCATCGAGCAGGAACATGGCGGTGCACCGGTGGCGGATTGGACATACACCGGCCACATGCTGCCGCGCGGCGTGCTGCGGAACAAGCGCGGCACCGATGGCGTCCGACGACGTAGGAACGGAGTTTTCCGTCTGCCCGCCCGTGGAGGCCGAACATGACCCGCAGCGAAACCGACAGCCTCGGCCCGATCGATGTCCCTGCCGAAGCCTATTGGGGTGCTCAGACCCAGCGCTCGCTGCACCACTTCGCCATCGGCGAGGAGCGCATGCCGATCGCCATCGTGCATGCGCTCGCGCTGATCAAGAAGGCGGCGGCGCGCGTGCATGCCCGCAGCGGCGAACTGCCCGCAGAAATCGCCCGCCTGATCGAACAGGCGGCCGACGAGATCCTCGCCGGACGCCACGATGCGCAGTTTCCGCTCGTGGTGTGGCAGACCGGCAGCGGCACGCAGACCAACATGAACGTCAACGAGGTCGTCGCCGGGCGCGCCAACGAACTCGCCGGGCAGGGCCGCGGCGGCAAGGCACCGGTGCATCCGAACGACCACGTCAATCGCGCGCAGAGCTCGAACGACTGTTTCCCGACCGCGATGCACATCGCCGCCGCGCGCGCGGTGCACGACGAGCTGCTGCCCGCGATCACCGAGCTGTCGAACGGGCTGGCCATCCAGGCCGAACGCCATGCCGGGGTGCTCAAGACCGGACGCACGCACCTCATGGACGCCACGCCGATCACCTTCGGCCAGGAACTGTCGGCCTTCGTCGCCCAGTTGAACACCGCCGCGCATGCCATCCGCGCCGCGCTGCCCGCGGTGTGCGAGCTCGCCCAGGGCGGCACTGCGGTAGGCACCGGCTTGAACGCACCACCGGGTTTCGGCGTGGAAATCACCGCCGAACTGGCGGCGCTGACCGGCCTGCCCCTGGTCAGTGCGCCCGACAAGTTCGCCGCGCTCGCCGGCCACGAACCGCTGGTGGCCTTGTCGGGCGCGCTGAAGACGCTCGCGGTGGCGCTGATGAAGCTCGCCAACGACCTGCGCCTGCTCGGCTCGGGCCCGCGCGCCGGCCTCGCCGAGCTGAAGCTGCCGGCCAACGAGCCGGGCAGCTCGATCATGCCCGGCAAGGTCAACCCGACGCAGTGCGAGGCCTTGTCGATGATCGCCTGCCAGGTGCTCGGCAACGATGCCACGATCGCCTTCGCCGCCAGCCAGGGACATCTGCAGCTCAACGTGTTCAAGCCGGTCATCGCCTACAACCTGCTGCAGTCGATCCGCCTGCTCGCCGACGGTTGCCGCAACTTCCAGCGCCATTGCGTGGCCGGCCTGGAGGCGGACCGCGCGCGCATGTCCGAGCACCTCGAGCGCAGCCTGATGCTGGTCACCGCGCTCAACCCGCACATCGGCTACGACAAGGCCGCGCAGATCGCCAAGAAGGCCTGGGCGGAAGGCACCACGCTGCGTACCGCGGCGCTTGCGCTAGGCTTCACCAGCGCGGAGGAGTTCGATGCCTGGGTGCGCCCGCAGGACATGCTCGGCAGGTGAGACCTGCATCCGGATGTGATCGACGCGACCGCCCCGCAGGCCTGCAGGCGGCGCACCGGCGCGCCGGAAAGGCCGGAAATCGGCGCTTGCCGCGCTGTCGCATGAACCGGGAAGTCCGAAACAAGTCGAAACTTCGCGACCGGATCCCTGCGTCGGATGCGCACTCATACTGCACACCCGCGACGGCGCGGCAATGTCTCTGTGTTCCGCGCACCGACCATCACAAGGAGGCCATCATGAAGATCCGTACCCTCGTCCCCGCCCTGCTTCTCGCCGCCGCCACCACCGGCTGCGCGACCTGGGACAACATGTCCTCGCGCGAGAAAAGCGCGGCCACCGGCGCCGCGGTCGGCGGCGTGGCCGGTGCCGTGATCACCGACGGCGGCATCCTCGGCACCGTGGGCGGTGCCGCGATCGGTGGTGTCATCGGCGACCAGGTCGGCAAGAAGAAGTAAGCCCGCGTCGCCGCAGGGTGCCGCCGCGGGTGCGTCCCGCGGCGCGGCATCCCCCTGATTGCTTGGTAGAATCCCGCTCGTCCCGCCGCGCCCGACCCCGGGCGGGCGGTTTCTGCTTTCCTGCCGACGAGCCCCGATGACCACCACCCCCTTCCCGCCCGAACTGCTGCGCGACGTCGAGAAGCGCCGCACCTTCGCCATCATCTCCCACCCCGACGCGGGCAAGACCACGCTCACCGAAAAGCTGCTGCTGTTCGGCGGCGCGATCCAGCTCGCCGGCACGGTGAAGGCGAGGAAGTCGGCCCGCCACGCCACCTCGGACTGGATGGAAGTCGAGAAGCAGCGCGGCATTTCGGTGACGAGTTCGGTCATGCAGTTCGAGTACCAGGGCCACACCATCAACCTGCTCGACACCCCGGGCCACGAGGACTTCTCGGAAGACACCTACCGCGTGCTGACCGCGGTGGACGCCGCGGTGATGGTGATCGACGCCGCCAAGGGCGTGGAAGCGCAGACGATCAAGCTGCTCGAGGTCTGCCGCCTGCGCAACACGCCGATCATCACCTTCGTCAACAAGCTCGACCGCGAGGTGCGCGAACCCTTCGAGCTGCTCGCCGAGATCGAGGATGTACTCAAGATCACCTGCGCGCCGGTGACCTGGCCGCTGGGCATGGGCAAGGCCTTCCGCGGCGTGTATCACCTGCTGCAGCACCAGGTGCTGACCTTCACTCCGGGCGAGGAGCGCCGCAGCGACGGCGAGATCATCAAGGGTCTCGACAACCCCGAGCTCGACAAGCGCTTCCCGATGGAGGTCGGCCAGTTGCGCGAGGACGTCGAGCTGATCGACGGCGCCTCCCCGCCCTTCGACCTCGACGACTTCCTCGCCGGCAAGCAGAGCCCGGTGTTCTTCGGCTCGGGCATCAACAACTTCGGCGTGCAGGAGATCCTGCAGTCGCTGATCGACTGGGCGCCGCCGCCGCAGGCGCGCGATGGCGGCAGCCGCATGGTGCAGCCGGCCGAGCCCGCGTTCACCGGCTTCGTGTTCAAGATCCAGGCCAACATGGACCCGAAGCACCGCGACCGCATCGCCTTCTTCCGCATCTGCTCCGGCCGCTACAGCGCCGGCATGAAGGTGCGCCACGTGCGCGCCGGGCGCGAGATGAAGCTGGCCAACGTGCTCACCTTCATGGCCAACGAGCGCGTGATCATGGAGGACGGCGTCGCCGGCGACATCGTCGGCATCCACAACCATGGCCAGCTGCAGATCGGCGACACCCTGACCGAAGGCGAGAACCTCGGCTTCAAGGGCATTCCCTACTTCTCGCCCGAAATGTTCCGCGCCGCCCGCCTGCGCGATCCGCTCAAGTCCAAGCAGCTGCAGAAGGGCCTGCAGGAGCTCGGCGAGGAAGGCGCGATCCAGGTCTTCGAGCTCGAGGGCGGCCAGATGCTGCTCGGCGCGGTCGGCGTGCTGCAGTTCGAGATCGTCGCCCAGCGCCTGAAGGACGAGTACAAGGTCGATGCGATCTTCGAACCGGCCGACATCCACACCGCACGCTGGCTCACCTTCCCCGATGACGTCACCCGGCGCAACTTCGAGCGCGAACAGGCGCTGCGCCTGGGCAAGGACATCGACGGCAACCCGGTGTATCTGGCCACCAGTCGCTACAACCTGGCAGTGACCGCGGAGAAGTGGCCCAAGGTGACCTTCCACGCCACGCGCGAGCATGGGGAAGTGCTGGGCTGAGCGAGGCAACCGAGCATCGCTGCCATTCATCGCGCAGCCCAGGCCGGGCTGCGTCCCCGCTCAGGTGCTCAGATAACGCGAAAACAGGGTCGCCATCGGTTTGGCTGCAGTCGACAGCGGCAAGGCGCGCAGGCGCAGCAGGCCGAAACACATCGGCGGCGGCATGGGCGTCACGTCGATGCGCTGCAGGCCATAGCCGACGAACTTGTCGTCGAACAGACGGCCCGGACCGATGCCGATGCAGTCCGTGCGCTGCATGAGCTCGAGCATGAGCAGGGTCGATGAACAGTGGATCACGTGCCTGGGCGTCGGCAGACCCTGCTGCTCCATCCAGCTCATCAAGGCACGTCCGAGACTGCCGGGGCTCAGGTTCATCACGAACTTGGCGTCGCGGAGTTCCGCCCAGGTCGTGGCTGCGGCCAGTGGGTGGCCTTCCCGTCCTTCCAGCACGGCATTGGCGGGTCCGAGCGGCTCGAAGATGACTTCGTAGGGCAGCTCGGCGGGATCGGCGACCGCGATCGCAAAGTCGAGGCGCCCCTCGATCAGGTCGGGCAGAACCTGGCTCAGCAAGCCTTCGGTCAGGTGCACCTCGGCGTCCGGACACAATTTTTCGTACTCGCGCAACACGCGCGGCAGGGCTACCGCCCCCGCCATGGGCGTGACGGCGAGGACCACGCGTGCGCCTGCACCGCCCCGCAGCAGGCGGATTTCCCTCGCCGCCTTGTCCAGAATCGACAACGCCAGCCGTGCATGGCTGAGCAGCATGCTGCCCGCCGGGGTGAACTCGATGCCCTTGTAGCTGCGGGTCATGAGTTCCTCACCCACGTCTTCTTCCAGTTCGCGCAGCGACTTGGTCAGGGCGCTCTGGCTCAGGTGCATCGAACGGGCCGCTGCACGAATCGAACTGCATTCCGCGACCTGCACCAGCGCTCGAAGTTGATGCTCTTTCATCGGTTTCGTTCGGAATGCTTTGGATTCCGTCCAAACAATCGACTGAGTCTTATTGCCGGAATCATAAGCCGATAAACCGTCCGGGGTGATTCCAAACGGTCTTCACCACAGTCAATGAAATGCCTTTTGCCGCTCGAGCGAATGACTAACATGGCCGCGTGAATTCCATCCAGAGCCCTTCATTCAGGAGATCGACATGACAGCCGTCGTGGGTACACCAAGTACTGCCTACCAAGGCAATGACAAGCTGCTGTATGGCATCATCTTAGGCGTCATCACATTCTGGCTTTTTGCACAGACGGTCCTCAACATTGCGCCGGACATGCAAAAGGACCTCGGTCTCGATGCCAGCATGATGAACAATGCGGTGGCCATCACCGCACTCTTTTCCGGCATCTTCATCGTCGTCATCGGCGGGCTTGCAGACCGTATCGGCCGCGTGAAGACCGTTCAGATCGGCTTCCTGCTCAGCATCGTCGGTTCCCTGCTGATCGCCCTCGCCCCCACCGGCAGCCTGGCGACCACCTTCCTGCTGGTAGGTCGTGCCCTGCAGGGGGTTTCGGCAGCCTGCATCATGCCAGCCAGTCTCGCGCTGGTGAAGACGTACTGGGACGGTCCGGCCCGTCAGCGCGCGGTGAGCCTGTGGTCCATCGGCTCCTGGGGGGGTCGGGTGTCTGTTCGCTGTTCGGCGGCCTGGTCGCGGAGAACCTCGGCTGGCGTTACATCTTCTTCGCCTCGATCGTCGTCGCCGTGATCGGCATGCTGATGGTCAAGGGCACACCGGAAAGCAAGGCCGAAACCAAAGGCGCCTACAAGTTCGACCTGCCGGGCGTGCTGACCTTCATGATCAGCATGGTGGCCCTGCAGATCGTCGTCACTCAAGGCAACAAGATGGGCTGGACCAGCCCGCTGATCATGGGTCTGATCGCCGTCGTGGTGATCTTCGGCACCCTGTTCTTCCGTATCGAAAACACCAGCGGCCAGCCCTTCGTCGATTTCAAGCTGTTCCAGAACCCGACCTATACCGGCGCCACCCTGTCCAACTTCCTGCTCAACGGTGTGGCCGGCACCCTGCTGGTTTCGCTGCAACTGGTTCAACTGGGCGGCAACATGACGGCGCAGCAAGCCGGTGGCCTGACCCTGGGTTATGCGATCGCAATCATCGCCTTCATCCGTGTCGGTGAAAAGCTGCTGCAACGCTTCGGCGCCCGCAAGCCGATGATCTGGGGTTGCCTGATCGTGGGCGTGTCGATCGTGATGCTGTCCCCGGCCAACCTGCTGCTCGAGGACTACAACACCCTCGCCATCATCGGCTACACCCTGTTCGGGGTCGGTCTGGCCTTCTACGCCACGCCTTCGACCGACGCCGCGCTGTCCGCGCTACCGGCCGCCCAGGCCGGTTCGGGCGCGGGCATCTACAAGATGGCTTCCTCGCTGGGCGCCGCCTTCGGTGTGGCGATCTCCGCTGCGATCTTCACCGCGCTCAGTGCCAACCCCGAGAGCATCGCGTGGCTCGAAGGCGTGATCACCTTCGCCGGACGCCAGGACAACCTGGCCGTGCGCGAGGCAGCGATCATCGCGCTGATGTTCAACGTCTTCATGGTGGTGGTGGCGATCATGTCGATCATGCTCACCGTGCCGAAGTTCGTCGGCAAGAAGAACTGACCCGTTTCCAGGGCAAACCCTCTCCGCGCCGTGCGCAATGGATTCCAGCATGGCGCGTGCGCACAGTCAGCCCGGGCCGATCGCATCGGTCCGCACGGCCCGGGCGTTTCATCAACCGGTTTCAGATTTCGATCGGGAGTCATCATGAGCACGCTTTTGCAAGAGTTGTCGACGAATCAGGAAGCGATGAAGACCTGGCGTCACCACATGCACCGCCACCCGGAGGTCGCGTTCGACGAGCACAAGACGGCCAGCTACATCGCCCGGCTGCTGCGGGAGTGGGGATACGAGGTCACCGAAGGCGTCGGCAAGACGGGCGTGGTGGCCAGGATGCGCTGCGGCGACAGCAAGAAGTCGATCGGCCTGCGTGCCGATACCGACGCCCTCGCCGTGCAGGAGGCGAATGACAGCGACCACAAGAGCACCATCGAAGGCAAGTCGCATACCTGCGGTCATGACGGTCATAGCGCCATGCTGCTGGGGGCTGCGCAGCACCTGGCGCGTACTCGTGCGTTCAACGGCACGGTGAACCTGATCTTCCAGCCCGCCGAAGAAATCATGGGCGGCGCGGTCGCCATGATCCAGGACGGTCTGTTCGAGCGCTTCCCGATGGATGCGGTCTTCGGCATGCACAACATGCCCGCGCTGGAGCAGGGCAAGATGTACTTCACCTCCGGCCCGCTGTTCGCCGCGGTGGATAACTGGGAAATCGTGCTGACCGGTGTCGGCAGCCACGGCTCGATGCCCGAGAAAAGCATCGACCCGGTGGTGGCGGGAGCTTCCCTGGTCATGGCGCTGCAGACCATCGTCTCGCGCAACGTCGCGGCCAAGGATTCGGCCGTGGTGAGCGTCGGCGCCTTCCTGGCGGGCGATGCCGGCAACGTCATTCCGCAGACCGCGACCCTGCGCCTGAGCACCCGCACCAGCAAGCCGGAAACGCGTCAGCTGGTGCTCGCCAAGATCAAGTCCATCACCGCGGCACAGGCCGAGGCCTTCGGGGTCCGCTACGAAATCCGCGAAGGTTCGCCGGGTGCCGTGCTGGTCAATGATCCCGCGCTGACCGAGGAGTGTGCCGACATCGCCCGCAAGCTGCTCGGCGAGGATCAGGTGGTGATGCCCGGACCGACCTACATGGGCAGCGAGGATTTCGCCTTTTTCGCCCAGCTCAAGCCGAGCACCTACTGCATCATCGGCAACGGCGACACCGCCATGGTTCACCATCCCAAGTACGACTTCGACGACGACAACCTGCCCGTGGGCGCCGCGTACTGGGTGGCGCTGACCCAGCACCACCTGAAGTAAGCGCGGCAACCAGGCGCTGGAAACGTCTGCAGCCTCGACGAGCCGGTCGCCGAGGCCTTGCAGGCTCGTGGCGCACGGAAGTTTCCGCAAATCGCGGCGATTCGTCCGCCGCGGCCTCCGCAAGCAATGGGCTGTCCACCTGGCCGCGGCCGAAGTACCCCCCAGACCATCCACACCACCGCTCGCCATCGCCCGTCGCGATGGTCTGGATGCGCTGCTGCGAGCATCTCGAGCACACCCTCGCCGCCATCCAGGCGCCGGTGTAGGAAGTCCCGTCAAACGGGTGGGCAACCGCGATCGCCGGCCGCCTCCACCCAGTAGGTCTGCTTGTGTCCGTGCGCCTCGAAGGCGCGTACGGCCGCCTCGGCCTCTTCGCGGTGCGCGAACACCGCGACGACGAAGCGGTTGCCGTTGTCGTCGAGCCGCCACAGTGCCCAGCCCGCGATCGGCTCCACGGCGCGCGCGTTTTCCGTCACCAGTCAGGCGAGAAGCTGGTGCGCGAAGGCCTCGACCTGCGTCCAGTCGGTGAAATCCGTGACCGAGCGCGGGTCGGTGGGGCCGCCGGTGACCCACATGATCAGGCGGATCATGTTGCGGTCGAAGAAGCCGTAGCGCGGGTATTCGATCTTGCCGCCGAAGGCCTCCACCTGCTGCGGCTTCCAGCGCAGCTGGCCGAGGAACTTGCGCACGTAGGGGTTGGTGTCGGCCTGGCGCTTGTGCGGCTTGCGGCCGACCGCGTTGACCGAGAAGAAGGCGTTCGGGCGCGCCTCGAGTGCCGCCTGGTGGCGGTCGATGAAGGCCTTCACCGCGGGACGATGGTGACCGTAGCGGATGCTGGCGCCGATCACGACGCGGTCGCAGGCCTCGAGCTGTTCAGCGCTGGCCGACTCCACCTCGGCCAGCTCGACCTCGTGACCGGTCGCACGCGCGATCGCGGCGATGCGCTCGCAGATCTCGAGCGTATGGCCGTCGATGGTGGAATAGACGATCAGCAGTCGCATGCCCGCTCCGGTCGCGCCGGTCATTTTCGGGTGACGATGCCCTCGACCACCTTCTTGCCTTCGGAGTAGAGCGCTACCTGGCCTTCCTCGAGCTCGAGGTTCATGCAGCCGGTGTTGCCCTTGAGCTTGCCGTCGAGCCATTCGCGGCAATAGCGCGCCTGCTCGTCCACCCACCAGCGCGCCTTGGCGCCGGTGGTGTCGGTGAGCGTACCGTCGGTGCCGAACTGGAGCGTGTAGGCCGATTCGGTGCGCAGATACACACCGATGAAGGTGGCGCCGGTGAGCAGCTTCTCGACCTCGGCCTTGTCCTTCATGAAGTTCTGCGCCAGCGCGCCAGTGGAGACCGTGACCAGTGCGACGGCGGCAATCAGGCTGCGGACGGGTTTCGAGGATTTGCGCATCGTTGTCTTCCTTTGTTGCGGGTACGGATCCGGGGAAAGCGATCGGAGACGCCGGGCTGGAGCGGATTCAGCCGCGCGCGCCCAGCCGGCCGACGAGGCCGCGCAAGGTCTCCTGGAGGTCGGCGGGCATCACCACGATCTTGGCGCTGCCGGAGTCGCCGAGCTTCTCGAGCGCGGCGATGTACTTCTCGCCGAGCAGGTACATCATCGGGCCCGCCTGGTCGCCGATTCCGGCGGTGACGCGGCGGATCGACTCGGCCGAGGCCTCGGCGAGCATGACCTGGGCGTTGGCGTCGCGCTTGGCGGATTCGAGCCGCGCCTCGGCCTCGAGGATGGCGGCCTGCTTGGCGCCCTCGGCCTTGGTCACCGCGGCCTTGCGCTCGCGCTCGGCGGCAGCCTGCAGCTCCATCGCGCGCTGCATGGATTCGGAGGGCTTGATGTCCTGGATCTCGACCGACTTCACCGTGAGGCCCCAGTCGACCGCCTCGTCGGCGATGCTCTCGCGCAGGCGCGCCTTGATCTTGTCGCGCGAGGACAGCGCCTCGTCGAGCTCCATCTCGCCGACGATCGAGCGCAGCGTGGTCATGATCAGGTTGCGGATCGCCTCGGAGAAGTCGGTCACGCCATACACCGCCTTGACCGGGTCGGTGACCTTCACGAAGGCGATCGCGTTGGTCAGGATCACCGCATTGTCGCGGGTGATGACCTCCTGCTCCTGCACGTCGAGGATGATGTCCTTGGTCACCAGCTTGTAGGCGACGCGGTCGAGGTAGGGGATGAGGATGTTGAGCCCGGGGCGCAGCGTGGCGTGGTACTTGCCCAGGCGCTCGACCACCCATTCCTCGCCCTGCGCCACCAGACGCACCCCCTTGGCGATCGTGATCACCACGAACACCAGCACCGCGATCGCGATCGCGAGTCCTTCCGACATGATCATTTCCTTGCTTTCCTTGTTGCTCAGGCCTTCGTCACCTTGACGTAGCTGCCCTCCACGCTCACCACCTTCACGCGCTCGCCGGCCGCGATCGCGCTCTCGGCCACACAGGCCCATTCGTCGGCGCCGAGCACCGGGCGCTGGAAGCGCACCTTGCCGCGCTCGAAGGGCGCGACCGCGCTCACCAGCAGGCCCACTTCCCCGATCACCTCGCCGGCGGCGGTGCCGATCAGGGTCCTGACGCGCGCGCGCTTCGCGAAGCTGAACCACAGCACGGTCATCGCCATCGAGGCGATGATCCAGACCGCGATCTGCTGCGACAGCGCCAGGTCCGGCATCGCGAGCAGCACGAATCCGGTGAGCATCGCACCGAGCCCGAACCAGATGATGAAGAAGGAGGGCAGGGCAAGCTCGAGCAGCACCAGCGCGATGCCGGCGATCTCCCAGTGCCACCATTCGAGGAACATCGTGTCGTTCATGGGCAGACTTTAGCGCAGCTCGCCGGGGAACGGGTTCGCGGGTGAGGATCGGTTCCCGTGTGGCGTTTTTCGGGCAGTGGGAAAGCTGTGACCGAAGGGGATCGGAAATTGTGGATAAGTCGTGAAGGCGGCGACGGCGGGTTTTTCATCCACAAACCGTACTCGTTTCCCGCGGCCATCGTGCACCGGGTTTTGCTTGATGCAAGACGCTGATTCAGCCATGAAAAACCGGGTTGTCCACAGAATCGGGCGGTACATGATCTTTATGATCTTTTAAATCTTTAAATTCTGTGTACACCAAGAAGCGGACCCCTGCTTGCGGCTCGAACCCCCCATCGGTGCAGCATTTCCATCTCGACGGCCTGTATCGCGACTTGCGTCGCTCCTAGAGAATCCACCGCTCTTCTGGAGCCGTACCGTGGGAGCGACGCAAGTCGCGATGCAGCAGCCCGGCCCGTGCGCCCGTGCCAATCCGGCCAGGTGCTGCGAGACTCAGAACGGCGGATCGTCCGCGGCGACGGTCTGCGCGGCGGCCATTTCCTTCTGCACACGCGGCAGCTCGGCGCTCACGCCGGTTTCCACCGCGGCGCCTGCAAGCTCGCCGCCGAGCGCGGCCACGACCGCCGGCAGCAGGTGGGCGAGTTCGCCGGTCATGAGCGCGAATTCGGCGTTGAACAGCGCCTCGGCGTCGTCCTTGTCGGCTTCGCCCACCTGATCGCGCACGATGTCGAGGAAATCGAGACGCTTGATCTCGAGCTTCTCGGTCAGCACGAAGCTGATGCGGTCGTCGAAGGTCAGCGCCAGCCGGGTCGGCAGCTTGCCGGCTTCCAGGTGGCCCTTGACGTCGTCGCCTTCGAGCGGGTGACGCGCATAGCGCACCGCGGCCTTGTCCTCGGCCACCGAGCGCAGCTCGCAGTCCTGGTCGATGGTGAAGCCGTCCGGGGCCTCGCCACCGGCCAGCCAGTCGGCCATCGCCGACATCGGCGAGCGCTCGGTGCGCAGCAAGGTCAGCGGGAAGCTGTCGAGGGTGTGGCGCAGCTGCTCGAGCATGTCCTCGGCCTTGCTCTGGCTGGCGGCATCCACCACCAGCCAGCCATTGATCGGGTCGATCCAGGCGAACATGCGGCGGCGGCGGGTGAAGGCGCGCGGCATCAGTTCCTGCGTCACCTGCTCGCGCAGCTCCTTCAACTGCTTGCGACCGAGCTTGTAGCCCTGTTGCTCGGCCAGCTCCTCGGCGCGCTCGTCGGCCTCCTGCTTGACCACCGCGGAGGGCAGCAGGCGGTGCTCGAAGCCGAGGCAGACCAGCCACTGGCCGCCCACGGCGTGCACCAGCACCTCGTTGCCCAGCGGCGACAGCCAGCCGCGACTCTCCATGTCCTGGCTGCCGCAGGGGTGGAAGGGCTTCTTCGCGAGCTGTTCCTCGAGGCGCTCGGCGCTCATGTCCCAGTTGGCGGGAAGGCGATAGACCTGCAGATTCTTGAACCACATGACGAAGGGGTTTCCTGTTGGTGAGAGGGAAGATGAGACGACGCTCGGGAGCGAAAAACGGCTGTGCGAGCCGTCCGGCCCGCACATGCAACGCCACCGCACGGGAAGTTCGCTGGCCAGGCCACTCGCGCACGGCAGCACGCTGCCATGGCAAGCCGGCCGCCGCAGCGCCGTCGGGAGTCCTTGGGGGCCCTACTGTTCGAGCCCGCCGGACGCGGCGATCATGCGGATGATGCGCACGGTGTCGAGGTCGGACTGGTGGTAGGCCGAGCGCACGAATTCCGCGTAGCGCGCGTCCTCGCCCTGGTCGGGCAGCGAGGTGTGGTAGGCGAAACGCAGGAAGAGGGCGCCAGGCTCGGGTTCCTCGATCGTGATCGTGAGGCTGCCGCCGGCATGCTGTGCGTTGGCCTCGGTTTCGAAGCGGATCCAGCGCAAGGTGTCGAAGTTCACCCGGTCGCGGATCACGGCGTGACCGAAGTGCAGATCGCGGACCAGGCTGCCCGCGCCGCGCTCGACGATGCGGCAGGCCTCCAGGCCGGGCAGGAAGGCGCGCGCGTCCTCGGCGCGGCAGAGCAGGCCGAACCACAGCTCTTCGCGGGTGAGCGGGGTCAGCAGCGGGTCGGCGAGATCATTGACCTCGATCAGGTGTTCGAATTTCAAGTGCTTCTCCCGAGCGGGCAGGGCGGCAGTTTACCCGCTCGGCCCGCGCACGGCACGACCTCGGTCGCCCCCATCCTGCACGGTGAGCCGGGGCATCGATCTTGCCGCGGCGCTCGCCCTGCTAACATGCGTCCCATGCAACTCGAACGCCTCCTCCACGCCCAGGGCTTCGGCAGCCGCAAGGATTGCCGTGCCCTCATCCGTGCCGGCTACGTCAGCGTCGCCGGCGAAGTCTGCGACGACCCCACCGAGGAGTTCGACCCCGGCAGCCGCGATGGTTCGCCCGGGCTCGAATTCACCGTCGATGATCAACCCTGGCGCTTCCGCGCCCAGGCCTACGTGGTCCTGCACAAGCCTGCAGGCTACGAATGCTCGCAGAAGCCGACCTTCCATCCCTCGGTGTTCACCCTACTGCCACCGCAGCTGCTCGCCCGCGGCGTGCAGTGCGTGGGCCGGCTCGACCAGGACACGACCGGCCTGCTGCTGCTCTCCGACGACGGCCAGTTCATCCACCAGTGGAGCTCGGGAAAGAAGCGTACGCCCAAGGTCTATGAGGTGACGCTCAAGCATGCGGTGGAACAGGACTTCGCCGACCGGCTGGTCGCCGGCGTCGAACTGAACGACGAGCCCGTTCCGATCGCGGCTGCGGCGTGCGAGCTGCTCAGTCCGACCACGCTGCGGCTGACGATCTGCGAGGGCAAGTATCATCAGGTCAAGCGCATGGTCGGCGCCGCCGGCAACCGTGTCGAGGTGCTGCACCGCAGCCGCGTGGGCGGGCTCGACCTGCCGGCCGGGCTGGCGCCCGGGCAGTGGCGCTGGCTCGAGGCCGAGGACCTGGCCCGCCTGGCCGACTACGCCGACGCGACTTCCTGAGCCTGCCTGCCATCGCGCTCCGCCGCATGCGCCGGCCTCCGCACCGGTTTCCGTAGGAGCGACGCAAGTCGCGATTGGACGCTCGCCCTCGAGCGGACGGTGCTATCGAGGCCCGATCGCGACTTGCGTCGCTCCTACGGCGCCGATACGCCGCGCTGTCTCCCGTGGGAGCGACGCAAGTCGCGATTGCGGTGGCGAGACGAGTGCCGCACGAACCGGCGCGCCGATCGCGACTTGCGTCGCTCCTACGAGGCCTCGGAAGCTCAGAAGCGCATCTCGAGGTTCACCCCGACCCCCCAGGCGCGCTCGCGCTCGCGGTCCTCGCGCTGCGGCCAGTAGTGGCCGACGATGAACTCGCCGATCAACCAGTCGCGATAGACCGGTTGGGTCCATTTCATCCGCACGCCGTATTCATCCACGTTTTCTTCGGCACCGGTTTCTCCGGTCACCAGCATCTCGCCCGACAGGATCCGATCGTCACCGAAGCGCTTGAACAGCCCCAGGCTGCTACCCCAGGCGAAATCGTCGGTCTTTTCCGAAATCGTCGTCGCATTCTGCCAATTCAGCGAGAGCGAGGGCGTGAAGGCGTGCTCGTAGTCCAGCGCGGTGGTCGAGCCGAACTTGTCCTTGTTGTTCCAGAACACCGTTTCGCGGAATTCGATCCGGTCCAGTTCGGTCAGCGCCCACTGCTTGCGATAACGTGCCTGGGTGTAGAACTTCATTCCGCCGCGCACACCGACACGGAAATCGAGGTTCTTGCGCAAGGCCACCCCCACGCCGGCAAAACCGGTCTGGTCTTCCTTGCGGCGTTCTTCGAGCAGGAGCTGTTCGCGCGTAAAGGCTTCGGATTGGTCGGTCACGAGTTCGCGCTCGTTCTGCCGGCCGATGAAAACGTAGGCCTTGTCGCGCAGGTTGGGGAGATCGAAACGCGCACGGAAACGCACGTTGGTATTCCAGCCTTCGTCCTGACGCCACAGGTTGCGTAGCCCCAGACGCCCATTGGTCACCTTGCCGCCCTCCTCGAAGGGACGATCGCCGAACCAGTCATTCACCGTTTCCCCCAGCCATACCGAGAAACCGCGCACCTGCGTGCGGCTCTGCTCCAGCAGAGCCTGTTCCTGCGCCGCCTCGGGGGAGGGAAGTCCTTGCTGTTGCGCCGATTGGGCGATTGCGAGCGCGGGAAAGGCGAGGATCAGGGCGAGCGGAAGAAGTTTGCGGCCATGCATGGGGAAGGATCCTGATTCATGGGCCTGGCGGCCTCTCGGGTGGTTCATGGTCGGGGAAGCGACCACCCATGGCCGGCATCATGCCGGCACTCTCGTGCGCTGGGCAAGCTTGGTGGCCCGGCCGTGGCGGCTGCGGGTTTGTTCTTCTGTTTTTCTATTGATTTAAATAACAAAGAAGTTAACAGTGGCGCGTTTCTTGTGGATAAGTACCCGGAGACCTTGCCGGCAAAGCGTTCGTGTTCTTCAAAAGGCGGTTGAGAAGCCCCTTGGTCGGCTGTGCGCGTTTTGTTGAGCCTTTTCCGGCCGATCGAGTGAAGTCGGCTTGTTCACAAGCTGTCCCCATTGTTTATCCAGGATTGTCCCCACCATGCATCGATTCCGGTCGCCCGCCCGTCCCCGCTGGGAGATCTTCTGTCAGGTTGTGGATAATTTTGGGGATATCGGCGTGTGCTGGCGGCTGGCGACCGATCTGGCACGCCGTGGAGGTGGAGCGGTGCGGCTCTGGGTGGATGAATGGGAGGCCTTGCGGCGCATCTGTCCGGCCGCCGCCGCGGTGGATGAGCGGGCGGGCGGAAGCGTGCAAGGGGTGGAGTTGCGGCGCTGGACGAGCGCGTTCGTTCCGCTCGTGCCGGGCGAGATCGTCGTCGAGGCCTTCGCCTGCGAGCTGCCGGCCGCCCAGCTCGAGGCCATGGCGGCGCTGCGGCAGGCGCCGTTGTGGATCAACCTCGAGTACCTGTCGGCCGAGGCCTGGGTGGCGGGCTGTCACGGCATGGCCTCGCCGCATCCGCGCCTGCCGCTGGTGAAGCATTTCTTTTTTCCGGGCTTCGATGCGGGCACTGGCGGATTGCTGCGCGAGGCCGACCTGCTCGCGCGCCGCGACGCCTGGCGAGCCCGTCCCGAGGGACGCGCCGCCTGGCTGGCCGCGCGCGGCATCGCGAGCGGCCCGGATGCGCTGCGGGTGTCGCTGTTCGCCTACGAGCAGCCGGAGCTCCCCGCCCTGTTCGACGCCTGGGCCGGCAGCGGTCGCGAGATGCTGGTGCTGGTGCCCGAGTCGCGCGTGCTCGGCGACGTGCAACGTGCGCTCGGTCGCGAGCGCCTGCAGGCGGGCGATCGGGTGGTGCGCGGCGCGCTCACCGCCTGCGTGCTGCCCTTCACCGACCAGGCGGGCTACGACGAGCTGCTGTGGGCCTGCGAGCTGAATTTCGTGCGCGGCGAGGACTCCTTCGTGCGCGCGCAGTGGGCGGCGCGGCCCTTCGTGTGGCAGATCTATCCGCAGGCGGATGCCGCCCATCACGACAAGCTCGAGGCTTTCCTGGCGCGCTACCTGCAGGGGCTGCCGGCGGCCGAGGCGGATGCGCTCGCCCGCTTCTGGCGCGCCTGGAACGGCTGCGCGCCGGATCGCGCGACGCCGGCCGAGGCCTGGCCGGCCCTCGCCGCGGCGCTGCCCGGGCTCGATGTCCATGCTCGCCGCTGGTGCGATGTGCAGGCGGAGCTGCCCGATCTCGCGACCGCACTCGATACATTCTGTTCCCACATCGCGCACGCCGCGCGGTAGAATCGCGCGCTAATTTTTTCAAGGACATGCGACCACGAGTCGCGTCGAACCATTCAGGAAACAGCATGAAAACCGCTCAGGAACTCCGCTCGGGCAACGTCATCATGGTCGGCAGCGACCCGTTGGTGGTGCAGAAGGCCGAATACAACAAGTCCGGCCGCAACTCCGCGGTCGTGAAGATGAAGTTCAAGAACCTGCTCACCGGTGCGCCGTCGGAGTCGGTCTACAAGGCCGACGACAAGTTCGAGGTCGTCGTCCTCGACCACAAGGAAGTCACCTACTCCTACTTCGCGGACCCGATGTACGTGTTCATGGATGCCGACTACGAGCAGTACGAAGTCGAAGCGGACAACATGACCGACGCGCTCAAGTACCTCGAGGACGGCCTGCAGTGCGAGGTGGTGTTCTACAACGGCAAGGCGATCTCGGTCGAGTTGCCCAACAGCGTGGTGCGCGAGGTCGTCTACACCGAGCCCGCCGTCAAGGGCGACACCTCGGGCAAGGTCATGAAGCCGGCCAAGATCAGCACCGGCTTCGAGCTGCCCGTGCCGGCCTTCGTCGAGATCGGCGACAAGATCGAGATCGACACCCGCACCGACGAGTACAAGAACCGCGTCAAGTAAGCGGTTCCGGTGTGACGGATACGATGGGGCCCATGTGGGCCCCATCGTTTTTCCGCTTGTTGCGGCGTGCATCTTGCAGTTCTTCTTCGCGACGGGATTGCGTACCCTGCAGGCTGTCGCCGTCGAATCCGCTCTCGTCCTTCATGAACGCGTCCCGCCTGCTCCTCGCCCTCGCCGCCTCCGTGCTCGTCGTCGCCTGCGCACCCGAGCCCGCGCCGGCGCCCAAGGTCGAACAAGCCGCTCCGGCGCCCGAGGCGCCGCGTGGCGAGGCTGCCGAGGCCCGGCGCGAAGCCGCCGAGGCGGCACGCGAGGCGATGCAGAAGGCCGGCGAGGCCGCGCGCAAGATCGGCGAGGCGGGCAGCGCCGCGGTGGAAGCGGCGGTGCGCACGGCGGCGGAGAAGGCCGCGAGCGAATTCGCCAAGGACGCTTCGCGCGCATCATCCGACGCGGGAGCGCTAAATCAGGCGCCCGACGAAGACCGTGGCGGTGATGGCCGCTCGCCCGAGACCGCGCGCGACGCCAAGGAAGCCGCCGAGCAGGCGGCGCACCGCATCGCCGAGGCCACCCGCGACGTCGCGGAGCGCCTGCGCGAGGTCGGCAAGGGGGCGCTCGAGAGCATGCGCGCACGCACCGAGCCGACGACGCAGGAGGCCGCGCCGGTCGAGGAGCGCGCCGCCGTTCCGCCCGGAGGCGGCAAGGAGCCCGCCGGCCGCTGAGCGGCACGGCGCCGGCGAGGGGCGCATCCATGGCGATCGCGGCGGTTCTTCGTACCCTGTTGCTGCTGGCATGCCTGCTGTTCGCCCATGCGAGCCCGGGCGCCGATGCCGGCACCGCCGCGCCGGCGCTCGATCTCCCCGCGCCGGGCCAGCTCCACGTCTATGTGCGCGAAGGCTGCCCGCATTGCGCGGAGGCCAAGCGCTTTCTCGCCGGTCTCGCCGACGCTCGCCCCGGGCTGCAGGTCGTGCTGCGCGAGGTCGATCGTGACCCCGTCGCGCGCGACGCCCTGGTGGCGATCAGCGAGGCAGTCGGGGCGTGGCCGCCGGGCGTGCCCACCTTCGTCTATGGCGGCCGGGTGCTGGTCGGCTTCGACGACGCCGAGCACGTCGGCGCCGAGCTGCTGCGCCTGCTCGACGAGGCCCCGCCGCCGCCGCGCGACCGGGTGGAGTCGGGCCTGTTCGGCACCCTGAGCGCGAGCGAGCTCGGCCTGCCGCTGTTCACCCTGGCGCTCGGCCTGCTCGACGGCTTCAACCCCTGCGCGATGTGGGTACTGCTGTTCCTGCTGTCGCTGCTGGTGAGGCTGCAGGACCGCCGCCGCATGGCGATGGTCGCCGGCACCTTCGTGCTCGCCAGCGGCGCGGTGTACTACGCCTTCATGGCGGCCTGGCTCAACGTCTTCCTGCTCGTCGGCATGACGGCCGCGCTGCGCGTCGGCCTCGCCGTGCTGGCCATGCTCATCGGCCTGATCAACGTGAAGGACTTCTTCGCCTTCCGCCGCGGCGTCTCGCTGTCCATCCCGGAGTCCGCCAAGCCGGGCATCTATGCGCGTGCCCGCGCCATCCTGAAGGCCGAATCCCTGCCCGCCTCGCTCGCCGCGGTCGCGGTGCTGGCGGTGGTGGTGAACTTCGTCGAGCTGCTATGCACCGCCGGCCTGCCGGCGATCTACACCGCGGTGCTCACCGGCCAGGACCTCTCCCCGCTCGCCCACTACGGCTACCTCGGCCTCTACATCCTCGCCTACATCGCCGACGACGCGCTGATGGTCGGCACCGCGGTGCTCGCCCTCGGCAGCGGCAAGCTCGGCGAGCGCGGCGGCCGCATGCTCAAGCTGCTTGCGGGCGTGGTGATGCTGGCGCTCGGTGCGGTGATGCTGCTGCGGCCGGAGTGGCTGATGTAGCGGGGCCGTTCAGTCCGCGCCGCGACGCCACACGGCGGCGAGCGCGCGGAGCTTGTTCCAGGTCGACAGGCGCTCGTCCGACACCGCGTCGAGGAAGTCCGACAGGCGCTTGGACTTGACCATCGTGTACAGCGTGAGCGCCGTCGACACGCCGAACACCAGCGCGAAGTAGGCCAGGCGCTCGGCGAGCGGCGATTCCGCCTCGGCGAGCAGGTTCATGCCCAGGAAACCGGTGGTGATGGTGCCGATGAGGCCGAAGATCGTCACCACGGTCAGGCGCACCACGGTGTTGGCCTGGCGGCGCAGGCTGTCGGCCTCGAGGTAGCCGTTCATGTCCGCGGTGCGCTCCTTGATCTCGGCGTACAGCGCGTCGGTGCCCAGATGCGCGCTGGTCATGCGGAACAGCGCGCGTGTCTGCGCCTGCTCGGCGATGTCGTGGAACCAGTAGCGATGCGTGAAACGCAGGAAGCCCTCGAAGCTGGCGCGGATCGCGCGCTTGAAGCGCCGCACGCTCTCCGGGTCGGTGACGTGCAGGCGCTTGAGCGCCTCGACCAGGCGCTCGGAGAACATCAGCAGCGCCGACTTCTGGAAGTGCGCGATCAGGAACAGCAGGAAGTGCTGGTGGCGGAACTGCGCCAGCACGCCGCGCTCGCGGTCGGTGAAATAGGCCGACTTCGCATCGCCCACCACCACCAGCGCGTGGCCGCTGCACAGGTAGCGGGTCCAGGGCGCCGCGCCGCTCGCGGACCAGAAGCGGTCGTAGCAGTGGCGGCGCTCGAAGTCGTCCAGATGCGGTTCGGCGTAGGGCAGGGCGTTGCCGCCGCCCTCGCGTTCGGCTTGTGCCGTGTGCGGTCCCGCGCCGGTCACCAGGCCGAGGCGGACGAAATCCCTGCGCGTCAGCGCCTGCGGGTCGTCGAGGGCGAGATAGGCCGTCAGCGGCATGCGGTGATACTCGATCTGGCGATAGCGCAGCGTGCCGGGCTGGGCCGAGTAGGCGCTCGCCAGCGGCTGCATCAGCCAGGCCCAGTGCGCGGCGATGCGCGGTGCGCGATGGCGGCTGACGTGGGTCAGGAAGGCCTCGCGCTCGTGCGCGTCGGTGCGCGCCAGCACCGACCCGTCGCGCCCGATCAGCTCGGCGACGGCGAGGCTGTGCAGCGCGCGGCCGTGCTCGTCCCAGCCCGACGGGTAGGCGCGGCCGATGCGATACATCAGCTCCTGCACCGCGGACAAGGGCAGGTCGCCGCCGGCGACCTCGACGTTGAGGATCACCACATCGACGTCGAAGAAGAAATACAGATGCACATGGACGACGTCGAGCGTCACCGGCGCGTCGCCGTCGCGTGCGGCCACGCGCAGTTTCGCGATATCGCGGCGACGGAACACGCGCATCGCCGGCCCCGCGTCCGCCGAGTCGCCGCGCTGCGCACGGCCCTCGCCGTAGAGGAACTGCTGCACGTAGGGCAGGAAGGTCACGAACTCGTTGTAGTGCCGCTCCTGGAAGACGCTGCCTTCGACCTCCAGGTCGTGCTCGACCTCGCGCCACGGCGAGGCCTCGCCCAGGTCGCGCAGCACCTGCCACGGCCGCTGCTGCGGCCCCAGCGCGCCCGTCGCGGTCAGCAGCCGCAGCGGCCACAGCAGGGCGAGGCGGAAATGCTTCACCGTCGGCTCGGCAGCGTGCTCGGCCATGACCTGTCTCCCTTCGCTTCGCGGGTTCTCGTGCGGGCAGTGTAGCGACAGGCGAGGGCAGGCGGGCTGCGAGCGTGCCAGGGGGCGGTGGCGGGCAGCGCCGGATGGGTCTCGACTGGGCACATGCTTACGCAGTCCGTGTATTTGCAGCGGATGCAGGCTTCGGTAAGGACGTGGGCCATGGCCGTTCCTCCTTGAAGAGTCAACCTGTATGAATCTATTGTTGCTAGCATGGAGCCGACAACGACTCCTCTGCACGCCCTGCCGATGAACATCACGCAACACACCGATTACGCGCTCCGGGTACTCATGTAGCTCGGGGCCATCCCCGAGCGGCGCATCACCATCAAGGAGGTCGCCGAGCGTTTCGACATCTCGCGCAGCCACCTCATGAAGATCGTCACCGAACTGGTGGCGAAGGGCTTCGTCGACGGCGCACGCGGCAAGGGAGGGGGTTTGAGGCTCGCGCGTGCAAGCAGCGAGATCGGTCTCGGCAACGTGGTCCGCCAGCTCGAACCGAGCCTCGCGCTCGTCGAGTGCTTCGGAACGCAGTCGCACTGCCTGCTGGATCCGGCGTGCCGGCTCAAGGGCGCGCTGGACGGTGCCCTGCAGGCCTTCCTGGCTGCACTCGACCGCGTTTCGCTTGCCGACCTCGTCGGCAGCGACGCACGGCTGCACGAGGCACTCGGCCTGCAAGCGGCGGCGCGCGCCATCGCGCCGATCACGATCGTGCGCCCGCCCGCCGGCCGGGAGCGGCGATAGTCGGGGCGCGCTGCGCCACCGGATGACGGTCTGCCTGTGCTTCGTGGCCGCGCAAAGCTGCGGGCGGGTTCTCCGCGCGCTGGTCGCAACGTATTCGCTGTCGGGGGGCGGGCCATGCTAGTTTATATCATGTTGTGATATAAATTCCTCGAGCCGCCCAAACACGCCAGCAGAGATCGATCATGTCTTCCCTCCATCTGCCGCCCATGCTGTGGTCCTCGGACGCCGCCTGGACCGAACTCTCCCGCCGTCCGCCCTCGCTGGCCACCCTGGTCTTCGGGGTCGCCCTGCCGGCCGCCATGTTGCCCCCCGCGATGTTGTCCCATGCGACCGATGTCGGATCGGCCCACTATCTGCCCGCCCTCTCCGCTTCCGCCTGGCAGTTCGTGGAGTTCGCGCTGTTCGCCGCGCAGCTCGTCGGCTTCCTGATGATCCGCTGGCTGATCGGCGCCGTCGCGGCGACCCATGGGGTGCGGGCGAGCGCACGCGACGCTTGTCTGCTCGCGACGGTATCCCTGCTCCCGCTCTGGCTATCGTCGTTCGCGCTCCTGCAGGACGGGACGCTCGCCGTCCTGGTACTGCCGGTGCTGGCGATCGGCGCTTCGGTCGCGCTGCTGAAGCGGGGTGTCCGCTGCATGCTCGGGGTTCGTGAAGAGATCGTGGCCCTGGAGATCGGCATCGTCGCGATCCACTGCGGTGTGCTGGCCTGGGCCGCAACGATGGCGGTGTTCCTCGTCCCGGGCCTCCCGGCGCTTTGACGCGGAAAGAACGCGGTCCGGCCCCCGGGGCGAATGGCGCGCTCCCGCCCTGCCTTTTCAGGATGAACGCTGCAGCAAGGCCAGGCGGATCCGTTCGATGGCGTGCGAGGGGCTCAGTCCCTTCGGGCAGACCTCGGTGCAGTTCATGATCGTGCGGCAGCGGTAGAGGCGATAGACGTCGTCGAGGAAGTCCAGCCGCTCGGCGGAGGCGGTGTCGCGGCTGTCGGCGATGAAGCGATAGGCCTGCAGCAGGCCCGACGGCCCGATGAACTTGTCCGGATTCCACCAGTAGGACGGGCAGAACGCGCTGCAGCAGGCGCACAGGATGCATTCGTACAGGCCGTCCAGGCGCTCGCGCTCGGGCGGGGTCTGCAGCCGCTCGCGCTCGGGCAGGGGCTCGTCGTTGATCAGCCAGGGCCGGATCGAGTGGTAGTGGGCGAAGAACTGCGTCATGTCTACGACGAGGTCGCGGATTACCGGAAAGCCGGGTAGCGGGCGCAGCACGATCGGCTCCTTCAGCCCGTCGAGCGCGGTCAGGCAGGCGAGGCCGTTGCGGCCGTTGATGTTCATCGCGTCCGAGCCGCACACTCCCTCGCGGCACGAGCGCCGGAACGACAGGCTGTCGTCCTGCACGCGCAGCCTCATCAGCAGGTCGAGCAGCTTCTTGTCGCCCGCCTCCGGCTGCACATCGTAGGCCTGCATCCGCGGCGGATCGCCGCGCTCCGGGTCGTAGCGATAGATGTTCAGTCTCATGTCCGCCCCTGCGCCGCTCAGGCGGCGAGCGCCACCATGGCCAGGCTCAGCAGCACGCGTGCCAGCACGCCGAGCAGCACGACCGTGATCAGGCCCAGCACCGCCAGCCGCAGTCCGCGCGGCTGGAGGTAGTCGAGCACGATGTCGCGCATGCCTACCCAGGCGTGCGCGCACAAGGCGCCGAACAGCAGCGCGATCAGCGGCCCCCCCAGCGCGCCGCCGGCCAAGGCGCGCCACGCGGAGAAATCGAGCGGCGACGCGAAAGGCAGCGCGAGCATGGCGAGCAGGATCAGCACCAGCAACAGCAAGGCGCTGAGGCGTTGCACCACCCATGCCCGTTGCCCTGTGAACAACCTCATGACAGCCCCCACACGAGAAGGAGCAGGGCCAGCGCGGGCGCGGCGACCAGAATGAGGCGTGCGCTGGCGCGCGCACGCTCGAGCTCGCTGCCGATGCCGACGTCCATCAACAGGTGGCGGATCCCGGCCAGCACGTGATGCGCGAGCGCCCACGCCAGCACACCGGCCACCACGAGCGAGAGCGGCGACGAGAGCAGACCGCGCACCGAGGCGAAATCCGCTTCGCTGCGCAGCGAGGCGTGGAGCAGCGCCGCGAGGACGGGCAGGGCGATGAACAGCAAGACCCCCGACACCCGGTGCGCAATCGAGGCGATCGCACCGATCGGAAAGCGGATCTGTGCCAGATTCAGGAATACCGGCAAGCGATGAGGCGGCTTGTCCATGCGGGCTCTTGGGCAGTACGAGCCCGCCGGCGGCGCCGGAGCGGCTCGTACCGGAACCATAGACCAAAGCCCGGCGCAGCGCAGGCGTGATGCGTGCTGAAGCAAGGGGTGCCGGGCCCGGCGGAATCCGACGCCGCGATCGTGCTCGGGCGTTCGTCCGCGTCTCAAGCGGATCGCGGCTTCGTTGCGGCCGCGATGTCGTCGCGCCAGAGCCAGATGGCGGTCATCGCCAGCAGGAGGCCGGCGGTCGCGCTCGCCAGGCCCAGCGCGTCGAGGCCGGCAATGCGCGTATCGCCGACCAGGCGCACGAGCAGCGGACCGGCGATCTGTCCGGCAGCGAAGCCGGTGGTCATGCGGGCCAGCAGCGCCGTCGGGTTCGCGGGCGCGCGTTCGCGCGCCAGCTGAAGGCCTGCCATGGTGGTCACCATGAAGGTGCCGCCGACCAGCACCGCCGAGGCGGCCAGTACCCACAATGCCGGCTGCAGCAACGGCAGCAGGGTGCCTGCCGCCATCACCCCCTGGGCGATCGCCCACACCTTCCTGCGCGGCCAGCCGTGCAGACGGTGCGCGGCGAAGGCCACGGACAGCGCCGCCGCCCCGCCGAAGATCGGCCAGGTGAGCCCGAACACGAGCGGGTCGGACACCAGCTGCCGCGCCATGGTGGGCAGGAAGGTCGCGGGAATGATGTAGCCGAAGCCGAACGCGCTGTAGCACAGCACGATGCCCAGGTTCCCGCTCGCGACCGCCGGCGGTGGGGGCTTCGGCGCGTCGGGCGTGCCGGCAGGGCTC
Organism: Thauera aminoaromatica; assembly: GCF_000021765.1. Classification (NCBI taxonomy): domain Bacteria; kingdom Pseudomonadati; phylum Pseudomonadota; class Betaproteobacteria; order Rhodocyclales; family Zoogloeaceae; genus Thauera; species Thauera aminoaromatica. The sequence continues at coordinate 150,003 of NC_011662.2, read as the reverse complement.
GCCGCGGCGGATTGCCCGCGCAGACGCCACATGACATGGACGGCGCCGACGACGGCGAGCAGCCCGAGCTCCACCCACAGCACCGCGGCCGCCTGTGCGCCGCCCAGCCAGGTCAGCACACCCGTGGCCGCGATGCCCACGCCCACCCCGGTGTAGATCCATCCGCCCAGCGAGGTCGAACTCCGCCGCGCCAGTTCGGGCAGGCACCAACTGCTGGCGCACACCAGCACCCAGGCGCTGAAGACACCCGCACTCGCCCGCAGGGCCAAGCCGAGCCACGGCAAGGCGGCGTTACCCCAAGCCATCGCCAGGGTGGTCGCGGCGACGCCGAGCAACCCGACCTGCAAGCCCAGCCGGGGACTGCGCGCGAACCACGAGGCGCTGATCGCACCGAGCAGGTAGCCGACGTAGTTCGCCGTCGCCCATTCCGTCCCGGTGACGGTATTCAGGCTGCCATCGCGCACCATGAGCGGCATCAGCGGCGTAAATGCGAAGCGACCGATGCCCATCGCGATGGCCAGCGCAAGGAGGCCGATGAAGACGGTGGTGCCGGGCGACAGAGACGACGGAGGATTTTTTTCCATGGCGGGATTAGACGCTCGTCGGATAGAATCGAATAGTGAATTTTTAAGAAATAACGTTCTCGATATGAGAAGGATCAGCCTGGAAGACCTGCACATCTTCCGATGTGTGGCGGTGGAAGGCGGTGTGCTGCGTGCGGCGGCCCGGCTCAATCGCGTGCCTTCCAACGTCACGACCCGCATCAAGCAGTTCGAGTCCCGACTGGGTACGCAACTCTTTCGGCGGCAAGGACGGAACGTGGTGCTCACCGATGCGGGTCATCGCCTGCTCGGGCACGCCGAGCGCCTGTTGCGGCTGGCCGACGAAGCCGAGGAGGACCTCTGCAGCGGGGTAGTCGCGGGCTCGCTGCGCCTGGGCTCGCTGGAGAGTGCGGCCAGCGTGCGCCTGCCGCCCATCCTCTCGCGGTACCACGCCGCGCATCCCCGAACGCACGTGGAGCTGCAGACCGGAACGACCGCGGCGCTGCTGCGGCGACTCGACAATCACCAGATCGACGCCGCCTTCGTCTCCGAACCCTTTGACAAGGGAAGCCTCTCGGCCGTGGCCGTCTTCGCGGAAGAGCTGGTCCTCATCACCGCGCGAGGCGGCCCCCGCATCGGCGGTGCGCAGGATCTCGCCGACCAGACGGTCGTCGCCTTTCCGCATGGCTGCTCATACCGGCGCCTGCTGGTCGACTGGTTCGCCGCGGCCGGCGTCACCCCGCGCCGGTTCCTCGACCTCGGCTCCTACCATGCTATCGTGGCCTGCGTCGCGGCCGGAACCGGCGTCGCCATCATGCCGGCGAGCGTCCTCGACAATGCCGTCATGGGCGATTCGATCCAACGCCACGAACTGCCGGAGGCGATGCGGACGAACCGGACGAACCTGGTCTGGGCGGGCGAGCCCGGCGGGCCACTGAGCGCGCTGCTGGAGCTGCTGCGGGTCGGCGCCCAGGCTGGTGCCTGCGGGCGCCATGGTCGAACAAGCAAGTCGATGCCTTGAGGCCCGCCCGGCATCCCCGCCGACGTCGACCTCCGCGAGAGGCCGCGCCAGGGCCTCGGCCGCAACGAGCTCGCCATCGGCGACCGGGTTGGCTTCGTCGGCCGCGACCACCAGGAGCGCAGCGGCTGCGTCATCCGCCTTAACGACAAGACCGTCACCCTCGATTGCGCGGGGCAGCAATGGCGCGTGGCGTACAGCCTGCCCTACCGCGTGGTCGATGCCGACCCGGTGATGATGGACGGGGTCGAGATCCTCGGGCCGGCAAGGTAGCGGCGGGGGTGTCGACGAGGGAAGTGATCGCGCCGCCGGTGCCCTCGACGGCGAATGCGGGCGGATAGGAACACGGATACGGGAGGATGAATCGACGATGAAGCTGATCGAAACATTGCAGGACGAACACGTGCTGATCGATCAGGTGCTCGGATCGTTTCGCGCGTTCGTAGACGGATTCATCGATGGCACCGCGGACCCGGACGACGGCGGACGCTTCGCCGCGTTTTTCACCGAGTTCGCCGGCCATTTCCATCACGATCGCGAGGAGCGGGTGTTCCTCAATGCGCTCGTCACCGACGCGGAACTCCCGGGCGACCGCGGACCGGTGTACGCCGTGCTGCACGAGCACGCCGAGATGGCGGCGTGGCTGTGCGAGATGCTGCCGATTCTCGAACAGCGGCCGCCGTCCGAGGACGACCGTGTTCGGCTGCGCGCGCTGGCAACTCGCTACTCGCACGCGCTCTGGCGTCATATCGACGCGGAGAATTCCGTCCTCTACCCGGAGGGCGTCAAGCGGCTTCGTCGCAGCGGCGTTGCCGAATTGCCGGATCGGCCGATGAGCGAGGCAGAGGCGGCCGCGCGTGAGGGCGCCGCGGCCCTGCTCGTCCGTTACCCGCCGGTCGAGGACTTCGCGCTCACGCGCGGTGACGGTTGCTTCATGTGCCGGGCCCATGGCGAGACCTGCGACGGACTGGAGGCCGAGTGGTGGACCGAGATCGAGTGGGAGGAGTTTTACCTCGGCTGACGCCAGTACTGAAACGCCTCGTCCGCAATGACCCGAGCTGCTGCGCGGGCAAGCCCTCGAGTACTTCGACACCCGGGCCAACACCGCGCGCAGCGGCCAGCTTCTGGAGCTGAGGCGCAAACAGGCCCTGGTGCTCGACACCGCCACCGGCCAGCGCTGGCTGATCCCCTACGCTGCGATCAATCCCGATGTCAGTAGGAACCCAATAATCCCCAGTTGTGGGAATTGAATTTTCCCCACCCATTTTTGAAGAGGAGTTCAGAAATGGAAGGGAAGGAAGTGTTCGACGATGTCGCCCCGAGGGGCGACATCGTCGGCGGCGCCTCGGCTACTGTGCCCGTATCGGGTCAGTCCGAGGAGGCGCGTATGCTCACCAGGGAACGCTGGGAAGAGGTCCATCGTTTGCGTGCAGGCGGGCTGAGCGTGTCGGCCATCGCACGCGGGCTCGATCTCGATCGCAAGACGGTTCGACGCTGTCTGCGCCAGCCGGCGTGGTCGCCGTACCGGCGTGAGGCGTCGGCCGTGTGCCTGCTGGATGCACATCGGCCGTGGCTGCTCGAGCGGGCGCCGCAAGTTGGCTACTCGGCACGGATCCTGTACCAGGAGCTTCGAGCTCGGCACGGCTACCGGGGCGGCTACGACACGGTCAAGAACGCGGTGCGACCGCTGCGCAAGGAGGCGACACTCGCGGCGTTGACGCAGCGGCGCTTCGAGACCGGACCCGGCGAACAGGCCCAGGTCGATTGGGGGCAGGTGAAGGTACGCTTGGGCGACGAGACCAGGACCGTTCACGTGTTCGTGATGACCCTGGGGTACTCGCGGCGGTGCTGGGTCGAGGGCTTCGAGAACGAACGACTGACCAGCCTGCTGGCGGCCCACGAGCATGCCTTTGCCCACTTCGGCGGGCGCACGGCGCAACTGCTCTACGATCGCATGCGCACCGTGGTGCTCGGCAGCGAGGCCGGCCGCATCCGCTGGAACCCGACCTTCGAGGCCTTTGCGCGTCACTGGGGCTTCGAGCCCCGGCTGTGCAAGCCGTATCGGGCGCAGACCAAGGGCAAAGTCGAATCCGGCGTGAAGTACGTCAAGCGCAACTTCGTGCCAGGGCGCAGCTTCCATGACCTGGACGACTTCAACGCGCAACTGCTGCAGTGGGTGCAGGAGGTGGCCGATGTACGCGTGCATGGCACCACCCACCAGCGCCCGATCGAGCGCTTTGCCGAGGAAGCGGCGGCACTGGTGCCGACCGCCAGCCAGGCGAGCTTCCTGCAGGCGATGGTGCGCGACCGGGTGGTAGCCGATGACTGGCTGGTGTCGATCGATGCCAATCGCTATTCGGTGCCGTGCCGGCTGATCGGCAAGACCGTACAGGTCGTGCGCGCCGGCGGCCTGTGGCAGATCCGCTATCGCGGCGAGCTGGTGGCCGAGCACGCGGTGCTGGCCGGTCGCCATCAACTGAGCATCGAGCCTGAACACGGCCCGGGCGCGGCGGCCCGCAATGCCCGTCAGCGCTACGGCACGGCCCCCGCGCCAGCGCAGAGCTCCGTGCAGCACGACGACTGGGTCGAGGTGCGCGATCTGTCGATCTACGAGCAGATGCTGGAGGCCGCATGAATCCCGCCCAACTCGAACGCCTGGCCGATCACCTGACCAAGCTGCGCCTGTTCAAGAGCCGTGAGCGGCTCGAGGCCTTGCTGCAGCAGGCCGCCGCCGAGGACATGGCTTATGCCGATTTCCTCGAGCAGGTGCTCGCCGAGGAGGTTGCCGCCAAGACCAGCAAGAACGTCACCATGCGCACGGCGATGGCGCGCTTTCCCTTCGTCAAGCCGCTGGAGACCTTCGACTTCGCCTACCAGCCCTCGATCGACAAGAAGCAGGTGCACACGCTGGCCATGTGCCACTTCATCGAGCACGGCGACAACGTGCTCGTGCTCGGACCGCCGGGCGTGGGTAAGACGCATCTGGCGGTCGCGCTCGGCCTGAAAGCGATCGAGGCCGGCTACCGTGTGCTCTTCACCACCGCCGCCAGCCTGATCGCGGCACTTACCAAGGCCCATGCCGAGGGGCGCCTCGACGAGAAGCTCAAGATCTACACCACGCCCCGTCTGCTGATCATCGACGAGATCGGCTACCTGCCGATCGAGCGTCAGGGCGCAAACCTGTTCTTCCAGTTGATCAGCCGCCGTTACGAGCGCGGACCGATGATCCTGACCAGCAACCAGAGCTTCGGCGCCTGGGGCGAGGTGTTCGGCGACCGCGTCATCGCCACCGCGATCCTCGACCGGCTACTGCATCACGCCGTCACGTTGAACATTCGCGGTAACTCGTACCGGCTGAAAGAGAAGTTGAAAGCCGGCCTCGTCCGTCCGGAAGAGGCTGAGGCTTGAACAGGGTGGGGAATTTTCGATTCCCATGGGTGGGGAAAATTGGGTTCCCCTTGACACCCGACGGCGCCGACGTCGACATCCGCGAGAAGCCGCGCCAGGGCCTGGGGCGCAATGAGGTCGCCATCGGCGATCGCGTCGGCTTCGTTGGCCGCGACCAGCAGGTGCGCAAGGCACTGAGGACATGCGGTAGGCGCCCTGCGCTGCAAAGCGCAGATGTAAAGCAGGCGCTCACCACCGAAGCGCGGGGATCATCACCCCCACACTTGTAGAGAATATCGTCATTTTTCGACACGACCCGATATCATGTCGATTCCGTCGACACGTCCCATCGACGTGCCGATGAATCATCCAGATATCGACACATGCTCTTCGACCCGCGCAAGCCATACAACGACCTCCCTGCCCTTCCCCCTCAGGCGGAAGTCGAGTCGCGGGCCATCCTGAAGGCTTGCAGCTCGACATCCCGATGCTCTACCTGTCCAAAGCCATCATCGAAGCCAGGCAGGACTACTACCGCCTCCTGCTGAACGTCAGCCGGGATGCCGCCTGGGAGCCGTGGATACTGTTCATGCTCGACGCGGTCCGCAGTACCGCGCAATGGACGACGTCCCGGATCAAGGCCATCAGAGCGCTCATCGACGACATAGCCGAACGGATGAAGCGCGATGCGCCCGGCATCTACTCGCGCGAGCTGACCGAGCTGATCTTCGTACAACCCTATTGCCGCATCGCCAACGTCGTCGACGCCGACATTGCCCAACGCCAGACGGCATCGGTCTATCTGAAGCAACTCGTCGACATCGGCCTCCTGCGCGAGATGAAGGCAGGACACGAGAAACTCTTCATCAACCCGCACCTAATTCAAGCACTTTCCGTAGCCTGACATGGCCGCCTGGACAGATCAGTGACCGGGAGCGCATTGCAGGTGACACCGACAACGCCGCACGCTGGCAGGACACGGACCCATGGACAAACTCAAGCTTACCTATTTCGACGTTTCCGGCGGACGGGCAGAGCCCGCACGCCTGGCTCTGCACATCGGCGGCATTCCATTCGAGGACAAGCGTTTTGCGTTCGGTGATTTTGCCGAGGTTCGCAAGACCACACCGCTGGACCAGGTGCCGACGCTTCACGTCAATGACGTGCAGGTCACCCAGAGCGACGCAATCACGCGCTATGCCGGAAAGCTGGCCGGGCTCTACCCCGAAGACGACCTTCAGGCCTTGTTCTGCGACGAAGTGATGGGCGCGCTGGAAGACATCAACACGAAGATCGTGGCGACTTTCGGAATGACCGGCGATGCGCTCAAGCACGCCCGCGACGCGCTGGCGGCGGAAGTATTGCCGCGGTATCTGCGCTGGCTGCAGAACCAACTCGAAGCCCACGGCGGCGAATTCCTTGCGGACCATCGCCTGACCATCGCCGACCTCAAGACCTTCGTCATCCTGCGCTGGCTTGGCTCCGGCAAGCTGGACCACATTCCAGCCGATCTGGTCGAGACCGTGGCGCCGAAGCTCGCGGCCTTCGTCGACCGGATCGCGGGGATTCCTGCCATCGCCGAGTATTACAAGTTGCGCGGCGGGTCGTGATCCCGGATCGTTGTCGATCCCGCCGCCGATGCGTGGGCGGGCATTGGGGGCGGATCGTGAGAACCCAATAGCCCGGTGATCGCCCAATTGAGCTGGCGCGTCACGGTTGGCACTCGGGCACCGGGGATGTGTTTCGATTGGAATGCGTTCGGCAGGGGACTGTTCGTTTCGGTCGCTTCCTGCCTTTGCAGCTATTGAGGGCGACCGCCGCCCGATCGGCACCGGCCGCTACGGGGCACTCAGCCCGAACTCACACATTCGGCCAGGAGCCGTCACTGGCCACCCCATTCGGATAGCGGTCATCCGGGCGACGCGGTATGCTAGCTGCCTATAACTTCATGAACATGCTAGAGGGCAGGTCCTTTGGCAACACTAGAAATCCGCCATGAGGTCGACCGCTTCGTCCTCTACTTCGATACCCCGCGCAGAGAGATCAGCGCTTATGCCCTTGCGACAGCCCTTGTGGGGTTGGCTGACGCGGTCCGGGAAGCGAACGCGATAGTCAATCCTGGCTATGTCGTTGAAGTTGTCGTGGAGGCGCTGTCAGACGGCAGCTTCAAAGCCACGGTCCGGACGATCTTCACCAAAGCCAAGAATCTCTTCTCGCACCAGGCCGTACAAGCTGTGATTTGGGGCATCGTCGCGACCCACATCTACGAGAAGGCCATAAAGACCGAAGTTCCTCCAAATATCACGGTGACGGACACCCTCGTCACAATCGAGATTGGAAACGAGAAGATCATTGTTCCAAAGGACGTATACGAGGCAAAGAAGCAAGTCGAACGCTCTGAACGCTTCAACAATGCATTGGGAAAGGTGTTCGATGCGGCAGCATCTGACCCGAATGTCGAAGGCATTGCCATAGTCGACGGTACCGGACCCCAGCGTCCTCCACTAATCGTTCCACGAGAGAAGTTCGCGCTTTTTCAGACCGAGCAGCCCGTGGACGAATCCACCCGTGAAATCGTGGAGATCACACACGTTGAGATCTCCCGTGCAATTCTTGAACGTGGCAAGCGACGTTGGGAATTTTTCTGGCGAGGGGTAAGAATTGCCGCGCCCGTGCTCGATCAAAAGTTTTTTGACAGATTCTTCGCACACGAGATCATGATCGCGCCCGGGGACTCGCTTGAAGTCGCTCTTCGCATCGTCCAAGAAAAGAAGCCAGACTCGGGGATCTACGTAAACGTCAGGTACGAGATTGTTGAGGTCTTTCAGCACCTACCCCGTTTGACGCAGCATGCCCTCTAGCAGGTCGTTGAAGGGCTACTTACCGGGTAGCTGCAATATCGCAACCATCAGCATATAAAGAGTCATCTCAATGTTTATTCAGCTTGGAACCCCGGAGAGGTTAAACTCAATAGGTCAAGAAACCATTGACCTGAAGGAAGCAAAATCAAGAATAGAAATTGCCGTCCTAGACGACAAACCATTCGCTCCAAAAGATTCGCTAGTTTCGCATGGTTTCAGAATTAGGGAACTCGGCCCTGATATCAGATCAATAGACATGATATCCGCATATCCGATTGTTATTTGTGATGTGCGTGGAGTTGGCAAAGCATTTGGAAGTTCTTTAGAAGGCGCTCACCTCGTTTCCGAGATTCGCAAAGACTATCCTGATAAATATATTGTCTCGTATACGGGCGAGACCTATAGCCTACCGTTAACCAACGCTCTAGCAGCCGCAGACAAGAGGTTGGCGAAAGACGACAGCATTGATGTGTGGATAAAAACACTTGAGTCAGGCTTAAATGAAGTATCCAACCCAAGGAACAGATGGATTCGGTTGCGCACTGCCCTACTATCAAGAGGGGTCGAGTTACATCATGTATTCAATCTGGAGCAGGCGTTAATTAAAGCCGTTCACGCAAGGAAACCAGAAATATTAAATAACAAAGCCACAAGTGCCGAGATTAGCGCCGAGGCAAAAGACCTGGTCATTAAATTCTCAGCAACCGCACTGGCCACACTTATTAGTAGTGCACTGGGAATATAAATGAGATACGACAAACAAAACAAGAGAATCGAAAACCTTAGCCAGCAGGTAACCGATTTAATTAGACAAAACGCAGCTCTGAAAAAGGAGGTCGACTCAACACGGGAAATTTTGAACAACACCCTACACGAAATAAGAAGGTTTAGTGCTCAACTATCGAAGTTCTGCGAGCGCATTAGCCGAGATACACAGAGCGACCCCGGCCTGAACCAAGCCGCACTTTCGGCATTCTATACGGCAGGCATGATTTCATCTCGACTTGCGTATACAGACATCGAGCTCAATCCCAAGGCGATTGAAAGCCAGACGCCTTTACGGTCCGGTATCTTTAAGAAGTTTGACAAAACAAAGAGGATTCTTGCGGAAGAGGCCAAAAACCGCAATGTCACCATAAGCCTATTCGGGGAGTCGCGCACCGAAATTGATGCTTTGCCCGTATTTGAATTGCTACCCTTCGTGATTTTAGAGAATGCGGTAAAGTATTCTCCACAGAATCAAACAATCGAAATCATATTCGAGAGTTTTTCTGGAAGACAACAGGTTACTGTCAAATCGTACGGTCCAGATGTAGAAGATGACGAGTTGCCAAGACTTTTTGAGAAGGGATTTCGTGGAGCTTTAACCAAGACAATGCCTGGCGAAGGCTTAGGCTTGTTTCTTGCCAAACGGGTCTGCGATTTTCATGGAATATCAATTTTTGCTGAAGTTCGCAACAGAAAAAAATTCATTTTTAATGGTATTGAATACTCTGAATTTTTAATTCAAGTGCGATTCTAAGGGTAAACCGCTTGCGCCATAACATGACGCTCAACACCAGCGCCCTACAGCAAGCCTCGCTTGCTGTAGGGCGTCGGTTAGCTCTACGTTGAGCGGCCGCTTTCCTCAAAAATCTACGGCGGCATTGGGTCGAAACCAATAAGGTATGAATGAGCAAGTGAAAGAACTGACCCCGCAGACTCTCATGAGCAGCTCTAATAGACTCATTGAAATTCACATCACCCAAGCAAGGCTTCGTGCGCTTCGCCTCGTTGCGTTTACTGGCGCGGTATTTCCTGGCGAGTGGAGTGTGCAATGGAACGAAGCCATCGTTCCAGATCTGCTCGAGTTCGGCTTCCACGCCAGAAAGGTGAACGAGTTTTGCGGCTTGATGGACGAGGAGTTTGGACCAATCGACGTGAGGATCGTAAAAATCTCGGAAGGCGACCCCGGAATCTGGGAAACGAACTATCGGAATGCCTTGAACGCGCTCATGCACATGCAGACATTCTCTATCGGACACGTGCACGCCGATCATCGACGAATCTTCCTTGCAGCGGAGTCGAACCTGATCGCCACGTACATCAAGGTATCGACGGATCGCTTTCCTGAAGTCACGATCAGCCTCTTCGGCTTGGTCGATTGTTTCTTGAACCGAGTTCTTCAAAAGGTGCGTGAGAAGCATCCCCAACTTCGGTTCTAAAGGTTGAAGCCGTGGTGTTGATGCGCTCGGCGCCCAACCACTCGTTCAGGCTGCACCGTTCCAGGACCTGCTTCCGGCACGGCCTATTAGCAAGTTGAATGACAGCTTCCCCAAAAAGCTCAACTGCAGCAACGGGTCGGTTCGAGACCCCCACGAACAGTTCGCGGACCCGCGCACGGAGGTCTCAGTCCGGCCCGTTGCGGACCGCCGCCATTCCTGCTGAACAGCCACTCGGAGGGCCGGAGCACTCAGAGCGCTGTCGGGTTGAGCAATTCATGCTCGTTGAACCAGGAGTGGGTGCCATCATTCAACGCGAATCCCCCGAGGATAGGCGGATGCATCCTGCAACTTGACCAGACTTCCCCCCAAGCCAGCACTGGCTCCTGCCGAGAGCGTGTGCATCGAAAGCAGCAAGGGCGATCATCGCCAGTCGTCCCCCGGCATGATCCGCTTCATGAACTCATTGAACATCGGCACCGTGAAGGCGGTGTCGCCGTGATTGGGGCTCCAGATCATGCCCTTGGTGATCAGGGAGCTGCGTGTCGGAGCCAGTGAAGACACGGGCGCGCTGAAGCAGTTGGCGATGTCGCCCGATCTGTGGGGGCCCTCGCCCAACTCGGCCATTGCGCGGAGATACCGCTTCTCTTTTGGGGTGAGGCGGTCGAAGCGCACGCGGAAGAAGCTCTCGTCGAGCGCCGCCACGGCGGTGACGGACGCTGCATTGACGGCGTCGATATCGATCGGCGATGCGTGCGCTGCCTGCCACGTGTGACTACCCCACTGCTGCAGGAAGTAAGCGTAGCCCTGAGTGACCTGCAGGATCTGGCTCACGGCTCGTTCGGTGATCGCCACGCCCTCGTTCTCGATGGGCTTCTCGATTGCAAGGCGGGCCGCGGCGGGTGGCAGCGGTCCGATCATGGGGAAATCGAACAGGCGTTCGGCATACGACTTGGCGTTCCCCATCTGCCCGCGCAGTTGTGGCAGACCAGCACCGACCAGCACGACGGGCAACTGCCGCTGCTCGGTCCGATGCATCGCCGTGATGAGGGCTGCCAGTTGCGCCTCCTCCACGTACTGCAGCTCGTCGACGAAGATCGCCAAGGCCGTGCTGGCCGATTTGGCCGCCAGGCCAACTTGCTCGAACAGTGCTTGCAGGTCGTGCTCAAGGTCGCCGTTGTCGGCCAGGCCCGGCTCGGGCTCGTAGTCGATCCCTACCTCGATGTCGCCGAAAGTGACCTTGAGCTTGCCGACGAAGCCCGCCAGCGCGCGCAGACCGCGGACGGCGTAGTCCTTCGCGGCCGCGATCTGGCTCAGGCGCAGCAGGGCCTGACGCAACTGCGGTGCAAGCAGGGCAGGCAGCGAACGCCCCTCGGGCGCCTCGATGCGGACCGTGTGGATTCCGGCCGCCTCGGCATCCATCCTGATGCGGTCCAGCAAGACCGTCTTGCCGACACCGCGCAGGCCAACCAGCATGGCGCTCTTCGCCGGGCGACCGATCCTCGCGCGCTCGAGCGCGATGCGCAAGGACTCGCGCAGGTCGTCGCGGCCGGCAAGTTCGGGGGGCGGAGTGCCCGCACCGGGGGAGAAGGGATTGCGGATAGGGTCCATGCGGTGCAGTTTATATAAAGATTTGAAAAGTTACAACGCATGTATAACTTAACAAAGTTTCCTATAGATGGTCGCTGAATGTGGTCGCATGTGCGCTTTGGAGTGTCTGCTGGCCCGACGGTGCACTGTGCGTGAAGAGGTCCGTAGGGATGGCCGCCGTGACGGACCATATCCTCATTTCCGTCGTTGCAGCGCAGCACCTTGAGCGGGCTGCTGCGGACTGGCTGGCGTCCCGGCGCGCACTTGGCCGAGCACGACGCTGCCGCCTGACTGGTTCGTTCTGGCACCCCGCGCGGGAACCTTTCCCCCCGCGTCATGAGTCCGAGACGCACCCCTGCCCACTAAAATGGCGGCTCACGTCTCCGCCTCCCGCCCCATGTCCGTTTCCGCCACCCGCTACACCCCGATCGACGCCCCCGCCTCGATCTCCGACGCCATCCGCATCCGCGGTGCGCGCCAGAACAACCTGCGCAACCTCTCGCTCGACCTGCCGCTGAACCGCCTGACGGTGGTGACCGGGGTGTCCGGCTCGGGCAAGTCCTCGCTGGTATTCGACACGCTGTATGCCGAGGGCCAGCGCCGCTATGTCGAGACCTTCTCGCCCTACGCGCGGCAGTTTCTCGACCGCATGGACAAGCCGCAGGTGGATCGCATCGAGGGCGTGCCGCCGGCGATCGCGATCGACCAGACCAACCCGGTGCGTACCTCGCGCTCGACGGTGGGCACGATGACCGAGCTCGCCGACCACTTCAAGCTGCTCTACGCGCGCGCCGCGCATCTGCACTGTCGTTGCTGCGGCAAGCCGGTGCGGCGGGATTCGGCGGTGAGTATCGCCGCCGACCTGCGCGCGCGCGCAGCGGCGGCGGGCGATCCGCGCCTGGTGGTGTGCTTTCCGGTGACCGTGCCGTCGAGCTTCAGCGAGGAGGAAGTGACCGGACTGCTCGCCGCGCAGGGCTACACGCGCATCCAGGAACGCCTCGCGGGCGTTGGCGCGGAGGGGCAGGACGTGCTGCAGGTGGTGCAGGACCGCTTCCGCGCGTCGAATGCCGAGGATTCACGCCTGGCGGAGGCGCTGGAGGCGGCGCTGCAGCGCGGACACGGGCGGCTTGCCGTCTACGCCTCGGGCGAGGGGGTGAGGGCGGAGAAGTCGGCGGGGACGCCGGGCGAGGCGGTGTGGCGCTATTCGTCCGGCCTGCATTGCGCCGACTGCGACATCCACTATTCGGAGGCCACGCCCGGCCTGTTCTCGTTCAACTCGCCGATCGGCGCCTGCGAGACCTGTCGCGGCTTCGGACGGGTGATCGGGGTGGATTTCGGCCTGGTGGTGCCGGACGAATCGAAGACGCTGGCCGAGGGCGCGATCAAGCCCTGGCAGACCGAGAGCTATCGCGAGTGCCAGCAGGACCTCGAGAAGATGGCGAAGAAGTACGGCGTGGCGATGGACATCCCGGTGCGGGATCTGCCGCCGGAGCATCGCCAGTGGCTGTTCGAGGGCGACCCGAAATGGAAGAACTGGGACAGCTCGTGGCCGCGTTACTGGTACGGCGTGCGGCATTTCTTCGACTGGCTGGAGACCAAGGCTTACAAGATGCACATCCGCGTGCTGCTGTCGCGCTACCGCAGCTACACGGAATGCCCGGCGTGCCATGGGGCGCGGTTGAAACCCGACGCCTTGTTGTGGCGCTTGCCGACCCGCGCTCAGGCTTCATGTAGGAGCGGCGCAAGCCGCGATCACCACGTTTCATCGAGTGTTGGCGCCGCTGAACCCCCGATCGCGGCTTGCGCCGCTCCTACGGGGAGTGCGCCGACCGCCGGCGAGTCACCGACCGCCGGGGGGGTGGTCACCGTCGGCGGGGCGAACGCGGCAGCCGGCGTATCGACCGTCGGGACTGCGCCCGCTGTCGGCGAGGCAGCCGCGGCGGCGGGGATTGCGCTCGCGGGGGTGCAGGGCCTCGCCATCCACGAGCTGATGGCGCTGCCGGTCGATCGCATCCGCGACGCCATCGCCGCGCTCGCGCTGCCCGGCGTGGCGGACGAGGCCACCGAGCTGGTGCTCGGCGAGATCCGCAGCCGACTCACCTACCTGGCCGACGTCGGCCTCGGCTACCTGACGCTGGACCGCCAGTCGCGCACGCTGTCGGGCGGCGAGGTGCAGCGCATCAACCTGACCACCGCGCTCGGCACCTCGCTGGTGAATACCCTGTTCGTGCTCGACGAGCCCTCGATCGGCCTGCATCCGCGCGACATCGGCCGCATCCTCGGGGTGATGACGCGGCTGCGCGACGCCGGCAACACGCTGGTGGTGGTCGAGCACGACCCGCAGGTGATGGTCGCCGCCGACGAGCTGCTCGAGATCGGCCCCGGCCCGGGCGAGCGCGGCGGCGACATCGTCGCGCGCGGCACGCCGGCCGAGATCGCGGCGAATCCCGATTCTGTGACCGGCCCCTGGCTGGCGGGCACGAAGCGCATCGACGTCGACCGTCCGCCGCGCCCGGTGGACGCCGCCACACCGCGGCTGAAGCTGGTCGGCGCGCGCCAGCACAACCTGCGCGATCTCACGGTCGGTTTCCCGCTGCGGCGCCTGACCTGCCTGACCGGCGTGTCCGGCTCGGGAAAATCGACGCTGATCCAGGACGTGCTGTTCCCGGCGCTGGCCAAGCATTTCGGGGAAGCGGCGGAATCGCCGGGGGTCTTCGATCGTCTCGAGAATGTGGATAACTTGCGCGGCGTGGTCATGGTGGACCAGTCGCCGATCGGCAAGAGCTCGCGCTCCAACCCGGTGAGCTACGTCGGCGCCTGGGACCCGATCCGTGCCCTCTTCGCCGCCCTGCCGGAGGCGAAGCAGCGCGGCTATACCCCCGGCACCTTCAGCTTCAACGCCGGCCACGGCCGCTGCCCGACCTGCACCGGCTCGGGCTTCGAGCACGTCGAGATGCAATTCCTGTCCGACGTGTGGCTGCGCTGCCCGGACTGCGACGGCAAGCGTTATCGGCCGGAAGTGCTTGAATTGCAATGGAACGGGCTGTCGGTGGCCGACGTGCTGGAGCTCACCGTGCATGAGGCGCTGGATGTGTTCCGCGAGCATCCCAAGGTGCTCGCCGCGCTCGCGCCGCTCGCCGACGTCGGCCTGGATTACCTGCGCCTCGGCCAGCCCGTGCCGACGCTGTCGGGTGGCGAGGCGCAGCGCCTCAAGCTCGCCGGCCACCTCGCCGAGGCCGCGCAGAAGAAGCCTGTACGCAAAGCCAGTGTTGTGGATAAGTTTGGGGACAAGGCTGGGGACAAGACCGAACCCGGCCTGCTCTTCCTCTTCGACGAGCCCACCACCGGCCTGCACTTCGAGGACGTCGCCAAGCTGCTCGGCGCCTTCGACAAGCTGCTGCAGGCGGGCCATTCGCTGATCGTGATCGAGCACAACCTCGACGTGATCGCTGCTTCCGACTGGATCATCGACCTCGGCCCCGAGGGCGGCGAAGACGGCGGCGCGATCGTGGTCGAAGGCCCGCCGGAGGCGGTGCGCGCGCACGCGAGCTCGCACACCGGTGCCGCGCTGCGCGACTACGCTGAGGCGCTTGCTCGCACCCGTGCAGGAAATCGGGGTCTGTCCCCTGTTTCTGCGGATGCGGAGGCCCCGGGTTCCCGTAGGAGCGGCGCAAGCCGCGATCACGGCGGTTCCGGCCGCGCCGTCGCCACGGAAAGCGCAATCGCGGCTTGCGCCGCTCCTACGGGAGATCGGTCGCTCGTCGCCGCCGAGCCGCGGGTGGAATACCGCCCCGTCGCCGCCCCCGCGATCGAAATCCGCCACGCCCGCGAGCACAATCTCAAGAACGTCAGCCTGCAGATTCCGCGCGACCAGTTCACCGTGATCACCGGCCTGTCCGGCTCGGGCAAGTCCACGCTGGCCTTCGACATCGTCTTCGGCGAGGGCCAGCGCCGCTATCTGGAATCGCTCAACGCCTACGCCCGCCAGTTCGTGCAGCCGGCCAGCCGGCCCGACGTCGACGGCCTCTTCGGCATTCCGCCCACGGTGGCGATCGAGCAGCGCACCAGCCGCGGCGGGCGCAAGAGCACGGTGGCGACGCTGACCGAGATCCACCCCTTCCTGCGCCTGATGTACGTGAAGCTGGGCACGCAGTTCTGCCCCGACTGCAACGTGCCGGTGACGCCGCAGAGCTTCGAGGCCATCGTCGCGCAGCTCCAGCGCGAGCTGCGCGGCGCCTCGGTCGAAGTGCTGGCGCCGCTGGTGGTCAACCGCAAGGGCCTGTACACCGATCTCGCCAAGTGGGCGCGCGGCAAGGGCCATGCGCAGCTGCGCGTCGATGGCGAATACCTGCCCACCGCCAAGTGGCCGCGATTGGACCGCTACAAGGAGCACAACATCGAGCTGCCCACCGGCATGGTGGTGGTGCAGCCCGAGAGCGAAGCCACGCTGCGCGAGTTCGTGCGCCAGGCGCTGGAGATCGGCAAGGGCGTGATCAAGGTGCTGGAGATCGGCAAGCTCGGTGCGGTGCCGATCACCTTCTCCACGCTGCGCGCCTGCCCGAGCTGCGGCACCGGCTTCCCCGAGCCGGATCCGCGCCTGTTCTCGTACAACGCCAAGCACGGCTGGTGCCCCAAGTGCTACGGCACCGGGCTGAAGACCGCGGCGCGCATCGAGGACCCGGACGCGCTCGACCTCGGCGACGCGGAAGAAGTCATCGTCAGCGACGAACCCTGCCCGGCCTGCGACGGCGCGCGCCTCAACCCGGTGGCGCGCGCGGTGCGCTTCCGCGACCTCGGCCTGCACCAGCTCGCGGCACAGCCGGTGGACCGGGCGGCCGGCTTCTTCGCCGACCTGGCATTGAACGAGCGCGAGACCGACATCGCCCGCGACCTGGTGAGCGAGATCCGCGGTCGCCTCGCCTTCCTGCAGCACGTGGGCCTCGGCTACCTGGCGCTGGACCGCGCCGCGCCCACGCTGTCGGGCGGCGAGGCGCAGCGCATCCGCCTGGCGGCGCAGCTCGGCTCCAACCTGCGCGGCGTGTGCTACATCCTCGACGAACCCACGATCGGCCTGCACCCGCGCGACAACCGCCTGCTGCTCGACACCCTCGAGGCCCTGCGCGACCGCGGCAACACCTTGCTGGTGGTGGAGCACGACGAGGACACCATCCGCCGCGCCGACCACGTCATCGACCTCGGCCCCGGCGCCGGCGTGCGCGGCGGCCGGGTGGTGGCCGAGGGCACGATCGCCGACCTGCTGGCGGCGCCCGAATCGGCCACCGGCGAATGCTTCCGCCACCCGTTGCAGCACCCGCTGCGCCCGCGCCGCGCGGTGGCGCTGGAGAACCCGGCGATCCGCATCGAGGGCGCCAACCTGCACAACCTGCGTGACATCGACGTGCGCATCCCGCTCGCCCGCCTCACGGTGGTGACCGGCGTGTCCGGCTCGGGCAAGTCCAGCCTGGCGCGCGACGTCATCCACGCCAACCTGCGCGCCCGCCTCGGCGACCCTGAGGCGACCCGCGCCCGCCGCCGCGGCCAGGCGCAGCCGGAGGCGGTCGACCAGCCCCTGGTCGGCTGCGCGGCGATGCCCGGCTGGCACCAGGTCGGCCGCGTGCTGGAGGTCGACCAGACGCCGATCGGCAAGACGCCGCGCTCCTGCCCGGCGACCTACGTCGGCTTCTGGGACGCGATCCGCAAGCTCTTCGCCGACACCTTCGACGCCCGCACGCGCGGCTGGAACGCCTCGCGCTTCTCCTTCAACACCGGCGCCGGGCGCTGCCCGGTATGCGACGGCGCCGGCCAGACCACCGTCGAGATGAGCTTCCTGCCCGACGTCAAGACGCCGTGCGAGGCCTGCGGCGGCGCGCGCTTCAACCCCGAGACCCTGTCGGTGCGCTGGAAGGACAGGACGGTGGCCGAGGTGCTGGCGATGCCGGTGGACGAGGCGGTGGATTTCTTCTCCGCGCATCCCGCGATCGCCCACCCGCTGCAGCTGCTGCAGGACGTCGGCCTCGGCTACCTGACCCTGGGCCAGCCCAGCCCGACGCTGTCGGGCGGCGAGGCGCAGCGCATCAAGCTCGTCACCGAACTCGCCAAGGTGCGCCGCCGCCCGGGCGATGCGGAGGACACCGGCGGCGTGCCGCTGCCCGCCGACAAGCACAGCCTGTACGTGCTCGACGAGCCCACCGTGGGCCTGCACATGGCCGACGTGGACAAGCTGATCCGGGTGCTGCACCGCCTGACGGATGCCGGCCACACCGTGCTGGTGATCGAGCACGACCTCGACGTGATGGCCGAGGCCGACTGGCTGATCGACCTCGGCCCGGAGGGCGGCGAGGGCGGTGGCCGGGTGGTGGCAGAAGGCCCGCCCGAGGTCGCGATGGCGACGCCGGAATCCCACACCGGCCGCCATCTGCGCGAGTTCCTGGCGCAGCGCAAGACGGAATGATGCAGTGCAGCGGAACCTGTGCCGGATGGCGCAGTCAGTCAGGCTGAATCTCAGGGAAGGAATACAGCATGCGCAAGGTCAGAGTCTGGGATCTGCCCACTCGTCTTTTTCACTGGCTGCTCGCCATCCTGGTGGTGGCCGCCTACGTCACCGCCCAGATCGGCGGCAGCCTCATCGAATGGCACGGCCGCGTCGGCATCGCCATCACCGGGCTGCTCGCCTTCCGCCTGGTGTGGGGGGTGATCGGCTCGACCTACGCCCGCTTCGCCGACTTCGTGCCCGGCCCGGCCCACCTGTGGGCGCACCTGCGCGGGCACTGGAGCGGGCTGGGGCACAACCCGCTCGGCGCCTTGTCGGTGCTTGCCCTGCTCGGGGTCATGCTCTATCAGGCCGTCACCGGGCTGTTTTCCAATGACGAGATCGCCTTCTCCGGTCCGCTGCGTGCGCTGGTGAGCAGCGAGACCAGCGACTGGCTGTCCGGGCTGCACCGGCAGAACTACTGGGCGATCATCGTGCTGGTGGGCCTGCACGTGTCGGCCGTGCTGTTCTACGCGCTGTTCAAGAAGGACAACCTGCTGCGGCCGATGGTCACCGGCATGAAGGAAGTCGACGAAGCCGACGCCCAGCCCGCGCAGGGCGGCGGCGCGCTGGCCTTCGCGATCGCGCTGGCGATCACCGCTGCGGTGCTCTACTTCGCCACCGGCAGCTTCATCGAGCCGCCTCCGCCTCCGCCGCCCGCCGCCTGGTGAGGGGCGACAGCGCGCACCGATGGACGGTGGTCGGTGCGCGCCAGACATGCCTCACAGCAACTTTCGCAAGGCGTCGGCCAGGGTGTTCAGGCGACCGACCAGCTCCCTCGCGCGGGCGAAATGAGCGCCTTTTCGCTGCGCTGGCAGGCGTTCCAGGAAGGTCTTGAGCGCGTCCAGCGTACCGACGACCGACTCCCGTTCGCGGCGTGAGCTGTAGGCGAGCAAGGCCTGGTACTCCTCCTGTGCCTTGCTGAAGCTCGCATCATTCGCCTGGCGATCCGCATTTTCTTCGCAGGCGGTGTCGAACAAGGCTTCGCTCAGGGCGAGGTCGAGGGGTGCGACACGATCCCAGAAGTCGCGCGCCTGGAATGCCGGGTCCTCGATCTCCTTGCGCACGGCGGCGATGCGTTGCCGTGCCGCCTTGCCCTCGTCCGGGGTGAGGGTGCCGAGCAGCTGGCGCAGCAGGTCCGCATGGAGGACGCTGAGCGCCGGGTAGTAGAGCCGCCCGCCCGCCTCGAGGGCACAGTTTTCGGCGTTGCGGTAGGCCTGTGCCATGCTCTTCAGCGCTGCATCCAGCTGGTTGTCGGCGGTGAGTTTCAGCTTGCGCTTCCAGATGCTGCCGAGCAGGCAGTGACGTTCGGCATTCGGAGCGACGGCGAGCACTCCGGTGATGAGCTGCTCGGCCTCGCCGAGCAGGGCCTTGCCCTTTGCCATGGCCTCGGGCCCGCCCGCCGCGAGCAGGCCGCTGCCCCGTCGCGCGAGCATGTTTATGAGTTGCTCGGTGGCCTTCATCGAGGCGCTGCCGTCCCCGGCCCCCTGGGCTGCCCGGTAGCAGGCGATGGCGCGATCATGGTCGCCGAATTCCGCCCACAGCTGCCCGAAGGCCTCCTGGATGTCGCCATGCCCCGACCATCCGCGCCGCTCGCACAGCCTCGCGAGCGCGTCGATGCGCTCCTCGCGACGCTTGCGGTCGTCGGCGGATTCCATGGCCTGGTAGCGACTCTGCTGGGTCAGGCGCTCCAGTTCGGCGATCACCTCCCGCGGTGCGACGAAGTCGTAGCGTGCGGCATGGCGGCGGCGCTCGTGGCTGCTTGGCGGCCGCCGCAGCAGCAGGCTGGGGTCGCCGTAGCATTGGTAGGCGCCCCAGGTGTTGGTGGTGGGGAAGCGGTCGAAAGTGGCCCGGCGGGCGGCGAGCACCGCCTCGCCGAAGGTCTCGCCGGCAAGGAAGGCTTCGTAGAAGGTGCTGGCGAACAGCTTCGCCGCGTCGTCCAGTACCCGCCATCCGGCGGCGATGACGCCACGGACGCCCATCTCGATCAACTGGGTCGCGAGGTTGGCGGCGAGCATCGGATTGCCGGGCCGGTTCTCGCCGAGCATCGCGCGCTCGGCCTCGATGCGACCGAGGGAGCAGCAGTTGATGAACACGAAATCGGGTACCACCCGCATCTGCTCGATGTGCGCGGTGGTGAGCACGCTGTTCTCGCCGATCAGCATGCCGGTCGCAGTGACGGCCTCGTCGGCCGGCTTGGCGCTGTGGTCGGCATCGATCGTCGGCAGGGTTTCACGATAGATGCCATGGCCCGACAGGTGAAGGATGCGCCAGTCGCGCTGGTAGAGCGCGATCTGGATCTGCTCGGCACTGCCACCGAGCAGCGCGGGCGGCGTGTCGAAGCCGCCGTCCTTGAGCAGCTGGGCCACCTCGGCGGCTTCTTCGCGCGCACCGGCCAGCTGCGGAAAGTAGTCGCCCAGACGCCCGAGGTCCGGATCGCCCACGACCAGCGCGTGAAAGCCGTCCGCGCGCTGGATGCGCTGGCGGAAGCGGCCCGTCGAGAGTTGGCGTACGAGGCCGCTGCGCACCGACAGCGGGGCGCCGCCGCGATCGCTGCGGTCGTCTTCCATGCGATCGCGCAGCAACTCCCAGGGAATGCCGGCGACGGCCGAATCGATGATGAGCTGGGCGCGGCGGCGGTCCGGTGCCTGGTCCTTCAGCCAGTTGGGCAGAAGCAGTTCGAACAGGGTGCGGCCGACTTCCTCGTTGTCGCTTTCCGTGTCGATCAGCTGGCGGGTGAAGCGCTCGATGCTGCCGAGCGCAATGCCGTTGTAGAGCTGCTCGGTCCGCGCAAGGTCGCCATGGACATTGAACAGCAGCTGGGTGCCGCTGCCGTCGGCGATCCTGACGGCGCTGATCGCGATCCGGGTCCATGCATCTTCGCCGAGCTCGGCGTAGGCACGCTGGCGCCCGCCCTCGTTCTTCGCCAGCGTGTCCTCGATGCAGAAATGCCTGCGCAGCTCGCCGTCGAGCGTCACCGCGTCGCGTGCCGCGTTGAGCGCCTGGATCGCACGGTCCTCCAGCAGCTCGACGAAATCCAGCTGCGTCAACTCGATGCGGTCGTCGAGCTTCGCGTCGGCGAGGCGTTCGCGCGCCTTGCGATGGCCGCGCAGGATGGCGGTGACCGAATCGCGCAGGCTCAGCTCGCCGATCGCCGCACCGATCAACAGCGCACACACCGGCAACTGCAGCGGTTTGCCGGCGGTGGCGGCCTGCCGGTCGTGTGTGCGCTTGCGCTCCTCGTGCCGCGTGATCGCATAGGCGACCAGCGCGCGCGCCACGCCGTCGCACAGGCTTCCCGGCGAGAGCTCGCCGACGCGGCCGATGCCGATGACGATGGCGCCGGCGGCGAAGCGCTCCTCGGGCTGGGGTGGGAAGAGGGCATAGCTGCCCAGCGGGCCCGCATAGATGCCGGCATCCAGGCGGTTCTGCATGCGACCGTTGAGGGCGCGGTCGAGGATGTATTCCGCCTGCTCGAGATTGTTGGTGCCCTGTATGTGGCCGACCAGAACCGGTGCGTCGACGAAGATCAGGTCGCCGTGAATGACCCGGACCCGCGTCCGCATCTCCTCCTCGCGCTCGGTGCGGGGGGCGCGGAGCGTGGCGCCGGTCGCCGCGGCCAGCAGGTCGGAGCGCGTCGGGTAGTGTGAAAGCATGGCCGGGCTGACGGGGGCATATTCCCCGGGGGCTTCGACGGCGCCGCGGGCCTGGATGGGGACGGGCTTGCGCGTCAGCGCGGAGCGCCCGGTCTCGCCCTTCTCCAGCAGCTCCTGCAATGCCGGGAAGGCCGGCGTGTGCGCCGGCATGTCGCCATGCACCGCGTTCATGTAGTAGAGCCGTCCGCCTTCCCGGCACTTCGCGGGGATTCCGCTTGCCCAGGTGACGCGGCCATCGCCGTCGGCCGTCTTGAGCAGGCGGAACCGTCCGTCCTCGGCGATCTCGGCGAGGCGGGGCGTTTCCTTCGCCGTGCCGGCGACATAGATCAGGCGCTCGTCGTCGATCAGGGGATCGCCTGCGAGCAGCGTCCGCCACAGTTCTCCGGACTGGGTGAGCGCAGCCTCCGGCGGAACGGGCCAGCGTTGGCCGTCGGCGGTGCAGTAGCGCTGCCAGGTCGCGGGCAGGCGGATCTCCTCGCCGTTTTCATCGGCGGCGTTCGGCAGCAGCTCGAGCACACCGGGGAAGTGCTGGGCGATCTCGAGAAGCTCGCGCTCGGAGTTGTGCAGGTCGAGCATCGCCAGCTTGGCGAAGAACTCGTCGCGCTTGGTCAGCAGCAGCGTCACCGCGTGCGAGCCCTGGTTGGGCGTGCCGAGCATGATGACGCGCGCCTCGGGGCGCGGCTGTTCCTTCCAGCGCTTCCAGAGCCCGCGGTCCTGGGCGAAGGCGGCGCGGATCAGCACGCCGCCCATCGAATGGACGATCGCGTGCACCGGCAGCTTGCCCGCCGTGGCATCGCCCAGCGCGGTGGACAGGGTGTCGCCGAGCCCCTTGATCGAGTCGACGACGGACTTGCGCCAGTCGTAGCCATGCATGCGTACGACATAGCCGCTGCTGCGCAGCGCATTGGCCAGCGCGAGGTAGCTGCCGGCCAGCGGATCGCCCGGCTCGACCGCCGGATTGTCGATGCGCAGCGTCTTGCGGAAGCCGCCGCAGGCCAGGGCCGGCACGCTCGCCCACACTTCGCGGCCGGCGACCTGGAGTTCGGAGCCGCACAGGCCGGGTACGAGCACCACGATGCCTCGCGCGCCCTGGAGCGGGGGGTCGGCGAGCGCACGCGGTGCGAAGAGGCCGCGCGCGGTCTCGGCGGGCAGGGGCCATTCCCCTGCGTAGTCGTGGAACAGCGTGGCGGTGTCGACGGCGTCGGTCAGCGCGGCGGCGACCGCGGCTGCGCTGTCCTCGTTACCGAAGTAGCTGAAGTGATTGACGGTCGGGCCGGCGCGGAAGAACACCTTGCGTACCGGGCGGTCGGGGCCGTCCAGCATGGCGCGCGTGTCGACCACGAGGTCGTGGTCCTGCTCGAAGTAGCGGTCGATCAGGCAGAAGCGCAGCTCGGCCAGCCAGTCCTGTTCCCGGGGGGCGGCGTCGCCCGCGACGACGAACAGTTCTCCGCGTCCCGGGTTTCCGTTGAGGATGCGGACCAGCGCGGAGCCGGGCATCTGCGCCTCGAGGCCGGGCAACTGGTCGGCCCGCTTGCGGCTGCCGATGATGGCCGCCGCGGTTTCCGCCAGCATGTCCAGCCCATGGCTGGCGAGGGAGGCGAGCCCGCTCGTGATCATGCCGCGGCTGTTGCTGCGGCGCATCTCGTCGGCGATCGCGGCCAGCACCAGCAGCGAGAACCACTGGTCGAGCTTCTCCCCGGCGAGGGAGGTGCCGATGACCGGGCAGGCCACGCGCACGAAACGCTCGATCTGCAGCGCCGGGCGCGCCTCGAGTTCGCGCAGCAGCGCGAAGAGCTGTGCCTCCTGCTGCATCAGCGCCTCCGCCGCAGGCGGATTCTCCCGCTGCGCTGCAGCCAGCACCGCGGTGATGCCGGCGCGATCGACGCGAGCCGGATCCAGCGCGAGCAGTTCGCCGACCAGGCCACCACGGGAATGCGACAGGAGGCGCAGCGAACCGCTGCGTGGCAGCAGGCGCGCGAGCTTGAGCGCGTTCTCGATCGGGCTGCGGGTCAGGGTGCAGTGCTCGAGCGCGAAGATGCGCTCGCCGTAGCATGCGCGCAGGCGCGCCCACTGTTTGGGCTGGCGCAGCCACAGCTTGGAGAAGCTGCCGCGCGTGTTCGATGCCGTGCCGTGAAGCAGGATGAGGGTGCGCTCGCCATCGGGAATCGGCGTTTTCAGGGGTTCGCCCCGGATGCCGTCGTCGCCCACGAGAAACACCCCTTCGCGCGGCACCGAGCGTGTCTCGGCCAGGTCGACGATCTTGTCCAGACCCGCCTTCACCGGATCGAAGCCCATCCAGCGCAGGGCCCGGATGGTCAGTTTCCCGGCGAGCCCGCGCGTACCCGTGACCGGCGCGGCGATGCTGGACGGCAGATCCCAGGCGCCATCGTCCGCGCCGCTTCCACCCCGTGCGCTGGCGCCGCCCGCCTCCTGCAGGCGCTTGCGCAGATCCGCGCCCACGGTCCAGAAACATGCGCCGCCTTCGAACTCGATCTCGACCAGGGCGTCCTCGGGAATCGCCTCGGCGACCGTGTCTTCGGCCGTGCCGCGACTGCCGGTCGCGCCGAGGCGAAAGGAACGCGCCGGCGCCACACCGGCGAACAAGGGCGAATCACCCCCGATCCAGCTCGCAAGCCGAAGCGGTTCGTCGGGCCGCACCCGACCCGGTATGCGGACGATGGTGACTTTGGGCTGATTGCTCATGGAATGGGCTCCCGCTCCGATCTTCAAGCGTTGAACAGATGCTCGTCGTCGGCCGCTGCCACGGCAGCCCGCGCGCGCAGGCCGCGGGTCGAGGCAGATACCCGGGTGCGGCGTGTGCAGTCCCTGAAGAGAAGCACCCGCCTCGACCCATGGCGACGAATCCTGATTCACATATAGACGATGCGGGTAGCGTTGTCCGCTGTGAATCCGCGGCGTATTTGCAGCCGGCATTCGGGGATGTTCGATGGCGGGGAGTGTGGCGATCCCGCCGGCCTGCCGGCGGCGGCTCGATGCCGGCCTAGGCGCGCATCCGTGTCAGGAACGACAAAGCCACCCGCAGGTGGCTTTGTCGTTCGATATCTGACGCCTCACTCCATCCGGTATTTGTCGTGACAGGCCTTGCAGGTGCTGCCGGTGTCGGCGAAGGCCTTCTGCACCGCGGCCTTGTCGCCGGTGGCGGCGACCTTGGCGAGGTTGGCGGCGGCGTTGTTGAAGTCGGTGGCGAGCTTGCCGACGTTCGGCATCTCCTGGAAGAACTCCGGCTTGACGCGGGTCTTGAGGTTGCCGATGTCCTTCTCGGTGCCCGGGCCGTAGAGCGCGCCCATGCCCGAGCCGGCGATGCCGGCGATCGCGGTGGCGGCGGCCTGGACCTGCTGGGGGTTGTACTCGCCCTCGAGGTTGGCCTTGATCTTGCCCATGTTCCAGCTCATGAAGCTGTAGCCGGCCTGGCGGAACTTGATCTGGTCCTCGGGCTTGACCTGGGCCGAAGCCGCGGTGGCGAGGGTAAGGGAGAGGATGCCGAGGGCGATCGCTTTTTTCATCGTGAGCCTCCTGAGTCGGGGGTTGAAGGAAGGAACAAACCTTGCGGGGAACTGCGCAGACCAGGATGCGCCGCGCCAGTTCCATCGTGTTGCATGCCGGGATCCGCCTGCCGGCACCCGACTTATAACAAATTCGGTCGATATTCCTTCGTCCGCTCGTGTTGCGGCGCGGAAGAAGTGCGCTCAAGCCGGGCCGTGCGCGGCCGTAAGGAAGGAGTAGAGGCTGCCTGTCCCCACGCCGCCGACCGTCCGCAGGACCGCGAGAACCGACATGATCCGATTTTCCGACACCCCGATATGGCTGCGTCTCACCGGCGCGATCTGGCTGATGATGGTGGCCGCGTTCGGCAGCATGATCGTCTGGGAAACCCGGGTGAACCGCGACATGGCGATCGAGCAGGCGAAGGACTTCGCCGGCACGGTCAATGAGATGACGATGGCCGGACTCACCGGCATGATGATCACCGGCACGGTGGCGCAGCGCGACGTCTTCCTCGACCAGATCAAGGAGCTCAGCGTGGTGCAGGACCTCGAGGTGATCCGCGGCGAGGCGGTGAGCCGGGTGTTCGGGGCGGGCGGTGCGCGCGACGCGGCGCGCGACGCCGACGAGCGCCTGGCCCTGGTCGAGGGCCGCGCCACGATGCGGGTCGACCACGACGCCGAGCATGGCGAGCATCTGCGCGTGGTGATTCCCTCGCTGGCCTCGCCCGCCTGGCTCGGCAAGGACTGCATCGCCTGCCATCAGGTGCCACAGGGCACGCCGCTCGGCGCGGTGTCGATGCGCATCTCGCTCGACAAGGCGAATGCCGCGGTGAATGCGTTCCGCAACCAGAGCGCGATGTTCGCCGCGCTGGTGTCGATCCCGCTGATCCTGTTCATCTACCTCTTCATCACCCGCTTCGTCACCCGTCCGCTCGACGGCCTCAACCGGGGCCTGGGGCGGATCGCCGAGGGTGGCGGCGACCTGCGCCTGCAACTGCCGGTGCGCGGCCGCGACGAGATCGGCCGCAGCGCGCGCACCTTCAACGACATGATGGGCACGCTCGGCGGGCTGGTGCGCCAGGTCGGCGACTCGGCGAGCGCGGTGACCGAGGCGGCGAGCCGGCTGGCCGCCGACGCCGAGGCGGTCGCCGCGAGCTCGCAGCGCCAGAACGAGAGCTCGGTGGGCGCGGCCGACGCGGTGGACGAGATGGTCGGCAGCATCTCCGCGATCGCCGAGCACGCCGAGGCGGTGCGCGAGCGCTCGCACGACAGCCTGGAACGCTCGCGCGAGGGCCAGCGCAGCCTGGAGCGTCTGGTCGGCGAGGTCGGCGAGGTCGAGGCCGCGGTGCGCCAGATGGCCGACGCGGTGGTCGCCTTCGTCGACTCCACCCAGGCGATCTCGCGCATGACCAGCGAGGTGCGCGAGATCGCCGAGCAGACCAACCTGCTCGCGCTCAACGCTGCGATCGAGGCCGCGCGCGCCGGCGAGCAGGGCCGCGGCTTCGCGGTGGTGGCCGACGAGGTGCGCAAGCTGGCGGAGAAATCCGCGCGCTCGGCGGGCGAGATCGACCAGATCACCCGCGAGGTGGCCCGGCGTTCGAGCTCGGTGCGCGGCGCGCTCGACGACGGCCTCGGTCACCTCGCCTCCAGCCGGCAGATGGCCGACGCGGTGATGCAGGTGCTGACCGCGGCGAATTCGCTCGTGGTCGAGGTGGGCGAAGGCCTCGACCGCATCGCCGGCGCCACGGGTGCGCAGCGCAGTGCGAGCGAGTCGGTCACCGCGCGCATCGGCGAGATCGCCGGCATGGCGCGCAGCAACAACGACGCGCTCGCCCACACCGTGCGTTCGGCGCGCGAGCTCGGCGAACTCGCCCTGCGCCTGCAGGAATCCGTGTCGCGCTTCCGTTTCTGAGTGCGCCCAGGCGGACGTGGAAAGGGCGGGAACCGTCGCCGGTCCCGCCCTCTTGCCCGCTCGCCCTTCAGCGCGCTGCCATCACTCCAGGCGTACCGGCACGAAGATGCGTGCCTCGCCACGCTGGATCAGCAGCGCGAAGCGCTTGCCGGCGCGCTCGAGCTGGGCGCGCAGGTCTGCGACGCTGGCGACCGGCTGGTTGTTGATCGCCAGGATGACGTCGCCGCGCTGCAGGCCGGCGCGGGCCGCGGCGCCGTCGGCGCCCTCCACCACCACCCCGCCGCGCAGCTGCAGGCGGGCGGTCTCTTCCGCGGTGAGCGCACGCGCGCTCAGTCCGAACTGCTCGCCGATACGCTCCACCTGGCTGGGCGCCGGTGCGCTGCCGGCCACGGTCTCGGCCTTGAGCTCGTCCAGCGTGGCGGCGACCTCGCGGCTGCGGCCGTCGCGCCACAGCTCCAGCTTCACGCGCGTGCCCGGGCGTTTCTCGCCGATCACCCGCGGCAGCTCGGCAGAGTCGTCGATGCGGCGGCCATCGACCGCGAGCACCACGTCGCCCGCCTGCAGCCCGGCCTTGTCGGCGGCGCTGCCCGGCTCGACGCTGGCGACCAGCGCGCCGCGCGGATCGGTGAGGCCGAAGGATTGGGCGAGGTCCTTGTCGACGTTCTGGATGGCGATGCCGAGGCGGCCGCGCTGCACGCGGCCGTGGCTGACGAGCTGGTCCTTGATGTTCATCGCGACGTCGATCGGGATCGCGAACGAGATCCCCATGAAGCCGCCCGAGCGCGAGTAGATCTGCGAGTTGATGCCGATCACCTCGCCGGCGAGGTTGAACAGCGGACCGCCGGAGTTGCCCGGGTTGATCGCCACGTCGGTCTGGATGAAAGGCACGTAGGTCTCGTCGGGCAGGCGGCGCGCCTTGGCCGAGATGATGCCGGCGGTGACCGTGTTGTCGAAGCCGAAGGGCGAGCCCATCGCCACCACCCATTCGCCCACGCGGGCCTGGTCGGGGTTGCCGATCTTCACCGCGGGCAGGCCGCTGGCGTCGAGCTTGAGCAGGGCGACGTCGGTACGACGGTCGATGCCGACCACCTTGGCCTTGAACTCGCGCTTGTCGATCAGGGTGACGGTGACCTCGGAGAGCGCGGCGTCGCCATCCTCGCCGGCGACCACGTGGGCGTTGGTGAGCACGTAGCCGTCCTTGCTGACGATGAAGCCCGAGCCGATGCCCTGGCGCGCGCGCGGCCCCATGCCGGGCTGGCCGGGGAAGCCCGGCATGGGCACGCCGAAGCGGCGCAGGAAGTCGTAGAAGGGGTCGTTGGCGAGCGGGTTCTCGCCCGCCGTGCCCTGGGCCGCGCGCTGCACCACGCGGATATTGACCACCGCCGGGCCCACCTGCTCGACCAGGTCGCCGAAGTCGGGCAGGCCGAAGCGGTTGGGCGAGACCATCGACGGGGCGGCCGCCTGGGCGTGCGCGGCGCTCAGCGCCGAGGCTTGGGGAAAGAGGGTGCCGAGCGCGAGCGCGACGGCGGTGACGGTCAGGAGTTTGCGCATGTTGTCGGGCATCCTTGTTCGGCAACGGAAAGATTCGGCGCCGGAGTCCCGGCGGCCACCTGTCGTGGACGCGGCCTGGCGTGCGCCGTTCCCGACGAAACCTGCGTTTTCAAATCGGGTCGGGCGCGGGCGCTTCAAGAGGCTGCGTTCAGAAAGTGGTTTCGAGCGCGAGCCAGGCCTGGCGGCTCACCTCGTTGGCGGGTCGGCCGGCGAACTCGGGCTGGGCCTGCAGGGGGCGATTGGCGAGTTCCTGGTGGCGGCCGAGCAGGTTGATGCCGGTCAGGCGGAGCTCCACCGCCATGTCGAACAGCCGCAGGTTGCGCGAGACGCTCCAGTCCACCGTGGTGTAGGACGGCACGGTGTAGTCGAAGCCGGGAACGTAGCTGAAGCCGGCGTCGATCGGCCCCATGCGCAGCACGCTGAGCAGCGAGCGCCACGCCCCTGCACGCTGCAGCCAGCTCAGGCTGGCCGTGTAGGGGGCGACGTTGCGGCGGATGCGTGGGTCGTCGACGTCGCGGTCGATGAGGCTGTGCGCGAGGAGGAACTCGGTGCCGCGCCAGGGCTTCAGGTGGAGCTGGGTTTCGATGCCGTTGAGTTGTACGCGGCCGCTGTGGTTCTCCCAGCGCGTGCTGCCCAGCCCTCGCGAGATCGCCTCGGGGAGCTTGCCCTCGATCGGCCAGTCGGAGGGAACGGCGTTGCGCACGATCAGGTCTTCGATGCGCTCGCGGAACAGGCGGACGTCGAGCGTGCTGCGGCTGTCGCCGAAAACGCCGAGAAAGCCGATCTCGCTGGCGTCGATGCGCTGGGGGCGCAGGTCCGGATTGGGGTATTGCCGGCGCTGGACCAGCTCGCCCTTGTCGTCGGTGATCCGTATGTCGACGTTGCGCTCGAAAAGGTCCGGCTGTCGCCATGCGCGCGAGTGGCCGATGCGCCAGGTGATCCGTGGAGCGGCCTGCCAGTTCAGGAACACGCGTGGCGCGAGCCGCGCCTCGTCGCCTTGCAACTGCTCCAGCATGCCGCCCGCGTTCCACAGGAAGGCGGTGCCCGTTCGCAGCTCGAGATTGGCGAACAGGCGGTGTTCGTCCCGCGCATGGTTGCGGCGCTCGTGATACCAGAAGGGCGAGTCGTGCTCGATGCGCTTCCATTCCGCGCCCCACATCAGCCGCGTGGCCTCGTCCACGCGCTCGCGCCGCTCGATCTCCAGGTTGTGCTGGACGAAGGTGGCGCTGTTGCCGACCGTGCCGCGCAGGCGCTCGGGGAAGGCGTTCGCCAGGGTCCGGCTGTTTGCCGCGGAATCGTAGCGCCAGAGGTCGTCGCGACTCTGCCGGCTCCAGTAGGCCGACACGCGTATCGCGTCGTCCTCGGGGCCGTGCCGCCACCGCAGATGCAGGGATCGGTTGGTGTCGCGCCCTTCGCGCTGGGCCGCGATGTCGAAGATCGAGCCGGCGTATCCGAGTTCGTGGGTGCTCTCGGCGACCCCCGCGTTGAGGGCGACCGCATCGTGTTCGCCCACCTGCAGGTCGGCGCGAAGGTTCAGGACGTCGGTGCGGCGACCGTCGTACAGGTCGGCAAACCCTTCGTCTTCTTCATGATGCGCGCCGATGCGCACGCTGAGGGGCCCGCTCTGCACGGCGTGTCGCAGGCTCGCGTCGCGGATGCCGGGTGCGCCGGTGGCGAGCTTCAGCCGGGTGCCGGGATGTCGGCTGGCGTCGTCGGTGATGATGTTGACGATGCCGAGGAAGGCGTTGGACCCGTAGGCGGCCGAGTTCGAGCCGCGTACCACCTCGATGCGTTCGATGTCTCCGGGCAGGGCACGCTCGGCGCTGGCGGTGAAGGATGGCGTCAGCGACGCGCGTCCGTCGACCAGCAGCTGGATCTGCATCGGCGAGTCCATGCCGAGGCCGTGGTAGGTCACCCACTGCAGATTGCCGCGCTCCTGGCCGACCTGGAATCCGGGCACCAGGCGCAGCACGCGCGCGAGCTCGCGGTAGCCGGTCGCGGCGATCAGGTCCGCATCGATCACGGTGACCGCGCCCGGGCTGTCCTGCAACGGCTGCGCCAGACGCGAGGCGCTCAGCACCACCGGCAGGGGCTCGAAGAAGGCATCTGCGGACGACGCTTCGACGGTGCCGGCAGCCAGCAGCGACAGCAGGGCGAGAGCGGTGGGGGGGCGGTGGAGGTGCATCGGAAGCGGGCGGCTGCGCAGAATGCGCGAGTATACCCAGTGCGCTTTCGGGGCGCGCAGCAACGATCAGTCGGGGTAACATCGGGCACCGTCGACTCCGGGTGCACGCCCTTCCATCGTGTCGAAGCCATGACCCTGACCGATCTCCGTTATCTCGTCGCGCTCGCCCACGAGCGTCATTTCGGCCGCGCCGCCGAGAAGTGCCACGTGTCGCAGCCCACGCTGTCGGTGGCGGTGAAGAAGGTCGAGGAGGAACTCGGCATCCAGCTCTTCGAGCGCAGCGCCTCGGAGGTCAAGATCACCGAGACCGGGCGCCGGATCGTCGCCCAGGCCGAGCGGGTGCTGATGGAGGCGAGCCAGATCCAGGAGATCGCCGCCGCAGGCAAGGACCCGCTCGCCGGGCCGCTGCGTGTGGGCGTGATCTACACCATCGGACCCTACCTGCTGCCGCGGCTGATTCCGCGCGTGCATCAGCTCGCGCCCCGGATGCCGCTGATCATCCAGGAGAACTTCACCGCGCGTCTGGCCGAGGCGCTCAAGCGCGGCGAACTCGACGTGATCATCATCAGCCTGCCCTTCGACGAGGCGGGCGTGGTGGCGCAGCCCGTGTATGACGAGCCCTTCCGCGTGCTGATCCCGGCCGACCATCCGTGGAATGCGGAAAGCGAGATCGACCCCCAGCATCTCGCCGACGACCAGCTCCTGCTGCTCGGTGCCGGCAACTGCTTCCGCGACCAGGTGCTGGAGGTGTGCCCGAGCTGCCGCAACATCGGCGGGCTGCAGCGCACCCTCGAGGGCAGCTCGCTCGAGACCATCCGCCACATGGTGGCCACCGGCCTAGGCGTGACCGTGCTGCCGAGCTCGGCAGCGGACGAGATGGCGACGCAGAATCCGCTGGTCGCGGTGCGGCCTTTCACCATGCCGGAGCCCTCGCGTCGCGTCGCGCTCGCCTGGCGGGTGACCTATCCGCGCAACGGGGCGATCGACGTGCTGCGCGCGGCGATCCTCGACAGCGCCCTGCCGGGCGTGCGTCCGGTGGGCCGCGCCGTGCCGCCCGGGCAGGTGCCGTGGGTGGATTCGCGATGAAAATTCTTGATCGAATCCATCAGGGTAATCGGTTTGATCAATGCATCCCTCAGGCGCTAACATGAAGCGCAAACCCCTGCGGGCGGTGTGAAGCCTGCATACACAGGAGAACCAGCATGGAAATCGACATCGGCATCAAGGAAAAGGACCGCGCGAAGATCGCGGAGGGCCTGTCGCGTCTGCTCGCCGACAGCTACACGCTTTACCTGACCACGCACAACTTCCACTGGAACGTGACCGGGCCGATGTTCAACACGCTGCATCTGATGTTCGAGACGCAGTACAACGAACTCGCGCTCGCGGTGGACGAGATCGCCGAACGCATCCGCGCGCTCGGCTTCCCGGCGCCGGGCACCTACAAGGAATTCCAGAAGCTCACCAGCATGGCCGAGCCGGAAGGTGTGCCGAACGCGCAGGAGATGATCCGCCTGCTGGTGCAGGGTCAGGAAGCGGTTGTCAAGACCGCCCGCAGCATCGCCCCGATCGCCGACAAGGCGAGCGACGAGCCCACGCTCGACCTGCTCACCCAGCGTATGCAGGTGCACGAGAAGACGGCCTGGATGCTGCGCAGCCTGCTCGAAGGCTGATTCCCGCCGCGCTTGTGCAGCAAATGAACGGGCCCGCGGGGCCCGTTCCTGTATCTGTGGCGACTCGCGTCGCTCCTACGGACGCCTCCGAGAGCGCAGTGATTCTCGCAGGAGCGACGTAAGTCGCGATTACAGCGCACAAAACTCGCGCTGACGCATCGGAACCGCCCGGTCGCGACTCGCGTCGCCCCTACGGACGTCTCCCAGAGCGCAGTGATTCTCGCAGGAGCGACGCAAGTCGCGATTGCGGCGCACAAAACTCGCGCTGACGCATCGGAACCGCCCGATCGCGACTCGCGTCGCTCCTACGCACGTCTTCCAGAGCGCAGTGGTTCTCGTAGGAGCGACGCAAGTCGCGATTGCGGCGCACAAGACCCGCGCTGACGCATCGGGACCGCCCGATCGCGACTCGCGTCGCTCCTACGCACGTCTTCCAGAGCGCAGTGGTTCTCGTAGGAGCGACGCAAGTCGCGATTGCGGCGCACAAGACCCGCGCTGACGCATCGGAACCGCCCGATCGCGACTCGCGTCGCTCCTACGCACGTCTCCCAGAGCGCAGTGGTTCTCGGAGGAGCGACGCAAGTCGCGATTACAGCGGACTCAGGCGGCCTTGGCGGCGTTGAGGCGCTTGACCGCGTTGACGAAGCGCGACAGCGACTCCGACAGCACGCCGCGCGGGATCATCACCTCGATGAGCTGGAAGCGTCCGCGCGTGGCGATCGCCTTGTCGAGCGCAGCCTTCAGCTGCGCGCGCGTGTGCACGCGCACGCCGTCGCCACCCAGGCCCGCGGCCATCTGCGCGAAGCCCCAGTCGTCGAGGTCGTTGAAGCCTGACTCGGGCTGGAAGGTGCGCAGCATCTCCCAGCTCGCGTTATTGAACAACAGCACGATCGGATCCCAGCCGTAGCGCCGGCAGTTGCCGAGCTCCCAGCCGGTCATCTGGAAGGCGCCGTCGCCGACCAGGATCAGCGGCCGCTGCCCGGTGGCGGCCTGCACACCGAGACCGGCGGGCACGCCGAAGCCCATGGTGGCGTAGTAGCCGGGCGCGACCAGCGCGGTGTGCTCGATGTCCATCGCGGTGAACAGGCAGTCGCCCATGTCGGAGGCGATCGGCAGCTTGCCGTGGGCCGCCATCAGGTCGTTTACCGCGCAGGCGATGTCGGCGGGCGCGATCGTCGCTTCGTCCGCCTGCAGGCCGTGCGGAAAGGCGGGGCGGTCGACCGTGAAGTGCGCGTCGGCGTGCGGAACGCGCGCGAGAAGCCCGTCGATCAGGGCGTCGAGCGGGATGTCGGCATAGGTGTGGTAGCCCATCGTGACCCGGGCCTCGAGCGCCTGGATGGTGTGGCGCAGGTCGATGTGCTTGCCGGAGACGGCGAAGTTGGTGTCGGAGATGATCACCCCGACCAGGAACAGTCCGTCGGAATCCTCCACCAGCGCGCTCACCTCGGGCAGGCCGGCGAGCCCCATGTAGGTGCCCATCAGCGGGGCGTCCTGGTCGGCGAGCAGGCCGCGGCCCATGAAGCTGGTCACCACCGGGATGCCGAGCCGGCGCGACAGCTCTGCGACCTTGTCCTCCAGCCCGAAGCGGCGCACCTCGACGCCGGCCATCAGCACCGGGGCACGGGCCGCGCGCAGGCGTGCGAGGATCTCGTCCACACAGGCCGCGAGCGCGTCGGCATCGACCGCGCGCGGCGCCTCGCGCACTACCGGCGCGCATGGCCGGGCGACCATGTCGCGCGGGATCTCGATGTACACCGGCAGTGAATTGCGCACGCAGTTGCCGAGCACGCGCGCGATGTCGGCCGGCGCGCGTGCCGCGTCGTCGAGCCGCACCTGGTCGCAGGTGATCTCCTGGAAGATGCGCAACTGCGAGTCCAGCGTCTTGGCCTGGTGGTGCAGCAGCAGGCCGGATTGCGATTCGCCCAGCCCCGGTCCGCCCGAGATGACCACCAGCGGCGACTTCTCGGCATACGCGGCGGCGACCGCGTTGACCATGTTGAGCGCGCCGGCGCCGTAGGTGACCGCCGCCACCCCGATGCCACCCTGGACGCGCGCGGCCGCGTCGGCGGCGAAGCCCACGCCGGGCTCGTGCGACAGCGTGTGCAGCGGCAGGATGCCGGTCTGCTCGATGATGCGGAAATACGGCAAGGCGAAGTCGCCCGGGATGCCGAAGATCTGGCGTGCGCCGTGGTCGACCAGCGCGTGCAGCAGCGATTCGGTCAGGTTCATGCTCGTCTCCTCCTTGGTCTGGTGACGGGCATTATGGTTGGCCTGCTCCGCACCGTGTGCGCATCATGCGGGTATAAACTCTGCCGATACGCACGTTTCGTGCATTCTGAGGCCGGATGATGAGCACCCTGAGCATAGACCGCCACGATCTTGCGCTTCTCGACGCACTGCAGCGCAGCGGCGACGCGACCAACGCCACGCTCGGCGAGGCGGTGCACCTGTCCGCCTCGCAGGTCAGCCGTCGTCTGCAGCGCCTGCAGGAGGCCGGGCTGATCACCGGCTACGCGGCGCTGCTCGACCCTGCCGCGCTCGGGCTGGACGTGATGGCGTTCGCCCATGTGGTGCTCGAGCGCCACGGCGGCGTGCGCACCGAGGCCTTCGAGGACGGGGTCGCGGCCTTGCCGGAGGTGCTGGAGTGTTTTTCGGTGAGCGGCAATGCGGACTACGTGCTGCGCATCGTCGCGCCCGACCTCGCCGCCTTCTCCGAGCTGATGATGAAGCGCGTGCTGCGCCTGCCCGGCATCGCCAACATCAAGACCGATATCGTGCTCGGCAAGGTCAAGCAGACCCACGTGCTGCCGCTCGAGCACATCGCCCGCCCCGGCCGGCCCCGCCGCGGCGTGCGCTTCACTGTGAGCTGAAGCTTTCGCAGGAGAGACGGGCGTCGCGATGCCGCGCTTGCGCGGGCGCGCGCAAACCCGATGCGCTGCGATCGCGACTTGCGTCGCTCCTACGGAAAACCGGCACGGTGACAGGAGGGCCTGTGGGAGCGACGCAAGTCGCGATACCGCGCGTGCGCAAATCCGCTGCGCTGCGATCGTGACTTGCGTCGCTCCTGCGGAAAACCGGCGCGGTGTCAGGAGGGCCTGTGGGAGCGACGCGAGTCGCGATGCGGCGCCAGGCGGCCGGTGCGGGGCTTCAGCTTGCCTTGCGCGCAGCGCGCTTGCGCGGTGCGGCGGGTTCGGCGTCCTCGCCTGCGGCTTCGTCGCCTTTGCCGGCGGCGGGCTTGGCGCCGGCCTTGGGTGCCTTGGCCTCGAACTCGAAGCCGACCTTGCCGTCCTTGCCGCGCACCAGGAAGGCGGAGAACTTGCGCCGGGTGCGCGCCGATACGAAGCCCTTGAGCAACTCGGTCTTGCCCTCGGTCAGCAGCCTGGCCATCTGCTCGCGCTCGATCGGCTGCTGCAGGATGACCTTGCCGGAGCGGAAGTCGCAGCTCTTGCCCGGTCCGACCGACTTCTCGCATACATAGGCCATGCCGTGCTCGAAGACGCGGCTGGCGCATTTCGGGCAGGCGCCGACCGGCTGCTGATCGGAGAAATCCACCTCCTCCGCTTCCTCGCCTTCCTTGGGCTGGCCGAAGTCGAAGGTGGGCTGCTTGTCCTCGTTCAACACGATGTCGGCGTTGAACAGCCGCCCCATCTTGTTGCGGAAGCCGAGCAGCGGGCCGACCTTGCCTGCGCGCAGCAGGGTCTCGATCTCGTCGTACTCGAACTGGCGGCCGGCGACGATCTTCCAGGTGCTCCAGTCGCAGGCCTGGCAGGCGAACTTCTTGTAGTTCTCCTTCACCACCCCGCCGCATTTCGGACATGGTGTCTGCAGGGTGACGAATTCGCCGGGCACGGTGTCGGACTCGTAGCGCTTGGCGCGCTCGACCACCTCGCGCGTCATCTCGGCGATCTCGTTCATGAAGGCTTCGCGGCTGAGCTTGCCGTGCTCCATCTGCGCGAGCTTGTATTCCCAGCCGCCGGTGAGCTCGGGCGAGGTCAGCGCGGTGACGCCGAGGCCCTTCAGCAGCGTGATCAGCGAGAAGGCCTTGGCGCTCGGGATCAGCTCGCGGCCGTCGCGGTGGATGTACTGCTCGCTGATCAGGCCCTCGATGATCTGCGCGCGCGTGGCCGGGGTGCCGAGGCCGCGCTCGGCCATCGCCGCGCGCAGCTCCTCGTCGTCGACCATCTTGCCCGCGCCTTCCATGGCGGAGAGCAGCGTGGCTTCGTTGAAGCGCGCCGGCGGCTTGGTCTGCAGCGACTTGACCACGATGTCCTCGGTGGACACCGTCTCGCCCTGCTTCACCGCCACCAGCTGCGGGGCGCCGCCGTCCTTGGCGTCCTTCTCGTCGTTGGCGGCTTCCTTGCCATACACGGTCAGCCAGCCCGGATTGACCAGCACCTTGCCCTCGGTCTTGAAGGCCTCGCCCTCGACGCGGGTGATGCGGGTGGTGATCTGGTACTCGGCCGCGGGGTAGAACACCGCCAGGAAGCGCTTGGTGACCAGGTCGTAGATCTTGTGCTCGGCGTCCGACAGGCTCTTCGGCAGCGCCCCGGTGGGGATGATGGCGAAGTGGTCGGAGATCTTGGCGTTGTTGAAGATGCGCTTGTTCGGCCGCACCCAGCCCTGCCTGGTGATCTCGTTGGCGAAGGGCGCGTACTGGTCGGGCAGCGTGCGCATGACCTCGCCCACGGTGGCGAGATAGTCCTCGGGCAGCGCGCGCGCGTCGGTACGCGGGTAGGTCAGCACCTTGTGCTTTTCGTACAGCGCCTGCGCCAGTTGCAGGGTCACGCGGGCGGAGAAGCCGAAGCGGCCGTTGGCCTCGCGCTGCAGGCTGGTGAGGTCGAAGAGCAGCGGCGACAGCTGGGTGGAGGGCTTGGCCTCCTCGCTGACCACGCCCGGCTTGCCCGCGCACTTGGCGCGGATGGCCTCGGCCTGGGCCTTGTCCCACAGGCGGAAGGCGGTGGCGTGCTCGTCGCCTTCCGGGCGCTTGAACTTCTCGTCGAACCAGCGCCCGGGGTATTCGCCGGCGGCACAGCCGAAGCGCGCCTCGAGTTCCCAATAGTCGCGCGATTTGAACTTGCGGATGCGGTCCTCGCGCTCGACCACCATCGCCAGCGTCGGCGTCTGCACGCGGCCCACGGTGGTGAGGTGGAAGCCGCCGGTCTTGGAGTTGAACGCGGTCATCGCGCGCGTGCCGTTGATGCCGATCAGCCAGTCGGATTCGGCGCGGCAGATCGCGGCGTTGCGCAGGCCTTCGACGTCCTGCGCGGCGCGCAGGTGGGCGAAGCCGTCGCGGATCGCCTGCGCCGTCATCGACTGCAGCCACAGGCGCTGCATCGGCTTCTTCGTGCCGGCGTGCTGGGCGATGAAGTTGAAGATCAGCTCGCCTTCGCGGCCCGCGTCGCAGGCGTTGATGAGGCCGGTGACGTCCTTGCGCTTGATGAGTCGGGTGAGCAGCTTGAGGCGGTCCTCTGTCTTCTCGATCGGCTTGACCGCGAAGTGGGGCGGGATCACCGGCAGATGGGCGAAGGTCCATTTGCCGCGCTTGACCTCGAATTCCTCAGGCAGGGTGAGCTCGAGCAGGTGGCCGACGGCCGACGACAATACATATTCGTCGGACTCGAAGTAGTCCTTCTCCTTGGTGAAGCCGCCCAGCGCACGGGCGATGTCCTGCGCGACGGAAGGCTTTTCCGCGATGATCAGTTGCTTGCTCATGCTCGACGGTCAACGAGGGTCGCGCCGCGAGGGCGCGTGGGTTCGGAAGCGGCGGATGATAAGGACGGCCCGCCGGAACAGGCAAGCCGAGCGGGTGGACCGGTCAGTGCACCGTGGGTTCGTAGGCCCAGTCGTCTTCCTCGGTCAGCAACTCGTCCACCATCAGGGTGTCGATCGGCTCTTCCTGCTGCCACAGCACCATCAGCACGATGACCTTGAGCCGGTTGAGCGTGATGTTGAAGTCCGCCAGCGCCATCGCGCGTTCGATGATCAGCTCGCGGTGGGCGGTGCCGAGCACGCCGGCGCTCTCGAGCAGGCTCAGGAAGCCGCGGCAGCGACCGTCGAGCAGGGCCTGCTCTTCCTCGGTATAGATGCGCACCGACCCGGCCTGCGGTGCGGTGCCGGGGTGGATGTCGCGGGCGACGCGGCGCAGGCCGGCGAGCCACTCCAGCGCTTCGGAGATGTCGTCCTGCTCGAAGCCCGCCGCGGACAGCTTGCGGTTGAGCAGCTCCCCTTCCGGGCAGGCGTCGGCGTGGATGTAGCTCTCGAAGAGGTATACGAGGATGTCGAACAAGGCGGCCTCTCGTGGATCGGCAGGTGAGACGGAAGGGCCGGGCCCCCGCTGGGGCATGGGGACGGCGGCTCGCGGCCGCTCTTTCAGGTGATGCGCTGGAAGCGTCCGCCGGGCAGCTTGGCAAGGCGCCCTTCCAGTTCGAGTGGCAGCAGGATGGCGTAGAGGGCATCGACCGTCAAGCCGCAGCGTGCGGCGATCGTGTCGAGGTCCACCGGATCGTGGCCGATCGCCTCGAGCACGCGTGTGCGCTCGCCATCGAGCGCGAGCGCGGCCTGGCGAGGGGGTGCGGCCGGGACGGCGGGTACCGCGCCGCGACTCCGGCGGTCCTTTACCGATGCGGCGACCGGCGCTGGCCAGCCGAGGCGGCCGCGCAGTTCCTCGACGACGTCCTCCGCCGTCTCGACCAGCTTCGCGCCGTCGCGGATCAGGCGATGGCAGCCGCGCGACAGCGGCGAGTGGATCGAGCCGGGGATCGCGAACACCTCGCGGCCGGTCTCGGTGGCGAGGCGCGCAGTGATCAGCGAGCCGCTGCCGAGCGCCGCCTCGACCACCAGTACGCCCTCGGCCAGTCCGGCGATCAGGCGGTTGCGGCGCGGGAAGTTGTGCTGCAGAGGCGGCGTGCCGAGGGGAAACTCGCTGACCACCGCGCCGGCAGCGGCGATCTCGCGCGCGAGCGCGGCGTTGCGCGCCGGGTAGATGCGGTCGATGCCGGTGCCGATCACCGCCACCGTTCCGGCCCCTGTGCTGCCGGCGGCGAGCGCGCCGCG
The DNA here is from genome assembly GCF_000021765.1 of Thauera aminoaromatica. NCBI lineage: Bacteria > Pseudomonadati > Pseudomonadota > Betaproteobacteria > Rhodocyclales > Zoogloeaceae > Thauera > Thauera aminoaromatica. Next base: position 110,339 of record NC_011662.2, on the reverse strand, counting down.
GTGTGCCGCGGCGTCGATGCCGAGCGCCAGTCCGCTGACGACGACGAGGCCTTGCTGGGCGAGCGTGCGCGCGAAGGCCTCGGCGTTGGCTTCGCCGGCCGCGGTCGCCGAGCGTGCGCCGACCAGCGCGATGCCCGGGCGCGATAGCAGCGCGGGTTCGCCCTTGACGTAGAGCAGCACCGGGGGATCGGCGATGTCGAAGAGTTGGCGCGGGTAGTCGGCGTCGGCCAGGGTCAGGACGCGGTTGCCGGCCTCGCTCGCCCATGCGAGCGTGCGCTCGATGTCTTCGTGTGCCGGCACGGCGAGCACGGCGTCCGCCGCCTGACCGCCCACCACCGCGGCGAGCGCGCCGCGTCCGGCGGCGAAGATGTGGCCGGGCAGGCCGAAGGCGGCGAGCAGGGCGCGCTGGCCCTGCGTGCCGACGCCCGGGATGCAGGCGAGGCGCAGCCAGTCGGCGAGGTCGTCGGCAGGCGCGGTCACGATCGGGCGGCTGCGGCTTGCCGGTGCCGGATCAGGGCTTGCGGAGGGTGTCGCCGATGGTGACCGGACCGTCGGACTCCATCACCAGCGCGTACGAGACGCGCTCGAAGACGCGGAACACGAAGGCCACGCCGTAGCGCTTTTCCGGCAGGCGGAAGCTTTCCTTGCCGTCCTCGCCGCGGTACTCGGCGACACCGCGGTTGCGATGGAGCGCGAGCACGTGGCCGCGTTCGAGGCCGTCCTGCTCGCCGACGTTGAGCGCGACCACGTTGAGGCGGCCGGTCTCGCTGACCCCACGATAGATGGAGAGGATCCTGCCCTCGACCTCGAAGTCCGGTGCATGCGGGGCGTAGGAAAACACGCTCGGCGGCTCGCTCGGCATCATCAGGTCGCCGGTGCCGATCTCCTCGACCGCGGAGACGATCTCCAGCGTCGTCGGTTCGCCGCGCTCGGTGACGCGGGCGGTGCCGAGATAGGCGGCTTCCCAGGCGATCGCCTCGCGCGTCTGCGGGTCTTCGAGCGCGCGCGCGGGGCGATAGATGTGCCAGATGTCCGCGTCGTCGCCGATATTTTTGGCGAAGACGGTGTCGCCGGTGCCGGTCAGCACGCGGCTGGTCTCGGTGGCGACGATGGTGGCCGAGCCGTCGAGGCGGGGCTGGTCGACCACCAGCGGACGGTTCAGGAAGGGCTCGATGATCTGCAGCGGAATGCTCGGCAGGGCCTCGGCGATCGGCTCGCTATGGACCTTCGGCTGCAGGCGGCCGTCGCGGGTGCCGCCATCGCCGACGCGCCGGCCCACGCTGAGCCATGGCCCGCTGCGGTCGAGCAGGACGACCTGGCCAGGATAGATGAGATGCGGGTTGCGGATTTCGTCGCGGTTCAGGCGCCAGACCTCGGGCCAGCGCCAAGGCTCCTGCAGGAAGCGCCCGGAGATGCCCCACAAGGTGTCGCCGCGCACCACGGTGTAGCTGTCGGGGGCGTCGGGGGCGAGGCGCACGTTCGACTGCGCGTGCGCGGCAGGGCCCAGCAGGCTCGCGAAGGCGACGAGCAGAGGGAATATAATTCGCATCATTGGACGCATCCGATCGGGACCTCGCGTGCCGGGTTCGACCCGGAACGCTGGCTATGCGCCGGGGTCGAAGCAACGAACCGCGCAGTGCGCGCGTGCTGCATACCGGTCGCGGATATTCCGGCTAAATACATGCCGAAGCGTGTGAAAACGCTTGAAATTCTGCACTCAAAGGCTTAACCCAGCAAGGTATTCATGGCTCTCCTACCCATTCTCCGCTACCCCGATCCCCGCCTCCACACGGTCGCCGCGCCGGTCGGCCGGGTCGACGACGAAATCCGCAGGCTGATCGCAGACATGGCCGAGACCATGTACGAAGCGCCCGGCATCGGGCTGGCCGCCACCCAGGTCGATGTGCACAAGCGCATCGTCGTCATCGACGTGTCCGAGGACAAGTCCGGCCTGATGGCGCTGATCAACCCCGAGATCCTGGAGCGTTCGGGCGAACAGGTGTGCGAGGAAGGTTGCCTGTCCGTACCCGGAATCTACGAGAAGGTGTCGCGCGCCGAGCGTGTGAAAGTTCGCGCCTTGAACGAAAAGGGTGAATCCTTCGAGTTCGAGGCCGACGGCCTGCTCGCGGTATGCGTGCAGCACGAGATCGACCACCTCGACGGCAAGGTCTTCGTCGAATACCTGTCGCAGCTCAAGCTCGGCCGCATCAAGTCCAAGCTGGCCAAGAAGGCCCGCATCACCGCGTGATGGCCGCCACCGCATCCGGGGCCGGCGGCCTGCGCGTCGCCTTCGCCGGTACCCCCGAATTCGCCGCGCAGGCGCTCGACGCCATCCTGAAGGCCGCTTACGCGGTCCCGCTCGTGTTGACCCAGCCCGACCGCCCCGCCGGTCGCGGCATGAAGCTCAGCCCGAGCGCGGTCAAGCAGCTCGCGCTCGCCCACGGCATCGAGGTCGACCAGCCCGAGAAGCTGCGCACCGAAGAGCAGCGTGCCCGCCTCGTCGCCTGCGCGCCCGACGTGCTGGTGGTCGCCGCCTACGGCCTCATCCTGCCGCCCGCGGTGCTGGCGCTGCCGCGCCTGGGCTGCATCAACATCCACGCCTCGCTGCTGCCGCGCTGGCGTGGTGCGGCGCCCATCCATCGTGCGATCGAGGCCGGCGACGCCGAGACCGGCATCACCATCATGCAGATGGACGAGGGCCTGGACACCGGCCCGATGCTGCTGCGGCGCGCGCTGCCGATCGCCGCGGACGACACCACCGCCAGCCTGCACGACCGCCTCGCCGCGCTCGGCGGCGCATGCATCGTCGAGGCGCTCGCCGCGCTCGCCGCCGGCGCGCTGGTCGCGACGCCGCAGCCGGCGGAGGGCGTCACCTACGCAGCCAAGATCGGCCGCGCCGAGGCCGACATCGACTGGAGCCGGCCGGCGGCGGAGATCGAGCGCGCCATGCGTGCCTTCGACCCCTTCCCGGGGGCCGTGTCCAGCCTGCGCGACACCGCGGTCAAGTGCTGGAAGGCACGGGTCGTGGCCGGCGAGGGCGAGCCGGGCCGGGTGCTCGCGGTCGATGCGGACGGCATCGTCGTGGCCTGCGGGCGCGACGCGCTGCGTTGCACGGTGTTACAGCGCCCGGGCAGCAAGCGCCTGCCCGCGGGGGAATTCCTGCGCGGTTTCCCGGTCTCTGTGGGCGAACGCTTCGCGTCTGCGACGTGAGCGCGCGGCGCGTCCGTGGCGGCCTTGAAGGCGGTCGCGGACGCCCCAAGCTACACTGACGAATCAATCTCTCGCAGGAAGGATCCCGCAATGTTCGGAAACTGGATCAAGACCTCCATCCTGATGGCCGGCATCGTCGCCCTGTTCGGGGCGATGGGCGCGGCCATCGGCGGCCAGCAGGGCATGCTGATCGCGCTCGTGATGGGTGGCGCGATGAACGTCTGGGCCTACTGGTTCTCGGACAAGATGGTGCTGAAGATGTACAAGGCGCGCGAGGTCGATGCCGCCTCCTCGCCCTACCTGTACAACATGGTGGCGGAGCTCGCCCGCCGTGCCGAGCTGCCGATGCCGAAGGTGTACATCATCGACGAGGCCCAGCCCAATGCCTTCGCCACCGGCCGCAACCCCGACAACGCCGCGGTGGCGGCGACTACCGGCATCATCCGCATGCTCTCCGAGCGCGAGCTGCGCGGGGTGATGGCGCACGAACTGGCACACGTGAAGAACCGCGACATCCTGATCTCGACCATCTCGGCCACCATCGCGGGCGCGATCTCGATGCTGGCCAACTTCGGCATGTTCTTCGGCGGCCGCGAGGGCGAGGAGCGTCCCAACCCCATCGTCTCGATCGCGATGATGATCCTCGCCCCGCTCGCCGGCATGCTGATCCAGATGGCGATCAGCCGCACCCGCGAGTTCGGCGCCGACCGCGGTGGCGCGGAGATCTCCGGCGATCCCGCCGCGCTCGCCGCCGCGCTCGCCAAGATCGACGCCTACGCGCGCGGCATCCCGATGCACACAGCCGAGCGCCACCCGGAGACCGCGCAGATGATGATCATGAACCCGCTCTCCGGCGGCGGCCTGCGCGGGCTGTTCTCGACGCACCCCTCCACCCAGGAGCGCATCGCGCGCCTGCAGACCATGCGCTGAGGCCTGCCCGACGCTCAGTCCGACGCGAAGGCGCTGCGGATCAGGGCGAGCAGCTCGCCCGGCCGCACCGCCTCGCCGAAGGCACCGGCGCGCAGCAGGCATTCGCGCCGCGCCGCGCGACGCGAGGGATCGAACTCGGCGTGATAGAAGATGACCGGCGGTCGCCGCGGGCGTGCGGCGAGCATGCGTAGCAGCTCGAGTCCGGCGCTCGATGCGGTGGCGGCCGGTTCGGCTCGGTCCCAATCCGACAGTATCAGGTCGAAACCTTCCTCGTCCGCGTCGAGGCAGGCGATCGCTTCCCCGGTGCTGCGCACGTTCACCACCTCGACCTGCAGTTTCGCCAGCGCGGCCAGCTCATGGCGGTTGTTTTCCGGGCGGTCGTCCACCCAGAGCACGCGCTTCTGCGCGGGCATGTCGATCAGCGCCTCGGCCAGGCCCTCCGCCTCGCCGCTGCCGATGCCCTGCACGCCCTTGATGCGCGCCGCGAGGGCGAGCTCGTTTGCGAACGCGGCGATGGTGCGCTCGAGCAGGGCGTCGGTGCGGGCGTCCCGGGTCGCGGCCATCCTGGGCGCCGGACGCGCCATTTCGAGCGTGCGGACAGGCTCTTCCGGAAGCGGCACGCTTGCGACCGCCGTACCGAAACCGCTCGCGCGCGGTACGGACGGCGCCTCCGGCGGGGCTGCCGGCGGGGCTGCCGGGGGCGGTGCGCTCGCCCAGCGCTGGCGGATGGCCTCGACCGCGCGCCGGATGCCCTTGGCGACGTCGGTCCAGGCCTCGTCGCGGTTGGGCCACGAGGTCACCGGGCGCAGGTCGGTGGGCAAGCCCTGCAGGTGGGCGAAGGGCGCGTCCTCGAGATCGACCGCGCGCAGCAGCACCGGGATCACGCTGGCGTCGCCGCGCCGGGCGCGTTCGATCGCGGTGGCGAGCTCCTTGCCCCAGATATAGTCGGAGTTGAGGAAGTCCATGCTCACCAGCAGCAGGATCAGGTCTGCCATGGCGAGCTGCTCGTCGATCGCCTTGTCCCACTCCTGCCCGGGGACGATGCCGCGATCGTGCCAGGGACGGATCACGCCCTTGCGCCGCAGCAGCGCGAGGTGGCCGTCGAGCTCGTCGCGCAGCTTTTCGTCCTCGTGCGCGTAGCTGTAGAAGAGATCCACCGGTTCCATCACGATGCTCCATCGGGTTGCCGCCTGATCTTCACCATAGATCAGGCCGGCTCCGTCTGCGTGGTGTCGGGACCCCCGCCTCGCCCGAGCCCTTCCCGGCCCGCTTCCACGGCGCACTTCGGTGCGGAGCCTCCGCGCGCGGACCAGAACGCCTGCATGCATCGGCTTGGTGTAGGCTAGCGGTCCCACCAGCCGGCGACGCAGGCACGTGCCGGCGCAACCCTCACCTGAAGGAGATCGACATGAGCAAAGTCACCCTTGGCGGCAACCCGATCGACGTGGCGGGCCGTTTCCCGCAGGCCGGCGAGGCGGCGCCCGTCTTCAGGCTCACCGGCGCCGATCTCGCCGACGTGGGCCTCGAGGCCTTCGCCGGCAAGCGCAAGGTGCTGAACATCGTCCCCAGCCTGGACACCCCGGTGTGCGCCACCTCGACCCGCAAGTTCAACGCCGAGGCCGCCGGCCTCGCGGATACCGTGGTGCTGGTCGTGTCCGCCGACCTGCCCTTCGCCGCCAAGCGCTTCTGCGAGACCGAAGGCCTGAAGAACGTGCATACGCTGTCGACCTTCCGCAACCCGAAGTTCGCGCAGGACTACGGCGTCGCGATCACCTCCGGCCCGCTCGCCGGCGTCACCGCGCGCGCGGTCGTGGTCGTCGATGGCAACGACAAGGTGGTGTATTCGCAGCTCGTGCCCGAGATCAAGGAAGAGCCCGACTACGCCGCCGCGCTCGCCGCGCTGAAGTAAGCCGCCGTGCCGCGGGCGTCGCCGCCGGGCGCGGTGGCGACGCTCAGCGCCGGGACGAGCCCTGGCTGGCCGCCGCCGGGCGCTGCGGCTCGTCGAAGCGGCTGTCGTCCTCGAGCGGGAACACGCCCAGCCCCTGGGTGGCCAGTCGCACCGTGGTCGGCCCGCGGTCCTGCGACAGCTTGAACAGCTGCTCGCCCATGCGCACGATGCAGCCCTCGAACATCTCGCGCTCCGCATTCACCCGTGCCTCGCGGGTGAGCGCGAGGCGGTGCTGCAGATCCTCCTCCTCGCTGCGCAAGCTCTCGATCTCGCCCGACAGCGCGCTCGCCGTCTGCTCGGCACGTCCCAGCATCTCGGGTGTCACGCGATCGGGATGGCGGTCGGCGAAGGTGAGCATCTTGCCGATCTCGAGCAAGCGGTTCTCGAGTGCGTCGCGCGCCTCGGCCTTCTCCTGGATGGCGTGTTCCAGCCCGTTGTCCATGCCGATCTCGAGCTCGGTGCGGATGCGGCTGTTCGCGCCGATCGTGCGCGCGTGGATGGACAGGCTGGCGCGGCAATGGCCGCCGACGATCTGGCCGCGCAGGCGCTTGCCTACGCGGATGTGGTTGCGTGCCTCGAGCTGGCACTGCATGGCGACGTCGTCGATGAAGATCGAGTCGCCCGCGCTGATGCGCGCCTGCTGCGCGTAGGTGGCGCAGAAGCTGCCCTCGCAGCGGATCGCGTGCGCGCTGTAATCCTTGCCGGCGGTCTTGCCGCCCAGCCCGCCGAGCACGCCGCCCTTGACCACGATGCTGCCGCCGGCCTCCAGCGTGGCCGGCTCGACCACGCCGCCGACCTCGATGTCGCCGCTGGCGCGCACCGTCATCCCGGCCTGCACATCGTTGCGGATGCGCACGCTGCCGTCGAAGTCGATGTTGCCGGTGGCGAGGTTGACCGCATCCACGGTGAAGATCGGCTCCACCATCGCGCCGTTGCGCACCCGCACCGGCTGGCCGTCGCAGGCAGCCACGAGCAGCTCGGGGTCCTCGGGCGAGATCGCGGTGCCGCGCAGGCCGGGGGCGAAGCGCTGCTCGCGACCGCGCCGCGCCACGATCGGCCGGCCGTACACATTGACGCCGTCGACTCCGGGCTGCGGGGGATGGCGGCGCATCAGCGCATCGCCGGCGTGGACGACGAGGATCTCGCCGAGGTCGCGGTAGTCGGTGCGGCCGCAGGGGCGCACGCTGGGTACGCGCTCGCGCGTCTCCGGCAGCAGGTACTCGAGCCAGCCGTCCTTGCCCGGTTCCGGTTCCCGGCCGCGCGCGATGGCGAGGTCGTCGGCCTGACCGTCGGCGATGGCGCGGTTCATCTCCTCCAGCAGCAGGCCCTCGACGATGCCGCGCGATTCGATCAGGGCGAGCAGTTCGGTCTTGCTCGCCGGCTTGCCACCCTTGGCCGGCACGATGCTCAGGCGTGCGACCAGTCCGTCCAGCGAGACTCCGATCTGCATCGACGCATCCACGCACTGCGCGATCTCGACCGGCGCCACCGCCTCGCCGGCGTTGTACTGGGCGATCAGGCGGCGGATCGGGTCGGGGCGGATCTGCAGGTCGGCGTAGCCCGCGGCTTCGAGCCGTCGGCGCAGCCACAAGGCGTCGATGCGCGGAAAATGCGGGTCATGGGCGATGCTCACGCTCAGGACGCGCGTGAGTTCGTCGAACGACACCTCCAGTTCCGGGCCTTCCGTGGGCTGCTTGTCCATGTTTCCAGTGCGATCCGATCAGCAAGGTCCGCGTGCGCGGTCGGGGGATTGTAGCCGCGCGCATATTGTTGGTGCCAATGGGGCGAACCTGATTCGACGCCCGCGGCCGTGTCGCCCGTGCAATGCTCAGGCGCCCAGTGCGCGGGCGATGAAGTGCCTGGCCACGCGCGGGCGCGGCACCTTGTCCTCGAACCAGGCGCGCACGTCGGTGTCCAGGCCGATGCCGTGCATGTAGTTGTATAGCGCCTTGTTGAGCGCCTTGCCGAGGCGGTCGTGGTCCACCCCGGTGGGGTCGATGAAGCCGACGTCGTTCTTCGCGAACGTGATCTCGGGCAGCGCCACCAGGGTGACGCCGAACTCCTCCGGGTTCCTGCCCACCGGAGAATGCACGGTGCATGCGAAACGATGGAAGAAGCCCGACTGGATGCAGCCGGCTTCGAAGAGCTGGCGCACGTATTCGAGCGCGTCGACGGTGTCGTGCACCGTCTGGGTGGGGAAGCCGTACATCAGGTAGGCGTGCACCAGCACCCCGGCCGCGGTGAAGGCGTGGGTGACGCGCGCGACCTGCTCGACCGAAACGCCCTTCTTCATCAGCTGCAGCAGGCGGTCGGAGGCCACCTCCAGCCCGCCCGAGACCGCGATGCAGCCGCTGTCGGCGAGCAGCTGGCAGAGCTCGGGGCTGAAGGATTTCTCGAAGCGGATGTTGCCCCACCACGAGATCGCCAAGCCGCGCCGCAGCAGCTCCTCGGCGAGCGCACGCAAGGCCTTGGGCGGCGCGGCCTCGTCGACGAAGTGGAAGCCGGTCTGGCCGGTCTCGGCGATGATCGCCTCGATGCGGTCGACCAGCAGGCCGGCGGCGGCGCCGTCGTAGCGGCCGATGTAGTCGAGGCTGACGTCGCAGAAGCTGCACTTCTTCCAGTAGCAGCCGTGGGCCACGGTGAGCTTGTTCCAGCGCCCGTCCGACCACAGGCGGTGCATCGGGTTGAGCATGTCGAGCACCGACAGGTAGCCGTCCAGCGGCAGGCCGTCCCAGGTCGGGGTGCCGACCTCGGCGAAGGGCACGTCGGGCTCGGCGAGGTTGATGTAGCGCACCTGGCCCGTATCCGCATCGCGCACGAAGGTCCGCACCAGCCGGGATCTGCCGCGCCGGCCCTGCAGGTGCTCGAGCAGCGCGAGCAGCGGGCGCTCGCCGTCGTCGAGCGTGACGTAGTCGAAATGGTCGAACACCCGTGGCTCGGCGAGCTCGCGCAGCTCGGTATTGACGAAGCCGCCGCCGAGCACGGTGACGATCTCCGGATGCGCGGCCTTGATCGCCTGCGCGATGCGGAAGGCGCCGTACACCGAGCCCGGGAAGGGGGTGGAGACCAGCACCACCTGCGGCGAGTGGCGGGAGAGGGCTTCGAGGGTCAGGTCTTTCAAATACGCGTCGACCAGCGTCGGTGCGGCGGCAAGCGCGGCGGCGAGCGGCTCGAAGGTGGGCTGGCTCATCGCCAGCGTCTCGGCGTAGCGCACGAACTCGAAGCGCGCATCCACCGCGTCGCGCAGGATGTCGGCGAGCTCGTTGAGGTACAGCGTCGCCAGGTGGCGCGCGCGGTCGGCGAGGCCGAGGGCGCCGAAGGCCCAGGCGAGCGGGTCGCCGCCCTCGGGGTCGTCCGGGTCGACGTAGGCGTCCACCGCATCGAAGCGCGGCCCCTCGGGCAGGAAGGTCCGGCTGGCGATGCGGTGCGCGATGGTCGGGTCGCGACCCTGCAGGAAGGCGATGGTGGGGTCGACGGTGTAGCGGTAGCGCGCGAAGTGGTCGAGAAAGCCCTGTACCAGCGGCGTGCGCCGCTTCTTCGGCAGCGCCTCGGCGCGGGCGCGGATGTCGTCCAGCCCGGCGGGCGAGAGCAGGCGCAGCACCAGCTTCAGCGCCAGGTCTTCCTGCACCGCATCCACCCCGCGCGAGCGCAGGAAGCCGGTGAGGTAGGCGGTGGACGGGTAGGGCGTGTTGAGCTGCGTCATCGGCGGGATGACGGAGAGCACGCGGATCGGGTGGGCGGAGGGCGGCGCGGCGGACATGGCGGATGTTGCGGGCGAAGGGCGCGAGGATGCCGCAGCCGCTACTGGAACGCCACCTCGGCGAAGCTGCGCAGCTTGCGGCTGTGCAGGCGGTCGACGCCTTGTTCGCGCAACTGCTCGAGCGCGCGGATGCCGATGCGCAGGTGCTGGTCCACCCGCTCGCGGTAGAACTTGTCGGCCATGCCGGGCAGCTTGATCTCGCCGTGCAGCGGCTTGTCGCTGACGCACAGCAGGGTGCCGTAGGGCACGCGGAAGCGGAAGCCGTTGGCGGCGATGGTGGCGGATTCCATGTCGAGCGCCACCGCGCGGCTCTGGCTGAAGCGGCGCTCCGGGCTGCTCGACATGCCGTGCGAGGGCAGCAGCTCCCAGTTGCGGTTGTCGGTGCTGGCGACGGTGCCGGTGCGCATCAGGCGCTTGAGCTCGTAGCCGGACAGCTGCGTGACCTCGGCCACGGCGGCCTCGAGCGCGACCTGCACCTCGGCCAGCGGCGGGATCGGCACCCAGGGCGGGAGCTCCTCGTCGAGCACGTGGTCCTCGCGCACGTAGCCGTGGGCGAGCACGTAGTCGCCCAGATGCTGGCTGTTGCGCAGCCCGGCGCAGTGGCCGAGCATGATCCAGGCGTGCGGGCGCAGCACCGCGATGTGGTCGGTGATGGTCTTGGCGTTGGCCGGGCCGACGCCGATATTCACCATCGTGATGCCGGCGTGGTCGCCGCGCACCAGGTGGTAGGCCGGCATCTGCGGCAGGCGCGGCGGCGGGGTGCCATCGGCGTCCTCGGCCTGCGGCGGAAGGTCGGCGCGGCGGGTGAGCACGTTGCCCGGCTCGACGAAGGCCTCGTAGCCGTGGCCGGAGGCGGTGTCGGCCATGAGCTCGTGGCCGAGGCGGATGAACTCGTCGATGTAGAACTGGTAGTTGGTGAACAGCACGAAGTTCTGGAAGAAGGCCGGCCGCGTGCCGGTGTAGTGGCGCAGCCGGTGCAGCGAGTAATCCACCCGCGGCGCGGTGAACAGCGCGAGCGGATGCGGTTCGCCGGGGCCGGGCTCGAAGGTGCCGTTGGCGATGCCGTCGTCCATGGCGCCCAAGTCGGGCAGGTCGAAGTGATCGCGCAGCAGGCGGCGGCGCTCGGGGCCGAGGTGGCCTTCCAGGTAGTCGTGCTCGGGCAGGGCGAAATGCACCGGGATGGGCTGCGTGCTGCTGCCCACCTGCAAGGCTACGCCGTGGTTCTGCACCAGCAGGCGGAATTGCTCCAGGTAGTAGTCCGCGAACAGGTCGGGCCGGGTCAGCGTGGTCTCGAACACGCCCGGCCCGGCGACGAAGCCGTAGGACAGCCGCGAATCGGCGCGCGCCACGGTGTCGGTGCGCACGCGCAGCAGCGGGTAGCAGGCGCGCACGTGGCGGCCGATGTCGGCGCCGTCGACGTAGTGCTGCAGGCCGCGGCGCAGGTGGTCGACCGCGAGGTCGTAGATCTCGTGCACCCGGGCCAGCGCCGCGGCCGGATCGGCGAAGTCCTCGACGTCGAAGTGGGGGGCGTGGCCGTTCATCGTTTGCGGGTGCTCGTGGTTCAGGTGCGCGCGAGCAGGCGCTGGACCGCCTCGAGGTGCTCGGGCTCGTTGTGGCACATGCCCTGGAAGGCGGCGGAAAGGTCGAGGAAGTCCTTCAGTTCCATGCGCTGCGCCATCTTCATCAGGCGCTTGGTGAGGCGCAGGGCCTTGGGAGGCTGGGCGGCGAAGCGTGCGGCCAGCTCGTGCGCGCGGGGCAGCAACTGCTCGGGCTCGACCACCTCGAGCACGATGCCGAGCGTCTTCGCCTCCGCGGCGCCGACGATGCGGCCCGAGAGCGTGAGCTCGAAGGCCTGCTGGTAGCCGATCAGGCGCTGCATGAACCAGGCGCCGCCGTCGCCGGGGATGATGCCGAGGTTGAGGAAGGTCTCGCCGAACTTCGCCTTGGTCGATGCGATGCGGATGTCGGCCATGTTGGCGAGGTCGAAGCCGGCGCCGATCGCCGGGCCGTTGACCGCGGCGATGACCGGCACCTCGACCGCCTGCAGCGCCAGCGGGATGCGCTGGATGCCCTGGCGGTAGCGGGTGGCGACCTCGGCCACGTCGCCGGCGAAGTCGCCGCCGCGCGCCGCCATGTCCTTGACGTTGCCGCCCGCGGAGAAGGCCGCGCCTTCGCCGGTGATGACGAGGACGGAGACCTCCTCGCAGCGGTTCACCCATTCGGCCACGCCGACGATGTCGTCGATCAGCGCGGTGCCGGTGAGCGCGTTGCGCACGTCGTCGCGCGCCAGCGTGAGGGTGGCGACGCGCTTGTCGAGTTGGAGGCGGGCGTCGTGGACGGTGGGCAGGGTCATCGTGCGGTCTCCTTGTGGGCGGCGGACAGTTGGGGGCCGCGGTGCGCGGCCTGGGGCAGGGCCTGGGACTGGTTCGGGCGCTGCGTTCAGCGCGGGTTACGGAGCGGCTCGGGCAATTTCAGCATGCCCGCATCGCTGAAGCGGGTGCCGCCGAGCAGCCCGCCGGCGAGCCGCCCGCGCAGGGTGTAGGGCACCTCGGTCTTCGGTTCGCCTTCGATGACGCCGAGCGCCTGGCGCACCACCGCGATCGCCGAGACCGACACCGGGATCTCGACGAGCGCCTCGCCGAAGCGCGGCACGCTGCCCTTGCGGTCGCTGACGCCGGTGGCGAAGGGCTTGCCGTCGAGGTCGAGTTCGAGGGCGAGGCCGTCGAAATCGATCGCCGCCTCGTTGGGGTTCTGCACGCGCAGCTTCACTGCGAAGCGCATCTCCATGCCCGCGCCCGGCAGGGGTTCGAGCCCCACGACGTTGATGCGTACCGGCTCGCGCTGGATCAGGCTGGCGCAGCCGGCGAGCAGCACCGATGCGAGCACGGCGAGCAGGCTGCGGGTGAAGGACGAGGCAGACGGGCGGACAGCAAGGGACATGGTGCCGACTCCGGGCAAGGGCGCGCGCTCTGCGGCCACGGTGGGCGAGTGTGGCATTCATTCTAACCGCGCCGTGCAAGGAAGCTGGCGCAGTCGATCGGCGTGGGACAAAGCGTCTCCGCCTTTTGAATTCGACCCGCATTGGGGCTATGGTGAAAGCATCGGTGGTGACTGCGGTGCCGGTCGGTTGTGCGCCGGTGCTCGTCCCCCCGGTTGTCCGCGCAGCCTTCTTCCCTGGAGTCGAGCATGGTTCCCGCCCCGCGCGCGCATCCTGGCGTCGCGCCCGCGTGTTTCGCCCTCGTGCCGGCCGCGGCGACAGCAGGCGCGGTGTTGGCTCGCTATGGCGAGCTGGCGCTCGTCGAGGTCGAACGTGTGCCGGTCACGGCCTGGGCGAGCTGGACGGATCTCGATCCGATCCGGGTCCATGGCGTGCCCCGCATTCTTCCGTCCGGATGCTTCGAACCGGGAGCGGGGCCGCGCTGCATCCTGCGCTTCGCCGGCCCGGTATTGCCAGCCTGGCGCGAGACGCTCGCCACGCTGGGCTGGACGCCACGCTTCGACTGTCCGCCCAGCGGCCTGTGTGCGGACGTCGGTGGCGATCTTGTCGCCCTGCGTGCCGCGCTTCCTGCCTTGCGCGCGATCGCTCCCTACGCGGCGGAGGACTGCGCGCGCGCGGGCGCGGGCGGGGTGGCGGCCTTGCCGGACACCGTCGATGCGGTGGCCTTCAGCGTGGAAGACCGCGTCCGCCTCGAAGGCGAGCTCACCGCCGCCGGCCTGCAGGTGGTCGCGAGCAGCCCCTACAAGCTGCGGGTGAGCGGCGATGCGGGTGCGGTCGGCCGGCTGCGCGACGCGGTCGGGGTGAAGATTGCCGATCCGGGCACCCTGCCGCGCACGGCCTCGCTGTCCTTGCGGCTCGCGATCGGTGCGACCGCCCTGCCGGAGAGCGCGGGCGGCGCGACTGGCGCGCAGGGCGGCGAGGGCGAATTGATCGCGTTCGCCGATACCGGCCTGGGAACCGGTGCGACCGATGCGCCGCATCCCGATTTCGCCGGGCGGGTGCAGGCGATCCATAGCTGGCCGCTCGCGCCCGGATGGTCGGCCTTCGTGCGCGCTCCGGGCGCGGACGACGGTGGCGCCGATCGTGGCAGCGGCCATGGCACCCATGTGGCGGGGCTGGCTGCGGGCGACGGCGGCTTGAGCGCCGGCAGGCTGGTGGGCGTGGCGCCGGGTGCGCGCATCCTCATGCAGGCGATCGAGCAGTACGTCGACCCGCTGCCGGAATGGCGCAGCCGGCTGCAGCCCGGCTTCTACCTCGCCGGGCGGCCGCTCGACCTGCGCGAGCTGCTCGAACAGGCGCGCGCCGCCGGTGCGGCGATCCACGTCGACGCCTGGGGCGTGGAGGCTGCGGGCGCCTATACCGACGACAGTTGGGAGTGCGACCATTTCCTTCACGCCCATGCCGAGATGCTGGTGATCGTCGCCGCCGGCAACGCCGGCCGCGACCGCAACCGCGACGGGGCCGTCGATGCCGGCACGCTGTACGCGCCGGCAAGCGCGAAAAGCGTTCTTGCCGTCGGTGCCACCGAGGGACCGGATGCCGGCATCGGCCTGCGCGGCGGGTGGGCGGCGCTCGATCCCGCTGGCACGCGCTTTCCCGATCCGGCACAGCGCGGCGCGTCCGTCTCGGGCGACGCCGAGCGGCTCGCGCTGCTGTCGAGCTGCGGTCCCACGCTGGACGGCCGCATCAAGCCCGACCTGTGTGCGCCCGGCACCAACCTCGCCGCCGCGCGCAGCACGGCGAGTTCGGCACGGGGCTGGGGCCTGGCCAATCCGCTGCCCTGGTACCAGTACCTCGGCGGCACCTCGATGTCGACCGGGGTGGTCGCGGGTGCGGCGGCGGTGCTGCGCCAGCGCTGGCGGCAGGTGCTCGGCGAGGCGCCGGGCGGCGCCGCGCTCAAGGCGCTGCTGATCCACGGCGCACGGGCGGTGCATCGGCGCGACGGACAGGGCGAGGAGGACCGCCAGCGCGCGGGCTTCGGTCGCCTGTGGCTGGTCGGCAGCCTGCCCGGTCCCGACGGGCCGGTGCTGATCGAGGACCGCGTCGGTGTGGTGACCGGCGAGCGCCGCCGCATCGACTGCACGGGGCCGGGACGGCTGCGCGCGGTGCTGTGCTGGTACGACGCGCCGGGCGAGGCCCTGATCAACGACCTCGACCTGGTGCTGCGCGATGCCGGCGGCAGCGTGCTTGCCTGGGGCAACCACCCGGCCGGCGCGGTCGGCAGTCCGGACCGGCGCAACACCGTCGAATGCATCGACGTGGCGCTCGGCGAGGGCGAGTGGATGCTGGAGGTGCGCGGCGTGAATGTGCCGCTCGGGCCGCAGCCGTGGGCGCTGGCGACGAGTCCCGGCGTCGTCGTGCGGGCCACCCCCGCGGCGCCGGGGACGCCGACGGTGCCCGCGGATCCGCTGCCCGCGCCGCGTTGGCGGGTCGACCTGCCGTGGACGGCGGTGCGCGGCGTGGGGGCCAGACGCGCGATCGAACTCGAGCGCACGCTGCCCGGCGGGCTCGCCGCACTATGCGCCGGTGTCCCGGACGAGGATGCGCTGGCCTTCCTGCCCGCGGCCTTGCGCGCGCAGATCCGCAGCCTGGCTGCCTTCCTCGGTGCGCCGCCACCCGCCGCGGCGCGGCTCGCGCTGGCGCATCCGCTCCACGCCCTGCTCTCCGGCGCGCCCGAGACCGTCTCCACCGTCGCATGGCAGGCCCTGGCCGCCGCGCTCTCTCCCTTGCTCGAAGCGCTCGACCGCAACGTCGCCCGCGAGGTCCGCGGCGAGCGCTTGTTCCGATGAACCACTCACAAGGAGTGCATCATGGCTGACAACACCGAAAAACCGGGCAAGGGCAAGCCGACCCGGACCCAGGCCGGCGCGACGTCGCCGGCTACCGCGCTGCCCGAGGGCAGCATCCTCTCGGCGGGTGCGCTGATGCCCGGTGCGGTTGGCGGCGCGCTCGCCCTCGGGGCCGACGTCTCCGGCGAACTCGCCGAGCTCGCGCCCAGCTTCGGCGATATCCTGGCCTCGATCGGCCGCGGGGTCGCCGATTCGCAGACCGCCCTCGATCGTGGCCTGGTCGACACCGCGACCACCCTGTCGCAGTCCAACATCACGGTGGTCACCGACGTCGTGCAGGAGTTGAACGACGACGGCCTCCCGGTCCCCAGCGCGACCCAGCTCGTGACCCAGAACGTGTCGCTGATCAACTTCGTCCGTCCCACCGCGCATCAGTGGAGCCACGTCGCGCTGCGCATGGACATGACCGTCGGTGCGGTCGACAACGAGCGCGGCATCAGCGTCAACAGCAAGACCAAGAGCGCGCGGGCGACCAATGTCGGCCTCTTCTTCGGCTTCCTGGGCATCGGCGTGTCGTCGTTCAAGGAGAAATCGACCTTCCGTTCCGAGGAGTCGGACTTCGAATCGAACTGGGCGGAGGGGCGCGTGCTGATGGACGCCCTGCTGCAGCCGCGCAACGTCGACGGATTCGACCCGCCGGCCGAGGTCTCCATCGGACCGCAGATCTTCATGGCGCTGGGCAGCGTGCAGGAGACGCTGAACTCGGGCGTCGTCACCGCGCGCTCCACCGACATCGTGATCACGGTGCGCAAGGCCAATGGCGCGGTGAATCCGACCGTGACGATCGACGTCGATCCCGGCCCCTTCGACCTGTCCTTCGCGACCGCCGACGGCTTCACCGGCAACACCACGAACGCGGCCGGGCAGTGCCGGATCACGCTGTCGCGCAACATCCCCAGCCCGCTCTTCCAGCGCCGCGTGCGCGGCACGGTGACCGCCACGCTGGGCCAGATCGAACGCAGCACGACGGTGTCGCTCTGAGCGCCGCCCGCCACAGGAGAAACCATCATGCCTGATCTACTTCCTCCCCTTGCCCGAGCGCTGGCCGAGGACGCCAACGTCTCCGACGAACTGCGCGGTGCCGGCATCGCCTTCGGCACGCTGGTCGAACGCACCGGCGCGGCCGTGGCCGCGACCCAGCTGCAGCTCGACACCTCGAGCGCGGCGACGGCCTCGGCGCTGGCCGCCACGCTGGTCAACGTGATCGCGGTGCGCGAGCAGGTGTTCCGCGACGACGGCACGCTCGACCATGTCACCAACCACGTGCGCCCGCTGCCGCTGATCAGCTTCATCGATCCGGTGTTCTACCAATGGACCAGCGTGCGCCTGCAGGGCGAGTTCTACGCGCGCGAGTTCGCCGCGTCCTCGGAGACCACGAGCGCGTACTCGGGCTCGAATTTCGGGCTCTTCGGCAGCGGCGTGTCGATGTTCTTCGGCCCCGGCATGGTCACCAGCGGGAGCGGATCCGGGTCGAGCACCACCACGACCGACGTGTCCACCGACGTCTCGCTCGGCCGCATCCGCGCCAGTGCGCTGCTCGAGCCGCGCGACGACGTCGGCATCCCCAAGCCCAACCAGGTGATCCGCGGGCCGCGCCTCGCGCTCATCCAGGGCGAGATCGCCGACGTCATGGATGGCGGCGATCTGGTCGGACGCACCATGAGCGTGCTGCTGCAGTACAGTCGCCGCAATGGCGCGCCGATCGCCGGCAAGGCGCTGTCGGTCGAGAGCTCCGGCGTGCCCTGGCGGCATCTCGGCAGCGGCGTCACCGATGCCGCGGGGCAGCTCCAGATCGAGCTGAGGCGTGACTTCCTCGACGAGGACGCCGACACGGCGCCGGCCAGCTTCGTGATCACCGCGCGCATCGGCCTGGTGAGCAACTCGGTCACCGTCACCTTCTGAACGGTCCGGCGTGGGGGCGGGAAGGCCCGCCTCCGCGCCGGCGGGAGAACGCATGGACAAGGCGAACGTCAGTGCCGGCGAACTGGCCGGCCAGCAGGCCGTCGAGCTGGGCGAACTGCTCGCGCGCACCGTAGTCTCGGTCGCCGCGGCGCAGGAGGCGCTCGACCGCCACGCCACCGATCGCCTCGACGCGATCGAGCGCGGCGACGAGGACGCCCCCCGGGTGCCGCCGCTGTGGTACACCTTCACCGAGGTGACGCTCGAGGTGGCGCTCTCCGCATCGGTCGAGCGCGCCAGCGGGAGCGTCCCGCCGCGCCTCATGTCGCGCCCGGTGGATCCGCGCCAGGTCAGCCTGTACGGCTACCAGGCCGCGAGCAGCCTGATGGTGCGGCTGCGGCTGGCGCCGCGCCAGGGCATGCCCGACGTCTCGCCGCCACCCGCCTGAATCGCCCGCCCTTCCCCTCACGAACTCGTCGCCCCGCCATGCCCATCGATCCCAAGGACCTCCGCACCGCTGCCGGCTCGCTGCTCGACCCCCGGCTCGTGGACACGATGAACCTGAAGCCCGTCGGCACGTCCAGCCTGGTGAATCTGGAGGGCAGGCTGGGCGTCTTCACCCCGGTGGCGGAGGACGGCAGCGGCGCCGACAACACCGAGGCGGTGATCGCGGCGCTGCGCAAGGAGCTCGTCCGCCTCGAGAGCGAGAACGCCGCGCTGCGCCGCCAGCTCGCCGAGGTCGAGGCGGCGCGCAAGCGCAGCCCGGACGACTTCGCCAGCGCGGTCGCCCACACCCTGGACACCCTGCAGCACAAGCTGACGCAGACCACCAACCCGGTGAGCCGCTTCGCGGTGCGCGAGGTGGCGATCGACGCCCAGGTGACGGTGGACGTGTCGCCGCTGGGCACCCTCGAGTACCGCTTCGTGCGCCCCGAGGACGACATCGATCCGTCCAAGCTGTCGCGCATCCGGCTCGACCTCGTGCCCCTGCCGCGCGAGGACGCGGGCCTGAGCGCCAGCCCGGAGTTCAGCCCGTGGGCGGGCGTGGAAGACATCGTCGGGGTCGGCGAGACCTGGCGCGGCGCGCTCAACCGCCAGCAGATCTTCACCATCGCCGACCTGCTGGTGGCCGGGTCGCGGCTCAAGTCGAGCGCCGAACTGGCCGCGCTGGTGGGGGTGGATCGGCAGCGCCTGGCCGAGTGGATGGGTCATGCGGAGCTGCTCTCGGTGCGCACGATCGAGCCGCGCGCGGCCGACGTGCTGTGGACGGTCGGCATCCGCTCGCTGGAGACGCTCGCCGGCGCGGCGGCGGTGGAGGTCGTCGAGAAATACAACGCCGAGGTCGCCCGCCGCGCACACAAGAGCCTCGCCCCGATCAACGCGGCGCAGGCCGCCTCCTGGATCGAGGCCGCGAAGAAGTACCACGGCCGGCCGCGCGAGGGCGGCTGAAGCTGCCTCAGGCGCGTACGAGCCAGTCGAGCAGGCCGTCCATCAGCGCGTGGGTCGCGGCGAAGTGCCCGTCGGCGTGGCCGAGGATCGTCGCCTCGTCCTGGATCCAGCGTCCCGGCACCAGCTCGCCGCGGCAGTTGTCGACGATCGCGCGCAGGCTGGATGCGGTCATCTCGAGGTGGAACTGCAGGCCGATCGTACGCCCGCCGAGCTGGAAGGCCTGGTGGCGGCACGCCGGGCTCGACGCGAGCAGGCGCGCGCCCGCGGGCAGATCGAAGGTCTCGCCGTGCCAGTGCAGCACGGTGGTGCGCGCGGGGAAGGGGAAGCGCGATGCGGTGTCTGCAGCGTCGGGTTCCGCTCCGCTGGCGGCGACCTCGAACCAGCCGATCTCCTTGTCCGCGTTGCGATAGACGCGGGCGCCGTGCGCGCTGGCGATCAGCTGCGCGCCGAGGCAGATGCCGAGCACCGGCCGGCCGAGCGCGACCACTTCCGCGATGAAGCGCTTCTCGGCGACCAGCCAGGGCAATTCCGCCTCGTCATTGACGCTCATCGGCCCGCCCATCACCACCAGCAGATCGATCGCGGCCGGGTCGGGCAGCACCGGCGATTCCCAGAAGCGGGTCGAGCCGATGTCCGCACCGCGCGCGGCGAGCCAGTCGCCGATGTGACCGGGGCCTTCGAAGGGAACGTGCTGCAGGATGTGGGCTTTCATGGCGTCCTGGGGTGGCGAGATGGAACGGGTGGCCTATTCTAGAAGCGCGAGCCGGGCTGGCGCAGGAATTCGGCCTCCTCCGGGCTTGTCTCGCGCCCGAGCGCGGCGTTGCGGTGCGGGAAGCGGCCGAAGCGCTCGATGATCTCGAGGTGGCGGCGGGCGTAGTCGAGGTAGCCGGCGAAGGCCGTGCGCAGCGCGGGCTCGACCGCGATGGCGAGCGTATCGAACCGACGCACCGCCTCGCGCTGGTCGGCGAGGTTTTCGGAGTGCTCCAGCGGCAGGTACAGGAAGACGCGCTCGATCGGGCGCAGCCCGGCGTCGAGGCCGCGCGCGAGCGCCTCCTTCGCCCAGCGCAGCGCGAGCACGTCGAAGGCGAAGGCCGCGGCTTCGCCGCGCCAGATGTTGCGCGGGAACTGGTCGGTCAGCAGCACCAGCGCCAGGCGCCCGCGCAGCCCGCCCAGCCAGGTGTCGAGCTCCCCGCCCGCGGCGCGGCCCACCAGCGGGGCGAAGCGTGCGCGGATCTCCGCGTCGACCGCGGGCTGTTTCCTCCACCATAGCGCCGACTGGCGCTCGATGATGGCGGCCTCTGCGTCCGCATCGGCCGCGGGGCCGAACCAGAAGGCGTGGATCGTGGCGGGCGTGTCCATGCGGGGCTCCGGGCGGCCGATCGGGGTGGGGCAAGCATAGCCCAGCCCGCTGCGATGCGGGAGCGTCGGGCGCGAGGGCGATCGCTCCAACGGAATGGTCCGCTCCCACGTGGCAGGCGATGAGCGCCTGCAGCGCCTTCATGCAATCGCCCTGCTCCAGACGCCTGGTTCGCACCCCGTC
The DNA here is from genome assembly GCF_000021765.1 of Thauera aminoaromatica. Lineage (NCBI taxonomy): Bacteria > Pseudomonadati > Pseudomonadota > Betaproteobacteria > Rhodocyclales > Zoogloeaceae > Thauera > Thauera aminoaromatica. Next base: position 89,756 of record NC_011662.2, on the reverse strand, counting down.
CGCGCGGGTGGCGCAATAATGCCGCCATGCCCAGCGACACCGCCTCCCCCGCCCCGCTCTCCGCCCTGCGTGGCCTGCTCCCCTTCCTGCGCCCCTACCGCGCACGGGTGGTGCTCGCCTTCGTGTTCTTGTGCCTGGGCTCGGCGGCCATCCTGGTGGTGCCGCTGGCCTTTCGCGACCTGATCGACGCGGGCTTCGGCGGCGTGTCCGGCGGTGGTGCCGCGACGGGCGGGGCGGCGGACGGCGGCGGGCTGTTTGGCGCGCAGGGGCTGGACGGACGTTTCGTCGCGCTGTTCGGCCTCGCAGTGTTCTGGGCGGCGGCGGTGGCCGCGCGCTACTACACGGTGTCGTGGATCGGCGAGCGCGTCACCGCCGACCTGCGCAGCGCGGTGTATGCGCGCGTGCTGCGCCAGTCGCCGCAGTACTTCGAGACCCTGCAGACCGGCGAGGTGCTGTCGCGGCTCACCGGCGACACGACGCTGGTGCAGACGGTGGTGGGCAGCTCGATCTCGCTGGGGCTGCGCAGCCTCTTCCAGTTCGTCGGCGGCATGTTGATGCTGGCGGTGACCAGCGTGCAGCTCTTCGGGCTCATCTTCGGGCTCATGGCCCTGCTCGCGCTGCCCATCACGCTGATCGGCCGGCGCGTGCGCAGCCTCTCGCGCGAGGCGCAGGACCGCATCGCCGACGCCTCGGCGCTCGCCGGCGAGATCCTCGCGGCCATGCCCACGGTGCAGGCCTTCGGGCAGGAGGACAACGAGGCCGCGCGTTTCGCCGCCCGCGCCGAGACCAGCTTCGCCGCCGCGGTGCGGCGCACCCGGGTGCGCGCGGCGCTCACCGGGCTGATCATCGCCGCGGTGATGGGCACGATCATCTTCGTGCTGTGGATCGGCGCGCGCCAGGTGCAGGCCGGCGCGCTGTCGGTGGGCGATCTCGGCGCCTTCGTGATCTACGCCGCGCTGGTCGCGGGCGGCGCCGGCACGCTTGCCGAGGTGTGGGGCGACGTGATGCGCGCCGCGGGAGCGAGCGGGCGGCTGCTGGAGCTGCTGCAGGCAGAGCCGGTGATCCGGGATGCAGAGGCGGCGGAGGGCGTAGCGGAGGCGGCCGGAGGTGGCGGTTCGCGACGGGCGCCGCGCCTGCATGAGAACCCGCGCAGCACGCGCCCTGCGGGCGCGGCGCCCGCCGCGAACCCCGCACCCGATTCCCCCACCAAGGCCCCTGCCACCCACCCCGCGATCGAACTCGCCGACGTCGTCTTCCGCTACCCTGCCCGCCCCGCCGTAGCGGCGCTCGACGGCATCGACCTGCGCATCGCAGCGGGGGAAAAAGTGGCGCTGGTCGGCCCCTCGGGCGCCGGCAAGACCAGCCTGTTCCAGCTCCTGCTGCGCTTCTACGAGGCCGGCGAGGGCTGCATCCGCATCGACGGCCACGACATCCGCGCGCTGCCGCTGCGCAGCCTGCGTGCGCGCATTGCCATCGTGCCCCAGGACCCGGTGATCTTCTCCGCGAGCGCGCTCGACAACATCCGCTACGGTCGCCCCGACGCAGGCGACGCCGAGGTGATCGCCGCCGCGCGCGCCGCGGCCGCCGACGAGTTCATCGCCCGCCTGCCCGAGGGCTACGCCACTTTCCTCGGTGAGCGCGGCACGCGGCTGTCGGGCGGCCAGCGCCAGCGCATCGCGATTGCGCGCGCGATCCTCAAGGGCGCCCCCATCCTGCTGCTCGACGAGGCCACCAGCGCGCTCGACGCCGAAGCCGAGGTCCTCGTGCAGCAAGGCCTGGCCGCCGCGATGCAGGGCCGCACCACGCTGATCATCGCCCACCGCCTCGCGACGGTGCAGAAGGTGGATCGCATCGTGGTGATGGACGCGGGGCGCATCGTCGAGACCGGCACCCCGGCCGACCTGCGCCGCCAGGGCGGGCTGTATGCGCGGTTGGCGGCGCTGCAGCTGGAGGGCTGACCGGAGCCTCCCGCAGCGCAGGCGCGGACCCGGTGCGCTGCAATCGCGACTCGCGTCGCTCCCACGGAAAACCGCCGCGCTTCGGGGAGCCTTGTGGGAGCGACGCAAGTCGCGATCGGGCAGCGGAATACCGCTTCGCTCCGGGGAGCCCCGTAGGAGCGACGCGAGTCGCGATCGGGCGGCCCTGTGGCGCAGGCGCGGATCCGTTGCGCCCTGCGGCGGGCACGCACGCGCTGACGCTCCCGGATGGCGCCGGCGCTTCACGGCAGCGTGCGTTCGCGCAGGTAGCGCGGAAAGCGCGGCAGGCCGGCGGGGGTGAGCTCGCGGTAGCGGTAGGTGACGAGGGCGCCGAGCGCGGGCGGGTTGGCGCGCAGCGCGTCGCTGAGGCCGCTGCCGATGCGGAAGCGCCGCCCGTCCGCGCGCTCGACCTGCAGCGCACCCACCCTGCCCTGCAGCCTGCCTTTGCCCGGCAGGTAGCCCACCACGCGCGCCTCGGCGTCGAGCCAGGGGGTGAGCTTGCGCAGGGCCTCGCTGCGGCCGGGCTGCCAGAGGGCGTCGGCGCGATGCAGCATGAGGCCTTCGCCGCCACTTGCGAGGACCTCGCCGAGCAGGCGCTGCAAGGCGGCACGGTCGGGTACGCGCTGCTGCGGGATCGCCTGCACCCAGGGCGCATCGGCGGCCTCGGCCAGGCTGCGCAGACGCGCCAGCCGGGTGTCGAAGTCGCCGGCGGCGCCGGGCAATTCGAAGAGCATGTAGCGCACCTCGCGCCACAGCGGGTCTGCGGGATCCTCGCGGCGCAGCAGGCCGGAGAGCTCGTCGAAGCGGCGGCGGCCGAGCCAGAGCTCGCCGTCGAGGGCGACCGGCGGCAGCGCGGCGAGGAACCAGGCCGGCGCCGGCAACGCGCGCCCGCTGCGGAAACGCAGCACGCTGCCGTCCCACGACGCGCGCACGCCGTCGAGCTTCTCGCTCACCCACCAGCCCGCGGGGTCGATCGCGGGGTCGTAGCGCAGGGCGAGCATGGCTGCGGGCGCGTCTGCGGGCTCCGCGGTCTGTGCGACCGCGCCGGCCGGCAGCAGGGCGAGGGCCAGGATCAGGCTGCGGATGCACCTGCCCGGCCTGCGCAGGGCCGGTGCGGGAATGCGGGTGGGCGGTCTCACGGGCGAACCCTCCAGTCCGAGCACGGGTGTGGGCGCCTCTTCGCCCGTGCCGCGCCAACGCGGACAAGGCTTGCGGGCAAGCCCCTCGCGGGGCGGCGGCCTGTGCCCTCGATGCTCGCCTCGAGCATCGTCGGCATGCGAGGCCGGAAAATGACAAAGGGATTATAGCTACGGTGCGTGGGCGCCGCCAGGCGGAAGTTCAAGCGCCGGCGGCGGTGCCCGCAGGCATGCGCTGCGGGCGGAACTGGCGGGTGTCGCGGTAGTAGCCGGCGGACTCGCTGGCCGGCGTCACGCCGGGGATGCCCAGCAGTGGCAGCGGGCCGAGGCTGCGCGGGCTGAAGTCGCCGATCGTGGCGGCGAGCCGGGCAGCGAGCCAGGCATCGGTCTCGGCGCGCGCCGCGGCCGCGGGCAGTGCGAGCCAGGCCGGATCGACCACGCGGTGGATGGCCTTGGCGCACAGGCCGGGGAAGGGCGCGCGCAGCTGGTCCCAGCTGCCGTGGCCGAAGACGAGGAAGCGGGTGCTGTGCTGCAGGGCCTCGCGCCGGTTCCAGAACACCTCTTCCCACGCGTGCGCGGCGAGCAGGGCGGGGACCTGCGGGTCGGCGGACACCACGACGATGCCGCACTCGTCGAACTGGGTCAGCGCGTCGCGCCGCGGCCCGCGTCCGGCGAGGCCGGCGGCATCGCGTGCGCGCAGCTCGTCGAGGTGGAGGCGGTTGCAGCAGGCCTTGGTGCGCGGCCAGGCGCACCAGGCGAGCGCGTTGAAGAAGTCGTGCCAGTCGGCCTCGCGGGTGGGGACCTCGCCGGTGGCGAAGATGCGCGCCTCGTAGCCGGCCTCGTCGTCGCCCGGCGCGGCGAAGCGGATCGGCGCGCCGCCACCGCTGCGCGCCGCGGGCGCGGCCTCGGCGAGCAGGGCGTCGAGCGCGGCGCGCGAGGGCAGCCCGGGTGTGGTGAAGCGGGCCAGCCACGGCGCGATCGGCTCGAACAGCCGGCGCTCGGCGAAGGCGGCGGGGATGGCGAGGGCGTCGTTCATCTGTGGAATTGTGCCGGCTCGCGGGCGGTGCAGCCAGGGTGCGTGCCGCGGTCGGGGTTTCGAGCCTTTGGCAGGGGCGAGGCAGGTCGCGATTGCCGCGCCATTCGCAGGAGACGACGTGTCGCGTCGCGTGAGCGCTCAAATCGCGACTTGTGTCGCTCCTGTGCCAAACCCTTGGAAGTCGCCCGGGACTCCGGATCATCCGCCTCAGCGCATCTCGAACAGCTCCTGGTGGAAGCGCTCGGCGGGCAGGCCGCGGGCGGCGAGGGTGTCGCGCAGCATCGCGCCGAAGCCGGCCGGGCCGCAGAACCACACGCCGGCCTGCTTCCAGTCGGGCACGCTGCGACAGATGCCGTCGGCGTCGAGGCGGCCGTCACGTGGCGAGACCAGCACGTGCAGCTGCACCCGCGCCCGCGCGGCGAGTTCGCGCAGGCGGGCGATGAAGCCTTCGTCGGGGGCGCTGGTGCTGTAGAAGAGGTCGATCGCCGCCGCACGCCCACCCGGCCTGTCTTCCTGCGCACGCGCCTGCATGCGGGCGACGAAGGGGGTGATGCCGATGCCGCCGGCGACCCAGATCTGCCGAGCTTGGGCGCCGCCGAAGTCGAAGCGGCCGTAGGGGCCTTCGACGCGCACCGGGTCACCCAGCTTCAGCGTCGCCGGCAGGCTGCGGGTGTAGTCGCCGAGCGGCTTGATCATGAAATCCATGCGGCCGTCGCCGCCCCAGGCGGAGGAGATCGTGAAGGGGTGCGGACCCTCGCGCTCGTCGAAGGTGACGAAGGCGAACTGTCCGGCCTGGTGTCCCGGCCAAGGCGTGTCGAGGCGCAGGCCGACCTCGAGCACCTGGTTGGCGGGGTGCCGCACCACGCGCTCGATGCGGCCGTGCGCACGGCGCCCGCGGCCGATGCGGCCGGCGAGCGAGCGCAGCGCGGCCCAGCTGCCGGCGGCCATCAGCATGCCCATGACCATGCCGAGCGGCTGCGTCCAGTAGGCGAAGGGCAGCAGCACCACGCCATGCACGACCAGTGCGAGGTACACCGCCGCCATCACGCGGTGGGTCTGTACGAAGCGGCGGTAGGGGAAGCGCTTGATCAGCGCGATCGCGGCGAGCACGGCGAAGAGGTAGAAGGCCCACTCGCCGATGGTCTCGGCGAGGCCGCGCTGCTCCTGGAAGAAGCGGAAGAGCTCGACGGTCTGCTCGGGGCGCGGGCCGCGCGCGGGTTTCTGCAGCCAGCCCCAGCCGACCGCCCACTTGGTGCCCTTGGCCCACAGCCAGTGCACCACGCCGACCGACAGGCCGGCGATGCCCAGCCACTTGTGCAGCCGGTAGGCCTTGTCCATGCCGCCGAGCAGCGGCTCGAGCGCGGCCGGGCGCAGGGCGAGGATCATCGCGATGCTCATCGCGCCCATGGCGAGCACGCCGGTGTAGTTGACCGCGAGCGTGCGCAGCGCGAAGTAGGTGTCGCCCTGGACCAGCAGTGGATCGGCCCACCACCACAGCAGGCTGAGGGTGGCGAGGACGAGGAGGAGTGCGAGTTTGATGTTCTTCATGATGGCTCCCTTCGAGCGGAATGCGGCCGCCATGAGGCAGCGGATCCCATGCGGGAAATTGTGCGCCACAGCATGTGTCCGCCTTGTACCGGCTTGTAGCCCGCGCGGGCGCCTGCGGCTGGTCAGCGTGGCGGCGCGCCTATAGACTCGCGGGCGAACCTCGACCGGCCGCCGTTTGCGGCCACCGCACGGCACCCCGAACATGTTCCAGCACTCCGCCCCCTCCCCCGCCTGGCTCCAGCACGACATGGAGCGGGTCGACGCGATCATCCGCGCGCACATGAACAACGACGTGGCGCTGATCCGCCAGGTCGTCGAGTTCATCCTGCACGGTGCCGAGCGCCGGCGGCCGGCGCTGGTTCTGGCGAGCGCGCGCGCCCTCGGTCACGGCGGCGAGCGCCCGCACGCGCTGGCGGCGGCGGTGGAGCTGATCCACATCTCGCTCGCGCTGCACGACGACGTCACCGAGGCGAGCGGCGGCGCGGCCGACGGCGAGCGCGAGGGAGCGCTGTTCGGCAACGCCGGCAACATCCTGCTCGGCGACCTGCTCTACACCAGCGCCTTCCGCATGATCGTGGACCTCGGCGACATGGAGGTGATGCGGGTGCTGTCCGATGCGACCAACGTGATCGCCGAGGGTGAGGTGGCGTACCGCGAGTTGCTCGCCGCGCCGGCGTCCCGTACGCCGGAGGCCTGGCTGGACATCGCGCGCCGGCGGCGCGCAAAGCTCTTCGAGGCGGGCGCGGAGTGCATGGCGATCGTGCACGGCGCCGATCCGGCCGCGCGTTCGGCGCTGGCGCGCTTCGGCCTGCATGTGGGCAGCGCGCATGCGCTGCGCAGCGAGGCGGAGGACGCGGCGCGCTTCGGCGTCGCCGACGCGCAGGCGCGTGCGCAGGCGGAGATCGAGGCGGCGCGGGCGGTCGCCGACGGGCTGGCGCTGGCGAACGCCGCCGCGTTGGGCGTGGTGGTCGAGGGTTGAGCGCGGGATCCCTGCCCAAGGCCTCGCGTTGACATGGGTTCGATCGCCTGCGGATGGCTTGTCGCGGGCTGTCTGCGGGAGCGACGCAAGTCGCGATTACGGCGGTCGCGATTCGACGACGCCCGTCGCCACCACATCGTCCGGATCGCGACTTGCGTCGCTCCTACACGGACCAGCGCGGTCTCTCGAGCTTTCGCAGGCGCGACGTAAGTCGCGATTACGGCAGTCGCGATTCGACGACGCCCGTCGCCACCGCATCGTCCGGATCGCGACTTGCGTCGCTCCTACACGGACCAGCACGGTCTCTCGAGCGTTTGTAGGAGCGACGCAAGTCGCGATTGTGGCGGGTAGGCTCGGACTCCGGCTGTCGTCACCGTGCCATCAGGCCGCCCGGCACTCGTTGGCCAGCGGCTTGTGCGTGCGGCCGTCGAGCAGCAGGCCCTTCCACGGCAGGTCGATCCAGACCAGGCCGCTGGCGCCGTCCTCGAAGCGTGGCAGGCCGGAATACGACAGGTCGCGCTCGAGCTGGTACTGGCTGCCGTTCCAGCCGAGCTGGATACGGTTGTTCACCGCGTTGGCGAGCTCGCGGCGGATCTGCAGGCGTTCGCCGCGCTCGCAGCGGTATTCGCCGCTGGGGAGGGCGAACTCGAACTGGCCGGTCTGCTGGGTCACGCCCGGGGCGACCTCGGTTTTCTGCGGGAGCAGGCCGCATGCGCCCGTCGCGAGGGCGGCGACGAAGAGGAGTGCGCCCGAGGCCGCACGCACGGGCTTCTTCATGCTTCGCATCGAACCGGCTCCAAAGGAAAGACTCCGACCACGAAGCCGGGGAAGGGGCGGCGCCCGGTGGCCGTAGCCATCACTTCACCTCCAGCAGGCTGTCGTCCCACTTGTCGTGCTTGTGCAGGCCGAGCAGGTTGGCCACCGTGGCGGCGATGTTCGACAGGCCGGCGGTCTCGAGCGGCTTCAGGCCGAGTTTGCCGCCGCTGACGTTGTCGTAGAGGATCAGCGGCACCGGGTTGAGCGTGTGCGCGGTCTTGGCCTTGTAGCTGCCGTCCTTGTTCTGCGCCGGCTGCCTGGTCTTCTTGTCGAGCTCGAACATCTCGTCGGCATTGCCGTGGTCGGCGGTGATCAGCGCCACCCCGCCGGCGGCGTCGATCGCCGGCAGCAGGCGCGCGAGCGCCAGGTCCACCGCCTCGATCGCCATGGTCGCGGCGCGGAAGTTGCCGGTGTGGCCGACCATGTCCCCGTTGGCGTAGTTGCAGCGCAGCACCTTGAACCGGCCGGACTGCAGCGCGGCGATCATCGCGTCGGTGATCTCGGCTGCCTTCATCCACGGGCGCTGCTCGAAGGGCACGACGTCGCTGGGGACTTCCTGCCAGGTTTCGCCGTCGAACTTGTTCGAGCGGTTGCCGTTCCAGAAGTAGGTGACGTGGCCGAACTTCTGCGTCTCGGAGCAGGCGAACTGGGCGAGGCCGGACTTGCTGAACCACTCGCTGGAGGTGTCCTTGATCGCCGGCGGGGCAACCAGGAAACGCTTGGGCAGTTGCAGGTCGCCGTCGTACTGCAGCATGCCGGCGTAGGTCGTGCGCGGATGGCGCACGCGGTCGAATGCGGTGAAGTGCTCTTCGACGAAGGCGCGCGTGATCTCGATCGCGCGGTCGCCACGGAAGTTGTAGAACACGACCGCATCGCCGTCCTCGATGGTGCCGATCGGCCTGCCATCCTCGGCAACGATGAACTCGGGCAGGTCCTGGTCGATGGTGCCGGGGTGCTTCTCGCGCAGGCCGTGCACCGCGTCGGTGGCGCTGGCGAACTGCGGGCCTTCGCCCAGCACGTGGGTGCGCCAGCCGCGTGCCACCATCGGCCAGTTGGCGTCGTAGCGGTCCATGGTGATGGTCTGGCGGCCGCCGCCGGAGGCGATGCGGGCGTCGAAGCCGGCAGTGCTGATGTCCTTCAGGAAGGCCTCGAAGGGCACGACGTAGTCGAGCGCGCTGGTCTCGGGCACGTCGCGGCCGTCGAGCAGGGCGTGGATGCGTACCGTGGGCACGCCCTCCTCCTTCGCGCGCAGCACCATCGCCTTGAGATGGTCGATGTGGCTGTGCACGTTGCCGTCGGAGAACAGGCCGATGAAGTGGAGCACCCCTGCTTTTCCGTTGGCTCCCGTCTTGGCGCCGGCGACGATCTGCTGCCAGGCCTCGCCCTGCCAGATCGCGCCTTCGGCGATCGCGTTGGCGACCAGTGCCGCGCCCTGCGCATACACCTGGCCGGCGCCGATGGCGTTGTGGCCGACCTCGGAGTTGCCCATGTCGTCGTCCGACGGCATGCCCACCGCGGTGCCGTGGGCGCGCAGCACGATGTTGGGGTACTGGGCGAACAGGCGGTCGAGCGTGGGCTTGCGCGCGGCGTCGATGGCGCTGCCGACCTCGTGCCTGGGAATGCCGTAGCCGTCCATCACGATGACGACGACAGGGCCCTGGACGCCGGCGAAGGCGGGGAATTTCTGCAGCATGGTCGCTTCCTGAAGGAGAAATCCGGGGCCGGCGGGGCAGCGGGGCTGCGGACCGGCCAAAACCATATTTTCCGTCAAATCCGCAGCGGATTTTCATGCGCGTTGTTTATCGGCCCAATGACTTCTTTCCGCGCACCTCCCGCGCCGAGACCGCATGCGGCGCGATCGGGATCCGCAAGGCTCAGGCTTCGGGCTGGCGGCGCTGCTCGGCCTCGAGCCACAGCGCGCGGCCGAAGGCCTTCCAGACCGGTCCGCCATGGCTCTCGATGCCGACGCCGGCGCTCTCTTCCATCGTGCGCAGCATCAGGCTGGCGAGGCCGAAGAGCGTCACCTTCGCCCCCAGCTCGTGGTCGTCCGGGCTGGCCGCGGCCTCGCGGATCCTGTCCTGGGAGTGGTCCAGCGCCTCGCGCGCGAGCGCCCTCACCTGGGCCTCGTCGGACCAGTCGATGCCGAGCGCGACGCCCATGTGCTCGATCTCGTCCTCGATCTTGCGGGTGGCTTCCTGATAGTTCTCGAATCCTGCCATGACCTCTCCTGGGGCGTGTCCGGTGGATGGGCGGTGGCGGCGTGCCGGCGCCTTGCTCAAACGCGCAGCAGCACCACCTTCAGCGGCGGGTTGTCGTCGCGGCTGGGAAAGTCCGCCTCGGGGCTGATCCATTCGGCCTCACGCACCGCACGGCCCGCCTTGCGGGCGCTGCGCTCGAGCTGCTCGAGCCAGTCCTCGCGATCCACGCGGGCGACGTTATTGCAGCAGATCAGGGTGCCGCCCTCTTCCGTGGCGAGCAGCGCGGGCTTGAACAGCGCGGCGTAGTCGTGCACCAGGTCGACCACGCCGAAGGGGCTCTTGGCGTAGCGCGGGGGATCGAGGAAGACGAGGTCGAAGCGGTGCGGCGCGAGCTCGGGGAAGGGCGGCAGGTGCTTGCCGCGCACCATCTTCGGCTGACCGATGCCGGCGTACTGGCGCAGCGCGGCGAAGGCGTCGGACTTGATGAAGCGCACCCGGATCGGCAGCTCGTTGAGGCGTGCGTTGTCCTTGCCGACCGCGAGGGCGGACTCGGCGAAGTCCACATTCACCACGTGGCGCGCGCCGGCCTTGGCCGCGGCGATGCCGACGCCGCAGGTGTACGCGAACACGTTGAGCAGGGACTTGCCCGCGGCCTCCTGCATGACGCGGCGGCGCGCGGCGCGCAGGTCGAGGAACAGCCAGGGGTCCTGCCCGCCATGGCGGGCCTGGAAGCGGTAGCGCACGCCGAGTTCGGAAAACTCCGAAGGCTGCTCGGCGAGGGCCTGTTGTTCGGGCGGAAGGGGATTGGCGACGCGCGAGTTCTTGCCGCTGCGGTCGTTCCACACCAGCGCCAGGCCGGGCAGGGCGGCGGCGTAGAAGGCCTCGAGCTCGGCCAGCTGCTCGGCGCTGAGCGGGCGATGGAAGGTCTGCGCCAGCAGCACGCTGCCGTAGCGGTCGACCGTGAGGCCGGGCGCGCCCTCGACGGTGCCGTGGAAGAGGCGCCAGGCGTCGGTGTCTTCGGCAGCCAGCTGGGCGATCAGCGGGGCTCGGGCGGCAAGCGCGGCCGCGAGCAGGTCGGTGAGGGTGGAGGACATGGCGGGTTCCTGCGCGGGGCGCGCCAGTATGCCCGAAGCGCGCCGGCCCGGGCTGGCGCCTGTCCTGCCCCGCGGGCAGTGCGACCAGCGGGCGTCGTCACGCGTAAACAAAAACCTTACACCCACGGAAATGCCTTTCTATTCGGACGGTCCATCGTCCCATAAGATTTGTGCACTGCAAGAGGCGTGCAACCAGGCTCACCGGCGCGCGGCCTTCGACGAAATTCACAGGAGTTCTCACCATGCAAGCCCCCAAAATTCTGCCCTGGGTTGCCCGCAAGGCCGGCATCAGTGAAGGTGATGCCCTCGATGCCTGGCGACGCGCCTTGGTCGATGCGGCCGCGTACGTCGGCGTGCGCAGCGGCGCGACCTTCGATCGCGTTGCGGTCGATCGCTTCGTCGCCCTCGCCCATGCCCGCGCTTCCGTCCTGTCGGCACGCGCCGCGCGCCCGGCGCCCAGCGTGACCCGGCGGTGGCCGCCGGGCGCGGTCGCGCAACGCTGCGCCGCCTGAGCTGCAAGCGCGTGGCGTGGTGCCACGCGACCGCCTGCAAATCCTTTCTGGTCTCCCTCCTCCACTTCAATGTGGTTCATGCCCGCAGCTTGCGGGCATTTTTTTGGTTTCTTCCCGGCGGATCATGCGTCGGGCGCCCGCTCGACCGAGTTCATGATGCGCTTGAGCGCGGGATCGTCGGTGGCCACGCAGGTCCGGGTGGCGTCCTCGAAGCAGTCGATGAACAACTGCCCCGCCGCGCTCAGCGTGTCGTTGCGGCGGACGATGATGGCGGTGTGCATTTCGGGCAGCGGGTTGCGGATCGGCAGGGCCTGCACGCGCCCGCGCAGCAGCGGGGTCTCGAGCAGGGGCCAGGGGCAGATGGTGAGCATGTTGCCGACCTCGAGCATGCTGATGGCGACCAGCGCCGAGCGCGCGTAATGCACACGGTGCGGCGGCGGCGCGATGCCGTGGGGGGCGAGCAGGTTGACCAGCGGCTCGTCCTGGCCGGCGCCGAGCATCGTCAGCACCCAGTCCTGGTCGACGAGCTCCTCGAGCGAAGTGGCGCTGGCAAAGGGATGGCCGAGGCGGCCGACGACAGCCAGATCGCAGCGGAACAGCTCGCGCGTGTAGAAGATCGACGCCTCCTGGCGTGGTGGCGGGATCGCGATCACCAGGTCGAGGGTGCCGTCGCGCAGCAGCGGATGGACCGTGCCCACCGCCTCGGTGACGTCCAGGTGCACGTCCGGGCGCAGGGCGTGGAAGCGGGCCAGGGCGTGGGGCAGGATGGACTGCGCGACCCAGGGCGTGACCCCGATCGTCAGCGAGCCACCGGTTGCGCCGCGGATCTGTGCGATCTCGGCTTCGGCGCGGCTGACCTGGCCAAGGATCAGGCGGGCGTGGATGAGGAACTGTCGTCCGGCGTAGCTCAGCACCGCGCCGTGCGACTCGCGCGTGAACAGCGGCGTCCCCATCGCCGTCTCGAGTTCGCGCAGGGCCTGGCTGACGGCGGCAGCCGAGACCCCGAGTGCCGTTGCGGCCGCGCGCACGCTGCCCTTGTCGGCCACGGCGAGGAAATAGCGCAACTGGTTGATTTTCATCGGTGCTGGCGGTCCGGCTACGGGCTGAAGCCGGTCAGGATGGCGGCTGGCGTGGGATCAGCCGGCGCATCGGGTTGCCGAAGAGCGTGCGGAAGCGCGCGCTGTGCAGGCAGATGCCGCCCACCAGACCGACGACGCAGCCGAGCAGGGTGTCGGTGAAGCGCGACGCGATCAGCTCGGCGAGCGGCGCGTGGCCCAGGGTGGCGGCCTCGGCGAGCAGGATGGTGAGCGGGGTGATGAAGATCACCGCGAGGCCGTAGTGGCGCACCACCAGGCTCTCGATCACGAAGACGAGCAGGATCACCAGCAGCGCGATCCGCCACGCGTCGAGCGGCAGGCTCAGCAGCCACCAGGCGAAGAGCATGCCGATGGCGGTGCCGAGCACGCGCTGGAGCTGGCGGTTCCACACCGCGCGCAGCGACACGCCCTGGATCACCGCCAGGCAGCTCACCGGCACCCAGTAGGGGCGGTCGAGCTGCAGCGCCTGGGCGATCGCCAGCGCCAGGCCGACGAAGGCGCCGATCACCACCGAATCGAAGACGACGAAGTCGAAGGTCGGCGGCTGCAGCGGCGGCACCGCATCGGCCGGCTGCAGGCGCAGGACCTGGAGGCTGTAGACGAAGGCGATCAGGCTCGCGAGCAGGGCGCCCATGGTGAACAGGCCCACGCGCAGCGGGATCTCCTCCACCGTGCCGGGCGTGTAGGCGCCGATCGCCGCCGCCATGACGAAGAACAGGCTGCCCGGGGGGCCGACGCGATAGAAGCGGCACACCATGGTCACCAGCATCGCGATCAACGCCAGCACGCCCACCTTGGCCAGCGGCAGGAAATGCGTCATCAGCCCGAGCGCATAGCTCGCCGCCATGCCGAAGGCGCAGGCCATCAGCCACACCATGCGGTGCGACATCGGCGTGTTGGGGAGGTAGAGGAGCGCGAGCCCGCCGATCGAAGAGATCAGTCCGTATTCGAGATGGCCGAACCATGCCCCCACCATCAGCGGCAGGCCGGAGGCCAACGCGGCGGCGAAGGCCAGTTGCCAGCGCCGGGTGCTGGGGGTGAACGCGGTGAGGTGGTGCCACTCGGCGCGCAGCAGGTCTGCGACGCGTTGCAGGGGGGAGCGGGTCGTCATGCGGTTCTCACGGTCGAGGGCTCGATGCAGTGCTCGCGTGGGGGCGGCCTGCACCATGGGCTTCAGAACGGCGCCGGGCTGTCGAACACCATCGGCACGCGCGTGTGTGGATGCATGAAGGCGATGCGGGCGGCGTGCAGGTGCATGCGGCCGAAGCGGGCGGCGGACTCGGGCGGAGCATAGAGCGGATCGCCGAAGATGGGGTGGCCGAGGCAGAGCAGATGCACGCGCAGCTGGTGCGCGCGCCCGGTGACCGGCTTGAGCTCCAGGCGGCTGCAGGCGTCGGCGCCCGCCCCTTGGCGATCGAGCACGCGATAGCGCGTGAGCGCGCGCCGGCCGCGCAGCGCATCGACGATCTGGCGGGGCCGGTTGTCCGCATCCTCGGCCAGCGGCAGGTCGATCTCGCCGTCGTCCTGGGCGAGATGGCCGTGCACCACGGCCACGTACTGCTTGCCGACGATGCGCTGCTCGAAGGCGAGGCTCATGCGCCGCAGCATCTCCGCGCCGCGCGCGAACAGCACCAGGCCGGAGGTGGCGGCGTCGAGCCGATGCACGATGCGGGCGTCGGCCCAGCGCGCCTGGATCCGCGCCGCCAGACAATCCTGCCGGCCTTCCCCGCCCGCGGGGACGGAGAGCAGGCCGGCAGGCTTGTCGACGACGAGGAGGCACTCGTCGACGTGGAGGGCGGGGATCGAGGGATGGATTTCGGGCCGCATGGGGATGTTTTCAGGCGAGGTGTGCTGACGGGGCCGCGCTTCCTTTGCCCGGGATGGGCGGTGTCGGCAATCTTTACACGCCTGTGGGCCCGATACGCGTCCGACTTTTCCGACAAGCCCGCAAGTTTCTGTTATCAAGGGCAAATTCGGCATTTTTGCAAGGCTGGCACGGATCTCGCTTCGGTCGAGACGGCTCGGCGTCGCCGAGATTGATTGAGAGACGGACATGAAAACAAGGACACGGACGAGTTGCAAGGCCGGCGTGCTGGCGCTGGCTCTGGCGCTGAGCGCCGGCGGCGCCTCGGCGGCGCAGATCTACTGGACGGACTGGACCGGAAGCGACCTGGATCCGGGTGTCGGCTTCAAGGGCGTGGGCACGATCACGACGTCGAATTCGACGGTCTCCGTGACCTACACGAACCCGCAGGGGATCAGCTTCTACGAGACGGGCGGGGGCACCTACTATTACAGCAACGGCACGGATGGCCCGACCGGCACCTCGCCGTTCACGAGTACTGCGGTCGACAACCGGCCGGCCACGACCGACATCGTTGCACTGAACCGCGCAGGCCTGCAGACGCTGAGCTTCTCGCAGGCGATCGCGAATCCGGTGTTCGCCTATGTGAGCCTCAACGGCAACGGCTACGGCTTCGACCAGGACTTCGACATCCTCAGCTTCGGCGATTCCAGTGACGGCAACGCCTGCGGCTACTGGGGATGCGGAACCTCGTACAAGCAGATGGTGACGGTCAACGGCAAGACCGAGTACCAGTTGCTGGGCACGGGCGAACCGCACGGCACGCTGCAGTTCAAGGGCACGTTCGACACCGTGAACTGGCGCAGCCTCAGCGACGAAAACTGGAACGGCTTCACGGTGGGCGTGCAGGGGACCGCGGTCGAGTTTTGCGACGCGAACCCGACGGCACCCGGCTGCACGCCGAACGGCGTACCGGAGCCCGCCTCGCTCGCGCTGCTCGGCCTGGGGCTCGCCGGGCTTGGTGTAGCGCGCAGGCGCAGGGCTTGAGGCGGGGGGCGCGATCCCCGCAAAAAAGGAACGGGAGCCGATGGCTCCCGTTTGTTCTTGTGCGCACCGGATCGGGGGATGCCCGGACCGGTGCGCATCGCGTGGATCAGAACACGCTGAAGGGGTAGTCGAGGAAGATGCGGACTTCGTTGCCGCTGCTGTTGTAGGCGCGGGCGCTCTCCGAGACGCGCAGCGTCGAGGCGCGCAGGCGGACGTTCAGATCCTTGGCGGCGCCGCTCTGCACCTTGTACGACAGCTGGTTGAAGAGCTCGTGCTCCTTGCCATCCGTGGTCGTGCCGACGTCGATGTCGTGGCCGCGGACGTAGGCGATGCGGTAGCTCAGGCCGGGGATGCCGTACTCGGCGAAGTCGACCGAGTAAGCCACCTGCCAGGACTGCTCGTCCGCAGCGTTGAAGTCGGACCAGTAGGAGTTGGCCAGCCAGATCGAGCCGCCGCCGTCACCGATCCATCCCTCGCTCTGGTAGAAGCCGTAGTTGTAGTCGATGTCGCCATTGTTGCGCTGGTAGGCCAGCGTGAAGGCATGCGGGCCGGTCGCGTAGGTCGAGGCCAGGCTCCAGATGCGGCTCTTGCCGGGCTGGAAGTCGGCGTCCTGCTTGGTGCGGTAGCCGTTGAAGTCGAAGGTCAGCGAGTTGCTGGCGATCGGCAGCACATAGTTCAGGTTGAGGTACTGGCGCTTGAGCACGTCCTCGACGTCCGAGACGTAGAACGCGCCGCTGAAGGCGTCGTTGAACTTGTAGCTCGCGCCGATCACGTCAATGCCCTTCAGGCCACCGCTGTCACGACCCTCGTCGCTCTTGCGCGACTGGGCGTGGAAGGTGCCGGCATTGAATTCCAGGCCTTCGATCTCGGTCGAGGTCAGCATGGTGCCGGTATAGCTCTCGGGCAGCAGGCGGGAGTTGTCGTGGCTCAGCACCGGCAGGTTGGGGCGCAGGTCGCCGTAAGCGAGCACGGTGTTCGAGAAGCGCAGCTTGAGGGAGGCGCCACCCTTTGCCACATCCTTCTCCGGCATGCCGGTGCTGTCCTGCTTGAAGAAGTCGATCCCCCAGTTGCCTGCGCGGTCGCGGGAGCCATCGAGGCGAACCGCATAGGCGGCAAATGCGTCCACACCGAATCCGACCGTGCCCTGTGTGAAGCCCGACTCGAAGTTCGCGATCGCACCCTGGCCCCATTCGCCACTGTCGTGGCGGCCGCCCTTGTAATCACGATTGATGAACGCGTTACGCAGCAGCACGTTCAGCGAGCTGTCCTCCACGAGACCCTTCGCCTCGGCCTGCCCGGCGGCGAATGCGGGCGTCGCGCTCGCGAGCCCAAGAACGATCAAACCTGCCAACTTCTTCGACATGTTGCTTTCCTCGATGGTGTCCGTTGTCTTTTCCAGCCTGCCGGCGGGTCGTGCCCGCGGGAGAGGGGGCGCGATTCTCGCATTTCCGGCGCGAAGCGGTGCGGCGGGTTGCAGGAAAATGACAGTCCCTGGCCGAACAAGGTTGGCGACCCCGGAGTGTCGGGTTTTCTTACACCCGGCTATGGAGAAAACTGCTCGAACTGGGTAGCCAGGCTGGGTTTCGTGCGCGCGACCGGCAGGGCGTTCGCACCTCTGCTGGACGATGTGGAGCCGCATGAGCGGAACGCGTTCCGCAGGCCAGCCGGATAAATTTTATTGTGCACCGCAACGTCGGAAGATAGCCTCCGTCAATTCTCTCCATTGCTTCCAAAGCGCCCGATCTTTGCTAGTCTGAGCCTGTCAGCAGCGGTTTTCGGCCGTTTCCGGCCTTGTTCCGCGATCGTGGAGCGAGCTTCGGAAGCGGTTTTCTGCGAGGCGCGACCGCCCCTCGCAATCAGTCTGCGTAGCAGTCACAGAGGGAGAATCAGATGAGCGAGAACAGCACGAACACCGCCGGCAAGTGCCCGGTGATGCATGGCGGCAATACCGCCGCCAAGGATGCGGTGATGGCGTGGTGGCCCAAGGCGCTGAACCTGGACATCCTCCATCAGCACGACCGCAAGACCAACCCGCTCGGCCCGGGCTTCGACTATCGCGAAGAGCTGAAGAAGCTCGACGTCGACGCGCTCAAGAACGACCTCAAGGCGCTGATGACCGACAGCCAGGAATGGTGGCCGGCCGACTGGGGCCACTACGGCGGCCTGATGATCCGCATGGCCTGGCACGCCGCCGGCACCTACCGCATCGCCGACGGTCGTGGCGGCGGCGGCACCGGCAACCAGCGTTTCGCGCCGCTGAACTCCTGGCCCGACAACGGCAACCTCGACAAGGCGCGCCGCCTGCTGTGGCCGATCAAGAAGAAGTATGGCAACAAGATCAGCTGGGCCGACCTCATCATCCTCGCCGGCAACATGGCCTACGAGTCGATGGGCTTCAAGACTTTCGGCTTCGCCTTCGGTCGCGAAGACATCTGGCATCCCGAGAAGGACATCTACTGGGGCTCCGAGAAGGAATGGCTCGCCCCCAGCGGCAGCGAGGGCTCGCGCTACTCCGGCCAACGCGACCTCGAGAATCCGCTCGCCGCGGTGATGATGGGCCTGATCTATGTGAACCCGGAGGGCGTCGACGGCAAGCCCGACCCGATCAAGACCGCCCACGACATGCGCGTGACCTTCGCCCGCATGGCGATGAACGACGAGGAAACCGTGGCGCTCACCGCCGGCGGCCACACCGTCGGCAAGGCGCACGGCAACGGTAGCGCCGCCGTCCTCGGCCCCGCGCCCGAAGCTGCGGATCTCGAGGAGCAGGGCTTCGGCTGGATGAACCACACCACCCGCGGCATCGGTCGTGACACCGTGACCAGCGGCATCGAGGGCGCGTGGACCTCGCATCCGACCAAGTGGGACAACGGCTACTTCGACATGCTCTTCAAGCACGACTGGTGGCTGCAGAAGTCGCCCGCCGGTGCCTGGCAATGGGAGCCGGTGAACATCGCCGAGGAAGACATGCCGGTGGACGTGGAAGACCCGTCGATCCGCCGCAAGCCGATGATGACCGACGCCGACATGGCGCTGCGATTCGACCCGGCGTACCGCAAGATCGCAGAGCGCTTCCGCAACGACCAGGCCTACTTCGAGGACGTCTTCGCGCGCGCCTGGTTCAAGCTCACCCACCGCGACATGGGCCCGAAGGCGCGCTACCTCGGTCCCGACGTGCCTGCCGAAGACCTGATCTGGCAGGACCCGGTGCCCGCCGGCAACAAGACCTACGACGTCGCCGCGGTGAAGGCGAGGATCGCCGCCGCCGGCCTGTCGGTCGGCGACATGGTCGCCACCGCCTGGGACAGCGCACGCACCTTCCGCGGCTCGGATTACCGCGGCGGCGCCAATGGCGCCCGCATCCGCCTCGCCCCGCAAAAGGACTGGGAAGGCAACGAACCGGCGCGGCTGGCCAGGGTGCTGGCGGCCTACGAGAAGATCGCCGCCGAGACCGGCGCCAGCATCGCGGACGTGATCGTGCTCGGCGGCAACGTCGGCCTGGAGCAGGCGATCAAGGCCGTCGGCTTCAATGTCGAGGTGCCCTTCGCCCCGGGTCGAGGCGACGCCAGCCAGGCGCAGACGGACGTCGAGTCCTTCGAGGTGCTGGAGCCTGTGCATGACGGCTTCCGCAACTGGCAGAAGAAGGACTATGTGGTCCAGCCCGAGGAAATGCTGCTCGACCGCGCCCAACTGCTCGGCCTGACCGCGCCCGAGATGACCGTGCTGGTCGGCGGCCTGCGCGTGCTCGGCACCAACCACGGCGGCAGCGGGCACGGCGTGTTCACCGACCGCGTCGGCGCGCTGACCAACGACTTCTTCGTCAATCTGACCGACATGTCCTACAGCTGGAAGCCCACCGGGCGCAACAGCTACGACATCGTCGAGCGCAAGAGCGGCGCGAAGAAGTGGACTGCGACCCGCGTCGATCTGGTGTTCGGCTCCAATTCCATCCTGCGCGCCTACGCCGAGGTGTATGCCCAGGACGACAATCAGGAGAAGTTCGTGCGCGACTTCGTCGCCGCGTGGACCAAGGTCATGAACGCGGATCGTTTCGACCTGCGCTGACGCGGTTCCCGCCTGCAGCACCCTCCCGCCCACACCGTGCAGCCGCGCGGTGTGGGCGGTTTCGTTCGGGGACGGCCGGGATGTGCCCTTCGCCACGTCGTGTCGAGCCGTGCCGGCCGATCGCGACTCGCGTCGCTCCCACGGAAAACCGCCGTGCAGGCCGATCGCGACTTGCGTCGCTCCTACGGAAAACCGCCGCGCCGGCCGATCGCGACTTGCGTCGCTCCTACGGATAGCCGCCGTGCTTCCGCCGTGCCCGGTGGGAGCGACGCAAGTCGCGATCGTGCGGTGCGGCCGCGACGCGCGCTGCGTATCTGGACTCCGGCATCCCTACGCCCCCCACAGCGCCTCGCCGCCCGCGTCGCGGTAGCTCAGGTAGGTGCGCAGGTCGAACTCGTACTGGTGATAATCCGGCTCCATGTGCAGGCAGAGCTGGTAGAAGGCCTTGTCGTGCTCGCGCACGCGCAGGTGGGCGAGTTCGTGCACCACGATCATGCGCAGGAAGGCCTCCGGCGCGGCGCGGAACAGCGTGGCGATGCGGATCTCGCGCTTGGCCTGGAGGCGCGAACCCTGCACGCGCGAGATCGCGGTGTGGGTGCCGAGCGCGTTGCGGATCACATGCAGGGTGTTGTCGAAGCGCACCTTGGTGAGTGGCGGCGCGCTGCGCAGATGGGCGGCCTTGAGCGCCTGCACGTAGTCGTGGAGCGCGCTGTCCGAACGCACCGCGTGCCCCTGCGGGTAGCGTCGGCGCAGCGCGTCGGCCAGTCCGCCCTGCTCGATCAGCGTTCTCACCTGATGCACCAGCGCCGGTGGGTAGCCGGCCAGGTAGTCGGGGCTGCGCCGCGTGTTCAAGTGGCCTCCCAGGCCAGCATCGCCAGCTTGCGCTCGCGGCCCCAGCGGAACTCGCCCGCGTCGCCGTCCGCGCGGATCAGGCGATGGCAGGGGACGAGGTAGCCGAGCGTGTTGGCCGCGATCGCGCTGCCGACGCTGCGCGGCGCAGCCGGCATGCCGAGCAGGGTGGCGAGCTGGCGGTAGGACATCAGGCGACCGGGCGGGATGCGCATGAGGGCGGACCAGACGCGGACCTGGAAGGGCGTGCCGCGCAGGATCAGGTGAACGCCGCCTGGGGCGGGGTTCGCCGCTTCGGCGGGCCCGGAAGCCCCGGTGGCTGCAGCCACCGGGGTGGAAGGCGCGCGCGACGGGAAGATCCGCTGCGCCAGGCGGTGTGCGTGCGCATCGTCGCGCACCGGCGCGGCGGCGGACCAGAGGCTGCGTAGCTCGACGAGCAGGGCCGCCTCGTCACGACAGCGAAAGGCGAGATGGCACACGCCGCGGGTGGTCCACGCCAGCAGCGCGTCGCCGAAGGGCGTGGCTGCAAGGCCGTGGCCGAGTGCGACGGTGCGCCCTGAGGCGGGGGGCATCGGCTCCCAGGTGAGCGGCACGGCGCGGGCCAGGTCCGACGGTGCGGGATCGCCGGCGTCGCGCTCCGGGAGCCGCTCCGGCGTCGGCGACAGGCGCTCGCGTGCATACGCCCGCCCCAGGCAGTGCAGGAAGCGCTCGGGCGTGATCCCCGCCCATTCCGCGAGCACCTGCTGCCACTGCCCGAGATCGAGGCCAAGCGCCTCCGCGACCGCTCCGGACGGTGGCGTGTGGCGGGGGCGGGCGCGCACGAAGGCGATCGCGCGGGCGATGGTGTCGTAGTGCAGGGCAGCGGAGTCGGTGGACATGGCGGGTGCGGGTGTGATGGGTGACAAGGTGGGGTGGCCTTGCGGTCGACAATGGTAGCCGGCCTGGCCGGCGAGGCTTGTGCAGGACGCGCTGCTATCGCGACTTGCGTCGCTCCTGCGGGCGCTCCGGAAACCTGCCCGGTTTTCCATAGGAGACGCAAGTCGCGATGCGTCGGTTCGTTTGGCGCCGCGACGGTAGAATGGTCGATGAGTCCGGAGCCGTCCCGAACCGTGCGAACGCCGCGGTCCACCCTCCCGGCGCGACCCGGCTTGCCTTCCGTTCCGACCCCGACGCACAGGAGATCGCGCGTGCCCATCCTTCTTCAAGTCGATTTTCCCTATGCCGGCCCCTGGGGCGAGGACATGGCGCAGGCCATGCGGGGCCTGGCGGAGTCCATCGCGCAGGAGCCCGGCCTGCTGTGGAAGATCTGGACCGAGAACCGCGACAGCGGCGAGGCGGGCGGGATCTACCTGTTTACCGACCGCGCCGACGCCGAGCGCTACCTGGCGATGCACCGCGCGCGCCTGCTCGGCTTCGGCGTGCCCGAGGTGCATGCGAAGCTGTTCGAGGTCAACGCGCCGCTGTCTGCGATCGACCGCGCGCCGCTCGCCGGCCTGCAGTGACCGGATGGGCGCCGTCGGCATCGAGCCGGCGACGGCGCGCCCTCCTCCCTCCACCGCGCAGCGCTACAGCAGCCGCAAGCCCGGCGGCAGCGCTTCGCCGAAGCTGCGGCGGCGGTCGGCGTCGTCGAGGCTGACGACCTCGCGCACCATGGTGATCCAGCTCTGCGGGGCGCGGAGGGCGGCGAGGCGGCGCGCGACCTCGTCGCGCAGTTCGGGCGCGAGGTCGCGCGCGCGGTCGCCGGTGAGGCGGGCGAGCTGGGCGGCGGCGAAGGCGGCGGGCTCGACGACCTTCCAGTCGAGCGCGAGCACGGCCTGCAGCCACTCGGCGGCGGTCTCCGGCGGCACCACGGTGTGTGCGCTGCCGTAGAGCGACTCGCGTGCGCCGACGCGGCCGAGCGCCCACCAGGTGTGGGCCTTTTCGGCGGGGCGGGCGAGGCGCTCGAGCAGCCACTTGCCGACCTCGATGCGGTGCATCGCCGGCACGCGTTCGAGGGCAGCGGCCAGGCGCACCATGTCGTCGTAGCTGCCCTGCACCGGGTCGCCGCGGCGGCGGGCGGCGTCGGTGTCTTCGAGGTGCTCGGCCAGCACCTCCAGGACCTGCAGCTGGCGTGCCTCGTCGAGGCCGCCGGCGCAGCGCCGCCACAGCGTCCACCACTCGCTCCAGTTGTTGCCCTCGCGCACGTACTGCAGGCCCTGGCCGAACAGCGCCCACAGCTGGTCGATGCGCCAGTCGTCGAGCGCCGCGCCGAGGCCGGGACGCAGGCAGTAGCCGGCGAGGTTGAGCCACACGCGCTCGTGCTCGGCGGAGCGCCGGCGCCGGCGCGCGCGCTCGAGCAGGGCGTCGAAGAGCGCGCGCAGCAGCGCCATGTCCCAGTCGTCGCGGCGGCCGAGCACACGCTCGAGGCGGGCGCGCAGCTGGCGTACCGCCTTGGCGTCGAGTTCGCGCGCCTGCCCGCCGAAGACCTCGTCGATGAGGGCGATGGCCTGGGCGAGGCGAGGATGGGCGCCGGCCGCGGCCTCGGTGGCGGGCGTGTCGGCCTCGGCGCGCACCTGGAAGGCGAGCTGCCAGCGTTGCGTGTCGTCGTCGATCGCCACGCACTGCATCTCCAGCGTGCCGACCTCGGTCAGGCAGGCGACCAGGCGCACGGCGACGTTCTCGCGACGTCCGGCGGCGGTGGCGGGCAGGCGGGCGGCGAGCGGGGGCAGGTGGATGAAATCGTCGGCGTCGAGCTCGACCAGCTCGCCCGCCTGCCAGGCGCGGTCGCCGGTCGAGGACACGAGGTGGAAGCGCACCGGCTGGCCGAGGCGCAGCGCGAAGCGACGCTCGGGGAGCGCGACCTCGGTGCCGGATTCGGTGCCGCGCGGCAGCACGCAGATCGCGCGCGCGGCCTCGCCACCCGCCTCCAGCACCAGGAAGTAGCTGCGTGCCGAGCCGCCGCCGATGCCGAGGCCGCTGCGGGCCGCGCGCACGAGCGCGAAGGCCACCGCGCCGCGGGCGACGGCGAGGTCGGGGGCGTCGTTGTGCAGCACGCGCGGGGGCGCGCCGCGCCAGTGTGCGAGCAATCCTTCCAGGCGGGCGGAGATCGCGTCGGCGCGGAACACGCCGCCGTTGAGCAGCAGGGTGTCGGGGATCGCGAGCGGGGCTGCGGCTTCGTCCGCATCTCCGTCGGCATCTCTGCCCGCGCCCGGACCGGGCATCCCGAGCGCCGCGCGCGAAACCTGGCCGTGGCGGCGCAGGAAGGCGGCGAGGTGGCGGCTGATCGCAGGGTCGGCGGGATAGGGCAGGCCGAACTCGACGATCGCGGCGCGCCGGCGCGCGGGTGCCTCGTCGGCTCCGACCAGAGGCAGGAAGCCGTCCACCACCAGGCGCAGGACCTCGTCGCGGCGTAGCGCGGTCGAGCGCGCCGCACCGATCAGGCGCGAGCCGGCGCCGAGCAGGGTGACCTTGAGTTCTTCCGGCGCGTCCGCGGCGAGCAGCTGCTCCTTCGCCGCGCGGCAGCGCTGCACAAGTTGTGCGAGCTGTGCGGCGGACAGGCGCTCGCCGCCGGCGAGCAGGCGCTTCTCCACCAGGTGGGCGAGCGCCAGGTCCATGTTGTCGCCGCCCAGCATCAGGTGGTCGCCGACGCCGATGCGGGTCAGGCGCGGCGGCGAGAGACCGTCCGCGGCGGGCTCGACCTGGATCAGGGTGAGGTCGGTGGTGCCGCCGCCGACGTCGCACACCAGCAGCAGGCGGGACTGCGCGAGCTCCGCGGCGAGTTGTTCGCGGTGGCGGAACAGCCAGTCGTGGAAGGCGGCCTGGGGCTCCTCGAGCAGGCGCAGGCGCGGCAGGCCGGCTAGCCGCGCCGCCTCCAGAGTGAGGGCGCGCGCACCCTCGTCGAAGGAGGCGGGCACCGTGAGCACGATGTCCTGATTTTCGAGCGCGGCCCCGGGATGCTGACGGTTCCACGCCGCGCGCACGTGGGCGAGGTAGCTCGCGCTCGCCACCACCGGCGACACCCGCGGCACGTCCTCGGCCGCGCCCCAGGGCAGGATCGCGGCGTTGCGGTCGACGCCGGCGTGCGAGAGCCAGCTCTTGGCGCTGGCCACCGCGCGCCCGGGCACCTGGGCGCCGAGCTCGCGGGCGTATTGACCGACCACCGCCTCGCCGAGCACCGCCGGCGGTGCGCCCTGCCCCTCGCCGGCGCTCGCGACCAGGCGCAGCGTGGCGGGGTCGAGCTCGCCCGCGGCGGGGTGGTAGCGCACCGAGGGCAGCAGCGTGCGCGCGGCGAGCTCGCCGCGGCCGACGAGCTGCTCGATCTCCAGCACCTGAATGCGGTCCTCGCCTTCTGCGGCGAAGGCGACCACGGTGTTGCTGGTGCCGAGGTCGATGCCAACGGTGTAGCGCGTCGCCACGCGAGCGACCTCAGGCCTCGGCGGTGCCGCGCACGTCGAACTGCACCTTCCAGCGTGCGCTGCCGTCCACCGGCAGGGCCTCGAGCTCGAGCGTGCCGGTCTCGGTGACGCGGGCGTGCAGCTTCACGCGCACGACCTCGCCGGGGCGGCGGCCTTCGGCCGGGAGGGTGGCCTCGATCTCCTCGAGCTCCTGCAGCTCGTCGGGCTGCCAGAAGTCGAGCAGGGTGCCGACCTCGTCCTGGCGGCGCACCGAGGAGCCGAAGAAGCGGAAGCGCACCGGCTCGCCGACCACCAGGCCGAACTCCTGCGCGGGCAGGGCGGCCTCGCTGCCCTCCTCCATGCCGAAGGGGGCGACGCAGAGGGCTTCGAGCGGCGGCTCCATGCCCGGGATGGCGGGCATCGAGGACTCGATGCCGACGTAGTAGGCGCGCGCGGTGCCGCCGCGGATGCGCACCCCGCGTCCGCGGCGCACGTAGCCGTAGTAGGCCGCGCCGCGCGCCACCGCGAGGTCGAGGTCGGCGCCGCCGAGGAGCCGCGCCGGCGCGGCGCCGTCGGCGGCGAGCCAGTCGTTCAGGGTGTCGAGCACGCGCCCGGCGATCAGCCCGGACTTGAGCACGCCGCCGTTGAACAGCACCGCGGTGGGGTGCAGGAAGACGCTCTCCTCGGGCTGCGCGGCGAAGCCTTCGAGATCGGCGGTGGCGCCGAGCTGGCGGGTGAGGAAGGCGGCGAGGTGGCGGGTGACCGCCGCGTCCTGCGCATAGGGCAGGCCGAGCTGGGTGAGCGCGGCGCGCGCCCGCGTGATGGGCATCTCGGTGACCGCGACGCGGGGGAAGAAGCCCTCGACCAGGGTGGCGACCAGCTCCTCGCGCCGCACCTCGGTGCGGATCGAGCCGCCGATCAGCTTCGAGCCGCGACTCGGCACCACCACCGGCACGCTGTCGAGGTCGGAGTCGCTCAGCAGCGCCTCCTTGGCGCCGCGGCAGGCATGGGCGAGCGCGCGCGTCTGCCAGGGGTCGAGCCGGGTGCCCTGCTCGGCGAGCTTGCGCGTGACCGTGTAGGCCAGCGCCAGGTCCATGTTGTCGCCGCCGAGCAGGATGTGCTCGCCCACCGCCACGCGGTGCAGCTCGAGGTTGCCCTCGCGCTCGAGCACCGCGATCAGCGACAGGTCGGTGGTGCCGCCGCCGACGTCGACCACCAGGATCAGGTCGCCGGTCTTCACTTCCTTGCGCCACTGCCCGGCGCTGCGCTGGATCCAGCTGTAGAGCGCCGCCTGCGGCTCCTCGAGCAGGGTGATCGGCGGGTAGCCGGCGGCCTGCGCGGCCTCGGCGGTGAGCTCGCGCGCCGCGGGGTCGAAGGAGGCCGGGATGGTGACGGTGACGTCCTGGGCGTCGAAGGGCGCCTCGGGATGGGCGGCGTTCCAGGCCGCGCGCAGGTGCGACAGGTAGCGCACCGAGGCGGTCAGCGGCGAGATGCGCGCCACCTCGGGCGGCGCCTCGGCGGGCAGGATGTCGGCGCGGCGGTCGACGCCGGGGTGGCACAGCCAGCTCTTGGCGCTGGCCACCAGGCGGATCGGCGTGGCCGCCCCGCGGCTGCGGGCGAACTCGCCCACCGCGTGATCCTGCGTCGCCCCCCAGGGCAGGCTCAGGTCGCCGGGGGCGAGCTCGTCGGCGTGCGGCAGATAGAGGAAGGAGGGCAGCAGCGGGCGCGCCTCGATGCTGCCCGGGCCGGTGAGCTGGGGAATCTCCAGCACCTGCTGCGCGGCCTGGTCGCCGTCGCTGGCTTCGAGGTCGACATAGGAGAGCGCGCAGTGGGTGGTGCCGAGGTCGATGCCGAGGGTGTAGCGGGCGGGGGCGCTCACAGCTCCACCTCCGCCTGGGCGATCACGCTGGCGTCGTGGCCTTCGGCCAGCGCCGGCAGGCGGGTGTCGGTCACGCGCCAGCCGCGATGGCCGAGGGTGCCGGTGAAGGGCGGCTTGCCCACCACCTTGCCCGTGAGGCGTACGGCCGCGGCGTCGAAGCCTTCGGGCAGGGTGAGGCGGCTGCCTTCGGCCTCGTCGCGCACCGGCGTGATGGCGAAGTGCTCGTCGAGCACCTTGCGGCAGCCCTCGTGCACTACGCGCGCGGCGGCGCCGATGTCGGCATCCGAATAGGCGGCGATGTTTTCCTGGACGAAATCGATGAAGCGTGCGTCGCGCTGGAGCAGGCCGAGCAGCTGCAGCGCGGCCTCGGGGGTGGTCTCGCGCACGATGGCGGGCTGGGCGGCTGCGGCGGCGTCCTCGGTGCCGGCAGCGGCCTCGGTGTCTGCGCCTTCCTCGCGCAGGCGGACGAGGCGGCCGGCGAGCTCGGCGCCGAAGAGGACGGAGAAGGCGAGGCCGATGCGGCGGAAGAAGGAGGGGTTGCGACTGGCCATGGGGGTGGTCCTCGTGCTGGATCTGTTGCGACGCAATATAGCTCAGAAGCGTGTGGGAGGCGGAGTCGAGGGCCGCGGCACCCGCATCGGCTCACTGCCCGCTGCGGGTGGGAGCCGGATGGGTGCCGAACCAGCGCGCGATCGCCGTCTCGGCCGCGCGGTCGAGGATCATCTGCTCGCGCAGGCAGAGCGAGCGCACGTTGTTCGCCGTCTTGGTGGCGAGCGTCGCGGCGCGGTCCTGCCCCTCGCCGAAGGCGTGGCCGCGCATCAGCAGTCCGCGCAGGATCCAGTTGACGTCGAGCCGGCTGCCGCCGAGACCGGCTTCGCGCAGGCGGTCGCGCACGCGCTTGCCGGTTTCCTTGAGGTCGAAGGGATGGCGGCCGACGTCGTCCGCGATGATCGAGAACAGCGCGCGGTATTCGGCCGGGCCGAGCAGGGGGACGCCGGAGACCTCGTGGATCTGCATGGCGAGCGGCAGGATGTCCTGATCCTCGCCCCAGTCGGGCGTGACGCTGCCGTCCTGCATGCCGGCGCCGGAGCGGGCGGGATCGAAGACGAAGCCGCCGCTGTTGCTCCAGTCGAAACGCAGCGGCGCGAGCTCGAGGCTGTCGACGAACCTGCGGAAGCTGCCCTTGCCGTTCCAGTCGGCGGCGAGGGCGGGGTGGCGCGTGGTGATCAGGCTCGCCAGGCGGCTGCAGGGGACGGGCGCGGCCGAGCGCGCAACCTCGGCGCGCATGGTCTCGACGATCTCGGCGAGGTCGTGGTCGAGGGCGTCGGCGCCGCTGGAGAACGAGGCCGGGGGAACGCTCCGGGCCGCTTCCGGCGACGCCTGCGCGAAACGTGCGCTCGCTGCGAGCGACAGGCTTTCCGGGGCGACGTCGGCAGGGGGCGCGCCGGCGCCGGGCGCATCGTCCTCGTCCTTGAAGCCGAGGGCGTTGCGGACGAACTCGTCGGGGTCGATCAGCAGGTCGGCCGAGGCGCGATAGGCCGCGGACGGAAAGCCGATCGCCAGCACCGTGGTGCGCCGATCCCAGCGCCGCAGCTTGCGCAGCACCGGGGTGAAGTCGGCGTCGGCCGAGAACACGATGAACTCGTCGTAACGGGCCTCGTGCTGCAGCAGGTCGATGATGTCGAGCACCATGTGGATGTCGGTGCTGGTCTTGCCCTCGCTCGTCAGCGCGGGGCAGTCGATGATCTCGAAGCCGGCGAGGTTGAAGGACGGCCGGAAGCGCTGATAGGCCTGCGGGTTGAGATAGCAGCGTCGCACCAGCAGCCGGCGGCGCGCGCCGGCGGGGGCGTGGTCGGGCAGCTCGAGCTCGCCGATCACCCAGTTCACCCACTCCAGGGGCTGGCGGGCGAAGCGGTCGGCGATGGCCGGGTCGAGCTTGCGCAGGCCGGAATAGACGTTATCGAAGTCGACGAAGAGGGCGCTTTTCAAGATGTCTCGCGGGGATGGGGGGTCAGGTAGGGCTCGTGGCCGGGCCGTGGGGGCGGGCGTGGTGTGGTGGCATTTCTGGAAGTGTGATTCAGTTGAAACAAGCACTTGCGTGCTGAACTGTCGAACCTGCGGACGGGAAGCGCTCAGTCACGGGAGGAGATTCTCCGGCCACAGGAAGTACGGTCCGCACTTGGGACTCATGCGAAACTCTCTGCCCGCCGCCTTCCCCTTGGCGGGGTGATTCTGACGAGCAGCGAGCTCACAAGGGTTTCCGTCTTGGCGATGGCCGCGGATTATGAATATCGGTTAAAACGCACCAAGAAGCGGACTCACACTGCTTCCCGCAGGAGTTCGTCTTCGCAACGCCGGATGGCTGCGATGAGATTACGAAAGCTCGCGGAGCGGGCATTGTCGAGTTGCAGGTGTTTGCCGATTGCCCGAGACCCCGCGACCTTTTCGTAGCGATTGCGTGTCAAGGTTTTCAACTCTCGGCTGGGGCTGCCGAGTCCGTCCGGGGACCGGAACTTCCTGCTGTTCTGATGCCGAGTCAATCCGTCGATCTCGAGGGCTCGTTCGACAGCCTGCAGATCGGCCAGATAGAAAGCCTCGAGCTCTCGGCACGCAATGCGAACCAGGCATCGCGCAAACTTGCCGGACTTATCGCACAGATCGAGCAAACCTTGCTTCACCGCGGTGCAGTCGGGGTGACTGTCCTGATCGCGCAGTACGATGAAGCGAGCGCGTTCGTTCTGGTACGCACGAATCCGGCGAGTCAGTTGTTTTTCCAGATCCTGCTTGCCTTCGAACGGGATGCAGCGGAAACGGGTGTCTTCCTTCAGCATCCGGGGGAGCAGGGATTCCAGCATGGCTTTGGCCGACGGCTCTTCCAGTAGAAACACGAGTTCCCTCATCGCGGATCGACCCCGTCGAAGAAGCCCTGCTTCCACAGGTAGCCGAGTTGATCACCTTCAGCGACGTAAGCGGCAATTTGTGCATGGTCGCGCGCGCGATGAATCTCGGAGTAGCCCTGTTGCTTGACCAGCCAATACACCTCGTCGAGTTCGATGGCGTTCAGGAAATCCGGTGAATGCGTGGATACGAAAACCTGTCCGCCACGATTGGCGTAGCTACGGAATTCCTCCGCGAGTTCAGGCATCAACTGCGGATAAAGCTGGTTCTCCGGCTCTTCCACGCACAGCAAGGGGTGCGGCTTCGGATCGTGCAGCAGCACCAGATAGGCGAACATCTTGATGGTGCCGTCGGACACGTAGCGGTCGAGGAAAGGCGTCTTGAACGAGCCATCCTGAAAACGCAGCGTGAGGTAGCCATCATCCATCAGCTTGGGTTCGACCGAAGTCACGCCGGGTACCCGTTTGGTCATCGTCGCAAGGATTCTGCTGAAGATCTCGGCATGCTGCTCATGCAGGTAACGAGCGACCAAGGGTAGATTCTCGCCGGTCTCCGACAGGTGCTCCATTTCGCCCGATGCGTCCTTGCGCCCTCGCGCGGCGCTGATGTGGAAATCGGACACGTGCCAGTTCTCGATCAGGCTGCGGAAGGCATTGGCGGCTTTGAAACGCTCGAATTGCCCAAGACCTTTGATCGCAAGGGTGTCCGGCGCGACCCGCTGGGTTTCGCGGTCGAGTTCCTCGTCGGTCTTGTTGAAGTCTTCCTCGTTGGTGATCGCGTAGCCTTCGCCCTCGGCAAAGCTGAGGAAGTGGTAGGGACTTCCGTAGCGGCCGCGCTTGTATCGCAGCAGCTCCTTGCAGACCACCGGCAGCCCTTGCCGCTCACCGATTTCCAACGAGTACGTCACCAGCCGCTCGACGTCAGTGATCTCCATGCGGTACTGCAACTCGATGAGGATCGTGTCCTTCTTCGGATCGCAACCCCGGCTCAGCACTTCGCCGAAGCGGCCGCGCTTGTCGAGCGCTTGCCGGACATTGCCTTTCAGGCAGTCGTGCAGGAAGCCGAAGACATCGAACAACGTCGATTTCCCCGACCCGTTTGCGCCGACGACCACCAGAAAGGAAGGTATGTCCTTCAGGTGCACATTGCGGAAGGCCTTGAAGTTCTTGAGACGGATGGATTCGATTTTCATGAACGGACCTTGGACGGGCAGTGACGGTTATCGTCAGCCTTTCTGGCAGAACTCGTGGCTGCAGCTTGGTTTCGGATGCGTTTGGGCAGCACGCTGGCCGGTTCGCCTGCCTGTTGCAGACGGGCGTCGATGCAGCTCCGGGCGTGGCCTTCGGGCGTCATAAGCGGTGGGGTAGAAGGACAGACAGATCGGACTTTAACGCGAACGCCTGCGCTTTCCCCACTGCTGACACGAAGCCGTCCGGTACCCAGGCGCTGCCGTGCTGGATGCGTTCGGGTTCGGTGTCTTGGAGATGGCGCAGGCCCAAGATGGGCAGGAAGGGCGATGGTCGTTCTGACCAGCCGTTTCCCGGGACGCCTTGGATGAAAATCAACCATCAGATGGCTGAAAATCATCCACCGCGTGGACGATTCTCAGCGCCTTCTCCAGCCAGCCGAAGCCGATGTGTTCCTGCTCCAGGCGCAGGGACGGGCGGATGTGGTGGTTGCGCAGGTCTTCGTACAGGCCGCGTTCCTCGGCGCTGAGGCGCGAGACGTCGGCCGGGCGCGGGCTGTCTTCCCGGCCCCACAGCGCCTCATGTGCGAGCAGGGTGGCGCGGTCCATCAGCAGGGACTCGACATGGGCGAAGCGGGCGCGCAGCTGGGCGAGGATGGCGAAGCCGTTGGTGTCGATGTCGCCCCAGTAGTGGATCGGGCAGCGCTGCAGCCACTCGGCGCGCGCGAGGGCCTCCCAGCCGTAGCCGGCGCCGAAGATCACGATGGCCTTGTCGACGCGGGGGAAGGCGAGGAAGTTGGTCTCGTTCTCGGTGATGAAGACGCGCGCCACGTCGAGTCGCAGGCGGGCGAAGCTGTCGGCGTCGAGGGCGAGGTCGGGGCAGGGCGCGCCAGGCAGCAGGCCGAGCGCCGGGTCGAGGATGCGCAAGCGCAGCAGCACGGGCTTGTCCAGGAAGCCGTAGCGGGCGGCGAACTGCTGCGCGCCGGTGCGGCTCGGGTCGATCGCCGCCGCGGGCAGGGCGAGGTCGAGCAGCTCGGCGAGCACGCCGCGCTGGGATTCGATGAACTTGGTGTGGATGCCGGGCAGGTCGACCTGGCGCAGATACATGCCCGGGCGCGGGTGGGCCTGCAGCCAGGCCACCACGTCGAGCAGGCGCGACCACTCGGCGGCGAGTTCGAGCGCGCGCAGCGGGCGCTTGTGCAGCCAGGGCAGCAGCAGGGGCTGGCGTGCGGCAGTCTCGGCGTGCAGCGCACGAAAGCGCGCGTCCTCGGCGCGCTTGCCGATCCAGGCCAGGGCGTCGTCGAGGCGGTCGACCCAGGCGCTCGCGGGCAGGCGCTGGCTGCCCTGCACGCGGTGGCGGGTCTCCTGCCATTCGAGGCGCACATGGGGCGTGGCCGAGATCGCCGCAACCCAGGCGCGCACGGCATCGAAGTGGCGGGTGATGTCGTCCGAGGTTGGGGTCTTCAGGGTGAGTCGCAGCGGGAAGCGGCTGTGGCCTGCAGGTGGTCCCACGGCCGTGTACGCCGCGGCATCGGCCGGTAGCTCGCAAGGCTGAGCGCCAGAGCCCTCGCTCTCCTCCTCCGGCAAGCACGCGCACGGGGGGGCGCCGCTGTCCTGCGGCAGCCCCTCGCGCAGCAGCTCGCCGCGCTCCCACAGGCGCATCACCTGCGCCCTCAGGTCCTGCGCGGTGCTCCAGCTCATGATGCGGATGCGCCGCCGCCGGCGCGGGGCGCGGCCTGCGCCGCCGCCCGCATCTCGGCTTTCTGCGCGCGGTACTCCTCGATCGACAGGTTCCTCAGCTTCGAGGCGCTGCCGCCCTCGTTGTGCACGAAGCCGACGCTGGCGACGAAGGGCTCGATGATGTGGATCTTCTGCAGCGGGGTGACGATCAGCAGTTGCAGGTTGAGTTGCTCGAACAGGCGCAGGCCGTACTGCGCGGATTCGTCCGAGCCGCGGCCGAAGGCCTCGTCGATGACGACGAAGCGGAACGAGCGCGAGCGCACCGCGCCCCACTCCAGGCCGAACTGGTAGGCGAGGCTGGCGGCGAGGATGGTGTAGGCGAGCTTCTCCTTCTGCCCGCCCGACTTGCCGCCGGAGTCCGAGTAGTGCTCGTGCTCGCTGTCGTCCTCGCGCCAGCGTTCGCTGGCGGCGAAGAGGAACCAGTTGCGCACGTCGGTGACCTTGGCGGTCCAGCGGCGATCCTGGTCGGAGAGGCCCTCGCGGCCGCGGAAGCGGTCGATGATGCCCTTGACGCGCAGGAAGCGCGCCTCGGAATACTGCTCGTCGTCGCCCTCGCCCGCCCCGGTCAGCGCGCCCTCGGTGCAGGCGCGCAGCTCCTGCTGGAAGTCGCGGATCTCGGCGTCGGGGCTCGCCTGCGATTCAAGCACGATGTAGCGCCCGGGGTTGTAGTCGATCTCGCCGAGCGACTTGTTGATGTGGGCGATGCGCTCCTTGATGGTCTCGCGCTCGCGCGCGAGCTGGGCGTTGAAGTTGGCGATCTCGTTGATGGTGTTGACGTTGAGCAGCTCCTTGAAGCGGGCGAGGAAGCGCGGCAGGTCGTCGCGGTCGAGCTGCGCGAGCAGCTTCTCGTACTCGAAGCCGGCCTCCAGGCTGGCGTCGATCTCGGCGGTCTCGAGGGGAAACTGCTGCTTGAAGGCCGCCATCGCCTTGATGATCTTCTCGGCCAGGCGCTTGAGGCGGAGATCCTCGGCGTCGATGCGCGACTGCAGCGCGGTGCGCACCTCCTGCTCGCGGTTGTCGCAGGACTCGACGGTGAGCGGGTGCTCGCCGAGCACCTCGGCGCACAGGGCTTCCAATCGGGGGACGAGCTCCGGGTCGATCGGCGCGGCGTCGACGAGGGCGAGCGTGGCGGTGCGCAGCGCCTCGGCGTCGGCCTGGCGCTGCTCGACCTTGGCGCGGCGTTCGCGCGCGGCGCCGAGCTCGCGCTCGGTGTCGACACGGATCCGCTGCAGGTCGGCGAGCTGCTGGTTGAGTGTCTTGAGCAGGTCGGAGGCGGCTTCGAGCGCGCGGCGTTCGTCCTCCAGCGTGGCGATCGCGCCGGCGACACCGTGCCAGTCGAGCTCGTCGAAGGCGGTGAATTCTTCCAGGCGGGTGAGGGCGTCGAGGCGGCCGGCGAGGGTGCGGCGCTCGGCCTCGATGCGGCCGATCTGGCTGCCCACTTCGCCGAGGCGGGCTTCGAGCTGGCGGCGCTGGGCTTCCAGGGCCTCGATTTTGGCGGTGTTGCTCCAGCCCAGCACGTAGCGGCTGCGGTCGGCGATGGCGTGGCGGTCGTCCTTCTCGTGGCGGCCGCTGGGGTCCTTGATCTGGCCGGCGCGGGTGATCGCGCGCGTCTCGCGGCGGAACTGCTCCTGCGTGGCGCAGCAGGCGACGTCGAAGCGGTGGGCGAGCTCGCGTTCCAGCCAGTCGTAGTGCGGGCTGTCGGGCTTGATCGCGAGCTTGCGCACCAGCGAGTCGGGGTGCAGCGCGGGCAGCTCGCCCGCGCGCGGCGGGCGGACGTGGAAGTACACCAGGCGGCCGCGCAGGTGGTTGCCGTCCACCCACTCGGCGACCGCCTTGTAGTGCGCGTCGGGCACCAGCAGGGCGAGGCCGAAGCCGCGCAGCAGGCGCTCGGCGGCGCCCTCCCAGTCGCGCTCGTCCTCGCGCACCTGGAGCAGCTCGCCGGCGAAGGGCATGTCCTCGACGTCGATGCCGAGCGCGCCGCACAGCGCGGCGCGGATCTGGATCTGGCGGTCGTCGATGTTGCTGCGGCGACGTTTGAGGCTGTCGATCTCGGCGCTCAGCGCGTCGTACTCGAGCTTGCCCTGGCGCAGGGTGACGGCGTGCTCGGTGAGCGTGTTCTGCAGTTCGGCGTCGCGGTTGCGCGCCTCCTCTCGGCTGGCGGCGAAGTGCAGGCGCTGGCTGGCGAAGGCTTCGGCGTCGGCGGCCGCGGACGCGCCGAGCACCGCGGCGAGCTCGCCGTAGCGGCGTGCCTTGGCCAGGCGCGCGTCGCGCACCTGCTCCTGCTTGCGGATCTCGGCGGCGAGGCGCTCGAGGCGGTCGCCGCCGTTGGCGTTGATCGCCTGCTTGAGCGCGTCGATGCGGCCGGCCTGTTCCTCGCGCAGCGTGTCGAGGCGCATGACCTGGGCGTCGGCGCGCGCCCACTCCTCGGCGGCGAGTTCGAGGCGGTGGTCGAGCAGGGCCAGCTTGCGCGCGGCAAAGTGCGGCTGCAGCGCCTCGCGGCAGCGCCGCAGCGCGCTGATGTCGGCGGCGAGCGCGTCGTGGCGGTGGCAGTCGTCGACCAGCGGGCCCAGCAGGGAGACCTGGCGCTGCGCCTTGAGCACCGCCTGGTGGGCGCGGTCGAGGTCGTCGAAGTGGTCGATCAGGGCCTGGATGCGCGGGCCGACCTCGAAGGGCTCGAGCATGTGGTTGCGCACGAAGTCGGTGAGGTTGCCGACCGACTTCATCGACACGGTCTGGTGGAAGAGCTCGAGCGCCTGCTCGTTGTCGATGCCGAAGCGGCGGCGGAACCACGCTGCGTAGGGCGGGAAGCTGTCGAGCACCTCGGCCCCGGCGCCGCGCAGGCGTTTGCGAAGCTGCGTGATGTCGGGGCCGAAGCCGGAGAAATCGTCCGTGATCGACAGCGCGTGCTCGGCGCCGAGGTAGAAGCGCGCCGGCTGGCCTTGCGCCTCCTTGAACCAGAACACCTGGGCCAGGCTCACGGTCTGGTCGTAGCCGGCGTTGTGGAATACGCCGAGGATCACCGAGTAGCTGCCGGGCTCGCGCAGGCCGATCGGGCGCGCGGCGCCGGTGACCTCGTTGCGCTCGGACTTGTAGTGGCCGAGCACGTAGGAGCGCAGGCTGCGCTCGCGCGTGTCGGCGCCGGCGGCCTTGTTGTAGGCGATGCGCTGCGCGGGGACGAGCAGGGTGGTGATCGCGTCGACCAGGGTGGACTTGCCCGAGCCGATGTCGCCGGTGAGCAGCCCGTTGCGGCCGTCGAGCTGCAGCGTCCACACGTGGCGGTCGAAGGTGCCCCAGTTGAGCACCTCCAGGCGCTGCAGGCGGAAGCCGGACAGGGTGTCGTCGGCGACGAAGTCGAGGCCGAGGGATTGCGGGTCGTTCATGGGCTGCACCTGCGCTGCGCATACGCGCCATCGATGGCGCCGGCATCACGGCCCTTGCTCGCCGCCGCTCCTGGCAGGAAACCAAGCGGTCTGCGGCGCGCCCGTAGGAGCGCCCGTAGGAGCGACGCAAGTCGCGATTCGGCGGCTATTGCTGCGCCGGCGCGGATTCCCGGCGCTGAAATCGCGACTTGCGTCGCTCCTACGGGGGGGTGCTCGAAGGTTTCGGGGCTCATCGGACGGGGTTTCCTTGCGGTCGGCGAGGGCGGTGCGGTAGCCGGCGAGGCGGGCGCGCGGCGCCGGTGACCTCGTTGCGTTCGGACTTGCAGTGGCCGAGCACATAGGAGCGCAGGCTGTGCTCGCGGGTGTCGGCGCCGGCATCACCGCCCTTGCTCGCCGGTGGATCTGGCAGGAACCCACGCGGTCTGCGGCGCGCCTGTAGGAGCGACGCAAGTCGCGATTCGGCGGCTACCGCTGCGCCGGCGCGGATTCCCGGCGCTGCAATCGCGACGTGCGTCGCTCCCACAGGGGAAGGCTCGACGGTTTCAGGGCTCATCGGACGGGGTCTCCTTGCCATCGGCGAGGGCGGCGCGGTAGGCGGCGAGGCGGGCGTCGAAGTCGGCGAGCCACTGCGCGTCGACGAAGGCCTTGAGGATGCGGCGCACTTCAAAGCTGGCGGGCGCGGTGGCGCTGGCGCTGGCGGGCTTGAGGCGGGCGAGGAAGCCGAGCTCGACGACCTTGTTGATGTGGGTCTCGATCTGGTCGATCAGGCGTGCCTCGTTGGGGCCTTCGGGCAGGAACACGCGCACCAGCTCGACGATGTCGTCGCGCCCCAGCACCAGGCGGGTGTCGCCGCCGCCGGCGTCGAACTCGGCGAGCTTCTTGCGCAGCAGGGCGAGCAGCAGGCTCACCGGGTAGGACAGCGGCCGGCGCGCCACCAGGCGCGGCAGGCGCGGCGCCGGGTCGTCGTCGGCGGGCTCGGGGCGGCCGCGCAGGAAGGCGTAGCCCTCGGCCTCGTCGAGCACCAGCTCGAGGGCGAGCACGGCGACGTATTCGCGCACCCGCGCCTGCAGTTGCAGCAGGCCGGACCACTGGCGTTCGTCGGCTTCGCGGTAGAGCACGCCCTTGAGCAGGCCGATGAGCAGCACCGAGAGGTCGGGTGCGGCGGCGGGGCCGGGCGGCTCGGCCGGGCTGGGGGCGAGGTCTTCGTCGTCCATCGAGTGCTTCATCGGTTGGGGATTGTCAGCTTGCGCCTCGGGGCGCGCAAATCGATCGAGTGAGCGCATGGATTGTCGCCCTGTCGGGTCGGCATGTTCCTCATCCTGCCCGCCCTGTGCAAGCATCTGATCCGATGCCCGGCTTGGTTGCGCGTGCGCGCGCTCAGCGCATGAAGATCACCCGCGGCAGGCGGGCCTTGCGGGTGACCATGGCGCCGTCGGCGGCGCTCGCCTGCCATTCGATCGGCTCGGGGGTGGCCTCGTCGACGGTGGTGGTGAAGGCGTCGCTGCCGAGCTGCAGGTAGGCGATCAGCTCGGCCAGGCCCTGCTCCAGCGGCTGCGCGGCGACCAGCGCGGCGAGCGTGACCTGGGCGCGGTCCTGCAGGGCGTGGCGGATGTGGCGGGCGAGGCGTGCCTTGTCCACCGTGACCTGCTCGAAGAGCGCGTGCGGGTCGACATCCTCGTCGCCGGCCTCGACGCGCAGCGCGGCGATCGCCGGCCGGGTGGGCGGGGTGTGCAGCGGGCGCTCCAGCGCCAGCTCGATCGCCGCGCCGGGCAGGGCGATCTCCATCACGGGGCCGGGCGGCGGCGCGGCGCGCAGGGCGAGCGCCTTGCTCTCGATGCCGTGCAGCAGGTCCATGATGCGGCGGTTTTCCAGCCACGCCTGGTCGTCGAGGAAGCGGCGCAGCTGCTGCGACAGCTGCGCCACCGTGCGCTGGGTGTGCTCGCCCGCCTCGAGCCAGTCGTAATGCACGCGGCGGGTGCGGGCGTCGGGGTTCAGCTCGGCCACCGCGGGCAGGGCGAGCACCTGGTCGAGCAGGTCGCTGAGTTCCTCCTGGCGCCGGCTCGACAGCAGGAAGTCCCAGAAGGCACGGAAGCTGCGCCCCTGGTCGGAGTCGGCGATGGCGTCGCGTTCGCCCATGATCTGTTCGAGCAGCGCGCCCTTGCTGCCCTCCCACAGCGCGATGCGCTCGCGCACGCGGCGGTCGAGCTGGCGGAAGTTGTGCTCGACCTCGCGGAAGTCGGCGAGCAGCTCGCGTGCGCCCTGCATGAACTGCTGGAAGCGGTCCTTGAGCGCGGTGTCGTCGAGCAGCGGGATGTCGCCGGCGAGCACGCGCGCCATCTCGGCGTCGATCTCGTCGCGCTTGCGCTGCAGCTCGGCGATGCGGCGCGCGGGGTCGGTCTCGCTGCCCTCGCCCATCTGCTTGAGCAGGGCGAACAAGGTGAGCAGGCGCGACTCGGTGCCGACGAACTGGCGCTCGCTCAGCTGCGCCAGCCAGGCGAGCGCCTTCTCTGTGGCCGGGGTGAGGTCGAACTGGGCCTCGTCGGTGCCGGGCCTGTAGTACTTGCGCAGCCAGCCCTTGTCGGCCGCGGCCCAGTCGTTGAGGTAGTCGAGCGCCGGCTTGGGGAAGGCGTCGTCGCCGCGCAGCAGACGCAGCGCGTAGAGCTCGTCCTCGAGCGCCTCGGCGAGGTCCGCCGCCGCCATGCCGCGCACGTTGGGGGCGACGAAGACGCGGTGCAGGAAGCTCGCCACCAGCGCCGCGTGGTCCGAGCGCAGTAGCCGCCACGCGGGGTGGTGGCTGCGCAGGGTGTCGAGGGTGGTGAAGTCGAGGGGCATGGACTGCGGAGGTCAGCGTGAATGGAGGACGTCGCTTACCAGACGCGTTGAGCTCCGTAGCGGTCCATGACCTGGTCGGCGCTCAGCAGCGGCATCGCGTCTTCCAGGGCCTGCGCGACGATCAGGCGATCGAATGGATCGCGGTGATGGAAGGGCAGGCGTGCGACGCGATCGGCATGGCGGACCGAGATGGGCAGGATGTCGAAGCGGTTGCGGGACAGTTCTCGATCCATGAATGCTGCAAGCGGTTCGGGCAAGCGGTACTTGCCGATGCTGATCTTGATCGCGATTTCCCAGTAGCTGGCCGGGCTGACGAAGACCTCGGTCTCCGGACTGCGGATCAACTCCCGTGCAGTGCCCGACAAGGCCGGGTCGTCGAGCAGAAACCACAGCAGGGTATGGGTGTCGAGCAGGGCCTTCAAGGCATGTAGTCCTTGAAGTCGACCAAGTGGTCGTCATCGTCCGCGACAATCTCCAGCTTGCCGCGGGCACTGCCCGGCTCGCGAAATTCGCGCGGCGTAGCGGTGGTTTCAGCAGGCTTCACGCCATAGCGCTGTTCGAGAAACTCGATGAAGTCGAGCGCCTCGCGAGCCGCTTCATCCGGCAGGCGCTGGCTGTGTCGATAGATGGCTTCTGCAAGGTTCATGTGAATAGCTCCCGCGCTGGATTCTCGCACACGCTGAAGGGTCGAACACGAGCGCCTTCCTTTTGAACCGTTCCGTTTTTGGAAACGGTTGCGAGGCGTCGTCGCCCGCCACGTTTCCCGCCTTCCTATTCGTAATGCGACCACATCCTCAGCACGCGAACCACGCGCTCCTCGGCGAAGACCTCATAGACCAGGCGGTGCTGGATGTTGATCCGGCGCGAGTAAGCCCCGGCAAGATCACCCACGAGCTTTTCGTAGGGCGGAGGCTTCTGGAAGGGATCCTTCGCCAGGATCGCAAGCAAGTCCTTGGCTTTCGACTTCAGGCCGGCTACCGCCAGTTTCTTCGCGTCCTTCCGGGCGTACTTCGAGAACACGAGCTGCCAGCTCACCAGTCGAGCTCCCGGGCGCTCTCGTCAAGCGGCTCGGCCATGCCCTCCTTGATGGACTCGCGCATCCCCGGAATGGAAAGCAGGTGAAGCGTTTCCTGGATGGCCTGCCAGTCCTCCGCGGAGAGCAGGACGGCGCTCGTGCGCTTGCCCGCGATGTGGATGGGCTGATGGGACTCTGCGGCCTGATCGATGAGGCGGTACAGGTTGGCCCGTGCTTCGGAAGCGGTGAGCGTGGTCATTGCGGGTCTCCGTCGATGCGGCTAACGTACGCGTTAGCGTACGTGGCGTCAATCCTGGCGTTCGTTCGAGGGTCGCAAGTTCCCGTTTAATGCTGCCCCTTCCAGGCCAAGGCCCTCACATCTGCCGCTTGATCCGCATCGCCAGCGCGCCGACGCCGATGAAGGCGACACCCATGAGGACCAGGGAGATCGGCCAGCCGAGCGAGTCCACGAAGTGCCGGGCGGTGAAGTGGCTGATGAAACCGAGCATCGCGAGCACCGTGGTCAGGAGCAGCGCGCGACTCTGCAGCAACACGCAGACGTAGAGCATCGCCGCGGTGACGGCGAAATAGAGCAGTTCGACCGGGGTCTGGCGCAGCAGGTCGAAGAGGCCGCTGTAGGCGAGCGCCGAGCCGATCAGGTAGCCGAGACCGGATAGCCGGAGCTGCCGCCCGTCCTTGTGCAGGCCGTAGGCGGCCGACATGACCGAGGCGCCGGTCAGTAGCGCCGCCCAGTCGGCCGCGGCGGCGATGGCGACGCGGTCGAACAGGCCGGCGTTGAACCAGCACAGCGCGATCAGGTAGGCAAACTCGGCGAGGCTGCGCTGCGGCGATCCTTCCAGCCCGCTGGCGACGAGCAACAGCGAGGCGCCGAGGACGAGCGCGCTGAAGCCCGCCGGCACGTCGAGCAGGTCGAGGCCGACCGCCAGAAAGCCGTAGACGAAGCACAGGGCGGTGAAGGCGAGCACGCTCGACGCGTACTGGCGGAACAGCAGGCCCTGATGAATCGCCATCGTGCCGAAGACGGCGAGCGCGGCCAGCCGCCAGTCGTTGCCGCGCGGAAAGAGCTCGTGGATGAACACGAACCAGCCGTTCGTCAGCATGAACGCCGTCGCCAGCGTCAGTGGCAGGACGAGCCTGGGAAACTTCCTCTCGTGCAGCGCCGAGACCAGCACGACCAGCAGCGCATAACCTACGCCGAGGGTGACGACGATCCGCATGACGCTGCCCATGCGGTTCCAGAACATGCCGATGTAGGTGCCGATGCCGGCGAGGATGAAGATCGCGCCGAGATAGATGAAGAGCGTCCGTGCAATCTCGCCGCTGCTGCGTTTGGGCGCCGTGGTCGCGAGCAGGGTCGGATCGCGGTATACCGCAGCGACTTCAGCCGGCGAGATGTCATGGGCACGCATCAGCTCGGCGATCCTGCCGAGCGCACTGGTCTTGTCATGCACCGCGCGGCTGCCGAACAGCGCCGCGGCCAGCGGCCAGCCCCACCAGCCGCCGGCGAGGACGATCAGCACGATCAGCAGTAGGAGCCAGGTCACGGCAGCACCCAGCCGACGAAGCGGACAGCGTTGCCGTAGTAGGCGCCTTCGGTTTCGGGCAGTCGGATGCTGCGCCCGTCCTTGACGAGTTCGGCGTGGACCCGGTAGCGCGAAGAACCGAGGAACAGGCCGTCGAAGACCTTTCCGCCGTAGCCATCGGCGCCGCTGCTGAACCTGTAGCCGTCGGGCGCCAGGCTCGACGAATCGACCCTGAGCCCGGCGAGGTCGGGGACGTCGATGGGCGTTACGCTCGGTGTCTTCTCCGCCTCGACCGGGCGCCCGCTGTTGGGGGCGAGGCCGGGCGGCAAGGGCAGCGCGATTTCCTTCACCGCGCCGGTCTTCGGATTGAAGCGCCACAGCCGCGGGGTCTGGTAGGGCTGCGTGTTGCCGACGTAGCTGACCTGCACGCGATCACCGACGACCGCGATCCGGATCGCGTTGTGCGGGTTGTTGTGGAAGTTGTAATGGGTCGCGTACAGCACCTCGTACTGCGCCGGTGCGACCAGCAGGACGGGAATGCCCGAGATGGCGAGGAAGACCGCGACGAGCAGCAGCGGCAGGCCGAGCCCGAAGGCGATGGTCGGGTTGTCGCGGATGAATTGTTTCATGCAGGTCGCTCCGGTCCCGGTGGC
The DNA here is from genome assembly GCF_000021765.1 of Thauera aminoaromatica. Classification (NCBI taxonomy): domain Bacteria; kingdom Pseudomonadati; phylum Pseudomonadota; class Betaproteobacteria; order Rhodocyclales; family Zoogloeaceae; genus Thauera; species Thauera aminoaromatica. The sequence goes on along the minus strand of NC_011662.2, from coordinate 48,099 downwards.
TTGGGGGCATGCTAGTCCGAGCGCGTGAGCATAGCAGCGGGATCGCGGGGGCGTTTGGTGCCGCGGAAGCTCGGTCTTCGCCACTGGTTCGCCCTTGTGCGAGCGTATCCGTATGGACACACATGCCGGCATGAACACTTTCCTGCGCACCGACGATTTCGACGCCTGGCTTGCCGGCTTGAAAGACAACGTGGCTCGAGCCCGCATCGTCCACCGTATCCGCTCTGCCGAGCATGGAAATCTTGGTGACTGTGAGCCGGTAGGCGAAGGCGTTTCGGAAATGCGCATCCACGTCGGCCCTGGGTATCGCGCTTACTACACGCGACGTGGGGCTGTGATCTATCTGCTTCTGCCGGGCGGGGAAAAGTCGTCGCACAAGCGCGACATCAAACGTGCCATCGAGATGGCGCGGGCTTTGGACAAGGAGTGAACGATGGTCAAGACCGCCAGCTTTGATGCTGCCGATTACCTGAACGACGAGCAAACCATCGCGGAGTATCTGACGGCCGCCCTGGAAGACCCAAACCCTGATGTGTTTCTCGCTGCCGTCCGCGACGTTGCGCGCGCCCGCGGCATGGCGCAACTCGCCAAGGATGCGGGTCTTGGCCGTGAGAGCCTGTACAAGGCGCTCACGCCCGGCGCGAAGCCTCGCTATGACACAGTGCTCAAGCTGCTTCATGCTCTGGGCGTGAAGATCACCGCAACGCCAGTCCATTCTTGAGACTTGCGCTAGCGTCGGCCACCGCGCCCGAGCAGTCGATCGACAGAACCGCCTGCAGTCTCCCTCCGAGCTTTAATCTCTGACGGTCGAACGTCAGGCAAGTTTCAGATCGAGTCGGTGGCTCGAACGAAGATGCCTTCGTGGTCCGAACGACGGCAACGGGCCGGACTGGGACATCTGCACTCACCGAGAGCGACAAGGTCGTCACGCGTCAGGTACATGTCATAAAGGCGATCAGGCATGCGCTCGGGAGCCCAGTCAGGGCAAGCCTTCCCGTCTGTAGCAGCCAAAAGAAAAGGGCGGGGAACCCATCGGATTCGCCCGCCCTTCCTGGCCGTCTGCCAATAATTGGCTAGCCATTTGCCAGTTTATGGTCGCCGCTACAGGTTGTAGCGGAGGGCATAAATTGGCAAACAGCCCCCTTGATCTACAAGCGTCCCACCCAGTTTGCTCTTCAATTATTGGCGGAGATGTCGGCATAAATTGGCAAGCCGACTTTTCAGCCAGTGCAGGCCAAGAAAAGTGTTTAAAAATATATGGTTATGAGTATAGCTGAGAGGGTCGAGATTGCAAGCCGTTCCCTTGGCTCGACCGACCGCAGAACAGAAGGCGCCCCCCGGCCACGCGTTACGGGTGATTTCTCACTGCCTGACGTAAGAGCGGCGGATCGTCTCCAAGGCCGAGCCGCGAAGGTCTGCGGCGCATGTCAGACGAGCGATCTGGGTCACGAGGTCTCCCTCGTAGTCTTGTGGCTGCCAGATGAAGGCCTGTCCCTGGCAGCGGGCCAGCACCGTGCCCGTCATGCCGAGCGGTTCGCCGAGCGTGCAGAGGGCGACTTCTTCGGTTCGCTCGAGCATTGGTGGTGGCAACAAAAATGTAACGGCAGGCATAGATTGGAAAACCAATCTCGTGCCGCGTTCCGCCCATAAATGTCATTAATACGCCCTTACGGCAGCTGCTTCGCAAATAAATCGCGACTTCAGCATGGCCCAAGGTAAATCGTTGGGCATTGATCTATAGCGTTTAACAACGGTTGTCCTCCGTGGCCGTTGTGCGGCCCTCCCGTTTGCGGCTCATATTGCACCGATGAACGCGGCTAGCGTTCTCTCGATCGGTGCGATGTCGTTACGGTCCATCAGCGCCGCGTAAATGTCGCCTCCGAGGTCGGCCGGCATCTTCGAGCCGGCCTCGCGAACGATGAGCACGTTGCGCTTGCCCTTGAGTCCGCTGAAGTAGCCGGCCTCGAACACGACGTTGTCGCGCGGCACCGACTGGTGGGCCTCGCTCGGGTTGGCGAGATCGTCATCCTTGGTGAACAGGAAGATGCCGGCAATCGAGCGGGAAGCTGCCTCCTCGATCTGGTCGATGATCGTGCGGCCCGGGATGAAGTCGCTCTGCCAATCCAGCACGCTCGCGTTTTGGCTCGCCAGGTAGCGTTTGATCTGCGCCGCCGTCGACGCTGAGCTGCTGCAGTAGCCCAGGAAGATGTCGCGGCGTTCGCGGAGCTGGTCGGTCCAGTATTTGAAGGGGACCAAAAATTCGTCGGTGTGCAGCCAACCGACCCCTGCGTCGGCTGGAAACTGGCCGACGTAACCGCCGAAACTGCCGTCGAAGACCACCCGCCGCAGCACGTCCCGTTGCACCAGCACCAGGGTGGGCAGGCCCAGGGTTCGGGTAAGCGCGCCCTCGTAATGGTTGAACTCGGTCGGCAGCAGCACGTCCTGGCCGTCACCGTCACGAAAACGCCAGCGCGGCATCCCGAGCACGGCTGCCCCCACGCAGCGGCGCGCGATCTCGTCGGCATCGCGCGGATTCCAGGCCTTGGCTGAAGCAAGCCCGGACTGGCCCCTTGGGTTCGTGAAGATCTCGGGCGTGAAGCCGAGCTTGGCGATCTCGTCGACGATGCCCCACTTGAGGGCATTGAGGTTCGGCGGCAGCCATGGGTCGGCGGGGAGGCTGACGTAGATACGGCGCGTGACACTCATGACATCGGGCCTCCCTGGCTGCTTGGTCTCCCCGCTGGCGATATCCTTGGAGAGCCCGGTTGCGCGAGGTATTCGCACCACCACCTTGCCTTTCGGGCGTGTGTGCCGGCGACACATATCCCTTGAATTCGGGGCGCCTCTTGTCTACTTATAGTTCAGCGCCGAGGCTAGCTGAAAGGCGAAGAACGATCAGGGGGAAGCGTGGCCAAGAACTACTACGGATGCATCCCGATCATGGCATGGCTGCTGTGCCACTATTTCTACAGCCGCGACCACTACGTCTGGGTTGCAGAGAGGTATTACCCCTATCGCCTTCCCAACCCGCGTTCATCGAATCCGCATCGGATTTACGAAGACCTCTATGAACCCTGGATGGATGCCGACAACTTCGACAAGTACATCTCGCAAACCAGGTTGAGCTTGCGCAATGGCGTTGAATCCAAGGAGAAAGCGGGCGCGATCACGTCGGGCGACGCTACGAGGCTCAAGAAGATTTGCGACAAGATCGAGGTGGCCTTCTTCTGTCCTATCGTCCTGCGCCTGGACATCGATCAGATTGACGGGGCACGGCTAGAGACGGCGGGATCCGGTGCGAGCGTGGGCTCGCATGAGTTCCTCATCCGTGATCTGCACGAGAACGAATTCGACATCCTCTTTCTCGACGTCGTCCAAGATCCAGCCGTTAAGCAACTCGTCGCGGATGAGATTGCCGGGACATCCCGAGGAACCGCTCCTGCCGATGCGATGGATCTGCTCGAACAGCGGCTGCTACCGTGACGAGGGCTTGACGATGCAACAATACGACACACCGTTTCGATCATTGGACGACCGGCAACTGGCTGCACTTCGATACGATCCGAGTGGTGAAGCCCGCAGTGCTTACATAGATGGACTTGGCGCGCTCTTTGACATTCTTTGTGAGGACGGTGATCGGCCGGTCAAGCCCGTGATCCGGTATCTACACCCTGCAGGATTCGCCTACCAGCAGCAGATTCGCTCAGTCGCTGGGAGCGTTCTGTCGGTTGATCCAGGCATCGCCACGGTTCTAACCGAGAACCTGAACGTTGCACTCGATCTTTACGAGGAATGCCGAAGCCCTCACCGTACTTCTGCGGCCCATGCGTCTCAGCTGGCTGCCAGCTTTGTCGACGCCGTGCTGGCGGAGTATCGGATGCTGAGGTAACGGCGAGTTGGGGTTGCCGATACTGCTCAAACGTCTTCATACTGGTTCGACGTCACGTCGATAGGTACGGTGCCAATCCCAAAGGTCGCAGGTAGCCGAGTCGTGAGCGAGCAGACTCCTGAAGCTCGCCACGATCTCGGAACATTGACGCTCATACAGGCGCGCTCAAGCGGAAAGGGTCTTGCCCGAGCGCTCTACCATCACCCGTTCGGCAGCGGCACCGCCTTCTCGGTACCAAGGTTATCCGCCCACGCCTGCACAGCCCAGTGATCGACGAGGAGCCCTGCATCGACGTCGGCGAGGGCCTCTTGGGTCAGGCGGTCGCGCCTCGCCTCTTGGGCGATCCGGGTCGAAGCCGCCGGATGCATGATCGAGCTGGGTGAGTGTTCACGCCTTTGGGACATTTGGCCGACCTTGTCCGTAAGTGGGAGCGGAACGTGTGCGCTGGGCGTTTTGGATGATGTCTTCGTCATTTTAAGCCTCACGGATGGGGCGCAAGCATGTGGCAGATGTCTTCCCGCTGCCGTTTTCGAAGGTGGCTCTGAACTATCGAGCAACATTCGCGCTCAGGGATTCGATCTGGTCCGGCATGGGGTGGGCGACGACGACGGCGGATAACCTGTCAAGCCGGTCGTCGGCCGTCTGATCGCGTCGATGCTGCTCCGAGATTGCACCCTCTGGGTAGTGTTCTGAAGTGTGTGCAGAAAGGTCTCTGGTGTCAGTGTCGAGGGCCTGTGGCCTTGAGGCGCTCGGCCATCTCGTGGGTGACATCGCGTGTGTCGTCGATGCCGTTGAGCTACGTCCCGGCGCGCCGACAGTGCAGAAGCGATGTTCGCCGAGAGGAGCCGCTAGAAGCCGATCACGGGATGTTGTTGCCGCCGTGTAGACCAAGGCTGCGGCGAGAAGGTGGAGATCGGCAAGTGGCCGGATTGATACCTCCGGACTTCCCAGCGGGACCGCGAACCATATGTCAGCGTCTCGACCCGACCCCAAAGAGCCGTTCATCCATACGCCGCAAAGCAGTCTGTCATGCTCCGAAACCCAAGGCATCCAGCGGGCTAACCGTTCCTTCCGCAGCCACCTTCAGCACATGCGTGTAGATCATGGTGGGAGACACATCGCTGTGCCCGAGAAGCTCCTGCACCGTGCGCAAAAAAGGCGTGCCGGGTTTCACGGGAACTTTATACTTGTGTTTTTAAACAGTGTGTAGAGCTCCGACCCAGACTCCAAGCCACTTTGAGGAGGAAGCCGTGTCCAGAATGTCCCGCATCGTCCAGCTTATCCCGCAAGTTTTGCGGTCTAAATTACGTTAGACCTCATATGCCAAACGAAGCGCTCGCTCGGAAAATTTACTCCCTACAGAATAAGATCGTTCGCGAGTTGAACAACGCGCACATCTTTCTAGAGCAAGCTCAACCCCTGCTTGAGGAGGCTCGCGCGAGGTATGAAGGCAGCAAATCAACGTCGGATCGACGTTACTACGTGCCATCCATCGACAGGAAGAAATCCGCAAGACGGACTGACGCTGAACTCAAAGAGATATACGACCACTACACATCCAGTGGTCTGTTTGAGGCGTTCTTGGTCAGTTCTGTGTCGCAGTTTGAGTCCTTCCTTGCGGATGTCCTTATTGTTTTCCTGGAGCATTACCCGCAACGCATTACAGAAACGGTACAGGGAATCCCCGCTTGCCCCGGCGTTTCGGCAAAGGACCTTATGGCCGCGGAAGACAAGGAAGAGTTGGTTCAGCGCGTACTTTCAGATCACGTGGAAAACGTTTTCCGACAGCGGCCAAGCCTTTACATGGCCTACCTTGCGAAGCTCGTGAGTGTCAAAAATGATCCCAGCTTCGCTGACTACTTTGAAGTTGCGGCAACCCGTGACCTCGTAGTGCATAACAACAACGTCGTTAACGCGCTCTATCTGGAGAAGTCAGGCACGAAAGCGCGAGGAGCCATAGGTGACAAGCTCTCTGTCGACGAGTCGTACTACTACTCTGCGCTCGCAAAGCTGAAGAAAGTTTCTGGCGCCATCAAACGAGATGTAGAGAAGAAATATGGAAAATCCGACGAAGAGGTCTAACCCATCATTGCAGCGGACCGCCTTCGGTGGCCGCTGAATTCCAACGGTAGGCAACAACCAACCACGACGATCGACAGCATGAATGAAATTCAAAAAGCGATCCTATCGGAGTGTGCCGACAGGTGGTTTAAGAATCCTGCTGGAATAACTGCCTCCGATTTGGGTAGGAAATTTGGCATTTCCAATGAAGAGGCCTGCAAAGAAGTTGAGCTTTTGTGCGAAGCGGGTTACGGAAAGATGAATCGTGACGCCGATTTCACTGAACTATCTTTCGACTTAGAAAATCCTCAAGCGGGCTTTACTTCCAACCCACTTAGGACCCACGTCTTCTTCCCTTCCGAGCAAGTCCTAGCCGATGCCTTTTATGGATCGAAACTCCCGAGACAGAATTTACCCGAGTACGTCGTCAGGCTTCACCTTGGTGCGCATCAGTACGGCTTGGTCTTCTTCGACGAAGAAGTGCTTTCCAGATATTTTGAACACCCAGAGTTTTACGAAATTGAAGACTCTCTCGCAGGTGGGTCCATCGCGACAACTTCCGAAGCAGGTGAGGATCGACATCTGTACGTTAGGTACGGCAAGTGCCGGCTCAAAACAGGACGCATTGCCGTAAGCGCAGTTCACAAAGATCTTGCGAACATGGGAGCTTCAGAGCAGCGCTACTGGCATGCTCATGAAATCAGCGCCCCATCGATAGATACCACGGATGACAACTTCCAACGGTTTCTTGGTCGCACATATGAGGGTGCATGGGTTGAGTATCCTGATCCAATTCGCAATCTTTTAACTGAGGTAGTTGGCGCAAACTCCGACCTAAATCCTTTGTCGCTTTTCACTCGAACAGAGAACGTCCATCTTCGAATGCCTGTGGAACAAACATATAAGTCGTACTGCGACTGTGCGAGCGAACTGTACAAAGTTGTAGGGCCTGATGCGCTGTCACAGCCAGCGTTAAAGGCCTTGCTACAAGATCGGTTTGGGCAAACGCAAGCAGACTTCATCCATCCCGAGTCGAAGCGACCGCTAAGCAGCTTGCAGCTTCTTGGCTTGCTTGAGTCCAATCTTGGGGTTCCTGATGCTTTTAACGGCCCGTTGAAAAAGGTCGCAAAGCTTCGTATCGAAGCTGACCACAAAATCCTAGAACCACAAGCATCGAATCGCTCGTACTCTAGTGACTTCGCAAACCTCTGCTCCGAGCTTAAGAATGGTATTGCCAAAATACGCGCAGCCTTGGCTCGCTGACGGTTGCCGCCTAACTAGTCGTTCAACGCGGATGTCACTACAGGCCATGCCTTTGGCATTTTCATGGCCTGTAGCGGTACCCTCCGCGCTTCGCGCTCCGGCGCCGGTTAACTAGGGCGTTAGGCTTTAAGCGAAAAGCATGACAATCGTAAGCACCGACGCCGGCTCGCAACTCTTGGCTAAATTCCTAGATGGTCAAATTAAGCGCCTTGTGGAGAGCGTAAACGCCATCAATGGGAGCCATATACCCCGCGTTGCACGCCTTTTTTCGCTCTACTCGGCAGTCATCGAGGACGCTATTTCAATAAGAATTCTTTGCGAAAACGCTCGAATTAATCAGGCCTACATCGTTTCCAGGGCCTTGTTGGAGCGGCTAACAAATTTCTGTTTCCTTCAACTTTGCACCGCTCCAGAGTTCTCAGACTACGTTGATTACTCTCTCAACAAGGCTGGGCGTAGCCTAGATCGGTCCATTGAAGCCAATGGCAAAGTGAAGGCACGCATTGCACTCAATGGGGGAGATTTCGAACTCCCTCCAGAGATTAGTGCAGCCATCGCGAAATTCACAAGCGAGCGAGGAAGAGAGAAGACGCGCTGGACGAATGTCTCCTTACCAGACAGAGCGGCGGTTATCGAAGCCAAGTTAGGTAACACAGGGCTGTTCATGAGTCTGCTCACCATATACGCCGACGCATCCGAAGCATTGCATGGAACACTTTATGGTGCGGCGTTTCACCTAGGTGCTTATCAGGCGTCACCGCCACATGATCAAGCAAGCCTAGATCAACATCGTCATCAAACGCTCTCCGCCTTGTACTTGATGGCTGGGGGCGGCATAGACACGCTGTTCTCCCTTCTGGCATCACTTGGCGACAGCGACTTCAAAAATGTGGCGCTAGCATCCAAGAACGCCTTCAAAGAAGCAGCGATTGCAACAGGTCTTGCCGCATCAAAGGACAAATAACGTGTGGCCACTATTGATCACCTGTGAAGTTGGCCTAACTGGTTGTTCAACAGGACGTCAAACCGCTCCGCGGCTTGCCACCTGTTAACGCGAGCGTTGAATGTCTGCTTCTCTATCCCACCAGCGGCGGCTCATGGCCGACTGCGTGACTTCGTGAAACCGATGACCAAGCCGGCGATCTGGCGTCCCTTCATAGCCCGAGATGCTGTCGACGGACTGAAGTTCGCCCTTCGGCGAGCGCGCTGTTTTCGGCCGGCTGAAATCGGTTAATCGAACGCCCCTGGCCGGCCGAGGCAGGTTTCGACGGGCTGGACCCGCGCCTAGACGTGGACCAAAGTGGACCGTGCTCTTACAGAGGGGGCGGCGCCAGCGGGCAGGAGGGCGGACCATGGACATCGCAGCGAAGATCGCCCCGAAGGTGTTCGTGTCCTATGCCCGGCAGGACTGCAGCACGCTGGCCGAGGAACTGGTCACGGCGCTTGAGTTGCTTCAGTTCGAGGGCTACCTGGACCGCAGCGACATCGCGGCGGGGGAGGACTGGGAGCATCGGCTGGATGCCCTGATCCGCCAGGCGGATACGGTGGTCTTTGTCCTCTCGCCACGGTCGGTGCAGTCCGAGCGTTGTGCATGGGAGGTGCAGCGCGCGTTGGCACTGTCCAAGCGCATCATCCCGGTGGTGGGCATGGCGGTCGATGACGCCTCGGTCCCGGCGCCGCTGCAACGGCTCAACTACATCCATTTCACTGCTGGCCACTCATTCGCGCGCTCCCTCGGTCAACTGGCCGACGCGCTGCGGCTGGACATCGGCTGGATACGTGAACACACGCGATTGGGTGAGCTCGCTCTTCGATGGAATGAACGGCAGCAGCCTGATGCCTTGCTGCTGCGCGGCGACGAGTTGTCTGCCGGGCAGGCGTGGATGGCGAACTGGGCGCCGGAGTTTCCGCCCGTCACCGAGTTGCAGCGCAGCTTCATCGCCGCGAGCGCGGACGCGCAGACCCGGCGTGAGAGTCTGGAACGGCAGCAGAACGAGGCGATCGCCAAAGCCAACGCCGAACGCGCCGAGGCCCTGACCCGCCGCGAGGAGGCGTTGTTCTCGTTGAAGCGCCGCACCTTGCTGGGCGGCGTGCTCGCGGTGGCGCTCTCTCTCGGGCTCGGCGGCATGGCCTGGTGGTCGCTGCAGCTTCGCCGCCGCGCCGAGGAGGCCGAACGGACAGCCATCGACGAGCTTGTTCGCCGCGAGGCCATGCGCACGGACATCAGCGGACAGATCGTGGCCTACGCCACATCGCCCGGCCAGTGGGCGATGGACAGTGGCGTGGATGGCCACTCGCCCTACACCGGCACCTTGCTGCGGGAACTGCAGTCGCCCGACATCTCGTTGTGGGTGGCGCTATCCAGGACGACGACCCAGGTCGCGAAAGCCACCAACGGCAGTCAGCGGCCGTTCATTTCGTCCGACATGAACGGTGACGTGTTCCTCGGCCACCCCTCACCCACGCGTCGTCTGCGCGCGCTCGTCATTGGCGCAGGACGGTTCCAAATGGCGACCGACCTATCCTTTGAGGGGGCGTACAAGGATGCCGATGCCTGGGGCGCGTTTCTGGCCGGGCGCGGATTCAGCGTGCAAACGCTGCGCGATCCGACGCGGGCGTCCGTGCTGGCGTCGATCGAGGCACTTCGCGTTTCCGCTCTAGACGAGGCGGACGCGTCGATTCGACGCGTGGGCATTGCTCTGCAGCCGGATGGCACGCAGGCCCAGCCGTCACTCCCCGTGCCTCGTCGAACACGGCCCGACGCCGAGCCGGCGCACGATGCTCTGATCGTCTTCTTTTACGCCGGCTACGGCTTCCGCGCGGGCGCCGAGCGTTTTCTCGCCGTGTCGGACACGGCATTCGACACCGCGAAAACCGGGCTGGTGACGGAGCCCGGTGCGACGGCGGTGTCGGTGGACGATCTCGAAAAAGTGCTGCGCGAAGCGGCCGCCGCTTCGGTGGTGATCCTGGACACGAACTTTATCTAGTCCCAACCACGTTTTCCTTCACCTGTGTTGCCACGACCTCCGGATCCTGGTCGTGTCGGTACGCCCTTGCATCAATTCGCTGCGCCCCATGAACACGCTGTGCTTTGCAGACGTCGAAGCCTTGGTTGCTGATTCTTTATTGGGCGTTCGGAACGCGAGAGGTGCGGTATGCGCGAAACGGTGAAACTGCACGCAGGCTCCGTCGATGCCATGGGCAAGCGTTTCGTCGACGCCTGGCATCGCGTGGAGCGGGGCGAAAAGGTCGAGGAAGCGCACCTGACGCTTCCTGACCTCGACGCGATGCTGTCGGTGCTGACCCCGAGGCGGCTTGATCTGCTTCGCCACGTCCATCGACAACCGGCCGCCACGGTGGCCGCTCTGGCACGAGCCATCAAACGCGACTACAAGTGCGTACGCGACGATGTCGTGGCTCTCGCTCAGGCGGGCTTGATCGCGCGCGACAAGAACGGCTTAGCGCGCCTTTCGACAGTGTGCAGGTGATCGTGTCGCTCGACGCTTGACCCACCCCCGGACTGAAGTCCGAGGATTCCTGCCGCGTGGCGGAAACGTTGTCCGCAGGGCCTTTCGGTCCTGGCGCTTTCGAGCTTTGCGCGGATTGCTTCCGCAGGTGAGCCGCCTTCGGTTGGTACCGGCGTGGCAATCAGGGTCGATTCAGGGGCACATCAATACGCCCCGTGGTTCAGGGTGGCCGCTGCCCGCACGACGCGCTCAACATCGGCGGCCTGTCCGCTTCGAAGCAATTCAATTGGCACGGCGCCCGAGAGCATGGGCTCGGCATGCATCAGAAAATCGAAAGCCTGCCAGGCGCGGGCCGGACCGAACGCGGCCAACACGCTGGGCATCGCGGCGAGGACGGTCGGTTCGAACTGGAATGCAGGGAAGCGGTATCCCTTTTTTGCGCCGGCCCGGGCCAAAGCCAAGATGCGATTCGTTCGACGCATGTGGGTAAGCGTGCGCACAGGGATGCCGCTGAGCGAAGACGCCGCTTCCAGATCGAGCATATCCGGGCGCGCCAGGACGGAGCGCTGGTCTTGATCGCCAACGGACAACAGCTCTGCCTCCAGTGCCGCGACCCGATCGGTGTCGTCTGACGAGGGGGCCGACTGCCCCGGGGGTGCCGGCGTCAACGACAGAATGAATGTGCGGCTGTCCACCACGATCGTCCGTCGCCCACCGCCTTCGCGAACAAGCTCATTGACCGTGGCCGAGAGCGAAGCGGAGGCGGAGGTTACGCCGGGAATCGCAGTGCGCTTGGTGATCATGTTCGTATCGAGTCAGCACCCTGCTCAGATTATAGGCAAAATCGGCAATGAAGCTGGAAAACTTGCCTGAGGTTTCCCATGGAGACCGATGGTGTGTGAAGATAGGGACGCATTCCAATTGAGTGGGGGAAATATCCCTATAAACGGACCATAATTGGTCAAAAGGTGGGTAGGCATGACGTAAATGGCCGATATTGGAAGGTGAAGGTGGGAAAAGTATTTCCTTGAAGTCCTCGGTTGGCCGTCAATACACACCTTTCACACCTTCGATAGAAGGTCAGCCTCGGATGGGTTCGGCAGGTTCATTGCCTGAGATGCGCGCCCACCTGACCAGTCCCGAACCAACGGGCAATCGCTGTTTCGGTGGCCTTGTCGAGGATCATCTGTTCCCGCAGGCACAGTGACCGGACGTTGTTCGCCGTCTTCATTCCAAGTGCGGCCGCGTCGTCCTGCCCGTTTCCGAAGACATGGCCGCGCATCAGCAACCCGCGCAGGATCCAGTTCACGTCCAACCGGCTACCGCCGAAGCCACCTTCGCGAAGACCGTCGCGAACCCGTTTCCCGGTCTCCTTAAGCTCGAAGGGGTGCGAACGTACGTCCTGCTCGATGATCGAGAAAAGCGCCCGATAATCTTGAGGTCGGAGCAATGGCACGCCCGAGACCTCGTGGATCTGTGTGGCTACGGGAAGAATGTCTTCGTACTCCATCCAGCCCGAGGAGGCGCTGCCGTTTCGGGGCATCGACGAGGTCCGCGTTGGATCTTGAACAACGCCGCCGGCCATGCTCCAGTCGAATTGCAGCGGATCGAGTTCGAGGGCTTCGATGAACTTCCGGAACGTGCCTTTACCGTTCCAGTCGGCAGCGATCGCGCCGAATTGACTCGTGATCAGGCTTGCGAGACGGCTACACGGGACGGGGGTCGCCGACCGTGTGACTTCTTGTCGTATGAGCTCGACGACTCCACCGACATCCTTGTCGAGCACCTTCGGCGTGACAGACGTCGTACTCGTGGGCAGCGTGTGGCGGCGCGGGTCGTAGATGACGCCGCCGGCGGCTGTCGTAGATCGGAGTGGTCCGAGGCTCCATGATTCGACAAGACCCCGGAAGCTGCCGTATCCAGCCCATGTGGAAGCGTCGATGCCGTCGATCTTATCGAGGATCTGCGCGGCCAGCTTTGCCATCGGCACAGCGCTGGAGGCTTCCTCGACCGCTTGCTCAACGAGGAGACGAGCAGCGGCCGACAATGCCTTGGCATCTGGCGCCGCACTATTCGAGGGCGGGACAGGCTCCGGTGTTGAGAGCTCATCCTCGTCCTTGAAGCCAAGGGCCTTGCGCACGAATTCGTCCTGATCGATCAGCAGATCGGCCGAGGCACGATATGCCGCCGAGGGAAAACCGATCGCGAGGACGGTAGTGCGCCGGTCCCAGCGCCTCAGCTTTCGCAGAACGGGCGTGAAGTCCGCGTCGGCCGAGAAGACGATGAACTCGTCGTAGTGCGTCTCGTGCTGCAGGAGGTCGATGATGTCGAGCACCATGTGGATGTCGGTGCTCGTCTTCCCTTCGCTCGTCAGCGCCGGACAGTCGATGATCTCGAACCCGGCGAGGTTGAACGATGGCCGAAAGCGCTGGTAAGCCTGAGGGTTCAGGTAGCAGCGCCTGACCAGGACGCGCCGACGGGCGCCCTCGGGCGAGTGATCGGGCAACTCGAGCTTGCTGATAATCCAGTGCATCCACTCCAGGGGCTGGCGGGCGAAGCGGTCAGCGATGGCCTGGTCGAGTTTGCGGAGACCGGAGTAGACGTTGTCGAAATCGACAAAAAGGGCGCTTTTCAAGATTGTTGATCGCTGAAGTGACGTGCGGGATTGTTGACGGCTCTACTGGGCCACTTGATGAACGTCTGGGTCGACGACAAGCGGCATCGAGAGTTTGCAGGCAATCGTAGGCGTGGTGATGCTTGAGTGAGGATGCGGTTTAGTTAATGCTTATTATGACGAACCCAAGGACCTCGAGAAACGTATGTTTCAATAGGATCTTTTAACAAGTCTCCATATTGAGCACGGAAGCACTTGGATTATCAGGATCGTTTTCCGAGGCCGGGTAGTCCCCCCTGAAGAACTTTAATCCAGCCGGTGTAGGTTTTAACTCTTCTATAGGCGTCGACCTGGTGGTCATGGGCCAGATGATCGGGCATCTGCTCGGCTGGCAATTTCTGTCGACACAAGACGCACTCCGCCAGCCCGTTCTCATCTGCATACTGCAGCCTTGCAGGCTCGATCCTTTTCGACGCGCGAGAGACAAGCTGCCCCCGCGTTTGAGGCTCTGAAGACCCTGCATGGGCAGGGCTCCCGCAGCTACGCGTTCATCATCAATCGTCGTCATCCTCGTCTGGTGGCTCAAAGCCCAGCAGCGCAGCCCGAAACTCATCGGACGTCGCGGCCAGCAGTCGCTTGGTTTTGATGCTCGTCTTGATGGACTTATCGAGCCGGATGAGATTGAGCGCCATGTGGCGCACCAGCGCCAGGTTGTGGGCAATGTGACCGATGCGTCCGCGTGCGTAGTCGTCACCGAACTGAACATCCAGACACCAGTGCAGCCGATTCTCCACTTCCCAATGACTTCTGATCGCCACCGCAATGCGCTCGGCGTCGGCCGGCAGGCTGCTGATGTAGTAGACGCGCTCGGTGCTGGTGCGCTCGCCCACCGTTCGCACGCGCTCGACGACGGCAAAGCTGGCCACGTCCTTCCAGGCCTCGGCCTTGTGGAGCCGATCGGTCGCATCAAAGGCCGTACAGCGTCGCACCTCGATCCGTCCATGGCCGGTGCTCGTGGTTTCATGGGTCGAACTTGGTGTCAGCGGACCGCGCGGATCGATGTCGGCGAACATGATCGAGTCGAGCAGCTTCGGGTGGTTGTCCTTCACGCACAGCACGTAGTGGGCACCTCGCTCACGGATGGCGCGTGCGATCTTGGTCTGCGTGCCCATCGCATCGATGGTGACGATGCAGCCCTCGATGTCGAGCACCTTGAGCAGTTCGGGGATCGCCGTGATCTCGTTGGACTTCTCCGCCGTCGCCGTCTGGCCCAGCACCACGCCCACGTTGGCCGCAAACGCGCTGACCAGATGCAGCGGCGCAGCGGCCGCCTTGCTCGTGGTACGTCGGCTCGACTTGCCATCGATGGCGATGACCTGGTCTTTGCCCACTGCCGGAATGATGCCGCCGACCCAGGTGCGAAAGGCCTGTTCGAACTGTTTCGGATCGAGCAGCGCGAACACGCGCTCGAAGGTGTCGGGCGAGGCCACGCCGTAGTCGAGCCGCAGAAAGCCCCTCAGCCACGGCACTTTGGCGCGCCCCCACTGCGAGATCTCCTCGAAGTCGTCGGCGCCGCTGAGCACCGCGCACACCGCCACGGTGAGCAGTTCGCTCAAGCGGTGCCGCGTCTGTTGCGCATTGCGCCAGTCCTCGAGGCCCTCGAAAACCTCCACCATGTCGGCCAGCTTCCCTATGTCCATCGGTCGCCCAAAAAGACAGGAAGCTACACAAAAACACCGATTGTGAACAGGGGTATGTCAAGTGACTGATCGTGAACGAGTTTTTGAGGTGGTCAACGACGAATGGGTAGCTGCGGCAGCCCTGCCTGCATGGGTGAGCTGGTCAGCGCGCACAGCCAGGATTCCCTGCCTATCTTTCTTGCGAGGAGGTTTTGGCGTTGCCTTTGAAAGGGGGTTTTTATGGCCGTATGTCTCTCCTCCGGTAGATCCGTGGACGTAATTCATATGTGTCCCAAGAAAGTCCTCGTCCACCACATCCTTGCAGATCCTGCAAATCACTGTGTTCATGATTGCCTCGAGCGTTCATATAAATAAACATATCGAATGGCGGCATGCCTGACAATAGAAAAGTACCCGGTTAAAGCGCCCGGGCCAAGCCTACTCCAGGAGCCAGCTGATACCAGAACGATCTGGAGCTCAGTGCATCAAGCCGACGAGCAACTTGCGAAGCTTTTCCAGGCATCCACCGTTGTCCCAGTCGATTTCATAGCACTTTGCTACCGGTTCGCCCATCGCATCCGCATTGGCGAAAGCACAATATGCGCTGTGTCGGAACTGATTGAGGCTGGAGCGGATGTTCCGAGCCGCACGAACTCCGTGATGTTCGTCCTCGAGCTCGGTCCGATACATCGCGGGTGCAACCGCGACCCGAATCGCGTTCAACCGGTCCTTGTGAATTACGACCGGTTGGGAGAGCGTTGCTGACTCGACGACGAGTGCGCGAACGCGAGATCTTGATTGAGTTCTGGCAGGTTTCAATCCGCAGCCTATCGATCGAAGCATCTCAATGATTTGAGCCTCTCGGTTGATGTCGATGGTCATCACGGTTCTGCCAATCATTGGGGATCTCCTTTTGTATCGAAAGGGTGTTGCGTTATCGGTGTCTTGGTGCGAGCGGAATCTTCTGAGCGAAGGCGGTCGTCTTTATCCCCTTCGGCCGTGAGAGCATTCATTTCGATTCCGAGTTTTTCGAACGCCGAGCGGAAAACAGAGTCGGGGAATCCCTCAGGAAGCAATGAAGGGATGAATCCACGACGACCAGCGAGCCAGCGAGTCGCTTCCTCACGCTCAACGTACAAGTAGTGTCCGTCGCGTTTGACCATTAAGCGCCGGCTAGGCGGCTCACTTGAACGGGCAGAGTTTCGGACGCTTCGCTCGGTCATGTTCGCAAGCAATGCAATCTCAACCAATGCGAACCGCGAGCTACTCAGGCCCATTTGCTCAGCGAAATCACGCACGAAATCCCAACTCGCCTCTATCTCAGCGGGAACATCGAGTTTCCACCGCGCGTAGAACTTGGTGAGCAGGATCTTTAGACGCTCGATGTCGCCACCCGTTGGAACGCCGTAGAACTCATTCATGTAGTCAAAGGGGCGGATCTGAGCATACGCGAATGCCATTACGTCATGTATGGTGTCGCCGAAGTTAAAGAGAAAGTCCGGGAAATGCCCCTCGTAAGCGTAATCGCGCATCTGCTGGAGCTGGCTGTAGATTGTGCTGGCCTCGGCAGTCTCGACCATCCGGGCGCGATATTCCGGAGAGTCGAGACTGCCAATGCCCAACCCAGTTCCGACAAAGAGGTCGAGCTTTGCGGACATACCATGTGTCGCATCAGCCACGATGTCGAGCAGATCAGCATTGGAAAGCCTATAGGCGCTTGTCCTACCTGGAAGCTTCAGCGGAAGAAAGTTCGGCATGATGTTGTTCCCCAAGAAATCTCAGTGAACGCATCATAGCTTCAACACGAGATAAAATATGTACTTTTAGAAGTGCACAAGTTAGCGTAAAGGCATATTTTGAGGCCGGAATTTGCGTGGACCCCGACCGAGGAGGGAAACGGTGCAAACCCTGCACTGGATCTGAGCGCCGGTGTCGATCCCATCGCTCGCCCCATCGTGCTCACCTGCCCGGAAAGCCCTGCACGACGACCAGCAGCCCTTCAAAGTTGTAGCACCATCACTGCAGCCGGGTGAATTGGGCGCGATGCCGGTGATCGATCCACTCCCTGTCGCCAAACATCAGGATCGCAGGTCGGTTTGGATTCAGTTGCTGGCCTCGATTACCATTCACCTTGCCGTTCGCAGGGTTGGTGCCACTCGTCCCGTAGTTCGGGTTGAACTGATCGCTGCGATGATCACGCTGCTGTTGGGTCATCGGCGGCTTCGGTGCGGTCTTGGACATGGTTTGCTCCTGGGTGAGTGAAAGGAGCCCACAGCCTATTGCCGCACCAGGTACAAGTAACCTGGGATTTTGGCGACCAACTTTTCTTGCTTCAGGGCTCGAATATCCTGACATCGTGTCCGGGGGGGTGGTCCGGGTTTCCGTCACCGGGTGCTGCATGGTCCTGCATTGGAGTCGAGGCCGACAGCATCGGGACGATAGGGGGTTGTCAAGCGACGAGGAAGCGGCACCAGCCGAGCGTTTTCAACAGACGAGATGGGTGCGCTCCTCGCTCAGTTGCAGTCCCCCGGGGCAACAACATGCACGTGGCCCGGCCTATTCCTGTTGCTTGATCCGGGGAATGAGCCCAAGCTTCGCCGCTAGTTCGCGGGCGATGGCGATCGTCACAGTGGTGCCGTTCGGGGTCACGTCGACCGACACTTCCGAGATCCCGGTCAGCTCAAGGAAGACGGCGGAGTCTGCTGGCGCGAGGCACTCGTCATATAAATGCGCTGTGGTGCCGCTCGCCTCATCGACAGCGTATTGAATGCTGACTTTCGTGCTCATGGTTCAGTCCTGATGGGCTCGGGTATCTCCACCACGCCGAAGCTGGCGAAGGGCCGCGTGTCTACTTGCGGCTTCATCTTCCGGATGTGCCGCTCAGGTGCGAGTCGAAGATCTACGTCGCCGGGCGGGGTTCGCATGGGAGCGGCTCTTCGCTTGGATGGCTGGGCTGTTGCATGGGCGGAGGGCTCCCCTCGTGTCCACATGCTTGTGGATCCCTTGCGGACTCGTGAGGCAGACGAGCTTGATCTTCGATCAGCCGCACGGGCGGTGGAGCGCAGCGATTGCATACCACAGCAAGGGTTACGTGCTCTAGGACGAAAGCCGGAAGCCGATCCCAGTCAGGAAATCTGAGGATCGATTTTCCAAATGCCAGGTGAAACGTCGCCATGTCGACCGGACCAGAGCAGCGCGAGCAGGTTTCTACAGGTCCGATTCCCGGATACGTCGCACGGATCGAATGCTCAGTAAGCACTTTGCCGATCCCGATCTCCCGGCATCGTTCCGAGCAGAACGCAGCAATTCCGTCGCTGTCAGCCACTTCCACTTCGTCCATGCATTCGGGGCCATGGAATATCGTCCTCTCGATTTCACGACTCACGTCATAGAGTTCTTTACGGAAGGGGCGATCACAAACGCCGCAGAAGAATGCATCGTTGCCCCAGTCGTCTGGGTTATCGGATCTGTCGCTCATACCTGCTCCTTTAGAGAGTCGCTGATAATTGATGTTCTGACGATGCTCACCCGAGCTATCCGTTTCTCGGTGACTCCGATGAGCGACCTTTCCTTCGTCATTGCGGGACGGACCTTGAGTCCGCTTCGGTCCCGGGCGCCCGTTCTCGCGTGCAACGTGCGGGTGGTGCGGGAGGGGTCATGCCTTTAGCTACCGTCGGGATCTTCAGTAGGCGGCGGCTCCCGTCTGCCGATCAGATCGTGCCGAGTACGCTTCGGCCAGTCGAACCATCGCGGCGAGCCATCCGCGCGTGTCGCCGCCTGCCCATCTATATCGGAGGGCATCAGACTCGGTGACGTTGGTGATCACGACTGCTGGTAACTCGTTGTGCCGAAGGTCGTTTCGGATCGTGTGCTCGAGTGCCGTTGCGATATGCCTCCAGCCCCGGGTCCGAACGGGTGGCAGATGGAATGCTGCGGCACGTGCCCAGGCTGCGTGCTTGTTGGCTGGCAGCCACTCCGGGCAGAGAAGCTCCTCGTCGGACTCTGCACGCGTCGGCGCATCGAGCGGAAAATTCTCACCCCCATGCCTTGCGCACCGTGTCTGGATCCAACTGCTGCCTGTGCGCAGTGCCGGCGCTCCACACTCTTCGCAGATGAACCCGCTCAAGTAGTCGGCGAACCAGGTCATCGCGGAGATATGGACGTCGCCACTCCGAACGTAGAAGCGCAGGCAGCCGAACTTCTCCTTGACCTGAGTTGCGACGACTTCCCCGATGCCCGTCGTTTCGACATGCCGCTGGATCTCGGCGCACAGCGTGTCGATCAGGGCATACCAGCCATCGCCGCACGCGAATCCCCAGCACATGCAGGTATCCGTCATCGGCGCATGCCGGTCGCGGAAGATCCTCGGGTAGCGCTGACAAAGCAGCTCATCCAGTTCGCGGTTCATGTGTCCTCCTCGTGGCGACTTATTGACGTCGTGCCTCAGCGCTGCCGGCTGGCGGCCTCGAAAAGCGAGGCCAGCTCGTCGGTGACATCACGCGCGTCGTCGACGCGATTGAGCCGCTTCCAAACGCCCCACACATACCGAGCGTCCTCACTCAGACCGGGCTTGCCGTGCAGGTGATACGTCCGACCGCTCCGTGTGACACAGCGCCGCGTGACCGGATCGATGTACCTGATGGCACTTGACACTTGCCCCTGCCCCGCACGCATCGCCCATCCGACAAGGTGGCGCATCGCCGGCTCGGCGGTCGACTGCACGATTTCGTACACGCGCCAATCGGCAAGCCATACCTCGGGTAGATCCTCGACAGCTTCGATTGGCCACACGCCGCCGACGATGAGACGGAAGTTGTTGCGGTTGTCCTCGTCCATTTGGGTCCTCCTTGCGTAGGGCGCTGTGCGGTTGAATACATGGCGGCGTGCAGGGCCCCGATCGCCATTGCGATACCAATGGACATCAGCGATCACCGAGATAGACAAGGCAGCCGCCGCCCGTGCGATTGGGCTTGAGCGATCAAGGCGAGCTCATCGGGCGCACGAAGCCGATGGGCTGCGATCGAGGTTCTTGTCGGTTAGAGGGCAGATCACTGACTCGGCGTCGCCGGTCATGAAGGGCACGACCGAGTCCGATGCGCAGCAGGCGCTGGGTGACGCGCGGCGGCTCCCGGCTTGCAATGAGCTGGCGAACCACGCTGCGACTGAGCTCGGGCGGTCGACTGAGGTCGGCTACCAACTCGCGCCACTGCGCGAGATAGATCAGTCGCAATTGGTTGTCGCTCGGTGGCTCGATCGCGATGACGTGCAGACGCGAGAGCACCGGCGGCGCGATCGCGTCGATTGTGTTCGCCGTGGCGATTTTCCACAGCATTGACGCATCTATCTCGATATCTAGCGCTTGGTCGACGAATCGCCTCGCCGTACGCGACTCCAGCAGGTCGAGCAGCGCGCTGCTCGTACGGTACCGGTCGTCGCCGCCCGCCTTGTCGATCTCGTCGAGCAGGAGAACTGCGTTTGCGTGGTCGCCCTCAGCCAGGAGTTGCCATACCTTGCCGGGAGCGAAGTTGGACCAGTGCTGCGAAGTGCCCGTGAGCTCGAACGCGCCTTGCGCGCTGCCAAGTGACACCGGACCGAAGTCGACGTGCGCCATGGCTGCGAATGCTTCGATGAAATACGTCTTGCCGACACCGGGCGGACCGGCAAGCAGCAGGGCTTCCGATTGCCGTTGAGTCGGCAGGTGTCGATGCACAGCGGCGAGCGCCTCAATGACGTGTACCGTCTCCCTGAAGTTCGGAAACTGCTCGACCAGTTCGTCCAGCTGCTCGGGGAGGTCTTGAACGAGACGTTTGCCCCCGTTACGGGCCATCTTCTCGACCCAGCGTTTGAACTGCGGCCTGCGCTCACGGTCGCCGTGCTGCGTCTCGTCGGCGACATGCCGGATGGCCTCGGGATCGAAGACCAGGTGCCAGTCATGGCCAAGGTCCGCATCCGCAGTCGGCGAGGGCACGACGGGGGGCGCCTCCGCAGAGGCGGGCGCCGGCGGGTCGTCCTGTTCCGTATCGGCCCGTTCACGCTGCGCTTCGCGCTCGCGCTCGAGTGCGTCAACGACGGTGCGCGGCAACAGCAGCGGCTGGCGAGCCTTGGTCGTGATCTGGCTTCGCTCGAAATCTGCGAACAGTTGGTCATCCGCCGCCCGTGCGACCGGCCCGAGCCACTGAGCGCCCTCGTTCGCATCGCTCTGGGCAACGCGAGGTTCCGGTCGATCGGTACGCGGCGGCCCCTCTTCCGCCGTCCCGGGCGGGCGGGTGCTGGGGGTGTTCCCGGTTGTCCATGATGTGCCTCCAATACGTCGTTGGAGTCAACGTAGCGCAGCCGGAACGTTAACGCAAGTGCTTGTTTTAACTATGAAAATGAAAGATTTAACGGCGGCCTTATGTATGAAAAATTAATAAATTGCTTCACCGCGCGTGAGTGATTTTCAGACCTGACGGGGGAGACCCCTCATCGCGTGCGAGGGGGACGGACCATGGCCGACTAACCAATCAGGGCGCCGAGATCCGCGAGTTGCAGGAGCCCGCCCCGCTTTGCCCCGGACGGGAGCGCGAGTTGGCCGTGGATCGGGATGCCGCGCTGTGTGATCTTCGCAGTCAGCGCAGACGACTTCGTGCCCATTGCCTGGGCCAGATCGGACACAGGGATCCACACGCGACGAAAATCCGCCAGGGCGGCGTTCGTGACGAGGCGGGCCGAGCGCCCCTGCAACAGCACGTCGATCGTCTTCAGCAGACCTCTCTCTGCCCAGTGGCTCAGCGCTTCATATTTCCAGCCGGTCACCTTCTCGAGCTGCGTCAGCGTCATGCCGTCGGTCAGCCCGACGGATCCGAGGTAGCGGCGGATTTCCTCGGTGGCGAAGGTGAGCCCGTCCAGGCCGCAACCGGGCGTGTAACCGGTCGCACGGACTTCACCCGAATGGATGGCTTGATACAGCTTGCGGATGCCTTTGCTGTCCGTCGTGCGGCGTCCGATGAGCTGTCCGAAGCGCAGCGTTTCTGCGACCTCGCGGGGCTCCACAAGGGATTTCAGGTGTTCGAGAAGTGTTTCAACACTGGCCTTTTCGATTGGCCCGCTCTTGAGGATGTCTTGTGACCACTCGTCATCGTTCTTGAGCAGGCCGGCCTCGGCAAGGTGTGCGATGACCGAGGGCGGTACGCCGGCAGCAACGGCCGCGTCGTTGGCCGTGATCCAGCGCGCGCGTTCGGTCCGGATGCGCTCGACCTCTTCGCGGTCCATGAGCGCCAGCGTATAGGCTGTGCCTTGTTTGCTGACGTGGCCGGCCACAATCCCGGCCTTCAGCGCGGCGCCGAGCTTGGGCCCGCTCACGCCGATCAGCCGGGCCGCCTCGGCAACAGGGACGAAGCGGCGCTCCCGCTCCGGCGACGGGGTCAGCACTTGCTGACCGCGCAGATTGCCGTCGAAATGGTCGATCATCGCGTCCGAGAACGCGGTCCACAAGGGTGCAAATGCCTTTGCCTTGCGGCACGCAACATGAAGATTCATGTACCAGGCGCCGAGCCGGCCAGAGGGGCTGAAGACGGCCTGATTACCCGCCACGAGCCGATCGCGGACATGGGTGTTGAAGCCTTGAGGCCACGCTTCGAACAGCGGGCAGATCGACTCGATGAGCGCTCGTGTCTGCGCCAGGTCATGGGGCCGGGACGTTTTGCCGGCCTTAACCTTCGCGCTTGGGTCGAGCCTGATGGCGAGCGAGAACAGCAGCTTGCCGAGGCCGCTGTAGTCCTCCGGGGTGCCGATCTCCGGTAGTCCGTCAACGGGCCGCAGATCGCCGGCAAGGCGTGCACTGACCCAGCGCTCGAACGGGCTCGCCGACGGCGAGATTGCTTCGTGCAGGGGGTACCCACAGTCGCAGGTCGCGAGGTCGAACCGATCCGGTGACAAGGGTTGGTCGCACGATGGGCACGTGTCGATGAGCGCGGTGCCGTGGTCGGGGCACGCGCTCACCAAGCTGTGCGACCAGGCGTGGTGCAGATGATCGCCTTCGGCCAGACACTGGGGGCAGACGGGATCCGTGGCGGTACGGCGGAAGAAGGGGTCGTGCAGGCCTCGGCCTTCGGCCGATGGCGGCATGACCCCATCCAGCCACGCAGGATCGAGGCCGAGCGCGTCGATGAGCGTGGGCTTGTTCTTCCAAAGTGCGTTCAATGTGGGATTCACGCCCGTGGCGCGGACGAGACTGCGCCAATTGCTATAGCCGTTGCGAACCGAGAGCCGGCGCAGATACTCGATCGGTCCTTCGGTCGGCTCGGGCGGGAAAAGCTCGATGAGTGCCGTCATACGGGCACCGCCGACACTTGATGGCGGTGCGCTGCGAGCGCTGTTTGCGGGGAATCGATGGGCAGCACGATCTCGTAGGTGGCAAGCTCCGTCATCAGCAGTTGCATCAAGAGCTCATCAGGCATGTGGTCGCGGCTGAATGGCGGCAACAGTCCGTGCGCTGGCAGGTTGACGTGCTCGCTGGCGCGCTGAAGCGCTTGCAGATCGAGCGGACCAGGGGCACGCACCTCGCGCGCGAGCGCCTTGAAGTAATTGGACAGAAGACCAATGTTGCCGGTGCTCACGGCGTACAAGTGCCGCATCAGGGAATCGGTGTTCATTGAGGTTTGGATCGGGCATGCGTGGCCAACAAACACCTTCAGGAATGCCTGTGCGCACCCTGCGAAGATTTTGCGCTCGTCTGCGCGGTCCCATCGGTAGGGCATCAATTCGAGCGGCCGTCGGCTGCGCCCTCGGAATTGTGGATTGCTATCGAACAGGCGAGTGAGGCGCGGAACGCCCGCCATCACGATTGAAACGCTCGCTTTGTCGAACAGTGCTTTGAACCAATCCGAAGCATGAGTTGGCTGCATCTTGCTGCCTGGCTCGACGAGATGGGAGGTTTCATCGAAGAGGATCGCCATCGTCTGCGCGAGCTTGAGCTTCTGGAGCATCATTTCGGCGAGCACCGCCGCACGACTCCGCTCGCGGGGTACGGGGACGCCTAGCGCTTGTATGACGCTGATGGGAAGGTCCTTGGGCGCCGTTCCGGGGGGTATCGACACGAAGAGCACGGGCTTGATCAGGCGACCATTCTCTCGTCGTTCGGGATACTGGCTCGCGAGGCGTTGAAGGATCTCGCTCTTACCGATCCGAGATGGGCCGATGATTACTTCGACACCCGGGGCGAGGCCGTTCTTGTGATCTTGAAGCAGTTGTGTGAGGCGCTCGGACTGTGTCACGAACGCGGGGTGCGGCACGATCGTGACGTCGAGTGCGCGGCGCAGTTCTAGCTGGACGCTCATGACTCGGTGCCCCCGTTGGACTGGCGCGGCTTCGTCTCGAGATCGTAATTGGGGATGGCGTCGTCGGTCAGCAACAGCCCGTCGGTCCACAGCGTCGGAGCGTCTCCGGCGGGCTGCGCCGGGACGGGGTTGGCCTCGCTTTTCTGAATTGCCTTGCTGAGCTTTGCGGCGGCACGGACCTCGCGCTGCTCTGCCATGTGCCCGCGTTTGCGGCGGCCACCCGAGAGCGACGCTGCGGCCAATTCACGCTGGAAGTTCGCGACGCAAGCAGGGACCGCCGCAGCGGTCTTGCGGACGTGCGCGCGCCGCAATTTGGCCTCGGTGAACGAGAATGCAGGCGTCGTGGCATTGACCTCGTCATTGACGAGACGCAGCAGCTCGCCGGTCTCCCGGTCGGCAACATAAGCGAAGCGGTAGTCGCTCGGGTTGTAATAGGCCGTGACTTGCGAGTCTGGCCCATATTGGCGGATGAGCTGGCGCAGGTGCTCACCCCTGTAGCGGAAGCCTTCGATCGACAGCCCCGTCTTCGCGCTCAAGCTGCGCTCATCGGTGAGGTAGCGCATCCTGATCCAACGCTCGCGGTCGGGCGGGGGCGGCAGACTCGTGTTCTGCTCGTAGTAAGCCCAGCGTGTCGCCGGGGTGATGCCAGGGGCTTCGTCCGTGTCGTAATAATCGGCCGTGATGAAGCGCTCAAGCGGTCTGTGAACCCACTCTTCATACATCCAACGTACGATCCACCGCTCGAGCTCGTCGAGGGTCAACAGATCGTCCTTCATGGCTTCGTCGGTTCGCGCACCGTCCTTTCCGTCGAACCGCGTGCAGCCGGGCAGAGCCTCGAGCGCGGGTTTCAGGCTGCCGAAAAATCGTTCGATGTAAGGCTTCTGATGCCCCGAGTTTGCCGCGACGCGCGTGAGGAAGATGCCGATTTCGGTGATGCGGGTGATGCGGCGGCCCTTGTTTTCGGGGCCGTTATCCAGGTACAAGTTTGCGAACAGGCCGTACGGATCGATGCTGCAGTCGATGCTGAGCTGGCTGAAGCGCTCGGCTTTCGAGTAGAGGCTCCTCTCGAGGCAGTCGAGCGTCTCTTCTTCCGTGACGGGGGTCTTGGACAGGTGCCACCCCAGCGGGACGCCGGTGCCGCAGTCGATGGACACCGTCAGATACGGATTCTTGAGCGGGCCTTCTGACGTCATGACGATGAAGGGCAAAGAGTTCGTGTCCTGCTCGACGCGCTGCAGTGCGGCGTCGACGCGGATCCGCTCTTTGGCGACGGCCTTTTTTGACCTCGCGATACGCGGATCGATGCGCTTGTGGTCGATATCGCCGTGGTAGCGTTTGATGAAGAAGTCCCGCACATAGGCCCGACTGATGCGGCGGCTCGTGGCGATCAGCCCTTTCTCGCGAGCGAGCGTCGTTGCGAGCTCGGACAGTTTCCGCATCGTGATGCGCGAGTGAACCTTCGCGTACTCCTCTTCGATGAGGTGGCGCACCAGTTCCTCAACGTCCTTCGAGTGACGCGGAAGGCGGTTTCCGCGTTCGGCGTGAGCGGGCATCAGCTCGAGCGGGGAGCTGGATGCGGCATCAATGAGCCGGTACGCCTGGCGCTCTGAAATCGGGGGTACGGGGGTGCCGTCGTCGAGCGCGAGTGGCTCAGCGATCAGCTTTCGAATCGCCTCTGCCTTGCTGTCGCCACGATGCAGGCAGCTTTCGAGGCGTTGCACGCGGAACCGGTTGAACAGCAGCTGTCGGCTCGCGGAGTCGCTTTGTGCGAGATCCCGCACGGTGCCCGACATCGGTTTCACGGTCAGTCGCCGCATCGAGCCGTCCGAGATCTGGCGCCGCATGGCGGGAATGGTCATCTTCTTGAGCTCCCCGCTGCTCGGATCGAAAAGCTCGACGAGCTTGTCGTTGGGGTCGATCGAGCGAACGATGAACTCCCCTTCCGCTGTTCTGATGCGTTCCTCACGCTGCATGAATCGGCTCATGGCCTGTCCTCCTGAATTGGCAGTATCTCGAGATGCCTCAGGGAGCCATGTGCAGCGCGGACAAGCGTGCGGCCGTTCACGACGACTCGGGCAAGATCCGTTTCGAGCGCGCCGGTCGTGATCAGTGCGGGTGCCTCGCGCAGCGTCAGCCCAAGCGCCGGCATCAGATCGCGAAGCGCCATCTGATTGCCGCCCAACAAGGTGTTGATCTGCTCGGAGACGGCATGGATGACGCTGGGGGCGAGCGGGTGAACGAGCGCACGAGCGAGCAGCTCGGTGTTGTGAACGAGTGGGGCGCTCTCGGTGTACTGGAGGGGGATGAGGAGGAAGTGCTCGCCCCGCATTGCGAAAATACGCTGAGCAGTGTTGAGCTTCGCGCGGTAATCGGGGTGCAGGGCGTGACGCGGATCCTTCACCTCGATGATGATCCGCCTGCCATCGTGCAGGACGAGGAGCAGGTCGGGTGTGTAGTCGCGGCGCAGTGCGTTGACACTCACGCGCGCCTTACGAGCGTCTTCGAGGTCCCGGCGTGTCGTGAAAACTTTGCCGGTGGTAACATCGAGGGCGAAGGGTTGCGGTGAAATTGATTTCACGCGAGGATCCAGCTCAGCAAGCTGAGCGATGATCCGCTCGCCGGCCGACTCGAGAGCAAGGATGCCGCCCGCTTTGCGGCTGTGGTAGAAGACCGCCGGACGGCCGCTGATGCGGCCGAGGACGCGGGCGCCTTGTACGGTGTGTTTGGGTGCGGTAGGAGGTCGTTTAGGAGTGTTCATAGTTCTAGTGAAGATCATTAAAACTATCACTCGAAACGCGCTTCTGCAAGCGTTTTCTTGCGCGCCACTCTGAAACTGTAAATTTATTCAGGCATTTTTATGGCCCGTCCGATCGATCGAGATCCGTCGGATCCATCGGTCCCGCTCTGGTTAAGCCAGGGGCGTCGCACGGCCGAGATCGCCGAAGAAGGCGCGCGGGCAGGCTTGTCGAGCAACGCCGTGGCCGAGCAGATCCAGGTGGCGGTCCAGTTGCCTGCGCACCGCGCGCGCGAACATGAGCGCGCCTTCCGGTTCTTGATGGCGCACTACCCTGCCTACGTCGCAGAAAAGAAGGTCGACGCGAACTTTGTGGCTGTGAGTCAGCTTCACTCCCTGTATCGCCTCGATCGCGCCAAAGCGGCTGAACTGGCGCCGGGTGTTCTCTCGGGCGAAATCAAGGCAGCGGCCTTGCGAGGCGTGATCGACAGCGTGCTCGCATCTCAGGGCACGGGGGATCGGACACGCGTGTTTGAGTCAAAGCGCCGCGTCGCGGATTTTGTGTCGGACGCTACGGAGCGGTTGATCGCCAATCCGGCGCTCCTCGGAATCGGGCCCGTCGACGAGGTGCGGGAGTTTCGTGTCGGTCCGCGATTCGCGCCAGACCTGGCGATGCGTCAAGGACAGCGTTGGATCGCGGTCGAGATCAGTACGGCAAGCGCATCAATGCCGCCGCACCAGGTGGGTCGTTACCTCGGGCGTCTGGCGCAGCTCGAGCAGAAGTACGATCGCGCCATCTTGGTGTTGCCCCACGATCGAGGTGATATCGCGGATATGGTGCGGCGATTCCAAGACGAGTGGATCGGGCGAGAGGCTGAGGTCATGCTGCTGGAGCGTTCGGCCGAGCAGGAAGAGGCATAGCGCGCTCGCTGCGTTGCCCCCTAGTTCTCCTCGGACCGAGGCTTCTGCAGCTCAGCAATGAGCTGTGCACGCGCGACGGGATCACGCGGCACCAGCCCATACCAAGAATCGAAAACGAGCAAAGTCCCGTCGAAGGGCGCATAGATGCGGGAAGTCGGAGCGCGGTCGATGGGCGCAGGAGTCTTGGTCGGGGTTTGCGGCTCAGGGACGTCCGCCGCCTGTGCTCGTTCCATTGCTCGCTCGGGCAAATGGAGCCAGCGCCGGATGCCGGGATCGTGGACGAGACGATCGGTAAGCTGCTCGATTGTCCATCCCCGGCGCTGCAGTCGATAGGCCAGCGAGAGGTCAAGTTCGAGGGTCGGGATCCCCACACGGATGATCTCGTCGAGCTTCTTGGGCTCGCAGCGATGCGTTACGGTCACCTCGACATGTAGGGTTGCCGTCTCGGACCAGAGCACCACGTCGGGGCGCAGGCCCGGCCAGGGGATGTCATCCGGCAACGTCGCGTGTTCGAATGGCGTCGGTTTGTCCCGTCCGGGTTCGACGAGGCGTCGCTCGTCCGCCACGATCTGCTTGGCCATCCGATGGAGCGCGGTTTCGGCGCCGGTGGTGCAGCTCTCTCCTTGGTGCGCGAAGTGATGCATGCGCACAGCGCCCTTCCTGGCGACAAGTGGACTTCCGCACTCCGGGCATTCGCAATTGCAGGCGAGTCCCTGCTCCACCTCGTCGATGCCGCGCATCCGCCCTGTGTGGTCAAGCCCGAAGTCGAGCCCATGATGCATCCCTTCAGACATGGTCGGCCTCCGCTTCGAGCTCGCTCACGACGGCCGCGCGGAACTGACGGAAGACGACCCAGTTGTTGTACTCGCTGTTCCAGTGGCCACGATTGCGGCAGATCGGTTCGACGAGCGCACGCACGTGCTCGGCGGGCCGGTGGTACACGGCGAGATCGCCAGAGGGGAGCCAGCGGAGCGTGACGCGCTCGCCGGCGATGTGTAGAACGAGGGTTTCCAGCATGACCTTCTCCTGACTTGAACGGAGAGGTCAGGTTAGGTACGCAAACCCGCGTGGTTGCTGGATCCGGACGGTCTGGAACCGGTTGGCGGACGGTTCGCTGTTAGAATCTCGTCATGTCTGCCGGGAGCCCGATGAGCGATTTGTCCGATACCCCTCAGAGCGAGGGCGCCTGCCCGTTGCCGAAGCGCGTCGAGTTTGCGCAGTGGCTTCTGCGCTTCGTGGATCCTGACCGCAGCTCGGACTACCGCGACGCGTTCTGGGACTTACTGCGTGCACTGCTGACCCAGTACCAGGGCGATGGCAAGGACGGCATCGAGCCGAGTTCCCTCAGCACCCAGGATCTTTGGCGCTGGGCGCTCGATGGACGCGGTAAGCCATTCGATGACCTGACCAGCGAAAAGGCACGCAAGCGGGTGAATCCACACTGGTCTGCGTTGGAGCAGTCGTTCGCCGAGCTGCAGGGACGCTTCACCGACGCAGCGCGGAAGGCGGGCTTCACCGGGCTTCTGTGGCCGACCAAGGACAAGTCGGAGGGTGGGCGGTCGTCGACCTATCGTCTCGAGTGGCGTCCCTTCGGTGTGAGCACCGCGCTCCCTACCCTGCCAGCGGACTACGAAAAGCAGCCCTTTGTGCTTCGGTACCGTGAGGACCGGTCGAGTCTGCGGTTCTCGCTCCTCGGGCGACTGTTTCTGTGGCCGCTGCTGTTCCGCCGCCACGGCGATGCGAGCATGCGCATCGATGGCGTGCGGCGCTATGTCCCGGCGGTCGGTCTGGGGTTGATGATCCTGCTCGCGGGGCTGCCGGTCGTCATTGTATTGTTGCAACTGGGCAAGGGCGTGCTCGAGTGGGGATGGATCGCCGTCGCGGCCGTCTTCTTCTGGTTTCCGCTCCGGCCCCTGATGCGGCTCTACGATCGATTCATCATCATGGCCTCGCCGCTCTTCTATCCGTTCTCGGAGAAGGAGTGCCAGGTCGAACTGGTCCGGGACCCTGAAGCAGCGGTGCCGCCAGGGAGGCAGCGCGGTTACAACCTGCGCCTGGTGCGGTATGTGGCGGATTGCCCGCTGTGTGGCGGCAACGTGTCGCTACGGGATGGCGGGCTTGGCCAGTTCAACCGGCTGGTCGGGTGCTGTGACGAGGAGCCTGGGGAGCACGTTTTCAGTTTTGATCGGAAGCTGCGGGCGGGGCACTGGCTCCGAAGTCGTTGGTGACAGCAGGTCGGCCGGAGCGGCCAGCACGCCGTATGGCCGCATACGACCATTGCTGGCGCGCAAACAAATATCTTGCACTGCAACCCACAGTCCCGCGTACTCAGACGTTACTCAAATCCTCGTCCTCTTCTGCAGTCATAGCAGGACTAACGTGCTTCCCTTTCTGCCCATAATTTCGCCTCGCCGACATAAGAACCCTCGAAAGTTCTCGACGCAAGTCTCCTTCCCGCTCTGCCATCACGTTGTTGCACCACTGAGCAGGAAGGCCTCTTCTTTGGCTTTCCGCTAGCAGAGGCGCGAGGCAATTGTGCATATGGGTATAAAAGTGGGATACACGCTGCACTCTCAGCCTGGTACGCATGACCGTATTCCGCTCTGCTTCAATCTTATGGCTCAAATCTCGCAGGGCGTGCCAAATCTTCGGGTCGGCTATATACGTATCGAACATCATATTTTCGATGAACGTAAAGTTCGCGATCAGCTCTCGGACTACGAAGCCACCCAAACGCGAAGGAACAAAACTAGACGCGATCGTTGCCTCTCCATGGTTGGCCGTAAAGAGAAAACGGTATTTACAAAGATCAGATAGGATGCGCGATGTATATCCGTCTCCAAAACCAATCTTTCTAATGTTCTCGCAAATAGCCGCCCCGTCAATTGTTAACGGCGGTCGATTTCCGCACAAATCTGGCGTCCACCCTCGACACGGCACAGCATGACCTTGATCTCGTGAGCGGATAGCAAGCGGCTTGCTGGATGGGGTCAGGGGCGTTGGAAGGCGCCCGTAGGGCGACTGGAAACGCCCCTGACCACGGCGCGCCGATGGCGGGCTGCCGGGGTGTTCATACGATCGGGAGGGCGTTTGGCGCCCGGGTGGCCGATGCGCGCACAATCGGGATCGGCCTGTGGCAACGCAGGCGCGACACCGGCTCAAACCGCCAAGTCATCCCCAGTGTCGCGCCCCACACCCGCGCAAGCCTGCGCGGTCGTTGCGCCCGTAGTCTTTCACGAAGTGGGCGCTTGCGTCGAGTCTCCCATGGGCCCCGAGGCCCATGGAGTCGACCGGACGACGCTATCTGTGTGCCGCGTGCCGCGCGGCGGTGCTGATCTGCAGCCACTGCGATCGGGGGCAGCGCTATTGCACCGACGGCTGCGCCCAGCGCGCCCGCGCGGCCTCGCTGCGGGCGGCCGGCGCGCGCTACCAGGCCAGCTTTGCGGGGCGCCTGGCGCACGCCCAACGCCAGCGCCGCTACCGCGCGCGACGCCAGGAAGTGACGCATCAGGGTTCCCCACCGCCGGCCCCGCCTGTTGAAGTGAGGACCGCGCCGACCGTGCCCGAATCCGTACCCGAGTCCCTATCGCCTGCGAGCGGGCAGTGCCCCCTGTGCCACCGTGTGCTGTCCCCGTTCGTGCGTCAGGACTTCCTGCACTCCTCGGTGCGTCGTCCCTGTCCTCGATCCGAACGGAGTCCGACCCACCATGGCCCTGTCCCCTGAACACGAGGCGCAGATCCTGCGCTACCACCATGCCGAGCGCTGGCGCATCGGCACCATCGCCGCGCAGCTCGGGCTGCACCGCGACACCGTCGCGCGCGTGCTCACCCAGGCCGGGCTGCCCCGGCACGGCGCGGTGCAGCGCGCCTCGGCGATCGACCCCTATCTGCCCTTCCTCCATGAGACGCTCGCCCAGTTTCCGCGCCTCACCGCCGCACGGCTCTACGACATGGTGCGCGCGCGCGGTTACCCGGGGCGCCCCGATCACTTCCGCCACCTGATCGCCCGCCACCGCCCGCGCCCGAGCGCCGAGGCCTACCTGCGGCTACGCACCCTGCCCGGCGAGCAGGCCCAGGTCGACTGGGGGCACTTCGGGCACCTGACGATCGGGCGCGCGCGCCGTCCGCTGATGGCCTTCGTGATGGTGCTGTCGTGGTCGCGCCAGCTCTACCTGCACTTCTTCCTCGATGCGCGCATGGAGAACTTCCTGCGCGGTCACGTCGGCGCCTTCGCGCGCTGGGGCGCCGTGCCGCGCATCGCCCTGTACGACAATCTGAAGAGCGCCGTCCTCGAGCGCTGCGGCAACGCGATCCGCTTCCATCCGAGCTTGCTCGCGCTCGCCGGCCACTACCGCTTCGAGCCGCGCCCGGTGGCGGTGGCGCGCGGCAACGAGAAGGGACGCGTCGAGCGCGCGATCCGCTACGTGCGCGAGGCCTTCTTCGCCGGGCGCCCCTTCGTCGATCTGGACGACCTGAACGCGCAGGCCCAGGCCTGGTGCGAGGGCGCCGCCGGCGAGCGGCGTTGCCCCGACGACCCATCGATCACGGTGACCGAGGCCTTCGGGATGGAGCGCGAGCGCCTGCTCGCGCTGCCCGAGGCGCCGTTTCCGACCGACGAGGTGCGCGCGGTGTCGGCGGGCAAGACCCCTTACGTGCGCTTCGATCTGAACGACTACTCGATCCCCCACACCCATGTGCGGCGCACCCTCACCGTGTGCGCCGACCCGCTCCGGGTGCGCATCCTCGACGGCCAGGACGTCATCGCCACCCATGCGCGCAGCTACGACCGCCGCCAGCAGATCGAGTGTGCCGCGCACCTCGAGGCGCTCGTCGCGCACAAGCACGCGGCCAGCGCCCACCGCGCCACCGACCGCCTGACGGCGGCCGTGCCCGCCTGTCAGGCGCTGCTCGCCCAGGCCGCCGAGCGCGGTGAGCCGCTCGCGCGCACCACGCGCGCGCTCACCGATCTGCTCGATCGCTACGGCGCGAGCGAACTGGCCGCCGCCGTCGACGAGGCGCTCGCACGCGGCGTGCCGCACCCCAACGCGGTGCGCATGGCGCTCGAGCGCCGGCGCGAGGCGCCCCCGCCGCTGGGTGTGCCGCTGCCCGCGCATCTGAAGACGCGCGACGTCACCGTACGCGCCCATTCCTTGGCGGGCTACGACCGCCTGCTGGAGGACGATCATGACGACGCCTGAACCGCTGCTCGCGCGCGCCCGCGCGCTGCAACTGCATGGCGTGGTGAGCCACTGGGACGCGTGCGCCCAGGCCCCGTGGATCGCCCCGCTCATCGAGTGGGAGGAGACCGAGCGCAGCCGGCGCTCGCTCGAGCGCCGGCTGCGCTGCGCGCACATCGGCCGCTTCAAGCCGCTGGCCGACTTCGACTGGCGCTGGCCCGAGCAGTGCGACCCCGCCGCCGTCGCCGAGCTGATGACGCTCGCCTTCCTCGAGACCGCCACCAACGCCATCCTGGTCGGCCCCTCCGGGCTGGGCAAGACCACGATCGCGCAGAACATCGCCCATCAGGCGGTGCTGCGCGGGCAGACCGTGCTCTTCACCACCGCCGGTCAGCTCCTGGGTGAGCTCGCCGCGCTCGACTCCGACTCGGCGCTGCGCCGCCGTCTGCGCCACTACGCCAGCCCCACGCTGCTGGTGATCGACGAGGTCGGCTACCTCTCGTACTCGAACCGCCACGCCGATCTGCTCTTCGAGCTCATCAGCCGTCGCCACGAGAAAAAGAGCACCCTCATCACCACCAACAAGTCCTTTGCCGAGTGGTCCGAGGTGTTCCCCAACGCCGCCTGCGTGGTGGCGCTCATCGACCGCCTGGTCCATCACGCCGAGATCATCGCCCTCAAGGGCCAGTCCTGGCGCCACAAGGAAGCCCAGGAGCGCGCTGCCACCAACGCCCGCAAACGCAAATCCGCAAGGAGTCCCGCATGAACACCTACCACCCGCCGTCCGGGCTGCTGCGCGGGCTCGATCTGCTCATCGACGCCGACTGGACGCCCGCGCAGGCCCGGGCCGTGATCGAGCTGCTCGACGATCTGCGCGAGCGCATCTGGGCGCATTACGAGCGCGTGCTGTTCGAGCACTACCGCCAGGATCACCTCACGCAGGCCGAACTGCCGTTCGACGATCCGTCGTTCTGATCGACCAACCCCACCCGAGACAACGAGGGCCGACGCGCGCGGCCCTCGTCCCGTTTACGGCCCCGGCGTCGCCCGCTCGACACCGCCGTTTAACGACGCCAGATTTGTACGGAATCAGGCAGCCGGCAACATCAATAAATCTAAAACCGTTCTCGCTCGCGTATGCCACAATTGCAGACAAGACATACAGGCGCAGCATTTGAGCCTGATTGACTCCAATTCTAGAGTCAAATGGGTTCCCGATTGGAGAGAAGTCTTCTGTATAGACTGTTCTTGTGCCAAGGATGATTGCACGAAATGCTTCGTGGCGCGGGAGAACATATTTACCGGTTCTACGGTGGTACTCGATAGCCTTGCCTGGATTTGTGTAGCCTCGCTCCAAAAACTCTCGAGTCATCCTTAGCGCAAGTCGAACATCATCAGTCGCAAGGACCTCGATGCGTGTTCCGATTTCGGTTCCCAGCACGGAACCTTGCAATAAGTCGACAATTTGAGAGATATCTTCGACGCGCACTCTTGCCCCATTTTCAGCAATAAAATCTCCTCTCTTGCCCGCCGCAAGGTGTTTGACTAACGCAAATCGCTTCGAGAGGACCGACGCGATCCGTGGCGGATCTATTTGAACGGCTTCAAAGTCAAATGCGTCAATTGACGGTGAGTTTCTGTGCCGCGCAAAGGTCCCCTGCCTCAAGGCTAAGACTAAGTTTAACGACAAGCTACGTGAGATTGCGAGCGCTTCAGTGAATAACTTTGATTGAATATCCTCGTCTTCGATCTGATCCACGTTGTCTATCGCAAGGAAGAATGCGGAATGTTTCGTCGCGTATCTGAGAATACGGTCAACATAAGGTCGTATAGACTGATAGTCCGAAAATATCTTATCCGCTATACGCTCGTTAACTTTCTCCTGCGATCCGGACATTGCCGCCAATGGCCCTGAGCGCAGCGCCTTTATCTCATCCGCGTATGCGTTTTTTATGCACTTATCCCAGTCCTGCAAGAATGGGTCTTGATTGATATATTCTCGTAGCGAGCTATATATGAAGTCGGTGGCTGTTATGTTAGGTGAATTGGTAAGAAAGTCTAGATGCAACCAGTGAGGATAGGGGCGTGCCGCATCTTGCGTGAACACTTCCTTAAGACGCACCTTCCGCATGTAGTGAAGAAACGTCGTTTTTCCTGCCCCAACGGTGCCAAGCAAGAGAATCGCGAGTGGCTTTCTACTTGCGCTAGACGATTGCTGGATCTTTGCGAATAATTGTTCAGCGTCGCTAGATTTCATGGGCCGAAGCACGGTGCCGCTCACGAGCTGCTGACGCCGACCGACATGCATGCGAATCTTATGGTCGAATTTGATAGACTCTGGAGTAGCCACATAGCAGCGCTCGAACGACTCATCGTTCAGATCAACGATTGAGTCTGAGAACGATGTCATTACCTCGTTTTCGATAAGAGGGAAAACAGGGTTGCTCAGAGTTTGGCGAGCGTTTGTTGAGAAAAAGCTACCAAGTTTTCTGTTCTCTACCTGATTCTCGGTTCGTCCAAGAAGGTTTGTTTCCAGGCTGCCAGAAATGACTGAGTCTCGGCTCAAGAGATCGAAGAACTCTTGATAACTTTCGTTCAGTGCGTCATCGAGTGACCAGAAAACGAGCGCTGTGGATTCATGAAATTTGACTTGGTCGTGCCGTTGCGCTGGGAAGATCGCCCAAGTTGAGCCGTTAGTCGCGACTGCGAAATCAATCGACAACTTGCGAGCGTAATCTCGTGCTTGAACTATTGCTGTTCCGAGTTCGCTTTGAAGAAATGCGTTAGAGAGCTTTACGCGTCGATTTCCTGCGTGTGCCGCAAACGCGGCACCTGCCTTCTTTGCTTCGACCACGATTGCTGTATTCGCAGTCCGCAGAATATAGTCAGCGTAAGTGGTTAAACCATCCTCCGTAACATGCTCTTCGGGTGAGATGTCTTCGTCGAGCCAACCGAGAATCTCACGCAACACTCTGTCAATGACTCTTAGACGCGTTGCTGCCTCGTTCGCGTCATGTAAAACGAGGCTCGCATATGCCTGAAGGAGAGTTTGGGTTGGTGTAGTAATCATGAGCTAGCTTGATTTCTAGATTCTGTAGATGTTTATGGCATGACTGCGCGCATTCGAAGTTACCTGTCTCGTATCGTTCGATGCCTATGGCGCGCGGCGTAAATCCCGGGATTATTCTGCTGACGATGCCCCTTTCGGTCGTCTGGTCAGGTTGGAAAATCGCTGAAACTGACCAACCGGATCATTCTTCTCTGATTGGCCTATTAGGGGTGCGTTCGCGACCGAAGTGATTAGCGTGCAGATCGACCTCTTCGGGCTAGTGTTTGCCGTTGAAGAACGCTGAAGCATAGATGGGTACTAATGCGCCGCAACACCAATATCCTGATACACGCTCTGCCCTGCCCCGAAATAGTTCTCGAAGATGTGGGCGTACGTCTTGGCTCGTTTATCTTTTTTCAGCTCCGGCGTGTAAGCCCCGGGCAGCCTGATGTAAAAGTCCCGGATCGTCCGCTCGACATCCGCCTTGGTCTGGGTCTTCAGCTTCCAGTCCAGCACCAGCTTCTCGGCCTTCAGTTTGGCGAGCATGTCCTTCGCCACCTTCTTCACCTCGTTCTTTTCCTTCTCGGTCAGCTCGGGCTCGGGTTGTGTCAGGAGATCGAAGATGGCCAGCTCTTCCTCGCTCAGGTTCTCGCGGGTGGCCCGCTGTTCCTCCTGGGTGAGGTTCTGGGCGAAGTGCATCAGCTCCTTGAAGAAGGCCTCCAGGTTGTGACTGGATGAGTTGTAGGACTCGATCAGCCTCTGGAACTTCTCCAGGAAGTCGATCCGGCCCTTGTTCTCGCGGACCATCGTGTCGAGCTTCTTCTCGATCTGGCCCTTCAGCTTCTCGGTCTCGGTGGCCTTCTTGCCTTCCTCGAACTTCTTCTGGAGGGCGGCGAAGTCGATCTGCGACAGGTCGATCAGGGCCTCGGCTTCCGGTCGCGCCCCGATGCGATAGCCCTCGGTGGCGATGGAGTCGTCGAGCAGCGCATCCAGGTCGTTCATCACCCCGGAGATGTCGGGTGGCGGACGCAGCGCCTTGATCATCGCCCCGAGATAGGCGACCAGCACCGAGGTCGGCGCATGGGCGTTGGCTTCCGCGTCGGGGAGGATGGCCTTGAAGGTCCGGGCGACCTGACCGGCGAGCAGCAGGTAGGCCTTGGTCTTGTCCTCGCCGGCTTCGAGGATCACGTCCATGGCCTTCTGGAGGGCTTCCAGGCGCTGCGCGGGCGGGGTGTTCACGATCCCCTTCAGGTCGATCCCGAGGCCCGTGCAGAACGATTGCGCGTCCCGCAGCAGCCCTTCCAGTTGCTCGACCAGCGCCGCCTTGTCCTTGATCGGCAGTTGCCCCGGCTGGTTGGGCTTGGCGTAGATGCGCAGGGCGTCCTGGAGGTTACGGAAGATGCCCACGTAATCGACGATGAGGCCGGCGGTCTTGCCCGGTGCGACGCGGTTCGCCCTGGCGATGGTCTGCATCAGGGTGTGGTTGCGCATCGGTTTGTCGAGGTAGAGCGTGGAGCAGGTCGGCACGTCGAAGCCGGTGATCCACATCGCGCAGACGAAGACCAGCCGCAGTTGGCCATCGGGATCCTTGAACTGCTCGTCGAGGTTCTCGCCGACCATGCGCTGGCGGTGCGGGACGATGTCGAGGCCCTTTTCCTTCAGCTCCTCGATCTCGTTCTGCGACTGCGACACCACCACGGCCATGTCGGTGGTCCGCATGACCATGATCTTGTCGGCGAGCGTCTCCTTCGCATCCCCGCTGGCGGTCTTCAGTTGCGCTTCCAGGTCGGCCAGATGCTTCTTCCAGTGCGTCTGGACCTTGTCGTACATCCGCACCGCCGTGGCCTTGTCGATGCAGACCATCATGGCCTTGCCCCGGTAGCCGCGACCGAGGAAGTGCTTCACCAGATCGGCGGCGATGGTCTCCAGGCGGTCGTCGCGGGTGATCAGGTGGTATTCGCGGGCGAACTCCCGCTCCAGCTTCTTCTCCTGCTCCTCGTAGAGCTCCGCCTCTTCCAGCAGGCGCTCGATGTCGCGGTTCAGGTTGTCGTTGATGATCTGCAGCTCGGGGGTGCGATTCTCGTAGTACAGGGGCACCGTCGCCCCGTCCTCGATGGAGCGGGCGAAGTCGTACACCGACACGTAATCGCCGAACACCTCGCGGGTGCGCTCTTCTTCGCCTGCGATCAGCGGGGTGCCGGTGAAGCCGAGGAAGGCGGCATTGGGCAGGGCGTTACGCATGTTCAGCGCGAACACGTCGTACTGGCTGCGGTGCGCCTCGTCGGTGATGACGATGATGTCGTCCCGCTCAGAAATCCTCGGGTAGGCCTCGCCCTTCTCCGTGCGGAATTTCTGGATCAGGCTGAAGACGTAGCGGTGGTCCTCGCGCAGCAGTTGCTTGAGGTTCTCGGCGCTGCTGGCCTGCACCTCGGCCCCGGTGATCGCCCCGGTGGCGGTGAAGGTCTTGTAGATCTGGTCGTCGAGTTCAGCCCGGTCGGTGACCATCACGAAGGTCCACTTGCCGGGGAGCTTCCTCAGCACCTTCTGAGTGAAGAACACCATCGACAGGCTCTTGCCGCTGCCCTGCGTGTGCCAGAAGACGCCGAGCTTCTTCGCCGCCTCGCGGTCGCCGGACTCCCGCAGCTTCACCATCTGCGCGATGGCCTTGTTCACCCCGAGGTACTGGTGGTTCTTGGCCACCTTCTTGATCAGCCCGCCTCGCGCCGTCTCGAACACGGTGAAGTTCTCGACGAGGTCGAGCAGCCGCCGCTTGTCGCACAGCCCCCGGATCGCGGTCTCCAGCGAGGTCGAGCCCGCCTCGGTCTCGTCATCGATCCGCCGCCACTCGAAGAAGTGTTCCCACGGACTGGTCAGCGTGCCGACGCGGGTCTGCGAGCCGTTCGACAGGATGATGAAGGCGTTGGGGTGGAACAGTTGCGGGACGCTCTGGCCCTTGTAGTCCTTCAGGTTGTCGTCATAGGCCGACTTCAGCGGCACATGCGGCCCCTTCAGCTCGACGAAGACCAGCGGGATGCCATTGA
This sequence comes from Thauera aminoaromatica, assembly GCF_000021765.1. Classification (NCBI taxonomy): domain Bacteria; kingdom Pseudomonadati; phylum Pseudomonadota; class Betaproteobacteria; order Rhodocyclales; family Zoogloeaceae; genus Thauera; species Thauera aminoaromatica. The sequence continues at coordinate 8,887 of NC_011662.2, read as the reverse complement.
CGAAGCCGAGCAGGTCGCAGCGGCGCTTGTACATCTCGCCCGACACCCACATCTGCTGGGCGAGGAAGAAGTCGTTGTTGTCCGGGTCGTTCCAGTCAATGACCAACAGCTCGACCGTCTGCGGGTTGCCCTCGTCGTCGGTGATTTCCACCTTCACCCGGTCGCGCAGCAGCGTGTAGAAAGCCTGGTTGGCGTTCACCGGGATCTGCTTGGAGCGGTCCTCGGTGAGCTGCTCGATGGCCTGCTCGTAGGCGGTGGCTGGGTAGCCGGGATTGATGCGCTCCAGCGCCCGCCGCAAGCGCGGCACCAGGATGACCTCGGCGGAGGACTTGCGCCCTTCCGTGCCGTCGACGCCGAAGGTTTCGTCGTAGAGGTTGGCGACCTCCCACCCCAGGGAAGCAAAACAGTCCATCGCGGGCAACTCGACGAGAACGAGTTCGCCGTAACCGGCAGTCACTTCCTTGGCGGTGAGAACGGTGGTCATGCCGCGATGGCCTCCTCAGGTTCGGGCAGGGTGGAAACGTCGAGTTCGCCGGAGATCAGCTTGGGGAGCAGGAGGTCTCGGGTAGCTCTGAGATTGGTGTGTTTCCTTTCCAAGCAGTCGATGAGATCGAACTTCGGCCCCACCAATTCCGTAAATCGCGCCATCAAGTCTCGCGGCGGCAGACAAACCGGTATTCGATTCATGTTTGCCTGTGTGATCTTCGGCTGTGCAGCTCCGGTTATGTAGCCACTTACCTTTTGCGAAGACAGTCTGAGGTAAATAAACTCAGTCGATGCATCCGGCGTTCCGCGCAAAATGTGCGTATGGTTATTCGCCCAGAATCTCCCATTGGCCAACTGAAGAACGGGAAATCCATCGGGGGTGATGACGCTACCGTCTTCTGCCATGAGGACGAATCGCCCATCAAAAATGTAATCCTCAACGTAGTCAAAGATTTTTGCAGCGCCATAGTACGGATATGGCCCCTTGAACTTCTCCCGCTGCATCTTCGATAAAGGTTTGCGCTTTCTATCGTGATTCTCGGCAACCTCTCCGATATTCGTCGCCTTCCACCCCTCCGGGATCAACCCCAGCTCAGACTCCACCATCTTCACCTGTTCATGCCCCGGAAAACGGAAGCGGACGAACCACTCCTCGTAGATTCTCCGGGCCATTTCCTCAAGGATGGCGATCCGTCGCGTGTTGTTTTCGATCAGGTCGTCGTAGGCGGACAGGATGGAGGCAATGCGGCGCTGGGTTGGGATGTCAGGAACTCTTGCAGGAACACCTTTTAGAACCGTTTGTGTGACAAGTGGCTGCGCCGCACCTCCGGCATAACGGTTGAGTTCCAGTGCTTTCAGGAGATAGTAGAAATACCCGACATCCCCGCTCTTGGGCCTTGCCACGATCGTGTTATCAGAAGCCCAGAACCGACTCTTGCAGTATGCAACCGAACCGCAGTACGCCCCCACGCGCCCGATGATGATGGAGTTTTCATACTTCCAGTCCGGTGCGCCTCCGATCAGCCCATTCGAGCCATACGCTGGATACTCTCCGTCCTGACCCGGCTTGATGGCCTTGCCATTGAAAAAATCGACGACCTCGCCAAGGGTTACATCGAAAAACTCGTTCATGCACGCCCTCAAGAGAGTAAAGCCACTGCTTGGCTACTGATTTGCTCTTGAAGCTGATCTGCCTCGCCATTCAGCCGCTCAAGCTCCTCAGCAAGAGCCTCGAATTTTTCCGCAAAGTCGAAGTCATCAGCGCCTCGATCAGCCACCCCCACATACCGCCCCGGATTCAGGCTCCACCCCTGCGCCTCGATCTCCGCCAGCGTCGCCACCTTGCACACCCCGGCGATGTCCCGATAGCCTCCCTCCGGAAACTGCTGCCGGAGCATCTCCTGGCTTCCCGCCTCGATCTCCACCGCCTCGCCGCGCCATAGCCGCACGATGTTGGCCAGAAACTCGATCTGCTCGGGCAGGAAGTCGCGGATCGCCCGGCTGACCTGCCGGTAGGTGCCGCGCGCATCGATGAACAGCACCTCATCCTTGCGCTCGCCCTTGGCCTTTGCCCTGTCGAAGAACCACAGCGTGCACGGCAGGGTGACGGTGTAGAAGAAGTTGGAGCCAACCGAGACGATCACATCCACGCCGCCGGTCTGAATCAGCTTCTTGCGGATCTCCAGCTCGGTGCCCCGCGCATCACCCGCCGAGTTGGCCATGACGAAACCGGCACGGCCGCGCTCGTTCAGCGCGGTGTAGAAGTGCTGGATCCAGAGGTAGTTGGCGTTGTCGGTGGTCGGGATCCCGAAGGGGAAGCGGGGGTCGTCCTTGACCCGTTCCTTGTCCACGCCCGAGACGTTGAACGGCGGGTTCGCCATCACGAAGTCGAACTTGCCGGTGTTGCCGACGACGGCCTTGTGCGGGTCTTCGTAGTAGGTGTTCGATTCGCGGATGTCGCCCGAGAGGCCATGCACCGCGAGGTTCATCTTGGCGAGCTTGACGGTGTCGTTCGCCTTCTCGGTGCCGTACACGGTCAGCTCCTCGGCAGCCCGCTTCTGGTGGCGGCTGACGAACTGGGCGCTCTGCACGAACATGCCGCCCGAGCCACACGCGGGGTCGAAGATCTTGCCGTGGAAGGGCTCGATGATCTCGACGATCAGTTTGACGATACTGGTCGGGGTGTAGAACACGCCGCCCTTCTGGCCTTCCGCCAGGGCGAACTTGCCGAGGAAGTATTCGTAGATCTTGCCGAAGGCATCGCCCTCGACTTCACCCAGCCCGTTCAGCACCCGCAGCAGCTCGACCAGGACGGTATTGGGGAGCCTTCCGTAGGAGCGCGGCAGAACGCCCTTCAGCTCCTCGTTCTCGGCCTCGACCGCCGCCATCGCCTCGTTGACCGCCTTGCCCAGATCCTGACCTTCGGCGAGGTCGAGTAGGTAGGAGAAGTGGGCGTTGTCGGGCAGGTACAGCGCCCCTTCGGCCTGATAGTCGAACTTCTCGATCTCGGACACACCCAGCCCGCTCTCGATCAGCTTGGCCTCGGCCTCATGGAACCGCTTCTCGGCGTAGCGCAGGAAGATCAGGCCGAGGACCGGGTTGGAGAACTCCGAGGGCTTCAGGCCGGTGTTGGCCCAGAGTTGGTCTGCTGCCGCCCACAGGCGGGTTTCAAGCTGGTTGAGGTCGAGGGACATTTCTCAGGAGTGATCAGTGGTGGTAGCAGACAGCCGGATTGTAGCGTTCGCGGGGCACGTGCATGTCATCGAGGCGGTCGCGGGCACGCTCGGGAGCCCAGTCAGGGCAAGCCTTCCCGTCGGCATCAGGTAAAGGAAAAGGGCGGGGAACCCTGCCGGATTCGCCCGCCCTTCCTGGCCGTCTGCCAATAATTGGCTAGCCATTTGCCAGTTTATGGTCGCTGCTACACAGGTGTCACACATCGATGTTCTGCGCATACAGCGCGTTGCCCTCGATGAACGCCCTGCGCGGCTCGACGTTGTCGCCCATCAGCGTGGTGAAGATCTCGTCCGCCGCGATCGCGTCGTCGATCTGCACGCGCAGCAGCCTGCGCACCGCGGGGTCCATGGTGGTCTCCCACAGCTGCTCGGGGTTCATCTCGCCCAGACCCTTGTAGCGCTGCTTGGTGATGCCGCGTTCGACGTCGGCGAGCATCCACTTGATGGCGTCGGCGAAGCGGGAGACGGTCTGGCGCTTTTCGCCGCGGCGGATCTCGGCGCCGGGGCCGATGAGGCCGGAGATGGCTTCGGCGGCGTTGCGGATGGCGCGGTAGTCGCCGGAGACGAGGAAGTCGTGCTCGACCCAGCCGAACTTGCGGTTGCCGTGGTGCAGGCGCTCGATGGTGAGGCGCCAGCCCTCGGCTTCGTCGTGGTATTCGGCGTAGATCTGCAGGCCTTCGGGCAGGTGGGGCTGGATGCGCTCGGCCGAGGCGCGGGCGGCGGCTTCGTCGTCGAGGCTGACTTCGATGTCGTGCGCCAGCATCACCTGCAGCACTTCGGGGTCGATGTAGCTGGCCAGGCGCCGGGTGACGGCTTCGGCGAGCAGGTAGGTGCGCGCCAGGCCGCCGAGGGCCTCTTCGCTGATCGGATCGGCGCCTTCGCGCGGCACCAGCACGGCGCCGTCGAGGGCGAGGCGCAGCAGGTGGTTGGAGAGCTCGCTGTCGTCCTTGATGTACATCTCGCTCTTGCCGTGCTTGATCTTGTACAGCGGCGGCTGGGCGATGTAGATGTGGCCGCGCTCGACCAGCTCGGGCATCTGGCGGTAGAAGAAGGTGAGCAGCAGGGTGCGGATGTGGGCGCCGTCGACGTCGGCGTCGGTCATCAGGATGATGCGGTGGTAGCGCAGCTTCTCGGGCTTGTAGTCGTCCTTGCCGATGCTGGTGCCGAGCGCGGTGATGAGGGTGGCGATCTCCTGGCTCTGCAGCAGCTTGTCGAAGCGCGCCTTCTCGACGTTGAGGATCTTGCCCTTGAGCGGCAGGATCGCCTGGAACTTGCGGTCGCGGCCCTGCTTGGCGGAGCCGCCTGCGGAGTCGCCCTCGACGAGGTAGAGCTCGCACAGCGCGGGGTCCTTTTCCTGGCAGTCGGCGAGCTTGCCGGGCAGGCCGACGCCGTCGAGCACGCCCTTGCGGCGCGTCATCTCGCGCGCCTTGCGGGCGGCGTCGCGGGCACGGGCGGCTTCGACGATCTTGTTGCAGATGGTCTTGGCGTCGATCGGGTTCTCGAGCAGGAAGTCGCCGAGCTTGCTGGCGACGACTTCTTCCACCGCCGGGCGGGCCTCGGACGACACCAGCTTCATCTTGGTCTGGCTGGCGAACTTGGGGTCGGGCATCTTGACCGAGAGCACGCAGGCCAGGCCTTCGCGCATGTCGTCACCGGTGATGTCGACCTTGGCCTTCTTGGCGATCTCGTTTTCTTCGATGTACTTGTTTATCACCCGCGTCATCGCCGCGCGCAGGCCGGTGAGGTGGGTGCCGCCGTCGGCCTGCGGGATGTTGTTGGTGTAGCACAGCACCTGTTCCTGGTAGCTGTCGTTCCACTGCATGGCGACCTCGACCGCGAGCTCGGCGTCGTGGCCGTGACCGGTGGGGATGCGGGTGGTGCCGGTGGCGTAGAAGACGTTGGGGTGCAGCACCGTCTTTGCGCGGTTGATGTACTCGACGAAGCCCTTGACGCCGCCGGCGAAGGCGAAGTCTTCCTCCTTGCCGGTGCGCTGGTCGATGAGGCGGATCTTGACGCCGTTGTTGAGGAAGGAGAGCTCGCGCAGGCGCTTGGCGAGGATGTCGTAGTGGTACTCGATGGTGCCGAAGATCTCCTCGTCGGCCAGGTAATGCACCTTGGTGCCGCGCTTGGTGGTCTCGCCGATGACGCGCGCCGGGCTGACCTCGACGCCATCCACGACCTCGATGACGCGGTTCTGCGGCTTGCCGCGCTCGAACTCGAGCAGGTGGCGCTTGCCGTCGCGGGCGACGGTGACGTTCATCCACTTGGACAGCGCATTCACGCAGGACACGCCCACGCCGTGCAGGCCGCCGGAGACCTTGTAGCTGTTCTGGTTGAACTTGCCGCCGGCGTGCAGCACGCACATGACGATCTCGGCGGCGCTGCGCTTGGGCTCGTGCTTGTCGTCCATCTTGACGCCGACCGGGATGCCGCGGCCGTTGTCGGTGACCGAGATCGAGTTGTCGGCGTGGATGGTGATGACGATGTCGTCGCAGTGACCGGCCAGGGCCTCGTCGATGGAGTTGTCCACGACCTCGAAGACCATGTGGTGCAGGCCGGTGCCGTCGGAGGTGTCGCCGATGTACATGCCGGGGCGCTTGCGCACCGCTTCCAGTCCTTCGAGCTGCTGGATGCTGGTTTCGTCGTAGTCTTCGTGCGCCTTGGCGGATGCGGTGGGCTGGTCTTGCGGTTCGGACATGGTCATCTCGGTGATTCGTAAAGAACGGGTGCTGCGGTGCGGCGGCTACTCAGATGCGCATCGGCATCACGACGTACTTGAACTTGTCGTTGCCGGGCAGGGTGATCAGGGCGCTGGAGTTGCCGTCGTTGAAGCGCCAGTCGACCGTCTCGGAGCTCAGGTTGTTGAGCACGTCGAGCAGGTAGGTGACGTTGAAGCCGATGTCGAGCTTGTCGCCCTGGTAGTCGATCTCGAGCTCGTCCATGGCCTCTTCCTGCTCGGCGTTGGTCGATGCGATGCGCAGCACGCCGTCCTCGAGCACCATGCGCACGCCGCGGAACTTCTCGTTGGTGAGGATGGCGGCGCGCTGCAGCGCGGACAGCAGCGGCTGGCGGGCGAAGTGGATCAGCTTGGGATGCGCGGTCGGGATCACGCGCTCGTAGTCGGGGAACTTGCCGTCGATGAGCTTGGTGACGAGCTCGATCGGGCCGAAGCGGAACACGGCCTGGTTGCCGGCGAGCAGGATCTCGAGCGGGTCGTCGCTGTCGGCGAGCTGGCGGGCAAGCTCGAGCACGGTCTTGCGCGGCAGGATGGCTTCGGTACGGGTGGCGATGGGCGCCTCGAGGTCGGACGCGGCGTAGGCGAGGCGGTGGCCGTCGGTAGCGACCATGCGCAGCTCGCCGCCGTCGGCGATCAGCAGCAGGCCGTTGAGGTAGTAGCGGATGTCCTGCTGCGCCATCGCGTAGGCCACCTGGGCGAGCTGGCGCTTGAAGGTGCGCTGGCCGATGCTCAGGTGCGCAGCGGCATCGGTGGGCGGGTTCAGGCGCGGGTAGTCGGCGGCGGGCAGGGTCTGTAGCTGGAAGCGGCTGCGTCCGGCCTTGACGGTGAGGCGCTTGTCGTCGAGCGTCAGCGAGATCTCGGCGGAGTCGGGCAGGGCGCGCAGGATGTCCTGCAGCTTGCGCGCGCCGACGGTGATCGAGGCGTCCTCGCCACCGATGTGGCCGCCGGTGGTGGTGCGGATCTGGATCTCGATGTCGGTGGCCAGCATGGTGAGCTGGTCGGCGTGCTTCTCGATCAGCACGTTCGACAGGATGGGCAGGGTGTGGCGCTTCTCGACGATGCCGGCGACCGACTGCAGCGGGGCCAGGAGCGCATCGCGGGTGGTGGTGAGCAGGAGCATGGCGTCAGATCGGGTCGATGGGTTGATCGGGAGTGTTCGATGGATGGGCGCTCAGCCGGCTCAGCCGCGCAGGACCTGGGTGAGCACGTGGACGTCGTGGTTGAGCTGGGCGTCGCCGAGGCGCAGCTCGGTGATGGTGCGGCAGGCGTGCAGCACGGTGGTGTGGTCGCGGCCGCCGAAGGCCTCGCCGATCGCCGGCAGCGACATCGGCGTGAGCTCCTTGGCCAGCCACATCGCCACCTGGCGCGGGCGTGCGATCACGCGCGTGCGCTTCTTGGAGTGCATGTCGGCGATCTTGATCTTGTAGTAGTCGGCGACGGTCTTCTGGATGTGCTCGATCGACAGCTGGCGGTTGTGCGCGTGCAGCAGGTCCTTGAGCGCCTCCTTGGCGACTTCGAGGCCGATCTGGCGGCCGTGGAAGCGTGCGTAGGCGACGACCTTGTTGAGTGCGCCCTCGAGCTCGCGCACGTTCGAGCGCAGGTTCTTGGCGATCAGGAAGGCGACATCGTCGTCGACCAGCACGCGCAGCGCCTCAGCCTTCTTCTTGAGGATGGCGACGCGCATCTCGAGCTCGGGCGGCTCGATCTGCACGGTGAGGCCCCAGTCGAAGCGCGAGATGAGGCGGTCTTCCAGGCCCTGGATGTCCTTGGGGTAGGTGTCGCAGGTGATGACGATCTGCTTGCGCGCCTCGGTGAGCGCGTTGAAGGCGTGGAAGAACTCTTCCTGGGTGCGGTTCTTGTTATTGAAGAACTGGATGTCGTCGATGATCAGCATGTCGAGCGAGCGGTAGTAGCGCTTGAAGGCGTCGAAGCTCTTCTGCTGATAGGCGCGCACCACGTCGGCGTAGTAGTCCTCGACGTGCACGTAGCGGATGACCGCGCGCGGGTTGTGACGGAACACCGCGTTGCCGATGGCGTGCACCAGGTGGGTCTTGCCCAGGCCGACGCCGCCGTAGACGAACAGCGGGTTGTAGGACGTGCCCGGGTTCTGCGCCACCTGCATGGCGGCGGCGCGGGCGAGGTCGTTGGCGCGGCCGGTGACCAGGGTGTCGAAGGTGAAGTCGGGGTTGAGTCGGGTCTTCTCGTAGGCGAGGTCGAGGCCGGAACTCGGTTCGCTGCTGTGGGAGCGGGGTGCTGCGGCACGCCGGGGGCGCACGGGCGGCTCCGCCGGCTCGGCGGCGTCCACCGTATCGAGGACTGCAGGCGCTGTTTCGGCGGTTTCGACCGCCTGGGCGGGCGTGGCCTCGATCGTCGACCTCGGCGCGCTCGCGCGCGCCGGAGCGACATCCGCCGTGGCTGCGGCGCGCGCCGGGCGTGCGGCGCCGGCCGGTGGCAGCTGCAACTCGATGGCGAGCGGGGCGCCGGCGAACTCTTCGCCGAGTTCCTCGACGCGGCGCAGGTAGCGCTCGCGCACCCATTGCAGCACGAAGCGGTTGGGCGCGATGAGCGCCCAGCCACCCTCGCCGGGTTCGGCCCGCAGGGTCTTGATCCAGGTGTTGAACTGCTGCTGGGGCAGCTCCTGTTCAAGGCGCGACAGGCAGAAGGTCCAGAAATCTTGAGTCACGGCGGGGGCTTGGATGTCGTCGGGCAGGATGGCGGGAAAGCGTGCGGCGGGTCAGGCTGCAGCGGGATTCCTGATGCGCGGCGCCTGGGGGCGCGGCCGGGTTGCTGTACGAGTCGGGGAGTGGTACCGACGGTGCACTCGAGCGGCGCACTGTGCGCGCCTCGCCCCGCGCAGCAGCGCATGGGAGCGTGGCGTCGAAAGACAGCATTCTAAACTGCGGAGGCAGACTTATCCACAGGCTCGGGCAAA